>NZ_JBBORP010000001.1:0-4800000 GCF_038004645.1 Paenibacillus sp. FSL M8-0212 | reverse complement strand
ATCCGGATTCGTAATTACCATTGGTGTTGTTAGTGACGCCGCTTGCTCGCGGAGTACTGCCAGATCAAACTTGATCAACAACTGCCCTGGCTCCACCGTATCGCCCTCCTGAACAAAAGCTTCAAAATGGCCTTTCAACTGAGAGGTATCGATGCCGATATGCAGTAACACTTCAAGCCCCTCACGGGTAGAAATACCCAAGGCATGCATGGTCGGGTACAAGTGCATAATCGTTCCGTACACGGGTGAGACCAGCTCTCCCTTTTCCGGAACAAAGGCTACACCATCACCGACAAGTTTGGCTGCAAAGATCTGATCCGGCACCTCTTCAATCGGGAGCATTTTGCCCTGAACGGGGGCACAGAACAGCACCTGTTGCAGATCTCTTTCCAGCAGCTTCGCGATTTCTTCCCGAATCAATTCCGAGTAGGTCCCGAATACCACCTGTACGTTACCGCCACCCAGCTTGATCAGTCCAGCGGACCCCATACTCTTCATGGCCCCCGTGTCGATCAGACGGTCATCATGCACAGTCAGACGAAGACGTGTAATACATGCTTCAACCTGTACAATGTTACTCTTCCCACCCAATGCTTCAAGGATTAAAGGTGCCTGATAAGGAATGTTACCTACCCAATCTTCCAGCATGGAGCCCTCTTCACGTCCTGGTGTTGGAATCTTGAACGTACGAATCGCCCATCGGAACAGGAAGTAGTAAACCAGCCCGTATAGTATGCCAATCGGAATGAGCTTCCAAGCATTCTCCGATAGATGGAAATTGAGTATGTAATCAATAATACCTGCGGAGTAAGAAAATCCATGCCGGATATCAAGCCAGTAACTAATCCACATGGCAACGCCGGACATCACTGCATGCACGATGAACAGATAAGGTGCTGCGAACAAAAAAGCAAACTCAATCTGTTCCGATACCCCGGTTAGAAAACAAACGAGTGCCGATGTCAGAAAAGTTTTCTTGATTTTTGGTTTCAGATCTTCCCTGGCTTCCTGAATAATAGCAAAAGCTATTGCTGGAATGGCAAACATCATGATGGGAAACAAACCTGCCATAAAGAATCCTGCTGTTGGATCACCTGCAAAAAATCGGGGCAAATCCCCTTGCACAATGTTACCATCAGGCGTTTCAAACGTCCCTAACTGGAACCAAAACACATTGTTAAGCAGGTGATGAAGCCCAAAAGCAACCAGCACCCTGTATAACACTCCGTAGATGAACAGTCCAAAACCCCCGAGACTGTATTCCCAGGTAGCAATGCCGTTCAATCCATGCTGTAGGATCGGAGCGAGCCATAACATAAAACAGGAGAACAATGCCGAACAGAGTCCGACGATGAGCAAAACAAACCTTGAACCTCCAAAAAATTGTAAAATTTCAGGCAGTTTAATGCTTTTAAACCGATTATGCATCCCACCGGCAAGCGCGCCGAGTATGATTCCGATTAAGGAAGCGGGCTGAACGGTGCCATCCCCAAAGTTCCGAGTTACCTGATCATATATCACGATACCAGCCAGAGCAGCAAGTCCCGCTTGTCCGGCCTGGTTGGAGAGTCCCAGTGCTACACCGACAGCGAACAGATACGGTAAGAAATAAAAAATACCGTGTCCGGCCACGGTAGACACTTCACCGACAATATCCAATCCCCAGGCGTCCCAAGGCAGACTGCCAACACTGAGCAAAATTGCGGCGGCGGGCAGGACCATTGTAGGCAGCATTACCGCTCGTCCGAGCTGCTGCAAGGATCCGAGCCAATTCATGGCGACCTCTCCTTTCTATCCTTGATGGTAAGCTTTACGCAACGTTTTGTCAAAGCAAAACAGTAACCAATTGGTAATTAATAACGGCAAAAATAGAACATAAAAAATCCCGTCAACTTCAAGTTAACGGGATTCATCCTATAATCATTCAATTGGTTCAGATCAGGAGATCATTCGATCACAGGTGAACGAGCCTCTCAGCCGCGTCCAGCGCCGCGCAGAACGATGGAATCCTCTACCTTGATACAACGATTCGTTACCGCTGTCATGCCGTTCTCTGCAGCAATCTGGACCGCTTCATCACTATGGATGCCAAGCTGCAGCCACAGCACATTGGCTTTGATGGCAGCGGCGTCACGAGCGACATCCGCGCAAAACTCTTCGCGACGAAACACATTGACAATGTCTACCGGCTCTGGAATATCCGCGAGTGTGGCATATACCGTCTCGCCAAGGATTTCACCTTGCACCTGTGGATTAACCGGGATGATGCGATAACCTCTGCTCTGCATGGCTTCTGCCACCATATAGGAAGTACGATCTGATTTGTCTGATAAGCCGACGACTGCGATGTTGCCTGCCTTGCGCAAAAGTTGTCCAATTTCTTCACGAGTAGGGTTGTTAAATTCCATGTTCAAGCACCATCCTTTTCTGATTAAAGTGCGTGTTCAAAAGACTGATTTTCAGTTATTTACTCTTTTACCCATTGAACCGAGGCGCCAAGCGCCTGCAAATGATCGAAATATTGCGGATAAGACTTGGCTACATGGTGTGCATCCCGAATACGAAGCGGCTCCTTGGAACGCAGACCAACAACAGTGAGCGCCATAATTACGCGATGATCGTAGTGAGCGTTAATCTCAACGCCGCCTTCAACGCCTTCTGGACGTCCGTGTACGATAATCTCAGCTTGACGCTCTTCAACGTTCGCTCCTGCCTTCCGCAGTTCGTTCAAGTAGTCGGTGATTCGGTCACATTCCTTGTAACGCAGGTTCTCTACATTATAGAACCGTGACGTGCCTTCCGCAAACACAGCTGCGGCTACCATAGCCAAAACGGCGTCCGTCGCGGCATCCCCGTCGAATTCGATCGCTTTCAGTCTGCCATTACCTTGAACGTGTACAACATCGTTCTCATGTGTCAAGGGCACTTCCATCATGCGCAGCACGTCAACGATGGCACGTTCACCTTGCTTGCTCTGCTCCATCAGGCGCAGAATTTTCACATCAGACTGTGTAACCGCTGCGGCGGCAAGAACGGCTGCCGAGCCCGGGTAGTCTCCTTGAACCGTGTAGGTCGTTGGCTGGTAAGCCTGTCCACCTGGTACACGGAAGGACATGTAATCATCACTTGCATGGATAACGATGCCTGCCTGCTCCAGCACTTCCAGGGTCTGTCCGATAACAACCTTGGACTTCAGGTCATTCAGTACTTCGATGGTGCTGTCTTCTGCAAGCAACGGCGTAACAAACAACAATGCACTCAGATATTGGGAGCTGACGGAGCCGGATACACGAATGTGTCCACCCTTGGCATTGCCACCCTTAATTGTAATCGGCAGGCGTCCTTGTTCGTGTTGTACATCTACACCCAATTGGCCAAGCGCATCGATCAGGTCATCATGAGGGCGTTTGCCTAGCGAATCAGGGTACGTGTTCACAAATGTAACGTCAGGGCAGAGCGCTGTAACGCCCATCAGGAAACGAAGTACAGCACCCGCATTCCCGACATTCAATTCACGCACATCACGGGGATGACTACCAAAGCCCTGGATCACAATCTTGCTGTCGTCTTCTTCAAGTACTGCCCCCAGATCACGAATACATCTGCGCATGGCGTCACTGTCTTCACTGTGTGCCGGGAAATGAATGGTACTTGTGCCTTCTGCCAGCGCAGCAGCCAGCAAATAGCGGGTAGTGTAGTTTTTAGAGGACAGAGCCCCGATTTCCCCGTTCAGCGTGGGGGTTGGTTTAACAATAACGTCCATGGATGAAATTCTCCTTCATTGATTATATTGTGGCCAAATTGACATTCCGTGCATCGCTTGGGTATCATTATAGCGTTAAGTCCATACAGAAAAGAGGACCTGAATATGACACAAATAGCTGAAATTGAAACGTCTGAGCTGCGCCGCCGTTTACAGGCGGGAGAGAAGCTGCAGATGATAGACGTCCGCGAGGACGATGAAGTCGCGCAAGGCATGATCGAAGGAGCCAAGCATATTCCGCTTGGACAGATTCCGGACCGACTGTCTGAGATTGAGAAATCAGGCGAGATCGTGATCATCTGTCGTAGCGGTTACCGCAGTGAGCGTGCATGTGAATATCTGCAGCAACTGGGATATGAAGGCTGTACAAACATGGTCGGCGGTATGCTTCAGTGGCAACAGGAAGACTAGAGAAACCCGGAGAGAAGCGAAGTCATTTGTAACCTTGTGACCTCAGCTTTGCTCCACTCCTAGAAACGGGCCTATATGGCCCGTTTTGTTATATCTGCCACCACCTATCAACCATCAAACTTCGATGATAACAAGCTTAGACGCGGTAATGCGCTAAAATTAAACGAGTCACTTCAGCAGCGGATAACTCGGTTGTATCCACCGTATAATGCGCGAACCGGTATGCGTCTTTCCGTTCTTCCATAATTGCCTGAATGCGTTCCTCTGCATTGCCTGCGAGGAGCGGACGATTGTCACAGCCACTAACACGCTCTACAATCACTGCCGGATCAGCAGTCAAGGCAACAACCCAACCATTCTTCAACATCACGTCACAATTATCCGAACGCAGCACCACGCCACCTCCGGTCGCTATGACCTGTGACTTCTTCTCCAGCACCGAGCACAACATGCGGCTCTCGGCATCACGGAAATACGTCTCTCCCTTGCCAGTGAACAGTTCCGGAATCGTACAGCCTTCCTCTTTTTCCACCGCGGCATCTACATCAATCAATCGATAACCAAGCTCGCGTGCAAGCATGTCAGCGACGGTTGATTTGCCGGTTCCCATCATACCAATGAGAATAATATTGTTAGACTTGCTCAAGGTGTACACTCCTTTAATTCAAGCAATTCGTGAGCACTTTTGTCCTATCATAACACAGCCCTGCGGACTGGGAAAGACCATCTCCTTCACCGACTTCCTTTCGACCATCCGCAACCTTCCAAGACAGATTAAGTAACTCCCGGCATCTAATCATACGTCAGATCACCTCAAGCAGTTTTGAGCCCCAAACGTCGCAATCAGTAACCAACCAACAACCTAACGAACTCCAATGAGCTTATTTACGTAAAATAGGCGCAGTTAAACTTCTAACGAATCTCAGTAAGCTTATTTCAAAAAATCACCGTCAAAACAGCGAAATCTCGCTGCGAATTATTGAAATAGTGCCTTCTGAGTTCGTTAAAAAATTGAACCGCTCATTTTGCCAAAATAGAGTGTCTCCTGTTCATTAGGTCTAGAATCAGCTACATATCTTCTCCATCAACACTATTACTGTATAACAAAGTAAAAAAGAGGCCCAGCGTTAACCGGCAATCACCGGAACGCCAAACCTCTTTTGAACCTATTAGCAGGCCAAAGCTCCTGCTTAAGGGCACTTTGGCCAAATCTAATAGCCTTGTAGTATATGTGGTACTACTCCATCCAGTTGTGGTGGAAGCTGCCTTCTTTGTCCACACGTTTGAACGTGTGAGCACCGAAGTAGTCACGTTGAGCTTGCAGCAAGTTTGCTGGCAAACGCTCTGTACGGTAGCTGTCGTAGTATGAAAGAGCGCTGGAGAAGCCAGGTACCGGAACACCTTGTTTTACAGCAGCCGCTACGACTTCACGCCATGCGCCTTGATAAGACTCAACGATGTTTTGGAAGTAAGGATCCAAGAGCAAGTTTTTCAGTGCTGCGTCTTTATCATAAGCTTCCTTGATGTTTTGCAGGAACTGCGAACGGATGATGCAGCCACCGCGGAAGATCATGGCAATGTTACCGTATTTCAGATCCCAGCCATACTCGTCGGAAGCTGCACGCATTTGTGCAAATCCTTGTGCGTAGGATACGATTTTACTTGCGAAGAGGGCTTTACGAACACTCTCGATGAACGCTTTTTTGTCACCGGAGAACGCTTCAGTTGCTGGTCCATTCAGGATTTTGCTAGCTGCTACACGCTCGTCCTTCATGGCAGACAGGAAACGGGAGAATACGGATTCCGTAATCATGGACAATGGAACGCCGAGATCCAGCGCGCTTTGGCTTGTCCATTTACCTGTTCCTTTTTGTCCAGCCGCGTCCAGAATAACGTCAACCATTGGTTTGCCCGTTTCCGGATCGTATTTGGAGAAGATATCTGCAGTGATTTCGATCAGGTAGCTATCCAACTCTCCTTGATTCCATTCCGTAAAGATCGCATGCAGCTCTTCAACAGAAACGTTTAATACGGATTTGAGCAAGTGGTACGCTTCACCAATCAACTGCATATCTCCGTACTCGATACCGTTATGCACCATTTTCACATAGTGTCCGGCACCATCAGGTCCAATATATGTACAACATGGATCGTCACCGACTTTGGCGGAGATCGCCGTCAGGATCGGTTCAACCAGTTTATAAGCACTTTCCTGTCCACCTGGCATGATGGAAGGGCCTTTCAGTGCGCCTTCTTCACCACCGGATACACCTGTACCGATGAAACGAATTCCTTTGTCTTCCAACTCTTTGCTGCGACGTTGCGTGTCAGGGAAGTATGCATTCCCTCCGTCAATGATGATGTCGCCCTCATCCAGGTGAGGAAGCAGTTGTTCAATGGTAGCGTCGGTCGCTTTGCCGGCTTGTACCATGATCAAAATTTTGCGCGGGGATTCCAGGGATGCTACGAACTCTTCAATGGAGAATGAGCCTGTCAGGTTTTTACCTTCAGCTTCTTTCAGAAGATCATTGGTTTTCTCCGGGGAACGGTTAAATACCGATACTGAGAAACCTTTGCTTTCAATGTTAAGGGCCAAATTTTTGCCCATGACAGCCAGGCCAATTACGCCAATTTGTTGTTTTGTCATCTGGTCCTCCATCCTTTGCTCCAATTAATTTTATTGAAATAAATTCTCAACAATACTCCCATTTTAACGGTTTTATGTATAGAAGTGAACCCCGTGGCACAGCTACGCAACGAGAAAACACCCCAATCTGCTGAGGTGTTCATCGTATTTTCATAAATAGAACCGTGAAGATAATACATCATGCCAGAGTAATCCAATTAATCCAATATTGTATTGTACAATGTTATAATTATATCCAATGAAATTCGAACAGAAAGGAGGAGTGTACATAATGGCCTTAGAGCAGCTCTCAAAAGAGGAACGGTTTTCCCTGGATATTCGAAGAACATTTCTTCTGGGGGCATATATGAATGAATGGGGGGTGCCAGAGCTCAGGATTGTTCTTTCGAAGCCAGAAAGAAACATTCATGTAGAAATCTATTATTTTCCTGCCACAATTCAATCTGGCATCGCAAGATTCGTGACGGTTGGGTTGTCTCAGGCAATGCGGCCCTCTGGAGAGCTTGTAGCTGCTGAATGGATGCTTGCGCTGCAACCGGATCTTGGCGGTGAAGAGGTCGAGCGTGTCAACACCTACCTGGTCGATCTGATCTCCCATCACATCGAAAATGTGCCGGATTCAACGGTTCCCCGTGTGATGGAATCAAGCGAATTAGCACCAGCCCGATGGAATGCGACTGCCTTTCTCATTGATGAATTGCGGGGAGAAAAAGAATCCCTCGAACAGATTCATGTGGGTCATGAAACGATAGCATTACTGTGGGCAGTACCCATCACTTCTTTTGAAGCCAACCTATTGCTCACCAAAGGATTGGATGAATTTGATGCCTGGATTGAAAGCTCGCAATATTCCATCATCAACCCCTGTCGTCCGTGATGCCCGTTAGGCACAAAAATAGAGCCCTGGCTTCCGCCGGGGCTTTGGTATAGATGACTTTCAAAAGAAATATTCATCAACCTTCCAGCATTAACAGATGTCCAGACAACTGTTTCAATGCTTCGCGGCAGGCATTTGCCTTTTCCGTATTATTCAGCTGAACAGCCGTATACAGGCGCTCCAGTTCATCGTCCACTTCCATGCGCAACAACATGAGCCTCTCCTCACCTTCACGCGAGAGGAACATTTCTTCCATCTCTTCCGCCGTCGGCGCAGGTTCCTTTTGAAAAATGACACGCTGCTTGAACCCGGACACTTCCACGAGCCGAATCACTTCACCGAATAAAATGTTCTCCACGGTCATCTGCTGATCCTTGAACCGCTTCACAACTGCATGCCCGCGTGTATCTCCAATCAGCTTCTCCAGCCACTCTGCAAGTTTTGCATCCTTAATGATATAATCTCCAGTCATCTTGTAGTTCCCTGTGCGTGTCTGTTGAAAGCGGAGCTTTACCAGCTTGCGGCCGGTCCGGACTGACAGGATAAAAAAGGATTCGTCCTCGCTCCAATATAGTGAATATCCCTCACGAATAAGGTCTCTGATCAAATTTTGGATATGCCGACGGTTGAACCGCAGCTCCAGATTGCAATATTCAACTTCATAACTCTTATTCACGGCACTCCCTCCATCTGTACCGGATCAACTCCGGCCCTCGTCTTCAATCGCTTCTACTCAATCGGCTTACCCTATTTTATACTTCATTTTATGTAAGGGTACTTGGTTATTTGACTATTTTTCACCGAAAGGACCGCCGGATTGCAGCTTTCCGCAGACGCACAGGGGCAAGCCCCCGATTATCGTGATATAACGGACGCCAAAAAGGGAGTTCCACAACCAAGATGGTTGGTGGAACTCCCTTTTCTTTTGCTTATTTGGCCGGAGCAGTGCGAAACGGATTGCGGGATAACACAAAGTGCACAACGGCAAGTCCTGCCATGACGATGGCACTGCCAATGAATGGAGCCGGATGGCTAACGTGGTCCCACAGCAGTCCGGAAACAATAGGGCCTACAACCATGCCTGATCCCTGCAGTGTGAGGAAAAATCCCCAGATCGCTCCCCGCTCCCCTTTGGGGATCAGTGTGGCTACAAAAGCATTCCAGGCGGGCAGAATCATGGCATAACTGATGCCCACCAACATGACAACACCAAACACCACCGGAATGGATGTTATGGAGGAGAATGCGAACAGACTCGCCGCCGCCATCAAAAAACCAACGTTCAGGAACGGTTTCGTGCCAAACCTGTCTACCATTTTACCTACAGGCAGTAAGGCAATAACGGTTATTCCACCTCCCGCAATCAGCAACAAACTGTAAAGGTTCGGTGAGATGTGCAGATCTGTGCGTGTATATAGCGTGATTACTGGACTAAGCAAACCAATGACAAACGACTGCATAAACAAGGCAGGATACACCAGTGGATTAACATTAAGTGTGCTGCGTACCCGTTGTAGTGTACCCTTCACACTCTTTTGCAGCCGGATGAACGGCGTGAGCAGATTCGGTTTGGCTGGATATTTCACATCACTATTCTTCGCTGCTTGTTCGGCATGCTCTCCTTCAACAATGACACGTCCAGGAAGAATCATGGCCACCAGAATAACGAGAATGGCACAACCCATCAGCACGAGGAATATAGTTCGATAATCATGATGCGTACGCTCCAGCAACCAGTTCATGCCGATTGGTCCAAGGCCTGTACCGCCCAGAGCGGCCATCTCCAGCGCCCCCATTGCTGTACCATTCTTGTTCTGTGGGCCAGACATCGCCGTCACCCCTGTCATGGCGCAAGGCCAGAGTGGTGACGTACCAATGCCAAGAATGAGACAGGCCAAGGCCAGTCCAAAGGCACTTTTGAGAAAAAGGATCATAATAACAGCGATTAAGGTACAGATTAGTGCTGTAACCATCGTTGCGCGGAACCCGATCCGTTCTGCTGCCCAGCCGGAAGGCGCCCGGAACAGATTATCTCCCAGATATTGAAGAGCAAATGCCACACCAATGACGCCTGCAGACAGACCCAGTATATTGTCCATATAGACGGGCAAAACAGCTACCAACAGGGCCCCTTTGATAATTTCAACTAGAAAAAGTGTCAGCCACATCGCGATAAAAAATGGTGATCGCAAAATTTTGGCTGGTTTTGTATCGGTTTGCATTCTTTTTCCCCTTTCGCCGTTCAATTGCCTATTCCCTATCCTTAGTGTAACCGTGGGGAATGTGTCCAAATCTCGGCAATTCAAAAAATTGTCGATTATACTGTTGCATTCGGTTCTTAATTTGCTATACTCATCTTTGTTTACCAATTTTATTAGGAAGGGTTGTGACAGCACTGATGAATCACCACCGTACGCCGCTGTTTACCGCTTTAAAAAATCATGCGGCACTCAATCCGGTACAGTTTCATATTCCGGGCCATAAAAAAGGATTGGGAGCGGATACCGAATTCCGTGAATTTATTGGCGATAATGCCTTCTCCATAGATTTGATTAACATCGCACCGTTGGATGACCTGCATCAGCCAACCGGTGTCATTCAGGAAGCACAGATTTTGGCAGCAGATGCCTTCGGAGCCGATTATACCTATTTTAGTGTACAAGGCACAAGCAGTGCCATTATGACCATGATTCTGTCTGTATGTTCACCGGGTGACAAAATTATTGTGCCCCGTAATGTGCATAAATCGGTTCTGTCCGCCATTATTTTCTCAGGCGCCAAACCCGTATTTGTGTCTCCTTCACAAGATGCCAATCTGGGCATTGACCATGGAGTGACTACACAGTCTATCCGTCGCGCACTTGAGCGTCATCCTGATGCCAAGGCATTGCTTGTAATTAACCCGACCTATTACGGCGTGGTTACAGATCTTAAAGAAATAGTTGAGCTGGCACACAGCTATCAAGTCCCTGTCCTCGTTGATGAAGCACATGGCGTACTCATTCATTTCCATGAGAATCTGCCGTTGTCTGCGATGGCAGCAGGTGCCGATATGGCTGCAACCAGTGTTCACAAGCTTGGTGGCTCCATGACACAGAGTTCCGTACTCAACCTGAATACAAAGAATGGGTTCGTGAATCCACAGCGTGTACAGACGATCCTGAGTCTGCTCACCTCTACATCAACTTCATACATTTTGCTTGCTTCACTCGATACATCAAGACGTAACCTGGCACTCCACGGTCGTGAGATTGCACAGAAGGCGATTGAACTAGCTGAGTTTGCCAGACGTTCGATCAACGATATGGATGGCCTTTATTGCTTCGGTAGAGAGTTGCTGGGCACAGAAGCGACCTTCAACTATGATCCAACCAAAGTAACGATCCATGTTCGCCATCTGGGTATTACAGGGTATGAGACAGAGAACTGGCTGCGTGAACATTACAACATCGAGGTTGAACTTAGTGATATGTACAATATTCTGTGTCTCATCACGCCAGGAGATACAGATGATAGCGTGGATATCTTGCTGAACGCTTTGCAGGATCTATCCCGTACCTATTATCAAGTTAACCCGGCCCATGAACTGGTGGTAAAAGTTCCGGATATTCCACAGTTGATGCTGACTCCACGTGATGCATTCTACGGTGATACCGAAGTGATTCCGTTTAAGGAATCCGCAGGACGTATTATCTCGGAATTCATCTATGTCTATCCGCCAGGAATTCCGATCCTGTTACCGGGTGAGGTTATCACCCAGGAAAACATCGACTACATCATCGATCATGTCGAGGTTGGATTGCCTGTCAAAGGACCCGAAGATCGCAGCGTAACCAACGTTAAAGTGATCGTGGAAGCCGATGCCATTTTCTAGAACAACCCCATTTGCGCTGTAAATGGGATGAACTTAAAGGACCAAGCCTTAAGCTTGGTCCTTTTTTATTTTATGGGACAAGCGAGTTTGCATTTTCCCGTCTATTTTGTCGTTCAAATCGGTGGTGTAAATGCTCGTATACTCTTAAAAAACAAACAAAAGGCCCCCTGAGATCAAGGAGCCTTCATGTTATGTTCCAAAAGAATGACTATTCTTGTGATGCAACGAGTTCGTTGTAAGCCGCTTCAACGCGGTTCCACTCTTCTTCGTCTTCAATATTGTAGAGCACCATTTCCTCGTCTTCTTCTTCCATACGCAGGATGATGCCGTCAGCTTCAGGATTGTTACGTTCCAGCAGGAGCGCATAAACATGCTTCTCCACGTCAAACGTCTCCACCAAAACCATCTCCACGTCTTGGCCGTTCTCGTCTGTTAATGTGAGAAGGACTTCTTCATGCTCGTGGTCGTGGTCGTGGTCTTGCCCGCATCCGCAGCCATCGCCGTGTTCATGTGTGTGATCGCTCATTGAAATACCTCGCTTTATAAATAGAAATTGTGTAACCTTGCATATCGTAACATGTTCAATGACCCAGGTCAATTTAACTCACAGGGTAATTTTCGCTTCAATCATTCAGCGCTGTAATGATTTTCTCCGCTACCAGGACGTAGCTGCTGTTTGCATTTTCTTTAATATGAAAGCCGACTTGATACTTGCCGGCACGACTGAAATCGTACGTAAAATCGTATGTGCGGAACCAGAAGTTATCCTTCTGTGTCGTAAGCTCCTGTGACTGGATATCCTTCACCTGACCGCTTGGATTGGTAATCGTTACTTTCACCGCAGCTACATCTGCTGTCAGACTGTCCACTTGTGAAAATACATTGAATTTCAGCTTACCTACGTTAACGTTGCCAAATACAGTGTCTCCCTTGAAGAGAAAAATATGTACATTCGGTTTGATCACCGTTACTCTCTTGTTACTGCTGTCCCATTTGACGACGCCTCCGGCTTCCCTTACAGGTACATAGGTCGTTCCATCAATGAGATAACCTCCATCAGCTGCTTCCTTGCCGTTAATGAGAACACGAATCTTCTCGTTCACCGAATCTGCAAACAATAAAGACCCGCCGAGCAAGGAGAATACCGTGACACAAAGCAATATTCGTTTCCATTTCATCCCGTCAATATTCCCTCCCCTGCTGCTAGCTGTTGTACATTTATACTGCAGATTCATCCACAAAGTTGCGCTGTTTTTCATCATTTTTCATTTTTTATCCAGAATTTTTTCCACCCCTTGGAATGCACAAAAAGAGGCGATCCTTATTAAAGGATGCCCCTGATCTATAATTGTTATATATGCGGCATTATACGAAGAGTTATGAAGAAGTATGGCGAGTCAGGATACAGGGAACACCTTTGCCTATAGCCCCTTCGATTCGCATCCGTGCAGCGTAATCCATGCCACGTGTACATGGTGTCTTGCATTTCTCACATACATCCGAAGTGACCAACTTCATGGATACACGAATTTTGTCACTCTTTAATGCGGGAGCTTTCTTACCTTTTGCTTTTGCCATCCCGGATTCCCCATTTCCCCAAGTGCTTACTGATGTAATGCATCATATGGGGATTCGCCCGGTTGTGTGTCTATTTAGAAAACGTATTTAAATAATAAAAATATGACAAGGAGGATACCTCCGAGAATAAGCCAGTTGCTGATTTCATACCAAATGCTCTTGCCTCCGGACAGGTATTTCTGTTCATTCTCCTGATGACGCTGACGGTGGGTATCGGTCTCAGAGCCATGGGGTGGTTTGCTAAAATCCATCATAAGTACGTTCCCCTTTCAGCAGTTTTGTATAATCTTAATACCATTATAACCCATAATTGAGTATTAAATTGATTTTTCTGTATAAAAAGGGCTGTTTCATACAAATGGTTCTATTGGCTAGCAGTTAATTCTTCTTCTGTGACCCATTTGTGATTCTTAACCAAATCTCCCCCTGTTGTCGGGGTATAATCAACCATATATACCGTTGTCTCTTCAGCAGTATCAATTGTGGCCTTCGCACCCTTCATCCCTTTCATGTGATCAGCGCTCAACACTACCTCAGAACCTGCCGCATACGGTTGTTCCTTATGGTCCTGTATTTCCTCATGGATAACCCATTTATGATTTTGCACGGGATCTCCGCCTGTTGTTGGTGTATACGTAACTGCATATACCGTAGTTTCATATGCTCCAACGACCTGTGCTCTCGCACCCTTCATGCCTGACATGTGGTCGGCACTCATCAGCGCCTGGCTTCCTACTGGGAAGGTGGGGTTGTTTTTTTCCCGCAGTCCTTCCGGTAGCTCTCCCGATTCAGAATGGTGCATCTCACCTGCGGCAGCTGTATGACTGTCATCGTTGCTTTCAATAGTTTGCCGAGTCTCCTTGCCACATCCACTCAAAATCAAACTGCCTGTAATCAATATAGTCGATAGGGTCAGTAAATATTTTTTCATGTTTTGCACTCCTTTAATTCTATTTGTATCATTCATTATACCCCCTACAGGTATATTGCAATCATTATTATTGCTTTTTCCGGGCAGACGTATCTTACAACGGAGCAAAATAATACAAAAAAACCTCCGATTTCTCGGAGGCTTCTTTTAACAACAAATAGTTTCAATGATTACGCCAGTTCCACGTTAACATTCACGTTCCCTTTAATTCCTTTGGAATATGGGCAGTAGTCATGGGCAAGTTTCACAAACTTCTGTGCTGTTTCCTCATCCAGACCGAGAATCTTAACTTCCAAATCCACTTGAAGCTTCACACCGTTGTCCTCAGAGTCCGTCACCAACATTACAGTAGCAGCTACGGTACTTCTTTCAATTTCAACTTTGTGTTTCTTCAATTGAAACTCCAGTGCGGAGTTAAAACAAGCACTATACCCTGCTGCAAACAACTGCTCCGGATTTGTAGCTGTCGTCACTTGTCCTCCGAGTTCAGGCGGTGCAGCAACATCCAACATAAACACGTTATCTGGGGATTGTACGATTCCTTGACGTCCGCCTGTATTGATGACTGTTGTTTCATATAATGTTTTCATTTGTGAAAACTCCTTTAGTTGATTAGATTTATTTTGACTTAATTTTGACTTCTGTTGTATCGCTAACAATTACATTGTACACAATTAAATTGCGTATGTAAATAGATAATATAAAAAAAATAATATAGTTTAATGCTGCATTTAAATGAATAGCGATGAGGAGGATTATAATGTAGTTATCGGTAGAGGAAATGTATCCTTCCTTAACTTTCATCCATCGGATAACCTAAGTCGAACCGTTAAGGAGGAATAACACGTTTGGAGAATAATTCATTTCTAACCCCAGACAAGCCCAAACATAAAGTCAGAGCACTTTCTGAGGTGTTGGCTGTATCAACCAAACTCGGCTTGACTTCATTTGGAGGACCAATCGCTCATCTTGGTTACTTTCATGAAGAATATGTTCGCCGTAGAAATTGGATGGATGAACGAAGCTATGCAGATTTAGTTGCGCTATGTCAATTTTTGCCCGGACCTGCCAGCAGTCAAGTCGGGATTGGAATTGGCATCATCCGCGGCGGTTTGCTGGGGGGACTGATGGCTTGGCTTGGTTTTACACTTCCTTCTGTCATTGCGTTAGTATTGTTCGCTTTCCTTCTGCAAGGATTTGATATCAGCAGTACTGGCTGGATTCACGGTCTGAAAATTGTTGCTGTAGCAATTGTCGCTCAAGCGATATTGGGCATGGGACAAAAACTAACTCCTGACCGTTACAGGGCAACCATCGCTATCTTTACTGCAGCGGCGACTCTTGTGTGGCCAACTGCGTTCACCCCAATCCTTTTTATTGTTATTGCAGGCATGATAGGTATGATCCAACTTAGAAAAATGACAGGGATTAATACGGTAGACTTGTCTGTCCCTGTGAGTCGTAAGTTGGCAATCGTCTGTTTGGTTACGTTCTTTGGAATCCTGATTCTGCTCCCGTTACTCACACCCTTTGATCGTTCGGGATGGCTGTTATTCTTTGATAGCTTCTACCGTTCAGGATCACTTGTATTTGGTGGAGGGCATGTTGTCCTTCCGTTACTGGAACGTGAATTCGTCCCTACAGGTCTGATGAACAAGTCCGACTTTTTGGCGGGATATGGGGCAGCACAAGCTGTACCTGGACCATTGTTCACCTTTGCCAGTTATTTAGGTGCGATGATGCGTGGGGTTCCAGGTGCTTTGGTTGCAACGATCGCTATCTTTTTGCCAGCGTTCCTTCTGATCGTAGGAGCATTGCCCTTCTGGAATTCTTTATGTAGAAGCTCGAAAATTCAAGGAGCATTAATCGGAATTAATGCAGCCGTAGTAGGTATTTTGTTGGCTGCGTTGTACGATCCGCTCTGGACAACTGCGATCCTAACTCCTGTTGATTTTGCACTGGTATGTATGTTATTTCTAATGCTCGTTTTTTGGAAAGTACCACCGTGGATCGTTGTTGTTACTGGTGCAGCAGGCGGTACAATCATCAATCTTCTCTAATAAAAAAGGTACCCAAACACTGCACTTCTTTATCAAAGTGTCCGTGTTTAGGTACCATTTTACTGCACGTATGTCTTTTTACCGATCCATGCAGATTATCTATTTATTCTGTTCGTCATTCCAATTCAAATCATGCACCTTATTCATCTTCCGGCGTCTCCCCAGTTTGATTAATTACTCCAGATATCCACTTTCATCTGTGCACATTTGAAATACTTGGCCTCTGCCTTACTTGTAGTCAGTTTCAACAGACATTGCAGTTCTCCATGTTGGAACACCCCACCGCTAAGGTCAGCGGCAACACCTCCATATTGATCATCCGCACCAAGCCATACGGACGGTCTCTCGAACCCAGCTGAGAACTGTAATCCGGTACATAGCAGCACAGTGAGATTCTTACGGTTCTGTGCTTCATCTCCTGCTACGCCATGGGTGGTGAAGAACACCATGTTTTGATTAAAATCCGTGTACGTTCCATCTGCTTTATAGGCACGGACCATACCATACTTTTGATTTACGTTTTGAAAAAAGGTGATTCCGGCCTTGCTATCCTTCGATTTAATGCCAACCTGAACTGAGATTCCAATGTTCCCGTTTAATTGTAGCGCTTCCAAAGTGATTGCAATTGCGGTTACTTTCGAGCTGTCAATCAGATATTTCATTTTCAACTCTGCCGTGGCTCCTGCCGTTGTCGGTGTTGTAACGGTTATGGTCCCTCTGTCGGGCAACGGCTCAAACGTAGGGGTGCCCACCACCTCCACCCAATCCGGTAACGTTCCGTAAAGAAAATCGGCCACAAGCTGTTTGTGGACCTTTCCAAAGGGCACGATTTGACCCGCTGCATCACGTATAACCATCTCTACACCCCCACTGAATAGGCTACACCGATATTATGATCGGTATTGTAATACACGTACACTACGCCGTCCATAACGGACACCATCAAGGATTGCATGTTGGTCGTTTCCCAATTCAATGCCGGAAAATATATATCTGTAGGTTTGTCCAACAGTTGACGAAAGTCTGCGCTGATCTTGGCAATGGCAGGCCGAGCTACAGTCGTAACTCCACCGGAAGCATAAGCCGATAACATACCCAGCCACCACATGCTCCCTTTGTACATAAATACACCAGCATTGGGTCTCGAAATGTTTTCTCCTGCACTTAAAGTGGCATCATTACCACCCATTAATGGTCTTGGATCAGCTAACCAGCTACGTCCGTCATGTGAATGCCAGATACATTTACGACCAAAATCCCCACCGCCCATCACCGAGAAACCGATCCATTTGCCGCCATTTCTGAAACACGAGAAGTAACCGGTATGACCATCACCTGGGAACCCGGGAGGTTTGTCCAAAATCAAACCTACTCTTGTCCAGTTGATCATGTCTACAGAGGTTGCAAGTGCCGTTGATTGATTGATCCCCAGTCCGTTTTGTTGATAATACATAAAGAACAATTGTTCTTCATCGTTCCAGATCACAAATGGAGTTTCCGTCGAATTCCCAACCACAGTATCGAGATACACCTGTCCGTGTTTGGTCCATGGTCCTGTCGGGCTGTTGGAGTAGGCTAGTCCAATTCCTCCGATGTGATTATGGTTGGTAGAATACGTAGCATAATAATCTGCTTTTGCATCAGGGATAAGCCCCTTCACCTTGATCGCCCGAAACCAATAGATCGATTGAAGGCCCGCCATTGCAGCGGTATACATAGGATTGTCCATTTTTTTATCAAATTGAGGCGTGTACATCCGTCTGGATTCTGCATCGCAATAATCATAAGGCGCAACGGACCTGTTTGCCTTCATCGCTGCGCCCAGTGCTGCCTGAGCAATATTTTCAGTCATAGACATGGGAACTCAACTCCTTCGTGAGCAGGGTATTACCATTTACCGGTCGCGAATATAGAACATCCGAAGTGTCCTTTAATAGGATTGAAAAATCAACAACATTACCCTCATTCGCAGTCGGCTCCTGAGTAATACAAATGATAGGACAAATTCTAGCATTATATGAATACGCTTTCATTTTGTTCATTCCTTTATTTCCTTTACAGTTGTAATCAGCAACTGTCCCTTTCATTGGTACGCCCGGATAATGTTGATCCTTCATATTAATCCCTCCTATTGTTTTCTCCCGATAAGTATATTCATGAAGTTGCCTTTCTGTTAAAGCATTATGCCCATCTTGCAGCCTATTATTCTAAGTCTGGTTTTCATATAAAACATAAACAGGCTAACCAATACGAATTGGCTAACCTGTTTGAACAAAGAAACTGCAAAACCAATTACTTATTAGTCCGCAAAAAGTGAAGATATGGGATTCGCAACTTTTTTATTGGATTTCTCCTTGCCTTGGTTATCCAATACATAGTACTGATAAAAGTCGTTAGTGAATCCGATAGACTCCTGTATTTTCAGCTTAAAAGCTTCAAATGCCGCATCACTCAGATGATCCTCATTCCAGAAATAATGAAGCAGCAATCGATTCTGGTTATATGGATGTTGGATAACATATGCACCCGCGGCGAGAGGTTGATTCATGGTATTCTTCCAAGCGAAACCCGTCTGTTTCGTCCGATCGATAATGTTGAATTTTAAAGCCTGCACCAATCCGTTTGATTTGGCATTACCAATGACAATAAGGTTGCTGTTGCCGATCTCTTTTTTCATCTTTTGCTTCAGTTCCTTGCGATCCCTTATAATGTCGTATCTCATACCGGTCATATCAAGGAATCCGGTCAACTGATTAACCATATCTTCCTGCTGTTTAGTTGCAAGCTTACTCACCTGATCGCTGAGCACAATGGTTAATTCCTCGCCTTGAAGGGCTTTGTCCATCAATCGATTCATCACTTCATAAGGCAGATTGGGGATCATACCCATGACAGCCTGATATTGCAGTTGTAACATGTCATGTACATAGGCGGCGGTCTCTTCCTGTGATAATTGGTATTCCGGCTTTAAGACAAAGTTAGGCTGATATAGAGCCATCTGCATTTCTGAACGTACTTCCTTACCAAGCACATCTTCAATGGTTTGAAGCAGCCCCTCTATTGTTGCATTTTGATACACGTAGCGTTTGAAATATGTTCTCATCAACTCGTCAAATTTCTCTTCACCTACGGAACGGTAAAGCTGATAGATCGCTTGTCTCCCCTTCTGATAATACACCAAACCTGCCAAATCCCCAGCTTCATCGTTTGTTGACGCAATTGCCATATCTACGGGCGCAGTATCAAACTGTATGGATCTGAACCCATTTATTTTATCTCCCTGTTTCTCGGCAAAATACACCATGGAGAAATCAGCAAAGCCTTCATCCAGGAAGGATTCGGTCTCCGAGTTATTACCGATCAATGCATGGAACCACTGATGCGCTATTTCATGAACAAATGTTGTATCTTCTTCTGGAACAGCACCATTTTGAATCTGTCCCATCTGAATGAGCCTCGTATACTCCACGGCAACGCCTTGTACATACGTCTCGACAATTCGGAACTCTGGATAGGGATACTTGCCATATTTCTCACTATAGAAATCAATGACCTTGAATGCCTGATTAATGTACCGGTCAACGATCTCTTTCTTGGATGGATCATCGTTAAAATAGTAGTATTCCACCGTCAGACCGTTACGGGTAGCGCGTTCCACTTGAAGATTAGGACTTGCAAAGAAAACAAACTCCCTCGTATTCTCTGCTACAGCGGACACAATTTTACGTCCATGTTCTGTACTATTTTGAGTGGTGATCATGCCCGGCATGGCTACCTGATACTCATCAGGAACATTTAATTGAACTTCAAAGTCTGACGAGGTGTAATAATCACTCTCGAATGTTTGACTATACGGTGCCTTATTCCACTGATGTTTAACCTCGTCGTATACAGACATCACCGGGAACCAGTGCGCACCATTGATCATGTCCTTGTAGTAGGAAACTCGCTCTGAGCCAAAGGGTATATTCAACTGAAACTCCAGTTGGAATGATACCGATTCGCCGGGTTGAACGGGCTCTTTCAACTGAATGGTCAACGCTTGGTTTTCCTTATGGAAATCCAGCGATTGGCTATCTGCGGTTACAGCCTGAATATCGATGCCACCCAGAAAGTCCTCCGCTGTCTTCTCCGGATGATCTTCACTAATCTTTTCATTATGCTGTTGGTACATGCTGGCCTGTGTAGACTTGGAGAGGTTTGCATCAGCATATGTATGAAGGACCAGCTGCTGGAGGGTATCCTTGCTTGTGTTGCGATACGTGACCTTCTCGCTCCCCTTGATTGTCATGTCCTTCTCATTCAGCCGAGCCTGGATCTGGTATTGAATCGGCGTCTGCTCTAAAGAGTCTTTAGGTGTGTTATATATCTTCGTAGATACAGGTGCTGGGCCTGCTTCCGCGGCAACAACCCCCATGTTGGCAAGTGGGCTTGCTGCCAGTATTAAAGCCAGTGTACCCGCGATCCCTACTCTGGCTAACTTTGATGTAAATGGGTTTGAATAATTCATAAGTTCTCTCCTCTTTGTCGTGTCTGTTGACGTCAGAACCAAGTATAGGAGACAAACCTTACGTTGAATTTATGTTTTATTTAAGTTTTGTTTAAAAAGAGAGAAAAATGAAGCACTCGGAAACGTCTCATGTTTGTATGTGAAAAAAAAGAAAAGAAGCCTTACATCGTAAGGCTTCTCGTGTATGATCTGTAGTGGGCTCGAACCACTGACCCCTTTGGTTCCGTTAGTCTTTCGCCTCCATTTTCAATAAAGGCGTAGAAGATCATTTCTGTCCATCTGGTGACGTGTGTATGCGTAATAAAAAAGACATTCTTATGAATGCCCTCAATTGAGCAACTTCTTTATCTCGAACCTCAATCCAGCTATCCGAGTCACAAATCTGTCTGTTAAAGGATCTCTACGCAACTTTGTCGTGAATTCATTCCATAGTTGGAATGCGTATGTAGCCACGAGGTTTTCCTTTTTCTTGCTCTTGTCGTTCTTGATCTGATCCATGTATCCCTAAGCGGATGGTTGATATTCACTTAGAACAGCATCCATTCATCATAATTGAGTTCCTTCTGCTGCTTTGCATACTCTTAATTCATTCATGTATTACCGCAGGTCCATTGTCCTCACCTCGTGTCTAATGATCTCGCATTATTGACAAAACCATCATTCTGTGTAACCGTCTTGATGTCATGGCATCTCTTGCATAACGCTTGCCAGTTGTTTAAATCCCAGAACAATATATCATCGCCTTTGTGTGGTGTGGTGTGATCGGCCACAGTGGTCGTTGTGCCTTGTCCCTCTGACTCGCATTCCACACAGATAGGAAGCTTACGCAGATATCCTTCTCTAGCCTTACGCCACTGACCGTTATATCCACACTGGGTTGATGTTCCTCGCCTCTGGTCAATCTCTCTTGCTCTTTACTTCTTATGGGCAGAACAGGAGGCTTCACTTGAAAGCTCGAGGCAGCCAGGATAGTTGCAAGGGCACTTAATTTTAATCGGCACCGCTTGTGCACTTGCAACTCTTATACTCGTACATCCATACCCTCCATCTGAATAACTTAAAAACAAAAAGACGGCTTAAGCCGCCTGTTTACTAATCATTTGAATTATTTCTTTTTGAGCCGTATAACCATTCATAGTGCAAAGGAGCGTCATGATTTAACTCTTGAACATTTATGAATTGAGGTAATAGATCTCTCACTCTTTCATCTTCTGCACAACCGAAATAATAAAACAGCAAATATTGTTCTTCTTTTGAGAATTGAGAAAACAGGATTACGGCATGTTCCGAGTCCTTAGTTTCTTGATTCAAATTTCGAGAATGCTTTTTGATAAGGTTTAACATGCAAACAATATTGTTTAAATAATGAGCTATGCTAAACATTGGGTCACCTACAACTTTGTTCACCCTGGAAACTAATTGTTCTTTGGTTTCGATATTAATTAATGCTGAGGACAGTGCTACATATTTGCCGTGAACAGCAGCTCTTCCACCTCCTGTATGAGAGGACAAAGATTGAACGATAGTGTAGTGAAGCTCGATTAATTTAAAAAATGTATTCTCAAAGCTCTGCTCTATCATTATATTTTTTTGTTCTTCCAACTGATCACCATTTCGAGCCACTTCTTTTCTTTGCATCTCCAGCTCTTTTCTTTGTAGAGAGAGTTCATATCTTTGTATAAAAAGAGTGTATACCAATCCTCCAAATGCAAATGCAGAGAACAAAGCGTTAATTGCCCCAAACGTATCTCCAAAAGTGCCTCTCTCACTCCAATCATCAAAAAACGGATAGATCAACAGAGCAGATAAACCCCATATTATGAAGAAGGCTAAAAGAATTGAACGGAGTTTCCACACCACAAAGCCTTTCGTCTTATCTTTGTCCTGATTTGATTCGTTCGTTTCTAAATTCTCTACAATATACTTATTGTAGAACTTCTGAATCATTTTTTTCATGTGTACAATTCTCCTTTAGTAGGTTTGCTAGGGAAAATTATACATAAGCTCTCAAAGGTTTACTATAGAAGTTATCCGGTTTTCCGAAAATGAACTATACTCTCCGGCCACAAAATTAAGGCATGTATATCCCTTGTCATATTGTTTCTCCTTCTTACAACGTGGAATCTTACATATCTGTATTCCACCTTTAGACCCTCCCTTCATATTTACAATCACTTGGGAGTATCGGCGCAAAAAAAGCCATCGGGTTATGGTCATAACCCTGTCAAGTAGACAATTCAAAAAAGACAAGATTTAAGCTGCGGCCGTTTCCCGGTATTCTACCGGGGAACGGTCGTTTAGTTTTTTTTGAAATCGGTTTTGGTTATAAAACAATATGTATTCGCTTACTTGCTGTTCAACCTTTGCTTTGCTTGCCGCTTTATTTAAATAAATTTTCTCAGTCTTCAAATGAGAAAAGAACGACTCGATACAGGCATTATCTAAACAATTCCCACGCCTGGAGTGACTCCCTAGGATGCCGAGTTGTTTCAGTTTACGGTTAAATGGCTTCGAGGTATATTGAAATCCTTGGTCCGAGTGCAGAATTACGCCACCCAGATCCACATGCTGACAGAGTCTATCCAACGTGTCATGAACCAAAGCGAGGTCATTTCGTTCAGAAAGATGCCACGCTACAATTTCGTTATCGACAAACATCTCTTTTCCCCTTTATTTATAAACAGGGATCAAACTAATTAGTTCAAAGACTCATTTCATCAAGAGATTACATTAATCTAGGAATTTTTGCAAAAAAACAATTCGCTATTGAATGGCATTTTAAAAAATATGAATAAAAATTTAAAGGTCTTTCCAGGACTTGAACTCCGCTATTTCAAACAGGCCACAATAGTATCCGTATTTATATCCCGCCCGGATGGAGCGGCTTTGGGGAATCTAACCCCATCCCCACACTGCACCCTTGATAATCCATGTCTAAGGAAACACCTTCCCACAGCGCAACCTAGTTCGTTGCAACAACGAACAGGCACACCGGGGAAAGAATTATCCTTCCCTATGTGCCTAGTTTAAGCCTGAATCACAGACGTTGTGCCGACTTACTACAGACGCTATTAGCTCCACTCAACATGAGATTAAAATAACTATCAATTACTGAGAGCAACAATAACAAAATCAATCAAAAATATTAAACATACTCTTTCTAGTTTCCTCAGAATGCAAAGGATAAGTGATAGGTTCCCAAAGAGAATAAGTCGCATTATCCGTGTGAACATTTGAATTTAAAGCCTCGATGTCAATCTCAACCATTATAGAGTTGTAATCTAAATCATAGTAGTGGCTATATCCCAAATTTTCTATGTTTGGAAAGTTGTTTTTAAGCAGTTTATTATACTTAGGTTTGAAATAGTTTATCATAGCAGCTTCAATGACGTTAATCATATGACTGTGTAACCTCAAAGGGTTAGAGCCCATTACTTCCCTCATGTGAGCGATATCCTCTTCATCACTTTTCTCATAGTCTTTGCTGACACCATCAAATGAAGTAATTAATTGAGGAGTGAACTCCAATAGAGAAATCACTATCTCACCGCTAGGTTCATTAAAAAGAAAATCCGATTGAATCTCCTGAAGGGTGCTATGTGAGATGAGGCGATCTTTGGCAGTTCGATTTCCGGATGTTCCAAAGGCTCGGCCAATATACAAAATTTCCGAATTTAATTCTAACGTTGTACGTTTTAGGTAAAAATATAATGCCCTTTCTGCGATACCATGCCCATTATTATCAGTGATTTCAATAGTTTTTGAAGCATTATCAAAGTTAATATGTAGGTTTCTATGATCTGATACACCACTAAAATTAAAATCAAATCCTCTTATCTTCTCTTCTTCTTTAATTTTCATGGACATTTCTATATAAATTTTTTCCTTATCAATTCTTAGAGAACTTTTGATAAATGTGAGTTTAGGGATCATATTTATTGTATAGATGTGATACTTTTCATCAAATTCTAATTTCCTTAAATCATTTGGATAAAACGTTATACAATGAGATGTGTAAGCGTTTAGTCCAAACTCTGACATGAATTTTCGTCTAGCAGTATTAATACAACAATTTTTATGCTTCTTTCCACTTCCACATGGACACAAGTCATTACGTCCTACCTTTATGTCTCTTCTCATGTCTTAGCTCCCCTTATAGATAATAGTACGCCAGTTTCCTGGCGCACTTTTCATTATCCTATTAATTTCAAGGTTTCTGCAAGGAATTTTACTCCGCGTACAATCCTTCTGTCAACCGATCTGTCGGTTATATTATAAAACTTACTAACTGTTCCCCATCGGGGTAATCCACGAATGAAGTGGTAATACATATCCCCGAACAATTACACAATTTGAAAATGTAACTTTGCCCTTTCCAGCCGCAAGGCTGTTTACCATACAAAAAACAGAACTTGTGCTCTATGAGAAGGGATCTAGTGGAAAAAGGAAGCGTTGAAAAAAGAGGTGAAATTAAATGGAGGCTTACAGTTGATTTTGGATTAAAAGGGGACGGACTCGCAATCGTCCTCGGAGATCAGTCACAATTGAGGATGCAGCATTATTAAGAATCGAAGTAGAAGCAGGCGCTTATATAGCTCCGGAAAAAACGAAATTCGTTGACTTATTGAAGAATGGCGTAACAAATATGTCAGTAACCCAAAAAACCTTTCTCTAACTACCTAAACTGTATGCGAGAATGTTATTGGATATCGATTAATACCCACATTTAAGAATGATCGTATAGATCAAATTAGCACATTAAAACTCGTGTCTTTTTTCACGATCTAGAAAAACCAAGAACAAGGAAACCTTCTAGTAGCAAGAAACCCCAAACTGAAAAACAAAAAGCCAAGCAGCTTGAACCACCGATGCCAGCACACTAGCACACATCCATCGCGTGCTAAAAATATATTTTTCCGAGCAGTCGAGTGGAAAATAATAAAAGAGAACCCCATGGACGGCGTAAGGAAACCAACCGCAAAAAACGCAAAAGAGAAATTAATTGCGCAAAGGGAAAAACCCAAATAATTGATGAAATGGAGGCGCATGAAGTTGTCGATGCGTTATATAAAGAAACAAGAAAATGGCGGCTTTTAATTTTAGGATCAATGTTAGGAGGATTCAGTCGTGGTGAACTGAACGGATTAGAATGGCCTGAAGTTCTATTCGACAATAACGCGATAAGAATTAAAAACAACATCCCTCTAACTTTGAAGGGTCTGCCCGTTAAAAAGGACCGCAGTCTTTAGCTTCATATAGAGATGTCGAAATGCCAGATTGGTATATGAATGAGCTGAAAATTTATAAAAAAGAGTGGTTAAAAGAAAAGATTTTTTAGAAGACAAGTGGCTTGGTGCTGATCGGCAATATGTATTCCACAATGGAACAGGTACACCCTACTATTACCAACATCCTTCAAAATGGTAGAAGCGATTTTGTGATAGGCATAGTCTACGATACATTTAGTTCCATGGCTTACGACACAGTGCAGGAACCTTGCTACTTGAAGACGAGGATGAGGCTAATTATCATTCGATTCTTCGTCCCCAGTTTGTCCCCAAATCCAATATTACGGCCCTTTATCAGAGCATAGAAAATAAAAAAAGCCCCTGCTGAACAAGGACTCTTACGTATGATCTGTAGTGGGCTCGAACCACTGACCCCTACCCTGTCAAGATAGTGCTCTCCCAGCTGAGCTAACAGATCATGATATATAATTGTTTCCCAATCAAGTAACAGTATCATATCAAGTAACCGTGTTCATTGTCAATGATTTATTTGGTTATAATTCACCCGAAATGGTGCACAATAAAGGAAAGATTACCATTTCTACAACGAGGTGAATTCCCTATGAGAAACTTAACAAAACGGTCAAAATCCAATAAATATACATTTACCAAATGCTTCTTTCTCTTCGCTGGGCTTACGATTCTCATTATAACCGCTACTGGTTGCGGGTTGGAGCGGGATGAACATACGGTTCAATTCCAACAGTTAAAACAACCCAATGAAAATGTTGAATCTCTGCCCGTTTGGCTGGACGTATACTCCAAATCTGTAATTCAAGATGTATATTCTCCACGAGGAAGCAGTGAAGTCTTGCCGTGAAGGTTAACAGGTGAATCACTCCTCTTCATCCCACTTGCGTGAGTATGCTTTCTTCGTAACGAAATACAACAGAGTAATCATTCCCGCCGACATTAACAATGTAATTACCAGGATGCCTGTCATGCCCATCACTACCCCCTCCTCTCCCAATATGTTCCAGACTTCACTATACAGGAAAAACATTTTTTTGTATAATTCAGTCTGATATGTCGCGCAAGAGCAGAAAGAAGGAATGGAATTGGCAGCTGAGATTAGTTATGTATCGACAGAAGAACAACTGGAGCAAGCCTTGGGAATTCGCCATCACGTTTTTGTGATCGAGCAACAGGTGCCTGCCGAGATTGAGATTGATCAATATGATGTCATCAGTCCAGATGTGCATCATGTATTGTTAAGTACGGATGGCCAAGCTGTAGCCACAGGACGTCTGATCTATTACAGCAAGGATACGGCCAAAATGCAGCGGATCGCAGTGCTTGAATCTCATCGTTCATTTGGTTATGGACGTGTGCTTCTGCTCGCGATGGAGGAGCTGGCACGTGAACTCGGCTTATCCTATTCTGTACTGGATGCTCAATGTCAGGCACAGAAATTCTATGAAAAACTGGGTTATGAAGTGATTTCAGAAGAACCTTTTTATGATGCAGATATTCTGCATGTTCGGATGAGAAAGAGCTTGTAAACCCTCGGCATTGGCAGGTCTTTATCAGCATATGATGCATACTTCCGAGGAAATCGGATAGGCTAATCAGGTATACAGATTCCTATCTCGTCATATAAGGAGAGTGTGACATCATGGATCAAACAACACGCGAGAGTTTCACAGCCGTACAGAAAAATGGTGACGGTGACCTGACAGCTTTTCAGACTTCAGCAGGACGTGTACTGGATTATCAGCAGGCACTTGCAGAAGTAAAGGCTGGCGCTATTGCCGGTGTGAATGTATTTAAAGGCAAGGATGGCGAAATGTACATTCGCGGCGATGCCGACGGTGACCCCACCAACAACCTGGACCAACTTCCCCATTTCTAAAATAGATGCACACGTCGTATGTGTGACACAGTAAGCGCCGATCCGGATATCCGGGTTGGCGTTTTCTTATTAGAATTAGTAGTCCGTAAAATATTTTATGGAGTCCCCGGAAGGTTGGCTTTTGCGAATCGGCTGTTGTACCTGTTCCCATGCCTGCAAAATCTGTATCCCTTCGAGAGTAGACCGATTCTCCCACGCGATGTGCCCTGTGCGTTCAAGCTCCAGCAATGACTCATGAATGTAAGCTCTGCTTCGTCCCGTCTTGGTCTCCAGTTCATCCATACGCGGCAGCCTGCGCCGTTGTCCTGCATAGTTCACCATAATACGTAAAATCTTGCGTTCAAAGTCGTTCAGCATACTTTACCTCCCCATTCAGGTCCTTAACAGGACGCCATGCCAGAATACCTTGCTCCAGAAAGGTTCGGGGTGAGCCTTCTTTTCCCGCTGATGCTCTAATCATCCCGCCACGTACACTGTTAATTCGAATCTGTCGCTGCGTTATCTGCCCTGCACGATCCATGTAGACAAGCTCCACCATCTGGCCAATATATTTCCCTAGCATAATCATCCCTCCGATAAGAACGTTTGTTTGTATTTCATATTATATGCGAACATAAGTTCTTTATTCAATAGTAAAAAAAGGATTTTGTAAAATAAAAAAACCAGACTTTCACCTTAACGATCAAGGGAGTCTGGTTCCTCTAATAATGCTGCTCATATAACTACGTGACTTGTAATGACCAAGTTCAGTGACGGATCAGTGTCGGTCCGATTCCGAAAATTGTACTTTCTTTAACTGCTGTGTAGATGGATTAAAATCAACATTTACATAAACTGCGAATTGTTTGCCGTCTTTCGCACGAACCCATAGCTTGAACTGTTCCCGTGATTGATCCGCTGTTAGAGAGGTGCGACCGATATGCTTATAGTCCAAAATATCCACATTATACTTGGTCTGTGTTTCTTTGACCGCAATAATTCCCCACTTCGCATAATCAGGGATGGCGGCGCCTGTGCCTGATGTAATTCCGGCTAAACTCAGGACTACCGACATGACGGTAACGATGAGCATTCTCATTTCACTCACTCCTTGGGACAATATGTTTCTGTTATATTGCCCGTCCGGGTTTCATTTTACACGAATAAACGAAAGATCCAGGCCAGTGGCCATAGGGAAAAAGGAACCACATGAACAAGCCGGTCAAACGAATCAGTAGGCTCCGTCCGGAAACTCATTCCCCAGTCACCCGAGAAAACGTGTTGTTGTGTCTTCGGCTCCTCAGGACGATCCAACCCGTATTTCTTTTCAAGTAACTCCCGCGTTTCTTCATCCACCTGAACCTCGTTCGTAACGACATATGCTGTGGCAGGCTTGCTGCTTATGTACATCAGAATCATTAGAAACATCACAATCCCAACTATTTGTATCCAATGCTTGTTCATCTCTTACTCCTTTATGGATTCATGACTCACTTCTCTTGTAACGTGAAGACTCGTTCGAATGTTTGATTATACATAAAATTCACCGTATTGGAAATAACAAAAGGGAGAAGAGATGAGGCATGCGTTATGCGATGCTTAAGTCCCATTTGGTTGATTTTTTGTTTAAAAAACCCAATAGACGTGTAATAGGGCATGACAGAGTGACTTCACGATCTGAAATTCTACACGATCTGCAATACCAATCTGAGGAGGTTACACCCGAATGTTCAAACGCTTGGATGAAATCCTGATTGAGATTCCCAATGTCGAGAAGCCAGATCCGAATGCTGCGGCAGCTATACAAGAATTACTCGGCGGCAAATTCGGAGAAATGTCAACGTTGAACAACTACCTCTATCAATCGTTTAATTTTCGTTCCAAAGAAAAGCTGAAGCCCTTCTACGACCTCGTCATGAGTATTACCGCCGAAGAATTGGGTCATGTTGAGCTCGTGTCTCATGGCATTAACAAGTGCCTCAGAGGTTCAACCGAGTACAAAGAACCTGACGATACGCCGCTAGGTTCCGTGAAGGATGCTCGTCTGTCATATCACTATCTGGCAGGTGCACAAGGCGCAATGCCTTTTGACTCTATGGGTAATCCATGGACGGGAGCAAACGTCTTCAACAGTGGTAACCTGGTCGAGGATCTGTTGCATAACTTCTTCCTAGAATGTGGCGCTCGTACCCATAAAATGAAAGTATATGAAATGACGGATCATCCGGCCGCCCGGGAAGTGGTTGGTTACCTGCTTGTTCGCGGTGGTGTGCATGTGGTTGCTTATGCAAAGGCGCTTGAGATTGCAACTGGCGTAAATGTGACCAAGCTGGTTCCTATTCCTTCACTGAACAACAAAGCCTTCAACGAGGCTCGTAAATATGAAGAAAAAGGGGTACACACCAAGCTGTATACCTATAGTGATAAAGATTTCAACACGATTGGACAGATCTGGAAAGGAACTCACCCCGAAGATGGACAACCTCTTGAAGTCATCCAAGGGATTCCTGAAGGATTCCCGATTCCAGAAGATCCTGCGGTCGAGGAAGAATTTGCACCAGGTATATCGCAAGAAGACTTTAAGGAAATTGCGCGTCGCCTAAAAATGGCGGGGAATATTGCGGATTAAGGAACAATTTTGTTTAACAGATTCTTTCCATATATATATTGTTAACTCTATGTTTAAGTAAAGCCCTCGAACCCTGCTGCTGAATGCAGAGAGGATTTGAGGGCTTTGTTATAATCAATTTTTGATACCATTTTATGATGCAAAATAAGTATGTTGTATGCCGTCATTTTCTGAGAATTTAGCCGTAAAAGTAAACCGGATCTCTGCTCACATCGTTAAACTTAGTTAAACTCCAACACCGATTCCTCCCGCTGACTCATGACTTCAATCAGCATGTTGGCACCCAGACGAAAACCTTGTGCAAACGCTGCTTCCGTATGCATGCCCTCACATCTGCCACACAAGTCAAATAACTGTTCAAGCTCATGGAATTCTTCATCGCTCAATCGATTCTTCCATTGCTCTGTCAGAGATGCAATCTGCCGCCCTAACGCTTGGTATTCAGGATGTGTCGGCATCATCATCTCATCCGGTCGAAGTCGTCCATTATATAATGCTTCTAATATCGAATTCATGTGCATCCTCCTGTATATCAATTCGCACCTCACTTGAATGAACGTTCTACACATGATAGGATATTTATGCAGTCGCTCATTCAACAAGTGATTGTGGGTTAGGAAGCAGCGTGTTCTTCGTGGGACTTACGCTGCTTCCTTTTTTCATTTTTGGAGTTCGTCGTAAATCTTCTCAATCCCTTTGCGAACGATGTCTGATCGATTCGTATTCAGCTTCTCAGCCGAAATATCGAGCTTGTTCATAATTTCCTGATCAACACGGATTTTGATCGTTTCACTTTTGGGATTGTCAGACAGCGGACGTCCCATCTTCTTGGCGGACATTGCTTCACCTCACTTTTTGTGCCAACAATAATAGTATAGTTGTTGTTGGCACAAAAAGTCAATTCACTTGTAAAACATACGTTCGTTTTTGTCACAACAGATTCATAGATAAATTTATAGTCAGTAATCCGTTTTAATGATAAAAAAACAACCTTGAACGTTTAGGCGCTCAAGGTTGTTAGAGTACTATTATTGAGTAACCATTAAGATTCAGGAGACACGCAAACAAGTACGAAGGAGAATTTGGTGCTTTAGCATTTTCATCACTACGTATTCAATATATTTATCTCGAAAACCGTTTTCACTTTTCCATTGGCTTTCCATATCTCACCAAGACATGCCAGAGTAATTTTAACTCTTGTAGAACTTCTTTGTAGGTTCCTCTATCACTCCAATGGCTTGGATTTTGTTTCAATTCCATAGCTGCAGAACCAATGATATTTGCATCAATCAAATCACTTTTTGCAATTCTTTTGGCCAGTGAAGGCATCGAAGGACCTCGAAAATCCATTGGAACGTCATCAACTAATAGTGTAAAGCCCATGTGCCAGTGGAGATCAATTGAATACTTTAAACATATTTGCTCTAAGATTCTTCCTGTATGGGTACCTTTAAATGATGGGTCGGCAACAAGCATCTTGACATCTTTTTCAAGGGAAATATCACCATGAACCTGAGCTTCGATATAATGGTCCAGATTTCGGTTTGGCTCTTGGTTTGATGGATTTTGGAACGGTTTCTCAAGATTAACGAGCATATGGTCGATCAACTTTTGAACTGTTAGATTTCTTTCACCAATGGCAAAATTACTATAAAATACATCCCTCAAGAGAGCAGCCAAAATGAGATCAAATTCCTCGTACGTTCCCTTTTCCTCAGGTTCTTGGTGAGAATCCAAATATGTATACGTGCAACGATGAGAGACCTCAGCGGATAAAAGGAAATAACATGATCCAAAACGCGGAGCAGGTCCATCGGGATGTAACATGACATTGAGTGCCCCATACTTGGGTCGTTCGCTATTGGTTGAGCCATTTATTTGGTACGCTCCGCCAAACATTTTATTTTCCCAAACGTCACGTTCACCACCTGAAAATGCGGATACACTTCCATTCGATAAGAAAGTCTCAAATTGACTTTTATAAACTCCCTGCTCAAATAGTGCTTCAGCCACGCTTTTCATATTCGGATCTAATCGGTCTGGGTGAAAGTGTAGCGCGATACTTGCATGAGATTTTAGTTTAGTGATAGCATCTTCAAATGTCTTCAGCTCGATGTTGGACACACGAAGGATTTCCTTAATGGTTTGCTCCGCCTCATTTTTGCGGCTTCTTGCATATTTGGTTACATGCTCTTGAGCTAATTGCTGAGACCTTGATAGTTCCATGGGCAGAGGAGTCCTTTCCCTTTTTATAAAATCATAATGGCGTTTTGCTTGTTTATCATATAGATTGTAGCCTAATATCTCCGCCTATCTCTCGTTGGTCTCCCTTATCTTTTCCAAAAGCTCCAAGATAACCCCATCCAACTCCTCAAGTACCTCATCTGGTGTAGGAGATTCCAGTATCCTTACCAAATCCGTCTGTAGCATACTTAGATGAGATACAGGTAATCGATCAATTAATCCGACCAAAATGAAATATTCCCACTGTGGATCTTGGGTTTTTAATACATCCTTGAGATGAGGAATTAAATCCTCCCCCAATCTCAATAGTAGATCCTCTACCGGCTTAGAGATAGGCCAATTCCCGTCTTGCAACCACTCCATAAGCTCTGGGATGATAACTTTTAATTCGACATCACTGAACTCGCTTAACTTACGCACCGCTTCATAATCAAACTTATCGCGGGGAAGGCACTCCCTAATATCCATTTTAATTTCCTTCCTCAATCTCAATGTGCAAAATCATACCCCACCTGTGTTACTCGACTGCCGCTACATCGTCTACTTTGATATCAATCTCATCTTGATTCTCCGTAGTTGACATCGCATCTCTCATGCGAATCGTCCACGTTCCTGCATCCTGATCAAATTGTACATCTTCAATCACAGGAACACGTAATTTTTCTCCATCTGGTGAGTATAGTCCACCCCGAATGGCGTCTGCCTCACTTAGATGGGCACCGTCTGGAGTATTTGGACAAGATACCGCTATCTTTTCTGCTCTGGCCTGCCCAGGATAGGGCTGATTTTCCGGGCCTCCATCCGTCCAGACTTCAACATAGGAGCCGATCTGCGGATCAGGCGCATTGGAGAACCATTTTGCCGGATAATACCGATTTCCTCCTCCGTTCGCACTGAAATCCTCATATGCAGGATCAACCACAAGAATGGAATTGTCTTTGCGTTCAACCACATAACCAGTGAATCCATCTTCACTTGGTGCATTGGCTTGAGTCTGCACAGAGTTGCATTCGTTTGATCCTGAACATCCCGTAAGGCATATGATTAGGGTTGAGAGCAACATAAAGATTTGACGAAGATAGGACATATGTAAATCCCCCTTTACTAACACCTCTTTCTAAGCTTAACGTTTCATATCAGGTTATTGTTACAAATACAGCTGTTAGCTCACCCTTAACTTCCTGACGGACCCAGCACCGATCAACCCAAATAATCACTTCTTTGATTCCCTTTTGTACACGTACCTTCCCCATACCACCAACGCCGCACACAACAAGATTACACAATAAGCCCATACAAAAAACATGGCAAGCCCCAAACCGATGTTGGCATCCAGGCGCTTATCAAAGATCTCTGTGTATAGCGAAAAACCGAGTGGCACAGCGCCAACAATGAAAAGTCCAATGGACCATCCACCCCTGCGTTGGAAACCAGACCCCGCACGAATACTGGAAAGTTTGCGAATCCCTTGAGTCAGAAACCACCAAATCAGAACAAATAATAGACAGGTTATAAGAATTTTCAGCATATCGTTCAACTGCATATCGTGCACCTCCTACATCTTGCAAGATGATGAACATATCTTACACGTTAAGCGTTCTCTTTACTATATTACCCGTTTCTATATCCATGATCACAGGCAGACAATAACGTTGCACCGCAGACTCTCACCCTAATCATGAAATAGAAAAAAACGCCACCGTCCTGACCCCTTCCAAGTCAAGAATGATAGCGTTACTTCTCGTATTTACATTGTTACATCCACATCGAACAAGTTACGCGCCAAACTGCGCATAGTGAAGGCGGCTGTACACCCCACCTGCTGCGAGTAATTCTTCATGACGTCCCTGCTCCGTAATGCCTTGTTCAGCCACAACGATAATGCGGTCTGCATTTTTGATCGTAGCCAGCCTGTGGGCGATAACCAGGGTGGTCCGGCCCTCGGACAACTCAGCCAGCGATTGTTGAATCGCCGCTTCCGTTTCTGTATCCAGCGCGGATGTGGCTTCGTCCAGGATCAGAATTGGTGGGTTTTTCAGGAACATACGGGCAATAGACAAACGCTGTTTCTGTCCACCGGACAGCTTCACACCGCGTTCACCAATTAACGTATCCAATCCTTCCGGCATCGATTGAATCAAAGGTTCCATCTGTGCACGTCTGGCGGCCATCCAGATTTCTTCTTCAGATGCATCCAGCTTGCCGTAGGCAATATTCTCGCGAATGGTTCCATCGAAGAGGAATACATCCTGTTGTACAATACCGATCTGACTACGCAAGGAGTCCAGTGTCATATCCTGTATCTCCTGCCCATCAATCGTGATGCGACCTTCCAGCACATCATAGAACCGTGGCAGCAGACTGCATAGCGTTGTTTTACCTGCCCCCGATGGACCGACAAGGGCTACCGTTTCACCTGCATGTACATTTAGATCAATACCTTTGAGCACAGGCTCCTGATCCGAATAACCAAAGGTCACTTGCTCATAACGAATATCTCCACGCAAATGGGATACCGCAACGGCACCTGGACGATCTTCCACATCCGGTTCCATATCAAGCAGCTCCGTATAACGTTTGAAGCCTGCAATCCCTTTCGGATACGTCTCAATAACCGAGTTGATCTTCTGGATCGGTGTCAGGAACACATTGGACAACATAATAAATGCAATGAACTGACCGTAGGTCATACTGCCATTAATGACAAACCATGTTCCGCAAACCAGGACAAAGAGGGATACCAGCTTCATCAGCATATAACTGACAGAGGAGTTCCAGGCCATGATTTTGTATGCAATCAGTTTGGTCTGACGGAAACGACCGTTGTTCACAGCGAATTGTGCTTTTTCATGCTCTTCATTAGCAAAAGCCTGAACAACACGGATACCTGTGATATTGTTCTCAACGCGAGCATTGAAGTCCGCAATATCTCCGAACATTCGGCTGAATGCCTTGGACATTTTGCTACCAAAGTAGAGCGAGAGATAAATAATCAGCGGTACGATGATAAAGGTTAACACCGCCAGATTTCCGTTAATGCTCATCATGATGCTGAATGCACCAATCAGTGTCATCACCGCAATAAATACATCCTCTGGACCATGATGGGCAATCTCACCGATATCCATCAGGTCGTTAGTCATGCGGGACACGAGATGTCCTGTTTTTGTATTATCGAAGAAACGGAACGATAACTTCTGCACATGATTAAACAGACTTTTACGCATATCCGTCTCAATGTTAATCCCCAGCTTGTGTCCCCAATAGGTAACCACAAAGTTCAGGAATGAATTCAGGAAATAGATGCCGAGCAATGCCAGACACGCCCATAGAATCCAGTCCCAGCGGCCGCCTGGCAGCAGATCATCGACTACCCGGTTGACCGCCAGTGGAAAAGCCAGTTCCAGCAGCGCAACCAGAATCGCACAGCTGAAGTCAAGAATAAAGAGTTTTTTGTAAGGCCTGTAGTAGGCAAAGAAACGGCGAAGCATGGACTGAAGTCCTCCTTATGCAATCACACAATAATGATTACGTTCTATTTCGTCTTGCTTAAGAGATACAGGAAGTATGGCGCACCAATAATGGCAACCAGGATCCCCGCAGGAATCTCCGAAGGCTGCAGGATGACACGACCCAGCGTATCTGCAACCAGTACGAGCAATGAACCAATCAAGGCAGATGCAGGTAACAGGAATTGATGCTTTGGCCCCACCAGACGACGCGCCAAATGCGGTCCGATCAGACCAACAAAACCGATCCCCCCACTCACAGATACACATGAACCGGCAAGGCCTACCGCAGCCGCAAGCAAAATCAGTCGCTCACGCTCAACCGGAGTCCCGAGTCCGCTCGCAGTCTGGTCACCCAGATTCAGTACGTTCAGTACCCGCGCCTTGTACAGAACAAGCGGTACAAGAATGATTAGAAACGGAAGCAATGCCGTTACAAATTTCCAGTTCGAACCCCAGATGCTACCTGCCATCCAAGTAGCCACAAATTGATATTTTTCCGGACTAAGCCGTAATGTAAGCACGATCATGGCAGAACTGATTCCCGCCGCTACCCCGATCCCCGTAAGTAACATACGCGTAGGCAGGATGCCCTCTCCTTTTTTGTAAGAGAGAATGTAGATCAGAAATGCAGCAAAACCGGAACCGATCAGGGCCAAAATTGGCAAAAGAAATACTGGCGCTGCTGTCGTTGTCGGGAAAAAGGAAACAAATAACATGACGACCAGACCAGCACCTGCATTAATCCCGAGGATCCCTGGATCTGCCAGCGCATTTCGAGATACCCCCTGCAAAATACAACCAGACAATGCTAGTCCAGCTCCGACCAGCACCGAAATCACAATACGTGGCAGACGGAATTCAAACAGGATCAATTCCTGTTTCGCCGTGCCTCCACCAAACAGGGTTCGCAACACCTCAAGCGGCGAAAGCTTGGTAAAACCTGTGTTCATGCTCACCACAAAAGCCGTAATAATTAATAGGGCAAGCACAATGAGGACAATCGTACTCTTGGTTCTCTTCTTGCGCTCTGCTCCAACTATTGTTGAGGATTCCATCGTTACAGAGTCCTCCTTTCTTTACGCGCCAGATACAGGAAGAATGGTACCCCGATGAGGGCAACCAATGCGCCAATTGGCGTCTCGTACGGCGGGTTAATCATACGTGCAGCCAGATCCGCAAATACGAGCAACAGACTGCCCATCACAGCGGAACATGGAATAATCCAGCGATAATCGACCCCAACCAGCTTCCGCGTAAGATGGGGAATGATGAGTCCAACAAAACCGACCGCACCCACCACGGACACAGCGGTACCCGCGAGAATCAGTACAACAATCAGGCCTATGAGCTTGATCAGCCCAGTACGTTGCCCCAAGCCTACCGCAATATCTTCTCCGAGACTAAGCAGAGTAATGGAACGGGAGATGAGAAGACCTGCGATCAGTGCCGCGAGTACCCAGGGGAACATGACCTCAAGTTGAGACCACTTCGTTCCGGCTACCCCACCGGCTGTCCAGAAAGCCAGATCTTGTCCAATTCTGAAGTACAATGCAATCCCTTCACTGAGTGCCGACAACATTGCTGATACAGCCGCACCTGCAAGCACAAGGCGTAGTGGTGTCAGACCCGATTTGGAAGCTGCACCAAAACCATACACCAACAGGACCCCAAGCCCTGCCCCAAGGAAGGAATACATGATGATATACATAAATGGCAATCCAGGGAAGAAGGCAAAACAAACTGCAAGTGCAAATCCAGCTCCCGCATTTAACCCGAGCAGACCTGAATCGGCCAGTGGGTTACGAGTCATGCCCTGCATGATCGCCCCAGCTACAGCGAAACATGCACCTACCATTGCTCCTCCAAGAATACGTGGTAACCGAATCTCCCATATGATCTGATGTGGTGTCAGCTCAGGATTGAAATCAAAGATAGCCTTCCAGACTACACTAAGCTTAATATCAGCAGCGCCAAATGAAATGGACAACGCCATACCCAGAGCGAGTAGCAAAACTCCCCCTGTAAGAATAAGTGTGGCTGCCCACGGACGAGTGTGTATCTTCGCTGTGGGTGAATCCGGATTATGTTTTTCTGGTGAAGCTTGTGAACTCATACGCGCCCACCCTCGTTATGAGTGGAGTGGCTCAAACCTATGTACATAACAATCACCTCTCTATAAATACCGAACTTTAATGATATTGATTCTCATTCCCATAGACCATTGTAAGTGAATCCACGGGCTCTGGCAATGGACAAATAGGACATGTTTATTGCATATATGAAGATTTGCACACAATTTTACACGCAAAAAGGCTGCGCAAGAGCCAAATAGCTCGAACACAGCCTTATCATTGCATATGTAGAACATGTAAAATACAGACTCGTTTAACGAGCATGTACCGTAAGTAAGGATGCCAGGACATCCGGAACATCAGTAATGATCCCTTGCACACCCATGTCAATCATGGCCTGCATCTCAGCAGGATCATTCACCGTAAATGGATAGGTAACAACGCCATGTGCCAGTGCAGCAGCAACATCTTCTTGTGTCACCGCCAGCTTGTAGGGATGAAGGCCGGTAGCCTCGAGTTTGGCGGCATAATCATAGGGACGATACAACTTTTCCATATATAGAAGTGCTGTACGAATCTCCGGGGCAAGACGTTTACATCTCACGAGCGAAGCATGATTGAAGCTGGACAGCACAACCTGTTGCTCCAGATTCCAGTCCCGGATTGCCTGTATAACCTTTTCTTCCATCCCCTTATAACTCACAATACCATTTTTCAATTCCAGATTAAGCAGCGTTCCTTTCCCCTGTACCAGCTTAAATAACTCCTCCAGAGAAGGAATACGTTCCCCGGTAAAATCAGCATGGAACCAGGACCCCGCATCCCGTGTGCGCAATTGATCGTAAGTCGTATCTTTAACCCAGCCTTCTGTGCCGCCAGTTCGGCTTAACGTCTCATCATGAATCAGTACCAGTCTGCCATCGCTCGTCATCTGCACATCGGTTTCAATGCCTGTCGCTCCAAGCTCCAGACTCCGTTCAAAAGCGCTCATCGTGTTCTCCGGGCATACGGCAGATGCACCGCGGTGGGCAATAATCTCCATGTTCCTCATTCCAGCGCCTCCTGTGTTCAAGCTTCACTCTATGATCCTTACTATAAACACCGTTTGTTAGACCTGTATTAACAGAGCGTATAATGGGTTACCTGCTTCGCTGATACTAGCGAACGGGTTCAACATCTAACGGGCTGGGGATTCACTCATTTTTGCGAACTCAATCTGAAAATCGACATAACATAGTATGAACGATGGAAGCACTGAACTCCGTTATAAGGAGGTTGACTATTGAATCCCTCAAAGAAAAAATCGATACCTACGCGTCCTCACACATCCCAGTTACAGTCGGCTTCCAGGCTTTCCAGATCATCTGTCCATATCAAAAACAAATCCGGCAAAACGGCTAATCAGCGATCTCTTAACTCCAGTTCACCCAACACACTGGATCAGCTGGCTATTGTTGCAGCAATACTCTCCTTAATTGCAGCCGCCATCGGGCTATATATCGCCTGGAAATCGTTAAGTAATCCGGATCAAACTGCTGTTGTGGTGTAAGCTGCTTGTTACGCAGCAAATGGCTCAGGAGGCTCTCTCCTGCTTCTGACCTTATTCAGGGGCAGGTTTTTGCTTTTTCAATTATTTACGTATGCTGGAAACGTCAAAAAACCGTTCCCCTGAAACGCCGGCATATACCGACGTCTCTTTGGAAAGGTCATTTTTTATTCGGGCGCTGCCTCTGCAGCGTGATCCCCGTCCCGGGATACTGACCGAATTACAGAATGAATGTGCGAGAGATAATAACCAACAGAATGAACAATACCAGAATTGCACCTGTCGATGTCCATGCTCCACCACCGAAGCCTCCGCAATATCCGTAACCTGTACCTTTGAGTTCGCTCATCAGTGACACTCCCCTCTTCATCGAAGTACACTATAGACTATGTCCGATAGCGCAACTTGCTTGGGCAGATCAAAAATTCTCCCGAGGAACGAGTAGGTTCAGGCCCATATTCTTATGCACTCATTTCCCGTTGAGTTGTGACCACTTCTGAGTCAGCTCTGCAGGAATATAGGATGACATTTGTTTGATCAGTTCAGCCGGATCAGCTTCCAGACTCCATAGACTGAGATGCGAGGTGTTGGAGAATCCTTCCTGTACGCTATGTTCTACCATCTTCATCAGCGGTCCATAATATCCGTTGACATTTAATAAGCCGACAGGCTTACGATGAATACCGATCTGTGCCCAGCACAGGACTTCGAATAGTTCTTCAAATGTACCCATACCTCCGGGAAGTGCAATGAATCCATCGGATAATTCCGCCATCGTAGCCTTCCGTTCATGCATGGTTCCCACTTCAATCAGTTGTGTGAGCCCTCCATGAACAACCTCGCCCCGGAACAATCCGGTAGGCATAACCCCGATTACTTCTCCTCCTTGCTCAAGAGCAGCATCGGCTACTGCACCCATCAAGCCCATGCAAGAACCACCATAAACCAGTGCATAACCACTATTGGCAATCTGTTTGCCCAGTTGAACAGCCTTCTCTGTATATTCGGGGTGATTTCCCGGATTGGAGCCTGCAAAAACAGCTATACGTTTCATTGGGTTTCACTCCTTCTCATGATCTTTTTAGATTGAACTAAAGAATATTTACACTTGCCACTTCGATGACAGAACAACCTTCCGATCGCTGTTATCCCCAGATTTTTTGATTTAATTTTACAAAGGTGAAAATCTTGGGATAGCGTATGCTTCCGATGTAGCTTTCTTTCAGAAAGCTTTTAGGCGAACGCTCCGCTTCTTCAGGTTATTTCTGTCCTCTACGTTCTCGTGTAAATGTTTAGTTCAATTTTCTATTTTAATAGTATACAACATGAATGTTATGGGTATGTACAACAGGTTAACAGAACCAATGGACAAAAAAACCCGACCGTTTGCAGCCGGTCGGGCTCCCATTGCAATACACATCAATTTAGAAGGGGTTGTTACTACCTAATATACAGACCAAACATTAAATCCGTATGATTTTTGCATGAAATGAATATTAAATCTTCGTATATCTAACGTATGCCACGGCGTGAACGTACGACAAACATATGCTTGTCTTTACGAAGAACCCGACCATCTGCAAGTTCAACCTGATCCTCGTCATGACGCAGAATCGTCGTGGATAATGCTACAATTTTGGCCCGGCGCCAGATCATCACCTGTGACTTGAAATAGATCGCATTTTCGAACTGAATCGCCTTTTTCATCACATATCCAACCTTGTGCACTTCAGAACGTGCTTTCTTTAAGGGAAGACTCTCTTCGGGAAGAGGTCTTATCATTGCGATATTGTCAAACGACACCTTAATCCGTTTCGGTCCGATCCGTACACATTCCGCTTCTTCATCCCACTCGACCAGCGTTCCCTTTAATGGCTCCCGTATGCCTGTTGCACGATATACCGCTACTTTTCGTCCTATCCAATGTCGCAATGTTCTCACCTCCATCTGTCTAGTTTTCAGGTATCTTCCAATCGATCGGTTCAATACCTTTGGAGGTCAAGAAGTCATTGGCTTTGGAAAAGGGACGACTGCCGAGGAATCCACGATGCGCAGCCAGCGGACTGGGATGTGTAGACTCCAGTACCAGGTGCTTGTCCCTGTTAATAAAAGCACCTTTCTTCTGGGCATGACTGCCCCACAGCATATATACCATCGGCTCCGAACGTTCATTCAACGCACGAATGACAGCATCACTAAACGTCTGCCAGCCCAGTGACTGATGGGAGTTCGGCTGACCTTCACGGACTGTCAGAACCGCATTTAATAGCAGCACACCCTGCTGCGCCCAATGAACCAGAGATCCATGATTCGGAATTGGCAGGTCCAGATCGGCATGAAGTTCCTTATATATATTTTTCAGAGAAGGCGGTACACGTACCCCCGGTCTAACCGAAAAACTTAATCCATGAGCCTGACCCGCTCCGTGATAAGGGTCCTGACCAATAATAACAGCCTTAACCTGATGATATGGCGTCAGCTTCAGTGCAGAGAACAGGTCTTCTTTGGGCGGAAAGACCGTCTGCGTTTTGTACTCAGCGGCGAGAGTGTAACGAATCTTGTTAAAATAGTCGGCTTCCGTCTCTTCCTGAAGCACCTTGTCCCAATCGTTTCCAAACATATGTATAGGCTCCTTTCCCCTGATGAATGCAGTTTCGCTCAGCCCAACTACTGGGCTCTACCTTCTGAGAGCCGCATGTCATGCAACTCATAGACTATCCACCATTTTAACATAACCGGGGACAGCAGACCAGAATTGCACATCAGGGTATACGTTCACCTCGGAATAAACCGTGTTCTTGCTACACTAAGTATACTCATACAAAAAAGTCACCACGCTGTTGCGCGATGACTCGATGACTTTATACTTGAACAGGTACCTCTTCGACTTCTTTCACAAGCACACTGCTGATTCTCCGTAATCCTTCCTGAAGGACAGAACGCGGACAAGCCAGATTCAACCGAATACAACCCTCACCATTCGCTACAAACATATGTCCATCTTCGAGTAACACACCCGCTTGCTCCGCAAAGAATAACGGTAAACTTACATTTTGGGGAGCATATGCCGAGATATCAATCCAGGCCAGATATGTGGCATCGGGAATGTGAAAGACAGCCCGTGGCAGATGCTGCTTCACATACTCTTCTACGCATGCAAAATTGGCATCGAGATAACCTTTTAATTGTTTCAGCCACTCATCCCCTATTTCGTAAGCCGCTTGTGTGGCAGCAATACTCAGTGGGTTTTTGAAACCATAATGGCGTGCCTGCCAGATGTCTCGAAGTGCCTTATTTGGAATGATGACATTGGAGAACATCAGACCAGCCATGTTAAATGTTTTGCTCGGAGACATACATGTAATGATTCGATCCGTATCCGGAAACAGCTTCGCGAGTGGCGTATGTCTTTTACCAGTCCGCAGCAGATCACAGTGAATTTCATCCGAAATAATCCATACATTGTTCCTAAGACAGATCTCACCCACACGCTGTAACTCTTCTGTTGTCCAGACGCGTCCAGACGGATTATGGGGGTTGCAGAAAATACATACCCTTACCTTCTCATCCTTGGCCTTGGCTTCAAAATCCTCAAAATCAATCGAGTAATGCCCATGCTCATTGATCATATTCGAACACACCAGTTCAAGATTGTTATGCTCTGCAGCTGACTTGAAGAAACCATAAGACGGGGTCACGATCAGTACTTTCTCATCCGATTGACAGATATATTCCACCAGTTCATACAAAGCGGGGATTATTCCGTTGGAGGTCTCCAAATGCTCCTTCGGGAAGGACCAATCATAGTGTCTCTTCATCCAATTCGAGACAGCTTCATAGTATGCCGGATCAAATACCTGAGAGTAACCCATGATTCTACGGTCCAGACGCTCCTTAACTGCATCCAGTATCTCGGGAGGTGTGGCGAACTCCATATCTGCAATCCACATGCGAATGAATTCTTCATCTTTGAATGGAAAAGTCATGTCCTCTGTGGCGTTAAAAATATATTGACGGAAACCATCCGTATTCATGGCATTTGTTCCTGTGCGGTCTATAATCTCATCAAAGTTATATTTCATAGCTTCTGCTCCTCTATCTGCTTTACTTTTTCATTGTCGTTTCATGTCGTATTAACTCTATTATTCCATGACGTAGAAATTGCATCAAATGTAATACAATCTATTCTGACGAAACAAATGAAGTTTATTGTTTCTCCAAAATAGGTATTTCGATGAAAAAGTGATATATTTCTCATATAACATCATTTTTATGAATGACTTTCATCATTTTCACGTACTCTCAAGAAACATTACATAAGGAGAACCGTTTATGAACAATATCAATCAGGAAGTTGGCAAGAAAATTCGAAACTTTCGGAAGTGGCGGGGATTGACCATTCAACAGCTTGCGGATCAGATCTTCAAAAGCAAGGGCACTCTGTCCAAATATGAGAGCGGAGATATTACACTTGATCTGGTCACGTTACATCATATTGCTAATGCGCTCAACATTCAGGTGGAGCAACTCTTGTATCAAGAACCTAGGCATGCATCTCCCCTGATGAATGCGGTCCCGTCCAGCTTTTTCAAGAACTCCACACGTTTCTATTCCTACTTCTATGACGGGCGTAATAACAGTCTCATTCGTTGTGTCATTGACATGATGGCTCAGTCGGATGCCAACCGTTATCGCACCGTGATGTATATGAATGTGAAGGATTTTGAGAACTATCAAGAGTGCGAGAATATGTATTGGGGCCACACCGAGCATTATGATACACTCACCACGCTGATTTTGAAAAATCAGGCCACGCCGCTGGAGAACCTATATATTAATATTTTGGCGTCTTTTCAGGAATCGGAGAAAAAATGGGGACTGATGGCTGGTGTCTCTTTCAGACCTTTCATGCCTATCGCGCTCAAAATGTTATTCTCCAGAACCCCGCTGCCCGAGAATCAGGAGTTATATAATGAATTAAAAATCTCAAAGGAAGATCTGCGGACCCTGAAAATATACAACATGCTCGCTGTCACCTGAACAACGCAGCGTGTCACACATTCTCATATCATATGGATGGAGACAGTCCCTCCCCATTAGAAAAGGCACTTCTAAAAGCTGTTGAAACCAGCTCATAAAAGTGCCTTTTGCTTTGACGCTTATTGGATCAGGGAATAAACGAGACTAACGCTTAGTTTTTAATTAAATCCAGCGTCTCGTCAAACATTTGCTTCTGTTCCTCAATCTTGTTCTCATTACCGATCACGCAGCGCTGTTGCTGTTCAAGTATGACCGATAAAAGCTCAGCAAAACCGATAATGTCGGTTTCCTTCGTGCTTAACACTTCGTCACGTTCCTGTTGCAGATCCGCTTCAGTCACATTCGACAGATAACACTCCAGCGAGAATGCTCCTTCGCCATAAGGTGTTCTCGGCGTATCGAGATCCTGAATCGCACCAATGATATAACGTGTCATTTCCCGCTCGTCTGCCCGGAAATCGGTCAAATATTGCGGTATCTCTTCATATACTTTGTACGTTTTATCGAGATTTGGATCGCGATACGATGCAACGTAGCTGTCTCCGTTCCGTCTGAAGCCTGACATACAGCCATAAGCTCCGCCTTTGGCGCGGATATTGGTCCACAAGTAATCCAGAGACAGGATTCCCTGCAAGACCCGTAGTGAACCGGTATATTGATATCCTTTGTCGATATAATTGCCCGTTTGCACCACGTACTGCACCTCTGACGGGGAACGGAATCCTTCCTTATGAATAGCCGGTGTGAACGTAAACTCTTCCTTGGCAACCTCATGTGTGAATAGCTTTGCTTTCAGATCGGATACCTGTTGCTCCAGTCCTTCATATCCCTGCTCATCGGCAGTGTAACTAACAAGCAAGTTCTCCGGTCTAAAAATATGCCCCGTCAACTCTTGCAGGCTGGAAGATAACTCTTCTTTTCTAGCCTCAAAGTTCGCTTGAAGATCCTCAAGCCACTGGTAAAACGCGATACCACTCACAGCTTCTCTGAAATCCGCGACCGCTGAATGTTTGGACGAAGACCGGCCAATTCCCGCAGAGTGTCCGCTGTTGATCAGATTACGTTGCAGATTACCTTTCATCTGAGAGATGATCTCATACAACCGCTTCGAATTATCGAATTGGGATGTGAACACAATTTCTTTGATCATATCAAAGGCAAATCCAAGCTTGTCATACAACACTTTTGCGTTGAACTCATAGGTCGCCTTGAATTCATTGTGCTTATGCGCGTTAGCATAAGATCCAATCCCGCTATGAATACCGCCTGAATGGATGTGGATTTCATTGGACAATTCATTAAACGAGTAGTTTTGAGTATCCACGTAACCCAGTACATTTTTCAGCAATCCTGCATACGGCAGGAGATGACGTGGCACTTCTTTAATATCAAATAGCAGTCTCAGATAACCAATTCCGTTGGTGTAGAGGTTATGATGGAGAATGGTTGTGCCGTCGACCTGGTTCACCGTTTGATGCAACGTAGAGGCCTTCGGTTCAATATCTTCAATCGATAACGTCGGAATGACCTGCTGCTGCTCTTTGGTTGAAGGTGTATTCTGATACTCGGCGAGTGCCTCCGTTTTTTGAATCAACGTCTGAACTTCTTCCTCACTAAGACCAGCCTGAATAGTTTTCAGACGTTCTTTCAACGCTTCCTCCTTGCGTGAGTTCAGCCCCTTATCCGGGGTAAGCGCCACAAAAGAAGTATGTGTGTTCTGCAAAATATATTTCTCAATCAGTTGCTCGAAGTAACCTTCGTTCATTTTTGTCCGCAATTCAGCAAATACGTCATTGGCTTCCAAATGAGTGAAAGGTGCTTCTTCATCATACAACCAGCCTTGCAGGGAAGAGAATCCGTAGATCAGGCCTTTCGGCATTCTGCCATAGTCCGCTTCTCTATGATTGAACTCATACGAGTTAATTCCAGCAAGCAGCGCTTTCGGATCAAAACCTTCTTTTACCACACGCTCAAGCACTTCTTTGACCGTTCCCAGGAAATCCTCTTTGCTCGCCAGATTGCTCTTCTTCAGTCCCACCGTGAACACAGGCTGGTATAGACTGTCATCATACGAACCGTAGACATCCTTCGCAATGCCTTTATCCAGCAAAGCCTGTTTCAATACCGCTCCCGGAGCGTTCAGCAGGGCGTATAACAAAATTTGAAACGAGATGTTCAGTTCCTTATCCAGACTTGTGCCGATTACCGCGTTGTAGGTCAAGAAGCTGTTATCCACTTCCGATTCCGTACTTCCCGCAGAGTAAGTCTTAACTGTGTCTACCCGTTCTGCAAAGGCAGGTTGTAGTTGAATGGCCGAATCAATATCGATGCGATCATATGCACTCAGGTAGTTCTCATCCAGCCATTGCAGCTTCTCTTCCATATCCATATCCCCGTACAGATAAATGTAACTGTTGGAAGGATGGTAGTATCTCGTGTGGAAATCCAGCAGCCCCTGATACGTTAGATCCAGAATAGCTTCTGGGAATCCGCCAGACTCGGAGGAGTATGTGGTATCCGGGAAAAGGGAGTTCAGCACTTCTCTGCGCACCATTCGTTCCGGTGAAGAAAAGGCACCCTTCATCTCGTTATATACAACTCCGTTGTAGGTTAACTCATCGTCAGCAGAGGTCAGGTTGTAGTTCCAGCCTTCTTGCAAAAATATCTTTTCATTCTCATAAATATTCGTATTCAATACTGCGTCCAGATATATATCCATCAGATTATGGAAGTCATGATCATTACGACTCGCGATCGGATAGATCGTCTTATCCGGATACGTCATGGCGTTAAGGAATGTATTCAATGAACCTTTCAGCAACTCAACAAAAGAATCCTTGGCCGGAAATTTCTTGGACCCACAGAGCACGGAGTGTTCGAGGATATGGGCTACCCCTGTATCATCTTCCGGAGGTGTGCGGAAACCGATACTGAATACTTTGTTGTCATCCTGATTGGACAAAAGTACAATTTTGGCCCCGGATTTCTGGTGTTCAAGCAGATACGCATCCGATTTCAGTTCTTCAATTCTGCGCTCCTGTAACACCTTGTATGGCTTAAGCTGTTTCAACATAAACTTGAGTCCTCCGTCCATAAGATTGTTTTATTGGTTTTGTGACTCTACATAAGTTCAAATATGGTTATTTACACAGGCACTCCGATGACAGAACAACCTTCCGATCGCTGTTATCCCCAGATTTTTTTGATTCCCTATTAAACGGGAAAATCCGGGGATAAAGGCGCCCGCTTCGCTTCTTCAGGTTATTTCTGTCCTCTCCGTTATCGTGTAAATGTGTAGTTGAACCTATATCGTTCAGCAAGGTAAAGGTAATATATGCCTATGGATAGTATACACCATTGTTCCGTCTCTTCATAAAAGTCAGATAAATGTACCTTCTGATATGTATTATGCAGGGTATATGTTTATGAACTGCATGGTGATGTGGTCTGCAATGAAGTGACATTGATATTAAAGAACACAAAAAAAGATCGCATGCAGCTTGGTTAACAAGCGTCATGCGATCTTTCTTTTTAAGATGCCGAGGACCGGGATCGAACCGGTACGGTAGTCACCTACCGCAGGATTTTAAGTCCTGTGCGTCTGCCAATTCCGCCACCCCGGCAGGATTATGTATTTCTTGGCGACAAGAAATATCTTACCATGAACTAATTAACTTTGCAACACTTTTTATAAAAAAATTTAACTATATAAGTTTAACTAATGATTTACACGATAACGGAGAGGACAGAAAAAACTGAAAAAGCGAAGCGTTCGCCTAAAAGCTTTCTGAAAGAAAGCTACATCGGAAGCATACGCTATCCCCGGATTTTCCCTTGAGAAAAGGGAATCGAAAAAATCTGAGGATAACAGCGATTAGAAGTTATTCTGTCATCGGAGTGTCAGTGTAAATAATCTTTAGTTCAACTTATATAAATGAAACAGGCACTGCAAGCGTCAGCTCACAGTGCCTAGAAAGTCCGAGTTGCGGTCCCGGACTTCCGGTAAACCAATCTATATTAAGGGAGGTGTGAGATAAGAATACCTCCCCAACATTAAAGAAACCTAAAATCAGCCTTAAATTAAACTAAAAAAGTAAAATAGGTCGAACACGAGCCGCTTCTTCCTCACTGCACTCCACGATAACCAAGATATGGTCCTTTAACAGCCAATCTTCGTAATACCGCGCATCCTCCTCCGAGATCCCCGCTTCAGTCAGTGTGAGCACCAAATCATCGGTCTCACTCCCAATCTCATTACCAGCGAGTCTACGCACTGCATTTCCGATCGACATCGTCTGATCCATTCGCTTCCCCAGACCAGCCAATATGCCTTTTAGAGCGCCAAAGGCACCATCCGTTCCGGCACCCTTCAAAGGTTTGGGCAGCCCCGTCTTTTCGCTCACCAGCTCCAGATTAAGCTGCTCCTTCGCCACCGCTCCCAAATATTTATCCTTGATGCCTTCCTCTTTCACCTGATTCAGCATCAATATAGCCTCGTTTTCGGTACGGGCCAGCCCAATAATCAATTGTGTCATTCCGTTCCCCTCCTTTTACCCTAATATAACCCCGTAATCCCCATTCAAAAACGGATCGTCCACAGCTAAGACAAATCACCTAGAAGAATGTTGATTTCTCTTCTGGAAATCTATACCTAGTTCTGATAGACTAGATAAAGAAGACAAATTAACCATTGAAAACATTGACATATGGATTTAACATCTCATAATCAGGAGCAATGACTTATGAAAAAAGAGGTAGAAATTGCCATCCGGCGCAAACAACAGATCATGGTTCGTAATACAAGCGGTCAGACGGTAACTGGATTTCCCGAGCGTACCGCTGATACATCCATTCTTTCCTTACGTACGGTTCACGGCAGTCTGTGGATACCGTTTGATGAGGTTGAACATGTTACGCGTCTGTTAAGCATCCGGTCCCATCATTTAAGCGGAATGCAACTCGTATAGTCGGATCTGTAATCCTAGAAACTCAGTTCCCGTATAGATACGTTAACTGGATCTATTTATGCCAGCACATCATACCAAAAAACCAGACGCATGCACGTCTGGTTTTTCTCTTCTACTTATGCTGTACCACGCTGCCACTAGCCTCACAACAAAGGCCTTACTACTCTTGTTTCTGTCCACCCATATCCTGTTGTTACTTCACTACAAACTTCACTCGTGTTCCATCCGGATATGTACTTAACTGATTCCCTACCCATGAACCTGCACCACGATTATCCTTCGGGGTAATGTACTGGATATCTGCACCTGCGCCTCCCTCAGCACACATCGCCATGGGCCACTCGTCACGATCCTTACCTTTTTTGACCGGAACACCCTTAAGTGATAAATCCCGATTGCCTTCGGCTCCATTACGATCAATGGTGCATACATCCGAATGCCCTGCCTTGATAGCAGCTTTAATATGTTTGGCTGTTTCGGGATAACGCTCTGAAGGGAACGTAATGGTATGGTCTACACTCTTATTAGTCCCACCGAATGGATTAGGTATCTCCTCCGGCCATTCTCCCCCAGCCCAGGCGTAGAGGGCTACCAGCAGCATCGCTACCAGCGTCAGTACCTGCTTTTTGAAACCTTGCTTACCTTTACGCTTTCTTCTTGTGCGTCTCTTACTCATGCTGTGTCTCCCCCATTCAACACTTGCATTATAACAGAACGCCCGTTCGTAAAACAATCCAATAACATAAAAAAACAGCCGAGACCGCCCGGCTGTCCTGCTTGATTGATTATCCTACATTGGGAATGGCCTCTTGGCGCAGCAAGGGCAGTGTCACCTCAAACTGTGTGCCTTTCCCTTCTGTACTCTCCACCGAAATCTGACCATTCATCAGTTCCAGCAGTTCTTTGCAGATGGTCAGACCAAGACCGCTTCCACCAAATCGACGCGCATGGGAGATGTCGGTCTGGGTAAATGCATCAAACAATTGTTCGATCTGATGCTGAGGAATGCCAATTCCCGTATCACGCACAGAGAATACCAATACAACGGTATCCGTCAGTTGTTGCCTCACATCCACCTGTAACTGCACTTTACCCTGTTCCGTAAACTTGATTGCATTACTCAGCAAATTATCCAGAACCTGCCGAAGTCTTAGCGGATCACCGATAAGCACATCAGGAACATTCAGATCAGCATGACAGAGCAAACGAATTTGTTTATTCCGTGCCGCAGGCTCATGTGTCTTCACAATCTGTTGAATCAGCTTCAGAGGTTGAAACTCAATGTGTTCAACATCCATTTTGCCTCTGCCCAGTTTCGCCATATCGAGGCTATTGTTAATGATGTTCAGCAGCGCCTCACCTGATTGACGTGCAAGCTCCAGATATTCTGTCTGCTCATCCGTAGTTTCACCCATACTGGCAAGTTCGATCATGCCCATAATACCGTTAAGCGGGGTACGTAGCTCGTGATTCAGCTTGCCGATGAATTCCAATTGCCCTCTGCTGTTCATCTCAGCCATGGAAGTTGCAAACTTCAACTGCTGTTCAGCATACTTCCGTTCTGAAATATCGTATTGAATGCCTACAAAATATAAACACTCTCCGGATTCATTAAAGATCGGATCAATATTCAGTTCGTTCCAGAACTTCTGACCACTTTTTGTATAATTTAAGATATCAATCTTAATGGACTGTTGTTTCTTTATTGCATCACGAATCTGCATTACCGTTTCGGGGTCTGTATCCTGCCCTTGCAAAAATCGGCAATTGTGTCCGACAGACTCTTCATACGTGTATCCTGTCAGTTGGGTAAAGTGTTCGTTTACATACATGAGCGGAAGCTCAGGCAAGGTAGCATCGACCACGGTCACGGAGGATTTCACTTTCGAGATGATAAATTCCCATTGTAATGAGAGTTGATTATGTTGGCTCATGCCTTCCTCCTTCATCTCACACACGTTAATGTTTATATATTCTGCAATCGTACAATATAAGGAGAGAAAACTAACCAGTCGGAATGTGTTGATATAAAATCAATATATTTTAATTGTAACATAGTTATTCAAGTCATGTGGTTCTTGGGTAATAGTTGATAACTAACATTCCACAATAACCTAACTACTCATCAGGAGGAACATACATGAAATTTCTGTTAATTATCATCATTATTATTTTGATTGTAGTCTTTTTTACCAGACGCAAACGTTAAAATAAGATCCGTTATGTAAGTGAGAAAGGAAGATGGGTATGAGAACCCTCTTTTTTATATTCATGGTCCTCTGTATCATCAATCTCTGTTTCCCAAAATTCGGCTGGTACCTGCGCTATGGCTGGATTTCCCGGGGTGAAGCCGAACCCAGCAGGCCTTATATGACTATGGTCAGAACGACCAGCCTGCTGATGTTGCTTATCGCCTTCACACTCGCTATGGCATGAACTATAAGTATTAGAAGATGACTGCCCTGTTGGGCAGTTTTTTTTGTGGTGAAATGACGGGAAAATGATAACTTTGTTTGTGGTGCAATGATAACAATGCTCGTAATATAGATATATCGTTTCGGAAAGGACATCATTGGCATGAACATCGCATTTTATCCGTACTGGGCCGCCAAAACGCTGCTCTCGCTTATTAATGTCATATATATCATGGTCATTACTACGTATATATACGGTCTCACTGGATCGGTACTCTCTGCTGCAATGTTCCCACTTATTCAGATCATTGCACGCATAATAGCAGGTTTTACTTTGCCATTACTTGTGAACCGTTTCCCATTTTCCAGACTATTGATCAGCATTTCCATAGCCAAAACATTCATCATGACCTGTATAGCCATTTCGTTGAATCACTTGATTTCACAACTGCCGCTTCTATTGATCGGAGTGGTCATACTATCCTTACTGGACGGATGGGAAACTCCGTTACTGAAGACTTTAACGCCACGATTGGTTCAAGGCGAAAGCAAATAGCCTTCTATCTTTCTCCAATCAGACTGTAACCATTGTCGGTTATGCCATGACGGGATTCGCCGTGATGAACTGGGGGGCGTCACAGACCTTCTGGGCAGCTACAAGCCTGTCCTGGGCCGTTCTGATCTTCATGATTGCCATGGGCTCGCTCACACGGGATGTAGAACAACCCCAGAAATTTGGTGTATCGCGGAATGTATTGAGGGAAGGTTGGAGTATACTTTGGAACAATCCATCATTACGACTGATTACGCTGATGGACATTGCCCAGGCGCTTGCGGGTTCCATCTGGATCGGAGCTGTTACGCTAGCCTTTGCAAAAGAAGCTCTGGGACGAGGAGAAGGTTGGTGGGGACTCATGAATTCGAGTTACGCTGCTGGAACCATGCTTGGAGGTATTCTGGCTCTTGCACTGGCCAAACGTATTCAGAAACATCTAATCGCTAGTATGACCATGGGATATCTTCTCTTCAGTCTGCTGACCGTCGTTTATGGTCTAAACAACCTGCCATGGCTCGCTCTGGTGTTATGCATACTCATGGGTCCAGTTCATCAGATTCGTGACGTGGCTCAGCGGACAGCGCTTGAGAACAGTGTACCTGTCGAATCCCTAACCAAGGTATACGCCGCACATGGCGTCCTGATATCCACGGTTATGAGTGTATCCATAGTCATCTTTGGTCTAGTCGCCGATCAACTGGGTGTTCGATGGGTATACCTTATCGGAGGAGCCTTGTTTATTGTGTCTGCGTTATGCTCATTATCGTTGAGCAGGGTTCACAGGAACCATCCCATTGCTAAACGTACGAAAAATATGTAAATCAAAAAGACGAGCAACATTCTGCTCGTCCCTCACAATCTCAATCCAATCGATAATCTGTCAGCGGCTTACCTTGTTTATAATACAAAGTAGGTGACAATATATTGAAGAAAATATGCACATCCGGCATGTATGCTTCTTCCAAAATAGCTTGCACCGACGATGCAATCCGATTATGAATCTCCTGGTCACGTTGAAACATCAGAATCTCTATAGAAGCCGGAGAAGGTGTTAGCGCTTGTACATCATGACGCTCTGCCTTCATTCTCTCCCTTGGAATATGAGTAATTAGGGCCATCTGCTCTGTAATTTGGGGTACAACTTCCTCTAGCTGAGGACCTGTGAATCCTTTAAAGCGAATAAACGGCATTGCTATCCCTTCAATCTCTGTTAATAGTCTCTTATGTGATTTTAAGCACATTGTTTTCAGTTGTCAAATATCATGGATGGCTATGTTGCTGCTTATAAATAGGAAAAGCCCCGCTGAAGTCTCAGCGGAGCCACTGTTTGCACGTTTCTATACGTGACTTACAGCCAGAAAGATTTTGTGATGATCACGAGCAGGATGAAAAGCACGAGAATTGCACTTGTGGAAGTCCATCCGCCACCAGCATTACAACAACCGTATCCAACTTGACTCATTTGATTGGCCTCCTTTGAATTTCAAGGTATGCCATAACATATGCGTATTCCGTGCAAGTGACCGGGCGAATCGGCAAGTTCATCAGCCCATTCATCAAGGATTCCTACCCGGTGATTTAACCGGATGGAGCGATAGAGATTTTCAGTTGTTTTTGTCTTGTCTCCTGAGGTGATGGGTCTGTATTTTCTCTATCCAGAAGGATTGTACGAGTACGTGTATCACTTCTGGATGCCAGAACAACCTCTCCAACAGGTGTTATACAATAGGCGATCGGAATGGAGATCTCGCTATCACGGTACGAACCATCCGCATGGCTTGTCCCCATGACAATACATTGATGCTTTAAGGCGATCTGCCGAGCCTCTTCGACCCACTCACCGTACTGCTCTTCACTGAACATGCCCACACCAATGGAATGCATCACAATGTCCACATTCCCTATATTCTCATTGCCAAATCCTTGCAGGACCAGCTCATCACACAATAAAGTGCTTATTACCCAACCCTGTTCCTGAGCCGTCTCAGCAGGTGTATATTTAGCTTTCTCCAATAGAATCTCTCCAGCCTTACTGATGATAATCGATCGGTCCTTTGGACGTTCGTCCAATCTGCGATGACCTGATACAATCATGGTCCCATATTCTGCCGCCAAGCGGCAAGCGTCTTCGACATTCTGGTTCAGATAACCTTCAGGAAAGAACAATATATCTGCATCAGGGTGTTGCTTGAGTTCGGCTTCAAGCTGCAGCAAATGCTGTTCCAGCCTCGGTTGTCCAATGATAATCTTCATCTGGCATCCCCCATTCATAAATAAAAGCCGGTTCATACCTGAATAAGGTACGAAACCGGCTTAAAGATTGTACGGACAGAACTCCTGCTCACCGTACTTCGCTTCAAGAGTAATTGGTTCTCATGTTATTGCTAGGTGAAACAATTACCTTTACAGTTGAATGATATGTAGTTAGGCATTTCTACGTTCAATACTATCATAGATAGCCTGTCCATCATAGCTTCGATCTGTAGCGATATCTTTCACCAATAGGACACTGTTTGCATTTCCAGATAAAATACTCAGTGCCCCCAACACCCAAGCAAATGGATATAATGCAACGGATAACATTTTCTTCATAGCTCTGTCTCCTTTATGTACTATAGAAATAATTGGTTGAATATCCCATTAATACGATGAAGTCCAATTAAAGGTTTCAATTTCTATATAAATATTACCATTTACATCCTACATACAGGAGACAAACTAAAATTGTTCGTTCAGTTCAACTCGAAACTCTGCAGCAACGCTGCTGCCTCTTCATGATCAGGTTCCAGAGCCAATACTTTATGGGTATATGACAGGGTTTCTTCTTCCAGTTCAAGTTCATAACAGCACACAGCCAAGTCATACAAGACTGCCGGATTATGGTTACTCGGATCTGCAACCAATGATATCTCCAGAAAACGTTTTGCATCCTCATACATATACATCTCATATAATAGCTGCCCTGCCAGAAATGCGAGACCTCCTTGCTGCTCCATCACATAATAGGACGACCACATCGTATGAATACCAGACTGAATATCAAGCATTTCCTCATCACTTGCATCGGGAAGAAGACTGGAAATGTGCGTCGCACTGTGAATCAAGAACTCTGCATCATATCCGCCCAGACGCCAAAACGGTAAAATATGCTTCAACTCCATACTCTCTATTCGAGAGTCTACCCATTGTTTCATGCTGAAAAAGTCATCCGGTCCAAAACGTTCAACAAATCGATGGTAGGCGAGACGTGTATTCACATAACTGATGGGTTCGTCCACCATTAACATGCACCCAACATTCAGATCTTTATAATGATGTGTGGTGAATCGTGTATGGGCACCCTGTTGTTCCAAGACATACTGAATGGCATGGTAGTTGGCTGTTAAAGAAAAACTTCCGTGCAGAACAAATTCAGGCGGCTCTGCGAACTTCCAATTATCCAGGCGATGATCCCCTTTATCAGCGGTAATCAACACATAACCTGACTGTGACAGCTTGTTCAACCGTTCGAGACAAGACAAACCAATTGCAGGGAACAGAATGTGCGAATCCTCCAGTTCCTCTTTGTACAATGTGATAAGCTCCTGATACGGATAGTTATCCGCACTGTATTCCGGCGCTCGGCGATATTCATAACTCAGCGTCATGTTCTTCAGCATCTCAGCGGGCTCAAGATCAAGACGACGATCCGGAGACTGAACAAGCAGATCACACTCGTATATCTCGCCATCCCCAATGTAGATTAATTCCTGCGGAATGCTGTCAAAAAAATAATTGGCAATCAACAACAACGGTTGTTTCAGGTCACCGGGCCGAATAACCGTGCCTGCAACGACCAGATTCAATTCCGTATCCGCTACAGCGTCAAAACGTGCAAAATCCACTATACCTTGTTGAATAAAGGATTGCATGGATGGATGCTCCTGCCAACCCAGCACATTCTCCGCTACGAGATCCGTCATCACATATCTGAAAGGCGGTAACTGTATTCCAGCAAATTCTTTTAACTCAATCAGTTTCAGGAGAACTTGATGTGCCAAACGCCCTACACCCGCTCCTAGTTCAAGAATGGTTACGGTCTCAGTGATCTTTCCTTGGTTCGAGAGGTCCTGAAGAAACCCAAAGATCATCTCTGCATACGCCGTGGCAATCATCGGATTACTCGTAATATATTGAGGGACTTGGTTCTCTGTCCAAGCTTGTAGCCCCTTCTGTTCATAATAAGCTCTCTGCCAATCCCAGACCGGAGCTTCACTGTAACGAAAACGTTGACTTTCATTTGACGTCATTAAAATGGAAACCTGCTTTCTATCACTAATTTCATACGTTTCTCAGATGTTCACGTACTATTGTATGTCCAATACCATTATTCAATCTCTGTAATGCATTATATCATAGAACCCCATTTACTCGATGAAGTTCAGTTTTCCCCTTCAACAAGAAAAAAACCTGCTTTTGAGGGCAGGTCCGTGAGGCCTTTCAATTAAGAAGACTATTGATCTAGTATACTCAGGCAAGGACACTCAACATTAGTCGGAATACACGGCTCCGTCAAAGTTCTCAGGGCCTACACGGATCGTTCCGAGCAAGTTGGAGCTAATAAATGCAGTGTACGTCAATTGAGGCGTGATAGGCGGATTGAAGTCATCCGCAGAGAACGTAATAATCTGAGGTGCAAGGACACTCAAGCTAAACGTAGACGTTGCGGAATAAATCACAGGGTCCGTAGCCAAAGTCCCCCTAACAATTGTAATAGTTACACCAACGAGCGCCAAAGGAAGTTGCACAGACACCGTTCCTTTGAATTGTACCCGTGGGTTTGCCCCTGCTCCTGCTGTTTGCAGACCAATCTGGCCGAATAATTGTGGTGTGTTAATAACCAGGATTGGTATTGCGATAGAGTTAGCCAAACTCGCATTCTGAGATGTTCTTGCATCAAGAAATTGACTCATGAAATCTACCTCCTATGGGTTGGGATAAGGTAGTATATGCGAGATTTGAGATATGGCATGGACATACATCGTGATTCGAAAAAAAGGGCATACTAGAAAGACACCATTAACAAGATACCTTTTACTCCAGAGCTTACATGCAGACAGAAGAGCTTACATGCAGACAGAAGAGCTTACATCCAGACAGAAGAGCTTACATGCAGACAGAAAAAAACCCTTGCTAGGCAAGGGTTTTAAGAGTATGGGCCCTACAGGACTCGAACCTGTGACCAATCGGTTATGAGCCGACCGCTCTAACCAACTGAGCTAAGGGCCCTAGACATAATGTATAACGTGCAGATGATGGCTGTGAATCATCCAAGTGAAACTAAATTGCGGGGGCAGGATTTGAACCTGCGGCCTTCGGGTTATGAGCCCGACGAGCTACCGGGCTGCTCCACCCCGCGTCAGTAAAAATATTAAAACAGCGACTTAATTAATATACACCATTCTATCCCGATAAGTCAAGGGGTAATGTCAGGGAATAAATCGAACACCATAACGACCTTTACGTGATCGATAAACTTCCACTTCCGCTGGTTCATTATGACCGTAAATCCACCCATCCTGCTCCATACGTTTGGCCAGACATCCTGCCTGAAATTTGGTTGCATACAACTTGCTGAAATATACCCAGTGCATACCGCTCGTCCTTTCCGGAGTCGTCATTTATTCCTGCTTTTTGTAGAATACCCCATTTTCATAAAAATAGCCGCCAAAGATTAAAATCTTCAGCGGCTATCCTTAACTTATGATATGACTACTTCATCAAATCTCATTGAAACGTAGCTTTAGGATCCTTTTTCAATTTCTCCAGCATCTCGTTTCCTTTAGCTGCCCACTCACCAAGTGCTTCTTTTGGTGTCTTTTTGTTCTCTAGTACTTGGTTGAAATATTCCATACCTTTTTCATTTACTTGCCATAAACCTGGGGATTTTTGATACATTTTATCCAGATTGGTATTTGTTGGCGGAATCGGCTTCAGCGCATAGAATGCTTGAATGTTATAATCCAGGCCGTCTTTGGGCTTAATGAAGCTCTTCCGTGATACCATCTCATAGCTGCTACGTGCTTTGATCTTAGCCCAGTCCTCACTGTTCATGTACTTGATCAGTTCCCACGCATCATCCGGGTTCTGAGCCGCACTATTAATCGCCATGAGGTTGCTCAGGTAGATGCTGCCTCCAATTTCAGGAGCTTCCGGGTGAACTGGAGGTGTTACCACATCCCAATCCACTTTCGTAAAGTCTTTCATTTTATCCGCATTTTTATTGGCATCAATTAATTGATTAATATAGCTGTAATCACCAATAACCATGGCTGACTTGCCACTCAGGAACAGGTCACCCTGTACTGGATCATAACGCCCACTCGGATTCTGATCCTGAGGTTCGTCGCCTTTAGGAATAACTTTGTCAATCGCAAGTTTGCTGATGGTGCTCCACACTTTCTCCCATTGAGGAGAATCTACGGTCATCTTCTCTGCTTTGTCATCAAACGTCTTCAGCTGCAACGCGCTGTAGTACTGTTGCATGGAGTAGTACGGCGAACCACCCTGATATGTCGTGAAGGAGAAACCAAATACATGATCTTTACCTTCACCTTTCGTTAAACGGGTACCCAGATTGAAAATATCGTCCCATGTCATGTTGTCTGTTGGCGGTTCCACGCCTGCTTTTTCAAACAAACCCTTGTTATAGAACAAAGCGGATGAGGAGAACGTTGGTGTCAATGCATAAATGCTCTGATCCCCAAGGTCCTTAATTCCCTCCAGTACACTAGGCACGATATCACTGGTATCAAACTTGTCTTCCTGCATCAGTGGGTCCAGCTGTTTCACCAGATTCTCCTGAATTAATGATTTCACTGTGGCGGTATCAGCCACGATAACGTCAACCGGGTTATCCCCAGTCATAATCTTCTTCAGACTTTCCATCGTATCCGGAACTTCCTGCTGTTCTTCGGTGTTCCCATATCCATACATGCTGCTCTGATCAACAGCAGCTACAATTTCGATGGTTACATTGGGATGTGTCAATTCAAAAGCATCAGTGAATTGTTGACGGAAATAACTGTCGTCTTGCCCTCCCCACATTGTAGCCACACGTAATACACGTTGCTCCGTATCTTTGGCCTCACTTGCCGTACAGCCAGCAATCAGCGGTAATGCCAGCGTTGCTGTAGCCATGACAGCCAGCACACGTTTTCCCCACATACTATTCTTCATTTCCCAGTTCCCCCTCTTAATTATCTTGGCGGTGTAATGACAATACGTTCACCGTCAAATTCCAATGTAGCCCGGTTATCAATGGATAAGGCCTCCAGATACTCTTTTGGCACCTGAAGTCGTCCTGCACGGTCTATAATGACAAATGCTTCATGGATGTCTGGCATACCCGCCTCGGACAAGTTATGCTCATCATCCAGATTCGGGTTGCGCTTCACAAACTCGGTACTGGTCAAGCCGTCCCGAATCGCAACGATCCGGTCTACCTTGCCAGCAAGCGTCAAGTCATGGGTAACGATGACAATCGTAACGCCCAGTTCCTTGTTCATTCTTCGGAAAATGCCCATGATTGTATCACATGTCTCGGAATCGACCGAACCGGTTGGTTCATCTGCAAGCAGAATTTTGGGACGATTGGATAATGAGATCGCAATCGCTACCCGTTGCTGCTCTCCTCCTGACAATTGATGCAATTTGTTATGCATCCGATCCTTAAGGCCTACCCATTCGAGCAACTGTTTCGCGTAAGAACGATCACGCTTGCCTCCCAGAATCATGGGAGTCTCTACATTTTCCAGTGCAGTTAGATAAGGCAGCAAGTTACGACCGTTATTTTGCCAGATAAAACCTACCGTATGACGTTTGTATTCAACCAATTGGGCGTCTGTCATCTTGAGTAAATCCCAATCTCCCACAACAGCGGTACCAGCTGTAGGACGATCAAGTCCGCCCAGAATATTCAGCAGCGTGGATTTACCGCTACCGCTGTTACCGATGATGGCCATCATTTCACCTTGATTGACAGTCAGGTTGAGACCCTGTAGGGCAACGACTTCCACATCGCTGGATTTGAAAATTTTGACAAGTCCTTCGCATTGGATCACGTTTACCTCTCCTCTCCCATTTTGACTGCCTGGTGAACCCGCAGTCTGCGAATCTGCCAGAGCAACATCGTTGCACCAATGACCAGCATCACTACGGTGACCCCATACAGTTGCAACATATCTTGCTGTTCAAACACAATCCGGAATGGAGGTACCTGAGCAGATACATTATCTGTCGTTTGCAGGAATGGCAGGAATAAACGACTGGATACCTGACCAATCCCGATACCTAGCAGGATCGATAGCCCTGCTGTGAACACCTGCTCCAGCAGCAGCATACCGCTCAGTTGTGCGCGTGATAACCCCATGGCTCGTAATACACCAAACTGCACAACACGTCCGGACAGGTTGAAGAACCAGTACAGCACGTATCCGATCAACGAGATAATTACCGATACCAGGAAACCAAGGCTCAGAATCCCGAATACGCCACCTCGTGACGGGTGTTTACCTTGGGATACCAATTCGGTGCGGACGTCACGCACAGAAGATAACTCAATGCCTTCTGCTGCAAGTTTCTCCATTAGTGGAGCCACTTTGGCATCCGGTTCCATTTTCAGCCATACCTCATAAGGAATCAGAGGCACCTGATCATAGATATAATCCAGATTCGCCACGAAGAATGGCATCTGATCCGGATACTGGGCTGGCCAGTAAGGAATGATACCAAAGACGACGAATTCAATCGCCTGTCCCTGTACACCCATGGAGACGAGATCTCCAGTTTTGAGTTTGAACTTGTCAGCAAATTTGGAAGAGATCAATACAGCCCCTTCGTATTTACCAAGCAAGTCAAGGTACTTGTAGGGATGTGCCGGGAACAGATCGTTGCGGAACCACGCCACTTGAGCAAAGTCCACATTATCAATTCCGACGAGCATCCCCTGTCCGCCCGATTTACCAGAGACGATAATATTGCCTTTGGTCTGCAGCACTCGTGCTGCATGTTCCACACCATCTAATCTGCGGAACACTTCGAATGGAGGTTCGGAGTAGATGACTTTGGATGGCTGCGAAGAACCGCCGCCACCACCCGGAGCACCTCCACCGCCATTGCCTCCGCCGGAACCCCCACCAGCAGAACCTCCTCCTCCATTGCCACCACCTTGTTGACCTCCACCCGTACCGCCATTCTGTCCGGAACCACCGGGTTTAACCTCAGGTGTTCCTTCCCACACTGTCTGCATAATCACATCAGAACCATAACGGTACAAGGTACGCTCAGTTGAATTCAGATCAATCGTCCGAGCCGCAGCCGAGTTGTACACCCCAAGTCCCAATGTCAGTACAAGGAGGATCATCAGCGGATAATATGAAGAAGATGAACGCGATAACTGTGTTAATGTCAGATACAACGGGACCGGGAGAAACTTGCGACCGATCAACTGAATAAGCTTCAATATCCACGGGAACAAGCGCAGGAAGAATAGTCCGAGCGCAAAGATCGCGAGTGCGGGTACAAAGAACAGAAACGGCTGTACCTGCAACTGATCGGTTGTCATTCCAGTCTGAAAGGTCAACATCTGACGTTCATAGAACAGGTAGTATCCATATCCGGCCAGACCCAGCAACACAACGTCCAGGAACCAGCGTTGCCATACTGGAGCACGGTCTGTCCGTGCTTGCCGCCGTTTGGCAGATACAATGGTTGCCCGTGCATAGGTTATCGCAGGGATAAGTGATGCGATGATTGCTACAAGGACCGCTGCTACGCCCAGGAGAATAGCTTCTTTGGATACACCGATCGGAATAGACTTCCGATCTACGAACGAGAGAAAACCACTTGCTGAACCGATACTCTTGGCCATAGACCAACCGAGCAACGGCCCAATAACCAGCGCAATAACGCCCAGGAATATACCTTCAAGCAGGTAAAGAGAGAAGATCTGCCGAGCTGAAGCTCCACGGCTACGCAATACCGCAATATCACTCTCTTGCTTCTGTAAAGACTGTCTGGCGTTCATCGCAATAAAATAAAAGACCATCGCAATCATCGGTGCTGCCAAGGTAAACAGCATCGTCTGCAATTGCAGACTCTGACTGCGGAACTGCTTGAGCAGATCACCGAAGGTAATGTCCACTTTTGTATCTTTCAACCGCTGATACAGATCGATATCCAGCCTTTCCAGCATGGAAGTCAGACCTGATAACTGGCTAGTTTGAATTTCTTTCAGATCAAAGGCATAATACCAGCGTGAATTTTGAAGTGGAATCCCTTTTTCCTTCAGTAAAACATCATTAAAAACCGATTCATCCACATATAGTCCATTCATCATGCCGTCAAATCCTTGTACCCAGTAGGGGCTGTTCGGATCATCTGCCTTGAAGGACCCCGTAATCTTCACACGTAACGTGATATCAAGACCGCTATACACCGGATATTCCAGAATATCGCCGATATGCAGATCGTTACGGTACATGCCTTCTTCCAGCATGACTGCCTCGATAATGTCGTCTTTAACCTGATTGCCAGGTTTCACTCCGGCAGAGTAATTCACCTGTGCATCCAGCCCACTCATCGTACCCAGACTCATACTGCGTACCCTGCTGGCATCCACTTTGGTTGGATCTTCCGGGCTCACCTCTGTGCTGCGTATAGATCTGGAATTCACATACGTATGAAAAGGAAAACCGATTTCGCGAGGAACATCCTCACGAATATAACGATCTACTTCGTCCAGACCCCGAGTGTCTGTCTTCACCCCACCAGGTGCCTGATAACTCATAAGTAACGAACCGGCTGGTAACCCTTCACTGTTATCCTGCAGCGTTTGCGCGACGACCCGTTTCAACGCACCATCGGCATACATTGGAATACTGACGGTGAACGCAACCGCCACAATCAATCCGATCAGTGTGCTGAAGGTCATCCAGCGCGTGTTCCACATTTTGCGGAACAGCAGCCGAAGCAATGGCAGCCCCATTAGCGTCCCACTACTTTCTGGCCTACGGTCAGACCTTTCAGAATCTCGACATCTGTCGATGTCTGTTGTCCAACTTCAACGTCCACTTCACGCTTGCTGCCATCACTCTCCACGACTTGTACGTACGTTCTTGAACCGATGGAGCGTAAAGCGGATACAGGAATCACAATCGCGTTCTCGGTACGCTGCGTTACAATCGAGACTGATAGTGGTGTGCCACGTTCCACACCTTTTGGCATTTTTGCAAGTGTAACGATAACATACTTATCCAGCGTTTCCTTGGTTGGAGGCGTACCGCCTTCACCCGTTCCTTCGCCACTGCCGCTTCCCGATGCTTCCGCGATAGGCATAACTTTAATTTTGCCAGCGACTTTACCGGCTCCATTAATATCTACTTCTGCCTTCATCCCGGCTGAGAACTTCTCCAGATCTTCCTTGGCAAAGGTTGCAGCCACAACCAGATTCGATGTATCCGCAATTGTAGCAATCGGATCATACGCTTTCACTGCTGCACCTTTCTCTACCTGCACAGCAATAACGGTGCCGCCAAACGGAGCAGTCAACGTGGCTTTGCCCAGTTGTTCTTCCAGATCAGCGAGTTCCTGGCGCAGTTCTTCAAAAGCAATCGTTGCTTCTTCGAACTCCACTGGGTCCATCTCATCCTTCTTGCGGAGTGTTTCCTTCATTTGAACTTCGGATTTGCGAATAGCCAGTTTCTTGCCACGGATCTCCTTCTCCACACTCTCCACATCGAGCACCGCGAGAAGTTGACCCTTTTTCACTTTATCCCCTGGTTTAACATTCAACTCTTTGACATGCATGCCATCGAGCGTGAAGTACACCTTCTCTTCCCGCTGACTCATCATCTTGCCACTACCACTTACTTTTTTCTCCAACGTTTCCGTCCGGACTTCATATTCCGGTTTCTTGGAGATCGTTGGTGGTGTGATAGGCGGAAGCACTTCTTCCTCTGTTTCTGACGGCAGCAATGAGCAGCCGGACATCGTTGCAACCATTATCGCACCAAGTACAATAAGTGCTGCGCGTTTCCCCCTCTTCGGAGCGGCACCTTTACTTGATAAATCTGCCGTCCGCCATTTCATAAACATGGTCCGCAACCTCCAAAATTGTAGGATCGTGTGTAGTCATACATATCGTTACTTGTTCTACTTCAATAATATTGCGGAATACGGCCATGACCTGAGCGCCCATCTTGGAATCCAGTTCCGCTGTAGGCTCATCCGCAAGCAACAATCTGGGTCTATGAGCAATCGCCTTGGCTATAGCCACCCGCTGTTGCTCTCCCCCGGACATCTCGAAAGGTCGGTGCTTCACCCGTTTGGATAATCCAACCAGATCCAGACAGTGACCAACCCTGTCCTTCCACTCCGCTCGCGGAACGTCCGCCATACGCAGCGACAGTTCTACATTTTCCCAAGCAGATAATAAGGGCATGAGTGCATATGCCTGAAAAATAAAACCGATCTCTTTGCGCCGCAAAGCGGTCCGCCGCCGATCTCCCCAATCCTGAAGAGGCTGACCAGAGAACAGAATATCTCCACTTGAAGGCTGATCCAGTCCACCGAGCATATTCAGCAGCGTTGTTTTGCCTGAGCCTGATCGCCCCTTCAGCATGACCAGTTGTTGTGGATTCACTTCCATATCAATACCTTTGAGCACATGGATGATACGACTGCCTGTCTGGAAACTGCGATGCACGTTACGGACCTCGAGTACAGGTCCATCATATGGAGGCAGCATATCCTTCTTTGGTTTGATCTTCTTCTGGGGTTCATCAACGGTAGTGACAGCAGCTGCAGCCACTTCATCTGAAGCGATTTCACTTTCAGGTAACGGAGGTTCACTCGTCGGGTGATCGTGTTCATTGTTGTATGTATTTTCTCCCGAAACCGTCGATGCCTCCAGCTGCGCTTCCCCCTGTTGATCTTCATCGCCTGACTGGCTCTTGGCAGGTCTTTTTCTGAGAAATAAATTCTTCATGCCAGCAATCACGCTCATCCTTTCTTGATATCCCGATCACTTCTTCAAAAAACCTAAAAATAGAAATCTGTTCCAACCTACACTGAATTATAAACGACCGATCCCAACTAAAAGTTACAAGCTTTTTACAACGGTAGAGGGAAAAAGTTAATATTTTGATGAACAAACGAAAAAAGCACCCCAAAGTGCGGGATGCCTCTTGCATATTCCATGGTTTTGCCGCTATGACGGCAATCATTACAATTTTGATACCGTTCATTCATGAACACTTTTTCGAGCTATCAATGATATTATTTACCAAATGAAGAAGGATCTTCACGCCAGGATTTAAGCAACTCAAAGTCACTCTCCTGAATCGTTCCCTCAGCCAAAGCCACATCCATCAGCGCCGTGTAATTGGACAGCGTCTGAAGTGGAATTCCTGCGTCTTCGAATGCTTTAACACCTTTATCCAGCTGGTAGCTGAAAATGGCAAGTACGGCGAGGGGTGTTGCGCCTGCTACACGTACGGCTTCGGCTGCTTTGATCGAGCTTCCACCTGTAGAGATCAGATCTTCGATGACAACCACTTTCTGTCCTTCGGTAATCAGACCTTCGATCAGGTTCTCCTTGCCGTGTCCTTTCGCTTTATCACGAATGTAGGCCATCGGCAGATCCAGCTTCTGAGCCACCCAGGCAGCATGCGGAATACCTGCGGTTGCTGTACCTGCGATGACTTCTGCATCCGGGTACTGGTTCCGAATGATTGTTGCAAATGCTTCAGCGATATCGTTGCGAATCTCCGGATAGGACATCGTTAAGCGGTTATCACAGTATATTGGTGATTTGATGCCGGATGTCCATGTAAATGGCTGCTGCGGACGTAACGCCACGGCTTTAATTTTCAAAAGTTGGGAAGCAATATGATTCGGAATCTCATTCAGTTCGATCATGCGTTCAACATCTCCTTCAAAATGGTTTCTGCCGCTTCACGCGGATTGGGAGCGCCTGTAATGGGTCTGCCTACAACAATGTAATGGCTACCTCTGGAAATGGCTTCACCCGGCGTCAAGACGCGTGTCTGATCTCCCAGACCACTACCCGCTGGACGAATTCCTGGTGTAACGGTGTGAAAAGCACTGCCACACGCTGCCCGAATTGCAGGTACTTCCAGCGGAGAAGCAACAACCCCATCCAGTCCAGCCTCTTGGGCCAGTCCTGCATAACGGACCACAGCAGCTTCCACACTTCCCGGAATGCCAATCTCGTTATTCATCGTTTCCAGACTTGTACTGGTCAGTTGGGTGACTGCAATAATCTCGGGCTTGCTAAGGGAAGGATCAGCAGCTATAGCTGCCTCAGCCCCTTCACGTGCAGCCCGCATCATGAGGGCTCCACCTGCTGCATGTACATTGAACATGTCTACACCCAGACGTGTGATACTTTCAGCACCGCCACGAACGGTGTTGGGAATGTCATGCATTTTCACATCCAGAAAAACGGAGTATCCTTTGGATTTTAGCTCCCGAATAAAGTCCGGTCCTGCTGCGTAGAACAGCTGCATACCCACCTTCAGATAACAGGGAATGCCTTCAAGAGCTTGTACCAATGCTTTCGCTTCTTCTGCTCCAGGATAATCCAGTGCCACCATCAGACGGCCAGCCATTTCATTGAAACTCGCTTGATTCATCACCAGCGCTCCCCTCCACTTGCTCATTTTTTCCGTTTTTGCCCGATATAAAGGACATCCCGCCAGCCCGCAGGCTGACTGATGTCCTTCATCAGAGAGTTATTATTTTACAAAGACAGGCATTGCTTCCGAAGAGAAGTTGATTGTTTGCAGCATGATCAGCAGCGCACGAATCGTATCCAATGAAGTCATACATACAATGCCGTTCTCTACCGCTTCACGACGGATACGGAATCCATCACGCTGCGGTGTTTTGCCTTTGGTGAGTGTATTGAAGACAAAGTTTGCTTCGCCGCTACGAATCATATCGAGAATGTTCGGCGAACCTTCACTTAATTTGTTCACAGTCGTTACCGGAATGTTCGCAGCTTCAAGCGCAGCTGCTGTTCCGCCGGTAGCCATGATTTTGTAACCCAGTCTGTAGAAACCTTCGAGCAAAGGAACCGCTTCGTCTTTGTCTTTGTCTGCTACAGTCACAACAATTGCTCCGGTTGCCGGAATTTTCATTCCTGCGCCGATAAGACCTTTGAACAATGCTTTAGCGTAATTCGGGTCACGACCCATAACCTCACCTGTAGACTTCATCTCAGGTCCGAGGGTTGGTTCTACACGACGCAGCTTCGCGAAGGAGAAGACCGGAACTTTAACAGATACATGATCCGATTCAGGCCACAGCCCGTCAACATAACCAAGATCTTTTAGTTTCACACCCAGAATGGCTTGTGTTGCCAAGTTCGCCATCGGAATGTTGGTTACTTTGCTCAGGAATGGTACGGTACGGGATGAACGTGGGTTCACCTCGATAATGTACACTTGGCCATCATGGATAACAAACTGGATGTTGACCAAACCTACCGTTTTCAGTTCTTTCGCAATTTTGATTGTAATCTCTACAATTTTCTCTTTCATATCCTGGGACAGGTGTTGAGGAGGATATACCGCGATGGAGTCACCAGAGTGAACCCCTGCACGCTCGATATGTTCCATGATTCCTGGAATCAATACCGTTTCACCATCACAGATGGCGTCAACCTCAACTTCTTTACCCATCATATAACGGTCGATCAGGACCGGATGCTCTGGATTGATTTTAACCGCCTGTTCCATGTATGTCAGCAATTCAGCATCGGAGTATACAATCTCCATCGCACGACCGCCAAGTACATAGGAAGGACGAACCAGTACCGGGTAGCCCAGACTTTGAGCTGTTTCTACCGCATCATCAACGGAAATGACTGTTTTACCTTTTGGCTGTGCAATCTCCAGACGGGAGAGCAGACGTTCGAACTTCTTGCGGTCCTCCGCCTCATCGATGCTTTCCAGATCCGTTCCGAGAATGGTTACACCTGCATTACGCAGTGGTGCTGCCAGGTTGATGGCCGTTTGACCACCGAACTGTACGATAACCCCTACTGGTTTCTCCTGTTCAATCACGTTCATGACATCTTCGAAGAAGAGCGGTTCAAAGTATAGGCGATCTGATGTATTAAAGTCCGTAGACACCGTCTCCGGGTTATTGTTGATAATGACTGCTTCATATCCTGCTTTTTGCAATGCCCATACTGCGTGTACAGTAGAGTAGTCGAATTCGATCCCTTGACCGATCCGGATTGGTCCTGAACCCAGTACCACAACTTTTTTCTTGTCTGAAGGGATCACTTCATTCTCTGTCTCGTAAGTTGAGTAGTAATATGGCGTTGTTGCTTCGAACTCAGCTGCACATGTATCTACCATTTTGTACACTGGGCGCAGGTTCTCTGCCTCCCGACGAGTTCTAACTTCCGCTTCAGTTGTTAATGTGCCTCCAGGTTGACCTTGCGCACGCAGTTCAGCAATGGCACGGTCTGTGAATCCAAGGCGTTTCGCTTGATACAGAATGTCGGAAGACAACTCGGATTCTTCGCGAATGCGATCTTCGAATGCGATCAGACCTTCAATTTTGTCCAGGAACCACCAGTCAATCTTGGTCAGATCCTGTAGCTGTTGCAACGTATAACCTCTGCGGAATGCTTCGGCAATCAGGAAGATACGCTCATCATCTGCTTTGATCAGACGCTCGTTCAGGGTAGCTTCGTCCAGCGTTTCGGCATCCTTCAGGTAGAGGCGATGTACGCCAATTTCCAGGGAACGAACTGCTTTGTGAATCGACTCTTCGAATGTCCGGCCAATAGCCATTACTTCGCCTGTTGCTTTCATCTGAGTTCCCAGTTTACGGTTCGCCGAGATGAACTTGTCGAACGGCCAGCGTGGGATTTTGCTCACGATATAATCCAGCGTAGGCTCGAAACAAGCGTACGTTTGGCCTGTTACCGGGTTCACGATTTCATCCAACGTGTAACCCATCGCGATTTTGGCAGCCATTTTGGCAATCGGATAACCCGTTGCTTTGGAAGCCAGAGCTGATGAACGGCTTACCCGTGGATTTACTTCGATAACATAGTATTGGAAGCTGTGTGGGTCCAGTGCAAACTGTACGTTACATCCACCCTCGATGTTCAGGGCACGGATGATTTTCAGGGAAGCTGAACGCAGCATTTGATATTCACGGTCCGACAGAGTTTGGCTTGGTGCTACAACGATACTGTCGCCTGTATGAACCCCTACCGGGTCGAAGTTTTCCATGTTGCAGACAACGATACAGTTATCGTTTTTGTCCCGCATAACCTCATACTCGACTTCTTTCATGCCTGCAATGCTCTTCTCGACCAGACATTGCCCAATCGGGCTGTAACGAATTCCCGCTACCACCGTCTCGCGCAGCTCTTCTTCGTTCGCACAGATTCCGCCGCCTGTTCCGCCCAGCGTATAGGCTGGACGCACGATGATTGGATAACCAATCTCATTTGCAAATTCAAGTGATTCTTCAAGTGTCGTTACGATCACACTCTCAGGTACAGGCTGTTCCAGTTCACGCATCAGGTCACGGAACAGATCACGATCTTCCGCTTTCTCGATGGAAGTCAGCTGTGTTCCAAGCAATTTCACATTTTCACGTTCCAGCACGCCTGCACGTGCCAGTTCTACCGCCATGTTCAGACCTGTCTGACCACCCAGTGTTGGCAGCAAGCCGTCTGGACGCTCCTGACGAATGATTTGGGTTACAAAATCCAGTGTAATTGGCTCAATGTAGACTTTGTCAGCCATGTTTGTATCCGTCATAATGGTCGCCGGGTTGCTGTTGATAAGTACAACTTCCACGCCTTCTTCTTTCAGAGCCTGGCAAGCTTGTGTACCGGCATAGTCAAACTCGGCCGCTTGACCGATGACGATTGGACCGGAACCAATCACCAGGATTTTTTTGAGATCTTTGTTAATCGGCATGTTATTGTGCTCCTTTCACTGCGGCTGCCAATACGGCTTGACGCGGCTTTTGCGGGTTAGTGATCTTGTGCTCACGAATCATCTCGATGAAGCGGTCGAACAGATAGCTGTTGTCGTAAGGACCCGGGGCTGCTTCAGGGTGATATTGAACCGAGAATGCCGGGAAGGATTTATGTTTCAGACCTTCAATGGTCTTATCGTTATTGTTGATATGTGTAACTTCCAGGTCTGTACTCTTCACAGACTCTTCGTTTACGGTAAATCCATGGTTCTGGGATGTGATGAAGCAACGTCCGCTCTCCAGTTCTTTCACCGGGTGGTTTCCTCCACGATGTCCGAACTTAAGTTTTTCGGTGTCTGCTCCTGCCGCAAGTGCGAACAACTGGTGACCCAGGCAGATACCGAAGATCGGGTATTCGCCAAGCAGTTCACTGATCATGTTAACTGCGTGAGGTACGTCTTTCGGGTCCCCAGGGCCGTTGGACAGTTGAATGCCGTCCGGGTTCAGGCGACGAATCTCGTCTGCTGTTACATCGTGTGGAACAACAACAACGTCACAGTTACGTTTGCTGAGTTCGCGCAAGATTCCTGTTTTAGCACCGTAATCCACAAGCACAATACGTTCAGCCGTTCCCGGGCTGTTGTAGACATGCTCCGTAGAAGTCATTGGCACCTGGTTACGCAGCTCGGCGATGGTTGTGTCTCCCATCATCTCCAGCAGTTCTTCCACAGGCTTCGATCCTGTTGTGAGAATTCCCTTCATTGTGCCGTGGTGACGAATCCGGCGAGTCAACATGCGTGTATCAATTTCGCTGATTCCTACGATGCCGTATTCTTTGAGCAGATTGTCTACACTGTATTCCGCACGCCAGTTGCTTGGCGTTGGCTCATGACGACGCACAACGAAACCGTGTACGTATGGACGAATCGACTCAAAGTCATCACGCGTAATACCGTAGTTTCCGATCAGCGGATACGTCATGGTTACGATTTGACCGCAATAGGAAGGATCCGAAAGCACCTCTTGATAGCCTGTAATTCCCGTATTAAAAACGACCTCACCTGTAGTTTCACCTTCAGCACCAAATGCTTTCCCGGTGAACAGTGTGCCGTCTTCCAACAATAATCTTGCCTGTGCCTGCATCCCATTTCACTCCTCTGTGTTTATCAACGTTGAATGGCATTTGGGTTGAACATGGGGGACGTTACGATTGTGCGGCTCCGCTGACAGAAAACCCTTTGATCGCTGTTATCCCCGGATTACTTTTTATCATTTTTCAAATGATGTAATCCGGTGATAAAGGCGAACGCTTTGCTTCTTCGGGTCTTTTCTGTCCGCTCCGCAGTTACGTTAGTGTCCAAGTTCAAAATCATGACATTCAACTTTGCTTGTTTCGTATGTTAGACTCTCGGCATGATTTGCCTCGAGTTAGTTGAAAAGATGTTACTGATTTAAAGAGTTAAAAATATAGAGTTACTAATTTATTAATTTACTAAATTACCGTTTTACTGTTGTACCGTGTTATGCCACACGCTTTTGCCATCCACCCAAGTTTGTACGGCCCAGCCTTTCAGCTTCCAGCCTGTGAATGGTGTGTTTCTTCCTTTGGTTGCAAACGTTGCAGGATCAACTGCTTTTTCCTCGTTCAGGTCAATCATCGTGATATCCGCTGGTGCTCCCTCTTCAAGCTTGCCAGTATCCAGTCGGAATACACGTGCCGGATCAGCTGTCATGCGTTTCACCAGGAAGTCCAAGCTCCACAGTCCTGTTTCCACAAACTTGGTGTATAGCAGCGGGAAGGCTGTTTCGAATCCTACGATTCCGAAAGGTGCCAGCTCCATGCCTTTGGCTTTCTCTTCTTCACTGTGTGGCGCGTGATCAGTTACGATCATATCCAGCGTGCCGTCCAGCAAACCTTCGATACACGCCTGCACATCGCGTGGTGAGCGTAGCGGCGGGTTCATTTTCCAGTTGGCATCCATGCCCGGGATATCTTCATCCGACAACACCAGATGGTGTGGACATACCTCAGCAGTTACTTTAATGCCGATGGACTTCGCCAGACGAATCAGGCGAACCGATTGCTCTGTACTTACGTGGCAGACGTGGTAATGAACTCCCGTTGCTTCTGCGAGCAGAATATCACGGCCTACGTGGATAGCCTCGGATTCATTAGGAATGCCTTTGATGCCATGACGTTTCGAAAACTCGCCTTCCGTCACATATCCACCTACAACCAGTGAGTCATCTTCACAGTGAGCGATCACTGGCATATCCATGCTTGCTGCGAGGCTCATGGCATCTTTCATCATTTGAGCGTTTTGTACGCCTACACCGTCATCTGTGAATCCAATAGCGCCTGCTTCTTTTAATGCGGCAAAATCGGTAAGTTCACGACCCAGTTCGTTTTTTGTAATGGCTGCATAAGGCAACACTTTAACAAGATCAGCTTCTTTGGCTTTATCCAATACCAGTTTCACAACTTCCGCTGTATCTGTAACTGGTCTCGTGTTTGGCATGCAAGCGATTGTCGTAAAACCACCTTGTGCTGCTGAACGGGCACCTGTCTCGATTGTCTCTTTGTGTTCGAATCCAGGTTCACGCAGATGCACGTGCATATCGATCAATCCCGGAATGACCAGTTTGCCTGATGCGTCTGTCACACTTTGCGCTGACTTTTCGGCATCCAGAACGGCTTGGTCTTCCAGACCAGCGATCTTTTTAATTTTACCTTCATCTATAATGATGGTTTTCCGTTCAAGTTCCCCTTTTTGGTTCAAGACGTTCGCGTTTTTTATAATCTGTAGCATAATTGCCCTCCGCTTCGGTTCTGTCCGGCTTACCAGGCAAGCCGGATGATTTTCTTTATCGTGTACTCTCTTATTGCTCTATAAGAACTACCGTACCGTCAGCCTATGACCCACAGCCAGACCCTGTTACAGTTTCATCGCACGTTCCATAACCGCCATGCGGATTGGAACACCGTTTGCCATCTGCGGGAAGATCCGTGATGCTTCACTTTCCACAACCGCGTCATCTACCTCGACGTTGCGATTCACTGGAGCAGGGTGCATGATAATGGTGCTTGGTTTTAGGCGTGATGCCCGTTCTTCCGTCAATCCGTAGTGTTCGCGATAATCCTCAGCTGAAGTAATTAAGCCATGTTGATGACGTTCCAGTTGAACACGGAGCATCATGACTACATCTGCATCCAGCGCTTCTTCAAGACCGACATAAGGAGCATGCTCTGCGAGTTCCGGTGCCTGCATCGTTTGCGGTGCACAGAAGCGTACATCTGCACCAAACTTTTGCAGTGCCCACAGGTTGGAACGAGCTACACGGCTATGCAGGATGTCACCAATGATGGAAACACGCAAACCTTTCAGTTCGCCAAATGCTTTCCTCATCGTGTAGAGGTCCAGCAGCGCCTGTGTGGGATGCTCATTGTTGCCGTCTCCGGCGTTGACGAGTGGTACATTCACTTTCTGAGCCAGTTGTTGCAGAACCCCTGCCGGTTTCAACCGGATCACGCCTGCATCAATGCCCATCGACTCAAGTGTTCGTACCGTATCGTAGATGGACTCTCCTTTTTCCACACTGGATGCGGCTGCCGTAAAGTTCAGCACTTGTGCGCCCAGGCGTTTCTCTGCCATTTCGAAGGAGAAGCGGGTACGTGTGCTGTTCTCGAAGAACATGTTTGCAACGAAGCGTGATTCCAGTACAGGAACCAGTTTCTCTTTCTGCGCTTCCCAGTGAGCCGCTCTGTTCAGAATGGACTCGATTTCTCCTCGACTAAGTTCCTTCAGTCCAAGCAAGCTCCGGTCTCTCAATGCTGTCTGTGTAATCATCATGCTTGCTCCCCCCGGTTCTGAGTGATTTTGACTTCATCCTGTCCGTCCGTTTCCATGAGTGCAACTTCGATCTCCTCTGATTTGGAAGTCGGTACATTTTTACCGATAAAATCAGGTCGAATTGGAAGTTCCCGGTGTCCACGGTCTGCGAGTACAGCCAGCTGAATGTTCTGTGGTCTTCCACAGTCCATCAGGGCATCCATCGCTGCGCGAATCGTCCGGCCGGTATAGAGCACATCATCGAACAAAATCACTTTTTTGTTATGGATCGAAAGTGATTCAGGTGTCATAATCAACATTTCCTTGCGATTCGCTTTATTTTCGTCCAAGCGGTCATCGCGGTAAGGAGTTACATCCAGTTCTCCCCAGGGGACTTTAGCGCCTTCGATTTCTTCAATCTTCGCGGCAATCCGTTCTGCGAGGTAAACCCCACGTGTACGGATACCGACCAGCACACAATCGTCGATTCCTTTGTTTTTCTCCAATATCTCATGGGCGATCCGTGTTAATGCGCGGCGGATCGCCGTCTCATCCATAATGACATGTGTCTCTGTGCTCATGCGTTCAGCCTCCTCAGGATTTCCCTTCAGCATCATGGCCCCGTGACGAGGAGAAAAAAAAGACTCCTTGCCGTGTTTATTGGCAAGGAGTCTCCGAACTTCAGACCGCTCTGAAGAAAGTTTACTCTCGGGGATGCATCGCTTCATTTGCCGCAGCAAAAAAACGATGTATCGTTCACGTTACCTTGCCAGTCTCACGGGACTGATTTAAAGGTGCTATTCATGTCGTTCATATTGCAGGACCTCACAGGGTTCTGTAATCAATATGTCCGTTTGTCTTCATGAATTATGACAGAAAGACAACCCCCTGTCAACACCTCACCATCGCAGGTGAAAACCCTCTGCTACGTTCTTCTTAGAATCAGCAGTTAGGCTGAAAAACATCCATGCACAATACATCTCATTGGTTACTCATAATTATACAACATTTCTGCATATTTATCCATAGGCAAATGAGAAATTTGATATAACCAGAATAAACCTTTGAAGATGCTTATGTAGAGACAAAACACTTCTTTTTAGAAGAAACGGTGAGTTTCATTTACGCAATATATGAAAGCTCTGCATTAGGTCCAATTGAAATGGGTACAGTTTATAAACATGAACCCATTCATAGATGCTGCAATAATGCCGATATACATAAGATTCACAAATATGCGTCATAGAAATAAGATACGCCCTACATTTATGTACATTTAGGAGGAAGTCATGCGTCACATTTGGCACATTTACAAAACAGACTGGTTACATATTCTGAAGGTTCCCACAGGGATATTTCTAATTGTGGCTATTATTTTACTGCCCGGGGTGTATGACTGGGTCAACGTGAAGTCCGTATGGGATCCGTACAGTAACACCCAGGGGATCAAAATTGCAGTGACAACCGAGGACGAGGGTGCGACTGTTGCAGGAACCAATGTTAATATCGGAGACGAACTGGTATCCAGCCTCAAACATAACGAAAAGCTGGGCTGGACTTTTGTAGATCGGGCTGAGGCTAGTCGGGGTGTACAGACTGGAGATTATTATGCAAGCCTGCTCATTCCCGGAGACTTTTCATCCAAAATTACAGGTATCGTTGACGGAAAGCTGGAGCGCCCAGAGGTGATCTATACCGTTAATGAGAAGGTGAATGCCATTGCTCCTAAAATCACAGGCTCTGGTGTATCTGCCATAACAACACAAATCAATGAAAACTTCACTGAAGCCGTCAGTGAGGCCGTTCTAACCAAGTTGAAGGAAGCCGGGGTTGAAATTAACGCCCAGCTTCCAACTTTGCGCAAGATGGAGAATGGCATTTTCACACTGGAGAAAAATCTCCCGGCCATTCAAGCCGCAGGTCAAAAGGTACTGGAAGTGGAAAAAGCCATGCCTGAGATTGTAAAAGATGCTCAAAAGATCGTTGAAATCGAGAAAAAACTGCCTGAAATCAATGAAGCGGCACAGTATGTGCTCAAGGTGCAGGAGTATTGGCCACAAATTAATGATGCGGCTTCCGAAGTGCTAGCTATTCAAGGGCGGATACCTGATATACAAAAAGCAGTAGAACGCATTCGAGAAGTCGATGAAAACTTTGGTCAGGTGTCCGGTGTCATCCAAACAGCCCTGGATAAAACCAACAAAGCTCTGTCTATCGTAACGGCCGCAGAACAAGATCTGGACAAAGTATCACAAATCGCTGGCAACGGGATTGAGCTGGCCCAAGGCTTGAATCAATTTGTAGATTCTAGTGAAGAAGCGTTTCAGGCTATTGGCCCAACGATCCGCCAAAATCTACTGCTGGTGCAGCAAATTACTAACGCTGCTGGAGACGTATTTGCACAATTGCAAAATTCGGATCTCGAAAACCTTCCTACAGCAGAAGATCTCGACCGGATTGCTTCGCGTTTAGGGATTGCGGTAAAACTAGTCGACAGTATGGCAGAACTACTGGGCAAAATAGACAACTTGCTCCCAAGCCATCCACTTGCTGATAAAATTACGCAGCTGAACTCCGTTTCAGATAAACTTCAGTTGCAAATCCGCTTGGCTGGGATTATCAGTGATGCCATTCGTCGCAATACAACTCCGCCGACAGACGTCATCGCTCAGTTAAATGCGCTCTCGAAGGACATTAGCAGCGGGATTGGCAATATCTTAAACACCTATGAAAGTGAAATATCGCCTGCACTTGCAGCTGGTGCGGATAAGCTCAGGTCTATCCTCTCCACTTCAGCAGAAACTCTACAAGGTGCAAAAGATCGAATTCCTGATATTGCGGACATTCTTGCATCGGCCAAAGAAGGGATTACGTTTGGGCAGACCGAGTTGACAAAAATCCAGAGCGACTTGCCTCAAATACAATCTAAGATCCATGAGATATCAGAAACACTCGCGAACAAAAGTGAAGGTTTTATCCAAGCTTTGAACACCGTGTCTTCATTAATTCGAAATGATCTGCCCAAGCTGGGAACCAAACTGAACGAAGCGGCTGATTTTGTTCGTAATGATCTGCCTAATGCCGAGAAACAGATAGGCAAGGCATCCGATTTTGTTCAGAACCAGCTTCCGGAGGTCGAAAAAGGAGTACATCGTGTTGCCACGCTGGTACGTGATGATCTGCCAGCATTGGAAAGTGCCATCAGCAAGGCTGCAGACAAACTTAGGGAAGTCGAAGGTAATAACCAGTTTGCCGAGCTTGCCAAACTTCTGCGCGGCGATATCGAAGAAGAGAGTGCTTTCCTTGCAAGTCCGGTGAAAATCAAGGAACAACAGCTTTACCCGATTCCGAATTACGGATCGGCCATGTCACCATTTTATGGCGTGCTGTCCTTGTGGGTTGGCTCAACACTGCTGATTTCTCTGCTTCGTGCCGAAGCTGAGAATCCAGAGGGCAAGTTCCGGGGATATGAGTTATATCTTGGACGTCTCGCTACTTTTCTAACCATTGGATTACTTCAGGCGATATGCGTCACCCTGGGAGATATTTTAATCCTGGGTACCTATGTCGCAGATAAACTGTGGTTTGTCCTGTTTGCCATGCTGGTGAGTGCCGTATTTGTCACCATAACGTACACCCTGCTGTCCGTTTTTGGGAATATCGGAAAAGGGATCGCTATCATCTTCATGGTGTTCCAGTTCTCCAGCTCAGGCGGTACGTTCCCAATCAGCATGACATCACCCTTTTTCCAGGCATTGAATCCGTTCATGCCCTTCACGTATGCAATCAGTCTGCTGCGTGAGTCGGTCGGCGGTATATTGTGGTCTACTGCCATCAAGGATATTCTGTGGTTGTGTATGTTCATTGCGCTGAGTCTCATTGTTGCTCTCGCTTTGAAACGTCCACTCAGCAGTCTCACCAAACGTTCAGCCGAGAATGCCAAGAAGACCAAAATTATTGCTTAACTCATCTGCTCGACACTAAATAAGAAAAGACCATTGGACTTTCCATCCAATGGCCTTTTTTTATTTTCTTATATAAATCGATACCCTTTGATTATTTCACTGAGCGTTCCTGTTCCAATTGATCATAGGATTGCTTGATTGTTGTTAATGTTTCGACATGGCGATAGATGTTGTTACTCGCCGTAACGATAATACATAACATAATTATGCCTATAACCACTTTTTTCCCCAATCCCGGACGAAGGCTGATGACAAAACCTCCACCCAACAGGAAGAACGCAAACAGATAATGCCCCGCATACAGGTACATATCATATTGAAATACAGCCAATCCAAAGCCCACGGCTACATGAAGCAAAAAGGCAAACATAATATATGGCACAAGGGTCCATACTTCACGTTCACGAATGCCCTTAATGAAGCCCATGAATGCCAGTAGTAAAATAAAGATACCTGTAATCTGCACATAGATTGGATTGGAACGGGATAGATCCGTAACAAAGGCTGCCATGCCCGGGTCCAGTAAATGCATCTTCGGTGTCAGCATCGGATTAATAGTTAGCATGTTCAACGCTCTCCAATGAATAGCAAACTGGAATGGCGTTGCATAGCTAGTTCCACCATTTTGAATGCCCAACAGCCAGTTACTAACCCAGCTGCGGCCTCCAAAGGCAACATACTGAATACCAGTTAATACGACGATGATCAGAACCGCCAGTGCCATGATGCCGATGTATTTTTTCAAATTTGCCTTATTGCGCCATGCATGCATATTGAAGAATGTGGCAGCAGCAAATGGTACGATATTGGTCGAGGTTAGTCCAAAGTTAATGGACGCAATCAATGCATTGGGTACATATCGTACGTCTTGACGCTCACGAGTATACTGCATGTAAACCACTGAGAACAGAATAACAAACTGTACATACGGATACGAATCCGGGATCAACGCGGTATACATCAGGTAGGAACTGAAACCAAACAGTAAGGCGAACAACAGCGGTACAATGGTTGGTTTATCTTCTTTTTGACTCAGGAACAGATACGCCAGCACCACTGAACCCGCATTAATCAGCGATTGCAGGATTAAGAAGAACCAGTTGCCTCCCAGCAGTTTCGCTACAGCCGCAAGGGTGACTGCGAGAAAGGAGATCAGCGGATGGATCACGGAAGAACTGTTGTCCCCATAATACATTGAAGGATCAAAGTTGAATAAATTGATTGGAAACAGCGTTGTATTAAATGGGGTATACTTCCCAAGCATCTCTGCATTATTTTCAATGTACAGAATATACGAGCCGTTCATTAAACCATAGAACAAAGCAAATCCTGCAAACAGGTAAAAGGCTGTCCAGTTGGCTCTGCGATTATAAAATAAGTAATCTAAAAAGTTCATGCTTTCATTTCACATCCAATAAATTTTATAGTGCTCGTGTAAATAATCTTTAGTTCAACTCAGAACACCAATAAACATAGGCCACCCATAATACATGCCACACCTATCCAGCGTAAAGGGCCCACCGTCTCTTTAAATACCAGTCGCGCTATGATGAGAGTCCAAACATATGTTAATGCGTTCGCAGGCAACACTACGGTTAATGGAAGAAACTTTAGCAATACAATATTCAGCAACGCACCCGTTCCGTAGAATCCAAGTCCCATGAGTACATGCAGACGATTGCGACTGGATGCATAAGCTTTCAGTCCGGCCCCGCCCAGTGCACCACACAACGTCATGACAATTAATACGGCAACCATCCAGCTATCGATCAACACTGGTTAATGTCACCCCGATTCCAAGCAACACAACTGCTGCCAGCTTCTGCACCGTAATTTCTTCCCCAAGCAAAAAGTATCCATAGATTAAGGCAAATACGTAGCTGGCACACATCAGAGGATAAGCAACAGAGAGTTTTTCCAGAGCAAAAGCTTTAATCATCAAAATCGCTCCAAGTCCATAACACAGAAAACCAACACCCAGGTAGATCCACTCGGTTAATCCCCATTTCCAGAACAATTGACCCGTTGCTGTCAGAAATGCGGAAACGAGCATCAACCATTTACCAGTATGACGCGATTTTATTTCCCCCACGTTAATGCCTCCATGTCCGGAACACGCTTGTTAATAAAGTATCGTTGACTCACTAGCTGCATGACTGGAAGGTCGGATAAGGAGTCCGAGTAGGAACATGACTGGTCATAATCAATGACCATATTCTTCTCACTCAGATAAGCCTGAATTCGGCGTACCTTCTCTTCCCCTTTGCAATTGCTGCCATCAACTCTGCATGTGTAACCATTCTCATGACGGACAAGTTCAGTTCCAATTACATGATCCACCCAGGGGAAATTATTAAAGTATTTCATATAGGCATGCGGAGATGCAGTTACCAGTAAGACATGATAGCCTGCTTCTTTACGATGTTGCATCTCTACACTGGCCTCGGCAAAAATGGACGTACGCAAACGAGTATCAAAGAAATGTTCGAGATCTTTTTCAGACATACGCTCAATCTCTTGAAAGTAGGATCGTTTGACTTGTTCAACCGTCATGAAGCCTGCCTTGAATAACACGGTATGTAATGCGATGACAGGTAATCTCCATACCTGCCACGGGTAACGGCGAACACCGTAATGCACAAATTGAAACATGGAATCACTGCGTATGATCGTTTTATCAATATCAAAAATGGCGACTTTCGTGCTTTTCACCCTGATCCCCCTCAGCCTTTATTCAAAGATAGCAAAGATTGTAACAACACTTATCACATACAACATAACCGTAATTAATATGGGCTTGTCCTCAAACAGCACCCGATCGGGCGAACCTCCCTGGTTCTTCATGTGGATCAGATACAGGTAACGGAACATGCCATAAATGACCAATGGAATCGTCCACATGAGATGAATGGTTCGATCTGAAGTGAATGTGAACAGGGAATAACTGATAATCGTAGCTGTCGTCACAATCGTATTGAATTGATCCAGTAATGTAATGGAGTAGTTATCCAAAACCTTACGGTGTGATCCCGTATTTCCCTCAAGCAACGTAAGTTCATTTCTGCGTTTGCCAATGGCCAGAAATAACGACAACAGCATTGTACAGATCAAAAACCACGGTGTGAATGGCACATGGATCAACACACCACCTGCAATGGCACGAAGTACAAACCCGGCTGCAATAGTCATCATATCCAGGATAACGAGATGTTTCAGCACAAATGAATAAGATACATTCAACAGGAAATAGACGATACATAACACCCCGAATAGAGGGTTCATCATGAAGGCCGTTCCTACGGAAAGGATTAATAGAATAATGCCAAACAACAAAGCATGACTCGGATTCACCTGCCCAGAAGCCATAGGACGATACTTTTTCACCGGATGCTGTCGATCCCTGTCCCGGTCTACAAAGTCATTTAAAATATACACACAGCCTGCAACGAGGCTAAATAGAATAAAACCGAGCAACGTCGCAAGAATGGTTTCCGTCCGAATCTCCTCAAAAGAGAATAGTAACGCAGCAAATAACAGCAGATTTTTAGTCCACTGTTTGGGTCTTAACAATCTGAATAATCCTGACACTGTACTGCCTGTTCCTGTAGCCGGTGAGGACACCGTACTCGTTCGTGATGATAACAATTGTAATAACTCCCTTCAAAAACAACTTCTGTATATAACAAATAACGTAAAGATCTAATCATATGTTGCTTGTATAATTTTGTAAAGGGAGTAAATGAAAAAAATCTAATATGGGCATAAAAAAAGAGACCGTTACCGGTCTCTTCGTTTTCACATGTTTAATCTATAGGGTACTACATTTAAAATTCGAATTGCACGTCGCTCAGACGACGTTTGATCTCAGCAATAACACGTTTCTCTTCTTCTTCACCCTTCGCTTCAAAGGTTACGGAGAAACGAACAAAGTTACCCGCATCATCCCAAGGTACGGATGAGATCAGTTTCTCACGGATCAGGAATTGGGAGAAATCTTCGCCTGATTCGAAGCGACGTCCGCCAACCACACCTTTTGGTGCTTCAACATACAGGAAGAATGAACCTTTAGGTTTTTCAGCCTGGAAGCCCAGTTCGTTCAACGCGGCAACGAGCATGTCGTGACGACGGGAATATTTCTCTGCAATTTTTTCCGTAATTTCAGGGTGATTCAATCCGTAAGCAGCAGCCTTTTGAATCGCGATGAACTGACCGGAGTCATTGTTGTCCTTCACGTCACTGAATGCTTTGACTACAAGCGGGTTACCCGCTACAAATCCGATTCTCCAACCCGTCATGTTGTAGGACTTGGATAGAGAGTGCAGCTCTACGCCAACATCCTTCGCACCAGGTACCGACAGGAAGCTGAACGGTTTTTTGCCATCATACGTCAATGCTGCATATGGAGCATCATGTACAACCACAACATTGTATTTCTTAGCCCATTCCACAACTTCAGTGAAGAACTCCACCGTCGCGCTTGCGCCTGTTGGGTTGTTCGGATAGTTCAGGTAGAGCAACTTCGCACGTTTTGCGATGTCTTCCGGGATAGCCGTCAGATCAGGCAAGAAGTTGTTCTCTTTCGTCAACTGGATGTTGAACACTTCTCCACCCAGATACTTCGTATGTGTACCCATAACCGGGTAACCTGGAACGGTCATGATCGTCACATCACCCGGATTGATGAAGCATGAAGGCATCATCGCCAAAGCCGGTTTGGAACCAATGGAGTGTACGATCTCAGTATCTGCATCGATACCTTCTACGTTGAATACGTTTTTCAGGTAAGAAGCAGCAGCAGCCTTGAATTCAGGAATACCATTATCGGCATAACCACGGTTCTCAGGTCTGGAAGCTTCTTCTGCAAGTGCAGCTACAATGCCTGCATCCGCCATTTCGTCCGGTTCACCTACACCAAGGTCGATCAGTTCCACATCGGGAAAATCTTTTTTGGCCGAAGCTTTGGCACGTTTGATTTTCTCGAATTTATAAATGTTCGTGTCTTTACCATAGTTGGAGCCACCGATACGGTCGGCAAAATTAGTCTGAATGTAAGTTTCTTGATATTTATCGATACTCATAACGTTGTTCATCTCCTCATTTGACGCAAATTTCTACACTTTAATATGAAGCATTTGCGTGATCAAAGCCATGGACAAAGTATCCGAACATTTGTACTTTCTTGGAACTGTTAACGACTGCGCAGCGAGGCAAGCACGTCTTCCATATCTTGCGGAATCGGAGCTGAAAATTCAAGGTATTCTCCCGTTGTTGGATGCACAAATCCAAGAATAGCCGCATGAAGAGCCTGTCCTTGCATTTTGATGCCTTTATTCCGTCCATAAGTTGGATCTCCTACAAGCGGGTGACCAATAAATTTCATGTGAACCCGAATCTGGTGAGTACGTCCTGTCTCCAGTTTCAATTCCAGCAAGGTGTAATCATTAATTCGCTCTGTAACGGTAAAATGCGTAACGGCATGTTTACTGTTACGTTCTGTGACCGTATACATTTTGCGGTCATTGGTATCGCGTCCAATCGGTGCATCAATGGTGCCTTGATCATGATTAAGATGACCATGAACGAGCGCAATATACCGTCTGTTCACCGTATGTTCCTTCAACTGAGCAGCCAGTGATGCATGAGCACGATCGTTCTTGGCAGCCATGATCAGACCGGATGTATCCTTATCGATACGATGCACAATACCAGGACGTAACTCCCCATTAATACCCGAGAGGTCTTTGCAGTGATGCATAAGTGCATTAACGAGCGTACCCGACGTATGTCCTGGTGCCGGATGCACCACAAGACCACGCTGTTTGTTAATCACGATCAGGTCGCTGTCTTCATATACCACTTCCAGCGGAATATCTTCGGCAACGATCTCAACGGCAGCCGGTTCAGGAATCTGTAGTTCAACAAGATCACCTTCGGATAACTTGGCATTGGCTTTGACAACAGCACCATTTACCGTAACCATCCCGTCTCCGATCCACAATTGAACCTGGGAGCGAGATACGTTATCCACAGCTTCCGTAATATATTTGTCAATTCGTTCTTTTTTATGTTCAGCGGCAACGGTCCATTCCATACGTTCATTGCCATTCATTAGTTCTTCGTCGTTAATCTGTTCCTTATTCGGATTACTCATGATGTTCATTCCCTTCAATCTTCGCGGCTGCTTTTTCGCGCCGTCCTTCAAGCAACGTCTCCACAATGATCAACGCTACACCGATGCAGATTGCTGAATCAGCGATGTTGAAAATGGGGAACGTGTAACTTCCGAAATTAAGTTGTACAAAATCTACAACTTCTCCGGTTAATGCCCGGTCAAGGAAGTTGCCAATTGCTCCACCAAGCACCAAACTAAGCGCCACAGGCAGCAATTTGTGCGGGGTATCTTTTACCTTTTGCAAATACCAAATCAAGGCAACGACCACAATCAACGTAACCACGATAAAGAACCAACGCTGGTCTTGCAAAATGCCAAATGCTGCTCCTGAGTTACGATGTGATGTGATGACAAAGAAATTGCCGATGACCGGAATTTCTTCTCTGAGTTCCATCCGGGTTGCAATCAGATACTTGGTTCCCTGATCCAATAAAAATACGATAAAAGCGAAGATATAATACACCACGTTTGTTTGTCACTCCGTTCTTGTCTTTTCCAAACGATACCAGCATTACGCCGGACTTGTTTATTGTAGCACAGCTGTTTGGAAATCGTCCACGACGCCTACATCGCAATGTTGATGGCAAAAACGATAACATTTCCCTTCTGTAATCTTGCCCTCAATGGCACATCCTACATTAGAGTCAAAATCCGGATTCCAGCATGAACGCAGAAAGGGGAAAATCATGTCACATTTTACTAACGAACAACTGCAATTTTTACGTTCCCAACTGATGTCCGATAAGCGTGATATTGAACATAGACTGTCGGAAAACGAACATTATGGCCTTGGAGACTCCCTTAAACTACAGACAGGTGAACTATCACCGATTGATAACCATCCTGGGGACTTAGCCACGGAGGTGTATGAACGCGAGAAAGATATTTCCCTGCTTGAACATGATGAATTCCAATTGGAACGAATCGATTCTGCACTGCACTCCATCGAAGAAGGACATTACGGTACATGTGCGGTCTGCCAGCAACCCATCCCTTATGAACGCATGGAAGCTGTTCCCTACACCAAATACTGCAAAAAACATCAACCGGAAACCGTTGTCTCTGAGAACCGTCCTGTAGAGGAAGAATTCCTCGCCCCGGCATTTGGTCGAACCAGTCTGGACGAGCGTGATGATCAAAATGGCTTCGATGGTGAAGACACCTGGCAGATTGTTGAAAGCTGGGGCACATCGAACTCACCAGCCATGGCTGAAGGACGTGATATCGACAGCTATGATGTTATGGCGATTGAAGCCACCGATGAAGTGGAAGGCTGCGTTGAAGCGTACGAAAGCTTTGTTGCCACGGACATCTATGGTCATGACGTCTCCATCGTGCGTAATCGACAATATCGCCAGTACCTGGAGAACCGTGAAGGCGATGGTCTGTTAGAACCGGATATGGAGACGGATGACATGTACTAAATGCACTTTGATATCTTCACCTTTAATCGCTGCTGATCGCTTAGTATGTGTTCATATCAAGCTGGCGCTGGACAATGCGCACAATATCAGCGATGTAATCTCCAACAATGGGAAGATTGAGCGCCCCAAGTAGCTGCAAAACGTAAATAATCGTTGCTGCAAAAAAGGTAAACCCAATCGCAATCCCCACACCTCGTGCGGCTCCAGACAACAGGTTAAGTCCAATCAATTTCCATGGCCTGTTCAGCAATTCTGTGTATTGCGCAATTCGTGAACGCTCCAGTTCATTCGCCAGACGGTTCGTCAGGGTATGTAACTCTTCAATTTTGTCATGCGAATTTAGATTATCTGATGTTGATTGTTGTGAAGTGGATGCGGTTTGCTTGTCATGTTCGCTCATGTTTTGGTCAGTTCCTTTGATCAATATAGATTGACTGCACTATAGAATCATTGCCTTATTGCCTAAAAAACAAACGAGCCCAGAACCAGGGAATATGTCCCTGCCTCTGCGGCTCGTTGGTTTATACTCTATATTCTATCCCTGTTGAATGAGACATGCTCCGAATTACGCTTCGATGTAAATACCGATCGATTTGCCTCCGGCTTCAACGCGTTCCATGGACTCATTCGAGCCAAATGTAACTTCAGTTACGAGAACATTTTCACGCAACACATCGTCAAACGCCTGAATAGCTTCCTGAAGGGATGCATCCACATCCAGTGTCAAACGTACTCTTTTCTCAATTGGCAGGTCCAGTCGTTTCCGGGTATCCTGCACAGCACGAACCACTTCACGGACCCAACCTTCCTGTTCCAAGGCTGGCGTGATTTCGGTATTGAGCGCAACCGTCAGACCGTAACCTGATGCTGAAGCAAAGCCTGATTTGGCCTGTTTATCAACCAATAATTCTTCGCTCGTCACTTGCAGCTCTTCGCCTTCCGGAGAAACGATGTTCAGCACACCCTCCGAAACCACTTTACGCGTCTCATCGGCCGTCATTCCCTTGAAGAAGTTTTGCAGGAATCCTACGTTTTTACCGTATTTCTTACCTGCAACTTTCAGGTTCAGCTTCAATGTAAAGTCAACGAATTCCGCATCATTATGCTCCGTACGGATTCCTTTTACATTGATCTCTTCCTTGATGATCTCTTCATAACTTGCCAGGTCAAACCCTTTATCCAGAGAAACGATCAATTCGGACAGCGGCTGACGTGTCTTGATGCCTGTTTCGTTACGAACGTTACGGGCAAGTTCAACCACGCGGCGAGCCGTCTCCATATCCTGTTCCAGTCCTGCATCAATCAGCGCTTCATTCGCTACCGGATAGTCTTCCATGTGCACACTCTCACCTGTTGCAAGGTTCAGATAGATATCTTCTGCAAGCATCGGTGTAAACGGAGCAACCAGTTTCGCGGTAGTCACCAATACCTCAGTCAATGTACGGTAAGCGTCCAGTTTATCCTCTGTCAGGCCACTTCCCCAGAACCGGTCACGGGAACGACGGATATACCAGTTACTCAGCTCATCGACAAATGCTTCAATCGCTTTGGAAGAGTTTAGATAGTCGTTAACCAACAGCGCTTTTTCTACAACCAGGATCAAGCTGTTCAACCTCGACAGAATCCAGCGATCCAGCTTGTGGGCGGACAGTTGGAACGGGTGCTCCTGTGGATCAAATCCATCAATGGTCGCATAAAGCGTCAGGAATGCATGGGTGTTAACCAGCGTATCCACCATTTTGGATTTGGCTTCGCCTACGATACCTTTGGAGAAACGTTTGCTGTTCCACGGTGCACTGTCAGACAACAAAGCCCAGCGGAATGCATCTGTACCGTATTCTTCAATCACTTCCCAAGGATCGATAACGTTACCTTTGGATTTGGACATCTTCTGTCCGTTCTCATCAAGAACGTGTCCTGTAGCCATAACCGCTTTGTAAGGCGCTTTGCCTGTCAAAAGGGTAGAAACCGCCAGCAAGCTGTAGAACCAGCCACGTGTCTGGTCAATTCCCTCACAGATCATATCAGCAGGATACTGCTGTTCAAATACTTCTTTATTTTCAAATGGATAGTGCTGCTGGGCAAACGGCATGGAGCCGCTGTCGAACCAGACATCAATCACTTCCGGTGTACGTTTCATTTCATATTTGCCGCAAGAGCTCATGACTTTAACGTCATCCACATATGGTTTATGCAATTCAAGATTCTCAGGCACATCACCTACCGCACGGGCACGCAATTCTGCAATACTGTGTGGAGCAAATTGTTCGCCAGTCTCCTCGCACACCCAGATGTTCAGCGGAGTTCCCCAATAACGATCACGGCTGATGTTCCAATCCACCAGATCCTCAAGGAATTTCCCGAAGCGACCTTCACGAATGTGACCCGGATACCAGTCCACTTCACTATTGTTGGAAATCAATTGGTCCTTGATGGCTGTCGTTTGGATAAACCAACTGTCCATTGCATAGTACAGAAGCGGTGTATCACAACGCCAGCAGAATGGATAGCTGTGCTCATATTTTTCTTTGCTGAACAAACGTCCATTTTCGGACAGATAGCGAACGATATCAATGTCACAATCCTTCACGAAACGTCCGGCAAAGTCAGTAACCTCAGCGACAAATTTACCTTCCAAGTCCACCATGTTCACAAAACTGATCCCATTCTCACGACATACACGGTAGTCATCTTCACCATGGGCAGGAGCCATGTGTACGATACCCGTACCACTTGCATCCGTTACAAAGCCTGCACCCAGAATGATGTTGGCCTTCTCAGCCTGTACGTAGTTGAACGGAGGATCATACGTTTTGCCAACCAGGTCAGCACCTTTCAGTGCACCAATGATTTCATACTCACCCTTGGTATCTTTCATGACTTTCTCAACCAGATTGGTTGCCATGATGTACACTTCATCACCTTGACGAACTCGGGAGTAGTCCATATCCGGATTCACGGCAAGTGCAACGTGTGAAGGCAATGTCCAAGGTGTTGTCGTCCAGGCGAGTACAAATTCTCCGCTGTCATTCAGTTTGAATTTCGCTGTAGCACTCAGATCTTTAACGTCTTTGTACCCTTGTGCAACTTCATGGGAACTTAGTGTTGTCTGACAAGACGGACAATACGGGCTCACACGGTGACCACGATACAGCAATCCTTTCTCGTGGATCGTCGCCAGGATGTTCCATACGCTCTCGATGTAGTTGTTATCAAGAGTGATGTATGGGTTATCCATATCCGTCCAATATCCGATGCCTTCTGTCAGATCACGCCATTGTTGCTCGTACTCGAAAACACTCGCTTTACATTCGTTAATGAATTTCTCCACGCCGTAATCTTCGATTTCCCACTTGTGGGAGATGCCAAGCTTCTTCTGTACACCCAGTTCTACAGGCAGACCGTGTGTATCCCAGCCCGCTTTACGAACGACACGGTAACCCTTCATTGTGTTATACCGTCCAACGAAATCCTTGATTACACGTCCCAGTACGTGACCGATATGTGGTTTACCGTTTGCTGTAGGCGGCCCTTCATAAAATACGAAGTTAGGCTTGCCCTCCCGGTTTTCAATGGATCTTTTGAATGTATTCTCCGTTTTCCATTTATCTAACACGCGTAATTCTCTGGCACGTGCCTTCTCTTTGACGTCAACTCGTTGCATGATGATTATCTTCCCTTTCTTTGGTTGGATTGTGGACCGTCCACAAAAAGCGTTTCAATCCCCCTAAATCCCCCTTGCCAAGGGGGACCCCATAGGCGCTCCGCCCTCTGGACACCCGGGATGGGTTGTCGGTGGGGGATCGGTTGCGCTTATGGACGAGGGGTGGATGTGCGTAGTGGCGGCCATTTTGCGGCTGTTCCCTACGTGAACGCCGCATGGCCTTACCGCGAGGCGGGTGGCTCTCTCCCTGAGGTCCCTGAGGTCCCTGCGGCCCTCATGGACGTTCGCCTTAGCGAAACCCTTGTGCCGGGCGCTTCGCTCTTCCGGCGGGCGGCTCTCTCCTTGAGGTCCCTGCGGCCCTCATGGACGTTCGCCTTAGCGAAACCCTTGTGCCGGGCGCTTCGCTCTCCCGGCGGGCGGCTCTCTCCTTGAGGTCCCTTCGGGCCTCATGCACGTTCGCCTTAGCGAAACCCTTGTGCCGGGCGCTTCGCTCTCCCGGCGGGCGGCTCTCTCCTTGAGGTCCCTTCGGGCCTCATGCACGTTCGCCTTAGCGAAACCCTTGTGCCGGGTGCTTCGCTCTCCCGGCGGGTGGGCTCTCTCCTTGAGGTCCCTTCGGGCCTCATGGACGTTTGCCTTGGCCAAACCCGTGTGCCGGGTGCTTCGCTTTCCCGGCGGGCGGCTCTCTCCTTGAGGTCCCTTCGGGCCTCATGGGCGTTCGCCTTTTTTGGACACAAAAAAGCCCCGTCCCTGGAAAGGGACGAGGCTATACTCGCGTTACCACCCTAATTCTGTTCATCACAAACCACATCCAGGCAAGCCTGGGTATGCTCTGTCATCAACAGCGCTTATGCCCCGCTATACTACCGCAGGGTGCCGTTATAACGTACGGCTTACGGTTCGGCTTACACACGGCAATCAAGATCACCGCTTCAGCGTCACTTCTCCGGGGAGATATTCGGCTATAACTCATCCATTGGTTTGCACCAACCACCAACTCTCTGAGGGATGAGATCATAACGTACTGAACCCGTCATGGAATCACTATTCATTATGAATATAGTTATAGCCTCTTTGCAGACAAAAGTCAACCAGGCGACAGACTAATAAATTTCTTTCATCTCCCGCTCACGGTCACGCACTTCCTGCTCCCGGCTCTCCAGCACTTCCCAACCATCCTGAGTCAACAGTTCAAGCTGCGCTTCAACAAGCGTGCGGAAACGGGCACGATAAATCGATGCCTGCTTTTTCAGTTCTTCCACTTCCAAAGCAATTTTACGTGATTTGCCCAGCGATTCGTTCACGATCCGGTCTGCATTTTTCTCTGCTTCCTTCACGATCAACTGCGCTTCTTTCTTCGCATTGTTCTTCACATCATCAGCAGCTTCCTGCGCAATGATGATCGTTTTGCTAAGCGTCTCTTCAATCGTGGCAAAATGATCCAGCTTTTCCTGAACGGACAGCAACTGATTGCTCAGCTCTTTGTTCTCGCGAATGACGCCTTCGTAATCTTTGATGACTTGATCCAGGAATTCATTGACTTCATCCTCGTCATACCCGCGCAAACGTCGGGAAAATTCCTTGTTGTGTATGTCCAGCGGCGTTAATGGCATGCTGTCCACCTCCTGTTAAAGTTCCTTCCCGTGCAGAGAAGGTTGCAGCATATGGGTACCACCCAAGGGGCCGTATCGTTGATGCCTAACCTTGGCAACGTATACGGAATGCAGGATCAGAATTACATCCTCCAACGTTCATATAAAGCTTTGACTTAATGTATATCGGATACACCGCGTATTTTCTACACCTTTATGATAAACATTTCGACAAGAAAGCGGATTTTCCTGCAACAGACTCAGGCAAATTTGCCGATTTTCACTCGGCAACGCCCTTTTTTGGTCATCCCATCCTGTTCCATAACCTTGAAACGGCCAAATCCCTGAATGGATACGACATCACCCGCTTTTAGCGATTTGGAGGGATCTTCCTCAACTTTCCAGTTCACACGGCAACGACCAGCTTTGATCGGCACCAGCACTTTACTACGACTAAGCCGATACACATCTGCGCAGATTCCATCCAAACGAAGCGAAGCAACCGTAATGTCCATCGTCTCCAGTTTACTCTCTGACCATCGCATCTGATCCAAAGGAAGTAACTCTGTGAACACATGTAACCGATGCACCTGATTCAGTTGAAGCGATAAAAAAGCGCCGGTTTCCGCCGCCACCACTGTATGGCAACCGTCCTCCAGCACTTGGATATCCCCGATCTTTCCACGTTTCATCCCAAGCCCGAGCAGGGAACCCATATAGTCCCCATGCTCCAGCTCCGAGATTTTCTGATCATCAGACGTAATACTGAGCACCTGCATACCCATATCCTCATCATCCAGATACATATAATCAGGTGCAACCAACGCACGCTTGCGTTCAGCAGCCTCGTAACCACCATCCAGACGAATCTGAACGTCGTTACGGCGATTGGCAAGAGTCTGTAAGATAAAAACCTGTCTTGGATCAAGGAAGTCAGTTAGCTTCATGTCATGATACTTACCTGCCCGCTCAACCCAATCCGAAGCTTTATCTACGAAATCCCGCTCATCATGGCTAAAATGTTCGTAAATTTCACCGCTCATCTATGTCACCCTACCCTAATATACAAAATATCGAAGTATGGAGATCAGCCCATTAAGCGCGAGTTGCAGAACGATCAGCGCCACAATCGGGGAAATATCCAGCACACCGAACAAAGGGGGGATAAATCGACGGAATGGTCTTAGATATGGTTCCACTAATTTGCCCAGCCATTCACCGATGAAGCTTTCCCGCGCATTGGGAAGCCAAGACATCAATATGTAGACAATGACCATGTAAAAGTAAATCTGGTATAACGTGTACAACACGCTTTCAATCTGATACAAAAGTGGCTCACCTCATTCTGTTATAATCTTGCTCGCTGTCAGCCAGTATTTCCGTAATTGAGCCCTGAATTTCAACCGTATCTGGCGTACAGAGAAAAATGTTTCCGCCGATTTTGGAAATACCGCCACCCAATGCATATACCGTGCCACTCAAAAAATCAATAACTCGCAGCGCTTGGTCCTGACGAATTCGTTGCAAGTTCACCACAACGGTACGATGCGAACGCAGATGGTCGGCAATTTCCTGAGCCTCGTCATAAGAACGTGGTTCATACAGGACAACTTTAACATTTTTCTGGGAATGAATGCTCACCACATTATTCCCCCTTTGGTTTCTACGTTTATCGAGACTGGAGGTTTCAGCTTCCTGATGTTCAGCCTCATTTTCCTCCTGCGCAGCCATTCGTTCACGTTCCACAATCTCTTCCTCTTCCTGAAGTCCGAGGAAATTCATAAATTTATTCATTACGCCCATCGTGAACCCTCCTCTTTTCCTACGAGAATCGATCCTAGCCGTACCCAGGTTGCACCTTCTTCAATGGCCACTTCAAAATCATTGGACATCCCCATCGACAGCTCAGTCAATGGCTCTGCTGTAAGGGCTTGTCCATTCAATTGATCTCTCAGCTCACGCAATCCACGAAATACGGGACGCGTCAGCTCCGGATCTTCCTCATGAGGTGCCATGGTCATCAGGCCAACGACCTTGAGATTGTTGAACGAACGAATATCACGCAAAAAAGAACTTGCCTGTTCAGGCTGTAATCCATACTTGCTCTCTTCACCCGAAATATTCACCTGCAAAAACGTTTCCACTTGGATGCCAAGTGAAGCTGCTTTTTTATCCAACTCCTTCGCCAATGACAAACGATCCAGTGAATGTATGTAACGAAACTTGCCAATCACGTCTTTCACCTTGTTTGTCTGCAAATGACCGATAAAATGCCAGGTACCCTGCTGACCAAAAGCTTCCCATTTGGCCTGTGCATCCTGCCATCGGTTTTCTCCAATATGCTCAAGACCATGATCCAGCACCGATCCCGTTGTTTCAAGTGAGACATATTTCGTGACCGCAATCACATTCACATCATCACGATGACGGTTACTGCGCCGACATGCATCCTCGATCTTCTGATTTACCTGTTGTATACGCTCCTCCAATGACACAGAGGGTCACCTCTCTTCCAGCCCAATCCAGCTCGCCATCCGCCCTGTAACACCATTTTCCTTCCTATAGGAGAAAAATAGTTCGGGATGACAACTTGTACACCATGTTGTACATTCGATATGATCCGGCATTATTCCTGCTTTCATCATAATGTGTCGATTACATTCTTTCAAGTTTAACATCGTTTTACCGTTATTCACGGCTCGATATGCTTGTTTAGAAGCAGAATCCTCGTATTTATCATTAACCGGGGAATCATCAAACCAAACCCGTACATGCTGCATGACCGCCTCATCCACTTCATAACAGCAATCCCCAATCGACGGACCGATTGCAGCTCGAATGTCCTGCCTACGGCTGCCATACTCCCGTTCCATCGTCTCCACCATGGATACAGCGATACCCGCGACTGTACCTTTCCAGCCGGCATGCGCAAGACCTACCGCCTGCTGCACAGGGTCATAGAAATAAAGCGGAACACAGTCGGCATAGAAAGAAGTCAGCAGCACACCAGGCACATTCGTGACCAATCCATCCGTATCCTGCAACGCAGATTGACGATCAAGTAATCCTCTGCTCCGATCTTCAGCGGTAATTACAGCCACATGTTTGCCATGCACCTGCTCTCCACAGGTCCATGCTTCTGCTGCAAAGCCAAGCTTCTCGGTTACAAGCCTGCGGTTGTTAAGTACAACTTCAGGGTCATCCCCCACATGATAAGCACAATTGAGCGTGGCATACGGAACTTTTCCAACTCCACCATGGCTCGTCGTAAACCCGACTGACAGCTGTTCAAATTGCTGTTTCCAGGGCTCAACATATAATAATAACGGATCAGGACCGAAATCTGAATTTGGGTTCTTGGTCCGTTCAAGTAATTCCTTATCCAATACAAAGGGTTCCATTATCTCACCTCACCACTTCCAGTGTACCAAATGAGCCACATTCTGTCTCATTTATATCGTTCGACGCTGATTACGTTCCGACCGTTCAATGCGTTCCACTCGCTCTGTCCGGTTATGCTGCTGTTCATCATACAGGCGTGCTTCGCGATCACGCTCGTCATACGTATTTTCCTTCACCTCATCCATCTTCACCAGAATCACATCTGAACCAATCTTCACAATATTTCTCCAGGGAATTACCAGATCCGTCCCCCCGCCAAAAAGACCCATAAAACGGCTGTACCCTGGGACTACAATCGCTTCAATTCGTCCCTGCTTCAGATCCAGCTCCAAGTCACTGATCTGACCCAGGCGTTTACCATCCGTAATGTTAATGACATCCTTTGTCTGAAAGTCCGAGATTTTCATGCCTCGTGCCGCTACTTCGCTAGTATTTACTTTCATTCATCTCCGCCCCCTGTTATTCCTCTTCTGCCCGTTCTTCACGCTTCTATACAATATATGTTTCAGGGGCGAAAAATGTCCTGTTTTTCATCGAATGTGGAAACGGTCCAAAACAAAAAGACGACCAACGGTATACACTGCCCCGATTGATCGTCCTTCTGCCCTTGCATCGCGTTACGACTTTACATGTTTTTGCATCTGCTGTATCGCTGATTTCTCCAGACGTGATACCTGAGCCTGGGAAATGCCAATTTCATCAGCCACTTCCATCTGGGTTTTCCCTTCGAAAAACCGCATCGACAGAATCATTTTTTCCCGCTGACCAAGACGATGCATCGCTTCACGGAGTGCAATTTCCTCGATCCATGACACATCTTTGTTTCGGTCATCACTGATCTGATCCATAACATAGATCGGATCTCCACCATCATGATAAATCGGTTCGAAGAGCGAGACCGGGTCCTGAATGGCGTCCAATGCAAAAACAACATCTTCCTTCGGCACATTCAGTACTTCCGCAATTTCAAATATCGTCGGTTCCCGGGAATTTTTATTCGTCAGGCTGTCACGGACCTGAAGTGCTTTGTAAGCAATGTCCCTCAAGGAGCGAGATACCCGAATTGGGTTATTATCACGCAGGTATCGACGGATTTCACCGATAATCATCGGCACCGCGTAGGTTGAAAATTTGACATTCTGGGATAAATCAAAATTATCAATGGCTTTCATCAGGCCGATGCAACCAACCTGGAACAGATCATCGACAAACTCCCCCCGATTGTTAAAACGCTGAATGACACTGAGTACCAGACGCAGGTTGCCATTCACTAATTTCTCTCTTGCTGAGCGATCATGGTGTTGCTGAAGGGAATGAAACAATTCCCGCATTTCAGTGTTGGTGAGGACAGGCAATTTTGCGGTGTCCACGCCACAAATCTCGACTTTGTTTCGGGTCATCGTGATTTACCTCCCAAGGAGAAACATTAATGTACATTATCTCCGGGGCAGGCTTTTTTATTCGTACTTGGCATCCTTGCCAGTAATACCCATTCTGACCAATGATGTATTTCAGACCATTTTATTGAACTCCTTGCGAAGTCTTTTAATGATTCTTTTTTCGAGTCGAGAGATGTAGGATTGGGAGATTCCGAGGAGATCGGCTACATCTTTTTGTGTCTTTTCTTCCCCATCCGTCAGGCCAAAACGTAGCTCCATAATCATTCGCTCGCGCTCCGTTAATTTTTCCAGTGCCTTGTGCAAAAGTTTCCGGTCTACCTGTTCTTCAATATTCCGATAGATTGTATCGTTTTCAGTACCCAATACATCAGATAATAATAGTTCATTTCCATCCCAATCAATGTTAAGCGGTTCATCAAAAGAAACTTCAGTTCGGATCTTACTATTACGTCTCAGGTACATCAAAATTTCATTTTCGATACAACGTGAAGCATAGGTTGCCAGTTTGATTTTCTTTTCCGGGTCAAATGTATTAACTGCCTTGATCAATCCGATGGCTCCAATGGAGACCAAATCTTCAATGTTGATTCCTGTGTTTTCAAACTTTCGTGCAATGTACACCACCAGACGCAGATTGCGCTCAATAAGCATCGCGCGAATGGCCGAGTCTCCCGAGGATAGTTTTTGCAGTAAAAATTCTTCCTCTTCCCTTGTCAAAGGCGGGGGAAGTGCCTCACTTCCCCCAATATAATAGATCTCTTCGCTTTTGAGTCCCAACAAAAATAACAGACGGTAATATTGCAGCTGCGCCACCAGTTTCCATTTCACAAGCATGTACGTTCCTCCTATACCACATTCAGCGGCTTTTCTGTTGCTCCCGCAGAGAGAGCCGTAGACTGCGCAGAAGCAGCGTCTTGCACTAGTTCAGGATGAATCACGGCCTGGTATTTCCCATCCGACGACAAAACACCTCCATCCAGCCCAATGAGTACCCTTGTCGTCTCATAACATGTTTCCTCCATCGTCACCTTCACCCGGTCCGGCTTCATTGCAAGCATAAACGCAGTCCCTTTGTTAATGCCCCGATAAGGCACAAGCCGCAGTCGATCCTGCCACTGAAAACTTTCCTGATCAAGCTCCAGAATAAGGTTGTCCGGCGCCTCGTCCTTGAGTCTGCCCTTCCATGAAGCGGGTAACATGTCTTGCCATAACGAAACCTCCATCACCATGACCGGCATACGCGATAAGGGATCTGTAAGTTGATTGCCCGTATCCAGAAGGCCTGTACAAGAAATGACTACCTCATCGATGCAGACCTCAACTTTACCCAAATAGGTCGTCATGCGATCCGTTTTCCGTTTTGAGCTCTGCACAGCTTTGAATAAAAACAGGACAGCAAAAAATACGATAAATGTGAACCAGAAGGCAATCTTCAGATCAAATGACATACCGCCAGAAGCCGTGAACCAAATGCCGTTAAACAACTCACCGGAGCTCTGAAGCATGTAATGCACACCCAGAATACCTCCGGCAGCGACAAAATTAATCACATAGAAGGTACCGAGCGTCCTCGCAAAAGCCTGCAGACCTTTAAACCCAAAAGCAATCGTAAGCATAACCAGCGAGAACCCGAACTTGATCAGAAAGGTGAACATAAAATCAAACTCCGGTACAAACATCATGACCACGTATAATGCACCCACAATGGCTGACAGCAACCATCGCCACCAAACCAGCTTTGTCTTGCGCATCCAGGCGGTCATTCCGATGAGTGCACCGTCAATACACAGGTTTGTCAAAAAAATTAGATCCACATAAACAACCAAAGTCTTCACCTGCCTGCGCGCAACATATCGAAATACCGATACCCGATATCCTGATATTCATGAGCATATTCACAAGTATACGGAGCCCCCTGTTCAAAGTCTGTCTAATCATGGGGGTGTGGTTCCAACTTTTTTTGTCGGAATTGCTCAGGCCCTTTGTTCAGAATTTGTTCATTGCTGTATGCTATGATATCTAAATAAACAGAAAAAACCCGGTCGCTCCATAAGGAGTACCGGGTTTCCAATAAACTGATTTGTGTATTAATCGTTGTTATTATTGCGTGAACGATTGCGTAAAAATGTCGGAATGTCCAGCTGATCATTGCTCGGCTGATTTCCGAAAGGACGCAGGTTCGGCGAACGCGTATCCGTCGTCTCCGCTGTTGCTGGAGCTGGCTTACGTCCTGGTGGTGGTGGAGCAGGTTTATCTTCAAAACCAGTTGCAATAACTGTAACCTTAATCTCCTCTTTCAGGTCTTCGTCAATGATGGCACCAAAGATCATGTTTACTTCCGGGTCGGAAGCAGACGTTACGATCTCTGCCGCTTCATTCACTTCATACAGGGACAGATTAACGCCACCCGTAATGTTCATGATTACCCCGCGAGCACCTTCAATAGAAGTTTCAAGCAAAGGACTCATAATGGCTTTCCGTGCTGCTTCTGCGGCACGATTCTCACCAGTTGATTCACCAATCCCCATAAGGGCTGAACCACGTTCGTGCATAATCGTTTTGACGTCAGCAAAGTCAAGGTTGATCAAACCCGGTACAGCGATCAAATCAGAGATACCTTGTACCGCTTGACGAAGTACGTTATCCGCTTGACGGAATGCTTCAAGCATAGGTGTCTTTTTATCTACGATCTCGAGCAAACGATCATTAGGAATCACGATCAGTGTGTCGACTTTTTCTTTGAGAGCCTCAATACCTTGCTCTGCATGGCTGGAACGCTTGCGTCCTTCAAAAGTAAATGGACGAGTTACGACACCAACGGTAAGTGCACCACACTCTTTAGCGATTTCGGCAATAACCGGAGCCGCACCTGTACCTGTACCACCGCCCATACCGGCTGTAACAAATACCATGTCTGCACCTTTCAACGTGTTCATGATCAGATCGCGGGACTCTTCCGCTGCTTTTTTACCTACATCCGGGTTGGCGCCAGCACCAAGACCACGAGTCAATTTATCACCGATTTGCAATTTATGCTCGGATTTCGCCAGGTGTAACGCCTGAGCATCCGTATTCACCGTAATAAATTCAACACCTTGTACACCATTTTCAATCATACGGTTGACTGCATTGCTTCCGCCGCCGCCTACACCGATGACTTTAATTTGAGCCAAGCTCTCCATCTCGAAATCAAATTCCAACATATTATTCCATCTCCCCCTCAATGTGCATGGATGGCCCGTCCAATTTTTGATTTGAACCGAATCAATTTCATATATCGACGAACGAAAGCGTTTATTTTAGTACCGGCGCATTCAGACGGCTTCAAGAATGTATGAAATGGATCCAACCTGTTATATAAATTCGCTGAACATATTCTTCAGCCGCTCGAACAGACCGGGTTTTTGCTCCGATTCCTGTGCCGTATTTGGCTTCGGACGGTTGGTCGGTTTCTTGTTGTTATTATTGTTGTTGTTATTTCCACCGCCGTTATTGATCGAGGGACGAATGCGCAAACTGCGAATTACACTGTGCAATATGCCAACTCCGCTTGTAAACCCGGGATCACGCACACCAATATAATCCGGAACTGCAACTCGTACCGAAGCAGCAAGCTCATGCTGAGCGACCTGCAGAACCCCCGGCATAGAGACCGTACCTCCCGTTAGTATATAACCTCCAGGAAGCTCGTTGTAACCAAGACGCTTCACTTCTTGGGATATCATCTGGAATATTTCCTGAACCCTAGGTTCAATAATTGCTGCCAGATCCTCCTGTGAAAACTCCTTGTCTACATTACTGCCAATTCGGGTGACTTTGAACATCACATCCGCAGCAGCATCATCCAGCCAGGCGCAGCCATATTTCAGTTTCACTTTCTCTGCCTGATCCGTTAACGTGCGTAAGCCATAGGCGATATCATTTGTTACGAATTCCCCACCTATAGGCAACGTTGATGTTGCAACAAGACTGTCTTCTTCAAAAATGGCGATGGTTGTAGCACCCGCTCCAATATCAACAAGCACTGAACCCATCGTTTTTTCATCTTTGGACAAAGCCAGTTGACCCGCTCCAAGCGACATGAGAACCAGATCGCTTACTTTCAGACCCGCTTTTTCCACGCAGCGCAAAAGGTTATGTATCGCGGTTTTTGCACCCGTTATGATCGTTGCTTCAACTTCCAGACGAACACCAATCATACCACGGGGGTCCTGTATGCCCTCCAAGCCATCTACAACATATTGCTTGGCGACAACATCAATAATTTCCCGTTCCGGCGGAACTGCAATGACTTCGGCTGCTTTCAACACCCGTTCCATGTCTTCTTCTCCGATTTCACGATCCTCGTTAGACACAGCCACGACGCCGTGACTGCTCATTAGTCCGATATGATTTCCCGAGATTCCAACATACACTTCGGATATTTGAATACCTACCATACGTTCTGCATGATCCACTGCGTTGCGAATCGACTGCACCGTCTGATCGATATCTACGATTACACCTTTGCGAATTCCCTCCGAGTCGGCAGATCCAACTCCTATAATATTAAAGGTTCCATTATTCATTTCCCCAATAATAGCGCGAATTTTGGATGTACCGATGTCCAAACTAACAATGATGTCATTGTTGCTCAAGTCTGTGGCACCTCCTGACTCCAATAGTAAATTACGTTCGAATTTAAACACTATTAAAACATATTCAACACACTTCAGGCTTTCCCTCTTTTTTCTACAATGTTTTTGGGTGTCAAAATCTGGTTGCCAGACATAAAACATTGAAGAAAAAAGAAGGAGGCAACTCATGTGCCATAAGTTCAAGTGTATCATTTTTTCTTCATCTCAGAAAGAACAAGTTTCATTGCTCTGACGGGGTCAAACCCCGACCTGCCTAGGCTTTCATATTCAGTCCAGCCTCATCATGGCAAAGATCAGGGGGTTGCTCCTAGTTCAGCATCATCTTCCGGGTCATCCGGGATGAAAGGGACATAGGTATCTGCCTCAAGCATGGTGATTTTCCCAGGCCGTTCGGTCTCAATCACCTGATTCAGATACTCCACTTTATCCGATAAAAGAGAGACGGTTGTAATCACTTCAAACTGCGATTTGGTATACATCCGAATCTGATCCGGAAATGAAGGCGTTGGATTCGGAATAATTTCCGAAATATCCGTCGTCAATTCATTCGGAATTTTAGCCAGTGTCTGGCTCAGTTTGGCTTTGAGTGGATCATCAGCCTTCCATTGGGTCAATATGGGCTTCTCCACAGCAACACCAATTGTTGCCGGAACCGTCAAGCTTGTCCCACTGGCTAATATCGCTTTTAACGTACCGTCAGAACCAAGCTCATAAGCAACCGTGGCATATTCCTGAACCTTGATATGGATAATACCCGGAAATTGCTTGTCCACGGTAACGGTGGAAATCGCCTTGATGGTCTTGAGACGCTCAATAACCTCGGCAGTACTTGTCCCAAAAAATTGTTCGCCTTCTTTCAGCCCGCTTTTCTCCAGCAGTTCTGAAGTTGCTGTATATACATTACCCGTAATTTCAATTGCCGAAATCCGACTCATGGAAGAACGAAAGAATAATACAGCGAGCAATACAATAAATAATAATAAGAGAATAATTACAATTTTGCGGCTTGTGTTTCCTTTTGGCCGATTCTTCTTCAGAACCGGAATTTGACTTTTAGGCATAAGTAGCGCTCCACAAAGCCTCAGGTCCCCTCCCTTCAAGAAGGGGACTCCAAGGACGTTAATTGGCAAAATCCAACTGTTTCGAAACGGGCGACTGTCTCTCAACCGATGCTCCAAGACTTTGGAATAACTTCTCGATTTGATCGTAGCCCCGGTCAATATGATGCACTTGCTCCACAACCGTTTTGCCTTGAGCAGCCAGACCAGCAATGACCAGAGCTGCACCTGCACGAAGATCGGTTGCTTCTACTGTAGCCCCGTACAGACGGGGAACACCACGGATAAATGCTGCGTTCAGATCGACTGAAATATCAGCCCCCATCACATTCAGTTCATCCACATGTTTGAACCGACCCTCGAATACCGTTTCCTTCATCACACTGAATCCGTCTGCCAGACTGAGCAGCACCATGATTTGAGATTGCAAATCTGTCGGAAACGAAGGATACGGAGAAGTCACAATACGGTCTACTGATTTGGGACGGCTCATACAGCTCACCGTCATTATATCATTGCAGACTGTGATTTGAACACCAGTGCGCTTCAATACATGTATAAGTGAAGTAAGATGAGCAGGATTGCAGTGTGTAAGCGTAACATTGCCTCGTGTTGCTGCTGCTGCAATCATCACGGTTCCGGCCACGATTCGATCCGGTATAATCTCATAGGAGCAAGGCTCCAGTTTCTCAACGCCATTGATCGTGATTGTATCCGTTCCTGCACCAATAATGCTTGCACCCATAGCATTCAAAAAGTGTTGCAGGTCTTGTATTTCAGGTTCTCTTGCCGCGTTGCAAATGGTTGTCGTGCCTTTAGCCAGGACGGCTGCCATCATGATGTTTTCGGTCGCTCCCACACTTGGGAAATCCAAATGAATATCTGTACCCACCAGATTGTGCCCATGACAGATAATCTGTTGGTCCTGCTCTTCAATCAAAGCTCCGAGCGCTTCCAGGCCCCGGAGGTGAAGATCAATTTTGCGTTCTCCAATGGCACAGCCGCCTGGCTGATACACTGACACTTGCCCAAACTTAGCCAGCAATGGTCCCATCAAAAAAATGGAAGAGCGCATCTGCTTCATTAGATCTTCTGGCACATCATATGACCGGATAGACGAGGTATTAATCGTCACTGTTCCCTGTTCATGCCGACACGTGCATCCAAGCCGTTCCAGGATATACAGCATCACCTCAATGTCCAGCAAGTGTGGAACGTTATGCAGTGTAACTTCTCCATCTGCCAACAAACTTGCGGCCATAATCGGTAAAGCGGCATTTTTTGCTCCATGGATGCGTATGGATCCTGAGAGGGGTTTCCCGCCTTCAATCACCAATTTGTCCAATGTATCACCTCCGGGGTTTACCGCTCACCCACTACGAAGACTTCCGGTACCAGGTTAATACCGTTTTGAGATGATATAGTGCTCTGTATCTGCTGCATTAGGGTGATAACGTCCTCTGCTGTTGCTTGGCCTGTATTAACAATGAAATTGGCATGCATGGTGGATACCTGTGCGCCTCCCTGGGTCATTCCTTTCAGCCCTGCTGCTTCAATCAGGCGGGCTGCATGATCACCCGGTGGATTTCGGAATACACTACCTGCACATGCCATCTGCAGTGGCTGTGTGCGGCGCCGGCGATCTTTGTAAGCCGCCATCGTTTCCGAAATGACGTTGCGCTCTCCATGCTGGAGTTCAAATGTAGCTTCCAGCACGATGCCTCTCCGATCATGCAGAACAGAGTGGCGATAGGCAAAATCCATGTCCTCCTTGCTGTAACGTACCAATTCCCCTGTCTCCAGTACAATCTCAGCGAATTTGAATATCCGTGACACATCCGATCCATGCGCGCCTGCATTCATGTACACAGCTCCACCGACAGTGCCGGGGATACCGCTGCCGAATTCCAGACCGGCCCATTCCTTTTTGGCAGCAACCACACTGAGTTTTACAAAAGAATGCGCCGCTCCGGCGGTTACACCGCCTTCGTGAAATTCGGCATAATCAAAGCCCTCGCCTGGTTTCACCACAACACCACGTATTCCTTTGTCTGACACCAGCATGTTTGAGCCCCGTCCAAGTTGCATCCACGGAATCTGATACGTGTGAAGCAATTGAACGAGATTCATCATCTGCTCTTTATTCTCGGGAATGACCAGTGCATCCGCAGGACCGCCGATCTTCCATGTGGTGTATTTGGCTAGCGATTCGTTTTCAAGAACTCTGCCAACATTATTCTGGGATAGTAACGATATCCACTGATGCATGTTTGCTTCCTCCTTTGCTTCAAAACCGATGAGCACGGTATGTTCTGTTGTTACAGACCGTGTTCTGGCGCCATGGAACGATGGTCACGATTTATACGGTATCTTATGTCAGCCCCGTCTTGTGTGTGACAATCGCCCACAATCGCACTTTATCGGCGTGCAGCAAGACGCTGAATTTCATGAACAAGCACTTCAGCTGCATCGGGTTTCCCCAGTTTTCGGGAGGCTTCAGCCATTCGTTTACGTCCCGATTCATCATTCATAATCTTGGAGATGGCTTCATACAGGACTTTGCCTGTAAGATCCTTCTCCAGCATTGTGAGTGATGCGCCTCCACCTTCTAGCGTGCGTGCATTGGCTTCCTGATGATTATTAGTCACGTTAGGTGACGGAATCAGGATCGAAGGAATACCCAGTGATGTAATCTCCGCAAGGAATGATGCACCTGCGCGGTTTACAATCAAGGATGTGCAGGCAAGCACCTCAGGCATATTATGCACGTAAGGCAGGACATGCAGGTGGTTTGGCATCGTACCCAATGAGCTGCGAATGGCTTCACGCGTTTCATCAAAATAGGTATCCCCTGTCACGTAAACGACATGTACATCATCCAGTTGTTCCAGCATTGGAGCCATGTCCACCATGGCCTGATTGATTGCTTTTGCCCCGCGACTGCCACCAACCACAAGAACAACACGGCTGTTCATCGGTACACCTAACGTGGCAAAACCACGATCACGGCTAGCCTGGGCTACCGTAGTCGCTCGCGGATTACCGGTGTAGATCACCTTTTTTGCGCCGGAAAACGATTTTTCAGAACCTTCAAAGCTAACGGCAACCGTGTCCACATAACGCATCAAAAATTTGTTCGTCAGACCAGGGATGGCGTTCTGTTCATGAATTATACTCGGAATTCCCAATTTTGTTGCTGCATATACCACAGGTCCACATACATATCCACCTGTACCAATCACAACATCCGGTTTGAATTCCTTCAGCATTTTTTTGGACTTGCGTACTCCTTGAATGAAACGCATGACCGTTTTCAGGTTTTCGATGGACAATTTCCGTCGAAAGCCTGTAATATCAATGGATTTAAAAGGAATATTTTCTTGGGGAACCAGTTTGCTTTCCAGCCCTCTGGTTCCTCCGATGTATAGAAATGTCGAGTCCGGGTTCTCCGCCTCGCATTGTCTTGCTATGGCAACGGCCGGATAGATATGTCCACCCGTACCGCCACCGCTTAGAACGACTCGCATCGCATAGTCACCTCGCATAACGGGATAAATTCACTAAAATGCCCAGTGCTGTGAGCATGAGGGTCAATGATGATCCGCCGTAACTGATCAGAGGCAATGTAATGCCCGTAACAGGCATCATGCCAATGACAACACCAATGTTAATAATGACCTGTACGGCGACCATACCTACGATACCAACACCAAGCAGACTGCCGAAGGCATCCGGAACGGTCATGGCTACACGCATCCCTCTCCACACCAGCACCAGAAACAACAATAATACAATCATTCCACCTATAAAGCCGAGTTCTTCGGCCAAAATACTAAAAATAAAGTCCGTTTGCGGTTCAGGTACATAACTGTACTTCTGCCGGCTCATACCCAGTCCCAATCCCGCTAGTCCACCAGGACCAATTGCGTATAAGGATTGAATGATCTGATATCCGGCACCCAGCGGATCGGACCACGGATCCAAAAACGCTGTGATACGCTGCAACCGATAGGGTGCTGCTGCAATCAAAGCTGCAAACCCCGCTACGCCGCCAAGAGCAAGCAAGCTCAGATGTTTCATTCGCGCTCCGGCTGTGAAAATAATAAGCATCGATGCGCCCATCATCACGGTGCCAGTCCCCAAATCAGGTTGCAGCATAATAATCCCAAAAGCCAACCCGATCAATCCCAGCGGTGGCAGAAGCCCCGATGTGAAGGTTTTGATTTTACCCGGTTCCTTGCTCAGCCAATGAGCGAGAAACAGAATCATGCCCAGCTTCATGAATTCTGAGGGCTGAATACCGAACGAACCAATGCCCAGCCAACTTCGTGCACCACCGCGAACCACACCAATTCCAGGAATGAGCACCGCAATGAGCATAATAAAACAGGCAATCAATATAGGCTTGGCATATTTCCTCCACACCCGGTAGTCTACATTAGCAGTTACGAACATGGCCACAAGCCCAAGCACCGCAAACAGGGCCTGTCTTTTTACAAAATAAAATGAATCGCCATAGTCATGAAAGGCAAGCACCGAGCCCGCACTATATACCATAATAATGCCGATGGCAAGCAATGCCAAAATACAAATCAGCAACCAAATATCTGGTGCCGGTCGCGTCTGTTTCATCAGGAGGCCACCCCTTGCATGGAAGTAGGGGCTTTTCCACCCCCCTACTTACAAGTTATGCGCCGCCTTTTTAAAAATGCGTCCCCGCTCTTCATAGGAAGCGAACATGTCCCAACTTGCACATGCCGGGGATAACAAAACGACATCACCGGCACTGGCAAGCTTCGATGCTTCCTGCACAGCAACGGTTAACGTCCGGGCAGCGTCCTCCTCATTATCGACGACCTTAATTTGCTTTAATCCGGCAAGTTCCGCGACCTTGGCAATTTTTATCCGTGTCTCACCAATTGCAACGACAGCTTTTACCCGTTCCTGGAACAAGGGCAACAACTCCATCATGTCTGATCCACGATCCAGCCCTCCTGCAATCAATACGACCGGTTCCTTGAACGAATTCAGGGCCATAACCGTAGCTTTCGAATTGGTCGCTTTGGAGTTGTTGTAGTATGCAGATCCGTTATGCTCCAGGACATATTCAAGTCGGTGTTCAACTCCCTTGAAGTCTGCAAGCGGAGCAGCCAGCACCGCAGGATCAGCTCCTGCCGCTACAGCAATAGCCACAGCAGCCAGTGCATTTTCCACATTAAATCGCCCAGGAAGGCCAATGTCCTCAACGTCGATAATGATATGGTGATCTCCGTTTTCATCCGCGTAGATTACCTGACGCTTCACATCATCCTCTTCTCCATCCACATAAGGGGGATCTGCATACACACCTGTATCCAATTTCTCTGTCACGGAGAAGGGGATCAATCTGCCTTTGATGTAAGGAACCAGACCACGACATACCGCATCATCCCAATTTAGAATGGCTACGTCGTCAGGCTGCTGATTGGCGAACAGTTTTGCTTTGGAAGCCACATAATCATCCATGTTCCCGTGATAATCCAGATGCGTCTCTGCAACGTTAAGCAAGCTGGCAATCCGGGGACGGAAATCAACCGTTCCTTTGAGCTGGAAACTGCTAAGTTCAACAACCATCCAGTTATCTGGAGAAGCTTGCTCTGCCGCTTCACAGAGAGGTGTTCCGATATTACCGGCAACGATCGGGTTGAGGCCGGCATGTTCCAACATTTTACCCACCCAAGTGGTCGTTGTTGTTTTGCCGTTGGAGCCCGTAATCCCAATCATGGGTGCAGCACATAGGTGATAAGCAACCTCTACTTCGGTCACCACTTCAATGCCCAATGCCAAAGCTTGCTGCACAGGAGCTGCATGGTATGGGATACCCGGGTTTTTGACAACCAACTTCACACCACTGTGAATCAGATCATCCGGATGCCCTCCGCATACAACAGAAATTCCCAAAGCCTCCAATTCGGAAGCTTCGGGACATTGATCTCTCTCTTTTTTATCATTTACTGTAACCTTCGCTCCGGCGCGATCCAGCACCTTGGCGACCTGTACGCCGCTTTTGGCCAATCCGAGCACGACTACTTTTTGTCCGTGATATGATTCAGGATGGTTCATGATCTACAACCCCTTGTTGAGATAAAGTCCAAGAGCGGCCAAAATTGCGCCTACCGCCCAAAAGGTAATAACAACCCGCCATTCTGACCAACCACTTAATTCAAAGTGATGGTGAATGGGGCTCATTTTGAATACACGCTTGCCACGAGTCTTGAAAGATACCACTTGAATGATGACAGACAGGATCTCGATAACGAAAATACCACCAATGATGACAAAAAGAAGCTCTGTCTTGGTGACAATGGCAACCGCACCAATCGCACCGCCAATACCCAGAGAACCGGTGTCTCCCATAAACACTTTGGCCGGATGTGCATTGTATACCAGAAAACCGAGTACGGCTCCGATCATCGCTGCTGCACACACTGCTGCCGGCATCGACGTGGCTTGCATCGCCACAATGGCAAACGCGCCAAAGGCAATCGCACTCACCCCTGACAGCAAACCATCGAGACCGTCGGTAAAGTTAACCGCATTGGTAATGGCAAGCATCATGAATACGACAAACGGATAATAGAACCATCCGGTCCAGTCAAACGAGAATGACGTACCCGGAATAGAGATGGCTGTGCTGTGTCCATTCTGGATCAGCAAGAAACACATCACTGCACTGAAGAACAATTGGCCCAGCATTTTTTGTCTGGCCGTCAGTCCCAGTGAACGTTTGAACACAATTTTGATGTAATCATCTAGGAAGCCAATCAGCCCGAATCCCAGCGTAGCCACAAGCAAGACATAAAAGTCTGTATTCTTGACTGCCGAAAATTTCAAAAAGGCCAATGTGAACGCAACTAAAATGACGACTCCACCCATTGTAGGTGTTCCGCTTTTTTTCAAATGGCTCTGAGGCCCATCTTCCCTAACTTGCTGTCCGAATTTCATCCGGCGTAACAGCGGAATCAGGAGCGGTGCGGCAATCACCGCCAGAATAAATGAAACGCCGATTGTTAACAGTAATACCTGAAAATCCATGGGTTCACCCCTCTAGTCTACTCGATTCTGTAATGGTGCTATTTGTAGTGCTTCGACCACGTCCTCCAGCTTCATGCCTCTTGAAGCTTTGAACAAAACAACGTCTCTGGGATGTAGTTTCTCCAGTAGATAACGGGTCATTTCTTCTTTATCTATAAAAGCATGCACAGCCTCTGTAGGCATATGCTTGCTTGCTCCTTCAGCAATCTTGGCTGATAGCGGACCATATACCAGCACCATGTCCATTTTGGCCGATGTGATATACTCTCCGATTCCGTAATGCAGATCCTGCTCTTGGGGACCGAGTTCAAGCATATCACCAAGCACAGCCACTTTCATGCGGTATCCTTTCAGACCTTCTAGTACATCGATTGCGGCCTTCATGGAGGTTGGACTTGCATTGTATGCATCATTCAGCAAGGTTAGACCACTAACGCCTTGCGTAACCTCAATACGCATGCCTGTCAGTTTCAAGCGAGACAATCCCGCGGCAATCTGCTCCGTCGTCACTTTGAAATGACGGGCTACTGCCAAAGCAGCCAGACAGTTAACGACATTATGCGTTCCTAGCAGAGGTAGCGTAAATGCATGTTCTCCAGACTGTTTGGTGGTGAAAACTACCCCGTTCTGCGCATTCATAAGTCCGGTAGGATAGTCATCATTATCGGTTTGCAGACCAAATGTAAACCGCTGCAATCCATCGGGTTGTTTCGTTGCGGGCTCTTCAAGGACTTGTGCAATTAAAGGCTCGTCTCCGTTGTAGATCAGTAACCCGCCAGGCTTCAATCCCGCGGCAATCTCGGCTTTGGCTCTGGCAATCTCCAGTCTGGACCCCAGCTGAAGCAGATGTGATTCACCAATATTGGTAATGACCGCTACATCAGGCTGCGCAATAACCGACAAATCGTTAATTTCCCCGCGACCACTCATACCCATCTCCAAAATGATAATCTCGGTATCCGGGTCCATGCTTAGTACAGTCAGTGGTAAACCAATGTGATTATTGAAGTTGCCTTGCGTCTTATGCACTTTGAACGTCGTCGAGAGAATGGCATCCACGATGTCCTTTGTTGTTGTCTTGCCGTTGCTGCCTGTAATGCCGACTACAGCCGCTTTATTCTCCGTTAGATAAGCAGATGCGAGTGCTTGCAGCGCGACAAGTGTGTCGTCAACAACAATGACAGCTCCTTGTGGCGGAATACCATGATCCTTTTGCCAGATCGCGCCTGCAGCCCCCTTCTCTAAACAGGCTTGCACAAATTCGTGTCCGTCAAACCTTTCACCCACTAGCGGAATAAACAAACTGCCTTCCAGAGGTTTACGCGAATCGGTAAACACCCCTTCGACCATTACATTGCCATGAGCGGCAACATCACTTAATGTTCCTCCACACATCTCGGCCAATTGTGCCAATGTTCTTTTTATCAATTGGATTTGCCCCTTATCGCTTCTTTGGCTATGATTCGGTCATCAAAATCGGTTTTGGTTGTGCCGATAATCTGATAGGTCTCGTGACCCTTGCCCGCAATCAATACTACATCGGCTGGGCTTGCCATTTCAATAGCTTCATGAATCGCCTGGCGTCGATCCACAATCATCGTATAACGTTCAGCAGGAACGGATTCTTCAATCAGGCCCTGTTCAATGTCTTTGAGAATCAGATCCGGATCTTCTGTCCGTGGATTATCGGAAGTAATCAGTACAAAATCACTATAATTCGCAGCAATTTTCCCCATGAGAGGGCGTTTGGTACGGTCCCTGTCACCACCACAGCCAAACACGCAAATTACACGCCCTTCGGCAAATTCCTTCACCGTCCGCAACACATTCTCCAGTCCATCCGGTGTATGGGCATAATCGACAATAACAGCAAATGGCTGTCCTTCGTCCACTCCTTCAACACGTCCATCCACGCCCGGAACCGTCTCCAGACTGCGCTTGATCTCTTCCAGCGGAATACCTTCCACCAGCGCTGCAGAGATGGCTGCCATTGCATTGTACACATTGAATTTGCCTACCATGCGCAAGCGAATATCTGCGCTGCCTGCAAATGTATCCACGTGGAAAGAAGTTCCCTGAGACGTGATTGAAATTTGGGATGCGCGTACATCCGCCTTTTCACCCATGCCATATGTAATCACTTCAGCCGCAGTCACAGAGATGAAATAAGCCGCAGCCGGATCATCTGCATTGATGACAGCGAATTTACGCTGTGAGACATCTTCCGTATAACCGTTACCCAGACGTGCAAAGAACAATCCTTTGGCCCCGCGATATTCCTCCATGGAATGGTGGTAGTCCAAATGATCCTGCGTCAGGTTAGTGAATACCGCAGTACGGAAATTTGTTCCCTTTACTCGCCCTTGTTCCAATGCGTGAGAAGAAACTTCCATAACACAGCAGTCCGTACCCTTCTGAACCATATCATGCAGACTACGCTGCAGATCAAGCGCCTCTGGTGTTGTTCCTGACATCGGGTAGGTGCGACCGTCATACCGCATTTGAATAGTACCGATCAATCCCGTCTTGCGTCCGTAATCACTCATGATTTTTTCAATCAAATAGGTGGTCGTTGTTTTTCCGTTCGTTCCCGTTACACCAATCATATTCATCTTCTGGCTTGGCGAGTCAAAAAAGAAATCTGCCAGAACAGCCATCGCAAACCGGCTATCCTTCACCAGCAATTGTGGTACAGGAAGATCCAGCTGCCGTTCAACCACCAATGCAACTGCACCAGCATTTACAGCTTTTTCTGCATAATCATGACCATCTACCGTATGTCCCGGAAGACAGATAAACAGATCACCCGGTTTTACCTGCCGGGAATCTGTCTGAAGGTTTTGGCATTCTGTATTTGATTCGCCCACGAGGCGGGCGGTGGTCAGCATCGATGCAAATTGTTTTAAAAGCACATGAATAACCTCACTTTTCCAATTATACTTCTGTTTTAACATATGTCTGTATTTATTAATATCGTCAATACAACCCAATAATGAAACGCACTTGGATGAATTTTGTTGCGCTAGAAGCCCCAAACTACCCCTAAGCCCCGTTATTCATCCTTTGTGTGATCATGTGCATCGTTCAGTACATTCCCCATATAAATGCGGATGGTTGATCCCTGATCTACCCTCGCCCCAGGTTTGGGTGCCTGATTAATCACGTATTTACCACTGCCAGACTTCGCCAGCATAAAATTCATGTTCAGGTCTTCGTACAGATCTTCAACAGTAGCTCCTGTCAGGTCTGGGACTGTCACGATTTTGGTTTCACCATACTTGTATTCTTTGGCGACCTGATCCTTACGAACAGGTACATTCATATAATGCAAAGCATCTTCAAGGATGTTCTGCACAATCGGGGCGGCAACCACGCCTCCGAACTGAATTCCTTTGGGATTATCAACTGCGGTATAGACCACAATCTGTGGATCATCTGCCGGTGCAAATCCGATAAAGGATACGATATGCTCGGTTGAGGAATAACGTCCGTTGATAACCTTCTGGGCTGTACCTGTTTTGCCACCGACCCGGTATCCATCAATGAATGCCGGACGCCCGGTGCCTTTTGCGACAACACTCTCGAGTGCTTCACGTACTTGTTTGGATGTATTCTCCGAGATCACCTGACGAACCAGTTCCGGCTTGGCCTCTTCCATGACTTCTCCCGTTACCGGATGGACCCACGCTTTCGTAACATAAGGCTTGTAAAGTTTACCCCCATTGATGGCCGCTGACACAGCTGCTACTTGCTGAATAGGCGTAACCGATACACCTTGACCAAAAGCAGTTGTTGCAAGTTCGACAGGTCCCACTCTGGACAGTTTGAACAGAATTCCACTGGCTTCTCCACTGAGGTCGATCCCTGTCTTGGTACCGAAGCCAAAGTCTTTAATATAGGAGAAGAGCGATTCTTTGCCCAGCCTCTGCCCCAAAGCCACAAAGCCCGGGTTACATGAGTTCTCCACAACTTGTAAGAAGGTCTGACTTCCATGGCCGCCCTTTTTCCAGCAGCGCAGACGTGCTCCACCCACCTCAACATATCCAGGGTCAAAAAATTGATCCTGTTGCAGATTAACCTTTTTCTCTTCAAGCGCAGCTGCCAAAGTAATGATCTTAAATGTGGAGCCCGGCTCGTAGGTCATCCAGATCGGTAAATTGCGATTGTATATCTCCGCGGGATATTGCTGATAATCGGCAGGTTCGTATCCCGGTCTGCTGGACATACCCAAAATTTCACCCGTTTTGGGATTCATCGCTATAGCCAATGCTGAGTTCGCCTGAAACTTCACCATGGCCTGATCCAGTTCTCTCTCCATGATGGACTGAATGGATTTATCAATGGTCAGCTTGAGGTTAAGGCCGTCCTTCGGTTCCACATACTTCTCGGATGAGCCCGGCATTAGCCTTCCGGCCGCATCGGACAAGTAGGACACACTGCCATTCAAACCATTCAGCTTATCATCATATTTCTTCTCGACACCCGTTAAGCCCTGATTATCAATGCCCGTAAAACCAAGAATATGGGCAGCCAAATCATCATAAGGATAAAAACGTTTATTGTCCTCAGCAACAACGATACCCGGAAGCTTCAAATCACGGATGCGCTGAGCTTTCTCCATCGTAATTTTGCGGCCGCCGGGTTGTAGTCTTACAATGAGTTCTCGTTTCTTGATGGTTGCAAGCACTTTTTCTTCCGTCATCCCAAGCAATGGGGCCAGCGCTTTAGCTGTGGTTTCAGCTTCTTTAACCTGAGCCGGAATGGCCATAATGGTCGGTGTTGTCACATTATAGGCCAGAGAGGTTCCATTTCGATCCAGGATCTCCCCCCGCTTGGCTGAGTAAGGAATATTACGCCGCCAGGATTCTTCTGCTTTTGCTGACAATTCAGGGCCTTCCCCGAGCTGTACATAAGCAAGCCTGATCATCAGGGCCGAAAATAACAAAACTAAAATCATTAAACTCCATAGCAACCTGCGTCGCAGATTTACGCTTGATCCCTTCACGAAAAGATCCCCCCACTCGTCCCAAAATCATGACATTCGTTCCATTCATGAATATTCAGGACAACCGGGGGTTAGAACAAGCTGTCAGAGCTCCCTAAGGAAGCGAAGCTCCGTTTGTTGCTGGATCGTCAGAGGATTCGGATTCATTGGCAGGAGCCTTGTTGTTATCTGTTTCATCTGTTTCGTCTGTTCCGTCGGTTTTACCTTCTCCGCCCGAAGGCTCTTGTTCCTTCACTTCAGCTTCTGACGACGGATCAGATGAGATTGGAGCCTCATCGGCTATACCTGTCACTGCAGCTTTGGCAGTTTGCAAGTTTAACTGTACAGTTCTCTGCTCACCTGCGACCTGCTCGGTTTGCTTCACGACATAACCCTCGCCCTTGACCGTAACCCCCACTTTCATGAGAGAAAGTACTTCTAGGGCATCACGGAGAGATTCTCCTGTTAGATCGGGAATCTTCATCTTGCTGCTTTCTTCCGTTAGCAGATAGATTCGTTGGCCTGGATTCATAGAGGCGCCAGCAACCGGATACTGCCGAATTACATTATCACCTTGACCAAGAGTCACATAAGCAATACCTGCGCTTAGAAGCTGGCTTCTGGCCTGTTTGGCTGTCTTGCCACTCAAGTCAGGCGCCTTGGCTTGCACGACAGAGACTTCTTTTGACTTTTTGTCAGGAGTTTTGGCTGTATCTTTGGGTATTCCCATGTATTGAAGAGTCTGGCTGACAATCTTTTTGAACACCGGCGCAGCTGCGGTTCCTCCCCCAATGTTGGTTCCATCCGGTTGGTCAATGACAACAAGTATAGCAATCTTCGGATTATTCACGGGCGCGAATCCAATAAACGATACAACGTCTTTCGATTTGCTGTATTCTCCGTTAACGACCTTTCTTGCCGTACCTGTTTTACCAGCTACACGGTAACCTTCAATATAGGCGTTACGACCGGTACCAATCGTTTGATCTGCAACCACTTGTTCCAGATAACCGCTCACCAGTTTGGAAGATTCCTTGGAAATCACCTGACGAACAACTTTGGGTTTGATCACTTCCGTTGTCCCATCATTCGGGTTCTTGATCTCCTTCACCAGATGTGGCTCCAGCAACTTGCCGCCATTGGCAATCGCCGAGATCGCTGCGACCTGTTGTATTGGTGTTACCTGTACAAGACCGTGACCGTAGGCAGCAGTAGCAATTTCTGATTTGAAAACCAGTGGTTTAATTGGTGATGCCGCCTCATTCGGCAGATCAATACCTGTCTTTTTACCGAAACCGAATTCGTCTATGTAATGACGCAGACGTTCACCACCAAGCATGTTGTAACCCAGATTAACAAAAGCAATGTTACTGGAGCGTTTTACACCTTCAAGGTAAGATATTCGTCCGTAAGAATGACCGTTATCACTAATCGTATATCCGCCAATATAGGTCGGTTTCGATTCAAAACTTGCATTGGGATCAAAGAGTTTTTCTTCAACAGCCCCTGCTAGCGTAACTATTTTGAATGTACTACCCGGCTCATAGATTGATTGCGTAGCATGGTTGATAAAATTCTTTTGATCAGGTGTACTTCCATACGAATTAGGGTTAAAGGTTGGCCAGTTCGCCATCCCTAGAATCTCCATCGTGTTTGGGTCCGCAGCAATGACCGTCATGCTCAGTGGATTATACTTGGCAACGGCTTCTTTCATTGCATCCTCAATGTAGAACTGGATCGTATCATCGATGGTCAGCGTAAGGTTCTTACCGTTCTGAGGTGGCAGATAGTTATCCTGTGAATCCGGAAGTTTAATGCCTTTGGCATCCTTCTGATAATTCAGATATCCGTCTGTACCTGTCAGTGCTTCATCATATGAGACTTCAAGTCCATTGACAGCTTTCCCATCACGGCTCATATATCCCAAGAGGTGAGAAGCAAGTGTTTCTTCAGGGTAAAAACGCTTCGACTCCTGAGCCATCACAATTGCATTACGCGCCTTATATTCATCTTGCAGTTCTTCACGCAACTCGTTGACTTGTGCCGCAAGTTCAGGACTTATCTTATACCCTTCACTGCGTACTTCACGTTGCTGATAGAACTTGCCATCTTCCTTTTTGGCTGTGACCAGAGCACGCATTTCACTCTCATTTTTTCCAAGAAGGGAAGAGAGCTTCTCCGTAACAACATCCTGAATTCCGAGTTCATTAATTAATAACGGATTAACAGAAACCGTATACGCAGGGGAATCGGTAGCCAAAATGTTACCATTTCGATCCGTAATCGTTCCACGTGCAGCCTTAATCGTCTGTTCCCGCTCTACCAAACCGGCCGCCCGTTCCTGCCATACACCGCCATTCACAACTTGAATGAAAAAGATTCGGGTTACGAGTACAAGAAAAAAGAGGGTAATACATCCCCCTATAAGCAACGTGCGCATCTTTATTCTTTTTATCATCGGAACACCTCTTTACTTACTGCTTGCTGTATTGGAGGACGACTCAGTACCAGTTGATTTCGTACTTGTTGAACGAGGTACATAAATGACATCTTTACCAGAAGCTTCAACGTAACCAAGTTGTTTTGCATTTTCGATGACCTGGTTGTTCAATGTTTCTTTCTCCACCTGCAGGTCTGCAATTGTCTTTTCATACCCCTTGATATCCGAAATAGTGGACTGCGCCTGCTTGTTCAGATCATAGATATGAGCATAACGAGACATCAAGGCTCCTCCAACAAGGATAACTGCAAGCAGGGTAATCAGATACAAAATCTTCTCGCGTGCCGGAAGACCCGTACGACGGGTCACCACTTTGGTGGTTTCTTTGTATCGTTGCTGGGTCACACGTTCCTGGGACGCTTTTTCTTTTACAGCGAGATTACCACGTGTATATGCCATACTCCGATTCTCTCCTCCACTCTTGATCTACAATTTCTCGGCTACGCGCAGCTTGGCTGAACGAGCACGTGAATTTTCGGTCAATTCCGTTTCCGTTGGAATCAACGGTTTTCTGTTAACTAAACGCAGGCTCCCCTTGCCGCCGCATACACACAACGGAAAATCGGGTGGACATGTACATTTTTCCAGATAACTGCTGAAAATCTGTTTACATATCCGATCCTCAAGGGAGTGGAAGGTAATAACAGATACACGTCCTCCTGGTGCCAGACAACGAACAGCCTGATGCAAGCCTTCTTCGAACGCACCCAACTCATCATTGACGGCAATGCGTAATGCCTGGAAGCTGCGTTTGGCAGGATGTCCACCAGTACGGCGAGCTGCCGCCGGGATGCCTTCCTTGATCAGTTCCACGAGTTCACCTGTCGTCTCAATGGTAGACTGCGCTCGTTTTCCGACGATAACACGGGCAATTCTTCTCGAAAACTTCTCTTCACCATAGCGATACAAAATTCGAGCAATCTCTTCTTCTGGCCACTCATTCACAATCTCTTTGGCCGTTAGCATTGCATCCTGGTCCATTCGCATATCGAGCGGAGCATCGTGATTGTAGCTGAAACCACGTTCTCCTTCATCAAATTGCGGAGATGACACACCCAAGTCGTACAAAATACCGTCGACCTGTGGTGCACCATCCTTCATTGGTACATCCAGATCCTTGAGTACCTGTTCCAGATCTCGAAAATTGGTTTTCACCAATGTTACACGTTCTCCATAAGCAGCGAGCTTCTCGCGAGCATTATCCAAAGCCCAATCATCCTGATCAAGTGCGATCAGACGTCCCCCTGGACCGAGCTTGGAAGCAATCACGGAGCTATGTCCGCCACCGCCTAAAGTGCAGTCCACGTATATACCGTCCTGCTTGATGTTTAATCCCTCTGTTGCCTCTTCTTTGAGTACGGTTATGTGGTGAAACAACCTGCACCCCTCCTGACTTTATAAATCAAAATTAAAATCGACCAGCTTTTCGGCAATGTCGTTGAATGCTTCTTCGGATTGATTGAAATAACTCTCCCATATGCCTTTGCTCCAAATCTCCACCCGGTTCGACACGCCAAGAACAACACAATCCTTGTCCAGCTTGGCATACTCTCTTAAATTGCCCGGCAGATTTACCCTGCCCTGTTTGTCCAGTTCACATTCGGTTGCACCCGAGAAAAAAAACCGGGTAAACGCACGTGCATCAGATTTCATCAATGGCAGTGCTTTGAGCTTCTGTTCCATGACCCCCCACTCCTCCATGGGGTACACGAAAAGACACTGGTCCAAACCCCGTGTGACAACGAAAGACGGTCCCAGAGATTCGCGGAATTTAGCCGGAATGATAACCCGACCCTTATCATCAATGCTATGTTGGAACTCCCCCATAAACATTGGCCCACTCACTCCTCACCCGTTTCTCCCACTTTGCCCCACTTTCCACCACCTAAGCATAATAGATTCGCACAAAAAAATCAAAACCCTTCTTGCATTACTTGATTTTTTAATTTTTCAGCATAAAAAAACGTCCTTGATCCTGTCACTCAGGATCAAAGACGCTTCCCGTAAACGGGCAATCGTATGTCTACCCGCACATGAGCCATATCATCAATAAACCATTCTATACCTATTGAATCATTTCATCAGCTTGTAATTATTGGATAGTGCTTAAAATTTCCAGCTATCCAGGTATTTCTCTTGCTCAGCTGACAAGGAGTCGATACCAATATTCAGGCTTTCAAGTTTATAGCTGGCAACCTGCTGGTCAATATCATAAGGTACATTAACAACGTTTTTACCCAAGTTTTCATAATTCTCACTTACATAACGCAGACCAAGCGCCTGCAGAGCAAACGTCGTATCCATGATTTCGGCAGGGTGACCATCTGCTGCACCCAGGTTCACAAGACGACCTTCTGCAAGAAGGTACATTTTACGACCGTCTTTGAAACGATATTCCTCAATGTTGCGACGAACTGTGCGAATCGATTCGGAACGTTTAGCCAGTTCAGGTTTATTCACTTCAACATCAAAGTGACCTGCATTACTCAGGATCGCTCCGTCCTTCATCACATCGTAATGCTCACCTGTGATAACATCCTTATTGCCTGTAACTGCAATAAAGAAATCTCCCAATTTGGCGGCTTCCACCATCGTCATGACCCGGAACCCGTCCATGTGTGCTTCTACCGCTTTGATTGGATCGATCTCGGTTACGATCACATTCGCACCAAGACCTTTGGCGCGCATCGCTACACCTTTACCACACCAGCCATAACCTGCTACCACTACGTTTTTACCAGCGATAACCAAGTTAGTTGTACGAATAATTCCGTCGAATGCAGATTGTCCAGTACCGTAGCGATTGTCAAACAGATACTTGCAGTATGCGTCATTAACCGCAACCATCGGAAACTTTAATTGGCCTTCTTTCGCCAATGCTTTCAAACGAATAATACCCGTTGTCGTTTCTTCTGCTCCTCCGCGAATGGTTGCTGCGAGGTCAGGGCGCTCGGATGCAATAATGGTTGCAAAGTCTCCACCATCATCAATAATGAGATCAGGCTTCACCTCAAGCGCACGCAGTTGCAGTGATTTGAATTCCGCAGGCTCCGGATTGTACTTCGCATACACCGTAACGCCGTCTTCCACCAATGCTGCGCAAACATCATCTTGTGTAGACAATGGATTGCTGTGCGTAATCGTTACTTCCGCCCCACCCGCTTGGATCACTTTTGCCAAGTAAGCTGTTTTTGCTTCCAGATGAAGACAAATGGCAACCTTCAAACCTTTAAAAGGAAGATCCTGTTCAAATTGGCGACGAATACGGTTCAGTACCGGCATATGCGCTTCTACCCAGTCAATTTTCAGATGACCCTCTGAAGCGAGTCCCATATCTTTAACAATACTGTTTTGCAATGCAGGTGTAGTCATTCCATGTCCTCCTCGTTTATGTGTTTCTTCTATTATAAAGGGCTCTATAGTGCAATAACCTTATGCTCTCCAAGGAATTCACTTGAGGCCTTAATCAGTTCGTCGATCCACTCGGTGCCATAACGATTCAGGTAAAAGAGTGCATTATGTACTCGTTCCTGTGGTTTGCCCGTTGGGAATAAGGAGTTCTGAATGCCGTTCCAGTGCCTTAGACTCACATTATGTTTGTCTTCGATGGCTTTGTGAGTCTGCTGTTTCAGATATTGCATTTGCTCGTTGATTTTACCCAAATTGGTATCGCCAATTCGTTCCAGCCCCGGATGAATCTCCGCGATCTCATCTAGCAATGGTCCATACAGATCAAGAAACGCTTCCTGAACCTTGTCAAACTGTTCATCTACCTGGAACGTCTCCTGTTGTGCGAGCCACTGTTCCTTCTTTTCTTCCATATGATATTGAACATCCTGATAAGAAAGTCCATATTGTTTCATATGTTTGTGATGAATATCTTCCATAATGGTGAAAGACAACCGCGGCAACAAAATGGGCATTTGCAGTCCGAACTGACGGAATGCTTCCCGAGTCAAACCCCAATATGCAATTTCACCATGCCCCAAAATAACAGCGGCTACAGGCAGCACGGAATCTTGCATTAATGGTCGTGTCAATACGTTGTTACTGAAGCGCTCCGGATGTTCTCCCAGTTCCTGAAGCAAACGTTCCTCTGTGAAAGAAACCAAACCTTTGCGATCACTATATAAACCGTCCTTCAACAACAAGAGCAGACGCGTACCTTCATGAATGTAGAACAGATTGGCTCCATCCTCCGCTACTTCGGCAGGCATAGCATAACCAGCTTGTTGTACCAGCGAAGCACCTTGTGTGTATGCGCTGCGCAGCACTTCATTTTTTCGTATCAACCGCTCAAACACGGGCTGTTCCAACCTGCGTAAATCTGGATCCGATGCATCCATTAGAACAAGTCCACTACTGGCAAACAAGGCAGATATCATGCGGGCAAATGCATCACTCAGATTTGAACTGGATTGATGGATCTCTGTGATACATTTCATCAGTCCTGGTTTATGTATCGTATCAGGTAAAAGATGTTCCACCTGTTCGAGTACATTCATCCACTGCTGCGTATCCACATGAACATTACTCACAGAATCCCTTCCTGCGAATCGTCCTTGTAACTTGACCTTCTTCATGTCTCCCTGATGATCAGGTAGATATGTGTGGTTAACCTCATCCCAGTCATGGTCTTCACCAGCAATCCAAAATACTGGGACTACCGGGCGTTGAAGTCTTTCTTCCGCTTCACGCGCAGCTGCCACTACGCTGGCGGCTTTGTATATGACGAACAGTGGTCCGGTGAGCAGACCGCTCTGCTGTCCTCCTGTAACCACTAGTGCATCTTGTTCGGCAAGACGTGTGATGGACGCATGAACCTCTCCATGGTCGTTCACCCGCTTATTATATATACGTAAATACTCTGCCAGATCACGACGATCAATACGTGTGTTTTCCGATTGGTCCAGCCACTCGGCACGCGCCTGAAGTCCTGATTTCCAGCGAATGTCATACTCGTAAAGGCCACGCGCAGCATCTCTTGAACAGATATAATCTTCTGCAAGTCTTGATCCGCTGCGGAGTGCCTCGGTAATACCGTTCATGAGGTCTGCCTCCTATTCTGCTTCAAAGAGCCTTTCTTGATTGTACCGAATTCAAGGCCTCTTCGTCAAAAGAAAGTGATTAAAATACGAAAAAAACCGCCGAACGAGTCGGCGGCATTTAATACATCAATAATAGCATATCGCATTAATATTCCTATTATACGTAAGGTTCTGCAACCCAGTGACCTTTGGAAACCTCAATCAATTGAGCATTTTCCAGGTTGTACGGGTCATTTGCAGGACCACCAGATCCATTCTGAATCGGGCTCATATGCTCTTCCGGCAGCAAGATGCGACGTTTGTTCGCTTCCACTTCCGGATCAGGTACAGGGATTGCTGAGAGCAATGTTTTGGTATAAGGGTGGATAGGGTTCGCATATAGTTCTTCACTTTCTGCGAGCTCAACCACTTTACCCATGTACATTACAGCGACACGGTCACTGATATGTTTAACCATCGACAAGTCATGCGCGATAAACAGGTAAGTCAAGCCGAGACGTTGCTGAAGTTCTTCAAGCAATTTAACGACCTGTGCCTGAATGGATACATCCAGTGCAGACAATGGCTCATCACAGATGATGAATTTAGGGTCTACAGCGAGTGCACGCGCAATCCCGATCCGTTGTCTTTGACCACCGGAGAATTCATGTGGATAACGAAGAGCATGACTTGGATTCAAACCTACCAGATCAAGCAGTTCCTCCACTCGTCTCTTACGCTCTTTAGAGCTGGAAGCCAGACCATGAATATCGAGGGACTCCCCGATAATATCCATAACATTGAAACGCGGGTTAAGAGATGCATATGGATCTTGGAAGATCATCTGCATATCTTTACGCATTTCTTTCATTTTACGCGGGGACAACTTGTAGATATCCGTTCCGTTGAAGTTAACATTTCCGCCAGTTGGCTCATAAAGACGCAGAATGGTACGACCTGTTGTGGATTTACCACAACCAGACTCGCCTACAACGCCAAGTGTTTCACCTTCAAAGATATCAAAGCTTACGTCATTGACCGCTTTGAGAATGTTACCTTTACCCAAATTAAAGTACTGTTTCAAGTTTTTCACTTGTACCAGAGGCTTATTGCTGCCTTTGATAATACCAGCCGGAGCTGGTTTTTCCTTTTTGGGCTCGTCCAGACGAGGCAAGGCATTCAACAATTTAATCGTGTATGGATGTTGAGGGTTACTAAAGATTTCAGCAGTTGTTCCTGTTTCAACAACTTCGCCTTCCTTCATAACAACAACACGGTCACACATACCCGCTACGACACCAAGGTCATGCGTAATCAGCATGATCGATGTTCCCAGCTTTTGCTGCATGTCTTTCATGACATCCAGAATTTGAGCCTGAATTGTAACGTCAAGTGCAGTTGTCGGCTCATCCGCAATCAGAAGGGATGGACGACATGCAAGTGCGATCGCAATCATGGCACGCTGACGCATACCACCAGAGAATTGGTGAGGATAATGATTCATGCGAATAGCCGCATTTTTAATACCTACAAGTTCCAGCATCTCCAAAGCCGCTTTATTCGCCGCTTGTTTGGACATGTTCTGATGCTTGCGCAATACTTCGGTAATTTGTTTACCAATTTTAATGGTAGGATTCAAAGAAGTCATTGGATCTTGGAAGATCATACCGATATCTTTACCACGAATCGCTTCCATTTGTTTGTCTGTCTTATTCAGCAGGTCTTGCCCGTGAAAAGTAATTTCTCCGCTTTTGACCTTCGAAGGCGGGGAGGGAATCAATTTCATGATGGTTTGGGCGGTAACACTCTTACCACTACCCGATTCACCTACGATCCCCAGCGTCTCTCCTTTGCCAAGTTCAAAACTCACATGTTTAACGGCATCAAATTCACCAGAACGTGTTGAGAACGACACACTCAGGTCTTTGACAGTTAAAATCGGCTCCATAATCCCACCTCCTGTTTCTATTTACGTAATTTCGGATCGAGTGCGTCACGCAGACCGTCTCCGAGCAAGTTAAATGCAAGCATTGTAAGAACCATTAGACCTGCTGGGAACCACATCCGCCACGGGAATAGCGTCCAGCCTGTAAGTGCATCATTGATCATAGAACCAAGTGAAGATCTTGGTGCTGATACACCCAATCCAAGGAAGCTCAGGAACGCTTCAGCAAAGATTGCATTTGGAATAGACAATGTCAATGTTACAAGAATCGGTCCTATTGCATTGGGCAGCAAATGACGGAACAATTGACGCCCTGTGCTTGCTCCCATGGACCTTGCAGCAAGAATAAAGTCTCTGTTTTTGAGTTGCATAATCTCACCACGCACAATCCATGACATGCTGATCCAGCCTGTGATGGTGAGGGCAATGATAATCGTTGTCAGACTTGGTTCCAGTACAACCAGCAACAAAATTACAACAAGCATGTACGGCAAGGAGTAGAGGATTTCGGAAAACTTGTTCATAATTCCATCTACACGTCCACCGTAGAAACCCATGATCGCTCCATAAATAACCCCGATAACAAGGTCAATCAAGGCTGCGGCCAAACCTACAGTAAGGGATACACGTGCTCCTACCCAAGTTCTTACCCACACGTCACGACCAAGCTCGTCCGTACCGAACCAGTGCTCCGCACTCGGCGCTGCATTGGCATTCAACAAATCATTGGAATAATAATTATAACTTGTAAACAAAGAAGTTGGACCAATCAAAGAGAAAATCACGACAAGAACCAATACACCCAGACTTATCATAGCAGCCTTATTGGTTGCAAGTCTGTACATGGCATCTTTAAAAAGGGATACACTTTCTTGCGGTTTTACCGCTGCCTGACTAGTCAGGTTCGTGTTCGCCGTTTCATTTTTTTTATTATTCGTGCCAGACAACGTTATGCCCCCTTCCGGCTTTCCAGCTTAATTCTAGGATCAATCAGCACGTAAGCGATATCCGTAAAGAAACGAGCCAACATCAGGAGGATACCATAGAAAATTGTAATCCCCATGATCATAGTGTAATCACGGTTTGTGATACTCTCTACGAATACTTTACCAATTCCCCCGATGTTAAAGATCTGTTCAATTACAACGGAACCTGTGATGATATTCGCTGTCATTGGACCAACATAAGTTACTACTGGTAGAATACCGTTTCTTACAACGTGTTTAAACATAATTGCAGGCCATTTCAGACCTTTGGCTTTAGCTGTTTTGATATAATCTGCATGTAAGACTTCAAGCATGCTCGAACGCGTCAAACGAGCGATAAAAGCAATCGGAGATGCAGATAGCGCTGCAACCGGAAGAACGTAATCCAATGGACCATCAAAGCCCATAACGTTAAACCAGCCTAATTTAGTAGCAAAGAGATACTGCAATAGTGACGCAAGCAAGAAGCTCGGAACAGCTATACCTATAACAGCGAGGATCATCGTGATATCATCAATGAGTTTACGATGGTAAACTGCAGCAATAAGCCCCAGCAAAACACCCACGATAATGGAGATAACAATTGCAAACACTCCAAGCTTCAGCGAAGCGGTGAATGTTTCGCCGATCATTCCGGCTACATCTCGATTGAGATATTTCATTGAGACTCCGAAATCTCCCTTAAGGATTCCACCCATATACTTCAGGTATTGTTCATACATCGGTTTGTCCAATCCATACTTCTGTTCCAGCAAAACCCGAATTTCAGGCGATACTTTTTTCTCGGATGTAAAAGGGTCACCCGGAATAGCCTTCATCAGGAAGAAGGTTGCAGATGCGAGTATGAAAAGCGATAGCAGCATAAATAATAGTTTTTTCAACACATACTTAACCAACCCTTGCACACCTCCACAAACAATATTTTGTATACAAATCGATTGTAGAATTAGACAGAAATAAAGTCCAATCCATTTATCGGAAATTTCAAGAATTATAAGGAAAATCGGTGCACATACAAAAAATCGGGATATATATGGAATTCCACATATATATCCCGAAGTATTCATATTAGACTTCAGAACAACTTATTTCTCTTCCAGATATGCACGCGTGAAGTCAATAGCTCCACTGAAATCAAGTTGTACGCCTTTCAGGTAAGGCTTGGTCAAAGATACGTTAGTGTAGTAATAGATTGGCATAACGCCCATTTCATCTTGAATCAGGATTTTCTCAGCGTCAGCAAATGCAGCCATACGTGCAGCTGGATCAGCAGATTTTACAGTGTCTTTAACATCTTTGTCATACTGTTCGTTGCTGAATTTGGAATCATTGTTTGTGTTTCCAGTAGTCCACATTTCCAAGAAGTTGTATGGATCGTTGTAGTCAGCAGACCAACCTGCACGAGCTACTTGGAAGTTTTGGTTTTGACGGTTCTCAAGGAATACGCCCCACTCTTGGTTTTCTGTTTTCACATCAACACCAAGATTTTGTTTCCACATGTCAGCAACCGCCAAAGCGATTTTCGCGTGACCATCACTAGTGTTGTAGATCAACGTAACAGCTGGCAATGTTGTGTAACCTTCTTCTTTCATACCTTCAGCAAGCAATGCTTTAGCTTCTTCCACATTTTCTGTGAAGTAATCGTCTTTGTGCTCATCACGGAATTCGCCGTTTTCACCACGGATACCTGGAGGTACAAAGCCGAATGCTGGAATTTGTCCACCTTGTGTAACTTTGTCAACAATCAGCTGACGTTGAATTGCCATTGCAAATGCTTTACGGATTTTAACGTTGTTAAATGGTGCTTCGTTTACGTTGAACTGATAGTAGTACGTACTTGCAATACCAGTAGCTTTGAACTCGTCCGGCAATTCCGCTTTTACAGAAGGAATTTGGTCGGATGGAATTTCACCGTTAGGTGCACCAGTGTAGTCCAATTGTCCTGATTTGTAAGCTTGCAGTTCGGAAGCACTGCTGTTCGTCAGAGACATATCGATTTCAGCCAATTTAATATCGGCAGCTGCATGGTAACCATCGTTTTTCTTCACAACAATTTTTTGACCTTTGGAGTATTGATCCATTACAAATGGTCCGTTAACGATCATGTTTTTGTAGTCTGTGAAGAATTTGTCATTTGTGTCAGCAGATGCATGTACTGGGTAGTACGTGTAGAATGCTGTCAGACCCAAGAAGTAAGGTGTTGGGTTTTCCAAAGTTACTTCCAATGTGTGCTCATCAGTAGCTTTAACGCCTACTTGTGAGAAATCTGTGACTTTAGTACCTTTGTATGTTTCATCTTTGCTGAGGTTGTAACCTTCAGCGCCTTTGATGTAGTACAATTGGTATGCATATGGAGAAGCTGTTTCCGGTTTCAAAGCACGTTCCCAAGAACGAACAAAGTCTTCGGCAGTGATTGCATCACCGTTGCTCCATTTAGCATCCGGGTTCAGGTTGAAAACATATTTCAAACCATCTTCGGAGATTGTCCAGTCTTTAGCTACGCCCGCTTGTTCTTTACCATCAGCATCGATGCGTACAAGACCTTCATACAAGAATTTCAGAACTGTGTTGGTTTGGCTGTCTTTTGCTTGAGCCGGGTCCAACGTAGGAGGTTCAGCTGACAGGTTGATTTTCAGAATTTGATCTTTTGCAAGACCATTTCCTTCGCTTGCAGAACCAGTATCGGTGTTACCTGTGCCTTCGTTTTTCGATCCGCACGCTGCAAGTACGGTACCGAACGCCAAAATCAGCGTCAAAAGGACTAATAGACTTTTCCTTTTCATCTAACACGTTCCCCCTAAATTGATATGGTTTATATGTTTATAGATTATACAACCACCGGTCAAAAAAATCTACATTACTTTTTCAGAAAGTAATGTTTTTTTCAGTTTTCGACAAAATCGACACATTTTTTGCCTCTTTTGCGTTATGTAACCTCACATCTGTTTCATGAAGTATCTAAATAATCCAAATAAAGTAAACAAAACATACCCGAAACTCATAATGATGAAGGCCATGCGCCATACGGCCCGGAACATTCTCCCCCCATCGACCTTCCCCTTTAGTCGATTTTGCGCACCTCCGATGAATCCAAGTGCTAGTAGTATGAGTAATAGTGTCAGATAAAAACCAAAATTCGAATCAAATGTTAAGTTGAATAACGCCGATACTGAAAAAACAAGAAAAAAAGTGGTGACATCCATTGCCATCCGCATGGCGTTCCGTTTGTCTTTTTTCCATACGTACATGCCCCAATAGACAAGAAAGAACGGAAAAAAGGGCAATATGCTCAACACAATAAAAAGTCCCATTAATTCACTCCTTCCGGTTGCATTCCTTCAATCAGATGAAGCAGTATTTCATGTGTAGGTGCAACAAGGTCCAACTTCTGTGCCATCTTTACAACATGACCGTTAATTGACCTCACTTCTGTACCACGTCCAGCGAGAACATCTGCAAGCATAGAGGAAGTATTCGTGGCAGTAGAACGACAGACCGATATCAGTTGATCCCACATATCCTGATCCAAACATATTCCACTTGCAGAGTAGATTAACAATACTTCATCATATAACTGGCGCATTAGCCTCTTTCGTTCTTCCTTGACGATCAATTCTCCATTAGGGATTCGCCATAGTGCCGTAAGCGGGTTAATGACTGAATTAATCAATAGTTTCCTGTATATCAGCTTATCGATTTCATTCGACACTGTACAGTCAAATCCTGCCTGCTGCAACGATCCCGACAGAGTAAATGTTCTCTCCTCCTCTATAGAGGTAGAAGCTACTATATGTATGTTGTACCTCCCCAGCCTGGTTTCACCTGTACCTGCACGAGTTACCTGACTTTGTGTACGCTTCGCACCTTCTGTTGTAACCGCACTACACAAAAGCGACTTTGGCAAAGCTGCCTGAAGTTTTGCCAGATGGCCCATCCCATTCTGAAAACAAGCGATATTCAGCACATGATCTTGTAACGGACTAATCTCATGAATGAAATCATCAATGCTTGTCTGCTTAACCATGAGCAGTAACCATTCTCCTGGTGTGTTCATCCATGTGTCAGTCAGCTCACTTATTGGTTTCGCCTGTATTTGATCCGGTAAAATGTGTATCTCTTCGTCTTGTTCCACAATGGTTACTCCATTATGGCGGAGGAGGTCAGCCTGAGCTGTTGTTCTCGTCCAAAATCTGACCTGGTTACCTGACGCCAGCAGTCTCCCGCCATATAAAAGACCCAGTGCCCCCGCTCCTACGATGTCAATGATCATATGATGCACTCCTCTCCGCTTCAGTAGTTGCTCTTCTATTATCTATAATAGAACAAAAACACCAAACTAAAAACCCGTCATACCTGCCGTTGTGTAACGGAGGTGTGGCGGGTTCATACCTGACTTTCACAAATCAAACGTCTGAACTTGTTATTCAATTCGTTCCAGATTCCCGTTGGCATCCATCTTGAAACGTGTCTTAAGTTCCTCTTCTTCTTCGGACAAAAATGCGAGTCTGCGAGCCCGATCCATAATCTGAATCAAAGCTTTGTAGTCGTCATTCACCACACGGTAATCCGTCTGTACTTCATTCACTTCCTTGGAGAGACGGTCATTCTCAAGACGTAGTTCAAGCAATTCATCTTCTTTCTCGCGAAGCTCCTTCTCCAGCATCTTGAGTTGACGATTACTCTCCTGCACTGTTCCCTTCCATTGCCGCAGGAAGCGGATTACTGCATCCATCGATAATGAATCGTCTGAGATCCCATCTGATTTGTACAGATGTTCTTCAGTGTCCAGTGTAGACAATGCTGCAACCTGCGGTCCGAGCATAGCTGGCTGCTTTCTGAGATAACTTCGTTTTTGTCGTTGTGCCTTGGCGTTACTGATGGCAGAATCATACTTTTTACGTACACAACTGTTCCAGCGAAAACCGCATGCGGCAGATGTTCTGCCTATTTTTTCGCCCACCTCTTCAAAAGCGGCCAATTGTGTACTGCCTTCCCGAATATGACGCAAAGTAACCTCAGCCAATATCAAATCGTCCTCTGTACTCCAAGCATCCTGTCTCACTGCAGTCATGCTATAATACCCTCCTAACAACATCCTAAAATAACCGTCCGCATTACCGGAAGCCCGGTATGTGAATTAGGTATAAAAGCTGCTTCATTCATTCTTATGCCTCTCATAGAGTTCATAGAATTGATTTCATACTAAAATGTATTTCCACATTCAGGCTTGCTCATACGTGACATACGTAAAACATATCCCTATATACTTACTTTGAGTAAAAAAAGAATTCGCTTTCATATCCAAATTTGTTTACACGTTTTTCCTTTCCCGGTATAATGTTGTGTAGACAATCTATGAACGTACTTAGGAGAGGAGGATTTACCGTGGCACGCATGTTTCGGGTACTCGGGTTCTTCACGCTTGCAATTGGCCTGATGGCTTTTGCGGGAGATCTGGTCGAAATGGCTTTGCTTTTTTTCCTGCAGACTGCGTTTTTTGTCATTTTGGGATACTTGAAATTTACCGAGCGAACGTACATATTGCTCTTCTGGGGTTATATGATCGTAACATTCACGGGGTTCAGCTACTGGACCGTATTCGAAATGGGGTTGCCGCTCTAATCCACCTGCAGCATCAAAGTGATCCGATAACTGTCGGGTTGCTTTTTTGTTGTGTTCAGATTAATGAATGTTCATGGTGTTATGTAACCACTAAGGATATTTCACGTATTTGTTTCATATATTGTCTGGAAGACAACAAGCCTGTACGATTGTCATTTAAGAAGCGGAAAGGAGAATGGATCGGTGAATCGTCAATACGGCATTGCCGCCTTTATATTATGCATCATTTTATTCCTCCAGCTACCTTTAGCCCATGCCTATGGAGAGTCTTCACCTGAGGATACACGTGAGATATTGCAAAAAAGTCTATCCATCGTTGAAATCGATCACGAAATCGAACGGATCGCCGAAAGGCAGAAACAGCTGGCTCAACAATACGAGACATTATCCGTCCAGCTTCAGGAACAGGAAGAGCAGATACATATTCAGCAAGATCGGGCCGGAGCTGTCGTGAGGTCCTACTACACAGGAGAACGCGACAGCCTCCTCATGACGGTCCTGGGAGCCAGGTCGTTCAAAGACTTGTTTGTACTGTATGATTATTACCAGATTATTATCGGACGGGATCAGGCTGTGCTGGACAAGTATCAGGACCGTTATCACACCCTGCAACAGACTTCCACTCAGATTCGTCAGACTACAACAGAATTAACCGAAATGAAGACTAATCTTCAAAACCAGCGGGAACGTGTAGTCACCTTGCAAAAAGAAGTGGATGCCCAAATAGCCACCAGCGGAGATGCGGCAGCGATTCAGAAACTGATGGATGAATTAACCCTTTATTGGGAGAATATCGGCATCTATGAGGTGAAACGATATTTCAAAGCATTGGCATCTGCCATGCAGAACCTGCCCGATTTTATCCAAAAACAAAACGGAGGTATATCCACGACTGGAACAACGTATACGATTCGAATTGGGCAGGATGAGCTTAATGCATTTCTGCGTTCCCAAAATTCAATCTTTGAAGATTTTGCCTTTCAGTTTAATCAGGATAAGATTATAGCTTCCGGTCAGCGGGATCAATTGCAATTAAGCATTGAAGGACATTATACGGTAGAAAATGAACCTCAAAACTCCATTCGTTTTCATGTGGACAAACTTGTATTCAACCAGCTTGAATTACCAGACACTACTCGCCGAATGCTGGAAAGAGAATTTGACCTTGGGTTCTATCCACAGAAAATCCTGTCGTTTGTCAAAGCAACCGATGTTTCAACAAGTGAAGGCATACTGGAAGTAAAACTAGCTATATCCTTTTAAAGTTAGTTCGCCGTTCTAATACTGTCTACGTATTGATTCGCTGTAATTTCTCCCTTTAAGAATTGTTGTACTTTTTTATGAAAACGAGTTATTAGAGCATGACTTTCGGTCGTTGCAGCGGGGACATCTTGGGTGGTTGAGAACCAGGATTGTCCCTTTGTCATATCATAACGTCCAACGAGTTTCTCAGACTCCAAATCCAGCTCCTGTTGCTTTGCGGGCAACCGGTTAACCTGTTGGTACCATTTCAGCTGTGTCGTAGCGGACGTCATTCCTTCAATCCATCTACTGGCCTCCTCAGCCTCAACCGAACCCGCAGTAATAACGAGGCTTCTGGAGTTTACAGTTTCCAAGGTTTCGAAAGAAAACCGCTCCAAAGAATCTTCATCAACTGCACTCTCTTGATCTGCACTTAATAATTGAGATAACAATGATACAACCATCGGTGTGTCGTTCTGGTCAGCAGTTGGAGAAAACCCTGGATTGGTAGACTTGAGCCTAATAAGGGGCTGAATCTGATTCATCAACTGAATCCCCTGCTGAAGATCTCTTGTTTGCGAATCTATTTGCGTTTGACTAACTTGATCTGGCGCCATCCTTGGTTCCAAATGATTCAGCCACGCATTTGTCCCGTACATATCATTGATGTTCATTGTAATTAAAGGGATGCCTTCCGCAATGGCTTGTTGAGTAAGTCTGACCCACTGATCTTTATTGTGAGGTAATGACTCCAGACCAGATCTTTTCAGAAATGAAGATTGTGCAGCCAGAATGTACGGATCAAAATCAAAAGGCATCCCCCATTGATAACCATTCCACTCTGTCATTCCCCGTAACCCAACTACCGTATCTCCTAGCGACTTCGACAATGTTGTTCCGTTTAACGGATACAGGTACCCTTTTTGGGCATAGTATTGCACTTCCTTACTATCAAGCAGAACAACATCACCATTCTCCCCTAGTGAAAATTCAAGATCCAAAACATGCTTATATGTATCCGGCTTCTCATTCCGAAGATTAATCTCTACCAGCTGGGAAGCAGCAACTTCTTTAGCTATTTTTTGAAAGGCTTGGAACTCTACATCCGACATGGCCACTACAATCTCCAGCGGAGCTTGAGCATCTTCATTACGGGACAACGAACCCGGAAAGGTATCCTTCTCCTGGTCGCGTTCCTGATTGAGCTGTGAACCTCTAAAGTCAAAACTCGGTGACAAGATCGTTAACGAAAGCAGCAATACCGCGAACAAAACAACCTGATGTCTACGCTTCATTAACTTCCCTCCCTGTTCACCTAGTTTTTTCCTGCAGCAATTATTGTAACAAATAAGTAGTACTCTTGTCCTACCCTGCCGAAAAACACTTTTTCGGATTTTTGCATAATACGAGCATATCGAGTTCTGTGTAATAACGCTTACTTATTTTTTCAGCAAAAAGCCGGCTCCAGGAGCCGGCTTCAATAACAACATTTTCCGGGAAATAAATCCCCCTTAATTTTACAATAAATCAGCTGCAAGCTGTGCCAGCTTGGACCGTTCTCCTTTTTCGAGCATGATGTGTCCGCTGATTCCCTCTTGCTTGAACCGTTCCACGATATACGTCAGGCCGTTACTGGCAGAATCAAGATACGGATGGTCTATCTGCTCAGGGTCTCCCATCAAAATAATCTTACTGCCTTCACCGACCCTTGATACAATGGTCTTCACTTCATGGCGGGAGAGATTCTGGGCTTCATCAATTATGATAAACTGTCCAGGTATCGATCTTCCACGAATATACGTTAAAGCCTCCACCTGAATACTGCCAAGCCCCATTAGAATTTTATCGATATCTCCGGCTTTTTTGGTGTCAAACAAAAACTCCAGATTATCATAAATCGGCTGCATCCATGGACGAAGTTTTTCTTCCTTCTCACCAGGCAAGTAACCGATATCTTTCCCCATGGGAACAACAGGGCGAGCGATCAGCAGTTTTTTGTACTTATGATCATCCTCTACCTTAAGCAGACCTGCTGCAAGTGCCAGCAAGGTTTTCCCTGTTCCAGCTTTACCGGTGATGGTAACAAGCGGGATGTCATCATTCAAAAGCAGTTCCAGTGCCATGCGTTGTTGTGCGTTACGTGCGCTAATGCCCCAGACATTGTCATTACTGAGGAAAAGCGGCTCCAGCTTGGTTCCCTCTGTGTTCACTTTAAGCAAAGCCGATTTATTGGTTCCCATCTCATCCTTGAGAATGACAAATTCATTCGGATACAACGAATAAGACAATTGTAACGGTTTGATTGGTAAAAAACGATATGTGTAAAACTCATCAATCACTGACGGATGAACTTTTAGGGCCGTATAACCTGGATATAACTCACTGAGTCCTGCCGTCCGATCTGATAAGTAATCCTGTGTGAACAGACCAAGTACATCCGCTTTGATACGCACAAGTACATCTTTACTGACAAGCACGACCTGACGTTCGACTACTTCCTTTTCATTCTCCTCAATCTGATAATTCAGTGCGACAGCCAAAATCCGATTATCGTTGGACACTTCACCAAACATTTCCTGAACTTTCACGAAACTCCGATGATTCAGCTCTACTTTCAGGTTACCTCCATTAGCCAAAGGTACCCCACTGTGCAAGTGACCCAGCTCACGTAATCCGTCTAACAGTCTGGATACATTACGGGCATTACGCCCAATTTCATCGGCATTTCTTTTTTTGGAGTCGATCTCCTCCAGTACAACCGCGGGAATGATTACCTCATGTTCCTCAAAGGCAAATATGGCATTGGGGTCATGCAGAAGCACGTTGGTATCCAATACAAAAATCTTTTTCATTCAATCCCCTCCAAAGCGGCGTCGTTAAAGGCATGGATAGTGTGATCTTTCAGCAGCGGCATGGACAATCATGATCCCATACATAAATGTATTCGACTAGGGCAAAATAATTGTCAACCATTCTGAAAAACTCCAAGAAAGGATGAACATTTATGAAAATATGGGTTTGCACGCTGCTTCTGATCTTTATACTTACAGGTTGCAACAGTTCCACACGTAGCGCTTCGCCGAATCAAGGTACACATGCGAAAGGTTACGGAGGAAATGTAACAACTCAGCAAGATCAAGGGAAAGGATCTCACATGCTCAATGCACAGGAAGATCGGATGAATCCTTCACGTTTGGACCGCCTCAATGAGAATACAGGTGAAGTCCATGATACCAACATTGCGGATGATGCACAGAGTGGCCGGATGCCAAATGAAAAACGAATCAATCACCTTAAAGCCCTTGCCAAGCAAGTGGAAGGTGTTGAAGATGCGAACTGCGTCATACTCGGTAATACAGCCGTAGTTGGCATCGATGTTGATGGTGAACTGGAACGTGCTCGGGTTGGTACCATTAAGTACGCAGTTGCCGAAGCACTTCGCAAAGACCCCGAAGGTGTAGATTCCATCGTTACTGCTGATGCAGATGTCACCGAAAGAATTAAAGAAATCGGTGAACATATTCGTCAAGGGCACCCAATCTCCGGTTTTGCTTCAGAACTTGCTGACATGGTGGGACGAATTATCCCTCAACTCCCGAAAGATGTCAAAGTCCGTCAAAATCCGGATGAAAACGTGAATCAAAAACAACAAATGCAGCAGCTGCATTCATCTGACAAAAGACAACAAAAAGCCCAGTGATCTCTCACTAGGCTTTTTTCATTGCAGCAAAAACCTGCTCATCTAATTTCTCAGCAGCACGCTGATCATATATTTTGACATATTGAGGCACAGAGGACAATTGAGCGCCGTAAAACAGAGCATTCCTCACCGCTTCAATTGTAATGTCGAAACAGCACATATTAAATGGAACGTCCAGCAGCGGATCTTGTCGTACCACAGCACGTCCGTTCACTGCGTACACCGTCTCTTCTCCAAAGACAGTAACCGTAATGAGCGGATTAGTAATCATGTTATTCACTAAACGTGAACGATGATCAATTGCTACACGAAAAGTAGAAGCATTCTCCGCATAAATCCAGGAGATGGCTGTTGAAGTCGGACCTCCGGATTCTACATCCACTGTGCTCAGAAGCACAAAGGTCTCATTCTTGAATTGCTGTAAAAGAGATTCAGTTAATTGTGTGACGGCTTCGGACATTCAACCAGCCCCCTAACCTTCTTTATGCAATTCTTATACTTGGTTTATGTTATTATAGCATACCGATTAACGTGCTTCCAATCCCAAAAGAATGAAGGTTATTCGCCTGAAGGCGAAGCCGTTACTTTACCTGAAAGTGTATCTTGTAAAGCCTGCTTGGCATTGGCGAGTTCCGTTTCATTAATATACACATATGGACTTCTCCACTCTCCAGTAACCGGAGTATAATGCACATCCGAAGTGGAAATGTTCCAATACGTCGAGATAAAGTTTTTCATTTGTTCCGATTCCACATCTGTCGTCATATTCTTGTCCACTGCACCAATCACTTTGCTGATCTTTGTAATGCCCCCAAGAGATTTCATCTGATCCAGCATGGAGTTCAGCACTTGGTTTTGACGTTTGTTACGATCAAAGTCATTGGATTCATCAGTCTTTGGATTACAATTGGATTTGCGGTAACGAACAAAATCTAGTGCTGCTTTACCATCGAGATGTTGTGCGCCTGCGACCAGATTAATATCTGTACCATCGGCTGTATCTCTATAACACATATTTTTATCCACAGTCACATCCACGCCACCTACGGCATTGACAGCATCACGGAATGCCTGGAAATTCAGGACGGTTGTATAATTAATATCTACATCCAAATACTTGCCCATCATTTCTTTCATCTGATCCTCTGCATTTTTGCCAGTGGTTTTTTCCTGTGCTTTGAATCTTGGATAATAGGAATTCAGCTTGTTGGATTTGTATCCATCCAATTGAATACGCGTGTCTCGAGGCAAAGATACAATGGTTGCCGTCTTGGTCTCCGGATTCAACGAAGCCACCATAACAACATCCGAGAGATATGTGCCAGTTTCAGGACGGTTATCTGTGCCTAATAACAGCATCGTGATCGGTTTGGTTGTGGCTGACATCCCGGGAGGTACCGGTTTATCGATGCCTGTATCCACGACTTGATTGTATACCCAGTACGCATATCCACCGCCTACCACAATGGCAATAACCAATAGACTTAAAAGGATTCTGCCAAAAGCATTCATTCTCTTTTTCTTCTTAGGCTGCTTGCCCTTGCCATTCTTCGATCCAGAAGCACCGGATTGCGTCGGTGCCTGTCTCCGTGGAGGCAGTCCGTTCGAATTTGAGTTCATATCTTCAACACCTTTATCACATCTGTTTTTGTCTAAATAAAAGACAACCGCTTTCCCTAAGGAAAACGGATGGTCTGTACAAGACAGGATTTATGAATTTCGAGCGGCAGCTTCCGCTTTTTTCTTTTGACGACCTTCAATAAAATAACGCACTCTCACTAATAACATCAAACCAACCGCCACCAGCAAACATTGAATGATGGGAAGCTTGTCGATTTGAAAAATAAGAAGCATGAATGTGCCCATCGCCATCAAAATATAGAGAACGATTTCCTTACCAAGTGGCAATTTCTGACGTACCCGAAACACCTTGTTATATACGTAAGTAATCAATACAAAGATGACGATGTAGGCTACGATCGGGTGTGATGCGAACCATGCTTGCATGCACAGCCAGCTCCTTTCGTGTTCATGCTAGAGTATAAGTTAACTGGTTGATGGAACAACACCAACAACATTAATTACAAAGCTCTGAAATATGACCGTTTCGGATTCGGATCGTTCTTTTGGTCGCTGTTATCCCCAAATTTTTTTGATCCATTTTTCAATGGTAAAATCCGGGGATAAAGGCGAACGCTTCGCTCCTACAGAATCGATTCCGTATCCTCCACTACTTTAGTGGGTTGTAATTAACGCCGATGGTGCATATGTGTTCCATCAAACGTTAACTTATATGTTTTATTTTGTTGTTATTATTATTAGGCTTTAGAAGCCATTTTGCGTTGTTTTTCTGCACGCTCACGCTCGGATTTATTCAGGATCTTCTTACGAAGACGAATGGATTTTGGTGTAATCTCACAAAATTCATCTTCATTCAGATATTCAAGCGCCTGTTCCAACGAGAAGATAATCGGAGTTTTAATTTTAACCGTATCATCTTTACCAGAAGAACGAACGTTAGTCAGTTGTTTTTCTTTGCAGATGTTAACAACGATATCATTGTCACGTGTATGTTCACCAACAATCATACCTTCGTAGATTTCAGTACCCGGCTCCAAGAAGAGCGTACCGCGATCTTCAACGCCCATCATGCCATAGAACGTAGATGTACCTGTTTCAGTTGAAATCAGCACGCCTTGGTGACGTCCACCCACTTGACCGGATACTACTGGAGCGTAGCTGTCAAATGCATGGTTCATTACACCGTAACCACGAGTCAATGTCAGGAAGTTTGTGCTATATCCGATCAAACCACGTGCTGGAATCAGGAACTCCAGACGAACTTGACCACTACCTGTGTTAACCATGTTAACCATCTCTGCTTTACGTGCGCCCAGGCTCTCCATTACGGAACCCATGCTCTCTTCAGGGATATCAATCAACAAGCGCTCAACAGGTTCCATTTTCTTACCGTCAACTTCTCTTACGATAACTTCTGGTTTGGATACTTGAAGCTCATATCCTTCACGACGCATATTTTCAATCAGGATACCCAAGTGAAGCTCACCACGTCCGGAAACGATAAATGCATCAGGGCTATCCGTTTCGTCAACACGTAGGGAAACGTCTGTTTCCAACTCTTTTAACAAACGCTCACGAAGTTTACGGGAAGTTACCCATTTACCTTCACGACCTGCGAATGGACTGTTGTTCACGAGGAACGTCATTTGCAGTGTTGGCTCATCAATTTTCAGAACTGGCAAAGCTTCCGGGTTGTTAGGGTCGGCAATGGTTTCACCAATGTTGATGTCCTTGATCCCTGCAATGGCAACGATGTCGCCTGCTCCTGCTTCTTCCGTCTCAATACGTTTGAGACCTTGGAAACCAAACAGTTTCTCGATACGTGCAGTTTTGCTCTTACCATCACGCATAATAACCGTTACCGATTGTCCTTGACGGATCACACCGCGGTTAACACGACCAATGGCAATACGGCCAAGGTATTCATTGTAGTCCATCAAAGTAACGAGGAATTGAAGCGGTTCTTCAACATTTTCGGTAGGGTGTGGGATATGACTAACGATGGTGTTGTAGATCGCCATCATGTTGTCATCTTGTTTGGCAGGATCATTATCCATGCTGGATGTTCCGTTCAATGCGGAAGCATATACAACAGGGAATTCGAGTTGTTGGTCGTTGGCACCCAGTTCAATGAACAGGTCCAATACTTCATCAATAACCTCAGTCGGACGAGCCGCTGGACGGTCAATTTTGTTTACAACAACGATTGGTGTCAGGTTATGCTCAAGTGCTTTACGAAGTACAAACTTCGTTTGTGGCATACAGCCTTCATAAGCATCAACAACGAGCAATACACCGTCAACCATTTTCATGATACGTTCAACTTCACCACCGAAGTCGGCGTGTCCTGGTGTATCCACAATATTAATCAGGTAATCTTTATAAGTTATAGCCGTGTTTTTGGCCAAAATCGTAATACCGCGTTCACGCTCCAAATCGTTGGAGTCCATTACGCGCTCCTGTACCGTTTCGTGATCTCGGTAAGTACCGGATTGCTGGAGCAACTTGTCAACGAGTGTTGTTTTTCCGTGGTCGACGTGGGCAATAATCGCAATATTGCGAATGTGTTCTCTTGAATGCATGTTTTGTATCCATATCCTTTCCAATTTCAAATCATATCTACTTAAACTTCCCGCAATTTCGCAGGTTACTCACAAAATAAGCGTCGGTGATATCCCGACGCATGTCTATATCCCTTATATTATAGTTTATTATAGGTAAAAATCAAGATATTTCGCACGAAAAGACCACTGGGAATGTTACCAGCCTCTCCCTTGACGTCCTCGTCCAAGTAATAACCAGACTCCACCCAAGATCAAAAGGACAGCAAGTACATAGATTATTCCCGTTTGCAGCAAGGTAAATCCGAATAATATGATGGACACTGCACCAAGGATCAAAGCTGCAGGTAACACATATTCCGGTCTTCGTCGTTCAGCCATTCCATATTCGAGTAACCCTATGGCGATCCCAAGCAAGAATGCTGGCCACAGCCTGCTCATAAGTCCAACGCCCCATGTATTCGTTATACTGAATAAAACACCATACACCGTTAGTATGCCGGCAGGAACGAGTGACCACGATGGTGAAATACGCGCATAATATAACGCATGAAGGGCGATGCCTGGCAGCAGGATCAGCAAAGGCCAGAAATTACGACCAATAAATCCAAACACGCCAAACTTGCCAAGCAGAATAATAATTCCCGCAGCTGCAATAAATAGTCCAATCGCTTTTTCATTTCTCATCCTCATCTAAAATCACCTCTTATACTATGGCTATGTACTTTATTTCTTCATAAACGATAGACATTCCATGTTGACTGTTGATATTCAAACCTATAATCATGCTTCTAGTGTATCCGATGTTTCGGCAAAAAACTATACTTTATGTCGCACTTTGCGTGTGTCCTTTACCTGTATTACCCTAAAATGTGCAACTTATGACCAGCCCAATGGTTGTTGTATTGACAAGCGGATTATCTCACCACAAAACCGCCTAAACCGGACGGTTCAGACGGTCATATGTTCAAGCTTTTATCCAAAATTAAACTATGCGTTCTTCCGCACAAATTTATGTGCGCCTCCAATCGCAACCACAAGACAAGCCATGGCTACGGGTAGCAGCGTATGCACCTCTGATGTCATACCTCCCAGCCATTCTCCTAACTTGGGGTCTTTCATTACCATCTCACCTGCTGTGAAGGCCAGGATGCCTGATCCAACGAATACAAGAATCGGAAATCGCTTCAACAAACCAACAATCAACCCACTCCCCCATACGACGATGGGGATACTGATTGCAATCCCGATGACGATCAGAGCCAAATCTCCATCTGCCAAAGCAGCTATGGCCAAAACATTATCCAAGCTCATTACAAAATCGGCAATCAGAATGGTTTGAATGGCTTTCCAGGTCGTAGAAGCTTCTCGAATATGTACTTCATCCTCATTTTGAAGCAGCAGCTTTACTGCAATCCAGAGTAACAGCAGCCCACCTGCCGCTTGGATAAAGGGAATTCCCAGCAATAATACCGCTACAAAGGTTAACACACAACGCAGCAGCACCGCACCAAAAGCTCCCCACCATACCGCTTTTTTGCGTTGTATTGGTGGCAGATCCTTGCTGGCAAGTGCAATAACAACCGCATTATCTCCACTTAATACCAGATTGATCATTAAAATTTCAGTTAACAGCCATAGTGTATCCATGTCCTCATCCCCCCACATTAACTTGTATGTCGGAGTTGTCCATGCTATTCTTAATGATTGAACCGTATATAAGGAGTGACATATCTCATGGAGCTATTTAGTCCCACATTCTGGCTGGCTTTGCTGAACGTTGTCTTTATTGATCTAATTCTGGCTGGGGATAATGCCATCGTCATTGGTCTCGCAGCTCGAAATTTGCACCCTTCCGTGCAGAAAAAGGCGATTCTATATGGAACTGGCGGCGCACTTTTGATTCGAATTTTAGCAACAGTTGTTGTTTTATGGTTGCTTAAAGTTCCGTGGCTCTTGCTTGTGGGAGGCATACTCCTGATCTGGATTGCCTATAAATTATTGGCGGATCAGGGAGATGAACACAATGATGTCCAAGCGGGAACTTCCTTGTGGACTGCTATTCGTACCATTGTGATCGCGGATGCAGCCATGGGATTAGATAACGTGATTGCAGTTGCTGGAGCAGCGCAGCAGCATCTCGTGCTTGTCATCCTTGGACTCCTGATTAGTGTACCTATTATCGTCTGGGGCAGTACCCTGTTTATCAAGCTAATTAATCACTTTCCTTGGATCATCTATGTCGGAGCCATTGTTCTCGGGTATACGGCTTCCAATATGATCACTGAGGAACAGCGACTCTTGCCTTACTTTACTGAACATCCGGCATTGCGCATTCTCTTTATCGTTGTAGTTATTGCAGGTGTAGTCTTTGCAGGTTATCGCAAACGCTCCAGCAGTTCCAGCCACAAGGGATCTGGTGGGGAACAGCAGCGCTCCTATTCGTAGGCTAATTTAAACTAAAAATTTCATCTGAATACAGCAAAGGACTGAATGATATTTCATCGGACAGTCCTTTTTTGCAGTTAACATAGCCCTTATTATGTCAGCCATGCTAATTTTTATCGAGTTTAGAACCAGTCATCCTTCATGCCATTGTCTCCTGTTGGATTCGTTACCACAGAAGTTTCACCGGCGTGCAGTGTGATCGTTTCAGTTTGTTCCACCGCCTGATCCACCCATTCTGACAGATGGCTCATTGTTGATTCTATTTTATCCACAATTCGAAGATTTGGATTGGTTGAAGGTGACTTTGGCACAAAGAGAGTACAGCAATCCTCATAAGGCAAAATAGAAATGTCATACGTTCCGATCTGTTTGGACAAGGTAATGATCTCCTGTTTATCCATCATAACCAGTGGTCGCAACAGTGGCAGATCCGTCGCACGACCAATGACATTCATACTCGGAAGAGTCTGACTCGCTACTTGGCCCAGGCTATCCCCGGTGATCAGTGCTAATGCCCGCTCACGCTCAGCAAGTTTGGAGGCAATTCGCAGCATTGAACGTCGCATCAGCGTAATAATCAGGTTATCCTGACCCAGCTGGGTAAATGCCGTTTGGATCTCCGTAAACGGAACCAGATGCAGCTTGATTGTTCCTGCATGATCAGCAAGGGCACGTGCCAAATCAATGACTTTCTCTTTGGCGCGCTCGCTTGTGAACGGGTAACTGTAAAAATGTACACATTCCACTTCAAGTCCACGGCGCATGGAAGACCAGGCTGCAACCGGGCTGTCTATACCACCTGATAGCAGTACCATTGCTTTGCCATTCGTGCCCAGCGGAAACCCGCCTACTGCCGGAATGGTTTCGTTGAAAATATAGGTGCCCTGATCCCGAATTTCCACTCGCAGTTCAATATCAGGTTGGCGAACATCAACACTCAATTGCTGGAACTTCCGAAGGATCGGGGAACCAACCAAATGGTTCATTTCATGGGAAGAGTTCGGGAACTCCTTCCATACCCGCCTTACATTTACCTTGAATGTGGTGCCTTCTTTGAATTCGTCCTCCCTTTCGTCCATAAACGCAACTGCAGTTTTCACAATCTCATCAAGCTCGGATGGAGTAACTTTAACCGGACTAATCGACATCACACCGAATACCCGCTTCAGCACCTTAATCAGTTCAGTATGTGATTCGCCGCCAAGATCCACATAGACACGGCCATATTCTTTGCGAAGGCTCGCTCCTGGATAAGGTTTAAGCAAAGCTTTCACCTGTGTAATGATCGTTTTCTCAAATCGGGCGCGATTCTTGCCTTTTAACATAAACTCTCCGAAACGGAGAAGTAGCATATCATATTTCATATCCATTACATCCGCCTTTCGAGGGGCCGCAACTGCGCCACCATCTGATGTAAAGCCTGTTCAAGCAAGGCTACATCTTCTTCTGTATGTTCATCTCCAAGACTAATACGCAATCCACCAGCAGCACAAGCTGCATCTCTGCCCATTGCAAGTAAAGCCCGACTCGGTTCAGCCGAACGTGAAGAACAGGCAGATTGGGTCGATATGGTTACGCCAAGTTGCTCCAAGGTGTGCAGCGCCACTTCTGCCTTCATCCCGGGATAGGAGAAGTGCACAATATGAGGTGCACCCTCTGTGCGACTGTTTAATTCAAATTCAGGAATAACACGTATCGTTTCCATCAATCGATCACGGAGCACCGTTGTACGCCGGGCAAAATCAACCTGATCTTCTGCTGCCATTCGCATGGCCTTTGCCATACCTACCAGCAAAGCCACGTTCTCTGTGCCTGCTCTTAGTCCCTGCTCCTGTGATCCTCCTGACAATAGCGGCGTAAGCTCCACTCCACTACGCACATACAAGAGACCTGCTCCCTTCGGTCCACGAATCTTGTGAGCAGACAGACTGTACAGATCTGCACCCCAAGCAGCAGGTGTAGCCTCTATTTTCCCAAAACCCTGAACACCATCTACATGGAAAAGCACGCGTGGTGCTTTCTTTTTGAGCTGTTTGCCGATCTCTGCAATCGGATGGATGGCTCCTGTTTCATTATTTACATGCATCAGACTCACAAGCACCGTGTCGGGCCTGATCGCGTCTACAACCTGCTGAGCGTTCACCACACCATTGGAATTGACAGGAATTAGCGTCACGTCCCATCCCCATTGCTGCAATTGCATAAAACTTTCATATACCGAGGCATGCTCGGTAGCCGTAGTGATGATATGTCTGCCTCGTGACTGATAACGTAATGCCGCACCTTTTATCGCAAGATTATTACTCTCGGTGGCACCGGAAGTAAATACAATCTCTTCTGGCTTAACGCCGATTGCCGCAGCACATCCAGATCGAGCACGACGCAGCAACTGATCGGCACGCTCTCCATACCCATGGATGGAGGACGGATTACCGAATTGTGTCTCCATAATTTCGGCCATCGTACGAATCACATCAGGATGGGGAGGTGTGGTTGCAGCATAATCAAAATATTTCAAATGAGGTTAGACCTCCCTTATCTCTTCGTTCTTGAACCTACAGTGAGCATTGTAACACGATACCCATACAACACAAAAAGACCAACCGGGAACAGGCGTTTCAAGCGCTACTGCTCCCACATTTGATCTCATCCTGCCTATCATGTGTTTTTCACAAATGTCTATCTGTGAGTTTAAATCACATATTTCGACTGTGCCTTCTCTACCTTGGAGATATAATTCTGAGTTTCTGAAGGCAGACGGTTAAGTACACTCATCAGTTCGCTATCACTCGACACGCCCAGACGTGAAACACGACCTGGTCCTGCATTATATGCAGCAAGTGCCATTTTCACTTCTCCACCGAAACGCTGGAGCTGAAGGGAAAGATACTTCGTACCCGCATCAATGTTTTGGGCAGGATCAAATGAATTACTCACACCAAGCCCTGCAGCCGTGCCATCCATTAATTGCATGAGCCCTTTGGCACCAGCTGAGGACACGACATTTGGGTTGAAATTGGACTCTGTGTCAATGACGGCCTTGATCAATGATTCAGGAACACCGTACTTCGCACTTGCCTCAGCAATCAAAGATTCATAATCCGTAGGTACAGATGCACCGGAATCCACGATTCCTGTATTGGATGAAGATAATAAAGACTCAACGATGTTATTGGAGACAGAGGACGATCCTGCCGTATTTATATCCGGATTGTACGTGCTTCCGAGTTGCAGCCACAACAAACCATCACTGGATCTTTTGGAGACCGTCGCGGTGGAATCTGTATTGCTCGTCGAATTGGCACCCGTACCTAACAGCCCGTCCATCACATTGGCGAAATCCACTGTTGAACCAGCATCCGATTGTGATCCACTGGTTTGGTTATTCACATTTGACAATTGCAGTTCCAACAACTGCCGCGATCCGCTTGGATCAATCTGCATGAGTTATACCCACTCCCGTATAATTAAGCGTATTATGACCTTATTCTACATCGTTTTACAGCAAGGTTCCATTGTTTTCATAAAAATATATGAATCTCTCCACATAACCTGCGCATATACGAAAAAAACCTTCTGTAATTCACCGCATTTGGGTGAGAACAGAAGGCTTTTGAATGAATCATTTTACACGTTAACGAGCGAATGGAATCATGAAAAAATAACTCAGCGTAGCTACAACACCCAGTCCAATGGACCAGGCTCCCGCTGTCTTCCGACCATTCACATATGCATAGTAACCCAGTACAGCTGCGGCCGGTCCAAGTACGATTGACCACATGAACAAAGACGCGATCCCGAAGGCAAGTCCCATGTAACCCGCAACCTTGCCTGTTGATTCCATGACCCGGTCTGCCTCATGCTTCTCAGGTACAGGCTCTGCCCGTTCGGTACCTCCAGTTCTTACGACAGTCGGAGGAGCGACCTCTGCCCCGTATTCTTCCCGATGTGCTTTTCTGGGATAATCGACGCGCATACGCTGTTTTTCACCGTCAACATTGATTTTAGGGCGATCCTGAAAATTAAACTTATTATCGTCATTTTTCATTGGGAAGCACCTCCGTTATGAATAGGGATGACTGCTCACTTGGGTTTGAACGTGTGACAGCATGTTGCAGAGGATGTGCGTGCATGATCATGATGATCGGAGTCAAATGTCTCACCGGCAAATTCCTCATGCAGACGACGGGTGGCATGTTGGTCAATGTCAATCATGATGGCATCAGCGTGGCAGAAGTTGTTCTCTCCCCAAAAGTTGCAGTTGGAGACGCTGCATTTGACAATTGGTTTGTCTTGGCTCATTTTTTATCACCTCGACTACTATTGTCTCCCCGCCACAAACCTGATATTCCCCGTCAAAATGCCAGATGATGACATGATCACACTTCGTCTGATTCTCACTAAAAACACAAAAAAACCGCCACAAGGGCGGTTTCGTCCAATTTCATATTCAGGTTTAAACGTTAATTAGGCGTGATTCCGTTGATTTTGCATACGGCGCTGAGTCAGGTAATCACTTTCATAATATGCCAGATCATCGCGCAATTCTTCGTACGTTTTGGAAACCTCAAGAATGACATCCCGTACTGCACGGATTGGCTTGTCACGGAAACGAATGGCATCTTGTCCTGTGTAAGCGTATCTTCCGTCTTCGGAATAACATTCATTTTTGGGATAGAAAAAGCTGTTTACGCATTGGTGATACGTATTATAAAGAGCCTTTTCGGCAAAATCGACATCAAAGTTGGCACGACGCAGCACAACGCCAAGTTTTTCGTAAGAAACTTCAGAAAAAACGAGCAAATGACGGAGATCTGAAAGAAATCCTTTGTAGAAGGCTGTTGATTCTTCCGTCTGATTCTGATCCAGTTCAGGCAAAGCATTATCATTCAAAAATTTTTCAATCCGATCGATAGCCGGTTTTAACTTTTCCCTAGTTGACTCACATGTTTTCTGTACATTGGCTGCTGACATAAAGGTAGCTCCCCCTTAAATAAGTCCTTACATATAGGTCGGCCAACGGTGGTTTTCCCCTGACCTTTGAATTCTCAGCTATAATCCTACCATAAAAAGATGACGAGCGGTATCCCTTAATCATGCTTTCCGCTTCTGCCGTTAAACATGCCTATTATACGCAGTTAGACTCGAACTCGCCTGCATAAAAATATCCGCTTTTTCTAACGATAGATATAACCAGTGACAACGACGAAGCACTGTTAATGATTGTCCAAAATGAACGAAGGAGGTTCCATCCACCATGTCCAGAACGAAATGGATTAACTGGGCCCTTGCAGCTGGTGCGGGTGCACTCGCCCTGACGCTCCTGCTTCCAACATCCAATCGTCCCGAATCTAAGCCAGGTGCCCTGTCAGACTCTGCTCATGAAGAGCACACGAGTAAACAGCGTCTGAAAGTGCAGGATGTCAAAGCAACCGATCTTCTGACCCGTATGGATGCCAAGCAACATCTCAGTATCATGCTGGAGAAAACCGCCACAATGAATGCTGCGCAGGTTAGCCGATATGTGAATGATCTCCAAAGTTCACATGAACATATCAGATCCATTCATCTCATGAATACCAATGGCTCTTTTAACAAGCCCTTTGATCACGCCTCCACACAAGGAAGCAAGTTGGAACAACAGAAGCTTCAACATTCGCTCAACCTTGCCAAAAAAGCGGTAAACAAACGTCAAAGTTTTGAATCCTCTTCTTTTCCTTTGGGAAAAGAAAAATATTTTGTTATGGGGCAACCCTCCAAAGATGGCAAAAGAGCTGTGATTGCCTTGTTCAGCCAGAACGTATTAAATGCTGTTGAACAACATCAGCGGAAAAATCTGCGCATGATCCCTTATCCGCGTGAGGGTAAATTCAAAATTGAGTCTGTTCACCCGGATACGCTTAACGAAATCACAGTAAAGACCGGACATGATAATGCAAATGCCAGTCATTTTTACGAAAATGAAATCGTCATCCGTTTTCGCCAGGATCCCGGTGAACGGGATATGCGTATCATTAAATCCGATCTAAGAGCGCAATCTGCGCGCAAGCTGGGATACACGTATGTTTTTCGGTCAGAACACATGAGTTACAAGCAATTGCATAGTTATTTCGAAAGCAAATGGAATCCACTCTATATGGAACCCCACTATATGTATTTAACCAATGATACTGTAACTGAACAAACAGATGTAACGATACCCAATGACATTTTGTTCTCCGATTATCAGTGGAACCTGCCTGCGATTGAGACAAACAGAGGTTGGAATATTAGCAAGGGAAACAAAGATGTCATCGTAGCAGTGGTCGACACGGGGGTTGATATGAATCATCCTGACCTGAAGGGCAAGCTCCTTGAGGGTTATAATGTGGTCGAGCCGGGAAGCCAACCGATGGATGATGTGGGACATGGGACACACGTCGCAGGCATTATAGGCGCTATTGTCAACAATAACGAAGGCGTGGCAGGCATGAGCTGGTATAACAAGGTACTACCGGTTAAAGTACTCGACAACTCAGGTTCTGGTACCACGTATGCCGTTGCCGAAGGCATCATCTGGGCAGCCGATCATGGAGCCAAAGTTATCAACATGAGTTTGGGTAATTATGCTGATGCGCAATTTCTTCATGATGCCATTAAATACGCTTTTGACCGGGATATCGTCCTGATTGCAGCCACAGGGAACGATAATACTGAGCGTCCAGGATACCCTGCTGCCTATCCGGAAGTATTTGCCGTATCTGCTACGGACCCGGATATGAGCAAAGCTTCCTATTCCAACTACGGGGATTATGTAGATGTGATGGCTCCAGGGTCCAGTATCGCCAGTACCTATCCAAACAATCAGTATGCGGCCTTATCTGGAACGTCCATGGCTAGCCCCCATGTAGCCGCACTTGCAGGTTTGATTCGTTCATTGAACCCGGACTTGACCAACACGGAAGTGATGGATTTGATGCGCCAAAGTGTTATTGACCTCGGTGATCCGGGTCACGACAAGTATTTTGGCTATGGCCAAATCGATGTCTATAAGGCACTGCAAGCCGCATCAGGCAACAGCGCTCCTTTGCAATTCTGGCCGCAACATGTCAGACAACAAATGGATAATACGATGAAAAAGTATACCCAGTAATCGTAATGACTCTACTCAGCAAAAATACAAAAGCAGCTGCGCCCCGGGGCGTACGCTGCTCTTTTGGTTTATATTCAATTCCCCGGGGCACCCGCTGCGCTTAGCGCTTGCGAGAAGATGTGCGGGCTTTACTTGATTTTTTCACGGATTTTTTCTTCGGATTATGGCTGGATACATAACAAGGGTCTTCTTCTTTGACAACAACAGGATACATGTGGTGATGAATCGGAACACAGTGATGTTTTTTGATCACTTCAATCGGGTGAATTACAGGCACGATTTGTGGGATGTAATAATCCTCAACAACCTGGATCGGGTCACAGACAATCGGGCAAAGCGGTGGACAGTAATGGTTCATTTCAAAACCAACTCCCTTTCTGGTGATACTATAACCTATTGCAACAGATCGAAAGTGGATTGGATGTATGTCCATAGTCCGAAAAATTATATGAGCGGTAGCCTGTCCGCCACTGTCCCACCCTGCCCAGGTGTTACTCTGTCAATGACTTGGCACAGTACACGAAGTCCTTCACACAAAAGCTCAACGTTTGTTACAGTGAAGCAGATACGCAGACTTGGTGTATCCATCTCCCCTACATAACAGGCGGAACCGGGGAGGAAAGAAACCCCTGCAGCAAGTGACTGATGATGCAACTCACGCATATCCAGGTTACTCGGAAGTTGGAGCCACAGATTAAGTCCTCCCTCTGGCAAGCGCCACTGCATGCCCATAGTAGCATGCTCTTCCAGCACTTCAGATGCTGCGCATAAGCGAGAATACAATTCATCCCTCAATCGGGATACATAGGCATCGTACTGATTCTGAATGAAAGATTGCAATGCCTTTTGTGTAAGCAGCGGACTCCCCAAGTCCGCCGTAGATTTCGCGGCCACAAGCCGGGTCAATACACTTCCGTCTGCGATGGCGCAGGCTATACGGCAACCAGGAGACAGCACCTTGCTGAAGCTTTTGATATATACGACATGACCTGTCCCATCCATCGATTTAATGGAAGCCGGGGGAGGGTCCCGAAAATAAAGATCTGCAAACGGATCATCCTCCAGAATGAGGCAGTGGTAGCTTTGCGCGAGATTAAGAAGCTGTGCTCGTCTTCTTGCACTCATCGTGATACCTGTTGGATTGTGATAGGTCGGGATCGTATAGATCAGCTTGGGTGGATAGGTATCACATAATCGTGTCAACAGATCAATACGCATGCCTTCGTCATCCATCGGGACCGTAATGATCTTCGCGCCTCTACTCGTAAATACATCAATGGCTCCGGTGTAGCTCGGTGCCTCCATGTATACAACATCCCCAGGTCCGACAAAAGTCCGTGCCACAAGATCAATTCCCTGCTGAGCACCACTTGTAATTAACATGCATTCAGGTGCAGCCTGTAGTCCACGCTCGGCAAAATGTTCGGCAAAGATCTGTCTAAGTTCCCGATCTCCCTGAAAAGATCCATACGCCGCCATACGCTCTGTATGATCGGAAGAGAGTCGGTAGGCACTGTCGATAATCTCGCGTGTAGGCAACAATTCCGGCTGAATTGCTGACATATGAAGTTCATACCGCACTTGAGGTGACGTATCAAAATGTCTCCAGAGCTGCGCTCGCGGTAAATAATCCACCAGTGCCATCTGCCAATTCCATGACGTACTGGATTCACTGTTGGCATGGTTTCGCTGCGTTCGGTCCATATCCTCCGTCTGATCCACGTTCAATGTACCTCTCACATAACAACCTTTCCCTTGGGAGCAGGTGATCAATTGAATCGCTTCAAGTTCAGCATACGCTTTGGATACAGTGACCAGGCTGACACCCAAATCCGCAGTCATTTTACGCACAGAAGGAAGTCGGGTTCCGGGTTCAATGAGTCCTGATCTGATGCGATCGGCAATCGTTAGCGCAATCTGCAGGTACAATTTGGTACTGCTTCCCCGCTTTAATTCAATATGCATATGTGCTCCCCCAACTGTTATGATCTTCATTTTACTGTTATAGTGTAGTCCGTCTATTATAGTTTATAATATCAGTATAACAGTGAATAACAGGAGATGAGAATAACATGAGTATCCCTTGGTCCAAAATGGCACAAAACACCCCGTCCTCTGTCGTTCGCGACATGCTCCAGGCCGCTCAGGCACCTGGAATGATCTCACTAGCCGGTGGATTACCAGCCCAGACTTCATTCCCGCTGGAAGCCATCCGCGTTGCATATGAAAAAGTATTTATGAGCGGAGCAGCCGCTCTTCAATATGCGGAGACTGAGGGTTACCGTCCTCTTCGCGCCAAAATCGCCGAACGTCTTGAATCCAAGGGCATTCCCGCTTCACCCGATCACATGCTTCTCACTACGGGTTCACAACAATCCATTGATTTGGTTTGCCGCATCCTTCTTGACCCGGGTGACCGTGTATTGGTTGAATCACCAACCTACCTCGCTGCTCTGCAAGTCATTCATTCCTATCAGGCTGAATCTCACGGCGTAGCCTGTGATGATCACGGCATGTTGCCTGAATCTCTGGAGGAACAGCTCCAGTTGCATCGTCCAAAACTTGTCTACATTAATCCCACGTTCTCCAATCCTACGGGAAAAGTATGGTCCCGAGAAAGAAGACAGCAGGCTGTGGATCTGTGCCGCAAGTATGGTGTACTCATTCTGGAAGATGACCCCTATGGTGAAATTCGGTTCAATCCGGAGCAATTGGATGTCCCTGCTCTCGCAGAACTGGATGCAGCATCCTATGACGGCCCTTCCAATGTTATTTACACCAGTACATTCTCCAAAACGGTAGCACCTGGCCTTCGTACTGGCTGGATACTGGCTGCTCCCGATATTGTCAAAATGGCAGCACGAGCCAAACAAGGTGCCGACTTGCACTCCAGCAGTATCGACCAAAGAGCGCTTCATGCACTGCTTGAATCTTTCGATCTGGATGCGCATATCCGCCATATCTCAGAGGATTACGAACAACGCATGAAAACACTGACGACTCTTATGGCAGCCAAAGCTTGGGAAGGTATCTCGTGGAATTCACCACAAGGTGGCATGTTCTTGTGGCTGCAATTACCTGAAGGCATGCTGGCAAGCAATCTGTTCACTTACGGGATCCAAGAGAAAGTGTGCATTGTGCCAGGTGATTCCTTCTATGCAGGTACACCAGAGTTAAACCGCATGCGGATCAACTTTACTCATACGGACCCTGAGCTCCTTCCGGAAGCCGTGGAAAGAATGGATCGCGCCATCCAACGTTGGCATGCTTCCTTAACATCCGACAGTGTTGTTACACTGTAATGAACTGTCATAAACGTTTCGCGATTCTTTAGCGTATAAAGGTTAGTTAACTTGATATGAAAAATAAAAATAAGGCGGCAGGCCCGAGAATCTCGGAACTGCCGCCTTATTTTTATAGAACCTGTTATCAACAGGAGTTATGTTTTTTTAGATGTTCATGGGTCCTTCTGATCAGTCAGGCCATCGGATGATTCATACGAGTTGTCCTCGACTGATAGGTGGACTACATTGTGTTGCAATAGTGTTGTTGTTGCAGTTAGGAAAGCTTACCGTAAGCCGGGTTCTGTGCTCTTCGTGGTTCATACGGGAACTACCCTCCCACCAGAAGCGACAATCATCTATCTAGGCCATACATTGCTGCACAGCTCAAGCGACCAACCTAGACACACCTCGGGCTAAGGTTGCCTCCTCCGAAGAGGCGGCTGTGTCCCATTAGGTCTTGCTCCAGATGGGGTTTACCAGGAACGAAGTCACCAGCGTTCCTCGGGGTCTCTTACACCTCGGTTCCATCCTTGCCTGTGCCGGAAAATCCGGCCATCGGCGGTCCATTTCTGTGGCACTATCCTTCAACTCGCGCTGACTGGACGTTATCCAGCATCCTGCCCTGTGGAGCCCGGACTTTCCTCTCGTGGCAACAAAGGCCACCAGCGATTGTCTGTCAAGCTTTCCGAACAACATTACATAGTATACAGGCATTTAGGTTCCCAGACAAGCTTAATATTACTGGGAACTACACAGCAACGGTCTTTTTAGATAAATTGGAATACCTCCGTATCAACCTCTGAAGCTGTAACTTGCGTATCATATCGTTTCTCTTCCAAACGGGAACGAAGCCAATCCGCTGTTTTTGGTTTCATAATCTTCTCGGAATTATGTCCAGGGTCGATGATACACATACCTGCCATTAACGCATCATGAGCCGTGTGATAATCAATATCTCCGGTCACAATAACATCCGCACCTTTGAAACGGGCAGTGAGCGCGTAGCGGCTACCAGAGCCGCCAAGAACCGCTGCTTTTTTGATCTGCTTGTTCAGATCTCCTACTACACGCACATGAGGCACATTGAATTGGGTCTTCACAACCTCCACAAGCTCACCTAATGTCTTAGGCTCCCTAAGGGGTCCCAAGCGTCCCAGACCGAGCGTACGGCCCTTTAAATCCATTGCATAGAGGTCATAGGCCACTTCCTCATACGGATGAGCCTTAAGCATCGCCTGAACGACTTTACTTCTCAGACTTTGGGGTACGATGGTCTCAATCCGCATTTCTTCCACACGTTCCATCTGCCCTTGGGTACCGATAAACGGTTGAGTTCCTTCACCAGGCACAAACGTTCCTGTACCTTCCGTGTTAAAGCTGCACTTATTGTATTGACCGATACTCCCCGCTCCGGCTTCCAGGATGGCCTGAAGAACCTGCTCATGATGGGTACGAGGCACAAAGACAGCCAGCTTGTACAGATGATCTGTGTGTACATCTTCCAGCGATTCTTTACTCTCGATGCCAAGTGCCTCGGCCATCCAGTCATTCATACCACCCTCGGCCACATCCAAGTTTGTATGACTGATATAGACAGCGATATCATGTTTAATCAGCTTTTCATACAATTTACCCATAGGTGTATCTGTACTCAGTGATTTAACTGGACGGAAAATGATAGCGTGATGAGCGATAATCAGGTTGGCACCAATACGAATCGCTTCGTCCACCACTTCATCCGTCACATCCAAAGCAATTAACACGTGACGGATTTCTTTTTGCAAACTGCCGAGCTGGAGACCAATGCGGTCATCCGGTACAGCCAGATGTTTGGGAGCGAGTTGCTCCATCAGTTGAATTACAGTTTGACCTTTGGCAAACATGCCAAAACCTCCTTCAAGTTTGCGATAAGACGCTCTACCTCAGCCGCCTTGTACCGGGAAGAATCCTGATCGGATTTGGAGATGGAGTTAACAACCCCTTGCAGTTTGACGATCTCACTTTCCCATTTGGCAAAAAATACATCCGTCGGTCGATCAACCAAATAAGGCCCCATCCGTAGCAGCAAATCTTCCGTCAATTCTGTCCCGCCTTGAAGCGGACGTGCACGATACACCTCTACATTGGCGATCGGGCTTACAGATTGTGGCATCGCCGTTATAATCTCATAAATCTTTCCATCTTCTTCGAGCAACTGTTCTGCTACAACTACCCAGTGATGCTCCAGTAACCAGCGTCTGAGGATATCCTCACCCACATTTGGTTGCAAAATAAGTAACTGGACTCCTTCCAGTTTGGATAAACCTCTGTCCAAAATAGAAGCAATCAAGGCACCGCCCATGCCTGCGATGGTGATGACATCCACTTCACCCGCAGAGATCACATCAAGACCGTCTCCACGACGCACCGTGATTTTTTCTTTCAGGCCAGCATCGCTGACTTGTTTGCATGCAGCATCATAAGGGCCAGGATTGACTTCCCCGGCTACTGCATTTGCAGCTTTACCACTGCGGATTGCGGCTACTGGCAGCAACGCGTGGTCTGAACCGATATCAGCCATGCGGCTGCCATCGGGAATTTGATCATGTATTCGCTGTAATCGATTCGAAAGTTTCATGAAGCACCTACACCATTCATTTAATTTATTGATTTGCATTGAACAAGGAAAAGCGATAAAATAAAATCCAATAAAACATTTCAAGGATGAATTTCCAAAACCAAGAAATCAAGACGTTTAAATTAAAAATAAAGGAGACCCCGCCGCCGCTAAAGCGTCTTGCGGAAAGTCTCCCATAGTTCGATTATTCGAGGAAATCCTTGAGCCGTTTACTACGACTCGGGTGACGCAACTTACGAAGAGCCTTGGCTTCGATCTGACGAATACGCTCACGCGTAACACCAAATACCTTGCCGACTTCCTCCAGCGTTCTCGTCCGTCCATCGTCCAGACCAAAACGTAGACGAAGCACGTTCTCTTCACGTTCAGTCAATGTATCCAATACATCTTCGAGCTGTTCTTTCAGCAACTCATACGCAGCAGCATCCGCCGGAGCAAGTGCTTCCTGATCCTCGATGAAGTCACCCAGATGGGAATCATCTTCCTCACCAATTGGTGTTTCCAGAGAAACCGGTTCCTGTGCAATCTTCGTAATTTCACGAACTTTCTCTACACTCAGATCCATCTCAGCAGCGATTTCTTCTGGTGTCGGTTCACGCCCAAGTTCCTGCAACAGCTGACGGGATACCCGGATCAGCTTATTAATCGTCTCCACCATGTGCACAGGGATACGGATGGTACGCGCCTGGTCAGCAATAGCACGAGTGATCGCTTGGCGGATCCACCATGTTGCATACGTACTGAACTTGTATCCTTTTTTGTGGTCGAACTTCTCAACCGCTTTGATCAGACCCATATTACCTTCCTGAATCAAATCAAGGAACAACATTCCACGTCCAACGTAACGCTTGGCGATACTGACAACGAGCCGTAAGTTAGCTTCAGCCAGACGACGCTTGGCTTCTTCATCCCCGTTCTCAATCCGTTTAGCCAGTTGTACTTCATCATCTGCGGACAACAGTGGCACACGACCAATTTCCTTGAGGTACATACGGACAGGGTCATTGATTTTGATACCTGGCGGCAAGCTCAGATCATCATCAAAGTGGAATTCGTCCTCTCCCTCTCTGGTGTTGTTCTCGGAATCTTCACTAGGACGAAGTGTAACCTCTTCATTGTTTTCATTCACTACATCGATACCCAGATCGCTCAGTTGCTCATAGAACTCATCCATTTGCTCTGCATCCTGCTCAAAAGGAGAGAGTTTCTCTATAATTTCCTTGTAATTCAGCGAAGCTCTTTTTTTACCTGATTCAATCAATTGATCTTTAACCTGATCCAGTGTCAATTCTGTTTCTAGTTCAGTATGCTGATCATTCGCCATAATTCGACTCCCTCCTCCCTAGAAACATCTAATCATCAGACGTTCACTGTCTCTCTAGGGCAATCATTTCAATTGCAATCTGTGCCGCGCGTACAGAATCACCTGCCCGCTCTGCAGCAATCATTTCTTCTTTTTTCAAATCGTACTCTTTCTTACGCGGATGCTTCAGCACTTCCCTGATGCAATCATCGAGCATTTGAATACTCCATTCACCTGGACCATCCATCATCGAGATTGAACTGACCGTTTTTTCCAGGCGATCGTCATGCAGTGAAGACATAAAACGGCTTGTATCCGACGGTTTGCCTTGCGCATAGTAGGCATATAGATAAGCAGCAATAGCTGCATGATCATCCAAGTTAAAAGCTTCACCAAGATGCTCATTCACGTACTGGGCAGCCTCATCATCCTGCAACATCCAGGCGATCAGTTTGCGTTCAGCTGCGTGGTAAGCCGGCAACAGATTGGGTGTAGGCACCTGCCTATTTTGTTGCCTACCATTATTCCACCTTTTCGGGTTATTATCCCCAAACTGGAGGTTATTTTTCATCGCCTCCCGTTCTTCATTACACTCCTGCTTCAATGTTTCGAAGGATACGTCCACTTCTGCAGCCAGTTCACGAAGATACACTTCCCTTTCTGTTGGAGAAGGTAAGGGGGCAATCAACTTTACTGCTTCTTTCGAATAGGCGATTTGTCCGCCACCCTCTAGCAGTATATGGCTTTTTTTTAAGTTTATAAGTTTAAATTTTGTAGTTGTCACGGCGCCGTCCACAATCTGGTTTCGGAACCGTTCACCACCATGCTTCCGGATAAAATCATCCGGGTCAAGTCCCTCAGGAATGAGAGCCACTTTGACCTGCAATCCAGCTTCCTCAAGAATAGGGAAGTTTTTGAGTGCAGCAGCCTGTCCTGCTTTGTCGCCGTCATAACATATGATGACTTCGTCGCACATCCCTTTGAGCATTAGTGCCTGATTCTCGGTTAACGCAGTACCCATTGCCGCTACACCATTCTGGATATCCTGATCCCATGCGGAGATGACATCACCATATCCCTCGAACAAAATGGCTTGTCTTTGTTTGCGAATTGCATTTTTGGCATGATGCAGATTATAGAGAACACGGCTTTTGTTAAATAACCGGGTTTCCGGTGAATTTAGATACTTCGGTTGCCCATCTCCCAATATGCGTCCTGCAAATGCAATCGGCTTACCGCTCCTGCCATTAATCGGGAACATAATCCGGTCTCGGAATCGATCCACATATCCCTGACCTTCATTTCGCGGTGACAGAAGTCCACCCTTTTCCATCTCTTCGAGCGGATAGTTACGTTTCTCAAGAAATTGTACCAGTGTGTCCCAACGATTTGGTGCAAAACCAATCTGGAACTGGTCGATTAACTTGTCGCCAAAACCTCTTGAGCGTAAATACTCCATGGCTGACTTGCCGTGCTCTGTATTTTTCAACAAAAAATGATACAGCTTCGCGGTAAGCTCATAAGCCTCCAACAGACGTTCCGTCTCCGGATTCACATGAGCAGATTCACGCCCTTGCCAGTCCCCCATAGAGATGTGACTTTCTTCCGCCATCGTTTTGACAGCCTCGGGAAAGGATAACCCTTCGATTTCCATCCTGAATTTGATGGCATTTCCACCCGTGCCGCAACCGTAGCAGTAGAAAATTTGTTTCTCAGGTGTAACGGTGAACGAAGGCGTCTTCTCGGAATGAAAAGGACAGAGGCCTTTCATATACTTCCCCTGTTTGGTCAGATGCACAAATCGGCTCACCGTATCGACAATATCATTCTGCTGTAACACCGATTCAATAATACTTTCGGGTATACCGCCTTGTCCGGTACTCATCTCTGGCCACCTTCATCTCTTCAACACGTAAATATAATTCGATAAACTTACACATTCTCCTGCAAATCTTTTAAAAGTTTTGTCAGTTTATGTTGAAACATTTCTCGATCCTGCTCTGTGAAAGGCTTTGGGCCTTTCCCATAATGGCCTCTTTTTCGCGCTTTGGCCGCAGTATGACGAGAATCCAACATGAAATCAATGTCACGATCGTTGAACTCACGACCACGAAAGGACAAAACATAACAACGTTTGCCAAGCGCAAGTGCCGCAAGTCCATAGTCCTGAGTGATAACCACATCATATGGCTTAATATGATTAGCAATATACAGGTCTGCGCTCTGATCACTGCGATCCACCTGCACGGTTCGCACCCCTTCTCCTCCTTGAAGCAGATGATCAAATGAAGAGACTAACAGTACAGGGATGTTGAAAAGGCGAGCGGTTTGCGCAATCTCGGTTTTGACCGGGCAAGCATCACCATCCACAACAATGTGGCGTATATTTAACTCACTCAAACCCAGACCACCCGGTTTCATAAAATAGCTGCATATTGTTATATACGACCCCGGCCAGGCAAAATCCTTCTGCCGGAACGAGGGAAATCAAAGGCTAAAATACGGAGCGGTTGTCAAAAATACATTTCACAACCCGTTCCGTATATTTATACCCTCATATATCCTTCTTTAATACTGAATTTTAGCTTTGCGCCAAGTCTGTGAAAAACGACTCATGAAATCCGCCCAATTACCAAACCAACTTGGAAAAATCAGCAAATCCTTTCAAGTCACGATCAATAGCCGCGAGCAAGGCAAGTCGGTTCGCCCGAACAGCCTCATCTTCGGCCATAACCATGACCGAATCGAAGAATGAGGTAATACCATCCTTCCAGGCAGATGCAATAGCCAGTGCTTCAGCAGCATGATGCTGAGTCAACGCCTGACGATATTCTGCATTCGTTTTGCTCCATGCCTCATGTAACTGACGTTCTCCATCTTCTGTGAACAGTTCTGGATGTACGGAAGCATTGGATGCTTTGGCAGCCAGATTGCCCACACGGTTGAACGATTCAACCGTTGTTTTGAATGCGTCTCCTGTCAGAACAGCCGCCATCAACGCTTCACCTTTTGGCACCACAGCGCTGATATCATCGAATCCGGAAGAAATTACGGCATCCACTACGTCGTAGCGGACGGTTTCGGACAACAATTTTTTCACACGAAGACCAAAGAAGTCTTGCAGATCTTTACGAACCTCTTCATCTGCACGTTTCAACAGGTTCATCTGGGCATGTACTTGAAGTGCTACTCCGAACACGTCAGACAATGTCAGCGGAAGCTTGTGATCCAGCAAAATCTGTACAATACCTGCAGCCTGACGGCGCAGCGCATACGGATCCTGAGAACCCGTTGGAATAATGTTGATGGAGAAACAACCCACGATTGTATCCATTTTGTCCGCAGCACTCACAATGGCACCGACAAGAGAAGCAGGGGATTGATCTCCAGCGAAACGTGGCTGATAGTGTTCAAATACCGCTTTGGACACCTCTTCTTTTTCGCCAGCTTTACGAGCGTAATCCTCACCCATCACACCTTGCAGTTCCGGGAATTCTCCTACCATCAGTGTCACCAGATCGAATTTGCAGATATCTGCTGAACGGCTAACGGATTCAGCAACATCACCGGATACTTGTAGTTTGGCAGCAAGTCCATCGGCAATCTTGCGAATACGACGCACTTTATCTCCAACCGTTCCCAATTCTTCCTGGAAGACGATACTTTCCAGCTTCGACAATGCATCCTTAATCTGTAGCTTCTGATCTTCCTCATAGAAGAACTTGGCATCAGACAGACGTGCACGCAGAACTTTTTCATTCCCTCTGGCAATAACGTCCAGTGAATCACTTCCACCGTTACGTACCGTCACGAAGAATGGCAACAATTGTCCTTCACTGTCCAGTACAGGGAAATAACGCTGATGCTCACGCATGGAAGTAATCAATACTTCTTGTGGAATATTCAAGAATGAGGAGTCAAATGTCCCGAACAATACGGTAGGTGTTTCCACCAGGAACAGAACTTCCTCCAGCAAGTCTTCCTTAATCGCAATATCCCATTTTTTCTCCGCAGCCAGTGCCTGAATCTGGGATACAATCATCTGTTCACGTTCTTGGATATCAGCAATGACATGTTCGGAACGCAACACTTCCACGTATGAAGACGGAGTGGAGATCACAGCTTCCTTACCGAGGAAACGATGTCCGCGAGTTACATTACCCGACTTAACACCTGTCACTTCCAGATCGATAACATCACTGCCGAGCATAGCCACAATCCAGCGGATTGGACGTACAAATTTGAAATCATAGGAAGCCCAACGCATAAATTTTGGGAACGTCATGGCATGTAATACAGAAAGTAATCCTTCGCCAACCACAGAAGCCGTCTCCACACCTTTGCTGCTCTTCGTTGCATAGATATATTCGACACCGTTCAGTTCCTTGAACGTGAACTGGTCCGGTTCAACACCTTGACTGCGGGCGAATCCGAGTGCAGCCTTGCTCCAATTGCCACTGTCGTCTAGGGCAATTTTGCGTGAAGGACCTTTCACTTCTTCCTCGATATCTTCCTGCTTTTCAGCCACATTCTGAATCAAAACAGCCAGACGGCGCGGTGTAGCATATGCATTCACTTCACCATAAGCAATGCGGGATGCGTCAAGCCATTTCACGACACGCTCTTGCAGCTGTGCGATTGCTGCGCGCATAAAGCGTGCAGGTACTTCTTCCAGCCCGATTTCAAACAACAGATCCTTAGACATGCTCGGCTCCCCCTTTCTTGATCAGCGGGAAGCCTAGCTTCTCACGCTCTTGCATATATGTTGCAGCGACTTGGCGAGCCAGATTACGAACACGTGTGATGTAACCCGTACGTTCTGTTACACTGATGGCTCCACGTGCATCCAACAGGTTGAACGTGTGGGAACATTTCAGCACATAGTCATATGCCGGGAATACCAGATGCTGCGCCATGGCCTTGTTTGCTTCTTCTTCATGCATGTTGAAGAGTGTAAACAGCATTTTGACATCAGATACTTCAAACGTATATTTAGAGTGTTCGAATTCTGGCTGACGGAATACATCACCATAAGTGATACCTTCCACCCATTCCAGATCAAACACATTCTCTTTATCCTGAATGTAAGAAGCCAAACGCTCCATACCATACGTAATTTCAACAGCTACCGGATTTGCCTCGATTCCACCAACCTGTTGGAAATACGTAAATTGTGTAATCTCCATTCCGTCCAACCATACTTCCCAACCAAGACCTGCACAACCAAGGGAAGGATTCTCCCAGTTATCTTCAACAAACCGAATATCATGTTTGAGCGGATCAATGCCCAGACGCTTTAGACTTTCCAGGTAAATTTCCTGAATATTGTCCGGAGAAGGCTTGATGATTACCTGGAACTGATGATGCTGGTACAGCCGGTTAGGGTTCTCACCATAACGTCCGTCCGAAGGACGACGGGAAGGCTCCACATAGGCCACTTTCCAAGGTTCGGGTCCAAGCGAACGCAAAAAGGTCATCGGGTTCATCGTACCTGCCCCTTTTTCCGTATCGTATGGCTGGACAATAATACAGTTATGCTCGGCCCAGAATTGTTGCAGCGTTAGAATCATCTGCTGAAAATTCATAATCATGCTCCTTTTCAATGGTTTGTTAGCAAGCTTAGGACGGTGAAGACAACAATAAATAGCCCCCGTCCTACGCCTGTTGTACAGACGTAGGGACGAGAGCTATTCCCGCGGTTCCACCCTACTTGGCTTAGATCAAACAAGATGATCCTGTTCGTTCCAGCCCACTTTTCCGTGTCCATTCATGCTCCCGAGTGCCGTTTCAAAAACCGATTCAGCCAGGCTCCCACCATCCCCGACTCGCTCATTCATGATTCCCAAGTGTTATACAACGACTTGTCTCCATAAATGCAATAAATCCAGTCTTTTACTTTCTCGTTCAATGCATGTCTCATAAAGAGAAATTATATTTCATAATATATAAAATCTAGTATGAAGTCAAGATATAGTTTCACTTCCACCAAAACGCCTCAAATCCCGTACTTCTCCATCTGATCGAGGAAAGAACGGGATTTAAGATTCAGACCAAGCTGATGATCCATAAAGGCACGCATCAATTTTTTGATCTCATCACGGGTAGATTCACTCACTGATATATTCCCCAAGCGCTGCAGATCCAACTGTGCGAACAAACGTAACAACTTCAGAGCCTTTGGACTAACCGACATCGCTGGAGGATCAAAGTGTTTGCATGCTCGACACAAGACGCCACCAAGTCTGGGACTTATAAACAACTGCTCATCTGGTCGCTCCTGGTTGCAGGAGATGCACTCATCGAACTGTGGACCATATCCGGATGCCTGTAATATTTTCATTTCATACAGACTTGTAATAACAACCGGATCTTTCTCTTCCTTCAGCGCCTGCAAACACGCCTTTAACTGTTTGAACCAAAATGTACCTGTCTCTTCATCCTGAAGCACCCGATCCAATAGCTCACACGCATAAGAGGCATAAGAGGCCTTGACCAGATCTTCACGCAACTCATGATAGGATTCAACAATTTCTCCAGCGTTCAGTGTGCCTAGACCTGTATTGCGAAAATATACATATTGACCATACGTAAACGGCTGCACCAGTGCAGCATGTCGGCTCTTGGGCTTTTTGGCACCGCGGACGAGTACCCCTACTTTCCCGCCGCTTTCGGTGCAAAGCGTAATGATTTTGTTCCCTTCGCCGTAGTCCATGCTGCGGATGACAATCCCTTCCACCCTGTATAGCATGCCTCGTCACCTAACCATTCCCGAATCAGCCAGTTATCCTTCGGCTTCTTCATCTTCAATCACTTCCCTTGCATTATCCGACTCCTGTCCTAACGAGTTACACGCCTCGGTATATAACAAATAGGACTCCACATCCCCCGTCATCGCAAAAACCTTCCACGAAAAATCTCGCATCGGAATTTCATCCTCTCTTCGGAAATGACGTCTGCATCTACCAAATAGGATGGAGTCTTGCAAGGTAAACTATGTGTTGCAATTACTGGATACAATTCCGACGATCAGTCGCGGCCAAAGCCAAGGTCACGCAGAACTCTATCCTGATTTCTCCAGTCTTTTTTCACTTTAACCCACAGGTCCATGAAAATTTTGGAGCCGAGCAAGTTCTGAATGTCGTGTCGAGCTCGTTTACCCACTTCTTTCAGAAGGGCACCTTGCTTCCCGATAATGATCCCTTTTTGGGAATCCCGTTCCACAAAAATGACAGCTGAGATATAAACGACACCATTATCTTGCACTTTCATATCTTCGATCGTTACAGCAATGGAGTGAGGCACTTCTTCACGAGTCATTTGCAGAATTTTCTCACGAATCAACTCGGCACATACAAACTGCTCCGGATGGTCAGTAACCTGGTCATCAGGATAGTACTGTGGACCTTCTGGCAAATACTTGCCGAGCTGTTCCAGCAACGTGCTGACATTGCTGCCAAGCATGGCAGAGACAGGAACGATTTCAGCGAAATCGTGAAGCTTGCGATACGTCTCAATGAGTGGCAGCAGTGCTTCCGGCTCAATTTTGTCAATTTTATTCATGACAAGAATGACAGGTGTACGGATATTTTTCAACTGTTCCGCAATATAACGGTCACCGCCACCCAAGCCTTCCGAAGCGTCGATCAGGAACAGTGCTGCTTCTACTTCTCCGAGCGTATTCAGAGCAGTCTGATTCATGTAATCGCCAAGTTTGGATTGACGTTTGTGAATACCCGGTGTGTCCAGGAATACGATTTGCTGATGTTCGGATGTATACACCCCATGAATTTTATTACGTGTGGTTTGTGGCTTGTCCGACATAATCGCAATCTTCTGTCCGATCACTTGGTTCATCAGTGTGGATTTACCTACGTTTGGACGTCCAATAATGGCTACAAAACCGGATTTAAATGCTTGTTTTTTCATATGTTCCTCCTCAGGCGCCTAGGCCTGGAATATTGGTTTATTTTTTGGCAGAATTCAGATCAGAAGGCCCAAATGCCCAAGGTAACAGTTCAGCAACGGTGGTCTCTTGCAGATCACCTTTCAAGTTCCCCAAGATGACTTTCATATCAGGTTCACACAGTTCGTACATGACCTGACGACATACGCCACATGGAGCAATCGGACCATCCGTGTCTCCCACAATGGCAATCGCTGTGAAGCTGCGAGGCTTCTGCCCACCTGCAATGGCACTAAACATCGCTGTACGTTCAGCACAGTTACCTGGGGTATACGCAGCATTCTCAATATTACAACCATGATGCACATGACCTTCACTGTCAAGCAAAGCCGCGCCTACACCAAAATGGGAGTAAGGCGTATACGCCTTCGTACGTGCCTTAATTGCTTCTTGCATTAACAAACCGTTATCCATTAATATTCTCTCCCTTAGGGTGCAATATAAAGTTACTACCTACGAATTAAGTTCAACCAAAGCCAAATTTACACTAGCCACTCCGAGTCCAGAATAACCCTTCGATCGCTGTTATCCCCAGATTTTTTGATTCACTTTTTCAAAGTGAAAATCCGGGGATAAAGGCGAACGCTTCGCTTCTACAGGTTTATTTCTGTCCTCTTCGTTATCGTGTAACGTCTACAAGTTCAACTTAAACAAGGTCTAACTTTACAAAGTTGTGTAGTATTAAAATCACAAAACGAATCAAAATCAGTACAAACCCAGCCAGCTCATCACCGGCTTAGTGAAGACGATACAACCAATGATGACGGCGAATACCGCAGCCAGCAGAACTGCCCCGGCCGCGGTATCCTTTGCCGCTTTTGCCAGCGGATGGATATGGGGGTGTGCCAAGTCAACCGCTGCCTCTACAGCCGTGTTCATCAATTCAGTCACCAGGACCAAAAAGACAGCGGTCAGCACAAACATCCAATCCGTTCTTGAGATTCTGAAAAAAAAGCCGGCTACACACATCAAAATAGCCACTCCCGTGTGAACTCTCACATTACGCTGAGTCCGCAACCCATATGCGATTCCTTCCGCAGCATTGCGGAATACCAGACCCCAGGAGCGTCTTTTCATTATCGTGTCAACCCGGCCTGGGCCAATACCGCTTCTTGTTTACCCATCATTTCAGCCTCACTTGCTTCATCCTGATGGTCGTATCCGAGCAGGTGCAAGAAACCATGGACAAACAGAAAACCAAGTTCACGTTCAAATGAGTGTCCATACTCTTCACTTTGCAGGATGGTCCGTGGTACGGAAATGATGATGTCTCCAAGAACATCCGGCATTTCTTCCATTTCTTCATCTTCGTCCAGCACATAGATAATATCTAGCTCTTCATCTACCGTTTCGTTCATCGCAAAAGACAGTACATCCGTAGGACGGTCAATGCCGCGATAATCACGATTCAACTCATGGATCTGCTCATCATTCACAAAAGTCAGAGCCACTTCCCCGTCTGCCACACCTTCCGCTTCTCCGGCAAGATTCAGCAACTGTTCCAGCATTGCAATCATCGGTTCTGTAATTTCTTTATCCTGTTGTTCATTATTCCATGCCAGATTAAGACTCATTCTTTCATAACTCCTGTCTACTAATATTAGAGGTTGTTCAAAAAGCCCGCTTTTGATTACGAATGATACCTAAGGGCATCATCAGCATCGAATATGGAATTCAGCCGAAATGTCCGTTGCTCACGTAGTTTTCCCTACGCTCCGCTACTCCATTTCTAACTTCATCCCATCTTCTCGGTACTGAAAACCAACCTTTTTGAACACGAACTATTATTGAATTAGCCCGCTTCGGGTGAAGTTGGCTTTGGTTTCTTGATCTCCTCCGGATATTCTATCCTGGAGTGGAAGATACCCATCACCGTTTCCTTCAATGTTCTGGCGACGATATCCAGTTCACGCATCGTAAGGTCACAATCATTGAATTGATGATCGTCCAATCGTCCTTTAATAATCTTCTCAATCATGGACTCCACTTGTTCCACTGTCGGTTTGCGCAAAGATCTCACAGCAGCCTCTACACTATCAGCAATGCCAACAATAGCCGATTCCTTGGACTGAGCCTTCGGCCCAGGGTAACGGAAATCTTCTTCCGTGAAATCAGGCTCAACGCCTGCTTCTTCCGCCTGGCGCAGTGCTTTGTGATAGAAATAGTGGAGAAATGTCGTGCCATGATGCTGTTCCGCAATATCCCGAATAGGTCTGGGCAGCTTATAATCCTTCTGCATTTCCACCCCATCGCGCGCATGGGCAACGATAATGGATTTGCTCAGTTTCGGATCAATTGAATCATGCGGATTCTCCATATTGTTCTGATTTTCAATAAAATAGATGGGACGCTTCGTCTTGCCAATATCATGATAATACGAACCCACTCGGCAGAGCAATCCGTTAGCTCCTATGGCTTCTGCTGCTGCTTCGGACAGATTGCCTACCATAACGCTGTGATGATAGGTACCCGGTGTCTCCGTCAGCAACTTACGTAGAAGCGGATGGTTCGGATTAGATAGTTCTACCAGTTTGAGCGCTGACAAAATGCCAAATGAAGTTTCAAAAAATGGCATCAGCCCAATAACCAGAATCGCAGTCAGCACGCCACCAGCAAATGCAAACCCAACGCCATACAGTGTCGTTGTTCGATTCCAATCGCCCGAGTCAATCAAAGCCAAGGTGAAGACGGCTATCGACCCGAACAGACAGACCATAATGGCTCCTTTCAGGATTGTTGATCGCTGGCTAGCCTTATGAGTTGCAAAGATCGCAACAAATGAAACCAATACAGCAAAGAAACCTAGTTCGAAGTCAAAAAGTTGACCCTGATGCGTATTCAAAATAATGCTGGACAACATACCGATCAAAATCGAACATACAAAGGCAAGCGACGTATCCAGCAACAGCGCAATTAACATCGCTCCTACCGCAACAGGTGCAAGGAAGCCAACATAAGACCTCTCATTGGTCTGGATAATCGCCGTCACATGCATAACTACAATCGTAATAATAAAAATGAGAACAAGCATCAACAGCTGCGCATTATTATATTTGAAATGTGTTCCGCTGCCTTGCTGAATATACATCAGAATGGCTGCCGACAACAGGCAGGAAAACATAAGAAGTCCAAGCTGCGGCCAGTAGTTCACTTCATTTTTCAGCAAATCATTTTCATCCAGCAAAGTATACATCTCCGGGGTGATCATCTCACCCTTGGCAACTAATGTGTCTCCTTGCTTGATAAAGACGGTTTGCGTGTTCTCACGCGCCTGAACTTTCGCTTCCTTCGTTCCCTCTTCATCGTAGAAACGGTTAGCGGTCACCACGAGGCGAGCAAGTTCTTGCACGACCTCACGTTGCGTACGCTTACCAAGAGAGCTGACACTCACCATCTCAGCTACTTTGGCACGGGCAGTAGTTGCATCGCTGATCTGATCCGTCATTAACCGGGCAACAATATCCCTCGCAACCGGTTTCATCTCCTGGATATCATCCGATGTCAGACGCGAGATTTTGATGTAAGTTTCTTCAGGAATACGGTAGCTTTGCTCCTGTACCACATTTCTGATCTCTTCCAAAAGAGTCTCGGAGTATGTACCGGCTTTCCGATTATTATTGATATAGTTGGTCACAAAGTCCTTCTGGCGCTGCGGAATTTCATCCCGATAAATATCTATCTTGTCCTGACTTGAAATCTGATCATCCTGATTTAATCGATCTACACGATCAAGCAGGGTAGTCATCAAATTTTCATTTCGTAACTGGACAATCTGAAATATCGGCTGTACCCGTTCAGCAGCTTCTTCCTGTGCTTTGAGTGTGGCCTTGTTATTCGGAATCTGCATGGGCGCAGCAATGTCCACTTCACTCCGTGTACCTTCCTGAATATCATACCGCTCAGGGAGCAGCTTGGAAGCCAGACTCACGTAGAAAAGAATCACCAGAAACAAAAACAGAAGATAGCGTGCCCACACGCTATACTTCCATCCTGTAGCCTTATTCTGAAAAGATTTGCCTTTTGACGGTTCCTTCGAGGTCACTTTAGACAATCCCTTTCTATGCTTGATTTTCTGCGGCGTGGTTGTAAGCCACGATAATTTTCTGGACAAGGGAATGCCGTACAACATCTTGCTCGGCAAAATAGACAAATCCAATCTCGTTAACTTCGTTCAAGATCGTATTCGCTTCCACAAGCCCGGATTTCTTACCACGCGGTAAATCAATCTGTGTCACGTCTCCGGTGATGACCATTTTGGAGCCAAAACCAAGACGGGTCAGAAACATCTTCATCTGTTCCGGCGTTGTGTTCTGTGCTTCATCGAGAATGATGAAGGAGTCATCCAGCGTACGCCCCCGCATGTAGGCGAGTGGCGCAATTTCGATTAACCCACGCTCCAGTGCCTTAGCGGTCTGTTCCTGTCCCATAACGTCATATAGGGCATCGTACAGCGGTCTCAGATACGGGTCTACCTTCTCTTGAAGATCACCTGGCAAAAACCCAAGACTCTCTCCTGCTTCAACAGCAGGCCGTGTGAGCACAATGCGTTTGACGCTGCCTTCTTTAATTGCGGCAACAGCCAGTACAACAGCAAGGTAGGTTTTACCCGTACCGGCAGGACCAATGCCAAATACAATATCACGTTTTTTAATTGTAGTTACATAGTGCTTCTGTCCAATGGTTTTAACACGGATTGGTTTACCTCGGTATGTCGTTGTAATCTCGCCCTTGAACAGATCCAATAGCTGGTCTGCCCGCATATCCTTGGCAAGTTCAATCGCATACTTCACATCTCTCTCGGTTAACACATATCCATTGCGTATCAATTGCAGTAACACATCAAATAATTGTTCAAGCGATTCCACCTGCTGTGCATTGCCAAAAATCACAATCTCCGCTTCACGGGATGCAATCTGGGCGGGAATCTCGGATTCAATCAGTTTAAGAAAAGTATCTTGGGGTCCAAAAAGAGATTGGCCCTCTCCCGCACTCTGGAGGGAGATTTGTATGCTGCGTGTTTGCTCTGACAAATATCCTCATTCTCCTTGACTATGGACTAGCGGAAGTTCTTCCGCAATGCTTTCTTCTACTTCAAATAAGACTTTCATATAAACTTTACCATTCTCTTTCTTCTCATGCAAAATTTTTTCACTTATAATTTTTGTTCCTTTGCCGTTTTTGGCGATAATATCGTTCCTTGCTCCTTCCAATCCTTTTGTTCTGGCCCATTCTATCGTCTGTTGTTGCTCATGCTCTCGGGTCTCCAGATCTTTCTCTGTCAGCCAACCCATGGGAAGTGTAAAGGATCGCCACGTCAATGGTTTATGATTACTCTCGGTATCAAATGAACTGAACGGTGTACTTCCGTACCCCCACAGTTGGATCGCCCAATTTCCCAGCACCATGTAAAAACGTTCTTTGCTCTCACCTGTCATTGTATTATGTTTTTGCACCAGCGGAACCTCTACCTGATACTCACGCCATACCAGGCCACGAACTTCACCTTTGGCAACGATGGTTTTGGTGTTCTCCTCATCCCCGAGAATTCCCGAGATCAATACCTGACCCTTTTTGACACGCATGTCCTTCTGAACAACAGGGCGTCCCTGCTCCGCATAGATTTGAGTGACCACAGCATCTGACTTACTGATCAAATGTCTGGGATTCAGCAATGGTTCGCGCTTTGGTTGCGCCGATTCTACGACCTGAATGGTAATGGTTGTCCCCTCTTTGCTCACGCCAATCCAGGTTACATCCGGCAGAGCGAGTGCAAGCTGCCTGGAGAGCTTGTCTTGGCTTTGCAGACGGAACCCCCATTGCAAAGGATATATCCCCTCTTTCTTCGCTGCTGCAAGCACCTCGTCGGTGGGAATGGTGACGTTACCCTTGACCTCCACACTCCATACCATGGACGACAACGCAAACAAAGCTGCCACAAAAAACAGCATCCCCCCAAGAAAGAACTTCCTCCGCAATAATCGGGCCGCAAAAAAAGGGAAACCGCTGCGATGGGTTACTTTCACCCTGCAGCCTGTCCGTTTCAACACAGGACGCAACCTGAAAAAATGCGGCAGCAGAATGTTCATCTCTGCCACGCGTCCATCGTGAGCACGCAGGTTCCAAACTTCCAGTCCCTGCTCTGCCACCGTGTTGATCAATGTTTCAATGTCTCCCCCAGTGACCGTGATTCGGACTGCTCCCCGCAGTTTGTACAGACTGGGCTGCTTCATCCGTTCCCCTCCACTCCATTCATATGAATATCCAGAATCGTTCCTTCAACAGCTACTTCATCCGGCAAAATGTTACGTATCACCAAGGCAGTTCCTTTGATCTCCAACTGGCCTTGGGAAAGAGCCAGCACGATGCGATCCGGGGTGAAATGGATGACACCGCGATGATTCTCTATATACAGTTGCTTACTGCCGATCAGGGTTAACCGTGGCATATCATAAAGCACATCCTGCGGCAGATCCAACACTTCACTGGTCCATCTGCGCAGCTTGCGGCTGATCCGGGTCATTCGAAGGTCTTCCCCCTTCCTCTACAGTTCAACTTATGCGCAGATTCATGAATTTATGAAAATTCCGGGGCGTGTTAGGGACGAATGTTGAGAAAAAAGGATCGCACACAGAAAAAGCCGTCTCCGGCGGCTTTATGCTCACCAGAGACGGCTTTATTTCCGTCCAATAAATTGACTTCTTTACAGTTTTCCTCTTGTACCAAACGGTTGCTTGGAACGAGGAGAACCCAGTACTTCTGCCCACAGGACACCTGTGCGAATATCAGCAGGACGAAGCGGAGACGCTCCCGATTCATCGATGCTGGTCTCATCCCAACTGGAATCAGACACAACTGGCCGATTCGCAGAAGAGATGCGATTCAAGCGTTCTTCAATCAAGCGCTGCTGTTCTTCCATGCCTCTCATCTGTTCCTCAAGTGAATTTTCCATGGCACTCATCGTGCCCTCACTTCTGTAGTCAGTTGCAGGGCGAGAAGAAGCAGCAGGCTCTGAATACGGCTCATCATACTGATTCTCATATTGCACGTCATCATACCGATCGTCATACTGTTCATCATAGCGGGGGTCTGCAGGTCCGGAAGACTGCTGCTGCGGAGATGAGTTGTCTCTTGAGCGTTCATCCCGGCCTGAATCACCGCTGCCTCCAAACGTAGGCATCCCGTTGGCAGGACGCTTTTTGTTCGGATCAGCCGATTTGGCAGCTTTCCCCAAGAAGGAGAAGAGTGCAAAACCGATGACGGCCACAATATACAGATTATCAAAAATCCATTCAAATAGGCCCATATGCACTCACCGCCTATCTTCCGTTTTTGGAATCACCCTGATCGTTGGAATTCGAACCTTCACCAGGTTTTCCCAATGTGTTACGCATTTGAGTATCCGCTTCAATATTCTTCAGGTTCATATAATCCATGACACCAATCTTACCACTACGCAGAGCTTCAGACATTGCCAAAGGTACTTGGGATTCGGATTCAACAACGCGTGCTCTCATTTCCACTACGCGTGCTTTCATCTCTTGCTCTTGGGCTACGGCCATTGCGCGACGCTCTTCCGCTTTCGCTTGTGCGATACGTTTGTCAGCTTCTGCTTGCTCTGTTTGCAAGAAGGCACCAATGTTTTTACCTACATCAACGTCCGCAATATCAATGGACAGGATTTCAAAAGCAGTACCTGCATCCAGACCTTTGGACAATACGGTACGGGAGATCAGGTCCGGGTTTTCCAGGACGTCTTTGTGAGAATTGGAGGAACCGTTTGTACTTACGATACCTTCACCAACACGGGCGATGATCGTTTCTTCACCAGCACCACCGACGAGACGGTCAATATTGGCACGAACCGTAACCCGCGCTCTAACTTTAACTTCAATACCATCTTTGGCTACCGCAGAGACAATCGGTGTTTCGATAACACGTGGGTTAACGCTCATTTGTACGGCTTGTAATACGTCACGACCTGCGAGGTCAATGGCAGCAGCACGTTCAAATTCGAGTGGAATGTTGGCACGTTGTGCAGCAATCAGAGCGTTTACAACACGGTCAACGTTACCACCGGCCAAGAAGTGACTTTCCAATTGGTTCATTGAGAGTTTAAGACCGGCTTTGGTTGCTTTAATCATTGGATTAACGATACGGCTAGGCGTTACACGTCTCAGTCTCATCGCTACCAGTGTAATAATACTTACACGTACGCCGGATGCAATCGCTGAAACCCAGAGCATAACCGGGAAAAAGCTGAAGAATACGCTCAATACGATAATACCTACTACCGCAATGAGCAAAATCGTAATCATAGATGTGTCCATTGTTTAATTTCCTCCATTTGCAATTTGAATTTGATAAAAATGTTTGAGAAGACACTCATGAGTCCGCTGCTAAATGAAAGAATGCACCACCTCGCTGGCAGCTTCAGCACGTGGTTATGTACATTGCCGAAGCGTTAATGCGCTTCGACAACAGAGCGAGTTACACCGGCAAAGCTTGCTGAACCACAATCCGGGTACCTTCCGCTTTAATCACAATAATCGGAGTATCGATGGGAATAAAATCTCCGTCGGTCACAACGTCAATTCGTTCCCCTTCAAACATCGCTGTTCCAGAAGGACGAAGTGGTGTCAGACTGATTCCTTGCAGACCAACCAGCTCTTTGCGTTCTGTGGCTGATGAATAACCCCGATCCGCAGACATGCTGTCACTCAATATGAACCGATTCCATATCCCTCGATCCTTAAAGATAATTGAGATGATCGCAATGACTACCAGTGCTGCTCCAAAAGCGATACCCAGAGATACAAATGCATCACTCGTATCATAAGCAGCCCTTACAACACCGGCCACAAGCGCAATTGATCCCAAAATCCCCAGAATACCAAAGCTCGGAATAAACATCTCCAGAATCATCATGATGAGTCCGACGGTAAATAGCACCCATGTCTCTGCTCCGGCAAATCCCGCAATGTAATTACCCGAGAAATACAACACGAAACACACGATACCTACAATACCAGGAACTCCAAAACCAGGAACAATCAATTCAATGATCACACCCGCGATTCCGAGGAACAATAATACAGTCATGACAACCGGATTGGTAAGAAAAGAGGAGATATTCTCCGCTGTCGTTCGTTCTACCTTAAATACGTCATCCTGACTGTAACCTGCCCAAGCTGCCGCTTCTTCCGGTGTGTTGCTGATGTGGTCGGCATAACCAACTTTCAGCGCTTCTTCAGCCGAGAGAGCAATAATTTCACCTTTTTGCTTGGTTTTATTAATCTCTGGCATTTCAACAACGATGTTAACATCCGTCATTCCAGCTGCAATCTTGCCATCACGACCACTGATTTCTGCCGCTCCCTGCATTTTGCTTTTCCAGAATGCAACAAGCTTTGGATCATCAACATGTTTACCCGTACTGTCCACCATTGCTGCCGCACCAATCATACTGCCTGGTGACATTACGATCTTATCTGCATTCAGAGCCAGAAAACTCCCGGCTGAAGCAGCATCTCCACGAACAAATGCAACAGTCTCAATCGGACTGTCCTTGATCAGGGTACCCAATGCTTCTGCAGTGTCGACACGGCCTCCCGGCGTATTGATATCAAGAACGATCAGGCCAGCATTCATCTCTTCTGCTTGTTTGAACCCGCGTTCCATAAACTTGCCAAGTCCCTGCTCGATTGGTTTATCAACCGGAATAATATATACGGCGCCACTCTTCTCAGCTGCATGCGCTGACGGTGATCCAATCCAGACAGGAAGCAACAGCGTCAGCAGCATTAAGAGCATCAATGGCCCCGTAAGCTTCTTCCGGCGCTTTCCCTTCACAATAGTCCCCCCTTTTCCATTAATGTTATACTGTCCAGCTTATGGTATTTATTACGTGCAATGCAACATTTCGTTTCAAAATCTTAAAATTATATTTGAAATCTCGATCAATTGCAAGAATAAAAATCCATAATAATATATATTAACCATTAAAAAGAAATTTCATCATCCCAAGGATATCATCCCTTCTGGTAAATGGAAAAAACACCTCCTGACAAGTCAGGAGGTGTTTATTGATTTGCTTTATTGCAGAAATTGTTGAACTGCTTGATTTACCAGTTTGCCGTCCGCTTTGCCTTTAACTTTCGGCATAAGGGCCGCCATGACTTTCCCCATCTCGGCTTTCGAAGAAGCACCGGTTTCCTGGATGGTCTGCTGTACAATAACTTTAATTTCTTCTTCGGTAAGCTGTGTGGGAAGGTACTGGATGAGTACTTCAATTTCCGCTTTTGCATTTGCCGCGAGATCTTCACGGCCCGCTTTGTCAAATTCTTGGAGGGCATCTTTGCGCTGTTTGATTTCACGACTCAGGATATCAAGCACTTCGTTGTCATCCAAATCTCTTTTCAAATCTATTTCAAGATTCTTGATCGTCGAACGAATCAACCGAATGTTGGAGAGTCTGAACTTGTCCTTACTCTTCATCGCTTGCTTCATATCTTCGTTCAATCGTTCGCTAAGATTCATGTAGTTAAAATCCTCCTAAAACTTTCTCTTACGAGCAGCCTCGGACTTTTTCTTGCGCTTTACGCTTGGCTTCTCATAATGCTTACGTTTCTTCACCTCAGCCAATACGCCATCTTTAGCGATGGAGCGTTTAAAACGACGAAGTGCAGCATCAATAGTCTCGTTTTTGCGAACTTTAGTTTCAGACACCAGTTTTCCCTCCCTCCGACCAGACCGTCCAAGAGCAATAACACGGTTCATCATCTTACATTATAGGCGAAAGATAATAAAGGTGTCAACCTCAATGTAATGATCACTTATTTGAATCCATTTTATAACTCAAAGGTATTATGAAATGGATTCATTATATAAGCATTTGGTCACACATTCATGGATTTAATGCATATGACTAAATCCTCAATAGTAGTACCCATCAGCTCGTTTATTTGTGAGAATCGGACAGACTTGTCAACACGCCAAGTCTGGTACCACCCAACAAGTGGTAATGCAGATGATGAACGGTTTGTTCTCCATCCTTACCACAATTGTTGATTAATCGATATCCTGTTTCCTCCACGCCAAGACGCTTCGCCGCTTCTTGAGCAGCCAGATGAATCTCGCCGATCAATGGCAGATCTTCTGCAGTAACTTCATTCATGGAAGCAATATGTTTCTTCGGAATGACAAGAACATGTGTCGGTGCAGCGGGCTGGATGTCATGAAAAACGATAACATGGTCATTCTCCAGTACTTTATTGGAGGGAATGCTGCCCTCTACAATTTTGCAAAATAAGCAATCCATAGTTCATACCCTCCTTTGTATTCCAGTGTATGTATTCCCCTCTATCATACTAAAAGTAAAAACCCACGTCCAATCTCTAGACACACAACCAGGTATTCTAGGTCAACTCTCCATCTATCATCGAGCCGAACACTATACAACATTGGATGTATACCAAGCCATTTTATCGAAATATGGTTTTATCACGCACTTTTCCCAATTAAACAAATATGTATGGTTAATGACACACAAAAGGAGATTGGTTAATTTGACCGTTTATCAACATGTACAGGAACTTATAGGTAATACACCTTTGCTTGAATTAACTCGTTATCCATTACCGGAAGGAATCCGCCTGTTCGCCAAACTGGAATTCATGAATCCTGGAGGAAGCGTGAAAGACCGAATCGGCAAGTTTTTATTGGAAAAGGCCTTGGCACGAGGAGATGTTAAGCCAGGTGGAACGGTGATCGAAGCTACCGCAGGCAACACAGGAATTGGTCTTGCAATGGCGGCTGTAGGCCTTAATTTAAAGGTCATTTTCACAGTACCTCAGAAGTTCAGCGTTGAGAAGCAGCAGTTGATGAAAGCCCTTGGGGCTACGGTCGTCAACACACCCACATCCGAAGGAATCACTGGTGCCATACGCAAGGCGGAATCGCTGGCGAAAGAAATACCTGGTTCGTATATTCCAGGTCAGTTCTCCAATACGGATAACCCACTCGCACATTATGAACATCTGGGCCCTGAGATTTGGCGTGATCTGAACGGGCAGGTGGATGTATATGTCGCCGGAGCCGGGTCTGGCGGAACTTTCATGGGAGTGTCTCGCTATTTGAAGGAGCAAAACCCCTTAATTAAAACATGTATCGTAGAACCCGAAGGTTCGATTCTCGCAGGAGGTCCATCGGGACCACATCGCACAGAAGGAATAGGGGTCGAAACGTTATCTTCTTTTATGGATGTGAGTTACTTTGATGCCATTCATACGATCTCAGATGAAGATGCCTTTGAGCGGGTCAAGGATCTAGCCTTGTTGGAAGGCTTACTGGTAGGAAGTTCCTCAGGTGCAGCTATGCAAGCCGCATTAAACGAAGCGGTTCACGCAGCTACCGGAAGTAACATCGTCGTTATTTTCCCGGATAGCAGCGAACGGTATTTAAGCCAAAATATCTATAATGGAGGTCAATGAAATGAGACCAAAAACCAAGCTGATTCATGCAGGTATTGTTGGTGATCCACACACTGGAGCAGTGAGTGTACCGATCTATCAAGTAAGCACGTATGAGCAGGAATCGGTTGGCGTACACAAAGGATACGAGTATTCACGTACAGGCAACCCTACCCGTCATGCGTTGGAAGAAGTCATTAAAGAGCTGGAGGATGGCGTTCGAGGTTTTGCTTTTAGTTCGGGCATGGCTGCAATTCACGCTGTACTGTCTCTGTTGAAAACTGGAGATCACGTCATTCTGACGGATGACGTATACGGCGGGACTTACCGCATTTTCACCAAGGTTCTAAATCGTCTGGGGATCGAGTCTACCTTTGTAGATACCACCTCACTACAAGCAATGGAGCAGGCTTTGCAATCCAATACAAAGGCCATTTATGTAGAAACACCTACCAATCCGTTACTCAAGGTCACCGATATTGCTGCTGTAGCGAAGTGGTCGAAACAACATGAATTGCTGTTCATCGTGGATAACACGTTTAGTACGCCTTATTGGCAGACCCCGCTGGCTCTGGGGGCAGATATTGTACTGCATTCTGCAACAAAATATATCGGTGGTCATAGTGATGTCGTGGCAGGACTTGCGGTTGTTAACAGCGAGCAACTTGGAGAAGATCTGCATTTTATCCAAAATGCAATCGGCGCAGTCCTGGGACCCATGGATTCCTGGTTGTTAATGCGAGGTCTTAAAACATTGGGATTGCGGATGGAAGCACAGGAACGCAATACAGAGCAGCTTGTGACATTTTTGAATCAGCATCCAACAGTGAGCAAAGTTTATTATCCCGGGTTGCCCGACCATCCACAGCACAAGCTCGCTTCCACGCAAGCGAGAGGATATGGCGGTATGGTTTCCTTTGATGTAGGCAGTGCTGAAAAAGTAGATGAAATATTAAGCAAAGTTCGTTATTTCACATTGGCTGAAAGTCTGGGAGCGGTGGAAAGTTTAATCTCTGTACCTGCCCGAATGACGCATGCCTCCATTCCTTATGAGCGTCGGCAAGAATTGGGCATCACGGATGGATTGATTCGGATCTCCGTTGGGATCGAGGATGTTGAGGATTTACTTGAGGATTTGAAATCCGCATTAGGTTAAGGGCATTTTGAAGTCCGTGCTGGCTGATACTCGTGAATGGGTGGTCGAAGATTTACTAAGGAACACAGGAAGTCTTATTTGATGTTCAGGCCCTCATTGGAAATTATTAGGAACAACAGGCACGTTATTTCCCAAAATAACCTCAAAAAATGCTGAAAACGGCTCTTTATACGGTTATAACGTGTCTCAGATTCCTTAAAATTTTGGCGGGCGCTTCAAAACCTTGAATAAGATGCCTCAGATTCGTCAGCGCTCGCACACCATGCTCCGCTCCTCCAACCGTGGGCAAGAGAACAGCAGCGATTCCACCCCGAAGCGTAGATTTTCATCGGGATAAAGAATTAAAGCTTTATGTCTTGATCGTTTGCTCGCACTTAGGAACGTTCTCACATATTCAGGATGTGGTATGCCTCTGCTGCGACACGTTTAGACCTGCTTCTGCTTTCAGCAAGGTTTGAATACACGCTATATACTATCCGTTCATCCTCAACCTTACACTAATTAGGTTCAAAAAAAGGTCATGCCTTACAGAAGTTCGCTTCTGCACAGGCATGACCTTTTTGGATGTTCGTATGTTGCCAGTTGTATTGCAATGACTGTTGCGATACATCAGGCTGAGACTCTGTATGTGATAAGACCTCTCTGTTTCATGCTGTACGGTACCATGAATGAAACATCCATCCTCAGCTAGTTATTTTTCGAGGATTTTCATAGGATGCCCATAGGGTACATAAGAATGTGTCACTTGCAGTTATGACTGTTTTTTCTAATTTCAATAGTACGGTAAAAGAGTTAACGCTGTAAGCGCAAATAACGGGAGCACCAGTCGGTTAAAACGTCTACGGCCATAACCATAATACGGATAAGGAGTAGGGTACCCGTATCCTGGGTAAAATCCGCGAGTATGACCTATCGGATAGTTTGCTCCAGGCATTGCATTTGGAGCCCAGTTCGCATGATTCACCATGGCTTCTGGTCCAACGGGAACAGCCAGGTAGATCATTTCGTCATCCACATTTTCCATAATACCATCGTAGTGCATACCGTCATTCATCTGTACACATACATAACGGTGCATGTGTTCCTTGCATATTTTCTTCGCTTCCACTTTTTCCACTTGCCAACGCCTCCCTGATTCTGCTCTTGATCACCTTTTCATGGTATTCAGAACTGGGCGAATTGACACTACTGACGAGAAAACACAAAAAAGAAGCACCCCGTGAGCGGCTTCCTTGGAAGTCTGCTGCGCGGACATCTATTCAGGAAACGTCCTGATCAGATGTCCGCCGGGGTACTTAAAAAAGTTTGTCGGCTTAACTGTAGTATAACAGCGGGATGAACCTGTATCTGTGATGTAACTCACTCCGCTATGTTATAAAAGCAAGAAAAGAAATATTTTTACAAAAATGATATTCCGTAATAGTGCGTGTTTAAAAAGGGCTGTTTTCAATACCAAAAAGACGGGATAAAGCTAGAAATGGAGTAGCGGAGCATAGATAGAGCTACGTGAGCAACCGCAATGTTTCCGAAGAAAAAACCTCCGTAAGCCCCTACTTATTTCAGCTGAATTCCATATTCGATGTTGATGATGCCGCCAGGCACCATTCGTAATCAAAAGCGGACTTTTTGAACAACCTCTAATATTCATTTTGCTTGGACTATTAGAGGCGCTTCTATGATCTATATTGCTTACACATTGCCCTCTACAGGGTCTCCAAGACCACACGTGAGCCGTTTCCGGCCTCACCCGCCGGAATCACAACAAGTTTGCGCGGCAAGCGTGCACGCAGTTCAGGCACGTGACTGATTACACCAACAGCCAATCGGTCGTCATGCAATTTTTCCAGAGACGTAATGACGGTATCCAACAGTTCAGGGTCAAGAGTACCAAACCCTTCATCCAGGAAGAAAAATTGAAGTGGGTACTGACCTCGCAGCTGAATCTGGGCCGACAGTGCCAAGGCCAGTGACAACGAAGTCAAAAATGTCTCGCCACCTGACAACGTTGATACCGGTCGTTTGACTCCCCCGTTGGCATCATCACAGATTACAAAACCACCACCGGAATCCACCTCCAGTGAATAACGCTGTTTGGTCAGAAAGCGCAGACGCTGAGATGCCGCATGGCTAACCTGCATCAGTTGTTCTTCGGCAATATACTCAACAAAAGCATTGCCTCTGAACGCGGATTGCAGTTTGCTGAGCAGTTCGCCTTGACGGCTTACCTCCACCCGCTTGTTCTCAAGTTCGGTCCAGCGAACATGTCGCTGCTCCACATCCTCCAGATCACGTTCTGCACGTGCTTTAGCACGAAGGGCAGCCTCGTCCTCAATTCGGACCTGCTGCAAACGTTCGGTGCAGGCTAACCACTGTTCCTCCGATACGACAGCTCCAGCCAGCTTTTGTTCCAATTCACGCAACTGGGATGCCAGTTCACGCTCACGTTCACGGTGCTGCTGGATCTCCCCTGCCAGTCGCTCTGCTTCCTGGGATGGAATCGCCGCGGATACAACAGCATCATCCGAGTCAAACGGGGATTGTTCCAGCAATTGCTTCCACCGTTCCTGTGCCTGCTGCAGATGTTCTGTGGCCGAGGCGGCTGCCTGCTGAGCCATAACGTCTTTCTTGGCTGATTCCTGCTTCAGCGTGTCCGCTTCTTTGAAGCGTTGTGCCAAGTCTGTAGCTGCTTTCCGCAGTCCATCCAGACGAGCCTGAGCCGCAGCAATCAGATCCTCTACCCGCTGCTCCCCTACCCACTGGCGTAAACGTTCTTCCTTCTCGGCCAGCTGTTTGCTATTGCCCTGCCACTCCGTTTGCCACTGAATCAGTTGTTTATCCAATTCAACCAGCTTCTGCTGGAGAGATTGGATGATCTGGTCTTTTTCCTCAAGGAACGTCACGCTTTTGTTCAGACGTTCCTTGATGTCTTCGGCGCGCGCATCGCGCTCCTGCATCGCCTGATAGAGGGCCTTGGCCTCCTCCTGAGCGATGCCCGGCAGTTCCGCGGCCCAGCGGCTCTGCAAGGCAGCCGCTGTGGCCTCGCTCTCGGCCAGCTTGCGCTCCGCCTGGACGAGCCCGGCACGGCCGGCCTCTTGCGCAGCTGCCGCTTCCATGCGGCGCTGCTGCGCGCCCACAGCCGCCTGCTGCAACGCGGCGGCTTCGGCCTGGAGCGGCGCTGCTGCGGCAGCCAGCGCCTGCGCGGCTTCGCGCAGCGCAGCGGCACGCGATGCCCAGCCTGCCGGGGAGCGCCCGTGTTCGGGCGACCCGGCGGGCTCGGGCTCCGCTGCCGCAGGCGCGGCCTCGGCTGCGGCCGGAGCTTCGCCGGCCGCAGCGCCAAGCTGCGTCAGCAGGCTGCGACGTTCGTGCAGCTGCTGGCGCAGCCCAAAGCGCAGCTCCTGCAGCTCTGCGTGCAGGCTGCGCAGCAGTTCCAGGTCCGCATCGCCTGCGTGCGGACCTTCTCCCGGCGGCGCAGCCGGGAGCGGGTGATGCGGCGAGCCGCACACCGGGCATGGCTCGCCGTCACGCAGCTCGGCGCGCAATGCGGAGGACAGCCGGTGCAGCTCCTGCTCACGCATTGTGCCACGCAGCTGTTCCTCCGCAAGAGCCAGCAGGCTCTGTTCGCGGCTAATGTCCTGCTCACAGGCAAGCAAGGCCTCAAGACCTGCTGACGCCTGTTCTACCAGATGCTGACGCTGATCACTCAGGCGTCTTTCCTCCTCAGCCGCCGCCTTCAGCTTGTCGGCTCCTTGTTCCGCCGACTGCTTATAGGCTTGCATGTCAGCCTTGTATTGATGTAATTGCTCCGCAGCAGTATCCACACGATGCTTCAGTTCAAGCGCAGCCTGAAGTTGCCTGCGTTCCTCTGACTTCACCTCATTTGGCTTGAGGCTCTCCTGTAGTTCCTCACGCCGTTTGCGCCCGCGCAGCTGCAGCTCCTTTTCTTTCTCAAGTTGCTGTCCCAGCGCAGTCTGCTCGCCCTGCCCCTGTTCCAGAAACTGAGCAAGGCGCGAGCAATCGGCTTGAAGCCCGTCGCGTTCCCGTTGCAGCTCTTTCGCTTGTTCGAGCTGCTCAAGGCGCAGCAACAGTTTCGGTTCTTCCTCCGCCATTTGCTTGCGTGCCGTCTCGGCCTTCTCCGCTTCCTGAACAGCCATACGCTCATGTTCCAGTGCTTGCTGATGAGCTGTCTCGGCGGTATCCTGCCGCTGCTTCTGTGAAGCCATAGCATCTCGAACCGTCTGCAACGCAGGAAGTATTGCATCTGCCGCAACGGATTGTTTCAGCCGTTGTTCGCCTGCCTCTATCTGTGGTTCCAGTGCTTTCAGCTTCTGCTGTTCATCCGTCCGGGCCTGCCGTTCGTTACTTAACTCACGAATTTTGCCCAGTTGTTCAGCTTCCTTCGCAGCTTCATCCAGCGCTTTGCGGGACAATTCAGACTGCTGAACAGCGGCTTGAAGAAGACGTTTCGTTTCTTCCAGCGTCTCCTTGCTGGCATTGCCCAGTCCCTGTTGCTCCGCAGCAAGAGATTGGTGAACCATATCATTATCCTTGACCCGCCGACTTAATTTGATAGCCAACTGGTCCCCATACTTCTCCAGATGGAATAATCGTTGCAACATCTGGCGACGTTCACTGCCTTTGAGTGACAAAAACTCGGCAAACTTTCCTTGCGGAAGCACCACTGCCCGTGTAAAATCATCCATCTTCAAACCGATCACATCTTCAACACAACGATTCACATCTGCCAATTTGTCGGCAAGTACATGTTCTTCGCCATTAACCGTCTCTATGAATTTGCTGATCGTGTTACTCACCGACACTTCATTATTTCGTTTGAAACGTCGCTCTACCCGGAACCTTCGAGTGCCTTCCGCCGACATCAGTTCAAATGTAAAAGCAACCGACAACGAATCCTCTGCATGATTCATAATGCCTTGCGTCCCGTTCACCGCGCGTTCCACTTTTCCGTACATGGCGAGTGTGATGGCATCGAGCAAGGAAGATTTACCACTACCCGTTGGACCGAATATACCGAATAGCCCCGTCTCCGTCAGCACGGTAAAATCAATTTCCTGCATCTCCCGATAACTTTGCAGTCCGGCAACTTTTAATAGAATAGGCTTCATCTTTCCTCGACCTCCTCACGCACACCCGGCTCATCTTCATCGACAAGTTCCAGGAAAAGCTGTACCAGGCTGTCTTCCGGTTGTGCGCCACCGGTCTGACGCTGATAGAATTTACGGAACAGTTCATGTACAGGTAGCTCGGATCGTTGCTCCAAAAGTCCTGCTGCAGCCATCTCGGGATACACCGGGCGAATATGGATGATACCTTCATGTGATTTTCGCAGCTGCTGAATCTCCTTCAGAGACATCGCCTCGTCCAGCCACACTTCCATGTCAATAAAAGCCTGCGGATCACGTCCCTCATCCAGCCAGCGATATACTTCTGCCAGACCACCACGCGCCTGCCAACGCACAAGCGGACGCCCGGACGTTAACAAAACTTCCTCTACTTGTGCTGCTCCACCCGGTGCCAGATCAACCATCGTGACAGACTTGCTCTGCCCCGCTTCGGAGAAGCTGTAGGCTAGGGGAGAACCGCTATATCGAATCACACCGTCTCCTTTGACAGCCTGTGCGCGATGAAGATGCCCAAGTGCCGTGTATTGCGCACCAGTCGATAAAGATGAAGGGTCCACCGTGTAGGCCCCACCGATCTGAATCGGACGTTCCGAATCACTCTCAAGTCCGCCGAGCACATAGATATGACTCATGGCCAAGTTAACGGTATCCGGGCGAAAAGAAGCTGCCAGACGCTGCATTAACATGCCCACACGGTGACTGTATGCCTGACGAAGCACATTTTCGTCCCCATCTGTTGTCAGCAGTTCATTCAATCTGGCTTCAGAAGGATACGGTAATGCGGCAATCTGTGCAATTTCTCCGGTTCGCTTTGCATGGATGGTCACCGCTTCTGAAGTAGGCATCCCTACGAGTGTGATGCCCTGTCTGTTCACAAGTGGAGTTACAGAAGCTACACGTTCTGGCTGATCATGATTTCCTGCAATCACCACAAGAGGTCTTCCATGCTCCGTCAGACGCGCTGCCGCTTCATAAAAAAGCTGTTCCGCCGCTGCGGGAGGATTCACCGAATCATACACATCTCCGGCCATCAATATAGCATCCGCCTGCTGCTCATCAGCCACCCTGACGAGTTCATCAACGAAATCTTCCTGTTCACGCAGTCGGCTTCGTCCTTCCAACGTTTTTCCCAAATGCCAGTCCCCTGTATGCAAAATACGCATCGTCCGTTCCACCCCTCTCCCATATGAAATCCATGGTTTTAAATTCCGATCCAGTTCTTTTACAATTTCACTGCATGTCCACCATCAAAAAAGTACAGCCATTTCCGGTCAACTTTCCGTCCCAATATATCTTCAATGGCCCGTCCATACAGATCCAGCTGGAAGCGATATTTTTTAGTGAGTTCATCCAAACCACCACGATGCTCCAACACCCGATCCGTCTTGTAATCAAGCAAGACAAGCTCGCCGTCCACCTCATAGAGACAATCGATAATCCCCTGTACAAGCACGGTTTCATTTTCAATCGTTGCCTGCATTTTGCTATCTTCTTTTAGCATCTGTGTATCTGAGTCCGCCGCCCGTTCATGTATCCATTCCACAGGAGACTGATGTGCCGGAAGTCCATACACAAACGGAATCTCCCGTTTCACCCACGTTGCACGCAATAATTCTTTTCCTGGTTCTGTATTGAAGAATCCGGCCAGTTCTTCAGGTTCGATTGCCGCAGCATGATGGGGCAGCAAAATCTGAAGCTTAATCAACCGCTCAATCGTCTGTTCAATAAGCTGTGAATCAACAGATGATCCATCTATAGGAAGATGCTGCATCAACGTATGATACACGTTCCCCCGTTCTGCCCCTGTCAGCTGCGTTGCCTCCATGAATTTGGGACGACGCAGGTGCAGTTTGAAAGACGTACCCGCAGATCCCGCATCCGGAAGGTTCACCGTACGGTTTGAATCTGACCCTAACCCAGCCTCATGCTTGATAGAATCACTGGATGCATCACGATGAGCATGGCTTGTTTCATCCTTGATGTTATTGATTCCTGAGGTGTTATAATCCAATAATTTCTCGGACTTCTCCCCCAGTTCCTCCATCACCTCTACGGACTGGATGTCCTGCATCGCAAGTAACGTTTTCAACTCCGTGACAGATGTACTGGCTGCCACTTGAGTTGCAGCTTCATAGGGATATGTCCACGAAAGCCGTTGATCAACTTCGCGAATCAGGCGTGTCTCTTCTTCATGAAGAGCTACTGTGTGTGTACCTGCATCTTCAATGTTTTGGTTAGCCGTGACTTGTGCACTCTTCGTCAGCTCTTCTACTGTTGAGGATGGAACCAACTTCACAGGCTGAACCGCTTGTAGTGCAGCAATTCGTTCTTTCCGTACCTCAGTCATCACGTCTTCTTCTCCGAGTGTCTGATCCACTACATGATCACGGGATACCTGATCGGCGGAAATAATAGAAATCGCCCAGCGTGATTGATCATCTGCAAGACAGGCTGAGAACGAATCATTGCTTCCAGCAAGTTCACGAAGAACAGCCGCATCTGGATGTCTCATCAGGGATGGTCCAATCCAGTCCAGGTAACTCCGTCCAGCAGCCAGCAAATAGTCTGGCAATGCCAATTCAGGGCTATCTTTGACCTGAGACCACGCCAGCGCTTTTTTCGCGGCATCTTTTACAGTACCCAGCAGAATCATTTTCTCTTTGGGACGGGTCAACGCAACATACAGCACACGCATCTCTTCAGCAAGCAGTTCAAATTGCGCACGACGACGAATCGCCAGATTGGCTAATGTAGGATAGGCAACCCGGTTCTCACGATCCACAAACCTCGGGCCAAATCCCAGTTCCTTATGCATTAGAAACGGTGCGTTCAAGTCCTGCTGATTAAACATCTTGGATATGCCACCGACAAAAACAATTGGAAACTCCAAACCTTTACTCCGGTGAATCGTCATGATCCGTACGGCGTTGTCCTGCTCGCCAGAACTACTTGCTACAGTCCCGAGGTCTCCCCCGTTTTCCCGCAGTCTGGAAACATAGGTCAGGAAACGGAACAAGCCGCGATTCGCAGTTGTTTCCTCATATTGTCGTGCGCGATCGTACAATGCCTTAAGATTACTTTGACGTTGCAGTCCTCCTGGAAGACCACCAACCCAGTCCAAATACCCGGTTTCCCGATACATACGCCAGATCAGTTCACTTAAACTGCCTTGTCTTGCCTCAAGTCTCCACTGCTCCAATTGACGCATAAAGCGAATTAACTTTTGCTGTAACTCCGAGCCTGAGATCTCCGTTATGCTCAAATCCTCACTTGCATGTCCCGCAACACCAGCATCTTGCATTCCATCTGTATGCAATGTAGGCACATCGGATTCATAGACACCATCCAGGATCTCTGCCTCGACTGAAGCTGCTGTCTCCCGCTGTCCCAGTTCCATCTCTGACCAGGCTTCCGGCCACTGTAACTGGACGATATTGGTATCAGGATGATTATCCTGCCGGGATTGTTGTACAGCATTAGTGGAGGAATCGCTCCACTCTCCAGCAGCCGATATAACCGCATCATAAAATGACTGTCTTTTGTCACCAAGCCGAATCTGTGCCAGTTCCTCTTCATCCAGTCCGACAATCGGGGAACGAAGCACGGAAGCAAGCGGAATATCCTGCCTTGGATTATCAACAAGCTGAAGCAGAGACATCATGATTTCCACTTCTGTAGCCTGAAAATAACCCTTGCTCTGTTCTCCTCCAGCAGGAATTCCCTGCTGTCTGAATTCCTCAATCATGAGCGGAGCCCACATCAAGGTCGAACGCAGCAAGATGACCATGTCACCGTAACGTGCCGGGCGCATCGTTTGCAGGGCTTTGTCATATACATGGAGGGCAGGTTTGTCCGTATCCCCAACCATCTCACGAATACGCCTTGCGATCGCCCTTGCTTCCAACTGGGCTGTTTCAAGTTCGGCACTCTCCAGTTCTGCGGAGACCGATACATCCCCATTCTCATCCGTGCTCTCTGTCAGATCAGGACCACCACCCTGACGATCGATCAGCATGAGTTCAGGTGTATACGCCTCATCACCAAGTGTTTCTGACGGGAACGTAGCCCCATATGCCAGCTGAGCTCGTTCATCGTAAGCAATCTCTGCTACACCTTCGTTCATGAGTTGCCGGAATATCATATTGACCGAATGCACGACTTCCGCACGACTGCGGAAATTCCGCGCAAGATCAATACGTTGACCTGTACGACTCAGATGATCTCCCACCATTCCGTCCTCACGTGTGCTCGCTCCATATTGGCGATACTTGTTCATAAACAGACCCGGCTCGGCCAACCGGAAACGATAGATACTCTGTTTGACATCACCGACCATGAATCGGTTACCCGGGTTTTCTCTGGAGATCAGCTTGACGATATCTTCTTGAACCGTATTGGTGTCCTGATATTCATCAAGCAACACTTCATCGAATCGCGAACGGTACTCCATAGCCGCATCGGAAGGCATCGACAGTTCAGGCGTTGAATCCTCATGTCGTAAAATGTGAAGACAGTAATGCTCCAGATCACTGAAGTCAACTTGCCCACGTTCCTGTTTGGCCTGTCGATAACGTTCTCCAAATGTACTAACCAACCTTGACAACTCCTGCATGAGTGGTGCCGCCTGCTCCAGCTCCTGCCAGAACGCAAACGCAGTTCTTCCGAACAATGAACCTTTCAGGTCGGTAACTGCCTTTTTCGCAGCCTCCCGAAGTTCCTTCACCTGATCCTGTAAAGCCGGGTCCGTCTGATCTTTTTTGCAGGGTTTCAGTTTGCCAAAAGCAGCGGGTTGAAACACTTCAGGCAACCTCTCCCATGGCATAATCTCAACCGCAGACAACAGTTCTTCTACCATCACCAGGTCTTCTTTTAACGTATCTGCATAAGGTGTCGGACCTTCAGGTTGCATGGAAATATGGATGCCTTGACGAAGCAGTCCTGCTGCACCACTTAAAGCAAGAGCCGCATCACGCAAAATACTCTGAACCCATGCTGAATGTCCAAGTGCCTCCACACTTTCCACCTGAAAAGCAGATGCCATCTCTGAGAGCCAATGATCCGGCCAGGAATGACTGCGGGAGAAATCATACAAACGTTGCACCAGTCGATGCATCGCATCATCGTTTCGTTCTCCACTGAACCAGTCCACTAATTCACGGAATGTACTCCCTTCATCTTCTTCGCCATACTTTTCCTCAAATAGTTCTTCAAGCAGTTCCTGCCGCATGATTTCCGCTTCATTTTCATTCAAGATACGAAAAGCCGGGTTCAACGGAATTTGCTGATAATAACGGCGAATGACTTCCATACAGAATGAATGCAGCGTTGTAATAGATGCCCGTCCAAGCAGCGACAGCTGCTTACGCAAATGCTCTTCTCCAGGCTGTTCTTCCAGCGCACGTTCCAACGCTTCCCGAATCCGTTGTTTCATCTCGGCGGCGGCCGCTTTGGTAAACGTAGCTACAAGCAAACGATCCACACTGTATCCTTGGGAGGGATCTGCGATCTTGCGAATAATTCGTTCAACCAGCACGGCTGTCTTTCCTGATCCCGCCGCTGCGGCAACCAGAATGTCTTCTCCGCTTTCCGAGATGGCACTCCACTGGTCATCACTCCAAAAGCTTCCTTCCGGTTTTGGCATATTCGTCATGATGTTTCCCCTCCCTTGGTGTGAGATAACATATCCCAGATTTGCTGTTTGCCCGGTTTGGACAACAGGTTGTATTCATTTCCTTCTATATTCTCATCAAACTGACAAACAGGCTTATATGGACAGAACGTGCACGCCACTTCCTGCTGAATACGATAAGGCTCAATGGCCACATCTCCATCCGTAATCCGGGTACCAATCTCACGGATATTACTGCGGACTGAAGCAAGCAGCGTATCCCATTGCTCTGGCGTAGCTACAGCGGCGCTGCTATAAAAGCTTCCGTCCGCCTTAAGAGCAACTGGAATAATAGCTGAATACCCCTTATCCAGGGTGTTGTCCATTTGAGCAATTGCGTCCCGATCCGCCAGCAGCAAACCTTTCATTTTGAACCGTTTCAGCAGTTCTTGTCCTGCCTGCTCTGATGTCATGCCGTTTGCGGATTGCAACAGCGGGTTATGCACATGGAAATACAACGTTCCTCCCGGCATCGCCGTTTCCCCAAGCCATTCTTCGGCAGCACTAAGCAGCACCTCCAGATAGGTGAGCATTTGCAATGACAGACCATAGTACACTTCATGTAACTTGAGGTCCGTCTGGCTTGATTTATAGTCAATGACACGCAGGAGCAGACCATTCTCTCCTTCTGCGACATCTACTCGGTCAATCCGACCCACGATCTCCATCACACAGCCGTTCTCCAGTTCAAAACGTAGTGGCGGCAGTGTTTTATCCGGTCCAAAATCAAGCTCCAATCCAATCGGTTCAAAACTTCCGCGTCTGGACTGTTCACCAAGAATAACGGATGCGCGGCTAACAATGTCCTTCAATTTGCGGAAAATATAACCGTATCGCTTGGTGCTTAGCAAAATCTCCCCTTGCAGCTGTGGTGCAATCTGCTCCACAGTTTGCTCGGCTTCCTGACGGCATTGGTCTGGAGTCAAACTGCCCCAACTACGATTTTCTTCACGCAACCGCATAGCCAGCTGGCTTAGTGCAGCATGAAACAGCTGTCCAATATCAGGAGCCTGAAGGCGGTACAATTGCCGTTCTTTGAGGCGCAGCCCATGCGAAGCAAAATGAGAGAACGGACAGGCTACGAACCGTTCCATTCGCGAGACACTTGTCCTCACCTCTGTACCATACAATCTGCGACTGGTAGCTGTACGTAGTGGTAATGCCCGATTACGATAAAAGATCGATCCCATCAACCGCTCCAGTTGAGGTCTGCTTGTCTCCCGAGAGACATGCCAATTGTAGACCGCCCACCACATTTCAGGGATGTCTTCTCCACGGCGCCATTTGCGCAATTGTCCAATGAGCGTAGACAGACTCTGACCTGGATGGGTGACATAGGACCAATGCGCTTCTTCCGAGTTCGCAACCGGTGGTTGAGCGAGCAACGGCTGTTCTTGTAGACCAAACATTTTCCGTACATGGCGGACAATCTCGGAAGGAAGAAGTGCTTTCCCCTCATCATCAGCAACCGGGTAACTCAGCCACAACTGGCTGCTTGCCGCTGTAAGTGCCGTATAGATCAGAAAACGTTCATCCAGCATCTGCCTTGTTGCACCTGGTCCAAGTGCCACGCCTCTTTCCGTCAGTAACGATCTCTCCAGTTCTGTTAATACGCCATCATCCTGAGGTACGGCAGGTAATTCACCATCAACGGCGCCCAGGATAAATACGTATTTGATGTCCTGAAGTCGTGTACGGTCCATAGAACCAACCAATACCTGATCAAGTGCTGGTGGTACCAGACCCAGCTTCAGTTCCGTCAATCCGGTCTCAATCATCCCGACAAACAGCGTGATATCCAGCCGTTCATTCCCCATCATATCGACCATCTGATCCAATAAATCCAGCACAGCTCCCCACATCTGCCGATGTTCTCTCGACCGTTCGGGGTCACCTTGTGCCTTAGCTTCAGCAGACATATTCTCCAGCTTCCATGCGATCTCAGCATCTTCCAGCAGTCTGTATAGTGCCTCACACTGGGCTTTGGCTGTCTTTGCCTTTTTCATTCGCTTCTCAAAAACACCCAAGGAATCTGTAATGACCGTTCGGCAGCTCTCCATTAAAGAAAGCATTTGGTCCCGTCCTCGACTACGGCCATCCTGACCGTTGTCTTCCAGCGAAAGACTTGGTACATACTTCCACGGTTTGCCGTCAGTCCAGCGATACCCATGAATACCACAAGCCAGTACATAATTCTCAAGCTGGTCCATATCTTCACGGGTGATGGAACCATCACGCGGAAGCAACAGATCCGTTTTCACACAGCGAAATACATCCTCGTAACGCCAGTGGCGCCGAACAATATCAAGTGCGGAACGGATAAACTCAGATAATGGATGATGAAGTTCATTTCTTCTACGGTCCAGAAAGACGGGTACGCCATAATCCCTAAATAACGGTTCAGCTATATCAGCGTAGGTATCCAACTGACGAACAAGTACCGCCATGTCCCGATAACGCGCACCTTCGTTTTGCGCCAGACGCCGCATCTCACGCAGTGCTCCCTCCATCTCAGCTCGTCGGTTCTCTGCTGCAACCAGTCGGATTCCGGAATCAAGGCCTTCACTTTTCCAACGAATTCGGCGGTCGAAACCAGCCTCCAGATGAGCAAGTCCCGGACGATCCTTGTATCTCGGTGGAATCTCCGAATCTAGCACGGTTATATCGCTCGGTACACCCAGTTCTTCAGCCATTCCTTTGAGACGCGCGTAGGCACTTGCCGTAGGATAAAACAGTTCCAGTTCTCCAGGCAGTGCGCCGTGATCATAAGGACGATCCAATGTCAGTGCAATGGTCACGGAAGAGGACTGCAACATCAGCCGACCGATCACACTCATCTCCTGTGGTGTGAATCCCTGAAAACCATCAATCCATATCTGGGCATCCTGCAGCAATGCACTTTCCGACAAACGATCTGTCAGCTCGGTCAACGTGTCTTCATCATCAATATATAAATTGGTCAATTCCTGTTCATAGTCACGATATATCAGATTCAAGTCATGCAACTTGTCCTCCAGAATTGGCGAAGTGGATGAGGTATTCCCTCCAAACATCCCTTCTTCCAGCAATGATGGATCAACTTCATAACGTTTAAATTCACTATATAAGTCATTTAATTCGCCTATAAAACCCAGCTGGCTGCCGGATGCACCAAACAGCTTCAATTCTTCCTTACGGCGCTGGATGACTTTATAGAGCAGCATCTTTTTGCCTTCGGCTCCGATCGGAATACGAGCAGAACCACCTGCTTCTTGCATTACACGATAGGCTAAACGGCGAAAGCCGAGCACTTCTGCACGCATGGTACCTTTAATTGCTCCAGAAGACACCAATGCCTGCTCTGTTCGAAAAGAACTCTGTTCGGGAACGAGCAAAATCAAAGGTGTGCCTTGCGGTTCTTGTTGAAGCAGGGATGTAATTTCCCGGGTAATCAGCGAGCTTTTGCCGCTGCCTGCCCGGCCAATAACAAAACGAACGGACATGTCTAATCCTCCAAACCACACGTACAAGATTTTAATTCCCAGTATAACATATCTGACTTGGTTCGGAACATACGTTTGCCACTATTCGGTAAAACCGGAGATCATCTCCGTTAACACAGCAAAACAGCAAAAAGCCCGCAGCTATCACACTGTGGACTTTTGACTCGATCTATACTTGATTGGAACGGAAATCATACAATTAATTCTTTTTACTGCGCACTTCGAAAATAGCAAATTTCAGGTAATGTCCTTCATCCACGCCCAAAATTTGCGGGTGGTCCTTACCGGCTGCCTTCCAGTCGATCAGACGAAGCACTTTGCCTGCATCTTCCGCTGCATCGGCAATCGTATCCAGGAAGAGGTCTGGACGCATGTGATACGAACAGCTCGCTGTTACCAAATATCCGCCCTCATTAACCAGTTTCATTCCTTGCAGGTTGATATCCTTATATCCACGGCATGCACCTTTGACTGCTGATTTCGTTTTGGCAAATGCAGGAGGATCGAGGATGACCACATCAAATGTTTTACCGCCAGCTGCCAGCGCTTTGGATGTATCCACTTTCTGTTCGCCTGCACGTGCACGTGCAGTACGTTCATCCAGTCCTTTCACTTGTTCACGCAAGTACTGGAATGCGTCAGCAACTACAAATTCGACCCGGTCGGTGAAACCGTTCAGCTCCACATTTGTTCGTGCACTCTCAATGGCATGCTCCGAAATATCAAGACAAGTCACTTTTTTGGCTCCATACTTGCAAGCATTCAACGTAAAGCTGCCCGTGTGTGAGAAACACTCCAGTACAGTAGCACCGTCCCAATAAGGGAATGTAACTACCTTACCGCTTTTATTCACAGGCAAGAGTTGCTCTGTGCCATCCTGCTCGGTCGTTTGAAGTGTAATTCCACTCTTGTAGCCCCAACCTTTCATGAGCGGTTCGATGGCTGCACGATTCTCACGTTGGTCGAAGAAGTAACCTGTTTTCTGTCCTTCCACGATATCCACTTTAATGAGAAGTCCATTCTCTGTAACGGTGACATGTCGTGGGCACTCTCCGTACAGCGGACCTTTGGTCTGCTCCAAACCTTCGAGTTCACGAATTGAGACATCACTGCGCTCATATATGCCTTCCGGCTGCATTACTTCAATGAGTGCCTGTACAATCGCTTCACGGCAACGATCCATGCCAAGTGTAAGCAACTGTACAACGAGGATGCTGCCGAATCGATCAACGATCAATCCTGGCAGAAAATCAGCTTCTCCGTAAACGAGACGGTATGCCTCTCCATCCTGGATAAAACGTTCCCGATGACGCAAGCAATCACGGAAACGTGCTGCAAAAAACGCGGTGTCCATCTGTTCGGACTCCAGCGGTTGATAAGCTACAACTCTTACTGTGATTTGAGATGCAGGATTGTAATAACCTGTCGCCAGATAGCGACCTTGATGATTCAATACATTGACCAGATCTCCCGGTTCCGGGTTTCCGTCAACAGAGGCAATTTCATTGTTAAATATCCATGGATGGGCATGTTCAAGTCGCTTTTTGCGACTGCGTTCGAGTGTAACTGATGGCAAGGTAGATCCACTTCTTTCATAGTTAGTTGAAAAGATAGGTTTGGTACAAAGGAGACGCTACGGCGACGAATTGTTCCTCTGATCGCTGTTATCCCCAGATTTTTTTGATTCCCTTTCTTAAAGGGAAAATCCGGGGATAAAGGCGAGCGCTTCGCTTCTTCGGTAACAATTTCGTCTTCTTCGCTGCGTTTGCACGAATCACCGTATCTTTCGAATTGGGGTGCAGTAACTAGGTGGCGTTCCGGGTTCGAATTGATCTTTCGATCGCTGTTGTCTCCAGATTTTTTTTGATTCCCTTTCTTAAAAGGGAAAATCCGGGGACAAAGGCGCACTCTTCGCTTCTTCGGTAACAATTTCGTCTTCTTCGCTGCGTTTGCACGAATCACTGTATCTTTCTAATTGGGGTGCAGCAACTAGGTGGCGTTCCGGGTTCGAATCGATCTTTCGATCGCTGTTGTCTCCAGATTTTTTTTAATCCCCTTTCTTAAAGGAAAATCCGGAGACAGCATATGCTCCCGATGTAGCTTTCTTTCAGAAAGCTTTTAGGCGAGCGCTTCGCTTCTTCAGATTCGATTTCGTCCCCTCCACTACGTTTGCACGAATCACCGTATCTTTTGAATTAGGGGCCGATAATGTAGGTCGCTTCCCTCTGAATTCCTTTAGGCTTGTCATGGTTGTCTTTTCTTACTCATAGGATGAGTTAAGGAACCGGACGGAAGGAATGATATTTTTATGTTTAGAGATGTGATATTGCCCCTACTCTATGGGCTTATTATCTTTTTTGGTGGCATGAAGCTGATGGAGACGGCCTTGCAGCGCATGGCAGGGCCCATGTTGGCAGGTTGGCTCAATCGCGCCACCTCTGCTCCATGGAAAGGCATGGCCTTCAGTGCGGGCGCAACGGCCCTGTTACAGAGCAGTACTGCGGTCACCGTACTCACCATTGGACTGGCTAATGCCAGATTAATTACCTATGGACGCACACTCGGCATCATCCTCGGTACCAACATCGGGACATGTCTGACGACGGAGCTGGTGGGATTACAGATCGGACGTGCTTCCCTGCCGCTGCTTGTCCTGTCGCTTACGGGCTGGGCCATGTTTGTTGTCCTTGGTGAACGCAATCTGGCCGCTCCTGAACGCACACGCCGGACTCTGTTTAACATACAGTACAGCTTCCTCGCAGCTGCGGGATTTGCACTTGTTATGACAGGCATTCAGGTGATGCAATCCATTGCTTTACCCTTGCGGAGCATGGGCGTATTTCAATGGTTTCTCGACCGCTCGGCCGACAGCTTGTGGTGGGGCTTCCTGGCAGGTGCCTGTCTGACAGCGCTCATTCACAGCAGCGCTGCTGTCATTAGCATGGCGATTACGCTCGCAGCCACAGGGGTATTACCTGTGGAGATCGGCATCGCCATTGTGATCGGGTCCAATGTGGGGACCTGCATCACCGCTGTGATCGCTGCCGCGGGCGGAGCATCCGCAGGCAAATTTGTCGCAGCCTCCCATGTTGTATTAAACATTGCGGGAGCGCTGCTGTTTATGCCGCTGATCGGCCAGCTGCATGCAGCTTCGGCCTGGCTGTCAGCGGACAACGGGGCACAGATTGCGCATGCCCAGACCCTTTTTAACATCACTAGCTCACTGCTTGCTTTACCGTTCTGTTACTTGCCAATCTGGCACAAAAAACCACCGGTCCACGCCCCAGCGGCGAAGTCACCCGTGGCTTGATGATCTGCCTATCAGACCCACAGAACACGCGGTTAACTGACCAGGACTATAATGCGTTATACGTTAATGCCTAACTTGTTCAGGGCTACACGCAAGATATCATCGTTATTATCATATCCGCTCTGCTGCTGTAAGGACCATGCTTCTTCCGGAGCATACCAATCCACACCCTTAATTTCTTCAATCTGAGGCTGTAGATCACCACTCTCGGCTTCAACGAGATAATAATGAACTTCCTTGTCCACCGGGCCAAAATCTGCATGTTGGTACGTATAAGCAATGATATCAACCGGCTCTACAATGCGACCCACCATACCTGTCTCTTCCAAAATCTCGCGCAGTGCCGTCTGTTCGATTGTTTCTCCCTCTTCCATTTTGCCCTTGGCGAGAGTTGTTTTACCATAACGATCTACGATAAGCTGAATTTGAAGACGTCCGTCTTCCCCTGTTCTATAAACAACTCCGCCTGCTGAAATTTCTTTTTTGTTCATCGTGCTCTCCCCCATCAACTTCGATATCTTTATCTTATTTTTTGCAAAAGAAGGACCTCATCTCCCCGGGTAAGCTCCCCAAGGAAATGAAATCCTTGTTTCTGACGCCTCGATCACATCGCGGCGGACTTAAGATTCTCTTCCAACACACGTACCAGCGTAGCCTGACTCTCGTTGACGCCAGCTTCAACCACTTTGACCCGGCACACTTTACCGACCATATCCATGGTTCCGTCAAAGACCAGTTGAATGTAGTTGTCGCTATAACCGTGCAGCTTGCCACTTCCCTCGCGGCCCTTGGCTTCACCTTCGGGAATAACATCCAGTACCTGTCCAACAAACTGCTTAGCGTACTCCAGCTGCATCTGCTCGGACAAATCAATCAGTTCATGCACACGTGCATTTTTGACTTCTTCGTCCACCTGATCTTCCATCCGTGCTGCTGGTGTACCCGTACGCTTGGAATAAGGGAATACGTGCATTTCGGAAAAACCGATCTTACGCATCAACTCATAGCCATTACGGTACATCTCATCCGTCTCACCTGGAAATCCAACAATGATGTCTGTTGTAATCGCTACATCCGGCATTGCTTCCCGAATGCGAAGCATTTTGTTGTAAAACTCTTCTGTCGTATACTTACGGCGCATACGTTTCAACACCGTATCATCACCCGCTTGCAGCGGAATATGGAAGTGACGAACAAGTTTGTCCGAACGTTTGATCACGTCGAGCATGCGGTCATCGATCTGACTGGCTTCAATCGAGCTGATTCGAATACGCTCCAAACCTTCTACCTTATCCAAATCCCACAGCAGGTCGGTCAGATCATAGTTTTCCATGTCATCGCCATACCCACCTGTATGAATACCGGTCAGAACAATCTCCTTGTATCCGGCGTGTACGAGTTGATGAGCCTGTTGAATAATGCTGTTCGCCTCACGGCTGCGCGAGAGACCACGAGACCATGGAATAATGCAGAATGTACAGAAGTTATTGCATCCATCCTGGATTTTCAGAAATGCGCGGGTACGGTCAGCAAAATCCGGTACGTCCATTTCTTCAAACACACGGGTTTTCATAATATTACGCACCGCATTAACCGGTTGACGCGACTCCTGAATTTCATTAACATATGGCAAAATCTTGTCACGGTCTTGTGTACCGATAACCAGATCCACCCCTGGGATGTCCAGAATCTCTGCCGGAGAAGTCTGCGCGTAGCAGCCTGTAACGGCCACAATCGCCTCCGGGTTGCGCCGAATGGCACGACGAATAATTTGACGGCTCTTTTTGTCGCCGGTATTGGTTACTGTACAAGTATTAATCAAGTATACATCCGCTGTCTGTTCATCAAAGTCCACTTGATCGTAACCTTCGTTTTTGAACAATTGCCAAATCGCCTCTGTATCATAGAAATTAACTTTGCAGCCTAAGGTGTAAAACGCCACGGATGGCATAATTACATTCCTCCCATTTCTCCGGATTCATATAGCACGCAAGTTAGTGCTGCCATTCCAGCTGTCTCAGCACGCAAAATGCGTTTGCCCAGTCCAACAGATACAGCACCTGCCTCATCAGCCTCTGCCGTCTCCTTCTCAGAAAATCCACCTTCCGGTCCAACCACGATCAAAACTTCTACACTTGCATCAGGTGCAAGCTGCTCTACAAACGGTTTCAGTGCATCTCTCAGCTGTTTACCGTTTTCTTTCTCATAACAATAACATACCAGGCTATAGCCCTCAAAAGAAGATAACAGCCCTTTCCAGGAAAGCGGCTGCTCGACAGATGGAATACGATTCCGGTGACTCTGTTCGGCAGCTTCCTTGGCGATTTTCCGCCACCGCTCTAACCGTTTGCCTTCTTTCTTGGCATCATATTGCACAATCGTACGTTCTGACAGGAAGGGTACAAATGATACCGCCCCAATCTCAGTACATCTCTGGATGACTGTTTCCATCTTGTCGCCTTTGGGCAAACTCTGTGCCACGGTTACACGAATCCGTGCTTCATGGTCCATCTCGAGAGGTTCGACAATATTGGCTGTCACTTGGCCAACTTCAATAGTCTCAATTTCCACGAGTGCTTCTCTGGAGTTTCCGTCACTGACAATCAGTTTATCTCCAGGTTTACCACGCATGACCTTGCCGATATGGCGTGCATCATCACCTGTGATGATCACAGCGTGTTCATTAAACTGTTCTGCAGATACAAAATATCGCTGCATTAGTCAATCCACCCATTCTGTCCTGTTATGACTGAAATTCACCCCGCCTAATGACAGGCGTGAATCCAATCGCCACAGATGATCATACAACTTTTACGTGTTTCTGACCAGTATATCAGCCCAAAACACGATACGCTTTTAGCGATATAATTCAATAACCAGCTTTGCCAGATCCACATACATCGTTTGCGCAAACTCATACAAAGGTTGAATCGTCACATTTTGCAACGGAGGTATAACAAGAATCAATAAGAAGATAAAAATGGACCATTGCTCCACCCCTTGCAGCTTGCGGCTGATTGAAGGTGGCACTACATCTTCCAGAATCCGATAACCATCCAGTGGGGGCAACGGAATCAAGTTAAACAGGAACAGGAAAAAGTTGGTTAAGTTAAAGATAGCGAAAAACGTTGTGATTGCTGTCAGCAACCGCTCATTATCAATGCCGCCGAGTGCTCCCGAACCAACCAGTGAAGCATAGATGATTGTACCAATGATCGCGAGCAACAGATTGCTCAGAGGCCCTGCTGCGGATACGATGATGCCCATCAATCTAGGCTTGTCGAAGTTAGCCCGATTAACCGGAACTGGACGTGCCCAACCAAAGCCGGCAATAATGAGCAACAGCACACCAAATAAGTCAAAGTGTACAACCGGATTCAGTGTGACCCGACCCAACAGCTTGGCTGTTGGATCACCGAATTTGTTGGCAAAATACGCATGCGAGAATTCATGCACCGTAAATGCGATCAGGATAGTCAGCAGGAAAAACGGAAGCTGATCGATCGGATAACGAAAGAACGAATTCCAAAAGTCCATGGGTTACCCCTTTCTGGCTACAAACGCCAGCCAATCCTCATCACGATGGATCGCACTCACTTCAAACCCGGAGGCTACCAGTGCATCATGTACAACCTGCTCTTTGTTCTTCCAAATTCCGGATACAATATAGGTCCCGCCAGACTCAAGCGCATTATAGACATCGTCTACGAACAACAAAATGATCTCAGCCAGAATGTTCGCCACGACAACCTTAACTGGCAGTTGCACACCAAGCGCAGGGTCCTGACTCCCGAGGACGGACAACAGATCACTCTCTTTAACCGTAATTTGTTGCTCCAACCCGTTCAGTTCCACATTCTCCCTGGCACTGATTACCGCAACCGGATCAAGATCAAGCGCCAGTACATGTTTTGCGCCAAGTTTTATCGCTCCTATAGCCAAAATCCCAGAACCTGTACCTACGTCAATAACTTCCTCGCCGCCCTGAACAACCGTTTCCAGTGTACGCAAGCAGAGGGAGGTCGTTGGATGTGTTCCTGTACCAAAAGCCATGCCTGGGTCAAGCTCAATAATTTTCTCATCCGGACTTTCTGGCGTATACTCTTCCCACGTTGGTTTAATCGTCAGACGTTCCGATACACGTACCGGCTTGAAATATTGTTTCCAGGCTGTTGCCCAGTCATTTTCATCCACTGTACGCGTCTCATAACGAACCTCACCTGTATCAATTCCGAATTCGGAGAGTTCCTCGATTCTCGGATTAACTTCTGACTGTAGTGCATCCATGTCCGTACCTTCGGAGAAGTACCCTTTGATTACCGCAAAGCCTTCCGGAATATCATTCAAAGGAACGTCGTATAACTCACCATATGTCGTGTCCCGTTTTTTATTTAAAGTACCGGACTCTTCAATTGAAACCCCTCCAGCACCCGCTTCATGTAAAAAATTCGAAATCATCTCCACAGCTTCTTCTGTGGTATGTATTGTTAGTTCATGCCATAACATACTTGGTTTTTCCTCCTCATTTTTCAAACATCCCAACTATTGTACTACACAAGCTAGCCGGAGCACAAAGCCGCACCAGTAAAAGAAAAACAAAACAGGATATCCGCAGCCTGACTGCTCGAATATCCTGTCATCTATTCATACATATCTGTTTCATTTACTTCAGCATTTTGCATAATTCGAATCTCACTTAGCAAAAACGCCCACCATTCTGCGTGATCATCTCAGCGGCTTGCGGGAGCGAATCGTTGGATACGGACACGGTCAGCAAAATTTCTTGTTTTAGCCTGTTTGCCGAATCCTCTTCGGGTGTATCATACACCTGACCATTGGACAGCATTTCCGTTTCATCACTAATCAGGGCAAGTACATTCAGTTCTCCACTAAATCCTCCAACGACGGCTGTAGGGGAATTATCAGAGCCTGTAACATCGTGAGAGTCCAATGCAGACGCTTCATTGCCAAGGCTCTCGATACTCAATTGGTTTGGGTGCAACAATTCCAGGGCTCTGCGTGCAGACTCGGCCTCAGTCCAGCTTGTAAAAACAGCTTCGAGGGTCACTGCCGAGCGATCTTCAGTCATGAAGCTCCCGTCCCTGACGTCGATCAGCCGCTTCACTGCGGCGTAGTGCTTCGATATCTTCATGATCCGCAGCTTCAGCGCTGAATTCCACGTCCTCATTTTTTGCGGATTGCATACGTTTCATCTTTTCCGTTTTCGTTAAAATCTTGCCTGGACGTTCATGTTCTGCCATTGTAATGCTCCTCCTTCAAATTGTATAAGTTCAACTAAATCGTATTTACACTGACACTCCGATGACAGAACAACCTTCCGATCGCTGTTATCCCCAGATTTTTTATATTCCCTTCTTAAAGGGAGAAATCCGGGGATAAATGCGAACGCCTCGCTTCTTCAGGTTTTTTCTGTCCTCTCCGTTATTGTGTAAATGTTTAGATTGAATCTTATATTGTTGGTCTTATATCGATTTCTTGAAACTAGATCATTCCACCGGCTTGTTCGATAATAGACATAGCACGGTGATGTACCGATTCATCTACGATGACCGTTAGTAATACATCCCTTCCTGTAGGTCCACCCTGTCCACCATCACTCATGCCGCTTGCAGAAGGGTCCGCCGCAGCCATGATTCCAGCACTGGCATTCGTTTGCATCGAATCGGGCACCCATGATGAAAAACTACCGGAAACGCCCGGCTTGTAGGAAGCCCCGCTTGGTCCTACACCCGCATATCGGCTGAATCGATTAATTGACAGGTCCTCCACTCGCAATGCCTCCAGTTTTTTGGCTGCCCCTTGAGCCTGTTCCGGGCTGTGAAAGTACGCCAAAATATTTTTCTCGGTCATCCGCTTCACCTGCTTCCCTAATTTCTCGCATATCAGCTATGCATATCATTCTCGCCATGCTATCTTTCCGCAAGTTCGCTCAGAATATACCGGAATGCTCCCACAAATTGCTGTCGTTCTTCGTAGCATAAATCCATGGATTTCACAAAAACCACTGAACCACAAAAAAAGGCGCACAAAAAAGGACACCCCGCGGTAAAAACCGCTATGGTGTCCTGTTGGGCTTGCTTTATTTTATTCTTAGTCGCCGCGGAAGGCGCGTTTCACTCTATCAAAGAAAGATTGTTCATGCTCATGTGTTTGCTCTCCATCCAGCGCAGCAATTTGGCGAAGCAGATCCTTCTGCTCGTCATTCAGCTTACTAGGTGTAACCACAACCACTTTCACATGTTGATCCCCTTGCCCCATACCGCGTAAGCGTGGTACACCTTTGCCTTTGAGGCGGAAATACGTTCCCGTTTGTGTACCAGCTGGTACTTTCAACTTCACTTTTTCAGTCAACGTTGGGATTTCAACTTCATCTCCCAGAGCTGCCTGTGCAAAGGTAAGTGGGATTTCGCAATAAATATCGTCACCTTCACGCTCGAAGAAATCATGTGATTTCACGCGAATGACAATATACAGATCTCCCGCTGGTCCGCCACGCAGGCCTCCCTCGCCCTCACCTGTCATACGCAGTTGCGCGCCATCATCTACACCCGCTGGAATGCGGACATGGATTTTGCGTTGCTTGCGGACTTTACCGCTACCACTGCACGTTGTACATTTTTCTTTGATAATTTGGCCCGAACCACTACAGTTCGAACATGCACGGCGATTAACCATACGACCAAACGGGGTATTTTGCACGACTTCCTGCTGACCGCTACCTTGGCAGACCGAGCAGGTTTCCGGTTTCGTTCCAGGTTTGGCACCTGAGCCATGACAGGTATCACAGCCTTCGGTACGCGGAATCGTAATATCGGTTTCTTTACCAAATACAGCTTCCTTGAACTCAATCGTCATCGTATACTGCAGGTCATTCCCCCGTTGCGGAGCATTTGGATCACGTCGTCCACCGCCACCGCCGCCAAAGAACATGTCGAAGATGTCGCCAAATCCGCCGCCGCCAAAATCACCGCCACCACCGAATCCACCTTGATTCGGATCGACATGACCATATTGATCATATTGTGCACGCTTCTGACCGTCACTCACTACGTCGTAAGCTTCTTTAACTTCTTTAAATTTAGCTTCCGCATCAGCAGCCTTGTTTACGTCAGGGTGATACTGACGGGCAAGCTTACGGTAAGCCTTTTTAATCTCATCGTCGTTAGCCGTTTTACTAACGCCAAGCACCTCATAATAATCACGCTTTTCAGCCACTCTTCCACCCCCATATCATTCACCATATCGCACATCGTGACAAAAGGAAAGCCAAAGCGCGGGAGCCCCGGCTATGACTTTCCCTCTAATTCGAACGTCACCGATGTTTAATTCGCGTAGAACTACGAATTAGTTTTGTTTTTTATCTTCATCCACAACTTCGTAATCAGCGTCTACGACGTTGTCACGTTTAGCAGAACCTTGTTGCTCTTCAGCACCTTGCGCTTCTTGCTCTTGCGCCTGAGCTTGCTCATACAGTTTCACGGACAGTTGTTGAACGATCTCTGTCAGTTCTTCTGTAGCAGCTTTGATATCTTCCAGGTTGTCGGAAGCCAGCACGCCTTGCAGTTTTTCTTTGGCAGCATTTGCTTTTTCAACTTCGCCAGCATCTGCTTTTTCGCCAAGATCTTTGATCGTTTTGTCAACAGAGTAGATCAATTGATCTGCACTGTTTTTCGCTTCAACGAGTTCTCTGCGTTTTTTATCTTCTTCAGCGTGCAACTCAGCATCTTTCATCATTTGCTCAACTTCTGCATCGCTCAAACCGCTGGAAGAAGTGATTGTGATTTTTTGAGTTTTGTTAGTACCTTTATCTGTTGCAGATACGTTAACGATACCGTTGGCATCAATATCGAAGCTAACTTCGATCTGCGGAACGCCACGTGGAGCTGGTGGAATATCACCCAACATGAAACGTCCAAGCGATTTGTTACCCGCTGCCATCTCACGCTCACCTTGCAGAACATGAATCTCAACGCTTGGTTGATTGTCTGCATATGTGGAGAATACTTGAGATTTGCTTGTAGGGATCGTTGTGTTACGCTCGATCATTTTGGTGAATACGCCACCTGCTGTTTCGATACCCAGGGACAGTGGAGTTACGTCAAGCAATACAACGTCTTTCACGTCACCTGTCAGTACTCCCGCTTGTACAGCAGCACCCAAAGCTACAACTTCATCCGGGTTAACGCCTTTGTGAGGCTCTTTACCCGTCAGTTTTTTGATTGCTTCTTGAACTGCAGGAATACGTGTGGAACCACCAACCAATACGATCTTGTCGATATCGTTAGCTGTCATACCCGCATCGCTCAATGCACGACGAGTTGGTTCAAGCGTACGCTCAACCAGACCTGCAGAGATTTCTTCAAATTTCGCACGGCTCAGGTTCAACTCCAAATGCTGAGGAACGCCATCAGCAACCGTGATGAAAGGCAAGGAGATCGTTGTAGTCAATACGCCGGAAAGTTCTTTTTTCGCTTTTTCCGCTGCATCTTTCAAACGTTGAACCGCTGCTTTATCTTTACTCAAGTCAATGCCTTGATCTTTTTTGAATTCACTTACGAGGTAATCAATGATTACTTGGTCAAAGTCATCCCCACCCAGTTGGTTGTCCCCGCTAGTTGCTTTAACTTCGAAGAAGCCGTCACCCAGTTCAAGAATGGATACGTCGAACGTACCGCCACCCAGGTCATATACGAGAATCGTTTGGTCTTCGGATTTCTCCATACCGTATGCCAAAGCTGCTGCTGTAGGCTCGTTGACGATACGCAGAACTTCCAAACCTGCAATTTTACCCGCATCTTTAGTCGCTTGACGCTGACTGTCATTGAAGTAAGCTGGTACAGTGATAACTGCTTGAGTTACCGTTTGACCCAGATAAGCTTCAGCATCAGTTTTCAATTTTTGCAGGATGATTGCAGAGATCTCTTGTGCAGAGTAGTCTTTGCCATCAATTGTTTCCTTGTGGGAAGTACCCATGTGACGTTTGATCGACATGATGGTACGATCCGGATTGGTGATCGCTTGACGTTTTGCAGTTTCACCAACAACACGCTCTCCATCTTTTTTGAAACCAACTACGGATGGAGTTGTACGTGCGCCCTCCGGATTTGGAATTACGACAGCCTCGCCGCCTTCCATTACTGCTACGCATGAGTTTGTTGTTCCTAAGTCAATACCAATTACTTTGCTCATCCGAAAATTTCCTCCTCAACAATTTAAAATGAATGGGTCTGATCTGACCCTTATTTAGATGTTCATGTTGCTAATCGTGCTCTATGTGTACAAACCTTTATATTAAACTTCGCCCACATTGTTCAACCACGGAGCCAACTCATTCCTTCCTATAAGGAAATTATGAGCTGACTTTTACCATAGCTGGACGAAGCACTTTATCTTTCAGCATGTAGCCTTTTTGGACTTCCTCAACAACGATACCTTCTTCGTATTCGTCGCTTTCCACTTGCATAATTGCTTGGTGGAATTCAGGATTGAACGGTTGTCCTACCGATTCCATAGCCGTCAGACCTTCATTATTCATCACGGTTTCCAATTGACGGAAAATCATTTGGATGCCTTTTGAGAAAGATTCGACCTCTGCTCCTTCCGGTACAGTAGCCATGGCGCGCTCGAAGTTATCAATAACCGGTACCAGTTCGGTGACCAGCTTCATCGAAGCATATTTAGCCAATTCTTCTTTTTCCTTCTGCGTACGACGACGGAAGTTATCAAAATCAGCCTGTGCACGGACATAACGCTGCTGTTGCTCCTCAGCTTCTGCCTTCAGACGTGCAAGCTCATCCTGCTCCTGACCAGCCATCTCTTCAGCTTGTGCTTCTGCAGCGCCAGCTTCATTAATAGGCTCCTGCTCAGCTGCTGTTACCTCTTGTTCTTCTGTAAATGATTGCTCCTCTTTCAAGATGTTCACCTCCTTATACGAATGAAATGGTTCATTCCCGAATCTTATTTGAAACGATGGGTCAGCATCGTCGTCAAGTCACGGGATAGTGTATTTAGAATATGAATGACACGTGCATAATCCATCCGCGTGGGTCCTAAAATACCGATCGAACCCAATGCCTCACCGTCCAATGAATAGGAGGCTGTAATCAGGCTGCAGTTGGCAAAGGCTTCATGATCATTTTCAGTGCCGATTCGCACTTGAATACCAGATCCACCCGGCACGGGCATCATCAATTTCATGAGTGTTGGTGTCTCTTCCAGCAGGTCAAGAATATCTTTTACCTTTTCGATATCTTTAAACTCCGGTTGAGTCAACATGTTGGTGGCACCACTGAGGAACAGACGATTATCATGTTCGTTATCAAAGGCACTGTTCAGCACCTGCATAACTTCCTCATAACGTGTAATATGCCGTTCCATCTCTTGCCCAAGTTCGGTATAAAGACGGGATTTCAATTTGTAGATTGGTACGCCCACAAGTTTGGTATTTAACAAACGAACCACATTTTCCATCTCGGCTACCGAGATTTCTGGTGGAATCTGGACCGTCTTGTTCTCCACCTGACCTGTATTGGTCACAATGATTGCCACAGCTTCACTTTCATTCAACGGAAGCAATTGGAAGTGACGTAGGGACGTATGGAATACTTCCGGTCCAAGCAGGATCGAAGTATAATTCGTCATATGTGACAAAATATTGGATGCATGCTGAATAACTTGCTCCATGACGTTCAACTTTTCAGCGAAGAACGACTTCAGATCATCCAACTCCTGAGGCTCCACCTGATTCCAGGGAACCAAATGATCGACATAATATCGATAGCCTTTATGGGATGGAATGCGTCCAGCCGATGTATGCGGCTGTTCCAGAAAGCCCATATCTTCGAGGTCCGCCATTTCATTACGGATCGTCGCCGGACTGTATCCAACATCTCCCCTTTTGGAAATGCTCCGGGACCCTACGGGCTCAGCTGAACGGATATAGTCATCCACTATAGCGTTCAGAATCATTCGTTGACGCTCTGTTAACATGGTGAGTATTCCCTCCTTCTGACTGTACTGTCCCATGTCGTTAGCACTCCAGTTAGATGAGTGCTAAGCGGTAATACAAAAATACCAAACTGACGTGAACATTGTCAAGTGAGTTTGATGAGTGGGCTCATCTATTTATAGTATAGACCAATGTCAACGAGTCCTAACAACTTTATTGTACATACTTTAAAGTAAAAAAAGGACTGCATGTAGGGCAGAGGCTGACTCGGCTCGATCCATGCAGTCCATTCAGTTATTAGGCTGAAACATTAAGCTCTTTTAATACCGCGATCTCATCACAACAATCCTGCTTGCTGCAATGAACACAGTCGGTCCATACTTTCTCGGGGAAAATCTCCTTTTCCACCACGGCAAAGCCGTTTTTGAGGAAAAAGGACACTTCATATGTCAACGCCATAACCTTAGGAATCTGTTGTTTCTCCGCTTCTTCTACCAGTCGGTCCAGCAATCGGGAGCCAATACCGAGCCCTTTGTGCCCTTCCGAGATACCGAGTGATCTGACTTCTACCAGATCATTCCCCAGACGACAAAGCGATCCGCAACCCACCACTTCACCATCAACTTCGGCTACAACAAAGTGCTCCAGCTGTCGGTGCAGTATTTCCCGTGATCGCGGAAGCATGATCCCACGCTCTGCATAGCCCTTAATCATTTCATACAGTGGTTCAACATCTTCCGGCACGGCTTTTCTGCATATTACCGACATCCTGCTCTCCTCCTATTACCAAGCTTTCCAGAGGAAAGCTGACTTCGTAGTTGTTAAATTAACACGCTCTGTAAAATCAATATGAATAAATATACAACAGAGCGTATAGAATTTCAAGCTATGAATTCAGCGATATGGACCCGATAAACTCCGCAAAAACGTCATTTCCGAACAGGATACCCTGCTCGCTCAGTCGGAAGCCGTCTGCCGTCCGCTCAAGCAGCCCTGCGTTCAACATTTTGCCCAAAGGCTTTGCAAACACTTCTTCCATGGACTCTCCGAACTGTTCGCTAAAACGTGAGGCCGAAGCCCCCTCCAACATTCTCAGTCCAACCATCAGATAATCTTCCATGGCCTCCGGGCGAGCAATCTCAAAATGATCCAGACGAGGCAGTCCTGCACGCGAAGCTTCAACATAAGGATTTATACCTTTAATATTCATATGCCGTTCGCGGCCTACATATCCATGCGCACCTGCACCCAGACCATAGTAGTCCTCATTACGCCAGTAGGTAATATTGTGACGACTCTCAAAGCCCGGCTTGGCAAAGTTACTGATCTCGTATTGTCCATAACCTGCTTCTTTCATACGTCTCATTAATAGAAGATACATCTCCAGCTCGTCATCTTCATGAGGAAGTGGCAACTGGTTCTTCTGATACAGTGTATGGAAAAGTGTATTCTCTTCCACTTTCAGGCTGTAGATGGAGTAATGCGGCAGATCAAGCTCCAGCGCTTTGTCGATACTCTCATTTAACATCTCTACGGTCTGGTTTGGCAACCCAAACATCAGGTCAATGGACAGGTTATTCAAGCCTGCTTTACGAGCATTCTCCAAACTGCGATATACATCATCCGTATTATGAATACGGCCAATGCCTGTCAGCAGATCATTCTGAAACGCCTGCACGCCAAAGCTGACACGGTTGACCCCGCCTTCTTTCATCGCAGCGAGTTTCTCCGCATCCGTGGTTCCCGGGTTGGCTTCCATCGAAAATTCAATATCGTCCGCCCAATTTGGGAAATACGTCTTCACAGAACGAAGAAATACTGCCATCTCATCCGGTTTCAGAGCTGTTGGCGTACCCCCACCTACAAATATCGTCTTGATCTCACCCGGTGGATTGGCCTTAACTGTATGTTCCATCTCCCGTTCCAGCGCTTCGAGATATTGCATCACGGGCTGATCTTTCAGAACGTAAGAGTTAAAGTCGCAATAAAAACATTTATTCGTGCAAAAGGGAATGTGAAGATACACCGCTTGGGGCGCACCTGTCTTCCGGCTGTGTGCTGCCAATGTCATGGCAAGTCCCCCTCTATTTGAAAAAAGGAAAGCCATCCGGCTTCCCTTTCAGCTTAGTTATTTAATATTCTGTGTTGTACCAATTCAATTTCGATACACACACTCTGTGATGTACCCGAAATTGAATTCTCCTAATCTAGTTTGAATACTCACATTCTGTGACGTATTTCAAATTAGATTATTTAATCATCAATTTTCAGTACCGCCATGAATGCCTCTTGTGGCACCTCAACGTTACCAACTTGCTTCATCCGCTTCTTACCTTCCTTCTGCTTCTCAAGCAGTTTCCGTTTCCGCGAGATGTCACCACCATAACACTTGGCAAGTACGTTTTTACGCATTGCTTTTACCGTCTCACGAGCAACAACCTTGGTACCTACAGATGCCTGAATTGGCACCTCGAACATTTGCCGTGGAATCAGCTCGCGCAGTTTCTCACAGACAATGCGTCCGCGGTTATAGGCACGGTCACGGTGAACGATGAAGGACAGAGCATCCACCTGTTCGCCATTGAGTACAATATCCATTTTCGCCAGATTGGACTGACGGTAACCGGACAACTCATAATCCAGGGATGCATATCCTTTGGTACCGGATTTCAACTGGTCGAAGAAGTCATATACAATCTCGGACAACGGAATCTCATAGGTAATGGTAACCCGGGTTGTGTCCAAATATTCCATATTTACATATTCACCGCGTTTATTCTGACACAGCTCCATAATGGTACCTACATAATCATTCGGTACGATAATATCTGCCTTGACGTATGGTTCTTCGACGTAATCAATCCGTCCCACCTCAGGATAGTTGGATGGGTTGTCGATTTTCATCACTTCACCATTCGTTAAGGTGACGTGATAGATTACACTTGGTGCCGTTGTGATCAACGGAATGTTAAACTCCCGCTCGATCCGCTCCTGGATAACGTCCATGTGAAGCAGTCCAAGGAATCCGCAACGGAATCCAAAACCGAGTGCACTGGATGTTTCCGGTTCAAAGCTCAGAGACGCATCGTTCAGCTGCAATTTCTCCAACGCTTCACGCAGATCAACATAGTCCGATGTTTCGATCGGATAGAGACCACAATACACCATTGGGTTAATTTTACGATAACCCGGCAAAGGTTCCGGTGTTGGATTTTTGGCATCTGTCACCGTATCCCCGACTTGTGTATCGCCAACATGCCGGATACCTGCAACGATAAATCCAACATCCCCGACGTTCAGCTCGTCCACGATGGTCATACGAGGTTTGAACGCTCCAACTTCAATGACTTCAAATGATTTACCTGTTGCCATCATTTTGATTTTGGAACCGGATTTGATTTTGCCATCAACAACACGCACATATACAATTACACCTTTGTACGGGTCATAGTGCGAGTCAAAGATCAGCGCTTTCAAAGGCTGGTCAGGATCACCAGTTGGAGCCGGAACACTTTTCACCACTTGCTCCAAAATTTCTTTGATTCCGATTCCTGATTTGGCCGAAGCCAAGACCGCATTACTTGTGTCCAAACCAATAACATCTTCCACTTCCTGCTTCACCCGTTCAGGATCAGCGCTCGGAAGGTCAATTTTGTTGATTACTGGTAAAATTTCAAGGTTGTTATCCAATGCCAGATACACGTTGGCAAGTGTTTGGGCTTCAATTCCCTGAGCCGCATCCACAACCAGCAGAGCACCTTCACATGCAGCAAGACTGCGTGATACTTCATACGTGAAGTCTACGTGTCCCGGTGTATCAATCAGATTCAATAAATACTCTTCACCGTCATCCGCTTTGTAAGTCAAGGCTACTGCTTGTAGCTTGATCGTTATTCCACGTTCGCGTTCAAGGTCCATCTTATCCAGAACCTGTTCCTGCATTTCACGTGACGTGAGCGCACCTGTGTGCTCCAAGATCCGGTCCGCAAGTGTTGATTTGCCGTGATCTATATGTGCAATGATAGAAAAGTTACGAATTTTACGTTGTCTTGCCCGAATGTCAGTCATTCCTTACCCCCAGAAACAGCCTAGTGTCAATCACTTCATTATAACAGTTGAAGCACAGTGCATCAATCCCGTGTTGTCTCAACTTTATAATAAAGTGTGATCATACACTCCTAGAGGTAATATTGTACCTTTAATCCATGGTATTTTATTCAGCAACGCCACTAAAAAGAGATACTACCCATTTGATGCCACTGTGTGAGAGATTTTGCAATAGTCCAGCCGTTTTGTCTGCCAACACATCGACCGGAGCTTTACTCTGATCTGCCCCAAGCACTTGGCTTGGTGACTGAACAGGTACAAACGGTGGTTCTTTGATCTCCTTCTGGACAGGTGCAGTTGGAACAGATTCGGTAACCGATGAAGTTGGCTCAGTTGTCACCACGGTTGACGTGCCTCCTGATGGATTGCCCATATGAAAGTTGCTGCCAGCCAGCTGCATTCCGAACAGAACACCCAGCAACATTAATACAGCCATGGATAACAGTCTTTTACCGAATCTGGACATATGCTTTGCCTCCTGTCACTCTACTATTTTTATCTTCTTTACATATATAATTCCTATCCACCCTGCGACGAGGTTTCCACACTGGCTTTGTCCACCTTCTGATCTTCCCAATACACTTGGGCAATCATGTCTGCTAGAATCTTCGATGTCCGTTGTAACTCAGCTCCTGTGTTGTCTATGCCGCCAATCTCAATCAAAATGCTGTTGGGTGAAAGGGTTTGATTATACTCTCCATTGTTGGCTCCTCCGCCATCCTTGCCCCACACACCACGGGATACCCCAGGATACTTGGCTTCTAGTTTCTTATGAATTTTCGCTGCAAAGGCTTCATTCTGCCGCCAATTTGGATTTTCATGTCCAATAATGAAATACACTTTAGCATAGCCCAAGTCATTAATTGTTGTTGTTGTTTTGCCATGACGCTGTGAATCACGATGAATGTCTATGAGATACGTCAGATCATCATTTTGAGCGAGTGCCGCTTTTACCGTTTGACGGGAGTATTTATAGGAATAGTTCCAGTTGTAGTCCTTAACTTTAGTGGGGTAATCATCCTTGGCGTGTTCTACGCCGATTCCCAGCTTCTCCAGACTGATTGAGAGGTAGGTTCCCACTTGAAACACATTGCCTGTTGATTTGCCTGATGATGGATTATCACTTTTCGTACCTAGCAGTGGATTGTAGCCTTCCCTTGGATGGGAATGATAGATAAGAATTGACTTTTTGCCTGTTGTCGGTGAGCCTGAATTGTCTTTCTCACCATTCTTCGCTGGAGGATCTTCTTTACCTTCTCCATCTCCAGGCTCACTCGACTCAGGTGGATCCGTATTGTCTTGGCCTGGTGGAATATGCAGCTCACTACCGGGTTTTCCTCCACCTGCGGAAGCCGTATCCGTAAGACCGGGACCGGGCTGATAATCCTCGGGAGCCTCTGCTTTTTCGTTACCAGATCCAGGACGGAGCAGAACAGGTTGGTTGGAACCCATGCCCGGCATTTCTCTCGCAATCAGGCTCTTCGGATCTTGAGGATTTACATTCGTTAGTAATTGGAAAACAAATGAGGTGAGGTTTTCACCAGATATGGCAGAGGTCTGTTCTTTCTGGGTGAGATGTGGCATCTCCATACCGAGCATATCAACAAAAAAGCGGCTTGATACGGCACTCGCAAATCCTTTCATGGAAGAAACGGGTGAATTATTCAAGCGTTTCTCTGCCATGCCCCCCAGACCCAATACGACAAAAAATAAGGCAGATATGATCATAAGCAACAACAACGTACGGCCCATGGCCAGCACGTGCAGACATCTTTTTTTCCACTTTCCAATATTCCAGGCCAATATCTTGTTCATTCTGCTGTCTCCTTCCCTGCTGGACAACTCTTATACTTCAACTCTATGAGCCCGCCCAATTTGCTAGAACAGGAAAATGAAAGATTCCAGAAACAAAAAAAGAAAGTCCGATAGATTCGGACCTTCTTCTCAGCAGTTTTAAGTTTTAATGTGTATAAGCGGCTACGTTATCCGGATTCACTGCATCATGGAGTGCGGCGTTAAGTCCTGTAGCAATAACATTGGCAATTCCCTCAATAAACTCATCGATTTCCTTTGGGGTAACAATGAGGTCATGACCTAGTGGCTCCAGTACCTCTTTCACCAGACTCAAGCGATCTTGCTCACCGATGTCGTCCAGCATACCCATGATCTGTTTGGTCTGATCCGTTTCCTGGCGGAAGTGTGAGCGCATCATCTCAATCACATTGTTCACAATGGTGGACGCATAACATACGGTTGGTACTCCGATGGCGATGCAAGGCACACCTAATATCTCACGGGTCAGGCCACGCCGTTTGTTTCCAATACCGGAACCCGGGTGAATACCAATGTCCGCTACCTGAATCGTTGTATTTACACGTTCCAAGGAACGGGAGGCCAGCGCATCAATCGCAATAATCGCATCCGGCTTGGTCCGGTCTACAATCCCCTGTACGATGTCACTGGATTCAATGCCCGTTGTACCTAACACGCCGGGAGCAATCGCGCTGACTTCCCGATACCCTGGCGCAACCTGATCTGGCACCAATTCGAAATACTGACGCGTCACCATCAGATTTTCCACAACAAGTGGACCGAGTGAATCCGGGGTGACATTTAAGTTGCCCAAGCCAACAATCAAAACCTTGGATGTTTTGTTAATTCCGGCCTTAACCATAAAATCTTCCATTTCACGTGTGAACTCGGCAGCAACTCGCTCCTGTAACTCGGTATCACCATTCCGTAGTGAAGGTACTTCCAAGGTGACATAGTGACCTTTCACCCGACCAATAGCCGTGGCTGCTTCTTCAGTCAGGACATCAATACGTGTAATCGTAATGCCCTCTTTTTTCTCTACATCTTCCTGTAGTCCGGGAATCGTCTGTTTCTGTCCACCTTGCGCCATTTCCTTGGAGTCGATCGCCAAATCGGTACGAACTGTATAGTTTTGCAAATCCAGTGTCATTCTGTCCCTGCCTCCCTTACCGCATTTGAGCATATTGTGTGGGAAAAAGGGTTTCTTTATACAGCATGTCGAACATCGTAGGAATATCTGTTGCATTTTACATGCTAGCGTGATAGAATATTTTAAGTTGTGAAACGTTTGTATTCATGCAAATGCCTTACAGGAGGTGAATGTAATGCCAAACATCAAATCCGCTGTTAAACGCGTAAAAACGAGCGACAAGCGCCGCGCACTCAACGCTTCCCAGAAGTCTGCACTCCGTACAGCTGTTAAAGCTGCTGATGCTGCTCTGGTAAGTAACGAAGTTGATACTGCAAAAGCTGCGATTCAAGCTGCTTCCAAAAAGCTGGACAAGGCTGTAACTAAAGGTCTGGTTCATAAAAATGCTGCAGCACGCAAAAAGTCTCGCTTGGCGAAAAAACTGAACGCTCTTTCCGCACAAGCGTAAGAAGCGTTACTTATACGATCCAATGGAAAAATCCTGAACAGCATAGGCTTTCAGGATTTTTTAGTATCTGATTCGATAAGTATAAGACACAAACAAAAGCGACCTTTATTCCGATGATTTAACGATCATGGAGCAAAGGTCGCTTTGTTTGTTATTCACACTAGTAATCTATTACGTTTACTTGTCCATTCATGCACCAAGTCTCAATAAGAACAGCTCCAGACCAAGTACTTTATCCACCGCTCCTGTTTTCATCTGGTAATCCAGTTCGCTGAGGTGACTCAGAATCATTCTCAGACGTTCCGGTTGAAATTTACGAGCTTGTTCACCCGCAATCTTAACGGCATATGGATGCAGACCAAGCTGACTGGCAATCTGCTGCTGGGAGTAACTTTGTTGGCCCAACTCTTTCACCTGGATCATGATCCGAAACTGACGTGCGATTAAAGCCGCAATTTTAATCGGTTCTTCCCGCTGCTTCAGCAACTCATAGAAAAGAGCCAACGCTTTCTCCAGTCGCAAATTAGCGAGTTCTTCGACCAGCGAGAATACATTCTGCTCTGTACTACGGGCAACCAGTGACTCGATATCAGCACGCTTGATTGTCCCCCCATTACCAGCAAACAAACATAACTTGTCTACTTCAGCAGACAAGGTCTGAAGACCTGTTCCTGCATAGCTGATCAACGTTTCCGCCGCTCCCGTCTCCAAGGAAACATCCCGCTGCTTCGCCAGTTTCGCTATCCAACTCAACAGCTCATCTCCACTAAGTGGAGCAAAAGCAAGAACTACTGCCTGTTTCTTAACAGCCTTCACCAGTTTCTTACGCTCATCCAGCTTATCCCCTTGGGCCAGGAAAACAATCGTACTGTAATCTGCCGGATTTTCCATATATGTAAGCAGACGATCAACCTGATGTTCAATCTTGGATTCTTTACCTGCGGTGAACAGGCTCGCGTCCCTTACAATAATTAATTTGCGCGGAACCAGAAAAGGTACGGTCTCTGCTTCTTCAATAACGACCTCCACAGCCGTTTCAGACAAATCATATGGAATAATCGCAAAATCACGATGTTCTTCTTCAATAACCTGTTCTTTTAACATATCCGTAAATTGCTGTATCTGATACTTTTCCGTTCCATACAGCACATAGATCGGAGCCGGTTCTCCACTACGTATTGCCTTTGTTGCACTTTTTACATCCATTCACGGTGCCTCCTTATCCCTCTTATCCTACCAGAAAAAGTGCAAGACAACAAAGGGACCTTACATCCAGTTTACGGATGAAGGTCCCCTGTCCTACATCTATATAAACGCAGACACCAGCAGTTCTAGAAAAAGCCGGTGCGCGGTCATACGACGTCAGTTGTTTGAACTGAGATAGGACGTTTTGTTAATTCCACTATATGCTTGTCATACTGAAAATGTTCTTTCGTTTGGAGGAGCGCACTCCCCATTTTTTAAATTATTTCGCAGGAGCTCCACTTGGAACGGCAGGTACATTAAACGAGTTCTTCGCCGTTGTTCCGTCCTTGTCCGTCTCGTAATTAAATAGGGTACCATCCTTGGACCAACTCGCTGACTTCAGTGTCCCCTCTATACTGCGTTGTTCAACCAAATTCAGAACATCCGGTTCATTGGCAGGTTTGGAGTATATGCTGAGTTGATCACCAATAAGCATAACTACATAGGAGCCGTCAGGTGACTTCCATTCTTTTGGTGCTGCCGTTGTAGTCATTCCCTGATCCGGTCCTGCTGCGAAACCTTTGTTTCCTCCAGATGCGTCTGTACCTGCACCGGAATCAGGAGCAGAACTGCCTTCTACCGGAGCATCTTCATTCGTATTTGGTACGATTGTCTGAGAAGTGAATGAATCTCCATTTTCTGTTTCTGTTACTCCATTCTCTTCCCCATCTGCAGAAGATTTGGGAGCATCTCCTGATTCTTGATTTCTCTTCTCAGAATCTTGGTTCTGAACCTGACTCTGCTGATTATCGGTCGAAGGAGTTTTAGACGAATTATCCTGAGTTCCTTTATTCCGAGCAGGTGTTGATTCGGTAGCCGGTTGTTGAGGTTCCGGATCTGATTGAACTTCAGGCTCCTGTACCTTATCTCCACCGTTCTCTTCAGGCAAGGTTTCTACGCCTTGGTTGTCTGGTTCAGTCGGTGAAACATTCGATTGATCCACAAACACATCGTTGCTGCTTGGTTGGGATGAAGTGGCAGGATCAGAATTTTCAATACTCTTGCTTAATGGATTCTCATCCACATTGCCACTCTCTTGAGAAGCCCCAGAGCTCATCAGCATTGAATCGGCATTCTCAATCTGTTCAGGCTGATATCCCCAGATGGCAAATCCCAATACAACTGCCGCAGCCGCTGCACCCATGGACATACGCCCTGCCATTGAGTTAAGCCATTTTTGCTTCGTTTTCCGCTCACTTGAACGTTGTAAATTCTCAAATGTAGCGGGGACAGGATTCATTTCCTGTATGGTGCTACTTTGTTCCTTCCGCGCTTCGTCAATGGCATCAAGCTGTGGCATAATCGCATCAACCAGACTAAATTTTGGGCTTACTTGCGGTAATTCTTCCAGTTCTCTGGAAAGAGCTCTGAGTAAACTAAAATTTTCGGCGCATTCCGGACACTTTGCCACATGCTGTAGCATCTGCGCGGTTTCCGCCTCGCCCAGATCATGATCCAGATAGCGGTGCATCCATTCCACCACCTCTTCGCATTTCATCCTGTCACACCACCTTTCTGATATTCCTGTAGTAGATTCTGTAATTGCTGTCTGGCTCTAAATAAATAAGATTTCACCGTATTCAACGGAAGATCGAGACAATCCGCAATTTCATTGTAGGATAAGTCCTGCAAATATCTTAGAACAATAACGGTACGATGATGCTCGGGAAGCTTGTTGATCGCATCCTGAATGTCTTGGGCCACATATGTAGACATGACCTCGTACTCCACATCCTGATTATCCTGAAAAACCATGTCATGTTCGTCAATGGAGACGGACGGTTTGGTTCTTCTGAATTTATCAATACAGATGTTCGTGACGATGCGTTGTACCCATGTTTTGAATTGGGCCTTTTCTTCGTATGAATTGATTTTGGTGTAAATTCGGATCAACGCTTCCTGAGCAGCATCCAAAGCGTCCTGTTCATTATTTAGAATGTAATATGCGGTCCGATAGACATGTTGTTCAATCTCCCGCAATAGGGTAATTAGAGCGTCGCGATCGCCCGATTGAGCGGCTCTGATGAGTTCCGGCTCTACCACAAAGGATCCCCCTCTCCCTGCAACCTTACAGACGTGATCATCAATAAAATTGTTGCAAAGTTAAGTATTTTTTTAATTTGCCATAACAAAATAACGGCGTATGTATTAGGGCCGCTGAAATCTTCTCTTAGAATAACAGAAATTGCATAACGAGTCACCAAACGTATCCAAAAGGGATTCCATTACTTACACGACTCAATTCAAATGCAATGGCATACATTATAGCTAAGCACTTTTTTGGTTCTGAAAATAAAAAAAGTCGAAATTTGTCCAAATTTAAGCTATTTTTAATGCAATTTTCATGAAAATGGTGTATTGTAAATTTACATTCATAAACACGAGGTGATGAGCATGCCAGCTCTAGCGAAAATTCAAGCTTTAAAAGAACAAATGCCCAAAGAATACCAAAGCATTTCCCATTTTGTGGAACATGCATTGGAGTCCATTGATACTCTGGTCGAGGAACATCGGAAGTACGTAGCTGCACAGGCATTATACGGCGATAAAATCGTTGGATCGGAAGAGCGCTTGTACAGAGAAACCGTACTTGATGTCAGAGCACAGTTGTTGATGACTCTTGAGAAAACGGTAGAAGATCTGTTGCACAAGGGCGACAAACACTGGAACAAACACTTTAAGGATGGCGTGGAGTAGTTCTTATATTTCTTCTACATTTTGAAAAAATGGCCCGTTTTCCGATATTCTCCCTCGTGGAGTGTAACGGAAAGCGGGCTTTTTTTGTGCTGTGACTTACAATCAAATGAAGTGATTAATTGATATCATCTCAATCAGCATAAAATCGTTTAACTGTTTCCTCAACCTCTGTATGTTAAAATATAGTAACTCTCTTAGTTTATCTCTTGTTGAATATAGTTATTCAAGATGGAGGTCAATATTTAAATGACAAACACCCATAGAATCAATAGGCCGCGCGGAAAAATACTTGCAGCTGTATTAACCGCCATTATCATTTCACTTGCAATGGGGATATATCACTATGTCCCTATAGATGAAAGAATAGAGAACACTTACTACTATTCATTCGGGTATAAACTTGCGGTTGGATTATTGATTAACCTCGCTATTTTACTTTTCTTAATTATGCCACTTTCCATATTGGTGGATGGATTACTTTTATACAGAAAAAAAGATAATACGTATATGAGATTGCTCGTTGCTATTGCCGCATATGCTCTATTAGGCTTCATAGGTGGGATCATCTACTCGATATTTACACTCAACTTCAATACTTTTTCCGCTCAGACTATCCACATTGTTGTATGTTCTATTGTCTTTTTAGCTTTCCAGTTAGTATTAAATCGGAGTTTTCTTCACTCATCTTCACACCGATAAATAGATCGCGTGCCGTCACTCAACTCCAAACAACTTGTACCGAATATCAATCTTCCCATCTTTCACTCTCATCTGGACCTCACCCATCTGATCCGTCTGATAAATCTCTGACCCGGTAGCTTCCAGACGTTCCATCACTCCCGGGTTGGGATGTCCATATGTATTGTTAACTCCAGCAGATATCACAGCGGTTTTGGCATTCCAGTATTGGAGCCAAGCTTCTGTGGACGACGTTTTACTACCATGATGAGCGACCTTTAGAACGTCAATGGAGCCAAATGCTGAAGAAGCATCATTTGAATTAACCTGCAACGGGCGTGTAAGTACCCTTTGTACAACTCCCTCTGTATCTCCAAGATCTGCACCTTTCTGTTCAAACTGGGCAGCCAATGAGCCATCCTGAATCATATAGAGCAGGTCCTGCTCGGCTGCTGCATCCATATCCCCGGTGAATAACATGGAAGTCCCAGCCATGTCCAGCAAAAAGACAACGGAATCATGATTTTGGTGTTCAGATACAGGTAAACTGCCTGATACATTTACATCCATATGTGCCAGATCCGGAGCTATAAAATGTAAAATTGTCTCCTTATCAACCTTATAGGACATGCCTTGCTGAATCGCGTACAGAGGAATTTTCCGTTCCATAGCTGTATTCAGTAACTTATCAAAGTTATCCTTACCGCTGGTCGTTCCATTAAACATGAAACGTTTAACCGGAATCTGTTCCAGCACAGCCTGTAGCCCTCCGGCATGATCCTGATCAGCATGTGTTACAATGACCGCGTCCAGTTGATGGATGCCTCTTTTTTTCAATAGAGGAACAACCACCTTGGCTCCCACCTCATACGGATCACGCCTTGTTTTCCAAGATTGTTCGTTGTTCCCAAAACTAACTGTTCCCCCGCCATCCACCAGAATGTGTTTGCCTTCCGGGGTTGTAATTAATGTACTATCTCCTTGTCCAATATCCAAAAACTGTACGATGCCGGTTCCAGCAGGCTTGGGAGTCTGATATGCCCACAACAATCCAGCAACAAAGCTGAGCGCAAGCAAACCGCACAACCATCGCTGAACTTTACTCATTCGTTTATATGCATAATAACCTGCACCTCTTGCGGTAAATGCACTTGTATACTCCGGCCAGGCAATACTGGCTCCTAATATCGTTAATGAAGTTTCTTTTCCATCTACACGGTTCTTACCTTGATCCTGTGCCACCGTAGACACCGAAGAGCGAATGCCCATATTCGCCATTGAAACTGAAGGTTGTCCCCTCACAAGAGGAGCCGTCTCTTCCTCAACAAACGCTGTTTCTTGCTGCTCACCATTGCCACGATACAACAGGTAGAGTAAGGCATACAACACAGCATAATATGCGGCAATCCATAACAAGGGCGGTGTTGCCCAGATCAATACAAAACCTGGCAGGCTGTTCATCCACTCCACGCTTATAAATGTCAGTTGATTCAGTTGAATCGCAATCCATGCGAGAGGTTTCGCCAAGGGAACCCATATGAATGATAACAGCATGGCGACCGTCCCCAGAGGTAATACAATAGCACTAATCAAAGAAACCAGCAGAAAGTTAGCTACAAATGAGAGTAGCGAGAACTGGTTGAAATACAAAATGGTTACTGGGAACGAAATCAGCTGAGCGGTCACCGTTACGGATGCTGTTGCAGACAGTGATTTCGGCCAGCTGCTGAACAGTCGGTTAATCAATGGCATGTAGATCATCAAACCTGCGGTCACAAGAAAGGATAACTGGAAGCTCACGCTTAATAAAAAGTACGGGTCCCACCACATCATCAGCAACGCTGCTGCACTGATCATCTGAAGGCCATCTCTAGCGAGACCGCGACGTGCCATGTACAACCCAATCATGGACATAATTCCTGCCCGAATCACTGAAGGTGAACCACCTGATAACAGTACATAAGCTGGCACCAGGATCAGAACAATCGTGAGTGCCGTCTCTCTGGTAAGCCTTAGCCAGGATAGAATAAGGAGAAGAGAAGCGACATATACAGCGACATGGGTCCCGGAGATTGCCAGGATATGCGTTAAACCCAATTGTGAAAACTGACCATAGGTACCTGGATCGATATCAGTAGCCATCCCAATAATAAGACCCTTCATATATCCTGCATGAGGCTCTGGAAATAAATGCTCAACCGCCGAGCCCAACGTATGCCTTGCCCAATCCGTCCATCGTAGTACGTTATATTGTCCAAGTCCCTCAGGAGCAACTGCTGTTACCGAACCGGCTCCCTTCACTTTGAACAACCAATGGATATGCAAGGTTCGCAAATAACTGCGATAATCAAATCCGCCAAAGTTCCTTGCTTCGCCAGGAAGGGCAAAAGAACCATTAAGCGTGATTGTATAGCCCCTCTTCCAGCTCGCTGCTACCTGTTGTTCTTCTTCCTCCAACAGTCTGACTTGTACCATCAATTGTTCATCTATTTGGAATGCAGACGCTGCCAGATCTGTATCTGCTGATGAATCCGATATGGGCAATATTGAAGACATCTGCATCTTAAAGTCAGCCCGATCTCCATCAATACGTACATCTGACACAAGCTCACCCTGAATTTCGGCTACCAAACCGTCTAAGTCTCGAATAGCAATATGGGTAGTCTCGGGCAGACTGCTATGATTGCGTGCGTCATTCCATTCCCAATGTGCAGCACCTCCAATAAAGGCAGAGAGCAAAAATAAAATGGACCATCCACGAACATCCATAAAACGAAGTAGAAGTGGCAGACACGCCAGCGCTCCAATCATCCCCCAGATTAACGTCCAGCCTGTTAACGCACATGCCATTCCGCTACCGCATAACCAGCAAATCGTAAAACTTAACAACGGTCTGCCTTTCATTTGTCCCACTCCTTCATGTCACCCGTTGAACGCAGAAAAACCCCCGGAAAGCCAATTCAGGCTTGCCGGAGGTTCTCCCTCGCGTATTCGATCATATTTACATTAATTGCTCACAGTCATCATCGTTTCCCGCGGGGGCTGGTAATTCTCCAGCCTGCGGAACGTTATGCCCTTCTGTTCCATCATATTTGTAACCTTGCCGGTATCTTTAGGATAAGAACGATGAAAGACGATTTCTGTAATCCCGCTATTCGCCAGCATATTGGCACATGTCCAGCACGGTTCGTCGGTCACATACACGGACGAGCCTTCGCGGTCGATTCGATCTGTGAATAAAAGCAAATTTTGCTCCGCATGAATTGTACGAATGCATCGTTGCTTTTTCACCATTTCTTCTTGCCCATCGGTTACGACCAACTCATACTCTTCCGATATCATGCAACCTGCTTCAGAACAATCCGGGACGCCGGTGGGTGCACCATTATAGGCTGTTCCCAGCAGTTTCTTCCCTTGAACAAGAACGGCACCCACATGACGACGCGAACAGCGGGAACGGGTGGAAACCATATACGCGATGTCCATAAAATACGTATCCCAGTCCTTGCGTACCTCTGTACTCATGCTGTTTTCCTCCCGCTTAACACAATTTATATTTTAATATTACCGGATCTGCACATACGGCGCCATCTTCTCCAGCATCTTCATACCGATTCCTTTGACCTTTGTCAGATCACTGACTTTTGCAAAAGGACCATGTGCATTCCGATAGTCCACAATAGCTTGAGCTTTCTTCTCTCCGATTCCGGGAAGCTCCGTAAGCTTGGAGACAGGTGCAGTATTCACATCAATCTTGCCATTGTCTCTAGCTTCCTCACGAACTACAGGTGGATTACTGTTCGAGCCCGTCTCGGAGGTAACCGAAGGATTCGAATTCGTACTTTGCGCAACTGGTTCAATCGAATTTGAGGTGTCCGGTGGATTATCATTTGCCTGACTTGTAGTTTGAACTCCCGAATCACCATCAACTGAAGCGCTCGCAAGTTCTTTAGACTTATCTGCCTTTGCCTCATTCCCAGTCTGCACCCCACTTGCATCCGTTCCCGAAGATGATCCCGTGTTGCCCTGAACCGAAGTAGCCGACTGTACAGCAGGAAGTTCCTGCTCTATCGTCGGCTTCTCGGTGCCGAGCTGCAAGGGTTCCCAGCCACTAGGTGGTTGTTCACTTTTGCCCGACCATAATATAAGTATACTTCCAACCACTGCAGCAGCAATGGTCATCCCTTTATTCCATCTCATTCTTCCACACCTCTCCCTGAATTCAAAATCATTCATTTCGAACACGGGCGGTGCTTCCGAACCGTTGTACTTTCCTGATGAAACAAGTTGTGCATTTTTCATGTCATGTGAAACAGGTCCTCACGCATAGAATAGAGGGAATGAACTGCGCCAGTACCGTAAAGCATGAAAGGAGGCCTGAAACAATGAAGGTTGGATTTATCGGAACCGGCAGCATGGGCAGCCTGCTAATCTATGCCCTGATCCAATCGGGTGCACTTGAGCCCCGGCAGATCGCCGCCAGCAATCGAACCCCGTCCAAAGTACGTCAGTTATCCCTCCGTTATCCCGGTCTGCATGAATCCCAGAGCAATCGGGAAACGGTGATCCGAAGTAATATCATCTTCCTGTGCGTGAAGCCGCTTGAATTCAAACATGTCATTGACGACATCCTGCCTGTCGTGAATCCCAATCATATAATTGTCTCGATTACCAGTCCCGTGCAGCTGCGACATCTGGAATCTTCACTTCCTTGCAAAGTCTCCAAGGTAATTCCCAGCGTCACACACCAAGTCGGCAGTGGAGCATCCCTCTGCATACATGGCGAACGAATGACCAGTGAAGACCGCGCTGTGTTGGAAAGTCTGCTCAGTCATATCGGTAGGCCGTACCAAGTGGATGAAGCCTGTACACGAATCACATCCGACTTCTCCAGCTGCGGACCTGCATTCATATCGTTCTTTTTGGAACAGTGGATCGAAAGTGCGGTGAAGCTGACAGGCATCAAAAGGGCAGATGCCTGCGCTCTGGCTGGCGAAATGCTCCTGGGAACAGGCAAGCTGCTCACCGAAGGAGGATACACGCCGCAAGAGCTTCAGGCTCGTGTCGCTGTACCTGGCGGTATTACCGCTCAGGCACTTGCACTGCTGAAGGTAAGTCTCGACGGTGTTTTCGACAGCCTAATCCACACAACACATGACAAATATGATGAAGATTTGTTAAAGCTGGATGAACTATTTCGAGCCGGTGAGATTAACCGGCAACAATATTAACGAGTTTGCCTGGAACGGCAATGACCTTACGAATGGTCTTGCCTTCCAGCGCCTGCTTAACAGGTGCCAACTCCATCGTAAAGTCCTGCATACCCTGTGCATCCAGATCCTTCGCGATCGTAGCACGAGTTACAATTTTACCGTTTACCTGAACAACGATTTCTACTTCCGCATCCACTGTCATGGACTCATCATATTCAGGCCAAGCCACGTAAGAGATTCCACCTTCATGACCCAGACGGCTCCAAAGTTCCTCTGCCATATGCGGTGCCAGTGGTGACAACAGTTGCACAAAGTTTTCCATCGCTTCGCGAGGCAGTGTATCTGCTTTGTATGCATCGTTGATGAAAATCATCAGCTGGCTGATGGATGTATTGAAGCGCAGGTGTTCCAGATCTTCCGTAACTTTTTTGATCGTTTTGTGAGCAGTCCGCTTGAACTCATCCGTTCCACCGTCCACCGTAATCTTGTCATTGATGGCTCCTGTGTCTTCGTTAATGAAGAGACGCCATACACGTGACAGGAAGCGGTGCATGCCTTCAACCCCGTTTGCATTCCACGGTTTTGTCGCTTCCAATGGTCCCATGAACATCTCGTACAGACGCAATGTATCTGCACCGAATTCATTGACGATTTCATCCGGGTTAATGACATTACCACGAGATTTACTCATTTTCTCATTATTGGTACCCAGGATCATACCTTGGTTAACGAGTTTATGGAAAGGTTCTTTGGTCTCCACAACACCCAGATCATACAGCACTTTGTGCCAGAAACGAGCGTACAGCAAGTGAAGCACCGCGTGCTCTGCTCCGCCAATGTACAGATCAACTGGCAGCCACTGCTGCTGTTTCTCCTTGGAGATCAGTTCCTTGTCATTGTGCGGATCGATAAAGCGCAGGTAATACCAGCAGCTACCCGCCCATTGTGGCATGGTGTTGGTCTCACGACGTGCCTTCATTCCCGTTTCCGGATCTACCGTATTCACCCACTCCGTAACATTCGCCAGTGGTGATTCTCCAGTACCCGAAGGTTTGATCTGGTCGATATCAGGCAGCAGCAGTGGAAGTTGATCCTCAGGTACCGTCTTCATCGTTCCGTCTTCCAGATGCAGAATCGGGATTGGCTCACCCCAGTAGCGCTGACGGCTGAACAGCCAATCACGCAGACGATAGGTTACTTTCCCTTGCCCTTTACCGTTCTCTTCCAGCCAAGCAATCATCTTGGCAACCGCTTCTTCATTATTCAGTCCGTTCAAGAAATTGGAATTCACATGCGCGCCATCACCGGAATAAGCCTCTTGTGTAACGTCTCCACCTTGAATAACCTCGATGATATCCAGACCGAACTGCTTCGCAAATTCCCAGTCACGTGCATCATGACCCGGAACAGCCATAACCGCACCTGTACCGTAGCCTGCAAGAACGTAATCAGCAATCCAGATCGGCAGTTTTGCACCATTAACAGGGTTGATTGCATAAGCGCCAGTGAATACACCTGTTTTGTCTTTGGCCAAATCCGTACGTTCCAGATCACTTTTACGAGAAGCCTGCTCCTGATAAGCCTGAATAGCTTCACGTTGGTCATCGGTTGTAATTGCTTCTACCAATTCATGTTCCGGAGCAAGTACTGCAAAGCTCGCACCGAACAATGTGTCCGCACGGGTAGTAAACACCTTAATAACTTCCTCGCGACCTTCAATGGCAAATACAACTTCTGCACCTGTCGATTTACCGATCCAGTTGCGCTGCATATCTTTGATGCTTTCAGACCAATCCAGCTCTTCCAGGTCTTCCAACAGACGCTCTGCATACTCGGTAATTCTCAGAACCCATTGACGCATCGGTTTGCGTACAACCGGATGTCCACCACGTTCACTCTTGCCATCAATAACCTCTTCATTAGCAAGTACCGTTCCAAGGGCTTCACACCAGTTAACTGCAACTTCATCCACATAAGCCAGACCCTTATTGTACAGCTGGATAAAGATCCATTGTGTCCATTTATAGTATTCAGGGTCCGTTGTGCTGATCTCACGATCCCAGTCATAAGAGAAACCGAGCGATTTGATCTGGCGACGGAAATTGTCAATATTACGGAATGTAATATCTCGTGGATGTTCACCTGTATCAAGTGCATGCTGCTCAGCAGGCAGACCGAAAGCGTCCCAACCCATTGGGTGCAATACGTTGTAACCGCGCATACGTTTGTAACGGGAAACGATATCCGTTGCCGTATATCCTTCCGGGTGGCCTACGTGCAGACCTGAACCGGATGGATAAGGGAACATATCCAGTGCATAAAATTTCGGTTTAGCAGGGTCCTCACCCGTTTTAAACGTTTTATTTGCATCCCAGTATTGCTGCCAACTTTTTTCCATGACTTGTGGCTGATAGCCGTGTTTCGGCTGGTTATTCTCACTCATCTATTGTTCCTCCTTCAGGTTATTCGCTTTAGCTTTAATTGCAACAAAAAAACCTCAGCATCCCGTAGCGTTTGCAGCGCTAGGGACGAGAGGTTGAATTCCCGTGGTACCACCCTAGTTAGCGGACGAACGTGCTTCGTCATCCACTCCCTTTGGACCTGTAACGGCGGTTAACCGATGCGGATTTCCATTCCTGAACCCAAGCTTTATAAAAGCAGGTTAAACAGAATGGTGTAATCACCGCATTTCTCCAAGGCGAGTTCGCAAATCACTGTCAACCGGCTTGCACCAACCGCCGGCTCTCTGTTATGTACAGGAATTACTACTGATCCTTATCATCGAAATATGTATACAATATCGGGACCATTATATAAAAAAGCAAGCCCAAAGTCAATATTACACGTTATAATCGCTATCTTGAAGTCTACGGTTCGTATCGTTCATAACACTGGTTGCTGTTCAGGATAAGCGAAAACGCTCAATGCCTTCCTCCAGATTATGAATGGTCCAATTCACATGTTCCTGATTATCATATTGGCGATAAGCGCATTCAATGCGTAATACCAGATCAAAATACAAGTCGTATAAACTTCTTCTTCTCAGCTCACTTTCATTTGTAATCGCATGCCCATACCCTTTCACAAAACCGGGAGTATAGTTAAAATGACTGAAATAATGCTCCATCAGAGGATCTGCCCACAGTGAACGTTCAAAATCAATAATCGCTGTGATGCGACCTTTGTCTACTAGAACATTGCCATCCCATAGATCCCAACTGACAAGCACAGGTTCTTTGACATCGTCCAGTACATTCAATTTTTCTCCAATCAAGCGTCTCAATTCAGGATAATCGATCGAAAATGTAATCCCGGCTTCTTCACCATCGTTAAGAATGTCATCCATCAGATTCATAAATGCATCTTTCCATGTGGAATATCGCTGTTTTTCCTCCGAGAAATATCCAAACTGCTCGCCCTTGATTTCATTAATTCGACGATTGTACCGACCGAGCTGGTGTTCAATGGCTTCCTGTTCTTCCGCAGAATACTGATCCTTGACCTGATTATAGGGTGTTCCAGACATGTATTCCATGATAAAATAACGGGCTGAAGCCATAGTTAACGAATCATCATAAGCCAACACTTGGGGTACGGGAACATCCTGTAGCTCCGTAATAAGGCGCAGGGCCTCAACTTCGGCAATCATGAGATCCTGCTCACAGCGCATCAGATTTGTCGAAGCCGACGGTGCAATTTTGAGTACCACACGCTGTGCGTCACTCAGTGTAATGAGATATGCATGATTGGCCCAGCCATCCACCATTTCCTTGTAGTCCTGTATACTTGCAGAGAAATGCTGCTTTATTATGGCATTCAACTGTTCTGACGAAAGTCTTGTTTTATATGTACTTTCCACTTCTACACCTCACATTGACAATTGATTTGTTTTCTCAGAAAACGCTTTCTATCCGACTATTATCGCCTGCTTTACTTTAACTGGCAATACTTTTTGTCACGTCGATATATCTTTTCTTTGCATTCCTTTACCCTATTTAAAAATATTGCTATTCATTCTCCATGGAAAATCAAACAAAAAAACTGCCCTTATGTACCATACATAAGGACAGTTCTCATTATTCGCTCTTACTTCACAGCCACGTAGAACAAGCGCTGTGCGCTGTCTCCAGCCTCTTTCCATTCAAAATCCGCATATACCTTCACGTCTCTAAAGCCTGCCTTGGACAACTCCAGCTTCATCCAGTCCGGATTATATGCACGCTGGACATGAACTTCTTCAAAGCGCTGGTACATATCCTTGTTACCATTATCCACACGCGAAAAAATACTGAGATGATGCTCAATCTCACAGCGATCCTGATCCAGATCACAAGTCCAAATATACGACACGGAGCGCTCATCTAGTACAAAAGGCTGCTCTTCATCATAACGAATAAGGGTATTAGGATGATGCACATCAAACAGGAACGTTCCACCAGGCTTCAGCATTTCGTATGTCCGCTGGAAAGTACGAACGACATCTTCTTGTTCAAGCAAATAATTGACACAATCACAGAAAGATATCACCGAATCCACAGGTTCCGGAACTCGCCATTCCCGCATATCCTGCTGCACCCAACGGACACTGCCCTCTCGATACAAGCGATGACCCTGAGGCGTAGCCTCCATCTTGCTGCGTGCAACCGACAGCATATCTGCTGAGAGGTCAATGCCTGTAACTTCGAAACCGGAGTTCACGAGTGGAATCGTAATGGAGCCCGTTCCACAGCCCAGTTCGGCTACACTTTTGGGCATTCCATGCTTTTCCCATGCTGTTCTTGCAAACCTTATCCAGTCCGGATAAGGCATATCTTCCATTAATTCATCATACACATAGGCAAATTTCCGGTAAGACATGTCAGGCACCGCACTTTCAATTTCATTTTCGAATTGATCTATATAAATTGAACTAAAGAATATTTACACTGGACACTCCAATGACAGAACAACTTTCGATCGCTGTTATCCCCAGATTTTTTTGATTCCTTTTATAAAGGATTAAATCCGGGGATAAAGGCGAACGCTACACTTCTTCAGGTTCTTTCTGTCCTCTCCGTTTCGTGTAAATGTTTAGTTCAATTTATATAACAATAGAAAAAGCAGGGGTATCCGGTATTTACCCAGCCTAGCCCTGCCTTCTCCGAGTTTCATATTACGAAATATTCAATCAAGAAAATTACTTATTTTCATTCTGATCCGCAGGAGCAGATTCGGACAGATACGTCCAGCTTTCCTTTTGAACCACCAGTCCGTCCTTCATCAATTTGCCCAGGGCACGCTTGAAAGCGGACTTACTGATGCCAAAGCGCTGCTTGATGATATCCGGCGGAGTTGCATCCGAGTAAGGCATGCCGCCCATAGGACGCTCTTTCATAAAGGCGAGCAGCTTGTCTGCATCTTCGTTACGTCCAACTTGTTTGAGTTGAGTCATGGCCAGATTCACACGTCCGTCTTCACGTACCAGTGTAACCCGACATTTCACTTTCTCACCAAGACGCAACATATGACTACGTTCGGATGAATGAATCATACCAATCGCGCCAAAGCCCAGCACACCGCCCTCTACAAGTACAAAAGTACCCATCTGCAGTGGCTTGTATACCGTCGCTTCAACCCACTCGTTTAACCATGAAGTTGGAGCATGGAAAGCCAACGGTGAAAGCTCACGTTCCCCGGCCAATTTGGCACGCAGACGTCCCTGCTTGTCATGTTCCATGATTACAAAGACTTCATCCCCCACTTGAGGACGCAGTTCTTCAAGTTCAGGCAATTCACGAATAGGAAGCAGCAATTGCCGTCCAAGGCCCATTTCCAGGAAACAGCCCAGTCGTGGGTGAACATCAGCCACAACCAGTCGTGCCATTTCGCCAAGCATGAGATAAGGCTTTTTCATCGTTACGGCCAGACGATCTTCCGTATCAAAGAATACAAATACCTCAAGCGTCTCGCCAATCTTAATATCCCGTGTTAACTCGGTGTAGTGAAGCAGTACATCTTCCGATCCTGTCGTCAAAAAGAAGCCAAACGGAGACACTTCACGTGAAACCGGCAGAGAGACGACTGTTCCAGCAATCAAACTCATACAGTTTCCACCACTTTGGCATCAGACCATAGTCGTTCAATGTTGTAGTATTCACGCTCGTCACGGTGGAAGATATGAACAACAACATCGCCCATGTCCATCAATACCCAACGTGCGGAATCCATACCTTCGATACCTTTGATCGTCGCTCCGGCTGCATGAGCCTGTTTGCGAATTTCAGTGGCAATGGCTTGTACCTGTGTATCGGAATTCCCGTGACAAATAACAAAATAATCTGCCACCAGAGAAACATTAATCAGATCCAACGCTACAATATTGGATGCCTTTTTGTCGTCAGCGGCAGCAACCGCCATATTCATAAGTTCTTTCGATGATACTGTCATGAACCAACCTCCATAATCTATAATTGTGTGTTCAAAAAGATCAGTTTTCAGTACCGAGAAGATGGAATAAAGCTAGAAATGGAGTAGCGGAGCGTAGGCAAACTACGTGAGCAACGGACATTTCGGCTGAATTTCATCTTCGATGCTGATGATGCCGCTAGGCATCCTTCGTAATCAAAAGTGGAATTTTTGAACAACCTCTATAATTGTGCAATTAAGTCATTCCGCGACAGCATAGTCAAAGGATAAATGACACGGCGCTGCGAGATCAGCAAGCTGATCGTCGAATCGAATCCGGCAATTAAACCTTCCTCCAGACTACGTTCTGCCTGTTCGCGAATGTGTTCCACTCCCGGGAAATCCCGGCCCGGTTCAATGTAATCGGCAAGACACACCACTTTGTCCAGCAAGCTCATGCCTACCCGACCCGAGGTATGCCACCGGATGGCATTAATAACTTCGGAATCTTCCACACCGTAATCACGCTCAGCTACAAAAGCACCGACTTCGGAATGCCAGAGCTGCTTGTCATGTTGCAGAAGTTCCTGGTTTAATCCGTTATCACGGATGACCGCTTCCATCTCCGCTACGGGCCAGTACTTCGCCACATCATGCAATATCGCTGCCAGATCTGCTTTCACAGGATCAGCCCCATATTTTTCAGCCAACATCACTGCCGATTCCATTACACCCAGTGTATGCTTCCAGCGTTTTTCCGGCATTTGTCCGGATACGGCTTGAATCAGTTCCTCACGGCTTAGTGCCATATAAACCGCTCCTTACAATGTATTGGTGCACCTCATCAGGAATCATGAAGCGTACCGAATGTCCTTTGGCCAGACGTCTGCGTACAGCTGTCGATGAAATATCGACCAAGGGCATCTCGGCCAGCAAGACCCGATCCTGTAACTCGTCTGGTAAATCATCCAGATGTAACTGGAAGCCCGGCCGACCAACTCCGATAAAGGTTAAGCGTTCGGCAAGTTCTTCAATCTGCTCCCATTTGGGAAGATAGTTCACCATATCCGCCCCGATAATGAAATAAAATTCATGTTCAGGATGGCGACGCCACAGTTCCTTCATCGTATCAATGGTATAAGATACTCCACCCAATTCCATCTCGATACCCAGCACCTCATATTGCTGCACACCCTTCACAGCCGCTTCCGTCATGTCGAGACGTTGCTGTCCCGAAGCTCCGGCTCCGCGTTTGTGAGGTGGAACATGGGAAGGCATGAACCAGATTTCATCCAGTGCATGTGAATCCCTTGCCGCTTCAGCTGCCAGGAGATGTCCCATGTGGATCGGATCAAACGTACCACCCATGATGCCGATCTTCACCTGCGTCACGCTCCCTTATCTAGGTAGTTCGATTTGTTTGTTATCGCGAGATTCTTTGTACAGGATGATTGTGTTACCGATGAGTTGTACAAGCTCACTTCCCGTTTCACGGGCAACTTCTTCTGCCATCTCTTTTCTGTCCTCGTCATTGTTGTTCAACACTTGCACTTTCATCAATTCGCGCTTCTCAATCGCATCCTCGATGTGACGGAACAGGTGCTCATTTGTTCCACCTTTACCAATCTGAAATACAGGGGTCAGGTGATGTGCCTGTGACCGCAAAAAGCGCTTTTGTTTACCGTTTAACATGAATACTCCATACTCCTTATGTTGAGCAGGCCCTGATCGACAGCGCAAAACCTGTCCGGACCTGACCATTCAATTATTATTTTTCAATGGTGAAAATGATCACTGAGTACACAAGGTGACTCCGATTGCAGTACCATCTTCCGATCGCTGTTATCCCCAGATTTTTCTGATCCCTTTTCACAAAGGGAAAATCCGGTGATAAATGCGACCACTTCGTTTCTTCAGATTGGTTCTGCACTCGTCGTCTGCATGTACTCTTAATATCATTTTCACACTTCAAAACTGTTTAGTACAGCACGTCTCATCGTTTCCACAGGAGCCGGGATGCCAAGCCAATATTCAAAGGCCACTGCGCCCTGGTATACAAACATACCCAGACCACCGTGAACCGTACATCCGCGCATCCGTGACTCCCGAAGCAGACGGGTCTCCAGCGGATTGTAGATCAGATCACTCACCGCTGCTCCTTCACGGATCAGTGCAGGATCAACCGGTACGTCATCAACATGTGGGTGCATTCCGGCAGCCGTTGTGTTAATCACGATATCAGCCGTAGCCAGTACCGTTGCAGCGTCTTCCATGCCACTGCCCGAGATTTCTCCCAAGCCATGGCCTCGTAAATCCGAAGCAAGTGCAATAGCTCTGTCCGCTGTACGGTTCAGAATGTGGATGCGTTCAGGCTTCTCCAATGCAAGTGCATATATGACACCTCTAGCTGCTCCACCTGCTCCCAGTACAGCAATACGTTTACCCGCAAGCTCAGGCACAGCCTCTTCCTTCAGCGATCGGACATAGCCAATACCATCCGTATTGTACCCTGTCAGTGTTCCACCTTCATTAACGATGGTATTCACCGCACCAATCAGGCGAGCACTTTCATCGATCACATCCAGATACTGCATCACCTGCTCTTTGTGCGGGATGGTGACATTGACACCACGATAGCCCAGTGCCACAATTCCCCGAACTGCCGCCTCCAGTTGATCCGGATGAACATGCAGTGGCATATACATTCCATTCACTTCTGCAGCCTGCAGAGCCGCATTGTGCATTGCCGGAGACTTGGAGTGAGCAATCGGATCACCCATAACACCAAGCAGCACGGGAAGTGAAGAGTTGAATTTTTTCTGCTCAGACATAGGTCCGCCTCCGATCCATCTGATGTACAGATTCTGAGAATTTACTAGATCAAGGATGGGCGGATCTGTACACGAATGCCTTTTGGAGCATGAACAGCAACAAGCGCTCCAATATCGCCATTAACCTTAATCCAGCCCAGACCCGAGATGAATACATCCGATTGACTGCCGCGTTTGATGCGGAATTCATGTCTGGTCCATTCAGCCATCTCTGCTGCATCCTCACGGGTTGGCGGAGACAACAATTCTCCCAGATGGTCGCGGTACAGATCATCTGCACGCTCCAGCTTCGTCCGGTGAATATCAAGCGCAGTGCTAATAAAACAAGTGAACGACTGGCGATCACCTTCCACAAAGTCAAATCGAGCCATGCCGCCAAAGAACAGCGTCTGACCGGAATTCAGCTGATACACAGCCGGTTTAAGCGGTTTTTCCGGCATGATGGCAGCGAGATCCTTACGTGAAACAATCTCGCTGAAACGCCATGGATACACGATTCCAGGCGTATCAATAATATATTTTCCATCATCCAGCGGAATGTTCACCATATCCAACGTTGTTCCCGGATAACGGGATGTGGTCAGTTCCTGCTCCAGATCGCTGTAATCACGGATCAGACGGTTAATCAGTGTGGATTTACCCACATTGGTACCACCAACCACGTACACGTCACGATCTTCGCGATACGTTCCTACAAGCTCAAGCAGTCGGTCGAAGCCCTGATTTTGCTTTGCACTGCACAAGACTACATCCACGGTACGCAAACCCTGTTCTTTGGCTTGCCTCTGAACCCAGTTGCGAACCTTGTTCCAGTTGGTAACTTTCGGAAGCAAGTCCGTTTTGTTCACAGCAAGCAATACCGGATTGTTGCCTACAAAACGTTGCAGACCGGAGATAATACTGCCATCAAAGTCAAACAAATCAACGATATGGATGACAAGTGCATCCTTATCCCCGATTTTGCTAAGCAGCGCCAGGAATTCGTCCTGATCCACCGTAACGGATGATGACTCATTGTAGTTTTTGATGCGGAAACAGCGCTGGCATATAACCGGTTCACGATCCAATGCCTTCTCGGGGATAAACCCTGGTAATTCCGAATTTTCTGTTTGCAGATGCACGCCGCATCCGCTGCACCTTACGGCAAGATTGCCGTTATGCGGTTCTGTCATTTCTTCTTTTCCTCCTCAAGCCATAAGCCTTTCCTGCGTAAACTCGTTAGAGCAATCCGTTCCACGCGTCGATTGAAGCGGGTCATAAATCCTTCGTCCCCAATGGAGATTGGCAGTACCAGAACGGTATATAACCCCATTCGGTTCCCTCCATAAACGTCCGTAAGCATCTGATCGCCTACTACAATCGTGTTTTCAGGAGATAACTCCATCATTTTCATTGCTCTACGAAACGGTACATTCGATGGTTTGCGTGCACTATGCACAAACTGGATATCCAGCGGGGTCGCAAACAGGGATACACGATTCAAATTGTTATTGGACACAATCATCAGCTTGAAACCTGCCTCTTTCACACGTGCAAACCATTCAATCAGTTCGGGCGTAGCGTCAGGGGCTTTGGCTCCAACGAGTGTGTTATCCAGATCAGTTATAATTCCACGGTAGCCTTGAGCGTACAGCTCTTCCAGATTAATGTCAAAAACCGTGTCTACACGCAGCTTGGGCATTAACATTTTAAACAAAGAAGTCACCTCAGTTTCATACGACACACTATATCACAAATCCGTCTTTCCTGAAAATGCATACAGCGCCTGATGGCATAGGAAAAAAGGAAAAACGGGACGGGCAACAACTATGCCCGTTCCGCTTTCAGTTCCTTCCGCAGCTTCAAGGCAGTCTGATAGACGGCCTTCCAGTCGTCGGCAGTTACGGACGCCGGACTGTAACGAGTCTGTTCAAACTTCGTGAGAAGCTCATGCAATGTCGCTTCTGCAGCAGGTTTTGCCTGGCTCCAGCGGGCTACCGATTCACGAAGTGTCTCGTCTCCGCTCCGGGTCAACCCTTTGCGTTTCACATACTGAATCCAACGCTCGGTCTCTGCCACTACCTTCTGTTCAGGGGTGAGCGGTCCACCTGTCCGTAGACGAAGTAGGAAGAATCGCATGGAGAAACGATTACGCCAGAACATATAGGCTACCCACAATACTATAATGGCTCCTGCAGCCCAGATAACAAAAGTCGGGATGGCAGACGATGTCTGCTCAGGTGCAGGGGTCTGCTCTTCCTCTTGTACCGGCTCCTCTTCTGGCTCTTCTTCTGGCTCATCTACAGGCTGTACATCAGGCTGTTCCGTCAGCAGCGGCATATCAAAGCCCGGCGTTGCTTCAACAGGAATCCATCCATACTCACCAAAATAAACCTCTGCCCAAGAGTGTGCATCTGCATTCGTAACGGTGTAGGTCGTCTCAATCTCCGCGCCAGGTTGACGTGGAGCCTGCATGTCCGAATTCAGGGACAGTTGTCCAGGCGCATAACCTTTAACCCACCTTGCAGGAATGCCCTCCGAGCGCGCCATCATCACCAGCGCAGTCGAGAAGTAATCACAGTAGCCTTCCATAATATCGAACAGGAAACCTTCCACAAAGTCGCCGCTTACTTTTCGAGATAAATCCGGATTGTTCGTGTATTCAAAATTAGTTTGTAAATAGTTTTGCAGTAATGCCACTTTTTCATACGGAGTATTCGCAGATGCCGTTATCTCGGCTGCCAGATTCGACACCCGGTCAGGGAAACGGGATGGTAACTGCAAGTACATATCATCTGCCGGATTACTGTTATACAGATCTTCAAATGACTTTGTACGAAGCTCATCTTCCACAATCACAGGGGCTTCCGATACGATAGTATATGTCTTGGGATACTGTGGTTGCTGACGGTCTGTCACCACATGCAGTTCAGCCTGTTCGGCATTCCACAACATCCGATCCGTTCTGTCTTCACCATTAATCGAGCTAACTTCCGAGATTGAATAAGCACCAAAGAGAATCGGATAGACATTATCATTCAGCATCGTTACGTTCTGAGTCACTTGTTTGGTATTCACATTACCGGATTCTTGGTTCTCGAGAGGCTGTCCGGCTTCAACATTCTCTGTCGCACCCCGTCCAGGGTCATCCCAGCCTGTACCTGTATACTCTGCACGTGTCTCACCACGCCAGTAACTGCGCTCATTGGTGGTGACAGACATAACAGGGGTATAGTCGAAGTTGAATCCTCCACCAAGCTGATTGTCTTCCCTGCTGTATCCCGATTCGGTAGCCGCGGGAATATCCAGGTTTCCGTTACCAGCCTGACTTGTGGAAGTTCCGGTATAGTTACGCCACGCCGTATATGGGTCCGTCAAGGTGGGTGGAATCTCCGGCATATTAACGCTGGCTACAATAATCAAAGAAAAGATAATGGCAATATTGGCCAGGACTTTATAAGGATAACGGATGATTCGTTTCCAACCTTGTGGATACTGTAGCTGATAGTTACGGAAATGCTGGCATACGAGCCATCCCATCCCCGCAAACATCACCCAGGCGATTTCAATCCAGAGTGGAATCTGGGTGAAAGAATCGAGAATCCCCATCGAAATGATGTTGACTCCCAGAAAAACAAGAATGCGACGTGTTGTGGTCACGAGTCGAAGCGCAGCTTCAAGCATTACCCATGCACACAAAGAGAACCAGATGTACGGCGTCATATGCAATATAAATTGCTCCGCTCTGTCTGTTAAAGAGCCATAAGGGATGTACACCGTATAATCGATCAGCGTTTTATGCAAAATGTAACCAACAACGACCGCCTTGATCATCGCGCGATATATCGTTTTGAAGGGCAGAATGACCTCCAGCACACTGACCGCAGCAAGTGTCCATAACACCAGAGAAGTGGTCTCCGTGTACCACGATTCCTGCGTAAATGAAATCCACTGCATTCCAATGAGGAAAATCCAGAGCAATGACGCTGCATGATACCAGGATCGTTTGCCTGCAACACTTTCATTTCCTTTTGTACTCATGCAGAACCTCCCCCCATCACCGTTGGAAGCTCCTGCAAGTGAGAAACAGTGAATGACCTCGTGCCTCTTCCACGCAACATGGCATTCCACTCGGCACTCCGGCGGGATTCACTGGTATCGATCAGAATATGACATGGAGTCATGCCCCGCGTATCGGCCCAGCGCAACAGTTCCATTATTTTTTCATCCTTCTGGGGAGAAATCACAACAAAGTAAGCTCCCTGAGGCAGTTGACGTGCAATTCTTTCCACGCCGGGCAACAGATGGGTATCCTGGCCGTTATATTGAATATCCACCAGATGATGCATCATCTTCTGTCGTTCCATCAGACTTTCACTGGGGGCCATGAAGGAGGTCTGGTCTGACAATGTCAACAACCCCATCCCCATTCGTTCCCTGACACCATACTCCAACAGAGAGGCAGCCGTGGAAACGGCAATTTCAAATGCATCCCCATGTTCGTAACTTGATGCCAGCGCATCCAGAACCAGAATGGTTTTGGGCACAGACTCATGTTCAAACTCCTTGGACTTCCAGTTCCCTGTCTTTGCCGTTGCATTCCAGTGAATGCGGGAAAGTCGATCTCCGTATACGTAGTCACGTACACCATTGATCTGAGTGGTCTCCCTCCGTGAACGGGTTAACGCCGTCTGAGGACCGGATAACCGTGATTTGCGGTCGTAGAGCTGCCAATATGGAATAAATACCGTTCTTGGCAGGACGCGAAACTCACCTTTGGCCTTAAACTTTCCTCGATGTTCGATCAGTCCAAATATGTCCTCGCTGGCACATTCCGTTTCTGAAAAAACATACTTCCCCCGCTCAAGTGGTGGCGTCTGGAATGACAGCTCCCCATTACCTCGCATATTGGGAATCAAACTTTCCTTGAACGACCACGATTCTCCGTTATGCCGATGCAGCATTTCACGTACAACAACATAGGGAAGCGGGAGGAATCCCGGAATCGTCAGACTCAGCTGTACTTGAACCTGGTCACCCGCATGCAGCAATTCTTCGTGGTCTGGACCAGAAGATAACCTACGATTTCCTTGAGCGCGTCTTACCCCGCTAAATCCAGCAATGGCAAGGTACACACAGAGGAGGGTCACCATCGACAGTAACATAAGGGATGTCTTCCCGCCCTGAAACAAAACATAAGCCAGACAGCACATCCACACCATTGCGATGCTCCATACGCGTGGGTGGCGTAACCCTCTATTAACTGTTCTCAAAAGCGGCTTCATGAACTATTGCCCCATGGAGACGGGCACGCGTACTTGCTGGAGTACGGCATTCAAAACGGCCTCGGAACTCATACTGTCCAGTCTCGATTCGGGACGAAGCACAATACGATGAGAGATCACATAAGGGGCCATCGTTTTCACATCATCCGGAAGCACATAATCACGTTCCTGCAGGAAAGCAAAGGCTTTTACGGCCATCATGAAAGATATGGCTGCCCGTGGGCTGGCACCCAACAATACAGATGGGTGGGAGCGGGTTTGACGAACAACATCCAGCAAATAGTCCATAACCGGATCACCGATAAAGACCTCTTTAATCTCCTGTTGAATTGCAGAGATCTGATCCATATGAGTCACGGATTCAAGACGATCTACAGGCTGACCCATCTGATGCTGTTTCAATAGGATTTTCTCAATTTCCTTATCGGGATAACCTAGACTTATTTTCAACATAAACCGGTCGAGTTGTGCTTCCGGCAAAGTATACGTACCTTCAAAATCAATCGGATTCTGAGTTGCACAGAGCATGAATGGATGTGGCAGATCATACGTATCACCATCAACGGTTACGCTGCGCTCCTCCATAACTTCGAGCAGAGCCGATTGGGTTTTTGTTGTGGCCCGGTTAATCTCATCAGCTAGCAAAATGTTGGTCATAACAGGACCTGGCCGGAAATAAAAACGTTCATCCTTCGGATGGAACACAGATACGCCTGTAATATCACTAGGTAAAATATCAGGATTACATTGAATACGCCGGTACTCACCACGCATGGATTTCGATAATGCCTTGATTAACTGCGTTTTGCCGGTTCCCGGTACGTCTTCAATCAGAACGTGCCCGCCTGCAAGCAAAGCTGTAAGTAAAAGTTGAATTTCAAAGGATTTCCCCATAATGCAGGATTCCAGATTTGAACGAACTGCGGATATGATTTGGATCGACTCTTTGCGCACAGGCATGTGGTCTAACCTCCTAAAAAAGCATACAGATTTCCTTTTATTGTACATGATCCAGAGTCACGAGTACACTCGAAGGAACTCACAATTTGTTTCCAGCCCGTCAGATTCACCGCAGTTCTCGCATGAATACGACAAAAAAGGCCCGGATAGAAGTTATCCGAAGCCTCTGCTGAATCGCAATATGTTCAAGTAGATTTCCCATTCTATGTTAGCCTTTTGGCCTAACCACCAATGCCGCGAGAAAAGAAAAGATGATCGCTGACGAAATTCCCGCCGCAGTCAGGTCAAAAATCCCCGTAATCACACCCAGCCATCCCTCTTTTTCCAGCTCCGTCAATGCCCCGTGCACCAAGGAGTTACCGAAACTTGTGATGGGGATTGAAGCACCCGCACCTGCAAACTTAACCAAGGGGTCGTACAGGCCAAATGCATCCGCAAGCGCACCTGCTACAACAAGTGTGCTCATCGTATGTGCCGGTGTCAGTTTGACACCATCCATTAGAAGCTGTCCGACAACACAGATCAAACCGCCAACAATAAATGCCCACAAGAATTGCATTACCTTTATCCCTCCTTTTCTATGGCTACCGCATGAGCAATACAGGGAATGCTCTCACCCTGCTGGTACGAAATCGGAGATAACAGCGCCCCGGTAGCAACGACGAGCACCCGTTTAAGATCACCCTTTTGCATGCGGTTCAAAATGTGACCATAGGTGACGGTGGCAGAACATCCGCAGCCACTTCCTCCGGCAACAACATAAGGCTGTTTCTCCCGATCATAGATCATCAGGCCGCAGTCATTAAAAACCGTCTGTTCCATGGGAATGCCTTCTTTTTGCAAAAGCTCTTTCGTAATTGGCAGACCGACGGAAGCCAGATCCCCAGTCACAATGAGATCATAATAGCCGGGTTCCAATCCCGTATCCCTGAAATGAGAGATTATAGTGTCGGCTGCTGCTGGCGCCATGGCTGAACCCATATTAAAGGGATCTTTGATGCCCAAATCCATAATGCGTCCAATGGTGGCTTTGGTAACAACGGGACCATCACCAGTAAGGGAGACCACACCACACCCTGCTCCTGTGACGGTATATTGAGCATAAGGCGGCTTTTGGGAGCCATACTCCGTCGGATACCGAAATTGTTTTTCCACCGTACAGTTGTGGCTCACCGTTCCTGCAAGGACATAATCTCCAGCTCCCGAGTCAATAATCATCGAGGCCAAAGCTAATGTTTCCATGGATGTGGAGCAGGCTCCAAAGACACCCAGGTAAGGCACACCCAGTTTTCGTGCTGAAAAGGAACTGCTGATAATCTGATTCATCAGATCACCACCAACAAAAAATTGAAGCTCTTCCTTGGTGATATTTGCATTTACCAAAGCCAGCTGAGATGCCTGTTCGAGCAGTTTGCGTTCTCCCTTTTCCCACGTTTTCTCGCCGATCTCGAGGTTGTCATAGACATAATCGAAATCAGATGACAGTGGACCCTCGCCTTCTTCTGGTCCTACAACTGCGGCTTTACCGATGATCCGAGGACGATTCTCAAACTGCCATGTCTGGCGACCCAATCGTTTCACAGGTGCCCACCTCCAAATCCCAAAAAGGCGTAAACGATCCCTACGACAAATGCTGCCACGACACCAAACACGATAACGGAACCAGCAAGTTTAAACATGTTGGCCCCTACACCGAGCACCAGTCCTTCAGCACGATGTTCCAGTGCAGCAGAACACATGGAATTGGCAAAGCCGGTAACCGGCACAGCAGTGCCCGCTCCTGCCCATTGAGCCATTTTATCGTAAACGCCGAGACACGTTAGAATAACTGATATGAGAATCATGACCGCCACCGTAGGACTGGAAGCTTCCTTCGATGTCATGTCGAAACCGGCCATAAAAGCCTCTTGAATGGCCTGTCCAATCAAACAGACGGTACCCCCAACCAGAAATGCTTTAAGGCAATTTTTCAGGATTGGACGAGGCGGCTCATGTTTTTTTGCGACTTTTTTGTACTCCTTTTCATCCATGGACAGGGACGACGTTTTTTTTTCGCTTCCGGATGCAGATTGAGCTGGCAAGATACAAGACCTCCTCTATGTGAAAATGGTTCAAAGCTACGGCTGAATGCCAATGTGTGTAATCCTATATTCATTGTTTGTTAATAATCGGAAGGTTATGTATCCGGCGACAGACAGCATATGTTTCCAACAAGATCATGTTGTGGAAGCAAGATGGGAATACGCCGGATCTGAGGACTTTTAGATACGTCTATAAATAAAGAAGAACAATCACGAGCAAGATAAAAAGAACGATAAACAGTACTTTTTCCGTGCCCTCTTCTGGAGGCTTCATTGGATATTTAGCTCCTTCCTGTAAACAGACAAACAAATATTGAAATAAAGAAGTTCACAAAATGATGACATCTCCTCCATATATTCATATTCATTGAAGTGGCATCAGGACTGCGACTACAGCGGATAGAGTCATGAAACTTGGACACGGTAAGCGCCCAAAATATGCCTTAAATACGTGACATAAACATGGACAATCACTTGCGCAAGGTTCATACTGTAATGTGACCAGTGGTTAAATAACAAGTCCTCAGCATATTAAAGTGCATGTTCAAAAAGATAAAAGACTTTTTGAACTACATCTTAAAAGGACAACAGGCGGGTAGCCGTTCTACTGTGACCTGAAATACATACCAACAGAGGAGTTGTTGACACATGAATGAAAAAACGATGGATATGTTCCGTACGTTGACGGAATTCCCTTCCGCATCCGGTTTTGAACGTGAGCTTCGCGGCTGGATGAAAGATAAGCTTTCCGCTTATACCGATGAGTTCGTCCAGGATCGCCTGGGGAGTCTATTTGGTGTATTACGCGGGGAGGAATCCGGTCCTAAAGTTATGGTAGCCGGACACTTTGACGAAGTTGGTTTCATGACTACAGGCATTACGGAAACGGGTATGGTCAAATTCCGTCCATTGGGTGGATGGTGGAGTCAGGCTGTACTGTCTCAGCGATTGGAAATCATCACACCGGATCGTCGCATTACCGGAGTTGTAGGTTCTACACCTACACACTTGTTGGACGAGTCCCAGCGGAACAAACCTGTTGATCTGAATTCCATGTATCTCGATATTGGGGCAGACAACCGTGCGGAAGCAGAATCCTGGGGCATTCATCCAGGGATGCAGATCGTGCCAATCTGTGAATTCACGCCGATGGCGAACCCGAAAAAAATCATGGCCAAAGCATGGGATAATCGTTACGGCGTAGGACTTGCACTTGAACTGGTTGAAGCGTTGCACAAGGAAAAACTGCCTAACACGCTTTACGCTGGTGCAACGGTTCAGGAAGAACTGGGGCTTCGCGGTGCACGTACGGCGGCCAATCTGATTCAGCCTGATATTTTCTTTGCACTTGACTGTAGCGCGGCGAATGATATGACAGGTGACAAACAGTCATTTGGACATATCGGAGAAGGCGCATTGCTTCGTATTTTTGACCCGGGTATGTTCACCCATCGCGGAATGGTGGAATATGTTCAAGATACGGCTTCATCCAATCAGATCAAAATGCAGTATTTCATCTCACCAGGTGGTACCGATGCAGGTCAAGTACACCTGAGTGGAATTGGTGTACCATCAACAGTTATTGGTATCTGCGCACGTTATATCCACACCTCTTCTTCCATCATTCATACGGATGACTACGATGCGGCCAAAGAACTGATCGTGAAACTGGTCAAAGGTCTGGATCGGACAACAATGAATACCATTATTAATAACGCGTAACAGTTGATAAGAGACCTCCTAACTATTCGAGAGGTCTCTTTTTTATATCCACAACTATATCCGTTGGACACATTTACACGAGAAAGGCTATTCTGTCATTCGGAGTGGCACGTGAAAATATTTTTTCGTTCAACGTACGTAGATTAATAGGCCGAACATTATAGGGAATTACACATAAGATACAATAACGGAAGATGAATTAAACACCAACCAGTGGGGGACCTGTTATGGCAGTGGGAAGGAACGGAAAATCAAATAAAGGTTCTAACAAAAAACCAAACGCTGCTAATACCCTCCTTAATGGAAGCCTTAAAGGGAAAAATCTCGAACTGATTGTAGCAGCGCTATTGGTGAGCGGAAAGTTGAGAGTGGATGCTGTCACGTTGTTTCGTGAGGCTACATTGGTTGTAGAATTGGTTGGTCAATATAAAACACTTCAAAAGGTCACACCCTCCAATTCAGACAAACTGGTACAATTCCTGGATGAAACTGGCGGCGATATGACGCTTAATGATGTTATACAGGCATTTCAACAGAGAATCAATTCTTAATGGTCAAGAAATGAGGTGGATGTCATGTCCGAGTTTGACGGAATCGGATTTGCCGAGCTATTAATTGTGCTTATTCTTGTTGTTTTATTTGCATTTGGCTCTTCTGATCTTGACGGTTTATCAAGCACGCCAACAACGAGTTGACCCCCATAATCCTCTCATGGCTTACAGGTAAAAGAACAAAATAAGAAATACCAGTCCTTAGACAGGACTGGTATTTGGTCATTACAGAAATAATGGCGAGAATGCAATCCAGGCCAAAATAAGGGTAAGCACAATGCAGACATTCTCTACAACGGCCCCACGCTTGGTCCCTGTACTCATCAGATTCACCCGTATGCGCCACTTGAGCGGTGGTAACGGACGAATCCCCCGATTGGTTAGTGAATCGGCCAACAGATGCATCGCATATGCCGTGCCTCCCGCTACCCAGATCTCCGGTCCCTGCTGCTGGGTCGTGCTGTAAAGTAAGCCGGCCCATATCGCAGTTCCATATAAGGTATGCGTCAATCCCCTATGAGTTAGCGTGGTGCACAGCATAAGCAGGCTACCTGCAATCAGATTCCACGGGGCAAATGCGTGACCGTAGAACACCAGACCGAGTCCAATGGCAAACATCAACACTTTGCGAAGCGAACGCGAAGGCAGGAATGACACGAGCGCAATAAGGATTGCAAGCAACAGGTTCCATGGTTTGGCATGAACATAAAAGTACACAAATACAGCTGTGGGCAACAGAATCGTCTGTAACAACCTGATCAGACTGTTAGGCAAGGCTCTGGATACCAGCAGCGAATTTGGCTCATCGATATCAGGCAATAACGAACCAATCAGAGCAACCGTAACGGCCGGCGCAGTAACTGGCATACCGGCCAACTGCAGAACAGAAAGCGATACGCCTGTCCCGATAATGAGGTGGGATCTTCCCATCATGATGCAAAAACGTCCTTTCGAAGAAATCGGGAACATACGGCCCAGTTCCGATTTTACAACGAAAACAAAATAAGAACAATAGTTCGCATTTCTTATTTTAGTGACGATCAATTTGTCAACAACACGATACGGGAATGCCTATCCTCTCATACAACACGGCTTCACACGCCATCGCTGTATCTTTCAGACAACAGAACGGCAGATTCCAGACTGGTCATTTGTAGTGCAGCAGTACGTGCCTCAGCAAAAGCCTCTCTCGCCAGATCTGACAGAACCTGTCCCGGAGGCATCTCCAGAAAAAGTCTTCCTCCCAGTTCATAAATTAGCGTGGACACCTCATCCCAACGAACGGGATGTGCAATGTTGGTTGCAAGATCCTGTCCAATGTCATTGGCCGTCCGCAGTACACGTCCTCTGACGTTGCCCGCGTAAGGAATCAGAGGTTCTTTCATTTGGATACGACCGATGGCTTCCTTTAACTTCAGCGAAACGGGGTCCAGCAGCTTGCAGTGGGAAGGCACGTTCATATTCAGCCGTATGCCTTTGCGGGCTCCGTTCTTAAGACATGTAGCGAGCACCTTGTCGATGGCCTCCAGCTTGCCTGCGATCGAAATCTGGGTAGGTGCATTCAGATTCGAGATGTACACCGGATTCTCTTCAGTATGAATCTGATTCACCACAACCTCTACCTCACGCCGAAGAAGTCCGGTCACAACGCCCATGCCATAACCTTCGGGGTAAGCTGTCATCATGCCTTCACCTCGTAACCGGACCAACGGCAACGTGTCCTTGAGCGTTATTGCACCCGATATAACCGCTGCCGCAAAAGCCCCAGCAGAATGACCCGCAACATAGGCCGGCTTCACGCCTTCCTCCAATAGGGCCCGAGCCACAGCAACGCCGCTGATACATAATGCCAGTTGTACGTGGTCGGTTGTTTCCAGCGATGCCTGTGTGTCCAGTTCCAGCACGTCCATGTTCAGAATCTCACTGGCCTCATGCAGTGTCGCCTGAATTGCCGGATGAGAGGGTAATTCATGGAGCATGCCTGGACGCTGGGCTCCCTGACCAGGGAATAAGAAGACTACGCTCATTCCATTTCTCCTCCCTTATTTCGAAATCTCCCATGGATCATTCGTAAGTATAGGACCTGAGCATGTTTTTAACATCACCTGCGAGCCCCCTCTGGCCCACTCCGCCAGCGAGAACGATCCTGCCGCAGTTTCTGCCTGAAGATCCAGCCGAACTCCGCTCCATTTATCCGAGATGCTCAACGGTGAAGTTAGCTTTGCCAGCAATTCTGTTGCCTGCTCAGGTGTAAGTCGTTCGGGTAAACGAAGAATCAGATCCAGATCGCTTTCCGGACGTGCGACCTCTTGCCCTGTAGCCAGCTCAAATCCAATACTGCCTCCCGGACCCCAGATCCGTTCCGTCCTGCTCCAGAGTTCAGCAACCTGTTGTAGCATACCGATCGCAGGAATATTCCAACGTTCCTCCGGGAGGTTATACCATGCTTGATCTGCCACCAACTGCTCAGGGCTTACTCTGGCAATAACATCTTCCGTGGAGATGGAAGCGGCCCAGCGTAAATGCCGCTCTGGCCCCCGAACACCAACTGGAATGTTCCCCGCCATCTGTTCTGCCCTGCGAACTACAACCCAAGGGTTTTTCCTCATCGTAGTGGTGACCCACGCTGGAACCGGCTGCTCTCCTCTCAGCACGGCATTCCCGTGAATCTTTAACAGGTCATGCACTTGAAAAGATCTAGCTATTGGTTCCACTGTTCCTTCAGCAGCTTGCGCACATGAACGGAAGCTGCACGACCAGACTGAGCCGCCTCGGAGGTCAGACGGGAACGGAGGTCCACCGGGGACTGACGTATTTCCTGTATGGTATCCGTAAGAATACGCTGAACCTTCTCTACATCAGACGGACCGGGTGAGGATGCGTTGATCCCATCGACCAGTTGGTGTAGGGCACCCAATTTGGCAAAAGACTGCACATCATATGCCGCCCCTGGCACTTTGGTCGCTGCTTCATTAAGCTCATCAATACTGCGACGAGTGATGCGCGCGGCAGATTGTTTGGACATGACCTGAACCGTAACCTCTGGGTCATTGAATGCGATAAGGCGATTGGACTGCATTCCGTGTGCCAGGAAAGCACCGGAGATCGCGTTGCCCACAATCAGGGCAATCACCGGATGGCCTGCTAATCGAGCCGATGCATAAGCATCTGCTGCTGCTGCGCAAGCCAGGTGTATGCCTAGCAGTTCCTCACGATAACCATAGGCCTGACTTGGTACATCAACGATGGCTACAATTGTACGGCGCTGACCATCTTGATCTGCTTCCATGGCTTCACGCACGTAAGCTGCAATACTCCAGCCCTCGTCCAGCCCCACTTCGCCGTTGCGGGCACGAACAAATCTGGCATTGGGATCAGGAACAACCGAGATAAATCTGACGTTTTCCTCACCGATCCGTCCATCTGCGCACAGCACAGAAGGGGCTTCTCCCTGTCTGATATCGCCATGATCCGCCAGCAGGTTGAACCACTTTTCTCCCCGTGTACCTGACGCATTGGAAATGGAGGCCCATCCTTGACGAAGCTGCTCCAGCTTCTCTGCGCCCGTCTCGTCCCTGTGATTCTTCCACAACTCGCGCACATCTTCCGGCTTGAGATTCTCAGCGCTGCCAATCTCGGCAAGCAGATGCTGATAGAGCTTCACTTGTGCGCTCCGGTTTATTTTTTTGACACCTTGCTCGAATGAATCCCGAATGGCTTGTTTAATCTGGCCGATATCATCTTCAACCAACTGATCTGCAAATCCGGCTTCAACACGCTGTTTACCACCCACCATGGACCAGATCTTTTGTTTGTCACCAGAATCGAGTTCGGCGATCCCTGCCTCTTGTTCAATAACCTCGGACCCGTTCAGCTGCATGCGGCCCTGACGTGTCATGATTAGATGACTGGACAAACCTGCTGCACAGATCGACATCCCGCCGTAACAGCCAATCATCCCCGAGATCACACTGACCACAGGTGTATGAGGACGCAAAGCAACAATCGCTGCGCCAATCTCGGCAATAGCCAGCAGACCATAATTTCCCTCTTGCAGACGTACCCCGCCGGTTTCAAGCAATAACACGGGACGTGTCGGCACACCCTGTTCATGATCCTGCAACGCCAGCTCCAGAGCCCCGGCGATTTTGGCACCACATACCTCGCCTATACCGCCCCCCTGGAATGCACCCTCAAGCGCAATCACAACAGCAGGTTGTCCATCAATGGTTCCGCGAGCGGTAACTACACCATCATCACTTTGCGGGACGATGCCCTGAAGCGGAAGATGGGGGGATTCCACACGCTGAAACGGATCAATCAATTCGCGGAATGTGCCTTCGTCCAATACCGACTTGGCACGATCACGCGCACGCAGCTCAATGAAGCTCTCTTTTACCGCCATCCATTCTGCCTTATTGTTCATGGGTCAGCACCTCCATCGCTTGGGCCAAACGCAGATTCACAACACCCGGCGTTGCGCCGAAATCATTGATTTGGATCGATACCGCCACGTCGTGCTTTTGAAAAAAACGGTCCAATCCTGCCCGCCATATATCGCCAAATCCTTTGGCCGTTGTTCGGATCTCGACATGTGCCTGCCCGTCCGCAGACGGTTCCATCAACAGCTCCAGATCTCCTGAACCAGCTACCCCTACATGGGCTTTACCTTCCAGCTTACGTGATGTTTTATAATTAAAAGTCATGGTTTCCATGGTGTCCTGCACCTCCAAATTGTTTCTGTTATAACTGACTCGTTGCGAGCGGACATGCACCAAGCTCGGTTGACGCACTCTGATCTATGCGGTCGAGAAACAAGACCGCAGCCAGCAAGTCCGCGCTTCCGCCAGGGGAAGCGCCGATGCCAACAAGGCGGCTGCCCAGTTGTTCCAGGGCAGCCATGCCTTCCGCGGTGCCGCTGCCACCCCGCGACAGCACGGTGGCGGCACCGCTTCTTGCGGCGGCGAGGGCATCGTGCCCGCCGCGGTGCAGCAGGCAAGTATCTTCGAGACTTGCCATGATGGCCAAAAGCGCATCCAGACGCGCCTGCGTCTCTGTGCGCCCTGCACTCCGGGCTGCGCGTAGCGCTGGCAGCCCGATGTCCACGACGTGCGGGAAGCCTGCTTCGGCTTCTTCCCGCGCGCCGCGTGCGCCGTAGCGGCGCTGCACACGCTGCCCGTTCGACGTCCGCTGCTGCGGAGCATGCCGGTCGGGCAGCCGGGCAAGCGCCCCGGCGACGGCTGCAATCTCAGCCGCGCCCTGACCGGGCCAACTCACCGCGGCAGCGCCGGTGAGCAACCCAAGTGCCCACACAGCTCCGCGATGTGTGTTGGTTCCGCCTGTGGCTGCGAGCATACTAGCTTCGCCGTCACGCCCAATCGCAGCCAGGCGTTCACGCAGCGATTGATCCGCAGGCTGTGCCCATCCTGCCTCACCCATCGCTGTAAAGGCAGGCCGCAGCGCCCGTGCCGAGCGGCGCATCAGCTCCACGTTCAGATCTGTATGTGCGCCATTGTCACGCAGATCTACAAGCCCCGGTTTTGGCGTCAACTCCGCCTCATCAATCAACGCCTGCACGGCCAGTTCACCGAGCAGCACGCCGCATCTCTGTGCTGCCGAACTGGCCCAAGCTAGCTTCATCGGCTTCAAGTCCTGCCACATAGAGACAGGTGTATTCCTCTTAGGGCTTACCAACTGCGGAACTTGGATGGCGGATTGTACAGCCCACCGGACCATTCCACCAACTCCTCGACACTTTTGGCCGCCAGAAGCGACCGTTTGGCATCCGTGCGGCGAATGTCCAGTTGTTCCGGGAACGCAATCAGTCCATCACTGATCAGACGTTCATTCAAGCTTGCATCATGAGCCTGTCCGAGCGGAGTAACACCGGCAACCGCCGCGAGTGCAAGTTTGCGTTCTTCGATGTTCTGTGCCTTGTACAGATAGGCAATTCCCTCTTCCGTCACTACATGTGTCACATCCTCACCATAGATCATGACAGGTGCAATGGGCAGATGGGCTTCTTGACCAACATGAATGGCATCCAGGGAATCTACAAAGGTTGGCCGCTCTCCGTTCTGGAATGTTTCCACCATCTGTACGACCAATTTTTTACCCCGAACCAGCGGACCATCTCCATTCATCATGTTCAGCCAGGCTTCGGTATCATGTCTGCGTCCATGTGGATCATGTCCCATATTGGGCGCGCCGCCAAATCCACTGAGACGACCGGAGGTCACCGTTGATGAGTTGCCCTCGGGATCGATTTGTAATGTTGAACCAATAAACATATCTACGGCATACTGACCTGCCACTTGGCAGAGTGCACGGTTAGAACGCATGGAACCATCAGGCCCTGTGAAAAATACGTCCGGACGAGCCGCTGTATACTTCTCCATCCCTACCTCGCCGCCAAAAGAATGGATACTTTCAATCCAGCCACTCTCAATTGCCGGAATTAATGTGGGATGGGGATTCAGCGCCCAGTGTTTGCATATTTTGCCGCGCAGTCCAAGTGACTCCCCGTAAGTCGGAAGCAATAATTCAATGGCCGCTGTATTAAACCCAATGCCGTGGTTCAAAGATTGAACATTATGTTTGGCGTATATACCTTTGATCGCCATCATGCCCATGAGAATATGAGTCTCTTTGATCTGGCGCGGGTCCCGTGTAAACAGAGCTTCCAACTGATACGGCCGATCCGATTCAACAACCAGATCTACCCATGCGCCAGGAATATCTACCCTTGGAACCTCATCCACCAGTTCATTCACTTGCACGATGACGATTCCGTTACGGAAGGCTGCTGCTTCGATAATGGTTGGCGTTTCCTCCGTATTGGCTCCGGTGTACAGGTTCCCCTGACGGTCTGCTTTATCCGCCGCCACGAGCACAACATTTGGAATCAAATCAATGAACAGTCGACCATATAACTCCAAATAGGTGTGAATCGAGCCAATCTCGATACTGTTATCCTCAATCATCTGCGACATGCGGAGACTTTGTGAACCCGAATAGGAAAAGTCAAGCTTGGAAGCGATCTTTTTTTCAAAGATGTCCAGATGATCCGGACGTGAAATACTCGACATAATCATGTGTAACTGATTGACCTTCTCCGGATCGACCTGAACCAGTGCAGCGGACAAAAAACTGGCCTGTTTCTGATTATTTCCTTCCAGTACAACACGATCACCCGGTCGGATGAGCAACTCAAGTGCATTTACAATTTGCTCTGTCGGCAGTACCTTTCCCTTGAGTAAAGACTCTACCTTCTGCATTCTGTTATGTTTCTCATCTCTTCTGGTCGTCCAGCTTGATGGGCCCAAGGGCTGTTGCTGCTGTTTGGTCGTACTCATCTCTGACCAGCCTCCCTTAACTATGATTTAATGTTCATCTGCCATTTGGTTTCATTATCATGTTCTCTAATTCAATCTGAAATTCGTTCATTCACATGCGGTACAGGTTTTATTTTACTCCTCACATTAATAATGTATAATATATAGTTATACATATATACATAACCAAATTGATATGGATGGTGATTGGCATGGATTTACTTCAACTTCGTTATTTTTGCAAAATCGCCCGGCTGGAGCACATCACACGAGCGGCAGAAGAACTGCACGTCTCCCAGCCAGCTTTGAGCAAAACGTTGAAAATGCTGGAACAGGAATTGGGAACCGAGTTATTTGATCGAACAGGAAAGTTCATCCGGCTGAACAACTATGGTCGTGTATTTCTGAAATATGCCGAGCAATCTCTTGAAGCACTCGAAAATGGAAAACGGGAACTTGCGGATATGTCATCTGGTCAGGCAGGCGATATCCGTCTTGCATTCCCTGTAGGCTCTCACGTGGTGCCCGACCTGTTATCTCGATTCAGACAACAATACCCAGATATCACATTTACGTTAATCCAGCATTTTGGTCCTTCTGATCCTCCGAGGTTTGATCTCTGTATCTCTTCGCTGCCCTTGCAGATTCCCCGAGTAGAGAGCTTGCCTCTTCTGACAGAGGAACTGTTCCTGGCCGTGCCCGCTGACCACAAGCTCGCCGGGAAAACATCCATCCGACTGGAAGATGCAGCCGAGGAACACTTTGTCACGCTACGTGCAGGGAACGACCTTCGTGAACGAACCGACAGCCTGTGCCGGATTGCCGGTTTCAATCCGAAACGTATTTTCGAAAGTGATGATCCGGCAACCGTACGTGGACTCATTCGCGCTGGACTTGGTATTGCACTTGTTCCCGCGGTATCCTGGGATGGATCTGTGGGTGAACATGTACGATTGATTCGGATTGAACAGCCTGTATGCGAACGAACGATTGGGATTTCCTGGTTGGAAGATCATTACCTGTCCAAAGCTTGTCTGATTTTTCGCGAGTTTACGGTCGCTTATTTCCGTGAGCTGGCGCTGGCTGATGCCCTTGGTGATTCCTCGCTCTGAGAAGTCGCATCATTGCCTTGCACAATTTCTCAATGTAATACACCATCGTGAAGGCTAGAATCGCAGTGCAAATCAGCAAAAACACGATGCTGATGCCGAGCGGCATCTCCTTCACATAACTGCCCATCATCCAGATCGTCAGATTCAGTGCAAAATAACTGGCGAGATATGCCCGAAAGGCGTATTTGGCAATCCAGCGAAAAGTAGGTAGAAATCGGACATTCATACGAATCAGTCCCGTTGCACCAGCGTACAGGAGCAAGATGAGCGCCATGTTAAACAGCACCATCGACGGTTTCAGATACGAAGATTTCAACAAATTCATATCCTCAAATCCATAAGCAAACAATTCCCGGTTCACCCAAATAAACAACAGCACACCGATGGGCAGCAACGCCCACTTCATTTTGTCCAACCAGACAAGGCAAACTTCCTTATATATGGATGTACCCATTCCCAGCAATGCAAATAGTCCATACATGGCAAAGATTCGATCCGTGTAGACCAGATCGGGATGCAAAAGATCCAGCAGAACATATCGGTCATAGAGCAGAATCAGAATGGCATACACGATGATGGATACCACCCATGACACAGCTGCTTTTTTTCGATTCCGAATCATGAGCAGAGCCAGTGCAGTCACCAGCGGAATGAGCAAATGATATTGGAACATCATGACCGTATACCACAAATGCGGGGCTGCCGTTCCCAGCAGAAAGGCTTGTACAACATCCCCCACCTGCTCATATCCGCCTGCATTCACCGTTATTATATATACGGTAGTCCAGAAGAGATAAGGCCCGATGATCTCTTTGGCTTTATGCCATACATAGTGTCCATACTTTACGTCTCGCAGCTGTGCCACATCATACAAAATGGCAAAAATAAAGGCAGGTGCCGAGAACTTCGCCAGATTGTACAACATGCCAATCTCTATTCTGTGAGATACATCGGGAAACTGCTTTAAGAGAACCGACAGGATCAGCTGCATCATCACAGCAGTTACTGCAACCGCTTTAATAATCTCCGGCTGGGTTGCAGCCGGTGAGGTATCGTCCATTCTTTTTACACCCATAGGTGATCTCCTTTCAGCCATGTCAACACAATGAGAATTCACGTCCCCATCTTCACTTCTGAAACTTCATTAAGCCCTAGTAGTGTGTTTCGTGTTAGCAAAAAAAATACCAAATTTTGAAAATATCATATCGACGCGTCGTTATGCCTCGTAGTATATGCCTTGATTAATCAGCCTGTATAATATCCATTTGGATATGTATATATGTCGCTCTGGAAATATATATAAAAATCTGTGACCGGGATCACACCAACGAATAGTTGACTGAACTATCTTTATTAGTGAATTAAATCACATAAACTGTCGTCAACTACTTGTATAATTTCAAATATAAACCACTAAAATTTTGAGTAATGTACAGCGTCTATTCAAGGAGGCATACACACATGAACGGAAAAAAAGAGAACCTCATCATCATTGGTAACGGTATGGCAGGAATCAGTACTGTTGAACAAATTCTGAAATTAACTACGCGATTTGATATTACCGTTTTTGGCACCGAGCCCTATCCTAACTACAACCGCATTATGTTGTCGTACGTACTGGAAGGAAGCAAAACGCTGGACGATATCGTGCTGAACGACCTTCACTGGTATGAAGATTACGGCATTACATTGCACACAGGCACAACGGTTACACGAATCGATGCCGAGACACATGAAGTTGTAACTGAAGATGGAACTCGCGTTCCTTACGACAAAATCATCATTGCAACAGGCTCTAACTCCTTTATTCTCCCCGTACCGGGGCATGACAAAGAGGGTGTTGTCGGTTTCCGTGATATCGCCGATTGTAATGTCATGCTGGAAGCTGCTAAGCAGTATAAACGAGCGGCCGTTATCGGGGGCGGTCTGCTGGGTCTTGAAGCTGCCAAAGGGTTGGTACAACTTGGCATGGAAGTTACCGTAGTGCATCTGATGGAAGATCTGATGGAGCGTCAGCTTGATCCGCAAGCTTCAGCCATGTTGAAGGCAGAACTCGAACGTCAGGGTATCCGGTTCAAAATGGGTGCGCAGACTTCCGAACTGCTGGGTGGCGAACGGGTTGAAGGAATTCGTTTTGCAGATGATACGGTTCTGAATGTTGATTTTGTGGTCATGGCTGTAGGGATCAAACCCAATACGGCTGTAGCCCGCGAAAGCGGTATGGAAGTCAACCGGGGTATTGTCGTGAATGACTATATGCAGACTTCACTTGAGAATGTGTATTCGGTCGGGGAATGTACAGAGCACCGCGGGGTATGTTACGGCCTCGTTGCCCCATTGTTTGAGCAAGGCATGATTCTCGCGAAACATATCTGCGGTGTCGAAACGGCTCCGTATGAAGGTTCTGTAGTATCCACTAAATTGAAAATTTCGGGTGTGGACGTGTTTTCAACTGGTGAATTCATCGACAGCCCAGAGCACACCGTCATTTCGCACAAAGATGACTGGAAACGGACTTACAAAAAAATTCTGCTTCGTGATAATAAAATGGTCGGCGCCGTTCTCTTCGGTGACATTACGGATTCTGCCGAATTGCAGAAACTGATCAAACAACAGACCGAAATGACCGAAGAATTGTATGGTTCACTCATGGGTACAGGCTGCGGCGGTCATAAGAAAACCACCTCTGTAGAAACGATGGCTGAAGACGAGATTGTCTGTGGCTGTAACGGTGTAACCAAAGGAACGATTGTTGATGTCATTACGAATCAAGGACTAACCAGCGTAGATGAGATCAAAGCCTGTACAGGTGCAACCCGCTCTTGCGGTGGATGTAAACCAGTTGTGGAACAGATTCTGCAATATGTACTTGGTGACAGTTTCAGTACTGGAGCCAAACAGGGCATCTGCGGATGTACTTCCATGGGACGGGATGAGATTGTAGCCGAGATTCGTGCAAAGGGATTACAAACAACCAAAGAGGTCATGAATGTACTGGGTTGGAGTCAACCTGAAGGTTGTTCCAAATGTCGTCCGGCGATCAACTACTACCTTGGCATGATTGCACCAGACACACACGAAGATGAGAAAGAATCCCGTTTTGTTAACGAACGGATGAATGCAAATATTCAAAAGGATGGAACGTATACGGTTGTACCTCGGATGTACGGCGGGGTGACTACTCCAGCGGACCTCAAACGCATCGCTGACGTTTCAGTCAAATATGATGTGAAAGCAGTCAAAGTAACCGGCGGTCAGCGTCTCGACTTGATTGGTGTTAAAAAAGAAGATCTGACTAAAGTCTGGGCTGAACTGGATATGCCTTCAGGTTATGCATACGCCAAATCGCTGCGTACGGTCAAAACATGTGTCGGCTCCCAATTCTGCCGATTCGGTACACAGGATTCCATGGCCATGGGCGCTCGCATCGAACGTAAATTCGAACGTCTGGATCTGCCAGCCAAGTTTAAATATGCCGTCAACGGTTGTCCACGGAACTGTGCAGAGGCATGTACCAAAGATATCGGTATCGTTGGTAACGACGGAGGCTGGGAAATCTTCATCGGTGGTAACGGCGGTATTAAAGCAAGACTTGCTGATTCCTTATGCAAAGTGAAAACAGATGAAGAGTTAATTGAACTGTGCGGAGCCATCATGCAATATTACCGCGAGACAGGTAACTATCTGGAACGGACTTCCGAGTGGGTGGAACGGATGGGTCTGGAGCATATTCGTTCGGTTGTCGTGGATAACCTGGAGGAACGCAAAGCGTTGATGCAGCGGATTGAATTTGCACTTGAGCATGTTGAAGAACCTTGGCAAAAAGCGATTCGCAATGAGGAAGGCGAAAGCAAAATGTTCCATGGAATCGAAGTATCGGCTCGTCCATAAGCAAGCTTGCAGGATTAATACTGGAGAATGTTAAATAAATAAGGAGTGGTTTAAGATGACGACCAAACAATCAGGCACCTACTTCCCTGCCGGAGTAGTTGAAGAATTCCTGCCACGAATCGGAAGAGTAGTTGAAATTCTGGACCATCAGCTTGCTGTCTTTCGTGCATCGGATGGCACCATCTTCGCCGCTGATAATCACAACCCCCACCCCAAGGGTGGGCCGCTGGCAGAAGGCATCGTGTCCGGGCATTATCTGTACGATCCGCTGTATGATTGGAAAATTGACTTAACTACCGGTGTTGTGCAAGCACCGGACAATGGGCAAGTGCAGATGTATCCGGTGAAGGTAGAGAACGGCCAGGTCTGGATTGAAATATAGCTCCATCGAAACGTTCAAAGATTGATGCAAAATAATGGGGGAAACCGTGATGTATACACCAAGTGTTGAGGGAATTATTGAAGCTGCGGTTAAAAAACGGGATCAGATGAACTCAAATCTTTCACGCTACATGGTTGCCGCCTTAATGGCGGGTGCCTATGTAGGGCTTGGCATCGTACTGATCTTCAGTATTGGTGCCCCGCTCCTTGCGGCACAGTCACCACTGCAAACCATGTTAATGGGCATGTCCTTCGGACTCGCTCTCACGCTTGTCATCTTTGCCGGATCGGAACTATTTACAGGCAACAACATGTTTTTCACCATGAGCACGCTCGCAGGCCGGACCACAGTCAAAGATACACTGAAAAACTGGGGACTCGTCTTCCTCGGCAACCTGCTAGGTGCGATCCTGCTCAGCCTGCTTATTGTAGGCAGCGGCCTGTTCAAAACGGCTGCGCCCGAACATCTTTTATTTGTCGCTTCTGCCAAAAAGATGGCCGCTCCCGTATCGGAGTTGTTCTTCCGCGGCATTTTCTGTAACTGGCTCGTCTGTCTGGCGATCTGGATGGCTGCTCGCACAAAAGAGGATATCGCCAAAATTGCTCTCATCTGGTGGTGTCTGTACGCCTTTATTGCAAGTGGGTATGAGCACAGTGTTGCCAATATGACTTTGCTGTCCTTGTCCTGGCTGTTGCCAAACCACCCGGATACCATTACTCTGGCGGGCTGGTTTCATAACATGATCCCGGTAACACTTGGTAATATCATCGGCGGTGCCCTCTTTGTCGGAATGGCGTACTGGTATACTTCACCGGTACGTAAAAAATCATAATTTTTGATTCAACTGAACTTATGTAGCACTAGGTAACACAACATCTACACACTAAAGCCACGATGGATGCTGAACTCACGTTCAATCACACATCGTGGTTTTTTATTGTTTGTTGATAACCTGCGTACTCTCTCGTACGTTCCCTTTCATCCTCTCGTCCTTCTATAGAATTAAAACTTCATTTTACCTTCGTCGCTATCCGCGTTAATCCACAGTTGACATAACTGGCGTATAGTCGATGGATACTCACACTTATACTCAACCAGCAAAGGATGAACGCTTATATGGGAATTCACGCGTACTTCAGGTCACTGAATGATCTTGAACGTATTATTCGTACACCTGGCAAATTCAAATTCGAAGAACACAGCGTATCCGCTCATTCCTGGAAAGTGGTACAGTACGCCAAAACGCTCGCAGATATTGAGGAGCAGCATGGAGTCACCATTGATTGGAAGAAGTTATACGAAATCACCAGCAGTCATGATTATGGCGAAATCTTCATCGGTGATATCAAAACACCAGTCAAACATTATTCACTGGAGCTGCGATCGATGCTGCAAAAGGTCGAAGAAGGCATGGTTGAACATTTCATTAATGAAAATATTCCTGAAGAGTTCCAGCCTATTTTCCGCAGACAGCTGCGTGAGGGCAAAGACCAATCGATCGAAGGACTGATTCTCGAAGTCGCAGACAAGATGGATCAAGTATATGAAGCCTTTGCTGAACTCCAACGTGGCAATACGGAGAAAGAATTTATCGTTATGTACCGTTATGCCTTGGTCAAAATCAAAAATATCGACCTCCACTGTGTGCAGTATTTCCTGGAACAGATTCTCCCCGACATAATTGAAGAAGGTATCCGCTCCCCGTTTGATATTCGCAAAATAACCGAAGAAGCTCTTGCCCAGTAATCAGCTCAAGTCAACATGGTTCTCATCATCCATGGACAGGGCTTTTTTTCGTTCCTGCAGTTGCAGTCGGTACTCGCTAGGGTACATGCCCGTTTTGTTTTTGAAAATCCGGCTGAAATAGTGGGAATCACTATACCCTACCGCTCCACCAATGGTCTTGATATCCATATTCTCGTGAGTAACGAGCATGCGCTTCGCTTCATTTATTCGCAGGCCTGTCATATATTTCAGCGGAGTCTCCCCTGTTACTTTTTTAAAACACTTTCCCAGGTAGTCCACACTAAAATGCATCTGTCCCGCCATGTCCTGGAGTGTAATCTCATGCATGTAATTCTGCTTCAAATACAACTTAACGGCCTCTGCGATATCCTCCGGCTTCACCTGTTCATCCAGCACGGCACTGACATGGGCAAGCGAATCCACAGCGCTCCCAAGCTTCAATTCCATCGCATCCAGCAGTGTACGAAGCTGTTCTTCCGATAATGGTTTGAGCAGATAATCCTCCACCTTGTAACTGATCGCCTGCCGTGCATATTCGAATTCATGATAACCGCTCAGAATGACAATTTTCACATGCGGATAGGCAAAATACAGATGTTTGGCGAGTTCCAGTCCATTCATTACCGGCATCTGTATATCCGTTACAACCAGATCAGGTACGGAATGTTCAATGAGCTGTAACGCTTCCTGACCGTTCCGCGCCTCACCAATCACCTCGAACCGGGTGTCCAACTCTCTGAATTTGCGTGAGACATTCCGGCGAATCAAGGCTTCATCTTCCACAATAATCGTTCTATATTTGATTGTCATGGGTTCAGTCATGCTCCTTTCGAATGGAACCACCTATGGTAATCTGGACACCGCCGGAAGGCTTGTTTGTAATCAGCATGTGGGCTGCCGTGCCATACCATAATTTCAATCGGACCCATATATTCTTCAGTCCCATTCCGTTAATTTCAAGGTCAGGCATACGCTCCCACTCCTGTGATTGTTCGATGTAATGCATGATCTTGGCAAGTGCTTCTGGTTCCATGCCAGGCCCGTTGTCTTCCACGTGAATCTGCCAGGTCTGCTGCACCGCATCCATATCTCCAGTAATATTCAGTTTCCATGGAGGGGTATCGCCCAGTCCATATTTCATGGCATTTTCGAGGAGTGGTTGTACCATCAGCATCGGAACCTGAATAAGCTGCATTTCTTCCGAAATATGAAACTCGTAGTGCAGATCATCCTCGAACCTAATCTTCATACACTCCAGATATCGCTCACAATAATCCAGTTCTTGGGACAGTGGAACCCCATTCTTTCCCGGAGTAGAAATATAACGCAGCATATACGCAATATTGGCGCAGAACGCAACAATCTGCTCATTCATGCCTTCTTCCGCCATGATGCTGATATTTGTAATGTTGTTATAGAGAAAATGCGGGTTCATCTGGGATTGCAGCGCCAGTAATCTTGCTTCTGTCTCCTGAGATTTCATCGCCAGCCTGTCCTGAAAAGACTGCACAAGCTGTTGATTCAGCCGGATAAACGTATCATTTAGCTCATCCATCTCCCGAATAGAACCGGGATGCTCCAGCTTGAACAATTGACCGGATTCCTGTCCCGATAACAGATCATTCTCACCCGTTTTCTGAATAATGCGCTGCAAACGATGCAGCGGCAAAGTGACCCGTTTGGAAATCAGATACGAGAGAACCAGAATCAGCATGAGAGTAGCTAACGTGGCACCGATAAACATCACAGCCATCCGGTTGAGACTGGCGAAAAGGGACTGTTTGGACTGCATGACAATAACGGTCCATCCCGTCTCCTGTGACGTCATGTACGTCATCATTTGTTTGGACTGACTCAAAGGATCGGTGATCTCCTGCATCGTATCAGGCGGAAATGAAAGATTTTGAATCAAGTCCACATCATCGAAATGGCCTGCTTGAGAAGCATCAGCATCCGAAGAAAGTGGATACAATCGTGTATTTTGTTCATCCACTACATAGATCCGAAGATCGTCGTTATTTGCCTGCAATTCATTCAAATGCTGAAACAGGGTTCCGGCATCCTGCAAAATCTCAACTACACCCTGGCTGACATAATTGCCATCTTTGTATACCCGGGTAAGAGAAATGTAAGGTTGATCCGATTTCCCCTCACCGGTCGGCATGGGCAAAGCTCCGCCCTCTAACAATTGGATCACTCGCCAGCCACTCCGCTCCCAGGTTTCCTTGTACCACGGTCGCTGAGTCAGGTCTACCGACAGTTGACCGTTGAATGCACCCGCTCCCAGCATCTTGCCATTCACATCATAGATATTGGCCTGCTTGGCTGTATTGGAGCTGCTGATGATCGCAAGAATGACATCAATTAGTGTGGTTGTATCCTTATACAATGCCGGATCACTCGTCATTGTCTGCTCACTGCCTTCTGCTGGTGCCAAATAGTGACTGAAGTGTTCTTTGACCAGATTGGAATACACAATATTCATGGAAAAGTTGTTCATTTTCACCACTTCCTGATCCAGGTTACTGACGATTGATACACCCAGTTGTCTCTGCTGTTCTTCACTTCGCTGACGAATGTCACTTGCGAGAAAAACATACAGAAGCCCCGCCACAATCAGCGAAAAGATAATAAATACCGCAGAGTAATAGGCAAACAGACTTTGCTGAAGCGTTCCAAATCGATATCGCAATCCCCACACACCTCGTCCTATGATGATATCTGTCACACCATTCGAAAATGTCCACCCAACAGAACGCTTTTGTCTATTGAGCACATCCCTTGTTCACAGTAAAGTTATCCACATAAGAATACGCTTACATTAAGCGTTTCGGCAAGTTACAATTTTCTTTATATTCCGGGAGGTTCAATGATGAGAAAACGATTTCTATTTTCGCTTGCAAGTGTGCTCCTGCTCTCCACTCTGCTGCTTGCCGGGTGCAACTCAGGTAAAAGTACGGAAGGTTCGGGTAAGGTGACTCTCACATTTGGAACAAGCCAATCCGGTATTCCGCGTACAGGCATCATGCAGACGATGGCCAAGGAATATGAACAGGAGACCGGTGTCAAAATTGACTTTCAGGTCGTACCTGACGCACAGTGGCGTGACCTGATCAAGGTAAAGCTGGCCTCTGGCGAAGCACCTGATATTTTTAATGTCGATGTGGACCCACTGAGCATGCCGGCTAACGTAAGACCAGAGGAAAATGCCATTGACCTGACCAATGAGGAATTCACAGGTCGGATGTCTGAAGAGATTTTGCCAACCGTCAGTCACAATGACAAGGTGTACGGAGTTTCTTTTGCGCCAACGAAAATCTGGTATGTGTACTATAACAAACGTATCTTCCAAGAGCTCGGCATAGAGCCTCCTACATCCTATGCCGAATTCAAGGCGATCAGCCAGAAAATTAAGGATAAAGACATTATTCCGTTCTATCAGGCACCTGCCAGCGGGTGGTATCAGGTTCTGCCTTTGTTCGAAACGGGACCTAACTATGAGCAAACAACAGCGGGAACCTACGAGAAATTAAACAACAATGAGATGAAAATCGCAGATATGACGCAACTCAAGACGGTCATTGAACAATTGAAGGAATTTGCGGATCTCGGTTATTTCGGCAAAGACTTCTTGTCCAATACGGTAGAAGCGGGAATTGAAGCGTTTGGTCAGGAAAAAGCTGCTATGTTGCTGCGGGTTCCAGGGACGGAAAAGGAAGTTTCCGAAGCGTATCCGGCAATGAAAGACAATATGGGGTTCTTTGTCATGCCGTGGGGAGATAATCAGACGATTGGTGTGAATCCCGGCGGTTCAGCTGCCATGTTTGGTAACAAAAACAGTAAACATCCTGAAGAAGTGCTGAAATTCTTCCGCTGGATTACCGAGCATGATCATCTGCAACGTGTGTTCGACGAAGGTGAAGGTAATCTGACGATCTGTTGGCCGGAAATCGAACCAAAGCTGACACAGGATTATATTGATTATGAGAAAAATCATGAAAAAGGTACGGTCATGCAGGCCGCTGTGAAATATATTGATCCACAATGGATGGATATTGGTAAGGACTTGTCAGGCATGTTCGCTGGCGCAATGACACCGGATCAGATTCTGCAGAATATCGATAAACGTCGTGCTGAACAAGCCAAAGTGCTGAAAGACGAGAAGTGGCAGTAACAGCGCATATGGCAGATAAACATAAATACTGTACAGCGTTACATGCAGCGGGCACTTGCCCGCTCATGTATTTTGGCAGGAAGGAAAGGTGTTACCGGTTATGAATGCAAACAAAATCTATCCCTGGTATTTCTCATCTGGAGCGATTGTATTATATCTGCTGTTCATCGTTGCTCCCGCCCTGCTGGGCATCTATTATTCCTTCACCGACTGGAACAGCTATAGTTCGGAGAAGAACTTTATCGGTCTGGAGCATTTCCGCACTATTCTGGCGGGTGATCCGACCTATCTGCTTTTTATCAAAAACACAGTCCTCTTCACCCTGGTTACATCCATCGCCAAGACGGTTCTCGGCTTGTTTCTGGCCCTGCTGCTGGTCAGCGGTGTAAAGGCCGCGAATCTGCACCGGATGATCATTTTCTCCCCGCAGGTGCTGTCGTTCCTGATTGTTGGGCTTGTGTTCAAAAGTCTGCTCGACCCAAACAACGGGTTCGTTAACGTAACCCTGCGTGCATTAGGGCTGGATGTTCTCGCCCAGAACTGGCTGGGCTCCCTAACCTGGGCCATGCCATCCATCATGGCAGTGGACACGTGGAAAGGCATGGGGTACATCATGGTGCTGTTCATCGCCGGACTGCTCGCCATCCCCCGGGATTATTACGAGGCAGCGTCCATTGACGGCGCCGGATTTGGGCAAAAGCTGTTCCGGATCACCATTCCGATGCTGATGCCTACCATTACCATCGCCACGGTACTCAATATTACGTATGGGCTGAGAGTATTCGATGCCGTATACGTGCTAACCAACGGTGGCCCCGGTAACGCAACAGATGTCATTAACACGGCGGTTTATTCCTCTTTTGCCAAAGGGTATTGGGGACTGGGGAGTGCGCTATCTACCATTCTGTTTGTCATCATGGCGATCATCTCCTTTTTCATCATTCGTTTGATGAACCGAAAGGTGGAATACTGACATGCGATTGAGAAAAAGATTGGCTTCGATCGGGTTAAATGCACTCGCCTGGCTGCTTAGCCTGGTGGTCTTGATTCCTTTTGTGGTCATTGTACTGAATTCATTCAAGTCGGACGCCGAGGCCAAAGTGCTGAAGCTGACGCTGCCCGAGAAGTTTATCTTCGAAAATTACAAAATCGTCTATGAACAGGGACATTTGGGCGGTTCTTTTTTCAACAGTCTGCTGCATTCCGGGGCTTCTTCTCTGCTACTGGTGTTTGTTGTGGCCTTCTCAGCCTTCACGTTATCACGCAACCATTCGAAGCTCAGCAAGTTTCTGTACTTCTTCCTGATTCTTGGTATCACACTGCCGCTCAACTACATTCCGCTGATGGAAGTCATGAAGTCCATGGGTATGATCAATTCACATGTCGGCATGATTCTGCTCTACACGGCTATGGGTATTCCGATCTCGCTGTTCATTACGTATGCGTTTGTGTCTAACATCCCGAAGGAGCTGGATGAAGCCGCGATCATGGACGGATGTAATGGGATCAAGCTGTTCCTGAGAATCATTGTACCTTTGTTAACCTCGGTGCTGGTAACGGTATTTGTTCTTAATTTCCTGAGTGTCTGGAATGAGTTTACTGCCCCACTCTATATGCTAAATACAGTGGAGATGTGGCCGATGACACTGGCTGTATATAACTTCTTCGGGCAATTCAGTGCCCAGTGGAATCTGGTCAGTGCCGATATTGTGCTCACCTCATTGCCTGTGTTGATTGTGTTCCTCATTGGGCAAAAGTATATTGTAGGGGGACTAACTTCAGGGGCGGTTAAAGGGTAAGCTCCACCGACAATCCAAATACACAAACACATCTTGTCTAAGTACATCTGCTGACTCCTCAGCACAAAAAAAAGCCCTTGTCTGCTCATCGTGTGAATAACTTCTTCGTACAGAAGAAGCATCGCACGCTGCTGCGGACAAGGGCTTACGCTGTTGGATTCGAATTAATCGTGTGCCAACCCGCCAACATCGGATGGAGCCGCTATATCTGGGCTCTGCTCCAGAGATTTGATCATTTTCAAACGGGATGTGATTATTGCGATCAGAATAACAAACAGACCCGCGATGATAAACAGAAAGGCAATACCTCTGCCTGGCCCAGTTCCAATAATTTGACCAACAGACGAAGCCAGTGCTCCCCCCTCCATCAGCAACGGATTAAACACATGGTCGGCCAGAAATCCAGCCAAACTGTACGCGATAATAAACCCGAGTTGTGACAGAATACCAATGATTCCCCATACCCTGCCCTGCTTATCGTTGGCGATATTGTTTCGCACCAGCACATCTGCGCTCATATTGACAAACGGCAGCGATGACAGGAACAGAAAACCTGCGAAGATAATAAAATAAATGTTGGTGGATATCCCCAGAAGCGAGAAGGACAAACCGCACAAAATCAGACCCATCACAAGCACACTTGCGTATCTCTTTGTTATTGTAAATATGCCGATGCATAAGCTGCTAATCAGCATGCCGATGGCGCTAACAGACTGAAACGTTCCAAGTGTCTTTGCATCCGTGAATGACAGAAGCATCGGACCAATGAGTGTCTCCAGGAATCCTAGATAAAAGGTGACAAGTGAAATAATCACCACCAGCAACAGTACTCCCTTGTTGGTTACAACTTCCCTCCAGCCCTCTTGCATATCGGTGATCCAGTTTTTGTCTTCTTGATCCTCTCGCTCCACCTTCATGCTCTTCCGAATAACCAGCACAGCCAGAATGGCAACCAGGAATGTCAGAATATTAATGACCAGAATGACTTCAATGGTTGTTATACTAAGCAGAATGCCCGCAATGATGGGTGAAAACAGAAACTTCGAGGATTCAGCCAGTTGTACAAGACCGCTTCCTTTCGAGAACTGATCCTTATCCAGCAGGTCCGTAGCAGAGGCCTTATATGCTGGGCTCTGCAGCGCGGAAAACACCGAACTAAAGGCCACTCCCACGTAGATATGCCATAATTGGATATCACCTGTGAGCATAATGGACAGAATGAAAATCAAACCGGCTGCCGACCCCAGGTCGCCGATAATCATCATCGTTCGACGGTCGAATCGGTCTGCCAGTACCCCTCCAATAGGTCGAAGCAGGATATTCGGCAGAAACGTGAATAAGGTAATCAATGCAACACTTGTTGCCGTATTCGTTTTTTCGAAGGCATACACCCCCAGGGAGAAGGCTGTCAGTCCAATCCCAATCATGGAGATGAGCTGACCGAACCATACTACCAGAAACTTTTTAAATGATTTTTGAACGGTATGTTCCATGGATGATACTCCTTTCTCGGCTAACCTTGATTCGGAAAATAAAGACGAGTGACGTAGGCAAAGCTTCCTTTTTCTGCTCCCAGCACACGTTCCATAATATGTGTGAATGCTTCAACCTTTTTTTGGAGTTCTTCCTCCTCCCATTGAAAGATGCCTCGATCCAGCAAAAATTGTGACGATACGAGCAGGAATTCGATGGATTCCTTTGGGTTAGGTGTATGAAATACCCCCTCCTGAATGCCCTGCTCTACCACCTCGGCCAAGATGGGACTTAATCGAATTACCGTCTCTACAAGACTCTTTTGGTGCATCTCCACATTATGAACACTGTGCAATTGCTCGATGAGATCATGTTTTCTGCCGTCTGGCTGATTCTGCGCCATCATGATGCGAAAAATTTTGTCATGGGCGTTCAGTTTCGGATCGGACACCACATGCCTGGCCGATGCCTCTCCGCTCAGAATAAAACGCATAACAATGGCGTTCATAACCTCTTCCTTGGACTGAAAATAATAATAAAATGTACCCTTAGCAATGTTGCACGCCTGTAGGATATCCATGACCGTAGCTTTGGTATATCCCTTTGTTACAAACAGAATCTCGGCGGCATCCAAAATCTCATTCCTGCGTTCTTCCGGGTTTTTTATCAGTCTCATATCCTGGCCTCCGATACGTTCGACCGACTGTCGGTCTATTGTAGTCATGAAGTTCTTTTTTTAGAACCCCATTTCAGTCAACCATTGCGCCAAATGGCTTTCCCTTGTTTTTAGATCCTGACGCTCTCTTGCATATTTTCCAATATTTCTGTCTGCAACCAGCTTACCGTCCATCATGAACAGTACACGTTCCGATCTGGCAGCGACTTTCACATCATGGGTCACCAGCAGAATGGTTGTACCCGTTGCATTAATATCGCCCAGAATATCCATGATCTCATACGTTGATTTGGAATTCAGCGCCCCCGTTGGTTCATCGCCGAATAAAATATCTGGATTATTAATCAGCGCACGGCAGATGGCAATCCGTTGAAGCTGTCCGCCTGAGGCTTGGGTGATGTTATGCCCGGCCAGCTCATCAATCCCCATTTTTTTCATTAATGACATCGCCCGTGTATTAATCGTTTCTCTGCTGCTATTCTTGGCCAGATACGCGGAAAGTACGATATTGTCTAATAGATTCAGATTTTTGAGCAGATGGATATTTTGAAAGATGAATCCCATCTTGGTCAAACGTAGACTTGCCAGATCTCTCTCCTGAAATGCCGATATTTTTTTGCCATTAAAATAGACACTTCCAGCGCTAATCTGATCCATACCACTTATGTTGTACAGTAAGGTAGACTTGCCTGAGCCAGATGGCCCCATGATGGAAACAAATTCTCCCTTTTTTAATTGAAGATTGATATCTTTTAAGATGTTATGTTCTTCATTCTCGCCGATCGCTACGGATTTATTCACGTCTTTAGCCTCAAGTATAGTTGTCATCGTTGATCCTCCCTATTCGACAATCATTTTGGATATGCTCGTTTCCTTGATCGATTGGATACTAATCCATGCTGTCAGTACAATCGTGCCTGCAAGTAACAATGGACACAAGATATATGCCTGTAACGGGTTAACAACAAAAACAATATTGGAAGCACCAAACGTCGACATAATGGCACTAACCAGCAATGGACCCAACGTATTGGACAATATCGTTCCAGTAACAACTCCTAAGATTAATATGACAAGTGACATCACGACATACTTGAACTTGATTTTAGACAAGGCAAACCCAAGGCTTCTTAGTACAGCAATGTCGTTGTTGTCCTTGGCTACTAACATCTGAAGGAACAGTGCTGTAATTAAAATAGATATGAAGACACCAATGACCAAGGCCAGCATCGTCACCATTTTCAATTGTTGGATGGTTCCGCCTAACGTCTGATCCAGATAACCTTGAAGATCGGTTACTTTGGCTGGCGAGAAAGCCGCCTCATATTCAGCAATTTTGGTAGCCATGTCCCCGCGATTATTCAGATCCAAACTGACCACATACCACAACACACTATCCTTGTTGTAAGGTAATAAGGCCTTCGCCGTTTTCCCACCATTCGTAACGTCCTGGTATATTCCGCTGACCGTCATCATCTGGTCCTTGCCATTAACCAGCAAGGTAAGTTGCTCACCAGTCTTCAGGCGCAGCTCGCTACTGTTGGCATCAGATAACGCAATTTCATTCTCGGTTGTTGGCGCATTACCGCTAACATAAGACAATGGGAAAATACTGAAATCTCCAGTTTCTACACTCAGATTGTCGTAACTTCCTTCCGCATTTTTAATCTTGAACTGGCTTGTCACCAATGGGGAATACGTTTTGATGTCTTTATCATTTTGGATCTGGGCAACCAGATTGTCATAACGCTGCTCCACATCGTCTGTGTGCCTCAAGTCAATGCGAATATCACTTTGTCCAACACCCATATAAGAGATAAAACTTGGCGCCTGCAAAGTGTTCAGGAAGTTGACCGGCACAATCATGATAAATGAACTGACTACAAAGACGAACAACAATAATCGGAACATCTTGATTCGCTGTATGACTTCCTTCAGACCAAGAAAGACAGGTACGGAAGACCAGCGATTGCGGGACAAACTTAGCCGGTTTCGAATGATCTGTGTATCTCCCAGGCTCCCGGTACGGAGAGCATCCACCGCGGAGATGGAACGAAAACGCCGCAGTACCGTTCGACAGAATAGAACAACCATGGCAAATATTATGCCAGCGGCTAATAACGGAATCGCGAAATGCAACAGGGTTGCAGGTGCTTTTCCCATATACAACATGATGTTGGAAACAAATAGTCTGTTAACGCCAAGTGATGCAATGTAACCAAGCACGGATGCAAATCCGGCCATAAATACATACTTCATCAGATACAGTCTCTTAATATCCTTCTCTGCGATTCCAATCGCTTTCATGACACTAATCTCACGATAATCCTCTTCGATGGTCGCAAGCATCGTGAATCGGATGCAGAGCATCGCAATCAGAATCAGCACAAGACTGACCAGAATAATAACGGCTGCAATAACTCCGTCGGTCATCGCATTCAGTACCTGGAACAGCCCATAGGTTACGACTGGACCCGCGTTAGGAAGTCCGGCATTTTGGTAAGCCTGGGTAAATTCACTCGTCAGTCCGGGATCCGTCAACCGGAATTCGATGAGATACTCCATCTCTCCGATGCTCTGCTTCAATTCCTGCAAATTCCCATCACTCACAATAAAACGTTTGGAGTGCACAACCGATGGATTCATCTGAGCATCACGGACAAAATCAACGATGGTGTAAGAACGCTCAAATTGACCATTATCGATCCGAACCTGGTCGCCCACGCTCAATTTATTTTGCTGCATGTAATATACCGGAACCGCGATCTCGCCATCATTAACCTGAATAATCTCACTGTCCAGATTCAACAAATAGTCGAAACCCTGATTCTGTGTAACAAAGTCAATGTCCATAACACTGTTCTTTTCGGACTCTGCTCCGAGAAACAGATTAGAGCCGTCAATGTTGACCATTTCCACAATCTGATGCTGCTGGACCATGGCATTTTCTTCAGCCCATGTGTTCACTTTGGCCTGATCGAGTTCTCCGGCATGCATTTGCACAAAGTGTGGTGTTTTGGATTCAGAAAATAGATATTGGATGGAACTCGTCAGTTCCATAATCATTCGTGACCCCGAAGATACCAGCAAGGCGGCCAGCAGTACAAAAATAAATAACGCAGCCGTAATCCCTTTTTTTCTCGTTATATCGTTTCTCAGCATTCGTAGCAGCATAAACGAACATGGCTCCTCTCATCTACAAGTTGTTCCTATTTATCTGGAGTCATAAAGCTTGTCAGACAATGCGCCACCGTTGAAGGTTGATGCATCATGAACATGTGAGCACCCTCTTTGATGGTTTGAAGCTTCATGGATGATTCAAAATATCGGCCCCATCTCAACGCTGATTGAAGGGTAACGGTACGATCTCGTTCTCCCCACAGATACAACACCGGCAATGAGAGTGGCTCATACTCAAGCGTTGCTGCAGATTCCAGCATCCTGAAATCCGCCCGGATGACGGGCAGAAAATAATTCAATAATTCTTTTTCGTGTATCAGTTCTTGCGGAAGAGCTTCATAGGAAAACAGATGATCAATCAGATTTCCGTCTGACATCCGATCATAATTCTGCATCCCGCATTCGTCAGGCGTGTTGCAGGCAGATAAAACAAGCCGTAGCGTTTTAGCTACATCTGGACGTTCCTGACATAAGCGCTGCGCAACGAAGTAGGCTGTAATTCCTCCCAGACTATGTCCAAATAACAGACTGCCGGGCTGTATAACATCCAGCAGCTTGCTGGTATACAGTTCTACGAGTTGCTGCATATGCTCCAAGGGTGTTTCGGTGTTCAGACCATGACCCGGGGGCGTAAACGCCCAAATTTCCGTGTCAGGAAGGTACGGCACTAGGGGCTGAAAACTGTTGGAGTTGCCACCGAGATAAGGAAAACAGACTATCTGTCTGTTTCCCTCCCCCTTTTGTAGCTGCTCCAAATAGATCGGTTCCATCACTTATTCACCACCATAACCAGGCTTACTTTCTTTCCAGAACATATGCAGGGAATGTCTGAAGTGAAGTATCCACATTTTTACGCTTGAAGATGACATGTATGACAATAGCCGATATTACAAAAAAGAAGAATTGCATAATTTGAACTTGCGGATTAAAGTAGTACAAATCAATTTGACTTCCTGTAGCTACAAGCCAAAATGCAAGCAGATAAAACAGAAGTGTACCTTTGGTTGCATTGAAGATATAACTTTGGAACACGATAAATGCCATAAGCTGAACAACGTAGTATATGTAAGTGGTTGAGGTGCCAAAAGAGGAAATCAAGTATCCCGGAAGCACCCATAATCCGAACAACAGGCCGGTAATCAGACCACTTGTTATATTATTTTTTAACTTCCCTTGCAAGAATGGAAGCAAAAATCCGATCCAGCCAAACAGCCCACCAATCAGCCCCGTCTCCTTGATCAGATTCACAATCCCCAACCAGATCATTTCAGGTACACTATATGTCAACTCAGGGACCGGTATGCCGAATAACAAGGAACCAAAGTGCATTGTTGATGCAAAGATGATGGAAATTCCAATAATGAGCGGTATCCAGAACAGGTCCTGTCTGCGCGGAACCAGCTTCATAAACATTCCTTTTAATGCTTCCGTTCCGCCCATCACATAACATGTAATTAATCCGGCAATGGAAGGTGAATACAGAGCAACGATCGCAAGTGGATGCATCAGGGTTAACTCACCTGTTATGGGTACAATAAAATCCGCAAAGAACATGAACAAACTTGCGATTCCATAACATGTGCCAAAGGAAATTCCCAAAAACAAATACATATATTTGTTGGACGGGCTGGTTGCCGGACTTGTGACTGGACGAATGGATGCCTGATTAGCTGTAATCATAGTGCCGCCTCCTTCTCAGTCAACTTTCTCTCAATAAGATCATGCAAACGGTTAATTGTGCAGAAATTCGCCAAATCCAGATCTTCATTTGCTATCTCAATCTGGAATCTACGCTCTACAAAGTCCACCAAACGCATCGCAAAGAGCGAATTGACGAACCGCTGCTCAAAATAATTGTCATTATCATTAATCTGAGCGTCCTCATGATCCATGGTGAGGTTGTTCCCGATAAACTCCCGAATTTCCTGACGATAATCCACTGCCCTTCCCCCTTGTTATTGATGTTGCCCCTCGGGCACTAAAACCTCAATGTAGTCTGGAAACTCTACAGCCTGCTGCAAATCATGATGAAACAGTACTCTTCCTTCCTGATCTGCAGATTGCTGCTTGAAACCGGCAAAGCGATAGCTGATATTCATCATCCGGTTCCTTCCGGTATCCCTGAAGTCCGCAAGCATCTGTTTGCCCTGCTTCTGAGCTTCACGCATGATATACGTTAGCAGTACACTACCTGCTCCCCTGGACATCACTCTGCAAGACATCAGAAGCATGTTTAGCCGCCATACTTTCTGCTGCATGTGAATAAGTGCAAGCCCAATTTTGCCATACGTCCCGTATTTGTCTTCGAGTTCACACACCAATAACATATGGTCCTGCGAGGTCATCAGTTGATGCAGCTCCTCGTAACTGTAGGTAATTCCGGTTGCATTTAGCTGATTGGTGCGAACGGTAAGTTCCTCTGCACGTTGAAGATCATCCTCAGTAGCCTCGTAGATGGAAAATTTCATGCCCAGCGTAGCCAGAAATTGTTCTGAAGGTCCTTCATACTGTTCCTCAGCCTGTTTACGGAGCGTATCCGCCTGATACATCTGCCTTCTGCACGCAGAGTCGGCTGTAATGAATCGGGGCATCAGCCTTGGGTCATCAAGCATGGTTTCATATTGATCCGCATGAAGTACCTGAATGTCAGCATGTACACTTTGCACTTCTTCCAGTTCAAAAGGTTGATCATCCACAAACAGAATGGCATCCATACCGATATTAATGTTCTGCTGAATCCGCTGAACAGAGACAGACTTCGCATCCCAATGGATTTCGGGATATAGAAAATATTCGGCGATGCCCAGTTCGTTTAGTTTCGTCCAAGCCAGCTCTGCATCATTTTTACTGGCAACAGAATGCAAAATACCTCGCTGGTCCAGTTTTTCAATCACCTCCTTTAAGCACGGCTTCAGTTGCACATCTGCAGATTCAAGCAAAACTCCATCCCATATGGTGTGGTCCAGATCCCAAACGATGCATTTGATATCCTTGAGCTTTTCCATGGTCATGCCACCCTTCATCTTAGTAGGCATAGAATCCTTGACCCGTCTTCCGCCCCCACTGTCCTGCATCAACCATTTTCTGCAACATCGGACAGCATCTGAATTTGGGGTCCTGATAGCTGTCGTACAATACTTTCAATGAATGCACGACCGTATCCAGACCAATCAGATCCGCCGTCTCCAGCGGCCCCATCTGATAATTGAAGCCTTTCTTCATAATGGCGTCCACCTGCTCGGGTGTAGCGATTCCATCCTGTACAATGTACGCCGCTTCATTCATTAACAAGTGCGAGAGGCGATTAGAGACAAACCCAGGCAGATCCTCTATGACAACTGGACTTTTATCAAGAGTTTCCAAAAACGCTACCATCTCATGTTCCGTTCCCTGCGTTGTATGATGTCCTTTGATCACCTCCACCATGGATTTAACGGGAACCGGATTCATCAGATGCACCCCAATGACTCGACCTGGGTCAGGCAAAAATGAAGCGAGCTTTGTCACGGAAATACAGCTTGTATTTAGCGCAAATAAAGCATCCGGACGAACCTTGTGGGACAAGCGTGCATAAACTTCCTTTTTCAACTCCAGGTTTTCGGTTACATTTTCAATAATGATACTTGCCTCTTCCACACCTTCATCTTGTGTCTGGAACGAGATTCGTTCCATGATCTGATCCAGGGGAACCTGACCGTACCCTTGCTTCAGAAAGCAAGCTGAACGATATTCACGACGTATAACATCAGGGGCATGTTCGATGACCGACGCCGAAATATCCTGCAAAATTACACGATAACCAGCCCTCGCGACATCCAGTGCCGTGGCGCATCCCATCACCCCTGCGCCAATGATTGCAATGAGTCGATTATGCATACCTAATCACCTCCGTATTGAGCTACCATCAGACCAGCTCGTCGTAGAGCTCTTTCATTTCTGCAAGTGCTGCAGGGACACGCTCACTGAACCAGGCAACATCTTGCATATCAAGCAGGATATTCGGATACATCCGCGAGAGCGTAGATACCAGAATACCGTGCTCAGCAAGCTTGCTATTTAGCAAAATATCAAAAGACATCAATTCAAACGTATAATCAGCCGTATCCGTAAGCGGCTCCGTGCAGCAGTGATAAGAAGCACAGCCGGACGGCCCCTGAACAATTAAAGGCAGACCCACCTTCACTGCTTCCTGGCAGAGTATGTCATGCATCATCTCAGCGTGGCGGTTCATGCTGTGCATCGCCTGTCCTCCATTGCGTCCTAACATTTCCAGCGTAGCTTTTACAGCAGCTGTACCTAATGGATAGCCATTAAACGTACCCGCATGAATTACTTTTTTGTCTACAAGCAACTTCATGATATCTGCTCGGCCAACCAGGGCTGACACCGGAACTCCGCCACCGGCGATTGCCTTCCCAAGTGTAGTCAGATCGGGTGTTACACCGAATAACTGTTGGGCACCACCGAGTCCCATACGGAATCCTGTTATAATCTCATCAAAAATGAGCACGACCTGGTACTGGTCACATAACTGTCTGACTTTTTGCAGATAACCCGGAGCAGGCATGACTCCGCCTCCATTTACACAAACCGGCTCCATGATTACTGCTGCAATGTCGTCTCCATGCTGGCGAAATAGTTCCTCCAGACGGGCTGCGTCATTCCATGGCAGGAGGTAGGATTGAGATTCCATGGCATCCCTTGCCCTCCCCTTTGTTCCTTTCATGTCACCAGGATAGTCTGAGGGTACAGGCAAACCTGTACGTGCAGTCTTGCCACCCATAATATTGTCCGCATTGCCATGATAATGGCCTTCAAAACGTACAAAGCGATTTTTACCTGTCCACGCCCGGGCAAGACGAAGTGCATTCTGGACAATCTCCGTTCCTGATAACCCAAAACGAATCATCTCTGCTGAAGGTACATATTGATGGATCAGTTCCAGAGCCTCTGCATCCAGATCGCAATGACTTACGGAAAGAACACGGTCAATGGTATCCTTCAGACACTCGTTATACTCCTCGTTGCCGTGGCCAACAATGAGGGCACCAAAGCGGGCATATAGATCCAAATACTCGTTGCCGTTCATATCCGTCACTCTGCTTCGGGAAGCATGTTTGAAATGGAGCGGCGTCTCTTCCCAAGGAAGGTGAAAATTATAGTGCACACCTCCAGGCAGCCATTGTTTCACCCGCTGATTGTACTGCATCATCTCCGTGATCATCCCTTATCGCCTCCCCCACTTGTCTGGTTTACTGCTTCATATCGCTCCAGTAACCTGGACCGATCTTGCGGATCATCCAGCGAATAGGCTCCAGGCAAGGTCTTATTCTCAGCCAGCATATTTCTTACGCTCTGGCCTGGACCGATATCGATCCATACCGTTGCTCCCAGATTTTGAACACGTGCCAATGCCTGATTCCAGCGAATGGGTTGCAAAAGCTGGCTGCTCAGCAGCTTAGGAATGTCCTCGGCTCCACGAATGAACTCCCCATGTACTGTAGAGCAGATGGGAAACACCGGTGCAGAGAAGGAAATCCCTGCAAGCATCTCTTCAAGCTCAGGCTGAATGAACTGCATCAACTCGCTATGATAAGGTGCATCTGCCTTCATTGGCATCATGCGAAAAGGAATGAATTCCCCACCGTAGCCATCCACCTTATCATCCAGCAATTGAAGACCCTTCGCAGTACCTGCGACGACAAACTGTCCCGGTGAATTATAACCGGAGATCGTCACATACTCGTTCTGACGAATATTCTCGACTAATTCTTCAAGCGTTTCTTGGGTTACATCAACAACAATACCCGCTCTTCCTTTTTGCTCCTGAATGGAGCGATGCATCAACGCACCACGCTGAGCTGTAAAACGGATTCCATCAGCAAATCGCAATGCACCCGCCGCTACTAAAGCCGAAATTTCCCCCAAACTGTGACCTACTGCATAATCTGGAGTCATTCCAGTCCGCCGAACAAATGAGTCAAATAGAACGTAGCTTGCCGTCAGTACAGCAGGCTGAGCATATTCAGAGACCGTCAATTGATCCAGGGTCCCTTCCATAACCAGTGCTTTCAAATCAAATCCGATCACCTCGCTCGCTTCCGCAAAGATCTGATTCGCCTCCGGCTCACTGTCCAACAACTCGCTGCACATTCCGATATACTGGCTTCCCTGGCCGGGAAATAGCGCACAGAACGTCATACGCTACCGCCACGCTTGTAATAGGCTTTTAATCCGTAATGCGAGATCATCTCCTGCTGCATCTGAGAAGAACCTTCAATAATCTCCAGAATTTTGGCTTCCTTATACAACCTGGCAACAGGATATTGGTTACTAATTCCGTTCGCACCATGAACCTGTAGCGCATCGCTTGCAACTTCAACAGCAACTTTGGACGTAAAATATTTGGCGATTGTTGTCTCCATGGCGGCCTGCGGGTCCTTGGCTTCTCTCAGCTCGGCTGCACGTAAACATAATGCTCGTGCTGCATGGACTTTTGTCACCGCATCTCCAATCATGCCGCGAATCAGCTGAAAATGACTCAGCTTCTGATCAAATTGCTTCCGCTTCCTTGAGTAAGTCACCATGGCATCCAGTGCTTCCTGCGCAATCGCCAGCCCTGCCCAGGCTATGCTATATCTGCCCTGGTCCAGCGCCCCGGTTACGATGTACTCAAAACCTTCATTCAGACGTCCAATAATGTGATTTTTTGGTACACGCACCTCATGGAGATCAATCTCAGCTATACCTGTCTCGCCCGCAACCATGACACCTTCAATAGGTTTGGTCTGTACCCCCTCAAACTGGCGTTCGACCCAAAAAGCAGTGCTTCGTCCCTGATTCGAGGCAATAATGATAAATACATCTGCCAAATGTCCAAACGTGATCCACTTCTTTTTTCCATTCAAAACATAACAGTCCGATTCTTCTCTCCACTCGGTCTTTACACTTTTTGCATCCGAACCAACTTCCGGTTCAGTCAGGCCAAAGGCAGCAATCCATTCTCCCTTCACCAACTTGGGCAGCCAGGACGATTTTTGCTCAGGCGTTCCGAAACGTACCAAAGTTTCACTTACAAGTGAAGTATGTACCGTTAACAAGCTGCGAACGGCTGGAAGAGCTTTGCCAAATACTTCAGTCAACAGCCCGTACGCCTTGGGACCGAGACCCATTCCGCCATATTCAGCCGGGATCGAGGCAGCCAAGTAACCTTTTTCAGCCATGGCACGGATCAATGTTCTGGGAATGGCTTGCTGCTCTTGAATCTGTTGAGCATAAGGACGAATTTCACGGGCAGCAAACAATTCAGCATCATGAATGATCTCTTGCTCTACATCCACTTCAATCATTCGGCAACCCCCTCTTGAAGAAGAGATTCATTGAGATAGGCGGCGAACTCGGCAATTGTTTTGTATTCAAACAACGCAACCGGACTGATGTCAACTTGAAGATGCTTACGCGCACGATTAATGATCTTGAGCGCCTGTACAGATGAGACACCAATTTTCAGAAAATTCATCTCTTCATCGATGTCCTCTGGCTCCTGATTCAACGCTGCAGCAATCTCGCTTTTGAGAAAAAGCTCAATTTCTTCTTTTGTCATATCATGACCTCCGTTCCCTGATTCACATCTATCCAATGTACATACGGCTCGAATGGGTGTGCTGGCAGATGTACAATCTGGCCAGAGCCATTCGGATGTAACTGTTCCCAATCCAGCGCAGCACCACGTACATAAAGCTGTCCCAGCAATAAAGCAAGCTGATCCTCCATGGTAAGTGTCGGCTCGGCAGACAGGCGGATGAAGCTCTCCTTGCCACTGTATTCAAGCTGCTGCACTGTCTGATCTGCAGCAATCATAATTACAATGTCGGCGTTTGCCATCTTGCCAGGTGTGTCTTGCAGACTTTCTAACGTCACTCTGTTGTTCACTGGAATGGATTGGCTTGCATGAGCGCTGTGATGTTCCTCGCCATCCAGATGTAAACGGGATACAAGCTCCTCTCCTGAAGCTATTCCTCGAATCTCTTGAATGGAAGGGACCAGACGTACAAGTGTCTCAAGCAAGGTCACCCAGTAGTTCAAGGTAGATACCGTATCTTCATTAGAAACGTCTGGCCTGATTACTTGGCGTGCTTCCGCTTCATCTTCTCCGCGAATCTCATGCCCCCCAACCACAATATTGACACGAGCAGCTCGGTTTCTAGGCTTGAAGCCAAATTCCATCTCTTCGATGTTCCACTCTCCGGTGGAGCTGACAGTTACTGCTGCACGATACCGATAATGTTTTCTATATCTGTTCCGGGTAAAACAAAGATCCTCTAGTGCCAGGTCCGCATGTTTCTTCACATATTGCTCCGTGTTATCAATCAGCTTTTTTAAAGCCTGCTCTGATTTCGCAGAGAACGTTAACAATTGGCCTCGTGCCGGGGCATCTGCACGGACAGGGGCTTTCCATTCTTCCAGCACAATGTGGGCATTCGTACCTCCCAGGCCAAACGAACTGATGCCTGCCTTCCGTGTTTTTCCTTCAGGTACATCCCATGATCTACGCTCGCTAACGATATGGAACGGCGATTGCTCCAGTCGGAGGGCTGGATTCGGATTATCCATATGCAGACTTGGTGCCAGTTCCCCATGCTGCATACTGAGCAGAACCTTGGCAAGACTGGCTCCACTGGAGGCTGCAAATAAATGACCAATATTGGTTTTGACTGAACCTAATCCAATTGAATTGTCGCTTGTATATCCCTTTTCCCGGAACAGTCGGAGCAAGGCATTCACCTCAATTGGATCTCCAATCCTTGTCCCCGATCCATGTGCTTCAATATAAGAAATCTCGCTCGGGTTTAGGTTGGCATCGCGATAAGCGGCACGGAGTACCTCATATTGCCCATGAGGGTTGGGTGCCATAATGCCCAGGGAATATCCGTCGTTATTCACCGCTGTCCCGCGAATCACACCATACATATGCTTATTGTTGCGAACTGCCTCTGTTAGCGGCTCCAGATATACAACAACAGCACCTTCCCCCAAGACTGAACCATCTGCTTCCCGGTCAAATACCTTCGTATGTTGAGTGGAAGAACAGATTCCAGCATTGCGTGATAGTTGATGAACATGCGGTGTAGCCAAAATGTTCGCTCCACCTACAACCGCCCCAGAGATACGCTTGTCCTGAATGGCCGCCACAGCTTGTGTCAGTGCTACCAGAAAAGAAGAACATGCCGTATCTATGGACAGTGCCGGTCCTGTGAAATTGTACATGTGTGAAATGGAGGCAGCTGCTATATTGGACATATTGCCTACCATAGCGTGAGAATGAACAGCCTTTCCAAGACTCCGGTTCATATAATCAACAACCAGATCGAAGTATGTGCTTGGGTTAATCCCTACATACACACCCACATCACGCTTATCCTCATGGTCCACGAGCATACCCGCATCCTCCAGCGCCTCATGAGCAACTTCCAGCAGCTTGCGATGCTGCGGATCCATAAATGCAGCTTGTTCAGACGGGATTTCAAAGAACTCATGATCAAACGTATCCGGTTGCTTCAGTTCCCCAATCCAGTCATCCCAATCGGGTTGCTTGGAACGTGTTGCACGCTCTAAACTAACCCGGTCAACACTATCTAACCCGTTAACCAGATTGCTCCAGAACTGCTCTTGGGTGTCGGCATCAGGCAGACGCAGAGACAGTCCGGTAATAGCAATAGCACGATGTACATTCAGGTGATTATCTGTTGTTTCAGCCTGTTCAAAGTCCTTCGTATCTGCTGGAAGTTCCTGCAGATATTCCACCATCTCACGTACTGTACTACAAAAAACAAGTAGTTCTTGTCCTAATTCACGTCCCATATGTGCAGACAGCTTGTCAAGTAATTGATAGGAAAGAATGGAATTGCCTCCAAGTGCGAGAAAAGAAGTATCCATCTCAATCTTTCCTGCGGGCAATTGAAGAATATCGGCCCAGGCTTTACGTACGGTATACTCCAAAGACGATGCGGAAACCGTCTCGTGTTGTTGCTGTTGTGTGTTTTCGCGAATCAGCTCTTCAATGGCCTCGATGTCTTTGGAAAATACTCCACGCTCATATTCGTTTCTCAGCATGAAGCGCTGAACCTTGCCACTCGTCGTTTTGGGAATAACCTTGATCGGGAGAACATGGGTGATCTCAATACCCAATCCAGCCCTCATACGTTGGATCAGATCCTGTCGTACCTCCAGAAACTGTGGAGTGCCCGATTTGTATTTAACAAATACAAGTAGCTCCTCTACTTGTTTGAGGCTGTTAAAGTGCCCAACTACCGTCAGATTCCCTCTCGGAATGCTGCTATTCTGGTACAAAATTTCTTCAAGATCATGCGCATAATGGTTCTGTCCCCGAATAAACACAATGTCCTTGATTCGTCCGCTTACAACCAGGGAGCCATCAGCCATATAACCCAAGTCTCCAGTGCGAAGCCACCCATCCACATACATTTCACGATTGATCTCTGGGAGACTGTAATATCCAGAGGTTACCGATTCACCACGGATCTGGATTTCGCCAACAACCCGCTCATCCAGCACTTCACCCTGTTCATCCGCAATCCGGATTTGAATCCCTGTCATGGGATATCCTTCATGGACAAATTCGATCACATCCGAAGTATGGCTATCATTGCTAGGCGGCTGGACTGGTACAGCCAGTCCTTCCTGCACCAGCCGCGAACGCGAAATACGTTCAATTCGTGGCTCTTCCCCCAGTCTGGAGGTACATACACCTACTGTCGCTTCGGCCATGCCATACGCAGGAAACATCATATTGGGACGATAGCCACAAGAGCTGAATTTTTTGACAAATCGCTCAATAACAGACGTTGATATAGGCTCTGCACCATTCAAGGTCATACGCAGTGAAGACAGATCAAGCGTTGAGAGCTTGGAATCCGGGATCTTCTGAACCATCCATTCGAAACCGAAATTGGTACAGCAAAACCATTTCCCCTGATGCTCCGTAATCTTGCGCAAGAACAGATAAGGCGACCGTACGAAAGTATAAGGTGACATCACCATGATGTTGGCTCCACTCAGGACGGGTGTCAGGTGTTGTCCAAATATCCCCATATCATGCGTATGCGGCAACCAGGTAAACACATTATCTCCTTCTTCAGCTCCAAGAAAAGTCTTGCATGCAATACTGTTGGCGATAATATTGTGATTTGTTAACTGCACGCCTTTGGGAATTCCCGTGCTTCCTGATGAGAATTGCAGGAACACAATCTCATCAGGAGAGGTTGGGCATAGATCAGCCATCTGCTGGCCTGCTTGAAGCTGGTTCACGCTAATCAACATAAGACCTTTGAATACAGGACTTTCCCCAAGCTGCTTATACTTGGGCAGGTAGGCTTCTTCGACGATCACTACCGGACGCCCGAGTACCTCCCACACTTTCGTGAATTTCTCCAGACCGGCTGAGCCTGGTTCCCAGGCAGCCGGAGGACTAACCGGGGCGACAATAATGCCCCCCAGCATACAAGCCCAAAAGGTACGGTAAAATTCCTGTGACTGGTCAATCTCCAAAATAACAACCTGTCCTTGTTGAATGCCTTGCTCCTGAAGAGACTGCAGGTACTTGCGCGCCTGCATCAGTAATTCAGGATAGGATTCAAACTGTTCGTCACCTGAAGAGCTGATATAGGTTATTCCCTTTTCTGGATGAGTATCTGCAATGTAGATTAGCATCTCAGCCACTGTTGAATAATGCTCTGGCACAATCAGCTCGGGTCCTCGCTGTATGGATTTACTGGACATGTTGCACCTCCATTGCCTCATTGTGAACTACCACTTTCACATCGCTACCAAGCTTGTCATCAATCAGTTGTTTCATACGTTTGATGTCCAGACCAGCCTGACAGGCCAGATGTACGTACAGACACTCTTCATCGTAGCGAATAACCCATTCGAATTGGGCGAGTCCCGAATTCGAATCTTGGTCATCCGACGACTGAGACGACATTGGGATCGCTTCGCTGCTGGAGATGAAGCCTTGATAATTAAACAGAATCATCTGACGCGGCTCCTGTTCTGCTTGCCTGTAGGCAGTTCCCAATTGTTCCTGTATGCCATCATATTGTGCCGAGAGGGAAGAATCATGTGTAAGTGCCATAAAGTTAATGCTGTGTTGCTTCGTAAATTCCAGACGTTCCAACAGATCTTCCTGTGTGAATTCACTGTCTACCAGCACTGGAATCAGATCAAGGAATTCTCCCACATAATCATAGTAGGATTCTTCGCCGTACTCCCTTCCGTAATGCACCAGGGCTATTGGCAATTGGCTTATGTCCAGATAAGCCGCAATGATGTTGGCAAAAGTTTCAAAGCATGTCCACCAAACATCGGCAGGCTCCTTCCCTGCAAGGGACAACTCGGCAGTCATGGCTGAAGGCGACAATGTTTCTGTTTCCTTCAACTTGTTCATGACGATGGTGTTACATCTATTCCATGCCTGAAGCGAAAATTGTTTCTCTATTTCATCTTCTGATACCCCTATGGGGCCTTGAGACAGAAAATTTACATAATCCTCATAATTTCGTACTTGGTACAGAAGATTACTCTCGATCTCTATACCTTGCGGTCTATATAATGCCTTCGATTCAAGTTGCTGCTTGATGATTTCAGCACTCATACCATCAAACGCAAGATGATCAAAACTCCAAATCAACTTATGCTCTGTGGCTCCTGTACGCAAAATACACAGACGCCAAGGTAGTTCCTTCAGCGTATACGTTTTGTATAACAGAGACTGAACCAGTTTGTACTCCAACTGCTCAATCGTATCCGAAGCATAATGACGAATATCAAGATATGGGATAAGCTGTTGCAGTATGTCCGCCGCTAATGACATATCACATGGATGCCAATACAATTGTTCTTCCTCATATATCATGCTGTGCAGCAACTGATGCCGGGATATAACCCCAAGGATCAGGTGTTTTACAGCTTGTTCATTCAATTCGCCTTCCAGCGTTGTTGTAAATCCGCTTGCTCGTGAAGTCGTAGAAGCATGTGCTTGTTGAATTGGAGATAGTGGGAATCGACCCATAGGGGTCATGCCCGCCATAAAAGATGAAACCTGATTGCAGCTGTTTAAAACGTGCAGGACCAGGCTGTCCAGTTGTTTCTCATGAAGTGTTATGTCCTGTGGTATGACTATCGGGGACTGAATATGCAGGCTATCATCTGACCAAACTGACGCCGGAGGATTAATGTCTACCAATCGGGCAAGTCCTCTAACTGTCGGATATTGGAATAATTCGTTCACATTGATGGCAATTCCTTCTTTTGCCAAAATTTGAGTGAATGCAATCGCTTTGAGCGAATGCCCCCCATTTTGAAAGAAGTGATCTTCCACACCAATGCCCGGATTACCCAGGATCTGTCGCATGGCGGCAAGAATAACACGCTCCGTTTTTGTCCGAGGTGAATTCACTTCCAGAGACCTCTGCTGCTCCTCAACCAAATGCTCGGACAATGCTCTTCGGTCCACTTTGCCATTGGCATTAATCGGAAGATGATCCATTCGGATAATTCGTGCAGGCACCATGTACTCTGGCAGTTGCTGGTGAAGTTCTCTTCGAATATACTCAGCATTTGCCCCAGTATTGGTTGTATAAAAAGCGGCAATGTAAAGACTTCCTGATGGTTCTGTAACTGTCATGACAAAGGCATCACGAACTCCCGAAAGACGCTCCATGCAATTGCCTATCTCCGATAACTCAATGCGGAAACCTCTAATCTTGACCTGAAAATCCGAACGTTCAATAAAAATCAGACTGCCGTCAGCCAGACGTTTGACGATGTCACCTGTCCGATACATTCGTTCTCCCTTGCGGAAAGGATCATCAAGAAAGTGTTTTCGGGTAAGATCCTCACGGTTAAGATATCCAATACCCACTGCATCCCCACTGATATACAGTTCCCCTGGAACGTTGGGTGGCACAGGCTTCAGCTCATCATCCAGAACATACAAGGCTGTGTTAGACAGGGGATACCCTATAGGCAGTGAGCCAGTATAAGGCTCTGTTTGCTGTAATAAGTGGTAGGAGGCAAAAAAGGTTGCTTCCGTTGGCCCATATCCATTTAACAGCCTGCCCGGCCCCACACATGCAAGCGCTTTGTTGGCATGGCTCACCGATGCAGCTTCACCACCAAACATCACTCTACGCACATTATTCAAGCATGCAGCATCCCAATCCACCAGCATATTAAACAAAGACGTCGGAATATAAAATACTGAAATCCGTTGCTGTCGGATGACATCCGCCAAACGAGCCATATCCAAAATGGTCTCTTTTGAGATTAATACAAGAGTAGCGCCATTTATTAATGAAGCAAAAATATCGAAAATGGAACCGTCAAACGCATAGTTAGAAATTTGCAGGATACGATCCTCTGGCACGACGGTGACAAAATTGCTATTTTTCATCACTTTGCTCACATTGCGATGACTCATCACAGTCCCTTTCGGGGTTCCTGTGGACCCTGATGTATAAATGATATAAGCCGGGTCAAGAGCAGTCTTGTTCATATGTTCAACGGGCTCCTGCATGTCTCCTGAATCAAATGCTGCCAGTTCATCTGCTGGCACGATACAAGGAACTACAGATTGCCATGTGGCGGCATACGCCGTTTCAGTCAATAACACAGCCGCATCGCAATCTTGCAAAATAAATTCAATTCTCGATGGCGGCGAAGCCGGGTCGATCGGGACATAACTGCAACCCACTTGGAGTGTAGCAAGAATACTGATCATCTGGATCGGTCCACGGTCCAGAATGAGAGCAATACTGGAGCCTGATTTTACCCCTTGCCCAAGCAACCTGAACGCCAGCCACTGAACACGTTCATACAGATCCGCATAGCTCCATTCACCGTCTTCCCAGACCAATGCTGTCTTCTGTGCATGCACATGAACTTGTTCCTCGAATAATTGGGAAATGGTCGCATCTCGCGGATACTGAGCGGCATTATCGTTGACTCCGTACAGCAGCCATTCCTCTTCCTCCGGTGTAGTGAGCTTAATCTGACCAATTCGTTCATTATCCCCTGTTGTGATCTGAGACAGGATATACCGGAATTTATCCAGCATCAGTTCCATGGACTCCGCTTTAAACAAATCCGAGCGATAGTCAAGTTCAACCGTGTAACATTGTTTCTGCTCGACCAGTGTCCAAGTCAGATCAAATTTGGCATCCACCTTACCTTCCACCCATGGTTCAAGTATCAGTTCCCCGGCTTCAGGATCATCGGTCCCCATATTAATGTAATTTAGCACCACATCAAATAGGGGGTTGCGGCTTAAATCACCGAATAGACCAAGTTGTTCCACCAGTGCTTCATAAGGATGATGCTGATGTTCATAACAGGATAACAGCTTGCCACGCATCTCATTCAAATACGTCTCTGTGGACCATTCTCTGTCCATGCTGGTGCGAATGGCGAGCATGTTCACGAACATCCCCATAACGTTATTGAGTTCTGGCTTCTCACGTCCCGCAACCGCTGTACCTACGACCAAATCGTCTTGACCCGTATACTTCCAGATTAATAGATTCAAAGTTGCCATAAACAACATATAGGGTGTAAGCCCTTGTTGAGTACAGAAATCATTGACTTGTGTGCTTAACGACTCACCAAGTTCAATGGAACGTCGGTCTCCGCTGTAGGATGACGCGCCATGTCTTGGGAAGTCTGTAAGCAATTCAACCAGTGCAGGCTTGTCCTTGAATTCCTGTATCCAAAACTCGGCGTCTTCAACAGATTGTGCATGTGACGCAGCTTCATCACGCCATTCCGCATAATCCTTATACTGAATGTCAAGAGATTGCAATGTTTCTCCTCTGTACATGCGTGCAAAATCCTGCATCAGGATGGCAATGGAACTCTGATCCGAAATGATATGATGCATGTCGATGAATAAGATGTGTTCCTCTTGAGAAAGGCGAATGAGCTTAACACGAACCAATGGTGCGCTGGTCAGATCAAAAGGCTTGATCCATTCCATGACCTGCTCTAACCCTGCTGTTTCTAATTCCAGCAACTCCACAACGCTTGGAACCTGATCCTCCACAATTTGGAAAAGCTCACCGTCAATCATTTCAAACCTGGTACGGAATGCTTCATGTCTCTCTACCAGTGCATCCATTATTACTCTGAATTTGGCAGGGTCAAGTTTTCCCCTTACCCTATAGGAACTGGCGAGATTATACGCCGTACTCTCACCTTTCATCCACTCATGCACCACATACATTCTTCGCTGAGCAGAAGTGGTCTTGTATTTCTCTTTCTTAGTAACAGGCAAGATTGGGTTCACTGAATCAGAGTCACTTGTAGCCTGATGTTCAGTAATCCATTGAACCATGTGTTCAAACACTGAATGATCAAAAACCTCTTCCAGCCCCAAATTTAATCCAAACATTTCTTTAATCCTCGATGCCAAGGAAATCGCTTTTAATGAATGACCCCCAAGCTCAAAGAAATCATCTTCAAGGCCGACTTCTCCATGACCAAGCAACTCCTGCCACAATTGCGATAATACATGCCTTATCTCATCATCAGTCCGTTGAACCCTGACTTTCCCAGATGGAGATTGGTCTAATGCTGCGATAGAACCCGCTGCAACCTGCGACATACCTGCAAGCTGATACAACGCAACATCATGTTGATGAACAATGGGATCAAAGGAATACGTCGGCAGGGAGATTTTTTGCCTCCCCCCCGTTCCGTTTAACTCTTCCCAATCCAACTCCATGCCAGAGCACCAGCAAAAAGCAAGTACTTTCATTAAATACACGTCTGCCTCAAGCAAGCTCTGACGATCTCCAGTAAGAGCAATGATGTTTGACTCTGAAAATGAATCCGAGGCTATTTGGTCTGTATCCTGCTGCTGATTCGAAACGATCCACAACGTATGCCCATCAGATTCAGAAAGCGTCTTGCGATTTAGCAGCGTAAACAGGAAATTTGGAGATAACAGTGGTGCAATACTCAACGCATGGTCTGTTACAGTTGCATCTGTCATCCTTCCAGTCAAAGCATCTGACAATGCTCCTTCTTCTAGTGACCAATGCTCCAAATTGTATAAAAGCCCTACGGCATGTACTGGATCAAGTGCATCACTAATAACCAACCCCACCAGTTCGCCAACGCCTTGTCCACAGACAGCATCTGGCTTGACACCAAGCTGCATCACGGTTTTATAAAGAGCATATTGCACAACAAAGCACTGCATGCGCTCAAGCCTTGAATCAGTTAACGATCGCCCTATGCCTTGGCGAATGGCATACTGTTCCTTGGACTCAAAAAGGTTCAGTATCTCTTCAAAGTGCTGTTTGAATATCTCTGAGACCTGGCTCCGATACACAGAAGCATATAGTTCCCGAATCTTGCGCGCTTCCCAATTTGCATTTCCGCTGAGGTAAAACATGACCTTAGTCTTCCCATTTATCACACTTGCCTGTGTCTCAAACTCCACAGACTGCTCGCTTGGCGGAATATAACCGTCTACAACGATTAGCGCTTTACGATGAATGAATCTGCTTCTTCCCTTCTGTAGCGTCCACGCAGCATTGGGCAACTGCTCCGGCAATGCATGCATCGCCTGTAGAACCGAATCGTACGTGCGTTCCAGCGCAGATTCACTTTTGGCCGAGAAGGGCAGCAGAAGCAATGACTCATAATTGGCTTGGCTCTCTTGAACAGGAGGCTGCTCCAGAATGACGTGAGCATTGGTCCCCCCGATCCCAAACGAACTGACACCTGCTCGCAGGATACGCTTCGAGTCTTCTAGTGGCTGTGGCTCCCTGTTGATATAGAAGGGACTATGCTCCAGCTCCAACATCGGATTCGTCCGATTCATGTGAATCTGTGGCGGAACCACCCGGTGATAAAGCGTCAGTACGGTTTTAATAAAACCAGCGACACCTGCTGCCGCATCAAGATGCCCAATATTGGCTTTCACAGAACCTAGAGCACAATAATTCCTAAGATCTGTTCCCCATGACTGCCTGAGCGCTTCGATTTCAATCGGGTCCCCCAGCTTGGTTCCTGTTCCATGCGCCTCTAGATAGGAGATCTCTTTTGGAGACACTCCCGAACGATGAAGGGCAGATTTAATAACCTTGACCTGCCCGGCCACACTCGGTGCCGTATATCCAATTTTGTCCATGCCATCATTATTAATCGCCGAACCTTTAATGACTGCATAGATATGATCTCCATCTCTCTGCGCGTGGCGGAGTGACTTGAGCACAACCATTCCGCATCCATTACCAGACACAGTACCAGATGCCTGCTCATCAAATGGTCTGCAATGACCATCCTTTGAATAAATCATGCCTTCATGCCAGTGATAACCTTCTTTGAGCGGATAGGAGATAGAGACACCTCCCGCAAGTGCCACATCACACTCTCCCCGAATCAGCGATTCAGCAGCTTGGTGGATAGCAACCAAAGAGGTCGAACATGCGGTCTGTACGGCCATACTCGGCCCTCTCAGATTTAATTTGTGAGATACCCGAGTTGTAATATAGTCCTTTTCATTTAAAGTCATGGCTTCAAAAGCCTGTAGCAAATTACCGGAACGACCGAGAAATTGCACCATCCATGGTAAGCTTAGTCCACTTCCCGCAAACAATCCTATAGCTCCCTCATAACTGTAAGGATCACACCCGGCATGCTCAAGCGCCTCCCATGAGCACTGATGCAGCAGCCGTATTTGCGGATCCATCATGTTGGATTCCTGATGCGGATATTCGAAGAATCCGGAGTCAAAATACTCAGTGTCTTGCAGTACACCTTTGGCCCATACATAATCGGGATGTTTGAAGTCTTCCGGTCGTACACCCGCAGCGGTTAGATCCTCCTCATTCAGACGGGTGATACCATCCTTACCTGCCATTAGGTTATCCCAGAACTCCTCAATATTTCTTGAACCGGGAAAATGCCCTGCCATGCCAATGACTGCGATATCCGTCGAAGAAGAAATTCTGCTACTGTGTTCTGAAGCAAACGGGATACTCTGTTCCGGTCTGCTCTGCTCCAGTTTGCTGTGTTCAACTGTGCTCATCACGTCATCTTTGGGAGCTGCTGTCGGGCCCGGGTTCGTAACAGGATATCCAACCGAAGCGATATTCCCGCTCTCCTCTTGTACCTGTTGTGTAACTGTCGGCAGCATCTGCTCCGCCACCAGATGATTGACCAGTGATGCAATGGAGGAATGCTCAAACAATTGCACCAGCGGAACGCTTTTATCCAGATAGGCATTCAGCCGATTATTAATCAGAATAAGCCCCAGCGAGTTGCCTCCGATGTCAAAAAAGTGATCATGGATATTAACCGTATCCAGATTCAATATTTCCTTCCACGCTGCAATAAGCATCTTCTCCAGATCAACTTTTGCCTGCTCCATTCCTTGAATCGATGAGCCATAAACCAGAGCCGGATTAGCCTTCTCTCCCGTTTCAAAATCAGCCAGACGAAGGGCATTGCGATTCAGTTTGCCATTAGGCAGCACAGGCAGATTTTCCAGACGAATCAAGCGAGAAGGCATCATGTAGTGTGGAAGCCGCTGCTTTAACCAAGTCCGAAGCTGTACGTCTTCATCTTCCATAACGGAAGGCCCAATCCCAGGCTTCAGACTGTAGAAAAGGATTAATTGCAATGAATGTGGCTCGGCCCCTTCTACCTTAACGACAGCTTCTCTTACACGTTCATTATTCATCGCTGCCTGCTCAATCTCGTTCAGTTCAATCCGGTAACCCCGAACCTTCACTTGCTGATCCAACCGTCCCATTAACTCAACATCCCCATCCGGCAGTATACGGGCCAGATCACCAGTTCGGTACAAACGGCCTCCCAAAACATTGGCGTTTGCAATGAATCGGGCATCGGTCTCAGCAGCGTTGTGCAGATAACCGCGGGATAATCCTTTTCCTGCAATGCCCAGCTCTCCATAGCTGCCAGGTGGCAGTATTTCACCTTCATCATTCAGAATATAAATCTCTGTATTGGTAATGGGCTTGCCAATGGTAATCGCGGTTGTGTCATTCAATTCTTTGGTCGTTGACCAGATCGTAGTTTCCGTTGGTCCATACATGTTAAAGATTCGAGCAGGCGTAAGCCGCTTCAGATCGGTGAGGAGTCCCACAGGGACATTTTCCCCTCCGGTAAGAACACACCGCAGATTGCCCAGCGCCTGAGCGAATTCCGGGTTTTCTACAAATGCCTTAATGCGTGAGACCGTGCTAAGAATGTGCGTAATACCATGTTCACGTATTCGACGTGAAGCAAGAGCCGGGTCAAGCTGCTCCTGCTCATTGGCCAGATACAGCGAATATCCGGTGCATAATGGTGTCCACACTTCAAATCCGAAAATATCAAAAGATATGGTCGTTACACTGATGATGCGATCTGTCTCATGTGCAAAAATATGTCGGTGCCTGATGTCCTCAACAAAATTGACCATCGCCTCATGAGTAATCATGACCCCTTTGGGACGCCCCGTTGATCCTGAGGTAAAAATCACACAGGACAGGTCCGAAGACAGGAAGCTTATGTCCGGGTTAACGGATGAACGCACATCCTGGGCAGTTGGATCATACACAAATCTCTCTCCGCTAAAAGTCACTGTTTCTTCTTCATCAGGCGTACACAGCAGTACGTTCATCCGGCTGTCTTCGATCATATTCACGATGCGCTGCGACGGAAAAGCAGGGTCCAGAGGCACATAAGCCGCCCCAGCTTTCAGCACTGCCAATAGCATAATGATCAATGATTCATCTCGTCTGGATAATATGCCCACAGGTTCATCCCGGCGCACACCTTGATCAATCAGCTTCCAAGCCAGCGTATTAGCTTTTTCATTAAGCTCCCTGTAGGTAAAAGAGGCTCCGGATGATACAAGGAGAGCTTTCTTGTCTGGTGTGTGTTCTGCCTGCAGCTCAAACAGCCGATGCAGACCCCCCGCAGAATTGTAATCCAGACGTGGACCAGCAAGACGATGGACTGGGTGCTCATGAGAACGTTCGTTTCTCTCAAACAGTTCGCTCAGAGACAGATTAGGCTGTTGTACAACCTCTTGGCAGAGTCCGATGAACTCCTGCATCATACCTTCCACTGTGTCCCGGTGGAACAGATCCAGCGAGTATTCGATATATCCTTCAATCACCTGCTTCTCCCTGTTTTCTTGACAGGTCATTAACAGATCATAAGTAGACGTACCCGTCTCCACCGGAAAAGAACTGAATTGCAAACCATGAAGTTCAAGTCCATGCAAATCCATGTTCTGATAATCAAAACAAACATCAAATACCGGATTTCGGTTCAACTCACGTGTCACGCCCAGTTGTGCCACAAGCTCATTAAACGGATACTCCTGATACGCAAAAGCATCTAGTGTATGTTGTTTAAGTTCGCGTAAAAAATCAGTGTACGTACGATCAAACGTTGGAAAATTCCGCATCGCAATCATATTGACAAACATGCCTACCGTCTCTTTCCACTCCTCTTGCATCCTTCCTGCAACAGGGGTTCCTACCACAATGTCCTGCTGACCTGAGCGGTGTGCGAGAAGAAGATTCCACACACTTAGCATTACCATATACATGGATGCTTCCGATGAGGAAGCCAGCTCGTGCAAGTTTTGTGTTACCGAACGATTCAACGTGAAATGGAAACGTCCCCCTTGCATGGATCGCTGTGATGGACGCTCCTGGTCAAGTGGAAGCTCCAGCACAGGTAAAGAAGGGCCAAGATGGTCCAGCCAGTATGTTTGATGTGAATTGTATTCCTGTGATGCGAGACGCTGCTGCTGCCATACCGCGTAATCTTTGTACTGCAATCGGACTGCTTGCTCTTTGCCAAAATATAAATCGTTGAAGTCACGAGTGATGATTTCGACAGATGTACCATCTGCGATAATATGGTGAATATCAAAGAATAGCAGATGCTTGCGCTCGCCTATCTTAATCAGTTCAACCCGCATAAGCGGAGCACTCCCCAGATCAAAAGGACGAATCAATGTCTCGATCATCGCAGGCAACTCTTGGTCATCTGCCACATGCTGCTCTGCATAGCCCATACTTAAGCGAACCGAAGGTTGGATGATCTGAACGATCTGACCACCCCGTATCTCAAACAATGTTCTGAGCGCCTCATGATGCTGTATCAACTTCTGCAAAGCAGCCTCAACTCTTATACGGTCCAATTCACCTTCAATAATGGTTGCAGATGGTAGGTTGTATGCCGTATTGCCTGGATCAAGCATCGCTTGTGTGAACATACGCATCTGTGCAGAAGAGATTGGATACGCATCCATAGTGGGTGCTGATTGAATGGTCTGTTGGTCCACTTTTGGTTTCGCCATGACATAGAGATGCTCCGCCAGTTGAATAGGCGTTGAATGATTGAAAATATCTGCTACCTCAGGCTGAATTCCTAAATGAGACCGGATCCATGCAGACAAGCTGACTGCTTTGAGAGAATCTCCTCCGACCGCAAAGAAATTAACCTCTTCATCTAGATCATCGATGCCAAAAATCGTTCGATATGCGTCCAGGACAATCTGTTTCAGTTGGTCGGAATCACCTGTATAAACTGTCCCTTTTACTAGAGTAGAGCCACTTCCCATACCCTGCTCTGCATGCCCCGTATCATCCCCGGTACCCATTCCTTCCGCTGCTGATGAGCCAGAAAGAGAAACACTGACAGGATAGGATTGTTTGTTGAAAACATAAGTAGGCAGAGAGCATTTGCGTCGTACCGTCTGCCCTTTGAGCACCTTCCAGTCCGGTTCAATGCCTTCGCACCATAACTCCGCAAGTCTGCGGTTCACATAGATACTATCCTGCTCCGTTTCCCTTACGTGACGTAGCATATTCAGTACCGTCTGGGAATCTCTTGATTGACTGTGCTGTCTGGCAAAGGAGCTTAGTGTTCGTCCTGCACCTACTTCAATTAATACAGCCCGCTCATCCTTCAACACTTCAGCCAGGTTTGATTCAAACAACACCGGCTGTAAAATATGACGGGACCAATAGTCAGGTTGTGTGATTTCATCTCCAAGCGCCCATGTTCCACTGGTATTGGACAGTAATGGGATCTGTGGCGTATGAAGTGAATGCTCTGCTAAATAACGTCTAAATTCCTCGGAAGCCTGATTCATCATTGGCGTATGGAAGGCATGGGAAGTCTTCACACGAATGCACTTCCAGCCCAGTCCTTCAGCCTTGGCTTCCATCCGTGAAATGGCTTCAGCTGTCCCACCAATCACACTGGAACCTGTAGTATTCACCAGGGCAAGCCACACGTCTTCCTCCAGTTGTGACTTTACCTGCTGTGCATCCGCCATAATGGCAAGCATGACCCCGGGTTGTTGTTGCTGCATCAGACGTCCGCGAAGTCGAACTAACTTGACAGCATCTCCAAGTTCGAATACACCCGCTACCGCTGCGGCAGCCAACTCACCAATGCTGTGCCCGATCATGCCATCTGGCTTGATGCCCAGATCCAGCAGCGACTTGGCCAGCGCATAACTTGTCATGAACAGTGCGAATTGGCTGTACTCTGTCTGGTTTATTCGCTCAGGCTGCTGATCTCCGTATACAACGGACAGCTTATCTTCTCGTTCTTCCGCGGGCAGAAGGTCCAATATTTCCTGGATATAACTTCTGAAGATTGGGGCCAGGCCTGATTGCTCTGTAGATCTGTATAGTTCTGCACCCATTCCCTGATACTGACTGCCCTGTCCGGGGAACATAAAGTATACGGGACGAGTTCCTTGAGCCGAATGGTATACTCGTGCTTTCCCCAGCTGCTGTATCAGCTTGTCCGGATTATCCTTCCATTTCTTATCCAGAATGAGTGCCTTACGATACGCAAAAACAGATCTACCTGATTGCAAGGTCCACGCTGCGTTCGATACAGATTGATCCGGCTGCTGAGTCAGATGTTCCATAATCCGTTCAGCGGTGCGGTTCAGCGAGTGCTCTGTTTTGGCGGAAAAAAGCAATATATTTACGTCATCATCGGGACTGCACTTCTCCATCTCGGGAGCCTCCTCCAATACCATGTGAGCATTCGTGCCCCCCACACCAAATGAATTGATTCCTGCGCGCATGACTCCAACATTGCCCTGTTTCCAGTCCACACCTTGTGCATTAACTTTAAAAGGCGTATTCAAAAAATCAATTTTGGGATTAGGCTGCTCATAATTCGCTGTTCCAGGGATATAACCTTGTCCAAGACTGAGAGCTACCTTGATTAAACCAACCACACCTGCGGCTGTATCCATATGTCCCACATTGCCTTTGACCGAACCCAGATAACAAAATTGCTTTTGGTCGGAAGCAAAGGCCCGAGTTAACGAGTTTACTTCAATTGGATCACCAAGCAACGTTCCCGTACCATGTGCTTCGATATAACTCACCGTTTCCGGGTCTACTCCGGCTACCTTATAAGCATCCTGAATGACTTCAGCCTGTCCGCTTACGCTAGGAGCAAGAAAACTGAGTTTCTCTTGTCCGTCATTGTTAATTGCTGAGCCTTTGATGACCCCGTAGATATGATCTCCGTCCCGCAGAGCATCGTTTACCCGCTTCAGCACCACAATTCCCATACCATTGGAGAAGACGGTTCCACTGGCTGCCGCATCAAATGGACGACAGTGTCCATCTGTGGAGAACATCATGCCATCCTCAAATATGTAACCCCCTTCATTGGGCAACTCCACGGTGATCCCACCAGCCACGGCCACATCACATTCTCCAACGATCAAAGATTGACATGCCAGATGAGGTGTAACCAGTGAAGTAGAACATCCCGTCAGAGCGGTATAGGCCGGCCCTTTTAAGTTAAGCTTATAAGCCATTCGGGTAGCGAGAAAATGATTGGTACTGAGGGTAAATGCTTCGTATTTACTGCTATAGTTAGCATCGTTAAAAAGTACTTGACGGTACCATTCGAAGTCATCGGACCCGCCAAGGAACACACCCACCTTACCCGCTTCATCCGGTCTGCAGCCTGCATCCTCCAGCGCTTCCCATATTCCCTGATACAAAAGTCTGAATTGGGGAGACATCATTTTGGCTTCACCGGGAGTATAGTCAAAGAACCCTGCGTCAAACTCATCGATGCCGTTGGCACGTCCTTTTGCCTTGACATAACGAGGTGAACGCAGCAGCGCTTCCTCCACACCAAGCTCCCTCAATTCATCATCACTATAAAAGTGAATGCTTTCCCGCCGTTCAACAAGGTTACTCCAGAACTCCCTTATATCCTCAGCACCCGGCACATTCACCGCCATTCCCACAATTGCAATGTCCTCACGCATAATGCCGTCTTTTCGTTGAAACAATTGTTCCCTTTCAGTCGGTATCCGAACTCCCTCATCTTTTGATCCCAGCGCCGCAAATTGACGCAAAGTCGGGCATTCGAAAAAACGAGGAACAGGGAACTCCACATCGGTATAATGCTTTAGTTTATTGTGAGCCTGAATGACAGAAAATGAATTTCCGCCCAATTCAAAGAAATGGTCATCGCGCCCTACTCTCTCAACACCGAGCACTTCGGCCCACACTTCAGCTATAACCTTCTCAAGCTCAGAAGACGGGGCGGTATAAAACGTACTGGAAGCGTGAGCATGCGTGATATCTGCCATGAGTGCCTTCCGGTCAATCTTCCCACTGCTATTCAATGGAAATTCGGATTTATGTACAAAAACGGATGGTATCATATATGCCGGTAACGAACGAGACAGGTGCTCTCTCAATTCGACAGAAGGCAGCTCCTGCTCTGACAGATAGTAGGCATACAGCAAGCCGGACCTACCTTCAAATGATTTCATGACTACCACGGTCTGGATGACACCCGGATAGGTTGACAGGGTATTCTCAATTTCGCCTGTCTCCAGTCTGGCGCCCTGAATTTTAACCTGGAAATCAATGCGTCCCAGATATTCGATCGTACCGCTTGGGAGTGAACGTACCAGATCCCCTGTGCGGTACATGTACCTGAAATGTTCTGCGTCCTGTCCTTCTTGAAAGAAAGGATTAGGGATAAACTTCTCTCGGGTCATCTGTTCCAGATTCAGATATCCACGTGCAAGCCCAACACCGCTAAGACAAAGCTCCCCTGGAATACCTAACGGCTGAAGCTCATCATGATGTCCGACGACATACCATCTGGACTCATTGAGCGGGTAGCCAATCGGTACATTGCCCAAGCCTTCATAATGGCTTAACGGATAATGAGAAACCCATATGGTGCATTCGGTTGGACCATATACATTTTCCAGACTTGCTCTAATGCCTAACCTGTTAAATTTCTCAATGATGTCTGGCGTGACTGCCTCTCCGCCAACAAACATCCATTTTAGCGTTTCCAATGCTGACAGATCGGAGCGGAGCTCCATCGTTTCCAGAAAAAGACGGAATAACGTTGGAACAAAGTTAATGTGCGTCACCTTATGTGATGCCACCGTAGACACAATACGAGCAGGGTCTTTTTCTGCTCCAGGCTCAAGAATACTTAGTGCGCCTTCACCCATGAACCAGCCGAAAAGTTCCGTGGCGGACACATCAAAGGTATATGCTGTTTTCAGCAAGTAAACATCCTGCGCCTGCATTGGAAAACGACGCTCCAGATCAAGCAGTGTATTGACTACGCTATGATTTTCAACCATGACTCCTTTGGGCTTGCCTGTTGATCCGGATGTGTACATGATATAGGCAAGGCTATGCGGATTCAGCGCCTCTTCAAGATTTGAGGCATCCCCCGTATAGGCCTGATCTCCCTCAACGTAGATGTACTGGACATCCAGAGTCTTGTCATCTTTTTCGGGCTGCATAGCCAGCACTATGGATATGTCTGCATCCGACATAATATAGGCCTTTCTGGACAAAGGATAGGAAGGGTCTACAGGCACAAAAGCACATCCGGCTTTTAATACAGCCAATAGGGCAATGACCATATCCGAGGAACGTGGCATCTGCACGCCGACTGCCGCGTTATCACTTTTCTTACTCGCAACGATCTGCCTAGCCAATTGATTCGCTTTTGCGTTGACCTGCGCATAGGTCTGATGCTGCTTCCCTTCCATTAGAGCTACCCGCTCCGGGAAACGCGCTACTTTATCGTGAAATATATCCATAATATGTTGTGGAGTGTAGGGAAAATAAGAAGTTTGATTGAATCGGTACAATAGGTTTTCTTTCTCATCCTGCATCAGAAGGCTGAACTCACTGATTTTTTGATCAGAATTGGTTACTAGTTGATTCAGCAAGTATAGAAATCGTTGGCCCATTCGCTCCATTGAATCTTCACGGAACAAGCTCGGTTTATATTGCAGCTTCAACTGAGCCCCTTGCGGTAGACGACTCAACACCACCATTAGATCTCCTGGAAATGTAACCTTATCCTGATCCAGAATACGAGTTCCGAGCATATCTTCCTCATAGGAATCATAAACAAAGGAGATATCAAACAACGATGGTGATCCGGGTTGAGCCTGTAACATGCTGTCTCTGACAATGAGGTTATTGGGATATCCGATGTTCCTATACGTATCCATCCAGGTTGTGGCTACTTGTTGCAGCAGAGGTTTTAGAGTTGATTCGAGGTCAATATGGAATCGCATAGGCAGCATATGGACAAAACATCCAATCGTTTCTTCCAAGTCCATACCGGGACGATGAGAATATGGGGAGGCAAAGGTGATATCGTCTGTACCGACATATTTGCTCATAAGAATGCCAAAGGCACCCATAAAGAACATAAAAACGGTTACTTCATTATCTTTGGACATCTGTGTAATATCAGCCATTAACGATTCCGAAATATCAAATCGCAGTTCATGACCAATACCTTCTTGTACAGAACCTGCTGGAAAGTCGTGCTTTAGAGAAAGAGGTTCCGCTCCCTTCATTTTGTTTAACCAGTATTCCCGCTCTTTGGAATACTTGTTTTCGTGCAGTTTCTTGTTCTCTGCCTCAACATAAGAGATGAACCCTTCATCCAGCTTGACATCCACAGGCTGATCTTCAAGAAGACATGTATATGACTGGATAAGTTTGTTTTTCATCAGTTCAAGCGACAAGCCATCACATATTAAATGATGAATACATAAGGTCAGAATATATCGGCTTTTATCCATCTGAACAATCATTATACGGAACAGAGGACCTTTCTCCAGCACAAAAGGTGTCCCGATGCATTCATCTACCAATGCTTCTAACTGTTGTTCCTTTGGATTCTCCTGATGCTCGCTACTTAGGTCCCACAAGGCAAGTGAGTAGTCCATATCTTCATGAACGGATAACACGGGTACATCATTTTGAATCTCAATCCGAGTACGCAGCACCACTTGCTCATACATAAGCAATTCGATGGCCTGGCGAAATATCTCCATTTGAAGATAATCAAATTGTATTGAAGCTGAGATGTTATACGAAGTGGGATCATTCACCTGACAATCAAAATAGATTCCCTTTTGTGTTTCGGAAAGTTCAACGGTTTTTTGTACCATCACGACCACACCTCATCGTTTAATTGAGATTCAAGCTGTGTAAGGCAAAAAATCAATTACAGCTTAGTGCATTACCCAGATTCCGCCAGCCAATACAGAGAGAACCGTGATAAACGTTTGATACACCACATCCATAATGAGATTCCCGATACTGTCTCCATCTGCCTTGCGATTTTTAATCATGACATAAGTATGTGACCAAAGACCACTTAATCCGTATATGTACATCGTTACCAATACACCCACCCAAAAGTTCCCCTGGAACCAGATGGCCATAATCCCCATAACTCCAAGCCCTACCTGGGAAAAACCGTATTTAACCTGAAATGGTCCACCAGGCCATCCTAACATTTTGGCTGTCTGATCCGCTCTGGCAATGTTGACAACATAACCAATCACTCCAACCAATCCAAACGTAACCACAAACTGATGAAGCAGCAATACTCTGCTAATCTCGCTCATTTCCCCGGGAAAACCTAACACATATAGGTGTACTCCCCCTGAGATTAGACCTAACAACCATAGAACCAAAAACCACATGCCTGTCCCACTCCCGCCGTTTGTTATTTGGAATCATTTGTAACTAAATGTACAATCTTGTAGATACACACATTATATAATCGCTTTTACATTTGTCAATTCATACATAATTTTCTATTTTGTCGAAGCTTTTGTCATTTTTATTCTTCTGTACGCAAACAAGAAAACCATATAGTTCCATTTAACTTGGAAATAATAGGAATTAAGCCCTATTATTACATTAAAATGTTTGAAACCTACTTCTTTTTTAACGCTTCAAAAGAACCACAACTCATTTATTTGACATAGGTGATAGTTCAATTATCATCTGTTTGATCATCTACGATTACAGGATAACAGCAACGATCAATTCACATATGATATAAAAGAATTGACATCCGATCACTTTGTAACTATTATAGTTACAACGGTGGTGATTATCCCATGAGACAAATCAGCAGTCGCTTTTCCATTGCGGTTCATACCCTGTCCCTGATCGCTGTTATGCCTAATGAATGCACCGGAGATGTGATCGCACAGAGTGTGAATACAAATCCCGTGATTATTCGGCGGATTATGTCCAAGCTGAAACAGGCTGGTCTGATTGACGTCAGACCCGGTGTGGGCGGTGCTTCCTTGTTGAAAGATCCGGCCGACATTACCCTTCTTGATGTATATCGAGCGCTTGAGGTCGTGGAGGATGGGGAATTGTTTAACTTTCACAAACATCCGAATCCGAAATGTCCGGTCGGCAACATGATTGAACACACCTTGCGTGCCGAACTCATTGAGGCTCAGACAGCCATGGAACAGCGCTTGAATCGTGTAACCATACAGCAGATGATGGATCAGATTCATGTTTCTGAATAAAAAAGCTCATAATGAGCTTTTTTTAACCCTTTCGTTGTAATCACACCTGTTATAACATTTTTGATTACAATCATATGCAACCAACAACACATACCCTAGGAGGAAAAGAAAATGAAAATTTTGGTTACTGGCGCAACAGGTCAATTGGGTTCACTGGTTGTAGAAGCATTGTTAAAAACGGATTCTGCCAAGGATGTGGCAGTAAGTGTACGTAATCCTGAGAAAGCGGAAGCACTCCGCACCCAAGGCATTGACGTGCGTCACGGTGACTTCGATCAACCGGAGACGTTGCAGAAAGCTTTTGCCGGTGTAGACCGCCTGTTGCTCATCTCCACCGATGGTGACAATGAAACGCGTATTCGCCAACATCAGGCTGCCATTGACGCTGCCAAGAGCGCAGGTGTGGGTTTCATCGCTTATACAAGCGTTGTGAATGCAGAGAAAAATACCCTTTCCCTGGCGGAAGTTCACCGCGCTACAGAAAAAGCTATTCGTGAATCCGGTATTCCGTATTCCTTCCTGCGCAACAACTGGTACCTGGAAAATGAAGCAGGCAGTGTGCAAGCCGCTACACAAGGCGCACCTTGGGTTCATGCCACCAATGACAGCCAAGTAGGCTGGGCTACCCGCAGTGATTATGCCCATGCTGCAGCAGCTGTACTTGCAGGCGAAGGACATGAGAATACCGTATATGAATTGTCCGGCAAACTACGCACGCAAGCTGAACTGGCTGCCATTGTTGGTGAAGTGCTTGGGCAGGAAATCAACGTGCAGAACGTGGACGATGCCGCTTACGCTGACATCATGAAAGGTGCAGGTCTACCGGACTTTGTCGTATCGATGCTTGTTGATATGCAAAGTGCCATCCGTGAAGGCGCATTGGCTGTAGAAAGTGATACATTAGAGAAATTGCTTGGCCGTCCGGCTCAGCCACTTAGCGAAGGTATTAAAGCGATTGTAGGCAAGTAAGTTTTGAATATAAGAAAGGGACACACCAACAAATGTTGGATGTGTCCCTTTTTTGTGTAGCTAGAGATCAATACAATGATATTCCCGTTGTAAGAATGACCGTACACTCACCCGTTGATTGCGACTGCTGTAATTCGAGATAGGTATTTATGTTTTCCACAACAGTTCATCAACTCATTGTACACTGCTCACTGCTCAAGAATATAACGTGCGGGAATATGATCGGCCAGCCAGATATTTTCGTTTCCATGATAAAAGAGGATTCCATCTGTGGCCGCTTGAGCAGCATTGATTTTCAAAATAACAGGCTGATCATCCCGTCTTCGTCCCACCTGATTGGCCGTATCGATATCTGCGGACAGATGTACATATTGCCTTTGCCGCGGCTGTAAGCCATGTTCCATAATAGAATTCACTGCGCGTGCCGGAGTCCCATGGTACAGGGTTTCCGGTGGCTCAGCAGATAACTTCGATATCTTATGGGGTGTCGAATGTCCATACAATGCCCGGATACGGCCAGAACGGATTTCATGTCTCTTTTTCTCCGAGGCTTGGATCATCTGCTCCAGATCGGCTTGCGTGACTTCCTTCCACTGCGGACTTTCATGTAAAGCCACCAGCAATTGCGAGATTTCCACCCAACCCTCTTCATCCAGTTCCAACTCATACTCCCATGGTGCATGTCGCAGAGCGTATGAGAGTTCTTTGCTTAATTTCATCAGATCCAATGCAATCATCTCCCACATCTAATAAAACCCGTATATTACTGCGATTGAACCGCTGTTAAAATCTCCTGAATGTTACGTTCCAATCCTTCATCGTCTTCCTGATTGAATTGGCGGTGTCCATCAATCCCACGTTGGATAATCGTATTCATCACCGGATGAACCTCACGATCGGAAGCCACACGAATCAGATCATCGGCAAAATCAACCGCCTGCTGTTCACTATAATTAAATGGTTTAATCAGCATCCGAATGCTCAAGGCATGGGCCTGCGGCTCTGCTAGCTGATCCCGATGAGTGATACCATACACCGCGCCAAAACCAAAAGCAGCCATTACCTGACGCTCCAGTTCAGTCGTCTGTTCCAATGGCGTGCCAATCAGCTCACACATTTTGTCCACCATCTGCTCCAGCTCGTTTGCTGCCGCAGCCAGAATTACGTCATTAATATCGTCAGCGTTGATAAAATCAGTCATATTGGTTTTCTCCATTTCTGCACCGTATTTGATCCATTCTCTCAGACTCTATGAGAACATTGTATCGGAGTTGGGGTGTTCGTTTCAAACCACTCATATGTCGTCGACACTTCTCTTAGTCTTATATTACCCTTATATAAGGGAAGTCGCTTGTGATTCAAAGCGATTTTTGGCGAGCCTGAGCGCCTTGTCCTTTTCACCATGATCCATATAGTACTGAAACAATATCTCTTCATAACGTTCAGCGAGATACTGGGAACCAAGTTCACGATAATAAGGAAGAATTCGCTCTTCTATCATTTCGTAATACGCTTGCTCCTGCCCTTGTAAAATGACAGACTGGAGTTCCAATTCCATATAACTTGCGTCTGAAACAAGTTTAGAATTGTGCAAGGCTTCCAGAGACATGTCCAACAGCTTGTTTGCAGAAATGAGGTTACCCAATCTATTAGATTCTATGTAATTATTGAGTACCATCAGGTATAACGGTTGTTTCTCCGGAATGATATCAAGCGCTTGTCTGTACCAGTAAGCAGCATCCTCATATTGCTTCCGCCGGTTATATTCATAACCCAGATTGTTCAACAGCTTTGCTTTTCGGTCAGGGAGCCCACAATCATCACTAATCCGAATCAGATTCTCATATCTGCGTTTCGTCTCAGGAAAATCATGATACTCACGGGAATTGAGCTGAACCAGCATAATGGTTTCAGTGTCAATGATCCGCACCATATTGAGCGTTTTCCGAAAATGCTGAATAGCTTTCTCAGCGTAATAGTACGACGTAATATTCGAATATATCGAGTGATATGCCAGAGACAAATGATAGAAGTACTCATGATTCGTATATTTGGACTGATTAATTGAAGTTAACGTCTCAATGGACTTGCGATAATGTCCTGTAAGGAAATAATAAATCCCCATCACATGGTGATAAAAATAATGTTCATATGAATGCTCCGATTCATCAGGAATTTCAACTTCGGCTATAAGTCTCTCGGCTTCATTGATATTATTCATAAACAAGTAAAATCGGATCCGCAGCAAGTCATAGGATAAACGCAAATCAGGTATACCTTTTAACGGTTCTTCTTCCAACTTGTCTTTGAGACGAATAGCTTCAGCTGTTCTCTGCATAATAATGGCCTCTTGCCATGAATCCAGAAGATCGTTCATTTGATGATATCTCGCTACTTCTCTTGCCATATCAATACATAGTCGATCACAGAGCATGTCCATAATTTCTTGTGAATACTCTGTCATTCCCCGTTCAATTTTGCTCAGATGTGTGACTGAACAGATCCCTTTCACCAGTTCGCCTTGAGTTCGTCTACTTTTCTCCCGGTAAAATTTAATAATCTTCCCTTCAATCATCACTACACCTCGTTTTAATCCATCATTTTATTCCTAATTATAGGGTTCGAATATGGACTCTGCCAGTTATATATTGGAGTCTGACATACTTGGGAAGAGAATTTCAGGAGCTTAACTAAGTAAAATAACAATAAAATAAGAGGCCCCTCTAATGTTAGAGGAACCTCTTATCCTTGTACTTCTTATTTCAGCAGCGCAAGTAAATTGTGAACCGTTTGGGCCGTTTCGGCACGAGTAGCACTATTTTGGGGTTTGAATTTCCCGCCAGTAGAACCTTTCATTACACCAAGCTCGGAAGCTTTCGCCACAGCTTCTTTTGCCCAAGATGCAATGTCTGCTTCATCCGTATAACCGGCAACAGCCGACTGGGTATCGTTTGATTGGGATTGATATTCGTATGCTCTCATTATGAGCACTGCCATTTCTTCACGTGAAATGGTTTGGGTCGGAGCAAACTTATCATTCGCTATTCCCTGAACCAAACCTGCTTGATATGCAGCTGCAACGCTGTCTGCATACCAGGCATCCTTACTAACATCACCAAATGGCAATTCGTTACCTTTCACCTCTAAACCAAGAGTTCTCACGATTAAAGCAGCGAATTCGGCACGAGTCGTTTGACCTTGTGGATCAAACGCGGTCTCTGTTTTGCCTGTCAGCACATGTTTCGCCGAAAGAGACTTGATTGCTTTACTTGCCCAATGCGTTGGTACCACGTCTTCGAAGGATTTATCGTAAACGAACGGTGCATACATGCCCATATCAGACAATTGGGAAGTAACGGTACCCTTCTCTTCATCTACAATCCCACCTGCGTAATCCCATTGATCCGCAGATGAATGTTCATGATACATTCCAATCAGATCGCTGTTTAACATTCTGTCGTAATGGAGTGTCAGTGAAAAATCTTCAGGAAGCGAGGACAGAGATAATTTCTCACTGGAAACCTGGAGATACAGTTCAACTTCATAAGCAGCACCTGCGGTTGTCCACGTAAGACCTTGTTTCGTTTCTGGTGCTTTCACATCTTGTTTCAATATATCCAAAATGATCTTGCCCCCAGCAGCACCAGAACCTCCTTTGGTCTGCAGTTCTTTCAATACGCTAGATGGAATGGTGAGCGATAATACACCTTGCTGAGAAATTGTGAGTGAATTCGCACCCAACAAGTCCCCCGCATTAACAGGCAACTCAATTTTCTTACCAACTGTAATATCCACATCTGCGGTACCGTTTGTCACAGCTTTCAATTCTTTTTCTGTAATGACCTGATTTTGGCTTGGATCTGGGTCTGTGGTTGGTGCAGGTGTTGGGACAGGTGCAGGGGTCGTAGAAGATCCGCCGCCACCGCTATTTCCAGAACCACCCCCATTGTTACCAGAACCACCATTATTCATTTCCTGAATTTTATTGAGGAAGTACCCTAAGTCTTTGTCCCCAATTTGCAAAACAGGCTTCTTGGTAGAATAGTTAGCAGTCATTCCAAAGTTATTTGTAATATAATTCACTTCGGCGTCTCCTACAGAGCCATCCTGGTCAATATCGGCGATCTCATCCGAAGTATGATAATGTTTCGTTACAAGCTCCATGTCATAGATATCGATGACTCCATCCCCATTAATATCTCCTGCATACGTAAAGTCTGACGAATTCATTTGATTAATGCCATAATATTCGCCATCAATCGTCTTGCTCAGAACCACTGCCAGCCTGGAAGGTAAATGACCCGGAACTCGTGTGTAGATGGTCGTCATTTCTCCTGTTGCCGGAATCCCATCGATCAGGAACTCACCATAATTTTGCACAGTCCCCTCATATTTCTCACCGGAAGCCGTCTCGGCATAAACTTCAATGCCCATTGCCGAATAGTCATTTTCAAAATCCAGATACTCTCCATCGACCATAAAAGCTTCCGGACGTACAAAACCATATGTTCTCGAGGATTTGGAGATCACTTCATAACTGTCTGTGTTAAACGCGGTTAATGCCAATTTCTCTTCGTTCTCTTTCATGCCAACAGTCGTGTATTTCACTTCAAGAAATGGTACGTCACTTTTCTTAAAATAGAATTCATCCTTCGGTACATCAAAGACAACATGGAACAAATCAAGATCCCCTGTGATTCCTTCAAAGGACCCACCTGAGATGGATGCCTCAAAGCTGAGTTCTCTTTGGTCCACTACAGGCTCACTGATTTTCACTTGAGCACCTGTGGCATCCAGTAATGCCTGCAGCTCAGGCGTTGGCTCAATCCGGTTAAATTGTTTATAGTCATACATCGATTCCAGGGTAAACGAAATACCGTTTAACTTCTCGACATTGTTCAATTGAATAGTTTGGGTAATTGTATCTCCTTTACGCACTTGTTCTTTGTCATATTTGCTGGTCACATAAGGTTTACCTTCGGAAATAAAACCATAGCGGTGGTCCTTGACGGGATTGGCCGCTGTACCCACATCCAATCCAAAGAGTCGAAGTTCGTAACCATTATCATATTCTTCTTTGGTAATACCAAAAGATATATTTCCTTCTTTGGAAACAGGCAAATCACCGGAATAAAAGGGACTGCCATTCTCGTAGAAAATGACACGATTGGAGGATTGATCATAAGCCGTGATCCCATTATCAACAAAGGTTTGGATGGTTGAATCGATAGCTGTGCCATCATACCAGACGCCCTGTCCACCTTCCCTTTCCGTCAGCATACTATCATTGAGTTCGTGTAAACCAGGCTCAATACCCAAATCAATCTCGGGGGCTGTATTGTCCACAACTACCAATCTTTCGGATGAATACTGCTTGGCGTCCGAATCTGTACCGATGAATTCAAGTGTGTAGTTGCCCTCAGGGACAAATCGTGCAACGTTGGAGATCTCCCCGTTGTCAATCGGAAATGCATAACCTCTAAACACATTCAGGATCAGATATTCCACTCCCGGTAGCAGGGACTGCGAATTCAAGGTACCTACAAACCCGATTTCCTCGCCGGTTTTGCGATCCTTCAGCAATACATCCACAGAGTCAATGGGACTTCCCAATTGAATAGCACTCAGTGTAATACGATTCAGGAACTGATGGAAAGGAGTATCGTTTGTGATGGATGGTGGAATCAGTTCCACCGAAGTTATACCCTTTTCGCTAATACGGATGGAGAATGGGATCTGAATATGATCCGCCGCATTTTCCGTATCCAGATATACATATCCTTCATAACGACCACTTGGCGTGTCCTGTGGTATATCCACTGAAACAGTCATCTCTTCCGTACTTCCGCCACTTACAGTAATGGATTCTGGAAGATGAACATTTAAGTTCATATCGTTTAACAGCTTCATGGAAGTGTTATACGTTTTGGCACCGTCCCCTTTATTCTCGATCTTAACTGTTCGGCTGTCAGATACGATTCCCTGGTCGTTTTCTTCCAAATATGCACTATCAAATACGATGGAACCTGTAATTTCATCAATAAGGATGGATTCGTCATTCGAGAAGTGAATCGTTTTATCCTGAACTTTGGCAAATACAGATGTGTGGACTGCCCGGTACGGATCTACTCGGCCTGCACCTACTTCATATACGGAATAATTCCCGTTCAGATCAACAGCTGTATTCATAAGAGCAGTCTTCACATCAAAAGGTGTATATTCTTCATGTGCCTGAAGCATAAGTGCAGCAATACCTGCCATATGCGGGGTTGCCATGGAAGTACCCGAAATTCGTGCATAGGCAATATTATAATTCTCACCCGTATGATCATTCACAAATACAGGATAGGTTGAAAAAACAGCTACGCCCGGTGCAACGATATCGGGTTTAATATCATCATTCACGGCGGCTGGGCCTCGGGAACTGAAATCGGCCAGTTTATTCCCTTCCGTAACGGTTTGACCTGCTGCGCCAAAGGTGACCGTCACACCGTTCAACTCTTTTAGTTTTTCTCCAAGCTCTCTCATCATTTGGAATGTAGGAATATACCCGTTCATTTCACCCAAATAATTAGGGATTGTTCCTTCAACATTGTTATAAATGATTGCTGCTGCCGCCCCTGCTTTTCTTGCGTTGACAATCTTGGCATCGAGTGCAATATCTCCCCGAGCGATTAGGGCCACTTTGCCTTGTACATCAATACCTTCAAAATCAAAAGCATTACCAAGCCCTGCATAAACAAGTTCGTAGGTTTTGCCTTCAAGCGTGGTCAGATCGTCAGCAAAATCTTTACCAAACAGTGTTAACACCTCAGTAAACGTTGAAGCAGGTGCTTCTTTTGTTGGCGCTTCTTCTTCTGCTGCTGGTGGTGCTTCTACTTCTGCATCAGGTGCATCTTCTACTGATAGTGAAGTTTCTACATCTGCTGCTGGTGTCTCTTCTTCTGTTGTCGATGCTTCTACATCTGCTGCAGATGGTTCTTCTACTGTTGGTGGAGTTTCTTCATCCACTATAGGTGTTTCTTTTTCCTCTGCCGATGCCTCTTCTTCTACTGCAGGTGTTTCCTCCCCCCGAATAGGTTCTTCTTCAATTACAGGTGTTTCCTCTGTCTCTCCCGCACCTGGATTGTTATACACATCCAGAGTCACTGTAGCCGTAGGAATAGTTAACGGAACATCGGAAGCACCAATCGTAATGGCCAGCGCGCTCGCGCCTGGTGTACCTAACGTACCTTCATTGGGTCCATCATTACCTGCCGCAACCATACTCACCACGCCTTGCAGCATCGCATTATTCAGTGCAATTGAAGAAGGATCCAGCGGATCATTCGTGGCGGCCCCTAAGGATAGATTGATAACATCAAGTTCATCTTCAATAGCCTTGTCAATTCCGGCAATAATGCCACTCATCTCACCACTTCCACCAGGGCCAAGTACACGGTACACATATAAGTCTACGTCTGGAGCGACACCTTTTACAGCATGCCCCACATCATTTTGGGCCTGCCCAGCGATGGTTCCCGATACGTGTGTTCCATGGGAAGTATAATAATCTTCTGCTAATACACCTTGCTCCTTATAGCCCGAATTCTCCCAATCTTTATAGGTCGTCTCCATCGGGTCTGCATCGTTATCAACAAAGTCCCATCCTTTAACTGTCGTTGGATCTACTTGCTTTGGATCCTCACCCGCATGAGCGCGATACCCTTTATACGCCCCTGTTAAATCCGGATGATTATAATCAATTCCGGTGTCCAGTACACCCACTTTGATTCCCTTACCAGTGATACCCTCTTCATGAAGTTTGTCGATTCCGAGATATGGCACACTATCAGCCATTCGAGGTTGTATTCCGGATGCAGATGCAAATTCACTTGATGTGTCTGTTTCTGGCAGATCAAGTACCACTTCCTGGTCAGCCCATACTTTTTTCACAACTCCGGATTTCATCAGATCTTCTACGGCTACGCCAGGGACTGTTAACGCAACACCATTTAGTGCGTTTTCATACTCCTGAGTGATTTGGATCGAGGCAGCATCATAAGATAGCCCTCTCTTCTGCTGCAAAGACTTAATGTGCTGCTTGAATTGCTGATGATTTTGTTTTACTCTGCTTGCGGCCGTAAGCTCTGACAACTTCTCATATTTTAGTCCAGCCCGTTTCAAGGCAACGGCAGCGGGTTCGCTATTGAATTGGATGATCACTTTGACCAAATCGTTACTTTTGGTATTCACCTTGGAGTCGATCACTTCACCGTCCATGACTTGAAGCTGATTCAAAGCTTGTCTTTCCTCTGGCGTCAGTGATTGAAGAATGGACTTAGCGCTTTCACTCTGCTGTAGAGGACCATAAGAAGGTGCTGCGTAAGCAGGTAAGGAGAACATGGAAGACAACATGACTCCTGCTGCTACTAAACCGGATAACCATCGGGTTGATTTTCGTTTCATTTTATACCTCCTGCGATTTACGATCAGATTAGGCTTATCGTATTCCGCAGCGTAGGGGATGTAAATTGGGGTAATTGAGTATGTTAATAGAAGAATCAGTTTGTTACCCTTCGGAAAAATTTACATATAAATAGACCGAATTATCTAATTTAGTGACTTTATTTAACAAATTCAGGATTCTATTCTTTTATTCACAACTGAATTTGATAAACAAGTTTCTTTAGACCTAAAATCACTTTCGAAAATGAAGAGTTTTTTCAAAAACAAATTACTTTTTTTGTTATTTTTTGATTGGATTCAATTAAATATCTGTTAAAAAACGCGAAAAAAGCTTACACCATTGTTCTAAACAGAACGAGACATGTAAGCTTTTTTAACGTATATCTCGAATGGATGGCATTGGTAAACGATGATGTATTCTATAAGCTATAAAAGAAAACAAGCCAGTTCGCCCCATATGTAAGGGGAAGAACTGACTTGTTTATATTTTACACCTATTTAACAGCTATGCTTTCATTTAAGCGTATCTAAACATAGGTCATGACTGCTTACGCCGTCTCATGTTGCTTTTTCGACTCCACTTCATAGACCTGCGTATGTTCATTCTCGGCTAAAGACCATTCCACTGTACCTGGCTTGCGCACTTTCCATACCCAGGCTTGAATTCGCAGCGAGCTTCTGACCCAAGCTAAAGAGGCACAGCGTTTCTCAGAACGAACCGTCAAACCCCAATGAATAACACGAGCGAGCCAAGGATTCACATACTCATTATGTGAACGAACTGATGGTAATTCATCTTGGAACAACCGCTGTTTCACGTCCATAGGGGGTTGCCCGCATGTCCAATAATGGAGCAGAGCTGCCAAACTATAGATGTCCGACATCGGTCCCTGACTGGATTTCTCCGAATAGAACTCCAGCGGAGAATAACCTGCCGATGTAAATATCACCTGTTTCTCTCCGGATTGCATAGGCCAACGGGTAGCTGAGCCAAAGTCCAGAAGTTTGGGTGTACCATCCTCCATCACCATAATGTTGGAAGGTTTCACATCCCGGTGAAGAATGCCTTGCTTATGTATGTAATCCAATGTATCCACCAGTGGAAGCAGCGTCTCTGTTATGAAGGCAGCATCAAGAGCATGGTTGTGTTCATTCAGATACTCGGTCAATGTGATTCCCGTGCAGTATTCCATAACCAGATACCCCGTATCATTCGCTTCAAAATGATCCAAATACGAAACAATATGAGGATGATCCAGTTTCGATAACAGTTCACCTTCGAGCAGAAATGCAGCCAGTAACTCCTGATATTGCCCACCGTATCCTCGCGAAGAGCAGAACACCCCACGCTTGTCTGCCTGACGTTCAGCCAGTCTCTGTGGGAAAAATTCCTTAATGGCTACCTTGGCACCCGTATTACGATCTCGCCCTGCATATACAATAGCCAACTCACTGCTGGCTAATACCTGTCTTACCTGATATGTATCATTTATAATCACATTGCGCTGCAATGCCATTTTACAATTGTCTTTTCTCATAACAGACCTCTTTTCAACCTTGTCGATCGGAAGACTTTCCGCGTAAATGCATCATTTGGTTCAACCAGTCAGCAATTCATCGCCAACTATACATATAAACCAAATGATGCAATTTGAAACACCTTAACGCGAAATATTTAAATATTGATGATATCAAGCCTTCTACGATCCACTGCTAATCCCTATCCACACTATTCTATAGTAGAAAAGGACTCTCTTATATAGAGTATCGACAGAAGGATGTAATTACTTAATTAAACTGGAGAAAAACATTTCTCATCCTTCATTTGCAGCTTTTATTAATAATTATTCTGTAAAAAACGTCCGATTTCCTCGTTCATCTGAACCAATACGTCCTGTGAAGGAAAATGTCCTGTATCATACTTGATGGCTTTTACATTCGTAATAATCTTTTGAGCTCGCTCAATACACTTATCCGCAGGGAAAAAGACATCCTTCTCCCCTACCAATAACAAGGTTGGTGACGTATAATTCACCAGTTCTTCTCGATCCGTGAGCTTGGGCAGATCCTGCTCTATGCTGACGTATTTAAAAAGTTTGCCAATAATGTTTTTATCCATTTCTTTCATGCAGTTGCACGACATGTTGTCCGTAATTTTTTGCAAAGAAGATGGTGAAGACGTCATGCGGTACTTGACGAGCGGCAGCGTGATATCCTGAGCTGTTTTAATTTTGGAATTGACCGCAAGACCAGCAGGAGCAACCAATACAGCACACGAGATGCGTTCCGGAATATAGGTAGCCAGTCTGAGGATAATGCCTCCTCCAAACGATGGACCGATAAATGCACTCTTTTCAATATCATAGTGATCCAGCAGATCCGACACCCATAAAGCCAAGCTATCAAACCGTGTGGAGATACTCGCTTCCTCACTATAACCAGGATGACCAATCGTATCAGGAGCAATAATCCGGTATTCCTTAAATAAGGAAGAGAACCATGACAACGTCATCGGATTCACACAATTACCGCCCTGGAGAATAAATAACGGCTTGCCATCTAGAGGACCCGTCAGTAAAACATGAGTCTTGCCAAAACGCGTCTCTACATACTCACGCGTAAAATCCTCACCCAACTCGTTCAAATAAATCTCATACTCTTCAAGTATGCTGCTCTTGCCTTCTTCACTTCTATAAATGGAACTCATGTCTGCCTCCTGCAATATATACTCAAATAACCCATTCTAGTGAATGGACTTGCTAATCGATGGACCAAAAAGATAAAGAGGGCCTGCAGATGACAGGCTCCTCCATATGTTTAACTAATCATATTCAGATGATTATAGAGCGGAAACTGGAAATTGTAAATAACGATTCTAATAGACCAAAAATAAAGGAGGCATCCTTTGGTTAAATCAATTTTATAACTCACTAAAAATGGATTTTTGTGACTAGATATAGACAAATTAAACCGCTTTGATCTATATCTAGCCTTGAGTGAAGTAGCTACAGGTATTATGAAATTGATACGGATAAATACTTACTTCCGACCGTAATCCGCCTTGATTTCGCCCCACTGTTTGGTCTGCCATTTTAGCACTTTATTGCTATACGTATTTGTCTGGAGCCACTGCTCCGCACGATCAATCATCAGCCAGATTTCTTCCGTGGAGTTGTCTCTTGGTAATGTTGTGGCTACTTTTTTCTGCTTTAGCCATTTCATGGCATTGACCGAGTCGGTATACACCGTTTTGGTACTGCCTTCTTTTTTCAAATGTGCGAGGGCATGTACAATGGCCAGGAATTCGCCCAGATTGTTCGTTCCTTTGGAGATCGGTCCAACAGAGAAAATAATCTCACCGGTGCGGGTGTCTACCCCTTTGTATTCTACAGGTCCAGGGTTACCGCGTGTCCCCACATCAACAGAGATACTGTCATAATCCACTTCCTCCGACGTTTCCATGCCTGCGCTTCTTCCGCTACCAGCCGACTTGGTTTTCGACGTTCCGCTGGCACCTGAACCCCAGTTCCCTTTCCATCCGGCACGATACGCTTCTTCTGCGGCCGTTTTGGACTCATAAGATTTATATTTAGCTCCGGTATACTGATCCGTCTGCGCTTTGCATTCTGCCCATGTGTTATATACGCCTGGCTTCTTACCTTCCCAGACAACATAGTATTTCTGTTTTGCCACTGTGACCCGCTCCTTTGTTTAACTTCATCAGTACCCTATTGTAAACGATTGGGAGGGGGGAATGAAAGTTAAGTTGTTCGTCCAAGCTAAGGAATACGACACATGATTTGGTATAGAAAGGAATACAACCAATGGACTGGATATGGAAATCCATCTTGCTTGTACTGATTGGCATGATTCTGCTACGGATTGCTGGACGTAAATCCATCTCGCAAATGAGTGTAGCCACGACAGTCATTATTATCTCGATCGGAACAACGATCGTGCAGCCAATTGCGAATCATGAGTTAGGCAAAGCGATCGGGTCAGCGGCGGTATTTATCCTCATGCTTCTGATCGTTGAACAATTACAGTTGAAGTTTAATTGGTTTGAAACAATGATGAGCGGAAAATCCAAGGTTATCGTGGAAGATGGGAAGTTGAATCTACCGAATTTGAAACATATGCGCTTTTCCGTGGACCAATTGGAGATGCAGTTGCGGGAAAAAGGGATTACAAGTATTACCGATCTGGAAACGGCCACGATGGAACCAAACGGGCAACTCGGTTATGTGCTCAAACGGCACGCGCGCCCAGTAACCATTGGTGATTTGGAATCACTCCTGAAGCAAGGTACGTGGCCCACGGAATCCAAAAAACTGTTCCAGGAGGTCATCCAGGATGGACACTCTCGTCCGCTGGACTCCACACTGGAATAGCTACTGCCTGTCCCTCGTCGCAAAAGAAAAGGAAGAGGCTGTCTCAAAAGGAATTCCGCCTCGTTCCAATGGCTAACGAACCTACCGCACCTTAAAAGGCAGATCATCAACGGTTGCAAGATTTAACGAACCTCAGTAACGCTATTTCGTCATAAAAGGGCTCCCAAACCTAAAAAATCCAGTGATTCGACGAAATAGCGTCTCTATGATTCGTTAGATCTCAGATCTGGGCAAAAGGGAGCGAATAGCGTGTGTCAGGTTCATTAAACCAAAACAAAATAAAACTGCAAAGAGGATGTCCCCGTCATATTCATGACTTATGGGGCATCCTCTTCCTTTTCAGTTTCTGTGTGAATTAATCCCCTCCCTCGTACCACAGCTCCAGTGGCAGACCAACCAGAGACTTGCCAATCCACTCTCTGGCGATATTGTTGGAGGGCCCCATGGCAATGCCTGCACGCGCGTCACGGAAGAGACGTTCAAACACGCCTTTTTTATAACCATAACCTCCGGTAACATCCAGTGCTGCTTTGGTCGCTTTATTCGCGACTTCGGCAGCATGAATTTTGAATTCAACCAGCGGCAGGAACAGCTCAACTTGCGGTCTCCCCTGTGCCTGAAGTTCGTCCAGCTGCCGCGCAAGTGATAACTGCCAAGGCTTCAAGCTGGAGATTAGCACCTTCACTTCAGCCAACTGCTGGCGGATGATCTGGTAATCAGCCAAGCGCTTGTTAAAATCCCGATGAACCATGCCCTTCACATATTCGGATGCAGCCTCAAGCGCCGCCTCGGCAACTCCAAGCCAGGTTGAGCCCAGGCCGATCAAATATACGGGCGATACACCACTCTCCAGAATTTCGCGACCCTGCCCCTCGGTTCCGAGCTTATCCTGAGCTGCAATTCGGACACCTTCATATTTAATGGGTCCGCTATGGTTACCACGAACACCGAGTGCATCCCACACGCCGGAAGTAATGCCTTCCAGTTGTCCATCGACAAGAAAGAAGCTCACATCTGTCGGGGTTTGCGCTCCTGGCGTGCGAGTCTGGGTCACATAAAAATCAGCCTGTCCCGAGCTTGTCGTGAACGACTTTTCGGCATTCAGAATATAATCCTCGCCGTCTCGGGAAGCCTCGCTGAAATTAAACCACCAGTGACCTCCCGAAGCACGCTCACTTGTGGAATACGTACCTATAGCGCCATTACGTACCGGCTTCAGCCAACGCTCCTTCTGATCCTCATCTCCGTAGAGAGCTATCGTCTGAACGGCTCCAACATGCATGACATACACCAGTGAAGTCGAAGGGCATCCCTTGGCAATTTCTTCTGCCGCAATCGCAAAGGCAACATGATCCAGTCCCCGTCCACCGAAGCGCTCGGGAATCAGCACCCCATTCCATCCAGCCTCAGCAAGGGCGGACAGATTCTCACGCGGGAAACGGCCCTCACGGTCGATCAGCTCAGCACGTGGTTTAATGACTTCGTCGACAATCCCCCGAATTTCAACTCTCAATTGCTCATAGTCTGGCCGGGTGTGAATCGTGTTTGATTGAATACTCATAGTGTCATCTCTCCTCTAATTATAATAGGGGTAAATCCCTCAAAAACACGGATACAGATGTGCCAGTCCAATTCACTTCATTCCATCTATTAAAAATGGATGGTCTTCTCAGGTAGCCGCTACCCGGTTTAGTGCAGCCTCCTTCTCTCTAACCAGCGGGATCACCTTCTCACCGAAAGCCTGAATATCCTCATCGTAATGAAGAAAGCCAGTAAGAATGAGATCTACTCCAACCTTTTTCAACGCAATGATGCGGTCTGCCACCTGCTCCGGGGTACCAATCAAACCGGTTTTGAACCCGTCATTATATTGCACCAGGTCGTCGAAGTTGGAATTCGCCCACATTCCCTCCTGTTCAGGTGAAGCTTTGCCTGCAAATTGAACCTGACTGCGGAAGCCCTCCACGGCCTCGGGGTCAGCATGCAGAATAATCTGGCGCAGTACTTCCAATGCTTCTTCTTCCGTATCCCTCACGATGACAAAAGCATTTACTCCGAATTGCAGCTTGCGGTTGTAGGACGCAGCCCGCCCAGTCACATCCTCAATCTGGGTACGGAAACCTTCGATGTTATTCCCGTTCATGAAATACCAATCCGAGACTCGTGCAGCCATGTCACGTGCAGCAGCCGAATTCCCTCCCTGGAACACAGGTGGAAGTGCAACCGGTTTGGGTTTGTGTGGCGCTTCATGAATACGGTAAAAGTCTCCCTGGTGATTGGCTTCTTCTTGCGTCCACAGCTCCTTTATGACACGGATGAACTCTTCCGAGCGACGATAACGCTCGTTATGGTCCAGCCACGGTTCTCCAAATCCATGAAACTCTCCCTTGAACCAGCCGCTGACAATATTTACGGCAGCTCGTCCCTTGCTGATATGATCAATCGTCGTGATCGCTTTCGCTACTGGACCGGGATGCCATAATCCAGGCAATATGGCTGCTATCAGTTTCAAGCGATCTGTAACCACAGCCAGTGCGGAGGCAAGAGCAATGGCTTCCAGTTGATTATCAGCGCCGTAGCTGGCCATAAATCTGGTTTGCAATAACGCATAATCAAAGCCCACATCTTCTGCGATCTTGGCATACCTCGCGTTATCCTCAAATGACCAGCCTGTTTTTTGCGGGATGCTGGAGATAACCAGACCCCCACTTACATTAGGAACCCAATACGCGAATTGCATGGACATGTTGAATCACCTCTTCAATGGAATGATATATAGGCAAGGGCCAAGGCCCTCTCTACCGGAGCGGAATGCAACAAAAAAGACACCTACAACCTATAAGTTTGAGGGTGCCTTTAGTTCGTCTAATCGGCCAGAATGTATGATGTTTTCAATGGAGATATCGTAAAAAGCAGACCCTATCATTTGGAAGCCGCAGGCGCTTTTACCACATGATCAGGAATGTTATTATTGGCGATGATCTCGCCAAAAGGGCTAATAAACGAGCGCTCGCCGTTATCGCCATATTGTGCATAATTGAGCTTCGGAAACAACAGCTCAGCTGTACGGTAGGCTTCTTCCAGATGCGGGTACCCTGACATAATGAAGGTCTCAATCCCTAGTGCCTCGTACTCCCTAATTCTCGCTGTAACCTGGTCAGGATCACCTACAAGTGCTGTACCGGCACCCCCTCTGACCAGTCCAATGCCTGCCCACAGATTTGGGCTGATCTCCAGATTGGAACGATCCCCATTATGCAGTCTGGCCATTCGCTGTTGACCGACGGAATCCATGCGAGCATAGATCTTCTGGGCAGAAGCAATCGTCTCTTCATCCAGATGAGCGATCAGGTCATTCGCGGCCTGCCAGGCCTCCTCTGCGGTTGGACGAACGATTACATGAAGTCGGATGCCGAAGCGCAGATTTCTTCCCTTTCTGGCAGCAAGCTCTCGCATTCGGTTGATCTTGGCCTCTACCTGGTCAGGTGGCTCACCCCACGTCAGGTATACGTCTACATGCTCGGCAGCCACCTCCATGGCAGCTTCAGATGAGCCTCCAAAATAAAGTGGAGGATAAGGCTTCTGAATGGTCGGATACAGAACCGATCCACCGTTGACCTTTAAATATTTGCCCTCAAAATCAACTTCTTCGCCCGCCAGCTCCTTGCGCCATATGGTTAGAAATTCATCTGTCAATGCATAACGCTCATCATGATCCAGGAACACCCCGTCTCCCTCAAGCTCGATCGGATCCCCTCCGGCTACAACATTGATCAAAAGTCTTCCTTTGGAGAAGCGATCCAGTGTACTCGCCATTCGTGCCGCCGTGGTCGGAAGCATCAGACCCGGACGTGCAGCGACCAGAAACTTCAGCTTGTCCGTTACCGACACCAGCGAGGAAGCAACGACCCAGGCGTCTTCACATGATTTTCCCGTAGGTAGCAACGCACCGGCAAACCCAAGCTCATCTGCAGCTTGCGCAACCTGCTTGCAATAATGATAGGTCACTGCCCTGGCACCTTCTCGGGTGCCCAGAAATCTTCCATCCCCATGTGTCGGGATAAACCAAAACAATTCCATTTTTCTCTCTCCTCCTGCTCAAATGGTGGCTACTCTGCCCTTGCTGTTCTCTTGAATCAGCTTCCAGACAGGACCTGTTAACGACAATTTGTCATGTCGAATGTAGTGGGATGCGAGCCCCCGGATCGGATCACCTGCATAAAATTTTTCATATAACAGATGTCTTGCGCCAAGCGGACTGCCGATGAGATCCCAAGCCAGCTTGAATAGCTCCACTTTTTTCTCTGCACTTACCGCAGCGCCTTCAAAATACAAATGCATAAATTCGGAAATCGGACCGTAGAAGTCCTCAATTCCGGAAGGGGTCTGAACAAAGCCACCTGCGCCGACTTGTTGAAGTATCTCAACAGCCCGTGGATAATATTTGGTTCCCAAACTTCGCGCCGTCTCTACATACGTCAGATCAGGAACGAGTACACCTGCTGCATCAGGCACGGCTTTGGCCTCCGCTGCAATAATCAGCGCCTTGATTACATCAATTTGTGTCAGCAGCTCCCCCAGCTTCTCCTGTATATGCAGAAATCCGGTTACGCCAATCGACTCAGCCACCGCAAAGGCCACACCCGTGACAAATTCCAGCTTGGCTACAAAGCGCACGACATTTTGGTGGAAGGCCAATCCATTGGCTGTATGGTTCCCGCGAAGCTTCAGGACCTTGTCAGAATCGCCGTAGAGAAGCACCCTTTCCCAAGGAATCAGGACATCATCGAAAAAAAGGACCGCATCCATCTCATCGTATCGTGCACTGAGCGGATGATTGCGTTCTCTGGCATCAGCAAATGACTCCCTGCACACAATATGCAGTCCTGGTGAATTGGCGGGTACAATCAAGACATGCGCATGTTTCTGATGTCGGGTCTGAAATTGCAGGAACGAAAAGATCAGAAAGTCATGCGTATACGGTGCACCAGTCGCAATCATTTTGGCTCCTCTAACCACAATCCCTTCCGAAGTTTCCTTCACCACATGCAGGAATCGCTCTGCAATCCGCTGGTCATCCAGTCCGCTGGAACGATCAATCTGGGGATCAATAATGGCTGTTGTCAGAAAGAGGTCGCGGTCTCTGGCCTCATGGTAATAGGTGCTGATTTTATCCGCAAATTGCGGGTCCAGGTCGGATAATTCGTGCCGGGCAGCATACCATCCGGTGACCATGGAACGGGCATAGTCGGATAACCGGCTCATCATGCCATTGGTGCTGGAAGACCAGACTGCAAAGGACTGACTGCGTTTGTTCAATTCGGCTGCTGTGTGCGGTATGAGAAATGAGCTGTGTGCATATCGCTCCTGTCCCTCGAGAGCATAGCCCACTTGCTCCCGTTGAAGAGGATCATCCAGCATATTAAACAACTGCCTGATGGTGGATAGTGTGCCTTTAAAAGCCGCATGTTCGGAAATATTCTTCACCTGCTGCCCTTCCAGCCAGACACGTCGTCCATCCTCCAGACTGGATATGAAAGTATCTCCCCTCAAAATGTCACCCCTTACTTAAATTTTATTTTTCCGATTGATTTGCTATGTTTTATTGTTTATCATAGCTAATATCCATTGGATCGCAACAATCAATGACTCCAAATTTGATGTTTAACAAACACAAATGCTTGATCTGTCGGACAACGTCAAAATAAACTACAATCCGGCTTGATTTGAAGGTGCCTGCATCTTAAGCGCATTCCCATGGATGCATGAAATACGGATCTAGACGATGTTGCTTAACCAACAAAAAATCCTAATCTGTTGTTTTTGAGGTGATATGGTATGAATGAAACTCGAGGTGTCGACCGAAGAATTTACAGAACCCGTGTCATGATCTATGAAGCTTTTTTGAAAATGATGAAGAAGCAGGATTACGTGGAAATCAGTATCGTGGACATTGCTGAACAAGCAAACATCAACCGTTCAACCTTCTACGCCCACTTTATTGACAAAGAGGATTTACTGGACAAGATGGTCAACGAGAAATTGGAGTTGCTGGAACATGTACTCAGTGAACGTTCTGCTGCCATGGATGTGGCTCTTTCTTTTACCGAGCCTGACCCGATCTTTGCGGTCCTGTTTGAGCACATCTTTGAGCATGATGAGTTCTACCGGGTCATGCTACTGATCAATCCTGTCGGCAATTTCAGTACCCGGCTGAACGAGGTGATTAAAACTTATTTTTTTCAACGGATTACCCAACTCGGGATGGATCAGAAGGTTCAGGTACCGCTGGACATTTTACTCGATCATCTCAGCTTCTCCACCAGCGGAATTATTCATAAATGGCTTGAAAACAACAAAGTATACTCTCCCCATCATATGGCTTTGCAGCTTACCCGTCTTGCCCGACTAGGTGTCTACACGGCCATGGGCGCGCAGGCCCAGGATACACGCTCCCCCCATTCCTGACCTGCCTGTTCTGGAGCCAGAGGCTAACTTGACCAACCTCCTCGGAGAAGAAAGCTAAACACAAAAAAAACTGCCTTCCAAGCTGAAAATCAGCTAGAAAGACAGTTCACTGGAACACTAGACATATCACCGTGTACTCAGGTAAGCGATGCCCAGGCCGCCCGTAACCGGATTTGTATAGATTTCACATTCTACATCAAATACCTCACCAATCATCTCACGAGTCAGGATATCAGCCGGTTTGCCGTGGACCACAATCTGTCCCTTTTTCACCACATAGAGATAATCGCAATATTCTGCGGCGAGTTCGAGATCATGCAGCGCTGCTAATATGCCAATGCCGAGTCCGCGGACAATATTTAGAATCTGAAGTTGGTATTTGATGTCCAAATGGTTCGTCGGCTCGTCCAGGATCAGGAATTGGGGTTGCTGTGCCAAGACACGCGCCAATACCACACGCTGTTTCTCTCCACCAGACAGAGACACGTAATTGCGGTCTGCATGTCCAGTCAGATGTACTTTTTCCAAAGCCTGCTCCACGATTTCGTGATCCTGTTCATTATCCGTTTCCAGCAGTTTTTTGTGCGGGGTACGCCCCATCATGACCATCTCACGTACCGTAAAATCAAAACTCAATTCATTAAACTGGCCGACAACGCCCATATGTCTGGAAACAAGCTTTGGACTGGATTTGAGAATATCCGTATTATCCAGAAAAACCTTACCTTGCTGCGGTTTGATCACTTTATAGATGCTCTTGAGCAGCGTTGACTTGCCACAGCCATTCGGTCCGATCAGTCCCACAAATTGTTTACCGTTTACCTGTAATGAAATATCCTTGATGATGTCCGTGTTCAGCACAGATATGGATACATTTTCTACGTTCAGTTTCATGGTTAATTTCCTCCAAAACCGTAGCCTTTTTTGACCAGCATATACATAAACATCGGCGCACCAATCATGGCTGTAATGATCCCGATTGGCAACTCCACGCTGGATATGAGGGATCGTGCAATAACATCCGTCCAGATAAGGAAAATGGCACCAAACAACACGGATACAGGCATCACTTTACGATGGTCGGAACCCACCAGACCTCTGACGATATGTGGAATAATGAGTCCGACAAAACCAATCATGCCACAGCTCGCCACCATAACGCCTGTCACCAAAGCAGTTAACAACATGTACACTCTGCGGTACACACTCAGATTAATGCCTAGTGTAACGGCTGCTTCGTCCCCCAATAACATCGTATTAAGAACTCTGGACTGTAAAAGGAAAAATAGAATCGCGACCAGCACAACGATACCAACGAGTGGAAGCTTGTTCCATCCGGAAGCCGCCAGGCTGCCCATGGTCCAGAATGTCACCGTTTTGATGCCTTCAGCATTGTTGGCAAAATAAATAATAAAGTTCGAAAAAGCGCTGCATAGCGCGTTAATCACCATTCCGGCAAGCACCAGCTTGACCGACGTCATTTTCCCCCGAATACCCGCAAGGGTTAGCACCAGTAAAGAAGCTCCCATCGCTCCGGCAAATGCCCAGAAAGCCACCCCTGTCTGACCCAGCCAGCCAATCGCACCGAAGCCAATGAGAATTGCAAAGGTTGCTCCAAGTGAAGCGCCTGAGGATATACCCAGTATGTAAGGATCAGCCAGTGGATTCTGCACAGCAGCCTGCATAACAGCACCGCACAAGGCCAAGCCTGCACCGATAAACATCGCCATCAGCACCCGCGGGAAACGAATCTGCCAAATGATATCGGTAAAGGAACCTGCCTCAATGGGTGTTGTTCCCCACTGAAATCCCGTTAATTTGTATAAAAGGATACGATACGACTCCGCCAGTGGAATTTGTACCTGTCCAATGGAAACTGCAATACCTACAGAAATAATCGTGATTATGACTAAAGCTGCGATCAGTAAAGCAAACCCGGATTTACTATGAATCAGAGACTCTCTTTTCCCCCTACGTTGTGTCTGAACCTGAACCGTCTGTGCCATCTCTTCCCCCATCAATTCGCGTAAAATGTTGAACAAATTAAATTCAGCTATTTACAAAGCTTTTTCTCGGATTATAATTGAGAATGATTATCTTTGTCAATTTAAAACACATAGAAAAGGGGTTCATCATTTAATGAAATTCACATCCAGAACCATTGGCTTCGCTGCTCTAAGTCTCCTGTTAATGCTGCTTGCAGCCTGTTCGAATGCATCAACTTCTTCCCCTGCCGAAGAAACAACTTCAACAACTAATACGACAGAAACTTCAGCTCCTGCTGAGAATACAAATAAAACGACGTACCCGCTCACCATTGAGAACTACACAATCTCGGGTGAGGGCGGCGAGTGGAAACCAAAAGTGCAAGTATTCGATAAAGCACCTGAACGTGTGGTTGCGAATACCCAATCTGCGGCTGAGATGCTCATCAAATTGGGTCTGACCGATAAAATGGTCGGTGTTGCTGCTCTATACGGTTCCGTTACACCGGATGTGGCTGATGATTTTGCCAAAATTCCGGTATTGTCCAAGGATTATGTAGGTAAAGAGCTGGTTGTAGGTGCAAGCCCGGATCTGGTACTCGGACGGGGTGACCTGTTCGCTGATGCAGACTGGGGTGTGGGTACCGTCGATGGATTAAATGACATGAATATCCGCACGTTCCTGCAAACGACGAATCACAAAGGCACACTCGATAGCCTGTATAGCGATATTGCACAACTTGGGCAGATCTTCGACGTTCAAGAAAATGCCGCAACATTCACAGAAAGTCTGAAGACTCGTGTTGATGCCATTAAGGCAAGTGTAGCCGATCAGCCTGAGCATACTTTTGCCTACATCGTACCCGCTACAGAAGACACCATTACGGTAAGCAGCATGCAGAACGATACGTATCAGCTTGATGCACTTAGTCTGTTGAAGCTAAAAAATACGTTTGATGGTGTGCAAGGTGAGGTGAGTGTTGAGCAACTGATCACAGCGAACCCGGACTACCTGCTCTTGTCCGCGTATGCCGGTTCACCAGATATCGACAAGCTTATTCAAAATCTGTATGCCAACCCTGCCTTGCAAAGTATGAACGCAATCAAGAATAAACAAATCTATGTCACGGATTTCAGCGAGTTCTGGGGTTATGGATATCAGATTCTGGATGGTATTGAGAAAATGGGACAGGAATTGAAAGCTAATCCGATTAAGTAATCGCCGGATGTTGGCTTGTAATGTCATATTGCAGTGAAGTATTAACATGAAATAAAAGCAAAGGAGCAGGAGAAGAAATTCTCACTGCTCTTTTGCTTTACTGTACATGCATTATATGATGAATCAAAGCTTGACATTAGTTTGATAACAAACTATATTACACATATGAAAACAAGAGACGCTATTTCACTCATATCCAAAATTAAAGAGAAGGTCAACCGCTTCATCCTTACTGAGATGGCTGAGCAGGGAATCCAGGATCTCGCCACGTCCCATGGGGATATCATCTATGCCCTGTACAACAATCACAGGATGACCATGGCTGAAATCGCCAAAAAAATCGGCAAGGATAAATCCACGGTGACTGCACTTGTGGACAAATTGGTGCGGACAGGATACGTCCTCAAGGAGCGTGATGCAACAGATTCACGAGTTGTTCATGTGGCTTTGACTGCAAAAGGCGAAGAATTAAAGCCTGTCTTTGAAGAGATATCTCAGCGCATGTTGGACGTGTTCTATGCGGACGTTACGGAAGCGGAGAAAAAAGAACTGCTTCGAATTTTAATGAAAATTCATGGCAACTTCTAATTTTTTTTGGAGAAATAGTTTGATATCAAACTATTAGTTTAGAGGAGGTTTTTGGTATGATGGACTACACTCAATTATTACCGGAACATGAGATAAAGAAGATCGGAGAACATGATTTACACTTGGAAATATTCGAAGGAACCCGGCCTCATGACGAAGAAACAACGACCAAGAAGCCCCCACTGCTGTTCGTTCATGGTGCATACACAGGCAGCTGGATGTGGAGCAAATATATCTCCCACTTTGTCCAGCACGGTTGGACCTGTTATGTCATGAACATGAGAAGTCACTACAAGAGTCGGGTCATGGACATGACAAAGATTACGTTTGAGGATTATTTGGAGGATATTCGTGAAGTGTTAGCCGAGTTCAACGAACCTCCCGTTCTCATTGGCTTTAGCATGGGTGGGATTCTCAGTCAAAAGATTGCAGAAACCGTTACCCTGGCAGGCCTGGTTGTGATTGACGCCAGTCTGAGCAAGGAAGTCCATGAGCTAATCCCCTACCCGGAAAGCAATCGTATCACACCCGGGATCATCATGCCTGCACCTGTCCGTGATGAACTGACCAGTATAGATGAGACGGCAGAAGACATTGCTTTTCAGCGAAAATATCTGCAAACGGAGTCTGCGAAGGCATTTGCTACCTTTTCAGTTCTGTGTGGAGCCGATGGAGTATCCATTAATGGTGATCTGATCTATTGTCCCAGCTTGGTGATCAAAGCTGTTTCCTCTGAAGACGAAGATCGGAGAGGCAAATTAACTGCCAAGCAGCTGCATGCCGAATATGCCGGACTCTGGGATACAACACATACGGGTTTACTGGTAGGCCAACGGTACATGGAACCTGTCGAACTCATCCTTGGATGGTTGAACAGACAGCATCTTTTGAATTAACGGAGAAAATTTCAAAATAAAGTAAATATCATATTAAAACCTCCTTCCTGCCTTTCATTAAGGCTGCAAGAATATAAAAAATATAAATACCCGCCCAATCTAATTGGACGGGTCTACTTATTAACAAAGCTAAGTTCTACTGTCTGTTACTGCTCAAGTTTCTCTTTTTGAGAAGGTAGATCCCCGCAACCAGGATAAACCACACCGGCGTGACAAATAACGCCACTCGCGTGTCCTCAGCCAAAGCCAATACTACCAGCACAAATGCCAGAAAAGCTAAGATCAAAACGTTCGAGAACGGATAAAGTGGCAGTTTGAAGCGGCTGCGACTCGCCAGTTCGGGCTGAGTACGACGATATCTGAGATGACAGATCACCATGATGCCCCAGACAAAGATAAAACACACGGTAGACACGCTCGTGATCAGCGTAAATACGCCTTCTGGCATGATATAATTCAGAACAATTGCGATAAAAATAACAATCGTGGAGAAAAACAACGCGTTGGAAGGAACCTTCCTGTTATTCAGTCGTGCAAACGATTCGGGTGCGTTGCGATCCTTTGCCATGGAGAACACCATACGGCTTGTACTAAAAATCGCACTGTTACACGCTGACGCTGCGGACGTTAGCACCACAAAGTTCACAATTCCAGCGGCGGCCGCAATACCTACAGCTGCAAACACTTGTACAAACGGACTTTCAGTAGGCACAATGGCGTTCCACGGGTAGATACTCATAATAATCAGCAATGCACCAACATAGAAGAGTAAGACCCGAATCGGAATCTGGTTAATCGCTCTCGGAATAACCTTCTCCGGGTTCTCCGTTTCCCCCGCTGTGAGTCCCACCAGTTCCATGCCTACAAAGGCGAACACCACCATCTGGAACGATATGATGAACCCATGCAGTCCATTCGGGAACCATCCCCCATGACTCCACAGATTGGTGAAGCTCGCTGGACCCTGATCCGTTGTAAAACCTTTGAAAATCATATATAAACCAACAACAATGAGTGCCAGAATAGCCACAACTTTAATCAGGGCAAACCAGAATTCCATCTCACCAAACAACTTGACCGTTGCCAAGTTCATGATCAGCAAAATGACTAACGCAATTAACCCTGGCATCCACTGAGGTACATTTGGAAACCAAAACTGCGTATACAATCCAACGGCCGTAATATCAGCCATGGCAATGGAGATCCAGCAGAACCAATAGGTCCAGCCTGTAATAAATGCCGCCATATTTCCCAGGTAATCACGCACAAAATCGACAAAGGAATGATACTGCAAGTTGCTTAACAGCAGCTCCCCCAATGCACGCATGATCAGGAACAACACCACACCCGTAATGATGTAGGCCAGCAAGATGGATGGCCCTGTCAGTTGGATCGTTTTGCCTGCTCCGAGAAACAGACCTGTACCGATCGCACCACCTATCGCCATCAACTGCACATGCCTGTTCTTTAATCCCCTTGTTAACGTTTCTTGCTGCATGATCAACCACCACTCTCTTTCTGCAAATACTCTCTACGATGCAAAATATTATTACTCATCATATAATAATCTGCTCAGAATACATATCCCTCATTTATATATTTTTTTGCACAGCAAAGAGGATGTACCATAAGTCATGGATATGACGGGAGACATCCTCTTTATTGTGTTATTTTGTTTTAATGAACCTGACACACGCTATTCGCTCCCATTTCCCCAGATCTGAGATCTAACGAATCACAGAGACGCTATTTCGTCGATTCACTGGATTTTTTAGGTTTGGAAGTCCATTTATGATGAAATAGCGCTACTGAGGTTCGTTAATTCTTGTAACCGTTGATAATCTGCCTTTTAAGGTGCGGTAGGTTCGTTAGCGCTTGGGCGAGGCGGAATCCCTTTTGAGACTCCCTGATTATGTACACATTTATCATACATACCTAATGAAATATATTAAAATATAAACCAAGCTTAGAACGGCAACGACTAAAAAGGCAATGGCTAATGAACGTTCGGTTTTCCAAACTCGAATAGCATTAGCAACACTAATCATCAATAGCGCAATCAAGTTAATATTACCCGAGTTTGATTGGAACATGTTAAAAACGATCATTATAAATCCTACGATCCAGATTAACAAAAACCACAGTGGAGTTTTCCGAAAAAGCTGCTTCATTATGATTTACTCCTTTTAAATTAAATTGATCTGTGTATAAGATATTCTTCAACAGGAATGAAAATTCCTTTATTTAGGTTATAATCCCAAATAATTAATACTATTCAGAGCCAATTTTAAGCATCTTCACAGTAAAAAGGGCTCCCGATAAAGGCGCCCTCTAATCTGTTCAGCTATTCCGCTTGCCTTATTCAATCTGTTCTGAGGATATCGATCAATGTAATTTCATTGCCCTCTTTGTCTGTACCAACTTCAGAACGCGCAGTGTATCAAATTTTCGATCTTAATGCATCTCCCTACAAATGCGGAAGGTTCAGAAAGCACCATCTTTTTAACGAAAAGTGCTATCTATCCAGCAACTATTTTTGCTTATAAAACTCATGATACAGCTTCATTAACGCCCGTTTCTCAATACGAGATACATAAGAACGTGAGATGCCCAGTTCCTTCGCAATTTCGCGTTGAGTTCGTTCCTCCCCGCCTGCTTCCAGGCCAAATCGACCGATTACAACTTCCTTCTCCCGGTCATCCAGGATATCTAGATTGCGATAAATTTTGCTTTTTTCAATCTTAAGCTGTACCCGATCTACAACATCATCAGCTTCTGTGCCAAGGATATCGATTAATGTAATTTCATTGCCTTCTTTATCCGTACCAATGGGGTCGTGCAGAGATACGTCTTTGCGTGTTTTCTTCAGGGAACGAAGATGCATCAAAATTTCGTTTTCAATACATCTCGCGGCAAATGTGGCAAGCTTTGTGCCTTTGCCTTGTTGAAAACTTTCGATCGCTTTAATCAAACCAATGGTTCCGATGGAAATCAGGTCTTCCTGATCTTCACCCGTATTGTCGAACTTTTTGACGATATGCGCGACGAGGCGCAGATTGTGTTCAATGAGCAGATTGCGAGAGTGAGCATTGCCTTCAGCCATAAGGCGCAAATGTTTGGCTTCATCATCCTCAGCCAGTGGCTGGGGGAACGCATTATTTTTGACATACGAGACGAGTAACGTTAACTCTTTAATGAATAGAGCAATTGCGGTAAACAATCCGGGCACAGATGACACCTCCTGCAGTTTTACAACGATCTGGCCTGAGCACATGTGGGAACAGGGTCGATCTATTGTATGTAGGCAGAGGCCCAGAAGTGCACGTACACTTGAAAAAGGGATGATCTCGCGAAGATTTCACAGACTCACAGAAACAATGGAGCCCACCCGCTGAAGCAGGAGAAATTCTTTTTCCACACTTTCGATAAAATACTTCTTTTCACCAAATAGGACAACATCATTCTGGGCTAATGAAACTTCGCTTTTAAAATAGATCACATTGTCCGTTTCACGGAACGCACCTTTGTAATAAAACATCATACCCCTCTCCTTCATAACACTACCTATGTAATCAATTAAACCATTACTTACACTCTCATTAACCCTATCCGCAAAAAATAAAAATACCTCATATGTTCCATTCCGATCACTTGATTCATAACAAAAACCCCAGCCCTGTACAAAACAGAACTGAGGCTGCGGCTCATCCAATATGAATCCCAGTAAATTTCCGAGAATCCCTATGAATACCGGTTAATCACTTGAAGATTCGTTGTGAGAACTGATACAAGCCGCTGTTCCAGACAGATGGTTCATGTCCACCTACATCCAGATACCAGGTATGCGGAATGTTCATGCTGCTCAAGCCGTTTTTGAAATTCTGGCTGACCCATAACAGACCATCACTTGATCCACAGGAGATCCAGAGCAATTTGAGTTGGCTAGCAACTTGTCCCGGGTTGGAAACCAGCTGCGATACAGATTGCGTATTCGGTGCAGCCGAGAAGGCCCCTACCCAGGCGAAGGTATTCAGATTTTTCAAACCAAAGTTAAGCGACTGCCCACCACCCATGGACAGACCGGCCAACGCACGACTATTCTTGTCTTTGTACACCGGATAATTGGCCTCGATATGAGGAATCAGATCCTTGAGCAAGTCTTGCTCAAATCGTTCAAACGCAGCCACCTTGTCTGGAGCAAAAATGTCACCAACTGGACGATCGTCCTTCATGGCACGGCCATTCGGCATGACAACAATCATATCTGACAGCTTACCTTCAGAATACAGGTTGTCCAGAATGTTCTTCGGTTTCATGGCGTTTACCCACTCATGCTCATCTCCACCGATACCGTGCAAGAGATACAGGACGTTATACTTTTTATTCTGTGAATATCCTGGCGGTGTATACACCGTCGCTTTCCGTGTATTGCCTACCGTTGTGGAATAATAGGAGATCAGATTGGTATTGCCGTGTGGAATATTGTTTCGATAGGCATCATAACCCGGCGGTGCAGGCACAACCGGAGTGTTAGCCAGCGCATTTTGCCCCGAGTTATCCATGGTCCCGGTCACTCCCTGATCGATCATCGCCTGAATGGGGGTTGGAGCTGGAGTTTCCTGCATATCGGCTGCAGACGCCATCGTTGGTACAAGGAGTGCTGCTGTGATGGAGAGACTCAGAATCTTGGACAGACGTTTTTTCATCAATATCAATCTCCTTTGGAATATGATTTTCAACCGTGTACAAACCTCATAACAGGTCTTTCAGATACACACAAAACCTTAATTGAAAGCCCTTACATTTTAAAGTAAAGTTCCTCCTTTCCACGCATGAATACGGACCGCCATCCTTTGCCTTTCCCAATATGGAAGTAAAGAATCACGATCCATAATTTACAATGAATTCCAATTACAGCTTTATTATATCACCTCCCAAGACTTGTACATCATCAAAAAACTTAAATAAATATACCTTATAGTTTAAAAAGTATACTTCTGTACACCACCATACCCTCTATTCGCTTCCTCCACTTCGGATCTCACATGAAATAAAAAAGCCTCAACTCTCCGTGTTCAACGGAAGAATTGAGGCGAACCGATTCCATTTTCAGCTTGCCGACGCTGCTTCTACTACCTCAACAATCTCTGGCCCATGATGTTTACGATCCATGAACAGACTGAAGAGCAGTCCTAGCAAACCCAATCCGGCAATAACTGCCGCATACAAAGGTACGGATATAAGACCCGTGTGGGTAATTGCATACCCGCCCAGATAGGCACCACCTGCATTCCCCAGGTTAAATGCGGAGTGACTTGATGTTGTTGCCAGCAGTGGCGCTTCGCGGGTCATATTCATGATTCGAATCTGCAATCCCGGCATGATGCCAAAAGCTGCAACGCCCCACAAGAATATAGTGATTACAGCAAGATAAGGGCTCTCCAGGGTAAGCGTAAGTGCAGCCAGAAGCACCGCCAGTATCCCAAAATTGACGATTAGGGAAGGCATCAGCTTCCAGTCCGCCAGACGGCCGCCAACCATGTTCCCTAAGGTAACGCCGAAGCCAAAGAGCACCAGAATCCAGGTCACATTCTGTTCGGCAAAACCACTAATGTCCACAAGCATCGGCGTGATGTAAGTGAACACGGCGAATAAACTTCCACATCCCATCGCTCCAACAAGCAGAACCAATAATACTTGGGGACGAACCAAATTTCGAAATTGCTGTCCGAGATTTGCTGGTGCTCCTTGCGGGAGCACGGGAATAAAACGAATGATGCCAATCAACGAAATGATGCCCAAGATCGTAATCGCCCCGAAAGATGAACGCCATCCAAGCTGTTGCCCGATAAACGTACCAAACGGAACACCAATAATATTCGCAATTGTAAGCCCTGCAAGAACAACGGATACTGCTCCTGCCCTTCTCTCGGGTGCAACAAGCCGCGTTGCCATGATTGAACCTACACCGAGGAACGTACCATGGGCAAATGCCGTTAATATCCGTGCTGAGATTAACAACCCGTATGTGGGAGCAATCACAGATAATGCGTTACCGATAATGAAAATGCACATAAGCAGCACCAGCAGTTTCTTCTGTGGAATCTTGTGTGTAAATACGGTTAATATCGGGGCACCTACCGCTACACCCAGCGCATATCCCGTAATGAGTTGTCCTGCCTGTGGAATGCTTACATTCAAATCTGTTGCTACATTGGGCAGCAGGCCCATAATAATAAATTCAGTCATACCAATCGCAAAAGCTCCAATAGTCAAGCATAACAGGGACAATGGAAACGCCCCTCGTTTACCTGACTGTGAAACCTGTGGTTGTATTGTGTGTCCAGTCGTGCTCATAGATGTTCTCTTCTCCTGTCTCTTAATCAACGATGTTCTGTCGCCTTCAACCACAAGGCATCTGTTAGTTGTTCGAACGTTTCACGCATAGCCAGCTTGTCCCGCCAGTGTGCCGGAATACCACTCAGTCCATAATAAGCACCTGCAATCTGCCCATACACCGCACCTGTAGTATCCGCATCATCACCCAGATTCACAGCTAACAATGCGCCTTCTTCAAAACTTGCCGACTTATGGAACGCCCATAGTGCTGCCTCAAGTGAACGAACCACATAACCACTGCCCTTAATTTCGGGCGGTTCTTTCCTCTGATAGGAGCCCCTAACAACCTCTTCAATAGCAGGTGAAAAAGAAACCTCTTCTCTCCACTGTCTGCATGTCTCCGGCATCAGCATGACGTTTTTGTCCGCTCCGCGCAGACCGGCAACAATTATGGCGGCCAGCACTTCACATGCTTCCACGCTTTCCGTTGCAGCATGTGTTGTACGAGAGCTCAGTCCAGCATAGTGAACCGCCTCGTTTGGTTGATTAGCGTAAGCCATCACGACAGGTGCAAGCCTCATAATAGAGCCATTGCCTGCCGTCATCGGGTCAGTTGATCCGCTGTAGGCTTCCCCAGTTACCTCAAACCTCTCCAAGGCACTTCGGGTGGCCCCGCCGATATCAAAGCAATCGCCTGTGCTGCTCATATACCCGACCTTGTACCAATTGACGTATCTGCGCATCTGATCCGCAGGATCAAAGTCTGCCTTGCGTACCAAACTTTCTGCCAGACATAGAGCCATGGATGTATCATCTGTCCACTGCCCTGCCTCCAGCCCGAATACGCCGCCACCCACGATATCCGTTACGGGTTCAAACGTGCCCGGGCTGCTGAATTCCACGGTAGTTCCGAGCGCATCACCCGCTGCAAGTCCGATGAAGCAGCCATTGAAACGGTCTTTTTGCAGCATCCTTATCTTCCTCCCTTACTCCATATACTTTCAGAATCTTTCTTCCATTCTCCCACAGGGCCTGATCCGGCGTAAAGCTAATAAAATCCAATCAATTAAGCTCCATTTCTTCTATTATAAAAGTGTCGAAAGCTGTTGAACGGCCAGATTATCAAATTTTCATAAAAAAAGTTTTATTTTTTTGAGCTGTAAAAACAGTTTATTCAGTACACCGCTTACATGCAAAAGGGTTAACGGTTTGCAACGTTCATCATTTTCTGAAAACAAATCACACATGTGAAAATTTTCAATGTAAACAATCATGACGCGCTTGACCCCTAGGTTTGTCCTATGTTACGGTTTTATTAGCTTCAAACGCATATTTTTTCCCAAATTAATATTCATTTTCGATTTACTGCGTCAACTAACTTCCCGCAGGTTAATGAATATACGGAAATGAATTTGCAGAAAATTTTCATTCGTTTTTTTTATTCCCAAACTAATTCTGAAACAGGAGGAACAAATTTATGATTAAGGCACTGGTATTTGATTTCGACGGAACGATTATTGATACAGAGACAGCATGGTATATTGCTTTTCGTGATGCTTACAAGGAACATGACGTGGATCTAACCCTGGAGATGTATTCACAATGCATCGGGACCAGTCTGAAAACATTTAATCCGTATGAGTACCTCATCACAGATTTGAATCTTCCGATCGATCGGGAAGCGTTCAGGGAATCCGTTCAGTTGCAGCACGCTGCATTGATGAACAAAGAGAAGGTTCGTCCTGGTATTCAGGAATATCTCGAACAAGCACGTGAAGCCGGACTGAAACTCGCTGTAGCATCAAGCTCCAAACGGGATTGGGTTGAACAGCATCTGGAACAACTGAAACTGAAAGATTATTTCGAAGTTATTTGTACCGCAGATGATGTTGCCAATGTGAAGCCTGACCCGGAACTCTACAATCAAGCGCTTGAAGCCCTTGGAGTAACTGCAGACGAAGCCGTAGCGATTGAGGATTCACCTAACGGCGCGCGTGCAGCTGCTGCGGCTGGTATGCACTGCGTAGTCATCTCGAATACCATCACAGGAACACTGGAATTCGATATGCCTCACCAACGGCTGTCTTGCTTGACTGACCTCGCATTTAACGATTTGATTTCGAAGCCACTCGTCACTACCGTCTAAAGGTCTGCACGAATTTCGCGATTTAATCCTTAAAGGGGGAGTTCACACATGAAAGCTGTACATTTTGGTGCGGGCAATATAGGCCGCGGTTTTATCGGTCATATGTTGTCCGCTTCCGACTACGAAGTCTGCTTTGTCGCACGTAACCCGAAGAAAATCTCCATGCTTCAAGAGAGACAGGAATATCCGATTACACTTGCCAACAGCGAACAGGATACAACGATTGTCAACAACGTGACGGCTATCAATGTGAGTGAGCAGAATCTGGTTGCTGAAGAGATCGCTTCAGCCGATGTGATCACAACCGCGGTGGGTGTATCTGCACTCGGAGATATCGCCGAACCTATCGCCAAAGGCATTCAACTTCGCATGAAAAACAATATTCAGGCTCCACTGCATATTATCGCTTGCGAGAATGCTATCGGTGGTAGCACCCGGCTGAAGAAACGCATCTATCCATTTCTGGATGAACAAACTCGCAAAAAAGCCGAACGTTATGTTTCTTTCCCCAATGCAGCTGTGGACCGGATTGTTCCGGCTCAAAACCACAAAGACCCGCTGCAGGTCACTGTTGAACCTTTTTACGAATGGGTCGTTCATCGTCCAGCACTTCTGGATGGATTTAAGAAAATAGATGGCGTCCACTATGTGGATTCGCTTGAACCTTATATCGAGCGTAAAATGTTTACGGTCAATACAGGCCATTGTGTCGCCGCATACTTCGGCTATCTCGAAGGATTCAAGACGATCCGCCAGGTGATGAGTAATTCCACCCTTCGGGCCAAAGTGCGCCATGTTATGGAAGAGACCGGTCAGATGCTTATCCAGAAGCACGGATTCAACGCTCAGAAGCATAACAAATATATCGACACCATACTGGAACGCTTCGCCAATCCCAACCTGACGGATCAGGTCACCCGGGTCGGACGTTCCCCCCTTCGCAAGCTTTCGCCTCATGATCGGCTTGTTCGCCCAGCGCTGCAGGCCAGTGAATTCGGAATTGAAATTCCTCATTTAACTTCTGCTATGGCGGCCGCAATGCTGTTTAATGACAAACGCGACGAGGAAGCCATGAAGCTACAACACATGATTCGCGAAGATGGCGTCTCTGCCTTTATCCGTGAACGCATGGGAATTCCCGACGAACATCCCGTTCATCAGAATGTAATCGCCCGCTATCAGGAACTCAGAGGGCGTAAGGAATCGACTATACTAACCTGAGTAACGGATCAGGGCATGGGTTCGATCCTGCAAACTGAATAGAAGCACGGCCAAGAAGCCGGGAGGAACCTATGCAGCGCATCGCTCCTTCCGGCTCTTTGTCTATGCACGGCACGGTACATCCTATCTATATTGCAGTAACGTTAATAAAACAGCGCATCTCCTCTCTCAAGGAAACACGCTGTTTAGGGAATCTTTTTAATTTACTACATCGTTTGGCTCAGCCTTGAGGCTCATCCCTTTTCTACTCATTCATAATGGAATTGAGAGATGCGTATGCCATGGGCAGGAAACCTTCCGATGGTTCACCAATAGGTGCTTGGATGTGGAAAATGTAACCATTGCCGTCCAGTTCTTTGACAATAAAATACTCTGTTTTCTTATCATTCTGGGACATCATGTACAGTTGCGCATCCTTCATCGGGCCGTTGCTGAGTTGTTCAGCCGTTAACTGCTTCACTTCTCCGGTCTCGGACAACTCTTCCTTGGCATCCATCTTCAGTGCATCCAGATTGTAATTCGCCGGCAGCTTCTCAATCTCTACCTCATAATCCGGATCAATCTTCATTGTTAATTCATGGTCTTCCACATCAAAAGCCATCGGTTCAAACACATACAGTGAATAACCTTTCGCTTGTGCCAATGTCACTGGGCGTTTCTCGGTCATGCCTTCTACCGTCACTTCCAACTCTGATGTCTTCGGACGATCGGATGTTACTGTACCGCCTGCATTGGAACCGTTATTGTCATCACTCGATTCCATCTTTGCAATCTCTGTAAGTACCAACTGTTTCGTTGTTGCATCAATCGTTTTCTCTACATATTTGAAACGAACGGAATCTTCGTCATCGATATCATCCAGAGACTTCTGCAGATCTTCGCTCACCTGGAATGACATCGGCTTCTCATTCACTCGAATCTCAACGGTATGCGGATCAGCCCATCCAGTCAGAATACCTTCTGCTTCTATTGCAGCACTTTCATTCGGTTGTTGCTCCGGTGCTGGTGACTGTTCTTCCGTATTATTCACTGGTGGCTGTGCAGCAGGATTACTGTTCCCACAGGCCACAAGCGAGAATCCCATAAGTAAAACCAGGAGTGATGCACTGACTTTCATTGTATTTCCTTTTCGCATATGAACACCTCCGTTAGCTTATACGCAATGATGCTTGTCCATGTTGCTTCTCATCCATTGGCTTGGCTGTATACTAGTACTTACACGGGAGACAGGCAGCTCAATCATGCAAAATGTCTGAACAGGTGCTGAGTTTCTCGACTTAGCTAGCCTGATCCATCTGTACCAGTTTCGCATTAGCTCCGTTAAATGCTTTGGTCTGAAGGTTAAATTGCTTTCGGAATTCAGCAAGCTTCGCATATTCGCTATTCCGTACCCGAATGGCTCGTTTAAGCTTAACCAGATTAGGTTCTGCACTTTCTCTCATCAGATCATACAACTGCTCATCGGCACTCAGACTCAACTGATACGAAGCAACAAAATTTTCCAATGCACGTGCTCTTGCTTCATATTGATCCAGCACCTTTTCAGCCTGTGCCAACGTTTCTTCTTTTTCGAATGATAGTTCTTTCAATGAACTGCGCAGGGCCACCGTCTTCTCGTTGGTCAGTTTCATGGCCTCTTCCGCCTGCTTCAACAACGTTCTTCGTTCATGAATATGACCTGCTGCCTGATCCAATAGTGCTTCGAGATCACTATTTTTGTTCTTGCCTTTGTCCAAAATAGACTTGTATAACTTCATATCTTCCTGCTCATGACTGGCCAGCGTCTTCAAACTCTGATCGATCTCCTGACCGCTGAGCACCAATTGGTTTACCTGATTTGCCGCAGGCTCCTGCGGATCTCCACAACCACTCGCCAGCAGAATTAGCAATACACTAACTGCCGCAAGCGCCACTTTTTTACTCGTTAGCACCCAAGTCCTTCCTCTCTTGCATCATCTTGTTGTTATATTACAAGCGGCTATCTCCGCTAAAATTGGCTACCCAGTGTGCATCCGGATCGTATACTTCGAACTCGTAACCTCGATCTTCGAGCAGCTTCAGAATACGTGGCAAAGCCTGAACCGTCTGCTCCCGCTCATGCATCAGAATCACTTCCTTATCCCGATGTACACTTTTGCTCACGCGGGCCACAATTTTGTCCGGCTGACCGGGAAGATTCCAATCCAGTGAATCTGTCGTCCAGTCCCACATTTTGAACCCGGCCGCTGCAATGTCACCTCTGAACTTTTCACCGATCTGTGGACTGCTGCCATAAGGTGCACGAATAAGATGAGGTGTAAAACCAATCAAGTCTTGCACCATCTTCTGCTCTTTCTTGAACTCTTTCACAAAGTTCGCAGAGCTGCCGCTCTTATACAGCTTTTTATAGTTATGCGTTATGCTGTGAAGTCCAGGGTAACTGCCTTCTTTCAACAGCCGTTTCACTGCCTCTGGATGCTGGTTCAACTGACGTCCGATCATGAAAAAGGTAGCCTTCGCCTCATGCTGCTTCAAAATATCCAGCAGTTGTTCCGTATATTCAGTTGGGCCATCATCAAACGTTATGTATGCCAATTTGCGAACCTGACCCTGGAACCGTACCGGCTCCTCCTTCGCATCCGGAGTAACTTGTATCATGCCGAGCTTGGCGGGCTGTTCGATTACAGTCATTGGAGGCGGCGCCACAACGCTTTTGATCCAATGCGTCATGCCAAGGAATATATATGTTATACCGGTAACGAACAGTACCAGGAGCATTAGAGCTATGCTAATCCTTCCATACCGGATTTTTCTTCGTTTATGTGTTTTCGTGCGACTTGTGCTAGGCGGAATACTTCCACGTTCTCCCGCTCTCTCTTGTTGGACTCTCACTTTCATGCCACTTCCTTACTTTCATTTTTTCCCGATTATTGGTAGATTATCTCGTTTCATGTCTCTATATAGAAGATTAATAGAAAAATGGATCGGGAGAATGACAGAATAGTTACAAGGCCGGTTACAATCTACTTATCTATTCGTTCTCTTTATCTTTCCTGCGGTTACCTTCTCCTGTATAATGAAGTGATTTACGCTATCAGACTTCAAGAAGGAGCTACACCCATGACAAGCTTGAACCGTGCCGGCAGATCCATCTATCTGTTATTTTTTGTCGGCATTATCGCCATTTCTTTTTCTTCGATCTTTGTACGTTGGTCTACCGCAGATGTTGCGGTCATTGCCATGTACCGTCTATTTTTGACCAATCTGCTAATGCTCCCGTTTGTCTGGAAATACAGACACGAGATGATGCGTCTGAGCTTACGCCAATGGGGCTTGCTGCTTGCATCCGGTGTGATGCTGGCCCTTCATTTCCTGCTCTGGATGGGTTCGCTGCGGCTCACCAGTGTTGCCAGTTCCACAGTTATTCTCGCGCTGGAGCCTATACTGATTCTTGCCGGTTCGGTATGGCTGTTCAAAGCCAAAATTAACCGCATGATGATTATCGGCATGGGCATCGCCCTGTTTGGATCAATCGTCATTGGCGCAGGAGATTTCCAGTTGGCAGGTACTGCCCTGCAAGGTGATATACTGTCTTTGCTTGGCACAATTGCAGTCGCTGTCCATATGCTGCTGGGTCAATTTTTGCGAGCGGGACTTAGTGCATTCTCGTATAACTTCTGGGTGTTCTTCGTAGCTGCTTGCACGCTGGCGGTATATAATCTGATCATGGGCCATCCGTTCGGAGGTTACGCTGCGTCAGAGTGGGGAATCTTCCTGCTGCTCGCCATTGTGCCAACGATCTTTGGACATTATCTCTTCAACTGGCTGCTTCAATATATGAATGCCACAACGGTATCCATGGGCGTACTTGGGGAACCCGTATTCTCTTCCTTACTGGCCTGGATGCTGCTCGGCGAATCCCTCACTGCATTACAGATGTCTGCCGGGGTTGTCATTATATTCGGGGTATGGATCTTCATTCGATATGGTAAAACCAAACCTCAACCCATTCCTGCTGACGCTCCTATCGCTGGCAAAGGGCCTGTTGAACCTACCACGGTATAACGTATTTTTTCGTAATGCATAGTTATAAACGACTCTACCACTCTCATAAGGCGGTGTATTTTAATGAAAAATATTGTATCCATGCGCTGGCTGCTCGCCAGAATGTATGAACCGGATGTGGTCATTGCAGATTGCCGATTCTTGCTCGGTCAGCCGGAGGCTGGAAGACAAGCCTATGAAGCTGGACATATTCCAGGAGCTGTCTATCTCGATTTGGAAAAAGATCTGTCTTCTCCTGTGTCTGCGCACGGAGGACGTCACCCGCTTCCTGATCCGGCTGTTCTCGCAAGTCGTCTCTCCAAAGCTGGCATCGGCTCCAATAGTCGTATTGTTGCTTATGACGATCAAGGCGGGATGAATGCATCTCGTCTTTGGTGGCTGCTGCGCTACATCGGTCATGAACAGGTATATATCATGGACGAAGGTTTCTCCGCTTGGAAAAACGCCAAATTCCCTGTGACCACGGATGTGCCAGTTCAGATCCCGGCATCTTTTGAGGCGAACGTACAGCCAGCCATGCTGGCAAGTGTTGAAGATGTTCAACAAGCCTCGGCAAGTGGCAGCTCCGTGTTAATCGACTCTCGCGATGCTCGCCGCTATGCGGGTCTGGAGGAGCCGATTGATGCCAAGGCCGGACATATTCCGGGTGCGGTGAATTATTTTTGGAAAGATGTGTTGGATTGGGATGGACGTTGGACAGGTACTGAGGTGTTAGAAGAGCGTTTCAGTAAGCTGGACAAGGATGGTGCAATTATCGTGTACTGCGGATCAGGCGTGTCGGCTTGCCCAAACGTGATTGCACTGGAAGAAGCGGGATATACGAATGTGAAGCTGTATTCCGGGAGCTGGAGCGACTGGATTAGTTATGAGGAGAATCCGGTGGCGACGGGGGAAAAATAAAATAATTGTAGGAAAGTACAAAAAGCCCACGCTCACCGTGGGCTTTCACTAATGTCTAAAATCTCTTCTTCAATAGTCTATCTGTTTTTTCATGGATCAGGGCTAATTATTATTTTTTCACTTTCCCATCAAATCCAACCTTATACACGGTATCTTTCTTAAAAGATAGGACTGCAAAACCACCCTCTACTTTCCCCAAAAACTGATCATTAGTATCCAAAGAAAGCAACTTGTTCGTTTTACCAGTATAGCGACTATAAACATGTATATCTGTCTTAAAATTGCCTACGTCGTCTTCGGCCTTAAAAGTTGTATAATAGAACTTATTATCGACATATGCTACTGGGTCAAGAGTATACTCCTTCGAGACAAATGTTGTCTTTCTAGTTCCGTTCGGATTTACAAAGACACCTATATAACTGTCATTATAGCGTCCTTCCACCACCTCCGAAAAAAACAAAACATCACCATAAAATTCGTATGCCGAAACACCTTTTGAGGATATGACCTTAGCTCCTGTACCATCTTTCTTCATACGATACAATTTGTCATTATCATAGTTTTTATAGTATATATACCCTTTATTAATCGTGATAAATCTATCAATTCCCATATCGTTAAAAGGAGGTTTAGACATAACAATCTTTTCCTTTGTGCCATCTGTTCTCATTGAACCAAAAGACAAAGGGGTTTGAAAATCCTCGTCGCCTTTTCTCCTTTTCAAAAAGTAAATCGTATCTCCTACAACATCAATACTTGAAAAATCTGGATCTTGGCTTATATAAGTAAACGCTGAACCATCTTTTTTAATTTTAGCGATCTGAAAAAACCACTCATCTGTCCCGTCCGATACCAAGAAATATATCCACTCTCCAGCCATTTGTGAATCTCGAACATACTTAGGATAAATAGACTTTGTTGTGCTTTGGTTATCTGTGAATGTCGTAACGTTAATTCCAAAGAATCTGCTAAACTCATTTTCACTATCCCAAACTAGAGAATCTTCAGAAGCTCCTGTCCCATATGCAGGTACTACTCCAAACAACATAATCACACTTAACAACGCTATTATATACTTTTTTCTCATCTAACTCTCCTTAAAATATGTATTTTTCTACAGTCATTATTGTAAATTGTATTTACATATAACACAATCATTCCCTATCGATTCTGATTTCACTTTCAAAATTCAATATAAATTATTGCTGGCAGAGAAAAGTTTTTTCCTGTATATGGCCAACTTTGGTGCAGGCATGGGTGTTCTGATGATCGATTCCTCCAATACCCCTTCGTTTGACCGCTGGGAAGGGAACTTGTAACCCATGGGATTTGCGCACGGAGGACGTCACCCACTTCCTGATCCGGCTGTGCTCGCAAGGCGTCTCTCCAAAGCTAAATTGCTCCAATGCACTCATTATTGCATACGATGACCAGGGCGGCATGAATGCCTCAAGATTGTGGTGGTTGCTTCGCTACATCGGTCATGAACAGGTGTATATCATGGACGAAGGGTTTTCTGCTTGGCAAAATGCCAAGTTCCCGGTGACCACGGATGTGCCGGTTCAGATCCCGGCATCTTTTGAGGTGAACGTACAGCCAGCCATGCTGGGAAGTGTTGAAGATGTTCAACAAGCCTCGGCAAGTGGCAGCTCCGTGTTAATCGACTCTCGCGATGCTCGCCGCTATGCGGGTCTAGAGGAACCCATTGATGCAAAGGCCGGACATATTCCGGGTGCGGTGAATTATTTTTGGAAAGATGTGTTGGATTGGGATGGACGTTGGACAGATACTGGGGTGTTAGAAGAGCGTTTCAGTAAGCTGGACAAGGATGGTGCGATTATCGTGTACTGCGGATCAGGCGTGTCGGCTTGCCCGAACGTGATTGCACTGGAAGAAGCGGGATATACGAATGTGAAGCTGTATTCCGGGAGCTGGAGCGACTGGATTAGTTATGAGGAGAATCCGGTGGCGACGGGGGAAGAAGACTAATTTTTATTCAATATACGGAGCTACTTGAATCGTCGAGCCTTGTTTGGCTTGCTGAGGAATATCGCTTTATACTTCAATATCGCCACATTTGCTCTGGCTGCACTCGTACTGCAATTTAATCTTCAGCAAAAGGTACCAAGATATTAATATCTTTTGTAGTTATGTTAGTTGCAATTTGAGGAAGAAGCGAAGAACCTGGCTGAATTGACTTCGGCTTTTCCAGCCCATTTTCATAACGGGCTGGAGAAGCCGGATATACGAAATTAAAGCTGTATATCATTAGCTAGATGACTTTTGACTCCCAACATTATTAAGTATGAAGCTCCTTCAGATCGGCTGTTTACATGTCCACTTGTCATTAAATCATCTATAATATTCATAACATCATCTGAAATAGGAACTGAAACGACATTTTTTTGTATAAGACCTTCAAGCATAGTTTCATCAATCAGAACTCCCATTTGCATTTTACGTTCAAGCTTTTCTTCCGTAGCTTTTTGAATATCCATTTTTCACACTCCCTCATATCGACATTACATTATTACACGTAATTTATAAAATCATTAGGTCGCGTTTCTCCCCCAAAAATCGAGTAAAATTCTTCGCAAGTTGATTCCTGTGATGTTTTTTCCTATAACACGAAAAGAAAACATTTTATTGCTATCGGACCGTAATCCCAATTCAGCATTTCATAGTTGCACACCACGCTTACCTCATGTAGGACATATGTCTCCTTTTCTACGAAAACGATTAAAAAATCTTTATAATCCACACAAAATTTTCGATATACAACAAATGAACATCCGCATATCCCATGTATGCATCCTGAAATCTACCTCAGAAATGTGGCACGGGAGAACAGAACAATACATATAACAGGTGGTTAGGAAACAGAGAAAGTTCTGTCTGGTTGAAAGGCAGGAACTAACAAAGGAGTAGAAGATATGAAGGGACGAACGAGTCACAAACGAAACACACGCAGCATCTGCGTGAACTTGCTGTTATCCATGCTATTGTTGGTCAGCAGCTTGCCGCTATGGCCTAGCAAGGCAGCAAACGCTGCTGCAGAAGGGTCATATCTCTTATCCCTGAACAGACCGGTGTATAGCTCCTCATCTCTTGGTGGGAATACAGCCGATCATGCCGTGGATGGCAACAAAAATACCCGGTGGGAAAGTGTGTGGCAACAGGATCCTCAGTGGATCTATGTTGATCTGGGTGCAGTTGCTTCCATCTCCAACATCTCGATTGAGTGGGAAAATGCCTATGCTTCCACCTTCGACCTTGAAGTGTCGGATGACGAAGTCAACTGGAAGCAAGTGTACTCCACAACGAAGGGTCAGGGCGGTCTGACAGAAGTGGAGGTTTCCGTCAATGCACGATATGTGCGTTTGTTCAGTCATGAACGGGCGCAGCAAGCCTATGGTATTTCTCTGTACGCGTTCGATGTGTATGGAACGGGTGGAGCAAACCCACCTCCAAAACCAACTGCCGCCAACCTTGCTCTTGGTAAATCGGTTATAGCGTCGTCGGAAGAGATTGACGAACCTAGCCGCTCCGCCGAAGACAAGGCCAAGATGGAGAAGCGCGATTATGAAGCGCGCAATGTGACAGATGGTGATCCAGGTACACGCTGGTCTTCCATATACAAGGATCAGGAATGGATTGTTGTGGACCTTGGTCAACGTCAGGAAATCGGAGAAATTTCTCTGCAATGGGAAAATGCGTTTGGACGTGCTTACGACATTCAGGTATCCGACGACGCAAAGCAATGGACTACGCTGTACCGGGAGTTACACAGCAATGGAGGACGGGATGAAATTCCTGTATATTCAGAAGCCAGATATGTCAAGCTCGCAGGTCATGGCCGAGGTACAACCAACGGTTATTCACTCTATGCCTTTGATGTATATGAGTATATTCAAGGAGATGAAAAACCGGTCTACACCATTCCGTCTATCCCGGAGATGAGCTCGGTACAAGTCGGAGCTGGCAGTTATGCCATTAATGACATCACGATGCTGCAGCCGAAAAACCCTAAAAATCGCACAGCTGACATCACCGCCCCGATTCCATCCAATGACTGGTGGCAATCGATTCTCGTCTCGGATTTAGGAGATGGAAACAGTCTGGTCACGCTCCCATTCAAAAATCGATACACCAAACAGGGGCTTCATATTTTGAATCCTGGTGCTGGATACGTTTCTGCTGATGGCAACTCGATGGATGCAGACGGTGAAGCAGACCTCATCCTGACAACAAGTGATATGAACCCAGCCAAGGTCAATACCAAGATCGCAGGATACGGGGATTACTCCGCTAACATCATCATGAGTGATGATGACACGGCAAAGGTCAATACAACCTTTGTAAAAGGCTCCCCTTTCCTGTACAACACGTTTGAGAACCCGGACACCATCCTGATTCGTTCACCGAACATTACACGTCTCTTTGATGATCAAAACCGTGAGATTGTGTTGCAGGATGGGGAATCATGGACAGGAGATCATATCGGTGTAGAAGTCACCAATCAGGACAGAGCGCCTTCGCCGCAAACTTTTACAAGAAACTACGGTCTTTATGCACCTGAAGGAACCACATTTATAAAGCTGGGCAATACACTTAAGATTAAGCTGGGATCAAGCGAAAATTATTTGTCGCTCGCTACCCTGCCATCTGCATCAGAATTAGCATACTATTACCAACACGCCTATGCTTTTGTAACGGATACGAAGGTCGATTACGACTATAACGAGAGCACTTCACAAGTTACAACGACCTTTAACTCCGTTACACAAACGAAGCGTGCCAACTTTTCCGCCGACACATTAATGGCTTTGTTCCCGCACCAGTGGAAACTTGCAACAACTCCACTCACGGAGCTCGCTTATCCTTCTATTCGTGGAATGATGATAGTGAGCGAAGGCAACAGCTTTACGACACAGGATCGTTTCTACGGAATTATTCCGCAATTTGTGGAGCCGGATGATCCGACATACTCACGCGCGCAATTAATCAGTTATCTGGATCAGCTTGATGCAGATACGTCAGGCAATTTAATGAGCGAAGATCCCTACTGGCAGGGGAAAAAGCTTCATCCGCTTGCACTAGGTGTGCTCATTAGCGATCAGCTTGGAGATCAGGAACGTCGGGACCACTACCTGTCCCTGTTAAGAAGCATTTTGACCGACTGGTACACCTATTCACCGGATGAACGTCTGCACTCCTATTATTTCTATTACTCGGAGCAATGGGGAACGATCTTCCCTTATGGAAGCGGGTTCGGGGTCAATACCGGACTGACGGATCATCATTTTACGTATGGCTATTACGTCTTTGCATCTGCGGTGCTGGCTATGTATGATCCAGCTTTTGTACAGGATTATGGCGATATGGTTGAACTGTTGATCCGGGATTATGCCAATCCTTCACACACAGACGATCAATTCCCATGGATGCGTAATTTTGATCCTTATTCAGGTCATTCCTGGGCGGGCGGTTATGCCGACAATCGCAGCGGAAACAATCAGGAAGCTGCAGGTGAAGCTCTGTTCAGTTGGGTCGGACAATATATGTGGGGCGAAGTAACGGGGAACAAAGCCTATCGCGATGCGGGCATCTGGGGCTTCGTCACAGAGGAAAAAGCGGCTGAGCAATATTGGTTCAACTACGATGGGGACAACTGGCTGGAAGGATACAAACACGCTACCGTAGGGCATGTATACGGCAGTGCTTACCTGTATGGCACGTACTTCTCCAACGAGGCCGAGCATATTTATGGCATTCACTGGTTGCCGCCCGCAGAGTGGATGACCTATTATGGTCGTGATCCGAAGAATACCGCCGCACTATACAACGGTCTGATCAAGGATCTTGGTGGTCAGCAGGAGCAAACATGGCAGCACATCATCTGGCCATTCCAATCCATCGGGGACCCGGAGACTGCTCTTGCAAAGTGGGATACAAAAGAGATGCAGCAAAACGAAGTCTTTAACGCCTACTGGTTCATGCATAGCATGGCATCCACAGGAACACGTACCATGGATATTTGGGCAGATTCTCCCGCAGCAACCGTATACAAAAAGGACGGTGTCTACACGGCGCAAATCTGGAATCCGTCAGATACCGCCAAAACGGTTCGTTTTTATAATGCAAGCGGAGCTTTGGGTTCAGCTACCGTCTATGCGAAAGCTCAAGTGAAAGTCAATCCATTGGAGCATACAGTAGTCAAGCAGCCAGATGCTTCACAAGGCGTCACCTATCTGGATCGCAGTGAATGGACGATTACGGCCTCTTCCAGTTCGGAAGCAGTCGAACGCATGATTGACGGAGATTTGACTACCCGCTGGTCATCTGGACAAACGCAACAGCCTGGAGACTGGCTCCATATTGATCTGGGCAACGAGCAGATGATGGACACACTTTTCATGAACTCCGGCAACAGCGGAGGTGATTATGCCCACGGGTATGAAGTTTACGTTTCGAAGGACGATGAAAACTGGAGCAAGCCAATTGCACAGGGAACAGGCTCTTCTCCAAGCCTGTCCGTCGATTTGGGAATGCAGACCGCACGTTATATCAAAATTGTATTGACTGCTCCCGCAGACAGTTGGTGGTCCATCTCGGAACTCAAGCTCGCCCGATTTGGAAAATTGCCTCAGACCCCTGAGTATCCAAATCCAGCTCCGTCGTCCGATCGCTCAAACTGGATCGTGACCGCTTCCTCCACGCAAGGAACGGATGTCACGGCTCACATGCTTGATGGAAATAAAGACACATTATGGACGAACGGGCGAAAGCAAACGAGCGGACAGTGGATTACGATTGATCTTGGGGAAACGAGTGCTTTTGACGCAGTAGAGCTGGACCCGGGGAACGCGAAGGATGACTATCCGCGGCAATATCGCATTTTCGTTTCCGATGACGGGCAAAACTGGGGAACCTCTATTGCTGGAGGCGAAGGCGTGTCAGGACGTCTCTCCATCACCTTCCCTGAGCAGCAGGCTCGTTATGTGAAGATCATGCAGATGGGTGAATCCGATCAATGGTGGTCGGTCTCCGAGCTATTTGTTAATCACTATGGAACAGGAAAACAAAAACGTCTGCTTTCAGATGCATGGTCCGTCACAGCGTCTTCCGATGAGGAAGCTGCAACGGCGATACTGGATGGCTCGAACCAAAAACGCTGGACTTCCGGTCAGGCACAAACAGGCGGTGAGTGGCTTCAGCTGGATCTGGGCAATTCAGAGACAGTGAACCGGATTGTACTGGATAGTGCGCACAACAGTGAGGATTATGCTCGCGGTTATGAAGTATACACTTCTCTGGATGGCATGGATTGGGGTAAAGCTGTGGCTATGGGTGAAGGGAAAAATGCCTTGCTCTTCATTGCATTCTCTGCTCATGAGGCCCGCTATATCAAAATCGTTCAGACCGGAACGGATTCTCACTGGTGGTCTGTAGCTGAAATCGCAGTTTATACTGCCGATCAGACACCATGGGCACCCGGGGAACAGGATGATCTGCTGCCTACCGAACTGGATCGGACTTCTTGGACAGCTACAGCCTCCACGTCTGAAGACGTTGGTGCACTGCTGGATGATGATCTGAACTCACGCTGGACCTCTGCATCCGGACAACAAGCAGACCAGTGGATTCAGATCGATCTGGGAAGCATCCAGAATTTCAGCCGATTAACTATGGACTCAGGCAGCAGTACCAATGACTATGCCCGCAGTTTTACAATCGTCACTTCAACGGATGGCGAGCATTGGAATCCGGTTTCAGAAGCTGTGGGAACAGATTCTTTAATCTCAGCGACATTTATCAACCAGAAGGCACGATATGTCAAAATTGCTTTGACTACGGACAATACTGAGTGGTGGTGGTCTATTGCTGAATTGAAGCTGTACCATTGATACGCTGAATTCAAAACCATCAATTTTACGCAGTATTAAAAATCATTAATCTAAGGAATTAAATATTGTTCATCCAGCCACCTCTCTCCCTCAATTTTGCGGGACAGGGGTGGTTTTTTGGTAATCACCCGCTTCTAAATGTAATAAGCAGCCCGCCTAAGCAACTTTAGAGACCAGCATATGCTTCTTTGCGCTGTTCCCGAGATCAAAATATTGGGAAATCGAGGATTGACAGCGCAAGTTATCCAATCTAATATAATCTTAGCGGAAAACTATGAATAAAATCAGTATCAATAAACCCACTAAAGGAGACTACAAAATGGCTGCCCTCCAAACGTTTAAAGCATCTGCTCATCTGCAAAACGGAGTTCAAGTGAAAGTAACATCTCGAAACTTCGAGTTTATTATCGACGAGCCCAAAAACTTGGGTGGAACCGATACCGGCATGAATCCGGTGGAAGCTTTACTCGCCTCGCTGGGAGCATGTCAGTCGATCGTAGCTAGGGTATATGCGCCTAAATTCGGGGTGAATCTCAAGGATTTTTTTGTGGATGTAGAAGGCGATATTGACCTGGATGGCTTTTTCGACAAATCAGAGGTGCGTCCAGGCTATTCCGATATTCGGTACACATTCCGTATCAAAACAGATTCTCCCCAAGAGCAGGTTGAAGCATTTGTACAATTCCTGGAGAGCAAGTGCCCAGTTGGAGATACGTTGGCACATCCGGTTAATCTCAAGTTGGACAGAATTATCATCGAAAACTAAGCAGCCTATAACTACCGTGAAACCGGACTGATATTGAATTGCTAACCGTATAACATATTTAGATATAACAAAAGCCCGCGTTTTTCGCGGGTTTCTGGTCATAACCTAATAAACTCGGCTATAAACTTCGTTTGGCCCTTTGAGAAAATATCCTGTTCGAATTAAAGACACTCTCCTTATTCGTTTCCAGCAAGCGCCTTTCTGTACGATGCAGACATAAAGTGGCAGCTTTTTTTGATTCATGATAACAAAAAAACAAAAAAAACCGTGATGGACATCTGTCCACCACGGTTGAATAATGAAATCTATTATTGCTTTTTACTTAACGATACATTAGCTGTTAACGTCTTGTCGATCGTCGTCCAGTTTACATAAGCACCTAGTATTTCATTAATAACAGAAACCGGAACTACGGTTTCGCCTTTTAAAAGCTTTGGTACGTTACTATTGAACACTAGTTTATCGTTAATTGAATACACATCTGAACCAATTTGAGCACTTATATTTTTCGTGCCTAATTTGATTTGCGTTGTACGCGTCTTATGATCCCATACTACTGTACCGCCCAATAGCTCGGAAATGGTTCGAATCGGTACGTAGAACTCATCGTTATGAACAACCGGTTTGATTGTCGTACCCCCTACATTCATTGCAACGTCAACATATTCAAGAAAATCGGTCTTTCGAATGAGTCCATGAACCCCTTTCGTTCGATCTACGACCTGAGATACTTCATAATCCGTTGCGGCTGATAGGTACGCATAAGCTACACTTCTATCCATATCAAGCTTATCGGATAAGAATTGAATCGATTCACGTACTGATTCTTTCATGGCTTCATCCAAATCAGGGTCCAGTCCAATTGGAATCCAATAATCCTCTGTTTCAGCAAAGGGTTGCGTGAATTCTCCACTGTGTGGTAGTGATGGATCACCTTTCTTTAACACCGTTAACCGAACTGTCCCCCTTAAGGAAGCTTCCAATGCAGTTAACGCTACTTCTCCATCTCCTTGAGCAAAGTGCGGATCTCCAGTATAGAATAGCCCGCCTTTAACTTGAATCGGATAATAAATAGTTGCACCAACACCCAACTCATTAATATCCATATTCCCTCCTGTTTCAATAGGTGGGATCGAACTCACAACCTCGCTGGTATTTGGTGCAACCCCCATAACACCTAGAAACGGGTTAATTGGGAAACGTACATTTTTGCCAGCTTTTGTTGGTAATACCCCATACCAATTACCGTTGATCTCTTCAATAGGCGTAAATATAGATACATTATTATATAATTCCGGTTTTGTTGCGCTAGCTCCCTCTTGTGGGCCTGTATTTTCTGGAAATTCGTTAGGAAGGGCCCCTTTCCCATGGCGGTTAGAAATGACACCATATGGAACTCGAGTTTGCAACGAAAGGACTTCTACTTTAAGAACATCTCCTGGCTCTGCTCCCTCAACCGCTACTGGCCCAGTGATAATATGAGGTCCGTCTTTTACATAATCATGCTTAATCTCAGAAGCCGCAATTGCCTTCGCGTCATCCAACACTCCATCGGGGGATATCCCGAATTTGCCGAAGTACTCCACTGGATTTCTCCCCTGATCCTCTATCAGTCCCTCATGCGATACCGTATCAAATGTTACAGCACTTCCTGATGGTACAGTAAGAATCGGAGAGCTATCTCGATTAGGCAGTGACCCCCAGCGAATGTTCTCAATCGCAGACGTTACATAATAATCACCTTCTACCTTATCGATGGTTGTTGGTTGCAGTGGCATACTAAAGCCCACTGAAGGTAGAGCAAATGTAAGCATACTTATAATCCCTACTGAAACCCCAAATTTCCTAATCGTTCGGTTAATAAACATTACGCTCCCCCTCTATACTATGTAATATTTTCTAACACAAATACACACTAACATATAAATACATTTACAACAATATTTTTTTGTCAATAAAAGTAACATTAAATAGCTGAAAATAAAGAAAAAACTTATAAAAACAAAAAATATGTCATTATACTTATCATACGAAAGGCGTGTAAAACTAAAATAGTTCTAGTAACTTGAGGATTCTCCTTCAGAGATTTGAACAAACGAAATTAAGTTGCATGGAAATTATGTATGTATTTCATGTTTCTGAACCCGCCGCAGGAATACTACTGCACTCCGGTTCAGGCTTAATCACCTGTCTGCACGTGATTGCACTGGAAAAAGCGGGATACTCAAATGTGAAGCTGTATTCCGGAAGTTTGAGTTAGTGGATTAGTTATGAGGAGAATCCGGTGGCTATCGGGGAAGAGTAGGTACGGATCACAAGTCTGCAGGATCTCAAAAACAAATACACCGCCATGCAGGCTGATGCCTGGGGCGGTGCATTTTCAGTGACTAAGCATCACCCGGAAATACGGGAGAGATAGAGGCATCGTTGCATGGGAAGACTGATCCAACCCAATCCTTTCTCGCTCAATGAAACAGGATCTGCAAAAGAAAATGAGGAGAAGCATTCATGAGTCCATGTATCAAGATAATCACCCATATTTTACGATAGCGGGCCCATAAATAACCAAGAAACAGACCTGTAACCCCATGATTTGCAATTACTGTTGCCACATCAATATCCCAATGACCATTTCCTTGAATGGCGACATGCCAAATGGACCATAGTATTGAAACTAGTAGTATGGCGGGCCATCTTCCAAGCAACGTCTCCAATCGGGTTTGCAGCCATACCCGATAAAAAACTTCCTCCAATACGCTATTGATCATAAAACCAATCAACACCAAGAGAAGTAATTCTGTCATATCGGTTGTTACGATTTCTCCTTCTGGTTGTGCAATTGGAGAATAGAACTTTAGATAACCCCAGACCAAAATAACGATTAGTGGTACGATGACGTGTCTGCGAGTGCGAGGTTTTACCGAGATAATGTCTTGATGCCCGCCAGCCATTTTGCGATAAATCAGAAATAAAATCAACGGAGTGAACATTAATGTCGTTAACTTGAACGCCAAATAATATAGCTGGAAATGTAATCCTTGCTGGTCTATCGTTATCAGAGAAACCGTAAATAAAACGCCTGACAGCAATAATACAATCGATTGAACGACCAAGTGATGTTTCTCCATTTGTTGGAAAATTAAGGAATCATGACTTTGATAAGGAATCATATGGATTAGAAAAATACCAAGGAATGCCGGTAACATACTATGCCATATTGGAATCACTTCCTCATGATCAGCCGTGTACCTTATATTCAAATTTCCGGTCCACACTAACCACAATACAGCAGCAAATATAATGATCATACATAATAAGCCGATTGCCTTTCCCCATGCTGGAAGCATTACTTTGAATTGCTGATTCATTCCAATTGCACTCCTTTGAGTGGCATGTTGCGTTTGCCCCATTCTTTTTTTAATTCAGTTGAGTTAAATAAATTCTAGCACATCCCTTCTTCATCGTCTATTTATTTCAGTTGAGTTAAATAATATGATATTCTGTGTGTATGCCAAAAATCGTGGACCATGAGAAGATGAAGAATATTATCGCTGAAGCTACTTGGAAAATCATTAGTGAGAAAGGCATTCATCATGCAACGTCAAGAACGATTGCGAAGGAGGCCGGATTATCACAAGGCGCTTTAAGACATTACTTTTCAAAACAAGAGAGTCTATTAGCGTTTGCAATGGAGTTAGTTAAGGAAAAGGTACTTACTCGAATAAAAAATCTGAATGCAAGAGAACTGGCGCCTCAAGAAAGAATTGTTGAATACTTGCTCGAACTAGTCCCGACGGATGAACAAACATTATTGGAAATGGAGGTTTGGTTTGCATTTGTAAGCTATGGAAAAACGCAAAAAGGGTTCGACGCCAATTATGAGGACCTGCATAACGCAATCAAGAACTGCATCATGTACTTGAAAAATGAAGGTCTTCTGCGTACAACCGATGAAGAGAAGGAACAAGAAAAACTGTATGCCTTTATGAATGGGATGGCTCTCAATTTGTATCTAGAGCCGGATAAGATAAATAGAACACGAAGCAAAGAAATGATACAAGACTATATCAATTGGATTATACGTTAAAGGAAAACTTGATGCATAGATCAGGGAGCTAAGTCAGCTGACCCGCGCCAAGCAAAATACACAAGAAAGTCCGGTGGCTACTGGGGAAAAATAAAGACTAAAGAGCCCACGTTTTGCGTGGGCTTCTGTGTGCTTCCATTATATCCATGTAGCATTTTAGATGCTTACATTTCCGACCTCTGTAACGTTCAGATTCAGCTTATGTTTTCGGCATAATTCGTAAAAATCTTTTGAAACAATGGGTTTGAAGATATTTATATAATCCAGCATAAAAAATTCATGCTCGCCAATTCGCTCTTCATGAAGGCAGATTGAAGATACAACTTTGACGATCTTACGTGGAGGCTGTTGTACAGATGCAGCAATGACCGCTTTGCGCCCATATTCCGAACGTTCATAATCGAAAACATCCAAACGATCGAGCTGATGTGCAGTCCAATAGTTTTTTTCAACCGCACGACCGTCGTGGTAACACACCGTTGTCGGAATAAACTGTGTATTTGTTTTCGTTTCCTCCAACAGCGTTTTAAAACGATCTGATACATGTCTCGTTCCTGTGATCGTCTCAAAATAATCCACGTTCAGGTTCCGCACCGTAGGCAGTAACTCAACCTCTGCCGTTGTTCCCTCGGGCAACGGATTCTCTATCGCCAAATAATTCATATCTAATTGGGGAGTGAAGGTTGTTCCGCCACTAATAAACCCTCTACGTGGATATTGAGATTCCAGAAAATAATAGTTCAAAGAATGATGTCTCCTTCCGAATGAAGTGCATTTTAATCAATTATACGGGTCAAATAGCGATAAATAAAACACCAAGACAAGTTAGATTCATCTTTTGTTGGTGTACTTTTTCATTTTTTACAGACTACATAGAGGCCCACATCGAACGATGCGGACCTTAGTTAGGGTTATATTGTTTTAATGAATCTAGCACACGCTATTTGCTCTCATTAGCACAGGTTTAAATTCTAACGAATCCCAGAGACGTTATTTCGCCAGTTCGGTCCATTTTCAAGGTGTTAACACCGTTTTATGACGGAATAGCGTTACTGAGGTTCGTTAAACCTTGTAGTCTTTCATAATCCACCATTTAAGATGTGCTAGATTCGTTAACGCTTGAAACGAGGGGGAATCGATAGGAGTGAAGTCCCTCCTTCATTTGCATAGTTATATGGCGAGTATCCATTATTTTAATAGATGCCTTTTTCATAATAAAAGATGTTCATTGAAATGTAGGATGGCTTTCCAGCTCCTTAAAATCATTGGTCATATATTAGTCAATAGAGAGTCAACTTGCATGCAAAATAGGGGCCGGATCACCCACTAACGTGAGTACCCGACCCCTTTCTTTAATATACATATGAATATACAGACCTTAATCAACACTTTAACAGATCGAAAAGAAACAGTCTATATTTTTAGGAAAATATTCTATATATTTAGGTAGCTGGCCGGCAAATACAGATGAAACGGAGCATACATCAATGATGTCCAACAACCATCTTACTCGTGAAGAATTACAGGATTATGTGTACAATGTATTTGGTGCCGGTTACCACATAACGCAGAGCGCAAGAATTCATGGAGGCGCACAAAAAGTCATTTACAAAATTGATTGCACGAATGGTTTCACTTGTATGTTGTACATTTGGGATATTTCCAGCAACTATTTTCAGGAAGAGATCTTGAATGAACCCACTTTCCACAGTTCCTATGGCAGCGAACTTTTCACTTTGAATACTCGCTTTCTCGCTCAACATGGAATTCGAACACCAACTTTGTATGATCTGAATAACGATAGAGACCGGCACGCTTATGATTTTGCTCTTGTTGAGTATGTGGATGGACAGAAAGCCGAAGCCTATTTCCAGCATAAAAATCACAAAGATCGGAATGAGTTGTTTCAACGGATCGGGGATATGTTGTCTACTATGCATAACATCCAAAGAAACGTTTATGGAAACGCCAACGATAACAGCAAAAAGGCTGGACCTTGTTACAAAATTCAGCGTTTGGATGCCGAAACAGCCTTATCCTATGCATCCAAACATATGACAGATATCAGGAAAAATAACGAAAGGCTGCTTGAGAAACTTTACGAATTGGAAGCAGCCATTCAACCCAGAGATCTCTATAGTTTCATTCATGGAGAGTTAGGTCCGGATCATATATGGATAGATCATGCTATGCAACCATGCCTTATTGATATTGAGGGCGCAAGATTCTTCGATCTCGAATATGAGCATAGCTTTCTGGAATTTCGATTTGGAGACTTTTATCACTACTTAAAAAATAACGATCTCGACCCGGAGCGGATGACATTTTATCGATTTTGCCATCATTTGTCCTTGATATCAGGAGGATTGAAACTGCTTCACAGACAATTCCCCGATCAACAATTCGCTAGGGGTCTCGCGGAGTATCATGCCAGATGTGCAATTCAGATGCTTATGTGATAAGAACCATATACATGAATATGGATATAAGCCTGAAAGGAGGTTTGAGCATGGAATTTATTTACGAAGATGAAAAACTTGCAGTGAGCGTTATTCAAGCCATTCACACTGGAGATATTCCAACGTTAGAGCAGCAACTGACAGAGAATCCGGGATTGGCAAAGATAAGAATATTGGAAAGAAAGCCTGACAACGTAGATGCAGACTCCAGTATCTCTCGAACGCTGCTGCACGTGGTGACGGATTGGCCGGGGCACTTCCCTCATGGAGCGGATACCGTGCGAGTATTGACCAAGTTCGGTGCGGAAGTGAACGCTCCTTTGGTCGGTCCAAACAATGAGACACCTTTGCATTGGGCTGCAAGCTCCAATGATGTTCAAGTGCTCGATGCCCTTCTTGATGCTGGTGCAGACATGGAAGCGCCTGGCGCGGTGATCGCCGGTGGCACAGCGCTGGACGATGCTATTGCTTTCGCACAATGGGATACAGCACGACGCTTGGTTGAGCGCGGTGCGATCTTTTCCCTTTGGCATGCGGCCGCCCTTGGAGATATTCACGCCATACTAGAACATTTTAAAGGAGTCGAACTCCCGGAACGTTATCCTTGGGGAACAAGCACCTCCCCTTCTCCTCCCGATGCAGTAACCGTTGCCTTCTGGTGTGCTTGCCATGGAGGTCAAAGAGAAACAGCCGAGTACCTGCTTGACCAAGGCGCCGAACTGAACTGGATAGCCAGCTGGGATGGAATGACTCCACTGGACACGGCAAAACGTAATTTTTCAGCTGAACTGATCCCGTGGCTTGAAAGTCAAGGTGCCACGTCTGCTAGCGAGATTCACAGGTAGATGAATGGCTAGCATGGAATGGCCAATCGCCAGCGACTTAGTTATGAGGAGAATCCGGTGGCTACTGGGGAAGTGTAGAAGACTCCAACAATCATACACAACGAAAAGGACATCGCCACTTGAGCGATGTCCTTTTCGTTGTGTAGTGACCCTAGAACCGTGAGAGGCGACAAGGGTCTAATTCATTTCTTGATTTACCATCAATAATTTCACTTGCAGCCAGATTCGCAATCAGCGGCGCCAGCGTAATTGCAGAATGCATTAGCGTCAGATAAAGTCCATTCATGTGATCATGGAAGCCCACAATCGGATAACCGTCTTCAGGCATGGGTCTCCATCCAACCTTTATGCTCTCCAGTTCCAGTTGATTTCCGTGCTTGAGACTGTGACGCAATGTATCGTAAGCTCGCTTACCGACCGCCTGTGGTCCGTTTTCCTCCGACTCGTCGATATAATCTTCCGCAGCCAGCAGCGTATAATCTGTCAGTTGACGCGCTTCAAATTGCGCATTGGATATTAATGTGTGTATCAGTTTATTAGCAGTTTTCATCCGAATCAGAATCGAAGGTGACGAAGTTACCGGCACGTGACAACCTAACGGGTTACAAAGTTCGGGTGTACCTGTTCCTGCCGCCAAGACCACAACATCCGACTCCACAAAACCCTTGGATGTATGAACACCAACCAGACGGGAACCCTCTTGCTTCAGCTGTGTAACGTTGGTGTCGAACTGAATCTTTGCTCCGCACTCTTGCGCTTTGCTCAACAACAGCTCCGTTACCGCTATAGGGTCCACCGCACCTTCTTCGCTGACAAACATGGCTTCATCCGGATATTCCTTCAGATTGGGCTCCAATGCCTCAAGCTGCTCCCGGTTTAATTTTTGAAAGTGTTGCTCCCTTAGAGGCGGAGTGTCCCAAGTTAGCGCGCCATGCCAATGAATTTTCAGTTCGGACAACTCTTGCTGAAGTGTGTGATATTCTTCCACAGCTGCATCGTACAAATGCCAGTATTCAGGAGCCACTCTATGCGTCGTATGTATCCAGGCAAATGATTTTTCCGTGACTTCACGCGCCGCGGCTGAGTGCCGTTCAATAACAGTTACATCTTGATTTCGTTTGGCTAGATGATAGGCCATACACGCCCCAACAATCCCTGCACCAATGATCACAATTTTTTGTTTATTCAAAACTAACTCTCCCTTGTCACCCTATCCCCCAAGGAATCGATTTTCCGAGGTTCGGATGGATGTGCTCCTTTTTCGTCTTCTTCGCCGTACAGCTTCTCCATATGCTTCATATGGCCGGCTCGCCAGTTGCTCATTGTCTGGAGCACAGGTTTCATGAGCTGTCCGTACTCCGTAATCGAGTATTCGACCTTTGGCGGAATTTGGGCATATACTTCCCGATGCACAATATCGTGATACTCCAGTTCTTTTAACTGCTGGGTCAGCATCTTTTTCGAAATATCTGGAATGGCTTTTTGTAATTCGCTGAACCGCATTGTACCGTTGCTCAGCAGGCGTAGAAGAATCAATGATTTCCATTTACCCGTGAGGATATCCAAGGCCGTTCCGAATCTGCAATATACCGTCATTCGTATTCCTCACTTTCTGACCATACCCAGGTTTACTTTTGGTTACCTGGTTAGGTTTAAGTGCCTACTTCCTGATTCGGCTTTCTCACTTTAGTATAGAGGCAGATATTAAAATCGAGCAAGTAAGGGGAAAAGAAAAGATGAATGTAACGTTATGGATCATACAAATCATATTGGCGCTAGGTTTCGTATATTCAGGATGGATGAAAACCATTCGTATCGAGTCGTCAAAAAAGACCTGGGCCTGGATCAATGATGTGCCGAAGAATCTAGTTGTTCTGATCGGTATCGCGGAGCTACTAGGAGCACTTGGCCTAGTTTTGCCTTGGGCGCTGAACATCACTCCTGTGCTTACGCCGATCGCCGCGATCGCTTTGGCTGTTGTCACAATGCTTGGAATGCTGTTTCATATTCGGCGTAAAGAGTACCGGGAGCTCGGCGTTAATATCTTCTTTATAGTTCTGGCATTGATCATAGTCTTTGGAAGAATATAAAGGAAACGGTGAAGTACAAATCCAAAAAAAAACTCAAAAGTGGATGGACAGGTGATAAGAGTTGGGATTCCGTTTTTGAAGGTCTTATCTGGGATAACCTCCCTGCTGTCCAGAATAACCACGTTTATCGCGAGGAAAGCCGTGGCTTCGTGTTTAGTGACCCAATTTCGTTGGAAGCCCAACTTAAATTTGTCGTAGACAGCCTAACCAAAACGGAGTGAAATTGAGTAGACCACGGTATGTACGAGGCGAGGAGCAATCCTCGCCTTTTTATGTTTTTGTATAGTCCTTATCTTTCATTTGAAGAGAGTTTGAAAACAAAAGCACACACATAAACAGGGACCTCTCACCATGTTGGCAAGGTGTCACTGTTTATGAACTTGTTATAGAGCTAAATTTCCGTTAAGTGATGGTAAGGCCGCCGCTTGCATATCCGGCTACGGTTGTAGCCACATCAATTCCGGCTGTTACTGATGCTGAGAACACCATAAGCAGGCGGTCACCTGCAGATACTGGAATACTCAGTCCTGTAGTCACTCCGCTGGATATTGTTCCCAGTGCCAAAATGCCGGTCAGTGGAGGAGCCAAGGTTACCAATGCACCTGGTACAGCTGTAAAGGAGTTATTAGGTGTAGTGGATCTGAATAATTGTGCAGTTAAGGTTACTGTAGATCCAACCAAACTAAGTCCAGCTGTCGTGCTGAAATAAGCGGCCAGTGAAGTAATCGTTCCTGCACGCGATGCCGAGAAAGCAAAGTTAAGCAATGTGCCTGCAGCGCCTGTGAGATCAATAATTCCTCCGTTAACACTTACTCCGGTAGCACTGTTGCCAAAACCAACTAAACTGGAAGTATTCAAAAGTCCACCCAAAACTGTAGTCAACACAACGGGAAGCCCTGATGCATAAGGAATAATTGTTCCAGAACCTGTCGCACCCGTAGCCCCGGTTGCCCCGGTTGCTCCGGTTGTACCTGCCGTGCCTGTCGCTCCCGTTACACCCGTTGCACCTGTTGTGCCTGTTGCTCCCGTTGCTCCGGTTGTACCTGCTGTGCCTGTTGCTCCCGTTGCTCCCGTTGCTCCGGTTGTACCTGCTGTACCTGTCGCTCCTGTTACTCCGGTTGTACCCGCTGTACCTGTCGCTCCCGTTACTCCGGTTGTGCCCGCTGTACCTGTCGCCCCGGTTACTCCGGTTGTACCTGCTGTGCCTGTTGCTCCCGTTACTCCGGTTGTACCTGCTGTACCTGTCGCTCCTGTTACTCCGGTTGTGCCCGCTGTACCTGTCGCCCCGGTTACTCCGGTTGTACCTGCTGTACCTGTCGCTCCTGTTACTCCGGTTGTGCCCGCTGTACCTGTCGCTCCCGTTACTCCGGTTGTGCCCGCTGTACCTGTCGCTCCCGTTACTCCGGTTGCACCTGTTGTGCCTGTCGCTCCCGTTGCTCCCGTAGCCCCGGTTGCGCCTGTAGCTCCGTTGATGCTTGGGGTTTCACCCAGCAATTCGGAAGAAACCAAACGATGGGCTGTTACCAAAGCGCCTGTGCTGCTCTTACCCCATACGGATACTTGCACAGGATCATTAACCGTCGCTGTTGTTGTAAAAGTAAACTCGAAGGCATCAAGATTCGCAAAATAGTTGTTGGTTATTATTTGATTCGGTGCGATGTCAAAAGACTCACTGACATACAGCACCCTCATTCCACCACTCATGTAATACCCTTGTATTTGTATGGTTGAGGTACTCACATCACTGCGGTTATCAATTTTGACTGTAACTGTCTGAGTCGGCCTTACACCGCTAACAGCATTATTTTCTATTGGCCCTGTTGATAAAAAGCTCATCGCTACATCTCCTCTTTTTGGGATTTCTGATCTGCTAGATGTTATTAACTGTTTTTTCGTGCTCGACCACTCGGTGTGCATCAACCAATTGTCCAGAGGCTTGTTTCCCCCACACTGAAATCTCTACTTCCTCCACGCCTTCCTCATCTGTTCCAAAAACAAACTCAAAAGCATCTAAATCTGCAAAATAATTTCTGGTCACTGCTTCATTAGGGGCAATACTGATTACTTCACTCACATACAGCGTTCTTGTTGTGCTTAACACATAACCCTGAATGGACACTGTTACAGAATCCACCTCAGCCCGACTTACCAATCTAATCGTTACCTGTTGGGTCGGTCTAACCCCGGAAACCGGATTGTTTTCAATCGGCCCAGTTGACAAAATAGTCATTTTCCCATCCCACCTTTATGAACCTCTGACTCTAGCAGTATTTGGCATAAGCTCACTCGATAGTAATATTCAAACACTCAATCAACGGTGTGGACAAAACACAGGGGGCACCCCACCATTATCACTTAACAACCTTCTACGCTCAGGGCTTTAGCTATACAAAAATTGGAATATGTACAACATGGGGATGAAATTATGCTAATGCAAGTTGAACAACAAGTAAGCGAGTATTTTGTTTTATAACCAGGATCGATTCCAGAAAAAAACGAAAATAACCGTTCCTCTGGTAGATTCCAGGGAAACGGTCGCAGCTTAAGACGTCTTTTTCTCGTATCTAATTGTTGGCCGGGCAAAGCTATGCTTGAAAGTGTAGTTTTATAGAATACGAGATAGTATTTTTACCATCAAGCCAATATCAAACACATAGAATAATGATCTTCTTCATCCTCTACTAAAAAATAGAAAAAGATTGTATTATCTTAAAATTGTGATATGATATCGTCAAGTTAATAAACATTTAAAAGAAAATATGAAAAATAATTACATTTAAATGTGACCAAACTTCTTTCTTCGCCAAATTTCAGTATTCTAACCCATTTTATTGAAAGCGATTACAAAAAGAAACCTGACAGATTATAGCTTTTCTAATCGCACTCATAGATGCAGGCTTACTTCGGGTTATAGCCACTCCCCTTGCTGCCGTGACCACGTACCCGGTGCACAGGTCGTCTGGCTTAAACCATATATGACAACATGAAGACTTATCCTAACAGCCAACCTAACCATTATTTCAAGAAGGGGGTGACATGAGGGAAATCTCTTCGTTTTTTCGGCATTTCATCATCTCAGCTATTCTGAATTTCAGCTCACCAACTAATCCAATCTCATGGAGGCGAAACGTATGATTCGTAAACCGCTAGTTTTGTTGTTGTCGTGTCTGCTAATCTTTGTCACCCTGCCCGTTGAATCCAGCCATGCAGCCAATGCAGCCGTTGCCAAACTTCCTGGAAACTCTAATCCCCTCATCGATCATAAACTGGGAGCCGATCCTTATGTGCTCGTCCATAACAATCGGGTCTATGTCTATATGACAGGTGATGCATATCTGTACAACAGCGACGGCTCTGTCCGAGAGAACCAGTACAGCACGATTGGGAAAATTAACGTCATCTCTTCAGCTGACATGGTGAACTGGACAGACCATGGTTCCATCCCTGTAGCAGGTGCGAATAATGCCAATAATGGACAAGGGATTGCCAAATGGGCTACTCAGTCCTGGGCTCCTGCCATGGCGAAGAAAACCATTGCTGGCAAAGAAAAGTTTTTCCTGTATTTTGCCAACTCAGGTGGAGGTATTGGCGTACTCACGGCGGATTCCCCCATTGGACCGTGGTCCGACCCGCTCGGACGTGCCCTCCTGACACACGGAACACCGGGTATGTCCGGCGTAACCTGGCTCTTTGATCCGGCTGTACTTGTCGATGATGATGGTTCTGCTTACTTGTATGCTGGAGGCGGCATTCCAAACGATACCAACGCTGCTTCCATTGCCAATCCCAAAACAGCTCGGGTCATTCGTCTCGGTGCCGACATGACCAGTGTGGTGGGCAGTGCTGTGACTATTGATTCTCCTTATATGTTCGAAGATTCCGGCATCCACAAGTATAACGGCAAATATTATTATTCCTACTGTATCAACTTCGCGGGAACACATCCCTCTGCATATCCAAAAGGTGAGATCGGATACATGGTCAGCGACAGTCCGATGGGGCCTTTCACGTATAAAGGACACTTTCTAAAAAATCCTGGCACGTTCTTCGGTGTAGGCGGCAATAACCACCATGCCGTGTTCCAATTCAACAACGAATGGTATGTGGCGTACCATGCGCAAACGGTAAGCAAGGCATTCCTCGGTGATGGTAAAGGGTACCGTTCCACACATATCAACAAACTGACACATAATGCGGATGGAACAATCCAGGAAGTTCAGGGGAATATGACAGGTGTACCTCAGACCACTAACCTCAACCCGTATGTCCGGGTGGAAGCCGAAACCATTGGCTGGCAAGCAGGAATTAACACTGAACCAACTCAAGCGAGCGGCGGACCTGTAGCCAATCAGAATGTCACTAATATTCATAACGGGGATTGGATCGCGGTCGGCAATGTTGATTTTGGCTCAGCTGGAGCCTCCAAGTTCAAGGCCAATGTTGCTTCTACCGGAAATGGCAACATCGAGGTTCGACTGGACAGTCCGACAGGTCCTCTGGTTGGAACACTCAACGTAAGCTCAACGGGCGGTTCGCAGACTTGGCGCGAGATGGAGACCAATGTAACCAACGCGACGGGTGTGCACCGTTTGTATCTGGTGTTTACAGGCGCAGGTAACGGAAATCTGTTCAATCTGGACTACTGGCAGTTCACATCCGGTTCGGGCGGCAACCCTAACCCTAATCCTAATCCCAATCCAAACGTTACCCGTTACGAAGCCGAGAATATGACGCTTGGCGGCCAATATGCAGGCGTAGTCAGTTCCCCTTTTAATGGAGTCGCTCTTTACGCGAACAATGATTATGCAGCATACAATCAATATTTTGCATTCCCAACCCATCAATTCTCTGTCCGCGGCGCTTCCAACAACAACAATAATACAGCCCGTGTTGACCTGGTCATCGGGGGTGTAACCGCTGGTTCTTTCTACTTCACGGGAACAGAGCCGACCGTTCAAACCCTCACCGGCATCACTCATGCTACCGGCAATCAGGAAATCAAGTTGGTCGTTACAACGGATAATGGTACTTGGGATGCTTACATTGATTATCTGGAGTACTCGCTGTAATTCATCGGACATGATCGATCGGGAGGATAGAATATGTGGAAAAAAATTGGTACTCTTCTACTCGCTCTTCCTTTGTTTATGGCATCACTCCCTATGACAAGTCCGGCTGCTTCCGCAGCAACGTTCAGCAATCCGGTTATTTACGCGGATGTTCCTGACAGTGACGTCATTCGAGTGGGCAATGCCTTTTATATGACAAGCACAACGATGCATATGAATCCGGGAGTACCCGTCATGAAATCTTATGATCTGGTTAACTGGAGCATCGTAAACTATGTGTATGATACGCTTGGAAACGGGGATATACAGAATCTGAACAACGGACAAAACGAGTACGGACGTGGTTCCTGGGCAAGCAGCTTGCGGTACAACAACGGTATATATTATGTAGCCTTTGGCTCGCTTTCCACGGGCAAGACGTATATTTACCAAACCAACAATATTGAAACTGGACCATGGACGCCTTACACCTTGAACAGTTATTACCATGACCCTTCCCTTTTGTTTGACGGGAATCGCACCTTTCTTGTTCATGGCAGTGACAACATCAGTATCGTTGAGCTGACACCTGATGCCAAGGGTGTCAAGTCCGGCGGGCTTAATCAGGTCCTGATCCCAAACGCGAGCAGTGTAGCCGGCTCTAACATGATTGTAAAGGCAGAAGGAGCACACATTCAGAAGATCAATGGCATGTACTATGTATTCCTGATTGCCTGGCCTTCGGGTGATGGCCGCATTCAGCTTGCCTATCGTGCAAACACATTGACAGGACCATACACAGGTAAAGTTGTACTACGAGACTCGGGCATCGCCCAAGGAGGCATCGTGGATACCGCATCCGGTGCATGGTACGGCTTGCTGTTTCGAGACAGCGGGGCCATTGGGCGCATCCCCTATCTCGTTCCGGTGACGTGGTCGGATAACTGGCCTGTGTTTGGGGTGAACGGCAAGGTTCCCCTGAACATGAGTCTGCCCGTTGAAGGTCAGCCTGCTGCCAAAATCTACGGGTCCGATGAGTTCAACGCAACCACATCAGGCACCCCCTCAGTAACGCAACTATTAGTGAACGGCGGCTTTGAGGAGAGCACCATTCAGCCGTGGTCCAGCAACAATACGGCAACCATCAACTTAACAAATGCCGAAGCTTTTAGCGGTGCCAAAAGCCTGCTCGTCAGCGGCAGACAGCAGACAGCGGGTGGTGCCAAACAGATGGTTACAGGCAAGCTGGTACCGGGAGAAACGTACTCTTTTTCCGCAAAAATCAAATACACTACTGGTCCTGCATCCAAAACGTTCAATCTGAGCATCCAGAACGGTGCAAGTTATACCGGAATTTCCATTATGGGTAGTTCGACGCTAACCCGCGGACAATGGGGCACTCTTCAAGGTACGTATACCGTTCCGTCGAATGCTGACCTGTCCCAAAGCTTTATTTTTGTGGAAACACCGTATAACTCGAATCCGGAACCGACCAATGATCTGATGGCGTTTTATGTGGATGACGTCTCCTTGACGAGCAACTCATCTTCCGGTACATCCAGTCTCGCTACTTTCTGGCAGTGGAATCATAACCCTGATGCTGCCAACTGGTCCCTGCTCCAGCGGCCCGGTTTCATGCGGTTAACCACAGGCAAAATCAGCAAAAATCTGTTAGAAGCCCGCAACACGTTGACACAACGAACCTTTGGTCCAAAAAGCACGGGAATTACCGCTTTGGATACAGCAGGCATGAAGGATGGTGATTATGCCGGACTCGCTGCTTTTCAGGCCAGATATGGTTTTGTTGGCGTAAAAATGACGGGCAGCACCAAATCCATCGTTATGGCTAATGCCAGTTCCGGCACCATAACCGAAGTAGCAACTATGCCATTAAACCAGAACAGAATCTATCTCCGCGTCATCTGTGATTTTACGAACCAGACAGACAAAGCCTACTTTGCTTATAGTCTGGATGGCAGCAACTGGACCACCATTGGCAATACACTTCAAATGTCTTACACCCTGCCACACTTTATGGGATACCGGTTTGCACTATTCAATTATGCAACCAAGTCTACCGGAGGATATGCAGATTTCGATTATTTCCGCGTAGAATAAATGTGGTTTTACTCGGTTATTAATTTTTCGCTTATTGATCAGGACCTGGAACTCCACCATGTGGGGAGCCAGGTCCTTTTCAGTACATTTCTTATGAAGAGCTTCACCTTTTAACTTCAAAAATCTTGAATCTTGACAAGGATGAAGCATATCTCATTCAAACTTCATGTTCCATATATCACCTCTATAGTAAGATATAAAGTAATGAAAATACTTAAACATTTCTAATCTGTAAGGAGGGTTTCATGTGAAAAATATAATTGTCTTCGGTGCAAGTAAAGGATTGGGCGATGCATTCGTCCGAGGCGTGCCACAGTCCGGCGATAAAGTTTGGGTGGTCTCCCGCAGCAAGCCGGAAAGTCTGTCCGTGGCGGATGGCGTCGAGCGAATATGGATTCAAGCTGATCTTTCCGAGCTTCAGGCCGCGGAGCATATTGCCAGCCAGCTTCAAGGCGAGACGTTGGATGTGCTTATTTATAACGTGGGGATCTGGGAAAAGGAAGGATTTGAAGAGCACTATACGTTTGATCGGGATGAACCCGCAGATATCAGTCAGCTGATCCATGTAAATGTGACTTCAACCATTGTATGTATACAGGCTTTACTGCCTCATCTCCGCCAGTCTGAAGCAGGGAAGATTATCCTGATCGGTTCAACAGCCGGTTTGAGCAATGCAGGTAGCAGCCAGGTTTCATTTGTCGCATCCAAATTTGCCATACGGGGTATTACGGAAGCTTTAAGAGAACATACGAGAGATGACCGCATCGCGGTGACATGTATCAACCCGGGAGAACTGGCGGCAGAAATTCCGTATGAAGACGGGATGGAACGTGCACTTGCCGAGTATGATGGGACACGCATTCCCCTGCAGGATATGGTCGCCATCGTTCGATGTATTATCAGCTTGTCCAAAGCGGCCTGCGTGAAAGAGATCAACATACCCGCATTAACGGATACAAACACCTAGATAGAGACCCGTTTACATTAATACCTGCGACAAGTGTGCAATACCTATGGAATTCATGCGTTCATGCTCAGGGATATTTTCATATAACAAATGGGATTTTCCAGCCTTGTCCAGCTGATCACGCATAGCTGCAATCCGTCCTTTGTTAACATCAATAAAACGAAAATCGATTTGGCGCAAATGCTCCAGCCCGGTTAGTCCAGCAAAAGAATCCGCCTTGAGCGCCGTATTCATCTCTTTCAGTTCAATAGACTCCAAAGCACGGGCTGTCCATAGATGTGTGGTATCCCGCAACGATTTCATATAGTCCAGTTCGAGCTGTCTGAGAGAGGTCATATGGGAAAAGTCGCATAACTGCTCCAGCTTGGGCAAGGACAGATGCAGATATTCCAGCCCCCGCATCTGTTCGAGTCCCTGAATACTCGTCAGTTTGCGAACAGAGCTTAGCTTCAACATCGAGATGGTCGACTGTGTCAATACGTCCAATTCCGCTCTTAACTCACAGTGATCCAGGGATAGATACTGAAGCATAGGCAGTTCCGCCAACACATTAGCACTTTCGACCGTGCAGTTCAGAATGAGCGTATGCAGTTGGAGGCATGCCGCAATGGAAGCAAATCCGTTGAATTTGCCACGCAGTTCAAGAAAGGTCAATCGTTTGTAGTGTTTAATAAAATCGAGCACGGTCGCCTTTGCAGGTGAATTCAATCTTAGAAACTGCAGTTGCTCCATCGCACCCAGTATCGTCAAATCCTGAGCCTGCGAAAGATCAAGCTGCAAGGCAGACACATGTTTCAACTGTGCCAGTCGCCCCAAAAATCCGGATGAATATACCCCTTTAGGGTCCATATGTGATATGTGTAGAATCAGATCCGGCCGGGCAAAGAATACTTTGGCATCGAGCTCGGCAAGTTCCTCGTATGTATCCGCGTCAACGCGAAAATGAACCGTTGCTCTGCGACGCAACAGATGCACCGCCTGGTGCATCTTTTCGGCATTCCATGGAACCCCCTGTATTGAAGCATGCCATAACTCACTCACAGATAATCCCCCTTTTCCATCCATAGTTCCAATTCATTCCATTATAAACAAGATCGCCTGGATGAACCACTACCGATCCCGTTTTTTCATTCCTTTCCTCTTTTTTCATCCCTCCCCTTTCATCCTGCTCATACTCATGCCTTTCCTTCCCGTTGCTTTCAGGATTATTCGACAGAAATCTACATAAAACTATAGATTAAGCCGACATATAACTTAGGCGTTTTGAGCTTTTTATTACTCATCTGGGGAGATGGAATATGTCGAACATGTTGAACAAGTGGGGGAAAAAGGGAGCACGGACATCCAGTATGGCAAATACGTTGTCCATTGTGCTGCTCGTCATTATCGTAGTTGTCTTTGCCGTGCTGGGAACATTTATGTTTGCAAGTACACGAAACATTCTGGTGAAACAGCAGGAATCCATGCTCCAGACCAAGACACAAGCCATTGTTAGTGAATTTGATGCACTATTCAAGGAAAAAGGTGCGCTGGTCAAGCAAATGTCCACCAACACATTATTTCAGCAATACATAGAAACAACAGCATCTGCTGCGGATGCGGCAAGTTCTACCTACGCTGCGGAAACACAGGCAACACTCGCCGCTATCGTTAAGGCAGAGCCTTCGTTTGCCGATGCCTGGGTCGCGGGTCTGGATGGAAAAGGCTTTTGGATTCAAAATGATGGTGTCGTATCTGCACCGGACTTTGATATCCAGTCACGTCCATACTACAAGCCGGTTACCGACGCAGACGGACTTTATTTCTCCGATCCGTACATTGATATTGCAGCAGGCGATGTACTCATGGGTATCTTTTATCCGATCAAAGACGAAAACAACACCACGATCGGCTTTGCCGCAGCGGATATTGCATTCAAGGATATTCCGGCGATTATGGAGAGTTATTCCCTTGGAAGCACGGGCTATTCCATGTTGCTGTCCAAGAGCGGGGAAATTCTGTACCATCCAGATCAAGAGAAGGTATTGAAGGAGAACATCCTGGACAGTACGGGGGACATGGGGGACATCGGCAAGAAAATGCTTGCCGGTGAAAACGGCGTACAGCTTATGAACGACAATGGGGAACGTCGTTATATCGGCTACGCTACCAGCAAGGATACGGGATGGTCCGTTGGTCTGACCATATCCGAAGAAGAAGTTCTCACGGAATTAAAAACGTTCACGTGGATCACGCTTGGCGGTTTTGCTGCAGCCACCCTTTTGCTTGTGATTATCTGTTACATTACCCTTCGCCGTCTGTTACGCTCAATACCACAGCTGCTGGCCAAGATTAAACAGATTGAACAAGGTGACCTGACTGTCAAACTGGATATCAAATCTAATAATGAAATTGGACAGATCGCAACAGGCTTGAATTCCATGGTGCAGAAAATTCAGGGCATGCTGCAAATGGTCGGCAGCTCGGCACAAATCCTGAACCAGTCGTCGAATGATCTGCAAGCCATCTCCTCACGAACGGCTGTGACCATGAATGACACATCAACAGCCATCAACGAGATTGCTAATGCAACGAATTATCAGTCCATTGAAACGGAAAATATCTTACGCAAAACAGGCTCATTATCCAGCCAAATTGATGAAATTGCGACCGATGCGCAAGCTATGGGAACGGTCGTGCAGACATCTGCTGATCAAAGCAGCCAAGGACTTGCGGTCGTGGAACAATTATCGAAATGGTCCGACGAAAACCACCAGTCCACCCAAGCAATGTCCTCTATTATCCAGGAGATTGACCTGAGTCGGAATGAAATATCCAGTTTTGTGGATACAGTCAAACAGATTGCCTCTCAAACGAACCTGCTCGCCCTGAATGCCTCCATTGAGGCTGCACGTGCTGGCGAACATGGAAGAGGATTTGCCGTCGTTGCCGAAGAGGTCCGCAAACTTGCAGAACAGACGGCTCAGGCAACAGAGGAAATCAACAAAAAAGTGAATGTTATTGAAGAGAAAACAACCCTGTCGGTTGAACATACCATGCGCGGTATGAAGATTGCGGAGGAGAATGCCAAATCCGTAGAAGATACCAAACATGTATTCTTCAGTATTAACCAAGACCTGAAAGATCTGCAGCAGCGTATGATACAGATTACCAGCAATACCGCCAATGTACACAAACACAAAGATGAGATATTCCAGGCACTGGAGATTATCTCTTCCACCACAGAGGAGAACTCGGCATCGACGGAAGAAGTAAGCGCCAGCACGCAGGAGCAGCTGGATAGTATCGAACAGGTAGCGGATCTGTCAAAACAGTTGAACCAGCTATCTGGCAAACTGCAAGAGGAACTAAGTCAGTTTAAAGTAAAGTCATGATCCACAAGCTTTCCTCTGCTCTTCTCTTTTAGTCGCTGTCCATTTATTATTAATGAATATGCGTACGAAGAGGATTGGAGGCTGAATCATCATCATGAACTTTGCCAAACGAATGGATCATTTCAACGAAGGAATTTTCACCCGGTTGCTGGAGATCAAGCGCCGCAGACTGGAGAACGGACTGCCGGTTATTGATCTCAGTGTGGGTACGCCGAATATTCCACCTGCGCAGCATATTATAACTGCACTATGTGAGGCCGCAGCTGATCCGGCTAATTATATATATGCAGTGAATGATCAGAGTGAGTTGCTGCAAGCTGCAAGCGATTGGTACAAGCAGCGCTATCAGGTCGAGTTAGACCCGGCAACACAGATCTGTTCCTTGCTCGGTTCACAGGAAGGGCTGGCACATATATCCCTCTCCATTGTCGATGAAGGTGATCTGGTGCTGGTCCCTGACCCCTGCTATCCCGTCTTCGCGGATGGACCGTTACTGGCAGGTGCAGAACTGTATTATATGCCGCAAAAAGAAGAAAACGGGTATGTTATTCAGCTTCAGGATATACCGGAAGATATCGCTCATCGAGCAAAATTCATGCTGGTCTCCTATCCCAACAATCCAACAACCGCGATGGCACCGGATCAATTCTATCTTGACCTGATTGCCTTTGCCAAGAAGTATGATATTATCGTGCTTCACGATAATGCGTACAGCGAGCTCGTGTTTGACGGAAAGTCATGTGGAAGCTTTCTTGCGTTCCCTGGCGCCATGGACGTCGGTGTGGAGTTCAATTCCCTGTCAAAAACGTACGGACTGGCCGGAGCTCGAATCGGCTTCTGTGTGGGCAATACAACCATGGTCTCCATGCTGAAAAAGCTAAAATCCAATATGGATTACGGGATGTTCCTTCCGATCCAAAAAGCAGCAATTGCCGCCATTACCGGTGATCAATCCGAGGTTGAACGGGTCAGAGCTATTTATGAACAACGCAGAGACATCCTCTGTGAGGGCTTCAGCAATCTCGGTTGGCCGATTGCCAAACCTGAAGCAACGATGTTTGTCTGGAGCCGCATTCCCGCTCACTACGACAGCTCAGAGCAATTTGCCATGGATCTGGTTACACATGCAGGAGTCATTGCAACGCCAGGAAGTGCCTTTGGTCCTTCAGGGGAAGGGTATGTGCGCTTCGCCCTCGTTCAGGATAATGAAATATTGCAACAAGCGGTACAATCCGTCGATGACAGCGGGATTCTGAAATCCAGCTAACGGGAGTACGATTCGAATGTGCTCAAGCAAAAATCCCCTCAAGGTCCACAGGGAGTAAGAGTTTCACGTTTGATAACGTGATCTCTACTTCTTGTAGACGTGAGGGGATTTTGTCATTTCGTGCGGGAGCAGACATTCATTGCATTAGGTGATTTAAGGTAGCGGCTGAATGGTACCACGTGACAGCAAAAGCCTGCTCGGGGAGCAGGCTTCTTGTTTCAACGATTTATACAGACTTGCGCCAGTTAGAACGATACATCAGATACAGGAAGTACGGTGTTCCGATGATTGCAATGAGTATGCCCGATGGAATCTCTGTCGGTGCCATGACGGTTCTGCCGATGGTATCGGCGAGCACCAGCATGACTGCACCCGCTAATGCGGATAGGAACATGGATCGTCTTAACTTATTCCCCGTCAGTAGCCGTACCATATGTGGTGCAATCAGGCCGATAAAACCAACGGTTCCTACGCAAGCAACCGCACCTGCTGCAAGTAATACACCAACTGTCATGGCTAATAATCGTGTACGCCGTACTCCGAGACCAAGCCCGGATGCACTATTGTCGTCAAATACCAGCAGTTCGAATCTGCGTGCAAGCCACCAAGCCACCGGTACCAGAATAACTAAAAATAATCCGATAACCCTCACCTGTTCCCAGGTACGAGCATAGGTACTTCCTGTCAGCCAGATATATCCGCTGCTACCGTATACCGCACCACGGACAATCAGAATCTGAATACCTGCTCCAGCAATGGCAGACATCGCGATCCCCAGCAACACAACCGCCGAAGGGTTCAGTCCTTTCTTCCAGGCGAGGGAGAACACAACCACTGCAGCAATGGCTGCACCGATGATTGCCGCAATTGGCAACAAGTATATCGGAAGACCTGGCCATAAGATGATGACCATCATCGCTCCAAGCCCTGCACCTGAGGACACACCCACAATTGAAGCATCTGCCAGCGGGTTACGTACCGCCATCTGAATGAGCACACCACTGATTGCCAGTGCAGCTCCTGCACCTGCGGCAACAAGTGTACGCGGAATCCGAAGCTGAATCAGCGCGGAGAACAGTCCATCCGATTGGAACAGACTCGGTAACCAATCAGCCAGCGGAATTCGCATACCGCCAAACATCGTACTGAGCAAGATAAGCACGACCGTTATGACTGAGAATAATACAGCCATCGGGCCAAATGCAAAGCGACGCGCAGCTCCTCCTGTGCTCATTGAAGTAGACATGCCTGATCCGTTCGCAGCCTTCATGCGTGTAAGAACAAGCCAGATGAGCCACGGTGCACCAATGATCGCCATAACGGCACCCGTTGGCAGTTCCATGCTGGAGTTATGCACCATCTTGGCGAGGACATCTGCTCCAACCAGGAGCGCTGCACCCCATATGAACACACCGGGTAAAAGTAATCGATTAGAACGTACACCACTCAATCGAACCAGATGAGGTGCAACCAATCCCACGAAGCCAATCGGCCCAATTACACTGACAATCACGGCGGCCAGCAATACAGCGAGGATTAACCCTCCTGCACGAGCCAATGCAACCTTTTGTCCCAAGGAAGAGGCCGTTGATTCATCCAACTCCAGCATATCCCACTGTCTGGACAGGATTAACGCGAGAAGGGTAATACCAACCACCCAAGGCAAAGCATAAAACACACCACTCCAGTCATTCTGGACAAGTGTTCCTGAGCCCCAAAGGAACAGCCCTTGTGTCTCCATGGAGAAAAAAATATGTAATGCGCTTGTAAATGAACCAAGCACCATCGATACAATCATACCGGACAACGCAAGTCGAACCGGGCTTGATGTTCGTCCGCCGCCCATGAAATAAGCCGCAAATGCTGCCAGCAAACCACCTAGGGCTGCGAAAAGAAAAGGTGACCGACTTAATAGACCTGGAAAAGCGATAGCTCCCAGCACCACCACAAAGTATGCTCCCGCATTAATGCCCAGCGTATCTGAAGCAGCCAGTGGATTACGAGTAATCGTTTGCAGCAAAGCGCCCGCAACAGCCAGTGCGCCACCCGCAAGAATACCGATCACTGTACGCGGCATGCGCAAGTCCCAGACCATATTATGCTCTAATGAATCCTGTCTGCCTGTAAGAGCGTCCCAAACGACATGCAAAGGAATGGATGCTTCTCCATAACACAGACTTACAAAAAAAAGCACGATGAGAGCGGTTAGACCGCCCCCATATATGCTTATTGTGCGCCAATTCATAGCTGGCTTAGATCCTTGAACCGAACTCATTTGGTAATCGCCTCGACTACCCCATCAACCAATACTTTGGAGGAGATCGGTCCACCAAATGTCCATGTTGTGCTATCGAGTTGATATGTGCGTTTTTCCTTCACAAAGTTCAGTCCGTTCCAAACCGAGTTATCTTTCATGGCTGTGCCAAAGACGTCATCGTCTGGTTGTGTAATATAAATGAAGTTACTGTCCTTCACATCGGTTAAGGATTCAATGCCTACTGTAGAGAAGCCATAGTTTTCAACTTTGTCCGGCTGCCAATCGTTAACCAGTCCGATTTTGTCCAAAGTACCAATTACGACCGAGTTATCGGTAAACATACGCAGGCTGACTGCATTTTGATATGTGAACGCTTGTGTCAGGGCAAAATTGAAGTTTTCTTTACCCGCAGCAGCCAGTTTTTCTTTGGCTTCTACATAGTGCTGATCGAGATCACTAAGAACTTCTTTTGCTTTGTCTTCTTTACCCAGAGCCGTTGCAATGTTAGTAAAGATCTCTGTCATTTTGTCATAATCATAGCCGTCACCATCATACGGATCATATTCAATCGTTGGTGCAATTGCATTCAGCTGATCGTAGACCGCAGTGTTATTATCTGCATTAGCAATGATCAGATCTGGCTTCAATGCAGCAATAGCTTCCAGATTTGGTTCACTGCGTGTTCCGATATCCGTTACACTGTCATCCAGTGCTGCTTCGGAAGTTACCCACACTTTATAGTTAGCGTTATCTGCGTTACCTACTGGTTGAACACCCAGGGCAACAACATCTTCCGTATATGTCCATTCAAGCGTAACGACACGTTCTGCTGGCTTGTCAAGCTTAAGCTCTCCACGTTTATGCTTCACAGTAACAGGACCTGCTGTCTCTTCAGCCGGAGCACTACCCGAGCCACTACCTTGACTTGTATCTGTTGTAGTCGTGGTTTTACCACAGCCCGCCAAAACCAGCACAAAGGCCAGCATAATCAACAGTCCATTCAACCCTTTTTTCATATCTCTTTTCTCCCCTGTTAATATGTATTTATATGATAACAATTATCATTATCACTATTGGATTATGCCGTAGGAATGGATTTTTGTCAATGGAAAGTACCTTATTCCCATTCTTTTATGAAATAAAAAAGGAAAGGAATAGCTCAAAAGCCATCCTTCCCTTATACTGTTTGCATTAACTCAACTGCATCGTAGTGATGCATGTATTATCATTTTCGTATGTAGACAATTGCGTTTCTGCAACCTTTCCATCTCCAACAATACGAATCAGATAGGTTCTGTCTCTAGGCACCCAAAAATCCATAAACCCGTTCGCACCAGACTTCATCACTTCATCTTTCATAAAAGTGTTGCCTTGAGAATCGTGAATGGTAACGCTGAATTCCTTATTGCTCATTTCCCCCTGACAACCGGTCAAGCTATGAATTGCACAGGGATGGGTCTGATCCACATAGGGCGCAATCGAAAGGAAAAATTCATTTTCAGGCAAATCGTATGTAGTGGTCTTTTTATCTTGATCGGTGACGATTAACTGTTTGGCATTAATGGAGGCAGATTCCGGTGTCTCTTTTCCTGTGCTGATATCTTCCACCAATTTTCGGATGTTGGGCGCACTGGCTGTGCCTGCCTCATCCTTGCCCGTATTGCTTGCAAACAGATAGGTTCCGATTACAATTACAACCGCAATACTTGCAATGATCCATATTTGTTTCTTCATCTGGAGTCCATCTCCTCGTCCGTTTTGGTTTATTATAAGGTAGAACACAGTGATACGGACAGTTTACGACACCAAAGTCACCATATATTCACATTTTTGTATTGTAGTAAGAGTAATCTGCTGCCTGTGCACTGTATCATTGATAAGTAAGGGAGGTTGTGTATATGTTTAAGTCTCCATCTGTATCTGACACCGATCGAAGAGTACACAAATCCAAACTGGCTCTGAAGACAGCCCTTCTGGAATGGATGTCCCGTAAGCCATTGGCCAGTATAACCATCACCGATATTGTCAAATCTGCTGATTTGAACCGCAGCACATTTTATAAGCATTATGTATACAAAGAAGACCTGTTTGATGAATTGTTAAATGACGTGATTGACGATCTAAAATCAGCCTATCGAGCACCCTATCAGCATTTCCGAGATTTCGATATTAAGGACCTTAACGCCTCAGCAATTCAAATTTTCGACCATGTATTGGCTCATGCCTCCTTCTATACATTATTGGTTCATTCAAACGTGCTACTGGATTTTAGGGATACACTCTATATAACACTTAAGAACTTGTATCTGGAGGATGTGACCGATCTGTCGCCTGATCCACGGTTGGATAAAGAACTTCTCGCCTGTTATCAGGCTAATGCCGTTCTTGGTTTAGTTACGAGTTGGGTGAAAAGCAACTTCAAATACAGCGCCTCCTATATGGCTGAACAACTGTTGGAATTCACACGCATGAACCGTTCCGAAGAGATTTATCGGTCTAATCTCCATTCTGCAACGAGTCCATCAAGATAAAGTTATGCCATGACTCTGTAGTGGGATCTGCTCTTAAAAAGAGGTACTGTCTCCCCTGAAGCTTGAGATACAGTACCTCTTTATCATGTCGAAACATTTATTTTAATTAGTTGCTGATCCAGCCACCATCTACAGGCAACTCAACACCTGTAATGAATTTGGATTCATCAGATGCCAAAAACAGGTAGGCGTAAGCAATATCCATAGATTCACCAGCATGTGGAGGCAGTGGAGCAAGATTTTTGTAATTCTCCCCCATCTCCACCTGGGATTTGATGCCTGCTTTCTCCACCATACCCGTAAACACAGCACCCGGGTGTACGGAGTTCACACGGATATTATCTTTGGCGAACCATTGTGCACCGTGTTTTGTCAATGAACGTACAGATCCCTTGGAAGCACTATAAGCCGCGCCCTGAGCATCCGCGATTCCACCAATGATTGCTGCAATGGAAGAGGTATTAACGATGGAACCTTGTCCATTCTTCTGCATATAAGGAATGACTGCTTTCATGCCGAGCCATACACCTGTTCCATTAATAGACATAACCTTGTCCCAATCCTCTAGCTCAGCTTCCAAAATGCCTTTGGCCATATGAATTCCGGCATTGTTGACCAGAATATCTATTTTGCCGTATTTCGATACGGTTTCTTCCACAACAGTGTTCCAGGAATCTGGGCTGGACACATCCAGCTTTAACGCGATAGCTTCCCCGCCATCGGCTACGATCTGTTTAACCTGTTCCTCCAAAACCTCGACTGCCACATCGGTAGCCACTACCGTGGCTCCTTCTTTTGCAAATAATTGAATACCTGCCAATCCCATTCCACTTGCGGCACCGGTTATAATTGCAACTTTTCCAGTTAATCTGCCCATTTCATATCATCCTTTCCTATTACGATGAATGCCTCATTATGACACCCAACCTGTTAACACCTTTAGTATACGGATGAAATGAAAGCTCTTTCAATCAGCAAATAAACAGCCTTTTGTGGGATAACCGATAGTCTGAACCTCCTAATGTCTGTTATGTCAAAGTTAATCCACATATCTAAACCCATCTGTTGTTTTCACTCTCATACTGTATTCCATCTCAACGTGCGATAATCCGTTCTGCCATTTCCTCGGCTTGCAGCACCGCAGACAACGGGTCGGAGAGGAAATATCTATTCCAGTCAAGGCTAATTATCCGGCAGTGATCTGTCTCGATGGACTTCTGCCATGGTTTGCCTAAAGTTTGATCAAGCTCATGTCTTGGACCATTATCCAACACCAACAGGTAGTCCTCCAGATACCCACCTACCGCACTCCGCGCAATATCCAGGTATTCCAGGCCCGGCTCCAATAGTTCCTGGCGAACCTTGCCTGCTGGCTTCAAGTTCAGTAACCCGTAGGCTGCCTTACCTCCACGAGTTCCCGTATTTCCCACAAGGGTAATATGTTCTCCCCAGTTCGGATCAATGACGGTAAATGTCTTCTCTGCGGAGATCTTGCCCGTGATCGTTTGCTGCAAAGTATGTACTCTCCGCCCGTACTCCTTAATCCATGTCTCGGCTTCTGTCTGGCGATTCAGAATACGTCCCATCTCTCGAATCTCCTCCGCGACAGAGCCGTAACCAGTCCTTCCATAGACCACCGTAGGTGCAATTCTGGCATAGGAAGCGTAGGCAGCAGGATTCCAGGTGATGATCAAATCGGGCTCCAGTTCAAGCACTTTTTCGAGCGAGATAAAATTATGATTGCCGATATCCTGTATTTGGTCATAGATATAAGGCTCCAGCATTTGGTTGCTTTCAATGAGTGAATGTGGCGCTCCAAGAGGCGTCACTCCCAATGCCAGCACTTCTCCCAAATTCCAGTCCACGACAACACGGCTAGGCTTGGTCGGTATCGTAATCTCGCCCATGCTTGTGGCAAGTATTCGAGTTCTGGCTCTTGGTACCGCGGGCGCTGGGGGTTTCCTCACTTGAACTCCTTGTAGATCTATAATCTTCTGTTTTGGCTGGGTCTGATCAAGTTCAAGTATGGGTACCGCTCGTTCGCTCCATTCCGGATAGTGACTTTTCAGAAGGGTGTTTGGTTGGAATGTATTCGGGGCTATATCTGGAATACTGCTCTCTAGACGTTTTCTGTAAAACTCCGGAGAAACACCATAATGTTTCTTGAAATAACGACTTAGCGTATAGCCGTTCTCATAGCCTACTCTCTCCGCGATTTCCTGTAAGGTCCCTTTTGTGCTCACCAGTAGTTTCATCGCCTGTTCCATCCGGATCTGAGACAATACACGACTCGGACTCGTGTTCAAATGAAGCTGAAACAATTGGTTGAGATACCTTGGACTACAATTCAGCATTTCAGCTACCTGTTCTATCTTGAGTGATTCTCCGTAGTGACGGCTCAGATAATGCACTGCCTGATCTACCCGATCCAGCTTCGTACGGTTCTTCCTCTGCTCCTGCATTTGTTTCAGCATCTCGGCGAGCCATTGGTAGAACAACCCCTTGGTTTGAATTCGGCCTGCTGACTGTAGTTCATTCCACTGTCTGTATATCAACTGCATGATTTCAATTAATGGCAATGGATACGCTGGTTCAAAACCAAAACTTACTTGCAAAGACTCCACCCCAGTATATGTTTGGGATCTTTCAGTCTTTGGCTTCTCTGACTCTGTTGACGAATACGACAACACATGTATTTCCATCGGCTTCTTAGCCAGACAATCCAGGCGCGTTCCTTTGGAGGCGTGCAGAATATATATCCCTTTGATGTGATGCATTGCCTGACCGAGCCAAATCTTTCCCTTGCCATTCGTAATTAATAAAAAAGCATTCGAGGGAAGCGTCCACGTATTAGGATCTTCACTGATGTTAACGGTAATGATTCGAATATCCAGTAATCGGATCGTTAAATGCTCCCATAATGCCCCGTATTCTTCTATGTTCATCGTCATGGACCTTTCTTTGTGTTTCCTCGTTACTACATCCAAAGCTTCGCCTCATCATATATGATAATCATTCTCAATTCAACCTGTACATCTGTTCTGAAATGGTTATGCTTCCGCCTCCGAATTGGTTATTGTGCAATCGTCAGATTGCCTCTAGAGTTATATTAAATGAAAATCATTATCAATTAGAAAGAGGGTTCGTCATGTTGTTTAAGAAAGCTTGGTATCGTATCGCCCTGCCTGTTTTGCTGATCATGGCCGTATTCATTAGTGGTTGTACCCAGAAAGAGACGGTGGAACCTGGGGCGACAGAAACAGGAAACACCGCACCCCAAACAAGAACACTCTCCACGATGATGGGAGACGTTACAGTCCCCCTTAACCCGGAGCGGGTTGTCGTTGACTGGAATATAGGACATGTTCTGGCTGTCGGCGTAACACCAGTTGGTGTGCCGAGCAGCCTGCTGGATTATGGAGTGTTCCTGCGTGACAAACTTGTGGATAGCGCGGATTTGGGTAACCACAGTGAGGTTTCACTTGAGAAAATGGTAGAGCTGGAACCGGACCTGATTATCACATGGGACCAGGAGAAATTTCAGACCTATTCCAAAATCGCTCCGACTGTCGTATTCGTACCCGATCAGTATGATTCCATGGAAGCCGAAGTGACAGCCATGGGCGAGATTCTGAACCGCAAAGCAGAAGCCATAACTTGGAACGAATCGTTTAAACAACGGATTGCAGCTGCTCAGGCCAAAATTAAAGGTGTGATTCCGGACGGTGCCACCTTCACCGTTGCCGATTTTAACTTTTTGAAGAACCCAGCCATTATCGGCAACAGCGCCAATCGTGGTGGAAGAGCAGCCTATGAACTGCTTGGACTAACTCCGGCACCCAAGGTAAAATCAGATCTTCTGGACCAAGGCAAAGAAAATCTGGAAGCTAGCGCGGAGGTTTTTGGAGAGTATGTAGGTGATTACCTGCTGATGATGGTTACAGAAGGTACGAAAGATCACTCCCTGTTGCCTAACGTCTGGGACAATCTGCCCGCGGTGCAGAACGACCATATCTACAAACTGGATATCCATAAATATTTCACCGCTGATCCCTATACCTCCATTCTACAAGCCGAAGAGATCGCAGATCGACTCGCAAGTGGACAGACTGAGCTGAATTAGCGCAAGTTTAAATCTAATGAAATAATGAAAGCCAGCAAACCTGAACGTGTCCGTAGAAGGCAAACACACTGAATCCTGAATGTATGAGAACGTGCCCTTCAAGTGCGAGCAAGCGATTGAGACGTCGTAAAAGCAGCTTTTCTCCCTTACTATGAAAAGCTACGCTTCAGATGGGATTCAGGGCAGGATTCAGGATCGTCCTCTAGGCTCGCCGCCGGTTGGATCAAAGTATGAAGCAAGCACTAACGAATCTGAGGCGTCTTATTCAAGGGTTTGAAGCGCATACAGAAATCTAAGGAACCTGAGACACTCTATATCAGATTAAAAGGCCGTTTTCAGTGTTTTTACTAGGGAGTTTTCATTAATAACGTGTCTGGTGTTCCTTAGAATTTGAAAAGAGGTTCCGAAGGCCCATTAAGATGTCCTGAGTTCCTTAGAAAATCGTCTATCCATTCGCCAAGATCGGCAGTCTGGGATTTAAGACTTTTTATCCAGCTCAAAAAAAGATTACACAAACAGCGTCACCAGAATGATTCAGGTGGCGCTGTTTTATTTGGTTTGAATACGTCGCTGTCGTCAATGAGCATAAGCCGAAATACTATAAATATCTAGTTACAAAATGAGTGTTCATATCTCAATATCTTGCTACTACTGACAAAAGTCTTACGAGAATCCTTGCTCACCTGCAAAACGGGGATGGACATCAGCACAAGACAACTCCTCATTAGAAAATCGAATCCAGACATAATCATCATATAACACACCATGTGTTTGTTTTACGATCTCCGAAGCTACATAATCATTCAGACCCAATGATTGCAAAACTTTATCGGCATGGTGTCTGGTGCGAGGGAAGCATCTGGATTCAAAGTAATCCAGTACATCTCCAATGGTTACCTTGGACTTGCTTGGAAAAGGGAGAAAAACAGGAGATACACTTTTATCTTGCCATACATCAACCGTTTGATTACTATAATCCAATTTCACTTTTGCTATCACCTGGTCATGCTCCAAGACCTCAAACTCAAGAGGAGAAGATATAAATTTGTTTATTTTTTTCATCTGCTACCTCCCATAGTGATCTTTCCTATTTCTTTGTTATGATTATATCACTTCTTCAACTTGTATTTCATTTCCTTACTTCATCATTCAATTTAAAAAAGCCCGACGCAATTTCGAGGAAATCTCGACGTTGTTCGGGCTTCTTCAGATTGCCTTCCATCCGTGCAAACCTATTTACGTATTGGAGAGAGCTTTGTTTTTCTCATAGAACCGGGCATTGTGAGAGGATACACCCGCCATGTCGGAAGCAGCAGGTTCCAGATACGTCTTGGCACTGTTGACTGCGAGCACCGCATCGTTAAAAGCACCTGCAATCAGCCTGACTTTGCTTCCATAAGTGATGAAATCACCTGCTCCAAATATGCCTGGAATGTTGGTTCGCATGCGCTGATCAACGGACACACCGTAGTCTTCACGCGCCAGTCCCCATTGCACGAGGTTACCAAAATCACGATCATACCCATGGCTTACTACAACTTCATCCACTTCAACATGTGTGATCTCACCGGTTTCTACATGGGCTAGCTCGACACGATCTATTTTGTCACCGGTACCGTATAAACGTGAGATGCTAAATGGCGTCATGACGTTCGCTTGAGCTTTCATCTGAGCAACTGGCGACTCGTGTCCGGTAAATTCATGACGTCTGTGTGCTACCGTGACTTCACTTGCTATTTTGCCCATTTCATTCGCCCAGTCGACTGCGGAATCGCCGCCGCCCGAGATCAGAACACGCTTTCCAGCAAATCGGGACAGATCGGTTATCGTATAGTGCAGATTGGTCAGCTCATACCGATTGGCACCTTCGATATCCAGCTTTTGCACCTGAGTCATGCCTCTGCCCGCACATAACAGGATGGTACGTGTGTAATGACGCTCCCCTGTTTTGGAAATAAGTATAAATACACCATCCTCACGTCGTTCAAGCTCAGCAATTTCCTGCCCAAACACAATCGTTGGATCGAACGTTCTCGCCTGTCTCTCCAGCGATTCAATCAGCTTCTCACAGCGAATCGGATCAATCCCGCCCACATCCCAGATCAGCTTCTCCGGGTACGTACGCATGAATCCACCCAGTTCCTGCTTTGCTTCGATGATCTTGGTACGCATGGCTCTCATGCCACTATAAAAGGAGGCATACATGCCAGCTGGCCCACCACCAATAATAGTAATATCGTAGATATCCAATTGTGTCTCCGTTGTCATTTAAGGCACCAACTTTTCAACAACATAGTCCATCAATTTTACAGATCCAATCGGACCCACACCCGATACGAATTGGCTTGTCTTCAACGGGAAGACATGATCATTTTTCACAGCCTCCAGATTCGACCACACTTGGCTTGCTTTCAGATCTTCCATGGATTTCTTCGTGTCATAACCTACGAGGGTTCTGTCTTCCAGGAAAATATAATCCGGATTCATCTCAGGCAAAAATTCCAGTGAGAACTGGCTAAACCAATCTGTAGAGTCTTTGATCGCTTCAGGACTATTCAGACCCAGGATATCATAGAAGAAAACACTGCTGCTTCCTCCTTTGGGACCCATGAAACGGTAACGATTGTGCTCAACCCGGAGAACCAATACGGTCTTGTCTCCCAGGGCTGCCGCAATTTTCTCTTTCGCTTGTGAGGCTTTCTCATCAAATTCAGCCAATACTTTGGCAGATTCTTCGGTCTTGTCAAATATGGCAGCCAGCTTTGGCATAGCACGTTTCATTTCACTGTTGGCATCCAGTGCCACAGTAGGAGCGATTTTGGACAATTCATCATATACACCCTGTTCCATACCTTCGCCAGCTGCAAGGATCATATCCGGTGACAACGCAAGCAACTGCTCATAATTATATTGATATTGCTCGACTTCAATGATTTGGACTCCATGTTCTTTCAAATAATCAGGGCGGTATTCCGCTTCAACCTCCGGAGTTAACAAAACGATTTGGGGTGTAACACCCATTTCAATCAGATACTCGGCATAGATCGAATCAAACACAACCAGGTTTTGAGGATGAGTTGGAATCGTTACTTCTCCAAACTGATCCTTCACCACCTTAGTCCCACTTTCAGTCGCTGTTTCTTTTGCAGTACTCGCTACTCCTTCAGTTGGAGCACCTGCTGTTCCAGCTGCAGCATTCTCTTCCTTGGTTCCACCGGAACATGCCGCCAGCATTACACTAATCACCAACAGCATGATGCCCAACCCTTTAAATCTTCGTGACATGATATACTTCGCCCCTTATGTATATTGATAATGATAATTATTATCAAATAGTATCAAATAAGAAGTATTGCTTCCATAGTATATCGTGCGTATTCAGTTGGATTATTGTGCTCTCTCATGAAAAGGTTCCGTAAGATGGCGAACGATCTGATTGAGAATCAGAGTGTGTCCCGTAATTCCGTGGCCGTCTACCCACAGGTGAGTATCTACGTAAAATACCCGATTATTTTTCACAGCCTTCAGGTCATTCCATTGCGGGCTCTCCCATAGTTTCCTCATATTCTCTTCAGCACTGAAGTGCTGCATGATCCGCTTCTCCACAAACAGATAATCGGGATTGGCTTGCGTCAGCAGGTCAAGCGAACAAGGATTAAACCAGGCTGTACCTGAATCGAGTGCGTGCGGCAGTGTTAATCCAAGCTGTTCATATAACAAGTGTGATCCCCCGTGTGAATGCCCACCCAGATATCGATAACCAAACGCTTCTACCCTCAGCAACATGACTGTGGACGCGGATTGGATGATGGGTTGCAACTGTCGCTTAGCTACGCTGACTTCATGTTTCATCTGCTGATGCAGTCTATAAGCCTCATCTTCTTTAAGAAACCAGGCTGCTAATTGATCGAGCATTGGTTCTACATCTTGATGAAGTAAGGTAAGAATCGGTGCAATTGTGCGCAGCTCCCTTTTGACCTCTTCCGTCAATACGTTTCCAATCAACATCTCCGGTTGAACTTGTCGAACAAGTTCTATCTCCACCTCATACTGTGTCACCTCCAGCATCTTCACTCCATGAGCTGTAAATTGTTCACGGTGATGTGGAGACACCAGGATCGGAGTTACCACTACGGCATGGGGAATGACACCCAGATGAATCATAATTTCTGCACAGATTGGAGAAAGTGATACGATCTTGCGTTGCGTCATCGTCTGCCTATATATCTTTGGTGATACGCCAGTCAACTGTTTGAATCGTCGGCTAAAATAATGAGCATCTTCAAATCCAGTCTTTTTGGCAATATCCTGAGAGGTTGCAGCGGTTAATAACAGTTCCTCCTGTGCGCGATAGATCCGGTAGTGGGCCAGATAATCCAGAGGTGGCTTACCATATCGCTCGCTAAATTTGCGTGAATAATGCCATGGACTAATACCAGCGATCTGAGCTAACTGTGTACGTGTAATGACCTGATCATAATGCTGCTGCATATAGTCAATAGAGCGAAGTATACCGTGTTCTGGCTTCAACTCGTTATCCGGCTGTTTCCGATATAGATTACTTAACAACTCATATAACAAATGCTGATTGCCAACCCTTTCTGCACTCTGATCCTGTGTATGCACTTCACTCCAATGCTGAATGATACTTGCCAGACCTCCACCGGACAGTTGCACTTTCTGATACGCCTCTCCTGACGGTAAATGCCATTCGAACTTCTCAGCTTCCCGTCGATCATGCAGCACCGAATATGTATCGAACTGAACATGCCAGCCTGCCAGATCCAGGTTGCCACCTTCAATGACCTCCATTACGGAATTCTCTTCAAGCGCAATTAATTCTCCATAGGAGACGTGAACTCGGTGTCCATTTATATTCCAGATCGCTTTTCCATCAATGATAAATATCAAAGTGTGACTGAAAAAGTGATGCAGCTCGCCTTTTGTTATCCAAGCGTTGCTTAGTGTATTCGTTGACTTCCATTGAGCAATCCATTCCATGTTGTCAGACATAGGTTATCCTTTCAAAGGGATTAGTAATCCAGATTTATAGGTTTCACTATATCAAAATACATGACAACTCCATAACCAACAAGCTATGGCTTGAATAAAATGGTGGACAGCGATTATCATCTCATACTTACATTAATCAGAAAAACACAACAAAAAAGCCCGCACCATTAGGTACAAGCTCTTTCTTCTTTAATGTTATTTCTGTGATACTACGTTTTACGTATTACTCAATGCTAGTTTTCGGTGACCCCTGTCCCGATTTCTGTCCTTTTCCTGCCATCCAATACGTCAGTCCACCAGAGACGCCGAAAGCAATAACCACACCAATGCATGTGTGTAACAGATTCAGGCTACCCTCTTCGATGAAGAGCGGGAGGCTGAGCAAGCTTGGATTCCCCACCATAGCAAATGCCTTGACAGATAACAATCCAAAATACAGCCCACCCGCTGCTCCACCCAGCAATGCCGCATAGAAAGAGGATCTTTTTCTCATGTTGACCGCATACAATGCAGGCTCTACGACTCCCAGGAGTGCTGTTCCAGTAGCCCAGAAAGCCAGTCTTCTGGATGTTGGCTCTTTCGAGCGGATTCCGTTTGCAAGCGCGGCCCCAGCTTGTCCAACAATCGCCACTAACATGGCAGCAATCACCACAGAACCACCATTCATGACCATATCATTAATGATGATGGCAATCAGCCAGTAGTGTAATCCCGTAATTAACATCAGCGAGAAGACTGCTCCCAGTAACATGACTGATACCACTGGAGCATTAGCCACTAGTGAATCCAATGCCTCCGGCAGATATTCATCAACCCAGGTGCCAACTGGACCAAGTATCATCAATACTAGCGGAACAAGAATCAGTAACGTCAGGAATGGGGCAACCATCCCTTTGGAGAATTTTGGACTCCATCGTTCAACAACTCTCTCCAGGTAGGCCGCTGCACAAATCGTTAAAATGACCCAGATGGCCGTAGAGTAAAAAGCAGGCTGGGACACCAGTGGCAAACCCAGGAAATGCACCTCTTTTTCCCCCGACATCAGCATAGTCATCTCTGGATAAAACATGAGTCCGCCAATCGATGCAGCAACATAGATGTTGCTCTTCAACCGATACGCAGTGCTAATTGCTACCAATACGGGCAGTACATAAAATACACTGTCTCCAATGATTCTGAAGATCGTAAAGGTCTGGCTGTCCATCAATGTTGAAGAGTCCGCAGAACTGTACGTATCCATTAACGCAATAATGGCAACTATAATTTTAATAACAGCAGCTCCGAGAATGGCTGGCATCAAGGGCCTGAACACATCGGATACAAAATGTAAGATCGAGAAACTGTTCTTCTTCGTGTGTCCCGCTTCCTGCAACGCTGTCTCTGTTGAATCCCAAGCATCCATACCCAGTAACGTACTGTAGATCAGAGAAGATTCATCTCTTATTGCCAGATGACACTGCTCACCTGTTACCCGAATATTTGCTATAACATCTGCGGAGGCAAGTGCCGACATGTTCAATTGTGTACTGTCCTTCAGTACCAGTGTCGTTGTGTCCTGATCGTGTTCTACGAGCTTGATGTTCTCCTTGCCACCTGCGAGTTTCAACCAATCTTCAATCTGTGTGTCATGCATTATGTACGATCTCCTCATATTACGGTAAACCCGTGTTTTGTGATGTGTTATGATCTAATCTGCCTCTATCTATATACACATTTCCATGAAAAAACTTCAATAGGATAAAAAAACTAATTTCCCTGACATTTCATGTTTATTTATACAAGGTACATTGACCTATGAAGGTCGAAAAAGCAAAAAAGCCTACTCTTATGTAGGCTCTTATCCATCTTTACTTATGAGTCATACTCTTCATACTCACAACCGACATTCACAGTCATCAGATGGCGTTGCACGTAAATATACATCCTATGACAGTGCCAACATCGCGTTCATATCTTCTTCTGCTGTTGTAATTAACTTCAGACCAAACATATCCACGAGTACATCCAAGACACCTTCCGATATGAACTCAGGCGGTTTTGGTCCAATTCGAATGTCCTGAATGCCAAGGCTGAACAGGCCGAGCAGGATCGCAACTGCTTTTTGCTCAAACCAGGACAGGACAATGCTGACAGGCAACTCGTTCACGGTACAGCCAAAAGCATCCGCCAAAGCCATGGCAATTTTCACCGTAGAACCGGAATTATTGCATTGACCCAGGTCGATATAACGCGGTATGCCCGTATCTCCAACCGTACCATAATCCACATCGTTGAAGCGGAACTTGCCACAGGAGGTTGTCAGAATTACAGTATCATTCGGCAAGGATGTCGCGAGTTCACGATAATAGTTACCGCCTTTGCCTGGTGCATCACAGCCTGCGATAACGAAGAAACGACGGATATGGCCGTCTTTCACCGCTTGAATAATCTCGGGCGCAAGCCCAATCACGGTCTCATGATGGTATCCTGTCGTTAAGACTTGCTCCGATTGTACATTAGCCGCAGGTAGTGACAAAGCACGTTCAATCAGAGGTGAGAAGTCATCATCCATAATCTTAGCAACCCCCTCCAGACCCGCCACTTCGTACGAGAAAAAGCGGTCTGCATACGTGCCTTTGATCGGCATGACACAGTTGGTCGTTGCAAGAATTGCACCCGGGAATTGTTCGAAGAGTCTTCTTTGATCATACCAGGCTTTGCCAATATTGCCCTTGAGATGGGCATATTTCTTCAGCGCCGGATAACCGTGCGCAGGCAACATTTCCGAGTGGGTATAGATGTTTATTCCTTTCCCTTCAGTTTGACGAAGCAACTCCTCCAATGCATACAGATTATGTCCCGTCACCACGATGCACTGTCCTTCGATCTGGTTCTGGCTAACCGTAATTGGTTGCGGTACACCAAAGCGGTCCGTGTGTGCACGATCCAGCACGTCCATAATACGGATTGCTGCATTACCTACCTTCATCGCCATCTCCAGATGTTCCTGTACATTAAAATTCGAGTTCGTTAATGTCATATATAATGCCTCATGTGTAATCCGATCCACCTCAGGATCAGAATATCCCAACTGGCGTGCATGTGTCGCATAAGCAGCGATGCCTTTTAACGCAAAAATCATCGTATCCTGCAAACTTGCGATTGTTTCGTTTTTACCGCATACCCCTACCACGGTGCACCCGCCACTCGGCGTCTGTTCGCACTGATAACAAAACATATGGGTTCCCCTCCAAACTTAGATTAAACGCGGTTCGCTATGTAATAGCGTAACAGACCCTGATATGAGCTAGTGTGATGGTGCACACAGTTTCTGATCCAATATCTATATATGGTTCTCCAGACTATCATCCAAACTGACTGGAAATAATAACATTCGAAAAAAGGCATATCTCGGATCATTATGAAAAATACTGTGTACAGCTAAAAACGTATAAATCCATAATCTTAAAAAAATACGGAAATGAAACGATTCTAGATTTTGCCCGTAAGGGTAATACACAGAGAAATCTAATATTCAAGGAGCTGGTCAATTGCAACATTACAGACACAGTGCGGAGGAAACCCTTCAGGATGTACAGAGTTCCTCCAAGGGACTCACGACATCCGAAGCTGCCAAGAGACTTGAAACGGAAGGATATAACGAGTTAAAAGGGAAAGATGCAACACCAGTCTGGAAACTGTTCCTCGAAAATTTTAAAGATCCGATGGTCATTGTGCTGCTAATTGCAGCCGCGGTACAGGTTGTCCTTGGACACCTGATTGAATCGTTGATCATATTCCTGGTTATTTTACTCAACGCGGTAATCAGCGTAGTTCAGACCAAAAAAGCCGAGAGCTCGCTCGACGCGCTGAAACAAATGTCTGCTCCTGAAGCCAAGGTCATTCGTGACGGGCAGAAAAAGACCATTCCAGCGAGGGAACTTGTTCCCGGTGATATTGTTATGCTGGATGCAGGTGATTATGTCCCGGCAGACGGGCGTATCCTGGAATCAGGAAGTTTGAAAATCAACGAAGGCATGCTGACCGGAGAATCCGAAGCTGCGGAGAAACACGCTGATACCATCCCGGATGAAGCTCCAATCGGAGATCGTCGCAATATGGCCTTCAGTGGCTCACTCGTCGTATATGGACGGGGCATGCTTGTCATTACAGGTACGGCTCTCAAAACCGAAATCGGCAAAATTGCCGAACTGATTGAAAATGCCGAAGCCAAGAACACGCCATTACAGCGCAAGTTGGAATCTTTCAGCAAAAAACTGGGCTTTTTCATCCTCGGCTTGTCGATTCTCATCTTTGGCATTGAAGCCGGTCGTGTATGGTTGACCGAAGGTACGGAGAATATCGGACCATCCATCGTAAATGCACTGATGTTTGCCGTAGCAGTTGCGGTTGCTGCCATTCCTGAGGCGCTCTCCTCCATTGTGACTATCGTATTGTCACTCGGAACAAATAAGATGGCCAAACAACATGCGATCATTCGCAGACTGCCTGCCGTGGAGGCGCTCGGTTCTGCCAGTATCATCTGTACAGATAAAACAGGAACACTAACTCAGAATAAGATGACTGTCGTCGATTATTACATTCCCCATGGCACCAAAGACGAATTCCCCGATGATCCCGATCAGTGGTCGGAAGAGGAACGACGTTTGTTACATATTGCGGTGCTCTGCAATGATTCGAATATTAACCAGGAAGGCAAGGAACTGGGTGATCCAACCGAAGTGGCCCTCATTGCCTTCAGCAACCGGGTGAACAAGGACTACAATGAAATCCGTGACCAGTTCCCGCGTGAAGCTGAGCTTCCTTTTGACTCGGATCGAAAGCTCATGAGTACGGTGCATACCTTCGAGGGACAGACGGCTTTGCTGACCAAAGGTGGACCGGATGTGCTGTTCAGTCGCTGTAGCCATGTGTTTATCAACGGTGAAGTTCAGCCCCTCACACCCGAGATTCGCACACAGTTTGAAGAGAAAAATGAGGCCTTCTCCAAACGTGCCTTCCGTGTACTGGCCTATGCGTACAAAAAATTCGATGACAAAAACCAGGTCACCATTGATGACGAGCATGATCTGACACTGGTTGGCCTGACAGCAATGATTGACCCACCGCGTGAAGCGGTATACGGCTCTATTGAAGAGTCCAAAAAAGCGGGCATTCGCACCATCATGATCACCGGAGATCACAAAACGACGGCTCAGGCCATCGGTGTGGATATTGGTCTTGCCGAACCGGATGATCTCGCCATTACCGGAGCCGAACTGGACAAAATGTCCGATGAAGAACTGGATCAACAACTTGAACATATCTCGGTATACGCCAGAGTATCACCTGAGAACAAAATCCGAATCGTGCGTGCATGGCAGCGTAAAGGCAAAGTTGCAGCCATGACCGGAGATGGGGTTAACGACGCGCCTGCGCTGAAACAAGCCGACATCGGTGTAGCGATGGGTAGCGGAACAGATGTCGCCAAGGATGCGGCTGCCATGATTCTGACGGATGATAACTTTGTCTCCATCGTGAATGCGGTCAGTGTTGGGCGGATGGTATTTGATAATATCAAAAAAGCCATCGCATACCTGTTCGCCGGTAACCTCGGTGCCATTATCGCCATTTTGTTTGCCTTGATCGTCGGCTGGGTTAATCCATTTACGGCCCTACAGCTGCTGTTCATCAATCTGGTGAACGACTCCCTGCCTGCCATTGCTTTGGGTACAGAGAAACCCGAGCCGGATGTCATGCGACGCAAACCGCGTGATATTAACGAGGGGATCTTCGCAGGCGGAACCCTGCAAGCTGTAATTACACGTGGTGTCCTGATTGGTGCGGCTGTTATTGTGTCCCAATATATCGGACTTGGCATCTCGGAGGAAATCAGTGTGGCTATGGCCTTCACAACCTTGATTCTGGCACGCAGCCTGCAAACTTTTGCAGCACGTTCCAATACACAAACCATCTTCCAGGTGGGCTTCATGACCAATAAATTCGTGCTTGGCTCCATTCTGGTATGTCTCTGTCTCTATGCAATCACACTGATTCCAGGTGTTCGCAGTGTCTTCGCCATCCCGGATACATTCGGTTGGAATGAGTTCCTGATTGCAGGCGGACTTGCTCTTGCTGCCGTCATTCTGATGGATGTCATCAAGTGGATTCGCAATCGCGGCAAACAAGTTACTGCGGCTTAAGATCTGCAGTTATAACATGCACAAACAGGCGCCCGTTATCGGAGCGCCTGTTTGTTTACATTTTTTCACACATACAAAGAGTACACTTCTCATGCATACTGATGTTTTCTAAGGCATCCTCGCAAAATGGTTAAGCATTAAGTTGGTGTCTATATACCAACCAACAGATGGACAAGATAAGGATACATAATCCCCAGGATACCGAGGGAATGGTCGCCGACCAGTTGAACTTTTCTTTTCCTTTTGAACCATTTGTTAATCCAGATGCTATCAGAGCCACTCCAATAATTAAGCCGATCTGGGCAAACAATAACAAAATTCCTTCTACCATGTAGATAACTCCCTCACATACTACGCTATTAATTTGAACATCATTAGAAATTAATAAGTCCGCTTTCTAACTGTATCTAATTATCCCTGTTTGATGCCAAAAGCGATCCATCGTCCATCAACATCCTCGATCACAAACTCCTTGTTATTATAGTCTGTATGATTGAGGGTACGTACGATGTTCACATCGGCGTTGATCAATTCCTGTTGAAGCTCTTCCTGGTTCTTGGTAATAAAATATGCATCATATCCATACCCATATAATTTTCTGTTGGGAATGACTTTCTGACCATTGCTTTGGGTTAAAATAATCTCGGTAAGATCACGATACAGGCAGATATGAGGTTCCGCGGCATCAAGATATTCGACCACCCGAAAGCCCATCTTTTCTTCATAAAACTGCGCGGTTCGCTTCATATCCAGAGTCGGAAATACGCTGTGGGACATTAATAATAAGTGAGTCATACTGTAGTCTCCTTCAAAATCTCTTCAAAACATGATTATGTAATCCAACCATCATCTTACCCAATTTCAGGGAACTAGTCTATAAATTCCGACTCTACATCACTTAATTTTACTTATACTGCGCAATATACAGTATGACATTATTGCCATATAATAAAATAGAGCGTAAAATGATATATTGCTTTTCATCACATTTTCATCAAAGCTCCATCCGAATTCACATTCATAGATAAGACAGGAATGGTACCGTGAAAGATAAAATTGTCATGCCACTCTGGACATGCTGTTTGTTCATCGTTGTGATGAACACCACCATGTTCAATGTTTCTTTGCCAGTCATTATTCATGATCTGCAGATTACCTCGGACCTGGGGTCTTGGGTCATCTCAAGTTATTCCATTGGTTACGCCCTGTCGACGGTAATTTACAGCCGATTGTCAGACCGTATTCCGGTACGCAAACTGCTAACGGTCGGGCTTCTTATTCTGGGGTTATCTTCGTTGCTCGGATTGTTCGCGCATAACTTCGCGATCCTGTTGCTGACACGCATACTGCAATCTGCGGGTGCAGGAGTTATGGCCGGGCTGGGTCTCGTCATTGCAAGTCGTTACATCCCGGTGGAACGGCGCGGAGCTGCCATCGCTCTCATCTCATCAGGTAGCGCCATGGCTTTTGGACTTGGCCCCATTGTCGGCGGACTCATTAGCGAGTACTGGGGCTGGAACGGACTTTTTGCCATAACGGTGCTTGTCCTGCTCGCCCTGCCTGTATTGCTCTATTTTCTCCCCCGTGAATCCGTCAAAACAGATCAGCCGTTCGATGTTATTGGTGCCATATTAACCGTCATTAATGCCACTACACTTCTGGTCGCGATCACCCAGCAGTCCTGGTTATGGTTTGCCATTGGCGTTATTTCACTTGTTGCACACCTCTTGTATATTCGGAAAGCAAGTCTTCCGTTTGTGAATCCACAAGTATTCCGAACGCCAGGATACACCCGGTTAATCCTTATCGGATTCTGCGTGCTGGTGGTAAATCTGGGCAATCTGTTTTTGATGCCACTTGTGCTTGCTGATCTATATGGACGCTCTTCGCTCGCCATTGGTTTGCTGATTGCTCCCGGAGCTATTGTTGCAGCATTTTGCACCCGCTTCGTCGGACGCTGGATCGACCGTTATGGCAATATGCGATTTATGATCATCGGACACATCCTGCTCGCAGCGGTACTTGCCCTATTCATGCTCGGACTGGATCAATCCGCACTGATCATTACCAGTGGTTATCTCTTTTTCTCACCGGCACTGTCAGCCTCCATGGCTTCACTGAATAATGAAGCGTCACGAGTGCTGCCCAAAGCGCAAATAGGTTCCGGTATGGGCATGTTACAACTGATTCAGTTCTTCGGTGGTTCGGTGTCTGTAGCCGTGTGTGGGCTGCTGCTACACAGCATTCCGGGAGTCTCGGTCGAGGAAGCTTATCATGTGGTGTATGCTTGTCTGTTGCTCGTCTGCGTTGTTTCACTCGGGTTGACCGTCTGGCATAGCAGAGCTTCACGCTCAAGCATTAAACCTGTTACATTGGACAATTGATGTTTAAAGTTCAGAACCAAAAAGGCCCGCACCAAGCGCGAGCCTTTTTTTTAGTTTGGAACAGAAATGCCGTTTTTTCAAAGTGGATCACTCAATGAACTTGAACTTACAGGTTACTTTTCTTATTTCCTCCTACAGCAGCATGCCAACTATTTTCCGTCCAGTGCGAACTTCCAGGCCTCCATTATGCTAATTGGGGCTTTACTGCTGCTCTCGCCGTCACCTTCCTGCGTCCAAAGTGGTGGATAATACGCGAATACTTGCCCTGTCTGTAGTTGAGACATATCTTCCTGCCAGCCTTTCCAGCGAAAGGTCTGATAGAACTGCTCCAGATCACCATTCGCCAGCCAGTTGATGAAACCTGAATATGCCAGTTCTGTCGATTCCCATTCGAGTGTATCCGGTGCAAAATAATAAATGTGTCCCGTGCGGCCATACTTGCCTGTATCCAGTCCGAAGAAACCACCTGCCGCATCATATGCAACGACCATCATACCTTCCAGTACATCTACCCAAGGTTGCTCACTCACACCATTCCAACTGGTGAGACTCCCAGATGTACTGTCACCACCCGCACCAAGCAGCGTGATCCAGCCATGGTCCAGTACAATACCTTCTGTCTCATAAGCAACAGCCCCCAAATAGGATTTGGTGCTTATTTGCAGACGATAGAGAGTATCCTCTCCAGCTTCCTGCTTTGCTGGAACATACACATATGTATTTTGCCCGCTGTCCAGGAGTTCCTTGAGTTCTTCCCATGCGTGATTCTCCCGATCTACTAATTCAGCTATCGTTAATGTATTCATGAGCAGTCTCCTCGCTGATTTTATTAGAGCATATCATGGCTTATTAACCCGTTCAAATCTGCTATAATCTATCTTCAAAGCTAATTTCAAGGGGGAAACGATTTGATTCGCGTAGTTATACTTATAATTCCGATTCTGATGGTGCTTGTATCCGGTTGTCAGAATCATAAATCTTCCATGAAGGAACCCGTTTCGGTTCAAAAGTCTGATCCCCAGGTCATCCATTACGTATCACCCCAAGGAAACGACTCGAATAAAGGAACCATTCAATCTCCGTGGAAAACGTTGCAGCACGCAGCTGACCACGCTTCGCCGGGAAGCACGATTTATGTGCGTGAAGGTGTCTATCATCAGAAAGTCAAAATCACCAGGAGCGGTAATTCTTCCGCTAATCCAACCCTATTTTCAAGTTATCCTCAGGAGCAGGTTATCATTGATGGTAAAGGTTTATCTGTCCGGGGCATTGAAGGGTTGATTGAAATTGAAAATGCCAGTTATATCACGATTCAGAATATCGAAATTCGTAACTTCACGACCACACTTGGGGGCCAAGTTCCAGCCGGGATCTATGTCCACGGAGCAGGTGAGCATATTCAGCTGTTAGGCAACACCATACACGCGATCGCTAGTTACGCAACTCCTGAAGGTCCCGATTTGCGGGGCAGGGATGCCCACGGTATTGCCATTTATGGCACAGAGCACCCTCAAGCATTACGCGATATCATCATCAAGGATAATGAATTATATGATCTTACACTTGGTTCAAGCGAGTCACTCGCAGTCAACGGCAATGTTGATACCTTTGCCATCCAGGACAATATCATCCATGATTCCGACAATATTGGTATTGATCTGATCGGGTACGAGGGTACATCTGAGGATGATACATACGATCAGGCTCGGAACGGCATTGTACGAGGCAACGAAGTATACGATATTACGTCCAATAATAATCCCTCCTACGGTACAGACCTGCCCAATGATACCAACTCGGCCGGTGGCATCTATGTAGATGGTGGGAAAGATCATATCATCGACCAGAACCGGGTATACCGTAGTGACATCGGAATTGAGATTGCCTCAGAGCATGCCGGACGTTCAACCAGCAACATTACTGTGCGTGATAACCTGATTTATTCCAACAGATTGACGGGTATTGCCATGGGAGGTTATGACGAGGAACGAGGAGCTACGGAGGATAGCAAGATTATGTACAATACACTTGTGGGAAATGATACCCTGAATGCAGGCAATGGACAGCTATTCACACAGTCACGGACGAAGAACAATACGTTCATGCGTAACATTCTCGTATCGAGCAGCTCGGAAGTACTGATATACAACGAATACACTAGCAATACCGGCAATGTGTTTGACCATAATGTCTATTACTCACCAGGTGAGCAGGGAGATGCCCTGTGGGTTTGGAAAAATAAAGCCTACTCCGGCATCGCCGCCTACATCAAGGGATCTGGCAATGATGTACACTCCATATATGTGAATCCGGCATTTATGAATGAACCGAGCGAAGATTTCCGTCTTCAGGCGAATTCTCCCGCGAAAGCGTATGGCTACCTTGCTCCGCGGTAAAGTTAATCTGATGTTACTCAAGTGGAATTAGCCCTGTCTATTTTCACACAAATAAAAGGAGCCTGTGCTATGTGGGATCATCTCCCTCACATTGCACAGGCTCCTTTTCGCTTTTTTTTGATGCAAACCAATCCTTAACTTCTTACCATCTGAGCTGCATGTGTCACCCGGTTTCGTCCTCCGGTTTTGGAGGCATACAGGGCGTTGTCCGCTCTTTGGAACAAGGTCTTTTCCGTATCTTCCTCTACTACAGTGGCCGCACCGATACTCACAGTAATGTTATATTCACCCCAGTCGGCTGAAGCAACCTGTGAACGATATCTTTCTGCTATACCGATCGCTTGCTCCTCTTCACAATCTGGAAGAATGATCACAAATTCCTCCCCGCCGTAACGTGCAACCACATCCGTACTTCGCGATATCGATTGCAGCAGCCCTGCCAGATTACCGAGCACCAGATCTCCGATCGGATGTCCGTACGTATCATTAATGCTTTTGAAATGATCAATGTCCACCACCAGAAGGGAGAAATTACGTTGTTTCTGCTGGAACAATATCAAGCTTTCAAGCATTTTTTCCTGGAAAAACCTGCGGTTCTTCAATCCTGTCAACAAGTCGGTGGAGGCCAGTGTCTCCAACTGATCATTCACTTTGATTAACGCCTGCTCTTTAATTTTATATTCCTCATGCAGTCGTTCAAGCTCCTTGTTCGCTTCTTGCGTCGCTTGATACAGCTCCTGTAGCTTCGTTTTGGTATGCAAAATATCCTTCTCATGTTCGATTCGCTTACGCATGACAACAACAACACAATCCACAACGCTTTCCCCGTTACGGGTCTGACGAACACCGTTAAGCAGCACGGGAACAGCCTGCTGATCACGGGTACGGAACGTGAAGTACATCTCGTCCACATGTCCATATAACTGGATATAGGGATAGAAATACGTATGGAAAAACACCTTGTTGCTCACCGACATGGTCGATTCAATATGTTGCCCTATCAGCTCATCACGTTCATAGCCAAGCATCGTAAGAAAAGTTTGATTAATCGACTGGACGACGCCCGAATCAGAGATAGAGAAGTATCCACAGGGAGCCAGATCTAATTGTATATCCATAGAATAACTGCCTTTCTTCCGCGTTTTATGCGCTCGTTAAATAATCCTTAATCATTCGGATGGTTTCTTCCGGTTGACTTAGATGCGGATAGTGTCCCTTGGCCGTCATCTGTTGCAACCTGCTATTCTTCAGATGAGCGTGTAGATAATCCCCTACCTCTACCGGGGCAATGCTGTCATCCGAGCACTGAAGAATCAATGTTGGCACAGTTGCCTGCTCCAGATCAATTCGACAGTCCGATAAAAACGTCACTTCAGCAAATTGTCTCGCAATATGCGGATCTCTGGAGCAGAAGCTTTTCTCCAACTCTTCCGTCAGCTCTTTCCGTTCCGGATTATTCATCACAATGGGTGCCAGATAACTCGCCCATCCAATAAAATTCATCTGCATCATCTCAAGCAATTCATCGATATCATTCCGATCAAAACCTCCATAATAATTCGGCAGATCATTCACGTAACGTGGGGAGGGTCCCAACATAACGATTTGTTTGAAATATATAGGGTTCTGAATCGATGCCAGCATACCAATCATACTGCTAACGGAATGCCCGACAAATATGGTGTCCTTTAGCTCAAGCGCTTCCATAATTTCCAGCACATCCTGAGCGTATCCCTGAAGATTGTTATATTTGACAGCATCATAATAGTTAATTTGAGATTCACCAGATCCAACATAATCAAACAACACCACACGGTAATTCTCCATAAAACCAGGAACAATGTAACGCCACATATCCTGATCACATCCAAAACCATGAGCAAATACAATCGTTTGGCTACCTGAGCCAAGTACTTTAACATTATTTCTTACAAGTACATCAACCGTCATTTCATATCACCTCTCCGAGGTAGTATTCACTTGAATCATTTTATCTGATTATTATATCGGAAAATGTTGGGATATGGATTAAAAATGTTTAATTACTTCTCTCATCCACCAAAAAGTCATGAACCCCTGCTCTGAAAACACGCTTTACAATCTGACCATCGTCAGGTAAAATCAGTTCAACATGTCGCGCGACAAAGATCAACATTACGGAGGAAAACCATGAGTACTTCAACACATAGCTCTATACCTCAGCAACTCTGGGGAAGATCATTCCTATTTATCATGTTAGCCAACGCATTATTGTTTATGGCATTTGAAATGTTGCTTCCCACCTTGCCTTTGTTTGTCTCAAGCCTTGGTGGCGAAGCCTCCCAAATTGGGCTTGTTACCGGCGTATTTATGTTTTCTGCCATCTTGATTCGACCCTTCACATCTGTCTTGGCAGCTCGAATAGATAAAAAATATCTATTGATTATCGGTATCACTATCTGTGCATTAATGACAGGCGCATACTACCTTTCGTCAGGTATTTGGATGATTCTTGTATTCCGAGTAATCCACGGATTCGGATTTGGTTTGGCAACAACATATTTTGCAACGATTGCCACTGAAAACATACCAAGAGATCGCCGGGGAGAAGGCATGGGATATTTCGGCGTAGGGGAAACGGTCGCCATATCCATCGGTCCATTGATTGGAACAAGCCTGTTGTTTAGGTACGACTACCAGAGCCTGTTTATGGGAGGTATGTGCATTTTGCTGTTAGCTCTCCTGATGACAGTGTTTGTATCCAGAAAGCCGAAAACAGGAGGTAGTAGCGAGTCTATGCAAACTCATGTCCCTTCGGTGAAACTGATTGAAAAGAAGGTACTCTTCCCTTCCCTTCTCATTATGTTCGTTGGTATTGCAGCGGGTTCAATCATGTCCTTTGTGGCTTTATTCGCCGCCGAAAGAGGGTTCGAGAATATAGCCTGGTTTTTCTTCATCGTCGCCATCGCCAGCTTCGCCGTTCGACTGTTCTCGGGGAAAATGTTTGATCGATGGGGACCAGGTTCCGTGTTGTTACCTTCTGCCGTGTTTGCAATCGCGGGGCTACTGGTTCTGATTATCGCCCAGAGTGATGTGCAATTCCTGATCGCCGGCGCGTTATACGGCTTTGGTTTTGGTGCCATATTCCCGGCGATTCAGACCTGGTGTGTGAATCTTGTTGAAGAACATGAGCATGAAAATGCGATGGCTTCCTTCTTTAATTTTTTTGACCTCGGGATTGGCGGTGGCTCGTTGATCCTGGGCGTGGTGGCTTCTGCATTTTCCTATACGGTGGTGTATGCTATCTCTATAGGCATTTTTGTGGTATATATCTTGTTATATTTGGTATACTCCCAAAAACAGCAGAGGTATTCAGCTCGCCAACTGGAGGTAGACATTGAGTAAAAAACGAATCAAGGAAATTGCCATTCAACATTTTAATCGTCTGGGTTACGAGGGGACCAAGATGGCGCAGATCGCCGAAGAGGCAGGTATTCGCAAGCAATCCCTTGCTTATCACTATTCATCCAAAAAAGCATTATTGCTGGAGTTATATGAGGAAGTTGTGCAGGAGGAACAACAATTTGTACGCCAATTTTTCAGCGAATCTGTTACCCAAACTCTGGATCAGCAGTTATATGCCTTTTTGCATGAACACAAAAATCGCTTTCTGACTCATCCAAACGTTGCTTTTATGTATATCCTGTCCTTTATCACACCGCTGGAGGTGCATGATTTTGTGCTGGCCCAGTATCGAACGTACCTCGGGACACTGAAGGAAGAGCTGGCAGCCGTATTTACCAGACATTCCGATATACGCCTGAGTCCGGAAGAAGCCACCGTAGCTTTTGTCACCGTGATGGATGGATTGGATGTACAGCTCGTGTATGAGACACGGCAATCCTATGAACAAGCCTTGGCGATCACCTGGAATGTCTTCTGGTCAGGCATCCAGCGTTAAAGGATCAATTACGATCAGACTACACAAATAAGAGGGGGCGTCCTGCCAGCCATGTTGATGACTTTTGGGACTTCCCCTCTATTTCTTTATTTCACGGTTAGGATCACACGTTGATAATGCTTCAACTGATGCTCTCCATCATCCTGTACTTCGGCAACGATATGAAGGGTATCTCCCGATTTGGCATCGTCAGGAACGGTAAATGTCACCGCTTCGGTGTCACTGCCCTGCAATTTTATTGTATCCACCTGCTCATCTTTGGCAAGTTCACGATGTAATCCAAGCTGCAGATCACCCGCCATTTCAGGCTGAACTTTGTTCGGTGTTACTTTGGAATCCTCATACGTGTCCGCTTCGAAATATCTCCACCACGTATACGTCAGTTGATCTCCATCCGGGTCTGTGCCTTCCGCATGAAGAGTAACTTCCTCCCCGGGACTAACACTTAGATCCAGCCCTTCCTTAATCGTTAATGAGGGATTATGGTTGGCACCTTCGTAAGTGTCTGCAACTGCCCAGTCTGCACGTGCTGCAAAATCATCCTGAATATCGTCAAACCATCTCATCAGAGAGTATTCGGCTTCATAGCGTTTGGTGTACGGATCGTAATCAAGCACATTGTTTCTAAACAGCTTTTCGTTCACAACGCCAAAGCGTCCACCCCAACCGCCGTAGGAAGGGTCTTCCATACTACGCAGCCCATTATCGATCAGATAAAAGAAGGAAGGAGAGTCACCCTCAGATATAAAATCGTACTTGTCATATTGTGGATTGTTCTTCAGATATTCAGCACTTCCCCGTTGTTCTTCGGCCAGTTCGCCCTCGATCATTTTGCCATCACCCATCGATGCATACATATCCATCAGCTTGCCATGTCCGTTCAGGATATTCTTGACCATCCAGTCTCCATGAAGTTTACTGTTCACTTCTTCGGCATGCATCTTCCATGCATAGGCAAAATGCCAGAAGTTTGATTGGTCGTTGAGAATGCGGATATCCGGCCAATTCTTCGCAATGTATTCGTTGTAGCTGTCATCCTGATCGAGGATGATGTAGAGGACCAGTTTGTCGCTGACTTTTTTGCGAATCGTATCCCACTCAGCTGTGTCCTTGTACTGTTCCTCAATCGATTTCAGCGCTCTGGCTGTGGTATTGGTGCCACCCCATGTCTGAACAATCAGATCCCGGGAATCATCGTCGAGGAAAAGAGTTTCGAGGAATTCGGAACCTTCGGTTTCCTTCTCCATCTCCCCTTTATCGGAAATATTACCGATCTTGGTCATCGCTCGAAGCTGTTCCGGCTCCGGGTACCCATCAGCATGTTTGGACAAGTTCGGATAAATCTCACCATAGGCATCGATCATGTCGTAGACCCACTGTGTGCCTGTCCAGCGGAACGGTTGGATTCCCGCTTCCTCGTCTCCGGCATAATGATACACGGAACTGGTCAGTACAATTCCGGCAAGGTCCATCTCATTCGAATACAAGAGGAAACGAATAACCGAGTTCATATCATCCACTTCACCGTCGGTTGTAATCACTGTTCTGCCTTTGGCAGCTTGGTTGTTTGCAGGTTCCTGGGTTTCATTCTCTGTCTGTTCTGTCGCCTGATTTGGTGTGTCACTCGCGGTTTGTGGCGCTTTGGATGCGCATCCACTAATCACCAGGATGATACTGAGACAGCCTGCGGCAAAACCGTTTAACCATTTTCTCTTGTTCATAATGCTCCCCTTTCTTCTGTACAGCATGATGTTAGTTGGGTTGGAATAAGTACGTCCTCTGTTTTTCTATCCTTAATATGGACCGTAGAATGCAAAAAAACCCGAACAACATTATGAATGGAACAAAGTCCACGCATAGTGATGTTCAGGTTTTGCCTGCCCGAAGCAGTAACAATCCTTATTTGAGTGAAAGTATATCATGTCCTCTCATGAATGTAAACGTATTCAAATGTTTTTTTGAATTTATCTTTGATATAGTATAATGCTTATAGCCAAGAATCAAACGAATCGGCCTGTTATTATATCAATGTTATTAGGAGGACTCAGACATCATGCAACAACTGGATGCGGCCTTGAGCCGTTTTGTGGAACAGCAGGATTTATATAATGAAGCTTATGGACTTTTCAAAAATCATGATCTGCGTCCACGCGAACAACATCACCAGCCGGAAGTGGATACACGAATACCTCTTTCTCCAGAACTTCAGTATCTGTACAGTCATTATGAAATGATGGATGCGGATGCGGAAGGTACACTCAAAATGAAAAATGCCGCCGTTGAGATCGGTGATGCAGCGTTGATCTCCTTTGTTGCACCTGAACATCTGCTTCGTCAGCAACTGGGGTTCTGCTGGATTGGCATGAATGAACCTTATGAGGAGTCCTCCAATTGGCCAAAAAATCACGTCGTCATCGCAAACTTTAACGATGATCCGTTAATTGTAGATGTGGAAGCACCAAACTCTCCCGTATATGCCGCTTTTACAGGTGGAGAACCAAACCGTGTTGCTGATTCGCTGTCTGATTTTTTCAGTGCACTAGCTATCCTGATCGAAGCGGCACGGAGCTATGCCGGGGAAGTGAAAGATGAAGAAACCTATGAGACCAAGCCCGAGTATCTGGAGCATGTGGAACCGCTAATGAATGATCTGTTGGGAGAAGAGTATACCGCTCATCTTTTCGAGTATCTGTCCTTTTGTTAAAACGGTGAATTGAAGGAATTGGAGGGGCGCCCATATGATCTATGTGGCTTTGCTACGAGGCATTAATGTAGGCGGGAACAATAAAATGAATATGAAACAGCTGAAAGAAACGTTTGAACAAGCAGGCATGTTGGATGTCGTTACCTATATCAACTCTGGCAATATTATTTTTGCCGATCATCAGGAACGTGCCAATGCGAATGTGGAGATATCCCATGTTTTAGAACAGGCCATCGCCGCCGATTTTGGCTTACAGATTAGGGTAATGGTGCGGAATATGGATGAAATCCAACGCGTTATTGAAGCACTCCCGGAAGAATGGGTTAATGATGATACAGCCAAAAGTGATGTGATGTTCCTCTGGGATGAGATCAATGAACCCTCCGTGCTGGATCAACTGCCCATCAAACCGGAAATCGGCACACTGATCTATGTTCCCGGAGCCATTTTGTATTCAGTCAGCAGAGAGGATGCATCCAAAAGTGGCATGAACAAGCTTGTGGGTTCCAAAATCTATGCTTATATGACAGTAAGAAATGTGAATACCACACGTAAGATATATGCCCTGATGCAAGCAGCAGCAGAGAAATAAATTGGACCAGCAAAATGGATATTCAGTTATGTCTCATTTCGTCCAATTCATATGAAAAATAAAGCATGCAGAAAACATCCTTATGGATGTCTCCTGCATGCTTTTTGCCAGCTTAGGGAACAAATCTTTTCTCTGTATATTAGTTAATCTGAATTCGTCTGCGAGATTGATCATCCCCAGGACGTTTCGGAATTTCAAGCTTCAGCACACCATCTTCCAATCTGGCCTTAATGTTCTCCTCATCAATATGATCCACATAGAAACGCCGGATAAATTCACCTGAACGACGCTCCTGCCGAATGATCCGATTGGAGTCATCCTTCTGTTCAACCATGTCATGGCGTTTGGCACGAATGATCAATTCTTTACCTTCAACCTGAATGTCTATATTCTCTTTGGCAATGCCCGGAAGCTCGGCTTCTACCCAGTATTTGTCTTCTTCCTCACGAATGTCGGTCCGGAATGGCTGGGAGCCAGTTCCAAAAGGGGAGAGGAATGAGTTCTCAACCATGTCATTGAAGGATTTCAACATGTGTCCGAACGGGTCTTCATTTCGTTTACGAAACGGAATCAGATCAAACATGAAAATCAGCTCCTTTTGTGTGGTTGGTTTATTGGTGTTGCTTACATTGATTATTATAATACCCGTGCAAATAAGGCTCAAAGTCCGTAAAAGACGAAAAAAAACGATTTTCTTTCATCATAGTTCACTATTTTAAAATAGATCCTGTTTTCTTTTATTTTGACCTTATTTGACTTTCTGACTTTGTCTGACTATAACGAATGAATGGGGTCCGTTACAGTATTGGATTCATTCTTCCGCATTCCCATCATCATGATTGCCAGCAAGACAACCAGAACAGCTACGAGCATAAATGGAACATGTTTGTCCACCTGATAAAGCGTCGTTGTAAGTAAAGGCGTAATGACGGCGGATATCCCCTGAATCGCTGCTACCAATCCCGCTGCACCTCCCTGCTGTTCTTTGCTAACTGCCAGCGAAGCACCTGCCATGAACCCCGGCATCATCAGACCCGAACCCATGCCAAACAGGAAAAACGAGAAATTATACATGGATAACACATTGAAGACCAAAAACAGGATCATGCTTGCGATCAGGAAAAGGGACCCGAGCAAAATCATTGGACGTGGCTGCCATTTCAACCATTTCATCTGAATGACCTGCATGATCAACATCGCTGCTCCAGAGAACATGAGTCCAAACGAAACCATTCGGGCCGTCGCCGCTGGGGATAGAGCCAGTTGATCCTGAAAATAAAATCCTCCGACAACCTGCAATGTCATAATGCCCATCATCGTAACCAAGCCTGCAGCAAGGTACATTCGTAAACCACGTTGGAACGGGTTGACTTTAGGCGGTTTTGTCTGAATGACCGGTTTGGCTGCCGGGATTAACAACAAGGCAATAATAAACGCAGCTATCGCTATAAAAATGCCAAAATAAAGCGGCCAGAGCAGACCGATAAGGGTAAAAGCTCCTGCAATCGCAGGTCCAAATACAAGGCCAAGTCCATTCGCAGCACTGATAATCGCCATTCCACTTCCCCGCTCTTCCCCTTCTGTCACATCACTCATATAGGCTTGGGCAGAAGAAAGTACAGCCGGAATAAACATACCAATCAGACTGCGCGTCACAATCAGAAGGGTTAACAACACGCCCCCTCCGATCCATGCATTTAATCCCCCATACAAGGCCAGGGCAAATAATGCACAGCTAACAGACATGCCTATGAATCCAATCAATATGATGGGTTTTCTGCCCTTCAGATCACTGAATCTGCCCCATACCGGAGCCATAACAGCCATCATAATGGACCCTAGTGAGATAATAAGACCGGAATGACTTTCTTTCATGCCCAACTCGCGAATAAGTGGTGGCATGATGGGTGCAATCAGCATCAGACCCAGCATGGCTGCAAATACGCTAAAAAAAATACTTCCTCTAATTCGGTTCATGCTTATACACTCCTCTATATTTCAGTACAGTATCCACTGTACCTGGAGTATACAAGGCGAAATGAATCCCCACTGCCTCTATACGGAACAATTCACGGCAAGCCGGATTATTAATTTTATTCTAAATAAGATAAACCCATAAAACGTTACACCAGACCACTACGATTGCAGCACCATCTTTCGATCGCTGTTATCAACGGATTTCCGTGATTCCCTTCTATGATGGAAAAAATCCGTTGATAAAAGCGAACGCTCCGCTTCTCCAGACTGGTTCTGCACTCTTCGTTCTTGTGTAATGTTTCAGTTCATCTTATTTAATAAATCTTTTTCATTTCAGAGGGCTTCACGCCGAATTTGCGATAAAACTGCTGTGAAAAGGCACTGACATTGCTGTAACCGACCGCAATGGCGGCCTCGGTGACGTTGTTATTCTGATTGCGCAGCAACTTCATGGCGTTGTCGAGACGAACCTGACGCAAATATTCAAAGACCGTGCTTCCGAATAGCGCCTTGAATCCTTTTTTTAATTTAAAATCGTTAAGACCCACTTGTCTGGACAATGCTAGCAAGGACGGAGGATCTGCCATGCAAGCCTCCATAATCTCCCTTGCCGTATGTAACTTCCGGATATCCTCTCTGGAAAATCCCGCAGGAATCGGCGCCAGATCAAACAATTGGATCATGAATCGATTCAAAATCTCCAAGGCTGTCGCTTCCATCATTAAGGATGATCGATAACTGTTGTTTAATTCCACAATCAAACTGTCGATCATCGTTCGTATCCGGTTATCCAGTTGAAAGACGATCGGCTTAAACACCTTTTGCCCTAACACCTGATTAAACGCAATTGGCTTAAAACTGCCCAGTTGCGCCGCGGCATAATTGAATAGAGAAACTGGAATCCCCAGCGAAAAGGACGTATACAGTTCTCTTGCCGGAGGATGAAACCACGCTTCGAAATCATGCATGAAAATGAGGGCACCCTGCCCAATGGATAACGAATAATCCTGACCCGATATATCCACCTGTCGTTCTCCTGACAAGGCAAATTGCAATTCCACAATGGGTGTCTCGGACGCAAAATACGTTGGATACGGCTGATGATATTCAACCTGGGAATATAAAATCTCAATGCCACTGTATGTTGTCACTCTTTTAACCTTACCGCTACCCGCCTTGGGAGAGAGCAGATACGTGTGTTCATCTTGCTGACTGTAAGGTTCTTGGGTCAGGTAATGCTGATATACTACGCCTAATGCATCATCCGTGCGCATGGGTATTCACCTCGCCTATATCTTGATCAGACTCGTCAGTAAAGAAAGTCCGAATTAATTGATAATGATTCTCAATTATGATTCTAGCGTATTTTCTCCCGTTCGACCAGTCCTATATATATGAAGGTTCACGTCTGCTTTTTTCTTCATGTGGCAACATCATTTTATACGCTAACTTACATATCCAATTTGGAAAAATATCTCTTATCTAACCTTTTACACAAATCGCAGACTTCTCTTACCTCTCCTTAACATAAGCTCCCTATACTAAAACAATTGTATAACTCATTACACACGAAACGATAAAGGGGATCTGGAACATTGAAAAAGAGAAATCAATGGCTTGCCGTTCTGTCGATGACTGCCATTCTTACCGCAGGAGCAACCAGCTACACCTCCATGATTCATGCCGCTGACGTAACAAAACCTGCCAACGATCATGTCGTACTGCGTACAGCCATCCAAAATATGCAGGGTACGGTCACATGGAACGGTAGCAGTCGCAGTGTAGATATCCAGATCGCAGATACTAAAATACAACTTCCTGTAGGGACGTCTTCAGCCACCATCAACGGTGTGAAAACTTCTTTGGACAGTAAAAGTTACATCACCAAAGGTACAACGTATGTATCTCCCCAAACGCTAAAATTAATTACGGATCAACTGATCCTAAACCAAAATAAAACCGGTTTTGAACGAACCGCATCGTTTCAGATGCCCGGTGGCAAAGCAGAAATATCAGCCTCTACGCCAGATGGACAGCGCCTGCTCGTAACCGAAGCAGACAATGGTAGCATTGCCATACTGGATATTGCTGACTTGAAAAACATTAACGTATTAAAGACAGTCAGCTTCCATGACCTCTCCGCCAAAGCTGAAGTCACAAGCGTAACCGTGTCCAAAGATGGCAAATACGGTCTTGCTGTTATTCGTACAGGGGATACAGATAGCGAAGCAAACAAAGGATTGCTTGCCATTGTGGATCTGACAACCTACAAAACCGTCAAAACGTATGAACTCGGTATTGGTCCTGACTCGATTGCACTGTCACCTGACGGTCTGCATGCGGTGATCGCGATAGAAGATGAAGAGCTGAATAAAGCTGCCGATGAAATTGACTATGCCAACACCAAACGTCCGGGTAGCATTATGGTAGTATCTTTTGCTGGCGGGAACGTATTGGAGGGTGAAATCACCAACTTGCCGGTATCTCTCGAAAATGTAGAAGGCGCCATCTATCCGCATGATCCACAACCAGAGTATGTTGCCATTAGTCCAGATAGCAAAACAGCAGCTATCACGTTACAGGAAAACAATGTCGTTGCTATTGTAGATCTGGAGACAAAAAAGATCAGCTCCATCTTCGCTTTGGGTACTACTTCACATCAAGCGGATCTGAAAGATGATGGTATCGTTCAGTTTAAAGAGACGTTGACTGCTCGTTATGAACCGGATGGGATTGCTTTCTCGGCAGATGGCAAATACCTGCTGACAGCTAACGAAGGGGACTTGGGCAAGAATGAATTTGAGGATGGTGTAAAAGCAGGCGGACGTAATATCGCTGTCTGGGATCTGCAAGGCCAGCGGATGTACGATAGCCAGAACCTCATTGACGAGGCAACAGCTATGGTCGGCTTGTATCCCGATGATCGCAGTCCCAACAAGGGCAGCGAAGTTGAGAACCTGACCGTTGCTACTGTAGACAGCACTACGTATGCAGCGGTAGCTTCTGAACGGGCAGATGCCATTTTGTTCTTTGATCTCACTGATCCGGTCAATCCAGACTACCTGGGTCTGATCCCTACTGCCGGAGAATCACCTGAGGGAATCCATCGTGTTAACGGACGCAGCCTGTTTGTGAGTGCAGATGAAAGCACCGGAACCCTTAGTTTTTTTGCCAAGAAATAGATCGAGCGCCCTTGGTATGTAAAGGCTGAAATGAGCGGTTTCACGTTGTATTGAGTAGGTGGGGGCGTAGAGCCCCTATCCTCTCAAACTGTTGTACACGCTATTCCACGTTCCCACATAATGCTACAAAGCTTATCGACGCTTTATATTTTCCAATTCCCGCCTGTTCCGCTCGACTTCCTCTTGTAACACTCGTACTTCCATCCTTAATGCGGATACTTCCTCTTTGACGCCAGACCTCTTCATCCCAAGATAGAAAACCAGATATAATACAAGGCCAATCATAATAAAGAAAATTAATAGCGTTATAATACCTGCAATACCAAAATTACTAACTCCATCCATAATGTACGTTTTCCCCTTTCCCATATCTTATTAATTTATATTTACAACAATACCATATTTATGTATAACGAACAGTATAAAAAGCCAAGAGAGCATGCTCCCTTGGCTTTTAATTTATCTATATATGCCTTCCTATCCGGTGATCCTTATTCCCAGAAGAAACGACCTGCGAACACTTTTTCCGTCAACAGTTTATACGTTTCTTCAGGCAATTCTTTTTTCATCTTTGCCATAACGGCGTCTTTGCCTTGATTATATTGTGTGGACATGCCAATCTCTGCCGTTGTATTGCTTGCATCCAGACGCATGATTGGGGCTTGAGCATCTTTCGTCCAAGGTGTCCATGCCGAGAGATCAGGTGATCCACCCGTACCTGGATTGCCTGTGTACAGGAACTGCTTCAGATATGCTGCCATCGCGGCGGACAACTGATCACGTCCTGGTTTGTTTGTATCGCTAAAGTACCCATCAGGGAAATAAGCAGCAATTCCGTCTGCGTGTCCTGTATAGAAGTCCATATCCGCACCATGTGGTGCACCCAGTAACGTGAGCAAACGCTCAGAGATAACCCCAGGTTGTGTGCCCCATGCAAAACGATACGCATATACCGGTGGCTGACCTGCTTCACTTGTCAATTGTTCTGCTACACGCTCTGCATTAAAGCCTGCATAAGCTTCGCTACCGTATTTCAACGCAGCGGCATATTGCTCCGCCTTGGTTTTATCGGTAAACAGGGTTCCATCGGTAATCGATGGAGAGAAGTTTGGATCACCGAAGGCAAATCCGGAGAACTCCGTTTCCAGGCTGCCGAGCAATACAGGAACTTTTGTGTAATTACCGCTCTGGATGGCGTCAAATCCTTCTTTTGGAATCACTGTACCATCCCGGAACAGATGCGGGAATGGTTCCATACGGATTGCGGTTGCACCAAATGCTGTGACCAACTTGTCCGCAGGCAGTGCACGCAGGTAACTCTCCAGCTGTGCCTGAGATTGCTTGCCAATCCATGTTTTGGCTTCTTCTGCATTAGCCGCTTTCCCCTCTTGCACGAGTAGCTTCACAAGTACATCCTCGGATTTTTGCTCGCCTTCTTCCGGTGATGCTGTCGTCAATCCTCCGCTGAAAGCAACTGCTTTTTGATACAACCCTTTGCTAAGTGGAGAGATCAGGGTTGCCAGCACATCACGTGCACCAGCAGATTGTCCGGCTAATGTAACATTGCCTGTATCTCCGCCAAAACCTTCGATATTATCCTGTACCCACTCCAGTGCACGGAATGCGTCGAGCAGACCGTAGTTACCTGAGTCATCCAGGGCATTGCCTGTTTTCAGCGCTGCATTCTCGAAGAATCCGAGAGCTCCCAAACGGTAGTTCACCGAGATAATGATGCTGTTGGTGCTCCGTGCAAGCTGTTCACCCTGAAAATCTTTGCCTGATCCGGTCATATTCCCGCCGCCGTGCAGGAACACCATAACCGGAAGTTTCGAGCTGGTTGTGTCGGGACGCCAGATATTGAGATACAACGAATCCTCGCTACCTACTGTATTTTTACCGGAGATCTGCAAGCTGTTCGCTGCAAATTCCTTAGCCGATCTCGTTCCTGTCCATGATTCCGGTTCTTGCGGGGCTTTCCAGCGCAGTTCCCCTACTGGAGGTGCCGCGTATGGAACACCGAGCCAACCCAGCGTGCCATATTGCTCATAGGTTTTGCCATCAATTGTGCCATACTTGGTCTGTTGCACCGTTTGAGGTTTGAACGCCCCAGCTTCTTTATGTTTCAACCAGCTCTGCTCCAAAGTTCCACTGCCATTCTTGAGCTGTATCTGCAAAGCCTGTGCGGTTGCCTCTGCCATCAGGCGATTGGTAAGTTGACTCGCTCCCTTCCCTTGAAGCGCCTTGATTCCTTTACCAGCCGCATAGGTGGAAGCCGCTCCCTGCTCATAATCCGAACCCGCTTCATATCCAAGCACCTTCAGCAGCATTTCGGCATAACCTTCCGCTGTAAGTGGTGCATTAGGTTCAAACTTATCCGTTCCTGTTACGATCTCAGACACATACGGATGCTGCTTCAAGTAACCAACGACCGGTTGCAATACTTTGCCTGCCTGAGCCGCATCGTCATACGTTTCCGATCCCTGATAAGCGAGTGCTTCTTTCTCCAATCCGGACAAACGTAAGTAAAGTACTGCGGCCTGAATGCGTGTAGCCTTTTTGTTCAGATAAGCTGCATTAACACCTTGACCGCTGCCGCGAATAAGCTCGGATTGGATCAGCTTGTCCATCGCTGCTGAAGAAGAGGATGCTGTATTGCCTGCTGCATAAGCTGGTAGAGCGGATACACATAACCCCAGAATTGTTGCTACGGCAATCGAACGTTTAATGGTTTTCATGTCATAAATCTCCTCGCTGTCGAATAGTGTGTGATGGGATAAGTTCATTGGAAATGTTCAGTTGAAATGCGTATCTAAGAATCAGTATTCCAATGTCTGGATGAGTCTATATCTCTATTTATGAAAAATTAAATCTGCTGCGCTCCTTTCTGCTCGAAATATCTGCTACCGCGCTTGCGGTCATGCCATCAGGCATTTTTTTATATAAAAAAACCTGAACCGAAGGCAAACAGACATCGCTTTAGCGTGGTCTACTGCCCTCAATTCAGGTTTTGCCTGCAATCAGTAACAACCCTGAGGAATGAGGTTCATTCCATATGAAAATGTAAACGCAATCAATCGTTTGATGAACAAAGAACCAACGAATGAACTGACACAGGTATTGCCCTAAACACGGTTACAATCCTGTTGTTATGGTGATGTTAGCACATAATGTAAGCGTTCGCAATATCTTTTTCTAATCGTCTTCATAGGACTTCTGACAGGGCAACATAAAAAACTGCATTCTCATGCGGGTTTAAACTCAACTTACATCATGATGATCTAAAATACTGTCTCTTAATTCGTCAACTCCTTATTTTGTCCAGTTCACCGGAATTCCAGCACCCTTCACTAATCGTAAATTTTACATATAGTTAACCCATTTCATACGTTAGTTTAGCAATTGTTGTATACACTTGGTTTGGGATACCAACTATACATATATTCTAGGAGGATGCATTCATGTTAAACCGGTTTAATGTCCGTGCAGCCAAAATGATGCTCGCGGTGACAACGATTGTTACGGCTACACTCGGAGGAAGCACTGCAGCGTGGGCTGTGGAAGACACCACCTCAACGACATCTGCATCACCGATTAAAAATGTGATTATTCTGATTCCTGACGGTATGGCTAACGATGCTACCGCTCTGGCTCGTTGGTATAAGGGCTCGTCCCTGACACTGGACTCCATGGCAAGCGGCATGGTTCGGACTCACTCCGCCGATGCGCCGATTGCCGACTCAGCTCCTGCCGGAACCGCTTTTGCAACAGGTTATAAATCTCATACCGGATTTGTTGGTGTACTGCCGGACAAGGCTACGATGCCAGGGCAAAAGGCAATTGCTCCTGGAGACGAAAGAAAACCTGTTGCTTCCGTACTGGAAGCATCCAAACTGGCGGGTAAAGCAACTGGCATTGTCGCTACATCCGAGATTATGCACGCCACACCAGCGGATTTCTCCTCTCACTATCCGGACCGTAAAAACTATGATGCACTCAGCAAACAGCAAGTCTATAATGGCATGGATGTTGTGTTGGGTGGAGGTAGCAAATATCTTGAGCCAGCCGGACGTAAAGACGGCGAGAATCTGATTTCGTCCATCAAGGCACTGGGTTACGATTACGTCACTACACCAGATGCAATGAAAACATCCGATTCGAACAAACTGTGGGGTATGTTTGCACCCGCAGGCATGGCTTATAATATGGACCGTGATCCTGCGAAGCAGCCAAGCCTTGCCGAGATGACATCAAAAGCCATTGAAGTTCTGTCCAAAGACAAAGACGGCTTCTTCCTGATGGTTGAAGGCAGTAAAGTGGATTGGGCAGCTCACGCCAATGATCCGATTGGTATTATCAGTGACGTGCTGGCTTTTGATGATGCCGTGAAAGTAGCTATGGATTTTGCCAAAGCAGATGGAGAGACTGCCGTTGTGGCTGTTACGGACCACGGCAATGGTGGACTCACCATTGGTAATGCCTCCACAACTGGCACATATGATAAAGAGCTGTTGTCCACATTTATCGGACCTTTGAAAAAGGCCAAGCTGACAGGTGAGGGCGTTGAAGCGAAGCTGAATGCGAAGCGTACAAACATCAAAGCAGTGATGAAACAATACTATGGCATTACGGACCTGACTTCCGAAGAGATTGCCACAATTAAAGCTGCCGAGCCGGGCAGTCTTAACTATGCAATCGGTCCAATGATCAGCAAACGCGCAGGGATCGGCTGGACAACCGGTGGTCATACAGGTGGAGATGTCGTGTTGTACACGTATGCTCCGAACAATGACCGTCCATTCGGTGTGATTGATAACACGGATGTCGCCAAATATATGGCACGAGTACTGGATCTGGATCTCGACAGCGTGAGCAAACAATTGTTTGTACCTGCCAAACAGGCATTTACAGCCAAAGGTGCGACGTACAAACTGGACCTGACTGACGCTAAAAATCCGAAGATCCTCGTAACAAAAGGCACTACCAAGCTGGAACTGCAAATCTACAAAAATATTGCACTAGTGAACGGCAAAAAGACAACTTTGGAGGGTGTCATTGTATATAACGGTGTAGAGGCATTTGTACCACAGAAGGCCGTTGATCTGATTCAATAATTCGTTAGCACTACCGGAACTGCAAGAGATTACACCATTTGGCTGCCGAATATTTCGGCAGCTATTTTATTGTTTACTGATAAGGGGTAGGTTCCTGCTAACGCCTAGCGTATAATGAACGTAACAAAAATACATATCATGCAAGAAAAAGGAGAGATTCACCCATGTTGATCAAATTAAACTGGATCACGCTGAGGGTCAGTAATTTGGAAGCTTCACTCGGGTTCTACCACGACATGCTTGGACTTCCAATTCAGCGCAGATTCGAAAGCCGTGGACGGCAGATTGCCATGCTGGGCATGGAGAATGAAACCAAACTGGAATTGATTGAGGGCAGTGAATCCATTCTTAAACCAGAGGCCGGCGTGTCGATCGGCTATGAGGTGAACTCGCTGGATGAAGCCATGGAACGACTGGCTGAGCTGAATATTCCGATTGTGCGCGGCCCCATCCAGCCCAATCCGCATCTGCGGTTTATTTACATTACAGATCCAGATGGCTTCGAGGTGCAACTCGCAGAGCATTTCTAATTAGGCGACTGCGCACAAATGTGCGTATCACGATGACCGGTTGGGTGTGCAAGTGTGCAGTCAAACCAGATGCAAGCTCACATCTGCATCGGGCAGCGTAAGCACGTTTTTATGTCTGTTTACAGCTTCATGCGGCGCATCAGCGGCACACCTGCGCGATTCAACAACCGATCAAGCAGTAGCCAGCACCAGCGTCTGCCCCACGGAAGATGACGCTCATACACAGCGGAATACTCAAAATCCGCAACAGCACCGCGATTGCGTTTAAACTGCGCCGCCCCGGCGCTCTCATGCAACAGATGGCCGTTCTCGCGAGCCTGTCCGATCAGACAAGCCGATAACATGCGGTATAGTCCAACGGACTGGGGCACCGCTGTGTCGTAACCGAACAGTGGCGTTGTCATGATTCCATTTCGGCAGAAATAACCCATCACCGCGTTCAGGCGCCCCTCCTTTCGCAGTCCATAGAGTCTGAGTGTTCCTGATGCCATCGCAGCAGCAATGAACCGCTCGGTAAATTGCGGATTGTGATAGGAGTATTTTTCAAGGTACAACAGCTTGTACAGCTCAACGATTCGCGGAATATCTGCATCCGTCATATCTGACTCGGAAACGAATTCGTAGTCGTGCTTTGCCAATAATTCGTAATCCCGCTTCAACAGCCAGCGCGATTTCGAGTTCCCAAAATTCGGATCATGCGCATGATACAAATAGATTTGTCGGCTCGGAATTAGTCTACACCCCGCTTCCGCTAGCCTCGCTGTGAGATCGGGATGAAGTCCCGGACACAAGGAGCGAAACACAATGACATGCTCAGGGTATCGCTCTTGTACCGTTTCAAGCAAGCGTTCTGCCTGTTCACCGGACATGGCTGGATACAGATTCGTAGACAACAACCAGTTGTTCACATGCACAACTTTGTTGATCTGTGATTGCTTCATTCCCCAACCTATTAGACTGAGCAGCACAGAAAGACCCTTTTCCAACACAGGCTTCTGCAACATGGTTAATTCTTGCTTGGCGTAACTCACATAATGCGTATATGGCGAACAAACGTAAGCATTATCATACTCTGTATCATTCACCGTCAGTGGAACAACAAGATCATCGATCCGGGCGAGCAACAATGTCGTTTCCACGTTGGACATAAAGCTTTGGGTCCCGTCCAGCATCATAGGTTCCAGATAGACTCTGGCATATCTGCCATCCTCCGTATCAGGCCAGTCCATGTCTTTGAACGATTGCTGATCATAAAAACGTACGCGTGCAGCCCTATTATCATTCCTAACCTCATATGTACTGTCATCGCAGTCCAATCTATCTTTCATTCCTTTATCCTTCAACCTTCTACTCCCCCATGACGTTACATCTTCTTTTAACTACCATTTACAGTTTTAGTTCTACTCTCTTCATACTCTACACAACACACTGTATAGGAAAAAAATGTCGGCATCAAGCTGTTTTACAGATAAAAAAGCCCGTCCAGTACGCTAAATTCGCACCGACAGGCCCTCAACAATTAATATTAAAGTTTATTCTCAACGGAAGAAGCCTGATGATCCGAGACTAACTCATTCAGGTTCACAATCAGTTGCTCCAGTTCTCCAAAACTCTCCACCATCTTCTGTGTCAGGTTGCGTTGTTCTTCCATGCTCGCCAGAATCTCTTCTGTCGCTGCACTGGATTGCTCCGTTACACTTGAAATCTCGGAAACCTCATTCACTACTCTGGTGGAAGATTCCTTCATTGTAGCCGAACTAATCTCAATATCTGTCGCTTGATTCAACACATGCTGAGAGTTGCTGTTGATCGTACGGAACACTTCATCTGCCGTTTGCACACTGTCTCTTCCGTGCTGTAACGATAGACGAATACGTTCGAATCGATCTGTCAGTGCCTGCGTTTGTCCTTTTAATCGAGACAGAATGGTTGAAATATCATTCGCAGACTTACCCGAGCTCTCGGCCAGCTTGCGTACTTCCTCTGATACAACGGCAAACCCGCGTCCATGCTCGCCTGCACGAGCCGCTTCAATGGCTGCATTAAGCGCGAGCAGGTTGGTCTGAGTTGCAATATCCGCTATGCTGTTCAGCATAAGCGTCATGGATTCACTTTCCTCATTGAACTTTCGCATATCATTTGCAGTTGTATTGATCGTTTCATATAGATCTTGCATCTGAATATTCAGTTGGTCCATATGTTCGCTTCCTGTTTGCGTGCTCGTTGCCATACTTGCAGACAACTCTTTCATCTGTTGGGAATACAACGCAACGTCCTTAATATGCTGATCCGATACAGCTAAAGATTCCGAAATGTCGGCGACACTGGTTGCCTGGAACTCCACGCCTTTGGCAACTTCACTGAATCCCAGGGTCACTTCATGGGTAATGGAACCTGTTGAATCCACCTTTTGCTTCAATTGATCCGTATAACGAGATAGTCCGCCAACAGACTCCTTGACCCGTTCCAGCATCGTTTCCACGCGGGTCCGCGACGCTTCGACCTCGCTCCATCTTTTTTCACTTTCATGAAAGAGCTTTTGGTTCAGATAGGACACCATGAACAAGATTCCGCCCGTAACGGCGAACATTCCTACATTGATTGCATTAGTCACAAACTGATCCTGAGTCGTTGTAGGAATAATCACAAGTTGAAGAATGTTGTTCGCAAGCATAACCGAAAATCCGATGATAAATAATTTTTTATTTGGATAAATAAGCAGGATCGAAGCGATGAGAATGGCCAGCAGCGGTTCAACACTTCCCCATCCGGCGAATACCCCACACAACGAGATCAGCACGGTGTTCACCCAAGGAATTAGATGGATGTGCTTCTTTTTGGCGTTTGCATAAGCAAGCCAGATTCCATACAAGACCACAACACCATTGGAAATAAATAACTTGGGCTGAACTAAAGCCACAGAAAATCCTACAATTAATACAAACCATATAATGATGCTGATGATCTTGTTCCGTTTCCATATAATTTCGTCAATACGATTCATGCATACCCCGTCCTTTAGATAAAATAACTTGCGATTGTAGGGCATACTCGCACTCACACCGGCCTCTTTATGGTTTTCTACCGTGCATATTTCGACGCAACGCTCAGGCCACCGCCATAGTACAATGTTACTTCACAAACATGAAAGCAGCGCTACATTATGTATATCGGTATTCCGGATATAAATTTAAATATTTACTTTTAATTAATGTGCTTCCATATAAAAAAAACATAAAAAGCCCTTCTTATACGCTGTTACGTACAAGAAAGGCTTCTTGGTTACGCTAATAAACATGAATACATGGTCTTATTTTCCGAATACAAGTGTTGTATTGGAGGAACCTGCATACTTGGTGACGAACTCACGCGCATAGCTGGCACTCTCTACCTGATAACTGTAATTGGAGCTTGGTCTCCAGTTCGTTTTAGGAGAAGTCGGACTATTAAGCGCTGGTGTACTTCCCGTATCCGTAAACTCACCTTTTCCTTTGTCATCTAAGATGCCACCCTTTTCAGCGCCAGCACCAAAGTAGTTGTTTTCAGAATAAATCCGTGCTTTTTCACCAATTGTGATGGCCTGATTAAAGTTGTTTGCATAGTTGTTTTTGAGATGGAAGTAACCATATCTTAAAAGTCCAGGACCACGTACATATAAATTTTCGAAGTAATTATTGGACATCGTCACATGAGGTACTCCATTGTAACTGCTGTTACCATCATTCGGATGACCCAAGATGACGCCATACTTATGGTTCGCAAATTTGGAATTGCTAATCGTAATATAGTCGGCGCGATCGCCAATATACAGAAGTTTGTCCAGATCACTACCTCCAGAGCTGTAGCTGTGACCAGCAAACGTCACATGATCAATCCAGTAATTGGAGCCTGAAGTGATATACATCTGGATATCATCATTGGCATTAATATTGGAAGCGTGTTCAAAAGTCAGATTCTGAAAAATCACATTGCTTGAACTGCTTGTGGATCTGAAATGAATATTCGTTAATGTATGTTTGCCAAAGGAACCTACAAGTGTCTTGTTCGCTCCGAATTCAACCTTTTGCAGCGTGGAGGAAGAAATATTCTGTTCAACGACGACAATTTTGGCTGTAGAGCCCGCCATATGTGTTCTCAGGTCATTGAGATTACTAACATAAACTACCTGACCGTTCTTGCCACCTGTCGTAGCTGCCTTGGATACACCACTTTCATTCTTGGCACTGCCTGCAAAACCAGTCAACCCATTCGTACCTGTGTTCGGATAACTAGCCGCACCATATGTAGACGGGGCTGTCGAGACAGTTAGCAACAATAGAGTTACAGCGAGTAAAAGCATCGAAAATTTCTTCAAAATTTCACCATCCTTTATAAAATTATCCTCAAATACAACTCGATTATATCGTGTAACTTTGGTTGTGACAATACAATAATTGCAAAAAGACAACAATATTATCTTTTTCGCAACAGCAGATCAGATATAGTGAAAAAACGTAAACCCAGCCATTCGTTCACACAAAATAGAGACGCTAATTAGCGTCTCTATTAAGGAGTACTATGTGATCCAACTTGGAACTGATCTGCCCTCGGATCAGTTCTTAAAACCTCTAACGAAAACCAGTGCTTGCGGATAATAATATGTTACGACTTCTGATAGCTGCGGCGGAAGGCACCAGGTGTAATTCGTTCCAGCTTCTTGAAGATGGCTCCATAATAACTGGTCGATTCGAAACCGACTTGACGAGCGATATCCTCCATCCCGCGCTGCACATTGTCGAGCAGCAGTTCCTTGCTCTTGTTGACTCTTACCTGATTAACATAGCTAATGGGACGAATACCTGTCGTTTTCTTAAACAAATGACAGAAATATTCTGGTGTGACACAGATCAATCCAGCTAGCGTTGGCAAAGTAATCTCTTCAGCATAATGCTGTTCAATATAGTCCAGAACCGGCTTTATTCGCTCATACTGCTGCCCGACCGTATCGCTACCCTCAACAGATACGCGTTGAATAATCTCTGTCAATAAGGTATAGAGAATGGCGGAGCAGGCGTAATTGCTTAATGTCTGCTCTTGTGGTGTTAAGGCAGCTTGCAGCAGCTCCCGCATTCGGGATAGAAGGTATTCAGGTTGTGCAAGCTTGTATACGCATGTGTCGACAATGCCCACGGTTTCAAACAAGTTTGCTGACCCGTTGCCATCGAAAATGATCCAGTCGACTTCCCAACTGTCGGATAGCGCATAGTATTCGTGCTTCTGTCCAGGGAATAACAGCATGCCCATACCTGGCTTGACGATATGTTCCGTTTCACTTAGCTCGAGCTTACCCACACCGCTGCGGCATTGTATCCACTGATAATCCTCAATGCCTTGGTCTCGGCGGATATGCTCCTGTTCATGATGCAGGCCGATGCCAAGTAAATAAAAAGGGAGCAGCTTGTCTCGGGCAGATAACACTGGAAAATTACGATTGGGATGAGGCATACGACTAACTCTCCTGATCTTAATATTGTTATATCATATTAATTATTTAAGATATTCACTCGAATGAATATAACATATAATCGCAATATATTGATAAATAAAGGAGATCACAGGATGACAATTAAGATCGGAATTGATTATTATCCAGAGCAATGGACCCCGGAGTTATGGGAGAAAGATGCCATACTTATGCAAGAGACGGGGGTTGCTGTTGTGCGAATGGCGGAGTTCGCCTGGAGCCGAATGGAACCGACTGAGGGTAATTATCAGTTTGAATGGCTGGATGCGGCTATAGAAGTATTCGCTTCGCGCGGCATGGAAATTGTGTTGTGCACCCCAACCAATACCCCGCCAAACTGGATGACAACACGTTATCCGGATGTGCTGCCCATAGATGAACAACGCCACATCATTCGGCCAGGTGTGCGTGGACATCGTTGCAACAACAGCCCTTCCTTGAGAATGCTGGGCTCCAAATTTGTGGAAGCGATATCACAGCGCTATGGTAAGCATCCCGCCGTCATTGGCTGGCAAATCGATAACGAGATGCACTACCAGGAGTGCCATTGTGATACATGTAATCGTGCATTTGTCGCTTGGCTGCAAAAGCGTTATTCCAATCTGGAGGAATTGAACCGGGAGTGGGGTACGGTCGTCTGGAGTGGTGAGTACAGCAGCTGGGCTGAGGTAACAACACCACTCGGACCCAGCAAACCAATGAATCCTTCCTATCTTCTGGAGTACAAACGATTTTGTTCTGACAGCGTAGGCTATCTGCTGGGATGGCAGCTTGAGATTTTACGCCGTAACTGTCCAGGCCAATTTGTGACGCATAACATGTGGCAGTATCCGAATAGTCTGGACTATTATGATATGCACAACGAATTGGACTTCGTCTCTGTTGATTATTATCCGAATGAGCTGTATCGCGATTATGGCGATCGGTTTCCGAGGAACGGAGCGCTTACGCTGGACTTGGTTCGCGGCATCAAACGCCGCAATTTCTGGGTAATGGAACAGCTCAGCGGAGCACAGGGTGCCTGGATGCCGATTCAGCGCACCCCGTATCCTGGACTGATCCGAGCTCGCTCTTGGCAGACAATCGCCCGCGGTGCGGATATGGTCGTCCATTTCCGCTGGCGGAGTGCTACCGTCGGAGCGGAACAGTTTTGGCATGGACTGATCGACCACAGCAATGTTCCTGGACGCAGGTTCAGGGAGTTTGCCGAGCTTACTCGCGAGGTGAACCAGTTAGGAGAACTGCTGGCCGACTCGACCATTGTTACCCAGGTTGCCATTCTGCATTCGCATGATCAGCACACAGCGCTTTCCCTTCAGCCGCAGGCGGAAGGGGGAATGCACTATATAGACAACCTGTCCTCTATGCATAATGCATTTCTGAAAATGGGCGTCGGTACAGACGTTATCAATTGGACCGAGGAGCTCAATGGGTACAAGCTGGTCGTTGTCCCTTCCCTCTTCCTGTTAAGTGAAGAAGTAGCACAAAGACTGGAGCGGTTCGCAGCTAAAGGGGGGACGGTTGTCCTCACCAATCGGACTGGTGTGAAGAACATGAGGAATGTATGTGAGATGCTGCCTCTGCCGGGGCTACTGGCCGAAGCGGCGGGTGTTGTCGTAAGTGAATATGATGCCATCGGCAACAGTGAGCATCGGATACGGAACGCGGAGGGCAAGACATTCGCTACAAAGCAATGGTGTGATCTACTGGAACTGCGAGGGACAGAGCCGATCGCATGGTATGACAACGACTTTTATGAGGGTGTACCGGCGGTTACTGTCAATAAGCTTGGTGAAGGTGAAGTGTATTATGTCGGCACTTGGCCCGAGCCATCGTATTTCTATCAGCTGTTTGAAGGCATATTGAAGGAAAAGGATTTGGCGCCCAAAATCCAGTTGCCGGAAGGTATCGAGCTGTCGATTCGAACGAAGGGGGAGCAAAATTTCCTCTTCCTGATCAATTTGATGAATGAGCAACGAGAGATTACGCTGGACGTTCCTTATCGCAGCTTGTTGAACAGCGCGAGGTTGGATCAGAAGTTGACCCTTCCAGCTCTGGGAGTAGATATTTTAACTGTATAAGATCAGCCGTTTTCATATTTAAAAAGGGATGTCTCACAAGGCTTACGACCTTCAGGGACATCCCTTCTCTGCTTTCACTAACATCCACCTAATCTGAATAAGAGTATTTCCAGTTAGTTCATCTTATTTGATTTTGATTTCCAGTTCATCATTCTTGGCTTCCTGCAAATCATCATAGACCTTATCTGGTTTACCACGAAGTTTTAATACCATGGACTCCGGATGGTCCAACAGATTGCTACTGAAAGAATACATCATTCCATCTTCCGATCCGCTCCCGCCTACCCCGGATAACTTGGTCTTCTTCCCGTTTTTAGTGGTAGTTACAATCTCGAGAGGCTGAACGACCTCACTGATCAACAACTTCATTTTGTAATCGATCTCTTGCTCCGGCTCAAAAACAAATCTAACCCGAGTAACAAGCGGTGATAATTCCACTTCTGACAACATAACTTCATAACCCCCAACGGTAAACGTACGATTAACGTTGAGGATTTCCGTTTTGGGGATAGAGAATTTAGGATCCAGCGCAAAAGAAAGATTCATTTTTTTGGAATATTGATACTTCCGTTCCTTTTCCCCGTTTTCTGAATATTCCACCACATCTGGAACAACGGAAGAAAGCTGGAACTGAAGATTCACTTGCTCAGGCAGCGGTTTATTTTGATTACGCTCAATTGTATTCCGGCCATAAATGGTATGCTTATCCTTCGAAAAATGTATACCTCCTATATTTCCGTTATCAAGGACATAACCTGTTCTTGCATCCGTCATCTTGGTATTGACTATCGAATAAATCTCTTGCGATGCATCCGTTCTGGCGGTATACAGTACGGTTATCCTGTTCTCATCCGCCATAACCGCGTTCACGGTAAACTGATATATCCCCGATGTAACCGTCTGGTCTACAAGTTGCACATAACCATTATTGAGCGTTGAAGTAATCGTGGCACTATCCATATCCGAAGTTAGCAGGCCACGAAAGGGCTCTAGTACTCCCCAATGGGTCACAGGCTCAGTATATGTTGCCTGCTCTTGACCATAACTCCCAAGCGGACCTAAGAGAAACCAACCCGCAGCCAGAGCCGTGACCAGCATTGCCGTGATCCATTTGACACGAAAGGTCCTACCTGATCGTTTTGTTCTGCCCTTTGCGAGACCACGTTGAATTGCAGCAGTCGTGTCCGCCGGATTCCAGTGCTGCTTCTCTCTTTTCACCTGATATGCATCTGCAAGAAGTGCTTTCTCCTCCGGGTTAGTGGTCATGCCAATCCCTCCTGTTCTTCATCAACTTGCGCAACTGCTGGAGTCCCTTGTGCTGCCAGGTCTTGATCGTCCCTTCTGGTTTGCCGAGGATCGAGGCAATATCCGTCAGTGTCATGTCGTTATAATATTTCAGCAATAATACATGGCGATATTTCGGTTTCACCTTTTGCAAAAGAGATTCCATAGCAATTCGGTTATCATCTACACTGATCATCCAAGACGCCGGAATGCTGTCCTCCAGATCTTCCTTCGCCAGAGGTGTCGCCCGCTTGCGCCGCCTCTGCTCATCGATACAGATATAGATCAGAATCCGAATGATCCACGACTTGAACGCCTTCTCATTGTTCAGCGTCCGACGCTTGATCCAAGCCCGGCACGTCATCTCCTGTACCGCTTCCAGCGCATCTTGCCGGTTACGCAGGTAGCTATAGGCAATAGAAATGAGCGTATCTTGATGTTCCATAATGGATTGCACAAATTCCGTCTCATCTTCGGTCTGTACATAGATCCTCTGGTTCATCTCTGCTTTTGTTTCCACCCCGCATCCCTCCTTCTCTCTCTTTCTGTAGTATAAGACGGGTGAGTGAAGCAAACGGTTTTTAATATTTGTTCATCAAAAAAAGCTCCGCCATCATCATGAGGGAGCTTGATTACATAGCACTTCGGCCGCCGGTATACAGAATTACGTACACGAATGAACAATCCAAGATTAACTAACTTACAAATTGCCGGTGACTTCGATCCCGTCGGCCAATTGCAGATGATTTCTCACCCAAGTGGTAAACTGATTCAAAAACATCTGTAATTCTGGCTCTGCAACCACCTGTTGATCCAACTCTGATAAAATCTCTATCCACACTTCCTTCATAATCGGATTCTCCCAACAGGGATCTAGAGCCTTCATCTCTTCTCCAGTTCGCGGGTTAATTAAGGGAAATGCGCGATCCAATGCAGGACGAATGTAGTCAAAGTCTTCATTATATATGAACAGCATGTCTTCCATCTCTACTTCAACCGATTCTTCTATGTATAAAGGGGATAAAACAAAACCCACGTTCCGCTGCGGACCTTGATACTGATACATGAGCGCAGGAATAGTCCTTTTTGATTTTTTAGCCATATATGCTCCTCCTGTTTCAGGCAAATCTCTTACCGATCAGAGTTCAAACCAGATTAAACTACCATCTAGCTGCCTGCTTTCTTGCTCCATTTGTTGCATCCAGCTCCGACCTTCTTCACCCCAGATATGGAACAAACAGTAGATATACAACTCCCCATCCACAATCTCTTCTAACCCGGAAGCCTCTTCTATCCACACTTCAAGGGCTCTAGGCCAGGAAGAATCTTCACGTTTCAGTACAAAACCGTTGGCTTGGTGTTCTAAGCTGTACATGTTGGTAAACGTTAATGCACTTGCCAAACGCTTCACAACTGCAGGTAAAATTGCAGGCTCCGTTGCTCTAATCCCATATTCCCAGCCCATATGTACAACCTCCTTCAGACTTCGTTCGCTCCAGATAGTTGTTTTTGTTCATGTATTTGATGGATTGAACGATCCAACCACAACTCATACCAGTCCAGAAAATGCAATCGATTCGTATTGCCCCAATACTGATCAGGATAGATTCCATTGCGGTTAGCCCGGTCATCAACCCAGATCTCTCCGTAGGAGGCTCCCTTAACAATCAGATTCATGGAGATGCCACAGCCAAAATCACTGATGCGCAGCATGCCTGCCGACCATTTCGGATCAAAATATTCGTGTTCCAGCGCTTCCCATTCCTCTTCTTCCTTGCTGTCATCGAACCAGTCATAGTTCCAGTTCCATGCTTCCGTGAATTGGAAAGGGTCCGAGATTGCATTCAGCTCATCATCATAGCCAAGCACAGCGTATACCCCGTCATCCGGGTTTTCCAGACCATAATAAGGTCCTACACCACCCGTTCCCATATGAAGAAGCCATACCTTATACTCCTCCGGCAACTTAATTCGCCATTTCTGTTCAAATTGCGTGATATCCTCCCGCGTCCACACAGGTTCCATTTCATATTCATGGTTTTCTGCACCGAACAGGTCCAGATCCGGGTCCATACTTCGGAGAGCGATCAACTTTTCATGCATACGTTTCAGTTGCATCTTGTACATGGCTTCCCCATCTCCCTTAGCTACTCTATTACGTTTGTTCCACGGCATACCCGCGTTGCTGCAACTCATCCAGTGCTGCTGCCACATCTCGCTCAGGACACAACTGCTTAATCAGGCTGGCGGTCACCGGTTTTTCTTCATATACTTCAGCTACGGCTTTCAACGACAGATCCAGCAAGTCGTAGTACCCTTTTGCCCAATCAACGTAATCTACCGGGTTCTTCTCCAAATATCCCAGTAAAAATTCTACACCACCTCTGGCGTCCGCTTTGTCTTCCTCGTTCATCGCCAGCTGAATCCAGTTACCAACCTTCCACTGCAAGTCGTTCCCTTCCTGCCACAGGCAAAAGGTCACATCCTCCATATCCAACGTTTCCTCATGACTTCGCAGTACAGCCATCAAGGCCTCTGGCACTTCATCGTACATGCCTGGGTAGATCTCACCATCCTCACGAGCATGCGGACTTAAAGATGACTCATGATCAAATCCCTTGATCAACGTGCCTGAGTTCGTAAACAAGACATGCAGATGATCACCTGCGCCGTTATTGATGCTTCCCAATGCCACACCTGGCTGAAGTTCAGCTTCATAATGATGAACGCGTAACCATTCTTCCTCCGAAAAGATGATATCCAAAGCAGCGAGTATTCTCATCCGTTTACGCAGGGCATCTGCATTCATCATCGTTATCTCGTTCCATTCCTGCATATGAATCCCTCCTGTTCGTATATGTACACTAAATCCGGATTAAATCATCCAGCGTGTTATTTCCCTGAATACTTGGTGTCATGACAATGGTGATCCGACTGGCTTCTCTGGAGACGATACACGCATAATTTCCGGGCTTTAACTGAAACAGAACCCCTTCACACGTCTCATCCGGCTCCAATTCACCGCCAGTGACATCATCCGCCGCTCCCAGATAGATGTGCCCAGACGGAACTTGCAGATGATACACCTTTTCCCGTTCCGCTGCGTGATCTGAACCTGAATCCTCCCCTACATCCTCCAGGCTCCATTCCACCTCATACACTCCATCCGCACCCAGATTCAGGAACAGACAATGACCTGCATTCACCTCAGCCAGCTCATCCACTGGAATGGACCACCAGTCCGAAGTATCCTCGGCACGATGTTTTAACGCTGCCAGATCATACAGGCACAATGTTGCCGTATCTGTAACCATTTGAAATGTTCCTCTCATATTCACACGTCCCTTCTATCTGATCCAGGTCTGACCTCAGAAATATATTCCATCATTATATCAAGCCTGATACACGTGTAAAAGGAACCCATGGACCATCTCTGCTTTCGCAACTCTTCATTTCTCGCTCCAAATGGTCGATATAAGCATAACTGACTTTTTTTGAACCTGATGGAGGAAGCCAAGCCATGTCAATTAACAATAGAAAAGAACCCTTTCGCTACACATTGAAGGAACCGATTCACTTTGAGATCTATATTCTCAGCATCAACGGGGTTAACGCACCAGCCAAACCCATTCAGGCCGAACTCTGCGATATCAGTCGATCCGGCTGTCAGCTGTCATTTCCGCTATCCCTTCCTGTAGAGAATAACGATATTCGGATTGGAATGAATATGCTGCTCTTTGAAGACCCTCTATATATGGAAGGCACTCTCCGCTGGGGTCATGAAAAAAATACCTCATGGCACTATGGAGTTCAACTGGAAATGCAGGATGGAAACCAGGACCGCCTCTCCAGAGAGATGCGAATGCTTGCAGGCCAAGGCAAAATTATCGTGAAATAGCCATATAGCCTGATAACAAAAACAAAAAAACAGCCCAATCAAATTGGACTGTCGCAAGATGAAACTCTTTATGCCGCTTTACTAACTGTCGCTGGTTGTTCCATTTTGGACCAGTTCACGGTTTTTTCAAGAACGAGTGAGACCAATACCCCAATGACGAGACCATTGCTTATGATCGGAACAAGATACATGGGCAAGGTTTGAAAGGCTTCAGCAGGAATATTCATTACAGCAACTCCCGTGAGGACCGGCAACGCTACACGATAGATCGTTTTAGAATTAAACGTTGTACCTTCAAGCGTTCTTAGTGCCGTGCCGAACATCTGAAGGTAAGCCACAAACAAAACAGCACAGCCAACGCTTGGTGGTATTTGTGCAAAGAATGCTGTCACAGAAGGTGTAAGACCCATCATACATAACAACCCCGCTCCAATCATAAAGGCAGCACGACGCAGAATACGAGTACTCTCCAGGAACCCGATCGATGATGCAAATAAACCAAAGGGCAGCACACCTACACAGGCTGACAACATCGTGAACAGACCCGTTAGCGCATAGGAATGCCTATACTGACGGCTTGTTGTTTCTGTCCGGTATAGTTTCTCAACTGTGCTTAATGTGGTGATCGAATTCGTCATATTCACCAACCCCACGAAAAATGCAGTAATGACAATACCGGGTTCCCATCTGGGTGCTCCCCACGGAAACAGTTCGAGACCAGCCGGGGCTTGATTAGGCTGTCCGCTATGTTGTCCAGGAAACAATAGACTATAAGCGATCCAGCCTGCCACAATCCCAATCAGGATCGCGTAGTTCCCCAGTTTCCCCCTACCCTTTAATTGAATCCATGCCACCAAAAATGCAATGACAACGGACAATGCGGCAACAGGCAGATTGAAGCGGCCAAACTCCGTATATCCTATCATACCTTTGAAAAAATTCATGGTTAATTGAATCGTCATTAGAAACAACATGGCACTCTTCACCATAGGTGTGAACAGCTTTTGCAGCACTTGCGCTGCTCCCAGCCAACCCAGAATCACCATCGTTAGTCCCGCTAACAGAAAACCTGCAGCCAGTCCACCGCCAATACGCTCCAGACTCATACCGGCCGATGAAGCAGATACCGTCAAACTTAGCGTCAATCCCCACCATAATCCTGACGGACCATCCATAATCGCATATCGATGACCGAATACAGCTTGCAGAATACACACTGCTCCGGTAAGGATAAATGCTTGCTGCATCGAGGCAGCTATCGCATCCGGAGACAGATGAAAATTATGTCCAATGGATAGCGGCACAACAACGGTATTGGTAAACAGGAAGAAAAACCACTGTATACCTGCCAAAATCAGTGAAGATACGTCCTTCATATTCTTTTGTGTAAAATGCTCTTGATGTCTGTTCATTCGTTCGGAATATCCTTTCACTGTTCTATATCATAAATGTGTAACTCTCTTCAGACTTGGGTTAATAGTCGTTCCATCTCGGCATACCGATGCCGGCTCGCATGTGCAAGCGGTGTAATCCCGTCCCGATCCGCGATCTTTGGATCTGCACCATATTGCAAAAGCAAGGCAACAATCTGCTGATGACGCGGCCCACCATCTCCCAAAATGACTGCTTCCAGCAAGGCTGTCCATCCCAGGTTGTTGATATGGTTCACATCCACATCACTGCGTGTCAGCAGAAGCTCCACAATGTCCACATGGCCCCGATCCGCTGCTGGAATAAGGGCTGTACCGCCAAAACGATTCGTTAACCTTGTATCTGCACCTGCTTCAACGGCCAGTTCGACCATGTCATACATACCCTCAGCACTCGCGTATAACAACAGGTTGTCCAATCGTGCATCCCGAAGATTAATGTCGGCTCCGGCGTCCACTAGCATCCTTGCCGTGTCTATCTTGTTACCGTGCACCGCTGCCATCAGAGGTGTTCGCCCCAATGCATCCCGTTCATTCAACCGGCTGCCCTGTTGTGTGATAAATCGAATGACCTCATCAGTATGGCCCGCTAGAGCGGCATCATGTATTGTTCTAACCACGTTGTTTCATCCTCCAATTCAAGGTCTTTCTCGTGCAGCAATATTTATATGGAAACCAAGTCCCGTTAGTCAGGTATGCAAATCTAATGTATGGTAACATAAGATCGTAGTATATTAAAAATACATGTTTTGTTGGCTTTCCATACGAATTACATATACATCGCAGGCGAAGGAGAACAACCACTTGGATATCAAACAATGTCGCTATTTCATTGCCATTGCTGAGGAGAAACAGATTACAGCAGCAGCCCGGAGACTTCACATGGCTCAGCCGCCCTTAAGCCAGCAGCTTAAGTTAATGGAAGAAGAGCTTGGTGTGATTCTATTTGAACGCAAAGGGCGCATGATGGAGCTAACGCAGGCGGGTCGCAGCTTCTATGATTATGCGGTCACCTTGACCAAATATATGGAGGAAGCTCTAATGGAGATGCAAAGTTTCCGTCACGGCATACGGGGCAAACTCTCCATTGGCATTAATACCATATCTGATCGTCTGATCCCCCAAGCACTTCAGCAGTTCCGCACCACACATCCACAGGTTACTTATAAAATTCAGCAAAATGAGTCCGCACAATTATGCCGCCTTCTGGATGATGGCAAAGTCGAGCTCGCTTGTGTACGCATGCCTGTCCAGACCGAACGTTATGAGGTGCTGCACCTGCCACAGGAGCCCCTCTTCTATATTTCTTCAACACCGCTGGATAGCCCACCGGAGATGACCCCTGGAGCGGAGATGCGGACCTATTTCAAGCAGCTTACAGGTATCCCTCTACTGCTTCCAAGTACAGAAGGACTTGGTATGTTCGAGTTGATTCTGGACAAATTCCGGGAGCATCAGGTTACCCCCTCCATCATGGGTGAGTGCTCAGACATTAATATGTTGCTGGAGCTGGTCCGACTCGGCTTCGCCAGTTCTATCGTGCCTCACACGGTACTACAGCTATATCACGAGCACCCATTTCACGTATATCGCATTCAGGATCAGCATTCCACGGTTGGTTCGGCACTGGTCTGGCTGCAGAACCGCTATCTGTCCAAGCCTGCACAACACTTTGTGCAATTGGTCCAGGGTATGCTTCCCGTGGTGTAAAAGGCTATAAGCAAAAAACAGCAGCTTTACCGGATTACATCCATTCCGGTAAAGCTGCTGTTTCATTTTTATGGTTAAGCTTTAGCTGTAAACAACAAGTCTTTTTCTTTGATCGTCGTGCGACCAGCAGATTCAATGGACTCATACTGGTGCATGTTTGTAATAATGACTGGTGTAATCGTTGTATAACCGGCTTTTTCGATCTGTTCCCGGTCAAACTCCATCAGTACATCACCTACGGCAACCTTCGCACCTGCTTGAACTTTAGGAGAGAAGAATTGACCTTTCAGTTTCACGGTATCAATCCCGATATGAATCAACATCTCTGCGCCTGTATCACTTACCAGACCAATGGCATGTCCACTCTTCGATAACGAGAACACGGTTCCGTTGATCGGAGAAACCACGCGGCCTTCAGATGGTTGAATCGCGAATCCTTTACCCATAATCTCTTCAGAGAACGCAGGGTCTGGCACTTCGCTCAGCGGTTTAACTTCACCTGTGATCGGGCTGAATACTTGCTCATCTTGCGCTTTTGCTTCTTCAGTTACAGCAGCAGAAGTTGTTGCTGCTGGTGCAGCTACTGGCTCCGATGCATTTTCTTCTTGGAAGCCCAAGATATACGTAATGATTGCTGCCGCTACGATGGCAATCAAACCACCAACCAAAGCATAAATCAATGTGCTAATTGCTGGACTGACAAATGCCGCAATACTCGGCAGACCCGCAAGTCCTGTAATAACATACGATTTAACATTGAAGATCCCCATAAATGCACCTGCGATAGCTCCACCGATAAGTGCTGCAATAAATGGTTTTTTGAACTTCATGTTGATACCATACATCGCTGGTTCCGTAATCCCCATAATAGCCGTAAGACCTGTGGAATAGGCCAGGGATTTGGTTTTGCTATTTCTCGATCTGAGACCTACACCAAATGCTGCACCACCTTGTGCCAAGTTAGCTGCAAACATCAGTGGAATAATAAAGTCGTAACCCAGTGTTGTCATTGAACCTACAACGATTGGCAGCAACGCATAGTGCATACCTGTAATGATCAGCAGTGACATCGTACCACCAATCAGAATACTTGCGAAGATGGACATATTGTCGAACAACCATGAAATACCACCAGACAAACCATTACCAAGAACCGTACCCAGTGGTCCAACAGTCATCAACGTCAGTGGAACCATAATTAACAGGGTAACTGTTGGAACAATGAGTAACTTAAGTGAAGCATGTACTACACGATCAACGGCTTTTTCTACATATGAAGCAATCCAAACTGCCAGAACAATCGGAATAACTGTAGAAGAATACGTTGCCGCTATGACTGTAATCCCCATAAAGGATGAGTTGTGACCATCGGCCAGCAATGCTGTAATGGTCGGGTGCATAATACCCGCAGCAAGCGCCGCAGCAATATACATATTACTACCCAGCTTACGTGCAGCACTAATCGCCAGAATGATTGGCAGGAAGTAGAATGCACCGTCACCGATTGCAGACAAAATGATGTAGGTCGAACTGGTATCGGACAACCATCCAACTGCGACAAGGATGGCCACGATCCCTTTGATCATACCTGCACCCGTAATCGCAGGCAGAATTGGTGTAAACATACCTGAGATGAAGTCGAACAGCGCACTTATTGGATTTCTCTTTTTCTTTTCTCCAGTTGAAGCACCGGATGAGGCATTATCTGCGGTTGGTGATTTGGACATGTTGCCAACGAGTGCGTTATACACGATAGGCACATCGTTACCAATGATAACCTGGAACTGTCCACCGTTCTCCATCACGCCCATGACGCCTGGTGTATTTTTTAGCGTCGCTTTGTCCGCTTTTTGGTTGTCATTCAGGTTAAATCTGAGTCTTGTCATACAGTGTGTGACTTGATCGATATTCTCTTCGCCACCAACAAGCTTCAAAATATCCTTGGACAATTGTTGTTTATCCATTGTGTTTTGCTCCTTTTATGTGTAATGAAGGTTAAAAAAAAACCTAAACACTGAATAATGACAAAGCAGAAAAGCTTATCATTATTCAACGTTTAGGTTTTGCCTTTTTAGCAGTAACAATCCCAACTTTATTCAATTGTTTGTTCATTTCTGACAACTCGTTCAATATGAATGGTCAGATACAGTATTTCTTCCTTGGACAACACCCGATTATAAATCTTACGCGTATAGTCACTGATCCTTACTGCACATGCATGTGCTTCCGGATACTGCTTGCTCACCAAGTCATGAAGCGGATTATCTTCTTCTTTATCTTCAATCGCCGTTCCTTGCAACACACGTTGGGCAAAGAACTTCAGATGAGTTAAAAATCGATAATAACTCAATGAATCTTCATCAAGTTCAATCACAAAGCTACGTCTTACGATGTTAAGTATGTCCTTAACAATGTTTGTAATACTGATCGTTTCCCTCATCTCACCGTTCATCTGGGCATTAACCAGATGCATTGCAATGAATGCGCATTCGTCTTCGGGTAGCAGGACCCCTAACGTTTCCTCAATAATCTGTAGCGCCTTGAGTCCAATGGCATATTCCTTCCGGTACATGCGCTTGATCTCCCAGAACAATGCGTTACGGATCTGCAATCCTTGACGATGTCGATCAATGGCAAAATGAATATGATCCGTCAGTGAAATGTAGATGCTCTCATGCAGCTTCTCACCTAACACCGTCTCGGCATAACGGATAATCTCATCCGAGCACTCGACATATTCAACCGGGATATCAGACAGAAGTGTTTTAAGTTTCTGTGATACTTCCTTACTTTCAAGCGAGAATATTTTTTCGACGAGACTCTCGTCAATCGATTCACCAGTATGCTTTTTGAAGGCAATTCCACGTCCCATAACGACCAGTTCGTTTCCTCCCGGATCAATTACGGTAACTACGTTGTTGTTCAGCACCTTCTCAATTTTCATTTCTTCACATCACCTTGCACCGTCAAAGTAGTAAAAGGCAAAACCAAAGCAGGTCACGAAATATGCCCCGCTTCTGGTTTTGCCTGATTGAACAGTAACAATCCAGTATTCATTAGCCTTAGGCCCATCTTACCATATAATTATCCATATGACAATGTTTTTGTGAAAGCGGTTAATGTGCGTTAATGTGACATAAGAAGGTACTTGTACAACTATGCTTGAAGAACTAGTATTTACTCGTTGTTGTTCTTAAGACTTGCGCCATTTGTACTAATAACTTCCTTGTACCAATGGAATGATTTTTTCTTATAACGATCCAATGTTCCTGAACCGTCATTGTTGCGGTCTACATAGATGAAACCATAACGTTTCTTCATCTCTGCTGTTGAAGCACTTACCAGGTCAATACAGCCCCATGACGTATAACCCATCACTTCTACGCCATCCTCAAGAGCTTCGCCCACCTGTACCAGATGGTCATTCAAGTATTGAATACGGTAATCATCGTTCACCGTTTTATTGCCATTTTCGTCGGTAATCAGCTCATCGACTGCACCCAGACCATTTTCGACAATAAACAATGGTTTTTGATAACGGTCCCAGTATTTGTTCAGGGTTACGCGCAGTCCTTGCGGATCGATCTGCCAGCCCCACTCACTCGCTTTGAGGTAAGGGTTTTGTACACCCGCGAACAAGTTTCCTTTTCCTTCGATACGTTTCTCGGGATCACCTGTCTCACAGATACTTACATAATAACTGAACGAGATAAAGTCTACGGTATGCTTCAGAATTTCAGCATCGCCGTCTTCAAACTTGATATTGATATTATTCGCTTTGAAATAACGATCAATGTATTTCGGATAATAACCACGTGCATGGATATCAGCAAAGATATCATTGCGCTGTTCCGCATGCATCGCTGCAACCACATCATCCGGGTTCGGAGTCAACGGATACGTAGGCATGCTCAGTACCATACAACCGATTTTGGCTTCAGGCATAATTTCATGACCCAGTTTCACAGCTAACGCACTGGCTACCAATTCATGATGGATCGCTTGGTACAGATCCTGTTTGGACAGTTCTGCTTTTGGCGTATAGATGCCGCCGCTCATGAATGGCTCCTCCAGGATGGAGTTGATCTCATTGAATGTCAGCCAGTATTTTACTTTGCCTTTGAAACGGTTAAACAGCACTGTTACATAACGCTCGTAGAAATCGATCATTTTGCGGTTAACCCAGCCATCATACGTTTTGGACAAATGCAGCGGTGTCTCATAGTGAGAGATCGTTACGAGTGGTTCAATGCCGTATTTGTGGCACTCATCGAACAGGTCATCATAGAATTGCAGACCTTTCTCGTTTGGCTCCAGTTCATCGCCTTTAGGGAAGATACGGGACCAAGCGATGGATGTACGGAATACTTTGAAGCCCATTTCAGCAAACAATTTAACATCCTCTTTGTAACGGTTGTAGAAATCGATACCGATCAGTTTCAGGTTATCTTCTGTAGGTGCTTCCGTTCTAGGCGTTGTAATCCCGTGTGGCATTACATCTTGAACAGACAGACCTTTGCCATCTGTATTATAAGCTCCTTCAAGTTGGTTGGCTGCTACAGCGCCGCCCCATAGGAAGTCTTTCGGAAATGGTGTAGTCATATCAATCATTCCTCTCTAATCAACGATATTTTCATTCTTTGTCTAAATGCACTACTCTATCCTTTGCCGACATGAAAAAGCGGACAATCTCCAACTAAAAGGGACATCAGGAATATTAGATTCCTTCCATGCCAACTTTCACGTTAGGTTTTGCCCGCTTTTTTATGCGGTAACAATCCTGGAAACGAGAATTCTACAGTTGCTCACCATTGCTGGAGATTACATTTTTGTACCAGTCGAATGAATCCTTTTTGGTACGTTTGAGAGTTCCGTTACCTTCGTCATCCAGATCCACGTAGATGAAACCATAACGTTTGGACATTTCGGAAGTGGACATGCTCACAAGGTCAATCGGGCCCCATGCTGTAAATCCAATCAGATCCACACCATCTTTGATGGCTTCTTTCATTTGTTCGATGTGTTTTTTCAGGTAATCCACTCGATAGGAGTCATGGATAGAACCGTCTTCTTCAACACGGTCATATGCACCCAGACCATTTTCTACGATGAACAATGGTTTCTGGTAACGATCCCAGAAGTTGTTCAGGGTTACACGCAGACCGATCGGATCGATCTCCCAGCCCCAGTCGGATGCTTCCAGATAAGGGTTTTTCACGCCGCCAGTCAGGTTACCCGATGTTTCTTCCTTGTCTGCGGATGCAGATTTGGTTACGGACATGTAGTAACTGAAGGAGATGAAATCAACGGTATTGTTCAGCAAGATCTCATCATCGCCTGCTTCTTTTTGGATCACGATGTCGTTTTCTTCAAAATAACGAGCCATGTAGTTCGGGTATTTACCACGAGCATGCATGTCCGTGAAGAAGAGGTTGATCTGATTCTCGTGTTGAGCCAGACGAACATCTACCGGATTACATGTTGCTGCGTAAGTTTCCATACGAGCAAGCATACAGCCGACTTGGGAACCAGGGATAATTTCGTGTGCAAGCTTCGTTACCAATGCACTTGCTACAAATTGATGATGCAGCGCTTGATATGTTGTTTGCAGCTTGTTGTCCACTTTATCGATCAGAATACCGCCGCCAGTGTACGGGCTGAACAGCATGACGTTAATTTCATTAAACGTCAGCCAGTATTTCACTTTATTTTTATAACGGTTGAATACCGTTTCTGCATATCGAACATAGTGCTGGATTACTTCACGGCCAGCCCAGCCGTTATATTTTTGCGTCAAACCAAGCGGTGTCTCATAGTGAGACAATGTAACGAGCGGCTCGATGCCATATTTCAACAATTCGTCGAATACTTCATCGTAGAATTTCAAGCCTGCTTCATTTGGCTCTTGATCATAACCGTTCGGGAAAATACGTGCCCAGTGAATGGACAAACGGAATACTTTGAAGCCCATTTCAGCGAATAATGCAATATCTTCTCTAAAGTGATGATAGAAATCGATACCAAAACGTTTAGGGAACCGTTCTTCGATTTTGCCGGAGAGGATCTCTTCAATTCGGGAAGAGGAAATTTCCATGGCATGTCCGCCTGTACGCTTCTCTTTAGGAACATGAGCGATCATGTCCGCTGTGGAGAGGCCTTTGCCGTCCTTATCGAATGCACCCTCCAATTGATTGGCAGCTGTAGCGCCGCCCCATAGGAAGTTTTCGGGGAATCCTTTTTTTGCCGTGGTCATGAACAACAACCTCTTTTCGAAATTTATTTTGGTTTTTCCAGGTAAAAAACTATATTCAGAGCAGAAAACAAGAAAAACCTAAACTCAAGGTAAAATAGCACCAAAAAAAGGGGCCTTCATTTCACCATCAGTTTAGGTTTTGCCTGTCTTCACAGTTACAATCCATCAAAAGATGTTATTGCATATTCTGTTGTGTTTGCTCTTGTAATGTAAGCGTAACATATCTATTTTGCAAAATCAACTTCACTAGATCATATGATCGTTCGCACATTCTCACCATCGAAAAATTAACGCGGCATACGCATAATGGCTGCCCTTAATGCCTGCGCTCCTTCCTCCGTCTTCAGGTAAGCAGCGGGACTTTTGTCCCCTAAAGCCGGGATATCTTTCGCCATCCATTCAAAAGCGTACTCCCCCATTTCACACAAAAGCACCCGACTTATATCCGCCGGAATTCCTTGTAATCGCGCACGTTCTACCCACGCGGGGTCCAACTTTTGTCCAAGTTCTTCAAACAGTTTGGAAAATGAGTCCCAGCTTGCCTGATCAAACTCGCTTGAATAAATACCTTTCATACTCATGTAATTTCACTCCCCATATCGCCATTTGTAACCCTGTGGTCCTATTTAACACAATTCATCCTTAAGCCGCTTGAAACCACTTCTGTAACAGGTAGACTTAATTTTAAATGTTTTTCGGGGGAAAGAACAGTCAAGGAGGATTCAATAATGACTCAGAAAGAAAACACATCCGGTTGGGATGCGATTGATCAATCCATGCGTGAATTGTATGGGGAACAAGAGCCAAAACACTACGGCACTGCCCTTCCGTATATGCTCGGAGGTCCCGATCCACTCGATGGCATTAGCGTTTATGAGGTGAACACACCTATGCCTCACTGGCATTTTGTTACCTACGGTTTCTCTGAATTATATGAAAAAGAGATGCAGGATGCATCCAAAAGCGGGTATGGATTCGAACTCACATTTCGTCTTACACGTACTGAAGCAGAGACTGAACCGCCAGCCTGGGCGCTGAATCTGTTACAGAATGTAGGACGTTACGTGTTCACTAGCGGAAATATCTTTCAGCCAGGAGATTACATGGACGCTAATGGTCCCATCTGCCTGGAGTCCGATACTTTGCTGACTGCGCTCTCCTTTATAGAAGACCCGGATCTACCCGCAATCTCTACGCCTAATGGTTCAGTGCAATTTATTCAGATGGTAGGCATTACAGGTCGGGAACTGGAAATGATTCAAAGCTGGAATGCTCGTGGATTCCTGTCTGCCTCCTCCATGTTCATGCCCAAATATGTGACGGATCTGATGAGAAATTCGTACGCAGATATTCCTTCGGTTATACAAGCGGTTGAGGATGGAATTGAACAGGACGGGTCCAGCACAGCGTTTTTATTCATACAACAACTGGGCTGGGAGTCTCCTCGCAAAAAATTGCTGCAAAAAGCGATTCCGGCCAAACTCCAGCTCGGAGCCAAACAAGCTGTATTAGTTGGCACCATCCTTCGTAGCCGAATTTCGAAAGGTGCCTCTCTATCCTTGATCGGACCTGATACTAATATTCTGTTTGAAGCAGGAGAACAACCAGCCGTATTGGAATCGGACAGACAAGTTACCCTGACGGTGAACAAACAAATTGTTGAGGAGCTGGCAAAGAACCTTCGCCCGGTTGAAGGAACATTCGAGATAACTTCATTGGATCATATTATCATTCAGATTGTTAGAACAGAAATCAAGGACCAAGAAGGACACGTCATTCAAACGATTGGATGAGAACTGTGCAGCAAGGAGGAAACAACATGCCTGCCATTACATTTGCCTCACGACACGAAGAGTCCCCGACTTGTTCGCATGCAGCAGGAGCGGCTCCGTTCGACTATTTACCAAAAGCCAGTCTGGACAGGCTACGCAAAATCAATCATTTCCTGATTCATGCATTCCAGAACAGCATCTCGGTTATCCAAGAGAATTTAACGGGCACTTATCTTTTTTTACTAACAGATACCAACGGTGTGCTCCTCTCTATGAATTACAGTTCAGATCTTAAAGATGCAGTAGAACATTCCCCCATTCGTCCGGGCATGTTCTTCACTGCACAGAGCTGTGGTGTAAACGCCATATCTGTAACGATGGAAAGCAACAAGCCTGTACTTCTGCTGCCCGAGCAGCATGAAAGTCCCTATTTTCAAAGCTGGCATTGTTACGCCGCACCTCTGTTCATGGGATCGCAACATGTAGGTTATCTGGATGTGTCCACCATTAATGCCGATATGCAGGGTGAACTGATCGCAATTGCCAAGCTAATTCCAGCGTACATGCAGAACTGTTATCAGAGTCAACAGACTGCTGAACTGTGCGACAAACCGGCGGTGGAGTTCACCGAGCGTCAGTTAACCATCCTGGAGATGATCGCCGGAGGCCTCACGGTAAAAGCCATTGCTTTGAAATTAAAGATCAAGGAATGCACCGTGAATCATCACAAAAAAGTGATTTTCAACAAATTAGGTGTGCAATCCAGCACAGAAGCTGTTTCAATTGCCAGCCGAATGTCTTATGTATAGAAGACCCCTATAGATTCCTATAGGTAGTATATGAGAACGTTTGTGCTACAATTTAGGAAGCAGGCAACATGTAGAGAGAGAAAAACAAACACACACACACATTTCAGGAGGGTAATATGACAATTCCAAAAAAAGCTTCTTTATTCGCCATGCTCATTATGATTATGCTGGTTGCCGCCGCTTGTGGTGACAAGGCAGATAACACAACTGCAACAGAAGAACCTGCCGCGACAGAAACAACGACTGGCACTGATTCCGAAACAGCAAATACGGAAGAGACAGATAACACAGAACCAGCAAGCGAAGAGTCCAAGGAAACGGGTAATTCCCAAGACGTTGAACTGGGCACTACGGAAAAAGGTTCTTACACCAATGACTATTTCGGCGTATCTCTGAAATTCCCGGAAGCTTGGGAGTTCCAGGATGCTGCAGGTATGAATGAGCTGACAAGTGCTTCATCCGAAGCGATTGCTGGTGATGATGAAACAAAGAAAAAACAAATTGAACTGTCTCAGACCAAAACATTGAATCTGCTTATGGCTTCAAAGTACCCATTGGACGGAGGTCAAGTTGGCCCTTCCGCTATGGCCATTGCTGAGAAAGTAAGCTTGTTGCAAGGCATCCGTACAGGTAAAGACTACCTGGAAGCAACCAAAAAATTCATGGTGGATAGCCAGTTCCCTTACGATTATAAGGAAATGACAACGGAAACCATCGGTGGTAAAGAGATGGATCTGATGCAAATCACGATGGATCCAGGTGACGGTTCAACCGTTACTCAAGATTACTATAGTACAATTATTGAAGGATATGCTTTCAACTTCATCTTCACTTACATGGATGATAAGACCAAAGCCGAGATTGATACCATCAAAAAATCGGTTCAATTCAAATAATCGCTTTTGATTACTGCCATTATACGAAGATATAACTCAACCCCGATAACGATCTGTGGAGATCATCGTCGGGGTTCTTTTGTATTTGAAAAAGACTATATCTTGCACTAACTAACTAGATATTGCGACCCAATGTCCATCCGTGACTTCTACCCACTTGGAATGTTCCAGATTATAACGGTCCTCTACTTCAACATTTTCTCTTGTTGTTTCTTTGACAACATGTCTCTTTTTCTTCGCTTCTACCGCTGGGTCAGGCACAGGAATAGCAGACAGCAATGCCTTGGTGTAAGCATGTTGCGGGTTGGAGTAGAGTTCTTCACTCTCAGCCAGCTCCACAATTTTCCCATTATACATGACAGCCACTCGATCACTGATATGTTTAACCATGGACAAGTCATGCGCGATGAAGAGATACGTCAATCCGAGTCGCTGCTGTAACTCTTCAAGCAATTGTACGATCTGAGCCTGTATCGACACATCCAGTGCAGACAACGGCTCATCACATACGATGAATTCAGGTTCCACAGCCAGAGCTCGTGCAATACCGATCCGCTGTCTCTGTCCACCCGAGAATTCATGTGGATAACGCTGCGCATGGGTAGGATCAAGACCCACCATCTCCAGTAGTTCCTCCACCCGCTTCTCCCGCTGAGATGCTGTACCTGCAAGTTGATGAATATCAAGCGCTTCTCCAATGATATCCATAATCCTCATTTTGGGATTCAGAGATGCATAGGGGTCTTGGAAAATAATCTGCATATGTCTGCGCATCGTTTTCATCTCTGAAGCTGACAGACGATTGAGCGGGACTCCTTTAAACAGTACATCTCCACCTGTTGGCTCATGCAACCGCAGAATCGCACGCCCCGTGGTTGATTTTCCGCTGCCGGATTCCCCTACAACGCCGAGTGTCTCTCCTTGACGAATATGGAAACTGATATCATTCACAGCCTTTAAGGTATTGCCTTTCCCCAGATTAAAATGTTGTCTGAGTGATTTCACCTCAAGCAACGGCTGATCATCCTCAAGATCTCTCGGAACCAATGATGCCGGTTTCGGCTTTTTCTTCTGATCCAGACGTGGTAATGCATTCAGAAGTCTAATCGTATACGGATGTTTGGGATTAGCAAAAATCTCTGTCGTAGTCCCGGTTTCCACAATCTGTCCTTCTTTCATAACAACAACCCGATCACACATGCCTGCCACTACGCCCAGATCATGCGTGATCAGAATAATCGATGTACCCAGTTGGTCCTGCATATCTTTCATCAAATTCAGAATCTGAGCTTGAATTGTAACATCCAGTGCGGTTGTCGGCTCATCGGCAATGAGCAATTCAGGACGACAAGCAAGTGCAATACCAATCATGACCCGCTGGCGCATGCCTCCGGAGAATTCGTGCGGATACTGGTTGTAGCGTATTTCGCTGCGAGTTATCCCCACCCGCTCCATCATGGCAATCGCCTGTTTCTTGGCTTCCTTTTTGGACACCTTCTGGTGTTTGATGAGACTCTCGGAGATCTGTTTCCCCACTTTAATGGTCGGATTAAGAGAACTCATCGGGTCTTGAAAGATCATGCCAATATCACGCCCACGGATGCTTTCCATCTCTTTCTGCGTTTTATTGGCCAAGTCGACCCCTTTAAAAAGAATCTCTCCATTTTTCATCTGCGAAGGCGGCGATGCAAGCAGCCTCATAATGGAACGTGCGGTTACACTTTTTCCGCTGCCCGATTCTCCTACAATGCCCAATGTCTCGCCTTTGCGCACTTCAAAACTTACTTCTCGCACTGCCTGAAACTCACTCTCTCCTGAGTGAAAAGAGACAGATAAATCATTAACTTTCAATAAAGGTTCCATGTTATCACCAGCTCTCATCCGTTTTTCACATTCACTCATCTCATATGTATACCATTTAATTCCTTGACAATTGTTTAGACCCTAAATAATATATACTATATCAATCGGAATAATGCAATTTAAACCTGAATGAAAGGAGGCACGCTTGGTTTGAATCTTGCAGAAGGCAGCAGACTCTCGCGGTTGGTGCACAATTTAAGTTTTATTTATGGCAAAATGCTGCTTCATCCTTCCTACCGATATGTTCTGTTCATTCTTGGATTACCGATCAATCTGGTCGTGTTTCTAATATGGCGTTCGAATCGAAAAAATGACGGCTGGGTAGCTGCCAGGCAGACGGCTGAGCAAGAACTGCTTGCTTCTTCCTACCGGAACAAGCTGAAGTTGGAAGTGGAAGAACAGCTGCGTCGCAAACACCGTTTTTTCCAGGAACAGGTCAGTGAGGAAGAATTCAGACGTCAGACCGAGGAATGGTTGGAAGAAACGGTTCAGAAAGAGTTGAAGGAGCGGACTTCTCGTATACTTCAGGAACAGGGAAGTCAACGTCTTACGATGGCCGATACATTCCACACCCTTATAGACAAACCATGGTTTTTCGCGATATCCATTATTCCTGGCTGTCTGATGTATGGCATCCTCTTTTTGTATGGAAATCCTTATCTAAAGTACATATTTGAAAGAATACTGATGACGGTATTTGTCATTCTGGGCGTAGCCACACTCGTATTTACGATTTTGTATATGTCTCCGTTCAACCCGGCAGCTAACATTCTCGGAGAGACAGCAACGCAGGAACAGATTGCAGCATTCAATCAGGTGTATGGCTTGGATCAGCCTTATCTTACACAGCTCTGGAACAATATCAAGGGCGTTGCCTTCTTCGATCTTGGCAAGTCTTTTGCAGGAAATGAAGACGTAACAGCAACGATTGCAAGAAAGTTTCCAATTACATTGACGCTGGCGGTCATCTCCCTGCTGTTAGCACTTATCATTGCATTACCCATCGGTATTATCTCAGCGATTAAGCCTAATTCATGGTTCGATTATACGTTTATGTTTATCGCTCTGATTGGATTATCAATCCCGAATTTCTGGCAAGGACTTATTTTCATTCTGAACTTTTCGATTAAATTACAGTGGCTTCCCGCCACCTTCAACCCGCAGAACTGGCTGTCGATCATTATGCCAACCATTGTGCTGGGCACAGGACTTACGGCTGCGGTGGCACGGATGACCCGGTCTTCTACACTGGAAGTCATTCATGAGGATTATGTGATGACCGCCCGCGCCAAGGGGTTAAGCGAACGTCAGGTCATGCTGAAACACGCTGTACGTAATGCATTGATTCCAATTGTAACTGTGGTTGGACTTCAATTCGGAGCCATGCTTGGCGGGGCAGCAGTGACGGAGAAAGTGTTTAATATCAGCGGTCTCGGCAGCTACATTGTGGATAAACAATTTATCCCCGATATTCCGAGTATCATGGGCGGAGTAATCTACACAGCCATTACAATCTCCATTATCAATGTAGCGGTTGATCTGCTGTACGCTTTTATTGATCCAAGAGTACGCTCCAAGATGAAACAATATTAAAGTGTGTGTTGAACTACCTCTTAAAGCAGGTGTATTATGACAAACTCGTCCTTAACACAAGAAATGCGTTTCCGACTTAAGTCTTCTCGAGAATACAGTCAGGCAAGCTTCGCCTGGATCACGTCCCTACTCTTGACTGCCTTGTTGCTGTTCAACAGTTATGACTGGAGCGGGCAGACGTTCAAACCATTTCTGCTAACGATACTTGGGATCTATGTATTCTTCACACTGGTCCAAAGTGTCATCACCCTTCGGATTCGAAAAGACTTGATCCGTACCGGTACGGTCTCTGTTCTAACTCGCAGGTTAGCTTGGGTTCAGCTACTTGCCATCATTTCAGGCAATATATTTATCGTAACGGCAGCCTTTCATCTGATTCGAAAAGCGAGGAATGTGGAGTATACCTTTGCGGTGTATATGCTGTTAACTCAGCTGTTCGTCATCGGTGTATCCGCGTTAAATGTTTTCAAACCCTATGTGGCTGACAACTTTCTGCCAGCCATGGCGGTGCTCATATTTATGCTGGTCATCGACCTGATCGTACTGATTATCGTATCCCGATATAACGCGACCTCTATCCTCCCTCGCTGGATGATCGGTGTCAGTGGAGTACTGATTCTGACCTCGATCACTGGTAATGTATTTGCACTATTGCTCGGCATTTCCATCATTGGACGCATTCGCAGACAGGGGAAACAAAAATCAAACTTTTGGAACGATCTGTGGGAGCGCCTTGCTCCGAATATGACTGCCATGTCCGGTTTGTTTTTTATCATTTTTCTGTTCTCGATATCGATCTGCAGCTTTTTTACCTTTGACTACAGCATGGCTGTGGAAAATAACTACTCGGCTCTGCTTCAACCCCCTTCCCTCGCGTATCCCTTGGGAACGGATGACTTCGGACGATGTCTATTTTCCCGGATTGTATTTGGTGCCCGGATCTCCTTAATCGTAGGTTGCATGTCGACCATCATTCCTGTATTGATCGGCGGAGTCCTCGGAGCATTCTCCGGTTTCTACGGAAGGCATACGGATAACATCATCATGCGGCTGCTGGATATTCTCTATGCCATTCCGGGAATTCTGCTCGCCATTGCCATTATTGCGGCGTTTGGAGCCAATACGGTCAATCTCATTCTGGCGCTGAGTCTGGGTTCAATTCCAACTTACGCCCGTACGATGAGAGCCAGTGTGCTCTATGTATCCACTTTTGAATTTGTGGAAGCTGCACGTGCACTGGGGTACAACAATCGTACGATTATTTTCAAACACATTATTCCCAACTCCCTTGCGCCCATGATTATCAAGTCCACACTCACGATTGGTGGAGCTGTTATCGCTACCAGCAGCTTGAGTTATCTGGGACTCGGCGTGGAGCCGCATATTCCGGAATGGGGTAACATTCTGAAGCTCGGCAGTACATACCTGGAGACCCACTCTTATCTGGCGATTTATCCAGGGTTGGCTATTATTCTGCTGGTTCTTTCGTTTAACTTCCTCGGTGATGGTCTGCGTGATGCGCTTGATCCCAAGCTGGAGAAGGCCTAAATGATTTGTTGAAATGAATGATATAGAAAAAAAGAATTCACACATCACACATTCAAGATATGGAGGGTAATCCCATGAAAAAACGTACACTGATCTCATTGCTATTAATTCTCGTCATTGTGATTTCCGGCTGCAGTGTAAAAACAAAAACCGAATCCCAGGCGGAGACCGCACCAGCGGATACAACAGAAACTGCACAAAAACCGGCTGACATTGAACTGCTCGCCATGAGTTCTTCCGAAAATGATGTAAACATTGTCCGCGACCAGCTGACCAAAAACGGCTTCAATGTGAAGCTGAACCTGCAGCCGGATTACGGCAGCTTCAAATCTCAGCAGGATGCAGGGAATTATGACATTGCCTTGTCCAGCTGGACAACGGTAACGGGAAATCCCGATTATGCGGTACGTTCCCTTTTCAAAACAGGTGGAGATTACAGTATCCTTGCAGATGCGGAACTCGATAAACTCATCGATCAGGCAGCTACTCAAACTCCAGATGAGTACAAAGACACGTACAAACAATTGGAAGATCGCTTGGTAACGGATCAGGCGTATATCGCACCTTTGTACATTTCCCTGAAAAGTCAGGCTGTGAACAAAGACATTCTGAATGTCGACACCGTTCGTCTCTCCAAATCCCGAGCCATGGCTTGGGAACCGATTGAGTTCAAGGACAGCTCCAAAAATGCCAAAGATCCGTTGATTCTGACGCAAAGTGCATCCGTACTGACTTCCCTTGATCCCATCAAAGGAAACGACGGTTCCATTAACCAGTTGAACACCAATATGTATGTACGTCTCGTTAACTTGACAGATGACGATCAGCTGACAGCAGAAGGATCACTGTCCCATAATTTCAGTATTGCTGAAGGTAATTCGGACTACTACTTCATTCTCAGAGACGATATCAACTTTGCGAAGATTGATAACAAAAAAGCTGTAGATACAGGAGAACGTGTCGGTGCAGATGATGTGATCTTCTCCCTGGATCGCGCTAAAAACAAAGATTCCGTTCCGGATCACCGGACATACAGTCTGCATGAACACATCAAAGAAGCTGAGGTTGTAACGGATCTGAGTGCATTGCAAAACGTTAAACAATCCAGTGGCAACGGCACAATCCTCGAAGCATTGGAACAAGGACTGGGCAGCAAAATTACCGAACTTGTGACTGACAAAACCAAAGCAGATAATAGTGCAGGTAAATATCAGGTCGTTAAACTGACAACAACTGAACCTTTCCCGCAAGTACTAAACTATCTGGCTCACCAATCTGCGGGTATCGTGTCCAAAAAACAGGTGGAGAGCATCAACACATATGATGTTGCTTCATTTGACGTCAACAAAGATATTCCTTACGGTGATCAGAACACGGTGACTGAAGGCGCAGCATACAATAACACCCTTTATACTAGCGGACCTTATATTTTGTCATATAAAAATGACTATGAAGGTGTATTCTTAAAAAATCCGGGATACCGCAAAGGCACTGAATATGCACCAAAAATTGCTCAGGTCAATGTCCGGTTCATCGCGGATGCAGACAGCGCCCTCTCTGCTCTTCGCAGCAGTGAAATTCACTTATACTACGGTGTACCTGAAACCAAGTATGACATCATCGAAAATGACAATAAGCTGAAACTGCAAAGCATTCCAAGTAACGCCGTTTCTTATCTCTTGTTTAACACAGCCAATCGTGATGTTGCCAAGAGCAGCGACTTGAGAAAAGCCGTACTGTACTCCATTAATCAGGATGAGATTTTGAGTTTCTACAAAAACAACAAACTCAAAGCATACTCTACAGTAAGCCCGCTCGTTCAGACCGGGAATGAATTAAAAGCTGATCCTGCAAAAGTAAAAGAATTCTTGAGTAACTACAACGCCTCCAAGTAAACGAATACCAAAAAGGCTGTCACTGGATCATCTACCGATCCTGGTGACAGCCTTTTGTTATTCTTCCAGCACACGGCAATCTGCCAGAACATCGGGATAATTTCGCATGCTGTCCGCATCAGTAATTTTGCGAATAACTTTGCACGGTACGCCTGCTGCAAATGAATGTGGTGGAATATCACGAGTCACGACACTCCCTGCTCCAATGACACATCCGTCTCCAATGGTTACGCCCCCGCACACTGTGACGTTTGCCGAGATCCATACATCGCTACCAATCGTGACAGGTTTGGCATAACATAGTGATTTCACATCACCGTTCTGGTCCACCATCTGTCTCCGCTCGCTGGCAATCATGGGGTGAACGGGGGTAACAATCGTAACGTTGGGTCCAAAACTGGTATAATCCCCGATTGTCACTTGTGCATCATCTTGTATCGTCAGATTGTAATTACCGAAGAAGTGATCGCCTATCCGGGTATGCACACCATAATGAAAGAAGATGGGGCCTTGCATAAATCCACCTTCACCGATCTGCCCCAGTAGCTCTTGCAATATCTGATTCCTTTCCTCAGTCTGTTCTTCAAAGGTCTGACTGTAACGCTGACTGAGATTATGGGCCTGTTTTTTGATGCTCTTTAATTCCGGATCACTTGGACTGAACAATACGCCCTTCATGATTCTCTCTTCTTCACGCATCATGAAACCTCCTCTACAAGAGTTAGCTTATCAAATAAAAGCCACAGACATGGCCTGTGGGTTATAAGGCTTCTGATAGAATGCCTGACTTCAACGCCTGAAGCACCATTCCTCGTAACCCAGCATCAAAATCATGTTGAAACGAGTCCTGATGTACGATCTCGGGCAACGATGGCATGGGATGATCCCCCCCGTACTTTTGCCACGCCAAATCCAGTTCTTCTCTCTCCACACGTTCCTGATAAATGACAATCTGGTGCGGGGCAACGACGGCATTAATCGTTTGCAGAATATGACATACCTGCACTACAAAATCATCTTTGCTCATGTCACGGTGCCAATCAGGTGAATAAGGAAGATACTTGATCTCACCAAACATCCCGTTTTTCCCACGGATCATCTGTCCATTCAACATCATGCCCATACCCGGCGGGTATCGGTTCGGAAAATAAATTCCTGCTACACTCTGTTCCTTCATATCCGCATGCTGTGTACAGTATCCGCTAATCGCTGCATTAACATCATTCTCCACGAGAACGTTCAGTTGGAACTCGCTCTCGATCTCCCGTATCAGATGTGAATGGATAAGCTCTTCATGACTGCTCACCGTGATATCCCCATCCACGGCTTGCCCCGGAATACCGATGCCGATCATATCAATGGAGGGATACTCCGTAATGAAACGCGCGATAAGTTGCAGCATATGCTGTTTATCAAAAGCAGGCAAGATGCTCTCTTCCTTCAGCACAACCTTATTCTCCAGATTCATGACCGTTGCCGAAATCAATTCCTGGCCTTTCATCTCTTTGATGTAAAGCACCAAAGCAAGCTTAAAGTTATAATTATATCGATATGCCTGAGCAGGACGACCGCCGTTAGAGGGAACCACTTTATCTTGGAACAACTCTCCGCCATCACATAATTCCTGAATCAGCGCATTAATGGTAACAACACTAAGATTGGTTAGTGAAGCTAATTGCGGTTTGGTCGCCGTCTCAATCTGCTGCATGACTTCACGCACATTATTCAAATTGATGTATTTCATCATTGTAGCGTTGGCTTTTTTCATAACCCTCTCGTTTCTACTCTGGTTCAATTGAGCCAAAGCAATGGTATGTATGTCATTTCACCCCATATCATAACATAATGCCTTACTCGAACACATGAGTTCCATCGTGCTGGCAATGGATCGAAATCGGCAGAGCTTCTTTGTTCACTCAAACAAATCATCCATTGACTTCACAGGTTTCACTTCAATTGGTTGCTTTGACAAGACCATACTGGCATAGGTACCTGCCCAAATTATAACTGCCATAATAACGTATACCATCCATATTTACCTCCCTGTTTCATACGGATTATGATTTTGCGATACTCATCACCTGTGATTAATTAATTAATTAATAAATACACTTTATAAAGTGTATTACGTAAGTATGCGAGGATAATAGTTCTTTGTCAATATGATTTAGATTTATCCGAGCCCTTTTCAGTCCAAGGAACATGTGGACAACATGACTACAACAACACGTATCATCTCGATGCCCATAAAAAATAGCTGCCAAAAGAATCATTTAACGAATCTTTCGGCAGCCGTTTGTTCAATATACAAGCAGTTTATTTTGAATAGACTCGCTGTACAGCAGGCAATAAGGTCACAACTTGAATACCCACTCCCCATGCAAAATAGACCAAGTGAATAATAGAGACATCCTGAATCCAGTACACTTGTGCCATAATCCAGATGATGAGTGCAAACCCCGTGTACAAGGAAAAAGTCCAAGCCCAGTAGCGGTCAGGATAGAGATTCAGTCTCTCACCCATCCCCCAATGAACGTAGCGGATGAGCGAAATAGCAATCATTGTAGGCATAACGCCAAGAACCAGCAATAGGATGATCCCCGGGAACAAAAAACTGGAAAACGGGGAATTCCCCAACAAAGATGCGGGCAAATTCACCATACTTCCGGATGGGTCTATGATTAAAATGACGCCTCCAACAATCGCCCCAATTCCCAGCATTCCATGCATCAAAATGAGTAACCACGATCTGCCTATACGCTGCTTCATCATGAATTGCTCCTTCCGTTCCCTCGTTTCTCAACTTCATATATGGAGGATTATGCTTAAACCCTCTAATACCATTCTCACACATGCCGCGCATTGTTCCTGTGCTTCTTTTCACTAAATTGATCTCGAAAATCATACGTAATGGAAAAACTTGATAAAAGAACGTACGTTCGGTATAATGAAATTATCCTGAATAAGCGAGAGGCAGATATGGACGACAAATTTATTAAGGAATTACGCGAGATTAGTCGGGATGACAGACGAAGATCGGAATTTATGATTCAAGGTTTGAAGGAAACACTGCAAGAACGCAAAGAAGAAGGCTTACTCAAACGCTGGATACGGCGTAAGAAAACAGAGAAAAAAATCTCTCAAAGATTTAATCAAGATCCTCACTCGGATCAAAAGTAACATCATAAAAAGGAGGCGGAATACGCCTCCCTTGCTATTTACATAAGTGAATTATTTAGACTTTGTTAGTTGTGACTCAACCCATAAGTTTGCCATAATACACATTTATCTTTCCAATAGGTCACATACTAGCAGGACTTGGTTCCTGATAAGCTAACTTACCTGACTTTCTTATAAAGGGGTGAAAATATGACAAATACTTCGGGCTCAATATCAAAAAAGAAGGCGATAATTCTGGTGACAGGAATGTCGGGTACAGGTAAATCAACGGTTCTGGGCGAACTTGCTCATAGAGGTCATAGAGTTATCGACACCGATTATGATGGTTGGAGCGAGAATGTGGATGGTTCTGGGTGGTTATGGAACGAGAATCGAATTGATGAGCTGCTCACTGAACATAGCGAAGGTACTTTATTCATTTCGGGTTGTGTATCAAATCAGGGGAAGTTTTACCCGATGTTCGATGCAGTAGTGTTGTTAAGTACCCCCCTCGAAGTAATCCTTGAACGTATAGCTTCCCGTAAGACGAACGATTATGGAAAAACTGTCGATCAACGTGAAGAAATTAAACAAAACGTCGCTAGTGTTGAGCCTCTCTTACGTGCTGGAGCTACTGTTGAGATCGACACCAGGAAGCCGCTGGATGAAGTTATAACCGAGCTTGAGCTCATTGCCAACTCCACTAGCTGATCACTTCTTCACACTGTACAAAACCGCCCAGTTCGACCAATTTAAGTACCTTGTTAAACTAAGCATCCAATCACAATGATCGGCTGCTTTCTTTGTTTTATTGAGCTAACGTTCCCCGTTAGCCCAATGAGTATCCTCCATTTAGTCGTTCAAAACTCATCGATCAACGAGATACCTTTAGTAATCCTCATTATACTATCTTGCAAGAAATCGCGGGTCCAGTCATCTGGTTTGATTAAATCCCAGCTCCGATGCATACCGACAACCACGATGAGTTTTTGATCTACCCCGATTTAAGGCAAAATGGCAAAAGACCGGACTGGAAAACCGGATGCTTTCTCCGCCTTCGGTACAATATTGAAAATAACAGCGCCTTTAGCCGGCACTTGATCCAGGTTTGTTAACAGCTCGACCTGGTATGTATCCTGGGCAAGTACATAATATTCTGCCAGAAGTGCTCCATTCTTCTGATAATCCACCGCTGAATCCGTGTCAAAAGTTTCATGACCGATCGCTTGTATTTTTCTTTCCTCGAATAAAAACATGAGCGCGCTAACCGACCAGCCGGGTGCATGACTGTTGCCCTCCGCATCCTTGTTATCAAATGTTTCATGGTTAGGCCAGCGTTTGCTCCAATCGGTACGTAAGGCTACAAAGCTTCCAGCTTCAATCACGCCATGCTCTCTTTCAAATGTAAGAATATGCTCCACATCCAGTGTAAAGTCCGGATTATTCTGCACTTCAGCGGACTGGTCAATGACCACAAGCGGGAGCACAAGCTCCTTCAAACCTAGTTCATCCAGATACCGGGTATCCCGAACGAAGTGGATCGGCGCATCAAGATGTGTCCCGTATTGACCCGGGAAATTGAAGCTCTGGGCAAAGAAACCTTGATCGTGATCAAACAGGGTATCGAATTGTGCTGCCTCAAAAGCTGAAAAATGCGGAGAGTCCGGTCCAAACGTATGGGTCAGATCTACCCATTTCTTTTCTTTTAACAATTGAATGGCTTGAATGAGTTCGTTGGACATCCTTATCACCTCATGCACAAAATGGAATAAATTTCTCCTATTATATCTTATTCCACTGCAATTGGGGAGCAGTCCCTATATTAGTTCTTAGGGCTATAAATTTCAAATTTTAAAACTTCACTGACCGTAGTTGTCAGTGAAGTTTATTTATAATACAAGAGTAATCCATTCAATCATGAAAACAAAAGGAGCATGTATGATGCAAACGAAGAACGTATATCTATATGTATTTGATACGATGTCAGACTGGGAGGTAGGATATCTAACTGCTGAATTGAACTCGGGAAGGTATTTCAGGAAAGAGATCAAGCCTTTACAGGTCGTAACCGTAGGCGTGGATAAACATCCGGTAACTACCATGGGAGGATTGAACATCCTTCCTCATATTTCTATTGATGAATGTACATTGAACGGTGACGATGTCATCATTCTTCCGGGAGGAAACACCTGGATGGACACCATCCATGATCCTTTATTAAAAAAAGTTACTGACGCTATAGAAAAAGGTACGGTTATTGCGGCAATTTGTGGTGCCACGGTTGGACTTGCAAAGACGGGATTACTGCACTCCATACAGCATACAAGCAATGATTTAGATTACTTGAAGATGATATGCCCAGATTATACGGGAGAAACATATTATCAAACGGAGCCAGCAGTAACCGATGGAAATGTAGTTACTGCAACTGGAATAGCTCCGTTAGAATTTACTATGCATGTACTGAAAAAGCTGGATGTCTTTGCACCAGAAACCTTACAGACCTGGTACAATCTATATCAGACTCATGAGTCCACATACTTCTACGAGTTAATGAATTCTATTGCACCTGAATAACCAGTTTCCCGCGGGTATGATGGGTTTCACTCTTCTCATGTGCTTCCCTTACTCCCTGTTGAGTTAGCGGGTACGTTCCATCAATAACCGATTTGAGCTTGCCTTCCGCAGCCAGTTCAGCCAACTGATCCAGTTGATCCCCTTTGGGCTCCATCATGAAGACATTGGCCGTTACTCCAGCTTCCTTGGCAAGTTTCTCATCCGGTTGTTCCACCAAGGATACCAGATGCCCGCCGGACTTCAACACCTTGAAGCTGTCGCGCTGAATATCACCGCCCATGGTGTCCAGTACAACATCATAACCGGAGAGAATCTCCGAGAAATCTTCTTTTTTATAGTTGATAAAATGATCCACTCCCAACGAGCGAAGTAACCCTTCGTTTGAATCACTCGCCGTAGAAGCCACTTCAGCGCCGAGGGACTTGGCAATCTGAATCGCATACGTTCCCACACCACCTGCACCAGCATGGATGAGTACCTTCTGCCCTTTGGCTAAACGTCCATGATCCACTAGGGCCTGCCAAGCCGTCATCGCAGCCAGCGGGATAGCTGCTGCTTCCTCAAAGCTTAATTTCTCCGGTATACGGGCAATAATGTCTGCATCGACGGCAACATATTCTGCATAGGTTCCGAATTGACGCGGACGTGCAAATACCCGATCTCCTTCTCTGAACCGCGTGACATTCGAGCCTGCTTCAGCCACAGTACCTGCAACATCGCCGCCCAGAATCAAGGGAAAATTCTCCGCTGCTTCTTTCATATAACCTTGTCTGATTTTGAAATCCACCGGATTAACCGACGTGGCATGTGTTCGGATCAGCACCTGATTGACTCCACACGCTGGCTTGGCTACTTCTTGTTCCTTCAATTGTTCCGCTCCACCAAATTCCTCAATCACAATTGCTTTCATTAGAGATCCCAGCCTTTCCATTGGATTAACGTTATGCTCTCTCTCCTTTCATTACCCTTTTCCCGCGGTCACTTGACCTATTCATTCCAAAAATCATAGCAATCTGGGATTCACGATCCAGTTCAACAATCGTGATATAATGTCGATTATCGATTATGTTAAATCTTAATCCAATACTGAATCCAATACTTGAACAAGCGAGGTAACGATATGGAAGTTGAAGTAAGTACATTACATGCATTTTCGGACAAGGCTCTTGGCGGAAACCCCGCAGGTGTTGTTTTACAAGCTACGCATTTGTCTGATTCCCAGATGCAGGAGGTTGCCCGACAAGTCGGGTTTTCAGAGACTGCATTTGTAATGCCATCGGATCAGGCTGATTTCAAAGTGCGTTTCTTCACTCCAAGTGATGAAGTCGATCTCTGTGGGCATGCCACGATTGCTTTATTTTATCTAATGAAGACACAGCAGCTCGTTGATGTTGGTACATACACATTGGAGACACTGGCGGGAATTCTTAAAGTCGTTATCGAAGTCAATGGAGAAGTCTATCTGTCACAGACATTGCCAGAGTTTGGGGAGATCGTGGACCGTCAGCAGATTGCTGACTCATTACGCATTACTATGGAGGATTTACATTCCGAACTACCTGTACAGATTGTGTCTACCGGGTTACCCGATATCATGATAGCTGTTAAAAATGTTGATGTTCTAACCAAAATCGATCCTGACTTCCAGCGTATCGCTGAAATAAGCAAGACTCATCATGCCATAGGTTATCACGTGTTTACACTCGAATCAGATGCTGAGGACGTCCTGGCAGAATGCCGTAATTTTGCACCGCTTTATGATATACCGGAAGAGAGCGCGACGGGCACATCCAATGGTGCCATGCTCTGTTATTTATCCCAGTACAACCAGCTTACAGATCCTCATCTTCACACGTACATGATCAGACAAGGGTATATCATGAACCGCCCCTCTGAGATCCGAGCCAGATTAACTTTGGACAGCTCTAATGAAATCACACAGATTCAGGTTGGTGGTAGCGCAATTCATATCAAAAACATTCAAATTCACCTCCCTTAATGGGAGGTGTTTTCCGTACTAAGGATATGTAAACTATCTTATGCGAAGCAGTGTAGTAGCCTGTGGTCATCATTGAATTTGTTGTAAAAATAATAGTACCGCTACCTCCAACTGGTTCAGTCCTGGCTGCTCTATAGGAAAATGGCCTGCCCCTTCCAAGATCACACATTCCTTGTCCACCACCAGACGATCAAAAAAAGATTGGCTGAACCTGATTGGTGTCATGGGGTCCAGTTCAGGGTGAACCAACAGGACCGGACACTGGTTGAACTGTTCCGGGCTTACCTCCGGCTCCTTATTAAGGAACGTTCTTAACAGTTCCAACGGAATACGTGTGGCTGCCGCTTGTGGATCATTCATAATAAGCCGGGTTAATTCCTTGTTATTGGTAATCAGTTGCATCCGGGATACCTGCTTGACCGAAATACGTACATGATCCAGCAGACCTGGGAACAGATCCATCATCCGTTTTCCCGCCCGGCTTACTAGACGATTCGGCGCAAGCTGGTCACGCATTTCCGGATTACTCGTGTCTACAAATGTAGTTACGATCAAACCCTTAACACGCTTGCTGCGTGCACTGGTATGATAGGCAAGCATACCTCCGATGCTACTTCCCAATACAACGATTGGCTTGCCATCTTTTTTGTGTTCCCGTTCGATGAGTGACACAAGTAGCTCTATCCAAAGTTCGTAGTTAATACGTGTACCAGACATTGCGTAACTTAACCCATACGGCGGAAGATCTGGCGATACCACCTCGTATCCATGTCGCTGCAACATGCGGGCATACGGAGCGAGCAACCTGCCATTGCCCCCCGCACCATGAATGAACAGAATTTTGATTGAAGACTCCGACGCAGGCAAGCGATCGATATGCAGATGAACCCCATTTGACTCCCACCATTCTTCCTCAGGAGCTGTATGCTCTCCTAACCTCACTTCTTCCGGGAAAAAGGCCTGATACTGTTTCCAATAGGGATGTGTTGTCTGATATGAAGGCAAACTTTTTTTCATACGGTACATTCTCCTCTTTTCGTATACAAAAAAAAGCCGTACAGTGTACGACTTTTCGTTAAGAATACGTCTATGACCATACTTCTTTTTATAACACCTTCCGTATATCTGTCAATCGGGAAACTGTACATTGCCCGGTACGATATATGCACCGCCTGACCCATCATTAGGCAGAGCCGGGATCGTGTCATTTAATACCTGACCGCGAATATCGGTAATACGAACGTTTAGTTTTTCTTTGCCCAGTCCGGTTCCGAGGAAATGATTATAGTCTTGCTTTTCAAGATTGAGCCACGTACCATCCTTCTGTTTCACTTCGAACTTCAGCACCGGGTATTTGTGATTACGAACCTGAATGGCTGCCCACCACTGACTGCTGCCTTCCTTGATCCGATAGGAGACGTTGCCTTGAATTGGAGCTTTGACCACTTTCCAACTGATATTGATTTTGCCTGCCTTTGGGTCACCAATCAGGTTAAAGGCATTCGGTGAGAGATCTAGTGCTCCGCTGGCTCCTTCTGGGTAAAGGTCTGTTACATAGACGGTTGTTTTGCCTTTAGGACCCTGCACCTCGAGATAGGCTCCTGCTAAAGCGGCTTTGACACCGTTATAATTGAGTTGGAACGGATTAAGTGCAGTAATTTTCATGTCCGCCGGGATGGGATCAAGCAACACCGCACCTCCCGAGTAGCCTGAGCCTGTATACGTCGCGTAACCCTGATATGTATCGTTCCATGCAGCAGATGCAGGTAGAGCAAATAATACGAGACTGAGCAACATCCCTGTACCGGCCCATTTTAACCGTTGAAATCTACTTTTCTTGTTCATGAGCTATTCCTCCTCGTCCGTTCTCGTGTAAAATATCCATTCAACTGCTAGATTTGAATATAACATTATTTTACATAATAACTGTTTATTTTCAATCCCTCTATACCAAATCACAACTATAGTCCTGCCCGTGGACTTGAACATTCACGACCACGCACAAGATATGGATACATACCATAATTTGGTGAAATTGATATAATAACAAGCCTGTATTGGATGGGTTCCCAGTAATAAAAAAACGCCACACCCCGGAGTAATTTCGCTCTCCGAATGGTGTGACGCCTATTAAACACTACGGTCAGAATACCCGGTCTGTCCAAGGACAGTCAGCATTTGACTCAACCCGTTTCCCTTCGTTTCATCCGCTTCCTTAGCCGCGCATACTGAGCATAGATCCGCGGAGATTCTTTTGTCAGGATAGGCCCCAGCACAGCCAGAATTAACACATACAACACGGCAAACGATTGGATGGATGCCATGAGCCCTCCCGCCTTGCCGATGTTCGCCATGATAATGGAGAATTCGCCCCGCGAGACCAGGGTAAAGCCCACATTCAACGAGGCCTTAGGGCTCATTCCAGCCAGTCTGCCAGCGATCATACCTGCACCATAGTTACTGGCGATCGTCAGAATAACAGCAATAATCGTCATGCCAACAGCTCCGCCAAGTGAAGACGGCTCGATGGTCAGGCCAAAACTGAAGAAGAAAATTGCACCAAAAAAATCTTTGAAAGGCATGATCTGATGTTCAATCCGACTGACATGTCTTGATTCGCCCAGCACAAGTCCCATCATCAACGCTCCAATAGCTTCCGCTACGTGCAGTGTCTCCGAGAAACCAGCCACCAGGAAGAGCAGTGTCATGACGGTAAGCAGAAACAACTCTGATGACTTGATATTCAGTGCTTTATCAATATATTTGATGCTTTTCCTGCCAATAATCAGGAACAGCACAATAAACAGCAGGGCAGACAGCGATACCAACAGAACACTTAAGAATGAAGTTGCCCCGCTGAGCACAAGCCCGGTCAGGATGGAGATATGAATCGCGATGAATAAGTCATCAAACATGATCATGCCCATAATAATCTCTGTTTCAGGGTTTGCCGTACGTTTCAGATCAACGAGCACTTTAGCTACAATGGCTGTAGAAGAGCTGGTCATGATCCCGCAGACAACAAGTGTCTCCTGAAGGGGCAGATCCATGAACCACCCCAACAGCAATCCAGAGACAAAATTCAGGCCTACATAGAACATTCCCCCGGTCAGAATGGCTTTACCAGACTTTAATAAACGGGAGACTGAGAACTCCAAACCCAGATAAAATAGCAAAAACAAAATGCCAAGCCTGCCCATAAATTCAATAAAGGTTGAACTTTCGATAAAACGTAAATCCACTATGCCGATCTGTGGTGCATGTGGTCCAACAGCCATACCAATCAGGATATAGAAAGGAATGACCGAAAATCGTAATCGTGAAGATATCAGCCCAGTAAGTGTAATCAGCGCAACGGCAATTCCCACTTCGAATATGAGCATATCCATAGGCTAAGTCCGTCCATCAGTCAACAATTGTTTGAGATGTTTGATCTGATTCCGTTCACCGGCAACTACAATTGTAGCTCCAGCGGTAAAAGCATAATCCGGGCCTGGATTAAAATGCTTCTCCTTATCCTTGGTCACAACAGCGAGAATTACGGCGCCCGTAGCCTGACGGATATCTAGTTCACCAATCGTCATGCCTACGCTTGCGGCGTGAGGCTCAATCCGCAGCCATTCGATTAACAGCCCTTCAAGCATCACTTCACGCTCATCCTGAAACTTCGGTTTATAGGTCATACCACCAACGATAGCGGCTACCGCCCGGGCTTCATCATCGTCCAGGGTGACAAGGGAGACCATATCACCCACCTCTTCAGGCGTATCCCCTGACTCCATATGGAACAGGTCACGTCGCTCGTCGTTATGGATCACAATGACCAAGTGCTCACCACTACGGGTATGCAGCCAGTATTTACGTCCAATCCCTGGTAAGTCCGTCTCTTTAAAGTGCATGATCTGCACCCCCTAGGGCCGGCTCGTTCAAGGTTTCGCTCCTCAGCTCGATCCCCGTAATGCGGATTCTCATGGAACCTGAAGGTGTATGAACAGATCTAACTTCCCCTACACTGCCAAGCAGTAATTGACTCCCTACTGGAGAGAGGAAGGAAATACGCCCCTCATCAGGATTGGTATCCTCTGGCATGACAATCATGAACGAATCTGATGTATGAAAATCGATATATTCAAAATCAATATGACTACCGATCAATACAGCTGAGTCCAGATCTTCATCAGGGCCCAGAAGCAGTTTTTCCACATACTCCGTATATGCCGACAATTGTTTTTCCAATTGTATCCGCTCTGGATCGCGCACGTCGAAATAGGCGTCGAGAAATGTTCTTTTCTCTTCACCGAATGTAAATAGCTGGCTCACCAGCTTCTCTCTGCAATTATGGCGGGAAGTCCTATGGTTCATAATAGATTTCACCCCCTATACAAGCCTTGTTCTCCATGTTGATTGGCATGTTTCTCTTCATCATCTTGTTTTCCTCCTTTTTATTATAAAAAGACCTCGGGATACGAGACCTTCTTACCATCTTACCAAAACTAATATTTTAATCCAGTATATTCGTCTAACTTGCTTTTTTATTATCATTTGTGGTCATATCTTCCATTTAATAACTTAATTCTTCACATCATGTGGTAGATCCATAGAACATTTTAATTACTGCATAAAAAACATTTTATGGTTTTTCATCTCGTATTTTTATTTGCTTTACTGTATATTTAACTACAAACTTTTATTCAATTTATGCAAATAAGCATCCGAAGACTTTAACACAATAAAGGAGTGCATTGAAAAAGTGTCCACGATAACAAAAGAAACTACAGAGTCCGTTCAAGTTACTGCCGCAGAATATGTTCATGCCGTTTATGAGTCGGTTGTCGCCAGAAATCCGCATGAAGACGAGTTCCATCAGGCTGTCAAAGAAATTCTGGATTCCCTTATTCCTGTAATTGAAGCACATCCCAAATACAGGGACCATAGTCTGCTGGAACAGCTTGTTGAGCCCGAACGTGTAATCACATTCCGTGTCCCATGGGTAGATGATCAGGGCAAAGTTCAGGTTAACCGTGGATTCCGGGTGCAATTCAACAGTGCCATTGGTCCTTACAAAGGCGGACTTCGCTTCCACCCTTCTGTATACTCTGGCATCATCAAGTTCCTTGGCTTTGAACAGATCTTCAAAAATGCGTTGACCGGTCTGCCCATTGGCGGTGGTAAAGGCGGTTCTGACTTCGATCCCAAAGGAAAATCGGATCTGGAAGTTATGCGTTTCACGCAAAGCTTCATGACAGAACTGTACAAATATATCGGTTCCGATACGGATGTACCGGCAGGTGACATTGGTGTAGGCGCAAGGGAAATCGGTTACATGTTCGGCCAATACAAACGTATCCATGGCGGGCATGAAGCAGGCGTTTTGACAGGTAAAGGACTGCTGTACGGAGGAAGCTTGGCACGTAAGGAAGCGACTGGCTTCGGCTGTGTGTACTTCGTGAAGGAGATGCTGCAATCCAAGGGGCTTAGCTTCCAAGACAGCACAGTCGTTGTCTCTGGCTCTGGTAATGTGTCCATCTATGCCATTCAGAAGGCACAGGAGCTTGGAGCTACAGTCGTGGCGTGTAGTGACTCAGGTGGCTACATACACGATCCACAAGGCATTAACCTGGATACCGTGAAACGTCTGAAAGAGGTTGACCGTCTTCGCATCAGCGAATACATCAAAGAACATCCGCATGCTACATATACCGAAGGCTGTGAAGGCATCTGGTCTATTCCTTGTGATATTGCTCTTCCATGTGCAACGCAAAACGAGATCGATGAAGAAGCTGCGGCCCTGCTGGTTAAAGGTGGCGTGAAGGCCATTGGCGAAGGCGCAAATATGCCTTCCACCCTGGCTGCCATTGACGTCTTCCACGGCGCGGGCATACTGTTTGGTCCAGCCAAAGCGGCTAATGCTGGTGGTGTAGCCGTGTCTGCTCTTGAAATGTCACAGAACAGCATGCGGTTGTCCTGGTCATTTGAAGAAGTAGACGCCAAGTTGCATGACATTATGAAGAACATCTACACCAGCTGTGTAGAAGCTGCTGAAGAGTATGACTGCGAAGGTAACCTCGTAGCCGGAGCGAATATCGCCGGTTTCCTCAAGGTAGCCGATTCGATGATTGCTCAAGGTGTAGTTTAATTTAAATACGTGATTTTCCATGATCAAAGGGCGTTCCCATCTATTTGGGTAACTGCCCTTTTTTCCTTAGCTTCAATTGCTCTAATCGTAAGGCAATGGTAAAGTGGTACTGACGTAATTCCATCTATTTGTACTATTATAAGGAAGTGTTTACATTGTCTAACCAACCATATGCCAGCACTGCGAGTCCTCATCTTAGCGCAGACTGTGAGCAATGTTTTGGCCTGTGCTGTGTTGCCTTGCCCTATGGCAAGTCATCTGACTTTGCTTTTGATAAAGCCAGCGGCACACCCTGTCCCAATCTGCGCACGGACAATCGCTGCGGTATCCATACCCAGCTTCGGCAGAAAGGGTTCAAAGGTTGCACGGTATACGACTGTTTCGGAGCTGGACAGAAGCTGTCCCAAGTGACCTACGCGGGCAAAGATTGGCGTGATCATCCAGAGTCTGCAAACGAGATGTTCGATTGTCTGCCTGCCTTGCGACAACTTCACGAGTTGCTCAGTTATATGAAGGAAATGATGATGAGACCGGAGACGTCATCCCTTCACTCGGCATTTGGTGAGTTATATGAGGAGATTGAGCGCTTGAGCAATCTGGAGCCTGCGGCCCTCCTCCGTCTGGACATCGCCGATTATCGGTCCAGTGTGAATCAACTCTTGGTTCAGGCAAGTGAGATGGTACGCGCGCATGTGCCATCTACCTCTCAAGGACAAGGGAAGTCGAAGAAGAGCAAAAAACGTACCGGAAGTGACTTTTTTGGTGCCAACTTAAAAGGGGCTGACCTGCGGGGCGCAAGCTTCCGAGGGGCTTTAATGATCGCAGCCGATCTCCGAAATGCAGATACACGAAATGCCGATTGGATTGGCGCGGACTTGCGGGATACGGATCTGGGCGATGCAGACCTGAGAGGTGGCATCTTCCTCACGCAATCCCAGATTAATGCGGCCAAAGGTAATGTGAATACCAAGTTGCCGGATCATCTTAACATTCCCTCACACTGGGTGTAGGGTGCCATTTCCACAAGAGCACGAGCAGGGATACAAGCAAGATAGCACCTGCCAATTCATATGAATGTATGAATCGTATACAGCAACAGCAAAAAAACAGCTCGTCCTATATATCCAAGGACGAGCTGTTTGTTATACAAATCACTGGAACAAATCAGAATTATAACAAGTCGCGGCGAAGATCTTCAGCCGATTTCGGAGACAAGTGACCGAGCGGAATATCAAATACCGTTTTCGCTCCCTTATGTCCTTCCACGCTCAAGCGTTGTGCGGCTCTTGCATATGCCACAAGTACGCTTGCTGTAAATTCAGGATTGCTGTCGAGTTTCAGACCAAATTCAATAATTTGCTTTTGACCTGCACCCGTAACCCCACTGCGAATAACAAATCCACCATGCGGCATACCTTCATGCTCGGATTTCAATTCTTCTTCGCTAATAAATGTTACAGTTGTATCGTAATCTGCAAAATAGTTAGGCATCGACACAATCGTTTCACGGATCTCATCCTGATTAGCACCATCTTCTGCTACCACATAACATTGACGCAGATGTTTCTCGCGTGTAGACAGCTCTGGTGTCTCCCCTGCACGAATACGGTTGATTACCTCTTCAACAGGTACAGTATACTGTACACCCGCCTTAACGCCTGGAACACGACGAATAGCATCCGAGTGGCCTTGGCTCACACCTTTGCCCCAGAACGTGTACTCTTTTCCTTCTGGCAGGATGGACTGTGCAAGCAGACGGTTCATGGAGAACAAGCCTGGGTCCCAACCTGTGGAAATGACACTTACGTGACCGCCTTGCTCTGCCGCAGCATTAACTTCTTTGTAGAATTCAGGAATCTTCGCATGTGTATCGAAGCTATCTACCGTATTGAACAACTTGGCGATGGCTGGTGTTTGCTCTGGAAGGTCGGTTGCAGAACCACCACAGAGGATCATAACATCAATCTTGCCTATGTATTGCTCCGCTGCAGAGATATGCTCAAAACGTACTTCTGTGCTTTCAGCAACCATCTGCTCCGGATTACGACGTGTAAACACAGCAATCAGTTCCAGATCCTCGTTCTGGGAAATGGCTTTCTCTACACCTTTACCCAAGTTACCGTAACCAACAATACCCACTCTAATCATGTTCAATCCTCTCCTGTCTTCTTCTATAGTTGTCTATTACTCTATTATAATGATATAACATACCATGTAACCTGTCAGGTTTCCAGTTCGAAATAAAAATACCTTGCAGCGGTGCAGCAATAATGCGGCTCCGTATGCAAGGTATTATGGCGTTCATTCGTTATTTCAGGAAGAAAGAAAGCAGAAAAGAACAATAGCCAATATCTTATGCTTCTGCTTCTGTCCAGGTCAACGTCAGTTCAATGACGCCTTCCTGCCCTGCCAATGTTCCTCCAATCAAGGACCAGACATCCTGCGTTTCCGGGTCAGTTCCCTGAATAATAATATTTTTGTCATCGATCGTCTGACCTGCATCCGTCAACTTTTTGGCTTTGAAGTAATCTTTATACAGCTGGGATACGGTTTTCATATCTTGTTCAGTGGAGAAAATCACCATGGCCGATTGCTTGCCTTCGTTCTCACCCGAATTGGCTAAACGAATCGTTGCATCTTCCGGCAATGGGAAATCACTTGGCAAGTTCTCTGGCAACTCATTGGTTCCAGCAGCGGCTTCCTCACTACTAACCGAGTCCGAGTCGGTTGGTGCAGTCGTACCCTCCGTTTCGGTCACTGCACTTGTTGTTGCTTCACTTGCACCTTCATCAGTCGCTTGTTCACCAGTTCCGGAGGAAACCTCAGTGTCCACCTTCTCAGTATCACTCGGTTCGTCTGCCGCGCTGCTGCAAGCACTCAAGGCCACCATCATCGCCAGTGCCGCACAGGCCAATACATATTTCCTTCTCTTCACCATCCGTTACCACTCCTTCTTCTTCATTTTATGTGCTAATCACGTTCAAACGACTGGATTACAGGCACCGCATGAACATTATTCTTAACCCATATCACAGATACAGATAATACACTTAAAGACAATAAACAACTGGCTACGAGAATGGATAGGAAGCGGGTGATCACTCTAAACTTTTTCATCCACCCCTCCTCCTCATCCTGTTCATCATGTGTTTGTGGAATCATGTTACTCATAGGTCACTGGACGGTGTCACTAATTTCATGATCTCAGCAGCGACAATATCCGGTTGACTGTTGTGGATACTGTGTGTCGCTTGTGGAACCGTCAGCTGTGTTCCGTGTGTTGACCATGAAGCAAAACCCGCTTGATCGGCCTGCCATGCCTGGCTGTCCTCATCCGACTCCTCCGAACCCGCTGTCAGGATCGTCAGGGGAAAATCAAACTTTGTTTTGTTCTCAAGCACACACGCAGCATTTGTTCTGGAATTCCGAACCTCTTCCATGACATTGTCATTGTACGCATGTCTCAGCGTGGATATCGTGACGGCTTTTTTCATCGGTTCCGTTACTAGATTTGGGTCAATGACCAGAGATGCCATCATGCGATCCGATTGCAGCAATGTTCGTGCGATGCCTGTTTTCACAAGAAAACGGGACCAATCCATCATCCATTCCGGTATATTCAGGTCCGTACGACTGTAATACTCTGGGCTTCCGCCATCAATCATGACCATGCCAGCCACCTCATCAGGATACCTTTGCGCAAACCGCAGTGTCTCCAGCGAACCTAGGGAGTGACCGACCATAATGTAAGGTGGACGTTGACCGGATGTTCGCAGCAATTGGTGGATCTCTTCCGAGATGGTATCAACATCACGAGGTTCATCCGTATAGTCGCTGTATCCGTACCCGAACCGATCATATACCGCAATTTTTACCTGTGATTTCAACTTGTCATATAGCGGACTGAAATCCACATACGGATTAGGTGTACCCCAGCCTGAGGCAAACACCACGGTTACCTCTCCTTTGCCAGCGGTGTAGAGGTGCATGTTGCGACCACTCACTTCATAATACTTGCCTGGCGGGGGATAGGACTTCATATCCTGCGTGGATTGATACGCTTCATACGCTGTACCTGCCAGCAGCAAAAGTCCTGTGGCAAGCATGATGCCTCCCAGCACTTTTAACCCTCTCCGTAACCCCTTCTTCATCTTCTCTACCCCTTATCCAAAGGTTCATCTATATATGTATGCTTCAATCGTACCCAAGAAATAGCGGGATTGAAACAATCCCGAGTCCAGTTCTTTCCCCAACCAAAGTCCAGTGTCCCTCCCCTACCTGTGACGCAAAAAAACTGCAAATCTCCCATTCAGGAAACTTGCAGTTCATCTATACTTGTATTCTAAAACTCTTACCTCAATCTATCTCACGATGATCCTTTTACCTATAGTTGCAAAGTAAGACCCACCGGGCAATGATCACTGCCCATCACATGGCAGTCGATATGCGCATCTGCCACCTTAGGTGCCAATTGATTGGATACCAGAAAATAATCAATGCGCCAGCCCACATTCCGTTCTCTGACTTTCGGCATATAAGACCACCAGCTGTACACATCCGTACGATCCGGGTAAAGATGGCGGAAGCTGTCCACATAACCAGAAGCAAGCAAATCGGTCATCTTGCCACGCTCTTCAAGGGTAAATCCCGAGTTACCCAGATTGGGCTTCGGATTCTTCAGATCAATCTCCTGATGAGCCACATTCAGGTCACCACAGACGATAACCGGCTTAGTCTGCTCCAATTGCAGAATGTACCCCCGGAATCGATCCTCCCATTCCAGACGATAAGGCAGCCGGGTCAGATCCCGCTTCGCGTTAGGGGTATAGACGTTCACCAGATAAAACTCATCATACTCCAGTGTAATCATCCGTCCTTCCGGCTCGCTGTCCTCCTCCATCCCGTAACGAACGGATATAGGCTTGATTCGGCTAAATACAGCCGTACCGGAATATCCTTTTTTGATCGCATAATTCCAATATTGATAAACATCTTCCCCCAGGTCCATCTCAATCTGTCCGGCTTGCAATTTGGTCTCCTGAAGGCAGAAAATGTCCGCCTGACTCTCTTGATAATAATCCATAAATCCTTTGGTCACACATGCCCTTAAGCCATTCACATTCCAGGACACCAGCTTCATATCCTCATCTCCTCACATCTCTCCAATATAGCATGGGCTCATTCAGAGGGACAAGCCTTACGGCTCGGAGTCATTGGAATCCTTATAGGGTTAGCATGCCTATATATCGCTTCGTAACTTGGAGAACACCGCAAGGTCAATATATCTGCCTTTCTCGAACTCATGCTGCCGCAGTACACCTTCCTGTTGAAAATCAAGCTTGTTTAATAGGCGAATTGACGCCTCGTTCTCCGGTTCAACCTTCGCTTCGATCTTGTTAAGCTGCATGCTTGTGAATCCAAAATGTAACACAGCATGTGCCACTTCCGTCATCACACCGCGGCCCCAGAAAGAGGAACGCAAATCGTATCCAATCTCTGCACGGTTATGTACATCTTCATAGTTCAGGAACCCGCAGGTTCCGATCACTTTACGAGTTTCACGGTCTTCAATCATCCAGCGTAAACCCGTGTGTTCCTTGAAAATCTTCGTATACCAGTTCATCTCACCCTGTGCATCCTCCACGGATTCAAAGGGAGTGAATGGCATATATTGAACCACAGCTTCGTCGGAATATAACTCCAACAGATCATGGCTGTCTCCAGCCTCTGCCGACCGGAGGATGAATCGTTCTGTCTGAATTAATGGAAATAGATCAAACCTAAATTGCTCACTCATGCTTGGTCTCCTTTGCCAACATTTATTGTAGAAGTCCATTTTACTACACTTGCCTTCATCAAGCTTTTACTATTAATATGTTCTATTAAGGCATTACTGTAGAAAAGGATTGATAAGGAGAGGACGTGCTATTATCACACAATCATATGACGTTATTATCGTTGGAGCCGGCTCCATGGGTATGAGTGCTGGGTATTATCTATCGCGCAGTGGATGCAAAACTTTATTAATTGATGCCTTTGATCCTCCGCATACGGAAGGAAGTCATCACGGGGATAGCAGACTGATGCGCCATGTGTACAGTGGTGGGCCTGACTATATTGCCATGGCATTACTTGCACAGAAGTTATGGCACGAGCTGGAGGAAACGACCGGAGACCAACTGTTTGTTCCTTCCGGTGTAATAAATGTGGTTGATCCAGAGATTCATTCCTTCCACAACCGATTGAGCCATGCAGATGATGCAGGTATTCGGTATGAAACGTTGCACGCAGCCGAGGTGATGAAACGCTGGCCAGGTATTACAATACCTGAACATTACGAGGGCATGTATGAGCCTGATGCGGGTTATCTGTATAGTGAACCCTGTATTCGTGCCTTCCGCAAAGCAGCCGAGACTCACGGTGCCACCTTGTTAACGCACACGCTTGTGGAGCATATCGAATACGGACCCCATTCCGTTGCAGTTCAGACTTCAGGTGGTGAGACATACCATGCAAATCAAATCATCCTGAGCGCTGGCGCCTGGTTTCAGACATTAAAACCTTTTGTGGATCTCCCAATTCAGGCAGTGCGTAAAACGGTTGGATGGTTTGATGCACCAGAAGCCTTGTATGGCGAGGCACACTTCCCCGGTTTTACACTGGCAGGAAAAGAAGGTACATATTATGGATTTCCAAGCATTGGCGGATCAGGTCTGAAGATGGGTCGTCATGATACGGGCCAAATGTGGACACCAGGAAGTACAATGGCTCCTTTTGGTACGGAAGAAACGGACGAGGGGGATCTGCGCAGGCTGCTCGAACTTCATATGCCTCAGGCAGCCGGGGAATTGAAACGTGGTAGTGTGTGCAAGTATGAATTCACTTCGGATGAAGATTTTATTATCGACCGACACCCTGCCCATGAACGTGTGTGGCTCGCAGGCGGTTTCTCCGGTCACGGCTTCAAGTTTGCAAGTGCCATTGGGCAGATTCTATCCGACTTGGTGCAAACAGGGCACACGGATCAGGATATTAGCAGGTTCACCCTATCCCGTTTTCGTTAAGTACCAGCTGGGTGGATGAATATATGTATGTCTAAAATAGCTACTTTCCTTGAGGGTGCAGTGTCGCTTAGAGCACTGCACCTCCAAGAAAGAAGGACACGTAACAACGTTTATTTCATGCGTACTCACATTAATTAACTTTGACTAGGCTCCATTGCTGATTGGCCCCGCCATTGTCGGCCCACTGAATCGTGGAGGCACCTGCGGTTAGAGACCCTTGATTGATGTCAACCGTAAGGCCACTGTTTCGATTCGCAAGTACCACATATCCTCCCACATCAATTGGCAGCCATTGCTGATTGTTGCCTCCGTTATCCTGCCATTGAATCAGAGCGGCTCCGCCTTGTGTGGAACTCGAATTCACGTCTAATAAAAGGCCACTGCCTACATTGCGGATGTTGTAATATCCGTTACCTGCCGACTCCAGCTTCCATTGCTGGTTGGCTGCTCCATTATCATTCCACTGAATGATCGTTGCCCCACCTGTAGAAGAAGCACCGTTAACATCAAGTGCAAGTCCACTATTGCGGTTGATTAATTTGTAGATTGCCCCGGATTCATATCCTGTACCCCCATTGTAAGTTGCACCGGAAATGACGTAAGTTGTGACCGAGTTAGCCTTGGCTGTAGCGGTAAAGGTTTTGTTTTGCACCGAAATATTGGTCAGTTGCTGCAACTTCTCTGTTGAAGAGGTCCGATATACTTGAGCAGACGTGCCTGTATTCGTAAAACGACTGAGATCATAGGTTACCGTTGTATCCGTCGATTCCGAATTGGTTGTAACCAGCACTACTTTGCCGGAAGCTGCATCATAGGCTGCAAGGGTATTGGCATCACTCATGCCGATAATCTTGTACCCCGGACGAATAAATTTGCTGTAGTTGCCCATGACATAATATTTTTGGTTCACGGTGTAACTGGTCGTTTGCGTATTGTTCAACACGTTCTTGAAGAATCCCCATCCTTCTGCACTATCCACGGCTTGCCAATACACCCATCCACTTGCGCCCATATTACGAATATCCTTGAGGATGGTCCGTGACATCGTAAGTCCACTTGCATCTCCATCTCCATATTCCGAGGTCCACAGATGTTTGCCCGCAGACGTTGCTGTGTTGCGCAAAGCCGTACGATTGCTTCCGCCATACGTATGGGTGTTGATCTGAGTGATCGCTGATTTAACTGCATTGCCGTAGCTGTTGAACGACACATTGGTATCATCGATACTGTATTCTTCCGGTGCGCTCAGCTTCGTGGACAGGCCCTTCGCATTCAACGAAGCTTGTAGCTGACTCAGAATGGTGTTCTGATCCGCCCGGTCAAAGTGCATGCCCTCCTGATCATTGCCCTGCTTCCACCACGTCGAGATCGGTTCATTCAGTGGAGTTACACTATCAAATGTGATCCCCCAGTTATCCCGAAAATGCTTCACAACCTCGGTTAAGTAATCAGCAAAATCATCGTAGTAATCCGGCTTGAGGTTGTTCCCACCATTGGCCGAACCGGACACATTACCACTGATCGTCATCCAGTATGGTGCGGAATTCGCAAAAGCTTCGATAACATTCACACCTTGCGCTTTGGCAGCTTGCAGCATATATCGTTGGTTTGCATCTGCATTCCAGTCATACACGCCTGGAGAAGGCTGGTAACCAGGAACGGCTTTGCGATATTCGAGGATATTGGATGATGGATTATCACCGCCTCCAATGTTGTACCGCAGGATGTTCAGTCCCAGTCCGGTATTTGCATTGAACATTTTCTCCACATACTCATCCCGATTGGAATATTCTCCGACCACTTTGCCCCACCACGCGAGGGATGTTCCCCATCCTTCCATCGTCTGATATTGCTTCGATGGATCGGCAACAGCCGTGTATGCTCCTGCAGCAGATACCTCTGTCCCCAGACCTAAACTGCTTGTTAGCAGACTTCCTGCCAGCAGCAGCGAGCTCATTCGTTTTAACCACTTCATCCGCTTCACTCCTTATGAATTTTACACTTGCACTCCGATGTCAGAACAACTTTCCGATCGCTGTTATCCCCAGATTTTTTTAATTATTCTCTAAAAGGGGAAAATCCGGGGATAGCGTATGCTTCCGATGCAGCTTTCTTTCAGAAAGCTTGTAGGCGCACGCTTCGCTTCTTCAAGTTATTTCTGACCTCTCCGTTATCGTGTAAATGTATAGTTTAACTTAGAAAATAAATACCTATTATTGTGCAACCTCTCTGAAGGTCGCGTCTGACTTATCTAGTGCGGTAACGACAGCTTCCAATTTCAGCACATTATTGTAATGTCTCAGATACAGGTTCGGGTTACTAAATGACGCGTACGATGTCCAACTAGCATTAGCAAGTCCATTTACACGTTTGAACGTGGCGTCATTTCGGAATGTAGCGCTGCCGTCATTTTTCACAAGTGTGATGCTGCCATTATTATTGCGCAGGAAATAACTCGGATAATTCATGGACTCAAACGAAATGCCTGTTGCATTTGACAGACCTGGAACGATACGGAATTGTGCATCCTCCGCCGGACTGACATTGGCATCAATCCGTGCCTGATAGTTGTAGTGACGAATGAAGCTGCCAGGTACATTGAAGGACTCCAGCTTGCGGATATCACCCGGTTGTCCGGACTCTTTCAATACGGTCATATGCCGGACCAGTCCGGTAAGACCTGCAATCTCTTGCTTGGCACCCCAAGTCTGGAAGTTGTCAGCAGAGTCGCTGTAGTAATATTTTTGTGTCGCATAGCCGTCAAAGTAGATTCGCCATGAACCATTATCCAGCTGAACAAGCGCCGGACCTTCCACCCAAGATCCCCAACCTGCCCAATCCCCTGTGCCTTTGAAGGTATAAGGACCCGTTAGCGAGGTGGATGTCGCATATTCAATGTATTTGGTGGTCTCGTTTTTGGTAAAAGCATGATAGGTTGAGCCTGTCTTCACGATAAACGTATCGATATAATTGGGAGCAATGCCCGCCAGTTCAGTAGGGGCAGACCATGAGGTAGATGTTAGATTGCTACCTGAAGCTGTGAGGACATATGGTTTGAAATTCTCATAGTTGCCTGGTGAAAGGGACACGATAATGTTCAGACTGCCGTTGCTGTCTTTGAACCATTCTGGTGCCCAGGTGTGTGCGATTGTGGTCGGTGTGGATAATGTAATGTTACGGACAAATGTCCAGTTTACCTTATCCGGGCTGGAGGCGATGCCGATGGTGTTACCCGACCAGTTCGTGGTGTAAACGACGTAATATAGACCATCTGTGTGCTTCATGATGCTGGGATCGCGAATCAGATTGGCCGGAGGTGTATAGGCTGGCCCTTTCAGCAAACCATAGTGGGTCGCATTATACGATTCATAGATATACATATTGGACTCACTTGTGTTCGTAAAGGCGGATATCGTATAAACACTTGTCGCTGCTCTGGCTGTATTGGGGAATAACATCGTTAATAGAAGCAATGTTCCGATCAGCAGGATCATTCCGGCCTTGAAACCGCTGGACTTTTCAACTCCTATTCCTATCCCCTCTTCCTTCTTCGTCAACATTGGGTCATCTCCTTATCCATGATTAAATGGAATAATTAATTAGACTTAACATACCCTATGGCAGAATACACGTTATCTTGGAGTCAACCTCTATAACACACCTTACGACTACCTGTTCAAATTCCAATTACATGAAGCATCACTCCCTTCACAGATCATGGATGAACACTCTTTATATATGTAAACGTTTACAAATAATCGTGCCACAAATGTTCCCTCTGCTTATTGCACAAACCTGATTACCACAGTTCCCCATCCCCTTAGCCGAACTCACTCCCAAGACCGAATCCCAAGATTCACAAACCCAGGTCAATCTGGCTAAGAAAATGAGGGGGTATGACTGCGGTAAAAATAAACTTTTGCGTCATGTGTTGCTATTTTCTAATCCTGGTCCATTACAATAAAAGGCTGCTTCAAACTCGAACGATCTCGTTCCAGTCATCGCTCCCTTACATCTCTAAATCAATCAATAAGACAGCCAACGATCAATACATGAGCTACTTCAAAACAACCCATGGATAACGGGATGGCCCATCTAAAAGAAAACGTACACGTTCTGGTGTTTTACCTTCTTCATCGAACAAAAGTAATTCATTCTCTTCCTGCAGCCAGGCTACCGGGATCTTGTAATCCTCTTGCGGACCAATCTGCCAGTAACGACCCAGATGATGTCCGTTCAAGTGGATGGTTCCTTTGCTCATCCCAGTCAGGCGAAGCATCAAGTTCACCTTATGGTGCTCGGAAAGGGTAGGCTTGGTGAAACGCCAGCGGTACCAAACGGGCTGACCGTACGAGTCTTGTGCTCGGAGGGTACCAGATGTAGAGTGAGACTTCTCGCTCACCATAACACTTGAGATCCCATCGTCCGAGGTAACGGTCACCAGATTGGCAGTACAATTGCCACCTGAGGCGATACCAGGCTGTCCTGCACGCTGGATTGATCCCTGTCCAGGATGGAACGCTTCCTGTTCTACCTCGTATCTCTCCCATTGTTGGGGAAGCAATGCATCCGTCCCTGCCATACGCCAATCCTTCAGTTCGCCCTGACTTGGATACGTGATCAGTTCCAGTCGATTCAGTAATGAACGGCTATACGGCATTTCCAGTGTATTCGTCTCTCCGGGCTTGATATACAGAGATATGTCTAACGTCTGGAAGGCAAACCAATCCTGATATCCCTCCATTGGAACTTCGATGCCATTGATACAAAGACCTTTGCTCAAGGCACCCACAAGAATCGCGCGATCCATGCCATCCAGCTTAAAGCTCCTGCTGATACGTGGCGCCCCATGTATAGCGTTAACCTCATCGAGATGCACAAGTCCACTCTCCATATGCCAATCCCGACGAATATCCTGAACTTGGCCATTCAGATACACAGCACCAGCCAAACCTTTGCTCTCACCCAGATACGGGGAGAAGTTCAATCTGCCCATATGCTGCACCAGAATCTGAAGTGTATTCTTTCCTTTGGCCATGTGCAACTCCACACCTGCTGCCCCTACCTGACGCACTAATGCCTGCTGAACACCATTAACGATGATTCTGGCGGTATCCTGGATATCCGGCAAAATGAGACTCGTAATTCCTTCGGTTGGACTTTCGAAATCGCATTCGTACAATAGATAACCAAAATCTTGTCCATACCGGGAGAAGTCTTCCGGTTGTCCACTCGCCGAGCGTTGCTTTGCAGTTAACGTAATAAGTGACAGCTCAGGAGAATCAGATAACGTCGGTGCAATTGGCGATGTCCATGGAAGCTGCTGCTGTATTCCAGGGATGGACTCCTGACTGACGAGAAACTCGTGACCTGTGAACGCCCGTTCTCCATCGGCCCAGTCACCAAGCTGCGTAATTGTCCGATCCGGGTCAGAGATCATGCCTTTGACCTGGCCGGATGGCAATACGTCTACATCATCGAAGCCGATCACATAACGAAGTCCCTTCTGTTCTGTTGCTTCCAATCGCCATGTTCGATTCATCGTTTCTTGATCTAGAATCATGAAACGGATCGGTGTGCCGTTTGCTTCCAGTTGGATTGTTCCCGGTTCTTGGAAATGAAACAGATCGAAGCGGTATACGTTCCTTGCTGAATCATGCTCGACCAGCACTTGCACCGTACTGCCCGTGACATTCAATGCCCCGGCTTCCAGTTCAACAACAGAACGCTGTCCCGCAGCGGCCACGATGAACAGGGTTAATTCTCCGTTTATCATTTCATTGCCCGTAATCATCGTACCCGCAGTCAGGTATACGTGTTCAGCAATCTGTACTCGATCCAGCAACGGAACAATCTGACCTGGATTCACCGATACGGGAAGAGTCCGGCCTTCCTCCAGCGTAATGTGCATTGTCTCGCGTTCATCCTTGTGACTCTCCAGAAACCAAATCTTCTGGTTGTCAGCCTGTCTGCCTCGTACAGATATGCCTTCAGGATGACGTACAACGATCTGTTCTTCTGGAATTTCTTCTGTTTCCATCAGAAGGGCCCCGAAAGCATGGACGAAATAGGATAAATTCTTGGTTACTGCATATTTCGGTGTCACCCGTCCATATTCGTTCAGCGGTGCATCATAGTCATAGGACGTAATCATGAAAATATCACTGCTACCCATCGTTCTGCCGCCATATCCACCAAAGTTCGTGCCACCATAGAACATGTAGTGACTGATTCCGGTATACCCGGCACGCAGGATTTCCATGATGCGTCTCTCCAGCAAAGGCGCTGTCTTCTGAATGGCTGAAGGTCCTCCCCAATTCTCAAACCATCCGGTCCAGAATTCCGTGACCATCTTCGGGGTGTCCGGCTGTTTGGCTCGGAGTTTCTCATAATGCCCGTCAGCACCTGACCAGAAATTAGCCCCTTCAATTGTGCCTTCCGCCCCGCCAACGCAAGTGATCAGCGTAGCGTCAATGCCACGTTGCAACAATCCATCTCTCAGCGTATTCATATGGTCACTTGCAGCAGCGTCATCCATCAAATACCCGTACTCATTCTCCACCTGCACGAGAATGACCGGACCCCCGGCAGACAGCTGGCGTTTCCGAATGATCGGCACAAGTCGGTCAAAATACAAATTCACATAGTGCAGATACGTCTCATTATTTTCCCGGAATTTCACGCCGTCCTTCGTACCAAGCCAGTATGGAAAACCGCCAAAATCCCATTCTGCACAGATAAACGGACCCGGACGCGCGATGACCCACATGCCCAGTTCCGCGCACAAATCCAGAAATGCTCCGCAATCGTTGTCCCCTTCAAAGGACCACTGTCCTTCTTCCGGTTCATGCACATTCCACGCAAAGTAGGTGTCGATGCAGTTCATACCTGCCAGCTTCGCCTTCAGCAGAACCTCACGCCATTCCTCCTTTGGCATACGGAAATAATGGATCGTTGCACTGTTCAGAAATACACGCTCTCCGTTTAGGAAAAAGCTGCGTGCATCGTATGTTAATTCAGATTGAACACCGTTCTCAGCCCTCGCGATGTTCTGCTCCTGTTCCTGCAGCAAAAGGGATGCTTTCTCTGTCAAAGTTATCCCCTCCTTCTCTTTATTTATATAAATTGAACTAAAGATTATTTACACTGCACACTTCGATGACAGAACAACCTTCCGATCGCTGTTATCCCCAGATTTTTTGATTTCCTTTTCTCAAAGGGGAAAATCCGGGGATAGCGTATGCTTCCGATGTAGCTTTCTTGCAGAAAGCTTGTAGGCGACCGCTCCGCTTCTTCAGCTTTTTTCTGTCCTCTCCGTTTGGTGTAAATGTTTAGTTCAATTTATATAGGTTCATATGTCCTGTTGTTCATTTAAGGGAACCATATCCGTTAAACTAAAAGCGATTTGCACGGGTACTACGATTACAGAACAACTTTCCGATCGCTGTTATCCCCAGATTTTATGAATTCCTTTTCAATGGGAAAATCCAGGGATAAAGGCGCACGCTCCGCTTCTTCAAGTTATTTCTGTCCTCTTCGTTTCTGTGTAAATGATTAGTTCAAAATGATATTGTTCATATTTACACCAGCACTCAGATGACCTAATAACCTTCCGAGTGTTATTATCAGTTCGCCTGCAACGTCACGCCTTCCAGTACAACCGTTGTGATGGAATTGTCGGCCGTAGGCACTTCAAGTCCGTTGGCATACACCGGAATGTCTTCAAGCTGTTCCATGTTCCGATCCGGTGAAGTCTGATACACCTGCGCAGTGGCTGATTTTCCATACGTGTACCCTTCCAGTTCAAACGCCGTTGTTCCCTCTGACAATTCATTACGAATCACCAGCACCAGTCTCTGACGTTCCGCGTCATAAGCCGCCAGTGTGCGTCCATCATCCGTTGGAATAATCGTCGCGCCGGGACGAATGAACTTTGTGAACTGGGCCATGCCATAATACTGTTTAGTCATTTCATACTGCTCTTCTCCGTTAAAGTTGGCATGAATGAAGCCCCAGTTATTATTGGCGCCTTCATCTTCAACGGCCTGCCAGTATACCCAGGCGGATGGCTGCATGATTTTCAGATCAAACATGATTCGCTCCGCCAACTCTTGCACCGAGGTCATATCCTCATGACTGTGCGGCTCGCTGCCGCCTGTTCCGTACTCGGACATCCACAGCTTCTTGCCGTGGCGTTCTGCCAATGTGCGTAGCTCTTCCATTTTGCTACCATTATAGGAGTGGGTATTGATCTGCTGGATTACGTCCAGCGTGTCCTGATCATAGAGGTTGAAATTAAACACCGTCTCATCAATGCTATTATCGTCTGCGGCACTAATGACGGTTCCGTCCAGTCCTTTGCTCTTCAACGATGCAGCAACTTTTTTGATAATCTCGGCCTGTTTCTCATTCGTAAAATGACTACCTTCCTGCATATTGCCCTTCTTCCACCAATCAGAGGAAGGTTCATTGAGCGGATTCAGTGTGCGGAAAGTGATCCCCCACTCGTCCCGATAATGCTTCACAACTTCGGTCAGATAGTCGGCAAATGCATCATACTGATCATCACGCAGATTATTGCTGCCATCCACGGCTCCGGTCACCGATCCACTGATCGTCATCCAGTAAGGTGGTGAATTGGAGAATGCTTCAGCAATATTCACACCTCGCTCCATCGAGCCTTGTAATACAGCCCGCTGACCTGCATCAGCCTCCCAATCCCACTCTCCAGGTTCAGGCTGGAAGCCAGGTACATCCCCGCCGGGACGAAGGGCTTTCATCTCCGGATTTTCCTCACCGCCAATATTGTAACGAACGATGTTCAGACCTAATCCTTTCTCCGGATCAAAGACCAGATCCATCACTTCACTCACCTTCGCCTGATCCTTCCATCCGCCCAGATCGTTGGCCCACCAGGCAAGTGACGTGCCCCAGCCTTCAAAATGATCATAGGACTGATCCAGCTTCAGACGTACCGGTTCCTCTTGAAATTCAAGCGTTTTGGATGATTCATTGGCAAAATGATTGATAACAATTCCTCCTCCTGCCAGCAGGGCAATCAGGGCTACACCCATGAGGATATAGTTCCGTTTGCTCCTGCTGCGTTGTTCTTTATGCGCCATGGGCTATACAATCCCTTCTCCATGTACGGTAATTACTTCGTTGACCTTCAACGTCAGGTTCAGTACATACACAAACTACAGATACCTTCTGTTACTTGATTCCGCTGCTTCCGCCGCTAATGTTGGCTTCATAGACATAACGTTGTCCGAACAGATATACCAACACCATTGGAATCGTGAGGAACAGGGAAGCGATCATCACAAGGTTCCATGGTGGCATCTGCCCACCACCTACCGTAGTCAACAGCTGCACTCCAAGTGCCAGCGGCATTTTCTCCGGATCATTGATATAGATGAGCGGCCCCATGAAGTTGCCCCAGTTATAGGAGAATGAGAAGATCGCAATGGCCGCAAGTATCGGATAAGTCAGTGGCATGATGATCTTCCAGTAGATTCCCGGGTGTCCCATACCATCGATCATGGCGGCTTCATCCAGTGATTTTGGAATACTCATGACAAACTGCCGAATCAGGAATACGTTGAACGCTCCAGCGAAGAAGCTTGGTACGATCAGCGGGTAAAATGTATTAATCCAGTCCAGATGACGGAAGATGATGAACTGCGGTACCATCGTAACCTCACCCGGAATCATCATCGTACTGAGCAACACAATAAACAGGAAACGGCTGCCTTTTGCCTTGATTCGGGCAAAGCCGTAGGATACGATCGAAGCTGATAATACCGATCCGACAATCGTAAAGACGGTAATGATGACCGAGTTTTTGAGATACGTGCCAAGATTGTTATTCGTGAAGATGGTATAAAAGTTCGACCATTGGAACTCCATTGGTACGAAGGTAAAAGCTGATTTGACGGTTGTTGCGTCACTTGCCAGTGCAATGGAGATCATGTACAGGAAAGGTGAAGCAAGCAGCACCCCGACCAGAATCAGAAAAATATAGGATATCGTCTTCTCCACAGTCGATGGATTACTCATTGGCTTTTCCCTCCTCGTAGTGCACCCATAGCGCCGATGAACGGAATACAACGAGTGTCAACGCCATGATGATGATGAATAGTACCCAGGCAATCGCCGATGCATATCCCATTTTGTAGAATTGGAACGCATTCTGGAACAAATAGGGAACAACCATCTGACTTGAATTGTCAGGTCCGCCGGCAGTGACGATGAATACCTGCGCGAAGGTCTGGAGCGCTCCAATCATACCAGTCACGAGATTGAAGAAAATGACGGGAGTCAACATCGGGAATGTAATATGGAAGAACGATTGCGTACTCTTCGCTCCATCAATGGCAGCGGCCTCGTACAGCTCCTGTGGAATCCCTTTCATCCCTGCAAGCAGCAATACCACGCCACCACCTACACCCCATAATGACATGAGAATCAATGCAGGCTTAACCCAGTTCGGATCAAGAAGCCAGGCGGGACCCTGAATACCGAAGATCGCAAGTGCCTGGTTGATCAATCCTTCCGTCGGCGCAAGCAAGTGGATGAAGAGCAATGAACTCGCAACCACCGGAACAACGGAAGGCAGATAGAACAGAATACGGAAGAAGGTAATCCCTTTGATTTTCTTGTTCAGGTAATATGCAATCCAGAGCGAGATCGACATGCCCAGCGGAATGGATATTAGTGCATAGAAGAATGTATTGCCGACGGATTTCCAGAAGATCGGATCATCGGTCAGTAACGTTTTGTAATTGTCGATACCAATGAATTCAGGGGACTGGAACAGATCCCAATTCGTGAAGCTCATATAGATGGAAAACAGGATCGGACCCAGGGTCAGCCCCAGAAACCCGATCAGCCAAGGCGAGATGAAGATGTAGAACCATTTCCCGTCCTTTTTTCTCACGTTAAGCCCTCCCATGACGCAGAGAGCAGATGGAACCCGCATTCACGCCGATTCCACCTGTCCTGCTGTCGCTGCTATTTGTGCATGTTCAGAAAAATCCTCTATTTGTAGAGTCTTTCCAGTCCACTCTGAATTTCGGTTACCGTATCATCAAGCGAGGCTTTGTTGTTGAAGTACACACCCAGCTTATCGTTAATGAGCTTCATCATTTCGTTCCATTGTGGATTGAACGGTTCTGCATAGATCGTCGATTCACTGAACGCAGCCATGTTGATTTTTTTGCCGCCGTATTCAGCATTGAGGAATTCATCACTGGACAAACCTGCTTTGGTTGCAGGAGCATCCTGACCGGCTTTGACCATCGGCATCTGTGCTTCCGGTGTGGTCAGTGCTTCGATGACTTTGAAAGCTTCTTCCTTGTGTTTGGAAGCGTTGGTAATGGTTAACCCGTTAAAGAATGCATTTGTTTCGCCCCATACCGGAGAGATATCCCAATTAATGCCTTCCACCTTGGCAAGTGAACCGATGTTCCAGAACCCTGTTGTTTCCATGGCGATCTTGCCCTGAGCGAACAACGGATCGGCTCCGATATTCCCCATGTCGGCAATCTCGGTTGGTGTTGGTCCCGCACCGTGTGTGAAGGTCAGGTCATTCATGAATTGTAATGCTTTCCGCACAGGCTCTGTATTGAAGGTTGGTTTACCACTCTCATCGAACAATGAGCCACCGTTCTGGTAGATCAGCTGCATCCATTGCGGCCACCAGCTACCTGGGTAGTAACCCCATTGAACCGTTTTGCCATTCTCCTTCACCGTCAGCTTCTGAGCTGCCGCCATCAGATCATCCTGCGTCCAATCTTTGGTTGGGTATTCCACCCCAGCCTTGTCGAACAGATCTTTGTTATAAAAGAGGACCATCGCACCTGCCCGATCCGGCAAACCAAATTGTTTGCCATCATACTTCATCAGGTTGGCAATATCATCGGAATAACGCTCGGACATGTTCACATTGTTCGCCTGAATCATGTCATCCAACGGTATAATCTGATTCTTGGAGGCGTAAGCCTGATAGTTCTCGGCAATCATCATGATGTCCGGCGCCGTTCCCCCGGCGATCATGGTCTGTACCTTCTGGTCATAATCCCCTGCAACCACGTTCAGCTTCACGTTAATATCGGGATACGTCTGTTTCACAATGTCGAGTCGTTCCTGATAAATCTTCTTCTCATCCTCCGAGCCCCAGATCGTCATGCTCAAATCAACCTTGCCACCGGACTCGCCGGAAGAACCGTTTTTACTCCCGCTGCTACAGGCTGTCAGACCCATTACCATGACCAGCATCAATAACGAAATGACCTTTAAACTTCTTCTCATACGTTACGCCCCCTTGATATAATGAATGGATGACTACACTGAAACCCGTTTCATGAAATGGGTTTCATTAAGCTGAAACATAAAACCCGTTCCACTTTATGAAAGGGGTTTCATTCACGCACTCATTATATTTCACCCTTCGAGGAAATGTCAACGCTTTCTTTTCCAATTACAGGCCCTTTATCTTGCAGCAGGTCCTGTACTTTGACGCACAATCAGCTCCGGTTGCAGAATGATCTGCTTCTTCGGTTTGCCTTGGTTAATCAGCTCATGCAGCACATCCACAGCCTGTTTGCCAAGCTGATACGTATTCTGGGATACGGTTGTCAGTTCCGGTATAACGGCACTGGCGAGCGGTGTATCATCATAACCCACAATGGATATATCCTTCGGAATCGAGAGCCCATGCTCAATCGTTGACTTGATCGCACCAATCGCTGTGTTGTCATTAACGCAGATGACTGCGGTTGGCGGATTGTCACGATCCAGTAGTTTGGACATCTCCCGTTTGCCGTCGTCGATGGAGAAGCTGCCGAGCAGTTGCCGTTCTTTTGGTATTTCGAGTCCATGCTCCCGAAGTTTCTTCTGCACAGCTCTGACCTTGACCATGGTTGTGGACAACTCTTTCAGACCGCCAACAAAGGCGATATCGCGATGCCCCAGTTCAAGCAAATGCTCAGCTGCAAGGGCTGCCCCTGCCCCCTCATCCGTGTATACCCGGTGAAACCCGCCTTTCGCAATATTGCCATTGACCAGTACAATTGGCATACGCTTGCCCATATCAATCAATTCCTGAGCCATGTCATCCGGACAGACCTGCATGTTAATTCGCCCGCCGAGGAAAATAATCCCGTCTACCCGCTTCTCTCGCAGGATGGACAAATATTCAGATTCCCTGTTGTAGTCGCCTGCGGTATTGCACAGAAAGAAGGTGTACCCCAATCCGCGAGCCTCATTCTCCGCACCCCAGAACACTTCCGGGAAAAAGGGATTCGTAATGTCCGGCAGGATGATGGCGATGGTACCCGTCTCTTTCTTGATCAGACTGCGCGCCTGCGCATTGGGCTGAAACTGGTGTTTTTCAATGATGGACATAATCTTCTCTCGGGTGCTTGCACGCACAGGTGCCGTATCATTCAATACCCGGGAGACCGTCGCTACAGATACATTTGCTTCTTTGGCGATGTCGTATATGGTGATCGGTGTCATAGCGGAACCTTCCTTTTTCTCTAATTTTCCCTATTTTCCCTGCTTATCATACCAGATAAGGATTGGCGATGAAATGGGTTTCAGTGACGGGCGAATGATTTCACACTGAACCCATAGAAGTTCCGGGTATGACATTCATACATGAATGGTTCGTTGCATTACGCATTAGCGTCAATATTTTTACAGTACATGTTTGCTTTTCTTTATTTCACCTTCTAATCTGCGTTTATGGTCCATATATTAAATTGTAAGCGAATTCATTGGAGATTAGAGGAGTGTGAACAACGTCATGATCATTCAAGTCAGTCCGCTGGCAGAAGCAAGACTTACTGAAAAGCTGGGAGATCGACCAGGCTATTTCAAATTGTTTTATGATACCGATGGATGCGGTTGTGACGGAATTGCGGTACTTCTGATCTTGAACGAACCAGATAGCGATGATGTTACCCTAGAAGCGGGGTCGCTTCCCTTTGTAATCAACAAACAGCAGCAGATTTACTTTGAACCCTCTCTGCGTCTGCAATCCGAGCACAGTTTCCCTTCGTTCCGACTGAGCAGTGATTCCATGATCTATGGCAGTAATGTCAAAGTCCATGATTTACGAGATACCGCAGACGTAGCCCCTCAGCCCACTGGATGGTTTGTACGATAAACGTTGAATTAGCACTATAATCAAAACCTCCCAAGCCCACATGTCATGCGGGACGGGAGGTTTTTTTATCAATTTCAATGAGTTTATTAGGCATTATTTTTGTAACATTTCATATTCGTGCAGTGCCTCTGTACCTCTGCCAATCTATAGCCCGCCAATTCAATATCACTCAGATTACTTCACAAGAATTTCAATTGGATTCATGGTTAATGAGATATCCGCGGTCATATCCACAATGAGATTTTGTTTCCCTTTTTTGGTTACTATGAACTCATCTTCAACCTCAACCACTTGACCTGATTTAAATTCAGTTACATATCCCACATCCGTATAATTACGCTCCTCGTCACTACCGGAAAAGAAAAAACGAATGATAGGTTTTCCATGGGTTACTTCAACAGGTTTATTACCTGTATATTTTAATGTTCCTTTTACTTTAATTGTTTCACCCGTACTTAAAACTGTTGGTGTTGTTACTTCGAGAATAAAATCAGATGCTCCTACACGTTCAGTAACATTATCCTCATTTTTATCGGTTGATGAACACCCAGCTATTGTCATGGATACCGCTAATACCAACATTAAGATGTTATTACTCATTTTAATAATTTCATCTCACCTCTCTCATACTCTAACGAATGATGTATAGAAAGGGTTGCTCAATTGGTTCATTAATTCCCCTGGACTATCTTTTAATGTTGGTTCAATCATGTATCACACGAATTCAATTAACTTTCTATCTATTTCTGCGATATCACCAATATCCGATGTACCATCCCAAAGGATAATTGAAGAAGCTTCATCGTTTTCAACAAAATCATCAAGTTGGCACAGTTCACCCATGAACAGAGCTCCATACTCTGTCCGTTCAGGTCCATGAAAACTTGGCTGGAGTCTAAACTTCATTAGCCCTTTGAATTCAGCCGAATCCATATTTTGATTGGTTTCCTCAAACAATTCTCTAATTACACATTGCTCTGCATTCTCTCCAGCTTCAATAATACCACCTGGAAGTTCCCAGTTGTTTCTCCACTTATTATGCATGAATAGATACTTTCCTTGGCACTTCACCACAATTAGAGCATGTGTTAGTGGAGCATCCAGTGTGCTTGTAATGACCTTATCGTACTCGATACGAATAAATTCCAAAAAAATGTTACCTCTTGAATCTGTCATGATTGCCATTTTTACTCCTCCATTTCTTTTGTAACCAAAATAAAAAAACGCGCTCGACCTAAGTCCTGCGCGTTCATATATCACAGGATGGGAAGCGCGAATAGCGTTAACCCATCCCAATTTTTTAAGGAATGGATTAACGCTTTTCATGATGATGAGATTGTTTTAACTCTAAAATTAACATCGACCATTCTCCTAATCATCAATATATGGAAATGATACCCACCTTAGTACTTTACAGTCAAGTATATAATTTTGCTGATTTACCAATAACGTAACCTTACCGTTAGCTGAACAAAAGCAGCCGGTCACATTGATCAGCTACTTTCTTTGTATTATTGAGCTATTGTTTCTACGTTAGTTTCTGAAATGTTCCTTGTGACATATTCGAGTTAAGAAAACGCTGTGACCGGGCATGTCACAACCGCGTAGTTCCATTCTATCCCTCGACCCGATACCATAGTTCACAATATTCGTAGCCATCTACACTTGTACCATACATCTCGAAGTTGCCGCCATCTAAAATCGTAAATGTTGATGTTTGCAGCCATTCCGAAAATATTCGATTCTTCAAAGACCGTAAATCATACTTGCCGTTGCCATTACCATCATTTAATGTCGAAAATACTGCCCACGTAGATGCTGGAACATCAACAACTGTATATCCTTTCACCTTGCTATCAAGCGCTTTGTAACACCCGATCAGATAAGGGAACGTCGTATTGTTTGTGAATGTATAGGATTCGAATGCAAAGACAGCTCCAAGTTCCTTGCTGAAACTACTTTCGTCTCTCCAATCCCCGCTCACCGACTGGGATAATCGGTTCAACTCACCATTATTGCTGATGGTTTGCCAAACCTCAGGGATCGATATCCCCTCCTCATTCGCAATAGTGTCGTAACGGTAGATATCTTCCAGCCCATAAACTTGAAAAGCATCCCTTTTTTCAATCCGATAATTCATTCCAACAACTCCCTTTAATATGATTTGAAAGGAGATCCGAGGAAAGGCTTTTAACTCACTTCCGGCATTTCGCGCTAATGTAGGCGTCATTCCATGCAGATTTTGAAATGCTCGTGAGAATGATTCAGGTGTTTCATATCTGTACTTCAAGGCAATATCCGTCACAGTGTTCTTCCTGTTCTTTAAATCAAATGCAGCAAGCGTCAGTCTTCTGCGCCTGATATATTCGGATAAGGGGACATCAAGTACAAATGAAAACATGCGCTGAAATTGGTAAACTGAACATAAGGCGATTTTTGCAATTTGGTCATAATCAATATCTTGTTCTAAGTTGTCTTCAATATAGCTGACAGCTCGATTCATTCTCTCTAGCCAATCCACGACAATCCCTCCTTTCGTAAGAAGCATATCATCCGGTAGTTTATGTCGCCTGACTTTCCGTGCAGGATAATGTCAGGTGGTAATCATCTGTATACAGAAGCCTTGTTTCCTAAATTAATCCAAGTCTTTATTAGTTTGAATCATCTATATTAGTAGTATTTTTATACTCGATTGGTATAAAACTAACCTGACCGTTAGTTCAATAAGTTAGATCAACAGTATCGTCCGGGTCTGAACCAGCTGATCCCCATAATTCCCCCTCAACCTGATAACCGCCACCACTCCATTGAAGCAAGTAGCCTCCAGTACTCATCCCCTGTGTGAAACCTTCTTTACTATTTATCCAATCCAAAGATTCCCCAGGAGCAATCGTTCTAGCGAAATACACTTCACTAGTATCTAAGTGCGTTAAACTAACATTAACTTCATGCCTACTATTGTTTTTCATAAGCAGTTTTATATGTACAGATTCCGGATTTACGGAAAAGGGTTGCTGTACCGTTGCGCCTCCAGAAGCAATAAAGTGGGAGGGTGTACTCTCTTGTTCACTTAAAGAATTAGAAAGGGTTGTACTTTCGGACTTGCTTGATAATACACCAGTTTTTGGATTAGACATATTCTCTTGAGTTTGACTTGTTGAATCACAGGCGGTTACAGTCGCTGTTGCTAAAGCTAATGATATAACAGTAAAAAAAAGTCTCTTTTTCTTCATTACTTCATTCCTCGTATTCTTTTATTAGTTATTCTTAAAACCTATAAGAAGTTCCTCATATTCAACAACGCTATCAATCAATAAAAGTTACACCTGTAATTCGTAAGATGGCGTTGAGTTAACCTGCCTTTAGCTGAACAAAAGCAGCCGATCGGGTTGATCGGCTACTCTCTGGGTTTTATTGAGCTATCGTATTCCTTTAATGTATCAAATGACGACGGATATAATTTGACACTTCAGTATCATCGAAAACCGAGATGCTTTTCAACTTCCAATAACATCTGCTCTTTATTGGACTGAGGTGTTCTCATGAACCATTTTAATTGATACTGCTCTGCTTGTTGCAGGTAATGATTCGATGCTCTAACCACCGTGTTTAATGTTTCGTCCCGTGCACGTTGTGGATCTGATAAACTAGGGAACAAACCCTCCATGCCTCTCAGATGATCTCGATCCAGATACTCCGCTCGAATTAGGTCATCTTCTGCAAACATATAAACAACTCGGTTCGGGTTAACAATCTCCCTTAGATAAGCAGGTTCCATAAAAGTATCTACTACAATTGGCTTCTCTTTCCCCATCTGTAACAGATCCAAAATAATAAACTCCACGCTTTCATCAAACACTGAATTTAACCAGTGACTTCTATCGTTCCCACGCCCTAAAAAGAACCATTCCCAATCAATGAAGTGTCGCAAAATTGCTGGATGATCCTGCGGATTAGCCTTTTTTTGATAATCAAAAGTGTGGTCATCTGAAGAATAATAATTCAGATCCCATTTTGAAGAAAGCAACTTTGTCATCGTGCTCTTTCCACCGCAAGGGCCTCCGCATATCCAATAAACGTGATCTAAATATTGTCTTAATAGTCGGTCTGAAATTTTCATGGTACAACCATCCCCTTGTCTAATATTATTTCTTAAAAGGGATAATGTTTCTTTTCCTATTTGCACTAAATGTCCAGGTCGCTGGCATTGCCACACCGCCTTTCCGAGCTATTTTTTGATAAATTTATTCCTCGGAATCGCTTTTCACAAAGTAATTACCGTGAGAAAGAATCTGTTTGGTATCAGCAGTTAAATGATCTAAGTTATCCACCGTTTCATTTTCGGAAATGAAGGCGTCTTTCTCGGGTACCCTATTAAATGTTCCAAAAGAAGTCGTTATACTACTGACATTTTCTAGAGCTCTATTAATTTCCTCTTCTGATAATTGTACTGCAGGACCAAAATCCGGATAGTTTGGGTTATCCGCTTTAGCATCATCATAATAATTACTCGCATAAAAGCTTAATGCAGTCACTGCCGAAACAGTCATTATTAATGCCGTACTGATAAAGAATTAAAACAACTAATGATCTGTATACTGTAAAGTGTGAATCGGTGTACCTTTAGTGACTTCACCTGTCAATGTATTGATTTCTAGAGGCTCTACTAAAACCTTCCATCCATTTTCGCTTTTGAAAATTTTATACGGGAGTGGTGGTGACTGTTCGTAGCCTTGTCCTGCATACTTTTGAACTACATAAAGTTGAACTTCATCCGTGTTGATTTGTTTGGTTTCCACAATTTCATACCCTGTAGTTGGATTGGTTTTAAAATCCTTCACATATCCTTCTTCACGACTTTTCTCATCCAAATAATTGATGTCTTTAGAATAAAACATCATTCCCTCTACATCTTTAGCAATGTAAGCCTGAAAATACTCCGTTGCTGCTTCCATCGGTGTTTGGGCTACGACTCTTTCCGCAGTTGTAGTCGATGCTACTAAAATAGAACCAGCAACAACACCAGCAAGTAAAAGCGATACTATTCTTTTTCCTTTCATGGATCGAGAACTCCTTTTTAGTGTTCGAGTTAGTAATAATGATCAAATTTTATATAGACCTACTTAGTATAACGCATTGAATTATTGGAAAGTTTTTATATTTATGAGAAATTTGTTTACATCTATCTTTTATCCTCTTTATCCAAACTCTTCTTTACGCCCACCCCACTTAATGTTAGATTTTATAACATATCATTATGAAAGCGAGTGGGTTGAAGATGGATCTGCAACAGTTATTGACTATCCCCATTCTCTCCAAAGCAAAGGTTATTGCCGGGCATCGTGGCCTTGATCGCTTGGTGCAATCGATTAATATTATGGATGCGCCAGATATTGTCCAATTCCTGAAGCCGGGAGATATGCTGCTGACAAACGGTTATATCCTCAAAGACCGCCCCGATGCTCATCTTGCATTCATTACAGACATGCATACTATTGGCTGTGCGGCGCTTGCTGTCAAGACACAGCGTTTCTCTCTTGAGTTATCTCCGCAACTGCTTGAGACGGCCGACAAGCTGGGCTTCCCAATCATCGAGCTGTCTGAGATAGACAATACACTCGGTGAAATATTTCAACATTCGATCAGTGCCATCCTTCAGAACAAAACCCATGAGCTACATTACGCCTTGTCTATTCACAAGCAATTTTCCACGATGGTGATGCAGGGAAAAGGCATACCATCCATCGTAGATACGTTGTCTCAACTGCTATCCTCACCTGTGCTGCTGCTTGGTTCGAAGAAGCAGATTACAGCAAGCTCCTATTATGCACAACAGATGGATGACCAGTCTCTCGCCGCGCCCATACTGACATTTATAGATGAGCATCCTTCCTTCCATACCGCAATCTCGATCTGCCTGCTTACTACCGAGAAATATCGACACACCGAGCTTCATCCCATCTTCACAGATCGGCACGAGGGTTATTTGATCGCACTATACGACAGTTCCGCAACCTCCAAGCTGTCCACTCTGGCACTGGAGCAAGCCGTCAATGTGATCGGCCTGGAGTTAACCAAGAAGCAAGCCGTCAAGGAACGCTCCCGCCGTTACAAAAATGAATATTTCTCCGATCTCATTCAAGGCTTCATTCGTTCGGAACAAGAAGCGCTGCACCGCGGCAAAAAATATGGGCTGCAAGCCAAAGGAAGTTCTGTTCTCATCGTTGCCAAAAAGGATGAATCCTTAGCGGGCATACCTAAGCAGAACTCTACTTCCTCCGGGGAAGAGCGGTTCATCTCGGAACGAGACGCTAATTACGAGTTGATTAAGCAGGAGTTTGCCAAATTGGATCTCTCCTTTGTCATGTTCACAAAGAACGACCAGTTCGGCATACTCGTTTTTTTGGCCGAATCGTCTTGGGACGAACATACCGTTGTTCAGCAGCTTGAGCGGATTGCGACTAATCTGTATTCGGAGTCGCAGCTCAGCCTATCCTTCGGAATAGGTAATCCCTACACCAATGTATTGGATATAGGACTCTCCTATAAAGAAGCAGTCAAGGCGCTCCAATCCGGCTATCAGATGCGAAAGACACGCTTCGCTCATTCCTATCAAACCATGGATATAAGCCGTCTGCTGCGCATGATTCCCCACGATGAGATGCTGCAGTTCCATCACGAAACCTTTAAGGCCTTCGCTGACCGAGATCCAAATGAGCGTAACGAGCTTATGAAAACCTTGTCCTCCTTCTATGAGAATCATTGCCAGATCGTTGATACGGCGAAAGAGCTGTTCGTACATCGCAATACAGTGATCTATAGGTTGGAAAAATGCGAGAAACTGACCGGCAGGAACATTAAGGACCCGATGGAGAGCCTGCGCTTCCGACTTGCCTTCGCGCTTGAGTCCCTTTTGAATGTTAATCCAGCTCCTAGTGAAGCTAATCATACGTCTTAAACCGAGAATGTGTCATGTATAATGACACGTTCTTTTGTTTTCTTTTCATATTCAATTCATGTTCAACCTTCATTTGTGCATTTTAACTGATTTAATTCTATTTTTATGTTCAGAGTAACTAATGACAATGATGCAAACAGTCTATATGATTAGGAATATATTCATTAATGTCATGTTAATTAACATCAATTTACATCAATAAACGAACTACCATCAGGCTGTAGGAAAGGGGCTACCTATCATGGCTATACAGATACAAGGCGTATCCAAATCATTTGTCAGTGCAACCGGAGAAGATATTCAGGTCCTGGCTGAGGTTTCGATGCAAATCAAGAAACAGGAGTTCTTCAGTATCGTGGGACCGAGCGGCTGCGGCAAAAGTACGATTTTTAATATTATCGCAGGTCTGCTTAAGCCAACAAATGGCAAGGTTATCGTCTGTGGCGAAGAGATCGATCAGACCACCGGGCATGTCGGTTATATGATGCAGAAGGACCTGTTACTTCCTTGGAGAAGCATCCTGGACAATGTCACGTTAGGCTTGGAAGTGAAGGGGATGTCCAAAAAGGTTCGCAGCGATATTGCCATGGATTATCTGGATCGATATGGCCTGGCTTCATTCGCAGGAGCCTATCCCTCCACACTATCAGGCGGTATGCGCCAACGTGTAGCCCTCATTCGTACCCTCGTTACCCAGCCCGATATTATATTACTGGACGAACCCTTCTCCGCACTTGATTATCAGACCAGACTCATTCTGGAAGATGAAATCTTGTCTATCCTAAAATCCGAGGGCAAGACAGGCGTCCTGATCACGCATGACATTGAGGAAGCCATCGCCATCTCCGACCGCATTGCCGTTATGAGTAAAAGACCAACGACCGTGAAGCAGGTGTATGACATTGGTCTCGCCTCACAATATGGCTCAGCACTGAAAGCCCGCTCCGACCAGAAGTTCAAGCAGTATTTTGAATCGATCTGGTCAGAGCTTGATATCCAAATGGGGAGGATCAGCTAATGAAGAGCACATCACCTGAAATTACCCTTGCCGTAAAGTCTGCTGGAGTTGCGAAGAGCAAACGCAGACAGTCCACCTTCTCCAAAGAATGGCTGATGACGATGCTGTGGCGGTTCATTATTGTAGCGGTCATCCTGGTGATCTGGGAATCCGCCGTTCGCTTAGAAATGGTTAACGGATTCCTCATGGGGTCACCAAGCGCCATTCTTGATGCCGCCATCACGATGGCCAGCTCAGGGCAACTGCTTACAGACGCGTTTGCAACGGTGAATGCCACCGTTATCGGCTTCGTAGCCGGAAGCTTAATCGGCTCATTGGCAGGACTGCTCATGTGGTATTCCAAGTCCGTTGCCCGTGTGCTCGATCCATTCATTGTAGCGATGAACGGTATTCCGAAGATCGCACTCGCTCCCATGATTATCATCTGGTTTGGTTCAGGCATCTTCTCCAAGATTGCTTTGGCCTCCGTAGCAACATTTATCGTAGCGCTATTATCCGCCTACCAAGCAACTCATCAAATCGACGAATCCCAGATTAATCTGATGAAATCCTTCGGTGCAAAAAAATCACAAATTTTCCGCAAAATTATCGTTCCTTCCTCTCTGCCATGGATCATCTCAGCTTTCCGTATCAATATCGGTTTGGCATTGGTGTCTGTCGTAGGTGGAGAATTCATCTCTTCTGACAAAGGACTTGGACATATGGTATTTGTCGAAGGCAACCTGTTCAACCTTCCGGCCGTGTGGGTTGGCGTGTTCATGCTTATGCTGGTCGCCATGCTCCTCTACACCTGTGTCGGTTATATCGAATCCCGTCTCCTTCCATGGAATGACAACAAGACCAGCAGCAAATCCACATCTGTATAGCTGACCTACAACGATTAAAGGGGACTGATGACTAATGCGTACATTCAAAAAGATAGCTATTCTAGCAGCGATGACACTTCTATTGACTACACTGCTCAGCGGGTGTGGCAGCAATGCCACAACACCTGCGAGTGGTGCAGGTGCATCTAATAGCGGGGGGCAAGCAAATACACAGGTGGACAAAATTATGGTGTCCGAGGTGTATCACAACCTGCTCTACCTTCCCTTGTATGTAGCGAACAACCAAGGTTTTCTAAAGGAGAATCGCATTGAGCTATCTTCCATCCGTGCTGCCGGAAGTGGTCCAACAGCATTGTCTTCGGTGATCTCAGGCGAGTCTGCGTTCTCCTTCCACGGTCCTGAGCATGTCGCATTTGCTAATGCAAAGGGCGGAGATGCTCGCTCACTGGTCCTTCTATCGGGCAGTGCTCCAGTATGGGCAGTTGCACGAGAAGGAGTAACCGTGAATTCAACAGCGGATTTCAAAGGTAAAACCATCGTTGTGGGCTTGGCACCTACAAGCTCGAACAGCTTACTGCGGAAACTATTCGCTGACAATAACATAGATATTGACAAGGATGTGACGATCACTGAGGTTCAGAATGGCTCCGAGCTTGGTGCTGTATTAGCCGGCAAAGCCGATATTGCTATCGTTTACGAGCCTCAGCTGGATCAAGGCATTGCAGAAGGGCTGCATATCGTCCATGATTTCACGAAGGATTATCCTGACTTTGCCTTTGCAACGATGAATACAACCGCAAGCTTCATTGAGAAGAATCCTGATCTCACCCAGCGCTTCGTCACCTCTATTGAGCAAGCTCTGGAATATATTCAATCGAATCCTGAAGGCGCAAAAGCAGTTGCCGTGAAGGAATTTCCGAATCTGGACAAAAACGTCGTGGAGCAAGCGGTACAACGCATGATCGACAGTAAGGTATATCCTGTGGAGGGACTTATCAATGAATCAGCATTCGAGACCGCAATCGATATGCAACGCTTCATCGGCAATCTGAAGGAAGACCTCGCTTACGAGGAGATTATCGATTCAAGCTTCACCACCAAATAGAGAGAAAGGGTGATTACTCTGAACCAGGACGACTATCTCACACACCGCCGTACAGAAAGCGCCAAATATGCGGACGGAGTTATTACAAGCGAGGAACTTGCCCTATTTACAGCGGACTTGGAGCTGATTCGAAGCTTCAAGTTGCCAGAAGAAGTAGGTCCCAATCCCCCGCATAGGAGAGTGCCTCTGCGATGATTACGAAACCACTTAACGAGCTGACGATTGCTGAATCCGCAAAATTGATTAAAAACAAGTTGATATCTCCTGTAGAGCTTACAAAATCCTATTTGAATCGCATTGAGAAAGTAGAACCTGCTGTGCAAGCCTTCGTTACAGTCACCGCTGAACAAGCCTTGCAGGCAGCAAAAGAGTCTGAGCGTAAGCTAATGAATGGCGAATATCTCAGTCCTCTGCATGGCATTCCATATGGAGCCAAGGACATTATCCATACGGCTGGCATACGCACCTCGGCTGGGTCAAGTACCTTTCCTGACTTCATACCCGGATCGAATGCTACTGTAATTAATAAGTTGCAAGCTGCAGGCGCTATTCTGCTCGGCAAGACAACAACGACGGAATATGCCTTCCAGGGAGGAGAACCACCAACCCGCAACCCGTGGAATCTAGAACATACCCCAGGCGGTTCCAGTTCAGGCTCCGCCGCTGCTGTAGCGGCCGGCATGGCCTCCTTCACACTCGGGACACAGACCTTTGGATCTCTGCTCAGACCCGCAGCTTACAACGGATTAACTTGTATGAAACCCACTTACGGCAGGGTTAGCCGTAACGGTGTCATCACAGCCAGTTGGAGCCTGGATCATATTGGCGCCTTTACTCGATCCGCCCAAGATAACGCAATCGTTCTGGAAGCGATGGCCGGGCAAGATGAGCTGGACTCCTTCACTCTTCCTTATGGCAAGCCAGATTTAACAAACGCTCTTGAGCATCCTATTTCAGGAATGGTGATCGGTCTGCCGAGCAACTTCTTCCAGACTGATGAACCCGCGATCTTGTTAGCGGTGGAGTCGGCAATCGCTTTACTTGAGAAGCTGGGCATGCAATGGAAGAAAGTTGACCTGCCTTCTTATATGGAAGAAACCATTGCTGCTCATCGTACGGTAATGCGGGCAGAAGCTGCCGCCTTCCATCAGGAACGCTTCGCGGAAGCCTCTGATCGTTACGGCCACACAATGCGGGAACAGCTTGAGCTCGGCTACCAGACGAGTGCCGTTGATTATTTGCAGGCACAACGCATCCGAACGATATTCCGGAGCGAGATGATGATGATGTTCGATGAAGTGGATGTGTTATTGACTCCATCAACACCACATGTAGCTCCACATGGATACAAGACAGGCAGCCCGATTTTCAACGGACCGTTTACCAATACAGGTCTACCGTCCATCACCGTACCCATCGGGTTTGATACCACCTCAGGGAAGCCATTGCCTATCGGCATGCAGCTTGCCGGTCCACACATGAGAGAAGACCGCTTGTTGTCCATCGCTCATCATTATCAGCAGGCTACAAACTGGAATCAGATAACACCGAATATACACACTCATTAGGAAAGGAATGACAGCTACGATGTCTACCATCATACATGCAAGTGCAGCACCCAAATTCCCGCTTCCTTTCTCCCATGCTGTCCGCGCAGGAGATTTGGTCTACGTTGCAGGTCAGGTAGGCGTTGATCCACAGACGCTTGAGCCTATCGGCGGCATTAAGGAGCAGACTGAGCAGTGCATTCGTAATATTGAGGTGATCCTTCAAGAAGCCGGACTTACACTCGATCATATTGTGAAGGTAACCACTCATCTGGCCCGAGTCGAGGATCAGCCCGAATACAACGAAGTGTATGCGCGAATGATTAAGCAGCCCTATCCCGCCCGTATTACCGTATTTAGCGGGTTAGGCCCTTATTTAATTGAAATGGAAGTGCTGGCGTATGCGCCTTCCGTCCGAGGAGAGTAACACATCACCAAAGAGCACCTGTAGCCATAGATGGGTACAGGTGCTCTCTTTGTCTAGAAACCCGGTTCTCTTTTGAGAAATCGGTTTCTTTTCGTATTCCTATTTTGTTTTGAAGCGAGATGCTTCTTCGGCAAGTTGTTTGGTCAGTTCATCGATTCTCTGCACCATATCTGTCAAATGTTCCGTCATGCCGGACTGTTCCTGCATTGTTGCTGTGACTTCCTCAACAGAAGCCGACACCTCTTCACCGGAAGCGGACAAGTTCTGTGCAGCTCCAATGACGTCATCCTTATCACGTTCAATGGATTCGATCTCAGTGGCAATAGCCTGAACCTGGCTCATCATCTCATTCATATTCTCGGTGACAAAATTGAATGTCTCCTTGGTCTGGCTAACGCTGCTCTTATGCTGTTCCGCAATCGCTTCAATAGCCTGAACACTTCGGTTATTCTGCTCCACGTGATCAATGGTCTGCATCACAATTCGGTTGATATCCTCCGATTGAGCTGTTGTCTGCTCTGCCAGCTTGCGAATCTCGGAAGCAACCACGGCAAAGCCGCGCCCTTGCTCACCTGCTCTTGCGGCCTCAATCGAAGCATTCAACGCAAGTAATTTCGTCTGATTTGCAATTTCGGCAATCGTACCGGTAATCTGGTGAATGCCCGAGGAGCTTTCAGCGAGTTGGACTGTAATTTTGGAGATGTTGCCAACTTCAATCTCGTTCTGCCCGTTCACCGCAATGAGTGCATCAATAACTTCATGATTATTTTTGAATGCATCCGTAATTTCATCTGCCTTGAACTTCACTGCCTGCGACATCCCATTCACGTTGGCAATCTTGTTACCAACATTCATGAATTTATCCACAATGGCTCCCGTATCGTTCGCCTGGGACTCCATGGCTCGTGAAATCTCAAATGCTGTTGTCGTTGTTTCGGCAATCGTGGTCGAAGTTTGCTGAGTGGACTGTTCCAGCTCGGATGTACTTGTTTTCAGGATGCCGATGGAATGGTTCATGCTGGAGATCAGCTGTTTATTTCCTGCTGCCATGGTATTGAAGCTGTCCACCAATTGTTTGAATTCTCCGCTATATTTACCTTGAGCCTGCACCGTCAGGTCGCCGCCCGCAAGCTGTCTGAACAACACGGTTAGTCTTGTAATTGGTCTGGTTACCAGCAAAGAGATCAGGATACCCGCAACGACGGAAACCGCAATAGCACTAAACAGAACAATATACATCTGTTTTGCCATCGCACGCAAAGGCTTCTGCACATCGCTCAGTTTATCTTCAACAACGACGGTCCAGTCGGATCTTGGGATTTTGGAGTAATACGCCACTTTCTCATCTGTGCTAATATCCCCTTGCTGTAGATCAGCGCCAGGAGCAAGATCTATCAATGATTGGTATTCGCCGGACTCCATCTTCTGGCCTGCCAACTTCTCATCCGCTGAATCGTAGATGACCGTACCTACACGGTCCAGAATGATCACTTTTCCCTCATCATTAATATTGATATTTTGTAGCTGATTAACGAAGAACGAGGTGGATGCCGCAGATACGAGCACTCCCTGTACTTCTTGATTCTCATTGTAGATTGGCATGGCAAAAGCCGTACCAAGTTGTCCTGAGGACTTGGCTACAATCCCTTCACTAATCACGTTTTTACCCAGAATCGCTTCTTGGAAATATGCCCGATCTCCGCGTTCTGCCTTGATAACTGCCGGATCATTCGCTGCAACAATAATGCCATTCCGATCCAACAAAATCAGACTGTTGTTACCTTCCATACCTGCAAGACTGTCCGCGAGAATACCACTTGCCTTATCCAGCAGTTCATTGTTTTCCGAGAAAAAGTTCTCACCTTCCTGCCCATCCGTATTCCGAATCTCTAGCAGATCCCGGAAGGTACGATGTGTTGTAATCAGAAAGGTGGACTGTTCTTCCAAACTTAGTGAAGCATACAAACCTGCCCCCACCCGGTCCGAGGTTGCCTTAATTTCATCTTTGCTTTTGTCGAGTGTAATAACTGCCGCTACGCTGTAACACACTACCGCAGTTACCGCCAGTACGATACACACCAGCAGACTGATCATAAGTGGCAGTTTGACTCTGAACGACATGTTGCGCATGCGTTCTCTTGCCTTGCTAAATACCATGATTACATTCACCATCCATTTTCATTTTCGTCATTATGAAGTCCAAATTCTATGTATCTACTTTATATCGGTCGATATCAAATAATCTGTAAGCTGTTTCCCCAGTTATACTAGGTCAAAGGCCACTGCAAACGATTGGAAAATGAAGACTTTGGGATAATACAAAATATGACATCAACATCGTATAATATATGAAATACATATCGCGCAGGAAGAGGGAAAACGCATTGAATCCGAAAATGCCTACTTTATTAAATGTTATCCGTGCCCTGTTAGGGGTACAATCCATTTTCATTGGGATTTCCATGACATTCCTTATTGCAGATCTATTCCGTAATAGTGCGGATTACTCCGCGTTTCCGCTATCTGATCAGATCGCCTATTTTACAAGTATCGGGCTCCGTGTACTCTTGGTTCTGGTTCCCCCAATTCTGACTATCGTATTTATCTCCAAACGAAGTTATAAGCTAACAATTACATTTATGAGCCTGGCCTTATTTTTTGGCGTTGTTTTCTTTCAGAATTTTCTCGTCTTGCTGCACATCTTTATGTTGCTTACGCTGCTGCTCCACAAGCCCAGCAAGGTGTATCTGAAGCAGGAAAGCTCTCGGGAAGAATACAACCAGAAGAATCTGCGGTTATAGGTTCGAAGAGAATAGGAGAAGTGATATGGTAAAAACAGCATTACCTACGCTATTAAATGTCGTGCGCATTTTATTAAGTGTAAAACTAATCTACGTGATTGTGTCCTTCATTGTGTTCCTCATTGACTTCAACCAGAATATGGAGGCCTATCTGGGTTTCTTACGCAAAGGAGATGATCTGGCTTACGCCTCTGGCGTAATCTCAGCCAGAATGTTGTTTATCATCGGTCCCAGCCTGCTCGCTGTTATATTCATCACCAAAAGAAAGTTCAAGCTCACCGTGACGTTTCTGAGTCTGGCGTTATTCGTTGCCATTCCGAATGAGAGTAACCTGTTTACCCTGATTCATCTCTTCGCCCTGCTTATCGTGCTCTTGCATCGTCCAAGCAAGTTGTATCTGAAACGAAAGGATACCCCTGTCAATGAAGCCGTAGTTGAACCGAAGAATTAATTCGAAAAGAGAATCACATGACATTGAAGTCCAAAAAAAACGGTGGAGAGTACACGATATGATGTCATAATAAAAAACAAGGACGTTCCTAAGTAATACAGGAAGGTCCTTGTTTAATGTGAATTAATATACAAAGTGATTGTGAGATTTACAATTACAGTGCAGCTTGATAAATTTGTACTACATCTTCACGCTGCAAGTTTTTGAAGAATCCGAACGGACCAAATCGCATCGCTTTATCAGCCATCACATCAATCTGGCTGTCGTCGATGTCATAGTCCGCCAGACGGCTAGGGGCACCAATTGAAGTCCAGAATGTACGCAGCGCTTGAATGCCTTCTTCAGCAACTTGTTTGTCCGACTTTCCAGCAGGGTTGATATCAAATACATTAACAGCCATACGTTTGAATCGATCTACATCCACATCCAGATTATGTTTCATCCAGTGTGGGAAAAGGATCGCAAGGCCTCCCCCATGGGGAATGTCATACACAGCCGACACGGCATGTTCAATATTGTGAGAAGCCCAATCTCCGGCAAGACCCATATTCAGGACATCGTTAAGCGCCATTGTTCCACAGTAGAGAATGGTTTCGCGCAGTTCATAGTTTTCTGGATCTTTAATCAGACGAGGGGCCGTATCAATAACGGTACGAAGAATCGTCTCACAGAATCCAAGCTGAACCGGTGTATTGGTATCCAGATGGAAATAATGTTCAAACACATGAGACATCATGTCCACCATGCCGTATACCGTCTGATCCAGTGGTACGGTGTATGTGTACTCCGGATCAAGAATGGAGAACGCTGGGAAAGAATACTCGCTGAACCATGCCCATTTCTCCTGCGTGTCCTGATTGGTTATTACTGAACCGTTGTTCATCTCGGATCCTGTCGCTGCCATCGTTAGAATTGTACCCAGTGGAAGTCCGCCTTCCGGGGTTGCTTCACGTACAACAACATCCCACATGTCTCCATCGTATTTGGCTCCTACTGCGATGGCTTTAGCGCAGTCAAGTACACTGCCGCCGCCAACCGCAAGAACCAGATCAATGTTATGTGTTCTACATAGCTCTACACCCTTATGAACCGTTGATAGACGAGGGTTCGGTTCGACACCGGCCAGTTCCGTAACCTCTGCTCCGATCTCATTCAACTGGCTGATTACCTGATCGTACAGCCCGCTACGTTTGATGCTTCCACCACCATATACAAGCAAAATACGTTTTCCGTATTTTGGAACTTCGGTTTGTAGTGCTTGAAGTTGCCCTTTGCCAAAAATCAGCCGGGTCGGATTGTAAAACTGAAAAGATCTCATAACGTATGTTCCTCCAAAGAAGTCTGAAATTTTGTGCATCCACCATTATAGTTCTCTTTATTCGTAAAAACAAATACAGGCAAGAAGGAGATAACCGATGAGTATGGAGTCTGTCACATTACAACATTTAATAAAACAAACCATTAATCAATTTGTATCCTCGGATATTCACATTCAAAGTATCAAAAGTAACCCTATTGGTGCGGGATCTCAAGCCGTTGAATTGCTTCGCCATCATATTGAATTCCTTATAAATGGAGTAAAAAGGGATATTTCTTTCGTAACAAAGAAGGCCACGTTCATTGAACAAACTGCCTTGTCCAGATTATTTTTACAGGGCGCCAATGTACCCTATAGTCTATCAAATGAAGTTCATACTCAAGATCGCAGTCTGATCTGCATTCAAGATGTGGATTACCAAACCGATTATAGTCATCTGGATATAGACCTGCTTCAGAATAAAGAATTACAAGCACTGGCTTACATACATGGAACGAATATGGGGTCGAAAAAAGAACTGCCCTGGATATCTAATGTGGATCGATCTCATATCATCGAAATGATGGAAAGTCGCTGGAGACCTTTGTGGAACACTGCCATAAAAAGTCCATCATTCATTGAGGAATTCGGATCACCGCTCATTTCGGAAATTGAAACTGTAGCAAGTAGTATTGTAGATGATCTTGGAACTCTCATTGAGGATGAACACACACATACGATGATTCATAATGATCTGAATCCTGGCAATGTATTGGTGCACAACAATGAGGATGTTTATTTTATCGATTGGGAGGAAGCAAGGTATGGCTCCCTGTTCTTTGATATTCCTCTGCGCTGTACACATCTGAAACAAGTTGAGATCTATCGGGAGGCCCTAAGTTCTCACGGATACGATATTCCACAAGATCAATTCGAAAAGTACTTCTCCTTAGCATCCCGATATCTCGGGATCCGTTATATGAGTTGGAACCTTGGGGTTTGGCAACACTCCCCCCAAGCCAAAAACGACTTAAAAAAGTATATGAAAATGGTGACTGAACCTTTGTTCTCCTGATCACTTCATTTCAGATTAGACGTAAGATGAATTCACTGTCATCCTGAACCCAAAAAGCTCCTGCCAGCAAAGTGGCAGGAGCTTATACGGCAGGAATTCAGCGTGAACATCGCATGCTTTCTTGAATGACCTACACGGATGATATTCCCTCAAATATTAAAGTTTCATTATTTACGTTCTAACCCAGATCGGCAATCCGCTGTCCAATTCGCGGAAACAGCCCAAAGGCATTCTCGTAGAACACCTTATCATGATGCTGCTCCGGTACAAGTCGACGGACAAATTCGGCATACAGATCGATGGGTGCAAGCGGCCAGTCGGTGCCAAACAGCATCTTCTCGTAATGATCCGAATAGACCAAGGCCCGGCGGAAATGATCCATGAACAAAGGTTCGTTCATGAACCGTTCAAAATGAGGCCGATCCCCCACCACAAGACCAGATAAATCCGCGTACACGTTAGGATTCTTCGCCACCACTTCAGCTGCATCCATTACCCAGGGATCACCCAGATGACAGATCATGAAGTTCACACCGCGCTGCTGCAAGGCTAATTCATCCACCGTCAGTGGATGCGAATACTTGAGCAATCCATTCATGGAGTACGTGTCACCCGTATGAATGACAACAGGCAAGTTGTACTTGGCTGCGAGTTCATAGACCGGGGTATAGATTTTGTCATACACGTAGTGATGATAGTATCCGGCATAGAGTTTGATTCCGGCTACCTCAGGGGATTGCAGTCTAGCTTCAATCCGGTCAAGCTCGTCCTGAGCATTTTTTCCATCCAACGCATTAGGATTAATACCCACGCATTCCATGAGAAATGACGGAACCTTTTCCTCCAAATCAAGCCCCATCGGGTTAGGAGAACTGGAATCCGGGAACGCTCCCTTCGTCTGCTCCGTAACCCCCATTCCGATACCCATAATAACGTCGTTCTTATCAAACTCCGCTTTAAGACCAGCGGCAGAGTAATCCACTTTGGACAGATCAATCGCTGTTTGGTGAAAGCTGTCGATGTCCGACAGGTGAATATGAATATCAATAATCGGCATGTGAAGCCTCCTTTTCATTGGTAGAAGTTGCAAAATTCAGTTTTAGAAGGTCATGCACATCCGCTGAACTCAGCGGGATTGGTCCCAGAACCAGATATGTCGGCTCCGTCCAGACCGTCTCCCCCTGCTGGAGTGTCAGATGATGATGTACATTCAGACCCGTCACCTGATTATTGGCAAACCCCCACGCACTCTGATTCGGGTAACGATGGACCGCATGCAGCATGTTATCACGCGAAACCGATCCGACTCGCAAAACGTCTTCAAGTGGCAGGCCCACATCCACCTTGCCTAATGGGAATCGATCTTTACCCGGTTGTTCAATCCAACCTTCCGCAAATACAGAGGATGGCTGGAGGAAACGTTCCTCCGCAAGCGAGTAATTCGTCAGTGTCAGGCCACTTTCGTTTGTCACGGCAAGCAGCGTGCAGAGCACAGGAACACCGGGCAGCATCAGATAATGCTGATGGATCGTGATTCCCCGATTCGCTTCATGCTTCTCAATTCGGGTGGTCAGCTTTATGCCTTTCCAGACGTTGCCGTATTGGTCCTTGTGCTCTGTCCAGGAAGCGGCTCTCTGTTCCAACTGGCGGCTGAAACCATTCATGCCTGGAATCCCCACACCCAGCCCGCCGTACCACGGATTCCACCACGAGCGTGGAGCCGGTTCAGGGTACGAGCTGTCCAGCCATTCTTCTCCTGCAACTTTCAGAGAGTGTACTACACTCCCGAAGTCAGGGGCAACGGAGATCGACAATACTCCATTGTCTACGGTGTACACTGGTCCAGGTGAACCTTCTTCAATTATCTGCTTCACCTCTGTTTTGCTCTGCGGGAACCAAAGGGCAGTTCGCTCCTGAATCCGATCTTCGCCCCGATATAGCCCACGAACTTTCCAACCACTCACGTGCTGGTCTCGGTCCCCTTCGTCTGGTGAAAATGTCAGCTTGGCGGAGTTTAGATTGTGCTCCGGATTGAACTCCTTCGCATTTGCCATAACCTCCGATTCGCCACCCTGCTGTACATACAGCTCCAGCTTGCCCGCAAGCGGAACCAGTTTATGTTCAGTCAACGTTGCTTGCAGCACGTCTGGGGCAAACGGATTCCCCTCACTCAGTGTCAGATCCAGATGACTGTCCAGCAACGGAATGACCGGGTTACGCTGTTTTCGGGCAAACGCACGGAAATCCGACCATTTGGCAAACGTGTTCAGGGCAAAAACCGTTTCCTTGGTTTGTGCCACAGCCCCAGCCTCCAAACGTCCAAGCTCATGCTGCAACCCCAGCGTGTATTCCGGACGAAGCAGCTTCAGAGAAGGGTCCCAATAGATGCCGCACGCGCCATACTCTTCCTTGCAAAACAGCCAGTTTTCCGTAATCTTCGAACTGTCCCAATGACTCGGATCTCCAGCGTAAGAATCCCCCATATCCACAAAACGGCCTTGGTACGGTAGAATTAGCTGGTTTCCGTAGAAACCGAAGTTATTCATCAGAAACAGGTCTTCTTCCCAGGCGGTGTCTCGTGTATTTTCAACCTCGTGGTGGAATTCGGCGACTCCATTTGCAGACAGCTTGACCACGGACTTGATCTGCAAGCCAGGGAAATCCTCCGAGTCATACAGTGCTTCAAGAACCTGACGTTCACCTTCGGGATAAATATTCACTTCTTTTGCTTGTTTCTTGGATAACTCTTCGGCAAACGGCTTACCCAGCTTCGGATAAGTCCACCAGAACGAATGACGGGAACCCGGATATTCAATCCACATGTTATTATCTTGTTTGCTCATATGAAGAGAGAATGCGCCATTAACAGCCACCCATTGATCCTCAATCTGCCCGCCATATTTCCCTTCGATTCCCTTCATCAGTACAGAAATTTTGCTTGTAAAAGAGATTGCATGGTTCCCCACTGGGACAGCCGTCACTTCTACTTCTTGGGAATAGAGACCATATGAACGCAAGGTGAAAGGCACCGGCACAGACATTTTACCTTTGGCTGGCACCGTAAAGCGCACCGCACGCTCCGCCCATTCAAGGAATTCATCCTCTGGCAGGTCCAAGCTGAACTCCGTTTCTGCATCCACATTATTTTCCACGTTCAGAACCAACTCAGCCGGGACGCCTGGATAGAGTTCCTTCACAGGCAGGATAGTCTTGATCTTGGCCGGGAATTTCGGGGCAATACCTAACCTGAACTCCGCTTTCTTACCGCCGATCAACCAGGTGCTGGCAACCACGGGATGAGTCTTATTGTTATTCTGTTCCTCTGTAATTGGATCAACGTGAAACTCACCTTCCACGATGATGGTTTCTCCCGGAGCCACTGCTCGTGCAACGTCCAGCGCAAATCGAATGTTTTTGTTATCCTCACCCTTGATCTCGACTGCCAGTTCGGACGCAGAAGTGTTTTTAATGCGATAGCGAACCTTATAGCTTGAACCGAAAACCAGATCATGATCGTCGACCTCTGTTGAGATCTCGTAATCCGGTGTTTCGAGGGCAGTCAGCCCGCGACCCGACTTTTCAAATTCAGCCCGCAGGGAGACATCTCCCTTTTTCCACGTGTAGTCAAAGAAATCAAAACCGCGCTCCCGTCGGCCATCCGGCTCGATCACGAGTTCACGCGTGCTGTCTGCATACCAATCCAACTCCTCGAAATAAGGAGCGAGTGCTTCGGTCTGCAAGATGGTAGGGATGAAATTCATCAGATGCACATTATCATCTTTTTTCTCCCAGAAGAATCCGCATTTCTTGTACATCGGTACAGCCTTTGTATTGCCTGCCCAAGTGAACAGATCCAGGCGAGGCCATCCGGCCTCCACGGTCTTGCGCACAGCATTCAGGATCAGATTACGTCCAACTTTATACCCGTGATAGTCGGGGCGTACGTTAAGTAGCGGTACATATAGCGCTCTCTCGTCATAGCGGTAATGAGCAAAACTGCAGAAGCCAACAACCTCTTTCTCATGAACGGCTAGAAATGCATAAAGATTGGACGAACTCTCCATCTCACGGCGAACTGTTTCCTCTGTTCTAAGGTTGGTGCCACCTCCCCAGCTTTCGTTACTACGGTTCCACATATCCGCGAGTGCGGCAGCGTAAGAGGGATTGTATTCAATGATATGGATTTGGTCGGTAATCGAAGTTACGGTCATGTTCTGATCTCCTTCTCTTTATGTACAGGATGGTGAAGAAGCTAGTGATAGTCTTATCATACTATAAATGGAAGCATTTTCAGAGAATTAAAAATCTTTCTTTCCAACTTATATGTGCCTTTCGGAAGCTCTTGTTAGAAGCGTCAAGGATGGACGAATCTATTTAGGCATGAAAGAAAAAATCCACGTCTTTTAGTTAGACGTGGATTTAGGAATATGATCAGCTACTAATTTTCAATTATGCCAATATAGAACGGACATTGCGTAGAACTGATTTCATAAATTCAGAGGTTGGTTCGGCATGCCCCGCAATTTGGATACGTCGTTGCCGCACATCAAGACTCTTCAACTGATCCGTCAAAACAACACCTGAAAATGGCAGCTCTTCTGGTAGTGTAACTTCAAAAGGATAATCCTTGGCTTGGCTCGTTATGTGACATACAACGGCAAAACCCGTTATTTCGTTGAATTCAAGTTCCGATAGAACAATAGCCGGTCGTCTCCCGGCTTGCTCATGACCCGCTTGAGGATCAAAGTCAAGCCATATCAGATCGCCTCGCTTGGGAATAATCAAAGTAACTCGTTCCCTTCAGTGCCAAAGTCTATTTCTTCATGTCTTGTATCCTGTTTCACTTTAGAGAGCAAAGTCTTTAGATGGTTACGTAGTTCCTCATTGGACTCTACAGGCTTGGTTTTTGGACGCAACAACAATTCATTATCTTCTGTCACCAAAATCTCGATTTCCGATCCTTCTTCCAGATTAAGACGCTTAAGCAATTGGTTAGGAATGCGAATTGCACTGCTATTTCCCCATTTGCTAAGTGTGGCTGTAGTCATGGCAATCCCACGCCTTTCGTTTGATTGATGCTCCAATTATACCTCACCCCCCTACAGTTGTATATCTATATGATATACATGAAACAATAAAAGGATACATTGTATTCAACCATAATATGGATCTGGTCGATAATCGAAGTTTCGGTCATGTTCTGATCTCCTTCTCTTTATGTACAGGATGGTGAAGAAGCTAGTGATAGTTTTATCACACTATAATTGGAAGCGTTTTTAGATGATTATATCATTGCCTGGTATCCGCTTCTGTATTAAGTGTCAATGAATCCATGCCTTATGTACGGGTAAACATATTGCCGCAGTGTGTCCTGAAATGGCCTTTCATGTGAACTTTGACAAGCTCTATTCGCTATTGTTACTCTTTGTACAGGAGTGTTTCTTTTATATATAAAAAAGATAGATTCATGGAGGGAAAGCATGACAGAATGGATCACGCAATTTATACTCTTTTTTAAAGATTTGTCATACGCAGGTCTGGTCATTGCCTTGTCGTTTGAATTCGTACCTGCTGAACTTGTACTGCCCATGGCGGGATATTGGGTGTATCTGGGGGATATGAAGCTTTGGCTGGCTATACTCGCCGGTACCGTAGGTGGAACGTTTGGACCTCTGACGTTGTATGCCCTGGGACGATATGGCGGCAGACCGATGGTCGAGAAATACGGCAAGTATTTCTTGATTCGCCCCCACCACCTGGACGCTTCCGATAAGTTCTTCGAAAAATATGGTAGCGGGGTAGCTTTCATTGGACGTTTTGTACCCGGCATTCGGACGGTGATCTCCATCCCTTGCGGTATGGCGAAGATGAATGTGTTTAAATTTAGTATCTTTACATTCTTGGCCATGCTTCCGATCACCTCATTGTACATCTACTTAGGCTTCAAATTAGGCTCTCAATGGGAGCATGTGGATGAGATTGTTAAGCCTTATATCATTCCGGCAGCGGTGGTTTTCTTAGGTGCTTTTGGTTTGTATGTGCTTTTGAAACGTTGGAAAAGAAGAACGGCTTTGAACAAGTCATAGGCTTGCTGAGGAAATGCGGACTGTATAGTAGAGTAGCTGGTATATGATGAAAAAAAAGCTTACTCTACATGGCCTGTGGTTATGATTTGTTAAGATACTAGTGATAGATGATATACCGTACTAATCTACTCGTATATTCATATGCAAAGCCCCACCGATCATAGCGATCAGTGGGGCTTTATCAGTTTAATTGATTTTTGATTTCTAAATCAGTTCCTGCCTTCTTTTCAAATACACATACAACACTACTCCCGATGCCGCACAGATCACAGCACATAAACCGATGAATCCATATCCCGCCTGAAGTCCGCGCAGCAGTCCCAACTGAGTCGTTGAACCGTACAAATTCTTCACGCCCTCAATCACCCAGCCAATCACATAGTTACCAATGACACTACCAACCCCCATCAAGGTAACCGTGAACGTAATCGCGGTGTCACTGCCGTTCGGATATCTGCGTGCGATAAACGCCATAACTGTTGGATAGATCATCGCTATACCAGCGCCAGATATCGCAAAGAAAATCGCAAGTCGTTCTCCCCCTGCAAGCGCCACGAACGTACATACTCCCGAGAAAGCCGAGAACAGAATCAATGACAATACAAATCCGATTCGGTCCGTCAATGGACCAAGCAGCAGACGTCCCAGCGAGAAGCTGAGGAAGAACGCAGACAGCAGCCCAGATGCTTTGACTGTGTCCCAGGTGTAGGCTTTCTCCAGAAAGTTAACGAGCCAACCCCCAACCGCCAGTTCCGATACCACGCCAAAAGAAAGAATGAGCACCATCAGCCAGATGGCTGGATCACGTGTTAGCGTCTTGAGTGAAGTCCGATCTTCATGAGGAAGATCATCCCCCGGAAATTTACTGCGCAGCGCCGCAATGATCGGCAGCATACAGAGTGACAACATCACGAGATACATTCCTCGCCAGTCCAGTACGTGTCCGAACACGCTCAACGACATCACCCCAGTCGCCAGCAAAGGCGCTACCGTTGAACTTAACCCATAGAAGAAATGGGACAGGTTCATCATCGTACCTGTGTTTTTCACAAAGATCCGAGCACCCAGAATCGCCAAGGCAATCTCCAGCATGCCGTTACCGATGTACATGAAGAAGTACGATGAAGCAAAGAGTGGATAGTTATGAGACATGTAAATGAACACACCCGAGAGGATCATTGATGCAAACGATATGATGCTAACCGCCTTGATGCCCCATTTGCGAACCAGAATAGCCGTGAAGGAGCAGGCGATCAGGTAACCCAGTGCGTTCAGGGATAATAAAGTCCCGAGCTGTTTCTCATCCAGATTAAAATCAAATTGAATGCGCGGAATGGCTGGCCCCTTAATATTTTCCGATATGCCGAATACGATAAATCCCAGAAAAATTGTTGCCAGTTGCATGGCGTACAGCTTATTGAACTTTCGTTTGTTGCCTTGTGTACCTGCTTGCTGATTCAAAATAAGTTCCTCCATTGTGTTCAGGAAAATGATTGCACGTTATAACTACGATTGCAGTACCATCTTCCGACCGCTGTTATCCCTGTATTTTTTGAATCGTTCCTAAAGGTGAAAATACAGGGATAAAGGCGTTCTTCAGATTGGTTCTGCCCTCTCCGTTATCATGTCAATGATTTGTACATATGAAATAGGAAACATAGTTAAGCATTATTCCTAAAAATAGAATACTTGTAAAAGTTCCTTTGTCCTTTACCACTGCTTCTCAATCACCTGAATGCGGTAGGTCAGGCTCTCCAGTGTAACAGCGACTAGTCCAGTCACATACTCGCGCCGAGTGTCTCTTTGGATGATCAACTCCGGCATATGCTCCTGTGGGATCAGGTGATCCAGACAGCCTTGTAACAGGTCATCCCGCATAGCCGGGTCCATTGTATCACCAGTAACGACAATTGCTGCCGGGTTAATAATCGCAATGATGGAGATCAGCGTCTTTGTGACGAGTTCCTGCAACCCTTCCGTCGTTTTTAACATGCGCAACTGCTCTTCCCGTGACACGCCAAAAGGTAAAAAGGACACCTCGCCCCCAAATTGCGTATTCCCGGTCAGCGGACGGCCATCAATGATAAAACCTGCACCCGGAAAATGGTTCTCCGGAAACGTAACTACCGCAAAGTTCTTCTCTTCCTCAAATTGCTGCTGGTTGTAAAGTCCGTAAACGGTCAAGTTCATGTCGTTGCCAATGACCACTTCCACGTCTTCATATTGCTCCTTAAGCCTTGGGCCGAGTGGCTGATACATTAGCTCCGGTACGTCACAGATCCCAATAACGCCGTTGTGCGCCACCCCAGGTATACCAATACCAATCGCCTGCACATTGTGGTGTTGTTCGATCAGATTTGAAATTAGATCCTCTACCACCGGGACATTAATCTCATCCAAAATGAGCGTCTGTTCGTCCGCCATCTCTCCGTTCAGATTGGCATATGTATGTGTGATCGAGTGAATGCCGCCCTCTGTTCGAATAATCAGGCACAGTACGCTGGCGTAGCCTGCATTAAATTGATACCGACTCGCCGGTCTCCCCCCGCTTGATTCGTCTGGACCCAGATCGATAATCTCACCGGTCTGAAGCAACTCGTTCAGGATCGTGCCGCATGTCGCTACGCTGAGTTTGGTCAGGTTCGCAATGGAAGCTTTTGTGCCTACGCCCATGGATCGGAGCGTATTCTTCACCAGTTCAACGTTAATGCGCTTCACCTGTTGGGTGTTGTGTGATGTGGGTAACATGCTTAGTTATATGCCTCCTTTCGTTCATTTCGAACCATTCAATGAATGTTTTTAAAAGTGTTTTAATAATTGAAGTGTAGGGGGATTTGGGAGGAAAGTCAATGCTAAATTGGGAGCAAAAACCGTTTGGATTGGAAGACAAAAAGACAGTGCAAGATCATCTTGTGTGATCCTACACTGTCCTTTAGTTGAGGTGGTTTTATGTAGACTGGCTCATTTGATTCGCTAAGATGCTCTTCTCCAGTCGAACTTCAAATAACTTTCGGTTTAGATCCTGTTCCATGGCATGTAGGTGATATGCAGCCTGTTTCACGGTATCCATCTCTAGCACACCTGCCTGCTTTGCGATGATGTCCATGGCGTCTAGGATGAGTTTGTTGCATGTGACCAGTTGGTCGACGTAATCATTTTCTTGTTGGGCTAGTTGTGTGTACTGCAAAGTTAAGTCGTCGCTGTTGGTACTTGTCATGTCATCTCTCCTTTGTTTAAAGAGGTTAACACAACGAAGAAAAAAGTGTGGTACGCAACAACGTAACAATATTAAACAAGTTTGATATTCACTTCACATTAAATATTTTATTCTTTTTAATAATTGAATTTATTATAGAAATTTCTCCTGGGTTATAATTCTGCATACTCAAATGTTCTGTGTCTTTAATTAGAGTTTCTCTTCCTAAACTTGAGTAATAATTGTTAGAACTTATATATTCAATATTATCTTTAGGTACTAAAAGCTTACCTACGTCAAATATATTTGTTGAATTTGAAATTAAATAGCTCTTCTCTAAATCTATATGTAATATTTGCTTATTGGAAAAAATCATTCCACTTTTCAGTTTAATGTCAAAAGATATCTTTGAGTGACCAAGATACTTAAATAAATTTTTTATCCTTAGAAGCAATAGAAAGTATACCACTGTGAGAACTAATAAGAAGAAAATTGTAGAGAGATCAAACTTTTTAATTGACAAAATTATTTCAGTAGATTCAACATAATCTAAACCAAGTTCAGTACCTTGGGTAATTAAAGTCCTATTAATTAACCAACCATAAAATATGGAATAGTGAACCATATAAATAATGATTAAAGACATAAATGCTGGTATTACTATTTTCCTTCTGGATGCCGTATTTTTTCTGTGAGTCCAGTTACTTATAATACTTTGAACTCTTTGAAAAGAGAACAGTTGTACAATAGAAAACAATAAGAACAAATAACTGAGTGTTGAAGGGACTTTTCTAAATATATACATGATCTCGTTGTTTATCCAATTAAGAAAGACAGAAGTAAGAAGAACAGAGTAGCCTCCACAAATTATAACTAATAAAAATGATAGATATAAGAATCTTAGTAACTTCATCCCACTACTCATATACTGTAGTTCCTCAAGCGAAACAAAAAAACGCAATGGATTTTTTTTGAGCTTAGAATATGTAGCAACTAAAGAGAGAATAACTGTGCCCACAAATCCCGATAAAGCAATAGCAGGATTATATAATGCCTCCATATATGATTTAGCACCTCGTTCTTTTTTTAGAATTAATATGATACCATTTCCGTTCTGTTTTGAAGTGAATAGGAATTTGTGACTATTCACTTCACTTTCAAATGCTCCGATTTGATAATCTGACTTTTATAATTGGTCTAGTAATTTAAAGAGATCTTGAATATGTGCAGTAAAAGTTGTTTCATATGAACCCATCGAAAACGTGTCTTTCCAAGGCATATCTCTCTTTTTAATATTATCTTTATTAGCTATCCAGTAATTTTTAAGCTCTTCTTTATTCAAGACTTTTGTAAATTGATCTATTGAAGGAATTTCACTAGACACGTAACTGGACTTAGGATCATAGTTTATAAAAAGGAAAAATAAAAAGTAATCATACCCTTTGGAATCTAAACTAGAATTAAAACAAATATCAAATAGATACTTATTAACTGCAGTGTGAATCGAGCCTTGATCTTCATACCCTGATTCATCATAGAAACCACAGCCAAGTCCATCTGATTGGTCCTTACAACCTAATTGATAAAGAATATAATGAAGAAGTCTCGGTTTCATTCCCATAACTTTTTTATTAAGTTCTTCTTCTTTAATTTTTGATTTAATATATTCGTACTCTTCTCCACATAAATCGCTACCTGAGAGATTAATTACATCTTCGAAGATATTCCTCGATTCATTGATATATTGCTTCTTAAACATATTAAACACTACTTGCGAAATTTCTCTCATTTCTCCAATAGTTACATCCTTTACATCACCTTCAACAGGATTATTGTTCTTCCCATGTGTAGATAACGACCTTAAGAGAGTGTAAAAATCACCTCTTCTTCCAAAATTACAATTAGAACGAAATTGTAATAAATCGTGCAGCCCCAAAACTCCTTTTTCTGACTTAAACAGTGTATCCAATATACCTATTTCAGAAAAATCTTTCTCACCAAAAATCCACTCAGCAATTCTCTTTACATCACTCTTAGTTTCTCTGTTTAGATTCGCTTTCTCTTCTAGCCAACCAACATCATTTAATAGTTTTGCTATAAAAAAAGGATACATAAAATTTCTGAGTCCATCGCTCGTAGAATCAATTTCTAAAATAGAATGTTTTGGTAGTATCTCTAATAAATATAATATAATCTCCTTAACTTTTTCAGGAGAAAAAGTGACATACGGCTCATTAACAATGATACTCCATAATTGTTTATTATTGAATTCAGGATTAACAAATAGTTGTTTTTCTAATACCTCTGATATTTTTACTTTCTCTTTGAATATTTGATTTTTCAAAGTTACATAAAATTTATAATGATCATTTTCAGACGTAATAGTTGATTTTACAATAAGATCTAGATATCTATTTAGATTCCTACGATGCTTATTAAAACAAGCATACGAAGAATGAGCTTCATTTGAGAGACTAGGAAATTTATTTTTTTGCAGTCTCTCTTTAGTATCAAACACTTTATTAAGTATAAATTTTTGATTTGAATTTAGAGTCTGTACATAATCTGTGTATCTTGTTGAATTTTTGTAATCAGAGCTTGGCGATTTCCCTTCGTCCATAGGGTAGTAATCATCGTATTTTGTGACGACTGAGAAATACCCAAAATTCCTACCATTTTCCGAGTCATATATCTTCCTAAAAATATTTGGATAATTAACATATATTATTATCAAGTGAATTAAATCATACTTATTAAAGTCCATTACAGTATAATCAACTTTATCTAATTCTAGTAACAATATGGTGTTAACTAATCTTTTAATTTTTCTTGCATTCCCCACGAAAGAAACATATTGATCGTACTCTTTGGAATTAAATATATCTTTCAGCCCTTCAGATGCCACCGACACTAAATCGGCGTTTCCTAATTTAATTCTTGAAGCAGCTTTGTTCTTATAATCAGTGAAGTAATTTAAAAGCAATGAAGGATCTAGAAATAAACTATACTTTATGTTTATAAATTTTTCTAAAAACTCTATAGTTTTCTCCGCATCTAATTTTTGATTTTCATTAATAGAAATATTCTCAGTATCGTAGCATAGTATGTAGGTCATATTGGGAAGGACGAATGATTTTTTTATTACATATAAAACTTCCTTAACACTAGAAAAATTAAGTCTGTCCAGATCATCTACTATAATGATAATTTTACGATCCATTCCTTTCAAAAAATCCTCTAACTTTTCTAAGGTCTTATCTATTGATAAGTTGTCAGAAGGAATACCGAATCTTACTCCAAAAATTGAAAAGGTCGTTTTCGAATCGTTCAGAATTTTTAGATATCTAGCAAATAATGTTTCGAGTTCTGGAGCAAAGAAGTTTCCTCTTATCACCTTTATAAGCCCATCTACAAACTTATTTAGAATATTATCATTACTCTCAAATTTCATAACATCAAATTTATATATTATGATTTTTTCTTTATGATCCTTCTCCCAATTTTCCACACACAGATTAATGAAAGTTGACTTCCCAGTCCCCCATGGTGCATCTACTCCAAAGACGAGACTTTCATATGATCCGTAATTAAAAACCCTATCAGAAAATTTCCTTGCTAAATCTGCAAATTCAAATGCATCTTCTTTTTGTGTTATAACTTCCAAATCACTCATAAAACCAGATTTATTCTCAGCTTTCTTTATACGTTTAGTTTGAATTTTTTTCACATTGTTTGCTACAAAAAAAACTATGGGCAGAATTAGTAATAAAAACATATGAAACCATTCTAGTTTTACAAGCTTATTATTTAAAAATAAAATCCCAATTCCATTTATTGATATTAATACAAATATTCCTGTAAAAAGAATGATTAATAAATCTAAACGTTTACTATCAATTACAAACTTAAGTTTTCTAAGAATATTTTTATTTTTTATAACAAAAAAAACTACAACCAAATAACATAAAAGAATTACAAAAAAGTAGGTCAATTTACCATTTTGCAATGAAATGTTATAAAAAGATTTGAATAATACGCTTACAATCAAACTTGTTTCTGACATGAGAACCCCTAAAATGAAGACTTTAATTAATGTGTAATAATTAGATTTCAATACAATCACTCACTTCATCACGGATTCTATTTCCTCTTTTAATATATAATAAATCATACCCCTTGATTACACTAATTCACTCAAAAATTGTTAATTAAACAACAAGCTTAGTATATCATAGTAAACATGTCTACTGTAGGTGAAATAAGCCATATAAATCACTTTTGTTTTACTCATTTGACATTCCTCTCAAAAAGGTCTACCCTAATAACGAATCATTCATTCACTATTAAGGAGACGTTTCCGATGGTGCAAGCCAAGAAAGAAGAAGTCAGGAAAGAGATTGAATACGCGGCGCTCAAAGTCTTTTTTGAAAAAGGCTATGTGGATGCCAAGATGAGCGATATCGCGAATGAAATCAATATTTCCGTGGGCAATATCTATACTTATTTTAAGAACAAGAAAGAACTATTTTACGCCGTCGTGCCGCCGGATCTCGTGGATTATCTAAAAAATGTGCTGGTGGAGACGATTCACTTTGATAATCAGACCTTGTTCGAGGAAACGGATAGCGAGCGAAAGTCGGCGCTGTTGCAGGAACAGGTAGATGTGCTACGTAAATACCGGAATCAGATTGTCATCATCTTCGAAAAGAATAAAGGCACCATCTACACCAACGCCAAGAATGAGCTTGTCGAGTTGATGATCGAAACCAAGAAGGCCTATCTCAAGAATCAATATAAACGATATGAGATTGGCACCGAGGAGAACTTGATCTTGTTGAACATTCTCGCGCACAATGTGATCGACATGAACCTGGATCTATTGAAGCGGGATATGAGTGAGGACAGCCGGAAGCAAATATTCGAAGCGTTGTATGTATACAGACTGTATGGTATGAAGAGTCTCAACGAATAACGCTCCATCTCATCACTCATGCCAGGTAGACAAAGCGTGCAGATCAGATCAACTTCACTTGGTTTGCACGCAAAAAAACTTCATCATAGATCTGGCTATTTTTTTAACCTAAAAATGAATTAATTATTCATTATTAAAACAGTTATCTTCTTTACCTTAACTACTCGCTTCACCTATATCCAAAGGAGGAACACAACATGAACACCGCTTACGCATTGAAAAACGTCCATCTGATCCACGGCGACTCAAGCCGCAATCTGCAAAATAACATGACCATTCTCGTCAATGAACAAGGACTTATTCAGGATATCGGACGAGATCATGATCTGAATATCCCAAGTCACTACACAACAATCGACCTCTCAGGTAAATACGTAATGCCTGGACTGATCAATGCCCACGTGCACCTCTTTGCAGATGGAAAACCGTTCGGTCTCTCGGTCAGTGAAGGCCTGTTGCAGTTTGCCTATGATCGGATATTGAACACCAAGTTTGGCAGAAACGTTTTGAAAAAAGAAATGAAACGCAATGCACTGACCGCACTCCATGCGGGTGTAACAACGATGCGCAGTGTGGGGGAGTTCTTTTACACGGACGTCCAGCTGCGGGATGAGATTAATAACGGCGACTTTGTCGGACCTAATCTGCTCGTCTCTGGGTTTTTCCTAAGTGTGACGGGCGGACATGGTGCTCCATTCCTGGCTCTTGTGGGCGACTCTCCGTGGGAAGCCAGAAAGAATGTGCGTATCAATGTGAAACACGGTGTCGATCTGATCAAAATCTGTGTGACGGGTGGCGTGACAGATGCGAAGATGGTGGGCGAAGCTGGCCGTTTGCAGATGACGGTGGAGGAAGTTGCGGCGATCTGCGATGAAGCCCACAAGATCGGTTTGCGGGTGGCAGCTCATGTGGAAAGCACGGAAGGCGTAAGGGTTGCGTTACAAGGTGGCGTCGATACCATTGAGCACGGTTCGGAGATGGATGACGAAATCATTCGTTTGTACAAAAATAATCCCAATGCCCTGAATGGCTATACCGCACTCATCCCCACCCTGCAAGCCGCTTATCCATCCGCCTCACTGGATACCAGCGTAACGAAGGTAAGTACAACGGTAAAAGAGAACTCCAGACTCGTCTACGATTCCATGCTTAAGGGCGTCAAGCAAGCGATCGAAAACGACATCACCATAGGAATAGGCACGGATGCCGCCATGCCTTACGTGACTCACTATGATATGTGGAGAGAGATGGACCATTACATGAGACAGACCAACCTGAACAACAAACAGGTCATCGACATGGTGACCCGAACCAATGCGAAAATCCTGGGAGTTGACGATGTTACAGGGACGGTGGATATCGGGAAACATGCCGATCTGATTATCATGGAGCAAAATCCGCTGGAACATATCGAGGCCTTGTCAGACATCTCTATGGTCATGGTCAAAGGAAATCTAATTCAAACACCATCTGTCACAAGAATCAAAGAAGTCGACGATGTTCTAAACTCAGTTTGGTGAATTCAGATATGTAAACATAGAGTTCATCAATAATATGTAATACTTGCTTCAATTAAATACGCTTTATCTTTAGGATTCAATAATTGAGGCATTATTCTTTGAGAAGGCGGAATATCTTCAACAGGTTCTCCATCCAAAAATAATTCTAGTGCTTCTTTCGCCATCACTAATGCTTCATTAATTGATTCGCCACAGGTGATACATCCGGGCAGATCAGGAAATGTAACATTAATTCCATCTTCAGCAAAATTAAAAATTGCGTAGTATTGGTAAGTTCGAATCATATGGGACACTCTCCTGTTATCTATACTTTTAGCAAAAACAGCAAAAAGCCTTTCGGATTATATCTGAAAGGCTCTCAACTCGCTTTTACTCTTAATTTCCCTCAAATATATTGTTATAAGATTAATCATTCAATCCTTTGCCCTCCAGGATCGGCTGCATGTACTTCTCGATTCGTGACACTTTTGTTTTGGATTGCTTCGGTTGTGAGAAATAATAGAGATATGCCCGCTGCCGTCCGGGTGTCAGTGCTTCAAATGCATCTCGGAAAGCAGGATTCTCATCGAATTGCTGTTGAAGTTCCTCAGGAACGCTATATTCGGCAGTTTTTTTCATTTCCACTTGCAGTCCGGCTTGTTCCACTTCAATCGCTTGCTGGATATAGGCTTTGATCATAGCCTCCTGCTCCACAATCTGCTCCAGACTGGTGAAGCGAAGCTGGCGTTCTGCCTGTACATTCTCCGTTTGCTGGACCAAAATGCCGTGTGTATCCTTCAGTAGAGCACCTTTGAAGAACAGAATGGCCACGTATTCTTTGAATCCATGGATTAAAACGATGTTTTTCCCATCCAGCATGTAACAAGGATGCATCCACTTCATATCCTCTGTCAGTTCAAAATCCCGAATAATCTCTCTCAGCTTTGCGGACTCTTCCTTCCACGTTTTGAGTTTCTTCAAATAGCCGTCAACTTTACGATTCCCACTTGTATCCGTCATGGAGAAATTCCTCTCTTTATCTCATGTTCTTATAGGTTCAATTGTACTGGTTTTCAGTGGATTGTACAGCGTTGCTTACAGAGCTTTTATTGACTTTTCCACTTAAATTTAAACCTTAATAGCAACAAAGACCATCCTGTTAGATGGCCTATCATTTAATTTAATATCATCTAATAAGTTTCAATCGACAGTTCACCATACCCATAGTAAAATAATGGAATGTCTATTGCCATAATTCCAACATACGAAAGGATGATTTAAATGAGAGAGTACACAGTCGTTCCAGGTCCGAAAAATGTTCAAGTAAACCGAGGTGATACTCAGGCTGCTGTTAATTTATTTGCGGATATCATCAATCACAAAGCACAATCCGGATGGATCTATCAATCCATGGAGTCGCTAGCCGTCACCGAGAAGCCCGGTTGTCTCCAGCAACCTGTTACAACGCATCATTATATGCTGATTTTCTACAGAGAGATTTAATAATAGTACAACAATCATGAGAAACTCAGAATCTGAGGAACTGATATATAATAACATGCCATCCGAAGAAGAACTTATTAGACTCTTACATACACATCATGAAGAAAACGATCCTCGAAGCAGTTTCTATATAAGAACTCATGTTATTCCAGAAATTGATTGGTTGAAGTCTTTGCTTAACGTTACACTTGCATTATTCGCAGGTCTAATCATCTCTATGATCTGTTTCTATCTCTTGAATCCATTCATTCCAGTATATGCTTTGCTAAGTGCCCAGATTGTTTTCATAGCAAGTATGTTCTTCATCGTTCTACGACGTGTTAGAGCAATCCTGATATGGAGTATTAGAATTTATCAACGTTTTGCCCCCATTGAAGTGAGGAATAAATGTCGTTTTGAACCAAGCTGTTCTGTGTATATGATTCAAGCTATTGAGAAATACGGGGCAATTAAAGGTCTTTCCTTGGGCATCCAGCGTCTTCGCAAATGTAATATCAACGGTGGAGGATATGATTATCCATAAAGCAAAAAGGTCCATAGACAATCTATGGACCTTTTGGTTTGGTTAACATTTCTGGCTTAAGCTAATATTTAGTAGTGACTGTGTCTCATCTTCCAACATGGAGGAAGCTATCATCATAAAGTCTTCAGCCCCAATTTCAAAGTGACCTTTACGAAATGGAAACCCCCAATTGCGATTCCCGCGTGTAAAACTAAGTTGGTCTAACAACGTTGCGATCTTTACTTCTCGACACGGAAGATAACGGAGATCTCGGCGAAAGGGTATAAAGGATTCCGACATCTGATATTGGTATATCCTGTCGTCCGTAATTTGACCAATAGCGGTAAAAGCCTGAAGTGGCTGCCCTGTTGATATGTCTGTGCGTGGAGAATAGTATATCAGCCAATCACCCGCGGACATCTGTCGCAACAGTGCGGACTTGCCATGGCACAACTGCGCAAACCCTCCCTCTACGGCTACATTCACATGAGAAGCAGATACAACACCAATCCAATATCTGCTGTCTGCCGTTTCCAATGATTTCAATACTTCCGTTGTACTTCTCATCCTTCAACCCACTCCTCTTGATCTGTGATATATCAAAGTATAAAAAAACACTACTGACAGGTGTATGTCAGTAGTGTTTTAAGATGTTTTTGGCTAATTCCTGCATTCGGAAGCGTAAAGACTCCGGTTCCAAGACCTCGATATCTCCACCCCAGCCAAGTAAATAATGCAATATTTCCTCCGGGTAGCGGACACGAAAATGAAAAATCACATCTTCCTCTTGCTCCTCAAATGCATCCATATAAAAATGAAGTGCCTCCATAACTTTGTCAGCAATTTCGGGTTTTGCCCTGATTAATATGTGTTCGTTACGGTCGTCAGGAGGTCGATAACTGTTTAGATCAAAATCCGGTGGCAAAAGGAATTGATCCTCCAGCACGGAAAGTTCAGTCATGCGTGACAAACGAAAATGACGAATGTCTTGCCTTAGATCACAACGTGCAATTAACACCCAATTTTCCTGAACCAGTGAGAGTCCATAGGGTGAAACCTCACGCATGTTATACCGATTGCCATCCGTTCCTGGAATTTTTTTCAGGTACATAAAGCTGATTTTACGTTGATCCAGAATGGCATTACGTATCTGGTTAAGGTATGTTTTCACCCGCGCTCGGGTTAAAGGTTCAACCGTATGAAGCAGTCGCATCGTTTCCCGAACACGCGTGGATTCGTTTCGAACGGATTCTGGTAAAATCGCTTCAATTTTCCGTTGAGCCGACTTAGCCTCCATCGCGTATTCTGTATCCAATCTCTGTTCGATAAAATCAGCTCCCATAAGCAGGGATACCGCTTCTTCTGCGGTGAAGCTTACCGGGGGCAGAAAATATCCTTCCATCAGGGAATACCCATGACCCGGAGCTCCCATAATCGGAACACCAGCCTCACTTAATGCCTGAATATCTCGATATATCGTACGTACACTTGTCTCCAATTGAGCAGCTAAATCTTCTGCTCGTAGCATCTTTCTTCGCTGCAATTCAAGCGTAATCGCAAGCTGCCGCTCCGTTTTGTTCATGTTCTAGCCCCCACCGTTTCATCATCCAAACCTAACTCATTCTATCACAGTAACTTGCCCTTTCGTCTCGTGAATTACAGCAATGGACCTTCTTACATGCCACCCCCGAAGAGATGAGCAACTCTTAATCTCAAAAAAACTGATACCCCAAAAGGATATCAGTTTTTTATCTACATTATATCTGCTGTAAATACGGTTAATTCTCTTTGTTACTTCTTACACGTACATGGCGAGCAACAACTTATAGATCATCGTCGCAGCTTCCGCTCGGGTCGTTTCACTTCCTGCACGAACCGTATGGTCCATATATCCGCTCACAATCTTGGCTTGCACCGCTGCATCCAGTGCTTCTTGTGCCCAAGATGGCGTCTGCGATGCATCGGTGAAACTTGGTTTAACGGATGTATTACCAGACATTCCGGCTTGTGCATCTGAACTTGCTTTCAGCGCATTCGCCATCATGACTGCCATCTCGGCACGCGTAATCGTCCGATCGGGCTTAAATGTATTATCACCGTAGCCGTTCACGATTCCGGCTTGCACGGCTGCGGCAATATCACCTTTCGCCCAGTCTGGCAGACTACCTTGATCTGCAAATGTCAGATCCGACTCCACGGACTTCAATGCCAGCGCCTTACTGAGCAACGTAACAAACTCTGCCCGTGTGATCTTCTTCGATGGTTGGAACGTACCATCTGTGTAACCTTGAATCACGTCCATGCCCAACAAACGATCTGCGTAGTTAGAAGCCCAGTGTCCATTCAGGTCAGACAGATTCACCGGTGTGTAACTGGACACAACAAATGTACCCAGATGATTAACATTAGCCGTTATGCTTCCTGCTGCATTCGTCTTGCCACCGATAAATACCCAGCTCTGACGAGCTTCATTATAATAGTAGATTGCAGGTTGGGTGCCATTCGGCAGATCTGCCGAATCCACATTCAGGCTCAATGCCGCCTGATCATTCAACGTTCTTCCGCCACTGCGGCTGATCTGTACAGCTTGTCCAAGTACATTCAGGGAAGCTATATTCTGCAACTTGTCCTTGGCAACCACAGATACTTGCAGCGTATCCTTGGAACCAATGGCTCCCGATGGAACATTGAATTGCACGATGTCTTTCAAACCCGTTTGGACCGGCTGATTCGCATCCACCTCTACCTTCACTTCAGTGGATGAATCTGCCCCCGTTTCCGGGTTGGTTGGTGTGGTTGGAACAGTAGGCGTTGTTGGCACACTTGGTGTACTTCCTCCAGAATTCCCACCGGAGTTGCCTCCATTACCTCCACCTGAACCCCCGCTACCATTGCCTGTGCGGGCTTGTACAGTGACGGTACGGATAACTTCCTGTGCTTCGTTACCAGCGATATCCTTCACGTTATACCGAAGGGTGTAGATCCCTGCTGCTTGTGTGTTCACCGTGCCATCCACCTGCACGGAACCACGGATGCCGATATTATCAAAAGCCTGTGCGCCAGGCTCGTTGTACGTATCTCCCACATTCAGCGTCATCTGGCTGCTACCTTGCAGGGTGATGACTGGAATCTCACGGTCTATTTTAATGACCAGAGGTAAAGTATACGTTTGTTCCAGATCATCGGTTGCTCGGAATAAAAGGTTGTGCTCTCCCGGCTCCGTTACCTCCAAAGGTGTATTCTCTGTGTATGGTTCGTACGTCTGCCCTCCATCACGGGACAACTCGATGATCGCGGAAGTAGCAGGCGCGTATACTGCGCTGGTTACACTAACGGTTACGGACTGGTTCGTCCATGTATCCGTGTGATACGGCTGGCCGTCAGCGGTAGTCATGTTGCTTTTTAACACCAGCGCCTGATTATTCTTGCCTTCCACAATGACAGTGAACGTTTTGGGTTGTGACTCCGTGCCACGTTGCACAGTTGCCATCAGTTCAAGTCGCTCATTATTGTCCGGTTGCGTTAGCAGCTTGCCCTCGTTATTCATTAGTTCCGGCTTGGAGCTGTACCAGCTAATCGTTGCCCCATGTTTCCCTTCGACAGGAAGGGTGAGATCGGAATGGACCGCGTTCAGATCGCCCAGATCAATTGCTTGAAGCGTATCGGTTACAGCCTGTGCGTCACTGTAAGGTGTGGCACTCATGAAGATTGGGTTGGAGTAGAACCACAGATCGCGATAGTTGCTATCGTTAATTTGATTAAAACGGGTCGTTGCATCCGCTGTCGTATTTTTCGGATCAAGCTGTGGTTCACCATTTACAGTCTCACCTGTCACGTTCATGCCCAGATTCGTACCGCGCAGGCGGAAATACTTGTCCTGATCTGTAGCTTTGATTTTGTACGTGATGACATTATAGCCTTCGGCATCTGTCGTCCAATCGTTGGATGTAAAGGTAGCCAGTACTTTGGTAGAGTCGTTGGTATCTTTGGTATATGCGGCTGTGCCCTTCTGTGCCTTGGCTGTCACATCCCCAGCGATGAGATCGACGTGATCCACCACGGGTACTTGTCCAGCAGACGTGCCGCTGTTGATTGGATTTTCATAGTTGTTGCTCGTCGTTGGACTCTTGAAGCGGATCTTCAGCTCAACTTCATCGCCTTGAGTCACATTAAGGTCTCCGCCCATCTCAACCTGAGCACCCGCTCCGGAAGCCGTGAAATCCAGTGCGTTGATCAGGTCACCAAATACGGAAAATGATTTCCCCGAACGCAGTCCATCCAGAACAGCCTGCACCCCTTTACCCTCAACCCAGGAATAGGTCTTGGCATATTCGCCCGGAAAATAACCACTGGAATTCGTGCCAATTGTCTTAAAGTGGTAATCCGAATTGCCATAGTTCCAGAAGTGACGTCCTTCTCCAAGCAATGCATCCCATAGTCCGCCAACCTTGGCAACCATATAGTCTACACCGCCGTATGTACGGTATTTGTATCCATCATCAGCGGTCGGATTAGCTACATTGTAGCTTGTGTTGTACCCTCCACGATCCGGTTCCATCTGGTTACCCAGCATGCCCTCGATACCAAATACCACTTGTGGAGCCAGATCGTTGAAATCACGGAAGTCCGCGATGGTATATTTGTTTTTGCCGCGTGAAGGATGGTTGATCATCGCATAACTTGTCATTGGATAGTTCGTAGCGAGCCAATTGATGGCGGTTAAGGCATCCTGATGGGTCGTGTAGGCACGCCCTCCGTTCTGATCCCATTTGGCTACGTCAGCCGCATTAAACAGGTTCGCTGCACGATTCGTGAAACGGTATTCGAATTCCTTGGCAGCGTTCAGCGCTTCGGTTGAGTTCGGCTCATCTGTAAGAATCCCCACCCCAACGTGTTCATGTGTTGGCATGTCCCATTCGAAACCGGAGAAGATCGTTTTACCTGCATATTTGCCTGCATCCTGAAGTGCCTTGATCTGTGGTACCTGATATTCATTCATCCCTTGGGACATGGGTATTGGTCCACCCGAAATGTCGTTCCCGTTGTGATCTCGCTTGGATAACCGCAAATGATCCGTAAGCGCGATCCAATCCAGCCCATATTTGGTTAAACCCGCGTCGAGCACGTTCTCCAGTGAAACCTGTGCATCATCGGACTCAAACGTATGTACATGCAAATCTCCCGTTTGCCAAGAACCTGTTACCGAGCTGTTGGTTGGTGTGTTATCTCCCGCATCTGCATACGTTATCGCAGCAGGGAAAGCTCCCATGACCATCCCTGTAGCCAAAGGTATAAGTGTAAGCATAGCGAGCATTTTCTTGCCTTTATTATTGAACAAAATCATCCCACCACCCGTTCTGAGTTGTTGTGTCGGAAGTAAATATAAGAGGCTTTTGGGGGCAGGGTCAACGGCCTGGAAGCATGTGTTTAAAATTTTACATATACCTGCATTCTTTCATATTCCGTTAAAGGTTTTTCTAACTTATCTTAACGAAGTTATACTCTATACTGCTCCATATTGAGGGAGTGAATCTAGGGATAACGCTGCAAATAGGAGGTGATGCAAAATTCAGAGATTGTTCACGATTCAGGAAAGTTCCACCACTGCTGTGGATCATTAGGAGGAGAACTGGCGTAGGCGGAATGATGAAGTGTAGAAGATAGTGGGTTTTGTAAAAAAATCAGGATTGCGTATACGCTGAGTATAGAAACAGTAGCCACGAATCATAGGCATAATATGCCCTGAAGCCGCAGGTACTTTGGGTTGAGCGGGATTTTGTATCAGCTTTTACATCTTTACTTTTGTGAAATGGGGGCGAGTTGTTTGTGAAGTCCGACCTATCTCCACTTTATATTTAAACTGGAAAAATACGATACATAAACCGATAATGTTGAAGATGGCAAAATAACGCAAAGATCATTATTCATTGAAGGAGTTGCACACTTTTGAAAAGATTCTATCTAGGTTTTGGATTAACGATCATCGTTATCATTGTACTATTATCAAGCTCTACTCCAACAGAAGCAGCATCGAAGAAAGTAAACTTAAAATTGTCAGATGGAGGGACGTACTATGGTGAAGTATTAAACGGGAAACCTCATGGTAAAGGAACCGCGAGATGGGGAGAAACCGAAGTTTACTCTGGGGATTGGGTGAGTGGTAAGCGGCAAGGAAAAGGCAAGTATACATATACATTAGTTGAAGGTGGAGGTGTCCCCTTTGAGGATTACAATGAATCTAATATGGGCCATGGAACAGGTGAATTCACTACAAAAACCTACACCGGATCATGGATTAATGATACATATCATGGTAAAGGAAAAGAAATTACGCAATGGTTAGAAGTACAGTATCTTACTTCTGATGGCAAGGTTTACCCTGTACATGACCGTTACAACAACACCATTAACGATGGAACATTCAATCAGGGCAAGATGTCTCAGGGATATTACGCAATCCACTCTTCAGATACTGTCTCACTAGGATATACCGATCATACGACTACGATTGCTCTCAAAAATGATTATTTCAACGAAAAGTTAACTGGGGATAAGGACTTTTTTGACACGATTATCAATTATAAAAAGAAACACGGTTCTTCTGAAAAATATATTGGGATTAAACCATCCGAATTCTCCAAAGGTACATTAACTAGTGGCAAATTCACGGGGGTTACACATCTAATCGATTATAGTAATTCAGTTAGTTATTCTAAACAAGTCATAATGAACGATAACGTATTAAAAGAGAATCACATAACATCTGCCGTCTTTGATGAGATTCGCAAGAAAACCATTAATGAATTCCTGCAAGCTATTAAGCCCTATTCAGTCAAAATCAATACCATCTCTGACGAGATTATGTCATTAAAAGACATTAACTATGAGGGAATGATCCCTAGGTAGTGGAGGTCACAAAATGAGAAAAAAGCGTTGGATTGTGAGCATAGTCATTTTGATTATCATACTTTTCGTGAGCGAGTTCGTGATGTTGTACTCAGGGAAGGTTGGAATTCTCAACACAACGCAGAGAGTTATTTCAGGTGCACCTCATGTTATCATTCAAGGGCAGACACTGTCTTACCAAGGTAAGATTCATTGGGATGATATCCAAAGTAGTATCGAAGCATATTCCGTAAGCGATGAAGGAACGGTCTTGTATAAAGCACTAGGCACACCTGTCCCACCACCTTGGATATATGTGAGAAAAGGAGAGAATAAGGGTTTCCGATATAAAATCCCGCAGCTTCCCTGGAAACTATAAATGATCTGGGAACTTCACGAGCGGACATCACCAGATGTCCGCTTTTGCTATAAATTTGTAGTCTACCTCACTCAATGGTGACATCTCCTATGGTTCAGGTATTATTGTTCCTCTCACTTTTCTTCCAATCCGTTAAACTGCCTGAGCATGGCGGTGAAACGCTCCAGTTCCTTATCATCCCATCTGGATATACGGTCATAAAAAGCTGATTCCTTCTCCTTGAGCGCACCAACCGTCGATTGTTGACCAAGTTCCGTAAGAGACAGTAACACCCCGCGCCGATCCTTGGGGTCTTGCTCTTTGCTAACATATCCCGACTTTTCGAGTTGTTTGATTAATCGGCTGACCGAGCTGCGGTCCATTGCATTCGCTTCTGCCAAAGCCGCGGCGCTTGTTGGGCCATAGGAGTAGAGCCAACGTACCAGTTGAAAAGCGGCAGGTTGCAGATTCGCATCAAAACGCTCGGCAGATCGAACGTTAAGCGCATGCGAAGCACTGATCAGTGCATGAATCTGCTCACCCAGCGCTAGCTCCAGGGTTGCTCTATCTTTGGTTTTGACTGGATTTTCACTCATTATTGTTAACTCCCTCTCCCAGATACATGAAAGTAGACTTCTCGAAATATAGTTGACAAATATCAATTAATATTTATAGTTGATTTATGTCCATTATATAATTCCGAATCTATTCGTGTCAAAAATTCGTGTCAAAAGGAGATCTTCTCATGAAAACTAAACATCCCATTATTGTAATTACCGGAGCAACAAGCGGTTTAGGGCAGCTTGCAGCCATGGAACTCGCCAAACGCGGGGCACATCTTATACTCACAGCCCGAAGCAAGGAACGTGCCGAGGCTACCAGGTACAAAATCAAGGAAATCATGCCTTCTGCCAAAATTGAATTTTTCTATGGAGACTTGTCCTTACTGAGTGATGTAAAACGTGTTGGGCTTGAGATTGCAGCCGCTTATCCACGTATAGACGTACTTCTGAACAATGCCGGACTTCATGCTTTTGAACAGAGAGTCACGTCCGAAGGATTTGCCGAGATGATTGCCGTGAATTATTTGGCACCTTGGCTGTTAACGCACACATTGCAATCTTCCCTATTTCAGGCGGGCCATGCCCTTGTCGTCAATGTTGCATCTGAAGCTTCGCGGAATCATGGCACACTGGTATTGCCAGATGACTTAACGGATATCACTCCTTTTACTGCACGCGGTTCCTCTCCAATCTATGGCAAAACCAAACTGCTCAATATTATGTTTACTGGTGAACTAGCCAGACAATGGCGTGGAACCGGAATTCGCGTAAATGCCTTGAATCCTGGCTTTAATGTTACGGGTCTTGGACGAGAGCTATGGTTTGCGAGTGTGCTTGAACGCATTTTAAACTTTTTGCACATTGGCGACCCGCGCCGGGGTGCGGATATCATAACTCGGTTAGCTGTGGAACCGAAGTATGGCGAGGTTTCGGGAGGATATTTCAATGTGGGAAATGGAGCATCTATAACTCCTATACATCCTGGCGAAGATGCGGCGATGCAAAACAGACTGTGGGTGGTTACGACACAATTGATGGAACAACGGGGGCTGCTAAAGTAATTAAAAACAGCAAAAAGTCTTTCAGATCAGATCTGAAAGACTTTCACATTCCACAACATTCAACCAAATCGACCACTAATATAATCCTGCGTACGCACATCGACTGGCTCGGCGAACATGCTCTGGGTAGCGGAATACTCCACGACTTCGCCGTTCAGGAAGAACACCGTCTGATGGGATACGCGAGCGGCTTGCTGCATGTTATGCGTGACCATCACGATGGTATAACGCTCCTTCAATTCATGCGTCAGCTCCTCAATCTTGAAGGTAGACACAGGATCAAGCGAAGCGGTTGCCTCATCCATCAGCAGAATATCCGGCTCCACTGCCAGCGCACGTGCGATGCAGAGACGTTGTTGTTGTCCACCGGACAGACTTAGTGCGGAGCGCTTTAGGTTGTCTTTTACCTCATCCCACAGGACAGCAGATCGCAGACTCTGCTCTACAATCTCATCCAGCTTTTTCTTGCCATGAATACCATGCTGTTTGGGGCCGAAAGCCACATTGTCATAGATGGATTTAGGAAAAGGATTCGGTTGCTGAAAGACCATGCCGATCTTCTTGCGAAGGGTCTCCACATGAACTTCCCCATTGTAGATGTCGGTCCCCCCTACAGCCACTGTACCTTCAATCCGTGTGCCGGGTATCCGGTCATTCATACGGTTGAGCGTACGCAGCAGGGTTGATTTGCCACACCCAGATGGTCCGATAAAAGCAGTAATTGCCCGCTCGGGAATTTCAATGGAAACATCCTTCAGCGCTTGAAACTGACCATAATACAAATTCAATTTGTTGATCTCAATAATAGGTTGCACAAGGCGCCCTCCCGGGTTGATATGGAATGATATACAGATTCAACTTACACAGTTAGCGTTGTTCCAGGCGATACCGATTGGCGGTATCCTCTTTCATCAGGCTTGATTTTTGCGTGCTTTCAACCACAGGGGTACACGGAACAGCACATTAATGAGCAACGCCACAAAGATCAGCACCGCTGTGGTTTTCTGCGCAATTTCCTCGGCATCCGGCACAATGGCTTCCGATTGAATGTACCAGAGATGTACGGCAAGGGTCCCTCCCGGCGATAACAAATTAAAGTCCCACATCTCCCCGGAGGTAGACACTCCAGCGGTTAGAATAATGACGGCACTCTCACCAAATGCCCGACCTGCCGTCAGGCAAATACCCGTCATGATCCCGTTGATAGCCACCGGCAACAACACTTGACGGATCGTCTGAAGATGCGTTGAGCCCAGCGCAAAAGATCCATTGCGAAGCTCCACCGGAACTGCCCTGACGGATTCCTCCGTTACCCTGGTAAGCACAGGCAGGTTCAAGAAAGCAAGACTCACGGCTGCGCCCAGAATGGTAAGACCAATTTCGAAAAATTCTACAAACAGGGCAATACCGAACAATCCGAAGATGATGGATGGCACAGAGGACAATCCCTCCACGCAAATACGAACGGTCTCGATTAACTTATTGTTTGGTGCAAACTCTGCCAGATATATGCCTGCCGCCATACCAATCGGGATGGAGATGAGCAGGGACAGAATCAACACATAGAACGAGTTGAACAGCGCCGGGCCGATCCCTCCCCCTTCTTCAATCTCACTAGGAACACCGTAGAGGAAATCCCAGCTTAGCAGAGGCAATCCTTTGTTCAGCAGCAAAAATAACAGTCCAACAATAAACAAAATGACGACAATACCAACGCCCCATACCATGCCGGTAAAGAGCCGATCCATCACCATCGATGAACTTCTCCGTTTGCCAAAAGAATAAGATGGGACGGCAGCGTTCGCCTGCTTCTTCACACTCATACGTTTCGGTCCCCTCTCTTCTGAAGCAATCTTACGATAACGATCATCAGGATCGAGATCGCGAGCAGGATAAAGCCCATCATGTACAGACCATGATTCCAGGTAGAGTCGAATTCAACGCTAGAGATTTGCATGACGATATTACTGGTCAGTACAGCTGTTGGCGTGAACAGACTGTTGGCAAGCTGCGCTGTATTACCAATAACCATCACCACCGCCATCGTCTCACCAATCGTACGAGTCATCCCGAGAATGACCGCGTACATGATTCCACCTTTTGCAGCAGGTAAGACAACACGAGTTACGGTCTGGAATCGGTTCGTACCGAGTGCATAGGCTGCATCACGGTATTTGTTGGGTACGGCAGATATGGCATCGTCACTAATCCGGCTAATCGTGGGAAGTACCATAATGGTCAGCACAATAGATGCAGCGAGTAATCCGTCAGCCAGATCACGTCCACTAATATCCCTTAGCCATGGAATGAGGATCGTTAGTCCCAGGAAACCGTACACCACAGAAGGAATACCCACCAGCAGATCCAATACAGGTCGTAGAATATGGCGAAGCCATTTGGGTGTCATTTCGGCCAGAAATACAGCAATGATGACAGAGAGTGGAATGGCAAACAACATGGTAAGACCTGTAAGAGCAAATGTTCCGAGGATAAAGGTCAGTGCACCATAATGTTCATTTTCCGGGTCCCAGTTGGTGGAGAAAAAGAATTCACGCAGCGACACATCTGCAAAAGTAAGAACGCCCGTACGAAGCATGAGAATTAAGATACATAAGAGAACCAAACATACAAAGATCGTACTGCCGATGCAAACCATGCGAAACAGGTTATTGGACCACCTTAGACGCGCTTTACGGTTAAACCGCGTACCCGATTCAGCAGCCTTACCAAGGCTCGTGCCAAGCTCACTCGGAGCGGGGCTGTTCGGGGATGGATTCAAATCGATCATGAAGTGCTCTTCCTTTCACATAGAGAAGCCAGCTTGCGACCGTGCGCAGAAGCTGGCTATCCCTTTTCTTATGAAATGTGAGAATGACGAACGTTTGAAGCTCCGTTATTTTACAGCCGCAAGCGGAATGAATTTCAGCTTTTTCAGGGAACCGTTCTGGAACTTGCTGCTTTGGATGTACTCAATGAACGCTTTGGTGGCACCGGTAGGTTGACCTTTGGTCATGTAATATCCGATACCCCATACTTTGTAGGTTTTGTTCAGAACGTTTTTCTCAGTTGGTGCCACACCATTGATGGATACAGCCTTCATTTTGCTAGTTACATAAGGAAGGTCAATATAACCGATCGCATTGGGTGTGGTTTCAATGGTTGTTTTCATATCACCGCTGGAACCAACTTCTTTATAATTGTCACCTTTGCTCATGAAATCTTTACCGTCGAGCGCTTTTTGCTGGAAGTTGACCCGTGTGCCGGAACCGAACTTACGGTTAACAACAACGATGTTGGCGTTCGCACCACCAACGTCTTTCCAGTTGGTCACTTTGCCGGAGAAGATGTCCTGCAATTGTTTCGTGGTCAGACTGCTTACCCCCACATTGGTGTTAACAACAGCCGTGAATACTGTTACCGCTACCGGATTGGCTACCATGCCATCAAATTTCTTGAAGCCAGGTACATCCTTGGATGCGTCCCAGTCCACAGCACCAATGTCAGCAATCCCTTTACGTACGGATTGAGGACCTGTAATGGAACCTGCGGCAGAAGCCGAGATTTTGACTTTTGGATTATCTTTCTTGAATTCACTTGCAGCTTGAAGAGTCAGTGGGAGCAATGCCGAGGAACCGTTGATGACAATTTTACCTTTCTCTGTGCTCTTGGCAGCGGATGCCGTCGTTGCGCCTCCAAGTCCACCAATTAGGGATACTGCCATAAGCATTGCCGTGAAGGGTTTGATCCATTTTTTCATTTTTATAAACTCCTCTCGAATTATAAAATAGTTAATTGCGATTATGTGCTTATCACTCTTGGATCAAAAAAATCACTTCGTAACGGCTCTCCAGCTGCCACCCGCTTGTACCAGAACTCGGCCGTTCTCAATTACAGCCAATTGTGATCCGGCAACGGTAATGGAGGATACATCGGAAGATACGGTATACAGTTTGGTTTGTTTTCCTGTTACCGTGTCGATGGAAATTATGACGCTGTTGCTGTCATCCTGCGCAGCCAGTACGTACAACACGCCACCCGACAGAATCACTTGCTCTACATCCAGATCGCCGTACACCGTTGTCGCCTTCTGGGATGAATCCACAGATTGCAGCGAAGCATTACCGTCTTCAGACGGTACACTTACGTAGTAGGCTTTCTGGCCGTCAACGGACCATACAAACACTTTGTCATCCGTTGAAGTTGTTAACTGCGTCGCTTCCGTTTTTGTTATACCGTTGTTATACAAAAATATTTGCTGTTGATTGGCTGAAAAGTCGATAGACACGTTGTCTTCATCTACATTGGTTGCATCAGAGGTAACCTTACCCAGTGTCGTTACCGTGTAGATGAATCTTTTGCCGTCCGCAGACACATTCAGGTTTTCTTTGTAATCCACTTTGTCTTCAACCAGTTTCTTAATTGCGCCATCAGCCAGATTAAGACTTGCAATCACCGACCCTTTATCTCCTTGCAGGAAATAAATGGCGCTTCCATCCGCAGACCATACCAATTCCGGTTTAATACTTGTGTCACTTGTGATTAATCTTGAAGCCTTTGTCTTCAGATCAATAACGTAGACGGAACCTTCCGCATTGGTATACGCCGCTTGATCACCACTCGGGGAAACAACCAGATCCGATCCGCCATCTGTCGTTAACAACAGCTCGTATTTACCACTCGTTGTATTCACGAGATAATCGGTTCGGCCATTATCATCACTCTTGGAAACGATCAGCTTATCCGCTCCGGCAAAACGGGGATTATCCGCACCTTCGAGCAATGCTACCGTGCTAACTTCCAGCGCTCCGCTTCTCTTGACGATTGTACCGCCAACGCTGGATACCAATGGTCGGAGCGCAACGTAGCTTGTACCTCCAATGATCGTAACTGGTTGATTCAAATTCACTTTGTTGCCATCCACCAGAAGTTGTTTCGCATTGTTCTGGAGTGTCACCGTGTGACCATTTAGCTTGATTACGGTCGTTCCACGTTGTACTTCCGCTTGTGCGCCAATAGCCTTGATCACATCACGGAGCGACACAAGGGTCTCGCCATTCTTCACGATGGAACGAACGATAACGCTGTTTCCGTTTATTGTAAGCGTGGAGTTTTGCACCTGAGCTGTACTAGCCGCAGGTTTCACTGCAGGAGCAGCTGATACTGCACTAACCACAGAAGTTGTTAACGCTGTGGCTACCATGGACACTACTAACACCTTTTTCATTGACATTGGCTTTGGTCACCCTTCTTTTCTCCATATAATTTGCCTTGTATGCCGTGCCCTGTTGTCTGGTATGCTGCATGTATCATCAATATGAGAGCTTGTCCGCCTCATCCCCCTTAGCTTCCACGTTCATAGTAAAAATGACCTATCACGTTTGTAATTATAGGAGCGAATTGTAAACGGAAAATCTTGGAATTGTTAACGAATTGTCAATGTTTTTATATAAAAAAACGTGTCGCTGGAAGGCATTCTCCAGGACACGTTTTATTGGAATTTCAGATACGCACATATGCATTGAATCATTCAGTTACTTCTTCAGCGTTCAGACTAATCTGTTCATACAAACGTGTGGTCACAACAGAAGGTCGAATATGAAGTTCACTTAATCGTGCCTCTAGATCGCGATAGATGCGCAAGACATGATCATGGTTTCCCATGGACAAATAGGCTTGCATGGCACAACGATATGCTTCTTCTTCATAAGGGGAATGCCACATTGCACGTTCCGCTGCCTCTGCTGCCTTCTTGCCGTTATGCAGCTCCAGATACTTCTCGGAAAGCTTCAACATCAGCTCCAGCGCACCTCGCTCCATCTTCTGGCTCAGTTCAGACATCCAGAAATAATCCTCCTGCGGAAGCAGTTCATCCTGATACATATGCAAAGTCTGCTCCATTTGAGCCAGTGGAACATCCTCCCCGCGCTGCATTCGAAGCACAAGTTCCAGCACATCATATACGTCAGCCCGGATTCGCTTTTTGTCCAGCATGTAATGTTCATTCTTGTAGCTGACCATCTGCTCCATACCCATTTTATTCAGGTTTTTTCTTAGCAGACTGACACATGTATGCATATAGATTTTGGCTTTTTCGTAACGCTCATCAGGCCACAGATGGTCAATAATGCGATCCCGGTGAACAACACCGGTGGCCGGGTCATGCAACAGCAAATATGCAAACAGTTCCTTCTCCTTCGCTGTACGCCACATGACGATTTCACCGTTCGTAGGCGTGACACGAAACTTTCCAAGCATTTGTACAAATAATTGATTCGGCTCATCACTGTTCATCAGAGATTGCCGGTCCGGATGGTCGGCAGATGACTTGACCGCGTTCCCCTTATCCTTCAGTAATCTGTCAATGGTTCTGGACAATCGGCCCATCTCAATTGGTTTGAGCAGATAATCCAGAGCCTCATGTTCAAAAGCAGAGACAGCATAATGATCATAAGCCGTTGTAAATACAATCACCGCATCCGGTTCGACCTCATGGATGTTCGCTGCAAGCTCCAATCCGCTCATGCCCGGCATCTCAATATCGAGGAACCAGATATCCGGTCGTGTATGCTGAAGTGCCTCCAGTGCCTCGAATCCATTCACCGAACGACCTGCAATGTGGACCTCTCCCGTTCGAGTCAGAAACATCTCCAGCATATTCAGAGCATGAGGCTCATCGTCCACCAAATAGGCCTGCAACACGGTCTCTCCCCCTCTATTTATTATTGATACGGAAACTCAATGGTCACCTTGGTACCTTGACCTTGTTCGCTCTTGATCACAGGTGCTTGTCCGTTCATAAGTTTCAATCGTCTCTGTACATTTTGGAGGCCAATGCCTTGTTCTGTATGACTTTTGCTCAGAAGAAAGGCAACCTGCTCTCCAGACATGCCCACACCATCGTCCTCAACCACCACTTGAACGCTATCTTCACATCTTCGAATGAACAAACGAACGGTTCCCCCATCAATCTTTTTGGATACGCCATGCCGTATGGCATTCTCTACCAGTGGCTCAATCAGGAGTGGCATGACTTTACAAGAATATAATGAGCTATCCACGTCCAATTGAACCTGAAGTCGTGAACCAAATCGCTCCTGCTCAATCTCCACATAAGCCTGAATTAACTCCATCTCCTTACTGAGTGGAATCAGTTCCTCGGAGTTATCCAGATGAAAGAGAATACGCAGATAACGACTAAAACTGCCCAGCAGTTCCCCAGCTCTCGGCCCATCCGTAAAACATAATGACATGATGGTTCCCAAGGCGTTATATAAAAAATGCGGCTTGATCTGTGAACGCAGAAAGGCCATTTCATTATTGGCTGCTTCTTTTACGAGTTGTTTCATGCCAAGTAATGTATGTATTCGGACAAGAATTTCGCCAGCATCCAGTGGACGGGTAATAAAATCATTGCCGCCGGCCTGAATACACGCCTCAATATCCGCAGGTGTACTGCGCATGTTGATAAACAGGATCGGGAGATCCACCTGGCTGAACTCCATCCGAATCTGCTTGCACAGCTCATAGCCGGTCACCTCAGGCAGCATGGCGTCGACAATCACAAGATCGGGCAACCTTCCGCCAGCCAATGCAGTCCGAACCTTGACATCAGAGTCTGCGAAGCTCAGATGAAAGCCTTCCGTAGCAAGCAATGTGTTCAGTTGTTCCATGTCTACGAGATCAGACGTCGCAATTAAAACGTGGGCTGAAACCACGCTTCCCACCTTTTTCTCCTCCCTCACATCGGTCTCCTGCGTTGCGGCTATCTCCGTCAAATCTTCCATGTCAACACTAGCAGCACACGGAAGCTCAATCATGATGGACGCAGCTTCATCGTTCACCACGAGTTTTCCTCTCATTGCGCTAACCATTTCCGCTGCAACAGACACCCCCGCTGCAATTCGATCCGCTTGCTGTGAACCGGAGTCCACTTCCTGACGTTGCCGAGTACTCCGATCTGGATCAGCTTCCAGACAAAGGGTAATCTGCACATTATCCTGATGCCTCTCGCACGCCATAACCAGCTTCCCATTATGATGCTGCCCCATCATGTGATAGACCAGGTTATACAATACTTGCAGCAGCCGACTCTCATCCGCCATGACGTAGCGAGCTTCAGGCTCCAACCTGCGAATCATAACAATGCTTTTGCCAGAAGCCAGAAAGCCCAGCACCTCCGTGACCAGCGAAAGGCAGGATACCAGATCAACGGTCCCCAGGGATAGCTTTATGCTGCCATCCCTGAACCTTGACATGTCAATCAGATCATTGACCAGATTGGACATCCGGTACGCCGTATTGCGGATAAGCTGAAGCTTGCCCCGGATCTCCTGTTCATTAGCGCGCCTCAGTGACGTTGTCAGCACAGAACGGGACAGATGAATAATGCTGTGAAGCGGAGAGTTTAACTCATGCGAAGTTAATAACAAAAACTCATCCTTGGCCTTGTCCGACAATTGAAGCTGATGGGTAAGTTGCTGCATCGAAGCATACGCCTGTGTATATTGATAGATCAGCAACATGGCAAAGGCACACAAAATCACAAGAGTTGTACAGTTCAGCAGCACCTGACTGACTGGATACCACGTAACAATGATTCCAAGCACATAGTTCACTAACATAAGCCAGATGCAGATGATCAACAATTGAGCTTGGGATCGACTCTTGTTTCCGTACCTTGCCTGAATATACTGATGAATAATTACAATGAAAGCCAGGGCGTAGGCACATAGATTGATGGCATACATGCTCTCTTGAATGAACGAATAGATACGAAATGGAGAAATCACGATCAATACCACGTATAAAGCCAGCACTATGCTTGGTACCCGAAGCCATTTTTTTAGCAGGGGTCCCAGCTCAGGAGTAAGTCTCCAGGTAATCATACTTGTAATAATAGATACACCATATACCGATATATATTTCAATTTGTACGCCAGTTCAAAGGAAATATCCGGCATCAACTGTAACAGCAGACGCTCCCCATTGGTCACCACCGTCAATGCAAAACCAATAAAGAACAGCGCATACAGCAGCTGGATTCCATCACGGTGCAAGCGCACATACAGATAGAAGAACAACAATCCAAAGATCACCACAATGCCGATAATCAACAGCTCAAGTCCCGATTGAATGATCGCTCTCGCTTCCATATGACTGCCCTGTCCCAGATCAATCGAGTTATAGATGCCACCACTGCGAAAGTCAAAATTGGCTACCTGTAGCACAACTTCAATCTCTGTACGTTCAGGGTGAAAATAAATTGTATAGGGCTCGTTACGGGGGACGTACGATGCGGCAGATGTACCCGGCTGCCCGGAACGGCTCATCAATTTCCCATCAACATACATCACATCCGAGAAGCGTACATAACGTTTGGCAATCGCCAGCAGTTCACCTTGCGGCACATTGCGTACAATCAGGCGATAGGTTCCGTAACTTTTACCATGCATGGGATATCCCTGACTAATGCTTTTGTCGTCCCAATTACCCGGCACTTGTATCATGAAAGGTTGGCTATGGTTGAGCTTAATCTGCTGTGGCGAGAGCAACTGCTCCGGATAGAACTCCCATTCTCCATCCAACGGTATGAGAGATTGGTTCGTCCACTCCACACCCGCCATGTCCAGAATCCCCTGCCTGGCCACAGGTTTCTCGTGTCCGTCTGTGATCTGCCACGCGACCACCAGTGCAAGCAGCAGGGTCATGCATCCGATCCCTAACAAAAATCGATCCGTTCTGATGACCGTCATCTCTCTTTCTCAAGTAAACGTCTATCTTGCAATATAGCGTTATTCTCCCACTCACACCAGATGCTGTCCATCCTTTTTGAAAACCACAATATAACGATGAAAAAAAGGCATCCGCAGATGCCTCCTGGATTTCATCTGATGCTGCTCGTCCCCAGCTGAAAGATAGGAACAAGCAGCATCAGCACTCTACATTTTAATTCTGGGATGCAGCCTGGATTGCGCCATAAGCCCAGTGACTAGCAGATACATCCTTCCATCTGGAAGTACCGGACAGTTCAGGTTCAATATGAACCAGACGATTCAGCAAAGTAACCGCCTCCGCTCGTGTCACGGCTTCGTTTGGACGAAATGCTCCGTCTGGAGACACACTCATGACTCCCGTTGCCAATACACGCTGAACCGCCTCGAGGGCCCAGTGCAATGTAATGTCCGTAGCTTCCTTCGTCAGCTCTGTTGTCGTTACTGCCCCCGTGATATCCTTGCGATTCAGAAGCCGTTCAATGATAACCGCCATCTCAGCTCGTGTGATGGAACTTTCCGGCATGAAATCTCCGGCAGCATTGCCTCGCATATAACCTGCCGCAGTCGCCATTGTAATCGCTTCGCGTGCCCATTCTGCAGCAGGCATATCCCGATATGATGTATCAAGCGTAGCTTCATCGCTGTCAGACGGAAGTATTCGAGATAATAAAGCAGCCATTTCAACACGCTGAACCTCCTGATTCGGTCTGAACGTGCCATCCGCATAACCTTGAATGTAGGCGGAGGAATGAGTGTCGTTCATGAGAATCATGGAAAATGTGCTGAACTTGGTAACTTCAAACTCAATTCCCGGTTGATCAGTTCCATTAAATTTAACGATTTTACCCTTAACGAGTTCCTTCGTTCCATCGCTATGTTCGATAAATACTTGCAGCTTGTCCAGTTCCTTCTGCGTCAGGTTTGTCTCTCGGATTGGCAGTACTACTGTCACCGGACGACTGCTCATATTAGTCTCAATGGTCATTGGACGACCTACCAAACGGAGGTCCGCAGTATTTGATGATGATTTGACGATTAATGGATCATTCTGGATACGCTGCTCCACCACTTCACGCCCTGCGGTATCCTTGATCGGCACAAGATGGAAGAATATATCCGAGCCCAGTCCCTGTAAAGAATTCGCCGGCAGTTGCAGGGAAGCATTATCCGTTTCAATATACAGATTCATCTTTTCAGCAGCCATCAGTGAAGTAGACTTGGCTGGCAGCTTCACGTTCAGTTCGGATACCTCGTCTTTCTCATCCGGAATCATGATCCGGGCAATATTCGAACCGGCCTTCTTCAGGCTTTCAATTGCACGAGAAGTCTGCTCAGCCGTCAGATTCACCTCGTCTTTTTTACGTCCATCTGCCCCTGTTGTTCTCTCTATAATCGTTGCCGAAACAACGGCATTGGTGTTCCGTTCATTGGTCACATTTACGGTAATCTTCTCGGAAGTGCTTGCAGAAGGTGATGTTGTCGTCGAACCACCGGATGAACTTCCTGAACCAGACGAACCCGGATTGGATGGTGTTGTTGGCGTAACTGGTGAACCCACGACTGAAATTTTGCCTGGTACAATCTGCTTGTTCATCTCCATTGCATCAGTATCTGTCACCGTAAAGTGTTCAGGCAGGGTTGTGTCGACAACCTGAACCAGATAATCTCCTGTAATAGCACCGGAAGCAATCGTGAATTCGATTTTGAACAGCGCCTGTGGGCTCTCCGATGCCGGAATTGGACTCTGTCCTCCGTCCTCATCACTCCAGCCCACGATGACTGATCCCGTCTCATTATTCGCGTTATACTGAATTCCCGGAACGTCACCTGTAACATTAATCACCTGAAGGGCTGCGGGATTGTACTTCAAGCGTACCCCGAAAGACCCAATCGGTTGATCAAGTGACATGGTATACACCGGGAACGTGACCTTGTCACCTGCTTTTCCTTGCGCTGATCCGATCGAAACAAGTACATTTCCAACTGGCTTCTCATCTGCCAATATGTTCACTTGCCCGGCTTCTCCAGTCACCGGAATAGGAGATTCATCCTCAAACCATATGCTGTCACCAAGACGAACTGCACTCGCGCTAGGAGCAGCATTCTCCTTTATTTTAAAATGAAGGGAATAGAGTACTATTGATTCATTGATCAGTTCTTGCGTGGTCATCACAACCCGAATAATATCCGAAGCAGATGTATCCTTCGTTTGATTATATCCACTGAATTTCTCATAGGCCTGTTGGTTTACAACCTCGTCCCCTTCCACAAGTTCAAGCACAGCCGAATCATAGGCAAAGGACAGTTCAGAGTGATAAAAAGAAAAGTCTGTATCTTTGGAATCATAGGTTACAGGTACTTCCACGATATCCCCCGGTTTGCCGGATACTTCTCCAATATGAATTACGGGATCTGTACTGGCCTGCGCCTGAGGCAGCCATGAGAAGATCATGGAAATCGTGAGTAGCAGAGCCAGAAGCGATTTCGTGAGTTTAGATTTTGCTGAAAATAAATAGGAGTTCTCGCTCGACAAGGTATTCACCTCTTTCTAAGTTAGTGAGTTGATGCCCAAGTAAACGCCCATAATCAGCGCTGAATCTTTTGCATCGAGTACACCGTCATCATTCATATCCAGTGCTTCAATCTGTTCTGGTGTAAATGTGATCAACCCTTTGATATATTTATTGACCAATAACGCATCAGCTGGTGTAAGCACACCATCCCCGGTGGCATCACCTTTGATTCGCAGCATAATGGTTACACTGGTGCTATCCGAGAATACAACTCCGTTTTTGGCCTCCCACAGGAACGTTGTCTTGATCCCCGTAAATGACGAAGCACGAAGGAAGGTCAATGTATTCAACTCTGCGACAGGAATCACCTGATTCTTCACAACGTCAACACCATTCAGTTGCAATGTGCCACTGTCAGGCAGAGATGAAATGCGAATGTCCGTCATGGACCGGTTCTCCGGGTCGGCATAGTTACTGTCAAAATCCGTAGATGTAAAGGCTATTGGTAACCCTTTGATAACTGTTTTGGAAAATGTACCTGCTGTAGGCTTAGGGGTGTCATCTTTGCTGAGACCCAGAGTACGTGCAGTAGTTCCGTCTGAACTGAAAATGACGATCCGGTCCCTCGCCGTATCAGCCATGTACACTTCGCCTTCCGGTCCAACAGTAATCTGATTGCCTATGTCGATAGGATAGGTCTCGTTTCCACTCACCCATGTACTCAAGACAGGAGCGTTAGGATATTCGAAGCCTTCATAGCCTGTGCGCATAATCTGATTCTCGCTCACAACGTATAAACGTTTGTCTACTACATCCAGTGTCAGATCTGCAAGCTTGTCTGTTGAATTCTGTATACTAGGCAAAGGATAGAGGGAAACTCCATCCCTATAGGTATACCAAGTATTATGTCCAGTCTCATTAAGACCGGAGATTACACTGGAATACTCTTTCAAAGCACCCATGCTCCCCCCACCTGAATTGTCCAGGTAACCATAGGAAAATTTAGTATTTTTCTGTATAGCATTATTCACCAAGCTGTTCTCGCTATAGGTTACACCTATAGTTTCTCTGTTGTACTGTTTATATCTGATGACATTTCGGATATACCATTGATCCACGCCTTGACCTAAGTTCATCCAATATTTATTGTTCAATTCGATGGGTGGTTCGTTTACTGTGCCGTCCGGGTTAAAAATATGTACCTGTAATGATGTACCCGATTCGCCTGCATAGATGAGTCCATCGTTCCCCATCGTAACTGCCGTCACATTATTGACCTCCATGGTCGCCAGCACTTCGCCTTCCGCTGTAGCCCGAATAACCCGATTGTTGCCGCTGTCTGCGATCAGCATCTCTTTTTCCCCATCAGCCGTCTTATAGAACTCGATATCTGTAGGTTGGCTTAACGAAATGGGTGTTGTTGCGGCCAATGCCGATGAAGATGGAAAACCCACGCTTGTGAGTAATGTAATGACAAGCGCGAGTACAGTCCATCGTTTTCTGTTGACTCTTGCACCCTTTTTAGTGTGTAGACTCAAATCTTCTCCTCCTCAAAACTTCTAATTATGTTCTGTTTCACTATACATAGCCGCTCTTAACAATCACTGAACATGGACATGCCTCGCTATAGAAAACAGGCATAACAAAAGAACGACTGGATTAAACGGATGCCCGTTTAATCCAGTCGTTCTTTTTCAATTATTTTCTCTTGTCATGATTTAGATATCTGCAAACACCTGCTCAAAGCCTGCTTTCGACTTGGCAAACAGAGCCTCTACATCCAATTCCGATGCCGGTGCCAGTACTTCCTGAGCCACCACACCGTTGTAGCCAATGGCGTTCAGATTTTTCAAAAAACCATTCAGATCAATTACACCTTCCCCAGGATACAAGCGTTCGCCATCCTTCAATTCCTCGATCGGCAGATCATAGGCATCGTTGATATGCACATGAACAATCTGCTCTTTCTTCAGCTTCAACAGATCTTCCATCGGTAGACCATTCGTATGCCAGTGATAGGAATCTACGAGCAGGCCAACATTTGGCGCATGGATCGTCTCGATCCAGTCCAGCGTATCCTCCAAACGCCAGATAAACGGATTCTTCCATTGCGTCCGCAAGTGATGGCAGCCAACAAACTCCAGCCCTAACTTAATCCCGTAAGCATCCAAGATATCTGCGCAGAGTCTCAAGCGTTTCGTAGCCGCTGCCATAAATTGCGCTGCCGGTTGATCCGTTGAGGGTAAAATATACGTGCAACAGCTGTAACAGTCCAGCGAAGCAGAAGCTTCTGCCATAGCGACCAACGATTGCAATCCCTCACGGAATTGCTCATCTGTCGTCCGCCACTCCACCGTCAGCCCCGATGAACCGATAATCACCTGATTGCTTTCCAGCAGATGTTGTGCCTGTTCTTTGCCATACGTTTCAATCAATGAGAGCGGATTCAAATCTACAGATCCGAATCCGTGCTTGGCCGCATCTATGATATATTGTTCATCAGACTCGATGTTGCCCAGTCCCGCATTCGTTAACCCTCTAATCATCCCAATCGCCTCCTGTGACTCGTCTGGAATTGCAGCTTGTATATCATTTTCTTTATCATTTTATAATAGCAGTACTCTCCGAAAAAGAAACCATCAAAAAAGAGCCGCAACAACGTTATATTAACGTCATTACCGCTCTAACATCTCTATCTCACGCTCTCTAACGTATACCGGTTACGCGGAATCTCAAGACCCAGATTCTCCCGAAGCGTCTCATGTTCATACTCCATACGGAACAGCCCTCGTTCTTGCAGAACCGGGACAACTAACTCTACAAAATCTTCCAATCCATTGGGTACCACAGTACGAACATTGAATCCGTCTGCCGCTTTGCCTTCAAACCATTCCTGAATCTGATCTGCGATCTGATCCGGTGTACCAATGAACGATGTACGTGGAGTGGATGCCAGCAATGCCACTTGACGCAAGGTCAACCCTTGTTCTCGTGCCTGCTGCTTGATCTTGTCCGTTGTACTGCGGAAGCTGTTGCTGCCAATCTCCCCAATCTCGGGAAAAGGTTCGTCCAGTGCGTACTGGGAGAAGTCATAATGATCGAAATAACGCCCCAGATAGTTCAACGCCTGATCTATACTCACCAGTTCGGCAATTTCCTGATACTTCTGCTCCGCTTCTTCCGCTGTTCTACCCACAATCGGGCCGATGCCCGGGAAGATCAGGATATCCTCTGCCTGACGCCCATATGCCACCGCTCTTGCCTTCACATCCTGGTAGAACTCCCTTGCTTCCTCCAGCGTCTCATGTCCTGTATAGACGGCATCCGCCGATCGGGCGGCCAGATCTTTACCCGATTCGGATGAGCCCGCCTGGAAAATGACCGGATGACCCTGCTTCGAACGCCCCACATTAAGTGGACCCTGTACCGAGAAGTGCTTTCCCTTGTGATTCAGCGTATGCAACCTGGCAGGATCGAAGAATACGCCCTGTTCCTTGTTTCCGACAAAGGCATCGTCCTCCCAGGAATCCCAGAGACCTTTGACCACATTCAGATGTTCTTCTGCAATTTCGTAGCGCAGCGCATGGTTTGGATGTTCGCCTTTGCCAAAGTTAAGTGCCGATCCTTCCAGAGGTGAAGTAACCACATTCCATCCGGCTCTCCCACCGCTTAATTGATCCAACGAAGCAAATTGCCGCGCAACCGTGAACGGTTCACTATAGGAAGTAGACAATGTAGCAACCAGCCCGATATGGGAAGTTGCCCCAGCGAGTGCAGACAGAAGCGTTAGAGGTTCAAAGCGATTGAGAAAATGAGGATTGGACTTCTCGTTGATGAAGAGGCCATCTGCAATGAAGAGCAGATCGAACTTCCCTTTTTCCGCGATACGCACCTGCTTCTTGTAGAACTCCAGACTAACGCTCGCGTTGATGGGAATGTCCGGGTGACGCCAAAATGAAATGCTGTTCCCCACTCCGTTCAGATTGGCTCCCAATTTCAATTGTCGTTGCGACATATATATTCCTCCCTATGTTGTGGTGATGACACCGCCCAAGCCGCTCCCAGTAATACAATCCCTGTGAAGAGAAAAATAAACGGAATGCCGATCCATCCACCGAGCAAACCACCGATTAACGGTCCAAGTACAATACCGAACTGACTCGCCGTCTGACTCAGACTGACAGCTCTCCCACGAAAGTCGTGATCAGCATATTTGATGATTAGCGCATTAAGCGCCGGATAAACCGCGGCAAAGAACAGACCATAAACAAAACGCAGGCTGCCAAAATAAATCAGATTCGTTGCTGTCATTTGCAGCAGGCTTCCAATTCCACCGCCAATCAGACCGATAAACAGTGTTTTTTCGTACCCGATCCTTCCACCAATCTTCCCCCAACGCGGCCCCATAATGACGGTTGCCACACCAATCGCCGAGAAGACAATCCCTGCACTAAGTGTTGCACTGCCAACATCTCCGCCAATCTGGACCACATAGAGCGTCAGCACCGGTTCGATGATGAGAACGGAGGTCGAGACTATGAGAATCAAACCGTAGATTCGCATCAAACCCGGCGTGGAAGCCGCTCTTTTCAAATCCCCTATGATCTTCGTTGGAACGATCGTTCGAGCTTGTCGTGACTCCTTAACACCGAGGACCATCAGAGCCGCAAATAATGTAATCACAGCCGATGCAATGAAACATCCCCGCAGTCCGATCCAGTGACTCAACACACCACCGGCAAGAGGACCAAGAATCCCGCCCGCAGCACTGGCCGTGGAGATCACACCAAGTGCGTAACCCACATGTTTCTCCGGAGTATTGGTGCCGATCAGTGTAATTGAGGCGGGATGAAAACCAGCCATGAGTCCCTGAAAGATCCTCACTGCGATAAACGTATATGGATCGTAAACAAAGAAATTAGCCAGATGTGCAATGCCTAGCCCAACTCCTGAACGGACGAGCATCAGTTTACTGCCATATTTATCAGCCAGTGATCCCCAGAAGGGTGCGCATAATCCACTGATCAGAAAGCTGATCGAAATGGAGATACCCGACCAAGCTTCCAGGCCGCTCTGGATACCGAGATCATTTTGCAGGAAGATAGGAAAGAACGGAACGGATAATGAATACGCCATATGATTAAAAAACAGGCCGAACCACAGAATATACAGATTTCGCTTCCATTGTGGCATCTTGGCATTCTCCATACTATATAATTCCTATATAAAAAGTAGGTTATTATCCATATTAGGGTAACGTCATCGGAAAGTATAATAGAAAAGTTAAATAGACCCATTCAAGAATTAAATGAATGGGTCTGTTACGTAACCGTTACACTGACCACTACGCAGTCAGAACGTAAATATGAAGTTAACTTTCAATACGTATGGTAATCATACTATTCCGGCAATTGAACCGACATAAACACATCGACCTCATCTTCACTATCCAATATAAATCCAAATCGTTCATACAATCGCCGAGCAGGACTTCCCTGCAAAACATTTAAAATAAGCCGTTTCCCCTGAACTTCATCCTGTTCCAGCAGCATGTTCAATACCTGAGTTCCTATTCTCTGGCCCTGATAATCGGGATGTATGTAGAAATGTTCCAATAGATATTCCTCAGCCTTGGGCTTCAAGGCTACACAACCTACCATTGAACCCTCCACTTCAATAATCCGCGTATGAACAGGGTCGAATGTATTGCGGAAACGTTCACGCACTTTCACATCATCGTACCTTCCCAGCCTGGTTAGATCATCGTAGAGTACCAACGCTCGCAAATCAGCGAGTTTCTCTTGGTCTGCCTGTACAGCTTGACGCATTGTTATATGGTTCATTGGTTGGATTCCTTTCCATTCGAGACACGCTAAATTTTGAATGTCTTATCGCACTATAGGGATAGACACTAAAAATCATACCTTTGGCAGCTCACATGAGCAACATCGGATTTTAGAACGCAATATTTTTTTCAAACTATTTATCTCCGCAAAAAATAAAAAAGCCCAAAAAGGACGGTGCAGTCTTGCTTATACAAATAAGCGAATCCGCAACCGTCCCTTCTGGGATGAAGATTATTTAAGAAAACTACGAAGCATGTGACGCTTGTGCTGCATGCTGCAATGCTTCCAGACCCAATGCGAGCGCACCACACAGACCTGCATGCTGGCCCAATCCGGGCTGGACAATATATTGGTCGATATGTTGCGTGATTGGGGCAGCATTTACATAACCATTCAGATTCCGCACTACCTGCTCCCGGATCATAGAAAACAGATGATCTTGCTGCATCACACCACCGCCCAAGATGATTTTCTGCGGCGAATGAAGCAGGATGGCCGTTGTAATCGACTCCGCAATGTAAAAGGATTCGATCTCCCACGCCGGATGATCTGCCGGCAGTTCACTGCCAGGAATCTGCCAGCGAGCTTCAATGGCTGGTCCTGCTGCCATCCCCTCCAGGCAATCGCCATGATACGGGCATAATCCGGCAAAGTGATCGTCTGGATGGCGTCTTGTGCGAATATGTCCACCCTCGGGATGTAACAATCCGTGTACTCGTTTGCCCCCTGCCACAAGTCCGACACCAACTCCTGTGCCAATCGTGTAATATACACAGTTATCCAGCCCTTGCGCCGCTCCCCACGTCACTTCACCGAGCGCGGCAGCATTCACATCCGTATCCCATCCAAAAGGAACCGGAAATTCATGCTTCAAGGTTCCAATCACATTACAGTTTCCCCACCCAGGCTTAGGTGTGGTCGTAATATAACCATAGGTCGAACTATCCGGTTGCAGATCAATCGGACCAAAGGAGCCGATCCCTATGGCTTCCACATCTTTATCCCTGAAATAGTCGATCACCTTGGCAAGAGTGGTCTCCGGATGTTCTGTTGGAAAGCTGATCCGATCTTCAATCTGTCCATGCTCATTACCTACACCACATACAAACTTTGTTCCGCCCGCTTCTATGGCTCCAATACGCATCGTTCTGGACTCCTTTCCTTCATTACAATTAACCTTTAGCCTTGGTTGGTGATATCTCATAGATATGAAGTGAAGAGAAGACCAGATCAGTATTTTCGGCATGAGCAGAGATGCCCTTGGAATCCACATCCGGATAGATCAGATCCGTAATAACCGCCTGACCATCATTTGCAAATACCTCCACAGATGAATGATCTACATATATACGCAGACTTTGATTCCCATTTACATCTTTTAACTCAGCTGCATGGCGGCTCAGGAAATGTTCATGAAAATCGCCGATTCCCGATCCACTACGATCGATATATACTTCCCCTCGGTTGGCGTCTACACCAACGAGCGTTTCGTTGTTGGCTCCGCTTCTTAAGGCAAAATGGAACGACTGATTCGGAGTCCACTCTGCATGGATCTCATAGTTCACTTGTTGCAAAGTGTTCAACTGCTCACTCACTTGCTGAATCGAAGCATCCTGTAGGGACAATACTGGCGTACGGGCTTGCTCAAGTTCACGTGCAGGACGTTGAATCAGGATGACTCCTCCGGCTCTTGTCTCCAGTGTCAGCTCCCGTGCAATGGTCATTGCTCCACGGTAATCATTGGTTGGCGTCTGATTGGCATACATCCAGTTGCTCATCCACCCCATAAACAGGCGTCTGCCGTCTTCAGCCGGAATGTCAGACCAACTAACTCCCGCGTAGTTATCCCGGCCATGATCAATCCAGCGAATCGTATGGGATGCCTCATCTGGAACAAATGTTCTTCCATCAAAATCTCCGGTAAAATATTGTGTTCTGGATCCTTCTTTAAAAGCAGGATCTGCACCGATGCTAACGAGCATCACCCATTTCACCTGCTCAGAATCTCCATCCACTGCAAGCGGGAACAGATCCGGGCATTCCCACACGCCATCGTGTGAACCGATCCCTTCGCCAAATTCACTTCCTAGCGTCCAATCCTTCAGATTGCGAGATCGGTACAGACATACCGTTTGACCACAAGCGATAATCATAATCCATTCCTTGGTCTGCTCATGCCAGAACACTTTGGGATCACGGAAATCAACAAAGGACTCATGCTTTAATACCGGATTACCCTCGTATTTAGTCCAGGTTCTGCCGTTGTCTTTGCTATACGCCAGACTCTGACGCTGAACAGGATGATCATTTGGTACTTCCAGATGATGTGTAAAAATGGCCACCAACCCCGGCTCATCTTCGAAAAATCCGGAAGTATTGTTCCAGTCCACCACCGCACTGCCGGAGAAAATCATGCCATGTTCATCCGGTGCCAGAGCTACAGGAAGTTCCTCCCAAGTGACGAGATCTCGGGTTACCGCGTGACCCCAATGCATCGGTCCCCATGTAGTACCAAACGGATGATACTGGTAGAATAAGTGATACTCCCCATTGAAAAACACCATGCCGTTTGGGTCGTTCATCCACTTCTCTTTCGGTGAAAAGTGGTATTCATTTCTGTAATCTTGTTTAAGAATTGTCGACATTATGGTTTCTCTCCTCCGTACTTTTCTTTATTTGTTATTACGGTCATATCCCGCTTGTTTAATCTGTAGCCATTCTTGCAATCCAAGGCGATCCAGCTCTTTCAAGTAAGCATCCCATTCCTGATCTATTTTCCCGTTCTGATACCATTCTGTACGCAGACGTAACACGTAGGCGAAGAGATCGGTCTCAATCGTGGACAATCGATCCAGTTCATCAATGGAGAAGAACACACTTGGATATACGTTCTCCGCTTTCATATGCGGAACCATAACCTTGTCGAGAAGTTCCATCCGCCAAGCCGCATCTTCCGGTTTGGTTGTGTATTTGTCATAATAACTGTCGAGAATGGCCAATGGTCCTGCGATACTGGTTTTTTGTCTAAGTTCAACTGGTGCAGAGCCTTCCAGCGGAAGATGCTTCAGCATCCCTTTGGCTTCATCAAATTCAAAAATATTTTGCTGACTCTCATCTCCATAGGTACCCCAGTTGTTCTGTACGGATTGGAGCGGATCGTACAATTGGTCTACCCACTTCGCTGTGGACTCCAGGTTTTTATTGCTGCTGGTGATGACCATGCGACCACGATCAAGCCCAATCCCGTTTGTTCTTGTGACATTAACTTCGCCGTTAGGTCCAGCAACCGGAGGCAGAACATCATACGTATCATTCATGCCTGTAATGTTAGCCTTATCCCAAGTGAAGTACATGCCGTACTTATTATCCTTGCCTTTCGCAAGATACGTGTTCCAATCCTGCTGGTACGATTCGACATCCACGAGACCTTCCTGAACCAGTTCATGAATGTATTTAACCGCTTCCTTGTAGCCTTCATCAGCTGCCGTGAAGACCACTTTCCCATCATTGGTTACCACGGTATGATCCCAGTTCTCTCCGAGTCCAAATGCCGCAAAGAGGAATGTTAGATCTTCTCCGCCCGGTTTGTTAATGAAAGATAACGGAATTTCGTCTGCCTTACCGTTGCCGTTAGGATCTTGGGTTTTGAACGCGATCAATACTTCTTTCAGTTCTTCGGTTGTCGTTGGCATCTTCAGTCCAAGCTTGTTCAGCCATTCCACATTAATCCAAGGCAAGTTATCCACTGCCTGAATCCGTTGTTTGCCACTTCCGAGTTCTTCAATCCATGGGAATGAATAGATATGTCCGTCTGGAGCCGTAATCATGCTCTTGTATTCGGGAGCTTCCTCCAGCACCTTTCTCAGATTGGGCATGTGTTGTTCAATCATGTCCTCAAGTGGAATGATCGCCCCGTCCTTCGCCAGTTTCAGGAGATCATAATCCCCGTAACCTGCATCAAAAATAGCATCCGGCAAATCACCGCTGGCGACCGCCAGATTTCTTTTTTCTGCAAACACATCACTCGTATAGTTCTTCCAGTTGATATGCACATTGGTTTTCTCTTCGAGTCGCTTGTTAATCAGCTTGTCGTTTGGATCAGCGGGAGCCAGCGGAGAGCTCTGTGTTATAAAATTCAATGTCACCTTGCCATCAGGGGATTGCGCCTCACTTGCCGCGCCGCCTCCACCCCCGCCACAGGCGGTTAGAAAGAGCATTGCAGATAACATGGAAATGGATGCCGTTGTAACGGCTTTTCTGGATTTGTTCACTTTTTTCATAATAATGACCTCCATGAGTTGGATTGGATCAACTTACTGTATCGCAGGCTGTTCACTATTTGAGGGAACCGACCATGACACCTTTTTCGAAATACTTCTGGAAGAACGGGTACATGATGATGAGTGGCAGACTTGAAATGACAATCGCTGAGTATTTAATCATCTCGGAGAGCCGTTTCAGTTCTGCCATCGCAAGCTGATCACTGATCATGCCAGGTGCAGCCTGATTCTGAATCAGAATGGAACGCAGAACGAGCTGTAACGGATGCAGTTTCGGATTATCCAGATAGATCATTGCATCAAAATAGGAATTCCATTGCCCAACGAACGCATAGAGGGCAAGTACAAAAATGATCGGTTTCGACAACGGAATGACGATCTGGAAGAAAATCTTCATCTCAGAGGCGCCATCCACGTTTGCAGCTTCTTTCAGTTCTCGAGGGACTCCTTTGAAAAAGGTTCTGGAGAGAATGATGTTCCAGACGTTAACGGCTCCAGGGATTATGATTGCCCACACCGTATCGAGCATGCCGAGATTACGTATAAGTAGATACGTAGGGATTAATCCCCCGCCGAAGAACATGGTAATGATAAAGATAATCATGAAAAATCCACGTCCCGCGAGCCTGTCATCCGACAATGCATAACCTGCAAATATGGATACGGTCACGGTGATCAGTGCAAAGGAAACCGAATACAATACCGCATTTGCAAACCCCCGAATCATGGCTGGATTGGACAAAATCATCTGATATCCGTCCAAACTCCAGTCCGATAAATTAAAGGACAGTCCACGATTCAGTAGCACAGTGGGGTCCATGAATGAGGCGATAACAATATAAATCAGGGGAACAACCACAACCAGTACAGCACAGGTGAGAAAGATGGCATTGAGTGTGAGGATCAATCGATCCATTCCCGTGTGTTTAACAACCATGGATAATACTCCTTTCCTAATAGAGGCCTTCGCCTTCATTCAATTTCTTCACAATCAGATTCACCGTCACCAGCAAAATCACATTGATAACCGAGTTGAACAATCCAACTGCCGCTGAATAAGCGTAATCTCCAGACTGCAGCCCCACCTTGTAGACATACGTGGCAATAATCTCGGAGGAAGGCAGGTTCATGGACGTCTGCATCAGATAGGCCTTTTCAAATCCAATGGACATAATCCCGCCAGCTGCAAGGATAAAAACGATGGCCATAATCGGACGAATCGTTGGAAGGTCAATGTGGCGAATACGCTGAAGGAGATTGGCTCCATCCAGATTAGCCGCATTGTGAAGCTCCGGATCAACATTGGCCAAAGCCGCAACGTATATGATGGAAGCCCAGCCGGCTCCGGTCCAGATATCGGACAAAATGTAGATCCAGCGGAAATATTCCGGTTCAGACATGAACATAATCGGCTGACCTGTAATCCATGTGGCTAATTGATTAATCGGCCCTGTCGGTGAGAGGAAGATGAACAGCATACCCACAACAACAACAACCGAGATGAAATTGGGTGCGTACAGAAACAATTGAATATTTTTCTTGATGCCTGCTTTGCGTACCTGGTTCAGCATGAGTGCCAGTAAAATGGGCACCGGGAAACTGAATATCAATCCCAAAAAGCTGAGTTTAAGCGTATTCATTAAAATGATATCGAAATTGGGTGAAGCTATAAATTTCTCGAAATGCTTCAGTCCTACCCAATCACTGCCCATGATACCTTTGATCGGACTGAAATCCTTAAACGCAATGATGGCTCCGTACATCGGAATGTACTTGAAGATAAGAGTCAAAATTAAGGCTGGTGCAAGCAACATATATAAAAAGTAATTTTTTTTGAGCTGCTGCAACCTATGACCGCTTGTCGTCCTCACTTTCAGTACCCTTCCTTCGCCCTTTTTGCTGTCGGCTATGTTATCCAACACAATACCCCCGTTCCATTCTAGAAGTTGACAATTGTTTTCAGTAAGGGCTTTCAATATTTACAATTGCCTATTTAATAATTTACAATTTATCAGGTTTAAACGGATTTAGTCAATACGTTTTGTAAAAAAATATTTGTGCATTTGATCATTTTATCTTTGCATTAATGTAACTAAAGAGGATTAAATTTGCATATATATAGCACTGAATCGTCAATAATAGCAAAGATATTTCTATATCAATACTGTAATAGATCATCATTGTTACATAGTTAAAGAAACTTCTGGAACAATTATGAAAATAGAATTCGCCTATCTAAATGTAAATACAATTGTGCATTTGTAAAACAGAGATTGCTATTTGTCCCGTTCTATTATACATTTGACTTAGAGAAGAATATGGATGACTATTGATGATTAGAGGTGGAGCATTAGATGGCAAAAGAAAAAGTCACGATACAAGACATTGCTGATGCTTTGGGGATTTCCAGGAATACGGCTTCCAAAGCATTAAATGATAGCGGAAACATCCCGGATGAGACCCGAAATCGTGTAATTAAAAAAGCAATTGAACTCAAATATAAACAGTTTGCCTATATGGACAATGAACATGTTCTAACCAAGGCTCCGGGCAATATCGCCCTGTTAACTGAAAACCTGCCTAATACATCTCACTTTGGTTCGTTGTTAATCAGTGGTTTGGAGAAAAGAATCAGTGCGGAGGGATACAATCTCTCGATTCATATCGTGCGTGAAGACGATCAAGATACACTTACACTTCCTAACAATTTTGATATAGCCAAAGTAGACGGCATCATTTGCATCGAATTATTTGATCTGGAATATACACAGCTCATTACCGATCTGGGCATCCCCACCATCTTTATCGATTGCGCTTCCAACATATGTTATCCCGAATTCCATGCAGATTTGCTACTCATGGAGAATGAACATAGCATCTACCAGTTAACCAAAAAATTAATTGAGAGCGGCTACACAAGTATCGGATTCGTCGGGGATTACAATCACTGCAAGAGCTTTAATGAACGATGGGTTGGATATCAGCGTGCTATGCTGGAGGCGGGGTTGCCGGTCGACCTCTCCCATTGCATCGTAGATAATGATCGCCTGTGTTTCTCCAAGCCAGGATGGTTGAACCAGCGAGTGGCAGAGCTGACCTCCCTACCTTCCGCTTACGTATGCGCTAATGACTTTATAGCAGTTGATCTGATCAGGGCGTTAAAAGACAGAAATGTCGCTGTACCACAGGATATTGTGATATGCGGATTCGATAATGCACCCCAATCTCGAATTATTGAGCCAGCATTAACAACGGTTCATATTTACAGCAATGAGATGGGCATTAAGGCTGCGGAGATGCTGTTATCCCGGATTAATAGCCCCTCACAACCTTATCAGGTCTCGCACATTGTGACCAAACCCATCATCAGGGAGTCCACGCCAGCAATCATGGCCGATCATTCTCAGATGGTTCATAGTTCTGCAAAATAAAAAAACGTATGTCTCACGAGTAACAGCTCGTGAAGCATACGTTTTTTTGTGTTTTCGATTTGGTTGGATGAAAACTCTATCCTATCCATCGTGGCCTAGATAGAAATCATCTCGCGATTAGATCTCTTTCAAGATGCCTTTTACCAAACCAATAAAGGTTGTTTTCACTTGCGCAGCCACTTCAATAACTTCATCATGACTTAACGGCTGATCCAGAATACCACAGGCCATGTTGGTCAAGCAGGAAATGCCTAGTACCTTCATACCGCCATGGATGGCAACAATGGCTTCAGGTACTGTAGACATGCCCACTGCATCCGCACCCATCGTACGAATCATGCGGATCTCCGCTGGTGTCTCATATGCCGGGCCACTCCACCATGCATAGACACCTTGCTGCAGGCCAACATTTTGTTCTTCTGCAACCTTAAGGGCAATACTGCGCAGTTCGCGATTGTATACCTGTGATACGTCTGGGAAGCGCACACCCAGTTCAGCATTATTTGGTCCCATCAATGGGTTATTGCCTACCAGGTTAATATGATCTGTAATGAGCATCAGTTGACCTGGCTCAAAGCTTGTATTGATTGCTCCGCAGGCATTGGTGATAAGCAATTGCTCGACACCCAGCGCCTTCATGATGCGAACCGGGAATGTCACTTCGTCCAATGTAAAACCTTCATAATAATGTAGACGGCCTTTCATCGCTACAACCGTTTTGCCCATCAGTTCACCAATAACCAATTCATTGGCATGACCGATAGCCTCCGATTGGGCGAAATACGGAATCTCTGTATACGGAATAACGGTCGCATTTTCAATCTCGTCCGCGAGCGCTCCCAGTCCCGAACCCAGAATCATGCCTACGGCAGGTTTGGTATGAATTCGGTTTAATATGTAATCTCTTGCTTCCTGAATATGTGCGGATTGATGCATAATGATATCCTCCTGATGATCTAAATTGAGTTAACAAAAACTGAGTTAATGAGGTACTACTCATCAAGTGTAATGAACAATGGTCTTGATGTAAATGGAAGCCGTTCTATATACAATAAAAAAACGACCCTATGCTCCAGAATCGTTTAAAAACATGGACATGTCCTAATCCAATGTATATTTGTTTCTACTTTTCAAGTAATCGATTGTCATGATCAGCAACAACATGAATGTAGCAAACATCAGCGGTTTGGCAAAAGTACCTTCTTCAAAGATATAATAACTAAATGCAAAATTTCCGGCAAAAGTAATTAAATAGTTTCGGATGTAATCCATCTTCTCATCTCTTTTCAGGAAAGAATTTGGTTCGCCATTTCTTCAAGCCTATCACAAAATTCCATTTAATACCATATTTTTATCATCCACACCAATCAACGCCTCAATCATGCACGAGATAGACGTACTGTATAATCTATATTGACTACAGCAAAAAATCGGCCACATTGTGACCGATTCTCTCCACTTCCCTGATGTTCAGGACATAGGGTTAATGATACGCCAAAATGATTCCTTAGGCTGCAACTGCTGATCAAAAACAAAGGGCCAATTTTTGCGCCCACGAACCGGGAAATGGTCCAACCAGGTGTAATTGTCCGCTACTCCCCAGAACGTCACAGAGGTAATGGATGATTTATACTCACGGAACAAATTAAAGATCTCCTCATATCGACGCTCCTGTAGCTCAGCCATCTCCGAAGTTGGCGCGGTGAGGTCCGTTCGACGATCCTCATGACGAAACACGGACATATCCAGCTCGGTAACATGCAACTGTACATCCAGTGAAGCATAACGCTCAATAGCCATTCGGATTTCTTCAATGGAAGGACCATGGATATTCCAGTGTCCCTGCATGCCGATTCCATGTACAGGTGCTCCCTTATCCAACAAAGAGCGCACCAGATTGTATATTTTCTCCCGTTTGACCGGATCCGTCTCATTGTAGTCATTATAGAAAAGAAGGGCATTGGGATCAGCTTCATGAGCCATGCTGAATGCTTGCTGCAAGTAGTCTTCTCCCACTAGCTCTAACCACTTCGTGTCCCGCATGAACAGGTCTGTCTTGTCTTCAACAGCTTCATTAACAACATCCCACGCGTATATTTGCCCCTTATACCGACCTACTACCGTATCGATATGTTGCTTCAAACGGGATAATAACAGCTCTCTGGAAGCAGGAGCACCTGATGTATCCTCGAAAACCCATTTCGATGTTTGATTATGCCAGACCAAAGTATGTCCGCGAACCGCAATTCCTTGGGCAACGGCAAAATCAACAATTTGATCCGCCGCCTCAAATGTATAACGATCCTCTTCCGGGTGAATTTCTTCGAATTTCATCTGATTTTCAGCCGTGATGCTATTGAAGTGTTTGGCAATAAATTCCCCTTCGGACTGCAACATTCTGGTATGTACAGCAGCACCTATTTTAAACGTATTAGCGTACGCAGCATGTAGTGATGGAATTTCTATTGGCATTTACAATTCCTCCCTGCCCATTTTTATTCATCATATCGTTTGTTGAATACGCTTACAATGAACAAATTATACTTCTTCCCCCTCATATTTAACTATTTATGATCCGGGCCCTGTGCGCGCAAAACAAAAACACCTCCATGTTTGTTCCAATGCTCATCGCAACAGAACATTTCTTCGAAGGTGCTTTGTCATCGTGATGTTCAGTTAAATTCAACTCATGTACAAACAGGGTATGAAGCGTTATAGCTTGTCTACCTGTAACAAGGTCACCTGTTTCACGGTGCATGCCGGGTTAATTTGCTCCTCGGACAGAATGTTCAGCTTGATCAGGCTTTTCAGCTTATGGCTGTCTACCTTGGACAACAATCGCCAGATGTCCGGGTCTGGAAGAGAAGCATACAGCTTCTGATCATCGTATTCCTTCCGGTTCTGCAGCACTGTTTTCACGGTGTAACCACCAACCTGCGTCTCATAGACCCCTTGTTCTGCACAATACGCGACAATCTCATCTCGTAGTACAGACAACTGCTGCTCAATATCTTTTTGCTGCTGCTTCAGTTCAAAGTACGTTTGCACTTTCTGCTCCATATCGATCACGCTCCTCTACTATCATAGGTATGCGAGGATCGCTAGTTTAGGACTGGCTGTTTATTTTATTTAAAAAGTGGTCTTTCTATTACTTAATCGTATACTGACGTCATTGTGTATCCCCGTATTATGATTACAGCAGGTGTTCATTCAAATATGGATTATGGAATACCATGCTGTGAACCCTTTCCATTACATCTGGCCCCATGGGTACATCCCCAACGCGCCTTAACAGAATCCAGCGCAGGCAAGCTATTGCTCCAAAAACCTGCTCCTCTTCCAGCGTGTACGTATAACTTGCAGAACGTGCAAATTGAGCGTGATACATCTCGCCGTAACTCTCACCATTATAGATCGTGATGAGAAACACCGACCATGCAATATCATACCTTGGATCACCGTATTGGCCGTTAGTCCAATCGATAATGGTGTAATCGCCTTCCATTTCAAGAATGTTTCCCAGATTATAATCACCATGAATCAAACAGTCCTGTCTGATCTGGACCTGCTGGATCAAGTTTTCCAGAAGATCATATATATCGTCATGTAACTCAATTTGAGGAAAAAAGTATTGAACAAAATCGTACCTGAATATGTATTCTTCATCTTCTCCAGTACCCACTTCATTCACCGGATAACGATGGACCTCCATTAATCGCTCAGCCAAATGTGTCAGTTTGGTTTGTGTTAATTGGGTAACCGGCTTTCCATCATAGCTCGTTAACAGCACTTGATTCCCTTGCTCGTTTAACCCCCAACCGTAGGATTTAGAAACACGAATCCCACTTTGATAAAGCTTGGACATTAATCGATATTGTTTGGCGATATCCGGTTTGGAATCCTTGTCCCAGACTTTCAATGCGTACCGCTGATCACCCATTTCGATTCTCATCACACTCGCTTCCAGTCCAGGTGGCAAGGGAATGATCTGATACTCCTGTTCCATCACCTCCTGGATACGCGCATCCAGTTCTATCCAATTAATCTGGCTAAGTTGAATCGTCATCGTTCTCCTCCTCCCATGTTATGACCGCCTCTCCCTGTTAGTCAGGTATAATCAGGCCTTTGCCAATGACATTAGCAGATACTGGCTGTTTGCCCAATTCTCTGGCCCATACCGACATCTGTCCCATATGGTGAATTTCATGGGCGATCACATGTCGCATAACTTCTCCCCATGAATCTGTACTGGCCTTGCCAGCTGAGCGATGATCGATATAAGCTCTTTTTTCCATACGCAAATCCCATGCTGTAACAAATGCCTCCACATCAGGACGTAACTTGCGATCCAATCGTCTTACCGCCTCAAGATTCTGGTAGTTTGCAAAATCTTCCGCATCATCCGGTTTGCCCTGAAGCAATTGAAGCCAGCTCCACTCTACATCAATGATATGAAACAATGTTTGTAATATGTTGCCTACTCCGCCTGTACGAGGCCGAAGCAACTCTTCAAGCGGCACATCTTCACACCACACATACCATTGCTCACGCACCATCCAGTTATAACGAAAGAATGTTTCCATTAGTATATTCCCCTTTATCGATGTTTTTCAGAGAGATTTGATCAATTCTGTATTGGCAAAGGTATCCTCCGAATGTTCAAAATCACCATAAATTCTACTAATCTGATTAAATCCGGATTTAATCCAGAAGCGTAATGCAGGCCAATTTTTGAGTGCCACGTTGATTCGAATTTCCTTGTAACCAAGTTCGGAAAAGTGTAGAGTTAGCGCCTGAATTAATTCTTGTCCATATCCCTGCTTCTGGATCTCGCTCTGGATATATAGAAATTCGAGATAGATCGAATCCTCGGAGGGATACCCCTGGTACACACTTAACAAACCAATATAGCGGTCATCCTCATTCGTGCGAATGGATTGAATTCGATAATTCTCCAGCCTGCCTCCCGGCGGAAGGTGGCCTTCTTCAAAACATTCTTTCACATAATTCCGATCATGCTCTTGTCCATCCCATTGATGCAAGTACCGACTGGTCTCATATATGGACTCAAGTTCAGGAATATCGGATTCTTTCACATTCGAGACAATAAGCCGGTCTGACTTCCATTCTTCTGGAAGTTGTTTCATCGTCATCACTCCATCTTTACGTTCTAGTTAATTTCTTTTTTATATACAAGATTACATGAATCCCTGCATAAATAAACAGCACATTGAACAAATATAGAAGTACATTTAAATAGATGCCAGATATAAACCAGATTGTTCCGTCAGAGTTAGCATAATGATAATCCGTAAAGAATCGGATCGGGAAACCATACTCTGTTCGGAGTGGTCCATCTTCAGTATGTAAAGTTCCAGGAATACATATGATGGCTAATACAGCAAGCCAGGCTGATAGATTCATTATTCTTTTGTTAATCGTCAATACCTCTCCTCCTCATTCATCCTTAACGGGATCTTTACCAAAATAGGTCTCTTTCAACTTTTGATCCATAAAGTCTCTTAAGTCCTTTTGATCAAGTATATATTTCGAATCTCTATTAAATCTGCTTTTTGTGGATACAATAATTTGTTTCCGATTGTATTGAATTGTAATTTCAGCGTTATGCTTTAATCTCAAAGCAATTCCTGCACTAATGCTTCCTGTGACATCATCTACTGGTATTTTGGCCGATTCCGGGGCTGCATTCAGCCAGCCGACTATACGGCTAATGTCTTCTTTACTTAACGTAACATTGTCAATACTAGTGTGTGCTCCACCGTCGCCTGTCCTGGTGTACACGACTATGCTCATCTCTGTGCTTATCACTTGATTTCTCGAAATCGGCTTATTTGGATCAGGGTTACTCGTGATTAGAAAATACAGAAACATGATTGCCGCACCTATGAAAAACCAGAATCGCCTACGTTTTCCTAGCATTACAGCGCATTCTCCGTATCCACCACGTTGGCAAACAGTCTCAGTACCGTATTGTGATGTTCAATAATCTGCTCCGCTTGAAGTGTCTTTGAATTCCATGTGCTGTGCGCATCTTGAACCAGATTGACTGTGTAACCCAAACTGTACGCTCTGCGGCAAGTCGTATCTACACATACCTCGGTCTGCATACCGGCGAGAATCAACTCCGTCACGCCATTTTCTTGCAATTTCAGATGCAGATCGGTTTTGTGAAATGAATCCGGTGTCTCTTTTTCGATAACGAGGTCACCAGCTATAGGTGCAATGGACGGATGAATGGCCCATCCCGGAGTTCCTCGTTCCAGTGGACTGCCTACCCCTTCACTGTGCTGGATATATATGATGGCATGGCCTGCTTCACGGGCCCTGGCAATTAACACCTGAATCTTCTGAAGCAATCGTTCCCCTTGATATACGGGATCTGCTTCATCAAACATCGCTACCTGTACATCAATGATTAGAAGTGCACAATGCGTTGTCACTTTGCTTTCCTCCTGACGAATCAATTTAATTCAACTCTTTCTTCTTTGCCTTTTTAACAAAACTTCCAATCCCATATCAATCAGTACAAATAGAATAGCAGCAAGAACGCCAAATAAGGTCAGAACTAACGTCTCTTTGAAATCCAAGATTGCTTCTCCTGCGCCCATGACCAGATAATAAATATACATACCTAAAACTCCAGCACAGGCATAACTCAATATCCTCGTACTTAGATACAACACATGATTGACGAATTGTATTTGGCTGAGCAGGTAGTCCAGCAATATCGATAAAGGTAGCCCAATCAAAAGGATCAAGGGAGTCGCGTATACCAGATAAATAACAATGTAAAAATCAAAACTGTAGGATTCATTCATCGATATGATACTTGCAGCCAAAGTAAAACAAATGATGGTTAGAACGGTTGTTATCAGCTTTCTTCCCATGTTCATCTCATCACTCCAAGTAAGTTATCTCTATTCATTGGATGTGCTCATGCGTCAGATTTTGCCGGTTGCCATCCGATTTCTTGAGACCAACGATGTGCTCTCTGTAATATGCTCCACACCACTGGCCCTTTTCCTTCAACATATTTGGGACGCTGATCTTTATACAATGACATGAGTCTGTGCTTTTCTTCTGCATATTTCAAACAATCTTCTGGATGCTCCCTTAAATAGTCTCTGAACAACAAGGTCATCTGCTCGGAGAAACTGCCTACCTGTCTAACGTGTATATGTATCCTTCTGTTTCCGGGTTCTTCACGAAAGTAACGTTTAGTCTTATCTGGATTTTCTGGTCTGAATACAAAACCAACTGTTTCGATCTCACGTTTGTAGTCCAACAAATTTTCATACTGGGAAACAGATATTTGTATATCTATGATGGGTTTGGCATCTATACCAACAATTGAAGTGGACCCAACATGATCGATCCGCACAGCCTTTTCTACTAACGCTTCTCTTAATTTCGAACCCGTTTCGAGAAACAAATCACCCCATTTCGGATCATACTTTGCAAGTCTCCATTGATCCTCCATACAACTCCTCCTTGGTTATTCAATCAAGCTATATAATTAAATAACACGTTCTCTTAACCTTTTGTTACATGTGGATTATTTGACACAAATCAAAAAAGAGAAGGACCCTTAGGCCCTCCCCTTAACTTCTTAATGATAATCACTCTTGAAATTTGTAAACTCAGCTGAAGCATCTTGCCCGCTCGTGTATAACCCAATAAGTACGCCTGTAAAACCTCCTGCCACCTCCGAAGAAAGGTATCTCGTCTGTGCCGTGCCTAGCAGAATCTCTTCACCATCTGCTTGAAACAGGAAGCTGTAGCGTTCCTGGCTTGAACGGATTACCAGCGTTGCATGCTGTTTATTTCCCAGATTCACTTCATGTTCTATCGATTTGATATCACCGATATTCAGACGCTCGATCACCTTATAGCCGTCCTGCTGCCCACGAATAGCCACTTCATAATGATGATTCTCATCCATGTAGATCGTGATCCCAGCTTCTCCACTCGTCACACTGACATCGACTGAAATTGTGGCATTAAAGTCTTTTTGACGTAACCCAATGAACGTTGGGGATGCTGGAACGTCCAGCGTTACATCAGTACCTGTGAGCGTAAGTTTATCTGATTCAAGCTGATAATGCTCTGTATTTGGATGACGAAGGTAACACCACTCGAGGTTCCAGTCTGTATTTTCAAACGTATAATACTTCTTGTCCTGCTGGATCACCGTGTCGGGAATACGATTAGTCTCAAAACTCGTCAGCGTTGTGCCTTCATGCCCGGCTGTAAACCATCCGTCTTCATCAAACGTGATCGGAGTCAGAAATACTTCTCGGCCCAGATGATGGTACGTAGCCCATCTGCCGATCTGTCGGAATCCCAGGTGAAAGAGCCACCAGTTTCCCCGATCATCCTGAACCAGATCACCATGCCCCACACCCTGGAGCTCATAACCGCCCAGATTACGATTGGTCAGAACTGGATTGTGTGCATAAGCTTCGAACGGACCTGAAGAAGAAGTGCCCCGGGCATACGTAACCATATGACCATATTCGGTGCCGCCTTCAGCTGCAAGCAGGTAATAGAAACCGTTCATTTTATAGAGATGTGGACTTTCCAGATATCGTCCACCTGTCCCATTCCATATTGACCGACTTGGGGTCAGTTTTCGCCCAGTTGTAATCTCAATTTCACACTGGACAATTCCGCCAACGCCTTCATCATCCACCCCGTTACTCATAAACAAGGTCTTGCCATCTTCAAAATACAAATCCGGATCAATCCCGCCTTGATCCACCTCGATAGGCTCAGACCATTCTCCGTAGATATCGTCCGTCCAGACATAGAAATTCTGATGTGTTGTATCGTTGGTTGTGACCATATAAAAACGCCCGTCATTATGCCTAATCGTTGGGGCAAATACGCCCCCGGAACTGCTCACGGTCTCCAGCTGAATCTGACTTTTACGAGTGAGGCAGTGACCAATCTGCTTCCAATTCAGCAAATCCTTGCTCTCAAAGAGCGGTACGCCCGGAAAGTACTGAAAAGAACTACACACCATATAGTACGTATCGTTGACTTTGATTACACTAGGATCTGGATAGAAACCTTTAACAACAGGATTATTGTATTTCACTATACTCCACCTCTTATGCTAAAATTCTTAAATATAAGAATCCAACTTTGTAGCAACTAAAAAAAATTAAACACCATTGGCTATAAACTTGCAATGAATCTGGATTGTATCTTGGAACTAATTTTATTGAATTAATACATATGTGATTTTAGAAGATTGAGGTTAGGGAGTTGTACAGATGATCAAAGCAAACGGGGAGCCACAGTTCCTTCCTTTATATGAGGCGCTGGCAAGCGAAGTCAGATGGAGAATCATGAATATGATTGCAGATCGCGAAATGAATGTGAAGGATATTGCGGCAGCTTTAGAGCTTAGCTCCTCCATTGTCACGATGCATATTCGCAAACTGGAGGATGCGGGTCTAATTGGGAGCAGACGAGTTCGGATCAACGGAGGGACGCACAAATTATGTTACCTCAAGCAAAATCAGATTGAGATCGAGCTGCCATCGGCAAACCAAACTTCACGAACCAGAGAACAGACGATAGCCGTTGGACACTACACTGCTTTTGATATTCACCCTACTTGTGGGCTAGGCACACTTGAGAAAGAAATTGGCGTATGGGACGATCCACGTTACTTCCTTGATCCTGAGCGTGTACACGCTGCTATCTTGTGGTTTGGGAAGGGCTATGTTGAATATAAAACACCAAATTTTGTCCTTCCTGACCAGATAACCGATGCTATTGAAATTTCGATGGAACTGGCGTCTGAAGCTCCGGGATTGCGGGATCATTGGCCTTCGGATATTCGCTTCACCTTCAATGGTGTTTCTCTTGGAACGTGGACAAGCCCTGCCGACTTTGGCAGAGCAGCACGTGGCAAATATACGCCAGAATGGTGGCATCGCAATGTGAATCAATACGGTTTATTGAAGACCATACGCATTGATGCCTCCGGTACGTATATGGATGGTGAGCGGATGTCAGACATTACTCTCGCGGATATTAAGCTTAGCGAACCGTTCTGGACGCTTCGTTTTACGGTTGACGAGGAAAGTCCCAACGTAGGTGGATTAACAATCTATGGTGCAGGTTTTGGTAATCATGATCAGGATATTGTTATTCGTGTACTTCAGATCTGAAGTACACGCAAAGGGGAGGTAGTGATATCATTCAGATCTGGCACTAGAAGATTGACCTGTCCATGTTTTAGCATTCATTTTGTGTCTGAAACCACTCTCTTAACTGATTAATATGAGCTTGATGATATCGGTTATGGTCAGCCATATGCCATAATCCCCAACGTACCGTAGCTTGCTTTTCGTTCTGATGTCCAAAAGTAACTACTCGATCTAGGTCAGCATCTGCTACTTGTGTGCATGTTTCTTTCAGAAGGGTTAGTACACCCTCATATTGAGAGATAAGTGTGTCACGTGACACACCTTGAACCAGTGGAAGTCTATTACTTTCATCAATCATGGGACCATATTGCTCTATTAATGGCTGCGGAAGGACAACTCCCTTTATTCTATAAACCCAATTCATATCAACGAACGTAATATGTCGTATTAATTGAGCCGTACTATTAAACTGGTTCTTTTCCCCTTTATAATCTACCTCTTCTTGCGACATACCTTCTGTAATTGATTTAAGTCTTTGGCTATTTTCTGTTACAGCAGAAAATAACATCCCTACAACTGGTGACATGTTGGCTTCACCTTGTAGATCGTAAATCATAGCATCCCTCCACATGTCTATTTCGATGACTCTCTGATCAGTCTTTGATTCAATTCCCAGATTGCTACTCTATTACTATCCCATTTAAGTATTTTACGAGCTTCTTCATAAGCCACCCATTTATATTCTGAGTGCTCATTGGATATAGACAGATCCATTTCATCCAGTTCTACTCCAAAGCAATACTCAGGAATAACAAATGTATCAGGTCCCCACATAAAATAACCAACCACATCTACCACGGAGTGAGTCGAGCTTGAATTAAGGCTCCTGTATTGACTATTTAAGGGGATACCCGCCTCTTCAAATGCTTCTCTCATGGCTGCTTCTAATGGTTTTTCTTCATCTTCCCCTCCCCCAGCTATGCCCTGCCAGTAACCTTCTCTTGATCTTCGAAAGATAGCGTATGCATAGTCATTTGAATCTTTCAACCTGGTATAAGGAAAAACTAATATTTGAAATGGTGCTCGAGACACAGGTACATCCCTCCTCTTTACCTTCGTTCTTTCAACAGGTCCTTAATTTCCCTTAACTCTGATAATATCTCTTTGGTTTGCTGGCTACTTTTTGAGTTATCTATTCCAACTTTTACAACATAAATACCGAGAAACAGATATACCACCAACATAATGATCATTCCCATGTACATCTCTCCTTTACCAAGAAACGTTGCTACGAACGTTTACTCCCCCCGTACTCTCTCTCCAACTGATTCCCATGGAATGCCTTCAAAAGAAAAGCCCGATCCGGAACGTTCAACCGTTCATATGATTTCAGATACTCCCTATTGTCGTATGGAACGCCCATGAATTTCACATCCAGTTTGCTCTCTTGGAGATCCACAATACCATATCTGGCAATGGCAAGATCGTTACAGCCTAAAGCTCCCGGATTCAGATATACTCTTTGATCTGTCTTATAATAATGAAGAATATGATGATGATGACCAAAACAAACCAAATCAGGGGCCGTCCCCTGATACTTCGCGTCTAATTTGGTTCCAGATGGTTCTTTATCGATGACATCCAACTTGTCGTTGCTCATATGATAGTGAGTCAAAAGGAACCGATGTCCTTCCACCTCTTTTTCAACGAATTTCGGTAGAGCTTGTATTCTCTTGATCGATTCTGCACTTAGATGTTGACCAATCCATTCGTGATGTTCGGCTATGCCTTTATGCCCTTCTAATGGCCCCTTATTTTGGAGCAAACTCAATACGGCCTCTTCGTGATTCCCTGAAATCGCTATCATATTTTTACGGCTGTACAACATCTCGATCACTTCATTGGAGTAAGGGCCAATACCGATCATATCCCCCAAACAAAATGTATGCTCAACTCCCCCTCTGGAATCGATATCAGCCAATACCGCTTGCAGCGCAGGAAAATTCCCATGAATATCGGTTAAGATGGCAACCTTCATTGTGACTCCTCCTCAGGAATATACATCGTCTGAATCTCCTGTACACCCGGAATAAACCCCAGATTCAGATATACGGACTCAGCATCATTTCCTTGCATCACATACAATCGTAGCACAGGATACTGACCCTTAAGCGCATTCAAAGCTCTCTGTAACATCAGTGTAGCAAGCCCTCTTCCTCTATATGCCGGCCGAACCCCTATGCTATATACAGCAGCCTGATTATCCTGCAGACAAAGACGACAGTTGGCAATAAGCTGTCCCGTTTCCTTATCATATACAAGCGTGGAGGCTTGAGTCAGAATTTCATTGGTATAATTAGGATCATCACTTGGAATAAAATCTGCAAGCGTGGTATGTTTTCTTCGTGTAGCTTCAAGACTTCCTGCAAAACTTTCCAGGTCACACTGAGCAATTTCATCTTCATTCACATATTTTCTGGTGCCGGTTTCACTTTCAATAATCTCTGGACTCTTCACGGTTACCCTGCTGTCCCATTCGACTTCAAAATGATCTGTAGGCCGCTGCATCCAGCGACATCTGAACTCCACTGGCCAGAATCCAGCTCTTGCGTATAGATCAACTTGGTCTGGAAGAATCTCAAAGGTCAGAATGCGTTTGGTGCGATCGGACCACTGCATTAATTTATCCTTCAGAAGTTTCAATACCTCAAAACACTGCTGGAATGGCGGGATAAAAAACAAATGATACATCCGGTTAGGCTCCATTCTCACGCCACCTATTTTGTTTTCCCCCTTGTAAATCCAGTACGCACTGATCTTGGAAGAACTGAACTCTTCTTCCCTGAAAAATCCGACATAACGCATATCATAATAAACCGTGCAATATAATCCCCATTCGGCAAAATCAGCTTTGCGAATCGAATATTCATCCGACAGATCATATTGAAGAATATCTGTAGACCACTCAGTTAAACCCATACGTAATTCCTCCTCAGTTTTAATTACATGTACAGCAATTAATGAACCTTTCTATACGCCACCCCGTGAACATGAATTAACACATGCTCTGTCTCCATACGTTCGAAGAAATCCAACATGTCCTTAAACGGATTCTCGAAATACGAAGTCAGGTATGCAAGCTCTGGCGTTGTTTTTATAAAATTGTAAAAAAAGTAGGGGTCCATGTTACCCACATCTTCTGGACTACCAAGGAAAACCTCTAATGTCTGCCCTGTTTTTGTATTCTTGAACATACAGTGCTCACCGTGAACATCAAAATACCAGTTTCCCGTTAATTCTTCTTCTCCATGGATTACATCCGCATTGGACAGCAAATGGTACGCACCTTCGAGAATTGCTGTCCGATCAGGCTGATCGGTTTCCAATATCAATTGGTCGATTAATTGCCCCGCGATTCTCTGGTACATATCCATCACAGCCAATAATTCTTCCGTAATTTCCTGTGTTATTGATTTCATACCTTCATATCCTTATCCGGGTATCCAATTTCTGCAATTTCACCTTCGATATCACTTAATTTCAGTTCATCATTTAATTGCTGTAGTAAGACCTCATCGATCGGCTTCATATCAAATACCTGTTCAACCAGTTTGATATCCAACGTTATCTCGTAGTAATCCTGTGCCCAAGCATGATAATATTTCGCGCCGCCTACCAAAATCTCTAACAGTTCGTATTCATGATCCCCAAGCTCCGTGCCCGCAGACCACCCTTCCTGATCCGCCACACTCCAGATACAGAACGTCGTCTGATCCATTACAAATGCCGGCTCTACCACAAAAGTATTAAATGCTTCTGGAACGCTTTTTACCACCTCACTCCTATCAACCTTATGCTGAAGTGTATACACTTTATCAAAGCCTTTAATAATCAGCCCATTCGGACTGAATATTGCAAAATAATGATCTCCTTGCCCATCTCTCATGGATGCCATTTGCTCATTCGTGTCCCACTGGGAATTATACGAGTAATACCTGTACTCCCATTCCGGCATCAAAATGGCATCCAACATAGCTGCTGCCTTTAGAATCTGTTTGCATTCACTAATGTGAGGAAGTTTATCGATAAAATTAAGATTACCCATCGTGTGATATTGCCTCCTTGATGTCATTTTTATAAATCAATACGCAATAGCTGTTCCTTTACCCGTTCGAATGGAATAATTAACTGCTAGACCTTGCGGTTAGGAAAGATACGATAACGTATCCAAAAAGTTGAACCGTAAATACAATAGCGACAAACTCAACCATCATGCTGTTCGCTGCATTGAAATCATTAACAAGATCCACAAAGATCTTCCCAGGCCTCGACAACACATCCCACGAATTCCACCGATTAAATCTACCAATGTAGACCCCTATACTGCTCAATAGCAAAATAACACCGACAACCATCATACTAATGTACTTATTTATTAATTTGTTTAACATGCCATGGATTTGAATGATCGAACAAGTCGAGAGCAGCAATCCGATGATCGCTACGGCAAACGTCAGGGTGAGACTATACCAAAATTCAATATTAACCCAAAATCTAACCTCCCCCTGAGCATCAAAATATCTGAATGAATGCAGGATCTCCGTAAAAAGGTAGGCCGCATTGGGCAGAAAAAAGAGCCATACTCCACACATCAGCCCCATACATATCATGCTCGTTGTGGTTAATTTTTTATTGAATATGTACCTAATACAGGATGAGATGATGAATGGTACCCATGCCAGAAACATATCCCAGCTTAAAAATCGATACATATTCGTATCTGATTGGGCACGTAAATACATCACAACACCTAGACAACAAAGAGTAGCCACGAGCAAAGTAACGATGAATCGGAGATCTTGAACCGGATGTTTGTTATCTTTCATTTCTTTGCTTCTACTTCCTTTTCCTTGATGAATGTTATACGTTATAAATACTTTTTAAATGCCTTGCTGGATTCTCCGTTGTACCCCAATTTCGTATAAAAGTGATGTGCTTCGTTTCTGGATGATCCGCTGGTTAGAAACACCTTCACACAATTTTTCTGCACACATACATGCTCTATATGTTTCATCAATTCAGATCCATATCCCTTGCTCTGCACATGTTCCGTAATGATAACCCGCTCAACTACGCCGAATGGTCTATTTTCCACCAAAGCATCCAGACATATATGTAAATGAGCCGTGCCGATCACCTGATCACCCAGTTCATACACCAACAAGAAACTGTTTGGGTTATTCCGAACTTCTTCAATCCGTTCTCCCAGTACTTTTGTGTTTAAGTTGTTCGGCAATAATTCTGTATACAGCCTTTCGATAACCGCTGCATCCCTGGCTTCTGCCTCTCTTATCATCAAGCTTCCCCTCCCTGTTACCTCACTTGATAACTTAAAATGATATCACCGTTGTCTTCCAACTCACCCGTTTCTTGAAACCCGATACGCTTATACAGCGCATTTGCCGCAATGTTATGCGGAACATGGGATACCCTGATTTGCCGGCAGTCACTTCTCTCTTGCAACATACGAACTACTTCTTGAATGGCAAGTTTACCGTAGCCCTTCCCCTGGTACTTCTCATCCATCATGAAGCGCAGAATCCAGTAATACCCGTCATTGTAGATCTCATTATCAAACAAAATAAAACCGACCATCTGACCCTCTGCAAAAATGCCATATGGTTTGGACGTAATCTCCTTCGTCGCATGGATCAATGAATCCGCATTGCTTGCGACCAATTCCAGCTGATCTTCCCGCGGTTTAAGGTTAATGCACTCGAGTTCATTTTCTTTTGTTACAGGTTGTAGCGTCATTTGCTCCATATCCACAATCCTCACTCCTTGAAGCTTATTACTAGATTTTCTTGATCAATATAATCTCCAAAGGTTGTGTATCCAGCAACAGAGCCCCTGCGTCAACATACCCCAGCTTTCGATAAAAGTGTTGGGCATGTTCATCTGATTGCGTTGAAGTCATCACGGTATCAAAGCCTTGTTGCTTCATTAGACTTTCCCAGTGATGCACCACTTTTTTGCCAAATCCACCGTTTCGATAGGATTCATCAATCCAGATCATATTCATGAAGGGAAGGTTGTCCCAAAAGTAACCGTACCTCATCCATCCAATTCTCGATCCCTTGTCCTCGTCCCATAAGATGAATATTTCTTTCTCAGAAATCTTCGTTTTCACAAGTGGATGATGGATATGTCGATCTCTATTAATGATATAGTCGTAGTCAGCCTCCGTTGCATATTCAATCTTCATTCGTAGTGCTCCCTTCATTAACTACGTACATCATAACCCAAAATGTGGTATATGCGAACAGTTCTTTCCTCTTTTTCTCCCATGCCAAAAAACCACGGTTTCCCGTGGCTGCACCCGCTCTATTTTCCTCAATCCGCTGTTGATCCGCTTACCAATTGCCCCTTGCACCATACGGCCTGCCGCGCAGATCGCCGCGCAACGGCTTCCGCCGAACAACTCGCATGGACCAACACAAAACTCGCTGTGTCTCCCACCTTCGGCCAGACTTGTTCCCCTTGTGAATCCAGCGGTGTGATCCCCCCTGTTACGAATGCCAAAGATTGAGACAAAGACAATTCGTCACTATATCCGTACAGTTCTGCAAAGCGTCCCGCTTTCTCAAGCAGGTCCCCATTGCCAAAAGGAGACCAATGATCTGTCAGGCTGTCTGTGGCCAACTTCACGTTCACGCCCATACGGTGGAGCATGGGAAGAGGCATCATCGTTCTGCCAATGGGCACCGTGGAAGCAATGCTCATCCCGAGCGAGGCCATACGCTGCGCCAGTTCTTCCGCTTCCTGCTGCTCTGCGCGGGCAAACCAGAACGCATGACTCACCGTAACTTTGCCTTGAAGCCCTGCCGCTTCGGTCAGATTTGCGAGTTCAAGCAGCGTTTGTTTGCCTGCCTGCCCTCCATCATGCAGATGTATATCAATGCCCGCCTGGTGCTGAACAGCCAGTTCAACCATGGTGTTCAGTGATCTCTCGATCTGTTCGTCCACCGTATGAGGATCAAGTCCGCCCACATGTGTTGCACCTTCCTTCATCGCTTGAACCATAAGCTCCACTGAATGGGAGCGAAGCAGTCCATGCTGCGGGAAAGCCACGATCTCCGAAGAGATTTTGCCCGAAAATGATTCCAAAGCCTGCCGCGTCGCCTCCAGTCTTTTCAACCCACTGACGGGTTCAATGTTGCAATGACTACGTACATGAGTGGAGCCGTACCCCTGGATCAAGGTCAGAATACTCTCCGCTTGACGTTTCGCATCTGGTAACAGCTTGGGCAACAGAACCTTCTCTTCTTCAATGCGATCGAAAATACTAGAGATACGTTTAACCGCTGTCCACGGTCCATCGTAGTACGTTTTATCCAGATGAATATGTGCCTCCTCGAACGAAGGCAGCAGCAACAGTCCCTTGGCATCTACTTGTGGCAGATCGTTGGACAGCGGTTCGTTTCCTTCCACAATCGCCGCAATCACTCCATCTTCAATTCGCAGATGAGCAAGGGTTGTCCGTGTCCCTGTCACCTGTTCCCCCTCCCGAACATAACCCCGCTCCAAAGTCACGTTTGTTAACCAATATGCCTGCTTCATCATGTCATCCCTCTTTTCTCACCCGGCATTACGTCTTCCGGATTCCGATTGATCTATGATCCATGGTACCACACGGTTTCACAGGGCAAAAATACGTAAAACGTTGGTGTTCCATATGCGGAACGTTTGTATTACGCTACATTAATACATACAAAAAAACAGACACAATACGTGCCTGCCCTGTGCAATCATCTTAATCTTCTATGTTCCCTCTTCCATTAAAAATGAAACCGCGCATGCCCTCCATCGGTCACGCCTTCAATCTGTTCGATATCCAGCAATCTGCGCTTCATCTCTAGGCCTCCACGGAACCCGGTCAGCTTGCGATTAGCCCCGATAATGCGGTGGCAGGGTAGCAGAACCGGAATTGGATTGGCCCCATTTGCAGCCCCAACTGCTCGCACAGCCGAAGGTCTTCCAATCGCAGCAGCTATATCACCATAGGTCCGAATTTCACCGTAAGGCACACGCCCTAGCTCTCTCCATACCTCCTGTTGGAAGTTCGTTCCGATCAAGTCTAGTGGGATCGCATCTGTATAAGCCATCGGTTCCCCTGCAAAATAGGACTGTAACCAGTCCATCATGCCTGTTTGTTTCAGCGCATGCTCGTTCTCTTCCAGTTCCACGCCAGGTGCAACTTTCTGTAACCAGCCGTTCCAGTCCTCCAGTGTTTCGTTGGGCATGACCACTCGGCACAATCCCTGTTCCGTTGCGAGCAGCACCCATGGACGACCGTCCAACTGCATCGTAGTGTACATCAACTTTTTTCTCATTCGTTTATCGCCTTCTCCCCGGTGGAATGCTTCATGCTAGGACTAGGAGGTAACCTGCTTCTTCACCTTACGTTTCATACTGCGGATCATCTGCTTGCTCTCCGGATCAACGCGATAAGATTCCGTGATTTTCTGAAGTGCCTTATTATACGTAAAATCGTCCAGGGTATTATGGTTCAGATAACGCATAGTCACCTCAGGTTGTTTCACATAGGCCATTGAGATGGCCCAAGCAACTGCCATTTTCACATAATACGCCTCGTGACTAATCTGATCCAATGCGGTCAGAACCTGATCAATATATCTCTCATTCAGATAAAAATTCAACAGCATTACCACGCCAAACCGAATCTCATATTCCTGATCTGATTTCAGATAGGGCTGCAAAAAAGCCCACATCGGCTCTGAATGCACCTTCGTATATTTCAGCCCCGCACAGAAGCTGTCACACACCGACCAGTTGTCAATCTTCGGTACAAATGTTTCAATAGCCTTTAACAGTTCGTCCAGATCAGCCTGTACATGTCCAATGACCATCGCTTGCAACATCACTTCTTCAAAATATTCATCCTCTGCCGTTTCCAGATACGTGCGCCAGTCCCCGGCGGCAAGCTGCTTGGCAATTTTTCGTAAGGCCGGCAACCTTACACCAAGTACATTCGTGATGTTGGGAATAAGTGCAGCCGAGAATTTCTGATACTCCGGCTCAACCATGCTGAGTAATTGTGTTCTGATATCTGCTTCCACTAGCGCATGTCCTCCTCGTCTGTTGCTGTACAACAAGTATATCCTTGCAGCGGCTGTTTGTAAGCCCATATCGAATGTTTGAGCAAGATTACAATATCATTTTGGGTGCGCTCTTTTCCCTTCATTTGTTTAACCGCCAACCCATTTCGTTTAAAAATATGAAGCTAACCGTTTAGAAAGGAGTGTCGATATGAACGGACCTCATACCAAGAAAGATTTCTCCGTGGAGGAGATCACCGAACAACTCGTGCAACATGTACAATCCCGGAACCTTCCCGATTTCTATAAATTGGTGAAAGAGCTGCATCCCTACGACCTCTCACTTGTATATAAAAAGTTCCCTGAAGAAGAAACCAATCGATTTCTTCTCCTGTTCAAACCCGATGCTCTGGCGGATCTTGCCGAGACCTTGAAGCTGCACGAACAGATTCAACTGTTTGAACGACTTGGGCCGGAACGAACACTTGAAGTCATGCAGCAGATGGACAAAAGTGATCTGATCCGGTTCATGCACGATTTGCCTGCCAAACGCAGAGAAGAATTGCTGTCCAACATGAACCTGGACCACTCTGCCATTATCCGGTCCGTGCTTAATTATCCACCGGAGACGGCAGGACGTATCATGACAGATCGGTACCGGACCCTGCTCGCCCATGAGACAGCCAAGGAAGCCTTACGACAATCGCAAGGTACCATGCATATCTCCGCCTCCAGTTACCTCTATGTGACCGATAATGAAGGCAAACTGGTCGGTGTCGTGAGTTATCGCTCACTCGCCTTGGCTGACGACAAGACCCAGGTTGAAGAACTGATGAACCGGCGGGTGATCCATGCAACGGTAGATATGGACCAGGAGGAAGCAGCACAGCTTCTGCAGCGTTATGAGTTTATGGCACTTCCGGTAGTGGATGAGAATCACAGATTATGCGGTATCATCCAGATGGATGATGTCATTGATATTATTATGGATGAAGCGAGTGAAGATTTAGCCAAGATGGGGGGCGGCAGCAAGGATATCGACTTTGATACCAAACCACTTGTTGCCGTCAGACGCAGACTTCCCTGGCTCATTCTGTTGCTGCTGATTGGCTTAATCTCGGGAAGCATCGTGGATTTCTTTGAGGATACACTGAATCAGGTAGTCGCATTGGCATTCTTCATGCCGATGATCGCAGGTATGACGGGGAACACAGGAACGCAGTCTCTGGCTGTTGTGGTACGCGGATTGATCGGACGCAAACTCGACAAATCCACCGTACTCGCACTGATTGGTCGGGAGATCAAGGTAGGCACCATGATTGGCTTGGTATGTGGATTACTGATCACCGTCATCGCTTATTTCTGGCAAGGGGACTGGCTGCTAGGCGCCATTATTGGGGTGTCTCTGTTCCTCACTCTTGTCATTGGTACACTGACCGGTACCTGCATCCCGCTTCTGCTTAGTCGTTTCAAAGTCGACCCGGCTGTTGCCTCAGGCCCGTTAATCACCACATTGAATGATATCTTGTCCCTGTTTATCTATTTTGGCATCGCCACACGTTTCCTCGATGCCTTGATGTAAATAAGTTGGGCATACAGCAAAACAGACCTGATCTTGAGATCAAGGTCTGTTTTTTTCATTTTACCAAGTGTTACGCTGATCTTTTATTTTTATTATAGATATCAAACGCTACCGCGAGCAGTAGTACCAATCCCTTAATCCCCTGCTGCCAGTCAATACCGAGACCAATCAGGGACATCCCGTTATTCAGCACACCCATAACCAAACCACCGATGATGGCACCAAATACCGTACCTATGCCCCCTGAAGCGGAAGCACCACCGATGAAGCAGGCCGCAATGGCATCCAGCTCGAAGTTGGTACCTGCTCTTGGCGTAGCCGCATTCAGACGTGCGGCGAAGATTAACCCGGATACCGCGGCAAGTGTACCCATGTTCACGAAAACCCAGAAGGTTACCTTTTTTGTTTTGACTCCAGACAGACCTGCGGCCTTCTCATTACCTCCAAGCGCATACACATGTCGTCCCATGACAGTACGATTCATAACGAAGGAGTACACAACGATCAGGACAAAGAGCAGGACCAGGATATTCGGAATACCTGCATAACTTGCGAGTACAAACGTAAACAGATTTGTTACGACAGCCACCACAATCAACTTGAGCAAGAACAGTCCCTGTGACACAACCTCGAATCCGTATTTTCGCTGGGAACGGCGTTCCCGCAGTTCATTGACAATGTACCAGACGGTGAGCACAAGACCCACAATGATGGATACCAGACCAAAGCCTGAGAATTGAATGTCTGCCAGGAAGCCCGAACTTATTTTCTGGAAACCACCCGGGAAAGGAGAGATCGATTGCCCCTCCAGCACGATCATCGTCAAGCCGCGGAACAGCAACATACCTGCCAGCGTCACGATAAATGCCGGAATCCGTACATATGCGATCCAGAAGCCTTGCCATGCACCGATCAAAGCCCCAACCAGCAAGGAAGCGATAACTGCAAGCCAAGCCGGAAGCTGCCAATCAACCATCATAATCGCGGCAACGGCACCCACAAAGGCTGCAATGGAACCAACAGACAGGTCAATATGCCCGGTAATGATGACCAGCACCATTCCGATCGCCAGCACCAAAATGTAGCTGTTCTGCAAAATCAAATTTGTAATATTAATCGGCTTGAGCAACAGCCCGCCTGTAAGTACCTCGAACAAGAGCATAATCACTACCAAGGCAATAATCATGCCGTATTGGCGGATATTATTTTTGAACAGCTTTGTTATCATTTCCATGCTTGCCGCCTCCAGACTTGGTCATATATCTCATCAATGTTTCCTGCGATGCTTGTTCCCGGCTGACTTCACCGGTGATTCGCCCGGCATTCATCACATAGATCCGGTCACACAGGCCAAGAACCTCCGGAAGCTCAGATGAGATTACCAGCACGCCCTTGCCTTCAGCAGCAAGCCGATGAATGATCGTATAGATTTCGAATTTCGCTCCCACATCAATACCGCGGGTAGGTTCATCCAGGATAAGAATATCTGGTCCGGCAAAAATCCATTTGCTGAGCACCACTTTTTGCTGGTTGCCTCCACTCAGATTACCGGTCTTCTGCAAAATACTTGGTGCTTTGATGTTCATGCTTTTTTTCATCTTTTCCGCCACCAGCACTTCTTCACGCTCGTTCACTACCGATTTTCGCGACAGCTTGCTCAGACCCGTTAAGGAAATATTACGCTTGATGTCATCCATCAGAATGAGTCCGTATTCCTTGCGGTCTTCTGTCACATAAGCAAAGCCATTCTGAATGGCCTCCGTGACGGTATTGTTGTGGATCGGTTTACCATTCTTAATGAGTTGCCCCGAAATATTCCGGCCATAGGATTTGCCAAAGATACTCATGGCAAGCTCGGTACGCCCAGCGCCCATCAGCCCGGCAATCCCTACAATCTCACCACGTCTGATATTCATATGGATTTGATCCAGTACTTTTCGCTCGGCATGATGTTCGTGATATACCGTCCAGTCCTTTACCTCAAGGATAACTTCACCAATGGTGGCATGACGCTCCGGATAACGGCTGGTGAGATCACGTCCTACCATGCCGCTAATAATCCGGTCCTCCGTCACTTTTTCCTTCTTCATATCCAACGTCTCAATTGTCTTGCCATCCCGTAAAATGGTCACGGAATCGGATACCTTGGATACCTCATTCAGCTTGTGCGAGATCAGGATACAGGCGATGCCCTGTTTCTTGAATTCCAGCATCAATTGCAGCAGATTTTCACTGTCGTCCTCGTTCAACGCAGCGGTTGGCTCATCCAGAATAAGCAGCCGCACCTTTTTGGAGAGCGCTTTCGCAATTTCGACCAGTTGCTGCTTGCCTACCCCGATGCTGGATACCAGCGTGTTTGGATTTTCGCTCAGTCCCACCTTCGAGAGCAATTCTCGTGTACCTACAAAAGTTTCCTTCCAGTTGACAATTCCTCTGCTGGCACGCTCATTGCCCAGATATATATTTTCCGCGATTGAAAGATAGGGAATCAGGGCCAACTCCTGATGTATAATAACGATTCCCAGATCCTCGCTCTGTTTGATATCCTTGAACTCACATTTCTTGCCCTGAAATAAAATGTCGCCTTCATACGTGCCATGTGGATATACACCACTCAGCACCTTCATCAACGTAGATTTACCAGCGCCATTTTCACCACATATGGAATGAATCTCGCCTTCACGGACTTTCAGATTGACATTTTCCAGCGCTTTGACGCCAGGAAAGGTTTTGGTGATGTTCTTCATTTCCAGAATGATTCCAGCCATGGGATGTGCTCCTTTCACTTATTATTTCAGTCCGATTTCTTCCTTCGTGTAATACTGGGTACCCACGATATCCTGCTCCACATTTGTACGATCCACGGAGATGGGATCCAAGAGATACGCCGGAACAACCTCTATTCCGTTGTTATATGATGTTTCATCATTAACTTCCGCCTGTTTTCCTTGCAAAATGCTATTGGCCATCTCTACCGTCTTCTCAGCTAACTTCCGCGTATCCTTGAACACGGTCTGTGTCTGTTCCCCGGACACAATCGACTTGATCGAAGCAAGTTCGGCATCCTGTCCTGTAATAACGGGCAGCGGCTTGTTCGAAGTACCGTAACCGATTCCTTTCAAGGATGAGATGATACCAATACTGATTCCATCATAAGGAGATAACACTGCATCCAGATGATCACCTGAGTAATAGGCACTCAGAAGGTTATCCATCCGTGACTGGGCCAATGCACCGTCCCAGCGCAAGGTCGCTATCTGGGCCATCGTCATCTGCTTGCTGCGCACGACCAGCTTGCCGGAATCGATGTACGGCTTCAGGACAGACATCGCACCGTCGAAGAAGAAATAGGCGTTATTATCATCAGGAGAGCCGCCAAACAGCTCAATGTTATACGGTCCTTTTCCATCCTTGAGTCCAAGTTTTTGTTCGATGTAGGAGGCTTGAAGCACACCCACCTTAAAATTGTCGAACGTGGCGTAATAGGTTAAGTATGGCGTATTGCGAATGAGCCGATCGTACGAGATCACTTGTATCCCTTCGTCATGCGCTTTCTTGATCACATCCGTTAATGTGTTGCCATCCACGGACGCGATGACCATCACATCCACACCTTTGGTGATCATGTTTTCAATCTGTGAAATCTGATTTTCAACCACGTCCTCAGCATACTGAAGATCGGTTTTGTACCCCTGCTCCTGAAACAGACGGACCATGTTCTCCCCGTCTCCCACCCATCGCTCTGATGATTTGGTTGGCATCGATATACCGACATATCCCTTTTCTTTGCTGCCTGGCCCACTCTCTGCCAGATTGCAAGCCGAGAGCATCAAGGTCATCACCAGAAGCCAGATGAGCATTGCTCCTTTTTTCATATGAAGTTCCCCTTTCCTCACATCATACGGTTCTGAATGAGTTATAAGATAACGCTTACAATGCATGTGGTACATTCTGTTGCTTGGTGTTCCTATCTGAGACCAATGGTAGCATTGGAGATACTGCAAGGTCTTTGCACGTTTTGAACCTTTTTTATAAAAATTTAACTTTTGATGGAAACGCTTAAAGTACAAGTGTGATCCATGAGATACCATTCCAGAGTCAAAAAAAAGGACATGCTCCACTTCGCTTCACACGAAGTAGAACACATCCATCTCATTCCTCATACGTCTTAATGATCAAGTATTGCGGTTATATCTGTTGAGGTAAGTCTTTTGATTGTCCTCATATGCTACATATTATATTCGATTCGCTGAAGGACGATAAGCCGTCCCTCCGTCTTTTCGATACTGTGCAGGCGAAATGCCCATTGTTTTCTTAAATGCAGTGCTGAAATAATGCTGGGTATCATAACCTACACGCTCAGCGATGGTGTGGATCGGCAGTGTTGTTGAGTCCAACAGCTGTATAGCCTTACGAATGCGAGCATGGGTGACAAGCGTGACAAAGGAATCATTCAGCTCTTTCTTCAACACACGACTAAGATATACGGCAGATACTTGTAGACGGGAAGCGAGCGATTCCAGGGTCAGTTCCCGCTCGGCATACTCTTCGTGAATAAGTTGTCTTGCCCGGCGGACCAGAGGGGACAACTGCACTTCTTCGTATACCCGTTCACGGCAATGACGGTACGTATCCGGCGTATCCTCCAGTGTCCCTGCATGAGTCTCCACATGAGCATGAATGGCAATATTCAGGCAAGAACTGATCTGCTGTTCCAGAAGGGACTCTATTTCTTCGGGGGCTTCCTGCCACAGACACATGCCGATCAACCCGCTTACGTCCCGAAACAGAACATGCGGCAGGTCTGCCAGCAGTTCACTCATTATATTTTCCACTGCAAACAGAAACAGCTGACGATCATTCTCTCTCAGTATCGTCTGACGCGCTTCAGCGGCAGGCCAGCGCACAATCCCGACCTGCACAGGTGAAACAGGGGGCAGACGCAAAAACACAAGCTGCTCCGTCAGATTCCTCCCTTCAGCCTGCCCCTCCAGCCACTCCAGCATAAATCGCTGGCGAAGCAACGGGATATTACGTTCAATCTGATGAGCTGCCTGTTGTACATATGCCGTCCTCTGGTGCTCTTCAGTAAGTCGCTGATGTAATCGCTCAAGTGCAGCATATAATTGTTCTGCTTGCACAGGTTTTAAGATGTAATCCTCTACGCCAAGACGAACCGCCTCCTGCGCATATGCAAATTCATCATGTCCCGAGATGATCAGATAACGACAACCCGGGCACTTCTGTTGAAGGGCACGGATTAGTTCGATTCCGTTCAGGAATGGCATATTCATATCAACGAGAACAATATCCACACCCAAATCAGCCGCCCGTTCCAGCGCTTCCTCGCCATCTTCCGCTTCACCAACAACCTCCATCCCGAGAGTTGTCCAGTCAATGGCATCCCGAATCCCCTCACGAATGATCGGTTCATCATCAGCGATGAGCACGCGGTATTTCTTCGCCACATGGCTATCCGGCGTAATCTCCATTACTGTGGTCGATGCGGATGTCTCGTCTGTTTCAGTGGAATTTGTCACGGTCGACTTCATGAATTTTCCCATTCACTCTCCTGCCTCTCTTCGTAATTGATTTGCTTGTTTGCCGGGAGCTCTCGCATCAACGGATGAATAATGGTCACACGAGTTCCTTCCCCTTCCTGGCTCTCCAGCATAATACCGTATTCATCACCAAAGGACAGCCGGAGACGGGCCTGCACATTCAACATTCCATAACTTTTGCCTGTCATCCCAGGCGAAGACGCTTCCAAACTGGCCAAAGGAGCTTCGAGCAGCTGCTGCATCTCTGCCAGTCGTTCGTTGGACATGCCTGCTCCATTATCCTGAACGGTAAGCAGCAGTCTGTTATGTTCCAATCTGGCCTCCACCCGAATGTGTCCCGGCCCACGCCTGCCCTTGATTCCATGATAGATTGCATTCTCTATCAGGGGCTGAAGCAGTAGCTTTAACACAAAAAGGTCCCGCAGTTCCTCTGGAATATTCAATGTATACTGAAGACGATCGCGGTATCGTGTCTGCTGAATTTGCAGATAGCTGGTCATATGCTCAATCTCGGAGTGCAGCGGAATGTAATCCTGTCCTTTACTAAGCCCTATGCGAAATAATCGAGATAACGCACCAACCATGTCGGATACATCTTCTGCACCCTCTTTGCGTGCCATCCAATGAATCGTATCCAAGGTATTGTACAAAAAGTGTGGTTTGATATGCTCCTGCAAACTTCGCATTTCAGCGTCGCGCTTCTGCCGCTCCCGCAATTCATTTAGTGATATCAGTTGTCTAATCTGTGCCAGCATTCGGTTATAACTGTTGCCAAGCATGCCAATCTCGTCAGCGCGATCGCTCCAGCGGCCTGGTCTGAGATTGCCGGTCTCCGCCCTGCGCATATAGGACATGAGCCGGAAAATGGGCTGAGCAATAGAACGGGAGAACCATAAAGAGGCGCTCAGGCCAAACAAACACACCACAAATACAAAGCTAACCACGTAAAACTGGATCTGGCGCACTTCCGAGATCGAGTCTCTTGTGGGAAATACCCCTACCGTTCTCCAACCCGTAAAGGTGGACGACTGGTACATGAATAATAACGTTCCACCTTCTGTATCGGCGGTAAACGTTCCACTCTCACCGGAGGGGAACCAGTCTGTGGGAATGTGTTCTATTAGCGGATGCTCCGGCTTGTATACACTTTGACCCTCTGCATCCGTCACCATCACATAACCGGATTTCCCCAAGGTTACATTACGGGCAGCCTGAGAGACGGACCTTAGTTTAAGATCAATCATAATAACGCCCCGCACACGTCCTGACGCCTCATCCGTTATGGAACGTGCAACCGAAACAATCTCATCATCCTTGTACCGTACATGTGTCGTGAGATTACGCTCTTTTGGCTGACCCAATACCATGAAAATGCCCGGATTGGCCGAAGCTTTTTGATACCATTTTTCCTGGATCAGGCTCTGTTCCGCCCGGGGATACATCTCGTTGCTAATATAGTCACCACGTTCATTAACAAGAACAATCCCGGCGATTTCAGGATACAACGTTGTGAACCCCTGCAAGGTTTGTTTGATGCCATATAACCGATTTTGCTCCGTTGCGGCATTGTTGTCCATGTTCATCGGTTCGATGCCTGCATCATCATTCAGTGGCATTTTGTCGTCCATAAAAGCATCAATATCCGGGTCAAATGCAATCAGATAGGTCATGTTTTGCAAATTTTCCATTTTGCTGTTCAGAGCTTCATTCACTTTGCCAATCAGCTGCATGGTATGACCTTCAACCTGTCGCTCAACTACCCGCTCCACCGTCCAGTTCACAAGCAACCCAAGTCCTACGGAAGGTACAATGGCGAATAACAGAAAAAGCAGCATCAGCTGGTAGCGGAGGGGCATATTACGCAAGCGTAAACGCCGAATCCCGTTCCTGAAAGTGGAGAGAATTGCTCTCCTGCTCCAAGGCCTTGGACTCTTGAAATCTCCCTTGTTATTTGGCATAGTAATCATCCACATCCGAGCGTGTCACCACAGAGATCCCTGTGTCCACCATCACGGGAAGCGGTGCATTTTCACCGGATGAGGATGGGGCAGGGACCGTTAACTGGTGATGCAGATGGAACAAATATTGGAGTGACCAATATCCCATATTCCAGGTTCCCTGTGCAATGGTAGCTGAGATCGTACCGTTCTTGATCATGTCCAATGTATCCTTATTTGTATCAAACGAAATAATCTGCAATGGATGTCTGTCCCCGGCAGTCTGAACGGCTTCACCCGCTCCTGCTCCTCCGGTGGCTTCAGTCACAAAAATACCCGTCAGCTCCGGGTGTTCCTTCATCATTCTCAGTGTTTCGGCTCTGGATACCATCGCATCACCGTGTCCGTCTGCAACTTCAACGATCTGCATGGAAGGGTATCTTTCCTTGATCGTATCGCGGAAACCCTTCGTCCTCTCTTCATGATTTTGTTGCCCAGGTAAGGTTAATACCGCGACCTCTCCCTCACGACCCAGTAGTTCAGCCATTTTATCTGCAGCCATTACACCCGACTTGTAATTATCTGTCCCAAGAAAAGAATAGGCCTGGCTATCAGGTGCATCAGCGTCAAATAATACAACAGGAATATCTGCGTCGATTGCCTTGTTAATCGCTGGAACTAACGATTGAGGATCGATCGCAGATATGGCAATGCCCGCGGGTTTGCGAGCGATAGCCTGCTCGATCACCATGGTCTGCTCCTTCGCATCATACCGGGTAGCACCGCGATATTCTACGGTCACGCCAAGCGCATCCGCGGCATCTTCGAAACCTTTGAGCGGGCTTTTCCAATACTCCAGCCCGGACTGGAATGTAATCATGATATACGTTTCTCCGATATCGCCGCGCAACCCCCGGTCCTCCCAAGAACTGTTTACCTGACTGGTGTATTCGAATCTCAACACATACAATGCAAAGGCTGAGATTAGTAAAATGTATACCAGCAGCATTTTTTTCATTCCGTTCACTTCCTCAAGTGGTCTTATCACCTTGTACATCGTCTAAATTGTAAACGCAATCATTCAAAAAGAAAACTACTCCTTATCTTTTATAAGCAAGCTCCTGTTGCCAACCGTGTATCTGCTGCAATAATGTACTATATGGTTTCTCCCTCTGGACGTATGATCATGGAACTAGACTACAACCAGAGGAGAGCATCATCATTATGAATCTTGCATCTTTTTTAATCTACTGCATCGTTGTTACATTCACACCCGGCCCCAGCAATATCGTAATTCTTTCTTCTACACAGATCGTTGGCGCACGAAAAACAATGCGTTATGTCTGGGGAGCTACACTGGCATTTGGTCTGCTGCTTACCGCATCAGCTTTTCTTAATCAACTTCTTGCCGGCGTGTTGCCCGGAATTCTGAAGGTGATGCAGATCGTCGGCGGTCTGTATATGGTGTATCTGGCGTACCAGATCTACAAGATGGGTACCACCGAAGATGCACCGAAACAAGTTACCGGATTCTGGAACGGTTTCATCATGCAATTTGTGAATCCAAAGGTGGTCTTGTTTACTTTCACGGTCATTCCAAGCTATGTATTTCCCTTTTATCAAAGTTCCTTCTCATCGTTTCTGTTTGTGTTGCTCATAACGTTCATTGGTTTTCTGGCCTATTCCAGTTGGGTTGTTTTTGGCACGGTTTTCAAAACGTTGTTGAATCGCCACCAAAAATTACTGAGTATTCTCATGGCTCTTTTTTTGTTATACTCAGCCATTATAGTATCCGGATTGATCTAAAGCTTGGGAGGTGTGCTGCATGGAACGGTTTAACTATAAAAAGTCGCAAGACGTGCTGGCACTATCCGCCAGCTTTACTGATTTTGCATACAAAAAACATTGCCACGAAGAGTATGCGGTTGGCGTAACCCTGCGCGGCATTCAACAATACAACCTGGACGGACAATATCAGGCTTCTCACCAAAATGGTGTCATGTTATTCAACCGTGAACAGTCCCATGATGGAAGCTCCTATGATAAGGCTGGCATTGATTATGTGATGCTGTATTTGAAGCCTGAATTGGTAGAGGAAATTATAGGCAAAAAGGAATTGCGTTTTGGAAGTCCCATCGTCTATGATCCCGAGCTTGCACGCAGCATTCTGATGCTGAACGACTCCGTTCAACTCAGACAGGACGAAGCCGAGTGCAGCGAACGGGTCTTCGATCTGGTTCACCTTCTGGCTCAGAAGGAGATGGATACCAAGCTCTGGTTGCCTCAGGACAACCTGGTCCGCAAAGCCAAGGAAATCATGTTTTGCAGCACCGAAGATGTACTCAAGCTGGACAACCTGAGCTCCGAATTTGGCATGTCCAAGTTTCAATTTATCCGTGAATTCAAGGCACACGCAGGCATATCCCCCTACCAGTTTTTCTTAAACTGCAAGGTGGAGCGTGCCCGTCAATCCATCGAAAAGCAGAAGGACGTCTATGCTGCTGTTGCCGATTGTGGATTCGTTGATCTGACCCATCTGAATAGGCATTTCAAACGGGTATTTGGTGTCACAGCTTATGAATACATGTTGCAGCTAAACTATACAAATTGAACTAAAGGATATTTACACTGGCCACTCCGATGACAGAATAACCTTCTGATCGCTGTTATCCCCAGATTTTTTTGATCCCTTTTATAAAGGGAAAATCCGGTGATAGCGTATGCTTCCGATGCAGCTTTCTTTCAGAAAGCTTTTAGGCGATCGCTCCGCTTCTTCAAGTTCTTTCTGTCCTCTCCGTTTTGTGTAAATCACTCCTGAAAATCCCCGTATAGAACGTTAATGTACCTTAACACTCTGTACGGGGATTAGTTTCTTTTTTCGTTGGGCAATCAGATTCTTTTCTTGCGTCTCCAGACCCACACAACAGCCAATGCTGCCAATAAAATGACTGCACTGTATAAGATAAGATAGAAAGACCCACTTCGCCCACCACCATCGGTGACTTCTCCAAAATCTTCTTTACTTACAACCTTGCCCGCACCCAGCAATTTCAAATCGTCTCCGGCTTGTTCAATTGGAACATTGCGACTGCATAGATTCGTATGCAGCTTATGATCCACTTCATATTGATAAGCATAGATCAGGTAGGACTGCTTCTTTTCAAATTGAATGCCACAGGATTCAGACCCACCGTCACTCGCGAGGATTTTCAACTTTTTGGCATTAACCCCCTTCCATGCCGTATCTACATCAAAGGTATACTCTCTTAATAAGCCATCATGCTTCGACTGTTGAGAACGTCCCTTCTTCACCACTTCTCCTGTAAATACAGTTGTGTTTGTCTTCAACCTCTCTTGAACATCACTCTCGACACAACTGCAAGCATACACTTTCTCTCCGGGAAATAGAGCTAACCCAGACGTAACCAACAGTAAGACCAACATGCACATCACCAACCATCGTTTCATTCCGACCGCTCCCTTCCTACATTCTCTGCTTGAACAACCGTTGTTAAGGTTACATATTTTTATTGCTGCTATATTTATTGTAAAATTATAGCACAATACAAATATCGTTATGTCTCACATACGCAAGCACACAACATACGAAATCAACGATCACGGAGGAACTCAACATTTGATGCACAACTGGAAAAAGAATATCTCATTCCCGCTGCTCGTTGCAGCGTTATGCATGATCGCCTTTGTAAGCATCGCCCTGTCCATCAGCGACAACCAGATTCATCGATTTGATGATACGCTGATCGGCTGGATTCAGGGGTTGGAGTCCCCCGGCATGACGCAATTCATGCACCTTTTCACCTGGATCGGCAGTGAATTGCCTGTGGTCTTCATTACCATCATCGCCATGATTGTGTTATACGTCTATCTGCGACACAAACGCGAACTCCTCTTCCTGGCTTGTGTGCTCGCCGGTTCAACCCTGTTAAATGCATTGCTCAAAATGGTATTCCAGCGTGCCAGACCTACCATTAACCGGATCATCGAAGTGAGCGGCTACAGCTTCCCCAGTGGGCATTCCATGGCCGCATTTAGCCTGTATGGTGGATTGGCCTTTCTGATCTGGAAACATGTACCCACTGTTACGGGCCGTGTGCTGATGATTATTGCCAGCGCCGTATTTATACTGACCATTGGTATAAGTCGTATCTACTTGGGTGTGCATTATCCAAGTGATATCGTCGGAGGATACTTCTTGAGTGGTTGCTGGCTCTCCACATGCATATGGTTTTACCGCCGGCATTTGGAGCGCATGTCCCAACTGCAAAGCAGAAGGCTGGCCTAAGCGGCACGCTATTGTACTACACAAAGAAATACCCGGCCTTCCTTAACTGAAGGATAGCCGGGTATTTTTATATTCATATATAGTAGTCCTGAACTCGTTCAGGATACATGGATCCGCTTGTCCCATTTAAGCGAACAGACGGATCAGTTTTTTTACACCAATTTATAACTCTTCACCATTGGATTCGATCACTTTTTTGTACCAGTGGAAGCTCTTCTTCGGTGTTCTGCTTAAGTCACCATTACCATCGTTGTCCTTGTTGACATGAATGAAGCCATAACGCTTCTTCATCTCTCCAGTGGATGCACTAACCAGGTCGATACATCCCCACATGGTGTAGGCAATCAGATCTACGCCGTCAGCTACCGCTTCTTTCATTTGTTCAATGTGACCTTTCAGATAATCAATGCGATAGTCATCTTGAATGGAGCCATCTTCCTCTACCACATCGACAGCACCCAAACCGTTCTCAACCACCATCAGTGGAATCTGATAACGATCATACAGATGATTCAGTGTGTAACGCAGTCCTTTTGGATCGATCTGCCAACCCCAGTCGGAAGCTTCGAGATATGGATTTTTGATACCGCCCAGCAGATTACCTTCTGCTCTCTCGAGGGACTCGTCCGCACTCTCAACCAGAGACATGTAATAACTGAAGGAATAGAAGTCTACGCAGCCTTCACGCAAAGTCTGCTCGTCTCCCGGTTGCATCTCGATCTGGATACCTTCTTCGGCGAAGAAACGTTTGGCGAATCCAGGATACGCTCCACGAACCTGTACATCACCGCAGATCATATTGGAGATTTGGTCTTTCTTCTGTGCAAGCAACATGTCGTCCGGGTTACAAGTATTTGGATAGGTTGTCATGAAAGCGACCATACAGCCGATCTGGAAATCAGGGTTAATTTCATGTCCCAGCTTCACCGCTTTGGCACTCGCAACGAATTGATGATGTAATGCCTGGAAACGAGTCTGTGGATCATCCACTCCGTCAACCAGCGTCTCTTTGCCTTCAAACAGAATACCTGCAGCCATATAAGCACCCATCGGCATCGTCAGACAGTTGATCTCGTTAAATGTCAGCCAGTATTTCACTTGATCTTTGTAGCGGTTGAAGAGAGTTGTACAATAACGGATATAACAGTCAATGACTTCACGGGAAGCCCAGCCGTTATACTTCTGTGTCAGACCAAATGGCGTTTCGTAATGGGAGATCGTTACGAGCGGCTCAATATTGTACTTTTTCAACTCGGCAAAAACATTATCGTAGAACTGTAATCCCTCTTCGTTTGGCTCCAGATCGTAACCGTTCGGATAGATTCGGGACCAGTTGATGGACATGCGGAACATTTTGAAGCCCATCTCTGCCATCATGGCAATATCTTCTTTGTAATGTCCGTAAAAATCAACCGCTTCATGGCTCGGATAATACGTGCCCTCTTCCAACACAGGCGTAATCCGGCGCGGAATCGTGTGGGTTCCTCCTGTCATCATGTCAGACGTGCTTGGCCCCTTGCCACCCTGGTTCCATCCACCCTCGAATTGATTGGCAGCCGTTGCGCCACCCCAGTAGAATCCTTCTTTCATTGTCATGACCAGTTCCTCCTTCATAATTAACTCATTTCGATATAAAGTGCTTGATAGTATGCAAGTAGCCGTTCCGGTCACGAATCGTTCTTCTGATCGCTGTTATCCTCGGATTTCTTTAATTCCTATTTCTAAATGGAAAAATCCGATGATAAAGGCGAACACTTCGTTTCGTCAGAATCGATATCGTCCCCTTCACTACTTCGCAATAAATAAAGAACAAATTATAAGACAGAGTCAAAATGTCTTGGTAATACTTTTACACCAGTGTACCATCCATACCCTGACACCTATTGTCATGGTATAATTAGAGCATGGAAAATAACCGACTATTTCGAATGTTGCTTTTGTTATTGGAGAAAAAGAAAGCCACTGCACCAGAACTCGCCCGTATGTTCGAGATTTCGGTACGTACGGTGTACCGCGATATCGACCGGCTGAGCGCTGCGGGCATCCCCGTCTATACGACGACCGGCAAGCATGGCGGTATCCATCTGATGGACAACTATGTCATGGACAAGTCCCTGTTGTCGGAAGAAGACCAGAACGAAATTTTGATGGGACTATACAGCATCAGTGCGATCCCACACCTGAATAGTGCTCATATGCTGCAACGGCTGACCGCTCTGTTTGATCACAAGCTGGATTGGATCGAATTCAATTTTTCACCATGGGGCAGCATCCCCCTGCAAGAGAGGGAACTGTTCAATCAGGTGAAACAAGCCATATTAACGAATCAACTGATTACGTTTCATTATGTTAATTCGGATGGTGAGAAAAGCATTCCGACTGTGGAACCACAGAAGCTGATTTTCAAAAATAGTACATGGTACTTCAAAGGGTATATTCATGATGATCCTGATCGGAAAGAATTCGAGACATTTAAGATGAAACGGATTACCCAATTGACTTTTCTAACGAGAAAACACGATCACCTTGTTCATGCTGGGTCAACCTACCCTGATTCAGAAGCAGCTCCTGTCCTGACTCCTCTTACGCTCTCGTTCTCCAGCAACATTGCATACCGAGTGTATGATTTTTTTGAACCGTCCCTCATTAAAAAAGAGCCTGATGGCAGGCTCCGTGTGTCTCTCGAACTGAATGTAGGGGAATGGCTCTACTCCTTCCTGCTGTCGTTTGGTTCCGAGCTGACCGTAATCGAGCCTGTTCATGTAGGACAGGAATTGCTCAGACGTCATATCAAAGCCGTTGAACATTTACAGAACGTCATGAACAAACTACCCAACAATGAATGATATAATATAGGCCTATACAACTTTTGATCACAGCTGACTCTCCGTCATCCATCTGACCGAAGGAGGTTTATTCATGCAAGACATTAGACGAAATAATGTGGAACGTTTCAAAGGTTTCGGTACATTGTACGATCAGAACCGACCATCCGCTCCCACTGAAGTGGTGGATATTCTAACGACATATCTTGGCAGCACACCGCGTATGGTCGCAGATGTTGGCTGTGGCACCGGCTTATCCTCGTGGATCTGGCTTAATGAGGCAGAACGCATCATCGGCTTTGAACCCAGCGATGACATGAGGTCTGTAGCAGAATCCAAGTGGGAATCTGCCGGGAAGCCGGATAACCTGCGGTTTGTGTCCGGCTTGTCTCACGACCTCGGACTACCAGATGGCAGTGTCGATGTGCTGACCTGTTCCCAATCATTCCACTGGATGGAGCCGCAACCTACACTACGCGAATTCGCACGTGTACTTCGCACAGGGGGCATATTTGCTGCCTACGATTGCGACTGGCCGCCAATGGTAGACTGGCAGTTAGAACAAGCCTATCTGAAGCTGAATCAGGAAGCAGATCAACGTGCAGCCAGTCTGGCTCCCCAGGATAGCCAAGCACACAAATGGAGCAAAGATGGTCATTTACAGCAGATTCAGCAGTCCCATCTGTTCCGATATGTGCGGGAAATCCTGTTTCATCACCACGAGACATTCACTGCCGATCGATACGTCAATCTCGCCCTAAGCCAAGGCGGGCTGCAAACGGCTTTGAAGCTTGGGGCGGATGATCTATTAACAGCTGCTGACGAGTTCAGAACGCTGGCTAATCGTGTATTTGACGGAGAATCCAGAAAAGTACTCTTTTCTTATCGCATGCGCCTTGGTATTGTCTGAAAGTAGTCCGTTGCTTGCATCTCTCGTACATACCAAATGCAATAGGGAGGACCTACACGTCATAAACATGATCTGTAGGTCCTCCTTTTGTCCACATCCTCAGGAGGAGAACAAGTCACTTAATTGTCCTTCCTGTATATTCAATGCCAACACCAATTTTGTTGGGTCTTGTCTTGAATAAATGACGTTAATGATATGACCTTGCTGCACCTGAGGCAGCGCGGACGACAAAATCTCTTTTTGCGTTGTCACATTGAAGGTTTCACCGTTCGTCTTTGTTATGCTGAGTTTGAGCTGAAGCTTGATCTTATTACTGCCTCCACTTCCAAGTGGGGTGACATCGAGAATCTTGGCCATCGCTTTTTCACCTGTTCTCGCAATATCCATCATTTCAGGCGATACCCCCTGCTGTACCATCTTCTCATCCAGTAATTGCTGCATATCTTCTTGCGACAACCGCCCTTTCAGATCAAGTCCTACCTTGCGCTCATCCTTTACAGAAACGACTAACGGAATGAAACTGCCCGGTTGGAACTGTGCCAGGGAGGTCAATGGAATGACTGCTTTCATCTCCGTATCGTATTTCTCACGCCCCTTACGCGACACCGTCAGACCCAATCGAACCTCAGGCTGTTCATTAATATACGTACCTGTCTGTTGTATAGTTTTAATGACCCCAACTGCTGGTAAACCTGTCTTCACTCGACCTACGCCAAAAATATTGCTCAAAATCGCAGGAACAAAGATCAGTGCAAACCCGGCAAAGATTGCCGGAGTATACCACCATGCCTGCATAATCATAAATGGATCGTTCCACAGCTGCTGTGCCAGAAATGGGGAGAACCCCACTCCGAACACCGTTAATACGCCAATCAATCTCAGGAAACCTACCATATGACCCACCCTCTCTTAATCCTTCTCTTAATATCTCTATCAACACCTTTAATAATGTATCTATTAATCGTTGTTATACGCATTATTTAAATAGAGTATCTCTGTCTATAACCAAATACCTTCTAGATGGACACTAGACCCATGTAGATCAGTTCGGACGGATTCGCTGGATTCTGACCCAGTCCCACCCGATCGCCTACTCGTGGAATCTGCATTTTGGACACCAATGTCTCCAATGTTCGCTGATACTGGTTGCCGTTTGTCTCTGTCACATCCAATACAAGCACAACAATCGGATCAAAGTTGATCAGTTTGCCTGTATCGGTGATTGTCACCACCGTAGCCGTAGCTGTTAAAGGCAGAGAACCACTCGCTGCCAACTGTGCCTGCTTCGCCGAATCCAGACTTTGGTTGATGGCCTCCCGATGTTCTTTTGATACAAAACCTTTCATCATCATGCCAGTAAGTCCTTTATTCATCATTTTATCCGCTTTGGCAATCGCATCTTCCTGTTTGTTCTTTTTACCGAACCATCCCATATCAAGCACCTCATTTGTTTTATTTGTTTTTATATTATAGTTAAATTATAAACACCGCGGCTTGTCCTTGAATACCCTTCTGGCGGCATACAAAAAAAACGAAAAATCCGGCAATAGAATTACCGGATAATCGTTTCTTTGGTAAGGAAGTATGCTAATTCCGCAAAAAAAGATCTGCTAATCCGATCTTCATTTCACCATTGACGGCCATATTTTGTGCCATGTGCGTTGGCAACGCACAAAATCATGCCAAAAACAGTAGAATTTTAAGGCATAAGTTTTCCAAAATACACACTTTTCAACCTTTTCACTGAGTGAACTGTTCTTCTAGAATCAGCCCCTACCGCTGAAACGTTTGATCGCTTCCTCGGTCACTGGCTGGAAGAGGTTAATGAGATTGCCATCAGGATCACGGAACAGCACAGCACGATTCCCCCACGGCATCGTGGTCGGTTCCTTTACCCACTCGTCCACAAACGGCTGCAAACGCTCGTATTCGGCATCGACATCGTGGACGCGGAACTCGAGGATGACAGTGTGATTGTCGGCCGCCACTGCAGAACCAACGCCAAATAGTGGTACCGTCTGGGAGTGGCCAATCGCCAGGGTGCACGATGGCACAACAAGTTCGGCAAAGACAGGCGCGGGGCGTACCGCCGAAACACCCATGACTTTCTCATAAAACTCGACAAGACGATCCACGTCGTCGGTAATAATGCGTACAGAAGCAAAAAACATAAAATAACATCCTTCCTGTTAATGATAAAGTACCCTATCATTTTTTGGGCCAGAATCGGCCTTCCATCCCTTTATGTTTACTTCATTGATGATAAAATAACGCTACTGACAACGGTATGTCAGTAGCGTTATTCAACATTTTTTGGGGGGGTTATTCCTTAATGCTTCAAAGAAGCAACCAACTCATGATTGACGCTTATCAGAAGGGCATTCTCTATTCTATTTTTTCTTTTATCCTTCTGATTAACACCCTTTATTACTAGCATTACTTTTAATCCAGTCTATTTTTTGCGTAACAGATATACCAGCTTCCGATAATACATGGCTGCTTCCTTGTATTTCCGCTGATCCTCCGATACTACGGCCAGCCCTTCATATAACGGTTCAAGCCGCATGACGTGCTGCGCGGATTCAAAATAAGGCAAACAGGCAAGCGCCCGCTCCATGAAAACTTCGCGATCTCCATGCGCAAGAGCGAGATGGCTCTGGTAGAAGGTTGCGCTCATCTGCTGGTCCTGTGTGGTTGCACATTTCAAGAGTTGATCTACACTTTGCGCCAGCACGCCCCAGTTCTTCCGCGCCAGAGCCACTTCGCACCGATATACACTGACGAGCGGTCGCATCGCGAGCTGTGTTTCTTCCGTTTCCTGCTGCAATAGCGATTCAAATCGTTCAATCTCAGCCTGTGCCTGATCCAGTTCACCTGTCATTGTCAGCATGACAATCCGATTGTTCGCAATCGCCGTCACCAGATCTCCCTGGTTGCCGGCATACACAAGGTTTGCCTCCGCCATGGTTAATGCCGAGAGTGCCTCCTGAACCAGCCCCATTGCGAAACAATAACCACTATATGCCACATATAACCCGGACAACCGGTGGAACATCCGCTGATCATAGACATGACGCATCGTAAGCTCAAATACCTGTTTTGCCTCTTCATACTGTTTGACCTGAATGTAGGCTTCCATCTTGATATTTTGCACAGACAGCCAGAATTCACTGCCAGGAAGCGCCAGCTCACTGAGCCTGGTTGCATGAGTTAATACATCCACAAAGGCCATTTTGGAGCGATAATATTGTATTTTGTAGAACAAAAGTGCTTTGGCTAACGGACGCGGCAGATCAATATCATCCGGACGACCGTACTTCTCCAGGTAAAAATTAAGGTAGGACGTATGTATATACTCATGAGCCGTTGCATCGTTTAATTGCTGATAATAGACCACCTTCATCAAGGCCGTTGTCAGCTCGACGGTCAGCGTGTCATCCCGATCTGCCAGTGCATGCACCGTATCTTCGGATATGGCCGACGCTGGAACAGACATTTGTTCGAAGATGGCCTCGGCCCGTTCGAGTGTTTCCTCGTCCTGAGCCGCAGCTTTTAGAATATAGGAAGGGGATACCCCAAGACGCCCCGCGATGGCTTCTGCCAAGTCCTCAGGTAGAGGATAACGATCAGCCAGGATATTGGCAAAGTGGGCCTGCGTAACCAGACCTTCCACAAGGTCTTTACGTGAGATTTGTTTTCTTTTGCTTAACAGTTCAATGCGTTCCTTCAGCATGGTATCCCTGTCCTTTCTATCCTAACAAACGAGTACATTCTATTCACATCATCGCAAAATTGGAGATATAACGCCACCCTTCCGGCGAAATCAAACGAAACGGTTTCCGTTTCCGAGGTAATTGTTTTACAATAAGAAAGTATGTGTAAGAGCATTTTATCGAAATGCTGAAACATGAGCTGAATATGAAAGGATGCAAATAAATGATTATTAAACCAAGAACACGTGGTTTTATTTGTACCACTTCCCATCCTGTAGGTTGCGCTGCGCAAGTGCAGGAACAGATTGATTATGTGAAATCCCAGCCTGAGCTGAAAGGACCCCGTAATGTGCTCGTCATCGGTGCTTCCACTGGATACGGACTCGCGTCACGTGTTGTCTCTGCTTTTGGGGCGGGAGCGAATACGGTCGGCATTTATCGTCCAAGCAGTTCCACAGAGAAACGTACAGCGTCAGCAGGTTGGTACAACTCCGCTGCATTCGAAAAAGCCGCTGAAGAAGCAGGCCTCAAATCGTACAGCATCACAGGTGATGCATTCGCAAACGAAACAAGAGACAAAACCGTTGAACTGATTCGCAGTGAACTCGGTCAAGTAGATCTGGTCGTATACAGCGTAGCCTCGGCACGCCGTACCGATCCGAACACGGGTGAGGTATTCAACTCTGTGCTGAAGCCTATCGGACAATCCTACACAAACAAAACGGTAAACTTCCACACAGGCGAAATCAGCTCCGTTACCCTTGAGCCGGCAAACGAAGAAGAAATTCGTCAGACGGTAACCGTAATGGGTGGAGACGATTGGGAACTATGGATGGATGCCCTGCAACAAGGCGGCGTTCTTGCGGATGACGCAACAACGATTGCTTTCTCCTACATCGGCCCTGAACTTACCCATGCCATTTATCGTGATGGTTCCATCGGTCAGGCCAAGAATCATCTGGAAGCGACAGCACATAAGCTGAATGATCGTCTGAGTGCCAAAGGTGGACGTGCATACGTAACTGTAGCCAAAGCGTTGGTGACTCAATCCAGCTCTGCAATTCCAGTGGTGCCGTTGTATATCTCAGCATTGTACAAAGTCATGAAAGAAAAAGGCTTGCATGAAGGCTGCATCGAGCAATTGCAACGTTTGTTCGCTGATCGCCTGTATGCGGGGGGAGAAGTTCCAACCGACGCTGAAGGTCGCATTCGTATTGACGATTGGGAGATGAGAGCTGATGTTCAGGAAGAAGTGGCGAAGCTCTGGAACGAGTTGACCACAGAAAACATCTACGATCTGTCCGATCTGGAAGGTTACCGTCGCGAATTCTTCCAGCTGTTTGGTTTTGAAACCGATGGTGTGGATTATGAAGCAGATGTTGATCCCAACGTTGAAATGCCTCATCTGGTGAACTAAAGAAGTTTTTGCGTGGACGTGAGCTTAGGTTTTTGTTAGAGCTAACTGCGGATATCATGTTAAAACTAATTTTAAAATCAAATGAAGAAGGAGGGGCCTTCTGGCTCCTCCATTTTTTTGTTCTTTTTAGTTCCTCCCCCCCTTAACAACTCCAATTTCCCGTATCCATACATTCTTTCGTATATCCCCTAATCAAATCGATTTAAGCTGCTTTTTCAGCTCTTTTGGTACCGTCTTCTCGATAGTGATCGAACGCGCTCCATGCATGGACGCAAAGAATTGAAGCCCCTCCCGAAAATCCGTAATCCATTCCTCCACAGGTGGAGCAGCCTCTTCCATCGATAACAAACGAACGGTAAGTACTCCCGTTTTGCGATCAAGTCGTGGGTCCATACGTCCAATCAACCGATCACCGTGAAGAATAGGCATGGCATAATAACCGTAGGTTCTTTTCACCTCTGGCGTATAAATCTCCCACTTATAATGAAAATCGAATAAATCGACAATACGTTCTCTTCTCCATAACAGGTTGTCCAGTGGCGGCAGGAAACGGACCGGGCCTGATGGATCATAGTGTGGCTCTTCCCTCTCCATGTGCAGCAGCAAATCCTCATCTTCAGCACGTATATAATAAGGCGTCGCCACGTCCTCCACCTTCAGCGGGATCATTCGCCCATCTGACACACGGTCAGCAATATCGGCGCGTCGTTCAGCCGCTGTAGATTTTAGCCAACCCAGACGGGGATCACGGGCATCTACGACACGATACGCATGAATGTATTTATCCAGCAGAGCCTGTCTCTGGGCCAACACATCCATGTCTTCTTTTATCGTAAGTCCCTGTTGTTGCAATCCGGATTCGGTAATATGAAAATAACGTTCATTCCCCTGCCTCGCCACCACACGAATCACAGCCGAGTCTAACAGTAAATTCAGAGCAAGTGTGGTATCCTTCGTCTTTGGCATATCTGCACTGTCCCAATAACCACTTACCCGTTCAACAGCACGGAAGGCTCTGGAAGGTAAAGGTCCTTCTTCCTTCAAACGTTGTAACACATGCTGAATTGTTTTCTCCAGACCTTGCAGGGACGGAGCCAGACGCTCCCTTAATCGGGCACGCACAGGTTCCAAGAGAGCATAGTCCTCGATTGGAATGACACAGGCAGCATTTGCAAAATATTCAAACACCTTGTGATCACTCAGCAGCGTATTTAAGCTGTCAGCAGTGTAACCAGGATCACGAGCACCCAGCACCAAATGCTGGTTTCCGGTTACAGCAGCCACAGGATCGATCTGCACGCAACCAAGGGAGCGAATCAAACTCAAAACTTGATCGGGTCCCGAAGGTAAGGAAACTGCGGGCCAACGTCCCAGTAAAGCTTGCGTTTGCAGCAAAAAACGCCGAACGATTTTTTTATTCATGTGCAGCGCTGTTGTCATATGTATAGGTTCTTCCCTTCATTAGATATACAAGGATTCATAGTTCAGTTCATTAGGATTGATTTTAACAGTCCACATCATTACTTTCCAACCAAAGAAAGAATTCAATGTCTTACTTATCCAGCAATCCGGTCCTTATGGACAAAATAAAAAGAAGCACCACCATCCTGGATGATCTGCTTCTTGTGTTTGACCTTTTGCAATTTTTCCTGCTTCGTAGGCATGAGCCGCACATGCTGGGATAACGCACCATAATCTCCGTTAACTCTTCGGCTCTGTTCCGAGCACCATTGACCTGACCGCTCTGCTTTGCGTAATGCTTTTTGTGTTTGTGTACGTGCCATAATGGATCACACACTCCTTTGGTTGATATACACTCAATATATCATGTGCAGCTATGCAAGTGAAGGTGAAGCTTTTTTTGTTGAAGCGGATAAATTAGTACAACTGTTCTTGAAATCAAAAAAGGCAGCTATTATTAGCGGCCTTTTTTGATCTTTCATCTTCTTTATTGTTCAACTTTAAACCATGGACCTGCATTTTGTATGACACCCCATAGTTTCGCTGGCAACACAAGATCTCTAACGTTAGATGATTTAATCACGTTTTGAATTTCCAATTCTCTTCCTTGTTGAACTTTTTCAACCCACTCTGGATCGGAGATTAATACACGTCCAATTACCGCCAAAGAGAGTCCTTTCTCCATGCTTTCAGAGACATCCTCTGGGCTTTCCAAGGCACCCGCTGCAATTACAAAAATCCGATTGTTGGCATGTTCAACAATCAGCTCAAGATACGTTTTTTTGTTATCTTGGTTATATTTTGGTTTTGACGTAAGGGCTTGTACCAAGGAACCATGAACATAATCAACATTTTCTTCAATCAGTTTATCAATCAGTGCGTAAGTATCTTTCATTCTAAGGGCATCTTGTTGATGTTCCTCTGGGGAAATGCGGTAACCTAAAATAAATGGTTTTGTCGAATATCTCTCAATAGCTTTTTTCACCTCTCGAATAACAGCTATTGGAAAACTCAGACGTTTTTCCAGTGATCCCCCCCATTGGTCTTGACGTTTGTTGAAGAATGGAGATAAGAAGCTTTGAAGTAAAAAACCGTGGGCTCCATGTAGTTCAACACCGTCAAAACCAGCTTCAATTGCACGTCTTGTAGTTTCACCGAACGCATGTATAATTTCCAGAATTTCTTCAAGTGTAAGTTCTCTAGGGGATACTGCTTCAGTCAGAGCAACACCGCTCGGACTCACCACGTCACCATTAGGAACTAATTCAGCAATCGCTTTATCTCCAGCATGGAACAATTGAAGAATTGCTGGAGCTCCTCCACTCTTAGCAGCATCTGCCAATTTTTTTAGACTAGGGATAAATGAATCATTATATGCGGCGAATTCATGTGTAAATCCTATACCATTGGGTAGGACATGAGTACAGCCCGTGATAACTAAACCTACACCATTCACTCTTTTTTTATAATATGCAACTTCCTCATCGGAAATCGTGTAATCATCATTACTTGACCATGTCGTCATCGGAGACATAACCACTCTATTCTTTAAGGTAATCCCTTTATTGAATGTAAAGGGTTCAAACAAGTTATTAAATTTACTCATTCTACGTTCTCCTTTATATTTTGATTTCTAAGTGCTTATTCATGGAACAGATGAAGATAACCTTATCTCATCCATCCCAATCACAAGTTCTACACAAGAATATCAGGTTAACCTAAGGGGAAGTAAAGTAGGAATTGATACGTAATTTTAAACGATTTTATTTTAACTACTATTCTATGTGATAAAATAACAGTTACAGTAACTGTAACTATGGAGGCGATCAGATGTTTTTTTCAATGAAGTATGTAGTGGAGAATTATAATATAACTGCAAAGACACTTCGATTTTATGAAGAGCAAGGGATATTACCGAATATTTCACGCGACGAAAAAGGGAATAGAGTTTATACCGAACAACAAATCGATTGGATTTCTTTTATTCTTTGTCTCAAAGAAACAGGAATGCCGCTTTCTAAAATAAAAGACTACAAGGAATCCTATGAGATGGGGAACTCCACCTATTTAGAAAGAGAGGAAATGTTAAAGAAACATAAAATTGAATTACAAAAGAAAATTGAAGAAAGTTTGAAACATATGGAAGAAATAATTATAAATTAGCTATGTATGAACTTCAAAAAGATGAGGTTAGGAAAAATCCTAACCACAATTTTAAATGTCACGGCCTTGAGGTAAACATTGTCGATACCAGAGAGGGGTGAATCAAATATTCGAAATGTTACAACTAACAGATGAACAAACGGAGCTGGAAATATCCATCCAGAAAAATAACCAGTCGCCTGTATCTACCTAGCGATTGGTTATAATCGTTTTAAAATCTGCATCTGTCGTATTCATCCATTTTTAAGGGAGCCCCAACGGTTTAAATGTTAATCCTTACAACATTACTACTTTTTGATTATATTTAAAAAAATCTACGTTGTGGCACATTAATACAATGAAACTAGCGAGATTGCCGCTTTCGCCGGGACTGCCACGTCTCGATTGGTTCATGATCATCTTCTTCGATCAGTTCCAATGCTTCTTCCACTCTTCTCGCTTTGAATAACAGGATTAATTCCATCAGGTCTTCTCGGTCCAGCAACTTCACTCCATTGACTGCTGCAAGCGTCCGACAGGCTTCGGTGTAACGAGCGGACGTTAATACAATTGACCGGTCGGCTTCATAATAACGCATGGATGTATATATCTCCTGCACTGCACTCAATCCTACAGGATGATTCGCACCATATCGCTTCGCTTGTATCACACTTCGTCTGCCGAGTCTATCAACAAACACCAGATCTGCCCCAAAATCCCGGCTGCTCGTTGTCTTATGCACCTCCTCGTACCCGAGCTCTTCGAATAAATGATAGAGATATAATTCAAATTCCGAACCATCCTCCATCTTGTCGATGTCCTTTATTGTGATCTTACGAGGATTGGCTTCACTTCGGATCCGCTGCCCGCGCCCGATAACCCGCCGAATAATCCAGGCCAGCAACAACAATATGATGATACATCCAATGACCCATAGGGTCACATTTTCACTCCAGTTCATAGCTGTTCTCCTTGTTCATTTCCTATGTTCTATCCAACGTCTTACGCAGATATGGCTTGTCACCGCACTAAATATATCAGACTTCCACCTTCATCGAAAGAAGATGAATTCCCTGTAACCGCTAGACTTCCCCAAACATGGTTATTTCGATAAACCAATGATAAAAGGTTACAGTGTGTTCGGTTGAATTCAGCTTGAAGTTAATGGTAAAATTCAACAATCGGTTCTATTTTGAACTGAAGAAGAAAGGTGGTTTATCACTTGCATACATTGACCAAACACAAGTCCAAAACATGGGCTGCCCTCATTCTCAGCGGCATGCTCCTCTTCACCATGAATACAACAGGTTACGCCGCTGCTTCAACCGAATCCATGCCCAAACCGGCGTGGACGTCATCTTCCCTGATGTTATCTGAAGCTAATACAGAGAAAGATGTTCTGATTAAGGGAATCCATGCCGTGCCATCCAAAAATCTTGTATATGTACATGCCTCCCAGCCAGTGACCAAAACAAGCAGCAAAACAACACTCGACTGGCAACTGGACTCTCTCCAAGCATTTGATGCTACAACTGGACAATTGAAGTGGAATACGATATTCCATGAGAAAAGTGGTCCTTATACCACCTACTCCGATTCGGTATATGCCAGCAACGGTACAGCTTATGTGTATATGGAATATTCGGACAAAACCAAGAAAGTGTACTCATTTAATACATCCGGTAAAACCAACTGGCTCAAAACGGTGAATTCACCTGCAAGCATATCCCTATTGGATAACGATACGCTGATGGTTGCTTCAAGTCAGGGCGTGCAATTGAATGGTTCGGTTCGCTCCACCATCTCGTTATATGACAAAAAGGGCAAGCTGATTACCGAAAAGAGCATCAACGGCAACGTGCTCAAGGCTGACCATGGTCGAATTGTAGTAGATGCCAGTAAACAAACCAAGGTAGGCAACTTCTGGCAGCAAGCTGCGAATCCCAAAGTAGAGATCTATGATCGTACGTTGAATCGTCTGTCCTTCTACCAATTCCCTGCCAATGCAAATACACTCGGAGATGGCGGCGGAGAATCGCTGGCCATTCTCGACGATGGTTCCATTATTATGCGTGCGAATTTCGAGAACACCGGTAACCGACTGATGGGCTTTGGCATCGATGGCAAGCTTGCTTGGGGACGTGCCATTGCTGGTGATGCCTACATTCAGACGGCTGGCAACGGTTATACAGTCTTTACAGGGCAGAAGCTGGAATTGTACACGATGAAAGGCAAAGTGACTGAGCGTACATTCAAGGATGCACAGCCTGCGTTGATGCATGTCGACCAGACACAGGATGGTCAGTATCAGCTTGATTTTGCCAAAACAGGATACATTCTTGATCCACAGACGCTGGAAGACGTGCATATCTACACGACCAGTGCCTCGGTTCCTTCATTAGAAGGTGTCTCTACTTATGTGGATGATGTCATCTATTCCATGAACAATGAGACATTGTCCAAATATGCATTAAAGGTTGCTGCAAAATAATGAACAGAGCGCTTCTGTATGACCGCCTAAACGGTTGACAGGGCGCTCTTTTATTTCAAATCCGCCTGGCTCCCCTTACTTGTCATTTCTTCTCATCCTGTTATACTGGTAACGTTCTCTTGCTTCACCCTAATCTTGATAGGCCAAAGGAGCTTAGCCTTCCTATGATTATTCAGTTCATTCGATACAGATAACTTGGGGCATAGCCATAAACCTCTTTTTTTAAATTTTGTGCAGAGGTTTATTTGTTATGCCCTTTTCTTCAGTTATCCAAATCTGAATGAATGGGGTGTTTTTCCATGTCAGTCCATCGCAGAGAACGTAGCGCTGCGCTTATTAATCCATACATCCATATGTTGAACTGTCCCATTTGTCATAGCCCTATGGCAACCATTAACTCAGGGAGCATTCAATGTGTTTCCAGGCATAGCTTTGATCTTGCAAGACAAGGCTATATCAATTTCATGACACGTTTTTTCAAGGGCAACTATGACAAACGTTTATTTACAGCCAAAAGGAATATCTTATCGGAAACCGGTATTTATGCTCCTTTGACCGAAGTACTACGCAGGTGGATTGCACGTTATTCCGTTGACATCAGCTGTCCCGTGCATATTCTGGATGCAGGCACAGGAGAGGGAACATTTCTGCAGCAGATTACGCAGAATACTCCAGCCGTTGGCTCGGGCATCGACATTGCCAAAGAAGGCATTGCCATGGCTTCCTCTGCCTACAACCAGCAAATTTGGTTTGTCGGCGATCTGGCATGCAGTCCGTTTGCAGAAGGTCAGCTGGACATCATCCTGAATATACTTTCTCCTTCCAACTATGAAGAGTTTGGACGAATTCTGAAAGATGGGGGATGGATCATCAAAGTCATCCCCCGTGAACGATATTTAATTGAACTGAGAGAAATGCTGTTCCTGAATCGACCTGATCGAGCAGACGGCCGGGAACTTACGCTGGACAGATTCTGCAAACATCATCATCTCATCGCCAGCATTCCGCTGACCTACACGCTGCCCGTCACCGCAAACATGCTGGATTCACTCGTTCATATGACACCACTTTCCTGGCATCTGTCGGGAATATCCCGGATGGGCATTCAAGCTTCCTTGTCGAAGATTACCATTGACGTAGAAATACTGGTGGGAACGAACAATTAGATAACCGTTATGGCTGATTTCAGCCGCCATACAGCCAAAAAGCCGGGCGAGTTCCAACTGGAACTTTCCCGGCTTTTCATGTGATCTGATGCATTATTTCCAATTCTCGTCTATAAATTCGTCCCGTCCGGATAACGCACGGTCTTCCTTATAATGTTTCTCGTTTTTCTTGTGGTAATCCTGATGATAATCTTCAGCCGGATAGAATATAGCTGCATCGCGAATTTCCGTAACAATCGGTTGACTGAATCGTCCGCTAGCTGCCAGTTCCTGCTTGGACTGTTCAGCAAGCTCACGTTGACGTTCATTATGCACAAAGATCGCCGTACGGTACTGTGTCCCCCGATCCTGGAACTGTCCGCCGTCATCGGTCGGATCAATCTGAGGCCAGTACAGCTCCAACAGTCGTTCATAAGGGAATACATCCGGATCAAATGTAATTTCAACCACTTCGACATGACCGGTCTCCCCGGTTTTGACCTGCTCATATGTTGGATTGTCGACGTGGCCGCCAGCATAACCTGATATAATGCCATGAATGCCCGGTTGTTCTTCAAACGGTGTAACCATACACCAGAAACATCCGCCGGCGAATGTAGCTTTTTCCATTCCGTTCATCCCCTCTATCTAAACTACCTATACAATACTGATGCTAAGTTACGCATGTATCCTTATATTCTAAAACAACAAGAGGTTGATTGAAAGCCATGGTTATGGCTCTCAATCAACCTCTTCATTGGTAATGCATTTAGCTGACAACTAATTCAAGAAATTATCTTGATGAAGTTACCCGCGACTACGTCCCATCGAACGGAAGATCAAGCTTACGATGGCTACAAGAACGATCGCACCAATCAATGCAGGTACAATGTGGAATCCGCCCATCTCAGGACCCATATCGCCCAAGATTACTCCACCTAACCATCCACCGATGAAACCAGCAATGATGTTACCAATAACACCACCTGGAATGTCACGACCAACGATCAAACCTGCCAACCATCCAATGATACCACCGATAATTAATGACCATAACCAACCCATATCATTCACCTCTAATTAAAGTTTTTGTTGTTGTCTGTCTACTATTAACCGCTACAGAAGCATTTAAACAATTGGCATAAAAATTTTTGCATATTACCTTTTGTCCCCATGCATCTCTCTCTGCAAAACAAGCCTTAGTCAGGTATGGAACAGATCGCGTTACTTTCCGGCATCTCACCAGCTCAGGGCTGCGTTATGTACCTCCCGAAAGTCATTGTATGTTAGAGCAGACAAGGTTAGTATCACCAATTGAGGTAGGATTATTTATAAAATTGCGTCATATTATAGGATGGATGGGTTAGATCTGATCAATAAAAGCCTGCACGGCCCTTACCTGGCTGCGCCAGCCAAGTATGTTTGTGGCTCTTGTCCAGCTCGCCACGCATCGACTGAATGACTTTTACAATGTCTGTCTGTCCATTCTGATGCCATTCGAGCGCAGCGCTCACATACAACTCACCTAGCTGTGCAAGAGAAAACGTGTCGGTCAGACGAGCTGCTTCTACTGTGCCTTCTTCACCCGCAAATATGGTGAAGCCTCGTTGGCGCAAGTATTGCAAGCGCAGCGCTTCATCTGGCAACGGAATTTCATAAGCCCGGTCAAACCGTCCAGCACGGTTCATGAGGCCAGGATCTATTTTCTCCGGATAATTCGTTGTCCCGATCAAGAAAATGCCTTCCTTCGACGTAGCTCCATCCAATGTATTCAGGAAAAAGGAACGGACTTCATCCGGCATCGAATCGATGTCCTCAATAATCAGTACCATTGGTGCCAACCGCTTGGCAGCCTCGAACACTTCACGCACCGATTCACTGTTGGTATACTCCGTAATCTGCCAATACGCAGCCGGGCCCGGGATACTTCCCGCAATGGATTTCACCAACGTGGTCTTACCATTCCCCGGATGCCCATACAATAGAATGCCCCGTTTGTACGGGATATCATAATCTCTGTAAAAAGAACGATCTGCTTCGAAGAACTGATCCAGCGAGCGGAAAATATCCTGCTTGATCTGTGCCGAGAGAACAACATCCTCTCGTCCCACGGAGCGAGTGATGGATTCCACATGGCGATCGCTGCCATTCCGGGCATCGGTGTAGACCGTTACTTTTTTCATATTTTGCTGACGTTCCCGTTCCCGGACACTTCCCAGAAATTGCTTCATCTCCTCATCACCGACGGCAAAGACAAAGTCTTCACTGTAGATCCCGTTCTCTCGGAAAAACGGAACCCGGACAAGTGCAACGCCCCATTTCGGATAGGCAAATACGTTATTGCGAATGGAGTAATGCACACCATAAGTGGGTACATCTCCATCATCGTCGTAATGTAACGTCTGAAGCTCCAGATCCTCGAATATGCGGGCTACCAATTCTACTTCGTCACTGCCATTTTGCAGGTCTTCCCGGAGTAACTCCCAATATTCATTGTTCGGGTCAGAACTGGCATAAAGCTTGTACTCAACTCCATAGCGCTGATGGAGCGCCTCACTGATTCCACGAATCAGCCTTGAATAGATAGCGTACCCTTCCACTCGAATTCGAGTATCATGTTGTTCGTCATAGGTATAGATCGCTTGAGTTGGATCTGTTTGTTGTTCGTTTATTGTCATTATTTCGCTCCCTTTACCGCTACAAGCGGTTTGCATTTGGCTACAACTTGAGCCAGGCCTGCGCCGGTAACACTGTCTATAATTTCATCTACATTTTTATAAGCCTGAGGTGATTCATCAATAATGGATTCAAGTGAGCGTTGATTTACCACGATCTCATCTTCTGTACCCACACCTAGTGCCGTGGCAAAATCTTCCACGCTAATCAATCGTTTCGTTGCCGTCCGTGAACGGATGCGACCCGCACCGTGACATATTGAATAATAATTATCAGCACCCTGCGGCTGACCTACCATGATATATGAAGCAGTTCCCATGGAACCGGGAATAAGCGCCGGATGTCCAGTTGCCAGATAAGGCTTCGGATTGTCCGGGTGACCTGCCGGCAACGCACGTGTCGCCCCTTTGCGATGCACAAAAACAGAACCTTTGTCTACGTGAGATTCCTCCCAGGCATAGTTGTGCATCAGATCGTATAACGTACGGAATTCACATTTGGAGCCAAACACATCCCGGAATGCTTCGCGAATAGCATACGCAATCAGGTGCCGATTGACAACAGCGTAATTCAATGCAGAATACATCATGTTCACATAATGACGACCTTCCGCATGCTCCAGTGGAGCAAAGACCAGTCTGGGATCGGATGTACCCAGGTTAAGCCGCTGCATGACTTTGGCAATCGCTGACGAACTCGTCTGACTTACATAACCACCCCATGCACGAGAGCCGGAATGAATCATGACCACGACTTGTCCATCATACAATCCCCAAGCTTCGGCGATTTCACGATTCTCTTCAGCGATCTCAATCGCCTGGATCTCGGCAAAATGATTCCCCCCACCCAGTGTTCCGAGCTGACGATGCGAACGATGCCACGTCATATCAGGAACATGGTTTAACACATCCTCATCATAACTGAACTTGCTGCTTTCCACATGTGTCATGGAGGTTGATTTTTTCGGTGTATAGCTGTCGGGAATATACTTTTTGGGTAAACCATGCAGTCCTTTACGAACAATATGCTCCAGTCTGATGTCTGAGTAATGACCTCGCTGGTTCGCCTCCATCGGCAATACTTTCTCAATGGCCTTGACGAGTTTACGGCGAAGCTTGATGTCTTTCAATTCGTCCTTGTGCAAATTCGTCATATGCACTCGCATGCCACAGCCGATGTCACTACCCACGATGGAGGGAGAAACGTATCCGCTGTGGGCATCCCACACGGCTGTCGTTCCAATGCACGTACCTACACCGACGTGTACGTCTGGCGTGTAACTCATATAAGAGATTCCAGGAATCTGCAGATTATTGTTTGCCATCTCGAACACCTTGTAATCGAGCGAGGAGAAGAGCTGTTGCGCCGCATATACGGTTAGGTCGCCTGCAGGCAATTTCACTTCATGCCGGTAACCACCTGCGATTTCATTTGGATTGGTAAATAAATTAAATTCTGTATTCATAAAAGTGTATTATTCCTTTCTGTACGTTCAGCAAATTCGGTTTGCTGATTCATCTGTAAAATAAAACTAAAAAAAGCCATAGGCTAATCGCCCATGACTTCTACTGAATGACAATAACGGAGAACAGAACAGCATACATGCTGTGTGTCTGTCATCCATCGCTATAATATAAGCGAAGAACGCATATCGATTATAAAAACCGCTAAACGATATGCCTATCCCCTATGTCGACCGTATGAGGCCAATGAAACGATGAGCCGGATATGCTATTGTGTCTACGTTGCGCTCTGTTTGAATCAAATCATAACCAAGCATCATGTCTCTCGGCCTCCCTTCGTTAATGTTAGTCTTATATTAAGGGGACTAGAATTCATGTGTCAACCCTTTTCTTGGAAATTGGTCCATGGTGTAGATTGCATATGTAAACAAAAACAGGAGATTGTCCTAGGACAATCTCCTGTTTTCCAAATAATAATGATGTTGTTAGCGTAACATGATTATTACAGTCCTGCTTGTTTTTCCAACTCTTCAACCGGATTTTCGTCTTCTTTTTCAGGAACTTTGGAAGACAGGAACCAACCACATACCGCAATGGTGATCAGTACAATATAGAATCCGAATTTCCAAATTTTATTTTCCGGGAAATGCTCATCCAGAACACCCAATGAAGGGTGTGCGAGTGTAATAACTGCCAGCTTAACCCCTACCCAACCTACGATTACAAATGCCGCAACTTCCAGTCCTGGACGGGAATGAAGCAATTTCACAAAGTATGAGGCTGCAAAACGCATGATCACAAGCCCGATGAATCCACCGAGGAAGATAACGATAAACTGTCCACCGTCGAGTCCGCCAATTGGAGGCAATCCACTTGGTGGCAACGCCACGGCCAAAGCAACAGCAGCCAGAATGGAATCAACTGCAAATGCGATATCCGCTACTTCGACCTTGAAAACGGTCATCCAGAAACCGGATTGTTTTTTCGGTTTCTTAGGCGTTGAATCAGCTGCTTCATCTGTCTTATTGCGACTACCCAGTATCTTTTTAACGATATGGTTAATCGAAATATACAGGAGGTACAGGGCACCGATCGCTTGTACTTGCCATACATCGACGAGGAAAGAGATCAGGAACAACGAACCTAAACGGAAAACAAATGCACCCATCAAACCATAGAACAACGCTTTTTTGCGCTTATCTTCAGGCAAGTGTTTAACCATGATTGCGAGTACCAATGCATTATCTGCTGCGAGTAATCCTTCAAGGACCACTAAGACAGCAAGCACCCACCCATATTCTAATAATAATGAAACATCCAAAATTGACTCCTCCTTAATATTCTTATGATGTACAAAAAAAAGGACCTTTACCATCACTGGTAAGGTCCTTTTATATCCACAAAAAGAGACCTTTACCGAGCATGAAAACTTGGTAAAGGTCTCGCTAACAACAAAATTGCTGCCAATAAAGCCGGGGATATGATCCCGAATTGACGACTTTACTGTAAAAGCTACTCCCCTTTAACAGGAATATGTAGTTTTAGTTGGAACGGGTTGTTTAACCTGTACTCATCATATTTCATAACGTTAAATAAAGTCAAGCTTTATTTAGTTGACGATACAGCTTACGGAATACGACAACATCGTAGATCATATTCCCCAGTGGGATGAAAGAAACAAAGAACAGAGCAATTGGACGGCGCAGACGCCACTTCTGTGAGGTGTACATACTCACCATGAATAACAAATACATTAAAAACAAAAAACCGTACAGATTTCCAAACCATGTGACAGCCTGCGGCATAATCCCTGCATCTCTCAACGGAAAAGCAACAAACAGTAGCAACACGTACGAAATACCCTGCAACCACAACATCAGCCGGAAGCGCCCCAGCGTAGAATGTAACATTATTTTCCTCCTGCTTTTATACATGTAACGAATTCAATTGTTCCCGTACAGTATATCACAAAAGTTGTCTATCTCCGCTTCATTCCATGCAACAGATTATTCCTGCATGCTTATATGGGTGGTTCATCTACCATTTCGCAGGAGCCAAATGCTTTAGCTTCTCATAAGATATATGACGAAGATTGTTACAGATGTCGGACAAGGAGGAGCCTGATCATGAAAATAGCTATGGTTGCACCCGAGAAATTGCCTTTGCCTGGTAATGGTTCTGTGGAAATCTGTATCCTGGGCATCGCTCGTGAACTAGCCCATCGCCATCAGGTGACCATTATAAGTCGTCAAATGGAAGGCCTCGCCGCCACGGAACAGATCGACGGGATCACCATTCAACGTGTCCCTGCGTCGAGTCCTGTCATGTACACCAAAGCAGTCATACGTTTGTTATCCAAACAACCCTTTGATGTAATTCAAGTGGATAACAGGCCACGCAGTATGGCGACCATCAAACGAGCTTTTCCACGCACACCTGTTGTACTCTATCTTCACTCGTTAACGTTTGCCCAGCCCGGACCTTCCAAACTCACATTAATGAAAAAAGCCGATTGGATTGCCGTCAATAGTCAATCCCTGAGACAAAGGTTAGGCCGCAGATTTCCGTTGGTAAAACACCGGATGAGTGTTGTCCCCTTGGGTGCAGATTTAAGCCGCTTCAGGCCTGTTGAATCCAGCGAAGAACAGATTCATCTGCGTACAAAATTTGGAGTAACTAAACCATTCTCCATTCTGTATGTCGGCAGGCTTATCCCTGGAAAAGGTGTAGATGTATTAATTCGTGCAACTGCCCTCCTTCAGCAACAGATGCCTGTTCAACTGGTTGTTGCAGGCAAAGGACCTCCGTATTACATGCGTAAACTTCGCGAACTTGCCCAAAAACAAAAAGTCCATGTTTCCTTCCGTGGTCAGATAAACCATGAACATATCGATCAGTTGTACCGGGCAGTCGATTGTCTGGTCTGTCCGTCTCAAGAACATGAAGCTTTTGGCTTGGTAAATGTTGAGGCGATGGCTTCAGGATTACCCGTCATTGCTTCGGATAACGGAGGTATTCGTGAGATTATTGAATCAGGTATCAATGGATACCTTGTCACCGCTTATAAGCGTCCCCAACGTTTCACCTCTTACCTGTACAAACTTGCAAGCAATCCCACTTTTGCCGAGATGTTAGGGAAGTCTGGCCGAGACAGCGCAAGGGCACATTTCAGTTGGGCAAGAACAGCCATGCATCTGGAAGCGACCTATACCAGGCTCATCCGTAAATGAGCCTTTCTTCTGTTACGATGATCAAGCTTTTTCACGAAATTGCCATCCCTTAATCAAAGAATCCATCTGCGGAACAGGAATGTGACTCATCTCAATTAACTCCATAATAACCATATCTCTCATCATGAATCGTACTTTGGCACACGTTAGTTGATGAAATACATCGTAGAATGCCGTCCCGGTCCAACATCCATGAGGTACGACAAGTGGATCATTAACGATATAACCTACAGCTCCAATCGGGGGAATAACAACCTTAATCGCTTGATGATCCAAACGATTATCTGGATCTTTGACGAGATACACGGTATCCCCCACATGTAAAGCCTGTACTCCATGGTAGTGGTCCATCCCATACATAGCTGCGAATAATTTGGTACTCATATGACCTGCTCCTTTTTCTGTATTTCTCCATAATTAAAATTTATTTTAGCAATGGTACATCGGTTTCATAATGTTCCAACCACTCCACAAGTTGCCTGCGTATCTCTCTACGAAACTCACGAGGTTCAAGTACCTCTGCCTCGGGCCCAAATTGATACAACCATTTCAAAAATTCTCTGCTGCTATTCAGTGTCACTTCAAATAACAATCCCCCATCCGACATATTCGTCATTCGCGGGCGAACAAACATTTCTTCTTCTTTTATGTAGGGGGCCACTTTCTCAGAGAATCTTACCTTGAAATGGATATGTTCGTCGCCACGGTCAATAGACCAGGTGTTCTTCATGTACTGTGTTATGTTGAAATCACCCATGTCGAAACCGGCATTTGTTCGTGTCACATCCAAAAAACGGCTAATTCGAAACAATCGAACTTTTTGCAGCAAATGACAGTATCCAATCAAATAAAAACGTTGATCACGTGGAATGAGATAATAGGGATCGATATCGCGAACTGTGATCTCATTTCTTGTCAGCGTATGATATTGAGTACGAATGGTTTGCTGGCTTAGAATAGCTTCGATGATGGGAATCAGCAAATTAGGGTCTTTTCCTTCCTCACGATAAGCTGGCGTGCCCATCCGAATAATTCCCGCAATATTCTCTACAATGTCACTGTTTCTTGATTTTAATTTGGTATGAGCCGACATAACCTTGTCAAAAGCTGAATCAAACTCAGCAGGTAACTTGGAGGTATCAACTACGGACGGGAGCAAGGAGAAAACCATTGCTTCCTGTTCAGTAAAATCTAATGGATACATCGCAAACTCACCAATAAATCGGTAACCTTTGCCGTATCCTTCATTCATAATCGGGGCGACCCTATCCAAAATCCGGAGATCACGATAAATCGTGCGTACAGTCGTACCGCATTTCAGCGCCAATTCCTTGGCCGAAATTCCAGGATTTGCTTGTATAGCCTGAAGTATACGCAGCAGACGAATTAATTTCTCTGTCATGTAGTTTCTCCCCTTCGATATTTTATCGGCAAGGAAAACTAGTTCCTTTAGTACAGAACTAAATCTTTAGTCCCAATATTATTTTCGCAATTTCACCATTTTTGTATAGTCCAATTGCACTCTTACCCCCCTTTAATATACATTCTCTTACTTGCTTGCGTAAAACATTAACCTAAAAGGCCTTAAACCTAAGCCTGAAAGCCTATACAATTTTCTGAAAATAATACAAAAAAAGCCCTGATCTCTACAAAGAGACAAGACTTTTCTCGGAATTACTAGTGCAACTGTAATAATTGATTCATCACATTCGCCATATGCTCACAGAGTTCAGCAATGTCCCCCATCTGGTCTTCATTCACACTGCGGTCAAAATAAACATGAGCCGTGACGTTATACATGATTGGCTGTTCATCAAAGATATATCGGATGTTCTGGCACATCCTCTGCTCAGGCCAGCTCTTCTGTAAGATCGGACGAATAACCGGGCACTGCTTCTCAGGGTCCTTCACAACCGTACTAAACCGTAGTTCCAAGCGGCAACCCGGATTTGCACCAGGCGTCTCCAGGATCTCCGCTGCAAGCTCCTCAAGGGAGCTGCTTAATACGACTTCCCCTGTTACTTCCGGGCGATCCCTAAGACAGAATTTTATTGTGAACTCTCTGGACATCACTGCCATCTCCAGCCGATCTTTACGCCCTGTAATCTGAATACGTTCGTCCAGGTTATCCATATCATAGAGATAATTCTCAAACCCGACTTTCAGATTGTCATACACCGTTGGGTCAAACATTGAAATAAACCCACTTTCTTTTCCTTTGACTTCATCTGCACTGGTTCTCATCACTTGATCAAGCCTATGTTCAGGTTTATTGTAGTATATTCTCACTTTCCATGCACTTTTTCCGCAGCGTCCAGTAGCTCCGACCGTTGTTACCCCTCTGGTGGATTATTCGCTCTCTCCAGAGTTGCGTCGGATGGCAGTACGTTTAGCTTCGGTGTAACCAGCGGCTGGCCAGCCGCTGACTTGCTCCTGCGGTGCCCGAAGCTTTATTTTGCTTCGATGGTCTTTCTCTGCCATTGTCATTCTCTATATTCATTTGGATGGGAATTACACATTCATCGTTGTTTGTTCAGTTGCTGCTCCGCCAAAACTTTGAGAAAATGAAAGATTCGGAGGCATCACCTCATCGGGGAACGGACTAACGTATGACTCTCCGTCCAGCCTTTCCGTCAGTTCAGCCTTTGCCATCTCGATGAGCACAGGATCGAGCAGCGCTGCAATGGCAGTACACGCCATCGCTTTCCCCGCGAGCAGCATGCCTTTGTGGGCATAGCCGCTTTTGCCCTGCGCAACGGTCTGCCAGGCATGGATTGGCGTCGCGTAAGCCCAGGTCGCCGTGCCGCATTGCGCAGTTGGAACATTCCAACTGACGTCTCCAACGTCCGTCGACGCCGGCATAACGCGCATTGTCTCCATAAGTGGAGCAACGAAGCTCGCAAGAGGGCGAGCCGAAAGCATGTCATGAACCCCCTTGCCATTTTGCCGCGATGCACTCGTCTTATCCTCATCCGGGATCACAGCAAAGATCTCTTGGGCAAAGGCCAATTCATCCTCCGTATAAATGGGAAGCTCCAGCCCACTAAGGAACTCGTGCATTTTGCCTTCCAGGGTCGCATTCGGAATGAGATTGGACGCTCCACCTTCATAGTGATATGACATCTTGGTTCCCGTCATCAGAGCCGCTCCACGAGCAACATCGAGAACCCGTTCGAACAGGTCAGCCACCTGGGAGGACTTCGGCGCTCTAACCAAATAATTCACTTCTGCTTCCGCCTGAACAACATTGGGTGCGAAGCCGCCTGTATTCGTCACGGCATAGTGGATTCGGGCATCCGAAATCATATGCTCACGCAAGTAGTTCACTCCCACGTTCATCAGCTCGACCGCGTCCAGCGCGCTTCGTCCGAGATGGGGCGCGGCTGCAGCGTGGGCACTGCGGCCTGCGAATTTGAAGTGCACATGTAGATTGGCAAGAGAGGACATATGCATGACAACATTCATCGTGGCAGGATGCCAGCAAAAAGCGACGTCGACATCCTGAAACAAGCCTGATCTGGCCATGTAGGCTTTACCGGATCCACTCTCTTCAGCCGGACAGCCATAGTAGCGAACCGTGCCGGAGATTTGATGCTCCTGCAAATAATTCTTGACCGCAAAGGCAGCCGCAAGAGATCCTGCTCCGAGCAAATTATGCCCGCATCCATGTCCATTTGTCCCTGGCACAACAGGATTGAATACCGCTGCCCCCGCTTGCTGGCTAAGACTGGCCAAGGCGTCAAACTCACCAAGAATTGCAATGATCGGGTAACCGTTCCCGAAGCTGCCTATAAAGCCAGTGGCGAGTCCGGCAACGCCTCTCTCAACGGAAAACCCTTCACGTTCCAGTTCCTTGCAGAGCAAATCTGCTGACTCAAACTCTTCGAATCGCGTCTCAGCGAAGCCCCAGATCGAGTCACTTACATCAATAAATACATCTCTCTTCCCTTCGATATACGCAGTAACCTCTTCAATGATCTTCTCATTCATGCTAAACACCTCTCTCCTTCATTTTGGCTAATCTTCATTATTCATAAGCAAAGGATGCAACAGATGCAGCAAATACTTTGAGTACCGGCTATCGGTCAATCAAATGCGAAGCAGGCAACGGCATGATCGTGACCTTTGAGCTCCGGCTCAAATTCGCGACAGATTGCTTTGGCGATCGGACAGCGCGTATGGAAACGACAGCCACCTGGCGGGCGAACCGGATTTGGCACATCCCCTTGGATGATAATCCGCTTCTGCGAACGAAGCCTGGGATCTGTTACCGGATTTGCACTAAGCAAGGCGTTCGTATAGGGATGCTTCGGCACCCTGAACAGCTTCTCCCGGCTCGCAATCTCCACGATCTTTCCCAGATACATGACCGCTATTCGATCACTGATATAGCGGACGGCGCCTAGACCGTGTCCGATGAATAGATAAGCGAGCCCCTCCTCCTTCTGGAGCTTTTTCAGGAGATTCAGAATCTGTGCCTGGGTAGAGACGTCAAGAGCGGAAACAGGCTCGTCACACACGATCAGCCTGGGGTTTAGGGACAAAGCTCTCGCAATGCCAATACGCTGTCGCTGTCCTCCTGAAAATTCATAAGGATAACGACTTTTGTCTTCTTTCGAAATTCCGACTGTTTCAAGCAGCATATCCACCCGATCCCGAACAGACGAACGGCTCTCGAGTCGGTGCGCTAGCAGAGGCTCTGCCAGAATATCACTGATCCTCATCCGGGGGTTAAGCGAGGAGTATGGGTCTTGGAAAATCACCCCTATGCTCGCCCGGGTTCGGCGAAGTTCCCTCTTGCCGAGTTCTGCCAATTCCCGGCCCGCATAGAGAACCTTTCCTTCATAAGGAGTCTCTAGTTGAAGCAACGTGCGACCGACACTCGACTTACCACAGCCCGATTCTCCGACGAGACCGAGCGTTTCTCCTTCGCGAATCGAGAAGCTGACACCATCGACCGCCTTGACGTATTCTGTGACCTGAGAGAAAATGCCCTGCCGGATCGGATAATACGTCTTGAGACTTTCAACGCTCAGCAAAGGTGGTCTCTCCTTTTTCAAACCTGGCATCTACAGCTCCTCCCTGAACCGAAGCTAGTCGTTATTCGATCATGGGTTGAACGTCCACTTGGCGACATTGTTCGTCAGGCCGACTGTACTGGTCTCAAGGCCTTTGCCAAGGTCTAGATTTTTGGCCGCAGCATACATTTGCTTGTCAGCGAACAGAGCGATAATCGGAACATCGTCGTGCAGGATTTGCTGAACCTGCTTATAAATCTCGAAACGCTTGGATGGCTCCAGCTCCTCCGCTCCTTGGACCAGCAGCTCGTCGACTTCGGTGCTCGAATAGTCTGCGATATTGAAGCTGACTCCTGTCTTGAACAGCCCTAGCACGGAGTTCGGATCGAGAATGAATCCGAGATTAATTATCGTCAAGTCGTAATCGTGCTTAAGTGCTCTTTGATAGGTTGTCGGAAAATCAAGCTTTGTCACTTGTACCTTCAGACCGACTGCTTTCAGATTCTCCGCAATGATGTCAGAAGCTTGTTCACGGATCTTGTTACCTGTCGGAACGACGAATTCAATCGTCTGATTGAAGTCCCAGCCCGCTTCCTCCAACAGTACTTTCGCTTTCTCCGGATCGTAGCCATACAGTGGTATTTCCTTATTGTAGTAAGGGTGGTTTTGGCCGAGCATGCCATCCACGAGTTCGCCTTGTCCTTTGAGCAATTGATCTACAATAAGCTGGCGGTTCATGGCATAAGCAATTGCTTGCCGTACTTTTGAATCCGGGAACTTCTTCGAATTGATGAACATAATGTTCGGATTGTTCGCATCGCCGTAGCCCGTAGTCACATTCGCCATATTGGCTACCTTGTCAAAATCCTGCACTGGAATAAGACCTACACCCGGAGCAGTCAACTGTATGTCCCCTGTCTGGAGCTGCGCTGCCAGATTTGTCGCCGGCATCATCTTGATGTAAATATTCTTGATATTTGGCGCACCTTCGTAATATTGCTCGTTCGCGGTCAGCTGAACGTACTGGTCCTTGGCGAATTTGACGAACTTGTATGCCCCGTTGGTGACCGTAGGATTCATCATAAATTCATTCTTGTTCAGGTCCACCGGTGCTACATCTTTCAACATATGCTCTGGCAAAAAGCGGAAGTACGTGCCGAATTGACTCTTGAATTGATTCGTCTCCATCGGGTTTTTCGTTTTGATAACAAAAGTGTAATCATCAACCTTCTCATAAAATCCCAACTCCGTTTGCCCCTCCTCTCTCTTACCGGCTTCGTTCAGTCCAGTGACAAACGTCATGTTGAGGAGTGTCTTCACGTTAACGTCCGTGAACATCCGGAATGTGAACTCAACGTCGTCCGCCGTGAACGATTCCCCGTCACTCCACTTAGCATTCTTGTTCAGCTTGATGGTGAAGTTCCGGTTGTCCGTCGTTTCGATTGATTCAGCAAGTTTCGGATCGAATCCATATTCGCTGTTCATCGCAACAAGCGTATCGCTCATCAACGAGTTAACGAAAACACCTGCATTGTCCAGATTGAAGACATCGAATGTTGTCACCGGATTCACAAGACCGATATAAAGAGGCTGACCGGAGCCTCCGGAAGCAGAAGCGCTCTCGCCATCCGATCCCGGAGACGTTGTTTTATTGCTGCCAGAATTCGAACCGCAGGCCGAGACCAATACCATTAATAATGTCAGTACTCCGCAAATCCAAACTTTACGCACCCTTTTCATCTGATCTCCTCCACCTGATTATCTTTTTGAATGCCATATTTGAGAGATGCATTATGATTTATTGTTTAGGGTCGAGTGCGTCGCGCAGCCCGTCACCTACGAAGTTGATGGCCAGCACCGTCACCAGAATCATGATTCCGGGAGGCAGCCAAAGCCAGGGCTGGTCGGTCATGACGCTAATGGATTGAGCGTCCGTCAGCATATTGCCCCAACTGGCGGTCGGCGGCTGTACGCCCATGCCTAGGAAACTCAGCCCTGACTCCGCCATGATTGCCGCCGCAACACCAAAGGTCGCATTTACGATGATCGGTGCCAGCGCGTTCGGCAGGATGTGACGGAAGACAATGCGCGGCGTGCTGAGCCCCAGAGCGACTCCGGCTTTAATGTAATCCATTTGCTTGAGCGTCAATACACTCCCCCGGACAAGTCGGGCGATGGACGGCCAGGAAAACAGAGCAAGAACAAGTACGAGCGTCCAAAGCGTTGGTCCAAGCACACTGACGACAACGAGAATAACCATCATGTAGGGGAATGCCATAAACATATCGGTAATTCTCATGACCATCATATCGACCCAGCCACCAACATAAGCAGACCAAAGACCGATGATCGTTCCGAACGCCACATACAGAGCGACCGTTCCGAACCCAACCGTGACAGCGACTCTCGTCGCGTATAGCAGACGAGACAGCACGTCCCTTCCCACCTGGTCAGTTCCAAGCCAATGGGAAGATGAAGGCGCGGCAGAAAATTCGGCGGTTACCGCATAAGGGCTATGCGGGGAGAGCCACGGGGCAAAGATGGCGATGAGGATAAGCAGCAAGGTAACGACAAGACCGGCGACGGCCAGCCGATGTTTTAGGAAACGCCGGGCCATTTGCCGGAAGACACCCTCGGGCTCTTCTTGTTGAATGGGAAGAATGACTCCTCCGGCGACTGGGGTTTGTACAGCAGACATCGAGTCCGCCTCCTCTCATTCGTGTTCGTTTCACAGTAATAAGCCTTAATTTAATGATATTGGATGCGAGGATCGGCTACCGAGTAGAAAATATCCGTGAGCAGATTGGCGGCCAGCACAATGATGGCAGCGACCAGATTAAGGCCCATGATGGTGGAATAGTCGCGGGACATGATCGATTGGATGGTCAACTGACCGATGCCCGGCCATTGAAACAACTGCTCAACAATGACGGCTCCCCCGAAGAGCATCGGGATTTCCATTCCGACGACGGTAATGATCGGAATCAGAGCGTTGCGTAACGCATGCTTGTTGGTAACATAAAACTCTTTGAGCCCCTTGGCTCGCGCTGTTCGCAGGTAATCCTGCTTCAGTACATCCAGCATGCTGGCCCGAATATAACGCACTTTGCGTCCCGCAATACCGACGGCCAGTGCTATGGAAGGAAGCACTAAATGACTGATTCGGTCGCCTAACCCTCCTCCTCCACCAAGATCCTCCGTTCCGCCGACGGGAAGCCAGCCCAGTTGAACAGCGAAAATATAAATGCACACGAGACCAAGGAAAAACTGGGGAATCGAGGTTCCGACAAACGATAGTCCAGTCATGAGGTAGTCAAATTTCGAGTTTTGCCGGACAGCGCTCATAATACCGATCGGCAGCGCGATCAAAAGGCCAATAAGCAGAGCACAGATGCCGAGCAGCACCGTCTGCCCCAGACGCTCACCGATGAGCGAAATAACGGATTCGCTTGTGCTGAAAGAGTATCCGAGATTGCCGGACAGCAGTTGCCCTAGCCATTTGAAATATTGAATGATGATCGGATCGTTCAATCCAAGCTGCTCCTTACGCAACTCAAGCAGCTCCGGAGGTGTGTCCGGTGTCATGTACATGTCGATCGGGTTACCCGGCGCAAGGTTGATGATGACAAAGTTGATAATCGTAATGCCAAACAAGACGGGAATCGCAATCAGAATGCGGCGAATGACGTAAGTAAACATGCTCTCTCTCCTCTCTTGCGATTTATCCTGTAGTCAATGGATAATGACAAGCCGCTGCGTGTTCTCCTCCTTGCAGAAGAGGCTCCTCCTCCTTGCACTTTGCTTGAACGAACGGACAACGGGTATGAAACCGGCAGCCTGACGGCGGACTAGAGGGACTTGGCACATCTCCCTGAAGAACGATTCGCTCCTGTCCACGCTTGCGGGGATCCGGTACCGGATAAGCATTGAGCAAAGCTTGGGTATACGGATGGCGTGGACTCGCAAAGATCCGTTCCTTCGTTCCGATCTCAACCACCTTGCCAAGGTACATAACAGCGATGCGGGTACTGATGTACTTAACCGCCCCTAGACCATGAGCGATGAACAAATAGGTGAGTCCGAGCTCCTGCTGCAGCTCCTTCAACAGGTTCAAGATCTGTGCCTGAATGGAGACGTCGAGCGCGGATACTGGCTCATCGCACACAATGAGTTTCGGGTTCATGGAGAGTGCGCGGGCGATGCCGATGCGTTGCCGCTGGCCGCCTGAGAATTCATGAGGGAATCTCTGCTTGTAGCTGCGGGGAATTCCAACCGTATCCAGAAGGGTATCTATTCTTGCCTCTAGCTCTGCTCCACTGGCCAAGCCATGCACCCGCATTGGCTCGGCCAGCAGCTCCTGCACCCGCATCCGGGGATTAAGAGAGGAGTAGGGGTCCTGAAAAATCATCTGCATTTTCGTTCGTTCCTCGCGGAGGTCCGACATTTTGCTTGTCGTAATTTCTTGCCCTTCGAACCAGATTCGGCCGGCCGTTGGATTCTCGAGTCGAATGATGCTCCGGCCGATGGTTGACTTGCCACAGCCCGACTCACCAACAAGTCCTAGCGTCTCTCCTTGGTACAGCTCCAGCGAAATGTCGTCCACTGCTTTGACATTCCCGACTGTACGGGATAACAATCCTCGTTTGATGGGGTAGTACGTCTTTAAGCCTTCGATTTTAAGCAGAGGTTCTTGGGCCACTCTGCGTTCCGCAAGCGTCATATGACCCCCTCCTCTCGCGTCTTCCAGGCACCGGGATCCTGTGACATCCAGCAGCGCACTTGATGTCCCTCCTGAACCGGAAGCAGCTTCGGCGCTTCGGAAAGACATTTCCCTGCGGCAAACTCGCAGCGAGTATGGAATCGGCAGCCCTTCGGCATGTTGGTAAGTGGAGGCACCGCACCCGGGATGGAGGCCAGCATCTCATCGGCATCAGTTTCAATGTGGGGAATGGATCTCATCAATCCTTGCGTGTAAGGATGAAGCGGCTTCTCAAACAGGGTAAACACGTCCGTTTCCTCGACCACCTGACCGGCGTACATGACCACAACCTTGTCCGCCATCTCCGCAACAACGCCGAGATCATGGGTGATGAGCATGATCGAGGCACCCATCTCTTCGCGGAGCTCCTTCATCAGATTCAGAATCTGTGCCTGAATCGTCACGTCCAGTGCGGTCGTAGGCTCATCGGCAATGAGTAGCTTCGGCTTACAGGAAAGTGCCATTGCGATCATCACCCGCTGTCTCATTCCCCCGGATAGAGAGTGTGGGTAGCTCTTCATAATCGCTTCAGGACGGGGGATGCCGACCTTTTCAAGCATTTCGACTGCGTATCTTTCAGCAGCCTTGCCTCTCAATTCGGTATGTAGCCGGATGGCTTCCGTCAATTGATTCCCAATAGTGAACACCGGATTGAGTGAGGTCATCGGTTCCTGAAAGATCATCGCAATATCTCCGCCGCGAATCAGGCGCAACTCGGCCTCAGGCAGCTTCGCGAGATCCTTGTCCATGAACCGTATTTCCCCCTCCCTGATGCTGCCGTTCTTGCCGAGCAGCCTCATGATCGAGAGAGAAGTGACACTCTTACCGCAGCCCGATTCGCCGACGATACCGATGGTTTCCCCCTTCTCCAGCTTAAGGCTGACCCGGTCCACCGAAGTGACTTCCCCTTTTTCCGTTTTGAAAACGGTCCTTACGTCCTTAAGCTCTAGTAGCATGCGCAGCCCCTCCTTTGCCTCAATATTTGGTATGCCGATAAGCAGTTTTATGTTATGTTTGTTAACATTTAAAAGAACATCCTAAAACCCTATTATGAAGGCACCTGTGAAATCCCACACTTTTTTCTCTTTTTTCTTGGGGAAAACTACATATTTTTCATAGGACACTTATGCTATATTTCAAATATAAGATTCATTTTCTTGCGAACGCCCCCTAACATTTCAATCATGTCTCTCTTCTTGTAACTTTATTTAACGTCAATATGACGATTAATTAAAGACACTTTACATCAGCTTTTGGAATCATTTCTTGGCATCCATGCCTCCGTAAGACCAGAAAGGTATCAAATTTTAAGAATTAATAAAAAAGAAGGGAGTGTGGGCCGTGTACAATCTTCTAATCACCGATGACGAGAGCGAAATTCGCAACGGTCTAAGTAACTATTTCCCATGGCATGAATTCGGTTATCAAGTTGTCGGGCAAGCGTGCGACGGTGAGGCTGCACTCGCCTTTATCCAGGAGCAGCCTGTGGATGTGCTTCTCTGTGACATCCGCATGCCCTCCTTGTCGGGCATTGATGTAGCAGAACGGCTATACCGACAAGGCTCGGAGGTCAAGGTTGTTCTTCTAAGTGGCTTCAAGGAATTCGAATACGCGCAGTTGGCCGTACAGTATGGAGTCAAGAGATATTTGACAAAACCTACTAAATACACGGAAATCGCCGAAGTGTTCGGACATCTCCGAAGCGAAATGGACAATGCAAAAATGCCTGCCCCTCCCCTCTCTGCATCAACCGCAGAGAGCGGCTTGGCGGACCAGACCATCGAGAAGGTTAAGATTTACTTGCAGGATAACTTGTCCGCCGCCACCCTGGAGAACGCCGCAAAGCATGTTTTTCTTAACCCCTTCTATTTAAGCAAATACTTCAAGACCAAGACCGGTGAGAACTTCTCGGATTATGTGACGAAGCTTCGCATGCAACATGCGGCCGTACTTCTGAAGACTACCTACTGCAAGACGTACGAGATCAGCGAAATCGTCGGGTACAGTAACGCAAAGAATTTCACGCGAATGTTCCGGAGCTTTTTCGGCATGACTCCCAGAGAATATCGGAACGAGGAATAACTTATGATCACGACCACCGTCCGCTTTTTCATCAAGAACCTGTTGACCTTCCTTTTGCCCATGCTGATCCCTCTCCTCGTTCTCGGTGCTCTGTCCGCCTTCCTGATTCAGCAGTACGTCGTTCACGGAATTAACAACAACAACATGAACATGCTTAAGCAGACCAAGGAGAACATTGAACTTCTGTTCAATGAACAGAACTCCCTGAACCTGCATATCATCGCCAGCACGACCCAGTTCATGAACCTCAAGGGTATGCTGAACAAGCCCCTGCCATCGGCAGAGGATTACCAACAACTGGCGGTCTTAAAAAATTTTATCGATTCACCCTCCATTGCCAGCCCCTATATTGATTCCATCTATATTTTTCTAAATAACGACAACCAGCGCTACATTTCATCCGTTACCGGAGGCTTCATCGAGCTTGGAGAGGATCCAGACCACTTATGGTACGACAGCTATCTAAAGCATGAGCATCACGAAGCAATCTGGACGGAAAGCCGGGCGGTTCCGCGCTATAATCTGAACGAAGAGATTGAATATGCAGATGTCATTACCATGTACCGCAATTTCAAGGTGTCAGATGACACTCGCGGTGTTATCGTCCTTAATATCAAACGGGAGTATATTGAACGCAGATTGAACGATCTCTCAACAGCAAAAGGGCAGCTGCTCGCCGTTGTAGATCAACAGGGCTCTGTTATATTCCGCAATAACGCCCGGTACGAGCTAAGTCCCGAGGAATTGGAACAGGTCATTTCAAGTAAAAGCAACTTTATTACGACACAAACTCCGAATGACGAGGCCTTGATCAATATGATTTACTCCAAGACCTATGACTGGGTATTCATCTCCGTCACTCCAAAGCAAACCCTGTACACCGCGCTTAATCGCCTGCTTCGCATCGGGGCTGTGCTGATGATCATGGCGTTGCTCGCAGCGCTTCTGCTAGCCTTTCATTTGACAAAGAAGAATTATTTGGACCTTAAGATCATCATGTCCATTCTCGGCGCAGCAGAACAAGGCAAGCCGCTCCCTCTACACCGCACAAAGGGTAACAGCGTTCACAGCCAAATCATCCGCAGCTTGCTTCAAAATTTTATCGAGCACAACTATATGCGCGTTCAACTTTCAGAGAGCCAGTATAAAACGCAAGCCGCCCAGTTCGCCGCCCTACAATCGCAGCTCAACCCTCATTTTCTCTATAATACGCTGGAGACAATACATTGGAAGGCAGCAGGTTATACCGAAGGGCCGAATGAGCTAACGAGCATCGTGGAGCATTTGTCCGATATTCTGCGGTACTCCCTGGACGGGCAAAATGGACTTGTGCCGCTTAACGTGGAGATCGCCAATACGAAGAGCTACACAGCGATACAGAAAACAAGATATGGGGAGCGATTTTACATTTGGTGGGAGTATGACGCGGAGCTAGAGAAGTACCATGTGCCCAAGCTGATCTTCCAGCCACTGATCGAGAATAGCCTACAGCATGGCTTGAGTCGTTCGGATCAGAAGCTGGCAGTCAAGATCAAGATTCAGCGTTGTGGCAATTCCCTCCGCTTGGCCATCATTGACAACGGCAACGGTATATCGGAGGAGCGAATGGTCGAGCTTCGCACGAGGTTGTTTAGTGATTCGACGGATGCAAACCACATCGGCCTTATTAATACACAGAGAAGAATTCAGCTTGCTTACGGTCATAAAAGTGAGCTTCGCATCAAGAGCAAGCCCGGCTGGGGAACGCTAATTGACATTACGCTTCCAATCAGTTAGTTCGTGGATTGGTGGCTGGGGTGTTACAATATTTTTCATATGTTTTTCACTTCCAGATGTTTGTCCTGGAATTATAAAAAGCCCAGTCACTAGGACTGGGCTTCGGCTAAGCATGGGATCTGATGAGATCCCTGAGCTTCGCTTATTCTTCTGTAGCTTTTTCTTCAGCTGCCGGTTCAGCTTCCTCAGCAGAAGCTGTTGGCTCTTCCTCAGCCGCTTGTGGCGGCATGACGGACGCAATGATGGACTCAGGTGATGTTATGAGTGTCAAACCTTTATCCAGTTTAATATCCGCAGCAGTCAAGCGATCACCAATATCCAATCCGCTCACATCCACCTCAATGGACGTTGGCAGATCCGCAGGCAATCCTTCTACTTCCAATTGTGTTTCTTGTGTCTGGAATACACCGCCAGCTTTTGAGCCAGCCGCTGTACCCTGGAAGTCGATCGATACACTTACGCTGATCGGCTTGTTCTTGGAAATTTGCAGGAAGTCTACATGCAGCAAACGTCCGTTACGCTCTTGCTGATCCTTGATCAGCACCGGAACCGTTTTACCGCCCTCAACATTCAGGTTGAACATTTCGGAGCGGCCTGTGCGTGCCACTTTCAGCATTTCTTTTTCATCTACATGTATTGAAGCACCTTCAAGTCCCGGGCCGTAAACGACTGCGGGAACTCGTCCGCCTTGTCTTAACAGGCGCAGTGCTGCACCTTTCTTTTCCGTTCTTGGCGTTGCTGTAAGTTGAGCCATTTTTCCGTTGGATTTCATGATTGAACATCCTCCTTCAAGGGATCACTACATTATATTTGTTGGAAAGCGCTAAAGCGTCGCTTATAGACCATAATGGTCTTTTTTCCTTTGGCCGAATCGTGGGCCATATCTATATTTACCCCAATGTTAGAGGATCTCAAACACGAAACAGGACAATTCTTTATTTTTTGGCAAGTTATGCGGCTTAGAATCAGACCAAAAAAGCAGTCGAAATCTCTTCCAACTGCTGATTTAACAAGGTTTTGACGAACTACGTTCGACGTTATAAATTAAGAAACTATGCGCTATCACGATCCTCTGTTTTTTCGCTTTCACGAATGATCTGCATCTCGTCTGATCCGCTACGGACAATAATGTGCACATCCCCATCTTCAGGTACAATGTCCACGTAACGGTCTCCGCACGTATCTTTAGCTTCCCATTCGTTCAATCGAATGATCAATCCCAGGTGATGCAGACCCGGAGCAACGCGGAAGCGGGCTTCGGCGGCATTTCCGACTTGTTCCAGCCGTACTGCTCCGTCCTCCATACCTGTGCCCCATACCCAGACATCCCAACCTTCATAATGTTGGTCTTCCCGTTCGTATCGAAGCGTGACGGTTCGCGAAATCTGTTTATGAATCGTAACGGCAAGCGTTGCTCGGATTCCTCCAGCTTCAGCAATAATATGGGTTACTCCAGGTGTCATCGCACGTACGATCCCTGCTGCACTCACCGCTGCAAGTTCTGGATGAGAAGAGCTCCAGCGTATATTCGAATCCTGAAGCGGCTGACCAAATTGATCCAGAACCAAAGCACGGAAGCGACTGATTCGAGTCATGTACATGACTGGTTCGCCCACAATTTCGATTCGTTCAGCATGACGATAATCCACTTGTAACATACAGCTTGCCGTTATGTCCCCACAGTGGACTGTAATCGAAGCTTCCCCTCGTTCCAGTGCATGGATTGTTCCATCAGGCTGGATCTGAATAATAGCCGGATCAGAAGAAGTCCAGGTAACTGGAGCTTTTTCTACCACATTACCAATGTTGTCCCGTACGATCGCTCGCAGTTGAGTGGTCTCCTGTGGACTATATACCTGACGAGGAAAACTAATCTCCACTGTTGATGGTTCAGCGCCTCCAGCATGCTCTGTGTCATACAGTACCATTAAGGACCATCGTTCTACCTGAACAGTACCACGAACAGTCTCGATCAAGTCTGTGCCTGCCTGATGATCATTGACTACGACATGCCAGTCCCCTTCACCCAGGTCGACATGCTGTTGGTGCTCCGTTCCGTTATAGATGACCATAATCTGATTCCAAGTGTCCTGATTCGCACCATCATGAAGTATAAAGGCAACTACATTGCCATCCGCACGAATAACACGAAGGTGATTTCGAACCTGTTCAGCATCAATCATACGAAAAGCGGGGTGTGTGCGCCGCAAATGAATAAGACCACGATAGTAGTCGAACACTGGTCTGAACCGTGATTTGTTGGCCCATGTGATAGCGTTCACCGCATCCCCGCTCCGATAACTGTTATGATCACCGGCTTTAGATCTGAGCATCTCATCCCCTGAATGCAGAAACGGAATTCCCTGAGAAGTAAGCAGAATGCCGGAGGACAGTAACGAGCGACGAACCATCTCATGATTCAAAACATCATCTGCATCCACATACCGATATGGATCGGCTGCTTTTACCGCCGACTCAGCACTTCCGCCACCCACGGGCTGTCCGTCCTTCCATACGGGAAATCCTAATTCATGTCTAAGGTTCATTGTTGTCGCAATTTTATCCCACAGATTGAGATTGTCATGGGCGGTTACATAATTGACAACTTCCACAGGTGAAGATGTGAAATCATCCAGTGCTCCGGCTAATCCTCTGAGAACCTCATATTCCTGTCCTCCAGCACCCGTGACAAACCCTCTGCCACTGCCATCACTATCGCCCTTGATTGCACTGCGAAAATGATCATTAAATACTGCAAACCCCTGACCTCGCTGGGTTCCTTTTAAGGTTTTACGGTCCAAAGGTGAATCTCCACCCATCCAGGGTTCCCCATAGATCAGAAACGCCGGATCGATCTGCTCCCTCAATTCGCGTGTCAATTCATTCATCGTTTCCGTATCAATCAGGGCCATGAGGTCAAATCGAAATCCGTCCACATGATATTCTTCTGCCCAATATCGGAGAGAATCCAAAATATATTTTCGCACCATTGGACGTTCTGTCGCCAATTCATTGCCTACACCAGAACCATTACTGAGGGTGCCATCCTCCCGATAACGGTAATAATAGCCTGGTACAATCCGTTCAAAAGGTCCCTCTTCCACGCTATACGTGTGATTATAGACTACATCAAGAACAACGCGAATGCCTTGTCTGTGCAGCGATTGAACCAGGGATTTGAACTCCCGGATGCGAACTGCCGGATCACGTGGATCTGTCGCATACGAACCTTCGGGAACGTTATAATGCTGGGGATCATACCCCCAGTTGTATGGTGCTCTGACATTTGAACCCACATCTGCTGTAGCGAGTTCATTCACCGTCTGATAATCTGCCACAGGCAGAAGATGTACATGAGTGACTCCCAGTTCGGCAAGATGGTCTACCCCAATACTATTGCCTGCTCTATCCGTCAGACCAGATGCCGTGAATGCCAGATATTTTCCCTTATACGGAATATCTGCATTTGGATCCGAGGAGAAATCACGGACATGCAACTCATATAACACGGCATCGACAGGACGCAGAAAAGCAGGTTTGACATCTTGGTCCCAATCAACCGGATTGGTGGTCTCGGGATCTATAATAGCCGTTCGTTGCCCATTAGCCGTTACCGCTCTGGCGTAAGGATCAACAACCACTTCAATCCGCTGCTCATCATGGATAATGCGGTACATATAATAATGTCCTGCCCAATCGCCGCTGAGCTTCAGACTCCATATTCCGTCCGCATCACTTGTCAAGAAATGTTCCTGCCCATTTTCATGATCTTGTACTTTACCACTATCGTTGTAATGCCCTTCATCGTCAAAAATCAATATATAAACCTGTTGTGCCGTAGGCGCCCACAATTTAAAAGTACTTGCAGCACGAGTATATGTTAAGCCAAGATCGTTGCCTTCGTAACGAAAAGAAGTCCATTCCGGCATCGTTCCCACCGCCTTTATATCCATTGTTTTCGTGTTGTCCCGATGTTACGGAGCGGGACGTGATTTGTCAACCCGGGGTTGTCTGTACTCATCATATCGGTCCAATTTGCGTATTCAATTAGCAATCGCTTTCAAAATATAGATATGAAAACAAGCGCCATAGATTGACAGCATTTGTACCTGTCCTGACAAAAAAAGTTTGAAATATACAAGAATAAATTGCAGGATGTCAATTGGTTGAGATTAAAGTGCACCAACAGGTGCACAGCATAAAGAAGGTCAGACATGACAATGTATAGTCCTGCGACCCAGGCAATGGTTTCTGAAGCATCGACAAATCCCCCTTTCATACGGGAAAGGGGGATTTGTTTTATCTCAATTTATTTGATTAGATTTGATTGGATATCTTGAACGTGGCCTTGTTAGCGATTTTACTAATGTTTACTAATTGTTTGTTGGCAGCCTTCAATTCAATTCTTGGCAAGCATGGTTTTCATCAGGCATTGGAATACATCACTGTTATAGATAGTGCATTCACATTTACCTCTCCGTCCTGTACGCTACGTATCGTATCAACGCCTGCTTGCCCTTTCTCTACAATCACATTCCATGTCCCTATAGGAATAGCGATGTCACGGTTTTCTTTTGCCGCGTTATAGATGACAACAATGCGTTCCCATGAATCGCTAGCTGCTGTACCGTTCAGTTCATAGGCTAGCAGCCCATTGCCCTTTTCTATTAGACGAACATGCTTCTCGATCTCTTCCCGGGTACGAAGCCGAAAGGCTGGATGTTCTCGCCGAAGACGGATCAGCCCACGATAATAATCAAATACCGGCTTGAACAGCTTCTTCTGTTCCCAATGTATCGCATTGACCACGTCTCCACTCTGGTGGCTGTTGGCGTCCCCATATTTGCTGCGAAGCAGCTCATCTCCAGCCGCGATCAGGGGAACACCCTGGGAGGTTAGAACGATACCATTGGCAAGCAGACAACGCCTAACCGTCTCATTCTCCAAAATGTGTTCCGGATCAATTTGCAGGTAAGGCTTTGCCTTCTCTACAGCCTCTTCCACACTTTCGCAACCGCGAATACTTCCATCCTCGTCATAGGTGAGGAAATTCAAGGTATCATGGAGTCCTTGTGTACGTGCGACTTTGTCCCACAGATTGAGATTATCATGCACCGTTACATAGTTAATCGTCTCGGATGGACCATCCGTAAAATCCTGAATGGCTCCCCGGACGCCAGTCCACAATTCGTCTTCTTTCCCGTCAGCACCCGTCGCAAATCCCGTACCCATGCCATCACTGTCTCCCTTGATCACTCCGCGGAAATTATCGTTAAACACAGCAAAACCCGCACCGCGCTGCGTTCCTTTTAGGGTCATATCATCCCCAAGCGGCGAATCCAGTGCGCCCCATGGTTCACCATATAACAATATGGAAGGTGACACTCCGGTGTGCAACTCCGCTGCAAGTTGTTTCATCGTAGTTGTGTCGATCAAGCCCATCAGATCAAAGCGAAAACCGTCCACATGGTACTCCTCTGCCCAGTAACGGACCGAGTCGATAATAAACTTGCGAACCATGGCGCGTTCAGTAGCCACCTCATTGCCTGTACCTGAACCATTGCTATAGGTCCCATCGGCGTTTTGACGATAGTAGTACCCTGGTACAAGTTTTTCAAAAGAGCTGCCTGCTGTATTAAAGGTATGATTATATACCACATCCATAATGACACCTATCCCCTTGTTATGAAGGGCAAGCACCATTGATTTGAACTCACGAATTCTTGTCTCCGGATCATCTGCACGTGATGCATAGGAACCTTCCGGGACATTGTAATGAAGCGGATCATATCCCCAGTTATAGTTGGAGCCGTCAGACGTATCACCATCTACTCTGGATTCATCCACCGTCGCAAAATCAAAGACAGGCAGCAGATGCACATGTGTAATCCCGAGTTCAACCAAATGATCGATCCCCAGTGTGTTGCCCTCCGAATCACGCAGACCCGTCTCGGTAAAAGCCATGTATTTGCCTTTATTCGTTATACCCGATGATGGGTGAATGGAAAAATCACGTACATGCAGTTCGTACAGGACTGCATCTACAGAACTGGTCAATTCCGGGCGAATATCCTCACTCCATCCCTTCGGATGTGTCTGCTCCAGTCTCACAATTACACCCATTTCTCCATTCATGGTCACTGCTCGTGCGTAGGGATCTACAGCATGGGTTGAATGTCCATCTTCGAAAGTAGGCTTGTACATGTAACGGTAGCTGTTTAAATCACCCTCCAGTTCCAGAACCCAGATGCCTTGTTCTTTCTTTTGCATAGGTAACGCCTGCTGTTTCCGTTGATTGGGCTCTTCCTCCGGGCTCCCCCCTGTCAAAGGTGGGTACAGAAGTAGTTCCATCTGAACAGCTAACGGTGACCAGACTTTGAAGTGACAGGTTTGTGCTTCTAATGTGACACCTAAATCTCTTCCTTTGTATGTATCTTCTGAAATCAATAGTTCCTGCTTATCCTCTTCAATCATGTGTGTTGTTCCCCTCTCGTTGAGAAAATTGATGAATATGGATGGTACGAGTGCTCCTTACCCTTTATACCCGTTCTGCTGCCCAACCATAATCCGAATCACACAAAAAAGAAGACAAACGTCATGTAGATTCACATTACGCCTGCCTTCTTTATGGGTAAAACGATATCTCCCTAATGCGGTACCTGGGATTGGAAATCATTCCGGCTGGATTGATCCGCGTGGTACAAAACCACGTCCCCATCTTGCATCAGCCAGCTTCTCCCCTGACCATCTACCGGGCTGTTATCAAAACCTTCCATTTGCCATTGATTCATCAACGGTGCATGAATATATTGCAGATGCGGTGCACTCGTATTGCCACTGCGCAATGTTTCGATATTGAAGTTAACCACAATGTAACCGTCCCTCAGAAATACCGTTGCCTTCTCATCCAACCGGTTTTGTCTGGCAAGTGACTCGAGATCGGTTCCTTTGGGTACTGAATATACATCTGCTGGCAAGCTATATTCCCCATACCAGCGCTGAATCGCTGCATTCGCCCGATCCACATTAACACTGGAGGGAATATCCGTTTTTGGGCCAATGAGTGTACGGATCTGTGAAGGAAGAATCATCCAGTCATAACGACCTACCCACGTTTTATGATGAGAGGTCTGATCCACGAAACGAACCATATGTTCCCCCATTGTACCCTGATTTCGTTCCTCCGCCGACAGTTCATAGGTATACTGATAACGCGCTGTATCACCTAACTCCGTACCGGGGACATTCCGCAACCGTGAGTTCAGGACAACAAAACGTTTTTCTAAATCTTGTGCCGATCCGATACGAATGAGTCGTTCCTGTCCCCGATGGTAGTATAAATCCACTTCTTGTCGGGTGGTGCCATCTTTACTCACAAAAGAGAACGTCGGCGTGATTCGGATACCATCCTGTTTCCCAAACATATTACCCTTGGTTTTCAGATCAAACTTGAAATGGTAACCCGTCTTCACTGCAGCATTTCGGAACCCTTGTACCGGATGACTGCCGGGACGAATGGGAAGTACAAAGGGAGCCAAATTACCTCGGGGATCTCCGTCTATACTGTTTCCTCCGGCCCAGTAGCTCACACCCGTTGGTTCGGAGCTGCCTATCCGCTTGCGGAACACATTCTCCCAGTTGTAGTCTGAAATATCGGTGATGTGAAAATCATACAACCTTCCGATAACCTCTACAGCAACGGTATCTGCTGCGACATGATGGGTCAGATTCGTATTGGCATCCTGTTGTTCTGTGAAGTTTGCCGGTGCATTTTCGGCGATATTACGAAACTCGATCTGGTAATTTCCTTCATCTACCCATACAGGAAGATAAAAAGGGGTGTCCAACTGATTTACCGGAATATCCACCCATGTCATGGACGGAATAAACTGACTTCTGGCACCGTTATAGACATCGAATGGGAAACGAACCTGTTTGATCCGGAAATATTTCGCATAATCATGGTTTCCATAACCAGGGTAACTCGCTACATCCAGATGCTGCCCTGAAGTTGGGATCCGTACAATAAACGGACGCTCTAAAATAAGTGCAGCTCTGGTCGGATCAGGCGTAGTCTTCTGATTATGCGGCTGATCATCTGACACCCAGGCGTAGTTCACAACTGGAGTATGTACTGTCACCGAGTTAATGCCCAGAATGGGGAATTTCTGATCCTGCCCTCCGTTAACATTGCCAGGGAGAAGTCCATACGTAATCTCACCCGTGGTTGGCTGGTTAGCTTTGTTCATCAATGTGTTTTTGATCGTCAGACGGTTCTGGTACAGAATATCGTCTCCGATCATGCCAGGCTGCGGGATCGTCCCAGGTCTTGGAGCTGTTTTCTCCACAGGAGCAGGATCAACAATCGTTGCTCCATTAAAGGTTACCTTGTCGTTATTAACGGTGCTCTCTCTAACCTCCGCTTCAGCTTCAGATTGAAACAATGACGTTTCATCTGGCGTAGAGGGTTCAGTAGAACCACCCGGAACCCCTTTGATGCCAAGATCAATTTCTCGACATGGTGCAGGTTTCACATGACTGGTAACCGTAGTATCCATAGCCGATTGCAAAGTCGGTGGTGTATATGCATTGGGCGTCAGGGTCACGGTGTCACCATAACCGCCTAGCGCATAGTTAGATACCTTGGCCTCATTTAACTTGTATACCTCCAGGTTATCGATCTGCCAATAGCTATATGTCCTTGTTACTTGCATGGTTTTATCCCCAGGCACATCACGTTCTCTCGGCTGAGGAGGTGTTCCTGGATCCCCCTCACCACTAGATGCTCTTCCCGGGATCGTCCAGGTTTTATGATAAACCCTTTTCACTTTAACGGTGTAAGTCACCGTTCCTGTCATATTAACCCAACGGTGCTGAAACAGATATTCCTTGGCCAAGACATTGGCATAAAGATCTTCCGAAGTCGGAATACCATGGGTAACATCGAACTTCTCAGATTCCCGCTCGTCTGCCTTCAACACTCCCCGAACAGACGGGTCCATAACCGATGCTTCAATAACCGTGCCTCTACTCGGTGGGCTGATGGTTACAGGGCAAGCGTTTGCAGGGTCACCCCCCGGATCGCCATCATTACCACCTTCTCCATTACCCGTGCAGTCCTTCACCTCAAGCACCTGAGTTCCTTGTTCATCCAGTTGCTGGGCTGAATCAAGAAAATGGGCTTTGATGGTAGTACTACCCACGATACCTTTTGTCGTGATTTTGCCATCAGCACCAATCGTGGCTATAGTCGGATTCGAGCTCTGCCACGTCAATTTGGGATGAGCCGTCAGTTTATGAACAGAGCGATCCGGTTTGGTTAAAACTGCTTCTGCCTGTAGAGGTGTCGTATTGGCCTTACAAGCATTCGGCAGATTCACAACAAGTCCTGGCTCAGACGTGACTGATATGGTGGCGGTATCCGAGATCAGATATGTACCATTGTTCCAGATCGCACGCACAGTGACCGTGCCTGGACTTTCGGCTGTTAACATCCCTGTTTTGAGCTCTATACTTGCAATCGTCTCGTCAGAAGAAAACCATTTGATCTCTGCCTCTCTTCGCGATACGTCGATGCCCCCACCAAAGGCTGTCGCACCATAGCCCTTCGTTTTCACCAAGGCTTCCATCTGCTGGGTTTGACCTAGGGTAAGGGTTTTATTTGGAGTTACATCGATTTCTTTTTCTTCCTCCAAATCACCTTCCCAAATGATGTCCATGGGCGTAAAATAAGAAACATTATGCTTAGGACATCCTGCCGTTGTTCTTCCCCCATTTTCAAATGGATCATTCTGAGTCCATTCGTGATTTCCACCAGTTAAGGTCTTAATAGCAACAACTGTACTTGGAGGTGTGATCACTGTCCTTCCCACACCTGTATATGTTGCCTGTTCAAATTGAGTTTTATATTCCACACTTTTGATGTTTACTTCCTTAAAACTAGAGGATGTTAGCGTATTTCCGTTATATTGAGGCCAAGAAACCGCAGGCCATCGTGAAAAGTCAACACTATCCGGTACCTCTTTCAAAGCAGGATAAGGGGTTGTACAACTTCCTGCATTGTTTGAATACGTTGGACCACCACTGTGATCTGCTCTAAATCTCCCATCATCAGTTTGATACCAGTAAACTCCAGGTGTACCAACTGTCTTTTCAGCTTGAATAGATTTTAGAATAGGACTTTTCATAGATTTTGGACCGTACTGATCGTTAGCAGCAGCGTTAACAAAATCATTTATAGATAGCCCAATCACGTAAGAACTTATAATGAATAATACAAGCAATGTTCTGGACCAAATGAATACGGACAGCCGCATTCGTTTTCTCATAGACTTGCTATCACCTCACTACTGGTACATATTTTGTATTTTCATTTCTCCTACATCTTCAGCTTTAACATGATACGATCCATTTTTGAAATCTAGAGTTGACCTTGTCCAAAATCTAACCTTTTTCCCTTTTATGATGAGTTCTTTAGGGCTATTAGGAATAGTTTTGAATCCGTTCTTATCAGCAAATTCTAAATCTAGACGTCTAAAACTTAGTAATCCGTTATTTAAACCACCACTGTAGGTAATCAAATCTGACTTATCTGTATTTGATATAAAAGATAAATCAGCAAATGTTAGATAATAATCGCCACTCGAAATATTGGGTTCTACAAAAAGTTTGCTATATACTCCTTGAGGTTTACCATTCTGAACCTTCACCACAATAAACCTATGAAGTGTAAGCACTCCTGATTTGTTAGAAAGTTTTATATCTCCTTTCGATATATCACTTACTTTGACTGAATTCTTAGTATAAAAATAATTACTAATCGTCGTTAAATTCGTCCCCGTCGTGCCGACCTCTCTCATCTCATTCAGATCACTGTACTTCCCGGCATCCGTGCCCTCCACGTCCATATAACGCAGTAAAATGGCCGATACTTCTGCACGAGTGGTGGAATCCGCAGGTTTTAATGTGCCATCCTGGAATCCACCGATAATGCCTGTCCCACGAACAAGGGCAAGATACGGAATCTGCTCGGCACGAATGGTGCCGCGGTTCACTTCCGGTGTGGGGAGCAGCGTATTTTTTGTATCGTTAAAAGCATCCTGGAAGCTGGTTCCGGACTTAATCAGTCCATTGGCAATCCATTTCATCATCTCGTAACGCGTTAGCTCCGCATTTGGATTGAACCCTTTCGCGTAATCGCCTGCATTAATGAATCCTTGTCCAACAAGTTGGCTAACCGCCGCTTCAGACCAATGTCCCTTGAGATCAGCAAAGGGATTCTGCCCCTCCACCTTCTCCAGTCCAGTCGCGCGGGCGAGTATTGTCGCATATTCCCCACGCGTGATTTTGCCATTGGGGCGAAACGTTCCGTCTTGATAACCAGAGATCAGATTTTTTTCATAAGCTTTGGCAATTGTCGCTTGAGCCCAGTGGCCCTTGATATCTTTGAACTTGCTAAGGGCCGTGTCACTTGTTCCCGATGCTGCATTAGCTGTCGACGTCAGATGTACTGGTCCAACGGGCAATAGTGTTCCTGCCAATACAGCTATCGTTAACAACCCGACGATCCAACCGTTCCGTTTTTTCTTCTTCTCGTGACCTTCAATTCGTTTCTTCAATCTACTCACGCTCCTATGTACCTTAGTATGGGGATGCTTTACTTGGTCAACCTAGTCACTTCTCTTCATAACCAAAACCTAAATTTGCCATAATAATCAATATTCTACCATGTTGTACTAGGCTATTGGTATTATTTTTCGTCCATCCCCATCACGTCAAGGCGTGCGTCCCTCCTTCCATAGACCCACTTCATTCGCCTAAAACACAAAAAAAAGGCCATGAATCCGCAGATTCATAGCCTTATGCTTTAAGGGTGTGGTCTTTCTTATGATATTGAAAAATGAACTCACTCATAGAATAAACCATATCATTCCATTTGATCAACCTTTTTTATTTCAGCCAGCTTTATTTTCCGTTTAATTCCTTGTAGGATGCTTCCAATTCCGTGATCAATTGATCACCACCGGCTTTTCTCCAGCTTGCGATTTCCTGCTCCCAACCTGCGTCATCGATTTTACCCATAATGTACTTGGTCTGTGCATCCCAGATCATCTGATCCAACTCCTGACCACGCTCGGTATAGATCGCCGAAGATAATGTAAGTGCCGGATTAGCAATGGCGTACTGCTCATTCTCACGCGCCATCTTTGTACCTTTCATACCAATGGGGACATCAACCAGTTCAGGCACGTTATAACCCTCAATGCTTAACAAATTATCCCGATATGGCTTCACTTCACGCTGATAAGCGTCAAAATCTTTGAGTTCGGTTTTCCCATCCGCAGTTTTGGTGTAGTGCACATCGAGCAATCCACGGAGCTGCAACGTGCTTAATTCCTCATCCATCAACTGGTCCAGGAACGTGAGAACTTGTTTCAATTGCTCCTCATCCGTAACGGATGCCTTCGGGATGACCAGCATTCCATAGTTTCCTGGCTCTCCGGCGATACGAATACCATCGGTTCCTTGGAACGGAGCCACATCAATCTCTCCGTCCGGAGCATTAGGCGTAAGCCGTTGCTGAGAGGACTTTCCGTTCTGGGCCACACCATTCAGCTTCATGCCAACCAGGCCCGAATCCATTTTTTTGTCCGCATCAGAAGGATCCAGCGCAGGGAAGTCACTATTAATTAATCCCTCGCTAAACAGTCGCTTGAAGAGCTTCATCGTATCCACATATTCGGTGGTCAGGAACTCCGGAGTCAATTTCCCAGCATCGTCCACACCCCATTTGTTAACGCCGCCAATACTTACAGCGATCCGGGTCAGCGGGGAAGAGACACCCTCATTATACTTTTTGAAGAGCAGTGCACCATACGTATCTTCCTTACCATTCCCGTCAGGGTCATCTTTACGAATAGAGCGCATCACTTCATACCAGTCATCCAGCGTTTTGGGTATGTCCAGCTTCAATGTATCGAACCAGTCTTTGCGATACACGATCGCAGTCCGTCCAATATCCCGGAAGTTTGGAATACCGTAAACCTTGCCTTCAATTTTGATATTGTTAAAATAAGCTTCGGATTGGGCAGACAGGTTTTTATAATCCTTCAAGTATGGCCCCAGTTCCCAGAACAATCCCGTTTTGGCGGCATTAAAAGTTGTCGGTACATAATTCACACGCATAATGGTAGGCATCTCGCCTGAAGCAACCATAACGTTCACTTTATCATCAAAAGCAGACTGCGGTATCCACTGTACATTGACATCCGTATTCGTATATTCCTCAATCTTCTGCTCAATCCCGTTCTCCTTGGCCGGTATATCACCTACCTGCATTAAAGAGATGGAAATGGGAAGTTTACCTTCCCCTGCAGCAGGCGCTTTTTCTCCTCCGCAACCTGCAAGCAATCCAGCGGACATTGCACCAATTACAACGATTCCGCCTAAACGGGACATTGGACCTTTTGGACTCATGAACCATCTCTCCTTTTGGATAAGGTTATGTACACAGACCACTCCGATGACAGAACAACCTTCAGATCGCTGTTATCCCCAGATTTTTTGATTCCCTTCTAAACAAAGGGGAAAATCCGGGGATAAAGGCGAACGCTTCGCTTCCTCAGATTATTTCTGTCCTCTCCGTTCTCATGTACATGTTAGTTGGACTTGTAGAGTTCAATCTCCACTCCCGCCAAAATGAACGGAGCGACCGACTTCGGATCATTGATCCGAATGGACTCGGTCACATAATACTCGTAGGACCCGTCACGATACGGGCTTCCTCCGAGACCGGCTCCGCCATTACACTGCGTCAAGGACAGCACGCCTTCACGATCCGTTTGCAGTAGATGCTGTAGCAGACCCTGGTACCCTTTTTCCGCAACCGCTTTGAACTTGCCACTCAGATATCCTTTACGTACACCTTTGGCCAATGCATAGACAAACATCGAGGTCCCGGAAGCCTCCAGATAATTCCGCTCACGTCCCGGTTGATCCAGCAAATGTGGCCATAATCCGGTCTGTTGATCCTGCACATGCACAAGTGCATTTGCTACACGTTCGAAGATACCCACAATCTGCCCGCGCTGCGGATGATCTACGGGGAGGTGATCCAATGTATCCACAACCGCCATCACATACCAGCCCATCGCCCGACTCCAGACATGTGGAGAACATCCGGTCTCTCCCGAACTCCAGCGCTGCTCTTTGCTCTCATCCCAGGCATGATACAAGAGACCGCTACGCGGATCACGTGTACGTTGCTCCACCAGCAGGAGTTGCAGAGCCGCCTTGTCAAACCACTTCTCTTCACCCATCACTGCGCCATATTGGGTCAGATACGGAGTAGCCATGTACAATCCATCCAGCCACATCTGGAAAGGGTAAATCTTTTTGTGCCAGAATCCGCCTTCACTTGTGTGTGGCTGTCCCTTGAGCTGAGTCATCAGCAAATCCGCAGCTTTGCGATACTTCTCTTCACCCGTTTTCTCATGCAGCAGGAACAGTGATTTTCCCTGATTGATCTGATCCAGATTATATTCCTCGATCGTATAGGATCGAATGGAGCCATCTTCCTGAACGAAATGATCCATCAGCTCACGGATGTAATCAAAATACTTTTGCTCCCCCGTGTGTGTGTACAGCTCCTCCAGTGCTTTCAAAAAGCAGCCGTTCTCATAATGCCAAGTGGCGTACAGCTCATGGTTGCGATAACTTTCCATGAACTGCTGTGCCATGCGCACCGATGTGAATTGAAGTGTTTCCTTCATGATCAAGCCTCCGCTTCCGGCTCTTTATTGAGCCTGTTTTTTGTAATCTTCGGCATATTCCTCACGAATCTTGTTTCCACCAGCATTGCCCCAATTCTCGATTTCCTTTTCCCAGCCACTTTGATCGATCTTGCCCATAATGTATTTGGTTTGTGCATCGGCAATCACCTGATCCAGGTCCGCCCCGCGGTCACCATACGTTGGAGAATATAACGTCAGCGCAGGGTTTGGCACAGCATGCTCCGCCAGTTCCTTGGCAAGTGCCGTACCTTTTTCACCCAGTTCGGTGTCCTTCAATTTTGGTACGTTATATCCTTCGACATACGGCAGGTTGTCACGGTAAGGCTTCACTTCACGCTGGAATGCATCAAAGTCACTCATCTCCACCTGATCTTCGCCCACTTTGGTGTAATGTTTGTCTTCCATACCACGCATTAACAGGGTCGCCATCTCAGGGTCCATCAATTTATCCAGGAAGGAGAGCAGGTTCTTGAGTTCTTCTTCCGATTTCACCGTCGATTTAGGGAATGCCAGGATTCCGGAGTTACCCGTCTGTCCTGCAACACGATCTCCGTTCGCTCCAAGCAAACCAGCGATGTCTACCACACCATCCGGATTGTTTTTGGACAAACGCTCTTGCTGACTTTTTCCGTTCTGAGCAACACCAACACGGATACCGACAACACCGGAATCATACTTTTTCTCCGCTTCCGTAGAGTCGAATACGGCAAAGTCTTGATTTAGCAATTTCTCATCGTACAGACGTTTCAGTAGATCCAGCACCTGCATATATTCCGGTGTCATGAATTCCGGCGTGAAGCTGCCATCATCCTCGACCTTCCACTTGTTAGGTGCACCAAAACTTACGCCAAGGCGCGTTGTGAAGGAGTATTGGTCCTCATTATATTTTTTGAAAAGCATTAGCCCAAACGTATTATCCTGACCGTCGCCATCCGGATCGGAGGTTGCCAGTGTTTTGATCGTTTCATACCATTCATCCGGTGTGGTTGGCACCTTAAGATTCAACTTCTCGAACCAGTCCTTGCGATAGATCACTGTAGCCCGCGCAATATCGGAGAATACAGGAACTCCGTAGATTTTGCCCTCTACCTTGATGTTGTCAAAAAAACGCTCGTTCTGTGCCGACAGATTTTTGTAGTCTTTCAGCAAAGGCCCCACTTCCCAGAACACGTCATTACGCATCGCGCTGGTCACGGTCGGGTTATACTGCACTTTCACAATTTTCGGCATATCGCTTGAAGCGATCATTACGTTAATTTTGTCATTATAGGCCGAAGCCGGAATCCACTGGATATCCAGTTTGGTATTGGTATACGCTTCAATCTTTTGCTGAACTTCATTGCCTTTGCTTGGCACATCACCCACCTGAGCAATGGCTATCGACACATTTTGTACGCCGCCCTCGGCAGCCTGACCCTCGTCTGATCCGCATCCTGCCAGCAAACCTGTCACCAATGCCAGTGTGCTCAAGACAGCTACGGCTTTCTTTTTTGTTGCTTTCATAACATGAAAACCTCCCTTTTTTATGCAGTCATAGTGAACTGACTTCGAACCATGTGCCGACTCAACCTTTCACCGAACCCAGCATCACTCCTTTTGCAAAGTGCTTTTGCAGGAATGGATACACCAGCATAATCGGGATTGTGGAGAATACGATAACCGCCATGCGAATGGTAAGCGGCTGGATCTCGGTCTCTTCAATACTTGTGTCTCCGATTCGGCTCTGTGCCAGAATGACAATCTCACGCAGCCAGACTTGGACAGGCCACTTCTCACTATCGTTGATATAGATAACAGCGCTGAAGAAACTGTTCCAGTGGGCCACCGCGTAAAAGAGTGAAAATGTCGCCATGGCTGGCATGGACAACGGCAGTACAATCCGGAACAATACGCTGACATCGTTACATCCATCAATTTTGGCTGCATCCTCCAGTTCGTCGGGAATAGCCTGGAAGAAGTTTTTCAGTACAATCAAGTTAAATGCACTAATAGCGGTAGGCAGCATCAGCGACCACAACGTATCCGTCAGATGCAAAGATTTCACGACAAAGTATGTTGGAATCATCCCGCCACTGAAGAGCATCGTGAACAATACACCGAGCAAAATGGGCTGGCGTCCACGCAGATATCTTCTGGAGAGCGGATATGCCATAAGTGACGTAAACAGCAGGTTAATAAAGGTACCAATCACCGTAATATAGACCGATACACCCAGACTGCGAATCAAGGTATCTGTAGAGAAAATGTAACGGTATGCGGCCAGAGAGAACTCTTTTGGAAAAAGAATGAATCCTCCCTTAGCCACTTCATGCGGACTGGTAAATGAGACAGCCAAAATATAAATGAACGGGATGACCGTTACGATACCAATCAACAGCAGCAAGCCATGATTGAGAATATCAAAGATCCGGTTGCCCCACGTTTTATCCTGTTGCATCTTAATGTTCACTCCTGTCTGGTGAAGAACGTCTGCTACCGAGGGTTAGTAGACGCCTTCCTCCCCGAATTTTTTGGCCAGCGTATTGGCACCAAGGACAAGCGCCAGTCCGACAACCGATTTGAACAACCCGACAGCAGCACTATAACTGTACTGTGCCTGTGTAAGACCCTTCGTGTACACGTAGGTATCAAATACCTCGCCCACATCCCGGTTTGTCGGAGTCAGCATCAGGAAGATCTGTTCAAAGCCTGTATCCAGGAAGTTGCCCAGACGCAGAATGAGCAAAATGACGATCGTACTACGAATGGCCGGCAGCGTAATGTGCCAGGTTTGACGCCAACGATTGGCACCATCAATCCGTGCAGCTTCATAGAGCTGTGTATCCACACCGGAAAGTGCTGCAAGGAAGATAATTGTGCCCCAACCAACTTCTTTCCAGATGGATTGTCCAACAATCATCGTACGGAACCATCCCGGTTCAAGCAGGAACGCCACTTTTTGTCCAGTCAGGTTATAGAGCAGTTCATTAATGGCACCGCCCTCGGTTGTGAACAGCATGTAGAATACACCGACAACAACAACCCAGGAAACAAAGTGTGGAACATAGACGAGCGTTTGTACAAATCGTTTGAAGCGTTCACGGCGAACTTCATTCATCATGAGTGCCAGTACAATCGGCAGTGGGAAAAAGAACACAATGTTATAAATGGCAAGTAAAAACGTATTCCGAAATAATGTCCAGAACTGCGGTTCTCCGAAGAAACGCTGGAAATGTTTGAAGCCTACCCAGTCACTTCCCAAGATGCCCTTGTAAGGCGTGTAATCCTGAAAAGCCATCGTGATGCCATACATGGGTATGTATTTGAAAATAACAAAGTAAAGCACACCCGGTATTAACATGATATACAGCCACCGGTTTTTGATAATGTCCCTCCACAGCAGGTTTTTGTCACTGCGGGTAGCGGGCCGTGTTCGAGCCGCCGTTTCGGCTTTCATATTGTCTTCCTCCCCACATTGGAAACGATTACATAATATCACTTCCTGAATTCATGTCTTCATTGTGGAGGATAAACGAATGACTGGCTATCGTCTCGTTTTAGCCTTTTGTTTTTCCTTATGTAGCAAGGGTTTAGCTCATCTCCCTCACAGAATCTAATTGCATAATGAACTGCTTTCAACCTCCATATTCCTGTCTTAACTTCATGGAGAAAAGAGGTCTTCTCCCTACAACTGGACATGAAAAAGCCTGCCTGCCATGGCAGGCAGAGCAGGTTTGTTTTATCGCTGCTGCTCCCGGTACTTGCCGGGGGTTGTTCCTGTGATTTTGCGAAACGTACGGATAAATGCGGTTGGATTGGTATAGTTTAATTTCTCGGCAATCTCCGATATTTTCAGATTTGTTGTTTGCAGCCAGGTCTTTGCTTTTTCCATACGGTACTCTGCGAGATATTCCGTAAAATTGACTCCGGCTTCCTTCTTGAATACCCGACTTAGGTAGACAGGGTGAAAATTAAGCTCAGCAGCACAGGCTTCCAGCGATAATTCACGATCATACCGTTCCTCGATCAAACGAATCATACGTCTCGCAATATTCATGTATTGGGATTCTTCCTGTTCTCGCCAGAAACGGATGACTGGCAGGAACAGCCGCTTGCGGAACCAATTGGTCATTTCGTCCAATGTGGACAACTTCAGCAAATGTGACATGGATGCTTTTTCACCCAGTACTTCGGCTACATCCCCGCCCTGCTCCTGCACAAGCTGATATACACGAGACAATAACTGAACCATAATGACGGGGTATTCACTGAAATGAAGTTTTTTGTCTGCAAGCAGTCCCAAATATTGCTTAAAGTAGGCGTCCGTTTTCTCTTCATCTCCTTGCTTGAGCGCAGAAGCGAGCTGATCCTCGATCATACGTAACTGGGTATACAACGCGGCCTCCATCTGACCACGTGGCTGTATATCCTCGTAATGCAAAATAATACGGCTGCCCAGACTTACCCGGCCCTGCAGAGCCTCTCGGCTCTCTTGAACCGCTCTTGGCGTATCTCCGATACAAGCATAGGAACGGCTGATGCCGATACTTACGGGCAGATTCAGATAAGTCACGACACGTTCCCGAATCCAGTCTGCCTGGGTATGCATCCATTCCTTCAGCTTCACCTCATCCGTCAGTTCGGAGGCAAGAACGGTGACCTGAGCATCATCCAGCATGACCGGAGTGAACCGAACTGCTGAAGGAAGGAGCTCACCTACCATATTGTTGACAGCAAACAGCAGCAGATCGCGATCCTGTTCCTCATATCGGGTCCCTTCCAAGGTATCGATTTGGAGCATGAGTACGCCAAGACTCGCCCACCCTGTCGGGAAATCGTACAATTCTCCCTGATATCTGAAATCTTCTTCCGAGATTTTACCTGTTAGCAGTTTGGTCATAAAAAACTCCTGGAGGTGCACATGCTGCCCCTTCATCTGCTCACGCATCGTTTTCTCCGAACTGAACAAGGTTGACAATTGCTCCTCAATATAGATAAATTCATCCTGACGGCGTCCTGACGGAGCAACTGGGGAATCCAAACCCTTCGTAAATTGCAGCAGTCTGGAGATCGGTGAGTACATCCGCCGACTGCCGTATATGGCGAACAATCCCGTTACACATAACATGACCAGTGTAGCGATACCGGTAACCAATGCAATTTTCTGTGACTGGGCCGTAATCTGTCCAAGAGATACAACGGACACGTATAACCAGCCATTGAGCGGAGATTGCCTATAACTAACCGCCACTTGATTACCTTCCACCTCCGCACTGAAGAAACCCTCTGACTGGGCCGTCGTTTGTACCATTTCCTGAATTTCCTTATTCAGCGCGTCATATTTCCCGCCTTGCTGCATATCGTTCAGAAAATACTTCTGCTCCCGATCCAGAACGTACATATCTCCAGAATTCGTATTTCGGCTCAAGTAGGTACTCAGTTCCGTATCGGCGATATCAATTACAAGAAATCCCTTTGGTTTCACATTGGTTGGTATCATCGGGATTTTGAATACCATACTGACCACATTATCCGATGATATAAGGGTAGGTGCCTGTTCGGGTGTTAGTTCACCCATACCTGCTGACACAGGTACACTTTCTTTGGCTGAACTGGCATTCTGAGTGACCCAGAACAGGCTGTTGGTATAACTTAGGTAGGAGCCAATTCGGTCTCGAATGCTGAAATCATCCAATTTGCCAAAAGAACGCATCGAAACAACCCAATCTTCATCCAGATTAACCAGATAGGCTTGGTCAATGTTCGTAACCGCTTGCAAGTTGTTAAAACCGGAGGTCAGATCACGAATTTCCTGGAATTCGCTGCTGTCCAACGGTTTCTTCATCGCTTGGAGTACCAGAGGCGAGTTGACATACTGGATGGATGATAATTGCAGGCTGCGCAGAACTTGTTCTACCCGCATTTGGGTCTGATGCAATATCTGAAGATTGCTTTCACGTACTTTCTGTTCAATGTCACGTGATGCAATTGTATACGAGACCGAACCAATAACAATGACCGGAAGGGCTCCGAGGATCAGGGTAAAGCAGAGCAAACGCAGTAAATACTTCGGCAAGAAGAGCATCCTCCTTTATACGTATGTTTATTAAATTAAATCGCTTTCATTGGATTATTTTACTATTGTTATTTTAAAACCCATTCTTATTCAAGTCCACTCATTTATTCTAAAGGTTGACTTCAAACCAATTTCCAGTTTATATTGGTTGCATATTCCTCAATCAAAGGAGAGATTTTTAATGTCGGTGAATGTTCTTAACTAACCAAGTTTCATATTCAGGAGTTTGGCCTTTCATTGCGCTTGTGCCCATATGGCATACGTGTATTTCATGATGCGCCAGATCCCTGTACTTAGTTAAGAACAGCGGATATCATAAATCGCCTCCGGGATTGTCATTGTCCGGGTCTATTTCCGCGCTGAGTTCAGCGCGGATTTTTTAATATAGACCTGTAATGGACTTTGCTTTCCCATATGTTTAGGGCGGAGAATGACGTTTGTTCATTCTCCGCCCTTTTTGCGTTTTCCAGGAATATGTTTCAGCGCATCAACTGAAATCCCAATTCAAATTCAAGGAGAGATTACGCATGAATGAAAACACATTAAACAGTCTGGGTTATCCACAAATTCAAAAAAACGTTGCAAACTGCGCCCTGTCTTACCTGGGCAAACGTTATGCGAGAGAACTAAAACCGATGGTAGATGCTCACCTTATTCAGATTCGCCTGGAAGAAACTGCAGAAGCGGCTGCGTTGATTCGCTTCGGGGCCAGTATTCCCCTCCCTTCACTCGATGGAATGGAAACCATTATGGATCTGCTTGGCACCGGTTATCTATTCAGTGAACGCGACTTCAGTCATCTCGCTCAGTTCCTGCGGAGCTGTGCACAACTCATGAAGTACATGGAGGGCAAATCTGGGGCCGCTCCCACCGTCAGTCGTTATGCAGCATCCATGATTCTGATCGAACCTTTGCTGAGTGAGATTGAGCGCTGCATCCATAGTGGACGCATTCAGGATCAGTCGAGCAAGGAACTCATTCGTATTCGTAAAAAAATAACGGTCAATGCGGAACGCATGAAACGAAAACTTGATTCTCTGGTGAGTAAACATCGCTCCATTATGCAGGAACATGTCATCAGCCAACGGGGAGGAAGAACGGTTCTGCCCATTAAGAAAGAGTTCCGTAAACAGGTGAAAGGCAGTGTACTGGATGAATCCGGGAGCGGGCAAACCGTATATATCGAACCTGTTGAATTAGTAAGTTTACAGATGGAATTGGCCGCTCTACAAGCGGAGGAGTCCCGAGAGGAGATGAGAATTCTCGGTGATTTAACCTCTTTGGCCGAATCGTATAACCGTGAAATCGCACTGAACACCGAAACGGTAGGTGTATTGGACTTCCTGTTTGCCAAAGCCAAATATGCGGCCACCATGGACGGACGTACCGTTCGAGTCAATACTCAGGGCCACATTAGCCTTCAACGTGCACGTCATCCGTTCATGGGTTCTTCCATGGTTCCCCTTGATTTTGCAATCGGCAAAACGTACTCGTCGCTCATTATAACGGGCCCGAATACAGGGGGTAAAACGGTCGCACTCAAAACACTTGGTTTGTTAACCCTGATGATGCAATCGGGTTTGCTTATTCCGGTGGAGGAAGGTGGCGAGATGGCTGTTTATAACGAGGTAGCAGTTGATATTGGTGACGGGCAGAGTTTGGAACAAGCACTCAGTACATTCTCTGCACACATTCGCAATATGATTGGCATACTGGAACAGGCCAATGCGTCAACTCTGGTGCTCATTGATGAGATGGCTTCCGGCACAGATCCCGGTGAAGGTGTTGGACTATCCATCGCCATGCTGGAGGAACTTCACAGCCGCGGAGCAACCGTTGTGGCAACAACACATTTTGGTGAAATCAAACATTTTGCAGCTGCCACGCCAGGATTCGAAAATGCCCGTATGGAATTTGACACCGTTTCTCTCCAGCCGCTGTATCGATTGCGTATCGGAGAAGCTGGTGAGAGCTATGCTTATTCCATCGCATTAAAGCTGGGCATGCCACAGCGAATTATCGAGCGATCCAAGTCCCTGTCCGATCAAAGTATTTCAAGAGATCGTACATTCGTGTTCACATCACCTCCTTTGGAAAATCCGGCCCTGACGCCTGATCGTTCCGTTGCAGAAGCAGACGGCCCAGCAGAGTTATCCAAGCGGAACCAGTCGAAACAGTCAAAGGATTCAATCGGTCCCCACAAAAAGACAACAACTAGAGAGTCGGATTCTCCTGCTCCTGCCAAAACTTTTCGCAAAGGGGATCGGGTGTATGCGGCCTATCTTAATCAGTCGGGCATCGTCTGTGATGTGGAGGATAGCCGTGGAAATATCGGGGTCATGCTGCGAGGACGCAAAGTCAAAATCCATAAGAAACGCCTGACCCTGTATATATCAGCCGATGAGCTTTATCCGGGTGACGATTATGACTTGGACATTGTGCTAGAAACAAAGGAAAATCGAAAGAAGCGTAAGTTGATGGGACGCAAACATGTGGAAGGCCTACAGATCGAATTACCGCCTGAAGAATAGCCGATGGGAGAAACAGATGTGGTGAACTGGAAGTCATATATACAGAGCGAAATCCATAATCACCGGCACATTTCTGTTATACTGGGGACCAGTATGTTTAACTTCAGCTCGTAGCTATTGCACAGGGAGGGAAGAACTGAATGTCTGCAGAACAAGACGATCAAGAGCACATCCATATCGATGTTCTTGTCTGCCCATTATGCGGGGAAGCTAATCGCTGTTCCTATGCCGCAGGACATCCTCATTCGGAATGCTGGTGTAACCGGGCTACTTTCCCCGAAGGTGTATTTGACCGCATTCCGGCAGAACAGCGCCGAAAATCGTGCATATGTCAACGTTGTTTGGACGACTATGCCGATAAAAGACAAAAAGAAGAGCCACACAGTTAACAACTGTATGGCTCTTCTTCATTATGCCTCATCTATACTGTTAGCTGGCTGCCACTGTTCTTACATTTGGTTATACTGGGCAACAGCCTGTTCAAGCACCGGATGATGCTCATCCATGGACGTATAATGATGCAGTGCAGCTGTAATCCCCTTCTGGCGGATCATGTTCTGCAGTTCAACTGCTTCCGGATCATCGGAGACATCGAACTTGCAGGCTGCTGCCATACCCATAGCCAGATAAGTCGTATCAGTTCCATCCGCATATGCCTGAAGGGCCGGGCGAACCAGACGATCATTCGGAGACAACTTGCGCAGCGGGGAACGACCAACTCGAGTAACCTCATCGGTAAGATACGGGTTGACAAACCGTCCCAATATTTTGACAATATACTGCTCATGTTCTTCCGGGTTGAATGCAAACCGTTTCACCAGAACTTTTCCGGTTTCCTGCAAAGCACCGTATACAATCGATTTCACCTTCTCGTCGGCAATAGCCTTCTGAATCGTGTCATACCCGTGAACATTACCTATATAAGCTGCAACGCAGTGTCCTGTATTAACAGTGAACAACTTCCGTTCGATATACGGCTCCAGATCATCGACATATAGAATGCCCTCAACCGGTTTGAATGCAGGAGCCATCTGGGAACGATCCACCACCCACTCGTAAAAAGGCTCCACCTGTACATGCAACGGGTCTTCATGATGCTGAATAGGCACAATCCGGTCTACGGCCGAGTCGGGAAAATAAATGTACTGATCTGCGAGGGAACGTACCTCTTCATTGAGCAAAGCATATACATGTTCTTTCAATTGTGTACTGGCTCCAATGGCGTTCTCACAAGCAATAATGTGAAGAGGGTTTTGAGCAGGACCGGAATTCAGTCTTTTCTCAAGTCCTTTCGCAATGCCTGGTGCAATATGCTTTAGCACACCTACGCCCACTGCGGTTGTAATCAGATCAGCTTCCACAACGGTTTGGGCAACCGTCTCCAGTTGGGTTCCATCGATTGCATTTACACCTGTGACGGTCTCCTGATCCTTGCTCTCGTTAGCCAGTTCCACCGTATATTGCCCCCGTTGCTGGAGAGCTGTTACCAAGGTCTGATTGACGTCGGAGAAAACCACCTCATAACCCGCACGGGAGAGGATCAACCCGATAAACCCGCGACCAATGTTACCTGCGCCAAAGTGTAGGGCCTTCATAGCTCCATTTCACTTTCCAGAATAGCGATAACTTCTTCGGCTGTTTTCGCCAGACGCAAGGCATCCATATTCTCATCCTCAGCACAGATCACCGCGATGCTAGTCAAGATCTCCATATGTTCCCCGCCTTGAGCCGCGATACCAATGACCATATAAGCCTTTTCTTCGCCAAAATCAACACCCTGTGGATACTGAATGACAGAGATACCTGTGGATAAAATGAAAGCTTTGGATTCCTTCGTACCATGCGGAATAGCCAGGCCGTTCCCTACATAGGTCGAGACAATCTCTTCACGTTCGATCATCTTCTCAATGTAATCAGCGGTAATATGTCCCGCATCCTTCAGAATCTGTCCAGCCATGCGAATCGCTTCGTATTTGTCCTGAGCCGTCGCATTCATGATGACTTTATCTGTTGTTAACATACTCATAATGGTTGACCTCCAATTTCGGTTTTACTACGATAAAATCCAACAAGTTCCTGGGACAGGTAATGAATGAGTTCATCCCTGATTCCCTTTTCCAGCAATGTAATCATTTCTTCCTGCAATAACAGGGCGCTGATCTCACTGAGAACCTCCAGGCTTTCCTTGGATAATTCTCTGGGACCGAGCATCAAGAGGACATGGGTAACTCCTGCCGGATCATCCGGCTTACGAAGAAGTGGCTCAGTGAGTTGAAACAAGCTAATGGACGGCCTATAAATTCCCTCACTGCGTGTATGAAACAGCGCAAGTCTTGTGCCGGGAATCTTCTGACTCCCCACTGCCTCACGTGCCTCCAACCGTTTCGCGATCTCCCCCGGTTCCTTCAACACACCAGTTCCATGGAGTACGTTGCACATCGCATACACCGTTTTATAGAATCCAATGTCCAGATTATCCAGCGGGTACACCTGAAACTTGCCAATAATTCGGACGATTTCAACTAAAATAGCTTCCATTCCATCCGGGTCAGAGTAACGACTTGTCGTCTGAACCTCTGCTTCACGGGGCTTATTATGCTGTCGTTGTAATGTTGTTGTTCGGATAAAATGACGCAGACGTTCGCTCTCTTCCGCCGTAAGCAGTGGACTCACCTTGTAATACTGATGCTCATCCATCGGCAGATCGACAGTGGATAAGACCAGATCATATTGATCTGTAGGTATCCGGGCAGCCTCGTACCAGGACACGCTATCCATGATCCGAATCTCGGGAATCTCCTTGGATAATCGGCTAGACAGCATGCGTGATGATCCAATTCCGCTTGTACACACGATGATCGCCCGGATCTCCCGTTTCAATGCACGTAACCTCTCGATGGAAGCTCCAAAGTGCATAACCAAGAAACCAATCTCCTCATCCGGAACGTCTGTGCCTGGCCAAGCTTGCCCCACAGATTTTTTGACATCTTCAAAAAGTGAATCATAATCCTTGCGAATCTGCTGCAAAAGCGGATTACGAATCATCTGTTGTCCTTCAATTCGCTCCATGACAGGTTGCATGTGACCAAGCAAACCTTCACGAAGCAAACGATCCTCATGAAAGGCGTAATGCGTTCTCGCCTGCATCTGATCAATCAGTGAATGTACCCTGTCCAGTAAAATCAAGTCGTCTATTGGCAACAGCCGCGAAGAGTGAATCCGCTGCTCTGTCTCAATTAATAGTCTATGAAAATAAGCTTGCTCATCTTGGGAGAATGTCAGCCCCAGCTGGGTGGATAACACACCACACAAGCGGGAAGCCATATAAGGTGGAACCTTCATTTCATCCTGCTCTGCGACTTCATCTCCCTTGTTCACCAGGGGAGGTATACGGCCAATGCCAAAGCCTTTACGAATCCGTACAACCGCTACGGATAATTGAATCAGCAACTTCATGTATTGGCGTTCCGGGATGTTCTCCAGCCATTCGATATCTGGTTGCCATAACGCATTCTCGACCGTAAGCACATCACCGTGCCCAATCATATCCAACAGTTTTTGGTTTGCGATGGAGCCTCCCTGTTCTGGCTGTCTTCCGAATAGGTCGGACTCATCCAGAAATTCGAGAGCAAGTGCAGCTATGGCTGTGCGATGAATCGTCTCACTTCCGTTAATCTTGACGCCATATCCACGTCTGCGAACCAGCTTCAGTCCCGCCTGACGAATTCGTGACTCCAGATCGTCCAGATCAGTGGTTACGGTGGATACGGTCACTTTCAGATCCGAAGCCAAGGCGAGTAACTTTACAGGCTCCGGTTCATCCAGCAGGATGCAAAGCATGAAGAGCTTACGCTCTTCCGGCGTAAACTCTACATATTCTTTACCCTCTAGTTGCTGGCGCAATATAGCCAGATCATCGGAACCAGCATCAATTCGGATACCGGTTCCTGATTTTTTTTCCAGCCTCATGCCCAAAGGTTCAAGCCATTGTTCAATCATTTGCAGCTCCCGGTGAACCGTTCGGGTACTGACCTTTACTTCAACGGCGATTTCGCCAGCAGTTACTTCATGTGGATGCTCCAGCAGGAACTCCACGATTTCACGTTGTCTTTTGGTAATACTCATATCTCAGCCTCCGGCTCAGGGAAAACGAATGCGTGCAATTACTTTAGACGTTCAACGAGCGCATCGTATTCCGGGCTTTTTAGGAAGTTGTCGATGGATATATGTTCTGCGTTCGGCGCAACGGAGCGGGCACGATCGGTTAATATTTGTTGTGTGATGACCACATCTGCATCCGGCGGGATATCACTGATAGCCGTATTGGTCACCGTAACGTCAATCCCCTCTGCCTTCATCTTCTTGCGTAGAATGGAAGCACCCATGGCGCTCGACCCCATGCCTGCATCACAGGAGAAGACAATTTTCTTCACGTCTGTTTTGACTGTAGAAGAAGCCGTATCTGCGGCTCTGTCTGCTTCACGATGGTTAGCCGTAATGCCAGCGTTTGGAACGGTTCCTTGACTCTTCATATCTTTCATCCGACTGGATGCGGACTCCAGATCTTCGTCCTTTTGTTTACCCGTTTTCAGCAACACTGCTGCTACCAGGAAGGAAACGACGGCTGCTACAAGCACCCCTGCGAGCATTGGCAGATATCCACCTTTCGGTGTTAAGAGGAAATACGCGATAATACTACCCGGTGATGGTGCTGAAACAAGTCCTGCTCCGGTGAGCATAAATGTTAATGTACCTGCGACGCCACCCGCAATTGCGGCAAGAATCAGAATCGGTCTCATCAAAATGTAAGGGAAGTAGATCTCATGAATTCCCCCGAAGAAATGAATGATAACGGCACCTGGTGCAGAAGATTTGGCCATTCCGCGTCCGAAGAAACAGTAAGCAAGCAAGATACCAAGTCCCGGACCCGGGTTCGATTCAAGCATGTATAATACGGATTGCCCTAACTCTCTCGCTTGATCTGTTGCAATTGGTGTCAGAATCCCGTGGTTGATTGCATTGTTCAGGAACAATACTTTACCTGGTTCAATGATTAGGTTGACCAGCGGCAGCAAACCAAGATTCATTAAGCCTTGTACCCCGGCAGATAATACTTTGCTAATTGCTTCTACAGCAGGCCCGATGCCCAGTAGCGCAAAAATCCCCAAGATCCCGCCAATAATACCGGCTGAAAAGTTGTTAACCAGCATTTCAAATCCGGCTCTAACTTTACCTTCGATCGATTTATCAAACTTTTTGATGATCCATGCTGCCAGTGGTCCGGCAATCATGGCACCTAGGAACATCGGGATATCACTACCCACGATGACCCCGATGGTCATAATGGCACCCACGACACCACCACGCTGACCATGCACCATCGTACCACCGGTGTAACCAATTAACAGTGGCAGCAAATATTTGATCATCGGATCGACTAGCTGCGCAAGCGTCTCGTTAGGGAACCAGCCTGTTGGAATGAACAGAGCCGTAATTAATCCCCAGGCAATAAACGCTCCCATATTCGGCATGACCATACCACTCAGGAATCGGCCAAAACGCTGAACACCTACCCGTAGCCCACCTTTGGAATTGGACGATTGGTCCAAATTACTCATTGTATTATCCTCCTTGGATCAAGTGATTATGATTTATGAAAGGGGTATCATTTCTCCCCTGCTGTAATCCTAAGCGAGAATGCTCTCCTGTTCAATCAAATGAAAGCGTACTTTCGTCATGAACAATGATGACAACATTAGGTTATGTAATCGTTTTAATTGATGCATAATGTCTGAACCCACTGGTACACAAGGCTTTTTTTGCCTATGACTTTTATCATTTCCAAAATCAATTTCTAACCTATAGCTTGGTCTAGTCAGGCGATTCACATCCACAATCTGCTTCAATCCGCATTGGAAACCATTCTCGGAAAGCACAAAAAACCTGTGCAAGCCTCAGGCTCACACAGGTCGAAACAATATAAAGTTCATTTCAATTTATGATAAAATGTATGTTAATAAGTACAAGTTCGTTGATACTATTCTTCCGTATGTTTACGATACGCGTCTGCATTCATCAATGTAGACAATGCTGCTGTCAGATCTCCCTCAACACGGATTTCAATCATCCAGCCTTCCTCGTATGGAGAGCTGTTGACAAGTTCAGGGGAGTCCTGCAACGAATCATTCACTGCAATAATTGAACCAGTGACGGGAGAAAACAAGTCCGAAACCGTTTTGACCGATTCGATCGTTCCAATGCTGTCCTCTGCTTTTACATTGGTTTCAAGGTCAGGCAATTCCACAAACACAATGTCACCCAGCTGATGCTGCGCGAACTCGGTAATGCCAATACGTACAGTATCCTCCCCTACGGTTTGCACCCATTCGTGCTCTTCACTGTACAGGAAATCACTTTTCAATTCGCTCATCGATATCCGCCTCGCTTTTCATTAATGAGTACATGCGTTCTTTGACCTTAACCTTTTTCCCAGAACATAGCGTATGATATTTATGAATCAAATGTCAAGATACCTCACAATTTATTTGCTGAACACCTCTAAATCCTGTAACCCGATTACACTCTTTCTTCATATACTGGTGAACATTACAATAGTAAGCGCAGTCTTTTTAAATACACGAACAATAATATTTAAGATAAATTAAATATTCGGTTTTTAGTTATGATCTATGACATCGTTCTTGACATCGGCAGTGGATTCACGTTTTAATGAGAGGAGTAAATGTGTTTATTGGACTATGTTATACCCGCGGATGAATGTAAAGGGAGAGATTACCCGTGACACCCGATTCGGGATGTACATGAGGTAACGCCGAAGGAGTAAACCACCGATAAGCGGGGGTGAATCTCTCAGGCAAAAGGACTTTTACGGGACGCAACTCTGGAGAGCATCTATTCGCCCTGTGCGGGCGTTATGATCACCCAAGGGGAAACCTGCTGCACAACGCAGCGGGGTAACTCTCAGGTACAAGGGACAGAGCCTTAGAATACAGCGTGCTACTTGGCATGCCGATTCTTTGGCCTGTCCTTTTCCTTTTTCCCAAAAAACGAAAAACAGGATGTAGAACGGCGCTGCCATAGCTGCCTTACCATACTTATGTGATGAAAATATCTAGCGGAAAAATGTAAAAATACCATGGTTCATTGATCCACGATTGTATATCCGGCCGGTTGACGGCCCATGACGAGGTGATTTGATGTCCGATTTGCTTAGAACACCACTCTTCCCACTGTATCAGCAATACGAAGGCGTACGGTGCATTGATTTTGGAGGCTGGGAGCTTCCAGTGCAATTTAGCGGAATCCAGAAAGAACATGAAGCGGTGCGTGAGCGTGCTGGACTGTTTGATGTATCCCATATGGGCGAATTCACAGTACAGGGTGAGCAGGCTGAAGTTTTTTTGCAACAAATGATGACCAATGATGTGACCACGCTCGTTCCGGGTCAAGCCCAGTACACCCTGATGTGTTACCCAGATGGCGGTGTGGTGGATGATCTGCTCGTGTATAAGCTGGAAGATCAGCATTACATGCTCGTTGTTAATGCCTCCAACATCGACAAGGATTGGGCGTGGCTACAAGAGCACTTGATCCCTGGCGTAAGCATGACTAACGATTCGGAGCAGACGGCGCTGCTCGCCTTGCAAGGTCCACTGGCTGTAGACATTATCGGGAAAGTTACAGATACGGATGTATCCACGATTGAACCGTTTCGTTTTGTGCAGGATGCCGAAGTCTGTGGAGTAAAATTGCTGTTGTCCCGTACCGGTTATACCGGTGAAGATGGCTTTGAACTATATGTACCTGCGGACCAGGCTGCTGAGGTGTGGAATGGATTAATGCAAGCTGGTGAAGGTTACGGACTGGTACCAACCGGACTTGGTGCCCGGGATACACTACGATTTGAAGCGAAGCTCCCCCTGTATGGACAGGAATTGTCGGCAACCATCTCTCCGCTCGAAGCTGGCGTAGGCATGTTTGTGAAGCTGAATGCCGGACCTTTTATCGGATACGAAGCCTTGTTACAGCAAAAAACTGACGGGCCTGCCCGCAAACTGGTCGGCATCGAAGTGCTGGAGCGTGGTATTCCCCGGCCCCACTATCCGATTTACGCCGAAGGCGTACAGATTGGTGAAGTTACTACAGGCACACAATCACCTACATTGAAGCGTAATCTGGGGCTTGCCCTCATCGACAGCAAATACGCTGCGCTGGGAACCCCGCTGGAGATTGAGATCCGCGGCAAGAAACTAAAAGCCGAGGTCGTGAAGACCCCTTTTCATAAACGGACACGTACGTCGAAGACACCTACTCAAGGAGCTGATCAAGCATGAGCAAGCACCGTTACATTCCCATGACTGAGCAAGATCAGAGCGCCATGCTCGCAACCATCGGTGTGGATACGCTGGAGGATCTGTTTCAGGACATTCCAAAAGAGATCCGTTATCAGGGCGAGCTGCCCGTATCCTCCAAACTTGATGAATATGCGCTGACACGTCACATGTCCAAACAAGCTGGTGCCAACTCCAATTTCGAAACACACGCCAGCTTCCTCGGCGCAGGCATATATGATCATCATGTTCCTTCCGTCATCAATCATGTCATTTCCCGTTCCGAGTTCTACACTGCCTACACACCTTATCAGCCTGAGATCAGCCAAGGTGAACTACAGGCCATTTTCGAATTTCAATCCTACATCTGTGAATTAACAGGTATGGCTGTAGCCAATGCCAGCATGTATGACGGCGCAACTGCCTTTGCAGAAGCAGGTAATCTGGCCGCAGCAGCAACACGTCGCAAACAGCTTATCGTATCCCGTACCGTTCATCCGGAAGCCCGTCAGGTATTGCAGGCGTATGCGCACGGATTGAGCCTCGAGATTGTTGAGATTGGTTATAAGGATGGCGTCACTGATTGGGATGCCCTGCAAGCCGCCATATCGGACGATACCGCTGCTGTCATGATCCAGAGTCCAAACTTCTTTGGTGCTGTGGAAAATGTAAAACAAGCGGCTGACCTCGTGCATGCGCACAAAGGCCTGCTCGTTGTAAGTGCTAACCCGCTATCGCTGGGTCTGCTGGAAGCCCCAGGCAAGCTGGGTGCCGACATCGTTGTTGGCGATGCGCAGCCCCTCGGTATCGCCGCTTCACTCGGCGGCCCGACATGCGGATATTTCGCCGTATCCCAGCCTCATATGCGCCGAATTCCTGGCCGAATTGTAGGCCAGACAACCGATCGCAATGGCAAACGTGGATTTGTACTCACACTGCAAGCACGTGAGCAGCATATCCGCCGCGAAAAGGCGACCTCCAATATCTGTTCCAACCAGGCTTTGCTCGCGCTTAGCGCATCTGTATATATGTCCATCATGGGTAAACAGGGCATGATCGATGTCGCGGATCTGAATTTGCAAAAGAGTCATTACACCCTGAATACATTAACTGCGATTCCTCGAGTTGGCCTTACTTTTAATGCACCAACATTTAATGAGTTTGTGATTAAACTTCCTGAAGGAACAGACTTGGATACTCTTCAGTTGAAACTGCTGGATGCAGGCTTTATTGGTGGCTACGAACTCGGACGTGATTATCCGGAGCTTGCCGGACATATGCTGATTGCTGTTACGGAACGGCGCACTAAGGAAGAGATTGACGAATTCGCACGAGCATTGGAGGGATCACTGTGACTCAGGAAACGACGACGACAACGACAACATCGGTACAAGGACAATCGGTAACAGGTACCTCTTTCTCCACTTCGGCTCAATCTGAGACAGATACAACATTCAGTGCACAGACCTTATCTCCTGCTCCGGAACAATCATTGATTTTTGAACTCAGCAGCCCTGGACGTGTCGCTTATTCCTTGCCAGAATGTGATGTTCCTCGTCAGGCTGCCGATACGTTGATTCCCCGGGAAATGCTCCGTTCGGAAGCAGCAGCACTGCCGGAAGTGTTTGAGGTAGATGTTATTCGACACTATACTGCGTTGTCCCGCCGGAACTTTGGCGTAGATAACGGATTCTATCCACTGGGCTCTTGTACGATGAAATACAATCCAAAGATTAATGAGGATGTTGCCCGTTATAATGGATTCGCCAAAATCCATCCTTACCAGCATGAATCCAGCATTCAAGGTGCACTTGAATTGTTATATACGTTGCAGAACGACCTTGCAGGTCTGACAGGTATGGACGCTGTAACCCTGCAACCAGCCGCTGGTGCCCATGGAGAATGGACTGGACTTATGATGATTCGTGCCTACCACGAAGGTCGTGGCGAACAACGTACCAAAGTCATCGTACCCGATTCATCTCACGGGACCAACCCGGCAAGCGCAACCGTTGCAGGATTTGAAACTGTGACGATTCCATCCCGCGCAGACGGACTGGTCGATCTGGACGCACTCCGTGCAGCCGTCGGTTCCGATACGGCAGCATTGATGCTGACAAACCCGAATACACTTGGTTTGTTCGAGAAAGATATCCAGGAGATTGCATCCATCGTACATCAGGCTGGTGGCTTGTTGTATTACGATGGCGCGAACTCCAATGCCATTATGGGCATTACCCGGCCGGGTGATATGGGCTTTGACGTGGTGCATCTGAACTTGCACAAAACGATGAGCACGCCTCATGGCGGTGGTGGACCTGGCGCCGGACCAGTCGGTGTGAAGAGCCGTTTGATCCCGTTCCTGCCTAAACCGATGGTGATCAAGAATGATGATGGTGTATATTCACTGGACCGTGAAGGCAATCAATCCATTGGCCGGGTGAAAGCATACTACGGCAACTTCGGTATTCTGGTACGCGCGTATGCCTACATTCGTACCTATGGACCGGAAGGTTTGCGCCGTGTCTCTGAATGTGCGGTACTGAATGCCAACTATATGATGGCACGTCTCGCACCTTACTACGAGATTCCATATCCAGGTGTATGCAAACATGAATTCGTCATGTCTGGTCGGGGATTGAAGCAGTATGGTGTGCGTACACTGGATGTTGCCAAACGATTGCTTGATTTTGGATATCACCCGCCTACGGTGTACTTCCCGCTCAACGTGGAGGAATGCATCATGATCGAACCGACGGAAACCGAAAGCAAAGAAACACTGGATGGGTTTATTGATACGATGATACGGATTGCCAAAGAAGCGGAAGAGACACCTGAGTTGGTACTGAACGCACCTTATGGTACACCGGTCACTCGTCTTGATGAGACTACCGCAGCCCGCAAACCTGTACTGAACTGCGCTTGCAGTTAATTAAATCATTGTTAATACGAAAGCTCTTGCTGATGTTCTAATCAGCAAGAGCTTTTTGTGTTGCCTTCCCCTTTAAAGATGCCACTCTTACAGCTCACCATCATCCTGTTAGAACATGTCTCAAACGAAGGCAAGCTATAGTCCGATGTATACCAGTGTCCGAATCACATTATCCTGTTCATAACAAAAAAAGCCGATATCCACATGAATCGCGGATACCGGCAAAATCGCTGCATCAATGCAGCTCATTATCGGAAAAAGAAAAACCTCAAATCCGGAGGAAACCCCGGCAAAATTACGCTTTAATGCTTTGAACCAATTCAACGACTTGTTCAGCCGTTTGCATATCCAGAGCTTTAGCAGCCAGTTCCTGCATATCCGCACGGGACAGTTTGGTGATCTGACTACGAGCTGGCAGAATGGAAGTTGCGCTCATGCTGAACTCATCCAATCCAAGACCAAGCAACAATGGAATTGCTGTTTCGTCTCCTGCCATCTCACCACACATGCCAACCCATTTGCCTTCACGATGCGCTGCATCGATAACCATTTTAACCAAACGCAAAATGGCTGGGTTGTAAGGTTGGTACAGATAAGCCACTCGTTCGTTCATACGGTCAGCAGCCATTGTGTATTGAATCAGATCGTTCGTTCCGATACTGAAGAAATCCACTTCTTTGGCAAATTGATCCGCCAGAACTGCAGTCGAAGGAATTTCGACCATGATTCCAAGTTGAATGCTGTCAGAAACAGCAATACCTTCAGCAACCAGCTTCTCTTTCTCTTCGAGCAAGACAGCTTTTGCTTCACGGAATTCACCAAGTGTTGCGATCATTGGGAACATGACACGCAGGTTTCCATGTACACTTGCACGAAGCAATGCACGCAATTGTGTACGGAATATATCCAGACGGTCCAGACACAGACGAACTGCGCGGAAGCCGAGGAATGGATTCATTTCTTTTGGCAGATCCAGGTATGGAAGCTCTTTGTCTCCGCCGATGTCGAGTGTACGAACAACGACAGGTTTGCCTTCCATTTTTTCCAGTACCGCTTTGTAAGCATTATACTGGATGTCTTCGGAAGGAAGCTTGTCTCTGCCCATGTAAAGGAACTCGGTACGGTACAGGCCTACAGCCTCGCCGCCATTCTCCAGAACACCCGTTACATCATTTGGTGTACCAATGTTGGCTGCAAGTTCAACATGAACGTTGTCCACTGTTACCGTTGGCTCATCACGAAGTTTTCTCCACTCTGCACGTTGTGCATCATACTGTTCCTGTTTGGCACGGTATTCAGCAATAACTTCATCAGTAGGGTTAACCAGTACGTGACCATCCAGACCATCAACAATAATCATATCGCCTTGTTTCGCCTGAGCCAAGATGTCCTTGGTTCCAACAACAGCTGGAATTTCAAGAGAGCGCGCCATGATCGCCGAGTGAGAAGTACGTCCACCAATGTTGGTTGCAAAACCTTTAACAAATTGGCGATTCAATTGAGCCGTGTCGGAAGGTGTTAGATCCTCCGCAAGCACGATCACTTCTTCATTGATCTCAGCCGGACTCATGAAGTCGATACCAAGCAAGTGATTTAGCACACGTTTGGTAACGTCACGCATATCTGCTGCACGTTCCTGCAGGTATGCACTCTTCATGTTCTCAAACATGGAGATAAATTGCGATGCCGTTTCGTTCAAAGCAAATTCTGCATTGATCATGTCATCCGCAATTCTAGCTTTAACCGGATCAATTAGTTCCGGGTCATTCAGAATGAGCAAATGCGAAGCAAAAATTTCAGCTTTTTTCTCGCCAAGCTCTTGTAAAGTACGCTCTTTGATCGCCTCAAGCTCAGCCTGGGATTTACCCAGAGCTGAGTCGAGTTTTGCGATCTCTGCGTCAACGTCGTTAATTTGGCGTTTTTCTACAGAGTAGTCAGGATGCTCCAAGATAAACGCCTTGGCGATAGCAATACCCGCCGAAGCCGCGATCCCGGAGACATTAAGCATTAATTTCGCCCAACCCTTCGTTAACCATAACGTCAGTCAAAGCTTGAAGAGCTTCAGCTTCGCCTTCGCCTTCAACGATGATGCTGATAGTGTCGCCTTGTTCCAATCCGAGGGAAAGAACACCCAGGATGGATTTCAAAGTTACTTTTTTACCGTTAGCTTCTGCAAAGGATTCTGCACCTTTGAATTTGTTTGCTGTATTAACCAGGGCTGTCGCCGGACGTGCGTGGATACCATCTTCGTCTGTAATTCTGAATGTTTGTTGCATTACAATCATCTCACTTTCAGTAGTTTGGTTTAGGCATTGCATATATTTACACTTGCTTGCCATCGTCGTAACACTTCTTATTTTATCTCAATGATTGGCTGTTCGCCAACTTTCAGCACTCCACTCTTCTTCAGAGTTACTGTGGAGCCCTCTGGCAGGTTGGTGAAAATAACTGGTGAAATGATCGAAGGAGCGTTTGCTTTGACATACTCCAGATCCACTTCCATAATCGGCTGGCCTGCCGATACCAGATCACCTTCCTGTACCAGTACGTTAAAGCCTTGACCTTTCAGCTTCACCGTATTAACACCTATATGAACAAGCACTTCCTTGCCACCATCGGACATAATGCCCACGGCATGTTTGCTTGGAAATACATTAAACACTTTACCATACACAGGAGAAGTTATCGTACCATCATGTGGCAAAATTGCGAACCCATCACCTGTCATTTTCTCAGCAAAGACCGGATCAGGTACGTTTGTAATGTCCAGCAATTCACCATTGACTGGCATAACGATATCCTCATCAACGATGCGCTCGCCTTGCTCACCTTGTGCCTTCTCCTCTTCTGGAGTTGGTTTGGCAGCTGCTGGCGTTGGTGCTGGTGTTCGTCCTGCAATAATATCCTGCATCTGAGATTTGATCGTGTCGGAACGTGTTCCGAAGATGGCTTGAACATTATTACCCACTTCAAGTACACCAGATGCACCCAATTGTTTCAAACGATCTTTTTTCACATTGGATTTCTCATTAACTTCAATCCGCAAACGAGTAATACAAGCGTCCAGATGTTTGATATTCTCTTTGCCACCAAAAGCTTCAAGAATGTTATGGGGCAGATCATCCGTTGAACCAGAGCCTCCGCCAGATTCGGTTTCAGGCGTTGCATCTTCTCGTCCAGGTGTTTTGAGATTGAATTTGCGAATGATAAACCGGAAACCGAAGTAATAGATCACCGCAAGAATCAATCCGACAATAATCACGTCCCACCAAGGTGTGCGGTTCGGAATAATCCCGAAGATCAGGAAGTCAATGAACCCACCGGAGAAGGTCATACCGATCTTTACACCCAGAATTTGCATGGTCATGAAAGACAAACCTGCAAAGATACAGTGTACTGCAAAAAGGATTGGTGCTACAAACAGGAACGAGAATTCAAGTGGTTCTGTGATCCCTGTCAGGAACGAGGTCAGCGCAGCTGAACCCATGATACCTGCAACATATTTTTTGTGTTCTGGTCTTGCTTCATGGTACATCGCAAGTGCGGCCGCTGGCAAACCAAACATCATGAACGGGAATTTACCAACTTGGAATGTTCCCGCTGTGAGGTTCACACCGTCACGCAATTGATTGAAGAAGATTTGCTGGTCACCACGGATGACATCTCCAGCTTTGTTCACATACTCACCGAACTCAAACCAGAATGGGGAGTAGAAAATGTGGTGAAGACCAAACGGAATTAATGACCGTTCTACAACTCCGAAGATGAATGCCGACAATGTCGGGCTTGTATCTACCATGAAGTGAGATACAGCATTTAACCCATTTTGAATCGGTGGCCAGATAATCACCAGAAGCAACCCGATTAAGAGGGAAACAACCGAAGTGATAATCGGAACGAAACGTTTACCTGCAAAGAAACCGAGGTAAGACGGCAGTTCGATTTTGAAAAATCGATTGTAACATAGCGCGGCGGCAATACCTATTATTATACCTCCGAACACGCCTGTACTTAATGTTGGTATACCCAAGATGCTGGCATAACCCGGTACTTCACCGATCATTGCCGGAGTAACCCCTACTGCGGTACCCAGTGTGACGTTCATGACCAGATAACCGATGATCGCTGCGAGACCTGCAACCCCTTCGCCACCGGCTAATCCGACGGCTACACCGACGGCGAACAGCAATGCCAGGTTATCGAATACGATCTGACCTGCATTCATCATAATTGTTGCGATCGAGTTCACCCAAGGGGTGTCGAGCGCCGTTACATATTGCAAGAAATCTGGATTAACCAACATGTTACCGATTCCGAGCAGCAAACCTGCCGCAGGTAGAATGGCTACAGGCAACATGAGAGCTTTACCTACTCTTTGCAATACACCAAAAAGCTTTTTGAACATCGCGTCGTATCTCCCTTTCGTCTAATTTATATGTTGTGATGCAAGCAAGGGAACACAAAAAAAGGCATGAATTAATAAAGTAAACTGTGCCAACCTTGGGGTATAGCATACCCTGTACAAGGAAAGAACAATCACACTTTAATTAACTCATGCCTGATCGAGTCAGTAACACGTCGCTTATGTTTATTCAGTTGCTTGATTACGGAAACCATTGTAGCACCAGTTCTAATCTATTGCAAGCCTTTACACCAAAAAAAATAATTCCGCATTCCATCACTGGAATGATCTCACTTATTCTCTTCTTCTTTCCGCTGATTCAGCCTTTGCAGATGAATGGTCAGATAACCTACCTCCGCAGGATAAACAGGCAGTTTCAGTCTTTTCTCCATTACTTTGGTCAGTTTCCATGCAAGCGAGTACATTTCGGGATACTCCAACTTAAGCAGGGAATCTAACTTATGAAGCTCCTCCACTTTGTCTCCACGGCGAACACGCTCAAGGGCGAAACGAAGATGAGTCAGCAAACGTGAGTAATCAAGCGATTCCGTTTCAAACGAATAATCGAGTTGATCGGACACCAGGTTCACCAAATCAGTGATCAATTGTGAATGTTCACGTACCTGGGATATATTTTGATTGGTCATTGCGCTATAGATATGGAGGGCAACAAAGCCAATCTCATCCATCCCCAGATCTACACCCATTTTCTCTTTGATCAGACGAACAGCGTATTCTCCCATTCGATATTCTTCAGGATAAATCTCGCGGGTTTCATATAAAAATGGATTTTGTATGATAATGCCCTGCTCCTTGCGTTTTAGCGCGAAAGAAATGTGATCGGTTAATGCAATATGGATATGTTCATTCAGAGGAACGTCCGTACGCTCTGCAATATACGTAATAACTTCGTTAATAATCTCGATCAGTGCTTCATCCACCTGTGGAAGAAGCTGTTTGTACTGCTCTTGCTCCTGCTGGTTTTTCAAAATGAACATTTTCTCCACAGCCATCAATGGAATGTGATCACTCGGTTTTCGGTTAAAGCCAATGCCTTTACCAATAACAACGACTTCCCCGTGTTCTGGATGCTGTGCAATGATTACATTATTATTTAGCGCTTTATCTACATGCAAGCTGCTCATTGTTTGCACCTCTTTTTCACACCATCTTAGGTGTGATTAAGTCACACCCTGTTACGAACGAAAAGACACCCGGAGCGGGCAAACCGCGCCGGACGTCTCGCTTAAAAAGTAACAAAAATTCGTCTTAAGGTCAATAGAGCAACCATGCAAGATTCGAAGTGCTTATTACTCGTCAACTCCAGCTCTTTCCACAATCTTGTCGATTATAGAAGGAGTTGTAACAGCCTCGCTCTGTTGAATGGCAACTGGCGCAGGTGTTTTAGACTTCGTAAGGCCTTTAATCAGCTGCTCTACATCGATGCCGGATACACTTTTGAGCATCTCTGGAGCGGTCGCCATAAGTTCGGTAACATAGTTACTCACTCGTGCTGCACCTTCACCTTTACCTGTATCTACCACCGTCAGTTTATCAATGGATGCAATTGGCTCTGCAATTTTGCCAGCCAGTTCAGGCAGCATTTTGACAATGATATCGAGTACAGCCGCTTCGCCAAACTTCTGGAATGCTTCGGCCAGTTTTTCTTTCGCTTCTGCTTCTGCAAGACCACGCAAACGAATAACTTCTGCATCTGCTGTACCTTTGGCAAGTTCCGCATCCGCCATGGCCTGACCTTCAAGTCGCTTCTGCTCAGCTGTTGCTTTGGCATGTGTTTCGATGGAATACTGTACTGCATCGGCTTCACGCATTCTTTTGGCTTTATCCGCTTCGGCAGCCTGCTCTACCGCATAACGATCCGCTTCTGCCTTTTTCTTCACTTCGGCATCGTATTGTTTCTCACGTACGACGATTTCTTTTTCCTGGAGATCAATCTCACGTTCTTTACGAACGAGTTCAACCTTCATTTCTTCTTCCACCACAGTCTGTCTAGCACGCGCTTCATGGATATGGTAAGCCTGATCGGCTTCCGCTTTTGCTGTATCCTGATCACGCTTAAACGTGGCTACTTTCAGTTCTTTCTCTTTGGCTGCCTCAGCGATATTGGTATCCCGCAGCAACTCCGCTTTTTGCCCCTGCTCTTCCGCATTGGCCTTCTGAATACGTGCATCACGCATCGCTTCCGCTTCAGCTATCTCGGCATCACGCTTCACAGCAGCAATTCTCGGTTTACCGAGAGCATCCAGGTAGCCCTGTTTGTCACGAACATCCTTGATGGTAAATGAGACAATTTGCAGTCCCATTTTCTTCAGATCTCTAGCTGCTACGCCTTGAACCTCTTGCGCAAACCGATCCCGGTTCCGATATACTTCTTCCACCGTCATTGTACCGAGGATGGCCCGCAAATGCCCCTCCAGTACCTCCTGTGCTTCGCTTCTCAGCGCCTCTACCGGTTTACCGATGAATTGCTCAGCTGCCGTAGCAACGTCCTCTACAGCGCCTCCAACCTTGATAATAGCTACACCGTCAGCAATAACCGGAACCCCTTGCTCCGTGTACACTTCAGGTGTGGAGACATCCAGCTTGTGGGACAACAAGGAGATAAACTCGGATTGCTGGAATACAGGCAGGATAAATGCACCGCCACCACGAACAATCTTAATTTTTCGGCCAGAATCATCATCAGAAATATTTTTGCTACCCAAGAATGATCCCGTAACGATCATCGCTTCATCCGGTCCAACCGTTTTGTATCTCGCCCAGAAAGCCAAACCTAAAATTAGAATGACACCGACTACAACTATAGGAATCAGCAATACATCCCAATTCAAATTCAAATTATCCATTCCACATCTCTCCCCTTATTCATTCATGATGAGTGCTTAAACTACTTAGGTGATAAGAATACTTTATAAATCTTTAAGTACGTTTTCATCCCATTCCGACACACGCAGTACGCCATCTACAACATCCACCACCACAACACGTGCTCCCGCCGCAATGGGGAGGTGTTCAAAACTGGATGCCGTTTGAATCGTACTACCGGATGCAAAACGAATCATCACTTCGCCAAAACCTTTTTCCGGCACCGGAATGGTGATTTCCCCAATTTTCCCAGATAACTCTTTCATTGAAAATGCAATCGAGACATCGCTGTTACGCATCGGTTTGATATATGCGAAGAATACCAGCATGGCTGCAGCAATACCTATAAGCAGGGATAATATTAGACCCGACATCGCACTTAATGAACTATAACGTGTCAGCATAATGCCTGCCCCACCGAAGGTTGTAATGGAACCAGCTAACACAACGGGTTTGAAAAAATCAAGACCTGGCATTTCGAAGGCTCCGTCCAGCAAGCCGTCAATCAAGTCACCCAGCACAAGGCTGACAACCGCAAATATTGCTCCTCCGATCAGACACCCCCAATAAATTGTCTCCATCCCCTGTTCCTCCTCTCCTCTGCCGCAAATTCATCCTAACTGGGCATTCCACATGTAAATAAATACGTAGCTGACATCAAAATGTTTCAAAATCTTTCCTCAAATGTATTCTGAACCCGATAATGGGTATTATCACGACATTCTGTTCTTCTTGCTTCATGTTCCTCCATCATTCTCGTGCAGAGCCAAATACATGAAAAAACCGCAAGCCCCCATAAAGGAGACTTGCGGTTATTGGACAACGGAATGTGTCCTTTCACTTTGCAGTGATTATAGAATTACAGAGAAGCCTTGTAGATGGATACAACATCTTCCCGTTGCAGTTTCTTGAAGTTACCGAACGGGCCAAACAGCATCGCTTTGTCTGCCATTACGTCGATCTGGCTATCATCGATATCGTAATCTGCCAGACGGTTAGGTGCACCAATGGATGTCCAGAATTTGCTGAGCGCATCGATACCTTCTTCGGCAATCTGTCTGTCCGACTTGCCTTCTGGGTTCACTTCGAATACATTAATTGCCAGACGTTTGAATCGATCCACATTCACATCCAGGTTATGTTTCATCCAGTGTGGGAACAAGATTGCAAGTCCACCGCCGTGTGGGATATCATACACTGCGGATACCGCGTGTTCAATATTATGTGTTGCCCAGTCGCCTGCGAGACCCATATTCAGTACGCCATTCAGTGCCATTGTTCCGCAATACAGAATCGTTTCGCGCAGTTCATAGTTCTCCAGATCTTCAACCAGACGAGGTGCTGCTTCCATGACAGTACGCAGAATCGTCTCACAGAAGCCAAGTTGAACCGGTGTATTGGCATCCAGATGGAAGTAATGCTCCAATACGTGGGACATCATATCTACCATGCCGTATACCGTTTGGTCCAGTGGAACAGTGTATGTATTCACTGGATCCAGGATAGAGAATGCAGGGAATGAGTATGCGCTACCCCAGCCCAATTTTTCTTGTGTATCCTGATTCGTAATAACGGAACCGGAGTTCATCTCCGAACCGGTTGCTGCCATCGTCAATACGGTACCGAGTGGAAGAGCGTCCTGTGCAACGGCTTTGCGCTGAGCAAAATCCCACATATCGCCATCATATTTGGCACCTACAGCAATAGCTTTGGAGCAGTCCAGTACACTGCCGCCACCTACAGCGAGGATCAGGTCGATGTTATTTGTTTTACAGAGGTCTACCCCTTTATGCACTGTAGAAAGACGAGGGTTAGGTTCAACGCCTGCCAGTTCAGTCACTTCTGCTCCAGCTTCCTGAAGCAATCCGATCACTTGATCATACAGACCACTGCGTTTGATACTGCCGCCACCATATACAAGCAGAACCCGTTTACCGTATTTCGGCACTTCTGTTTTCAATGCTTCCAGTTGTCCTTTGCCGAAAATCAGCCGGGTTGGATTATAGAATTGGAAAGATCTCATATCTATTGTCGCCTCCAATGGAGTTTAGAATTTTTAGTGCAACTCCAATTATAGTACCCCGTTTATAGAAAAACAAATCGATAGTCACTCACTTTATAACAATCCGTTAATCTCCAAATGGGCTCGAAACATCTCGCTCGTTGAAGGCAAATCCTCAGCATCGACCCATGTTTCTGAGGCCCATAATCCAGACTGTTTGAATGCCCGCGGACAATGGATAAAGCACTCTTCCACATCTACAATGACAGCCGCACCTATGGTTTTACCACTCCAGCCCATACTGGCGATGAATTCCTCATCCTTGGTAATAGATGCTGTACCATTAATACGCAGCACTTCATTCATACCCGGAATCAAAAAGAGCATACCAATACCAGGGTTCGACAACATGTTCAGCAACGAATCTATGCGCCGATTTCCTGGGCGTTCGGGATAGACGAGCCGATATGTATCATACACTTTTACGAATCCCGCTCCATCACCCCGAGGTGACACATCACTTTTTCCATCACGATCGGAGGTGGAGAGGAAAAATAACGGTGACATGGATAGAAAGTTCTGAACATGTGAATCCACAAATGAAATTGCCTTGTTACGCACATGTTCATGAGGTTCACCCACCATGCCTTGCAGTTCCTCAGCATCTGTAATCAACGGAATATTCAATGCTTTCTTTTCCAAGTTATTAACCCCATTTCCTCAATTCATTGTGGTACTCTAGGACTTCACTCCATTATAACTTGCCCGGAATTTCTTTCCAATGCATACAAATGTCTAGAATAACAAGAACAACACCCGCTCATGATTGGGCGGGTGTTTTGGTTTGTTGACTACTATTCAGTGTATCCCATGCTGCTTACAAAACGACGGAAAGCCTGACGTCCTGCTTCATCATATTTGTAGACACCTGCATGTTCCAGAATCTCGGAAAATTTCAAGCCGACTTCCTGTTGTACAATGGCAACGGCTTGTTCTTTGTCCAGGTTAGGACCAAACCGTTCAATCAATTCTTCCGCCCAGCTCAGGTGTTTGTTCAACACATGATCAGAAGCTTTGGCGGCTTCAGCAAGTTTGGCATCTCCAGCGAGGATATCCGCGATACTGTCCAGTTCTTCTTTCAAACGACCTGGCAGGATGGCAAGCCCCATCACTTCGATCAGACCAATGTTTTCTTTCTTCAGATGGTGCATCTCACGGTGAGGATGGAAAATCCCTTCAGGATGCACATCATTTGTACGATTGTTACGCAATACAAGATCCATCTCATAACCACCATCTGCACTGCGACGAACGATTGGTGTTACCGTATTGTGTGGTACTTGTTCCCCGTCCACTTCACTGAATGCTTCGATATCCACAGCAGAATCACTGTAGACCTTCCACGCTTCATATACAGCATTACCAGCTTCTAGCAGTTCTGCAGGATCGTGTGAGGCCAGACGCATTACGGACATCGGCCATTTTACAAGACTCAATGTAAGTCCAGGTGCACCCGCATGGCGGAAGACCGCCTCTGGCTGTGCATTTTGAATGGCAAACGTATGACGTCCACCCTGGAAATGGTCATGTGTCAGGATAGAACCGCCCACGATCGGCAGATCCGCGTTAGATCCGATAAAGTAATGCGGGTACTCCCCAACAAAGGCAAGCAGTCTGCGCAGCGTATCTTTGGTCAGTTTCATCGGCACATGATCATGATGGAAAATGATGCAGTGCTCGTTATAGTACACATACGGCGAGTATTGGAACAACCAAGGCTCGTTGTTAAGCTCCAGCGGAATAACTCTCAGATTCTGGCGGGCCGGGTGATTCACCCGACCGGCATAACCTACATTTTCACGACACAGCTGGCATTTTGGATATACCGGTGGCGGAAGCAATTTCGCCATGGCAATTTCCTTTGGACTTTTCTCCGGTTTTGACAGGTTAATAGTAATCTCCATGTCTCCATAGGCCGTGTCCTGAGTCCAGTAAACGTTCTTCGAGATCCGATCCATCCGAATATAGTTGGAGTTAATCGACAAGTCATAGAATTGAGATGTGGCCGCCTCAATACCTTCCGTCTGCTCCGTGTGGCGAAAGGCGCGTACCACTTCGGATGGGCGTGCCATCAAATGACCCATGATTTTGGCATCCAGCAAATCACGGAACGTATCACTATTTTCAGGAATGAGTCCAATGGTAAATCCATAATCGATCAACGTATCCAGCATCGCCTGTGGACCATCGGGCACAGTTGTGTCCAACTCACCGGCATAAGGCTCTGAAAATCCGAATTGTTCCAGCAAGAGGTTGCGGCTATAATCCCAATCCGCTTCCTCGATTAATTGTTTCTGCAAGGCAAATGCAACCAGACGTTCAATGGCATGCAGTGCTTCCTGCTGCTCCGGTGTCCGCTCTGTGGCACCTGCTGCAATATGAGTCTGTGACATAAGGTGTTCGCCTCCTAGTTTTTTCCGTAGCCGTCAGGACGTGATTGGTGCCAGCTCCAAGCGCTTTGAATAACATCTTCCAGATTGGTCCATTTTGGATTCCAACCCAGGACAGATCTCGCTTTTGCAGACGAAGCTACCAGCACAGCCGGGTCACCTGCACGACGTGGCTCCTGTACAACCGGGATATCCAGGCCAGTCACTTTTTTAGCTGTTTCAATCACTTGTTTTACAGAAAATCCTGTGCCGTTACCCAGGTTGAACACGTTACTGTTCTCACCTTTGCGAAGATAATCTACTGCACGCAGATGTGCATCAGCCAAGTCGCTCACGTGGATATAGTCACGGATACATGTTCCATCTTCTGTTGCATAGTCGTCACCAAACACTGCGATGTGCGGACGTTGTTTCAAAGCCGTTTGTAGAACGAGTGGAATCAGATGACTCTCTGGTTGGTGATCTTCACCAATTTTGCCGCTCTCATGAGCACCGGCTGCATTGAAGTAACGCAGGGAAACGTATTTGATATCCTGAACTTTATCGAACCATGACATCATGCGTTCCATCATCAGCTTGGTTTCGCCGTATACGTTGGTTGGCTCTGTACGATCGCTTTCTTCGATTGGCACTTTCTCAGGCTCACCGTAGGTAGCTGCTGTAGAGGAGAAGACGATGCGGCGTACGTTCGCTGCATTCATCGCTTCCAACAGACAGAGTGTACCAAACACGTTGTTGTCATAATATTTAACCGGGTCTTTCATACTCTCACCTACAAGTGAGTTGGCCGCAAAGTGAATAACTGCATCGATTGAATTCTCAGCGAACAGCTTCGCCAGAATTTCTTTGTCACGCAGATCCCCTTCATACAACTTACCGCCGAGCAACGCTTCACGATGCCCTGTCTGCAAGTTATCCAGTACAACAACCTCTTCACCACGTTCCAACAATGCTGCTACCGTATGAGAACCAATATATCCTGCTCCACCTGTCACCAAAATTGCCATTTTACTTCGCCTCCTTCAATTCTTTAACACCGTCGCCTACACCGCATACATAAAAATCACCTTTGAGACTGGTACGCGCTTCATATGCAGCGCCCACTTCGCTTACAAAACGCTCGACATCATCTTCATGCACAAGTGATACGGTACAACCGCCAAATCCTGCGCCAGTCATCCGAGCACCAAGCGTGCCTGGAATCCGCTGAGCTTCTTCAACCATAACGTCCAGCTCATCACAGCTTACTTCGTACAAGTCACGAAGCGATTCATGAGAAGCGTTCATCAGCTTGCCGAAGGTTTCCAGATCGTTACCCTGCAATGCTTCGACCGAAGCGAGCACACGCGCGTTCTCTTCCACAACATGTTGTGCACGCTGTCTTACTTTCTCATCCTTGATCTGATCCTGTAGTGTTACGAACTGCTCTGGCGTCAATTGAGCCAGGTAATTCAGTGCAGGCAGCTGTTCCTTCAAGATGGCAAGTGCCTGCTCGCATTGGGAGCGACGTTCATTATAAGCCGAATCTACCAGACCGCGGCGTTTGTTTGTGTTACCGATGACCAATTTGTAGGAGCCTGTACGGAAAGGAACCTTTTCGTACTCCAGTGTGTCACACATCAGCAGGATCGCGTGATCCTGAGCACCGTTTGCGACAGCGAACTGATCCATGATTCCACAGTTGACGCCTACGAACTCATTTTCCGCTTTCTGGGACAGAAGCGCCAATTGAACCGTATCAATATCCGTTACGCCCTCCAGAGACTGAATCGCAAATCCGGTGAGTACCTCCAATGATGCAGATGATGAAAGCCCTGCCCCGTTCGGAATCTCCCCATGGTACAGGAAGTCGTAGCCTTTTGTTACATTAACGCCTTTGCCCTGCAATTCAACCATGACACCAACAGGATAGTCGGTCCATTCTCCGGTTTTCTCCTTACCGATGGAGGAAGTGTCTAGTACCCCTTCATATGACATGTTCGTGGAAGCCAATTGCAACTTGTTGTCCTCACGCTCACGGATAATTAATGTTGTTCCGAATTCAAGTGCTGCCGGAAGCACGTATCCACCATTATAGTCAATGTGCTCACCGATCAGATTCACACGCCCAGGAGCATGAAATACACGGATGTCCGCTCCACTCTCTCCGTACTTTTCAATAAACTTTTGTTTCAATTCAGTTACGTTCACTGCTGGTGCACCTCGCATCGTTGTTGTGGTTTTCTTAATGTTATTATATAAGAAAGCGGTGCCTCTTGTAATGCAACCATGTGTGTTTCATATGGATAAATGTGACCTTAAGGCGTATAATGATCGGAGCATCCCAGAAAGAAGGAAACGAGTATGACAGACTCATTCAACGCCAAGAAAGAATCCCTTGCATCTTCTACAGAAAAAATACAGGAATCACCTTCCGGTAAAAGTGGAGCACTCAGTTATTCGGTTGCCTCCAATCCCATCTATTATGAGCAAGGCGCACTGCATGTCCTGTTTGCCGGAGCAAGCCAGACCCTTCCGGGTCACGCCGTCGGCCCCAAACTGTTTGATTATTATCTGCTGCACTATGTAGAAAAAGGGGCGGGTACGTTCCGTACCGAACTGCACACCTACGAGTTATCCGCAGGTGACTGTTTTCTCATTCATCCCGGGCAACTGGTAAGCTACCAGTCTCACGCCCGCAATCCATGGCAATACCGCTGGATCGCTTTCACGGGCAGCCAGGCTGCCCAGCATGCCGAGGAGGCGGGATTCCGCCCCGAGAAGTCCGTTTTTCATGCCGGACCCTCTTGTGGAATATCCGATTGGTTATCCGTGATGCAAGATGCTTTTGCCGAGCGCAAAGAAAGCTCCCATTTCACATCACTGGGTACGTTATATATGATTCTAGCCGAAGCACAGAATCACCTTTCGCAGGGCCAAACCTTAATTCCAGGTGAATCATCCATCCGACGTACGGTGAAACAGATGATTCAGTATATGTCCACCCAATATGCCTATCCTGTCTCCATTGAACAAATGTCTGCGAGTCTCGGGTACAACCGTGCGTATCTATCCCGTATTTTCAAACAGGAAACCGGTCTTTCGCCAGTCACTTATCTGCTCAAACTGCGGATCGACAAGTCGCGCCAACTCCTGAGAGAACGCCCGGATCTGTCCATCGAACAGGTATCTGCATCGGTCGGACTGCCAGACGCGCTGTATTTCTCCAAACAGTTCAAACGATTTCACGGTGAAGCGCCTAGCTTGTATCGAGAGAAAATCCTGTCCCGCCCACTACATCAGGGGTTACAGAAGAACGCTCAACAAAACAAACGGTGAGCAAGATAACGGCCGGAACCACATACGACAAAAAAAGGTGCATTCCGCCATTATGGCTAAGATGCACCTTTTACACTTTATTTATTTGTCATCAGGCTGCGGAGACAGAATGGATTCAATCCGTTCCAATTCCTCTGTAGAGAAATCCAGCTGACTAAGCGCAGCCACATTCTCTTCAATCTGTGAAGGACGGCTTGCGCCAATCAGCGCAGAAGTTACCCTGCCATTCCGCAGCACCCAGGAGAGTGCAAATTGGGCCAAACTCTGGCCGCGGGCTGCTGCAATCTGGTTCAGCGCACGCACTTTGCGGAGCGTCTCTGGAGAGATGTTGTTTTCATTCAGGAATACCGATGGTCCTTTGGCACGTGAGTCTTCCGGGATACCATTCAAGTATTTGTTCGTGAGCACACCTTGTGCCAATGGACAGAATGCAATACTGCCTGTTCCATACTCATCCAGCACGTCCTGCAAACCATCTTCAATCCAGCGCTCCAGCAGCGAGTATTTCGGTTGATGGATTAACAGGGGCGTACCCAGACCTTTCAGAATTTCGGCAGCCTGTCTTGTCTGCTCTGCGGGATAGTTGGAGATCCCTACATAAAGGGCTTTGCCCGAGCGAACAATATGGTCCAGTGCCATCATCGTTTCTTCCAAAGGCGTCTCGGGATCATAACGATGTGAATAGAAGATATCCACATAATCCAGGCCCATACGCTTCAAGCTCTGATTCAGACTGGACACCAGATTTTTGCGTGAACCCCACTCGCCATACGGCCCGGGCCACATATAATATCCCGCTTTGGTGGAGATCACCAGTTCATCCCGATAAGGTTTCAGATCTTGGGCAAGTACCTGTCCAAATAACTGCTCTGCTGAACCTGCCGGTGGACCATAATTGTTGGCAAGGTCAAAGTGTGTAATGCCCAGATCAAATGATCGGGTAATCATATTACGGCCATTCTCAGCGTTATTAATACCGCCAAAATTATGCCACAGCCCCAGTGAAATCGCTGGCAGTTTCAAACCTGAACGTCCAACGCGGTTATATTTCATCGTTTCATAGCGAGTATCGCTTGCTACGTAGACCATCATGAATCCCTTCTTTCCCCAGGTTCCGCCTCTTTTGTCCGGTCTGTGCCGGAGAATGCGGTTGTTCAGTCCATACGTTTAACCAAGAAGCTGGTCCACATTATTCATTACCTCGCCAATCGGATCTGTAATCAGCAAATCAGCCCTGCGGTCATAAGCAGTAGGTGTAGCGTTCAGCAGAACGGTATGTTTTCCCTGAAAATACGTAATTAACTGGGCCGCCGGATATACCGTCAGTGACGTGCCTCCCACGAGTAACAGATCTGCAGAAGACAGTGCATCAATGGAACGATACAAAGTCGTCTGATCCAGCTCCTCTTCGTACAGCACCACATCCGGTTTGATCACACCACCACATGTGGTACAGCGAGGCACGGTATCTTGGGACTGTATAATATCATTCAGCGTATAAAACTGCTTGCAATCCATGCAGGCATTACGATGAATTGAGCCGTGAAGCTCAAAGACATTGCTGTTGCCTGCCTTCTGATGCAGTCCGTCGATATTTTGCGTGATCACTGCCTGAAGTTTCCCCTCATGCTCCAGACGGGCCAAGAGTCGATGGCACCCGTTAGGTTCCGCATCTGGATGAAGCATTTTGCCTCGATAAAAATCATAAAAAATATCGGCATGTTGATCAAAAAAATGCCGGCTTAACAATTCTTCCGGTGGATAAGGCGAATGCTGCTCCGTCTGATACAGACCCGCAGCCGAGCGGAAGTCGGGAATCCCGCTTTCCGTTGAAGTTCCGGCCCCTCCGAAAAAAACAATACGGGAGCTTTCCTGAATCCAGGCAGCCAGTTGTTCTATTGCGTTCATCCTCTCTCCTCCTTTTATATACAATATAAATTGAACTAAATAATATTTACACTGGCCACTCCGATGACAGAACAACCTTCCGATCGCTGTTATCCCCAGATTTTTTTGATTCCCTTATTAAAGGGGAAAATCCGGTGATAGCATATGCTTCCGATGTAGCTTTCTGTTAGAAAGCTTTTAGGCGAACGCTCCGCTTCTTCAGGTCCTTTCTGTCCTCTCCGTTTTGTATAAATGTTGAGTTCAATTTATATCGTTCAACCAAACCAGAGTGACTTATATAATCACGCTTATCTCATTATAATGACGAATAATGGCATGGGCATCAACCAGGTGGGATCCTTGATCTAACTGTGGACAGTAACCAAGCGTATAGGATACCTCTGCGTGCCTCCCCATCTGCATATCCCCATTGCTGTCTCCAATGACAACGGCCTCCGCAGGATCGATATGTAATTCACGGCAAGCCAAGAGTGCTGCTTCTCTATCCGGTTTGCCCTGGGTCACCCGTTCACAGCCCACAATGGATGTGAAAAAGGAACGTATCCCCATCCAATCCAGATGTGTTTCTGCTGCTGCTGTGCTGTCTGAAGTGACGACCGCCAGTGGTATGTCCGCTGCCCTGCATTTCTGCAAGAAATCCAGCAATCCTGACATGGGTTCAGCGGATTTGCGCTCTCTTACCGATCTCATGGCTACACTTGAAAATTTGCGTATCGTTGTGATCGCTTCATTCCATGGCATACCTGCCGCATATAACTGCCCGGCAAGCAATCCCGTGCACTCATCCACAGTCGCAATGGCCAGCGGACCTTGCGGATCATATCCAACAATGTGTCCTTGTGGATCATGAATGGTGCCCAGAACATGCTCCCGTTCAACTGTAAATGGAGCTCCAAGTTCATTCATACGTGATTGTAACTGATCCATTAATGTCTCTGCCCACGGCCCCCATAGCTGGAGAAATTCCAGCAGTGTTCCATCTTTATCTAATAGGATACCTTTACATGGGATCTGCGCTCCATTCACTTGAAGCATAGCCATCCGTACCACCTCCATCAAGTATGCTATAAATGCATACAGCCCTTAATGCAGAATGATCAATACCTACTTGATAGTACTTAACCAAGCCAGTACCGTCTTGACCGTCTGATTCAGCTGTTCTTCTCCACTCACTTCCGGCTCACCATCTCCTTTTTGATGACCATAATCACCGAACTGGGCGTGGTTACCACCTTCAATGGTGTAATATACCGTGTCTTCTGGAAGATACATCCGTCCACTTTGATACTTGGTCATATTCACAACCTCATCTTTAGTACCCAGAATGGATAATGCAGGTATTCCCAGTGTCATTACGCTTCCTTTTTCATCCGGGTAGGATGCCAGAAAGAAGATGCCGTGAAGTGCATCAGGATGCGATGCTACATAACGTGCAGCCATCGCCCCGCCGAGAGAGTGTCCACCCATAACAAATTGTTCGTCCGGATATGCGGCCAGAATCTCATCTGCCAAGTTTGGCTTGAGCACTGCCAGATTAACTGGCATTTTGGCAATAATCGTGTGATGACCCGCAGCGGCCAACTCATGCGCAAGTGGTGCGTAACTTTCAGGTTTTACCAGTCCACCAGGGTAGAAAAGTACACTTTTCCCCGTCGATTTATCTGGCACAAAATCAATCCAGTTCTCTTGTTCGCTCACGGTCACCTTATTGGCTGTTTCCATGGCCGTTTGAGCTGTTTCCTGTGGACCGTATGGTGTGAATAATTTCCACGCAACAAATCCACATCCAATGACAATGAGCGCCAGAAGTACGAGCAGGAATTTCCCGATGCCCCTCTTCTTGCGCCCTGTATTATACCGATTTCTCAACGTTAATCACCTTTCTTCACTTCCGCAGGTGCCGCGGCTCACAGAATTGGGAGCCTTCGTTAATTCAGGCTCCCTTTCTCCGAATTGAACAAATATTATTCAGCCTTGGCCTTGCGGTAAGCATCCATATATTGTTCCGCTTTGCGACGGACATGACTCAGGTCACCCGTCTTCACAGCTTCCGATGTCAAGTCGGAGCCGATACCAACAGCCACCGCTCCACCCTTGATCCAATCCCCCAGATTAGACAAGGATACCCCGCCAGTTGGCATAAAATTTGCCTGTGGCATAGGGCCCTTCATCGTTTTGATAATTGAAGGATCATACAGATTACCCGGGAACAACTTCACAATGTCCACGCCGAGTTCCAATGCGCGTTGAACATCAGCAATCGTCATCACACCAGGCAGAATCGGAATTCGATACAGGTTGCAGATCTGAACCGTATCCGGGTTCAGGGAAGGTCCGACTACAAACTCGGCACCCGACATGATGGCCGCTCTCGCCGTTTGCGGTTCAAGCACCGTTCCCGCACCAATAATCGCGAACTTCTCTGGATCTTGTGTGTTCCAATGGTATACACGGCTTAATTTTTCAATGGCTTTGAGCGCACTGGGCACTGTCATCGTAATCTCGATAACTTTAATGCCACCCGCAATCGCTTGCTCGGCCATGGCAATGACTTGATCAGCAGAATCTGCACGCAGAACTGCCACAACCCCATTCTCCGTAATCTTTTGCAACAGCTGAAGCTTCTTCATTTCATTCTCTCCCTTGTCAATGTGGTGGTTGTGTATACAAGCCTTACATTTAAGAACGAAGATGAGCCATATATGATTTCAGCAGCGACTAGCGCTCAACATGGGCAACGTTGTTCAGCTTGGCCTCGACCTGCCCCCACGTGGGGAGCGCCTCCCAATCGCCAACAGCCTGTATAACCATGGAACCGGTCAAATTGCCGAGACGGGTTGCTTCCTGCGGGGAGTATCCTTTTAACAACCCCGATAAAAATCCCGCGCAGAATCCATCTCCTGCTCCTACCGTATCCAGAACATAATCCGCCTTAAAGTACGGAACTTCCGTTAGGGTACCATTCGCCAATACGTAGGTCAAATCAGGGCCACCCTTCACGATGCACACAGCATTCATGGCAGATAAACGCTCAAGCACTTTTTGATCATTTTCTTCGTTATATAGAAGTTTCATCTCGTCCAGACCCGGTAAAAAGTAGTCCGCCAGTTCAGCTAAACGCAGTATAACCGGACGAGCCTCATCCGCAGACCATAGTTTGAGACGCAGATTTGGATCAAAGCTTACTTTCACCCCTGCCTGTTTGGCAATATGTATGGCAGCCTCTACCGTTGCAAGTCCGGACGGGCTTATCGCCGCCGTTATACCTGTAACATGTAATATCTTCGCCCCGGCAATATAGTCGTGATCCAGATCATCAGGTGTAATCGCACTTGCAGCAGATAGCTTCCTATAATAATGCACCGAGGCTTTCCCGAAAGCGTTCTCACGAATCATCAAACCAGTAGGCTCGTCATCACTTAACCTTACCCGGGATACATCTACACCTTCACCGCGAATGGCTTTCAGAATCATACTGCCGATCGGATCATTGCCCAAGCGTCCAAACCAACCACTGGTATGCCCCAGGCGGGATACGCCAATAGCCAGATTGCTCTCAGCACCCCCGAAAGACTTGTCCAGTGTGGCTGCATATTCCAGCCCTCTTGTATCCTTGGCGGTCAGCAAACCCATACTCTCCCCAAACGTAATAATTTCCGGGCTTGGATAGGGACTCGTTGACATGATTTCTTCCCTCCTTATATTTACATTCCCTCATCTTCTTTTACTATTGTCATCCTCTATGCAACCGTTGTCAATCCCGTTGCGTTCATTTTGTTGTCACAGCTTTGAGAAAAGATAACGCTTACCAATGTGAATTAAATCACAATAGATAATGTACATCCGTATTACCCTTATTACAGATGCAAATGACCTTGCAACTAGGGTCTATAAGGGGGCTACACCATGAAAAAACAGACACTGATCCGGGATGATCAGGAATCTTTCTTTTACAATCTGCGCTTTATGCTTATCGTCTGTGTCCTTGCTGGTAATGCACTGGAACCACTCATCACACGCTTTGCAGGAGCAGAAGCTCTGTTCCTGTGGATATATACGTTTCACATGCCACTCTTTGTATGGGTAACCGGGTATTTTGCGACACACTCACTTCAAGGTGCCTCTGGGCGAAATGTCCTGAAGCAGATTGCCTTACAATATGTACTGTTTCAGTCCTTATACGCATTAATGGACTTTACCGTCTTCCACACACCCCATATGCGGCTATCCTTCTTTGCACCTTACTTGCTGTTATGGTTTCTCGCGAGTCATTTCTGTTGGCGACTGTTGCTTCGTCTGACGATTTCATGGAAACCGATATATCGGCTGATTGGATCGATTGCGCTCGGTGTAATTGCCGGGTATTTGCCTATCGACGGATTCTGGCTCAGCTTCAGCCGTACGTTTGTGTTCTTGCCTTTCTTTGTTATCGGTTATGACTATGGAGCATCCATTCGTTCTCGTTTATTATCCGGTTGGGGGCGAAGAACTGCAGCCATCCTCTCCGCTGCACTGTTGGTATGGATCGCGTATGGCGGTTTGAATATTTCATCGGGATGGTTACTTGGCAGCATGACATACGCCGAACTGGGCCATCACGAATGGTATGCCGGCATCTTACGACTTGGCGTCTACTTGCTGGAAATCGCATCGGCAGCACTGTTCTTGGCCTGGGTACCTTCCTTGACTTCCACACTGACGGACCTTGGACGACGCACACTCTATGTATTCCTGCTGCATGGTTTTCTTGTTCGTCTCGCGATCTGGTCTGGAGTCTATAGTTATATGGGAAACTCGGCGTATATTCCAGTCATACTTGTCATCGCCGTACTCTTTGCAGTCACACTGGCTCTGCCGGCTGTACGTCACACGTTCAAACCCTTAATTGAACCGGATATATCCCGCTTTTCTTTCAATCGGCATGAGGTGTTTAAACGGTCGGCCTAACGCTCTGACGGATCTCTTGACCATCGATTCCATCCTGGTGTGTTGTTTCAGGCTGGAAATGATGTGGTAAATTAGGGATAACGCGCTACAAAAAACAACTTATTGTTGTAAGGAGTGATTTGTAATGGCACGTCAACCGACGTCAGAACGCAAGATGAGCCGTGAGGAAGCCGGTAGATTAGGTGGTAAAGCCACTTCCAAGAACCATGATCGAAGCTTCTACCAGATGATTGGAAAAAAAGGTGGAGAAGCGACTTCAGATGCCCATGATACTGACTTTTACAAGCAGATTGGTCGCAAGGGCGGCGAAGCAACCTCCGAAACCCATAACAAGGAATTCTATCGTGAGATTGGACGCAAAGGCGGAAGCAACTGATGAATTCCGCTCGCCACATCGAAACATGATCATAGCTTTCCCGCAAATCAAGAAGTCTAATTCCATGAAAATGGTTTGAGGCTTCTTTCTATTGATTGTAGAAATATGACGACGGTTGTGATAGACTCAATAGAAAAACCGGGTGTTCACGGGTTTAAAGCAGCAAAGAATTTCACAAACTACGGGGAGCTCGACACCGGCAAGCCCGATCTTTTTTTTAGAGTACGGATGAAATTAAACGACAGATGCACTGCCATTTACTTTTCCATTCATGTTGCTCAATATTATATATTTGGGGGGAAACACACCATGTCAGCCAAGAAGATGCGTTCCGATATGATCAAAAAAGGTTTTGACCGTGCACCGCACCGGAGTTTGCTCCGCGCAGCGGGCGTTAAAGAAGAGGATTTCGGCAAGCCATTTATTGCCGTATGTAACTCTTACATCGATATCGTGCCCGGCCACGTCCACCTTCAGGAATTCGGTAAAATTGTAAAGGATGCTATTCGTGAAGCCGGTGGCGTTCCATTCGAATTCAACACCATCGGAGTAGATGATGGTATTGCCATGGGACACATTGGTATGCGTTACTCGCTGCCAAGCCGTGACATTATCGCGGATTCCGTGGAAACCGTTGTATCTGCACACTGGTTCGACGGCATGGTATGTATCCCGAACTGCGATAAAATTACACCCGGCATGATGATGGGTGCACTCCGTTGTAATATCCCTACCGTGTTTGTCAGCGGTGGACCGATGAAAGCCGGTCGTGACAGCAATGGTAAAGCTCTGTCCTTGACCTCTGTATTTGAAGGCGTAGGCGCTTATCAAGCGGGTAAAATCGATGACAAGAGCTTGCTTGAACTTGAACAGTTCGGTTGTCCAACATGTGGATCATGCTCCGGTATGTTCACAGCGAACTCCATGAACTGTCTGGCTGAAGCGATGGGACTGGCTATGCCAGGTAACGGAACCATCCTGGCTGTTGCTCCTGAGCGTCGTGAGTTTGTTAAACAATCCGCTAAACAACTGATGGAACTTATTAAAATGGATCTGAAACCACGTGATATCGTTACTGTAGAAGCGATCGATAACGCATTTGCACTGGATATGGCTATGGGTGGATCTACGAATACAGTACTGCACACGCTGGCACTGGCTCATGAAGCAGGTATCGAGTATCCAATCGAACGGATCAATGAAGTAGCTAACCGCGTTCCGCATCTGGCGAAACTTGCACCTGCTTCCGATCTTCACATCGAAGACGTTCACAATGCAGGCGGCGTAAGCGCAGTGCTGAACGAATTGCTCAAGAAACCAGGCGCGATTCATGGTGACTGTATTACAGTAACAGGTAAAACAATCCGTGAGAACGTTGAAGGAAAAGAAATCCAGGATACCAATGTCATCCACCATCTGGATAACCCGCATTCCGAAAAAGGCGGCCTGGCTGTATTGTTTGGTAACCTTGCACCACAAGGAGCTATCATCAAAGTTGGTGCTGTTGATGCTTCGGTTGGTGGATACCACAAAGGTCCTGCCATCTGCTTTGACTCCCAAGAGCAAGCGCTCGAAGGTATTGCTAACGGCAAAGTAAAAGAAGGACATGTTGTTGTTATCCGTTATGAAGGACCAAAAGGCGGACCAGGTATGCCTGAGATGCTGGCTCCTACTTCCCAGATCGTAGGTATGGGTCTTGGTGCCAAAGTTGGTCTGATCACCGATGGACGCTTCTCTGGTGCATCCCGCGGAATCAGTATCGGACATATCTCTCCGGAAGCAGCTGAAGGTGGTCCAATCGCCTTTGTTGAAGAAGGGGACATCATCGAGCTGGATCTGAACAACCGTATCATCGAATTGCACATCAGCGACGAGGAGTTTGAACGTCGTCGCGCAGGTTGGAAAGGCTTTGAACCGAAAGTAAAAACCGGTTACCTGGCTCGTTATTCCAAACTGGTTACCAATGCAAGCAACGGTGGCGTACTGAGTATCTAATTCACTAATAAAAAAGGGTTGCTCTTTTGCCAAATCTGGCGAAGGGCAACCCTTTTCTTTTGCTGGTTGGTGTGATCAGTCCGTTTAGTTCCGTTCTGGCAGTATCTCTTGTTCAATTAACAGCGATCCATCTCTCGACTCTTCTACCGTTGCTGCCACCTGCGTCGTATGTTGACCATAACGTTCCAGCAGTACATCCAGCGGCATGGCAATCATCTTGGGTACCAATTGTTCTGTACGCTGTTTCAAACGTTTGGTTCCTGCTGGATGGATCACACTTAAGAGCAGTTTCAGGTATACTTTGGATGCAGCACTGAACGGTCCAGGAGGCAATTCTTGTATGGTAAATCCAAATTTTTCTGGGCCTCTGTTAATCATGCTCACACCGTATATCGCCTTGGCAGAGCGTAACTCAGGTTCGAGTGCCACCATGCGTGCCAAATCCGGCAATTGCTGTTCCATCGTCCGAATCATGCGAATAGCCAAATGCATACTGGAACGCGAAGTCACCCCAAGTTCGAACAACTTCTGATTGTCAAAATGCAGTTCTATCACCGGATCTCCATTTTGAATGACATGGCCATCATTCATCTCCACTCGTGCTCCGTGATATACACGTGATCTGAAGTGCAGCATCGGGTCCTCTGGTGAAGCCGTCCGCAGATGATATACCCAGTGGAACAACTTCTCCCAGTCCAGCCATAAGGCAACAACGATTCGTTTCCATAGCTTCAATGGTGTCTGTAATTGCGTTTTGTTCTGAGATTCGCTCACTGTGATACCTCCCATCAACGTATCAACGCGTACACTTTGCAGCCCAAGTCGTTCAGCTTCCTGCAAGACGACTTCCAGCGCCTGAAGCATCTGCTCCGGCGCGTGTGCATCTGCACCAAGGGTCGTTCCTCGATCATGCAGCAGCATGACCTCTCCACCTCTCAGTTCCTTCAGCATCCGTTCGGTCAATCTCTCGGCACCTATTCGGCTTCTCCAGTCTTCAAACATGGAAGACCACAGTACGATCTTACGTTCTTTCTTGCTGAAAAAATCAAACAGATTCATAATCCCCCACGGTGGACGATAATAACAAGTCTTCACGCCGGTTACTTCATGGATAATCTGACCTGTTCGCTGAATCTGATCACGAACGGTACGCGGCCGCATGAGCCAGTTCGTCTTGTGAATATAATTATGAATGCCAATAAGATGACCTTCGTCATGTATGCGCTGAATGAGTTCAGGATGACTCGCGGCATGTTCTCCAACGACAAAAAATGTTGCTTTTGCTTGATGCTGACGAAGCAGATCGAGCAGTCTCGGCGTATAATGTGGATCTGGCCCATCGTCAAACGTTAATGCAAATTGTGTATCACTTCTTCCCCGTCGAAATACACGAAAACCAAAAAGCCTGCTAATCAAACTTGGAATAAAGGCGTAAAAAGATGAAAGATACAATAACCACAGTAAAATACTATGAAGTATCGTTGTCATGATGCAAGCTCCCCACTTCTCATGCTGAATTACGGTGCACAAGGGCACTATCTAAAATAAACCGCCTTTAATTTTATCATAGTTCATACTTTTCTTAAATCCTGTTTTCCCAAAAAGATAGCTATCGTGTACAATAAATACAATCTAATTATTGCCATCAAAGGAGCCATGTCCATGCTACCGCTTTACAAAAAATACGGGCGCACTGTCTTTGATATCGCGCTGCTCGTATTAACCGTGTATGTGATCATGTACGGTTTTAGTCAATTATACCAAGTGGCTGCACCGGTCTTTCTATCATTCATTGTGTATTGGATGATTGAACCGCTGGCCAAATTTTTACATCGCAAAGGATTGCCCAAGACACTTGGAGCCGCCATCTCCGTCTTGTTGTTTCTTGCATTAATTGTCGCTGCCTTTTTTGGTGTAGGTTTAATTATCATTTCACAAATTTCCAATCTTCAAGATAATTTCCCTGTATACATTGAAATGATACAGCGTGAATTCACCAATCTGGTGTTATTCATTCAGGACAAGTCAGACGCTCTTCCTGATGGAGTTATGGAAAAAGCGAATGATTATTTCGCAACACTGACCGGGTTCCTGTCCAAATGGGTAACTAGCGGAGCACAATTCGTTGTAGGTTTCCTCAGTTCATTCTCTTCGTTTATTACGAACTTCGGAATTGCGATTATTCTGGCATTTTTCCTCAGTATCGAGATTGAATCCTGGCGCAAGTTCGCCCGTGCGAAAACGCCCAAAACATTAAAGTTAGCTATTGAATTCATGCGTAGTCACGTGTTCAAGACCATTCGCTCGTATCTGAAGGCACAGATGATCATGATGCTCATTACGTTTGTATTGATTTATGCAGGTTTGTTGATTTTGGGAACCTCTAACGCCTTTACCATTGCAGCAGTCTGTGCGGTTTTTGATCTGGTACCATTGCTTGGCGTTCCTGTTGTATTTATTCCATGGATCGTCTACTTATTCATTATTGGCAATAGTAGCCTGGCGATTGGCCTGATTGTGATTCTGGCAGTAACGATGCTGACACGGCAGTTGCTGGAACCAAAAATATCGGGTAACTCGATTGGTGTATCTTCGGCGTACTTGATGCTTTCGTTTATGCTGATCTCCCTTTCGATCTTTGGCCTGGCTGGTGTAGTGTTATCTCCAGTGCTTCTGATCCTTCTGAAAGAACTGTTACAACAAGGGTACCTGCAACAGTGGATTCACCTGCCAAAAGATGAATTTGAGTCCTCTCCATTGGTCATGGACCCACCCGTTAATAAGGCCTCAGCGAATTCTGCCGAGTCTACTGTACAACGTCCCGTTCCTGCGAAGGATCATGAGGACTCCGCCAAATAGTCCATCACCTTCCTGAAGAGAGCCGTCGCCTGATGTTGGCTTTCAGGAGAGACATTTTGGACAAGAACAGCTACAGCATATTTAGGTTGTTCTACAGGTCCATAACCAATGAACCATTGATTGTTTCGCTTCTCCCCATGTTTCTGTACCTGAGCTGTACCTGATTTCCCTGCAACATGCCACCGTGCACGCTGCAGGGATTTTCCTGTTCCCTCACGGACTACCTTATTCATCCAGGATAAGAGCTTATGTGCAGTTGCGGGAGCAATCTGTCCTGCTACTGAAGACGAATCATGCAAGGGCATCTCCAGGATGGTGCCACCATCCGCATATCGGATACGTTCAACGAGACGTGGGGCGCTGACCTTTCCATCATGTAACAGTGTCACGATCAGATTGGCGGCTTGCAGCGGTGTGACCAAGACATCTCGCTGACCGATTGCTGTCTGTATCTTCGCACCTTCATCAGCAGAAGAAACAGCCTCTGTTCGCACACGCCCGTGATCCTCATGATCAAAGTGTCGTAACACGGGCATCCCAGCCATCTGTTTCCCCTCCCAACCTACAGGACGCGCCAGTCCCAGACGATCTGCCGTATTCTCAAGTTGCTCCATACTAAGCCTGCGCGCCGTTTCCGCAAATACGATGTTGCAGGACTCTGCGAACCCTTGCTCCAGATTCAGGTTTCCATGACCATGCTCCTTCCAGCAGGACAGCCCGTATCTTCCGTACTCACCACCACAATGGAATTCTTCTCCGTTAGAAACCGCCTGATACTCCAAAGCGGCAGCGGCAGTGACAATTTTGAAAATGGAACCCGGTACGGCTCCCTGTACTGCACGATTCCCCCATGCCGATTGCTTGGGGTCTACATGCTGTGGCTGATAGAAAGGGCGGGAAATCATGGCGCGAACATCTGCGTTAGCGGCATCTAACACAACCACGGCCCCTTCTTGTAATCCAGATTCTTGCGTCAACTGCTCCAACCCACGCTGTAACTCAGCATCGACTGTGGTTTCTACACGTAAAGGATAATGACTATTGGCCGGTGCAATGACGTGCGGCTGAATATCAGGAATAGTCTCTCCACCACCCGAGACCATACGTGATACAAGCGTAGGGCCAATTCCCCTCAACAGGGGTTCAAGTGTCCTCTCCAGTCCCGCTGCCCCTGATTTCATGGCAAATGGCTGTTTTACTTCATCCTGATGCCCAGTTAGAACTTTGGAGGACTCAGGCTGTTCAGCCAGATAACCCATCCACTGCATCCCTGTATGCCCCAGAAGATACCTTGTCATCATCGGATAGATGCCAGCTCCTTGCAGGTGCAAACTACGTAGGCGCTCCACCTGAGCAGCGTTCAAATGAACAGGCTGATCTGTACCTGCTGTCCAGAAATGAGGTGCGCTTTCCTGATTCCATTCCTTCTTCAATTGATCCAAATCGGTATGTAATATAGCTGCCAACTGTATTATCTCGGAGCCTTCTAATGCCCCTTGCTTGCGTAATTTCTCTAATGGACTTGCCTGTGGAAAAAGAACCAGTCCCCATTGCAGTTTACCGGTCAACGCCTCACCCTTGTAATCCGTAAATTGTCCCCGCCCTGAGTCAAGCATCACCCCGCGTTCACGCTGCAATACAGACATTTCCCGTACCGTTCGATGAAATCCAGGCATCGTCTGATTCACCTGAACGATCTGGATCCATCCCAATCGCAATATAAGCAATCCAAAGACAAGAGTTAGAAGAATACAAGTAATATAGATTCGCCGTTTCGCAAGGAGATGCATCCCAATCTCACCTTTTGTCGTTTTGACATATTATTGCTGATATGGCTTGGAATTATCCGGTAAACAAAAAGAAAACCTGTCCCATGTGCGGGACAGGTTCTCCTCATTTCAACCTTGGCTTGTTACACCGTAAAGCGTGACAAGGTTTCTTTCAGTTCAGTAGACACATTCTCCAGTTTGCCAGACAGATTTACCAGCTGGTTACTGATATTTTGCTGTTCACTGCTCAAGGAAGCTACTTCTTGGGACGTTGCAGAAGATTCTTCAGCTACAGCGCTGACATTGCTCATGGCTTCAGACAACGTACCTTGAGATTTGTTTAAATCTCCAATAGAACCTGTCACCATGCCCAGACGTTCCACAAATGCACCCATCTGTTCCTGTACGGAAGCAAAGATGACGTTGGTGTCTTTAACCGCATCCATCTGTTCCTTGAATAACGGATAAGCTGCCGACAAAGCATCCACGGTTTCATTCATTTCAGTCATGATTTTGTCTGTAATCTCTCCAACCATCTCAATAGATTGTCTGGATTGAGCCGCGAGCTGACGAACCTCATCAGCCACCACCATGAATCCGCGACCGGCTGCACCGGCACGTGCTGCTTCAATGGTTGCATTCAGGGAAAGGATATTTGTCTGTTTCGTAATGTTTTGCAGCACTTCAAGCACTTTCAGAACAGAAGACGTACTCTCTTTCAGCGAATCAACCTTATTCACCAGTGCACCAATCATTTCTTCTGTCTTCTGCGTTTTGGTCATCAACTGATTCAGATGTTGCGTTCCTGTCTGACTGGACATCTCTACATGACGCGCAGAATCACCCATCTGTTCATTCGCAGCGATTACACTCTGCATCTGACGAGAGATATTGTCAGTTAATTCATTGCCACGTTCCGCTTCGGTTGCCAAACTGCCTGCACCGCCTGCGATCTCTTCTGTAGCTACGGCAATCTCCGAAGCAGATACAGCCGTTTTCTTGGATGCACTGCTCAGCTCAGAGGCCGTATCCAATACTTCCTGCGCAGAACGATTGGTTTGTTCAACCAGCTTTGTGATCTGCTCCATCATCAGATTGAAGGCGGATGAGAGCTGACCGATTTCATCCTGGGAGCTATATGGTGTACGAACTTTAAGATTACCTTTCGCACCTTCCTGCATCAGGTCTTTTAATTTGCCGAGTGGACGAGCGATCATACGCACCATCCAGATCCCGATCAATACTGCAATCCCCGCATCAATCAGCGCCATCCACAGGGTCAGGGTCAGAATGCCTTTTGCATCCTGAACCAAAACAGAGGTAGGTATCATACCAACCAGTTTCCAATTGGATGTGTCCATCGTACTGTATACAGCCAACATTTCCGTAGATTTGCCATCTACCGTATACTCCGTATTCGTGCTACCTGCTGGTTCGGTCAACTCTTTGACAAATGCAAGCTCTGTATCTTGTCCCGTACGATCCGAGATGGAGGATGCAACCACTTTATTATCGGGAGCAATCAGTTGAAGAACAGCTCCTGAACCCAGATCAAGCGATTTCAATTGTTCCTCCAGAACTTCCAGTTTCAGTTCAATAACCAGAACATACGACTGGGTCGTTCCCTGCAGGTTTTTCATTGAACGTGCGATTTTAAACGTTGGCGTTGAGCCATCTTCCTTGACCTCTGTTGGAAGCCAGCGATAACCGCCCGCCTCAATCAACTCACTATACCATGCTTCCTGGCGAATATTGCCCATGGATGAACTGTTGCTACCTGTACCCATAATGGACTTTGTATCGTCCGTAGGTACCAAATAAATCGCTTCCATAGATTTATTTGTAAATGCAACATTGGACAGTTGCTTGTTGATTGAACTTGAGTTTATGAATGTATCATACGCAGTCAAATTCGTATCTGACATTTTTTGAAGCAAGGACTGCATTTCCGGATCAAAGAAAATCTGTGTGGATGTATCCACAAACCGCTCCAAAATGATGTCCATTTTTTGTTTGGTCTGATCAATTGTCTCCTGATTGGCCCGAGATGCATTCTTCTCTATCGTACCCTTGGCTTTTGAATAGGATAATAGACCCAAACTCACTACAAAAATCATAATTCCCGCAAAAAAGATCAAGAACAGTTTAACCCCTACGGATTTAACCGGATTTGCCTTCTTAATCTGTTGGAAAGAAGACCCTCCAAGGTTTTTCCAATCCCGGTTTTTTAATTGTTTCTTCACCCAATCAGTCTTGATCCAGCCCAGCTTGAGCTTGCTGCGGTCAATCTTAAACATTTTTTTGCCACTGCCTGTTGTTTTGCTTTTGACTACTTTTTCTTTCTTCACTTTCTGAACCTTCTCAGGATTAACCTGCTCGGCTTTTGTCACTTGCTCCCCACTGTCGTTCTGCTTCTTTTGAACCAATCCCATTCACCTGCCAGTAATTTACTTGTTGGATTTTTCTTTCTCTCCCCTATAAATATGTAGTATTCGACAGCTTTCTTCGTTCCCCTTTCACTTTCCAGAAATATTTTACAACTTTATTCCTATTTTTCTATAAAAAAAAGACCCCCATCTGCCGATAAACGGAGGTCCCCAAGTAAATTTCATAACACTATTTTGTTAAATCATAATACAATATTGACACATTATAGGTATTTGAGCCTACTTCTTTTTTCTCATCATATCGAAGTAAGAAACAGGTTGATCTACCTTCATTTTAATCAGTTGCAACGGGTGACGAGCAGCATCTAGAACATTGCCTTCTTCATCCTGTATTTCACCGACGACCTGTTTGAAAAAGTGACCTCCCGGACCGAAAAATTCGATTTCCTGTCCTGGTTTGAAATGATTGCGCTGTTGAATGGTTGCCATTCCTGTTTCAGCATCATACCCCATGACCAATCCAGCGAAGTCAAAAGGCACAGCCTTTTCTTCCGGTTCATAGATATGATCTTCATGGTCTGGTGTGTCATAGAAAAATCCGGTATTCAGCGGGCGATTCGCCGCTTTGTTCATTTCTTCAACCCATTCAGGTTTCAAAAAATAATTTTCCGGGTCCGCCATATAGGCGTCAATGGCTTGACGGTATACGTTAACCACAGTTGCCACGTAGTGGATCGATTTCATACGTCCTTCGATCTTGAAACTGTCCACACCCACATCAATCAACTCGGGAATATGGCCAATCATGCACAGATCCTTAGATCCCATGGAGAATGAATTATCCTGTTCCTGGAACAGAGGAAGCTGGTTCTCACCCAGTTTGAATGGCGCAGGTGCCTTCATCTGCATGTCCTCTTCGCTTACCCACACCGTATCTTCTCTCGCATCCTCGAACAGATCATACTTCCAACGGCAAGACTGGCAACAGCCACCCCGGTTGGAGTCCCGATCCGTAAAATGGTTGGAGAGCACACAACGTCCGGAATACGAAGAACACATCGCCCCGTGAATAAAGGCTTCAATTTCGATATCCACATTGGCCTTGATTTCTTCAATCTCTTCAAAGCTGGTCTCACGTCCGAGAACAACACGTGGAAGTCCTTCATCTTTCCAGAACTTCACGGCTTGCCAGTTAAGTGTGGATTGTTGAGTACTCAGATGTACCTCAAGGCCCGGCACAGCACGAAGGGCAACCTCAATAATAGCCGGATCAGCTACGATGATCGCAGAGATTCCCGCATTATAGAGGTTTTGCAGATATGTTTCGATCCCCTCAACATCCTCATTATGTGCATAGATGTTTGTCGCTACGAACACTTTGGCTCCATACTTTTTGGCAAACTCCACACCTTCACGCATCTCTTCAAAGCTGAAATTATCCGCGTTGGAACGTAGTCCATAGGCCTGTCCACCGATATATACGGCATCTGCACCGTAATGGATTGCAAATTTCAGTTTTTCCAGATTACCCGCCGGAGCTAGCAGCTCCGGTTTGTCCAGACGGTTACGTTTACCCGAGAACTTCCGCTGTACCGCCACTGTTTCCATTCTGTTCACCTCGTCTATTAATACACTTGTTCTTTATAGAAAAATCCAAACGACAATTCACGTTCAGGGTCCTGTAACTTCCGCACCTCATCTAGCCACTCTTCAGAGAACGCATATGCATCAGCATCGGCTACATAACTGTCAATCGCTGTCCGATATGCACGTACAACAGCTTCATTGTAGGTAAGCGATTTTAACATACCCTCAATTTTGAAACTGTGCACACCCGCCTCCATCAACAGATGAAGATCTTCGAGGATACATATATCCTCTGAGCTCATAATGTGTGTACCGTTAATATCCTCGTAGATCGGGAATTTCTCATCCCGACGTTCAGCCTCGATCAGGAACAATCCCCGCTCTTTGCCCAGATGTCCCTCAACCGGCCGCCCTTGATGAGCCATATAACTTTGCACCAGACTGCGCTTGGAATGATAAATATTCGTCATGCCATGCACCTGAACCTGAGCTTCCACCTTCAGAAAAGGAACCATTTCCGTCAACTCGTCCATATTCAGCTCTCGGGCAAGTACAACGCGACTCGCTCCCTTGGTTCCCCAATAGTTGGCCGTCGCATAGTTCGTTGAAGTCATCTCCGCATTCCAGTGCAGCTTCACATGTGGTGCGTATTCCTTCATGGTAGCCAGCACGGATGGATCATTAAACTCCACACCATCAATACCGATTCTGCCAAGTGCTTGAACATATTCAGGCAATTCTTTTAACAGTTCGTTGGACATCAGATTAGTCATGGATACATACACACGCGCCTGATGTTTGGCTGCAATGGCAACCACCTCTGCTGTCTCTTCCACGCTAAAGCTGCCTGGAAGACGCATGCCGAATCGATCATCTCCGATAACCAGAGCATCTGCTCCAGCCTGGAGCAGCACTTCTGCCTCTTTCACATTCGCTGCTGTAACGAGCAGTTCATGTTTCTTACTCATATAAATCCCCTCCGCTTATTGCGCAGCCTTACTTTTGGCTATATTTTGCTGGTGTTCCTTATACGTTTTGGCAAATAGATGTCCGGATGACCCGTCCTTTTTCGTCACATAGAACAGATACTCCGAAGCTTCCGGATTTAGCGCTGCTTCAATGGACGGAAGACTTGGACTGGCAATTGGACCTGGTGGCAAGCCTTTATTCAGATACGTATTATACGGACTTTTCACCTTAAGATCTTTGTAAAACAATCGTTCCTTTGGCCTATCGAGCAGATATTGCACGGTAGCATCAATCTCCAGCTTCATATCCTGATTGATCCGATTGTAGATTACACCTGCAACCAGAGCACGCTCCTCGTCCACTACAACTTCTTTCTCCACGAGTGACGCAATCGTCAGCAGTTCATGCAGGGAAAGGTTCTTTTCCTGAAGCTTGGCTTCCAAATCAGGTATGGAATTGATCTTGGTCTGGAATTCTTCCAGCATCCGCTGCATCACATCATGCGTGGAACTTCCCTTTTTCAGTTCATACGTCTCCGGGAACAGATACCCTTCCAATACATAGCGAAGTTCTTCATCCACTGGAATATCTTTGATAATATCTACATCGAAGGCCGAAGGATCATTGGCCAGCTTGATGAATTCATCCCGATCTACAACATGCTCATAAGAAAGCTTACCCGCCATTTGCAAAACGTTATAACCCTCCGGAATCGTAAATTTCACCATTTCCTCAGGTACAACTTCACCACTACTCAGCTTGCTAACAATCTCATCATATGTCACGCCAGGATTCATAGAATATGTACCCGCCATGAAATTAGACCCTAGTTTCTTCCACTTTAAATACCCTTTAAAGGTTAACCCGCTTCGAATGAGGCCTTCTTCTTGAAGCTGATCCGCGATTTTCGAAGTTCCCGATCCGCTCTTAATCTCGAATACGACCGGTTCTGTAGAAGCTTCCACGGGACGCATCATACTCCATACGTAACCGCCAGCGCCTCCGGCAAGAACTACAATGATAAGCAGTATGACTACAATTGCTTTCCCTTTCAAAAAAGAAACAACTCCTTTACACAACCAAAAAGAGCGGACTTCTCCGCCCTCCCGGTTTCTTCAAATTTGAAGCTGATTAATCTTCGTCAATGGGGAGTGTACACTCATCATACAGCTCCGAGATGTTCTCCCACTCATCATCATCGTCGATCGTAACTAACTCTGGCATGATCTGGTCTTCACTTCCAGGTGATACCCGCAGAAGTTCAACCTCGTCATAAGGTCGCAACGAACTGCGGAGCACCGCGTACTGCTGACCGTTCACTTCGAACTCAGCCAACAAGTCATACGGTTGTGATTTACCGTTCTCTTCCTCGAGCTCAACATGAGCACCGAATGCCAGACGCAGTGAATCTGTCCATTTCAGGTCTTTGCGGCTATATTCCGTCATTTAGTTCGCTTCCTCTTCATCTTCAGCAAGAAATGTATTAAACGTCTCCTCGACGATATCCCATTCGGCATCATCTTGGATAACGAAAAGTTTGATATCGTCGCCCTCTTCTTCATAACGGAATGCATATACATCCGTTTCGCCATCTTCAGGTTCAACCGGAGCAACCATCATGTACTTGGCCTCCGAACCATCTACTTCAAACTTCATGATGACTTCGAATTCCTCTTCATTACCCTCGTCATCCGCAATGTAAATGATTTCCGCTTCTTCTTCCATACCCAGTTGATCTTCAGCCATTGTTGATCCCCCTCACCTTCTACTATTGGCATCCAAATAATTTTGCAAAATCAAGCTTGCGGCCATTTTGTCCACAACCTGCTTGCGTTTTTTCCGACTGACATCCGCTTCGATCAGCGTACGTTCTGCTGCCATGGTTGTCAGCCGTTCATCCCAAAGGTGAACAGGTAAATTCAGTTCATCCCGCAGGCGTTCGGCAAAAGCAATGCATATCTCACCGCGCGGTCCTACGGTGCCGTTCATGTTTTTGGGAAGTCCGACTACGATCTCACTAATCTCATGCTCACGCACAAGTTCGGCAATCCGAGCGAACTCGCCTTCATCACGGCGGCGTTCTAGCACTTCCAATCCCTGGGCAGTCCAACCGAAGGCGTCACTCGCGGCAACTCCGATTCTTCGGTCCCCATAGTCCAAACCTAATATTTTCATCCATGCTCTCCCATCCTGGGGCCTGCTCAGGTCGATTCAACATCGCCTTCTCAAGCTTCAGGCTGTCTTCTGTCGGTTCATTTCCCGCTGCCTGCATAGCTGCAACACAGCGGAAGCGGCGTACATTACCGGTGATTGGCCAGATAGGAACGTACAAGCTCTTCAATCAGCTCATCGCGCTCCTTTTTACGGACCAGACTACGTGCGTTGTTGTGACGAGGAATGTATGCCGGGTCTCCGGAAATCAGATACCCAACAATCTGGTTGATCGGATTATACTCCTTATCGACCAATGCATCATATACCGTGAGAAGAATCTCTTTGGATGATGCTTCCTGTTCGTCACCTTTCACATTAAATTTAACCGTCTTATCCATGGAGTCCATTGATGACACCTCGCTCCTGCATGAACATGGGGACCATGTCCTGCCGAATTGATTTCTGTTTATATAATAACATATTCTGACTGCCACAAGTAAACAAAGGATAAGGCAATTGTGTTTTTTGCTTGTCCTTTACTGGCTTCAGCATATTGCATCAGTCGATTCCACTCGCTCTCAGGTACAAAAGTTGGACGGGAAGAAGCATCCCGATCCAACCTCCGTATAACGAACAGAACCTTTCGAACTATATTTTGGCCTTTGAAAGCCCTCGTTCGATTTATGCATTATGCCCGCTAACCAGCGAAACCGCCAGTTTCAGCGCTTCATCCAGCTTGGTAGCATCCTTGCCTCCGGCTTGCGCCATATCTGGACGTCCACCGCCACCGCCGCCGCATACTGCTGCGACTTCTTTGACGATTTTACCAGCGTGCAATCCTTGTTTTACTTGTTCAGCAGGTACAGCTACAACAAAATTCACTTTGCCGTCCGCTGGAGCACCCAATACGAGTACGGCGTTAGGCAATTTTACTTTCAACTCATCTGCCACTGTACGCAGTGCATCCATGTTCGGAGCATCTACGCGTGCTGCCAGCAATTGTGTATTTCCTGCTTGTACCACTTGATCGGTCAATTGACCCGCTTCCATGGCACTCAGCTTGCTTTGCAGGGATTCAGTCTCTCTGGCTGCTTCTTTCAGTTGCAGGTTCAGACCTTCAATCCGTTTAGGTACATCAGCCACATTTGCTTTGAGCAGTGCTGCTGATTGCTTGAGCAGTTCCAACTGGCTTTCCACATACAGATATGCGCCACGGCCAGTTACAGCTTCGATCCGACGAACGCCGGAGCCGATTCCGCTCTCGCTCACCAGTTTGAAGATTCCAATCTCTGAAGTATTATTTACGTGACAGCCGCCACAAAGTTCCAAACTGTAGTCTCCAACTTGAACGACACGTACAATATCTCCATATTTTTCGCCAAACAGGGCCATCGCACCCATTTCTTTAGCTTCATCAATAGCTTTCAGCTCAATGTTCACGTTCAGACGATTCCAGATCTGCTCATTCACCTGACGTTCAATCTCTGTCAACTCTTCTGGTGTGATACTACCGAAGTGAGAGAAGTCAAACCGCAGACGCTGTGGCTCTACGAGCGATCCGGCCTGGTTTACGTGTGTGCCGAGCACATCTTTGAGTGCCTTGTGCAGCAAGTGAGTTGCTGTATGGTTTTTGATAATGTCGCCACGTTTCGCTGAATCCACTTCGGCGTTGATCACATCACCTACACGCAGTTCACCAGACTCCACAGTCACCAGATGTACATGTTGTCCGAGTGGAGCTTTGAACAAACCTTGTACTTTTGCTGTTACACTAGCACCTCGCAGCAAGCCCTGATCACTCACTTGACCGCCACTTTCCGCGTAGAACGGAGTCTTGTCCAGAACAACCTGACACGTTTGTCCTTCGCCTACAGATTCAACAAGGGCGTCACCAGCTACGATGGCTACCACTTTTGCTTCCGTCAACAGGTCAGTATAACCAACAAACTCGCTTTTAACCTCCAGGTCAGCAAGTGGTCCGCCTTGGACTTTCATGCTCTCGTTCTCTTGACGTCCAGCACGTCCAAGCTCACGTTGTTTCTGCATGGAAGCATCAAAACCTTCACGGTCCACAGTCAGACCATGCTCTGCTGCATAATCTTCTGTCAGGTCAAACGGGAAACCGTACGTATCATACAGTTTGAAAGCTTCAGGTCCGCTAATAACGGTGCGTCCTTCGGATTTGGCTGTGCCGCTGATATCAGCCAGAATAGCCAGACCATCTGTGAGTGTTTCGTGGAAACGCTCTTCCTCGGTTTTGATTACTTTGGCGATGAACTCCTGTTTGTCTACTACCTCAGGGTAGTACATGCCCATCACTTCACCAACAGTTGTTGTCAATTCATACAGGAATGGACGGTCAAGTCCAAGCACTTTTCCATAACGAACTGCACGGCGAAGCAAGCGACGGATGACATATCCACGTCCTTCATTACTTGGCAGAACGCCATCACCTACTGCAAAAGCAACCGTACGGATATGATCGGCAATGACTTTTAATGCAACATTAATCTCTACGCTGTCGTTATATTTCACACCCGCAAGAGCGGCTGTTCTTTGAATCATCGGTTGGAACAGGTCTGTGTCGAAGTTGGAATCCACATTTTGCAGAATGGAAGCAAAACGCTCCAAACCTGCACCTGTATCAATGTTTTTGTTAGGAAGCGGTGTGTAGCTACCATCTTTGTTATGGTTGAACTGGGAGAATACCAGGTTCCATACTTCCAGGTAACGTTCGTTTTCCCCACCTGGATACATTTCAGGATCACTCATGTCGTTTCCGTAAGCTTCGCCGCGGTCATAGAAGATTTCTGTACAAGGTCCACATGGGCCTTCGCCGATATCCCAGAAGTTTTCATCCAATTTGATGATACGTTCAGCAGGCAGTCCTACTTTTTCGTTCCACAGTTTGAATGCTTCTTCATCTTCCGGATATACCGTTACAGAAAGACGTTCCGGATCGAATCCGATCCACTCTTTGCTGGTCAAGAATTCCCAAGCCCATGTTACGGTCTCTTCCTTGAAATAATCTCCAATGGAGAAGTTGCCAAGCATTTCGAAGAACGTATGGTGACGACGCGTTTTACCAACATTCTCGATATCATTGGTACGGATACATTTTTGGGAGTTCGCTAGACGCGGGTTCTCTGGCTTCTCACGTCCGTCAAAATATGGTTTGAGCGGTGCCATACCTGCATTGATCCACAGAAGGGAAGGATCGTTGTGAGGCACGAGCGATGCGCTCGGCTCGATTTTGTGACCTTTACTTGCAAAAAACTCTATCCATTTGGACCGGATTTCACTGGCTTTCATACTGGATGCCCCCATTAAATTATAATAGTCCGTTGCGTATTCGCTCCGGTTGGTCAACATTGTTTTTGTAAAAATAAACACAAAAAACGCCCCTGAATAATCAGGGACGATGTTATCGCGGTACCACCCTGGTTATTGCTGTTCATCCCTTGCTGCCCGGACAAACAAACAATCTCCTCGTTCATGCGAAATAACGGTCGCTCCCGGCAGGGTTGTCCTGCACTCCGAAATTAGCTTTCCGCCGCTTCATCTTTCAAGACTCTTCCAGCCATCAGCTCAGGCTCACCCTGATCTGAAGAAGTCTTTTCTCTGAGGAAAGGAACCCTCGGCGTACTTTATTTCATCATCGATTTCATGTTCTAAACATACACACTCATTATATCGGTAGCACAAGCGGGTGTCAACGCGGGCCAGTTGATGTTTTGAGTCTACTATTTAGTCGGTCCTTCGTTTGATGTAATAGGCGAAAAAGTGTTGCACAATTACCTTCAGTACGGCAAAAACAGGTACTGCCAGAATTAAACCTACAATGCCTGCCAGTTCACCTCCAACGAGCAGTGCAAATATAATCGACAGTGGGTGCAGATGCAACGTACGTCCCACCACCTGAGGAGAAATAACGTTGCTCTCCAGCACCTGGCAAAGTGTGTTCACAATGACAACCAGCAGCACCATTTTAAACGATACGGTTGATGCCATGACCACAGCAGGAGCAGCTCCAAGGAACGGTCCCAAGTAGGGCACAATGTTAAACACAGCTACAATGCTTGCAAGCAGCAGGGCATACGGCATATCTATGATGATATAACCAATGTAGGCAAAGATACCAACAATGACACAGACAATAAACTGTCCTCGAATGTAGTTCCCCAGTGCGGTATCGATCTCTTTCATCACCGAGACAATCGCTTTACGACGTGAACGTGGAAGATATGCCACAATGGTACGCTCGAATACCTCAAAGTCTTTTAACATATAAAAGATCAGAAATGGCACGATAAACACATTGAATAACACATTAATGGTCGCCCCAATATTGTCCATGAGCACGGTAATTCCCTGAGTTAGTCGATCCTCCATCTGAAAAAACCAACTGTTCATGCCTGTTCGCACACTTGGCGGCATTAATTTGTGATCCATATTGTTCATCAGGCTCTGGGCACGCATGGATAGCTCAGGCATATGCTCGTTGAGTTCCCCCAGCTGTTCAATCAATACCGGAATGACATTCATCAGAATGACACCGAGGCAGGTCAGGAAAAAGGCATATATGAGCAGTACCGCAATCGTACGCGGCACCTTGCGCCCTCCCAGCATGCTGACAATCGGATTAAGTACATAGGATATGATAAGGGCTACGATAAAGGGTGCCAGCACTGTTTTCAGGAACGCATATATATGAAGCAGTAATGGCCGTAGCAGCCATATAAAATATAAAATGATCAATCCGAGCAGCAGCCAGATCGCGTAACGGAACAGCTTGTTTTTGGTTAATTGCTCCACTTTGCATCTCTCCTTTTGGACTGGCTCTGAGAGTCAGTATATGTAGGAAAGGTAATATTTATTAACAAAGCGCAGAAGTGGAAGGAGCAATCCGAACTTTTTTTCTTAAACCAAAAAACGCCTCCTTCATCAGAGAAGGAAGCGCATTTTGCAGTATAGGATAGCATATAATCATACATACACCAACCGAGCCACTATGTAACCGCATCTATATACATCTGCCAACAATTAACGACAGCCTCCCATGACAGACATTGTCATGAAACCGCATATAGAGGAAGTTATTCTGCTTATTAAGAAGAAGCGTGAAGATGAGGGAAGTCTTGTGGCAGCTCGTCCCCGAAAAACAGATCATCCAGGGAACTCAGCGTACCGTCTTCTTCCACCTGATATACAGACATTTTCTCACCGTTCACCGTTAATTCAATAAAGCATCCCCAGCAATAAAACTGGTGGGAACCAATTTTCCCGATATCTTTGGAACTACAGTTTGGACATTTCATATTCATTCACCTATCCATTAACAGAATGAATGGCATTTTCCAAGCGTTGTTCACTCAGAGACGGCACCATAATGGCACTTTCCCCGATGGACATATCGCTTGTACATGGCAGCCATTTGCGGCCCTCGATCAGATCGGACACAAAACCGTCCGTAATTTCAATCCCTATTATTGTATTTCCCAACTCTTGGTCAAAATAAACATCGGAGACACGCCCGAGCAGCAAACCTTCTTCGGTGAGCACGGACATCTCCTTCAATTTAGACCGACCGAGGAGGTACGTGTATTTTATGTCGTCGGCTCCCGTCTTGCGGACAGCCTGTTGATTACGGATCATGACGGCATCTTCGCCGTAGGCAACGATATCTTGCCACTGCACGATTTTGACATGATTGGTAAACAGACCTTTGTTCTCAAGCTCAATGCCTTCGATCTCCCAATCATCATTCACAATGAAATCCTGGATTTTACCGACCTGCTTCCCGTCCTCAACATCAAAAACGGCAAGTCCGATCATTTCCTGAAGCTTCATCGCTGGGTCCCCCTCATCTTCTTATCATTAAATAGGCGCGGCGCTCTTGCTAGGTATGCCCAAAGTTGATGAGTGGCAATCAGACGCCGATCATCAAAACCGCTTCTATCCAACCGATGAAATGGAACTTCTTCCCTCCTTCTGTTCCATGTGTAAAGTTCCCCTTAGGGTCTATTACGCAGACGTCCAAGAATGGTTCCAATTTTTTCGGCGGTTATCATGATTTCTTCCGTAGTATTACCCAATCCCCAACTAAATCGAATCGCAGAGTGTAAAAATGTTTCAGGCAATTTCATCGCTTTCAGCACATGAGAGACTTCAAGTGACCCGGAAGTGCAGGCAGAACCGCTTGCAACAGCAATCCCTTCCATATCCAGATTCATTAACATCGTCTCTGTGGACACTTCCGGAAAGCTGATATTCAGGATGTTTGGCAGCGTATGCTCCAGATGTCCATTCACGTGAAAGTGCTCCGTACCCACATGAATTTCAAGCTGTTCCAACAAAAGTTTACGCAATTCCAAATCATGCTGACGATGCGCCTCCGTTTGTGCTGATGCAATCTTGAGCGCCTCTGCAAATCCGGTAATACCTGCGATATTTTCCGTACCAGCGCGACGCTGACGCTCTTGCAACCCACCGTGAGCTCTTGCTTCCAGCACAATTCCTCGCCGGACATAGAGTGCACCTACGCCCTGAGGTCCATTGATTTTATGCGCTGAGAAGCTGATCAGATCCACAGGCAGTTCCTTACAGGAAATATTCTGGCTGCCCAGAGCCTGAACTGCATCGGTATGGAAAATGATATTATGCTGACGGGCAAGCTCACCCACCTCGCGGATAGGCTGAATCGTGCCTACTTCATTGTTGGCATACATCATGGTGATTAATACCGTATCTGGTCGAATGGCCTCTTTTAGCTCATCCAGATTAATTCGTCCATAACGATCAACAGATAGATAGGTTACTTCATAACCTTGCCGCTCCAATTCCTGACACGTATGCAATACAGCATGGTGCTCAATTGCGGTCGTGATGACGTGTTTCCCCTTATCCTGCCTTGTTGAGACTGCTCCGAAAATCGCCAGATTATCACTCTCCGTGCCACCTCCGGTAAATACCAATTCGTCCGGGAAACAGCCCAAAGACGCCGCAATGACATCCCTTGCTCCGCTGACAGTCCGTTTGGCCTCACGCCCAAAAGCATGGATACTTGATGCATTGCCAAATTGCCCTGTCATGACGTTCATCATCGCTTCTGCGACTTGTGGATGCATAGGTGTCGATGCGGCGTGATCCAAATAAATTCGTTTCATTTATCTTCACCCCGTTATATGTTAAATTTCTATCTCATGGCAAACTGTCAAAATTGGAAACTGAAACGGATGCTCTATTGTCACATCTTCGTGTATAATGTTATATATCCATTTCAAAAAGGAGAGAGAGACATGAGTGACCCCATTCTCGGGCAGATTCTGAATCAGCTTCAACAAATGGACAAACGATTCGACAGTATTGATGGACATCTTGGAAAAATAGACCACCGGCTTGATGCTATGGAAGAGAGGCTCGGTGCCGTAGAGAGCAGACTAGACACTGTCGATGACAGACTGAATACCATGGAAAGCAGATTGGACACCATTGAGGAACAAACTAAAAACATTCCGCTTCTTCAACAAGCTGTTCTGGAAACATTGACAGTTACGAAACGTCTTGACGCTTCCCAATCCGCCTCTGAACGCAAAGTAACTACCGAATTGAATACCCATCAGCACAGCATTGATATTTTGAATCGCCGTCAGTTACGCATGGAAGCTGATATAGAAACTTTAAAAAGTCGCTGATTTACAAGTGATCCAGTTAGGTTCACACTGACCATCTTGTAAATCCCGCGGCTGAATACATAGCCCTGCTCAATTAAAATAATCTGTAGAAATTGAAGAACAGAACAAAGTACCCATTGGCATGTCTAAAGCCCCCAAGTTGGGGGCTTTATTGTGTTCTGTGATGCGAATTAATGATCTTAAATATAGAACATGTAGCTGTCTTTTTTGTCCTGATCCTGGAAGGTAATCAGGTCTTTCAGTGTTGTGGAATCCAACACTTCCGCAATGCCGTCACGAATACGCAACCAGAGATCACGTTTCGCCGGATCATCTTCCTCTGTGAAATCTACTGGAGAGATTGGCCCTTCCAGTACACGGATTACATCGCCTGCAGTCACGGTTGCAGGATCACCCGCAAGGATATAACCGCCGTAAGCACCTCTAATACTTTTCACCAGTCCTGCATTACGTAGTGGAGCAATCAGTTGCTCCAGGTAATGCTCCGAAAGCTGGTTGCGCTCGGCAATGCTTTTAAGTGATGTAGGGCCTTCGCCTGTTCTGGCAGCAAGCTCCATCATGATTGTGAGGCCGTAACGGCCTTTTGTCGATATTTTCAAAGGAGTCACCTCTTTCAATTTTCAGAAACGATTGGAAACTTTATATTTAATCCTATGGTCCATGACCGTATGTTTCACGATCTGTCCACAGCGGAGATGCATTGAGATTAGCATAAACCTTCTAATCCTCCGTATTCCGATCATAACCCTCAGCTAATGTTAACATATCTGCATGCTTTATGGAAAAGAAAGATTGACGATATTCCAAAATGTGCGCCTCTGGTGGACACTATCCAAAATTGGCCGGGTGTATCGTATCTTGAGTCCGGTTATGCTAGAATAAGAAACGAAACACATTTATATATAGAAATGGTGATAACGATGTCCAAAACAATTGAAAATACACGGGTCGTCGTTGGCATGTCCGGAGGTGTCGATTCTTCCGTTACCGCACTGCTGCTGAAAGAGCAAGGGTACGATGTCATCGGCATTTTCATGAAAAACTGGGATGACACCGACGAGTTCGGCCACTGTACCGCTGAAGAAGATTCAGAGGATGTACGCCGCGTATGTGAACAGATCGGCATTCCTTACTACACTGTCAACTTCGAGAAAGAGTATTTTGATAAAGTATTTACCTATTTCCTTGATGAATATAAGTCGGGTCGCACGCCAAATCCGGATGTCATGTGTAATCGTGAGATCAAATTTGGTGAATTCCTGAACAAAGCTCTGGATCTCGGCGCAGATTATGTAGCTACAGGACACTATGCTCGCCTGATTAAAGAAGATGGCACACTCAAGTTGCTTCGTGGTGTGGACAACAATAAGGATCAAACGTATTTCCTTAACGCACTCAATCAGAACCAGCTGTCCAAAGCCATGTTCCCGATTGGTCATCTGCCCAAACCGGAAGTACGCAAAATCGCAGAAGCGGCTGGTTTGTATACTGCCAAGAAAAAAGACAGCACAGGTGTCTGCTTCATCGGTGAGCGTAATTTCAAAGAGTTCCTGAGTAACTATCTGCCTGCCAAAGGTGGAGACATGGTTGATATCGCAACCGGTGAAGTCAAAGGTCGTCATGACGGTCTGATGTACTACACACTTGGACAACGCCAAGGTCTTGGCATTGGTGGTTCCGGCAATGGTGAACCCTGGTTCGTTGCAGACAAGAATCTGGAGAAAAATCAATTACTTGTTGTTCAGGGCGATGCCCACGCAAGCCTGTACTCCACGGGTCTAACCGCTACGGGTGTGAACTGGATTGCCGGTGCAGATCACATGCCTAATGTGCCATTCCGTTGTACTGCCAAATTCCGCTATCGTCAGCCGGATCAAGGTGTTACATTGACCTGGCAGGAAGATGGAAGTGTGGATGTACAATTTGATCAGCAGCAAAAAGCCATTACGCCAGGACAAGCCGTTGTTTTCTACGACGGAGAGGTCTGCCTGGGTGGGGGTACGATCGATCAGGTGCAAAAGGTACCTGTACCCGCAATGCAATAATAGAGCTTGTCCATTAAAATGCGGATTATACACAATACCGTGTATCCCTATTAAAAAAGCCGTCTTTCATGTATACCATGAAGGATGGCTTTTTTCCTGCTTTTCTTTGCAAAAAAAATAAAATTAGTTCGTTATGCAGTCAACCAGACTCCTGCCAAGGAGGCCAACACCCCAACTACAACCGAACTGACGACGTAGAGCGCCGCGCTTGCGTATCGTTGTCGACCCATAAGTCCTAACGTTTCATAACCAAAGGTGGAGAACGTGGTGTACGCACCGCAGAACCCGGTTCCCCAGATCACCCAGATTCCATCTGAGATCATTGCAGATTGATGCCACCCGTATAACAGCCCAAGCAACAGTGAACCACTGATGTTAATGATCCATGTCCCCCATGGAAAAGTCGTTCCCAGCAAGCCAGAGACCCATTTTCCCAGACTGTAACGCAGTACCGCACCCAGCACACCTGCTAAACCAATCCATAGGATCATGAGGCATCACCCTCTTGTCTTGGTGTTCCCAACATACGCTGTCCAAGGTTCATTCCCAGCGCACAAAGCATTAATCCTGCCAACAGACTTACAATCATATAAATCGCGGCATTAATCCATTCGCCCCCTTCGGATAAACGAACAATATCCAGTGTAAACGTGGAGAATGTTGTAAATGCGCCAGTAAAACCTGTACCAATCGCCAGTCGAAGTTGTGGTGTTATTTTGCCTGGAACAGCTATGGTAAAGAACCACCCTAAAAAAAGACTGCCCATCGCATTGATTAACAGCACTGCCCAAGGGAACCCCCCATGTACAGTTGGTATCGCCAACTGTATGGCATATCGGGTCACTGTTCCGAGAAATCCACCTGCCCCTATATACAAAAGCTCTTTCATGTTATGTGCATCTCCCGAGTGATCTGACTGATCTTACAAATCCCTACGCCGCTGTTGGTTTAACCTAATCTTCGATTCGTTTCCCTGCTCCGTGGCCTCATAGAATACTCTCCGTGAGAGCTGCTTCGGCAAATATTCTTGTTTCACGTAATGCCCCGGATAGTTGTGTGGATATTGATAACCCTCATGTCCGAGCTTCACGGCACCCGAGTAATGCGTATCTCGCAAGTGAAGTGGAACTTCTGCCGATTTTACCTCATCAATGGCGTTCATGGCTTTGGAAATGGCGGTGTACACCGCATTGGATTTTGGACTTTCGACCGCAAACAGAATCGCTTGTGCAATGTTCAGCTTGGCTTCGGGCCAGCCGTTATTTCGGTACGCATCAAGTGCTCCAATCGCCTGAGTCATGGCTTGCGGGTTCGCAAGTCCAATATCTTCACTGCTCGCTGCAATCAGACGCCGAATGAAGGTCATCGGGTCCATGCCGAGCTTCTCCACCGCGTATAGAAACCAGAACAGCGCCGCATCACTGGAACCCCGAATACTCTTGTGAAATGCAGACAGCACATCATACTGGGTGGATTCATCTGCCTTCACAATGGGGCGTCGAATAGACTCTTCAGCTACACCAAGCGTGATATGAATGGACCCATCCTTCTCCGGTGGCGTGGTCAACGCAGCCAGTTCAAGCGCGTTAAGCGCACGCCGAATATCTCCGTTGGCCATCGTTGCAATATGCTCAAGCGCCTCATCGTCCGCCTGCAGTTCCATGAACCCCAGACCTTTGTCCGCATCACTCAATGCTCTGCGCATTGCAATTAGGGAATGATCCTTATTTAGCGATTCTAGCTGGAACAGAGTAGAACGGCTCATCAAGGCTCCATTGACATAATGAAAGGGATTCTCTGTTGTTGCACCGATAAAAATAATCGTGCCCTTTTCTACCGCTGGCAATAGCGCATCCTGACGTGAACTGTTAAACCGATGTACCTCGTCGAGGAATAGAATGGTTTTGGTTCCATACAGCTGTTTGTTCGTTTGCGCCTGTTCGATGACTTCACGCACATCCTTGACGGAAGCTTCCACTGCATTCAGTCGAACGAACTGTCCTTGCGTTTGCTGAGAAATAATATGTGCAAGGGTTGTCTTACCGCATCCCGGAGGGCCGTATAACAAGATGGATGATATCTGATCAGCCTCAATGGCGCGCCGGAGCAATTTCCCCGGTCCAATAATATGTTCCTGTCCAATATATTCATCCAGATGCTCTGGCCGCATGCGGTCTGCGAGCAATCTAGCTTGTGGTTTTGAGTCTTGCTGAAACGAAAATAAATCCATTGCTCATCACTTCCTTAACGGATTGCCTTGCCTTGAATACAATTACACTTCTGATGGTTCTCCACTCTCTATCATATCATACTCTCGCGGTAACATAGCCATAAATGCATGAAGTGCACTGCTGACAAAGGCATCCTTGCGAGTAATAAAATGAGTCATCATACGATTCATACCGACGGGGAGTGTGTGCGTGCGCAGTAATCCATTTTCGATCTGATGCCTAATCACAATCTCTGGTAATAAGGAAATTCCCATACCTGAAGTAACCCCACTAATAATCGCTTCAAGGGTTCCGAATTCCATAATTACTGGGCGGGTAACACCACCCACCTCTAACCATTCCTCCAAAACCTGACGATAGGAACACCCCATGCTGTAGACAAGAATGGGTTTACTCTTAAGATCTTCATCCGTAGGACCCATACCAGAATAGACAACAAATAGTTCCTCATCAAATATGGGAATAGAAACGATATCAGGATGATCACAGGGACAGCCTATAAATGCTCCCTCCAATTCATACCCAATAACCTGATCCATAAGCATCTGCGAATTACCAGTAACCAGTGACAAGGAGACATCTGGATACTGTTTATAATATCTGACGAAAAGTTCAGGTAGTCGCACGGCCGCCGCGGTTTGTGTAGACCCTATTCGCATTGGACCCGATGGTGTGCTCGTCGCCCGAAGCGCCTTGGAAGCATCATTCAGCAAACCAATAATTTTATCTGCATAGGTCAGCAACATTTCTCCGGCTGGAGATAACGTCATGCCTCGGTTATGACGAATGAACAACGTTGTACCTACTTCTGCTTCCAGATGCCGGATTCGTGCCGTTACGTTGGATTGCACATACCCCAGTTTAGAAGCAGCTTTGGTCAGATTCCCTTCCTGTGCAACACACTGAAATATTCTAAGATCCCCGCTCTCCATGGTCCCTCCACTCTGACATCATTCAAAATGATATCCACTTCATTACCAATCATTATACTTCATGTGTAAACCGGACTACAATTCATGTAGATCCCAAACCAGTCATCTGACTGGATGATGATAAGGAGTGTTCAGCATGACATACTGGAAAAATAGAGTTGCTCTGATCACAGGTGGTGGAACAGGTATAGGCCGTGCTGTAAGTGAGATGCTCGCTGAACGCGGAGCCTTGGTCGCTGTCAACTATTCCCGCTCACAAGATGCAGCAAACGAGACTGTTCAACACATTCTGAATACGGGAGGCCATGCATTCGCCGTTCAAGCTAATGTTGCCAATGATCTTGATGTCCGGCGGATGGTAACTACAGTAACTGAAACCTATGGCCCGATCACTGCACTTGTAAATAACGCTGGAATCACGCACCATATCCCCATGCACGATCTGGAGTCTGTTACAGATGACATCTGGAATGAGCTGGTTGATGTGAATGTGAAAGGCATGTTTCATTGCGCTCGTGCAGTAACGGAAGGCATGAGACAGGCTGGTAGTGGTTCCATCGTGAATTTGGGCAGCATTGCAGGAAGTACGGGTTCTGGCTCATCCCTCCCTTACGCCGTCTCCAAAGCGGCAGTTCACGGTCTGACATTATCACTTGCGCACGCACTCTCCCCACACATTCGGGTGAATGCTATCGTCCCTGGCGCAGTTGCGACAAGGTGGTGGGCTGGAAACGAGGAGCGCATGAATCATCTCGGTGGAGAAGTGTTATTGCAGCACATTGCCTCACCTGAGGATATCGCACACATGATCTGTGCTGCGCTGGAACAGCAATCCATGACCGGGCAGCTAATTACTGTAGATAGCGGACAGACGTTATGAGCTCCAGTCATGATAAAGATACCCGGATCATCAAACCATTGAAATATACACTATTGATCATTTTGACAACGCTAATCATGGGTACTTCTTTTCCAGTTGGCAAGATCGGCATGTTATATGCCCCACCTTTCCTGCTCATGGGCATACGTTATGTACTGGCTGGTGGATTGATGGCCTTGTTCCTTCGTAAACGTCCTTTGCCTACTGGATGGCAGTCTTGGTTGAAAATAATCCTCATTGGCCTGTTCCAATCCGCAGGAGTGATGGGCTGCGCCTACTACAGCATGAACTGGATTACATCTGGCGAATCTGCCATTATTACATTTACCAATCCATTGCTGGTCATTATCCTCAGTGCTCTCTTATATAGAGTGACCTACCGTTTCAGTCAGTGGATCGGTGTTATACTCGGTTTCATCGGGATAATGTTAACTTTTGGGTGGCAGATGAGCTTTAGCCCCGGAACCTGGATTGGATTTGGTGGTGCGATTTCCTTTGCCGTGTCCACATTGCTCATCAAACGCTGGGGTAATGGCTATGATACTTTTGTCTTAACTGCCTATCAGATGCTCGCTGGAGGTGCTGCGTTGCTTCTGCTGAGCGTATGGACTGAACAGCCTCACTTTATGGTCAATACCACCTCGGTTATGGCGCTGCTCTGGTTAACGCTTGTTTGCTCCATCATTCAGTTTTCACTCTGGTTTTATCTGCTGCAGAATAGTGACCCAGCCCAAACCAGTTCGTATCTGTTTCTGGCACCGTTCTTTGGTGTACTATCGAGTTGGATTTTGCTGGGAGAGCACGTTCAGTGGTTTGCATTGGCAGGCGGTTTATTCATTGGTGTTGGTATATTCCTGGTGAACCGTCGCTCATCCAGAATGAGAAATAGAGTAACATAACTTGAACTTCTTCATCGTTCTTCCTTGGAAGATTAATCATTTCTCGCACAAAAGCAAAAAAGGCATGCGCTTATGGGACTTTCCCATGAACGTCATGCCTTTTGTTGTATAAGTAAACTCTATCTAACCAAGCTCTGGCCAACCCTGAATGGTTACGGGTTCGCCATCGGGATTATGTGTTGCAGCCGCATAGATCGGCAGTACACCGTCATGGAACAACCACAATTCGTGCAAGGCCCGTGTACAACCAACGTACAACAGCTTTGCATCACCCGCATTTGGCAAATAATGCTTCTGGTCTACGTCTGCCACAATAACGGCATCAAACTCCAACCCTTTGGACAAGTAGACCGGTAAAACGGAGTGTCCACCCGTGTACTGCTTTTTGCCACCATCGATCAGGTTTAGATCCCAGCCTGCGGCCTGAAGTTCACGATGAAGTTCCTCTGCTTCATGCAGTGTACGGGTCAGGATGGAGACTGTTCGGTAGTCTTTGACCGTTAACACCTTCAAAGCCTGCTCCAGACTCGCCGTCCGCCCTTCGCCTCCATAAGCCAGCGTCCGAACCGGATCTCCACTACGGAAAACAGGAATCGCCGTAATTCCGCTCTTGACGCCACGTTCCAGAATCGTATTGGCATAATCGATAATTTCCATCGTCGAACGATAACTTCGGGTCAATGCAAAGTATGCATTCTGTTCCTCAGGAAACAGAGAACTCATCTCTTCCCACGCATGAACACCACGGTACTCATGAATGCCTTGAGACAAGTCACCCAGTATGGTGAAGGAATGCCCTTTGACGAACTGATCCAATAACGCCACATGAAAAGGGGAAAAGTCCTGCGCTTCATCAATCACGACATGATCAAACCGCTCCGAACCCTCAATATCATGGACCAGTGTATGAATGTATACCAATGCAGGCAGATCCTCTTCACGGACGATATCCTGCTTCAGATCTGCTGCTGTTTGTTTCATGACTAATTTTGGAATAAGCCCGCTGAGCGAGGCTGGCACAGAGCCGCCCTTTGCAGCTTTGAACAGCTGTTTATATAACGTAAGCGGCTCGTATTGAGGCCATTTTTTGGCATAAGCTTTCTCACGAGTAGACGCTTTTTTCTTGCGTTCTTTGCGCACAGCTTCTGGCATCGGCTTCTTAAGTTCCATCTCAATCCAGCGGTGAACCCGCGCCATGACCCGTTCTTTGCGTTTGGCCAGCGGATAATGTTTGTATTCCTCACCGAACCAGTTCTCAATCTCCGTCTTGCTAAGGACCTTACCATCCCATGGACTGAAGTCCATATCCGGTACGGAATCCGCTTCCATCCCCGAGAGCCACTCTCGAATAAGCTCCATGAAACGGATCGATCCTTTGTAACGTCCAGGTACATCATCATTCAATTCAGGCCGGGCATCAGGTGTTTCGAACCAGGTGTTCAAAGTATCCGACGTATTCGCCAAAGGCATTTCCAGCCCCAGCAGATTCATCGCCCAATCCGGGAATGTCCGCTGCTGAATATCCCCTACTCCGAGTTCCGGAAGCACATCCGAGATGTAATCCAGGAACATGTGGTTGGGCGCAAAAATAACCATTTTCTCCGCAGATACCTGCTCCTTGTACTGATACAGCAAAAAGGCAAGCCGATGCAGAGCAACCGTTGTTTTCCCGGATCCAGCTACACCCTGAATGATCAATGCGGTGTTTCTCGCCGCACGAATGATCAGATCCTGCTCCGCCTGAATCGTAGATACGATGTCACGGAGTTTGTTATCCTTGTTCTCTCCCAGACGATAAACGAGGAATTCATCTGATACCGCTGGCTGGTCGCTGTCACGGTTATATGTATCCGCCACACGTTCCAATATCCGCTGCCGAATGACAACGTTTCGTTTCAGGTATACCAGACCTTCAATAAGCCCTTCCGGGGCTTCATACGTAGCGGAGGCTTCGCCTCCGGTAAATGAGTAAAACAGGCTGGCGACAGGAGCACGCCAATCGATGACGAGCGGATGCTCTCCCACCTCTTCGCGGTCTACGCCGATTTTGCCAATATACAGCGGTTTCCGTGCACCACTGCCCTGTTCTTCGAAATCCAAGCGTCCGAAATAGGGTTGCTGCGCGCTCTTGGACAAGGCGGTGCGGCGCTCTTCGCGTCCAGCTTCCAGCACTTGTTCTGTGAAGTCGTGGCCGGTATACACCGGAATGTTCTGCAGTCGTTCCAGCTGACTGTCCACTTCCTCCATCGTTCGCTCTAACCTGTACTCTTCTTCTTGATAGGCACTTTGAAAGCTGTCTGACATGTTTCAGTTACCTCCTAAGAATATGTTTTGCTCTGCATCACCTAGATCTGGCAACGCAAAAGGATACCCACTATATCATATTGATGTGGAAAAAGCTACAGCAACCTAGATAACCGCATAAAAGAAACCGTTGCTCACGCTCGTAATGAACGAATGAACAACGGTCTTCAATTGAATTATATTTGAACCTTATCTTTGAACAACAGTAATCGATCTAGTTCACATTTCAATGTTGACCTTCCTGTGCCACAAACTGCTTCTGTGCCAACTCACGATATACCGGATGATTGCTGATCAATTCAGCATGAGTTCCGGTTCCGGTAACATGTCCATGCTCCAAAACGACAATTTGATCGGAATCCACCACTGTGGACAAACGGTGCGCGATCACGATCGTGGTTCTGCCTTCCATCAGGTTGGACAAAGCCTGTTGTACTTCATACTCCGAGGTGCTATCCAAACTGGATGTTGCTTCATCCAACATAAGAATATCCGGACTGCGCAGTAAGGCTCGAGCAATAGCAATTCGCTGACGTTGCCCCCCGGATAACTTGATTCCTCTCTCGCCCACTTCCGTGTCATAACCCTGTGGCAGCTTGTCTATGAAGTCGGCAGAATAGGCCATCTCAGCAGCTCGCCTTATCTCATCCATCGTGACCTCACGGCCCAATCCGTACGTGATATTGTCTTTGATCGTACCCGCCATAAGTGGACTTTCCTGAGATACATACCCGATCTTGCTGCGCCAGGAGGCTAACGAATATTTCGTTATCGCTTGTCCCCCATATGAAATATGGCCTGAATCGGGCATATAGAACTGCTCCATCAAAGAAAACAGTGTTGATTTCCCGCTACCGCTTGGACCAACAATCGCCGTCACCTTGCGTGTAGGAACCGTCAGATTGATCCCGTGCAACACTTCCTCACCTGTGACATAGGAAAAGTGTACATCATGGAATGCAATCGTCTCATTTCCTTTTGGAGCTACCTTGGTGCTGTCATGTGGCTCTTCCTCATCAGCGAGAATAGCTTGTATACGCTCTGTTGCACCTACAACTTTCTGTAAACGGGAGTATAACGTTGTGAATTGCCCCATTGGCATAATGACCTGGAACAACAACAATATGAAGGCGACCAGTTCACCCGGTGACAGCATGCCAGATGCTACACGCATTCCTCCCACACCCAGAATAACGACCAATACGGCAGTCATGACAAATGTAAACAAGGGACCGATCAGAGCAAGAATACGTGCTTCCTGCAAGCCAAAAGCAAACATTTTACGAATCCGGGAATCCCCTGCTTCTGATTCCTGTTTCTCCGTGCCGTAGGCTTTGACTAAGCGGATCTCACCAATAACCTGGCTAAGTACGGACGTAAGACCTGCCATCTCATCCTGCTGTTTCTTGGAAATCTTGTACATTTTTTTACCCACCGGCAACAGGATCAACAGCGTAAGTGGCACCAGACTCAGGATAATGAGCGACATCACCCAATCCAAGTAAAATAGTAATGCCACGCCACCCACAACAGCAACGATGTTCGACACAAAGGAAACCAGATAATCCGCGATCAACGTCATGATCTGGCTTGTATCATTCGTAATCCGGCTCATCGTATCGCCTGTCCGATTACGATCAAAATACGGCATTCGCAGCGACAAGACCTTGTTCCACAGCTTGGTTCGAAGCGTTGCGACCACGCGTTGTCCGGCGTAATTTAACATATAAATGCTAATGCCCGAGGCAATCGCCTGAATCACAAATGCCCCAAGCAATAACAAAATAACAGATTTGTTCAGTGCCGAAGTGGTTAGGCCATCAATCAGACCTTTGGTCATCAACGGCACAATCAGTCCGGCTGTAGTTTGAATCAGAGTTAAGATGAGGGCCAGAATCAAGATCAGTTTTGGCGGGTTCGTGGAAGCGATAAGCTTGACGAAATCCTTAAATCCCTTTTTTCCTACCTTCTGGTCATTCTGCCCTGCTTGTTGCTGCTCTTCCATTCCCGTTCCTCCCGTTCTCCATCTGCTCACCAGAGATCATACGTATGAATTTACATGACGTTGCCTTTTCTTATTACAAGACTCCATGCAACACAAAATTGGCTAAAAAGAGGATGGAAATGCCATACATGACCACAGGCACCTGTTTACCTTGACCTGCTGCCAGCTTCGCTAATGGATAGGCAATAAATCCAAACGCCATACCGTCCACGATGCTATATGTAAATGGAATCATGACCATGATCAGAAATGCTGGGAATGCCTCTGTGAAGTCACCAAAATCCATATCTTTCACACCTTGCACCATCAGGCCACCAATAATGATCAAAATAGGTGCAATTGCACTGTCCGGAATGTAACCAAGCAGTGGGATGAAGAAGAAAGTAGCCCCGAATAACACAGCTGTAACGAGTGGAGTCAAACCTGTGCGACCGCCTGCCGCAATTCCGGCTGTCGTCTCGGCTGCAGCAACAGGAGGACTACTTCCGAATACGCCTGCCAATACGGTACTAATGGATAGTGCGCGCAGACTTCCTTTGAACCGCTCTGGACGACCAATCATCTGTGTCTGAGCAGTAATTAATCCGATATTTTCGAACACCACAATCAACAGTAGCAAAAATACAGCGATCCAGAATGCGACATCAGCCAGCTTCATCAAAGACAATTCGCCAAACAACCCACCGTATTGACGCAGCGCATCCATCGCTGATACGGATTCACCCGGGTTCACAGCACCAAGTACATAGGCAAGGCCTGTCCCGACCAAAATACTGATCAGAAGTCCACCCTGTACGTTACGTATAAATAAAATCAAGGCAAGCACCAGCGTAACGCAGGCTGTAATGACATTCGGATCATTGAAATGCCCAATCGCAACAAACGTGGTCTGATGCGCGATAACGATTCCACTTTTTTGCAAACCGATAAATGTCAGAAACAAACCAATCCCGACCGTAATGCCATGCTGCAGATTTTTCGGGATTGCTTCGCTGATCATTTTGTATAATGACGTAAACGCAACAATGGCAAACAGTATACCTGTAACGGTTACAACGGACAGCGCTTCTTGCCAGCTTAATTTCATGGAATGTACGAGTGTATACGTAAAAAATGCATTAATCCCCATTCCGGGTACCACGATAATCGGTGATTTTCCGCCAAATGCCATGAGTAAACAGCCTGCAATAGACGTCAGCAGGGTTCCAACCATGGCTGCCTGTAAGGGCATCCCGGCATCGGAAAGAATTGTAGCATTGACCATAACAATATAGACCACGGCAAAATAAGAAATGGCTCCCGCCACAATTTCCTTCTTCCACTGGTCTCCTGGCTCCATGCCAAGACGTCTGGTCATCCATCCGTGTTTCATTTCGTTCTATTCCCCTCTCTCTATATAGGCTGAATAACTGAGTGTTTACACTCTACCACTACGCGGACAGAACAACCTTCCGATCGCTGTTATCCCCAGATTTTTTGATTAAATTTTTTAAATGTACAAATCCGGTGATAGCGTATGCTTCCGATGTAGCTTTCTTTCAGAAAGCTTTTAGGCGAACGCTCTGCTTCTTCAGGTTTCTTCTGTCCTCTTCGTTCTTGTGTAAATCTTATTCAGCTTATATGGCCGCAAATCTTTATGTATGTATCATCATTTCGCGCAGCAGTGAATATCATACACGGTTTTGACTTTGAAGTACATGACGTAACTCTGACATTTATCTAGGAATACAGTTCGGCTATCATAGTCGATTGACGTCCCATCCGCTCCTCTCTTGCGAAGTATGATCACACAAAAAAGCGCAGATGCCTTATCGGCATCCACGCTTCTTCAGTTGGAAACAAGTTACAGCTGCTTGTTCTCTGCAATTTCTAACAAATCCTTAATCGCAACACTGACCATAATCAGTCCGGCTACCGGAGGCACAAATGAGTTACTCGCAGGTGGCTGTTTAGCCTTGCGAATTTCCGGAGCATTCTCGGGAACGATTTTTTGTGTTACGTCCTCGCGTGGTTTCATCGGCTTTTCAGTCGAGAAGACCACTTTCACGCCTTTTTTGATGCCGTCTTTACGAAGTGTAGTCCGCACAACACGGGCAATCGGGTCCATGGTCGTTTTCGAAATATCCGCAACCTGGAATTTCGTTGGATCCATTTTATTCGCCGCACCCATGCTGGAAATCATCGGAATTTTACGTTTCAGGCACTCTTTAATGAGATGGATTTTGTAGACAATCGTGTCGGATGCATCCAGCACATAATCCAGTTCATATTTGAACAATTCCTCATACGTTTCTTCCGTGTAAAACATATTTAATGCAATTGCATCACATTCCGGATTGATCAGTTTCACACGTTCCACCATCAGGTCCGCTTTTTTCTGTCCCACTGTCGTGGTCAGCGCATGAATCTGGCGGTTAATGTTAGTGATATCCACGACGTCTTTATCAATCAGGATGATGCGCCCAACGCCGCTACGGGCAAGAGCTTCTACAGCAATTCCACCTACGCCGCCAATACCGAGCACAGCGACTGTACTATTCTTCAAAGCGTCCAGACCTTCAGGTCCGATCGCAAGTTCTGTTCTTGAAAATTGATGGAGCATTGAGAATCGATGCCTCCTTTATTTCTTTTCCGCTACCGGTTTACGGGCTACGCGGATATGAAGTTGTTCCAATTGCGAGTCATCCACTTCAGAAGGTGCATTCATGAGCAGATCCGTTGCACTTGCCGTTTTCGGGAAGGCAATCGTTTCACGCAGATTCGTGCGGCCCGCCAGCAACATCACGAGGCGGTCCAGACCAAAGGCAATACCGCCATGCGGTGGAGTTCCATATTCGAATGCTTCCAACAGATAGCCGAATTTCTCATTCGCTACTTCTGGTGAGAGTCCAAGGGCAGCAAACATTTTCTCCTGAACATCACGTTTGTAGATACGCATCGAACCGCCACCTACTTCATAACCATTGAGAACAAGGTCATAGGCTTGAGCGCGGATTGCACCCGGATCAGTGTCGAAGAGATGTACATCTTCATCTTTTGGACGTGTGAACGGATGGTGTTCTGCCACATAACGTTTCGCATCTTCATCATATCCGAGGAGTGGGAAGTCCACAACCCAAGCAAATTTGAATTTGCTGTCATCGATCAATCCAAGTTGACGGCCGATTTTCAGACGCAATGCGCCAAGAACGTCAGCAACCACTTTTTTCGTGTCTGCGGAGAAGAGCAACAAGTCGCCATCCTCAGCACCAGTACGTTCTTTGACAGCTTCGATTTCTTCAGGCGTGAAGAACTTCACGATTGGCCCTTTGAACTCGCCGTCTTTCACTTGAATCCAAGCCAGACCTTTCGCACCGTAACGTGCAGCAAATGGTCCAAGATCATCGATCTCTTTACGGCTCCATGTGCCACAGCCTTTAGCGTTCAGTACTTTCACTTCTCCACCTTTTTCGATGACGGAAGCAAATACTTTCACACCACTGTTTGCTACGATATCGTTCATTTCAACCAGTTCCATACCAAAGCGCAGATCTGGTTTGTCTGAACCGTATTTACCCATTGCATCTGCATACGTAATCCGTTGGAAAGGTAGTTCCAGCTCAATACCTTTAGTTTCACGCAGCAATTTGGCCATCAGTTCTTCCATCATTGGCAGCAGGTCATCCTGTTGCAAGAAGGAAGTCTCGATGTCGACTTGAGTGAATTCTGGTTGACGGTCTGCACGCAGATCCTCATCCCGGAAACAACGAGCGATCTGATAGTAACGCTCAAGTCCGCCGACCATCAGCAATTGTTTGTAAATTTGCGGTGATTGCGGCAGGGCGAAGAATTCACCTTCATGCACACGGCTCGGTACGAGATAATCACGCGCACCTTCCGGGGAGCTCTTAGTCAAAATCGGTGTTTCCACCTCAACGAACTCTTCTCCATCCAGGTAGTCACGGAACACTTTGGATGCTTTGGAACGCAGTTTCAGTGTTTCGAACATTTCCGGACGACGCAGGTCCAGGTAACGATATTTCAAACGAAGGGATTCATCAACTTCGACACCATCTTCAATGAAGAATGGAGGTGTTTTGGCTGCGTTCAGCACTTCGATTTCTGTGATTTGAACTTCAATTTCGCCTGTAGGCAAGTTTTTGTTAACTGTTTCTGCATCACGTTTAACAACTTTACCCGTTACAGCGATAACATACTCGCTACGTACGCGATCTGCGATTTGCAGAGCTTCACCGGAATAAGCCGGGTTAAAGACAACTTGTACAATCCCGCTGCGATCACGCAGGTCGATGAAGAGTACGCCTCCCAAGTCACGGCGGGTCTGAACCCAACCGTTCAATGTTACTGTTTCACCGATGTGTGCGGGTGTTAATGCGCCGCAATGATGACTTCTTTTCATAACCAAACTCCTCATTATGTGAATTTCCGTTCTGTATGGGCAGTTAGTACCTGCTCTTCAACAGTCCGGTTACGTGTAGACCATGTATTCGAAAAGGCATCTTACCTCTGGCTCGCCAACTTCCGCTTAATTGGAATCGTCGATGAGCCTCAGTAATTTTGCCGGATCAATTGTTTTACGTTGAATGTTTAAGATTTAATGTAACACTTCGTGCTTATTTGCCTTCGCGAATTGCTGTTACCAGATCATCAAGCTTCACGGTTTGTTGCTCACCCGTATCCATCGATTTGAGGGCGATCTCACCACGCTCCAGCTCGTCATCACCAAGGATGGCAGTGTAGCGGGATTTGAAACGGTCAGCTGATTTCATCTGTGCTTTCATCTTGCGGCCCAGATAATCACGTTCCCCAGACAGTCCAGACTGACGAAGTTTGAACAACAGACGGTTCACTTCACGATCAGCTGCCTCTCCCAGAGCAACAAAGTATACATCCAGTGGAGCCAGTGTAGTAACCTCAATTTTTTGGTGCTCCAGAATCAGTTGAATACGCTCCAGACCAATACCGAAGCCAATACCCGGCTGATCAGGTCCGCCGATATCTCCAACCAGACCATTGTAACGACCACCGCCGCCAACCGTATCTATTGCTCCAATACCTTGAGCTTTTAATTCAAAAGCAGTCAGTGTGTAATAATCCAAGCCCCGTACCAGACGATTGTTCACAGCATAATCCACTCCGAAATCATCCAGGTATGCCTGCAGCTTGGCAAAGTGATTCAAAGACTCTTCATCCAGGCTATCCAGTATGGAAGGTGCCCCTACGAATTTGTCCTGATCGACTTTGCAGTCGAGCACACGTAGCGGATTACGCTCCATGCGTGACTGACAGTCCTTACACAGGCTGTCTTTCATCGGTCTGAGGAACCCAAGTAACGTCTCGCGGTATTCTGCACGGCTGGTTGAGTTACCAACGGAGTTGATTTCCACTTTGACATCCTTCAAGCCGAGTTCTACGCACAACTGGTAGCCCAGTGCAATTACTTCCGCATCAATTGCCGGGTCCAGCGCACCGATGGCTTCTACACCAAACTGGTGAAACTGACGCTGACGGCCTGCCTGCGGACGCTCGTACCGGAACATTGGACCGATGTAATACAGCTTGCTCACATCCGGTTCGCCGTAGATTTTATTCTCTACATACGCACGGACAACACCCGCTGTTCCCTCCGGACGAAGAGTCATGCTGCGATTACCTTTGTCATCAAAGGTATACATTTCTTTCTCAACGATATCGGTAGTCTCTCCTACACCGCGTACAAATAAAGAAGTCTGTTCGAAGATCGGTGTACGAATCTCACGGTAATTAAACCGTCGACACAGATCTCGTGCTTTTTCTTCTACGTACTGCCATTTCTCGACAACTCCAGGCAGTAAGTCCTGCGTTCCAGTCGGTTTTTGAAAAGCCATCTTGATCCCTCCAGCATTGATTTTTTTCTCTAAAAGTTAAAAAATTCTACACGTGATCACTGCGCGGGCAGAACAACCTTACAATCGCTGTTATCCCCAGATTTTTTTAATTAATTTTATAATGTTGAAATCCGGTGATAGCATATGCTTCCGATGTAGCTTTCTTTCAGAAAGCTTTTAGGCGAACGCTTCGCTTTTACAGGTTTTTTCTGCCCTCTCCGTTTTCGTGTATTTCTTTTAAATCAACTTATATAACAAAAAAATCCCTCGCCCTGTCGCTGTGTATACAGCAAACAAGGGACGAGAGATTGTGTAATATACATTCACCCGTGGTACCACCCACATTCCGGAAACCTGACACTTTAGCCGTTCAGGTGATCTCTGATGATTCAAGATTGCATACAGCACCCTGATCAAGCAGATATTCCGCTCTACGTGTAACGCACGTCCTGCGCAGGCCGGCTACTGGTTAACAGATCATTTCTGCTATGTTCGCCGTCTGTTCTCGGGGAAGTCATTCGTCCGCTCATCAAGAGAATCCTTACAGCCTGGGGATTCCTCTCTGGTCATGTGGGCACGGAGTACTTGGTCCCGTCATCAAATCAGTAATATTTTACTCGTATTATTTTATCGTTATTACTTTTTCTGATTGTAATGAACCGCAGTGCTAAAGTCAAGGGTTAACACGAAAAGATAGCTCTAAAAAATTTTGCTCACACGCTGCACGGGATGGGACGTCCACAAAAATCACGGATAATAGAAGCTGAATTCATCATATGAATTCCAACTTCTATTCGCTTCTTATTCCTCTATTGTTGCAGCATCCATTTCAACAGATCCGGCGCGCTCGCCCATAAACGGGAATGCATAATGACATATGCAATCGCTTCGTCGGAGTCGCCCATTCCGACAAAATCAGGGAGGTTATGCGGCAACCGCTTCAAACCCAACAGGTAATCAGGCACATGTTTGTTCAAACCCCGGGCCACACGGTACAGCATTTTGAGCTGGGAGGTGATTCCGTTTTTCTTATACTCCAGAATAATCTTGTCATAGGCAAAGGCCGCTGCGGCGTCACCTCTTCCATACTCCTCCAGCAATTGCTCTGCCTGATCCAATTGGTTACTATACAAATACACAGCAGCGAGCAGGTAACGTGCTCCGGTATTGTCTTCCGTATTAAGCTCTAGAATATGCTCCAGGATCTGTGATGCTTCTTTCGTATCTCCGCCAAACCAGCAGGATTCGGCATAGCTTTTGCATATCCGGATATAGGGACGAGTCTCATGAAGCCCCCAGAAGTCCCCTTTGTTCTCCTCAAAGAACAGTTCACCCAGTTCACGTTTGCCAGCAGCAATTCCTTCCTTGAGGTAAGATCGTGCATCATTCTCATTGTCCGATTCCTCAGCCAAAATGAGATACGCATCAGAACTGTCAGGATACATCTCCAGCGCTGTTTCCGCCAGACGTACTCTCCGTTTGGAAGAGCTCGCTTCCATCGCCTTAGACAGCAGAGCCTGTGCTTTGTCTTTCGATGTGCCTGGACCGTTCAGCATCAATAGCTCGTCCGTTTCACCGCCCATGCCGTATTCTTCGATGTAACTATTCATCTCCTTAACCTTCCGGGAGATCGTGCCTGTCGTTACCTCATATTTATCAGCCAGCTCAGCCTTTGAGACATTGAAGCCGTATTCCTCGGACAGCAAATACTCAATTGCAGCAGAGAACGAGCCTGTCTTCTTCACAGTAGGGCGGGTCTGACGGGAGTAGCCGTTCCATAACACCAGAGCTTCCAAAATTACCTCTGGCTCGTATTGTTTCCTCATGTTCTCAATAGTCTGCAGTGCCAGCTGTTCGTGAGCCGGATGCTCCCATTTCAAATCGCTTGCCACCATTTTTTTCAGCTTGGTCAAGGTTAGTTTGCTCTCAGACTGAATGGAGGCTTCCCGAACCGGTTGCTCCGTTGATATTATCCCCAGTATGGATTCTACTGCAGAGGACTCCTTGTTCAGACAACATTTCTTATATTTTTTCCCACTACCGCATGGGCATAGATCATTTCTTCCAACCTTACTCAAAACTAATTCCCCCTTAAATCTGTCTCTAGCCATTCGCATGAGAACTCTGTTGCTTTAGCATTGTAGGTGTCATTTCTCAAACGAGGCATTCTATATAACTTTCAAATTCCATCGATTAAGCAGAAACGGCTGCCCCGTACTTATATAAAAAAAGGCGGGGCCGTTTCAGCGAGTATATGTTCATCTGGAATATGACCGATCACTCTGGCGATGAGTTCCTCATACTCTCTGTCATAGGATTGGATTCGCCTGAACCCAATCGCTGGAGCTAGATCTACCGTCCAATGTAGCCCAACTATGAAAACAATTCGCTGTAGAATATATAAACCCATCTCTCTATTCTAGCAAAAATTGAATAAAGGGGTAAGCTCTGCCCAAAACATACACATTCTCAGTTCAAAAAAAATAGCCTGCACACGGTGTGCAGGCTCAAAGGATATATAAAAAAAGGGGGTCATGTGTGTTATTATAAGCCCACTATGTTAAAGGCTTATGTATCTAATATTACAGTAATATTACAAAAATGATAGCGCTTTATAAATTAGTTTTTTAATATCCTCCTGATTAAAAAGCCCTTGCACATCACTCGACTGTGTGGTCGAGCAGTGCAAGGGCCAAGAAGTATCTACACGTTAATTCAAATCTTCCACATAGGCATGGTTGGAACGAAGCTTATGAACAATCTCCTCATAATCCTCATCCCTTACTTTGGCAGACAGAACATAATGCAGATCATCATAATCGGCCGAAGACACATCTGCAGCATTCAGCAGGTCTCCATCCTCATTCACTCGGTCACGAGTATCCCGTTCTGCATCACGGTCCACATTGGCTACTACAGGGATCACATTTTCGCTAGCTGGAACACCAGGGGCTGCACCTACACCCATTGCTCCGTTGGTGCCTACCCCACCTGCTGTATTATAAGGCACCAGTGGCACCATAACACGCGTGTCTCTACCTATCGCACTATCGAGTTGACCTACTTCCAAATGCTCTGTACGGAACGTCTGAAGTGAAGTTCTTGCTCCCTCTGCCTCGTCCTCGGTTCGAAAATACGCCTGAATATGTTTTGTCATGTCAAACCCTCCTTTTTCGGAATGAAATGCAACGTGAAGTTTGTAAACGTCACGATGTAACGTAGTTAAGATACATCAATGTATGTCAGTGGCACTGGCTGAAGTTATATAACTTTTAGCAGTTCACGTACAAACGCTGGCTCATCTTCAGGTGTTCGGGATGTAATATAGTTTCCATCCACAACGGCCTCATGATCCTTGAACTCTGCTCCTGCGTTTACCATGTCATCCTTAAGTGGTGGATAGGATGTAATGGTGCGGCCTTTCAACAGACCGGCACTAGCCAAAATTTGCGGACCATGACAGATCGCAGCAATTGGTTTCTTCGCACTGTTGATCTCGGTGACAAACTTCAAGATGTGCGCATCAGTCCGCAAATTCTCAGGGGATGATCCACCAGGAATCACGACTGCATCATAATCTGAAGCGGATGCATCACCAATCGCCTTATCTGTGGTATAGGAGGCCTTTCCTCCTTTACCTTTAAGGGTCTCACCGGCTTTTAATCCGATAATCTCCACTTCATGTCCAGCTTTTTTTACTTCGTCATACGGGACCTGCATCTCCGAATCCTCAAAGTCATTCGCCAATAAAAAAGCAACTTTACTCATAACGTATGTTCTCCTTTCCGTGTTCGAACTTTCTTTATAAAATCGGGTCTTGCAGTACATTGGCACTTCGTTGTGCCTCGTTTTGTTATTACCCTCACCAGAGCAATTTATAACAATTTGATGTAATTTCATTTTGTAACGAAGTCGTCAAACGAACACTTAAAAAGTTCTACTCACGACAAAAAGTCCTGATTCGGGAAGGAATCAGGACTTTTTCAGAATCTGTATAATCCAAATATCGGATGTTTATATACCTTTGTAAACATTCAAGATCGCGGAAGATGACTTTGCTTCCCTTTGTCCGTATCCTGAAGTGCCCAGATCGTTGCAACATACTCAGCAGCCGAACGGGCAAGGTGCAATGATTCATACAGGTTGCCAGGGAGTAACAAAGGTTCTGTACGGGTACGTGTTTCTTTCGCAGATTGGCGCATAATTGGATGGATACTCCTTTGATCATGAAATAGTCATCAACGAATTATCCCTCATTATGGCCTAAACCCCATGAAATTATGCACGTGGTTCCTGACGAACCGGACTTTCAAGCATCAAAGTCACGGGTCCCCAATTGGTAAATGTTACATCCATCATCGCTCCGAAACGCCCGGTTTCAACCTGAATACCTTTATCCTGTAGTAGTTGATTAAACGTTTCATATAACAGTTCTGCCGCTTCAGGTCGGGCCGCAGCCGCAAAGCTCGGACGCTTTCCTTTGCGACAATCCCCATACAGGGTGAACTGGGAAACAGACAATACAGCACCGCCTACATCAAGCAGGCTGAGATTCATCTTCTCCTGATCATCCTCAAATATCCGTAACCCACTAACTTTGTCAGCCAGATACTGGGCATCCTTCGTGGTGTCCTCATGGGTAATGCCTACGAGCAGCATTAATCCGGATTCGATCTTCCCTGTCAGCTCGTCTCCCACGGTCACCTGAGCCTCTTTACAGCGTTGTACAAGCACCCTCATCTTACAGGCTCCTTACTGCATAATCCGATGCACCGAATAGACATCTTTCACACGTTTGATCCGTTCTACAACGGATTGCAGATGATCCGTATTACGAATCAGAATTGTGACGTGCACCAATGCTAATTTATTTTTATCTGTCCGTCCTGTAACGGCAGATATATTGGTTTTACTTTCAGATACAGCCTGAAGTACCTCGTTGAGCAAGCCATTCCGATCATGGCCTGTAATCTCAATATCCACACTGTAACTTGCTTCAATATTCTCTTCCCACTCGACCTCAATCACACGTGCTGCTTCTTCTCCGTCTGCACTTGTCGGGATATTCGGACAGTCACTACGGTGTACGGAAACGCCGCGTCCGCGTGTAACGTATCCGATAATGTCATCCCCAGGTACAGGATTACAGCATCGTGCGAATCGGACAAGCAGATTATCAATGCCTTTGACACGAATACCGTTGGTTGGTCGATTTCTGCGCTCAGGTGCAGGTTTCAGCTCACGCATCTCGGAATTTAATTCCAGCAAACTGGACTCTTCCTGCTCTTTACGCAGTTTTTCCGTTGCTTTGGTTACAATCTGTGCAGCAGTAATCCCACCGAATCCAACAGCAGCAAGCATGTCATCAATATCGTTAAACGCATATTTTTTGGCAGCTTCCATCAACTTGTCATCCGTCATCCATGCAGAAGGATCAAGCCCCATGCGTTTCAGTTCACGCTCACAGCTATCCCGACCTTTTTCAACGTTTTCTTCACGGCGTTCCTTCTTGAACCATTGCTTGATCTTCGCTCGTGCATGAGATGATTTCGCAATTTTTATCCAGTCCTGGCTCGGTCCGTAAGAATGTTTGGACGTCAAAATTTCGATGATATCGCCTGTCTTCAGATGATAATCGAGCGGAACAATCCGACCGTTCACTTTGGCACCAATGGTCCGATTACCAACCTCCGTATGGATTCGATAAGCAAAATCCAAAGGAACAGAGCCGATCGGCAATTCGATGACTTCTCCTTTTGGCGTAAATACAAATACCAGATCCGAGAAGAAATCCATTTTGAGTGACTCTACGAATTCTGATGCATCCTGTGCTTCGTTTTGAAGTTCAAGAATTTCACGGAAGAACGTAATCTTATCTTCAAAATGATTTCCGTTCGCAGCGCCTTCTTTGTAGGCCCAGTGGGCAGCAATACCAAATTCAGCAGTCCGGTGCATATCCCATGTCCGGATCTGCACTTCCGTTGGTTCGCCATTGGGACCAACTACCGTTGTATGCAGCGATTGATACATGTTCGCCTTCGGCATCGCAATGTAGTCTTTGAAGCGTCCAGGCATCGGTTTCCATAACGTGTGTATAATTCCCAGGGTAGCATAACAATCCTTGATATTATCCACAATAATACGGATAGCAAGCAGATCGTAAATTTCGTTAAACTGCTTGTTTTTGGTGGTCATCTTCTTGAACACGCTGTAGATATGTTTCGGGCGGCCCGAAAGGTCTGCCTGAATTCCCATCTCATCGAGCTTGTTCGTAATTCCATCCATAACCGTATCAATATATTGCTCACGTTCTGCACGTTTTTTGTGCATGAGGTTTGCAATTCGGTAATACTGCTGCGGATTCAAATAACGGAGGGCGATGTCCTCCATTTCCCATTTGATTGCAGAGATACCCAAACGGTTTGCAATCGGACAGAAAATTTCCAGCGTCTCATATGAAATCCGGCGCTGGCTTTCTTCCGACTGAAACTTGAGTGTCCGCATATTATGCAGACGGTCAGCCAATTTAATCACGATGACACGGATGTCCTGCGCCATGGCGATGAACATTTTGCGGTAGTTCTCGTTCTGCTGTTCTTCCTTGGAGCGAAACTGAATACGTTCCAGCTTCGTCAAGCCGTCAACAAGCATGGCACACGTATTGCCGAAATGATTGCGGATCTCTTCAAGTGAGACCGTAGTATCCTCTACTACATCATGAAGAAGCGCTGCTATTATGGAGATGGTGTCCATCTGCATGTTCACAACAATGTCGGCAACCGCAAGCGGATGCAGAATATACGGTTCTCCCGATTTTCGCGTCTGTCCATGGTGGGCCTGATCAGCAAATTCGTAAGCTTCTCGTATGCGCACCAGATCGGGTTCTTTGATATATGCCCCGGCCTTCTCGAGTAATTGCTCTATGCCCATTCTGATCTGTTCCGTGTCCTTTCTATACCAAATGGAACCCGTGACAGTGCTGCAACACAGGTTCCCCGTAAAAGTAATTTCCTATAATTATGACGCTTCGCCCGTTTCCCGTCAACTGCTGACGAATAACAGCGCTTATCCAATTTTTATATTGGTGATCTGGATTACTTCTATCCCATTTCCCTATGACTCACAGGGGATTGGATGTATTTCTTATTTCTTATGTATTATTGCCGTTATTTGCTGAAATAGAAGGAAAATTCATGAAAATATAAATTCCATCGCTTTGCTACGTCAAAAATGTTATTGCTTAATTAAGAGAAACTCTGTAATCTATTGAAAGTTTGTGTTTCGGAAAAGGAGATGAAATTCATTGCAACGCGAAATTCAGGTTAATCAAAAGATGCCTCTTGGCTCAGGTTCACTGCTTAGCCTTCAGCATTTGTTCGCCATGTTTGGTAGCACGGTGCTTGTACCAAACCTGTTCGGTGTTGATCCAAGTATGATCCTGCTGATGAACGGGATTGGAACACTGTTGTACATACTCATGTGTAAAGGTAAGATTCCAGCATATCTCGGATCAAGCTTTGCCTTTATTGCACCTGTCACAATGGTATTAAAACAACATCCAGAGAATGGCTACTCCATGGCACTTGGAGCTTTTATCATAACAGGACTTGTTTTCTGTTTCGTGGCCCTCATTATTAAATTTGCGGGTACCGGATGGATTAACGTAGTCTTCCCACCAGCGGTTATGGGCGCCATCGTTGCTCTGATCGGTCTGGAGCTTGTACCTGTTGCAGCTGGTATGGCAGGATTGATTAACTCTGATCCTGTTGCTAACCCCAACTGGGTGCCTCAGGCCAAACCCATTATTTTATCCATGGCCACACTCGGTATCACTGTTATTGGAGCCGTAACGTTCCGTGGATTCCCCAAAATCATTCATATTCTAATCGGTATTGTAGTCGGTTATATCCTTGGCTATTCTATGGGTCTGGTTGATAAACAGGCTATTGGAAACGCTGATTTCATCTCACTACCAACCGTAACAACGCCTACATTTGACTGGTCCGTTATTTTCACCATTTTACCTGTAGCGCTTGTGGTTATCGTTGAACATATTGGACATTTGCTTGTAACGAGCAGCATTGTAGGCAAAGATCTTTCAAAAGACCCTGGGCTTCATCGTTCCCTGCTTGGTAATGGGGTCTCCACCATTCTGTCCGGGTTTGTAGGATCTACTCCTAATACAACCTATGGTGAGAACATCGGTGTAATGGCCCTGACCCGCGTATACTCCACATATGTCATTGGTGGGGCAGCAGTTATTGCAATCGTGCTCTCCTTCTCAGGAACATTCTCGGCGCTTGTAGCCAACATTCCTGTGCCTGTTATGGGTGGAGTATCACTACTTCTCTTCGGGGTCATTGCAGCATCCGGTCTGCGTATTCTTGTTGAACAGAAAGTCGATTTTGCCAAACCGACCAATCTACTGCTTACTACACTTGTACTGGTCATCGGACTGAGTGGTACAGAAGTTACCTTCTACGGCGTTCATCTGAAAGGGATGGCATTGGCAACCATCGTCGGAATCCTGATGAGCTTGTTGTTCAAACTGTTTGAAGTGCTAGGTTGGTTGAATGACGATTCGCGTAAACAGCCTGTCACTGAAAAAACGCCACATTAATTTCCATCGTATACACATCAAAAAGCCTGTTCTCCCTAACCTTACGGTTGGAAGAACAGGCTTTTTGATAATCATTAATGCTCTATATTATTTCCCGGGAAACGGAAAAAACAATTCATGTTTCGTCACAGCGGTACATGTGGAGATCTCAGCTTAATAATTCATCAATGTGAATACATCGATTTCTGGCAATTTGGCACGACCATTCAGATCAGACAGCTCGATCAGGAAGGCAGCTCCGACAACTTTCCCACCCAATTGTTCAATCAAGTTGATGGAAGTTGCAATCGTTCCACCCGTTGCGAGCAAATCATCTGCGATCAGGACATTTTGACCTTTTTCAATCGCATCTGTGTGCATCGCGAGTGTATCCTTGCCATACTCGAGATCATAACCAACTTCAATCGTCTCTCCAGGCAGTTTTCCACTTTTGCGAATCGGAGCAAAACCGACACCAAGAGCGTATGCCAGAGGGGCGCCCACAACGAATCCACGTGCTTCAGGTCCAGCAATAACGTCAATTTTAAGATCAGAAACCATCACTTTCAGTTCATTGATCGCATTGCGGTACATTTCTCCATCCTTCAACAATGTTGTAATGTCCTTAAAGCTGATTCCCGGTTGTGGAAAGTCAGGAATGACACGAATATAATCTTTAAAATCCAAAATAATCTCCTCCTAAAATAAATACACAAACTTCCATCTAAGATACGCCCTTCATCCGGGATATCATCCATTGTGTCAGTTGCGGTGTGGCTGCATCCAGCATCACCTGTTCTATCTCGGCCATATTTTCGAGCGCCTGATAGTGACGTGAAGCGGTTAGTTCACGCTTAGGCGGGTTATCCACAAACGCAATTTTGCCGTTATCACGGGTAATGAAGGATAACTCTTCGAATACATCCAACATCATCGTAATCATGCGCGGCGAACAACCACACTGACGACTGAGCACAGGAGTAATCTCTTGTTCCTCCACGGGTTCAGCTTTCCATTTCAACACCTGCATATAAATACGCTTAAAGAGTTCTCTGGAAGGCATCTGAAGGCGATCTCGGCGGTTGCCTGATCCGTGCAGAAGGATGATATTCTCAGCTCCACTGAACAAAGCCAGCATGGCATTAAGTTGTTCCGGGGTTTCCGGCGTATCAAACACAAATAACGTCCGGACTTGTTCCTGTCCATAATGCTGTGCAGCAGCATTACACGGAAATAACCCGACCTTTCTATCATATACCCAAAGGCAAGGTTCATACAATGAATTTCCCTCGGAAACATCTGTTTCTTTCCGGACAATAGCACCAACAGAACCAGATTTATATCGCAGATGCACCTCAAGTGAGCTCAAGAAATGCTTCATCGCATTTAATGGCTCGGCATTACCACGCAAATCAAACACTTGGACCTGAGGAACATGAATGTCCTGAAGCATCAATTGAGGTTTTCTCATCCCATTCCATTCATTGATGGACAGTTCTCCCATCACATCAATAACGGAACCTGGGAGAAGAAACTCTGCTAACGCTCCCTTGCCAAAAGCAACGGTTTCCAGTTGCTGACCATCCTGTTCCAGAACCAGTTTCAGATGGCGTTTCTCTCGTCCCATTGTTCTGGTTTCCTTCACAGTCACACTTCTCAATACAAACCGTGGCGAAGGATTGCTCATTCCAAAAGGCTGCAATCTGTCGATCTCCTGGATTACTTTCAGCGGAACATCACTGATTCTGCATTCATCATCCGCAAGACGTTGAGGTACAAAGTCCTCTTCAGTTAATACAGATGCAGCAAACTCATTCAAACCAGCCTCAAGTTCTTCCAGCTGATCCCGATGCAAGGTCATACCTGCTGCAGCAGGATGTCCCCCGTAATGGTCCATGGTGTGTTTATTGACTGTGAGCGCCTCATAGATATCCAAGCCATCAATAGAGCGCGCAGAGCCCTTGCAGACACCGCTCTCTGGATCGATCCCAAGGATAAGTGTAGGTCGGTAATAACGCTCCAGCAATTTGGAAGCCACAATACCAACTACTCCGACGTTCCAGCCCTCACCAGCCAATACGATTACATCTGGAACGGATCCTGAACGAAGCCGTATCTTTTGTTCCAACTGTGCAGTTGCTTCTTGTAATATGCCCTCTACGACTTGCTGCCGCTCCCGATTCAATAGATCAAGCTGGCCCGCAAGCGTATGAGCTTCATCCAGATTCTCGGTGGTGAGAAGCGATACCGCTCTTCCGGCATGATCCAAACGTCCACTGGCATTAATACGAGGTGCCATGGCAAAGGCAATATTAATTGAAGTCACCTGACTCTGATCCACCCCACTGATTTCCAGCAATGCACTTACACCGGGAAGACGTGAACCACGCATCGATTCTATTCCATAACTAACGATAACCCGGTTCTCCCCTTCCAAAGGCATCAGATCGGCAACGGTGCCGATGGCGGCAATCTCCATCCATTCACCGGGCACTTCCCCGATTAATGCCTGAGCGAGCTTCAAGGCTACTCCTGCTCCTGCCAAACCTTTAAAAGGATACGGGCATCCCGGAAGTTTTGGATTAATAAGTGTAAAGGCTTCGGGCAAAATGTCAGGAGGCTCGTGGTGATCTGTCACAATGACTTCAATGCCCAGCGTTGCAGCATAGGCAATCTGTTCAACAGCACTGATTCCGGTATCCACGGTAATAATCAATGAAACGCCTTGTTGATGCGCCCAATCCAACGCATGGTTGTGCAATCCATACCCTTCATTCGAGCGATGAGGGATATATATATCGTACGAAGCCCCAAGATGACGCATCAAATGGATCATGAGCGATGTGCTGGATACGCCATCAGCGTCATAATCCCCGTAGATCAAAATATGTTCTTCCCGCTCCAATGCCAGCTTGATACGTGGCACAGCTTCATTCATGCCGAGGAGCAGATAGGGATCATGCATCTGATTCAGATCAGGATGCAAAAAACGTTCGGCCTCCTTCTCATTGTGCACTCCTCGACTCACAAGCAAACGTCCAACAAGGGGTGAAACGGAAAGCGCCTGCGAGAGTCCCGCAGCCGCCTCCAAATCGATATTCGGTGTATTCCACCGGTATTGCGAATAAAGCAATGATAACGCTCCTTTCCTGATCTACTGGACCCGCGCTTCACTACTGAATTAATGTCGCTTCGTGATCGGGCAGTTCATGATTGGATTTATAAGGATAACCTGGATCATAAGGTATCGCTTGAATCTGTACTTCTTTCACATGACTGAACCGGGTTAGCAGTAGTGTCTTGGCGCGATTCGCAATCTCCTGTGCTTCCAGTATTGAGATTCTTGGATTCACACTAATAACCAGCTCAATCGTAACGTCATGTTCCTGTTCACGTGCAACCAAATGTTCAATGGTAATGATGCCATACACCCGCTGTACAGTCTCTTTGAAATCTGACGCTTCTTCCTGCTGCAGTTCCTGAATGAGTGAACCATAGACTGTGTCCACAATCATTCGGTAACCCTTGTGAAGCACAAAACAGGAAGCAATCAACGCTGCCGTGGGGTCCAGGTAGAGCAACATGCTCAAACCCATCTCTTCACCAGCCATCGATCCTATAATGCCGATTAACACGGTGAGCGAGCAATAGAGCGAACGACGATGTTGCTGTGCATAGGCCAGCGCCTGAGACTGGTTTCGTTTACGGAAATATCTGTACTGAAATTGAAAAATTGCTTCTTTCACAGCCAGAGCTGCAACAGCCACCAAAAGTACCGACTTGCCTGGCGCTTCCGGTTCACTTCCGGAGAGACTACCCAATGCGGAGATAGCAAGTTGTAATCCACCCATGAGGATCAGGACAGATAACAATACTGAGATTCCGGGTCTAGCAACATGTGAATGTTCTTTAAACCGTCCCCTGTGAGCCCTGCTCTTATCGCGTACAGACTTGGAGGGAAAGAGACCAGCCAGGGCAGAACCAGCTTCAGAAGCAGAATACAAGCCGTCAGCGAGCAATGATTTGCTGTTTGCCATATAACCGACTCCCGCTTTGATCACCGCAAGTCCCATATTACCAGCAATACCGCTCCATGTGGCAGCCTGAGCAGATGGGATATGTTCTCTGGTCATGAATATTCCCCCTTAATTCTGTACATAAAGTTGCAAAACCGCGCCTGGCAGACGCGGCTCACAATAAGATGTTTAGTTAGATTCTTTAGCTACTGTTTTTGGCTTTTCCACTTGTTTACCTTTAAGCATCAGCCATAGTGGAGCGGCGATATAGATTGAAGAATATGCGCCGAACAGTGTTCCGATAACCATAGCAAGCGAGAACATGCGAATGGATTCTCCACCAAATATGAACAAACAGATTGAAGCTGCAAACACGGTGAATGTTGTATTCAGGGAACGTGTCATCGTTTGAGCCAAACTGCGATTGACTACTTCGCGTAGGTCGGCTTTGGTTGTCTTTTTGGCAAAACGCAGATTCTCACGAATCCGGTCAAAGATAACGATCGTATCGTTGATCGAGAACCCGACAATGGTCAATACTGCAGTAATAAAGGTCAGATCGACTTCCAAACGGAAGATAGAGAACACACTTATTACGACAAATGCGTCATGGAAGAGTGCGATAACCGCAGCCAAACCAAAGCGCCACTCAAACCGGATTGCAACATAGATCATGATCCCGATACTTGCAATGAGTACCGCGTAGATCGCGTTGCGCTCCAATTCTTTGGCCATCTCCGGATCAACGGTATTTACTTCATAGGAAGCCGATGCATCCAGTTTGGTAAATTCCTGTTTAAATTTGCTCTCTTGGGTCTCATCCAATTCATTGGAGAAACGAACATTTACACGGTCAGCCCCCGGTGTAATGGTAACATCACCCTCATCAACACCGATGTCCTTAACGATAGGTTTAATCTGCTCCGCTGTGATTGCTTTGGATACCGAGATATCCACATTCGATCCAGCACGGAAATCAACCGCGTAATTCAAACCCAAAGCCAGAATGCTGATGATCCCCGTAATCGTCAGAATAATCGAGAAGATATAGGCAATCTTACTACCTTTAACATAATCAAAATTCCAATTAAAGCGCACGAATTTCACTCTCCTTCACTCCGAAGTACTTAGGCTTCTTCAACACGTTACCCCGTACAAGCAGGGTCAACAGGAAGCGGGAGAAGAAAATATTCGTGATAATACTGGTGACAATATCAAAAATCAGCACGAGTGCAAAACCTTTAACCGCACCTGTTCCCAAGAAGAACATAACAGCCGCAGCAATAATGGTTGTGATGTTGGAGTCAATGATTGTTCGGAAGGAATGTTTACCACCCGCTTTAACCGAAGACAAGATCGACTTACCACTGCGCATCTCTTCTTTAATCCGTTCGTACGTGATGATATTGGCATCCACCGCCATCCCTATACCCAGGATAAACGCCGCAATACCTGGAAGGGTAAGTACGAATTCTCCTAAATAGAAGATTGCAAGTACCAGCCACGTATGTGTAATCAAGGCAAAACTCGCAATAATACCAGGAATGCGATAAAGCCCAATCATGAACACTAGAATAATAACGGAACCAATCAATCCCGCTTTAATGGTCTGATCCAGAGAAAGTTTACCGAGTGTTGCACCAACACTTTGTGAATACTTCTCTGTAAGTTTCAGTGGCAATGCACCCAGGTTAATGGTGTCACGAAGCTGGTTTGCTTCGTCACGTGTGTAAGCACCCGAAATCTGAGCGGAACCATCTGTCAACTGTTGTCTAACGGTTGGAGCAGATAACAGCTCATCGTCCAAATAAATAGCGAGAGGTTGTCCGATCAAACGTTTGGTAATCTCGGAAAATTTAGCTTTGTCTTTCACTTGAATGTCAATCATAGGCTCATTCAATTGAGTGAACACAACTTTGGCTGCATTCTCAACAAATTCATTTCCGCGAAGTTCGATTTTGGTGTACTCGCCTTCCTTGTCGTTCTCAGCTTTACTACGGAAGGTCAAAACAGCCGGTTCTTTCATTTTGGCTCTAACTTCAGCCTCATCCGTAACCCCTGCCAACTTCAAACGAATCCGGTTGCTTCCTTCTGTGGTTACCTCCGGTTCGCTTGTTCCGAGCGCATTGGCGCGGCTTTCAAGGCTTTTGGCCGTTTGCACCAGAGATGCTTTGGTGACTTGTTGACCTGCTTCGAGCGGCTCTGCTTCATATAAGATCTCGTAGCCTCCCTTTAAATCAAGGCCCAAGCGTATATTTTTGAGCAGTTCCGGGCTTGTTCCCACCATTACCCCTGTGGTGACAAGCACGACCAGAATGAAACTGATAATTCTTTTCATGCCGTTCCTAGATCCCCTTTCGTTCTCAATATTCCTATTATAGCGATGCCGTAAAAAGCAGTCAATTTTCAACAAAAAAGATCCCTTTCGTCTAGAAAGAGGACCCCCGGTATGCAGACACGGTCATAAAGTTCATAAAGCTTGTTGCTTTCAGTGACAAAATGTCGTTCACCAGCTGGTGAAGCGGTGGAATGCCCTGTTTTTCATATTTATGACTGACGCAATTCCAGACATCTTTGCTGGTGACATATTCGTAACCGACAAGCCTTAATTCCTCCGCTTTGCTACGGCAGAGCATCTCTATTGACTGTTCCAACTCCACATCATTCATTTCTTCCAACGGGGAGCCTCCCTTCGTACATCCAAGCCTTTATGCGGCATCAATATTACATGATTCGACTTCGCTTGATCATATTCCTTCTTGCTGATTATGGTTCTTTTTGTTAATCGTGTCCAAGTTGTCATGAGAAGATAAAGGACTGGCATAGGATGAAGAACAACGGCTTTGTCCCGTTTATGTTGATAGCCTGTACTTTCAACCGGGAAAGAGGGGTAGTCTTGAAGAAACAGACATTTATCCAGGGGGCCATGATCCTGCTCGCGGCAGGCATAATTAATCGAATACTTGGTTTCATTCCGCGCATTGCGCTGCCACGAGTCATTGGTGCAGAAGGTGTTGGCATCTACCAATTGAGCTATCCCTTTTTTATCGTACTGGTGACATTAATTACGGGTGGTATTCCGCTCGCCGTAGCCAAGCTCGTAGCCGAAGCTGATACCGGTGCCAATCGTTATTCCCCCCAGCGAATCCTGCAAGTCAGCTTAAGCTTTACGTTGACCCTGGGTGTTGTATTCATGTTTTTGTGCATCCTATTTGCACCCTGGGTTACCAAGTACGTGCTCACAGATGAGCGGGTGTACCATACGTTTGTTAGTATGAGCCCCATGATTGCCATTATCGCCGTATCAGCCGTCTACAGAGGGTATTTCCAAGGTAAGCAAAACATGATGCCTACTGCCATTTCATCCATTGTTGAAACCATCATTCGTATCGTCTGTGTCATTTGGTTTGCCTGGCTTCTTCTCCCCCACGGTATTGCCCAAGCTGCTGCTGGTGCCATGCTGGGCGCACTCGTTGGAGAATTCGGCGGTATGCTTGTACTCTTGTGGAAGTATAACAGGCAGAAGAAAGAGTTACCTCTAGCTAAGCAACAGAACATGTCCAATCTCACAACCAAACCTTCAGCCAAGCCTTTAAACCCAATACCTTCAGTTCTGAAAGAGACGGGTACTCCACAGCCCGGATTAATCCGGCGTTTGCTTGCAATCTCTATTCCTGTTACAGCAGGCCGATTGGTTGGCTCCTTATCCTATTTGGCCGAAACCATCGTTACTGCCCAAAGTCTGGCTCTGGCAGGCATATCCAAAGGGCTTGCTACAGCACAATATGGTGCATTACAAGGTATGATTATTCCTTTGCTGCTGCTGCCGGGTGCACTAACCTCATCGCTCGCGACATCACTTGTGCCTTCACTGTCCGAGGCTTCTGCTCAGGGGGATCGCGCACTGATTCACAAAAGAATGCATCAGGCCTTACGCTTGGCACTTGTGACAGGTGCTCCGTTTTCTGTGTTTATGTATGTGCTTGCCGAACCGATGTGTCTTGTTCTGTATAATGATGCATCGATTGGAAGCATGCTGAAGCTAATGGCTCCTTTTGCTTTGTTCATTTATATTCAAGCCCCTCTTCAAGCTGCATTACAAGCTCTTGACCGCCCAGGTAAAGCACTGCTGAATACATTTATCGGTGCTGTTATCAAAATCACGTTGATTTTAACGCTCGCTTCCAGGCCTGAATATGGCATCTTCGGTGCAGTCATCGCCATCTGTGTGAATTCTACGGTAGTTACCCTGTTACATGCCCAAAGCGTACGCAGTTTGTTACAGTTCCGCTTCAAAATGATGGATTGGGTCAAGACGGGAGCAGGAATGTTTATTATGGGAGCAGCGACCCTACTCGTGTACGAAGAGACTGCGATGATGTTGCCCTTCTGGTTCCGGATGCTTCTCGCTCCTTTTGTCGGACTTATTGTGTATTTCATCGTTATGGGCTGGACCAAAATGATTGACTTTCATGATCTGTCCCGTGCCCCTTTGATCGGTTCATGGTTTAAGCGCCGGTCAGGCAAATGATTTTCATTTTTTATCATCTTTTGGACTGACATATATCTTCCCATTGTGGTCAATGGAGCATATAAATACATCTTTGAAATCCATAATTCCGTTATGTTGAATTTGATTTTTCAGCCAAAATCTCGTTTTCTGGATGATCTCCAGATTCTGATCCTGGACCTTTCCGTCCATAATTAAGGGTAGTGGCAGACCTTCATATTTGATATTTGGAAATCCGTCAATCTGGTTTTTTCCCGTTTTGGATTTACCGGAAGAAGCCCCTTCTGAATCAGAGCCGGAAGAACTGCTGTCGTTAGAAGCATTCTCATCCTTGGGAAAAACGGTCAGCTTGCCTGTGGTCTCCAAGATAGCGAAATCAACCTCACCGATACTGTCTACATTCTGTTCACGGAGTTGTTGCAATAGATCATCCAGATTATATCGTTGCTTCCGCATCTCATCCCGGTGAAGAACGCCTTTGGAGATCAAAACAGTAGGTTTGCCATCAATTATCAGGCGAAGACGCCGACTTTTAAGACCTATAAAGGCCATTCCGATCTGTACAATGATCAAGGTAAGCATGGGGGCTATCCCGTGAGAGAGCGGTTTATCAATATCTTCAATGACAAAAGCAGCCATTTCAGCAAGCATAATGGAGACAACAAGATCAAACATGGATAGCTTACCAATCTCACGTTTACCCATAACCCTCATTGCACAGTACACCAGAAAGTACATGAGAATGGTTCGAAAGATATGTGATCCGACATCTGGGAAGTTCACAACAGGGGTCCTCCTTCGAAGCTGAGTTTTTAACAGTTAGCTGGGTAGTGCAATCCCTATTTTGACCTGAACCTTACATGCTCATGCAGAAATAATCCGTTCATTTAATGGAAAACAGTTCATAAGTCCGAAGGCTTGACCATACACTGTATTAACTTATAACTTGTACAAGGGGGTTGCTTCATGCAATTGATCCGCCGCTTGGTTTCGTTTCGAGTGTCCAATCCGATTCTGTCAGGCCTCTGTCAGGCTTTTGTATGGATGTTTATCGGGGCATTTATTCTCTCCTTGTTTCTCTGGATGAGCGGAATGCGGGAACAGGACCTCTCGTTGTATACCTATGTTGTTCATGGCTTGTCATTATTGGTTGGTGGTTTTGTCGCAGGCAAACGTTCTGGTGAAAAAGGATGGTACTACGGAGGGATTACCGGAATCGTATATGGACTCCTTGTGCTGTTGATCGGATTTCTCGCGCTGGATGCTTCGTTTAATTGGAAGGATAGTTTACAACTGCTTAGCGCGTTCTTCATTTCAGCTCTCGGTGGCATGTTCGGTGTTAATACGCATCGCTCCTGACTGCTTGGTAAAGAACATCGAACTTCCCTCATAAATCAAAAAAGAGAACCGGGTCTCCAGGGAGATCCGGTTCTCTACTAGGGAATACGCCACAAACGCACCCTCGTTATTCTATGTTACAGTAACTATTCAACAGCCGTATCACGAGCTACAGCCGTGCTGATTGCATTACGGTCAAATGTAAGCTTAGTTACATCGTTTACACGCAGTACAACCACATCGTCCGTAATCTCAGCGATCGTACCGTGAAGGCCACCAATCGTTACAATTTTATCGCCCTTTTTCAATTGGCTCAGCATCGAATTCCGTTGCTTTTGCTTTTTGTTCTGTGGACGAATCATCAAGAAGTAGAAAATTGCAACCATGAGTACCAAAGGTACAATCAAAGATACAATGCCTCCACCCGCTTGTGCTCCTGCTAGAGTCATTCCCTGAAACATTCAAACTCCCCCTTATCGACTATACATACAGATATTGCTTGTTACGCAAGTTTCCTCAAAAACTCAATCAGAAACCTTTGTCATTGTCATGAAGACCATATTGATCGAAAAATTCATCCCGGAAATCAAGCAAACGATCTTCCATAATGGCTTTACGTACATTACGCATCAAATTCTGCAAGAAATGAAGATTATGGATCGTTGTCAAACGCAGGCCAAATGTTTCATCTGCTTTGATCAAATGACGCAGATAAGCTCTGGAATAGTTGCGACAAGTGTAGCAATCACATTCAGGATCAAGTGGCCCAAAATCAGTTGCAAACTTGGCATTGCGAACTACCAGACGTCCTTGGCTGGTCATTGTTGTTCCGTTACGGGCAATCCGAGTTGGCAGAACACAGTCGAACATGTCCACTCCACGAATAGATCCCTCAATCAACGCATCGGGCGAACCTACCCCCATCAAATAACGTGGTTTATTGGATGGCAACAAAGGTAACGTGTAATCCAATACACCATACATCAAATGTTTCGGTTCTCCAACACTCAGTCCACCAATAGCATACCCCGGGAAATCCATGGAAGTCAAATCTGCGGCGCTCTGACGGCGAAGATCTTCATGCATGCCTCCCTGTACGATGGCAAACAGACCTTGGTCATGCGGACGAGCGTGACTTTCGAGACAACGTTCTGCCCAGCGGCTCGTTCTTTCGAGTGATTTTTTGACATATTCATATTCAGCCGGATACGGTGGGCATTCATCAAACGCCATCATAATATCGGACCCAAGTGCATTCTGGATTTCCATGGCCACTTCAGGTGAAAGGAACTTCTTGTCTCCATTCAAGTGGGAGCGGAAGTTAACGCCTTCTTCCGTAATTTTGCGCATCTCGCTAAGAGAAAACACTTGGAATCCACCGCTGTCCGTCAGGATTGGACGATCCCAGTTCATGAATTTGTGCAATCCGCCAGCTTCACGGATGATTTCATGTCCTGGTCTCAGAAACAGGTGATAGGTATTACTCAAAATAATCTGAGCATCCATTTCTTTCAACTCTTCAGGGCTCATTGTTTTGACAGTCGCCTGTGTACCTACAGGCATAAAGGTTGGTGTCTCAATAATACCGTGAGGTGTATGTACACGTCCCAGACGTGCACCGGATTGTTTGCAAGTTTTGATATGTTCATACGTAATTGCTGCCATTGGTTTTAATCATCCTCTAAAAGTTAATCGTTATACTAATATATCAACATGGCATCGCCGAAGCTGAAGAACCGGTATTTCTCTTGGATGGCTTCCTCATATGCCTGCATAATATGTTCCCTGCCTGCTAGTGCACTAACCAACATAACCAACGTGGATTTCGGGAGATGAAAATTCGTAAGCATCCCATCAATTACTTTGAAGGAATAGCCTGGATAGATGAAAATGCTGGTCCATCCGCTGCTCGCTTGCAGTATTCCATTTTCAAATTTGCTGCCTACCGTTTCCAAAGTCCGGCAGCTCGTTGTCCCAACCGCAAAAACACGGTGTCCATTCTCTTTGGTCTGGTTAATCAGATCTGCCGTTTCTTGTGACAAGGAGTAATACTCCTCATGCATGACATGATCTTCAACAACGTCAACCGACATCGGTCTGAATGTTCCCAGTCCTACATGAAGCGTGATGAAGGCCACATTAACACCTTTGGCACGAATCTGATCCAACAATTCATCCGTAAAGTGCAGTCCCGCTGTAGGTGCAGCCGCCGATCCTTCATGCTTGGCATACACGGTCTGATAACGTTCACGGTCATCCAATGTCTCTTTGATATAAGGTGGCAACGGCATCTCACCCAGACGGTCCAGAATCTCCTGGAAGATTCCATCATACGTAAACGTAAGTGTACGTGCCCCCATCTCGCCTTCTTCTTCAATGATTGCCTTCAGTTCATCGCCAAATACGATCACCGAACCGGCTTTCAGCTTTTTCCCCGGCTTAACCAGTGCTTCCCACTTGTCGCCTTCCACATTTTTGAGCAATAACACTTCCGCTTTTGCTCCGGTATCTTCCTTTGTACCGAACAGACGGGCTGGAAGAACACGTGTGTCATTCAGAATCAATGTATCGCCGGAATTCAGAAAATCGATAATATCGGGAAACGTTTGATGATTAATCTCACCACTATCTTTGTTCAAGGTGAGCAAACGGGATGCCGTGCGATCAAGCAACGGCGTCTGTGCTATCAATTGCTCTGGTAATTCAAAATCATATAAGTTCACATTCATTTTAGTTTCATTCCTTAACAATAGTCGCATTTTGATAATAGTGTTTCAATATTGCCTGGTAATCATACCCTTCATCTGCCATGCCTTTGGCTCCCCATTGGGACAAGCCCAATCCGTGGCCATTGCCCTGACCGATGAACATGTAGGTCTGACCCTGCGTTACCGCTCTGGCTTGACCATCACCACTCATAACTACAAGTGCATTACCGGATGACATTCCCGTGCCAGAAGAAGACAATACAGAGGCACCATTTGAGCCGGTTTTACTGGCTGTTTTGCCGTCAGCGCCTAATACAGTATAACTTCCGGTCCCTGCAATATCAAATAAAGTGCTCGGTAATCCACCTAGTGCAGAGCGGTATGTATCGGCATATTTCACCGTCATAGCCTGTCCGTTGGCAGTGACTTCAAGTGCTCTTCCGGAAGGTCCACGCTTGGTCACTTCCAAGGTTGAGATGGAAGCAGGAACAGACGCTGTTGTTTTACCTTGAAGGGATTTAACCAACTGTGCAGACGTGAAAGGTCCTCTCACCCAAGCATAATCATTGGATTGAGCTACTTTTGCCAGTACAACAGCTTCGTTGCCTGGATTCATTTTAGCTACAGGTTCAACGGTGGATTGAATTAACGGAATGGCACGCACATTGGTATTCTGAGCTGTTACCGTCACTTTAGCCAGTCCTGCATTGGTCTTGGTCGTTAATTCTTTGATGTTATCCTCACGAATGTACCCACTAACGCCTGAGCTGAGCAGCACATGATACCACGTATGTAATCCTGCCTGGGCTGATGTATCCCCCGAGCTAACTACATTGGTGAACACACCTGCTCCACCGTTCCATACCTCAGAAGGATGAGCCGTCTGGCCGCCCGCATTGGAGGAGAATACAGCTTCGATGATTTTCCCACCGCTCTTGACCACTTCTCCAGCAGTTGCATCCACTGCGCTGGTTACTTTATCGTTCTCCGAACCAATCCCGTTATAGGCTTGGCTGAGCGTTGTATCCACAACATTTGCAATTTTGAAACGTTCACCCTGTTGAAGCGCGTAGGAACGAGCAGCTACAGCTTGAACTTTCAGAGCCTCAGCAGGCCAGGAGGAATACACCTCTGCCCCTACGACAGAGTACAGGTATTGTTCCAGCGGAACGACATTGACCAACGCCAGATCACCGCTCACGATGCTGATTTCCATATCTCCACGATACGTTCGCTGGGAACGTTCCACTACTTTGATACCATTGCTATTTCCTTGTACCAATGCTTTGGAATCAGTACCTGCAATGGTGTAATGCGGAGCTGTTTTGAGTGCATCCGTACTTAATCCTGCATCCTGGCGGATGATGAGCCCTGCACTATTGTTGACAGGTGTAAGGCTTACCCCTGGAGCTTTGGCTTCCACACTTTTCTTCAATGCGGTTAATTCCGCATCCGTTGAAGCTTCACCCACCCATACCGCATATGCTTGGCTTCCTCCACTCAGTTGAAGGACTGGATAGACACTACTAACTCCTGCTGATAAAAGGTTGGCTTGTGCTGCCTCTGCTTCCTGAATCGAACCATAGGTTCCAGCAGACAGGCGTTTACTTCCTGTTACAGCTGGCTTTTGACCAGCCAATTGAGCTGCCGCTACCTTTTGTACCCGTGTAACAGCTTGTCCTGCCAGTGCCTCCGTTGCATAGTTGCCTGTGTAGAGCTGGTAAATAGCATTTCCATTCACAGACGTTGTGAACAGCAACGGTTTATCTGCGGTTGCCTGCAACAATTTTGCTGCTGCAGATGCTGCCTTGAAATCCGCTGTTTCCAACACTTTCACTCGAAATCCATCTGCGCTGAAACGGACCTGCCCTGCCGGAAGGCTTACATTTGCGCCACTCTCCGATTGGATGCTCCATTGTCCTGTCGATTCAAGCGTAATGAGTGGTGTAGTTGATTTATACGTACTGCCCAGATTCGCAAACATGGCTACCCGGATCGTCTGTCCATCATTTCCTGCTGCATATGCAGGCACTTGCAGACAACCTACTGTCAAAAGAGCTGCCGCCAGTACCTTCAATCGACGACTCCACTTCTTCGTTCGTATTGCTTTTCCCACAATCAGACTCCTCTCCGTGCATTTCCTTGACTTTATATCGGGTTAACATGTGATTATTTCAATGTTTATGGTGAATTTTCAAATCAGAAATATCCAACAGGTTTGATTATTTCCCGTCTCTTGGTGGAACAGGCAGACCCAGATGATGATAGGCGAGATCTGTTACGATCCTGCCCCTTGGGGTACGCTGAATCATACCAATCTGAAGCAGATACGGTTCATAAACATCCTCGATCGTCTGACTTTCTTCCCCGATTGTAGCAGCAATGGTATCCAACCCTACCGGGCCTCCCCGGAAGCTGTTGATCATCGATTTAAGCATTTTATGATCAATCTCATCCAGGCCACGCGGATCAATCTGGAGACGTTGCAGCGCTTCTTCCGCGAGTGTCTGTGTTATAATCCCATCCCCACGCACCTGTGCAAAGTCACGTACTCGTTTTAACAAACGGTTCGCGATTCTCGGTGTCCCACGTGAGCGTAATGCAATCTCTTGCGCAGCATCTCCCACAATCTCCACACCCAATATTTCGGTAGAGCGTGAGACGATATAAGCCAGCTCATCAACCGTATAGAATTCCAAGCGACTGATAACACCAAATCGGTCTCGAAGTGGAGCAGACAGCAAGCCAGCACGCGTTGTAGCCCCAATCAGAGTGAATGGCGGCAGATCCAGCCGAACAGAACGTGCACTTGGACCTTTACCAATCATAATATCCAATGCCGAATCTTCCATAGCGGGGTACATGACTTCTTCAACCGTACGATGCAAACGATGAATCTCATCAATAAACAGGACATCGCCTTCCTGCAGATTGGTTAACAATGCTGCAAGATCACCCGGGCGTTCTATGGCTGGGCCCGACGTAGTTCTTAGGTTAACGCCCAATTCGTTGGCAATAATGTTGGCAAGTGTTGTTTTACCCAGTCCAGGTGGGCCATATAACAAAACGTGATCCAATGCCTCATTACGAAATTTGGCAGCTTCAATATATATCTTTAAATTTTCCTTCACCTGATTCTGCCCGATATATTCATTCAGATACCGGGGACGAAGGCTCAACTCAACATTTTGGTCCTCCATCATCAGGTTCGCGGAAATAATCCGATCATCCATGTTCATCCCTACCTTTTTTTGCAGGCTACAGCTATATTATAATATGCAAATTGTATTATCCCGTAAACAGCATTTGCAGCGCCTTTTTCATTAACACATCAACGGAATCCGCTGTAGTAACATCCTTTTTCATTTTGAGCCATACTTTATCAAGCTCACTGTCAGTATACCCAAGTGCCTTGAGACCTTCACGTGCCTCATCCCAAGCTGAACCACTTCCCGACTCTTCCGATGGAGGAGCGAACAAACCCGTTGCATACGCTGCCGCGCCAAAACTATCCAGCTTATCCTTGAGATCCAGGATCATGCGTTGTGCAGTCTTCTTGCCGATACCTGGCAATTTGGTCAAAAACGTAAGATTCTCCTGATAAATCGCCGTAACCACATGTTCTGGTGTACCTCCAGCGAGTATGCCCAGTGCTACTTTTGGACCAATACCGGATACTTCAATCAGTTTACGGAACAACCGTTGCTCATCCCGTGTAACAAATCCAAACAGCAACATCGCATCCTCACGCACATGATGGTGAGTGTACACGGTAATTTCGCCTTCTTGCTTCGCAAACGCAAATGGATTTGGACAGAATACGCGATACCCTACACCATGAACATCCAGCACAATATAATCATTCTCTACATGAATGAACTGTCCTCTTAGAAAATCAATCATTTTCGCAATACCTCATTCAACTTGGAATTTAATGTATAAGAGTGTGCGTGGCACACGGCTACAGCCAATGCATCCGCTACGTCATCCGGCTTAGGAACGACCTGAAGACGCAAGAACATTTTGACCATCTCCTGTACTTGCTTCTTCTCCGCTTTACCGTACCCCACAACGGCCTGCTTGATCTGCATTGGCGTATATTCTGCAATAGGCAAACCCTTCTGTGCGGCAGCGAGTACCATGACCCCTCTAGCCTGACTGACAGACATCGCTGTTGTAACGTTCCGATTGAAAAAAAGCTTCTCCAGCGCTACTGCGTCCGGTTTGTATTTATCAATCAATTGCACCATACCTTCATATACGTGAAGCAACCGTTCCTCTTCAGGGGTATGAGCTTCCGTCTGAATACATCCATATTGTACGGGTACTACCTTACTGCCGATTTTATCCACAAAACCAAAACCAACAATCGCAATCCCCGGGTCAATTCCCAAAAAACGCAAAACCATCTCTCCCTCACAAAAGCGAACATATGTATCGTTCATTTCATTATAACAAAAGATAGACCCTGCGGCAGGAAAAACTTTGTCTAACTGATTACTCGTCTTTATTCGTGGATTTTTTACATGTTTATTCGTATTTTCATGTATTTCAATTCAAACGACAAAAAGGACATCTCTTCGATGTCCTTCACCACATTCCACGTATTTTAGATTCTATCGCTTGGTTACGTAAACCACCAATGTTATTGCTATTGCCACCATCGTTTCAGTACTTCACAATCTTAATACTGTAGGTGAGGACGTTTGGATTAACCGCCATTGCGGATTAAATGATGGTCTTCATCCACGGCATAGTCACTGAACGTAGAGATCACGCTATCATATTCATCCTTGTCCTGAATCCGAATACCCTGTTGCAATTGCTCCAACACCCCTTCAGGCAAAGAACTTTCCAACGTCCCAACATCCAATTGAAAGAACGTACGAATAACCTTCTCTTCTCCAGGCTTACCCTCGTACAAATTAAGGTTCCCTACAGCATCTATGCTGATATAAGCCTGCTGTTTACAAAGCGGTGAAAGGTCATCTACACGTTGCTTCAAATGTAACTCATCTGATGTTCCAACGGTAGCATCCCATTCCGGATGTTGAGCCAGAAGCATCTTCAACTGCGGTCTAGCCATCTTGCCTAACTGCTCTGTCTCCACTCCGCAGATGTACTGTGTTTCCAAAACCACACTTGTTAAATGATCCAGATCAGAATCAAGTTGCTCTACTAACGCCTGAATCTCCTGTTCAGATCTTGTTTCCTGCGTAACAGGGCCCATCACACTCGTTGCCTCACTAAAATTAGTTGTCAGCAAACGCTCTATCGCCGATGAGATAGACAACCCGCTGTAAGCCAATATCGTAACTGCAAGCAGAGCCGCCGTCATCCATACTGTTCGTTTCCACCGTCTCCAGCGTCTCTTGAATTGTTTTCTGAAGTTAAACGTGTTCACATGAACCCCTTCTATCACTTTTTAAACCTATTGTGACCTAAAGATTGAGGCTTTATGCACAACTAGCTTATCGTCTGAAGAAGGAACACGCATGTGTTAGGTTAGAGAACTTGTCATAGTGAATACCGGAACCTGCATTTATAGAATCTTATATAGATAAATATAAAAAAGCACTATCTATAATTAGATAGTGCTTTTTAGAGATCGGGATGACACGATTTGAACATGCGACCCCCTGGTCCCAAACCAGGTGCTCTACCAAGCTGAGCTACATCCCGTTATATATACCGGCGAGAGGACTCGAACCTCCACGGTTTCCCACTCGATTTTGAGTCGAGCGCGTCTGCCATTCCGCCACGCCGGCAAATTTGAAGTTATAATGGCGCGCCCTGAGAGATTCGAACTCCCGGCCTTTTGATTCGTAGTCAAACGCTCTATCCAGCTGAGCTAAGGGCGCAAATAATGGAGCGGAAGACGGGAATCGAACCCGCGACCCTCGCCTTGGCAAGGCGATGCTCTACCGCTGAGCCACTTCCGCATACGGTATTAATTAATATAAAAATGGCGGAACCGACGGGATTCGAACCCGCGATCTCCTGCGTGACAGGCAGGCATGTTAGGCCAACTACACCACGGTTCCAGATCACTTTCTCAAAGGAAAGTATAATTGCGGGGGCAGGATTTGAACCTGCGGCCTTCGGGTTATGAGCCCGACGAGCTACCGGGCTGCTCCACCCCGCGTCGTTATAAAGTTTATATGGTGGAGGCTGAGGGGATCGAACCCCCGACCCTCTGCTTGTAAGGCAGATGCTCTCCCAGCTGAGCTAAGCCTCCATCTATATGACCCGTAGGGGATACTCTCACTTCGTTCGAGACTGCGAAGCAGTTGCTAACGAGGTATATCCTCCGACGAACCTTTGGGATTCTCATCCTTTGTTGAAGCTATAAATATAGCTATGACCCGTAGGGGATTCGAACCCCTGTTACCTCCGTGAAAGGGAGGTGTCTTAACCCCTTGACCAACGGGCCTTACTGGCTCCCCGAACAGGGCTCGAACCTGTGACAACTCGATTAACAGTCGAGTGCTCTACCAACTGAGCTATCAGGGAATAATATGCATTTGCAGGGCAAATGCAATTCATCGTACAACGTCCACATGCAGAGCCTGTTTTCTATGTATGATGAAAGAGTTCGCTTGGCGGCGTCCTACTCTCCCAGGACCCTGCGGTCCAAGTACCATCGGCGCTAGAGGGCTTAACGGTCGTGTTCGGGATGGGTACGTGTGGAACCCCTCCGCCATCGCCACCAAACGCGTAGCTTACATTTCAGAGATCGTTCTCTGAAAACTAGATTCGAAACGAAACATGCGAATTACAACTTGCTAATTGGATAAGCCCTCGACCGATTAGTACTGGTCAGCTCCATGCATTGCTGCACTTCCACCCCCAGCCTATCTACCTCGTCGTCTTCAAGGGGTCTTACATACTGGGAAATCTCATCTTGAGGGGGGCTTCACGCTTAGATGCTTTCAGCGTTTATCCCGTCCGTACATAGCTACCCAGCGGTGCTCCTGGCGGAACAACTGGTACACCAGCGGTACGTCCATCCCGGTCCTCTCGTACTAAGGACAGCTCCTCTCAAATTTCCTACGCCCACGACAGATAGGGACCGAACTGTCTCACGACGTTCTGAACCCAGCTCGCGTACCGCTTTAATGGGCGAACAGCCCAACCCTTGGGACCTACTTCAGCCCCAGGATGCGATGAGCCGACATCGAGGTGCCAAACCTCCCCGTCGATGTGGACTCTTGGGGGAGATAAGCCTGTTATCCCCAGGGTAGCTTTTATCCGTTGAGCGATGGCCCTTCCATGCGGTACCACCGGATCACTAAGCCCGACTTTCGTCCCTGCTCGACTTGTAGGTCTCGCAGTCAAGCTCCCTTATGCCTTTGCACTCTTCGAATGATTTCCAACCATTCTGAGGGAACCTTTGGGCGCCTCCGTTACTCTTTAGGAGGCGACCGCCCCAGTCAAACTGCCCACCTGACACTGTCCCCGCACCGGATTACGGTACCAGGTTAGAACCTAGATACGATCAGGGTGGTATCCCAACGTTGCCTCCACGCAAGCTGGCGCTCACGTTTCAAAGGCTCCCACCTATCCTGTACAGATCGTACCCAAATTCAATATCAAGCTGCAGTAAAGCTCCATGGGGTCTTTCCGTCTTGTCGCGGGTAACCTGCATCTTCACAGGTATTAAAATTTCACCGGATCTCTCGTTGAGACAGCGCCCAAGTCGTTACGCCATTCGTGCGGGTCAGAATTTACCTGACAAGGAATTTCGCTACCTTAGGACCGTTATAGTTACGGCCGCCGTTTACTGGGGCTTCGGTTCACAGCTTCGGATTGCTCCTAACCACTCCCCTTAACCTTCCAGCACCGGGCAGGCGTCAGCCCGTATACTTCGCCTTACGGCTTCGCACAGACCTGTGTTTTTGCTAAACAGTCGCTTGGGCCTTTTCACTGCGGCCCCCTCGTGCTATTCACACTACCGGGGCACCCCTTCTCCCGAAGTTACGGGGTCATTTTGCCGAGTTCCTTAACGAGAGTTCTTCCGCGCGCCTTAGAATACTCTTCTCGCCTACCTGTGTCGGTTTGCGGTACGGGCACCATCACCTGGCTAGAGGCTTTTCTTGGCAGTGTGAGATCATGACCTTCGCTACTATAATTTTCGCTCCCCATCACAGCTCAGCCTTACAATGTGCGGATTTGCCTACACATCAGCCTTACTGCTTAGACGGACATCCATCAGTCCGCGTCACTACCCTACTGCGTCCCCCCATTGCTCATAACGGCTTACGGTGGTACAGGAATTTCGACCTGTTGTCCTTCGACTACGCCTTTCGGCCTCGCCTTAGGTCCCGACTTACCCTGAGCGGACGAGCCTTCCTCAGGAACCCTTAGGCTTTCGGCGGATCAGATTCTCACTGATCTTTTCGTTACTCATACCGGCATTCTCACTTGTATAATGTCCAGCGCTCCTTACGGTACACCTTCAACCCTTATACAACGCTCCCCTACCCCTGATGCAAAGCATCAAGCCATAGCTTCGGTGGTGTGTTTAGCCCCGTTACATTTTCGGCGCAGAGTCACTCGACCAGTGAGCTATTACGCACTCTTTCAATGGTGGCTGCTTCTAAGCCAACATCCTGGTTGTCTGTGCAACTCCACATCCTTTCCCACTTAACACACACTTGGGGACCTTAGCTGATGGTCTGGGCTGTTTCCCTTTTGACAATGGATCTTAGCACTCACTGTCTGACTCCCGGAAGTAAGTCTATGGCATTCGGAGTTTGACTGAGCTTGGTAACCCTTGCGGGCCCCGCACCCAATCAGTGCTCTACCTCCACGACTCTGTTTTCCGAGGCTAGCCCTAAAGCTATTTCGGGGAGAACCAGCTATCTCCGAGTTCGATTGGAATTTCTCCGCTACCCCCACCTCATCCCCGCATTTTTCAACATGCGTGGGTTCGGGCCTCCAGTGCGTGTTACCGCACCTTCACCCTGGACAGGGGTAGATCACCCGGTTTCGGGTCTACGTCCACGTACTAAGTCGCCCTATTCAGACTCGCTTTCGCTGCGGCTCCGGCTCTTCACCTTAACCTTGCACGGGAACGTAACTCGCCGGTTCATTCTACAAAAGGCACGCCATCACCCCTAAAACGGGCTCTGACTTTTTGTAAGCACACGGTTTCAGGTTCTATTTCACTCCCCTTCCGGGGTGCTTTTCACCTTTCCCTCACGGTACTGCTTCACTATCGGTCGCTAGGAAGTATTTAGCCTTGGCAGATGGTCCTGCCGGATTCATACGGGGTTTCACGTGCCCCGCACTACTCGGGATCCGTCTCGGAGGGAACCAACTTTCAACTACAGGGCTTTTACCTTCTTTGGCGGGCCTTTCCAGACCTCTTCACTTAACCGGTTCCTTTGTAACTCCATGTGAGACGTCCCACAACCCCAAAGAGCAAGCTCTCTGGTTTGGGCTTCTCCGCGTTCGCTCGCCGCTACTGACGGAATCACTATTGTTTTCTCTTCCTCAGGGTACTTAGATGTTTCAGTTCCCCTGGTATGCCTCACACTAACCTATGTATTCAGTTAGGTGTAACTGGAAATTACCCCAGCTGGGTTTCCCCATTCGGACACCCCCGGATCAAAGCTTGCTTACAGCTCCCCGAGGCAGTTTCGTTGTTCGCCACGTCCTTCATCGGCTCCTAGCGCCTAGGCATCCTCCGTGTGCTCTTAGTAGCTTAACCATTTTGTTCCGGTTTCGGTCGCTCGCTTCCCTTGTTTTGCTTGCGCAAAGCCAAAAGTCACTCTCACCCGATACCATCACAAAAGCAATTTGACTACCGTTTTTATTGAAACTTGTTTAACACAAGTTCAGCTAAAAAGGAATGTTCTAATTCGCGTTTGTTTCGTTTCGATATCTAGTTTTCAAAGAACAAGCTCCATGCAAAAGCAAGCTGTTTGAGAGTTTGAGCTCTCAAAACTGAGCAACGAGTGAGTAACTAGCCGACCTGGCTAGATTTTGTATTTGAATGTTTCCGTTGCAGGAAACGATTCTCCATAGAAAGGAGGTGATCCAGCCGCACCTTCCGATACGGCTACCTTGTTACGACTTCACCCCAATCATCTATCCCACCTTCGGCGGCTGGCTCCTTGCGGTTACCCCACCGACTTCGGGTGTTATAAACTCTCGTGGTGTGACGGGCGGTGTGTACAAGACCCGGGAACGTATTCACCGCGGCATGCTGATCCGCGATTACTAGCAATTCCGACTTCATGCAGGCGAGTTGCAGCCTGCAATCCGAACTGAGACCGGCTTTGTTGGGATTGGCTCCATCTCGCGATTTCGCAGCCCGTTGTACCGGCCATTGTAGTACGTGTGTAGCCCAGGTCATAAGGGGCATGATGATTTGACGTCATCCCCACCTTCCTCCGGTTTGTCACCGGCAGTCTATCTAGAGTGCCCATCCGAAATGCTGGCAACTAAATATAAGGGTTGCGCTCGTTGCGGGACTTAACCCAACATCTCACGACACGAGCTGACGACAACCATGCACCACCTGTCTCCTCTGTCCCGAAGGAAAGATACATCTCTGCATCGATCAGAGGGATGTCAAGACCTGGTAAGGTTCTTCGCGTTGCTTCGAATTAAACCACATACTCCACTGCTTGTGCGGGTCCCCGTCAATTCCTTTGAGTTTCAGTCTTGCGACCGTACTCCCCAGGCGGAGTGCTTAATGTGTTAACTTCGGCACCAAGGGTATCGAAACCCCTAACACCTAGCACTCATCGTTTACGGCGTGGACTACCAGGGTATCTAATCCTGTTTGCTCCCCACGCTTTCGCGCCTCAGCGTCAGTTACAGCCCAGAGAGTCGCCTTCGCCACTGGTGTTCCTCCACATATCTACGCATTTCACCGCTACACGTGGAATTCCACTCTCCTCTTCTGCACTCAAGTCACCCAGTTTCCAGTGCGATCCGGGGTTGAGCCCCGGGATTAAACACCAGACTTAAATGACCGCCTGCGCGCGCTTTACGCCCAATAATTCCGGACAACGCTTGCCCCCTACGTATTACCGCGGCTGCTGGCACGTAGTTAGCCGGGGCTTTCTTCTCAGGTACCGTCACCTTGAGAGCAGTTACTCTCCCAAGCGTTCTTCCCTGGCAACAGAGCTTTACGATCCGAAAACCTTCATCACTCACGCGGCATTGCTCCGTCAGGCTTTCGCCCATTGCGGAAGATTCCCTACTGCTGCCTCCCGTAGGAGTCTGGGCCGTGTCTCAGTCCCAGTGTGGCCGATCACCCTCTCAGGTCGGCTACGCATCGTCGCCTTGGTGAGCCGTTACCCCACCAACTAGCTAATGCGCCGCAGGCCCATCCCCAAGTGACAGATTGCTCCGTCTTTCCAGTTTCCTTCAGGCGAAGAAAACAATTATTCGGTATTAGCTACCGTTTCCGGTAGTTGTCCCAAACTTGAGGGCAGGTTGCCTACGTGTTACTCACCCGTCCGCCGCTAAGTATCAAGGAAGCAAGCTTCCTATCAACTCCGCTCGACTTGCATGTATTAGGCATGCCGCCAGCGTTCGTCCTGAGCCAGGATCAAACTCTCCAATAAAGTATTGAAAAGAGCGATAAGCTCATTTTGAATCTGACGAGATTAAAAATCTCATTTGTGCTCCAGTCGATCCAAGCCAAGGCTTGTCTCAACTTTCGCGTTCATTCTGCAAGCAGAATGTTTACTCACTCGTTGTTCAGTTTTCAAAGATCAAACTTGTTTCGTTATCTCTTGCGTTTCTCGTGTCAGCCGTGTGTTTCAGCGGCGACTTAAATAATATATCATACGGCTGAATGTAATGCAACAGTTTTTTTCATTTCTTTTCTGTTAGTAGTTTTGCATTAGCTAGAGCTATTATATTCGTTCCCTATCTTGTCCTATCATACTAGGTTACGCTCATAGGGTACTAATATTTTAACACATTTATGAAAGGGTTTACAATAACTTCTTAATAAAATACTTTCTATCATTTCCTGAGCAACTATATCTCCGTTGTGTGCAACTCAATGTTCACTCAGGTAAGCGGGAAGCCAGCTCTCTATTGCAGAGCTGGCTTCCCGCTTATATAACAGGTACCTCACTTATTCATCAATCGCAATCCTCAGGTTAGTTTTGTATCCATGGATTACGACGCTTTTTATCGGATTTCCGTTGGTTGGAAGTAGCCGCACCCTCTCTGGATGTTTTCCCGGACACGGATACCTTGGATTTATTCTTCAGAGGAGCCTTGCTTGTTCTGCGTTTTGCAGCTGGCGGCTTATTCCCCGCTTGCTTGGACTTCCCTTCCGAGTCTGATCCTACCTCTTCAATTGCTACCTGGCTTAAGTTAGCGTCTTCACGCCCCCCTTTTTTACCACCCTGGCCTTGCCCTTGAGGAGGATACATTTCACCAAATGCTCCAAGCGGGGACGGCGGAACCATGTTCTGAGTAGGGTACGGATTCTGATAAGCGTACTCTATTGGCTGGTTTGGCATCGTTGATGTGGACATTTCAGGCGGCATACCGTACGAAGGACCATACATATTCCAAGCCGGATCCTGATAGCCATGAGAAGGATAAGTATACTGAGGCATATGTGTATGTGAGCCACATCCGCATGGAGGGTACGGAAGCATTGAGTATGGAGATATGAACGGCGGCTGATGATTCATATGACTAGGCGCCACATACGTCGGGAATGGACTATTCACTTCGCTAGCTGGCGCAATCGGAAATGAGTTATTTTGCATGTCTGCGGACAGATTCGGCATAACGTTATTGTGGTTATAACCCTGCTCTGCGCCAGTCCACGGACTGTTAGGCAGATCAGTGCCACTATAAGGACTAACTTCCGAAATCCCTGGAAACGACGCATTGTTACTCGCTCCTGCCGTGTACATGTCTTGCTGAGCACCATACACCTCTTGTACAGGAACCGGGATTTGAACATAAGGGTGCTCGGCTGGCGCATGATGCAACTTATTACCACAACCACAAGGCTTTTTCGTTGCTGGTGCAACCTCAGTTGGAGACTTTGTATTAGGCATTACAGGCAAAGGCATAATTTCAGGCGAAAGATTAGGCATTGTGTATTTCTTGGATTCTGCTACCGGTTTTACATGAACTTCGGGTTTAACCTCTTCTTTTTTGTGCGTTTCCTTTTCAGGTTTCACTTCAGGAAGCTCCGGTAACTGCGGCAGTACCTCCAGTTCAGGCTTCACATTCGGCTTCTCCGTATTGGCTGGTGGTGGAGCAGGCACCGGGACCGGAACAGGAACCTCTGCTACCGGAGCAGGAGGAGTTGGCATAACTGGCGCCGGTGGTTCCGGTTCTTTGACTCCCGTGTATTCCTTACCTTCAGGTGACAACTTTTCATGAGCAGCAATGTTGCTGGCACCCGAATTAGATGTGCTGTTTCCTTGTGCGTGCATAGATGGAATATAAACTGTCTCCCCCACCAGCAGAGCGTTCGGATTCTTCAACTGTGGATTGGCATTGATCATATCTTTTAAAGGAACTCCCCAGGCTTGTGCCAACTTCCATAACGAATCTCCTTGCTGCACCTTGTGACTGTGGAGCACACCCTCCGGCTTCGGTGTTACTGGTTCTGCAGGAATTTTGATCTTCATGCCGATATCCAACTTGTCGGGATTTGTGATTTGCGGATTAGCCGCGATCAATTTGTCCAGCGCTACATTGTATTTTTGGGACAGCAGATATAATGTGTCGCCTTTTTTCACCATGTGTATTTTCACAGGGAACTAACCTCCTAGACGTCATACTTGGGCAGTACATTCGCCCATACCGTTACTACATCCTATGCAGAAACCGGGCTAATGACATCAACTAAACAAAAAAAATCCTCCTGTCTCTAAAATCCCCATACACCAGGTATGCAGAATTTTATCGGACAAGGAGGATTCCTGTTCCCTATGCTATGCAATTCTAACTTAAGATTCCCACACTTTATATCCATCTTTGTCAACAATCTGACGAAATGCTTCCAGCAGTCTCAGCGTTACCGGGCCTGCTACTCCCGTACCAATTGTTCTTCCATCGACTTCATATGCAGCGATAACTTCTGCAGCTGTCCCGGTGAAAAAGACTTCGTCTGCGATATACACATCATGCAGGGTGAATGGCACTTCTTTTAATTCAAGCTCCAGTTCGCCACATAGATCGATAATGGCTTGACGTGTAATCCCTTCAAGTGCTCCGAGATAACAAGGCGGCGTATACACTACACCATTTTTGATGATGAAGATGTTATCACTTGAACCCTCAGTTACGTAACCTTGGGAGTTCAGCATAATTGCTTCACCAGCACCTGAATAGTTAGACTGGATTTTAACCAGGATGTTATTCAGATAGTTCAATGATTTAATTTTTGGATTCAAAGCGTCCGGGATATTCCGGCGTTGGGATACAGACACTGCTTTCAATCCAGTAAGATACGCTTCCTCCGGATAGATAGCCAATTGCTCCACAATGATAATTACGGATGCCTTGGGGCAACGAAGCGGGTCCAACCCCAGATTACCAGGGCCACGCGATACAATAAGACGAATATAACCATTACGCATATCATTGCGGCGCACCGTTTCAGCCATCACTTCCAGCATCTCATCAATGGACAGCGGGATGTTCAAACTGATGGATTTTGCCGAATCATACAAACGATCCAAGTGGGCCTTACATCTGAAAATATTTCCGTTATAGATCCGAATACCTTCGAAAATCCCGTCTCCATACAAAAATCCATGATCATATACCGAAACGGTTGCGTTCTCTTTGGTCACATACTGACCATCCAAATAGATCCATTGTTCTGCCACCGATGACTGCACCTCCATAAAATATCCATTCACTGTACTCCGAAACGTTTATTAACCCGTCCATTGTACACCAAAATGACAAGCCCTTACTTGTTCACTCTACCCAGAATTATGACAACCTTCTAACAATCACAACCAGCATAAAGGTCGATTACCTCGAAGGATATGTATAACAAGGATAGCTACCCAGAACGCGCACCTGACAATTCAATGCCTCAATCTCCCCCATGGCTGCGGTGAGCAGTACCGAATCCACCGTTTCCACAACGTCAATGTAGAAATAGTAACTGCCCAATTGTTTCTTCGTTGGACGAGATTCAAGTCGGGTCAAATTCAGCTTCCGCCATGCAAAAGCCGACAATACCTGATGCAACGCACCCGGTGCATCTTCTGGCAACGTCACCAGCAAGCTGGTTTTCACATGATCCGGTTCACGTGGAATGTTCACAGGTTCATGGCCGATGAGCACAAAACGGGTGTAGTTGTTGTCATGATCTGTAACCCGTTCAGCCATAATGTCCAGACCATGCTTCTGAGCAGCAAGCTTGGTACCGATGGCTACCCATCCCTTACCCGGATTTTTTTTCACAATTTCAACAGCTTCGGCTGTACTGTTCACACCTTCAAGGTTTGCCCCAGGCGAATGTAGCCGAATAAAATTCTGACACTGCGGAATAGCCACAGGGTGAGACATAATCTTGGTGATTTTACTAAAATCATACTCGCCACTCTCTGTCTTAAATTCCGAGCCATGTCCAATTACATTCTGGATGGATGGGTATACCCACTCTGCTTGCATCGGAATGTCCACTTCATTCACAAGCCAGTCCATATGAAGACTAACGGAACCCTCAATGGTATTCTCGATCGGAATAACACTGTATTGTGCATTTCCGCTATCCGTTGCTCGAAAAACATCCGAAATCAGCTTGGAATGAAGCAAATCTAATGGTTCCCCGTTGAAAAGGAAATCAATTGCCTCATGAGAGACTGAGCCTTCAGGTAATACTGCAATTCGTTTCATGCATTAACTTCCCCTTTGATTCTGTCCAGAAAAGGACGTTTGTCTTGATCAGGCAGCACGGTTACACCGTCCAAATCCGGATCGAGCCACAGTGCAGAAGCAGATATGCCCTCCCGCTCCATAGTGTCCAGCAAATATTGTTCCAATTCCGCTTTTCGGGTGTCATGACGATCTACCAAAGTCAATACGGTCGGTCCAGCTCCGCTCAGGGCAGCTCCCAACGCTCCATGATCGACAGCATGTTCCAATATCTCAGCCATGCCTGGCACCAATGATGCCCGATATGGTTGGTGCATTCGATCTGACATCGCCTTCTGAATCATATCCAGTCGTCCACTCGCCAAAGCGGCAACGAGCAGTGAGGATCTGCTAATGTTATGCACCACATCAGACATGCCAAATTGCTCTGGAATCACATTCCTTGCTTTTGAAGTAGACAGCTGGAATTCAGGTACAATAACCAAAGCCTGCAAATCCTGGTGTGGTTCAATACGTATATGATCTACCTGTTGACCATTCCATGCAGCCGTAATAATACCGCCATACAGAGATGCTCCCACATTATCAGGATGCTTCTCAAGGGATGTGGCCATATCCAGAAGCTTCGCATCGGATAAAGGAGCACCAATTAATGCATTCGCTGCTGCCAATGCACCAACGATGGCTGATGCACTGCTCCCGAGCCCCCGCGTAAGCGGAATATCGGAATACATGGAAATCTCCACTTCAGGTACGGACACCCCGGCTTCATCGAATACCATCTGGGCCACTTCGTAAATCAAATTCGATTTGTCTGTAGGCAGGCCTGTCAAATGATTGCCGTGAAGATGAAATGTTGTCTGCTCGGCAGGTTTCATTTCCAACCAGGCGTACAAAGACAATGCCATGCCCAGGGTGTCAAACCCCGGACCGAGATTGGCTGTGCTTGCAGGTATTTTTACAGTTACCTTTTCACGCAAACTCATACAGATTGCTGCTCCAGTTGTGCAATAGCGGCCATTACTGCTTCTTCCGTATCTTCAACAACAAGTGGCTCAGTCGCTACTGTTTTGATCGCAATATTAGGATCTTTCAGGCCATTACCTGTCAGTACACAAACTACAGTCTCTCCGCCTTTAAAGTACCCTTCACTCTTCAGTTTGTATACACCGGCAAGGGAAGCCGCAGAAGCAGGTTCAGCAAAAATTCCTTCACGAGAAGCAAGTGTGCGATACGCTGTCAGGATTTGTTCATCCGTTACATAGTTGATCTGTCCACCAGATTCCTCAGCTGCAGCTACTGCCGTTTTCCAGCTCGCCGGATTACCGATTCGAATTGCTGTTGCTACCGTTTCAGGTTCAAGGATCGGCTCACCTTTGACAATGGCCATCGCACCTTCTGCTTCGAAACCAACCATACGTGGAAGCGTGTTGGATTTACCTGCCTCTTTATATTCCTTGAAACCTTTCCAGTAAGCCGAGATATTTCCCGCATTACCGACTGGAATAGCCAGAACGTCAGGCGCTTCGCCAAGTTGTTCAATTACTTCAAACGCTGCTGTCTTCTGTCCTTCAATCCGGAACGGATTCACAGAGTTTACAAGCGTGATCGGATGTTTGGCTGTGATCTCACGCACAATCTCCAGTGCACGGTCAAAGTTACCATTGATCGCGATCACCTTAGCTCCATAGATCATGGCTTGGGCCAGTTTACCCAGTGCAATGTTGTTATTCGGGATTAGCACGATACAATTGAGGCCACCACGTGCGGCGTAGGCTGCTGCAGCTGCTGACGTATTACCTGTGGATGCACACATGATCGTACGGCTGCCCTCTTCCATAGCTTTGGCAACAGCCATAACCATACCGCGGTCTTTGAAAGATCCCGTAGGGTTCAAACCTTCGTATTTGAAGTAAACATTCAAGCCAAGTTCCTCAGACAGATTCTCTGCATGAATCAACGGTGTATTTCCTTCCTGAAGCGTAAGCAGGGGTGTATTTTCATTAACCGGAAGGTGCTCTCTGTACGTTTGCAAAAGTCCTTGATATCTCATTGTGGGTAAACTCCTTTATGTTTTAATAATCTGAAATGATGACCTGTTGAACCGGATATGATTAACTTGAACGTTATAACTGAAATAATTGAGATGCCGTATGGGATAAGGAGAATTATCCTTCGACCCGGTAAACACTCTTAATGCGGCGAATGACGCTGAGTGATTCAAAATGTTTTAACACTTTATCCATGCTTGCCTTGCTTGCATTATGAGTAACGATAATGATCTCGGCATCCGGGTTGTGCTCATTCGGCTGTTGAACAACCGACGCCAGACTGACATCATACTCTGCGAAAATTTGTGTGATTTGTGCCAATACACCGGCTTTATCGTCTACGTGTAGTAAAATAAAGTTTTTCGACACGATCTGCTCGTCGCTTTGCAGTCGCTTCGTCTTATAAGGCACAATGGCTTTGAGACCGTTCACGCCAAGTTTAAGGTTTTTGGTAACCGCCACAATGTCAGCTACAACCGAAGTTGCCGTTGGGAGTTCTCCCGCACCTGCACCGTAGAACATCGTCTCCCCTACAGCTTCACCGTGTACATATACTGCGTTGAATACACCGTTGACTGAAGCAATCGGGTGATTTTGTCTAACCATTGTCGGCTGAACGCTGATCGTGATCTCATCGCCAATACGGTCCGCAATACCAAGTAACTTCATCTCATAGCCCAGTCTTTTGGCATACATAATGTCTTCACGAGTTACGGAGGATATTCCTTTAACGGTTACATCCTTCAACTCCACATTGGTGCGGAAACCGAGTGTACTCAAGATCGCCATTTTGCGAGCTGCGTCAAGTCCCTCCACATCGGAAGTTGGATCCGATTCAGCGTATCCCAGAGCCTGTGCTTCAGCCAGTACTTCTTCATAGGATGCACCTTCCTGACTCATTTTGGTCAGAATAAAGTTCGTTGTTCCGTTCACAATCCCCATAATGCGAGTAATCCGGTCAGAAGAGAAACCTTCAATCAGCGTACGAATGATCGGAATCCCTCCAGCAACACTCGCCTCATAGAACACGTCACATTGCTTCTCCTGGGCCTTCGCCAAAATCTCTGTACCATGCAGTGCCATGAGATCTTTGTTTGCTGTTACGATATGCTTCCCACGTTCCAACGCTTCAAGAATATACTCCTTCGTCTGATCAATACCGCCCATGACTTCAACGATGACATCAATATCCGGATGACGAATGACTTCCCAAGGATCTTCCGTAAGCTTGGCACGGTCTACAGCAATAACACGTTCTTTCTCTGTATTTTTCACTGCGATCTTCTCGATGACAATCGGCGATCCAACCTGACTGCTCAGATCCTCCTGATTCCCTTCCACAATGCGAACGACTCCCGTTCCGACAGTTCCCAGACCCAACAATCCGACTTTTACTGGTTTCACTAACGATCTACCCCCTAATGTCTATTCTTGTCCGTCAGTCCTGTATGTTAAAGCCTAATTACCCTTGGCCTACAATACGTGTACGTCTTACGCCAGGCATATCTTGCATTCGATCCAGCATTTCACCGATTTCGCCATGAAGATGTGTCGTTTCCACCGAAATGACAACATTGGCTCTTCCTTGAAGCGGGATACTCTGATTAATCGTGAGTACATTAGCTCCATAACCAGCTACATGTCCAAGTACACGTGACAAGATACCCGACTGATGCTCCAGATCAATGGAGATCGTTACAATTCTCTCGCGCTCAAGCTGGTTGATCAGATGAATTCCATCTTTGTACTTGTAAAAGGCACTCCGGCTTAATCCGACCTGTTCAACCGCCTCATGCACTGTTTTAACATCACCAGAAGCCAGTAGTTCTTTTACCTGCATGGTCTTCACCACAGCCTCTGGTAAAATATCTTCCCGTACTAAGTAATAGCGTTCGTTCACAGAACGTCCTCTCCTCAAAGACTCATGTATTCATATAGTGGACATTATATAGGATCTATGGCAAAAGGGCAATACATGACACGCCTATTTTTTGAAATACGTTCCTCACAGTATACAAGTTTATCCCTCTCTCATGTCAGGAAAAAACAAAAAAACGCAGAGTTGCGGGTCAACTCCCCACTTCTCTGCGTTCCTATATCGATCTGTCTCTCCACGGAAGACGGCTACTTAATAGTAACTGCTGCCTTCCACGAATTCGAATTCAAAGTCTCCAATACGCACGATGGTGCCTTCTACAGCCCCGCGCTTACGCAACTCAGCGTCCACACCCATATAACGAAGTGTACGTGCGAGTTTCAGTATAGCTTCATGCGAGTTCAATTGCATCCGTTTCATCATGCGGTCAATCTTGGCACTTTCGACAACGAACATTTCGTTCTCACGCACAATTTTGAAACCATCATCTTCTTTTTTGTCCAGACTGTATACTTTACGTTCAGATACATCTGCTACCTCTTCAACCACTCGCTCGTCTGGAACCTGATCCAGCAGATCAGCTGCACGATAGAGAAGTTCTTGAATCCCTTTCCGGGTCAAGGATGAAATTGGCATCACTTCAATATCAGGTTGAACCTCACGAACTTGCTGTAAAAATTGCTCCAGGTTCGCTTCAGAGTCTGGCATATCCATCTTGTTAGCTGCTACAATTTGCGTTCTCTCGGCGAGAAGCGGATTGTACAACTTCAATTCGTCATTGATTTTCTGCCAGTCTTCAAAAGGATCGCGTCCTTCCGAACCCGACATATCTACAACGTGAACAATAATGCGAGTACGCTCGACATGACGCAGGAACTCATGTCCCAGTCCGACTCCTTCATGCGCACCTTCAATCAATCCAGGCAAATCGGCCATGACAAAGCTTCGGCCTTCTCCTACACCGACCACACCCAGATTCGGTGTAATGGTTGTGAAATGGTATGCCCCGATCTTTGGCTTGGCTGACGAAACAACAGAAAGCAATGTGGATTTCCCAACACTCGGGAAACCAACCAGACCAACATCTGCCATAACTTTCAGTTCGAGTACGATGTAACGCTCTTGTCCTTCTTCACCGTTCTCAGCAAGTTCAGGTGCAGGATTGTTCGGTGTAGCAAATCGGATGTTACCCCGTCCGCCCCGTCCACCACGTGCAATAACAACCTGTTGACCGTGACGTGTCATATCCGCCAGTACTTCTCCACTGTCTTCATCCAAGATGATAGTTCCTGGTGGAATGCGCACAATCATGTTCTCCGCGTTTGCACCATGCTGACTTTTATTACGTCCCTTCTCACCACGCGGGGCCTTGAAGTGACGCTGGTAACGGAAATCCATCAATGTACGCAAACCTTCATCCACGCGGAAAATGATGTCAGCTCCTCTGCCTCCATCGCCCCCGGCAGGTCCGCCGTTTGGTACATACTTCTCACGACGGAACGAAATAATTCCGTCCCCTCCGTCTCCGGCTTTTACATAAATCTTCGCTTTATCTACAAACATTGGTTAACCCCTTCTTCCTATATTCCACACGGCATTCTGAATTGTATAAACGTATCCTCAGACGGAAACTGCTCCGTTCTGACTTTTTTTCCTTTGAGTACGGCAGTAAGCTGCCGCAGTGTTTCCGGATCGGGTGTTTGATCCCCATCCAGTCGGACAACCACATCTCCATGATCCTGTCCGAAGTTTAAGGTCAGTTTGCGAACCTCTCCCCAAGAAGACCGGCCGCCGCCATATTGATAGGCCCTGATTGCATCAGCAATCGCCCCGGTAAGTGACTCGCCATCCTCGGGAGAGACCAGAGCACTAAGCTGCAACTCATCTTCTATTTCCACATGCAAGTCCAGCGCAATTCCACTGGCGCGAAAAGACTGAAGATAAAATACGAGGGAAGGAATACCTAATCTGGAGATTCGGCTTTCTTCTGTAACCCGCTCTTTTATTCTTTCCACACATTGCAAGGATTTATCAAGTTTGCCCAGCCGAAGATATCCATATAACACCTGAAGGTCGTTCATCCAGTCGTGTCGATGATGATTTAATGAAGCAATTGCTGTTTTTTCCATGGATTGTATGATGGCTCTGCGTTCCGCCTCCGCCTGTTTCTTCATCGCATTCACAGAAATGAGCAATACTGCGACGGACCACAATGCGCACACGACGCTTGAGATCATCGCCGGATACAACATAACGAAAACCAAAGGAATCAGAAGTGAACATGCCGCAATCCACGGCACTCTTTTCCAAGATTTCATGGCTTCTCCCCGTTCTACAAAACTCGGTTGGTCTACACCCACCGTAACCAAGTATAACATGTCTTTTCTGCCAGTTCATTATCGAATAACCGTTGAATACAAAAAACCTTCGGCAAAAATGCCGAAGGCTCCTTAGGCGGAATGCCGATATTACGCTTCTACTGCTGCTGCTACAGGAGCAACATTAACAGGGTAGATGCTTACTTTTTTGCGATCGCGTCCCCAACGTTCGAATTTTACAACGCCGTCGATTTTCGCGAACAAAGTGTCATCTTTACCGATGCCAACGTTAGTTCCTGGGTGAATTTTCGTTCCGCGTTGGCGAACGAGAATGCTACCACCAGTTACAGTTTGACCATCAGCACGTTTAACACCCAGACGTTGAGCATTACTGTCACGTCCGTTCTTCGTGGAACCTACACCTTTTTTCGATGCGAATAACTGAAGATTTAATTTCAACATGATTGGTTGTCCTCCTTCTTTGCTTATTTGAATTGCTGTATTTTAATATACTTCCCGTATGACTCTGCAATATTAGAGAGCATAACCACCATGGATTCGAGTAACAATTGTACCTGGGACCAAGTTTCCCCTCTCTCTAACAAAGGTAAAGAACCGCTTAAAAAGCCATTCTTCATCTTGGCATCCATTTCGACACCGGTCAATGTTTCAATCGAGTTCACCGTACCCACTGTAACAGCGGATACCCCGGCACATACGATGTCTTCTCCCCGCTTGGCAAAATTAGCATGCCCTTCAATGGAAAAACGTTCGATGTTCCCGTCCTCATCACGAAAGATTTGAACGATAATCACTTATCGCACCTTCTTTACGCTTTGATTGTTTCGATAGTTACTTTAGTGTACGGTTGACGGTGACCTTGCTTCACATGGTAGTTCTTTTTAGGTTTGTATTTGTATACGATAACCTTTTGTCCTTTGCCATGTTTCTCCACTTTAGCCGTTACAGTAGCTCCGGAAATCAATGGTGTACCTGCTGTCAAACCTTGATCGTTAGATACAGCCAGGACACGGTCGAACGTTACGCTTTCGCCATCGTTCGCAGTCAATTTCTCGATGAACAGAACATCGCCCTCTTGGACTTTGTACTGTTTGCCGCCTGTTTCAATAATTGCGTACATTTGCCTTGCACCTCCTCATGTCTCAGACTCGCCCGTTCTCAGGTGACAGTGTCCTTGCGGAACTGTTCTTATACCCGGCCAGTGCGGTTACAGCATGTGCAAGACCATTAGGCTAAACACATACTTGAAGATTATATCACGCAATATATCAAAAATCAATGCAAAGGTGAAATATATCTTTTTCCCGTTCCATGGCAGGAAGAACACGGCTCCACATAGGGTAACGTACTTTCTTCCCGCACTTTCTTACGGGTAAGTTCCAGCAAACCCAGCTTGGTCCAACCCATTACAAACGCTTTGGTCCGATCCTTCTTGAGCTCACCCTCCAAGGTTGCCGCGACTTCATGCCGATTCGAGGCTTCCTCCATATCAATGAAGTCGACAATAATCATGCCACCGATATCTCGTAGGCGCATCAGGCGAGCAATCTCCACTGCTGCCTGTATGTTGGTCTCTGTCACGGTCTCTTCCAGACTGTCACCGCCAGCTCCCGTGTATTTCCCCGTGTTCACATCCACTACAGTCAGAGCTTCGGTATGATCAATGACAATGTATCCGCCTCCGGGCAACCACACTTTCCGGGCAAAATCCTTATTCAACTGTTCCTGCACACCATAGGCAGCAAAGATGGATTCTGTTCCCCGATACACCTGTACTTTGGGTTGATGACCAGGACTAATCTCTTCAAGCAATGCTTTTACCTCACGGGCTTGTCCTTCACTATCAGTGATGACTTCGTCACTCCCTGGCGTATACACATCTCTGATGATTCGCTGTACCATGCTATGATCCCGATGCAAGAGGCTTGGTGAAGGCAAACTGTCCGCTTTTTCGCGAATTAGATACCACTGCGCGCGTAATGTTTCCAAGTCCGACTTAATGGCTTCATGCTGCTCTTCTCCAGATACGGTTCGAATAATAAGTCCTTCTTCATCCCGCCTCAGTTGCTCCCCAAGTGCCTTAAGACGGGAACGATCCCCTTCACGGGCAATTTTCTTGGATACCGCTACATAGTCAGCAACAGGCATGTAGACAAGCCAACGGCCCGGGAGTGAATAATGAGTCGTCACCCGGGCTCCCTTGCCTCCTACCGGTTCTTTCAGAACCTGAACAATGACTTCCTGACCCGGACGAAGCAACTCCGAGATGGAAGGCTTCACCTTGGGCTGCTTCTCCAGATGGGGATGCAACACATCGTCCACATAGAGAAACGCATTTTTTTTCTGACCGATATCCACAAAAGCAGCCTGCATACCTGGTAACACATTCACGACACGTCCCTTGAAAAAGGAACCCAGCAGTCCACGCTCACGTGTACGCTCTGCCGTAAATTCCACAGCTTTGCCTTCTTCCAGAAGCGCCATTTGCATGAGGTTATGTTCATTATGTACTATCATTTGTTTCATGGCTTCACCTCTAGAAGACAATTCAATTCATCCACATCCATTTCAATATCTTTTCAATTCTCATTGTACATGTATTAACCCATTTTAGAACAGGTCCACCAGAACTCTACAATTTATCACCATTTTGTTGAAAATAGGAACCGATAATCCGTTGCTCAGGCAAGACGGCCATAATTCGACCCTGTCTGTTCATCACGTATACCATATGGTATCTTTCTCTCTTTAATAGACGCAAAATAGTGTCCAAAGGTTTCGCCGGAAATGAGATTATTGGCTGCGCCAAACTGCCGGTAGCCGCATGACGAGCGAACACACCCTCGCGATTCATGAGAAAACGGATGAAGCGATAGGGCACATTTCGGTAATCCGTTACGTTGGAATAGAACAAAAAAAGTCCGATTAACAGAATGTTGAGCGGTAAGCCGTAGTCCCCAGTAAACCATCGGCTGATAGCATATAAAATAACCCCTACGCTACACAGAATGCTAATTCTGTAAGTCCACATTAATGTTGTATAGTAGGGTGCCCACAGACTGACAAGCGCCTGAACAATTTTACCTCCGTCCAGAGGAAGTACAGGCAGCAGATTAAATAGGGCAATGAGCAGGTTCCCCTGAATGATATAGTTGAGAAAAACCGGATCGCCCAGATTGCCATACTGCAACAGCAAAACCACACCAACCATCAGCATGTTTTGTAATGGACCTGCCAGAGCAATGATGATATCCCGGTAGGCCGTGATCGTACCTCCATCTTCGATAACCGCTACTCCTCCAAAAGGAAGCATCTGGATCGACAAGACACGATAGCCCAGAAGGGCAGCAGCCGCAGCATGTCCACATTCATGAATAAATACGATGGCAAACAACGTAATAAGCTCAATAAAATGTCCAGTCAGAAGGGAGGCCATCATGATAATTACAAAAAACGGATGAAACGTAATGCGTACTCCCCACACCCTAATCAAGGGCAACGACTTCCGCCGGGTCTACGTACTCCTCACCCTCTTTGACTGCAAAATAGAGCGTGGCCGGTTGTTCACCACCCGTAGCCTTAAGACTCCCCACTGGATTCCCAGCTTCCACCCAGTCATTCACGTTCACTTCACTTTCGTTCAGCCGACCGTATATTGCCGTGACATTGCCTGTATGTTGGATGACAACGGTGAATCCACTTGCTGCATCTCCGATAACCTCCATGACACGTCCAGCATCCGAACTTGCGACCTGTATGAGTTCTGCACCTGCGGCATCCGGAACGATCTCAATTCCCTTCATGCTCAGCGCGAATGGCTGGACCACTGTTCCTGAGATTGGTTTACCCAGTAACTGCCGAATGCCTGAACCATTGACAGCATCCGTTGTATGTCCAAGAACAGGCAGAAACGAAGGTGTTCCTCCAAAATGTTTTTCATACCAGGCTGCCGCAGAGGCAAAATCCATATCCCGATGGAGTGCATCCGCAATTACTGTTTTGGGTGATGTCGTCCACGATGTATCCAACTGAAATAGCCCCCATACTCCGCCAAATATCAAAGCGCTAATAACCGTCCGTTTGAGAAGTGACTTGAACAGGTTGAATCTCGAATGCCCCCCTGGAACGAAATGACCATTCTCTTTTTTCCATAACCATTCCGGATCTCTTTCCTGTATCCCCTCACTAGGCGCGATTGGTTTCGTTTGTATGATCTCATTCTTGTCCAACAGTGAACCTACTTTTTGCTCCTGTAAGACCTCCACAGTGGCACCATCCATCAGTCGCCGAATGCGTTCTTCTCGTCTCTGCTTAATTCTGAGTTTCGTGTTCATGGAATATCCTCCCGCCGAGGCTTGTTTACTACATCCTATGAAGAGGTGGTTGATAATATGAACAAGCCTGCCAGCAGGTAACAAAAAAAGCCGGGCTATAAGCCACGGCTGTCATGTAATCAGATAATGAATAAGCCCATTTAAATGAATTAACCCATTCCGAAGAACTTTTTGAAACGAGTGAAAGCTCCCTTTTTCTGCTCCAGCTGCATCAATGGAACTGTATCTCCCAAAATGCGTCTTGCAATGTTACGATAGGCAATCGCCGCAAGTGAATCCGGATTCATGACCGTAGGTTCTCCTGAATTGGCAGCTTTGATGACCAGTTCATCATCAGGCACGATGCCAATCAGGTCAATATTAAGTACTTGTAAAATACCATCGATATCTAACATGTCACCCGATTTAACCATATTATTGCGAATTCGATTCACCACCAGCTTTGGTGATTGAATGTGTGAACTCTCCAGCAGGCCGATGACACGATCCGCATCACGCACTGCAGCATTTTCCGGTGTAGTGACCACGATGGCCTGATCTGCTCCTGCTACCGCATTTTTGAAACCCTGCTCTATGCCGGCTGGGCAATCAATAATGACGTACTCAAAATCTTTTTTCAATTCAAGGATAATATCCTTGACCTGTTCTGGCGACACTGAGTTTTTGTCTCTCGTCTGCGCCGCAGGCAACATGTATAATTCTTCGAAACGCTTGTCTTTGACCAAAGCCTGATTCAGACGGCAGCGGCCGTCCGCAACGTCGCACAGATCGTAAATAATACGGTTTTCGAGTCCCATCACGACATCCAAATTACGAAGGCCGATATCGGTATCTACCAGACAAACCTTTTTGCCGAGCAGCGCCAGCGCTGTCCCGATGTTTGCCGAGGTGGTTGTTTTACCCACGCCGCCTTTACCCGAAGTGATCACGATCGCCTCTCCCATGAGCTACACTCCTTTAAACACATTAAAATCTCGGCGTAACCGAACGATATTGCTCATTTTGTCTATCTGCATCTGATTGTCCTGTAAGTAAGCAAATTCCATTCCGGTCTCTCGGCTCTCCCATTCATCGGGAGGACGACTGATGATATCCGCAATCCGTAGCTGCGTCGGTGCAAATACCGAAGCGGCAATGATCGCTTCCTCGTCCCCACCAATTCCGGCATGAGCCATACCTCTGAGTGAACCCAACACATATATATCTCCGGTACACGTCACTGTGCCCCCCGGATTGATATCCCCAAGAAACAGGAGATTTCCTTCATGATGAAGCACCTGACCTGAACGCACCATACCACACATGGTTACAATCGGCGGCGGTCCTTTAACCTCCGGTTGGAGTGCAGGTGAGTCGATGGATCGAATAAGCAGATTCCCTTTTTGCTTCAATATATCGAGGATTGCTTCTTTCTGGTCCTCTGTCACTTCGCGGGCACCCAACTTGATATCCACATGAACAATCGGTCCGGTCAAAATATTTTGATGGCTGTGTTCCAGCTTATAGCGGAGCTCATAGAGCAATTCCTCGAATTCACATTGATCGTCCAACAGGAAAACCAGGCCGTCTCGGATGCCTTTAATCGTTACGTGATTCGATTTTACCGTCATAAGCCTGTCCCTCCCATCTCATTACATTTCGTGCCCGGGGCCCCAAGTTCCTGCTTTGCGCTCCATAAATGTATTTAGGAAGCTTCCTCTGTCTTGCTCCGTCTCTTGCCGATCCGCTCCAGTTGTTTCCGAAGGGGGACATATATGATCAAGGCAAACACAAAATGAATGAACAAATTAGGAATCATGTATTCAATCAACGCCCAGTCAAAGGTCACGTGGTTAAGTTGGAAGAGCTTGTACAGGAAAAATAGCATGGTGTCATTAAGCAGACTTCCCAAAATGACAACCGATACCATAACCGGCAGTGGTGCACGTGGTGCTTGAAAAATGAGTCCCATCATGTATGCCGATAAACCCATCGAGAATCCATAAGGTCCAATCATCTCGCCATAGAATACGACATCATGCAATAGTCCAAAAAATATACCGAGTACTAGTGCCGTGTGACGATGATGATATACAGCGATAAACAAAATGACGATATAGACCAGATTGGCAGAAATACGCATCTGCCAGCCAGAAGGGATGAGCAGCGGCAAAATTGTGCCTTCCGCAATGAACAAAACGAATAGTAACAGGAACAAAACTTGCTTACGTGTTACCATTATTCTTTTACCTCAGGCGGGATAATGACAATCAGCTCTTTCCAATCAAGGAAACTGGCGTATGGTTTGATAATCGCAGTCCGCGTTAAACCGTACTCCCCAACTTCAACCTTTTCCACTTCACCAATCCGCATATACTTGGGAAAGTTATTGATAATCCCTGAAGAGATGATCTCATCACCCTTTTTGATGTTTGAATCCTCCGAAATTTTGGTCATCTTGAGCATGCCCGTCTTCGGATCGTAGCTCTCAATCATACCAAATACTTTCTCTTTACCTACTGCCGTTGCTGCAATGGCATTGGATGTCGGATCATTGGCATCCATGGACGTTAGCAGATTAACCGTTGATGTATATGAGCTGACATGACTGATCACGCCGACCAGCCCTTCCTGGGAGGTAACGGCCATCCCCGGCTTGATTCCCGCATTTTCACCGATATCAATGTTAATGGTTCTGCTATTCGGATCCGAATTGGCACTGATAACCTGAGCAATTCGTGAACCGTAATTATAGCGATTCTTCTGTTCTTCTGTGAAATTGAGCGCTTTCTGAAGCTGCTCATTCACTTGCTCCATATCATTGTACTTCAGCCGATCCCGGGTATAGTGACCCATCGCGATACGAAGCTCTTCATTCTCTTCATATACCGTACGCATGTTCGCTACATCTTTGAAAAAGCCCGCTACATAGGAAGCGGGCTTGTAAAATACGTATTGTACAAATCCAACTGAATCCTTCAGGAATTTCTCCGGCCAGGATAGAGTGGTTCGCGGACTGAGCGTAAAGCCCATTAACGCGATAAATGTAACAAGGCCCACCAGCAAAACAAAAAGTCTTTTGTTGCCTAGCAGTTTAAACAGTTCGAACACCCTCTAACATCCATATTCTCTTCCGAGCCATGCCCGGCGGGGAGACTGTCAGACCTGTAGTCCCTGCGAGAATATCAGCCGATCCTCCCCTGTTAAGCGGGTAATAGCTCATCCCCGGGGTTAACCGGGTCCTCTATAAAGATATCTTGCCACTTGGTCGCTATGCCAAGTTAGGCAAATACCAATTAACGTTTGGAACGAACGGCCGAACTGCTTCTGCTTTTGAACAAATGAATATTCTCTAGCGCTTTACCTGTTCCGATTGCTACACAATCCAGCGGGTTCTCAGCCACAATGACAGGCATTCCTGTCTCACCAGCGAGAAGCTTGTCCAGGTTGCGAAGCAACGCCCCACCACCTGTAAGAACGATACCCCGATCCATGATATCGGCAGCAAGTTCAGGCGGGCATTTTTCAAGTGTTACTTTTACCGCTTCAACAATTGCATTCACGGTATCAGCCAGCGCTTCACTGATCTCGTCCGAAGTAATCGTAATTGTCTTCGGCAGACCTGTTACAAGGTCACGTCCACGAATTTCCATCGTTTCTACTTGTTCCAATGGCATAGCTGATCCGATGTCCATCTTCAATTGCTCCGATGTACGTTCACCGATCATGAGATTGTATTGGCGTTTGATGTACTGGATAACGGATTCATCCATCTCGTCACCTGCTATACGAACCGAACGGCTCGTAACAATACCACCAAGAGAGATAACAGCCACTTCCGTTGTACCGCCACCAATATCGACAACCATACTACCTGTTGGTTCCCATACAGGCAGATCTGCACCGATTGCAGCTGCAAAAGGCTCTTCAATTGTATAGGCTTCACGTGCTCCAGCCTGTTTGGTTGCATCTTCAACCGCACGTTGTTCTACTGCTGTGATCCCGGATGGTACACATACCATTACGTTTGGATGACGTTGGAACATGGAGCGCTGTTTCTGCGCCTCACGGATGAAATATTTGATCATTGTTGCCGTTGTATCGAAATCGGCAATAACGCCATCTTTCATTGGACGAATGGCACGAATGTTACCAGGTGTACGTCCAATCATTTTTTTGGCGGCTTCACCTACTGCCTCGATGCTATTTGTATCTGTCCGTATAGCGACAACCGAAGGTTCTCGCACCACAATTCCTTTTCCTCGTACATAAACCAACGTATTTGCTGTCCCCAAGTCAATACCCAAATCTTTCGTAAAACCACCAAACATAACATAATCTCCTTTTCTGCCTCATATAGCCGCTCCATTATGATCCAGAGCGTAATAATTTCATTCCCACGCAACACGTGGAGCTAATATTCGCATTTGTTTTTTTGCATTAGTAAAGTGAACCTATCTTTTACGGACAACGCCGTTAACATTCATAGGAAAACATCAACGCCAACCATTATATTATACTAAGCCCTTCTCCTTCAAACTTACGTACGTTCCATCTCCGATAATAATATGATCAAGCACGTCAATGCCAACAATAGCACCTGCTTCAATCAGTCTCTTGGTTATTTGGATATCCTCCGGACTGGGCGTAGGATCACCACTCGGATGGTTGTGTGCGCACACAATCGATGCGCTGCTGCATTTGATGGCAGCCCGGAACACTTCACGTGGATGTACAATCGAAGCGTTAAGGCTGCCCATGGAGAGTGTTTCCCGGGCAATAATATGATTTTTGCTATTCAGAAAAAGACACACAAAATGTTCTTTTTGCAAGTAACGCAATTGTTCGATCAGAATGTCAGCTGCATCACGGGGTGTACGAATTGAAGTCGACTGCGTGAGTCTGCTTTTGGCAATCCGATGACCCAGCTCAATGCCAGCTTTCAATTGCACAGCCTTGGCATTGCCGATTCCTTTCATCGCGGTCAGTTCTTCCAGACTCAAATCCATCAACGAGCGAATGCCACCCGCTTCGGCCAGAATCCGCTGTGCCATATGCACCGCGGATTCCTGTCTTGTGCCTGTTCGAAGTAAAATTGCCAGCAATTCAGCATGGCTTAAGGCGCCCGCCCCGTATTCCATCATGCGTTCTCTCGGGCGTTCTTCCTGGGGGATGTCGCGCATCATGTATTGAGGCGACTCCATATGTTCCCTCTTTTCATTTCACAACATTTGGCTTCATTCATGTTCGTGGCAACACATGTACGCCGAATCCGTCCAACATATCACTTAGCAAGGATAACGGCAAGCCAACCACATTAAAATAACATCCTTCAATGCGGTCGATCAGTGAAGCACCAATGCCCTGAATGGCATATGATCCTGCCTTATCTGAAGGCTCACCCGTCTGCACATAAGCACGGATGGTCGCATCCGTCAGCTCTTTCATCGTTACATCGGTCTGGCGGTAATGAACTAACGACTGTCCATTGCCCGCATCAATACAAGCGACACCCGTAAACACCCGATGTACGCGGCCCTGCAGTCGGGATAACATACGTTCAGCATCCGCTTCGTCTAAGGGTTTGCCTAGAATCTCACCATCCAGAACAACAACAGTGTCACTACCAACAATAATGGCTTCCTGCTCGCGGCCTTCAAGCCCGCGATACACGGCAAGCGCCTTGCGCAAAGCAAGCTCCTGTACCGTCTGTTCAGGTGTCCACTCTGGTGGTGTATCTTCGTTGGCATGACTTGGTATTACATCAAACGCTAGGTGGAGTGATGCGATCAGTTCTTTGCGCCGAGGCGATGTGGAGGCCAGAATAATAGGGCGCTGTTGAGTGTTATCCAAAATGAACGGCTCCTTATGCCACGGCAACATCCTGTCCGGATCACGATAATAGATGTCACTGGTTTAATTTTTTTTCGTCATAACTCGTCATTCTCCTACAGTCTGCGATACAGCCACACAGCGGCAATCATACCGATCAGACTCAGAAGGCTCATTTGAAATTGAAGTGAAATATCATAACTGATAATATCCAGATCAGCCTGCGGCGACCAACGTATGGTCGTGGCTTTCGTAAGAAAGGCTACTGCCTTAACAGGCTGCAGTGCCTTGGCGATCCACGCTCCGGCCATCCAGCCGAGCAGCAGAAACAGCAATAACATGCCGAAGTTTTTTTTCATCGGTAATCTTCCCTCGCCATTTTTTGACACCCACATTATTATACGGGGTTTTGTACGTCAATACAAACACAAATCCGGCAAGGGGAACTATTTCCAGTTCCTTGCCGGATAGGTATTTCCAAGCGTTGTTATGGGAAAGAGCATGTTACTGCTTTATCGCTTCGAGCCATTTTTTCTGCTGCAGTACATATTCCATCAGATCGGACTGCACGGACCACATGTGCACATCATCCGGGTTTTTGTTGTACTCCGCGATAGCCGTAATTGCACTGTTCATTGATTTCTCCATTCCGCCAATAATAGGTTGTACATCTGCGGTCAGACCAGGTGTAATACTATTCAATCCCGTCATCCATGACTGATGCTTATTCTGAATCGCGGTCATCGTTTCTGTAGAGACTGCTGCCGGAGCAGACTGTCCCAGCTGTTGAATGGACAAGGTAGATAATTGTTCGACCAGTGCAGAACTGTTTGTGAAGAAAAGCTGCACATCCTCTTGCTTGCCACCGAATATAGCCGGATTGATCTCAGGGTTCACGATCTCCTTGACGTACAGTTCAACTCCTTGGGCTTTTAGCCTGGAGCTAAGTAGCTTGGCCTCTTCACGATCAGACGAAATGCCTGCATATACTCGATTGCCATCTTCAGGATCAGAACCTGCGGCTATACCTGCCTGAGCCAGCTCAAGCTTGGCCTGCTCAGCTCGTTCAGGAGAACTGAATACGCCGTATTGGAGTGCATAATACGTGCTGCCAGTCGTAGCTGTCTGAAGCTGTTGCTCTGTACCAGCAGCCCCCTCCTGACCCGTCACGGTGGAAACAGCCTGATTGACGGGAAGAAGATCACCTGGCTTCGCGGCTCCTTCTTTATTGAAAAATGAAAGAATAACCATGCCAAAGAGTGCTCCGGTAACAAGTGCCCCGGTAACAGAACCAATCATTTTCCATCCCCTTGGAGGGCGATTACGTTTGTACGAATAGTTCTCCGAATGTGCAAGCCAGTCGTGGCCTTGATCATCATGGGTATTGGACAGATCACGACGCTCTTCCTCCGGATTATCGGTGTGATTAACATAACCGTAACCGGAACGGTTCCCAAAATAATGGGCCTCATCCAAGTTCAAGTTCGAATCATGGCTCACCCGCTCGTCAGGTTCAGGTACAGTAGAGCTTGTCAGCACCGTCTCTCCCCAGTCTCCGGGGATATCCTCAGGCGTCCATGATGGGGTTGTATCCATCTGCTTAGGCGTTAGCGGTTGATTATGCGGTAATTCTTCACTTAACGTCACCAATGGACTGGACGCGGATATCCTCTTGTTTTCAGGCTTGTCCGACTCATGATCCCCGAAGCGAAACGTCATTCTAGCATTGCTCACCTGTACCCTCTCCTTTGTCTCATTTATATCAGCTATATGCAGAGACTGGAGAATACATTCCATATAACGCAAAAAACGCCTGCTTCGTATCGAAGACAGGCGATTTCTCAATTGATCTATTTCAAACCTTTGGCAAGTGTATCGCCGACTTTCCAAATATCACCTGCACCCATCGTAATCACAAGATCTCCTGGCTGCAGACGATGCTGCAGGTCAGCGACAACTTCTTCTTTTGTAGGAAGGTAACGTGCAGAAGCATTACTGTTTTGAACGATCAGTTCAACCAGTTTGGCTGAGGTTACCCCTTCGATCTGCTTTTCGCCCGCAGGAGAATAGATATCCGTAATAAGCACCTCATCCGCTTCCGCGAAAGCACGACTGAACGCATCCAGCAGGAAGAACGTCCGCGTATAACGCTGTGGCTGGAATACCGCAATAATGCGTTTGCCTGTTGCTTTGGCGGCACTAATCGTAGCTTCAATCTCAGTCGGATGATGAGCATAATCATCAATGATTAGCATATCACGCGCCTCGCCCAATACCTGGAATCTGCGTTTGGCTCCGTGGAACTGGATGATAGCTGCCACAATCTTCTCAAATGGAATGCCTGCTTCCAGACAGGTAATCACCGTAGCCATCGCATTATAAACGTTATGCTTACCCGGCACTGATAACTCAACCGTGCCCATAGCAGCACCCTGATGATTCATCGTAAAGGAAATCCGGCGATCACCCAGTACAATATCCGTTGCCGTATAATCCGCAGCACGATCAATACCATAGGTTGTAATCCGTGACTTGAGTTCAGGCAAAATCGCTTGAACATTCTCGTCGTCAGAACACACAATCGCTGTTCCTTCCGGACGAATCTGGCTCAGGAACTGCACATAAGCCTTTTTGAGCTCCTCAAAATCACTGTTGTAATTCTCCAGATGATCTGCCTCAATATTGGTCACAATACCGAGCCATGGATGGTACTGCAAAAATGAGCCATCGCTCTCGTCTGCCTCAGCGACTACCCAGTCGCCCTGGCCTGCCTTGGCGTTGGTGCCCACATTCATGATTTCTCCGCCAATGATATATGTCGGGTCCGTATCACATTTATCCATAACAAGTGCAATCATGGATGAGGTGGTTGTTTTACCGTGAGCTCCAGCCACAGCCACACCTTTACGTTCGTTCAACAAACGTGCAAGCATCTGGGAACGATGCAGAATCGGAATGTTCAACTCTGCAGCTGCTACCCGTTCCACATTATCAGCAGGCGCTGCCGTAGAGTAAACAACCAAGTCTGCTCCAGTGACGTGCTCTGCCGTGTGTCCGATATATATTTTCGCTCCCTTGGCTGCCAACTTCTCGGTCAACTCCTGTGAAGCGACATCCGATCCGGTAACGGTGTATCCCATTTCCAACATAACTCTTGCGATGGCACTCATGCCATATCCGCCAATCCCTATAAAATGAACGTGTTCCGATGTATTTAACAAAACTTTCACCAACCTTTTTCAGAATCGGTTTGATGCAAAAGGGCTGCCCGCACATCCGCAATCAGGTACAGTGTGCCGGAGACCACCCCCAGATCTTCCGCTTCCGTCCGTGACTTCAATAGATCAAGTGCCTTTGCCCATTCGGGCTCGACGATGATTTCCAGTTCCTGCTTCGCAATGGCGGGACGTACCCGTTCGACAATCTGCAGCAATTCAGCTGCATCCATTTTGCGTCGGAAATCTGGCTCGGTCAGGATCAGCGTATCCACTAGTGGCAGTATATGCTGCAAATACGCTTCGTGATGCTTATTTGCCAACATACCCATCATCAAAATTAACTTGTTGTGAGGATAGACATCCGTAATGCTCTTGGCCAGTGATTCTGCCCCTTCCGGATTATGTGCTCCATCGAGCACAATTCGGGGTTCATCGACGACTTTTTCGAATCTTCCTGCCCAGAAAGCATTCTCCAGTCCAAGTGCAATATCGTTGTCATCCAGCATAAATGCCATGTATTGTCTAAGCAATTCAAGCACCATAAGTGCGGCCGCTGCATTGTCACATTGATGTGAGCCCTGCATGCGTATGCGAACGTCCAGATCACGAAACGGGCCTGTAAAATGAAAAGATTGTCCGTTCTCATTGCTGTCCAGTCTATGATAAGAGAATTGATCTCCAGCCAAATACACGCTTGATTGAAGCTGCTGTGCTTTCTCCTGAATCACCTTCACAGCTTCGGGTTGAGTCGCGCAAGTCACAACGGGTACTCCCGGCTTGATTATACCTGCTTTTTCCCCAGCAATCTGCTCAATCGTATCTCCAAGCACATCCGTGTGATCCATACCAATGTTGGTGATGACGGACACAACAGGTGCGACAATATTCGTTACGTCCATCCTTCCCCCTAGCCCCGTCTCCCATACCACAACGTCAGGGTAACACTCCTCTGCATAGTACAGAAGCGCCAGAGCCGTGGACACCTCAAACATCGTGGGTGATCCAAGCGGAGTGGAGGCCATTTCCATGACCAGTGGATGTAATCGGTTCGAGAGTTTAAGCAGGATTTCTTCAGGAATATCCTCACCGTTGTATTGAAAACGGTTTGTAAACTTGGTGATATACGGCGACGTAAAGGTACCCACATCATATCCAGCCTGAAGAAGCACTGACGTCAAAAAAGCGCAAGTCGAACCTTTGCCGTTCGTTCCCGCGACATGAATAAATTTGAGACGTTGGTGTGGATTGCCTAACATGGACATCAGACTCTCGATTCGTTCCAATCCAGGTCGGATGCCAAAAGGAATAAGGCCATTGATCCAGTCCACGGCCTCGTTATACGTAAGTAAAGGAGCTGCTGCATCTGTCCCGTCTAATTCCGTCATCTGATTCACCTTCGGTCCCGAGTTTGAGTGAAAAAAGCGGCCGGATGGCATAATGGCTCTCCATCCGACCCAAATATATTAACCTTTAAGTTCCTTGATTCTTGCAATCACTTTATCCCGTTTATCGGAATAATCTGCTTGCTTGGCGCGCTCTTCCTCAATAACTTTGGCAGGAGCTTTGGCTACAAAGCCTTCGTTCGCCAGCTTTTTCTCTACACGGAGAACTTCGCCCTCAAGATTCTGCAACTCTTTCTCCAAACGAGCCACTTCCTGCTCGATATCAATAAGACCTGCGAGCGGCAAGTATAGTTCTGCCCCCGTAATGATCGCAGTCATCGCCTTATCCGGTGAGCTTAGATCCAGCCCACTATCGAACTCGGACGTATTACAGAAACGTTTGATGTAGTGACTGTTGCGCTCAATGATGCTGGACGTCTCAGCACTATTTGCTTTGACCATCAACTCAATCTTTTTGCTCATCGGCACGTTCACTTCTGCACGAATGTTTCGAACTGCACGAATGGTATCCATGAGCAGGTTCATCTCGGCAACAGCCTCTGGGTTCTCAAGAGCAGGATCATATACCGGCCATGATGCCAGCGTAATGGTCTCACCTTCATGCGGCAGATGCTGCCAGATCTCTTCGGAGATGTATGGCATAAACGGATGAATCAGGCGCATGGTCTGATCCAGCACATAAGCAAGCACGGATTGTGTTTTCTTCTTGGCAACCGGATCTTCCCCATAGAAGGACAGCTTAGCAAACTCGATGTACCAGTCACACAGGTCATCCCAGATAAAGTTATACAACACACGACCCGTTTCCCCAAATTCATACGCTTCGATTAGACGCGTAATATCGCGGGAAGTTTCGTTCAGACGGTGCAAAATCCAATAATCCGCTGTACCAAGCTCTCCACTGATGTCACGTTCCTCATAGGTGAATCCTTCCAGATTCATCAATGCAAAGCGCGAAGCATTCCAGATCTTGTTGGCAAAATTACGAGCCTGTTCCACCCGTTCCCAACGGAAACGGAGATCCTGACCTGGCGTGCTGCTGGTTGAGATCATATAACGCATTGCATCTGCGCCATATTTCTCAATCACATCCAGCGGATCTACGCCGTTGCCCAGTGATTTGGACATTTTGCGTCCATCTGCATCACGAACAAGACCATGCATCAGCACATCCTTGAACGGAATCTCATCGGTGAATTCCAATGCAGTGAAAATCATACGTGCAACCCAGAAATATATGATGTCATACCCTGTTACAAGTACACTTGTCGGATAATAACGTTTCAGGTCTTCCGTATCTTCCGGCCAGCCTAGTGTGGAGAATGGCCATAAGCCGGAGCTAAACCAAGTATCGAGTACGTCTTCGTCCTGTCTGAGTTTGCGTCCAGCATACTCTGGCAGCGTTGTTGGATCTTCAGCAGATACGATGATTTCACCTGTTTCTTCATCATACCAGGCAGGAATACGATGTCCCCACCACAGTTGACGGGAAATACACCAGTCACGAACGTTTTCGATCCAGTTCAGATAGGTTTTCTCAAAACGATCTGGAACAAAATTAACTCCTTCGCCGCTCTGTTGTTTCTTAATCGCTCTCTCTGCAAGTGGCTTCATCTCAACGAACCACTGTGTAGACAGATACGGCTCAACAACAGCTCCGGTACGCTCACTGTGTCCAACCTGATGCGTGTGATCCTCGATATTAATCAATACGCCCTGCTCTTTCAAGTCAGCAACAATCTGCTTGCGGCAGTCACTGCGATCCAGTCCCTGATACTTGCCAGCCTCAGCATTCATTGTGCCGCTCTCATCCATTACCGTAATTTGAGGCAGATCATGACGAAGACCTACTTCAAAGTCATTTGGATCATGCGCAGGCGTGATTTTAACAGCACCACTTCCGAACTCTTTATCCACATAATCATCAGCGATAATTGGAATTTCGCGTCCAATGATAGGCAGTACAAGTACTTTACCAATCATATCTGCATAACGCTCATCCTTCGGATGAACAGCAACCGCTGTATCACCCAGCATCGTTTCAGGACGCGTTGTTGCCACTGTAACGTAGCCACTTCCGTCTTTGAGCGGGTAACGCAGATGGTACAAGTGACCCTGTACCTCTTTATATTCAACCTCAATGTCGGACAGAGCTGTCCGGTTCACCGGATCCCAGTTAATGATGCGTTTGCCTCGGTAAATAAGGCCTTTTTCATATAGCTGAACAAATACTTTACGAACCGCTTGGGACAGACCTTCATCCAGCGTAAAACGTTCACGGGAGTAATCAAGCGACAATCCCATTTTGCCCCATTGCTGACGAATGGTAGTGGCATATTGATCTTTCCAGTCCCATACTTTCTCCAGAAACTTCTCGCGTCCCAGATCATAACGAGTCAGACCTTCTTCACGCAGCTTCTGCTCCACTTTGGTTTGGGTAGCAATACCTGCATGGTCGGAACCCGGAAGCCACAGTGCGTCATAACCTTGCATCCGTTTGGTGCGGATCAGAATATCCTGCAGTGTAAAATCGAGCGCATGCCCTATGTGCAGCATCCCGGTCACATTTGGGGGTGGAATTACAATCGTATACGGCTCGGCATCTTTACGTTGACCGGCTTTGAAATATCCACGTTCCATCCAGGTGGAGTACCATTTATCCTCTGCCGCCTTAGGATCGTAAGTGGTTGGCATTTCTGTTGCAGCTGATTTTTTTTCCTCAGACATGTGTCATTCCTCCGTTACTTCATCATCTTCGCCAAAAAAAACAAAAAAAACCTTTCATCCATCAAAGGACGAAAGGTTAGCTTTCGCGGTACCACCTTTGTTTCACGCCTACAGCAAGATAGACTTCACCCTCTGTACATGACGTGACACTTCAAGCAGATAACGGCTGCTACCGGCCCATCCTACCTCAGAAATAAATGACGATAGATCTCATTCATCTCTTGTATTCAAACAGGCAACTCCCGGGCGACTTCGATCAGTTGGTTCCTGCGGAATCTCACAGCGCTGCAATTCCACTCTCTGAAAGGTCATACTGTCTACTACTCCCGTTCCACGTTGTTCTTCAAAAAACCTACACACATCATACCTTGCTCGTGCGCGATAGTCAACCTGACAACAGTGGATAAAGAGCGCTGGAATGCAGGTTTAGGACGAATCATGCAAAAACCCGCAATCCTCAAGGGGATCACGGGTCGTAACGAAGGCTTTAACTACGGATTAAGGGATGTACAATATCTGACCTTCTTCCACAACCTGCTCAGATAATCGGTTATACAACTGAAGTTCCCTCGTGCTCAATTGATATCGATCTGCAATGGCATCCAGTGTATCTTCTCGCTGAACGATGCACAGTTTCACCTTGCGGAATGGGGTCTGGTCCACGATCGTTCCCAGGAACAGGTTCTTCCATTCCACATCATCAGCTGGATACGTTTCTTCCTGTACCACACCCGCAGGAACTTCATCGCCTCGCTCCACTTCAGCATCGCGTGCCGCTCTGCCCGAGGATAACAAGGAAGAGATACCTACGCCCTCTTCTTGCCGTGGTGCGGATTCCTTTTTGCTGCCAAAAGCAACCTTCAGCTCCGGCTTGTCTTCCGTCTCAGCCACAGGTTCAGGAACAAATGCTTCGTTCTGCACGAACTCGTCTACCCCAGTCGCTTCAAAAGACGGTCGGTCTTCCTCAGCATTGTCTGGTTCGGACGAAGCAAATACACCTTGCCAGTTCTCCGCCTGTGATTCGACCGGGACATCGGCAACTGCCTGGTTCTCCTGCTGAGGTACAGATCTCGCTGATTCGAAGTGCCATACCTCTGGTGCGTCCGGTACATCTGGGGCTGCCAACTCATTAGATGATTGAGCTACAGGCTCTGAGACTGCTTGATCTCCACCTCTCGAGTTCGCAGGCAATGCATCCACGGAAGGCTCGGACCAACCCGAAGACTCATCTTCCAGAGGCAGCAATGGTTCCGACTCAGGGTAAGAAGCTAATCGATCTGCGGTCTCAGCCATAAATGACGAGATCGGAGAAGGTTCGCTGTATTGCTCATGAGATGCCAATTCATCTCCATTAGCTGTCAGAGATGCGGGATCTTCGTTTGCATCAGGTTGTCTGTTTTCGTTAGCGTACTCCGCGCTTTGCTCCTCAGATTGAAGTGGCTCGGCCGATGACGAATTCGCATATTCTTGCTGCCATTCTTCGCTATTCCTTAATGTCTCTTCCCTTGTGGACAGGTCAGCGAATTCCGGAGCACCATATGCAAGTTCTGCTGCATTCGCAAGTCTCTCTTCCTCACTCCGCTGGAGCAGGTACTCTTGTGCAAATGTGTTGGGGTCGCTGCCTGTCTGTGCTGCTTCATCGGAACGGTTGGATTGCTGAGCATCAGGTGAATGAACAACTGTAAACTCATCTGCTGACCACACTTGTGGCTCTTCAACAGGAAAGCCCTCGATGCCTCGCAACGACAACACGCCTGTAATGTTCAGACTGCGATTGGATAACAGATCCACGTCAAAATTTTCGATCTCGATGGAAATATCCTCAATCGATCTGACCCGGTTCAGCGGCACTGTGATCTCCACGGGAATGAAATGTTTGAGCTCCTCTGAAACCTCATTTTCTCCTCTGTACGCACCTGTAAGTAAAAGATGTCCTCTTAATGTGGCATGATCATCCTGCCCTATGACTTGAATGCGCGGGTATAGTTCAATCTCCTCCAATTCCTCAATCGCAGGGACTCCCTCAGACAAATGAACGCGCTCATAAATATCGAACCGCAAACCATAAGGTTGATTCAACAAAGGTGGCGTCCTCCTTTCGGCATATGTTCACCATGATCCTTCTCATGGGACTGATCCATGGTCCAAATCCTTCGTTACCCCATCTATATGCCTTGAATGAGATGAGCATGCCACCTTTTGAAAAACCTTGTTATATAAAGCGAAATATAGAATGTAGCACCTAGCCACTTCGATGACAGAATAACCTTCCGATCACTGTTTTCCCCAGATTTTTTTGATTCCCTTCTTCAAAGGGAAAATCTAGGGATAGCTTATGCTTCCGAAGCAGCTTTCTTTCAGAAAGCTTTTAGGCGAACGCTCCGCTTCTTCACGTTATTTCTGTCCTCTCCTTTCTCGTGTAACTAGTCAGTCAAACTTATATAGTGTATTAATAAATTAACTCTCACGCTCTGCCAATTGTGTGAAATCGGATGGCCAAGGATCATTCACTTCAATCATCGCTCCGGTTAACGGGTGGCTAAACTTCAGCACCTCTCCATGAAGCGCCTGCCGACCAATGGCATCCGCTCTGCCTCCATACAACGCATCACCAATAAGCGGGTGTCCCGCGTAACTTAGGTGTACACGAATTTGGTGTGTTCGTCCTGTATCCAGCTTTAATCGTACAAGGGTTGCTCGTTCCCATACTTCGGCGATCTCCACATGAGTAACAGCTTCCTGTCCACCTTCGGAGACACGCCTGCGCTGTTTGTGATGTCTGTCCTTGCCAATTGGAGCATCAATTTTGCGGAGTTCAAGGGGGATTTGTCCACCTGCAATAGCTACATAATGGCGGCCAATTTCTTTGCGGCGCATCGCTTCATCCAGTTTGGCGAGGGCAAAAGCATTTTTGGCATACAGGACAGGTCCGGTTGTATCCTCATCCAGTCGATGAACATGGCGTACGCTCGCCTGTATTCCGTTCATTTCATAATAAGAGGCAACCACATGATCCAGCGTGATGGCCTGATCAGCACGGCTTCCATCCGGATGCAGTTTCATGCCTGCCGGTTTGTGCATAACCAGACAGAAATCATCCTCATACAACACATCCACATCAGCCCAGCGTGGCTCCACATCGATTGGCTGGGACGCAAAAAGGGCCAGCCGAAGCCGGTCCCCTGCAAGTTGTATTCCACGGTTTGCTTTCAGCTGACGGAGCAGTTTCTCCGGAAACTGAAGCTCAGACAATAGCCATTGCTCTGCAGCCATCGGTTTGTCCGAACTGCCTGTTACGGCTTTCCCTGGCATCAGCTCAAGCCATTCCCCGCGGCGTTTCCAACTTTTAATAGTCATAGCGATTGAAGAGCTTTACGATTCGCCTCGATCGTATCGTCAATATCCTGCTCCGTGTGCACACCAGAGACAAACATGCCTTCGTATTGCGAAGGCGCAACACTCACACCTTGATCAATCATGGCCGCAAAATAACGACGGAATTGATCCAGATTGCTTTCTTTGGCAATATCATAATTGGTTACTGGAACGGCACTAAAGAATGGACAAACCATGGAACCCACACGGTTAATGGTTATTGCAATACCCGTCTCAGCTGCATTTTTCTCGAATCCGGCTTGCAAACGTGCAGACAGTGTCTCCAGACGGTCATAGACCTCTGGTGTTAACAATTTGAGCGTCGTATATCCTGCTGCCATAGCCAGCGGATTCCCGCTAAGTGTACCCGCCTGATAGATCGGTCCCGTAGGGGCAATCTGTTCCATCAGATCCCGGCGACCACCATAAGCACCAACCGGGAGTCCGCCACCGATCACTTTACCCAGACAAGTCAGGTCAGGTGTAACCCCATACCGTCCCTGAGCACAGTTCAATCCTACGCGGAAACCAGTCATGACTTCGTCAAAAATAAGCAGGCTGCCATATTGCGTTGTCAAACTGCGCAAGCCTTCAAGGAATCCGGAAGCCGGAGGTACAACCCCCATGTTACCCGCCACAGGTTCCACAATAACAGCGGCCAGCTCTTCACCATAACGTTCAAAAGCAAGCTTCACGGACTCCAGATCGTTATAAGGTACCGTAATTGTATTCACAGCTACACCCTCAGGTACACCTGGACTATCCGGTAGACCCAGTGTTGCAACACCTGAACCCGCCTTGATCAGCAAGCTGTCCGCATGTCCATGATATGATCCTTCAAACTTCAGAATTTTACTGCGTCCGGTTACCCCGCGTGCCAGTCGAATGGCACTCATGGTTGCTTCCGTACCGGAATTAACCATCCGCACGATATCGATAGAAGGTACACGCTCACAGACCAGTTTTGCCATTTCGGTCTCCAGCAAGGTAGGTGCACCAAAGCTTGTTCCTTTAAGGGCTGTCTCACGCAAAGCCTCAACAACGTCAGGGTGTGCATGTCCCATGATGAGTGGACCCCACGATCCCACATAGTCAATAAAAACATTGCCATCAATATCGTAGATTTTGGACCCTTCGCCGCGCTCAGCATAGATCGGAGTAAGTCCCACCGATTTGAATGCGCGCACAGGGCTGTTCACCCCCCCGGGTATGTACTGCTTCGCTTCCTCAAACGCGCTGCGTGAGCGCTCATCATTGCGACGATTACCTTGTTGTGCAGTCATGAATATCCTCCTTCATGTAATTTATTTTATTTCTCAGCCAGCCAGCGTGAAGCGTCTTTTCCGTAGTAGGTAATGATCATATCTGCACCTGCGCGTTTCATGCTGAGCAGGATTTCCATGGCGACTTTTTTCTCATCGATCCAGCCTTGAATCGCCGCTGCCTTAACCATGGCATACTCGCCACTTACATTATAGGCAACAAGAGGAAGATCAAATTGATCCTTGATGGTGCGCATAACATCCAGATAGGAAAGGGATGGTTTTACCATCAACATGTCCGCTCCTTCCAGCACATCCGTTTCGGCTTCCCGCAAAGCTTCACGTGCATTGGCCGGGTCCATCTGATACGACTTGCGGTCTCCGAATTGGGGTGTGGAATCCGCAGCTTCACGGAATGGACCATAGAATGCCGACGCGTATTTTACAGAGTAGGACATGATCGGAATATGACTGAATCCATTCTCGTCCAGCCCGGCACGGATCGCTTGTACAAATCCATCCATCATGTTGGATGGTGCAATAATGTCCGCTCCTGCTTTGGCTTGGGACACTGCCGTTTGCACGAGCAGATCAAGGGATTCGTCATTTAACACATCTCCGCAGATGTGACCGTCAATCTCCACGCTGTGTACCATACCGCAGTGACCATGATCCGTGAATTCGCATAGACAAGTATCTGCAACAACCAGCAGTTCTGGGTACCAGGATTTGATCAATCTTGTCGCTTCCTGCACAATGCCATCTTCAGCAAAGCCAGATGAACCAACACTATCCTTAGTCTCCGGAATACCAAACAATAACACCGCTGGAATTCCCAGCTCGGCAATTTCTGTTACTTCTTCCTGAAGACGATCCAGCGAGAAGCGGAATACCCCAGGCATGGATTTGATTTCGGATTTTACATTTTCTCCATACGTTACATAGATCGGTTGAATAAAGTCGTCCACGGTTAAATGGGTTTCTCTAACCATATTGCGAATACCTGTGGATTGGCGTAAACGGCGATGCCGTACAATTGGAAAACTCATACGTGTAAAACCTCCCTGAAAGTTAAATAGAGCAAAAAGGGAAGCGCGCTGGTATCCTATCGAATTCAGCACGCTTCATATGTTGACATGATTACATGGATCATTTTCATAACTCGCTAAAAATGGATTTCGTAACTAAATATAGACAAATTGAACCGTTTTGATCTATATTTAGCCTTGATTGAAGCAGCTAAAGGTATTATGAAATTGATTCCCATGTGTATTAATTTCGAAGAGCGCCTTCTTTGGTGCCTGTCCGTTTCCAGTCGCATAGCACGGTGATCAAGCTATCCATCGTTGCTTCCTCTGCCATCAGTGTAACCTTTAGTCCAGCGGCTTCTGCCGTCTTCGCTGTAACAGGTCCGATACACGCAACCTCCACATCTTTCAATAAAGGCAGAGGATCTTGCAACCCCATACGTTTCAACATACTCATGAAGTTGGTAACCGTCGATGAACTTGTAAAGGTCACCGCATGAATTCCACCTTCTTCGAGTAGCTTAATCAGTTCATCATCATCCTCACCAGCGAGGATCGTATCGTAGGTGATGGCTTCGGTGACCTGAAGTCCTCGTTCTCTCAACTGATCACGTAACCATGTACGTGCCAGATCCCCGTGCGGAAGCAGTACTTTCTGACCTTCCTTCAATTCACTTTCAAAAGCCTCAAGCATGCCTTCGGCCTGGAAAGGACCTTTGACAACCTCTGCAACGATGCCATGTTTGCGCAAAGCATCCGCTGTGGAAGGTCCTACGGCAGCAATTCTCGCTTGATGAATCGAGCGAATATCCTTGCCTTCCTGTTCCAGATGGCGGAAGAAAAACTCCACGCCGTTCACACTTGTGAAAAACACCCAGTCATAGGTATTTAAAGCACTGAAGGCGTCTTTGACACTTTGCTGCGCAGATTCAGTAGACGGCATGACCGTCTCAATGACCGGAAACTCATACGGTTCCCCGCCGAGTTCCTCAATGCGATTCACCAGTTCACTCGCCTGACTGCGAGCACGGGTCACCAGAATTCGTTTGCCAAACAGTGGCAGCGCTTCTGCCCATTTCAATTGTTCCCGTTGATTTACGACATCTCCTACCACAATAACAGCTGGTGGTTGGAAATTGGCCGCAATCACTTTTGCTTCTATATCTTCAAGGGTACCTGTAAGGGTATCCTGTTCCGCTCGTGTTCCCCAACGAATCAGAGCTACCGGTGTTTGCGCTGGACGACCATGACGAATCAATTGTTCGCTGATATATCCAATTTTGGCAACCCCCATCATAAATACCAGTGTACCCGTTGCATTCGTCACTTTATCCCAATGGATACTGCGATCAAGCTTGTCCGGACTCTCGTGCCCCGTAATAATAGAGATGGAAGATGCATAGTCACGGTGAGTCACAGGAATTCCGGCATACGCAGGTACACTTATCGCAGCGGTTACCCCAGGCACAATCTCAAACGGAATCCCGTTTTTGTACAGCAAACCTGCCTCTTCGCCCACGCGTCCAAAGATCGTTGGATCGCCACCCTTAAGCCGAACCACAACCTTGCCTTCAAGAGCCAGATCAACCAACAGTTGATTGATCTCTTCCTGTTTCATCGTATGCCGATCCGGGCGCTTGCCCACGTAAATCTTGACTGCGCCGGGTTTCATTTGTTTCAACAATCTCGGACTTGCCAAACGATCATAGACTACAGCATCGGCTTTACCGATGGATTCCCACCCTTTTACCGTAATCAGCTTTGCATCCCCAGGACCTGCTCCTACCAAAAAGACCTTTCCCACCATGTCTTCATCCCCTAACTTCTGCCAGTATCTGCTCTGCTCCCCGTTCAATCAATCTCCAAGCCACTTCTTCACCCAGACGAACCGGGTCTTTGCCGATCAAAGCTTCCTTAAGAATCAGTCCACCATCCGGCGTGCCGACCATACCTGTTAATTGTAACGTGTTTTCACCATTCAGGGAATCCGCATCTTCCTGAGGCAGCCATACCGCATGAGCACCAATTGGAACCTGACAGCCCCCATTCAATACACTGAGAAAACGGCGTTCCGCCTGTACAGGAAATGCTGTCTCCGGATCGTTATACAGCTGCAGCAAGTGCAATAGTTCCTCATCGTCTTCACGACATTCGATACCAAGCGCGCCTTGACCCACTGCCGGAAGGCAAGCTGTTTCCGTCAGGTACTCTGTGATCCGGTCTTCCCAGCCCATACGGTACAATCCTGCAGCTGCCAGAATAATCGCATCGAATCCTTCGGTCTCCAGTTTCCGCAGACGGGAATCAATATTGCCGCGAATCGATTCCAATTGCAAATCCGGACGATAGGCCTTTAGTTGACTCGACCGGCGCAGACTGCTTGTTCCGACTCTAGCTCCTTCTGGCAGTTGATCCAGAGTAAGTCCACCATTGGAGATCAGCGCATCCCGTGGATCTGCACGACGGGGAATAGCACCATTGATTAATCCTTCGGGTAACTCGGAGGGCATATCTTTCATGCTATGCACAGCCATATCAATCGTACGATCAAGCATCGCCTGTTCAATCTCTTTGACAAACAAACCTTTGCCTCCGACTTTTGACAACGTTACATCCAGAATGAGATCTCCCTTGGTAACAATCTTATGTACTTCAAAGTCAAAAGCTAATCCTTCCCGCTCACAAATATCACGTAAATCCTGAATGACATGGCCTGTTTGGGTTAGCGCAAGCGCGCTCTGTCTACTTCCAACTTTAATTGTACGCATATCTACACTTCCTCCTGATTACGGGATATCCAGTCCCCGATTTCTTCTTCGGTCCACCACCGAAAATGGCCTGTACGAATATCTTCTAATATGTGCATTTCAGTTAATTGCCGAAGCAACGCACTTCTGAGACTTGAAGATGATACGCGTGACTTCACCTCGGTCCTCATCTGGTGCAAAAACTCAAGGTACGTCTCATACTCATCACCGAATTGTCGTTCGAGTGTGGCACGTATCTCCGCAGCTGCTGCCGGTCCCGCTCCTGCTGTGGATATCGCTATGCTTAATCTCCCACGCCTTACCACGCTTGGCGTAATAAAGCTGCTGTGCTCCGAAGACATTGCGTTATTCACCAATATGCCCGCAGCCTCAGCATCCCGAACCACAGTTGAATTGACCTCTGAATGGTCAGTCGCTGCATATACGAGAAAGGCCCCCCGCAAATCTCCATTGCGGTAGGACCGGTCTATCCATTGAATTCGGAATTCATGATGCAGTTGTTTTAATACGGGGGTAAGCTCCGGACTAATGACCGTAATCTGTGCCTCGGCATGCAGTAATCCCTTAATTTTACGTTCGGCAACACGTCCACCACCAACCACGCAGCACTTCTTGCCTGAAGTATTCACAAATATCGGCGTGTAACGGTCCATCCCCTTCACTCTCCCGTCCAACGATGAAACGCTGAATACGCATTGGATAAAAAACTTATAATGACAAATCCGTACCCAATCAGTGTCCATCTTGCCATGATAATTGTAGAGAACTGTTTCCTTCTCTTAGATACGAAGTACCCCACATAGATGGCTATAGCAAGACCTGTCGCAATAACTTTGAGATCCAAGAGTAGAATCCAGCGTCTTTCCGCCACAATGGATAATACGGCAAGCATCACAGAAACGCCAAGGAGCGGTGTACCTATGAAATTAGCACCATCCATGTATTTGCCGATCACTTCCAGGCTTGGCAGCCGTCGCATCGTATCATTCCACTTTTTTTTCTTCAACTTACGGTGCAGGAACAGATATAACATGGCAAATACCGTAGCAACGGTTAACGCCGCAAAACCAAGATTCGCCAAGGTAATATGCATAATGAGTAATCCATGTACCGTTTGCCAGTTATGCAGTGATATCTCTCCGGCCGTAAACCACAGTCGGTTTAATACCGTAACGGAAAAACCTACAACATTCAGCAACAATATCACAAATTCAGAACGCTGGATGCGAGTCATGACGAGAGACATCAGCACAATACTGAATGAAAATATAAACAAAAAATCAAAGGTAGTATAGATGGGGAAATGGCCTTCAGTCCACATGCGCAATATGACATGTGTTACCTGCAATCCCCAAACAACGACAAGAAACCCTGTGCCTGTCCGCTTCGCCCCCGCATTGCGTCGAATGCAGTCCGAGAAATAGAACAGTAGGCTCAGGGCATACATATAGATTAGAGCTTCATAGACTTGTTCAGCAAGGGTCAAGCTGCCCACCCGCCTTATACGCCTGCCGGAGCATAAGCCGGCACGGGGTCTTGCCGGTTTTCGTTAAGGTGAGCAGCTGGTTTCGCCAGAGCTGTGGCATCACTCTGACTCACTTTTTCAGCGGCCACCTCTACTGCATCTTCCAGAGCGAAAATCTGAGTAAACATGCGCAGAGCTTCATCACCTTGCTTCGTGCCTGCCATTTCCTTAATCCGATTAATCGGATCTGTCGTCATTTGGTTCACAATACTCTTGGTCAAACGACGAATGACTTTACGTTGATGTTCATCGAGCTCAGGCAGTTTATTAAACAGGCTATCCATCGTTTCTTCATGAATGGAGACACCTTTTTCCTGCAAAGCGCGAATAACGGGACGAACACCCAACGTTTTGAGCCAATGGTAATAATCCTCCATCTCAAGCTCAATCATTCTCTCAATCTTGGCAGCTTCCACCTTACGCATCTCCAGGTTGCTCTCCACAATTCCTTCCAGATCATCAATGTCATAGAGAAATACGTTGGATAATTCACCAATCGCCGGATCAATATCCCGTGGAACCGCAATATCAATCAGGAACAATGGACGAGATTGACGACGCTTCATGCTCTCCCGTACCACTGCTGCATCCATGACATAACGTTCAGCTCCAGTGGAACTAATCACAATATCAACTTCATTAAGTCGATCTAATGCCTGTTCCATGGTACAAGGTGTGCCCCGGAACTTGGCTGCCAATTCTTCAGCTCTTGCGAGCGTACGATTCGCCACGATAACCTCGGATGCCCCGTTGGCGTAGAGATGTTTCACGGTAAGTTCACTCATCTTGCCGGCACCCAAAATGAGCACCTTCTTGTCTGTGAACATGCCAAAAATCCTCTTACCGAGTTCAACAGCAGCATAACTGACAGATACGGCGCTTTCCCCAATGGAAGTCTCCGAATGTGCCCGTTTGCCCAATGTAACTGCCTGCTTAAATAACTTATTAAACCAGGTACCTGTTGATTTCTCTTCCTGCGCTTTAAGAAAAGCCTGTTTCACCTGTCCAAGAATCTGAGTCTCACCAATGACCATGGAATCTAGTCCGCAGATGACGCGGAACAAATGGCGCATGGCTTGATCATCTTCATATATATATAAGTGTTGCGTAAATTCTTCCCGTGGTACATTAAACCATTGTTCCATGAATGTTCGAATAAAATAACCACACATGTGAAGACGGTCCACCACAACATACAACTCGGTACGGTTACATGTGGCTACGATTACACCTTCCAATACACTCTTGGTCAGCTTGAGCTGCTGCAGCGCTTCAGACAAGTCCTTTTCTGCAAATGTGAATCGTTCCCTAACCTCTACAGGCGCCGTGCGATAATTCAAACCAACGACAACGATGTGCATTGCAAGTTCACCTGCCTAATAAATTTCCAATCAAAGTGCTTACTGCATATGTCTATCCATTTATGATTGACATGGTTAATTATATCACACATCATAGCCGTGACCGGGTCATTTTTATGAAATGTTTATGAAATCACCATGTTCATCATCATATGCACTGTCATTTATTGTAGTGTCTCACCAAAGTTCACCGTTATGCGTTAAAAAGTGTCGATTATGAATATTCATAACGATACGCATATTAAAACAAATAGCCATGGAATTATTCCATGACTATTTGAGTTTGGGAGGTTATGTGTCCATCCCGATATGTGAACATTGTGTATGCAATATACTTTTATTTAAACCCGTTCAGTCTGGTTGTTCATGTCTGGTGTTTCAACTTGCAATTCGCCCAAACCACGTACCAACTTCTTTGCATACGTTTTTTCAGGCTTTAATACGGATACCAGGTAGTCAATAGCAAGCTGTGGATCTACAGTCTCCCCACAAGTGTAACAATCAATCGCTGCAAAACCTCTCTCAGGATACGTATGAATGGAGAGATGGCTCTCAGACAATAGTACAAGTACGGTCGCTCCCTGTGGATCAAACTGCTTGGACTGCACGGACATCACTGTCGCGCCACATGCCTCCGCTGCTTCAACCATTTGGGATTCCAGATACTCTGCATTGTTCAGTAGATTAAAGTCGACACCCCAAGTATCAACAGCAACGTGTCTTCCGAAAGTTGAATATTCCATCCTTCGGATCCCCCTTCCTAGGAATAAAATGTTTGAAAAATTTCATCCGCTAGGACCTACGTCATTCACTTCCCGAGGGAAAAATCTCTCGCAACATATAATGTCCTGAATGAATCCTGGTTCCTATATTGTTTTCAACGAGATTAAAAATAACATTGAATCAGAGTGAAATCAACCCTTTTCCAGAAGATTGTAAAATAAATATTTTCAATTCGGAATATTCCATCTCACATTAAAAAATCCCCTGAAACCTCCACATTGGCGAGTGCCACTGCCCGGAAGATACAAGGGAATTCATTACATTCATATACGTTTATAAACATACAATTTTAAATTAATAGGCTTCAAGCTCAAACAACCGTTTTTGATGTCGAGCAAGGGTCTCATCAATCTGATGGAGCTGATCAGCAGTCGCATCTTTTCTAGTGTCCAGCAGTGAATCGATCTCGGCATACACACGGTTGATTTCGCGTTCTACATCTCTGGCCTGGAATAGATGTTGCAATTCAAGCAACGTATTTTTGTATTCATAGATCACTCGGGTTTTCTCCCCGGTTTTCTCCACAATTTTACGGACAGTGCCTTGAGCATAAACATACGTCATGGTGAACCCTTTATAGATCCGATGAACGACCCCGTCACCTTTGAAAGTCACAAAGAGCTTCCGGACAACGTTGGTCAAATGCAGATTCACCAGGCGGCAAGATAACTCACAGATATAAAACCCTTCTATGCGGTCAAAAGGGAAATGCACTTCTTCTCCACTTACATCCCCCAGCACAACCTCTTGACAACCATTGTCCAACACCTTAACCCGATGATGAAGCCTGCCGTCTTCTGTCATGCGCAAAAACTGATGCATCTGGGGTTCTGACAATTTCATAGTGGCCTTAACATACTCTGTGGCTAACCGCTGAGCCATACAAATCCCTCAATTCTTTCCCGATTGTTTTGTCTTCCTGCACATGTAGCAGTCATCTCAAAATTCTTCAGGCCGGCAAGGCCGGTATTTTTGGTACTGTTGGCAATATGCACCTATGCTCATTATACACTACCCTAACGCTATTTTTCTCCAGATCCAGATGATGAATTCTCACGAAATCCCATAAAAAACCGGATTAATCTGGATCTCGTCAAAGATTCACTTAGCATGCTCACTTTCCTGCACTAAAACGGTATACTATCTCGGTTATCCGTTAATTTCGTTGTTTTCTTCCTCATCAGAAGCACCCTCTGCTTCCAGCGCTGGTGCATACTTATCTATGCGGGCATGGCGGGTAATGATGTCCCATAACTCTTCTTTCCCCAATCCCTCTTCGGATGAAAACGGCACAAACAAATCCCCTGAACGAAGACCCAGTGATTCTTTAATGACTTTGATATGTTTGGCTCTGCGTGTTTTTGGAATCTTGTCCATCTTGGTTGCAACGACAACCAAAGGCAATCCGTTATGACGAAGCCATTCATTCATCATCTTGTCATCCTTGGATGGCTCATGTCTCATATCCACCATCTGCATAACCAGTTTCAACTCTTCGCGTCCGAGCAAGTATTTCTCCATCATTTTGCCCCAGGCAAAGCGTTGCTCCTTGGAAACTTTAGCGTAGCCATATCCCGGGAAATCGACGAAGTAGAGATCCTGATTAATTTTATAATAGTTCAGTTGCTGTGTCTTACCCGGTGTTGAGCTCGTCCGAGCCAGATTTTTACGATTGATCAAACGGTTGATCAGGGAAGATTTTCCCACATTGGAGCGTCCCGCCAAAGCAATCTCTGGCAGACCGTCCTCGGGGTATTGTTCAGGCCGAACGGCACTGATAATAAATTCAGATTGATTTACTTTCATATTGTATCTTTCCTCTCTTGAACGCCTGTGCTATGCATCACCTGTTGAAGGTATTATGCCATGGATTGTTCTATCATACCAAAAAAACCGTTCCAGCGGACGCCGAAGCCTCCGCAGAACGGTCTACTCTTCATACGAACCTTTCGGATACGTGGATTACAGGTGAATTCCTGCCTGCTCAACAAGTGCATGCTGCAATACCTGATCCATATGGGCTACAGGGACAAACTCCACATCTTCCTTGATGCTGTCTGGAATGTCACGCAGGTCCCTTTCGTTATCCTTAGGCAATAATATTTTTTTATAGCCGGCACGATGGGCTGCCAGTGATTTCTCTTTTAGACCACCAATCGGAAGCACACGTCCACGCAGTGTTATTTCACCAGTCATCGCGATATCCTTGGACACATGTTTGTTCGTCAAGGCTGAGATTAACGCTGTTGCCATCGTAATCCCGGCAGATGGACCATCCTTCGGAATCGCTCCTTCCGGAACGTGGATATGAATATCGTTCTTCTCATGGAAGTCAGGCGAAATCCCAAGCTGTGTAGCTTTGGAACGGGTGTAACTGAATGCGGCTTGTGCCGATTCCTTCATGACATCCCCCAGTTTACCTGTGAGAGTCAATTTACCTGTTCCAGGCACAACTGTCACTTCAATGACAAGGGTATCTCCACCCACTTCAGTCCACGCCAGACCCGTTACAGTACCAATCTGATCCTCCAGTTCGGCCATACCATAACGGAACTTGCCCGGTCCAAGGTAGTCTTTGATCTCATCTGATGAGATGTTAATCTGACCTTCCACACCAGATACGATGTTTTTGGCAGCTTTCCGGCACAACGAAGCCATCTGCTGTTCCAGATTACGCACACCGGACTCCCGTGTATATTCACGAATTACACGCAACAACGCGTCATCCGGGATTTCCAATTGCTCTTCTTCCAGACCATGGTCCTGCTTCTGTTTGGGCAACAAATAGTTTTTCGCAATTTGCAGCTTCTCCAGCTCCGTGTAACCAGGGATGTTGAGCATTTCCATCCGATCCAGCAATGGACGCGGAATATTGTGCACCGTGTTGGCAGTTGTTATAAACATAACGTTGGATAAGTCAAACGGCAATTCTACAAAGTGATCACTAAACGTATTATTCTGTTCCGGATCAAGGACTTCAAGTAACGCTGCGGAAGGGTCTCCGCGGAAATCTGAAGCCATCTTATCAATCTCGTCGAGCAGGAATACCGGATTAAGTGAACCCGCCGTTTTCATCCCCTGGATGATACGTCCAGGCATGGCGCCTACATAGGTGCGACGGTGGCCACGAATCTCGGCTTCATCCCGCACGCCGCCAAGAGAGATTCTTACAAACTCCCGACCTAGCGATCTGGCGATCGAACGGGCAAGTGATGTCTTACCGACCCCTGGAGGTCCAACCAGACAGAGAATTGGCCCTTTGAGCTTCTTGACGAGCTTCTGGACAGCCAGATATTCAAGCACACGCTCTTTGGGTTTTTCCAATCCGTAATGATCTGCATTGAGCACATCTTCGGCTTTTTGAATATCCAAATCATCTGCTGTCATCTGACTCCAAGGAAGGCCAAGCAGCCAATCCACGTAGTTGCGAATGACTCCGCCCTCGGCTGAACTTGCAGGCATCTTCTCCAGTCGATCAATTTCTTTCTCGACCTTTTCTTTCACCTTGTCCGGCAAGCCGAGTTCTTCCATCTGAGTGCGAAGTTCCTCGACCTCACCCGCACGGCCTTCTTTTTCACCCAGTTCTTTCTGGATCGCTTTCATCTGCTCGCGCAAATAATATTCCTTCTGCGTTTTCTCCATCTGTTTCTTCACACGTTGGCTGATCTTGCGTTCAAGCTCCAGCACTTCGCGCTCATTATTCAGGATATCCAGCAATTTCTCCAGACGTTCCCGAACGTCGATGGTCTCCAGAATTTCCTGTTTATCCTTGATCTTCAAGGACAGGTGACTCGTGATGACATCGGCCAGACGCCCTGGTTCTTCGATGTCAGACACCGCTGCGAGTGTCTCTGGTGTCACTTTTTTGGACAGATTAATATAATTCTCGAACTGGTTCAGAACGGTACGCATCAAGGCATCCGTCTCCGGATGGGTATTCTCCTCTTCAGGCAGCTCTTTAGCCAGTACTTCATAATATTCCTCGTTGTCCGTATATTCAATAATTTCAGCCCGTTCCAAGCCTTCCACGAGTACACGAATCGTACCGTTCGGAAGCTTCAGCATCTGTCTGACCTTGGCCACGGTTCCGATTCTGAAAATGTCCTCTTGTGTTGGTTCTTCAATATTTACTTCGGCTTGGGAACATAGGAGAATCAGATGTTCTTCTACCATCGCTTTTTCTAAAGCCTTGACCGATTTCTCCCGGCCCACATCGAGATGCAGTACCATACTCGGGTAGACGAGAAGTCCTCTTAAAGGCAGTAAAGGAAAACGACGACCTTTCGCTTTGCTCGGTCCCATCGCTTTCGCACCTCCAATGGCTCTCAGGTTGTAGTCATTCATTATTCTATCAAATGTTCACATAAAAAACCAATGAAGGGAAGCGCTTAGCAGCTTCCCGAATCTGTAACCTGTCCTGGACGAGGCACGTCCGCACGCAAATAGGAAGCGGATGCCGGTGGAAAAATCTCCGGTGCAGGTGCAACTGTCTCCTCTGCAAGCTTCGTTTGTTCCATCTGTTGTGATTCCGGAACCCAGGCGAACACTTCTCGGAATACGTCCTGTACCGTATCTACCGGGATAACACGCAAGCCATCCAGATTCTCGAAAATGGACTGCCAGTTCTCCGCGGGAATAATAACGGTCTTCGCTCCTGCCTGAAAGGCAGCCTCCACCTTGGCCAGCACGCCACCAATAGGCTTAACCCGACCATGAATACTGATCTCGCCAGTCATCGCTGTCTCATGATCCACAGGGCGTCCCTGAATGGCTGATGTAATGGCAGTCGCCATCGCAATCCCGGCGGATGGACCATCAATAGGCGTCCCACCTGGGAAATTCACGTGTAAATCGTAATCATTCGGACGAATACCCATGGCTTTTAATACGGTTAACACATTTTCAACCGAGCCTTTGGCCATACTTTTTCGCCGGAGTGTACGCGAACCGCCTCCAATCTCTTCTTCATCCACAACGCCTGTAATGTTGATTCGGCCTTGATCTTTAAGAGCCGGAACAGCAGACACTTCGATCTCCAAAATGGTTCCCATATTCGGTCCGTATACCGCCAAGCCGTTAACAAACCCCACCTGCGGCTGTGTAGGGACCTTCCGATCAGGGCGTGGCTGAATCTGACTGCTACCCGCCACCCACTCCACATCAGACGCCTGAAGCGTCTCACGCTTCTCTGTCAGCGCAAGTCCAGCAGCCAGCTGGATGATATTGACCGCTTCACGTCCATTGGTTGCATATCGCTTGACCACATCAACGGCATCCGGACATGGACTGAACCCTATTTTCTGAACAGCATCCTCTGCAATTCGCCCAATCTCCTCAGGCAACAGAGGACGGAAATAAACTTCCATGCAGCGGGAACGCAAAGCTGGTGGCAATTCATGAGGCGAACGTGTCGTTGCTCCAACAAGGCGGAAATCGGCCGGCAGGCCATTTTGAAAAATATCGTGGATATAAGCAGGAGTATGCGTGTCTTCCGAGTTATAGTACGCACTCTCCAAAAACACCTTGCGATCCTCCAACACTTTCAACAGCTTATTCATCTGTATCGAATGTAATTCACCAATTTCATCAATAAAAAGCATTCCCCCATGCGCTTTCGTCACAGCGCCCGGTTTTGGTTGGGGAATACCAGCAACGCCCATAGCTCCTGCTCCCTGATATATCGGATCATGAACCGAACCAATTAAGGGGTCCGCAATACCGCGCTCATCAAAACGGGCTGTTGTTGCATCCAGCTCCGTGAATTTGGCGTCTGGCTTGAATGGAGAAGCTGGATTCTTCTTGGCTTCTTCCAACACGACCCTTGCGGCAGCTGTCTTCCCGACTCCGGGTGGGCCATAAATGATAACGTGTTGCGGATTCGCACTGCATAATGCAGCTTTAAGGGCACGTAGCCCGTCTTTTTGCCCAACAATATCGTTAATGGTAGCTGGACGCGTCTTCTCCGACAGCGGCTTGGTGAGTGAGATCGAACGCAGCTTACGCAGCTTCTCCAGTTCCTTGCGAGATTCACGCTCAACGGCACTGCGGTTTGTTTTCTGGCCACGCAGCAGGTTCCAGAAATACAAACCAATCACCACTCCAAAAAATAACTGAATCAACATGATGACCATACCAAATTCCATGTCTTCACATCCTCCTATTTTGTCGCTATTCTCATATGAGATCATGCTAATACTTGGTAGTATAGCCTTTTCAACGCGACGTAAACGGGCGATGCGGAATTTGTATGCGAGAAAATAAAAAGCCCGCCATCGCTGGCGAGCTTTTGCTGTAACAAGATATGAATCAATCAGTGCGAACGACCAGGAATAACACCTGTCTCTTCGTAGGCTTCGACGATTTTGTCGATCTCTTTTTTTAATTCCTCAACCATGATTTCTTCAGGCACTTTACGGATCATCTTGCCGTGACGGAACAAGAGACCTTCTCCACGAGCACCGGCAATCCCGATATCCGCTTCTTTAGCCTCACCTGGACCATTAACCGCACAACCCAACACCGATACTTTAATTGGCACCTTCAGTTTGGAGATATACTCTTCCACTTCGTTGGCAATGGAGAACAGGTCGATATCCAAACGTCCACACGTTGGGCAAGAGATCAATGTGGCTGCATTTGTAATGAGTCCAAATGTTTTGAGCAGATCACGAGCAACCTTGATTTCTTCTACCGGGTCCGCACTCAGTGAGATCCGCATCGTTGAACCAATACCCATCGACAACAAGGCTCCCATACCTGCGGAGCTTTTGATCGTACCCGAGAACAGTGTACCCGCTTCTGTAATCCCGAGATGCAACGGATACGGAATGATTTGAGCTGCTTTGGTATACGCCTCAATCGCCATCGGCACATCCGATGCTTTGAGAGATACGATGATATCATGGAAATCAAGCTCTTCCAAAATACCAATGTGATACAATGCACTTTCTACCATAGCATCTGCCGTAGGATATCCATACTTCTCAAGGAGATGGTTTTCCAGAGACCCCGCATTTACTCCAATCCGAATCGGAATGCCGCGGTCTTTACAAGCCTTAACCACTTCTTCCACTTTTGCACGTTTACCGATGTTACCTGGATTAATCCGAACTTTATCGATGCCGTTCTCAATCGCAAGTAAAGCCAGCTTATAGTTGAAATGAATGTCCGCTACGAGCGGTATATGAATGCGTTTTTTGATTTCCTTGATGGCTGCGGCAGCTTCCTCATTATTCACCGTTACACGTACCACTTGACAGCCCGCTTCTTCCAGTCGCAGAATCTCTGCAACCGTGGCTTCAACGTCTGCCGTTTTGGTTGTACACATACTTTGGATAATGACTTCGTTACTGCCACCGATCGTTACGTTTCCCACTTTCACGGGACGTGTATCCTGTCTTAAATACATGAGTGATTTCTCTCCCCACAACGTCAAAGCTCCACCCTGACAGAGACATGAATTCGCCTTCTGCCAAAGTGGAGAACTGACAAGTCTATATTTCAGAGTTCAACGGGATTCAGGCCTTTTATTAGGCGCTCTCTTCCTGCTTATCGTCCTTTGATTGGCTTAGTTCAGGCACGACTCTTTTCTCAACAACTTCTTCGGTAATGACACAGTTCGTAACATCTTCACGTGAAGGCACTTCATACATGATTTCAAGCATGATACCTTCAATGATGGCACGCAATCCACGTGCACCTGTGTTACGTTTAATTGCTTCTTTTGCAATCGCGAGCAATGCAGCTGGTTCAAATACCAGATTCACATTATCCAACTCAAGCAGTTTTTGGTACTGTTTGGTAAGCGCATTTTTGGGTTCGGAAAGAATCCGTACCAGCGTATCTTCATCCAGTGGCTCCAAAGTGGAGATGACTGGCAGACGGCCTACAAACTCCGGAATCAGACCAAATTTCAGCAAATCTTCCGGCAATACCATACCCAGGTATTCACCTGGTTTCAGATCTTTTTGCTCAGAAACGGTATTGAAGCCAATGACTTTTTTACCGATCCGGCGTTTGATCATTTGCTCCAGACCATCAAAGGCACCGCCGCAAATGAACAGGATGTTCGTTGTATCGATCTGAATGAATTCTTGATGAGGGTGTTTACGACCACCTTGTGGTGGTACAGAAGCCACAGTTCCTTCAAGAATTTTCAAGAGAGCCTGTTGCACACCTTCGCCCGATACATCACGAGTAATGGATGGGTTTTCGGATTTACGCGCTACTTTATCAATCTCATCGATATAAATAATGCCACGCTCTGCTTTTTCCACATCATAATCAGCAGCTTGAATCAGTTTGAGCAGGATGTTCTCTACATCCTCACCTACATAACCCGCTTCTGTTAATGACGTAGCATCCGCAATAGCAAAAGGAACATTCAAAATTTTCGCCATCGTTTGCGCAAGCAACGTTTTACCAGAACCTGTTGGTCCTAACAGCAAAATGTTACTCTTTGACAATTCAACGTCTTCAATTTTGCTTTGTGTATTGATCCGTTTGTAGTGATTATACACGGCAACAGACAATGATTTTTTCGCTTGTTCCTGTCCAATAACATATTGATCCAGAATATTACGAATTTCTTTTGGTTTCGGAATATCTTTCAGGTCTACTTCTTCATCATGACCAAGTTCTTCCTCAACGATTTCGGTGCAAAGTTCGATACATTCATCACAAATGTACACGCCTGGTCCAGCGACCAACTTGCGTACCTGCTCCTGAGATTTACCGCAAAAAGAGCATTTCAATTGCCCTTTCTCATCGTTAAATTTAAACATGAAACCACCCCTTTAGGAATTGATCGGTCTACTGAGCACCTGGTCAATAATGCCGTACGTCTTAGCTTCTTCAGCGCTCATGAAGAAGTCACGGTCGGTATCCCGCTCAATTTTCTCAAGAGGCTGACCCGTACGATCGACGTATATTTGATTCAGTTTCTGACGTGTTTTAATAATCCATTCTGCGTGTATCTTAATATCCGCAGCCTGTCCTTGAATGCCGCCAAGCGGCTGATGAATCATTACTTCGCTGTTTGTCAGCGCATATCTCTTGCCAGGTGCACCGGCTGTCAGCAATAACGAGCCCATGCTTGCTGCCATCCCTACGCAAATGGTAGATACATCCGGCTTGATAAATTGCATCGTATCGTATATACCCATCCCTGCGGTGACAGAACCACCAGGTGAGTTAATGTACAAGCTGATATCCTTCTCAGGATCGTCGGCTGCCAAAAACAAAAGCTGTGCTATGACAAGATTGGCTACATCGTCATCAATCGCACTGGTTAGAAAGATAATGCGATCTTTCAGCAAACGTGAATATATATCGTAAGACCGCTCGCCTCGATTGGTTTGTTCTATAACCATTGGCACCAGACTCATGAGACCAACCTCTTTTCTACATGTAATTAGACATAGGCCACCTGTAAAGCAAACCCAAATTCATTCTAACACTTTCCTGTGACAATGTCATTTTTCACAAGAGGGGTCAGACATCCGTTTGTTTACTTTTTTAGCCTGATCATATTTAACCATGTTTTCTATGTATGTGCAAATTGAAGCCATCCTATGCCGTCTTACCGTTTTTTATTTGCATGAAGTACATAGGTATGTAAAAAGTGTACACGGATCAATAAAATTAGTGTTCATCCATATAATTACTTCATTTTCTATAAAATGGATGTCATAATTTAAAAATAAGGCACGCAATAATTCACGTGCCTTATCGTTTATTCAACTGACAAGTTGATAACAGCTTGTCTTATTTTTCGTCAGCTTCTGCAACAACTTCTTCAGCTGGAGCTTCAACTGGTTCAACAACTGTGCTGTTCTCAACAAGAACGTCAATCGTTTTACGCAGTTTAACTTCATCGCGAAGGCTGTCCAGGGAACCATTACCTTCGAGGATGCCACGGATCTCATCAGCAGGACGCTTGTAAGATTCAGCCATTTTCTCGAGTTCTTGATTCACTTCTTCGTCAGATACTTCAATGTTTTCCGCTTTACCTACAGCTTCAAGTACCAGGTTGTTGCGAACACGTTTGGAAGCATCTTCTTGCATTTGTCCTCTCAGGTCAGCTTGAGTCTGGCCAGAGAAGCTCAGGAACATTTCAAGGTTCATACCTTGGTTACGCAGACGGTTGTCGAAATCACGCATCATGTTTTGTACTTCGCTCTCAACCATTGCAGCAGGAATGTCCACTTCAGCGTTCTCAGCCACTTTTTCTACAACTGCATTTTCTTGTGCAGCTTTGGCTTCGTCAGCTTTACGGGATTCCAATTGTGTTTTCAGGTCAGCTTTGTACTCTTCCAGTGTGTCGAATTCACTAACATCTTTAGCAAACTCATCATCCAATGCAGGAAGTTGTTTGCGTTTGATTTCGTGAATTTTCACTTTGAATACCGCTTGTTTGCCAGCAAGTTCTGCTGCATGGTAGCTCTCTGGGAAAGTCACTTCTACGTCTTTGAAGTCGCCTGTGGAAAGACCCACAACTTGCTCTTCAAATCCAGGGATGAATGTGTTGGAACCCAGTTCCAGGGAATAACGCTCAGCTTGTCCACCTTCGAAAGGTACACCATCAACGGAACCGTCGAAGTCGATTACTGCAACGTCGCCGTTAGCAGCGGAACCTTCGTCGATTACAACGAGTTCAGCGTGACGTTGTTGAAGACGCTCAAGTTCTTCAGCCACTTCTGCGTCAGTTACTTCACCTTTTGCTACAGCAACTTCGATTCCTTTGTACTCACCAAGAGTAACTTCAGGTTTCACAGTTACTTTTGCTTTGAACTTGAATGTTTGTCCTTTAGCGAATTGTTCAACATCTACGTCAGGACGATCAACCGGGAAAATATCCGTTTGGTCGATTGCTTCTGTATAAGCTTCAGGAAGCAAAATGTCAATTGCTTCTTGATAAAGGCTCTCTACACCAAAACGTGCTTCGAAGATGGAACGTGGTACTTTACCTTTACGGAATCCAGGTACGTTTGCTTGTTTAACCACTTTATTAAAAGCTTTGTCGAGTGCTGCAGTTACACGATCTGCATCCACTTCAACCTCAAGAACCCCAAGGTTCTTCTCTATCTTTTCCCAAGTTGCTTTCATTGTATACTTTCCCCTCCAAAATTCACATGTTCACGTAGGCAATCACGTACAAAATAACCATTTTAGTATAAACAAGATTAGATTCTTTTTCAAGGGGAATCCCTTGATACGGTTTAAGGAAAACGTTTCCGGCCTCGATTAACCGTCCAAACCGGCAGATACAAACTGTTTCATGGAACGATAAGCCTGCTCCAGTCGAAAGCGCATCGCGCCTGTCACAGCATACATTGAGCGGGTATTTTCCTCATCATGAGAACCACCCAGACTGTCTGCAACGGTCATATGTAGAGCTGCTGCCCATATATCTGTCATGGAATCATTTTCTTCCAGCATCGATACATAATCACGGGTTCCATACACCGCCATGACATATTGTATCCACAGTTCCTGGGCAAAGTAAAAGAGCGTAGGTTCATGAACCTCCGTCTGATCTGCCACTCGTTCCAGAATCTGAACGATTTGGAGCGGGAATTCCTCTGGTCTAAGAGGCACGGTGTCGATCTCGACTTCAACCTGCTCTTCGCCTCTCGTAAACAGGATCATACCTTGAACACCTCGTCGACGCAAGGTTTGCAGCACCCGAAATTGAAGCAGAGGGTGAAGCGACTTATGTTTTAACCAACTGGTAAGTGCCTCGTCAATCTTCGGCAGATCAAGATAGGCCAGCTGCTCCAAAGCCAGCATCGTCTGTTCAGACAGCGGCTCTTCCATGACTGTGCGAAGCATCTTATCAGCATAGCCATCATCCTGTTCAAGCTTCATTCGGGCATGCTGCCGTGCCATGTCTTCCTCACTAATCTCTTCTTCTTGTTCTTCAAGAACGACAGGCGAGGTTTCTTCATATTGAGGAAACGCAGCCTGAAGCCATTCGAGCAGAGCCCGCCATTCATCATAATGGCGCTCTTCCTGTCCCTGACATTGCAGCAAAAAGTGAAGCAATTTCATCGCTTCACCATACCGTTCATTTTCAAGCATAACTGTCAATTGAATCTGGTAATAGTCCAGCGTCTTAGGAAACAGCACAATATTGTTGTTATGCTCGGTTTCCGGGGTCGTGGATTCCTTAATGGGAGCACCTCCTCTATATCCTGAATCTCCAGTTGGAATCAACCTAAATAGATGTATATATTAAAACGATTGTTGATCTATTTTTGAGTTCTCCTGATATTCTAACATAACCTTAAATATAATGAAAAAAACGTTACTGCCGCCAAATATCATATACGAAAAACAGTTTAAAATAAAATGCTTGATATTCCTGTATGCATATGATAAAATCAATTTTGCTTGAAAAAATTCATGTCTCAGTAGCTCAGCTGGATAGAGCAACGCCCTTCTAAGGCGTCGGTCGGGGGTTCGAATCCCTCCTGGGACGTAAAGAAAAGAAACTTCCTTCGGGAAGTTTTTTTGCGTTCTGGGGATGAGAACCCCGACGGTTCGGCGGAGCATTCGCTTCGTTACGTGCTCTATGTTGCTGCATTGAATTCTCCGTATTCGCTCACTCTATAAGCAACACGTGACAGTATTGATGTTCTAACGAACATAGGACACTTTATTGGCCCTAAATTCAGCATTATGGAATTCTAACGAATCTTAGAGAGCTTATTGCAACATTTCGAGGTTGTTACCTCAATCATTTGCAGTAATTTCCCTGATTAACGTTGCTGAGGTTCGTTAGAATCTAAAAATAGCAGTTTCCCCCATTATAAGACTCCTTGGATTCGTTAGAGCTTACAATCTAGTTAAGGCACCCACAGTCCATTGGGTGTTTTTTCATTTCATTGCTCAACATTGACATGGAATGTTATGCTTACGGAGTGGATTATGTAACAATCCATACATATTAACTTCTTAGGAAACAGGAGATTTTATCAATGTCATCTTCAATACAGCAGCACTCGTCCATCCATGCCGAGGAAGAACATTCTTCGACATCCAAAAGATTCGGCCTGTTATTAGCAGGCATTATCGTCATCGCCGCTACCATGAGATCACCGATTACGGCAACGGGTCCCGTCGTGGAGATGATCCGCTCTGATACAGGTATCGGCCATACAATGGTCGGGCTTCTGACCTCACTTCCTTTGCTCGCCTTTGCAGCAGTCTCTCCTTTTGCACCACGTCTTGCCAAACGTTTAGGACTCGAATCTGCTCTGCTATTGGCTGTTATGATCGTAACCATTGGGGTGGCCTTACGCTTGTTGCCTTCCGTTCTTTCCTTATATGCAGGAACCGCAATTTTGGGGTGCGGCATTGCATTAAGCAACGTGCTTTTGCCAAGTTTGATCAAACGTGATTTTCCATTACGGGTAGGTATCGTCACCGGATTATACTCTGTATCCATGAACATATTTGGCGCCATCGCCTCAGGTGTGAGTGTGCCCGTAGCAGGAGCCACATCTATGGGTTGGCGTGCTTCGTTAGGCATGTGGGCCTTGTTGTCCATATTGGCGCTTCTCTTGTGGCTCCCCCAGATCGCCGCAGGACGTCAGCGAATGTTATTCATAGCCACACAGAGTGAAGGGACACCTGTACGTCTACGGACCTCTTCCCTGGCCTGGTTCATTACTTTATTTATGGGTCTGCAATCTCTAATATTCTATACAACGATTACCTGGCTTCCCGAAATTCTTGCTGAGCAAGGATTCAGCCCCACCTCAGCAGGGTGGATGCTATCCCTAATGCAGATGGTTAGTGTACCGGCTACCTTTATCGTTCCAATCCTCGCCGGCCGAACGCGAGATCAGCGTGTTCTAACCGTGATAACGTGCTCTTCTTTAATTGTCGGGTATGCTTTATTGTTAAGTGGCATCGCTTCGCTCGTTACCATCGGTGTCACGTTGGCAGGAATAGGCGCTGGAGCTTCATTTGGAATGGTAACGATGTTCTTCGTCCTTCGCACAAAAGATGCCAGACAAGCTGCCAGCCTGTCCGGTATGGCCCAGTCCTTCGGATATATGCTAGCGGCAATTGGACCTTTACTGTTCGGTATGCTTCATGACTGGACAAAAGGATGGACCCTGCCGTTGCTAATACAGGTCATTCTGGCCATCGCTTTGTTAATCGCAGGGATTCAGGCCAGCAAAAATAGAATGATCGGTTAGTCAATTCATTTATAAAAAAACAAAACGGCCTCCATCCTGCAAATCAGGATGGAGGCCGTTTATGCATAGAACAATTCCTTCATTAATTGAATCCATTTTAATCAATTTCAATGAGGAATGAACTTACTTCACTTTTACCTTAATCGTGTCTGTGCTGGTAACACCGCCTGCGTTAATTAACTCTGCCCGATACGTATACGTGCCCGATGTTTTCCCAGACAGTGTAGTCACAGCACTTTGCGCATAAGGTGTAGCCGAACGGAGTTCTTGCGTATCGATCAACTTATCATTTTCATAGAGACGATACTCTGTAGCGTTGGTCCCCCACCACAGGTTCATAGACACCTTATAATTGCCATCGCCATCCCAGTTATCGTGAGAAAGAACCGCTTTGCCTGGCGTTGCGTTGGTAACCTGAACAGTCAACGTCTGACTACGCGTTGTTCCCTTGTCGTTGGTCAGCTCAGCCACGTACGTATACGTGCCGTTGGCTTTGCCCGTGATCTTCGTCTGAGCAAACTGCGCCCAAGGCGCGTTGTAAGTCAACTTCTGCGTATCTACCAAAACCCCGTCCTCATATAACTTGTAGCTAGTTGCGTTCTCACCCCACCACAGGTTCATTGTAACGATATACGCGCCCTCTGGTAGGCCGTTGCCTACCCAGTTATTGTGAGACAATACAGGCGTACCTGGGGCCTTGGTTGCCGGAGTTTCAGGTTCGGTCTCCACGGCTTCCAATTTCAGTGCCGTATTGGCTGTACCCGAAAGCCCCTGTTGGTCTTTTACTGTAAGTTCAACAGCATAGTCGCCTGCTTCAATTCCCTCCAAAGGAAGGTTGAAGGTACCATCAGCTTGTACTTCAAAGAATCCTTCTTTATAAACCGAACCATCCTCTTTTTTCACAACATACGTTGCTTCCAGGGAAGCTGCCGGATCAAACGTGATGTCCCATCCGCTGGCAAGCGCAGGAGCTACACGGAAGTACAAGTCTTCCACGCTACCGTTAAGGACAGCAGACTCATCCTCTTTGAACTCCAACGCTTCTGGTGCAGTTACAGCCGGAGCTGTCTTTTTCACCAAAAATGGCGAAGTGTCTTCCTTATAGGTTTTGCCGTCCGTACCAATAGTAGTGATGTCTACCGTATATAAACCATCCGGAATCTCAGTCACTTCATCGGTTGTGTAGTCTGCATATGAGCCGTCCCAAGCAAGATTGTATCTTGCATTGGCATTGAAGTTGAAATAGTTACCAAAGATGGAGCCAATATAACCATCTTGATAATATCCACCTTCCGGATTAAGACCATCATAGATCTCAATCAGGGCAAATGTCATCGGATTATAGAATTCCATCGCAACATTCAGCGTATCCAACGTACCATCAGCCTTCAATGGATAGTGGAATGGATTTTTCTCAGTCCCTTTTACGGTTTCAATATACTTAACTCCACTCAACGTAACGTTGAAATGAGCAACATATGGCACAGTAAAAGTATTGGTTCCGTTTGAGAATTCAATGTATCCTTGTGCTTCTGTAGTCGCAGTAACCCCACGCGGAACGGAGATTGTTACTGCAAGTTCTTCCTCACCATTCAATGTGAAGGAACTCTTGTCTACCGCAACGGATACACCAGCCACATTACGAGTTGGATTCACATTTACGGTGTAATCCCCGCCACTACCATTCAGCGCTTCAACTTTAACCGTTTTGGTAATCGTCTTTTCATCTGTGCTCAGGAAATTACCGTAGTTGATACTTCCGGTGATATTCTCCTTTTCAACAACAGATCCACTTTCTGTGTATTGAGTTACATCAAGCACTTTGACAAAAGCCGCAGGATCAATGGTATTAACAGCCTGAATACGGCCTGCACCTTGATCAAATACATCAAACTTGGTTGTATCCAGCACCTTACTATTGTTCATGAGCGCAACTTTGATATCAAATGGCGTCCAGTCCGGATGTTTCTCAATCAACAGCGCAATCAGACCTGCTACATGAGGTGTAGCCATACTTGTACCTGATTTACGATCATAAGCTTGTGCGTAATCTGCATCTGGCTCATCCTTGCCGTAGGCAGGAATCGTAGAAAGAATGCTTGTACCTGGTGCAACAATATCCGGTTTGATATCCAGTGTTACTTTTGCAGGTCCACGTGAACTCGATGAATTCATTTCATCGCCCGGAGTTTGGGAACGTTCAAAGTCACTAAAGCTCACTTCAACGGTTTGGCCTGCGTCCAGCTCAGCCTTGATCACATCTCCATCTTCCTTGGACATGCTCAGTGTTGGAATGAGTTCAAAGTTATCGCCCAGACTTACACCGATTGGACCCGGAATGTTGTTATATACAATAACAGCCACGGCTCCGGCCGCTTTAGCATTGGCGATTTTCTCTACAAATGCGATTTCACCACGCTGTATTAATGCCACTTTACCTGTAAAATCCTTACCTTCAAAGTCAGTTGGCTTACCCAGTGCTGCAAATTCAAGCTCATATTTTCCTGTCAAAACAGTTTCAGGATCTGCTGACAGACTCCATCCCATCAGATCCAGACGGTAAACCGACTCTGTAATAGCCAGTGGAGCTTCAGTCGGAGCAATTACATACTCTTCTTCCACTGGAGCAGCTTCAGGAGAAGCTTCCACCGGTGCAGAAGGTGATGCAGATGGAGTATTTTCTTCCGTTGTAGCTTCTTCTACATTCGGAACTTCAGCTTCGTTAGAAACTGCGTCCTCCACAGCCGCTGCACTTTCCTCATCAGCAGTTGCGGGTACACCTTGCTCTGAACCTTCAGGCTCTTCTGTTCCAGGTGCCGTCCCCAGTTCAGGAGATTGTTCAACCTCTGGCACCGGTTGTTGTTCAGGTTGTGTCTCTTCGCCTTCCTCACCAATCCAGAAGTGAGTATCGGCTGTAATCAGCTGGCTAGGTCCTGTAGAGTTACCTACCGTAATAGCCATTGCAGACGCACCCGGAGAACCGAGAGTATAACGGTTGGGTCCACTGTTACCACTTGCTACAACTGCTGTCACACCAGACAACATCGCATTGTTCAGGGCAACTGAAGTAATATAACTCGGGTCATTGGCGGCGTTACCTAACGAGAGATTGATTACATCCATGCCATCTTCAACAGAACGATCAATTCCGCCGAGTACCCATGAGGTTTGACCACTACCATACGGTCCAAGTACACGGTAAGCATAGATATCTGCTTCAGGAGCAACACCAACAATACCGTAGTCCCCTGCTTCGCGAGCAGCAACGGTACCTGCTACGTGCGTACCGTGGGAGGTGTAATAGGCGCTTCCAGTAGCATTGAACTCAGGTTCACCCGAAGCTTTCCATTCCTGATATGTTGCTTCATACGGATCATTGTCGTTTCCAACAAAGTCCCATCCGCCTTTGTAAGCTTCCTGCAAATTAGGATGTTCATAGTCAATCCCTGTATCGATGACACCCACTTTGATGCCATTTCCTTTGTAACCCAGATCCCATACTTCAGGTGCACCAATAAAAGGCGCTGTGTCTTTCATGTACGGGTTCACTTCATCTGTCTCAGGCGCTATTGTAACTTCAAGGTCAGGATATACGCTGACCACGCCAGGTATTTGAAGCAATTGTCCCACTTGGTTTCCTTTAAGCTCAATCGCTACACCATTCAGGGCATATGCATATTCTTCCAATACTTCATGTTTGATTTTCTTCTGAGTGAGGCTATGTACAAATGACTGTTGTTGTTGCTCAACTTGAGTCACAGCCTTTGTTTCCATAGAGGAGGTAAAAGATTTTCCGGAGAGGGTTGATTCACCTTGCGCTACTGCAACAGGTTTATTGGAAAGCTCAACGATTACTCGGGTGTTCTCTCCACCCAGGCCTTCCAAGCTTTTATCCAAAAATGGATCTGCGGCAAGTTTTGCTTCCCGTCCTGCAAGAATCTCTCTCCATTGTTTGGCTTCGGCTGTACTGGGTAAGTTGTCAAGCTGAATAACTGAATCTGCGGGAGCGGCTCCAGCCGCGGGGAGAATAATGGAAAAGACCATCAGAACACTTAATAACGTGGATATCAATCGTTTACTCAAGGCTTTGCCCCTCCTTTTAAATGTGAATACGTCACCAAATGATGGGTTCCTGCTGTTTGTGCGTACTGCAATACGCACTCAATTTCACCACCTATCTGCAAGAAGATTGACCCTTGGTAAATTATTCTATCAAAATACCACATTTTCCTTCTAAATACTTACAAATATGATATAGAAATTACTTATATGGGTCTTGAGTATGATAAAAATATCCATTTGTAATTATTTGTCGTTTGAATATTTCATTTTTAAAATAATGCATCAAAAAAAGACCAAGAGCCTCTTTATCCGAAAGAGATTCCTGGTGTATAGGGGAAACATGGTTAGTATACAAAGAATCACGATAATTCGTTTAACATCGATAAAAATTGCTACATATCACAAAATTCTAGTTATTCTGGCTTCACGGCTTGAATACGCAGGCGCTTATAATCGGCATACAGAGCATCATCTTTCCAAAGGTGAGGCATCACGATCTGACTGGTTTCATGGCATATTTGTTGTATCTCTTCATGACTGAGACCCTCAAAATAGTCCCCTCCAAAATGAGTCAACCAGCCTACTATACCCTGCTCACCATCTGCCAGTCTGGTAGGACGGTCGTAGTGATAGGCCTGTCGCACCACAAATCCACTTTGCTCTAAAATATGGCTATATTCTCCGATCGAAGGAAAGTACCACGGATTGCTTTCCGATGCACGAATGCCCGTGTTTCGCTCCATAACCTCCTCTAATGCATTCACAATGGTCTGCACGTTCCCTTTACCACCAAATTCTGCTACAAAACGCCCTCCAGGCTTCAAAGATTTCCATATACTATCTACCACTAATCGCGGGCTTCGCATCCAGTGCAGGGCTGCATTGGAGAAAACGGCATCATACAGTCTATTCGTTTCAAACTGATGACCATCTCCTTCCACGAATTCAATATCGGGGAACTTCTCCCTCGCACGGCGAATCATGTCCGTGGATGCATCCATGCCAATAACTTCAGCTTCGGCCAGAGAAATTTCATACGTCAAATCCCCCGTCCCGCAACCCAGATCAAGAATGTATTCCCCTTTTTGGGGTTGAAGCCAAGAGATCAGGTTTTTTCCATATCCGGACACAAAATCCAGTTTGTTGTCATACTCATCTGCTTGCCATTGATTTAATGATTTCAGGGATACCACCGTCTTTTCGTTATTGATATCCTCATTGTGGCATAGAATTGTTTATTCTTTAAATATATAAATTCTATTTCGTTTATAGGTATAACCAATAAAACAATTTCACCCTGAACGCAAAGAAGCTTCCCGAAGGAAGCTTCTTGTTTTTTACGTCCCAGGAGGGATTCGAACCCCCGACCGACGCCTTAGAAGGGCGTTGCTCTATCCAGCTGAGCTACTGAGACAAATATGTATAATAAATTTTCGGCGCGGTTCTTATTATACTCTGATTTCTATATTTTTCAATAGTTTTATAAAAAAATTAATAATTATACTTGAATGCGGGTTCAAAAATGTACTTTTCAGTGTTTTTCTCATACTCCAATCCCTTTGAGAATATGATAGCTTGAACCAGGTTATATTGAGGAGATTGGGACTTTTAGAGTAAGATGAACATCAGAAATTTTCAATGTCAGAATTGCTGGGTAATCTTTTGCATACATACATTTCAATGATCCATTGAAGGAGAGAATCGTCATGAGACAACTTTTATCAGCCCTATCCTATTTCAGTATTTTCTTTGCTCCGTTCCTGTTTCCGATCATTATATGGATTGTTGCTAAGGATGATTACATTGAGGGACATGCGAAACGCGCCTTATTCTCACATGTATTCCCGTTTCTCGCTGCCATTCCGCTATTTTATTTCTTCGTGACTGCGCATAGTCTGGGTTCCGCTGTCGGGTTTGTCATTCTATTCTTTGTAATCTACGGATTAAGCTTTGTGTACAATGTGGTTAAAGGGATTCAAGTCCTGCGCGAGTATGCTTGATCACATCTCCACCTGATCTGACCATCGCATAACAAACCCCGCCGTTCAACAACGGCGGGGTTTCTCATTACAGATGCAGCTACAGATGCAGTCCCAGCAACCACCAACAGCAACAGGTCACTATCTACGTATAGCTCAACCTTGAGCTTCTATCCCGCAAACACCACATCTGTTGCTGTGGCATTCCCTCTTAAGCCTGCCCAACCAGATACCGCTGAAGTGTTGGACCAAGCAAACCAAAGGCAAACAACTCACTTTGAAACCGAGCCTTATCTTCTTCGGCAGTAATACCTTCGCTGTTCTCAAATGCAGTATCTGTCGCCTCTTCAAACGCGGTATGCATATTATTGTTATACCAGTCGATCGCCGAATCGGAGTGATTGCGTACAATCCGAACAACTTCCAGCGAATTTCCTGGCTGTGTTGAGGCCACGTATACAAGTAACGACGGATCTCCGACATTTCCAGGCTGCACTTCAACCTCTACACAAGACAATCCATCTACCTCGGTTAATCTGCGTATTTTGGCATCTTGAATGGCATACATTCTTCATCGCGCTCCTTTTCCTTTGTGCTTATCATGTACTTTGTTCAATCTGGTATCGTGTCTCTGGTGTGCCCAATCGGTAAATCTCCCGATACACCTGTTGTAATACCGTTTCATACGCTCGGTTTACGGACTCCTCCGGTGTATCTGGCCATGGGAATACCATGCCAGGAAAGGCCTCTTCCTCCTTTTCCTGCATGAGATTGAGCAGTCCCAGTAATTGCTCCGCTTCCTGCGGCGTTGCCTGAATGATCCATTCATACGAGGTTACCGACGGATCCGGAATAACGGAGCGGCCCATGACAGACACATAATACTTCATACTGTCCATTGCATGTTCTCTCCTTCACAGGCATGTTGAGGCCGTTGTCCCTAGAACTAGTTTCCGAAGAGGACAGACATTTTATGCCTGCTTTCGGCATATATTTGTTACGACCTCTGACGAAAAAGACAACATTTGCAGGTTGCCAGTAATTAAGCAGCCATACGGATGAATGACTCGACCAAGAAAGGATGAACAAACCATGTGCGGTATTACCGGCTTCATACAGTGGAATCGGGATTTGACCCAGGAATCAGAGCTGCTGGTCCGTATGACGGATAGCTTGTCGAACCGGGGGCCCGACGCTTCAGGTACATGGATCTCCAATCCTTGTGCCTTTGGGCATCGGCGTCTTAGTGTAATGGACCCCGAGAACGGCGCACAACCCATGCATGCGTTACAGGGAGATACCTCCTATACCGTCGTGTATAACGGAGAACTATACAATGCACCCGAGTTGAAAAAGGAATTGCTCCAGCGGGGGCATCAGTTCCGCACGCAATGTGATACGGAAGTGTTGCTCGCCTCTTATATTGAGTGGGGACCAGCATGTGTTGACCGGTTTAACGGTATTTTTGCTTTTGCCATATGGGATGGGGGACGCGAACAGGTTTTTATCGCACGAGATCGCCTTGGCGTGAAACCTCTGTTCTACAGTAATAACAAAGACACTCTCGTATTTGGTTCAGAGCCCAAAGCTCTGCTTATTCACCCTGATGTGGAAGCCGCTGTTGGCCCGGAAGGATTGGCCGAAGTGTTTATCGTAGGGCCTGCACGGACACCAGGACACGGCGTATACTCTTCACTAAGCGAACTCAAGCCTGCGCACGCGCTGATCTATAACCGAAACGGAATCCGAACCTATGCCTACTGGAAACTGGAAAGCCAGAATCACGAACATAACCTGGAAGAGACGGCAGCAGAGGTACGCTCTCTCTTGCAAGATACACTGGAGCGCCAGTTGGCTTCGGATGTTCCAGTATGCTCTCTTTTATCAGGAGGACTGGACTCCAGTGCCTTGTCTGCATTAGCCGTGGATTATTACAACCGGACCGGGCAAGGCCAAGTCAGTACGTATTCTGTCGATTATGTGGATAACGCCAAGCATTTTCAGGCGCATTCCTTTCAGCCTGGTGCAGATGGTCCCTGGATTAAGCGAATGGTTGATGAACTCAAGACCGACCATCACTGGATTGAGATCGAGAACGGAGAACTGGTTCATGCACTGACACAGGCCATGTTAGTAAGGGACCTGCCAGGTATGGCAGATGTAGACTCTTCGCTCTATTTGTTCTGTAAAGAAATCAAAAAAGGGGCCACGGTTGCCATTTCAGGCGAAGCCGCAGATGAAGTCTTTGGCGGTTACCCTTGGTTCCATCGCGAAGATATGCTGAACTCTGGTACGTTTCCGTGGTCTGTAGCACCTGATATGCGAGCAGCGCTATTATCCCCGGATATTCGGGAATGGATTCGGCCACTCGACTATTTGGCAGACCGCTATTCAGATGCAGTGGCTGAAGTGCCTTTGTTAGATGGGGAAACAGGTAAAGCTGCACAAATGCGGGTGATGTCCTACCTGAACATTACACGTTTCATGCCTACACTTCTGGATCGCAAAGACCGGATGAGCATGGGGGCAGGACTGGAAGTGCGGGTACCTTACTGTGACCATCGTCTCATCCAGTATGTGTTTAACATCCCGTGGGAAATGAAAATAACGGGTGGACGCGAAAAAGGTATTCTGCGGAAAGCACTCGAAGGTGTCCTGCCTGACGATGTGTTATATCGCAAAAAGAGTCCATACCCGAAAACACATAATCCGCAATATCTGGCCGCGGTCAAACAACAGGTACTTGATATCCTGGATGATCCCACTTCGCCGATTTTGCCTTTGATCGACAAAGCTCAAATCCGCAATCTCGCGTCTTCACCAGATGCAGCTTCCAACCTCCCCTGGTTCGGGCAGCTCATGTCGGGTCCTCAGCTATTTGCTTATCTGACTCAGATCAACACCTGGTTGCGGACATATAAAGTCGCTATTCGTTAGAATGACCCCCTGATCGCTACTTCATCAAAAAAAGGGTGCCAGGAGAACAGCATAACTGTTGTTCTCCTGGGCACCCACTTGTTTTACATACACGATACGATTATTCATAAATATTGAACTTCACCCAGAAGTATATCCATGATTACACTTTGAATCGACTAACGGACTCCTGTAACTCTTCCGCCATAGAGGAAAGGTCATTAGCCGCCGATGCGATCTCCTGCATGGCAGACAGTTGTTCCTCGGACGTTGCACTAACTTCCTCTGTTCCGGCAGCCGCATTCTCTGTTACTTCCATGATGGTCTTCATGGACACATTGATCTGCTCCACACCCGCCGCCATTTGTTCAATGGATGCAGATACTTCCTGAGTCTGACCTGCGACATTGCCGACAGCTTCACGAATCTCCTCAAAAGTACCTCCTGCTTTACGGACAAGTTCTATGCCTTCCTGAACCTCAGCGTTTACTTCTCCCATGGATTGTGATGCATTATTCATCCCTTTGCGTATAGCAGCTACGAGTACACTGATCTGTTCCGCTGATTTCGCAGATTGATCAGACAGCTTGCGCACCTCTGTAGCAACCACCTCGAATCCACGACCATGCTCACCTGCTCTTGCAGCTTCGATAGCCGCATTAAGAGACAGCAGATTCGTTTGTGCCGATATTTCGGAGATACTTTCAACCATAGATCCAATCTCATCTGAATGATTACCTAGTTCTTCAATAACCGTAGCGAGTACACGTACAGTCTGATGAATCGAGTTCATCTGCCCAACAGCCGATTGAACCGCATCATTACCAGATATGGTTTTCGCTGACGCATTCGTTGCTTCATCCGACATATTTTGTGTATTCACTGTCATCTGCTTAAAGCCTGTGGACAATTCATTAATCGTATGAAACCCGTCTCCAACCATACTCACCTGCGTATCCATACCCGTAGCAATCTCTTCCATCGTTGTAGCTACCTGTTCGGTCGCTGTCGCCGTTTGCTCTGTACTTGCCGTTAACTCCTCAGAAGAAGCAGCTACCCGATCTGCATTATGACCCACCTGATGGATTAAATGGCGCAAGTTCTCCATCATCTTGTTGAAGGATTCCGCCAGTTCTCCGATCTCATCCCGATTACGAACAACAATCGCCTCACCCGTCAGGTCTCCATCAGCAATTCGGCTTGCAGCCCTTGCCACATGTGCAACCGGTTTGGATATGATTCTCCCCATGATCAATGCAATTACCACGCCTAAAACGATCGAGATGATACCAATGATCATGATTAAACGAAGTACTTTTTGAATGAGTTGATTAGCATTTACAATGCCAGTGTCCAATGAATTTTGCTGATGTTGTTCCATGGCAGTTACCGTTTCTTCAAATCCGGATATGATCGTTGGACCTGTATCTAACAGCATCCTTGTGATCTCGCTAGTGCTACCTTGTTTTTTCAATTCAATGACACTCTGTCCAAAAGCATAATATTCCTCCGCACTGCGGTCTGAACGATCCAGAAAATCAATCATCGTTGGGGTTTGAATCCCTGATCTTAATTCTTCGCTTGTTTTACGATAATCTTCATAAAAAGACTTGAATTGTTGCTCGCTTTGATCATTCTCTTCCGTCACAAAATTCCGTAAAGCAACCTGCTGAGATTTCACATCGATGATCATGTTTTTAATAGTGAGCAGTTTGGCGGTACGCTCCCGGATTAAATCCGTAAACGTTTTCTCAACCGAGATAAAGTGAGTATATGAGATGACTACAACGGCTATCAATAAAAGAAGTACAGAACCAAAACCTAAAAGCAATTTCCTACTAATGGATACTCTTTTCATTTCATTTCCCCCATACGTTTCAATGTATTTCAATCATGAATTATGTAGTCAATCTGGACGCTAAAATTCTCCCTCCTTTTAATTCAAATAAAAATGGATAAATATGAGACTACTTAAAACAGGTTAGTATATTGCGCAATTAAATTTAGGTCTATAGTATCTACCCATACTATAATTTAGGTTTTTATACACGCATAATCGACAATATACTACATCTCTTTTATCCTAAATTACACATTTTGAATCGTTAGACCAAAATAAAAAAAAGACTTTACCCAGCAGTACTTACTGGTGTAAAGTCTTTATCAATTTCAGCGCATTTCAATTCAAAGTTAACGATTGATCAATACCGGATTACGTTCCAGCAGCCCGCTACCAAAGGTTTCCCTGAACGGGGAATCCTCCATATGGATATAACCGATGTAACAGCCACATTTTTTCATGCGACAAGGCCGATCCTCAGCCAAAGCCTGCAAACCATCGCGATACAGATGTCCAATGATTCGACGATCCTTGTAACACCTCTTCACATGCCCGGACCCCTGTACATAAAATACTTCCGAACCGGCAGCACATCGTTTGCCCAAGCTCTCATAATCCTGCAGATTACCTTCAAAAAGCGGATCAAGCCCACGTAAAAACTGAATCTCTTCCGGCGCGTAATACTTGGGTCGATCTTTGAAGGCATTTACCCACATATACACATCATCCGGCAAAGCCTGTCTCATGGACTCAATTGCGGGGAAAGCACTACGGAGTCCGACCGTACCGACACTAAAAGCAAGTCCCATCTGACGCAAGGTCAGACATTGTTTTACAAAAGAAGCCTCTTTTGTCTCACGAGGATGATACGTCGCCCAAAAGGCTGCTGTGTTCGCATCCAGTTCCCTCGCCCAATCCAGCTTGACGGACAGGTTGGTTTGGATTGCAACTTTATCCACATGTGGCATATGTGACAGCTCAACCATCGCTTCCCGGTACCAACGACGCACCAAAGCTTCACCATAGGGATTGAAGAAAATCGAAAATTGATGCCCGGCACTTTCCTGCTCCCTCACCCAATTCACAAATTGACGCAATTGTTGTTCATCCACTTCCAACGTCTCTTTGGAATCCACCGTTTTGCTAAAAGGGCAGTATGGACAGTCGTAATTACAGGAAGACAACTTCCCCCGATAATACAAAGTCGCTCTCATGAGAAAACAAACCCTTCCATCTGTTCACGAATTTCGGCAGATATAAGCCAATCTCCAATCGCATCGGAGTAACCCAGTCCTTCTTCTGTCAGACGCAGCACCTGCTTGCCCTCATCGTTCTCCAACTCCGCCATGCCCTCTGTCAACAGTTCAGCCAACCAGACATAGTCGGACATCACATCGGTACCAAAGCGCTGTTGGTAGTCAGACAACGTCAATCCCTCCCGATGCAGCAAGGCTTTCAGAATAAAGCGACGTCTCTGTTCCTCACGGCTTAACACGATGCCATAATCCGCCACATCGTAGCGCTCAGTTGCCACATAATCGGCAATGATGCTTTGTGTGGCCTTGTAACTCACGCCATACTTGGAAGCATAATGTACTTCACTCGTATAAGAGCGTGCGCCACATCCCAGACCAACCATGCCCTCCTCCTGACAACTATAAGGCAGAAGCACTTTCGAGGACGACTGTTCTTTGGCAAATCTGCGCATCGAATATTGCACATAACCTTTACTTTTTAAAGTCTCACGTGCAGCTTTATACAGTTCCATCCGGATGTCAGGTCCCTGACGGCGAATATCATCAGGCTTCACGATTGTATTTTCCCGTGTATACAAGGGATAGATAAAAATTTCGCCCGGTTCGTAGGCCAGAACTCTTTCCAATGAATAAATCCACGATTCCACCGTTTGACCCGGCAAACCATAGATCAGATCCAGATTTAACAATGGGAAATCATAGCGAGTAAGCTTCTCAAGCGCTCGTTCGACCTCCTGTGGTTTTTGCGGACGATAGATGGCAGATGCTTCAGCTTCAATAAAACTCTGGATGCCCATGCTAATACGATCCACACTTCGTTCCTTCATAATGGCTAACTTGGCTTCCGTAACGGTATCCGGCGACGTTTCCACTGAAATCGATGCTTGCGCAGGGTCCAGCCCCATAACATGTTCAGCAATATCAAACAGACGATTCAACTGAACCTCATTCAATAATGTAGGCGTTCCTCCACCAATCGCAAACCGCGAGTACGGTCTCCGAGATGTAATGGGCGCCCACTGCTTCGCCTGACGCTCCAGTGCATCTACATAGCGTTCATGCGTATCATCCCGTCGATCCGGCAGGGTGAACAAATTACAGAATCCGCAACGAGCAGCGCAAAAGGGAATGTGCATATATAAAAAATAGGTATCGGTGTTTTCTCGTTCCCACAATGGCCCCAACGGCAGTGGTGGGTCAAGCTCCCGATATGCGGTCTTGTGCGGGTACGAGTATAAGTAAGAACGATAAGGGAATGCCAGTACTTCACTGAGACCTGTAGCTATATTGGATCCGGACTGTGTGGAATGGCCTGTTGTTGTATGTTGTAAATGTTTGTCCATCGGTTTCCTCCTGTCTCCGGTTGTTGTCATCATAAGAGTAATCCATTCTATACTATAAATTCACGGTAAGGCACCGTCCAGACGACATCATGTGCAAGCCGGTGCCCTTGATATCCGTCTTCACCGTAAGCTGTACCATGATCGGAAAAAGCTAAACAAAAGGCAGGCCGGGCGCGTTGCCTCATCGCCTCGAACAATGGCCCAAGGGCCTCATCTACATATCGGAGTGCAGCTCGCTGAGTCTCCACCGAGTCCTCCTTGGCACCTTCTACAAAGTAACGATTGGGGCCATGAATGGCAGACACGTTCAAAAACATAAATATCTTTTCATCCGGCGGTGTCTGTTCAAGCAACTTTAATGCATGCTGTACCTGATGTTCTGTCGATTTGGGGTTGGTTACCCCAAAGTTCATTCGCCAATAGCTCTGTTGGAAATAACCAGGCAATACTTTTGCAAGCGGGTTTTTTTTCGTAAAAAAGATGACGCCGCCAATACAGATGGTGCGGTAACCTTCGGCTGCGAACCCGGATACGATATCTGGTGTATCAAACAGCCAGGTATGTGGATGTGTCTTGAGTCCGGTATTCCGGGAATGAAACAATCTTACATGAGATGCCTTGTCCGTATTAGCAGGTGTCGGCATAAAACCACCAAAAAAAGCGTGGTGCGCCGCATATGTAAAACTGCCCGGGGTATGACGTTTCTCCCACGGACCCGAACCACAGAGATTAGGACAATTCGCCTCTTCCAGCTTGGCTACGTCATATCGTAACGTATCCAGCGTAATCATTAACAGATCATGGGAGCCCACGATGGTGTTCATATCAGGCATGTTGAATAGGCTCCTTTCGTAAAAGCTCCATTTCCCACTCATAGGTTCCGAGCCCATGATGCTCAACCCTGTATAACAGATCTCCAAATGGATTCACATCCAGTACATAAGCACGCGGACTCGGACCACTCGTAAGCATCACATCAATCCCGGCTGACCACGAGTTAGGGAATGCAGACATAGCTGCTTGCGCTGTCTTCCGAACCAGTGACATCCGCTGTTCATCCAGACCTGCTTCAGCAGGCAACATACGCTCATTGCGCAGATGCAGATTGGTTATAGGGGTACGACTAAGTCGCATAATCGCGTGGCCTGCCTGTCCACCCGCAACCAATTGGCGAATATCGTAGGCCCGCTGATCCAGTGTGGCTTTGGGCATCCATCGTTCAATCTGTGCACCTTCTGCACATAACCAGTTCATCAGCGTAGCAATCTCTTCACTGCGGGTATACTGGCGTAGACGTCCTTCATTGAAGAATATCGTCTTGCCCTGTCTCTGTTCCATTCCCATCGTTGTTACAGCAATTTCATCACCCGTTCGGGGATTGACTTGATAGGCAACAACTCCTGAAGCCCCGGAGCCGCACGCAAGCTTCACAAATACACGATGCATATCGGCAACCTTCATTGAGCTACGCAGGTCCATATAATTGCGGATTGACTGCGAAGATGGAAGCGCCGGAGGTACATCAACTCCATGTGAAGATAGATGCTGCTGACATACTCTCTTGTCAAACATCAATTGGATATCAGCAGGATCATTCATGAATCGGACTTCAGGCCATATTTCCCGAGCCTCACGGCCGATTCGATCCAGACACGCTTTCCAGCCATGGAACCACTGGGCAGGAGCGTAGATTCTTCCCCACTCCTGTTCCAGCGCAAGTGCCTGTTCTGCGGAAAATGCTTCTGTACCCATTCCACCCGTTAATGTTGACGTATCGTTCATAGCTCCAAGAAACAGTAGCTCACGTTCCACTTCCCACTCCTCACCAGGAGCATCAATTCGAATCAGGGGTACGGGCAGATTGGAATCTACTGTATCAGCGATGGTTCGTCCGTATCTCCAATTCTGCAGCATTTGAGCATATGGCAGTACAACCGCAGGTTTCAAACCCAATCTATGCCTCGCCTCTTGCAGCCCTTGTGTTCGTCGGTTATCAGGGTTTCCGATCAATAAAAAGGGCTGATCTTGCGTTAGATCAGGCACATCAATTAATTGATGCAGGCTTTCATTCATTTCTTTTACACCTGACATCGACTATTCCGTTAACGATGGATAGCGCCAGTCATCCTCATCACTCTGTTGCTGGTCGTTAACATCTACAGATATACCTGATTGGTTCCAGCGACTGATCATTTCATTGGTCATGTAATGGTAACTTAGATCAAGATGTTTCAGTTTCTTGATCTTGTCACTGGCAAGCAACGCCTCAGCCCCTTCATCGGACAACGTTCCTTGCGATAAATCCAGTACTTCAAGTTGATCCAGAATAGGTGCTTCGGCTGCTGCTTTGGCAATCTCATCCTGAATTTCACTGTCTTTCAGACCCAAGTAAACCAACTTTGGAAATAATCCTTTTTCTAGCAAAGGGAGTACATCTTCAAGTGATCCATTGAAACCATAATTATCCACACCCAGGTACAGTTCCAGTTTACGCAATTCAGGCAACTTGGCATGGGTGATTGAAGATAACACTTCTTTCGGGAGACCGCCACAAATAATAATCAGTTCTTCAAGCTTGGCATGCTGGAGTGGTTCCAGACTGAGGCCGCTACTGCCCATGACAGAGAATGATTTTAATTCTGGAAAGGCACCTAACAGCGGTGTGAGATTCGTCTGGATAATCCATGATACTTCACATTCTTCGAATCCCATTTCTCCAATAAACAGTTTCTTCAATGACGGAAAGCTTGAAGCCGACTCGACGAGCGCACTCATGAACTCATCAGGTGAATTTTCATAAGCTTGTCCCCAATCTCCGATGACCAGACTTTCCAATGAGCTGGCCTCCGGTTTAGCCGCCAGTTCCTTTATTAATTTTTCCATACGAATGCCGTCCTCATAATCATCGTAAGACACAACAAGCTTCACTTCTTGCATGAGTAGATCCCTCCGTTTAAGGTTCATATGTGATTCGTTAGTTTGAATGTTAACCCATACCACACAAGGCTTGCAACTTCTTCCAACTCCAGTCCCAATGAGATTCCCAATCGTGCAATGTAAACCAATTTTAATGTAGGTACAAGAACATACGTTCTATTATATAGTCGCAGAAAATAGCACTCACCATTAGGTATATGGATGGACCTCAACAAACCCGATCAAATACTTCATTTCATACAAAAAGCGTTAATGGCGGATGAAGCATCCCATCGGAATGCTTCTGTCCTCCCATTAACGCTTTGATGTTCACATATCATGAAGTTAAATCAAGATGTTTCGTTTAGTCTCAGCCTTCAAGTCTGGATACGAGTGCTCTCAGCGCATGACCACGATGGCTAATCGCCTGCTTTTGCTCGAGCGTCAGCTCCGCCATCGTCATCTCGTATTCAGGTACATAGAAGAGTGGATCATATCCAAAACCGCCAGCACCTGCAGCTTGAGCCGTAATCCAGCCTTCCGCAGTGCCCTCCGATTCATACTTATCACCTGTTGTCGGATCGTACAGTACCAGCGCACAGACGAAACGAGCTGGACTTAGTAGCGGTTGCTCGGTGTCCTCACCGGATTTTAACGATTCCAGCGTCTCCAGCAACTTCGCATTGTTCTGTGCATCCGTTGCTCCTTCGCCCGCATATCTCGCTGAATATACTCCTGGCTCCCCGTCCAACAGATCTACGCAAAGTCCTGAATCGTCTGCCAGAACGGGCAAACCAAGTGCATCACCAACCGCCTTGGCTTTCTTCCAGGCATTCTCCGCAAACGTTACGCCATCTTCCACCACATCCGGCAGCTCCGGATAGTCAAACATACTCTTAACCTCTTTGCCAAGTGGTGCGAAAGCATGAGCGAATTCACGGACTTTACCCGCATTGCGGGTTGCAACAATGAGGATTGGGCTGTCCAAACTCATCTTAAGCTTCCCCTAATCCACGCGCGCCGATCTTGAGCGCAATCGGTCCAAGCACTTCTTTTTGACGCTCGATCATTTCCAGAATTCCCTGTTCGCCAAGTTCCAACATGGCGTTCAGTTCACGGCGATCAAATGGTGCTTCCTCACCTGTTCCCTGAAGCTCGACGTATTTACCGCCGCCTGTCATCACCAGGTTCATATCTACCTTGGCTTTGGAATCTTCATCATAGTTCAGATCCAGTACAGGCTGTTCACCCACAACACCCACACTTACTGCGGCAATGAAATCCGTAATCGGGAACACTTGCAGTTTGTGCTGTTGGGAAATCTTGTTCACAGCAAGCGCCAGCGCTACAAACGCTCCCGTAATGGACGTTGTGCGTGTGCCTCCGTCGGCTTGAATAACATCACAGTCCAGTGTAATCGTACGCTCACCAAGAGCCTGCAAATTGACCACCGAGCGCAGTGCCCGACCAATCAGACGCTGAATTTCCATGGTGCGTCCAGTTAATTTGCCGCGATTTGCTTCACGTTGGTTCCGAGTATGTGTTGCACGTGGCAACATGGAATATTCAGCTGTTACCCAGCCTTTACCCTGCCCTTTCATAAAGGGAGGAACACGTTCCTCCACTGTAGCTGTACAGATCACCTTTGTATCTCCAACTTCAATCAGTACAGAGCCCTCGGCGTATTTATTCGTGTTCACTGTTAAATTCAGCGGGCGCAGCTGTTCGCTGGTTCGTCCGTTTGATCTCATATTTTCTGCCTCCTACGACTTAAGCATTCTGTAATGTTGAGCTTGTTCACACTTTTACTAATCCCTTATATTTTACCAAAGAGTTCGGTTAAAAGCATCCTTAAGCATTCCTTGCTCATTAAATCGGAATTTCGTTGATATATTCAGGCTTGGAAACCGGCGCACTGTAATCCCTGTTGTCGTCACCCATGACCGTTTTTTGGCCGTTCCACTCGATCTGTACTTTGGCATCCTTGCTGGCTGTGTTCTCCGCAGTGGTTAACACAACAGACTGTAACAGCTCGCTTGGCACGATATCTCCTTCGGCAAACATATCATCTTTCAAGGCAACCGTGACCGTGCCATCCTCTGCCGTTTTGACCGATTGCAGCTCCGTTCCGCCTGTCATAACCTCTTCCAGTTCGCCGCCTTTGTCAGGTCCCTTGATCAGTTCGTTCAACGCTGCCTGCACCCGATCTTCACCAGGGGTAACGAGACGTGTAACTGGAACATAATATTGGATGCCTGCTGGTGAAACTGCTGAGAAATAGACCGTGACCGGGCTGCTGTTCGCCACAAACGCATCACCCAGATCCAGATTGATTCCCACAGCCCGATTCAGCGGTTCAGGCAACGGCGTGCTGTTCACCGGCATTTGTGTTAACTTTTTGCCATCCACCCAGATCTGCACATTCTCCACATCAGGCGTTCCCGTCAATGTCCACGTGACAGCTTCTAGCATTTTCCGTTCTTCCTTCGCATCATACTTGGCAAAATTACCCGAGAACTCCACGACCGCCAGCTTGTCATCCGCGTGAATCGTTACATTCTGCACAACTGTTCCCTGCGGGAGAACGCCCTGGAATCCTTCAGGCAGCATACCCGCATAAGCCCCGCCTGTGACAAGTGTATCCAGTGCTGTCTTTGGACTGCTGGCATCTGTTCCAGAAGGAAGTGTCAGGGATACCGGAGCGAGCAGCCCCTGCTGGTCTTGCAAATATACCGTCGTTAAAGGGAGCGTTGCGAGTGCTCCATTTCCTTCGGCTGCCTGAATCATGGCTGCTTCCTGAATGGGCGGTGGTGGATCAACAGCTTCGGAAGACTGTGCTCCAAACATGCCACAACCTGACAACACCATAGGAATGCTCAGCAGCGCAGCTGCCGATACCGTACGCAAAGATTGGATCTTTCTCATGATCACGTTCCCCCTCATCATTTTTACAGTTTGTACTACCATGTATACGAGCCTTTGTCCAAAAAATAACTAAAAGATAATCGCTTCGCTGAAAACTTATATATGATCTTAAAGAAACGTAAAACAGGTTAATAACGTATTAGGAAGCAAGAGTAGGGACATTGCTAACTTCAGAGGAGGAATCGCCCATGGAACATCCTGAGCAAGAAAAAATCCCTTACAGCCTAAATAGCCGCAAGGTGGCGGAGGCAACAAGGGAATGGCTGCATAAGCGGGGCGTCACGATCCCTGAGATCGCAGAACTGGTTATGTTATTGCAGAAAAAATATTATCCAGGTCTTACGATGGAAGAATGTATCGAAAATGTGGAGATGGTTCTCCGTAAACGTGAGGTACAGAACGCTGTTCTGACCGGGATTCAGCTTGATATTCTGGCAGAACAGGGGCAGCTCATATCTCCTTTGCAGGAGATGATTGAGAACGATGAAGGACTGTACGGCGTGGATGAGATTTTGGCATTCTCCATCGTCAATGTATATGGCAGCATTGGATTTACGAATTATGGTTATGTGGACAAGCTGAAACCAGGGGTGCTTGAACGACTGAATGACAAGAGCCTGGGGCCTGTCCATACGTTCTTCGATGATATTGTCGGTGCGATTGCATCGGCAGCGAGCAGTCGGATCGCCCATCGCAAACAATCCGAGCTTGAAGAAGCACTGGGAGAAAAACCTGTCAGTGATGACGCTGTATAATGCGTAACTCGTTTCATATCTGAAGTCATGTGGAACATTGGACATGTGTATGGATGCTTCGTGAAATAACTGTTTAATAAAATAACTGTTCATGGAAAAAGCGGCCTGATGGCCGCTTCTTTTGCATGTGTAACGATACATATTGGATAATCCACATGTTATTATTTCAGATGTTTAGGTCGTACCGTTCCCACCAAACCAAAACCTTCAACCCAATTCTGCTCGGAAGGTGAACCAGATATTTCCCGTTTCGGTCCAATCGTAATTTCCGGGCCTTTGCGTTCTCTCAACATGCCACGCAACACCGTGATACCGAGAATGCTGAGTCCGGTAAATACATACATCATCCGCATGATGATATTGCCAGAATCCGTTCCGGTAACCATGCCGTGAACCAGCAAACCAATGAACACCGGATAGGACAGGAGGTGGAACATGAACCACCATTTACGGCCCAGCTTGTTTCGCAGATCACTGGATAACAGGACAATCACTAATCCGTAGAAGGCTAACGTTCCCAGACCACTGCCAATCGGATGCACGGAGGCGGTAAAAGGAATCAGAAGTTCTCCCCAGGTAAATGGGCTGTAATGATCAATATATAACGTTAATGCGTGCACGAGTCCAAGTCCGAAGGCGAGCCAGGTCGTTCGCGTATGCCATTTGAACATGGCTGCTTTTGGTTTGCCTTTGGCCATAGGCATCCCTTGCGCAATGCCCAGAAACACTCCGGCAAAGAGCAGTACATAAGCAGCAATTCCACTAATTCGAATGATATTCCACGTCGGCAGGTAATCTACAATCCATTGTGCCATAACCGGCCCCCCCATATCTGTTAGACTTGTCCTCGTTTAGATCAGACTGAAGCGATGATCCGGATCAAACCCGGGCCAGTGCTCAGCAAGCGTATCCGTATTCCCTCTAAAATAAGTAATTCCATCCCGTGTCATCCACAGGACGTCATGCCGATCGTAATGTCGGTTTAACCAGCCCACCGCTTCAGCACTTCCCAAAATGCAGACCGTCTTGGCAATAATCTCGCATTGCGAAGCATGCTGTCCCAGAACGGTACACTGTAACACATCCGTATCCGCCGGTTCCATCGTCCGAGGGTCAATAAGATGGTGCGCAAGACTTCCATCCGTATTCTGCCATTGTCTGCGGGAAATACCCGAAGTGGCAACAGCTCCTCGCTGTAAACGGATCACTCCCGACACAGCACCCTGATTCTGCAAAGGATCTGCTACTTCCAAGGTCCACTGGGAATGGTCTGGTGAACCCCATACTTGAATATCTCCACCAGCGTTAATCAACCCCGCCGGAATATGCAACGTTCGCTGTAACCAGTCTGCGATGCGCTCCACTGCCCAGCCCTTAACAATGCCTCCCAGGTCCAACTCAGCTCCGGGGTCCAGATGAACCATTCGGCTACCTTCCCGCTGAATCCAACTCGGACGGCTGTGGTCATATCGATCTTCCAGCCAGCCTGATGATTCAGGTGTTCTCGTTCGCAATATGCGTTCAAGCAATGGACGTTGCGGTTGTCGTTGCTGCACCTTATCGAAACTTAGATCATATCCCGAAGCCTGAAGAGCCTGGGAGATACCCGGTTGAAAAATCCCTTCGGTCAGTCCAATATATCCATATGCCAAACTCAAAACTTCATCCATCGCAGCGGAGATGGGCATCCATCCGGTTGAAGCATTCAGACGATTTAGTTCACTGTCTGCCACAAATCGACTGAAGCGCTGCTCCTGCGTCTCAAACCAATTCTTCACCAAGGTTGCTGCATGTTCAGCTTCTTCCCGCCCAGCGGACAGTTGCACTTCAACATCCGTGTTCATCGCACGGAATTGAAATCGGAGCGGACGAGCAACTTGCTCTGTGCGGCTCATGATGCACCTGTGCGTGACTGATAGTTGCCACTGCTGTATCCGGAGTCTGTACCCTGGTTATTTTGTCCGAAACGCTGAGAATCTGAATAATTATCCTTGTTACTCGTGCTCTGATCTGGCCGAGCTGCTTGTGTGCTATCAGATGTTCCATTATATTGACTATCATTATTGTCATTGTCCTGCGTGTTCCAATTGTTGCTGTCCGTTGTACTGTTGATCCATTCATCCATCACATCATCATGCGTATCCACCTGGCTTGAAGCAGTAACACTTGTGTCTGTGCCATTCGCTGCTGCATAGGCCACATCAAAGGCATCCGAAGTTCTTACATATTGAAAGAGTGCAGCCACAGTCAACGTTGCTGCCGCTGAAGCTTGCCATTTTCTCCATTGATTCCGTTTTTTTCTGGTCATCGCTCTTCCCTGCTTTCTTTAGGGTGTGTCTCAAAACGCTCCCTAGCGAAGTTCATAGTTGTATGATAGTCGCGCTGGCTTAAAAATAGATGAATGAACCGTTAAGAGAGGCTAAAAAGGCCCAGAACAGGTGAATTTCCTGTCCCGAGCCTCTATACAAGATCACATTATCATTTCATATCGATATCATCATTCCGTTTAGATTTGAAAATAGAACGTGCCATCCGGTTGCTGCTCTTGCTTCACTACTCCGCGTCGAAGTAACTCCTGCAAATGGGCCAACGTCTCACTCATGGCAAATCGCAGTTGATGGGTACCCAGCCGATTGCCAAACATGTGCACACAGATGTCATAAGCATTCGCCGGTGACTCCTGAATTCGCTCCGTCATCTTCTGAAGACGTTCCTCGTGATGAGCCAGCAATTGAACTGTCCGTTCGTTGAACTGGGCAAAAGGATTCCGATGTCCCGGATACGCCTGCTTGACATTCAAAGCACCGAGACGTTGCAATCCTTCCATATAAGACAATAATGGCTGAGGGTCACTGCCAGGTTGCAGACTGATATTCGGTGAAATCTGTGGCAAAACTGCATCTCCGCACAGAATCTCCATGGACTCCGGCGCATAAAAGGATAAATGGCCTGGGGCATGTCCACCCGTCTCCACAGCAATCCAACGTTTCCCGCCCATATCGAGCCACTCGCCATCTTCAACAGGTGTGATATTCGGAAGTGGCGTAATCTGCGAAGTAAATACCTTCATATGTTCATGTATCTGCTCAGTCTTGTCTTCTGGCATACCATGACAACCATAATAATCAGGTAATATTGTATTAATACGTGAATCAGGTCCCCACATATAATCAGCCTCTTGACGGGAGCGTGTCGACATTCGAACGGGTGCGCCCGTCATCTGTTGCATCCAACCCGACAACCCAAGATGATCGGGGTGATGGTGGGTCAGTACAATTTGACGAATATCGCTAAAGGTCAGGCCGAGATCTGCCAGCGCTTCAACCCACTCCTGTTCTGTTTCCGAATTACGCGGTCCCGGATCTATAATCGTTATCGTTCCATCCGGTTCTGATAACACATAACTGTTCACCCATCGCAAGGGAAACGACATGCTGATCTTGACCCGGTGTATGCCCTCTGTCATGGACATCTCTTCTGTGCGCTTCATGTTATCCCCCTTCCAGACTGTCTCTGTTCACTCCACAGGACGACGACCCACAAAAATCATGCGTGGAGAAGTCTGCTCGTCATATTTCTCTTCGTCATAGCCGCCATGTACCTGATCTACCCGGAGTCCGGCGGCACTTAACATCTGACTCAGTTGATCCCGTGTGTACAACTTCACACGCTCCTGATATACCCGCGGTTCATGTCCGGATGCGGTGTCCGTAATACGAATTTCCTTTTGCACAAATCCATCCTCAATCTTGCGGAACTCCTCAATTCGCTGCCCTTCATCCTCTCGGACGGAGTGCGGCACCAGATGACGAGTCACATAAGCCGTATTCATAAAATCAATAATATAGCTGCCACCCGGGCGAAGCATCCGATGAATGGCACGTAATACTTTCAGTTGTTCTCCGTCCTCCAGGAAATAACCAAACGATGTGAACAGATTGACTACGGCATCAAAGCCGCCTTTCAGCGGGAGTTCACGCATGTCTGCGTGACACCAAGATACTCGGTGTTCAGTGTCCATTAGGCGTGCTTCGCGCAAAAGCACATCGGACAGATCAACTCCGGTCACTCGTAAACCTGCGTCAGCAAGTGCCATGGAGTGCCGTCCCATACCGCAGCATAGATCCAATACTTCAGCATTGGGCTCAAGCTTCAACCAATTGATCATTTTATGTACTTCCTGATGGGCACCCTGCACATCCCGGTGCTTGTATACGAGAAGGTAATCTTCTCCAAAACTCTTTTCATACCATTCCGTCATCCATTCTCGCCCTCCACTTGGTCACTGGTTCTCTATCTATAGTACGCTTTGTACAGGCCTGATCATTTCCCCTAGCTTTAATGTATTGTAACGTCTTTATTCTGCAAACTCAAAAAATCCCAGTAAGTTTCCAACATTGAAGAGCCAAAATGCAAACGATATAATGTTAGACATACGCCAGTAAATCGGTTAATTATAAGAAGTTGTTCAAAAAGCAACAGGAGGTGTTCTTATGATTCGCATCGGACTTACCGGATGGGGGGATCAGGAAGATCTCTATCCAAACCGTACCAAAGCCAAAGACAAGCTCGGTCTATACGGACAATACTTCTCCACCGTGGAGGTGGATAGTTCCTTCTACGCGGTTCAGCCGCGGGATCGAATGGCACGATGGGCTGCAGAGACGCCCGAATCCTTTGCTTTTATCATCAAAGCCTATCAGGGAATGACCGGACATCTACGGGGCAAGCCCTACTTCACCAGCACGTCAGAGATGTATAAGGCTTTTCGAGAATCACTAGAGCCCGTCATTGAAGCTGGCAAGATGCAGGCAGCCTTGTTTCAATATCCACCTTGGTTTGAGTGCAATAAAGACAACGTGAAAGAGCTTCGTGAAGTGAAACTGAGAATGGAGGGTATTCCGTGTGCCCTCGAATTCCGTCATCGTAGCTGGTATGAAGGTGACATGCGAGAGCGCACACTTGCGTTCCTGAAAGAACAAGGCTGGATTCACAGCGTCTGTGACGAACCTCAGGCGGGTCCAGGTTCCATTCCCATCGTTCCACAGGCGACGGATTCGGAGATGACACTGGTTCGCATGCACGGACGCAACGTGTCCGGCTGGCATCAGAATGGTGCGCCCAATTGGCGCGAGACCCGTTACCTGTACCGTTACAACAAGGAAGAATTGTTGGAATGGAAAGGATATCTGGAGCAATTGCAGGAGCAGAGCAAGGATGTCTATGTTATTTTTAATAACAACTCCGGAGGCGATGCAGCGGCGAATGCCCAGATGATGATGGACCTGCTGGACCTGCCAGTGAAGCCTTTTCCTGACCGTACTGAACCGGAGAAGGAAGAAGGACCGGAGCAACTAGAGCTATTTTAATGCGTGCAAAAAACGGAGTTATTCATATTATTGGGTGAAGGTAAGTGTATTTATATATTGCTATTATGCAGATCAGATTCGGGATTGGAAACAAACTAAAAGCGGCAAGCCTGAGGGCATTGCCGCTTTCTTTAGCTGGTAATCTACCTATAGAAGGCTATCCACATACATCCGTTCCGTTGCGTCAAACATCAGCGCTGCGCGGCTGTAACCGAAGAATTGATAGACACCTTGCGTAGCTTCTGGTTCATTTTATGAGCCTCAATGCCAGCCAAGAGCACAATGCCGATCCCATGGGTATCATTCAGATTCCATCCCAGATCATCGCGATAATACAAGGCGGTAAACGAGTATCCGGAACCGCGGCATACCCCGTATATATTGCCTTTATAGTCAATCGACAAACGCGTCATGCCTTCCCATCCTTTACGCACTGCCTCCAGATAGGGCTCTGGCTGTTCCAGCCAGCCTTCCTGAATACCACGGGCATAAGCGTAGATGAACATGGACGTGCAGGAGGTTTCTTCATACGAATCCGGGCGGTTCAGCACCTGATGCCATAGTCCATTTTCCCCTTGTAGCGCCAAATAACCTTGACTTAAATCACGGTAGAAACGTAGCAGTTCCGGTCGTTTCACATGATCATGTGGCAGGATAGATAACAATTCGGTTAAGGAGAAGAGCACCCAGCCGTTCCCTCGTCCCCATGGAATACCTGTCGCCCGACCACGCACAAAATCATACACATGGGACATGATCTGTTGATCGGGAAGGTAGAGGTATTTACGGAACATCAGGAACTGATTAACCGCATCATCCCAATACGCCCTATCTCCTGTCAACTGACCATAACGCATCAGAAAAGGTGTACTCATATACAAGTCATCACACCACATCGTCTCCTGACGCATCTCCCCACTGCCTCGTACCCGGTAAAAGGCGCCATCCTCCAGACGTTCCTGCTCATCCGTAATGTAGCCCGCAATTCGATCCGCGGTATCTCTTCCCCCATGAATATCACCGAATTCCATCGCAGCAAGCAACGTAGATCCAAACGAACCGCAATCATCCAGACTGTCGATGGCAGACAGCTGATTATTAATCCCTGCCGCACCGTACCCTTCCCGATCCCACAGACCATAGCGATCAAATGAAGTACTCAGTTCAATATGTTGCCGCACATACTGAATGTAATCATCCCGTCCCAATTCCTGTCCCGTCTGGAGAAGTCCAAGCAGGGTAACGCCGAGCGGATAATTCCACTTTCCGTAATGTGTATTTTCCAGGTAAGGACGAACATGGGTGTCGGGAAGATCTACCCGCCAATACACACCTTGTGCGCCATCATCAAAAACGGTATCGGTTCGCACGATCTCGGCGTGGGATGGTTCAGCACCGGGAGCAAACACACCTGTGTACAGCCAGGGGTCAGAGCATCCTGCCACCGGATGAGGAGGTTTCAATCTCCAGCCTGTGGAACCCGAACGCTCGGCATCTTCCAACGTGAATCCCCATGAGCCGCCGACTTCCTGAATTTCACCTTTCGCGACCAGATCAGATGAACCGTAACGGCGAGGAAGTTCAACGCGGAAATTACCGCTGCTTCCAGCAGAGTATACTTCCGTGCCATCCACATACAGAGTCAAGGCTCCATCATGACATCCTTGTAAAATAACTGGCTTTGGTTCTGGCAAGGTTACGTCTAGTTTGGACCATGCGTAAGCAACAGCTAGTTGTTCCGTCCCAAAGATGCGGGCAAAAGAACCCATACTCTGCTCCTCATCTGTCCACTCCTTGCGTGGATACCAGGTAAGGCCCGTCTCTTCTTCCGTCATCCCGTCACGAGGAAGAGATAATACAGGTTCATCGACGGGTTCCGAATATAACCAGCCCTCCTGTCCCTGACGATCTGCCCCAGGAGTGAGGAAGTGGAGCGGGAAATTTTTGAATGAAGCTGTTCCGTAGATACCGCCGAATCCTACTTCTGTTTTGACAAAACACAGCAACACATCATTCCAGCCATAGTGAACGGAAATCGGAATCTGGGTTCTTCGCTCGGGAAATAACTCCTGCAACAACTCGGACTTAAACACCTCTTCACCATTCACATAGATCGTCACCGGACTATAACAGTTCAGACCCGTATTTAACGTTGTATTTTGCTCGCTCCATAACTTGCCCCATACATACACGTACTGCCCTGCACGCACCTCTGCGCATTTCTCATTCAGATTCAAGTCGTAGCGATAGTCCCCTAACCTGCGGAAACCTCCCTGATGATACGCTCTGAACAAAAAGGAATTTTTCGGATTATCACCAATATAACGCTGAGCCACCGTAGTCAATATATCCGGAATTGAATCGTACACCCTGCCTGCAATCGCCTCGTTCTCATGGAAATAACGAATGATCATCAGCTCCCTTCCTTATACCTTGATTCGTTCGCTTAGCCGCAATGTCTCTCCGCCCTGCACTTCAACAACCTGCTGATCTGCCGTGAACCATACCGGGATGGCAGACGGATTATGGATGATGGTTCGATCGGCCGAACACTCCAATCGTTGTACGGCTTTCCAATAGGCGATCACTTCGATGTTCGTGGCGTACCAGATGTCGTTCCTGCCGCCAATCTGCTCACCGAACTGTTCCATGATCTCCCAGTTGTCGTTGTCATTGAACTCATAGCTGTGACCCCAGACGTAGAGCAATAGTGGCGTACCTGTTTTGGAATGTTGGATAAAACGTTCGGCATGCCCCGCCAGATCATGATTATGATGACAGGTCGGATGCCATTCAAGCGGCCGATCGGGCAACGTGTATCTGCCATGTGATTCAACGGTACGGGCATAATCAATGCCAAGCCACTCCAGCTTTGTACTTAACGCACGGTCATACCCTCCGTTGGGATAAGCCATGCCTCGTACCGGATAACCGACGAGCTGCTCCAATGCTTTTCGATCTTCCATAATCTCTTCGGTCAATAGTTCATTCGGAACATAAGGCAGCGTAGGGTGAGTAACCGTGTGAACGGCTACTTCATGCCCCGTATACAGTTCAGCGACTTCCCCAGCCTCAATGCGGCCTGGATTACCCAGCGTACCGGAGTTCAGATTAAAGGTTCCCCGCAGGCCATACCGATTACAGATCTCCACCAGTCTGCGATCATGCACCACTCCATCGTCATAACTGAGCGTTAACGCTTTCATCAGGCCGCCTGGATAGCGGTCAAACTGAATCCGATGTCCCATCCCTTACTTCCACTCCTTTATCCCAATTCTTCAACAGGTACATGACCTGCCTCCTGTAATCGATGATGTTCCGAATCAAAATACGTACCTTCCAGCAGGCCAATCAATGTGTTGGTTATCCGCACTTCAATGTCGTTATCCCCTGGACGAAGCCAGGAGGCTTCTCCCTTCCAGCGATACGGAGACCAGCATCGCACACCAAGACTATGTCCGTTCACCCTCACTTCCGTCACATCCTGCACCCGCCAATCGCTAAATTCCAGTTCAAACGTGGTCATATCTTCCCCTGGCTCATCCAGCCAGAACGTGCGTTTATAACTCATTTCCCCGGCAAAATGGGGATACAGCGGCTGCGGTTCAGGTCCGATGCGAAGGGCCGTATCCGACTCCCGTACAAGCGAAGCCATGCCTTCATGATGGAACTCCACGCCGAATCTACCTTGTAGATACAAGGGATCAACGATACCATCCTCATCTTTCGTTACCTGCACAATCACCGTCATTTCGTTGAGACCGCTGTGCAGCAGCGCCGTAATATCACAAGCGATGTTATTGTGGTCGGTTATTTCGATTGGATCGAATTGTTCCTTTTCAAGCAGATGCCCATTAATCTCCATCGACCAATTGCCCGAAATCGCCGCTCTGTCCATGAATAAAAGGCATGCAGGCAATGCCGTTCTTAGCTCAAATGTGGTCGTATATCGGCACTCGATCGGGTAAGCAACGGATGCCTTTTTCGGTGTGCCAAATACCTGATTAAACTGGACTGGCAGATGCTGCTGCTCCGATAATTCTGCCGCCTGATCAATAAACGGTTTCACAGTTACATGCTGACTCTCCAGAATCACACCATTAGCATTGGAAGCCTGAAGATGGAATTGTCCCATTCGCAAAATGTTAGATTGCACCGTTTCGAGTCGCCATGGCCCTTCCGAAGGAACTCTGATCTTACAGGCTTGATTTGCTCCTACCGAAACATCCGCTCCGAACGTCGATCCTGTTTTGTCTGCAACATCCACCTTCGTTGTTAATTCCTCTTCCTTCACAGGTTGTAAAGTAAGACGAACAGCATGCGCTTCATAAGGCGCCAGCGTTAGTGAAATACAACATTCCCCGCCACTGCTCGTATACGGCAGTGCCTGAAGCTGTCCTGTCTCCAGATCGAGTCGTTCTGCCACGAGACAAGTGTTCTCTGCCAGCTCCGTTCCATCCCACAGCTGTCTGGCGACCAGCTTCAATTGACCCTTCAGGTCCTGACCCTCCTGATTGGTCAAAAAAACCATGTGCTCTCCAGCCGACAATTGACGGGTATGCATCAGCAGAGATGCACTTTCCTCCTCCATGATCCAACAGATGGGTTCGGGCAATACCTGATCGAGCAGGAGAGAGATCAGCTCCAGTGAAAAGTCATCTCCTTGGCCCGTTCCTGCGGGTAGAAAATAGGCATTCCCCTCACCCTGATGCCACATGGTTTCACGGTTATCGTGATCCGTTGTCACGTTACGGCCCCAGTACACCTCTTGCGGCTGCTCGCCTGCGCCAAAGAACTCGGCAGCTTCATATCCCTCTGGACTTCCCGGCTGAATCGCAATATGTGGAGGCATCCCAACAGAGATGACAGTTCCTCCCTGCCGAACAAATCGCTTCACCTGTTCCCAGGCCGCGGCCTCCAGATTCAGCATCGGTGGCAGAATCAGTACGTCATAACGGGCAACGCCGATCCGAATGATGCCATCCGTTAAGTCAGCTTCAGCCAACAATTCGGGATCAAGGTGATCATAGTCACGTCTGTTTTCGAGCAGATGGGTAGTAATCCGCATCCAGTCCTTCGTCAGGCGCTCCAGTTGCGCCCGTTCTAATTTATCCTCGCCGCTATACTCAAATCCATGCAGCGGATTCCCCATCAGACTCCAGAATGTCGTCGTTGGGTCAAGCACGGCAATACGAATATCTGCTGCTCCGGTGCTCATGAGATAGCTCAAACGTCCGGTATAATCCCCCAACTGCCGGAAATGCTTCCAGTAGGGATTCTGTAAAAATTGAGATGGCGGTGCATCATGCTTTGCCAGCCCACCAATCGTATAGAAAAAGGCGTGAAAGTTATAAAAATTGGTACCCATGGCGGCCATGCGATCAATCATCCACTTGGCATCCTGTAGCGTCATCGACCAGCCTACACTGTGAAAACATTCAATCAGATTGCGGCTTCGGCCCAATTGCCGGGCAAGCGAACTGACCATCTTAGGATTGTCACGCATCTTTTGGCCGTATCGTTCCAGAATCCACGATAAGGATCGTCCGATTTTCTCATGTGCCGAATCACCACCTGGCATATGGCTGAATAACTGGGTGGTCATCCGTACACCAGGTACCTCAGCTGCGTACTGGATTCCTGCTTCCTCACACCAGTCATGCACCTGTTTGTGATAGGACTCCCGGAGAAGCAGATGCAGTGACTGGTAATAGTCATACCGAATCCGATGCGCGTCCGGAACATCGCCATATATCAGGGCCGGTAGCGAATCGATCAGACTGTAACCACAACGCTCGCTGAAATAACGGGGAAGCTGTTGGGACCAGGGGATACGGCCCAGCGGTGCAATCTCATCCGAGAACATACCTTTGATCACGCTTTCAAATTGATCTCCAACCGCTGACTTATAACGCTCATGTGTCAGTTCAATAAAACGACTCATCGCTTCCTTGTGGCAAGGATCAACAAAGTTGCCGTAATATTTGAAATCATCGATCTCTTTTTCCTGAAATATAATCAACTCCCAATCACCCGGGGGAACATCCCACAACAAGCGGAACGCTGTTCGGTAGGTGAAGAACCGCTTGCGGTTATACGATGTGAGTCCGGTCTCCTGATAGACCTGATCAGTCTGGATATTGCCGATTTTATTTCGCAAGTCAATGGATTCAGGCCACAGACGCTTGCCCTGCGCATCCTTGGGAATCGCCTTGGCAACCAAGACTCGTCCCCACGGCAACTCCAGATCCACAGCTTCTCCGCCCTGAACCACCAACTGATGATGCACGAGCTGACGCTGCTTCGCTTCAGGGAAATCAAGGGTCACTTCCCCGCCAGCCATTCCACTCGGATAGGGATACTCGTCATATAACCATACCTGCATGCCATGATCGGCAGCTGCCTGCACTGCAATCCGCACCTTATCGAACCATGCTTCAGAGAGATAGGGAATCTGTAGACCCTGACGCGGACAGATGAAGAATCCGCCTACACCTTGCGCGGCCATCTCAGCCACCTGCCGCTTAATCTGCTCTTCTTCCATATCCCCATTCCAGAACCAAAAGGGATGGACCCTGTACTGCGCCTCGGGATTTTCAAAAGCATCCCCGTTCCACACGTTGCCTTCCTCCCTGCATGTTCAAGAGTGTATGGTAACCAGCTTTACCAATAACGTTCATTTCAGTTCAAATAGGTTTTTTTGATTTGATTATACATCAAAAACCATATTCAGGAAGTCATAATTTCCAGAAAGTTGGATGAAATTTGGTTCATGGATCAAGCCATCACAGCGATAAGAAAAGCCCGGCTGTTTCCGCTACACTGAAAGCACAGCTACCGGGCTCTGGCTTATACGACTACTTCAGTGCAGCGTACAGTTCATTAACTTCTTTCACATAATCATCTCCGCCGTTGTTCTTCCACAGAGCAACAGCATCTTCGAATCCTTTCTCATCAATCTGACCTACGATATATTTGATCCGCGCATCGTTAATGATATTGTCCAGCTGCGGTCCTTTCTGAGCGTAAACATCAGAGATCAGCGGTTCACCAGGATTGGCAATGACAATCTCTTCGTTGGCTTTCTGCACCTGTGCAACCTTTTCACGGACAGGTGTCTGTTGTACACGAAGCGTTCTGTCTTCTGGCACAAACATCAAAATCTGATTTAAGCCTTGCAGGTCGCGGAGCGCAAGCTTGTCAGTGCTCGGTATGATGTAGTCTTCTTTTTTCTCGTATTGCTTGCCTTCCAGTCCGTTGTACAACAATGCCTGCAATTCCGGTTCATTCAGCTGATCCAGAAAGCTCAGTACCTTCTTCAGGTCTTCTTTCGTTTTGACACTGCTTTTGGAGATCGCAATCAGGCCGGAGTAGCCAGACGTTGGCATATCACGTAATCCCTTTGGACCTTCCATCGCTTGCAGCACGTCCACACGTCCTGTCGCATTCGGGTCTTTATCGAGTATTTTCTGATCCATGCGCTGTGCATTATCTGCTACATCCACCATGACACCGGCTTGCCCATTCACAAATGGATCAGGCAGTTTCGTTGCATCCATCACGGCAAAGTCCTTGTTGACCAGACCCTCACTATAGATTTGCCGGAAAAATTTTAGGGCTTCCATGTATTCTGGTGTCTCATGCGCCGGGATCAGACCTCCACTGCCATCATCTCCCCATTTGTTGGGCGCACCAAACCATACCTGCATGTTATCCCACGGCCCCGTGAATTTGCTGGCAACCAGACCGTACGTATCATCCTTGCCGTTACCGTCTGGATCATCCTTCGTGAACGCTTTCAACACATTGTAAAATTCATCAATCGTCTTTGGCTCTTCCAGCCCCAGATTTTCAAGCCAATCTTTGCGGATTGTGACCCCATTACGTCCCAGGGCGCGCGCCCGGTATATGCCATAGGTTTTGCCATCGATTGACGCATTATTGGTGATGATTTCATTCATTTGACTCAGATTCGGATAATCTTTCAGATAAGGACCCAGCTCCCAGAAAGCCCCGGTTCGGGCCGCATTAATGAAACTTGGGGACTTCCCTAACACCACCATAATCTGAGGAAGCTTTCCCGAGGCCAGTGTGATGTTGAATTTGTCTTCGTACGAGCTGCTCGGCACCCACTGCAAGTTCACATCCACCTTGGTCAATTCCTCAAGCTTCTGGATGACCGGGCTGTTCTCCGGCGGATTCTCCGCTTCGAAGTTCGGAAGCATAATGGTAATTTCGTCGGTGCCACCCGCAGCGGTTCCTGAACCTGCTTTGTCCGTGGAGCATGCTCCCAGAATTGTACTTAGTACCAGTGACGCAGAGAGTAACAGTGCACCTTTTTTGAATCCCGTTTTTTGTCCCATACGTTCTCCCCCTTGGCTTTAACCTTTAATTGAACCTAACATGACACCTTTGGCAAAATGCTTCTGCAAAAACGGATACACCAGCAAAATCGGAATGGTACCTACAACGATCACTGCCATTTTGATCGACTGCTCTGGTGGCTGTACAAAATTGGGGTCCATGTTTGCCATATCTCCGACACTGGCTTGCGAGAGTAACACGATCTGTCTCAGCATGACTTGCAGAGGCCATTTGTCACTATCGGAAATGTACAGGAGTGCCGAGAAAAAGTTGTTCCAGTGGCCTACGGCGTAGAACAAAGCAAACGTGGCAATGACCGGTTTCGATAAAGGCAGAACAATTCGCCACAGCACGCCGAGATCCGAACAGCCGTCGATGCGGGCCGCTTCCTCCAGCCCGGGCGGCATTTGCTGAAAAAAGTTTTTGACAACGATTAAGTTAAAAGCGCTGATCGCGCCAGGAAGCATAAGGGCCCAGTAAGAATCGAGCAGTCCCAGTCCACGAATGACGAGATACGTTGGAATCATGCCACCACCGAATAACATCGAGAAAATCACCATGTTCATCATGACGTTACGGCCCCAGAAGTCACTTCTGGATAGTGGATAAGCCATCGTTAGTGTGAAGAATAGATTGACCAGTGTGCCTGCCACCGTGATGAAAATGGAAACACCAATGCTGCGAAAAATCGTGGACGAAGAAAAGATATACTCATACGCGCTGAAGGAAAACACCTTCGGGATGAGGAAAAAACTGCGTTCGGTGATCTCGGCTTCCGTTGCGAAAGAATTCCCTATAATATACAGGAAAGGAAGGACGGTTAATATGCCCAGAATCCCCAGCATGACGTAATTGAAAATATCAAATACCTTGCCGGCAGGGCTGTTGTATAGACGGCTGTTCATGGGCGCTCCTCCTTAATAAATTCCGGGGTGACCGAATTTTTTCGCAAGTTTATTACTGCCAAGCACCAGAATGATCCCCACCACTGACTTGAATAGTCCAACAGCGGTACTGTAACTGAATGCACCTTGCGTAATCCCCACCGTGTACACATACGTATCAAATACGTCAGCGACATCCCGGTTGAGGGAGTTGGTCATCAGATAGATCTGCTCAAATCCGGTATCCAGAAAATTCCCCAGTCTGAGAATGAGCAAAATGACTATGGTCGTACGAATCGCGGGAAGCGTAATATGCCACATCCGCCGTAATCGTCCTGCGCCATCCACGATGGAGGCTTCATATTGTTCCGTATCTACACCTGCAAGGGCCGCCAGGAAGATGATCGTGCCCCATCCCATCTCCTTCCACATCATCTGAACAATAATGAGCGGACGGAACGAACCTGGACTGGAGAGCACATCAATGGGCTTGCCTGTAATCCAGGCGATCAGGTCATATAACACTCCGCCTTGCGGGGTCAGAAACACGTACGTGATACTTGCGATAATAACCATCGATACAAAATGGGGTACATAGACCAGCGTTTGAATCGTTCTTTTGAAGAAAGCGACCCGAATTTCATTTAATAACAAGGCGATAATGATCGGTGCCGGGAAAAAGAAGATAAGATCATACAGGGCAAGAACCAGCGTATTGCGTAATAGTCGGAAGAAGTCCGGGTTGGAGAAAAAGTTCGTAAAGTTCTCTAACCCCACCCAGTTACTCTCCCGGATGCCCAGGAAAGGCTGGTAGTCCTGAAAGGCAATGATGATCCCCCACATGGGCAAGTATTTAAAGATGACAAAGTACAAAAAGCCGGGAAGCACAAGCACATATAACCATTTGTTTCGTTTAATCTGTCTTTTCCAGTTAGACTCTCGTCTCATGGGCCTTGTGGCCCTATCCGCTTGGGTGGTTGCAGTGCCGTTGGTATTCCACTCCGTCTTCCCGTTCATCATGTCTCCCCTCCTTCAATCATGTAAGCGTTATCAATTAACCTGATACTCAGACTATACAGCCGATCTTTTTCCGGCAACCTTCATTTTTTGCATTGCTACGGTATGATGGTCGGAAAGCCCGCTATAACGCCATTTCCACAAGAAACTGAACATAACGCAGCAGGTAGAATTGCACATTTTTGCGGGTTTATCCTTCTTTGTATCACGGTAAAAAAAAGAAAAAACCGACATCCGTTAAAGCTGAATGCCGGTCTGAAATGACAAAGATATAAACGGTTATTGTCCAAACCATTGATCGCGATACTGACTCGGGGTAACTCCCTCCTGTTTCTTGAAAATCCGATTAAAGTAACTATGCTGATATCCCACAGCCGCCGCAACATCATTGATTTTCATCGTTGTCTCCCGTAACAATTGCTTCGCCGCATCCATTCTCACACGTGTCAAATAATCAATAAAATTGATGCCCGATACCTGTTTGAAAGCCTTGCTCAGTGCATAGGGTGTCATCTGCTCCTCGTCAGCACAGTTTTCCAGCGAAATGTCGCTGCGGTAATGTGTATCGATGTACAACATCGTTCGTTCCACCACTAGTTTCAGCGGTTCCTGCGTTCGTACTTCAACCTCTTGTATATACGGTATGAATACCTCATTCATCATCCATTGTCTCATCTGTACAGGTTCACGAATACCGGATAGTTGCTCATACATGTTGTAACCACCAAACAGCTTATAAGGTGTGACACCCGTTTGCAACATCATGTGCTGAATACTGCCGAGCAATTGAAGCATCATCTGTTGCACCTGAAATTCGGTACTGCCCGTCCGCGTAATCTCACTCATGAATTGTTCCAGCACACGTTCTGCTTCGGCTTGTTTGCCCAGCCTGACCGCCTGTAACAACTCCCGTTCCAGCCCAAGTGGATAGGAAGCTGCTTCATTTCTGCGGAAACACGCCTCATCCTCCAGATCGAGAATCTGACTTCCTTCCTCCACACTGCGATAAGCCACGGCCTGTTCCATCTCAACGAATCGTCCGGGCAGTTCCTGAAGTGAAGCTGCTGGGCGACTGATCATCAAAGTCACCTTCAGTTTGAGTGTTCTTCCAATGACCTCCACAAGCTCCTGCCCCCATAACATCGCTTGTGATTTCACAGGTTCGTCCTGGGGAGCAATCACAAGCATGGCGGAAGACAGGTCATGAAAATTCATGACACTGATCTGTCTAAAATAATTCTTTGCCACTTCCTGAGTGATATTCACGGCTGCAAAGGTGACTAATCCCGTGTCCTGGCTCCCAAATCTGCCTTGCAGTTGCTCGTACCCCGTAAAATACATCTGCACCAGCAAATACTGCTGGCCCTCCAGCTCAAATCCAAGATGACGCATGCGCTGCTGGAGATCCTGCTCGTTATAGGCATATAGATGCCCCTGTACAAGTTGTAGGACAAAGCTGTCGCGCAGATGGGGAAGCTGCTCCTGCAACTGGCGATGTGCCGTAACACTGCGGGAGGTCAGTTCGTTCCACTGTTGCTCCAGCAGCTCAAACTCATCCAGCTTGGCATCCGTTGGTGTTGTTTCGTTTCTGCCAGGCGTAAGCAGATGCAGCATCCGCGCTACAGGCGAATATATGCGGCGTGAAGCAAACCAGGATAACAATAACCCCAGGATGAGACTGCCTATACTGGCAATGACGATGATTTTGGACACCAGTTTAACTGGCGAAGTGACTGAGGTCAAAGGTGCTGCGGAGACGTAAGTCCAGTCTGAGTCGATTCGACTCAATGAACCGTATGAGACAGAATAGGTCTGATCCTCATATCTGAACAGGAATGAGCGGCTGCCCGCATTCAGGGCTACTTCTTCTTTTAGCTGCTGCTCAAAAGCAGAAGTCTCTCCCGCCGTTCCAGGATTCCCGGTAACCAGTGTGTTTCCTTCCTGATCCATGAGGAACGTTAACCCTTCGTCGTAAGGAGTAAGCGTTTTCAACAAACTGGCAACTTTCTCGTTATCCAGCGTGATGATCAGTGCACCAAACGGATTAATGCTCTCACCCGGTATCTTATGTACTAGAACAAGTGCATTGCCTGCATCCGTATGAAGTGGACTATCGTTGGTCGAAGGTTCGGTATCTCTGTTGATACCGGAAACCCAGTCTGTCCAGTACACGTGGTTACCCATGGAAAGGTATCGATCATAGGCTTGTACTTTGGCTTCATCGTTCAACTCGGTATAATCCCGATTAAACAAGATTGGCTTCGGTTCCTGCAAATACAGCTGTGCTGACTTGATCAGTGGATGGGAACCTTGTAATACGTATAAGGTAGTCACAATCTCCTGCGTTTCATTAAAATAATACACAAAATCCAGTGTTCGCAAAGCATTGCCAAACCTCGGTTCAAAAGCCCAATGAGATAAGTTCATCTCCAGATAAGCCAGCTGGTCATCCACATTGCGTGCCCGGTTCTCGATCTGGTTCTGATGCATCTGATTGAACTCGGTCTCCATTCGGCCAACCACCTGTTGATACATGACGATACCTGTGATTAGCCCGGGAATGCTGGCAATGAGTAAAATCAGCATGAGGCTGTTTCGATAAAATCGCCCTTTATGCCTTCCAGCCTTCAAATCGGACAAACGCTTGAATCTACCAAATATTCGATCGCTCCTAGTCGGTTCCATCGCTGCTCACCTGCCTGCTTGCATCGGGTCTGACTGTCATGGAAACTTCCTCAACTCCCCTGAGAATATATGGATGAAATCCTTTTCTTGTATTATACGCACAATCTTCTGGTGAATGAAACGATCTGTAACCGATCATTTTTTTAACCAATGTTTTATTAACATGACAAAATGGATTACAATGAGATAAAGCAAACATGAAGGAGGCCTTTTTAATGAAAGAACAGACTTATTTTGAACAAAATAGAGAAAAACACCTGGCAGAACTGAATGAATGGTTGTCCATTCCGAGTATCTCTGCCATTTCAGAGCATAAAGAGGATGTTAATCGTGCAGCACAATGGGCAGCAGATGCGCTCACACGTGCAGGCATGGAAAACGTAGAGGTCATTCAAACGGCTGGACATCCGATTGTCTATGCAGATCACCTGCATGCACCGGGCAAACCGACGGCGCTGATCTATGGACACTATGATGTACAACCTGTTGATCCGCTTAACCTGTGGGAGACACCTCCTTTCGAACCTACCGTTCGTGATGGCAAGCTGTTCGCTCGTGGTGCAACGGATGACAAAGGACAGATTTTCCTACATATCAAGGCAGTTGAAGCCATTCTGGCCGAAAACAAAGAACTTCCGGTTAACATCAAGTTCTGCATCGAAGGCGAAGAGGAAATCTCCAGCCCGAACTTGCCCATCTATCTGAATGAACATACGGACAAGCTGCGTGCAGACATGGTATTGATCTCGGATACGTCCCTGCTTGAAAAAGGTAAACCGGCGATCTCCACTGGCCTGCGCGGCCTCTGCTCGCTTCACGTAGATCTGCACACAGCCAATACCGACTTGCACTCCGGTTCATTTGGTGGTGGTGTACCTAACGCACTGCACGCACTCGTATCCCTGCTCGCTTCGTTGCATGATGAGCAAGGCCGTGTGAGTGTAGACGGTTTCTACGACGGCGTTCTGCCACTGTCTCCTGAGATGAGAGAAGAATTTGTGAAACAGGGCTTCAATGAAGAACAGCTTCGTCAAGACCTTGGGCTGGAGCAATTGTACGGCGAAGAAGGTTACTCGTTCGTGGAACGTGTTGGCGCTCGTCCAACATTGGAACTAAACGGCGTATGGGGCGGTTTCCAAGGCGAAGGCAGCAAAACGGTTATTCCGAAGGAAGCTCATGCCAAAATCACCTGCCGCCTTGTTGCGGATCAAGATCCACAGCATGTATTGGATCGTATCGAAGCACATCTGCGCGCTCACGTTCAACCGGGTGCAACGCTGCATGTGAAACAGATCGAGAAAGCTTTTGCTTTCAATACCGATCCTTCCAATCCAATTCTGCAAAAAGCGGCAGATGCGTATGAGCACGTGTATGGCGTTCGTGCCCTCTTTACCAAAGATGGCGGCTCCATTCCGATTGTTGAGAAGCTCTCACGTGTACTCGAAATCCCTGCTGTTATGATGGGCTTTGGTTTGCCGGATGAGAACTTGCATGCTCCGAACGAGCACTTCAACCTGGAGAACTTTGATAAAGGGTTGTTGACGATTGTGCAGTTCTTGAAGAGTTTGTAATAGTTAAAAAGTACTCTTACACGGAGGTCACTACGCGGGGAGAATAAGCTTCCGATCGCTGTTATCCCCCGATTTCTTTGATCCCCTTTTCTAAAGGGAGAAATTCGGGTGATAAAGGCGAACGCTCCGCTTCTTCAGCTTTTTTCTCCCCTCTCCGTTAACGTGTAAATTATTTATTCAACTTCATAAGAATAGGGGCAGATAGATATTACAAAAACGGTGGCCTACAGGTCATCGTTTTTGTTTGAATCGATTTCGTCCCCTACACTACGTTGCAGCTTCTTGCATGACTGATTTTAGGATTGAGCCTAACTATTGATTGGTTAGTGTAATGGGGAGAACAAAGGACGGCCTTCGGGTCGTTTTTTTGTTATTTATTTTATTTCTTTGTTTCTTTTTTCTGTGTTTTTTGTTTCTTTGGTTCTTTGGTTCTTTGGTTCTTTGGTTCTTTGGTGAAATTGTAGTTTTTTTCATGGCTGCTTTTTATGAATGGAGACGATGCAGACTTACTTTTAAATGGATTAGTGTATTAGAGATAAAAACATGGTGACCTTATTAGGCCGTTTCTTTGGATTTTGTCTTGATCGTTACGTTGTAGCTTTAGCGCGGCTGCTTCGAAGGATTGGGTCTCACTTTGATGGGTTAGTGTGATAGATTACCTTAACGATGGGCTGCTGAACACTTTTTAGATTTTTTCGTTTTTTTCATTTTTTTCGTTTTTTTCTCAATAACTTCGTTATCGTTGTTCCTATGACTGATTTTATAGACGAGGTCTCTCTTTTAATGGTTTAGTGTATTGGAGATAACTTACGCGACCTTATCGGCGGTTTTTTTAGATTAATTACGTCTCCTCACTAGGTTTCAGGCTTTTACCATGGTTACTCTTTATTGTGACTGGTTTTAGACGACGGCTAACTTTTAAGGGATTGTGATAGAGACAATACAAGTGGCCTTTAGGAGTTTATTTGAAGCGATTGATATTCAATATTTAGGATGCACCCTTATGGAGTATGATGTGGATCGGGTAACGGATATTGTTGATGGCTACAGAGGTATTTGTGGATGGAGGATCTTGCAGGATTCCTGCGTTTTGATCTGCTTATGTTAAGCGACTTCGGCGCGGGGCTTTTGCCATGAGTGTTTACGTGCTGTTGCGCCCCGGCAAGCTAATCCAAAATGATGAGGTGAATGTTGTGTCTGCTTCTCACCTAACCAAACATGCGCTGGCCCACTCGCTTAAATCACTGATGGAGCATACTCCATTGAACAAGATTACGGTCAAACATCTGGTTGACCATTGCGGAGTGAACCGGCAAACCTTTTATTATCATTTTCAGGATATTTACGCGCTACTTGGGTGGATCTATCAGACTGAAGCGGTGGAGAGCCTTACGGAGTACCGAAGCTACAGCACATGGACGGACGGATTCTATAAAATCTTTTGTTACATCGAGAACAACAAAACGTTCTGCTGCAACACACTCAACTCGCTCGGGCGTACCCACTTGGACACATACCTCTATGAAGTAACCTATGATCTGATTATGGGTGTTATTGATGAACTCGCCTGTGGGATTAAGGTCCGCGATGAAGACAAAGAGTTTGTCGCCAACTTCTATACCCTGGCTTTCACTGGGCTAGTCATTCAGTGGATGAGAGGTGACATGCAAGAACCGCCAAAACAGATTATTGAGAAGCTCAATGGGCTGATCGAAGGCAATGTCCTGAGGGCACTGCACAGGTATGAGAATAAGCTGCCCTCCACTTAATGATGTGCGGCTTTTTTCATATGTGATCTAAGCCTAGGTTTTAGACACTTTTCCAAAAGTGACCAAAAATTAGACACTCCCGTTCTTTTGATCATACCTTACGGGACCTGCAAAGTTTACATTAGGGATGTGATTACAGAACCTTTTGGAGGCGAATGATCGTGAAGAAAGATTACGGTAATAAACAGGTCTATTTTGTAGGGGGCGGCATTGCATCTTTGGCGGGTGCAGCTTATCTGGTTAGAGATTGTGGCTTTCCCGGAGAACATATTCACATTATCGAAGAAATGCCCATTCTCGGCGGTAGCAATGACGGAGCTGGTAATCCCGATCAAGGATATATCATCCGCGGCGGGCGAATGCTCAATGACGAGGCCTATGAGAATCTGTGGGAGCTGCTGGCTTCCATCCCTTCCATCGACCGTCCGGGCATATCTGTCCGACAGGAAATTACCGAATTTGACGATGCCAATCCCACACATTCCAATGCGCGGCTCATCAACCGTGACGGGAAGGTCGAAGATGTGCTCTCGATGGGCTTTAATATGGCCGATCGTCTGGCGATGGGTAAACTGATTATTACTCCTGAAGACACGCTGGGTAAACTGCGCATCAACGACTGGTTTGGTCCTCATTTTTTCAAAACAAACTTCTGGTATATGTGGGCGACCACCTTTGCATTCCAACCTTGGCATAGCGCCGTGGAATTCAAAAGATACATGCTTCGCTTTTTTCACGAATTCCCGAGAATTCAGACGCTGGAAGGTGTTACCCGCACACCGTTCAACCAGTATGACTCGATCATCCTGCCACTGCATAAATATTTGGAACCGTTTGGCGTAGATTTCACGCTGAAATGCACGGTTACTGATCTGGATTTCAAAGACGGCGACGGCATTACGGTAAGTCGGATGCATGTGCTCAGGGGAGGTGAAAAGGAAGTCATTGACATCCTCGAAGGTGATCTGGTCATTGTTACAAACGGTTCGATGACCGAAGGGGCTGATATCGGCTCCATGACCTCCGCACCAAAACTGAACGGCAAGGGCAGCTCATGGAAGCTGTGGGAGAACATCGCCGCCAAGAAACCGTTGCTGGGCAACCCTTCTTCTTTTAATGATCATGTGCATGAGTCCAAATGGGAATCGTATACGGTCACCTTTCAGGATTCGGTCTTCTTTGATCTGATGGAGAAATTCACACGCAACCGGGCAGGTACCGGTGCTCTGGTTACTTTCAAGGATTCCAGCTGGTTCATGTCTGTTGTTCTGGCCTTTCAACCGCACTTCCGCGGTCAGCCGGAGCATGTAAAAGTATTCTGGGGATACGGATTATACCCGGATAACGTGGGGGATTACGTGAAGAAAAGAATGTGCGACTGTACCGGGGAAGAGATTATGCAGGAGTTGATCGGCCATCTTCATTTTCAGGAACATCAAGAGGCCATCATGGCTACTGCCAACTGCATTCCATGCATGATGCCTTACATTACAGCCCAATTCATGCCTAGACTCAACAGCGACAGACCAAAGGTTGTGCCTGAAGGCTCCACCAACCTGGCCTTCATCAGCCAATTCTGCGAAATTCCCGATGACGTGGTATTCACCGAAGAATATTCAGTCCGGGCAGCACGAATCGCCGTCTACACCTTGCTTGGAGAGAACCGTCCAATTGAGCCGATCAACAAGTATCAGTATGATGTTCGGACGCTGTTCAGCAGTTTTGTGACTTCGTTTAGATAATTGCTTATATAGAGAATGTGTGTTGTTGAATTGTATAAAGCAAATAGAGAGAGTTCCGTCAGCTATGACAGGACTCTCTCTTTCGTTTACTCGTTTACTATCTAAGCCCGACACATAACCTTACTCGAGATTGCCAACTGTCGTCTAAAGAACCTGACAAGCCTTATTACTTGAAATATCGCAGGTTTGAAAATCTAACGAATCGTAGACATCTTATTTACGCTGCAGACATGTTTAAGTACCGAAATATCGCTAAATTGCATTAAATAGCGTGTCTGAGATTCGTTACATTTTCTATCACTGCCAAATCATTGGAATAAGGCTTCACAGATTCGTTAGCGCTACGTGGCCTAAGGAGAAAACTACTTATGAGAATGGAATCGTAGTGAAATGTTATTGTGGAGATCCTAGTCTATTCTTCCTTGAAACTTAACTTATTACTCTTCCATGTTACTCACGTATACTCTTGTGGTTGTTCATGGTGTTACTCTTCATTTTTGCGTTGTTACTCATCGCTTATGAGAGCCACATATTATACTCTACTCTTCCTACTCACGCCGCTTATTACAGCCTACATATCACACTTCGCTTATGTGCGGAATGTTGTGAACTTCAACATGTGCACAAGTTTGGATAAATGTGCGATCTCCTGCTGGACTCCAGAGGTGTCCGTGCCTGCCATCGCCTGGTTCGCCCGCAGCGTTCTGCGTGTGTTCAGCATACCTTCGATCAGTTTCATGACTGTGTTGCGTCCACGATGATCGACAATCATATACTTTTTGCGTGCATCCAGCTCTACCCATACGATGTTGCTGAATGATGTGAACAGATGCCTGCGGTACAGCTCCATATCGGTCTCATTGTAATGCTCGCCATAAAAGGCATAATATCCGTGTATGTGCAACTTCTCCGCCAGCACTGTGATGAACGGATCATGTTCGAGCATAGCGTTACGTTCCATGTTTCACGCCTCCGTTATGCGTGATCCGCAGATCCCGTCTTTTTGAGATCTATTTTAACATATTGCGCAAGGTGTTGCCTCTACACAGATAAAAGCTAAGTTTTAACTCCGAAGACGGATGCATCACAAATGAGAGTTATTAGCACGATACTAGTTTTCTAAATCTAATATGACTCGCCAATCCGTCTGCCTTTCACCCACACACCCTCAATATCCAGCTCCGCATTCAGTAAAACGATATCTGCCTGTTTTCCTTGAGCCAGGGAACCTGTCCGGTGATCAATGCCCAGCAGGCGTGCCGGGGTCAGACTTGCTGCACGTGATGCAGCGTTCAGACTCAGGCCCACTTCCTGTACCAGGTAACGGAAACCTCGAATCATCGTCAGTGTGCTTCCCGCCAGTGCGCCGCCGTCCTTCAGTCTGGCCTCGCCATGCTTCACAATTACGGGCAGGTCGCCGATTTTGTACTCCCCATCATCCAATCCCGCAGCAGACATGGCATCTGTAATCAACACGAGTTGATCATCATGTTGCTTCAGCTGAGCGAGGATCGAGATCGCCGCAGGGTGAACATGAATGCCGTCAGCAATTACCTCGGCACTGATACGTGGATCACTCAGCACGGCTCCGGCAGCCCCGGGTAGCCGGTGATGTAGCGGTGTCATGGCATTGAACGTATGTACTGCATGATGCAGTCCGGCTTCCACTGCCCGCTCCACCTCTTCATAGGTCGCATCGGTATGGCCGAGTGCCGCTGTAATCCGTTGTTCTCGCAGCCATGAAATGACTTCCAGCCCGCCTTCACGTTCCGGTGCCAACGTAACTTGACGAATCAGGCCAGGATATTGCTTCTCCCATGCTTCGAGCCAAGATACATCAGGCAGTATGATATGTTCCGGATTTTGCGCACCAGGCCATTTCGGACTGAAAAATGGACCTTCCAGATGTACGCCCTCAAGCTGTGCATATGGCATTTCACTCGAACGATAGCGGTCGACTTCAGCAAGCACGCTGTCCAGGCGCTCTTTCGGAGCCGTCATGGAAGTCGCAAGCATCGCTGTTGTGCCCTGCGTACTATGAAAAGAAGTGATCTTGTCCAACACCTCCGGGCTTGCGTCCATAAAGTCTTCCCCATTCCCACCATGCACATGGATATCAATGAATCCAGGCACAATGAGGCCGCGTTCCGGTACAGACAGCGGCAAAGCCTCTCGCCGAATCTGTTCAGGAAGACCTTCCGGTATCCCAGCATAGATGATTTTCCCATCCCTCCAAGCTAATAAACCGTCTTCCAATATCTCATTTGAAAGGAGCAGCTTGCCCCGAAGAAGAGAAATATTTTCATCACGCTGTCTCCCAGGTTCATGGCTATTCGCTCCGGTCATCTCACCAGCCTCCCTGCCGCACGGTCCAGCAATACCACCACATTTGGATGACATTGCAAAAGCGATGCAGGACAGGCCGTTGTGATTGGGCCCATGAACGCTTCGCGAATAATCTCGGCTTTTTCCTCGCCACGGGCAATGAGCAGAATCTGTTTGGCTTTCAAAATGGTACCGACACCCATCGTAATCGCCTGAGCCGGAACTTCATCGATGCTGTCAAAAAAGCGCGCGTTTGCCTTTCGCGTCTCGTCTTTCAGATCCACGACATGTGTTCGTCCTGTAAGTTCAGTTCCCGGTTCATTGAAGCCAATATGACCATTATGTCCGATGCCCAGCAGTTGAAGGTCTACCGGTCCACGATCGTCCAGCCTTTGTTCATAGGAATTACATTCCTGTTCCAGATCGGCAGCCTGACCATCAGGCACATGCGTTCTGGCAAGATCCATATCAATGTGATGGAATAATTGTTCGTTCATGAAACTGCGGTAGCTTTCACGATGCTCCGTTGGCAGTCCAACATACTCATCCAGATTAAAAGAGGAAGCCTGTGAGAAGCTGACCAGCCCCTTCTGGTACAACGTGATAAGCTGTTTATATATGCCCACAGGAGAACTTCCTGTCGCAAGCCCCAATACAGCCCGTGGTTTGGTCTGCAACAAGCTGGCAATGAGGCCAGCACCCGTGGCGTTTAAATCTTCTTCATTTTCAAAAATTCGTATATTCATCTTCATCTGTCAGGCACCTCCGTTGTGTTGGAATCGATAAGACTGCACGTTGTGATAGGATTGTTCCAGTCTGGGGATAAAACGGTCGAAGTCGGCACTTACCATGCCTGTGAACAAAATATCGACCACATGCAGCAGTGCAATACGTGAAGCCATATCTCCACGCCTCATGCCTTCTTCCAGAGAGGACGTAAAGAGTGGGATATCGGATACAGTTGCGAGCGTGTTACTGCCATAGGAAGTCAGTGAAATCGTAGAAGCTCCGGCCTGTTTGGCACAATGCAGGGCATCTATGGTCTCTGGTGTTTCGCCTGAATAGGATACGGCCATCGCCACATCTCCCTCGGCGAGCGAAGATGCGGATGTAATCTGCATATGTGAGTCGGAAAAAGCCGTACAGCTCTTGCCGATCCGCACCAGTTTCTGATAGAAATCCTGTGTAACAATCGATGAGGTAGCTACACCGTACAGATCGATGCGGCGAGCCTGACACAATAATTGCACTGCCTGCTCCAATCTGCCCAAATCCAGCAAACGGGTGGTATCTGCAATCGACGCGAGGTGGTTGGCTTCGATAGCTTCAACAATTTTGGATAGGGAATTTCCCGCTACAATATCCTGATACGCCGTTTCATCAGATGCGTGGGACAATTCTGCGGCAAGTTTCATTTTGAAATCGGGAAAACCTTTGAAATGAAACGACTTGCAAAAGCGGGTCACCGTCGCCGCACTTGTGCCACTCTGCTCTGCCAGATGACTAATCGTCCAGCCGGGAATGTCCGATGGAGATTGCATAATGACTTCGGCAATACGTCGCTCCTGAGACGGAAGGTTATTCAGTTCTTGCTGCAACGCACGTAATATGGCTGCCATGAGGTCCTCACTTTATGAAAATTATTTTTATTTATTTTTAATAAATCAAGAAAATCATTTTTATAACTTCATTTTAATCAAGACGATCCTGCAAATCAAGAGGAATTTAACATGACTTTTGCAATTATGCTGAGCGTGTGGGTAGACCCTCGTCTCCTTGCTCCAAATAGTGGATATCCTTTATATTGAGAATCGAGAGGGGTGCAATTCTAATGAATCGAAGACAACGTGAAAAGCTCATTCCTTCCACCTGGATTATGGCTACCAAACAAACAGAAGGACACGCCTATTATGCCCTCTATGCTATCGACTGGAAACGCGGAGGTCGGTTGAGTTGGGAAGGATGGAATCACCTTGAAGATCTGCTGCAATTTCATATTCCGATCAAACGAAAAGCCGGAGGAAGGAAATACGCTTCCCAACCTGCCGCAAAAATTGCGAAAAGAGCACTCCATCTTCATCTGAACGAAGCACAATTTGAGGAATTGGAGCAGCTCTTTTATCAGCCATTTTCGAAGAAAAAATGGAGGACGTTCCTTCAAATGAATAGGAATCAATAAGTGTATGGATTCGGTTGTTTCATTTTTTCACGCTCAAACAAAAAAGCCTCTTCCTTCTTTAGTTTAGTTAAAGAATAGGAAAGACTTTCGCGGTACTAAGATTCAATGTTTTAATGCAATTTCCATTCAACTAAACGCTCAACTCAAGTTAACTCGGTCTAATTCATGTCATCATATCGTTTTAAGAATTTGCTGGCTAAGCCGGGTACAGTCATTTGATGGACCGATTGATTTTCAATTTCCTCCGCCAGATCATCATCTGTGAGAGAAACGAAAAACGTAATGTCTGCTTTGGTTTGTCCATATCGGGCGAAAACGTCATCTGCTGTCTCATTCACAACTTTGGCGATGATTCGAATGATCTCATCCTTATACTTCTGGACATCTTCTGTTGCATACAACAATCGACTGATGTGGTTAAAGTGCGTATCCTCGCCATATTGATATTCGGAGCAGCCCCATCTGTAATAGATCTCGTCCTCCTCGCTGTCGCACAACCCCTGTTCCTTCATATTGGTAATATGCCTAGCCAGGGATTCCTCTGTATTTACCGCCATGAACAGCGTTATCCAATCGCTGTCTGTTCCAAAGGCACAAGCATATACTTTCTCGTGCTCTACCTTAGCCAGCGTTTGTTCCAGATCAGGTAGAAACCCCGCTCGAAATTGATTTTCAAATTCACTTAAAAAGTGGTCCACACAGCTCATCCTTTCATTTTCAATGCAGTTTAAGATTCAAATGTCTTTTCAAACCATTGATTCGGGCCGAAACGGTTAACGAGATATTCATATCCCCGCCCTGTTGCTATGTAGGTCTCTCGATAACTACAAGGTACCACATAATCGCAATTAACGTGCTTACTTCCTACACCCTTAAATGACTATGCTATAATAAAAATACGACTAACCAAGTGAGGTGACACCGATGAAATGGGGAGAGATTATTGAATTACACCCAGATCGTTTTGTGCTTGTGGAAGCAATCAAGGCAAGCTCCAGCAACCGTGTCCGTCAACTAGAGGATATAGCTGTTATTCAAAACTATGATAATCCTCAAGAAGCCTGGAGCGGTTACAAAGAACTGCACAAGCTCCATCCGACACGCGAGTTATATGTCTTTCATACGAGCAGAAGCGATGTTGAGGTTGTAGAAGAATTTTTCTCAGGAACCTCATGCAAAGTCGACTTTGAATTAATGGATGTTCAATTTTCAACATAAGCCATGTAATGATAACCTTTGGATGGTTGCGTTGCGTGGCTTATTTTTATACACCATGGATGGGAGACTTAATCCCTGAACAGCGGATCATCTGATGTAATAAACTATAAATCAGCAGCAAAAAAGCCTTGCCCCATTCTTCATGACAAAGAATAGAGAAAGGCTTTCATGCTGCTACTTAATCCTAACTGTAATTCGCAACTAAATCTTCAGTTCTCCAAGCTTAATCAGCTCGACAACTGCCTGCGAACGACCCTTAACATTGAGTTTCTGCATCACATTCGAAATATGGTTACGCACCGTTTTCTCGCTGATGAATAACTGCCCTGCGATGTCACGCGTTGTTTTGTCTTGAACCAGTAATTCGAATACTTCGCGTTCACGGTGGGTCAACAAAAATTTGCTTTTATGATCGATACCCTTCAATGTTCACCCCTCCTTGCTCGGGTTGTGTTGGTGTAACAAGGTTAAGGGGATACAGTCAACTCATCTTATGTAAGGTCAAGGGCGTTGGTTCAGTTTTATAAGAAAAATGGGCAGTAAACATGTGATTCATTGTCCAAAGAGAACGTGTGCAATTGTATATGTAATAAAGATCATGTAAAACAAACATGCCCCTGCAGCGGATGTTACCATCTGCGCAAAGACACGCTTGTTCATGTCAAAAAAACTACCGATTCATTCGGTTCATGACACCATCGTTGTGATTACGGTTCATCAGGCCATCGTCAAGGATGCCATCACGGTGATTGGTATCCGTACCGTTGGTTGGGAAAATGCGCTCTACCATCGATTGGAACGTATCGATCATGCCGCTGACAGGCTTACCATTACGAATATCTGTGGCATAGTTCTCAACATGCTCCACAAAATCCGGATTAGCTGATACATATACATTCTCGATGTTTGGTGCAAACTGCTTGATTTTGGCTGAAATCTTGCCTTTAATCTCAGCTGATGTGTTATCATCCGTGCTATCTACACGTTGTCCTTCACTTTTCATACCATAATGCCCATCGTCCGTCCCACGTGCTTTGCCGCTGTTTGTCAGACCACGCATCATACCAATTGTTCCTGTGCCCATCGTGCCATAAATGCCACGGTCATTGCCCATATGGCTGCGATCCGTTGCTGAATTTGTGTTCAGTCCTGGAGCAATTCCGCTAGTGCTGTACGGAGACATTGTTCCCGTACCGCCATTCACACGCATACCACCCATATCGTGATTCATGTTGCCCCCACGCATGGTATCACTGGCATGATTACGCATTGTTCCATTCAGCATGCTCGTACGACCATTGGACTTGCTCTCCAACTTGCCTGCATGACCATCTGCCAAACGAACCGCCACATAAGCATTACGATCCGTTAACATGACACGGGCGGATTTAACTTCCTTCATCTCCGTGATGCGTTTTGCCAGCTCTTCACTGGATTTCAGGTCAGTCACATTATGCATGCGATAACTTTTCGCACGGATGCCATCCATGCCATTTGTTTCCACACCATAACGGTTAATGCCGTTGGCTTGCTGACGAACACTTTGTGTATGCATATTGTTGGTATCCCGATTCGTGCCACAACCTGTCAAACCGGCCATTACAAAGATCGCAGTAGATAATGATAACGTAATAGCTGTTGCCTTTTTGACTGCTGGCATGTACTCATCCTCCAATGTCTGTTGGTTTTGGTCACAAAGATAGGATGCGCTTCTGTACGTACCGATATGCTGAAAGGATATGGTACCTTACCCTGTAGATTCAGGTCTTCTGGTTTGGGTCTTCTGGTTTGAGTCTTTGCTTATTGGCCTTTAGGTTTGATCTGTGGACAGTGAGTTTCTTCGCTATATAAAATAAAAAAACAGTGCTGCTTGTTCGCAGCACTGCCTCGAAATAATATTGCATCTTAACTCAATAATATCACTTATCTTCCGCCCCGCTCATTTCCCGTCTGTTGATGAGGATGTCGTTGCGTCATTTGCAGAACTCGATGACTCTTCCGACGAAGTTGTGGATGCTTTAATTGTATCCGGGAATTTCTCGGCTTCCGTTAGACTTGTCGCATCCATGCCATATGCCCATTGACCATCTGGCGTAATGACCCAGATCTGATCCGGGTCGGATGGCACTGTAAGTCCCCGATACACGTCTCTAACTTGTTGCCCATCAACCGTCTGTTCAACAGACAGAGTGAATCGTGGAACCGAATTCTTCAGCTCGGACGCTTTGCGCACATCATCTGCTGTCGACAGGTTTTTGATTTTGCCGATAAGAGATACGGCATCTGTGGCTTCAATCGTTTTTCCATTCAGTGTCCAAGTCTGCTCTGCCGCATCGTTCTCCGATGTCGATGTTAACATCCAGGTAGCTGCTTCACCTTCCCACTCCAGAGACTCAACATTCGTCTCATCCATGTTGAAAGGTGTCGTGTCCAATAAATCACGACGAGACAAGGCTATATTGGTAATCGTCTCTGTCTGTACGGCAACTACGGGACCCTCATCTACGCGTACATACCGTGCATCATCTGCTGGAAGCTGTCCGCCAATAGCCAGTTTGATCTCCCGATTATCTTTGAGTTTGATATCCATACGTGTAGCATCTGTACCTAATCCGTACTTATCCGGATCCGTCGGCGATTCTTCCACCACCAGTTCCTGATTTGCACCACTCAGAGCATCCAGCCAGCTGCTTACACTGTAACCGTTCAGAGGATAGGCTTTTGGCTCAACCATCTGCCATACGCCATTTTCAAGCGACAAAGTCGAAGATCCTGCTGCACCAGATGTCTCCTCCGTAGTGTCATGTATTGTGATAGATTGAATATCCCCGGATTGAATACCGAGCGATTTGGCTTGTACCGCTTCTTCTTCTCGAAAATAATTTTGACTGGCCGCGTACACCCAGCCCACAATCAGTACGATGACTACCAGAATCGTTGGGACCCATTTTCTCATACCCGTCTACGCCTCCACCATAAGAGTACACCGATGATAACAAAGATAAGTGGGAACGCTACAATAGCCACGAAGAAAATCGTTCTGGCTTGCTCGCCATTCAGGTATGCCGTCTCATACCCGGCTTGTACCCGTGGGCGAATCGTCAATCCATTTTCTTTCTCACTCAAATAGTTTACCGTATTCAAAATAAAGTCCCGATTGCCGCCATTCGCAATTTCCGAATCCTGCATGAAAATGGACGACCCCAGAATAACCGCCTTCGGTTTACCATCCGTTGTATCGGCTGCATACCCTAATTCAACGGGTCCCTGAATGTCCTCTTCGGCATCATTGGTTGTTTCATTCTGCAATAAGCGGCCGATATTTGTCTCCCCATAACTGTCATTCGAAGAATGAATTAACGGTGAAAGGGTATATTTATCCTGTTCTTTGCTGGTCAACGCAATCGACAGCGACAACATCGGATACAATTGGCTTGCAGCAAGTTTGTCCGTGATTGCATGTGTACCATACTCCGGCACCACCCAGAGTGGCCCCATCGTACTGGCTTGCTGGTTATCTACCATGACCGCATGCTCGTCAACGACGCCATAGTCAGCCATCAGGGCATCGATGTTTTTCCAACTGGATTTCATATCTTCTACAAATCCGAGGGATAATAACAGCTTGCCTCCATTACTCAGATAGGTGCGAATGGCCTTCATTTCTGCATCACTGAGATCACGTTGTGGACCTATAATGGCAAGCACATCTGCATCTTCCGGAACCTTCCCGGCCTGATTCAACTGCAACTCTTCCGTCTGCACATTATTTTGTTCCAAGGAGGATTTCAGCGTAGTCATCTGAGCGAGACTCAGCTCTTCATGTCCGGTCAAAAAGACCATTTTATGCATCTCGGTGGATGACATATTCATGAGCGCCTGTGTCAGCTTTTCTTCACCTGTGAATTGATATGATCCGTCACTGCCGTCACCTGTCGCGGTGAACAAACTGGCGATATCAATCACTTTGTGTTGATCTCCCTGCTCCAGCACAATGGAGCTGCCTGTTATGCCGTATTTGGATGCAAGCGCAGGTTCCTGCGTCAGATTATACTGTTTTAGCTTCAACTTGCTATTGCGTTTCGTGTATTCCTCGACCATATCCGTGACCTCACGGTTCAGGACGGTGTTGTTGGCATTTTCGACGGTTAACACCAGAATGTTGACGTCATCCTTCACGTCTTTGATCGCAGTTAGAGACTGGTCAGACAACGTGTATTGTTTGTTCGAGGTCAGATCCAGCTGGAAGCCGCCAAGTGAATTCAGGAACAGTGTTAGCAAAATAAAGATGCCAATCACCGCTACGGACAGCACGGTACTGTTGGTATGACTTAACCATTTTTTCATCTTCTCACCTCCACCGCTTCCGTTCCACAATTTGAATGCTTAACAGCAGAAACACACCTGAAAGTGTGACATAGTACAATATATCCGGTCCACTAAGTACACCTTTCATGAAGCTGTCGAACCGGTTGGTCAGTGCAAATGGGTCCAGCCACTGTTGCAAAGCAGATCCCGTATTTCCTGCGAATGAATCAAGCATCCACAAAACGAGCAAAATAATAAAACCCGCAACCGCAGACACCATCTGATGCTGGGATAATGTAGAAGCGAACAATCCAATCGCCATCATGCTTCCGCCCAGGAAAAATAACCCCAGCGCAGACATCCATACCGTCGTCATATCCAATGTCCCATAGAACGACATGATGAATGGATACACCAGACTACACAGGATGAGAACGACCAGAATGGCCAGAGAGGCAAGATATTTGCCAAAAATAATTTCTGTTACACGTGCCGGAGAAGTCAGCAATAACTCATCCGTTCCCTGTCTGAATTCCTCTGCAACCAGTCGCATCGTTAACAATGGCACGACAAACAGCAGCATGGACAACGTATCCCCCAACACGAGACGATAATCGACAATACTCGGCTGGTAATATACAAAGCTTGAATAGAACAGCAGACTGGTCATCAGTACATATACGGCAAAAGCAAAATAGGACGTTGGTGACAGAAAATAAGCTTGTAGCTCTTTATTGCATACCGCCATCATTCGTCTCATTTGGAATCCTCCCCTTTGTGAGCTTGGGGCGAAGTATCGGCTGCTGTACTCACTGATGTTCCCGATATACTCGACGAGTCGATGTCCGAAGTTACGTCCTGATCCATCTCTGCCCCAACAACCTTATCCACATCTGCCGAATTTGCCTCTGTGTCTGTGGGCTCGGTTGTGGTCAGCTTCAGGAAGATTTGCTCCAGACTCAGGTTCTCTTTCTTCATCTCCAGGATCGGTAATCCTGCACCAGACAAAAGGTAGAACAGCTCCTCCCGGAAATCTTCCGAGTTTTCTCCAGTAAGCAGCATTTTAACCGTATTCGCTGAATCTGAATTAAGTGAAATATCTTTGGTGTGATTTGCATCCGATGCTTGAATGACTTCACTCCGCACCTTCTCCCATGGGGTCAGCACATTATGTAATTGCTCCGCAGTGGCCTTCACTTCAATCGACACCTTGAACTGATCCCCCATTGCTGATCCGAATTGCTGAGGTGAACCATCCAGCACGAGCTGTCCCTGATTGATGATCAACATTCGATTACAGAGCGTGCTCACTTCAGGCAAAATATGCGTACTGAGCAGCACCGTATGGTTCTCGCCCAGTTCCCGAATCAGATCTCTGATCTCGATAATCTGATTTGGATCAAGGCCCGATGTTGGCTCATCCAGAACCAGCAGATCCGGTTTATGAATAATGGCTCCTGCCAGCCCAAGGCGTTGTTTGTATCCTTTGGATAACCCACGTACCATTTGCCTTTCCCGACCCTGAAGTCCCAGTCTGCTAACCATCTCACTGACACGCAGCTTAACCTCACGTGCCGGGACATCTCGCAAATTGGCTACGAATTTAAGATAGGACTGCACCGTCATATCCGGATACAGTGGCGGAGTTTCAGGCAGATACCCAATCTTGGAACGAACACGCTGACCCTGCTCATGCACCGATACCCCATCCACCATAATGGTACCCGCGGTTGGATGCAGATAGCCCGTAATCATACGCATCGTTGTTGTTTTTCCGGCACCATTTGGCCCGAGAAAGCCAACAATCTCACCACGTTCCATGGTGAAATCCAGTTGATGTACGCCGCGTTGCCCTTCGTAAACTTTGCTGACCTGTTTCACTTCGAGCACATCATTCATCCTTTCCCGTTAAAATACCCGTGCACCATCGTTCAGGTTAGATGATAGACACGGGAAGTTCCTTGTATCTTACGTGAGCTATCCTAGCCTCAGCTTAATGACACTTAAAAGGCAGCTTAAAAATATTTGTCCAAAATGTGAACATTCTGACCAACACCCACACCCTGCGCTTAAAGCCAACGTAACATAGAGTACAGGAGAATGTGCTCCTGACCAAAAGTCAGAGGGTGAATCGTGTGAAAGTATTATTCACGTTTTATGTTCCGAGCGGTGGCGTGGATACGTTGAATCGACTGCGCACCGCTGTTCTGAAACGCCACGGCATTGAAGCGCACCTATTATATCTCAACACAGGCTCGGGATTGCAGAACAACAGTGATACGCCCATTTTCACCGCGTCCAGTGACGAGGATATTCATCATATCATTCATACTCATCATTATGATGCCATCATTGCCACTTCAGACATCGCTATGCCCGGCCGCTTGAGAGGACTTGGATATACCGGACGAATTATTTTTGAAGCGCAGGGACTCGGAACACGCGATCAAGCTCTGGAAACGATACAGATGGGTGTCCCTTACCTTCAAGCCCATTGCGATGCTGCCGTTATACCTCCCACAGACCATCTGCTGGATATGTTCATCCATATCTGTCCTTGGCTTCATCGGTTTGTTATTCCCAATATGCTGGATACGAACACCTTCGCACCCATTTTGGTGGATACCCCACCCTATCCGGTGCTGGCTTGGGTAGGACGACTTGAACACAACAAAAACTGGCGTGAATATTTAATCATCTCAAGTGAAATCGTCAAAAAAAATCCGAAAGCCAGACTATGGTTATTCCACGATCCAACTTTGGCTAATCCAGAAGATGAGGTCATGTTCCGGCACATGCTGGTAGAATACGGGCTTGAGGATCGGATTGGCATCTTCATCAATGTTCCACATTCTCAGATGCCTGCATACTATTCCATGATTGCCGAATCAGGGGGGATCATGTTATCCACTTCCTTGCTTGAAGGATTCGGCTATGCCGTCGCTGAAGCCATCAGTTGTGGCTGCCCGGTGCTCAGCACGGATTCGGATGGTGTGCGTTCATTTATCACACATAATAAGACTGGAAAGTTTTATCCGATTGGAAATGTAAAGGCAGCTGTAGCCGAAGCAAGGGAGCTCATGGATAACAAGAAACTGCGTGACTATATTCGCATTCAGGGCAGACAGCATATGAGCTTGTCTTTCTCACCCGATCGATATGCCATTTCTTTCCGTGAAATGATGACAGCACTGCGAATTTTCCATTGAATATAGCAAAAAAGGCAGTTCAGCAAGATTTCTCTGAACTGCCTTAGTATGGTTTGTAAGAAATCTTAGTGTCCCATCATCATCGCGGGATCAGGCTTGTCGCCATTTTGAAGTTCTTCTTCCGGCATCGGTTTAGGTTTGCGCAGAATCAGACTGAGCAAACATCCGAACAATGCAATACAAGCGGCCAGGAAGAACGTATCATTGAAACCAGCCACCAAACCATGAACGATAGCGGTCGGCTCTGCACTCGTTGTATTGTCTGCGATTCTTGAAGTAAGGAAGCCTGTAAGCCCTGCAACTGCAAAGGACACGACCACTTGCTGTGCAGCGGCCGTGAGCGGTGTCACCCGTCCAACCAACTTGCGTGGTGCAGCATTTAATACATGCGTATTGAGTGGCATCATGGACAGGCCCATACCCAGACCCATCATGACCAGAGCCGTTATTATCAGGCCAAGACCTGTCTCCGCAGTGATGGAGGACAGAATAAACAATGCTCCCGAGATAATACCCAGACCCACAAAGGCCAAAGGTCTAGCACCTATTTTATCAAACAATCGACCACCAAGCGGCATACCCACTCCAGAAGCCAATGCCTGTGGCAGCAGAATCAATCCAGTTTCCAGTGCAGTGTACCCTTTGATCTGTTGCAAGTAGAGCGGGATCAGGATCATCGCACCGAACAGTGCCACTTGTGACACCCATGCGAGAATAATTCCCCGTGAGAAATCAGATGATTTGAATACCCGGAGTTCAAGCAATGGATTTTGATGACGAAGCTCCACAATAATGAACAAAATGAGCGCTACACCACCCACAATGACACCCGTCAAAGTTGTTGCAGACGTCCAGCTCGTTCCACCCTCACTCACACCGTAAGCCAGCATCGAGAACGCAATTGGCGCCAGAATCATGCCGAGCAGATCCAGTGCAGGTGTGCGTCCACGATCTGTATCAGGCAAAAACTTGATACATAGAATGAAAGCTGCAATACCAATGGGCAAGTTAATCAGGAAAATCCAGTGCCAGCTCAGTGATTCAATAAACCACCCGGACAACACCGGACCCAATGCAGGGGCAAGCAGCATCGGAATTCCCAGCATCCCCATGATGGAACCTCTTCGCTCAGGAGGAGCCAGACGAAAGACCATTGCCATACCAATAGGGGCAACCATGCCTCCACCAAGACCCTGAATGACACGGTAAATGATTAATTGCTCAGGTGATTGGGCAATCGAGCATAACACAGAACCCAAGGTGAACATGGCAATCGTGAACAGAAATACTCTTTTGGCACCAAAACGGTCCGTTAACCAGCCTGCCAGTGGAATAACTGCAGACAAAGCCAGAGTGTAACCCGTAACCGTCCATTGGATCGTTTTAAGATCCGTCTCAAAATATTGAACCAGATTCGGAATGGCCACGTTCACCACCGTGCTGTCCAGTATAACCATGATCATACCGACGATAATTGCCAGGAGTGGCAGTATAATCGTTTTGATTGAAAACTCTGCGGGCTCCTGGGATACTGCTGTTTGTTCTTTCACGTTCTCCACACTCTTTTCCAGCCAGGAGATCGCAGGCTTACCCATGCGTCTCACTCAGCCTATATTGACGACTAATTTCAAACTATCGTTTTAAATCGTCGTTTTAAACTTTCGTTTAATACTGATCTAATTCTAATGAAAATACCTTTGCTGTCAAGCTATTTTTTCAGGCATTTCTACTATGGATACACCACAAAAAAAATGGAACAGGCACCTTCCCTGCTCCATACGTTGGTTATTCATGACTATTCAATGATGTCCATATCAATCTGCAAGCTTCATCATCTGATATTCTGACAGTATGCCCAATGTCTGACCGTGAATACTTCTGCAATATATTCGAATAACCAAATGATTCGGTGAAGAACTGTTGCTGATGACCCTCAGTTCATAAGGCTCGGGTGACACATCCAGATTATGAATGACCTGATTACCGCCCGCTCCCCCCGAATATGCCGTTAGGTGAAAAAGGTGTCGGTACAGTTCTCCGTGCATACTGGCTCCACCAACAAATACATCCGTCCCTTCCTCGCCGCCCACATAGGCCAACTCCACATCCATGTACTTGACGGGAACAACTGTCTGTAACAGATTCTCATGAATCTCAAGTAAATATACCGCCACTGTAGATCCCTCCTTCGGAGCACATGAACCTTCCTGTACATAGGATATGCTTCCTCTCGTCCATTGCCATTTGCATTCACCCATTTTCGACCAATTACACGGAAATGCCCGACCTTCCGGTCCTCTTTTTTCATAGAATAAAAGGATAGAAGCTCGGCCGGTGCAGGCCGTGACAAGGAGGTCGCTATGAAAGTTCTGCTCGTTACGTATTGGGAGCTTACACATATGGGAGGCATATGGACATATGTTAAACAATTGGCCGACAGGTTAATCGCACTTGGTGTAGAGGTTGATATCATGGGCACAAATGGTGCCAATAACGAAGTATATGTTCGTAATCTGAACCGTGCTTTCTCCAAGGATAAGGTATGGCCCATGCTGCAAGCCAAACTCAATCCGACTGATTTGCCACAATTCACTGCCGATCCTCTTCTCGCTTATTATGAACTGAATAGATATGCCTTCGAAATGGCGGCCGCTTATCTGGGGGTGGACCACTATGATGTTATTCATGCGCAAGATCCGGTAGCTGCCGTAGCCATAAAACGCATCTTGAACCGCAATATCCCACTGGTTACAAGCTATCATGGCGCTCTTGCACGCGAAGCCTTTTACGATGCTCAAAATTCCAACCCACAGCTTACTCTCCCTTCATATTTGCAATCCAAGCGTGGACGTTATTTCCTCTCATTGGAAGAACGAAGTGCAGCACAGTCCGAGCTCATTCTCGTGTCAAGCCACTGGATCAAGAGTACGCTTACAGAGCTTGCCGTTCCTGAATCAAAGTTCAGACAGATTCCCTATGCTGTAGATCTGCCAGCCTACCGTGCCTCAGCAGCTGTGAAGTTCCGCCAGCGACCACCTGCGGGCAAGAAAGTCATTGCCTTTACCGGACGACTTGAATACATCAAGGGCGTTCATGTGTTAATCAAGGCCTTAGCCAGTCTGAAAAGTAAACGTTCCGATTGGGTCTGCTGGATCGCAGGAGAAGGCAATCTAACCGATGAATTGCGGTCACAGGCCGCTTCAACGGGTATTGGAGCCGATGTTGTGTTCTGGGGCAAGCTGGACAATATTCCTTCCTTCCTGCGCCATGCAGACATCTATGTCCAACCCAGCCTGCAGGACACCCAGCCGTTCTCCGTTACCGAAGCGCAACTGGCGGGTGTACCTGTTATCGTCAGTGGTACAGCCGGCATGCCTGAGATGGTTGAACCTGGACGTACGGGATGGGTTGTTCCTCCGCAGGATGTCGACTCGCTTCGTGAACTGTTGGATGCACTACTTGAGGATAATGTTACCCGGAGAACAGTGGGTGCATCGGCGAAAGCCTGGGCTGAACAACACCGTTCACTGGAAGTGATGGGATTTCGTACATTTCAAGTCTACCAAGAAGCCATTTACAGAGGAGGACATACGGTATGACGTTACTTGTACCAAGTGATCTATACAATCGCTGGTTTTCGACTCCTGTTTCCACACCTCACATCGACGTGGATTACGCTGTAATGAACGAATTGATACAGAAGCTGCCTAAAGGATATGTATTTCCCGATCCTGCATCGATGGTGATCATGAATTCAAAAGATTAAGTCGTCCAATGATATGCCGTCTTTATATAACATACCGAAATATCAAACAAGGGGTGTCCCATCTGTCATATGAATGACTGAGGACACCCCTTGCTCGCTGTAAAGGGTTCTAACGAATCCACCACACGCTATTTGTTACCTTTTGCACAGGTCTGACATGTAACGAATCACAGAGACGTTATTTCGTCCATCGTGGTCGATTTTCAGGTTCGGAAGCCATTTTCGGAGCAAATAACGTGACTGAGATTCGTTAGGATTTGTTTTTCGTGGTAATTCCCCTAATAAGACGTGGCAGATTCGTTAGCGCTTGGAGCTGGGGAAACTCCAAATTTTTCTAATCTGTCGCTAACTTGGAATACATATTCAGATCACTGAACGTTTCGCCTGCCCTCTCATATGCTCTGAGGGTCCCTTCGTATGTGAAATTGAGCTTCTGTAATAGCTTGATAGAATTCACATTATCGGGGTCAACCTTTGCTTCTATTCGATTCAGCTTCATAGTCGAGAAGGCGTGAGCTAACAAAGAAGAAATCGCTTCCCTAGCATATCCTTTTCCCCAGTGTGATCTGGCAATGTCATACCCGATTTCTGCTTTAAGATTGTCAAAATCCAGTGAATTATAACCACAGGAACCTATGATTTCGTTGGACTCTTGCGCAAGGATAGAGAACCGAATGGCCTTGTTTTCCTGAGCAAGATCATTCAGAAGATTAATCATGGCTATGGCTTGATTTTCATCCGTAAAATGAGTGATATTCATAAATCTAGTTACATCCGGATCAGACCAAATTTTAAACAAGCTGGCCGAATCCGCTACGTCCATTTGTCGCAAATATAACCGTTCTGTGTGTAACTCTGTAATCAATACTCTTACCTCCATTAGTTTATTAATAGTTGGGTTTAAGATATTGATATCTGCGCATAGTCCAGTCCCTTCCATATATGAATCATTTCATTATACAGAGACTTCAGCAATCGATCACCCTTTCTGTCCACGAAATCTGTCCATAAAGCAAAAAAGAGCTTCCACTTATAACACTTAAAAAGTGCTTCATAAGGGTGCTCTCCTGTCCATTTAACACCTATTCCATTCAGCCATCGTTGCCAAATCCATCTATTTCCAGTAACCGCCAACCTGAAGCAAGTTAAACAGAATAGGCCGATGCTTCTCTTGAACTTTTTCCATCTCGGCAACCAGTGCCTTGAAATGACGTTTGGTTCCCATCGACTCATGCAATCGGTAACACATCAGAGGTTCATTGTAGTAGAACAGCTCATACATTGGAAACAGCCTCATCCACATTTCATAGTCATGGGTGTAGCGAAAATCAGTGTCGAACAGTCCGAACCGCTCAAATGCTTCCATCTCTAACATGACAGTACAGCCGTTAATCGGACAACCTTCCAGCAGTACTTGCAACATCTCCAGACGACTGCCCACTTCCGGGTGCACCGTATCCAACCATTCACTCTTCTCATTCACATAATGGTAGGCACCATGGCAGAATGAAGCCTTGACCTCTCGCATGAATTTCAGTTGTTTCTCCACCCGATCCAGCAGCATCACATCATCTGAGCTGAGCCAGACAAAGTAATCCCCTGTTGCATGTTTGATGCCCTCATTCAATGCTGTCGCCGTTCCACCGTTTTCTTTGCGAATATAACGGATGGAATCCATGAATGGCTGTAACTTCTCCACGTGCTCGGTTGACCCATCATCCACTACGATGACTTCGATATGCGGATACGTCTGGTGAATGGCACTGTGAACAGCCTGCTCGATATAAGCACAATTGTAAAAAGGAATGACGATCGATACTTTTGGCTCCATTCGGGCCTTCCCCTCCTCTTACTGTCTTAGGTAAAATGCTGCGCAAAGAGGGCGTTAATCAGCCGTCTTTTGGCTTTCATAACTGCCCTCCCTACGCTACCCGCCAAGCGTCGCTATTCGCTGCAACAGCGGTTCCCGATATCTGGACCATACCATGGATGCCTCTCTGCCGATGACATCCGCATGACGTACCGATCCCATTCCACCATGCCACCGATAGGCAGTAAGCGGTTCATTCAGGTATGGGAACCGATGACCGTTCAGTAAAATACGCATCCAGAGATCCAGATCATGGGTGTAGGGAAGAAGTTCATTGAACAGCCCCACTCCGCTAAAGAGATCCTTGCGGATCATGACCGTGCAGCCATTCACCGGATTGCCGTTAACAAACCGTCGTAGTAAATCCATATCCGACATCGGTTCAGGTCCACCATGCATTCTGGTAACTGCCGAATGCTCGTTGATATAGTGAAAGTTGGTATGTGAGACGAGCACATTCTCACGCTGCATAAACTCCAGCTGATAACGAATTTTATCCGGGTACAGATAATCATCCGAACTGAGCCAGGCTACATAATCACCAGAGGCATGGCGGATGCCATGATTAAGTGCCGAAGCCGTCCCGCCATTGCTTTTGCCAAGCACATTAATATAAGGAAGATAGGGTTGAAGCAACTCTGCATGCCGGGTTGAACCGTCATTCACAACAACGATCTCCACATCGGGATACGTCTGGTTCAGCGCACTCTGAATTGCCTGAGGCACATAAGGGCAGTTGTAGAATGGAATGACAATGGATACTCTCGGATTCAACTTGTCGTCCTCCCTTGCTGGACACGAACATCACTCAGGATATCCTGAAGCGATGTGGCAAATGGAATCATCGGCTGCCAGCCAAGCTTGCGCAGCAGTGATAATTCCTCCTGTTTTCCCGAACCATCCGGACCAGAAGATGCCCCATCCCAGCGAACAGGGACTTCCGCTTCTGTCATGGACAACAGCAGATCTGCAATTTCACCAAGACTGCGCTCGACTCCAGACACCACAGGGTATACTGTACCGCTCGACCCGTGTACCAGGAGGGTCGCATACGCTCTGACGGCATCCCGAACATCCAGAAAGTCACGCGTGTTGTCCCGTCCGGACAGACGGAATGCCTCGGTTTTGCCCGCCTGCTCACAGGCAACAACATGGCGTGCAAGCAGTGAACAGATGCCTGTGGAAGGACCCGCACCAATCAGATTGCCTGGCTCTGCCAACATGATCTGTTGTCCGAAGAGCGACATCCACGACAAGGACACCATCTCTTCCAGAGCTTTACTGAGGCTGTATGGATGCGGGGGCTGAGGAATCCGGCCAGGTTCCGGCGTATATTTTAACCTCGATCCTACAATAACGGTTCGTGCTGTCGGACAACTGCGAAGCGCATCCAGCAAATACAGCACGGCCATCACATTGGTCTCCAGGACCAGTAGCGGATCAGACCACGAATCAGGCACTGAATTTTTGCCAGCGAGATGCAGCACATAGTCGGGCTGCACCTCGCCGATCAGATGACGCACTTGCTGTTTATCGTTCAGATCACAGACATGGACCTCCGTATCTTTACCAAACGAGTGCACATCCGGCCTCCGGACTACCGCCGCAACCACTGCACCCGCTTCCCGAAAATAAGATACGGCATGTCGCCCGGTAAAACCGGAGGCGCCTGTAATCAGTACGTTCTTGCCTCTCAGCTCTGCTCCATCCATAATGCCAACTCCTTCAGCATTGTAGAATAATCCGGCAGGTCTGTCTTCACATCCTCGCGAGTGGACACCAGCGTACGGTCCTGCACTACACTGTCATCACGCACAATCGTCACATCCTGCTTATCCCAGGTCTGCTTGAACAATACAAGCAGGTCATGCTTGTTGACAGGTGCCGGATGAGCTAAGTGGATCAGACCACTAACCGATGAGGCCAGGTAATGGTCTACCCATTTGGCCAACTCAAGTGTGGTCACACCGTTCCAGAATACGCGGGTATACCCGCCGACTTCACCTGTGCTGGACATAAACCATTGCATCAAACCAATGCCGCCCTGCCGAATCTCGGGTCCAATGATGGACGTACGGATCGTCAGATGACCTTCATCCTGGACTTCGCCAAGTGCTTTGGTGATGGCGTAAGCTGAAGTCCCATCCGTAACATCATCTTCCCGGTATGCTCCCCGTTCTCCGCTGAACACACAGTCCGTGCTGATATGAATTAAGCGTGCACCAATCGTATCTGCAACCCGCCGCAGACGATGTGGCAGGAAACCGTTAATATGATATGCAGTAATTTTGTCCTCATCTGCGAAGTTGTTCAACACACCTACAGCATTAATAATCACATCCGGGTGCACAGCTTCTACCAATCGATCAACCATGAAGCTGTCGTTCACATCCAGGAGCAGACCATTGGGGTCCGTTACATCCCGAGTTGTGTAGAAGACGCTGTGTACACCTTGACGGCGGAAATAGTCGACCAAAATATGGCCGGCCATTCCGTTTCCACCAAGTATCAGCAGTTTCATGACAAGAATCCTCCGCGTTTCAGAATTTCACGAATCTCCTCTTTGGTCATGAGTTGGTGTTCAGAACTGAAACTGTTAAAGGAGACCGGGGGACAATTGGTATAATGTTCACGCAGACCCGGTATACCCAGGGTAGGAAGAATAACCAGGTACTGCTCATCGTAGACAACGGTGGTCATGCTCTCGAATTCACTCATCAATATTTCATGGATTTTCTCCCCTGGACGAATGCCACGTTCCACAATGCTCACATTCTCCACACCGGAATCCTCAATCAGCACCTCCGCAAGATCAACGATTTTGCAGGTAGGCATCGTCATGACAAAGATCTCTCCGCCGACACTTTCCACCGAAGCTTTGAACAGCAAGGTAATTGCATCCTTCAGCGTAAGAAAGAATCGAGTCATACTCATATCCGTGATGGAGACCTGCCCTTTCTGGCGGATCTGATTCTTGAACAGATGTACCACACTGCCGTTTGTTCCCAGTACATTCCCACCCCGTACCGTAACAAACTTGGTATCACTGTGTAACAAGTTTGCATATACAATTAATTTCTCGCCGATCGCTTTTGTCATGCCATAGAAGTTGGACGGATTGGCAGCCTTGTCAGTCGAGATATAGATTACTTTTTCCACCTTGTTCTCAATAGCCGCCTCAATTACGTTCTGTGTACCAATCACATTGGTTTTGAGTGCTTCGTACGGTTGGTCTTCACACACCGGAACATGCTTGAGCGCAGCCAGATGAAATACATAGTCCACATGCTGGCAAGCCGCCGTCAGGGCATCCTTGTCACGAATATCTCCAATCCGGAAATGAAGACGCGGGTCTTCAAATTCACGACTCATAGCCACTTGGCTAGACTCGTTCCGGGAATATACAATAATTTCTTTGGGCTGCTGGGGCAGTAGTTGAGCCACAAGTTCATAACCCCATGATCCCGTACCGCCAGTCACGAGTATACGCTTATTTTCAAACATGCATTTTCCCTCCAAGCAGAAATTTAACCACTTTACTGGATACATCTGTGGCTTTGTAACCTTGCGGGCAATCCCAGTCGCTAGACATCTTTGTCATGACTTTCACGCAATCAGCGATGCGCGCGGCATCCAGACCAGAGACGACATTGCTGCCGCAATCGACCGTTTCCGGCCGCTCGGTAGTTCGACGCATCGTTACGGTCGGCACGCCCATAATGCAACACTCCTCCTGCACGGTACCGCTATCCGTAAGTGCACAGCGTGCATGACGTTCAAGCATTACAAAGTCGAAGAATCCAAACGGCTCGTGAAACTCCACCAGTGGGTTCATCTCCAGTTGCAGATGCTCCGCAATCCGGATCGCGGTACGCGGATGAATACTGCAGATCACACGCAACCCGTGTTCCTCTGCGACCTGGTTCAGCCCTTTCATAATCTCCAGCAAATGAGGGGCATGATCCACATTCTCGGCTCGATGGGCAGTAACCAGGAAGTATTGCCCGGACTTCAGCTTGAGCTTCTTCAGTATTTTGCTGGAACTTACTTGCGCGTCGTAGTGCTGCATGACTTCATAGATGGGATTGCCCGTTAGCACGATGCGCCTGCTTGGTACCCCTTCGCTGACCAAATGTTTCTTGCTCTGTTCCGTGTAAGGCATATTAACGGTAGAGATGGCATCAATAACCTTACGATTTTTCTCTTCAGGCACATCCAGGTCGAAGCAACGATTGCCTGCTTCCATATGAATAACAGGAACACCCATGCGCTCAGCCAATATTGCACATAATGCGCTATTGGTATCGCCAAGCAGCAGCAATTTATCGGGCTTCTCCTGCAATATCAGATCTTCCATCTGCGTAAACATCGAGGACAGCTGTCGTCCCAGAGTGGCCGCTTCATCCTGAAGAACGTAATCCGGTGCGCGCAGGCCCATTTCCTTGAAAAAGAGACCGCTGAGACTTTCCGTGAAGTTCTGTCCCGTGTGCACCAGAATATGTTTGGACGCGTACTGGTCCAGCTTGGAGATGATCAGGCTGAGCCGTATGATCTCAGGTCTCGTACCCAGCACCGTCATGATCTTCATCGTAATCCCTGCCTTCATCTTGTATTGGAACCCTTGCGCCCTGCACGGCTACGTCCCGCCTTGGCAGATTTGCGTCTGCGACTAGCCGATTTCCCCATATGTGGACGCGGTCCCTTCGTTGTACGGCTTCTCCCCTTACGTCTGCCAGTTCCGGAAGTACGTTTCAGCCCCTCACGGTCTCGGCGAGAATGAGGTGCAAGTGGCTTGCGACGACGTTTCCGCGTTTTGCCCCTCTGTTGAATCGGCTTTGCAGCTGGGCCAGTACCTGAGGCAACAGGAGCATCGTGACCCAATGCGATTGGAGGTAATGAGGAATGTGGCAACGCCTGTATGACGGTCAGTGGGAATAACAGTGCCCGCACCGTAGTCGGCTCCAGAACCAGTACAGTGCGTAGTCCTCCCTCCCCATGGGTATACACAGGTCCATTCGGAGGTTGGATATAAGCAAACCATCCGGGAAAACGCAATAACCACTGTGTCACCATCGTATGCAGTTTCGTTCGGTAGGTTTCAACGCCGTAGAGCCTTTCCGCTTCTGTCCGATTGCGCCACCCCGTATTGGAGGCCAGCTCTGCATCATTCAGCAAGGTTGTTGCCAAAGTGACAAGCGCTTCGGTATCGCCCGGCGGGGCCAAAAATGTATCACTGCCTACGGATTCCATTAATTCCTTCAGTCCACCCTGGGCAAAAGCGATGACCGGTTTGGCAAAATAGAGACCCTCCAGTGCGGTCATGCCAAATCCTTCTTTGACCATGCTTGGGATGACCAGGATATCCATCGCGGTATACGCCAGAGATACGTTCTCTTCAAATGTGGTGAAGGTAAACCGGCGTGAATACCCGGATTTTTTCACCCGTGATACACACTCGTCGTAATACTTTTTATCCGATGCTGCCCCGATGATCCAGAAGCGACAGCGCGAATGCGTTTCACAGATCCTCAAGGCCATATCCACAAAAGGTTTCAACCCTTTGGCATCATATATAAATGAAGAAATATAACCGATACAGGTCTGCGATGATTTGAAACCGAGCTCCTTACGCTTGCGTTCGCGCAGATGAACCCAGCGGTCCGGTGCAGGTAGCGCGGGTTCCCAAGTTGGGGATATGATGGTCACTTTGTCACCCATGCCGGCTTCTTGGAATGGGGCTACCGCTGTCTCGGATATGCCGATAATCCAATCCGCGTAACGGCCAATCATCTGGATCGCCTCGGTTGTATGTTCATTCGCATGAATGATCTCGGTAATCTTCCAGATAATCGGAATCTGAAGGGACTTTGCCGCTACAGCCGGCATCACATTAACGCAGGTGTTCGTTAACACTATATCGGGAGCAGTCTCCCGTATTAGGGAGACTGCTTCCTGATACGCTGGTGTATGGCGAAGATGCTCCGCATCATCTGCAATGCCCTGGTAAGGTGTGTACACACCGTGAAGCATCGGCAGAGTGCATATTTTGACCTGAATGCCGAATCTTCGCGCAAGCCCCGCAAGCTTCCCCTCCTGGGGAACAACGAGCACACATTCAAAGATCGTACCGATCTCTCTCATAAAATGAAGCAGCAGCTTCTCGGCGCCTGTAATGCTGCGAGTATTGCACACATGTGAAAATAACATCATCTTTGGTTTCGTTGCCATGGCCGCACGGACCCTGTACATGGTTATCCGATACAGGGTACTGTGCACACCTCCTCCCGGCCAGAATTAAGGGAATATAATGGTTAACATTTCATTAATTCTTTTGCCATACGTGTGGTCTTTCAGTGTACGTTCTAGTCCACGAAGTGCTATCTCACGGCGTTCTTTTTCATGAGTAAGATAATATTCCACTTTGTCGAGTAACTCCTGCGGCGAGGAATATGTCTCAATCTCCACACCAGGTTTGTAGAAACGCGCAATGTCATCCCGGGCGTCGGTCAGCTGTAGCGTCGTGGACGCGGCAATTTCAAACGTTCTCGGGTTCGGTGAGGCTGGCGGGATTTTGAGGTGATTATTATTGACGGAATCATCTTCGTGGGATCGATGCAGGTTGATGACAATTTTGGTGCCATTGTACACATCATTGGTCTCCGGCGGACTCATCCAGCGACCGAGCTCAATCTTCTCGCCATAGGCAGTGTAGTCAGGCAGGCGATCCCACCAGATTCCGTTAAATACCGTATTGTGTGACATCAACTGAGGCATGATCGGATTGAAGAAGTATACCCGGTTCCAGTAGGCAGAACCGATAAAGCTGACATCCCGTTTTAACGGGGAAGGAGTTGTAATCGGAAAGTAATGATTAGTGAATGCGGCAAAAGGGAGGTAGTGAACGGACGCGCAGCCGATTTGTCGATATAGATCGATACAGTTCAGTTCCAACGTGAAGACATGGTCAAAATGTGTCACAATTTCCAGCGTCATATCTGTATAGTACGGATCGTCCGTGAGCCAGATCGCCGTCTGAATACCCGCTTGGCGAATCGCATCGATATGTTCAATGGGGATATCCATTCCATCCAGCACAAGCACAAGATCAGGACGCGTCTGTAGCGCAATTTCAGAAATCGGTTGACGCGGATCAGAGAGGGTTACTTGAGCTACCATACCCTGTAGCGTGGCCATAATGGCCTCATCCAACGGGGAGTAAGGGAAGCCTTTGCCCGAGGATACATACAGCACGTGAAGCTGTCGGAAAGGCAACGGCTCCTGTGCACAATTCACAATATAGTTGGCGCGCCCGCGCAGATATCCTTCTTCCTTACCTGCGTCATATCCGGCATGTTGCCCATTTTTGCGTGCTTGATCAGCCAGGCTCAGTACGGGTGCATGAACCTTTTTGGTTTTACGGTGTTTGAGAGACATACCGCCACTCCTTTATTTTTTGGGATAGGGTTCTCGTTGGTGCTGCACTTCAGACGGAATTACAAATGTTCCAGCAACTGACCGATGCGGCGAGTGAATGTGTGCTGGTTCATCGTGGTGAGAAGTCCCCGCCACGCCATCGCCTGTCGTTCTTCTTCATGCTTCAGATAATAGTGAATCTTGCGCTGAAGTTCTGCTGCGTTGGTGAACGTCTCGATGTCATATCCCGGCTTATAATAACGGGGTAAATCTGCACGTGCATCCGTAATCTGCATTGTGCCGCAGGCACTGATCTCATACGTGCGTGGATTAATCGAGTGACCTTCAAGATGATGTGTGTTGCGATTGTCTTCCCCATTCTCGCAAGTCCGGTGAATGTTAATGACAATCTTGGCACCATTGTAATAATCCACTGTCTCTCCAGGAGCAATCCATCCTTCGTGGATGAAACGGCCTAGTACATCAAAGCGTGCCAACCGACTCCACTGGCTACCCGCAATGAATACCTTTTTGTCCGCCAGAAAAGGGGCTAGCTCGTCGAACAAAGCAATCCGGTTCCAAAATCCGGTACCGATAAAACAAATGTCGTGTTGATGCTGCGGTGCCGCGCGCCGCGGTTGAAACATGCCCGGATTCACCGCGAGTGGCATATAGATAACCTGGTTCGCTCCATGTGCCAGATAGAAGGGCACCGCGGCCTCTTCATGCGTGAACACGACATCATAGTGCTGGCAAAGGGACGTTGTATCTTCGGTGAAATACGGATCATCCACAAACCACACGGCAGTTCGGATACCGAGTGCACGTATGCCATTCACCTGCTCCACATGATCTGCGGGAAATACATGCAGACCATTCATGACGAGCACAACATCGGGCCGATGCTGACTGGCTTCCTGCAACATCGCTGCTGGCGATCCAACAACGCATTCACGTACAGATTGCTGTAGAGCCAAGGTGACACCTTCATCGATGGCATCGAATCCTTGCGGGATATATAACACTTTCATGTCCCGCAGGGTCGGTTCAAACATCTGCACCCGCTCCATCATGGCTTGACAGCCGCCAAATCTGCGGCCTTCTGCATATCCGCCGCGGTAAGCCGTTTCCGCTTCGGTCAGCGGACGGTGCCTTCGTTTTGCCACATTCTTCACCCTGTCTTCCTTCAGGAGATCTCACTTCCAGACTCTCCACGAGATTGGTCTTCCCTCTAAAGGATATGCCTCGGGGTCAGATGCATCATGGACGGGTGTCCTGCAAGGCGCAAAATTGGCGCTTGCCCTCCACATCCGCCTGTACGGGCATGTCCGCTTTTGCGGCGATGCAAATAACCCGGAGGGATCTGTCCCCCGGGCTAACTGTATACAGGTATCATTCCATGCAGGAATAATCCTATCTACTCGGTTACTGTGCTTTGTACGCCAGCTGATGTCCGTCCTCGAATCCCTTGGCGAAACCCGCGTTGAATCCCTCGTTGTACGCCTCGTTGTATCCCTGGCTGTACGCACCGTCCGGGTTCGGATCGGTAGGGGTAGCCGGGGCGACTGGTTGTACGGGCTTTGGACTCCGGTGCCGCCGTACCGCACGTTTCTTTTTTTTGAGCCACGCACTGCGTCCTTTAAGTGGGCGTTTGTGAAGAACACGTTTGGCTCTGAGCGCACGCAGCTTGCGAATTTTGCGCAGACGGGCTCCACGGATTAACAAAGCTCTTTTGGTTCTCAGTCGTATTTTCTTCTTCTTTAACATGTCAACATTCCTCCTGTATGTCCCGAACGATACGAATTGCACACCCGGGGTCTTTGAGCCACGGCAAGCCAGGCTCCCCATGCTGGATTCGGGCCAGCCTGATTCCCGTAACCATACGAGACATTTCTTCCTGATAGCGACTCAGCAAACGAATGTTCTCGGCCAGACTGCGGGCGGATACTTCCGAATGAGCGGTTACACTGGCTACACTGTCCAGAATGCGTGCCAGCGCCTGCTGACTGTGTGCGATGGATTCAATGAGCGCCAGTTTTGCTTCCTGCTCACGCCGCATCAGACTCATTTTCCCATGTCTCCCAGATCCATGCCGCCAAACATGCCACCGTCCATACCGCCGCCATCTTCGCTATCGTTCTGCACCATCACCGCTTTGAGATTGTTGCACAGTCCGGTCTCCATCCGGGTTAATCCTTCCAGCAATTCCACCAGCTGATCATGCATTTTGAGCGGCTCGCCTACCTGATCCCCATGCGTCAGAAAGGTATCCCCATTCAAATGATTCAACGTCCAGTTCCGTACCTTCTCGGCCTCAATCGCTTTTGCCTCCAGGATCAGGGCAATATTCCACTGCATTTTGGCTGCTGCGTCCAGCATCAGAATGAGGCTCTGTTCTCTACTCATTTTCCTTCACCCGCCTTCCGGGCTTATTCTTCCTCTTGAACCGCGATCTCCCGCATGACTTGGGTCAGCGTCTCGGCTACAGCCTCTTCCAGATCTGCAAGGCCCCCCAAGTAAGAGATAATGCTTTTGTTGATTTGCCCAGAGCTATCCAGCAGACCGTCAACGCCATCCAACTCCGGTTCGATATCTGGCAAATGATTGATGATTTCAGACATGCGTACAGCGACTTGGCGTTTGGCATCCAGCACACGTGCGATCTGCTGGTGAGAGTGTGCAATATGTGTGATGATTTCATCGATTTTGCTCTGCATGGTCCTCCTCCTTACCGTCACGGCCTGCTTCACCCATAGAAAAACCCGGCCTATCAGCATTTGCCTGTTACAGCATATGCCGGGCCGGGATCGTCAGTTACTACAGCTTGCGCCTATATCGTCAGATGACATAACTCCAGTCGGAAGAATATCGACTGAGGAATTGGCGAGTACGTTCCTGCTTGGGACGCACAAACACCTCTTCCGGGGTTCCTTCCTCCACAACGGAACCTCCATCCATGAAAACAACGCGATTTGCCACCTCACGGGCAAACCCCATTTCATGGGTGACTACAATCATGGTAATCCCCTCTTGAGCAATGGAGCGGATGACAGACAATACCTCACCTACAAGCTCAGGGTCCAGCGCCGAGGTCGGTTCATCAAACAAAATCACTTCGGGATTCAGTGCCAGTGCTCTGGCGATGCCCACCCGTTGCTGTTGTCCACCTGACAACATACTTGGATACTCATTGATTTTGGCAGACAGTCCGACTTGTTCAAGCACACGCAAGGCACGCGTGCGGGCATCGGCTTTGGACATTTTCTGGGCAATAATTAATCCCTCGGTGACGTTATCCAGCACGGTCTTGTGTTTGAACAGATTATAATGCTGGAACACCATCGCTGTTTTGCGTCTCAACTGCACAATGTCATGTTTGCGTGCATGCTTGCAATCGACGGTCAATCCACTGATCTGAACCTCGCCCTCATCGGCACGTTCCAGAAAATTGACGCAGCGCAGCAGCGTTGTTTTACCTGATCCGCTCGGTCCAAGGATCGCTACGACATCGCCCTGTTCCACGGTTAGATCAATGCCCTTCAATACTTCCTGCTTGCCGAATGTCTTGTGTATGTTGGTTAGTGTAATCATGACACGCCTCCTTTGCTGTACACGGCAACCCGACGCTCAAGCAGAGCAGTGATCCGCTCGGCAATGATGGTCAGCCCCCAATAGATGAACGCTGCGGCGATAAAGGCCTCCAGAAACTTCAGACTTACGGATGCCACCACATCCGCTTTACCGAGTATGTCCATCTGAGACACGGTAAAAGCGAGTGTTGATCCATGCAGGAATCCAACAAACATACTGCACAGGTTAGGCAATACAGCCCCGATCGCTTGAGGTATAATGATGCGCCTTAAAGCCTGGAATGTGCTCATGCCTACAGCGTGAGCCGCCTCCATCTGGCCGATATCCACAGCAAGAATGCCTGAACGGATAATCTCGGACATATAGGCGCCCGCAGTGAGCGAGAAAGCAATCAGTACAAATACGAGAATGGGAATCGACGAGGATTGGAAAGCCCAACCGTAACGTTCCGACAGCTTATCGATAATCATCGGAATGCCGTAATAGATGAGGAATAGATGCATCAGCATCGGTGTTCCACGCAGGAACGAAACGTAGAAGTCAGCAATGCGGTGAATCCACCGCACGCGATAAATACGGATCAGAGCCGTAGCCAGACCGATTCCGAAGCCTGCAATCAACGGAACAATCGTAATGACAAGTGTCAGTGGCAATGCCTTCAGGATTTGAAAAAAAGAGGTATAGATAAACTGGAGATCAATCGACATATGCTCACCCCGCTATTCGTTTCAGGCGTTTGGCTCGAATTGCCGGTTTGCGTACAACTCTCTTGCGTTCATGACGCTGGAGTCTGCGTTCTGCAAAGGCAAATCCTTTTTCAAGCACAATAACAATGACATAATAGACCACAGACAGACTGATATACACTTCAAGTGCATGCGATGTAGCCGAAATTAACGTCTGCCCTCTGCCCACCATATCCATGACACCAATGGAGAAAGCCAGAGACGTATCCTTCAATGAACCGATTAACGTATTTGCCATATTCGGAAAAGCAACAATCAGTGCCTGCGGAACAACAATCCGCCGAAAAGACTGGAATGTGGTCATACCCGCAGCATAGGCTGCTTCCGTCTGACCTTTATCCACACTGCGCACCGCTCCGCGAAAGATCTCGGCAAAGGATGCCGCGTCACTAAGCGCATAGGTCACAATGACAAATAACAACGGGTCGGTTCTCGACAGGTCGATGCCAATGGGTTTGAGCAACTCGGGAAGTCCGTAATACACCAGTAACAATTTGATCAGGATCGGTGTGCCCCGCATGAATGAGACGTACAGGGTAGCCAACTGGCTTAGTACCGGAATCCGATACAGCCGGGGAACGGCCAGAAGCACGCCGCCCACCAGTCCGAGCACGATGGAACCACCCAGCACAATCAGTGTTATATGCAAATATCGTAGCAGTTCCGGGATGAAATCCAGAACCAATGACAGATCAAATGATTTTCCCATTACCGCTGCACACCTTTCTCAGACTACTCTTCAACCGTATAGTCAGCTCCAAGCCACTCTGTGCTCAGTTTGCCTAATGTTCCATCTTCTTTGATCGCTTTGAGCGCTTCGTCCACTTTGGTTTTGAGCTCCTGCTCATCTTTGTTCAGAATGAAGTACACTTTGGAGTTGGAGAGGGCATCTCCTACCGTTTTCAACTGAGCATCAACCGCCTTATTCTGATAATCAATGGCAAACTGAGTGCTGATGGTGGCATCCACCCGGCCTGTTTTGATCTGGGTAATGGTATCCTCACCCGCTCCGGAATAAACGATATCAATCCCGTTGCCGTTCGCTGCATTCCATTTCTCAGCAAGTACAGCCGCATTACTTGTAGCACCAACAATCAGTTTTTTCCCTTTGAGATCCTCAATCGATTTTACTTCCTCATTTTTCTGACTTACGACGATTTTATTTGGAAAAATATTATAGGCTTCATCATTAAACAGGAACTTGGCCTGTCTCTCATCATTCACTTCCATCTGGTGAGCGATCAGGTCAATTTTTTTCGTTTCCAGACTCAGCAGCAGGTTTTTGAAATCCATCGTGCTGAATTCGAATTCATATTCAGGCAAACGTTTGTCGATCTCCCGGATCAGTTCCACATCATAACCTGTTAACTTGCCATTCTCATCAATGAAGCAGACATTCGGGAATTGTGTACCTGTTCCTACAATGATCTTTTTCACTTTGGTGTCGCCTGCTGCCGAAGCAGATTCTGAATCATTACTTGCAGTTCCTGTGCTGCATCCAGCCAGTACCGCCAGCATTGTAATGAACAGCAGTGCTGTCCGGAATTTTTGAATCCCCCGTTTTTTAACCATTCCCAATCTCCTCCACAGGCTGTTATCACAGCGAATATGATGTGTACTCCCATTCCTCTACCCTATTAACAAACCATTCTTACTTGTATAGTCGGAATTAGGTTGAACAAAGAATATCATTACAAGTCATCTTAGGGCAATAACTAAACTAATAGGACATCCTGATATGGTTATAGGATTTCTCTATAGTACAAGAAAAAGCCATCCCCAATATCGATTGGTGGATGACTTCTTCTTGTATGACTCTCACTGATTATACCATTTTGGCGGTGCATCACTTGGTGTATACATTACTCATCTATCTGCGACTCGCCCATTTAATTTTACGTGCAACTTCCACTCGCTGTAATTGTAAGAGACCGATCCGTTCCTCGAACTTCTTGCGTTCGTCCATGGAATGAGCGGCATGAATCTGGTGGCACAGACCTGTCAGTTTGCTGTTGATGTAATCAAACCGTGTCCATAATTCCTCTTCAGGTGTGCGTTGCTGCTCCGTCGCCGTCTGAAATATTTTGAGTTGGCGGATAAGGGATTGTTGCCATTCCTGATCCTGAATTTGGATGGCAAAATGCAAAAGATCCAGATAGTCATCGATTTGCAACGAAACGCCGCAATCAGATTTAGTGTTCATCGTCGTCTCTCCTTATTTCAGTACTTGGCTGGAATCCATTACTTCTATCTTACAGGAACAAGCCCACTGAAAGCGAGTACTGAACGATTAAATTTTGGGAAAATTTTTATTTTTTTATGTTAAAAAAGCTTTACATTTCCATTAAGACCAATTTGGCAGGATATTGATATTGGTACATATGAAATCAGACATTTTTTCCATCTCGCTGCTGTCTGGTCATCAGTAACATGATAAACGAGATGATGATAATGGAAATAGTCCATGCCCAAGCCATGGTCTGATTGCCCGAATCCACAGCGACATAGATTGCCGTGGGTACCGTTTGCGTTTTGCCCGGAATATTCCCTGCAATCATCAGTGTCGCACCGAATTCCCCCAGTGCACGGGCAAAGCCCAGGATGAAAGCGGTCATCAATGCTCTGCCTGCGAGCGGCAGGGAAATATAACGAAAAACCTGCCACTCATCCGCCCCAATCGAACGACCCGCATCCTCCAGATCCCGATCCACACCACTGAATCCCGATTTCATCGTCTGATACACAAGTGGAAAAGCAACCACCACCGAAGCAATCACCGCAGCCCACCAGGTGAAAATAACCGGAGCGGAGAATATGGCTTCAATCCATTGTCCAAACAGACTTTTACGCCCCAGTATGACAAGTAACAGAAATCCAACCACCGTTGGGGGAAGGACTAGCGGCAGCATAAATGCCGTTTCCAGCAGGATCTTTCCCCGAAATGAAGAACGTGACATCTTCCAGGCTATCGCAATTCCGAGCACAGTGGCCACCACGCTGGATAACAGCGCAACCTGAAGTGACAAGCGCACCGGTGACCAGAATACGGACCAATCTATGGCATTCACATTCATTCCGGAATTGTGAATCCGTATTTCGCAAAGATATCGAGCACTTCAGGGGTTTGTAAATACGCATAAAATTGTTCGGCCTCTGTACGGTGTTTGGTTCCTTCAATAATGCCTATTGGATAATTGGCGGGTGTGTAACTGTTCTTGTCCACCTCAAACGCAATTTTCACCTGATCCGAAGTAAGAGCATCCGTTTTATATACAAATCCTGCATCAGCATTACCTGTCTCTACATATTGAAGAACCTGTCTAACGTCTTTCCCCTGCACAAGCTTGCTTTCCAGTTCATCCCACAGCTTGGCATTGGTCAGAGCTTCCTTGGCATAGGTTCCCGCAGGAACACTTTCCGGAATCCCAATGGCTACCGTCTTGATGGAGTCGCTGGTGAGATCCGTTTCACTGGTTACTGTGTGAGTCCCATCTGCTGGCACTATGGCCACCAGTGAATTCTGTAGCAAATTCTTCTGATCGCCCGATGCAATCAGGTTTTCATCCACTAGCGCATTCATATTTTTTGTTGCCGCCGATACAAAAACATCAGCCGGGGCACCCTGTTCAATCTGCTGTTGCAAGGCACCCGAGGCGCCAAAGTTAAAATTAAGTTCTATATAAGGATTAGCTAGCTCATAATTGGTTTCAATCTCTTTCATCGCATCGGTCAGACTGGCCGCCGCAGAGATTGTCAGATCTACCGTTTCCTGCGGATCAGTATTTCCTGCTGACGAACTTTCACCTGATGCCGCTGGCGTTGAGGTCGTTTGTTCTGCACCCGTGGATGTATCCGTAGTGCCCGTGCTTGCGCCACAACCAGCCAATACAAGAGCCAGTCCCAGTGACATACTTCCCAACACATATCCGATTCTCTTTCTCATTCATTTCTCCCCCAACGTTATCTTTGGTTATAACTAGTTATAATTGATTATATCTAATTATACACAAGACAAAAAAAATGGGAAGGTGATTAAGATCACATTTGATTTTTGTTATCTGTCCTATGCGTTTATTGCGTGTTCTCAGGTTTATGGCATCCCTCAATTAATGATATAGTACAAGAAACATTCATAACAAAACCATAATTGCTCTATACCTTTGAAGGAGGATCTTCACTTATGACGGAGGAGCAATCCTACACTACCGAAGAAATATCCAAGCTGCTCAAAATATCGAAACTGACGGTCTATGACCTGATCAAAAAGGGAGACCTCGTGGCATACCGTGTGGGTAAACAAATGCGAATTGATGCAACCGATCTGGAGGCATATAAACGTCGCTCCAAACAACTTCAGTCCTCAGGTCAGCGTATCCCGACTCCTCATCAGACCTCGGCATCAGGAACTCATCCAGGTCAGGGTGATTTTCAGGGAACTTCCTTACAATTGACTACACCTGTAGGGTCTGCGCATGCGATTACTCCAGCGAGTTCTGCTCATGCAATGACTGCTGTACCACGGCATCTGGTCATAACAGGTCAGGATGTCAGTCTGGATATCCTAATGCGCCATATGGAAAAACAAACTCGGGACATTCGTCCGCTACGCTCGTTCATGGGTAGTCTGGATGGGCTTATCTCGATGTATCGCGGTGAGTCCGATCTGGTCAGCACCCATCTGCTCGACGGAGATACCGGTGAGTATAATCTGCCGTATATTCGCAAAATTCTGACGGGACGATCTTATGTTGTGGTGAACCTGCTGTCACGACCTGCCGGACTGTATGTACAGCGTGGTAATCCGCAGAACTTGCAGAATTGGACCGATCTGAGCAAGTCTGAACTTCGACTCGCTAACCGGGAGATAGGTTCTGGCGCGCGAGTATTGCTGGATGAGCAACTTCGACTGCATGGAATTCCTGCCGCAGGTCTGATCGGATATCAAGTCGAAGAAACCAGTCACATGGGCGTGGCGGCCAAAGTCAGTTCAGGCGAAGCTGATGTCGGAGTTGGCATTGAGAAGGCTGCGCGACTTGTGGGACAGGTTGATTTTATCCCGCTCGTTCAGGAACGTTATGATCTAGTCATGCTGAGGAAGCAAGGTAATGAAGCCTGGACAAAATCTGTACTGCGGATTCTCCAATCGCCGGAGTTCAGGCAGGAACTGCAATCATTCGAGGGATATGATGTATCCCGGACAGGTGAAATTTTGTACGAAGCATAGTTATACGAAATAAGTTCATGCTAAATATATGTTACACATCACATCATGCATATACAAAACGCCTTGCAATGGCTGCAAGGCGTCTTTGGTGTTTCTTTCTATATATAACGCATATATGGATGAATGGATTGCTTAATGCGGCAAATCGATCTCAAAAATGAACACACCATACGCGGACATGTTGATTTCATTCTGCATTGTTGTGCCCGATAGTAACTCTTTTGCTTGTTTCTTAAGCTTGATGGGTACTTGTTGATCAGAGTAGTTGAGTAAAAAGACATAAGCTTTATCCTTACCGGAACGGATACCAAGCTCAACTTCGGACGGTACCTCTACCAGGTCATCCACAGGCGAGACTAGCCCGATTTCATCCAGGAGAGCATCTACGACCGGTTCATTGTAAGCCGCTCCATAATACCATACTTGTCCCTGACCTACCGCACGTTTGGTCAATGCAGGACTACCTGCATAATATTCGGATGCATACTCGGCTACGACCTGTACGTCAGGATGCTCCACATGAAGAACTTCGTTAAATCCGGCCGTTGACGTTCCCTCCTGAAGTCGCTCACTCGCCCCACTCCATTGCAGTTTGGCTGCTGGAATGGTTCCTTTGATTAAGGTAAAGTCCTCTACGGTTACACCACACAACTCAGCGACAGCCCCAGGGAACGGTCTCATATAACAATGTCCCTTGAGATCCTTATAGCCGGTGCGGGCACCGAAAAACAGGATTCCCCCTTGACTGACATAGGCTTGGAGAAGTTCTGCTGTCTCGTCTGTCATGATGGCCGGGTGAGCATAGATGATCACCTTATATTCGGATAACTCTTCCAGTGTTGTCGTTGGTTGCAGTGTAACCATGTCCGTCGGAATATGACGATACTGGAGCTGCTTATACCAGGAGCGTACACTCTGTTGCTGAAGCGGGCCGTGCCACTCGTCCAACTCTCCGTCCCAGATGTTATCGTAATCCTGCAGGATGGCAACATCGGCTTGATATGTAGTGCCCGCAATAACACGCCCGATCTTGGCAAATTCTTCCCCTACTTGTGCAACCTCGCGTACCCTTCTGTTGGGCTGATTATGGTAATCATTGATGCCATGCCAGTACATCTCGGTGCCAAATGTTGCCGTCCGCCAGCGGAAGTAGACGAGCAGATCTGTTCCATGAAGAACAGATTGATACGACCATAATCGGATCTGTCCCGGTCTTGGCGTACCCATGCCTATACTGTCGACCCAGCCTCCTGGCCCAGACTGTTGTTCCATGACGCAGAAATTCGGTGACATATTGCGTACGTTCGACAGTTTCATGCTCCAGGCCCGATCTTGTAATGAGTTATCGTCTGTCCCTGGGAAGATCGTGGCAAACTGCGGATACGAATCATAGGAGAAGAAATCCAACAGGTCTTCTGTCATTTCATGATTATCCAAGTGTCCAAACGTACCGTTCGTTGTGATCCAATGTTTCGGATCCAGTTCCCGAATGATGTCCACCTGAAGCTTGGCAAATGAAATGGTATTTGCTGAGATGAATCTCTTTTCATCTAATGCCAGGTGAGGATTTGGCGATTGGCTGACCATATTTCGGGTAAGGTGAACTTGCTCCCAGTCGGAATAGGTCTGACTCCAGAAAACGGTTCCCCAAGCCTGGTTCAGGTTCTCCAACGATTCATAACGATTCTTAAGCCATTCACGGAAGGCGACATGGTCAGCCTCAGCATAGAAAACATCCATATGACAATTGAATTCGTTATCGATCTGCCATCCAATGAGAGCAGGATGATCTTTATAGGCAATCACCATATTACGCACGATTTTCTCACATTGCTGTCTGTAGATTGGGCTGCTGTAGTTGGTATGGCGTCGCATACCGTGTTGATACAATACCCCGTCCTTATTTGCGTTTAATACTTCAGGATATTTGGATGTTAACCATGCTGGTGGAGTTGCAGTAGGTGTTCCCAAAATAACGCTTAAACCGTATTGATGCGCCAGATCCAGTGCCTTCTGGAAAAAACTAAAATCGAACTGACTTTCTTCCGGTTCAAAGATGGACCATGCAAATTCAGCCATCCGAATAACTGTGATATTCATCTCTTTCATTCTACGGAAATCGTCCTCCCACAACGCTTCCGACCAGTGCTCAGGGTAATAACAGACCCCCATTTTTAATTCATCCAATTGGATTGATTTTGCCACCTTTAATTGCCCCCTTAACCTGCCATATTGCCTCCATTCTATTGGAACCTTCACATATAATAAATGACAAGATTATGCGACTTATAATAAAATATTGTCATTGCTGAATATTCAAATAACAGTGGGCTGAATCTATTTCAGTTCACTACATAAAAATATTGCGTTTAAATGGAGGATGCACGTGAAAGAACACATCTTTCTCCCCAAGCCGGTTTTCCCCAGACATGTATGTTTTCCCGATTTTATTGGAGGGTACAGTGACTTTCCCAAGCATCATGTGAATCGGGAATATCGAACCAAAGATATCAACTTAGATCATTGCTACAATATGCACCTTGTACTTGAAGGTAAAGGGTTCCTGGACACTGGAACCGCTTGTTATGAGTTAACACGTGGGCAGGGATTTCTCTATGGTCCCGGTCTTAGACAAACCTACTATTCAGATTTGGATGATCCTTGGAGTATTCGTTGGATTCACTTCTACGGAATTCGTCTCGAAGAACTGTTAAATGGAAAAGGCGTTGACGAGCCATGGCTGTTTCAATGCTCCAACTTCCCGGTGGTTACCGCGCTCATGGATCGATTACTGGAGCTCGGAAGAGGCTATCAGGTGGAGGACGAGCACAGCATGGCAGCTACTTTATATGAACTTCTGACCCAATTGCAATCCGCAGCGAGCCAAATTAATGTTTCGTTAAATCACACATCAGAGCGAATTCGTGAAGCAGGGAATTATATTCGTTCTCATAGTAACGAGCACATTACACTTGACCACGCTGCCGGGATTGCCGGATACAGTACAACATACTTTAGCCGCAAGTTCAGTCAGACGTTTGGTATCTCCTTCCCGGAATTCCTGATGGAATCCAGGTTATTACATGCGAAACAGCTGCTTGCCACAACCAACCTTTCCATTAAACAAATTACGCTGGAAACGGGATTTTCACAGTCAAGCTACTTCATCCGCTGTTTTAAAACCCAGGAAAACGTAACGCCTATGCAATTCCGTATGATGCACAATCATTCGTTATAGGCAAATGTTTCTTGAACAAGCTGACGCCAAAGAAGACTCTGCATACAACATGCAGAGTCTTCTTTGGTCATTTTTCATATAAGTTCATTTGTATCTTCGTCCTCGTCAGCCTTATATTCCAATATATCTCCAGGCTGACAATCCAGTGCTTTACAGATCGCATCCAAAGTAGATAAACGGATCGCTTTTGCTTTTCCTGTTTTTAATATGGAAATGTTGGCGATCGTGATCTCAACTCTCTCTGCAAGCTCGGTAACCGTCATTTTCCGCTTTGCCAACATTACATCAATATTGATTATAATGGCCATATATTCACCTCAGACCACTAGGTCATTTTCTGATTTGATATCAATCGCTTCCTGTAACAATCTTTGGAGTACAGCAGAAAACACTGCGATGACCAATGAAGCAAAAACAGGAACCATTCCCATAAGAATGAGGCCTGGGGCATCATCTTTCTCTGCTACAACATAAACAAAAGGCAACATCACAAAATAGAGACTACTGATTACAATAGCACAATATTTTATTGTTTTTAAGGATTTCACTGATATTAGAGAGAACGCTTCATTTTTGTCGATGTAGCTCAGCAGACGGAATGCCTGGTACAGTGCAACGATAAACGGAATAACGGACACATACATAATAATCACTATGGGGTATAGTGCACCTGCATAATTCGGATTCACCGGATTATTCGCTAACCAAGGTATGCCGAATATACATAAGGCAAGAATGGGAACACCAATAAGCAACACAGCCAATTTTAAAAAGATGGTTGTACCTCGCTTCACAAAAAGCACCTCACTTGTTTTAAGTGATATGAATTTATCATAATATTTATTGTTTTACAATAAATTTTTATTGTAAAACATATTTTATTTATTCTTTTGCCCACTAAGGAAGGAAGACCAAAAGATCCCCCCTCTTTGCTTCAGTGATTCTTGGACACAAAAAAAGCCCGAAGCTAGCCACTGTTTCGCTAGCTTCGAACTCGGTTGCATATACGCCATATTTGTCTGAATTAACATTAATTTTCACGAATGAAATATACTCTTAACCGATCTCGCTCACGTACGCCAGAACAGTCCAGCCTCATCCCGTTCCACCTGCTCGAGCACATTCTCAAAATCGGAACAAGGTGTAATAACATCTACCGGATTCCAGCTGCTCTGTTCATCTCTGGCATACACTTTCCACTGATTTTCTTCCCAGTAAAATCGGGCAATATACATCTTATCCCATTGATACCGTTCCTCGGCAGGTCTTTCTTCGGTCAGGATCAATTCATTGTCATTCATCTCATATGTCAACTTCACCATCGTACGCAGTGGCGCAGGTACCTTCTCGTGAATATATCCGTTCATTACGGACTCAATTCTCCGTAACGTAAACAAGTCCAGCATGAAGATGCACATCCTTTCAGCAAAATACGCAACCCTTGATCATTTTACCAGCTGGATTTAGTTACACCAGGAATCTGACCTTGATGAGCCAATTCACGGAACTTAATTCGAGATACCTTGAACTTGCGTAGATAACCCCGCGGGCGACCTGTCACTTCACAACGGTTCTTCAAACGAGTCGGAGATGCATTCCGCGGCAATTTCTGCAATGCCTCGTAATCCCCTTTTTCCTTCAGTTCCCGGCGCAGGTCCGCATATTTTGCTACGATCGCCTGACGTTGCTTCTCACGTACCACTTTTGATTTTTTAGCCATGAATTACAGCTCCTTTATTCATCGAATTTATGTTTATGACAGAACAACCTTCCGATCGCTGTTATCCCCAGATTTTTTTGATTCCTATTATAAAGGGTAAATCCGGGGATAGCGTATGCTTCCGATGTAGCTTTCTTGCAGAAAGCTTGTAGGCGAAGTGTATGCTTTCGAAGTAGCTTTCCTGCAGAAAGCTTGTAGCTCCGCTTCTTCAGGTCCTTTCTGTCCTCTCCGTTTTGTGTAAATGTTTATTTCAATTTATATAGATGTGCTTATACAGCGCTACTCCCAATGCAGAACATCATCTTCCGAGTTATAAGACTTCCACAGGCCATGGCAGTGGATTGTCGAAATGGCCCCAGTCGCCCAGCATTTCTTCATCACTGAGCAGGCACTGGTCCAGCTCGTCTTCAATGCTCTCACGCTCCATTTCAATCCCAATCATGACAAGTTCCGTCTGACGATCTCCCCATTGGGCATCCCATTTCTCCAGAACATCTGGCTCGTTACGTAAAATCTCTTCTTTGTCCGCTTCCGGCAACGCCGCGATCCAATGTCCCGCAGGACCGAATTGAATGGATGGTCCCGCCTGACTCAGGCTTGCAGCAACATCCCCTTCGGCCGCGAGCCATACCAAACCTTTGGCACGTACCACTTCTTCCGGCCAGTAACTCATGAATTCAGCCAGACGGGAAGGATGGAACGGCTTTCTGCGGCGATATACAAAGGAACCAATGCCATATTCCTCGGTTTCCGGTGTATGCGACTCCTTCTCCAACTCCTGAATCCATCCAGCGGACATGCTCACCTTCTCAAAATCAAAGCGGCCTGTATTCAGAATCTCGGACGGATTCACCTGTCCATTCTCGGTCCGAATGATCTTGGCGTTAGGCTGTAACTTGCGAATGATACCTTCGAGCTTGTTCAGCTCGGTGTCATCGACCAGATCACATTTGTTCAGCAGCAGCACATCACAGGTTTCGATCTGATCAATCAACAAGTCTACGACGTCACGGGTGTCCTCATCTCCGGTCGCTTGGTTACGATCCAATAGACTCTGCCCTGATCCAAAATCATGCCAGAATCGATTGGCATCCACCACCGTTACCAGACAATCCAATCGGGCCAGACTAGTCAGGTCAATACCCGACTCCTCATCGGCGTATGTAAAGGTCTGTGCAACGGGAACAGGTTCACTGATGCCGGTGGATTCGATCAAAATATAATCATACTTGCCTTCGTTCACCAGCTTCTCAATCTCCTGCATCAGATCATCCCGCAAGGTGCAGCAGATGCAGCCATTCGATAACTCCACCAGTTTCTCTTCGGTTCGAGACAAGGTTGCCTCCCCCTTAACCAGCGCTGCATCAATGTTCACCTCACTCATGTCGTTAACGATCACGGCAACCTTAAGCCCTTGTCTGTTGTTCAACACATGATTCAAAACCGTCGTTTTCCCTGAACCGAGGTAACCACTCAGTACGGTTACCGGAACTTGCTTTTGTGTCATAGAAATCTACTCCTTATATGTGCAGTCTGCGTAATCCGGACTTTAATAGTAATTATTACGATTAACAACAATGACTATAATCCTGTTGGACGGTCGTTGTCAAACTATTTTTGATTCAACCTGCAAAAAAAGGTTGATGACCGCCCCTTACACTTTCGCATCCTGATGATACGTTTTGGCAAGAAGTGAGTCATAAACCTCCTCTGTAAATGTTCGCACTACATGCGGGATAGGCTAGACAGCGGAACTATCAATATAAATTAGAAGTACGCCTGTACCGGGACATATTCAACAAAACTATATAGATTGAACTGAACATTTACACGAAACGGAGAGGACAGAAAGAACCTGAAGAAGCGGAGCTACAAGCTTTCTGCAGGAAAGCTACTTCGAAAGCATACACTTCGCCTACAAGCTTTCTGCAAGAAAGCTACATCGGAAGCATACGCTATCCCCGGATTTAACCTTATAAAAAGGAATCAAAAAAATCTGGGGATAACAGCGATCGGAAGGTTGTTCTGTCATCGGAGTGATCCGTGTAAATGTTCTTTAGTTCAATTTATATAGTCACCACAGATCTGGCCTTATTGCCCGCTTCCATCCGTTGCCTGAACACCAACACCAGTACCATCGCTGCAATAGACAGCAACGTGCAGATCATAAACATGGTCGAATACGAACTCACCTGTACAATGAGCCCCATCGCCAGTCCTCCCAGAGAGAATCCAAGGTCATACGAGGACATGAAAATCCCCATGAGTACATATCTGGAATCCGCAGGCAGCATAAAAGATAGATATGTGGTTAATGTCGGGTACAACAATGCCAGGGCAAAACCGCTGAACACCGCGGAGAGATACACCAATGGCCCGATGATCTCCATCAGGCTGAGTAACTGGGTTCCCAGTGCTGCACACAGCATTAATCCTGCCATCAGCCAGGTATTCCAGCTACCGTCGGACGGAATTTTTTTACGCAAAATAAACCTGCACAGGATCACAACCAATCCCTGTATCGTCAGAAATACGCCTGCACTCGCCGTTCCGGTGGATACCATATACAAGGGAAGGAAGGTCGCTGTTGCCCCAAAAACGCAGGACGCAAACAGCATCACCACACTGCTGATCAGCAGTGGCGTACTGCGCCAGATGCCGCCGAATGAACGAAACATATCGCCCAAGGTATACGATTTGTTCTGCACGGTACTCCGCGGCAGATCCACATTATATCCAATCAGAAGTGGCAAAGCCGCCAGTCCGATCATCAGCAGCGTAAACGCCAGATCACTGGCATTTTCCCAGATTTGTATGGCCAGGATCGGAATGACCAGAGAAGGAACCATCGTAAACAGGGTGTACATGGACAGCCCTTGTGCCCGGTCTTTGTCCTCCAGCTTTTCCACAATGCCTGCCTGCATCGTCATGGAGAAAAACGCCGTAGCCACCCCTTGCAGGGCTCGCAACCACAGATACGTCTCCACACCAAAAACAACAAACAGCAGTAGCGTGCCCGCATGCAAAAGCAATAACCATTGCATCACTCGAAGTGGACCATACTTGCCCAGCAGCTGTGCTGCAAAAGGTCTCAAGAGCATACAGGTGAACATATATGCCCCCATCATCAGACCAATCTCGGCCTGGTTCAATCCGGCGGCCTCGCTTCTCAAAGGCAGAATAATCGTCAAAGCAGAATTCGCCGCAAAAAATAAAAAGGCCAGCATATAAAACCGGATAAACGAAAAGGATACCGGATTTAATTTCCCATTGGATGTTGCCGTCATTGAAGCCTTCAAACGTTCGTCACCACTTTCTCTTCTGGCAGTCAATTCATAGATGTACCTGTCACGGGTCTACGCCGTTCATAGGCAAAAACGATCATTACCGCTCCTAGGATAGCACAGATCATGTACATAAATGAATAGGAAGAGAAGTCAGCGACGGGTCCCATAATCACACCACCCAGAGAAATACCCAGATCGGCCATCGCGATAAATAACCCGATCAGGACGTTCCGGTTCAGCTTAGGCAAGACAAAAGATAAATAGGTCGTGAGTGTCGGATACAGGATCGCCTGACCGATTCCCATGAATACAGCGCCCACATAGAAAAAGACCACCCCGCCTGTCACGGCAAAACTGACACATTGCGCAGCTACGGCGAGCAGACACATGGTGCCCATCATGAAAGGAGAATGCCAACTGCCATCAGAAGGAATCCTTTTTCGAAGCATAATTCGAGCCAGCACCACCGTTCCTGCCTGAAGCATCAGATATACGCCCGCATTCCCGTTTGGTACTTGGCTCGCATACAGCGGAATAAAGGTGGTAATCGCGCCAAATACAACCGAGGCAGCGAGCATTAACACACTACAGCGAAATAAATACGGATTCTTCACCAACTGACCAAAGGATTCCCACATGCCCACATTCTGCTCCGATGGATTCTCAGCAGGTTGCTCCTTGTTTGGTTCCATTTTGGCGGTATATCCGAAGATACCCGTACAGATGGCAATACCGATCAGAACCACTGTAAAATAATCCATGCCTCCCGCCTGCCATATCCCCAATGCGAGCACAGGCCCCAAAATCCCTGGTATGTAACTGAACAGCGAATAATACGAAATGCCCTGTGACCGATCTTTCTCCGGAAGGGCATCAATAATGCCAATCTGCAAAGCCATAGAAAAGAACGCTGTCGATACCCCCTGCAAAATACGAGCAACCAAATAACCGCTGAGTCCCGTAAAGGTATATAAAATCAGCGCAAATCCATTGATAATCAGAATCAGACGTAATATTTTGATTGGTCCGTGCTTTTGAATAATCCGACCTGCCCATGGTCTGAAGAACATCGTTGTGAACATATAAGCGCCCATGATCAGTCCAATCGTTGTACCGCTCGCACCCAAGGACTCCCCTTGCAATGGGATGATCACGTTAAGAATGGCATTGGCACTGAAATATAGAAGAACCAATATGTACAAACGTAGAAAAGGCCAAGACATCGCTCCACTCACAATGGGGCTCCTCCTAAAATGGTATTAAATGCTTCAATAATCGCTTCGCATAATCGGACTGTACGTCCTTAAGTTGCTTGGTCGGAACGATTTCTACAACCTGTCCCTCTCTGAAAATGATTACCCTGTCACAGATATAGGCTGCCGCCTGTATATCATGCGTGATAAAAACATAGCTCAGCTTGTAGATTTCTTTCAGCTCTTTCAACAATTGCAACACCTGAATCTGAACAGATACGTCCAGTGAGCTGATCGCTTCATCAAACACGATAAGTTTAGAAGCGGTAGAGATGGCCCTCGCAATGCACACTCTCTGAGCCTCACCGCCCGATAGTTCATGCGGATATTTGGATCTATAGGAAGGGTCCAGTCCAACTTGGCTCAGCAACAGATCCACCTTCTCTGAATTACCCTGATCCTTTCGCAGCTTTTGCTGTGCTTGCTTCGGTTCCATAATGGCATCTTCAACCGTAAGAAACGGATTAATAGAAGACGTGTAATTTTGAAAAACGGCGCTGATGTTACCCATCCGTACACGTCGATCCTGTACGTCTTTACTATCGAGCGAGATCGTTCCACGATCCGGGCGTTCAATGCCCAGAATCAGACGGCCCAACGTAGATTTACCGCTTCCGCTTTCACCGATGATACCGAGACACTCGCCCTGCTGGCATTCAAAGGTAACCTGTTTCAAAACTTGTTGTTTGTGCTTGGAGAACAGTCCGCCTTGGTTATATGATTTTTCGATACCTTCCACCTTTAGCATCTATGAGTCCCCCTGCATCAACGCCTTAAAATGATTGCTTAGCTCCAGCCGGGTAGAGACCAGATACTGCGTATAGGCATGCTTCGGCTCTGTCAAAACAGAATGCATGCTGCCACGCTCAACGATCTTGCCGTCTTTCATAACCATCACGTCATCTGCAATCTTCTGGACGACGCCGAGATCATGGGAGATGAACATCATGGAACAGCCCATGCGTTCACGTAATTGAATCAATTGCTCCACCACTTCATATTGAGAGATCGTATCCAGTGCCGTTGTCGGCTCATCCGCAATAATCAGATCGGGCTCCAGCACCAATGCCAGTGCAATCATGATTCGTTGCAGCATCCCACCAGACAGTTGATGTGGATATTGATTCAGAATCTCGCGTGGGTATCTAAGCATGACGCTTTCCATGGCATGGATGATTTTCTGTTCAATCACGCGGGTGTTCCAGCCAAAATGCTGCTGAAGCGTCTCCCGGATATGCACACCAATGACACAGGAAGGATCAAATGCACTCATGCCATTCTGCAAAATCATACACAGATGCTTGCCCCGCTTACGCCGCATCTCCGGTTCCGAAAGCTGGTTCAGGTCTTCGCCCTGAAATAACATTGTGCCCGATTGGCGAATCCATGGCTTGTTCAGTCGCATGATAGCCCTGCACGTAACGGACTTCCCACTACCACTTTCCCCCACGATGGCCATACAGCTTCCCTGTTTGACTTCAAATGAACTGTCATGAATAATCACTTTGCCTGTATTGCTGTCCCATACTTTTAAATGTTCAACCTCGACTATATTCATAAGTGGCCTTTCTCACCTCACTTTCGTAAGACTTGTCAGACTTACCTTGAGAGGTCATCAATTTGGGGTCCAGAGCCACTTGAAGCGCATCCGACAGAAAATTAAAAGCAGACACCACCACCACAATGGCCAGGCCTGGTGCCAACATCAATTCAGGTCTGGAAAACATGACTTCCCTCGCCTCATTGAGCATCATGCCCCACTCCGCATGCGGAGCCTGAATGCCAAGCCCCAGAAAGGAAAGGCCGGAGATCTGCAACATCATCGAACACATGGAACCGCTGGCAATGACAGCAATATCGGCAAATGTAACCGGAACAATATGTTTGGTTATAATTCTCAGATTAGGCGTGCCGGAGGCTTTAGCAAATTTTACATAATCCATATCAGAGAATTGCATCACAGATGTTCGAATAACGCGGGCAAACCAGGCCCATTTCATCCACACAAAGGCAATCAAAATATTCTCCAGTCCTGCACCCAGAATGCCAACCACCGCCAGTGTCATCACGTATCCGGGAAAAGACAGCATAATGTCACAGACTCTCATGATCCACGCATCCACTTTCCCCTTGAAGTAACCTGCGATGAATCCAACAATGGCCCCGATCAGAACAGAAAGGCTCAGCGCAACCAGAACCCATAACACACTTGGACGGATGCCATAGATAAGCCGAGATAATACACATCTACCCAGATGATCATTGCCTAATAGATAATCCCAGGATGAGGAGGCATACCGAAGCTTCATGTTCACTTGTCCAGGATCATGCGGCGCAATAAGCGGAGCCAGTACGCCCGCCATAATCGTGACCATAATCACTACCAAAGAGGTCATCGCAAGCTTGTCTTTGCTCAGATTTTTCAGTATTCGCATCAGAATTCCTTTCTCAACCGGGGATTCATCGTCGCATTAATGATGTCGGATAACGTATTAAACAAGACAAAGGTGACAGCCAACATCAGAACATACGCCTGAATAATCGGAAAATCCCTGCTTAAAATGGATTTTACACTGAGCCTACCGAGCCCCGGCCAGGCAAATACATTTTCGATGACCACCGTACTGCCCAATACGATCGGGATCGCCATGCAAAAGATGGACACGGCCACCTGTAATGAATTTCTTAGAATATGCAGGGTAACTTTCTTCTCGCTCAGACCGCTTGCCCTTGCATATAATACATAGTCCTCATTCATATTGCTCAGCATGGAACTTCGAACCGTTCGGAAATAAATGCCTGTATAACTGACCGTGATTACAATCACCGGAAGAATGTAGCTTCGATATGAGTCCATACCACTGGTAGGTAGCAGATCCAGCTTGACGGAAAAATACCAGATCATCATGGCTGCAAGCCAGTAGGATGGCATGGCGGTAAGGAAAAATGATACGCCTCTGACCGATCGATCCAGCAGCTTGCCTTCTCTCATGGCACAGATCACTCCCAGCAGAATGGACAGCGCAATAATGAATACCGATGAGACAAGCGTTAACTTCAATGTGTTCATAAAAGCCGGCCCCATCATTGACCATACGGGTTCACCAGATACATAAGAGTTGCCAAAGTCCAACTGCACAACAGCCATGATCCAGTTCACATACTGGATCATGAACGGCTGATCGAACCCCAATGCCTTGTTGGTCTGGGCAATTAATTCCTCTGTGATCTGCGGAACTTCCTGTGCCTGTAACACAACAACCGCCGGGTCCAAAGGAGATAAATTAATCAGAACAAACGTTATAAATGAAATGATAATCAGTAAAGGGATGGTTAACAGAATCCTTTTGACGATATAACTTCCCATATCCATCTCCGCTCTATTTAAAATTCATTTGTTCAAATGGCAGTTCATATTGAGTCTGCTTGAATGAGATTCCATCGAGATTCTCGGGAGCGACAACGGTGACACGTCCGTTGGTAATCGGAATGAACAACGCTTCATCATGGACGATCTTCATAATGTCGGCATACAGGGATTGGCGTGAAGCCTCATCCGTGGAAACCATGACCGCATCGATTTTTTTGTACAATTCATCTGCTTTGGCAATTCCGCTTGTTGTATGCTTGTATGCCGAATCTGATGTAAATGCAGCAATGGTACTCTGTGGATCATAGGCCAGTCCCCAGGTTTGATTAAAGAGTAGATCATATTCCCCGGTTGCTCTCCGATTCGCGATGGAAGTAGACTCTTCGCCCACGATCTCAAGCTGAACACCCAATTCTTTCATCGAATACTGGATCAATTCGGCCTGTATTTTCTGTGAAGACGAGTTGCTGTCATAGTATAGTTTCATGGCTAAAGGCTGACCGTTCTTCGTTCTCACCTCTTTACCATCTGCCAATGTCCAGCCAGCTTGGTCCAGAAGCTTTTTAGTCATTTCCGGATCATATTCCCGTTTCTTCAGGTCTACCTTGGCGTAATTGACATTGGCTGAAAATAGCGTGTCCGCTACGGTCTGCGTTCCGTTGAAAATATCTTTACTGATCGTTTCCCGATCGATGGCAACCCAAAGCGCTTCCCGAACTGCCGTTTCCTGAACCGGACTATTCTGGCGACTGCTATTGGCTACGATCATATTGGTATTCATCGCTTCACTTCGGACCACTTGATAACCACCAGATTCAGCCAATTGGTCCATGGCTTCGACATCGATACTGTCTGCTCCCCGGTCATCGGTAAACACAAAGTTGATCTCTCCCTTTTGTAATGCCAAGAATGTCGTTTCGCCAGCCGGAAGAACCTTGGATGTGATTTTCTTGATTGCAGGTGCACCACCCCAATAGTCTTCATTGGCTTCAAACGTGGCATTCTCTTCGACTTTATGAGCAGTAAGCTTGTAAGGTCCTGTACCGTGGAAACCACTCACTCCGTCTTTGGTTCCGCCATCTTTGAAATCCTTGGGTGATATGAAGACGTAAGGTCTTGTCATGGACAATTCCACCAGTGCCGGATAATAGGCTTCCGATAGCGACAGCTCCACCGTGCGCTCATCGATAACTTTTACACTCGTGATTTTGGTAGACAGCTTGATCCAGGCATGTTTTTCGGCATTCGCCTGTACTGCATCGATATTTTTTTTAACTGCCTCTGCGTTGAACGGCTCTCCATCATGGAATTTCACATCTTGTCGCAGATGAAAGGTAAAGGTCTTGCCATCCTCCGAGATATCCCATGATTCCGCCAGCAATGGCTTGATCCCATCAGGTGTGTTTTCCACCAGAGACTCATATACCATCCCTTGCGCAGGCATGGAGCCTGTGTACAGATGGGGGTTCATATCATTAATATCTTTGGCCGAGGCATAGATGAGTTCCGTTTGCACCTGACTATTGGCGGACTTCGTTTGGGCACTCTCTTTCTCTTTTGTACTCTGAGCGCATCCTGCCAGCACCGTAATGGCAGATACCAGCAATAATAACCATTTAAAAGTACTACCTTTTTTCACAACATTTCCTCCTGATGATGAAATTACAAGCAGACCTTGTAGGTTACATCGGGCAACTCCGATTGCAGTACCATCTTCCGATCGCTGTTATCCCCAGATTTTTTTGATCTCTTTTCCAAAGAGAAAATCCGGGGATAGCATATGCTTCCGAAGTAGCTTTCTTTCAGAAAGCTTTTAGGCGACCGCTTCGCTTCTTCAGATTGGTTCTGCACTCTTCGTTATGATGTAAACATCAGGTTCAACTTGATTAATTTGAGATGTAATTAACCCAATTACTCAAAGTCAAAGTCCGGTGCAGATCATGCGGATATCCTCGTCAAAGGATTGAATCGCAAAGGCGTTGGACAAGCGCTGATTCGGGTGTGCGTCAGCTACTCCCTGAATTTTTGCCTCATATGTGGCGATGAATTGATCAATCGTTGGGCAGCTCACATCGAGATGTCTGGCAATGCCCTGAATGATTTTGATGCGGTAGTAATCTTCCTTGGGCATCCGGGGGATGTCCAGTTCCCCTTCGCGGTTCATGAACGTTTTGCGGAATGGGACTGCTGAAAAGTCAAAATATTTCCCTGCCGAATCGGGTTCCGAGAATGGATCAATCAATAAGGAGGTGTACCGTATGTATAATAAATACTCTTGATGAATGACCTGCAGCTGATTGAAATTCTCGATATCCTGGCGTGATATACTCTCTAATCGAACCGGATAGTTGTCATCCGTCATGAATTGAAGCAGGTTCACTCCCTGAATATCAAGTCGGTCCGTAATATTCATAATCTCCTGCCACTGTGCCCGCATTTCCCGTATCAAAACTTGTGTAATCGGACCTTCAGGATACATCTTGTATACGTATTTCTGAGTATCTGGAGCTCCAAAGATGGCTTCTAATGAGAAGTCATTCATGAACAAGGGTGGATGCACGTACAACGAGATATTTCTCGTTTCCGCCTCCAGTGGAGATCGCATCACTTCCAGCGCAATACCCAAACGTTCATAAACTTGGCGTAACATACTGACCTGTTCAGACGGGTAACGAGCGGAACCGATATAGACCTTTTTCTTCACCCCTGTAGTAATCACATGATTGGACGGATGTTCGTGCATCCAACGGGTATCTCCAAGGTAGGTAGAGAAACTGATCACTTCCGGCGTTGCATTCCGCTCTCTCATATAATGGGTCACGAGTCGATTCGACCCAAACGTTGGAGAAATCAAAATGATACATTTCAGTTGTTTGATGAATTCATTTTTCATTTTTTCCAATACATCGATATAAGCATCGGTGGTAACCGCCAAAATGAGTGTATCCCATTCCCCCTGGGTGGTGTCATATCCCTTGAACACATGATCAACGAAACACTCACCTGCGAGCGATTGATGTTTCTCATTTTGAATGCTGACCTGAATACGTTGATTGTTCTGTTCGAGGGCTTCGTACAGCGAAGCTGAACGAACCGATGGTCTCCCTACAATACCTATGCAACAGTTAAAATGAGCTTTGAGCGTTACCGCCAACTGAATGGATACCGGTCCGGTTCCAAGTAACAAAATTCGCTGAAGATTGCTCATATAAGCCTCCTTTATTTCAAAGTTCAACCTGGACTCCATTTAGATTAACTTGGATGGCTATGCTTTTTGGTACAACGCAATATCGAATACATCATCCGGACGCAAAATCTTGTCGACTAGCCTCCACTTGCTGTTGTCCGTCTCTCTCATGGGATAATTGAACAAGGACTTCAACTGGTCACCATATCTCATAGCTACTACCACCTGCGCATTCGTCAGGGTATGCAATTGATCTAGCAAATCATATTTTGTAGCGACGGTAGAGCTGAAAATGATATGTGTTGCTTCCTGGGTATACTCCAGATTTTCCAGCAATGTTGACTCCAAACGAATCTTCAAGCCCGCGCCCAGCGTCTCCACCACTTTTCGCCCGAGTGTAATGGACTCTTCATCAATATCGATCCCGACAACCTGTGCACCTGTTCGCTTGGCGATGAGTAATGGTGTCATTGGGAATGAACCTGAGCCTACCAACAACACTCTGGAATCGGAGGTGACATGGAAGCTGCCGAATTCTTTATCGATACACTCTTCTATGTTTTTGAAATAATCGGCAATCTGCACATCCCCGTTCTCTAACTTTAATGCACGATATTTCTCCATGATCGCCACACACTGGGCGGATTTATTTCTTAACTGCCACACAAGCAAATCAAGCTCTTCCAGCTCGGAATGCTCCAACTGTTCCCAGGCTGCCTTATTCTCCTGATCGGTCACAAAGCGGGAGTAGTCATTGATCACAGCCTCCAGCTCCGAACTATGCTGAATCGTATGATCATACTTGCTCGCGAGCTTATCGAATATCTCTGCAAATTCACTCAAACATGTCTGAAAATGGACCAATGTGATCATTTCTTTTCCCCCTAAACCTTGTATTTATCATGATCATGTCCCTCATGTATTTACAACGCTCCATTCTGCTGGAGCATCTATGAAGGCTTTGCCCTGAGCCACGATGCCAACAGATCCCTCAATTGTAATACTCCCAAGTTCTGCGCCATTCCACTGGGCTACCACTTTAATCGCACCACCAGGCTGCTTGATGTACTGTGTAATCTGCCTCTGCTGGCTCCATGCGAGATACGCTCCGACGGAGGCCGTACCCGAACCACACCCTCTCTCCCAGATCAGACTATCCAGCTCCGGAACATAGATGAGGGGGGCCATTTCTTGCGAGTGTGATTGATATAACAGGATACCGATCAGCTTATCTCCCAGTGTTAGTCCAAGTAACCTTGCAAGAGTCTGTGCCCTCTTCTTCATCGTATCGTCGAAGTCATCAACTTCGATCACAATATGGATGAACTCAGCGTACCGGATGATCACCATATCGAGTTCGATGCCTTCGTATCGGATTGTTCGTTGTTCGATCTGCTTCGGAATCGGCATAGTTACCTGGCAGTTGTATTCGTTCTGCTGTTTCTTCACATGGCACATGATCAATTGATCGGTTCCGGAAACCTCCAGCATGATATCCATAAATTCCTGTTGTGCCAGTCCTGCTTCAGATGCGAGGTGTGCTGCAAGTGCCATGCAGGCATTGCCACAGAACTCGCCTCCGGCCATTTCCAAACGGGCAGCAGCTTCCGGTCTCCTCGTTGGTTTAATGAATCCCACTTGTTCAGCGTAAACGTTATCATACGACATTAGACGAGTCGCAATATGATTGTATTTCTCTGCTGCATGATCCGTTTTAACCAGAATCGTCATGTTTTGGGTGGGACTGAACTTGATAAAATCGATCTCCTGTTTCATCGCAGCAGCTACTCCTGTCCTTCATTTTTCACTAATAGTAATTATTACTATTAAAGGTCGAGAAAAATATAGCACACCCTTTTAGGGAGCGTCAACAAATATTTCCATTAAAAAAATAAAATTTAACAATACCTTCAGCTGCCCCTCCTGTAAGAAAACCCAAACAAAGCTGACGCTTATGCGCCAGCCCTAGCCATAACTACACCATATAACAAGATTCAACGAATCGTCGTTCCTACCTCGCTCTCATTTAAAAAAGGGAATTCGAAAAACGGTTGCCGTCGAACGGAACCGTTTCGATCTGGATATGCCAGAGATTAACAATACTCATCACTCTTGATGTGCTTGCACATTGTGCAGTGCTTTCTCAGCCAGTGCAGCCAGAAGATGTGCTCCGAGCGGCAGTGCCTGTTCATCCACATCAAAGCCAGGGTGATGCCACTCGTGCGGGCCAGAGGTGCCCAGGAAGAGGAACAGGCCGGGAACTTCTTTTTGATAAAAAGAGAAGTCCTCACCTGCTGGAGAAGGTAACGGTCTAACGCTATTTAATCCAATCTCACTTGCAACTTGTTCCGCCGCAGATGCGAGAGCTTCATCGTTGACCACGGCAGGTGGTCCCTGAATCCAGCGAACCGTAGCTCGTGTGCCATAGGCTGCCGCCACACCGGCGACCACCTGATTGAAACGCTCGCGAATCCGTGCACGCACTTTCTCATCAAAGGTACGTACTGTGCCATCAAGGATTGCTTCATCCGGGATAACGTTCCAGGCTGTACCGCTGTGGAGCTTGGTGACGCTAATTACGGCACTCTCCTGTGCTCCCACATTACGGCTCACAATGGCCTGTAGTGCCGTAACAATGTGGGCAGCAACCACAATCGGATCAATGCCTGCTTCCGGCACGGCTGCATGGGTGCCTACACCTTCCACTTTGACAACAAAACCGTCTGCTGCTGCCATCAACGCACCTTCCCGAATGCCCACTGTACCCACCTGGAGATCAGGCTTGTTATGCAACCCAAATACGGCCCGAACATCGGACAATGCGCCGCTCTGGATCACTTGTCGTGCACCCGTTGCTTTTTCCTCCGATGGCTGGAATATCAACCGTACTTTCCCAGGAAGCGTGGACTCACGCTGCTTTAACAATCGTGCTGCACCAATCAGAATCGCCGTGTGTGCGTCATGTCCGCAAGCGTGCATCTTTCCATCTACCTGGGAGGCAAATTCCAGCTTTGTCTCTTCTTGAATAGGCAGCGCATCAATATCTGCTCTTAGGGCAACCACAGGTCCGTCCCCTTGGCCTACTTCAGCGACAAGCCCTGTCCTCAGCGCATATTTGTCTGCAATACGGACGCCTTCCTCTTCCAGCCAACTGCGGATGGCTGCCGTCGTCTCTCTTTCCTCGCCGGACAACTCCGGGTTACGATGCAGGTGTCGCCGAATAGTGATTAAACGTTCCGCGAATGCTTCTGCCCGTTCACCGTGAAGCTCATGCTCGGCGCCCTGTACTAATTGCTCAGTCTGCTGCTCGGGCTGTTCCAGATCACTTTTCATCACATGGCCTCCCATTCGTATATATTCACTGCTATATTAACTGCCTAATTCTATCCGATTGCAGCTTCCTGTTCCTTGGATTCCAGTGCAAATTCGCTTAGTCCCTGCTCTGCCAGAATCTCACGCAACAATTCAAATGAACGAATTCGCTTGGTAAAGTCCCGTGTAGCTGTAGTCACAATGAACTCTTCCACAGCAAAATCCTGCTGGAACTTCAGCAGCGCCTGACCTACGCTTTCCTTCGTACCTCGGGTCACACTTGGCTCCAGAATCTCGATCCGATAGGTTTCGTTTGATTGACGTCCGAATTCTTCCGCCTGTTCCACAGAACCCACCGTCAGCACCTTTCCACTCTCCAGATGGATCTTCACCAGCATATGCTCACTCGCAAGACCTTCCGCTTCTTCCTCACTTTCGGCCACAATTAACGATATGGCTAATGCAGCGTAAGGCTCCCGTCCCTGGGAACGATCAAATTGTTCACGATATACACGGATCGCTTGAAGTGCTACCTCTATATTACTGTTAATGAACAGTGAAAAGACATATGGAAGTCCCAGTTCCGCAGCCATGCCTGCACTATCGACACTTGCTCCAAGTACGTACAGTTCCGCTGGAATGTCGGACACAGGCGAGGCGCTGAGACCTGCAAGTGGATGCGACTGATCTTCAAGCGGCTCATTGTGGATGTATCGTTTCACCTGAACAATCTTCTCTTGAAGAGAGGCAGCTTCCTGAATACCTTCCTGCAACGCCTGCGTCGAACGAGGTAACCCGCCTGGTGCACGACCGATTCCCAGGTCAACTCTTCCTGGTCCAAGCGCTGCGAGGATATTGAAATTCTCGGCGACTTTGTATGGACTATAATGCTGGAGCATTACTCCGCCAGACCCCAGCCGAATCCGCTTTGTATGCGCAAGCAAGTGGGAGATGAGTACCTCCGGGGAGGAACCTGCAACATGCCCTGAATCATGGTGCTCCGATACCCAGAACCGATGGAATCCAAGCTGCTCTGCCCGCTGTGCCAGCTCAATCGTATGCCGAAAAGCATCCACCGCCGTTTCCCCTTCATAGATGGGAGTCTGATCCAAAATGCCAACACGAATACTCATATCCTTCTCCTCCTTGATTGAGCTGAACCACTGTTCTTGAATCCCTATTAAGTTGAACTGGAGATGTTAAAGTTCTGCACTCTCCGTTTTGGTGTAAAAGTCAGATTCAACGTTAGACGCTTTATAGTTGCCGCAGCAGTTCCCCGAAGGGCTCTGCCAATGGCGAATATTCTTCCTTTAACGTGACAACGCTGATCTGCAACGATACACCTGCTACCTCATGTACCTGAATGGGGAACAGCTCCTGATTCTGCACTTCCTTCTTCACCGTCAGTCCCGGGAGAAAAGCAATGCCTGCCCCTTGCATAACCAGTTTCTTCGCTGTCTCCGAATTATCGACATGATATGTAATATTCGGCGGATGTTCCAGCGAGTCGAAAGCCCGGTGAATGCGAAGCCAATCCAGTGAACCACATTCGAAAAAGACCAGTTGCTCATTCCGGATGGCTTCCATGCTGACATGCCCGCTCTCAATGAATGGATGTCCTTTGTACACATAGAGCTGGATCGGATCTTCATAAAAAGCAACCGTACGGATCGCAGGATGCATGACCTTGCGTACAAAGGCAAGATCGATCTCCTGACCAAGCAGTTTGGCAATCAGCTGATCCGTCGTTGCTGTCGTCAATTTGATGTTAATTTCGGGGTAAGCTTCCTTGATCTTGGGTAGAAAATCAGGAATGACATAATTGGACACCGATACTGTACTACCGAGCCGAAGCGCATCCGGTGTTGATCGCCGTTGCTGAATCTTCTGCTTGCCCTTCTGAATCACTTGCAGCACTTGCTGCGCATATGGCAGGAATTTCCGACCTTCCTCTGTCAGCACAATTTGCTTGCCAAGCCGATCAAACAACTTGCAGCCCAGCTCCCTTTCCAGTGACTGAATGCGAGCTGTGACCGAAGGTTGGGACAAGAAGAGTACTTCGGCAGCCTTATTGAAGCTTCCATAATGATTGATATATACAAATGCTTCAATATTCTCGATATTCATGAGCGCCTCCGTATCCACGTCCGCAGACGTTTGATCTTATATTGATTTATCCAATATATTTACTTGGTTTTATGATATCGTAATCCCATCCTTTTCCAGTGTCAATATCAATTCATCCAGCGAGCGATCCAGACGTGTAGTAATATCCGCCGAGAGCACAAATTTCCCATCATCCAATCGTTCAATTCCCTGATCCACAGCATACACGCCACCCAAGATATGTCTTCCACCAAGGGCTGCCAGTACAGGCTTCAATGCATAATCAATGGCGAGCAGATGAGCAATGGAGCCACCAATAACGAGTGGGAGTGTCAACTTACCCCGTAGCCCTTCTTGCGGAATCAGATCCAGGAACAGCTTGAGCACTCCCGAGTACGATGCCTTATACACAGGTGTAGCCACAATAACTGCATCCGCCGCTTCCACGACAGCAAGTGCATCACGAATGAACGAGCTGTCAAACCGGGCTTGCACCAGATCCTCAGCGGGAAGATCCACAACATGAATGACTTCAACGGTGATGCCTGCCTCCGTTAATTTTTGGCTGCTGTAATCCGTCAGACCTGTCAAACGCGAACGTTTGGAAGGTGATCCGGCAATAATGACAACATGTGACATAACGTATTCCTCCTTGGAATAGCGGTCAAGCCGCTCCTTTTACTTTGGGATCCAACCGATCGCGAATATCGTCTCCAATCAGATTAACCGCCAGTACAAACAAAGTGATCGCCAGACCCGGGAACGTACAGATCCACCAGGCAACCGTCAGATACCCTCTACCTTGCGAGAGCAATGCGCCCCAATCCGGTATTTCCTTCAACACCCCAAGTCCCAGAAAACTGAGTCCGGAACCCGTAAGAATTGATGTCCCTACGCCCAGTGTAGCCATGACCAGCAAGGGTGACAACGAATGTGGCAGTACATGTTTCCAGAAAATGCGTGTATTGGAACCGCCCAGTGAACGTGTCGCTGTAATGAAAGGCAGACCTTTAACTGATATGACCTGCCCACGCATCACCCGTGCGTAGCCCGGAATGGAGGAAACCGCAACAGCCAGTGCAATATTCATCAGTCCTGGCCCGAGAGCAGCTGCAACAGATAATGCAAGCAGTACGCCGGGTACAGCCATCAGAATATCAACAGCCCGCATGGTGATGGTATCAACAATACCTCCGGCATAACCGGAGATAATACCAAGAGCACTGCCAACAATCCCGCCTACAAGTACCGAGGCGAATCCAATGAGCAATGAATCTCTGCTCCCATGCACAACCACGCTGAAGATATCTCTGCCAAAATAGTCCGTCCCGAACAGGTGCGCAGCAGAGGGAGCCTGCAGGATGGCATCCGTCATCATCTGAGTTGGATCATACGGAGCAATCCAGCCCGGTACAATCGCACATGCCACGGTAAACACGACCACCAGCAATGCTGCATAAAAGAATAATCGGGATACCGCGAGTGAAACGCGATAGCGCCAAGGGCGGCGATTCCACAGACGTATGCGTCCTACGTCCGCCCATACTTTTTTGTCACCAACCAAAGGTTTCATGCTCATGAGCAACAACTCCTCCTTCCATACTCCGCATCAGGACACTTCTGACTGTTCCGGCTGTCATCATGTTCGGACTGCACGCCGAACCCGGGGATCAATGTACGAATACGAGATGTCCACCAGCAAATTCAAGACCACATAGATAATGGATGTAAAGAAAACAACCCCTTGCACCACGGGCAGATCTTTGGCCATTAGCGCATCTGCAATAATCCGGCCGATTCCTTGTCTGGAGAAGACAGTCTCCACCACAACCGTACCCGCAAGCAGATCACCGATCAGCATGCCAATTACCGTTACGGCAGGGATCAGCGCATTACGCAGCGCATGGCCATACATGATGGCGCGCTCCGAAAGTCCTTTGGCCCGTAAAGCCACGATAAATGGTTCATTGATCACTTCCAACATGCTGTTCCGCACCATTCGTACGATAAACCCTGCACCAACGAGACCCAGCGTAGCTGCCGGAAGAACCAGTGAGCTGAATCCGTCGGAACCCATCGCAGGGAACCAGCCAAGCTGTACTGAAAATAACAGGATGAGCAGTATCCCCGTCCAGAAGGTTGGCATAGAGATACCGAACAGTCCAACGAGCCGGGCGACGAAATCAATCACGCCATTGCGATGAATTGCAGACAGTACACCAAGTGTAATTCCAATCGTGATGGCAATGATTGAACTGAGTGCGGTCAAAGCCAGTGTCGCTGGAAAATGTTCCAGGATTTTTGGCAAAACCGGATCCGAATTGATCATCGATTTACCGAAATCCCCACGCAGCATATCACCGAAATAGTTCGCAAACTGGATGTAAAACGGCTGATCCAGTCCAAGCTGAACCCGCAGATTCTCGATCATCTCCGGGGTAGCCGAGGACGGGTCCAGCATGAGTAGAACCGGATCACCCGGCAGGAGATACATGATGCAGTACACCAGCACCGAAGCTCCGAAAATAACCAGAAGCGATGTTGCGAGTCGTGACAGTATCGTTTGAACCATACCGGGATATCTCCTTCCTGAATCTGGATTGGCCGTTCATGTTAGGGCTGAATGCGGACATCGTTAAAGAGTGGATACCCCAGTGAATCAAACTTGATGCCTTCGACCTTTTTGGATGCTGCGACAGTATAAGGGAATACATAGATCGGCAGAATTACCGCTTGCTCAATCAGGTATTGTTGGATCTGATTGTAGATCTCGACACGTTTATCCGCGTCACTCTCAACCGCCCCCTGTTCCAGCAATTCATCGATCTTCGGATCAGACAAACCGGATAATGTCGGACGCTGTCCCTCTGCACTCGTATGATAGAAAGCGTACAAGGCATTGGGATCGGAGTTGACCTGGCTATTGCCATATAGATCATAATCCCAGTTTTGATAGATGACCGTTGCTACGTCTTTGGTAATTTCCACTTCAACAGCGATGCCTACCTGCTTCAACTGTTGTTGAATAATGGCGGCAATGTCATTTCGTTTCTCCCGATTGGGCGAACCATCGACATAACGCAGGGTCAGCTTCTGGCCGTCTTTTGCACGAATGCCATCGGCACCTTTCACCCAGCCTTGTTCGTCCAGCAGCTGATTGGCTTTGTTGATGTCCGGGTTAATGCTTCCTTCCAGCGATGCATCATAACCCAGAATTCCAGGAGACAGTGCAGACCACGCACGTTCGTAGTTGCCCAGATACAATGTTTTAACAATCGATTCCACATCTACAGCGGATTGTACCGCCTGCCTTACTTTCACATCATCCCAAGGCGCTTTGCGCAGATTGAAAAAGAGTGTATATGGCAATCCCACCGTGTTAGCCTGCAACAGTTGCTGGTTCGGATCGTTTTTCAATGCAGCGATATTTTGCGGTGGAACGGTCTCGGCAGCGAGTACCTGACCACTTTGTACACTTCCGATGCGTGTCGCTTCTTCCGGTACAATTTTGAATGTGATCGTATCCACATGGGGCGCGGCTTTATTTTCAACCGTCTCAGGTCCCCAGTTGTAATCCTTGTTCTTGGCAACGACGATATCCGCATTTTCATCCCATTTCACAAAGGTATACGGACCTGTGCCCACCGGATTTTCACCTAATTGGTCTCCATATTTTTGAGCAGCCGTAGGGGATACGATTCCCAGCAGCGCCTGACTCAAATTGCCAAGAAAAGCTTGTGATGGTGATTCCAGATTTACCTTGATCGTATATTCATCAATGACCTCGGAGGAGCTATAGGGTCTAATCAGGGCAAGGGAATTGGCAGCTTTGGTGGCCGGGTCAATCACCCGGTCCAGATTGTATTTCACGGCTTCCGCATTAAAAGGTGTACCATCATGGAACTTCACACCTTCACGCAGCTTGAACGTATAACTCTTGCCATCTTCGGATACGCTCCATTCCGTGGCGAGCCAAGGTTTGATGGAACCATCAGGCAACTGCACGACCAGATTATCGTAGATCGTCCGGATCGCACGTACCGTTACGGCAAGCCCACTGCGATGAGGGTCTAGTGTATCCGGTGAAGTCGCGAGTGCAAAAGTCAGGTTGCCTCCTTCAGCTTGCCCGGCCTGCCCCCCACCTGATGCCTGTGCCGTACTGTTCGTGCTGCCTCCCGCCGCTCCGCAACCGGATAATACCATCACCAATACTGCTGCCAATGCCATATATTTCATCCATGAGATAGACCTGTTCATATCGCTTCCCCCTCTGTGTATACAGGTGTCATTATATTGATGCATATACTTGATACTTGATATATCCTATGAGTTAAGTCGGTTTTAAGATAGTACGAAACGTAGTAATTACTTTATTACCGGTTGGAGATAACAGCAGACAACATCAGATGCTCGTTCGCTCCCTATCCGTCATGCCAAATCAGATACGACTTGTTCCTTGGCAGCCGTATAACGGTTAACCGGAATCTGTACCCCAAGGTTCCCCCGCAAAGTATCGTGTTCATAGTCCGTACGATACAGACCGCGTTCTTGCAGAATCGGCACAACGAGTTCCACAAAATCAGACAACCCACTTGGCAACTCCGAAGCAATAATGAAACCATCCGCTGCTTCCGTCTCAAACCATTCCTGAATCTTGTCAGCGACCTGCTCCGGTGTTCCAAGGAATTTGCTACGCGGTGTTGCTGCCCGCAGAGCCACTTCACGCAAGGTCAATCCTTGCTCTTTGGCGTCCTTCTTGATCTTGTCGGTTCCACTGCGGAAGCTGTTGCTTCCAATGCCATTCAGCTCCGGGAAAGGCTCATCCAATGGATATTGGGAGAAATCATGATGTTCGTAGAAACGTCCCAGATAATCCAGCGCTTTATCAATGGTGACCAAGCTTGCGATTTCCTGATATTTCTGTTCAGCCTCCTCTTCCGTCCGTCCAACAATAGGATTGATGCCTGGTAGAATGACAATATCCTGTGAAGAACGTCCATAGGAAGCCGCTCGTGTTTTGACATCCTTATAGAATGCCTGTGCATCTTCAATACTGTCGTGCCCAGTGAATACTGCATCCGCTTCTTGTGCCGCCAGCGTTTTGCCATCTTCCGATGAACCTGCCTGGAAAATCACCGGCTGTCCTTGCCGTGAACGGGCAATATTGAGCGGACCTTGTACGGAGAAAAACTCTCCTTCATGATTAAGCGTGTGCAGCTTGGATGGATCGAAGAAAACGCCGCTCTCTTTGTCTCTTACAAAGGCATCATCTTCCCAAGAGTCCCACAACCCTTTGGTTACCTGTAAATATTCTGCGGCAATGCGATAACGTTCCGGATGCGAAGGGTGACTGCTCTTACTATAATTCTTCGCCGTCCCTTCCAGCGGAGAAGTCACGACGTTCCAGCCTGCACGGCCATCACTGATCTGATCGAGAGAACCGAACTGTCTGGCTACGGTGAACGGATCACTATAGGATGTTGAGAGGGTACCCACCAGTCCAATGCGTGAAGTAACGGCAGCCAAAGCGGAGAGGATACTGATTGGTTCGAAGCGATTCAGGAAATGCGGAATGGATTTCTCAGTAATATACAGACCGTCTGCGATAAAGACCAGATCGAACTTGCCTTCCTCCGCTTTCAGTGCCTGACGTTTGTAGAATCCAAAGTTAACGCTGGCATCCGACAGAACCTCCGGGTGTCTCCATGTGGTGTTGCTTCCTCCAACCCCATGAATAATGGCTCCAAATTTCAAACTGCGTTTCGCTGTCATATGCACTCCGCCTTCCTTGGATTAGAATCTTCAAAAGAATGATCAAGGGCCAACTGAACTGATTACGTATGCAAAATAACTTAAAAGTTAACTATTCCTATGAGTTTGGTTTGTTTTAATTTCACAAATCTTATCACTGCCCCGTAAAAGGGTCAACAGCGTGACTAATAGATTTTTTCTATATGAACATTGAAGATGTAAATAAGACCATTTACATCCCAAGTGAGCCATAACTTATGAACGTTCCAGCTGCTGTACAAATGCGATCTTGCATCATGCAACAGCCGGAACGGCTTGCTTCAAAGGTATATATTAACTCCCGTTAGACTGCTGCCGCTTCGTCCGTTCGTGCCAGAAGTTCAGCCAGCTTCTCCAGATCAGGTTCCAGCAAGGCTTCAAACTTGCCGTCCCCTCCCACTTCAATGACAGGTACATGCCGAATGCCATATTTTGCTTCAAGCACATCTCGCAGCACGTCATTTCCCTGCACTTCAATGTTCTCAAAAGGCTGGTTTCGCTCTGTCAGAAATGCTTTCACTTCCCCGCAGAAATGACAGCCTGTTTTGCTCCACAGCACGACTTTTTTGGTTGATGATGACATCGACATACCTCCTGATTGGTTTTAAGATCAAGGTCTGGGTGATTAACTATGAACGCCCTAGACCTTCAATTCCCATCTGTTAAATAAGAATTATGGCTCTAAATGTACTCCTGCGCCCCTCATGCGTCAATGGATTTGCTAATAGAATAAACCTATAACCAAATAGAAAGATTAAATTATAAATTTGAAAGATGGCTTATTTTACAGGAATGAATCGCTCTGCTTCAGTAGTCTAGCTAACAACTCATATGTAATATTCGGATGCGGAATGAATCAGAGCGATTACACAGGGTACCGCTACATTTTCCATTCCGCATCATACTGCCAATCTGGATAAACAGATCGCCTGACATTACAGATCCGGGTTCAAGAGCTGAGGTGGGGCGATAATGGGCCAGCCTTCTTCCATTGAATTCAGTTGGTCCGCAGACACGCTGATAATATGCCCAGAATGTACACCCCAACGTTCTGCCGCATAGACCGAAACAAATCGTCTCCGCTTGTCTCCGCTGATCTGATATCGACTCTCGGGTGCATCCACTGCGGCAACAATACTTCCTTCTGCCCAGCCATGGTGAGAACCATGAACCGCTGTCGTATGCACCTGTTGTGATTCCCTCGGCCATCCTTGCACGTCCCCCGCTGATATCAGTGCTTCTCCGGCAGGAATGGCGAGCAGGTCCGGTTTGGCAACCTGAACAGGAGATATTCCACGCGGTACAGGGATATTCAGCTTACGCCGCCGACCGCCAGTTAATGTATAGACATCTCCTTTGGCATCGGACAGGAACGAGCCTTCCGGGTAGAAGTCATAACTGTGTCTGAATTGTAATGCTGGATCTTGGCTGCCCTGCGTTGAGATTCGCTGACGCGGATCCATTGGGTTTGTGTCACCATCCTCTTGTTGACCAGATGGGGTACCAGAGGTTTGTTCTCTAGCCAACCGGGAGGTTTCGGCAACCAGCGCATGGGGATCTCCCCACTTTTGGCTATAAAACTGCTCGTTATCCTTATTCACTACAGCAAAGTCCTGCTCACCCAAGGCTTTCATACTGACACTTCCGAAGTGGTGGATAAAAGCATCCCCGGCTACCGCAAGCTGGTATCCTGCCAGCTTCACCCGAATGATCCAGTCATCATCTTCGAAATTGCCCACCGCGTACCCTTCGTCCAGATAACCTACTCGTTCCAGCAGCTCCCGTGAGAACAACCAGCAGAATCCGACCAGGCGATTGGTTATTCGATGTTTGTCTGCATCCGGACGATTATGTGTCGCGGCAAAAGGCCACATCTCTTCTACCTCACGGTACGGAACCTGAATCTGCTGATCCCCACCAATATAGTTGGTCACCGGACCCACCACACCAATCTTCGGATCACTGGCAAGACAAGTCATCATGTTATCCAGCCAGCCTGGAGTAACGAGCGTATCGTTGTTCAGCACGATGATATGTCGTCCTCTCGCCATCATCAGCCCATGATTGACACCTCCGGCAAACCCCCGGTTCTGATCAAGGGCAGCCACCCTCACCATGCCGCCTTTGCGGAGCATGGCCTCGGCAGTTCCATCCTTGGAGCCATTATCCACGACAATGATTTCGAAGGGGGCAGGGGTATGTTTCTCGATACTGGACACACATTGCAGCACATACTCCCGCTGATTGTACGTGGGGATAATGATGCTGACTCCTTCAAAAACAAGACCAAATGAACTCTGTCCCTGGCGGACACCTTCGTCGTATCCTCTACGATACCCCTGTTTGTAGATCCTGGCGCCTTTGGCTGTGCGCCTGCTTTTGCCTTTACGTCTGGATTTCTGCATTGAGCGACGACCTGCTGCATGCAGGACTGCCATCGCAGGTCTCGAGACATCGCGCTGCGCGGCACGGCGGTTCGCTTTTTTTTCGCTGCTTACGCTGCCATTCCGGTTGTTTTCACTGCGAGTGCTGATATTTGGAGTGATGTTGTGATAACTGTGACCATTTCGACGAATGACGTTTCGAGCATTAACCTTGTTGCTGCGGCCATGACGTTTTTCCCCGCGCTGTTGATCGGGTGTGCTCATGTTGCTCCCTCCATTTCCACTTGTCCGTGAGGCCAACACGCACATAACCAGCCCCCGGACGGTCCACTAGAGTTGAAGCTCTCCTGTTACCAGTTTGTCAGCCAAATGTCCAAAATCCAGAGCGACCTTGCCGAGTTCACCTGCAATTCGCCGACACAGAATGACCGCCGGAATTCCCGCCGCCACCAACGCGATATCAAAAGCATGTTCTGAGGTTTGCTGCATCACCCTCGGAATATCCATAACTCCTGCCACAGAACCAATGATGCCTGTGACATGAATCCCCCGGTTATGCAGCAGTGCCGCAAGCTCTGGTGCCTGGCTACCTATGAGCAGAACCCGCCGTCCTTGCAGCAAGGGCAACACCAGGCCGGACTGATGCAGACTGTAATTGATCGTGGAACTGGTCAATTTCAGCCGGGACCAGTCGATCCCGAAGTAGCGCAATACCGGGAATAACAGCCCCTGGAATGTCGGCGCCCGCGAGATCGGCACGCCAACCCAGTCGGCGGCCTGTATGGCTTCCGCAAGCATCGCGCGGATGTCTGGCGTTGAGCTTGGCACCCCTGCATAGGGCAGAAACGGTGCCAGCTCCTGCACTTCCTGGCCTGGCAGCACCGTATCGGCTGCCAGCGTGAGCAGTTCGCCATCTCCGAGGCGAACGACAGACAAGGGGCGCTGCGCATCCAGCGCCGCCGTGATGTGTCCAGCCATCTCATGAGGGCTGGACAGCCGGGCCAGGCTGGGCGCGTATTGGCGGAATCCCGCCGCGATCAGATCTGCCGCCGCCACGGCAGGCAGAATGTGATCCGGCGGGATGTGCTGCGCCACCAGCGCCTCCCCGCCGGCGAATACGCCGTCGCGGTAGCCCTCGGCGTAGCCGCCGGGCACGGCCTCCGCCTGCACTGCGTGCTCCGCGGGCGGAGGCGGCAAACCCTTCGCGCTGCCCGCCTTCGCGCCGGCAGCGCCTCCCCGCCCCGCGGGGGCGACACCCTTCGGGTGTGTCACCTGGCGCGGGGCGGGGCCAGCACCGCTGGCAGGCATCGCCTGTGGCGTGCTGGCTTGCGGTGCTGGCATGGGCGCACGGCGCATCGCCGTGCGCTGCTTGGCGCGGGCAGCGGCACGCCGGCCCCGCGCTGGTGCAGGCCTGCGCCCAGCAGTGGCCCGGCGCAGGCCGGCTTTGCCTTTGCCGGTGCGGCTGGCTCTTGCCGCTTTGCTCGCGCTCGCAGAGCCAGCTTTGCCTGCTCTGCCAACAACACTGCCTGTGCTGCTCGCTTTGCCTGCACGGACCTTATGCGCTGCGCCTGCAGATGTACCCGCTTTGGTCAGGGTACTACGTTTCCCTGACTTCACACCTCTGACTCCAGCAGACCCTGTATCTGCTGCTGCCGGAGTGCCACTGCCCATAAATACGGCCGGGTGGATGCCCCGGGGCTTACCCGACACGGAGGCCCTAGCGGCCCCGGTGCGTGTCACTACTCTCACGCCATTCCCTCCTTTGGCATGCACGAGAATTGTCGCTGCGCAAAGCGCCGGAGCATCCTTCCAGCTCCGGCGCAGAGTGTTCTGCTCCCATGGGGCACCGCACAGCGGCAGCATCAGTCGCATATATTTTAGGGCAATTGTCCTTTCATACGGACAGCTGCTTCCTGGAGGGATTCAAATGTACCTGCATCACTCCAGTATTTCTGCAAAATATCGTATTCCAGTCCGCCAGCAGATGCGTAGTGATTATTCACATCCGTAATTTCAAGTTCTCCACGCGCAGACGGCGCAATGTTGCGAATCAGGTTAAATACATGATCGTCATACATATATATGCCCGTCACACAATAAGAGGTTTTCGGCTGGCTTGGCTTCTCCTCAATGTACGAGATTCGCTCTGGATGCTTTGGATCAAAAACAGGCACCCCGTAACGTCGTGCATCATCCACCTCTTTGAGCAGAACTCGCGCTGTACCAGCAGGTTGCTGCATGTAACGGTCCACATAAGGCTTCAGATCATCGCTGAAGAGATTATCTCCGAGAAGCACAACGAATTTTTCGCCAGGAAGAATAAAAGAAGTTGCCAGATCCAACGCTTCCGCAATCCCGCCTGCCTTTTCCTGAATGCGATAAGTCAACTTGACCCCATGATCCGCTCCGCCACCAAGATACTCTGTATATAACCCGGCGGAATGTTTGTTGATCACAATCAATAGTTCATCAATGCCTGCCTGGCGGAGCCTGTCGATGCCATACATAATCATCGGATGTTTACCGACTGGAAGCAGATGTTTGTTAATGAGCCGGGTCAGCGGATACAGTCTAGTTCCTGTTCCGCCGGCAAGAATTACACCTTTCATTCCACGTTCCCTCCTTCATCGGATATGTCCATATATTCAAGCGGATCGACATGCCATTTGTTCATAAAAATCGAACGATTACGCTCAAGCAGCTGTTTCCACGCTACCGGATCTGTCTTCTGGAAGCTGGCACTTCCCTGATGATGCACGAGAACATCTCCACATACCAGCAGGCGATATCCCTGCAATCTTGCTCTATAACAATAATCGTCATCCTCATAGTGTCCCGGAGAATATGCCTCGTCAAGCAGTCCAACCGATTCCACGACATCTCGTTTCATCAGCATGCACAGACCGACGATCCGGCGTACTTCCCTCCACCTTGAAGAATCCGCAACATTATTGGAATTGGCCAACTCCTGAAAATGCTCCATGTCCCGAAACTGCAGTTTAATCTGCTGGATGCCGCTTGCATAATTCGTAACAGGCCCCGTGATCCCAATACTTGCGTCACTGTACAGAGCCGTTCGCAGGTTCTCCAGCCAACGGGGCGTGACCGTAACATCATTGTTCAACAGCAACAGCTCATCCCCGCAAGCTGCACGAAGTCCAGCGTTACACGCTGCCGGAAACCCACGATTGTCCGGGAACCTTACAAATCGAATTCGCTCCAGCGCACAATATTCAGCCGTTCCATCCGTCGAACCGTTATCTACCACGATAATTTCATATGACGCAGGATCGCCCGAGTATTGACGTATGGCATCGATGCAGGGCCTGATCAGATCCAGACCATTGTAAGTTGGGATAATCATACTCGTCAGTGTCATTAGGCGTTCCTCCTGTAAGCCACTTCTACACGGGAGAGTGTATGTGCCTGGGCTGGATTCCAACCTGTACCCAGCAATGTAGCCAGTGCCTCCAGATGATCTCCAATGATCAATTTGGCGACATCATTCCCACTTCCCGTGTTACCAGGACGCAACCGATTGGAACGAATAACATCCACCTGACTTGGTGCCGAGACGTTCATTCCATGCTGAATAGCTAGACTTTGTGCCTTCGGTGGAACGGCCAGTGATGCTGACTTCACCGTCTGAATCATACGACGAGATAATGCATGAGGCACGGCTGTCATGGAATTGGAACCAAGATCTGCCCTGCCTAATGTTCGGTTCAGATATGCTTTGATCCGGCTTACCTCATCCTGCCCGGCAAACGCAGGAAGCAAAGACGTCAGATTATTCAACGCCACATCCTGTCCCCGATCAACCGCGAACAGAAAGGGTGCAAGCTGTTCAGCAGAGACGACCATATCTCCATCCACAAAAAGTACCGTCTCCGCATCCGTCATCTTGGCTCCAAGTGCCCGGCCCACATCATGTCCTGCCCGATCCGGTTCATAGATTACTGTAAGTCCCGGCTGCCCTAGTACCTGCTTCAAACTGTCATCTGTCGTTCCATTCAGTACCACAATAATATCCGTCAGAGGCAACCGCTTTAGTTGCAATAACACCTGCCCCAGTGTATGTTCCTCATTACAGGCACAGACAACGGCAGCAGCCGAATGACGAAGGGGTAGCGGCACGATCTGGAATGAATGTCCCGAGGCCTGAGCATAACCCTGCATAAATGCCTTACCTGACTTCAGAGCTAGCTCGAAGTTACTTAGCTCCCCAACGTTCGCCGCGTGTGCATTCCATACGAGACGTGCATGTTCTTCTGATACTGTGTTGTTCGCCTTTGCCTCGCTTCCTGCAACTTGCCCCGCTTTCCACATCAAGTGCAGATCTACTTGGCCAGACTTTGCTCGGCTTCTTCTTTTTTTTTGAATATCTACATGTTTCTTTTTCCTATGACGCTTGTTCATTACTGTTCTTCCTGCTGTCATTTGTCTACTTGTTGTCCGCCTGCGGCGGACAACCCCTGAACGTCCCTTCATTTCCTCACCTCCAGCATGCTGCATCATCCGATGCGACATGCTTACCTCGCCAGGTTGCGAACACGTTTCAGATCGGTATAACCTCCGCGGGGACCGAGCGTATCCGTAATCCACTTAATCGCTGCCATATGATCATTCAGTACCACTTGACTGAGCGGATCAGGTCCGCTTCGCTTCTTGATTCGCACTGCATTCATTCTACCCACAGGTACGTGATGAACAGCGCGTACTCGAAGTCCGCCGATCACTGCCTTCGCTTGTGCGAGTGGCGGAACTTCCAGTGAGGATATGCCCATGACCTCAAGTCCTTTTCGGCTTATTGCATGTGGAATAGCTGTCATGGATGCCCCCCGGAGATCGGATCTTGCGAGTATGCTGTTCAACATGTGTTTGGCCTCCACTACCGGATGAACAGGATGATGAGTGACCGGCCCATGGTAGTCGTTGAGTGCCACATCCGTTCCCTTCAGCACAGCCTTCACGTAAGGTGCAAGATGCTCTGCGGGAATTGCGATATCTGCATCAGTAAATAGCAACACCTGACCACGCGCCTCCGCTGCGCCTACTTTTCGTCCTCCATCATGCCCTAGCGCTTCTGCATACGTGAGCACTCGTGCTCCAGCCCGTTTGGCTGCGCTAGCCGTACCGTCTGTTGAACCATTCACAATGACAAGCACTTCAGCATCACGGCATATCCGCCGCGCTTCACGAACAACTGCACCAATCCTTTTCTCCTCATTCATAGCAGGGATAATGACCGAGAGGATCGGTCGCTGAGAAACATCCCTGTGTGAAGGAGCATCACTCATGCCATTTTCCGCTCCATTCTCTACTCCATCCTTAGCCTGTGACATCAGCTGTTTGGATGGAATAACGAACGTATAGGCCTTTGTACCCTTTTTGTGTCCAGACTTCCATCTTCGTTTCTTCAGCACCGTTTTTCTTCGTGTCACATTGGATCGAGTTGCATAACGTGCTGTAGTACGGGTTTTGCGCAACAGTTTCACCTCCCGCATTCGATCATCGGCATGCCAAGGGAGTACACGTTATTCTATGTATTCGTGGAGCAGTGGAAACGGCGTTTGTCCTTGCACTAAGCAGGTTCTCCCTGTAAACACGAGAGTACAGGCCTTGCTTTTAGACAAAATACGCCAAAATATGTGAAAAACGCTACCTCTCCCCTACTTCAGACACAATTTTAGCAAAAATCTAAATTTGTATCTTTTCCAAAGTTTTACATTGTGTTAATATACGTTCCAAGCAGTTTTATTTACAAAAATAACCTTGTTGTGAACATAAGTTCTCATTCATTTTTTAAATCATTTATTGACCTTAGGTTGATTAGATTATGACCTCATTCACAGAACCTGTTAAGCAGATACATTTTACTCTTGAGAGGAGTGATGCCGTTCAGAACACACTGCCTTTGTCATTTACGCAAACCCGGATTGAACACCCCAGTTTTCCGTGAACGTATCTTCTACCTGCGCAATTGGACAACCCCCGGCTTTCTGAAAGAGGAACACAATAGACGATTAAACCTTCGGGTTGAACTGAATAAACGGTTATCCTTTTCGTTTGGTGTTGCGCTTAACACTTCCCGAGCTAAGGCCAAGCCGATTTTGTTCCAATCGTTTCTTGTCTCATTCCACGCTTCAGGTTCAGCCCCACGCTCCGCGCTGCCCAAGTTGCAGACGGAATTCCAACCGAGACTGGCATGAACATTTTCCAACCAAAAAATAAGTATAAGAATGGGAGAGTTTACTATGAAATTTGCCAAAGTTATGCCAACAATTCTTGGAGGAGCTCTTTTGCTCGCTTCCGTATCCTCTGCTACTGCAGCTCCAGTGTCTGATCAATCCATTCCACTTCAGGCCCCTTATGCCTCTGAGGAGGGTATTCCATTGAACAGTGGAACAGATGACACCATCTTTAATTATCTTGGACAGCAGGAACAATTCCTGAATTCCGATGTGAAATCCCAGCTCAAAATTGTCAAAAGAAACACAGATACATCTGGCGTAAGACACTTCCGCCTGAAACAGTATATTAAAGGTATCCCGGTATATGGTGCAGAACAGACGGTGCACCTGGACAAAACCGGAGCCGTGAGTTCCGCACTTGGCGATCTTCCACCGATTGAAGAGCAGGCCATTCCGAATGATGGTGTAGCCGAGATCAGCGGAGAAGACGCGATCCGTATTGCAACCGAAGAAGCAACTTCCCGGATTGGAGAACTTGGTGCCGCGGAAATCACACCTCAAGCTGAATTGAACATCTATCATCATGAAGAAGATGGTCAGACGTATCTGGTTTACATTACGGAAGTAAACGTACTGGAACCTGCCCCTCTACGGACCAAATATTTCATTAACGCAGTGGATGGCAGTATCGTATCCCAGTTTGACCTCATTAACTTTGCCACTGGAACAGGTACAGGTGTGCTTGGAGATACCAAAACCCTGACAACCACCCAATCCGGAAGCACCTTCCAACTGAAAGACACCACTCGCGGCAATGGCATCCAAACGTACACGGCGAACAATGGCTCCTCACTGCCTGGTACCTTGCTCACGGATTCGGATAATGTATGGACCGATCGTGCAGGTGTAGATGCTCACGCTCATGCAGCTGCTACGTATGATTTCTACAAGAACAAATTCAACCGTAACGGTATTAATGGTAACGGATTGTTGATCAGATCAACCGTGCACTACGGCTCCAATTACAATAATGCCTTCTGGAACGGGGCACAGATTGTCTTTGGGGACGGAGACGGAACGACGTTCCGATCCTTATCTGGTGACCTCGATGTTGTGGGTCATGAACTAACGCATGGTGTTATTGAATACACAGCCAATCTGGAATATCGCAATGAACCAGGTGCACTCAATGAAGCCTTTGCCGATATTTTCGGTAATACGATCCAAAGCAAAAACTGGCTGCTCGGTGATGATATCTACACACCTAACATTCCAGGAGATGCGCTGCGCTCCCTCTCCAACCCTACATTGTATGGTCAACCTGACAAATACAGCGATCGCTACACAGGCACACAGGACAACGGCGGTGTCCATATCAACAGTGGTATCATCAATAAAGCCTATTTCCTTGCTGCTCAGGGCGGAACACATAATGGTGTAACTGTTACCGGAATCGGCCGGGATAAAGCGATCCAGATTTTCTACAGCACACTGGTGAACTACCTGACAACAACGTCCAAATTTGCCGCTGCCAAAACAGCTACCATTCAAGCAGCCAAAGATCTGTACGGAGCAACTTCTGCTGAAGCTACTGCTATTACCAAAGCATATCAAGCTGTAGGCCTGTAAAATCTTATTTTATTGTGGTTGAACTTATAATGTACTCATCATAATGGTAACGAAACGTTCAGACACCCCCTCACCGTCCGAACGGATTAAGCTTATATCAACCAAAAGCGGTGTCCCGGACAACTCTGGACACCGCTTTTGTCATTTGTGTATTACGGATACAACAATCGGCACTATTCTTGCGAAGGTCCCGCAGCAATCCATGACAACAACCCGTACGTATGCTTGCAATCTGCTGTACGTGACACTTCAAGTACCGCTTCGTCCTCACTCTGTGAGAGCAGGGAAATCTGGAATCCCCGATCATTGCTCATGCCCACAATCACATAATGTTCTGAAGCAAATGATTCTTCAAAAACAACGGTTACTTCTGTGCATACTTCACTCTCTGGCAGTACAAAAGCTTCCATCCCGAATTGTTGTACAACCGGTTGTTTGCTTACGCTGCGAACGGGTTGGAAGGCCAGATGTTTGGCCTGAACTGCCCCCGATTGCAACTGGCTGCTGCCCACGGCATCATCACAGAGATGTTCCTGTTTAATCGATTGTTCACTCAACATAAACTCCGTAGTTCCAGCGATCTCTTGTGACTGTTCAAGCTGTGGTTGCTGAGCCTGATCTGCCTCATCTGCCTGCTCCGTCGTGAACAAAGCTGCCGGTAGTTCACCAAGCTGATCTGTTTCGGATATCAGCTCTTGTTGTTGCTCCAGATCAGTACTCGGTAATGCCTCAACGATTACCTGCTGTGATTGCTGTACACCTTCATTTTCTGGTTGAAGCAATCCCTCTTGTCTTTTGATAGCTGCCAGTTGCTCCAGCGTTTCTCCACTGAACTGACGGATCGCATTCCATATCTCTTCGCTCAGATGCGCTGGACCTACAATCCCCGCATTCAAATGATTAGAGGTAATACTCTGCTCACTCAGTTTGCTGCCGTTCACGCTGCCATCGGCCAATTTGGCACTGGTGACAGACCCATTTTGCAGATGAACCCCGCTTACTGCTTCCTCTTCCAGATGGGTTGTGCGAATACTGCGTTCCTGAATATGATCAGCAAGAATGGTTCCATCCTGAATATGACGAGTTTGCACACTTTTGTCTGCTATGTGGATAGCCGATACCGCACCTTCAAGCAATTTATTTCCGTTTACACTGCCGTCAGCCATCTTGGCACTTGTAATGGAACCATTGTGCAGGTGAATCGCACTTACCGATTCCGCTTTGAGGTGGGAGATCCCAATGCTTCGCTCTTGAATATGGTCAGCATGTATGGCTCTCTCTTGAATATGACGGGATTGCACACTTCCATTGGCAATATGGACATCCGACACCGCATCTTCAAGCAGTTTGCTACTGCTCACACTGCCATCCGCCAGTTTGGCACCCGTTACGGCCCCATCTTGCAGATGAATCGCACTTATTACTTCCTCCTCCAGATGGGACGTACCGATGCTATGCTCCAGAATATGATCAGCAAGGATCGCTCCTGCCTGGATGTGGCGTGTTTGCACACTTTCCGATGCGATATGGCTCCCCAATATAGTATCTTCGAGCAATTTGCTGCCGCTAATGCTACTGTCAGCCAATTTGGCACTTGTTACGGACCCATTTTGCAGATGAACCGCACTTACTGCTTCCTCTTCCAGATGGGCTGTGCCGATGCTTCGCTCCTGAATATGACCAGCCTGAATAGCTCCTGCCTGAATATGCCCGGATTGCACACTCTCCGATGCGATATGAATCCCGGATACGGTACCTTCGAGTAACTTGCTGCCGGTTATACTGCCATCCGCCAGTTTGGCACTCGTTACAGATCCATTTTGCAAATGAATGGCACTTACCGATTCCTCTTCCAAATGTGCTGTGCCGATACTCCGTTCTTGAATATGATCAGCAAGGATTGTTCCCTCTTGAATATGACGGGATTGCACACTATCGTCTGCAATGTGGATATCCGATACTGCTCCTTCAAGCAACTTGCTGCCGGTTACACTGCCGTCGGCCAACTTGGTACTTGTTACAGATCCATTTTGCAGATGAATGGCACTTACTGCTTCCTGTTCCAAGTGAAGCATGCCAATACTGTGCTCCTGAATATGGTCAGCAAGGATTACTCCTGCCTGGATATGGCGGGATTGCACACTTTCAGAGGCGATATGGATTCCCGACACCGCATCTTCGATCAACTTGCTGCCGGTTACACTGCCGTCGGCCAGTTTGGCACTGATGACAGACCCATTTTGCAGGTGAATCGCACTTACTGCTTCATCCTCCAGATGGATTGTGCCGATGCTCCGCTCCTGAATATGGTCAGCATGAATGGCGTCTGCCTGAATATGCTCGGATTGCACGCTTTCGGATGCAATATGAATCCCCGATACCGTACCTTCAAGCAATTTGCTACCGTTAATACTGCCATCCGCCAGTTTGGCACTTGTTACAGATCCATTTTTCAAATGAACCGCACTTACAGAGTCCTCATCCAGATGAATGGAGCCAATACTGCATTCTTGAATATGTTCAGCAAGGATCGCTCCTTCTTGGATATGACGGGTTTCCACACTTTCGTTGGCAATGTGGGCAGCCGATACTGCCCCTGCAGCTAATTTGCTGCCATCTACACTACCACTCGCCAGTTTGGAGCGTGTGACAGATTCATCCTGCAAAATAATCGTACTTACCGCTTCTTCTTCCAGATGCATCGTTCCGATGCTGCGTTCATGGATGTGATGAGGAAGAATTTCACCATCTTGAATATGACGGGAATGTACAGCTCCTTGCTGCAGGTGAACAGCACTTGTCGACTCTGCCTGAAGATGCAAACCACTGATCAAACCTGGCTGAAGATGAGCCGCTGTAATCGATAAAGGTGCCAGATGGTCTGTTTCCACAGATCCAGGTGCCAAGTGGTGGGACGTGACCACCTGTTCAGCAATATGCTCCTCATGAATGATGTCCGGCTTCAGATGTTGTGAGTTCACTACTTGAGTTCCCAAATGTTCCGATTTCACGCTGCCTTCAGCCAGATGGACCGATTGTACAACGGATGGCTGCAAGTGCTCGCTACCTACAGCAGCCTGTTGTAGCTCTGTCCCGGATACCGAGTCTGCTGTCAAATGGTCTGCACTTACGGAACCATGCCGAAGTTTGTTGCCCGTAATACTGCCATCAGCGAATAATTCCGGCGAGCGTATTTCTTCCGACAAATGTTCCAGTGAAACGGCATGCTGCTTCAGGTGATACCCGCGAATGGTTCCTGCTGGAATATGTTTGGCGTTAATGCTCTCTGCCATAATCTTGGAAGAAGTCACGCTGCCGTCTGCCAGTTTAGCTGACGTGACAGCAAAATCCGCCAGTTTATCTGTGGCAACACTCTCTGGTGAAAGCTTGGGGGAGGTAACCGCATGATCTGTTAGATGAGGCGGAAAAATGGACCCGCCAGCCAACTGGGCTGAAGTTACACTATCAATAGCCAATTTGTCAGTTGTGACCGCGGCCCGTGCAATCGCATCCGTTTCAACACTGCCCGGCTGAAGATGAGGTACACCTACGGCATGTTCTGTCAGGTGTTCCGATTTCACTGCATAAGGTCTCAGGGCCTCGGAACCCACGCTGCCTGGAGCCAGATGTGTACCTGTGACTCCACCACTCGCAAGATGCGAGGATATAACACTTCCCGGGGCAAGCGCTCTGCTACTCACCGATGCCGTTCCAAGCTTTTCTGTTGTCACACTTCCATCCGCGAGTTTAACGTCTGTGACGGCAGCATCCTGTAATTCATAACTACCCACGGCCGCCTCTGCAAGATGCCGCTCACACACCACGTCGTCTGCAAGAGCGTCTCCGGACACACTTCCGGCAGATAGATGAGTTGCCTCGATGCTTCCACTTGCAATGTGAATGGAGTGAATTGCAGAATTGTCCACATGTACCGGTGTGATTCCTCGATTCGCAATGTGTTCCGCACGAATGGACCCTTTGGCAAGATGTTTACCTTGTACGGCTTCATCCGCAATTTTGGAAGAAATGACGCTCTGATCAGAGATCTTGGATGACGTAATGGACTGCTCCAGCAATTTTGCTGTTCCCACAGACTGGTCTGCCAGTTTGCTGCTGGTTACTGCACCTTCCGTCAAATGCTCACTGCCCACTTCTCCATTGCCTATCTGCTCCTTGCCAACGGAATGAGCGCGAATCTGACTTGATCCGATTGAACCATCCAAGAGATGTCTTCCACTTAGTGAACCCTCAGCTAAATGTCTTGTTTGTATGGATCCATCTTCTATCTGGTCACTTCCAATACTGCCATTTAAAAGTTGTGAACGACCGACAGACCCTTCTGCCAGATGTGTCTGTTTAACAGCACCTGCCTGAATATGGTGAGACTCGATGGATAGTTCTTCGATTTTGCTGCCTGTGACAGCAGCTTCCCGAATTTTGGATGTAGTCACTGCATCGTCAGCCAGTTTGGAGGTATTCACAGCTCCCCCCGTGAGATGTCTTGTATCCACCCCGCTAATCGCAATTTTGTCTCCAGTTACGGCATGATTCTTGATTAATTCTTCCGTTACCAGCATGCGGCTGAGGTGTCTTGTGCCGATGGAACCGTCGGCAATTTTGGTCGAATCGATGACCTGGTTGCCAAGCTTCTGAGAAGTAATACTGCCATCTCTGATTTTCTCACCGGCAATCGAAGCATTTCGTATTTTATGACCAGACACAGAGCCGTCTATCAGGTGTTCCTCAGATACAGACGCTTCCGCAAGTTTCGCCGAAACAATGGCCCCGTCTGCAATGTGAATGCTGGTCACCGCATAATCCTGCAATGCTTCACTGCCGACCGCATCCGGTTTCAGCTTGGAGGCATCCACAGAGAAAGGAGCCAACTTGCTCTCCGTAACAGCAAATTCACTCAAGTCGTCCGTGTAGATGTAGTGTCCGGTATGACCCGGCATCTGATTTTGGTTCAGGATCTGCAGCCGATCCTTGCTTGCTAACTCCTGCTTGTTGATGTCCTGCTCTTCTTCCAGAGCAAGCGTAGCCAAGCTGCTAACCTGAATCTGCTTTTCCGAACTATCTTGTGTCTCAACTTCCTTGCTATCAGACTCTACGGGTTCCGGCTTGATTTTGGCTTCGATCTCTAGCTCTTCCAGCTCGTTCGTTGAAGCAGGTAGCTCTGTTGATTCAAATAGAAATTCTTCCGACTCCTGAACAGCCCTCGAATCCCTTTTATTCGTATTCAAACGTTCTTCCCTATTCACAGTAAAACCTGAGTTCATCTTGTCTGCCCGGCGATCAGTCAGTTCCAATTCCTTGAATTTCGGGCTCACATGCCGCAGTTTCGGCGTCGGAACCTTCTTTTTGCCATTTTTACTCATGCAGCTTGCTCCTTCCTCTAACGTTCGTCTCCGGCATCATATGCTTCCATATGGGCATCTGCCACTTCATTTATGACTTTTGCGGATTCCAGAGCACGAATGTACAGGCGTGAAGACAGGAAGGTTCGATGATCTTTGTGGAAATAGGCGTGTCAGGGCTTCAGATGAAAGGCGGCTGTCCACGCCCCCGTCCCAGTCATGTCATAGGATATTATATCTAGGTCGTGTCTGAAAACTCGCTGAAGTGCATCTTTCAGCGTCTTTTCGCCCTCTGCTACGTCACTTTCCCTTGACGTGCCCCGGCACGCATGCGGAAAACTTCCTTGCTTGGAACGGAAATTCGGCAAAACCTGCTTCCTTCGGAGTTTTAGACACGCCCTGAGCAAGCACTAGTGCTTGGCGATGCATCTTACACACCGGTCTGCGTTATCGCGATGTCTGAGCCATGCGGTGACAGGCCGGCATTCCATGAATGGACGATCCATGGTCGCGATAACATCGAAGGAGGAACGGTCATGCTCCAAGAAACGATCGGCATTATGTTCGATTCACGCATGTACCGGGGGATACCGGCCGGAAGGACCGGTCAGGAATCACTCGCGAATTATGAACAGGCAGCGGCCAGTTATGGATTAACCCCCTGCTTTTTGAGGCTGGAAGATATTGATTCGGATCAAAAGACTTGTCTTGCCTATGTAAAAAAAGAAGGCAGATATGTTCGCGAGCGCATGCCACTGCCCTCCGTCATTCATAACCGATCACTCCAACTTCGCCGGACGGAACAGCATCAGATTACCAAGCTGATGTTGCAGGGTATCCAGGTATTTAATGTTCGCAACCGGTACCGTAAAGATCACATTCATGACATGCTTCATCAGGACCTCGCCTTGCGAGAACACCTGCCCCACGCAGTTAAAGCTACGCCAGAGTCTCTGGCCTATATGATGGAACAATATGATGACCTCGTCATCAAACCATGCAGCGGTAGCATCGGTCATGGGATTATGCGAGTCTTTGAGCGAGATGGACAGTGGAAACTAACCTGTGAGACGAAGGCTGCACGCAAAGGGTGGGCTACCTTCCGATTGAGCAAAGGACAGCTTCCTTCCGCCACCCTAAGGCGGATCTTTCGCCATGCCTACCTCATTGAAGAGCGTATCCCACTGGTACGTTATGAGGGCAGGCCAGTAGATTTGCGGGTATCTGTACAACGTGGCAGCGATGGTCTTTGGGGAATAACAGGCATGTTTGCCAAAGCCGCTCCTGCCCATACGTTTGTCACCAACATCGCCCAGGGCGGTAAAGTCATGAAGCTCGCAGAGGCCCTTGGATTAGAAGAATCTGGCTTTGACCTGGCTCGACTGGAATACAGAATCGGACTCGTTGCACTTCAAATTGCCCAGAACCTGGCGACCAGTCTGCCACATCTGGCTGATCTGGGCCTTGATCTCGGGATAACGCGCAGCGGCCAAATCTATTTTATTGAATGCAATGGACGGGATCAGCGTTACGGTTTTCGCAAGGCGGGAATGTCGGAACACTGGAAGGCAACGTACAGCAAACCGATGGCTTATGGGCGTCTGCTGCTGGAACAGAATTCGAGGATTCCGAGACAACCGCAGACATACGATAGGAGACTATATTGATTTCGTGTGCATTCTGTGTCAATATTATGCAGAACGGCCGGTCTTGCCGGCCTTGAAGTTCGCATTAACCCTAAGGGGGATATTCATGGCAAAAACGCTGTTGCGATTAATGACCGAGCTTTCTTCGCGCAAATGGATCTCCCGGACTGTGGGAGCCTTCTCCAAAAGCCGGGGAAGTAAGGCATTTATCCCTTATTTTGTCCGGACCTACGACATCCCTGTTCAGGAGGCCGAGAAAGACTGGAAGGAATACCGTTCACTGAACGATTTCTTTACCCGCAAATTAAAGCCGGGCATGCGCCCGTTGGAACTTTCAGAGCATGCACTGATCAGCCCGGTAGATGCCAAGATTACGGCAGCCGGTCCAATATCTGCAGGAACACTCCTGAATGTTAAGGGACAAAATTATACACTTGCTGAATTATTAAACCATTCTCCCCATCTGGAGAAGTACAAGCACGGGTACGGGTTCGTCCTCTATCTCAGCCCTCGCGACTATCACCGCATTCATGCACCTGTCAGCGGCCGCAAAATAGAGAGCGAACACATCAAAGGCAAAGTTTATCCCGTGAATGACTTTGGCCTGACCCATATGAGATCCGTGCTTAGTCGAAACGAACGGCTCATTACGTATATCGCACACGATTACGGTGAAGTGGCGGTTGTCAAAGTAGGCGCGATGAACGTGAGTAGCATACAATATGCTGATACGGACACAAGTACCTGGGCACAAGGCGATGATCTGGCCTATTTTGAATTCGGTTCCACCGTTGTTCTGCTGACGCAAAGTGGCACATTCGAACCAAACCCGGGCTTACAGCCAGGCGATTCGGTCAAAATGGGTGCATTGCTTGGTCGTTTGAAACCGAAAAACTAATGAGTCCATACGCAAATAAAGAGGATGGCGCAGCACCTGTAACCAGGTATTGCGCCATCCTCTTTATGCTTTCATATCCATCCATGTATACATGCAATACGAAGCTTCGCTCCGTCGTTATTGGTCTGCTGAGTTCTCCTCAAAACCACACATCTTGCAAGTCCTCTGCCGGTTTGAAGCGACGCAGACGGTTCCGGAAAATATTGCATCCCTTCGTAGAGCATCCCCGGTTGCGGACCCGACGTTTTCCGTTCATCACAAGTTCCCCCTTTTGGTCATCTGGAATGCTAGATAATTACCCTTGCATTCCAGACTTGAAACGGTGCCATGTTCTTCCCATCAGAATTTTAACGAATCTCGGACGGGCTTTTGCCGGTATACTGCTTGAATTGACGACTGAAGAAGAAAATATCCCGGTAGCCCAGAGCATCCGCCACTTCGGTCACATTCATGCCGGTATGCACCAGCAGATGTTCCGCCCGTTCAATACGCATGCGGATAATATAAGATTGCACTGATGATCCCACCAGTTCCTTGAACTTGATCGAGAAGTATCGGGGCGATAAGCCGGCCCGGGCAGCCAGATCTTCCACCCGATGCGTAATCCCCGGATGCTGACGCACATAATTGGCGACCTCCTGGATGACATCGGACAACTGGTTGCTTACCTTTTTCTCTACAGGTTCTTCCGTATCGGCGCGCAGCAAATGAATCATCAATTGCTTCAGAATCAATCGACTCTCTTCATCACGTCCGTACACATCCGATAAGAATAGTCTTACATAACGTGCCAGCAAGTGCTCAAACTCCACCGTTTCCTGTACCTCGCGATAGGACTGGGGAACGTCAGCAACAGGCACGTCCACATCAAAATGAATATACGTAAGTACCAACGGTTTTTGCTTATTATGCGTTGCAGTAGGATGATCTCCTGGCCTGAACAAGAAACAACTACCCTTGCCAACTTCATACGACTGGTCATTCAGTACAAGCGTTCCTTCACCACTCCATACATAAAATAAATCATAGTTTTGCATCGGTTTTTCCCGTTTCTGCCACTTCCAGCCCGGTTCACAGACAATTTTGGCGACAGCGGGCAAAATAACAAATGATGACGGCGATGCCTGCAGCATGTCGCCACTCCCCCTTGATAGTTAATCTCTCTGCATATGGCATCATTCTGATCTGAATCTCACTTCTTCAATCCAGGCCATATGTATTTCAGTATCTATAGAAATTGAACTAAAGAACATTTACACTTGCCACTCCGATGACAGAACAACCTTCCGATCGCTGTTATCCCCAGATTTTTTGATTCACTTTTTCAAAGGTGAAAATCTGACGATAAAGGCGAACGCTCCGCTTCTTCAGGTTATTTCTGCCCTCTACGTTTTCGTGTAAATAATTTGTTCAACTTGTATAGCATCATTCAATCCAACTTGCTCATATATGATCTCTGCTCTTACAGGAGCGAAATGTCTTATCCCATTATACAGCGGAATTCACCGAAACGAAAATGTGCACTTCTCCCAGGCTAGCCGCATTCGCCGGATTCCCTCTGTTATCTCTTCTTTCTCCAGATGTGCAAAAGCAAAGCAGGCCGCCGGATGACCTGAAGTCAACCGATATCGCTCTGCATCACGGAACAATATGCCATCCTCCTCAGCAAGCTTTTTAAATCGCTGATAACTGTCCACATCGCCATTCCAGGTGGCGTAAATATGCAGTCCAGCATCACCAAGCTGCATCTTGAATGCTTCCGGCAACTGTAGTTCCATCTCTCGGACAAAAAAATCATGCCGTTCCCCGTATAACCGGGTTAACCGTCGTAAGTGCCTCAGGTAACCTCCTCTGGTCATAAATTTCGCCAGTGCGCGCTGCTCTAACAGCGCCGGAGGTACCGGTTCATACAGCGCCTTGGCGGCAAGAAGAGGTTCTACCAGACCAGGCGGCAGTACGGCATAGCCAAGTCGGAACGAAGCAACCATCGTTTGTGAGAATGAACCGACATAGATGACACGCTGTTCACGATCAAGCACTTTGAGGGGTTCAATCGGTCTTCCGCCCCATCGGAATTCACTGTCATAATCATCTTCTATAATGACTGCATTCCGCTTTGAGGCCCACGTAAGCAAGGTACGTCTTCTGTCCAACCCCAGTACGGCACCAGTTGGAAACTGCCGGGTAGGGGTGACAAATAACGTCTGTGCCTCCCAAGGCTGAGGAATAATGCCTGCGGTATCCACCTCTGCCGGGATGATGTGCCCACCGCAGGATTTGACGGCATGGGCAATGCCCGGATAACCCGGATTCTCCAATACAACTGCTGTATTCTCCGTAATCAGCAGTTGAGATAACAGGGTGATGCCTTGCATTGAACCACTGAACAATACTATCTGAGATGCTTCAGCCTGGATACCACGTGTCCATCTGAGATGAGAGGCGATGGCCTCACGCAGTTCCGGATCACCGGCTGCACCACTCGATTCTCGCCAACCACTGCGATGAACAGCAGCGAGTGCACTCTTCCACTCCCCTAGCGGGAAATGTTCTGCAGGCATGCGCTGCATTTGAAAATTAATGACGGACGGCTTCGGTGAAAACATCTGAGTCCGCAGGACTTCATGTTGCGTATTCAACATCTGTACTCGTTCGCCCCAGGGAGACAGCTTGAGAACGGCTTCCTGTTTTTCATTTTCCTGAGTGGATAATGTTTCGGTTACAAATGTACCTCTTCCCCGATGAGCATGGACATAACCATCCGCAAGCAGCATGTCGTATACCTGAGCCACCGAACCACGTGACATCTCATATTGCCTTGCCAACTCACGGGTGGAAGGAAGCCGCGTGCCTCCCACCAATGTGCCTGCATGAATGGCATCGCGTAACGCATGGTACAGTGCCTCATACTTGTATCGATGCTGAAGTTCATAGGTTTCCATCGGCAGCCACAATTCCATCATGCACCTCTCTTCATTTGTCTTCATCTGTGATCCCCGACGAATTGGCCTACTAAAGTGAATGTAAATTGGATCTATTTCATTGTCAATGTATGAACTATTGTTATCCATAAGATATGGCGTTCTATTATACATTCAATGATGGGGGAATACACATGAGACGGAAAGAATTCACAGTAGATGAAGAACAGGAGATTACCGCATTTCTGGATCAGTGCTCCTTCGGGTTTCTGGGAACGGTCAGCCCGGACGGACAACCACGGGTTACACCACTGAATTTCGTATATATGGACGGTTGCTTTTATTTTCATGGCAGTCTGGCTGGAGAGAAGATGAAACAGATCAAACAGGATTCATCGGTCAGTTTCACGGTAGCTGAAGAGTTCTCCCTGATTCCATCTTATTTCAGTGATCCTGAGCTTGCTTGTCCGGCGACTTCTTTCTTCAAAAGTGTCATGGCCTTTGGTGAGGCTGAACCGGTTAAAGATCTGGACATCAAAGGTAAGGTACTGCAACGATTCATGGAGAAACTCCAGCCGCAAGGCGGATATGTACCCATTGACGCTACTGACTCGCGTTACACAGGCAACCTCAAAGCTGTAGCCGTAGTCCGAATTAATCCAGAACGGATCAGTGCCAAGTTTAAATTTGGACAAAACCTCTCGAGTGAACGATTCGATCATATCAATGGTCAGTTGGAACAGCGCAATGAAGGAAGAGATGCCGAAACTGCTGAAATGATGCGGAAATACTGTCCATTTCATCAGCAATAAGTTTCATTTCTTGAGGATTACTTCAAGGTTGAATTCAACGATAACCCACCTGAAAACCCTCTGCAACAACGCGGTAAAGTGATATAACTGTCATATTGCGTAATTTCCGTGACGGGGGCATGTCAAGGTGATATAATGTTAGGCAGTTGAATCACAAAGACTTGGAAGGATGAAAAGAATGAATCCACTGGCTGAACAGTTGAACGAAAGTATTCAGACAGGCAGCAGTCACGTCTACTCCATGCTGTCACAGCTTGGCAAAGAAATTTATTTTCCTAAAGAGGGGATTTTGAGTCAATCTGCTGAAGCAGCAAGCTTGGCCAAGACCCATAATGCCACGATTGGTATCGCCCTGGAGGGTGGTGTGCCGATGCATCTTCAGGTTATTCAGGAGAAGCTGTCTGCATTCCAGCCAAAGGATCTGTATCCTTACGCTCCACCTGCAGGCAAACCTGAATTGCGGACCGTCTGGAGAGACAAGATGCTGAAGGAAACGCCTTCCCTGGAAGGCAAAACGTTTGGCAATCCAATTGTAACCAATGCATTAACCCATGGACTAAGTATCGTAGCCGACCTGTTCGCCGATGAAGGGGACGCTGTCATATATCCGGATAAAAACTGGGAAAATTACGAGCTGACCTTCGGAATTCGTCGTCATGGCCAGTTGGTTCATTATCCCCTGTTCGATGATCAGTTGAACTTCAACAGTGAGGGTCTGCTTCAGGCTTTGCTTGATCAAAAGGACAAAGGTAAAGCGATCGTTCTGCTCAACTTCCCGAATAACCCAACAGGTTATACGCCTGGAGCGGAAGAAGCAGATGCAATTGTGAACACGATTCTTAAGGCAGCTGAAGCCGGCGTTAACGTGGTTGCTGTAACAGATGATGCTTACTTCGGACTGTTCTTCGAAGATTCCATTCATGAATCCCTGTTTGGCAAACTTGCCAACATTCATCCACGTGTGTTGACTGTAAAAGTGGATGGTGCAACCAAGGAGGAGTTCGTATGGGGCTTCCGCGTTGGATTCATTACGTATGCCCATGAAGATGCAGCCGTTCTGCATGCATTGGAACAGAAAACACTCGGTATTATCCGGGCAACGATCTCCAGTGGCCCGCATCCTTCCCAGACTTTTGTACTGGATGCGCTCAAAGCACCGGAGTTTGAAGCACAGAAACAGGAGAAGTTCGAGATTATGAAAGGCCGCGCCAATAAGGTAAAAGCCATTCTCGATAGCGGCAAGTATGGAGATGCATGGGACTATTATCCTTTCAACTCCGGTTACTTCATGTGCCTGAAGCTGAAAGAAGTTGGCGCTGAAGAACTTCGAAGCCATTTGCTGCACAAATATGGTGTGGGTACAATCGCGCTGGGTGAATCGGATCTTCGAATCGCCTTCTCCTGTATTGAAGAATCCGGGTTGGAAGATCTGTATGAAACCATTTATCGTGGAGTTCAGGATCTGCGGACGACTTAGTTAACATAGACCTGAACCCTGAATGATATAAGAACCCTTTGTATAACGGCGACGCTTCATGTCTCTGGATATACAAAGGGTTCTTTTGTGTTTTATCAGCCCAAAAGCGTCAATTTCTGGCTTTACCGGGCATCGGCCCAATCAGCCTACCCCCAAGGCACATAATATACGATGTACGCAAGGGCGTGCCAAACAACCACTTGAAAGGGGAATGACCATGTCTGGAGTTGAAGATACAAGAGGCGGTTATGGATGCGGCGGTTACGGAGGATTTACTAACACAGGTGCCATTCTCGTTCTGTTCATCTTGCTCGTGATTATCACTAAATCGTTCCTCTGTTAGTACCAATACACACTTGCGCGAGAACCCAGTGATCTGATTGCATGATTCCATTACAGCAGTAAGAAGGGTATTCCGGGATACAGCCCGGAATACCCTTCTTTGTTAATTTAAGTAGAAGTCACCCTCCACCTCGACCCACCATCTTGGCTGGCGAGAGGTACGAAGGTACGGTCTCTTGTTTACTCGTCTTCTTCTTCCTTCAACCACTTGTTGCCTTGCGAACGCCGCATGATCACAATCACCAGTATACCCAAAATAAGTGCTACTCCGGTGACAGTCAGTCCATTTGCTCCGGCAACCAGCATAGGCAACCACATGAGTAACGCAGCCAGTGCGTGTAGATGGAATATGAATCCCAACACCTGAGAACGACGACTCTCACCCGAGATTGGATAGATCATAATCCAAAACGATTCACTATGACTGCGACGCAGCGCACCAAGCTGTACACCTGCAAGCAACAGGAAGAACAAATACACACCGACACCAAAGTAGCTGCCTGCTGTCCACCAGGATAGTAACATGCCCAGTACAATTAGGCGTAACACGATTGAGAACACTTCGGTTCGAATAAACGTTTTGGTTATCAAGTAACGGTAAGCTTTCCCCGCATTCCAGGGAAGAGCGTTCCCCAATTTGCTAAGCCAGCGACGCGAACTTACTTTCTGTCCGGATGAATGTACATCCACAAACCAGCCAAGCGTCCGCATAACCCTTCCAGCCTGACCCTGCTCCACCTGAATCAGTCTTTCCCACGCTACCCGATGTTTCACTGGTATACGCAAGGCGACGATGTAGACAACAGCCAGCAACAACAGGAACCATACGCTCCGCTGCGGTGGTTGCCATAGCCAGGCGCCAACCGCCAGCACTGCCAGAGCCCATCGCAAGAGGCGATATCCTCTTGCTGCCCCAACCTGAACCATTCTTAGCTCTTGCCATGCTCCATAACTGGACAACCCTTTCCACAGCAACAGGAATACGATGAACCAGCCAAATGGCCTTGCATCCAGATCTGCTCTGACATAGAGGGGCCACAGTGTAACAAACACAAGCAGCAAGCCCAGAGTTTTATAGATGATGCCCCGGGCAAAGCTGTTCTTCAAATATTCCTGCATCCGGTATTCCTGTGGTCGCAGGAACACGATATCTGCCGGAAGCAGATATGTACGAAAACTGCTAAACAGCACCAGTGGTGCCAGCAGCAGCAATGCAATCCAGCGAATGGGGAATTCTGCGGGAATGTTCTGAACAAACGATGTATACCAGGCGGAGAACGCAATGACGAGAAATAAAAAGACCATAGCTACACCGCTCTGGATCACATAACCCAGATAAGGAAGAATTCCGTTCCAGAATCCTGTGCGTCTTTGCTTCCATAGCAGCTTGAGATCCATGCTCAATCCCTGCCTTGTACGAGGGAATAGAACATGTGCTCCAGCGTGGCATCCGATTCCCCGAATTGGGAGCGCAGTTCATTCAGCGTCCCTTGAGCAATAACCTGCCCACGGTGCAGAACGATAAAACGGTCACAGTAATTTTCAATCGTGGACAGAATGTGTGAACTGAGCAGAATGGATGATCCCGAAGCTTTCATCTCAAGCATAAAATCAAGCAAGGAGCGGATACCCAGCGGGTCCAGCCCCAGGAAAGGCTCATCAATGATGTACAGTGGTGGTCCGGCCACAAAAGCACACATGATCATGACCTTTTGCCGCATCCCCTTGGACAGGTGAGTCGACAGACTTGTACTTTTTTCATTCATACGGAACAGTTCAAGCAGTTTCTCCGTACGTTGTTTGAAATCAGCCTCCGACACATTGTACGCTCTTGCCGTAAACTCCAGATGCTCCATCACCGTCATCTCATCATACAGTTCGGGTGATTCCGGTACAAATGCCATGGCCGATTGGTAGATCTGCGCATCCTCGTCCCGCTTCTTGCCCATCACTCGCACTTCGCCCTGTTGAGGTGTCATCAAGCCGAGGATATGTTTCATGGTTGTACTTTTTCCAGCACCGTTTAAGCCGATTAGTCCGACCATCTCTCCACGTCCAACTTCCAGATCGATGCCGTGAAGGACTGGCCTTTTGGCACTATAACCTCCGCTTAACCCGCTGATTTGCAGAACAGGTGATTGAACGTTCCCCATCTATCTCTGCACCCCTTTCGTCAGATTCTATTCTTCGGAGCGTGGCGTTTTGTCTTTACTCCACTTGGGTGCTCCTTTGTTTTTACGATCCTGGTCGCGCTCCGTACGACCTGTATTCCCCGTTGGTTTGCTACCTGCTGGACGCGAATTGGAGATTGTAGCTCTAGTTCCCCCATTACGATTGCCCTGACCTGGTTTGCGATCTCTGGATTGCCCTGGTTTTCTGGAGAACGAATGTCCCTCAGGCCGCGTGTCCGGACGCGGATCAGCCTCCAGTACTTTACCGCCAAAGAGTACACGTTCTGACAGTTCTATTCCGAGTTCGCGTGCGAATTTACGCATAATAAAGATCTGTGTTTCATCCACAATGGACAAAACGATACCCGAACGTCCCATCCGGCCTGTACGACCTGCACGGTGAACATAGTGCTCCGAGTCAAAGGCAGGGTCATAGTTAATGACCATTGGCAAGCCTTCAATATCCAGTCCTCTGGCAGCGACTTCGCTGGCAATCAGCAACTGAAGTTTGCCATTACGGAAGGCAGACAATACGTTACTGCGGGTCACTTTGTCAGCATCCCCATACAGCGCAGCAGCAGACAAGCCCAGATGATTCATTTTTGCTTCAACTTCACCAATATCTTCGGTTGCATTCACAAATACGATCGCCCGATCCGGATTGTACTGTCTGACCAGACGACGCAACATGTCAATTTTGTTCCGGTTTTCTTCTACAAAATAATAATGCTCCAGGCCCGCAGCCGTAGCTCGATCCGGTTCAATTCCGATCTGAACAGGCTCTTTCATCTCACGCTTCGCGAGTCCGGCCGTATTCTCATCAATTGTTGCTGACAGGAAGATCAACTGACGATCCCGCAATGCGCTCTTGAGTACAAAGTTCACGTCACTTACGCCGCCAAGTTGGAACACTTGGTCCGCTTCATCGATAACAATCGTAGAGACGTTGTGCATTTTCAGTTTTTTGAGTGTAATCAATTCCTTCAGTCGTCCCGGTGTACCCACAACCAATTGGGGATGCTCACGCAGCTTCTCGATCTGACGTTTAGCCGCTGCGCCACCAATCAGACCTAATACGCCGATCTTGCGTTCTTCCCCGTAGCGCTGTGCCTCACGTACAATCTGCATCGCCAGCTCTTGTGTAGGTGCAATAATGAGTTTCTGCGTACCTTTGATATCCATTTTGATGGATTGTAACAGTGGCAGCAGATATGCCAGCGTTTTTCCTGTTCCCGTCTGGGATTTGGATACGACATCCCGGCCTTCCAAAATAACCGGGATCGTCTGAGCCTGTACAGGTGAAGGTTCGTTAATGCCATGTTTCGCCAAAACGGCCTCCAGATCCTGTTCCACGCCAATTGAAGCAAATGTTTGATTCGTCATGTATGTCCATCCTTTTAATTTTATTCATTTTGATGTTATATAAGTTCAACTAATGATTATTTACACTGACACTTCGAGGACAGAACAACCTTATGATCACTGTTATCCCCAGATTTTTTTGATCGAATTTTTCAAAAGGAAAAATCCGGGGATAAAGGCGAAGCATATGCTTCCGATGCAGCTTTCTTTCAGAAAGCTTTTAGCTTCGCTTCTTCAGGTTATTATTTCTGGCCCCTCCGTTATTGTGTAAAAGTTTAGTTGAACATATAAGTTGCTTGTATAAAACCGAAGCCTGTCATCACATTACCTTTCATTATATGCGAAAAAAGCCTGTGTACCAAATCTTATTCCAGAATTGTATGTATACACGCCAAAAAAAAGAAAAGCCCCTCGGCGGAGCCTTTCTTTCATTCCGTATATGATGCCTCGTATCACATTTACTTCTGATTCATTACACCGTGCGACAATCGATCTGCAAGACGAGGAAATAGCTGGTACAACCATATGCCAGCAGAAGCAAGTCTTGGCAGATTCACTTCTTCCTTGCGCTTTTTCATCGCCCGAATCATATGACCCGCAACGTCTTCCGGTTTCAACATCATCCAGCGTACATTATTCACATAATTGCCAGAAGGGTCAGCCCGATGGAAAAATGGTGTATCAATCGGACCTGGATTAATCGTTGTCACCATGACGCCAGTCTTCCGAAGCTCTTGACGCAGCGCATTACTAAATCCGAGTACAGCATGTTTCGTAGCAGTATAGGAAGCGGATTTGGCTGTACCGATTTTGCCAGCCATGGAGGCCACGTTCACAATCTGACCTTTGCCCCGTTCCAGCATCTGTGGAAGCACTGCTTTGGTACAGCGGACAATGCCCATGTAATTAACGTCCATCATCTCATCGAATTCCTGTACAGACATCTCTGTCATCGCTGCGAATTTCCCGTAACCTGCGTTGTTCAGCAAAATGTCAATTCGTCCGTATTTATGCAATATCACATCCACAGCTGCCTGAACCTGCTCACTATCCGTAACATCAAGCGTGAGTAATTCATGCGGCCCTTTCAGCGAGGCACCAATCTCTTCCAGCTTGTCCCGCGAACGGGCAGCCAGAATTGGGATGGCTCCTTCTTCTATCAGCATCTGCGCACACAGCGCACCGATACCACTCGATGCACCTGTGATAAACACTACCTGATCTTTCAGCATCCGTGATGTCCTCCCGTATTGAACACATATTGCCTTTTGAGGCGTATGGTTCTATTCTACGAGATCATGACCTGAATATCCATCTCACCAATGCCGTCCATCAGCAAAGGAATACTCAGTGCTTTCGTTGCACTAAATGTAGTCAGATGTTCGGACTTCATCACTTGTGGAGGTGTAATATCGACCACAACACCCTGGTTCGACAGAATAGTGCTGGCATTACCACTGATCATATTACCCAGTTCCGAAATCGCACTTTTGCTCATTTCATCCATTTCTGTAATGACAAAACCGCCCATCATCGCAGATACAATTTTCAATGCAACTTGTTCATTGATTCCAAATACAATGTTTCCGCTAAGTTGTCCGGTCATTCCGATCACGATCCAGACATGGTCTGCAATGTACTCTACATTTTTCACGCCAAGACTCCCGGTGGAAGGCGAAACCTGGATGAGCTGTTCGAATACGTTCCGTGCCGATTCCAGGAAAGGATTAATCACTTCCGCTTTCACTGTCTATGTCCCCCTCACACTGGGTTATTGGTCACACACCAAAAGTCCCATATTCATTAAATTTATTATACTTTATCACGTACAAGAATTCATTAAGAATTCGTTAAATCATGTGTACTATAATTTATCGTCATCCGTGGGGCAAATGTTTATAGCTGATTCTAGCGAATAAACAGCGCTTTTCACTTCTTTTGAAGAAAGCTTTTCGTTCATGGTGCGTGGCAAAAGGCATTTAGGACTTTATTACTGCTTTCTCACAACTGTAAAAAAAATCAAATTCTTGTATTCGCGTTTTTTTCACAGTCTCTTGAACTACTTTTGATCCTGATAATTACCTTCATTGCTCTGCTGTCCTGAATCACCTATAATTTAAGATAACGGAACAATAACCAGTTACGGGATTACATCACACCAAACACTACATAATCAAGATACTTTGCCTGCAAGGAGGTCACCTATGAACATAAGCCAACTGGAGACACTAATTACCATTTCCAAAACGATGAGCTTCCGCAAAGCGGGAGAACTTCTGAACCTGACCCAGCCTGCCGTCTCGGCCCAGATCAAAAGTCTGGAGGACGAATTCAGCACCGTTCTTGTGGATCGGAACCAACCCGTTACCCTGACAGACCGTGGACAGGTATTCCTGGAGCACGCTGAACGGATGCTCGATATCGTTGATGAGTTGAAACAAAAATTGTCCGATCTTGATGAAACGCCTCAGGGACGTATCGTATTAGGCACAACAACTTCCATTGCTATTCAGATCTTGCCAAGGGTGTTATCCTATTTCCAAGATCAATTCCCGCTGATCAAAACCAGTATCCAATCCCTTCCTTCATCACAGATCTATACCCAGGTCGAAAATGGTCTGGTTGATATTGGTATCGGTTATCTCACGGAGCGTAATCCCAACCTGAATACATCTGTGCTGTACTATGACACATTTGAACTCGTGGTATCTCCTTCCCATCCGCTGGCGAAGAAGAAACATGCTGCAGTGGATGTGCTCCGGAGTACACCATTGATTCTGCTGTCCCCTGATACAGTAGGACGAAGGTTTACGGAAACGATCTTCAAGAAACATAATATTGAACCTAATATTGTAATGGAGTTGTCGAGCAGCGAAGAAGTGAAACGGATGGTCGAGATTGATCTCGGGGCAGCTGTCATCTCCAAACAATCTGTTGCGCATGAGTTGCGTCAAGGTACATTGCGAATGATACCCTTAAGTGAGCTGGAGGTCAGTCACCCTGTTGGTGTTATCTATAAGTCCAGTCGGTACCTTAACTCAGCGATGCAGCAATTCATAAGTGACCTCAAAGGTATGCCGGAAACCCAATTCATCAGTTCAGAATGACAATGAGCCATGAGAAAGGAAGGATTCCATATGAAATTTGATCTTCATACACATCATTTTCGTTGTGGTCACGCAGACGGCAACATCCGCGATTATATAGAGGCAGGTATTAAGGCAGGACTTCAGGCCATCGGTATCTCGGATCATACGCCGTACTTTGGCAGTGAGCTTGAGCAGGCATTTCCCCGGATCGCAATGGGCAAGTCGGAATTGCAGCATTATGTGGAAGAAGTCCTTGCTTTGAAAGAAGAGTACGCTGGTAAAATCGATGTGCTGCTCGGCATTGAATCCGACTACTTCCCTGCTTATGCAGAATTGTACCGTACCACACTGGGACAGTATCCTTTTGACTATATTATTGGTTCGGTTCATCATACCGAGGATGTGAGTATCTTCAACAAAACCCGGTGGAATGGACTGAGCAATGCTCGCAAAGTTGAAGTGAAAGAGAGTTATTATTCATTAATCCGGGAATCGGCTCGCAGCGGTATGTTCCAGATTCTTGGACACATTGATGCGATGAAAGGAAACTATCCACCTTTCTCCGAAATTATCGCTGATCAGGCCATTGATGAAACGTTGCAGGTCATTGCAGAATCCAACGTAGCAATCGAAATTAACACATCTGGCAAAACCAAACTCAGCGGTGGCTGGTATCCCTCGGATGCCATTCTGGAACGCGCCCATCATTATGGAGTGAAGGTGACATTTGGATCAGACGCTCATAAACCACAGCGGGTGGCAGACGAGCTGGATGACGTTCGTACACGTCTCAAGGAGATCGGATTCACCGACTGGGTATACTTCAAGCAAAAACAGATGCAGGTTGTACCACTGTAAAAAATATAGGACCACATAGAAACCCCCACAGCGCGCTTGTTCATGCTGTGGGGGTTTTGGGTTTAATTCTAAATAAAATAATATTATATAAAGTTAAACTACATATTTACACGATAACGTAGAGGACAGAAATAACTTGAAGAAGCGAAGCGGTCGCGTTTATCAACGGATTTTCCCTTTTCAAAAGGGAATCAAAAAATCTGGGGATAACAGCGATCAGAAGGTTATTCTGTCATCGGAGTGGCCAGTGTAAATACTCCACAGTTAACTTATATGGGCAAAAAAAATGAACCCGCTCGCGCGGGTCCCAACAGCATTATCTATTATCAAAAAGGGGGTCATGAGATAAGTTTACCCCCTGTCTGTTAGAGTTCAATTGCAGCTATATTTCATTTGTGTAACAAATGATTGAAGTTCGATTCATTCACGTTTGACTACTCTTACTCTATGTCATTGCGGCTTGTCAGATACCAGGGTTTGCAGGTCTTTTTCCTGAAGCGGGCGTACGTATTGTTCCCGGTACATGCTGTACACTTTGACATCCATCAGGGATTCTGATGCCTCGTCATCTTCATCATGCAGTCCGAACGAGGGAAGACTCCGCTCATAGGACATCCCTATTTTGCTTAACACCCGTTGTGAAGATACATTGGCCTCATAACAACGTGCTTCCACCCTCCACAAATGAAGATCGTCAAATCCAAACTGCAACAGCCGCTGTACCGCCTCGGTAGCCACACCCCTGCCCCAACAGGACCTGTTCAGGATATAACCAATCTGTGCGGTACCATTCTGATCATTCCAGTGCTGGAATGAGGTGATTCCAATCACATGTTCCTTGCCTCTCCAGCAGATCCCATAATGTAACGAATCCAACTTGGCGCTGCTGCTCCGTATCTGGTTCAATAACCGTCTCGCCCTGGTTGGCGTGGGCTGGCTTCCCCTATTCACATATCTTATGACTTGAGGATCGGAAAAAAGTTCCGATAATGTGCTGTAATCACTTTGACGTAATGATCGCAGGACAAGACGCTCTGTCCACAAAGCCGGCAGACCTTGAACCAGCATTTTTCGGGTAAGCATGACAATCGCTCCTTTTGCCTAAACGGGCTCTAGTCCGGTAAGACAAGCATGCTCTGATGATGATCCGGCGTAATACCATTTGAACTGATCCACGAACTTTAGTATTCGCATTTTAGTATTAATATATTGCATCATTCAATTCCTCAAGCAAAAAGGCCCAGATGCTGACTACTCCTGCAACCCGCGATAGATACCCGTACGAATCTCACGAATATAGAAATCCAATGCAGGAACATTCGCCGACTGTGCAACCTGTACTTCTCGCTCAATATCATAAGGTACCCGCACAAATTGAACATTGAACGGGGCATTGTTATCGTTGCTGTCTTCACCCTCCAGAATACAGTAAGAAGCCTGGGGAAGATCGAGTGGATTACCAACACTGCCTGCATTAAACAGTAACTTGCCGTTCATATACTGCAAGTATGCGTTATGCACATCCCCATAACCTACAACATCTGCAACACTTTGCTCAGGCTCATCAGCGGGAGGATCAAACATTGCCAACCTTTTTTCTATTGCATCCCACGGCTGTACACGATGGTACACACTTTGAGGTGAAGCATGGACCAGACGGATGGTGCGACCGCTCAGTTGAAATTGATGACTGAAGGGTAGGCCCGCCAAGTACGCCAATCGTTCTTCACCCAGCCGTTCTGCTTGCCACGTAAAGTTCTCGTTGTCCTGGTTAACCGCAACCAGTTCATCCCAATTGCCACGGATGACAAGTTCGCACGTTGCTCTCACCTGATCCACAACTTGTACCGGTTCTGGTCCCTTGCCCACGAGGTCACCAAGACAAAAGATTCGCTCCACGCCCCGACTTCGGATATCTTCCAACACTGCTTCCCAGGCAGTCATGTTGCCATGAATGTCGGATACAATCGCAATTCGTTCCATCTGGATAACCTCCATTCATGTTGAATCGTTCACTGTTGTACGTTTACACTTGCCACTCCGATGACAGAATAACCTTCCGATCGCTGTTATCCCCAGATTTTTTGATTCCCTTCTTCAAAGGGAAAATCCGGAGATAAAGGCGAACGCTTCGCTTCTTCACGTTATTTCTGTCCTCTCCGTTCTCGTGTAAAAAGTTTAGTTGAACTAATATGATCTCATATTCCTTTTATGTGGTTAATCCTTTAAGCTCAAACACCGTTAATTCTGGTCTGCACAGAAAACGAATGGGCAGTTGAGTCATGCCAAAACCACGATTCACATACACAGGCATTTGTGTCTGGGTGGTGTAATATACCCCCTGGACATCCGTGTAATACAATCCTTGAACATACTTGTGTGAACCTCGCGGAGTTGTCAGTGCCCCGATCCAGGGAAAACGTACCTGTCCACCATGGCTATGACCGGAAAGTTGTAATCCGAAACCATAGGGAGTGGCAATATCGGCATAATCCGGTTCATGCATAAGTAACAACTTCCACACATCATGATCCAATCCCTTGATGGCTTGGGCAGGATCAGGCCTGCCTGTAAGTGCGTCATCCAGACCAGCTATGGCCAGACGTTCGCCCCCTTGTTCAATCACCACATGTTCGTTCCGTAACAAAGTGAATCCGGCTTCACGGAACATGGTTGTCACTTGATTCTGCTGTCCGCCCCGATAATCATGATTCCCCAAAACAGCAAATTTGCCATACTTCGCTTGCATGGAGGCGAGTACCGGAATACATTCACGCATCGGCTCTGCTTCCCTCTCGACGATGTCTCCGGTAAAACAAATCAAGTCCGGTTGCTGCTCCTCAATCGTTGCTGCCAACTTCTTCAGCTCTTTCACCCCGGTATGAAAACCAAGATGGGCATCGCTGAACTGAACTACACGCAAACCGTCAAATGCCTTTGGAAACTTCGGAAGTTTCAGCTCCACTTGCTTGATCTCCAGACGACGCGGTTCCCATAACCAGGCATAACCTCCTGTAAGCAAACTGGCACCCGCCGTCATCAAAACCATGCGCAATAAGAAACTTCGGCGAGAGGGATCATGATCCTTTTCTTCTCCAGGAAACACAGACTCTTCTGCACCTGATGCTTTGTGCGAGCGCTGGGACGGCGAGTTGTTGCTGCCCTGACGCGGTGTCTCTGCCATATCTCCCCCTCCTTCTACGCTCTTAATCCATCCCCTTAGTATATCATATTCTGCATGGGTAGCCCGGTTCCTCTGCTTCATTACAAAAAGAAGCCGGGATCTCCGGCATGTTGCTGCCCGGGATCACGACTTCTTCTAAGTTGCAGATTACACTTCTGCACATGTTATGACGAGATTATACACCCAACCAGCGTTTGAACATATGCTTGGTCGTTTGTTTGTTCATTTCGGCAATGGAGGTTGTCAGTGGAATGCCTTTTGGACAGGATTGCACACAGTTCTGTGAGTTACCACAGCCCTCAATGCCTCCATCTTCCATCAACGCTTCCAGGCGATCGTCGGCGTTCATCTCCCCTGTTGGGTGAGCGTTGAACAGGCGCACTTGGGACAGTGCTGCTGGACCGATAAAGTCTGTTTTCTCATTGACGTTCGGACATGCTTCCAGACATACACCACATGTCATGCATTTGGACAGTTCATATGCCCACTGACGCTTCTTCTCAGGCATCCGTGGACCTGGACCGAGGTCATAGGTACCATCGATCGGAATCCATGCTTTTACGCGTTTCAGGGCGCTAAACATCCGGCTACGGTCGATGACAAGGTCACGAACCACCGGGAATGTCTTCATCGGTTCGATACGAACAGGCTGTTCCAGCTTGTCGATCAGGGCTGCACACGCTTGACGAGGCTTGCCGTTGATAACCATGGAGCAGGCACCGCAGACTTCTTCGAGACAGTTGGAATCCCAGCACACAGGAGCAATGGATTTGCCATCTGTATTAACCGGGTTACGCTGAATCTCCATCAGGGCGCTGATCACGTTCATGTTGGGACGGTACGGAAGCTCAAATTCTTCGTTGTACGAAGATGACTCCGGGCTATCCTGACGGGTGATGATAAACTTGACGGTTTTGTTGGCTGTAGCTTGTTCCGCCATATCGTTGTCCCCTCCTCTGGTGACGATGATTGGTGTTGCTGATGCGCAAAATGGTTTGGTGCACGGGAGACGCTTCGTCAGCGGAATGCCCCTCTGATCGCTGTTATCCCCGGATTTTTTTGATCAACCCTTTCCAGGGTTAAAATCCGGTGATAAAGGCGAGCGCTTCGCTTCTTCTGGGCATTTCCGCTTCCTCCGCTACGTCGTGCACTGGGTCACTTTGCTGGAAACTGCACTCCAATTCATTGTGGATGGCAGTATTGAAGTGCTGAAGCATCGCTAGGCGCTTTGCTTCTTCTGGGCATTGCTGTTTCCTTCGCTATGTTGTGCACGTTGGTCACTTTGCTGGAAACTGCACTCCATTCATGCTGGATGGGCAGTATTGAAGTTCTGAAGCATTGCTAGGCGCTTTGCTTCTTCTGGGCATTTCCATCTCCAACACGTTGATGGCAGTAACTTTGAAGAAGCTTTGCTTCTTCAAAGTTCTCCTGCCTCTCCGTTCAGGTGTTTAACTATTCATTACCTGAATAGTATGGTAGTTCTTAATCTTTGGAGTAATCCCGGATACGTGGTGGGATCAGGGATACGTCTACTGGCTCGTACGAGATTTTCGGGCCTTCCTTCGACCAGCTTGCGATAGTCGTTTTCAAGAACTCTTCGTCATTACGTTCCGTAAATTCCGGTTTGTAATGCGCGCCGCGGCTTTCGTTACGGAGTAGAGCACCGAGAGTCATCGCTTCTGCCAGTTCAATCATGTTCCACAGTTGGCGAGTGAATGCTGCGCTAGGGTTATTCCAACCAGAGCTGTCGTACATGTTGATTTTGCCATAACGCTCTTTCAATTCCTTAATCTTGCCAATCGTGGCTTCAAGCTTGTCGTTGTAACGTACAACCGTCATGTTGGCTGTCATCCACTCGCCAAGCTCTTTATGAATGACATAGGCATTTTCCGTGCCCTGCATTTTCAAGATGCCTTCGTATTTGTCGCTTTGTTGTTTGGTGTGTTTCTCAAATACGGAAGATGGGATATCAGCGGATGATTTTTTAAGTCCTTTGATATATTCAGCCGCTTTTGGTCCAGCCACCATACCACCATAGATCGCAGATACCAATGAGTTTGCACCCAGACGGTTTGCACCATGGTATTGATATTCACATTCACCAGCTGCGAACAGCCCCGGAATGTTAGTCATTTGGTTGTAATCTACCCACATACCGCCCATGGAATAATGGACTGCCGGGAAGATTTTCATTGGGATTTTACGCGGGTCATCGCCCATGAACTTCTCATAGATCTCAATGATTCCGCCCAGTTTAACGTCCAGTTCCTTCGGATCTTTGTGCGACAGGTCGAGATAAACCATGTTCTCGCCGTTCACACCCAGACCCATATCTACGCAGACGCTGAAGATCTCACGAGTTGCGATATCACGTGGAACCAGGTTACCGTAGGATGGATATTTTTCTTCAAGGAAGTACCAAGGTTTTCCGTCTTTGTACGTCCAGATCCGTCCACCTTCACCACGAGCGGATTCAGACATGAGACGCAGCTTGTCATCCCCTGGAATGGCTGTCGGGTGAATCTGAATGAACTCCCCGTTGGCGTAATTTACACCTTGCTGATACACCGCACTTGCCGCTGTACCTGTGTTAATTACAGAGTTGGTCGTTTTACCGAAGATAATACCCGGACCACCACTCGCCAGAATAACCGCTTCTGCCGGGAAGGTCTGTACCTTCATCGTTTTCAGATCCTGAGCCACGATCCCGCGACATACGCCCTCATCATCCAAAACCGCCTGCAGGAACTCCCAGTTCTCATATTTCGTAACCAGGCCCGCTGCTTCCCAGCGACGTACCTGCTCGTCTAATGCATAGAGCAATTGTTGTCCTGTTGTCGCTCCGGCAAACGCCGTACGGTGATGCTTCGTTCCCCCGAAACGACGGAAATCAAGCAAACCTTCCGGTGTCCGGTTGAACATTACGCCCATACGGTCCATCAAGTGAATGATGCCAGGTGCTGCTTCGCACATCGCTTTAACAGGAGGTTGGTTCGCCAGGAAGTCACCGCCGTATACCGTATCGTCAAAGTGTACCCATGGGGAGTCACCCTCACCCTTGGTATTCACCGCTCCGTTAATGCCGCCTTGTGCGCATACAGAGTGGGATCGTTTAACAGGAACCAGTGAAAATAAATGAACATGGACTCCGGCTTCAGCCGATTTGATCGCCGCCATCAATCCCGCGAGACCGCCGCCCACAATAATTACATTCGTTGATGCCATTGCTGTTCACTCCCTTATAAGTCAGCATTTATACGCTAAATGCTTAAATTAGAACTGTTTTTACTACATCAACCATCGAAGTTACTGCTTGGAAATCCATGCTCCGGAAAGCGAACAACGAAGCAATAAACATAATGGAAATAATACCAAACAAACTCATGCACACATAAGAGGACACACGCTGCGCACGCGGACCCACGGTAATTCCCCAGCTAACGAGAAACGACCACAGACCGTTGGCAAAGTGATAGGATGCCGCAACCACACTGATCAGATATAGAATAAATGTTACCGGGTTCATCACGATCTCATGAATGACACCACCAAGTTCTTCGTGGGTGACTGTACCCAACGCAACCTGCACCCGAGTCTCCCATACGTGCCAGATTACGAATACAAACGTAATGACACCACTGACCCGCTGCAACGTGTAACGCCAGTTGCGCTCATTGCCATAACGGCCCACGTTAGGCTTGGCCTGATAAGCAATATACAGACCATATACACCGTGATAGAACAACGGTAACCAGATGAGGAGCGTTTCCAAAACAATAACCAGTGGCAGACTGTTCAGAAATGCAACAGCACCGTCAAAAGCCTCTTTGCCGCCTTCAACTGCCGAGAAGTTCGTCACCAAATGCTCAACAAAAAACAAACTGAGCGGAATGACGCCAAGCAAGGAGTGCAGCTTTCTGGAGTAAAACCCTTTCATAAAATGTCGATCCCCTTTCGCTAAATACAACGTTTTCATAAATGATTTCACTTATCATGACACGAATCCTTTTCCATGAAAAGGTTCGACAAATTGTTCCGTTTTCCCCAGGTGTGAACAACTTGTGTCACGATTCATGTTACTCCTTTTTTTCTTATAAGGGAATTGCAATATAATTATTAAATGTTATAACCTATAGGTATAAGCAGTGAAACATTGGGTTTACAGGCTATACAACATGGAAAACGATTAAGCAAGGGCAAGAATCACATACATGGAAAAGAGGTTATTGTTCATGTTTGAGGAGTTAAATGCATTTGCAGCGGTCGTGGAGCAGTCCAGCCTGAACCGTGCATCCAAGTTACTGAACTTGTCCCAACCCGCACTCTCACGCAAAATTGCCAAATTGGAGGATGAACTCGGGGTTGCCCTGTTCCACCGCCGTGGCAAACGGCTGGAGTTAACCAGTGTGGGCCAGTTCGCCTATACCTTCGCTGTAGAACAGAAGCAGCAGCAACAGAAGTTCCTCACCATGCTCGCCCAATATAAAGACGAAGAACAAAGCACCATTACACTCGGAGCCAGTCTGACGACGCTTCAAACTACGTTACCACCTCTCGTCAATGCCTTTATGGAGAAACATCCAAATGCCGAACTGAAACTGTTGACGGGAAAAACACATGAGATTGTCTCGTTTGTGCGTGACAAAAAAGCCGATGTGGGCATTGTCGCCTCCTCCATCAGCGAAGTGGGGCTTAACTGTGTGCCACTCTTTGACGATCACCTGGAGCTGGTTGTGCCGCTCACACACCCTTTGTCCGGCAAGGAAGCCGGGATGGAACATTTGCAGGATCTGCCGATGATCACGTTCTCCAAAGGCACCTGGTACCGCAAGTTAACGGACGACCTCTTCCAGCGCTGTGCCGTGATGCCGGATATTCGCATGGAGATTGATTCCTTTGAAGCGATCATCCGACTTCTGCCTTCCGCCAAAGCTGCTGCTCTATTGCCCAAGTCATATCTTCGTCCACAATTACTCGCGGACAATGATCTTGTTTCTGTTCATTTGCCTCAATTACAGCAGACCCGCAGAACAACCTGTATGATCTATGGGGAAAAAGAGGACCTCAGCGAGACCTCCAGACAATGGGTCAAGGAGACGGCTGCACTCTTTACAGCAAAGGCGCCATTGCCCTCACGGAGGACTACGACGCCTTAGCTTTGATCTGAATCAGCCAGGCTCTAACCCCTGGCTTCCTTATTTAACTCATCTTAATTATCAGCTCTCCTGGCTGATAACCTCTTCTTCAAATCGGTCGATATCTGCATTATTACCAATAATGACCATAATATCCCCCATCTGAAGCGAATCCAGTGCTGTCGGAGCAATAATGACCCCAGCTTCTTTCTGTAACGCCACAATGCTGCAACCAAAACGTACGCGTGCATTCAAGGTTGAAAGTGTCTTGTTGTGCAGACAGGCGGGAACCTTCATCTCGACAATACTGTAATCATTGGATAATTCAATGTAATCCAGCAAGTTCGGGGTAACCAGCTGGTGGGCAACCCGAATGCCCATATCCCGCTCAGGATAAACGACTCGATCAATCCCCAGTTTATCCAATGCTCGTCCGTGAAGGACGGATATGGCCTTGGCCACGACCGTCTTGACGCCCAGCTCTTTTAACAGAATCGCGGTGAGAATGCTCGTCTGGATATCATCCCCGATGGCAACGATGCAGCAGTCAAAATTACGAATACCCAGGGAGCGCAGCACTTCCTCATCTGTGGCATCGGCTACAACGGCATGGGTGACCAATTCACTAATGTCTTCGACGACTTCTTCATTTTTATCAATCCCTAGCACCTCGTAGCCGAGTTCCATTAATTCCTGTGCCAGACTGGAGCCAAACCGCCCAAGCCCAATCACCGCAAACTGCTGTGTTTTCATTGTTCTTCACGAACCCCTTATCCAAATCAATTTCAAAACTCACTAAAAATAGATTTATCCAATAATCATTTTGCCTTCCGGATACCTGTATAACTCTTTACCCTTTTTCTGCCCGAGTGCATACGCTAATGTGATCGGTCCGAGCCTTCCTGCAAACATCGTAAAACAGATCAGGAGTTTGCCCAATGTAGTCAGTTTCAGCGTCAGTCCGAGCGATAATCCAACGGTACCAAAGGCCGATGTCGTTTCAAATAAGATCATCATAAAACTGGCGTCTTCTGTGGTACTCAGTGCCATCGTTACAGCTATGATGAACAAGAGTGCCAGCAATGTAATGGTAAGCGCCTTGAAGATCCGTTCCTGTACAAGCCGATAGCGGAAAAATACGATATCTTCACGACCACGCATCATGGCGATGACCGCACCAGCCATAATCATAAATGTCGTTGTTTTGATCCCGCCTCCGGTAGAACCCGGCGAAGCACCAATAAACATCAGAATGATCATAAAGAACTGTGTTGCCTGCCTGAGTCCGGCAATATCTACCGTATTGGCTCCTGCTGTTCGCGGCGTAACGGACTGAAAGAATGAACCGAGAATTTTGCCACCCCAGTTCAGGCCACCCAGTGTCCGCGGATTGCTAAATTCAAATACGAAAATGACAAGTGCACCAAACACAATCAACAATCCAGTCATTAACAGTACAACTTTGGAGTGTAGAGACAGCTTCCGCGTTTTGCGGTAATCCACCAGGTCTGACAACACCACAAAACCGATACCGCCAGAGACAATCAGGAACATTGCTGTAAAATTAACCAACGGGTCATACACATAACCGGTCAGACTGCGGAAATCGCCAAACATATCAAAGCCCGCATTGTTGAACATGGAGATCGCATGCCAATAGCCATAATAAATCGCCTGTCCGACTGGCATGTCGAACGACCAGCGGATGGCAAACAACGTGCCACATATCCCTTCGATAATGAGTGAGTAGATCACAACTTTACGAATCAGCCGGACGATGCCCTCCATCGTGCTTTGGTTCATCGCTTCCTGTAGAATCAACCTTTCCCTGAGCGAGATCCGCCGTTTGAACGCAATGGCAACCAACGTGGACATCGTCATGAAGCCCAGTCCGCCAATCTGAATCAAAATCGCGATCACAACCTGACCCAGCACCGAGAAATGAGTCCCTGTATCGACCACAACCAAACCAGTGACACAAACAGCCGAAGTTGCTGTAAAGAGCGCATCAATAAATGCAAGACTGTCACCGTTACGGCTGGATGCCGGAAGCATTAACAGCAGTGTGCCAACCAATATGATGCCAGCAAACCCTAACACAAGAATACGGGGTGGCGATAATCGCATCCATTGAACATTCAGTTTCACTTGAGTATCTTCCACCTCTTCTAAAATGAAAATAACTCCACACCCCGTGGAGCCTTCTTCATTTGAAATGCTGTTGCCAAACGTTAAACAAGTATGATTCAGATTAAAACGACATATATAATGAAGTTGGAATATATCCTATTCGTTCCCTTGTTGGGCGAAAGACATGCGAATCGTTGCACATTTGTTTCAAAATTATAAGCGCTGCGACGTTTGTAGACAAAACGTTTTTTGTGTAAATCGGATCGAATTCAGCCAAAAAGGGAAGAACTCAGATATGGCGACGGATGGATCAGATTCTTTCGGTCCTTTTCATTCATTTTCAAGGATTTACACCTGTTTTCGTTACATCATTGGCATTCGGTGCTTGGCCTGTGCTATGTTAACTTTAATATCCATATTAGATTAAGGAGGAACACCATTATATGAATCCCTTAGGGCAGCCTTTGCAACTCAAGGCTAACTTCAAGCGGCTGGGGTTGCTTGCGGCGATTGGCCTGATTCTATTTTTTGTATTTCAGATCTTTCCTGCTACCTCATCGCAAACAACAGAAATTCCGTCCACGTCCTTCATAACCAAGGAGCAGGCGACGCAATCCGCACGATCATTCGCAGCTTCTGTGGATGACTATACACTGCCAAATGATGATGAAAAAACCCTGGTAACCTACCAGACACATTCCGATATCTACGGGTATATGGCCAAAACCAAACAACTTGATACCTATAACCAGAAATGGGAAACAAGCTATCCTTACGATGTATTCCGCGTTCGCTTGCCTGATCAACACAAGGGCGGTTATCTTCATGTTGACGTACATATGAAAACAGGAAAAGTAGTCGGCTTCAAACGAGAACTGCCTTCTTCCCTCTATACCGCCATTGAAGCGGAACAAAGCACTGGGAAAGTGACCACATCGCAAGTACTTGCTGAAGGTAATATATCTCTGGACGAGAAACAACAGCTTGCTGCTGGCGTTCTGACCGAATTCGGTTATGAAGTGCCGACACTTCAACTGGAGACTCGCGATGGTGAAGCGGGACTGAAGTATGTGGATTCTGCAAAAAACATTGGAGACTCCAAGCTCGAACTGAACTTTACGTTTGAAGAGGGTGCGGTACGATCGTTCGATCCTGGCTTCTCGGTCCCTGAATCCCATACCGATTATGTGAAAGATCAAACGCGCCAAGCCAATTGGATGACCTATGGCGGCTATGCATTCCTGACCTTTGTTCTAGGTGTGCTGGCAATCATCTATAGCATTCTGACCCGAGCACACACGTCTTTCAAACGCGGGATCATTCTATCGCTGGTGTATTTCGCAGCTTCGGTAATTGGTACGCTGAACATGATTCCACTCTTTCAGGCACAAGGGCTCTCCAGCTTCATGTTAGCGTTCCTGATGTTAATGCAGGCGGGAATTACGCTCGTCATGAGTGCAACCATCTATCTGTCCCTCGTTGCTGGTGACGGCATGTGGCGTAAAATAGGTCTGAACCCATGGCCTCGTGCGAAAGAACCCGGATATGGAAAATATGTACTTCATAGTATGTATGCTGGTTACCTGTGGGCATTCATTCTACTGGGTGTGCAATCCATCCTGTTCTTCATTCTGGAGCGAAGCATTGGCACATGGTCAACGACGTCAGCAGATCAATCTACATTTAATATGACCTATGCCTGGCTCTTCCCGATCATGGCCTGGATGGCCGGTATTGGTGAAGAAACTGTCTATCGACTGTTCGGCATTCGCATGATGCAGAAGATTGTGCGTAACACGTTTATTGCCTGTCTGATTCCAACCATCATTTGGGCACTTGGACACACACTGTATCCGATCTATCCAGTAATCACTCGTCCCATTGAGCTGATGGTGATTGGATTGCTGTTCAGTCTGATCATGCTGCGTCATGGCTTCATTGCCGTTGTATTCGCACATGTGATCTTCGACAGCTTGCTTATGGGACTCAGCTTAGTGTTTATGGGTGATGCCCTGAATATGGCTGCCGGACTCTTCTGGATTGTACTCCCGGCCATCGTTGGATATATGGTCTACAAATTCAATCCAAAACAAAAAGAGAAGCCGTATGTTACGACTCCTCATCACGAAGTGCTGCAATAATCTGATTTGCCAGTTTGTCACCAATAGATAGAGGCCGGAAGTCTTCGACGCTGGCCTCTTTTATTTTGCGCAAAGAGCCAAAATGCTTCAACAGCAGCTTACGCCGCTTCTCTCCAATACCCGGAATGGCATCCAAACGTGATGTCACCATGGATTTTCCACGCTGTTCCCGGTGGAACGAGATCGCAAAACGGTGGACCTCTTCCTGTATCCGCTGCAACAGGTAGAATTCCTGACTATCCCGAGGCAGGGAGATAACTTCCGGTGGATTACCGATCATCAACTGCGAAGTCTTATGCTTCGCATCCTTCACCAGACCGCATACCGGAATAAACAGCCCCAGCTCATTTTCCAAAATATCGACCGCAGCCGAGATCTGTCCTTTACCACCATCGACCACGATCAGGTCAGGCTGGGTCAGGTTTTCTTTTAATACCCGCTCGTAACGGCGACGGATGACTTCTCTCATCGTTTCATAATCATCCGGTCCTTCAACCGAACGGACCTTGTACTTCCGATATTCTTTCTTATCCGGCTTACCATCGGTAAATACGATCATGGCAGATACCGGGTTCGTACCCTGGATGTTCGAGTTATCAAACGCTTCAATACGGTGAAGCTGATCCAGTCCAATAAAACGTCCCAATCCTTCGGCAGCTTTGGATGTACGTTCTTCATTTCGCTCAATCAAGCGGAACTTCTCTTCCAATGCCACACGTGCGTTATCCACAGCCATGGTGATCATCTGGCGTTTCAATCCACGTTGCGGGATGAGCACTTTGATCTCCAACCACTCCTGTAAAGCAGCAGCAACCTGAGTTGGATCTTCCAGTCCTGATGGAAGCTTTTCAGTTGAAGCAGTTGTGTCCGTTATTGGAGCATCCTCTTGCATACTATCAGGTTGTTCACCTTCTGCCTCAGTGGAACCTCCGTAAGCTGCACGAGTCTCAGCAACCAGTGGCTGGGAAGCGTTACTATGCTCCACTTGTCCCGTCTGCTCAAACTCAACCGTAACTGCGGCAGGTACCGATCCATCAGCATCAGAACCCGTATCCAAATTGTCGTTATCCGTTGCAAGATCCTTGGGCATTTCCGGCAACAAAATCTCTTGTGGCAATGCCGGATTATCACTGTAGTACTGTGTTACATAGGACATGAAATCACTGTACGCCTCACCGTAAAACGGGAAGGTTGATACGTGACGTTCAATCATTTTACCCTGACGCATATATAGAATCTGGACACACATCCAGCCTTTATCAATGGCAAAACCAAATACATCACGGTCTCTGGCATCGGCCATCGTAATTTTCTGTTTTTCCATCATCGCATCGATGGCGATTACCTGGTCGCGCAGTTCCTTGGCACGTTCAAAATAAAGATCCTCCGCGGCCTCCTGCATCTTACGCTGCAAATCCTTCTTGATCTCTTCGTGACCACCGCTCAGAAATGAACCAATCTCTTGTGAAATCTGGTCGTACTGCTCCTTCTCCACTTCCTTCACACAAGGGGCAAGACACTGTCCCATGTGATAGTACAGGCACACTTCTTTGGGCATTACACCACATTTGCGCAGTGGATACATGCGGTCGAGCAGTTTTTTTGTTTGGTGTGCCGCATACGAGTTCGGATAAGGTCCGAAGTATTTGGCTTTATCTTTCAGCACACGCCGGGTTACTTCCAGTCGGGGGTGCTTTTCATTGGTAATTTTAAGATACGGGAATGTCTTGTCATCCTTGAGCAACACGTTGTACCGCGGCATATGTTTCTTGATCAGGTTACACTCCAGAATGAGTGCTTCCATGTTACTGCCCGTCACGATATATTCAAAATCACGGATTTCGGAGACCAGACGCTGGGTCTTTCCGTTATGACTGCCGATAAAATAAGAGCGTACGCGGTTCTTCAGCACTTTGGCCTTACCTACATAGATAATGGTGCCTTCACTGTTCTTCATCAGGTAACATCCAGACATATCTGGCAACAAAGCGAGTTTGTGACGAATCTGCTCCAATGCCTTCTCCTGATCCTGCAAATCATTGATGAATTGATCCATAATTCGGTGAATCCTCCTTCCCGAAAAAGCTGAAATCCTCACGTTACATGAAATACTCCGACGACAGAATGATCTTTCGATCGCTGTTATCCCCAGATTTTTTCGATTCCCTTTTTTAAAAGGGAAAATCCGGTGATAAAGGCGAACGCTTCGCTTCTACAGCTCATTTCTGTCCTCTCCGTTAACATGTAAATTTCCAGTTTCATTTTATAAATTTATATTGTCCTATATAAAGGTATTCGACGCAAAACGCCCCCGGCATGTAAACCGGAGGCGTATGTGTAAGCCTGTAAATTATTGGTGTTTTGCGATAATTCCTTTGAGCGCATCTTTCGAGTTCAGACCAACCACTTTATCTACTGGTTGACCGTCTTTGAAGAAGATCAAAGTTGGAATGCTCATTACGCCAAAGCGGGAAGCAGATTCCGGATTTTCATCCACGTTAACTTTAGCAATTTTCACTGCATCGCCAACTTCTGTGGACAGCTCTTCCAGGATTGGAGCGAGCATTTTACAAGGACCACACCAAGGCGCCCAGAAATCAACAAGAACCGTTCCTTCGCCTTCTACTTCAGCGTTGAAGGATTGATCGGATACGTTAACAATAGCCATGAAATTGTCCTCCTTATATATACTTACGGTTTATTTTAACCTGTAACGTCGTGAACGACACTTCCAGTATAACACAGGTACGTCAAACTTGTGAATTGAACGCTGCAATGTTCATCTTCCCAACATCAAATCTTCACAATTACAGGATGTGACATACCAACTGCAAAATCTTTACAAACGCTTTCTTTTCCAAGTATACTAAAATTACTCCGGGTTTCAGCCCCCATACGGGCAAGCTGCATTCCCCATAAGGAGGCAATAACATGGATGCAAATGTGCGGATCAGCGACCCGCGTGAACATGTGAACGAGGAACCCCGCAACGATCTGTTTGATCTAATCGTGGGTGTTGCCGGCATGGCCGGCCTGATGACAGTCATCTTTTTCGGTATGGTTATCTTCAAATTCATCACCGAATAGGATACTCACAGGTCTCACGCAGGACCAGAAAAGCCCGGTTTTCGCGACAATGCGAAAGCCAGGCTTTTTTTGGGACTACTTATCGTTTGTTTGCAATCAGCTCAGCTTCTAAATCAAAAGCTCCACCGATAATTTGAAGATTAACCTTGTCCAGAATCATTTCGTTCAATTAGATCGGTTTAACGTTTGCCGCGCTGATTCTCACCGCGCACGGAGATGACATCCACGAATGGACGAATCCGGTCCATGAGACGCTGGCCTTTATTCGATTCCTCGCCATCCCGATTGGTGAAGCTCAGATGTTTTTCAAGCCCATCCAGATTGTAATTGGACGTATAGAACGTTGGTTTGCGATTCATCCGATAGTTCAGAATGGACCCCATCACATGATCCCGAACCCAAGGGTTCAGATTTTCTGCCCCGATATCATCAAAGATGAGCAGATCACAACTTTTCAAAATATCCGTCATTTCCTTCAGCTTCTGCCCTTCACTGATCATGGATTTCAGATCCTCCACAAAGTCAGGCATATAAATAATGACACCCGTGTGCCCTGCAACCGCCAGTTCATGCAGCAGATAACACATCAGGAACGTCTTGCCTGTCCCGAAAGTTCCTTCCAGAAACAGTCCTTGCGGAGATAATCCGTTCTCCTTGGTCTCCCTAATATAACGAAGCACCTGATTCACTGCCGGAGCACGCATCCGATCCTTGCCCATGATCTCCACGTCGTTGTATCCGGCACTGAGCGCACGCTCGTCCACATAGAAACTGCGAATGCGTTGCTTAATGATATGTTCATTTTGCCGGGCGATATGTTTGGAACAAGGTGCTTTTATATCTATGATTTCGGGTTTACCGTTAAAATGTTCTACTTCCAGTTTACAAAAGTGGCCCTGAAAATCGTTAGGACAGTTGTCGAGTCCTGGACAATTCGCACAGTTCTTAGAGTCTTTGGCGTACTGAAACAGCTTGCTCAGATCGGTCATGAGCTGTGCATCTTGCAGTTCAGGATGACCTGCGCGGAATTCGCGTACGTACGGATTTTCCATCAATTCCGCCGCAATCCGCCGCGATTGCTCACGAAAGGCAGGGTTCAGCTGCTGAAGCAGTCCTCCCAAGGATTCCATGGCTTCAAGCCCCCTTAATGTTTCAATATAGAATGAACAATTGAAGTGTACCCATGGCCATCTTGATGGCATAGGAACTTTCGATCATTTGTAATTCTACTGTTCATTCTATAGAAAAACAACCAATAACTCAACAGATACATCTGGTAAATAGCGTAACCCTTCCGCCACCGTACGTAATGCCTAGTTCATAGTACGCTTGCAGTCCTGTACCTTTTATTGTGTATTCAAAAGTTTGTTTTTCGACTCTTTAAACAACTTTTATTAGCGCCGTAAGCCGATCGTAATGATCTCGCATGAACCTGTCTGTATGTTCCATTCCTTATTAGCAAAGGATAATGTCGATGCCTCTTCTATGCTGTGGGCATGAAGCATTTCGCCCTCTTCCTCCAGGATGTTGCTTTTGTACGCCGTTTCGAATGACTGTGCATTCGCTTGCGAAGCAGCAAGCTTCAACGTGGCAGAGTCGGTCGTCATATTAAACCAGCGTAGCATGACATCGCCGGAATCCTCATTTACCTTGAGTGAAGAAAATGCTAAAGCGTCTCCTTGCCATGCAAACGGTGTGTTGTTAGGTGTCAGATAACCTGGGTGTACTTCGGTTTGCGCCAGCGTCCAAGGAACCTGGAACTGATACGCCTCAATATATGCACCTGACGCTGCACCATTGCCATCATGCGGAATGATCTCGATCTGAAATGTATGTTCACCAAGGCATTGTGCTTCAGGTGTCGGGAACAAGCCCCAGTCTCCAAGTTCGCCCACAGCACGAAGCAGCGTAACCGCGATGGTGTTGCGTCCATCCTGAAGTACTTCATATTCATTCAGGCCCAGATTGGCAACGACCAATCCGGCGTCCTTTTCACTCACATCCACAAAATTCTGTTGATGCTGTGTATTGCTTGGATTTTGCCACTCCGGTGCAGGCGTACTATCACGCGTTGCAATTTCGAACATGGAATCGACATGATGAACAGCTGATACAAGATCCGTTGGGAAAAGAGCACGTACCCGATGATCCTTCGCCTGATTGTTGAAGGTTGTCTCCATTTGTACTCCTTTTCCACTACGACTGAGGGATACAACCGTGCGGATCTGGAGCGGAATCATCTTCGTTGAACGCTGGGCTTTACGGTATGGATAATAAATCAGTTCTCGCTGTTCCTGATCCAGCATCTCATCCGCAGACTCCGGTATTTCCCAATGATGAATCACTTCGAACGAGGCAGAGTATGATGTATCTTCTAATACCCGAATCTCGGCCTGAAGCGCTTGTGTTGTCCGCGCCACTTCGTTCTCTGGCTGTTTGAACATGTATTCATTACCGATATCACCCACATTTTCGTACACCCCAAGGTCCTTATAAGTCCGACCTGTTCGTTTATCCGTGATTGTGAATGAACCGTTGTCTGCAATCGTGACGATCAAATATTGATTTTCCATGCCACGTTCACCACGCAACAGCGTAGTCGTTTTCGACGGAGTACCACGCTTAGCATCATCCGCAGAGTTGACCAATGCATAGGTTTTCAGGCCAAATGCAGCTACATTCTCTGTTTCAAAACGAATACGTACTCGCCGACAGCTATACGGCTGACGGAAGCGATCATCTGGCAGATCATAGCCAAATTGCAGACCCAGATCCTCCACCGTACATGGAATGTGGTTACCATCTTCATCTACAAGTACGCGGTCTGACAGGTCAACGGCTTTCATCTGCGTCGCCATCTCTTCCAACGTATGTCCATCCCGGAAATACAACCGAGCCGCGTCCAGTTCCATCTGAACTACACCGCTACGTTCCCAACCCGTTGTATTAAACACCACAACAGGCCGAGCCCCCTCACCGTAACGCTCAAATATGGAGGTATCCACGGCTGTAGCAATCTGGCTGGTGCTCTCTTCAATTAGAGCCTCTGCTACATGACGGCTCTTATCAAACCGTGTCACCATCTCGCGGTGCACCTCATCCACACTGCATCCACAGATGCTGTCATGCGGGTGATTTTGCATCAGCGTTTTCCAGGCATACGTCAGTTGATCATGTGGATAGGCATGTCCAAGCAGATAGGCATAGGTTGCCAGGGGTTCAGCCACTTTTTCCAGCATGGTCTGGCCCAGCTGGTTCATCTGTTTCAGATACACACGAGCCGAGGCGGTGTTCACTAGAGTTCCCCAGCCATCGGTTCGTTGGCTGCGGAGTTCGCCTTTGACCGTGGACAGTTCATGTTCAGACGATGCTCTCAAAGCTTCCAGATAATCAGGAAAATTGGAGTGAATGAACTCGATATCGGGATGTAATTGTTCAGCCATGCGAATCGCTTCTGGCAGATCTCGTTGAATCGGTTGGTGATCACATCCGTTCATGAACAACAACTCATTCGTTGATGCATATTTCTCAGCGTCTGCAAGCTTGGTTTCCCAGAACTTGCGGGCCGATTCCTCGTCTACTGGAACTTCATTTCCGTTGGAGTACCAGTTGGCAAACAATACGCCGAGCACTTTTGATCCGTCTGGTCCTTCCCACATCAGCTCCGAGAAGCTTGATTCATATCCGGCATCCGATACCGTATTATTGAAGCCTGTCGGCTTGACGCCACGTCCAAAGAACACATTATCAATGCCCGATTGCTGCATCAGCTGCGGAGTCTGCCCGACCAATCCAAATGTATCGGGAAAATAACCAATTTTCGAAGGTATGCCGTAACGTTTGGCGTCCTTATGTCCAACCTGCATGTTGCGCACATTGGCTTCTCCGCTCGTCAGAAAAGCATCCTGCAAGATGTACCATGGTCCAATCACAATCCGTCCATTGCGGATATGTTTCTCCAGTCGTTCCTTCTGCTCCGGGCGAACCTGAAGATAGTCATCGATGATAATCGTTTGTCCATCCAAATAAAAGCTTTTATAGTCCGATCCCTCATCAAGCTGATCCAACAGTGAATCGACGAGCTGAATAAGACGCATATGATGCTTCTCATACGGCAAGTACCATTCCCGATCCCAGTGGGTATGCGAAATAATATGTGCTCTCTTTTTCTTGGTCATCGTGTTATCCCACCTCTTTCATCTTGTTGTACAATCTCAACCTCATCAGGGCGATACACCGCAGTCAGCTTTCCGGAAGCATCTGTCGCAAACAGCACCGAACGATTTTTCTCCAATTGGAACGAGTACGATACACCTTTACGTTGATCTCTCACATGAACTTCATGGTTAAAGGCAAACTCCGATACAAATACGTACAGATTTCCCTTTGGAAAACTCAGCTTCCGGCCGTAGATTCCTGCTATATCCCCACCGGATATCCATTCCATCTCCTGTTCGACGCCCGAAATTTCAGTCGCATAACGATACAATTCAGCAAGTGGTTCATCCCGTCCGTTTAACTCCAACGGCAATGGGGTCCAGATTAATTTCCCTTTACCCAAAGGCAACACGATTACTTCATCTGGTGTACCATTATCCCCATGAAGCAAAGTCTCCTTCGCCACCTCGGCGATCCGACGCCGTCCATAGGTCACCCGGTGATTCACTCCATTAATATTGAGCAGTTCTTCCCGCTGCACGTTACCCAGACTGCGTTTGCCCACGATATGATCTGCCCGGTCAGTGGCCTTCCAGTACGCATCCAGCCCCAGCGGTCCAGTAATAAGCAGGTTCGTGCCTTCCTTCTCTGCAAACGTGAGCAATTGTTGCAGTGCGTCGCTGTCCATATTATGTGGACTCGGCACGATGATCAGTTTTGGTGGCTGCTGCTCCAGCGCTTCCAGATGATATTCGGATAACGCACGGAAAGGCAATTTCAGATCATAGGACATCACACGGGTCAGTTTTGTTGTCGCATCATAGGCCAGGGCACGGTTGGAGAAGTCATTGGAATACGGGAACACCACTGCAATATCCTCCAGCTCGCGGTCTTCAAAGAGATCACGAATGCCATGCATGAATCGGCCAAAATCATAAGACACATCCGCCTCTGGTTTCTCCGTACCATCTGCACGCAGGGCTCCAATATGAGATTCATTGGCGTTATCCATATAGAAGTTGGTGTTCCAGATCCATTGCACCGCTCCAGCGCCACCTGTCGAGAAAGCATAGGCATACTTGCGTTCGAGAATGCCGCGCAGCTCTTCTTCCGTACGTTTGGCTCGTCCATCCGGGGTTTCCACATACATGATGCCCGTCTCCTGAATGAGATTGGGTTTATGAGGCGTTTTGGCGAAAATGCCGTCCCAGATCAGATCATCGTTTAACCACCAGGAATGCACGGTTGTATAGTCCACTTCACGTTCATAGAAGAACGGCGAAGGACGCTGTGCACCAAGGGCTTCATCCTGTCCCACAGTGACCAGATGATTCGGTACCAGATCCTTGATCGTACCTACAAGCTCTCTTGCCCAAACATTGTGCATCTCCATAGAGAAAAGACAGTAATCGAGCCAGCGTGTTCCTTTTTTGGCCTTGTGCATGTCCTGTACATCAAAATTAATCTCTTCCGCCTCCGGGATCACCGCGGCTGCAAAGTTCGGAAGCTGCTTCGGTGACATGTTCCATGCCTCCTGCAACGCCTCAATCGTCTGATGACGCTGCTGAAGCCAAGCGATATAAGCCTGCTGTTCATATGAATCCCTCGCCGAGCGTGGACCAGCTGAGAAGATACGCACCGGATCAAACATGGATGGCTCGTTAATCAGATCCCAGTCCACATGTGTTGTATGCGTGTGACGACTGACGATGCTGCGAATGAAACGTTTCTGAGCCTCGACACTCTGCGGGTCCAGATACGGATTCGTGCCTTCCCATGTCTCCGGTGTAAAGGAGAAGAAAGTGAATGTGACCTGTAAGCCATGGCGTTTCGCCGTTAAAATAAAGGCATCAATGGCACGAAGCACATCCTCTGCCATATGTCCGTCCACCTGCATCATGTTGCGATAGGCGGTCCAGATTCCCGTCCGAATCCAGTTGATGCCGGCTTTTGCCATCTGAGCCATGTCCCGATCCCAGACATCCGCATTCGGTAGAAAGAGAAATTTCCGTGCCACATCGGAGGTCATGTAGGTCATGCCCACAACAGGGAGAGGACGTCCGTCTTTTACAAAATAGTCTCTGCTGCGGGTAATCACTTCCCCTTCTGCCAGCAATGCTGCATCTTGTCCCCAGAAGCCTTGACGCAAGGTCCGAACTTCCCCGTCAGGTGCCTGTGCGCGGCATACGATCCGATACAGCCCACTTTCAATGGAAACCGGGAGAAGTATACGTTCGAAACGCTGCTCACCGGAAAGTTCCATCTCCAGTTGATGGCTCCATACCTTCTCCGTCGTACCACTTGTGCGATCTTCATGCTCGACTGTTATGTCGAATGCCCACAGCTCGGACTCGGTAAGTCTGTTGCCTGCACGCTGTAAAATCTGGCCTTGAAGTGTGAGTACAGCCCGTTCATCTGGCTCATACGAAGCATAATTCGTTTTGAGGGATAACTCCGTTACACCTTGCGCGCAGAATTGCGCCCACTTCACAATCTCGTCAGCACCATCCTGCGTCCAGAATGAGGTGGTCAGCGGCAGATGCACAAATATCCATCGTGAACCAACGAAAGTCCCGCGCGAGTTTTCCCACAGAACGACCGGAGCGGCGATGCTGCGTCCATCCTTGCTCATGCCACGAAGTAACGGATAAATCTGCGTACTCATGGGGCCGGATGAACCCATCTGGTGGGGCAGATCACTTGTTTTGGTTGTATGTGGAACCAGATTCCATGTATCTGAAATCTCAAAAAGTCCTTCTTTGCCGGCAAGAAGCGGGATCTGTTCAGATGACGTGTACGATTGCACATTGGCAGCAGATACGTTCAACGCCTCATGAATATAGAGTTCCTGGTGATACGCGGTCTGCTCGGACTCTACAACCCATGCCCCATTCTCATATCGAACCGGACGTTTGAAAGGCGCACCACCAACACTGATCAGGCTCCCTCCCTGATGCAGGTAAGCTGCAATCTCCGTCCAGGCGGACTTGGGAAAATAGGGTGCATGCAGATTGACCAGACATCCTTCACCTGCTGTAGTCTTCAAAGTCTCTGCGAGTTCTTCGGCGTTTACAACGATGATCTCTTCAACTGCTTTCCATGCATTCAGAGCCTGCTCCGTTGGAAAAGCACCATCCACTGGAAACGCAGGGTCAGCGAAGATAATCAGCTTTTTATCATCAGGTTGGATACTCATAACAGGCCATCCTTCATGGATTTATAGACCAACTGGGAGAACAGGCTGTTGGACCATGCAAACCATTTTCGTGTAAAAATCGTTGGATCATCGGCGTGGAAGCCTTCATGCATATAACCTGTATCTGCATCTGTCGCTTCGAGCATGCGAATAATCTCCAGTTTCTCCTCGGCAGACTGTGCAGTCAGTCCTTGCATGGACAATCCCATATGCCAGATGTAATCTGGTGGTGTGTGCGGACTTCCGATCCCTTTGGCAACCTTGCCCTCATAATAGAACGGGTTCTCTTTGCTCAGAGCGAAGCGGCGCGTATTCTGGTAGATCGGATCATCCGCTGTGACGTAACCCAGATATGGAATGGACATGAGTCCTGGTGTACCCGCATCGTCCATTAGACAGTGGTTGCCATAACCGTCCGTCTCGTACGCATAGATCGGTCCAAATTCCGGATGACGATAAATCCCGTACAGCTGAATGCCGTAATCCACGTCCTGCTCCAGATCCTTCAATTCCTGCAAAAGTTCCATATCCCGGAACACCCACTCGGCAAACTCCTGCATTTGGCGCAGAGCTACAACCGCGAACATGTTGCCAGGGATGTTGTAGTGGAAATCACACGCATCATCACTGGAACGGAAGCCGGACCAGATCATACCTGTGTAGTTGACTGGCATACCTTTTCCGTGATTACGCAGGGAATCTGTTGGGATACCGTTATTACGAGTGAAGCGATATGGAGATTGTTCCATGTGATGCTGTTCGACTTTGAACAGGTCCACGATTTTACGCATCGCTGCTTTGAAGCTTGAATCGAAAATGTCAGTCAGCTCGGTTTCCTTCCAATATAAATAGGCCAGGCGTACAACAAAACATAATGAGTCAATCTCAAATTTGCGTTCCCACACCCAAGGTGACATCTCGGTTTCGTCGGTGGTGTTCCAGTGCCAGTCGTTGGCCGTCTCATTGAAGGCATTGGCATATGGATCGATGTGAACATATTGGATATGACGTTTGATCAGCCCGCCAATGATGCGTTGCAGGTCCTCGTCTTCTTTTGCAAACGGAATATAATGTACCACCTGCTCCACGGAATCACGCAGCCAGGAAGCCGGAATATCTCCTGTGATGACAAAAGTGGTACCGTCCTCCATCAACTTGGTTGTTGTTTCGATGGTGTTGGGGAAACAGTTTTTGAATAATTGAAGCAGTTTTGGTCGGTGAGCCAACTTCTGTTCCGCTTCTTCGAGCACGGCTTGAATGGATTGTGGCAAAGCAACAGGTGGCATTGGTATTTTGGGTAATCTGAACTGTTCCATGGATGAGTGCAACTCCTTAAACAAATTGAATGGTGTAGCTATACAGGATCAAGCTGAGAACATTCACACTAGACCACTACGATGACAGAATAACCTTCCGATCGCTGTTATCCCCAGATTTTTTTTGTTTCCCTTTTTAAAGGGTAAAATCTGGGGATAAAGGCGAACGCTTCGCTTCTTCTGGTTATTTCTGTCCTCTCCGTTAACGTGTGAATAAAAAGCTGGACATATATAGCTCAAAAATATTTCAAAAAGGTTTACCGCAGTAGCACGGTTTGTATTTGGTAAGGTTTAAAAGATAGTGTAATCTGGCCATGGGTATGGGCCAGTGGTTGGACCGGTTCTTCCAGTGCGTTGGAGTGATAGGCTTGCTCAAAGGCATGCGGCCATTGCAATGTGATGTTTTCGCGTTTGCCTGACGATTCATAGAAACGAAGGACTGTCCCGTGCCCATCCTCTGCCATTTTGACGGTATCGAGAATGACGTGATTACTATTAAAATCAATCCATGCTCCGGTTGCTGGGCGTACAGGGGCCGCATTAGCAGTTGCATCTGCGGTTGGAGCTACCTCAGTCCCTGTGCTTTGCTGTATTTCTTCCCTCTGCTGTACCTGCTCCATCTGCTGCTCTTGTTGTATCTGGCCCTTTTGTTGCACTTGTTTCACCTGCTGTATCGTTACCTCATGATTCAGCTCGGCTGCCTGACGTACGGTGTGTGCTGTTCTCCAGTCTCCGTCGTGTGGATACAGGGAATAGGTGAATTCATGTTCTCCCAGATCGGCGGTGCAATCAGGCCATTTTGGTGCTCGCAGCAAGGACAAACGGATGGTGCTACCTTGCACGTCGTACCCGTATTTGCAATCATTGAGCAGGCTCACGCCGTATCCATATTCGGATACATCCGCGAAGCGATGTCCACAGACTTCATACTGGGCTTGCTCCCAGCTTGTGTTGCGATGTGTTGGACGTTCCAGTGCGCCAAATGGAATCTCGAATGTGGCCTTGGAGGCCACCACATCAATTGGGAAACCAACTTTCAGAAGTTTGTGATCTTCATTCCAGTTCACCTGTGTCTGGAAGTCAATTCGCCGTGAGTCATGATAAAAGACGATATCTTGTGTAATCACCGATTGATGAAGCTTCCAGCGGAAACGCAAGACATCTTTCGTTGTACCCGCCAGCACCAGCTTTTTCTCCAACAGTTCCACTTCGCCAGCAATCTGTTCTTCATAACGACTGTCGATATCCCATGCATCCCAGAGCGTTGGACGATCATGGAAGAAGTGAAGTTGATTGCCCCGTTCACCCGACTTCAACATCTCACGCTCTGCGGTTTTATCCCACAGGCGGATGATCTCCCCACGTTCATTGAACTGCACATGATATAAGGCAGTATCCCATGTATCTTTAAAGGTTGGTTGTGCGGCAAGGTTCTTCATTTCCCGTACATTCGTTTCCCTTGTATTTTCCGGTACCAGCCAAATCGTTTTATATCCAAACGCCGGAATGTCTGTCACGAGAATAGACATACTGCCATCTTCCCGATCCATCCGCAGGCGCTGACCTTTTTCATCGATGCCATAGCGATCCAAGCCATCCTGCACAGCCAATTGAACGACTGCACTTCGTTTCCAGCCCAGACTGTTGAATACAACATAGGCTACTGAACCTTCTGGCCCCTCTGTGTTGATACCCGTTGTTAATGCTGAAACGCCTTGATCCAGTCCGGTTCTGCCCAATTCAAAAACCTGTACATATTCCTCATTCGAAGTCACGTAGGATTCCGTAATCGCCGATCCCGGTATAATATCGTGGAATTGATTCAGCAAAATTAATTTCCAGCCGTCATGCAGTGCTGAACGCACTTGAACTTCGGTATTCGCCTCCATATCTGGCAGAGCGAGTGTATTCCACAGCTCAGCTTCTCGATACAGAACCTCCGCTTTCCGGTTGTTGCGCTTATTGCGCGCATGGGTCGTGTAGGTTCCCCGATGTAACTCAAGATACAGATCGCCATGCCACTTCGGAAGTACAGGTTGCTCCTTTTCAATTCCGGCAAAGAAAGCTCCAGCTGTGCTATATCGACTTGCAGGCTGACCTACCATCAGGTCTGCGCGATCCACATACTCCAGCATCTCGCGTGTTACCCCGCCGCCGCCATCTCCGTGTCCGTATAGAAGCATGTGCTCCGGATGCGCTGCTTTCTCACGGTAGGACTGCCAGTGATCATGAATATCCTTCGGCAGCGTGTGCTCGTTAACACCATGATTGAGGTAAGAAAGAATTGGTGTTCCGTCAATGCCCACCCAGTGGAAGAGATCATATGGAAATACATTTGTGTCATTCCATCCGAGCTTTGTTGTCATGAAATACTCCACATTGCCATGCTTCAAAATCTGCGGCAGGGAGGCACAGTACCCGAATGTATCCGGCAACCACTCAATCTGTGATGTCTTGCCAAACTCCTCCATATAGAACCGCTGACCATACAACATCTGGCGTATCAGGGACTCCCCACTCGGGATGTTCAGATCCGGCTCAACCCACATGCCGCCAACCAGTTCCCAGCGGCCTTCTACAATCCGCTGCTTCACCCGCGCATACAGCTCGGGATCATGCTCCTTCAGAAACGCATATAATAAGGGCTGACTCTGGGAATAAACATAGTCGGGATATTCATTCATAAGTGCATCCACGGTGGAGAAGGTACGGCTCGTTTTGCGAACCGTCTCACGTACAGGCCACAGCCAGGCAATATCAATATGGGATTGTCCCACCATATGCTCCAGACCTTCTGCGTTGCCGCCAATCTCACGCACATGATGCTTCAGATTATTCTCAATCTGACGAATACCCTCTCCCTGCTCAATCTCTTCTGCTGACATGCCTACAAATTGATCCATCGCACGATACACCAGTTCTAACAGGCGAACCCGCCGAAAGTCACTTTCCGGTAGCAACACAGCCGAATCACGCACAATAATGACGGTATACATCAGACTGCGAACCGCTTCATTGGGTCTCACCAGCAGGCTCGTAATTGATGTGATCGGCGGCTGAATAACCGCCTGTTGATTCAACGGGTCTACAGGTTCAGGTACCGGGTCAAACATCTCAATCTCAAGTTCCGGAGCGTTTCCGACTTTGGATGGATCAAGCGTGACGTAGGTATGATTGCGGTCAAGGCCCTGATAAGAGTGCCCATTTACCCGAAGCAAGCCTTCTCCGCCTGTTTCAAATACAAGCCCATAAGGTGCTTGCTGCCATGTAGCAGGGATCTCCAGACGTGTTCTAAAAAAATAAGTCGTTCCCTGTTTGCTCGGAAAACGCTCAAAATCTTGGCCTTCCGGGTACTCACCCTGATCCTCATACTGTCCTGGCACATTATAATAAGCGCGGGTAATATCCCAGCTGCGCAGCTGTAATTGCTCCAGCCACTGATGTTCGGACAACTCGCGAATAAATCGTCTGATACGTTCCAAAATCTTACGCCTCCCTTACGTTCAGTTCGGCCATTTGCGTATCGTTTACGCTGCTGCCGATATGAATATGGAATTTTCCCGGTTCGACAACAGGCTTCAAGTCACGACCAATATACTGTAACTGCTCGGCTCCGATTTGGAATTCCACGGTCTGTGTCTCTCCAGGCTCCAGGTTCACTTTTGCAAACCCCTTCAGTTCCTTGGCGGGACGAGTCAGTGAGCTGACCACGTCAGCAATGTACATCTGTACAACTTCTGCACCTGCATAAAGGCCGATGTTGGTCACATTCACCGATACCGTAACTGAATCATCAGCTGTCATGGACTCAGCACTCAGCTGCGGTTCACTGTACTCAAATGTGGTATAGCTAAGTCCGTATCCAAATGCATAACGTGGCTCCAGATCCTCTTCGAGGTAACGCTTGCCTCGGGAACGTTTGCCGTTATAATAGATCGGTAATTGGCCGACATGCTTCGGAATGGAGATCGTCAATTTGCCTGACGGATTCACATCACCGAATAAAATATCTGCAATGGCATGCCCGCCCTCTTGACCCGGATACCACGCCTCCAGAATTGCATCAGCATGTTCATCCACCCAAGGTTCAGTGATGGGACGACCGTTAATGTAAACAACGACAAGTTTCTTGCCGAGCTTGTGAATCTCCTGAATGAGTTCCAACTGTACTCCGGCAAGACCCAACGTCATCCTGTCGATCCCTTCGCCACACTCCATATCATTCCAGGAGTTATCGGACACATTGGAAGCACCCGTCTTCAGATCAATTGTTCCTTCTCCAAAGTCACGTGCACTGGAACCGCCAACCACCATAATCACAGTATCCGCTTGGCTGGCTATTTCGATTGCACGCTCAAATCCTTCTTTTGAATCCCCTTTAATCCGGCAGCCTGGTGCATATAGAACCTGATCTGTACTGCTGCCACCAGTCAAAGGACCAACAGAACTCTTCTCCGTTCGCCCATCCACATGACTAGCCAGCTTACTACGAATCCCATCCAGTACCGTCGCCACTTTCGACTTCGGTTGCGGAGATGTGTAATCACCCAGTTGATTGTAGGCCTGATCCGCATTGGGACCAATGACGGCAATCCGACCCACATTTGCTATCGATAGAGGTAACATGTCAGCCTCATTTTTGAGAAGTACAACGCCTTCCGCAGCCAACTGTCGTGCCAGCTGAACATGCGCTTCACTGCCAATCACTTCCGCTGCCTGATCGGCATCCACGTAAGGCTGTTCGAATAAGCCCAGTCTGAACTTCAACGCCAGCACGCGAGAGGCAGCCTGATCCAGAATCTTCACATCAAGCTTGCCTTCTGTTAACGCCTGCACCAGATATTGCCCAAACATCTCACCGGACATTTCCATATCGATGCCTGCCACAATCGCCTGTACGGAAGCTTCCATTCCATCTGCCGCGACATCATGCCCACTTGCCAGCATGTTGATCGCACCACAATCCGTAATGACCAGACCGTCAAAACCCCAATCCTTACGCAATACATCTTCCAGCAATTCCGTATTCACGGTGCAAGGCGTGCCATCAATTTCGTTATATGCTGGCATGATCGACGCAGCGCCAGCTTCCACCGCTTTGCGGAAAGGATACAGATCCACTTCCAACAGTTCACGCCAGCCCATATGTACAGGCCCTGCATTACGTCCACCTTCCGAGCTGCCATAACCTACAAAATGTTTCAGCGTTGCCGCTACTGTATCGCCACGGTCAAGACTCTCACCCTGCAGTCCTTCCACGGAAGCAACTGCCAGTTCTCCAATGAGAAACGGATCTTCACCGAAACATTCCTCGGTACGTCCCCAGCGCGGATCACGCACAACATCCAGTACCGGAGAATAGGTGACCGCACCACCTTGAGCACGTGTCTCCCTTGCTACTGCCTGGCACATCTCCCGATACAGATCCACATTCCAGGTGCTCCCCAGTAAAAGGGGGACAGGATAGACCGTTCCGTCAATGGCCATATGACCATGCGAGCACTCTTCCCCAATCAGGATGGGAATCCCCAGTCTGGAATGCTCTACCGCATAACGTTGAATCAGATTAACCGCCTCAGCGCCTTCTCTGGCGGATAGTCCATTTTCCAGCGTAACGCCAGTCCACGGATCTGCCCGAAGCGCACCGTAAAGGGAGCCGATGCCCCCATTTTCCACTTGCTGCTTAAACGATTCATTTAACGTAATGTTCCCTTGATCATTCGTATAGGTCTGCCAGCCAAATGGCTGCGTAAGTTGGCCTACCTTTTCTTCCGTAGTCATCAGGCTAAGCAGGTGTTGTACCCGTTCCTCTACGGATTTGCTTTGGTCCTTGTAAGTCATCAATCTGCATCTCTCCAATCCTATAACGTGATCCGGTTATTCTTTGACCGCGCCCACCGTCAGACCCTGTACGAAATAACGCTGGAAGAACGGATAAGCGAATATAATCGGCAACGTAGCAAGCACAACCATCGCCATTCGGGACGTATCCTGCGGAATGGACTGCATGGCTGCCAGACTCATCGAACTGTTAGCAGAGTTCTGCTGGATAAACTGGATACTCGACTCAATCCGCATTAACATGGATTGCAGCGGTACCAGATTCGGATTATCGATGTATAATAGCGCATTGAACCAATCATTCCAGTAACCGAGTGTACTGAACAACCCGATGGTTGCAAGTCCCGGCAAGGAGAGTGGAATCACGATTTTCATAAAGGTATAGAACTCACCGGCGCCATCAATTTTGGCCGATTCAATGACTGCATCCGGCACACTAGTGGAGTAGAATGTACGCAGGATCATAATATAGAAGGCATTCATCGCCAGCGGCAGAATCAGTGCCCATAACGTATCTTTCAACCCAAGCAGCTGGGATACGACCATATAAGTTGGAATCATCCCGCCGTTGAATAACATGGTCAGAATCGCAAAGATGGAGAAAAATCTCCGGTATCTGAAGCTCTTGCGGGAAATCGCATACGCATACAGCGACATGAGAATCAGACTGATGATGGTACCGAGTACCGTCACCAGAATGGTCACTCCATACGCCCGCAGCAGCGTGTCCCCACTCTGCCAGACAAACTGATATGCCGCGAGACTCCATTCTGCCGGAATCAGACGATACCCATCACGGGCCAGTGCTTTCTCGTCCGTAAACGAGATAATGACTACAAATACAAAAGGAAATACACAGATCAGAGCAAATAGACCGGCGATGATGTTCATGATCACGTTCCATCCGTTGGATACATGATGGAAGTCGCGTTTTTTAACGAGCCTTGCTTGAGCCATAGTGGTTCACTCCTTTCCCTTGTTCTAGAATAGGCTGCTGTCTTTATCGATTTTGCGGACCACATAGTTGGAGATAATAACAAGCACAAAACCCACCACGGATTGATACAATCCGGCAGCTGTACTCATCCCGATCTCACCGCTCGTTTTCAAACCACGATATACATACGTATCAATAACATTTGTCACGGAATAAAGCGTACCCGAATCCCTTGGCACCTGATAAAAGAGTCCAAAGTCAGCATAGAAAATGCGGCCTACGGCCAGCAAGGTCATAATCGTGATGATGGGCGACAGCAACGGAATCGTAATGTTGCGAATCTGCTGCCATTTGCTTGCTCCATCAATCATGGCTGCTTCATACAGTGATTTATCAATCCCCAGTATGGAAGCCAGATAGACAACGCTGCTATAACCGATGGTTTTCCATAACGCGACGAATACCAGAATATACGGCCAATATTTCGCCTCGGAGTACCACTGAATTGGTTCCATCCCAAACCAGCCGATAATCTGATTCAACATCCCGCGGTCCATGCTCAAGAAGCTGAATGCGAAGTAACCAACAATAACCCAGGATAGAAAATACGGCAGAAACATACCAGTTTGATACAGTTTGGCGAGTCGTTTATTCACTAGTTCCGAGAGCAGGATTGCCAATGCCACAGCAAACACCAGTCCCAGGAAGATAATGGCGATGTTATAAAAGAGGGTGTTGCGTGTAATGAGCCATGCGTCACTTGTGCTGAACAGGAATTTGAAATTGTCCCAGCCAACCCATTCACTCTTCATCAGACTTGCCCAGAACCCTTCACGGCTGAATCGATATTCTTTGAAAGCAGCCACTGTGCCCACAAGTGGTAAGTAGGAGAAGAAGAAGAACCAGATGGCGCCTGGCAGCACCATGAGCAGCATGACTCGGTTTCTAATCAGGTTTTTCAAAAATGTAGTCATTGTGGAGATCCTCCTTCAGGCTTGAATGAAAAAGGACCGGACGCGATAAGCAGCCGCCCGATCCTTACGATGTACTGTTACTTGTTTTCCGCTCTCCAGGCATCCAGCTGGCTTTGGGCTTCAGCCATTACTTTCTCCAGTCCGGCTTGATTGAACTTCTCAATCACTTGATCCAGATTGGCTGCCGGGTCCAGTGTACCTGTCATCAGTGCTGCCCAATATTGCTCTTTCACGTTCTGTACCGCCGTCAGTTCGGACGATACATTGCTTGCATCAAAGTTAAAGCTGAGGATCGGGGAATTGACACCTTCAGCGTTAAACTTCTTGAACTCATCCCATTTGTTATCCGGGTCATTGCTGTTCAGATAGAGCAGCATGTTGTTCCCAAGGGAGTATGAAGGCATATCGTAGTTTTTCGATTCAGGCAGATTTTCCATATGCGTGTCATCCACTTTTTTGTAGTGTGTGCCCTCAATACCGGAGTCCACCATATTACGCAGCACAGGATCTGTATTGAGCAGGTTCAGGAATTCCATCGCTTTCTCCGGATATTCCGAGTTCGCCGAGATGGCCATAATGGAGCCTTGTACAGATGTATTTGTTATAATTGCTTCACTTGCAGGTGTTGAAACGACTTGATAACCGTAACTTGCAGACCATTGATTGTCCGCGAGCGGCTGAGTCTGTGCACGATCTAGGAACCAGTTGCCCGATGTTGTCAGGTCGTTCGTGGAACCTGTTGTTGCCGCTTCTGCCGATACATAACCGGCTTTGTAGTACTTGTGCATCGTGGTTAGTGCTTCTTTCATTTCAGGTGTTTCCAGTATGTTCACGAGCTTATAGTCTGTTGTATCCAGTTTGATTGCCATTGGCAGATTCTGAATGACATAATCATATGGCACGTAAGGAACATAGTTTTTATCCATGGCAAATGGTGTTACACTCGCCTCGTTTTCCTTAATTGTTTTGAGCAGAGGCTCCAGACTGTCTAACGTACGAACGCCAGAGATGTCCAGCTTGTATTTATCAACCAGCATTTGGTTAAAGCGCCATACCTCTTGTTGAGGCAGCTCTTTGTTGGCTGGAATTCCGTAATTATGTCCATCTACCTTGGAACCGCTGAGGAATGCAGGATCAATGGTCTTGGTAAGATCCTGACCGTATTCAGCAAGCAGGTCATCCAGTTCAAGGAATGCGCCTTTTCTGGCATTTTGGACATAATCAAATCCACCAGAAGAAGTGAACAGAATGTCCATTGGCTCACCGGAAGCTACGTTAACCTGCATCTTCTGGGGGTAGTCACCCCAGTCAACCATTTTCATCGTTACCGTGGCATTAATTTTCTCTTTGGTATACTTGCTGACTTCTTCCATCACTTTATTGACGTCTTTCTGAGGGGTACCGATGGTATACCAGATCAACTCTACCGCGTCATCTCCAGCTCCCCCGGATTCTGAAGCATCTTTGCTTCCTCCACAGGCACTAAGAACAAGTGTAACGGCCATTAACAATGCAAGAACGAGTGAGAAGCGTTTTCTTTGTTTACTCATTTCTTTGATCCTCCCTTTTCGTGTTCCCTTAGGCTCTACTTACTAACTGCTTTAACCTTATCGAATGAAAGCATTTACAAAAAGAAGATAAACTTAAGTTTTCGAGGTACAAATTAAAGAGAAATCATCCTTGGACAACTATTTTGTACCTGTTTAAATAAATCGCTTACATGAAAGAGACATGCCGGGTAACGTATGCCATGATTTTCATCCATGCCATTCCTGTTCCCGATATGTCTCTTGGCTCTCTGTCCGCATAGTTGGATCTACCCGTCACCGAATTAACCAAACACCTTGAAATCAGTCGGTGAAATCCCCACATATTTGCGAAACTGTTTATAGAAATACCCCGTCTCCCAATACCCCACATTTCGGGCGATCTCATGTACCTTCAGATTGGAATTGCGTAGTTGCTCCTTCGCACGTTCAATCCGGTATTTGTTGATATATTCGGCAAACGTCTCCCCGGTCTCCTTATGGAACAATTGTCCCAAATACACCGGATGCAGATGATAGTGGGCACCCAGCAGCTTCAGGGAAAGCTCTTCTGCGTAGTGTTTGTCGATATGCTGAAGCACTTGGTTTACAATTGGATTCTTCAAATCCTGCAATAGGGACTGGATCGTCTGGGACCCAACCTGCTGAAGCGCCCGCACGAGTTCATCAAAAGTGCCACTGTCCAGTACAAGTTGAAGCCCTTGTTGGTATATGGCAGACTCATCCGAGTGTTTGATGCTCTCCAGTTCCATTTTAAAGCGAATCACAACTTCCAATGCGGTATTCTGTAACTCCCCAGGCGTAAGCCCATCGCGATGCTGTTCAAAATCCATACGAATCCGGTCGGCAAGTTGTTCTGTATTGCGGGACAGAATGAGTTTGGCGTATTCCCTCCAATCAATGAAAAAGGTCGCCGTTGAACTTCCGCACCTTTCCAGCATGGCATGGTCGATCACTTTAAGGTCGGGATAAATCATCACATACTGGAGTGCTTTTTTGGCCTCCGCATAACTGGTCGGCGCATGGTACAGCCCTTTCATCAATCTGCCTGCTCCAATGCGTGCCGCGGGATGGGTTACGGTTATCTCATCAGATAATGCCTGCAGGCCATCCATCAACTTCTGTTCCTCGTCCCTTGTACCCTGAATATTGGCAATAATGACGATGTCTCCATCGATGTCATGAAATACGTTCAGATGGCGTCTGTCTCTCAGCATCTCTTCTACGCGTTCAAACATGCCGGGTACTTGCCCTTTGTCACGCAGAATGGCCACAGCAACGTCAGGTGCATCCAGCGAAAGGTTCATAAACTGGGCACGTTCTTCAAATTCGGTAGCTGCAATCTGTCCCGTAAGCCATCGATGAAGAATGTTATCTTTCAGAATCTGGATGCCATACGCATCATCGGCTTGAGGTGATACCGTATGATCCAGCTTGGACGCGGTGTTGCTCAGCGTGGATTCCAGTTCCTCTACATTAATCGGTTTGAGCAGATAGTTTTCAATCCCCAATTGCATGCCTTCCTTCAGATATTCGAACTCATTGAAACCACTCAGGATAATGACCTTAATCTCAGGTTGTACACGCCTTGCTTCACGAATCAGATCGAGACCATTCATGAGTGGCATGGATATATCCGTAATCAGAATGTCCACAGGCTGAGAAGATAGCGCTTGTAACGCTGCTTGCCCATTACCTGCATGACTCACAATTTCCATACCAAATGAAGACCAATCCACAATATCGTATAAGCCTTCAATGATGAATGGTTCATCGTCCACAATAAACACCTTGTACATGTTAAACACCTGTCCCTTCTGTATGTGGATAACGCACCCTGATCCGTGTTCCTTCTCCGAGGGTGCTCTCTATGGTGATACCGAACTCTGGCCCATACAGGAAGCGCAATCGACTATGAACACTGCGCAGCCCGAACATCTGACCAGACTCTTCAGGACGTTCCAGTTCTTCAAGGATTTCCGTCAGGCGTGCAGGATCAATGCCTTTGCCATTATCTCTGACCTCCACCTGTACCACGTCATCCGTCTCTTCCACAACAATCGATAATCGATTATCCGAACGTTCTGTCTGAATACCATGCACGACATAGTTCTCAATGATGGGTTGCAGCGAAAGTTTCACCACCGGGTGTTGATAATAAGCAGCGTCGATCTGGATCGTATATATGAAAATATCCTTGTAGCGGATTCGGAATAACTCCAGATACAAACGGCAAGCTTCCATCTCATCCTTCAGCGTATAATTTTTCTTCTGCTGTACCAGGCTCTTGAACAATACGGATAGGCTGTAGATCATTTCGCCGACGTCTCTCGCCCCCTGGGATATGGCCCTCATCCGAATCACTTCAAGTGTATTGTAGAGAAAATGAGGGTTGATGCGCGCCTGTAATGCGACCAGCTCGGTCTCCTTCTGTTTGATCTCGGCTTTGTAGACCCGTTCAATATAGAGATTCAGCTCGTCCAGCATGTCGTTGAAGCTATGGGATATCTGCCCCAGTTCATCATCACGCGGATCGTCGATGCGAGCTGTAAAGTTGCCATATTTCACTTTTTGGGTGAAGCGAATGATTCGGCGGGTTCGTTTGGCAAAGTTAATAATGAAAAATGCCGGAACCAGCACAGCAAATAAAATACACACAATACTGATCGAGATGATGGTATTGCGAATGCCCGCATAGGTTTCAGCCATCTCTTCTACCGGAACGGTGCCAATGACCACATAACCCTGATCCGCGGAGACAAACTTGTTCACATACATGTTCTGCTCTTTTTTCATCGAATCCATATCCGTCTGATCAAACAGAGAATCGGCCACATTCACATAGGGGTACTGCTTGCCATAATAATGATTGTTGGAGTCAAACAGGACTGTCCCTTTCGCCGATAACACCACGATTTCTCCCTTGAGATTGCTCTCGTAGTTATCCAGCGCGTTACCGATTCCCTCCGAGTCAAAGAAGACAAGAAACTGGCCCAGATTCCGAAGAGTCTGTGTATTGTTAATTGGTACGCGGATGGAATAGAGCGCAGGGTCCCATTGATTGATCTCTTTGCGAATCCAGTAATTGGGTGCACTGATATTGGGCGTTTCCATCGCCATCACGTCCGGAATATAGGAATGAGCCACATTGGTGTCCAGCTTGCGGAACTGCTTGTGTTGATTAAAGGTAGACAGATCCTGCTGCTCCGCGCTATACAACATGAGTTGGTTAATCTGCGAATTACGATCCATAATGTTCTGAAAATGTTTCAACACATCGGCAGAATAGTCTTCCTGATTGGCGTAATATCCATTGGTCATGTGCTGAACATATTCAGCGTACGAATGATTCATCAGATACGTAATGTTGGCGGAGAGCGCCTCATTCTGATGCATGTCCCTCACCATATTTTGCACCGATTCATACTGCTGATGAATGTACCGATCCACATGTTCCATCGCCGCTTTCTGGATCGCCAGTTCCCGGCGAATCGTGGAGTCGGACACCGACAGAAAGATGATATAAGACAATGTAATGATCGTGACAATGGATATCATCGAGAAAATCAGGAGCATTTTCATAAACATATTATTTTTGAAGAAATTATTGTAAACGCTAACAATTTTCAAGTCGCATGTTCCCTCCGATGCTGTTTTCCTGACTATATAAGTAGAACTAAAGATTATTAACACTGACACTACGATGACAGAATAACCTTCCAATCGCTGTTATCCCCAGATTTCTTTGATTCTCTTTTCCCAAGGGAAAATCCGGTGATAGCGTATGCTTCCGATGCAGCTTTCTTTCAGAAAGCTTTTAGGCGAACGCTTCGCTTTTCCAGTTTTTTCTGTCCTCTCCTTTTTCGTGTAAATGATTAGTTTAACTATATAGAATTATATCATCAGGCTTCTGACATTAACTTGTCACCTGGAACTTTTCTTTAGTTTGTACTAGCGATTCTTTAATTTCACCCTATTTAAAAACGCTTTCATCCACTATCGTTAACCATAAGTTTAGCTTTGTGTAAAAGAATACCTTACATTCATTCCACTTGAAGGAGGAACAGCATGACACGCAAACTCAAAGCAAAAGGCATCATTCCCAAGGTAACCGCCATGGTCCTTACTACGGCTCTGCTTGGACAAGTTGTTGCATCATCCGTTTATGCCGGAGACACGCTCCCTTACACCGGTGAAAGTGCCAAAGGGGTGAATCAGCCCTATCAACACGGGTACACCTCGGCCCAGATTCTGAACTGGACACCGGAAAGTGATATCCATGGTGACCTGCTTCGTGCCCATGTTCCCTTGCAGCCCCGTAATGAAGCTTTCGCTGCCACACAGGCATATCCTGAGCTCAGCCCGGACACCCAACTGTTCACAATGAGTGGTGATTACGGCAATGCATTCTTCGATAGCACACCTTATACCAATGAATTCAGCCAGTACCTCTTTAATTATTGGCAATATACAGACTACTACAGCTATTGGCACGGCATGGCCTCTGCGGGAGTACCTGAGGAGCTGTATGACCCGAGTAAAGAATGGACGGAGAAATACTTCGAGTTTGGCATTTTGAACATTCCGAATCCGGCCTACACCAATGCAGCCCACAAAAATGGCGTTAAGTCCATTGCTAACATCTTTTTCTCGGACAATGACCGTGGGCCACAAACCTATAAACAAATGCTGATCCAAGATGAAAACGGTAATTTCCCTGTGGCCGAGAAACTGGCCGAGATGGCAGAATACTACAACTACGATGGATATTTCTTCAATCAGGAAGAGGTTGCCCGGGGTGTAGCCCCTGAAGATATCGCTTCCTACAAAAAATTCATGAAATATCTAAGAGATAAAGGCCTGTACGTTCAGTGGTATGATTCCACCATCAATACAACAGGCAAGATTCAATACCAGAACCAATTTAACGGGCTCAACAGCCCCTTTGTACAGGATTCCGTTCTCGGCAGAGTCTCGGATTCCATCTTCCTGAACTATGTATGGAACCACAAGATGCTCCGCGATTCCCGTGATCATGCCCTTAGCCTGGGTCTGGATCCATTGGAAACCGTATTTGCTGGTGTTGAAGGCGGACATGACAAATTCGGCCGCTGGAAGCAATCCTATGATCTGCGCCATAATCTGGATGAGAACGGTCAGCCCATGAATAGCATCGCGACACTCGGTGCTGACTTCACCCACAACGCCTTGGATGAAGAGATGGGCGATGGCAGTACCAATCATCGAGCTGAGGATGAGTACCAGTGGATGACCTTTGTACGTGATCGTGCGTGGTGGTCTGGTCCAAATCAAGACCCGACAGATGCACGTCGTAATGCGTCTGCCGATCTGTCGGATGTGTATGCTTCCGGTGCAAATTGGGATGGAATCGCTGCGTATCTGACCGAACGCTCCGTTATCAATGGCTCCAATTTTGCAACCAGCTTCAATACGGGCCACGGCCTGAAATATTATGAAGACGGTGCTGTCTCGAACGATAAAGAATGGTCAAATATCAACATTCAGGATATCCCTGTCACTTGGCAATGGTGGATGGATAGTGAAGGCGACAAGCTCAGTGTTGATTTTGACTATGGTCCCTCTTATGAGAAAGGCGCAAGGTACAACTATGACTCCATCGGCGCATTCAATGGCGGCAGCTCTCTCGTGGTGAACGGTACATTGAACGCGGACAACTTCCTGCGCCTATACAAAACCGACCTGTCCGTCAACGGACAATCCAAACTGGATCTGACGTATAACAAACCGTCAACTAGTGACGCTTCTTCCCTGCATGTTGGGCTGATCTTCGAAGATGATCCATCCAACGTGGTCAATGTGGTAGTGCCTAATTCAGGCCAGCATACGGAAGGCTGGAAGACAGCTACACTGGATTTAAGTGCCTATCAAGGAAAAACCATTGCCGCTATGGGATTATCCTTTGACCCTAATGGCGAGTCAATAGAGAATTACCAGATGAATATAGGCGAGATCCGTATGTTCGACGGTTCAGCGGCTGTACCGGATGCACCTACCGGATTCCATATTGCCAAAGCACTGACCAACACCGATGAACTGGTTGTTGCATGGGACATGAAGGACTATTCAGAGGTCAAACAATACAATTTATATGAAAATGGTGACTATGTTGGCGGCGTGTATGATTCTACTTTTTATATCAAATCGCTGAAACAGCCGTCTGGTGAACTGTCCATTCGTGCGGTTGGTGCAGATGGTACCGAAAGTAAAGCAACCGTCCTGCCTTACGATCTGAATGCAGCCGTTCAGAATATTGATGTGAAATTCAAAAAGAATGGCGATGCTATTGTAAGCTGGAAAAACCCGAAAAAGGCAAAAGAATCAGGCAAAGACAAAGGTAAAGGCAACGAGTCAATTCAGCTCACACTAGAAACCGAATACACAAAAGAACCCTTCACCAAGTCGCTTCAGGTCAAAAAAGGAAAACAGTCTGCCATCCTGACCGGACTTCCGACCAATGGTGAACATTACGTGCTGAACATTGCCATTGGCGGGCAGAACCCGGTAACCCATACCGGACAGCTGGCAGATCTTCAGATTACACCATACGCCAAGGAAAAGGTCACAGTAAAAGATGGAAAATACACACTTGCCCTGCCGGATCTGGAGGACTGGTACAAGATCTATGTATATGAAAATGGGGTACCACGCGAGTTCGGAGTCACTTACGTTTCGCAGAAATTCCCGTATATCATTCGGGGTAGAACGAAGCTCAGTGAACTGACCTTCACACCTGTGTCCAGCAGCAGCTCTTTGAAGCTGGTCATTGAGGATTATGCGGGCAATCAGGCCAGTACGATTTTGAGGTAAATATATCATTAGAAAAATGTACAGCCCTCCACTTCCAAAAGGAAGTTGAAGGGCTGTATTAGTTGATCTCGAAGTATATTAGGGACTGGGACTGAAACTTAAAGCATTTAAGGGGCCTTGATATATCTTAAATTAATTCCGACTGAATGAGCAGATTTCGAATCATCGTGGCAACCTCAGCTCGGGTTACATAAGCTTTTGAATCTAATATGTTTCCGTTCCGACCGGTTACAATACCTGCCAACAACGCATCGGATACACCAGCTTTTGCCCAAATGGAAACTTTATTCGCATCCACGAATTGGCCGAGCAATGTCGCAGCATCTTGCCCCTGTAGCTTGAGCTTATCTTTCAGACCGCTGATTGTCATGGCTTTAGCGATAATGACCATCGCCTGCTCACGTGTGATGCTGTCGTTTGGATGGAACGTGCCGTCCTCAAAGCCATCGATAAGTTTGAACGCTGAAGCTGTTTGCACTGCGGCATTGTACCAATCAGCGGATTGAATATCGCTGAACGGCGCCTCGCCATTTTCCAAACGAAGTCCCAATCCTCGTACTATAATCGCTGCAAACTCTGCTCGGGTCATGTTCTGGTTAGGCTTGAAAGTTCCATCTTCAAAGCCGTTTATAACCATCCTCGATCCCATGTCATTCACCGCTTCTTTAGCCCAATGATTTGCGGCATCGTTGAACACAAGCGGATGCCACACGATAGAGTACGTGCTATTTGTCAGACTGTTGATCTTGGCAAAATAGGTGTCTTCCGTTCGTACAACCTTCGTCGGCACGTGACGTACCGCACCATCCGGCTCCACGACCACACCTGTCGTTATCTTGTTAGGATCGATGCCAGCCGGAATCGCAATCGTCCGCTCTACATATGCATTGAATTTACTTATTTCTACAGTTTGGTCGCCATAAGAGGTGTACACAGCGAAGTCCATTGCGGGAACAACGAGTTCAAAGTTACCGCTGGAAGCAGCCTTCTCAACAACCTGAACGGTTTCCGCCTTCGGTTCGGCAATCTCAATCTTGATTATAATATCCTGCAATTGCACATTGCTGCCCACTTGCTGGGATAAAGCATCAATATTCATTTGTTTGGCTGGCAGCGTATAGCTGGCATTTTTCGTCCGGATTACCACCGTTGCCTGCCGATTCTCCATATTTTTAACCATCTGACCGTTAAGTTCGCCGATCACCACATCCGAATTCGTGTTCACCGGAATGATGATGACAGCACCGTTGCCTTCTGCCTCAAGGCGCTGTTCCAGCTTTTTCTCGTCGACCACAACAGTTGTGATCGTCTGACCGCCTTGCTGGATGGTTGTTGCTATGCCAGCATTCTCAACCTTTCCGTTCACTATAACGTCCACTCCAGTGGTACCAGGCGTTTGTGGTATCAAAGGTGGTGTTGATGGTGATGGTGTCGGATTTGATGGCGTAGGGTTCGACGGTATCGGAGTTGATGTCGTCGTGTCGCGAACCGTAAGCGTCAATGTCTGAGCTGTTCCTGCGCTGAAGTTCAACGTCAGTGTCGTTAAGCCAACAGGCTGTGTAGCCAAGTACTCTTTCTTTATCGTCACCGTGGACCCACTGACTGTGTAATCAATTCCCCCGCTCAGCAGTGTCACACCGTTCGCGATGTTGATTAGCATGTTGCCATTTAAGCTCATCGTCGTCTCAACATCCCGGTAGGACCCGGCTAATGTGTTCGTCGTGTTTTTATCAAACGTCGCCGTCGTTGGGCTAATCGGGCCGGGTAGTGAGACCGAGTTCACCGTCAGCAACGCGGCGTTGCTCGTTACGTTCCCCGCCGTGTTAGTCACTTCTACTGTATAGCTGCCCGCATCCACCGATTGCGCATTGGTAACAGTGAGCGTGGATGATGTCGCACCGTTGATGTCAGTGCCGTTCTTCTTCCACTGGTAGCTCAGCGGCGTGTCTCCGCTTGCCGTTACGCTGAACGTCGCTGTCTGACCTTCCGTAACTGTCTGGTCACTTGGCTGGCTTGTGATTGCCGGCGATACTAGTACCGGATTTACCGTCAACAACGCGGCGTTGCTCGTTACGTTCCCCGCCGTGTTAGTCACTTCTACTGTATAGCTGCCCGCATCCACCGATTGCGCATTGGTAACAGTGAGCGTGGATGATGTCGCACCGTTGATGTCAGTGCCGTTCTTCTTCCACTGGTAGCTCAGCGGCGTGTCTCCGCTTGCCGTTACGCTGAACGTCGCTGTCTGACCTTCCGTAACTGTCTGGTCACTTGGCTGGCTTGTGATTGCCGGCGATACTAGTACCGGATTTACCGTCAACAACGCGGCGTTACTCGTCACATTCCCTGCTGTGTTGGTCACCTCTACCGTATAGCTGCCCTCGTCTACCTTTTGTGCATTAGTGACGGTAAGCGTGGATGATGTCGCACCGTTGATGTCAGTGCCATTCTTCTTCCACTGGTAGCTCAGCGGTGCGTCCCCACTCGCCGTTACGCTGAACGTGGCCGTCTGGCCTTCCGTTACCGTCTGATCGCTCGGCTGGCTTGTAATCACTGGCGTCACGGGTGCCGGATTTACCGTCAACAACGCAGCGTTGCTTGTTACATTCCCCGCCGTGTTGGTCACCTCTACCGTATAGCTGCCCTCGTCTACCTTTTGTGCATTAGTGATGGTAAGTGTCGCTGATGTTGCGCCAGTAATATCGGTGCCATTCTTCTTCCACTGGTAGCTCAGCGGTGCGTCCCCACTCGCCGTTACGCTGAACGTGGCTGTCTGGCCTTCCGTTACTGTCTGGTCACTTGGCTGGCTTGTGATTGCCGGCGATACTGGTGCCGGATTTACCGTCAGCGACGCAGCGTTGCTCGTTACATTCCCCGCCGTGTTGGTCACCTTTACCGTATAGCTGCCCGCATCCACTGCTTGCGCATTGGTAACAGTGAGTATCGCCGATGTTGCCCCAGTTATGTCAGTACCGCTCTTCTTCCACTGGTAGCTCAGCGGTGCGTCCCCGCTTGCCGTTACGCTGAACGTCGCTGTCTGACCTTCCGTTACCGTCTGATCACTCGGCTGGCTCGTGATCGCCGGCGCCACTGGTGCTTGAGTAGAAGGTTCGTATGTTAAGAAACCCGTTACATCGTTATATACGCCGAATCCCCCTTCATACCCGCTATAAGGCACATATCCATACTCTGAAGAAGCTGCAGAATCTATCGTATACCAATCTTTGGATAATGAACCAGTGTTCGTGAACTCCTTCATTTTTACCGTATTGTTGTTACCATTAAAATTATAAAACACGATCTTACCATCCGCCTTTGAAAGTATAAGCGGATTCGGCATCGTCGCCTTATAGCCACTAGACACCGGCCCGAGAGGTCCTCCTATTACAACTGGACTTCCTACAACATTGCCATTCTGATCATAGATACTCATAGACATCTGGCTGCTTGCATCACCAGATATAATAGCAAAATTTGAATTGGATAATGCCGTAGCGCGAAGGTTTGCCCCACTAACCACATCTTTTATTTTATTTCCGCTATTATCATATAATGTAGCCTGATACCCCGAGTCCGTTTTACTTGTCAGTAAAAGTCTATCGTTATTGTTTGCGATAACAGGATAATATTTTTCATTCCTGTCTATACGATCCTGAAATAACACCGTACGAACCAGACTTTGGTTTGAGTCGTAAAACTGCAATTCATAATCGTACAAGCTGGGGATATCGCTATGAAAAGTAATAGCCACTCCACCGTTGGAAAGAAGGGCAGCGCCGGTTGGATAAGTCATGTAGGTTGATGTCGCAAACGATGAGCTACTCCCCACATTACCGTTCTTATCGACAACCATATATTTATACTCACCGCCCGAATTCATATTATTCAAATCCTCAATATATGGAATGACTGTATCCCCTGTTGATGTAGCGAAAGGGAAAACTTTATAAGATCGATTCGTGCCAAAATCAAACAGTTTTTTGTCAAATTCGACAGTTCCGTCTGCCTTAACAACTTTGTACCAAATTTCTTTGGCATTATTGGAGTAATACATGAGGCCAATTTTTCCGTTCGGCAATCCAACTGTCGAATCGATAAAACTTCCTACAGGATCGTTGATCACACGAATAGATACATTCGAACTCGCATACGCCTGATTTGGAACGAAGTTGTAGAGAGTAATACTAAAGGTAAGGCATACGATAGAGAATATTTTAAATACAAATAGAAAACGATTTGGTTTGTTATACAATGTAATACTCCTCCTAAAGTTATGATTCTACAATGAGCCCTCTTACATTGATTAACTCTATGTTCCCCCTTGGGAATGAGTATAGCGGGGTCCACTGAACCGATTCTGAACATTGTAAGAACCTTTCAAACTTCTTGTGATTCATAACGGAGCTAGTGACTGCATATCCTGATCGTGACGAAACGAAAAGACAGCCTGCTACGAAGCCAGGCTGTCTTTTTTAAAACCTATTATGAATGAATAAGAGCTCAGGAAAGCAAAACAACGGAGAATTAATTATTTATCGCCACACGTATGAGTGAAAAATTCATCATTTTTATTAGTCAAATTCGCAGAACTTTTAAGAAGTTCCTTTTTGCTTACTGGCTTGCATCTGCTGGGCAAATCTCATCATCTCTTCGAACTCTTCCTCAGATACGGCATCCCCATCGGTGCTTATGTCTTGTACAATCGGAATTTCGGGCTTAGCTTTGGTTCCTTTGCCGTATGTACGGGTACGGGTTCCAGCTGCACCAGCAGCCTGTTTGCCTTTGACCTTGGCCTGATCACGAATATATTGAACAGCTTTCTCATATGAGTTCACCTGTTTAAGCAACATGTTGGAGGCAATGGCCTCAACGAAGTTACGGTTAATCCGCTGCTCTCCGCCGGATACTAGCAATGCCATCAAATAATGAATCAATACATTGATGACTTCACCAGGCAACTTGTAGCTCAGATCAATTTTCTCAAATATATCGATCAGATTGTCCGGTACTGCGCCCGGGAAGAACGTCTGCAGCAGGCGGGTATATGGCTCATTACGCAACATCATATTGTATTGATGAATATCACACTTCGTCATAAATTGTGGAGGCACTTCGACGTAGTATTCCATCTGTACTCCATGTTCAACAGGTGGTTCACCGGAGTCTTCTTTCCGCTCTGGCTCCTCCATATGCTGTCTCAGTGCTACGACCTTCGCGGCCTGTACGGTCTGTTGCTCATGACGCTTCTTCGTCTGTCTGAACTGCATACTTGCTTTATGCTGAAGATCATCCAGAATTAGCTGGCCCTGTGGACTGAAGATATCATCTTCATCCAGCAGACGGCATACATCCTGCACACTAAGGTTAAACTTGTTTACTACATAATTTACAATGCCCAGTTGTTCGTGATCGAACCGCAGCTGTTCCACATGACGGCGATTGACGGACTCCCGCGGGAAACGCAAAATAATGTCGGCATAGTTCAAACTGTTTTCTTCCGCTGCATCATTCGTGCCTGTCCGCTGGGCTGTAGTTGATACTTCCGACAAAGCCTGCTCCAACTCGTAATCAATTACATGGGTATTCAATTCAAATATATCGTAAAAGGGAACAGAAATATTCTCTTTATTGGCTGCCGGATAAGGTGCGTCCCCATTTTCCACTGCCGAGAAACCGGAACGCAGGGAAAGAACTGCGAATTTACCAATCTTGTCACGAAGCAGCAGTGTCAAATGCTGTGTCCGGAAAAACTCTGCCGGAGAGAGCGGCGGTTGCAGCTCATATTCGTAGATGTAATCATCATTTTCCGGTATATATAACCGTGAAGTCTGAAGTAGCCCCACTGCCTCAAGCTTGGATGTCTGCTCTAACATATATTTGCGCCCCTTCTCACTTGGCTCCAAGCCAAGCGTCATGAACAGCCTCCGTTGCTGTTCAAGCGGCGAATAACCGACCTGTTCACCGGGAAGATGCTGAAACAACAGCCGATACAAGCCAACCGCAAAAGCACCTACCATGGGCTGATATGCTCCTGTAAGCATACGGTCATCCAGGGCGCTAAGTCCAAACTCCCTGTATACGCAGTAGCGATGATGTTCAGTATAATGGTGCAGATTCTTCATGCGCATAGCCTGATCTCCTTCTCCCCAAAAGTATGTTTATCTATTCTATCATAAATGTCTGATCCTCAAATGCTCAAAAACAGGTAAAAAGATGGCCTGTTCTCGCTCCGTTTCATCCTAGGTCGACATCATTCACGTTTTCGCCGAATTCAGCAAATTTCTAAAATAAAATGTCGAGAGCCGCTAGAATACTATAAAAGCTGTAGCCGCAGAATACAAGGGAATATCTGAAGAGAATGTTCTCCAGATGTATATGAAGTACAAGTGTACAATAATCCTTCTAATATAAATGAACAGCAAAAAAGCCTTCCCTTTGTACTCGTAAGCGTTTACGACAAAGACAAGACTTTCACGCGATTACAGTGGCATGTGTAACTACTTCCAACAATCTAAAACATTCTGTACCCACCCAAACGCAACTTCTGGATCGTCCAGCCACTGATTATCGCACCAGCCAGTCCAGCGATGCCCGTCATATAGTCTACAAGCTGGAAAGAACCCAGATGTGACATCAGAGATGACGAATGATCCCATAGAGAGTACACGACGACAGGCAAAATCACAATGATGAACAGATAGGAAGGAAACCAGGTGGTCTTCATCAGCATGTTCAGAATGAAACCGATACCAAACATCATAACGAAAAATAATACCATCAATACCAACACAGGTATAAATTGCATCGGGCGACATTCACCTCTTCTTTCACACATTCAGGTTTCACTTCTGGATAGTAGTTAGTGTACCGCAAAAAATGTGGCGAAGCAACGAACTTTCTGGACAAATTTCCCTATATTTATACTCTGTTCATTTGCCCTTCTGCTTCATGTTGGGATACAATGTAAACGATAAAGCACTCACCCGTCCCTTATAGTACGTGTTCAAAAAGACTGGTTTTCAGTACCGAGAAGATGGAATGAAGCTAGAAATGGAGTAGCGGAGCGTAGGGAAAACTACGTGAGCAACGGACATTTCGGCTGAATGCCATATTCGATGCTGATGATGCCACTAGGCATCATTCGTAATCAAAAGCGGACTTTTTGAACAACCTCTTATAGGGATTTGGAAATATACCTTGCAGGAGGAACAAAACCAATGAACGAAGCCGCATCAACACTGGAGGGCTGGTATGCCCTGCATGATTTTCGCTCGATTAACTGGGCCGCCTGGAAAGCAGCAGATGATGAAGAACGCGCTGTAGCACTGGACGAGCTTCAGGAATTCTGGAAAGAATGGAAAGAAGTCGAGGATTCATCCAAAGGAAGTACCGTTGTATATACGGTTGTAGGTCAAAAAGCAGACCTCGTCATGATGCACCTGCGTGAAACGCTGGAAGATCTGAAGGCTGTTGAGAACGCGTTTAACAAAACGATGTTTGCTCAATACACAACGAAGTCGTATTCCTACGTCAGTGTAGTGGAACTGAGCAACTATCTTGGCAAAGAAGGCGAAGACCCGATGCAGAATCCAGAGATTATCGCCCGTCTGAAACCTGTTCTGCCACAACGACAATACATCTGTTTCTATCCGATGAACAAAAAACGTGAGCTGAACGACAACTGGTACATGCTGTCCATGGACGAGCGTCGTACCATGATGCGCAGTCACGGCATGATTGGTCGTAGCTATGCGGGTAAAGTAAAACAGATCATTACGGGCTCTGTCGGTTTCGACGATTGGGAATGGGGCGTTACACTGTTTGCGGATGATGCACTTCAGTTCAAAAAACTTGTCTATGAGATGCGTTTCGATGAAGTTAGCGCACGGTATGGCGAATTCGGTTCGTTCTACGTGGGAAGTCTGTTGAACGAAGGAACACTGGAAGACATGCTTAAGCTGTAAAAATAACACCAAGCACAATAAAGCACCGCGACATCTCCTGTAAAGGATACTGTCTGCGGTGCTTTATTATCTATCAATATTCTACTACCTCAAGCTTGATTTAGATCTATATTGTTTGAACTATTTAACATCTGGGGATAACAGCGATTGGAAGGTTATTCTGTCATTGAAGTGTATGTGTAAACATCTTTAGTTCAACTTATATCGTCTCTAATCTTGCTCCTCATCTACCGCTTTCAGCGATTCGAGGAACTCAGCTGTGGCCCGGTCACGGTCACGACCCTTCTCTTTAAGCCGCTCAATCGCAGGCATAATGAGAATATCCACTTCTTTCTGCACAATGTAGGCCAGATCATATTGATCCTGTTCCTCCAGATAACTCCCGACCTGCATCAGGGCGTTGTATCGATCCAGCTCTTCACGTGTTAATAGTCCCCGGACCTGAACACTGCAATGTCTCATCCAAAAAACCGCCCTTTCTTCAGGACTAACGGAATACCACCAATGATGAACAGATAACGCAGATCAACCAGCTTCTTCAGCTGAGCCGCTTTCCAGCCTTTGTATTTCTTGCCGCCTACAACGGCAATAGCTTCACCTTTACCCAGTGATGCAACCGTGCCTTTGCTCGTAAATACAAAAGGTTGTGGCTGTTTCTTGCGAATGGATGCCACGACGTTCTTGGCGCAGTTCACACCCTGTTGCATCGCAATCTGAGCTGTTGGTGGATAAGGCCGTCCTTCAGCATTGAACACAAGTGAATTATCACCAATGACATAGACATGCTCATGCCCCGGAGCACGCAAGTAGTCATCTACTTTCACACGTCCTCGCATCACTTCAAGACCTGCTTGTTCCAACAGTGAGTTACCACGAATACCACCGGTCCACACAACTGTGGCAGCATCGAGCTTTTCTCCCTCTCCCACAATAACTCCATCCGGGAGACATTGCTTGATCGGAACACCAATCTTGAAGGTCACGCCCTTCTTCTTCAGCACATTCATCGCATGTTCTACCAATTCCGGGTCAAATCCAGGCAAGGCCGAAGGCGCTGCCTCTACATTATAGATGTGCACATGTTTCGGGTTTACGTCGAACTCTTTGCACAGCTGGGGAATACGATCTGCAAGTTCAGCTACGAATTCAACACCGCTGAAACCCGCTCCACCTACGACAAACCGAATACGATTTCGTTTGTTATCGTTTTTGTACATCGCAAATTGATATTCGATGTGTTCTCGAATCAGTCTGACCGAGTTAATGCTGCGGATTGTCATGGCGTGATCAAGCATACCCGGAATACCGAAGGTCTCAGGCTCACCGCCTAGTCCAATAATCAGATAATCATAGGATAACGTGCCGTCCTCCAGAATAATCTTCCGATCCTGCAGACGAATCTCCTTCACGGAAGACTTGACCAGATCAATCTTGAACTCATCAATCAGCTTGGAAATGGGCACTCTTGCATGCTCAATGGTATCCGTGCCGGCTGCCGGCATATGTAGATGTGTAGTAATATAATGATAATCATGCCGATTCACCAGTGTGACGTCGGCCTCGTTATAGTTCAATTCCTTCTGCAGCCGCTGGGCTGTCAGAATCCCGCCATAGCCCGCGCCGAGGATGACGATTTTGGGAATACTGCTCATGTCTATACCCCTTCCGGTTTCACTTGCATCAGCCCGATCTTGGGTGAGATGCAAAATGCACATACTTACAAATATTGATGAGGTCTTGCCCATTATGACGACAAATGTTAACTTCGCGAATTTATTTAAACGTTTGCATCAATTTCATGACTCACTAAAAATGGATTTTATGAAACTAGATATCGACATATCGAACTGTTTTGATCGATATCTAGACTTGATTGAAGCAACTAAAGGGTTTATGAAATTGATACGTTTGCACGCAAGTTATCGTTTCATGTTGTGAAATTAACCACAAGATTCTACAAAACACGGGATCTGTCTTCATATTACATATTGACTCTAAATTAGACAAAAAAACACATAGTACAGGTCAAGGATATCTGTATTTCTAGTAAAGATCAAGGTTTTTTTTGTTATTTTTCATAACCTTTCATTTCCAATTTCATCCTATTCTCATCTGATCTTCATCAATTATTCTCAGTTTCGTGACGCCGCTAACTTTGCAACCCTGAATACACCGTTTATAATAGGAAAGACAGTTCAGCACCAATGCCGGTTACGATCCGTAGCCTGCACATTCTTTCTGTTAACTACCTATTAAAATATGAAAGGTGTTGTTGATTCTTGACTGCACAAAATTCCAGTCATGATATGACTGATTTACTTATTATCGGTGGAGGCCCTGCGGGTCTGTTCGCCGCGTTTTACGGTGGGATGCGTCAGGCATCCGTTACACTGGTTGAAAGTATGCCACAGCTTGGCGGACAGCTTGCCGCTCTTTACCCGGAGAAATACATCTATGATGTAGCCGGATTCCCGAAAGTAACGGCTCAGGAACTGGTGAATAACCTGGTTGAGCAAATGAGTCATTTTAACCCGAACATCCGCCTTGAAGAAAAGGTTGTATCGGTGGAGAAAAAGGATGAACAACATTTCGTCGTGAAGACGGATGAGAATGAATATCATGCCAAAGCCGTCATTATTACAGCTGGTGTAGGTGCATTCGAACCACGTCGCCTGGAGCTTGAAGGTGCTGCCAAGTTCGAGAAGAGCAACCTGCACTACTTCATCAGTGATCTGAATGCCTTCGCTGGCAAAAAAGTACTGATCAGTGGCGGCGGTGACTCCGCGGTAGACTGGGCACTCATGCTGGAGCCTATCGCTGAGCAAGTGACGCTGATCCATCGCCGGGACAAGTTCCGTGCACATGAGCACAGTGTTGAAAACCTGATGAATTCCAAGGTGAACGTTGTTACACCGACCGAAATCACGGAACTTCATGGGGATGATACCATTACCAAGGTAACCCTTTCCCATGTGAAAACCAAAGAAACTCAGGAAATCGAAGTAGATGACGTGATCGTTAACTTCGGATTTGTCTCTTCTCTCGGACCGATTGCCGAGTGGGGTATCGAAATTGACAGCAACTCCATCGTTGTTGATTCCCGCATGGAAACATCTATTCCAGGAATCTTCGCTGCCGGAGATATCACAACCTACCCAGGTAAACTGAAGCTGATCGCTGTCGGATTCGGCGAAGCTCCAACAGCCGTTAACAATGCGAAGGTATACTTCGATCCAGATGCCAAGTTGTCCCCAGGACACAGTAGTAACATGAAACGCTAGTTTTGCGGAAATAACATATATTGATACAAAAAAGGGTATCTTACTCCTGAGTGAATCCATATCAGGAGGGATACCCTTGTCTTATATATGCCCGCTGTGTAACGGTCTGGTTGTACCGGAGCAGGCTTGCCCCCACTGCCTTCAGGGACTGTTAGAATGCAGCAAATTGGATGATTACACCGGACCATACAGCCCCTACGTATTCCAACCTTCCTCTGACACGGCAGACGAAGTCGAAAACGTTTGCAATCATGTGATGTACTGTCACCATTGTCAGACGAGCACGCCATGGCCTGTCTCACTATGGGACTTGTCCGGAAACCTGTAACATTGCCTGCAATGAGGATCTCTAGTGAAGAATGGCAGATACGTCGGTACCCAGTTTGCGCTTATGGATTTCTGCCAACAGCAGTGCGATGAAATCTCGTTCGAGATTCAACTCAATCGCTTTATGGTAGGAATCCAACAACATCTCATCGGATAACATAGCCATTTCCCGCCACAACCTTTCCTTTTTTTTCCTCAAAACTATCATATCAGAGATTCATATAGAGAACAAGCGTTCTTGTTATCCACAACAACATGTGGAAATCCTGTGCATAGTTTGTTGATAAATGGAAAAAATATAGAGTAATCAACGTGTATAGTGTGGACAATATTTATGCACAGGAAGTTTGTACTACTGTCAGAACGTTTATCAGCGTATTTTTTTTGGAATAAATTCATAGTTTCAAGACTTGTTGCGAGTAAATTACCCAGTAATGTAAAATTTCAAACGGTTTTCATACCGTTTTCTTCTATATATTATCGGTTTTTCTTGGATTTTCTTGAGCTTTCCCATTCATTTTCTATTGGGGTCTGGTATTCACTTCCAAAATCCAGATCTTGCCTGAATAATCCAGTCCATAATCAAAGCCAAGCTGGCCTACACCAGGGAACTGACGTTCCATAATGTACGTGCATGTCAGTGTAAGTGAACGCATCTCCCGGCGTTTGTGCCGACCAGATATATGAGGCAGGGATAAACCAAGGGCTCTCCTTCCAGATAACATGGTGCCACCCTTGCTCAGATTCGTCACACAGAGTCCTGGACGAGCTAGTCGTCCTACCAAAGAACGAAATACCCAGCCTCGTTCGGTTTTGACAACTTTGACTCTGTAATCAACAGGTCTCCCTTCAATCGTTGCCAGATGAATGCCTTGCTGGATCAAGTACCTGCGTCTAGCCTTCACACGCACCAGAGAGCGATACATCTGGCTGAAACTGGCGAAAGAACGGGTCGTTTTCATATGGGTGTATCGATAAGCCCCACCGCTCGCCGATACCCGGATGACACCGTAACCTCCGCCTCCTACGATAGGTTTGACATACACCATTCCATAACGACTGAGCATGTGCAGCAGATTACCCGAGTTGAATGCCTTGGTCTGTGGGATATGGACAGCCGCTACCGGGTATTTCATCAGTGCCGCTGTCTTCCGCCATTTGCTTGCAAGTTGTCTCGACATGGGTTGATCTCCTTCCTTGAAACAATAGTCCTTCCTTATACATACTCAACAGAAGCCTTGCTTTCTTGGATGTTTGTCCGCGGCAGGGGCCCCTTTTCCATGAAACCTGTCCCAGGGGTGATGGCGGAAACGGGAACAAGCGCCCGGTTTGCTTTTCAAACAAGTCAATCTGTCGTATGCTACTAAGGAATGGCTTGGAAGGGCTTAAATATGAGGATCTAAGGAGCGTTCAGAACAAATGGAATCATTTTTCAAATCACTTTATGGCGTAGCCTATTTTGCAATGTCGATCGTTCTGGTAGCCGTTACGGTACTTCTCTTTGTCACAGGTATTCGACTGTTTATTCAAAAGCGCAATCGCGGCTTTGCCGTGAGTTGTCTTATATTTGCCTGTTTCATCGTCTTTATCATTGTTGTTATGTTAACTACGCCCTTCTCTGCCACACCGCCGGGTTCACCGGAAGCCATGGCTGCCCTTCTTCACTTCGGGTAGTTGAACCTCTGTAGAAGGAGATGCTTATGACACATACTAATGAAACCTTAGGAATTATTGATATCGGCTCGAACTCGATTCGTCTGGTTATATATGAACTGGATCAGGACGCAGCCTATCGCATCATTCATGAAGACAAATACGCCGCTCGTCTGAGCAGCGTTGTTGAGCCGGATGGAACCATCCTCCGACATTCTCTGGATAAAGCCATCACCATCTTGCGTCAATTCAAAGCGACCTGTGAAGCGTATCAGACCAAACTGATTCGTGCAGCAGCTACGGCAGCCATTCGTAATGCAAGCAATGTCCTGGAGATTATCGAATGGCTGGAGACAGAGACAGGGCTTACCATTGAATGTGTATCCGGAGATCGGGAGGCCTATTATGGGTTCCTTGGTGTCACTCAATCCATTGAATTGGCAGACGGTTACGTCGTTGATATTGGAGGCGGCAGCACAGAGATCACAGTCTTTCGGGATCGGAAGAGGTTACATAGTATCTCCCTCCCCATTGGTGCAGTGAATTCACATGCCCGTTATGGGGGTGAAGATCAGTGGACCGAGGCGAATGCAAATGCATTGTGCAACGAAATCATTGAGGCTCTCCGTGGACAGGATTGGATTCGTGAGCATCCCGGCCTGCCACTCATCGGACTTGGCGGCACAATGCGTACACTTGCCAAAGTGGAACAGAAGCGTACCCAGTATTCTTTGCCGGTCACCCATCATTATGAGATCAGTGAGGAAGCGATGGATAACATCGCTCGCTCCTTGCCTCATCTCACCTCGGCACAGCGCAAAAAGGTACCCGGGCTCGCCAAAGATCGCGCAGACATCATTGTCCCCGGTGTGCTGATCCTGCGAACCGTCTTCCAGTTAATACAGGGAGATCGTTATGTGGTTAGTGGTGCGGGTCTACGAGACGGGTTATTGCGAGATTACATGGCTGGAGGTCAGCCGGTCGTTCCGGACGCGCTGAAGGACAGTATCCGCAACTTTATCCATTTTGGTCCGCCTATTCCAGAGAAACGTCTGCAACGGATTCATCAGGATACGGTTACCCTGTATACGGCATTACAAGGTACCCCTCCTGATCAAGCAGATGCCCGAATCCTGTATGCGTCCTCCATGCTGCATATGGCAGGTAAACAGATTAACTATTTCCGTTATACACAGCACTCGGCCTATTGGATCATGAATTCAAGCATCTATGGACTTTCTCATCGGGAGACCATTCTAAGTGCCAGCGCAGCTGATTATCATCCAAAAAAAAGAACGCCCCAGCTGCTGAATAAGCACCGGGACATTCTGAAAAACTCGGATGAGCGGCATGCTCATCGTATTGGCTCTCTGCTGCGCGTAGCCGAAGCCATTAATCGATCCGAGAGCATCGCTGCGATCGAAGCAACAAAAGAAAACGACTCGCTGCAGGTGCAATTCACCTGTACAGCTGAGCCGTTACTGGAACTTGATGGCCTGGAAGAGGCCGTCAAGGATCTGAAGGAAGCCTGGGGAGTTACGTTAACGCACTCCATTCAGCAGGCTTCCAAGGGATAATACCCATGGCCTCCGTCTGACTTCTCAGCGGGGGCTTTTCATTTTCTACAAATACATAATTGCCACCAGGCATAAGTTGTCTCGCTTTGACATTATCCATAAGGGACAGATTAAGGATATCGACCAGCATTTTCTTCAGCTCTGGATCGAATACGGGACACATCAGTTCAATTCTTCGATTCAGGTTACGTGTCATCCAGTCTGCACTGGAGATGAATACATCCGGGTTTCCGCTATTTTCAAAATAAAACAACCTTGAATGCTCCAGAAAACGATCCACAATGCTAATGACCCGAATATTCTCACTGAGCCCCTCTACCCCCGGACGCAGACAACATACACCACGCACAATCAGATCGATCTGCACGCCGGCTTGAGAAGCCTCGTACAATTCATCAATCATTTCCTGATGGGATAAGGAGTTGATCTTGGCAATGATTCTGGAAGGTTTACCTTTCAGCGCATGCTCTGTTTCTCTACGAATCAGTGCAAACAACTCATCCTTCATACCATCCGGAGCTACGCGGAACGCCTGCAATGCCTTCGGACCGGAGTATCCGGTAATCTCATTAAACAATTCGGATGCATCTTCCCCAATAATCGGATTAGAGGTGAACAGACCCACGTCCGTATACACTTTGGCTGTACTCTCATTATAGTTACCGGTTCCTACATGAACATAACGTCTCAGCCCCTGCTGTTCCCTGCGTACGACAAGAATGATTTTGGCATGGGTCTTCAGTCCAACCAGTCCATAAACCACGTGACAACCGGCCTTCTCCAGCTTACGGGCCCAAGCAATGTTGCGCTCTTCATCAAAACGTGCTTTCAGTTCCACCACCACCGTGACCTGCTTACCACTCTCAGCGGCAAGAGCAAGTGCCGGAATAAGGCGTGAATCGCCATTGACCCGATATAAAGTCATCTTGATCGCCAGAACTCTTGGATCTTCCGAAGCCTCCAATATAAAATCAGTGACTGGTTCAAACGATTCGTATGGATGATGCACCAGTACATCGCGTTTGCGCAGCAGCTCAAAATGACTTTCTCTTGGCAGAAACTCAAGTGGGTAGACTGGCTTCACCGGACTGTATTTCAGATGTGAAAAACTTTCCAGACTGTCCACGAATCCAGCCAGAAAACTCAGATCGAGTGGTCCATCAATTTCGTATACCGGGTCCTGAATATCAAATTCATCCTGCAATTCCAATAAGGCATCCGGACGAAAATCCTTGCAGACTTCCAGTCGTACAGGAGCCCCGCGGCGTCTGCGTCGCAATTCTTTTTCAATAGCCTCAAGCAGATCTTCCGCTTCTTCTTCATTAATGAACAGATCCGCATTGCGGGTCACTCGGAATTCCTGTGCAGCAAGCGAGATATATCCACTGAAGAGCGTATGAATATGATGTTTGATAAGATCTTCAATCAGTATGAATGTTTTCTTTTTGCTATTCGCCCGAATGGGAGCCTGAACTACCCGCGGCAGATTGGAAGGTACCTGAACAATAGCCATAAATGGCTCGCCCTCTTGCTCCCCTTCCTTCTGAAGCATCACGGATAGGTAGACAGACTTGTTGTGTACCAGCGGAAACGGACGACTCTGGTCAATCGCCATTGGTGTGAGTACCGGAAAAATAATCTCATGAAAGTACTGGTCCATTGCACGCTGCTGTGTCACATTAAGATCGGTATATTCCTGAATGTTCACGCCTTTTTTGGCGAGTAGACGAATGAGTTCACGATACGTTTTATACTGTTCGGCGACCATGGTCCCGGTTCGTTTGATCAATCTGCGGTACAATCCCGAAGGCGTGTATCCTGTAAAATCTTTTTGCGTGAATCCGGCCTTGATCTTCTCTTTTGTCTCCGCCACCCTTACACTGACGAACTCGTCCAGATTACTAGCGACAATGCCGAGAAATCTCATGCGTTCCAGCAGAGGCGTTGTTGGATCCTGGGCCTCCTGAAGTACGCGCCGATTAAATTCAACCCAACTCAAATCACGATTAACGTAGTTGCCTGTTTTGACGTCTCTATGCATGTATGGCCTCCGAATGTGTTGCATATCTATTCTTGGTTAGAAGTTCTCATATAATTGTACTATTCGTAATCAACATCAAGCGTCAGCGCAGTGTAAACGCTACGTAAAATTTATGTAAATGATACCTCATGGGCGCAACTTTTTCCATCCCTTTACAAAGGTCAATAGACAGAGTAAAGTGAAGTACAGTGTGATTTGGTCCGGTTGCTTGTTCTCATTCCAAATATATTTGATTAAAGGAGTATATAATGAAATCCAACAAACCTAGAACGTTACAAAAAAATATAGAATTTTTCACGGCTGCACTATCCCAATGTATGGTAAGCGCATGGCAGGAAGACCCGGCTGGCGTCTACTGTGAAGTGGGTTGCGGCGTTGTGGAGCGGATCAGTGAAGACAGCGTGCGCATCCGAAACAATGACGGAACAAAGAGTCATTATGCACGAGATATTACGATGTTCCAGACTGAAAAATAATTTTGCTTAAATACGTAAAAAAGACTAGCTTTCCGAAACAAGGTGTTGTATACTCTTGCCACAAGGAAAGGAGGTGCGTCAACATTTCTAATGTCATGTTGAACGTGTCCCTTACCCGATCCACTAGCTCAAATTAAAAGAGTCTGGTGGAGGCGCGGGATACGGATCAATGTTTCAAAAAGCGCCACGGGTAGAAAAGCCGTCTTCGGACGGCTTTTTGTTTTCTCTTTTTCAGTAGAGAGGTTGAGAAAACACCCAAAATATTGGAAATGGACCCTTTAGTAGAGCAAACCAGGATGGCTATAATTAGGATGCAACTCAACTTAAATCCGAGGAGGCATCTTGTAATGTTTAAAAATGTAAGGGGTTTCAAGACATCCATCATGTTGGCTTTTGTTTTGTTATTCACCTCCATCATGTTGCCCGCAGGTCAGCATGCCAGCGCAGCACCAAGTTTCGCCAAAGGAGCTGACATCAGTTGGGTTCCCGGAATGGAAGCCCAAGGTTACAAATGGAAAGATAAAAACGGGGTACAGCGCGACATCATTGATATTTTGAAAAACGACTATCAAATCAACTCCGTTCGCATTCGGGTCTTTGTTAATCCTTCGAATGATTATGGGAACGGTTACATGAATAAGGATCGTGCGGCTGCACTCGCCCAACGTGCCAAGAATGCCGGCATGAGTGTAATGCTTACCCTGCACTACAGCGATTCCTGGGCAGACCCTGGTCAACAAACCAAACCTGCTGCCTGGAAAAACTATACGTTCCAACAGCTCATGGATGCGGTATGGAACCACACTCGTGATGTGATGACGGCGATGCAAAGCAAAGGCGTTACCCCTGACTGGGTTCAGATCGGTAATGAAACAAGCAACGGCATGTTATGGGAAGATGGCAAAGCATCCACTAACATGAAAAATTATGCGTGGCTGGTGAATACAGGCCATAACGCAGTGAAATCCCTGAGCAGCGGCACCAAAACCATTGTGCATCTGGCAGGTGGAGATGATAACGCCCTCTATGTATGGAATATTGGTGGTCTGATCAATAACGGAGCTAACTTTGACATGATCGCCATGTCCCTCTATCCTTCAGCTTCCGGCTGGAACACCGCTGTGACAAATACGGTAAACAATGCTAAGGATATGATCAACCGTTATGGCAAAGAGATCATCATCTCCGAAATTGGCATGGACAATAATCAGGCTGCAGCTGGAAAAAGTTTTGTTGCGGCGATGAAAAACCAAATCCGCAATCTGCCAAATGGCAAAGGTAAAGGTGTATTCTACTGGGAGCCTCAGGCTACACCAGGATACAACGGCGGCTACGGCAAAGGCGCATGGCAGTCCAATATGATGCCAACGGCTGTCATGGAAGGATTTATTGACTAGGTACGGTGGGTAGAAGTGCGGGCTTTGGGGGGCAGCGTGGTGGGCGTTCCGGGGTCGGATCGTTCTTATGATCGCTGTTATCCCCAGATTTTATGAATTCCCCTTATAGGGAGAAATCCGGGGATAGCCTATGCTTCCGATGTAGCTTTCTTGCAGAAAGCTTTCAGGCGAACGCTTCGCTTCTTCAGAATCGATTCCGCCCCCTCCACTGCGTTGCTGCTCCTTGAGACACTTCTAAAACCGTGTGTAGGCAAATGATTAGTAGTAAGGTAAAAGAAGGGCTTGAGGCGCTGTTCCCGGTGGGAGTAGCGCCTTTTGGTGATAAAGTGCGTTGAGGGTGCAACGTGGTGGCGTTCCGGTGTCGGATCGTTCTTATGATCGCTGTTATCCCCAGATTTTATGAATTCCCCTTATAGGGGGAAATCCGGGGATACCCTATGCTTCCGATGTAGCTTTCTTGCAGAAAGCTTTCAGGCGAACGCTCCGCTTCTTCAGAATCGATTCCGCCCCCTCCACTACGTTGCTGCTCCTTGAGACACTTCTAAAGAGTGTCGCGATCAATCGAGGAGGGGTACACCACTCGGGCTGGAGACTGATGTTCTTTTGGCTTACATATGAATATAATAAGTTTATTGAGATAACACATAGGATCAACTTTTTATTGGAGAGGAGGCATAAGGATGAGTTTTTTAAAAGGGCTAGGTCAGTTAGCTGGGGAAGTAACCGGGAAAGTACTCGGCGGCAGCGTGAGGGTTGTTGGTGAGATTGCAGGAAGCCCCTTTATCAAAGAAATCGGAAACGGCGTAGAGAAAGCAACGATTAATACAGGCAAAACCGTTGGACAACTGGCTAGTGGCACGTATGATCTTGCCAGTGGTGCAATTCGAAAAGATGATACCGCCATAGACGCAGGACTTGCCGATATTGGAGGTGCTGTAACCAATACTGCAAAAGGTGTAGCGATATCAGCCAAATATGTATATAACAGCGGTAAAGATGTTGTTGTGGGCATGCAAGAGGAAGATAAGGACAGAGTCAAGCTTGGTGCCAAGAATCTTTTAGCTGCTGCTGCGGTAACAACACTCGCTGTCGGTGTCATTGATGCGGTCGATGGGGCTGAAGGTGTGGATACGTAGGAATTTGGATTAGATCACCAATAACACAATAACTGAAGAAACACAGCCTAGTAGGGCAACAAAAATATGGAGACAACTAAATGAGATTTTTTCAAGTAAAATCCGTTGTCTCTTCTGAATAAAATACGAGTAGATGAACACCGTTATCACAATGGGCAGATATAAATGAAGATCCGGACCATCCGTGCTCGGTAATAGTTTATTAATATATCCACCTATCGTCTCGTTGACCATCATGAACCCATATATACTACCGATTATTGCTGAAACTGCAAACTGAAATAGTATCTGAACTACAGCATTCTTTACAAAGAATGGTTCACGTTTGCGGTAACGGTTATTAACCATCATATATCTGTTGCCTCCTCGTTTTTTGGTTACTATTTTTGATTACTACTCCTGTATTTTACCATAACGTTGATCAGCTGCCTTTTTAGTTTTGCTGAGCTATCTTTTCTTTTCTTTTCTTCATAAACGCAAAATGCCCTGTCCACCTCATAGGCGGGCAGGGCATTTTTAACGATTCAAATACCTCTGTTCAGCTTACCTTAGCAAGTCTCGTAGCGCGCATCGATGCAACAGCGTATACGATGAGCGCTGTCCAGATGAGTGCGAAACCAACGAGCAGAACTGGCGAGACGGTCTCCTTGAACACGAACACACTCAGGATCAGCATGATTGTTGGCCCAATATACTGTACGAAGCCCAGTGTGGACAACGACATTCGAGCAGCCGCCCGTGCAAAGAACAGCAGCGGCAACGCCGTCACCACACCAGATAGAAGCAGTTCAAAGAACATGGGCGCAGGCAGCGTCCATGCCGTTGCTTTTCCTACAACAGCCAGATAGATCCAGTAGCCGAGTGCGACGGGAAGAACTACAGCTGTCTCTGAAAATAAGCCCACAGAAGCATCTTGCTTGATCTTCTTCTTTGCAAGACCGTACAAGCCAAATGACACGGCCAGCGAGATCGCAACCCACGGGAAACGTCCGTAGTCTATAGCGATGATAAGTACCGCGACACCAGCGATAGCAATCGCAAGCCATTGTCCACGGTTTGGCTTTTCATGAAGGAAAACAACCGCCAGTAACACGTTCAGCAACGGGTTCAAATAATAGCCCAGACTGGTCTCAACGACATGACCGTTGTTAACTGCCCAGATAAAGATAAGCCAATTAATAGCAATTAGCAGCCCACTTGCGGTAAGGGACAGCAAGGTCGAACGACTGGTCAGAATACGCTTCATGTCACCCCAACGACGTTGGACGGCAACGAAAATCCCCATAAAGACAAATGACCAGACTACCCGATGCGATAAAATCTCGCCTGCCGGTACATTTTCAAACAACTTCCAATACAGCGGGAGAACCCCCCACATGATATACGCAATGATCGCGTTGATTAACCCATTATTCATAACTTTTTCCCCTCTTACTTACTCTAATGTCTCAACGGATTATACGCCTCGAGCCTTGTTTAAGTAAAGGGGTCATAGGTCATGTTGGAAGCCATGCTCTCGTTCAACTAACTTATCTTTGGGCAAAAGCTTCACGTTAGTGCAGCGAGATTATACTTTTCCCTTTTTCTTTCTTACTCTCATAAACAGGATAAAAATCACCGCAAATGCAACTACACCTATGATATACAAATCAATATCTTGCTCAAACATAAACCACATTTTGTGTTCTAAGTTTACTTGTTGTTTTGGTGGATATCCTTCCCCGAATAGTTCAGTTGCTTGATTAAGATTATTCATTTCGATAGTCACACTGCACGGACTACTGCTTAACTCGCCATCCACTTCGCTAAAGTATATTAAGTATTTGTTGCCTTCCTTAAAATCAACCCCCCAAGTGTAGTTAGTTGCAATAATGAGTTGAGAGTCAACTTCAGTATTCCAACTCCTTTCAGCCTCCACTAAAATATATCTAATTTTCTCTTTGGTCCCCGTAAACCCCTCTTGCTTTAAGTCGACCTTTATTTGCTTTACTTCACCATAAACAGCTCCATCATATATTTCTAACTGTTCTTGGGGGCTTCCCGATTCGGCACATGACAAAGCGTTAACATCTTGTGCATTTGAGATAAAGAATACGGTGGATATAAAACATATTAACGTGAATATACGAAGCTTCAGTTTTCCCACCTTCTTCTCATGACGTTATTTCGTACATCTTTATTGACCTTTTCAATAGGAAAAATGTTGCATTTTCCCTTGCCGTTAGGAGAATGAACAACGAAGCAACCCATCGGACACAGTTGGTTGCTCCATTTGTCTTTATTAAGTTACAATTCACGAATAATCTAAAAGAAATAAAACTAAGATATTTTTCGTACAGCAAACCATAGCTCAACAAAATTCAGTCCATCTTTACCACCAGTAATTTCAAATTCCATCCCGTCGACCTGTTCATATCCTGTAGTAGGAAGCCATTCAGAAAAGAATCGTCTATGGGTCACATTTGATCCTAATCTGGTTACTTTCACTTTCCTCCAACATGAAACACACCAATTACGGTTTCACCATCCTTGTCATACAGTGGAATATCCCATCCGTCTGGTGATCTGCTGTTCTGTATCGCAATAGCTTCTTCAGGTGTTTTTGGTTGCTCGCCATCCACGTCTTTTTTCAGCAGATATCCATCTGTACCATCCACACCAGTAGCCAAGATTAAATCAGGTTCCGTTTCTGGAGAAGTCGCATATGCGGCAGAACCATATGTCTGTCCATTCTTATTTTTCGGATAAAGAGAAGTGATGTGAATTTGATTCAACGTATTTTTAACGTTTGGATATTGGGATAACCCTGAACCACTCGATTCATTCATCATAAAAACCACAAAGATCAATAGTATAACTCCATTAGAATACATCTTCACAACTGTTCACTCCCTTATACTTTTGAACTCGCAGAAAATCCGATTAAAAGAAGTTGGCCTTCCATATAATCGTAAGTCGAATTCCATATTTAGAATAATATAACATAGATTCATGGGACTAGTTGGAAATTGGACGATAATCATCTAACCTGTCTAACGTTATTGCAGAACATCCCTCTTCGATAACATAAAAAACGGACACCGATCTGTGGAGATCAGCGTCCGTTTGTATGTTCCATATTATCATTTATAAGTATTACTTCGCTTCGCCTACAACGGTAAAGCGCTCGTTTTTGTGTTGTGGATTTTCGATCTCATCAACCAAAGCAATCGCATAGTCTGCATAGCTGATGTAACTGTTGCCTTCACTGTTCACGAGAATAACGTCGTTGCCTGCTTGATATTTGCCAGTGCGTACACCTTCTGGATTAAAGAATCCAGCCGGGCTCAGGAATGTCCATTGAATACCTGAAGATGCTTGCAGATCCTGCAAGTTTTGGCCTTGGTTCGTTGCAGTTGCTTTGTAAGCATCCGGGAATCCTGGGGATTCAAAGACACGCAATGTTTTGGACTCGTCTGTGAACAGGCTTCCTGCTCCACCCACCACGATCAGACGAGTGTTTGGTGCATCTTTCAGGATGTTGATCAACGCTTGTCCTACTTCCACATGCAGGTTTTCTTTACCCGCTGGAGCACCAAATGCATTTACAACCACATCAAACGCTTTAAGATCCTCAGCGGTAAGATCGAGTACATCTTTCTCCAGCGTGTTCAGGCTTTTATCTTCCAATTTGGATGCATTACGAACGATCGCCGTTACTTTATGACCTCTGTCTGCTGCTTCTTTCAAAATTACACTTCCTGCTTTGCCTGTTGCACCAATGATTGCAATGTTCATCATGATCTCTCCTTTAAATTATCGATATGGTTTATGTTTGAACTTTATATTGTAACTATAGTTGTTACAACTAAGTTTGTCAACCATGTAACTTTCAGTACACGCAAAAAAGCCCCTGATATCATGCCCGTGCAAAACGGATACAATTCAGAGGCTATCTATTAAAGGGATTGCAAACTGCTTATTTCAAAACAGAATTGGGAAACCGCTGTACAACTCAGTTTCTTAACAATCCTTATCAGGCACACCCGCATCTTCCTTCGTACGGAAAGAAGATCCACAGCCACAAGTGGCTACCGCGTTTGGATTATGGATGGTGAACCCGCCCGACATACCGGACTCTTCAAAATCAATTTCAAGTCCATTCAGATATTTCAGGTTTTCCTTCTCAACTACAACCTTCATGTTCTGAATATCCATATACAGGTCCTCATCGGACTCTTTATCGTCAAAGCCCATGGCGTACGAAAATCCGGTGCAACCGCCCGGTGCTACGCCAAGACGCAGGAACATACCAGGTGTCTCTTGCTGTGCAAGCATCTCTTTCAATCTGTCAGCAGCCGTTTCGCTGATGTTAATCATGCCAGGTCACTCTCCTTTTTCATATAAAATCATGTTCAAAAAGGGCGCTTTTCAGTACCAAGAAGATGGGATGAAGATAGAAATGGAGTAGCGGAGCGTAGGCAAAACTACGTGAGCAACGGACATTTCGGCTGAATCCCATATTCGACGCTGAGATGCCGCTAGGCATCCTTCGTAATCAAAAGCGGACTTTTTGAACTACCTTTCATTAACTCTTCTTTAAATTATACTCCACCCCGTCAAGGGTCTCAAGTCATGTTTGCCTCTTTCCGCGTTCCCCCTGTACTCCTTTTTCTTCCCAGTGTATTGAACCCCCGGGACACGAGGTTTATAATGAATAGGTGGTCGCACTGAAATGTAGGGATTTTGTCATGACTTATTCAGACGATGGTCATAATTGGAGTTGTAATTTTTTTCACATTTCGAGACTGCAACGCAGTCCCCAATGCATATATGAGTCACAACAGACTCCATTTTTTTGAAAAAATTTAGCTTTCATATGCAGCACACGCTGCACCGGGTAAATAAGAGTTAGTCCATATAAGAAGGCGGCAGTTGACCGCATCTTTGCTATGTAGTTCTGTAAGTCAGGTCCTACACACAACTCAATTCCGGTAAAGAACAGGAGGAAACAGTATGTCTACATTGGTAACACCGTTCACAGACAAAAGAATGGCCGAAATCGTTGAGAAAGTTCAGAACGGCGTAAGGCTGAACGTAGAAGACGGCGTATATCTGTATGAAACAGATGATCTGCTGACTTTGGGCCAGCTGGCCAATGAGGCCAACTTACGGAAAAATGGCAAGAAAGTGTATTTCATCGAAAACATGAGTCTTTATTTTACGAACGTATGCGAAGCCCGCTGCGCTTTTTGTAATTTCCGCAAAGACCAGGGTGAAGAAGGCTCCTATACATTATCCGGTCAGGAAATGATCGATTATGTAGAACAGCATATTCATCCGGGCGTACGTGAGTTCCATATCGTAGGCGGACATAACAACCATGTTCCTTTTCAATATTATGTCGATTCCCTGCGTGCTTTAAACGAGAAATATCCGGATGTTACGCTAAAAGCTTACACGGCAGCCGAGATTGATTTCTTCACTCGGATTAGCGGACTCAGTATCAGGGAAGTTCTGCAAGAACTGCAAAAAGCAGGTCTGAAAACATTGACTGGTGGCGGCGCTGAGATTCTGTCAGATGAGTATCGCAAAAAAATGCGTGTAGACAAAGCCAACGTGGATCGTTATCTTGAGGTGCACCGCACAGCTCATAATCTCGGCATGCGTACACATACTACGATGTTGTATGGATCAATCGAATCCTATGAGGACCGCGTCAACCATATGGTGCAGATTCGTGAATTGCAAGACGAGACCAACGGATTCATGGTCTTTATCCCGCTTTCCATGCAGCCAAAAAGTAAAAACGCGAGCATTATGCGTCGTAACTCGGCTTACGAGGATCTCAAAACAATTGCGATCAGCCGTCTGATGCTGGATAACATCGATCATATCAAAGCCTACTTCATTAACATCGGTCCACAACTCGCTCAAGTCGCTCTTGGATTCGGTGCTTCGGATGCACACGGTACGATCGTTCGCGAACGGATTAGTCATGCGGCAGGTGCACTTACACCTGAAGGCCTTACACGTAAAGAGCTCATCTGGCTCATTAAAGGTGCAGGACGTATTCCGGTAGAACGTGATACGTTCTACAACGAAATTCAAGTGTACGAATAGGATCTAAATAGAACACCATCTAAAACCAATACAGCACAAGCACCACTCCAGAGCGCAGCTTTCATTATAGGGAGACGTTTGAATTCGAGTGGTGCAAACTGCTGAATGATATCTTCAATTTTCAATGTCACCTTTTCAATTATTCAAATCCAAACAAAAGGAGCAGCTATGTCATTGCATAGCTGCTCCACAGTTTACAGCCCCATTTCAGTGGGACTGATGCAGAAAGGAAGCCGAGTCATGAAAAATTTCGTCATTCTTGGAGGCGGCTATGGCGGCCTCACCATCATCAAGGAACTTCTGGAAGGTAAAATTCCATCCGATACACAAATTATTTTGGTGGACCGCAGCCCCTTTCAGGGATTAAAGACAGAATATTACGCACTCGCAGCAGGAACCGTATCTGATTATGACCTGCGTATCCAATTTCCAGTGAGCGATAAAGTCACTTACCGTTATGGAGAAGTTACTTCGATTGACCTGGAACAGCGTCAGATTGAATTTGAAGGCCAAGACCCGCTTGTGTACGACAAACTTGTCATTGGACTCGGTTGTACAGACCGTTTCCACAACACGCCAGGTGCAGAAGACTACAGCTGTACCATCCAGAGCTTTAGCAAAACACGTGAGACTTACCTACGCCTTAATGAAGTCAAAGCCTATGGCAACGTGCATATCGTAGGCGGAGGATTAAGTGGTGTCGAGATGGCAGCCGAACTTCGTGAGAGCAGACCGGATCTGAACATCAGCATTTTGGATCGTGGTGAGCGTGTATTATCCGCTTTCCCGCAACGTCTGTCCGTGTATGTGCATGAATGGTTCAACGAACACCAGGTAGAGACACGTGGGCATATCGCCATTTCACGCGTTGAACCAAATGCCATCTATAACCGGGATGAACAGATTCTAACGGATGCTGTCGTATGGACTGCAGGCATTCAGCCCGTAAAAGTGGTACAGGATCTGGACGTGACCAAAGACCCTCAAGGACGTGTCGTCCTGAATGAATACTACCAAATCCCGGAATATACCGATGTGTATGTCGTTGGTGACTGTGCAAGTGTACCTTATGCACCTAGCGGTCAAGCTGCGGAAGTACAGGGTGAGCAGATCGCCCATATTCAGCATGCCCTCTGGAAAGGCGAAAAGCCCAATCCACATCCACTCAAGCTTCGTGGCACACTGGGTGCACTCGGCAAGAAGTCTGGGTTTGGGCTGATGGGCAAAACGTCCATGATGGGACGTGTACCTCGTATTCTAAAAAGTGGTGTGCTCTGGATGTCCAAGCGCCATCTCGGTTAGTCGAGATCGAGCTCGTCCCAGACATCGGCTTCGGCAATTTTGGCCAGAATGGCGTTATATAGATCTTCCACTTTGTCCGTGATGACAACTTCTCCATTCACCAGTGCAAATGGAGTCATAGAACATTGGCCGCAGTTGGTGAGGCAGCCGTATTCAATCACATCATAGTCTGGATTTTCTTCCAGTTGATCCATGACTTCATCTGTGCCAAAATGCATATTATTGGCACAAAATTCAATAATCGGTCTCATTTAAGTTCACCTGCTTTGTTTGACCATTTTAATTTGTGGCCATTTGTAATATAATATAGGAAGGAAAGGAGTTGAACAATATGAGCGAAAACGCACAAAGCACCATGTATGATGAGGTATCTGATGTGCTTGATAAACTTCGTCCGTTCCTGCAACGCGATGGCGGTGACGTGGAACTGGTCGACGTGGAGGACGGCATCATTAAGCTGAAACTGGTCGGTGCCTGCGGCAGTTGCCCAAGCTCCACCATTACCTTAAAAGCCGGGATTGAACGCGCCCTTCTCGAAGAAGTTGAGGGTGTACAAGAAGTCGTACAAGTATTCTAATCAATCCTTCACGAAATAAACCTCAAGAGCCTTCGCTTCGCATGAAGCGGAGGGCTCTTTTTTTGTGCGCCTATTCAGAGTGTCCATTTCATCTGTCCCCAGTTTCAACGGGTTTCCACGTCCAATCCTACAAACTCACCTTAAGTATCCTCGCGCTGTATGGTCGGACGAATCGGATCAAGCCCTCCCGATACATCCATAATGTTGCCTGTTATAAAATCGGAATGATCAAGGCACAGATACGTAATCACTCGTGCAATATCTTCACCGCTGCCAGGACGCCCTCTTGGCGTTTCCTCATCGGTGATACCTGCCATTTCATCAATCGTTTTCTCTTTGTTGGCACCGCGAATATCTCCCGGGCATACCATGTTGACCGTAATTCCATACGGGGCTTCCTCAACGGCGAGTGTCTTTGTAAAAGATACCAGACCCACCTTGGCAGCTGCATATACGGCGCGATGAGGCCAAGATCTCGCTTCTCCAGCATGACTGAAGCCAAAATGGATAATGCGTCCCCATTGCTTGCGTCTCATCTCTGGCAATACACGCTGATCCAGTAACATCGGTCCCAGCAGATTTCCCTGCACAAGCATCTGGACCTCAGCTTCAGAATAATCCGCAAATAATCGTCGTTCACGGACAAATGGACCCGCATTATTCACCAAAATATCAATGCTGCCCAGGTTGCCTTCCACCTGTTCAACCAATGAAGAGATATCTTCCACCTTGGATATATCAGCCTGGATGGCAATACACCGCACACCCTTGGCTGTAATCTGAGCCCTTAAAGCCTCAGCTTCTGTTCTGCTGTGTACATAGTTGAGGGCAATATGACACCCTTGATCTGCCAGACTGAGGGCCGTCATTTTACCAAGACCTTTGGCACTTCCCGTTATGAGGGCAATCTTTCCCTTCACGTTCATCCCCCTCTTCAAAGAGCAGTCACTATCCAGTATAAAAGATTTATCGTCCTCCTACAACTCGCTTATCCACAAGGGATTATCCACCTTTAATTCCAAATATATCTTGATCGAAATCAGACACCTATGGTACTGTCGAGGATATAACCTGAAAGGACCTCTACATGAATATGATGAATAAAAGATGGATATCATTTCTTACACTTTTGATGGTGAGTTTATTAACTGTCTCTGGTGCCTTGCAGGTTTCAGCGGCAAGTGAGAATGACCCAGCGCCTGATGAGTATGATTGGATTACCGGACCGGCATCGGTAACGCTGGATGGCAAAGCCACCCTGGAAGTCCCTGAGAGCCATTCCTATCTGGATAAGACGAACACTCAACGCTCGATACTTAACAGCGGGGGCAAACCTAACGGGAACGAAATCGGAAGTCTAACCAGCAATAGCGAATTTGGCTCGTGGTATGTTGTGTTTGAATACGTAAAGACAGGTCATATTCATGATGACGATCAAAATCTGAGTGCCGAAGAACTGTTAAGCAGTTATATCAGAGGTACAGAAGAAGATAACAGAGAACTTGATCCGGAATATAGAACGTACATAACGGGGTGGGAAATTGAACCGGCATATGACAGTACCAAACATCAGTTGGTCTACTCCCTTGGTTTCAAGAATGCTGATCAGCAAGCCATGGTCAATTACAATGTAAAACTCCTGACACGCGAAGGGTACATTAAAGCCATTCTGGTCACAGATACGGCCACCTTTCAACAGAGCCGCCAGGCATTCGAGGAAACCGTCCTTAATCAACTTAACATCAATGCAGGATATACCTATGAGGAGTACAATGCTTCGACTGACAAAACATCCACTATAGGGCTCAACAGTCTTCTGATGGGCGGGATCGGGTACACGGCTTCCCAGCAATTCAGTGCTCTTCTTTTGCTCAAAAAAGGATGGGCCTTGATCCTGGTTGTTGTCCTTGGGCTAATCGGTTGGATCAGATACAAAATCAAAAGCTCAAATGGAGAAGAAGAAACACTATCTCCGTCCGAGAGGACGTACCTGCAGGAAGCAGATGAACAGCAGTATGCTGATCAAAATGAATTATCCTACTACCGTCAATCTGGACATCACTCCAATGCTGACAAACCGGAAAAACTCTGACTTATGTTGATCCCCACCTCAGCACAGACTCAGGAAACATAAAATAAGCCGTACATCTCTTCTTGAGAGATATACGGCTTATTTCTTTATTTATTACAAACTTCACATCGTATCATACTTATATATCGTGAATTATTCAGTTGCAGGTTCAACTGCACCTTTATAACGCTCTTTGATGAATGTTTTTACTTCTTCAGAGTGCAATGCAGCAGCCAGTTTCTGAATTGCATCTGAATCCTTATTGTCCTCACGGGAAACGAGGATGTTTGCGTATGGGTTACCTTGCAGATCTTCAATCAACAAAGCATCATTAGCTGGATTCAGGTTTGCTTCAAGCGCATAGTTGGCGTTGATGAATACCAGATCCGCTTCATCCAATTGACGAGGCATCATGGCTGCATCAAGCTCGATGATATTCAGGTTCTTCGGATTGGCTGTGATATCTTGAATCGTAGATGTGATATTTGTGTTGTCTTTCAGCGTAATGATACCTTCCTTCGCGAGCAACAACAGAGCACGTCCACCATTGGATGGGTCATTTGGAATTGCTACTTTTGCGCCGTCAGCCAATTCATCCAAAGACTTAATTTTTTTGGAGTATCCGCCAAAAGGTTCAACATGAACAGGTGTTACAGCAACGAGGTTGAATCCACGTTCTTTATTCTCTGTGTCCAGATAAGGCTGATGCTGAAAGAAGTTTGCATCCAATTTTTTATCAGCAAGTTGCTGGTTGGGTTGTACATAGTCATTAAACGTAACAACTTGCAAACGAATACCTTGTGCTTCCAGTTCAGGCTTGATGCTTTCCAGAATCTCTGCATGTGGTGTAGGTGAAGCTCCAACTTTCAATTCCACTGTGCGTGGTGCACCTGCTGAATTGTCTGCGCCGCTATCGGCATCCTTGTTGTTTCCGCAAGCTGCGAGAACTGCAATCAGCATAAGGCTAAGTAGAGCGAAAGACCATTTTTTCATGTGTAAAACCCCTTCTCTCATCATTTTTTCATGTGGCGTCCGCACGAATGCATGTCCATCATGTTATCTATGTGTTATTTCCTGGTGAAAAATGTAACCAAGCGATCTCCAGCCATCTGGAGAATTTGCACTAGAATAATCATCGACACTACGGATATGATCATGATTTCATTTTGATAACGGAAGTATCCATAGTTAATTGCCAGTGTTCCCAGACCTCCACCACCAACCATGCCCGCCATCGCCGTATAGGAGACAAGCGTAACAATAGTGATCGTAATCCCCGCAAGCAGACCAGGCAATGCTTCAGGCAACAACACCCGTCTTACAATCTGTCCGGTTGATGCTCCCATCGCCTGCGCCGCCTCAATGACACCCCGATCGACTTCACGCAACGTGTTCTCAACCAAACGAGCGAAATAAGGAGCTGCTGAAATAACCAAAGGAGGTATTACGCCGAGAACCCCTGTAGCTGTACCGACGAGTATACGAGTGAATGGAATAAGAGCAACAATTAATATGATAAATGGTACCGAGCGCAAAATATTAACAATCAGGGATAGTATAGAGTATACTGTCCGTGACTTAATCGAAGCAGATCGGGCTGTCATAAACAGCAGAACTCCGAGTGGTAAACCTAAGATAACGGTGAACAAGCCTGATACACCCAAAATTTGCAGTGTCTCAATGGAGGCTTTACCAACCTCTTCCCAACGTACGGTTGAAAAATCCATCTAACGAAGCACCTCCACATCAAGTCCCTCAGCGGTTAATTCTGATATCGTCCGATCAATCGCAATGGAATCGCCCTCGAAACGAACGGTCAGCTGTCCATAAGGAACCTGTTTGATCGTTGAGATTGTACCTTGCAGGATGGCAAAATCCACGCCTGTCTTACGTACCGTTCTAGACAAAATCGCTTCATAGGTTTTGTTACCCAAAAAGGATATCTTCACAAGTTTGGAAGCAACACCTGCCTGCAATTCAACGCCTGCATTCGCCAGAGCGGTCTCTTCGAGAGCAAGTCCAGCTTCATGGTCACGCATCATGAAGTCCCGCGTAATCGCATGCTGCGGCTTCAGGAACACTTCTGTTACAGGTCCTTGCTCCACAATGCCGCCTTGATGAATGACAGCCACTTTGTCACAAATGTTCTGAATGACATGCATCTCATGTGTAATCAGCACAATCGTAAGGTTGTACTTTTCGTTAATGTCGAGCAATAACTTCAGGATTGAATTTGTCGTCTGCGGATCAAGTGCTGAAGTAGCCTCATCACAGAGAAGTACATTCGGATCACTCGCAAGTGCTCTCGCAATCCCTACACGTTGTTTCTGTCCACCCGATAATTGAGCTGGATATTTGTTGCTATGGTGCTCCAGACCAACCAGATTGAGCATTTCCTTCACTTTGCGATCAATGGCATCTTTGGGTGTATTCACAAGCTTTAATGGAAACGCCACATTGTCATATACCGTTGCCGAGGATAACAGATTAAAGTGTTGAAAAATCATCCCGATCTTGCGTCTCTGTTGCTGCAATTCGGTTTTGCTCAGTTCAGTCAGGTTGATCCCATCAACCCATACTTCACCCTCCGTAGGGCGTTCCAACAAATTAATACAGCGAATCAATGTACTTTTGCCCGCTCCGGAATGGCCAATCACGCCGTAGATTTCACCCTTTTGGATGCTCAAATTCAGCTCGGATAACGCTGTTGTAGATCTTTTCCCTTTGCCGTACGTTTTCGTTAAACCTTTTAATTCAATCAATCGCACTTGCCCCTTTCCAACCACCTACATGTATCTTTACCCGATCTAAAGGAAAACTCCCCTTAAAGTACAAAAAAAGAGCCCTTTGCAGATACAAAGAGGGCTCTTCACGTGAAAGATTATACCTTCTCATCTGCCAAAATCGTGCTTTGCACCATTTTGTAGGAATTAGCACCTAACATCTATAACGAATGATACATCTATCATGTCGTTACAAATCGGTTGCCGGGCTTCATCGGGCCTGTCCCTCCGCCGCTCTCGATAAGAAATATGTTGTTGTAGGATTTTATAAGTTCATGTAGTTCAAGCTTTATAATGTGAACGTAACTTTTGAAATATCAATTCATTCTTTGTCACTGTAACATTCTAGTTGAAACTCAGTATATTCCAAGTATTCCGATTTGTCAAAGGGAATTATTTCTTTTCCATATATTATTGATGTAATTATAAGAGGTTGTTAACGTTTCACAGACCATATCCACGCCCTGACGCATTTCCTGTACATGCTGATTCAGATCCTCCAACTTCACTTTACCTTGCAAGGTCTGGTGTAACTGCCACAGGTCATCGTGCATTTCGGAGTTCATGTAGTGAATTTCCATATTACGACGTTTGCGCAGCTTGCTCATCGGCTCCCGATAAGAGTCCTTGATCTGAATCAATCGCAATGCAAGATCATGATGCTCCCTCACATAATCAAACTGTCTTAACACAGTAAAATAAGAAAAATGCGCTTTGGTATTTGAAGTATTCAGTTGGAATATTTCATTCAAGACGGTGCCGACTTTATCCAGAATGGCAAAGCAGCGGATAAAGCCATCTTTGTAAAAATACACATACCGGGCATACTCGGCCTTTTCAGCTGGCGTCATATCATCCGTTGAGCCTGCAACAACCTTTTTGCGAAAATGAGCAGCAGCAAAGCAGCTTTGCTCCAGTTCATCCAGTGAGGAGATGAGTCCCTGAGTCCACACATACAGCTTCCGATAGTCATGCGTGGGATCATGGTCCACATGCATTTGGCGCTGAAATAGCTCAAGGGTATGCGCCATTGCGTCCATCGCTGCCTTTAATTTACCTTCATTGATACGCGGTTTTTCCCCCAGCAACGTTCGCAGCATATCTAACCTCCTCTTTTCCAAATCAACAAGATTTAATCACCGTTAACACATCATCCATTCCGTGTAATTGCTGCTTGCCATAGGTTGCCCTGATCCCCCTGACATCAAACAAAGTCCACCTGTCCAATGATGTACATCACTGGATGGTGGACTTTCATATTTAGCCCAATTCCTTTTAGAAAATAAATGAATCTATATCTTAGAACCGATTAACCGGACGATGTAGCTTGTACACCAGGAAACTCATATAGGTTAAAACCCCGAACAATATGGCGATATCCAGCATATGAGCAAGAGCTACGAACATGTATACTTCCGGACGGTTCATTGTCACCATCATGAAAATACCAATCACGACTTGCATCAGGATGAGAATAACGGATACTACGCCAAGGGTGCGCATCTCCTTGTTGTCCGGATGATTACGGTAAGCGAAGTGACCCAGAATTGCAATAACAATCACAAGCGATGCAGCTGCTGCACGGTGAGCAAAAGCAACCGCTACCCCACCCGAAAGCTCAGGAATAATCTGCCCGTTACAGAGCGGGAATCCGGAACATCCGCCGGCAGAATCCGTGTGACTCACAAATGCACCCGTGTATACCACGAGATATGTGTAAATGGTGGAAAACCAGACCAGATTCCTGAATTTTTTGCTAACCCGAGGGTATTTATTCAGGCGCTCCAATCCGCCATCTTTTGCCTCCTGCCTTATGCCCAGCGCCATCATTAGGGAACTGGCAAAAGCAATCAGTGCAAAACCAAAATGCAGTGCCATAACTGCTGAAGATTGGGAGAAGACAACGGCAAAAGCCCCCATGATTCCCTGGACGATAACAAATACCAAGGTTAAGAAAGAAAACAATTGCAGATCACGGCGTGACTTGCCAAACCGCAGAAAAGCAACAAACGAGGCAATGGACAACAATCCAGCCAGTGCGCTCACAGCGCGATGGGAATATTCAATGAGTGAAGCCACAGTATGTGCCGGAACGAGTTTTCCGTTACATAAAGGCCATTCCGTTCCGCAGCCAAGGCCTGATTCCGTTTTGGTTACGATGCCTCCACCAAAAGTGGCCAGAAACATGACAAGACAGGTTAATACGGTTAACCATTTAAACAAAGTTAAGTGTTTCAATTTTTTCTCACCCGCTGTTGGTTTAAGATGGCGAAGAATATTCTCCGCTTGTTTCGGTACTTTGACACTTATTTCACAACTAAATTCATTATACCGGATAAAATGTTCATTGACGTCGCGCTTTGTGACAAAATGTTAACGTCTGGTGAAATAATGACCCGCAGGTCATTGGGACTATGTACAGAAACGTTTCTTACCTAGAACGTATCGAACATACAAACGCCATTTCCCTATTTCAAGAGAAATGGCGTTCTTTTAAGTATACCCTTTTACAACATGAACCTGTCATACTTTTATATAAGCTCAATTAAACATTTACACCATAACGGAGAGGACAGAAATAGCCTGAAGAAGCAAAGTGTTCGCCTTTATCCCCGGATTTCCCCTTTATAAAAGGGATTAAAAAAAATCTGGGGATAACAGCGATCGGAAGGTTATTCTGGCATCGTAGTGTCTGTGTAAATATTCATTCGTTGAACTTATATAACATTATTTATGGATCGTGTTGTACACTTCGACTGCGCGATTCAGGAACTGCTCAATCTCTTCTCTCGACTTGCGCAGCTTGTTCACATACCGTACGAGTTCGCGGCCATCTGTATACGCCACAAAGCTTGGAATGCCAAGTATATTCTGCTCTTCGCTAACCGTTCCAACCTGATCCACGTCGACCTCAATCAAAGTCAGTTCACGTGCATATTTCTCTTCAACCTCAGGCATAAACGGATCGATGTATTTGCAGTCTCCACACCAGTCTGCCTTGAATACGGCAATCGTCAAACGTGGGGATTGGATGGCTACATCAAAAGCCGGTTTGGAAGTAATCTGTTCCATTCGGTTCATCTCCCTTTCTGTACCTTGTCTTACCCTAAGTGAAGCAAATTGGCGAGTGGAAGTCAAATAATCAGCGCATACTTAGAATAAACCACATGCTCTGTGAATTTAAACCCAGAACATCATGAAAGGATGTCACATCATGACTTCCACCAGAACCGATTCTTCCAGCGAACAACATCACGGGTCCCTCCTGCAGATGGTCCGTTCCATTCCGGGTGCTGCCCGGGAAATCTGGCGTGGCAAACAGGCTGCATGGCAAGCTTCTGCACAGCTTCGTCACCCATTGCGTGACATCGAGTGGGATACAGATACGGCAGCTGCCTTACAGTCTGAGGTGGAGCGTTTTTTACCTGCCAGCGGCAAGTCTTTTGCACGCACGGACCAGGTTCAAAGCGCACTCGTCTGCGAAGAAGATTGCATCATTCTGGAAGAGATTAAGACACTGACTCAGGAGCACAATCGGAGTAATATCACCCGCACGGCAGCCTACTTGGAATGTTATGAGCAATATCCCGAACTGCATTGGGCACTGCTGGCCCATATGGTCTCTCGCAACGGCGGATATCACATGACAGATCTTCAGAGTGATTTAATGCATAATCTACAGGATCAAAGCGATCGCGAGCATATGTACCGACTGCTGGAGCGATGCAATGCACTCATTTTCCAGGATGCCTATCCACAGCTTCTGCTGTATATGAACAGTCGCCGGATCGGACGAAGCTGTTTCCATCTCTTGTCGCACTTTCACGTCTCGGCGTTTATGACGCCGTTTTGGGAACGCTTTTGGCTGGAACGGTGCAGTTCACTGCTTAGTGTGGCATTAATTATTAATGAGCAGAACTATATCGAGAGCCGGGTGGTGCAGCATCCTTATTTTCAAAAAGAAGTCCTCTCCAAACCCGCATTCCATCTGCATAATTTGGCGGGTCTGAATCATATCGTCTTCCCTCTTGGACGGGGAGCAGGACTCGCAGGACGCGTCATTGAACATTTTGGCAAGCTGGATGAGCGAATCATGTTTGGCAAAGGGCTATATGCCCTGTTGTTTGGCGTGGAGCAAGTACACACACAAGTGTCGGAGTTTGCACGTTCGGTTCCCCATCGTGGCTCGCGTGCCGAATATTGGCCTGGTCTGTTTACCAATCGTGAAGACGAGGCGGGTGATCACACATTATACGCTCAGGCGCTGCTTGATGAGGAATGGCTTCCAGAAGGGCAACGATTATATAGTCCGGAACTGCTCTCCGTATGGGGGGACACGCCTTATGAACCGATCACCAGACAGGACTGGCTTCAGACTCGGGATTGTCTCGGTTATCTGACGGCACCGCGTCGGCCATGGCTGTTTGAGATGAGTCACGAACACCGGTATGGCATGCTGAAAACAGCACTGGCTCATGATGCCAAAGCCATCACACACTAATGCTAAAAATCATATAGAGCAGACAAAGACGGATGATATGATACCCCGATGTATCGCTAATCCTCGCTTGCTGGGCTAATGTCGAGTTCAGTCGCTCAGCTCGCCTTAGCTAAACAAAAAGCCCTGTCCGCTTAACAGCAGACAGAGCTTGTATCCTATTTTCACAAAATATTAATGCTTGAATGATGCTCCTTGCATTTTTAACCTCTTTGCCCAGCTCCACGTTGAAGACGCATAAGTGGACGAAGAATTTTTTGCAGAATACGGGGGTAACTGCCCAGCTCGTCCTTGCGCAGTACACGCAGCACAACCATGAGAACCAGATACACCACCACAACAAGCACACCAACCACAAGGCAGGTAAACAAGAAAGATACACGCGCTGGCAGGAACAGTCCAAAGATCGTATTCCCAATCCAGTTCGTTGCAAATCCTACACCTGCTGCAAGCAAGACCGTAATGATAAACCCTTTCCAACGATCTCCCATGATGGAGAAATCAACGATTTTGCGAAGGACCCGCAGATTCAGGTATGTGATAACCAGGAAACAAAGGGCCGTTGCAATAATGATACCGTAAATGCCAAAGATCGGCGCCAGAATCAGACTTGCGATCAGTTTGATCACAACACCTGCTGCCACACTGACCATCGTAATCCGCGGTTTACCTACCCCAAGCAAAATGGAGTTGGTGGTCATCATCGTAATCTGGAAAATGGTACCGAATGTTAACAAGGCAATGATCGGCGTTCCATCCAGATTGGTAAACAGCAATCCGTTAACCGAATATGCTGCCGCACAAAGTGCAATGACAATCGGCATACCTGTCAGAATCGAAATGCGCAACGCAAGTGTAACCTGACTCTTCAGATGCGCTTCATCCTTGCGGGCAAATGCTGCCGATATGACAGGCACCAACGATTGACTCAAAGCGATAGCCAGAATCGGAGGAATACCCGCAATACTTTGGGCTTTTGCACCCAGGATCGCAAGTACACCTGTCGCTTCTTCGAGTCCGATCTGGCCACTAAGCAGTGGTACCACAAGGGATGAATCGATGAAGTTAATGGCTGGAACCGCAAGTGAAGACAGCACAATTGGAATAGACAGCTTGAAGATATCACTGTAGATACCTCGCATCGGTAACTGCTCTGCACGCTCGTAATTCAATTGGGCCGCACGGTCGCTACGACGCAACTTCAAGGTGAAGTACAGCATGACACCGAAGGCACCAACACTTCCTAATACCCCACCAAATGAGGCACCCGCAGCAATCGTCTGGTCATCATAATTCCATTGCAGCATGACATAAGCCACGATAATGGCTGTACCTACACGGGCGAACTGTTCCACAATCTGTGAAATACCACCTGCTGTCATGTTGCCGCGTCCCTGGAAATATCCACGCATCATCGCGATGGCCGGGAACAGCAGCAAGGCAGGAGCCAAGGCGCGAATGGCGCTGACCGATGCCGGTACTTTAGAGACATACGTGGCATAATAAGGTGCAGCGAACCACAATAAAGCAGACATGACTACCCCGGCGACAGCGGCAAAGATCAGGGCTGCACGGTAGATCTGTTGAGCTTCACTCGCGCGTCCGAGCGCATAACGTTCCGATACCATTTTACTAAGTGTGCTCGGTATGCCCGCCGTTGCTACAGTTAACAGCATTAAATATACCGTATTGGAGATCGTAAACGATGCGTTACCAACATCTCCGAGAATATGCTCCAGCGGCACCCGTTGAACCAATCCGAGTACTCTTGCGATCAGCGCAGCGGCCGCCAGAATGAGCGTACCCCTAATGAATGTTTCTTTCTTAGACAAACGAATTCCCCTTCTTTCCTCCACACCGGACGTGCATCCCGTTGAAGCTAATCCTGAACGTTTAGGCGAATCTTACCACCCAGATAATAAAGAGAACAATCATGACGATTTGCAAAATAATTTTCATCACAGTGCTCGTAAATAGTCCCACCACGGAACCAAAACCAACTTTCGAAGCTTTGGAAGGTGAAGACCCTCCGATCAGTTCCCCGATAAAAGCACCGATAAATGGTCCCAGCACCAGTCCGAATGCCGGAATGACAAATGGCCCAATAATAACACCAATGGTACTCAGCGTGGTCGATAACTTGGAGCCACCGAACTTCTTCACGCCCCAAGCGCTGACGACATAATCAGCCACGAACAACACGACAACAATCAGAATCTGGATGATCCAGAACCACACGCCAAACGGATCAAAGCTGAAGAACCAGCCGTAGACCAGAAATGCAAAGAAAATCGCTACAGCACCAGGCAGTATGGGATATACCGTTCCAGCCATCCCCACTGCAAACAGCAGTACAATTAAAATCCAGGCAACGGTTGCGAGCAAAGGTTACTCCCCCTTCAAAATATGTTCACGGATCACTTCGACGATGCCGTCTTCATTGTTACTCGCTACGATCAGATCAGCCGCTTCCTTCACCTGCTCTTGCGCATTACCCATAGCCACACCCAGACCCACGGCCTCAATGACAGCCAGATCATTCAAACTGTCTCCGACAGCAACAACTTCGGACATCTCGATACCCAGTAGCTTGCAGACTTCGGCTACACCACTGGCTTTGGATACGCCAGCAGGGTTGATCTCAATATTAACGGGTGAGGAGTTGGTCATTTGCAGACCACCCATTTGTTGCAGTTCCATCATGATCTGGTGACGAACTTCATCCACTTCCGTATTGAAGCCGAATTTCAACCATTCCAGACCTTCAATATTGTCCGTCCAGCGGTCACGATTGAATAGTTCTTCCACGGAGTATGCCCAGTACCAGCTGTTATATTTCTCACCAATCTCCTGCATCTGGCGAATCAATGCCGGGTCCATCAGATGACGCATATGCAGATCATGCGGGGCTTTCCAGACCTCACTGCCGTTAACGGTAACCATCGGTGTCTCCAGTCCAAGCTGGACCGCATAAGGCATCGCGTGGAATACCGCTCTTCCCGTAGAAAGGCACACATGTACACCCCGACGAATGGCAATCTGTATCCACTTGGCGGTCTCCTGTGTAATTTCATGATTATCGTTAAGCAATGTTCCATCCATATCCAATGCAAGCAATTTGTATTTCAGTTCACTCATACAGTAGTTCCTCCTAGGTTGTCTCTCTCCAAGTTGAACTCATGGATATCCATTCAGGCACTACGCGGGCCCTCTACGTTCCACAATGGTTCTCCAGTTCAACTTAAAGGTTCTCTTTATCCATTTTAAACATTCTCTCACAACAAGATCGCCCGGCACCCGTAACAACGGACGCTCCGGACGTCACAGCTAACGACATTTTACCACAGATCATCTGTATGCAACAAAATAACCCTTAATCGGCAGGATGAAGCTACATGTTCATCTTATATTGCATATCTTATATCCGGTTGCCCTTGTAAAGTAATAAGACCAGACACGCAAAAAACCGCCTGCATTGCAGACGGCTTCTTGTAATTTTGTTTATTCATCTGTTATTCAATTAAACTTTCATTACCTTGCCGCGAATTTGCGACGAGCGTAACGGAATACGATGCCATGTTTCGGTGACAGCAGCAGTGCGAGAACAAACAAAATCCCAGCAACAGCTACCATACAGCCCGCAATGGAAGCATCCAGGACGTATGCCATGATGTAACCTCCAACCGAGGATACTGCTCCGATCAGGACGGCATACAGAATCATTTTGCCCAGACGATCTGTGAGCAGGTAAGCCGTTGCCGCAGGTACAATCAGCATACCCACAACGAGAATCGAACCAACACTTTCAAATGAAGCTACGGACGTCATGGAAACGAGTCCCATGAGCAGATAGTGGAACAGCACTACTGGAATGCCGCAGGCCGCAGCCAGCGCCGGATCGAAGGCACATAGCTTGAACTGTTTGTAAAACAGCCCAATGACGACGAGGATGACTAGCAAAGTGATACCCAGCATCCAGACCGCCCTCGGCCCGACATCCGTACCCCCAAGGGTTAGCGTATCCCACTGTACATAAGCGATCTCACCAAACAAGACACAGTCCAGATCCAGATCAATATGCTGGGCGTTCAGACTAATCAGAATGACCCCTACGGCGAAGAGTGCTGTAAACACAATTCCGATCGAGGCATCTGACGAGAGTCCACCCGCCTGCAAACTCTGTATGAAGAACACCGTCAGTAGTCCAAACACCGTTGCACCAAGTAGCATCCATAACGAATCTCTGGAACCGCTCCACAGGAAAGCAATCGCAATACCGGGGAGAACCGCATGGCTAATCGCATCACCGACCAGAGCCATTCGCCGCAGAATCAGAAAACACCCCAGAATGGCGCAGGCAGAAGAAACCAATACGGCCGTCAAGATAATCCAAAACGTTGCCATTACATCTCCCCCCGTTCCTGCTGATTTCGCTGTGTGGCGAGAGTCTGAAGTGTAGCCCGCTCTTCACGCATATACGCGGACTTTGCCTGAATACTGCGCAACCGTCGAGCTAATAATCCACGACGCGGAGCCAGCAAAGCTGACCCGGCAAACAACACCGTAGCCGCAAGAACGGTTACAGGGCCTGTCGGCAGATTAGGTACAAGCGTACTGAAGATCGTGCCTGTTGCACCACTCAATGCACCAAATATGCCTGCCAATACCACCATCAGTGCAAGTGAGTCGGTCCAGCAACGTGCCGCTGCTGCTGGAGTTACCAGCAACGCCGCAACAAGCACCACACCAACGGCCTGAATTCCGGCCACCACCGCGATCACCGTCAAGAGCAGGATGAGCTGCTCCAACATCGCAACTGGCAGACCCATACCACGTGCAAATCCCGGGTCAAAACTCACCAGTTTGAATTCCTTGAACCAGGCAAGACAGGCAATCAGTAATACGAGACATACACCACCCATGACATACACATCCGTCATGACCATGGATGCCGCCTGCCCAAACAAATATTTATCAAGTCCGCTTTGGCTTCCACTCGCCCCATGCTGGATGCGCGTCAGCATCACTACACCAATCCCGAAAAATACGGTCAGCACAATTCCCATCGCCGCATCCTGCTTGATCCGGGAGTAGCGCGTAATCCACGAGATTCCGAAGGTAGCGACAATGCCTGCCACCAGAGCACCGAACAGGAATAATCCGACCGACTTCGTTTCCGTCAACATAAATGCGATACAGATCCCAGGCAGAGCAGCATGAGCAAGGGTGTCCCCCATTAGGCTCTGTTTACGAAGAAAGGTGAAGGAGCCAATAATTCCGCTACTGAATCCTAACAACAGACAGCCAAGCAATATCCAACGTGTATTAGGGTCAGATAAGATAGCGATGATCCAGTTCCACATGCACTACACCTGGCCTTTCTCCGTCCGGCTTCCGATCATCGCAATCCGGCCTCCGTACGTCTCTTGCAGTGTATCCGGTACAAATACTTCACTTGTCGGTCCACCTGCCACCAGTCGTCCATTGAGCAGCAGCACATGGTCGAAGTATTCCTCGACTGTCGCCAGATCATGGTGAACGACCAGTACCGTTTTGCCTTGTTTCTTCAACTGTTCCAAAAGCGAAATGATCGCTTTCTCTGTGGTGGCATCAACACCTGCAAATGGCTCATCCATGAAATACAGATCTGCGTCTTGTACGAGTGCCCGCGCCAGAAAGACACGTTGCTGCTGTCCACCGGACAGCTGACTGATCTGGCGGTACATGTAATCACCCATGCCTACTTGCTCCAGGCAGTGTGCCGCCAAGTCCCGCTCCTTTTTCCCCGGACGACGGAACCAGCCCAGATGACCATACCGTCCCATCATCACCACATCAAGCGCATGCGTAGGGAAATCCCAGTCCACCGATTCCCGTTGGGGCACATAACCGATGCGGCGACGTTGTTCCCTGTACGACTGTCCGAAGATCCGAACCTCTCCATGCATCTTCGGTACCAGTCCCAGAACAGCTTTGATCAGGGTGGATTTCCCTGCACCATTTGGTCCGAGAATTCCGATGAGCTGTCCTTCCGGAATATCGAAGGATACACTGCTAAGCACCGGCTTTTTGTGATACGCAACAGCCAGATCCCTCACACTAAGAGGAGCCGATGTTGGCTGCGTTCCCTGTAAGTGACTGTTGTTCAGATTTGTAGGAGTTTGTTTCGATAAAATTGTATCTTCCATAATCCTGTAACTCCTCTCTTCATGTGATTCATTATTTTAGGGCTTCTACAATCGTCTCAACATTGTGGCGAATCATACCGATATATGTGCCTTCTTCCGTTCCTTCAGCCCCCATGGCATCCGAGAACAGTTCTCCACCAATGTTGACTGTGTGCCCTTTTTGAGCTGCTCCGGCAATGATGGCTTCCATCGCTTTTGCAGGCACACTCGATTCAACAAACACTGCTTTGATATGGTTATCTACGAGATAATCCCGCAGTTCGCTAACATCTTTTGCACCATATTCGGCTGCTGTACTGATGCCCTGAAGCCCCATCACTTTCATGCCATAAGCCTGACCGAAATATCCAAATGCATCATGCGCCGTAACCAATACCCGGCTTGCTTCCGGAATCTCCAGAATCTTCTCACGCACCTCGGCATCCAGTGCTTCGAGTTTCGCTAAATATGCCTCTGCCTGAGCCTTGTATTCTTCCGCATGGTCCGGATCCGCCTCCACGAGCGTATCGCGTACGGCTTCTGCCGCATGCATCCAGTGGCTGACGTTAAACCAGACGTGTGGATCATATTCGGTGCCGCCTGTATCTTTGCCTGAATGTAACTCCCCAACTGGAATAGTCTCTGTAACAGCAGTAACCCGTTTACTTGAGGACATTTTCTCCAAAATATCTGTCATTTTGCCTTCGAGATGCAGTCCATTATAGAAAATGACTTTGGCTTGTTCCAGCTTGCGAATATCACCTTGGGATGCCTTGTACAAGTGGGGGTCAACTCCCGGGCCCATTAACCCGGTAACATCAACATATGCCCCGCCTACCTCACGTGCTACGTCAGCGATCATTCCCGTTGTAGCGGTTACTTGAAGCTTGCCACCACTGCTCGTCTCTGCATCACTGGAACATGCCGTAAGTACAACCACCAGAACCAGAGCGGCTAGCGTAATGAACCCCCTCTGAATACTCCTCATTTTCACCATTAACAATTCAACCGTCCCCTTTCCCTCTCCTAAAATACTTGTCTGCATCTAATTTTGTTGTACAAGGTATTAAGTTTTAATCAAGACTAATAATGTTTCCCTTGTGCAAATTTTATCCGAAGCCAAAAAAAAAGGCAAGGGATTATTTCCCCTGCCTGTCCAAATTCATATGTTGTTCACTTCATTAACCTGTTGGAGGTGATGTAAAAGCGCTGATCTGCCGCATTTCTTTTACATTACTCGTTGTCTTTTCCTTCGTCTTTCTTACCTTTTGGCGTTCCATCGAGACCATACACTTCATCGTATGCATCGAAGATTTTCCGTGCAATCGGCGAGGCACTGACTGACCCGAACCCACCTTCCGGTACAACAACAGCTACAGCAAGCTTCGGATTATCTCGCGGTGCAAAGGCAATAAATACACCATTCTCTTTTTTGTTCGGTCCGGTCCCCTGCTCTGATGTTCCTGTTTTCCGTGCATAATCGTAAGGGAAACCGTCAAATGAGCTTACTTTGGTAACCATACCTTTATGAACTTCATTCCAGTGCGCATCGGCAAAATCAACTTCATTGAGTATTTTAGGTTTGATTTCCTTCACTACATTACCATCCGCGTCACGGATTTCCTTCACCAGATGTGGTTCCATCCGTTTGCCTTTATTGGCAAGCATCGTCGTGTATTGTGCGAGTTGCATTGTAGTGTACTTGGCTTGCTGTCCAAAGGAGGCAAATGCCAAACGTGTTAGAGCTGATTCGTCATCATTATTATATTCTAGCCTACCCAAAAATTCATTAGGCAGATCTACACCAGTGGACACACCCAAGCCAAATTCCTTCATGTGTTTGTCCCAGATATCAATTCCTTCTGAGCCATATTTGCTTAACAAACGTTTACCTACCATATCGATCATGAAGGCATTGGAGGATTTCTCAATCGCTCTTCTCGCCGTAATAGAACCATTATAAGCAGAATGTGAGTTCTTCACTTGTCGTCCGTCTTTCCCCAAAACCGCATATCCCTGATCATGATAGGTCTGTCCTGCTGTAAATAATCCCTCTTTCAATCCAATCAGGACACTTAACGGCTTGATTACTGATCCAAGAAGTATAACAGATTCCGCCCGACTAGGCTTGGCATCATTCGGTGGGAACGACTCGGTGGTTCCGTTCCGGAATACATATTTGATTTTGTCATAATCCCAATCGTTTGGATCATAATCTGGCATACTTGCCATAGCCACCACATTCCCCGTATCCACTTCCATGGCTACTGCGTATCCGGTAATTGCCTTCGGAAGTCTGCGCAATTCGTCCGTTATCGCCTTTTGTGCGGCCATCTGAATTTCCTTGTTAATGGTGGAAACCAGACTGTAGCCTTTTTCTGGTGGCGTTTGTAACATCGTTCCATCTGGCAGATTACGTGCGTCAATATCAATGGATTGGTAACCGCTTCGTCCACGGAGTTCTTCCTGGTATTGAAGCTCCAGCCCATCGAAGCCCACCTTCTCTTCCTCATGATAGACAAGCCCTGGATCACGCTGGGTACTTGCTCCTTCACGGATGGCCTTATATTTGGCAATAGAATCTGGTGCTCGTTTGAACTCTCTTGTGTAACCCACAACCTGAACCGCTACGCCATCCGGGTCATATTTTCTTATGTTTTCTTCCAGCACCATAACGCCCGGATAATCCGCTTTCTTCTCCATAAAAAAGGCAATCTCTTTTGTCGATAGATCCGACTTCACCAATCTTGGCACATACCCGAACGTTTTCTGATAATCCAGATCCAGTCGTTTGATGATTTCTTCCGCATCCGGCTGCTCCTTGTCTCCTGGATTAAACTGCTTAAACACAGCAGCAAGATCATGAGCCAGTTCCTCTGCTTCCTGCCTGCGTTCATCATTCCGATAATCCTCATACAACAACACATAGAGGGACTGCACAGGTTCGGAATAAGCTAGTGCTACTTCCCCTGTCGCATCATAGATGGGACCACGAACAGGTGCGAGTGGAATGTCTTTAGTATTACGACTCGTTTCCATATACGTCAGCTCAGGACCCTCCACAAACTGCACAAAGGCTAATCTGAAAATAAGGATACTGAATATGACAAATGCCGCGAAAAAAAACAGATTCAGCCTTGCGGTGGAAGGCTTGTTGACGGGTGTATCTTCCTCAGCCATGGGTTTCTTCCTCAATCGGTTAAACATGTTTTAAGCCTCTCCCGTTCCTCTATAAAAATAAAAATATTTAATCCGTCTTGTGAACGCGTTCAATCCAAAATTTAATCCTTTCTCAACCAAGTCTACCAAAGGTTAGCTGTCAAGTCTTTCAATATTTGGTTACATTTTCGTAAACAGAACCGTTACACTACCCAATCTACCGATTCCAATGTAAACACTGACATATCAACGTTATCCCGTTTTTCGGATCGCGTTTCCCCTTCCCTTATATAAACGTGGTACAGCTTATATGGTTACATATTAATGCAACTAATTAGTTCACTCTTATGATCCATTCTCCACGTAAAACAAAAAAAGAGGACCCACGAAGGGTCCCCTCTGTAACCAATGTCTCACATCACTGTGTGCCTGATTCCGAATCTGAATCTTTATTTTTGTCCTTTTTCGGTACACCGTCGAGACCGAATTCCTCGTCATAGGCATCGAAGATCGCACGTGCAACCGGAGCCGCACTGCTCGATCCAAAGCCCCCTTCGGGGATAACCACAGCGACAGCAAGCTTTGGATTATTACGTGGTGCATAGGCGATAAATACACCGTTATCCACCAGTTTACCGCCTACTACCTGTGTCGATGTTCCTGTTTTTCTGGCAAAGTCATAAGGGAATCCGCTAAATGCAGATACCTCGGTTGCCATGCCTCGTTGTACTTCATTCCAGTAGGCATCGTTAAACTCCACCGTGCTGAGTACCTTCGGTTTTATTTTCTCAACCACGTTGCCTTCCGAATCCCGGAATTCTCTAACCAATTGTGGCTCCATCCGCTTTCCTTTATTCGCCAGCATTGTCGTGTACTGTGCTAACTGCATGGTTGTGTATTTTCCCTGCTGTCCAAAGGAACCATACACGAGACGAGTCAGCGAGCTTTCCGTGTCGTTCATGTAATCCCGTATGCCCAGGAATTCATTCGGCAGATCAACCCCTGTAGATACCCCAAGGCCGAACTGCTTCATGTATTCATCCCATTTGTCAATTCCGGTCGCACCGTATTTTGAGTACATCTTCTTCCCAATCTCATCAATCATGAATACGTTCGAGGAATGACGAATCGCATCACGAGGATACATTGCACCATACACATGCCCTGATGAGTTCTGCACTCTGCGATTGTCCCCACCAAAGGTCGTTGAACCTCTATCCGAATAAACCGTATTGGTAGTGAAGAAACCTTCTTTCAAACCGATCAAGACACTGAGCGGTTTGATGGTGGAACCGAGTAGCACGATCGATTCAGCTCGCTTTTTAGAGTCATCCGGAGGGAATGAACGAATCGTACCATTTTGATACACATATTTGATATCATCATACTGATCATTGGTGATACTGCCTGTTCTCCAGATGTTGGTATCATAATCTGGCATACTGGCAGCAGATACGATTTTCCCCGTATCCACTTCCATCGCAACCGCAAATCCGGTCTTGGCATTGGGATGCAATCGACCGGAAACCTGATTCCGATGAAGCCAACTCAACTGATCCAGAATGGCCTGTTCTGTTTTCACCTGGACGTTCTTGTTAATGCTGGAAATCAGGTCGTAACCTTTCTGCGGCGGGGTAGAACCTGCTACACCTTCAGGCAAATTACGCAAATCAACATCAACGGATGTATATCCGCTTTTGCCGCGAAGAGCATCCTGATATTGCAGTTCCAGTCCATCAAAGCCTACAAATTCATTTTCCGTATACACCAGGCCCGGGTCCGTTTGCGTTTTATTGGCCTCGTCCACCTCTTTGTATTTGTCCAAGGACTTCGAACTTCTAAACTTCTTCAGATAACCGATTGTCTGAACCGCTACCGTATCCGGATCGTAGAAACGTACACTCTCTTCGACGATCTGAATACCTTTGAACTCGTCCTTATGTTGCAGGAAATAAGCGACTTCTTCCTCGGACAGATCACTCTTGATCAGACGCGGCATAAAACCGTTCGCTTTGCGGGAGTTCAAGTCCATCTCTTCAATAATTTTCTCCACTGTAAGTGACTCTGAATCCTTCAGCTTGTACTGTTCAAATACATCATGCAACCGGGTTGCAATATCCTGTACTTCCCCTATGTTAGGACTCGGTTTCCCATCAACATCCCCATAGTTTTTATACAGCGTCAGGTAGAGAGACTGAATGGGCTTGGAATAAGCCAGCTTCACTTCACCTGTGGAATCATAGATCGTGCCTCGCACAGGAGGAAGTGGTACATCCTTGGTAATGTTACTTGCTTCTTCCTGACTGAGTTCAGGCCCTTCCACAAATTGCAAAAAGGCCAAGCGTACAATAATAACGCTAAAAATAACAAAGGAAGCGAAGAAAAATACGTTCATTCGGTAACTGAAGCGCCGTTTGTCTGTAAGTTCATCCTTCTCATTGGAATGCTTTTTCATCCATCCTACCTCTTTCATGACTTGATGCATACCGCTCAAACAGATGCTTCGCGGCATGATAACTTGGCAACGTCGTCATATTCCGGACCCATGTCCGTTGTAATGTTAAGCTGACTGATCCTTTAGATGGGTGTCGGCAAAATTCGGAGGATTAAACCAGTCTCCACTGATCGCCCATGTCGGGTCAAGCGGAACCCAGCTCTCGGAATCACTCAAATACACCTCATTCCACGCATGTGGACCGTACCCTCCCTGGCCGTTATAACCCAGTCCCGTAACAACTTTGACTTCAAGTCCTTGTGAACGGGCCATCACGGCGTAGAGACGGGCATAATCAATACATACGCCTTTGCGTGTATCAAATGTATTCTGTGGATTCTGTTCATGCCATATGCCCTTTTGCTCATAGTCATCCACTTTACCATAGTCATACTGAATACGTGAACCTACCCAGTCGTATAGTGCTCTTGCTTTGGCTTCATCTGTCGATTGGCCTTTGACAATCTCACTCGCTGCAGATTCAATATCCGTCGGAATATTATGGTCGATGACTTCATATTTGCGTTGCAGGATGCCGCCCAGTTCCTTCTGCACAGCCTGCGTAAATACGGGTAGCTTGTCCTTGATAAACGTTCCAGACAACGGTTCGATAACCGATTTGGCCCCTTGCATATAGATCGGAGATGCTTCCACATATCGGCTGAACATGCTCCCAGGGTAAAGACTGACAATCATGAACAAGACCGCAATGACAATCATTCCGCGGACGGAGCCTATGATCGTGCCAATGAATGCACCGGTTAACCGACTGAACATACCTTTAGGCGCACTTTCCTCGGCTGACCCCTGCCTGCTGCTGAAAATAAATGAAGAGAGAAACCCGAGAATCAATCGGATGAGTCCATAGCTTAATACAAATAATACAGCGAACCGCATCAGCGGAAAATCTGCAATCGCCGTAACCAACGTATAATACATCTGTTCCCACCGGTTCAACTCACGGTTAGGCATGGCTGAAGCATACTCAGACAGCCACTGCTGTACATATGGTGCAAGCCACAACGTTAAACCGATCGACAACAGAATACCAATGACCGCCATAATGCCATCCATCAGGAACCCGAAGAGTCTGCCTGCTGAACGCGAAGCCCCTCTGGACCAACCCTGCAATAATGAAGCAGCCACAATCAGCAGCAGCATAATCGTGATGCCATTCAATTCCTTTAGGCTGTCCAGCCAATTCTGCAGCACGTACCGATTCCCCCTTTACTACGATGCTGGTGCTGTTTTGTTCTCCTGTGCCTGTTCGACAAACGTACGTATGGTTTCATTGTCGAGTTTCCATTCGCCAAGTGAAATTCCGCGGAAAGTAACATCAACTTTATCCGATTGAGTTCTGCCCTTAATCTCCACATTGGGACTTGTGATGGTGAACGCTCCATCCTGTCCTTTGACGTATTTTGCTTTGGAAGCCTCCTTCAGCATCATGCTGGTTGCTTCCTTCTTCAATGTGTCCATCGTACTGGATTGTACGTCTGTCACTGTCTGTTTGATCTGATCAATGGAGATGCCGCTGTATATCAGTAGAGCCGCAATAATGATGATGGCAATCGCCCATTTCAATACGGTTTTGACCACATTCAGAACAAAGAACAATATGATCAATGCAACCACGATCACCAGCCAGTTCTGCATCACAAACTCTTTGATTACTTCTATGTTCATGACTACACCTTCCGTATTAGAATTCATTCGTAACACTCCCGAATATTATACATGATTTCCGAAGCTGCTGTCAGCTAAGCCCTCTCCCTTAAAAATAAACGGTCTAAGTTCGTCCCGCCGGGCGTACAAGTAGTACCATGAGGTTCTGCCGGGCGAACGGGGAACACGTTCAAGACCTGTAATTGGAACATGCATCGCTTAACAAGGAGGGGCTTATGTGAAAACGGCCATCTGGCTATACCTGTTTTTGTTCCTTGCCGTATTTGATTTGCACGCCCAGTATCCCATTCTGACCCCTTTTGCCATCTCGCTGGGAGCCGCCCCTACTTTCATTGGCTGGATGATGGGCATCTATTCCTTAACACATCTTCCTGGCAATCTGATTGCTGGAACACAAATCGATAAACATGGCAGTCGCCGCTACATTGTATTTAGTCTACTCGGTGCAGGATTCATCCTGCTCCTGCAAGCCTATGTCCAGACACCATGGCAACTGCTGGCGCTGCGTTCCATCAGCGGTTTTGTACTGGCCTTTCTGTCTCCTGCATGTCTCGCCCTGCTTGCACAGTTATCCAGCGATCCGGTGAAACAGGGGAAGTATATGTCGGGTCACGGGGTAGTACATACCCTCGCATCTGTGGTATCGCCAGCAGCCGGTGCAATCATTGTGGGTTCCATGGGATTCTCTGCTACATTCTCAGGATTGGGCTATCTGCTTATTCTCACAGGTGTCATTGCTTTCATGACCATGCCTCGTGGTATCGTCAAACAGCATGAGAAAGTAACAGTACCTGCCAAACTTGACGTTTCACCAGCAGATGCCACAAGTGCATTCCTGCCGGTGTCCTGGCGATACTTTGCCTTGCCTCTGGTGATTGCCTGTGCCCAAGGGATTCTCTTCTTCGAATTACCCCTGCGGGGCGGAGGACAATCGTCCATCTTGTCTACCGGCCTTTTATTTTCCGTAATCAGTATTGGGGCACTCTTCACACTCAGCATGTTATTTCTCAACCGGTATTCCCCCAAGCTGCGTCTGGTTGTGGGCGTGCTATTAATGTCCTTGTGTTTTTTTGTGATGGCAGCCATTCCGCAAGTTCCGTTGTCCACCGTATTATTTGTACTTGGGATGTCCAAAGGCATCATCTTTCCAGCTATGGCTACCCTATTTATCCGTCTGAGCGGAGGAAGCAGATTAGGCCGCATATTCTCGCTGCAATCCATTGCCACCTCCATCGGCTCTTTCATCGGCCCCATCACAGCCGGACAACTTCGTCTCATGTTATCACCCTATTTCATCGCATTTCTTTTGTTAATGATTGGTATGCTACTGCTTCCATACTATACATCCAGACGCGAAGCTACCTTTTCCGATCCGAAAAGTATATTGAATTAGGCTGGCCAGTATTTTCATTAGCTTTGCATCATTCCCCCATTTACAGCTAAACTATATAAAATGGACTGATGTTTTACACGTTGATAAAAGCTAACTGGGAGATCTATCTTTCACAATCACCGAAGGTTTTATCTTATTGAAGAGCATCATTAAGGTTGAACGCTGAGCCAAAAGTAGTGAAGGGGACGGAATCGATTCTGAAGAAGCGATAGCGTTCGCCTTTGTCTCCAAATATTGACTTTATAAAAGTAAATCAGAAATATATGGAGACAACAGCGATCGGAAGAACGATCCGTAACCGGAACGGCCACTGCAAGCTATTACTTCCCTAATGATGCACTTATGAAATAAGACCTTAAACTTGATGGGTTGTTCTATCCAGTTAGCAGTCGTGTAAAGAAAGGAGTCCATTTTATATAATCAGTCGATTTTCGCTGCAACATTTCCCGGGGAATGTCGACATAAGCTCTCGAACAAGAGGTGAATATCATGCCTATTCATGTCATTGTGGAAGGTAAGAATGACCGAAGCAAACTGAAACGTCTGGTTGGACCCGAAATCAACATTCTATGTACGTTTGGGACACTAAATTCCCTCAAGCTGGAGACTCTGCGCAAGCAAGTCGGTTATGATGAAGTCTTTTTATTTATGGATAATGACAGTTCCGGCAAAAAAATTAGAGGTGTCCTTCGGGATGCTTTCCCGGATGCAGTACAGATGTATACACGACGAGGATATGCGGGTGTGGAAGGAACACCTGATGAGTATATCATTGCCCAGCTGGAAAAGGCCGGGTTAGAGACATACATCCAATACCCTGAACATCCTTCCTATTAAAATGAAATACCAAAAGGCTGCCTTTGGATTGATATCCAACCAGAAGGCAGCCTTTACAGTATGATGATCAGATGATTATTCCTTAATCAGATTGCGAATATCCTCGGCAATGACAGCAGGCACAACGTCCTCTGTATTAAATGCATTATATACCTTGCGCAGCTGGTTGTTCTCATCCACCAGACCAATCATATTCATATGGGCAAAATCATCCTTACTCTCCCCATCGATCAGGATCTGGAATGATTCCTTGGCAAACTGTTTGGTTTTGTCCATATCCCCTCGCAAGAAGTACCATCCAGAATAATCCGCATGGAAGCGGTCCGCAAACGTCTTAATCTTCTCTCTTGTATCGACTTTCGGGTCGAATGAAATGGATACAAATGAGACATCTTTACCAAAGGTGTCGTCCTCTTTCAACAGATCCTGCACCTGGGATAACGTAAACGTCGTAATCGGGCAGACATCCGGACAACTGGTGAAATAAAAGTAGAACAAACGGACTTTCCCTTGCGTATCCTCCAGTGATACCGTACTGCCATCTACATTTTCCATGGAAAAGGGTTGGATCTCACGAATCTCGGGTAATTTTTCCTTACTGGCAAATACGGTGCCCCACATCAGATACACAGCCATAATGAGTGCGAGCCCAAGCAGCATCCATGTCCATTTGTACTTTTTCAGCATCTTCCTCGTCCCTTCTGTATCTTCTCTTATGAATACGCATACATATGTGAACCTAAAATCACGTTTGTTTCGCTCCATCCATCTACTGTGACATATGTATTCAAAGAAACCTACTTTTTATGAGATTCTTTCTATATTATTGTAACGGTTAAAAGGAACAATGCCCATAAATTATTTTAGCGTTGTATATCATTCGAATAGTATCGTACGTTCTCTGGCGATTTTTCTCACTGTATCCGATATAAAGTTTATCATAGGAACTGCCAAAATAGTTTGACAAACTGCGTACATTTATTGGGTATGTCACAGGAAATTGTCATAACTTTGAAATTAGGGATGTTTTGCATCCTGACAGAAGGATATTATACACTATATATGGGTATCACCTAGATAGAGAAGTAATATGCCTTAGAACGATACACCACACAAAGGAGACGTTTATGGATACCTCTACACATTTTGTCATGGGGATTGGTCTAGCCGGTCTGGCTTATGTCGATCCTGTCGTTGCAGCGAGTCCCATGCTTGCAGCTGCGGTAATGGTTGGCACGATCGCCGGTTCCCAGGCCCCTGACATTGATACTGCGTTACGTCTCAAAAGCAATTCGCTTTACATTCGGAATCATCGGGGCTTGTCACACTCTCTGCCATTTCTCCTGTTATGGGTTTTGCTCATCACCGGCGTCATTGCACTGATATTCCCTGGTGTCCCTATTGGACACGTTGCCACCTGGACCGCCGTGGCCGTAGGCGTTCACGTATTCACCGATCTGTTCAACACCTATGGAACCCAAGCCGCCCGGCCTTTTACGGAACGCTGGATTGCCTGGAATATCATTCATATTTTTGATCCGTTTCTATTCACTACACATGTCATAGCTATCCTGTTATGGGCCTTTGATCTGATCGCCCCTGCACCACTCTTCGTTACGTTGTATAGTTTGACCGGTTTATATTATATATGGCGAACGATTGCTCGTGCACAAGCGGTCAGAAAAGTTAGACGTCTCGATAACAGCCCAGAGCAGGCAAAATACATCGTCATTCCAACGATATCCTGGAACCGCTGGCATGTGGTTAAACGAGTTGAGGACGGCAGTTATGTGATCGGTAAAATGGATGGTTCTAATCTGGTATGGAGTCTGCACGCCTCGTCTTCTACTCATGCGGCCGTTGCTGCTTCACGCAAATCACCGGAAGTCAGCGCCTTCCTCTATTTCACCTCCTATGCGGTGGCAGAGGTTGAAGAACTGCCTGCCGGTTACAAGGTCCGCTGGGCAGATGTACGTTATCGACACCGGAAACAATATCCATTTGTCGCTGTAATTGTGATGGATCGGAATTTTGAAACGATTGATACGTATGTAGGCTGGTTAAGCGATGAGAAAATGGATAAAAAACTTTTATCTGCACGCCCTTGACGAAGTGAGCCTGGCAAGGCACAATCAGACATAGGAACTGATACGCGAGAAAGCCCGGAGCGTTTCCGCTCCGGGCTTCTGTTTATCCTGTTTTGTTGCTGTTGGTTAAAATAAATTATTTGCCAGACCCAGCCAGAGACTGCTCAGCGATTTGTACCAGACGTTTGGTGATATATCCACCCAAAGATCCTGTTTCACGGGAAGTGTAGTTACCATAGTAACCGTCTTGTGGGATAGTTACACCCAGTTCCTGTGCAGCCTCGATTTTCAATTGTTGCAGTGCTGAATTTGCCTGAGGTACCACCAAGTTGTTAGAACGAGATCCTTGAGCCATATTTATAATCTCCCTTCAATCTGTGTCTGTAATGTAATTGCAAGCTTGCAAGATTATTATGGCTCGTAGGCTACAGGTTATACGGAGTTTTACTAAATTTGTAGATGGAGGTTTTTCCCAATGAGTAAAGGCTTATCCTTATGGTTCGCATTCTCTTCGATTATCTTGTTAACGGTTTCAGCAATTATGATCTCCTACTCCGGTTGGTTTGCTGCACTACTGTTTGTCCTGTCCATTGCCAACATTGGCTGGGGATTTGTGATTCGCGCCAAAAAAGAACGTCAGGAAGTTCGCTCGGCTGCTTCAGAGCCCACTTCTTGAGCAGGTCATTTGATAGTTCAATAATGAACGCATAAATAAAGAGGAGTCCTTCAATAGGACTCCTCTTTATTTATGTTAACTATTCATTGCATGAAATGAAGATCTTTGTTCAGGACTACTGTTTACGTCTCGGAACAAATCCCATACGTTCTTTCACTGCATCCAACGTTTGAGCAGCAACTTCTTCTGCACGACGGGCTGACGTATCCAGAATATCCGCCAATTCGCCAGATTCACGAATCTCATTATATCGTTGTTGTAGCGGTTCAATCACAGATACAACCACTTCAGCCAATTCCTTTTTGAATGGACCGTACATCTTGCCTTCATAACGCTCAGCTACTTCCTTAAGCGTCATACCTGCACATTCAGCATAGATACTCATCAGATTGCTGACTTCCGGTTTGTTTGCCGGATCATATACGACTTCACGTCCCGAATCTGTAGTGGCACGGCTGATTTTTTTGCGAATCACATCCGGCGGATCCAGCAGGGCAATATAGCTGCCAGCGTTAGGGTTACTTTTACTCATTTTCGAAGAGGCATCATCAAGTGACATTACCCGTGCACCCACCTGTGGAATATACGGATCTGGAATGGTGAAGTACTCCCCATAACGGTGGTTAAAGCGTCCTGCCAGATCACGTGTCAGTTCCAGATGCTGCTTCTGATCCTCGCCTACTGGCACAAGGTCAGCATTGTATAACAAAATATCAGCCGCCATTAATGATGGATACACGAACAGTCCGGCACCAACGGAATCTTTACCAGATGATTTATCCTTAAACTGAGTCATGCGTTCAAGCTCACCCATGGAGGTCAGCGTTGTCATCAACCAGCCCAATTCAGCGTGCTGCGGTACATGGGATTGCAGAAATACGTTAGATTTCGACGGATCAATACCTGCTGCAATAAACAGTGCAGCTACCGCTTCCGACTGTTCACGCAATGCTGCTGGCTCCTGAGCCACGGTGATGGCATGAAGATCAACCACCATGAAATGACATTGATAGTCATGCTGGAGTTTTACAAAATTTTTGATAGCACCAATATAGTTGCCCAATGTGAGCTTACCGCTTGGCTGAATACCTGAAAGTACTGTTTTCATTGCACATAACGCCTCCCTGATTGTATATAAAAAAAACTCCTGCCATTCTCTGCGAACGCAAAAAGGCCCCACATCCGCAAGGGACGTGAGACCGTGGTGCCACCCTTATTCGCTTTTCTTCGACTGCTCTGACCCTGAATCAAGTCAAGCCGAAGAAATGCCTTCATTGTTCCGTAACGTGGATTATACGGCAGACTCTAGTGGGGCAAGCCCATCTCTGGCTTAACCTGTTCAAACCTACACTCAAGGGTCCATTCGGTAAAGAGCTCACACCGGTTCACATCAACCACCGGCTTTCTGAAGAGGATTCTCTTGGCCTACTTATCCCTGTCATCGATTTCTTGTCATTCAATTCTAATAAATGCTTTCAGAGTTCCATCTTAATGCGCACAGGCGCGAATGTCAAAATGAGTTGAACTTTTTTACCCGAGACACTGAAATCTGTTATGATGGAATTGCTTATCCTGATGACTCGTTCACACGAAGCAGCGCAGGAAATAGCTGGCATGTACACAATGACACGCCTGCAGCAGTAGCTTCATCACAACTGCTTGCAGACAGATTTCAAGTGGGAAAAGGAGCATCGATATGAAACAAGTGACCAAAGGCCAATGGAATGGTTACGACACGTATATCCTACATAGCCGTGAATTGGAAATCACCCTGCTGCCGCGTCTTGGGAATAATATTATTTCTATTCGCGATTTAGTGCAGGACAGAGATGTCGTCCGCCGTCCGGATGAAGACGATCTTGCCTTTTATCTGCAGAAGCCGTACCATTTTGGCGTTCCTCTCCTGATTCCACCAGGACGCATTCATCGGGGACAATTCGAATATGAAGGTGTCGGTTACCAGTTCGATCAGAACACGGCGAATGACAACCATATTCACGGCCTCCATCGTACCCAATCCTGGTGTGTCAGTGACATTGAGGAAGATGAAGACGGTTGTGCAATAACGACCGAATTACTAACCGAAAATGAAGAGCATTGGATGGCTCAATTCCCGATTCCCCTGAAACTCGAGATGACGTTCAGTCTGCAAAACGCTGTATTTAGCCAGCGTCTGCGAGTCACCAATCTGAGCTCAACGCCTGCTCCTTTTGGGATGGGATATCATACATGGTTTTTGTTAGACGGCAAACCTGCCGACTGGACACTGCAATTGCCTGTTTCCGGAATATACGGACAGAATGAAGAACAACTACCGACAGGTGAACTGGAGTCCCTGGGTGAATGGTCTGCTCTGAACGAAGGCATCAATTTGCAGGGACGTAACTGGGATACCCTATTAAAAGCTACCGAAGGTGAACCGGCTACGGCTTCCTTACGCAGGCAAGATGGATATACATTGAAATATTCAGCAGATGAAGCATTTTTCAAACATTGGGTTCTCTTTACCAAAGGTGAATCCGATCAGTTCTTGTGCATTGAACCGTACACTTGGCTCCCGGATGCACCTAATTTGGCTTTATCGGATGAACAAACCGGGTTGATTCGCTTGGAACCGGAACAGCCTGTTGAGTTATTCACACGTATTGAGGTTATACCTCCTACAGATTAAGCGAGCTGATCATGCTCTATTTTGCTTTTACGCATATCAACCTTTATTTTGATATCCAAATACAACTTACCGACCCGCATTGGGTCGGCTTTTTTATGTGTCCTGTGCACTGATAGTTATCCATATTTTCCCTTACGCCATATCATGTATATTTCCGTATTCTCTAACCATACTAACATCACCAACCCATAAGGAGGTGACACATATGTACGGAAGTCAAAACCAAGGTAGCGGTAGCCGCTCCAACAACCTGGTTGTTCCCCAAGCAACAGCAGCATTGCAACAATTGAAAATTGAAGCTGCTCAAGAGCTGGGTGTAACTATTCCACAAGATGGTTACTACGGTAACTATACTTCCCGTGAGACAGGTTCTCTGGGTGGATACATCACTAAACGTCTGGTACAAATCGCTGAGCAGCAATTATCGGGTCGTTCGTAAGCTCGTAATTATTGCTTGAGCCTAAGCAGAATCCAAAAGCAAAAGCGGCCTTCTTCGGAAGTGCCGCTTTCTCTTGTTTAACTAATTATGAGGTCGACTCCATATCTGAATCCTTGTATGTATTGGTTCTAGGGTAACGAATCATCAAGCTTGCCATATTGTAATTAGACTCCATCGTTGCATCTACCAAAATCATACCTTGTCTTACTGTGAAGTCGTACGATATTTCGCCATGTGTCCAATTGCGCTTAAATTTCAAAGTCTCCAGTGCCATCGCACGGAAAGAAGTTCTCTGGGTTTCGTTTAGCCCCCCTTCCTCCACATCCATCTGCCCATCTCGTCCAGCTATCGGATTATGTCGAATACCGAATTTCCCAATTACGTTGTTTCGTATTTGCACAAAAACTACCCCTGAATCTAACCCTGATAACTCATTATCAAGTTCTTTGAATACCAGATCCAACTGTCTCGCTAATGAAAGCTCATCAATTTTCATATTAACACTCTCCTTATATGCTTATAGTCCTATACATTAAGGACTTACGACTCATTATATGACATCATATGTGCTCATTCAACAAACAAAGGCAAAGTTGGGTATTTCTTACTATTATTTGCACAATTAATTGCCATTCCACTCCCTTAAACTGAGCTTTTTCACTTAATTACGACAAAATCTTCGAGAATCAAAAATGAGGATTCTGTACAAAAAGAGGCTGCAATCCCGTGTCTGTTAACAGGGGATTGCAGCCTCTTTCATATTATCAACCTATTATATTCAACCTTTTTTTTCGGTTGCTGTCATCTGCAGAAACTGCTCAATATCGGCAATAACCAAGTCCGCAGCATTTTGCCAGAATTCCGGTTGTGTCAGGTCCGTACCCAGATGTTTCTGAGCAAGTTCTTCGACCGTCATACGCCCTGTATCCCGCAACAAATCATCGTATTTATCTGCAAATGCTGTCCCTTCTTGCTGTGCTCTCGCATAGATTCCCGCACTGAACATGTACCCAAACGTATAAGGGAAGTTATAGAATGGCACACCTGTCAGATAGAAATGCAGTTTGGATGCCCAGAAATGAGGATGATCTGATGCAAGTACGCCACAGAATGCTTCCTGCTGCGCCTCCACCATTAATCTGGATAATTCATCCGCGTTGACCAGCCCTTTTTTGCGTTGTTCATAGAAGCGATTCTCAAACAGGAACCGGGCATGGATGTTCATAAAGAAAGCCACACTTCGCTGTATCTTGTCTTCCAGCAAAGCCAGCTTCTCTTGCTCATCTGTTGCTGCCTGCACAAGGGCATCTGCTACAATCAGTTCAGCAAACGTGGATGCTGTCTCAGCCACATTCATCGCATAACGTTGATTCAATGCAGGCAACTCTTCCATAATGTGTTGATGATATCCATGACCAAGTTCATGCGCAAGAGTCGACACATTAGATGGTGTCCCGGAGAAGGTCATGAAAATTCGGGTTGCTTTGCTAAGTGGCAAAGACGTACAGAATCCGCCTGGACGCTTGCCAGGACGGTCTTCTGCTTCGATCCAGCGTTTCTCAAAAGCCATCTCTGCAAACGAAGAAAGCTTAGGACTGAACTTGGCAAACTGTTCAACAATATTGATGGCTGCCTCATCGTAAGTGATTTTGCCACTCGATTTACCTACAGGTGCATCTACGTCGCTCCAGCTGAGCTTGTCTACTCCCAGCAGTTCTGCCTTGCGCTCCAGATATTGAACAAGCGCAGGTTTGGCACCGTTAATCACATCCCACATCGTATCCAGTGTCTGACGTGACATCCGGTTGATGGTCAGCGGTTCTTTGAGGATATCATCCCAGCCACGTTTCTCATATAACTTCAGACGGAATCCTGCGAGGTGGTTCAGCGTGTCAGCGCAGAAATCTTCGACATCGGTCCAAGCCTGTTCCCAGTTTGCAAATACCGTCTCGCGTACATTCCGATCACTATCGCTCAGCTTGTTGGCAGCCTGTCCTGCGGAGAGCATCACCGTTTCCCCATCTTGCTCAAATGGAATGTTCACCTTGCTGACAATCGTGTTGTAGAATTTGCCCCAACCATGGTAACCATCCACACCCAGATCCAGAGCAAGTCCTTCCAGTTCAGGCGACAGCTTCTCACGAGCCAGCGTACGACTCTCGTTTAATACAAATGCCATCGGCTTAATATCTTCCCGAGCGATCCATGCATCCCACACCGAATCCGATGTCTGACTAAGTGTATTATCAAACTTTGATTTGCTGCCGTTCAGCATTGCAGCAATAGAACTGATGGCGCCCTGAAGCTGCGTTGCCTTTTTGTCCTTCTGGTTTTGCGATGAGAGACAACCTACAAACGCAGAACCTTCCGATACGCGCATATAACAGCTTTGCAGCAGTTCCAAAATCGGATCAAATGCAGCCGTCTCTTGTAATGAAGTCGGTGCAGGTGTTTCGTTCAACAGATGTTGCAGTTTACGTACATCCTCTTCCAGTTCAATCAAATACGCAGCGAATGTCTCGGAGGAAGAACCTCCACTAAAAATGGACTCCAGATCCCATACGGGGTGTAATGGCGTTTTCATTTAATAAGGCACCTCTCTCTATAAATTGGATGGTTAGGATTGAATTAAAAACTGGTTTTATGCGTGCCATATCTCTATACTAGAGAAATACTTATAGCAACCTTCAGGAGGTAAACGTATGAAACCTTTACAAGTATCGGCTGATACAGCCGTCAAATTAGCAGAATCCCTTGGCGTACCTTTAGAGCACCTGATGCACATGCCCCAACATATCCTGATGCAGAAGATTGCGGAACTCGCCAAACAAGAAGCCTCCAAACCTTCCGCACCAGAAGGCGAACAAGAATGATTCCATTTGAGAACAGCTGGCCTTACGATATTGTGATGGGAGACATCTATGTACAGCAATGTCCCTACTGTCATGCAAGCAACGTGCTGCTCCCCCTCAAACCCAAAGAGCTTGTGCTCATTCGCGAAGGCAAAAAGAAATTACTGGTCTTTCCCTGCTGTAATACAAGCATGACCGTGATCGACAACGACAGTGACTATTTGTTATCCAGCCGTCCTGTCCGTAACTAATGAAAGATCAACCTAGAGGGGGCTGCGCTTCGCAGCCTCTTTGTCTGTTTCCAGCATCTCTTCAGGGAGTTCCAACTTACTTGAAATCATCTGCTCACGCAGCACAGCCCACTGTTCCCTTGAAGCACGAATCATGGCCGCATCTGTGATCCGCTTGTCATGAATGACCTTGCTGAACCATTGCACTGCTTCATTAAACCGTCCTACCCTGCGGTTCAATTCCCCGAGCAAATACAACAGTTTGGCTTCATTGCCACCCGTTCCTTCACGTTCGAACACCTTCACATAGGCTTCAAGGCTAAATTCAAGAAAACGATGTTCCTGTGCATGGTCCTCCATATAACGATACAACCAAGCTATATGATGCAACAGACCCGCGACGACACGATCTTTCTCCTGGATAACCTGTGCGCACAGCAAGGCAAGCTTGTACGTAGCCAGCGCCTGTTCCAGTGTTCGTGCTCCGCTATAATCACGTTTTACCCAGCGATTACCGACCTGTTCCTTAAAAGCCTTGCGCTGAGCATCATTCAAATGCTCCGTTGCGTTTTCCGTCGAGGCAAACCCGCACTGCGGACAGATGCGAACCACATAAAAATCTGGATTCTCCAGCTTGTAGTACGCACAAAAATCCGAATCCGTCCGGTAGGGCCTTTTCAAACTCGGTCTTACCCGTGAGGTTTCATACTCGGTTTCGCAATAATGACAGGTCACCTTCACCTTATATAGCGGCTCTAATTCCAATCTCTTCCATCCCTCTCCCGTACGCTTTTAATCATATTCGGAACTACGGTGTATTCACAAAATGATGTGCTGGCCCGGATAAACGCTGCAGGATAAATGAATGCAAGGGCTCCTCCACACCAATCTGTGTTAAGGCTTGATCCATACATGCAAGCCAAGCCTCGGCCCGTTCAACCGTCACTTCAAAATGCATATGACGGGCACGCATCATCGGATGTCCAAATGCCTCGGAAAACAGCCCTGGTCCTCCAAAAAATTGAGACAAAAACATATACTGCTTGTCGATGACCGGCTGAATATCTTCCGGGAAAAGCGGAGCCAGTTGCTCATTCTGCTGAACGATTGGATAGAAAGCCTCGACCAGTGCGCGAACACCTTTCTCACCGCCAAGATTGTCATAAATACTCAAACTGGGATTCATGCGTCTGATTCCCCTTTCTGATGTCGAATTTTGCCATATATTACACGTTCCGTGAACATTGTGAAAACAGTAACAATATCAAGGCCCCAAAAGCCTTTATCTCCATTCTATCAAAAAAAACCAAAAAGTCCTATATAACATGAAATCATCAGGACATGTAACCAGGTCATCTGTATATAGGACCTTCTTCAAAAAATAATAAAAAAAAAGCGCCAACCGCATAGGTTGGCGCACTAGATATTCCATTAATAACTCCGCCAGTCCTCTTCCTCAGAGCGTACCAGCGAGGCACGTATCACATATACAAAAGCACAGACCAGGATTCCGGTGACAAGACTCATGATCATCACTCCATCCGAATTGAATTCCACCTTGGAGACAATTAGGTGACGTTCAGGCGTTTTTCTCATTTTAGCATACATCACTCAAAAACACAGCCACTTTTGCAAGCGCTTTCTACGTATAATTTTGTACTGTTTGTCCACTTTTTTTCATATATTGATGGCAATAGGCATCACAGACTTCCGCACACCGACCATTCCAAAAATAAAGGAGAAGAATTCATGGCTGCTTCACAACGACTCACCCATGTCCTGGTCACACTCGCTCTCCTGATCCTTTGTGTGTTAATGGTCTTGTATCCAGCGGAAACCTGGCATGCAGGTGTACGCGGACTGTCCATCTGGTGGGACGTATTGTTTCCCTCCCTTTTTCCTTTTTTGGTGCTGTCCGAGCTGCTGCTCGGCTTTGGCATTGTTCATTTTCTAGGTACCTTGCTGAATCCACTGATGCGTCCATTGTTTCGTGTTCCCGGAAGCGGTGGTTTTGTATTTGCCGTGAGCTGTGCATCCGGTTATCCAACAGGGGCGAAACTGACCGCTCAGTTATGGGAACAAAAGCTGGTTACCCGGGAAGAAGGAGAACGGCTCGTTGCCTTCACGACATCATCCGATCCGATCTTCATGATTGGAGCGGTATCGGTTGGCTTCTTCCATAATGTCGCCATCGCCCCAGTATTGGTTGCGAGCCATTACGCTGCAGCTTTTCTGGTGGGTATGCTCATGCGTTTTCACGGGGGTACAGCAAAAGGCTCACAGCCAGACAGCTCTTCTGTATCTCCACCGAGGGAAATACATAGAAACAGACTGGTCCGGGCCATCTATGCAATGCATGAGGCAAGAAAGGCTGACGGACGGGCATTCGGTGAACTGCTGCGCCAGGCAGTCTCCTCATCCCTTCGCCTTATTATTATCGTAGGAGGGCTGGTTGTATTCTTCTCGGTCATGATGGAGTTGCTTGTACAGACCGGTTGGCTTGGTGGATTATACGGGATAACCGAGCAATTGCTTCGACATAGCGGGCTTCCTCCATCCTTATCTCCTAGCTTGGTCGGGGGGTTATTTGAAGTAACGCTGGGGAACAAAGAGGCCGGAAGTGCCGGTGCGTCCATCCCACTCGTCTATAAAGTCGCAGCAGCAGCCTTTGTTCTCTCCTGGGGCGGATTATCCGTCCATGCACAGATTATGAGTATTTTGAGCAACACACCCATGAGATACGGTCCATTTCTATTTGCCAGAGCAATTCATGCGCTAATCGCACCTATGCTGGTTCTGATGTTGTGGACACCCATGATGGGGCGTTCCTCTTCACCCGTTCTCATGGAGCCCGGTTTCATCCCGTCGTTATCTGCGTATACACCGGACTGGGGACTGATTTTCTTATCCGGAATGATTGTTTTTGTAAGCCTCATCGTATTGTTGTTATTCCTTGCGATATTAAGTTCCATTCTCAAGCCTAGACGACATGCCAAAAATAAGTGAACGATTCATCTATATTTAACTGAATATGCGCCCAAACGTTGTGTTCTTCCGCGGAATTGATTATCATCGGTAGTATAATGACCACAAAGGAGCTTTCATCTTGAGATACTATGTTCAAGACCGCGGAGACCAGTTATCGATTGATCTCAGTCAGCAGTTTCATGCGCTGGCGAAGGAAGAAGGGTTCAAGCTGGATGCAGAATCGCCGGAGATTGTTATCTCCATCGGGGGCGATGGTACGATGCTACAGGCATTTCACAATTTCATCGACCGCATTCCGGATATTGCTTTTGTTGGGGTTCATACAGGCCATCTCGGCTTTTACGCCGATTGGAAGAAGGAAGAATTACGTGAATTAGTTCGGCTGATGAGTGGTAAGGGAGATCCGGAGCGTCTCAAACCACGCATTGTACAATATCCGCTATTGGAGCTTGAGATTCGCAAAAAGTCGGGGAATTCCTCTTACATCGCCCTTAATGAATTTACGTTAAAAGGTGTAGACGGTACCGTTGTGGCGCAGGTCGATATTAACGATGTGACATTTGAAATGTTCCGTGGAGATGGCATCTGTGTATCCACGCCATCAGGCAGCACGGCATACAACAAAGCCCTTGGCGGTGCCATGGTTCATCCAACCATCGAGGCGATTCAGATTGCGGAGATTGCATCGATTAATAACCGGGTCTATCGGACACTTGGTTCACCGGTTATTTTGCCCAAGCATCATCATTGTGATATTTTCTCCCGCAAGGATCAGCGGTTATTGATGACGATTGATCATGTGAACGTAATGGTGGAGGATCTGATCTCCGTCCGTTGTCAGGTATCCAGTCACAAGGTCAGTTTCGCACGTTTCCGCCCTTATCCATTCTGGAACCGGGTTCGCACGGCATTTCTTGACTAAAATAAACACACCAAAAAAGCGGTCCTTCTCAGGAACCGCTTTTTGCTTTGGCTTGAGGCTGATCCTTGCTCTTCTGAAGCACAAAGTATGCACAGCCAAAATTACAATATTCATTGATATAATCCACCATACTGGCGATTGTGGAATCCTTCGTCGCTTTTGGATGGTTATCACGGTAAAAACCTTTTAACCTCAACTGGCTATAACCCCAGTCTCCGATAATATAATCATAACGCTCCAGCACTTCACTGTAACGATCACGGAAGACCTCTGGATTCCAGCCCTCTTTGTGGTTCTGGACGATTTCATAATTTTTGCCGCCGATCTGTACAATGACCGGTTCTTTGGGCTTTTCCTCAACTGATTCAACAACCGATTCCTGAACCGGCTCCTGGATCTGCTCCTGAAGTTGGTCCTGAATCTGTTCTGTTTTTTTTTCTTCTTCCAATCCGGTATCCTCCATCACGCGTGTGTTGCCGCCTGTTCAGCATGTTTGGTAGCAGATTTCACCTGTTCATGCGCATGGTAGGAGCTGCGAACCATCGGGCCGGACTCGACGTGGCTGAACCCACGTTTCAATCCTTCCTGTTTCAATGCAGCGAACTCCTCTGGCGGATAATACTTTTCAACATACAGATGTTTCTCCGATGGCTGCAAATATTGACCAATCGTCATAATATCACAGTTCACCGCACGAAGATCATCCATTGTTGATAAAATTTCATTATATTCCTCACCTACACCAAGCATAATGCTTGATTTCGTAGGGATGTTAGGTTGCATTTCTTTGGCACGAGCAAGCAATTCCAGTGAACGTTTATATTTCGCCTTGGCACGCACTTTGTCTGACAACCGCTCAACCGTTTCAATATTGTGATTCAGAATGTCCGGTTTGGCATCCATTACAATCTGCAAAGATTCCCGATCGCCCAGAAAGTCTGGAATGAGTACTTCAACGCTGCACAATGGCAACCGCCGCCGTACGGCCTTTACCGTCTCTGCAAAAATCGTAGCTCCCCCGTCTTTCAGATCGTCACGGGCTACACTTGTAATTACGCAGTGTTGCAGATTCATCTGCTCTGCTGCTTCCGCCACACGTTCTGGTTCCTGCAAATCAAGCTCCGTTGGCAAGCCTGTATTCACCGCGCAAAAACGGCATGCCCTTGTGCAAATGTCGCCCAAAATCATAAAAGTGGCCGTTCGATTGGCCCAGCATTCATAAATATTCGGACACCGTGCTTCCTCACATACCGTATGCAGCGTTTTGGAACGCATCATCGTTTTCATTTCCTGATAGTTATCGCCGGTTGTCAATTTGATCCGAATCCAATCCGGCTTCGGTTCTTTAACACGTTTAGCCAATGCATAAACCTTCTTTCTAACTGAAGTTAGGCTGTTGCTCGGAACATATTATACCATGAAAGCGCTGGAAAAACCCCCATTTGTCACATCTTGTGCATTCCTGCCCGATTTGGACAATTTGTAAAATTCGATTCACCCCAAGAGCTTACATGGATAAAATGAGAACTTTTGAAGAACGCTAACCTTTAGCTTGGTTCATCGGGTACCTTGTATCATTCTAATGGAAAGGGGCTGCTTCCCAGTGCAACAACGCTTGACCTTCAGGCACACGTACCGCTTTTGGATCAAAACATTACTTGCAGGTACTCTGCTTCTCCCATTCTTGCCTGTTGAAGTTTACAGTGAACCCGCCCAGGCCGCTCCCAAAACACAGGCTACCGAGTTAAAACCCGCAGAAATTTTCGCTGCACGTCGCCATTTATATGAAACCATCGGTCAGATGACCCAGATTCCCTGGTACAGGCTTGCTGCCATTGATCAGTATGAACGAACGATTACCCGTGCACACCCGAAGGATCGCAAGCATCCGGAGCGGCTTACGGGTATCTTCATGACCCCTCCGGCCTGGAGAGGATGGCTAAATCCCGATGAGACGGATCAACATCCGGAATCCATTCTTTTTTTCAAAGGATATGGACGTGATGGTTCAGGAGACGGTATAGCGGATGCCAACAATGATCAGGATGTGCTGTACAGCATGGCTTCGGTTATTCAAGGTTATGGAAACAAACAAGAGGACTTCAACATTGCCTTGTGGGAATATTATCACAACTCCCGTGCCGTGCAACGGATACAGCAATTCGCGAAGTTATATGAGCATTTTGACAATCTAGATCTATTCGGACATGCCTTTCCGGTCCCGCTCGGAACCAACTACTCCTATCGTAGTACCTGGGGGACAAAAAGAAGCTGGGGCGGTTATCGCATTCATGAGGGAACGGATATCTTCGCTCCGCATGGCCTACCTGTGCGCAGTACCTGTTACGGGGTCGTGGAAATCAAAGGCTGGAACCCGTTTGGCGGCTGGCGCATCGGAATTCGGGATTTGAACAACCATTATCACTATTACGCCCACCTCTCGGGTTTTGACAAGAGCGCACGCATTGGTGAAGTTGTGATCCCCGGTCAGGTTGTGGGTTGGGTTGGCAGTTCGGGTTACGGTAAACCGGGCACGCAGGGCAAATTTCCTCCACATCTGCACTATGGGATCTACCGGGATAGCGGACTGCACGAATGGTCTTTCGATCCTTATCCACTACTGAAACATTGGGAACAGGATGAACGCAAACAAAAGAACAAGAAAAGCAAATGAGACGAGGATATGCACGATCAGCAAAGCGAAAAAGGGACCTCTTTAATAGAGGCCCCTTTCTTTGCTTTGCAATTCAAATTTGTGTGTATCATGGCTGGGTATCCTTATTAGGTTGCAACCCCCCATTCATATCAGGCAGATCATCCGGCTCAATTTCAAGTTCATTCCCTTGCAAATGATCTGACGGCGTCTGTTGCTGGTTCTGGCTAGGGGGATTCGTGGTTACTCCAGTACCGCTTGATACACCCGTATGACCTGATGGCAGCGCAATAGCTGGAGCATTACTGCCGTTACTGCCCACTGGCTTGCCCTGATTATCGTAATAATACATTGGCACATCCCCGACAACCAAAAGGTAGGAAATCGGGATTTCCGTATCAACCGTTTCGGGTTCCATATCGAAGGGCACCACGACCGCGACCTCAGCAATGATATGAATGTACACTTCCACCAAAATCATGTTAATACCCGCATTCTGTTGACGGGTGTTCAGATCCACTTTGACAGCGCCTTGGGGCTCAATACGAACCGGTATACTCGGGCCAAATGAAGCCAACACCGGACTGCCCAGCGCCTGCCCCAGCGGGATTTTTTCTTTTAACATGTGTACATTCTGCAGCGTGGATTGCACAATATTCATCGTACTTGCTGTGATTCGCATATGCTCATTGTAGTTCAGCATGAAACCGGACACTTTCCCTGCGGTATCCGTCTTCCAGTCAATCAGTCCTTCGTTGGTTTTGCCATCTGCAACCTGTGCTGTAATCGCCTTGTTGATCGCTTCGGTCGCAATCTGCTTCACTCTGATCTTGGCCAAGTGCATGATGGGGGGCTTCATTTTCTTATCTACATAAGCAAAGCCCTGCATCAAACAAAATGCCGTGACCAATAAAATAATCAACCACATTTTGCGCTTGCCGCTTGGCGGCTTACGGCGTCTCCGGCTTCGCCATTTTCTTCTCATCATCGAAGTGTCCCTCCCCTGCGGGATGAGCTATAGGCTATATGTTAACCTTATGCACCGTTGTCCCGAAAAAGAAGGACAGTACGTGGACACTGAACAGAAAGTACAACCAACATTAGAGGGACAAGTATTCCTTAATGGCTAAACTAACTGGAAATCGGAAACTACGTAAACAGAGATAAAAAAAGCCTTTCGCCCGCAGATTACTCTGCAAAGCAAAAGGCTTTATGTTCAGACCACCCAAAGATTCAGGTAATGTCTTTCCTTTTATTTCGGAACTGATTCCCAGTCTTTCAGGAAACGTTCAATCCCGCTGTCCGTCAGTGGGTGTTTCCAAAGTGTCGGCAGAAGTGAACCCGGAATGGTGGCAATGTGCGCACCGGAAAGGGCTGCATCTTCTACATGTTTGATATTACGAATGCTTGCTGCGATAATCTCGGAAGGCAGATCATACATGTCCAGAATAAGACGCAGATCACGAATTAATTTCATACCATCCACCGCAATATCATCCAAGCGACCAACGAATGGACTGATGTAGGTTGCACCGGCTTTTGCCGCCATCAGGCCCTGTGCTGCGGAGAAGATCAGCGTGACATTGGTTTTGATGCCTTTTTGCGTCAACTCATGACAAGCGTACAGCCCATCTTCGGTCATCGGCAATTTAATGACTACATTCGGTGCCCATTCTGCAATTTCATAAGCTTCCTTCAACATATCCTCGGCTTTGAGACCGATGACTTCAGCACTGACCGGGCCTTTAACCACGCCACAGATCTCCTGAATGACTTCTTTAAATACGCGGCCTTCTTTAGCAATCAAAGACGGGTTAGTCGTGACTCCATCCACCAGACCCAGACGTTCGATCCGTTTGATTTCTTCCACATTCCCTGTATCCAAGAAAAATTTCATGATATGTTACCTCCACTTGATGAATTCGTAAACACGATATAAGTCATTACCCGATTCTCATCCTATGTTAACAGTTATATATAAAATTAATTTTTCTCTACAGCGTGACCGCCAAATTCATTACGCAATGCTGCTACCACTTTACCTGTGAATGTATCTGTTTCCAGGGAACGATAACGCATCAGCAAGGACAACGCGATAACCGGTGTAGCGGTTTGAAGGTCAAATGCCGTTTCTACTGTCCAGCGTCCTTCACCGGAAGAGTGCATTACGCCTTTAATTTCATCGAGGTTTGCATCTTTGGAGAAAGCACGTTCTGTCAGTTCCATCAACCAAGAGCGGATAACGGAACCGTTGTTCCATACACGTGCTACTTGTTCGAAGTCGAAATCAAATCCACTTTTCTCCAATACGTCAAAACCTTCACCGATGGATGCCATCATACCGTACTCGATACCATTGTGAACCATTTTGAGGAAGTGCCCGCTGCCCGCTTTACCTGCATACAGGTAGCCGTTCTCAACGGAAGTATCTTTGAATGCCGGTTCAACGATTGCCCAAGCTTCCGGGTCTCCACCGATCATATAACATGCTCCATTACGTGCACCTTCCATACCGCCAGATGTACCTGCATCCATGTAGTGAATGCCTTTAGGTTTCATCTCTTCGTAACGGCGGATGGATTCTTTGTAGTGGGAGTTACCCGCTTCAATAATGATGTCGCCTTTGGACAACAATGGACTCACTTCAGCCAGCACAGCATCTACCACGTTGTGAGGGACCATGATCCACAATACACGTGGGGATTCGAGCGAAGCCACCATCTCTGCGTATGAAGATACGCCTTCAGCGCCGTATTCTTTCATTTCATTTACTGCTTCAGCGTTCAGGTCAAAAGCAACCACTTCGTGTTTGTGATCAATCAGGTTTCTACCCAGGTTCAATCCCATTTTTCCTAATCCGACAAGTCCTAGTTTCATTTCAAAATCCTCCTGTTATGAACAATGTTTAAATTTCATGTGCGCTCAATATTAAAAATAAGTGCTTAACGTTTGGCGAAGTAACCGTTCCGGTAACGAATCGTTCTTTTGATCGCTGTTATCCCCAGATTTTTTTTGAATCTCCTATATAGGAGAAAATCCGGGGATAAAGGCGAACGCTTTGCTTCTACAGAATCGATTTCGTCCCCTACACTACATTCTCAGCGTTTAAGCCAACCCATTTTCAAAACTGAACAGCTAATCTATATTCAAAAATTTTCACGGCCTTCCGGCAAACATAACCGGAAGGGCTTATGCAAAATTGGAACGGTATAATTCGTAATAGATACTGTGTTATATCAACAATTTACCTTCGATCCAACTCGCTTCTGAGTTCAAGCTCTAAGGTAATAAAACATCTCGTTCTATATCCTGTTGACTTGGAAGAAGCATTTGGATTGTGCAAAATGTTCATGGGTGAGCAGAACGGATTGTACTGTTGTCTTTACTATTCTGTTCTCTTGTGCTCACTTTTTCGTTTCACTTACCACCAACGGTAGCCGTCTGCTGCTGTCAGGCGATCTGCTGACTCTGGTCCATGCGAACCTGCGCTGTACGTATCCAGTGGCACACTGCCTGCTTCGAATACTTCCTGAATCGGTTGCACCCATTGCCATGCCAGCTCCACTTCGTTCCAATGAGCGAAGAAGGTGGAATCTCCACGCATCGCATCAAAGATCAGATTCTCGTAGGCTTCAGGGATGTTACGTTTACCTGAGTTGAAGGTCATATGCATTGGTTCCACTTCACCATGGTTCAATGGATTTTTCGCATTTAATTGAAGGGAAATACTTTCTCCCGGACCAATTTCAATCGTAAGCAGGTTAGGTTCCGTTGTATTCTCGGATTCATGCCCCGTTTTGAGTGGAGACTTGAATTCAACAACGATTCTGGTGGATTTCTCAGCCAGGCGTTTACCTGTACGGATATAAAATGGAACCTCGCTCCAGAACGGATCATCGATCCAAAGTCTTGCGGCAACATAGGTCTCGTTCTGAGATCCGGCTGGGATGCCAGGCTCGTCCAGATATCCAACAACTGAAGATCCTTGCAGTTCACCTTCTGCATATTGCGCACGAACAACTTCAGAAGTGATATTTTCTTTCGTCAACGGACGAAGTGCTTCAGCAATTTTTTGTTTTTTGAATTGAATTTCTTCCGGTGTGCAACGTTTTGGCAAATGTAAACCAATCATCATCAGCAACTGAAGCATATGGTTCTGGAACATGTCACGAAGGGCACCGCTTTGGTCGTAATACGCGGCACGTTCTTCAACACCCACCGTCTCACTTGCCGTGATTTGTACATTGGCAATATAACGGTTAGACCACAACGCCTGAATTACCGGATTTGCATAGGTGAGCGTCTCAATATTTTGAACCATCGGTTTACCGAGGAAATGGTCAATGCGATAGATCTCTTCTTCCGCAAAGGTATTGCTCAGTTTTTCGTTCAGATCACGAGCCGATTGCAGATCGTGTCCGAATGGTTTTTCGATAATCAGTTTCTTCCAGCCTTTGGTGTTACCCAGGCCACTTTCTTGAATGTTTAATGCGATTGGCTCAAAGAATTCCGGTGCCACCGACATGTAGAACATGCGGTTTTCGGGAATGTTAAGCTCTTGTTCACGCTGTTGAACCAACTCCAACAGTTTGGTGTAATCTTCAAGCTTCGTATTATTTAAAGAACAATAACGGAAAGCTCCAATGAAATCACGAACCTGAGATGCTTCTTCTGGCGTCTGACGTGAGAATTCGCGCAGTGACTTTTCAACATTGGCCTGGAAGTCCATATCCGACAATTCACGTCGTCCCAATCCGATAACGGAGAAAGATTTCGGCATTTTCTGATCCATGTACAAGTTATATAATGCAGGGTAAATCTTGCGTTTGGCTAAATCGCCTGTTGCCCCGAACAGGACAAATGTCATTGCATCCATTGGAGTGCCTCCTGTGATCTGTGCAGTATAGTATATGATGTTGCAAAATGTTCAAATCCAAGCATGACAAAAGACGGAATAAGTGGGTGTGTTCCCCGCCTTGCCTCCGTTTATATAACGCACCTGAATTCAACCATGGAACATTCCTTCTCTCCACAACCTGTTTATAGGTTATAAATTGTAACCATTTGAATTAACGTTACCCATATTACACCTGTCGTCACAATTCGTCAACAATCGTGTCGAACCTGTGAACTCCAGTGTTTATAGGGTTTTTATTTGATGATAACGCTTTATGTGGTAACATTAAGAACAATTGGTATGTGACATTTTACACATATGGCCTGTGGACAAGTAGGTTACAATAAGTATACTAATGATATTACAAGCAATACTAAATCAAAGGAGTACAATCATGAGCGATGATGAGAATGCCAAGCAGATATGTACAAAAGTGGAACAATCTTATCAAATCATTGGCCGAAAATGGGTAGCCCTCATTATCCATGCGTTGATGGAGGAACCCAAACGCTTCAGTGAGATTCACGCTTATATCCCTGACTTGAGCAAACGTGTGTTAAATGAGCGAATGAAGGAATTGGAGGAAGAAGGACTTGTGGTTCGCCATGTGGTCACGGAACGTCCAGTTCGAACTGAATATATGTTGTCACGAAAAGGAACGGAACTGGGGAGGGCGCTAAGCGCCGTGGAACGTTGGGCTGATAAGTGGCTGTAACAACTTGAGGAATCCTTAAGGTTTATTTAGCTTGAAGGTTACCGCTGTTGCAATCCCGGAGGTGGAGTATCGCATTTAGCAACTGGCTAGTGCACTCCACATTCGGGATTTTTTCACTTCAAACGGTGAATACTAATTGTATATAAAGACGTAATAACGCTATTTTTTATAATTCAAATTAATGCTTACTGCTCTGTTCAAATTGTTGTCGATACTGCAGCGGGGTCGTCCCGGCAGATTTGCAAAATAACTGGATGAAATACGATCCACTTGAAAATCCTGCACGTCTGCCATTCTCGTCAACCGAAAGTGTTGTTGTCTCAAGGAGCGAGTAGGCATACTGCACATTCAAACTTTGACGTATTCCGTAATGCTGCTACCTGTCTTTTGATGAAAAATGCGGGAAGCATACGATTTGGACAGATGAACATCTGCCGCTATCTGGTCCAATCTGATCTCATATTTGAAATGCTCTTCAACCCATTGCATCATCTTCTTCGAGTGCCTCAAATGACGTGAATCCGCTAGCTGCGAAAGCGTTTCATCTACTCCATCTTTCTGTTGATTATCGTCAAAGGGATTATTATCTGGAAGCGTTCTCGAAGATAATCGGATGAAGGTTCCGGGTTAATTGATTTTTGGAGTTGTAGACGCAACAAACGTAGCAAAAAGATGCCACTTCACTATTACGTGAGGTGGCATCTTTAGATACTCATAACAATGACTATTTTTTTGGATTAGATCATTATTTCAAGATTAAAACAAACTTTTATGTAAAAATAAAAATCTCAATATACTTTTAATAGCTTCCATCAGCATCCTTTATTCTCTTGATCGCATCTAACATTTCTTGTTTTTGTTTGAGGAGTAACTGTGTCCGAGTATCCAGCTGATAGAAGAATACTTCCACCTTGATTCGAAGTTTATCGGCTGATTGTCCCTTCCAGGTGTTCAACTTCCCATACAATACACGTGCTTCTCTCTCGTTTTCTCTCAATTCGCTAAGGATAAGATCCAACTCTTGTTCTGCCTGTAATAACTGATCCAAGTCCATGGCTATACCGCTTCCACTCATTACATCTTCCTGCCTTTCTACCCATGTTCGTTAAGCTACTGTTCCACTATCGGCCTGGATAAATAGATCCGCCTTGTTCTGAATATAATCTACAAGATCAGTGGTATGTTCCAGATGCCATTCATCTAACTGCTTAATACTCATCTGAAGATCCCATACAATCGGCACAAGCCGCTGACTATGACTGCTCTCGGTGTACTCAAAAAAGTTCCGTTGGATTCGCTCGAAGGTACGGCTCATATCCTGTGCTTGGCGACTCCATTTCCCTGCAATCTCCTTCAATTCTTCTGGCGTTAACTCGATGGTTCCTGACGAATACCCACCTACAACGTTAACCACAGACTTGAAACCTTTGGATAGGGTATCCCATGCTTCACGTGCATGATCCAGGATGTTATGATCCGAAGGTTTTCGCGGAGAGTAACTCACTCGTTCTCCCGTAATTTCATCATACAAGGTATTATCGATATATCCATCGTCATCGAAGCTGTAATGCTTCATATCGTGAAATCCAGGGCCATCCTCAAATAATGTATCCCTAACCTTGGCCCAAACATTCATCCCATAGTTATCATTTGCATCTGCATAATTTGAATTAATAAGAAGCGTAGATCCCACATGCCGCTCATAACCCTTAAAGAGACCACTCGCAATTCCATCGCCAGGATGTATAAAATTGGTCACTTGTCCATCGAACGCCCCTTCCTCGGCTCTCCTTCTCATCTCTGGCGTCAATGCGGCCACAACTGTTGGTGCACTAAAAGTGACCGCGTCGAGCCCCGTGTACACTGCTGCATATTGCGCATTGGCCCCGCCTAGAGAATGGCCCGTGAGTGTGAAATCTGCATCCGGATACTTGCCCTGCAGTTCCTTCACATAATCTTCCGCTTCGTATAACTGATTATCGGGTCCAATATCTTTACTCATTCTCTTTCGAGTATCTCCCATTAAATTGTTAAGCCAAGTAATTCCTAGTGCATCTTCGGTGCCCTGAATAACTCCCCCCCAGGATTCAGGCCATGGATTATATTTTCTATCAAACGTAGCTTTTATTTCGGGTAGACCAATATTTAGAACGTCCGTTTTTAGATCAGGGTACGCCCTCTCAAGAGGAGCACTTCCCTCGGTTCCCCGGAAAGCAATGACGGCTTGTTTGGTTTCAGGATTATAAAAAGTAACAGCATCCATTCCTGATGTGTTATGTTTCTGATCTAGTACTTCCCATCCAGGGAGTATTCTAATTTCTTCTCCTGTTACATAATCACTATAAGCTGCTTCAGACATTTTCTGATAAACCTGATCCGTTAGCTCTATTTTACTTTTTCCACTATTATCCTTACTCATTCTTAAAGCGGCCTCCAAATAGAATAGAGCTATAGACACTTCCCCTTACTCTTAATACCCCCTAGCATAAACAAAAAAATAAAACATCTCAGTTATAGGGGTCGAATCCCCGTTTGTTAAGCATATTATGAAATTCTTTGCTGAACGAGAGTAATTCCGCTACATTTGATTCATAATTTACTGAGACATTAAAATGTTGATCTTTATGTCCTGTTACATAACCATATATTGTCACGCGAGCTATAGCCATTTTAGGGAGCATCTGTCTCCTTGTAATGGTCACCTCCAAATTGTAAGAGTCTTTTAGAAATTGAATAGCGACTGCTTCCGAACGGTCTATAATTTCTTGATCCTGATCTTCTTTATTCACTCCTGAACACCCTCCCAATATCCCAATGATCATTGTGGCAAATACGACACTCTTAATTATCCGGGACATGACCATCCCTCACTTTATCGTTATATTATTGCGAAACAGATCGAAGAATGCTCGATAAATAGCTTTCTTCGATCATTTCACTATTTAAATATTACCTTTATTTCTTAATGCGGTACCTGCGCACTGAAATCATCCCGGCTGGAGCGATCCGCATGGTAGAAGACCACGTCTCCATCCCGCAATGTAAAGCTGTTTCCGTAGCTATCCTCTACCTCACGCTGGAATCCTTCCAGCAACCATTGATTCATCAGTGGAGCATGGATATACTGCAGATGCGGTGCTGCCAGATTTCCCTCTCGAATGGACTCAAAGTTGAAGTTCACCACGACATACCCATCCTTCAGGAAGATCGGCGATTTAGCATCCAATCCGCCATGCGTACGTCCATACTCAGCCAAGTTTGTTCCCGCTTGTACCACATAGGGCTCAGCAGGTAGACTGTATTCCCCGTACCATTGTTGAATGGCTGCATTCGCACGCAGGACATCTGCACTGGCGGTGGTGGGAATATTCGTTTTCGGACCGATAAATGTCCGCAACTGTTCTGGTATCAAGAGTAGGCTGTATCCGCCTACCGGAGTTTTCATTTTCGTGAACTTGTCTCGATAGTACTCTTGATACGCTCGTTCACTCATCATCCCCGGATGGATTTCACCATATCGGTTGTATTTGTACGTCGCTGTATCTCGTAGTTGTTCGGACGGAACTTGACGTAGCCGATCATTCAGAATCACAAATCGTTTCACTTGATCTTCTGTCGAACCGATGCGAATAAAGTTCCGTTGGTTGGTGGAGTAATACAGATCCACGGGCACACGCGTACTTCCATCCTTACTCACAAAATCAAAGGTTGGCGTGAGACGAATGCCATCTCGCGGGCCGAACATGTTGCCTTTTGTTTTAAAGTCAAACTTGAAGTGATATCCCGTCTTCACCGCCACATTTTGGTACCCTTGCAGCGGGTGACTGCCCGGACGAATTGGGACGGTAAACTGAGGTTTGTTCCCCCGCTTATCTCCGTCAATATCCTGCGTGCCGGTCCAGTAACTGATCCAGGTTGGCGCAAGGCTATTTTTGAAACGGCGGAAGACCAGCTCCCAATTATAATCGGCGATATCGGTAATCTCAAAGTCGTATAGTCGCCCAATGACCTCCACAGATACTTCGTCCGAAGCGGCGTGATAGTACAGGTCTGTGTTGGCATCGGGCTGGGCGTCGATCTTCGGCTGGGTGCTAAAATTCGACGGGGCATTTTCAGCGATATTCCGGAATTCCACTTGGTAGTCTCCTTCATCCACCCACACCGGCAGATAGAAGGTCGTATCCAGTACCGGGACCTGAACATCAATCCACGTATTTCGTGGATAAAATTGCGTTCGGTCGGCACTGTACACGTCAAAAGGAAACCGCACTTGTTTGATCCGATAATATTTAGCGTAATCCCGATCGCCATATCCCGGGTAGGATCCCGCATCCAGATGTTGTCCGCTGGTCGGGATGCGAACTGTGAACGGTCGCTCCAAAATGAGCGCAGACCGACTCATGTTCGGCACCGTTTTCTGGTTATGTGGCTGATCATCCGAGACAAGCGAGTAGTTCACAACCGGGGTATGGACGGTGACCATGTTAATGGAATTGATCGGAAAAGTCATTCCTTGGCTGCCTCCCAAGGTTGTAGGATGAAGCGCATACTCAATCTCCCCCGTCGACTCTGTATTCGCCCTGTTCAAGCGGTCCTGGGGGATTAACAGCTGATCTGCGTACAGCACCTGCTCTCCGGTGTTTTTATACGAACCGATCTTGGTCGGTGCTGGGATTTGCGCCGGATCCGGTCCGTTTTCAACGACAGTGCTGCCATCCATTACCTTCGTGGTTGAACCTTCCCACGTAAAGTCAAGTGCATCGTTCTTCACATCAGGCGGGCCCGTTTGACCCTCAGCTATGCCTTTAAGCAGTTCTGTATCATCCGGTACTTCAGGCGGCTCATATCCATCGCCTGCCACCACGTCGGGAACGAAGCTAATCTCCCCCGTTTCCTGCGGTATCACATGAATCTCCACCTCCTCATCATGCTCCATCTCCAGGTCGGGCGCTGTATACTCCTGAGGCCAGAGCGTGATCCGACCACCATCAGGGAGAGCATAATTCTCCATTTCGGCTTGCTCAATGGAATACAGTTCAACGTTATTGATCTTCCAGTAGCTGTAATTCCTCTCAAAGCTGAACTTGTACTGGTGTGGATATTCATCGGAACCTTGAGTATCTGGTTGCGGAATCGTTGTGCCATTAGGTCCCGGTAGGGCTGGTTGTTTAACCTTCCAAGTGCGGGCATAGGTAATATCGGCGGTACAATCATAGGTAATGGTACCTTTCTGTTTGCCAAAGGTATGCTGGAACAAATAGTTCATCGCCCAGGTGTTGGCATACAGATGCTCCGAGGTTGGTATCCCCAGCGTAGCATCAAAATGTATGTCGTTAGTTGGGTCATCCGCCAGAATATGCCCTTGAGCACCCGGATCCATATATTCTACTTGCGGTGAAGCTATCTCGTTCGGTGGATTAATGTTAGGTTTGCAGGCTGCCTTCCCGTCCGGGATAGGATCATCAGGAATAACTGTCGTTACTTTACGATATACACCTACTACATTCGTACCTCCAAGATAATTTGTAAAATTTCTTTCTGATAACTTTGCATTTCTCTCTGGATCACCCGTTTGTACAAAATTCTGCTCATTTAACTTCCGTTTAGACTGAACATACGACTTCACTAGCTTATAGGTATCACCTTGAAACGGATAAGTTTTATCTAACATTACTGTATCTACTGGTTTACCTACTGGCCAATTTTTATCTACATCTTCAATGTCGCTCTCTACTTTTGCAGAATACATCTCTATGCCTTCACTAGTTCGATATATCTTGGTAACTGGATAGTATCCATTCACTTTTACAGGAATATCATAGTACTGTCTGAACTTACTTGGGTCAGCCCAACTTTCAGCATTCTTTATACTCTGAAGAGTCACGAAATCCGTATTAGGTCTAGATCCGTTAATAACATGAAATATAGAGCTTAACCAAATCTGTCCACCATTGGTTATCTTCTCGAGTCCAGCAGCTTCTAAAGCATCATTCACTTGATTAACAGGAATATTGAAATATGTAGTAACCGTTCCATTGGTGTTATGTACTTCTCCTACCTGAGTAATTCTGACTACACCATGCGGCCCCCCTTGTTGAGGGGCACAATTGGTTGAGGTGCATCTTGCATTACGAGCTATTGTGAATCCGACCGTTTTATACCGAATGGATGTGGTTGCTCCTGTTGAGGTTGTACTAAATTTAATTGAACCTGACGGCTCAAATTGAATATCATCTGCAGCATATGCTGCAGGTTTGATACTGAACACAACCAGTAATTCTATTATTAATGAAACCATCAAAAAACATAAGACGAATCTCTTGAGAAGCTTCTTCATTTCACTTCACGTACTATAGAGTTGTCACTAAATAGTGTAGCCATGCCACTGACCTTCAAATCATACGTATTTGAATTCGTAGATAACGGAATATCTGCATATCCTGCATATTTTTTTCCTTTTTTAAAGGTATCAGCATCTATGAAACGTTCATCAAATATGATGTTTTCGTATTTAATGTAAGATTTGATCTCAAAACTAAACCTAGTTCGAATAAAATAACCAGCTAACTTATCCGCATCAGTCACCATAGAAGGTTCTGCTACCAAAGACCCTGTCATGATGATTTTGTTTTCCTTAACCCACTTCACATATCGTCTCATATCCGCAAGTACCACCCTGAAAGCCTGATTGTGATATGTAAATAATGTATTGGCCCATTCTTCATCAATTGTTCTGTAGTCTACGTTAAGCATCAAGTTATAGTAATTCTCCGTTGTTTGTTTCCATTGATCCATTAGAGCCTTATTGTTAAAGTTTCTATCCATCTTGGCTAGTTGGGCAGAAGTCGTATCTACAATAATATTGGGTTTCATCTCATACATCTCATTCGGATACTCTTCCAAAATATAAGGGAAATCTTTTGCATTTTTAGGCAAATTGGTGGTTCGAATAAGCCGCCCCCACGGATCCCGCTCCGCATTCTTCGCTTTTTCTGCATTCTTTAAAGCTACTGTATCTACTTTCAGTGTCTGTCCACTTCGCACTTTACCAATTCGGTCTACAACAGTTAACGCTTGAGCACGAGTGGTTGTACCCTCGGGATCAAGCTTTCCGTTTCCCGTACCCGAAAGTAACCCATTTTTTACAGCAAGATATAGAAAATCATAATCATCTGTACCAATCTTCCCAATGGCCCGTGCCGCCACGTGTACCATTTCCATGCGCGTCATGGGTTTAGACCAATCTGAGGATGGAAAATCGGATTCAACATACAATTTATTGACTTTGGCAGATGTGACATATGGATCATACCACTGCATATTGGTCTTTGTAGGCTCTGCCTCATGGCCCAGTGAACTAACTATGAGCTTTAGAAACTCTGCACGCGTTACTTTATTTTCTGGATAAAACATGCCATTGGGATAACCACTAACAATCCCTTTATCCACCGCTGCCTGAATACTGGATACTGCCCAATGCCCTTGAATATCCTTGAATGATTTTTTTTGTCCCGCGTCACGATCTGTATTTGAATTCATTGGCTTGCTATTTAAACTACCATCCAAGGAAATTGATGTTTCCGCATGAACCTGAACTGTCGCTGCTAAAAGAGCTATTATCGTACTCATGACGATTACTTTCTTTTTCATCTGTGTTGGCCTCATTTCAATAAGAATAGTTAATTTCTTTGTTATGTAAATTCTTGCTGTTTATATGTGTATAGTGATCAAACTTTAAAGCTACTAAGCTCCCACACCACTATCGGCCTGGATAAACAAATCGGCCTTGTTCTGGATATAATCTACAAGATCCGATGTATGTTCCAGATGCCATTCATCTAACTGCTTAATACTCATCTGAAGATCCCATACAATCGGCACAAGCCGCTGACTATGACTGCTCTCGGTGTACTCAAAAAAGTTCCGTTGGATTCGCTCAAAGGTACGGCTCATATCCTGTGCTTGGCGACTCCATTTCCCTGCAATCTCCTTCAGTTCCTCTGGCGTTAACTCAATGGTTCCTGCCGAGTACCCACCTACAACGTTAACCACCGACTTGAAACCTTTGGATAGGGTATCCCATGCTTCACGTGCATGATCCAGGATGTTATGATCCGAAGGTTTCCGCGGAGAGTAACTCACTCGTTCTCCCGTAATTTCATCATACAAGGTATTATCGATATACCCATCGTCATCGAAGCTATAATGCTTCATATCGTGATATGAAGGCCCTCCCAGTGTATCCTTTATTTTGTCCACAGCACCGTAACTAGCATTAAAATCGTCATAATTTTTATCAATCACGAGAGTTGAACCCACGTGCCTCTCATATCCTCCCAGCATACCACTTGCAATGAAATCCCCAGGATGAATGAAGTTGGTTACCTGACGATCGAAAGCACCTTCTTCTGCTTTCCTACGCATTTCTGGTGTTAACGATGCCACGACGGTAGGCGCACTAAACGTGACTGCATCCAGTCCTGTATACACCGCTGCATATTGTGCATTTGCCCCGCCTAATGAATGCCCCGTAAGTGTAAAGTCTGCATCGGGATATTTGCTCTGCATCTCCTTCACATAATCTTCAGCCTCATATAGCTGATTTTCAAAACGCAGCCCCTTGCTGATGTTTTTTTGAGTATCTCCTAGCCAATTCTCAACTTGAGATAGACCTAACGAGTCTTCTATTCCTTTAGAAATTTCCTTTTCCAATGGAAATCGGAGATCGTCAAATGCTCTATTGATCGTTGCTCCAATTTCAGGAAAACCAATATTTAGAACATCCGCTTTTAAATCAGGAGCTTTTCTATCCAAGGTACTGGAGCCTTCCGTTCCTCGGAAAGCAACGACCGCTTGTTTTGTATCAGGATTATAAAAGGTCACTGCATCCATACCTGATGAATTATGTTTTTGGTCTATTATTTCCCAACCTGGGAGACTATCTATTTTATTAGTCTTAAAATCATTGTATGCTTCGCTCGACATTTTTTTATAGGTTAAATCACTAATGTCCCTATTTCCCACTATTTCCACCTCTATCTCTAATATATGGGTCATAGCCCTTATTAACTAAAAACTCTTCTAATTCTGTATTAAAACTGAAAGATTCCTTTTCATTCGACTCGTAATCAACTGACACACTGAAGATAAGATTCTCATGATCTGTTACATGTCCAGATACGGTAACCCAGCTCATCGCCATTTTAGGCAAAATTTTCTTTTCTATAATTGTCACATCCAAGTCATATGTTTCTTTCAAATACTGAATGGCAATGGCCTCCGAACGATCTATAATTTCTTGATCTTTATCTTTTGTATCCACTCTTGAACACCCTCCTAAAATGAAAACTATCATCATGATAAATGTAACTATCTTTATCATCCGGGACACAACCATCCCTCACTTTATTGTTCTATTTGTAAATAGATAGAAAAAATCCTCTTGTAAAAGGATTTTTTCTATCAGGGTCTAATCCTAAAACTAACTTGCTTTTTCTTTAATGCGGTACCTGCGCACTGAAATCATCCCGGCTGGAGCGGTCGGCATGGTAAAAGACCACGTCTCCGTCCCGCAACGTAAAGCTGTTTCCGTAGCTATCCTCTACCTCACGCTGGAATCCTTCCAACAACCATTGATTCATCAGTGGGGCATGGATATATTGCAGATGCGGTGCCGCCAGATTTCCCTCTCGAATGGACTCAAAGTTAAAGTTCACCACGATATACCCATCCTTCAGGAAGATCGGCGATTTAGCATCCAGTCCGCCATGCGTACGTCCATACTCAGCCAAGTTTGTTCCCGCTTGCACCACATAGGGCTCGGCGGGCAAACTGTACTCGCCATACCATTGCTGTATTGAAGCATTCGCACGCAGTATATCTGCACTGGCGGTGGTGGGAATATTCGTTTTCGGACCGATAAACGTTCGCAATTGCTCTGGCATAAGCAGTAGGCTGTATCCGCCTACCGGAGTTTTCATTTTCGTGAATTTGTCTCGATAGTACTCTTGATATGCTCGTTCACTCATCATCCCCGGATGGATTTCACCATATCGGTTGTATTTGTACGTCGCTGTATCTCGCAGTTGTTCGGACGGAACTTGACGTAGCCGATCATTCAAAATCACGAACCGCTTCACTTGATCTTCTGTCGAACCGATGCGAATAAAGTTCCGTTGGTTGGTGGAGTAATACAGATCCACGGGCACACGTGTACTGCCATCCTTACTCACAAAATCAAAGGTTGGCGTAAGACGTATGCCGTCTCGTGGGCCAAACATGTTGCCTTTCGTTTTAAAATCAAACTTGAAGTGATAACCCGTTTTCACCGCCACATTCTGATACCCTTGCAATGGGTGACTGCCCGGGCGAATCGGGACGGTAAACTGGGGTTTGTTCCCCCGCTTATCTCCGTCAATATCCTCCGTACCCGTCCAGTAACTGATCCAGGTCGGCGCAAGGCTGTTTTTGAAACGTCGGAAGACCAGCTCCCAGTTATAGTCGGCAATATCGGTAATCTCAAAGTCGTATAGCCGCCCAATGACCTCTACGGAGACTTCGTCCGAAGCGGCGTGGTAGTACAGGTCTGTGTTGGCATCGGGCTGGGCATCGATCTCCGGCTCGGTACTAAAATTCGACGGGGCATTTTCAGCGATATTCCGGAATTGCACCTGGTAGTCTCCTTCATCCACCCAAACGGGCAGATAGAAGGTCGTATCCAGCACAGGTACTTGGATGTCGATCCACGTGTTTCGAGGATAAAATTGCGTTCGGTCGGCACTGTACACGTCAAAAGGAAACCGCACTTGTTTAATCCGATAATACTTGGCATAATCCCGATCGCCATATCCGGGATAGGATCCCGCATCCAGATGCTGTCCGCTGGTCGGGATGCGAACTGTGAACGGTCGCTCCAAAATGAGCGCGGACCGACTCATGTTCGGCACCGTTTTCTGGTTATGCGGCTGATCATCCGATACGAGCGAGTAGTTCACGACTGGGGTATGGACGGTGACGGTGTTGATACCATCGATGTCGAACTCTTGGTCATCGCCTCCATTCACACTGTTATCCATTAAGGTATAACGAATGGTACCCTCGCTGATGGTATTTTGTTTGTTCGCCTTACTGATTGGAATATAGTTATAGGGACTATATAATACATTCTCATCAATCTGCACGGGAACTGGAATTTCGCCGGGCTGTGGGCCGGATTCAGGAGACCGCTGCGGATCCATAACCGTACCTCCATTAAAGTAAAAGGCATCATTTTCTACCTCTACATCAGGGACTGCATCCTCAGCCACACTTTGTAGATCTTCATCGGGCGGGGAGGGTCGATCCTTTCCTCCCGTTTTTGTGCCAGGCGGAGCTGTGACTTTGACTGGATTGGGTGGCGGATAATAATTCCCCGTCGTTTCCGCCTGAAAATCCGGTGGGACATATCCTTCGGGTTGCAACGTGATTTGTCCAGATCCAAAAGCATAATTGATTAGCGTCGCCTCATCGATGCTGTATACACTTAACGTATCGATCGTCCAGTAAGCGTATGGACGCTCAACAGTATATTGTTTGCTAACCGGTTCTTCCGCTTCCTGTGGATCTGGAACTTCCCTCTCATTGCCCTCCGCATCGGTCTCTTTCTTCTTCGGATCCCACTTCAGGCTCCATATTTTCTCAACTTCAAATTGATATGTACATGTGCCCGTCATCTGTACAAAGGTATGTTCAAACAAATAATCTCGACTAAATACGTTACCATAGAGGCTTTCAGAGGTGGGAATCCCCTTGAGAACATCAAAAGGTTCATTCCCCCGTTGATCTGCCCTAATCATAGCTGTAACGACTGGATCCATAATCTGGCCTTCTAATGTCCGTCCGGGTTGGGGCTGTGAACATGCAGTTACAGGTTCTTCTGGAATCTCGTTATCTTCCCCTACGGTTATCGTGACGTTTTCCCAAATATAATACGGACCTTTTTTCCAAAAAGCAGTGATTTTTGCAGTCCCTCTGCCTTCCGCCTTCACTACTCCGTTGGAATTTACTGTTGCAACACTCTCTTTATCTGTCTTCCATTCGGTTTGTTCACGAGTTGAGACGTTTACCCAGTCTGTTGTATTCCCTTGATAGTCAATCTCGCGCACTTCTGCAGCAAGCTGAACCGTTTCTCCCTCCTGCAATGTGTTATCCGAGTTCACCCGGATCTCTTTTGTTTCATAAACATGAGCTATATAATCAATATGCAATGGAGTCCAATATGCTACTTGCCATTTTTTTTTGCCGTCAGGTCTAGTACCATAATCTTTTTCTTCACTGAATGGTTTCGGATATCCTGTAAAGACGTTAATCTCAATGAATTTATCACCTTGTGTAAATCTCGGCTTTTCATTTCCAGGTTCATATGCTGGGCCATCTAAATAGTTAATATCTTTAACTCCAAGATCATCCATAAACCTTCTATCAAACGCATTCCCATTGATATCTTCCAGAGAATCTGGAGCGTAAACAGTAGCATCTATCTTGTCAATAAACCTCTCACTGACTGGATATCCACGAGTTCCACCCTGGTTCCAATGTGTTGTCGTAGTGACCCTACTACTTGGTAACTCTCCAGTTGCGGACCATATTTCCCCATCCCCCTGTGTCCATATCACCTTAGGATTGGGATCTTTCTCCCCAGTAACAAGTACTTTTATTTTTTGTTTTCCTCTTGATCTACCTTGAGCATCAGTAGCAATCAATTTCTCAAGATTACTTGGATAACCTTTATTGAAATGGTAATCACTAGCTCTCGCTACACCGTGGGGGTAAAGTCCCATTAATACAGTCATAATTAAGATAATATGCAGAATTTTATTTTTCATAAATCGCCTTTCACTCATCTCCCATAAATACTCACACTTGAACCATCATCTGTTTTAAACCTTGCCACAAGTCCTTTGTAGTTCTTGTCGTACCACTTACCAATCCATAACCGCACTCCGTTGTTCGATGAATAATTCGAAAAAAAGTTCTCAGCGTTTGAAAACGGTAGAGTTTTATATCCGAATTGCCTTGTTATGTCTTGATCTAGCCTTTGACCAAAGAACGAGTTCGCTAAGCCACCTCTATAGTCATCCAGATTAAATCCTTTTTTGCTTGGATAAATTGTTATTTCTTGAAAAACGGCAACAATATTTTTTCTTTTTGCAGTAGACTGATACCAATCTTTTTCCGATTCGGAAATAAAGAACGGGGCATATACTCCCCTCTTATTATTCCATTCTGTAGGGTCAACAGCTATGGTCCGATGGAGAACTAAACTCCCACTTTTATTGCTAAATGTCACTTTCTTCTCGCTTGCATCTGAAAAATCACGACCAGTTGTAAATTCAAATGGAGTAATCTCTTTAAAATTAGATTTCGCTACCCCGACAGATCTGATTTCATTTAGTGCTTCGAACGACGATGCCTTCTTGCCTTCCATATTGGCTATTCTCAATAGAATTACCGAAGCTTCTGCACGCGTGGTTGTTTTACTTAAACCGAAAGAGTGATCTGGAAATCCTGTCATTATACCGGTTCCTATCGCTACCGCTATATAAGGTGCTTTACTTTGAGAGATCCCTGGAGAGAATGCTTCTTTTACAGGAATTAAAGATGTCTTGGTATCCTCCAGAGCTTGTTCGAAGTCTTTGTCAGCAGCTGCTAATCCGGAACTAATCCACTTGGCCATCTCTTCACGAGTAATTATCGCACTCGGCTTAAAGCCGTTTGGATAATCCTTTACGTTAATAAATCCAAGAGATACTGCACGGTTCACTTCTGTTTCACTCCAGTGACCGGTCAAATCCTTAAATACATTACCTTGCCCCGTCTCTGGAGTCCCTTTCGCGACTCGGGCCAGCAATGCTGCAAATTCTGCCCGCGTCACTGTTGCTCCAGGCTTAAACGTGCCATCACTAAATCCTTTGAAGTAGCCTTTTTCTACAGCTGCATCGATGGATGCTTTCGCCCAATGGCTTGTAGACACATCTTTAAATGAGACAACGGCTGCTTGACTGGTGTTTCCGGTGAAAGGGAATATCCCCATTACCAATGCACCGCTTAATATGAGTTGTGTTACTTTTTTCAAATCGTTCACGCTCCATTTTTATTGTTTTCTGTGGAACCTTTATGCCTATGTATCTTTTTTCTTGAATCTACTATTTTGCTATTATCAAATATATAGGACTTACTTAAATAAAATAGTTTACTAAGGAATATATCCAATTCCAGTTCCATGAATATTTTACCATAACACGATGCCTATTCATAGGTATTAAGACTTATTCTCCCTTGTGTAAATCCCCCTGAATCCAGATATAATGCTTCCCATCTGTCTAGCATTTTTGATATATCTCCGTGGGAGTACATTAACTTATTATGAATACATTCAGCTTCACTTTTCAGGAGTTAACATACCTGCTCGCTCTCCCCGATTTACTTGAATACCCAAAGCTTTTATATGCTTGCCTCTCTCATCATCATAATGTAAGAAACCTTTGAATGGCTTATAAACATCATTCAAAGGTTTCTTAGTTTTGATTCTATTATTTAATTTTGATACTTTTATATTTATAAAAACTTCCCATTGCGACTAGGACTACCTCAGACTTTTATTAATTGTTGAGAGACAAAGGCTAACCATGGTTCGTCTCACCAAAGGTTTGCATAGCTTCTAAGGCAGTAAAACAAAAGATTTCATTACTTTTACTCTAATAGCTTAAACTATATTTCGAGGTATTTAGTATATATTGATTTAATGGAACACAATAATTAGGTTCAATTTCTATGGTGACTCCCCCTCCAGCAACAATGGACAAAGAGCTACTACCAAAAGGCCAATCAATAGCCGAAAAAATTTCATAGTTATACCCATCACGGCCACTACTTATATTCCAATTTTTATGAATTTTGCATTTGGATCCATCTTTCTGGTGAATATGTTCATGGGGCTTAGTCTTTGTAAGAAGCTCTACTTCAATATCAATAGCTTCCACACCTTCAAATCGAATAGTTGAAAAACCAGATATATATATATATTGTCATTAAACGAAAACTGGTCCTTACTTAGCCCATACTGTTCTATACTAAACATTTTTAAAGGTATTATTATGCCCCAGACATCCAAAGACAAGTTATCGGAATTTTTTAAAGGACCCATGAATTGAATAACTGACTCCGTAAAATCATAAAGCTCATATTGATCTTCGGAAATATCCAACTTTATCATCTAATATTTCCTCCTTAATATAACTTCAAATTGTCTTTCTAATGATTTGTCTGAGAAAATCTTACCGTCAGTTGTTTTCTGTACTCCAAACATCAAATCACCAGAAGCCTTTCCTCTGCTAACTAATTCAAAACCAAATTGCTCAAAATATTTAGCATCTGCGCTCACCATATTTTTAAGAACGGATTCTTCTCACCTCCTACAACTTTAAGAATGCCTCCGTTCTCTAGTATTCTTGGCACATCGCTCTTCAAAATGTCATAGCCATGTGGATTTTGAGCAATAACTTCTGAGAAAGAACGTGTGCTGAATGGTAAATGATTTGCACTCGCTACAACATCTATCCCGTTGACTTTTCTTATATCAACATTGAGTGCTCCCTGTAAAGGATTATCACCGGAACCTAAGTTCATAGTTTTACTTTCATTACCATATGGTAATGCCAAGTTCGTTTCAAACTTCGTCAATCCCAGTGGATCAATGTAACTCACTGGATTCCCGTTCACATACGCATATCGGTTAAACGTCTGACCATCCTGAATGTCTCCACGGATCACATCTCGGTTCAAGAAACGCTTCAGCTTCGGATCATAATACCGCGCTCGCATGTAATACAGGCCGTTGGCATCCGTCATGACCCCATCTCGACCATTATACGCAAATGGCCTGCTGGGTTAATCCTTCACGCTGCTCCAGTTCACCATATAATCCATACGTATAACGGTCGGTCACCCGGTTCTGCTCGTCCGTTAGCAACGTCGTACTGCCACGTAGATCATAGTGGTAACTCAGATACGTTCCGTCGGCATCTTCACGTCCGATTAGACCCAGACCATAGATGTAACGGGATTTCACATGCCCTTCCCCGTCCAGCTCTATCAGCACCCGGCTCAGTTCATGCGAATTGTAACAATCCTTCAGCTTACCCGCTTTCCCCAGACGATTGGGGGTATCGCATTCTCATGTAGTAGTGGTGCTGCCATCAACCTCATACAACTTCCAGTGTGTTTATTCATGTGAATTATAAAAATGAAAAACCTTGAAAGGCCAAAGCCAATCAAGGTTTATAACACTAAGTAAACTGAACCCCTTTAATATTATTTCTTTCAAAGACTTCTTTAAGGTCATCAGATATAAGAACATGGGACTTATAATCTTGATTTCTAACTAGATGATGATTGTTAGGTAAACCGTCAAATTTATAAACTATCTTCTTAAAGTTTAATATGGAATCCGTTCCTTTAATTGTAGTAAATTCTGATTCAGTTTTATCTATTACCTCGATAGTACTTACTATATTCAAAAGATAGTAATCGGGGATTTTCTTTTCCCCTATGTAAACATTCGCCTCAAATATCTGTATATCTTCAGGACAAATTTCTTGTAAAATTTCCACTACCTTTTTTGAAACTATCAATAGAAGTCCACTATTCGGTAATACATCAGTTAGGGATTCTTCTAAACATTCAAATACAATTTTTGGGGAAACAATTTGACCAGTTAATTCTCTACCTTCTCTAAAAACAAATCTATCAGTACCACTACCTTTTACATATTCACCTATTCTTTTATTTGGGAATTTTTCAGGAACAGACCATATCCATAACAAGCATATCACCTCTTATTAATTAGCCCAAGGGCGCTTATATTTATTTAAAGCTCTGCTTCCATCTCTTAACAAGTGTCTCTCCCCACTGATTATACCACGAAGATCATCATTATATTGTTGTTGAGTCCACCCACTTGCTCTACCATTACTCGAGAACTTCAACCATTTGATTTGCTAAATTTTAACTAACGCTATTAGGGTGTTGGGTCATCCACCAGAATATGCCCTTGGGCACCAGGGTCCATAAACGCAGTTTCGGGTGCGGCTACCTCATTCGGTGGATTGATGGTATATGTACAGCCTGCTACTTCCCCTGGTGGGGTTGTCCCATCACCCACCGTGACTTCTAAGATCGTATTGATATGGATCGCCGCTTTTCCAACGTACAGAGATCGTAGCGGTTCCCGGGCTTATACCTTTGGCTGACAACTCCTAATGTTGGCCAAGGTGCTTCAGGAGGACCAACGCTGTTAACAATCTCATCTCCTCGAGATGATCTAGCAACCCACTTTCCATCATCCCTTTGGACCCAATATACACCCGGATTAGCTGTCCGTACCCCATCAACTTTTCTTACAACTTTTTGATAACCCGTTGGACCAACTGGAGATGCAACAGAAGCAGTAAGTGGTTCCCTATCCTCTGGATTAGAACTCACAGCAATAACTTTAGTAGAATTACCCGGAGCAGAAAAAACCAACATCATCTGATAGTTACTACATACAATAAATACAGATAATATTACTATACATTTTCGCAGACCTCTAAATTTCATATGTACATCCTCTAATCAATTTGGTATATAAAATGACGTAAGGGAGTTACCGACCCTTATAGATGAACCGTTTAAAGTAACATCCTCCGAACGATATCGATTGATAGATTGGGCCATCCAATATCGCTTAGAAACCCCTTTTTTGAAAAAGCCAGATTTCACATAATCTACCCTTGGTAAGTTTATTATTCCATATTTTTTTATAGCTCCACTTGTAAAATTACTTGCTGCACCACTAGTTAAGCGATATCCAGTCGAGTTAGCTAAGGCAAGATTGCTAAGATTATTTCCATTAGGAGTAACTGTTACTTCCATAAAAACCATGTAGCGATCTTCATCAATGAATCTGTCAAAATCTTTATCGATAAACATTTTTCCATACATATTCTTCACAGTCGAAGCAGTGGGGGCGTCGGCTATGATCATTCGATGAACTATCATTTCTCCAAGATTGTTACGAAGTGAAAAAGGTTTCTCCGTTATTAAGTCAAAACTATTCAAATAGTTTGCGTTCTCATATTTACTGTAAACAAATGGCGTCGCAGAAGTCAGATTCGTTCCTGTCAGACCTACCTCGCGCATTTCATTCAGATCTCTATACGACGTTGCCTTACTTTCCTGCACCTGTTCGTATCGTGATAAAATCACAGCCGCCTCTGCTCGTGTCGTTGTTTTCCCCGGACCAAACGTACCGTCTGGGTACCCGCCCATCAATCCAGTTCCCAATACCACCGACACATAGGGATAAGCTGCTTTCTTCAACCCGCCCTTATAATATTCTGCCACAGGCACTAGCGTATTCTCTGTATCCTTCAGCGCTTGCTTGTAATCCTCATCCTGAGCCGCAAGTCCTGAGCTGAGCCACTTCGCCATTTCCTCTCGCGTCAAAGCCGCGCCTGGCTTAAACCCATTCGGATAATCCGAAGAATTCAGAAAACCAAGGGATAACGCACGATTCACTTCTATCTCACTCCAATGCCCCGTCAAATCCTTAAACACATTAGCTTGCTCCATTTCCGTCGCCCCTTTAGCCACTCGGGCTAGCAATGCTGCAAATTCTGCGCGCGTCACTGTTGCTCCGGGCTTAAACGTGCCATCACTATATCCTTTGAAGTAGCCTTTTTCTACAGCTGCATCGATGGATGCTTTCGCCCAATGGCTTGTAGGGACATCTTTGAATGAGACAACGGCTGCTTGACTGGTGTTTCCGGTGAAAGGGAATATTCCAATTACCAATGCACCGCTTAATATGAGTTGTGTTACTTTTTTCAAATCTTTCACGCTCCATTTTGTTTTTTTGTGGAACCTTAATGCCTATGTACATTTTTTCTTGAATCTACTATTTTGCTATCATCAAATATATAGGACTTATTTAAATAGAATAGTACAATAAGCAATATACCCCATCCAAGTTTCATGAATATTTTACCATAACAAGTTGCCTATTCATGGGTATTAAGACTTATTACCCCTTGTATAACCCCCCCTGAATCCACATATAACTCCTCCTACCATGTCTAGCATTTTTGGTATATCTCCATGGGAGTGCATTATCTTTTTATTAATACATTCAGCTTCACTAATTCAGGAGTTAGCATACCTGCTCGCTCTCCCCCTATTTACTTGAATACCCAAAGCTTTACGTATATACTTGCATCTCTCATCACCATCTTGTGTAAATCTCGGCTTTTCATTTCCAGGTTCATATGCTGGGCCATCTAAATAGTTAATATCTTTAACTCCACGATCATCCATAAACCTTCTATCAAACGCATTCCCATTGATATCTTCCAGAGAATCTGGAGCGTAAACAGTAGCATCTATCTTGTCAATAAACCTCTCACTGACTGGATATCCACGAGTTCCACCCTGGTTCCAATGTGTTGTCGTAGTGACCCTACTACTTGGTAACTCTCCAGTTGCGGACCAAATTTCTCCATCACCCTGTGTCCATATCACCTTAGGGTTGGGGTCTTTGTATCCACTAACAGTTACTTTAATCTTTTGTTTCCCTCTTGATTTACCTTCAGCATCAGTGGGGACCAATTTTTCAAGGTCATCTGGATAACCGTGACGAAAATGATAGTCACTAGCTTGTGCCACCACGAGGGGGAGAATCCCTGTTATTAAAGTGATCATTTAGATTATATTCCAGATTTTTCTTTTCATAATTACCCTCTCTACTATCTTCCATATATCTGTACACCCGAACCATCATCTGTCTTGAATCCTGCCACAAGTCCTTTATAGCCCTCATCATACCACTTCACAATCCATATTCTTACTCCATTAGTCGATGAATATTTCGCAAAAAAGTTCTCAGCGTTGGACTTTGGCAAAGTTGTATAACCAAATTTTTCAGCCAAGTCTTCTTTCAGAGCGGACCCAAAAAATGAATTACTCAAACCTTGTCGATAGTCATCGAGATTGAATCCTTTTTTATTCGGGTAAATAGTAACCTCTTGAAATACAGCTATTAATTTCTTTGGATAAGACTGATACCATTCTTTATATGACTCTGAGAAAAAGAAAGGGGCATATACTCCTTTCTTATTGTTCCAATCGGAGGCATCAACAGCTATAGTGCGATGGAGAACCAGACTCCCACTTTTATTGCTAAATGTCACTTTCTTCTCGCTTGCATCTGAAAAATCACGACCAGTTGTAAATTCAAATGGAGTAATTTCTTTAAAATTAGATTTCGCTACCCCGACAGATCTGATTTCATTTAATGCTTCGAACGACGATGCCTTCTTACCTTCCATATTGGCTATTCTCAATAGAATTACCGAAGCTTCTGCACGCGTAGTGGTTTTAGTTAAGCCAAATGATTTATCCGGATATCCCGTCATTACACCTGTTCCGATCGCTACTGCTATATAAGGTGCTTTACTTGGAGAGATCCCTGGAGAAAATGCTTCTTTTACAGGAATTAAAGATGTCTTGGTATCCTCCAAAGCTTGTTCGAAGTCCTTGTCAGCAGCTGCTAATCCGGAACTAATCCACTTGGCCATCTCTTCACGAGTAATTATCGTACTCGGCTTAAAGCCGTTTGGATAATCCTTTACGTTAATAAATCCAAGAGATACTGCCCGATCCACTTCTTTTTGACTCCAATGCCCGGTCAAATCCTTAAACACATTATCTTGCTCCGTTTCTGGCGTCCCTTTAGCCACTCGGGCCAGCAACGCTGCGAATTCTGCGCGCGTGACCGTGGCGCCAGGCTTAAATGTGCCATCACTATATCCTTTGAAATAACCTTTTGCCACCGCTGCATCGATCGATGCTTTCGCCCAATGGCTCTTAGGCACGTCTTTAAATGAGGTCACTGCTGCTTGACTCGTGTTTCCGGTGAAAGGGAATATTCCAATTACCAATGCACCGCTTAATATGAGTTGTGTTACTTTTTTCAAATCGTTCACGCTCCATTTTTATTGTTTTCTGTGGAACCTTCATGCCTATGTATCTTTTTTTCTTGAATCTACTATTTTGCTATCATCAAATATATAGGACTTATTTAAATAAAATAGTTCACTAAGCAATATATCCCATTCTAGTCCCATGAATATTTTACCATAATATGATACCTATCCATAGGTATTAAGACCTATTATCGCTTGTATAAATCCCCTTGAATCTACATATAATGTTTCCTACCTTACTTAAATCACCAGATCTTTACGTATTGTACTTGCTACTCTTTCCCTCATCTTTTCTCACAACATAAGCTCATCCCAATAATGAAAATACCTTTGAATGGCTTTTAAACACCATTCAAAGGTTTCTTAGTTTTGATTCTATACTTTAATTTTAATGTTTTATATTTATAGAACTTTACCTTTGCGGCTGTGACTGCCTAAGACTTTTATTTATTGTTGAGAGACAAAGATGAACCCTCCTCCATATAATAGGGACTGCACCCCTTTTATGATATAGAGATCAAAACACCTTGCAAGTTTAAGCAGCCAGTCTTCGGAAATTTATCGGAGACTGGTTATTTTCGCTTGAATCTGATAGTAAGTGATGTAATCTCAAACGCTCTGTTCAACGATGGCTGTCGTTGTGCACCTAAGATCTTCGAGGTAAACGTTTCAGACTTTAGTGTGGAATGAAACGACTAAATGGGGGCATTATCAGCGGGCGTCCCTTTACGGGACATGCTCATTGTAATGCCTTTTCCCTTTATTACAGTTTGGTAAACTCGAGAAGTATACACGCTACCCTGGTCGCTGTGGAGCAGCATATTTGTCCGCTCTGGAAGTTGCTCTAGCGTATCCAAAACCAAGGATGTGTCCTGCTTGTCCGCTATACTGTAAGCGACAATCTCTCCGTTGTACAGATCCAAAATGCTTTAAAGGTATAACATTTTATTACCGAAAGGCAAATAAGTAATGTCGGTCACCTGTTTTTGCAAAGGAGTTTCTGCATTAAATTTGCACCATAGTAGATGTTCCGCAGGTTTTGCAGGTTGCCCCGTGTTCTTTCATTTTTTCATTCTCACTCGACATTGTAAAACATCGTACTGCATAATTCGCTGTATTCGTTTATGATTTATGGGACCTTCAATCCGAAGCAAGGCAGTGTTTTTCGAATCCATACCGGAACTAGTGCTGAGTACAAAGCTGAACTACTTTCACGACCATCGGATCTGGACACTTGCTCTCCCAAGCTGTCTTCCAGCGGTAGTATGTCGCTCGAGCAATTCCAAGCCATGCACAAGCCCCAGACATCGTCACTTCTTTTCGAATGGACTCGACCCAAGCGATAACGACTTTTGCTTCCACCTCTTTTCGAGTTTATTGTACTTTTTTAGCAGATCCAGTTGCTGTTTCAAAAATCGGTTTTCTGCTTTTACTTTTTCGAGTTCTGTCTTGTCTTCTGGACCTCTTCCGTAGCTATATTGCTTACCAACCGGTTGATCTAAGGGATGTAATTCTCCTTTTCGATACCATATCATCCCGTTTTTAATTGTGACTTATTTCGTATTTCGAGCTGATCCATAACCTCTTTCACGGGTACCTCTTCCAATCTCATTTCTATGGCTTTCATCTTTAATTCCACGGGATAACTCACTCTTGATGCCATTACAAAAACACCTCCAAGATGATCTCCTTATCTTACGACAAGGTTTCATTCTCTTAAAGGTGTTTTGATTTGTCTCACGTTATGGGGTCAGTCCAAAGCTCTAAGCGCATATTGTGGTATTTTTTTATTTTCGTAATATAGCCTAATTTATAACTGATGATAAGATAATAAAAACAAACACATACTATAAAATCAACTAATTTATTATTTTCGATACTTTTGTACCGTCAAACTTATCACCCCATCCTCTATTTTCTTTAATAGAGTAAATCAAAAATGACTGAATATCTGGTAAAGGGAAATTACTGTGGTTCATAAAATTGATAATCTTCTGCAATGAATTCAAACTATTTTCACCATATCCTTCAATTACAGAATAAGCATGGCTAATACCTAATTCATAAATATCTCTAATTGAAGTATTTATCGATCCATCAATATATTGATATAATTTAAATAAATATAGAAATTCATCTTTACTCAATCGCTCAAACTCATGTTCTTCATAAGTTTGAAACTCCAGTAAATTTTCAGGAATTAATTCAACTACAACTTCATTCCAATCATCTAAATATTGAGTACTAGTAAATTCCCATAAATAGTTCAATACAAGCTTCCAATCATTAACATCATATTTGAAAGTTAAAATTATGTTTTCAAAACAGCTTATCCCATATGCTACCCTACCTCTCAATGATATATATTTAAATTGCTCCATATCCATGTCTACTTCTCTCCTTTAGTCCAACCCGTTATAGCATCAGCAACCGTCCCCTTGAAAGTGCTTGTACAATTTTCACAAGCCAATTTTGTTTTTCCAAAAGATGAACGTGTTGTTTCGATCGTAACTAAATATAAGTCATTTAATTTCGCATTCTGATTCAATGCTTGGTTAATTGCATCTACTTCTGAACAATTTCCTACCTTATAATCATTGAGAGAATTTTTAGGCAATATCCCATCTTGATTTTTGTTTCCAAATAACACTGTATTTTTCACATCTCCACTTAGATCCACTCCTTTGTTCATACCATAATAGTAATTACCTGTTTTTGCATCGTAAGCTAGAGTGGCCGTATTAAAAAGATCCCTTTTTCTATTTGATGGTGCTATTGATTTCTGCATATTAGACCACTCACTAACAGAACTTAGTAACTCTTCATCGGATGGTATCCGTGGTACATCACCTTTACTCGCACCCTCAGACTTTGTTTCCCACTTACTCAACCCTAACGGATCGATGTAACTTACGGGATTCCCGTTGACATACGCATACCGGTTAAACGTCTGCCCATCCTGAATCTCTCCGCGAATTACATCCCGGTTCAGGAACCGTTTCAGCTTCGGATCATAGTACCGTGCACGCATGTAATACAGGCCGTTTGCATCCGTCATGACCCCATCTCGACCATTATACGCAAATGGCTGCTGGGTTAATCCTTCATGTTGCTCCAGTTCGCCATATAATCCATACGTATAGCGGTCCGTCACCCGGTTTTGTTCATCCGTCAGCAAAGTCGTACTACCGCGCAGATCGTAGTGGTAACTCAGATACGTTCCGTCGGCATCTTCGCGTCCGATGAGTCCCAGACCATAGATGTAACGGGTTTTCACATGCCCTTCCCCGTCCAGCTCCATCAGCACCCGGCTCAGTTCATGCGCATCGTCGATGACATAGCGGGTCAATTGCCCTCGCTGGGCGAGTTCAATCCGGTCACCCTGCGGGTTGTACCGATATTTCAGTTTCCCTGCCTTCACCAGACGGTTTCGAGCATCGTATTCGTAAGCGGAAGCGGTGTTACCATCCGTTGCATACAGCAGATTTCCGTTGGCATCCATTTCAACTGGGTAGTCCCCCACCCGCTGAAGTCGGTTATCCCAGGTATAGTGCAGATGCTGCGTTGGCGACATACTCGTGGATTCCGTTTCAGATGTTCCTACCTGTTCGGTTGTCAGGTTCCCCGATGGGTCATACGTGTAGTGTACAACACGGCCTGGCTCAGCGCCACTGCGCAGACGTTTCAAGGTATCGTACGTGTACTGTTTGTTTTCTTCTTCAGAAGCAAGCCGCTTGGGCTGTATTCGTACTTGAATTGCTGTAAACGAATGCCTTGTCAGCTCGTATCCGTCAGGCGAATGAGCTGGCCAGCCGCATCGTATTCCCGTTGCTCCTGGCTGCCGTTCGGGCGCCGAGTCTCGATAAGCTTCCCGCTTGCATCATAGCGGTACCGGGTCAGACGGCCGTTCCAGTCCTTCACTTCAGCCAGTTCACCCGTGGCTTGGTAGCGATATTGCACCACTTTGCCATCCGGATAGGTCAGTGCCGTCATCTGGCCTGCTGCATCATACGCATATTGCAATAGATGCCCAAACCCATCGGTTCGGGTAAGCACTCGTCCTGCCGCATCGTAGGTTCGTTCCTCATGCTGCTCGGCTTCCAGCACACGGGTCACCTGTCCATCCGGTGTGTAGGTCAGCACGATTTCGCCCGCTTCATCGGTTGCCCGGATCAGGTGGCCCGCGGCATCATACGTGTACCGTGTTTCTTGTCCCTTGGCATCTAGCTTGGCGCTTAACCAGCCACGATTATCATAAGTATACGCGGTCCGTGCGCCTGCCGCATTCGTTTCCTGCAACAAGCGTCCGCTGCGGTCATACGTTAGACGGGTCTCGTTCCCACTGGCATCGGTGTAGCTCATATGGCGATCTTCCCCATCCCATGTCTGGCGATAGGTCACTTCATCTGCGCCTTCGCCATTGATGACGGAGACCAGACGACCTGCACCATCGGTAACAGAGACACGTTTCGTTCGCATTTCTGGGCGCATATCTTCATAAAGAAAGATAGCCTGTTGAGAATAAGTTCTCAACAGGCTATCGTCCATATAATATCAATGCTAGTATGATTCAAGTTGTTCCTTCTGGCTTTCCGCGATTTGTTTGTACGGATCAAATACTATTGCTAGTTTTTGATCGAATAATGGTTCCTTTAGTATACTGTTATTCAAATTAATCTCACCCATTATTGCATAAAAATTCAGAAATTCATTTATCGATGATGAATTTGAAGGGTCATCTTCGTCACTCAATTTGCTAATCAAATCGCGTAGAGTTATTTTATTTTCGAGAAATTGGAGATAATAATACCCTACTATTACGTCACTCTTCGAGAACCTATTTTTTTCATAATAGGATTCATCTAACATCTTAGCCCCTACAGCTAAAGATAATTCATTTAGGTCCTTAGCTAAGGACACTTCATATATCCAATCTTCTACAATATCCTTTTTCAAAATTTGTCTATCAGCCCACTCCTGCCAGTCCACCTTAGAGTAATACCCACTTACACATGCTATATATAAATTACTAGCTATGGTCAATTTATTTCCTCCCTTTTGGAGTCTGCGGATGTAGTCCTGGAACACCTTTCCCATGCTGGTCCGGGTTCAAAAATGAGTTTGGATGATGATGTGGAATTGTATGAGTAGCTATATCATTCCTTCCATGATCAGTAAAATCATTATTACCTATTCTCCGTCCATATTGATCAAATATGGTTTCCCTCACATAGGTTTCACCAGTCTTATTATTAATTTTTATGTCTTTAATACTTCTTTCACCAGGAACAGTATAAACTCTTTGTCTGGTATTTATTTCTTTACCGTTCATTACTTTCCAGATTTCTTGCCCGTTCTCTTTGATTTTTTCAAGTGAACCGTGCCCCTGTTTCCAATAAGATTCATACCTAGTCGCTTCTACCGAATCCATCATATCAACAAACGATTCCTTTTGTTTCCCCGTCCCCCCAGTCTCACACCCCATCAATCCCAACGGATCGATATAACTCACCGGGTTGCCATTCACATACGCATATCGGTTAAATGTCTGCCCATCCTGAATTTCTCCGCGAATTACGTCTCGATTCAGGAACCGCTTCAGCTTCGGATCATAGTACCGTGCCCGCATGTAATACAGTCCATTGGCATCCGTCATGACCCCATCTCGGCCATTGTAAGCAAACGGCTGCTGGGTTAATCCTTCATGATGCTCCAGTTCGCCATATAATCCATACGTATAGCGGTCCGTCACCCGATTCTGCTCGTCCGTTAGCGACGTCGTACTTCCACGTAGGTCATAATGGTAACTGAGATACGTTCCGTCGGCATCTTCTCTTCCAATCAATCCGAGTCCATACACGTACCGTGCCTTCACATTTCCTTCGCCGTCCATCTCCATCAACACCCGGCTCAGTTCATGTGCATCGTCGATCACATAGCGGGTCACTTGCCCTCGCTGCGCGAGTTCAATTCGGTCTCCCTGCGGATTGTACCGATACTTCAGTTTCCCTGCCTTCACCAGACGATTTCGAGCATCGTATTCGTAAGCGGAAGCCGTGCTACCATCGGTCGCATACAGCAGATTACCGTTGGCATCGATCTCGACGGGATAGTCCCCTACCCGCTGAAGCCGGTTATCCCAGGTATAGTGCAGATGCTGCGTTGGTGAAGTACTCGTGAATTCCGTTTCAGATGTCCCTACTTGTTCGGTTGTCAGGTTCCCGGATGAATCATACGTGTAGTGTACAACACGGCCTGGCTCAGCGCCACTGCGCAGACGTTTCAACGTATCATACGTGTACTGTTTGTTTGCTTCCTTCAGTAGCAAGCCGCTTGGGCTGTATGCGTACTTAAATTGCTGTAAACGAATACCTTGTCCGCTCGTATCCGTCAGGCGAATGAGCTGGCCAGCCGCATCGTATTCCCGTTGCTCCTGGCTACCGTTCGGGCGCCGGGTGTCGATGAGCTTCCCGCTAGCATCGTAGCGGTACCGGGTCAGGCGGCCGTTCCAGTCCTTCACTTCAGCCAGTTCACCCGTGGCTTGGTAGCGATACTGCACCACTTTGCCATCCGGATAGGTCACCGCTGTCATCCGGCCCGCCGCATCATACGCATATTGCAGCAGGTGTCCAAACCCATCGGTTCGGGTGAGCAATCGGCCTGCTGCATCGTAGGTTCGTTCCTCATGCTGCTCGGCTTCGAGCACACGCGCTACTTGTCCATCCGGCGTGTAGGTCAGCACGATTTCTCCTGCTTCATCCGTGGCACGGATCAGGCGGCCCGCAGCATCATACGCATACCGAGTTTCCTGTCCCTTGGCATCTAGCTTAGCGCTTAACCAGCCACGATTATCATACGTATACGCCGTCCGTGCGCCTGCCACATTCGTTTCCTGTAGCAAGCGACCGCTGCGGTCATACGTTAGACGGGTCTCGTTTCCACTGGCATCGGTGTAGCTCGTATTCCGATCTTCCCCATCCCATGTCTGGCGATAGGTCACTTCATCTGCGCCTTCGCCTTGAATGACTTCGGTCAGACGGTGCGCGGCATCGTAGCGATAATGACGGGTATGCCCATCCGCGTCAATATCTTCGACGCGTTGATGGAGGGCATTGAACCGTAGCCGCGTCATGTGGCCGAGCCCATCCTGCCATGCCACGGGGCGACCAGCCGCATCATAGGTCAGTTGCTGGACGGTCCGACCTTCGCCATCGATGACGGAGACCAGACGACCTGCGCCATCATAGTGATACTTCGTGATGTGTCCTAACGCATCGGTCACGGTCTGCAATCGACCTGCGGCGTCATAAGATAACTGCGTGGTTTCACCGAGGGCATTCGTTTCGGCGATTAGGTGGTTTTCGGCATTATAGGTATACTGCCGGGTGTGGCCGAGCGCATCGGTGATGCTCGCCACTTCCCCGTTCGGCGTATACGTATACTGCATGGAGGCCCCAGACGGACGGGTCTCCCGAATCCGCTGCCCACTGGCATCATACACGGTCTGCCACGTGAGGCCCAGCGGGTCGGTGATGGATGTCAGGCGATCTGCACCATCGTAGCTCCGGCGACTCACACTTCCTGCGGCATCCTTCAGTTCGACCAGTCGGCCTGCTTCATCCCAGCCAATCTGTAAACGTCGACCTTCCGGATCCAGCGTATGTTGCAGCTCACCTGTCTCGCTATAGGCATAGGTCCAGATGGCTCCCGTGAAGTCCTGGTACGTGGCCGTTTGTCCTGTTTCGGTGTAGGTCCACTTGCCTGTACTGCCATCTGGACGGGTCACTTCGGCCAGACGTTGTTGATCATCGTACTGGTAGCGGGTTACGCCACCTTCGGCATCCGTTTCACGCGCGACTTGGTGGTGGGAGGTATAGTGATATTCCGTTTCATGACCTAACGGGTCGATTTCTCGGATCAGATGCCCCTCTTCACCGTAGACATACGTCGTCGTTTCGCCCAGTGGGTTGGTGACACTGGCTATCTGTCCCTGCGGCGTGTAGGTATAACGTGTAATACCGCCATCTTCGGCATGCACTTCGAGGAGCTGTAAGGCATCATCATGCACAAGGATGCGTGCCTGACCCAAACGATTGGTAACGGTAGTCCACGTCTGACCCGGATGGCTCTCGGTATCATACTGGAAGTAGAATTTGCTTCCTGCCGCATCCGTCTGTTCCACAATTCGGTAAGATGCATCGAAGGTGTTTATAAACTGGAGGATGTCACTCTCCGTCAGGGAGATCAAACGTCCATCCTCATCCGAAACCAAGTCGGTTACTACATCACCCGGCTCGATCACGCGAACCAATACGCCCTCCGAGCTATATTCAAATGTTACACGCCGCAGGGCATCCTTCACTTCTTTCAGTTCACCTGTCGAGGTATAGTCCAGATGCAGGGAACGCTGGGTTGCCCGATCGGTTAGGGTCATCAGGCGACCTGCTGCCTGATAAGACATGTCCAGCGTTAGGCCACTGGATTGCGTGTGACTGAGCAGTTGTCCTTCTTCGGTAAATCGATAGATCTCACGCGGCTCACGCGTTGTCAGTTTCCAACCCTCATCTTCCCGTTCGAGCACGTCCCAATACACATCGAGATCTGAACTTCGATAGGTTCCATCAGCTTGATGGACAAATTGGTTGTGACGTCCTGCTGTCCAATAGACGTCCACGGCAGGCGCGTGCTCAGCTGAATCTTGGATTGAAGAATGAACATGCAATCGCAGTCCGTATTGGTGCGTCCAGGCAGGTCCCAGTTCCCCTCGTTGCAGCAGGCCTGAGTGGTAGATCAAGGTCAAGGGCCAATCGGTAGCCCCATGCAGCGTCAGGATATCATGGTTCATAAACTGATAACCGGTAGCCGCATGGATCGGATCACCCGGACAGCTTTCTTTGTTGGATTTGGTTACATTCTGCGTTTCGGTGTTTCGACCCGTAGAGGGGGATTGCGACGAAGTTTCGATATCCTTCGACTTGGGCGCCCCTGGCGCATCTACGCCTTTCGGAGCACTACCTCCGGGTGTCTTCTTTATCATCGAAGCGGCCGCTGCAGAGCCCGTTCCTGCCGCCGTTCCTGCTGCAGCCGCTGCTTTCTCGGCATCGGTGAGTCCCGTATCGTGGCGTGTGGACCCGGCATCGCTTGGCGCATCGTCTGCTTTGCCCGTTGGTTTGTTACTTGTCATCGGCGCGTCACCTGTATCCCTGGAGCCCGCGGGGGCTTCGCCTGCCTTGGTCGACTTCGGCGTCGCTCCGGCAATATCCTCTCCGGCTTCTCGGGTCGAGTTCCCGGGTACGCCCGCCTTGTTCGGGCTGGTCGGGATCGCATCGATCGCATCATCGGCGTTGCGACCGACGGTTTTCGCTGCATCTGCAGCGTCGTCCGCATGCTTCACCGCTTTCCCGGTCAGATCCATAGCTTCATCCGCATATTTAAAGAGGGAAGCCGCTTTATTGGCTCCTTTCCCCAGCGGCCCCAGCACGGAGAGACCTCGTTCGTACCATGCGAGCTTCTCTCCCGTGAGCAGATCCCGACCCGTGATGGCCTCAATAATCCCTTTCACATTGCCAACGACAGGCAAGAAATCCAGCACCGTCCCCAATGCAAAGGTGAGGAAGCTCGCCAGCTTCCCCCAGTTGAATTTTTTGCCCTCCCGATCCGCTTGTTCATATTCTTCTCGTTTGCGACGGGTCAACTCCGACAACAGTTCCAGCTTGCTTTGCAAGCCGTCCAGTTCCCGCATCAGGTGGGTGAACGTACTTTGTACCCCACCTTGGCTGAGGGTTTTATAGCTTAGGCTGTTCATGGACCGATTCAGGTCCGCGCGCAGATCCCCCATCTCATCTGCGGCTCCATTCAGACTTTTTGAGGTCCGCTTCAGGTCAGATAGGCTGACTTCCAATTTCATGGCTGTTCCTCTTTTCTATGTACAATGGCGTTGCAATTCATTTTTTAAATTGATACTTCTTACTTTGCTCATCGTTCTAAATAAATGCGGTACACCGTAAGGCATACCGCATAAGCTCTACAACGTTCTCTCTAACTAGACTATATCCTGCTATTTCTCTTTTCTACATCTGAAACTAATGCGGTACCTGCGCACTAAAATCATCCCGGCTGGAGCGATCTGCATGGTAGAAGACTACGTCTCCGTCCCGCAACCTAAAGCTGTTTCCGTAGCTATCCTCTACCTCACGCTGGAATCCTTCCAACAACCATTGATTCATCAGTGGGGCATGGATATACTGCAGATGCGGTGCCGCCAGATTTCCCTCTCGAATGGACTCGAAGTTGAAGTTCACCACGATATACCCATCCTTCAGGAAGATTGGCGATTTAGCATCTAGTCCGCCATGCGTACGTCCATACTCAGCCAAGTTTGTGCCCGCTTGCACCACATAGGGCTCGGCGGGTAGACTGTATTCCCCATACCATTGTTGAATGGCTGCATTCGCACGCAGGACATCTGCGCTGGCGGTGGTGGGAATATTCGTTTTCGGACCAATAAACGTTCGCAGTTGTTCTGGCATCAAGAGCAGGCTATATCCACCTACCGGTGTTTTCATTTTCGTGAATTTGTCTCGATAGTACTCTTGGTACGCTCGTTCACTCATCATCCCCGGATGGATTTCACCATATCGGTTGTATTTGTACGTCGCTGTATCTCGCAGTTGTTCGGACGGAACTTGACGTAGCCGATCGTTCAAAATCACGAACCGCTTCACTTGATCTTCTGTCGAACCGATGCGAATAAAGTTACGCTGGTTGGTGGAGTAATACAGATCAACAGGCACACGTTCGCTTCCATCCTTACTTACAAAATCAAAGGTTGGCGTGAGACGAATGCCGTCTCGTGGGCCGAACATGTTGCCTTTTGTTTTAAAGTCAAACTTGAAGTGGTATCCCGTTTTCACCGCCACATTCTGGTACCCTTGCAGCGGGTGACTGCCCGGACGAATTGGGACAGTAAACTGGGGTTTGTTCCCCCGCTTGTCTCCGTCAATATCCTGCGTACCGGTCCAGTAACTGATCCAAGTGGGCGCAATGCTATTCTTGAAACGGCGGAAGACCAGCTCCCAGTTATAGTCAGCGATATCGGTAATCTCAAAGTCATATAGTCGCCCAATGACCTCCACGGAGACTTCGTCCGAAGCGGCGTGGTAGTACAGATCTGTGTTGGCATCGGGCTGGGCGTCGATCTCCGGCTCGGTACTAAAATGCGATGGGGCATTTTCAGCGATATTCCGGAATTCCACCTGGTAGTCTCCTTCATCCACCCATACCGGCAGATAGAAGGTCGTATCCAGTACAGGTACTTGGATATCGATCCACGTATTTCGTGGATAAAATTGCGTTCGGTCGGCACTGTACACATCAAAAGGAAACCGCACTTGTTTGATCCGATAATATTTAGCGTAATCCCGATCGCCATATCCCGGATAGGATCCCGCATCCAGATGCTGTCCGCTGGTCGGGATGCGAACCGTGAATGGTCGCTCCAAAATGAGCGCAGACCGGTCCATGTTCGGCACCGTTTTCTGGTTATGCGGCTGATCATCCGAGACAAGCGAGTAGTTCACGACTGGGGTATGGACGGTGACGGTGTTGATTGGATCGACAGAGAACGTTTTTCCTCCACTGCCTCCCAAGGTGGTTGGATGGAGGGCATATTGGATTTCCCCTGTGGACTCCGTATCCGCTTTATTCAAGAGTGTCCGGGGAATCAACAACCGATCTTCATAGAGCACCTGCTCCCCGGTGTTTTTATACGAACCGATCTTGGTCGGTGCTGGGATTTGCGTCGGATCCGGTCCGTTTTCAACGACAGTGCTGCCATCCATTACCTTCGTGGTTGAACCTTCCCACGTAAAGTCAAGTGCATCATTCTTCACATCGGGTGGACCCGTTTGGTCTTCGGCCATCCCTTTCAGTAACTCCGTATCATCAGGTACATCAAGCGGTTCGTACCCCTCAGTCGCTAGTACCTCGGGAACATAGCTGATTTCTCCTGTTTCCTGCGGCATGACATGAATCTCCACGTCTTCCTCATGCTCCATCTCCAGGTCGGGTGGTGTGTATCCCTGGGGCCAGAGTGTAATCCGGCTTCCGTCAGGAAGAGCATAATTCTCCATCTTCGCCTGTTCGATCGAATACAGTTCGACGTTATTAATTTTCCAGTAGCTATAGTTTCGGTCAAAGCCGAACGTGTACGTCACGTCGACCGTATCCGAATCCTCGGTATCGGGTTGCGGGATAGACGTACCATTCGGTCCTGGCAGGTTAGGCTGCTTCACTTTCCAGGTCCGGGCATATGTAAGTTCCGCGGTACAATCATAGGTTATGGTACCTTGCTGTTTTCCAAAGGTATGCTGGAACAAATAGTTCATCGCCCACGTATTGGCATACAAGTGCTCCGAAGTCGGGATCCCGCGCGTGGCATCAAAATGAATGCCGTTCGTTGGATCATCCGCCAGAATATGCCCTTGGGCACCTGGTTCCATAAATGCAGTTTGTGGTGAGGCTACTTCATTGGGTGGATTGATGGTATATGTACAGCCTGCGGTCCCACCTGGCTCATGCTGGATCGGACCATCTCCTACGGTAACGTTTAAGTATGCAATTAGGTCATATTCGTATGGATTACCACTTTGCCATCGAACGGAGATTTTTGCGGTTCCCGGGCTTACGCCTTTAATCTTTCCACTTGGGTTCACCTCAACGATACCTTCCTGATCTGATTTCCATTCCACACCCGAACGAGTGGAGATATCTACCCAGTTGCCAAATTGCTTAGCTCCATGACTCATCGTAGCCACTTCACCTTTGAGATTGGCTTCTTCATCTTTTTTTAATCGCTGAGTACCTGTAAGTCGAATTTTTTTCTGCTCCGTCCACTTACTTCGCCATGTTATATTTAAAGGCGTTAAATATAAGGTACTGTACTTGATTTTTCCACTGGGATTTTTCCCATAATCTTTTGTGTATTCCTGTACATATAAATCCGAATCTTTTTTTCCTGTATCCGAAGTTAAGGTTACTATTTTCTTTGTAGAATCCAGTTCGAGATTGGTAATAAGGGAGTTCCAGCCTTGTACTTCCGTTGTCTCTACTTTCACAATATGTGGGCTAGGGATGGCAACATCCGAAGCCACTTGAGCTTTAGTTTGATCTATATACTTATCAGGCACATACACCGGATTATTTGCCATCTGAATTTGATCTCGAACTGATGTTTTCACAGGTGCATACTTGTCTCCGTCCTCAACATAGTTCGCTGGAATATTTCCAAAAGACGTTTCTGCAATCCACTTGAGACTATCAATCTGGTACCAGTACACCCCTGGATTAGCTGTTTTGACCCCTTCAAAGATTCTAACCACTTTTTGATAACCCGTTGGTCCCTCAGGAAGGGCTACAGGTGCAGCAAAGTCTTCTAAATCTTTCCGATCTTCCAGATCTGGACTGACAACAATTTTTTTTAATATCTTGGCTACATCATCAGCTGCAATTACAGTGTTTTCCGTTGTAGCTGTAATAAGTAATGGACTAATTAAGAAAAAAAACAATAAGCCTCTCTTTAATCCTCTAATTACATTGTTCATGGAATTCTGAAGAAAGTACTAGTTTGTTTATCAACTACAAATGCCAACATGGATTGGCTCACAGACGTGCCTGCTGATCTTCTAAGATAGAACTTCATCCAAAACGTGCGAGGAACTCCTTTTTTAAAAAATCCTGAATCAACATACTCCTCTACTGGCAAATTGTTGATTCCATATTTTTCTTTAGTCCCGCTGCTAAAATTCCCGACTGTTGTAAAAATATCTCCCACTGCTTGAATAAATGCTAGATTTCTTAAATTGTTTCCATTTGGAGTCACCGTTACTTCCATAAAAGCTTCATAATAACTATCACGTAAGGGGTATCGATAATCCTTATCAATAAATAATTTTCCATATAAGTTTCGAATCATAGTCTTGGTTTGTGCATCAGCCACAATCATGCGATGGGCAGTTATAGTTCCTAGATTATTGCGTAGATTTACTTTTTTTCCAATTACACGATCAAAGCTTTCTGCGGTCCCATCCTCTCTTGTGAAATACTCGTATGGTGTAGCTGTAGTCAGATTGCTTCCCGTCAGACCTACCTCACGCATTTCATTCAAATCTCTGTAAGAATCGGCCTTACTTTCTTGCACTTGATCGTAACGGGATAAGATCACAGCCGCCTCTGCTCGTGTCGTTGTTTTTCCTGGACCAAACGTTCCATCGGGGTACCCACTCATCAACCCAGTTCCTAATACGATCGAGACGTAAGGATATGCTGCTTTCTTCAACCCGCCCTTGTAATATTCTGCCACAGGCACCAGCGTTTTCTCTGTATCCTTTAACGCTTGCTTGTAATCTTCATTTTGCGCTGCAAGCCCTGAACTAAGCCACTTCGCCATTTCCTCTCGTGTCAAAGCCGTGCCTGGCTTAAACCCATTCGGATAATCCGAAGAATTCAGAAAACCAAGGGATAACGCACGATTCACTTCTATCTCACTCCAATGCCCCGTCAAATCCTTAAACACATTAGTTTGCTCCGTATCCGGCGTCCCTTTAGCCACTCGGGCCAGCAATGCTGCAAATTCTGCGCGCGTCACTGTTGCTCCGGGCTTAAACGTGCCATCACTATATCCTTTGAAATAACCTTTTGCTACTGCTGCATCAATCGATACTTTCGCCCAATGGCTTGTAGGCACATCTTTAAATGAGGTAACTGCTGCTTGACTGGTGTTTCCGGTGAAAGGGAATATTCCAATGACCAATGCACCGCTTAATATGAGTTGTGTTACTTTTTTCAAATCTTTCACGCTCCATTTTTATTTTTTCTCCCTTGATCTCTTCATACTTATGTACATTTTTTAAGTCTGCTGTTTGATTCCGTTTATATTCGTTTTTCTTTAAGACCTTCCGTAGTTTCAAAATGTTATCCTATGCCTAGGATATCTATAACCTAAGATCCAATCAAAAATGCCATTTATATGAATATTTTACCACTATAGACTCAAAAAATATAGGTCTATTGAATCAAATAAATCATTACTAACCCTAAGTAGGTTCTAATAAACGCTAAAATTAAAACAGAATTTTCATTTAAGTTTTCAAATCTTACTTCGGTCATACAATAGATGGGTCTCATCTCCACTAGCACCGATTTAGCTCGTACTCCCGTACTCCCTATCCCATATCTAGCGATAGGTCACTTCATCTGCCCCTTCTTCTTGGCCTACTCGTAGTCAGGTTTCCGATAGACTGTACTTCTACTTGAACTTCTGTAAACGAATTCCCAGTAAGCTCGTATCCGTAAGGTTAAATAATTGGCTACCTCGTCATACTCCAGCTGTTCCTGACTGATTCAGATGTTGGAATGTGGTATTATTTGAAAATCAGATGACAAAAAAACAGATTAATCATAGTGGGATTTAACTATGATCAACCTGCAAGATGTAACGAGATAACTTAATTAAGAGCGAACAATGATAATTTGAATATTTATTTTTGTAATCGTAGAGTTACAATTAATTGCTCAATGCCCTCTGAAATTACATCAAATGATTTTCGTTCGAAATCCTCAAGTTTGACTAACCCATTCTGATTATCAACCACAACAATAAGCCCGTTACCCTCTATCCCTATAGGAATGTGCTCGAGTTTGTTATCGTGGTTGTGGTTGTGCTTGTGCTTGTATCCCACAAGTAAGTTGAAGTAAGATTCTATATCTGTTGTTTGCTGTACAGACTCTAGTTTTATATAATGGTCAGTAATAAAACCATCTAAATCTGCAAACCAATACGAATTAAAATACTCAATGACAGATACATGCATTCTAATGCCTAATTTTTCTTCTAGTGAGCTAAAATCATAAATTTCTTTTTTTTTGACAGGTCTCCAAGAGATATAATCATTCTCGTCAACTTTTCCATAATAAATAAGAGATTCTACATCTTCATCAAATGGTGTTTTAAATAAAAAATCTAATCCTCCTTCAGCGAGGGACTTCCTTAATAAAAAATATTGATTCATCGCTTCTTTTATGGACACATCTATCACCCTTTACTTATTTAAGAATCTTTCTAGCATTTCAGCATATTGGCTATCACTACCCCAAGCTCCTGCTTCTTTTTCAACATTGTGTATGCCGCCCGAACTAGGATACAATTCGGAAACTTGCTGCACTAGCATGATAAACACCTGTAACAATGAGAACCATCACAAGTCCAATAGCAAGGATTAAAGGTGTAATTAATTTCTTTCTTCTCGTAACTTTCATCTTAGTGGAAGACTAAATGACGCTTTTGTATTATTATCAATGAAAAAAGTTTTCCAACTGTCTGATGAGGATCCGTCAGAAGTTCTGGCCAATCCAAATCTCATCCAAAACTTTCGATCCACTTTTTCTTTAAAAAATCCAGAGCTTACATAGTCCTCAACGGGAAGATTATTTATCCCGTATTTATCCACTGTTCCACTATTGAAGTTGTTTACCGTTGTAAATACGTTAGCAACCTCCTGGTAAAATGTTAAATTTTTTAAATTATTACTACTAGGGGTTACGGTCACTTCAATGAAAACCTCATAATATCCTTCTTTAATGGGATATCTATAATCTTTATCAATAAACATCCTACCATAAAGATTGTTAATACTTGTCTTGGATTGTGCATCAGCAACAATCATCCGATGCGGGGTCATTGTACCTAAATTGTTACGAAGTTTTACTGTCTTGCCCACTATACGATCAAAACTCGAACTAATACTCTCTTCGGATTTTAGATATATGTATGGTGTTGCAGACGTCAGATTTGTTCCTGTCAGACCTACCTCGCGCATTTCATTCAGATCTCTATACGAAGTTGCCTTACTTTCCTGCACCTGTTCGTATCGTGATAAAATCACAGCCGCCTCTGCTCGTGTCGTTGTTTTCCCCGGACCAAACGTACCGTCTGGGTACCCTCCCATCAATCCGGTTCCCAATACCACCGACACATAGGGATAGGCTGCTTTCTTCAACCCGCCCTTGTAATATTCTGCCACAGGCACCAACGTATTTTCTGTATCCTTCAACGCTTGCTTGTAATCCTCATCCTGAGCTGCAAGTCCTGAGCTGAGCCACTTCGCCATTTCCTCTCGTGTCAAAGCCGTGCCTGGCTTAAACCCATTCGGATAATCCGAAGACTTCAGAAATCCAAATGATACCGCACGATTAACTTCTGCCTCACTCCAATGCCCCGTCAAATCCTTAAACACATTAGCTCGCTCTGTTTCCGGCGTCCCTTTAGCCACTCGGGCTAGCAATGCTGCAAATTCCGCACGTGTTACTGTCGCCCCAGGCTTAAATGTACCGTCACTATATCCTTTGAAATAACCTTTTGCTACCGCTGCATCGATCGATGCTTTCGCCCAGTGGCTCGTAGGCACATCTTTAAATGAGGTAACGGCTGCTTGACTGGTGTTTCCGGTAAAAGGAAGCATTCCAATTACCAATGCACCGCTTAATATGAGTTGTGTTACTTTTTTCAAATCGTTCACGCTCCATTTTTATTGTTTTCTGTGGAACCTTCATGCCTATGTATCTTTTTTTCTTGAATCTACTATTATGCTATTATCAAATATATAGGACTTATTTAAATAAAATAGTTCACTAAGCAATATATCCCATTCTAGTTCCATGAATATTTTACCATATCACGATGCCCATTCATAGGTATTAAGACTTATTTCTCCTTGTATAAATACTCCTGAATCCACATATAATGTTCCTACCTTTCTAGCATTTTTTGATATATCTCTATTGAATGCTTTATCTCTTCACTAAAACATCCAACTTCACTGTTTAACGGATTAGCGCCTCCCCTCTACCCTATTTACTTAAACACTCAATACTTTACGTATGTACTTGCTACTCACAACATAGACTCTCATGATAAAAAAATGAAATTGTATAATAGCATAAAGCATGCCACACTTAACACAATCAATAAATCTTCCCCTGGATTGTATTTCTCCTCATAACCCCTCAATAGATCTGATAGAAATAATTTTAAAGATATTTCTATGTTCAATCCATATTGATGAAGTTACTTTAGAGCTCTTGCTAACGTCTGCACTTCTTCTTTTCCCTTCTAACTCTATTATCCCAAGATATTTACTAATTTTAAAATCAAAAAGTTATAATTTCCAACATCTTTCGACAATTCATCGCTACAAGAAAAGTAGCCAGTTTCGTTCTCACTGGCTACACCTTCTCAAATATATTACATCTAGTACGCTTTTGACTGTTAGTTGTAGATAAATTATCTAAGTTTTTCTAAAGAAAGAAAATTCCTATTTATGCGATTGAGAATTATGCCAAATTTATCCTTTTGAGAAATTGGTACCAATCATCTAGATGTACATCAGGTACGAGTTCTCCATATTTTGGACCAAATACATAATTAAAAAGGAAGTAGTTAAAATCCCCAAAAGTTTTCTCAGCGCTTGCTGAATATCCTTGTTTAAAAAAGCATACTTGTCCAGAGTGCTTATCAATTACTAATGGCTCGTACAATACTTGCCCTACTTCCATCCATTTCTCTGTTCCTCCTATAAAATCAGAAACCCGATATTGATGCTCATCTAATTCATTAATCGACCATAAATCGATTGCTCCACATCTTGCACCATCAGATTTTCCCAAGAACTCAAAGTACAGTTTCAGGACTTTATTATCCATTGTAGTAGCTGTAGCACCTTCACATAATTCACCATAAATAATACTATCAGGTTCAGTTTTCAGTTCTTCTTTTACCCTCATTATTAAGTCGTCAAGTTTTTCATCCATCTACTTTCCTCCCAATTGAATATTAATCTTAATTTTTGTACCAGTAGGTAAGATCCCTTGATACAGGCTTTTGTGCTTTGTATTAAAGACCTTGATCACCTAGTTCCTTTAACTTATTAGCCTTTTTCTCAGATTCACGTTTTGGCATTTCACTATCATATTTAAGAGTTATCTCATTCTCACACTTCATCAACCCTAGCGGATCGATTTAACTCACCGGATTCCCATTGACGTACACATACCGGTTAAACGTCTGCCCATCCTGAATCTCTCCACGAATCACGTCTCGATTCAGGAACCGTTTCAGCTTCGGATCATAGTATCGTGCCCGCATGTAATACATTGCGTTCGCATTGGTCATGCTCCCGTTCAGGCTGTTATATGAAAAATGCTTGGAGACTACTTCCTTCATATTGACTAAACTCATAAATTCAAAAAAACCTTGACAGGCAAATATGCCCATCAAGGTTTTAATTTACTTGACCAGAGTTGCCACCATGGCCCTATATCCATGTAGCCGTAGGATTGGATCGTTGTAGCTAGTAAAAAGTATGTTCTACTCGCCTTCTAAGATTTCATCACATTCAATACTTCGCATGAATATCATCATTACACGTAACGCAGCCTTAATTTCATCAATATTTAATTCGGGAAATTCGCTCTCAATTGCATTAATTATTTTCTTCTCCCCTTCAATAAAATACATGATATCTGTTAAAAGAATAGCTTTCTTTTTTATTTTTAATCCATATATTTTTTTATATTCATCAGTAACATACTCTTTTTCAACTCTTCCATATTCCATCTTTTGTACAGCATCAACATTAAAGGGTGTATGAGAGGATTGCATTAAAAAACTTTTTTCAAAATCTTCTTGACTATATTCTAATTCGCTTTTTTTAACTAATTCTTTGGTGTACTCCCTAATTTTGTCCAAAAATTCACTGTTATTCTGAAACATATTTCTCACCATCCATTAGTTATTATCTTCCTTTATTCTTTTTAGAAGTAGGAATTTTCTCTGTTGTGATTTTAACAACCCAGTCCTTATTAAACTCATCCAACAGGCCAGATCCCACTCCATATGAGCCTGCTTCATTTTTGGATTTGATTACAACACGATTTGTATACTTGGATTCTCCCCCAACCATATCTTCAAAGTCTATCCCTTTTGACTGGAGCCAGTCTTTTGCTCCTTTTCTAGTTTCAATCATGATTGTGTGTGTATAATTCTCTCGGTCTCCAAGATCTCGAGGATCTCTTGTACTCCCCTTCTCTGAAATCCATTTACTCCCTCTTGATACCGTTCCGTTATCATGAACTTTAGGTACCAATCCTTTTGCATCCAGTGAATCCCTAGCCTCTTTCTCAGAACCATATCTAACATAGTGTTCGTTCTCACACTTCATCAACCCTAACGGATCGATGTAACTCACCGGGTTCCCGTTGACATACCCATAGCGGTTAAAGGTCTGTCCGTCCTGAATCTCCCCGCGGATGACGTCCCGGTTCAGGAAACGCTTCAGCTTCGGATCATAGTACCGCGCTCGCATGTAATACAGTCCGTTCGCATCGGTCATGACCCCGTCTCGCCCATTGTACGCAAACGGCTGCGAGGTGACGCCTTCATGCTGCTCCAGTTCGCCGTACAGTCCGTACGTATAGCGATCCGTCACCCGGTTCTGCTCATCTGTCAGGAGAGTTGTACTGCCGCGCAGATCGTAGTGGTAGCTCAGATACGTGCCATCTGCATCTTCGCGTCCGATTACCCCCAGACCATAGATGTAACGGGATTTCACATGCCCTTCCCCATCCAGCTCCATCAGCACCCGGCTCAGTTCATGTGCATCGTCGATCACATAGCGGGTCACTTGCCCTCGCTGGGCGAGTTCAATCCGGTCTCCCTGCGGGTTGTAGCGATACTTCAGTTTCCCTGCCTTCACCAGACGGTTTCGGGCATCGTATTCGTAGGCCGAAGCGGTGCTGCCATCGGTCGTATACAGCAAATTTCCGTTGGCATCGATCTCCACCGGATAGTCCCCTACCCGCTGAAGCCGGTTATCCCAGGTATAGTGCAGATGCTGCGTTGGTGAAGTACTCGTGTATTCCGTTTCTGATGTCCCCATCTGTTCGGTTGTCAGGTTCCCGGATGAATCATACGTGTAGTGTACAACACGACCTGGCTCAGCGCCACTGCGTAGGCGTTTCAAGGTATCGTACGTGTACTGTTTGTTTTCTTCCTTCAGCAGCAAGCCGCTTGGGCTGTATGCGTACTTGAATTGCTGTAAACGAATGCCCTGTCCGCTCGTATCTGTCAGGCGAGTCAGTTGGCCCGCGGCATCATACTCCCGTTGCTCCTGGCTGCCGTTCGGGCGCCGAGTCTCGATGAGCTTCCCGCTTGCATCATAGCGGTACCGGGTCAAGCGGCCGTTCCAGTCCTTCACTTCAGCCAGTTCACCCGTGGCTTGGTAACGATACTGCACCACTTTGCCATCCGGATAGGTCAGCGCCGTCATCCGGCCCGCCGCATCATACGCATATTGCAGCAGGTGTCCAAACCCATCGGTTCGGGTAAGTAATCGGCCTGCCGCATCGTAGGTTCGTTCCTCATGCTGCTCGGCTTCGAGCACACGGGTCACCTGTCCATCCGGCGTGTAGGTCAGCACGATTTCTCCTGCTTCATCCGTGGCACGGATCAGGCGGCCCGCAGCATCATACGCGTACCGTGTTTCCTGTCCCTTGGCATCCAGCTTGGCATTTAGCCAGCCGCGTTCATCATACGTATACGCCGTCCGTGCACCTGCCGCATTTGTTTCCTGCAGCAAGCGGCCACTGCGGTCATACGTTAGACGGGTCTCGTTTCCACTGGCATCGGTATAGCTCGTATTCCGATCTTCCCCATCCCATGTCTGGCGATAGGTCACTTCATCTGCGCCTTCGCCCTGAATGACTTCGGTCAGGCGGTGCGCGGCATCGTAGCGATAATGGCGGGTATGCCCATCCGCGTCAGTATCTTCGACGCGTTGATGGAGGGCATTGAACCGTAGCCGCGTCATGTGGCCGAGCCCATCCTGCCATGCCACGGGGCGACCAGCCGCATCATAGGTCAGTTGCTGGACGGTCCGACCTTCGCCATCGATGACGGAGACCAGACGACCGGCGCCATCATAGTGATACTTCGTGATGTGTCCTAACGCATCGGTCACGGTCTGCAATCGACCTGCGGTGTCATAGGATAACTGCGTGGCTTCACCGAGGGCATTCGTTTCGGCGATTAGGTGGTTTTCGGCATCATAGGTATACTGCAGGGTGTGACCGAGCGCATCGGTGATGCTCGCCACTTCCCCGTTCGGCGTATACGTATACTGCATGGAGGCCCCAGACGGACGGGTCTCCCGAATCCGCTGCCCACTGGCATCATACACGGTCTGCCAGGTCAGTCCCAGCGGGTCGGTAATGGATGTCAGGCGATCTGCACCATCGTAGCTCCGGCGACTCACACTTCCTGCGGCGTCCTTCAGTTCGATCAGTCGGCCTGCTTCATCCCAGCCCACCTGTAAACGTCGGCCTTCCGGATCCAGCGTATGCTGCAGCTCACCTGTCTCGCTGTACACATAGGTCCAGATGGCTCCCGTGAAGTCCTGGTACGTGGCCGTTTGTCCTGTTTCGGTGTAGGTCCACTTGCCTGTACTGCCATCTGGACGGGTCACTTCGGCCAGACGTTGTTGATCATCGTACTGGTAGCGGGTTACGCCACCTTCGGCATCCGTTTCACGCGCGACTTGGTGGTGCGCGGTATAGTGATATTCCGTTTCATGACCCATTGGGTCGATTTCGCGGATCAGATGCCCATCCTCATCATAGACATACGTCGTGGTTTCGCCCAGTGGGTTGGTGACACTTTCCATCTGTCCCTGCGGCGTGTAGGTGTATCGAGTTATACCGCCATCTTCGGCATGCACTTCGAGGAGCTGTAAGGCGTCATCATGCACGAGGATGCGCGCCTGACCCAGCCGATTGGTCACGGTAGTCCACGTCTGACCCGGGTGGCTCTCGGTATCGTACTGGAACTGGAATTTACTTCCGGCCGCATCCGTCTGCTCCACAATTCGGTAAGATGCATCGAAGGTATTCGTAAACTGGAGGATGCCACTCTCCGTCAGGGAGATCAACCGTCCATCCTCATCCGAAACCAAGTCGGTTACTACACCCCCCGGCTCGATCACGCGAACCAATACGCCCTCCGAGCTGTATTCAAATGTTACACGTCGCAGGGCATCCTTCACTTCTTTCAGTTCGCCTGTCGAGGTATAGTCAAGATGCAGGGATCGCTGGGTTGCCCGATCGGTTAGGGTCATCAGGCGACCCGCTGCCTGATAAGACATGTCCAGGGTTAGGCCACTGGATTGCGTGTGACTGAGCAGTTGTCCTTCTTCGGTAAATCGATAGATCTCACGTGGCTCACGCGTTGTCAGTTTCCAACCCTCATCTTCCCGTTCGAGCACGTCCCAATACACATCGAGATCTGAACTTCGATAGGTTCCATCGGCTTGATAGATGAATTGGTTGTGACGTCCTACTGTCCAATAGACGTCCACGGCAGGCGCGTGCTCAGCTGAATCTTGAACCGACGATTGAACATGCAATCGCAGTCCGTATTGGTGCGTCCAGGCGGGTCCCAGTTCCCCTCGTTGCAGTAGGCCTGAGTGGTAGATCAAGGTCAAGGGCCAATCGGTAGCCCCATGCAGCGTCAGGATATCATGGTTCATAAACTGATAACCGGTAGCCGCATGGATCGGATCACCCGGACAGCTTTCTTTGTTGGATTTGGTTACATTCTGCGTTTCGGTGTTTCGACCCGTAGAGGGGGATTGCGACGAAGTTTCGATATCCTTCGACTTGGGCGCCCCTGGCGCATCTACGCCTTTCGGAGCACTACCTCCGGGTGTCTTCTTTATCATCGAAGCGGCCGCTGCAGAGCCCGTTCCTGCCGCCGTTCCTGCTGCAGCCGCTGCTTTCTCGGCATCGGTGAGTCCCGTATCGTGGCGTGTGGACCCGGCATCACTTGGCGCATCGTCTGCTTTGCCCGTTGGTTTGTTACTTGTCATCGGCGCGTCACCTGTATCCCTGGAGCCCGCGGGGGCTTCGCCTGCCTTGGTCGACTTCGGCGTCGCTCCGGCAATATCCTCTCCGGCTTCTCGGGTCGAGTTCCCGGGTACGCCCGCCTTGTTCGGGCTGGTCGGGATCGCATCGATCGCATCATCGGCGTTGCGACCGACGGTTTTTGCTGCATCTGCAGCGTCATCCGCATGTTTCACGGTTTTTCCCGTCAGTTCCAGCGCCTCATCCGCATACTTGAAGAGGGAAGCGGCCTTATTGGCTCCTTTCCCCAGCGGCCCCAGCACGGCAAGACCTCGTTCGTACCATGCGAGCTTCTCTCCCGTGAGCAGATCCCGACCCGTGATGGCCTCGATGATCCCTTTCACATTGCCGACGACAGGCAAGAAATCCAGCACTGTCCCCAATGCAAAGGTGAGGAAGCTCGCCAGCTTCCCCCAGTTGAATTTTTTACCCTCCCGATCCGCTTGTTCATACTCTTCTCGTTTGCGGCGGGTCAACTCCGACAACAGTTCCAGCTTGCTTTGCAAGCCGTCCAGTTCCCGCATCAGGTGGGTGAACGTACTTTGTACCCCACCTTGACTGAGGGTTTTATAGCTTAGGCTGTTCATGGACCGATTCAGGTCCGCGCGCAGATCCCCCATCTCATCCGCGGCTCCGTTCAGACTTTTTGAGGTCCGCTTCAGGTCAGATAGGCTGACTTCCAATTTCATGGCTGTTCCTCTTTTCTATGTACAATGGATATACTTTTTCAATAGATACTTCTCATGATTTGCACCGCTTATTGTTCTAAATAAATGCGGTACACCCTAAGGCATACCGCATATGGGTCTACAACGTTCACTTTAAAATACGACCTAGACTATATCCTGCTATTTCTCACTTCTATATCTGAAACTAGTGCGGTACCTGCGCACTGAAATCATCCCGGCTGGAGCGATCTGCATGGTAAAAGACTACGTCGCCGTCCCGCAACGTAAAGCTGTTTCCATAGCTATCCTCTACCTCACGCTGGAAGCCTTCCAGCAACCATTGATTCATCAGTGGGGCATGGATATACTGCAGATGCGGTGCCGCCAGATTTCCCTCTCGAATGGACTCGAAGTTGAAGTTCACCACGATATACCCATCCTTCAGGAAGATCGGCGATTTAGCATCCAATCCGCCGTGCGTACGTCCATACTCAGCCAAGTTTGTTCCCGCTTGCACCACATAGGGCTCGGCAGGTAGACTGTATTCCCCGTACCATTGTTGAATGGCTGCATTCGCACGCAGGACATCTGCACTGGCGGTCGTTGGAATATTCGTTTTCGGACCGATAAATGTCCTCAACTGTTCTGGTATCAAGAGTAGGCTATATCCACCTACCGGAGTTTTCATCTTCGTGAACTTGTCTCGATAGTACTCTTGATACGCTCGTTCACTCATCATCCCCGGATGGATTTCACCATATCGGTTGTATTTGTACGTCGCTGTATCTCGCAGTTGTTCGGACGGAACTTGACGTAGCCGATCGTTCAAAATCACGAACCGCTTCACTTGATCTTCTGTCGAACCGATGCGAATAAAGTTCCGTTGGTTGGTGGAGTAATACAGATCAACAGGCACACGTTCGCTTCCATCCTTACTTACAAAATCAAAGGTTGGCGTGAGACGAATGCCGTCTCGTGGGCCAAACATGTTGCCTTTTGTTTTAAAGTCAAACTTGAAGTGGTATCCCGTTTTCACCGCCACATTCTGGTACCCTTGCAGGGGGTGACTGCCCGGGCGAATTGGGACAGTAAACTGGGGTTTGTTGCCCCGCTTGTCCCCATCGATATCCTGCGTGCCGGTCCAGTAACTGATCCAGGTCGGCGCAAGGCTATTTTTAAAACGGCGGAAGACCAGTTCCCAGTTATAGTCGGCGATATCGGTAATCTCAAAGTCATATAGTCGCCCAATGACCTCCACGGAGACTTCGTCCGAAGCGGCGTGGTAGTACAGATCTGTGTTGGCATCGGGCTGGGCATCAATCTCCTGCTCGGTACTAAAATGCGATGGGGCATTTTCAGCGATATTCCGGAATTCCACCTGGTAGTCTCCTTCATCCACCCATACCGGCAGATAGAAGGTCGTATCCAGTACAGGTACTTGGATATCGATCCATGTATTTCGTGGATAAAATTGCGTTCGGTCGGCACTGTACACATCAAAAGGAAACCGGACTTGTTTAATCCGATAATACTTGGCATAATCCCGATCGCCATATCCCGGATAGGATCCCGCATCCAGATGTTGTCCGCTGGTCGGGATGCGAACCGTGAATGGTCGCTCCAAAATGAGCGCGGACCGATTCATGTTCGGCACCGTTTTCTGGTTATGCGGCTGATCATCCGAGACAAGCGAGTAGTTCACGACTGGGGTATGGACGGTGACGGTGTTGATTGGATCGACAGAGAACGTTTTTCCTCCACTGCCTCCCAAGGTGGTTGGATGGAGGGCATATTGGATTTCCCCTGTGGACTCCGTATCCGCTTTATTCAAGAGTGTCCGGGGAATCAACAACCGATCTTCATAGAGCACCTGCTCCCCGGTATTTTTATACGAGCCAATCTTCGTTGGTGCCGGGATTTGCGTCGGATCCGGTCCGTTTTCAACGACAGTGCTGCCATCCATGACGTTTGTCGTCGAACCCTCCCAGGTAAAGTCCAATGCATCGTTCTTCACATCGGGTGGACCCGTTTGACCCTCAGCCATGCCTTTAAGCAGCTCGGTATCATCAGGTACGTCTAAAGGCTCGTACCCCTCAGTCGCTAGTACCTCGGGAACATAGCTGATTTCTCCCGTTTCCTGCGGCATGACATGAATTTCCACGTCTTCGTCATGCTCCATCTCCAGGTCTGGTGGGGTATACCCTTGAGGATACAGCGTAATTCGCTCCCCGTCAGGAAGCGCATAATTCTCCATCTTGGCCTGCTCAATCGAATACAGTTCGACGTTATTGATGTTCCAATAGCTATAGTTTCGGTCAAAGCTGAACCTGTACGTCACATCGACCGTATCCGAATCCTCGGTATCGGGTTGCGGGATAGACGTACCATTCGGTCCTGGCAGGTTAGGCTGCTTCACTTTCCAGGTCCGGGCATATGTAAGTTCCGCGGTACAATCATAGGTTATGGTACCTTGCTGTTTGCCAAAGGTATGCTGGAACAGATAATTCATCGCCCACGTATTGGCATACAAGTGCTCCGAAGTCGGGATCCCGCGCGTGGCATCAAAATGAATGCCGTTCGTTGGATCATCCGCCAGAATATGCCCTTGGGCCCCTGGTTCCATAAACGCAGTTTGTGGTGAGGCTACTTCATTCGGTGGATTAATGGTATATGTACAACCTGCAACTCCACCAGGTTCAGGCTGGGTCGGGCCATCTCCTACGGTCACGTTTAAGTACGCAATGAGATCATATTGATATGGATCGCCGCTTTTCCAACGTACAGAGATTTTTGCCGTCCCCGGACTTACCCCTTTAATCTTTCCACTGGAATTAACATCCACTATGCCTTGCTGATCCGATTTCCATACCACACCAGAACGAGTGGAAATATCTATCCAATTTCCGTAATCAGTATCTCCAGAGTTCATCGTAGCAACTTCTCCTTTAAGAGAAGCCTCTTCATTTATAGCCAATCTCTGGGTTCCCGTGATACGAATTTTCTTTTGCTCAACAAGTTTTCCTCGCCATGTGATATCAAGGGGTGTATGATACAGTGTTTTATGCTTAGGTTCGTGATCTGTATTTTCTCCATATTTATCGTTGTACTCAGCTTTATATAGCTCTGAATTTAGTCTTCCCGTTTTCGATACTATCTTCACACCTGTTTTTGATGAAGTTAATTGAAGACTTTTAATAACAGACTTTATACCTTGTAATTCAGTTGATTGAACTTTTGCGATATGAGGATCAATAATTTTACTTTGATTTACTGAATTACCATATTGATCAGTGTACGTATTAGGGAGGTACTCCAACTTACCAGACATCTCAATTTGATCTGGTACTTCCGTTACTACTGGGGCAGGATCAGCTCTTGTACCTTGATTATCGGCTACTATCCTATCATTAGAAGCTTCAGCTACCCAATCTCCGTTATCTACTTGAAACCAATAAACCCCAGGAGTAGCTTGTTTAGTTCCTTCAACAATATTCACTACTTTTTGATAACCAGTTGGTCCATCTGGTGAGGCTACGGGCTTGGGTAAGAGATTAAAATCTTCTTGATCCTCAGCATCAGAACTTATAGCAACAACCCTCTGGCTCTCAGCATTAGCTGCGAATACGGTGACAGGTTGAAATACTAGAATCCAGCAGCAAAATAATATACTGACTTTATACATACCTTTCATTAGGCTCACCAAATTATCTCCTTAAAACTTTATAGGCAAATGAAAAGAAGCTATATCTTCACCAATCACAATGGTTTTACCATTGCTTCCAGCGGGCCCTCCATGTTTTCTATTCAACATAGTCATCATCCAAAATTTTCTTGTTACTCCTTTTTTAAAAAATCCTGATGTGATGAAATCTCGTTCAGGTAGATTTACTACTCCATATTGTCCAACTGTCCCACTACTAAAATTATTACCAGGTGTCAATTTATCAGCAATAGCCTGACTAAATGTAAGATTCTTTAAATTATCGCCACTAGGAGTAACAGATAATTCAATAAAAACAGTATAATAATCATTCAGAACAGGGTATGAATATTCCTTATCTATAAACATTTTTCCATACAAATTATTTATATCTGTTTTGGAAAGGGCATCCACAACAATCATCTGGTGTAAAGTCGCTACTCCAAGATTATTACGCAGTTGGACTGGTTTCTCTTTAACCTTATCGAAACTATTAACGATGTTTGTTCCAGCTTTTAAACCGTATACATATGGCGTAGCAGAAGTCAGATTCGTTCCTGTTAGACCTACCTCCCGCATTTCATTCAGATCGCTATACGACGTTGCCTTACTTTCCTGCACCTGTTCGTATCGTGATAAAATCACAGCCGCCTCTGCTCGTGTGGTTGTTTTCCCCGGACCAAACGTACCGTCTGGGTACCCGCCCATCAATCCAGTTCCCAATACCACCGAAACATAGGGATATGTTGCTTTCTTTAACCCGCCCTTGTAATATTCTGCCACAGGCACTAGCGTATTCTCTGTGTCCTTCAACGCTTGCTTGTAATCCTCATCCTGAGCTGCAAGACCTGAGCCGAGCCACATTGCCATTTCCTCTCGTGTCAACGCCGTGCCCGGCTTAAACCCATTTGGATAATCCGAAGACTTCAGAAATCCAAATGATACCGCACGATTAACTTCTGCCTCACTCCAATGCCCCGTCAAATCCTTAAACACATTAGCTCGCTCGGTTTCCGGCGTCCCTTTAGCCACTCGGGCCAGCAATGCTGCAAATTCTGCGCGCGTCACTGTTGCTCCCGGTTTAAACGTGCCATCACTATATCCTTTGAAATAACCTTTTGCTACCGCTGCATCGATGGATGCTTTCGCCCAATGGCTCGTAGACACATCTTTAAATGAGGTCACAGCTGCTTGACTGGTGTTTCCGGTGAAAGGAAATATTCCAATGACCAATGCACCGCTTAATATGAGTTGTGTTACTTTTTTCAAATCTTTCACGCTCCAATTTTTATTTTTTCTCTCTTGATCTCTTCATACCTTATGTACATTTTTTAAGTCTGCTGTTTGATTCCGTTTATATTCGTTTTTCTTTAAGACCTTCGGTATTCTCAAAATGTTATCCTATGCCTAGGCCATCTATAACCTAAGATCCAATCAAAAATGCCATTTATATGAATATTTTACCACTATAGACTCAAAAAATATAGGTCTATTGAATCAAATAAATTATTACTAACCCTAAGTAGGTTCTAATAAACGCTAAAATTAAAACAGAATTTTCATTTAAGTTTTCAAATCTTACTTCGGTCATACAATAGATGGGGCTCATCTCCACTAGCACCGATTTAGCTCGTACTCCCGTACTCCCTATCCCATATCTAGTGATAGGTCACTTCATCTGCCCCTTCGTCTTGGCCTACTCGTAGTCAGGTTTCCGATAGACTATACTTCTACTTGAACTTCTGTAAACGAATTCCCAGTAAGCTCGTATCCGTCAGGTTAAATAATTGGCTACCTTGTCATACTCCAGCTGTTCCTGACTGATTCAGATGTTGGAATGTGGTATTATTTGAAAATCAGATGACAAAAAAACAGATTAATCATAGTGGAATTTAACTATGATCAACCTGCAAGATGTAACGAGATAACTTAATTAAGAGCAAACAATGATAATTTGAATATTTATTTTTGTAATCGTAGAGTTACAATTAATTGCTCAATGCCCTCTGAAATTACTTCAAATGATTTTCGTTCGAAATCCTCAAGTTTGACTAACCCATTCTGATTATCAACCACAACAATAAGCCCGTTACCCTCTATCCCTATAGGAATGTGCTCGAGTTTGTTATCGTGGTTGTGCTTGTATCCCACAAGTAAGTTGAAGTAAGATTCTATATCTGCTTTTTGCTGTAAGGACTCTAGTTTTATATAATGGTCAGTAATAAAACCATCTAAATCTGCAAACCAATACGAATTAAAATACTCAATGACAGATACATGCATTCTAATGCCTAATTTTTCTTCTAGTGAGCTAAAATCATAAATTTCTTTTTTTTCGACAGGTCTCCAAGAGATATAATCATTCTCGTCAACTTTTCCATAATAAATAAGAGATTCTACATCTTCATCAAATGGTGTTTTAAATAAAAAATCTAATCCTCCTTCAGCGAGGGACTTCCTTAATAAAAAATATTGATTCATCGCTTCTTTTATGGACACATCTATCACCCTTTACTTATTTAAGAGTCTTTCTAGCATTTCAGCATATTTGCTATCACCACCTCAAGCTAAAGCGGTTTCCTCTCCCTCACTATCGCCACAGGGTAATCTAAAGTTGCGAGTAAATTGAATAAAACGTAAGAAAGCGAACTTAACAAAAAACAGGTCAATCATGGTGATTTCTTACCATAATCAACCTGTTCGTTATTTAGGTTTATAACATTAAAGCTTCTTATGTGCGTACAAGCGAAAGGGAGGATGTATTTGCGTTATTTGGTGGATGATAAGTTCATTCGGCTCTGGGTAGCCACCAAATGAAAAAAACCTTGAAAGGCACGAAGTCAATCCAGGTTTTCATTAACATTAAGATTCAAATGTAGTTCTATCGGGGAAATGTCCATTTTCCCTAATGAAACAAACTGATAACCTTTGTGCTGCTCTATCGAAATAAAAATTTTGTTAAAAAGTTCGGGTCAGGAATCAGGTCTAATTCGGCAAACTTCCTCGTTATTTTATTTAATTCTCCCCATAACAATCTCATTCGGACCAAATTTATAAACAACCTTTTCCTCATCTTCCATTTCCTCAAGTAACAAAACGAACGAAGCCAATATATGTCGCCTCTTATTATGGATTCCACGGACGACCTGAATCTAAAGTTTTATCTTGTGCTGTCCTATAATTTGTTTTGAAGATCCCTTCGAATCTCGACTCAAACAATTCATGATTTAGAAATTCAAAAAAGAAACCTTGAAAGGCAAAAGCCCATCAAGGTGAATGTCATTTTTAATATTGAAAAAATTAAAATCTGTCAATTATACGATTTTGTTATCACTATTCCAATTGTTCCTCCTCTTCATCTTCAACTAATTTAGTAAAAAAATCAAAAAATGTTTTCCATGTATCAGGTGGTGATATGAAAGACATTGTATCTATTCTTTCGACATCTGTTGCATCACACCATATAACAGATGGATTATTTTGGGTATCCATAATAATAATACTGTTTGGTGGCTCAGCTAACACAACAAAATTTGGTGGTAATTTAATCGCGTTTCTAAGCCTAAGTGTTTCATCTACAATATTAGGTGTAATATCTTTATATGCAAACGCAAAACAACTTATCCCCCCCAGTAAATCCCCACTGTAAAATTTCGCTATGTCCCGAAAATCGTCGGGAAGTTTTAACTGAAGAAGTTCCTCGATTTCTCTTAAAACATCCTCATCGATTCCATTTTCAGGACACAACTGAATATATCTCTCATATATTTCCTCTACACTTGACATAGATAAAACCTCCTTGAAATTAATTTATTGATTTGTTACACGCCATTTCCAATATTCACGAGTATCTACACCAAATTTGTGACGGTCAATGGGAAATTCAGGATGAGGCTTACTTCTACCATATTGACTATGCAATATATCTTGTCCGTATTTACCAACACCATGATACCTTGTACTTGCCTCTACTAAAGCTCCCCTTGAATCTTGTCCTAGATGGTGAAGGGTACCAAAGCTCCCATCATTTAATTGGGGTGCAAGTCCTCTTTTTGCAGCTTCAGCATTTGTTTTACCGATAAATTTTTGGGCACCAGCAGTACGAATATAATCCCATTCAATATCGTTTCGTTGATATACAGCATAGGTTTGTTGAGTTCCTTTAGGTCTGGTTGCTGTCCAAGCTACAGGTTCATGAGAAAATACTTTACCTGTCCCTTCACACTTCATCAACCCTAACGGATCAATGTAACTCACCGGATTCCCGTTCACATACGCATATCGGTTAAACGTCTGCCCATCCTGAATCTCCCCACGGATCACATCTCGGTTTAGGAACCGTTTCAGCTTTGGATCATAGTACCGTGCACGCATGTAATACAATCCGTTGGCATCCGTCATGACCCCATCTCGACCATTATACGCAAACGGCTGCTGGGTTAATCCTTCATGTTGCTCCAGTTCGCCATATAATCCATACGTATAGCGGTCCGTCACCCGGTTTTGTTCATCCGTCAGCAACGTCGTACTACCGCGCAGATCGTAGTGGTAACTGAGATACGTTCCGTCGGCGTCTTCTCTTCCAATCAATCCGAGTCCATAGACGTACCTTGCCTTCACATGCCCTTCGCCGTCCATCTCCATCAGCACCCGGCTCAGTTCATGTGCATCGTCGATGACATAGCGGGTCACTTGTCCTCGCTGCGCGAGTTCAATCCGGTCCCCCTGCGGGTTGTACCGATATTTCAGCTTGCCTGCTTTCACCAGACGATTTCGGGCATCGTATTCGTAAGCGGAAGCGGTGTTTCCATCCGTTGCATACAGCAGATTTCCGTTGGCATCGATCTCCACGGGATAGTCCCCTACCCGCTGAAGCCGGTTATCCCAAGTATAGTGCAGATGCTGCGTTGGTGAAGTACTCGTGTATTCCGTTTCTGATGTCCCCATCTGTTCGGTTGTCAGGTTCCCCGATGGGTCATACGTGTAGTGTACAACACGACCTGGCTCGGCGCCACTGCGCAGGCGTTTCAAGGTATCGTACGTGTACTGTTTGTTTTCTTCCTTCAGCAGCAAACCGCTTGGGCTGTATGCGTACTTAAATTGCTGTAAACGAATACCTTGTCCGCTCGTATCCGTCAGGCGAATGAGCTGGCCAGCCGCATCGTATTCCCGTTGCTCCTGGCTACCGTTCGGGCGCCGAGTCTCGATAAGCTTCCCGCTTGCATCATAGCGGTACCGGGTCAGGCGGCCGTTCCAGTCCTTCACTTCAGCCAGTTCACCCGTGGCTTGGTAACGATACTCTACCACTTTGCCATCCGGATAGGTCAGTGCCGTCATCCGGCCTGCCGCATCATACGCATATTGCAGGAGATGCCCAAATCCATCGGTTCGCGTAAGCAAGCGTCCTGCCGCATCGTAGGTTCGTTCCTCATGCTGCTCGGCTTCGAGCACACGGGTCACCTGTCCATCCGGCGTGTAGGTCAGCACGATTTCTCCTGCTTCATCCGTGGCACGGATCAGGCGGCCCGCAGCATCATACGCATACCGAGTTTCCTGTCCCTTGGCATCTAGCTTAGCGCTTAACCAGCCACGATTATCATACGTATACGCCGTCCGTGCGCCTGCCGCATTCGTTTCCTGCAACAAGCGGCCACTGCGGTCATACGTTAGACGGGTTTCGTTTCCACTGGCATCGGTGTAGCTCGTATTCCGATCTTCCCCATCCCATGTCTGGCGATAGGTCACTTCATCTGCGCCTTCGCCTTGAATGACTTCGGTCAGACGGTGCGCGGCATCGTAGCGATAATGGCGGGTATGCCCATCCGCGTCAGTATCTTCGACGCGTTGATGGAGGGCATTGAACCGTAGCCGCGTCATGTGGCCGAGCCCATCCTGCCATGCCACGGGGCGACCAGCCGCATCATAGGTCAGTTGCTGGACGGTCCGACCTTCGCCATCGATGACGGAGACCAGACGACCTGCGCCATCATAGTGATACTTCGTGATGTGTCCTGACGCATCGGTCACGGTCTGCAATCGACCAGCGGCGTCATAAGATAACTGCGTGGTTTCGCCGAGGGCATTCGTTTCGGCGATCAGGCGGTTTTCGGCATCATAGGTATACTGCCGGGTGTGACCGAGCGCATCGGTGATAGTGGCCACTTCCCCGTTCAGCGTATACGTATACTGCACGGAGGCTCCAGACGGACGGTTCTCCCGAATGCGCTGCCCACTGGCATCATACACGGTCTGCCAGGTGAGGCCCAGCGGGTCAGTGATGGATGTCAGGCGATCTGCACCATCGTAGCTCCGGCGACTCACACTTCCTGCGGCATCCGTCAGTTCGACCAGTCGGCCTGCTTCATCCCAGCCAATCTGTAAACGTCGACCTTCCGGATCCAGCGTATGCTGCAGCTCGCCTGTCTCGCTGTAAGCATAGGTCCAGATGGCTCCCGTGAAGTCCTGGTACGTAGCCGTTTGTCCGGTTTCGGTGTAGGTCCACTTGGCTGTACTGCCATCTGGACGGCTCACTTCGGCCAGTCGTCGTTGTTCATCGTACCGGTAGCGGGTTACACCGCCTTCGGCATCCGTTTCACGCTCAACTTGGTGGTGCGCAGTATAACTATATTCCGTTTCATGACCTAACGGGTCGATTTCGCGGATCAGATGTCCCTCTTCATCGTAGACATACGTTGTTGTTTCGCCCAGTGGGTTGGTGACACTTTCCATCTGTCCCTGCGGCGTGTAGGTGTATCGAGTTATACCGCCATCTTCGGCATGCACTTCGAGGAGCTGCAAGGCGTCATCATGCACGAGGATGCGCGCCTGACCCAGCCGATTGGTCACAGTGGTCCTCGTCTGACCCGGATGACTCTCGGTATCATACTGGAACTGGAATTTACTTCCGGCCGCATCCGTCTGTTCGACAATTCGGTAAGATGCGTCGAAGGTGTTTGTGAACTGGAGAATGCCACTCTCCGTCAGGGAGATCAACCGTCCATCCTCATCCGAAACCAAGTCGGTTACTACATCACCCGGCTCGATCACGCGAACCAATACGCCCTTCGGGCTATATTCAAATGTTACACGCCGCAGGGCATCCTTCACTTCTTTCAGTTCGCCTGTCGAGGTATAGTCCAGATGCAAGGATCGCTGGGTTGCCCGATCGGTTAGGGTCATCAAGCGACCCGCTACCTGATAAGACATGTCCAGGGTTAGGCCACTGGATTGCGTGTGACTGAGCAGTTGTCCTTCTTCGGTAAATCGATAGATCTCACGCGGCTCACGCGTTGTCAGTTTCCAACCCTCATCTTCCCGTTCGAGCACGTCCCAATACACATCGAGATCTGAACTTCGATAGGTTCCATCGGCTTGATGGACAAATTGGTTATGACGTCCTGCTGTCCAATAGACGTCCACGGCAGGCGCGTGCTCAGCTGAATCTTGGATTGAAGAATGAACATGCAATCGCAGTCCGTATTGGTGCGTCCAGGCAGGTCCCAGTTCCCCTCGTTGCAGCAGGCCTGAGTGGTAGGTCAAGGTCAAGGGCCAATCGGTAGCCCCATGCAGCGTCAAGATATCATGGTTCATAAACTGATAACCGGTAGCCGCATGGATCGGATCACCCGGACAGCTTTCTTTGTTGGATTTGGTTACATTCTGCGTTTCGGTGTTTCGACCCGTAGAGGGGGATTGCGACGAAGTTTCGATATCCTTCGACTTGGGCGTCGTGGTCGTTTCTACGCCTTTGGCGCCTCCAGTATTCGGTTTTTTGTCCAATATCTTGGCTGCAGCTGCACCAGTTGTACTTGCAACGCCAGCCATGCCTGCTTTCTCCCCATCGGTCAGGCCTGAATCGTGGCGTGTGGACCCGGCATCACTTGGCGCATCGTCTGCTTTGCCCGTTGGTTTGTTACTGGTCATCGGCGCATCACCTGTATCCCTGGAGCCCGCAGGGGCTTCGCCTGCCTTGGTCGACTTCGGCGTCGCTCCGGCAATATCCTCTCCGGCTTCTCGGGTCGAGTTCCCGGGCACTCCCGCCTTGTTCGGGCCAGTCGGGATCGCATCGATCGCATCATCGGCGTTGCGACCGACGGTTTTTGCTGCATCTGCGGCGTCGTCCGCATGCTTCACCGCTTTCCCGGTCAGATCCATAGCTTCATCCGCATATTTAAAGAGCGAAGCCGCTTTATTGGCTCCTTTCCCCAGCGGTCCCAGTACAGAGAGTCCGCGCTCATACCATGCGAGCTTCTCTCCCGTGAGCAGATCCCGACCCGTGATGGCCTCGATGATCCCTTTCACATTGCCGACGACAGGCAAGAAATCTAGCACCGTCCCCAATGCAAAGGTGAGGAAGCTCGCCAGCTTCCCCCAGTTGAATTTTTTGCCCTCCCGATCCGCTTGTTCATATTCTTCTCGTTTGCGACGGGTCAACTCCGACAACAGTTCCAGCTTGCTTTGCAAGCCGTCCAGTTCCCGCATCAGGTGGGTGAACGTACTTTGTACCCCACCTTGGCTGAGGGTTTTATAGCTTAGGCTGTTCATGGACCGATTCAGGTCCGCGCGCAGATCCCCCATCTCATCCGCGGCTCCGTTCAGACTTTTTGAGGTCCGCTTCAGGTCAGATAGGCTGACTTCCAATTTCACATTGCTTCCCCCTTATTTCTTCTTCGCAGCAGCAGCGGCTGCCGCTGCGGCCGCTCGTTGTCTTTCGCGCTCCTGACGCTCACGTTCCTGGCGTTCTCTCTCTCTGCGCTCTTCTTCAAGATCTTCCTGCATGAACTGATTGGCTAACGCTTCCAGTCGTCGTGCGAATTGTTCCATTTCATCCGCTGTCTGCCTCATCCGTTGAGTTGTGTCTCTGAAATCATCCATAAAGTGTTGATACACTCTCCCCTTCCAGATCATGGACTGTACATTACTATTAATACTGGAGCGTTCATTCTCCAGCTTGTTGCTGTTGTTGCGTAATTTGGAGGCAATGCTCCGCAGTTTACCGACGTCAGGCCGAATTGGCATATGTACATCTCCTTACTTTATTGAATCTGCCTTACTGAATCTCTCGGAAATGGCTTTAAGCTCGTCCCCTACATCCTTCAGTACAGTTGATACACTTTCCAGCTGAACATGGGCATCTTTGTAAGAGGAATAGAAACGCTCTTGAGATTTCCCCTCCCATTCCCCGGTAATTCCATCGATCAATGACTTCAACTCTCTGGACAAAGCAATACTTTCCTGACTGCTGGCCAGAAATCGGGTAGCGATCTCCTTAATACGTTCAGGTTCAATTTTGATACGGTCTGCCATTTATTTGACCCCTTTCCCATCCAGTTTTTCGATTTGATCCGCAAATCGTAATAATGCTTTTTTCAATATGGCCGGCTTGTATGGCTGGAATTGAAGCGTACCCTCCGTCAATTCAACCGCCAAATACAGCTTGTCTCCCCATTGAGCATAGTGATAATCCTCCTGATGCCACATCAGTCCATGCCTCTTCATAAACATCATGGAGCCTGAGCGCTCCCCATTACTGAAGATGTCTAATGCAAGCTCTGCCTGTTCTTCCGTATGCCCTGCTTGAACCAGTCTATTACGCTGGTCTACTTCGGTAAGCTGATTCCATTGATCCCACGTGCAGTCTTTGATGACCGCCTTTTTGGCCGCACTCTTATATTGAAGTGTCAGTGGAAAGAACCCTTTCATAGCTTCTAACGTTAACTGGGCGTCTGCCACAGGAACAAGGACAATGCCTCCTGATTCATCTACTGTTTGTTCAACAACGATTCGAGGAGTGAAATAGTAGTGACCTGCGTATTTCCCAGTGCCTTCAATCTTCTTACTCACATGCATCACATCGGCACTGCCGCATGCAGCAATGCAATAAGCGAGCATTTCATTCATATCATAGCCAGCCCCCTCTTGCTTCGGAACCAGATATCCTTTGTCTACAAATGTCTTTTCGATCACCTTATATTCCGCTTCCAATTCCTTAGCCAGATACCCGCGATAAGGATCATCAAAGTTAGCTATATGACGGACTCCTACCAACTGAGTCAAAAAGAAAAACTCTTCAGGAGAGAGTTGAAATGACCACTCTTCCGTTAATTCATTTTCCAAGATAAAGCACTCCTTCAATCACTATTTAAATAGACCAATAACATAAATAATCAGTGCAAAAACCAGCGCACCAACTGAAGCACCTATTACATAAATCCACATACGGTCATAGGTGGACTGTTTATTCTGTTGGATCAGTTGATTCCAGCCTTTTTTTACGAGAGTCTGCTTAGGTTCAGGGTTAAAGACAGTCTGATCTATGCCTTCTTGCACCTGCTCCATGGCAATGGAGATTTCAACATGAAATGGCGAACGATCGTTAAATTGCTCAATCAGCTTGCCATATTCCCAGAAGGCCGATGTCAGATTCCCCTGACGTTCCAATTGACGGGCTCGAGCCAATTGATTCTCTTGGGCGTGACTCAAAGCGTTAACAGCATACTCACTCGGCAAGTGATTAGATTCCTCTGCTGGTTGCTCCAACTCTTTTTCCATTTCAGATGTTGGAATCGCCTCTTGCTCCACGAATTGCTTCGCTGAAGCCAGTGCAATCTGCCATTCTCCAAAGGTTGGGCATTGCTGTAGTTGCTCTGCATTCCACAACCGATCTAGCAACGCTGCTACTTCAGGGCCATACTGTTGCTCGAGCGTCGCTTGAAGAAGTACATAGCGCTCACTTTGTTGCTGGATTTCTTGTGGATCAAAATAACTATCTCCCCACGCTTGCTTACATATGTCTGTACTCGACCAAGCCAGCATCTCGGCAAGCAGGATTCCACCAGCAAATCGATCCGCAAGAGGACTCCAGTCCCCATACTCTCTAAGGAAAGTTGCCGTATATCCCGTTGCACCCTCTGGCAGATTATCGGGTTCCTCCAATTGCTTAGCGTACATTCCTTCCACATCAACTAATTCAACAGACATGTCCTCCGCCTCTTGATTAGCGTTGACGATCAGCAGATTAGAAGCTGACAAGTCGGCATGGGCTATGCCAGCTTGCTCCAATACAGCCATGGTAGATACCAAAACCATTGCCAGTTTCATTGATTGTTCCCGAGATAATGCTTCTCGGCCAAGCATTAATTCACTCCATGTCACACCATCAATCCATGGCATATGTGCACCGTAAAGTAATTCAGGATACTGTCCGAGCAACTCCATATCTTCTATCGGATTCAATATCGTTCGTGACCATACGCTCAGTCCCGAGTGGACTGTGAGGTCTGCCATGAGCTCTGTCAACTTCATGACAGATGGCTGTCGGAAGGCTGGGCGGAACACCTTCAAGGCACTGTTTTCTCCCGAGCTGTTAATAAGCTTGTATACTGTGCCTTCCCTGCCCTCCTGACCATAAGGCATGCCTTCGAATTGAGGGTGCTGGACCAGTCTGTAAACTTGGTTTCTGATTCGTAGTTCTGTATTTATATCAGGTGGAAACACGATTCTTGCTCCCCTTTGCACAAAAAAATGATTCGAAATTATATTGTTGAGAAGGAGTTAACCTGCTCAATGCGCAGATAGCTTCCATCCATTGCTTTTACATCCTCCAGAGACTGCTGAAGGTCCATGCTATTCCACTCGCTTCCATCACTGCTAAGATAGTAGCGATAGTTGGATGCTTGAAACGTAAGGGCCATACCTTCATTTAATCCTTTGAGCATGGGTTCAAGTAATTCATGCAAAGGTATCGTATTAGGTAGCTCTATATCTGTCTTTTTTCCAGTAGCATCAATAATTAAGGTCAATAATGTTCGATCCATGTGTTCTCCTCCTTACGGTTACATCGGGGTAGAAGCAGACATCTGCAGCCCTAGTGAAATTAGGTCTTTACTTGTACCAGGCAGCATCATAAGTGCACCCTTCTGAATCGAATATCCGGATTCCATCATCATTTCGCGATAGCTTTCAGGTACAACCGAAGACATTCGTTTTAATTTCTCCGAATAGGGATCCACCACGAAGGAATCCGGCATCATCCCTTTCCAAGCTCGTGTATCGCGAATCCGGCTAGTGGAAGCATCCTCTGTAATAAAAATATTTTCGACCAGCACTTGTCCATCAGGGACAGACATGGTTTTGATCCGTTCAACAATCGGTTCAGGATCTTCCCCTGTGTAAATGCCATCAGTCATATGACAGATCAGAGGGGCAGGACAGTGCTCCATGTTACGAAGCTCAGACTGAATAATCTTCTCCGCTTGTTTGAATGCCTTCGCCGTGTCTGTGAATCGTTTCGGGTATAGCGGTGGCAGACTTCCACGATTAGCAATACGATCAATAGATTTAACACCGTCTAGTAGATCGTATACTTCATCACTGTAGGCAAGAATCGCGATTCGATAACGAGGAGACACTTTTGATCCTTTCGTTGATCGGTAGACGATCTGGCGAATAATCGTCTGAAGTCCCTCGTTAACGATATCCATCCTCCGTTGCCCTTCAAGCTCAAGTGTCATTGAACCGCTAATATCAATTAAATAGATTAGTAGAGCGGGGGTGCTTCCCGTCGCATGTACTGAATAACTCATAGGAATAACCTCACATTTTCATACTCTGGATATAGAAAAAGCCAGGTAAGTTTACCTGGCTTCTTATGTAACTACTACTGTTGGTCTGCTTGTCTGAAGCGAGTTGAGATAGCTTTTAATTCTGTTCCTACTGCACGAAGCATTTCAACATAAACGGTCATGTTCTTCTTATCGGATTCAAATCTGTCATAGAATCCTTGGGAAGTCATACCTTCCCACTGGGAGCGCATGGATTCCATCAAGGAATTCAATTGCTGAGCCAACTGCTCGCTTTCTTGTGCTGCTTGGTCAAACTTCGATCCTGCGTTATCAATTTCTTCTGGTGTAATTAAAATCTTTGCCATTCTTATCTTCCCCTTTATACCATTTTTATAAATTTTACCCATTAACTATTGTATACAAAGAACTAGTGAATTGCCAAACATTTTTTGGGAAAAAAGACTCATATATGAGTCTTTTTTCCTTTAATGTCTTAGTTTACGACAAGAACTGCGTTTCTATTTATTTCTGCTACTTGTTCTTCAACCTGAGCAACCCCATTGGCAAATGCATGTACTGCTTTCACACTTACGAATTTCCGCTTAATATAGTAACCTTCTCCATCCGGCAGTACTCGACTACCTGAGACAAAAGGAACTTTAATATTAAACAGCTCAGTATCTGTAGATTCAGCCGTACCCAACAACCAACCGATCTGACCGGATTTAATCTCTTTCATCCACTCATCATAATTACGGTTAATGGCATTGGCTTGCCCAGAAACGATAATATAGACACCGTGCTCTCGTCCGTTTCGGGTGATGTATTCCAGATGAGCTGTGATCGTTCTGGAGATACGCTTAGCTAGGAAATCAACATCATCCATCATTAGAACCATCTTCGGAGCGAATTCATCTGGATCAGCAACTCTCTCTTCCAGTTTCGTACGTAGATTTTCGATCATTTCTTCCATCGTTGCCTCATTGGTTGCAAATGCCACCGTATGATTTAATTCCTTCAGTGCTCCCAATCCTTGAGGCGTGCGTCTAAAGTCGCATAGATACAGTTCAAGCTCATCCGGCGAATACTTCATGGCTGATATCAATCCTATTGTGACGAGCAATGACGTTTTACCAGATTCCATTCTTCCGGCAACTATGAAATATGGACCATCCGCTTCCATATCCCATCCCAACATTCTCAAACTATCAATGTTCATATGAACGGGTAGCGTAGGGGCAGACACAATATTAATATCTTTCAACACTTCTGTAATAGCAATGACCTCAGGTAATACTCGAATGGACTCTGGTTTAGCAGTCTTACAAGCAGCATCAAGTTCTGCAAACTGTTCTCGTAATAACTTGGCACGGGAAGACTCATTCACCGCATTAATGGATAACGCTGTTTGGAATTCATATGGAGGGATTGTTCCCTTCACAAAGGCCCTTCCTTCCGGCATCTGTGTTGGTGCTTTGTTCAGCCTTCCTACGGCATAGTTATAGTCCCCTGCATCTGCAAGCATATATGAGACAGCATTCGGAAAGTTACTGCGGATTCGTTCCAACATATCGGAAATACGGTTGATCGTTGCTACAAAGTATATGCCTAGTCCCGGACCTTCACGCAGCAGAGGATCCAGCTTCTCATGAAGCTTCTCGAACTGCCCTCGGAAACTAACATAGCTATCGATAATGACTAGTATGGCCGGCAGCGTATTTCCTGTTTCAGCACAGTAAGACAGTCTGGATTTCACTCCTGTTTCAGCAAACAGCGTTTTGCGCTTACTAATGGTCTCTTCCAGATAATTGAACAATCGGTTCATCTTCTCTTCCTGATCATCCTGAATGACATCCGCTACATGAGGTAATAGAGTATAATCCTTCAGCATTCTTCCGAAATCGAGCGCATAGATATTCACATCATCAGGTGTGGTTTCTATTGCCAGTGAATAGAGCAAGGTCTGGATAAATGTTGTTTTCCCCGTACCTGGCATACCATATATTAGCCAATGTCCTGATTCGAGATCGATCCGAAGTGGAAATTGTCTTTGGTTCACTACATCATCAATAAGTCCAACTTGCGGATTCAAAATTTTACCTGGTTCACTGGAACTAACAGCCAGATCTTCCAAGGTCAGATGATTAGGCAATGGCTCCAGCCAAGGACCTGGTAGACGCTGAATACCTTCGCGTTCTGCTTTCATCGCGATATGCTCAATAAGAACGTTTAATTGTTTTTTACTGAGTGTCTTTTCTTCAGCAGGTTTTGTTTCCTGAAGCAACTCGAGCTGGTCTCTTAACTTGGTCTTGCGTCCATCTAATTCATAAGCATACATATTGCGGTCAGATTGCGTAATACTCTGATCTGGTCGATACGGAGCACCGCTCCATGCGAATTGAACGGATTCAAATACTTCATTACTACCGACTTGTAGAAAACCACGACCCGGGTTTGTAATATGAGCAGCATCCGGAATTCGGATCATCTCACGACTATCACTTTCGTCCTGAACTCGAAGGCAGACTTTATAACGGGAGTTACTCCAGATTTTATCATCTACAACGCCGCCTGGTTTCTGGGTTGCCAAGAGCAGATGCACTCCCAATGTCCGACCAATAGCCGCAATGGAAACCAATTCACTCATGAACTCCGGTTGGTCTTTTTTCAGTTGGGCAAACTCATCGATGACGATGAATAGATGCGGGAGAGGATCCCGATCTTTCCACTCTGTAAGATAATATTCGTCAATATGCTGTACATTACCAGCAGCAATGAATAACCGCTGTCTTCGTTTAAGCTCGGCTTTAAGGGAAACCTTAGAACGTTCGATTAATCCTTCTTCTTCGAGATTGGTTACTGTGGCAATAACATGAGGCAATTCCTGGAACGTGTTGGACATGCCCCCACCCTTATAGTCAATCAGCATAAACGCCATATCATGGGGATGATATTCAACCGCGAGTGATGCAATAATGGATTGAATAACTTCACTTTTACCTGAACCGGTCGTCCCTGCCATGAGTCCGTGAGGACCATGCCCTTTACGTTCGATCTTGTCATGAAGGTTCAGAAGAACCGGTTTTTTCCCCCCTCTAACACCCACAGGGAAAGGAAGGGTATTGGGATAACGTGACTTCTGCCAATTGTTTTCCACATGAAACTGTTCTATATTCTGTATTCCAAATAGTTCAAACAACGTCAGTACATTTACAATCTCATCCGCAGAATTCCGCTTGATCCGATACGGAGCAATCTGACGTGCAAATTGATCTGCTTGTTCCAGTGTCATCTGATCTGATTTGAAGGGTTGTACAAATGGGATCTCATCCTTAGGCTTGGCATAGGTAGCATCGCCAGCAGAACCACCCGTTACATTCGTTGAACGCATGACCCCTTCAGCCGAATGTAAATCAATAACAAGTTCACATTCCTTCGGAAGAACGTCCTTGCTCGGTGCAAGTACGATGCTGCAGACACCAATGACCTCTGAGCTCTTCATCATCAAAGGAAGAATAGGTTCATGCTCCAGCATCTCAATGAACGGCAGGAAACAGACGTAAAACGGGAGTGCTTTCTCGCCCTTGTTTAACCATTGACGACGCTGTAACATCGTAAATAATTGCTCCATCAATTGAGGTTGATATCCACGTTCTTCGAACAGATATCTGCCCGAACGGGTGTCGTTCCACACATGGGGAATCCACCTCATCCAGTCCCAATTTTCTCGCTGTATCTTATTCATAAATACGGCCATTTTAAGCTCGTCCGGTGCATGATGTGCCGCAAGTTGGGTCACAACAGTACGACAGAACATATTTAGTTCTTCTTCGTTGCCAACAAGTCCGATAATGCGATATTTACTCAAGTCCAACAAGGCGGGAGCATTCGTAATTGTAGTGAATTTCTCCGTCATTTCCCTCGCTTTTTCAAGCATCGGATCCTTCTCTACCCCGTTTTGCTTAGGTATTGTAATGTCGAAGTTACTTGGCACGGTTCCAATGCCTACGCGAACTTTCAAAAAGTCGAAATCCTGTGGAATTCGCTCCCATACCGAAGAGCTTCGCTCCTTGACCATATTGATACAAAATTGTGGATCCAAATGGGTTTGGTGCCAATTCAAAATCAATTCGTTCTTCCAGTTCTGCAGCGTTTCCCTGTTCTCATTGATATGATTGTCGTATAAACGTTCACGATCTTTAATTTTCTTGCGATGCTTTGCTTTACTCTGAAAATGAACCAGTACAGGAACAAAATACGAAACGACCATCATACAGAGGGAAATCATCTGCACAGTTACAAATTGCCCATTCCCCCGACTTTGGTAAAAAGTCATCATTGCCGCTCCACCTGCAACTGTAACCATGATGGGAACCATAATCGAGATAATGTTCAGTTGTGGTGGTTGAGGAAGTGAAGGCGGGGAGAAAATTTCCACTTCCTCTCCCGATGTTTCCTTAATAATCCTAGGCGATCTCTTATAAAAAAAATGGGACATGCTCAGTCTGCCTCCTCTTCAACGTATTTTTTAGCGATTCATGCAACCCTTCGGATAATAACCTGCTGCTGCTGCATCTCTTTCACTTGAGAAGGTCTCATCTTCCCGATAACCATAAGAACATGTACTAGGGTAGTAGTATTTAATACCGGTTGTCAGATCGACAGCGCCTTTAATCTCTGTTTTCTTGACCAGTCGGCCTCCACCAAGAGCATAGTTGTTATAGAATTGGTCCCCTATCGGAATTCCTTGGATAAATGCCATAATTCCAATGTCATCGATGGAGTTGATCCATTCTTCCTGTGAAATTTGTGGAAGGCTAAAGGTATAATGGACTCCGTACCGAGTCGCGTACTCATTATGTTTGTTTATATAATAAGCCAGATCCTGTTGAATACTTTTCACGATGACACTTTTTCGCATCGCTTCAAAATTGGCTGCATTGTCTAATAAAGGAATGTTGGTTGTGCCCTCCAAATCTTCACGGAACCCTTCAACCCAAGCCTTTGCGTAAGAATCATACGCATATACATAACTGTCCAACGTGAAATTAATACTGTTACCTCTGTCGTCCGAGTACGAATATGGTTTCTTCGGTCTCCACATATGCTTGAATACCCTCTCGCCATTGGCATCCCTGTACTCATCCACTGCGTACAAGTCATAGCCATCGTAATCAATGACGGCAACTGCTGGAATATATCCGGCAAGAGCTCCCTGTCTAACAGGGTCATTGACAACATCAAAATTCAAATAGAGTGTGCGAAAGAAAGTGTCCAGCGCTCTCTCTTTATTCGCAAAGAAGAATTTTCTCGACTGATAACCCGCCTCATATTCTTGGAGTACATTCATATTTAACATCTGAGAAGCATCCTGAACTGCAGTATGCAGTGAAGCTGAATATTGATCAGATAAGGCCTGAGCCGTTTTTTGGTCTCCTGTTCGAAAATCCATGACTAGATAAAAAGGGACAAAGATACAGATAAACAATATTGCCAGATTAGTAATCTTCATTGATTACCATTCCCCCGTAAGGAACATAGACCTTAACGTTGCCATCCGTGATGCCTCCAGTAAAAACATCACTAAGGATTGTAGCCATGGTGCGATTAACATTTTTCACTTTCACGGTGAAGAAGTCACCTACCGCCATGACATATCTACGATTTAGATCAGATGCTGGGCTATTGGGAAACAACCTCTGCATAATTTCCTGATTATAATGACCATCGAAGTAGGTCGTGAAACTATCACGGAATGTAGCCGGATTAGCCGGATCGGTATATTCCGGATTATATTTCTTGTGTAAATGTTCCATCTGGATGTCATACTGATTCCCCGTAGCTCCGAGCTTTTGGTTGAACTCTAGATACATCTCAGGAGTGATATACCCCTTGGTTCTAGCGGAATCCACGAATGTAGTCACAGCTGAGTGAATAACAATCTGAGACAAGTCATCCTGTCTTTGAGCCTGTTGGAACAACGGATACAAGAATAACAACACGATGGCAATGAAAATGCCTAATATTTTGGAGAAAGAGTTTTCCACACTAGCTCACCCTTTATGTAAAAACAATGGTTTGTACTTTGCCTTGACTGTCTCGAATATATGAAACAACATAGGTTCGATTGAGATCGACTCCTGATACATCAATACTTTCAATATCATCTGAACTATAGAAGTATTTATTAACTACACGAATATTGGCGTCCAAGGTTTTCATTTGTCTTATGCTTTGAAGAACCTCTGCACCCGTATAGGTAACTTGCTCCGTAATTTCAAGACTTGTGAACAACCTTCGCTCTTCATTTACTGCGGATTTATGCGTAACGTTAACTGCCGCATCCTGAGACTGAATGCCTCCAAGAGCGAACATACAAGCCACGATCAGAATGCTGATTTCAGCAGCGACCAGTATGAACTTTTCCATCGTTTCGCTCATTGGAGACCTCCTTCGAATTGAGTCAGAACTATCTAATTTTGTTGCACAAATTTAATAGCTCTAATCATATTATTACCATCTCTCACTATACTAGATATAAATTTCCCACTTGGATTAATATATTGGGGACTCGCCTGATCCTCGGCATTCACTAAACTTGTCTTTTTATCTTGATCAATATTCATAGTACTTACTATTCCATTTTCAACTCCAAAAGTATTACCATAATAGTTACCTACGGAGTCACCTGCAGCTCTCTGTTTCCCCGTAATAACCTGGATACCAAACTGTTCCTGATTCATGTATTGTCTAACTGCATTTAGAACCTGACTACCTGATAAGACAGTATTGCTATACGTCTGATACTCCGTATCCGATAGTTGTGTCGTAATCGCGGCCATCTTGGTCTGTCCCTGTTTTGCTGCATCCTGCGATGAAATCGTAATAATAACTACAATTGTAATCAACATAATTGTTAGGAATATGCCCGCCGCCACTCGAATACCGACGCCTGTATTCTCTTCCAAGTTTATCAGCCCTCACTTTTATTTTGGCTATTCTTGTTCAAAAACAATGCCTCTAATCATATTATTCTTATCTCTTACAATAGAAGATCTAAACTTCCCACTTGGATTAATATATTCATTAGCAGATTGCTTCTCAGCATTAGCAAGGCTCAAAATACCACCACTATTGGGAGTTATCTCTCCGATGTCGTTAAATACATCGCCGTAAAAAGTACCTTTAGGCTGTGTAGGTTTTTGTTTTCCCGTTATGACCTGCACACCAAATTGCTCTTGATTCATATATTGCCGCACTGCATTCAGCACCTGGCTACCTGACAAAGTGGTATTGCTATACGTCTGATACTCCGTATCCGACAACTGCGTCGTGATTGCAGCCATCTTTGTCTGTCCTTGTTTCGCCGCATCCTGCGATGAAATCGTAATAATAACTACAATTGTAATCAACATGATGGTGAGGAATATCCCGGCTGCGACCCGTATACCGACGCCTGTATTTTCTTCCATGAAAAAATCAATCCCCTCTTAGATGGTTTGTAATTGTGTTGATATATCACTTAGTTGTTTGAATGACATGTAAAGGAATGGGAAGACCAGATATAGTGCAATCAGCAGTGCACCTGGTGTCCAGCCAAATAACTTGCCATACGATGTTTTCTTTCGAATCAAACGCTCAAGGCGTTCCTTCTTCTGCTCAGCATAGTACTCTTGTTCCATCTCCAGATCGTCAAACGCTTCACGTAACGAAAGCTTATCTACCGCTTGCATTAGACGCTTCACGATTCTACCAAACGAATCGAACGGGGCATCCGATTTCAGCATTTTCAAGGCTTCCTCTGCACCACTATCATAATTGAGCAGACATTTTTGTAGCGCTGGTCTGAAAATGATACTGTATCGTTCCATCCACTCAAGTACGGTCTCCACAGAGATCCGTTCAAATTCACACAGAATCGAGATTAACACATGGAATTGGTCCACTTCATTTTGCATTTCCAATGCGCGTAACCGACGCTGAAATTGTAAAATCCATATGGTGATGTAATACCCTGTAACTCCAAAGCCTATAGCGATAAGGAGTTCCCACCATTTTAGATACTCGTTGTTCACAACAGTTACTTTACCGATAATCCGATTGACAGTATTATTCATAGCCACATCTGTTAATGGCTCATTTGAATGAGTTTCTATGGACTGAACAACCTGTTCTCGCGTCAAATCTTTATTCGTCCGAAGATCTTCGATAATTTGGTTGTCCATTGTCGTTACCTGATTAGCACGCTCCAATTCATCCGCATTCATATATCCAAGAATGTTCGTTGCTTCTGACGTCGGTTTGCTGAATATATGGTGTACGCTGTTGTAATGTAAAAACACAGAGAACACAATTACACCAATAAACGCGGAGACAGAGATAACGATTCGGTGGATATACAACCATTCCAATGTTAGATGAGAGTTTGCCTCTTTGAGGAGCATGTTGGTTCGATGATGCTTCCTCGTATTTGGTGACGGGACCAATCGATCCACGATCCACTTGACCCAAGACCAAGAATATGCTTTCTTTTCCCACTCTTTTCGCGGACCTTTAGCTACATATTTGGCTTCATCATTCTCCGATAATTTACGAATTAGCAAGTAACAGATTACAGCTGAAGCGTATATGAACATTCGAACTAAAAAACCAATTCTGCTGTCATAGAACTCTGTCGTAATTGGAAAATAGTTTTCCGCCCAACGCTGCAACGGAAACGACAGCAGGATTGGAATAAGTGCAAGTAAGGTCAATCCGCCTAATTTGTAACGTAATTTTTGCCTTCTCATCAGGTCATATCTGATCTCTTGCACAAATTTATTAATGGCATTCAGATACATGGAGCCCTTTTGAACGTTGCGATCACCATACTCCATAATTAAATGAGACACTCCGGAAAAAACTTTCAAATAACGGTTAGGCGCAACCGCATAGTATTTTTCCAGCTCTCGAGCAGGGTCCTTGGATGTTAATACTTCGTGAATCCTCTCCGTCTGAAGCTTGATGTCATGCGGTGACGATTGTGCAGCCTGGTACAAGGCCTCATCAACCATCCGTACTTCCTGATAATGATGACGATCATCCTCCAGAACATTCGAGAACTGTTTTAACAGACGATCTTCAACCCGGTTCACAAAAATATCAATGCACAATTCGTTTATAACGATAGCTGCTAACGCTCCAAAGAATAATGCCATCCAACTTTTACTGATTATTGCCAGTACAATAAGACCAATAATGATAGATCCTAGCGTCAAATAGGTAATTCGCATCGTTTCTTTACGCAATGAATACTCATCGTAGGTGTTGATCGCAGTCAGACGTTTACGAATCTTCAGAATCTGTGACTTGACGATCGGAACCTTGATCAGTTGATGATATGATTTCTGGTAAAACACCAACAATTGTCGTGGTGTTTTTCCTGTTACATTTTTAGAAGAAGGCCATACATTCTCACGATTCTTCTTCCGCTTGCGATCTTTGAGAATAAGATAAAGAAGTATTCCGCCCGAAATAAGCAGGGCACCGCCCGCAATGGCAAAAATCCATATCCACTTATTCATTGAGCCTGCCCCCAGTGTGCATTCAGAAACTGTCCGAAGTTCTCACGATCTTCCTCGTTCATGTTAAACAACATTTTTTCGATTTTTTCAGGAGAGATTGGAGACACAGCAACGTATTCACCATTATGGTATTCAATGATATTTCGTGCATTCCATACTCTTCCGCTATTTCTTCTGTACACTTCTCTTTGAAGATTGACCAAAGCGTCCAACTTGCTCTCAATAGAATCATCTTTAGATAACACTTCTTCATGCTCCAACGTATCCGATTCAAATCGAACAGGTGTGATCTCAGTTATTCGCTCAATGTAACGTTTACCGTTCATTTCCTTACGCATGTGAACATCCCATTGCACCGCATTTGCTACCTGTTCTTCTGCGATACGCTCATTCTGGAACACACCGGTTTTGAGCAATGAGTTCCGCAAAGACCATACCAATTCTCGTGCAGAGGTCGCATGATGTGTAAAGATCGTAAACAAACTTGCTACCTGCGACATCTGAATCATCCAAGCTGCCACGGGGTCCGTAGCGACCTCCCCCAGAATGTTTACGGAACCGTCCGTTTTCTTCTGAAGGTCTAGTCCAGCTTGTCCAGCAATGTTCTCGGTTTCTCGCAATGCTAGTGAGTTACGTTGTGGATATAGTCTTCTTAGATGCAGCTCAAATGTCATCTCTTGAATCCTCAAAGTTAACGTAGCGTATATGTATTTAACTGAGGCCATGACCAAAGATGTCTTTCCTGAACCCTGAGGTCCAGTAAATGCAGTAACCTGCGCACCTTTCATCAGATACTTAATCATATCTCTAGCTAATTCAGCATTTACGGCATCTTTGGATGAGATCAGATGATCTAATTTCATATTTGGTAGATCAAACTTCCTAACAAAAAATGCCCAACTCTCTGCAAACGGCGGTCGAACAACCACGACCCTGGATCCATCTTTCATCTCATTTACTTTAAAACCGTTCGTCTCCGTTAGTTGACCTGGATTGTCATACTTATAGATGTTCTGACATACCCTTTTCAATTCTAGGTCGGTTTCAAAACTTAAAAACGATAAATGTATAGATTTACCTCGAAAGAAAATCCATACGCTCTGGTACCCTGGGTACTTGTATTGCTTCATTCCTTGCAGTAATGAAATCTCATCTTCCACAATCTGCATATTGGTAGGAACACCAGATACCCCACCAGATACGCCATCAATGGACATATCACGAATTTCGTCAATAACGCCAAACCCTTTATAATGCTGGTATACACGCTGCACAACGATAGCTAACTTGTCATCAAACTCCAAACCACCACGTGCTTCTTTGACAAAAATGGAGTCAATCTCATCACCCGTAATTACATATGAATCTACCGTTCCATCTTCAATAACTTTTTTTGGTTGATCCAATTGATACTTATCAATTAACTTGGATAGACCTTGAAATCCGTGCTTCTTTTTATATATATGAAGCAAAATATCAAATTTATCTTGTTGTGTTAATTGATCTTCATCCTCAAAAGGAATGATTCTATCGATATTATCATCGTTAAAACCATAATTACGTTCCAAAAGATCAGATATAAATTGCTTAAGATAAATCTTCTCTTGTATGTCACCTGAAGTCGCATTTTTCATGGCACTTCTTAGCTCAGCTACAACTCCCAGACGACGATTGTATTCCTCGCTTGTCATTCCCATATCCAACAAGTTACTGTTTACGTACTCATTAATCATGGTTTTAACGTATTCAAGAAGATAATCAAATTGGAACCGTTCTTCATTTTCATTTTTCTGACGTGTTCCAACCTGACCAGGTTTTCTGTTCAACTTCAAGAATAAATACGCAATTAAAACAGCTACGATCAAAACAATTGCGAGGAAATTAATGGTGAAATTCAGTCCCATCTTAATTCCCTCTTTCAATTCGCTTCAGTTTGGTGTTAATACCAATCTCATGCAGTATTGTTTTTGCAGCACGGCCAACTTCCTGTATAAAGTAATGATTTTCATGACTGCTGCCGACAAATCGATTTCTAGCAAAGAAACCTTTAATGTCACCATCATTTAAATGATCTTTGAAGCTTGTATTATAGGGAATTGTCAATATAGGAGCTTTGAGCTTGTACTTGTTGGCTATATTTTTGATCTTATATTTTGACATAGGATCATACTGCGTCATAAGAAGCAGATGTGGCTTTTCTTCAAGTACCTCTGGCCAATGCTTCCTTTGATTGTCAAAATATTTTTCTAGTACACTTATATTTTGATTCACACAGATAACCACCAAATCTGCATCCCTGATCAGGCTGTTAGAGACCTCGTTATCCTGCCCACTTCTAGCATCCAAAAGTGAAATGCCATAGTATTCTGCCGCCATACGAAATACCATATTCACAGCTTCGATAGAACCCTGTTGTGGTCGATTAAGACGTTCACTTCCCCAAAGAAGGTCCAAACGATTCCGCTCTACCATTAGTGTATAATTTTTAACACTATTGCGTTCAAGCTTACTACTCTTCGCAACACGCTCTAATGAGTCGAGCCCCAATCCACCAATGGCAAAAAATTGCCGATTATATTGATTAATTGTTTTATTGAAAAACCGCTCCATATCCCCGTCCGTCCGCTGCGGCTGAGATACTAAAGTTCTCACATCATACTCCAACCCGATAAATGCAGCCAAAGCAGCGGTTGCACTGGTTACGCCTAATCCATGCTGCATACCCCATAATGCAATTTTACCCATGTTAATTACTCCTTTCGGCCCGCTTCCATAATGCGTTAACTTTTGACGTTTCCAACCCAAGGATGAACTCTATCGCCTGTTTAATGACTAGCTTGTATGAACTGGACATACGTTTGACCATGACTGTATTTTTATATTGATTAATAATCTTCAGTGTCTGATCACGTTCATCAGGATAATAAACAAGACTCTCTTTCCACAATAAAGGTAGTTCATCCAGCAAACTATCCATATATTTTTCGTCCAGATGATTACTAACCTCATAAATAATTTTCGTTACCGGAAGGTTAACAGAGGATAACTTTTCTCCCTGGAAGTACGCGCGAATAAGGTTAACGTTTTTCTGAATAACAGGATTCTCATAGGAAGTCACAACATAAACAAAATCCACTTCTGGCCAATCAACCAACGAAGCCTCGTCATTACAATCTATGAGTACAAAATCATATTTCTGTTCTTCCAGATTATGCATCAGGTCCTCATATGAATGGACATCTTCCATAACATCAAATTGATCATGAGTGTTCATCGTGAGAGAATGATCAATTTTAGGGAATACGAACTCATAATCCTTATTTTGCGTTGCATCTACAATCAGAACCCGATGATCCATTGACAACAATTTACCAAGGTACATCATAAAATCCGTTTTATCATAGTGGCCCATAACAAGTATTTGTTTCATCTTGGTCTCCTTATTTACTGTGCAGGTTCACGTGTATTGCTATCTTTGAAAATACTACCTGAGTCTGAAGTTGAATTTGGTGTATTTCCAGTATTACTTTGCTGATTCATATCCTCTGAATTTTCATTCATCAGAGAATTATCTTGCTGGGATGTTGTTCCGTTCCCTTGTCCTTCTGTCTCAGTAATGTACTCCCTTGAGTTCATCTCCGTCGTATTACGTCCACTGATATACTTTTGTCTATCTTCATCACTCATGGACTGAAGATCTTGTTCTAATTTTGCTCTTACTTGTCGTTCGAGAGCCGTTGTTGCCAATCCAACAATATTAGGATTAGATTCAATGAGATCCAATACTTTAGGATTAGATGGATAGTTGATGATTGCACCATCTTGCATGTAAGGATCAACATAACTTAATGCATAGATAGAGGCATCATTGATGTAAGCATCTACAATAGCACTTGACATCGTCAAAATTTCTTTTTCAGTCATTTTGTACCATATTGTTCCATTATTTAAATCTTCTACTTTTTTCTTAGAAAGTACTATGTAATCCTGACCTGTTGCAAAACGAATCCGAACATCTACAAATTCATCTTTTTTCAACTTTAAAGGAAGCTGTACTAGACTAAACTCTTGGTTTCTAAGGTCATTCGGTGTTATTCCATCTTCAAACAACATTGGTGTGGTGATAATAGAGTTTTTCTGAACATCAATCTTAATCCTTTTCCCTACAATCTCTGCTTGCTCTACTGTATTTTGGGGTACCGTACTAACCGGTACAACTAGAGAACTCACGTCATCTTCTGTAATTAAATCTCCGGCCTTATGATCATCATTCAGTACGATCACTTTCATCTTATCTTCATTCAACTTCTTCTGTGCATCTTGAAGTTGTTGCTCAATCTGAAGTGTTCGCTCAACATATCTTCCTTGAATATAGTCAATAATAAAATAGCCAGCGATAACACATACAAATAAAATGATTGCCCCCCCAATGGAAGCTGACAGAAGCAACTGCTTCTGCCTAAAACGAATCTTAGACATAACGAACTCCTCTCAATCCAACATGATTAAACTTAATTATTCACGACCAATAATATTACCAAAACAATAATAATAACGATGCACAGTCCAAGGACACCATACAATAATGCTTTTGAAGATATCTTCTTAGAGTCCCCCATGTAACTTTTCATCAACTTGTTTAATACCGAGTCTGTATCTCCTTGGTGTTTATAGGGATCAGCATGTGGTGGAATTCGATATACGAGATTCCCTGGAAGATCTTTTCGAATATCTTGGATACTGAGATTTTCAACAAATGGTACACAATAAACCCAATTAGACTGATCCATTTTTTTATGTAAATCTCTAAATCTTCTAATTTTCCCTTGTCGCCACTCGCTACCCGCACCCAACACAATGTTTACACTCGCTCTGTAGAACTCTTTACTCCAGTCACTCTCTTCAAAGCTCCCGATATCTAAAATTAAGTAGTCATGTCCTGCTGTAATCAGATGGTTAATATCCAATTTGTTATTATTCTTGTAATACTCCACGCCCTCTATAGAGAAGTGAATGTTATTGCTTTTGAAATCCTGTGTTCCTTCATACGCGTTCTCAATACTTGTAAAGTCACTTGAACTATTTGCCTCTACTAAACCTACTGAGTAGCCTTTACGTTTTAAATAGTTTGCAATTAATATACTTTGATGAGTTGAACCGACTTTAGATTCAACACCCATAACTCCAACTAAAATCGTTCCGATGATTCGATCTTTTAGAATGATTCTTTCTTGGATCGGCACATCTGGAAGTTCCAAATCCATGACATCTGATGAGTCAAAACTGCCTGCAGAGGTTAATTTCGCTGTATATCGATAAATGCGATCCTTAATCTTCTCAAGATCAGAATCTGTTGATTCCCAATCCTCTTGTCCATTTCCAGTTACCTCGCTTTGATTTGGCAATAAATTGCGCAGTGCTGGAATAATGGACTTTGGCTTCGTTCCTGGCGAGGTTGTAACAACGTTGATCCCCATGTCTGCCAATTCATGAACGACTCCGTCATCCTCATAACGATCAAGAGCAATGACAATAATTCGAGTATTTGAACGCACTGTTCGATATTGACTAATTCCACGTAGAAAAGTATTTGAATCGGTGCAGTCTAAATCAGTTATAAATGCATTGATGTTAATTCTAGCTACAGCTTCGCAAAATTCGATAAACTGACCACTCTCAAAGCGACCTACTTTTTCAAAACTAACATCTGTATTCCCTATGGCTTCATGTACTAGTGTAGAAGCTTTACTGGAAATGATAACCGCATTCACTATGTTTGCCTCCATTAATCCGCTAAAATTTTACTTTGGTCTAGATCAAAGATTCTATTAAGCCCACTTTGCTTCGTTCGAATAGCTCCTTCTTTCGCCTCACGGATATGATCATCCAGTGTAAATTCAGGCTTAGTGTCAATATACCCAATCAGTACAGTACTTGAGGCTTCAACATCAATTTTCATCCTTATGGAGTTAGCCAGCTCTGCTAATGGTAAATTAGAACTTGTTATAAGAGCTACAATGACATCACTTTGGTAACGTCCAGCAAATCCACTACCTTCCAAAGCCCTGCCCACGGCTCTTCCCGCTCTCTTAAAGGACTCTTCCTCCGAAATGTGGGTTGGATTCTGAATTTCTATGTATAATACCCCTACTGTCTTCCCTTTGGATAAAGCTTGATTAGCTTGATGAATAAAATGTTTTTGCGTGAACAAACCTGTTACTTCATCACGTGTTGATGTGTATGTCGCTGCTTGCATAACCCCAATAATTTTTTCGAAAATCATCGTGAACACTATGAAGCTAACAAAAACACTCAAAATCAAACTAAGTTCTGCCAATAGTTCATAACCTGTAAATGCGCCCGAAAGATGCAACAATAGCTGCATTGCAAAAAGGATCGTTACCATAAAATACTGTGGATTTAGCCCGACATCCGGAAAAATCTTGATGAGTGTGTACAATGTCACACCTACTACAGAGAGAAACACTAAAAAGGAACTCATTTGTACGGGTAAGAACAAAGACATTGCGGCAGTAATCAAAGTAACCGCAGTTCCGCCTAAATGTACATAAAGTTTGTCTGTTCGTTTGTTGTAGTAAAGTCGAAATATCCCGATTTGAGCAATTATCATTCCAGCTGCATAGAGTGATATGAAAAACATATATGCAGACATGAGCTTATGAGGCATCAGAGCCATACCCGCATTTGCGAATAACATTAAAGAAAAAGCTCCCAAAAACTTTAAGTATGTTGGGTTTCGCCATTTCCTGTACATTAAAAATCCAATGATAAATAAAACAATATTAATAGACAACATAGAACCGATTGTTAACTTCCCAAAATCCCCCATGTAGTTCTTTTAACCCACTTTCTTGAAAATTATGTAATTTCATGAATTTTACAATTCCAATTTTTCATTCATTTTTCCCATTTTAAATATAATCAAATTCTTATCTAATTTGGTTCTTAGTACCTAGCATTTGGATAAATAAGTAACAGTAGATTAAATAATAGACCCATTTCAGCAATTTTACAACATATTTTTGTTATATATGACCAATTGTACCTAAGAATATAGTCCTTTATTTTCACAACAGTCCTAGACATTGTTTAGTTCAGATCCGAAATTCCCTTTTTCATTTCCAATTAAATTGAGAGGTAATGAAAAACAAGAAAATTTCCAAGTATGTAGCCAACCAGAAAAAACTGCCAGATCAATTGATCTAACAGCGTTTTCTTGGATATATCACCCACTTGTTCTATAGTTTTTCATATTGCTCTTATCACAAAAAAAATGATTAAATAGTCTAAAAAATACTAGAAATTTGCATTAAAAATCCAACTTGCTCCCGGGTGTAATACTCGAATCCTCGAAGTTGTCCACCGTCGTCTTTTTTTCATAAAAGTGTACGGCATGTTGCATAATTCCTTCTCTTGTGTAAAACGCGTCTTCCGCCCCTATTGGAAATATAACCTTTTCTCCTGTGCTTGCCGACTTATAGATACCCACAATCAGTTCAAGCGTATTTCGACCACTTTCTCCGTCCACCAGAAGGGGAGATCCTGTCTCAATAGCATTTAACAAATTCTCAACTTGCCCAGCGTGACCGACATGAGTAACATCCGGTAATTCGTCAGCGAACTTCTGAATCTGGTGTTCCAACTCTCGATTCGGTTCCGGAAATCCGTTATTTCGCGCGGTAGAAGCAACCACTTTCCAAGGTGCAGATACCCGGGCTTTTTTCCCCTGAAAAATTAACTGCTGCTCCTCTCCGTGATGTACAACTGAACTGGTAATCATGCCAAGCGCCCCTTCCTTGAAGCGAAGCATCGCCATGGATATATCCTCAACTTCGGCATTATCATGTGCGGTATTCGCCATCATGGCCTGCAATTCCACTGGAGGTCCCATCATCCAGAGCATGGCATCAATATGATGCACCGCATGATTGAGGGTGCAGCCTCCGCCTTCTTTTTCCCATGTCCCGCGCCACCACAGATCATAATAATTGTGACCCCGCCACCAGAAAGAATCAACCTGCACATGTACGATGGGGCCCATCCGTTTACTGTCCAGCACACCTTTCAGTTTCATCATTGGTGTTGTAAACCGGTTCTGTGCTACTACAGATAGTAACTTGCCACTTTCTTGCGCTGCTCTCAACATCAGATCCGCTTCCTCCAGGGAAGAGGCCATCGGTTTTTCGACTAACACATGCGCACCTGCATGCATGAAATCACATGCAATTGGGGCATGGGTATACGGCGGTGTACAGACTGATACCAGATCAATGTTTTGAGCAAGTAACTCTGTGTAATCCGTGATAGCTTGTGCACCTTTCAGACCATATTCATTAATTCGCTTCTGTGCTTTTTCCACGTAGATATCGACCACAGCAACAATCTGACATCGCTCAGGGAACGCCAAATATGCTGAGATATGTGCTCCACTAATTGCACCTGCTCCGATAATCGCTACTTTTAACATCGTTGTATACCTCCCTTATTCCCTTCACAATACACAATAATAAAGCGCTTTTATGCGTTCATCTTGTGCTAAAATAAAACTATCTTGCGCATGATAAGGGAGGCATTCATGAAGTCCATCTTTCTGGGAGAACAATTTAATCTGGTCTGTCGTCGTACATCCAACACTACGTCTCGCGAAGTGTTCCATGCTCATTCGCAGCTGGAGATAACCTATATTCACGAAGGATATGGGCAGTTGATAACCGAAGGTCAGGTTTTCTCCCTTGAACCCGGTATACTCATGATTTTTCGACCTTTTCAATTGCACCACATCCAGATTCAAGTATCCAGACAGCAGCCTTTCATTCGAAATGTACTCATGGTTGAACTTGATCTACTGAAGGCACATTGGCCCCAATTTATTGTTACTCACGACTTCATACAGGATCTGCTGGAAAAGCAATCCCCCATTCAGCCCATCCGACTTGCTGCGACATCCCCACTCGTTCAACGAATGGAACAATATGCAGATACGTATCCAGGTCTGCTTCCTCACGAAATAGAAGAGGATACACGCCTCTTTTTATTGGATCTGCTCGCACAACTTCGCTATCTGTGGCAAGACGGGCAGCAAAGCCGTTCCCAAGATGTACTTTCGTCCAGTGCAAACGTTCTTCACCCTCATGCCGAAGCCATCATGCAATGGATTGAGCAGCATTACCAAGAGCCTTTTCGTTTGGAGCATATCGCAGATACACTTCATCTATCCCCCTATCATCTATCTCATGTATTCAAAAAAGCGACTGGCACCACAATTGTTGCTTATGCTCAAGCCACCCGCATTCGTCATGCCTGTGTGTTGCTCACCCGTTCCTCGCTCACCGTTCCCGAAATCGGTCACCGTGTTGGTATGACCAGCCCCTCCTACTTTTGCAAAGTATTCCGTACTACCACAGGCTCTACACCGCATCAATATCGGCTGAAGGTGCAGGGGAGGAAGTAACAGTCACAACAACAAGATCGAAGCGAAAAAATTCACTTCTCCGCTTCTTCTCCACTTTCACAGTTCACCCGAATTAACGCAAATTGAGCTCTAACCGTTTCAAATAGGGGATTAGGCGTCTCTCTAGCTGGTTTAAATCATCCTTCTGCTCCGCCGACAAACGTTCCTCATGAATACTTCCATCCTTGTCCATCACCATAACTTTGTATTTCTTCATTTGTTCATAGACAGACTTGAACTCACGATATTGTTCCTTGGTAAATGTCTTCTCTGCCTGTTCCAACTGTTCCGTCCAAAATTGCTCCTCGTCCATCCGTTTTTTGGAGGACCCTACACTCACAGCTTCCAGCTTCTCGAAAAACGGTTCCAGCTCAGCTGCAAGAAGGTTATATCGTTCCTGCTCCACTGTACTCCACTGCTCTGGATGCATATTGCCTTGAGAATCGGCATGCTTCAGAGCCATTTGCCCCATTTGCTTCAGCAGGTCCATATATTGAACAAATTCTTCTTCGCTGAAATGGGCCTTGGCCGTCTGCAGCTTCGCTTCCAACCTCATATAATCCTCAGCTGTTCCCCCCATAGCAGCAACATTTTCCTGTGAACCATATATTCCGTCTGCGAGATAGGTGTACCCTGCGTAGGCTCCGGTGGGAACAATTAGTACAACAGCCAATAGCCCAGTGACCAGCCATTTTTTTCGATTTCTCCTGATGTGTGAATCATTTCGAATACTATCCATCATTTTGTGTTTAATACTCGCAGAGATGGACCAGTCTTTGGTTTCTTCCTGGTAGGCTGTTCGCAACTGTTCATCGAGTTTCATGCAGATCCTCCACCTTTCCCCGCAATCTCGGATTCATCTTCTCTTTCTGTCTCAACTTCGCCAGCGCCGCATGTATACGCGATTTTACGGTTCCAAGCGGAATCTCTAATATGTCAGCAATCTCCTCTTGCGTGTATTCATTTAAATAATGAAGGGTGACCACCTGCTGCAGCTTGTACGGCAAACGGCGGACCAGTTCCAGCAGAGGCCGATTCGCCAGTTTGTTGACCAGATCAGTGGAAAAATCATATTCTAGTCCCACGTCAGATTTTTCGATCCGCTTGCCAAACCGAAACTGCATCAATCTTTTGCGTCGATAACTCTGGACCTGCCGCATCGTCACACCCATTAACCAGGGACGAAAAGCACGCTCCGCATCATATCGCGCTAATGATCGATACGCCTGAATGTAAATCTCCTGTACTACATCCTCCGCGTCAGACTTGTCCTTGATGAGAAATCGCACAGTTTGATATACCCCCGTCACTGTTTTCTCATATAATTCTCCATATGCTTCTTCACGCCCAGCCCGTATTAACGTTACAAGTTCTATGTACTCATCATGCTCACTCATTATCCATCTCCCTCCTCCTTACACTATATATTGGCATTACAGCATTATTTCGTTCGATTTATTTATTGAATGAGTAGGTATGGCTGAATCTGATACAAAAAGGTCCTCTGGTGTTTATCATGATATAATATACCTAATTTTGATATAATTGGAGGTTCTGCATCTGAGTTATAAGATCACCTTTGGTCTTTTGCTATTATCTTATTTCGATCATCGGATCGGTAATCGCCAGAAGCAACCTCGAGGCCTACGCCACGGTATACAGACTTATTGGGATCTTGGTCGTCTCTTTTTCTTTCGAAAGCGGATATAAGGGAGTAACTTAGCAGGGGTGGTCACTACTGTAATGAAACTTTTCAGCAAATTGTACTCGGAATATTTACTGATTCCACGACCTTTACGTTTACTGTTTCTATGGGGATGGATTGTTTTGTTTTTTGTTGCTGGTACCAAATTCAGATGGTTCTACTTCCTACATTAAACTGACTTCAAAGAAGTCTGATCCCCTGGGACATAAAAAAGAGCTGAGTCGTCATTATGACGTCTCGGCTCTTCTTTGATGCTCATCCTCTTCCTTGCAGATAAAGATATAGATAATCAACTCGGGCCCGCTTATACCGTTCCTTTTCGAGACTAACTTTACTTGATATTCAGAAATTCATATCACTTGATCACCGCTCCTGAGTATATCCACCTGTTCAAGTCTTGCCAGTACGTTGGCAAGGCTTTTTTCTCTTTAACGTAGTTGTGTGGCTTTGCTTATGTATTCTTTAGATTTTCTTCAGATTTATGCTCATTAATTCCTTAGTTTTTTTCATTAAGATTGCTATATCAACAAGAGAGGAGGCAAAACAATGATCAGTAATACGATTTTAGAGCTACTTCATCAGTATGGATATCTGATTTTTTATTTTGCCTTCTCATTGGGGCCTTTCGGGATTCCAATTCCAAATGAGATCACGATTATCAGCGGTGCCATTTTGAGTCACACAGGAGTTATCAATTCATGGATCACATACTTCTGTATTTTATCCGGACTATTAACAGCCATTACCTTTGCTTATTTTGCAGGGAAGTTATTTGGAACCAAGATAACACACAGATTTCAACATCATAAACACTTCGTCAAGGCTGAACTGATTCTAAATAAGAGTGGCAATTGGGCGATGTGCATCGGTTTGTTCATTCCAATCGTTCGATATGTTCTCCCTTTGGTCATTGGACTGAGCGGCGTGCAGTATAGAAAATTTGCTCTTATCTCTTATTCAAGTGCTTTGTTATGGACCATAACGTATTTTACAGCGGGAATCTACTTCGGCGGTCCCATTCTTTCTACGCTCCAATTATTACATTTCTAACTGGTTTTGATAACAGACCATCACATATACGGAGGAACCACAATCATGAATTCCAATGAACCTATTTTATTCCTGAAAAGCTTTCTTCAAAGCCCTAAACATGTCGGTAGCATCATACCCAGTTCCCGGTTTCTCGCCAGTAAAATGGTGAAGCAAGCCTCTTGGCTAGAGGCCAAAGCAGTCGCCGAGCTCGGATCGGGTACAGGTGCTGTCACTCGTTATATTCAACAAGAGGTGCAGGGTTCAACGAAAGTGTTCTTGTTTGAGATGAACGAAACGATGAGGAATACTCTTAAGACGGCATACCCGGAGTTCTCCTGTTATCCAGATGCCGCTCGATTAGTAGAATCCATGAATCAAGAGGGCGTTCAGCAACTGGATTACATTTTTAGCGGATTGCCCTTCTTCAACTTTGAGCCTGAATTAAGAAATACGTTGGTAGACCAGATCTATAAGGCACTCAAACCTGGAGGGTTATTCATCGCTTTTCAATATTCACTTCAAATGAAAAAAACATTATCCGAGCACTTTATCATCCAAAAAATAGAATTAGTGCCTTTGAATATCCCACCTGCGTTTGTTTATGTCTGTCGCAAAAAGGAAACAATTTAAACATCTTGGGCTATCGTTTACACTGATATTATCCTAATTTTTAAGGAGTGTTGAATTGTGAATACTGTTCTCGTGGTTGATGATGAACCCGATATCCGTGATGTCATTCATGTCTATTTACGTAACGAAGGATATCAGGTCATTGAAGCAACCAATGGTGAGGAAGCGCTAAATATTATCAAAACAACATCGGTCCAACTCGTAATACTGGATGTCATGATGCCCATCATGGACGGAATCAAAGCCTGCTTCAAAATAAGAGAAGTATCATCCACTCCGATTATAATGCTATCCGCCAAGGAAGAAGACATTGATAAAATCACTGGCCTGACTACCGGGGCTGACGATTACATGGTCAAACCGTTTAATCCGCTAGAATTACTGGCTCGTGTTAAAGCTCAGTTACGACGTCAAACACTGATTGGCAAAGCTGAATTCAATTCACTTATCCTGATCAAGGACCTTGTCATTGATACAAGTAAACATTCCGTGAAGCTCAAAGAAAATGACATTTCGCTTACTCCACTGGAGTTTTCTATTCTGGTGTTGCTTGCCAGCCATCCTGGACAAGTATTTAGCTCCGAGAAGATTTACGAAACCGTGTGGAAAGAACCTTACGGGTATTCCGATAATACGGTGATGGTTCATATTCGTAACCTGCGAGAAAAGCTGGAAGTGAATCCACGGGAACCTCAGTATATTAAAACGGTATGGGGAGTGGGTTATAAAATTGATTAAACGATTACCACAGTTTAAAAAAAAGATACAGATTAACATCCTATATCGAATGTTGATCAGTTTATTGATTTCGTTTGTTGGTTCTGTGGGTGTAAATAATATGTTGATCATAGGTGCCGCAAAAATTAGTGAAAAATTTAATTGGCCTTCACTTCTCTACATCTTTCCTTATGTCCTAACACCAATTTTTATCGTAATTTTCACGTTGATTTTTTTGTTTTCTACACGAAAAATTGTGAGAGATCTCATTACTTTAGAGCAAGGGCTTCAATTCATCTCAGAAGGCAATCTGGACTATCGGGTGCCTGTCAATCGACAAGATGAACTTGGACGCGTTGCTTCCAACATCAATCACATGACTGAACAGTTGCAGCTGCAGATCATCAAAGAGCGCGAGCTGGAGAAATCCAAGATGGATATGATTACGGGGATCTCGCATGACCTGCGCACACCGCTTACCAGCATCATCGGGTATATTGAGCTTCTAAGAACAGAATCATTTCAAGACAAAGCAGAGTATGACCGCTTCATTCAAAACGCCTATAACAAAGCAACGCATCTAAAGAAGCTGCTCGATGATTTATTTGAATACACACGTCTAACCTCAGTAGATACCCAATTGGATTTGAAAAAGGTTGACCTATATCAGCTGTTAGACCAGTTGTTGTTTGAATTTGAACCTTTAGCTCAGGAGAATGGTATTCATATCGAGAAAGAGATCGGTAATGCCCCAATTATGGCCTACGTGGATAGTGATAAGATTGCTCGTGCTATTGATAATCTTCTCATGAACGCCCTGAAGTATTCCTTTAAACCTGGTGTGATTGACATTCGAATGAGTATGCACCATGAGCACATTACCATTCAAGTCGAAAATAAAAGTGCGCCGCTCACAATGGAGCAAAAAGATAAACTGTTTGACCGTTTTTATAAGGTGGATTATTCAAGAAGCAGTGAAGGCATTCAAGCGGGGTCAGGTTTAGGTCTTTCGATAGCCAAAAATATTGCAGAGCTACATCAAGGCACCTTGACGCTTCAACATACGCATAACGTATTTACATTCGAGTTAAACTTGCCTTCCAACATCAAGTGAACCATCAATGAATTCAACCATGGAGGATACCGCGATGAAAACATCCGAACCATTTCTTTTCCTGCAAGGATTTCTGAGGAATCCCAAACGAGTAGGCAGTCTCCTGCCCAGTTCCAAATTTCTAGCCCGTAAAATCGTCCATTCTGTACGATGGGAGGAGGTTAGAACCATGGCTGAGCTGGGGCCAGGAACAGGTGCCGTCACACGTCTCATGAGATCACATTTACCAAAATCCGCAACCGTGTTTTTATTTGAAAGAGACCCCAAAATGAGAAGTAATCTGAAGAAAACATATCCTGAATTCATGTTCCATTCAAATGCCTCCTATCTGTTGAAAAGGATCAATCAAGAACATATCCATCAGTTGGATAGCATCATTTGTGGACTGCCATTTTTTAATTTCTCCAGAGAAATGAGACAAAACATCCTGTCACAGATTCATACAGCGCTCCGACCTGGAGGCACCTTAGTTTTGTACCAGTACTCACTTCATATGAAGAAACAATTAGCTGAGTTATTTGAGATGGAGAAAATTCAATTTGTGCCTTTCAGCTTTCCTCCTGTTTTTGTGTATGTTTGTCGTAAAAGAAAAGAAGAATGAAGAACAACGTGAAGCGATCGACTTGAGGAAGACTTGATTTATCCTCTTTATATGTTTAATGTCCTGTCTTGTCCTGTGAGGATCTAATCATGCGAGTCATCATCTTACGCGGCAACAACCGCGGCATAAACGCGATGAATCGGTTTCGAGCACCAGGCATAATCAACGTCTTGCCACGTAAGAAACCTCGATACCCTTCTTCGGCCACCTGTCCGGCTTCCATGATCGGGCCCTGCAACATCTTCGAGACACCCATACCCGAACGATCCACAAACCCGGTGGATGTCAGGCCTGGACACAGTGCCGTTACCGTAACGCCAGTTCCACTTACTTCATTCTCCAAAGCCTCGGTGAATGATAGCACATATGCCTTTGTTGCATAATATACCGACATCATCGGTCCTGGGAAAAAACCTACCAACGAAGCCACATTCATCACACCGCCGTGTCCACGTTGGATCATATCCGGCAAGAATAGCTTTGTCATGATGGTTAAAGCTTTGATATTCACGTCAATCATATTAACTTCTTGCTCCATATCCGTTTCCATAAACGTCCCGAACAGACCGAAGCCTGCATTGTTTACAAGATAGTCAACAACAATCCCCTTTTCCTTCAGCTCATTATAAATCTCCTGTGGTACCCCAGGTGCTGCTACATCTTTGGCAATAACCGTCGCCTGAATGCCATACTTTTTCTGATACTCCTGAGCTAGATCCTGTATTTTACCCTCACTTCGTGCTACCAGCACAATATGATGTCCACCTTTGGCAAACCGATCCGCTAACTCTTTACCGATCCCACCCGATACCCCTGTGATTAGAACTGTCTTTCTCATATCGTTACCTGCCTCTCTTTTCTATAAATATATTTCATCTGGAACACCCATATTAGAACGAACATTCTTTTAATGTGAAAAAATAGACTACCTTCGTATGAGATCCATCGATAGCATCGCTATACGAAGCAGTTTTTCCTTGGTCATCGAGGTCTTGGACATCCCCCTTAACCCAATGCTAACGTTATGCAGATATTCCGCCAATACCTCGGCGTTGTACTCCGTTGTGAATTCACCTTCTTGCTGTCCCCACACAATAATGTCCTTGATTAGTTTCTCCGTATTTGCAAACATCTCCGTCGATCGGTGGTTCATGTCTTTATCGCGTGCCGCCAATTCTACCGTCGAATTAACAATGAAGCAGCCTGATGCTGGAGATTCCTCTCCATGAATTAAAGAAAGAAATATAAACTGAAGTGCTTCCGTTGCCGTTTGAGAACGCTTTACGCCTGCTGCAAGGGCTGAGCTGATTTTGTGATCATACAGATCTACTGACTTTAGAAACAAGGTATGTTTGTCGCCAAATGTGTCATACAAGCTTTTACGATGAATTCCCATATGATTAACCAGATCCGTCATAGACGTCTTCTCATATCCTTGTTCCCAAAAAAGTCTCATCGCTTTATCCAGTACAACAGACTCTTCGAACTCTTTGCTTCTCGCCATTGGCTTCCCTCCTGTTCAGAAAACGAACATTAAATAGCATGAGCACCATCTTAACGAGCCTTTAAAAGGTAACAATGACTTTGCCCTGAGAGTGACCCGTGGATACTTTAATCAATGCCTTTTCAATGTCGTCAAACGTATACGTAGAATCAATCGAGGGTTTAATGTCTTCTTTTTCTACAAGAGCTGTGATTTCTTGCAATTGAATCCCACTGGAATGCACAAATAAAAAACGATATTCATTTTGATTCTTACGCGCTAAAGAATCCAGGCGTGCACCTACGAGACCAAACAATGCTCTTTTCCACAACGGGAATTGACTGTCCACTGCAAAGCGATAATTGGGTCCCGCCTTCAAAGAAACTAATTTGCCCTGTGGTTTCAAAATACTCAATTCAGCTTTGATCTCATCCGCACCCAAGGTATCGATCACATAATCGATATCGGACAGAATATCAGCATACTGCTCGGTCTTATAATCAATGAATTGATCTGCTCCAATGGATAAACTACGTGCTCTGCCCCTCTCACTGCCACTTGTAATAACCGTTAATCCCATGGACTTGGCAATCGGGATGGCCATCGCACCGAATCCACCAGTTCCGCCAGGTATAAACAACTTTTTATTCGGTTCAGCTCGGAGTACATCATGCAATGCTTGATATGCGGTCAAGGCAGTAAGGGGTACCGCAGCAGCTTCGGTAAAAGAAAGATTTCCAGGCATCATGGATAAGGCATCCTCATGTACAGCGGCATATTCAGCAAAAGCACCAATTTTATTCAGTGGCAACCTGGTATAAACCGAATCCCCCACTTTAAAATTCAAAACATCATCACCGACGGCTTCAATGACACCCGATAATTCATTCCCTAAAGTTAGAGGTAGCTTATAGTCGGCAATCATCCGAACACTGCCATTCATATTCAAGATATCCAGCGGATTTACACCCGCAGCTTTTACTCTGACAAGGACCTCATGGCTATGAATCTGAGGTATCTCAATATTATTGATTTCCACTTGGATTTTTTTAGAGTATTTCTGTATTTGAGCTGCTCTCATCATTTATCCTCATCCTTTGCTTGTAGACTATAAAAGTTGAAGTCAAGATTATTTACACTGACACTACGATGACAGAACAACCTTCCAATCGCTGTTATCGTGTAAAATGATTAGTCCAACTTATGTAGGAACATGGCGCGCAATGTTCAGTTGTACGCCATGCTCTATGCTTTGTGCTAGTGCTGCCCCTCTTATGACTGTAATTCTTCCAACGTGGGATAATCTGTGTAGCCTTTACTTCCCAATCCAAAGAATGTTGTCGGATCTGCTTCATTCAGTGGCGCACTTTGTTGAAGTCGTTCCACCAAATCTGGATTAGCTAAGGACCATACACCTACAGGTACCACATCAGCGAGACCGCGATCTAAATCGACACTGAGATCATCCAACGTTCTTCCAGCCCGATTGACCAGCAATGGATTTTGCCAGATCGAACGAATGTCTTGGAGCAGGTTCTCATCTCCAAGATGCATAACATGAAGGTAAGCCAAATCCAATTGAGCTAATTCTTTTACAAGGTAGCGATACAGATCAGGACCTTGTTCGCCATCTTGAATTCCACCCAGCGGTGTCCCTGGTGAGATACGGAAGCCTGTTCGTTCTGCCCCTATTTCCTCCACGATGGCTTTGGTTACTTCAATCGCAAAGCGAGCACGATTTTCTATAGATCCGCCATACTCATCTGTGCGTGTATTCGAATTTTCACCCAAAAATTGATTGATCAAGTATCCATTCGCTCCATGAATTTCGACGCCATCCGCCCCTGCTTCGATCGCTGCGGCAGCTGCTTTTCGGAAATCGGCAATGGTCGTTTGAATATTTTCCTGACTCAATTCCCGGGGAACGAGGATATTCTGCATCCCTGTAGCCGTAAACATTTCTACACCCGGTGCGATTGCAGATGGAGCAACCGGTTGACGATGATGCGGGGTATTATCTGGATGTGACATGCGACCCGCATGCATTAATTGGATATATACATATCCGCCAGCTTCATGCACCGCATTCGTTACCTTTTTCCATCCTTCAATATGCTTATCGGTGTAGATGCCAGGTGACCACAAGTATCCCTGTCCATCATCAGATGGTTGTGTTCCTTCCGTAATCAGAAGTCCCATCGTTGCACGCTGAGCATAATAAAGTGCCGCCAACTCTCCAGGTGTACCATCTTCTTGTGCTCGACTGCGTGTCATAGGTGCCATCGCTAGTCGATGAGGCAATTCCATGTTGCCAATCTTTGTTTTACTCCATATCTTTTCCAATGGATTGTACTCCTCTTCTTATTTGAGATTTTGTAGATGTATCCTCTAGATTCTGCTGTATTAATTCAATTCTGAAATCACCGGGTAGATTGCACCTGTCAGTTGGAACTCATAGTTCTGGTCTACAATCCCTACAACCACTTCATTGTGATCATACAGATCGATCATGAAGCCTGCCATTTCTTTAGCTGTGTGATATTTAGGCATATTCGCTTTGTAATCAAATCCTTCAGCATCTATTGATTTTTGTACAAATTCTGTTTCCGTGATCGCTGGTGCCAGGATCTTCGCTTTTAGTTTTGCACCTTTCAGTTCCAGTTCTTTGGCAAGACCTTCTGTGAAGGCACTAACGTAGTATTTCGATGCAGAATAAGCAACACTGCCTACAGCAATGGCATATCCGAGTGCGGATGAGACGTTGATCAATTGAGTGCCTTCCACATTCGCATAATCTCGCACATACAGTGTAGATAGAATGGTCAAGGATTCAATGTTTACACGCAGCATGGTCTCCACTTTATCCAAATTCTGTTCAGCAATGAACGAGCCTTCTCCAAGCCCGGCATTATTGATCCAAGTCTCAATTTCATATTCCTTCAAATCGTTATATAGCGTGTACGCCTCTGTGGTAACAGACAAGTCGCTTGTATGAACGACAACATTTATTTTAGGGTCGATACCCTGAATAGTTGATTTAAGGTCTTCAAGCTTATCCAATCTTCTAGCTACCAAGATCAAGTTTTTACCCCGTGCTGCAAATGCCAATGCTGTTTCATATCCAATTCCTGAACTTGCTCCTGTAATCACTGTGTATTTCATTATATTCTCTCCCTCATATTCTTTAGATTAGTGTAATTCCGTTTTTTAGAACGATCGTTCTTTAATGTGTAAAAAAAACAGTTAGATCTAACTTGCTGTTAGCATATCATTTCTAGAACGAACAGTAAAGAATTATTTTATATATAAAAAATATGCTTGGAACATACTTAAATGAGAATAAAAACACGCTATATAAACCATTTTTATATCATAAATTGAGAATTCCTATATCGTTTCATAAGTTCTTTCATTGAATAATCTAATGTCAGGCCGCTGGCCACAAGTATAACCATCAACCTTTCCTAGCTACGCTAATATGAATTCGACATCATCCATGCCAGAAATTCTCCAAACGAATCGGATACCTTTTCAACCTCTTCAAATTCAGGCTCACATCCACGGACAATAACTCCACTGTCGGTTGTTAAGTCAATGGCATAGAAGGAATATCCATCCTCCACAGACATTACGATCGGCAAGTGATGATCCCACCAGGCCGTTATCTCTGACTGCCAAATAGAATCACCCTCTGCCGCCTCCAAACTAAGCATTTCAAATTCATTCCATTGGAATGCGGTCTCCGTGCTATTGTTAAACTCAGCTTCACAAATAAACCAGGTTTGCTCATCCGGTGCAACGCATTTTTCAACTACATTTAGAAATTCTAAATATTCATCTGGGAGTCCTTTATATCTTGAAGTAATGCCGCTGTTTAAATGTAGCTGCGAATCGGATTTACTCATTATGTCCCAGCCCTTTTCCCCAGCCCAAGTCATAAATTCCCTAAAGAGCGTGTTTCCTTTTCCATTATTCATTTCCAAAATGAACACCTGCCCATCAGCTTAAGAGATAGAAACTATATCACCTATTCGGGATTTAAATGGTAATTCCCTGCTGTGGTGCTTCAAATAGAAAGACAAAAAGACTGGAAACATGGCCCGAGAAAAGCGGCAACCAGGTTCCAGCCTTTGGTGGTTGGGGGAAAGTTATTATTAGTTAATTAAACATCCTGTAAAAAACTAAAAATAACTGTCCCCACCACTAAATCCCCCAATCCCTTACCCCACAAGGCTTCACCGCCATTTCCGAGATAAAAATAACTGTCCCAAAAATGCTGAGGAAAAGACCTGAAACCTGGAAAGAAACTGGTTCAATTGTGAACGAAAACAACTAATAATTCGTGTCCTTGCAAGGATCGAGAAGTGCCTGAGAAAAGCAAGGATTAGCATTTAAAACGCCTGGGTAAGAGCCTGGGAAATGCCTGAGTAAAAGCTTGAATCAACTGCTTTCAATTCCCCAAAAGCCTTGAGTATCCTGGGTTTCTGCTTGATTATCTATTCGGGATTTAGATGAGAATTCCCTGCTGGGATGCCTCAAAGCATGAGAAAAAGACTGGAGAAATGGTTGGGGAATAGCAACAACCAAGTTCCAGTCTTTGGTGGGTTGGGGACAGTTAATTTTAGTAGGGACGGTAAAAATAAAATTGGAAAGGAATTATTAGTTAGTTAAACATCCGCTGTCTCATCGCCTCAAACAGCAAAATCGTCGCCGCCATTGCCGCGTTGAGCGACTCTGCCTGTCCCTGCATCGGGATCGTAATCGCATCATCCACCAAACGTGCTGTAGCGTCTGAGATTCCTTTGCCTTCGTTACCGATCACAAGCCATACCGACTGCGTAAAATCATAGCTATAACATGAATGCTCTGCCTGCAAAGAAGTACTTACCAGCTTCACGCCCGCAGCCTTCGCTTCGGGAAGCAAGGATTCCAACGGGCCCTCCACAATGGGCAAATGAAACAATGACCCCATCGTCGAACGAATCGTCTTCGGGTTATATACATCAGCACAGCCAGCACCAAGTACAACCCCCGCGGCTCCAGCTGCGTCCGCACTACGGATGATTGTCCCCACATTCCCTGGGTCCTGCACCCCATCCAGTACAACAACAAGCCCACGCGCTCCGGTAATTAGGCTTTCCAGTGGCTCACTGCCTTTACGCACAATCGCGAATACAGGCTGTGGCGTCATCGTATCCGTACATTTGGCGATAACCGCTGGAGATACACTAACCCACTCCACACGCTGTAGCGGGTTCTCAAGTCCAGCCAGTTCGCTAGGTACGCCTTGCTCTCCATCGTACACGATGCACTCCAGATCTGCTCTGGCACGCAGTGCTTCCTGTACCAGATGAATGCCTTCAATGATATATTTATGTTGACGGGTACGATGCTTTTTCTCCAGCAACTGCGCCCATTCTTTTACACGTGTATTTTGCGGTGATACAATCTCCATCTTTCCATCCTTCCCATCTGCATCCATCACTTCGGATACGCAAGCTCCATTTTCGTCAAATGATCCTTGTGACCTACAATGATCAGCACATCTCCAGCTTCGATCCGGTCCTCCGCGTACGGCGAGATGTTCATCGAATTCCCACTGCGAATCGCCATCACGTTACACCCGAAACGTGCCCGGATGTTTAATTCCATCAGGTTCTTACCGATCATTTGCTCGGAAGCTCTCATCTCCAGAATGCTGTAATCCTCAGACAACTCAATATAGTCTAGTATATTCGGCGAGGTCAGATGATGGGCTACACGTAGTCCCATATCCCGCTCAGGATAGATCACCTTGTCTGCCCCAATCTTCTGCAGCACCTTACCATGAAGCTCATTTTGAGCTTTTACGATCAGCACTGGTACACCCATATCTTTCAATATCAAGGTTGTCAGAATACTCGCCTGTATATCTTCACCAATTGCCACAACGACAACATCGAAATTCCGTATGCCCAGCGCTCGCAGCGCTTCTTCATCTGTTGAATCTGCCGATACCGCATGGGTCACCACATTGGACATTTCCTGGGTCCGCTGCTCGTCCGCATCAATTGCCAGCACGTCAAATCCCATACCACTCAGTGCATTGGCAACACTTGATCCGAACCGTCCCATGCCAATTACGGCATACTGTTTCTTGGCCATTAGGGTCTTAACCTCCCGCTGCACTTCAGCATGACGCATCATTACGGATACCCATGCTAACGTAAATAATCCTTCGTAGTATACCACAAAGCCTGATAAACTTGAATGCGCTCGCGCTTCCCAGGGAACAGTATTAGAGCAGCCGAATATACGAGGAGGGAATTGCGATGCCCATTACATTAAGCCTGCGTGAAGCGATTGTTCATAAAGTTCATGACAAGAGTGATGATCAGCTCCGGGAGATGATTGAAGGTTCAGTAGATGGACCGGAAGCTGCATTACCCGGACTTGGCGCCATTTTCGAGATGATCTGGAAGAACACAGAACCTGCCAAGCAGGAAGAACTCATTCAAATCGCGCAGGAGCATCTGCACACCATTCCCGTTCAACCGCTTCGCTAATCGAAGCATTGAAGGGTAAGGTAACCATCAAACCGTTTGTTCTGTCTGCAAAAGAAAGCTTTCCCTTATTCGGCTGGATCATACCCGCCTCCAGGTAAGGTGTATAGCAATAGATCCCTCCGCCAATTGGCGGAGGGATCTTATTTTTAACAAGCTCTATCTCATCGTATGAACTTGTCACGTTTAACTAACACTTCCATGATTCCCGAGGAATATGTCAGCCTTACTTAAGGTGCAGTCTCCAAGAATTTAGCAGTAGGATTTTTATCCATAGCCGTTCTCATGGCATACTCATTTTCGAAGAGCACCACATAATTCCCTTTTTTGTCTTTTACAAGCGCAGAGTTAATCCGGAATTTGCTTGGGTCCAGATTCTCGTCCACGATCCAGCGAGCGAACTGATAAGGCATACGCTGCAATTGCACGTCTACCCCATATTCACCTTTCATCCGGTATTCAAATACCTCAAACTGTAGTTGACCAATTACGCCGAGGATCGTCTCGTCGAAACTTGCCGTCTGGAACACCTGAATGGTTCCTTCCTCCGTCAACTGGTCAATTCCTTTTTGGTACTGTTTATGTTTCAACGCATTTTTAACGGTAACTTTAGCGAAAATCTCTGGCGAGAACGTTGGCAACTCTTCAAAGATAACCTCGCTGCCTTGGCTCAGTGAATCGCCAATCCGGAAGATACCCGGATCGAACAAACCGATAATATCGCCGGCATACGCCTCTTCCACAATATCCCGATCTTGTGCCAGGAATTGCTGTGGCTGTGACAGCTTGATCTCTTTACCCACACGAGTATGCTTCACACTCATTCCACGTTGGAACTTGCCTGATACAATACGCAGGAACGCAATACGATCCCGGTGTGCCGGGTTCATGTTCGCCTGAATTTTAAATACATAACCGCTGAATTTCTCATTCGTTGGCTGAATCTCTCCTGCCGTACTGCGACGTGGTTCAGGCTTCGGTGCCAGTTCCAGGAAATTCTCCAAGAAGGTCTGCACGCCGAAATTGTTAATCGCACTACCGAAGAAAATAGGGGTCAATTCGCCGCGTTGAACCTTCTCCATATCAAACGGATCTCCCGCAACGTCCAAAAGCTCCAGATCCTGAATTAACTGATCATGCAGATATTCTCCTGCCATCTCACGGATAATTGGATCTGTATAACCATTTACCTTCTGAACTTTAATTGTCGAGTGATCGTCCCCTTGGAACAACTCCACCTGATTTTTCATCCGGTCATACACACCGCACAGCTCGCGACCTGTACCAATAGGCCAGTTCATCGGAACTGAACGGATACCCAGTACATTTTCAAGTTCTTCCATTAGGTCAAATGGGCTTTTACCCTCACGGTCGAGTTTGTTGATGAACGTAAAGATTGGAATCCCACGCTTCGCACATACCTGGAACAACTTGATCGTTTGTGCCTCGACACCTTTTGCCACGTCAATCAACATCACCGCGCTGTCGGCAGCCGTCAGTGTACGATACGTATCTTCACTGAAATCCTGGTGACCCGGTGTATCCAGAATGTTGACGCGATGGTTCAGGTAATCAAATTGCATTACGGAAGAGGTAACCGAGATCCCCCGTTGTTTCTCAATTTCCATCCAGTCACTGGTTGCGTGTTTGCTGGCTTTCCGAGCTTTTACCGTTCCCGCAAGGCGAATCGCGCCCCCGAACAGCAACAGTTTCTCGGTTAATGTGGTTTTACCCGCATCCGGGTGAGAGATAATGGCAAACGTCCGGCGTTTGTCCACTTCCTGTTGAAGAATATCATTTGCAGCTTTGCTCATAGGTTTAATCCCTTTCGTCCGTTCATTCACGTTAATCCGGCATCGCCGGTCCATCATTCAATCTTTATGCAATCCGGCGAGGCCGGTTGATTGTACACGAGTTTTTACGTACTAGGTATTTACACACTAGATTAATTTTACACATTTACAATGGAGTTCATCCTCCTCAAATCTGTGCTTTCATGTATACCGTGAACTGCTTCTTAACCCAACTCTCCTATTGTACCATAATCTGTACCGAAAATAACCGATTACTAACGCAGATTCTTCTCTTTTCACTTGCAAAAAAAAGCACCCTTCAGCCATTTCCATGGCATCCAGGCACTCCTCATTCATTTTTATTTATCGGTTTTAGAAAATCAATGCATCCAGCGCGTATTGTCCGCCACCTGTCAAGGCCAGCGCTACACCAATCACCAGAATCGCGAGATTATATTCGAATCCGTTCTGTGTGGACCAGTATCCGTTCGCACCATGGACTTTCACAATCGCAATGACCATCGTCAATGCAATCAGAATGCCACCTACCGGTGTGAGCAGACCCAGAGCCAGCAGCAATCCGCCACCAAATTCCGCGAGTCCAGCCAGCAGCGCCACCAATGCACCGGGTTTCATGCCCATCGACTCAAACCAGCCGCCTGTACCCTTGATCCCGTAACCTCCGAACCAACCAAACAGCTTTTGAGCCCCGTGCGCCATGAACGACAATCCAATCACCAAACGAATCAACAACAACCCTACATCCAACATCATTTTCTTTTTCCTCCATTCAATATATACAAAATAGTATTCTCAGATTAAAGATATTATGCATATTTTTTTCATGATTCTCTGTGACGCAAACCCCTTCAACTGGTTTACATTTTATCTCATGAATGATACTTATCCGAAACGTTTGCCCGGATGAAGTTTGTCATTTGCGTAACTCTTTAACTCATGTGTTGAGTATAAGTTACATACTTACTTTTTGTCAACAACTTAATTTAAATTACTTATTTCCTTATGATGGATACCTCCCTTTTACCCGCTAAAAAGCCCGGAGACACCGCAAATTTGCGATATCCCCAGGCTTAGTCATGTTGTTTATGTTGTTAATTCCCTTAACCTAATCGTTCACTTGCCAGATCACGCTGTCCTCGTCCTGACCATTCACCGGCCACCAGTGGAATCCATCCTGCTCCAGCAGCTTATCTGTCGCTTCTGGTCCCCAAGTTCCAGCAGGGTACGTATGAAGCTCTCCTTGATTCTGCCCCCAGGCTGCTGCGATCCGATCCACAAAGGACCAGGCTGTTGCCACTTCATCCCAACGGGTGAAGTACGTAGAATCACCCTCTGCTGCATCGTGCAGCAGACGTTCATACGCTTCAGGCGAGTTAATTCCAATCATGCAGCTCTGACAGAAATCCATTGCAAGCGGCTGAATTTCGGAATCAGAGCCTGGTTTCTTGGCATTAATTTTGATATATATGCCTTCCATCGGATTCACCCGAATGACCAGCAAGTTCGGTTCGAGCTTATATTTTTTCCCAAGGTACACGTTGTTTGGCATCGACTTGAACTCAACTACGATCTCAGTCGTTTTCACCGGAAGACGCTTGCCTGTCCGAATGTAGAATGGAACACCCGCCCAGCGGAAATTATCCACGAATACACGTGCTGCAAAATAAGTCTCCGTATTCGACTGTGGATCAACCTTGTCTTCCTGGCGATACCCCGGAAGCTGCTTGCCACGGTACTCCCCTTCGGAATACTGTCCCCGCACAACGTTGTTGCTCACTTCCTCATCCGAAGTAAAGGCCCGCAATGAACGCAGTACCTTCACCTTCTCATCCCGAATGTCCTCCGGGAACAGGCGACTCGGTGGTTCCATCGCAATCATCGTCAGCATCTGAAGCATATGGTTTTGCCCCATATCACGCAGTGCGCCAGAGTGATCATAATAACCACCACGTTCTTCCACGCCTACCGTCTCACCCAGCGTAATCTGAACGTTGGCAATATGTTTGTTGTTCCAGAGCGGTTCAAAAAAAGCATTTCCAAATCGAATGACTTCGATATTTTGCACCATTTCCTTGCCCAGATAATGATCAATCCGATAGATTTCCTCTTCACGGAATACCTCACGAATCTGCTCATTCAGATGTTCGGCCGATTGCAGATCATAACCAAATGGTTTTTCGATCACCAAACGGTTCCACCCCTGACTTTCCAACATACCGCCGTCCCGCAAACTGTACGAGACACTGCCAAACAGCTCAGGTGCCAATGCCAGATAGAACAGCCGATTACCCGGCGTGTTAAACTTCGATTCTAGATGCTCCGTCTGCGCACGCAGCTCTTTGAATCCTTCCACATTATTGATATCAAGTGCTTTGTATTCAAAATGATCGACAAAAGCGTTCCACTCATCAGGTTCCCCCGCTGGATAACGGCAGAACTCTTTAATGGATTCATAGATGTCTTCCCGGAATTCTTCTGGGGACCTCGGACGACGTGCTACGCCAATAACCGCAAAGTCTTCGGCAAGCTTGCCTTCACGGTAAAGACTGTAGATGGCCGGAAACAGCTTCCGGCGGGCCAAATCACCCGTTGCTCCAAAAATGAAAAATACTGCGCCTGGTGTCTGTACTTCATCTTGCGATTGTTTTTCGACCATGGGCTCCTCTTTCTTCCGGGAAGATAACCTTCACGCTCTCCCCGAGCTATGTAATGGTGTTATATATGCACGACATACAACTGTCAATTACCAGCAAGTTCCTTCTTGGATGTGATGCCATTTTAGCATATCAACTGAATGGATGCACTATTTCAAACTCATTTTTCTGATAAAGATTCTCACTAGCGGCTCCAAATTCATAAAAAATTCATCCTTAATATTCAATCGTAATCACCGGAAACCCCACTGTAATTCGATTGTCGACTTCATCACCAATCTGGTGAACTGCGAGTTGCATATTCAACATGTGCGAGCCACTCTTGATCGATAGGGGCAGCTCAGCCGCCTCATAAGAGACACTTGCGCTGGCTACATCCGTATAACGTTCAACGGAGGCGATATCCACATTTTTGGACAGGTCTTTCTCGATGAGTGCTAACTGCTGACTCGCATCACGTTTAATAACATTAGCTGCAGTACCTTGCACAGACATATTCCAGTTTGCCTTCATCCCTGAGTCTACAAGCAGTTGACCGATCTGTTCATGTACTGTCATTAATGCCTTCCGATCCGTGTGTGCATCCCCTGAAAGTTGTACGATGGCGTAGTAACCGTTATCTCCAGTCTCGACGACATTGACCAACATACCTACGCCACCATTAGCTGTACCTACAACCAGCTCACTACGGTACACATCATGGCCCGTCTGGCGTACCCGTACTGGTTGTTCCAGACCCAAGTGACTGGCCAGTAATGCTGCTTGTGCTTGTGCATCTCCCCGGCCTTCTCCTTGCCATTTAATCACCAGACGATCAACATTATCAATCACGCTGTCAGCTGTATAGATTAGTTGTTCCAGTTGGGCAGCTTGGGATTCGTTCTTCTCTGCATATACCTGTGTCACACCGATAAGAATAATGATTGCTATTGCCAAGATACCTGCTGTCATCCAACGATTTAACATTTGAATCCCCCGCTTCTTTCTTGCATTCTATGAATCTATCAACAGCATGCCCCTTTCCCGCATTAGCTATACTTCTTCTTCACACAACAAAAAAGCCCCACCCGCCACATCCATGGCAGATCGGAGCTTTCTATTCATCCTTTTCTAGATAAATTGAACTAATCAATATTTACACTCGCACTCCGCTGACAGAACAACCTTCCGATCGCTGTTATCCCCAGATTTTTTGATTCCCTTTTTCAAGGTGAAAATTCGGGCATAAAGGCGAAGTGTATGCTTCCGAAGTAGCTTTCTTTCAGAAAGCTTTTAGCTTCGCTTCTTCAGGTTCTTTCTGTCCTCTCCGTTTTGTGTAAATCTTTAATTCAATTTATATAATCATTTCTTATCTATAAATTCCGCACATTAATGCACGGTTCTTTGGCTTGATTATGATATTGCATATGATCCTGCTTACTCTGCAAGTCCGTTTTTATAAGCATAGATCGCGGCCTGTGTACGGTCGTCTACGCCCAATTTTGCCAGTAGGTTGGTAACATGGAATTTGACTGTCTTAATACCAATGATCAGATCATCAGCGATGTCCTGATTCGATTTGCCTTTAGCAAGTAACCGGAGCACATCCATTTCACGGTCCGTCAATTCATCGTGCAAAGGAGCTGCTGCCTGTGGCTGTCGGAATCGATTCATCATTTTCGAAGCGACCTGTGACTCCAGAACGGATTGCCCGCGAGCGGCTGCGCGAATCGCATCTGCCACTTCATTGGCTCTTGATGTTTTCAACAGATAACTGAATGCGCCTGCTTCAATGACAGGATACATTTTTTCATCATCCAGGTAACTGGTCAATACGATGACTTTGCACTCCGGATACATTTTAAGTACCTGACGAGTAGCCTCAATGCCATCCATGCCTTCCATAACCAGGTCCATCAGAACAACATCAGGCTTATACTCCTGTGCAAGCCGAATACCTTCCTCTCCACTACCTGCCTCACCAACAACTTCAATTCCATCTTCGGTATCCAGTACCGCTGCAAGACCAATACGTACCATCTCATGATCATCCACGAGCAATACTTTGATCGACGTTTCCGTCTCCGTTTCGACTTCCGGTTCCATTGACATGTTCTTCCTCGCTTTCATCGTTCATCAAAGGTATCGTAATCTCAATCCGCGTTCCCTTACCAGGCGCTGTTACAAATTGTATGGCCCCGCCAATCTCCGTAACACGTTCACGCATGTTAGCCAGACCGTAGGAAGCTTGTTTATTCTCATCCAGATCGAAGCCTTGCCCATCATCACGAATCAATACCCGGATCGCATCAGTACGGCGCTGGATCCGTATCTCCATTTTTTCCGCTTTTGCATGTCGTAACGTATTGGACATAGCCTCCTGAACAATCCGGAACAGATGATTCTCGATGCCTTTGATCAGATCAATGTCTTCGTCCATTTCGAGCACAATGTCCATGGGTACTTTTGTTTTCAGTTCCATCACCAGATCACGCAGACCTTGTTCGAGATGTTTACCCTCCAGATAGACTGGCCGCAGATGTAACAGTAACGCACGCATCTCGGACTGGGCTACCGAAGCCATCTCCTCAATCAAAGCCACCTGCCGCTGAGCACGTTCAAAATCCTTCTCCATCTTCCGTCCAACGGCTGTTGCTGTCATGGATATCGCGAACAATTGCTGTGATACCGCATCATGCAGTTCCCGTGCCAAACGTTGCCGCTCTTCCACAATAGCCGTAATTCTGGCTTGTTCAGCAAGCTGTGCATTATGAGTAGACAATCGCTGGAGCGAAGATATCTGATCTTCCCACTTTTTGCCGATTCGTCCGAGTTGCTCACTTAAACGGCCCACATCATCATCGCCCAGATCAGGTACAGTGCGTGATAGAGAGCCCTTCTCCCACAGTAGAAGTGTTTCCCGCAGCAGTTCGAGCCGGCGTTTAACCCGGTAACTCTGATAGAACCCAAAGACCGCACCGATTCCAATCAGAAGCAGCAATAAGGCCAGACCCGATTGAATCAGATGACGCCAACCTGTAAACGGAGCAAGATAACCATATGTATACAATACATACAAAATAACAGCGAGCACAATGAAAACCAGGAGGATCCCTTCACCCATACTTCGGGTTACCATGTCGGTATGTCGTTTTGTCTTCATCGGGGTCTCCTCCTTCTCTTCATCTATTTTACTACGGATTACTGATGTTTAGGTCGCCAACAATATAAGAAATGACAAATTTTGCTTTATGTTCACTGGATTCATATCCAGGTGTTCTCCATACTAATTTGTTCATCATGCCGCTATCTTGTTCTCCAAGAAGATTAATCCGGCCGAAAAGAACCGATGCTTCAATCTCCACACCATAATCTTCTGGTAGTGTAAGGCGAACATTACCCATAACTCCTTGCAGCAGCACAATCGTTTGTTTCTCCTCCGGAATCGAAAGAGATAGATCGGCGTTAACCTCACCTATGGCATGCCACAGACTCATACTACGTAACGTCCAGGATGATTGATCCCAGTAGTAACGAGCCATGAAATTCTGTTTCTTCATAACGCCTTCGTCCAGATGAATCTTTTTGTTTTTTGAATAAAAGTAAGCTAAAGACGCAAGTACAATCAAAAATACAATCATTAAATTATCCAGCAATAACAGTGCCGCACCAATGCCAAGATACCGATGACCTTTGCGGGTATCCCCATTGCGGACTTGAAGCATTCCAACCGTTAACAGAATGAGTGCGGCAGCGGTCAGGAAGTTAATATTGTCATTCAATAACATCATTGTGCCAATAATCATAATGACAACTGCAAGCCATTTACTCTTTTGATTCATCCCCGCCGCACCTCCTCTGTAAGTTAATCTCTCTTTATTCAACGGAAAAGCCATACCAGGCAATGAAGTCCTGTATGGCTTAACTTTTGTTCTACCAACCGTACATTATACACGATTTATAGAATATCATATTGTCCACTAAGCGAACAGTTATTCTTTTGAAGTTCCGTTCGCTTCATTCTTGGAACCATTGCCCATTTTATTTTTGAGGGCTTGTAATTGCTGATCCACTTTGAACTGTTTTTCCACATCTACAGGATTCGTGTACGTGGATGATGTGTTGCGATAAGGTGCACGAGCTACGTCAGCTTCAGCTTCCAGCTGCATGATTTTCTCTTCCATGCGGTGGAATCCAAGTGATGCGCCGCCACTTTCGATCGAATGCAAGCTGTTGATGGAAGACATTTGTTTTTTAGCTTTTGCCATTTGTGCACGGGATACAAGTTCATTACGTTTGTTACGCATTTTGTAGAACTCATCTTTCATATCATGCAACTGTTGCAACAGATCTTTAGCTTGTGCTTCGGACTGTGCGTGCAGTTCGCTGTACTCTGTAATTTTTTGATCAAAGTAGATTTTCTCTTCCAACAATTTGCGTGCCACTTCTTCCTGACCGTTAGACAGAGCAGCTTCTGCTTGGGACTCACGTTGTACCGAAGTACGCTCCGCTTCATCCAAACGTTGTTTCATGCGACGCTCATTTGCCATTTGTTTGGCAACAGTTACCTCTGCCTCATGAATCTCAGCCTCCATATCACGCAAGTACTGGTTCAACATTACAATCGGATCCTCTACTTTATCCAACATATCATTTACCGATGCTTTCGTCATATCCTTAATCCGTTTAAATACTCCCATTTTACTTTTCTCCCTTCTCGTAACGAGATAATTTTTGGCGAAGCTCTTCAACTTCTTTTTTCAGTGCTTTTTTCTCGATATCTTTCATCATGGAATCAAGTTCACTTTCTTGCGGTGCTCCTGCTCCGTAGGCGTTGTTGTCATAAGAACGGGGACCAGATTGAGGTCTGCTGTTGAATCCAGGGCCGGGACCGAAGTTACCAGGACCTTGCTGGTTGTGATTATTTTGAAAAGGACCTCTTGGTGGCTGATGATCATAGTTGTCGTATCCTCTGCCAGGGCCTGGGCCCGGACCGTAGCCATATGGATCATAAGGCGGATACGGTTCTTTTGGTACCACCAGTGCTGCGATAAAGTAAATTAACAACGACGTGCCGCCAGTTACGAAGATACTGATAACAAAGATGATACGCAGCAGGGTGGAATCCATTCCGATGGTTTCGGAAATTCCGCCGCACAAGCCGGTTAACATCCGGTCACGCGTTGAGCGGTATAATTTGCTCATGTGCTTGCTCCTTTCGTTTACTTGTATCCTCTTACGTTGGAATCATAAGCATATGGATCAACGTGATTGGATTCCTTTGGTACCACTAATGCAGCGATGAAGTAGATCAACAATGATGTACCTCCCGTAGCGAAAATACTGATGAAGAAAATGATACGTAGCAGCGTGGTACTCAATCCGAGATTTTCAGAAATGCCGCCGATCAAACCTGTTAGCATTCGATTACGCGCCGAGCGGTATAATTTACTCATGTGACTACTCCTTTCTGTCATTGTTCAATTTCTGTCTTAAGCGTTCCAGTTCCTTATCCAGCGTAGAGGATGACATGCTGCCAGTCACTCCTGAACCATCTTGATTCATCCGCCGGATATCGCGGAGACTTTGTGCTTCATATTCGAGATCAGAGACTTGATCATCTAGTCGGTTAAACATACCGGGTACATTCTGACCGTTGTGATTACCTCTCTGGTTCATACGTTGTTGTAACTGAATCGTCTGCATACGAGCGTAGTAATATTGGCGTTTGCTGTATACATTCTGATATTCAACCTTCAGCTGGTCGATCTGTTCATCCAGCTCCTGTAATGCCGCATAACTTTGTGCATACAATTCATTGTACTGTTCCATTTTTTCCTCGTGGAGGATTTTCTCCTGCAAGGCCAGCTTAGCGAGATGTTCTTCCCCTGCTTTCAGAGCCATGGAAGCCTGTTCTTCCCGTTTGTTCACCATACCTGCTGCCTGATCGGCTTGTTGTTTCATTTGTCTGGTATGGCTTGCATATTGATGACGAAGTTTCTCGGCTTCACCGATGTCTTGGCGGGTCGAGACCAGGAACTGATCAATCAGTTTGACTGGATCCTGACTTTGCTCCAAATGTTCGTTCAGATTGGCTACGGTAATATCCCGCATTCGACGAAATACACTCATTATGTTCTGTCCCTCCTTTTCATAATCGTGAAAACTTAGTACCGACCACGACGACTGCGGTTATTGCTTAGCATTGAGATACCAAAGATGATTAACCCGATCGCGATGATCGGTCCGATCAACCATGCCAGTTTACCCATCAGTGAGATGATACCGATGATGAGAACAATCCAGCCAAGCATCACATTCCCTCGTTTAACTCCGTAGTATCCCAGTGCAATCATCAGGACCGGAATCAGATAACCCATTAAGTGTCCAAGAAGTGGAGTTAACTTTCCGAAGAGGAGTAGTGCACCCAGTGCAATCAATACAATCGCCCAGCCATTTCCCTTATTCAATCTCATAATTGTTGTTCACCACCCTTTCCATTCGTTCATTTTAATGTGTTGAGTCATTTGTTCGTTTGTTTCTTGTTTTTGTTTCCGTGTTTCTTGTTTAACCTTATGTCCTTATTCTAGGGGATTTCGCGACTTTTCAAAACAGACCGTGGACGGTTTTTCATCCTAGACTCAGGTCGGGGATCTAGTTGGACCTTTGACTGTCCCTGTATAAGACCAACGTTCCACCTAAGCTGAATAACACTCCAGATACCTTCCATTACCCGTATTCAGGCTGCCCTTTAGCCGATATCGACCTGTAGAGAGAATGATGTCCATGTCTCTATTTACGTTCACACTGCAATTTCGTTTCTCATGATTCCGTTCAGGATAGTCAGTCCAAGCCGTTTCACTAGCCTTTTCTGCAAGATCATCTGTCAGCAATCCCTTATCTCTGCCCATATACCCTCTCGTTAAATTACTTTTTTATCCAAATAAACAAATTTTAGATTGTTCTATATGTAAGCGTTTACTAAAATAGAAAGTGTTACTATTTCTAATGTCAGGGGTGGAACTGAAACTGTGCGACCAATCAGCTATCTCCATAAAATGATCATCTTCGGAATCCTGTTAAGCACTCTGCCCATTTTGTTAACTGGAATTGCCGCATTTATCTATTCATCAAACCAAACTGAGCTGCATCGTACACAGGCCAACAGACAGTTACTGGAACAAATGCAATCCAACGTAGAGCACAAACTCGCTACAGTCAGTTATATGCTTGATCAGGCCGTTCGCTCTCCAGTAACCCTCCGTTCCCTGTCTGCTTCTTCTTCATTACAAGGGAAAGGACCTTTACTTGCCGACAAGCTGCAGAGCGAATTTCAGAATATGAGGTCATGGGAACCTTTGTTAGATATTACCCTGGTGAATCAATCTCAGAATTGGCTTATTGATCATGCCGGATTATATCGTAATACGGATTTTCCACTGGCTCTTCCCATGAAGGAATTGATATCGGATACGCTAACCTCTGGATGGCAGCTCTCTCCTTCATCGGTGTTCAGCAATGATGAGCGGTCACCCGGTACAGGCTGTATCTATCATATTGCCCTTGCGAGGTCTATTCCGAATCTGAATACGTCATCCGATGCTGCCCTGATTGCGGGAATCCCTGCATGCTCATTGCAAAATACACTAGGAGAAGCCTCCTTAGGCAATGCTGCCTCAGGACTGATCATTTTGAATCGGGAGCAACGTATCTTGGTCCACCCCGATCCTGTATACATTGGACAACCGTTGTCTGCCATTGGATTACACGATGTGGATACGGAAGCCAACATAACCAAACTATCACCCATCACATTTTCAACAGGCTTTGAAAAACGGGAAGTTAAGATCGCCGATACACATTATACTCTGACGTATAGCCCTTCTACCTTAAAAGGATGGACTTATGTTCTAATCTCACCTACCAATATTCTGACACAAGAATATATCGATATCGGATTACACACCTTGTATATCAGTATCTTCTTACTTTTACTTTCATTATTACTCGCCTGGATCGGCTCCAAGCGAATGCATGTCCCGATTCGTAAACTTTTAACCCAACTTGGTGACAACCACCTGTCCAAAGAAGGAAACACGGTAGCTCAGCAATCACCACCATTTTCTGATGAGTTCGAACAGATCAGAGCAGGGGTCTCACAATTATCTGCCTCTCGCTCCCAATTAGAGAACACACTTAATGTGCATCTATTGCAGATTCGCAATCATTTTATGATGAATCTGTTCCAGGGTAAGATCCCTGTTCATACTCTTCATGACACCCTGAATGAATATGGCTACACGCATCAGGTTCGGGAATGGCAACAAATTGCTGTTATTACATTACAGGCCGATCTTGTTAATCATACAAAATATAGATCTAGTGATCGTGACCTCTTATTATTCGCTATTCAAAATATATTGGCGGAAACTGTTGTGCATAACCAACAATTGCTTCCCATTGTGCTGGAACATACGGTAGTCACGGTGATTGGGACCGTTGAACAGGATCAGTTTATTTTTTCACAGCAACTATATGTATTAACAGACCAGTTACAACAACAGATGGATAAGATTCTAACTCTTCAAGTCAGTATAGGATTCAGCCAGCCGCACAGCTCTTTATATCACATCCCTCAAGCTTACACAGAAGCCATGGAAGCACTAAGGCATCGGATGAAGCTGGGAACAGGCATTATTTTTCAATATGAGAACATAGATTATTACGCTTCCACTTGGTCCATGACCTACCCGGAATCATTGGAATATTCGTTGATCCAAGCTATTCAAAATGCGGACGAAGTCCAGGCCTCTGCTTTTTTGCAACAACTGCTTGAAGTGATCTTTGGTATGGAGGTTACACCCGAGGAGTATGAGGTGGCTCTTACGAGGCTACTCACGCATATTTTGCAAATGACTCAGGAATCCGGCATACGACTCGGACAGATCTCCCAAGGTCGTGGCTCGATGTTTCATGAACTTCATGGTTTGCAGTACGCTGCTGAAGTTGAGGATTGGTTTAACCATCAAGTCATCTTGCCCGTCATTCAGGTTTTTAAAGCGAGACAGTATGCCCAGTATCAGCATATATCTGAGAAAATGATTGCCATGATTCATCAAGATTATGATAAGGATCTGACGCTTGAGGAATGTGCTGTTAAGCTTCACTACAATGCCAACTACTTAAGTAGTGTTTTCCGCAAAGAGACAGGCTGTGCATTTAGTGAATATCTGACCAAGTACCGATTTAATATCGCTAAAAAATGGCTGGATGAGAGTGATTTAACCGTTAAAGATATCGCAGCACGGCTTCGGTACAACAATCCGCAAAACTTTATCCGATCATTTCGTAAGTGGGAAGGAATCACACCCGGCCAGTACCGGGAGCGTAAGCAGAAAGTAGAAGTGTCGAACAGAAATTAGAAAAGGAGCACGATTGTAAGTCGTACTCCTTCGGCCAGCTTGAATACCTCTCCATATGGCTCCCCTAACAGGGCTCGGACCTGTGACAACTCGATTAACCGTCGAGTGCTCTACCAACTGAAATAACAGGGAATATGCTTATGAGATCACTCTCTGAAAACGAGGTATGTGTTTTGTTTTTCGTTGTCTCGAACATCTCTAAATAAACGAGGGTCTGGTTCAAAGCGGTCGATATAAGTGCTTCAAAAAAGAGGGAGCACATAACCTGCTCCCTTCACTTACAACTTCACTTCTGCAATCTTAACTTCATATGTTTCAACCTTTCATCTTTTGGCACAGCATTGTGATGCTTGCTAGCGTCATCTTAGACGTTAGACTACATTGTCCGCCTCAATTCCCGTTTATTAGTACACGTGCCGAGCTTATCCGATTTATCGCTTATCCTTAGTACGAACTGTTTTCATATTGGGCTGTTCCAGTTGGATTAGAATTTTACCAAACCTTGCTCCGCGTGAGAAGGTCACCGTACTATCCTTGTACGTATCCCGTATATACTTCTCAGCCAGTCTGAGAGAATCTTCATCCGATGGTAACTCATACGTATTAAGCCATTCTGGCAGCTTCTCTACAACCTCTTCCACCGGTATTTCAAATGAGTTAACTTCTTTCGTAATGATCATGGTGTATGAATACCCCTTCAGATACAACAATTGTTGGATATACCCCATATCGCCGACCTTGTGTGAAGAAGTTACACCCAGTACATCCTTAAGTTCATCCATTAGTGTGTGTTCCTTCTGTCCCGCCATAGTACTTATATACACATACTTCCGGGCGCAATTAATCGCCTGCTCAATCGTTTCCCAATCCGACATTGCTGGACACATGGATGCAAATGCAAAGTCATAATTTTTCTCCCAACCCTTATCCTTAATGGAGATTTCCTCATATCGTTCGTTTACGATTTCGATATTGGATTCCAAAGATGAAGGTATCGTCTCTTTCATAAGGGAGACAAGCAACTCCGAAGGCTCAACTGCGGTCACACTTGCCCCCTTTTCCGCAAAAGGAATGGTAAATATACCTGAGGCTGCTCCAATGTCCAAAATGGATAACCCTGCAAATTCTACACCCTGATTCTCAATCCAGCCCATAATGCGCTCAGAACGCTGCTTTCCTTCTTCAGTGAACGACTGTGCATGATAATCTCTGGCCCACCGCTCAAATGCTTCTTCTGTATTAGAGGGGACGCTTTTCTTATAATAATTTGAACTTCTCGGACGATTCTTCCATGCCTCTTCCCATACAGAAAGATCAAATAACAGATCGGTATCCGATACATTTTTTCCATTAGTCACTCTACTTCACTCCTCTACATTAAAGACTTTACTTATCTACAATATACTTTATATAATCATACGTCAATCTTTAACTCTAGATTTTCTTACTGCACATAAATCGTTTCATATAAAATAAAAATAGCCCTACACATTGCATAAGCAACATGTAGGGCTATTCAATATACCGGCGAGAGGACTCGAACCTCCACGGTTTCCCACTCGATTTTGAGTCGAGCGCGTCTGCCATTCCGCCACGCCGGCATATGCTGGAGGCGCCACCCAGATTCGAACTGGGGATAAAGCTTTTGCAGAGCTGTGCCTTACCACTTGGCTATGGCGCCATATTTTTGGAGCGGACGACGGGAATCGAACCCGCGACCCTCGCCTTGGCAAGGCGATGCTCTACCGCTGAGCCACGTCCGCATAATGGCTGGGGATATAGGATTTGAACCTATGCATGACGGAGTCAAAGTCCGTTGCCTTACCGCTTGGCTAATCCCCAATAAAAAATGAAAAAACAAAGGGGCGATCGAGGGGAATTGAACCCCCGAATGCCGGATCCACAAACCGGTGCGTTAACCACTTCGCCACGATCGCCACAAAAGGTTATTTTCTAAAAGTTAATTGGCAGGGGCAGCAGGAATTGAACCCACACCAACGGTTTTGGAGACCGTTGTTCTACCTTTAAACTATGCCCCTAAAAACTGGTGGAGGATGATGGATTCGAACCACCGAACCCGTACGGGAGCAGATTTACAGTCTGATGCGTTTGGCCACTTCGCTAATCCTCCAGGATTACATGGTGCCGGCGAGAGGACTTGAACCCCCAACCTACTGATTACAAGTCAGTTGCTCTACCAGTTGAGCTACACCGGCGTATTAAATTGTTTTAAAATGGTGGCTCGGGACGGAATCGAACCGCCGACACGAGGATTTTCAGTCCTCTGCTCTACCGACTGAGCTACCGAGCCATAATAAAGTCTAATCTTAATTCCTTACACTTTATATAGGGCATCAGTGCCATACAGCAGATGTAGTGAACAGTTTGCCTCATGTAAAGATTAAATGGCGGAACCGACGGGATTCGAACCCGCGATCTCCTGCGTGACAGGCAGGCATGTTAGGCCAACTACACCACGGTTCCAGATCACTTTCTCAAGGAAAGTATAATTGCGGGGGCAGGATTTGAACCTGCGGCCTTCGGGTTATGAGCCCGACGAGCTACCGGGCTGCTCCACCCCGCGTCGTTATAAAAGTTATATGGTGGAGGCTGAGGGGATCGAACCCCCGACCCTCTGCTTGTAAGGCAGATGCTCTCCCAGCTGAGCTAAGCCTCCGAACAACACATTTATGATCATACCATAATCTTGTTGTAAAAATCAACTTCTTTTTTTGAAGTTATTATGACCCGTAGGGGATTCGAACCCCTGTTACCTCCGTGAAAGGGAGGTGTCTTAACCCCTTGACCAACGGGCCTTAATATTATGGCGGAGAGAGAGGGATTCGAACCCTCGAGACGCTTGTGACGCCTACACGATTTCCAATCGTGCTCCTTCGGCCAGCTCGGACACCTCTCCATATGGCTCCCCGAACAGGGCTCGAACCTGTGACAACTCGATTAACAGTCGAGTGCTCTACCAACTGAGCTATCAGGGAATATGCTTCAGAGATCATTCTCTGAAAACTAGATTCGAAACGAAACACGCCAATTACAACTTGCTATTGGATAAGCCCTCGACCGATTAGTACTGGTCAGCTCCATGCATTGCTGCACTTCCACCCCCAGCCTATCTACCTCGTCGTCTTCAAGGGGTCTTACATACTGGGAAATCTCATCTTGAGGGGGGCTTCACGCTTAGATGCTTTCAGCGTTTATCCCGTCCGTACATAGCTACCCAGCGGTGCTCCTGGCGGAACAACTGGTACACCAGCGGTACGTCCATCCCGGTCCTCTCGTACTAAGGACAGCTCCTCTCAAATTTCCTACGCCCACGACAGATAGGGACCGAACTGTCTCACGACGTTCTGAACCCAGCTCGCGTACCGCTTTAATGGGCGAACAGCCCAACCCTTGGGACCTACTTCAGCCCCAGGATGCGATGAGCCGACATCGAGGTGCCAAACCTCCCCGTCGATGTGGACTCTTGGGGGAGATAAGCCTGTTATCCCCAGGGTAGCTTTTATCCGTTGAGCGATGGCCCTTCCATGCGGTACCACCGGATCACTAAGCCCGACTTTCGTCCCTGCTCGACTTGTAGGTCTCGCAGTCAAGCTCCCTTATGCCTTTGCACTCTTCGAATGATTTCCAACCATTCTGAGGGAACCTTTGGGCGCCTCCGTTACTCTTTAGGAGGCGACCGCCCCAGTCAAACTGCCCACCTGACACTGTCCCCGCACCGGATTACGGTACCAGGTTAGAACCTAGATACGATCAGGGTGGTATCCCAACGTTGCCTCCACGCAAGCTGGCGCTCACGTTTCAAAGGCTCCCACCTATCCTGTACAGATCGTACCCAAATTCAATATCAAGCTGCAGTAAAGCTCCATGGGGTCTTTCCGTCTTGTCGCGGGTAACCTGCATCTTCACAGGTATTAAAATTTCACCGGATCTCTCGTTGAGACAGCGCCCAAGTCGTTACGCCATTCGTGCGGGTCAGAATTTACCTGACAAGGAATTTCGCTACCTTAGGACCGTTATAGTTACGGCCGCCGTTTACTGGGGCTTCGGTTCACAGCTTCGGATTGCTCCTAACCACTCCCCTTAACCTTCCAGCACCGGGCAGGCGTCAGCCCGTATACTTCGCCTTACGGCTTCGCACAGACCTGTGTTTTTGCTAAACAGTCGCTTGGGCCTTTTCACTGCGGCCCCCTCGTGCTATTCACACTACCGGGGCACCCCTTCTCCCGAAGTTACGGGGTCATTTTGCCGAGTTCCTTAACGAGAGTTCTTCCGCGCGCCTTAGAATACTCTTCTCGCCTACCTGTGTCGGTTTGCGGTACGGGCACCTTCACCTGGCTAGAGGCTTTTCTTGGCAGTGTGAGATCATGACCTTCGCTACTACAATTTTCGCTCCCCATCACAGCTCAGCCTTACAATGTGCGGATTTGCCTACACATCAGCCTTACTGCTTAGACGGACATCCATCAGTCCGCGTCACTACCCTACTGCGTCCCCCCATTGCTCATAACGGCTTACGGTGGTACAGGAATTTCGACCTGTTGTCCTTCGACTACGCCTTTCGGCCTCGCCTTAGGTCCCGACTTACCCTGAGCGGACGAGCCTTCCTCAGGAACCCTTAGGCTTTCGGCGGATCAGATTCTCACTGATCTTTTCGTTACTCATACCGGCATTCTCACTTGTATAATGTCCAGCGCTCCTTACGGTACACCTTCAACCCTTATACAACGCTCCCCTACCCCTGATGCAAAGCATCAAGCCATAGCTTCGGTGGTGTGTTTAGCCCCGTTACATTTTCGGCGCAGAGTCACTCGACCAGTGAGCTATTACGCACTCTTTCAATGGTGGCTGCTTCTAAGCCAACATCCTGGTTGTCTGTGCAACTCCACATCCTTTCCCACTTAACACACACTTGGGGACCTTAGCTGATGGTCTGGGCTGTTTCCCTTTTGACAATGGATCTTAGCACTCACTGTCTGACTCCCGGAAGTAAGTCTATGGCATTCGGAGTTTGACTGAGCTTGGTAACCCTTGCGGGCCCCGCACCCAATCAGTGCTCTACCTCCACGACTCTGTTTTCCGAGGCTAGCCCTAAAGCTATTTCGGGGAGAACCAGCTATCTCCGAGTTCGATTGGAATTTCTCCGCTACCCCCACCTCATCCCCGCATTTTTCAACATGCGTGGGTTCGGGCCTCCAGTGCGTGTTACCGCACCTTCACCCTGGACAGGGGTAGATCACCCGGTTTCGGGTCTACGTCCACGTACTATGTCGCCCTATTCAGACTCGCTTTCGCTGCGGCTCCGGCTCTTCACCTTAACCTTGCACGGGAACGTAACTCGCCGGTTCATTCTACAAAAGGCACGCCATCACCCCTAAAACGGGCTCTGACTTTTTGTAAGCACACGGTTTCAGGTTCTATTTCACTCCCCTTCCGGGGTGCTTTTCACCTTTCCCTCACGGTACTGCTTCACTATCGGTCGCTAGGAAGTATTTAGCCTTGGCAGATGGTCCTGCCGGATTCATACGGGGTTTCACGTGCCCCGCACTACTCGGGATCCGTCTCGGAGGGAACAGACTTTCAACTACAGGGCTTTTACCTTCTTTGGCGGGCCTTTCCAGACCTCTTCGCTTAACCGGTTCCTTTGTAACTCCATGTGAGACGTCCCACAACCCCAAAGAGCAAGCTCTTTGGTTTGGGCTTCTCCGCGTTCGCTCGCCGCTACTGACGGAATCACTATTGTTTTCTCTTCCTCAGGGTACTTAGATGTTTCAGTTCCCCTGGTATGCCTCTACACAACCTATGTATTCAGTTGTGAGTAACTGGAAATTACCCCAGCTGGGTTTCCCCATTCGGACACCCCCGGATCAAAGCTTGCTTACAGCTCCCCGAGGCAGTTTCGTTGTTCGCCACGTCCTTCATCGGCTCCTAGCGCCTAGGCATCCTCCGTGTGCTCTTAGTAGCTTAACCATATTGCTCCGGTTTTGACTGCTCGCTTCCCTTGTTTTGGACTACGTCCAAAGCCAAAAGTCGCTCCCACCCAATACCATCGCAAAAGCAATTAAGTACCAATTTATTAAACTTGTTTAACACAAGTTCAGCTAAAAAGGAATGTTCTAATTCGCGTTTGTTTCGTTTCGATATCTAGTTTTCAAAGAACAAGCTCCATGCAAAAGCAAGCTGTTTGAGAGTTTGAGCTCTCAAAACCGAACAACGAGTGAGTGTTTTGTAGCTTAGCTACATATTTGAATGTTTCCGTTGCAGGAAACGATTCTCCATAGAAAGGAGGTGATCCAGCCGCACCTTCCGATACGGCTACCTTGTTACGACTTCACCCCAATCATCTATCCCACCTTCGGCGGCTGGCTCCTTGCGGTTACCCCACCGACTTCGGGTGTTATAAACTCTCGTGGTGTGACGGGCGGTGTGTACAAGACCCGGGAACGTATTCACCGCGGCATGCTGATCCGCGATTACTAGCAATTCCGACTTCATGCAGGCGAGTTGCAGCCTGCAATCCGAACTGAGACCGGCTTTGTTGGGATTGGCTCCATCTCGCGATTTCGCAGCCCGTTGTACCGGCCATTGTAGTACGTGTGTAGCCCAGGTCATAAGGGGCATGATGATTTGACGTCATCCCCACCTTCCTCCGGTTTGTCACCGGCAGTCTATCTAGAGTGCCCACCCGAAGTGCTGGCAACTAAATATAAGGGTTGCGCTCGTTGCGGGACTTAACCCAACATCTCACGACACGAGCTGACGACAACCATGCACCACCTGTCTTGAATGTTCCGAAGAAAAGGTACATCTCTGCACCGGTCATTCAGATGTCAAGACCTGGTAAGGTTCTTCGCGTTGCTTCGAATTAAACCACATACTCCACTGCTTGTGCGGGTCCCCGTCAATTCCTTTGAGTTTCAGTCTTGCGACCGTACTCCCCAGGCGGAGTGCTTAATGTGTTAACTTCGGCACCAAGGGTATCGAAACCCCTAACACCTAGCACTCATCGTTTACGGCGTGGACTACCAGGGTATCTAATCCTGTTTGCTCCCCACGCTTTCGCGCCTCAGCGTCAGTTACAGCCCAGAGAGTCGCCTTCGCCACTGGTGTTCCTCCACATATCTACGCATTTCACCGCTACACGTGGAATTCCACTCTCCTCTTCTGCACTCAAGTCACCCAGTTTCCAGTGCGATCCGGGGTTGAGCCCCGGGATTAAACACCAGACTTAAATGACCGCCTGCGCGCGCTTTACGCCCAATAATTCCGGACAACGCTTGCCCCCTACGTATTACCGCGGCTGCTGGCACGTAGTTAGCCGGGGCTTTCTTCTCAGGTACCGTCACCTTGAGAGCAGTTACTCTCCCAAGCGTTCTTCCCTGGCAACAGAGCTTTACGATCCGAAAACCTTCATCACTCACGCGGCATTGCTCCGTCAGGCTTTCGCCCATTGCGGAAGATTCCCTACTGCTGCCTCCCGTAGGAGTCTGGGCCGTGTCTCAGTCCCAGTGTGGCCGATCACCCTCTCAGGTCGGCTACGCATCGTCGCCTTGGTGAGCCGTTACCCCACCAACTAGCTAATGCGCCGCAGGCCCATCCCCAAGTGACAGATTGCTCCGTCTTTCCAGTTTCCTTCAGGCGAAGAAAACAATTATTCGGTATTAGCTACCGTTTCCGGTAGTTGTCCCAAACTTGAGGGCAGGTTGCCTACGTGTTACTCACCCGTCCGCCGCTAACTATCAGAGAAGCAAGCTTCTCTTCAAGTCCGCTCGACTTGCATGTATTAGGCATGCCGCCAGCGTTCGTCCTGAGCCAGGATCAAACTCTCCAATAAAGTATTGAAAAGAGCGATAAGCTCATTTTGAATCTGACGAGATTAAAAATCTCATTTATGCTCCAGCCGATTCAAGCCAAGGCTTGTCTCAACTTTCGCGTTCATTCTGCAAGCAGAATGTTTACTCACTCGTTGTTCAGTTTTCAAAGATCAAACATGATTTGTTTCACTTCTTTTTCGTCTCAACCAAGTTTCGGCGGCGACTTAAATAATGTAACACATTTCGTTTGTTTTCGTCAAGAACTATTTTTGATTTCTTTTTTTGAAGCTTTAGTTCTTCACTTTTCCTCTGAAGAATTTATCGTTTGTTGACGATAATCTCGTTTGAGGAACGAAATATAATGTATCATATATCGTGAATCAGAGTCAACCTCTTTTTATAAATTATTAAACAAACAAAAAAGGAAGGTTTCCCCTCCCTTATGTGATCAATATAATGTCAGGCCTCTGGAGAAGGTTATGCCTCAATCCAATACCGAATTTCCCTACCCTCTCCTTCGATCGATGGCCATCCTGCCGATTCTTTTACAATAGAACGAAAGACCAGCTTACGTATAACCAAAGGCAGATCTTCTCGAACAAATCTTAACTGCGGATGATGAACAAGTTCATTCATGCTCCACGGCTCCTTGCGACTTCTTAACACACGCAGCAGCAGTTCTGAGCATTCACTCATTTTGGACATTACGGAAAACTCACAGGCAAGCAGGACAAGTTCTACTCGCTGCTCCAGCGTCTCCGAGCTTACGGTAAGCTCTTGATATAGTTTCCATAAAGCGCGATCCAGATTCTGCACATGTGTCCAGACGGCATGATCCGGGTATATCCCCTGTTCAATCAATACAATTCTTGCCCAGTTCCCCAGAGCCTCTAATACATTGTAGTAGGCGTCTACAACATGACCTTCCTGAATATGACGTTTGGCCTCCACATACATTCTCAAGAAACTGGTGAATTCATGAAGCAGCTTCTGCTCACGCAATTCTGCCCCAAAGGTAGACAGTTCTTCTCGCAAATCACTTAAGGCGCTATCCGCTTCCCAGATAATCTCACCTTCAATCAGACACTGGGTGAGATTATTATGATTCCCGGTTACTACACTACTCTTTAATTCATGACGGCTCGCATAGATCATCTGATAACGAAGATCACCATATCTGTAATGTCCCACCGCCGACTTCAATTGATCATCATTATGAACAACAAGTACTAATAATTCGAAATCTTGAATTAGGGAGCCGTGGAATCGCTCTCCCGGGTGGGAATAAGCGATAGCCCCAACTGCCCCTGTCTCTTCCGACTGTTCGGACAAAAAAGCAAGGTTCTTTAATTCCACGATTCCCTCCATACATTTCATGGCAGATAAGCGCCAAGTCAGTTATAATGTAATTCTACATCCAGACTGAAGTTTCCTTCTTTTCCAGGTCCAATACTACTCATACGATAGGAGCATTTTTCATGATTTTTAAATCAGCAAAAATTAATGCTTTTCGCACTTGGGGATTACTACTGACCATGCTAGGTATGGGCCTAATGATACTGGGAACAGCCGGGATTGTATTCTGGGGACATGCAGGCAAGGTATTCGCAGCTGTAGGACTTGTCATCGGACTGATTGCCATGATGGCCAGTCTAGCCATTTATTTCTGGGCGGGTATGCTCTCCACCAGCGCAGTACAAGTCGACTGTCCGGAATGCGGGAAGTTAACCAAAATGCTTGGCAAAACAGATCGTTGTATGTTCTGTCATACCATCCTCACCCTAGACCCTAATAAGGCCAATATGACCAGTCAACAACTGAAAGCGCCTTCTACACAAGCTCCCCCCACCGATGGTTAGCACAAAATGATCTCCAACGTTAAATGTTTTACCTTAATTTCATTGAAGAACAAAAAAAAGGCCCGGTATGTCTACCGGACCTTTTTTGACTTGGATTATAAATGTCACCCTTGTTACTGTTATGACTAACTATGTTACGAAGTTAAGTTATAAGTCCTATGGTCAATAAAGCATTAGATTGCACGTATGATGATATCAAACAGGAGAAACTTTTGGCTTTGCAAAGCAAAAACAAGGGAAGCGATGATTCGATATCGGCGCACAAGGACTTTATTTCTGGTAACCGGCCTGCTTTAATACCTCCCATGCAGAAGCATTAGCAAAACTCCGATTCCATGCTGCTACTCCGCCCAGCTTCAACGAAGCAATCAAATCCACTCGCGCCTGAAGGGACACGGCATCTTCGATCCATATTTTCTTGGTAGCTCCGTCTTCCTTATATTCCACATAGTTCTGTCCACTTGCCTGATCCAGTTCAGGTTTGAGTTTCTTTTCTTGGATCAGCTCCACGATGGTATTCATGCCCACCGCTTTGGAAGACACTTTAACCTCACCCTGATCATTCGTCTCTTCCGTCCATATCCGGGTATAGAGCGGAACCGCCATGATCAACTTGTTAGAAGGGACTTCATCCTCCTCAAGTATGCGTCTCATGGAAGCCTCGGTCCAAGGCAGAGATGCAACCGAACCTGCCTTAGGACTGGCCGCCCAATGTTCATCATAAGCCATCACAATAACATAGTCTGCAAAAGAACCTAATGCACGGCGATCCAGAAAGGCAGACCACATCTCACTGTTTGATTTTGGTGTTACATCGATTGATAACATCAATCCATGTATACGAGCCATCGCCTTGATCTCGCGCACAAACTGCGTAATATTCGGCCCGTCATCGGTATACACGTTCTCAAAGTCGATGTTGATACCATCCAGTTGATACGTCTGTGCATACTCTAACATCTGCTCAATAATATGCGTGCGTGTCTCGTAAGAAGCTACAGCTTCTTTGGTAACGTCAGGATCAAAGCTGTTATCCATGAGTCCCCATACTTCCATACCCGAACGGTGAGCCCAGTTCACATAAGCTTGGTTCCCCTTGCTTTTCACAGTGCCCTGTCCATCCGTAATATGAAACCATGTGGGGCTGACCACATTCACACCAGGCATTTTACCGATAGAGCCCACATCAGGCTGACGATTGTACACGGCTTCCCAAACCAGATTTACCGGTTTATTCTGCCACTTCTTCTCTGCTGCAGTCAGCGTATACTTGGGCAAGTCCACCTTCTTTTTCTCGGTGAGGACAATATAATCATTATCTACATATCCGGCATATCCATTATCGAGTTGAACAAAACTCTGTTTATCACCCGTCTGCCATACACGTACCCTTGCATCCTTTTCCATATCGGCAATGATTGGTGAGGATTCTCCCCCACGTTTATATAACGGTACCGTCTTGTCCGCTTTGGATGATAATGTATCAATCTCTGCATACTGAATCATGTCTCCTCCACGCATCAGCAGCACGGCACCTGTTACTGAATCTTCCTGTACGGTTATGCCATATACTTCTTTCAAAGGTTTGAGCGGAATATAGGCTTCTCCGTCCTTAACCTCAGGCTTAACTGTCATAGGATAATCTTTGTGGTTAAGTTCTGCTTGTGTGCTTCCATCTTTCATATGAAGGACTCGCTGAGGAGAGGCAATGATGATATCTCCCGATTCTGATTCATAACGTATGCCTGCATCAATCGCTTCTTGCAGCACATCTACAGGCAACTTGAGTTGATCTCCTGTACCCAGAGCGTCTCCATCCATCAGTTGCCCGTCTACAAAAATAGGCTGGCTTCTTCCTACCCAGTCGGGGTCTTCATGGGTCTGGTTCAACCATACATTTGTTATAAGCCAGTAAGCCCCCCCGGCGATCAGACAAGCCCCCAGAAAACCGGGCCAAAATGAACGTCGCTTCTGACGTGTATATCTGCTTTTTCTACCCAAACGTCTACCTCCGTTAATTATGCTGATCATAAGGATGTGCGCATAAGTTGTTATAAAGATGAGCCTTTTGCATAAATGCTAAAAAAAAAAACGTGAAGAATCCATACTGAATTCTGCACGTTAATATTGTAATTCAACTCTCTTAATCCCTGCAACTTTTGCAAACGCCGTATACTTCCAATCGGTGACCGTGTACTTCGAATCCTGTACTAGACTCCGCTTGAAGCTCTACACTTTTGAGTGAAGGATAGCTGAAGTCTTCAATCTTGCCGCATTGATCACAGATAACATGATAATGATCCGTCACATTGGCATCGAAGCGACTTGAATTATCTCCGTATGTCAATTCCCGGACCATGCCAGCTTCCAGAAACATCTTCAAATTATTATATACCGTTGCCACGCTCATACTGGGAAATTGGGGTTCAAGGGCTCGGTAAATTTCATCGGCTGTCGGATGCCCCATGGATTCCATCAGATAGTTCAATATGGCATGACGCTGGGGTGTAATACGGACACCGGTCGTTTTCAGATGCTCCAACGCATGTTGGACACGTGTTGCCATAAAACCCACCGCCTTACCTTTCATTCTCTGGTGAAGAGTAAGTTACTGTCTCCTCGCTCAGAGTTGATTCCCGGCCATTAAGAACGACAATCCATCTTTCATGCCGTGTAATCTTGCCAGTGTACATTTATTGTACGGCGATTACAAGTTTATTGTCAACGCGGCAGTCAAGGAACCTCTGTAGAATCCTCCTGGGAATTTGGTCCGTCCTCGGTAGTCTGTTCCAGATTCTCAGCCGTATCTTCAGAATCAGGTGTAACTGTTTCAGGCGTAGATACAGCAGGGTTGCTCTGAATGGTGAGATCACTGTTGCCTTCGATTTTCACCCTGTACTCGCCCTCACCGAGCTGGCCTTCTATGGTTTTATTCTGTACTTTGAACGGCAGATCCGTACTTAGATCTCCATAACTGCTGGAACCCGTAAGACTGTAGTCTCCACGATCAGGAAGTAATACGTTAATGGCTCCCACCGCACTGTACACATCCCAGTCCCCTCCGACTTTGGTAGATACGATGTTAATACTGCCATTAAGCGATTGGGCTTTGATTCCCAGATTGGCTCCATCCAGCGTAATATTGCCGTTGCGTGTCTCTGCGATGAATTCACCAACGGAGTCCGCAATACTGATACTTCCCACTTGTGTAGCAAGATCTACATCGCCGGAAATACCGCGAGCCTTCATATCTCCACGGTTACTGTCCAGATCGACATTACCAATGGCATTGGCTACAATGACATCTCCGTTCAACGTTTTCCCAGAGATATCTCCAACAGCATTGGTAATCCGGATACGTCCGTTACCCGTTTCGGCCAGTATGGTACTAATGGCTTCCGGACGGTTTAATAATATGGCTCCATTGGAAGTTCGAATATCCAGATTAAAACGACGATCATCCGGGATCGTAATGGTAAGATTCATCCGTGGCTGCGTTTTTTCATTGTCTCCATACGTCTTGCCTGTAGCTTTGATATAAATTACTTTTGTACCATCGGCCTCTACAAAAGAGGCTGCTGCAACGGCCTTTGCCTGTACTTCCGTCGTCTGATCTACCCAGATCACCGTCCGTACTTCAATCTCATCCGTATCTCCGCGTTGTACCGAGATATCTCCGTTAACACCTTCGACCACCAGATCTGACGTATCCATGCGAACAGGTACACGAATCGTGCCCTTATCCTCCATATATCCTGCCGCTTGACTATAGTCCATGGATGCCGCTCCGAGATTTAGACTCACTCTATTCCATAAATGCATGTAGTGATCCTGCTCGGTGACGATAAATACGGAAGCCGCCAAAATCAATGAGGTTAGAATGCCTTTGGCATCGGGTCTGAAACGTACTTTGATTTGCTCATCAGGATTGCTCGGGTTATCCGATTGCACCTTGTTTCTTCTGCGTGTCCATAGGAACAGTACAATATATTCAACACCTAAAACAACGAGCAAAAATGGCCACCAGTCCACCATCTCATATACATAGTCAGTTCCCCACCGTTTATCCAAAATCAACAGCACACCGACCGCTATGATTAAGGCGGCAGCCGTATAGCGGCCAACCCGGACTTTACGGTTCATCACGTTCCCTCCTTGTGTCGTTTCCACTACAATTTTTTCTTGTTCAACATAACCCAGAACTCACGACCAAACAGAAGCAAACCGCCTACGATCATGAGAACCGCAAATGAATATCCGCCGTACATGGCGAGAATCTCTTGAAACCAACGTGGTTTGCGAAAAAACAGCACCATCAAAGACCCTCCCACAATCAGAAGTAATCCAAACGATATGCCTCTCTCCCAAACCATCATTGCATCTCTCGTAGAACGTTCATTGGATATCGGCTTGTCCGAAGTTGCCTGGGTTACGGCTCTACGTCTGCGCATCATGACCCAATCTGCAGATTGCAACACATCATATACATTGTAAAAGTAAATAACCGGAATACACAAAGCCAGCAAGATGAGCAATGGCACATTGATCTGTATACCAATAGATGAGAAGTACAACACTGCTGACAGATCAAGCAAAACAAGCAGCATAAAGGTCAAACCCCTCATGTACAATCTCAGATAAATATGACCCAGACCAGGAATAATGGCACTCAGTAATCCCGCAATAAACTTGTGAGTCCGATTTCTGACCGGTTTGGTCTGAACTGTACGAGTCTTTTGGTTCAATTGACGTCTCCGTTTCATAACATACTCCTCTCTTCTGATCTGACCTTCCGCTCTTCATGCATTTGGTTAGATAGTACCCTAAAGAGCAAGGAGAGTAACTGGAAGAAATATGGATATGACCAAAAACCCTCCGGCACTACTGGCCTGGGGAGGGTTGTAATTCATTATTCGATCGACACCTTGGTAACGTGTTCCCATTGTCTTAACTTGGATACCAAGCCTACCGTTTGGAAATCATGCGGTACCTGAACATGTAACACAATCTCAATTTTGCGTTCAACTGACACCATCTCTGCATAAGCCAGGTCTTGTTCATTCACAGTGATTTTTCGAATTTTGATCTTCTCCTGCTCCATACATGAAGACAGTTGTTCGAGAAAACCGGGTTCTGACAAGGTATGAAGTGTAACGACATGCAGTTTATTCCCTCGTAAATACCTCAGCTCTAATTTGTTAAAGACCCAGAGATTAAGCAATACCAGAACGGTTGATACGATAGAGGCAAAAAAGAATCCCGCACCTGCTGCGAGCCCAATGGCTGCAACAACCCAGATTGAAGCAGCTGTAGTCAGTCCGGTAATGGATTTTCCCGTGAAGAGAATTGTCCCTGCTCCCAGGAATCCGACACCAGTAATTACAGCAGTAGCCAAACGCGCTGGATCAATCCTTACATTTAATTCATTAGCAAAATCTTTAAAGCCATAAACAGACAACATCATAATCAGTGCAGAGCCAAGACATACCAGGATATGGGTACGCAAACCGGCAGCATGATTGGACCGTTCCCGCTCCAGGCCTACGAGCCCTCCAAGCAGCATAGCCAGCAATAATCGTAATAAAATGTGCCACTCATCAATGAACCAGGGATCGCCCAAAGTCGGTATTCCTCCTCAAGTTGTTAATATTATTAAAGTTTATTCTTGTGAAAAGTCGTTAATTCCACTCCAGGTGCAATCTGTGTGACCTCCACGGGATTAAAACCAAATTTGGTGTACAGATTGACTGCGGGTTGGTTCAGCGTTCCTGTGGAGACGATATAACGCGGAAGATCCGCATGCTGTTCCAACACATACGTCATCAAAGATGCCGCAATTCCCTTGCGAAAGTGATCCGGGTGCACCATCATTCGTGTAATGGTCAGTGTATTCTCCTCTTCCTCTGCTACAGCAACAGCCCCGATAAGCTCTCCGTCATCATGGATACAACCATAAAAGCTCTCTCCACAATCCCGCAGTGTCTCCATCGTATCCATCAAAGGAGGAATCTCCTGAAATCCGATGATTTCGGCTTCCAATCGATAAGCTACATGTTGTAGTCTCCATAACTGTCCCAACATCTCCAGATCACTCAGTGACAATGGTTGAATGTTCATATCCGTTCCCCCGTCCGAAATACATTTGTATCTTTCAATACCAAAAAGAGGCTGTCACAGGGACGAGCCTCTTTCTGTCCGGCCTCACCGGAAGGATTAGCGGTTCAGTACATCTGCAAGCAGTTGGTTGGCTAGAGCAGGATTTGCCTTGCCTTTACTTTCTTTCATAACCTGACCAACAAGGAAGCCAATGGCTTTTTGTTTACCAGCTTTATAGTCTTCCACGGATTGAGGATTATTCGCTACAACCTGCTCAACGATGGCAAGAATGGCGCCTTCATCACTAATCTGCACAAGACCCTTCTCTTCAACGATCTGCTGTGGAAGCTTGCCGCTCTCCAGCATTTCCTTGAATACCGTTTTGGCGATTTTGCTGTTGATTGTGCCCTTCTCAAGCAGGCCAATCATCTCACCCAAGCCTTGACCTGTCAGTGGAACTTGAATCACTTCAAGGTTGCTCGTATTCAGGTAACCCAGCAAGTCGCCCATGATCCAGTTGGATACGGACTTCGCATCCTGAGTGTATTTCAGACTATCTTCAAAAAGATCAGCTATAGCCTTGGATGAAGTAATAACCTCTGCATCATAACTAGGTAATCCGTAATCAGCCGTGTAACGAGCTTTACGTTCGTCTGGGAGCTCAGGTATGGTAGCTTTGATGCGCTCTTTCCAGGCTTCATCAATATGCAGCTTCACCAGATCCGGGTCCGGGAAATAACGGTAGTCATGCGCCTGTTCCTTACCACGCATCGACAGTGTTTTTCCTTGCGCTTCGTCCCAGCGACGCGTCTCCTGAACTACTTCACCGCCATCATCCAGAATTTCAGCCTGACGATATTGTTCATATTCCAGACCACGCTGAACACCACGGAAGGAGTTCATGTTTTTCAGCTCGGCTCTTGTTCCCAGCTTCTCCTGTCCATGTGGACGCAAACTGATGTTGGCGTCACAACGCAGTGAACCTTCTTCCATCTTCACGTCCGATACATCACAGTACTGCATGATCGCGCGCAATTTTTCAAGATACGCACGTGCCTCTTCCGGAGAAGAAATCTCAGGTTCGGATACAATCTCCACGAGTGGAGTACCGACACGGTTAAAGTCCACCAAAGACGCGTATCCGCCATCGATATGTGTAAGCTTACCTGCATCTTCCTCCAAGTGAAGACGTGTGATGCCGATTCGTTTCGTTTCACCATTCACTTCGATATCAATCCAGCCGTTCTCACCGATTGGTTGATCGAATTGTGAGATCTGATAAGCTTTTGGTGAATCGGGGTAAAAGTAGTTTTTACGGTCAAACTTGCTGACATCAGCAATCGTACAATTCAGGGCCATCGCTGCCTTCATCGCGTAGTCTACCGCCTGACGATTCAGTACTGGCAGTACGCCCGGATGTCCGAGACAGACCGGGCAGGTATGCGTGTTCGGCGGAGCTCCAAAAGCTGTGGAGCAGCCACAGAAAATTTTGGAGTTGGTATGCAACTCCACGTGGACTTCAAGTCCAACGACCGTTTCATATTTAGATGCGGACATTTCTATATTCCTCCGTTCCGGGCAGTCTACAGCTGCGGACGCTGCTTGTGGAATTCTGTATTTTGTTCAAACGCATGCGCTACACGCAATACGGTTGTTTCATCAAAGGCTTTACCGATAATCTGCAGGCCAACAGGCAATCCATCCGAGAATCCACATGGAATGCTAACGGCAGGTACACCAGCCAGATTGACTGGAATCGTTAGAATATCGTTCAAGTACATTGTAAGAGGATCATCCACCTGTGAACCCAGTTTGAACGCCGTAGTTGGTGCAGTTGGTCCGATAATCACATCATATTTGGCAAATACATTGTCGAAGTCCTGTTTGATCAATGTACGTACTTTCTGTGCTTTCAGGTAATAGGCATCATAGTAACCCGAACTGAGTGCATACGTTCCGAGCATAATACGCCGTTTCACTTCGGGACCAAAGCCTTGGCTGCGGGACTGATGATACAGATCCAGCAAGTTGTCCGGATTGTCTGCACGCACGCCATAACGCACGCCATCAAATCGAGCCAGGTTTGAAGAAGCCTCTGAAGATGCCAGCAGGTAATACGTTGCCACCGCATATTCGGTATGCGGAAGGGATACTTCTTCCCATGTTGCCCCGAGTCCTTCAAGAACTTTCAATGCAGACAAAACCGTTTCTTTCACTTGTGGATCGACGCCTTCACCGATGTATTCTTTCGGAACAGCAATACGAAGTCCTTTGACATCACCTGTCAGTCCGCTCAAATAATCCGGGATTTCTACTTTTGCAGATGTCGAATCTTTGGCGTCATAACCAGCAATGGCTTGCAATACATAAGCAGAATCTTCAACATTTTTCGTCAAAGGACCAATCTGATCCAGGGATGATGCAAATGCAACCAATCCAAAGCGGGAAACAAGTCCGTACGTCGGCTTCAATCCAACAACACCACAATATGAAGCAGGCTGTCTGATGGAGCCACCTGTATCTGATCCAAGTGTGAAGTACGCTTCTCCCGCAGCCACAGCTGCTGCAGAACCACCGCTGGAACCTCCTGGAACACGATCAAGTGCCCATGGATTACGTACAGGGGAGAAACTTGAATTCTCATTGGAGCCGCCCATGGCAAATTCGTCCATGTTGAGTTTACCAATAGTTACGGTGTCCGCAGCTTTCAATTTCTCGACAACTGTCGCGTCATACACCGGGTCGAAATTACGAAGGAATTGGCTGCCACACGTCGTGCGCAGTCCATTCGTAACGATGTTATCCTTAATACCTACAGGCAGACCAAAGAGCAAACCTTTCTCCTCGCCGCTAACCAGACGATCATCCAGTTGACGTGCACGAGCGCGTGCTTGTTCTTCATCCAGTGCCAAATATGCCTTAACTTTATCATCATGCGCGCCAATGTTCTGATACGCCTGATCCACCAGATCGCTGACCGACAGCTCTTTGGCATGCAGCTTGTTATGTAACTCAGGCAACGATTGTTCAAATAAACTCACAGTTTTTGTCCTCCTTCCGGTTATCCGTTATTCCATTACAGCAGGCACTTTAAACTGCCCGTCTTCTTCTTCCGGTGCATTGCGCATCACCTGTTCAATCGACAGGCTTTCTTTGGTCTCATCTTCACGCATGACATTGCTTACGTGCAGAACGTGAGTGGTGGGTTCGATGTCTTCTGTATCCAGCTCATTCAGCTTTTCTGCATATTTTAAAATCGCGTTCAGCTGACCTGTCAGGGTCTGTTCTTCTTCAGCAGTCAAGTTGAGCCGGGCCAGCTTGGCCACATGCTGAACGTCATTATTCGAAATACTCATTAGCGGATGCCTCCTTCATTCGTTCTGATTCCCGAAACGACCTGAAACGAATCGCTCGTTTAACGGGCTAAAGTCTCAAGATAACTTTTTTCATTATAGGTGAGATAGTTCGACAATTCAATGCAAATGACCCGACTAGCTTCTGGGAAGCTAAAAACGAACTTATAAAATAAAAAAGAGCCGGCATCAGCCGACTCTTAAAATTCTAAATCCATGCACGCAGATTAACCTGCTTTATAAAATCCGCCTGTGACATAACATCGTTCGCGGTTTCCTCTTCCTCTTCCACAGCTTGAAAATCTCCGTTCATCAGATGATGAAACAGCTTCTCATTGTGTGTCGCAAGGGCGTAATCTATCAACGCTTCTCGCTCGACCCGCTCAGCTTCCTGCTTCAGCAGAACCTCTTCCAGATCGACGTCGCCGGATGGAACAAAAAAGTTCCGGTTTACCTGCGGCACTCGAAGCACGTAATCGAACGCATTGTCCGGATTCCGGTCATAAGCGATGATGAAACCATATTCCCCCACAGGAAGATTCTGCTCAAACGCATCCGCGACGATGACAACCTTCTCTCCTAATCGCAGCATCGTCTAACCTCCTGGTAGTCTATCATTAATATTTATTTGTATAGTCTACTAGAAAAGAATAACGATGTCTAGGAATACTAGAATTAAACAACATATTTGTGCAAAATCTTTTTTTCCATTTTTAAAATGATGTTATTTCTGATTTCGTGCACCTGGCTTGCGCTGTGATCGAATTACGACAAACCAATATATGATGAGTGGCGTGGGAAATCCTGTGATGCCCCATAATCCCCATAACCAAGGGAAATGTCCACGTCTGCGTGCGTCCCGAAAAATCCATGTGCCCTGAACCAGAAGAAAAATGCCAAGCAATGTAAGCCACAGTGGAGAAATTTCATCCAATGAATAATGCATTTTATTCATGACGAACCTCCTTACGGCGCCGTCCGGCCCAAATCACAGCTAAAATCACCGCAACAGCTGTACCAAGCGCCTGGATTCCCAGATAAAGAGCTGGAGCAGATACTAAAAATAATGCCCCGAAGGTAATGGCAAACAATCCAACCAACCAGAAACATATCATCTCGATCCAATTGGCTCGACGTCTAATCTGTCTCCGTTCCCTGACTTGGGCTTCAAGTGCACTCAAAGAAGGAATACTTGTCGGCTCAAATGCATCATCCAGCACTTTCATGTGTTGCTGTAATCGTTCTACAACTTCTTGTTCTTGTGCATCATCTGATCTGCTCATCCTTATTCCAGCTCCTTTCTTAACTGACGGAGACCATAAGCTGTGCGTGACTTCGCCGTTCCCGCAGGAATACCCAGCATTTCCCCGATCTCGTCATACCCGTATCCATAATAATGCTTCAGTAGCACTGCAACACGATGTTCGGGTGTCAGTCTTGTCATCGCATCCATGACATCTGTCCATTCTTCATTCCGAGTCTCAAGCTGCCAGCGGAATCGACGTACGGCCTGATCCCGGATGAGAGCAAGCCAGTTCTGTTCTCTCTTTTTACGTCTTGTCTTATCGATATAGATGCGGGTCGCAATGGTGATCATCCATGATGAAAAGGCAGACGTGCCGTCATATCGATGGATATTTTCCATACAACGAATCATCGTATCCTGCACCGTCTCTTCTGCGAGGTTAGCATCCATCGTAACTTTGACAAGATACTTATATACAAACGTGTAGTGACGTTGCAACAACGCTGCGAGCGCGCTATCATCTCCCGATACTGCTCTCCGTACTTCTTCGAGTTCAGCTGCCTTTATCATGAAATCACCTGCTTCCCGTTCAATCTGGAGTTAATACGACAGGCTCTGCAGAAACGTTCAATGGGATCAAAAAAAAATTAAAACCCGACAATTTCCCGGGCAATCAGACTTGATTCCGGTAATCTTGCAGCTTGTCGAACCACGGTTGGTTACGGGCCCCGTTTCTTAAAACACGGCTTGTCCATATATTCTGCTGAGACTTCACCACTTCATTGGTCACGCTAGGGTTATGTATTAAAGCTTGCTCAGTACCTGTTTCTCTTTTCCCACTTTCCAATATACGACGGTTTTCTTCAACGCTCGGATACTCGACACGCTGTCCCAACGGAATAACTCTTGGTTTCTCCACTTTGATATTCCCCACTCTCATGATCTATATAAGTTGAACTAAAGATTATTTACACTGACACTACGATGACAGAATAACCTTCCAATCGCTGTTATCCCCTGATTTTTGATTCCCTTTTCCGAAGGGGAAAATCCGGGGATAGCTTATGCTTCCGATGCAGCTTTCTTTCAGAAAGCTTTTAGGCGAAGTTTATGCTTTCGAAGTAGCTTTCTTGCAGAAAGCTTTTAGCTTCGCTTTTTCAGGTTCTTTCTGTCCTCTCCGTTATCGTGTAAATGATTAGTTCAACTTATATACTATTTTCTTAAACTCATCATTTCTAAACAATCTGTTCTTGTTGCTAACTTGTTATTGGTCTCAAACTGGCTTGTGATGAAGCGCATCTTACATCTCTATGTAGCGTAAAAAAGGCTAATTCTGTGATAAAAAGGGGCTGAAAACAAAAAAAGAACGCAAACCGGGTATAGACCACAGTCTGCGTGCTTCGCGAGGTTGGGTGTTTCTTGGTAATGCTTCAGTTAGATGATGCCTTAACGCTTGTAACAACTAATTGCTATTCTAATGAAAAAGTTGTCACTTGTCCAGACTTTCTTCACATATCATGTCGGATTATCTTGCGGACACGTAAGGATTGTTCTGTTTCTCATAACCAATGGTCGTTTTGGGACCATGACCTGGATATACTTTAACCTCATCAGCAAAGGTGTAGAGCTTGTTCTGGATTGAATCAATCAGATCCCGTTCACGCCCTCCTGTCAGGTCCGTTCTGCCCACACCCATGCGGAACAGCACATCCCCGGCAAACAGGTCGTTATCACAAAGCAAACTTACACTGCCTGGTGAATGTCCAGGTGTATGGAACACTTTAAACGTATGACCAATCAGATTCAGCTTCTGCCCTTCGTCCATGGCATATTCAGCAGGATCTGTCGAAAGCGGTGGTGTCGCCTGCGGCCAATTCAAAGATCCATTTAATTTCGGGGTGGTAAGCCAGTCGCTCTCCAAGTCATGAAGATAAACGGGACATCCCTTCAATTTACGAATCTCATCTACCCCGCCCATATGATCAAAGTGAGCATGAGTAAGGAGAATGGCTTCGATCTCCAAGTCTTGGATCGCCTTAAGCAGCGGCCCTGGATTCATGCCTGGATCAATAATGACGGCTTTGCCCGGATCATCTCCTTGTAGAAGATACGCGTTGGTCTGAAGCGGGCCTAGTGTAAACGTACGAATGTTAAGCATATCGGCTTAGTAACCCGAAATCAGTTCACGCAGCTCACGGATAATGGCCGCATGTGACTCCGTTCCTTCCCCATAACGTTTACCAATCTCTTGACGCGCTACAGCCAAATTTTCTTGATAATCTGCTGCTTCACGATCCGGATTAAGGCGTTTGAATTCAATCATGACTTCTTGTACATGCTGCGGACGAGGTCCCCACTGACCTAACACATGACCACCTGTATCTGCAAAAATAACGACTGGCACGGAACGGCCACCCATCGTCAGGAATTCATCCATCACTTCGGGATGGTTCTCCATAATCAGAACTTCAGTTGGGATTCCTGAGATTTCAAGCGCCTGGAACACAACCGGAATATTACGGACAACATCCCCGCACCAGTCAGCAGCCAGAATTAACACACGCAGATCATCGCGATGGTTCAGGCTCTCAAAAAACTCACGATCCTCTTCGTTCGACCAAGTAAAGCTATCATAATTGGCCTGGAATTCACTTTGGTTCTTGGTCATACTCTCGATAAAATCCTTCGGTGGCAGACCTTTACCGAATTTGTGAGACAAGTTGGGTTTACCCATGACTAGACACTTCCTTTCTTTTTACGAACATTCATCCATTTAATAAGTACATAAACGATCATAAGGGCGAGAGCGACAAGCAAAATAGGCATTACATATGGCGCCGCTTTCTCATCAATATGCTTCCATTGATCTCCAAGAATCATCCCTAAATATATAAACAATGCAGTCCAAGGTATAACAGCGAGTGTAGTAAGCAAGATGAATTTGCCTGTGTGCATTTTCGTGATGCCAGCCGGGATGGAGATTGCATGTCTTACCACCGGAACAAAACGCGCCGTGAAAATGACACCTGTACCATACTTGCGGAACCACTCCTCGGAATGGTCGATGTGTTTTTTCTGGATGAGTATGTATTTACCGTAGCGTTCAAGTACAGGTCTGCCGCCATAACGGCCAATCCAGTAAATAAATAACTGGGCAATCACACCGCCCACCGTACCAAAAATCATAGCACCGAAGAAGTTGATATTACCTTGTGAAACGAGAAAACCTCCATACGCCAGCACAATTTCGCTTGGGATAACTTCCACCATTAATCCAAGCATGATTCCAAAGTACCCAAGACTTTGAATCCAATCGAACAATTGGCCAACAAGGTTATGAATAAAGTCCATCTCAACCCTCTTTCTCCATCCTGATTGGCGGTGCCCCTCCGCACCATGGATGTTCGTCCCTATTTTATCACAGGGCTGTGGACGTTGCTACTTCACGAGGTTGGGATAGTGTCCCGTTCGCAGCAGTCCGCATATGGTATGGGGAGAGGAGCGTGAGAAGATGTCACACAAGTCAATACCCGGTTCTCCGCCGGTCAAACATACGCAATCTGGTCAAAACCTTCCTTCTGCTAGAGGAATTCGCCGGGCATGCAGCAAGGAATTGTACCGGACAGCCAAAAGGCTAAAAGTATATGTCTCTCCCGAACGGATGAAGCAGGCAGAAGAATATTATTACGGTAAGGTGATTGCTAATCTGCTCTGGATTGGGGAGAATCGCGACAACCGTAAAAAATTATGTGAGTGGTGGAACACGGATGTCAGTGCAGAGATCGCGGCGATGTGGGAAGTAGATGTTGAACCATTAAAAGATGCGTTTCAGCACGCATTTGGCGGTTATCGTCTGTAGATATGGAGGAATGAGGCAGGTAGCTGTGTTTTCAAACCTACTGAAAGAGGCAGCAAAGCTGAAGCGAATCTGAACATGTTAGGAACAGGCGCGGGCACTTTGTCCTTAACGTGTGATGTTAATGCCACCTTCACGCACGAGCAAGCGATAGAGGCAACATAAATGCGAATTTCTCTTTCCGATGTAAAGCTTCGCTCCAGGTGTAATTTGGGGGCGACCTCTGGCTTGCGGTTGGAGCAGAGCATGGAGCCGACCTCCAGGTGGAGCATGAATATAAGCTGAGAGTATGAACATAAGCTGGAATTATATTTTCATGCTCATACTCAAGGCCATGAGCGGTAACGAATCTGAGGCGTCTTATTCAAGGATTTGAAGCACTCTTAGAAATCTAAGGAATCTGAGACACGTTATATCGGAATTTTGGCCTTTTATAGGGTTTTTGTTAGGGAATTTCGAGAAATAACGTGTCTGATGTTCCTTACAATTTAAAAAGAGGAGCTAGAGGCGATATAAGAAGTCCTGTGTTCCTTAGAAAATTGCATACCTATCAGCCAAGAGCAGCCAGCTTGGACTCCCAGAATTTTGAGACGCTGACATCCATCATCATATAGCTTGGGTAAACGACAAGATCCAGTAGTGATTCATGGGCTCCGCTTGGTCAACTCTGGAGTAAACGATGGAGAAGAAGCCGAAGCAAGCCTGCGCAGGTTCTCTCCATAGCCTGGAGCATGTTCCTCCAATACAAAACGGCGATCATTGCGAACGTTTCCTGCTTCCACTTCCTCAGCCAACAGTTGATACCGTTCATACATCTGGACACCAGCGGCAGCAGTCTGTCGGGCTCGCTCTCTATATCCTGCCTCCCATTCCCGCCGCGCTGCCTGCTCCATCCAATACAAAGCCGCGGATTGGCCAATGGCATCATACCGATTCAATGCAATCGCTTGTTTAAAATATACTCCAGCCTGCTGTCCTTCGCCGAATTGTGCTGCCAATCGTCCCAGTTCGATGTAAATCTGAGGGTGCATCGGGGAATGGGACAGGTTGTTTAAAAGGAGTGATTCTGCTTCTCGTCCTGGGAGCGTTCGCGCAAGAGATATCACGATATCCGATCGATTCGGGTTAGACCGAAGGGCAGCCATAAGATGCACCTTCTGTGCTGGAGTGCCATAAGGTTCAGACATCGCCTGACGGTACTGCACTTCTGCTACGGCATATCGGGAGGTCAGCCAGACTGTTCCACCAAGCCAGAAAAAGATGATCATCACTGTGGATACCCTTATTAGCCGAGCAGTTACTCGCTGAAAAATATGAAAGTAGGAGCGCATCGGGACAGCTGATGGGTGGGATTGGGTTGGTAAATATCGCAAGAAAAGAGAACTGGATTTAGATCTCATTTTGGATCTCAATTTAGATCCCGATTTGGATCTGATAGGAGTGTATTCCACAGTTCCGCCGGATCGTTGGATTCCCTCTGCTTCCATCTTCAATGCGGCTGCCCAAGCACCGAGCCAGATGAAGAGCATCCAAAATAATGTGAAGCTCCAATCAAAGTCCATCGCCCCATGCAGACCAAAAACAAGCACGGATGGAAAGAGCTGCGGTGCAAAATGAAAGATGCATCGCTGGGTGAGGAGAAACCACCCTGCGACAAGCACGATGCCGATCAAGCCCGTGTCCAGGGCAAGATCGAGCAAGCCGTTGTGAACCTCGCCTCCAACATAAGGCGAGGATTGAATGGCGCGAAACATGTTGCGCCATGTATCCCCACCATGGCCGAGCCATGCGGCCTCGGTCCACAGCTGGAGGGCGTCCCGCCACATCTGTAGGCGGGACACCCCAGTGCCGACACCCGCCGCGCGGCGATCGGCGGTGGAGGCCACGGCCATCAGTGCGGCGGCGGCTCCCGCCAGCACGATGGCCGTCAGGGCAGCGGCGCGCGGAGCCTTGGCGGCGCCGCTGTGCCATAGACGGCACAGCAGCAGCGTGCCGAGCAGCGCAGCTGCCCATGCCCCGGCCAGGGCCAGCAGGCCGGGCACGGGTGCAGGCGCCAGCTGGGCAGCAGCCAGCTGGCGGTACAGCCAGGCCGCGCACGCCAGTGGCGCGGCCATGGCCAGCAGCAGCGGCAGGCGGGCACCGCGCCGCTGCAAAGCAAAGGCGGCGACCGCGGCGCAGCCGGTCGCCAGCCAAGCGCCGCGCGACTCGCTCAGCAGGAGCGCGGCTTGCGCGGGCATGAGCGGCAGCACTGCCGCGATGAGTCGCCCGACCGGCACAGGCCGGGCTATGACTCGTGCGGCGGCTATGAGCCGCTCCAATGCGTACATGCCAGCAATGGCACCGTACGCATTAGGGTACTGCAATAATCCGCCGAGCCTTGCTCCGGCGGAGCTGATCTCGGGGTCAGCAGTCCGCATCACCCCGAAGGGCAGCGGCAATATCCCGCACACGGCAAGGATGCCGCTTAGCACAAGCAAGCCGCCTGCCATCTGCCAACCGCAGGCTAACCAACGTGCACCATCCGTGCGCGCAGCCAGTATTGCAGTGAGCAGAGTAAACATCGCAAGCAGGCTCCATCGCAGCATCTCATCCATGCTGCCCTGTTTACTCACCGAGCCTGTCAACGCATGTACCCCAAAACATGTCATCATCCCCAGCGGCCACAACACCCGCAATATTCCCGGGATTCGAATCATTCGCCAAACCATTCGTTCATTGTTCCCTAGCCAATGTACCCGTGACAGAGGTACTTGTTTTCTTCCTTGCTCCTGCTCTTGCTCTTTCTCTAGACGAATACCGACAAGAAATAGCACAATCATGATCAATATGCTTCCTGCTGCGATCATAATGACAGGATACAGATCCGCCGAATAATATAGTCCCCGACTCAGACACCCTGCAAGTAGCAAGATAATTGAGAGTATGCCCAGCCCAACAGTCCCTCCCGACCCTGAATAATGTTCACTTCTCAAGATCCAAGGAAAACGACTTGACCCATCAATTTGGATAACTCCATTTGTTTGATATGTATCATCTTTTTCATACATATCATCTTTGTTGTATGTATTTTCCCTATGATATGCACTGTCTCTACTGCCTTTACTGTCTCTACCGTCCCTCTTGCCCCCATTACATAAGTCCCCGTTATCTATATATTCTGTACCATTTGCATGGTGAGAACCTTCAAACACCTTTTCCATCATTTCCTCATTCGCCGCATACCCTCGTCTATACCTTACAACTCCCTTATGCATTGTCCTATTCTTCATCCTTATCCACCCTCCTTCCTTCCACCGCTCCATATGCATAACAAAAAGACAGAAGATCCCGATAACGGGTCCTTCTGCCTGATATACATCTGACAGTTATGATGTTGATTGCTACGAAGTATGTGCATTGAATATCATTTTACATTCAGAGACCCTTATTGCAGTATGTCCCTGTATTGTCATTGGCACACTCAGCAAAGGTCGCAATTTGCGGAATCTTGAACGGTTTCTTTGCTCGAATTTGATTTCCCGTTGGCCTGCTTGCCATAGCCAGGAAGCAAATCGGCACAAGCCCGCTCTAAATATGGATCGGCATGAATGAAATCACGGAAAGCCGTATATTCATTCCACATTTCCGTCACTTCGCCCGCCTGACCGCGAACAGCACGAATCAATATGTTTTTAGGCGTATTCTCCATATCGATGAATTCAAGCAATTGTGTCTTGTATCCCATCAGATCAAGCAACTTCGCACGAATCCCATCCGTAGCCAGTGCGGAAAAACGTTCCTTGAGGATGCCATGGGATAACAACGGATTCATCACGGAAGCCTCTACTTGATCAAACAGTTCATGCTGACAGCAAGGCACAGACAGAATAACAGAAGCCCCCCAACGAACTGCCTTCTCCAAAGCAGCATCGGTAGCTGTGTCACAGGCATGAAGCGTGACAACCATATCCACTTCATTCAATTCATCGTAGTCCGCGATGTCTCCAACCAGAAACTTCAGATCGCCATAATGCAATCGATTAGCCAGATCATTACAGTGTTCAATTACATCTGCCTTCAAGTCCAACCCAATAATTTTGAGTGAACGCCGTTGTTGTACAGACAGATAATGATATAACGCAAATGTCAGATAAGACTTCCCGCAACCAAAATCAACGATGGTCAGTGGACGTCCCTCTGGCAGATGCGGAATGACATCCTGCACCATTTCGAGGAAACGGTTGATCTGTCTGAACTTGTCATACTTGCGGGCCAGCACACGACCTTCTTCGTTCATAATACCAAGTTCAACGAGGAACGAGACGGGTACTCCCTCCTCCAATACATATTGCTTCTTGCGATTATGCGACAGATCCACTGCAGTTTTGGAAGCAGATTTGGTCAGAATGGATACTTTATATTTTTTGCTGATCAAAATTTGATAGTCTGCCTCAGTCGTACAGAGCAGGCCTTGACGAAACGTCTCTTCGCATAACAAAGTCATACGCTCTGCCGCTTCAGCCGGAGTCAAATTCTCGTGCAGCACTTTGTTGTTATAGTGAAATGCAAATTGATAATGCAGCTGATTTTTCAGTGTCACCGGCTTGACTTGCACTTTGGTATACGAGACATTGTCCCGTCTGCGCAGCTGGCTCCAGGTCGCTGTAATCAGCGAATTCTGTTCAAAGATGTCTTGTATAAGCTTTCGCAATGAATCCACGGGGTACATCTCACTTTCGGTTTGGTTTGGTCAACCGTTACCATACCACAATTACGTTCCCTCTCCAAGTAAGGGCATGTAACAGGACTTAATCCTATCCATATTTAGGAGCTCATCTCTTGACGACTTAGTTCGGCTAACCCCTCTTCAACTTCGTTCCGTGGCAAACCACCCTGCTCCAGCTGTTCATTCGTGAGTTGGCTCAACCTTTCGTAGAATACCTGTACATCATCTCGGTAGCTCACCGGGAACTCATCACCAAGCTGGAGCAGTCTGTACCAACTGTTCTCTGCCTGGTCGTAACGTCCTTGTTGTTCACGATAGAGGGCAAGCTGTCTTTCAGTTCGAGCAGGAAGTTCATATTCTTTGGTAAGCCCCAATACACCCTCCACCCGTTCCGGTGCATTCAATAACTGGGGATTAGCACCATGATTCAATGCATATAGGTAAAAATGAAGTGATCTCATCAATCGAATGACAGCCTCATCCTCTGCGTCCATTCTCTCCTGATCATCGATGCCTTCCACTTTGGCCTTCTCTTGATAAATATAAGCCTCTTCTTCAATCAGCCTCGCGGCTTGCTGCAGATTGTCTACCTCAATCATTCCGCGAAAACGGAACATTTCAATAACATCCTCTGCAGGCAACGAGTTCAGTAGCGATAAGTTCATCCCAAACTGCCTGCGCATCAACTCATCCAGTTCAGACAATGCCTCGGTGTGCTTACGTTGTTGTTTGAGCGTGAACACTTTGCCAATTGCCTCTGTCATTTCCTCCATCATGCGGAGCAGATAATCTTTTCTGAACATGCTGTATGCCCCCTCATCATTCGACCCTATATATCCCAATCGCCCTAATATCGTTCCTTTATATTTATTTTAATTCATGCCATGACAAAAAGCCAAAAACAAGACGCACAAGTCTTTGCTCTGGCCATGAACACACCAAGCCCCCGCCTATCCCATAGGGACATTGCAGGGGCTCGGTTGGAATGGAACTGGTTACTCCTCCTCCACAAGAGGTTGAATCATCCAGAAACCAAACTATATTCTAATATCTAATGAAATCAACATAAATTACTTCATTAATTACTTCGATAATCCAGCCATAAATTGTTTAATGACCTGAATTAATTCTTCAGGAGCTTCATACATGCTCATATGACCCGCACCCGCAATCACGGCCTGTACGATATGTGGCTTGTCACTTGTAAATGTACGTTCTGGCGGGATAATAGCATCCTTCTCTCCCGCAACCAGCAATACAGGTAAAGGTGTAGCCGATAACACATCGCGGCGATCCGGGCGTTCTCGCATAGCAAGTGCAGCACCAACCGCACCTTGAGGAGCAGTCTGGTAACCAATTTCCTTCACACGTGTGATATGCTTAGATAGCGATTCCACATGTTCCGGTGCAAAGAGTCCGGGAACCAGTCCATCTACAAAATTTACGATACCTTCAGTTTGAATAGTGGATACAGCGCGAAGGCGTTTCTCCTTGGCTTCTTCACTGTCCGGATAGGCTGTCGAATGAATCAGACCAAATGCATTCAATCGTTCCGGGTGACGTTGTGCAATCGAGAGCGCAATATATCCCCCCATCGAGTGTCCCAGAAGGACTGCTTTTTCCACATTCAACTCATCCATCAACTGTAGTACATCGTTGCCCATCTGTTCGATGGTATAACTTCCTACAGGTGCATCTGTTTTTCCGTGTCCACGCAGATCAGGTACGATACAGCGATAGCTGCGTGCCAGTTCAGGTACGACCTCATCCCAATACGATGAACTGCCACAGTATCCGTGGAGCAAAATGAGTGCTTCTCCCTTACCTTGTTCGGCATAACAAATCGTCGTTCCATCACACATCACTTTTTCCATATGAATCCCTCTCTCTGCGCGAATTAAATAATTCAGGTTGTATATTATTAAGCCTACATATCATGAATGAAACGTTTGTCTCCATTTCCATGCTTCAATTGCGGCGTCTGCAATCGTCCGGGACATCCCCATGACCAAGTGGAGCGAGGTCATCTGCAAAATGGAATAGGGCCTTGGTCCATTCGCATTAACCACAGCTGCTACACTGTATTGTCCAACAGGGGGTAGCTTGCCTCCGACCGATTGGGCCGGAATGAGTGGGTTATTCGAGAGATAGTATGTACCTACCGCATTTTTTGGACCCAGACATGCATCAATCGCTATGATGGCATGGTGTGCAGGAATAAGTGCCAATTTCTTTTCCAGCGTATCTGCATCACAAGGGGAAGACAGCGTGCCAATCACGTTCTCCATTCCACTCTCTTGCAGTAAACTTCCTGTCAGTGGACCCAGAGCATCCCCGGTGGAACGATCAGTACCGATGCAGACAAACGTGATTTCAGCTGGAGAATGAAGTTGAACGATGTTTTTGAAAAATAAGACCAGATTCTCTGCAGGCACACCTTTGCGGACTTCCCTTCCTTGATGGCGAACCATTTCTCGCTTATACGCTGCCAAGCTGTATTCCCTCCAGTACACTCAGGTTTCCGTTAAATCCTGTTGTTGTATCCATCATTGTAACCGATGCTTGGTTTCCCCGCAAAAGCATTAGCCTGAGCGCTTCCAATCATGATACAATAACAAGAGTTTCCGATACGGAAGGGATGAACTTAACGATGGATTTAACACAAGCAACAGCAGCCAATATGGAATATATGATTGAAGCGATCAAAACCAAACTTCGTATGGCAAGCGGTGCCGCCATGCAAGCTTCTTCATTCCCACTTGAGAAATATGAAGATCTGTTTGACCTGTATGAAATGATTCTGAGCAAGGAACATCTCAGTATCTCTGAAGTGGAAGCTGTCGCTTCGGAACTGGGTAATCTTCGTAAATCTTAAGCCAAAAAAGGACCTGTTTCCACATCACCGTGGGAACAGGTCCTTTTTCATATGTTTATATTTCCAGACTATCTTTTAAGGAATACATCCCATCCTTAAGGCAGGTCAACCAAAACAAATTCGGCAGGTTCACTGGCTGTGCTCGTGATTTGCAGATCACAACTTTTGCGAATTCGTGCAGCATCTCCCGGCTTCAGGTTGAAGTTACCATCCGAACAATGAATCTCCACATGCCCACTGATCAGGAAAAGATGTGTCCGTCGATCTTCGTGTTGTGGGTACATCAACTTCTTCCCGGACTCCAAATGGGACAGGTAACAGGTCACATCCTGGGAAATAGGCAATGCGCCTTCGGTTCCCTCTCCCCCTTGCCCGGATACAATCGGACATAGACGATTTAAATGCTCCTGCGGCTCTATTCTCCGATTCGCATAGGATGGTTTCAGCATACGCTCCGATGGCAAAAACCACATCTGGAGGAAACGTACCGGTTCATCCGCTGACGGATTGGTCTCAGAATGTTCCACTCCCGTACCCGCACTCATCACCTGGACCGTACCCGGTTCAAGCAATTGCTCTGTTCCCATACTATCCGTATGTTTGAGTGTACCTGATATGACATAACTGACAAGTTCAAGATCATGATGTGGATGTTTCTTAAAGCCTTCTTGCGGCATCAGCGTGTTTTCATTATGAGCCAACAGACAGCCAAAATGGGCATTGCTTGGATCATCATAATCCGCAAAGGAAAAGCTGAATTCACTGTGTATCCAACCTCGATCCGACGTGTGCCTTTCTTCCGATGTCACCACTTTAATCATGTTCATCCACCTCCAAGGGTTTAGAGCTGCCACATTACCGCGGCAGTCCGTGCGTGTATATGAATTGTATAGATGAATACCAGTTGGTATGTCATCTTTACCCGGGGTCCGGCAACTCTAATCACGCCCCTTCTTAAGGTTATACGCTATCTTCAAGTGAGTGAAGAATGAACTCACTATCTGCATGACCTACAAGGGTACCCGCATCATTTCGGATGTCCGAAGGGAATACTTCAGCCAATCGCGCAATGGTTCTCTCATTGGAGTAACCAATCTGTTTCAGGATGGATTGGGTAATAAAGGCCCACTCTTCCTCAGAACCATCAAGGACCTTGAAGGTGATTCCCAATCGTTCTTTTTTCAGACCAAAACCGAATACCCCTTTGAATCCACCTTTCGCTACAATGTTATCATCTTCCAGCAGCACTGAATCTACACGCTCCGTGCCACCTACCATTAACGGATATTCATTCATAGCTGATGTTATGGTCTCTACAGCTGTTCTTGTGGAAGAATCAGCGATAAGATCCGGACAGGCGAGCTTCAGATAAGCGTTCGACAATGCCGACAACGGCAAAGAAAATACCGGAAAGCCGCAGCCATCCGTCCCAAGCTCAATCTCTTTTTCCTCAATACCTGCCAGGTCAGCAAAGGTTTCAAGAATTTCACGTTGTACCGGATGATCCGGTTCAGCGTAACTGCCCAGATCCACCTGCTTCATCTGACTGTACCCCAGAATTCCCAGATGTTTTCCGGAGCAGTTATGCAAGATGCGGCGTTTCTCCCCTTGACCACGTAACCATTGATTACGGCTTTCTTCATTAAGCGGATAGCTTGGTGCACAGATCAGGCATTCTTCTCCCAATCCGATCTTACCGGATAACTGCTCCAGCACCCGAATGTGTTCCGGTTCCGAACGATGCGAAGAGGACATAATGGCGATCTCCTGTGATGATAGGCCATAGTGACTGGCAATTCCTGCCCGAATACCTGGAATGGCTTGAAAAGGTTTGGCAGATGAACGAGTGAACGCTCTAAAATGAGGGTCACCAGCCGAGTATACGATTCGGCCATACTCATCCGTAATACTTATGTGTCCGTAATGGGCGCATTCTATGACGCCTGCACGGTATTCTTTAATTAACAAGGCACTCTCCATGCGAGTTCTCTCCTTTGTGCTCCCGATTTCATCTCTGCTTTGCGTCACGACGCCGCATGGGATATCTTAAATAGTATAGTACAAAAGCGACGTTTTTACAGTTTTTTCGACAGGCATTTCGGGTATAGCTTTATCATCTATGTTCATCTACTACAATAACTGAAGGAGAAACTCATTATGCAGCGCAAAACGTATTCATCAGCCTCATTCAGTTCAACTCCCGGCACGTTGTTACGTCCACTCCTCAACTGGGGTTTGGCTGGTCTGGCCCTTAGCGCATCGGTCGTATTCATCCTGGCAGGTCTGGGTGCTTGGTTGGGTGCTGAAGTTATTATTCGTCTGGATGATGAAATTCAACAATTATTTTATCTGAATTCAGATTCACGTCTTCATCTATTCCCTTACACTGCATTCATAACCGCACTGGGCTCATTCAAAATCTCTGCTGTGGCTGCAGGAGGTTTTGCTCTTCTTTTCTTCATTCAACGCAGTCCAAGGTTTGTTATATATGGATATGCGCTCACGGGAAGTTTTGCCATGATGTGGATTCTGAACACGTTATTGAAGGAATTTTTCAGACGAAGCCGACCTGAACTGGATCATCTGCTGGTCGTTCACGGGTACAGCTTTCCCAGCGGACATGCCATGATCTCCATGGGCTTCTACGGCATGCTCTTTGTAATCTGGGCCATTGAACGGCAGCGACATAACACTTCCGGTGTGTGGCTTCCTGTTCTATGTGGCATTAGTTTTATTTTCTTGATTGGCCTCAGCCGGATCATGTTAGGCGTTCATTATCCTACGGATGTATTTACTGGGTTTACTGCTGGATTGGCATGGATCTTCTGCATGGTTAAGGGCATTAAACAAAGCCGCTAAAGAATGAATTCCTCTGATTTCCAGTTCATTCATCCTCATCTTTATTGTTTCACAGGGTTGCACGGGGTTTATATACGAAGTAAGCAAACGCGAACAGACAACATCCTACATCAAGTTTAAAGGAGGCGGTTGTTATGTGGGGCATCATTATCAGCATTGTGATGGCTGTCATCATCGGTTTGATCGGAGATGCACTTGCCGGTCACAACATGCCTGGAGGCATAATCGGTGCAATGATTGCCGGATTTGCCGGAGCCTGGCTGGGAGCACTTTTGCTTGGTAACTGGGGACCAGTTATCGGTAACTTTGCCATTATCCCTGCTATCATTGGTACAGCGCTCTTTGTTTTCTTGCTGGGGCTTGTGTCCAGACTGCTAAGACAGGCTGCCTGATTCGGGCAACAAGGTGTTCGTTGTTTCGTATTTGTTTCTTAATTTGAAGAAGGAGTGATTAGACATGAATAAAGCAGAAGAGCAATATCCTGTACAGACGGGTTCGACTTTCGCAAAAGGTATTTTCATCGGGGGTTTACTTGGAGCTGCAGCAGCACTACTCTTTGCGCCTAAACCGGGACGTGAATTGCGTGGTGACCTTTCCGAGAAAGTGGGCATCGTTACTGACCGCACCAAAGAAGTGGCAACTGTTGTAGGTGACAAAGCCTCTGAACTGGCTAAAACGGTCTCTTCCAAAACTTCCGACATTGCAAAAACGGTAAATCAAGGCCGCAATGATGTAATGGACTCTGTGAGAAAAGCATCCGCTGATGTGGCTAACGAAGCATCCCGTGCATCTGATGAAGTGGCTGCCGCTTCCATTGAAGCGAAGGAAGATGCACGCAAAGAACTTAACTCGACTAGCCTGTAAGGCGATACAGATCGAGTGACCAATAGCCAGCTGCACTCCAGCTGGCTATTTTTTATCCAATGTGAGTTGAGGAGGACGAATAACATGAGTAAAGTTACAATTAACGGTAATACTCCAATTACGGGAGGAACACCGGCACAGCAGTATGATACAAGCGAGCATCCGTTTGAATTGCGTCATGAGGTAAAGCGATTGAACACCCGTCTGGACCAGATTGCAGACAGTCTGGAGAGAGCACAGATTAAGGATATTATTGAGAATTACAGCAGTCCTAAAAAGCGGATTATTACCAACTTTACAGCAGGCATGGCACGAGGTCTCGGTCTGACTGTGGGTACCTTTGTTGTTCTCGGTTTGCTGGCATTCATTCTCAGCCAATTCGTGAATATGCCGATTGTGGGCCAATATATCGCTGACTTGCTTGGTTATATTGAAGATTACAAAAACTAAGAAACAAAGAAACTAAGAGGACTAACCAACAGTAGGCTTACCCTTACGTTTTTCCGCTGCTCCTTTTTTCTCTGTCTCTTCAGCTGAAGGCTGTGAGGATTTCACTTTGAGCAGATCTCCTGTCCAGCCTTTCATCATCAGCCATACATACATGCTGATCATGCTTAAGATAATAACAACAAGGACCAGTACAACTCCCCATGATTTATCAATAAAGGGCAGGTTCTCAAAGTTCATCCCCCATATCGCGCCAGCTGCTGTAGCGGGTATGAACACAGCGGTAACAATGGTCAGTGTTTTCATGATCTCATTGCCACGTACACCGGAGATTGCATTATCAATGGAGATTAATGTATCGATCTCTTTCTCGTAATGACTAAACAATCGTTCCATTCGCTCTACTCGATGTTGGAGCTGTTGGAAGTATCGATTCTCATTTATTTCATCAAGGTAAGCCTCATGTGAAGCGGCCATCAGTTCCGAATAAGGGATGAACAGGTTACTCCAATACAATAATTCAAATCGAGCAGCGAGAATCTGGTCCATCAAGGTGCGAGCATTGCGGGATTCCATCTTCCGTTCCAGATCACGCAGGTTCATCTCAAAATGATCCATTCCCACATGGTAGTAATGCAGGATAGCTCGAAAAAGTACAAACATTCCGTCCCTGGCCTCACTACATTGCTGTAACATATACGCTCGTTCATCCGTCTTCATAATCCCTCGGGTATTGTCATCCATATTTAAAGTAACCAGGTTATTGCAATCGACATAAAAAAACATCTGATTATCTTGGCGTTGGTCATCTCTCTCATTCTTGATCGCATACAACAATGAACCAAATATAACTGGTTCTGTACCATTCACAAAACGCACAGACAGATAATTCGATTCAACTTCCGGAATTTTATGAAGCCAATACTGCATATCCGGAAATGCCTCTGTCAGCTCCTTCACAGCATCCTTCATGCTATCGGTGTCAGGTGCAACCCAATCCCACCATTGCCAATGGTCCGAGCAATTTAACTTGTCACGGCGGGCTTCCAACTTGATATGGTTCACAATCACTTTATCCACTCCTGCACTTATGTTCGTTCATTGCATACACATCTTTTTTTTGATCCCAAAAAGGACACGTATGCATTTCAGTGCAATGACGTGTCCTTCTTTATGCCGTACTCAACAACATTAGGGTTCCATTTTTCATAACATTGAAGCATTCGACATGATCTGTTTCAATTTCTCTGTAGCACGTTTCTGAATCCGAGATACACTCATCTGTGAAACACCAAGCTTCTGGGCAATTGCCCGCTGAGATTGGCCATCCTGGAATGCTAGAATAAGTACCTGTTGTTCTTGTTCCTTCAATTGTCCCAATGCCTGTTGCAAGTCCATCCGTTTTTCGACCGAATCATAGTCGTTAACATCTGCACTGATCAGTTCACCCAATGTAGCTGCACTGTCATCCTGAGATAAAGGAGAATCAAGTGATACATAGTGATAACATTCCCGACCAGCCAGAACTTCAATCGTTTCTTCTGCAGTCAAATCAAGGTATTCAGCGATTTCATTCACACCGGGTGAGCGCTCCAATTTCACGGTTAACTCATCAATGGCATGTTGCACAAGTGCTCCCTTTTCCTTAATCCTCCGGGGCACCTGAATATACCAGGATTTGTCTCGCAAGTAGTTCTTCATATGACCAATCATGCTCTTCATGGCATAAGGTTCAAACGGAATACCCAAGTTGATATCGTATTGCTTAAGCAAACGAATCAAGGCCATCTGCCCGGTCTGATACAAATCTTCGTATAGATCGGGGCGATTCCGAGCGATTTTACCTGCTGCCATCTTGACCATCGGTTCATATTTACGGATGAGAACTGTTGCAATTTCATTATCTTGGGTCTGCTGGTATTCCCAGATCAAACCTATAGCTTCAGACATGGACTCTGGGGGAGTCACTTTTTCATTCATACTTTCTCCTCACTTCTTGCAAGACGTTTTACGAGTACTACTTTCGTACCTTTGCCCGTCTCACTTTCCACACTGACATCGTCCATCAAGGCTTGCATCAGGTAGAACCCAAGTCCGCCAATCTGTGCTTCTGTCAGTTCTTTGTCGTGAAGACCAGCGCGTGACACAGCAGGGTTCATGTTCTCGAAGCTGGCACCTTCGTCCTTGACAGTAATGGACAATGTTTCGCCATCCACTTCGAATACAACTTCTACCATGCCGCCTTCGTGTGAGTAGGCATACAGTACAGAGTTGTTACAGGCCTCGGATACAGCAACTTTCATATCCTCAATGTCTTCATAAGAAAATCCCATTTTGGATGCAACTCCATAGAGATTAAGTCTTACAATATCAACGTAATCAGCTGTCGCCGGTAAATTAAGGGTGACTCTTTGAACTTCTGCATTCATTCCTTTTTCGATCCTTTCCTATTGGGAATTCTTCTGTGTGACAAAGAATTTGGCGATGCCCGTCATGTCAAAAAGTTTCTGGATTTGCGCAGGAACTTCCTGTACTTCAAAGCGAGCTTCCATTCCATGTCTTGCCTTCAGAACAGATAACAGGATACCAATCCCTGTACTATCAATGTACTTCAATTCTTTCATGTTGATTACAAGATCCTGTTCCTTGTTATCCACGAGCGGCTCCATCACCAAGCGGAAGTCAGGAGCAACCGACAAATCCAGTTCGCCAGTCAGATACACCGTGCATACGCCGTCCTGAGTTTCAGTTCTTGCATTGAATTTTTCACTTTTATTTGTATTCATTAGACATCTCTCTCCTGATCAATGGTTTCCTTACCTAATAACCCAACTTCAGCACGAGTGAAACAAAAAGAAGTTTGGCAAATGTTTCAATTGGCCTGATTCATGGCTGAAGGGCCTGGGTCTAGCATTTGTCGTTGTTTCTGAAACTGGGCTATTTTCTGTTTTACATTGCCCATTTTCACCGGTTTACTAATATAATCATCCATACCGGCAGCAATACAGCGCTGCTGAATACCTTCCATCACGTTAGCAGTCATGGCTATAATGATTGGCTGATCAGACTGGGACAGACTCTCTCGAATCCGCCGTGTACATTCCAAACCGTCCATAACAGGCATCTGCAGATCCATAAACACATAGTCATAGGGATAACGGCTGCCGTTTACCATATCAAGTGCGCTCTGCCCATCTTCAGCAATGTCAGAGAGCAACCCAAGCTTACCGAGCATAATCGCCATCAACTTCTGGTTAATAGGATGATCATCCACTATTAATACCGTAGGATATTTATTCTCATTTTTCACATCCGTTGGCTTCTCTTCCCCGTTCCTCTGGACCAGTTCAGTTTCTACATAACGTTTCGCCTGAATTGTAAATACAAACGTCGCTCCCCGTTGCTCTGTTGTATCCAGATAGATCTGTCCACCCATCATTTCAACCAGAGTCTTGCATATTGCCAGTCCTAAGCCAGTTCCACCGTATTTACGTGTCATGGATGTATCCAGCTGGGAAAACGGCTGGAACAGGCGATCAACTTTGTCTGAAGCGATACCTATCCCGGTATCTTTAACAGCAAACTCCAATGCTATTTGTCCGTCTTTTTCTTCATTCACTGACACGATCAGATATACTCCACCCTGGTCAGTAAATTTGATTGCATTGGCAATAAGATTCAAGAGAACCTGACGTAGCCTTGCCATATCTCCATAGATTAATTCAGGGACAGAATCTTCCAGAAAATAATCCAGTTCCAGATTCTTTTTGCCTGCTTCTGCAGCAAACAATCCCAACACTTCCCGAATACAGGAGACAAGTTCAAAAGGATGCTCTTCAAGTTCCATTTTGCCGGATTCCATCTTGGTAAAATCAAGAATGTCGTTGATAACCGTAACGAGTGCATCTGCACTGCGACGAACAATGTCTGCATATTCCTTCTGATCTTCCCTCAGTTCCGTCTCCATCAGCAGATCAACCATGCCGATAACTCCGTTCATCGGTGTACGAATCTCATGGCTCATCATTGCCAGGAACTCAGTCTTTGCATTGGCTGCAATTTCTGCTTCTTCTTTAGCCTGAATGAGTTGTTGATTCATCTTCTCCAGTTCCTGTGTCTTCTGGTGAAGAAGCATGGTCTGTGTCTTCAAACGTTTATTGGTGATAAACATCTCCACAAAGCCCTCGATTTTGGATTTCAAAATCTGAGGAATAAATGGCTTAACCATGTAATCAATGGCCCCGGCTGAATATCCGGCAAACAAGTGCTCCGCTTCTCTACTATTCGCAGAGATGAATATAATCGGCACATCCTTGGACTTGTCCCGTGCCTTAATTAACTTTGCTGTCTCAATTCCGTCCATTCCAGGCATCTGCACATCGAGAACGATAACCGCAAATTCGTCTTTTAGCAGACAGCGGAGTGCCTCTTCTCCGGAAGTTGCCTTAACGAGTTTATATTGTTCCGATTCCAGAACTGCTTCAAGAGCAAGCAAGTTCTCAGGGCGGTCATCTACCAATAATATGTGGATTGGTTCATTGAGCCCCATGGCTAACCCTAACCCCCTATTTGATCTTCCGGTATATTTTTTCGGTCCGGTCTAACGGCTCATAGGTATCACTGAACTCTGTAAAATGTATCGATTCTTTCGACCCCAGAACCAGAATACCAAAGTGGCTCAAGCTCTCATGAAACAGCCCATGCACATGGTTCCGCAGTTCATCATTAAAATAAATCATGACATTACGGCAAAAGATAACATTAAACTCGTTAAATGACCGGTCTGTTGCCAGGTTGTGCTCGGCGAAAATGATGTTCTTCCTTAGAAAAGGATGAAATATCACCGAATTGTATTTCGCTGTATAGTACTCGGAGAAGGCTCTGGTACCCCCTGCCTCCAAATAATTTGTAGTAAATAGTTTCATTTTCTCAATACCGTATACGCCTTCTTTGGCCTGTTGCAAAGAACGATCATTCATATCCGTTGCGTAGATTCTTGCCTTGTCATACAGTCCTTCCTCATGCAACATGATTGCCATGGAATAAACTTCCTCTCCCGTAGAGCATCCCGCATGCCATATTCGGATATACGGGTAGGTTCTCAGGATAGGAATAATCTGTTCCCGAAACATTCGGAAAAGCGAAGGATCTCGAAACATTTCCGTTACAGGGATGGATAAGTTCTGTACAAAACGGTCAAACGCGGAACGGTCATGAAGAACACGTTCCTGCAAGCCGGATATGCTTTTAACACCTTCAGCATGTGCATGATGCCAGATTCTTCGTTTCAGGGATGGCAGTGCATAGTTTCTAAAATCATATCCATATAAACGGTGCATGCCTTCCAACAGCAACTCAATCTCGATCAGCTCGCGTTCTTCATCTTGCGGCATACGGACCAAATCTGCCCCCGTCTCGGTAGGTTCCCACGGTGTCATAAGTTCTCTCCACTTCTTCATTTGTTACTTGCGTATTCGTCGTATTGTCTTTCATTACCCAAACAATGAGCATACGAATAATGAACTTACGAATACAGCCATACGCGCATTAGGGATAACAATTGATCGGTCTGGATCGGTTTTTTCACATAATCAGATGCTCCGGCCTCAATACATTTACCGCGATCCTCTTTCATCGCTTTGGCCGTGAGCGCAATAATCGGCAACTTTTCAAACTGCGGGATCTGTCTGATTCGTGTCATTGCTTCATAACCGTCCATTTCTGGCATCATCATATCCATCAGTACCAGATCAAATTCAGGATTTTTGTCCAAAATCTCCAAAGCCTCTCGGCCGTTCTCAGCAAACGTCACATCCATCCGATAGCCTTCAAGGACACTTGAAAGGGCAAATACGTTACGGATATCGTCATCTACAAGCAATATTTTCTTGCCTTCAAACAACGTTTCTTTGTTGTGTAGTTTCTGTAAGATTCGACGCTTGTCTTCCGGCAAATTGGCTTCTACCCGATGCAGGAACAAAGTGGTCTCATCCAGCAGACGTTCCGGTGACTTCACATCCTTGATAATGATGGATTCCGCATATTTGCGCAGCTTCATTTCTTCTTTGGAATCCAGTTCTTTGCCTGTATAAATTATAATCGGCAGATCGTTCAGATATTCATCATCGCGAATCTGGTCGAGCAACTCAAACCCGGTCATATCCGTTAACATCAGATCCAGTACCATACAGTCATAACGCTGGCTGTGTAATTCATTCAAAGCCTCACTACCTGTCGATACAGCGGTGATTGCAACATCATCATGACCAATCAATTCAATAATGGCTTTACGCTGAATCTCATCATCTTCGACGATCAACAGTCGTTTCAATTGATTCTCGGTATATGATTTGATATGCGAGAATGCTTTATCCAGTGAATCCTTGCTCGAAGGTTTTTTCAGATATGCAATGGCACCCATCATCAGCCCTTGCTTCATATCATCAATGACTGAAATCACATGTACCGGAATGTGACGTGTTGCCGAACTGCTCTTCAGCTCGCCCAGAATGGTCCAACCATCCATCACCGGCAGTTGAATATCCAGGATAATGGCATCCGGCAGATATTGACGTGCCATTTCAAGTCCTTTATCACCTTGAAGGGCAACAAGTGCTTTGAATCCTCTTCCTCTCGCCATATCCATCAAAATATGTGCAAAGTTCACATCATCCTCAATGATGAGGAGAATTTTGTCGCCTTCCATGATATTCTCACGATCATCTTCGATCTGCGTGACATCTGGAGTATGGGAAGGAGACAGATCTTTACCCACGCTACGCTCCGGATCAGGAGAGAGAATGGACTGATGACTTGAGAGCATGGTCCGTGTTTCGATGGACTGTTCATAAAGATCCTCTGAGGATACAGCCGCTTCTCTTGAAGCACCTTCCTCTGCCAGGGCTTCCTCTTCATGATTATCCGGCAGATACAAGGTAAAGCAGCTACCTTCCCCTTCGGATGATTCCACCTGTATTGCGCCACCAAGCAAACGTGCCAGCTCCCTGCTAATGGACAATCCCAGGCCAGTTCCACCGTATTTCCGGCTTGTAGTCCCGTCTACTTGCTGGAACGCTTCAAAGATCAGATCCGTCTTATCCGATGGAATACCAATGCCGGTGTCTTTTACACTAAATCCGAGATATTCCTGATTGGTGTTCATATAACCCGGCAGTTCTTCCGGTTTCATCCGTCGTCCAATCAGACTAACCGAACCCCGATTGGTAAACTTAAAGGCGTTCGACAACAAATTCCGTAAAATCTGTTTGACGCGATGACTGTCGGTGTATACCCATTCCGGCAGATTGCTGTCGAAATCGATATTCAAGCTAAGTTCCTTTTTATTCGCCATCGGTCCAAAGTTCTGCTGAACAAAGCTGGTCAGCTCTTCCATTCGAACTGTCTCATAATTGATATCCATCTTACCTGCGTCCACCTTGGACAGATCCAGAATCTCATCAATCATCTTCAGCAGATCCGCGCCCGACATGTAGATGGTTTGCGCATATTCCTGCTGTTTGTCAGTCAGATTTCCACCTTTGTTCTCCGACAATAACTGGGACAAAATGAGTAGACTGTTCAATGGTGTACGGAGTTCATGTGACATATTCGCTAAAAATTCGGACTTGTACTTGCTTGTCATCGACAGCTGTGTAGCTTGCTGTTCCAACTGTGTCTTTGTTTTCTCAATTTCGTCATTCTTCTCTTCGACTTCACGCACCTGCTCTTCAAGCGCACGCGTCTTGGCCATGAGCTCCGTATTGAAATGCTCCAGTTCTTCCTGCTGACGCTGCAACAATTCCTCGGAACGTTTAAGCGCTTCTGTCTGCTCCTCCAGATTCTCATTGGAACGACGGAGTTCTTCTTGCTGTGTCTGCAATTCTTCTGATTGAACCTGCAGTTCCTCAGTTAATGCCTGGGATTCACGCAGCAGCTCCTCCACACGCAGACGACGTCGAACGTTGTTCAAAATTACGCCCAGGTTCATAATCAGTTGTGTGAACAACTGCTTGTGAAGTTCGTTGAACCCTTCAAAGGAAGCCACTTCAACTACACCAATCAGTTCATCTTCAAACACGACAGGATAGATCATGATACCCGCAGCACGTGTTGAGCCTGAAGCTGAACCAATATGCACGTAATCTTCAGGCGTATTTTCCAGAATAATCGGTGTCATATCCAGCGCGGCTTGACCAATCAGGCCTTCACCGATGCGATACATTTCTTTACCAACATCTTCGTTCTCTTCAAATGCGTATGCACCGTAACGTCTCAGTTCGTCGGGATGTTTCTCCTCATCAATCAGATAGACGACACCCAACTGAGCGCCAAGCACAGGTGTGAATTCACTGATAAACATCTGTGATATTTGGCGAATGGAGCCAATCCCCCGAAGCAGCTCCGGGACTCTTGCAATATTCGAACTCATCCAGTTTTGATCCTGCTGAGCCTGTACATAAGCCCTCTCGATCTCCAGTTTTTCTTCCAGATCACTGGATACATCTTTGAACACACTGGCAATCTGACCAATCTCATCGGTTGATTTGACCTGTATGCGCCGAATGGTTCGGTAACGCCCTTTACCAAAGCTGGTAATCATCATAGATACAGTGTTCAGACCCCGTGTAATACTCGGCAGCACCCACATAATGACACCCAATGCAAGCAACAACCCCGCAATCATGATACTTATCGTGATCTGTACGGCTCTCGTATACGCTGCGTTAGCGTTCTTGATCTCAGCATCAATCTCTTGGTCCTGATAACGGGAGAGAGCATTCAAACTATCAACAGCTTCTTTTTGCACCGCGAGTCCTGTTGAATTGCGGTAGTTATTCGCATCTTCTACCCTGCTTTGGGACATCAGGTTGATCTGTCTCGTTGCATAAGAAGTATAAGCGGTCCACGCCGTATTCACACGATCCACCAATTGATGTTCAGGTGCACTGTCTGCTCGGTTTCTCACTTCTGCGAGGTAGCCATCCCCCCGATCCTTCATCTCCTTCAGGTCACCTTCAGCAGCACTGATCGAATTGTTCGGATTTAATAACAAGTTAGCCAGCACTTTGGCAATATCGTTAACTTCTCCACGTGCAGCAGAAGTGAACCTTACTTTGAGATAACGTTCCTGATACATCTGATCAATCTGTTGATTACTGCTGTTTAGCCGTTCATAACTCACAAATGTGAGCACGATCAGAATAGCCATCAGAGCGGTAAAACCAATCAGCAGTTTATTCCTGATCTTCATTCATCCCCCGCCCCTTTATCCAGAGTAATCCAGACCAGACATTTATCATCATCCCGCTCCTGGGGAATTTCGTCGTCAAAAAACATGGCCTGCATGGCAGCTTCATTCCACTGATGCGAGCCGGTCAGTTTTTCGATCAGGAATTCATGTTGTTCCTCCTGCCCGCCCTGAACAGCTTCCAATAATCCATCCGTATAGAGTGCAATATGCCCGTCACCCTCATAATGGATCGTTTGTGGTTCAATATCCATCTTGTCAAATAAACCGACAGGACAGCAGACGCTGTCAAATGTGGTCACACTGCCGTCGTTTCGGAAAAATAAAGCAGGTGGATGCCCTGCGTTAACATAATCAATGCGCTTCATCCGTGTATCAACGACCAGATAAATTGCCGTAAAATAATACTGCACCAATTGTTTCTCCAGATGGAGCTGGTTAAAACGACGGTTCAACTCCTGAATGACCTTCTCTGGATCCACATAAGTGGTAACCGTATCTTTCAACACGGAAGCGATAAACATCGTAAACAAGGATGAAGATATCCCATGTCCCATCATGTCGAGCAGCAGTACTCCGTAACGGCCTTCCCCAAGGGGGTACCAAGAATACAGATCACCCGCAAGCTCAAAGGATGGTTTATAGATGGCATGCACTTGGAACAGCGGGTCCCTAATTGCCGGACTTAAAACAGCATTTTGGACCATTGCTGCCAACTTGAGCTCATCCTGAATACGTTGATCACGCTCTTTATGCCAATCCTTCTCCTGTTTCAAACGAAGTGCGAGTCGAATTCTGGCCATCAGTTCGACTTTATTAATCGGTTTGGTCACATAGTCAGATGCACCAGCATCCAATGCTTCGGCAAGTTTCTTGGAATCTCCGATGGCAGTCACCATAATAATCGGTATATCCTTCAGGTTCTCAAATTTCTGCACAATACTGCAGGCTTCGATACCGTCCATCTCGGGCATCATCATATCTAGCAAAATCAGGTCAATATCCGACAGTTTTGGACGAAGTTCGTTGCTTTCCTCCCCAATTCCCAACACTTCAAACATTTCCATGGCGGAACTCGCCGTTACAATGTCACGATAGTTCTCTTTTTTCAGAATTTCTCGAATGATAATGACATTCGTCGGATTGTCGTCAACAATAAGTATTCTCATTGATATCTCCTTATCTGTGGCGTCCGGGTTTGTCGATTCTTATTAAGGTAAAACGAACGTTGATTATACAAATTTTGCATACAAAACGGCAGTAGACATAATAATTCCTAGTATAACTATAATCGTAAAAACAAAAAAACTCTATCAGTAAATGGCACCATCGCAGGGGAAATAGCCCGCTTGTTACCCTGTTTTTGCAGCGTTCTGATCCCGCTTCCAAACTTGCAAAAACATAGATAAGGAATGGGGAAAGCCCCATTCCTTATCTATGTTTTTGATTAAGCATTTTACTTAAGTGATACAGAAGCTTGTCTTGTTCAGCAAACTTCCATTTGCACTGTTATATGGATCAATCTTTCTTTTTGGCAATTACGAGTACTTTACCTTTGTCTAACTCACTCTCGTAGAAGTCAGCTTCGGCTTCGGTAAAGCCCATCGAAACAATTTTGGCCCGGAGCTCATCACCACGTGAGCGGAACAAATTCGCCAAGGAATCAAATACGCCTTCTTCCTTTATGCCAATTTCTTTGGCATCTGCTGTATCAGCAATGCGATCTGTACGATCCTTCTCATGGGCGAGAACAAAGATTTGATCAGCAAGGTATCCGGTAATCTGCAATTCTTTCACCGCTTCTACCGCCTGGACTCCGTTTTCTACCACTTTTGCATAAGCTTGCTCATTGGTTGAATTCATCGTTTCCACTCTCCTCTGATTTAATCTTCTGTATCGAGCTACTTAATATATAACCATACTATATGGGATTGAAACGATTCGTTAATAACCAATCCTAGGAAACTGTGTCATCAAAAAGATCAATGCCTTCAATCTGCTGAGATCCTGACTTCATATATACCTTCAGAGCCTGATCTCCACGTAGAAACACTTCTCCGTCCTCTGCCACATAATAAGGTTTCCCTAGAGCATGATGGATCGCTTCAATATTCATCTCAATTCTCTTTCCGTTTAACATGATGTGATTCTCAGATGCATCGATATGCACATATTGAATGACATCCGTATCTTCACACAAACCAACCTTCACATCATGAAAGTGATATTCAGGACACCCCAGATAAGGATCTTCCTGCTTATGCCCCGGCTGGCCCTTTTTGGCCAACAAATCATCCATGGTGTCATCCAGAGAAATGCCATTCAGAGTCCGAAAATGCTGGAAAGTCTCGGATCGATCAACAGCCAGAGTTACCTCTGACGCCTTCTCTTCCATTGCCGTCCATTGCATATCGTGAGCAGCGGGTACCGCTGCCGGTTGAACGGAAAAGGGAGAAATTACGCTAAACATCACAAGCAGTAGTTTCATCATGATTCTCACCCTTTCATCAGGTTCATCACCGCTCTGAAGGCTTCTTCATGGGTTACAAAGCGGTCATGTTACTTGCGCATCCGTTGCCATACATTCGCTGCAACATCAACATACTTCATCCAGTTTTTCCCGCCCTTAGCTTCACCATTATATGTAGCTTCATAGGATTGTAGGGTACGATCCGTTGATGTAGCAGGTGGTGCAGTTACATGAACCGCTTCAGCATGCTTCGTCTGTTCAGCGTTGTTACGTTTGGTCTGAAATTTCGCCATCAGCGTTGTGGAGACTTGTTTGGCTGCTGCCGTCACTTCATTCAACACTTCTCCCAGATTCTCAACAGATTCCATAACAGGATCAATTTTTTTCATTTTGTGCTGTACATCCACCGTAATATCATTGGCATGCCTTACCGTCTGCTTCACTTCATAACTAAGTTCATCAATGGTTTTCTGTACCTCCTGCAATGTCTGTGAGACATTGTCCAAAGAACCCTGAGCGGATTTCAAGGTACGAATTAAAAAGAAAACCAGTACTGCAAATGCCACTGCAATCAGGGCCACGCTAATTTGATAGATCATAGAAGAACCTCACTTTCCATATGTGCATCAGTTTGTTATTGCTATAGTTACCCGGCGATTTCCCGGACGAAACAAAATTATATATCCCTTCATATATGCCTTCGCTTGGAAAAAAAACCAATGTTTCAACAGGATAGCCCCCGGTTAAAGTTAGACTACACAAGGCGGTGAGGTGAACACAACTCACTCCACAATCAAGTAAACGAAAGGATGAATACTTATGTTGAAATGGTCTGTATTATTTCTAATTATTGCACTGGTAGCAGGTATTTTTGGATTCTTCGGTATTGTTGAAGCAGCTGCTTCAATCGCGAAAGTACTCTTCTTCATCTTTGTTGTACTGTTCGTAATCTCCCTGATTACGGGACGCAGCCGAATGCGATAACCTCAGGCTCTGATATGACTGAGCAATATTAACGAATACATACAAAAGCCGATCGTGCTACCCAGCCGATTGGCTTTTGTGCGTTTAGGCATAGGTCAACTTTTCTATATTATGTATTGCACTCCTTCCTGCTTTATTCCAAGCTGCTCTCCCATGAATTTAAAAAAAACAGGACCTTTTTGAGATAGCCAACCCGGTTTTATCCCACCGAAGTATGATATTTACAGGCTTGCTATATACCCACATATGATCCAGTTGACACTGGAGAATGCAAGAAAATATTGTTATAATTTGTGATTCATAAGGTAGCTTGCTTGGTTACTTTTAACACAGGACAACAAATTACATAACAAACCGAGGAGGAAAAAAAATGAAAAAAATCGTAAGTTTCGCCGCTGCTTTAACGTTGATGGGTTCGATGGCTGCCGCTGCAGGTGCTGAGGAAGCGGTTACCGGAACGGTGACTCCGGAAAAAGGAACAGAAGCTACGACGACAACGACAACAACAACTCCGGCTGTTGAAGTGAACAAACCTGCTGTAGACACAGTAGAAGGTACTGCTGAGACAGTAACCGGTACAACAACAGACACTACAGGTGCAGAAGGTACTTCAACTACAACTGAAACACCAGCTACGACTACAGATGACAAAATGTTTGAAGAGCCACTCGTAAAACCAGGCGATGAAGTACTGGCACCTACAATGTTGCTGAACCTTCTGGAGCGCACTTGGTTCTATGATGCACCTAACGGTAAACCAATCGGTGCATTAGGCTCCCAAGTCATCGATACAACAGGTGAAGTGGTTGACGGATTCGACGGTGGCGAGTGGGTGCAAGTGTACACTTGGAAAGGCAAAGCGTGGATCCACGTTGCCATTCAGTAACATCGTATAATCGTTCTAACGATAAGTAAAGAGGACAGCACGCACAATCGCGGCTGTCCTCTTTTGATTTTCCAAGATGTTCACGCCCTGTTCAAGTGTTCCCTATGACTTCTTCTGTCTTCGGTTCCACATGTACATGTACATGCATGATATTATGCGATCGCTTCAAACGCTCTTCCACTCGGTCACAGATCTGATGGCCTTCAATCAAGCTTAAACTTCCGTCCACTTCAATGACCACATCCACAAGTACATGACTGCCATGCACACGTGCCTTCACATCCTTGATCATCTCAACACCGGGAACACGTGCTACTGAGGATCTGAGATCCGTCAGTTCCTTCTGGTCAAATCCATCGGTAAGACGATGTGTAGAATCCCGAAAAATCTCCCAAGCCGTCTTGCAGATCAACAGACCTACAGCAATGGCAGCTACTTTATCCAACCATGGAAGTCCAAACTGCGCACCTATAATTCCAACTGCAGCGCCTATGCTGACCCAGGCATCCGAACGATTATCTTTCGCCGCTGCCATCAGAGCCTGACTATTAATTTGTTTAGCCAGACGGTGATTGTAACGATATACGCCTAACATCACCACAGCACAGACTACAGCCACCGCTGCCGCCCACAGGTTGGGAGCCACAAAGGCTCCTTCATACCAGGAGCGAACGGCTTCAACCAATACTTGCAGCCCAACCATAGCCATAATAAATGAAGCCACCAAGGCAGCAACCGTCTCCGCTCTAAAATGACCATAGGCATGATCCGAATCAGGTGGTTTCTGGGAGATTCGAAGCCCAATCAATACAGCAACGGATGCCACAATATCCGTAAGGTTATTGAAACCATCAGCCAGCAAGGCACTGGAAGCAAATAAATATCCACAGATCAGCTTAAAGGCGGATAAGACGAGATAGGCTACGATACTAACCCAAGCCCCTCGCTCCCCTTTTCGAATTTCTTCATAAGCGTTCAAACCGGGCGACACCCCTTTAACGTTTCGTATTACGGTTTTTCCATGTTACCAAATGCGGAGCGTGTGGGTCTACAGAAACAGTGTTGCCAGGCTGCATTGCTGTAGGCAAGCCGAAACAAAGTTGCCAGACGGCAGGGCTGTAGTTAATGAGAAAAAATGTTGGCCTGGGTAAAACCAAAGGTTTTGAGCATTTTATCAGGTTGCCCTTGTGGGGCTTTTATAAAACGTATAAAATAGGTACATCCCGTCCAATCTGGACGGCTCACTGTAAGACCGGGAGGGAAATAACGATGAGCGAAAATAACGAACCGAAAAAGGTCAGTTTGCAGGATGCTATACGCCAAAAGCTGGCGCAAAAGAAAGAACAAGCAAATTCCGGTAACCAATCCAGCGCCTACTTTGAAGGCGGACCTAAAGCGATGAAGAGTCAAAACAACAAGAAGCCTAACAACCAACGTCGCCGTACTGGTGGATCTTAGGTCTTAAAGCCGCAGAGAAACCCATTGAATTACAAAAAGAACCGCAAGCCCTCTTCACAGAGGCTTGCGGTTCTTTGGTGTTCCTATAATAATGTGCAGTAGGTGATGCTTGGTTTAAGCTTCTACCGGATACATTTTATTGCGCAGTTCTTTGATTTCATCACTTTCCAGATATTCGTCATAGCTCATTTGGCGATCAATGATGCCATTCGGCGTAATTTCGATAATCCGGTTAGCAATGGTTTGAATGAACTGATGGTCATGGGATGTGAACAGCATGGTGCCGTCAAAATCAATCATACCATTGTTCAGCGCTGTAATGGATTCGAGATCCAAGTGGTTCGTAGGCTCATCCAGAATCAATGCGTTAGCACCAGTCTGCATCATTTTCGCCAGCATACAGCGAACTTTCTCGCCCCCGGAGAGTACACTTGCCTTTTTCAAGGATTCCTCACCTGAGAACAACATACGTCCCAAGAATCCACGCAGATACGTTTCATCCTGATCTTTGGAATATTGACGGAGCCAATCCACAAGAGTCATGTCTACACCGTCAAAATATTTGGAGTTGTCTTTCGGGAAATAAGCTTGAGTTGTAGTTACACCCCAAGTGTATTCGCCGCTATCCAATTCCGTTTCACCCATAAGAATATCAAACAACAGTGACTTGGCGTTCCCGTTCGGGCCAACAAATGCGATTTTATCCCCTTTGTTCACGACAAAGCTGATATCATTCAGCATTTTCACACCATCAATGGATTTGCTGATGCGATCTACGGTCAACAATTGTTTACCGGCTTCACGCTCAGGTTTGAAGTTGATAAACGGATATTTACGGTTCGATGGACGAAGGTCATCCAGCGTGATTTTGTCGAGTTGTTTCTTCCGGGAAGTCGCCTGTTTCGATTTCGAGGCATTCGCCGAGAAACGTTGAATAAAGGCTTGAAGCTCTTTAATCTTCTCTTCTTTTTTCTTGTTGGCATCACGTTGTAACGCAAGTGCCAATTGGCTGGACTCGTACCAGAAGTCATAGTTACCTACGTACAACTGGATTTTACCAAAGTCGATATCCGCAATGTGCGTACATACTTTGTTCAGGAAGTGACGGTCATGGGATACCACAATAACAGTACCTTCATAGTCCATCAAGAAGTTCTCAAGCCATTGAATGGATTCGAGATCCAAGTGGTTGGTAGGCTCATCGAGCAACAGGTTGTTTGGACGACCAAACAATGCTTGTGCAAGCAGGACACGAACTTTTTCGTTACCACTTAGTTCATTCATTTTCTTATCGTGCATGTCACGGTCGATACCCAGACCGATCAGGAGTGCCGCTGCATCCGGCTCAGCATCCCAGCCATTCAACTCGGCAAATTCACCTTCAAGCTCACCTGCACGCAGGCCGTCTTCTTCAGTGAAGTCCGCTTTGGCATACAGCGTATCTTTTTCTTTCATAATGGCATAGAGACGACTATGACCCATAATTACGGTTTCGAGAACCGGATACTCATCATATTCAAAGTGGTTTTGCTTCAAAACGGCCATACGTTCGCCCGGGGTGATGTGCACCTCTCCCGAGTTTGATTCAATTTCACCGGACAAAATTTTCAAGAATGTTGATTTACCGGCTCCATTGGCGCCGATGAGGCCGTAACAGTTTCCTGGTGTGAATTTGATATTTACATCTTCAAAAAGTGCACGTTTTCCGTAGCGGAGCGTGATGCCGCTTGTACTGATCATTAAGCATACCATCCTTTATTGGTTAATCTGCATACTGCATGAATAGCAAGTTGCGTAAATCATGGATTCAATATCCCGATGCCTATTCTGGCACCATATTATAACACAAAAAAGCGGCAAATTCGAAAATTGGCCGCTTTTTACTTATTAAAGATTTGGTAAATGTACTGTTCATGCAGGCATATCCCTACATTAACATATTTGGCTCGCTTTTGTTAGTCCTGTTTGTTTTTCTCGTGGTGAATGCGGAGCGTCTCGCCATGACCAAGCACCCTAATCCGCTCTTTACCAATGCCTAGTCGTTCACGTTCAACTTCCAGCCGATCCAGTGCTTCCTTGGGCGTATCATCCGCCAGCTTGAATGTGCCGTAATGCATTGGCACCATGAGCTGTGAACCGGATTCAACGAACCCCTGCAGTGCTTCTTCAGGTGTCACATGCTGAGAAGTCATGAACCACTCCGGATCGTAGGCACCGATAGGCATCAGGGTAACACCAATGTCAAAGCGTTCTCCAATCGTTTTGAATCCCTGGAAGTAACCTGTATCACCCACAAAATACAACACAGGCGGACCGCCTGAAGTTTTGGATGTTTCGTTCTTCCCTGATTCCGTGGATGACTCATCCTGATTGCTCGTTGTTGCAGCACTCTCCGCTGCTGAAGTCGTTGCAGGATGGATTGATTCCAATACATAACCGCCCCAATGGGACGTGTTGGTATCAAACAACGTTCGGCGCGTCCAGTGCTGTGCAGGGACAAAAGTTATTTTGACTCCGCCAAGTGTCATATGATCCCACCATTTCATCTCCTGACATCGATGGAACCCTTTGCGAATCATCTTGCGCTTCAGACCATCGGGTACGATCAGCAACGTCTTGGCTGTAATCAGCTTGCGCAAGGAAGCCAGATGCAGATGATCATAGTGGGAATGGGATATCAGAATGACATCCAAAGGCGGAATATCCTGAATCGGAATGCCGGGGGCACCGAGCCTTCGTTGAAATCCCATTTTTTCGGCCCACACTGGGTCAGTCACGATGTTCAATCCATAATATTGAATAAAAAACGTGGAGTGACCAATCCAGGTAATACTTGTGTCATCCCGGTTGGCATGCAGATAATCCAGTTCAGGCGGGTGTTTGGGCACGGTGTAGGAGTAGTCCTTCACTTTATTGCGCCGCTGCTCCCTCCATTGCTTGAATTCCTTCAGCGTTTTGTCCGTACTTACATTATCGATATTGTTATAACGGATTTTCGGCATGAAAGGGCCCTCCTCCCTTCCTCATTTCTTAACAAAAGATTACCCCAAACGGGAATGGACGCACCAACCAATCAATCCTTTGGGTTCTTACATACCGCCAGATATACAAACAGAAAGACAATAGCAGCCGCAATGATCAGTGGAGGGGCGTACATAATGGTGAATGTCTCAAAAAAGCTCAATCCGGTTATACCGGGTATCCCCGTGACTCCCTCAGTAGATAGTGGATCCAGCAAGGGAGTCATGAGTAAGAACATGTTTGGGTGCATGAACAGACTCATCCTTTCTTTTTACCAGAATTACCGCGCACATAATTGGCATCAAACAGGAACAGCTTCATAATCAGCACAAGCGAAGGAATGAGCACAAGTAGCCCCAAACTAAACGCTGTAATGAGCGCAATTCCCATCGTCCGATTCGTAAAGCTGTCGTAAATATTAATGTAAGGATACAGAATGTACGGAAGGTGGGATCGCCCGTAACCATACCAGGCAAAGGCAAACTGAAGCATGACAGCGACAAAGCACCAACCTAGATATTTACTTTTCCACACCAGCGACACGGCAATGACAAAACAAATAAACGAAGCGATGAACATCCACGAAATATTCACCATCTGCTCAAAGTGTTCGGGATTCTGTTTGTTAATCTGCAGAAAAGCCAGAAAGCTCGCAAAAATGGTAGGCAAACTCCAGAGCAGCGCGTACTCTCGAAGCACCTCATATGCTGGCTCATCCCCCGCCCGTTTTGCATAATAGGATAGAAACATCGCCGAGATGTATAGCACACTAACCAGTGCAAGCAAAACAACCGACCAGGTATAGGGATTCGTCAAAAATTCACGCCAGCGAAAAAACACCTGATCGCCCACCTGCTCAATAATCCCACCTTCGGATATCGCCAAAATGGTTGAAAATACGGCCGGAATCAGCAACCCCGTCGCTCCGTACAATGCCATGTAGATCCGGCTGTTCTGCCCATGGTTGCCATAGGTATTGTAGGCGTAATATACGCCCCGGATCGCAAGCAGTACAATGGCCAGGGAACCCGGTACCAGCAAGGCTGTCCCGTAATAAAAGGCGCTGTCCGGATAAAATCCGACCAGTCCAACCACAAAAAAGATCAAAAACACATTCGTCACTTCCCACACGGGAGACAGGTAGCGCTGAATGATGTTATGAATTTTGTTCTCGTGCCCGGTCAAGATGCTGTAAAAGCTGAAGAACCCGGCGCCAAAATCAATCGAAGCAACGATCAGGTAACCGAACAAAAACGTCCACAATATTGCGATGCCTGCAATTTCGAAACTCAATGCACGATCCCTCCTTCAAGCCCCAGCGTTTCCAGTTCCTTCTCTGCTTCCTTGTTACGGAACAGCTTGCTGAGTACCCGAATGCACGAGAAACACAGGATCAGATACAGCAAGATGAACAACACTAACATCCAGCCTACCGAAGTTGACGTCGTGGCTGCTTCCGCCACCTTCATATACCCGCGTAAGATCCAAGGCTGCCTGCCAACTTCAGCGAACATCCACCCCAGCTCGATCGCAATCATGGCCAGAGGCCCCAGCAAAACAATGCCGAGCAACAGCCATTTGGGATATGGTTTGCGCCCGGGCAACCAGCGCCGCAGAACATATAACACAGGAATCATCAGGATGATTACTCCCGTTGTGACCTTCAGGTCGAACATATAATGAATGGACAGCGGTGGCCTCAGATCCGCAGGAAACTCTTCGAGCCCTTTTACTTCCGTATCTGGACGATTACCCGCCAAAATGCTAAGAGCATAGGGAATCTCAATGGCGTATTTCACCTCATTGTTCTCATCCAAAATACCCCCATAGACGAGCGGTGCCTCTTTCATCGTCTTGAAATGCCATTCTGCGGCAGCCAGCTTTTCCGGCTGATATTTCGCCAGAAATTTACCAGAGGAATCGCCGATCATGACGGTACTGATGGCAAATACAAGCGCAGATACCGTCGTGAGTTTCAGTGCTTTTTTGTAATACACATGATCCCGTCCCCGAAGCAAACTGAAGGCTGCGATCCCTGCCAGAATACCTGCACTCAAGGTGTAGGATGAGGCGAGTACATGGGACACTTTGGTTGGCGTTGCCGGATTCAACATGGCAGCAATCGGATGAATGTCCTTCATGATGCCATTAATCAGGGTGAATCCCTGAGGCTGGTTCATGAAGGAGTTGACCGTCGTAATGAAAATCGCAGATGCAGATGAGCCGAGAGCTACCGGAATCAACAGCAGCATATGCGTATATTTCTTTTTGAAACGATCCCACGTATAGAGGTAAATCCCAAGAAAGATCGCCTCTATAAAAAAGGCAAACGTCTCCATGAACAGCGGCAGGGCGATTGCCTGGCCCGCTACCCGCATAAACATCGGCCACAGCAGACTGAGCTGTAATCCGATCGAGGTGCCTGTAACGACGCCAACGGCAACGGTGATGACAAAACCTCGCGCCCACCGGCGTGCCAGCAAGGTGTAATGCATATCATTGGTTCGGAGTCCTCGCCACTCGGCCAAGGCAATCATAAGTGGCACGCCTACACCAATAGAGGCAAAAATAATGTGCACAAACAGGGTAAGACCGGTTAGTATCCGGCTGAGCAAAACAGGGTCCAGGGATGACATGGTTACACTCCTCTTTCACATAATCGTTATGTACCACAGCAGTTACTCTGCTTGAACGTGTATCTCAATAACTCATGATTCGGATGATGCTCTTCACAACGGCATACAGCACAACCACAGCTGCAACCAGACAGACGATGATGAGTGTTTTCTCTTGTTTACGGAACATATACCTGCCGTCCTCCTTTTGCATGGGATGCAAATTATGGCTCTATAGACAGTTTGCAAAAGAAGTTGTTTTTTTATCCGGGGAAATTGAAAAACAAAAAAAGCCTTTCCCCTTATCACGCTCACACGCTGAAGGGCAAAGGCTCTATCCGTAGGTCTCATACATAATTATTATTATTCATAAAAAAGTGAAATACATTTCTTCATCCATCCTTAAATCTACACCAATACGTCCTGCTTGGGCAGTCGAACCTTGAACGTACTTCCTTTGCCCGGTGCAGATATAAAGGTCAACGTACCCTTGTGATCCTCTACAATTTTACGGGAAATGTACAACCCGATTCCTGTTCCACCAATCTGCCGATGATCCGAATTATCGACTCGATAGAATTTGTTGAACAGCATGTCCTTCTCTTGCTCCGCAATACCTATTCCGTAGTCACGCACATCAAGACATAACCATTCCTCTTCTTCCCATAACGTAACATCGATACGATCGGCTCCCGGCGAATACTTGACTGCATTGCCCACCAGATTATGCAGAACCTGAACCATCCTGTTCTGGTCAGCATAAGCAAAAAAGTCTCCATTAAACGTATGCACGTAGATACGTTGGGCAGACTTCATATTCCACTGTTCCGCAACCCCTTCTACCAACTCAATCAGCGGCACATACGTCATGTGGTAAGTCATACCTTCGTTGTCGAGGCGCTGAATATCGAGTACATCATCGAGCAAACTGCTCAGCCGCTTGCCCTCCGAAGAGATGGTCTGCATGAATTCCCGCTGCTGAGCTGCTGGAAGATCATACATCATCATTAATTCCACATATCCCATAATGGTGGCTACAGGCGTTCGAAGCTCATGAGATACCACACTGATCAGCTCATTTTTCATCCGATCCAGCCGTTCTTCTCCTGTCCGGTCACGGAACACCAGCAGAAACCCATGGTTTTTACCCGGGACATCCATCTGCTTCATGTATAAGGAAAACACACTTTTATCCACATTATTGAATATAAATTCGGTCTCGATAAACGCTGTTTCTCCATTCAGGAATGCTCTCGTCTGTTCCATCAGATTGAAGTTGTCCGTTAATACCATCGTATCAATTGCCTGCGCCAAATCTTCAATGGATCTGCCCATAAAATCACCCAAACCAAACATCTCTTCTATCCTTCGGTTGACGATGGTTATGGTCCCTGATCGATCAGACATCACGAGCCCTTCTCTTACGGATTCAATAAATTGCTCACTGATATCTCGCTGTTCCTGAATGGCAATCTTCTCATTGAACAACTCCGAGTTCAGCTTCTCCAGCGCAAGGGCATGACGTACACGATCTTCTTCTGCTCTGGTCCGCTCCGTAATATCCTTAATAAACAGGTTATATAATGTCTCATTTTTGCCCAACTGGATCTCAACAATTTTGTACTCAATCGGAAATACGGAACCATCCCGTCGGATACCTGAAATTTCTTCAACGATGGTGTATCTTTTACCTTCAACATATTCAAATCGCTCCAGCAAATTTTTGATCTCCTTGCAGCTGGCCCCTTGAAAAAGAGTCGGCGCTTCCTTGTGCAGAATCACTTCTTCCCGACGCAATCCAAACATTCTTTCAGCCTCCGGATTAAACTCAACGATCAGCCCACTGGAGTCCACAGCGATAATCGCATCAATAGAGGATTCAATAATGGCACGTTTGACCTCTTCACTGTTCTTGAGTTCCTTGGTACGCTCAATAACCCTGTCCTCCAGCGTTAACTTGTCGTGACGAATCTGTTCGAATTGTTCCAGCAGCACATCAGCCATTTTGCGCAAATTACCAATCAGAATCTGTACTTCGGTTACATGACTGGTTGGCCACTCCATCTTCCCATTTCGAAACAGCAGTCTCGGAAGAGAGCCTGTCATCCTGGTCAGTCTTAACAATGGGCTAACAACTTTACTGCTGAGGGGAGCCGCTACGATCATGGAAGCCACGATGATGATGAACAGGGATTGCAGCGTGGTCAGATAAATGGATTCGATTCGGGGGTAATAATTGGACGAGTCGGTCACAATGAATACCCGATAAGGTGTTATATTTGTCATTTCTGCTTCATAGATAAAAGAGGCTTGTTTCCAGTGATTCAATACATCGCTGTAATGGATATTTGCGGAACTTAACAGAAAAAGGTTATCCCTTGATTTCAGAAGACGGAATCTGTCCATGTCCAGGTAATCGCCCGCCTGAAGTGTGTTCAATCCAGAAGCAACGACTGTATCATCCCTATTCAGCAGAATCACATTCACACCCAGTAGATGATGATAACGCGCCATATTCTGATCCATGTTCTCGGAGGTAACATACTCTTCATCAATATCCTGAACAACCGCAGTCGCTGCATATTTCATATCACGTAATATGGCATCATTCATTTGACCCAATTGTCTACGGCTATCTGCGGATAACAGTACGAGAGAAACAAATACCACAAAGGCGACTACGTATTTAAACGCAATTCTTGTTAGTGGGATGGTTCCCGTCCGCTTTGATTTGTGTTCACCCGTGGTGATCCAGAAATCGACTACAATTCCCGCGATCAGCGCATTCACCATACCAATGACAGCAATATACATATACTCATACTTCAAATCGTCTATATTTAAACCCAACATAAAATGCCCGGCATAGATAACTGGAAGTAACATGACTACCCAAAAGACTGCATTAGCCTTGATTAAGCTGCCATTCTTCCAACGGATCTGCCAAACGAGCATCCAGATTAATTCCAAGAAGTGGGCAAGCATGACAGTTAAATTGTGCGGCACAAAGCCGACAAAGACGGTATTTAGCAGATGGATGACTGTAAGGGTGACAAATCCATAGATGGCCCCATGCAAACGAAGAGCAACGAGTGCTGCCGCGCTACCAATCATAAACTGTACACCATAGAATAAAGTAAACGGAAAAATAGTACTTAGTGAGCCCAGAATGATTAGAAGACTGGTCCCAATCCAGGGTATTCTCAGCTTCAACACGAGCCAATCCAGCATTTGTCTTGCCTTTATACGATCCATAAGCAATTGCCCTCATGGATCATTGTTTCTTCTGTTTTCAACAACAACGTTGGTTCCCCCTATAAACTTAAGCGGATACAATCTTACTTTTTTCCCCTTAACTCGTTCTGATCCATTATACTGTAATTAGTACTTGGTGTAGCTTTGGGAAATTCTGATTGATCGGCAACCAAACTACATTCATGCTAGAATATTGAAGTTCATCAAAAAAGCTTATTCTTTCTCTACATATACATCCTATATTTTGGGATAGAAACATTAAAAAATTTGCAGCATTTATTCGCAATTCACCTTGTTTTTTTAGCATTTTCTTAACATATTATTTTCACCAGGAGTGTGACCCTATGACTATCAAAGTACTTCTTATAGAAGATGAGAAAAATCTGGCCGACATGATTGCTTTCTTTCTTGAGGAGGAAGGATATATCACTGAACGGGTTCATCATGCCCGCGAGGCACTTCAACTGTTTCCACAATTCCAGCCGGATATTGTTGTAACGGATCTCATGCTTCCTGAAATGGATGGAAATGATCTCGTAGAAGCCTTTCGCCAGCACTCCACTGTGCCCATTCTGATGATCTCGGCAAGTACCATGCTGAACGATCGACTTCGCGCATTGCATAATGGTGCGGATGACTTTCTGTGCAAACCGTTTAGTTTGAAAGAGTTGGATGCCCGGATTAAAGCACTGCTGCGAAGATCCATCATTTCCTATAAGGATAAACCGGTAAAAGAAGACAAGCAGGCAGAGGTTACGGGACATGTGAATGTGAATGAATACAGAAGAACTCTGTTTGTGGATGGCGTTGAAATCGAGGTCACTCATATTGAGTTTGAGATTATGAAGGAATTGTACCGAAATCCGGGTAAAGTGTTCACCCGCAATGAACTGATGGATCGGATCAAAGGCTCCGAACGCGCCTATCTGGATCGTACCATTGATGTTCATATCTCAAGTCTGCGAAAAAAAATTGAGCCTGACCCCAAAAACCCACGTTATATTAAGACGGTTTGGGGAACAGGCTATAAATATGTGATCTAATACGATCGTAACGATTGAAGTTAAACACTTTTGGCCATATCTCTCTTTTATCTCATGGATAAGATGGGCGGTATGGCTATTTCTGATTTATGGATAGACGACGAATGCAACCAGCTTTCCATATCCTTGATGAGCTGATCAGGGTCATGCTCGTTCCAGAGAATCATCTTCATCTCACCTGTACCTGTAATCTGTTGCAGGTGACGCTTCCGAATAAGGGATTTGAAATCCGTAATGACCAGTAACGGAAGTTGTGGCATAAAAGCCCGAATGGCATTTGCTGCTGACACCGCTTCTTCGGCAACCTGATAATCAACAATACAATAACGGGCATTTTCCCAACTTCCCCGATGTGTTTCTATGGCAGAACCAGATGTTGAGTCCTCAATCCAGTTCCTGAACAATTGAATAATATTCTCATATGCAATACGACGTTTTCCATCCGAGAGCACGGTAATGGGTTCCATAGGTATAACCTCCAGTTGATTCTTATCTTTATTGTGCCAATTTTCGTTTAAAAATGTTTGTGCGTGAACATGAAAGAAGTGTTAACAAATTTCGTACTTCTTCACATTAAGTGTTAGACACGTCCACTTCGCTTCTGGATGATTTCGCAGATTCCACACATTGATGTAAAATAGAGAAATACCCGTGTGATTTAATTTACGGGAAGTGAAAGATGAATCTGGTACTATAGGAGGTTACATTGATGAATATTGTTTCCATTGAACCAACACCGAGCCCAAATACGATGATGTTACATCTCGATGAACGTCTGGAGGACGGAATTCGCAAAACATATACCCTGGACAACGAACGATCTGCTCCGGCGTTCATTCGCCAGATGCTTCATATTCCCGGTGTAAAGAGTGTGTTCCACACAACAGACTTTGTCGCACTTGATCGTAAAGGGAATGCCGACTGGTCCGTTATCTTGGGCGAAGTCCAAAATCGCCTTGGACAGCAAGGCATTGATCTGGACTGGATTGAATCCGAAGATGGTTCAGGCGAACACTTCGGAGAAGCACAGGTATTTGTACAATTCTTCCGAGGTGTACCGATGCAAATTAGGGTCAAGGCCGGGGTCAAGGAAGAACGAATCTCGTTGTCGGACCGCTTTGTCAAAGCAGTGACGGAAGTCGCCAGTGCAACGATGATCAAAGAACGCAAACTGAGTGATTACGGCGTTCGATATGGCGAGTTACCGGACATCGCACGTGAAGTCGAACAGGAATTGGAAGCCGCTTATCCCCCGGAACGACTCGAGCAGGTTATCAAACAGGCCATTGAACATGGTACCAAATCCGAAGAGTTCGTCGAGCGCCGCCGTGAATTGGATGGAGCCGAACTGGAAGAGGCTCTGCGAAACGAGGATTGGAATGTTCGCTATGCGGCATTTGACGGCATGGAGCCTACGGCAGAAAGACTGCCTCTCGTAGCCCATGCCTTGCATGACAACAAAATGCAGATTCGCCGCTTAGCCGTGGTATACCTGGGTGACATTCGTACACCGGAAGCGATGGAATTGCTGTATGAAGCGCTTCAGGACAGTTCTCCTGCGGTACGACGGACTGCCGGTGACACCTTGTCGGATATCGGTGACCCTGCCGCAACCCCAGCTATGACAGCCACGTTATCCGATAAAAGTAAACTTGTACGCTGGCGTGCAGCACGTTTTCTCTATGAGGTCGGAACTGAAGAAGCAGAGCATGCCTTGCGAGTTGCAGCCGATGATCCTGAATTTGAAGTCAGCCTACAGGCCAAGATGGCTCTGGAGCGAATCGAATCCGGCGAACAAGCTGCTGGAACGGTATGGCAGCAGATGGCTGGGCGTAACAAAAAGGAATAGTCATCTTTCAGACCTCACATCCAACAATTGTTATTGCACTGGAAAACCATGCGCGTTATACTGATTGTCTGTTTACTAAACAGGACACACGGTGTTAAGTTGTGTTGTTCATAATTTCATAGACAATAGATACACCTCATCCATTGATGGTGAGGTAGAGGTCGCGGGTGCGATCAGTACGCTGATGGAGGCGCTAAGGAGCCGCTTATGAGATCAGCCGAAAGGTGTACCCGCCGAAGCTCGCTGGACGTTCCTTATACGGTCCGGTGAGCTGGGGCTGCTGTCGAAAGGCGCAGAACTGTCACGGAAGTACATTTCCTTTATATAAAGGTATGAATTCTTCTGTGTTGAGCTATCTTAATCATCTGGGACATGGTGCGGACATTGAAATATTAAAGACCGCAGGCTGATGCCTGTGGTCTTTTTGTTTATGAATTCAAGTATCGCAAACATCAGTATATCGAATGAAGGAGTGTTTCCATGCAAGACCGCAGTAACCCAACAACAACTGGACCTTCCCTGAAAAAAGGATTACGCGCACGACATATGACAATGATCGCCCTCGGTGGCTCGATTGGTACCGGGCTGTTTCTCGCAAGTGGTACCGCCATCTCAACCGCAGGCCCTGGTGGAGCATTAATTGCCTATGCGGCCGTTGGCATCATGGTTTATTTCCTAATGACCAGCCTTGGAGAGCTTGCGACCTTTATGCCGGACTCCGGTTCATTTAATACGTATGCCGCACGTTTTGTCGATCCTGCTCTCGGATTCGCCATGGGCTGGAACTTCTGGTACAACTGGGCGGTAACCATTGCAGCAGAGCTTGCTGCCGCTACAGTACTCATTAAATACTGGTTCCCCGAGAGTTCGTCCATGTTATGGAGCTTATTGTTCCTCGTGCTGATCTTTGCCTTGAACGTGTTGTCCGTTAAAGGTTATGGAGAGTCCGAGTACTGGTTCGCTATTATTAAAGTCGCTACCGTTATCATCTTCCTGGCCGTAGGTGTGCTCATGATCTTTGGTATTATGGGCGGAGAAGCGGTTGGTTTCAGCAACTTCACCATCGGTGATGCGCCCATCCATGGCGGATTCTTCGCTGTGCTTGGTGTGTTCATGGCTGCGGGATTCTCATTCCAAGGTACCGAGCTTATCGGGGTAGCCGCTGGTGAAAGTGAAAATCCGCGCGAAAATGTACCTCGTGCAATTCGTCAGGTATTTTGGCGCATTCTGATTTTTTACATTTTGGCGATTACCGTGATCAGTCTGATCATCCCATATACGCATCCGAACCTGCTCAAAGGTGACCTGGAGAATATCGGTGTCAGCCCGTTCACACTGGTGTTTGAGAAAGCAGGACTTGCTATTGCGGCATCCGTCATGAATGCCGTTATTCTGACTTCTGTACTCTCTGCCGGTAACTCAGGCATGTACGCTTCAAGTCGGGTTCTCTATGCCCTTGCCCGTGACGGTAAAGCCCCTCGTTTCCTCGGTAAGTTGAACAAAAAAGGTATTCCCATGAATGCCTTATTGCTTACAACAGCTGTCGGTATGTTGGCATTTCTTGCCTCCCTGTTCGGCGATGGGATTGTGTATACCTGGTTGCTGAATGCATCCGGTATGTGCGGATTTATCACTTGGCTGGGTATCGCTATCAGTCATTATCGCTTCCGCCGTGCATACGTTGCACAAGGCAGAGACCTAAGCGATCTACCTTACCGTGCACGTTGGTTCCCGTTTGGGCCGATCTTTGCGTTTGTTCTGTGTATCATCGTAATCATCGGACAGAACTACCAGGCATTCACGGGTGATCAGATCGACTGGAGTGGAGCCATCGTTGCCTACTTGAGCGTACCCCTGTTCCTGGTGTTGTGGCTCGGTTACAAATGGATCAAAAAGACCAAAGTGGTGCCGCTGCAGGAATGTGATTTCACACCTACCGATTCACCAAGTGACAAGCACTAACGAAGCAATATTTACACTTGCCACTTCGATGACAGAATAACCTTCCGATCGCTGTTATCAACTTATACAGCTGATACGATTTAACTTCATATTAAAAAACCTCCCCGTGGCGTTGCAGTTTTCCTACTGTGACGAAACGGGGAGGTTTTGTTTTATGTCGGCTTCCCCCTTCGAACATTTCTGTACGTCCTTTTGTCCCTGTCCATATTTTGTATAGGTGCGTAAGTAAAATAGAGAAAGGTATACTATTTTTCTTGGACAACGGGAGTTGATGCATAATGAAAAAATTCTCTATTCTGCTCGTTCTATTGGGCATCCTGATCATCAGCTTTCCTTTCCTGCGGGAAACGTATTATGACTGGAAGCAAACCCGTGTCATGAACGATCTGGAGCAATTGCAAAACGGCTTGTCTAAGCTTAATCACTCCTTCGAACAGGGCATACAAGATGCAGCTTCTGCCGAGCCGACTACGGATAGTACAGATACAGTGCAAGAGGCCTCCTCGAATACGTTGGGGGTACTATCCATTGACAAGATTGATGTCCGCTTACCGATTCTGGAGGGTGCAACGGAAGCTAACATGAAGGTAGCTTCAACCCATCTTGTCGAAACCACCAGGATCGGTAACAAGGGTAATGCCGCCATAGCCGCTCATCGCGCCCACAAAAAAGGACGGCTGTTCAATCGTCTGGGAGAACTCCAGATTGGGGATTCGATGCAAGTCACCTTGGCAGATCGAACGATTATCCAGTACAAGGTAGATCAGATATCCGTTGTAGAGCCAAATGACTTGTCTGTGCTGGAAGACCCCGGACTTGGCCAGGTCCTTACCTTAATTACCTGTGATCCACTCGTCAATCCAACACATCGCCTAATTGTAAGAGCTATTGAAGTGAATCGGGAGGTTGCCGGATATTGATCCTCGCTAAGGTGCAGCTGAAATAAAATAAAACACCCTCTAGTAATTCACATGATGACGCTGAGTCACTTGTGAAAGTTAGAGGGTGTTTTTTTATCCAAATATGATCTGTTCCTGCATTACGTGCTGCGATCTAGCGCTGAAGCAATTGTCTGCGGCGGAAGTACATGAATCCCGCGCTACCTAGCGCCATCAGCATCATGCCCACAGCAGTGTAAGCCATTGTGCTCTCTTCACCTGTTTGTGGCAGCATTCCCTGAGATCCAGGACTTCCGTTTGGCTGTGATGCAGAATTTCCATTGCCCTGTGATCCATCTGTATCCGTTCCAGCAGGAGGTGCCAGTGCACCATCCCCATCCGGTGCATCTGTATCCCCAACAGGAGGTGCAGTGTCTTCACCGTTGGATACGCCTGGTGTCGGTGGCGCTACCCCGCCATCTTCATCTGTCGGGCTTTCGGTTCCTCCCCCAGACTCTGTAGGTTCAGTAACAACCGTGCCTGGAACCGATGGATTTGGTGTTCCTGGTTCCGGATTTACTGGTTTCTCCGGATCTGGTGTTCCCCCCGTAGTAGGGGTTCCCGGATTATAAGGTCCACTCGATCCACCACCCGATACCGGGATAGCCTGATTCGTTTTTTCCACAACTACAGCTTCCGTTTGTATGTTCGTAATTTCAAATGGTACTGGTGTTGTGTCCAAGATATATCCGTTAGGTGCTTTTATTTCAACCAACTGATATTTATTGATATCCAGGTCTTTAAGTACAATTTCACCTTGTTGATTGGTTGTCAGTGTAGCTTCATCCAGACCTGTTACCTTGTGGAACTCCCAGTTCCCATTGGCATCCATCAATGCAGTTTGAGCCCGTAATTCAAATACTGCTCCCTGAAGGTGCTGAGTTCGACCCGCATTGGTTTTAATCAATTTCACAGAACGATCATTTTCTTTATTTTCAATCGTCAATTGAGTTTCCGGTTTGATAATAGATACAAGCGTCTCTGGCTGTTCAATAACATAGCCTTCTGCCTTAGTCTCTACCAATGTATATGGACCATACGGCAAGTTATCAAATTCAATGACCCCATTGATATTCGTAACCTGTGTGTCAACCACCGCATTTGTACCATTACGCAATTCGAATTCAATTCCAGCTAACACGGATTGATCCTTGGCGTTCACTTTGGTCACCACCAGCTTGGCATTTGTGCCCTGCGTATTGGTATGTGTGAGCGTAACAATCTGAGTTTGATTGGTTACAATGGTAAGAGGTATGGGCGTTGAATCCAATTGATAGAATTCAGGTGCCTCGACCTCAATCAACTCATAATCCCCTGGCTCCAGATCTGTTGCTCCGATCTTTCCATCCTCACCCGAAGTTATCGTATCGATCAACTGGCTGGTTGGACCACCTTTCAGGTACAGTTCGAATGTTGCACCTTTTAGCGTTTTCGTGCTGTCAGCAGCATCCACCTTGGTTAATTCGAAGCCTTGACGAATCTTTTTATTTTCAATTTCAAAAGCGATATCCGCATCCTTGAATTCAATCGTTTTACCTGAGACAGAGCCATATTCAGGATCAACCAAGTATCCTGCAGGTGCAGATAATTCTTTTAACTTATAAGGTACACCATTGGTCAGATTGTTTAATCGATAGTTTCTGGAGCTTTCAACTACTCCATTCTCGTCCGTTGGTTTCAATGTTTCCAGAAGCGTAGTTCCAGACGCATTATAGATTGCGAAGATCGCTCCTTCCAGCGGAACTCCGGTATCACTGACTTTGTGAATTCTGATTTTGCCTAAACCAGTGGAGGCTCCTCCACCTGCTCCAGCTAATGAAACTTTAATCCCCGCCTGATTGCCTTCCCCTACCACCGAAGAAGATTGGCCTGCAAATTCAACCTTATTTTCAATTCGGGCGCCATGATCGGCATTAATATAGGACTGATATTCCAAAATGAATGCAGTATGGATATCTTTCTTGAAGGTGAAGGTAAATGTATTGCCCTCCACAATCAATTCATAATCAGCCGGATCAACCAGTCCAGCTTTGTTGGATACATTGCCTGAATTGTTGGCAGGCAGGTTCGTTGCATATAATTTCAATGAATCAGCCAATAAAATTTGGTTCTCCGACAAGGTATCTGTTAATTGAGAACCCGCTGGAATATAAGATTGACTTGGATTGATATTTACCGTCCATGATGCTTTATCCGTTGTACCGATCTGTTGACCTGTTTTTTGTACATACACACCACCGTGAACTGGCGTGACGCTCGCTGATCGATTAAAGCGTACCTCACCATCCTCACCGTCGGTTAGAACAGCCTGGTTAGCATACGTGCCTTCGACGGAATAAGGTCCATCCAGGCTCGTTTGATACTGAATGCGATAAGCTGTTTTGCCGATGTTACCCAGATCCAATGTAAAACCTTTACCGTCCGGGTTCAGCTGGAATTGACCAGGTATGAGCGGAACCTCGCTACCTACAGCAGTAACGTTATTGGCTCCCTGTAACTCTAACTCATGAACTTTTAATGAACCGTCTACAAAAGATTGGTTACCCGTGTAGGCATCCTTGAGGATGGCTTCGTGAATATCAAACAAGTTGTAGTTTACATCAATTGTCCATGTGATCTTTTTGTCTTTGGCGCTGTATTCGCCCTTTTTGTTACCATTTTGAATGGTGTACTCTTGAGGTTTGACAACAGCAGATTTGGTAATCGCAGTCTGTGCTACATTGGATTCTTCCCAATCGATCTTGGCAGAGTTGCGATATTCATTATCCGTTGGCATACCTGCCGTCGGGTCAAAGCTTGTTGTATAGGTAATGACATGTTCCGTGTTAATTGTAACGCCGTCCTTCAGGCGAACGGAGAATCCTTTTTCATACGTTGGATCAGCCGGGTCTGGAGTCAGTTCAAAGTCGTCTTTGTTAACACCGTTCACTTGAAGACTACCCGGAATCAGTTTCATATGTCTGCCTTCGTAATTATCCGTGATGATGATATCCGTCATGTCCTGCAAATCACGGTTCAAAACAATCTGCCATTCGATTTCTTTTGTGTTGAAGTTTTCACTTTTTACGCTTTTTGCAAAAATGACTTCCTGAATGTCTCTCCGGCCTGTTTTTGCAGTACCATCATACATGTTCACTGTGTTCGTAATGGTGTCGTTTGTATAAACACGATGAATGGATTGTGTATCATATTCGATCTCATAGGCCTTGGTAATATCGTTCTTAAAATGTAATCTGAAGCCATCATCGAACCCTGTACCTATCGCTTCGAGTGTGTATTCATTCGGATTGATCAGTATTCTGTTCGAAGCCGCTCCGCTTGCATTAATGTCCACTTGATACACTTTGACGGAATTGTTGATCAGTTGCTGTTTTGCCGTATCAAAGCGGTCTTCAATCCATGCATTCGTTTGCATGATTTCTTGCTGATTGTAGTTATATTGCACTTTCCATGTGATCGTCTGTGTCACCGGATCATACGCACTATCTTGCCCTGACTTGTTCAAAGGCTCATTAAAACTCACACGAACTCGCCCAATAGCTGTTTCATCGTGTTCACTCTGATCCGTTGTAAGCGCAACCTGGTTTTGATACTCCACGTTGGTGAACGGAGCAGTGGTTGGTGCTTTAACACTTGTCGTGTAGGTCACACGATAGGCCTTATCTGTATCCCCCAATTGGATTGGAAACTGTGGTTCCGTTTGAACTACTGGACCTTCTTTTACAGATCCATTCAATTGCACTTCCAATTCGCGAATTTGGATATTGCCCTTGAGTTCAAGGTTTGTTGGCAACGTATCTGTAAGAACCGCATTTTTCATCGCCTTCTCGCCTTGGTTAAAATCTACGGTCCATTCAATTTCGTCGGAGTTGAAGTTTTCTTTGTTTGCGCTTCCCGATTTCTTCAACTTATCTACAGCTGTGTTGGCAAAATGCACATCAATGATGCCCTGCCCTACGGAACTAAAGTCTATCTGTTGTTTCAAGCCATCTTCCATCTTGCTCTCATCGAACTTAATCCACACGTAGAAGTTACCTTCCAGCTGCGCATGCTCGATCAGTTCATTAAAGGTAAAAATGATTGTGCCATCTGGATTCACCACATACTCCCCAACACCGCCATCCAGATTACCCTTAAGCTGCGATCCGATGATGAATTTATCGGGCAAGTTAAAGGTGAACGTAGAGCCATCGCTGTAGTTGTGGTTGTCATCTGCAAGTCCCCATGTAAAGACTACAGCCACCTCATCCTGAATGCGCGGTCGAATATCCTCGATTTTATCTCCTTTGACTTCAATCGTGCCATTCCCGTTGTCTTCTGGTACCTGATTGTACATCTGCACACTGGTAATCAATTGATCTGTAATTACCGGACCTGCAGCTGCCATTGCTAAACTGCTCTGGTTGAGGTTTCCCTCCCCCTCTTCTTCCGGAGTGGCTGCAACGTCAACGTTGTTCACCTCTTCCGAAACTGCCAAACCTTCTTCTGACGCTGTATCGCTGATTGCACTGGCTGGCAAATTAGTTAATTCATCCTGAGCGTGCATGATTGGTGTAAATATCCAACCCTGCATCATTTGCGTGACCAGTAACAGAGCAATGATCACTATGCTCACTTTTTTCCTCATTTTTTGCATATCCTCCTCGTACGTAGTGTTGGCATACGCCGAAGATTAGAATAGCAAAGCGACATATACAAAAAATAGACAACACTAAAATCCTCGTTTTTGAACACAAAATTAAACGCAAAAAAGGATACCCCTCAAGCGGAGCATCCTGTTCAAACAATTGTTATAGTGTCCAGTTAATTTTGACGCGCAGATCCGTAGTACCTTCCATTTTGGACACATAATAAGATATCGATTTCATGCCAAGCTGGTACAAATCTTGCAAATCTTCAATCAGTCCAGCCTCCGTACCCTTGTACCTGAACGTGAGCGAAGTTCCGCCTTCCTTCAGTGTACTTTGAACCTTGGTCTTCAGCGCAGCATGGCCTTTGACGGCATCCTGTTCATCATACAGGGAATAGTCCAGAGCATGGTACAGCTTCTGATACGCGGCCTTTTTGCTATCTCCGGCCTTCACCAGCTTTAATAAAGCTTCTCGATATGGGGCTGGCGCAGCGGGGTACTTGCTTTTGCCTGTCCAGATATGGTCACGTGCCATCTCATCATCGCTCAGCAAATAATAGCTGTGGCTCACCTTACCTTTGCGGTCAGGGGTAGGATCATCCCAGGTGGTGTCCATGTGGTACCACTTGCCGTCCAGGTTCACGATATTCCAGGCATGAAGCTGCCCACCCGCTGTACCTTCCACAATCCGGTTATCGATACCTACTCGCTCCAGCATCCGATATGCCAACAATGAATATCCCTGACAGACCGTACTGCCTGTTACAAGCCCGTCATAAGCCGTATATTTCTTCAACGAAGTATCGTAGGAAAGGTTAAGTACAATCCAATCATGGATGACCTTGACCTTCTCATGATCCGTCATGCCTGGTTTGATGATTTCTTTCAACACGTTTGTGACTTTACGATTCACATAATCGGTCTGTTCCTTGGTCTCCCGGTAGGAGAGAGTCACGTGTACTTCGGCCGACACATTGGAGCCTTTATAATTAAATGCATAACTTTTAACGGTATATTGGATATAGGGGTCACTCTTCATTGCCTCATCGATGGAGGTTTGTAATTGTTTTTTGAGGCCTTTCACATTGCCTTTGTATGTAAAAACAAGTTCCTCCGTTCGCTGTGACATTGCGGTAAGCAAGGTCTGGCGCAAATCTGTTGCCGTGGATATATCTGATGTCCCTGATGCAGCATACAGCTGATCCAGATCAACCGTACGTGGTAATGCTACAGCAATCAGACAGCCTGCCAGCAGTATGGTGATAATTCGTTTCCCGTTCTTACCCATGAAAGGAACCCACCCTTCTTTGCAAAGTTCTCACGCCCTATTGTATCACAAAAGGCTCTGTCGTCATTGTAGTTTTGTCAAAGCAAATCAAAAGAGACCTTCTATGGAAGGTCCCTTTGATCTTCAGTTCAATGAATCACGATTACCCGTTATCTTCATCCTATGATTCGTTTGGTCACGATATGATTGATTCCTCGTCTAATACAGGCGATTACCACTCATAAACGTATCTGTCTTACCTTGAAGCTTCGCCAGCCGTTCCAATACTTGTGAAGCTTCAGCTACTGTCACTTTGCGTGCAGGCATGAATCGTCCTTCAATCGAAGGAAGTAATCCCAGCTTCAAACTCAGGGAAACAGCCCCTTTACTTGAAATGGCACTGGCATCCGCGATGTTCGGAAGATCCGATGGCAACGTGTAGAATCCGGCCAGCTTCTCATAGCGCAATATACGTACGAGCAACACTGCCAATTCTTCACGTGTCATCTCTTCCTGCGGATTCAAATTCTGTTCAGGGTCCGATCCGGCAAGCCAGCGTTGATCGATTAATGCCCGAACTGCCTTATAATACGGGCTATCAGGCGTCACATCAGCGTATAACTTGTCATCTCCGTCCCCACTGTAGTACAGATCCATATTTGGATTAATCGCTCTTGCCAGATAGTTAAACCAATCTCCTCGGGTGATTACACGATCCGGAAATACGCGCCCCTGCTCATCAGCAAGCAATACGCCATGCTGTGTCATATTGCGAAGAGCTGCTTCGGCCACATGCCCCAAGATATCCGTAGGTTCAGCCTTGGTTGCAGAGCTTGTGTCCCCGTATAAAAGCTTCCACTCTCCTGTGTTCGCATCCAGCACTTCATAATTGCCGTAAATCGAATGATCATCTCGTGTAGGCATATAAGCTAGGTTAACTCCCACCGGAATGATTTCACCGCTGTTCGTACCCCATCCACCGTAACGAGAATACGCCAGAACCAACTTGAACTCCTTCAGATAGATTGCCTTGGCCTCTTCGTAACTGATGGCTGGCTTAAGATCTGCCGGCAGTTGTTCAGACGTAGCCGCAATACGCGTATAGAACTCGTTAATCGTACCGTTGTTCAACACCTGTACTTGTGCCGTATCATCCTTAACCGGAATTCCGTTCAGATAACGTTGGAACATAAAGGTACGCGCATCATCTACCTCAATAACGTTAGATAGCTGGAACTGCTCCGTTGCATCTGGAACTAGCGCAATCACCGTGTTCATCGCCAGTTTCTCAGCCTGCTTCCGGGTCACCATTTTGCCTGCCTTTTCCTCAGCCGGTTTCTCTTGCTCCATCTCCGGTCCCATTCGTTGCATCATCGTATAGCTGTAGATCTGCCCGGTTACTGCATCTACCTGTGCTGAGATATCCCGCATGAACATATAGGACATATTGGCACTTCGATCGCTCCAGCTCAGACTCCATACCTGATTGTTCGGACTTGAGTAATGTCCCTTGCTCAACTGGCTATGTTCAAGCTTATAACCCTTGGGAATATCAAAGATTGTTGCGACACGATTGGCGGCCTGCTGAACATTTAATCTCGTACCATTGGCCGGGACAAAAGGAGTCACATCACCTTTTAACTTCGTATCCTGCTGTAAAGAATCTTCATCTACAGCTTTACCTGTTAATGTATTAATCCGTTCCAACGTATTGGCTTCAATCGGAACGATACTGATATTTTTTGGTGTATATGCAAGGTAATACTGCTGACCCTGCTTGGAAGACAGACGATCTTTGGCGATATAAGCCAGTTCCACATCGAACTGTTCTTCAAACAGCTGTCTGGCCTTCTCTTCTGAAGATGCCGGTTTCGATGAGGGATACTTGGCTTCGGTAGTACCTCGTGAGTAACCTGTCACCAAACCACTTTCGTCCACATTGATGTAGACTGTCTCTGCGTCAGATAACAATCCGTCATGTTTTAACTGGTACCCGTATCGATACTCTGTTCTGCCAAACAATGACTCTTGTTCAATGGAAGAATACAGATCTCCAAGCGGAGCATATTCATTGTCCTTAAGACCTGGAATCGCTTGGTACAATAATGCCACGGCCTTTTCTTCAGCTTCAGCTTTGGTTAGTTTCACATCCGATTCCGAGACATGTTTATCCAGGATATCTGACGGCAAATGTACACTTAACACTTCCCCTGTGCCTGCATGTACAGTTCCACTGAATCCCGACGTATGATTGCCTTGTGTAATCTGGAACCCGATCTCCCACGCCTTGTAGTCTGGCGGTGGATAGGAATTAGGTGAATCGAATCGTGCAGATGAGATTGTTGCTTTTTTTAACAATGGAAATAATTTCAGTATATTTTCACTGGCTTGCCTGGATGAGATTTTCGCTCCCTCAGGCACGTCATTGCTCGTTGCGTCTAGTTGTTCATTTTCCCCCGTTGTCGCTTCGGTCAACTGCTCTGCTTGCGCGGCTGATGCACTGCCTGCAAAACCTGGTGTTTGCGAAGCAAGCAGCAGTGTTGCCATCGCTGCGGTTGTTGCTTTGGTTGCGAACATTTTCAAACGTAGATTAAACTTCCAATTCAAACTCAAATCTGGACCTCTCCCTTCAATTTCATACAAAGAAGCATAACAAATAACCTCGCATGAATATTGCCAGTCTATTCTATGATACCATAAGCTTCCTTTTTAATCGTCGTTTTCGGGGCAATTTTACAAATGTGAATTTCTGCATATTGCTCTTAAAAGCAAAAAAAACGCCAACTAGGTTGGCGTTTTCTCGGTTAGCCTGCACTCTTATGTAGGCTGATTCTCCCCTGTTAACTACTCGCTATAGACGAATCATTCGACTTCGCCTGACCATGGACATGGGTTTTCAAAAATGGAATAACGGTATCCCAGAAAGCGGGATCTTCCTCGGAACAACTGTGTCCTCCGCTGTTAACCCATAGATGTTCCACAGGTGGATCGGCTTTGGACATAAAATATTCAAGCTCACTCGGGGGAATGAAATTATCTCCCTTGGAGTGCACCATAAGCATCGGCAGTTGCATCCCCCTGCGCCGTTCATTCAGCATCATCACCGGATCACGCTGACGATAAGATTTCAGAGATTCACCCAGTCGCCAGAACCAGATTCTCGGAATTAACTGGGCCAGTGGAAACAAGGGCAGACGCCGGCGTCTCAGCTCTGAACTGACGATTACCTCAAATTGCGATGGCATCGAGTCCGTAATCACTGCTGATACAGGAATTCCCTCCGTCACTGCAAGAATCGTACCCAGTCCACCCAAAGAATGTCCAAGCACTCCGATGGCATCGGCATCAATCTCTGGTCGTGCAGTCGTATACTGCAATGCCGCGAGCAGATCATCCCGGAACAGGTAGGCAGATGCAGCACGAACCGGATCACTGGCCCCATGACTACGCACATCATACATAAATAAGGCATATCCAGCTTCCCAGATCGGACGTGCGTAACGAAGAACACGGGAGCGATTGGAGCCCCAGCCATGTGCAATAATAACGAGCGGCCATGGTTTTGGAATATCGGCTCTGGCCGGGATGAACCAGCCATGCACCCGACCTCCCCCACTGTCAAAGGTCACATCCTCAAATGGCATTGGGGGTGTCAGTGTGATTGGAATCTTCTTGGGTGTCTGGCTCTTTACCGCTGCCTTCCATAATCCACCTGCCGTTACTGCGGCCACGGCGAGCATGCCGCCTATCATTGTTTTAGCTTTCACAGGGCATCTCTCCTCTCCGAATTCTGGCATACATCCATCATAAAACATTAGAGTGAACGGCACGTTAAACGACATCGGTTTTTATGATAACAATTGATCCAACAATTAATCTAAAGGCACCTTCATATATATACCCAAATATACATATCCCTCATCTGACACTGGAGCCTATACTTTAGCTGCTTCCACAAACTTCTGTGCACAAGCTGCAATCTGCTCATGATCTCCTGTTACAAGAGCTTCTCGTGGTAAAAGTGCACTTCCCAGTCCTACTGCAGCAGCGCCTGCTGCATAGTAGTCAGCAATATTCTCCAGAGTGGCACCGCCTGTTGCCAACAGCGGGATATGGTTCAGCGGAGCTTTAATTTCCCGCAAATAGGGTATACCCAGGCTCGCCATCGGAAACAGCTTCACAACACGTGCTCCCGCTTCATGGGCAGCAACAATCTCAGTAGGTGTCATGGCTCCAGGCCAGATCTCGACACCATGTTCTACAGCATATTCAATTACAGACAGATCGACATTAGGGGACACCAGAAATTGTGCTCCTGCGGCGACCGCTTCTTTGGCCATCTGCACATTCAGTACTGTACCAGCTCCAATATAGGCCTTACCTTCATGCCGCTCCCGCCAGTCTGCAATAATATCATGTGCTCCAGATGTGTTCAGTGTGACTTCCATCAGTCGGATTCCACCACTTGTCATACCTTGTCCAGCTGTTACTGCCGCTTCACGGCTGATACCGCGCACAATCGCGACCAACCTCGATTCCAATAATACTTCCGTGAGATTCATATCCAGTTCCCCTTGCTTCATCAATTCGGCAGCCGAAGACAGGCAATCATGGTCACCGCTTTTCCGTTATTCATTATTGTAAAGCATATCCTCCCCTGGATGAAATACATTAATCCATTTCTGAAGTGAATGAGTGTTCCACGGACACTATGAAGTATTTTTATCATAACGCAAAAAAACCTCTTCATGGAAAACGGGATTAATTCACCCATTAAACTCCACAAAAGAGGCAGCATTTCAACCGAAAATACTAAGCGTTTTCCAACACGTTATCCTTCTCCAAATCTTTAAAGTATCGATCGTTATATAACATGCTTGGATGTGTTGGATGATAGGCGAGTGCGATATCATTATGTTCCCGGGCCTTGGCACGGTTACCCATCCGGTCATAACACACACATAGTTGCAGATGCGGCATCCAGGTCCAGGCTGCTTCATTCAGCACCACCATAGGATCGTTAGGACGTACAGCACGAGTCGCCTGTTCGTACCAGAACAGGGCCTTGCGATAATCTTCACGGTCGGCAAAATAACCACCCAATCGACAGCAAATCTCGGCTCTTGGCAAATCATAGGCAAATGATCGGAACAACGCGGTGACTTCCTGTTCCGGATGTTCAAGTGCAGCTTCACAATCCGCAATTTTCTGGCAAGCAGCGATCTGATCTTCCACCCAGCCGAGCCCGGTATCCAGAAACTTTTCATAGTACTTCACCGCATCCTCATGCTGTCCATGGTCCTTCAGTTCATTACCGAAATAGTACAAGTCACGCGGCCCTAATTCTTCTCCGGCCTGTTCCCTTTTGCGATAGATCCGCAGATTCCGATCCGTATACTCCTTATCTTTCTTGTGGGTAACCGCTATATCACTATGCAGCAGATTACCCGCTACAGCCAGATATTCATGAACCGCGCCAATCCAGCGAAATTGCCGATCCCGACGTACCAGGCGATTCCGGCGCAGACTATAGGATACTTTGCCATCTGCCGTGAATGACAGATTGTAATCCATCGTGACACTATCCACATCCGGGTCCAGCGAACGTTTCAAGGCGATCAGTTTCGCACGATCTTCCGGTTCGAACACATCGTCAGCATCAAGCCACAGAATATATTCACTCTTCGCCTGATCGAAGGCAAAGTTGCGTGCTGCTGCAAAGTCATCCACCCATTCAAAATCAACGATACGATCCGTATATCTGGAAGCAATCTGACGGGTACGATCCGTTGATCCGGTATCCACGATTACAATCTCATCGGCAATACCATTGACTGAGTCCAGACATCTGGCGAGGGAAGCTTCTTCATTTTTCACAATCATACACAGGGTAATACTGATCGTCTCCTCACCTCGTCTCGCCCTACGATTAAAGGCAGATACCCCCGGCAGTTCGGACAATCGATAGATGTGGTACGCAGGGAAATGAGTATCGACGAACAAACGAAAACCCAGTGCCTGAGCACGGATGCAGAAATGACGATCTTCGCCCCAGAAGGATACATTGGGAATCTGGTCATACGAAACTCCTGCTGCCAGAACATTTTTGCGAATAAGGGTACATGCCCCTAGCCCTCCAACTTCATAACAACCCGGGATCCGCAGCTGATTTAGAAAAGCAGTCGTTTGCGTGCCCTCGTCTTCCGCCTCGGTTCCGTCTACTGTTTTGCCACCGCGGCGATACAGAGCATACTCATCCTGCAGCCATACCTGCGGCATTTCCCTGGCATCCGGCTGCCAGCGGGTCCAAAAGATATTGGATACAATGTCTTTGCCACTCGATATAAGTTGCTCCAGCGTCCGCGGATGTAGCACCAAGTCAGAATCAATCAGGAAAACCGCATCGTAGTGATTGTCGCGTGCATATTGCAATATGCGATTTTTCAAGCCGGCTACACGCCAAATCTGCTCATCCTGCCAATAGTGTCCTCCCTCATCCTTGGTGTATACCCCTTTGTTGTCAGAACTACCACTGCCATGTTCATCTGCTTGAATAACCGTCCCTTCATGCTGAAGCACAAATTCATGCAATATATTCGATGCGGCTTCTTCCACGTTATCGTCAACAAACAGATAATCCGTCTTCACTGTTGTTCGTTCCAGTGCATGCAGAGAATCCAGAAATTCACGGAGCACCGGAGTTGTCTGGCGAACCGGGCTGGCGATCAGTATTCTTTCCTGGCAAAGTTCTTCAAGCTTTTCCGATTGGCGGGTTTCCAGCGATTTATCAGAACGACTGGACGGTCGATGATTAATCTGGCTCTCTTTCTGATTCTCTTTCTCTTGGGAATTCGGCTCTGCTTGAGGTTTGAATTCTTCTTGCGATTTACGTAACGGGTCTTTCTTCAACGTGCTCACTCCCCCTCTCCTTATTCGAACCATGCCAACAGTCGTGGCTCTTGATCCAATATCGATTCATACTGTTCCTTCCAACCGTATCTTGCTTCAGGGTCCAGTGCTTGATAGCGTTCATATTTGCGGATGCGGTCTTCTTCCCGCGCCCAACCATAGTGCTTCACCCGGGGAGCATGACATCCATAGGACCAATGCTGGATCGTTAACGGAAAACGACCACAATGCTGGGGTGTCTCCTTCCATTCATAGTTCATCCCCGGGTGATAACGAATCAGAAATGGCCGATAATAGGCATGCGCCTGCCAGAACTCATCTTCTCGGTAATGCGTTTCACTCCACATATCAAACAATCTGAAATAGATCGCATCTTCATTGCCACTGAGCAGCAGATCCCGTACCACCCCAAAGTCACTGGTTAGAATCTCATCCGCATCCAGATTCAAAATCCACTCCGGATTGGTCGCCACCGTCTCTTCCCATTGTTGTTTTCTCAGGCTTACCTCGTCTGCAAAACGTGAAGCAGCGTTCTCCACTAATACGAGTGGAATACCGTCCAGAAGTTCCCTGCACAGCGCGACCGTTCCATCCGTGCTTCCATCATCAATGATTACTGCGCGATCGATCCAGGAACGATGTCTCTCCAGTGCCTGCCTGAGATAACGATTCTCTTCATTACGAACGATCATCGACAAGGTAATATGTGGTCTTCCATGTTCCTCATGTCCATCCAAAGCTTCACCCCCATGCTCAAGCTTCTACCTATTAAAATGTCCGACACACGATGCCTGGACGGATCACAATCCTCTATTCTCAATCTATGCAGAGCCGGAATGCAGATATGCAGGACAAGGAAACCTTTCATGGGGTTAATCTTAATAAACGACAAAAAAGCACCCGCCTTCGCGGATGCTTTTAAATGTAATCATAAGATTAATGTAGTGAAATAAATGAATTAACGGTATTCAGCCAAACGATCATTGAGACTACGTGTCTGTCCATAAACTTCCTGATACAGTGCGAACAGTCCATCATAGACGGCAACCGTTTCCGGGTTTGGCTCATAGGACTTCGCTGGGCGAATAAACGCTGTTGCGCATTCCTGCAAGGACGAGAACCAGCCACAGCCATAGGCAGCCAGCATTGCTGCACCCATCGCAGGACCCTGTTCGCTCTCTAGCTTCACAATCGTAGCGTTAAAGACATCCGCCTGCATTTGCAACCAGGCTTCGTTCTTGGCACCGCCACCAATGGAGATGACTTCATTGACGGTTTTGCCTGCACCACGCAGAATATCAATGGACTCGCGCAGCGAGAAGGTAATGCCCTCCATCACCGCACGTCCAAAGTGCTCCAGCTTGTGTCCTGCATCCATACCGATGAAGCTGCCACGGATATTCGCATCCGGATGAGGTGTACGCTCCCCAACGATATATGGTGTGAACAACAATCCGTTGCTGCCCGCCGGAACCTGATCAATGCCCTGCAAGAGCACATCAAACGATTTGTCCGCTGCAAACGTATCCTTAAACCAGGACAGGCTGTATCCTGCGGCAAGCGTTACGCCCATAATATAGAAGGCATCTTTCTCTCCATGGTTAAAAAAGTGTACTTTGCCTTCGAAGTCGAGATCTTTACGCTCTTCGTAGGAAAGCACAACCCCGGACGTTCCGATGCTGCACATCGTCTGTCCTTCACTCAGAATGCCTGCGCCAATGGCACCACAAGCATTATCCGCACCACCTGCATATACTTTCGTCGCAGCCGCCAGACCCGTTTGATCCGCAATCTCAGGAAGCAACGTGCCCACTTCCTCAAACGATTCCACAAGACGTGGACAAAGGGAGATTGGCAGCTCGAATGCTTCTGCAATCTCTTTACTCCACTGTTTGCCTGCAACGTCCAGCAGCAAGGTACCCGCTGCATCCGAATAATCCATAGCGTAATCCCCGGTCAGGCGATAACGCACATAGTCTTTTGGCAACAAGAACAAAGATGCTTGCTGTAACAATTCAGGCTCGTTCTCCTGAACCCACAGAATTTTCGGCAAGGTGAATCCTTCCAGTGCACGGTTCCGGGCAATACTTAACAGCTTGCCATCCAGTACTTTTTCGATACGGCGGCACTGAGCCGTTGTGCGTGTATCGTTCCACAGGATTGCGTTACGCAGCGGTTTACCTTCAGCATCCACCAAAACCAGTCCATGCATTTGACCGGAGAAGCTCAATCCCTCGATTTCCGAAGGCTGCACGCCAGACACTTCGAGCAATTTACGCAAGGAAACAATGGTTTGCTCTACCCAATCTTCGGGATTTTGTTCACTGTATCCGGCTTTGGGCTGGTACAACGGGTATGCCTCGGATGCTTCAAATGCCACTTTCCCTTCACGATTGACCAACACGGTTTTAACCGCGCTGGTTCCCAGATCGACACCAATTACGTAACTCATAGGTTAACTCCTCTCGTTTATCACAGGTTATATCCGCGAAAGATCCAAGTACGCATGAAAGTCACTCCGTGATCAGAAAACCCTTGGATCGCCGTTACCCCCGGATTTCCTTTATACCCTTTAGCAAGGGTGAAATCCGGGGATAAATGCGCACGCTCCGCTTCCTCGGGTCCTTTCTGCTCACTCCGTTTTGCATGCATGATCCTGGACACACATGGATATGAAACGACTAAAACGTACTCGTTCTTATAACAGAAAGATTGATCCAATGACCTTGATTCATCATTGATTATAAATGAAACCTTGATGCTCATGTGGTCACTTCGTGATCAGAAAACCCTCAGATCGCCGTTACTCCCGGATTTCCTGCATACCCTTTAGCAAGGGTGAAATCCGGGGATAAGCCTATGCTTCCGAAGCCAGCTTTCTTTCAGAAAGCTCTTAGCGAACGCTCCGCTTCCTTGGGTCCTTTCTGCTCACTTCGTTCTGCATGTACCATCTTAGACAAACATTTATATCAAAAATTTAAAAAACGCGTTATTTGTTTAATCAAAAAACCGCCCCCGTCTTCCCAAGGGAAAGTCGGGGACGGTCCGAATGTCATGCTTGTTCAGGCGTTCCATGGTACAAGCTAATCTTGTGCATAGGCTAGTTTGGACACTAATGTCCAACACATATGAGTTGAGTAACCATCGGTGGTCGACATGCCCCCACCCTGCCTATCCTATATTAGTCAGCCAGGATGTACTGGTTGAGTTGTGCTCTCAGCAATTCCTGACGTCCGGATTGGTTTTTGCGTGGGCTTTCGTTGTTGAGTGCATACTCAGCAAGGGAAGCAAGTGTTGCTTTACCTGCAACCACATCTGCACCGATACCTTCGCTGAAGCTGCTGTAACGTTTTTCGATGAAGTCATCGAACACGCGATCTTCAATCAACTTCGCTGCTACTTTCAGACCTTTTGCATACGTGTCCATACCTGCGATGTGTGCCAGGAACAGATCGTCAGCTTCGAAGGAACCACGACGTACTTTTGCGTCAAAGTTCACACCACCGCGGCCGATACCGCCGTTTTTCAATACTTCATACATTGTCAACGTAGCATCGTACATATCAACCGGGAACTCATCTGTATCCCAACCGATCAACATATCGCCTTGGTTCGCATCGAGGGAACCGAGCATACCGTTTGTACGAGCAACACGGATTTCGTGATCAAATGTGTGACCAGCCAGTGTAGCATGGTTCGCTTCCAGGTTAAGTTTGAAGTGTTTGTCCAAACCGTATTTTTGCAAGAAAGCAATGGAAGTTGCTGCATCATAATCATATTGGTGTTTCGTTGGCTCTTTTGGTTTAGGCTCGATCAGGAATTGTGCGTCAAAGCCAATTTCCTTCGCGTAGTCTACAGCCATGTGGAACATGCGAGCAATGTTGTCTTGCTCCAGTTGCATGTCTGTGTTCAACAATGTGTCGTAACCTTCACGACCGCCCCAGAAGACATAGTTTTCAGCGCCCAGGCGTTTACCAACTTCCAAACCTTTTTTGATCTGTGCTGCAGCGTGAGCATACACGTCTGCGTTGCAAGTGGATGCTGCACCAAACATGAAGCGTGGGTTCGAGAACATGTTCGCCGTGTTCCAGAGCAGTTTTTTGCCACTGGATTTCATATGATCTTCAATCAGATCAACAATGGTATCAATGTTGCTGTAGAACTCACGCAGGTTGTTGCCTTCTGGTGCAATGTCCACATCGTGGAAACAGAAGAACGGCAGATTCATTTTTTCCAAAAATTCAAATGCCGCTTCCACGCGTACTTTCGCGAGGTCCAGACCCGAGTATTTATCCCACGAACGAACAGCTGTCTCCGCACCGAACGGGTCACTGCCGCCTGCAGTTAATGTATGCCAGTAAGCCATGCCGAAACGGAAATGTTCTTCCATCGATTTGCCGGCTACCACTTCTTCCGGATTATAATGTTTAAAAGCAAAAGGATTCTTGGAATCTTTACCTTCAAATGCAATTTTATTAACGGATTCAAAATAGGCCATGTGTAAAATGCCTCCTCAATAGTTTTAAGAAATCGTTTACACCGTTATCCTATCACATCGAATTTACTTTGTCTATTGGTTAAACAAAGTAAAATAAAATTGTTTTTTACATGTTTGTTTACGCTATAATAGTCGAATAACTTGTTTCGGATGTGGGTCAGAACCCTTTTATCAGAAGAATAGGAGTGCCTTAACCATATGAAAATTACCGGAGACCAGATGCTGGTCAAAAAAATAAACAAGTCGATCGTTCTGGATACGATCCGGCGCCATGCCCCTCTTTCTCGCGCACGAGTGTCCGAGGTTACGGGGCTGAACAAAGCAACGGTATCCAACCTGGTTGCTGATCTGATCAGTGATGACCTGGTGCAGGAGATCGGCCCTGGGGAATCCAGCGGCGGACGTAAACCACTTATGCTGCTGTTTCGAGGGACATCAGGCTATGCAGTCGGTCTGGAACTCAGTGTGACCCACTTGAAAGGCGTGCTTACAGATCTGGAAGGACACATCATTACAGAGTACGCAGTGACCTTGGAACATCATGACGTGTCCTCTGTACTAGAGCAATTGAAATTGGCAGCAAAACAGCTCATTGAAGCAGCTCCTGCTTCCCCTCACGGTGTCATTGGCATCGGTATCGGCGTGCCCGGCATGGTGGATGAGGCAGGAACGGTCCTGTTTGCACCCAACCTGGGGTGGGAGAAGGTAGCTCTGCGCTCGATGCTTGAAGAAGAATTTGAACTGCCTGTAACGATCGATAATGAAGCCAATGCTGGTGCTCATGGAGAGTTGAATTTTGGGGCAGGTATCGGTGTCCGTCACATGATCTACATCAGTGCAGGCATGGGGATTGGTTCAGGCATCATGGTAGATGGTGAATTATACAAAGGCGCGTGGGGCTACGCAGGGGAAACAGGCCATATGTCCATTGAAGCGGAAGGTCTGCCCTGCTCCTGTGGTAATCGTGGTTGCTGGGAGTTATACGCATCGGAAAAAGCCTACGAGCACCCGGACCATCAGCTAAAATTACCTGCTCATACCACACGAGAGCTTATTCATCATGCGGAGCAAGGCCACGATACTGTTCAGGAATTATACAACACGATTGGACGCAAACTGGGGATTGGCATAACCAACATCGTTAACAGTTTCAACCCGGAACGTATTATCATTGGTGGTCCGCTTTCTGAAGCAGGTCCCTGGATTGAAACGTCGTTAAAACAGGTTGTCGAGGAACGTACATTACCTTATCACCGCCGCAGTTTGCAGATTGAATGGGCAGCTCTGGGCAGCCGTTCCACCCGTGTTGGTGCCGCTTACTCTGCGATTTCCCAGTTTCTAGGAAAAATCAGGGTGTCTGTCTAATAACAGACGAAAATTGACATCATTTCGCCCCATTTCCTCCCTTTTTGTTAAAGAAATCCAGATGTATAATGGGGTTATGTGATTTTTGTCATGGCTATGTGAATCAAGCTGTGTTAATTCCGATAACGAAACGGAGTGAAAAAAAGCGTGACCTACGTGGATACTTCAGATATCTCGGCGCAAATGTTTGTCACCGTCCTCCTGTTCCTGATTGTGCTTGCGCCCCTGTTCAGCCTTGGCATACTCCGATTGTTCCAGAGCAAAAAGAAGGCTGGTTTCATGTACATGCTGTCAGGATTGCTGGTGTATGTTGTATTTCAGACTTTCATGAGTATTTTTTTCTAGATGTAATTATTTGTTTTCATGCAAAATCCCCTTTCGCAGTTATTCATGGGTACACGTTATCATGTACTCTGAATTACGGACGCAAGGGGATTTTTCTACATATTTTTGCCCATTCTTAACATCGATGCTGAATTAAGGACAACTCGAACTTTCTTTAAATCGTTCTTCAATCATATAAACGATATTCTAGATTGAGTACCTATATATTTAATACGTTTACGTTGTTTTGAGATCTGACCTCTGCAAAAGATAAGCAATGGAGTTTTTTGACTTACTCTTTAATCCTAGTTAACGGAACAAAAGTAGTCAAACCAGTATATTTTTTTACTTTTTCAATATAAAATTATTGATAATTAGAAATTAATATTATTTTTACCACTTGATCAGAGAGGAGCTTTAATATGCTCAAACAGACATCTGGATTCCTGTTTGATTTTATACTTTGTTCTATCCTTTATTTTATTGGTATAACCCTACTATGGGGTATAGAACTGCATGTTTACCCTATAATGGGTGTTAATCCAAAAGATTATGTTTTGATATTCTTTGTAATCAATTGCTTGATGACTTTTCTTATTCATTCTAGATTTTATAATTTCGGAGATTGGTATACCTCACGAAAACTAATGATCAAATCCCGAACTAAAAAAAAAGTAATGTCAGTTATTATTATAATGGCCTTAATTCCAGTTGTTTTAACTAGTATGTGAGCATGGATATCTCGTATAATTGCCTGTTCCCAGAAGCGAAAATGCTCCTCCTGATCTATAATCATGCTGCTTGTTCACCTCAATTATGCTCTGCGACTTAAGAAAATGATATCGCACTTCTGTACATCGGACAATTGCGAATGCTGCTTGTGACCAGATACCAATTCATCCGATCCACTCATAGAAAACGCACAAAAAACCGTACCCTTCCGGGTACGGTTCTTTCTATATCCTAACGGCTCGCGAAAACCGGAATTGCATATGAATCGAAAATTTCTTTCAACACATGATAATTCACATAATAAGCCTGATTTAAGCGTCCAATGCTTTGGCAAATTGAGTTTTGTTCATACCCAGAATGCGGTGTTCACCAATTACAGTCAATGGCACGGCACGTACACCCATGTCCCATACTTGTTGTGCAAATTCATCGCTAGTTTCGATGTTGCGCTCTTCATAAGAGATACCTTTGTCAGCCAGGAACGTTTTTACGGATTTGCAGTTCGGGCAGTTGGTTGATGTATATACAATTACGTTTTCCATGTTTAATTCACCTCATATGGTTTTATATTAATCTATAGTTTGGTTGGAATAAGCTCATTCTATTACAGAACAACTGCGCTGTGCTCCAAGCTCTCAATGTATTTCTCTGTGTCCATGGCAGCCATACATCCGCTACCTGCAGCTGTAATCGCTTGTTTGTAACGTGTATCCTGTACGTCACCACATGCAAATACGCCTGGGATGTTTGTCTCGGATGTACCTGGTGTAGTCAGGATATAGCCATGTTCGTCCGTAGTGATCTGTCCGCCAAGGAATCCAGTGTTTGGTGTGTGACCAATAGCTACGAATACGCCGCTTGCCGGAATCACTTCTTCTTCACCTGTTTCGTTGTTCAACACTTTCAATCCGGTTACGCCGTTGTCGCCAGCAAGTACTTCGAGTGGTGTACGGTTCAAAGCCATTTCTACTTTTTCGTTGCTGCGTGCACGATCCTGCATGATTTTGGAGCCACGCAGTTCTTCACGACGGTGTACCAGTGTTACTTTGGAACCGAAACGGGACAGGAAACTTGCTTCCTCAAGGGCAGAGTCGCCACCGCCGATGACGATGATTTCTTTGTTACGGAAGAAGAATCCATCACATGTTGCACATGTGCTGACACCACGGCCCACATTCGTTTCTTCTCCAGGAATACCGAGGTATTTAGCAGATGCGCCTGTAGACAGGATCAATGTTTCAGATACGAGTTCACCCATACCTTCAACTTGAATCTTGAATGGACGCTCGCTCATGTCGATGTTGTTCACCCAGCCTGTACGGAATTCAGCACCGAAGCGCTCAGCTTGTTTACGCATGTTGTCCATCAGTTCAGGACCCATAATACCATCAGGGAAACCTGGGAAGTTCTCCACTTCAGTCGTTGTTGTCAGTTGGCCACCAGGTTGTGGTCCTTCAATAACGAGTGGGTTCAAGTTGGCACGTGCCAGATAGATTGCTGCTGTCAGCCCTGCAGGGCCTGTTCCAATAATAATTGATTTATACATGTATAGTTCCTCCCCCGGGTTCTGCAAAAAGGTTAGACCCTCCGGCATCAAAAGCTTAGGCTTTTGCATACACTAGAACGAAAAGCCCACATCATGTCCACAAGACCTGCCTGTGATATGACAATGGCCCTATGCAGAAACGGAATTCTAATTTATAATCATTCTAATCTGTTGTTCATTATGATCTCTTTTATGTACGGTGTCAATGCTCGGCAGCGATTATGAAGAAGTCTTCATCAGGAGGGAAAATGGAAGCATGAACGATGCACTCATTGGCAGTTTTATATCAGCCATGTCTACCGGCCTAGGGGCCGTACCGATTCTATTTATGCGCAAAATATCGCACCGTCTGCGTGATATCTTGCTGGCATACGCCGCAGGCATTATGACCTCGGCCTCGGTGTATAATCTCATTCCCGAAGCGCTTGGCCAATCAAATCTCTTTGTACTTGCATTTGGTATTATGCTTGGTAGCCTGGTTCTACTAGTGCTGGAGATGAAGATCCCACACGTCGATCTGGAGAATCCCGAGAAAATGCCTTTTAAAATTGAAACCAAAGCCTTCATGATTATTGCAGCCATCACCATGCATAACCTGCCAGAAGGGTTATCCGTTGGCGTTAGCTATGCAAGCTCGGATGAGAACCTGGGCAATCTCATTGCCTTTTCCATCGGATTGCAGAATGCGCCGGAAGGATTCCTGGTGGCCCTCTTTCTTGTGAACCAGAACATTGGCCGCTTCAAAGCACTGGGTATTGCCACCCTGACCGGAGCGGTAGAGATTATTACAGCTATGATTGGTTACACCTTGAGCAGTCTCGTAGCTGGTCTTGTGCCTTATGGTCTGGCCTTTGCAGCTGGTGCGATGATGTTTATTGTTTACAAGGAACTTATTCCCGAGAGTCACGGCGATGGCAATGCACGTGTGGCGACGATGTCCTTTTTGCTCGGACTCATCACAATGATTGGTCTGACCGAACTGTTTTAATTGAAGACTAAAGAACCCGAGCGAACAGTACAAGACTGTCGACCGGGTTCTTTGTTTAGCCACAAATGAAGATTCCATGAAATTACTGGGATCGCCTGTCAGAGGCATTACGCCCTATCCTGATCAGGATTGGATGAAACGAATCAATTCCGAATTGAATTTTTCCAATTCATCATAGAATGCACCATGACCGCTCTCTTCAAAAGCAATCAGCTGAGACGAAGCGATGCCTTGGTGCATCTGCTCGGCGAACTCAAACGGACAGATCTCATCTTTTTTCCCGTGCAAAATGGCTGTTGGCACTTGAATGGAACTCAGGTCACCTCGCAAGTCCTCATCCCGCAACGCCATTGCACTGCGAATGGTACCATAAGATGAAGCTTCCATGCCGAGGGCGTGGAACCAATCCATGAATGGCTGACTGTGTTTCTTCGCAAAGAACATGCCGCCAAACGTCTCCAGCAACTTCGGACGATCTGCAAAGATCGGCTCAATGATCTGCTCGTTCAGCTGCTCTGGAGTCAATCCATACGGATAACCTTCACGCTGTGTGAACACAGGTGTTGCCGCAGATAACAAGGCCAGCTTGGAGACGCCATGTCCCTTATGGCGAGCCATGTAATGTACTGCGATCGCTCCACCCATAGAGAATCCTGCGAGTACCGCGTCTTTCAGCTCCAGATCATCAATAACGGCACGAACATCGTCTGCCATGCGATCATAATCATATCCTGTGGATGGCTTATCCGATAAGCCATATCCTCTAAAATCTATCGCGATGGCACGAATGCCATGGTTCGGCAGTACGTTCAATTGGTATTCAAACATTTTATAATTAACAGGCCAGCCGTGCAAAAAGACAACCGGGGTTCCTTCGCCAATATCTTCAACATATACTTTTACATTTGGTTCCACTTGTACATAACGTCCCATATTTCACAGCTCCCTTATTATCGAATCGTCTCTTCGAATCATTACCCGCTGACCCAAGGTTCAAACGTAAGCTGTTCAACCAGCCGCATGCTACCAGTGAAACCAATTAACCATTTCCCTCTCCAAATCTGATTACCGTAGCAATCTAAGTCCATTCAGAATAACCAGAATTGTACTTCCTTCATGTCCTACCACACCTAGAGGCAGTGCGACATCCTGGAGGAAGTTACCAGCAATCAAAGCCAGAATAACGGTGATGGCAAAAAACATATTCTGTTTCACCGTACGCTGTGCTCGCCGGGCCTGCCCAATCACCCAAGCGATCTCTTCAATGTTATCGTTCATCAGTACCGCATCGGCGACCTCCAATGCAGTCCCGCTGCCGGACAATCCCATCCCCATACCCACAGTAGCTGCTGCAAGTGCTGGTGCATCATTGACACCATCCCCTACCATTAACACAGGACCATACTTTTTGCGGAGCGCTTGGACCTGCTTCACTTTATCTTCAGGCAGCAAATCTGCATAGACCATACTTACTCCTGTTTCACGAGCAATTACAGAAGCTGATCTGGCTCGGTCTCCTGTTAACATGACAACTTTTACACCCATCACTTCAAGCTTTTTCACTGCAGCTGCTGCCTGTGGCCGTACCGTGTCCCGCATCGCGATCAGCCCGACTAATTCACCATCAGCCATAACAACGGATACGGTTTTTCCCTCCCCCTCAAGACGAGAGCGTACATCGTCCCACTCAAAAGACACCTTCACAGGGGTAACACCCTGTTTATCTGGATCATCAACGTTGCTGTCTTTCATCTCCTCTGACTGCATCGATTCCATTACATTTGTTTTGCCAATGCTCCAGACCACATCGTTCACCGTTCCTTCGATGCCCCAGCCCGTTAGAGCCTGTACGTGCTCCGCTTCCTGAAGTATGATATTCTCCTTATTCGCCTGATCTACGATGGCACGAGCCAAAGGATGCATGGAGATGTTCTCAATCGCTGCCACCGCAGCTAACAGCTGGGTACGATCTACATGTTCAGCCGTAATAATATCGGTGACTTGCGGGGTGCCCATGGTCAATGTACCTGTTTTGTCAAAAGCCACGACCCGCGTGCGAGCCATATTCTCCATATGGGCACCTCCCTTGAAAAGAATGCCCCGGCGGGCGCTGCTGGACATCGCGGACAGCATAACAGGCATGATGGAAGACACCAATGCACAAGGAGAAGCAACCACCAGAAATACCATCGCTTTGTAAAATGCCTCATTCCATGTCCAGCCAAGCAGCAGCGGAGTTCCTGCAATGACAAGTAAGGTCACCCCCACAACAATACGTGCGTAAATCCCTTCGAACCGCTCCATGAAACGCTGAGAATCCGGTACTTCCGCCTGCGCTTCTTCCACCATTTTAATGATTTTGCCGAACAGTGACCCTTCCGCCGATTTTGTGACCTCTACGTATAAGGCGCCCTCCCCGTTTACCGTACCTGCATAGACTTCATCCCCCGCAACTTTGTCCACAGGCAGGGATTCTCCAGTAATGGACGACTGATTGATAAAAGAACTCCCCCGGTACACCACGCCATCCGCAGGAATCAGTTCTCCCGGTTTGACCAACAGCAGATCACCCGGCTGCAGATCATCAATAGCCACAAGATTCATCTGTCCATCTTCAATACGCAGTGCAGTCTCCGGCTTAAGTGCGAGCAACGATGAGATATCCTTATGACTGCGCTCTGTCGCATAACTTTCCAACGCACCACTGAGTGCAAAAATAAAGATAAGCATCGCACCTTCATTCCAGTAACCGATGGCTGCTGCCCCAAGGGATGCGGCAATCATCAGCAGATTTACATCCAGATCACGGTCCTTAACCAGTGTCTCGATACCTTCCTTCGCTTTGGTCCAACCGCCCACGGCATACGCCACAATGTAGAGCATGATGGATAAGGTACCAAAATACGGTGCAGTTCCCCAGGCAATCAGCATCAACAGCCCGCTGCCCAATGCAGATTGCATCTCTTTATTCTGCATCACGGCTCCAAAATCAGGCTTCTTACCCCGATTGGGGCCGGGTGTTTGGGATGAGCGTTGTTCTGCTTGTTGCTGTCTGTGTAGAGGTTGATGTATCGCTTGCATATAAATCACGTTCCTTTCAAATGGTAGGTTTGCGGATAGTGAATGTGCTCAAGTTCCGCTTCCAGAAATGAAGTTGTATTGAGAATGAGAGCCATTGTTAATGCCCTAAAAATGACACATGCTGCTGCGGGAATCCCGCAGCAGCATGGTTTTGTGAATGATTTTACAATATCTCGAATGAGAATGATAATCATTTTTGTACTTATGCAATTGTTTTTACTCAATACAACTTTTAATCAGTATATGCCTGTGATCCACATTTGTAAATGGGCTTTTTTCGATGGATACTCATATATGCGTGTTCAAAAAGACAAAAAGCCGCTGTCCCAGAGGACAACGGCTTTAACCATCTATTGATATTCAATATGACCTGTTTGTGGCATATCGCTTAAGTGATTGTTTACACATCCACCCAATGCCATTTACGCGCCTACACTTGCTCCCTGACTTGCTTTGATGGCTTGCTCCAGATCATAGATAATGTCTTGAATGTTCTCCGTACCCACAGACAGACGAATCAACTCCGGATTAACCCCTGCTGCGGTCTGTTCATCTTCAGTCAACTGTGCGTGAGTTGTACTTGCCGGGTGAATAATCAGTGACTTGGAATCGCCAACGTTCGCAAGGTGAGAGAACAGTTTGACACTTTCAATCAATTTGCGACCTGCGTCCGCACCACCTTTGATTCCAAAGGTCAGAATGGCACCCTGCCCTCTTGGCAGATACTTCTGTGCAAGCTCGTAAGAACCGTGGCTCGGCAGACCTGCATAACTAACCCAAGACACGTCCTCATGTTTCTCAAGGAATTCCGCAACCGCAAGGGCATTGCTACTATGACGCTCTACGCGCAGATGTAATGTCTCCAGTCCTTGCAGCAGCAACCAGGAGTTGAATGGAGAGATTGTTGCACCCAGGTCACGCAATAGCTGTACACGAGCTTTAATAATATAAGCAATCGGTCCAACCGCTTCCGTATATACAACACCGTTATAACTGGAGTCCGGCTCCGTCAATCCCGGGAACTTGCCACTTGCTTTCCAGTCAAATTTTCCGCTATCCACGATAACGCCACCAATGGATGTACCATGACCGCCAATAAATTTCGTTGCAGAGTGAACGACAATATCTGCTCCATGTTCGATGGGACGAAGCAGGTACGGACTTGGGAACGTATTATCCACAATCAAAGGAATTCCATGTTCATGAGCAATCGCTGCCACCGCTTCAATATCCAGTACATTCCCCTTCGGATTACCGATCGTTTCGGCATACAATGCTTTCGTTTTCTCCGTAATCGCTGCCCGGAAATTCTCAGGATCACTGGAATCCACAAATTTCACGTCTATACCTAATTTCGGCAAAGTCGTCGAGAACAGATTGTATGTACCTCCATACAAACTCGCCGAAGACACGATCTCATCACCTGCACCAGCAATATTCAGAAGTGAAAACGTAATGGCTGCCTGACCAGAAGATGTAGCCAGCGCTCCAGCTCCGCCTTCCAACGCCGCAATCCGTTGCTCAAACACGTCGGTTGTTGGATTCATCAGACGGGTATAGATGTTGCCAAACTCTTTCAAACCAAACAAGTTAGCTGCATGCTCGGTGTCCTTGAATCCATAGGATGTTGTCTGATACAAGGGTACAGCTCGTGCGTTGGTGGTTGGATCAATCTCCTGGCCTGCATGAATTGCCAATGTTTCAAATGAAAGCTCACGTTCGTTTGACATAAATCTGAATCCTCCCTCGATATATACGTTCTTTACGTTCCTGATGTCTTCACATGGTGGCGTATGTTTTCCATATTCTCTCACAAGATGTCGCATTTGAAAAGACTTATTTCCGATTGTTCCGATAAGAAATATTAAATATGTACATTATCGATTTCTGTACCAAAAAAACCTTTGCCCTCGCAAAGGTTTTTCAACTATTTTGGCTTAGGTATGCAATACCTCATCCAGGGTTTTATTAGACCCGAACTGCACTCCATACTTCACGCAAATGTTTGGCGGCAGGTACAGCTTCCTCCGCAGTTACGCCTTCAAGTGAAATATCGATATGTGGCTTATACGTTTTTAGCAATTCAAAAAATAACGGGTAATCCAGTATGCCTGCCCCAGGTACCGGATTAAACTTCTCTCCCTGTGCATCAAAGGCTACATCTTTGGCATGGATCACAATCATGCGCTGATACAGCGATTCCATCACCTCGCGCAAGAAAGCCCCTTGATCTGCAGCATGTGGTTGCTTGATCAGATTACACGGGTCGAACAGCATCCCCAGATTAGATGAAGGAATCTCTTCAAACAAACGGGTCATATGTTCATGGGTATGAAGGGTATGTGTGGACACAGGCTCAATTGCCGCATGCACGCCCCATTTCTCCGCTTCCTCAGCCAACTCCTCAACCGTTTCTTTCAGCACACTCCACGCCTTCTCTTCATATCCATCCGGATGTGTATCCTGATAGGTATCCAAGCCCCCGGTCTCCGTTGCTACCATGCTGCAACCAAAATCCCGGGCATAACGCAGATGCTCCTTGAATCGATCAATGTCCGCACGTCGTCTTATCGGATCAGGGTCTATCGGATTAATATAACAGCCCAGTACTGCAATCTTCACCCCGCGCTGTGCAAATTGATCTCCGATCTCATTCGCTAGCCCTGGGCTCAGCTTGCCATTCGATGAGTCCACATCTGATAATGCTTTGGCCAGCGCAAGCTGTACGGAATTAAATCCGTTATCCGCAATCGTCTGCGCAAGCTGTGCTGTAGGCTGTTTGCCAAATGTATGCGCCAGAATACCAAGTTTCATCTCACTGCCTCCTTATGCTAATCCGATTATCAAACGATTAACGTGCCATCCAGCCGCCATCGACATTCAGCACATGACCATTCAGATAATCCGAAGCGGCAGATGCCAGGAAGACAACCGGGCCTTTCAGATCTTCAGGTGTTCCCCAACGCCCCGCAGGAATACGGGCTGTAATATCCCGGTAACGATTCTCGTCCGCACGGATCTGAGTAGTATTATCGGTTTCCATATAACCAGGTGCGATACCGTTAATCTGGATTCCTTTACCTGCCCATTCATTGGCGAGTGCTTTGGTTAAACCGGCAACGCCATGTTTACTGGCTGTATATCCTGGCACGTTGATCCCACCTTGATAGGACAACATGGAAGCAATATTAATGATTTTGCCACTTCCGCGTTCAATCATATGTCTGCCTGCCAATTGGCTCAGGAAAAATACAGTGTTCAGGTTCAGACCAATTACATCATGCCAGTCCTGCCCTGCATGATCAGCCGCAGGTGTGCGACGAATGATTCCGGCATTGTTGACGAGAATGTCAATTCTGCCCTGGAACGCAAGCGCCTGTTCGAACACAGCCGACAACTCATCTTCACGACTTAAATCCGCTTCAATCACATAAGCTTTGCGTCCGAGTGCTTCAATGGCACTTGCCGTTTCCGCAGGCTTGGAATAAGAGACCAGCACCACATCAGCACCTGCTTCTGCCAAACCAATGGCCATCCCTTGTCCAAGTCCTCCCGAGGTACCTGTCACCAGTGCAACTTGTCCGCTTAAATCAAATGGGTTCATGAATGATTCCTCCGCATGGTTTTGATATGCAATCCTTAGATCCGTCCGTTCTTTAATCCCATGAATAATGAATGAGGTTAACTTTGATAATCCACTGTGACACCGCTCTGCTCGTATAAGGAAGCCGTCTCTTCATCCAAACGACTATCGCTGATAATGTAGTCCAGTTCCGAACACTGGGCGAAAGTTCGCAGTGCAAATTGTCCAAATTTATAATGATCCACAACGCCGTATACTTGCTGCGAGGCAGATATCATTGCTTTTTTCAAAGGAACCAGATCTCCCGTGTATATGGATAATCCAAATTCCGGATGGAGGGCTGTCGTGGATATAAAGGCTTTGTGAATGTTAAGACTGGATATAAACGCAGCCGTATCATCCCCAACCAACATATTCCGTACACGCGCCCCGCCAGGCACAACCAGTCGCACTTGCTCCTTTTTGGTCAACTCCGCAATAATGAACAGGTCATTGGTCACCACCGTCAGCGGTTGATTATCGAGACGTTTGGCCATCTCCAGCGTGGTGCTGCCACCATCGAGAGCAACGATATCTCCAGGTCGGATGTAAGCAAGGGCACGTTCAGCAATCTCCGTTTTCTCCGGATGATGTTTCTCGGTAACTCCGCGGCTATTCAAGATGCCATACTGGTCATTCTGAGCCAGCATAGCACCACCATGGACACGTACGAGCAACCCCATACTCTCCAACTTGTCGAGATCCTCTCGCACAGTCTTCCCAGTCACCTGCAGCAACTCACTCAGATCACTGACGGTTACTTCCTGGCGCTCCAGCAGAGCCTCCATAATTTTTTCATGTCTTTTCAATGGATTCATCATAATCAACTTCCTATACTACCTGAGTCAAATGAATGAGTTATAGTTTCTACTCTGTCAAATTAACTCAGACATCTGTAATTTATTATTTCAGGTCTTTCATCGCTACGCCGTCCATATCTTCGAACGTCTGGTTCTCACCAGCCATCGCCCAACAGAAGGTGTAATTACTTGTACCCACACCACTGTGAATGGACCAGCTTGGCGAGATGATTGCCTGACGATCACGTACAACCAGATGGCGCGTTTCGTTTGGCTCACCCATCATATGGAATACAACACCGTCTTCAGGCAAGTTCCAGTACAAGTATACTTCGGAACGGCGGTTATGGGTATGTGCAGGCATCGTGTTCCACATGTTACCCTTGTCGAGTTCGGTAATGCCCATCACCAACTGACAACTCTGAATTCCACCTTCTCCTTGGTGAATGTAACGATAGATCGTACGCTCATTGGAAGTTTCAATGCTGCCCAGATGATTTGGCTGAGCTTGTTCTTGTGTTGCTTTTACTGTTGGATAGGTGTGATGAGCCGGTGTGGATACAAAATAGAATTGGGCAGGTTGAGCCTTGTCACTGCTCGTGAACACAACTTCCTTCACACCTCTACCGATGTAGAGACATTCCTTCGCTCCAATCTCATAACCTTGTCCGTCCGCTGTCACTGTTCCGTGACCACCGACATTAATGATACCGATTTCACGACGCTCCAGGAAAAAGTTCGTTCCGATATCTTTCAGGTTCACTTCAAGGGTAATGTCCTTGCTCTCAGGTACAGCCGTTCCCACAATATAACGATCCACATGAGAATACACCGTTACCAATTCATCGGTTGCAAACAGTTGCTCCATCAAAAATTCCTCACGCAGGCGAGATGTATCATACGTTTTCACTTCATTGGGATGTGCAGCATAACGATTTTCCATTATTAATCCATTCCTTTCGTCATTTAAATTAGTTGGGATTGAGTTTGATAATGTTCATATAAGTTCATTTTAGTTCATTATGTATCTTTTGTGTACCTTTATTTTTTAAAATAATTCATATCATTAATCACTAACGATGTTTATTTCTTAAATAAAAGCAAAAAAAGATCTCCGCAGTCTGTAAAACAGACCGGGAGATCTTCTTTGCTTCACATATTAATGTGCAACAGCATTGTTAAGCATGATCCAGATCGAACCAATTACGATGGTCATCATAATCAGTAATCCGAAAATAAGGGCCATGACATTCCAGCGTGGTTTCTCTGTTTCACGGATATGCATGAAGAAGAAGAGTTGAACCACAAACTGAAGTGCTGCTGTACCAAGAATCACAATGAGTGTACCTGTTTTGCCCATCATGTCGTTCAAAACCACCACAAGTGGAATGATTGTCAGTACGACGGACAGAATGAAGCCGATGACATAAGACTTCAGTGAGCCATGTTGTTCATGGCCGTGGGAATCATGTGAGTTGTGCTCTGCCATCTACATCACCCCCATGAGATAGACGATCGACAGGAGGAAGATCCATACGACGTCCAAGAAGTGCCAGTACAAGCTGATGACGTTGATCTTACCGCGAGTAACATCGGTAATCCCACGTTTTTTCAGTTGGAACATGAGTCCGATCATCCAGATCAGACCAAGCGATACGTGAAGTCCGTGAGTACCCACGAGGGTGAAGAATGCACCAGAAGCTGCACTCGTTGTGTAACTAAAACCTTCGTGAACCATCTCAACAAACTCGTAAACCTCCAGGGCGATAAAGCTTGCACCCAGAACAGCTGTAACAATCAGCCAGTTAATCAATTGTTTCACTTTACCCTGGTTCATTGCCAGAACGGCAAGTCCGCTTGTAAATGAACTCGTGAGCAAGATAAATGTCTCGGCGATAACGCCAGGCATTTTGATCAGTTCGGACAAAATCGGTCCGCCCGCCGAATTGTCACGCAACACAATGAAGGTTGCGAACAATACGGAGAACAAGATAACGTCGGAAATCAGGAAGAACCAGAATCCGAGAATTTTCATTTCCTGTGGATCATGGTGGCCATGGTCATGACCATGCGCATGATTCTCACCGTGCTTAGCGGCTGCTTGAGCCATCTATACCGACCCCCTTAACGACGCTTCGGTACGCTTAATTTCGTCGACCGGAATGTAATAATCCGTATCGTAAGAGAATGAACGGGCGATCATACAGATGCCTACGCCAGCAAGTCCGAGAATCGCCATCCACAGCCAACCGAATACGAAGCCGAAACCAGCAACGAACCAGAAGACAGACATGATGAACGGAATCGAGGAATTCTTCGGCATGTGAATCGGCTCAAGCGGTTGCTCAGGCGGATAGATGCCTTTGGCACGACGTTCTTTCTCTTCCCACCACTCATCGATATCATCTCCGCGCGGTGTAACAGCGAAGTTATATTCAGGAGCTGGTGAAGGAATCGACCACTCGAGCGTACGACCATCCCATGGATCGCCGGAAGCTTTAAGTGTTTTGTATTTGCGAATACCGTCTGCAATTTGTGCAACTTGGAACAAGAATCCGACACCCATCAGGAATGCCCCGATTGTGGATACGAAGTTCAGTTCCCACCAGCCAGTATCCCAGCCGTATGTGCTCAGACGACGTGTCATACCCATCAGACCGACAGCGTACTGCGGCATGAAGCAGACATAGAAACCAATATTCCAAGTCCAGAATGCCCATTTGCCCAGTTTCTCTTCGAGTTGGAAACCGAACATTTTAGGCCACCAGTAATACAGACCAGCGAAGTATCCGAAGACAACGCCACCGATCAATACTTGGTGGAAGTGGGCAATCAGGAAGTAACTGTTGTGGAACTGGAAGTCAGCAGGAGCAACGGATAACAGAACGCCTGTCATACCCCCGACAATAAAGCACGGGATAAAGGCAAGTGTCCACATCATCGGAGTCGCCATGCGAATCCTTCCTCGATACATGGTAAACAGCCAGTTAAATATTTTAACCCCTGTTGGAATAGCAATCAACATCGTAGTTACGGCGAAGAAGGCATTCACGTCCGCTCCTGAACCCATCGTGAAGAAGTGATGCGCCCATGTGAAGAAGGACAGGAAGCTGATAATTAACATTGCAAATACCATTGACTTGTAACCAAACAGTTTTTTCCGAGAGAAGGTACTTACAATCTCGGAGAACACACCGAATGCCGGCAAGACGACAATGTATACCTCAGGGTGACCCCACATCCAGATCAAGTTGATATACATCATTGGGTTACCGCCCAGATCAAGTGTGAAGAAATGCGCCCCGGCAAACCTGTCGAGGAATAACAATGCAAGTGTCACGGTCAAGATCGGGAAAGCAAACAAGATAATGATACAAGTGGAGAATACCGACCATGTGAACATCGGCATTTTCATCCATCTCATGCCTGGCGCACGCATTTTAATGATGGTAACCAGGAAGTTGATACCGGTAGCCAGGGAACCGATACCCGATATCTGTATACCCCATATATAGAAGTTCTGTCCGACCCCCGGACTGTGTGACAGCTCCGATAGAGGTGGATAACTCAGCCATCCCGCATCCGGTGAACCACCGATAACGAAGGACAGGTTAAACAGCATTGCTCCCAGGAAGAATAACCAGAAGCTCAATGCATTCAGAAACGGGAAGGCAACGTCCCTTGCTCCGATCTGTAATGGCACGATAACGTTAAATAAACCAAACATAAATGGCATCGCCATGAACAAGATCATGATCGTGCCGTGAGTTGTAAAGACCTGATTATAATGTTCAGGATGTAAGAAATCCATGTTAGGCATAGCCAGCTGCAGACGCATCATCAATGCATCCACACCACCACGGAACAACATGATAATGGAAGCAATGATATACATAATACCGATCTTTTTATGATCGACGGTAGTTAACCAGTTACGCCAGAGCCAGCCCCATTTTTTGAAATAAGTCAGCACCGTTACGATAGTAATCATCGTAATACCGATGGCCACGTCTGCTCCATAGATCAGCGGGTCGCCAGTTACGAAAAACTCCGATGCAAACTCTTTAAGTCTCTCTAACATTGGGGGCCTCCTTTCGAATCTTTAGTTAGCACTCTTGTCCTCGTCTTGATTGGACTTGTCAGTTGCACTTTGAATGGCTCCAGAAGCTTCACTTGAACTTCCATGCTTACTGTGAGCACTTTGACCATCTACAACATACTTGGTCACAATATTTTGGAACAATCCTTCTGGGAAGGCAGAATAATAAGCAACATTGCTTGTTCCTGGTTCAGCCAGTGCTTTGTAACCTTCTGTAGTCAACGCCTGAGAACTCTGTTTCACTTCAGCTACCCAATTGTCAAAATCTTCGTCCGATGTAGCATTCACATCAAAACGCATTTCTCCAAAATGCTCACCTGTGAAGTTAGCGCCTGAACCCCAGTACTTGCCTTCATGATCTGCCTGCAGATACAAGGTCATCGCCATACCCGACATCGTATAAATCTGTCCTCCAAGTTGCGGAATCCAGAATGAGTTCATCGGTGAATCCGCAGTGAGTTCAAATTTCACGGGCCGGTCTGCCGGAATATTCAGCGTGTTGACCGTTGCAATCCCTTGCTCAGGATACATAAACAGCCATTTCCAGTCCAGTGAAGACACTTGGATGGTAATTGGTTCTTTCTCATGAGCCAACGGCTTCGAAGGCTCCAGATCATACGTGTAACGAATCGTTACAATTGCAAGTATTCCAATAATAATAATTGGAACCGTCCACCAGATTGCCTCCGCCTTCGTACTATGAGACCAGTTAGGCTCATAAGCAGCTTTGTTATCCGGCTTGTCGCGGTAACGCCATACGATTACGGCAGACAAAATGAGTACTGGCACAATGATGACAGCACACAAAATTGTCGAGATGACAATCAAATCTCTCTGCGAAGCGCCAATTGGCCCCTTCGGATCCAGAACAACGTACTGCCCGCCTGCCAGCATTGGCCAGACAATCAATGCAATTGTAACCAACGTCAGGACAACCGGAATGATAATCCGGATTAGCGACCTAGGTTTCTTGTTCATTTTGATCCCCTCTCCTTAAATTCGCTCATACTGAAAAATCAGTATACTACTCTCTTCCTACTAAAGATATCAGAAATGAACAACTTTTTTGTTCTTGTTAACAAATTTGTCGATTTTACACCTTAAATGTGTGAATTTTTTCTCACAAATCGCTTGCATGCTTGATATTTGTACTTCGTAATCTTTACACTTCAAGTCACAAAATAAAACCCTTTGCAGTCCCGTTGAACAGTGTCAACGAATCCGCAAAGGGCTTTATTGACTGGATTCCGGGAACTTATCCAGTCTTATTATGAACGAATTAACGCAGGATTATAATCAATCGGCGCCTTCGTCTTCCCGGCGTGTATGAACAAGGCCAATCGCTTTGGCAATAACGTAAATAAACACACTACCTACAAGGAATCCAATACCAACCATCAAGCCAAGATTACGATCATTAAAGTCGTTCAGATTGATCAGACACATGACCACTCCCGTAATGAGTGCGACCCATGCCAGAACTGTCATCGTCAAGACGGCGCGCCGCATATTTTTGTCTTTGCGCTCCAATTGGCTAACCATTGCTGTCTTCGATGCCATAGTAAACACTTCCTTTTCCCTTTTTGTAAGTGCTTTCCTTATACCAATATACCACATCAGTATGATTTTTAGTCAACAAATGTTCAAATTTTATTCGCAATTTGGACACTTTATTTTGATTTCGATCGTTGACAAAACATTTTTCAATTCATTCATACTTCTTATAACCCAAAAAACGTCTCTTCATAACAGGAACTGCACTTGACCTTATGAAACCTTTATGAACTACTCATTTCCAACGGTAAAAATACAAAAAAAGACGGCACATTGGAATACTCCAATGTTACCGTCTTTTTCAACTTCAATAAGGGAACTATATATAATGAGGACCTGCTTTTCCCTTAAACCTGCCACCTAAACTATTGGGGATTATGTTCGTTCCGTGTCTCCAACCAATTATTCTTGATGACGTTCTGATACCAGTAATAACTCTCCTTCGGCGTTCTCACGAGTGAACGATAGTCCACATGAACAAGACCAAAACGCATGCGGTAGCCTTCTGCCCACTCGAAATTATCCATCAGTGACCATGCCATGTACCCTTTCAGGTTAATCCCGTCATTAATGATGCGGTGAATTTGAGCCAAGTGCTGTTCATAATATGCAATCCGGCGATCATCATTAATTTTGCCATTCTCCAGATCATCATTGATGCAGGCACCGTTCTCCGTGATATACACATCTACATTGCCGTACTTTTGCAAATAATGCATGAATTCATACAAGCCGCGTGATTCCACTGGCCAGCCAATATCGGTTTTGGTGAGGCCCATATCAACTTCTTCTGATTGTAGAGCACCTGCCTCCGGATTGAAGCGATTGATCCCCATCGTGTAATAGTTAATACCTAGTAGGTCGATCGGTTGCGAGATGATCTCCATGTCGCCTTCTTGGATTGGCACCGTAGCTCCCGCTTCTGCGAACCAGTCCACCATAAATTGCGGGTACGAGCCTTTGTAGATCGGGTCAAGGAACCAGTCCGTATTGAGCGCGATTGATCTATCACACGCAGCTTGGTCCTCAGAAGATTTGCTGTACGGCTCAGCCCAGCATACGTTCGGAGCAATACCGATCTGTCCGGTTGTACCCAAACGACGGAAGGATTGAACGGCTTTGCCGTGAGCGACCAGCAATCCATGAGCAACATTAATTGACGTTTGCAGGTCTTTGTTTCCTGGCGCATGAATCCCGAGAAGGTTTGACAGGAACGCGATGCACCATGGTTCGTTGAATGTCAGCCAGAAGTTGATTTTGCCAGAGAATTCTTTGAAGATCACTTCGGCATATTTCACAAAAGCATCCACAGTTCTGCGGTTGCCCCAGCCTCCGTCATCCTCCAGCGTTTGCGGAAGATCCCAGTGATACAGGGTGAGGAACGGTTCAATTCCAGCCTCGATCAATGCATCCACGAAGCGGTGGTAGAAGTCCAGACCTTCACGATTGATCTCCCCATCTCCGTCAGGAATAATACGCGGCCACGCAATGGAGAACCGGTACGTATTAATCCCGAGTTTCTTCATCAATGCGATGTCTTCCTCATACCGGTGGTAACTGTCACACGCGACATCACCATTGTCTCCGTTATATACTTTGCCAGGCGTGCGCGCAAACGTATCCCAGATGGATACCCCGCGTCCACCTTCCTGTGCCGCTCCTTCTATCTGATAGGAAGCTGTTGCTGTACCCCAGCGAAAATCTTGCGGAAATTTAAAAATGGTCATGGTTGGCTCCTCCGTCTCATGATGACACGCGGATCGTCTGTCCTGCGGTCATGGTTAAAATAATTACATAATCGCCCTGAGGCGTAAGCTCTGCCTTGGCTTGTTCGTTTCCTTCCACACGCAGTGGATAAACACTGCGAAGGGTCAGCGACTCATTTCGATCTGCCTTAATAACCGCTGACGCAAGCTTGTTGTCCGTCCACGTTATCGCTACCGTATAACCACCTCTTGCACGAAGGCCTTCAACACGACCTTGAGTCCAGAGTTCAGGCAGTGCAGGCAGTAAATGTAACTCGTTCAAGTGGCTCTGCAATAACATCTCCGCGATTCCAGCCGTGCCTCCAAAATTACCATCGATCTGGAATGGTGGATGGTCATCAAACAGATTCGGATGTGTGGATCGGGCCAGCAACGTGCGCACAAACTGATGTGCCTGGCTGCTATCCAGCAGTCGTGCATACAGATTGATCAACCATGCACAGCTCCATCCTGTATGCCCGCCACCTTGTGAGATACGACGTTCAAGCGATACCCGTGCTGCTTCTACCAATTCCGGTGTGTGCACTCGATTGATCTGCTGCCCCGGATACAACCCATATAGATGGGAAACGTGACGATGCCCCGGTTCAGATTCGGCAAAATCTTTAAACCACTCCAGCAATTGTCCTTCGCTTCCAATTCGGAATGGATAGAGTTTCTCCAGAGCCTCACCCCACTCGCTCACCAATGACTCATCTAGATTCAATTGCTTCGCGGCTTCAATACAGCGGCTGAACAGTTCACGAATTAACGTCATATCCATCGTTGAAGCCATGGATATACTGCGTGCCTCCCCAGCATCTGTGAGAAACTTGTTCTCTGGTGAAGTGGATGGAATCGTAACCATATAACCATCAGGCCCTTCCACCAGCCAGTCGAGACAGAATAGCCCCGCCTCTTTCATGATGGGATACGCACGTTCCTCAAGAAAACGCTGATCCCCGGTAAATTGATAATGCTCCCATAGATGCGAGGTCAACCATACGCCGCCCATCGGCCAGAAAGCCCAGCTTGCATCTCCACCTGTCGGCGTAGAGGTTCTCCAGATGTCCACGTTATGATGAGCAGTCCATCCACGGGCTCCATACAGAATCCGCGCCGTTCTACGTCCCGTATCACTGAGATCGGTCAGCATATCAAACAGCGGCTCATGACATTCACTGAGATTGCAGACTTCTGCCGGCCAGTAATTCATCTCCGTGTTGATGTTGATGGTGTAATCACTATGCCATGGCGGCTCTACCTGATGATTCCAGATTCCCTGCAGATTGGCAGGCTGGCTGCCCGGACGCGAACTAGCCATTAACAGATATCTTCCATATTGAAAATAAAGTGCCTCCAGTCCAGGGTCTTGTTGCCCTGCCTGATAAGCCTGCAGCCGCTCATCTGTAGGTAATTCGGCGTTAGCCGACACCCCCAGATTAATAGAGACTCTGTTAAACAACGCGCTATGATCCTGAATATGTCGGTCACGAAGGACTTCCGCGCCATGTGTGGTCGCTTTGGAGATCATCTCCTTGCATTCCTCTTCCAATACAAGATGATCCTTCACAGGCAAAACATCATAACTTTCAAAGGACGTAGCTGCTGCCAGATAGAAAACAACCTGATCAGCCCCCTGAATATGTAACCTGCCTTCCAGATTTGAGACCTTCACCTTATCGCCAGATGCCGTAAACGCTACACGGACAGCATAAGCCGTCCCCCGATCCTCTTCATAGAGGACGGATTCCGGGTGATCCCTGAAGTAATTGGACTCCACATGACTTGGGCACCGACTGAACATGGTTAGAGCATCTCCCGAAGTCTCAACGCGATAAGGATGGGGACTGTCTAGCGTAACACCTACACTCACAGCGCCCTTCTGATCAGCAGTCAATGTGCAGACCATCAGATCATCTGAAGCGCTGGAAAACACTTCACGTACGTATTGAGTTCCTTCCAATGAGTAGGTTGTGATTGCAATACCCGATTCCAGATCAAGCTCCCGTTCAAATGCATCATATGAAAGATCATCCAGACCCTCATGGTGCAATAGAAAATGACCCATCGGCTGGTAAGCCTCCACATCACGACCAAGCATTTCACGGTTCAACAAATCCTCAGCTTCACCATACTGCCCAGACATGATCAACTCTCGCGTCTGTTTCAAATACCGCTGACTGCTGTATTGAATCGTATCCCGTGGAAACCCTGACCATAATGTATCTTCATTGAGCTGAATTCGTTCATCTGCTGCGCCACCGTACACCATGCCTCCAAGACGGCCGTTTCCGATGGGCAATGCTTCTTCCCAGCGTTGCGCCGGTTGTCGATACCATAGACGATCGATTTTAGTTTGGTTATTGTGTTGGGACATGATTAGCTCCTGTTCCTAAATCAGCTGTATATTTCTTATGACATAAAACGTTTTCGGTAAGTGCTTACAATAATAAAATTATATGTGATTTCAAAATTTGCGTCAATGCAAATCATCACATCATTCCACAAAAAAAAGGGCCCTATATAGGGCCCTTTCCTTGCGTAACCATGGATCACAGACAATCCATATTATTTTACGTCTTTTCCTGTCCAAAGAGAGACACGTTCTTTAACCCAAACCGTAAATTGTTTCTCCATTTCAACTGCACCCGCTTTGTCCAAATCAGCCAATAAAGCATCATAGGTTGCATCAAAGTTTGCTGGTGTAGTCAGAACAGCTTCCGGAATCCGTTTACGAATGATATCCTGCGTTTTCTGGAACGTTACCTCATAGTCTGTACCGGAAGGTACGGACATGTTATACGCTGCGCCCCAATCCTTAACTGGCAGATCTTCTTCAGCCGGATAGAACTCTTTCCAAGTCGTGATACCATAAGCTTTCAGCGTTTCTTTCTCTGCAGCCGTGTAACCAGCTACAATCTGCTCAGGGAAGTTTGTTGTGTAGTAGTTATCCGTAGAATCTTTTACACCATCACCGTATCTTGCGCTAAATACGTTATACATCCCAATTCCTGTTTCCTTACTGAAATTGGAGTTGTCATTCGTTTTGCGGTCCTGAACGTCATCAGGAATCACGCGTTTACCATCTTCTACGTTGTAATGTTCACCTTCGATACCCCAGTTTCTCAGAACTTGTCCTTCATCGGAAGCAAGCCAATCCATGAATTTGATGATACGCACTGGATCTTTGGCCGAAGTTGTAATCCCAATGCCATAACCGTCAAAGCCGGCTGGTTGGAACGTGTGATCCACAATTTCATCGTTAAGTGACACAGAGAAGTGAGCGTATGTGGCATCATCCTTACCCGATGATTTGAGCGCGTTCTCCGCTTCTTGATAGTTCCACTCTTGGTCAATCAGACCGAGGACACGGCCACTCGCAATTTTGGACTTGTATTGATCATCCTTTTGAACAAAGGCATCTTTGTCCAGTAGGCCTTCATTGTACATTTTATTCAACCAGCGGAAATATTCTCTTTCCTCTGGACGTTTGTAGTGCAATGTTGCTTCATACGTTTCAGGATCAATGTAATATTCACCATCATCCGGTGCACCTGTTGCCTGGAAGGCCGGGTTCGTTACCGTGATCATGATCTTCCAGTCATCTGCATTCAATGTTAATGGAATGGTTGGCTGACCATCAATGGTTGGATGTTTTTCATAATAGGCTCTGAGTACATTCTCGTAATCCTCAAGTGTCTTCACTTCAGGATATCCGAGCTCTTTCAATACTCTTTGCTGAATTTCAAATCCACCTGTAGCGTCAAACGTAACATTATCGACACCCATATTGGTTGGAATAGTATATATCGCTTGATCTTCCAAACTGTATTTCAAACGGTTCATCTGTTCTCCATAGATTTTTTTCAGATTGGGAGCATGCTCCTCAATCAGATCCGTGAGATCCAGCATCGCGCCTGCATCCACAAGCTTAGATAAGTTACCTTTAGGGTAGATCATATCAGGAAAGTCACCACTGGCAGCCATAAGGGCAATCTTCTGGTTACCACCATCGTTTACATCATATTCAGCTTCAATTGTAACACCTGTTTGCTCCGTAATCTTTTTACCAACAGCATCTTGCATCTTGTTCCAGGTTGGACTAGCATCCGCCCCGAAGAATGTAACTGTGATCGGTTCAGTTCCGCTGGACTCCGAAGTCTCTTTGGTTCCCGAATTCCCGCAGCCAGCTGTAACCAACATTGCACTTGCGAGCATCAACATTGCAAACGTCTTGGGTGTATTGCCTTTCATTTTGCCTCTCATTGTCTAGTTCCCCCTATTATTTATGAAGGTTTTATCTGTATAACAGGCTTTATGCCTGAGGATACCACTTTTTTTGAATGCGCTTTCGGTATCGTTCATTCTAACGTGTTTACTAAAGCTGACGTTTCGATTCTGCAAAAAGAAAGATTCTTCTTCTAACATACGTAAAACGTTTTCGTAAATGGAATAAACCGCTTACTGAAAGTGCTTACATGATAGATTATAGGCTATCCATCACCTCACGTCAACAATAAAAAAAGCCCTTTCTCAAGGGCTTTTTCCGCTATGAAAATCCTTAACTTTAATGCTTGGTTTTCAAGCTTATTTCACATCTTTTCCAGTCCAGAGAGCTACACGTTCCTTGATCCAAACCGTGTATTGTTTCTCCATCTCCACTGCACCCGCTTTATCAAGTTCAGCCAGAAGACCATCGTATACGCTGTCGAAGTTCTCAGGTTTGGCAAGGATCGCCTCTGGAATACGTTTACGTACGATATCCTGTGTTTTCTGGAACGTTACGTTGTAATCCGTGTCAGATGGTACAGGCATGTTGTATGCTGCGCCCCAATCTTTCAGCTTCAGATCATCTTCGGAAGGATAGAAATCTTTCCATGTTGTAATACCATAGGCTTTCAACGTTTCCTTCTCAGCTGCAGTGTAACCTGCTTGAATCTGTTCAGGGAAATTCGTTGTGTAATAGTTATCTGTGGCATCTTTCACACCATCACCGTATCTGGCGCTAAATACGTTATACATGCCTACGCCTGATTCTTTGGTAAAAGCGGAGTTATCATTGGTTTTGCGATCTTGTACGTCAGCCGGAATGATGCGTTTCCCATTCTCGACTTGGTAATGTTGGCCTTCAACGCCCCAGTTTCTCAGGACCTGACCTTCATCGGAAGCAAGCCAATCCATGAATTTGATAATACGTACCGGATCTTTGGCCGAAGTTGTGATTCCGATACCATAACCGTCAAATCCTGTCGGTTGGAACGTATGATCCACAATATCCTTGTTCAGGGATACGGAGAAGTGGGCATATGTTTTGTCGCCACCGTTAGATGATTTCAAAGCATTCTCCGCCTCACCATAGTTCCACTCCTGGTCAATTAGACCAAGTACACGGCCACTGGCAATTTTGGATTTGTATTGGTCATCCTTTTGAACAAATGTATCTTTATCAAGCAGACCCTCATTGTACATTTTGTTCAACCAACGGAAATATTCTTTTTCTTCAGGACGTTTGTAGTGTAGAACGGCTTCATACGTCTCAGGGTTGATATAATACTCACCATCATCCGGTCCACCCGTAGCTTGGAATGCAGGGTTTGTTACCGTAATCATAATTTTCCAGTCATCTGCATTCAATGTTAGCGGAATAGTCGGTTGACCATCAATCGTTGGATGTTTTTCATAATACGTTCTCAGTACGTTCTCATAGTCCTCAAGCGTTTTTACTTCAGGGTAGCCGAGCTCTTTCAATACTCTTTGTTGAATTTCGAATCCGCCCGTAGCGTCAAACGCAACGTTATCTACACCCATATTCGTCGGGATCGTGTAAATGGCTTGATCTTCAAGACTGTATTTTAGACGGTTCATCTGATCACCATAGATTTTTTTCAAATTGGGAGCATGCTCCTCAATCAGATCGGTCAGGTCCAGCATCGCGCCTGCATCCACAAGCTTAGACAAGTTGCCTTTAGGATAGATAATATCAGGGTAATCACCACTGGCAGCCATCAAAGGAATCTTTTGGTCACCACCATTATTCACATCATACTCAGCTTCAATTGTAACTCCCGTTGCCTTCGTAATCTCTTGACCGACAGCATCCTTCATGTTATTCCAGTTCGGACTCGCGTCTGCACCAAAGAATGTAAAGGTCACTGGACTGGTCGTATCTCCGGAATCAACCGGTTTCTCTGAAGCGTTAGTTCCTCCTCCACTGCCGCTGCATCCTGCTGTAATTGCAAGAGCACTGGCTAACAGAAGCATTGCGAATGTTTTTGGTGTTTTGCCCTTCATGTGTAATCCCCCTTATGGATATTAATGAAGCTGTATATTTGTATAACAGGCTGACCTGCACATACCGTGACCAGATGAAACCAATGTAATTTTCTTGTTTTTATAACATTAGAAGCGTTTTCTTAAAAATAAAAAAATGTTCTTTTCTTACCCTTTTCCTATTCATTCCTGTAAGTGTTAACTTTGAGATTCAGGTGTGTGCCACATGGTGTACAAGCAAATGTAAGTGCTTTCATACTTGAATAATAATCTCTCCTATATCCCTTGTCAATAGTGAATTTGTAAAATTGAAAACGTTTTTTAGAAAACGTTTTAGATATAAAAAGAACCCAGATGTTCTGGGTTCTTTTTCGTTTTAGCTCTGAATTGCGAATCGTTTATTTAGCCTCTTCACCGCTCCACAATTGAACACGGTTTTGAACGAGTTCTGTATATTGTTTCTCCATATCCTCTGCGCCTGCTTGGTTCACTTCTGTAATCATGCCGTCATAGATCGCATCGAACTGTTCAGGAGTACTCAGAATGGCTTCCGGTATACGCTTCCGGATGATATCCTGTGTTTTCTTGAAGATGACGTTGTAGTTGGAGTCACCTGGTGTTGGTAGATTGTATGCTGCTCCCCATGGTTTGATTGGGAACTCGTCTTCACTCGGGAACAGATCTTTCCACGTCGTAGCACCGTAAGCTTTGAGTGTTTCTTTCTCTACATCGGAATATGCTGCCACGATCTGTTCAGGGAAATTCGTAGTGTAGTAGTTATCCGTTGAATCCTTCACACCGTCTCCGTAGTGACCAGACATATTGGTATACAGTCCAATACCCGTTTCTTTCTGGAATACGGCTGCATTATTGGTTTTCTGATCCAGAATGTCGGCAGGAATGACACGTTTGCCGTCCTTCACTTCGTACTGTTTGCCCTCAATTCCCCAGTTCATCAGCACTTGCCCTTCTTCAGAAGCCAGGTAATCGAAGAATTTGATCGTACGAACCGGGTCAGGATTCGATGTTGTAATACCTACACCCCAACCGGATACAAAACCAGGGTCTTGGTAGGCATGATCCTTGATATCCTCGGAAAGGGTTACCGGGAAGTGTGAATACGTTGCTTCATCCTTGCCCGCAGATTTCAGTGCATTTTCTGCATCGGAATAACCCCAATCCTGGTCAATGACACCCAGAACACGTCCACTTGCAATTTTGGATTTGTATTGATCTGTTTTCTGGATGAAGCTGTCCTGATCAAGCAATCCCTCATTGTACATATGGTTCAACCAGCGGAAGTACTCTTTTTCCTCTGGACGTTTGTAATGCAGACTTGCTTCATATGTCTCTGGATCGATGTAGTATTCACCGTCATCCGGAGCTCCTGTTGCCTGGAAGGCAGGGTTCGTTACGGTAATCATGATTCTCCAATCATCCGCGTCCAGTGTTAACGGGATCGTTGGCTGACCATCAATTGTTGGGTGTTTCTCTTTGTAAGCTTTCAATACATTCTCGTAATCCTCAAGTGTACGCACTTCCGGGTATCCGAGTTCTTTCAGTACACGATGCTGAATGCCGAATCCACCACCTGCATCAAAGTACTTCTGGTCTACCGCATAATACGTCGGCAGCACATAAATAGCCTGATCCTCATTACTGTATTTCAACCGGTCCATGTAATTACCATACAGCTTCTTCAGATTGGGAGCATATTGGTCGATCAGATCTGTCAGATCGAGCATTGCTCCGGCATCCACCAGTTTGCTGAGTTCTCCTTTGGGGGAGACGATATCCGGATAGTCTCCGCTCGCCGCCATTAAGGATATCTTATCTTGACCACCACTAACGGCAAACTCACCGTTAAGGGTTATCCCTGTTTTTTCCGTAAGGACTTTACCTACTTCATCCTTCATGCCATTCCAGTTCGGACTGGGGTCAACGCTAAAGAAGTCAAAAGTAAGTGGAGTTGTCTCTGCGCTTGTATCCTTGAACGACGTATCACCGCCGCTTCCTCCACCGCAACCTGCGAGTAAAGACATTGCAAGCACTGGTGCCAGTGCAATCTTCATTTTGGAACTTGCCATAATGGTAATCCTCCCTGTTTCATATGTCTGTCTTATCCGGGACTTTTTTGTCCCTGTCTATAGCTTCATGAATACCACACCGCAGCCCTATACGGTGAAGCGCAGACCAAATGGCTGCGCTTCGGGTATCCTGATGCTTCATTTGTAGATGTACGGCCGCTCTATGTGGCAGCCTGTACCCACTTGTTTAACCTTTTACTGCGCCCAGTGTCATACCGCCAACAAAGTACTTCTGAAGGAACGGATATACAATGAGGATTGGAACCGTTACAACGATCGTAATCGCCATTTTGATCGATTCCGGTGAAATCTGTGTCATTTGCTGCGCCATATCATTGGCATTTCGTCCAGCACCTGAGCCTTGCTGTGTACTTTGCAATACTTTCATCAGCTCATATTGGAGCGTGGTCAAATGTGCCTTTGAACCATTATACAGGTACGTATCAAACCACGCATTCCATTGACCTACAGCCAGGAACAATGCGATGGTAGCAAGCACTGGTTTACACAGTGGCAAGATGATTCTGTAATAGATTGTAAAGTCATTCGCTCCGTCCAGCTTCGCGGATTCCTGCAATGAGTATGGCAGGCCATCAATGAATGAACGGATGATGAACACGTTAAATGCACTGATCATGCCAGGCAATACATATACCCAGAATGTACCGATCAGGTTCAAGTCACGCATCAGAATGTACACCGGAATCAGACCACCGGAGAAATACATCGTGAGCGCGAGTGTTGTGGAAACAAATTTTCTAAGTCCAAAATCAGGTCTGCTCAGTGTAAAGGCGATCATGGATGAACTGATCAATCCGAGCACGGTACCTACAAGTGTACGCAAAATGGAGATCTGCAAACCTTGTAACAATCCATCATATTGGAAAATCGTTTTGTAGTTCTGTAATGTGAATTCGCGAGGCCACAAGTAAATTCCGCCACGTACTGTATCTGTCGAGTTATTGAGTGAGATAGCTAGTACGTTAAGGAATGGATAAAGTGTTACAACCAGCACCATGGTCATCGCGAGGATGTTGAATATATCGAACAGTTTATCGCCCCGAGTAGCATTGAATGCTTTGTTCGCCATAATGTCGTCCCCTCCCTACATGATGCTTTCTTTAGTGAATTTTTTGAACAAGCCGTTCGCAGTAAACAGAAGGATGATACTGACAACGGAGTTGAATATACCTATGGCTGTACCATATGAGAATCGTCCCATATTCAAACCATAATTGAGCGCATATAGATCAAGTACTTCCGAGTAGTCTGTGACCAGACTGTTGCCAAGCAAGAATTGCTTCTCGAAACCGATACTGATCAGATGTCCAATTGACATGATGAAAAGTACAGAAATCGTGGTCCGTATGCCAGGCAGCGTAATATGCCACATCTGTCTCCAGCGGTTGGCTCCATCTACACGGGAAGCTTCATACAACTCATTGTCGATACCTGTAATCGCCGCCAGATAGATGATGGCATTCCAACCGGTTTCCTTCCACATATCTGAAGCGGTTACAATGTACCAGAACAAATTCCCCTTGGCCATGAATTGGATCGGCTGATCGATAATGTTCAGTCCTACCAATAGATCATTGATAATCCCGCCGTCGGTGGAGAGCATCTTGGTGATAATCCCTGCCACAACGACCCATGATACAAAGTGAGGCAGATATGATACCGTTTGCACGGCACGTTTGAAGAACATGCCTCTCATTTCATTCAGGAGAATAGCGAAGAATATCGGCACGATAAAACCGACAACCAGTCCCATCAGGCTCATTGCAAGCGTATTTCGAAGTACCAGATAGAAACGATCATCACTGAACAGCTCTACAAAGTGTTTAAAACCAACCCACTCTTGATCACCAAATGATCTGGCAGGTTTATAATTTTGGAAAGCCATCGTCCATCCCCATAGTGGCAGATAGTTAAATACGAAAACCCAAGCTACGAATGGCAATGACATGAGATAGAGATATTTCTGCTGTTTCATTCTGTCCCAAATTCCGTTCCGCCGATTCTTTAAAGGCGGTTTGGGGTCACTGCTTCTGTTCGCGGAAGCGGATTTTTTTGTTAGCGTTTCCATCTCCGTTCCCCCTCCTCTGTTTTATAAAATAATCATACTCGATAGAGCGTTTTCAAAATACCATCTGGATTTTAGAGAAAATCATATAAAAATTAGATATAGACATATATAATCAGACATTAATTCGTTAAAATCAGTGATAAATTCTACTTTTAAATGAAATAATAGTAATATTAAGGTAAAATATAATCTAAAGTGGTAAATATCGAAAACGTTTTATAGTAATCGTTTACTTCAACTACATGTCATACAAAAAGGGCCCTTTCGGGTCCCTATGATTACAATGTAAATTGAATGGTTTGCAGTTTAACGATCCCGAGTAGTTGCGCTACGGATATGGAGGTTGCTGGACGGAATTGATCTCCATTCAGATACGCAAGTATCTCCTTAAATAAGTAGGCGGCTTCCGGACGCTTCATTACAGCCAGATTGGCAAACGGAAGTGAGGATACCAAAATCTTGCCCTTCCCTACTTTTGCCTCAAAGGCATAAGCGAGTCGTTTGGCCCGATGGAAATGGTCCACCACTTCGATCAGCGGCTTCACCCCCTGCAACGTATCCAAACATATCGCTGGTGTACCGTTCACCAAGTGATACCAATGCCAGTCCGAAGCCCCATCATGCGGGAAGGTGCCTAGTAGTGCTAGCCGATCTCTCAGATACATGCCCATCGTTGCACCAGGCTGCGTAGCAAACATCAGGTAATTCCAGAATACAGGCAGATACTTGGTCTCCACTGAATCATATAACCCTTCTGCGGTTGGCTGTAGCCAAACACTTCCCCCGTTGACCACATAATCAACGACATTGGGTGTTAACGACTGAACGATAACCAAGTCAATCTCCCGATTTTTCAACAACTGAAATCCATCGATACGATCTACGCAATCATCATGCGCTTCACCTAGGAATGGCTTCAACTCTGCCACGGTATTCCAGAACCGATTCGAACTCGGATGAGACTGATAAAAAGGAAACGACCAGCCATGCCATTCATTCGCTACAGTTCTTTCCAAATCGCCTGATATCAGCTCCGCCTCGATCCGAAAAGCTTCTGCCCCTTCATGAGGAGCGGTAGCGACGATACTTCCCAGTGACATGACAGACCCACATTGGATATTTCCGGTCTTCCATTCCCCTTCATTAAGTATCACATCATTGCTTATTAACCTCCACTGAATGACCGCGTCCTCAAGCGGCTCCTTACCGTAGTGAGAGATGCGTACATCAACATGAATGGGTTCTCCGGCGAAAAATGTACGCTCCTTGCAGCTTAGCAACAGCACCACATCTGCGTTGAAACGCATGAATTCATCTGGTGTTGTAATGCCTTTATCATCCCAAAATACATCCAGAATGCCCGTCGTAGCATGTCCCTGCCCTGGAAAATCGCGAATGTCCAGAAGCTGTACACCCGCAGCGTCCGGTGTACGCCGAATTCGCTCCATCGCTTCTTTTAAAGAACGTACCAGATGGGTACCACTGACCTGTTGAAAATGCTCCAGGTCCTCGATCATGCCTTTGTTTGTTAACGATTCTTCAATCGGCCGTAACCAGCTAGGGCGTAATACGCCCGTATACTTGGCTCGCTCTTGAGGACGCACATACATCGTGTATTGTGCATGCTCGTGCCCAATGACGGGATGTTCCGCAAGCCGGGTGACTGCATGATAATCCAGCGTGGTATCCGGTACAGCAGAATATGCGGATTCCAACGGGGGATGCCAGTTCAATGACTGAATATAATAATCACCTTCCCGGCCTTGCGCCGGAAGCTGTCCAAAACCTGTATTGTCCGTATATAAGCGGGTCGGGTCTGTATCCCTTGCCCTCGATACCCATGCATTGAGTTCAGGATGGCCATTCGGACCAATAAGCTCATTCCCCATGGAGAACATGACGAATGAAGGATGTCTATGCAGCGACTGAAGCAACCCGTCCAGTTCTTGTGTCAGATAGGACAATACTTCAGCTGGCGCAGACTGATCCGATTGCTCAAAGAAACGAGACCAATGGGGAAGTTCTGCCTGTACCAGCATGCCCGCTTCATCAGCCGCCTCCCAGAAAGGCTCCGGCGCGCTCCACCCATGCAGTCGGACATGATTGAAGCCATACGATCTAGCGATTCGAAATTGCTGAAGATAATGCTCCTTGTCCCAGACGGGATAACCTGTCAGTGGAAAGATACAGCAATCGACGTACCCACGCAGATATACTGGTGTCCCATTCAATTCAAGCTGCTTCCCATTTGTTGCAAAGGATCGTACACCAAATGATTGCTCCAGCCGATCCAGTTCCTGTTCACCGTCATGCAGACGGATCACTGCCTTGTATAATTCAGGGGATTCGTCCGACCATCTTGCGATAGACTTCTCTGTTCCAAGTTCCAATCGCCACTGTTCTATTAAAGCGTTACTTTCAATTAACTCTGCTGAGCTTATATCCACATGTGATGGATCACTCAGATTCACATTACAACTATATCGATCAAGCCATGTGCCGTCCGGATGCTGAATATCCACATGTAATTGCATCGATCTAGCGGAATCATTTGCGGGAGCGCTTACAGTACAATCAACCAGAATGGTTCCGTTCTCAGCATCTGGTTGAATACGTAACGTCTGTAATCGGCATGGGGGCAGACTGTCCAGATAAACACCACCCGTGATTCCACCCCAGGCTGTGGCCGTATGCAATGAATGAATATGGCTACCCGCCAGCGGAAGTTTCATCGTATTATCCACGCGGATCTCCACACGATTCAATTCTCCCTGCTTCACCAGAGAGGTAACATCCCACTTCTGTTGATTCACCAGACTATCCTGCTGCCCGGCATACTGTCCATTGATCCAGAGATTTGTTGTCCATCGGACACCTTCCAATCTGAATACATATTGACATCCAGGATCGTCTGATGGAACATGCACATCCTGAGCATACCAGGCTGAGCCTTCATACTCGCGAACCTTGGTCCAGGTATCGAGCCTTTCATATTCAGGCTCATCTCCGTATCCTTGCTCTTCCCATGAACCGGGAATCTGAATGGTCTCCCATGATGTATTTTCACACTGTGATGGCGGTAATATCTCTTGTTCAACGAGTTCATCGGACTCCCGATTCAAACGAAACTGCCATGTTCCATTTAAGTTCAATTTATGACGTACAGCACTTGTATCAGACAAATTCATATCGTACAACCATCCCTTCATCTGGATTCTTGTAAATCCAGTCTAAGATGTGAAGCATCCCGTGACCATTGCTTATCATGGGAAGTGCATGGACAATATGATGAATCTGGAAATTTCTCAAATATCGAAAACGTTTTATACAATAGGCAAGGGCAACGCCCAGCACTCCGTACTTATTCCTCGTTTATATCCGTAGCCGTTCCTTTCAACGATGATTGGGTTCTGGCCTGTTTGTAAGCGGATGGGGATTCCCCTACATATTTCTTGAACTTTCCATGGAAGTAGTCCACATTTGCATACCCCACTCTAGCCGCGACCTGATGGACCTTCAGTCCTTCATCCAGCAATTCCTTGGCTTTTTCCATACGAACCTTGTCCAGAAATGCATTGAAATACTCTCCAGTATGATTCTTGAACAACTTACCCAAGTAACTGCTGTTATAGTTAAACACTTCTGCCAGTACTTCGAGCTTGAGATTTTCGCCAGGGTTACGCTGGATAAATTCAATCATCTGTTTCAATACAGTATCCTTGCTTCCCCCACCCATACGTTGAATAAGTCGATTCAAATGTTCCGATGCCATGACTTTGAGATCAGACATCGTAAATTGATGATAGACTTCATTAATCAGAACCGAATGTTCCTGCATAATGGAGTGCATCTGTTGATTCGTCGCTGCAAGCTTGTTGAACGCCAGGGAAAATACCTGTGAGAACGCCGTCTTGATCGCTTGCTCTGTTCGGTGATATGGAACGAGGCGCTCTTCCATCTCACCCAGTACCCGCATAACGGACTCACTACTGCGGATGTCTAACGCATAATACAGCTTGTCCGCGAGTTCGTCCTCAACTGGCTCATGTGCTCCGTCCACAGCTTGAACTTCTGGCTTAACAACGCTTTCGCCTTCGCTGCCTTCAGTCCACAGCATGATACGTTTCTCCGTGAACAAAAAGCGTTCACCGAGTATACGATTCGCCTGCGTGTATGACCGCACAATTTCAGAAGTGGAATGTACGGGTTCTCCTGCAGCACCATACATGTGAACCTCCCATTCTCCCAGCAGTCCTTCCAGCTCATCATACAGATTTCTTGCAGATGACTCGGATGTGATTGTTTCCTTGCTTAACAAGCCCAGACCAGAATGGAACGAAAATACAATGCCTCGGTCTTTCTGGTCAAATGCTTCAATCAGTTTGCGTTTCATTACACTTCCCCGCTGCAGGTCGGGGGCTACATGCATCTCAAGCAGCACAATTTGATAGTGAGGCCAGTGAAGCCCCAGGCTATCTTCTTCCATGCTACCCGCACCCTCCAGACTGTCAAAGAGCAAAGCCTCGATCTGATGCTCCCGATAGACGGTATCTTCACCAGCATGACGTGCCATTGTCTCCCGTTCACGGGTCAGGATTGTAGCAATACGCTCCAGTTCACCAATAATCTCTTCTTCATCAACCGGTTTGAGCAGATAACCATCCACACCAAAACTGATGGCCTTCTTGGCATAGTCAAAATCCGCGTAACCACTTAATATCAAAAAGTGCGAATCCGGATGATTCCGGCGCACTTCTTCAATCACATCCAGCCCGGTCATACCGGGCATGCGAATATCAATAATCGTCAGATCAGGCTCCAATTCCTCAAACCGGGAGATGGCCTCACGCCCGCTGGCAGCTGTAGCAATGACCTGGAATCCGTATTTTTCCCACTCGATAATGGTTGTCAGTCCCTCACGTATGCTCGGTTCGTCATCCACCAAAAACACTTTATACATGTTGGTCCCCTCCTGCTGGCAAAGTGAAAGAAACCTCTGTTCCTTCCCCATATACACTCTTAATCTGCAATCCATATGGCTCCCCATACGTCAAGGTTAAGCGTTGATGTACATTACGCATGCCGATCCGGCTCTTCTCCTGTTCCTCTGGTCCACAGATGAACTGCATTACCTCAGCCAGTCGTTCTGGCGTTATGCCTGCACCATTGTCATCCACACGGATCTGCACAATGTTCTCTACTAAACGAATACTTATATGAACACGGACTGTACCCTCTTTGTTCTCCAGACCATGGACAATCGCATTCTCAACCAAAGGTTGAATAATCAAAGGCGGAATGTACATCTTCTCCACCTCGGGATCGATATGGATCTGGAATGCAAGGCGGTCGCCGTAACGAAATTTCTGAATCTCCAAATAGGAACGTACCATTTCAAGTTCAGCCCGGAAGGTTGTTTTTCCACTGCCAATCTCCAGACTCTTGCGCATCAGCTTGCCCAACAGCCGAACGATGTTAGCAATCTCTGCTTCTCCCTTAATATGCGCTTTCATCCGAATGGACTCCAGTGCATTAAACAAGAAATGTGGATTGATCTGGCTCGCCATCATTTTCAGTTTAATCTCTTTTTGGGCGATTTCCAATTGATTGTTCTGTTCGGTCGCTTCTACCACCTGCGTCATGAGTTCATTGATACTTTTCACCATATAGTTGAACTGTCGTGACAGTTGCCCAATCTCATCGTTTCCATCAATCCGCGAAGTCACGTTCAGGTCTCCTAATGCCAGCTTGTTGAGGTGTTTACTCAGCCGGAGCAATCGGTTCGAAGTGAGGAACGAGATGATATATACGAATAACAGGGCAATAACCAGCACAAGGATAATGAAAATCATGCCAATCATGCTGACAGTGTTAGCGTCTTTGACGATATTTTTGGTGGCAAAAACCGAAATCACCTTCAGGCTGTTCATACTCGATCCAGGGCCCAACTCATCAATAACAATATTAGATGGTTCTCCCCGGAAATCCCCCTCTATGGTGCCTTTCGCCTGATTCTGCAGATCAACGCCAAAATCAAGCTCATCCAGCGTTTTACCCACCAGCTCGGTATTCTTGGCTGCAACCACATAACCCTGCTCGTCCGTAATCATCGTCTCAAACTGTTCCTGACGCAACAATCCATTCAGCTCATCCTGATTGATCACAATCATCAACACGCCCTCTGTCCGATACTCGGCAAAAGGTACTTTGCGCACCAGGCTGAGCTTGTGTACAGGATTATCTTCCTTGTCCGGAATGTAGAACCAACCGATGCTGGTTGTTTTCAGTGCCTGCTGGTACCAGTAACTCTCTTCCGTCTGCTTGTCTACCGGGATGAATTCGAGGTTGTTGATCAATGTTGGGTTGGTTGAGTAAAAACGAATGCCGGCTATCTCACGATACAAACGCCTGTACTCCTGAAAATCTTTGTATGCAAGATACGCTGAGGTTAGCTCCACAACGCTCTTGTACCGCTTATTCACGATCTCCTTGAGATCCGCATTAAACATTAAAAGATTGGATATATCGGTTGGTACACGCAGCATGGTTGCCGTCTGGCTCTTGATTTTGTCCACATTGATGATTGTCTGTCCTATCGCATTGTCCAGGGCTTGTTGGCGAAAATAACTGGTCACAGCAAGACCAACAATAAGGACCGGAATCATGACAACCAGTACATAGGAAATGAGCAATTTATGCTTTAATTTGAGATTATTAGTGGTTCGTATCAGCCTTTTAAACATGTCTGCACCTTCCGTCATCTGTATAAGCGCTTACATATAAACAGCAGGATCAGGATGTTCTGTCCTCAGAATTAATCATACCACATAACCGTCAGAATTCGGATTGTCATTGAAATGGGTAATATATTGCCGGGCAACAAGCCAGCCTACCTCTAGTAGAAGAGGTCGCCATTAACATGGCGACCGGGCTTACCGAATTATTTTCTACTGACAGAAGTTTAGTGACTCCTAGATGGGCGAAATCCATATCCTTTGGCACGCCATGCAACAATCAATGCCACCAATGTTAAAGCCAAGATGGCCCAGTTAAATGACGAAGCTCCCCATTGATTCAGAAGAACACCTCCCGCCATTCCCCCAAGGGCAATAGCCAAATTCCAAACGGTTGTATTAATCGGCATGACGAGATCCACACCTTGTTCCCCAGTAGCTTGAGCAAGTGCAGTCTGTAACAGGGTAGCCGCACCGCCAAATGTCAGACCCCACAGCGCAACAGAACCAAAGACGACAACAATGTGCTCACTCCAAAGACCTAATACCAGGGAAATCAAGGCAAAGCCCGCAAGGCTCATGAGAACCAGCATACGCAACCACCGATCAATGAAAATACCTGTAATCCAGATGCCCACCAATGCCATCAGGCCAAATACAAGTAAAATGAGTCCAACCTTGGATTCCAAACCAACATCGGCGAGAAAAGGAGCAATATACGTGTATAAAATATTATGAGCCAACATCCAGGCCAAAACGACAGTTAAAATGGGTATTACACCGGGGGTGAACAGTACTTGCTTGACAGAGATACGCTTATCCGCTGACTGCCCCGGATAGTCGGGTACTTTCCAGAGCACCCAGAAAATCAGTACAAACGCCAGCAACGACATCAGCCAGAACACTGAGCGCCAGCCCATCAATGAACCAAGCAGCGTACCTGCCGGAACACCAAATGATAAGGCAATCGGCGTTCCAATCATAGCCACAGCCATGCCTCTTCCCTTGAGATTATCAGGTACCATGCGTAATGCATAACCACCAATTAGGCCCCAGGAGACACCTGCTGCAACACCGGCCAAGAAACGAGCGAACAGTGTCAGTACATAGTTTGATGAGAGGGCAGTAATGGTGTTGAAGACAAGAAAACCGATAATAGACAGAAGTAAAAGCGGACGCCGCCGCCAACCCTTTGTCAGCACTGCCACAGGTATGGCAGCAACCAGCGACCCAACAGCATAAAAGGTGACAAGCTGCCCCGCCCCTGCCTCAGAGATCTGCAGCCCTTCTTTTATTTGCGGCAGCAACCCCGCAGGAAGTGTTTCGGTCATAATGGCTATGAAACCCGCCATAGCCAGGGCCAGCAACCCCAACCACGGAAAACGATGAGAAGATATATCCGACATCTGTGCAGCTCCTTTTAAGATAGTGTAGAACAAGTAATCGAATTATGGATCGATCATTCCTTATATTATTCAGACCGTCTCACCTTGTCAATGACTTTTGGATCGATTAGTATATAATTAAGAAAAAAGAGGGGGGAACTCTTATGGCAAGAACGGGACGTCCGCGCATTTTCGACCGGGATAAGGCCCTATTACAAGCGATGATGCTCTTTTGGGAGCAAGGTTTCGAGGCCACTTCACTACTTCAGCTTCGAGCAGCCATGGGGGATATTTCAGCAGCCAGCTTTTATGCAGCCTTTGAATCCAAAGAAGCGCTGTATAAAGAAGTGGTAGAACGATACATGGGAACGTTTGGACGTGTGACGGAAAGTTTCTCGGATCTCGCACTGTCACCCAGAGAAGCGATCGAAACAACTTTAAGAAGTACCGCAAAAATGCAAACAGACAGTACACATCCATCTGGCTGTTTAATCGTGCTGTCAGCCAGCACATGTTCTTCCAAAAACAATCATATCCGTGACATTGCCGCTGAGAAAAGAAAGCTGACTCGCAACCGCCTACAGGATTGTATCCAGCGTGCTGTCGATGTCGGTGAAATCCCCGCTTCCACGAATGTACACATGCTGACCACCGTATTTGATACCTTTATGCAAGGCATATCTACACAAGCCCGCGACGGTGTTCCTCATGCAACGATCGATCAGGCTATCACGGAATTCATGGGCATCTGGAACCTTGTTCAACATCCAGCCTGACTTAAACCTACGAACTTTTGATAGGTTAGAAAAGCCAAAAAAAAAGGCACTCCCACGATTGGAAGTGCCTTCTCAGAATAGAATCTGTATGTGTGCTATTAAGGACGAGGTGTACTTACCCCATTGAGGATCAGTTTAGGATGAATATCGGCACTCAGCGAAGCGGAGACTGCACAATATTTTTCCTCAGCCATCTGGATGGCTTTCCAGATGCGATAATCCGGAATATCCCCATCGACTTTGAAGATCAAATCAATGGATGTGAAACCTTTAGGCATCTCTTCACTGCGTGTGCCTTGCGCTTCAATCTCAATCGACTCAATTTTGTCCAGGAAAGCGTCCAGAATCATTGTGATATCGATTCCCATACAGCCGCCGAGACCAGCCAGTAACAATTCCATCGGGGTCGCACCCTTGCTGTCACCACCATAAGCAGCAGTGGCATCCATGCCAACAGCGTAGCCAGAGGGTCCTTCGGAAGTAAACGCGCGTTTGCCTTTCCATACGGTTGTTACATTCATGATGTTATCCTTCTTTCTTACAATAGTTTAAGTTCAAGCGAAAAAGGTTTGTACTTGCCACTCCGATGACAGAATAACCTTCCGATCGCTGTTATCCCCAGATTTTTTTGATTCCCTTCTTCAAGGGGAAAATCAGGAGATAAAGGCGCACGCTCCGCTTCTTCAGGTTTCTTCTGTCCTCTCCGTTCTTGTGCAAAAAGTTTAGTTGAACTGATATCGTTCACGACCTTAAATACCCGCTCCGGGTACGTTCGTTCTTCCGATTGCTGTTATCTTTATCAAAATTCAGTAATTTGTTGCAAGAAACGACGAGTGCGCTCTTGCTTCGGTTGTTCAAAGAAGGCTTGTGGACTCGCTTCTTCCACGATCGATCCATCCGCCATAAAGACAATTTTGTTCGCCACATTACGGGCAAACTTCAATTCATGCGTCACGACCAGCATGGTCATGCCTTCCTCTGCCAGCTCCTTCATGACGGAAAGCACCTCTCCGACCAACTCAGGATCAAGAGCAGAAGTCGGCTCATCAAACAACATCACTTCCGGCTCCATTGCAAGTGCACGTGCAATGGCGACTCGCTGCTGTTGTCCACCGGATAATCGGGATGGATACGCATCCTGCTTGTCCGACAAGCCGACCCGATCCAGAAGAATCCGGCCGCGTTCAGCCGCTTCGTCACGCTTGATTTTTTTCACCGTCACGAGACCTTCCATCACATTGCCCAGCACTGTCTTGTGCGGATACAGATTGAACTGTTGGAAGACCATGCCGGTCTGGCGACGAATCTCCAGTACCCGGGCACGCTGGACTCGCAACGGATCTGCGCTGTTAACCACAACACCGTTCACTTCAATCTGTCCTCCAGACAACTCTTCCAGTCCATTCAGGCAGCGCAGTAAGGTACTCTTGCCGGAGCCACTCGGTCCGAGCAATACAACAATATCTTTGGCATCGACATGAAGATCAATGTTCGTAAGTACTTCATTTTTCTGAAAACGTTTGGTAAGTCCAGTTGTGGTAATCATCGGTTCTCTCCTCCCATCAGTAAGCCCGGGCCAACCGGCGCTCCACTTGTTCCAGAATGGCCGAGAAGCCGATACTCATAATCCAGTAGATCACACCGATGGCCAGATAAAACGGCATATTCAATGCATATTGTGATACCAGCAGTTGCGCTGACCGTAATAACTCGGTAACACCGATCGCCGCCACAAGTGATGTTTCCTTCAACATGCCAATAAAGGTGTTCCCCATCGGCGGGATGGCAATCCGCACAGCCTGCGGGAAGATAATGCGTCTCATCGCCTGAGCCGGGGTCATTCCCGTTGCATATGCAGCTTCTGTCTGCCCTTTTGGTACAGCCTGAATGGCTCCACGGAACGTCTCCGACAGAAATGCACCTGCATTCAGACTCAGTCCCAGACATGCAGCCGTGAGTGATCCCAAGGTCACTCCATAATCGACCAATCCGTAATAAATAACGAATAATTGCACCAGCAGCGGGGTTCCCCGCATGATGGATACATAAAACCTTGCGATCAACCTAAGCCACATCGGTCCCTTTAGACGAGCAATCGCAACAAGCACCCCGATGATGAATGCAAAAAACATGGAGATCACAGTTACATACAGCGTATAGTAAGCCCCCTTCAGAAAGAAGGGGATATTCTCAAATACCAGTTCCATGGGTCAAATCTTCCCTTCGCCTTGCAGGTTCATTATTGCGCAGGCTCTTCACCAAACCATTTTTTGAAAATGGTATTGTACGTGCCATCATCTTTCATGCCTTTGAGCGCTTCATTCAGTGCTGCTACGAGCTCCGGATTATCTTTGCGAACAGCAATACCTGCCTGGTCACTCTTAATTGCTTCGCCTACAGCTTTGATCTTTAATCCATTGGCATCAACAATCGGTTTCAATGCGTACATGTTGTTGATTGTGGCGTCAATCCGTCCAGCATTCAGGTCTTTCAGTGAAGAGATGACATCGTCATAAGTTTTGATCGTGAAGTCTCCCACTTTTGGCAACACTTCATTACGCAGATATGATTCATCATTTGTACCCAGACCTACGCCAATCGTTTTACCTTTGAAATCTTCCAGCTTGGTAATATCGTTATTGTCTTCTTTTACAATGATTTTAACTTGGTTCGTAATATACGGATCACTGAAATCGAGTACTTTCTTACGATCATCGGTGATCGTCATCTGGCTGATGATTGCGTCCAGCTTTTTGGCTTGCAGACTCGGTGTCAGACCGGAGAACTCCTGGGATACAAATTCAACTTCAACCCCAAGACGCTTCGCAACTTCACGTGCGATATCAGCATCATAGCCGTCCATTTCTTTCTTATCGTTCAGGAAGTTGTATGGTGCGTATGTGCCCATCATGCCTACTTTGATCACGCCAGCAGACTTGATCTGCTCCAGTTCATTACTCGCCTGTGCACCATTCGTGCTTCCATTGTCTGTTGCTTTACTTCCACAAGCACTAAGTACCAGCACGGTCATCAGCAGAATCGCTGTCAGAGACCAGCCTTTACGAGTTTTCGATCCATATGTTTTGTTCATTACGTTAACTTCCTCTCATTCGTGTATTAATCTGGATGTACATTTGGTTACTTTATTGAGACTAAACCGCAGTTGTACCCATTATTCCCTGCTACTTGTTTAATCATGTGAATCTTATGTGCCTAGCAGTCCGTAAAACTCAAAGCTTGCTGCCTCAGCAGCCAGCGAAGAAGCTGTCATGGCTGAGAACTTGCTGTGCAACTCATCGGAGCCGAACAACCAGCGCGATATCATGCCTTCAATCATGCTTACCAACAGCGCTGCTCGAAGCGGTACATCCATGCCCTTAGGCAACATGCCGAGTTCGATGGCACGTTCCATATTGTGACGGAACGCTGTCTCGACAGCATTACGTGTCTCCTCAACCAGGCGTTGTACGGATTCTTCCGTCACGATACCTTTTAGCAACAGCTCCATAAAATAACGATTCTGCGCAGCAAATGAGAACAAGTCAGTGAACAGCCTTTCCGATGCTTTCACCATATCTTCTATCGATCCGGCATCCTTGCGGTACCCTTGTCCGATCGACTCAAGCAACTTCTCCTTGCCCGTTAAGACTATCTCTGAAGCAATAGCTTCTTTACTCTTGAAGTGCCAGTAGAATGTCCCTTGCGCCACACCAGCCTCGCGGACGATATCGGAAATTTTCGTCTGATGGTAACCCTGGGTTGCAAAACGCTCCATCGCTATGCGTATTATTTGGTCCCGGCGTTCTTCACCGGGTTCCAAACCGTTAATTTTGGTCATTCATGTAACCCTCCCGATTGATCAGTCAGTCAGTTAATTTATATCCTATGGGATAACTAGGTTTTTGTCAATATAGTTTTAAACAAATGGTTACAAGCATAAGTTGAAGTTGAGTGCATTTGTGATCATAATAGGTGATAGCCTTGTTCAAATGAACAGGCATGGTCAAGCAGGACAGCCTGTGCTGTCACCTGCATTTCAAGGAGGAAGAGAATTGGACATTATATCATCCATTATTATGGGCATCATCGAGGGTTTGACTGAGTTTTTGCCCGTGTCCTCCACTGGACACATGATTCTGACTGCCCACTTGCTGGGGTTATCGGAGGACAACGAGTCAGTCAAAACGTTTGAGGTGGTTGTTCAACTCGGAGCTGTACTTGCTGTTGTTGTACTGTACTGGAACAAATTCATTGATATGTTCCGCTTCACCGGAGGGAGCAGACCTTACTCCCGCCGCCTCAATCTGGGACATATCTTCCTGGCGATGGTTCCTGCCGTAGTCATCGGACTTGTATTCCGTGACTGGATCAAAGCACATTTGTTTGGTCCGGAAACAGTGCTGTACAGCCTCGTTATAGGTGGTATATTGATGATCGTAGCCGAACGCTGGAGTCGGAAGAGTGGGCGGATTACTACCCATGATGTCGATGATATTTCCTACAAACAGGCATTCGCAGTGGGTATATTTCAGATCTTGGCATTGTGGCCAGGCTTCTCTCGTTCCGGGTCAACGATCTCAGGCGGTCTCTTTGCAGGGGTGAGCCGTGTAGCCGCTGCGGAGTTCACATTCCTCGTGTCTGTGCCGATTATGATTGGTGCTACGGGATATGACCTGTACAAAAGTATCGATCACCTGAACGGCAGTGATTTCCCAATCTTTGCGATTGGATTCATCGCTGCGTTCATCGTCGCCATGCTGGCGATCAAGACGTTCCTGTCCATTTTGAAAAAATTGAGCCTGACCGTCTTTGCTGTATATCGCTTTGTCTTGGCAGCCGTGTTCTTTATTATTTTGATGTAATCATTACAATTCAAGTAATTAGACAGGCAAAATCAATGGCGGCCTCACGTTCCCTTGGGAAGTGAGGCCGCCATATTTTATATTTTTTGCTATACTTCCGTTACTTCATGATTCTGTTGGTTTATGATTCTTTTTCTGCTCCAGAGACAGGAAAATCCGTAATTAGAAGAAGTCTGATTCTTCATTACTTCCTTCTTTAGTGGGTTGGATCATTGGTGATGCCGACTAGGTTTACTATGTATCATGGACAACCATATTCATGTTCACTTCTAGAAAGCGGTCTGGCTTATTACCACTCTTTCACTTGAATACTCCGGTGTTTCTTACGATATTTTAATCTCTCACGCAGATTATATCTATTCTCCTTTTGTTCCTGCAGCAATTGCTTCACCCCGATCATCAACAATCGGTATCTTCGGTCATCATTGTGACTTAATTGGTGCATTTCTTCAAAAATTTCATTCTTCATACGGATCTTGTTCACTCCAAATATTCAGTTTGTTCTCACAGTATACATGGGAGCACTGAACAAATTCTAAACAAGCGTTGTTTCTCAACTTCAGTTATTCGAATGCATATATTAATGCACATCATGCGTGATGGAATGAAGCAGAAAAACCCCTTCCTGTCGCAAGACAAGAAGAGGCCTCCTTAGCTAAGTTAATTAAGCAAACTGCTGAGCCTTCGTACGCTTAAACTTTGGATTCAAGCGTCTCCAGGTACTCGGAGATTTGAGCAGGTGTTTTAGCCCATTTGCTATGCAGATGTGCGATTTTCTTGCCGTTCTGGAACACGAGCAGGCTTGGAATGCCGCGTACTCCATTCTCTTCGGCAAACGGCTGGAACTTTTCTGCATCCAGGGCATAGAAGGTTTTGTCCGTATGTTGGTCGATAACATCCCCGATAAAACGATCCAGGTTTTTGCAATCCGGACACCAGGTTGTATCAAATTTAATGACGGTAAAACCATCAGAGTTGATTGTATCCAAATATTGCTGTTCACTTTGAATTCTTTCCATATGTCTTCTCTCCCTTATATGTTCCTTTTTTGGCTGATCTTCATTGTACCTCGTATAGTTACAATTGAAAATAGGCTTAATGGAGTTAACGATGCTGCTTGTACAGATTAGCGGGACTGAGTTCTCGTATTTCCTGAATTTCAGCAGCGGTGAGTACAGGCGAATTCGAAGCTGCAATATTGTGCAGCAACTGTTCTCTTGAACTGGCACCAGGGACAACAGCTGCTACGGCAGGATGGGATAACGCGTAGCGAATAGCCGTCTGAGCCATACTGCGTTGGTCTGTAACAAGACGACTTAGCCCTTGCCGGATGGTATATAGTTGCTCTGGCGTGTAGTCCAGATAACCTTTGTCTGCCTTGGCAGATCCGGAATCGGCAAGCACACCGCTAGCTACGGGCCCACGGGCGATTATGCTGATCCCCTTTTGTTCCAATAAAGGTAGCACCTCTTCTTCCGCTCTGCGGTCAGCAATGCTGTACTGGTTCATCACACTGACGATGGATGCCCTCTTTACATACTCCCGAATCACATTGGGGCGAATGGAGGAAATACCGTAATATCGGATAAGTCCTTCCTTCTTCAATTCCTCAAACGCTTCGATCGTCTCTTCGATGGGGTCGTCCAAGGTCCCGCCATGCAGCTGATACAGATCGATGTAATCGGTCTGCAACCGCTTCAGACTTTCATGTACAGCCTGCTTAATGTAGGCTTTGGAGGGGTCCCAAGACCAGCCCTCCTTGCCTGCAATACGACGATTACCTACTTTGGTCGCCACAACGACTTGGTCACGACGTCCCTTAATAGCTTGTCCTACAATCTCTTCATTACGCCCTTCGTCATACAGATCGGCTGTATCCAGCAGATTGACGCCATGTTCCAAAGCCTCATGAATCAGGCCTATAGCTGGCTCCATTTCAGTTCCAAGTGACATACATCCCAGCCCAATCTCAGACACCATCAGTTCGGATGTACCCAGACGATTTTTCTTCATATGTGCATCTCCCTCCATACGTTCTGCAAGTATCCATTGTATCATTCTTGCTGGCAAAAATCGCATTACACACAAAAGCAAGGGATTGCTTTTGATTGCACAAAAAAACCTGGAACGACTTCATCTCCAGGTTTCTCATAATCATCATTTAATTCAATCGTTAGGTGAACTATCGAAATCTATTTCACTTCCACGCGTGGTCTGGTTTTACTTGTTCCATTGGACGAATTGGAGCTTTTCATCATACCCGAGACAGTGCTAAACAGTTTATCTCTTGCTTGTTTGTTCCTCATCAGATAAGTCACACCTGCGCCGATAGCCGTCATGAGTATTCCTCTTCTTTTAGACATGTGCTTCTCCTCCTTCAGGATAAATGTACATCGTGTCTTGTTTGACAATTACCCTGTGGGAGCAAAACGAAACGAAGTGCAGGCTTGATCGCAGAAAAAAAGATGACCTCCGAATTAAAATTCAGCGGTCATCTTGCAACCGTCCTGTTGAAACATCAACCGAACGAGATAAATCAAACAAGCTTTCATACAATCAAGACATACGTTCACGTCCGCTTAATCGGACGGTGTTGCCACATGGGTCATTTCTTCATGTTTGTAGGTCGAACCATCCGCGGTCAGATAAAAGTGTCCGATGGGATGCAGATCTTCATCCAATTCGTAGACAAGCGGAATGCCTGTCGGGATATTGAGCGCCATCACGTCTGCTTCGGACAACTGGTCCAGATGCATGACGAGTGAACGGAGCGTGTTCCCATGCGCAGAGATCAGCACTCTTTTGCCAGCAGACACCATCGGTTTGATCTCCGCATTCCAGTACTCCAGTACACGCTTTGAGGTATCCATCAGGTTCTCCGTAAAAGGGATGGTGCATCCGAGCCGCTTGTACTTGTCCAGATCCTGCACATATCGGTCATCGGTTTGGTCCAGTGCCGGGGGAGATACGTTAACGGATCGTCTCCATTCCTTTACTTGGTCTTCCCCATACTTCAGAGCAGTCTGCTGTTTATTCAGTCCTTGAAGCGCACCATAATGGCGTTCATTCAGCTTCCAAGTCTTCGTAATGGGAATCCACATGAGGTCCATTTCATCCAGCGCAATATCGAGTGTCCGGATAGAACGTTTCAGCACGGATGCATAGGCGTAATCAAAATCAAATCCCTGTTCCTTCATGATCTTCCCTGCTTTACGAGCTTCTGCGTAACCATCCGTCGTCAGATCCACATCTGTCCATCCGGTAAAACGGTTCTCTACATTCCACATACTCTGTCCATGGCGAATCAAAACAACTCTGTACATAAATGCGAACCCTCCTTCCATGGAAACATTACCCGCAACTCAAACTAATTAGCACAGTGAAACGTTCATCACATTAATAATATGGTGCCATCATGAGATATACTACAACACCTGTAGAGCTGACATATAACCAGATTGGCATCGTCCAACGTGCAATTTTGCGGTGTTTCTTCAATTGATTCGTCCAACCCCATACAAGTGTGAACAGCGCCAATGGAACAATCAGAGCTGCCAGTATACTATGGGTAATCAGAATGAAGAAATAGATCGAACGAATGATGCCCTCGCCGCCGTATTTGGACGTTTCTGGTGAGAGGTAATGAAACGTCAGATAGGTCACGAGGAATAACAGTGTCGTTGAGAATGCAGCAAGAATAAATCGTTTGTGCAGCTTCACATTCCGCTTGATGATAGCAATAAGCGCTGCAAGCAGGAAAATGAAGGTAAAGCTGTTAAACACGGCATTAAACCGCGGCAACACCGTAATATCAAAGGTTACATCACCTTTGTAACCAATCGACGGTGCGAAGAACAATAATAAAATAATGACATTAGCGAGAATGGAAATCGTGATAATGATGCCTGCGAAATTTTTATTACTCGTCGGGGACTGGATGTTCGGTTCCCCTTTGTTATTTTTGCCCAATGCAAAATCCTCCTCATATCCTAACTTCTATGTTCTATATCATTATATCTCGGCAATTCCGGGCTGTTAAGTGACAACACTCTGAACAAAAACCGCTGCACTCCCCTATAAAATGCCCCTTTATGGTCGTTTTCAATCAAATCCAAACCGGCTGCCATTTACCCGAGTCCACATTTGTGGTATAATTAATGCAATTAATCACATATGCGTTGAAACTGGAGGAGCCTGTCACCAAGGGCCCCTCTTTGTCTTTTTCAGGCACAGAACGGCACTTTTCTAAATGCCGTTCTGTGCCTTTTTGTCTGATTGAAGCAGAGGATGGATCGCCCTTGGGTTGGTTAACCTATAGACGCTATTACTGGAGGGAAGAACATCTATGGAATTTATTTTGGTTCTTGCACTTATTTTAATCTTTACCAAACTTGCTGGTGATCTTTCCGTAAGATTGGGTCAACCATCGGTTCTGGGGAAGCTGATTGTGGGTGTCATCCTCGGGCCTGCAATTCTCGGTTGGGTTCAGCAAAGTGATTTCGTACATTATATGGCTGAGATCGGGGTATTGCTGTTAATGTTCATCGCCGGATTGGAAACGGATCTGGAGCAGTTGAAGAAAAACTGGAAGGCGGCCTTTGCTGTGGCCGTCGGTGGTGTTATTTTACCTTTTGTCGGGGGATACGGTTCGGCCATAGCATTTGGTATGTCGCAGACACACGCGCTTTTCTTCGGGTTGTTGTTCTGTGCAACGTCAGTCAGTATCTCAGTTCAGACATTGAAGGACATGAATCAGCTGAGTTCACGTGAGGGCACTACAATCCTGGGTGCAGCCGTTGTCGATGATGTACTCGTGGTAGTTCTGCTCGCCGTTATGATGAGCTTGCTCGGCACTGGTGCGGGGGATGTCTCTATTGGATGGTTGATTAGCAAGAAACTTCTATTCTTCGTCATCATCTTTGCAGCAAGCTGGTGGCTTGTACCGCGAATCATGAAATGGATGGCCCCGCTTCGGGTCACCGAAACTGTGATTACAACCGGACTCATTATCTGTTTTGGATTCTCGTACTTTGCTGAGTGGATGGGTGTTGCTGGCATTATCGGTGCTTTTGCAGCAGGGATTGCCATCTCTCAAACCACCTTCAAACATGAGGTTGAAACCAAAATTGAGCCGATTGCTTACGGAATTTTTGTCCCGGTATTCTTTGTTAGTATCGGCTTAAATGTCACGTTTAATGGTGTGGGTTCACAAATTTGGTTTATTGTTGTTATCAGTATCATCGCTATTGTTACCAAACTTATCGGTGGTGGAGCTGGTGCCCGGCTGACCGGGTTCGACCGTTCCTCTTCGCTGGCTATTGGGGCAGGCATGATCTCAAGAGGAGAGGTTGCCCTGATTATCGCTTCAACGGGACTTGCTTCCGGATTGCTAGATTCGGAGTACTTTACCAGCGTTGTAATCATGGTTATTGTGACTACACTTGTTACTCCGCCACTTCTCAAAATCACCTTTGCACGCAAAAAGGGTGAACAGCGGGTTGAAAGAGGAATTGAGGAATCACATTTGAACGGGTGAGGGTATGTCTCCGTTCAAAACTTAACAATAAAGATTCCAGTGTGGCACTCTGAACACTAGACTTCAGTTGTGTCCCTAGAATTATTAGGATTGTCTTGCATCTCAGGTAAGCTGTGTCTTGATGATGTGCTGCACTTTTCGCATTTCGCATTTGGCACACCCAAGGTACCCAGTCGTCACACATACTAACACGGTCTTGAAGCATCAACGGGCGTAAAATTCCTGAAATGTAGGCCGGCTGCGCCTTAAGAATAAACCCTTCATTTTTTCTAAGGAACCCAGGACGTCTTATTTGGTTCTCTGGCTCTCTTTTTTAATTGTAAGAAACATCAGACACCTTATTTCCCTAATATCCATAGCAAAAACGCTGAAAATGGCTGTACATTTCGATATAACGTTTCTCAGGTTCCTTACATTTTTGCCAGTGCTTCAAATCCCTGAATAAGATGTCTCAGATTCCTTAGCTCTTATTGCCTCCGCTCGCTCGACGCTTTTTACAAGTATGAGTGAGGGACGACGCATACCCGCAGTACGAGGAACTTAATTAAATGTAAACCGCCTTGAAAGGGAGAATAATCTACTTTTCAGCGTCTATATCGCTTACTCGCGCATTAAGAACGCGTTATTACACGTTAAAAGTGTAACACTTGCCAGCTCGGAATACGCGCAGTCTCGTTTGGGCTTTTGCCAAGGCTTGAGATATGGTCTAGTTGAAAGGTATTGAAATCATTCCATATTTAAAGCTATACTTGATTTAGAAATGCAATATATCGGTCGTGAAGCACACGCCGCTTTGATCTATTCTTCCCCTTCGACATGAAGGTTGGAGATGGTCAGAGCGGCTTTTTGTATTTTTACATGACGACCTGAAGCCCCGTTCGCGTTAGTTCTATTTTATTTTTAGAGGAGATGTAAGACGATGAGCATTGATTTTGATGAGGCTTATGAAGTTTGGATACGCTCCCTTTTGGAGAAGGAAACAAACCCCAGAGTGCTTTCCAGACTAGAAAATGGACTTGAACATGGCACATTGGAATTTTTGCGTTCAGTCTGGTTTCCGGTGATGAAAAACTTTAACCATTTGCAACCCGAATGGGAAGTTCGAGACTTTCATAACGGCTATCGGTATCTGGATCTGGCTTATCTGCCAGGTAACGGCGTTAAAGGAGGTATTGAGATTCAGGGATACGGCCCACATGCCCGTGATCTGGATGTACGGCGTTTTAAAGATTTATGCTGGCGGCATTGTCTGCTAACGCTTGAAGATTGGATTTTTCTGCCGATCGCTTATCTCTCCATTAAAGACGAACCGAAACGGTGCCAACAGCTTGTGCTCTCTTTTATGGGAAAATTCATTGCTACGGACGTTCCGACATCCTTAAATTGGCTTGAAGCCGAGACTGTACGTTATGCCAGACGCATCATCCGTCCATTCGCCCCCTCGGAACTAGCAACGCACCTGCGAATCACGGATCAGCATGCTCGAAGAGTTCTTCACAGCCTGATTGATCAACACGTATTACATGTCGCTAGTGGCGCTCAACGATATCGAACGTATATCTTACGAACATGAGACACTCTATTTCGCCGATATGGTACATATCCATTTTTTAACGAACTCAGGACACCTTATTGTGATGATATGGAATAAATCTGGGCACTTTTTCGGGCCTTTTCGTGAAATAAGATTGCTTAGATTCGTTAGAATTCCAACATGCCTGTTATCTCGATAATAAGCTCACCTGGGTTCGTTAGAATTTTGGAAATGACATCGAAACTTTTGGAGTTACTACTTTAACTTTTGGAGCTACTACTTTTAAACCTAATTGCGATCCACTTTAGATACTGGAGTATCAGATACTTGGGTCAATAACGAGTTACATGGAGAGTTACATGGAAATTTACACTTAGAATTAGCTCTGAGCTTGAATGGACTTGGAATAGCTTATGGGCTAGCCTACAGTTCCAAGGGGAAGTTACTTTTAGTCGATTAAATTACTCAGAATGAGGTCTCCAACCATATATAGAAAAACAAAAAAAGACCACCTTACACTCAAGAGGTCTTCCATCCTTGCCTGTTGTTACAACAGGCTGTCCCATTTTAAGTTAACACACCAACATAAAAGCCAATTGAGATAAAGACAACACACCAGACGAATGCACCGATGCTGGATACAACTACGTACCTGCCAATCGCCATGCGGCTAATCCCGGAGAAACAGCACATGAGATGACGAATACCTGGAATGAAGTAACCCAGGATGATGGACCAATACCCATATTTGAGGAACCACGACTCCACCCTGCTGAATCGTTTGGCATTAACGCCGACCCACTTGCCGTATTTTTCAACCAGCGGCCTGCCCGCTTTCTTGCCAATCATGTAGCTAAGCAGCCCTCCGGTAAATGCCCCCCCGAAACTGACGGCGATGGATACAGAGTAATTCAATACCGAGATGGAGGCGAGATAACCGACAAAGGTCATCATCACCTCATCCGGAATTGGCATGCCAATAACGCCAAGAGCCAGTAGTCCGTATATTGCGAAATAACCATATTGACCAATAAATTCTTTTGCAAATTCCATACTGACTCGCTCCTTATTTCGGTTCCACAATATCCTTCTCATGTGAGGCTAGCACTTGTTTTAGAGACGGGAATCGGATTTGGCTCACCATGAGACCGGATAATACAATAATGACAAGATAGGCTACACCATGTGTGAAATAAGGACTCCAGAGCGCGAAAAAGGACATCAGACCGCCAGCAAATGTAATCGGCATCCCGACAAAACCACTGCTTGCTGTCTTCTGACAGTTATAACGGGCCAGACGCAATGCACCGCAAATCGGAAACAATGCAGTCAGTGCCATCCCCAGCACACTCACTTCAAGCATGGAATTCAGGTACAGAATCAGCACGGGTGCTGTTCCGAATGAAACTACATCCGCAAGCGAGTCCAGGGACTTGCCGAACTCACCCTCACAATGCAATTTACGAGCCGCAAATCCGTCAAACAGATCAAAGAACATCGCTACCCATATCATCATCACAGCCAGGGCAAATTCACCATGAATAGCCATAATGACTGCCAGCATGCCTGAACTCAGATTCCCCAAGGTTAAAATCGATGGTAAAGACTTCATAAGAGTTGACTCCCTTTCGTACTAGGCTTTAGGAAAAATAATATAAAAACGGACTCCATCCGGTGTATTCTCTACTCCATAACTGCACCCATGCAGATCAAGAATCTGCTTCGCAATGGCCAGACCGAGCCCGGTCCCCCCCATTTTGCGATTACGTGAGCGCTCTACCCGATAGAACCTCTCCCATATATACTGCCGCTCAGCTTCAGCAATCTGCTCGCCCTTGTTTTCAATGGAAATATGGACAAAACCTTCACGTCTGCTGATCTCAATAGTTATATCGGTATGTGGTATCGCATGACGTATAGCATTCATCATGATATTAAAAATAACTTGCTCCAGCTTGCTTCGGTCACCCTCAACCGTCTGTTCTGTTGTGGATACAAGCACCACATCCAATCCTTTGTCCTTCAGTTGCGGACCCAGACGGCCGGCGATATCTTCAATCATGTCAGCCAGTGCAACCGCATCCGTATTCAATTGAACCGCTGAGGATTCCAGTCGCACCAGATCCAGCATCTCTTCAACCATCGTTTCCATTTTGATCGCCTCATCGGCAATGATCTCAATGTAACGCTCCCGTTTGGTCTCACTCACGCCATCCTTCAGCCCTTCAGAATATCCCTTAATAATGCTGATTGGAGTCTTAAGTTCATGTGATGCATCGGCAAAAAACTTGCGCTGACGCTGTTCAATCTCCTGCTTCATTTCCATATCTGTACGCATCTGCGTGTTGGCCTGCCTCAGCTCTTCCAGCGTCTGACCCAAGGTTCCTGATAAGGCATTGAGGCTGTTAGACAGACTGCCGATTTCATCATTACGCCGGATGGGTGATTTCACCGTGAAATCCAGCGTAGACATTTTCTTCGCGACATGGTTCAAGGCCAAGAGCGGCTTCGTTACAATTCGGGACAGGAGTAACGCCAGTAACAGAATCAATATAAATGCCCCAATGCCAAAATACGCATAGAACAAACGTGTTGCCTCATTCGCTTCCCTCATCTCCTGTAGAGAGGTAAGCGAGAAGATCAGTTGCTGCTCGGGGCCGGAACGATGCACTGGAGCAATGGTGATGACATTGCGAACACCGCTCCAGCTATCCATCCATTCTTCATTGAGCATTTTGCCATTCGCCAAGGCCAGTTGGTCTTCGGTGGACAAAGGGAACCGGCTATCCAGTGCTTGCACCAGCAGTCCCTGCCTCTGACTCCACGTTGCCAGATTGGGAAGAACGACCTCGGTCAATACACCTGACCATTCCTTTACCGGTTCAATTGATTCCTGAAAGCTTTCAGTTCCCCATGCGGCAGAAGTGGCATCCTGGATTTTGAATGGATAGACCATGTTCCCGCTGGCCGGACCTCGCACCGTCAGTTCTTGCCCATATTTCAGATGGGATGTAATCCAGCCAGCATTCTCACTATTGATAAACAAGGACAAGGACACCTTCACGTGACTCCCATCCTCTTGAAGCAACGTAATGTGGAAAGGGTCATTAACCAATCTTCCGGTATTCGTCAAAATGACCAGATGTGATTGATTCTGACGCATGAACTTCCCGGTCTCCTTGGCTAGCTGTAAATCACTCCAATGCCCATTGGAGTATTGCTGTTCAAACTTGGACAGCTTTTTCTTCATACTGCTGACCTTTTGATGCTGATAGAAGTCGGGAAACCAGACCAACTGGGCAAAAACCGTCGTCCCATATAGAAGAACCAGACATCCTGCCATGACCAGGAAAAGCTTCATCGTTACGCCATTTCTTCTCATGCTTCTGCCTCGAAACGATATCCGGTGCCAATCACCGTCCGGATACACTTGGCTTCATCACCCAATTTGCTGCGCAGCTTCTTGATGTGGGTATCTACAACACGTGAGTCCCCTTCAAAATCAAATCCCCAGATCCGATTCAAAATGGCATCTCGGGACAACACAATGCCTGCATTGCGTACCAAATAAAGCAACAGATCATATTCCTTTGGTGCAAGTTCCACTTCAATTCCGTCCTTCTCCAGGCGTCTGGCCCATGGATCAAGGGTTACCTGTCCGAAGCGAATCACACCCTGCTCTCGTCCAAATGCACCTTCAACACGCTTCATTAATGTCTCTGCACGTGCAACCAGCACACGTGGGCTAAACGGCTTGGTAACGTAATCGTCTACGCCCAGCTGAAATCCATGAATTTTATCGTCATCCTCGGACCGTGCAGTCAGCATGATAATAGGTACGGTGGATTGGGATCGAATATGCCCACATAACGTCCACCCATCCATTTCAGGCATCAAAACATCCAGAATAACCAGATCCACCTCATGCAGAGCCAACAGTTCCAGTGCCTGTACTCCATGTTCTGCTTCTATGACGTTCCATTGTTCTTTTATGAAATAATCGGCCACAATCTCACGAATGCGGCTTTCATCTTCCACCAGAAGCACTGTTCTGATCATGGCCGACTCTCCTTTTTAGATTTCTGATGATAACATACCTATTCCATGTGTCGTCCATGTGTCCATACATGTTTTGGAATACTCCCATGATATATACGATTAATATAAGCCAAAAGTTACTAATTTTTATAAAAATTCGCACAAAAAAGAAGCCGTCAACGAGCAAGCTCCAGCTCATTGACAGCTACTTGAATGAAATCGAAGTGTGTTATCCAGAATTGATACGCTACTGCGCGCTCCCTGGCAACACTTAACGTTGTTGCTCCAGACGGTGTGCCACATGCAGTGTCGGGCCAACAAAACGGTTCAGCGGGAATCCGCCGGCAATCGCTTTGGTCACGAAGGCTTTACCTTCACGAACAGCCTCTTTCACTGAAAGACCACGAGCCAATCCTGCGGTAATTGCCGCAGACGTTGTGCAGCCCGCACCATGCGTATATCCGGAGCCGACAACATCGGCTTCAAACCATTCGTAGTTGGTTCCATCATAGAGTAGATCCATTGCTTTACCCGGGCTAATGACACCTCTGTCTTTGATCAGGACATGTTTCGAGCCATGGGCATGAATTGCTGCTGCCGCTGCTTCCATCTGTTCCTTGGAGCGAATCGGTCCACTCTTCGCCAGTTGGGATGCTTCGAACAGATTAGGTGTAACCAGATCAGCACCTGGCAACAGGAATTCGATCATCGCTTCCGTATTTTCCGGTTGCAGTACTTCGTCTGTACCTTTGCAGACCATTACCGGATCGATAACGATCTGTGGCAGACCGCTGCGGCGAATATGTTTTGCTACCAGTTCAATAATATCTACAGAACCGAGCATACCTGTCTTCATGGCATCAAAACCGATGCCGTCCAGAACAGTGCGAAGCTGTGCTTCAACTACATTTAATTCAACAGGAAAGACCTGGTGATCCCATGTTTCGGGTTCCATTGCCACAACCGTAGTCAGTACGGTCATGCCATACACACCCAGCTCCTGAAAAGTTTTCAAATCAGCTTGAATACCTGCACCGCCGCTCGTGTCCGAACCAGCTATTGTTAATGTTTTTGGAATCGTCATGGTAGTTGCATTCTCCTTCGTGTCTCAGTTGACATTATCCTATCCCTTGTACGAGCGGATGTCAATGGCATCTGAAGCCATACAGAGCATGGTTTTCCGAATGATTCAGTTCACATCTTTTGTCTCCAGACGAACCATGGACATCGAAGCAATCCATATCCCTATTGCTCCAAGGGTCAGAGGGATAATAATAAGCGAATGAATGGAAACTTCCGACCCGTTGAATCCGGAGCAGACAATCGAAACTAGCAAAATGGACGAGACCATTGTCGCTGTAACAGAATGCTTACGCATACCGAAGAATAGGGGAATGAGTGCCATACACGCAGCCGATAAAGAACTGATACTGTACTTCACCAGAAGTCCCAACATATCCCGATTGCTCAGTGATTCAGGAATGAAGGAGTAGAATTGATTAACAATCAACAGCAGTGAACCCATCAACAGATCGGTAACCATAATCATCACAAATGTAAAACCAAACACGATAATCAATTTGGCCGCGATGATTTTATGACGCTGGATGGGATAGGTGAACATGACGTTCATGGTTTTATTTCGATACTCACTGATCACCAGCTTGGATAATAAAGCTCCTGCAAATATGATGAAGGTCGCTCTCACAAATGTATCGATAATTATAAAGGCGGTCTGGTAATCGGCATAGGCATAATCTTCTGCTCCCACATCCATGAATCCAATCATAATCAGGAAAAGAAGAATGGCTATGTTGGCAATACCTGCACCTGCAAAATTACGTGCAAAGCGGTGCTTCCGCATCTCAAGTCTGATTAGTTTAAGCAACGTCTTCATCCCCTTTTACCAACTTCATGAAGTGTTCTTCCAGGGAATGAGCCCGTTTGGATATCGATTCGATCTCAATGCCGTGTTGAATCAGCTTGGTGTTCAGTTCCGATGGAATGATTCCCGGATCATAGATGCGTAACGTTTGGTCATCGACCAGTTTATAATTACTCAAACCAAGCTGGTGTTCAATGACATAAGTCGCTTTGCGGATATCTACCGCCTGTAACTCGATGTACTCATTTTGACTTCCACGAATGCTCTCCATCGATACTTCCTCCACCAAGCGACCGCCGCGAATGACACCAACCGTGTCAGCAATTTGCTCTATCTCGCCAAGAATGTGACTAGAGACCAACAGGGTAATGCGATACTCATTGCTAAGGCGCTTGAACAAATCTCGCATCTCCCGGATCCCTACAGGGTCCAATCCGTTGATCGGTTCATCCAAAATGAGCAGTTCGGGTGTGGTTATGAGTGCACGAGCCAATCCCAGCCTCTGTTTCATACCCAGAGAGAAGTCCTTGACCGGTTTCTTGCCCGTATCCTTCAGCCCTACCGTTTCCATCGTGTTGTCGATGATCTTTTTGTTGTGAAACCCCATGTATTCACAGTGAAGCTCCAGATTCTCGCGAGCAGACAGCCTATCATAGAAAAAAGGATATTCAATAATGCTGCCCATTCGTTTCAACACTTCATAGGATGTAGGTGTAAGCTTCTCCCCAAACAGTTCAATTTCTCCTGTTGTTGGTTTAACCAGATTGGTCAGCATCTTCATGATGGTTGTTTTGCCTGCACCATTCGGACCGAGAAATCCATAGATCTCACCTTGCTTAATACTCATATTGACGTTAGATACAACCTCTACCCCTTCATATACTTTGGTCACATCTATCGTTCGTGCGATATAAGTCATCGTCTTGTTCTCCTTTACGTCCCCTGTCCGGGTTCCTATATCTGTATTGTAAAGAGAAAAGTCTGCTTTTTTATTAATCAAATCTTACAAAAACCTTAAGCTTGACCGAAAATGCCAAAACAGGCTCTACCTGGCCTTTAAGGTAACCGAAAATACAGTCCGTTGATGTGGCACACTATGTAAATGAATGCTTCCACCCATCCGCTCAACTAGCCGCTTCGTGATCGTCAGACCAAGGCCACTGCCCTGATAGAGTCGATTGCGGGAATCCTCCAGCGTATACATACGTTCGAACACACGACTATGCTCACTTTCAGGAATTCCCTTCCCTTGGTCCCAGATTTGTAGCGTCACAGGTCCACCTTTCGAATGTTCGAGCGTTAGCCCCAGCACCTTACCCTCTGCTCCATACTTCATCCCATTGGTAATGAGATTATCCAGCACACGGTCCATTGCTTCTTCATTCGCTTGCACGAAGATATCCCCGTCAGGTATCTCCAACTGCACATGCAACCCGAGATTGGTCAACATTTCATAAAAGGAGATCATCTTCAACCGGCATAATTCGCTTATATTAACTCGACTAAGCACCAGCTCAGTGTCTCCAGATTCCAGCTTCGCCAGATCGAAAAAGGAATGAATCAGACGTAGCACTTCCTGCGCCTTATCTTGTATTTTCTCCGTCATAATCTTTCGTTCCTGATCGGTCAATGATGGACTGTGCAGCAAGGTCTCACTATAACCCAGCACAACCGTAAGCGGCGTTTTCAGATCATGCGAGATGTTGGAGAGCATATTGCGCATCTCCTTCTCCTGGTTCGCATAACCGGCCGTCGCACGGTGCGCATGGTCCAGCAGCTGGTTCATGTCTTTCAGAAGTTGGCTAACTTGATCATCACTGTTGAATACGAGCAAGCGCTCAAAGGTGCCTTGATCCAGGATATCGGATATTTTGTGATGAATATAGGACAGGTGTTGACTGCGTTTCCGGAATTTCAACCATAATACAATGAAGGCAATGGCCAGAATACCCGTTGTGATGGCAAAAATCAGTGTCATCCCTGCTCCGCCTCCAGCTTATACCCGATGCCCCAGAGTGTCTTGATATACTGGGGAGCCGAAGGATCTGCCTCCAGTTTCTCACGCAGACGACGCATATGTACGTTAATGATATTTTCGTCTCCATAATACTGATCGTTCCAGACCGAAGCGTAGATCTGAGCCTTGGTGAACACTTTGCCAGGATGAGTAACCAATAACTTCAGGATGCCAAATTCCTTGGACGTCAGCTTGACGGGTGTACCTTCACGCTCCACCTCGTACGTCTCCATGTCGACCAGAAGTCCGCCAATGCGAATACGCTGATCTTTAGCCACTTCAGTCACAGGCAGAGCAGTATAATTGGCGCGGCGAATCGCAGCTTTAATGCGGGCAGTCAATTCGATTAACGAGAAAGGTTTGCTCAAGTAATCATCTGCACCGAAGCCCAGTCCTAATGCTTTGTCCACCTCCCCATCCTTCGCAGACAGAATGAGCACAGGTACCAGACTGACTGCCCGAATGGTTTGCAGCACATCCATCCCACTTTTGCGGGGCAGCATCAGATCCAGAATAACCAGATCATACCCCGGTTGTGACTGGCTGAACTGACGTTCTGCCTCTAAGCCGTCATATGCATAAGTGACGTCGTAGCCCTCTTTTTCCAAGTATGGCCCGACCATCTCACTAATTGAACGATCATCTTCAACAAGCAACAAGCGGTGACTTAACACATGTTTCCCTCCAACATGAACAGTTTTCTTTATTACCTCACAGTTTGTTTGAATTGGCAATGACATACGAAAAAACCTGACAGGATCACCACTTTGGGATAAAGTGTGCTTCCTGCCAGGTCTATGAGTGTCTGTAGATCAATGCTGGTGCTTCTATTCTCTATATCCGTTCTCACTGTGGATCCAGCACAGTCCAATGGTTCCTGCACCTGCATGAATACTCACCACAGGGATAAACGGCATGATTTCGGTCTTTAATTTGGGGAGCAGATTGGCAATCTGCTTCTTGATCGTGACGGCTTCTTCCTGATTGTTCGCATGCATAATGCACACATGCTTTACTTTCTCCATATCAAGCTTGAGCATATCCAGCATGCGATCTTTCGTCCGCTTGAACGTGCGAATCTTCTCATTCACAACCACTTTGCCCTCTTCAAATCGGAGCAGCAGATGGATCTTGAGCAGTTGACTGATGATTAGCTGTGTGCCCGACACCCGTCCACTGCGATGAAGATGCTGAAGACTGGCCGGTATGAGGTAAAAGGACATGTTATCAATCATCTGTTCAATGTTTACTTTGATCTCGGCAGCTGAACATCCCTGCTTCTGCCATTCCAGTCCTTGCATAATCATCTCACGGTGAGGATAGGCACCTGCCTTTGAATCAATTGCGGTCACCGTCACTCCTGCAATCTCTGCAGCCTGCATGGACGTATGCAGCGTTCCGCTAAGCTCTGTAGAGCAATGAATCGTAATAATCTCATCGTACTTGTCTTTGAGCGACTCATACAGTTCAATGAACTCGCCAATGGGTGGCTGCGAACTGCTCGCACGTGAAGCCTCCGCAAGTTTCTCATAGAACATTTCAGATGTAATGTCATCGGTTTCCCGGTAACATTCCTCTCCAAATAAGATGCGCAGCGGTACGATGTAGATATGATTTTGCTCCGCAAAAACGGGATCCAGTGTACTGGTACTATCGGTGACCCATGCAATTTTCTTCATGACATCCTTCTCTCTTGCCGGATTGTTCGTTCTGTATCCTCAATCGTCAAGCACAAGCCCGGCGGTTTATTTAAAATTTGAATATTTCACATTGTAAACGTTTGCGATACTACCTCTCAATTATAAATGAACGGACAGACCGTTGTCTTGTGGCGCAATCATGAACACCCCTGTTAATACCATTATTAGCTAAAAAAATGTCTTGCCTGTGAAGGAATAAATTGGTATGCTGTTGTCCTTCTCTCTTTTTCGCCTTGACTGAAGTGAACGGAAACGCCGTTCAATCCACTTATCGGAGGTGTCACATGCTTTATTTCACTCTGGCTTCCAAAGCCTACTCCCGGAATCTGCAATACCGCGGGGCACACATGGTACATAACTTGGCAAGCGCCATGTTTGGTTACATGTATGCCTGCCTCTGGATCGGCATCGGGGCCGACCATACGCTCGGTGAATACGGGACACAAGGGATGATCAGTTACATTGCGTTCACGCAATCCTCTCTCTGGATCTCGGGTTTTCTCACGAATGGATTGGGTATTCCCCTATCCGTCAGGACAGGGCAGATCGCACTGGACCTGATGAGGCCTGTTCATCTGTTCACCCACCTGATGGCACGCGAATGGGGGCAGATTGCCTACCAGTTTGTGTACAAAAGTATCCCGATCTACCTGCTCTTCTCCATTGTCTTTTCCCTACATTGCCCCTCAGACGTTTCAACACTATTCTATGCCGCACTTGGTCTTGCCGGCGCCGCATACTTGTCCATCTGTATGAACTACATCATTGGTGCCACGTCGATGTGGACCACAGAGTCCTCCTGGCTTCACTGGGGCAATCACGCGATGATGAATCTGCTGGCTGGTTTTTTCATTCCGCTGGAATGGCTACCGAACTGGCTTGAACAACTTGCCTGGATATCACCCTACCCTTTCCTGCTCTATGTACCTACCCGAATCTATCTTGGTTTCGAAGATGGCTCCTTGTTATGGGGAACCTTGCTTTGGTGTGTCTTTATGACGTTGATCTGTCTTGCGATCACCCAAGTGTTACGTCGTAAAGTGGAGGTGCAGGGCGGATGAAGCGAACTTCCTGGTTCAATTTATATAAAATGCTCATTCGAACAAGCATCCGCAGCCGGATGCAATATAAGTTCAATTTCATCATGGCGTCCGTATTGGCCGCTTTAATTCAAATATCCGAGTTTCTGATGGTTGCTCTCGTGCTGCACAAATTCGGAGCCATTAAAGGCTGGTCCCTCCATGAGATCGGTTATCTCTTCGCCATCATGACGTTATCCAAAACACTGTATCGAACGTTCGGAAACGAAGTTCACCATCTGGAAAAATATCTGGTTAATGGGGAGCTTGATCAACTTCTAACACGTCCCATGCCTGTATTGCTGGCACTGCTGCCGCAAAACTTCCGCATTATGGCTGGAGAAGTCCTGCAAGGCGGGTTCATTCTCTGCTGGTCTTTGGCAGGCATGATGCACAGCGGACAGATTGGCTGGACTGCCATTCCCTTCTCCCTGCTCATTATCCTGACGGGCGCAGTCATTCTCTTTTCCATCGGACTTGCTACCGCCACACTCGGATTCTGGACCACACGTATTGAAGAATTACAGACGATCACTGAGGATGCCGCACGAACGGCTGCCCAATATCCGCTAACGTTATATCCCAAATGGATGTCTGGTATTCTGCTGACGGTAATTCCCGTGGGATTCGTCAACTACATTCCGTCACTTTACCTGCTACGGGGTGAAGGAGGAGCGTGGATTCTTGTTGCTGTTGCGGCGGTTGCCGTACTGAGCTTGGCTGCAAGTCTGCGTTTTTGGCAATTCGGCATGACCAAATATCAAAGTACAGGTAGCTAAGGAGGCGAAACGAATCATGAACATGATCACAGCACGGCATCTGCAAAAGGAATTCAAAACTCCTGTTATTCGCGAAGGGCGTTTCTCCGGTTTACGTACGTTATTTTCACGTGAGTATGTGTCCAAGGAAGCGGTACGTGATATCAGTTTTGATATCGGCCCTGGGGAATTTGTGGGTTACATCGGTCCGAACGGAGCTGGCAAGTCTACCACGATCAAAATGCTGACAGGTATTCTGCACCCAACCTCGGGTGAGGTAAGGCTTGACGGTATGAACCCACATCAGGACAGGCGCAGGACCGTTGGTCGACTGGGCGTTGTGTTTGGGCAGCGCAGCCAGCTCTGGTGGGATCTGCCCGTGAAAGATTCATATGATATTTTGGCCGAGATGTACGGTGTCCGTGCCGAGGACAAAAAGAAACGGCTGTCCCAGTTCGCCGAACTGCTGGACCTTGAATCGTTCTGGGCCACGCCTGTCCGCAAGCTCTCGCTTGGACAACGCATGCGTGCGGATCTCGCAGCTTCCATGCTGCATGATCCCGAACTGCTTTTTCTCGATGAACCAACAATTGGACTTGATGTGAACGCAAAGCGGAATATTCGTCAATTTCTACGAACATTAAATGAAACGTTTGGCAAAACGATTTTACTGACCACACATGACATGGACGACATTGAGCAGTTATGCAGCCGGGTCATGGTGATTAACCATGGTCAACTGACATATGACGGCACGATCTCATCACTTCGCGAAACCATCGGACTACCTACGCTGATTCGGGTAACGTTCCGAGGAGCGTTTCACATCCCGAATGTTATATCGTCCGCGATACATATTACAGGAGTGGAAGGGCAGATTGTCACCGTCGAAGTGAACCGGAAGGAATGGAGCACAATGGACATTCTGAAACAGTTGGAGCACTGGGGTGAGATTGAAGATGTAGAGATGAAAGAACCCGATTTTGAAGATATCATTCATCGGGTGTATTAGTCGGCCCATTTTGTGAGGAAATAGGATGAAGACCTGTTCTTACGCCGTTACATGAAAGAGGGACATGGCGTAATGTAATAACGGAGGTGAAGCGTCATGCTTGTGACCAAACATGTCCTTGCAGCATCCAGCGTACACGCCACTCCCTACTTCATCGTACGTGGCATGATGCCGGGACCCTTGATGTTCATTACATCCGGGGTTCACGGGAATGAAACGGCGAGTATGGCCGCTGCGCAAAAACTCGCAGATGATATTGCGACAGGTCGTCACGCCATTCAGCGAGGGCTGTTAATTATCGTGCCACGCGTGAACCAGCAAGCCTACGCAAAGAAAATCAGAGGCAAGCCAGATCTGAATCGTACGTTTCCACGCCGTATGTCAGGCAAGGCCAAACATCCGCTCGCTGCGGCGGTTTTTCAGTTGGCCCGTGAACATCGGGCCGACTGGTGGCTCGATCTGCATGAAGCTAACGGCCTATCGCAGCTTAGTTCGCGAGTGCTTGGACAGACATTGATCACCAATCCTGGCAGTCGCACCATTCCAGTTTGCAGAAGAATTATCGAACGGATGAATCGGTCGATTGCCATTCGTGATCGTCATTTTAACCTCAAGCAGCATGAATTGCCGGGATCTGCCCGTACAGCGGCTTCAAGACTATTACAAGCCCGTTCCGTCACGGTGGAGACCTGCTGGAGTCTGAAACGCTCGACCCGTATCAAGTATCAGACGGAGATTGTACACCATTTTCTGCGTGAAGCGGGTATGTCATGATTGAGATCATTAAGATAGAACTAAAAGAAACCTCGAACAGAGAGCGTCCGAAATACATCTTTAGGTGCTCTCTATTAGAGGTGTTTTTTTATCTCTGCATCATGGCTTCCAGTATTTTATTACCCACAGGGTCCAGCGGCATGAGTGGATAAAGGTCTTTTTTAGTTATAAACTTGAATATCGCATCCAGATACTCATCCACAATAGAGGCAGATCCAAAACAATAATTGGACAATAATACGACGCCTATACTCTGTTCCTTATTTATAGCCAAATAACTGGAGAAACCAAATGTGCCACCGTTATGCCAGAGAATATTCTGATCTGAGATATTATCACTAAACCAGGCGTAATGATGGGTTGAATCTCCAATCATCACAGGCATGTGACTTTGTTGTATTGCAGAGACTGGCGGATGATCTTCATTCAGGTTGGCCTGTACAAATAAACACATATCGTGAAGAGATGACTTGATCGCTCCTGCCCCTTCATGTACACCCGTATCCCAGTGAGGCATCTTTTTCCCCGTTGACGTATGTCCATCTACAAATCTGCCGTTCTGTTCTGCATTCAGCATAACAGCTGTCTCTGTCATGTTTAATGGACCTGTGATATATTTTTTCAGCAGATCGTCATATGTACTTCCTGATACTTTACATAGGATATAGCTAAGTAAACCCACGCCGGTATTGGAATACTCAAATGAACCCATCTGATCCGTAAAGTCAGCATCGGATAAAAAAGCAAGTAAATCATCCGCCGTATAATTCGAATACGGATTGTATCGGTTTTTCTTCGAGGACAGGTTTGTGGCAACTCCGGGTAAGCCAGAGGTATGCGTCGCAAGACTTTTTAAGGTAACCTTATTCAAATAATCGTTTTTGCCATTGTGTATGTACTTGCCAACCGTGTCATCCGTGGAAAGCTGCTGTTGACGCTCCAATTCTAACAGAAGGATCGATGTAAAAAGTTTGGTTACAGAGCCGATTTCGAACAACCTGTGTTCAGGAGAAGCCACGCTCTTCTTTTTGGGATTGCCCAATGAATGATATTCGATATCTCCCTTTGTAATAACGCCAATCTCAAGGTGCAGATGTTTCTTTCCTTTAATGTAATCGGATACAAAACCTTGTAAATCCCTCATAGAAAATGTTACTCCTTTTGTGGTGTGAGTTTCATTATTGAATTATTGAAATCACGTTTACCACCATTATGTATTGGCAAACTACACTATGTATTCGTTTTAAATATCCGATTCCCTGCTCAGTAGTCCACGCCTGTTTTCTCCTAAACAGGAAAAGAGCCGCGATTACGGCTCTTTCTTTTGCACCCTGAACGATTGAATATAATTGTCGATATCGTCCTCCGGTGTATGTAACAGTCGTGCCAGATGAATCTGCATCTGTTCCAGATGATCGATATGCTTCTGAATATCAGTGATTCGGTCAGAAACGAGTGTTTTTAACGTATCACTTTCCATATCTTCCTGGCTGAGCAGTTGCAGGGTCTCTTGTATTTCCTTTAAGGAGTAACCCAGTAGCTGGGCATCCTTAATGAACTTAATTTTGACCAGATAATCCTCGGTATACACCCGATATCCGTTGGAGGAACGACGGGGAGCAGGCAGAATTCCACTATCTTCGTAATAACGGAGGGTTGCCATACTCACGCCGGTACGCTTGGCCAACATTCCTCTTGTCATGGTTTCCATGTCTACTCCTCCACCTTTCTGCGGACTTATTGCGTTTGTTTGTTGCGTATCTTGGTATACGTGGCATCATAGGTGACCTCGGGAAATTGTGCTGAAGCTCCTTGCAGCAATGACTGCTCTTCCCCTTTCAGATAACGGTCAAAGAATGCCAGCGCATAGGATCTGGTTATATCCACATTATGTTCTGGCGTCATGCCTCTGGCGAATAGTTTCGGTGAAATCAACGATATATCCGTAAAGCTTTGATGGAAGAAATTATCCACCGTCAGATAATAGGTATCATTCAGACTACTTGTCATCACTCGATCCAGATCAGGCTTAAACTCTGGATAGGCTACTTTTTCCGTTTCGGTGGCATCCGGTTCCAGACTTTTGGCGGTTCCACCCGACATGATATACATAAACGGCTGTTTCAGGGCTGTCGTGGATACTTTTCCCCAGAATCCTCCCTCCAGGCTAAGTCCTGCCTGGAATCTTTCATCCTGCGCCAGTGCTTCCGCTGTTGTTGCCCCACCATACGAATGTCCTATGATGCCAACGTGATCCAGATCAAGTTTGCCTTGGAGCAGTTGATTCGGATCATGTGAATTCCACTGGGTAAGCATATCGAGAACAAAGCTTGCATCATCTGCACGTATGCCTATACCTTCTACATTATATTGATATAATTCCGCTGACGTTGCAAATTCAGGGTCAGCCTGATAGGAGACTTCACGTCCATCGGGAAATGTCACTTGTGCTGACGTATACGGGTGATCTATCCCCACGACAATATAACCATGGCTAACCAGTTCCTCAATCATCGTCATGCTCTGAAAACGGGCTGAGCGGACACCCGGCGAGAATAGCAGAACCGGATACTTGCTTTGGACGGTGGACATCTCAGCTCCTTGCACCACATGTGTTGGAATGGTATCCAGATAACTGAACACCTGAGACGGAATGCCAAACACCAGACTGATCGCTTCTCCCAGTTCACTAGGGTAATGCGCCAGCGGCAGCCCTTGGGCGGCCTCCTGATCCACCGGGTACCATACATTAATCATAAGTTCACGCTTGTCCCCCGCGTCGGGTGTTTGGGTCTCTTCACGAGATCCATCCACCAGGTGCTCAGAGAACGTGCCAATGGCATAGGTGCCGGTTGGTTCAGGCATCGTAAAGGCAGGTAACAGCCAGGTAAGTATGATTGAACCTGCACTGAAGGCCAGAACCAGAATCGATACCAGTGTCATCTTGATTTTTGAAAGACGGTTGGGTCTTCGCGCGCTCTGAACATAACGGCCACTACGGTATGATTTCATGAGTTGAATGATTAACGTAATGAATAATACTAGACTAACAAGATAGGTTGGTATCATCTGCACGCGAAATGAATTGATCAAGCCATGCAGAAGCACTGCCAGAATCAGAGCTGTGAGTGTCTCCATTATCATTGCCCGGCGCTTCGGAAACACCAGCATAAATACCGTAGCAGCTACGGTTACCAATACCAAAATCCATTCTAAAATTCTCATTATTCAGCCTCCAATATTTCTTGATAAAAAAAGAATAAACCTTGAAGTATACTTCAAGGTCAAGGCTGAATTTTAGATAGAATTTTATCGGGGAATTCGTAAATCCCATTTGTGAAGCTCGGTCAACGTACACGTTCCAGACGAGAAAGCCTTGATACCTGTCGAGTTCGGCCCAGGATATATTCGCCCTGTCATGACCTGCTCTCCCTGCTGAATGAACACCTCAACGGAGCTGACATCCATAAAAATATGAAGTTCCAGTTTCCCGGCAAGCAGTTCCACTGTCACAGCTCGTTCTCCGCCCGGCCCTTGTCCGGCATGCTCGCGATTTAAGCATAAACGACGCTGCTCTACATCATAGGAAATCACGGTTTCTTCATCCTCACCCGTACGCAGCTTCAATCCGAAGTGTCGTGCCTGTTCCGCTTCGAATACAGCATACAGTTCGTAACAGTCTCCACTGATTCCAAGATCAAGATCATGTCCGTCACCACTTAAATGTATACCATACTGCTCGGTGCCTTCCGACCTGTACTGTATAAGTTCGGGAAGCGGCTGGAATATCAATTGTTCTCCCCTGCGAATGAGTTGTCTCGGCAACGTCATCGCTCCAGCCCAGGCATGAGACTGTTGTGTCGGGATTTCCGTTTCCCACGTATCCATCCAGGCCACCATGATTCGTCGTCCCTGTGCATCCTCCATCGTCTGGGGCGCGTAAAAGTCGAAGCCACAATCCAGCGGAACGTACTGCTCGTACTTCAGCACACCTTGGTCTTCATCCAACGTTCCCATCATATAAACGGTCGAATGCAAGTTGCGATAGTTATCTCCCTGAGCAGGCATGCGCTGTGGAGACATGATCAGCACATCTCGGCCATCCAGTGTGAACAGATCTGGACATTCCCAATTGTCACCAAGCGTCCCGTCACTCTGGGCCATGATGTTAACATAACTCCAATCCAGCAAGTCCGTTGAACGGTATAACAGAATGACACCTTTGCCCGCAGCATCATTTGAGCCAAGGACGCAATAGTACACACCGTTTCGTTCAAACACTTTTGGATCACGGAAGTCCTTGGGACTGGTATACGCTGGGATTTGATCCAGCCGTATAACCGGATTCATCGCGCTTTTGACAAAATCAATTCCATTGTCCGAGACAGCGATATTCTGTGTCTGCAAGTAATCGTTATCCTTGTCGGGTCCAGTCACAACATGCCCCGTGTACATCAGCACCAATTTGCCATCCTGCACGATTGCACTTCCGGAGAAACAACCTCCACTGTCGTAGCTCTGATCGGGCGCCAGTGCAACAGGCAGGTAAGACCACGTAACCAAATCACGGCTCACCGCATGGCCCCAGTGCATCGGCCCCCATACCGGTTCATAGGGATAATGCTGATAAAACATATGATACATCCCACCAAAGTATATGAAGCCGTTGGGGTCATTCATCCAGCCTACCTCCGGCATCAAATGATAGGCCATTCGATAGGTTGGATCAACTTGATGTCGATGCTCCTTGATATATGCATTGGCCCGGGCGAGTGTATAACTCTCCTTCGTTTGAGCCGAAGAACTCGTCAGTCCAAGGTCTGTCTCTTGCCTTGTGTCTATTTCCTGCTGCTCGTATCGTTCCTGGTTCATATGCTTCACTCCTGTCTCTCTCTATATCACCCAGCTGAACTTATTTGATAGCCCCTTGCATAACCCCCTGAATAATGTACTTCTGCGCAAACAGATAAACGATCAGTACAGGCAGCAGGGTCAACACCAGACCAGCCATCAATGGGCCGTAATCCACGGTATATGTTCCATAAAAATAAAACGTGGACAGCGGCAGCGTACGCTGCTCGGATGAAGTCAGCACCAAGGAAGGCAGCAAAAAATCATTCCATATCCACAATACATTCAGTACGCTAATCGTTACGGTTGTTGGCAGTAACACCGGCAGTACGATGCGAAAAAAGGTCTGCACTCTGCCGCAGCCATCCATGAGAGCCGCTTCTTCAAGCTCCAGAGGAATACTTTTGATAAAGCCATGGTAGATAAATACGGCGAGCGGACTGCCAAAGCCAATATACATGTAGATCAGCGACCACTTGTTATCCAGCAGGCTAAGCGAGCCGTATATTTTAACCAATGGAATCATAATGGCCTGGAACGGAATAATCATCGCAGCTACCATCAGGAAAAAGAGATACTGATTCAGTTTGCTTTTGTGACGAACAAAGTAATGGGCTGTCATCGCCGCAAAAAGAGCAATCAGTAATACACCTGCAATGGTAATAAGCAACGAATTGCTGAAGGCGGATACATATCCCATTTTGTCAAACGCATTGACGTAATTATCGAATTGAAAGGAGCTTGGCAAGCCCAGCGGATCGGAGGTAATTGCCTGGTTAGCCTTGAACGAATTGACGATTAGAAGTACAAACGGAAATACAAACAAAATCATCACAACGATTAATGCAATAAACTTCATCCAGTTGAGAATGCGCGATTGTCCAGCCATCATGCCTCGACCTCCAGTTTTTTGCTGAAATAGACCTGGAGCAATGTAATGGCGGCTACAAGGATAAACAGAACAAAGGCTTCTGCCTGACCCAATCCGTAGTCACGAGCAAGAAAGGCCTGCTCATAAACATGCATGGATACCATCTCTGTGCTCTTGAAGGGCCCACCACTGGTCAGGGAGACGTTCAGATCATACACCATGAATCCCCGTTGCAGTGACAAAAAGATGCAAACAATAAACGAAGGAACCATCAGTGGCAATACAATGCGCGCCAACATTTTGCGATTACTTGCCCCATCAATGCTGGCTGCTTCCATAACATCCTTCGGCACATTCATCAGTCCTGCAATGTAGATAACCATCATATAGCCGGCATACTGCCAAACGGTCACCACAATGAGTGCCCAGAACGCTTTATCAGGGTCAGCCAGCCAGGAGGTGGAAAACAGCGTGAGATTCATTTTTTGTCCTGCAAAAACGAGTACCTGATTAAAAATAAACTGCCAGATGAAACCAAGCACGATTCCGCCCACCAGATTCGGCAGGAAAAATCCGGCCCGAAACCAGCCCTGTGCCTTCATTCCCCGAGTTACAGCGTAAGCGAGCAGGAAAGCAACCGTATTGGTCAGCACAACGGTAATAAATACGTACTCCAGCGTCATCCCGAATGATTTCCAGAACACCGTGTCCTTGAACACACCGATGTAATTATCCCAGCCAACAAAGTTTTGATCGACTGCAATACCATCCCAGTTCGTAAACGTCAAATAAATACCATACAAAAATGGAATAATCATCACCGTAGCAAACGCAAATAATGTCGGGCCAGTAAAGATCAGGCGAGTGCGCAGACGTGTCCATAATCCTTTTTCGGTCAGCATTGTCATCCTCCACTCTATCCAAATGATTAGCCTGGCGGTTATACCGGAAACAAGTTGAACGGACCTCATGTGGAAGCTGTACATTCATCATCTCCGGCTACCGCTAGTCTCTCTCTATGTGCTGCACAGGGCTATGATTAATTCCTTTATTTCACGTTGCTCCAGTATGCCTGAATTTCACTGGCAAGTCCGGCACGGTCAATGACGTCAGCCAAATATTTCTGCATGGATGCACCCAGTTTGGACCAGTGATCCGCGGGAAGTGTGCTCATTGATTCCTCGATTTTGCCTGCCTTGATGTATTCACTAATGGATTTGCCAAGCGGATCTGTTGGCTCTAGTGTAATGTTGCTGAATGCCGGAATAATACTGGCTTGATTCACCAGGAAATCCTGACCTTTTTCGTTATAAACGATCCATTCCAAAAATTTCTTCGCTGCTTCCTGCTGCGCTGGTGTGCTCTTCTCCTTATCCAGCAATATTCGTTTGGATACGGCAGCAGAGATTTGTGTATTACCGAAATCATCCGGATTATTGCTCACAGGTACCGGGAGGAAGCCATATTTTCCATCTGCTGTATCAAAGCTTGAAATTTGTGGCCATGCCCAGTTGCCCTGGAACCAGATGCCTACCTCACCCTTGCCAAGGACCTCAGGTCCACGCTCATAGGTTCCGGACAGTGGAGAAGCCTTGTCGATATTGTAGGTTTTCATCAGGTCAAATGTATCTAACAAGCCATTAAACACGGCGTTGGAAGCAAGGTCCACTTGACCTGCCTTCAGATCCGTAATGAATTGATCCACCTTCGCACGGTCCGCCGACTGGCCACCATATGCAAGCCCCAGATAGTGCGCACCAAGCGACCAATCCATCGGAGATACAATCAAAGGTGATTTTCCAGTAGCAGCGATCTTTTGGAACAGCTCATCGAGCTGTGCAGTGGTCTGTACAGACTTCGGATCGAATGTCCCACCTACTGCCTGATCCAAAACATTCTGGTTATAAATGAATCCATATCCTTCAATAGAGAACGGGAAGGCATAGTTTTTGCCATCAAACGTTGTAGCCGCTGTGCTGTTCTCCACGGCATCCTTCATCCAAGACTCGGATGTGAGATCCAGAACACGATCCTTGAATTTCTCTACATCCCCTGTATCCAGCATCATCATCGTTGTAGGGCTGCCGGAGGCATACAAAGCAGACGCTTTTTCAAACGGAGACTGTCCACTGCCTACAGGTACAATTTCGAGTGTGATATTTGGATTTTCGGCATGGAAGTCTTTAGCCGCTTGCTCCAGCTGACTGTTAATTTCCGATTTGGAATTGAGCATGGTGATTTTGACACTCTCACTGCTGCTACCCTCTGAGGAGGAGTTGGACTCCGTCGTTGCTTCACCTCCACATGCTGACAATACAAGCATTATAATCAATGACAATACCGATAATTTCATCCATTTCCGTTCTCTTTTCATCTTGTCATGCCCCCTGATCAATAGTATAAAAGGAAACGCTTACAAGACGAATTATAATGTCAAAGGTTTAACATGTCAATCGTTTGACATACTATTTTAAAAAAAATAACGTGCCTTGATTTTTCTGTTGCAAAAGGACGAATAGAAAAAAACGACCTTTATCAGGTCGTCTCTCTCTCCACGATGGTAACCGGCAAAATATGCTCCATTTCGATCTTCTCTTCCGCAAGTTGGCGCCGAATCAGATCAATTGCCAGCTTAGCCATAGCCTCCACCGGCTGCCTGATCGTTGTTATGCCAGGCACCGTATACGCTGCCGCACGACTGTCATCATAACCTATAATAGCGATATCGTCGGGTACCTTGCGCCCACCTAACACGATCTGCTTCAGCGCATGCACCGCCATCAGATCACTCGTTACAAAGAGCCCGTCCACCTCGGGGTGTTGTGCAAGCAGCTTATCCACTAATTCCGTATACTGATGCTGATCAAACACATTCAGATCGGTTTCATGAATCATGACCGGTTTGACTCCATGAGCCTGCAATGTATCAACGAAACCTGTCGTCCGGCGATTGGACAGCATTTGCAATTCCAAATTACCGCAGATATGTGCCAGATTCCGTCTGTTCTTCGAGAGCAGCAATTCAGCAGCCATAACCCCTCCCTGATAGTTATCAGATGAGATAAACGGGATGTCTTCACCGATCTTACGATCAAAGGTCACGATTGGGGAATGCAGATTCATATACTCATCAACTTCCAGTGTATGACTTCCCATAATAATGCCATCCACGCGATTACCCTTAAGCATTTCCACATATTCACGCTCTTTGGAAGGGTCCATGTGGGAATTGCATAACATAATTTTAAATCCATTCTGGTAAGCATGATACTCAACATAGCTAGCCAGTTCTCCAAAAAACGGATGGGATACATCAGGAATAATCAAGCCTATAACATTGGATTGCTTACGCAGAAGAGAACGGGCAATTTCATTGGGTCGATAATTAAGTTCGTCCATGGTTTGATACACTTTGTCCCGAGTCTTCTGACTGATATATCCCCGGTTGTTTAATACACGCGAGACGGTAGTTACAGAAACTCCTGCCCTGAGTGCAACATCATGAATAGTTGCCATAACACCCTCTTTTCCTACAACATTCTTCATACCTTTAACATTATAAACCCATTGCTAACCCTGAACCAAACCCTTGGTACCCGCCCATTGCTTCATTCCGCTACAATTCTCGCTCTCGGCATGCTATGCATAGCTCCGTGCGTAACATGGACCTGTACCACATACGTACCTGGTTCTTCAAAGGTATGCTGGATTTCATACAGCCCTTCCTCTGACTCAGTGGCAGTAATAGCCCCCTGATTCTCCAGTTCGTCCGCTGTCATCATACCTTGTTCCGGAGATACAGAAGGCGGATCATCAAGCTCATTCCAGATCTGGAATTGCACATGATCAGCCTGACGTAACGGTGCATCTCCCTGTGTAAGCTTCACCTGCAACCTTGTTGGTTTATGAAGAGAAGCCTTCTCTGGAACGTCAAGTTTCACTTTAATCATCTCTGGCATCTCGCCTGATTGTGACTGTTCTTCATAATAGCATCCAACCGTCAGGAGGAGCAGAATAATGAAGGGCATGAACCAACGAGCTTGTCCGCTCATCACCATCTATCCTTTCTTATTAAGAAGATTTTGGTGTTTTGCCGATACCCCACAGCATCACGATGATGATAATAAAGGCGATCAGTGCCAGTAATGGAATTGTGATGAAACCAAACCAATTCAAATAGTCGGTATAACATGGAACCTTACCGCACGCCACGGCATTACCTGTAGCCGAAAAAATACGCTGGATTGTTACATGATATAACGAAATGCCGCCACCGACGAAGCTAAGTGGGAGTACGTATTTGGTGATGCCCACGTCATCCTTAAAGTAGGCAATGCCCAACAAGATGGTTAGTGGATACATGAATATACGCTGGTACCAGCATAGATCACATGGAAGATATCCCTTGATCTCACTGAAATAGAGACTCCCCCCTGTTGCAATAACGGAAACGGCCCAAGCAACAAATAACCGGGTATCCACATTTCTCGCTGGACGCTCCGATTTTGATGATGTACTCATTCTTCTGTCCCCCTCTTCATTTTGCTTATACCAAATTATCATACATCATTCTAGACTCCATCGGCTATTCAAGCTGTTATGTAGGTCATTACTCGATGATTATACCAAATATTTGGAACTTTTGGGTGAATACAAAAAAGCTGCCGTATGGGGCAGCTCTTTTTGTTTTAAACTTGTTTCACTCTACTATTACATCGATTTCGTCAGCGTAATGGAACCATCTTTTTGTGCCCATTTCACGTCCCAGTTCAGAAGTTCAGCAATGAAGCGCAGAGGTACTTGCGTACGTCCATCTTTGTTAACAAATACCGTTGCACCCACGTTTTTCTTCACGCCGTTCACTTCCATAACGTTGTTGTTCACCCAGAATTCAAGCGTATCATCGCCAGCCATTACCGTTACTTGTTGTGCCTTTTTGTCCCATTTCACCGTTGCACCAATACCTTCACTCAAGAAACGCAGTGGAATGTATGTTGTGTTTTTCCAAAGCACTGGTGTGGTGTCCATGTTGGTTGTTTTGTCGTTAATTTTCAGCATTTTGCTGTTCAGTTGCATCCACACCGTTGTCATTTCTGGCGCTGGTGCAGGTGTTGCTGGCTCTTGGAATTTGTCATTGAATTGAGTCACGATGGCATTACCAAGGGCTTGACCTACACCAAACATCACTTTGAAGCCTTCACGATTTGTTGTGTAAGAAGCATCATAGTTACCTGCTGCATATTGATTCAATACGTTTTGTACTTGATTTTCATGCGTTGTCAGCGCTTGTTGTCCTGCTGCTTTTGGCAGATTGCCAGCTGTTGCTGAATCCAGGAATGTAGCGAACTCTGTTGTAAATCCATCAATACGTTTCTCTACTGCCGCACGAGCCGCAGCATCGTTGTTTTTAACAGCTTTTACATAGTCGCTTTGTGCATTAACGTGGTTCGTTACCCAAATTTTCTCGAAAGCATTGGCACCATCGTTACCGTAAACGGAAGCAATCGCTGCTTTGAAGTCAGCTGTGTTTCCAGCTTCAGCTGTAATCAGTGCGTTGGAAGCGGCTGTACGTCCATCAAATTCCTCTTGCATTTGCAGAGCCGAAAGCGCAAAGTGTTCGGAAGCCAAGTGGTTGAGTGCAGATCTCAGATCGGCTGCTTTTGTATCCGCTTTGGTATTTTCGAATTTCTCAGGCATTTGTGTAGTAATAGCTGTGGAGAGTGCCTTACTTACGTCGAACATTTCTTTGAAACCTTCACGATAAGCCTTGTATGCATCAGCGTAATCTCCAGCTACATACTCATCGAATACTTTTTGAACGAGATCTTCATGTACTTTCAGTGCCTGTTTGGCTGCTGCTTTTGGCAACTTGCCTTCGGTAGCTGTGCTCAGGAATGTGGAGAATTCATCCACAAAACCGTTGATGTTTGCTTGTGCTTGTTTGATCCCAGCCTGGTTGCCCATTTTGGTTGCTTTCACCAGATCATCTGTGTATTTGTTATGAGCGCGGAAGATGCGTTCGAATTCTTTGGCACCTGCCTCACCGTATAGGGAAGCGATGGCTGGTTGCATATCCAGTGCATTCTGGTCGAGTGCTTTGTAGGCTGCATCTGCATCTTTTGCTCCGTCATATGCTTTTGCCATGGCCGTTACTGCGAGTGCAAAGTGCTCGGACAGCAGGTGGTCCAGGTTTGCTCTCAGGTCAGCCGCCGGTGTGTTCACGGATGCTTTCATCATTGTCATTGGTGTCTGTGGTGCAGAAGCTGCTCCAGCGATCCCCGGCATTAACAGTGTCAAGCTAAGTACAGGTGCGATAAACTTCTTCATTTTCATTTTCATTACTTGTTCACTCCTCGATTATGTTTTGTGTATAATTTCTTTCCTCGTCGTCGTCTTCATAGGGTGTAACGCAGGGTTCTCTATTCTGGATCACTCTGTGGGCAAAAAAAATTCGCAACCTTCAGTGAAGAAAGCTGCGAATGCCTGTTGTATCAAGGTTTTTTAATATTAAAAAATAATAAAATTATAGTGATCTTTCTGCTCCAAGACTACATACATACTGTAAGACAGATACTTCATTTCCCTTATTTTCTCAAATGAAGCTTACATCAAAGGTTAACTTGAAGTACAATAAAGACATATCATATTATTCGCAAAGGAGGTCCATTCATGACCTGGTTGCCTTATGTTTTAATTGTGGGTATTGCCTTATTTGGAGGTATTGCTACCATGATCATCGGAAATTCCAAAGCCAATCAGACCAGCAACCCCGAATATGACCGCCGCACAAAGCAAAACCTAAGCAAACTTTCCTATGTGTACGTTGGTGCGATTGTACTTGGTTTTGGCGGACTAATCCTCTATCTTTTTAACTAAAATGTTTCGATTCGGCAAAGAATATGTTCAAACACACCAAGCAGCTTCAGTTTTTGTTCTACATTCTCAGCATATATACACATGTTTACAAGTTGGAGATAATTCAGAATTATTCTGGATATGTTCGGGGTTTAATATAAAGCCATAAGGGACAGCGAGCCCATTAAACAAAACTAAACCCCAACTTGAAGGAGAGATATATGATGAAAAAAAACATGAAGAAATCCGTAGCAACGATGATGGTACTGGGCATGACATTAACAGGAGCAACGGGCGTATTCGCCGGAACGCAGCTGGAGAAAATCTCTGCATACCTTAATCATGGAATCAGCTTTAATGTTGATGGGGCGGCTTACTCACCAAAGGATAGTAATGGCAACAAACTTGCTCCAATTACCTATAACAACTCCACTTATCTGCCTGTACGTGCGCTGGCCGATGCGTTGCATGTACCCGTATCCTATGACGGCAAAAAAGGGCAGGTTATTATCGGCCAAGCTACGAGCAATCCATCAGCTCTGACAAATGTAACGTATAGTGCAGCACAAAAAGAGGCCATTCAAAAGGCTTTTGCACAATTCGATGGGTTTGAGACCGCTTATGCACCTCAGCAGATGATCGCAGGTGACACGTTCAAAAGTGTAGGAGCGGGTGGCGATGGTGTTAGCTTTATTTTTAGCCATATGAAAGTGGATGTATCTCCAAGAGATTATTCGGACGGCTATGCGAGTAAAGACGTGAAACTGTCCAATGGCGTTATCGCCAAATGGTACACACCCGATCAAACGGGCATGCTCACGTTCCAACTGGATGATCGCTACGTTACGCTTAGCTCCCCGGATCATAAGCTGAGCCAAGCTCAGTTGCAACAAGTCGCTGTCTCTGTTCAGAAGGCAACTGGCAACAACGATCAAGGGATCACTGCATTTGCAGATGTGAACTATAGCAAACAACAATTGGATAACATTCGTAAGGCATTTGCGAAGTTTGACGGGTTCACCACAGCCTATGCTCCCCAACATATGGTTGCTGGAGATACGTTCAAAAGCGTAGATGCAGGCGGTGATGGTGTAAACTTTGTTTTCAATCGTATGAATGTCACGGTATCCCCTAAAGACTACTCGTTCAGCTATGATGGCAAAACGGTAAAACTGCCTAATGGCGTATCAGCCAAATGGTACACACCAGATCAAACGGATATGCTCACATTCAAACTGGACGATCGTTATGTAACACTCAGCTCGCCAAATAACCAATTGACTCACACTCAACTGGAGCAAATGGCAGTATCCGTACAAAAAGTGAAATAAACAAAAATAAACACACATCATTTCGGTCCCGCTCTATGAGCTGGGGCTGATTTGATGTGTGTTTTGTATGCTCAAACTCTGCTGCAAAGACCTCTTCCTGTTCGTCTGTCCCTATCCTGCAATTAACTCTCTGCCTTATTCATGATCTGGCGAAGCCAGTAATACCGATGCAAGTCCATGATAAAATGAAACACCACAAATGCCAGCATAATGTATACACACATTAGCACAACAGCCACAGTCTGCTGTGTAACAAAGGCCAGTGAAATATTGGCCAGAAGATATGCTCCGCCCGTAATCATCGTTAATGTGGCAACAGGCATACCTGTGCTTTTATCCCTTTTTTTACGCTGAGGGGGCTGCTGCAGCTTACGCAAACGAAACTTCACGTATTGGAACAAAGCAAAACCATATACCACAAATGATCCAATGGCGTACCAAGGTGTTGTCAGACCAATTGTCCCGTAAGCAAACTTCTGTATAATCACCATAAATCCCACAGAACAAACGATGCCAAATACGCCTCGGAACAATACATAATTCAGTTGGAGTCTACGTGGGGCAGCAATCAGGGCAATCGCCCATATATTCATAAAGGCTAGCGGTGGCACGAGAATATACGCATACAGTGATTGGAACGGGACACTGAACACGGGAATAAGCAGAAATACGTTAAGAAAAAACAGGACAAGTATGCCTGCACTCAGCCGAATACCATCTACCGCATAGATTATATAAAGTGAATCATCATACGGTTTTAAACGTTTATTGTTCGCCATTATAGCTCTTCCTTGATAGATTCGTTTTGTCATGACTACAATGCCAGTTCAGCCAAACGAACAACCCTGCGATAGACCATCGCATCCATCAGATCCTCCCAGTCGAGTTCACTGGCATTAATGTCTCGATAATATACCGCAGCAGCAGGCAAGAAACCAACCAGCGGCCCTGTACCACCGCAAATCAGACTTCCGCCGTCTCCGCCTTTGGGCATCACATCCCCAGCTGAATCGAGGGTAAGCTCATACTTGTAGGGATCACCAGCAAATTGCACCCCGAAGAAATTTGGCAGTTCCAGATCATAAGGACGATCATCCTTTTCTTCAACCCGTGTAGAGTCTAGATCTGCCGATCCATCCACAATCTCATCCACGCCTTCCAGACTGCCAAAGTGCTTCAATCTCATCGTATAGTCGAAGCTGTCACCCCAGGGAAATAACGTGCGACAACCGCCGCCATAGATATACTCCCATTCGTCTTCGGTCAGCAAACCAAAACCCGCCGCAGCTTCCTCCCTCACGACGTCCTCCAGTTCTATTCCTTCATTGAACCACAGGATTCGGACTTCATCCTCACTTTGGCGAATTAGACGGAATTGTTGATGCAATTCATATTCACGTATTTCCGATTGCTTAAACTGCTCCAGGGCTGACGGGAAATCAGGATCTTCCTGTGCAAATGCTTCCTCCTCGGACACTTCAATCCAGCCAAGCGAGATCAGTTCGCATTCCACAAGCATCGGCGCAATAGTAACTTCTCTCACAGGTGACATTTGACTCGCCAGAAACGAATCTACGTCCTCCACACCATACTCACTGACCGTTTCATGCAGGTCGGCTGATGTCTCTTCGTTCATACCATGCTGCCAACGATCCCAGCCTAGTGTTACTTGATCCCCAGGGACAAACACAAATCTCAGCCCATCCTCAGTAAATACACCCGTCTCCATCCGCTGACCGAATCGTTCAAATGTCTCGAGACCCTCATAATGCATACCATCTGGTAACTGATGAACCAGCTTACGCATCCAAGCCTCTTTGTCCTGAGCATTCAACCCCTGCCACATGTCTCGTCTCAATGCCTCCATGACTCTCCCCACCTTTCCTTATGCACTTTCACTTCTCTAAAATGCTCTACTGACTCGCACATCACAATCTTATTTGTCTTGTGTACATCTTCATTTCCCTGCGGCTTGCAACAGTTCCATCAATAATTCCTTCCGTCTTCCCTCGGCCTTGCGAGCGAGTGTTGAGATCTTCTCCACCTTGCCAAAGATCGGATAGACTACATGTTCCGCTTCACTACGTTCGAGTCCTTGAATCTGTCTAACCAACAGTTCGAGTATTTCATCATTCTCCAGCACGGACTGAATCTTCAGCTTCAGACTATCGGTCGAACGACGCAAACTGGCGACTAACGCAGGTATGGATTGAGCCGTTACACCCTGTTGTTCTACAAATGCCGCAATGAACTTATCCTGAATCAACTGATGTTCATCATCTACTTCGCCCATGTAATATTCAACCAGCGGGAAATACCGCTCATCCACAAGCCCCAGTCCAAAGGTTGCATAACTGCCTGGCATACAGCTTTTCTCTCCCTCGGTATCCTCGTAGAACTCAAACTCCTGGATAGCCTCACGCGCATACTCTTCCAGGAGTGGATGCAGCTCCGGGTATTCCAGTGCATTCGCAAAGAATCGGTGGGTATCCGACTTCGCGAGTCCCTTGATCGGCAAATACTGCTTTACGGCAGATTTCAGCTTGATCTTATAACCTTTTGGAAATCCCTGTTTCAATAAATGAATGATAAAGGTAAGTGCCTGTTGATAGGCACCCGCCTCCTCCTTACGAATGTGAATGGTCATCAGAGCAAATACATCATTTGCTTTGCATTCTACTTCTTCCGTTTTCACATGAATATCGTCCTTCGCATACGTTCCGCTGCCTTCTGTCATCATACGTGCCGCACGTTTGCTACCGAGTTGCTTCGCGAGTTCCAAGAAAGTCACACCTTTGGGTTTGCTATAACTCGGCTCAAAACGCAGAATCATGACCGCCGTGTATAACAGCAAATCTATTGGTTGAGTCCCGGGTGTTTGCGCCTTCCCCTGCTCATCCGACGGTTGGCCTGTCTGTGATTCAACGTCCCATTCCAACGTTGCTCCTGGCTTAAGCGAATATTCATTGGTACGATAAGCCGAAGACTGTACATCATAATACTGTGGCAAAAACTGATTCTCCGCCCATGCCGTCACCGCACGAGTAATCTCACCCCGATGTTCAGCAAGTGCCTCCGGACGACCCTGATTCAACTCTAGAATCCGGTCATACTGCCTGATGGTCCATGCTACATCCAACTCCGGGAACAGCTTTGGATCGAGCAGATGACTCGTCAAAAAGAAGGATTCCAATGGCTTTGTTGGATATGTACTGTTCTCCAGATTCTTGTCTACATAGGTATGAATACGCTCAAGGAGCAGCTTTCTTTTCTCTTCGTTTATCCATTCCAATAAATTCAGTTGCAGCTTGCCTTCGGTTGTTGGGAATTTCCCACGCAAGGTGAAGCGGTAGTCAATCAACGGAGTATCTGCCAGCTTGTCCAATCTTTCCTGAACAACCTCTACAAGTTTAGGCCCAATCTCGTTACGTACTTGTTCCTCGGTAAAGGCTCCTGCCTGCTTTGATTTCACATCATCATCCAAACCCAGATCCACGCTGTCTACCGTGGTCCGTCCAGGTTTGTAATCCAGCACAATATCATTAACAATGCCCATTTGCAGCGTGGTTCGCTTCACAACACTTTCCAAATCATCCCGCTTTTCCTGTTCATCAAACCATTCATGAATCGTCGTTATCATCTCTTCCATCGCCTGATCATAAAGTGTACTCATCTAATCTCCTGCCTCCCCATGCATCTTATGATGTTCATCAACCACACTTGAACCTCTATGAATCCCGGATCAATCCGGGGCATCTATGTTATAAATACGTATTGATGTTCGTATACTACCTATTATTTTACTCTCTCCAGCACACCCGGAACAATAAGGCAGCAGGGGGAGAAAAGGTGGTGAAAGATGCCCATAAGTGGTATTTAAGACATGCCCTAGTCAAAGAGATCTACGGATACGGATTCCTTTTTTTCATATCTATGTACACTCTCGGCTTGCCCTCGCTATCATCATCCCTACGTTGTATAATTATTGTATTCCTTTTCAGGAGGTTCGAATAAATGAGCTACAGCAAATACTTCCCCTTGGAAAACTATTTGAATCAGGTTTCAATCACCCTTACATATGCAGAGCTTGAGGAAATTCTCGGATTTACGTTACCCCCTACAGCGTATAATCGCGAACAATGGTGGGTGAATAATTCCATGAATCATACACAAGCATTATCCTGGTTAAATGCCGGATGGAAGGTGGATAATGTGGTTTTAGGAAAAAACGTTACTTTTGTCCGCTGTGAGTCATAGCTGATCTGTCCGATATAGATTGGTAGCTATAACTCCTAAGACTCTATTTTTCCATAAATGTTATTCGAGACAAAAAAGTAGGGTAGATCCGATGAATGCATCGTTCTACCCTGCTTTTGTTTATTAATTGACTGTCTTATACCACTCGTTCACTTCGGCGGTAATATCATCCCCGCCCATGGATTTCCACTTTGTCACAAACGCATCAAATTCCTCAATGCCTACCTGACCATAGATGATCTTGCTGAACGTATCTTTCTCCAACTTGTCGATTGCGTCCTTCTTCATTTTCATCGTCTCGGTTGGTGCCCCGGTGAACTTGTTCTTGATCGCGTTATCTTTATTCGCAACGACGACTTCAGCGGCTACAAACACTTCCGGTTTGTTGGCAATTTTCGTATTTTTCTCAAAAGGAGTCTCCGGTTCCTTGCCCTTCGCAAGTTCCGCCAGCGTATCCATCATAAGATTCGGAATTCGGGCACCATCATACGTAATTGTATATTTGAGTGGTGATACGCCGTCCTTCACTTCGGCTTCACCAACAACTTTGCCATCCACGATGTCATAGTCATATCCTTGTGCAAAGCCATGTTCGAACTCGCTGCCCACTTCCGGGTTGGCAAAGTTGTCGAACAGATAATTTTGATACGTGAAGAAAATCTCCGGGTTCGCCATGTCCTTGTTAATCAGCACCACCCCGTTGCTTGCCCCTGAACCATGTTGGTGGCTCTCGCCTGATGGTCCTGTAGGTAAGGCAATGGCCTTATACGTGGCACCGTCCACATTTTTCTTCACATCATCAATCGGCCAGTTTGGCATCCAGTGTGGCCCCACAATAATGCCTGCTTTACCTGCGGTGAACAATTCTGCTGCCTTGATCTCGTCATAGACACCCGCTTCTTTGGGCAAATAACCTTTGGACAACCAATCTTTCATCGTTGCAAGACCTTCCTTCACGCCTGGCTGAATGGAGCCATATTGCAGTGTTCCGTCTCCGGCATCATTCCACTGTCCAGGCATTGTGTTGTACATGCCGAAGATCCAGCCGGATTCCGTCATCCAGGTATTGAGCGCATTTTTCATGCCGACGGTCAGACCATACGTATCTTTTTTGCCGTTCCCATCCGGGTCTTGATTCGTAAAAGCATCCATGACCGTAACCAGCTCATCCATGGTTTTTGGTTCTTCCAGTCCCAGCTTCTTCAGCCAGTCTTCCCGGATAAACATGACCGAATCGCCGTTGTAGGCATAATCGAAGATTGGAATGCCATAACGCTCGCCCTCATACATGTACGGATACCATTCCTCCGGCGCCGATTCAGATGCCTGTTTCCATGTGTCCGAAGCATACTTGTCAAACAGCTCGCCTGCATTCGCAAACTTGCCGGACTCAATTAATTCCCGTACCAGATTGTAGTCTCCCCGAATGGATACGATATCCGGCAGTTCTTCGTTAGCGGACAGCGACAAGCGTAATTTCGTGTAAAATGCATCATTGGTCACCGATACAGCCCATGGTGTGGTCAGATCGATGCCAAGTCGTTCCTTGGCCCATTTGGTATGCACATTGTTCTGTGCCGTTTCCCCATTCTTGAATTTCGTATCATCATTCCAGGCCCGCAAATAACTCATCTGTACCGCCGGTTCATATTTCCCGTCTTGCAGAGCAAGTGGTGCAGCGGCTTCCTTGGCCGGTTCTTCCTTGGCCCCCGAACTGCATGCCGTTACAGCAACCATCGTTATTGCGAGTAATGCCGTCATCATTTTTCTATACATGAACTAACCCCTCCTCAGGTAACTTGGATACCCTTATATGCCAAATGCACCTCTGCATGTGGCATTATGCACCTTACATGAAAAGGATAGTGCAGCCGGGGAGGCAAACATATATCACAATTTCAATGTTCATATTGATTTGTTAACCGTTCCGAAAATCCTGCGGGGTCAGTCCATAATGTTTGCGGAAAACCTGAATGAAATAAGGCGTGTTGTTGTATCCCACTTCCTGACCAACTTCATAGATCTTCATTGCCGTATGCTTCAGCAAATGAACCGCACGTTCCATTCTGGAACGGATAATATAATCACTAATGCCCTCACCTGTGGATTGTTTGTACATTTTCGACAGATATACCGGGTGCAGATGCACCTCTCCGGCAATGACCTGCAACGATAGATCCTCACCCAGATGATGGTCAATCCATTGCTGCACCTGCCGAATCAGCGTTGATCCGGCATCCTGTCCCGCATCGCTTGTACTCTCTTCCCACTGCTGCATCACACTTCTGGTCCACGTTTCCAGACTACGCAGCGAGATGCCATAACCATCCTTGAGCAACTGCTGGTACTGCTCGCCAAGCACTTCGGCTAACTGCCTTCCTTCCCGATGAGCCATATAGGAGAATGCCGCCGCCAAATAATGAAAAGCCACATACACATGCTCCGGGAACACACTGTTCGACAGCTCGGCAAAGATCTGATCAATCTTACGGTGTGCATCCTCCATGCGCCCGGCTTCCAGCAACGCCGTTAGACCCGGCGGTTCATACAGCGCTGCAAGTGACTTCAACGTGGCCCCATTGGTTCCCGCAGCCGCATTCAGATGTAATCCTTTGCCCGCCTCGGCTTGCTTGCGAAGTGCACTCACAGCTTGATGATATAGCTGCGGCACCTGATCTGGGAAACGTCCCATACGACTAACGGATAGGGAAATGGTCGCGTTCAGATACTGCCTCACACTGTGGATCAACCGCTCTCCAAGTCGGCCCATTAACATTTCAGGTTCGGCCTGAGTTTGTTTGGGACTGGCCATGAAGACCAGATCATCATAGGCGTCATCTGTATGGCAGAGATGATAGGTACTGCCGTAGATCTCTTCCACTACATTCGAGATGGCGTACTTCATCAGTCGAAACGCTTTATGTGTGGGTTGATGGTCATCATACCGGATGAGCAGCAGTTGCATTTTATCCTGTGGACGGAACCCGATCTCCAGTTGCTCCAGCTTGCCTTCGAGTTCAGCATCCGCAAATTTATGCCCTAACAGTACATCCTTCATCAGCTCCGCCCGCTTCTCGGGCAGATGTTCCCTTACCGAATACATCGCCCGCTGATGCAGCATTTGTTTCTCACCCTCCAGGCGAATCTGCACAGCGGCCTGCTGCACGGATTCGATCAGTTCTTCATCCCGGACCGGTTTGAGCAGATAACTGACTGTCCCATGTTTGAGCGCCTGCTTCGCATAATCGAAGGAAGCATGCCCCGACAAAATAATACATTTCGTCTGTTCCCACTTTTGCCTGATGTGACTGACCAGATCCAGACCGGACAGACCCGGCATGCGAATATCCGTGATAATAATATGAACCTGTTGTGATGCCATATGTTCCAAGGCTTCTTTGACTGAATAGGCTTTGAACACCTGACCAATCCCGTGTTCTCTCCATGGTATGGAGACAGCGATCGACTCTACTGCGGAATGTTCATCATCAACGACCATCAGATTCATCATGCGTTTGTTCCTCCTCAAACCATCGAATTTCTACACTAAGTCCCCCATAGGGAATCGCTCCAAAATGAAGACCAGACGACAGCCCATATCGCGTAACGAGACGCTGGTGCACATTCCATGTGCCTGTTCCAATCTCCTCACCCATCGGCTCATTGATCTCCCGTTCCAATTCCGCAATCTCTTCCGTTGTCAGCGTGACACCGTCATTGTCAACAAACAGGCTATATCTTGTATATTTTCGTCCCTCAATATGTTCGGGTACCGCCATCCCCGTTACGACGACATGCCCACTGCCTTCCAGCGGCTCAATGCCATGGATCACCGCATTCTCTACGATGGGCTGAATGAGCAGTCGCGGAATGTGAAGCTGCATCAGTTGCTGCGGTACCGCGATCTCGTAGGTCAGTCGGTTGGTCCGCATCTGTTGAATGGACAGATAATGGTCCAGCAGCCGAATCTCTTCTTCTACTGTCGTCATGTCATTCTCGCCCCGCGTAATGTAGCGATAGTAGTCTCCCAGACTTAGCGACATGGCAATAACCGCTTCACGGTTGCCAAGCTGGGTCATATTTTTGATATAAAACAGGCAGTTGTACAGGAAATGTGGATTGATCTGTGATTGCAGATGTTTCAGTGTGGCTTCCCGTGAGCGGATACGTTCCTCGTATACCTTCTCAATTAGTTCCTGAATCTGCTCTGCCATATGGTTGAAGCTCTGGGTCAGGTACGCGAATTCATCACGGGAGTGATCAACTGGAATCCGAGTGGACAACTGCCCTTTGCGAATCTGTTGCAGCCCTCTCATCAAACGATGGATGGGCACCTGGACTTTTCGATACAAAAGCAGTGCAGCCCCGATACTCAGCACGAGCAGTAACAGAATGGAGGTAATAAACATATTCCGGCTCTTGTCCATTGGGGTTAGTAAATCATCCAATACCACCGGGTTCACGTATACCGCTTGCAGTTGTTTCGAGTGTACGTAACTGACCAGATACTGTTTGTCACCCACCTCCAGCTGATGATTACCTTCCCGCTCCGGTCCGTCAAAGGGGATATCTCGCATAATGGCTTCGACCAGTTCGGGGTCCGCCGTACGGTTCAGCAACGGATCTTTACCTGGTACGAGCAAGAAAGGATCTCCTCCCTGCGTTTCTTTGAAATCATCCAACATGGCAACCACGTTCATCGGGTCAAAATTAATCTCCATCACCGTTCGCACGCCTGTGTTCACCGGTTTTTCATTCCACTCATAGTTATCCGTGAAAAAGTAGGTGAAACTCCCCTGCTCCAGCTGCCATTGGCCCGGTTGCGGAAACGTCAACATCTTCTCATCGTAGACCGTCCGGCTGGACATGGTGGACAACACAAGTTCCGCTTGTGGCAGCACAATGGTAATATCATTCTTCCAGCGGCTGGTGGACTGGTACAACGATAATTTGTCGAGAATATCCAGATAGATGCTGTTTTTCTCATATTGGCTGGTGGAGTCCGTCATGTAACGATAGTGCAGGATACTGGGATCTCGCAGCAATGTCAGGCCATACAGCGAAAGCTGCTCGATATTTTTATCCACCTGGGAACTGAAATAATTGAACTGATTCAGACTCGACTGTTGTTTCTCTTCAACGACCATGTCCACATTTGCCTGGTTCGCGTATGTATACAGCAGCAGAATGGGTACCAGCAGGCAGATTAAGAGAATGACCGTCTTCGCAAATACTGTGAATTTCATCGTTTCACCCTGTCCCTGAATTTTGAAGTCTTTCTATACCGAAGTCCTATTTTATATTGAAAGCCCTTACAATTCTATATGATTTTTTGTTCTTCCGCTTTCCTGTGACTGGAAATCCTCTTATACTGGGAGTGAATCGACATTTCGTGAGGGGGCTCTGTGATGCAACTGACAGAACAAGGCATTTTGCACATTGAAGAAGACGATATCTCCAGCTTGTATTGTTACCGGGATCAGGATGGCATGGGTTTTGAAGCTTCCTTCCTGTTTGAATTGCAGCTTCAGGGCTTAACGTTGACACAAGGCAGCGTTCGGGCAATTCAGTTTGGTTTTGAGGAAGAGGAAGCCCCCCTCTATGAAGAACGGGAACGTCTGGTGGCCGAGGTACAGTCAGCGGTTCGTACCGTTGATGCGCAGTATGATGGCTCCATAGTGAAATGATATAGGTACGTTCAGCACGAAGGGCATATCGGAAGCAGATAACATATGGCCGGAGCACAACCTGAAGACAGGGCATTGGACTTTACAGTCGGATGCTCCTTTTTGTCGTTTCCATCAACAAGTTAATATTTCAACATCCGCATTGAAATGTTGTTCTATAGTCCGCCCTTTTCCATTGCTATAATTCAGTTGCTCCACTCTGCGCAGAGGCTTGCTCGTCTCATCATGCCGGAGCTGGACGAGATAAAGGAGGGACCCTGATGGCTATCGAACAACCGTTAACAACCAATACGCCGGTGCGAAAAATGACACCCCATCCACGCAAACGTACCCGCTGGAATTTCAAACGCACGTGGCCGCTGCATCTGATGCTGCTGCCTGCTGTACTGCTCACATTGCTGTTCGCCTATGTGCCCATGGGCGGCATTATTATTGCTTTTCAAGACTTCAAACCGTGGCTGGGATTCACTGGCTCCAAATGGGTGGGCTGGGACAACTTCCGGTTCATGTTCGAATATCCCGACAGCGTTCAGGTCATCTGGAACACGGTGCTAATTGCTTCGATGAAAATTGTAGCCGGACTTGTGGCCCCCGTGGTGTTCGCCATTTTGCTAAACGAGGTTCGGAACTCTACGTTCAAACGTTTCTCACAGACCTTGGTGTATCTGCCCCATTTCCTCTCCTGGGTTGTACTGGGCGGCATTCTGCTCGATATGTTATCACCGGAAGGTGGACTGGTAAACCAGGTGTTAGCGGCGGCTGGTGTTGAACCGATCTTCTTTTTGGGGGATGGCGACTGGTTCCGTGTAACGGTAGTTGTCAGTGATGTGTGGAAGGAATTTGGATTCGGAACGATTGTATTTCTGGCAGCACTTGCGGGTATTAATCCCGCATTGTATGAGGCTTCCGAGGTGGATGGGGCAACACGACTTAGACAGACATTACATATTACCCTGCCTGCACTCGTGCCGATGATTATCGTGGTAGGTACGTTATCGCTGGGCAATATCCTGAATGCAGGCTTTGACCAGATCTTCAACCTGTACAATCCGCTGGTATATGAGAAAGGTGATATTATCGATACCTTTGTCTACCGGATGGGAATTCTGAATGGCAAAATGAGCTTTGCGACCGCCGTTGGGTTATTCAAATCATTTGTCGCGATGTTCCTGGTCATCTCTGCGTACCGGATGGCATACAAAATCGCTAATTACCGTATTTTTTAAGGGGCATTTTGCATACATCCAGACAGCGACTTTCAATCAGCAAGATATAGATCGAAATGGTTTAGTTCGTCTATATCTTGTACACGCGAGCGATTCAAATCGAATTATGCAAAATGCAAAGGAGGAATTAAGGTGTATCACAAAACAACCGGGTACCGTATATTTAATGGCTTCAACCTGATATTCATCGCGGCCGTCTCGATCCTGTGCATCCTGCCGCTGGTCCATATTCTGGCGGTTTCCTTCAGTGGTAAAGCGGCAGCATCCGCCAATCTGGTGACACTTTGGCCGATTGATTTTACGGTGGACGCCTACACCAAAACATTTGGTAACAGTAACTTTCTAAGTGCACTCTGGATTTCAGTCCAACGTACGGTTCTGGGTACACTGCTCAGTATGACACTTGTCTTCCTGACGGCTTATCCGCTATCCAAGGAGAGTCTGCACTTCAAGGGGCGCTCGTTATACGCGTGGTTTTTCATCTTCACAATGCTGTTCAGCGGGGGATTAATTCCATCTTATATCTTGATCCAGAAGCTTGGACTGATTAATACGATGTGGGCTCTGATTTTGCCAGGAGCGGTGGCTGTCTGGAACCTGATTCTGATGATGAACTTTTTCCGTAACGTGCCAAAAGAGCTGGAAGAAGCCGCATTCATTGATGGAGCCAACCATATCACGACCCTGTTCAAAATCTATCTGCCTGTATCCATGCCCGCCATTGCCACGATCTCCTTGTTCACCATGGTAGGTCAATGGAATTCCTGGTTCGACGGGCTGATCTATATGAATGATGCTTCCAAATATCCACTCGCTACGTTGATGCAGACCATTATCGTTCAGCAGGATTTCTCCAACATGAACGTGGATGCAACGCAGCTTCAGAACATGTCTCAGCGTACGGTTAACGCGGCTCAGATCTTTATTGGCGCTCTGCCGATTCTGCTCGTATATCCGTTCTTGCAGCGTTTCTTCGTAAAGGGAATTGTGCTCGGGGCGGTAAAAGAGTAAGGCAAACACACGGAATCCCTTCATGGGATTCTTCTTCATTTTATAAATGCATTCTATACGTTCATTATTTCAGTTGATTCGAATTTGTTCTCCCGCGAGTTGCGTTGTTATATTCATTAATTAACTCATCCAGCACCATGGATTGGCGAATAACCTCCGGATGCCACAGTTCCGCATATTGAGCTGCAATCTGGTAGAGCCTTTGCCGTGCATGTTCGATACATTCCTGAATGGTTTCCGGATTATGTACCATACTCCCGCCCCCTGTTGTCCTTGAATATCCATCATCCAAAAAAGACCATCTAATATAATATTCGGAACAATAGGGGGTTTGGATTACCCCAAAATTAAAATTTTGGTTATTTTTTCTTGTAAAATTTATTATTAGCGTGGATCACATAACCTGATGTGCATATATGTTGAATGCAAATAAACCGGATCGGCTGCAGCCTGTCCGGTTTTATAGCGTTTATTTTTTGCAGAACAACTTCGTATGCCGAGATGAATATGAGCATGCTCAACAGCTTACTTACGCTAATCCTCATATTTCGTAAAGAAAACATCCTCAAGAACGGCCTTGGCCTTCTTCAGATCACGGGTATTCAGCGTATGAAGCATCCCCATAATTTCATTCATTTCCTCGTTAACGGTTAACTCTCCTGTGGTCTCATTAAGTTCTGAGTCATCTTCAGGATAAGCCCCCCCATCACCAGAAACGATGGATGGCCCATCTTTTTCCGAATTGAACCAGGACGCCTGTGCCGTATCACGGAGAGCATGCGCTAAGAACTGCAATTCATCTTCGGTATATCGCTGCAAAAAACGATTTGCGCCAAGATCAATTTGTTGATGCATGGCTTGATGTAAACGATAGATGTCTTGACCCCGTTCTGTCATGCGAAACAATACTTCTTTTTTATTATCCGGCAGGTATTCAGGCAAAATGATATTTTTCTGTACCAGCCTCTTGGTGATTTTGGAAACCGTGCCTTTGGAAAAGCCAAATTGTTTTGAAATGGTTATCCCATTTACAGGTTCAAGTGTTCCGATAGCATCCAACACATGTAACATCGTAACCGTCATTTCTTCGATTAACTCTTGAACTTCCGGATCAGGGCTGTGCTTAAGCAACCATTCCTTCTCTTCGTCATCTTCCGCTTGGAATTTAATCTGTATATCTTTCACAGCTTCCAGCACTTCATCAATCAGGTGCTCTTTATTGTGATAGTTTGATGGCTTGATCATCCTTTTTCCTCCAACACTAATGAACTTCATCCCAGTATATCAAGGACAGGTTCACAATTAAAGTTTCCAGGAAACAATATTGACAAAAGAATAGAATTTAAACTAATATTGTTGCACGGAAACTTATTGTTTCTAAGAAACAATAAGTTGTAATTTTCATAGTCCGTTAGTTATTAGAAACAGAACTTTATTTCAGATCCAATTTAGAGAGGAACATTACAAATGACAGCTATACGATTCAAGCCATTGCAAGAGAAGCAACAACCGGATGTGAGTCCATCGAGGGAAGATTACGATATCGACGTATTGGTTGCAGGTGCTGGCCCGACCGGATCTACATTAGCAGCAGATCTGTTGCGCCGCGGCCTTCGTGTCCGGCTGGTCGACAAGGCTCCCCATGCCTTTAAGGGTTCTCGTGCCAAGGGGGTACAGCCGCGAACCCAGGAGGTTTTTGAAGATCTAGGCGTGCTGAGTGATGCTCACACAGAGGGAAGTTCTTACCCGCTCGCAGGTATCCATCTAGGTCCGATCACTGTGCCGTGGCGCATGCAGCAGCGAAATAAACCTACACCAGATCTGCCCTATCCGAATATTCTTCTGCTGGCTCAACACCGCACGGATGCCATCCTGCACCGCCTACTCGAACGTCAGGGGCTGAATATTGAATTTAACAACGCGGTAGATACTTTTGAACAGGATGCCGATGGGGTGACGGTGACGCTCTCTTCAGGGGAAAAGATTCGCAGCAGATATCTGGTGGGGGCAGACGGGGGTTCCAGCACCGTTCGTAAAGGTACAGGTATTCGATTTGTTGGAGAGACCAACGAATCAGATCGTATGCTCATCATTGATGGCACAATCGATGGCTTGTCTCGCAATCGTTGGCATATGTGGCCCCGCACAAAAGGTAAATTTGTAGGAGCATGCCCATTGCCACACTCCGACCAGTTTCAGGTCATGATCAGGTTGGGAGCAGACGAGAACCCAGATCTGGACGAGGCTGTACTTGCCGCTCAGTTCTACAAGCTCACTGGTTTACGACTCTACGACATTACCTGGAGTTCCGTATTCCGTCCCAACGTGCGACTTGCTGAGCATTATCGGTCGGGCCGTGTCTTCCTTGCAGGCGACGCAGCCCACGTCCATACCCCAGCCGGTGCGCAAGGGCTCAATACCGGTGTACAGGACGCTTACAACCTCGGCTGGAAGATAGGTCAGGTCATTGCTGGCGCACCGGATCGCCTGCTTGACACCTACGAAGCTGAACGTCAACCTGTTGCCGCACGCGTTCTTGGAAAATCCAGCGAGTTGTACGCCAAGCTCGATAATAAACGTCTCGCCAGTCTCAAACGCGGTGATGAAGAACGACAGCTCTCACTATCGTATCATGGTGGTCCACTTAGCTCTGAGCATGCATCAGCGACCAAGTCACTTCAGGTCGGAGATCGAGCACCTGATGCTCCATGCATCGGCCCAGGCGGTGTAAGACGACTGTTTGAGATCCTTCGTGGACCACAATTCACATTGCTTGCCTTTGGAGCCAATACCGCTCATATTCTCCCAGAGTTGATCTGGCCAACCAGCGGTGCCGAATTGCACAGATACATCGTTAGTACCGGCAATGAAGCCGAACAGAATGTTATCAACGATACCACCAAAAAACTGACCGAAATCTATGGCATTCACAGCGACACGCTGGTACTGATTCGACCCGATGGTTACATCGGCAGCATCATCAAGTGCGACTGGCAGGCGGAATTTGAGAATGCGGTCAGCATGGTTACCCCGCCAAGTTAAGTGAGAAATATTTAAACTGCGCTTCTAGCATCAAATGGAACTTCGACCCGGGGGGTATCACATCAGATAAACTACTTGTTATATTCATCTTAATCCAACATCCTTAAACCGATTGCCTATCGTCTCTGGAAAGGCAAGTTTAATGGCATCAATGGCACGTTGTTCCGTAGCCCCTGCCTTCCGGATAAGCTCAATCAAGCTTTGCACACATTCCGGTTCTCTCGCATCCCAAGAGATGGAGTTGTCTATTTCCTCAACGATCATTGTATACAGGTTTGCGAGTAGCTCATACTCGTTTATAACCTGGTCCATTTGAATGGACAGATGCTTAAGTCCTGCCACATAAGAGGCAATATCCCATCTTGATTTGGCATAATAGCGAAGAACTGTTGCCGCTTGTTCTGCGTCATATGTTCCTGACTGCAAAGCACCAGCAATAGCGGCATACGCAGCCGCCCCACAGGCATAATCTTGGGGCGGCAGCATATAGTCATGGGTTTCCCATTTGTAGACGGCCTGTATTAACGATTCCTTGCAGACTTCCCATAGATCTATAGGTGCACAGGCTTCCATCACCTGATAGTACCAGTAGGGTGTACTGTCCCTCCCAAACGAATCATAGGGCAGACGAATGATTTCATTACCTTTACTTTCACAGATGAACAGCACACGTTCCACCTCATCATATCCAGTAACAATGACAAATTGATCGTGCCAAAGAATCGCACCTACGCCCCGGTCAATGGAAGCTTTGATATCCAGCAGAGCCTGCTCCTGATAGAGCGGAAAAGTCGGTTCGAACGAAAAGCCCGCTGCCTGGCTCGCCGTCACGCCAATGAAGTCGGCTGCGACAAAGTTCTCTGCCATCCAGTTGTATGCGGAGATTGACTCTGCCGTCAGACACCGATCCACCACTAGTCTGAATGCACTTGCTGTCATACCTGCAATCATGTGGTGTGGGAAAACCGTCCACTGTTTATGTAATAAAATGCGATACAACGCATCTGTATACGCGCTCATACCGCTCCATGATCTATATTCATCAGCAAAATTCACAGCTTGCGGGGATTGAATCCAGTCCTGCAATACTACTTTTGTCGCCATCATCCTTCACTCCCTTCCTCTCTCATCCTATCGTGCGGAATGTGCTCCCCACCGTGGTATAGTGGACCTTTTACGGTCAGGATACTTCCGGGATATCACTCGAAAATAATCAATAGCCTGCTCTTCCAATGCTTTCGCCTTCACTAGTACCTGTGCTATATCTTCTGTCGTATCTGATCGCAAGACACGTCTATTTTCCTGCTGAACTATATATCCTTTCATTTGGTCAATTAACGTCCCAAGCTTTTCATAACATGCACAAGCCTGGTCCAGTTCGTTCCATATCCCTTGAACACCCTGCAAATACATTCTTATTTCGGTTCGCGAATGGCAGAAGGATTCCAAAATATAAGCCGCACCGGATTCATCGAAATCCCCACTCCGCAGGGCCTCCACCCACACATCATATGCCTTTTTACCTGAGGCAATATTCTGATCAGGTAACAGACGATAGGGAATATCCCAATCCTCAATCGCCAGTCGCAGGGATTCCAGCAGCATCTGCTGTTCAGGAATGCGGACCTGATCACCAAACACCTGACAATACCAAAATCCGGTAAAGTTCAAGCCGAAATTGTCATACAACAAAATCTGTGGTTCCTTGCTCCATCCGTCTTGCACATAAAAGATGCGGTCACTGTCATCATATCCATGAATAACACCAAACTCAGGAATCCAGTAAATCACACCAGTGCCTTCATCAATACTCCGTCTCACCCAATTCACTGCATCCTGCTGATAATAACTGAACGTGGAATGACGTGTACGTCCCCCATCCCAGATCGTGAATATCCCCAGGTTATCGACTCCAGGACGATGCGCTTCCCCCCACTGCCCATACGCTGTAACCGACATGGGAAGTAGTCTGCGATGTACCGACAGCTTGAAAGCCATGCCCGTATATCCGGCAAGTACAACCTTGGAACCTTGAAACTTGCCCGTATGGGTGAGTATCGCATGCAGACTATCCACGTATGATTTGGACTCCCGCTTCATGATGAGGTGATCTAAAATATTCTCAGCCAAGGACGGATCTTCTCCTCTCTACACTGGTTTATTCCACGTTTAACTTACGTTGTATCGCGAGCCTGTCCATTAATCCTTCTGCGCTTTGCTGAAGCTTGCGTCTAAGCCACCCAGGAGACAAAAGTTCTTCCCATTCGCTAACAAACAAATGCTGCAAGAAAGCGTCCGTGTCATAAAATTCAATTGAATAAATCTGATCTTGCCTAGCCCGAATACGATACCCTTCCCATAGGTCCATTTGCTGCAATTCCTTCAAGCGAATCTCAGCTACAAACGGTTTACGCACAGGCAGTGGTTCTTCCCATCCACCTAAAAGAGCATCTGACCTGTGCTCAAATCTCTCATCCAAGATCGATACATGAACAATGCCCTCCAAGCGAATGGCCACTTGCTGTACAGGGTCTGCTTCATACCCCACCACGTAATCGGCGTTAAACTGGGATATCATCTTTAATGGACACAAGGAAAACTGCCGTTCTCCATCATGATCCCTGTAATGAATATGTATTCTGCGCAAGTCGGTTATGGCATGGGACAACAATTCAAAGACTTGCAGTTGCTTCGGTTGCGCCGAAAACACTGGGAGCTCACTACTTCCCATCTGTTGTTCCTCCAACGTAAAACGCTCCAGCAAATGCGCTACACGTTTCACCGCATCCGATTGATCATAATCGTAATGCCGGTAACGATGCGCCAGATATTTCAGCACACGCTGCTCTTCTTCGGTCATATACAAATGGGGCAATCGAAAAGTCTGATCCTCATAACAATAGCCCCGATATTTTGCCATATACACCAAAGGGGCTCGCAAGGAACTTGCCATATATTCAATATCACGCTGAGCCTGACGACGGGAGATTTCAAATTCACGGGCAAGCCAGCTGCTATTCGGAAAACGTCCACCCCGAATCTGTTCGTCAAACCAGTGAATCCGATGCATGTTACTCATCTTCCCGCCCCCATCTCATCCATTCCTAATATATTCGATTATATCAAAAGACATGGCCCGTTCCGAAGAACAGGCCAGTTATGTTATACATGTGCCTTATCCACTCTGGATTGCACGGCTTTGAAGCATTTCTTGCATACTTTCAGACTTGTACCGTCTGTTTTTGTTTGCGTATACAACAATTTAATTCGGGTACTGCTACACACCGGGCATGTTCCCCGGCCTCTGGAAGGAAGACTCCACAAAACGCGTCCTCTTTTAGTTTTTGCCAATGGTTGTGAACCTCTTTTCGATATGGTTTGTTTGTTCACCGTTATTATATAGGGCCTGGTACGACACAGAATGTCGCATCAGTATTAGAGGTTGTTTAGTATCAGAAAATAAAAATGTCCCCTCTTCGACCTGAAGAAAGGACAAAATTTAGGAAAGATCTGTGCTTGACTGAGCTGCGGCCTGCAATAACGGTTGCAAGAGACCTGGAAAGCGCGTTTCCAAATCTTCGGATCGCAGGGTGAGAAAATGCTGTGTGCCCTGCACTCTGACCCGAATAACTCCGGCTTCCCGCAGGGTGCGAATGTGGTGCGACATCGTTGACTTCACAACAGGTGCATGAAAATGACTGCACGGCTGCTCCCCGCTTCTCGCTGCTTCCGCAACAATCCCAAGACGGGTTGGGTCGCTTAACGCATACAACACGGAGGAAAGTTCAATATCTGACACCTGTGGATGATGTAAAATCTTCATACTGTAGTCCCCTTTTCTCAGACTATCCATTGTATTTTAACACAGATCCATGATATATTTCTAATGTTCGATACCAATCGAACTTTAATGATTTCGTTATGTAACCCCTGCTGTTAGGCACGGGATTGACATCATACTACATTTTGCAAATGTTACACACTGTTTCTGAAATGTTGCGAAATACATATCACTTTAGGAGGTTTTTATGAACAACACTGCAACCGCATCATCAGGGGAACGGACCGGAATACAGGAAGGATTAATTGTAAGCTTGCTTGGTTTCACCGTTGTACTCGTTGTTATGAATACAATGATGTTTAATCTGGCTCTTCCCAAAATTGCAGCCGAATTTATGCTTACATCCGTCGCTTCCTCATGGATTGTTACAGGGTATTCCATTGTATTTGCCATTTCCTCGATTACGTTCTCACGTCTATCGGATTTCATCCCCATTCGTACATTATTCACGACCGGGCTTACGTTACTTGGTGCGGCATCGGTTCTCGGGTTCTTCAGTAATCACTTCATCATTTTGCTCATTGCACGTCTGATCCAGGCTGCGGGTGCTGCATCGGTTCCGGGGCTTGCCATTGTGCTGATTACCCGGTACATTCCACATGATCGCCGGGGTAAATCGATGGCTGTCATCATGTCCGCGAGTTCACTGGGGCTTGGACTTGGTCCCGTCATCGGCGGAAGTATTACTCAGTTTCTGGGATGGCATGATCTGTTTATCGTTACGGGCTTAACGTTATTCTTGATTCCTGTATTCTTCAAACTGCTTCCTCGGGAAACACCGCAAAAAGGTTCATTTGACCTGCTGGGTGCCGTGCTTCTTGCCATTGGTACTACGGGTGTGCTGTTATTTCTGACTTCCCGTCAGTGGTACACACTTGTTATCGGTGCTGCGGCACTGCTTCTGTTCTGGCTCCGAATTCGGCGCGCGGCAGATCCATTTGTTCAACCTGCTTTGTTCAAAGATAAAAAATATATGATGCTCAGCTCGCTGGGGATTGTATCGTACATCAATAACTTCTCAACGCTGTTCCTGCTGCCGCAAATTTTGGCGCATCTGTATGGACTGACCCCTGCTCAATCGGGACTCGTCATCTTCCCGGGTGCAGTCGTGTCCATGCTGCTGTCCAATCGGATCGGCCGCATGATTGACCGACACGGCAATACGTTGCTACTGAAGTTTGCACCATGGTTGCTACTGGCTGCTGCCGGGTTGTTTGCCTTATTTGCAGACAATAACATCTACGCCATTATGGCGGTCTATGTGCTGCTCAGCGTTGGCTTCTCATCCCTGACCACTAGCGTGTCCAATGAATTGTCTGGTAATCTGACCATGGATCAGGTGGGCGCAGGTATGGGACTGTTCCAACTCAGTCAGTTCTTCAGCGGTGCTTTCAGTGTTGCTGTTACTGGCGTAGCATTAACGGCGATGCAGAATATGCCACTGTCCTCAGCGTACACTAATATTTTCTGGGGCATGACTGTAGTCGCACTGGCATCCGTTATTTTCTCTCAGGTGTATCTAAGAATGCAGTCTCGGAAAGTCACGGAAACAAGTAGCCGGATCTAACATCATATTTAAACAAAAGAAGTCAGGAAGGGACCCTCGGGTTCTGAACCTGACTTTTTTGTTATCCCATTTTTCTGTGTAGGTGTCAGCTGTTCTGCTCCACTAACACCAAATAGCCCCAAGGACGCATTCATTGCGCTACTCGGAGCTATTATTTTCATGGTTGATCAACTTATCTATTCTGCTACACGGATTATACTATTCAAACAGGTCCAGACGAAGACGTTTCAGACTTGTATGTTTGATGTACCACTGGCCGTCGATTTTGACAAACGTTTCGTGGTAGTGTCCAAATCCGTGGAAGGATTTGTTTTCATTGCCCTCCGGGAACGTGACCCAGTCTTCCATTGGGGAGATGACCTTTGCTTCGTTCTCAGATACAAATTCAACTTCGGCGCTATGAACATGATGCACAGTTACGGCAACATCCACCAGATCACGGAATACTTGTACGATCGTATCACGGCCTGTTAATACCGGAATCGGATTGCCTTCTGTGCTGAAATCGGCCACTGCATCCGGAGCAAAAACATCACCCAAGGTATCCCATTGTTTCGTATCAATATAGCGGCAATAACGCGCCTTGGTGTTCCTGATGTTTTCAAGCGCGAGCAATTGTTCCAGTCCTGTGATCATTGATTGGCTCATGTGTTGTCCCTCCAGAGATGTAAAATATGATGTGAAATTTGGATCATGTATGTATGCATACTATACCTTCCTTATTGTACCATTCGGCTTCTATTAGGTACAACGATACAAAAAAAATCTTTCCTTACCTCTCGCGAGGTTGGGGAAAGATCACTTCTAGTGCAAGTTACAGGGAATGTGTACCCTTCATCTGGGAAGCCAGTTCTGACATTTTTTTATTGTTCAAAAAACTTTCCATCTCTTCTTCCGCCTGCACCATCACCTGCTGGATCAAACAGCCTGCGTTATGATTCTGGGAACATTCGAACAGGGACGCCTGACCTTCAATCGCATGAATGATCTCCAGAAAAGAAGGGTCCGGATTTTTACGACTAAGTCGGTAGCCACCATTGGCACCAGAAGTAGATTCAATCATGCCCGCCTTAACCAATTTGGTCAAAATTTTGGACAGGTAGGTTGGTGATACCTTCTGCAATTCTGCAAGTTGGTGTACACTAACCAGCTGCTCAGGGGCAGTACTTACAAGATGAAGCATCGTATGCAAAGCATAATTTGTCGCTTTTGAATATTTCATGAGGGCACCTCATTATACACGGATTTAATTTATCCATAATAGACTTGATTGAGCTCTCTGTCAAACCACTATACCTAAAGCGCTGACAACATCGAATCGATACGGGTTAATTGTGATACAATCCGCGGTAATCCGTAGGTGTCATCCCCTCATGGGCCATGAACTGGCGGTTAAAATAACTGGCATTGGGATACCCCGCTTCCTCCGCGATTTGTCCAATGTTGGCCGTAGGCCGTTCGAGTAACCACTGCTTCGCCATCTGTAGCCGTGAACGAGTGATAAACTCCATAGGCGTCATCTCCACAGCACTCTTGAACATTTTGCAAAAGTAATACGAACTCACACCTGCGAGATCCGCCCAGTCCTGTAACAGGAAAGGTTGACAGGCCTCTTGCTGCATCTGTGGAAGAAGTGCAAGAACCCGACTCTCCGCCTTGCTTGTGGTACGAGTGCTCTTTAAAGGTACTGCATGCTGTACGAACTCGGCGAGTACGGCATAGGTCAGTGTGGATAGCTGAGCAGGACGCAGCATCGTGTTCTGTTCCGCTTCAGTCAGCAAAGCCAGATGAGCCTCTTCCCATGAGCTACGCTGCCGTAGCGTCCACAGCAGATTGCGATGCAACCCCCGCTCGATCATATAATCATGCAGACGTTCACCGTAAAAATGAACCCATCTCACATCCCACGGGTCATCTTCACTACTATAATAATGCTGCCGCTGCTGCGGGAAATAGAGAACCGCCTGACCTGCGCGAAGCTCATGCATCACCCCGTCCACTTCCACGTACCCTTTGCCCGCAGCGACATAGTGAATATTAAAGTTGTTCAGTGCTCCTGCCTCCCGCAACACGGAATGCTGGACGTGGTCCATATAATGTCCAACGGACTCGGGATAACAAAAATATGGAATATCCTGCAGGGTAAGCAATACGGTTTGTCTCATCATAGCCGGTTCTCCTTGATCAACAATATTGTGTTAACTAACTTCAATATATTATCATTTTAATTCATTGGTCTATTCTTTATAATCACAATATACATTTATACACAGGAGGATACAACACATGAATTCAGTTCAAAAATTGCGTTGGGGCATTCTTGGTAGCGCTAGCATTGCTGTGGAATCCGTCATTCCAGGCCTGCAGCAATCCGAGTTGAATGAAGTAACCGCGATTGCCAGTCGAGACGAAGATAAAGCCAAACAGACGGCCGAACAACTTGGGATCAACAAGGCTTATGGCAGTTATGAAGCTTTGCTCGCTGATGATTCCATTGATGCCGTATATATCCCACTGCCGAATCATCTGCATCGGGAATGGACGATCCGTGCTGCTGAAGCAGGCAAACATATTTTGTGTGAAAAACCACTGGCTCTGACAGAGCAGGAAGCTCAGGAGATGGTTCAAGCTTGTGCAGATGCAGGTGTGCATCTCGCGGAAGCATTCATGTACCGCCATCATCCAAGATATGAGCAGATCAGGGATATCATTGCCAGTGGTGAGATCGGTGAGATCCGTGGTATTCACAGCACATTTTCATTTAATAACTCCAATGCATCCGGCAATGTCCGCTTTCGGAAAGAGTGGGGTGGCGGTGCACTGTATGATATCGGGTGTTATTCCATCAGCGTAGCACGTCTGCTGCTTGGTCAAGAACCAAGTGCAGTTACCGTTATTGGCATGTTCTCCCCACAGCATGATCAGGTCGATATGATGGCTTCCGGACTGCTGGAATTCGATAATCATGTTGGCGTGACGTTTGACAGCAGCATGTGGGCAGCCTTCCGCAACACGCTGGAGGTATTGGGATCCGACGGGATTATCGAAGTACCTTCCGCATTTATCAGCGGACAGGACCGCAGTTCCAACTTCTATGTAACGGCTGGTGGTGAACGCAGAGAGATTGAAGTCCCGCAAGTGAACCACTACTCTCTACAGGGAGATGATATGGCACGTGCTGTACTTCAGGGCAAGGATCTGCGCTTCGCCCCTTCCGATGCGGTAGCTAATATGAAAGTACTGGAAGCTTGCCTTCGTTCAGCGGAAGAACGCACACGAATTACACTATAATTGAGAGGATGAACTGACTTATGGAATATATCGAAATTGCTGGTGCAGGTAAACGTGTCTCCAGATTGATTAAAGGAACCGATTATTTCGTGCATGATGCCTACGATAAAGCAGCTACGAACATGGATGCTTTTCTGTCGATTGGCGGTAACACTGTAGATACAGCACATATCTATTGTGGTGGACAGAGTGAAGAAGTCCTTGGTCGTTACATGAAAGAACGTGGTAACCGCGACCAGATCGTCATTCTCACCAAAGGCGCGCATCATGACCAGAATGGACCACGTGTGAACGCTGATGCCATCCGCAGTGACTTGATGGAAAGTCTGGAGCGTCTTCAGACAGATCACGTAGAGATGTATGCCTTGCACCGGGATGATCCAAATACTCCTGTGAGTGTTATTCTTGAAGCATTGAACGAACATATTGAATCCGGCAAAATCGGCGCAATTGGCGCCTCCAACTGGACTTGGCAGCGGCTCGAGGAAGCTAATGCATATGCTGCGGCAAATGGCCTGAAGGGCTTCACATTCAGCAGTCCAAATCTCAGTCTCGCCAAAGCAAACGAACCGTTCTGGGAAGGCTGTGTGTCAGCAGATGCAGAGACGCTGGCATGGCATGATCAAACCAAGCTGCCATTGCTATCCTGGTCCTCTCAAGCGCGTGGTTTCTTCACTGGACGATTCACACCTGAAGTTCGGGATAACGAAGATCTGGTACGTGTATTCTACAGTGATAACAACTGGGAACGGTTACGTCGGGCTGAACAATTGGCTAATTCGAAGAAAACATCACCCATTCAAATTGCACTCGCTTATGTATTGAATCAGACGTTCCCAACCTGTGCCCTGATCGGTGCCCAGAATCAGGCGGAACTGCTGTCCTGTGACGAGGGTTCCCGCATCACGCTAACTCCGGCTGAAATAACATGGCTGGATCTGGGCAGTGATGTACCGGCTGGCATCTAAAGAAAGTTAATCATTATATCATTAATTTTAATGACTCTAAAGGGCTGATATTCCGCGATAGCGCGAGATGTCAGCCTTTTTCTGTTCAGTACAAGCGATCAGATCCTTTAACCTTGTTGCACAAATTACCGTATACACTGTTCACCTTCCCATACTTGCCTGTAAACAAACAGAGAAAGACTTACCCCAGAACACTTCACTGAGATAAGTCCCTTATATCATACATTAAGACATATAAAATGTTAGAAATTGCACTGTCATTCGGTTGAATTACAGCTTAATGATCTGACCTGTTTTCTCGGATTCGAATGCTGCCAAGATCACTTGCAGGGAACGCAAGCCCTCTTCCCCAGAAATCGCTGGAGGTGTTTGGGTTACAATCGACTCTACAAATGCGTCAATTACACCACTCGGCACTTGTTTCTCGTTGGTAGCCATGGCACCAACTTTGTACGTCTCAACTGTACCATTGGTCAGCTCAACGATAACTTCATCGCCTTCCACTGTTCCGATCTTCATAACACCATTCTCGCACCACAGCACTGTACTGTTGTCTCCAGCTCTGTATTGTGTCCAGCTTGCTACGAGCGTTCCGATCGCTCCGCTCTTCATACGCAGCAAACAAGTTGCGTTATCGTCAACCTGAGTACCTTCCTTGTGCAGTGTGCTGATGAAACCAGCCACTTCAGATACTTCATCATTCAGCAAGTAACGGATAAAGTCGGATTTGTGTACGCCCAGGTCGCCCATCGCGCCCATGATCGCTTCTTCTTTACGGAAGAACCAGCTTTCAGCTCCGTCCACACTCCATCCTTCCGGACCCGGGTGACCAAAGGAAGTACGGAAATTCAGGACTTTTCCGAGTCTGCCGGAGTCGAGAATTTCTTTTGCTTTTACGTGAGGAGGCATCAAGCGCTGGTTGTGTCCAACCATCAGATACACACCATTTTTCTTGGCAGCTTCGATCATTTGCTCGCCTTCTTCAGTGGATACTGCCATTGGTTTCTCAACCAATACATGCTTGCCTGCATTTGCAGCTGCAATCGCCATTGGCGCATGCAGATAGTTAGGTGTACACACACTAACGGCATCCACTGTTTCGTTTGCAAGCAATTCTTCGTAACTGGAATACGCTTTACCGCCGTAAGTCTCGGCCATCTTCTCCGCACGCTCCACAATCGGATCGGCAAAAGCGACAAGTTCTACGTTCTCATTGGCAGCGTACTCTGGAATATGTCTGCGCTCGGCAATGGCTCCACAGCCGAATACAGCAACTTTAATTTTACTCATGTACATAAGTCTCCTTTGACAAATAGATTAGCATTTTTTATGGTTCGATGGTCCGTTAGAATTGGTTCAAATAGTTCTGTTTCAGCCAGTTGTAGCTGTTGGATACGCTCTCAAGCGGAGGGTTCTGACATACGTCTTGTTCCACGATCAGCCATTCCACGCCTGCATTCGTAGCGCCTTCAATAACAGCTGGCAGGTCAACCGAACCTTGTCCCAATTCCAGTGTTTTCATCTGGCCCTGTTCGTCTTTGCTGAAGTCCTTCAGATGAAGCAGCGGCAAGCGACCCGCATATTTATTAATATACTCGATCGGATTTTGTCCCGCAAATTGTACCCAACATACGTCCATTTCCACTTTTACCGCTTCCGGTGATGTTTGAGCGAACATGGCATCAAAGGCATTAGCATCGCCAACCTGGCCATGGAATTCAAAGTCATGGTTATGGTATCCGAAGATCAAACCTTGTTTCGCTGCTTCAGCTCCATATTGTTGTAACTCAGCGAATAGCTTGGTCCATCCTTCTGCATTCTCAGGACGATCTTCTGGCATCAGGTAAGGGCAAATGATATATTGTGCACCAATTGTTTTCAGGTAATCGATTTGTTTTTGCAAGTCTTCGCGCATCGCATGTAATGAAACGTGGCTGCTGAATCCTTTCAGTCCAAGTTCATCTAGTAGCGCTTTCATTTCCTCAGCTGGAATATCGCCATATCCGGCAAACTCCACACCTTCATATCCAAGGGCCGCTACCTTACGCAACGTACCACGAAAATCTGCTGCAGTTTCATCACGGAGTGTAAACAATTGCAAACCAATATTAAGTTTTTTCATGTAGGATACACCTCTGTTCTCAAATTTGCTTTCATTGCTCTATCTGGTATCATCCTAACGCAAAACAGGCTAGAATGAACATATACAATATAGTCAGAACATGAACTATCTGATCAAATTTTATTTCCATCATTTTGCATCTATTGAATGTAGCTAATTTCAACTGAAGATATTTACACTGGCACTCCGATGACAGAACAACCTTCCGATCGCTGTTATCCCCAGATTTTTTTGATTTCCTTTTCAATAAGGATAAAATCCGGAGATAAAGGCGAACACTTCGTTTCTTCAGGTTCTTTCTGTCCTCTCCGTTTTCGTGTAATGTTAAGTTAAACTTATGATGTAAAAGGATGTACATATTGGGGGATTTTATCTTTGGATACGTTAGAGACATCTGTACTGATCTGTGACTACTCATACCACTATAAAGCGTTCACACATAATATGAAGGGCGAGTTGCAAACCTATCTGTTCCGCCTGCAGACCGAAGGCTCGTGCAAAGTGTATGTACAGGATAAAGAATTCAGGATGACTAGCGGGGACTTGTTGCTGCTCAAGCCTGGCGACGACTATCATCTCGTTGTAGATGAACCACATAAAGAAGGACGTTTGTCCAGCGGAGATTATTATCTGTTCTGCGAGGGCAGCTGGATCGAGAACTGGTGGAAACGGCAGCATCGATCTACCGTGAGCCGGATTGGACTTGATGATAAACTCATCAGCCTTTGGAGAAATATGTTACTTGAGAAACGTCGCGGGCCTCTAGAAGAAAATGCGGAGCTAAAGGATGCGTTACTGCGCGGATTATGTCTGTATATCGACCGGGCAATTAAAGAGAATATTCAGACCGATCGGGCAGTTTCCTCTGCGCTGAAGTTAAAACGATTTATTGAGGAGCATGCCACGGTTACGTTCAAGCTTGAGGAAGCGGCACGTTATGCAGGGCTCAGCTTGTCACGTGCAGTCCGTTTATTTAAGGAGCACTACAATCAGACCATGATTCAATATGCGATTGAGATCCGTCTGAATGCGGCGCTGGAACGAATGAAATACAGTGAAATGACACTGGAGCATATTGCCGAATCCTGCGGTTTTGCAAGTTACTCCTATTTCCACCGGGTATTCCGGGCGCACTTCGGTGTGTCTCCGGCGGAGTATCTCAAATCCAGACAGCATGAACCTATCGATGATCTGGAGCATGTGTGAGGATTCTATTTTAAGATACTCTCACACTCCAGGAAACGATAGATATAAATAACACCTTGGTCAATACACGCATATCGTGTCTGCCCAAGGTGTTATTTATATTTAAAGAATGCCCATTGGTTCGCTATCCACAAATAACGTTTGAGCGTCCAATCATGGCTTACAGATTAAGGCTCGCATCAGCGATTATCACCTTTGTTACGGAAATAGTTTTGAAGGAATTCTTTTGCCCGCTCCGATTTAGGGTGATTGAATACCTCATCTGGAGTCCCTTCTTCAACAATTTTCCCTTTATCCAAAAAGAGAACTTTATTCGCTACTTCATATACAAAACTCATCTCATGTGAAACAAGGAGCATCGTTTGACCCGTAGCCGCTGTTCTTTTGATGGTTTGCAGTACCTCACCCACGAGTTCCGGATCCAGAGCAGAGGTTGGCTCGTCCAGCAACAACAGTTTAGGTTTCATCGCAAGAGCACGAGCGATCCCAACACGTTGCTGTTGGCCTCCAGATAAGTGCTTCGGATAATAATGACTCCGTTCGGAAAGCCCTACTTGTTCCAACTGTTCTTTGGCAAGTTGAGTAGCTTCACGATCATTCATTTTTTTGACGATCTTTAAGCCTTCTTTGACATTATCTAGCGCAGTTCGATGTTGAAATAGATTGAAGTGCTGAAAAACCATCGCCGTTTGCTTCCGGAGCTCCAGCCGCTCTTTATTAGTGATCGTACTAAAATCAATCTTGAACCCTTCGAGATCCAACGTACCTCGATCCGCCGTTTCCAGACAGTTCAGCGCACGCAAAAAGGTGGACTTCCCCGCACCAGACGAACCGATTAGAGCTACAACATCTCCCTTTTCAATCTCGACTGAAATATCATCAAGGATTAAATTGCTGTGAAAGGACTTGGACAAATGGTTTACCTTAATCATCAGATGCCCCTCCTTCCCCAATTAAACCAACCGCCTCCGTTGATCGTTTGTTGAACCGGGTCTGGAATGGAAAATCTCTTCTCCAAATATCGAAGAATTTGTTCAATGATAATCGTCATGACCCAATAGATAATTGCAAGAGCGAGATAGACCTCAAAAAATCTAAACGTGCTTCCGGCAATAATTTTCCCTTGTGCGGTCATTTCGATAACTCCGGCAACAAACGCCAAGGACGTTCCCTTTAACAAACCAATCAATGCATTTCCAAGCGGTGGAATCGCAACGACAAGCGCTTCAGGAACGATGACTCTTCTCAAAACCTGAAGATAGGTCATCCCCAGCGATTCAGCAGCCTCAATCTGCCCTTTGTTCACAGATTGTAGAGCAGCACGAATCGTTTCCGAATTGTAGGCAGCTTCATTAAACGCAAAAGTAACCAAAACAAAAAGCATAGCAGGCACAGCATTAATGTTGTAGTCTGTCCCGTACTGTTGATTAATGAATTTTAATAACAACGGAATCCCGTTATAGGTCAGGTACAACTGTACAATAATTGGTGTTCCTCGTATAAACGAGATAAAGACAGTGACAAGCTGACTCAGAACAGGGACTTTTTTCATGCGAATAATCGCAAATAACAAAGCAAAAACAAGACCAACGATCATTGAAATAGCAGTGATTTGCAGACTCACAGGAAGAACCTCTAACAGACGAGGAATTGATGTGAACACCGCGTTGATATCAAAAATCTCTCCCATGAAGTTTACATTCCTTCCACGTTCATTTTCCACAGACCGTCAAAGTGGAATTACTTCCACTCTTTAACGGTTATACGTTCGCCTTGGCGTACAATTTCGGTATTATATCTGTCCTTGCTCACTGTATTCAGCCTATCAAGCAAAGACGATGTAGCCTCTTCCGATGCGAGCACAGGCAACCCCCGTTTGGTCACGGTTGAATGAGTCAGCTGGAGATCAATCGGGATCAATTCATAATCAAACCTCTGCTGCTCCACATCCAGATCAAATGAGATTACAAAGTTCTCCGAGAACTTCCGATCACTATAGAAGCCCTGCCAGTTCCCTTCACTGTCTTTTGTTCTGTTCTTGTGCAGTGTAGACGGAGACTCGTTCTCTTCATAACCATAGGCAGTGAACATTTCCGGAGAAACAATCGATTCTCCTGCCTCAAATTCCATGAGCAAGCTGCCAATGTTGTAGAAAATCGGCTGTCCCTGGTAAAGTTCTACACCTCTTGTGAAGTGGGCACCATGCCCGAATACACAATGAGCTCCTGCATCCACAGCTCCACGAGCAAAACTTTCGATAAATGCAGCAGGATAATCGGAATACCAGTCTTCATTCTCTCCCTCATGTGTATGCAGGTTGACAAAAACAAAATCACTGCGCTCTTTAGCGTCACGAATGGTCTCAAAGATGTCCTGTTGATCCTGTTCATGCGCTGTCGTTTTGACACGCGGGTCCTCGCCTTTTTCAAAGGTCAGATACCCTTCAAACAACGATCCAAACTCATAATGATTCTCGGACTTGCTCTTAAACGTCTCAATCCGTTTGCCTACTTCCATGCTTGCGGCGATACCGATTCGTTCACTGATACCCTTCAGAGCCTCGAAGTCCTGATCGTTAACCACGTACGTGCGTGACCACCGCAGCGGATTCAGACCTGGACGTGCAGGAACGCCATTCCCCGGATTGGATGCGGCGAAAACTTCGCTTCGTGTCACACCTATCGTAATGATCGCAATCCGTCCATCTGCTGTATCAATAAAAACCGGCTTGCGTGCATCATGCAGACTCATGCCCACCCCAAGAGGAATCAGCCCGCGTTGCTCCGCTTCCTCAAGCGTGTCCGTAAGTCCTTCTATTCCATAGTCACCGGTATGATTGTTGGCAAAGCCGACATAACGAATGTTCAAACGTCCAAATTCATCCAGTGTATTGGGACGTACACTCGTCTGATAACCCCGGCCTGCCGCGGGAGCTGTATGTTTTCGCGGGGTGACAAATTCCGCATTGGTAAAGACCTCATCTGCTCCCTTTAACAGGGACAACAGATTCGGGTCCATGGTTTTATCTACATTACGACTGGAAAATAACGCATCCCCTGTAACGATAAATTTCATGCCATCACCTTTTCCTATTCCATTAGTTCTTTCTTAGGCAAATAATCGCCCCCAAGTTGTTCTTCGCTAATTTTCAATAACGTTCCATCGTTGTACATTTCTTTGATTCTCTTATTAACTGCATCCAATAGTGTGCTGTCAGCAGATTTGGAGAACAGGATATAGGAGCCTGGATCGCTATTTTCAGTAGAGAAAGGAACTACTTTCAAATTGGTAAAGCCATGCTCTTTAATCGCCTTTTCAGCAGAAACGCGAGAAATGATTCTTACATCGTATCGTCCTGCTTCAATACCTTCAAACTGCTTGACGAAGTTTTCTTCGGTGTACATAATTTCCGCTTTGGCATCCGCGTGTTCCGCATTATAATTTTCAAGCAGCGTAGCGCCGGAATTCCCTACTTCAGTCACGGCTTTGTAGCCCTTGAGATCTTCTATCGATTTAAGTGTATTATCGTCCTTGCGAACAACAAACACATTTGCATTTTCAATGATAGGCAAAGAGAAATCATATTTATTGCGTCTTTCTGCGTTGGAGCTGAAATTATTTGCGCCCAATTGGAAACGTCCATTATCAAGGCCAGTCAAAATGCCTTCAAATTCAATAGCTTGTACTTCCAACTTATATTCAGGAAGACCTTCAAAAACAGCTTTCATGACTTCAACATCGTATCCCGTCAATTGGCCGTCCTTATCATAACTGAACGGATTGCTAACTCCGCTCGTGCCAGCTACAATCGTCTTTTGGCCTGGTGTTGCACCGGATTCTGCTCCTGAGCCTGTCTCATTTTTGTTTCCACAACCCGCGATGACAACCCCTAACAATAATACAAAAACAACCGGCAAAAATTTCTTTTTCATTTTAACTTCCCCCTCGTTTATCAACGGAAAAAATATGATGTCCAACTTAACATAGTAATTTAGTATGAAATGTATTATGTCACGCTATATATACTGTGTCAAGGTAAACCGGTAATGGATTACTGAAACTGCCAATGCCGATCAAGGAACAAGAGATCACCCTTTTGATCATTCATATTTTCCTTGCTGATCTTTGTCATTTTGTCATTCCAAATGTGATGTTTTATCAAATATCGGAACAATACATTGGTATTATTAATTTAATGAGAAGTAATCATACTTTTCTGAATAAAATAAATAGCTAAATCAATAACTTGATTCCTCTATGACTTAAAATGACATAAACTAAGAATATACATAATTACAGTTATTGCCTTAGCTTATTATCCTTCTAATGGAGCGCGATCAGAATGAACTCTAAACGCAAAGTCCTCATCATCGAGGATGAATCAGATATTTCGCGCATTCTGCGAGATTATTTAACCAAAAATCAATATGAAGCCGCCGTGGCAGCCACTGGACAAGATGGACTTCAGATTATGGAGCTTATTCAACCAGACTACATCATTCTGGATATTATGCTTCCGGACATGGACGGGATCGAGGTCTGTCGAGAGATCAGAAGACGCAATAATATCCCCATCCTTATTCTGAGTGCCAGAGGCAGTGATACCGATAAGGTACTTGGTCTTGGCTTTGGAGCAGACGACTATATGACCAAGCCCTTCTCGCTGAGCGAACTGTTAGCACGGATTAATGCCCACTTCAGGCGTTATGACAGCATGACATCCGTTGGAGACAGAACAGATCTACTGCATCTTGGAAACCTTATGATTGATAAAAAAGCCTATAAAGTTACATTAAACGGATCGGAAGTTTCTATGTCTGCCAAGGAATTCGAATTACTTCATTATCTGGCAAGCCATAAGAATCAGGTATTCTCCAAAGCCCAGTTGCTCGACGCCATCTGGGGATATGCAACCTACGGCGATGAAAATACCGTAACCGTATACATTCGCAGACTGCGTGAAAAAATCGAGGCAGATGCCTCGCATCCGACCGTTCTGAAGACCGTATGGGGTGTCGGTTACAAATTCAATTACGCATAAGTGAGATTGGAGGCTCCCACATGTCATTGAACAGCTGGTCCAAACGCTGGTTGTTAACAACACTTGGGCTTCTCATTATTATCGTTTCAAGTATCCTTGCACTGTCGATGATGCTGTTACAAGATCAAAATTCAGGCGAATCCAATCTGTCCCTGAATCAGGTTCGACTCAAGGTCAATCCGATCTTACTCGCTTTGGAGCAAAATCATCAGCATCTTAATGAACAAAATATTCGTGAAGTCATACGTTCCACCGCCAGAGAGACCGGAGTTCTGCTTACCTATCTAAACTTGGATGGAAAAGTCATGCTGTCCTCCGACCCCAACTCTGAAGGGACGCAAGTTAATCTGCGTTCAGCTCTCCATTATGATCTGCATCATGCCACGCAGGCCGCGGACGGTAACGATACGCTTGATATTGCGTTTCCCGTGATGGACGGACCGGTGGGAAGTCAGATCGGCAATGCCATCTTTTCCATCCCCCAAGCCATGGTTACGGTTCAGCAGTCGATGACTTTTCCGGTTATATTGATTAGCGCACTCATTCTCCTGTCACTGATTCTGAGCTTATTTCTATTCTGGATGAAACGAAAACTGGACAAACACCTGCTCTCTCCCATCCATCAATTGAAGCAACATGCGGAATCCATGCTTAAAGGCAATTATGAAGAAAAAATCCAGTACAACCGCAACGATGAATTGCTCGAAGTATATGCCATGTTTGATCTAATGCGTACGGAGATTAAACATATGAGCGAGCAGCGTATTCAGCAGGAACAAGCACAAAAGGAACTCATCACCAATATATCTCATGATATTAAAACACCAATTACCACGATAAAAGCATACATAGAAGCGATTGAGGAAGGACTATGCAACGATCAGGAGACGCTGATGGAATATATGAGAGTCATGCGGACCCATACGGATAAAACGGCCCGCCTTGTGGAGGATCTGCTGGTTCATGCACTTCAGGAATTGGGGCAAATTTCGGTGGAAACCCGTGAGATGTACAGTGGGCCTATACTGGAGACGATGTTGAAACCTATTGAACATGTTGTCCTAACAAAGGGGCTTATCTATAAAGGACCCAACTACATCCCAAATGTGTTAATCGCTATCGATCCCACTCGAATTGAACAAGTGATTTCCAATCTTGTCGTCAACGCCCTCAAGCATACAGCTCCAGGAGACACGATACGTATAGGTATGGAACTGGAATCCGGACACTTGAAAGTGACGATTGCCGATTCGGGTCAGGGAATACGTGTACAGGACATGCCGTTTGTATTCCAACGTTACTTCAGAGGCCAAGCGAGTCAGGCAGACCAACATGTTCAGGAAGGTACAGGGCTGGGTCTTTCCATCTGCCAAAGCATTATTGAAGCACACGGAGGCAGTATTTCTTTTACTAGTAAAGAAGGAGAAGGTACGACCTTCCGATTCTATCTGCCGATCTGCTGAGCCCACACTCCACAGCTGTAATACTTTATTCATAATTTGATAAGGCTTCCTCAACATCCCTCCTCTAGAATGAATCCTATACTGCACTTGGGAGTGATTTGACTTGTCCAAAAAGGTGATTATCCGTGCACAGAATCTGTGCAAAACGTACAACAGCGGAAGTGAGCAACATCATGCCATCCGTAATGTTGATCTCGATATCTATGAAGGGGAATTCACGGTCATCATGGGTAACTCTGGCTCTGGCAAATCAACCCTCTTATATCTGCTAAGCGGACTGGATCAGATTACAGCAGGTGAGGTCTATTTTCGTGATCAGCGGATTGACGCTTATAGTGAACGGGAAATGTCCAACTTCCGCACCCGCCGAATCGGTTATATCTATCAGAGCATCAATCTGGTCCCAGACCTTTCCATTAAAGAAAACATTGCTTTACCGGGATACATTGCAGGAAACAAAAAGAAGGACATCCAATACCGTGCTGCTGAGCTGATGAGTGCGATGGATATTGATGGACAGCGTAACCGTCTTCCCTCCCAAACTTCCGGAGGACAGCAGCAGCGAGCTGCCATTGCACGGGCTTTGATCAATTCGCCGGATATCATTTTTGCGGATGAACCGACCGGAAGCCTGAATATGGAGCACGGCACAGCTGTTCTTGATATCCTTACGGCTATCCATCGGAAAGGACAGTCTGTTGTCATGGTGACGCATGATATCAAGGCCGCCTGTCGGGCAGATCGCCTGATCTACATTTTGGACGGCAAGATTGGCGGAATCCTTGAGTTTGACACCTATGACGAACATCAAATTCAAGATCGTGAAGCGATCATCTTCGCTTTGGTTACGGGGAAGGAATAACGATGGCGGTCATGTTTAAACTTAGCTTGTCGTATCTGAGTAGGAACAAAATACAAAATGCGTTGATTGCGCTGCTTATTTTGCTGTCTACCCTACTGGTATCCACATCTGTCATCATTCTGGCCAATACGGGTAACCAGTTCAAGGAAATGCATAGTCGGACCAACGGGTCCCATCAGATCTTGACGTTCGACAAAGGACTGAATGATCCCCAAACTGTGCATGGCTGGTGGGCTGCCCAGAACGGTGTTCAAGTCTCACCTTTGCTTACTTACCGCATCTTGTCGGGCATCACTTTTGGCGGCACTGACATCCCTAACCTTTATCTGTACATGATGAATACCCCGCCTCCTCCGTGGAGTGTAGATGAACTTGTATTTGCAAGTGGTACACAGCATTCGGCTCCTGAACAAGGAAGCGTATGGATCCCAACTTCCATGGCGAATGGCTATAACATCGCTGTCGGTGATACCATTCAATTCAAAACTGGATCTACCACACTTGACCTCGCAGTCTCAGCTATTGTTGTGGATGTTCCTTATGGGGCACCGTTCACCAATACGGCAAGAATTTGGATGAACAGTACGGATTACCAAAATGATCTTAGTACGCTTGCAGGAAAAGATATTCACATGATGGGCATCCATTTTGATGATTACAGTACGAACTCCAGCTACTGGGATCGTTATACAAGCGAGACGGGTGCCCCATTCTTGGAAACCAAAATGGAATTTGAAAGTATCTCATCCTTTTATCTGATCATCAATCAGATCGTAGGGTTCATTATGATATTCTTAGGGGCCGTCATGATGATTATTGCCCTCATTACGATTGGCTTCACCATATCCGATGCCATTCTGGCCAACTACAAAACGATAGGTATCCTTAAATCGCTGGGACTCACTTCCCGGGGCACCATTGGTACCTACGTCATTCAATATACCCTGCTGTCCATCATCGCCGTTCTTCCCGGGCTAGTACTGAGCGTATTCGTCTCCAAATTCATCATCAACATCTCCGTATCGTCCCTGCGAACTGGCCAGGGTGATCTTCCAATTGAGGGCATTGGAGCTGCTATTGTTGTGGGGCTGCTGTTACTCGTCTTGGTTATTGCATTTGTCGTGTTATACGCCAGAAAAGCTCGCACGATCGAGCCTGTTCAGGCCATTCGGTACGGTATGTCGGAGAGCGACAATGTACGCATGGCGCGACGAATGAATTCACCGCTCGCAAACCGGGCCTTGTTTGGACGATTGCCCGTCTCTTTTGTAATCGGCATACGCAATCTGATCAAAAACAGCAAAAGCTCGGTTCTGATGTTATTGCTAACAACGTTGGCTGCTTCCGTACTTGTCCTCGGGTATGTTGTACTGACCAGCATTACCGGAATCTATCAGACGGCGGCCAAATGGGGGTATGACAATGCTAACATTGCCGCAGTCGTTGTAAACAAAACTACGTTTCCGAGAGCAGAGCTGCAGAACGTATTGGAAGAAGACCCTCGCATCAAAAATGTGGGCTGGCAAGGAAACATCACCGGAGTTATCCTTCCAGATGATTCAACCGACGTGGTCAGCCAGTCTACCAGTCTTTATCTAAGAGTACTGGATGGAAGCTATCAAGATCTTGGTTTTGAGACGTTGAGAGGAAACAATCCGGAACTCGAAAATGAAATTTCAATCGGGGTTAGTGTTGCCAAGATGTTAAACAAGGATATGGGAGATCTCATTGATCTCTACATTGAAGGAGAGAAGCGCACGTTCATGATTTCGGGCATCTATCAGGCCATCTCCGACTTGTCGGTATCCGGAAGAATCACAGCTCAAGCGGTTCGAAGCGTGAATCCGGATTACGGAGATGTAAATGTCGCGTTTATCAATGTCAACGATCCTTCACAGGCAGGAGCCATTGCTAACCAATTGAATGAGCGGTTCAAAGACTCTGCTTCCATCGTCACGCAAAAAACGCTGCTGGATTCTGTTTATGCAGAAGCTGCAAGCATTCTTGTGTACCCCATGGCTCTCATTGGTCTGCTGTTCATTTTGGTTACATTTATCATTATCTTCAGCACCTGCCGGATCAGTATTCGCAAAGAGAGCAAGACGTATGGCATTTATAAGTCGATTGGAATGACATCTAGCAGTATTCGGTCTTCTATTACACTGGGAGTCGTATTGTTATCCCTGATCGGTTCGATGTTTGGCGTTATTGCTGGCGTGTACCTTCTTCCGTTGTTGCTTGAAAAAGTACTCTCGGGATACGGTATTGTTCAAATCCCATTGGTTCTGAATTGGTGGGGAATTATACTTTTCTCTTCTCTGAGTATCCTTGCAGCAGCTTTTGGCTCCTGGAGATCATCCAAGGTGATTCGTCAGGCATCCCCGCGCATTCTTGTTATTGAATAACATGCAGCAGCAGACAGACATTAAAACACATGACAATATATTTCAACAAAACTCTAAATCCGACACAGAAATAGTCCTATATACCTAGCAATGATAGATATGATAGACTTAATGGCATACTATGGTAAAGGAGTTAATTTCTTTGTACAACAAAAATAAAACGAGTAAATTGTTGAAGTGGATAGCTTGGATTAGCATCATTCTATCCATTATTGCCGGCATCCTCGTTGGGCAAAATGAGTTCAGTGGCTTTCAATGGTCTTTGACTCTTCCAGTTATGATGAACGGCATTGTAGCAGGACTATTGTTACTAGGTGTTGCGGAGATTATACGGTTGGTGCAGGATATTAAAAATGAAACGGTAGGTCCAGATTAAGTTTGACCTCGATTTTTGTTAAGGAGTTGTTTATTTTGAAATGGTTATGTATTCGATTTTGTTTGTTGATCAGCATCCTGAGTCTAGGATTGTTGTCAGTAGACAAACCTTCAGCGTCGGCTAAAGCCAAGACCGTGCCACAACTTGAATGGGTCAAGCAGGTCGATTCTGGCCAATGGGGGGATGGATTCACTCCGCATTACTTCAGACTGGATTCGTCCGGCAACCTAAACATTCTGGTGAGAAAGGTTGTGAATGAGGACCTCATATATGTGGAGAACATTAGTGGTGAAACCGGGGACATCCGATGGTCCAAGCCAGAATCTGATTATGGTTCAACAAGTGATGGTTACATGTATACTTTCAAACCTGCTGAAACTGATGACTATGAAAATAGATTAGATGATATTATTACAGTCTCGGATCTGACAACTGGTAAACCGATATGGTCTTCAATAAACCCTTACTTTCGTGAAGGTCAGTCCTCAGATTTCGCCAAAAACGGAACAGTTTATTCTTTCACTTATCACAAAAACAAATATGTAACTCTTTATTATTATGATGAACAGGGACATCGAAGCAAAAAGCTTGTTCTCCCCTATATGCAATATTACACAATAGAAGGCAATTTTATTTTAGGTCAACCGGGCAACAAAAGTCCGTATACTCATGTTTTTAATCTTTCTACAGGTAAGAAGCTAACGGTGCTGACCAATGAAACAACCTTGCCCTACGGGAATAGGGTTACGGACGATGGAACCCTAATAACCCGGAAGTTTATCAATAACCGTGAACTTGAGTTGAGGGCATACTCGCCTACAGGAAATTTGAAATGGAAGTATGATTTTTCTTTTAAAAAGGGGCCTCCCGAGATATTTATCATCCATGATCGTGTGCTGTATCTGGAACAAACCGCAGGCAATATCATGCTTATGAATTCCGATGGAAAATTCATTACAGGGGTCAATGAAAATCCCTTCTACATGCAAGGTGAGCCAAATAGCTCTCTGAAAATGGCCATCGATTTACAGAGTTTTATGTACATCCAATACACGGAACAGGGAATAGAACTCGTGATTAGAGATTCAAATAATCTGAGAGAACTCTATCGGGTGTCGCAGAACGATTGGAAAGATGTAAGGTTTAATCGAGATGAACTGTTCCTCAACAAGCAAAATGAACTATTTTTCATACCTTCCGACGGGCAAACGATAAGAAAGTATCAGTTACTTCCATAATCCAGAGAACATTACATAAGGAGTCTACCAATCATGAGTTTAAAACGAATCAACTATTGGCTTATAGCCAGCCTATGCATCTTCCTTGCGATCCCATCCGAGCCAGCTCTGGCTAAAGATCTGCTGCAATTCCAATGGGGGTATGATATTACCAACGGCGGACAGAGTGCAACAAGCTCATATTCAATGAAAAGTGTTACGGACGCCATGGGGAATGAAAGTCTGCTCGTAACTAAAGCAGGCAAGAATAATGATTATTATATCGACAGTGTGGATGCCAAAACAGGGGAGCTACTTTGGTCGATTCCAACGGACAACGAGTACACGCTATCCGATGATGGATATATGTTTATTTTCCACGATAATCAAGTCAATGCCAAGCATATAGCTACGGGCCAGATCCGTTGGACAGCTTCTCTGCCCGGACCGCCAGAAGATTGGAGACTATACTCGGCAGAGTCAGCCATTCCAGGCGAAAATGGAAGTCTGTATGTGATTTCAGTCTCCCATGATAATAAAAGCAGTACACTCTACTATTACGATGCTAATGGAAATTTAAGTCGAAAGTTCAAGGTTCCATATATAATGCAACAGATTCATGGTGATGTGATTGTCGGCAGTACATTTGGCGATCATCCCAATTTTCACTTGATTAGCCTGACCAGCGGACAAAAAATTAAAACGATTACTGGTGGTAAAGGTTACAATGGGATTAAGAGTCTATCTGACGGCACATTCCTATATTATAATATCTACAAAAAAACAATAACGCTTAAAGGCTATAACAGCACGGGGCAGCTAAAGTGGACAAAACAACTTCCTTATAAGGAATATTCAACAGAGCTTTTTGCATTGAAAGGTCGTTTTATATTTGTGGATTATAAAAATAAGCGAATCAAGCTATATTCATCTTCAGGTAAATTAATTGCTGAGAAGGCATATCTGCCAGTATCATATCCAAATATGGCTTTGGATGGCACAAGTTTGATGTTTAAATCTGAAAAGAATGACGAAGATGAACTAGAACTAATTATTATGGACACAAGCAACCTGAACGTTTTGTACACTTACAAAAATGGCGAATTTGATCTTAATGATGAACGTCTATTTCTCAATAACACAACGGGTCTGTACATCCTAAGCGACGAAGGTCGTACCTTAGTTAGCACTCAGTTAATTAAATAGCATAATTAGAAGCATCAGAAGAGGAATGTCCTCATGTTGATGTTAACAACGCTAAATCACACTGAAAAAGCCCTCACCAATCCAGTAATGGGTCGTGAGGGCTTCTTTATATTTGGTTGTATCTCTAGCTTTTCAGTGTACAACTCTATTTCAAGTCTTTTAACTCCGCCACTTCTTCGCAAGTTCGCCAATCTGATGTGGCGTAGTGCGGCAACAGCCGCCAATAATCTGCGCGCCCGCAGCAACCCACTGCTCCGATGCGTCCCTCATACTACCACAGGTCCCCTGTCCGCTCCACGTCTTCGTTGCTGCATCATACGTCTCTCCCGAGTTCGGATACACAATAACAGGTTTGTCGCTAGCACTACTGAGAATACCCACTGCTTCCGTCACCACTTCCATCGGAGCACAGTTCAGGCCAATCGCCGCAATCTGCGGCTCGGAGCCAAACGTCTGTGCACATACCTCAAGCGGTGTGCCCTCGCTGATGCTTGTCCCGTCTTTTAAAGAGAAAGATAGCCAGGCATACGCATAAGGAAACTCTTTCAGTACATCAACCAGCACCTGTGCTTCCTGCAAGGAAGGAATCGTCTCAAACGCCAAAATGTCAGCCCCCGCTTCAATCAGCGCCGCCATACGCGGACGGTGAAATGCAGCAAGTGTCTCATCCGACACGCCGTAATGTCCCACATACTCTGAACCATCCGCCAGATAGGCGCCGTAAGGCCCAACGGACCCAGCAATAATTGGACGTGGACGGAGATTGTCTTCTTCGCGATCCACTGTAAGATCTACTATATGCTCATCATTTTCCACGGTCTCGGAACGTATCGAAGGAACTTCTACAAGCTGACCTGTCGAGCTTTCTCTCCCTACTAAACCACTCTGCACTTCTGCCCACACGTCATCTCTCGCCTGCGCTGCCAGTTCGACCGTCTTGCGAATCAGCTCCAGTGCTGCCTGTTCATCGATCCCTCTCTTGCGGAAACCATCCACCGTCGCCTGATAGCTGGATGTAATCGCACAGTCGGCTCCTGCTCGAAAATAATCTGCATGGACCTGAACGATAACATCTGGATTCTCGAGCAATACACGAGCTGACCACAGTGGATCATCCAGATCACAGCCATGCTGTTCGAGTTCCGTGGCCAGCGCTCCATCCAGAATCATGACCGGATGTTTACGCAGGATCTGTTCTATGGGATTAGTCTGTTGTGCTTGAGTCATGTACTTGTCCTCTTTTCTTATTCACACGTTCTGTCAGATAATAAGCAGCGTAACATACTGCAATAAATGGAACCCCACAATACAGCGCAATCCGCTGTGTCGGGTCAAAGGCAATACCTATGCATGAAGCCAGGCATAAAATAAATGAAACAATCGGTACCACCGGATACAGCGGTGTGCGATAAACCAGATCTTTGACCGCATGTCCTTCCCGGATATACTGTCTGCGGAACATGTATTGGGAGGCACTGATGCTCATCCATACCGCAACGACAGCCAGACCTGAAATGGAAACCAGTGTAATATACACGGTACCTGGCGCAATGATGCTGGACAGCAAGGCCAGTGCACCACCGACCATACTGATCAGAAGTGCATTCAGCGGTACCCCGCTTTTGGTCAATTTGGCAAACCACGGAGAGATCGTTTTTTTGTCAGCCAAAGACCAGAGCATCCGTGAAGATGCATATAGGCCTGAATTGGCAGCAGAGAGAATCGCCGTCAGAATAACAAAGTTCATAATGTCTGCTGCATAGGGTACACCCACCCGCTCCATTACCGCTACAAACGGACTTTCCAGTACACTGGCATCCGACATGGGCAGCAAGGCCGACAAGATAATAATCGTTCCGATGAAGAAAATAACCAAACGCCACAGCGTTGTATGAATAGCTTTTGGTATCGTCTTTTCCGGATTCTCCGTCTCACCGGCGGCAATGCCGATTAACTCGGTGCCTGAGAAGGCAAAGTTTACAGCAAGCATGGTCATCAATATCGCTGTAGCCCCATGAGGGAACCACCCGGATGCGGTAATATTTGATAGAAATGGAGCCGGTTCAGAATCCGCCATGGGAATGATACCAAACATGGCTGCGCCACCGATAATAATGAAGATTACAATAGTAACTACCTTCACAGATGAGAACCAGAACTCGGATTCCGCAAATAATTTCACCGTTAAAGCATTGAACAAAAAGATCATCAGTGCAAAGAGCGCGCTCCATATCCATACGTTTACCGATGGGAACCAGCGCTGCATCAGCAATCCGGCGGCTGTGAATTCGGAGCCAAGCGCAACAGTCCAGGTTAACCAGTATAACCAAGCCACCGTGTAACCTGTTGCCGGTCCGATATATTTGGCTGCATAACTATGAAATGCTCCCGTCTCTGGCATATGAACAGACAGTTCACCAAGACAGAGCATCACCAGATATACAACGATGGCTCCGATCAGATAGGACAGAATGGTTCCCAGTGGTCCCGCCTGCTGAATGGTGTAACCTGAGCTGAGGAATAATCCCGTTCCAATGACTCCTCCGAGAGAGAGCATGACCACATGCCGTGCCTGCATTTTTCGCTGAAAATGCCCTTTGTCGTTGTTGTTCTCCATACCTGCTGCTCCCCTACTTCTTCATCCAGAAAAAACAAAAAAGACCCACTCTTCCTAAAGAGTGCGCCGTTACTGACAAATAAAAACAAACGCTCCTATCTATCAGGCTTTCACCCGCTGGAATTAGCACAGTATCCTTCAGATCTGTTGCTGAGGTTTCTAAGGGCCAGTCCCTCCACCTCTCTGGATAAGAAAATGATTTTTTATAAATATAGCGATTGATCATGAATGTGTCAACATTTAAATAGTAAATGGCACACCTCGCTATTCCGTAGAAGACCCCGGATTGATGATGGAGGTCTTTACCTCATACGTAATGGGTATAGTAGCAAAGATTTCATCCCAGTTCCCTTTAACCTTCTTCCACGTTTTTGGATATTTAATACGAATGCTATCGCGGAAACCAGCAACATCGACTTTGTAGGTATGTTGGAGCTTGTATAGTAACTGTTTGATCTGTTGCTCGACCAGTTCAGCAAAATCGTTTTCCATTTCTTTCAGATATGCACCCTTTTCCTCTTCTTCCGGTGCCCGCCAATCCTCCATTAGCCATCCTTCAGACTCTGCCTTCACATGGAACGAGATATCATCGCCATTAACCTTCGGAATGATTTTGATTTTCTTCTTCTTGATTTCATAGAGTACCGTGAAACCCTCCTTACTATATGTTTTTATGACACCACCTTGTTTTTTAGGCATAAGCCAGGACAGAGCTTCCAAATCAGTTTGGCTGAGTTCCCCCAGAAATTTGGTTGTATTTGCAGCAAATATGCTGCCCCCGGAGAACTTGTCCTCTCCATTGGCATTCAGCACATTTTGAAGCAGAAAACTGGACCCGGACTGCATCTGTGCATCCAGTTTTGCCAGCGAAACGGGTTCCAGAATCTTGTTGGAAATGTATGCATTGTTCGTAATGCCTGTAAGGTAAAATGCAGGAATACGGGAAGGATCATCTGAGGTAAGCACATCAACCGCCCGCTGGTGACTAATCAGTACAAGACAGTTCGGTCGAATATCGTTATCCCGGAGTACAAAATCGAGCAATTGAATCAGTCCATACTTTTTGGCAATATCCTTGGAGATCACAATAACCTTCAGATGATGTCCAATGAGTGGACGATCTCGCCGCAAAGCAAACTGACGAAAAATTTGCAGCATGGAATCTCCCGTAAGCTGCTCATTGGAATAAGACTCTTTGCCAGAAGAGGGTGAACCAGATTGCTGACTTTTTTGACTGCTAGAATTCCCAGGGGCAATCTGAACGGTTGCTGTGACATTGTTTTGTTTGGGATAATGCCCACCCTGCGCTGAAATCTTCTTCTCGAAATCGGTCTCTTTTCCAACGTCAATCCCGAGACCTACATACAAGCTTAGATCTTCTATCTCGCGGCTGCTCCAGCAACCTGATATTATACACAGGATGAACACAGCACAAGTTACTCTTAAGCACAGGCGGAATGAAATCATGCGTGTTTGCCTCCTTTTTTGCGAATTATGCTGATAAGCAACAATACCAGAGGTAATATAGCGAACAAAACTACAGATACGTTACCTAGCATATCGCCCAGTGCAAAAGTTTCAAACACTGTTTTAGGCATCATTGCCGTCAGATAAATGAATGGAAGCAGGGCATACATAATCCAGCGTATCTTCTTTGCCCGAAACAAGTCCCGGATTCCTACGGAAGCACAGTAATGGGTAATGGCAAATGTCGAGAAAATCTGCATAATCCAGATCACCAGCAATAACGATTCGAAACGTTCAAATATCAGTCCCTGTATCTCAAAACTTCGTACCAGATCCAGTGTTGGCCATGTTCTGGTCTTAATTCCATCCAAGGACAAACTGCCTACGACCATTACAACAGTGATCAGATATACCATTGTAGAGATAGTTAACCCCCATGTCATCGCCTTGTTGCTTTTCTTCGGATCTTGCATATATGCAGTGATGACCAGCATAACTTCGTAACCGGTATACGACAGTAGCGATGGTTTCAGCCCTTTGAGTACAGGCATGATGCCCTCACCCAATACGGGTCTGAGGTTACTAATTTCGAAGAGCTGATTACTGAGCAATATCTCCATAACAAATATAATCAAGGTGATCGGCAGGATGATCTCAAACACGCGAATAATGACACCAAGCCCACCGGAGATCATATAGATGCCTATCCACATAAATACCATTACAATAGCCCATGTAGGCGTGCGCTCAAGCAGATACATCCCCGTGACATCGGCCATGACTCTAATTTCGAATGCTGAAATGATCATAAAATACAAAATTGTCACACAACCCAGTATGTAAGCAATCCAGCGCCCGGTGATCTCCCGGGTAAACTGGAACACGGTTTTCTCAGGAAATCTGCGGCACAGGGTAACCAAAATCAGACCAATACCTGTGACAATGAGCCCTGACAGCAGGATGGAAATCCAGACGTCCGGCGTTCCAACGGCTCTGCTAGTTGTTCGAGGTAACGTCAAAATACCCGCTCCAAGCATGTAGTTAACGATAATAACAACGGCCTGTGTGGTGTTAATTTTCACTCGCGAGTCATTCACTTTGTTGTACCTCCAGACCTTCTGTGGATTGTCTACTTCTTGCGATCTGCATCTACCGGATTCGTCATCTCGGGACGTCTTCTCATCATGTTGAGTGGAGCACGAATGACAAAATCTTTCCAATCACTCAAGTGATATGGAACAGCTGGTGCGACATAAGGCACTCCAAAGCTGGAGAGTCGTGCAAGATGTGTACAAACCAGCAAGAAGAACATAACGACACCAAACAAACCTAGTATTGCAGCACTAAACATGGCAGCAAACCGGAGAATCCGTAGCGTTAATCCCGCACTATAGACAGGAATCGTAAAAGAGGATATGGCTGTAACAGCTACAACGATAACAAGAAACTGACTGATGATTCCCGCCTGTACGGCAGCTTGACCAATAATCAAACCCCCAACGATACCCATCGCAGGTCCAATCGGCTTGGGTAAACGTATTCCCGCCTCTCTCAGGATCTCAATGGAGAGCTCCATGATCAGCACTTCTATAATAGAAGGAAACGGTACTCCAGTCCGGGTTTCTATAATCGTCAGTACCAGCTTGGTCGGAATCAACCCCGGATGAAACGATATAAAAGAGACATAGAGCGCTGGAGCAAGAAGGGCCAGCATGGCGGACATAAACCTCAGGACCCGGAGAAATGTACCGGGAATCCAGCGTTCATAGTAATCCTCAGGAGATTGGAGCAACATGCTGAAGGTCACCGGTACCACGAGGACAAATGGCGTTCCATCCAATAAAATAGCCACTCGACCTTCAAGCAAAGCACCGATTACCCGGTCAGGTCTTTCCGTATTCAGAACCTGCTGAAAGGGACTCAGTGTATTATCTTCAATGAGTTGTTCCACATAACCAGATTCCAGCATCGAATCCATATCCATCTCTTCAATTCGCTTGCATACTTCAGCCACGAGATTAGGATCGGCAATATCCTGAATATAGGCTATCGCCAAATCTTTTTTGATCCGTGAACCCACTTCATACTTCTTAATAAACAGGCTCTGATCACTTCCATAACGACGCAAAATGCCTGTATTATCGCTTAATTGCTCTGTAAAACCAATACGTGGCCCACGAAGCAATCCCTCAGACAGGGGTTCATTCATACCTCTTGTTTTGATCTTATGGGCTCCAATTAATAAAGCACCCGGCAGTCCATCGACCAAAAGCGCATTTTTCCCAAAAAGTACACCTACTGCAAGCTCTTGAAGGGACTTCGTCTCCTCAACCAGACTGACAGGAAGTAATTGATCTTGCAGATATGCCGACAATAAGTGGGCGTTGTCCGGATGGAGGAATCCTTCCTGTTTAAGCATGGGAACCCCTTCTAACATCAACGGTGTAATCAAGTGATCATCAATCAAATCTTGATCTACCAAGCCTTCGGTATAGATGACCGCAGCCCGTGTATTCGTTCCCCTAATGGTAAATTCCCGAATATGCACATCTGCATTTTGTCCAAAGCTTTCTTTTACGCTAATCAGATTGGTATTGTACTTCTCGGTTAATTTAATATTGGCATAATGGCCCGTTTCGGTTCCTTGACCCTGTCCTTTGGCTGCTGGCGAGATATCCTCCGAGGATACAGCAGGTTGCTTCGAACGCGAGAAGCTTCCACGCTTTATGGCGGCATTGATCCAGCGCATGGTCATGGTAATCCCAATCGGAATAATCAAGACCAAGAATGCCTGAATCCATATGGACGAATCTGGCACGTAGGATAGAATTGTTGACCACATGTTCCCACCCCACCATTTCTCTGCATGTGAAGCTGCAGGTATTCCCAAGTATTGTGTCCCCGTTTGATCACAAAAATTCCCGTTTTTTTGTGTACTGAACGACAAAAAAACGGTTCCTGTGCACGGAACCGTTATTACTATATATTTTTATACGATTCTGGTCACATGCTCCGCTTTGGCATCCAGCAAGTGAGCCGAAGCAGCAATTGCTGTAAAATCATTCAAAGCGATCTCAATCTGCTTCTGGCTCCGCTCAACGTATTCCTCTACTTTTTTGGTGCCGCCTGTGATATTACCAATTTCCTTGGTTATTCCAGTCACGCTATCACGAATCTCGTTAATCGAACTCTCCACCATTGCGGATAGTTTCTTAACTTCCTTGGCCACGATATCGAATCCTCGTCCGTATTCTCCTGCATGTGCAGCCTCAATGGCAGCATTCAACGCAAGCAGCTGTGTCTGTGATGAGATCTCGCGTATTGTTCGTACCACACCCTGAATCGATCCCGCCTGTTCCTGCAAATGAGTCAACGTTGCACGGTTAGTAACCGACACCTCTGAGATATAGGAGATACTGGACATTAATTCCTGGCTCCGTTCAATACCTACATCTGCCTGCCCATTCAGTTCATGAGACATCGTTTTCAGCTCATTCACTACGACCGAAATGTTGTTCTGACGGTTGGTAATGTTGGTGGCGATTTTGGAGACACCCAGTATCTTCTGATTTGTCTCATCGTAAACCGGCATATATGTCGCCTCAAGCCATACGGAATTCCCCTTTGCATCCTTGCGTTCAACCTTGTCCTGGAAGCTGACCCCATTAAAGATGCTATTCCAAAAAGCATCATATTCCGGAGTATTTGCAAATTGACCGAAGCATAGTTGCTGATGCTTCATGCCATACATCTCATCTACCGTATATCCCATCGTCTGGGCAAAGACCTCATTCACGTAGGTTACCCGGCGATCCAGATCGAATCGAATGATAGCAAGACTTTTCTCCATCGCCTTGATGACCATTGCATCGGTGACAACATCTTTCTTTTCCATATCTAATATAGACACTTGATAACCCCCACAGTTCATTCCATAATAGACAGCCTTTAACTAGCAGAAAACGATCATAACAACATATGTATCCATCAGGTTCTAGATGACTCTACTATTGATACCCGATTTGCAGAACTTTGGATCACCTGTTGTCATTTATTTTTTAAAAGAAAATCTGCTCCACCTCATCCGCTGACAATGGCTTGCTGTAGTAGTATCCCTGCACTTTATCGCAACCCTGTCCAATCAAAATATATAGTTGTTTCTTCGTTTCAATGCTTCTTCAATATCCTGGATAAAAGGCATCCGTCAACATACTTTCGGAGCATGTTCATCGTCCAGAAAAGAGACGCTATAGCTTATCTTATCCGTAAAATATCTCTGTATCTACTTGTTCGTATCGTAACATAAGGCAAAGAAGTATACACTTCTGTATTTGTAACGTATTTGTAACATAATTTCTGTTTTTTATTAAACATTTAGCCCCTATATACAATAAAAACAGGACGATTTGTCGTCCATCGTCCTGTTTCTTATCCAGTCTCATCTTTATTATTTTTTTCGTGGTGTCCAGCGCTTCGCTTCACTGTGATTCGGATACTGAATGCCCGCAGGATAGGAGATCAGCTCGATCAGCATCCCCCAAGGTGCCCTTCCGTACACAAACTGATTGCCTTCCCCGCCTTCAATATGACCGGTCAACGCCCCAGGCTCTGTTAGCAACACCCCGCCCGCTTCTTTGAAGTGTCGTGCAGCTTCTTGCATATCGTCCACGTACAATGCCATATGCTGCAATCCGTAATCCGATGCCCTAACTGGCTCTGATTGCGCTGTATTCGCGTACTTAAATAGTTCTATACTTGCACTCTCCCCGAGCGATAACATCCGAATATGAATAACCTTTGCTCCTGAACGCAGTCCTAATTTACGCTCTGCCTCAGGTCCTTCCTGTGGGGGATCATCCGGCGTTATATGATCATAGGCAAGTTGAGCTCCAAACGCCTGTTGTAGAAATAGTGTCGCCTGATCCATATCCGGTACAGTTATTCCAATATGGTCGATTCCTCTCGTAATCATGTTATCCCTTCTTTCCTTTATCCATTGAACTTGCTTGTACACAGCGACATCCGTACCTATATGATTTACACGAAAAGAGGTCCGCTATAACCATCGGTTGCTCGAACAACCTTGTATAGAAACCGAAGAAAGAAGAGCGCATGTTATCCATGGCTCTTCTTTTTTTTATGTTTTTAAGTTAGTTCCAAGTTTACATACCGAGTGCTTAACCGGGGGCCTAAACTCATTTTAAAAATCGTGCACAGTGACACACAGCTGAATGGCAATGCCAAATGGGTCCCGCATAATGCCATAACCTGGGCTGAATTCATTTTGCTCGTAAGGCACCAGTACCTTCACGCCCTCATGTTGCATCAGAGAATGATACAGTTGATCGATTGTCTCTTTATCCTTGGATTGAATACATAGTGACGTGCTGTTCCCCAGCTGCCATGCTCTCTCCGTGTCCATTGCTTCTTCCGCAATCATGACTTTGTTAACCCCAATCTCCAGCACCGAATGTGTAATATACTCATCTTGACCGGCAGGGTACTCGAAACCCGGGTTCATTTCCTTCATCTCTTTATAACTTTTCTTGAATATCACCTTGGCGCCCAGAAACTGCTCATAAAAAGCAATGGCTGCCGCCGCATCCCCGTTCATCGACAAAAATGGTATCACTTCAAAATTCATTATATTGCCTCCTTGTTCCTATTGGATTACACTTATCACTATAACAACGAAAGGTGCCAATCCATGGCACCATTAAGAAGGTTTGATATGAAAAAATCAGAACGTATGAACCAGATGTTACGCTTCATTAATCAAAAACAACAGTTCACCCTGCAAGATCTCATGCAGGAGTTCCAGATCTCCAAACGAACTGCGTTAAGAGATATCGCCTCATTGGAAGAGTTAGGTGCGCCCATCTATGTCGAATATGGACGCTACGGCGGATATCGACTGCTGCAACAGATGCAGCTGCCTCCCATTTCGTTTAATACGGGTGAGCTTCATGCCCTTTATGTTGCGATGCAGGCTCTCCGCAGTTTCTCTAGCTTACCCTTTCAAGTCTCTTTCCGTACCATTCATGAGAAATTTATGAGCGCGTTATCCGACAAGCAACGACAGGATATTGAGAACATCCAACACCGGGTTTCCTTCCGACATACGGAGCAGATCCGCGATAGTGCACATTTGGAATTTCTTTTGATGGCTGCTGTGCAGAATATAGTGATTCAGATTACGTACGCTAATCAGCGTAGATCCCCTGATCAAAAGCCATCTTCTGCAAACACCAATATCCGCACCATTCAACCCATCACACTCTATGCCAGGAAAGGCTATTGGTATTGCCAGGCCTATGATCTGCATAAACAAGCGTATCGTGTATTCCGCTGCGACCGCATCACTTCAGCCGAAACAACGGAGATTGAACCTTTAACTCATGTAAAGGAACTCTATTCACAGGATGCCCCGTCTCTATGGAAACCATCGGAACAAGCAATTCCATTCAAATGCCTGATTGATGAAGCCGGGATGGAGCTATTCCAGCAAGAACATTTCCCATCTATGCAGATCATCGAGCAGATGGGACACATGCATCTTGTTGGTTCATATGAACCTCACGAGCTTGATTTCATAGTGAGATATCTTGCAGGCTATGGTAAATCGATTAAGATTATTGAGCCCGTCATCTTACAGAAAGCATTAAGGCAGTACTATCTGGACTTGTTGGATCATGTATAAAAGTCCTATTTCTATATCCATTTCACTTTTAAATGCCTTTTAGCTCCTGCTCATGATCAATAACTTTTGAGCTTTTTTTATTACCAATAGCCAATTGAACGATAATCTGCAACACGATGATGATAGCCAAACCATAAAATGCTTGCACAAAGCTGCCTGTTAGATCGCGGAGCCAACCAATCGCCAGCGGCCCAAGTGCTCCAAGAATGTAGCCACCAGATTGAGTCATAGCCGACCAGCTACTGGCTTCCTGAGCATTGTTTGTCTCATCAATCGGCAACATGAGTGCAATCGGGAACAGTCCACCTGCACCGATACCGAGCGGGATCGCCGCGAGCCACGGACTGACAGAGACATTCAGCATCAGGACACCAATTAACTCCAACAACGCACATCCAACAAGCCAGAAGACACGTCTTTGGTACCGATGTACAAGCATGGGAATGAATAACGTTGAGGGCAGTGATATCAATGTAAATAACGTTTGGATGTTGCCAGCAGTCTCTTGGCTATATCCATGGCTCTGAATGGCTGGCGCAAGCCAGGCGGTTAATGAATAGAAGATCGCTGCCATCAGCCCGAAGAACAATGTCAGCACCCATGCACGCCTGTTCTTCACCGGAAGTGGTGCATGGACTACAGCCGAAGTTTGTCCGGATTGCCGCTCTGTACGCGCAGACCAAGCTAATTTCAACCAGATCGGCAATGCAATGGCTGCGAGTAATGCCCATGTAGCCAAAGAACCTCTCCAAGATCCACCCAACGTCTGCTGAAGCGGAACCGATAATCCCACACTAATGCTGGCCCCCATCACCATAGCTGTAGAGTATATGCCGACCATGGCTGCCACTCGGTTAGGAAAATACTGCTTAATGAAGCTGGACAACAGCGGCCCTGCCAATGCAATCCCTACACCTGACAGAAAAGAAGTGAACATCATCAACGGAGTTGCGCCTACGAACAATCGTAATCCCGTGCCTATCCCAATAAGGATTAAAGCCAGCACAATGGCTCCTTCGTTCCCCCACCTTCTACTTAATCTTACAGAGAATGGAGCGAATATGCCCATACATAATACCGGGAGTGTAGTTAACAGACTGGCGGTCATTCCACTCAAACCCAGATCATTCTGTATGGTACTCATCAGAGGAGAAATGGAAGTAATCGGTGGTCTTAAGTTCAGTGAAGCCAGAATAAGCGCCAATACAATATAAAAAAGTTTCATTATGGATCACCTCATGGTAGTAGTATCGTTGCCTTCACCAAAGATCCCAATTGTTAATGAAAAGATCTTCGGGTGGTGCACGATTAAGTATAGGATCATTAGAATGATTGAACAATACTATTGTTTCTATTAAAATGATTACTAAAACCAATGATTAGAGGTGAATTGATGGAGATTCGTCAAATGGAAAACTTTATTACAGTGTGTGAGGAGCTTCATTTTACACGGGCAGCTGAGAAACTTGGCATATCTCAACCTACGTTGAGTCAACAAATACGTGGGTTGGAGGATGAACTTGGTGTTCCTTTGTTTGACCGTGTCGGCAAAAAAATTGTGATGACCCAGGCAGGCACTCTGTTTTTGGAGCACTGTGTACAGATGATCCGGCATTTACAGAATACCCTAGATGCGCTAGCTGAATTCCGGAATGATCAGCGGGGACGATTGGTTATTGGTGTTCTTCCATCCGATTTGGATTACCGTATCACTCCGCTGCTCGTTGATTTTCATGCTCGATTCCCCAAGGTGCAATTGAAGGTTATCTCGTCGATCTATGTCGTAAATCAAGTGTTGGAAAATGAAGTCGACATCGGCATTGAGATCACGTCTGCCCCTGATAGGCGGCTTGTACGCATTCCTTTGTGCAGTGAAGAATATGTACTGGTCGTATCCGAGAATCATGATTGGGCTGAACGAAGCACAATTGAAATTCAGGAGTTACGTGATATCCAAACGGTGATGTTCCCCGAAGGATTTACAGGCAGAGAATTGGTCGATGGCTATTGCCGTAAATATGGCTTCACCCTAAATACCATCATGGAGACTAGTTCGGCAACCTCCATCATTAGCCTGGTCAAAGCCAACGTTGGAGGAACACTGCTGCCTTATCCTCTGATCAAAGCCATGAATGAGCCCACGTTACGTTGCATCCGAATTACAGATGATCCGCCATACCGGCACTTTGAGATCATCCATCGGTCCGACCGTTACCTGACGCAATCGGCCAAGGCATTTATTGAGAAAACAATCGAGTATTTCAATCAAAGGTGAGATTAAAAGGAGGATAATGAAATGAAAATAAAAGAAGTTGGTTTGTTGACACATCAGGTCGAGGCCATAAAAGAGTTTTACGGTACACTACTGGAACTGGATCTTGTGGAGGATAATGCAACATGCGTTTCATTCCGTGCGGGGAACTCGGTACTATCTTTCAAGAAGGCGCCAGAACAAGAGAAGCCCTACTATCATGTAGCATTTACGATTCCAACGAATAAAATTAATGATGCAAAAAGGTGGGCTCAAGACCGAAACATTTCATTGCTCTCCAAAGATGGACAAGATGAATTTTATTTCCCCTACTGGGATGCAACAGCCTTCTATTTTTATGATCCAAGCGGCAACTTGATGGAATTTATCGCTCACCATTCACTCGATAATGCAGTTGATGAAGTTTTCGAAGTGAAGCATCTGTTATGTATTAGTGAAATCGGTCTGCCTGTCGATGATGTTCCTGAGACAATGAACACATTGAATGAGCATTATCAACTTGATCCATTTGCCGGAGACGGAAAACAATTCTCCCCCACGGGTGATGCAAAAGGCATGTTTATTGTCATTGATAAACAGATGCCCTGGTTCCCAGACGGGCGTATGCCTGGTGTATTTGCTACAGAGGTGAAGGTGGAAACTGGACAGCCCGGTAATCTGCGTATACAGGACGATATGTACTCGATTGAATCGATATGATGTAAGAACGTACTGAATGAAAACCTCAAGAGGGACTTCCGGCTTAATACTTACCAAAACCATCCTCACACGTGATATCCGATTTAAGAATTTCGTACAGATTTTGTTTGGAATTCTCTAATTTATGTTGTGTTTCTTCAATTTCTAATATTTTCGCTTGGATAATGATTGCTTGATCATTACTTGAAAACCCATGTTTAGAGATCATAGATTGGATCTCATGGATCGTAAAACCAACAGCTAAACATTGTTTGACCACGTCCAGATGCTGAATAATGCTCTGCGCATATATTCGATAGTTATTATGATCTCTCAACATATGTTCATCCGGGATAATACCTATTTTCTCGTAGTAACGAATCGTGGATATCGGAAGGTTTACATGGTTCGCTACTTCACTAATCTTCATATGGATTTCCCCCGTTTCTTCTTCTTGCTATAAAGTATACTTCATAGTTTACAATCCTCATAGTGAGACAGATGGAGATATAATTTATACCCTACTCTCACCAATATAGATATGAGGAGAGATTTCAATATGAACACAATTACCGGTCAATTCAACAAAACAAATGATTTTGATACCATCGTCTTGGAGCGCCATTCCGTTAAAGTCTACGACCCTGAAGTGAAGATCAGCCGCGAGGAGATGACCGAAATACTGGCGAAAGCTTCACGTGCCCCTTCGGCCATTAACATGCAACCTTGGCGTTTTCTTGTTATCGACAGTGCTGAAGGCAAAGAGAAACTTGCACCACTGGCCTCTTTTAACCAGACACAGGCACTAACGTCTTCGGCTGTCATTGCTGTGTTTTACGATGCCAACAACGTTGAATACATGGAAGAGATTTTCAGCAAATCAGTGGAACTTGGGTACATGCCCCAAGACATCATGGATATGCAGATGCAGCAGGTACAACCTTATTATGCGAACATAAACGTATCCGAATTGCGTGATATGAACCTCATTGACTCAGGCCTCATATCCATGCAACTCATGCTCGTTGCCCGTGCTCATGGCTATGATACGAACCCTATGGCCGGCTATGACAAAGGTCAGATCGCCGAAGCGTTCGGCCTGGATAAAGAACGGTTCCAGCCCGTGATGTTGATCTCCATAGGTAAAGCAGCAAAAGATGGCTATCCTTCCTATCGTCTCCCCGTTGAAACGATTACGAGTTGGGCGTGACCAACAGCTACTCTCAAGACTAAAATGACTATGGATGATGCTATAGTAAATACTAAGTCTGAAAAATAGATGAAAATCACGGTGCATCCCATAATACCAGAGTACTCATCCTATATCAGTTAAAGGCTTTCATTATAATAGCCTCATACTGATTTGGACATAGGAACATTAACTATACGTTCATAAACAAAGGGTCCTGATGACAACTGTCATCAGGACCCTTTGTTACATAACTTAAATACTTTTGTCAGGTGATAAAAAAGTCGTGAAACTACCACAATTTTTCATTACCACTTCCTCAATATACCGAATGTCGCATATAACGTGCTTAAATGATCCATTTCCACCCAAGCCGGGTAAGGGATTAGAAAATAATATTAATAGCCTCTAGCTCATCTTGCTCCTGTTCGGATTGCCCGTTCAGGGAAATATCCTTTAACAGCACCGAAGGCTGTTCGCCAATTTGGTTGATGATCACGAGCAGGTCCTGAGCAAAATTGTCGATCAGATTGCGCGTAAACAACTTGGTTGCATATTCAAACTGCCCGTTCATTCCCTCATCCAGCAACGAAATGACCAAGGTAAGGTCAAATTGGGAAACCGCATGCAATTCCGGATAAGATTCGATCTGGATATCCCCGAAGCTTTGAACGTTATCTTCCTTCGTTTCCAGCGCAAACATGACATCGAATACAGGATTGCGGCTTTGATCGCGCGGCACCTGCAGCTTTTTCACGAGTTCTTCAAACGGATAATCCTGATGGTCGTAGGCCCCCAGCATCGTTTCTTTGACTTCGTTCAAGTAAACAAGGAACGTCTTCTCCCCGGATGGATAATGTCGAATCGCCAAAGTGTTGACAAACATTCCGATGAGCGGCTCCAGGTCGGCATGTGTGCGGCCCGAAACCGGTGTGCCTACAATGAAGTCTTCTTGTCCCGAGTACTTGCTGAGCAGGATTGAATAGGCCGCCGATAACACCATATATAGGGTAGCACCGTTCTCATCGGCAATGCGCTGCAAGCTGTCGGTCATCTTCTTGTCGATACTGAAAGGCAGCACATCTCCCTCAAAGCTGCGAGCGGCAGGTCTGACAAAGTCCGTAGGCAACTCAAGCGTTGGCAGTTCACCTTCCAACATGTCCAGCCAGTAGGCTTCCTGGCGTTTCAGCCGTTCTTTTACAGGCTCGGACTGCTGCCAAGCGGCGAATTCCTTGTATTGAATCCGAAGTGGTTCCAGTGTCTCACCGTTATACAGGCGTAGCAGCTCTTCGATGAAGATACCCATCGACATGCCATCCGTGACGATATGATGAATGTCCAGCATAAGCAGATGACGTTCCGCTTCCCATTCAACTAAGCCCACACGCAGCAGCGGCGGCCGCTCCAAATCAAAGACACGTACGAAGGCATCCGCAATGCTTTTCGTTTCACTTTCCGTCGCTTTTGTATACTCGACGGCAAACTCCAAGTCCGAATAAACCCGTTGTACCGGTTCACCGTCGACCATTTCGAAGCCAGTTCGCAAAACTTCGTGACGAGCGATTAATAATTTGAGCGCCGCCTCGAATTGATTCCGCTCCAAGCGCCCGACGAGAACCGTCATGCCGGACATGTTGTAGCTAAGTTCGGCGCCTTCCATCTGCTGCTGGATGTAAAGCCGCTTTTGCACAGAGGAAAGCGGGTAATACTCCCTTTTATCCAGAACCGGAATGGAAAGGAACTCCTGCTGCTCCAATCGGCTAATCACTTCAGCCATCGCTTCAATAGTCGAGTACCGGAATACATCGCGCAGTGGCAGGTCCACGTGCAGCTCCTTGTGCACCTTGCTGACCAGCGTCGTCGCCCGCAGCGAGTGACCGCCGAGGTCGAAGAAGTTGTCCGTCACACCAATCTTAACTGACCCAAGCACGTCCTGCCAGATGGAGACCAATTTCGTCTCCAGATCGTTGCGCGGCGCCACGTATTCGCGCCCTGCACTTGCTCCCTCTTCCGGCGCCGGCAGCGCTTTCCGGTCGATTTTCCCGTTTGGTGTCAGAGGTAAATGCTCCAGTTCGACGAAATACGACGGGATCATGTAACCCGGCAGCTCGCTGGAGATCGCTCGTTTCAGGTCGGCCGCCGTCAGTTCGATATCCGTTGTGTAGTACGCGCACAGCGCCTTTTGCCCGTTCGCATCACTTCGAACCAGCACCACCGCTTCGCGTATACCTACCACCCGCAGCAACTGCGACTCAATCTCACCCGTTTCGATCCTGTAGCCCCGGATTTTCGCTTGATTGTCAATCCGGCCGATGAAATCCACGTTGCCGTCCTCCATCCACCGCGCCAAATCTCCCGTGCGATACAACCGCTCACCCGCGGTGAAAGGGCTGTCTACAAACTTCTCTTCCGTCAGCTCTGGACGGTTCAAGTACCCACGTGCTACGCCAACGCCGCCGATGACCAGCTCGCCCAGCACACCGACGGGTACGGGATTCAGATGTGCATCCACGATGTAAAACTTCGCATTCAACCACGCTTTGCCAATCGGCACATGGCCTGTTTGCGGCAGTTTCGCCAACTCCTCGTCATAGAAACTGGAGTCAATTGCCGCTTCCGTCACACCGTAGGCGTTAATAATGCGGAACGACGAGCCAAACCGCTCCTGCAAGGTACGGTAATCCGCTACACTGCAGCTGTCCGAGCTTGTGATCAACAGTTCCATCGCGCATAACTCCAGCCCCTGCTCATGCACGTATTCCATAAACGGTACGATCAGTGCTGGTGTTGATTCAAAGATCGACACTCGCTCCCGCTCTATCCAGTAGTGCAGACGAGACGGATCAATCCGATCGTCCTTCGGTACAATGACCATGGTGCCGCCATTGTACAACGTGCGAGCAATATCGCCCACAAACACGTCAAACGAGAAGCTGGCGAGTTGCAGTAGCCGAACTGGGAACTGATCCATCCGGTATTCCCGTCGGTAGCCCGCTGCCGTGTTCACCAGGCTGCGGTGCTCAATCATCACGCCTTTTGGCTTGCCCGTCGTTCCCGACGTGTAGATGACGTACGCCAGATCCTTCGGACGGGCTTCATGGAAGCTGTCCATACCGACAACATCAACATCATTTGGATGACTCTCGCCACCACCGTTCACAGCCCCCGTTAGCTTGCCGTTGACTGGATTGGGAGCACTGTTGGAGCCTTGGCCAAAGTCCATTGGCACATTGCTCCGTTCCTCGCTGTATGACGTTTCGTCGTCGAGATACAGCACCTTCGCCAGTGCCAGTTCCTCTTCACCGAGCCAGGCTTCGGCACGCTCTCGCAGCGGCGTTTGCGTAAGCAGCACCTTCGCTCCGCTGTCTTCGAGCATAAACCGCACGCGGTCCGCCGGATAATCCGGATCAAGCGGTACATACGCCCCTCCCGCTTTCCAGACGGCCATCACGGCCACCAGCAAATCGACCGAACGCTCGGCGAGAATGCCAACAATCTCCTCTCGGCCAATGCCGCTTCCGCGCAGCGTAGCCGCCAAGCGATTCGCCCGCTCGTTCAGCTCCGCATACGTCAGCCGATCGTTCTCGTATACGACGGCTTCCGCTTCCGGCGTGTGTTCCACCTGTTCCTCGAACAGTCGATGGAACGCTGCCATAGGAGCCTCTTCCGGTTGCGCCGGGTTAAACGCGCCGACAATTTCTTCTTTTTCCGCTAGTGTCAAAATATCCAACTCGGAAATCGTCGCCGACGGGTTGCGGAGAATGGATTCAAGCAGCTGCAAGTAGTGGGCAGCCAACTTCTCCACCGTTTCGGTTTTGTATAGAGCCGTGGCGTATTCAAACAGATATTCCAAACCATCCTCAATCTCCGTAACGTCCAAGCTAAGATCGAATTTGGAAACAATTTCTTCGCTGACATACGTCGACAGATGCAGTCCCGGAAGCTGGATTTCCACATTTTCTGTATTCTGCAAAGCAAACATCGTATCAAACAGTGGATGACGGCGTAAATCACGAGCCACGTTTACCTTATCCACCAGTTCCTCAAACGGATAATTCTGATGTTCAAAAGCACCCAGCGTTGTCTCCTTGATCTCCTTCAAGTATTCAAGGAACGTCTTACCGGCAGCCGGGTAACTGCGGATGGCCAATGTATTAACAAACATCCCGATCAGCGGTTGAACGTCGCTATGATTTCTGCCCGCAATCGGCGTACCAACCACCACGTCTTCCTGACCTGAATATTTATGCAGAAGCACGTTATATGCCGCAAGCAGAACCATGTAAAGCGTTGCGCCGTTCTCAGCTGCAAGCCGTTTCAGACTTTCGCTTTTCTCAATATTCATAAACAATTGCAGCGTGCGGCCCTCATAGCTCTGCATAGCCGGGCGCGGATAGTCCGTCGGCATTTCCAGAACTGGCAGTTCTCCGCGGAACATGTCAATCCAGTAGGCTTCCTGCTTGGCAAGCTGCGTTTTCTGCTCATCCGAATGCTGCCATACTGCATAATCTTTGTACTGAATGCGGAGTGGCTTGAGCGGCTCCCCGCTGTACAAGTGCACAAACTCTTCGATCAGTACGTCCATTGAAACGCCGTCCGATACGATATGATGTGTATCGAACATCAGGATGTGCCGGTCCGGCGCGAGTTCGGCAATGCCCACCCGCAGAAGTGGCGGCTTCGCTAGATCAAACGCACGAACGAATTGGCGCACCGTTTCTTCCGCCTGCTCCCCGCTGATCTGCACATATTCCACCTGGAAGGTGACATCTTCGTAAATTCGCTGAACCGCTTCGCCTTCAACCATCTCAAAGCCCGTACGCAGCGTTTCATGACGAGCTACAAGCCCGCGGAATGCTTCTTCAAACCGCTGCCGGTTGAGCTGCCCTTCGAGCAGCATGGCTCCCGGTATGTTGTAGCTCAGCTCGCCTCCTTCCAGCTGGTTCAAGATATAGAGACGTTTCTGCGCGGAAGAGAGCGGATAATACTCGCTAGGTTCCGCAGCCGGAATAGCCGTAAACGAGCCAACCTCTAACCGCTCCATAGCCACAGCCATTTCCTCAACTGTCGAGTAGCGGAATACGTCGCGAAGCGGGAATTGGGCGCCCAGCTCCTTATGCATTTTGCTGACAAGTGTTGTCGCCCGCAGGGAGTGTCCTCCGAGGTCGAAGAAGTTGTCCGTTACGCCTACCGCCTTCTCCCGAACAAGCACTTCCTGCCAAATGGCGGCCAATTTTGCCTCCAGTTCGGTGCGCGGCGCCACGTATTCGCGGCCTCCGCCTGCTCCCCCTTCCGGCGCTGGCAGCGCCTTCCGGTCAATTTTCCCATTCGGCGTTAGAGGCAATTGCTCCAGTTCGACGAAATACGACGGAATCATATATCCCGGTAGCTCGCTGGAGATCGCCCGTTTCAAATCTGCCGCCGTCAAGCCTTTTTCCACTGTATAATAAGCGCACAACGCTTTCTGCCCTTCTTGATCTTCCCTGACAACAACGACCGCTTCCTTCACGCCACCTACACTCAGCAGCTTTGCTTCGACTTCGCCCGTCTCGATCCGGTAGCCCCGAATTTTTGCCTGGTTATCGATCCGGCCGATGAAGTCCACGTTGCCGTCCTCCATCCACCGCGCCAAATCTCCCGTGCGATACAACCGCTCACCCGCGGTGAAAGGGCTGTCTACAAACTTCTCTTCCGTCAGCTCTGGGCGGTTCAAGTACCCGCGCGCTACCCCGACTCCGCCGATAACCAACTCGCCCAACACACCGACGGGTACGGGATTCAGATGTGCATCCACGATGTAAAACTTCGCATTCAACCACGCTTTGCCAATTGGCACATGGCCTGTCTGCGGCAGTTTCGCCAACTCTTCGTCATAGAAACTGGAGTCAATTGCCGCTTCCGTCACACCGTAGGCGTTAATGATGCGGAACGACGGTCCGAACCGTTCCTGCAAGGTCCGGTAATCTGCCACGCTACAGCTGTCCGAGCTTGTGATCAACAGCTCCATCCCGCTTAACTCCAGCCCCTGCTCATGCACGTACTCCATAAACGGTACGATCAGCGCCGGCGTTGATTCAAAGATCGTCACTTGCTCCCGCTCTATCCAGTAGTGCAGACGAGACGGATCGATCCGGTCGTCCTTCGGTACAATCACCATGGTACCGCCGTTGTATAACGTCCGCGCAATGTCGCCCACGAACACATCAAACGAAAAGCTTGCGAGCTGTAAAAGCCTTACCGGAAACTGATCCAACCGGTATTCCCGTCGGTAGCCCGCTGCCGTGTTCACCAGGCTGCGGTGCTCGATCATTACACCCTTGGGCTTACCCGTTGTTCCCGACGTGTAGATGACGTACGCCAGATCCTCCGGACGGGCTTCATGGAAGCTGCCCATACCGACAAAATCAACATCATTTGGGTGACTCTCATTACGGTCGTTCACAGCACCCGTCAGCTCGCCAGAGACCAGACCTGAAACCATGCTGGAGCCAAGCGGTGTATTCGCTCGATCTTCGCTGTATGACGTTTCGTCATCGAGATACAGCACCGTCTCCAGTGCTAGTTCCTCTTCGCCGAGCCAGGATTCGGCACGCTCTCGCAGCAGCGTTTGTGTCAGCAGTACCTTTGCTCCACTGTCTTCCAGCATGAACCGCACCCGGTCTGCCGGATAATCCGGGTCGAGCGGTACATACGCCCCGCCCGCTTTCCAGACGGCCAGCACGGCCACCAGCAGGTCTACCGAACGCTCGGCGAGAATACCAACAATCTCCTCCCGGCCGATGCCGCTTGCACGCAAAGTTGTCGCCAAGCGATTCGCCCGCTCGTTCAGCTCCGCATACGTCAGCCGATCGTTCTCGTACACGACGGCTTCCTCTTCCGGTGTGCGTTCCGCCTGTTCCTCGAACAGTCGATGGAACGCTGCCACAGGAGCCACTTCCGGCTGCACCGGATTAAACACGCCGACAATTTCTTCTTTTTCCGCCGCCGTCAAAAGCTCTAACTCATGTACACGAACATTCGGATTAGCCGCAACCTGCTCCAATGCACGGGCAAAATGACCGTGGATCTGCCTGATGTCTTGCTCTCTGAATGTCAGTGCATTGTACGTAAACCGCAGCAAAATATGCTCTTCCGGAATGACGGTAATGTCCAGATCGTAGTTCGTTTGTTCCGGCGATTGGATATTAGCGATTTTCAGCGCTCCTTGTCCTCCGCCGACAACCTGCTCAATCTGTTCTTCCATCGGATAATTTTCAAAGACCATAATATGGTTGATCAAGTCACTCTTTTGCTCGCTCAGCGACTGAATTTCGAACAGCGGGAACGTTTCGTAAGCTCCCGATGTCAGCGCTTGATCCTGGGTTTTTCTCAAAATATCGGCTACCGTTTCCTCGGCTTTGCCTTGAATACGGACGGGGATCGTATTAATAAACAGGCCGATCATACTTTCGATGCCTGGAATTTCCGCCGGACGCCCGGATACAACGGAGCCGAACACGACATCCTCGCTGTTGTTGTATATCTGTAGGACCAGTCCCCATACAGTCTGCATAAACGTGTTGAGTGTCACCTGTTGCTGGCGCGCCACACGCTCAATTTGTCCAGTCAGTCCTTTGCTGAGTTCCACATCAATTTCAGCCATTTCAAAAGCATGCTGTTTCAGCTGCGTTCTCTCCTGCGGCAGCTTGGTCTGCTGATCGTAACCCGCCAAATACTCAGACCAGTAACCCGAAGCTTTCGCTACATCTTGAGCTTCCAGCCATTCGATATACCGAGAGTACGAGGTAACCGGAGGAAGCTCCAGCGTCCGCTGCTCTTGGAACGCAAAGTAAGTGTCGAACACTTCCTTGATCATGAAGGACATGCACCAACCATCCATCAAAATGTGATGATGACTCCAGATCACATGGTAGGACTCGTCGCCTGTGCGCAAAACGGTCACACGCATAAGAGAGTCTTGGGCCAAATCAAACTTGTTCGCTTTATCCGCGCTGACAAAATCGGCTATTGTCTTCTCCGGATGTTCATCTCTTGCCGAGCGAATATCTTCAAAATACACTTCACACTTCCGCTCGCGGAATACCACTTGAATCGGCTCGTCTCTCCAGCCGGTAATAAAATTGGTCCGGAGCGCCTCATTTCGCTGTACCAGCGTATCCAATCCGCGGGTGAAGGCTTCCACATTCAGGCTTCCATACAGATCGAAGGTCACCTGTTCGAAGTAAGCTTCCGAATCGGCATCCAGCAAGCTGTGGAACAACATCCCTTTTTGCAATGGAGTCAGGGTGTATACATTCTCCAGTTCGCCGAGTGCCGCCGTATGTTCGGACAGCCGCTCCAGTTCCTCCACCGTCACATCTTGAAGCAGCACATCACTAGGCGTAAGCTCCGGCCGCTCTTTTGATACGCAATGGCTGATGACTTCACGCAAACTCGATTCAAGCAAGGTGCCCAGGCGTTCAACCGTCTCCCGTTGATACTGGGTTTCCCCATAACGGATCGTGAGTTCCAACACACCTTCCGACACCATACCGTTGATATCGAGGACATAATCCATCACAGCATTTGGGCTTGAATCGGAGCCCGGACTGAACGGAGACGGCTGCGAGCCACTACTTTCGTAATCCTGGTCGAATTGACCCAAATAGTTAAAACTGATCTCCGGCTCCAAAGCAAAACGCTCGCCGTCATGCGGCGCCGACAAATAACGCAGGATGCCGTAGCCGATTCCTTTGTTCGGAATGTGGCGCAAGTTTTCTTTCACCTGTTTCACCTGATGACCGAGCGCCTGGACGTGACCCGGCTCCAGAACGACAGGGAATTGGCTTGTAAACCAGCCTACCGTGCGCGTAATGTCCACATCCGGCAAAAGTTCTTCCCGACCGTGGCCTTCGAGATTCACCAGCACGCGTTCCCGACCGCTCCAAGCTTGTACCGCGAGGCCAAGCGCGGCAAGAAGCAAATCGTTCATTTCCGTATGGTAAGCACGGTGTGCCTGCTTCAGCAGCTGTTCGGTTTCCTCCGCCGTCCAGCGGACGGTCACGAGCCCGCTGTCCTTCAGCTTGGCTGTGCCTTGTTCAAAATCTTTCGGAAGCGGCTCATAGGTCAATTGCTCGATATGCTGCCAATACGCTCTCTCGCTTTCCATCGCCGGACCGTTCGCATAATCAGCGAGCTGTTTCGCCCACGTTTGGAATGAATCCGTTTTGAGCGGCAGACGGATCGGCTGCCCTTGCAGCGCCTGCTCATAGGCGGCAGCAAAATCCTCAAGCAGAATCCGCCAGGATACGCCGTCTACGACCAAGTGATGGATTGCGATGAGCAGGTGGTCGCCGTCGTCACAGCGGAACAAACCCAGCTTCACCAGCGGACCGTTTTCCAGATCAATGCTTGCTTGAATGTCATTTGCCTTAGCCTCTACCGCTTCTTTCACGTCGAGGGTTCCCTTGAAATCGACAACCTCCAGATCGAACAGCACTTCGTTCTCCCCGGCGCCTCGGTTCCAGGCGGTATAACCATTCTCGGTTTGACGATAAACCGTACGAAGAGCATCGTGATGCACGATAAGCTGACACACCACTTGGCGTAAAGCTTTTTCATCAAACCCTTGCTTGGAGAACTGCATGATCGCCTGGTTGCTGTGATGAACGTCGGCCGGATTTTGTTCAAAGAACCAGCGCTGAATCGGGGTCAGGATCACCTCTCCCGTCACTTCGGATTGGCTTGCCGTTCTCTCCGCTGTTTGCAACCGCAAACTAAGGGCGGAAATCGTCGGGTAATGGAACAAATCTTTCATGACCAGCTTGTACCCCGTTTGCAAAAGACGAGAAGATACCTGTAAAGCTTTAATTGAATCCCCACCAAGCGCAAAGAAATTATCCATGGTGCCAACCTGATCCACGCCTAACACTGACTGCCAGACCAACGCGAGTGCTTTCTCGGCAGGAGTACGCGGCGCCGTGTATGCAGCCTCGGCACGAATGCTTCCTTCCGGCACAGGTAACGCTTTACGGTCGATCTTGCCGTTCGGTGTAAGCGGTAGTTGATCCAGACGCATGATGCGCGAAGGTACCATATGAGAAGGCAGTACGGCGTCCAGATGGGCCACAAGCCCTTCCAGATCAAAGCTGGAATCCACAACGACATACCCGCACAAATATTTCTGCCCCCGCTCGTCCGTCCGGTCGATGACAAGCGCTTGACGCACCTCGGCAACATTTTTCATGGCCGCTTCGATCTCACCAAGCTCGATCCGGTAACCGCGAATTTTCACCTGATTGTCGATTCGGCCGATGAAATCTACGTTGCCGTCAGGCATCCAGCGTGCCAGATCACCCGTCCGGTACAACCGCTCCCCAGCGGTGAATGGGCTATCTACGAATTTCTCCGCCGTCAAATCCGGGCGGTTCAAGTAACCGCGGGCCACACCCGCTCCACCGATAACCAGCTCGCCGAGCACCCCGATCGGCACCGGCTTCAGATTTGCATCCACGATGTAGAACTTGGCGTTCAGCCACGCTTTCCCGATCGGCACGCTGCCCGTGTTCGGCAACTTCTCCAGCGGCTCGTCATAGAAGCTAGAGTCAATCGCTGCTTCCGTTACGCCGTAGCTGTTAATAATACGGAACTGCGAGCCAAAGCGCTCCTGCAAGGTGCGGTAATCTGCTACACTGCACGCATCCGAGCTTGTGATCAGCAACTGCATCGAGCTGAGGTCCAGACCCTCGGTATACACATGCTCCATGAACGGCACAACCAGCGCAGGAGTTGATTCGAACACTGTCACGGCGTAGTCGCGAATCCAGCCATAGAGGCGGGTTGAATCAATTCGGTCTTCCTTCGGCACGATGACCATAGTTCCACCGTTGTACAGCGTCCGTGCAATGTCACCAACGAACACGTCAAACGAGAAACTGGCAAGTTGCAGCAGTCGGATCGGGAACTGATCCAGACGGTAGTCCCGCCGGTAGCCCGCCGCCGTGTTCACCAAGCTGCCGTGTTCCACTGCCACGCCCTTCGGACGGCCCGTCGTACCGGAGGTGTAGATGACGTAAGCCAGATCACCTGGCTTGTTAACATTTGCCGGATTTGATGCGAGATCCGCCACTTGTACGTTCTGCTCAGCTTCTGCCGTGGCAGAAGTTTCGACAGCAGCCGTTGCCACTTGCGCCAAAGCCTCCGCCTCTGCCCCCGCTTCGCCCAAAGCTTGTACGCCTACAGCTGTTTCCGCCGCGCCGAGGCTGTACGTCGTGGCGTCATCAAGTGCAAGCACTGTTTGCAGCGTTAGAGCTCCGTCGCTGCGCCAAGTTTCCGCCTGCTCCAGCAGGCAGGTCTGCGTAAGCAGGACCGATGCCCCGCTGTCCGCGAGCATATATTCGATCCGCTCCGCTGGATAGTCGGGGTCAAGCGGTACATAAGCACCGCCAGCTTTCCATACGGCGAGTACCCCGATCAACAGCTCCGCTGAACGGCCGGCCAGAATGCCGACCACCTGTTCCGGCTTCACCCCGCGTGCCCGCAGTACATACGCCAAACGATTCGCTTTGGCGTTCAGCTCCGTATACGTCAGCTTGCTGTCTTCGTAGACAACCGCCAGCGCTCCCGGAGTGCGCTCCACCTGCTCCTCGAATCGCTCGTGGAACGTTCTCCCTCTCCACGACTCATCCGCTTCCAGACCTGCACCCTCTGTGGCGGATTGCTTTACCAGAGCCGAAGACGACACGTCAAACCCGACCAATAAATTATCCTTTTCGCTGTCCGTCAATATATCCAAATCCGAAATCCGCGCACCCGGCTGAGCCAGGATCGACGCCAAAATCTGCTCGTAATGACCCGCCAGCCGTACCATCGTGTCCTGTCTAAACAACGAGGTAGCGTACTCGATCTTGCAAACCAACTCGTTACCCTCTTCCACGATGTCCAAGCTAAGATCAAACTTTGCCGTCTTTTCCTCGATGTCATACAGTGACCATTGCAAGCCTTCAAGAGTTAAATCCAGGCTTTCGTGCTTTTGCAAAGAAAACATGGTGTCAAACAGCGGATTTCGGCTTAAATCCCGGCTCACCTGAAGAGCTTCTACCAGCTCCTCAAACGGATAGTCCTGGTGCTCGTAGGCTCCAAGTGTCGTTTCCTTCACTTCCTGCAAGTAATCCAGAAACGTCCGCTCTGCCGTCGGACCCAAGCGAAGAGCCAGCGTATTGACAAACATGCCGATTATCGGCTGCACGTCGGCGTGAGAACGAGCGGCAATCGGAGTGCCGACTACGATATCTTCCTGTCCCGCGTATTTATGCAGCAATACGGAGTACGCAGCCAGCAGAAGCATGTACAACGTTGCCCCCGAATCGCTGGCAAGCTGTTTGAGAGCTTCGCCTTTCTCCGCATCTAGCCTAAACGTGAGCGTTTGACCGTCAAACTGCTGAACGGCTGGACGGGAGTAGTCAAGAGGCAGCTCAAGAACCGGAAGCTCGTAGCTGAATACCCCGCGCCAGTATTCTTCCTGTCGTTTGATGCGTTGACGCTGTTCCTCGGATTGCTGCCAAACGGCGTAATCCTTGTATTGAATCCGCAGCTCCGGCAATTCTTCCCCATTGTACAGCCGCACAAATTCGCGTAGCAGCACATCCATGGAAAGGCCGTCGGAAGCAATGTGATGCATATCCAGCGCGAGCAGGAATTTTTCTTTCTCCAATCCAATCAACAGGGCGCGCAGCAAAGGCGGCTGGGTCAAGTCAAAAGGCTGAATGAAGCCTTCGAGAATGGCTGCAACCTGGTCTTCGCTTGCTTGAATCTTCTCGACTTTGAAAGCGACGAGCGGATGAATACGCTGAACCGGCTCCCCATTCATGATTTCAAAACCGGTGCGAAGCATATCGTGCCGGGCCATCAAAGTAGTCAGCACATCTTCTACTTTGGCCTCGTTCAAAGCGCCTTCCAATTGTAAGGCGCTTGGAAGGTTATAATTCAGCTCCAAGCTATCCAGCTGATGCAGGACGTACAGCCTTTTTTGTGCAGAGGAAACCGGATAGTACGCTTTCTCTTCCGCTTTTGGAATCGAGCTGTGCTGCGATTCTTCCAAGCTGGCAATAGCCCCTGCCATCGATTCTACCGTCATATAACGGAACACATCGCGAAGCGGAAATTCCACGTTCATTTCCTTCCGAATCTTGCTGACAAGGTTTGTCGCCCGCAAGGAATGCCCTCCGAGCTCGAAGAAATTGTCCAGGACCCCAATGCCGGAGTTGCCCAGAACTTCCTCCCATATCTTCACAAGCTGGGACTCCGTAAGGTTACGAGGGGCTACGTATTCAACGCCCGTTTGCAGGCTACCTTGCGGCTCCGGCAGTGCTTTGCGGTCCACTTTGCCGTTGGACGTCAGTGGCATGCGTTCCAGCTGCACGAAGTACGACGGGATCATATATCCCGGCATTCCCTGGGCCAGCGAGGTTCTCATTTCGCTAACCGTCAGCGTCCGGTCCGCCACAAAGTAGGCAACAAGCGCCTTTTCGCCCCCGTTGTCCTGACGGGCGAGCACCACCGCTTCTTCCACGCCCTCCACGTTCAGCAGTTGGGTCTCAATTTCGTCCAACTCGATTCGGTACCCGCGGATTTTGACTTGATGGTCGATTCGGCCGAGGTATTCAATGTTGCCGTCCGGCAGCCAGACCGCCAAGTCACCCGAACGATACAGTTTCTCCCCCTCCGCAAACGGAGAATCAACGAACTTTTCCGCCGTCAAATCCGGGCGATTCAGGTATCCTCTCGCCAGGCCTTCCCCGGCCACGTACATTTCGCCTGCTACGCCGATCGGAACAGGACGACGGTTTCCATCCAGAACGTACACGCTCAGCGTCGGGATCGGCTTGCCGATATTACTCTTCGCCGCCTCCATCTCGATCCATGTAATTTCCTTATACGTTACGTGAACCGTCGTTTCGGTAATACCGTACATATTGATCAGCTTTGTCTCTGGGTACTTCGTCTTAAAACCCTTGAGCAACAGCGGGCTGAGCGCTTCGCCACCGAAGATGACGTTGCGAATCCTCAGATCGTACGCATGGTCCGCTAAAACCTCACGCAGCAGTTGGTAGAAATATGTTGGCGTCTGGTTCAAGATCGTGACCCGTTCGCGGCTCAGCAGTGCCAGGAATTCGGCCGGATTTTTCGCCGTAAGCGGCGGTACGATAACCAGCTTTCCTCCATTCAGCAGCGCTCCATACATCTCCCAGACGGAGAAATCGAAGCAGAATGAGTGGAATAACGTCCACGTGTCAGACGGCCCAAAGTCGAACAGGTTCTTGTCGTTGAACAAAAGGCGCACAACGTTTTTATGCTCGATCAACGTGCCTTTGGGTTTGCCGGTCGTTCCCGATGTGTAGATGACATAAGCCAAGTTACCCGGGCCAGAAATTGGCTCCAGATTCGAAGCGTCCAACTCACCAGCGGATTCCGCCCCTTTGTCGTCCCAAACGAAATCGTCCAATTCAAGGCGCGTTCCTGCGAAGTCGGTCTTCTCATGCAAATGCTTTTGAATCAGCAATAACGGTGCGCCCGAATCCTCAATCATGAAGCGAATGCGTTCCTCCGGGTAGTCGGGATCGACAGGCACGTAGGCTCCGCCCGCTTTGAGAATCGCCAGAATGCCGACGACCATATCAAGCGAACGTTCGGCCAGAATCGCTACCAACTGATCCGTTTCAACTCCTGTCTCCCGTAGTTTACGCGCAAGGCGGTTGGATCGCTCGTTCAGTTCGTGGTAGGTCAACTGCCGCTCATTCATGACCGCGGCCACGTTATCCGGGTAAAGCTTCGCCTGCTCTTCAAACAAGCCATGAATCGTCTGCTGACGCGGGTAGTCTGCCTCCGAATCATTAAAACCGCGCACCAGTTCACGGATTTCCTGCTCCGTTAGCATTTCCAGTGAAGCAATATCCCCTTCCGGCGCTGTTGCGATAGTTTCGAGTAGCTTGTCATAATGTCTGGCGAACCGCTCCGCAGTCTCCTGTTTATACAAAGCCGTAGCGTACTCCAACCGGCATTCGAGCTGACCATCCAGCTCCGAAATATCCAGAAGCAGCTCGAACTTGGACGTTCGGTTTTCCAACGGATAAAACGATTGCTCCAGCCCCTCGATGACAATTTGCTCATTCTCCGTATTTTGCAGGGAGAAGAACGTATCAAAGAGCGGATTCCGGCCGGTCGCGCGAGGAATGTGAAGACTTTCCACCAAATCTTCGAACAAATAATTTTGGTTTTCAAAAGCCCCGAGTGTGATTTCCTTCATTTCTTCCAAATACTTAAGGTACGGCTTGGAACGCTCCGGCTGGCTGCGAATGGCAAGCGTGTTGATAAACATACCTACGATTGGCTGCACTTCTTCCTGCGTTCTTCCGGCAATCGGCGTTCCCACGATCAGATCTTCCTGACCCGAATATTTATGCATAAGGATCGAGTAAGCAGACAACAGCACCATGTACAGGGTCGTGCCCGTCCGTGCGGCCAGTTCTCTCAGCTTCTCCGTCCGTTCTTTCCCAATATCAAACTTCACGGTCCGGCCGTCAAAACTTTGCACCGCCGGCCGCGGGAAGTCCGTCGGAAGTTCCAATACAGGCAGCTCGCCCGTCAGCTGTTCCAGCCAGTACTCCTTCTGCGGCTGGATCAACTGCCCGTAGGCTTCGGAATGCTGCCAAACGGCATAATCTTTGTATTGAATACGCAACGGAGCCAGCTCCTCACCCCGATACAGGCGGCTGAACTCGTCGAAAAGCAGCGCTGTCGAGATGCCATCCGAGACGATATGGTGCATATCAAACAGCAGAATGTGGCGATCCTCGGCGACTTCGATCAGGCCGATGCGAAGAAGTGGCGGCTTGGTCAGATCAAATGGGTGATAGTATGCTTCCACCACATGGTCCACTTCTCCCTCGCTCGCCTGGAAATAGTCTACAGCAAACTCCACCTCGTCATAGATGCGCTGCACAAGCTCACCTTGAACCTGCTCGATCCCGGTACGCAGCGTCTCATGGCGCTGAATCAACGCCCGGAACGCGTACTCTACGCGCGTGCGGTCCAGCTTGCCTTCGAGAAGAAGCGCCGCCGACATATTGTAGCTACGCTCGGCCGCGTCAAGCTGGCGCAGGACGTACAGACGCTTTTGCTCGGATGAAACCGGATAGTACTCGGCCTCTGCCGCCTTTGTAATCTCATACGTTTCTTGCTGCTTTAAACCGCTAATTTTTTGGGCAAGCTGTTCGACCGTGGTGTAGCGGAAAACGTCCCGCAGTGGAACCTCGACTTGCAGCTCTTTTCGAATCTTGGAAACAAGCGCGGAGGCCCGCAAGGAGTGACCACCCAGGTCAAAGAAATCGTCTTGGACTCCAACTCGCACAATACCCAGTACCTGCTGCCAAATAAAAGCAAGTCTTGTTTCCAGCGTTGTGCGAGGAGCCACATACTCACGGCCGGCTTCTATCTCTCCGGTCGGTTCAGGCAGCGCTTTACGGTCAATCTTGCCATTTGGTGTGAGCGGAAGCTGATCAAGAGACACCAGTCGGGCCGGGACCATATGGGCCGGCAGCTCTTGCTTCAATTGGGACAGCAGATCGCTCAGCTGCAAGGAAACATCCCCCGCCACGTAACCGCACAAATACTTTTGCCCCTGCTCATCCGTACGGTCAGTCACCACAGCCTGCTTGACCCCCGGGAAACGCAAAAGGGCCGTTTCAATTTCGCCGAGTTCGATCCGGAACCCGCGAATTTTCACCTGATAGTCGATCCGGCCGATGAAGTCAACGTTGCCGTCTTCCAGCCAGCGGGCCAAATCTCCTGTCCGATATAGACGTTCGCCAGGCACAAACTGGCTGTCTGCAAACTTCTCGGTGGTTAGGTCCGGACGGTTCCAATACCCGCGCGCTACCCCGGCGCCGCCGATGACAAGCTCACCCGGAACCCCTACAGGAACCGGTTTTAACCCTGCATCGACAATGTAAAACCGGGCGTTCAGCCAGGCTTTGCCGATCGGCACATGACCCAACGATGGCAGCTTGTCCAACGCCTCATCGTAAAAGCTGCTATCAATGGCCGCTTCGGTAACGCCGTAGCTGTTGATGATGCGAAATTGTCCGCCGAATCTTTCCTGCAGCAATCGGTAATCGGTTACACTGCAAGCATCCGAGCTGGTAATCAGCAACTGCATGGAGCTGACGTCCAGCCCTTCTTCATAAATATGCTGCATGAACGGCAGGATAAGCGCAGGTGTCGATTCAAATACCGTAATGTTTTGGTCCCGAATCCATCCGTATAAGCGGTTCGGATCAATCCGGTCATCCTTTGGCACAATTACCATCGTGCCTCCGTTATACAGCGTCCGCGCGATGTCTCCAACGAACACGTCAAACGAGAAGCTCGCCAGTTGCAGCAACCGCACCGGGAACTGATCCAACCGGTACTCACGGCGGTACGCATCCGCCGTATTCATGAGACTACCATGCTCAATCATGACGCCTTTTGGGCGTCCCGTCGTACCCGAGGTGTAAATCACATAAGCCAAGTCTTGCGGGGCACTATTAGCAGATTCAAATTCCACGGCTGAGGTATCCCCGTTATACATCTGTTCATCGTCCATCGCATAGACAGCTTGAAGCTTCAGTCGGTCATCGGCCAACCAACCTCCGGCCCCCTCCAACAGATGACGCTGCGTAAGCAGCACCGATGCTTCGCTATCGCTGAGCATGTACTCAATCCGCTCCGCCGGATAATCGGGGTCCAGCGGCACATAAGCTCCACCGGCTTTCCATACGGCGAGCACACCAACCAGCAGTTCCACCGAGCGCTCCGCCCAGATCCCCGTAATCGTCTCCCTTCCCACGCCCTGTTCACGAAGGAGCGCAGCCAGTCGCTCGGCGCGTTCGTTCAATTCGCCGTAAGTCAGCTGTTTGTCCATGTAAACAACTGCCGGGTGATCCGGAATGTCTCGGGCAAACTTTTCGACATACCGATGAAACGCTATTCCCTCGCTCAGTGCTGCCACCGGCGGGTTAAACACGTCCAGAATACGGTGTCTCTCCTCATCGCTCAACAGAGAAATCTCATGCACCCGCAGTTCGGGAGTCTCAAGAAACTGGTCCAGAACGGTTACATACTGTTCCATAATGCGGTCAATCTCGGTCGTCTCGAACAGGCCGGTACGATAGGAAGCATGGAGAATGACATGGCCTTCATTCAGCATATGGTCGAAGCGCAGCAGTAGATCGTCCATCTCGTGCCTAGCAAAGTGAGCCTCCAGACGCACCTTGATTTCTTCGTACTCCACGATTTTCAAAGGCAGATATTCCAGAGACGTGCGGAACAGCTCCGAAAGATCGTTGCGGCCGTGTTGTTCACGTAAATCCTGGATCAATTGGTTATAAGGATACTTCTGATGTCGCAGATCCGCCGTATTTTCCTTGGAAACCGTTTGGATCAAGGAAAGCACGGACCCATCTGGATTCAGATTAATCCGCGTAGCCACGGTGCTGACGAACATACCGATCGTTTCTTTTTCCTTCTTGCTGGTGCGATTGGCAAAAACCGTGCCGACCGGAACATCGGTGCTGTCGGTCAGCTTACACAATAAGACGTACATGGCGGACAAAAATAACGTATATAAACTGACCTGATATTGTTCGCTAAAAGCCAGAATGCGGTCATACTGGGAACCATCCAAAGTGATGGAACGTTTATTCGATTCGCTGCCAATCGAGAATGGCGGAACCGATTTAATGCCGCTCGTTTCAGGCAAAGTGTTGTACTTGGTCAGCCAGTATTCCTTGCCTTTTTGATAACGCTGCGATTGCTCATATTCATGTTCAGTTGAAATATAATCCAGATAGGAAGGGGCCTGGTAACTGCTGGAGATGCCTTTGCGCAGTTCCAGGTATTTTTCCATCACCGCATGCAGCAAAGCAGTGACGGACAAGCCATCAGCAATGATATGATTTACAGTCAAATTAAGCCATACTTGGCCGTTTGCAAAATGGATCATCGTGAATTGATAGAGGTGTTCGTCGAACACACTGGCCGGTTTTTCGGTTACTTCTTTCACCCAAGCATAGAATTGTTCGGTTGTGCCTATTTCGAGGTGGCTTATCCTGGCTTGGACATTCTCCAGCTCTTCGAACCACTGCGTTGGATTTTGCATATCCCCGCTAATGCGGATTCGGAAAGCGTCATAGGTTTTGACAATCTCTGCCGCCGCTTGCTCAAGCAGCTTGGTGTCGATCTCGCCTGTAATCTGATAGGTCGCGGAAAGCATCGTGATGGATGTGCCCGGATTCATAATTTCCATGAACCATATCCGGCGCTGGGCTTGCGTTAATCCATATTGCTTGTTCGTATTCTCTCTCACATCGACACACTCCCGTATTAGAGATTGTTTGTAGATAGGCTTTATACCTGAATATCAGCAGGAAACCGCCCGCCGAAAAGCGGGTCTATCCGTACAGCCGAGCGTAATAACCTCCGAGCGCCAGCAGGTCCTGATGGCGGCCCCGTTCGACGACCGTTCCTTGGTTCATGACCGTAATCAAATCTGCATGTTCCACCGTGCTGAGACGATGCGCAATCAGAATGGTGGTGCGCCCCTTCATCAATACGTTCAGAGCTTGCTGTACCCAATGCTGGGATTCGTTATCCAATGCAGAAGTCGCTTCGTCCAGCAGCAGAATCGGGGCGTTTTTGAGAATCGCCCGGGCGATCGCAATTCGCTGCCTTTGTCCGCCTGACAACGACGCCCCTCTCTCTCCCACCGGCGTTTTATACTGTTCAGGAAGTTCCTGAATGAAATGGTGAGCATACGCCGCTTTGGCCGCTTCAACCACTTCTTCATCCGTTGCATCCGGGTTGCCATAACGGATGTTTTCCTCAATCGTGCCGGTAAACAAAAACGGCTCCTGCGGAACGTATGCAATCTGCCTGCGGATTTCGTCCAGCGTGTAATGGCCGAACGGTTTGCCCTGAAGCAGGATATCACCGCTATCCACAGGATAAAAGCCGAGCAGCAACTTGATCAGTGTACTTTTGCCGCTGCCGCTGGCTCCCACGATCGCAGCGACTTGACCAGGAAACACCTGCATGGACATGTCGACAAGTACCTTTTTATCCGCCTGATAGGAAAATTCCACATCGCGAAACTCCACCGCAGCCTCCGATACAAGCTCGCTACGGGAAGATCCCAGACGCTCCGGTTCCTCTTCCTCGCTTAGTACCTCTTGAATCCGGTGAGCGCCCGCGAGCGAATTTTGGGTCATTGACAGAACCGTCCCCAAGTTCAACAAGGCGTGCGTCAGATTCACTTGCAAAACTGCCAGAGCGGCGACGCTTCCCATTCCCATCAATCCGTAGGCATAAAGAAGACTGCCGATGACGATGATGCCGCAGAACGTGACGTAGCTGATAAAATGGTTCACCGCAGCCTGCATACCGTTCTTCTTCGCCGTTTGCCGAAGCGTTTGCGTCATTTGTTCGTTCAACGCCTCGTACTGGCCGTAAATCGTGCGGATGCGGAACAGCTTCACAATTTGAATGCCGCCCATAAAATCTTTGAATTTTTCAGTCATTTTACCGAGCGTTTGCAAGCCTTGTTCGGACAAAGCGCGGATATCCCGTGCAAATTTCAGGCTGACCAGAGAGGACAGCAGCAGAACGACGAAGGATACGCCGGCAAACCGCCAATCGATCACCACCATGGAGACAATGGAGCCGATGCAAAAGACAACTTGAAGCAACAAAACGAAGTAAACCTGCGAGAATGTAAACTCAACGGTCGTTACGTCGTTGTTCACCCGCGACAGCAAGTCACCATGGTGCGTCTGCTCCAGGAATCTCGGCCGCACCCGGCACAGCTTGTCATAAAGACGTTTGCGGATATTCAGCACAGTCAGCTCGACACTTCGCTGGTATAAGTAAATGAACCAGGGAGAAATTATATTTTCCAGAAACAGGGCCGCGCCCAAAATAATAAAAGCTTCCACCATCAGGGACGTATCTCGGGACACGGCGAAATCAACCAAGTTATGTACGACCAAGCTGAAGGCGATCAGAAACAATGTCTGGGTGAGCGCCGTTACAGCAAGGCCAATCGCGTACTGGGTTTTGCGCTTGCGGTTCATAAACGTCAGCAAGTAGCCAAGTTCTTTCACTTGCGATAGCCTTCCGCCCTTTTTCATGTGTACGACACCTCCCTGCGTTCGGCAGACTCGGTAAATTCCTGGTAGTACGACTGGGCGTACATTCCCTTCCTCTCGAGCAATTGTTCATGAGTGCCCTTTTCGATAATATTTCCTTGTTCCATAACCCAGATTTCATCGGCGTTTTGTACCGTAGAAAGCCGGTGGGCAATAACCATGGTCGTTCTCTGCTTCATCAATACGCCCAGCGCTTCCTGAACCGCGCTTTCCGACTCCGGATCAAGAGCCGATGTGGGCTCGTCCAGCAGCAGTACGGGAGCATCCTTCAGAAAAGCCCGGGCCATTGCAATGCGCTGGCGTTGCCCACCGGACAAAAAGCCGCCGCGCTCTCCGACATAAGTCTGGTAGCCACCCTCAAGCTGCATAATGAAAGAATGAGCCTGAGCGGCTTTGGCGGCTTCAATAATCTCGTCCATCGACGCTTCTTCCCGCCCGTAGCCGATATTTTCGGCGATCGTACCGCTAAACAAATATGAATCTTGGGTTACCACGGAAAAATGCGACCGAAGCTGCTCTGGATTAGCGCCGTGGATCAGGCTTCCGAACACGCGGATCTCGCCCTGATCCTCCGGAAGTGGATAAAAGCCGCATACCAGCTTAAACACCGTGCTCTTCCCTCCGCCGCTCGCTCCGACAAGTGCAATCGTCTTGCCTTCCGGCACCGAGAAACTAACATTCCGCAGAATCGGAGAACTCTCTTCATACCCGAAGGTTACGTTCTGAAAATGGATGGGAGCGGCGCTCGCTTTTGGAAGCAAACGGCCATTCTCCGTTTCGGTCGGCTGCTCGACGATTTCGGAGACCCTTCTCAGGGCACCGGTCATTTCGAACGTGCGCGTGATGAGCTCGGGGATATGCTCCAGCGGCTCCAGACACAGATTAAGCAAGTACAGGAAGGCGATCAGTTCTCCCGCGCCTAGCTGCCCGTTGTAGATCAAATAGCTACCGTAACTGACGGCGAAAATGATCGGGCTGATCATCAGCGTAGAAAGCAGCGGGTTAACCCAGGCTTCCCGCTTTTTCACGGCCAGCTTTTTTTGAGCCGTCAGTTGCAGCAACACTTGGTAGGAGCGAGATAACATACCAGATAGCAGATAGCTTTTTACAATAGGCATCCCCCCAAGCGTATCCTGGAGGTTGATGTTCATTCGGCCCATGTTTGCCTGGGCTTCCTCCGTCAACTGTTCCAACTGCTTGCCGATCCATTGGGAAACCAGCAGTGCTACGGGAAATAACAACAGGCTGTACAGCATCAGCTCCCATTGGAGATACATCAAATAAGAGAAACAGCCGATAAATAATAGCGGATGATAAAACCACTGGGCGAGGTCCCGAATCATAAATTGCTGGATGAGCTGCAGATCGTTGTTGATCCGCGACAACACGTCGCCGGAGTGCTGCTTTACCAAATAGGGGACCGGGAGTTTGCCGATATGACGCATGACATGGTTGCGGATATCCTGCACCGCAGAGGCACTGCTTCGCTCCACACCAAAGCTCATGAAAAACTTTGCCGGCACACCAATCAAGATGACCACAAAGACCGTGTACACGATCTGCAGAACGATTGGCCCCGCCCCATTCTCGGCCTGTGTGGTCAGCTGCTCGACCAAACGTCCCGTCCATATCTCAATAACCGCGGCGGCAATTGCGGACAGGATACCGACGATCATCCAGCCTTTGTGACGGCTTACATAGGACATCAGCCAGCGGAATGCTTTCCAGGTGGCATAAGTGGTTCGGCGCTTGGAAGGCGCCGCTGTGCCTTGGTCTTGAACAGACATCTGCCGATCAGCTCCCATGCAGGACCCCGGCCTCCGCTTCGATCTGCCGCTTGATTTGCACTAAGATGTCACGGATGACAATGGCCGTTTCTTCCACACGCGCGAGTTCCAGTAATTCCTCGTGTGCGCCCTCCAGCCGGTAATCAGAGTAAGCTTGCGTCGTTGCCCTCTGCCAGGACGGCAACTGGTGCTCCAGGCGGAACGCTTCGCTGTCCTTCGCAATCAGTTCGTAAATACGGGCAGTTATCGTGCCTGAATTAATAAGCTGCGCTTCGTACGTCAAAGTGGCTTTAATCTTCCGATGAACACGCTCCCGCACGAGTGGATTACTCATTAATTCCTTCTCTTCTTCGTCGAAATCCGCAAACATTTCTTCAAGCTCTTTCTCAGACGTTTCATAAGGTGTGAGTGTGTCCTTAATCCACGAGTCCACCATGAGCACGTCCGTTACGGAATACCCTCTTCTTTCCATCGTTTTGGCTACCTCGAACGTCAGGTTGCCTCCGAAGCAGTAACCGAGCAGCACGTAAGGTCCTTCCGGCTGGATGCGAACAATCTCATCCACATAACGGTTCAGCATGGCCTCGTAATCGATGACATCGTCAATAAAATCAATGCCGTAAAGCACGAACCGGCCGTCTAGCCTGCTTGCAAGCTCTCGGTAACCGATGCCGAAGCCGCTGCCTGGAGGGAAGCAGAACACGTTCAGATCCCCTGTTTTATTCAGCTTAATGAAGGAGTCTCCCCCTTTATCCAGACCCAGATCCTCCTCTCCAAAAGCCATGGCTTCAACGGTTACACTATGAAATTGGCGATTCAGCGGTATCTCAATGCCCGTTTCATCGTAAACGGCTTGAACGAGCCTCATCAGACTTAAGGAATTGCCGCCCAGCTCAAAAAAGTTATCCTTTACGCCAACCTGTGGAATGCCAAGTGTATCCTGCCAGACACGGGAGATCTTCATCTCGAGCAGTGTTCTAGGCGCAACATATTCCACTCCTCCAGCCGCAGCTTCCTCCGGTAGCGGCAGCGCTTTGCGGTCGATTTTTCCGTTCGCGGTCAGCGGCATCTGCGAAAGCTGCACAAGATGCGCAGGAATCATATACCCCGGAAGCTGCTGGGCGAGCTGCTCCTTGAGTTCATTCGCCGCCAGCTTTGTTTCCGCAACGTAATAAGCAACAAGTTGCTTATGGCCGTTTGCGTCGTCCCGGGCGAGTACCACCGCTTCTTCCACGCCCTGTGCGTTCAGAAGCTGCGTCTCGATTTCGTCCAGCTCGATCCGGTACCCGCGGACTTTGACCTGGTGGTCGATTCGGCCCAGGTATTCGATGTTGCCATCCGGTAGCCAGGTCGCCAAGTCGCCTGAGCGATACAGTTTTTCCCCATCCGCAAACGGGGAATCAACGAACTTCTCCGCCGTCAAATCCGGACGGTTCAGGTATCCTCTCGCAAGCCCTTCCCCGGCCACGTACATTTCGCCCGCTACGCCAATCGGCACAGGGCGGCGGTTTTCATCCAGGACATAAACCCTCAGTGTTGGGATTGGCTTGCCGATATTACTCTTCGCCGCCTCCATTTCGACCCACGTAATTTCCTTATACGTCACGTGAACCGTCGTTTCGGTAATGCCGTACATATTGATCAGCTTTGTCTGCGGGTACTTCGTCTTAAAACCCTTGAGCAAAAGCGGACTGAGCGCTTCGCCTCCGAAAATGACGTTGCGAATCCGCAGATCGTATGGATGATCCGCCAAGACCTTACGCAACAGCTGGTAGAAGTACGTTGGCGTTTGGTTCAAAATCGTGACCTGTTCGCGGCCCAGCAGCGCCAGAAACTCGGTCGGATTTTTCGCCGTGAACGGTGGTACGATGACCAGCTTGCCTCCATACAGCAACGCTCCATACATTTCCCAGACGGAGAAATCGAAGCAGAACGAGTGGAACAGCGTCCACGTGTCAAACCGCCCGAAGTCGAACAGGTTCTTGTCGTTGAACAGGAGGCGCACAACGTTTTTATGCTCGATCAACGTGCCTTTGGGTTTGCCGGTCGTTCCTGACGTGTAGATGACATATGCCAGGTTGCCTGACCCGGAAATTGGCTCCAGATTCGAAGCGTCCAGCGCACCTTCCGAGTTCGCCCCACTGTCTCCCCAAACGAAATCATCTATTTCAAGGCGCGTTCCTGCGAAGTCGGTCTTCTCATGCAAATGCTTTTGAATCAGTAATAACGGTGCACCCGAATCCTCGATCATGAAGCGGATGCGCTCCTCCGGGTAGTCGGGATCAACAGGCACATAGGCTCCGCCCGCTTTGAGAATCCCCAGTATGCCGACAACCATATCAAGCGAGCGTTCAGCCAGAATCGCTACCAGCTGATCCGCTTCAACTCCCGTCTCCCTCAGCTGGCGCGCAAGACGGTTGGATCGCTCATTCAGCTCGCGGTAGGTCAACTGCCGTTCGTGCATGACAACGGCCACGTTGTCCGGGTAAAGCTCCGCCTGTTCTTCAAACAAACCGTGAATCGTTTTCCCCCGCTCGAACCCGGTATCGTTATCATTAAATCGATTCAGCAACGTCTCCCTCTCGTCCGGGGAAAGCACATCGGCTTGTCCAAGCTCCAGATCCGGCTGAAATACAAGCACGGACAGAAGCCGAACAAGGTGGTCGGCCGCCTGTTCCACAAATGCCTGCTCGTATCGATTCCCGTCAAAGCTTATTTCTAGCTCGATAGAATCATGTTGGCGGTTGAATCGAAAATCCGTATCGGCCGCCACCCGGTTACCCAGCGGTTCAGGATGAATCGGGGCGAAGGATGCGACGGTGTTGACCACTGGAAGACCTTCCACTGTATAGTCCAGATGGAGCGGCTCCACCATTTTCCGAAAAGGCAGATGCTGATGCTCCAGCGCCTCGCCGATGGAAGCTTTGATGCCCCCGAGCAGCGTTTTCAGCGTAGTCTGGCTGCTTACGGACGTTTTGATAACCAGGATGTCATGCGGAGGCTGAGTCACGTCCTGGTCCGCGCTATAAGAAGGCATGCCGACCAGTACTTGATCCTGCCCAGTATATTTGAACAGCAGGCTCTTTACTCCTGCCAAAACAATCATGTACAAAGCCAGATCCGAACCATTGGCGAGGCGAATAATTCTCTCCGAGAGCTCACTCGGCAGGGTACGGTGAAGCAAAGCCGGCTCTGCCGCAGCTTCGCCGCCCGCAGATAATTTGGAGGATTGACTATAGGGAAGGAAGCTCAGGCTGTCTTCGTCGTCAAACTTGCTGCTCCAGTACCGTCCTTCCTTTTCAAATAAAGATTTCATTCGTACCTCCCCTAAAAATGAAGTGACCGCATGCCCCGGCGCAGGTCCGATAAAGCTTGCTTTCGGCCTGCGCGTTTACGGGCTTGATTTACGGACTTGCAAGTTGTTCGACGTCTTCCTGGGATGCGCACCACTTTCGCTTGACGGCGGAGCGCGCTTGTAATATTAAAACGCGAATTCGATCGTATCGACGGCACTCTTTGCGCCTGTCGCCGGTTTATGACATTCAATCCGGCTTAGCTCAAGTTGTGGATTTTCCGCAATTTGAGAAAGTACCCGCAGGTAATCCTCGGTTAAGGTGCGGATCATCGTTTCTTTGAACAGTTTGGTGGCGTAGAAAAAGCCCCCGCTCAGCGCCCCTTCGTTTTCATACATAAACAACGTCAGATCAAACTTCGCTTCTTCCAGTTGGTCAAGCTCGTAATTCTTCAGGCTGACCCCTTCCAGTTCGGCGTCTCGTTCTTCGATATTTTGCAAGTCGAAAACGGCATCAAACAGTGGGAAGCGGCCAGGCTCCCGCTTCACATTCAAACGCTCCACGAGCTCCTCGAATGGATAATCCTGATTCTCAAAAGCTCCCAAAGCCGTTTCCTTGACTTCATCAAGGTAGGACAAGAACGTTTTTTCGCCTGACGGACGACTGCGGAGCGCCAGTGTATTAACAAACATGCCGATGACCGGCTCCAAATCGGCGTTAGTTCTTCCCGCCACCGGGGTGCCCACGATTAAGTCTTCCTGCCCGCTGTACTTGGACAACATCACGGTATATGCCGCAAGCAGTACCATGTACAGCGTGCTTTCATGCTCGGCCGCCAATTCACGCAGTCGCGCAGAGAGAGAAGCATCGACATCGAACTCCAGATGCGCTCCTTCGTAGTTGCGAACTGTAGAACGTTCGTAGTCCATCGGCAGATCCCCCGTTGGCAGCTCGCCTTCAAAGGTTTGCAGCCAGTACGCTTCCTGCCTTCCGATCCGCTCTCGGTGGGCCTCCGACTGCTGCCAAACGGCATAATCCTTATATTGAATGCGTAGTGGCGGCAGTTCTTCCCCGGCGTATAAACGCGAGAACTCATCCATCACAATCGCCATCGATACGCCGTCCGACACAATATGGTGCATATCGAAAAGGAGAATATACCGGTTCGGCTCCAGTTCGACGACTCCGGCGCGCAGCAGCGGCGGCTTGCCGAGATCAAACGGACGAACGAAGTTGCGGACGATCTGCTCAACTTGAGCTGCATCCTCTGTATCTGCTTGATGATGCTCAATAGCAAAATCGACCTGCGGGTAAATCCGCTGAACCGCTTCGCCCTTCATCATTTCAAAACCGGTGCGCAGCGATTCATGCCGTGTTATCAATTTCCGCAATGCGGCTTCCAACCGATCTAAATCAAACCTGCCTTCCACCTGCACCAGTTCCGGCATGTTGTATAGCTGATCCGCTCCATCCAGCGTGTGCTGAATGAACAGCCGTTTCTGCGCGGAGGACAGAGGGTAGTACTCTCTCTCTTCCGCTTGAGGGATGGCCTCATGCTCCCGCCGTTCCATCCGTGCGATCGCCTCGGCCATCGCCGAAATCGTCGAGTGACGGAATACGTCACGCAGCGGGAGGTTGACGTTTAATTCCTTAAATACCTTGCCTGCCAGCGTTGTCGCTCGCAGGGAGTGACCGCCGATGTCGAAGAAGTTGTCGTACACGCCAATCTCCTTCGCAAGCCCCAGCACCTCCCGCCAAATCACCGCCAGCTTCGTTTCCAGCTCATTGCGTGGTGCGACGTACTGCGTTCCGCTTCCCGCTTCTCCTTCCGGCGCTGGCAGCGCCTTCCGGTCCATCTTTCCGTTCGGCGTCAGAGGCAAGCGCTCCAGCTCCACGAAGTACGACGGGATCATGTAACCCGGCAGATCCTGTGCCAGCGCACTGCGCAGATCGTTCACCAACAGCTCCGCACTGGTATCCGGTGTGTAATACGCACACAGCGCCTTCTGACCGTTCGTATCACTTCGAACCAGCACCACCGCTTCGCGCACACCTTCCACCCGCAGCAGCTGCGACTCGATCTCACCCGTCTCGATCCGGTAACCCCGGATTTTTGCCTGGTTATCGATCCGCCCAATGAAGTCCACGTTGCCGTCCTCCATCCACCGCGCCAAGTCTCCCGTGCGGTACAGCCGTTCGCCCGCGACAAATGGGCTGTCTACAAACTTCTCTTCCGTCAGCTCTGGACGGTTCAAGTATCCGCGCGCCACGCCGACTCCGCCGATAACCAGTTCACCCAGCACGCCGACTGGCACCGGGTTCAGATGTGCATCCACGATGTAGAACTTCGCATTCAACCACGCTTTGCCAATCGGCACATGGCCTGTCTGCGGCAGCTTCGCCAACTCCTCGTCATAGAAACTGGAGTCAATTGACGCCTCCGTCACGCCGTAGGCGTTAATGATGCGGAACAACGGGCCAAACCGTTCCTGCAAGGTCCGGTAATCTGCCACGCCGCAGCTGTCCGAGCTTGTGATCAACAGCTCCATACCGCTTAACTCCAACCCCTGCTCATGCACATACTCCATAAACGGCACGATCAACGCTGGTGTTGATTCAAAAATTGTCACTTGCTCCCGCTCTATCCAGTGGTGCAGGCGAGACGGATCAATCCGATCGTCCTTCGGTACAATGACCATCGTGCCACCGTTGTACAACGTCCGTGCGATATCACCCACGAACACGTCAAACGAGAAGCTGGCGAGCTGCAACAGCCTTACCGGGAACTGATCCAACCGGTATTCCCGCCGGTAGCCCGCCGCCGTGTTCACCAAGCTGCGGTGCTCAATCATCACACCCTTCGGCTTGCCTGTCGTTCCCGACGTATAGATCACGTACGCCAAGTCCTCCGGACGGGCTTCATGGAAGCTAGCCAAGCCAGCAACCTTCAGATGACTCGGATCATCGCTGTTCACAGCACCCGTCAGCTCGCCGGAGACTCGATCGGAAGCACTGTTGAAGCCTTGTCCGAAGTCCATTGGTGCATTCGCTCGGTCTTCGCTGTATGACGTTTCGTCATCGAGATACAGTACCGTCTCCAGTGCTAGTTCCTCTTCGCCGAGCCAGGATTCGGCACGCTCTCGCAGCGGCGTTTGTGTCAGCAGTACCTTCGCTCCGCTGTCTTCGAGCATAAACCGCACCCGGTCCGCCGGATAATCCGGGTCGAGCGGTACATAGGCCCCGCCCGCTTTCCAGACGGCCAGTACGGCTACCAGCAACTCCACCGAACGCTCGGCGAGAATGCCAACGATTGACTCCCGGCCGATGCCGCTTGTGCGTAGCATAGCCGCCAAGCGGTTCGCTCGCTCGTTCAGCTCCACATACGTTAGGCGGTTATTCTCGTACACGACAGCCTCCGCTTCCGGTGTGCGTTCCGCCTGTTCCTCGAACAGCCGGTGGAACGCCGCCACAGGAGCCGGTTCTAGCTGCGCTGGATTAAACGCACCGAGAACTTGTTCTTTTTCCTCTGCCGTCAGCAAGTTCAGCTCGGCAATCTTCGCATCTGGACGGTTTACAATTGTCACGAGCAACTGCTCATAATGTTTTGCCAGCCGTTCAATCGTCTCCCTTTTGTAAAGAGCCGTCGCATATTCAAAGCTGTAATCCAACCCGCCGTTCTCCTCACCCACGTCCAAGCTGATATCAAACTTCGCAGTATCCAGTACGCTTGGATAAGGAATCAGGCGAAGCCCTTCCAGCTCAAATTGCTCGTTCTCCGTATTTTGCATCGTAAACATCGTGTCGAAGAGTGGATTGCGACTTAAATCCCGGGTCACTTGCACCTTGTCCACCAATTGTTCGAACGGATAGTTTTGATGCTCGAAGGCGTGCAGGGTCGTTTCTTTGACTTCCTTCAGGTATGACAGGAATGTCTTCTCCGAAGCCGGATAACTGCGGATCGCCAGCGTGTTTAAGAACATCCCGATTAACGGCTGCACATCTCCATGATTCCTTCCGGCAATCGGCGTACCAACGATCACGTCTTCCTGACCTGAATATTTGTGCAGAAGCACGTTATACGCCGCAAGCAGCACCATAAACAGCGTCGTGCCCGTTTCCGAAGCCAGCTGTTTCAGGCCGTCAGTTTTTGAAGTGTCGAAGAAAAACTCCAGCGTTTGACCCTCATAGCTCTGTACAGCCGGACGTGGATAGTCAGTCGGCATTTCCAGCACTGGAAGCTCGCCCTGGAACATGTCCAGCCAATACGCCCCCTGATGCTGAAGCCGTTCCTGCTGCTCCTGGGAATGCTGCCAAACGGTGTAGTCTTTGTACTGAATGCGCAGCGGCTCCAATGGCTCTCCACCATACAAGCGCACGAATTCTTCAACAAAGATTTCCATCGAAACGCCGTCAGAAATAATATGATGCATGTCGTACATCAAAATATGGCGTTCCGGAGCCAGCTCAACAAGGCCTACCCTCAGCAGCGGTGGCTTAGCCAAGTCAAACGGACGGACGAAACCGTGAACCACCGCTTCGACCTCTTGCTCATCCGCTTGATAGAACTCCACCGCAAAATTCACATCCTGGTAAACTCGCTGTGATGCTTCGCCATCCACCATTTCGAACCCGGTGCGCAACATTTCATGCCGCGCCACGAGCTTGCGGAACGTTTCTTCAAACCTTGTCCGGTCCAAAGCACCCTCCAGCAGCATCGCTTCCGGCATGTTGTAGCCAAGCTCCGCACCTTCCAGCTGGTTCAGGATAAAGAGACGTTTTTGAGCAAAAGATTGCGGGTACACCTCTCGGTCATCCGCCACCGGAATGGCAACGAATGTCTGCTCATCCAGCCGGTAAATGACGGCCGCCATGCTCTCGATCGTGGAATGGCGGAACACGTCGCGCAGCGGCAGATCCACGTTCAACTCTTTATGAATCTTGCTGACCAACGTTGTCGCGCGCAGGGAGTGGCCACCGATGTCGAAGAAGTTGTCGTGAACACCAATCTCCTTCGTAAGCCCCAGCACTTCCTGCCAAATCACCGCCAGCTTCATTTCCAGCTCATTGCGTGGTGCGACGTACTGCGTTCCGCTTCCCGCTTCTCCTTCCGGCGCTGGCAGCGCCTTCCGGTCTATTTTGCCGTTCGGTGTCAGCGGCAGACGCTCCAGTTCCACGAAGTACGACGGGATCATGTAACCCGGTAACTCCTGTGCCAGCGCATTGCGCAGATCGTTCACCAACAGCTCCGCACCGGTCTCCGGCGTGTAATATGCACACAGCGCCTTCTGTCCGTTCGCATCACTTCGAACCAGCACCACCGCTTCGCGCACACCTTCCACCCGCAGCAGCTGCGACTCGATCTCACCCGTCTCGATCCGGTAGCCCCGGATTTTTGCCTGGTTGTCAATCCGCCCGATGAAGTCCACGTTGCCGTCCTCCATCCACCGCGCCAAGTCTCCCGTGCGGTACAGCCGTTCGCCCGCGACAAACGGGCTGTCTACAAACTTCTCTTCCGTCAGCTCTGGACGGTTCAAGTACCCGCGCGCCACGCCGACTCCGCCGATAACCAGTTCACCCAGCACGCCGACTGGCACAGGGTTCAGATGTGCATCCACGATGTAGAACTTCGCATTCAACCACGCTTTGCCAATCGGCACATGGCCTGTCTGCGGCAGCTTCGCCAACTCCTCGTCATAGAAACTGGAGTCAATTGACGCCTCCGTCACGCCGTAGGCGTTAATGATGCGGAACAACGGGCCAAACCGTTCCTGCAAGGTCCGGTAATCTGCCACGCCGCAGCTGTCCGAGCTTGTGATCAACATCTCCATACCGCTTAACTCCAACCCCTGCTCATGCACATACTCCATAAACGGCACGATCAACGCTGGTGTTGATTCAAAAATTGTCACTTGCTCCCGCTCTATCCAGTGGTGCAGGCGAGACGGATCAATCCGATCGTCCTTCGGTACAATGACCATCGTGCCACCGTTGTACAACGTCCGTGCGATATCACCCACGAACACGTCAAACGAGAAGCTGGCGAGCTGCAACAGCCTTACCGGGAACTGATCCAACCGGTATTCCCGCCGGTAGCCCGCCGCCGTGTTCACCAAGCTGCGGTGCTCAATCATCACACCCTTGGGCTTGCCCGTCGTTCCCGACGTGTAGATGACATACGCTAGGTCCTCAGGACGGGCTTCATGGAAGCTGTCCATGCCCACAACCTTCGAATGGCTCTCATCTCTACCGTTCACAGCCCCCGTTAGCTTGCCGGCGACTGGATCGGAAACCATGCTGGAGCTAAGCGTTGCATTCTCCCGGTCTTCGCTGTACGACGTTTCCTCGTCGAGATACAGCACCGTCGCCAGTGCCAGTTCCTTTTCGCTGAGCCAGGCTTCAGCACGCTCTCGCAGCGGTGTTTGCGTCAGTAGCACCTTCGCTCCGCTGTCTTCAAGCATGAACCGCACACGGTCCACTGGATAATCCGGGTCAAGCGGCACATATGCCCCGCCTGCTTTCCAGACGGCCATCACGGCCACCAGCAGGTCCACCGAACGCTCGGCGAGAATGCCAACAATCTCCTCCCGGCCAATGCCGCTTCCGCGCAGCGTAGCCGCCAAGCGATTCGCCCGCTCGTTCAGCTCCGCGTACGTTAGGCGGTTATTTTCATACACTACGGCCTCCGCTTCCGGCGTGCGTTCTGCCTGTTTCTCAAACAGCCGGTGGAACGCGGCCACAGGAGCCACTTCCGATTGCGCCGGGTGGAACTCGCCGAGAATTTTCTCTTTTTCATCTGCCGTCAACAAGTTCAGCTCAGCGATCTTTGCATTCGGACAGCTTACGATCGCCGCAAGCAAATGTCCAAAATGAATCGACAGCTGCCGGATCGTGCTTTCTTTATAAAGAGCCGTTGCGAATTCAAAGTTGCACTCCAGCCCGCCATTTTCTTCCGTAACATCCACACTCAGATCGAACTTGGCCATACCATATTCGCTAGGGTACGGGGACAATTTCAGCCCTTCCAGCTCAAATTCTGACTCCTCCAGGTTTTGCAGGGAGAACATCGTGTCAAACAGCGGGTTGCGGCTCAAATCCCGGCTAACCTGCACTTTATCGACGAGTTCTTCGAACGGATAATTCTGATGCTCATAAGCGCCTAAGGTCGTTTCTTTCACTTCTTCCAAATACGACAGGAAGGTCTTCTCCGAAGCTGGATAATTGCGGATCGCCAGCGTGTTGACGAACATTCCAATCAAAGGCTGCATGTCGCCGTGCGTTCTGCCCGCAATTGACGTGCCAACGATCAAATCATCCTGACCTGTGTATTTATGCAAAAGCACGGTATATGCGGCAAGCAACACCATATATAGCGTCGTTCCTCTTTGAGCGGCCAGCTGCTTCAAGCCTTCGTTCGTTGCCTCATCCACGAAGGACGTCAGCGTATGTCCCTCATAGCTCTGTACAGCAGGACGCGGATAGTCCGTTGGCATTTCCAGAACCGGCAGCTCGCCCCGGTAACGGTCCAGCCAGTAAGCTTCCTCGCGTTTCAATTGCACTTTTTGCTCGTCCGATTGCTGCCATACCGCATAGTCCTTGTACTGAATGTGCAAAGGCTCTAATGACTCACCCCCATACAGACGAACGAGTTCCTCAACAAACACGTCCATCGAAACCCCGTCGGAGATGATATGGTGCATGTCAAACATCTGTAAATAACGATCGGCTGCCAGCTCTACGAGCTCGGCACGCAGCAACGGTGGCTTCGCCAAGTCGAAAGGTCGGATAAAAGCCTGCACGACTGCAGACGCTTCTTCCTCGTTCGCATGACGGCACTCGACGGCAAAATTAACGCTCTCGTAAATACGCTGTACCGCTTCGCCTTGTACGATCTCAAATCCGGTTCGCAGCGTTTCATGACGTTTGATCAGTCCGCGGAAAGCTTTCTCCAGCAGGCTATGGTCAATCGATCCTTCGAGCAGCAGCACACCCGGCATGTTGTAGCTCTGATCGGCTCCTTCCAGCTGATTCAGGATAAACAGCCGTTTCTGAGCTGAGGAAAGTGGATAATACGCTCTTTCATCTGCCAGCGGAATTGACGAGAACAACTGCTCTTCAATCCGGGAGAGGGCGAGAGCCATCTCTTCGATCGTTGAGTAGCGGAATACGTCGCGCAGAGGCAACTCGACGTTCAACTCCTGATGCACCTTGCTCACCAGTGTCGTTGCCCGCAGGGAATGGCCGCCCAAGTCAAAGAAGTTGTCATGAACCCCGATGTGCTCCAATCCAAGCACGCTTTTCCATATTTCAGCCAAGCTGGCTTCCAACGGAGTCCGAGGCGGAGTACGTCCTTCGCCCGGCTGCAGGCTCTCCTCAGGTGCCGGGAGGGAGCGGCGGTCGACCTTGCCGTTCGTCGTCAGCGGGAGCCGCTCCAACTGGATCAGGTAAGCCGGGATCATATAGGCCGGCAGTTCCTGGGAAAGCACGCTCTTCAGCTCAGCCGCCGGAAGATCACGGTCCGCTTCATAATAGGCGCAAAGCTGCTTCTCGCCGGACGTGTTTTCCCGCGCGAATACCGTCGTTTTCCGAATTCCCTCCACTTTCTGAAGCTGAGCTTCGATCTCGCCCAGCTCAATACGGAAGCCGCGGACTTTCACCTGGTCATCCGTCCGCCCCACGTATTCAATCGTGCCGTCCGGTAGCCATTTCGCCAAATCCCCTGTCCGGTACATGCGCTCTCCCTGCACAAACGGATGGTCCACAAATTTCTCCGCCGTTAGCTCCGGCCGATTATTGTAGCCCCGTACCAAGCCTTCTCCGCCGACGCAAAGCTCCCCGGCCACGCCGATCGGCAGAAGTTTATTCTGGCTGTCGACGATATACACCGTCGTATTGCTGATCGGCCGTCCGATGGGTACGGTAACCGCGGACTCATCGACAAAGTCGACTGGAAGATACGTGGTATAAACCGTGCTTTCCGATGGGCCGTACAGGTGGTTGAGCCTGCCCGGTCCGATATGAGCGAGTGCTTTACGCACATGGCCGACCGATACGCGCTCTCCTCCGAACAAAATCGCCCGGACATCCCGCAGGCAGTCGACGTTCACATCTACAAGGACGTTGAAGAAAGCCGTCGTAATCAGCATGACCGAGATTCGCTCACGCTGGATGAGATCCGCCAGCTGGCCGATTTCCAGCAAAGTCTCGTGGGGAACCAGCACCAGCCGTGCCCCGTTGGTCAAAGCGCCGAAAATATCAAAAATCGCTCCGTCGAACGAATAGCTCGAAAGCTGGAGGACATGGTCCCGCTCAGTGATGTCGATATAATTCGTATTGCGCACGATCCGCACGATATTGCGGTGTGAAACAAGGTTGCCTTTTGGCTTGCCCGTCGTGCCTGACGTATAGATGATGCAAGCCAGATCTGTCGCTTCGTTACCCGGATTTAGATTTGTGCGGTCCTCGTGATAGAAGGACTCGTCATCCAGTAAAATCACGGAGTCCGAACCCGCCAGGCGCTCGCCCAATCGGCTTTGCGTCAGCATGACCTGCGCACCCGAATCCTCGACCAAGAAACGGATACGCTCCTCGGGATATTCCGGGTCAATCGGTACGTAAGCCGAACCGGCTTTGTGTGCCGCCAGCATACCCACCACCATTTCGATGGAACGCTCAGCCATAATGGCGACCAAACGACCTTTGGATATCCCGTGGCTACGCAAGGTACGAGCAAGGCGGTTAACGCGTTCGTTCAGCTCGCGGTAGGTCAGCTCTTGCCCATTCAAGGAGATGGCAGCTGCATCCGGGATGCGCTCCACCTGCTCTTCGAACAATTGAATGAGCGTTTTCCCGCGCGGAAATTCCGTGGTGGTGTCATTAAAACGTCCGAGAAGGTCAGCCTTTTCCGCCTCCGTCACAAGCTCCAGCTCGCCCACGGTAATTTCCGGGTTATCCGCCACCTGTTCCAGCAAATGAACGAGATGCCCCTTGAGCCGCTCAATACTATCTTTATCAAACACTTCGGCGTTAAAGTCGAACCGAATTTCAATCTCGTCTCCCGGCACCACGGTGACGTTGAAGTTATAGTTTGTCTGCTCCTCCATCTGAACATCAGCGATCGTCAGGTCGCCGTGCTGCTGGTCCCCCGCCTGCTCCATCTGCTCGTCCACCGGATAGTTCTCGAAAGCGATGATATGGTTGATCAGGTTCTGCTTTTGCACGCTGCGGGCCTGAATTTCATACAGCGGATAGTAATCATAACGCCCGGACTCCAGCGCCCGCTCTTGAAGCTTCGCCATCAGGTCGGCGAACACGGTGTCCGCTTCGCTCGTGACCCGAACTGGCACCGTATTGATGAACAGCCCGATCATGGACTCAATGCCCGGGATTTCCGCCGGTCTTCCGGCCACGACGCTGCCAAATACGGCATCGTTTGTTCCATTATATTTTTGCAGCATCACGCCCCAGATAGCTTGCAACAGTGTATTGACCGTAATCAGGCGCTGTTTCGCCACCCGGTCCATCCGCTCGCTCAAGTCCTTGCCCAGCTCGGCGGTGACGTGATCAGCCGTAAATCTGCCGTTGGGCGCCAGTTCCTTTTGTCCCGGGAGTACGGTTTGCCCTTCATAACCTGCCAGGAATCCCATCCAATAGGCTGATGCCGCCTGATCGTCCTGTTTCTCCAACCATTCGATATAGGCGCCATAATCCGATCCCTTATCTCCCGCTGACTGCTCGCCGGATGCCAAGGCCGAGTATGCCTCAAACAGCTCCTGCATCAGCTGAGCCAGGCACCAGCCGTCCATCAAAATATGTTGGAAACTCCACAGTACATGATAGCTTTGCTCTTCGGTGCGCAGGATCGTGAACCGAACGAGCGCGTCATGTTCCATGTCGAAGCCGCGAAGCTTGTCCTCCTCGGCCTTTTTATCCAAGTAAGCTTGTTTCTCGTCCACCTGCAAATGAAGCAGCTCTTCATATTCAAAACCGACCGGCTTGTCGCGGTATATGATTTGCAACGGCTCGCCCGCCGGTCCTTTCACAAAATTCGCCCGCAGCACCAGATGACGTTTCGCAAGTTCCATCCAACTCCTCTCAAAAAGCTGGACGTCGAGCGCTCCCCGCATCGTAAACCGCGTCTGCTCAAAGTAAGCTGCCGTTTGCCGGTCAAGCGCGCTGTGGAACCACATGCCCTTCTGCATCGGCGTAAGCGAGTAAATATTTTCGATTTCCCCAAGTTGGCCGGAGCGCTGGGCGATTTGCTCCAATTGGGCAATGGTCAAGCCTTTAAATTGCACGTCGCTCGGCGTCAATTCAGTGTTTTCTTTACCTGCACAGTGGGTAATGAGGTCTCGGAGACTTTGCTCAAGCTCCTGAGCGAAGGCTTCCATCGTTTCCTTGCGATACTGCTTCCGGCTGTAGCTGAGATCGAGCGATAAAGCGCCGTCCAGCACCATGCCGTTGATATCCAGCACAAAGCTGCGGGCCTGCCGATCGCTAGCCGGGCTGCCGCTGGAATAAGAAGATATGCCGATCTCGTCTTGGTTGACATCATCGTCGAACTGACCGAGGTAGTTAAAGTTAATTTCCGGCTCTGCGCCACAAACCAAGCCATCCTCCGATTTCGAGAGATAGCGGCATACCCCGTACCCAAGCCCCTTGTTCGGAATGCGGCGCAAGTTTTCCTTGACCTGTTTAATCTGATATGCCAAATCTCGGTCGGTTTCCGGCTCCAGTACGACCGGAAACTTGGTCGTAAACCAGCCCACTGTACGCGTGATGTCGATATCCGTTCCGATTGATTCACGTCCGTGTCCTTCGAGATTGATCCGCACCCGTTCGTACCCCGTCCATTTGTGTAAGGCTATTCCGAGCGCCGTTACCAAAATATCATTCATTTCGGTGTTGTAGGCACGGTGAACCCGCTTCAGTAGCAGCTCCGTTTCTTCGGGAGTCAAACGGACAAACAGCGATTCGCTGTCATGCTGCGTCGTAACGTCCGCCTCCATATCCTTCGGCACGGCTAGAACCTCCATTTGTTCCACGGCCTGCCAATAGGCCCGTTCCTTCGCTATCTCCGGACTTTGCGCGTAAGCAGCCAGCTGCTCGGACCAAGTGCGGTACGCATCTGTTTTCGCCGGGAAACGAATTTCCTCGCTTTTTCCAGTCTGCTCGTAACCTAGAGCGAAATCCTCCATCAAAATGCGCCAAGACACGCCGTCTACCACAGCATGATGAACCGCGAGCAGCAAATGATCTCCGTCCTCGCACTGGAACAGTCCCGCCTTCATGAGGGGCCCGTTCTCCAGATCGATGCCTGCTTGAATGTCCGTTGCCTTCGCTTCCACAACCTGCGTGGGATTCTCCGCATCCTTAAAGTCGAACACGTCCAGCGTGAACAGCCCACCATCCTGAATCGCTCGGGTTAACGCACTAAACCCTTGTTCCGTTTTGCAGAACACCATGCGCAAGGCGTCATGATGCTCGGCCAGCTTTTGCAGCACCTTATACACTATCTCTTCATTAAAGCGTTCCTTCCGGTAAAACATCACCGACTGGTTGAAATGATGTGGGTCCGCAAAGGAACTCTCGAAAAACCAATGCTGAATCGGTGTCAAAGCCGTTTCACCCGTTATTTCGCCTTGATCGATGGTACGTCTGATCGGTTTCACATGCAGGCTGAGCTGTGAAATCGTCGGATATTTGAATAAATCCCGGATTTCCAGCTTGTACCCGGCTTGATGAAGCCGCGAAGATACTTGAATGGACTTGATCGAGTCTCCGCCGAGCTCAAAGAAATGATCCGTTACCCCAACACGATCGGCGTTCAATACCGCCTGCCACACAGCAGCAAGCGTTCGCTCAGCTTCATTGCGAGGAGCTACGTACGCGCCGCTGGTCAGTGCGTTTCCTTCCGGGGCAGGTAAAGCTTTACGATCGATTTTATCGTTCGGCGTGAGTGGCATCCGCGGAAGCTGAACAAAATGTGCCGGAATCATGTAATTCGGCAATTTTTGCGCCAGTGCGCTTCTCAGCTCGCCGAGCGTAAGAGGGAGACTCGCGACCAGGTAAGCGCACAGTTCTTGCCCGCTTTTGCCTTCCCGCGCGATCACAATCGTCTCCTGCACCGAGTTGATCTGCAGAAGCTGCTCTTCAATCTCACCGACCTCGATTCGGAATCCACGGATTTTCACCTGATGGTCGATCCGGCCCAAGTACTCCATATTACCGTCCGGCAGCCAGCGGGCGAGATCTCCTGTCCGGTAAAGGCGTTCTCCCGGCGCAAACGGATGTTCCACGAACTTCTCTGCCGTCAGCTCCGGTTGGTTCAGGTAACCTCTCGCAAGCCCCACGCCTGCCACGCACAGCTCGCCGTCCACTCCCGGAGGCACAAGTTGCAGGTGGGCATCCAAAATAAAAATCTGATGATTAGCCAGCGGGCGCCCAATCGGAATAACTCTGCGCTCCGGCTGCTGCTCATCCGCATCCCAAAGCGTCGTAACAATCGAAGCTTCGGTAGGACCGTAAGCATTGAAATAGTGAACCTTTGCTTTCCACTGCTGCACGAATTCGGCCGATACCGCCGAACCTCCGGTTACAAGCTTTGTTAAGCTGGGAAGACGGTCCGGGTTCAAATGAGCGCTGTATGTTGGAGGCAAAATAGCCGCCGTAATCGCATGCTCGTTCATATAACTCTCGAACAGACGAGTGTCGAGAATTGTTTCGGCCGTCGGGATGTACAAAGCCGCGCCAAAATAGAGTGCTTTGAACACTTCCCAGCAGGATGCGTCGAAGGACAAGCTGGCAAATTGAACGATCCGGTCATGCTCCGTGATGCCCAGCCTGTCTGCGAACATCAGCTTCAAACTGACCAAACCACGATGCTCCAGCATAACCCCTTTGGGTTTGCCCGTTGTACCTGACGTATAAATGACATAAGCAAGATCGTATGGACCACTGGCCGCCTCCAGGTTGGAGCCATCGTCGCTATAGGCTTGTTTGTCATCTAGCGCCAATACGGTCCCTTCGAACGGGACTTGCTGTAACAGCTCTCTTTGAGTCAATAGCAGCTGCGCGTTCGAGTTCTCCAGAATGTAGCGGATACGTTCTTCCGGGTACTCCGGGTCGATCGGCACGTAGGCACCGCCAGCTTTCAGAACCGCCAGAATGCCAATGACCGTCTCCAGCGATCTCCTGACCATCAAGCCTACCAACTGATTGGGCAGCACACCGACCGATCGTAGCGTACGCGCCAGTTGGTTTGCCCGTTTGTTCAACTCTGCATATGAAAGCCGCTGCCCCTCAAAAACAACCGCCGTCGCCTCGGGCACACGCTTCGCTTGCTCCTCCACAAGCTGATGAATCGTCCGATCACGAGGATAGTCCTTCTCGGTATCGTTAAAGCTTTGCAGTAATTGAAATTTTTCGTCCTCCGACAGCATGTCCGCTCGCACGATGTCCAGCTCCAGCTCATGAAGCCCCACGGACAGCAGGCGATTCAGATGGCTGACGACCCGATTCATGAACTCGGAGTCATATAAGTGCTCGTTATATGACAGCGCTAGCTGTATCGTTCCGCCGGTTAAACTGAATTCAAAGGAACAGTCCGTGACCACGTTTTGCCCAATTTCGTCCAGATGCAGCTCCTTAAGGGATACTAGCGTATGGACGAAGGGTATCCCTTCTGCATATTGCAGATCCAGCTTCTCCGTCATTTTCAAGAACGGAATATGTTGATGCTGAATGGCTTCCGGCAAGGAAGTCCTCAGTTCGCTCAGAAGCGTTTTAAAAGTTGCCCCCACCGAAAGCGAGTTTTTCAAAATGACCGTATGATTAACGGATCGACGCGTCTCCCCCTTTTTCGGCACAACCGGCATGCCGACCAGAATGTCTGAAGCTCCTGTATATTTATGCAAGAGTGCCTGAACACCGGCGAGCAAAATCATAAAAGCAGCCAGCGGAGCACCCTTGCTCATTTGAAGGACGCGCTGCGCCGCTTCCTCCGAAAGCGAACCACCAACGGTTTTCACATTGGGCGCCAGGGAGTTTGGAGCTTTGCTGTAAGGCAACCGCGTCAAGGTATAATCGTCACTACCGAATTTTTCGTTCCAAAACAACGTTTCTTTTTCAAAAGCCATCTGGATCGTTCCCCTCTCTTCATCGGTAAAAGCAATCCGGCGGAGCATATGCCAAAGCAACACTCCAGCCTCGCTCATCTCCTTTTCAAACAGCTGACAACAATATCAATGGCTTGCGCCATGTCACCGCTTGGATTGCCCAGTTGATCGCATGCGGCAATCCTCTGCCTAGCAACGCTCGGCTCCCATGCGTAAAGGACAACAACAAGCATCGTTCTACGCAAGAGATGCTCGGACTTCTCTGCTTCAATATGCTTGCTGCAGACGAGCCACCCGAAGACGGGATTTGGTTTAACATAGGGTTTGGAATTGGATTTGGGGATAAACGACAAGGAATGTTCCTCCTGTCGATGTAAGGCTTGCCGCAGGGTTCCGGCCGTCCAGCAGGAAGTCGACCGTAATTCCTGATTTGGCACCCGAGCTGCCTTTGACGGAGCCTATGTTTAAGGGGTATTGATACACTCTATGTACGATTTGCTTATTCCCCACAGCCCTGGTGTGGATAAGTAAAGATTCGGCTGCGGTGTAGTGAGCTTTTCCTGACGATTAAATTTAACGAGGGTACTGCATGAGACTCAAGGAATGCTCAGTATGGCACGAACGGGACTGCCCTTGGCGGAGAAGTCCATGTTGATTGACGTTACCGCAGGTAGCATGAGGAGAAAGTCTTCCACTGAGGTGAAAGCGCTACCTTAACATCAAGTCCGCACGCCCTCCGGAAGGCACTTTCGTGCCTCTTGCCGGGGGCGGCCATCGGCTTGGCCAAGCTTAGGTCGTAACTAGCAAATCCTTGGTCTCCTGAGAGATCACCTGCTGCATACTGGACTTGATAATGTCGCAGCCGGCAGCCAGATGCTCCATCGAGACGGTCAGCGGAGGCATGATCTTCAGCACACAGTCTCCTCTGCCAGCTCTTTCAATGATGAGCCCGTTGTCGAAGCTGATATCCGTCACCCGCTTCGCCCCGGCTTCATCCATGAACCCCGAGACGTCAATGCCCCAGATCAGGCCGAGTCCGCGGATGGCGATGGACGGATGCAGAGGCTTGATTTCTTGATCAAGGAACGAGCGCACAAACTCTTCCTTCTGTTTCACCTGAGCTTCCAGTTCGGTTCTGTCCCGGAACTCGAGAGCAGCCTTCGCGGCCACAAAAGCCAGCTGGTTGCCGCGGAAGGTGCCGTTGTGCTCGCCCGGCGTCCAGATATCCAGTTCGGGCTTCAGCAGCAGCAGGGACATTGGCAGGCCGTACCCGCTGATCGACTTTGACAGGGTAATGAGATCCGGCTCGATCCCCGCACGTTCGAAGGAGAAGAATTCGCCTGTCCGGCCGCATCCTACTTGAATCTCGTCTGTAATGAGCAGAATATCGTGTCTGCGGCAAAGCTGCTGCAGCTCGCGTAGCCACTGCGCGTCGACAACGTGAATTCCGCCTTCGGCTTGTACCGTTTCAAGCAGGATCGCGGCCGGCTTGTCGATTCCGGAGTGCGAATCAGTCAGGATATTCTCGATATAACCGAGCGTATCCATTTCTGCGAAAGCCCCGCTCGGGTGCGGCATGAACGTAACTCCGTCCAGAGGAAGCCCCGCCCCTTCTCTCATGGACTTGGAGCTTGTCGCCGACAGACTGCCGAGCGACATGCCGTGGAAGCCACCCATGAATGCGAATATTCCACTTCTCTTCTTCGCCTTGCGTGCGAGCTTCAGGGCCGCTTCCACCGCATTCGTCCCTGTTGGACCGCAGAATTGAAGCTTGTAATTCAGCTTCTTCGGCTCCAGGATCCGCTCCGAGAAGCTCTGGATGAATTCACGCTTGGCCATTGTATACATATCCAGACCGTGCATAATCCGGTCGGAGGTCAAGTAATCGAGAACCCGGTCTTTAATATAATCGTTGTTATGGCCGTAATTGAGTGCCCCGGCACCTGCAAAGAAATCAATATATGCTCTTCCGTCCTCAGAATATAAAAGGTCTCCCTTGGCCCGGTCGAATACCACCGGAAAGCTTCTGCAGTAAGATCTTACGTTGGATTCCAGCTTTTCAAAAATGCTCACTCACTTCATCCTCCATCGGAATTGGGATAAGGTTGGCTCCATCTTTCTGAACCTTCCTTTCTGAACCTTCTGACGTCATGGAGCAACATATTCTAGGCTGTCATTTTCCACAATTGTTGGTCCCCGCATGCCCGCTTGTTGGTTAGCCAGTATACTGGTCTCTCGCACACAGCTTGGATGGGTATAAAAAACCCTACAATTCCATTTATTAGAATAATAGGGAATAAGACCTAGGTTGAATTATATCAAAATTTACAAGAATGTATAGTAAAATTTTTGTTAAATATAGTCAATATATTGTTAAATTTGGTTTATAAAACATAATGTGTTAACAATCTTCGCTAAAAAGAGTGAATGGAGAAGAAACGTGGGAATGGTTTGGCAACAATCGAGGTGTTGACATTCAGCCATGAAATAGGATAAATTGGTATATATTACCTGTAAATATTCTTTGCCGGTGTTCCGATTCCTTTCACTTTGTAATAACTTAACATGATTACCTGACCAATTTCTGAAAGCCTGGCTGGAAACTGGCCGCAGCGTCCGCACGGATGGCAGCCGGCATAGTTTTGTATCACGCCTTCTTCTCTGCACCTCTGTTAGAGTAAAGAGCATATATTTTCTGCTCCTCTTCATCAAACTGTACGTAAGGTTTTCCCTCATTTGCTTTCCGATGTCCTTCATTATTTACATGCAGATTACAATCGCGTTCTGAGTCCGAATTGAACGGACAATGATTTCATTTCGTGTAATAAGCTCGTCCATACGAGCACGTTGACGCTTCTTGGCATACCATTTTGTGAGTAGCTGAAGGATGTACCAGTCACGTTCAGTCATCTTCCTTTATTGTTCAAATGATCTTTTATGCCCGATCCGCATCCTTCTTGGGGATATATTGACACTTTCGAGATGCTAATTTTAATGACTTTCTTTAAGAAGTTGATTACATTCGTGCACGAAGAGTATTTCAAATGTGAGAATTACAAAAAGATACTCTTCCTAAGGTACTCTATAATATGGGTGAGTTTTCGTTCAATGAATGACCGCAATTTGCAATGCACAAACACAAATAAGGTGGTTCTAATATTTTGAACCACCCTCCTGAAACATCAAAAAAGTCCTGATGACTTAGAGTCATCAGGACCATTATTTTGTTCATACTTTATTAGTTTACTAAATCTATTGATTAACCCATTATCCATGTCATTGGACAACAGTTAGTGTAATTCCATACTTTTGTTAATGGTTCTACACTTATTTATCACTAGACAATAAACTAATTTGTACAGAATACCTTATTCAACCGTTACACTTTTCGCCAGGTTACGTGGTTTATCCACATCATGACCCAGCGCCAGGGAAGCATAGTATGCCAGCAATTGCAGCGCAACAACAGACAAAGCAGGGCTAAGCAGTGGCAACGTCTTAGGAATCGCAAACGCTTGGTCTACGGATTTCAGCAATGGTGCTACGTGCTCTTCGTACGTAATTGCCAATACATCTGCGCCACGTGCTTTTACTTCCTTAATGTTGCTCACTGTTTTCTCAAGTACGTTCTCCTGCGTTGCCAGGGCAATAACAGGGATACCGTCTTCGATCAATGCAAGCGTACCATGTTTCAACTCACCCGCAGCATACGCCTCGGAGTGAATATAAGAAATCTCTTTCAGCTTCAAAGATCCTTCTTGAGCTACTGCATAGTCAAGACCACGGCCGATGAAGAAGAGATGTTCATGTTTGGAGATTTGCTCTGCATATCCTTTGATTGCTTCCGCTTGCTCCAACATGGATTCCACTTGCTCAGGCAATGCCTGCATCGCTGCCAGCGTGTGTGCAATCTCATCAGCAGATTGTGTACCACGAACTTGTGCAAGGTACAGACCAAGCAAGTTGAACGCGATCAACTGTGAAGTATACGCTTTGGTAGAAGCTACTGCAATTTCAGGACCTGCCAAAGTTGCGATAACATCATCTGCATCACGTGCAATGGAGCTACCCACTACGTTAGTGATTGCCAGTACATGTGCACCATTGGATTGTGCTTCACGCAATGCAGCAAGCGTATCGGCAGTTTCACCGGATTGGCTCACTACGATTACAAGTGTATCTTTGTGCACGATTGGGGAACGGTAACGGTACTCGGAAGCCACATCTGTTTCAACCGGAATACGTACCAATTGCTCAATCACTGTACGTCCAACCAGACCTGCATGGTACGCTGTACCACATGCAATGATTTGAACGTTACGGATATTTTTAATTTGTTCTTCAGTCATCTTCAACTCAGGAAGTTGAACTTTTTTACCTTCATTATCGATGCGACCCAGCATTGTATCACGATATGCTTTTGGTTGCTCATGAATTTCTTTCAGCATGAAGTGCTCAAATCCGCCTTTTTCTGCGGTTACAGCATCCCAATCGACACGAATCATTTCCCGAGAAATAAAGTTGCCTTCAATCGTCATCAATTCGACAGCATCATGTGTCAATACAGCCATTTCACCATCATTCAGAATGTACACGTTACGTGTATGTTCCAGAATTGCCGGGATGTCGGAACCAATGAAGTTCTCGCCTTCACCAATACCAATAATCAATGGGCTTGCTTGACGCACAGCTACGAGTTTCTCAGGCTCATGCTCTGTCAATACACCCAATGCAAATGCGCCACGCAACAACGTGATCACTTTTTGTACTGTTTTGACGATATCACCATTGTATTCACGTGCGATCAGGTGAGAGATAACCTCAGTATCTGTCTCGGAAGTGAACGTGTGACCTTGAGCCATCAATTCGTCCTTCAGATCCAGGTAGTTCTCAATAATACCGTTATGCACAACAGAGAACTTCTGGCTTCCATCCGTGTGTGGATGAGAGTTCTCATCTGATGGTTTACCATGAGTTGCCCAACGTGTGTGTCCGATTCCGGCATTACCTACCAGTGGTGCACCATCCAGCTTGGCTTCAAGGTTCGCAAGACGACCGAGAGCTTTCGTGATTTGCAGACCTTCGGGTGTGAATACCGCAATACCTGCAGAATCATAACCACGATACTCAAGTTTCTTCAATCCTTCAACCAATACCGATTGAGTGTTCTTATTACCAATATATCCAACAATACCGCACATAATTTATTTCCTCCGTTTGTATATGAATACTGTGTCACGAAGAGAAACAGGCAGAGGCGGCACATCGGAAAAATGAGTGATTGCCTAGCGTTTCATGAATACTTGGTACTTATTCAATTATCAATGATCAGAGCGACCTCGTGTCGCCCCGCAGTCATCATAAGCTGTTATGAATGCAATCATGAATGTACATCATTTTCCCGTCCGCGTACTGTTTACGCTCTTCACGCACATTCATTTTAATTTTAGTTTAACTCTTGCACCTGCACCGGCGCGTTGTGTGGACAGTCACCCATCCATTTTCCGCAATCCGGTTTACGGCTCTGGTGCTTCACCGGGAGGTCCCCGCCGAACAATCCGAACACCTCCACCTCGTCAGCTTGATTGCCGTTGATCTTAATCAGTCGTTCTTCAACCTAGAAGAAATCCTGATCAACATCATCCCGCGCAACTCCAAGCTCTGGCGCTTGTGTAACTGTAACCTTACGTTCCTCACTTTCTGTGTCTGAATGACGACTCCACTCATTATATGCACGTCAGGTCCATTTTGCAATGGAGCAAAGTACCTGTGACAATTTCAGCATATTTACCCACAATCCCGACCGGATAAACGGACCTATGGTCTCATCAGGCCGGGACGCAGGAATATTCATCTTTAAGAGGAAATTCAAAAAGTCCGCTTTTGATTAAGAATCATGCCTATTGGCATAATCAGCATCGAATATGAAATTCAGCCGAAATGTCCGTTGCTCACGTAGTTTCCCTACGCTCCGCTACTCCATTTCTATCTTCATTCCATCTTCTCGGTACTGAAAACCAGACTTTTTGAACACGCACTATATGTCCTAAATCCTGTTATATCATACCCTTTATACACAACAATTCCCTTAAGAAAACCGTATGCACAAGGGATTTCTTCCAGTCTTATACCAGTTCTTTTTGCACTACATCTGCGATTTGAGACACAAATTGTTCAAGTTCGTCTTTATCTGGTCCTTCCGCCATAACACGGATCAGGGATTCAGTACCTGAAGCACGAACGAGTACACGTCCATTATCGCCGAGTTGTTGTTCTACTGTAGTAATGGCTTGCTCGATTGCAGCATTACCCTCGTATTTGCTCTTATCTTCAACACGCACATTCACCAGTACTTGTGGGTACTGGGTCATCAACGCTTTGAGCTCACTCAGTTTTTTACCGGAAGCCTTGAGTGTGTCCACGAGTTGAATCGCAGTCAACATACCGTCTCCGGTTGTATTGTAATCCAGGAAAATAACATGGCCAGATTGCTCTCCACCCAAGTTATAACCGCCGCGACGCATTTCCTCCATCACATAACGGTCACCCACTGCCGTTTTAGCTGTTTTCAGTGCAAGTTTCTCCGTTGCTTTATAGAATCCGATGTTACTCATAACGGTCGATACAACAGTACTGTCCTTCAACTTGCCTGCACGATTCATCGCATCACCGCAGATACACAAAATGAAGTCTCCATCCACCTCAGCGCCTGTCTCATCAATAGCAATCAGACGATCCGCATCCCCGTCAAAAGCAAGACCCAGATCTGCTTTATGTTTGAGCACTTCTTGTTTCAGGTTCTCTGGATGAGTTGATCCACATTGCTCATTGATATTCAGGCCGTTAGGCTCAGCGCCAATGGCAATGACTTCTGCACCAAGTTCACTGAACAATTTCGGTGCCAGCTCATAAGCTGCTCCGTTTGCACAGTCCAAAACAATTTTAAGACCAGAGAACGACTCATTTACTGTTGTTTTCAAGAAATCGAGGTAACGATAACGGGATTCTTCATCCGTCGTCACGGTACCCAGACCGCCACCAACTGGCCGTGGCAATTGATCTGTCTCCGCATCCATCAGCTCTTCAATCCGGTTCTCTGTTTCATCAGACAGCTTGAAGCCATCTCCACCAAAGAACTTAATTCCGTTATCCTCAACCGGATTGTGGGAAGCCGAGATCATCACGCCCGCGTCAGCTTTCAACAAACGTGAGATATACGCCACTCCCGGAGTGGATACAACGCCCAGACGAATCACATCAGCGCCAATGGACAACAGACCTGCAACCAGTGCGGATTCCAACATCAATCCCGAGATACGAGTATCCATGCCGATAACCACTTTTGGTCTTTCCACACCACCTGCAAGCACGTAACCACCACAACGTCCAATGCTGTAAGCCAGCTCTGCCGTTAACTCTTTATTGGCAACCCCTCTTACACCGTCTGTACCAAAATATTTACCCATGATTTAACTCCTTCTATTCGCATCATATACGAGCACTATTATTATTTTTTGAGAATTTTAAAATTAGAACGTTTACGGATTCGCGCCACTTTTACTGCCAGTACCGCTGTTATTATTATTTAAATTACCTCGACTGCTTGTGCTCCCCTGTTGGCCCTGATCCTGAGTATCCGTATTCGATTCCGTGTCTTCTTCATCAGGAACAGGCTCCGTTTCCCCGTTCTCGACCTCGGCTGGTGAAGGGTCAGGTGCTACCGTTCCCTCGTCAGTCGGATCTTCGCTAGGAGTAGTTGTGGTGTCTTCAGTCTTTTCGCTAATTTTGACCGTTGCACTCAGAGCATTGGATGATTCATCCAGTTTGGCATAACGGGGCAGGTCGGCTTCAAGCTTGATCTCGTGCGTTCCGACCGCAAGTCCAGCAAGATCCCCGGTCAACGTGAGATCATCACTACTCAGACCCTCAAGCATACTTGCTGAGCCTGTAAGTGTAAGGTTCAGACCGCCGCTTCGAGGCGTAACCAAGGTCCCTTCCAGTCCATTCCCCGCACCAGTAAGTGTGATGGGGACGTTCGGAAAGACTTTGGTTGTCTCCTCTGCCTCGTCAAATGGTGATATGGTTACCTTGATCTGAATCGAACTAGGCTCGATTTTCTCAAAACCGGAAGGCGGCGTCAAGTCCACGTTAACTGTCGATGTACCCGACTGATCAAACTGTGTTAGATCAAGGGTTACTTGGTCGTAGGACTGTATACCCGCAAGCGCATCCTCTGATCCATAAACCGAGACTTCTTTCACGCTTGGTTCTACCGTGGAGAGTACCAGGCCTTCCGGAAGCTGTCCCGAATATTTGATTCTTAAGGGTACAGATGTATAGGGCTGATTGACCGGAACTCGGACTTCAACCGTTTGAGGCGTTATAATCGCATTTTCAAGGACCTTGCCTTCAGCATCGTATGCTTGAAGTTTCACTTTTTTCTGTATGACATCTTCCTTGGCATCTTTAACGCTCACACTGCCCTGGACCTTCGCTACAGCCTCGAGTTGCCCTTCGGGCAGAGTTACCTTAACCGGCGTCGAAGGTTCAATTACGGGCGTTCCAGCGCTGTATCCGGCGGATGGTTCCCCTTCGGGTACAATATTCACATTGAAGGATTTGGTGCCCAATTTTTCTACATTCACCGTAACCATGGAAGGTTCCATGCTGACCACTTCTACCCCGGAAGGCAAATCAGGTACGAGTGGCAGTGTATTGGACCCATCTTTTACCTGACTCAGATCGACCAGTACCTTGTAATCGTCATTCGTAAAAATCGATGTTAGCATCGAGCGCTGTCCTTTGATCTCCAGCCGGACCTCATCCGTACTTAATGAAGTAAGCACATAGCTGTTGCTGTCTAATCCATAAGGTTGAACAGGCACCGTACGTTCCACAACCTTGTTGGTTGTCCCTGTTGTAATTGTAGGGGTGGTTGGTACTTCATCCAGATGAATCATGAACCAGAGCAGCAGGCTCACCGCAAGCGCAAGTATTTTGGCAAAGTTATTATTGTTAAACCATTTATCCATTGTTACGTCCTCCCTTCCGTTTCCAGAAGGTTGTCCAGCCATTCTTTTTCAGATTGGATGTAGGGCGCAACTCCTCATACAGTTTGGCAATCAGCGATTCTTCCTTAATATCACGAACGACCTGTCCATTCATTGCAAGTGACACTTGTCCTGTCTCCTCGGAGACAACCAAACAGATCGCATCTGCAACTTCGGTAATCCCGATTGCTGCACGGTGACGCGTTCCCAATTCCTTACTGATAAACGGATTCTCTGATAATGGCAAATAACAGGCTGCCGCCGATATCTGTTTCCCTTGTATAATGACGGCTCCATCATGGAGCGGTGTATTTGGAATAAAGATGTTAATCATCAGCTCCGAGCTGACCAGAGAGTGCATCTTAATGCCCGATTCCGTGTAATCGTTCAGACCCGTCTCACGTTCAAATACGACCAATGCGCCAATTTTACGCCGTGACAAATAATTAACAGACTTAATAATCTCACCAATTAACACCGTTAATTCTTCATCACTCGCTGCCGCTGAACGTCCAAATAGCTTACCGCGTCCCAATTGCTCCAGACCACGACGCAGTTCCGGCTGAAAGATAATGAACACCGCAACGACACCAAACGTAAACATCTGGTTCATTAACCATTTGAGCGTATACAGGTTTAGCCACGTACTTAATGCCCAGATCAGCACAAGGAACAGAATCCCTTTCAGGAGCTGAACTGCACGTGTCCCCCGCACAAGCAAAATCAATTTGTACATAATATAGGTAACGATCAATATATCGATAACGTCCTTAATGGACTCTGTCCACGTTAAGTCAGCAAAATAATTCATAAGCCAGCCCCCGCTATCCCCATTGATGAGTAAACCCTGATCTCATATTAACCCATTAGGATTTTATATAATCCTTTGTCTCCGCATTTGTGCATCATTCGATTTGTGCAAAATGCGTATCTATATGTAGTAGTATGTTCTCTTTAGTATCTAGGTTATAACGTTAACGTTCAGGTTGCAAGTTACGGCAGTCTCAAACTGCACATAAACATCACATTTACCATTAATTACAAAGTTTGCGTATAAAAAAAGAGTACCCCATGCAATCTGGAGGTACCCTGCTTGGTATATACCATTGAAGATTTTTACCCTGTTCTAGCGATAAGCTACTTCATTTACCATATTGGTTATTTTGTACCAGAACCAGTCCAGCGCCTGATCAATACTTTTCACCTGACCTGAAATATGCGCCGTTGAAGCCTGAAACAGTTGTCCGTCGATAACCGTCAGATTGCCGTTCACATCACCATATACTTGTGCGGTTCCATTTTCTATCGTAAGATCGCCAGCAATAGACTTACCTTCAGGAACAATAACCGTGTTACCCTGAATTACGATCTGGTCCAGATTATTTCCCTTAACAACCATTTCGTTATTCTGATTCCAGAAATTCAAGGCGCTAAAGAGCATCACGACCAAAAAGAAGGCTGCCGCCGTCAGCGCGGGATGTCCTTTGACCCATTTGAGCCATGCTTGCTGTCTCTTGGGCTGGGGCAGAGCATTCATAATTCGATTGGTCAGCTCATCAGAGGCAGACGGTGAATAGTGTTTCATGGCAAAGAGTAGCATTTCCGTCTGTTCCAACTCTTTAAAGCGCATGCGACAATCCGGACAGATCACAAGGTGACTTTTCAGTTCAACCTTCTGGGCCGGGGACAACGACTCATCCAAACATTCATGCATTAAAGAGACGGCCGAGTTGCAATCCATATGAGAGCCAATCCTTTCTTAAATCACTTAGTCCATGTGCCATTAAAAAGCACGCATAAGACTTGCATACATTACATACGCATCCGTTTCGGATATGTTTCAAATAATTTCGCCCATAATTTAAAGGCTCTTAACATTTATAACTTATACTCCAATTTTTTACGTAGAAAATCACGGCCCCGATGAACGCGTGTCTTGATCGTTGTTACGGGCATACCTGTCACATCACTGATTTCCTGTAGCGACAAGTCCTGTAAATATCTCAGAATCATAACGGACTTATACTTGGCTGGTAAACTGTCAATGGCCTCACGAATGAGTGTCTGCGTTTCTGACAGGAGTGCTTCACTCTCCGGTGTACGATCATCACTCGGGAGCATCGCATAACCATCAGATCCTTCCTGATCATTCAGTTCAGCATCCAAAGAGTATGAAGGTTTCTTTCTGCGCAGTCGGTCAATACACAGATTCGTCGCGATCCGGTAGATCCAGGTTGAGAACTTCTGGTTCGGATCGTACTTCTCCATATTACGAAACACACGCAAAAACGTCTCCTGCACAACGTCTTCAGCTTCATGACGATTGTTCAGCATCCGGTATGCCAAATGAAATAGCTTGTCCTTATATAGTTCAACGATTTCTGCGAAGGCTCTCTGGTCGCCCTTGAGCACCAGTTTCACAAGCCTGTTCTCCAAATTGTCCACCCTTATTCCCCCAGACATGCTGATGGGTCTTCCGTCTTCTGATACCCGTCCACACTTGTAATTCACCAATCAAATCGTAAATCAACTTTGGTCAAAAATCAAGACTGTATGACAAATATCCGCCAAAAACAGTAAAAACGGGAACTCCCGCAGGAGTCCCGTTTCATCTCTCACTCCGTAGAGCAGAGAATGGAGCTTTTATTCAACAAAGTAATGGGTACTTTGTTACATATAATTATTCAATGCAGCAGTTCAATCATCAACCTGTGTTACGCAGTCCTGCAGCGATGCCATTGATGGTCAGCAACACTTCTCTGAGCAGTTCCGTATCATCCTCACCACGTTCACGCATATCTCTGAGCTCGCTCAGAAGTTGAACTTGCATGTAGGACAACGGATCTACATAAGGGTTACGAAGGCGAATGGACTCTTGAATAACCGGTACATCATCCAGGATTTCAGCTTCTCCGGTAATTTTCAGAATCAGATCTTTTGTGAGCTTGAATTCGGCTTCGATCTGACCGTATATGCGATCACGGGCTTCCTCGTTCGAAGTCATGGCTGAATATTCTTTGGCAATCACCAGATCTGCCTTGGCTACGGCCATCTGTACCGTATCAATTAATGTACGGAAGAATGGGAAGCTTGCATACATTTCTTTCAGGACAACCAGATTTTCCTCTTTATCCTGATAGTAACTTTGCAATCCTGTTCCTGCCGCATACCATGCCGGAAGCAGATAACGACTTTGAGTCCAGGCGAATACCCAAGGGATCGCTCTCAGATCTTCAAACTTATCGCTATTTTTACGCTTGGATGGACGGGAACCAATATTCAGCTCACCAACCTCCGGAAGCGGCGTTGATTCTTTGAAGAAGGTAAAGAAGTCTGGATCACGGAAAATCAGATCCTGATATTTCGTCAGAGATACTTCCGAAATCTCTTTGATGATGCTGTCCCAATGACGTTCGGATGCTGACTCTTGCGGCTCAAGCCCATTAAGTGCTGCTGTGATTAGAGCCGAAGTTGCCTGCTCCAGACTGCGGTATGCAATCCCCTGAAGGGAATAACGGGAAGAAATAACCTCTCCCTGCTCCGTAATCTTGATGCCTCCACCAATCGTATGTGGTGGTTGAGCAAGAATACTGCGGTTGAGTGGCATGCCGCCACGTCCAAGAGCCCCGCCACGTCCATGGAAGAACTTCAGCTTAACGCCGTGTTCATTACCTACAGCCGTGATGGCATTCATTGCTACGCGCAGTTCCCAGTTGGCTGTAACCACTCCGCCATCCTTGTTACTATCTGAATAACCAAGCATGATTTCATGCAGTTCATTCCGCCCTTTTACGCTTGCGCGGTATACAGGAAGGTTGAACAGCTTCTCCATAATGTCCGAAGCCGCATGTAGATCATCAATCGTTTCAAACAGCGGTACCGCTTGAAGTGTAGATACAACGTCACCGTTGTGACCTTTGGTGAATAAGCCCACTTCCTTGGCAAATACCATAACTTCCAGCAAATCACTTGCGCCCTGCGTCATACTGATCAGGTAACTTGTGATACAGCCGTTCCCAAATTCATTCTGGGCACGCTTAATGGTACGGAAGACATCCAGACACTCTTTGGTTCCCTCCGTGTATTGGTGATAAGGAGAAGTAAGCGGACGTGGATCATCCAGCAAACGAGCAAGCAGATCAATTTTACCGTCTTCAGTCAGACGCGCATAATCCTCTACAATGTTCATTTTGGCTAAAATTTCCGACATCGCATTTTCATGTTCCTTACTGTGCTGACGCACATCCAAAGCTGCGGTATGGAAACCAAACAACTCGACTTGACGAATCATTTTGCGAATGGTCGTATCTGCTACGTAATCTGCAAAATGATGGCGCAGACTTCGATCAATAATCATCAGTTCATCAATCAAATCCTGTGCGCTATGATAACGGTCAGGCTGACCTAATTTGTTCTCATCCAGTACATTGTTCAGCTTGGCAATCATATAGGCCAATTTGATGCGGTATGGCTCTTTTTCATTCCGCCAGATATCCACTTTTTTCAATGTAACAGATTTACGGTCCTGCTCAATCGACTGCACCAGCTCATCCGATACATGAATGATGTTTGTGCTGAAGCTGAGATGGCCCATAAGTTCAATCATAATCCTTTGGTATTCACGCAAAGCAAGCTTGCGTTGCATCAACAGCGTCTGCCATGTTACATCTGAAGTTACCGAAGGATTTCCATCCCGGTCTCCACCGATCCAGGAACCGAACCGCAAATACGTCGGCACATGCCAGTCATGGTCAGGATAAAATTTGTTCAGGCAGCGTTCCAGCTCCTGATATACATCCGGAAGTACGTGGAACAACGTTTCATGAAAGTAATACATCCCGTTCCGCACTTCATCGAGTACAGTCGGTTTGCGGTCGCGAAGTTCATCTGTCTGCCAGAGTGTAATAACCTCATTCAGCAGTTTCTCCCGCAACTGTTCACGTTCACGCAACGTCAGCGTAGGATTATCAAGTGACATGACGTCTTCGGATATCCGCTTGTGGATGTCCAGTATAACCCGGCGCATGGCTTCGGTTGGGTGAGCTGTCATAACGAGTTCCAACGACAAATCGTCGAGAATCTCTTCCACCTCTGTATGAGACAGTCCACGTTCCTTAAGATCCTGTACTGCTTTCTCAATCGATCCTGGCTGCACAGCGTCCCCTGCAGAACGTTCATAATCCCGTTTACGCCGGATCCGATGGTTTTGTTCAGCAATATTAACTAATTGAAAATAAATAGCGAAAGCCCGAATAACCTGATGACGATTGTCCGAGTCTAATTCCTGGATCATCGTTTTGAACTCTGCATAGAGTTCTGGCAGAAATTCTGCACGCAACGATTTGCTCGTTTCCCGAATCTTCTCAACGATATCTAGAAGCTCCGTGCCGCCTTGATGGACAAGAACTTCTCCGAGTATATTGCCCAGGAACCGCACGTCTCGCCGAAGCAGGTTGTTGGATTGGCTTTTGCTGGCGGTTACCATAGTTTCAGTCATGCTTATCCTCCCATCTGATCGTTCCATTCGTACACGTAAATTTGACACCTTCATAACATCATACAATAAAATGGTACGAAAATCTTTATTTTTCTACTAGAAAAAATGGGGATTATCCCCGATTTACAGCACAAAAACACGCTTTTTTATTCATTTTCTTGTTCTGCTTCAATTAATGGTCATATGCTGTCGCATGATACCTTTTTCACGTACTTTAAATAACTCAAATGTCTCATACCTATTCTAAAAAATTCATAAATATACAGTTCTTTTAGATATGATCCCATGTACCTGATTGTAAGGTTAAACCGCATAATTCCATTATCTGAGAACAGATGATATACAAAGAAACATGACCGGCAAAGCAAGCTTTTGTATACTTTACCACAGTGACGCAATAAATTAAAGATGTAATTATAATTTTCTTCCCACTACAGTCTGCATATTAGGGGAGCTTCTTATGTACTTTGTTAATTCTCTGTAGTCAAAGGGATATCTTAACAGACCATTTTTACATATTGTCCTTGTCTTCTTGGGCAGATTAATTTATAGCTCTAACCAAAAAGGAGGAATTCAAATGATGAAGAAAGGTACAACAATTATTGCTTCCGTGCTTCTGGTGGCCGCGATGGCTGGCCCTGCTGCTGCAGATGGTCATATGTCCAAAGGAATGGATACAACCGGCTCACGTGTCCGGTCTTATCAGGACACCAACTACATGGATCGCACAAACACCAACCTGAATATGGATGGAAACTACCGCAACAATGGTGACTATCGTACCAATAGTGTTCGTGCAAACGCCACAACAACCGACCGTGACAACGGAATGGATTGGGGCTGGCTCGGTTTGCTGGGACTGCTTGGATTAGCTGGCATGCGTAGAAGAGTGACGGATCACAACGAACGTTAACTTGTACTCACGTCACGTTACAATAGCTGCTACGTCTTAGAAGCAACTCATCCACAGAGATACACAGAAGAGCCAAGACCCCTTTGCTATTGAGATAGGGAGGTCTTAGCTCTTTTTTAAATTAACCTGTACTTGTACCTTACATAAAATATTATATAAAATAACTGCTAATTCTTACGTTAATATAAATAAAAAAGCCTCTGCATCTGCAAAGGCTCTTTCATTATGTCCTGTAAGCGGGTGATGGGAATCGAACCCACGCTATTAGCTTGGAAGGCTAAAGTTCTACCATTGAACTACACCCGCATAAATAGAAATCGGGATGACACGATTTGAACATGCGACCCCCTGGTCCCAAACCAGGTGCTCTACCAAGCTGAGCTACATCCCGATACTAAAAAAATAATGGCGCGCCCTGAGAGATTCGAACTCCCGGCCTTTTGATTCGTAGTCAAACGCTCTATCCAGCTGAGCTAAGGGCGCAAAATATTGGAGCGGAAGACGGGAATCGAACCCGCGACCCTCGCCTTGGCAAGGCGATGCTCTACCGCTGAGCCACTTCCGCAAATAAAGGATGCGCGTGGAGGGACTTGAACCCCCACGTCAAAGACGCTAGATCCTAAGTCTAGTGCGTCTGCCAATTCCGCCACACGCGCATATGATGGTGAGTCATGAAGGGCTCGAACCTTCGACACCCTGATTAAAAGTCAGGTGCTCTACCAACTGAGCTAATGACTCATACTAAAATGGCTGGGGATATAGGATTTGAACCTATGCATGACGGAGTCAAAGTCCGTTGCCTTACCGCTTGGCTAATCCCCAATAAAATAATATGGTGGAGGCTGAGGGGATCGAACCCCCGACCCTCTGCTTGTAAGGCAGATGCTCTCCCAGCTGAGCTAAGCCTCCAACTATATGACCCGTAGGGGATTCGAACCCCTGTTACCTCCGTGAAAGGGAGGTGTCTTAACCCCTTGACCAACGGGCCCCATTTCCAAAGCTCTCAACCGGGATCGAACCGGTGACCTCATCCTTACCATGGATGCACTCTACCTACTGAGCTATGAGAGCAAATGGCTCCCCGAACAGGGCTCGAACCTGTGACAACTCGATTAACAGTCGAGTGCTCTACCAACTGAGCTATCAGGGAATAATATGCATTTGCAGGGCAAATGCAATTCATCGTACAACGTCCACATGCAGAGCCTGTTTTCTATGTATGATGAAAGAGTTCGCTTGGCGGCGTCCTACTCTCCCAGGACCCTGCGGTCCAAGTACCATCGGCGCTAGAGGGCTTAACGGTCGTGTTCGGGATGGGTACGTGTGGAACCCCTCCGCCATCGCCACCAAACGCGTAGCTTACATTTCAGAGTGTTGTTCTCTGAAAACTAGATTCGAAACGAAACATGCGAATTACAACTTGCTAATTGGATAAGCCCTCGACCGATTAGTACTGGTCAGCTCCATGCATTGCTGCACTTCCACCCCCAGCCTATCTACCTCGTCGTCTTCAAGGGGTCTTACATACTGGGAAATCTCATCTTGAGGGGGGCTTCACGCTTAGATGCTTTCAGCGTTTATCCCGTCCGTACATAGCTACCCAGCGGTGCTCCTGGCGGAACAACTGGTACACCAGCGGTACGTCCATCCCGGTCCTCTCGTACTAAGGACAGCTCCTCTCAAATTTCCTACGCCCACGACAGATAGGGACCGAACTGTCTCACGACGTTCTGAACCCAGCTCGCGTACCGCTTTAATGGGCGAACAGCCCAACCCTTGGGACCTACTTCAGCCCCAGGATGCGATGAGCCGACATCGAGGTGCCAAACCTCCCCGTCGATGTGGACTCTTGGGGGAGATAAGCCTGTTATCCCCAGGGTAGCTTTTATCCGTTGAGCGATGGCCCTTCCATGCGGTACCACCGGATCACTAAGCCCGACTTTCGTCCCTGCTCGACTTGTAGGTCTCGCAGTCAAGCTCCCTTATGCCTTTGCACTCTTCGAATGATTTCCAACCATTCTGAGGGAACCTTTGGGCGCCTCCGTTACTCTTTAGGAGGCGACCGCCCCAGTCAAACTGCCCACCTGACACTGTCCCCGCACCGGATTACGGTACCAGGTTAGAACCTAGATACGATCAGGGTGGTATCCCAACGTTGCCTCCACGCAAGCTGGCGCTCACGTTTCAAAGGCTCCCACCTATCCTGTACAGATCGTACCCAAATTCAATATCAAGCTGCAGTAAAGCTCCATGGGGTCTTTCCGTCTTGTCGCGGGTAACCTGCATCTTCACAGGTATTAAAATTTCACCGGATCTCTCGTTGAGACAGCGCCCAAGTCGTTACGCCATTCGTGCGGGTCAGAATTTACCTGACAAGGAATTTCGCTACCTTAGGACCGTTATAGTTACGGCCGCCGTTTACTGGGGCTTCGGTTCACAGCTTCGGATTGCTCCTAACCACTCCCCTTAACCTTCCAGCACCGGGCAGGCGTCAGCCCGTATACTTCGCCTTACGGCTTCGCACAGACCTGTGTTTTTGCTAAACAGTCGCTTGGGCCTTTTCACTGCGGCCCCCTCGTGCTATTCACACTACCGGGGCACCCCTTCTCCCGAAGTTACGGGGTCATTTTGCCGAGTTCCTTAACGAGAGTTCTTCCGCGCGCCTTAGAATACTCTTCTCGCCTACCTGTGTCGGTTTGCGGTACGGGCACCATCACCTGGCTAGAGGCTTTTCTTGGCAGTGTGAGATCATGACCTTCGCTACTATAATTTTCGCTCCCCATCACAGCTCAGCCTTACAATGTGCGGATTTGCCTACACATCAGCCTTACTGCTTAGACGGACATCCATCAGTCCGCGTCACTACCCTACTGCGTCCCCCCATTGCTCATAACGGCTTACGGTGGTACAGGAATTTCGACCTGTTGTCCTTCGACTACGCCTTTCGGCCTCGCCTTAGGTCCCGACTTACCCTGAGCGGACGAGCCTTCCTCAGGAACCCTTAGGCTTTCGGCGGATCAGATTCTCACTGATCTTTTCGTTACTCATACCGGCATTCTCACTTGTATAATGTCCAGCGCTCCTTACGGTACACCTTCAACCCTTATACAACGCTCCCCTACCCCTGATGCAAAGCATCAAGCCATAGCTTCGGTGGTGTGTTTAGCCCCGTTACATTTTCGGCGCAGAGTCACTCGACCAGTGAGCTATTACGCACTCTTTCAATGGTGGCTGCTTCTAAGCCAACATCCTGGTTGTCTGTGCAACTCCACATCCTTTCCCACTTAACACACACTTGGGGACCTTAGCTGATGGTCTGGGCTGTTTCCCTTTTGACAATGGATCTTAGCACTCACTGTCTGACTCCCGGAAGTAAGTCTATGGCATTCGGAGTTTGACTGAGCTTGGTAACCCTTGCGGGCCCCGCACCCAATCAGTGCTCTACCTCCACGACTCTGTTTTCCGAGGCTAGCCCTAAAGCTATTTCGGGGAGAACCAGCTATCTCCGAGTTCGATTGGAATTTCTCCGCTACCCCCACCTCATCCCCGCATTTTTCAACATGCGTGGGTTCGGGCCTCCAGTGCGTGTTACCGCACCTTCACCCTGGACAGGGGTAGATCACCCGGTTTCGGGTCTACGTCCACGTACTAAGTCGCCCTATTCAGACTCGCTTTCGCTGCGGCTCCGGCTCTTCACCTTAACCTTGCACGGGAACGTAACTCGCCGGTTCATTCTACAAAAGGCACGCCATCACCCCTAAAACGGGCTCTGACTTTTTGTAAGCACACGGTTTCAGGTTCTATTTCACTCCCCTTCCGGGGTGCTTTTCACCTTTCCCTCACGGTACTGCTTCACTATCGGTCGCTAGGAAGTATTTAGCCTTGGCAGATGGTCCTGCCGGATTCATACGGGGTTTCACGTGCCCCGCACTACTCGGGATCCGTCTCGGAGGGAACCAACTTTCAATTACAGGGCTTTTACCTTCTTTGGCGGGCCTTTCCAGACCTCTTCGCTTAACCGGTTCCTTTGTAACTCCATGTGAGACGTCCCACAACCCCAAAGAGCAAGCTCTCTGGTTTGGGCTTCTCCGCGTTCGCTCGCCGCTACTGACGGAATCACTATTGTTTTCTCTTCCTCAGGGTACTTAGATGTTTCAGTTCCCCTGGTATGCCTCACACTAACCTATGTATTCAGTTAGGTGTAACTGGAAATTACCCCAGCTGGGTTTCCCCATTCGGACACCCCCGGATCAAAGCTTGCTTACAGCTCCCCGAGGCAGTTTCGTTGTTCGCCACGTCCTTCATCGGCTCCTAGCGCCTAGGCATCCTCCGTGTGCTCTTAGTAGCTTAACCATTTTGTTCCGGTTTCGGTCGCTCGCTTCCCTTGTTTTGCTTGCGCAAAGCCAAAAGTCGCTCTCACCCGATACCATCACAAAAGCAATTTAACTACCTTTATAACACTTCACTTGTTTACACAAGATCAGCTTAAAGGAATGTTCTAATTCGCGTTTGTTTCGTTTCGATATCTAGTTTTCAAAGAACAAACTTGTAAATCATTTTTGGTGGAGCCAAGCGGGATCGAACCGCTGACCTCCTGCTTGCAAGGCAGGCGCTCTCCCAGCTGAGCTATGGCCCCATATAAAGTTTAAAGGTATAGATGGTGGGCCCTGGTGGACTCGAACCACCGGCCTCACCCTTATCAGAGGTGCGCTCTAACCAACTGAGCTAAGGGCCCACATTACATATACTATTTGAACCCAAAATGGGTTACGCTTGGCGGCGTTCTACTCTCCCAGGACCCTGCGGTCCAAGTACCATCGACGCTGAAGGGCTTAACGGTCGTGTTCGAGATGGGAACGTGTGGAACCCCTTCGCTATCGCCACCAAACGTTTGAGAGTTTGAGCTCTCAAAACTGAGCAACGAGTGAGTAGTTTGTGCAGCTAAGCTGCTTATTTGAATGTTTCCGTTGCAGGAAACGATTCTCCATAGAAAGGAGGTGATCCAGCCGCACCTTCCGATACGGCTACCTTGTTACGACTTCACCCCAATCATCTATCCCACCTTCGGCGGCTGGCTCCTTGCGGTTACCCCACCGACTTCGGGTGTTATAAACTCTCGTGGTGTGACGGGCGGTGTGTACAAGACCCGGGAACGTATTCACCGCGGCATGCTGATCCGCGATTACTAGCAATTCCGACTTCATGCAGGCGAGTTGCAGCCTGCAATCCGAACTGAGACCGGCTTTGTTGGGATTGGCTCCATCTCGCGATTTCGCAGCCCGTTGTACCGGCCATTGTAGTACGTGTGTAGCCCAGGTCATAAGGGGCATGATGATTTGACGTCATCCCCACCTTCCTCCGGTTTGTCACCGGCAGTCTATCTAGAGTGCCCATCCGAAATGCTGGCAACTAAATATAAGGGTTGCGCTCGTTGCGGGACTTAACCCAACATCTCACGACACGAGCTGACGACAACCATGCACCACCTGTCTTGAATGTTCCGAAGAAAAGGTACATCTCTGCACCGGTCATTCAGATGTCAAGACCTGGTAAGGTTCTTCGCGTTGCTTCGAATTAAACCACATACTCCACTGCTTGTGCGGGTCCCCGTCAATTCCTTTGAGTTTCAGTCTTGCGACCGTACTCCCCAGGCGGAGTGCTTAATGTGTTAACTTCGGCACCAAGGGTATCGAAACCCCTAACACCTAGCACTCATCGTTTACGGCGTGGACTACCAGGGTATCTAATCCTGTTTGCTCCCCACGCTTTCGCGCCTCAGCGTCAGTTACAGCCCAGAGAGTCGCCTTCGCCACTGGTGTTCCTCCACATATCTACGCATTTCACCGCTACACGTGGAATTCCACTCTCCTCTTCTGCACTCAAGTCACCCAGTTTCCAGTGCGATCCGGGGTTGAGCCCCGGGATTAAACACCAGACTTAAATGACCGCCTGCGCGCGCTTTACGCCCAATAATTCCGGACAACGCTTGCCCCCTACGTATTACCGCGGCTGCTGGCACGTAGTTAGCCGGGGCTTTCTTCTCAGGTACCGTCACCTTGAGAGCAGTTACTCTCCCAAGCGTTCTTCCCTGGCAACAGAGCTTTACGATCCGAAAACCTTCATCACTCACGCGGCATTGCTCCGTCAGGCTTTCGCCCATTGCGGAAGATTCCCTACTGCTGCCTCCCGTAGGAGTCTGGGCCGTGTCTCAGTCCCAGTGTGGCCGATCACCCTCTCAGGTCGGCTACGCATCGTCGCCTTGGTGAGCCGTTACCCCACCAACTAGCTAATGCGCCGCAGGCCCATCCCCAAGTGACAGATTGCTCCGTCTTTCCAGTTTCCTTCAGGCGAAGAAAACAACTATTCGGTATTAGCTACCGTTTCCGGTAGTTGTCCCAAACTTGAGGGCAGGTTGCCTACGTGTTACTCACCCGTCCGCCGCTAACCATCAGAGAAGCAAGCTTCTCTTCAAGTCCGCTCGACTTGCATGTATTAGGCATGCCGCCAGCGTTCGTCCTGAGCCAGGATCAAACTCTCCAATAAAGTATTGAAAAGAGCGATAAGCTCATTTTGAATCTGACGAGATTAAAAATCTCATTTGTGCTCCAGTCGATTCAAGCCAAGGCTTGTCTCAACTTTCGCGTTCATTCTGCAAGCAGAATGTTTACTCACTCGTTGTTCAGTTTTCAAAGATCAAACATTCAATTTAGTGCTGTTTTTCATGTTGCCGTCGTTTCAGCGGCGACTTTTATAATATATCATGTTGAAGTTCTCTTTGCAAGCATTATTTTTTCGATTATTTTCAATCGCTTTATTTTAATGCTTGTTTTAGTGAATCGCTCCTAAAAAAGGAACGAAAATTAATTTACCATATGAAATTAGAAAGGTCAACCCTTTTTCGACAAAATGTATGAACCCCCTTTAACAATCTCACATTCTCATGGTTCAGAGGTACAGCACCCGCTAACAAGAGCCGCACCTCACTTCCATTACTGTAAAGCGAATATATGACCAGCTTCAGCATTACGGCTTCGACTTTTTCAGCTTCCCACCTCTTGCATACTTGGACAACTCTTTTGGTGGGGCAAAGCGTGCATACATGCGGAACACAGTCTTATATCGGCTCGCGATAGCATATTTGATCTCTTGGTCAAGACGATTATCACTTAGATCGAAAAGCATCTCATCTAATTCTTTACGCAGCACATAGTCTAGTTCCTTGCATTCCTTCTCGTTAAACAACATACCCAGCATTAGAGTTCTCCTTTTTGTGCATAGCCTCTTTATCACACTTACACAAGTTTCATGCAACACCCCGTGCATTCGCTTTTGTGGGTGATGCTGGAACCCGTTTTATTGTTATGGTCAACTTTCTGAAAATTTATGAATGCCAACCATCACAAAATTTTATCCTCTCACCAGAGTATACGTAAGTGTGCTTTCGATGATTGCTGCAACAAGAAGCAAGATGACAACCCAGAAGGATGCCGTTAACGTCCTATACATGAATGTTCTCCACCGGCTACCCATCGTATTTCGCTTGTCACTTCCAAGTTGTGCAAGGCTTTTGATAACCAGACCACCAAACTTCAGTCCGAAGGCGCAAGCAATAATAATGACCGGAATCTCAATAATGCCATGCGGGAGTAAACCTTTAACCACAATATCATAGAAGCTTGCTCCATAATTCATCGTGGTGTGCACCACAAATCCAAGGACCATCCCATTGATCAGCAGGAAGATGACAGGCAGAATTCCGAAGAATATACCGGCATAGATGACAAGTACACTTTTGATGGCATTATTGAAAAAGATAAACAGAAAGAAGTTCCATTGCACATTTCCCCCCTGCTCCAGCCGTTCACTGACTTCACGTAATCCTCCGATTTGGTTCAATAACAGTTCTTCCAGTGGCCCTGTACTCACCCATCCTGCCCCTATACCAACAGCAAACAAAACTACGGACCAAATTAATGCACTGCGGATGGAACCAAGATCTTTAAGAAATGTACTGAATTTTAACATAATAACCTCCTGTAGAATCTAAAATGATGGACAAACAAGGATCAGTGACGAATAACTGGGCAGTACGAGCATACATTGGAGAGTAAACAAGCATTCTTATGGGAGAGGGGCGCTTATTGAAATGAACTCGTTCTATGTATTTAGCGGCAAAAAGATTAAACGGTACCTGATTGTCCTCGTTGCTGCCATCTTTGCAATCGGTATTATCTATCTGGAGAGAGGCAATGTCTCCGTATTCTCGGAGGAAGCACCATCAGCCGTCTACAGCGTTCCAACCGAGAAGAAGGTAATCGCACTTACCTTTGACATTAGCTGGGGGGATAAACGGACAGAGCCGATTTTGAAAGTTCTTCAGGAGAATAAAGTGCAGAAGGCAACCTTTTTCCTTTCCTCCCCCTGGAGCAAGACACACCCCGAAATTGTTACTGCCATCAAAGAGGCAGGATATGAAATTGGCAGCCATGGTCACAGACATGAGAACTACAGCAGCCTGACTGAGGAAGAAATTCGCAAAGAAATTTCGACAGCTCATAGCATTTTAACCGATTTAACGGGAAAAGAACCGAAATTACTACGTCTGCCCAACGGGGACTTTGACAAGCGAGTGCTTCAGGTAGCCAATAGTCTGAATTATCAGGTTGTGCAGTGGGATACCGACTCCTTGGATTGGAAAAACCCTGGTGTACAGACCATTGTTGATCGCGTGGTTAGTAAAGCACATCCGGGTGACATCGTGTTACTGCATGCAAGCGATTCCTCCAAACAAACGCATGAAGCACTCCCTGTCATTATCGACAAATTGAAAAATCAGGGTTATGAATTCGTTACTGTCTCGGAATTACTGAACCATTCCAGTGTCGAGGGCAAAGAAGTTCGTGACCAAGCCAGTAGTCAATAAGTGGTTGATTGCTAGAGCTACAGCTCGAATACGAGTGTAAAAGTTGAAAAGAGCTAACCAGGTTAGCTCTTTTTGGTATGTTTTTTATGCAAATTGAATTCTATGCTCGGCTTTCTTTCAACTGTTCTGCCTTTCCACTTACACTCCGGTTCGTAGATACATCCACCAGCCTGTGCAATATCAGCATTTGGTATGCATTACATAGGAGCAAGGGAACCACAATAAATATGGTTGCAGCATTTACATCAATACGTAATACGCCGATCGTCTCCACTATGGTGACGGCAATCATGAAGAAGAGTGTAGGTACAAGCGCGGAGAGATGAGTGAGCTTTACTTTAACGTAAGCGGTAACAATTGCAGCTGCCAAAATAATGAGACCTAGCACAATATCCGATATGCGCTCCCGGTCTCCCCCAACAAACAGACGTAAAAACATCACGTCAAACAGGGCTAACACCGTTAATACTACTTGCACGATCTGCCAACCGCGCTTAGGAAATACACCTTTACCCATATAATTCAATATCAGATATGCAAAGAAACCCATTTGTGAATAAACGCTGATCATAACCCCTGATCCAAACAGAATCAGAAGATACAGAAGAAAATCATTCAATCCATTTGTTTTCTCCCCGTTCACCAGCATCATAATCAAACCTGTACCCAATGCTCCCGCGGCCCCAATAAGCAAGGCTGTCCAAAACAGGAAAAACCATTTACGTAAATTCAAATGTTTTCCACCCCCGAGTGTTTATTTTACCAATCTTCTCAGCAAAAAACCATCATCGCTCAACATATTTCCCCCTTTCCCATCACATACTACATCCAGTATCTAATCAAGGAGGGATTGTACACATGAAACGGCCTTTGTGGCAGCTATGCTGTGTCGTACTGGGGCTATCCGTCATGCTTGCCGGCTGCGGTTCAGATCAGAGTTCTTCGCCTCCTCAGGGCAGTTATAAAGAGATGAAAACAATGGTTGTAGATATTTTGAAAAGTGATGAAGGCAAGAAAGCGGTGGAGGAAGCTCTTACAGGTCAAAGCTCATCCAGCGGTAGCAGCGGTTCTGAAGAAGGCGGCGGTTCGGGTGGTGCTTCGGGATCCATTGGTATGAAGATGTTAATGCCTGTGCAATCTTCGGAACAAATACGTATTGCAGTAAAAGATACCATCACAGCTCCCGAATATAAAAAGGAATTCGAAAAGATCATGACCGATCCGCAGTTTGCGGGTGAATTTGCCAAAGTGATCAACGCACAAAGTAAACAACTTCATATGCAATTGATTAAAGATCCCACATATCAAAAGTCTGTTGAAGACATCATGAAGTCACCTGAGGTATCCAAGATGTTCATGGATATGACGAAGACTCCAGATTATCGTAAACAGACGATGACTGTCATGCAGGAAGTGATGCAAAACCCGTTGTTCCGTATGGAAGTACTCACTTTGCTCAAGAAGGTAGTGCAGGAGGAATTGCAACCCAAAGTAGAAAGTGGCGGACAACAAGGGCAAGAGCAAGGCGGACAGCAAGACGGTCAAGGCCAAGGTGGTAGTGATGGCGGAGATGGTGGTAGCAGTGGAGATTCGGGCGGCGGATCATAAACAGTAGGTGTTAATACGCACCACAGATACTGAAAAGCCTGCATCCAAATGGACGCAGGCTTTATTTGTATTTATAACACTCATACCATTAGAATTTGGATTCAATGGACCGGGCAACTTCATCGTAGATAGCCCCTATACGGGAATCTGCTTTGTAAACAGAAGGTGAGAAATCAGGCTCGGAAGGATGATTATCCGGCGTGCCTAATGGAATCTGGGCAAGCAGGCTCGTATGCAGACTTTCCGCAAGTCTTCCCCCGCCACCACGACCAAAGACATAATCCTTCTCTCCGCAACTGCCACACTCATAGTAAGCCATATTCTCAACCACACCAAGTAACTCATGATCGGTCTGAATGGCCATCGCACCCGCACGTGCTGCGACAAAAGCTGCCGTTGCATGCGGCGTGGTAACGATGATTTCCTTGCTCTGTGGCAACATCTGATGCACATCCAAAGCAACATCTCCCGTACCTGGTGGCAAATCCAGTAATACATAATCTAATTCGCCCCACTGGACATCCGTAAAGAATTGACGCAGCATCCGACCTAGCATGGGTCCACGCCAGATTACCGGGTTATTCTCCCGAATAAAGAAGCCCATCGACATGACTTTGACGCCAAAACGTTCAACCGGTTGAATAACGCCATCTTCAACGACCGGATATTCTTCAATCCCCATCATGTCGGGTACACTGAAGCCATAGATATCCGCATCAATTAAGCCCACTTTCTTGCCTTGACGTGCCAAAGCTGCAGCGAGATTAACGGTTACCGTTGATTTACCAACGCCACCTTTACCACTGGCCACGGCAATAAAACGAACACCTGATTCAGGACTTAACAACTCATGTCCATCCAGACCCGCTGCATGACCTTTTACGAGCACTTCGTCCCGATCTGGCTCATTATCGGGTTGTCCCATATTCAGGCTCTCACGATCATGCTCAGAAGCTGCACGCACACGAATATGTACATCCTTCAGTCCGTGCTGGGACAACAAATTACGCGCTGCATCACTCAAGGCTGTTGTATCCTCAGGTCGATTTTCCAGTGTCACTATGGTCAGAGCCACATGATTTTCTTTCACCATAATATCTCGAACCCATTCCAGTTCGGTCAGACTTACTCCCAATTGCGGTTCTTGTAATGGCTGTAATAGTTCAAGTATCTGTTCTTTTGATAACATCAGACAGCACCTCAGCTTTATCTATTGGCATGTAATTAGGTATGCTGATCCAATTATATCATTACCTTTCTTGTTCTGACTAACTTTTAGGCCGTTCTCCTGAGGAATATCTGAGAATTCCATTATAGATCGAAGCAGCTACCTTGCGTTGATAAGCTTCGTCGGCAAGCATACGTGCCTCTTCCGGATGAGAAAGGAAACCCACTTCTACCAGCGCTGAAGGGATCTTCAGAGCCTGTAACAGATAAACCGTATTCACCGTTTTGGCGATTCGATCTGTATTCTCCAGATTACGAACCATCTCTTGTTGAAGCAAATTGGCCAAACCTTCGTTATCCGGATGGTTAGTTGTATAGAAAACCTGGGCTCCACTCCATCGGTTGGACGGGACGCTGTTCATGTGAATGCTAATAAAGAGATCTGCTTGCTTATCCTCTATCCGCCGTACTCTTTGTTTCAGATCTTCCGTCTTGCGTTTGGAGTACCCCTTGGTGTCCGATTCCGCCAGATCCGTATCTATTTCTCGTGTCATAACCACTAAAGCCCCTGCCTGTTGCAAATAATCTCTCACATACAGGGCGATAGACAGGTTGATATCTTTTTCAATAACCCCCTGTTTACTCACCGCTCCCCCATCTGGACCTCCGTGTCCTGCATCAATGGCAATGACTTTACCCGCCATCGGCAAGCTCCAATAACCTGACGTCTTGGCGGAAGGCAGCTCATAGGACATTACCGCCACTAACATGGCCAGCAGACAGAGGCTCAGCATGACCCTTTTAAGTGTTTTTAACCTAATCCAAACTACAAAGTGTTTCCCCATATTTTTACGCATAAAAAAAACCACCTCGTCCCTATAAATGACTCTAATCATCTATATGGGACAAGATGGACAAATATACCGCTAGGACCGGACTTGCTCCGCCATTCCCTCAATCAGCACCTCAGCTACCTCAGGACGTGTAAATTTAGGTGGAGGGCACTGACCGTCACGGAGCAACCCGCGTACTTTGGTGCCGGAAAGCGCCATATGATGCTCTTTATCATGTGGGCAAGTTTTGCTGGATGCCATGTTTCCACATTTGGTACAGAAGAAACTATGTTCGAAGAACAACGGAGTGATCCCCAGTTCCTCTGCTGTAAAGTTAGTAAATATCTCTTGCAAGTTTAACAAGTTCACCAATCTGGAGGGATGCGGCTTGTTTATCGTCAACAGCAAGTGTAATCGGTATACTCCAGACCGTTCCATCAGCGAGACGCATGCGAGACACCACCGAAAGGTAATCTTCCTCATTCAAGAAACCTTAAAGTGGTGAGAAGGCACCCACACCAATCAGATCCAAATCTGATATCGTCCAGCTATTAATAAGCAAAGAGGATAAGTTTTTACTGTCTTGCAACAATTGCTCCCGTTCTTTTCCTTGTACGATACGCTGAACCAGCGTACCTCCATGTGGCAGAATCGATGTCATCTTGTCAGTTCCTTGTGTATCTATTATTTATGAAGGCCACATTCCGTTTTATCATTACCAGACCAGCGTCCAGCACGAGGGTCCTCGCCAGGCATAACCTGACGTGTGCAATGCTCACAGCCAATACTCGGGTAGTTCTGATCATGTAGAGGATTATATACAACGTTATTGTCACGAATATATTGCCATACATCCTCCGTCGTCCAATGTGCAATCGGATTAAACTTCATCAGGCCAAATTTTGAATCATACTCAACCTTCTTGGAGTTTGCACGAGTTGGTGCTTGATCTCTACGAATACCTGTAATCCATGCATCATACTGAGAAAGAATTCGTGTTAACGGTTCGACTTTGCGAATGTTACAGCACGCATTGGGATCAGACTTCCACAACTCTTCACCGTGTTGAGCTGCCTGCTCTTCCGGAGTAATCTTAGGTGACACGCGTACAAATTCAAGGTTGTAGTTCTCTTGCATCTTGTCACGTGTTTCATATGTTTCTTTGAAGTGGAAATCAGTATCCAGATAAAAAATATCTGTGGATGGGCTGATCTTCTGCAACATATCTACAAGTACAACATCTTCCGCACCAAAGCTACATGCAAAAGTGATATTAGGAAATGTTTCAATAGCATAACGAATAATATCCTCTGGACTAGCATGTTCCAGTTCCTCTGCCTTCGTCCGTGCCAATTCTTCTTTCTCCAACAAGTTCATCTGTGAATTTCCCCCATTCTGCATTTCAATACATCTTAAAGCCGACTAATCTAATATGAATTATGTATAGTATAAATCTTTCAATGCGGATGTCAATGCCTGCCATATGGTAAAATAAATCAGTTTTTGCCCATTTTTGATTGTCGCTCTAACACAATATTTTGTTCAATTTATCCATTTCTCAGTTCATGAGACAAAAACAATGATGATGGTCCAAGTCATTGGTCAGATGATAATACATCTCTTCAGCTTGGAAAGTTTTGCTGCTGCTAGGTTTGGACAGTTCTTGCAGGCAAAAGCAGCATTCAAAAATCACTGGTCGATTGAAAATAAGAAAAAGAAGATAAAGTTTCAAAGGGAGCTGAGTGACAACATATATCAATTGATATGTAAGGGACTTTTATCGTTTCCATAAGAAATACTGATGAGACTTGCAGTAAAGAATTAAGTGCAAAACCAGTAAACCAAACGCTTTAAGAAATCCAGCGTAAGCGCCAATTGATGATTTTATAAGAAGGTGTTGATCGTGTGGTGACCGATGGGTAAGCGCAAAATGAATGATCTAAAACGATTAGAAAGGTTCAGTAAGATGTAGATGTATTAACGTACATATTATAGGGCTGTATTGAGGATTGAAAAGGCAATGAAGGAAAAATGCACAAGCATGTGGAGAGACATCAGAGTTATGAGAGCAATTGCAAAACATATATAGTATAAGTGAATGGTCATGAATATATAAAAAAGCCTTTGACCGAGGCCAAAGGCTTTTAATATTAACGTTTGGAGAACTGAGGTGCGCGACGAGCCGCTTTAAGACCGTATTTTTTACGCTCTTTCATACGTGGGTCACGAGTCAGGAATCCTGCTTTTTTCAGGGATGCACGGTATTCCGGATCTGCTTTCAACAGAGCGCGGGAGATACCATGACGGATTGCGCCGGCTTGACCGGAGATTCCGCCACCATGAGCAATAACAAGAACGTCATAGTTGTTGAGCGTTTCTGTCAAGTTCAGTGGTTGTTTTACGATCAGTTTGAGTGTTTCCAAACCGAAGTATTCATTAATATCACGTTTATTGATGACAATGCGTCCTTCACCCGGTACAAGGCGAACACGTGCTACCGAATGTTTACGACGACCTGTCCCATAGTATTGTACTTGTGCCATGAAACTGTCCTCCTTTTAATTAACCGCGAAGTTCGTAAACTTCTGGTTTTTGTGCTGCATGTGGATGCTCAGTGCCTCTGTACGCTTTAAGTCTCAACTTCATTTTCTCGCCCATGCGAGTTTTAGGAAGCATACCGCGAACAGCCAATTCCAACATACGCTCAGGTTTGTTTTTAACCATCTCTTCAGCAGTAGTTACTTTCAAACCACCTGGGTGCATAGAGTGACGGTAGTATTTTTTACCTTGCATTTTCTTACCAGTCAATACGATTTTCTCAGCATTGATGATAACAACGAAATCGCCAGTGTCCACATGTGGAGTGAATTGTGGCTTATGTTTGCCGCGAATCAAAGCAGCTGCTTCGCTCGCCAAACGTCCGAGGGTTTTGCCTTCAGCATCAATGATGTGCCATTGGCGCTCAACTTCGTTAGGCTTCGCCATGTACGTAGTACGCATGAAAAGTTCCTCCTTAAAATGTTCAAAATCATCATTTTCATTTATCTTCGTTCGTTAAGTTATAACTTTAGGTGTTGATGGATTGTAAATTTGATGTGAACCTCTTAATTGGGGCTGTGGGAAAGCCATTAAGAAAACACAACTTTTATATTACATGATAGGCGATTAAATCGCAAGTGTTAATTAAGCTTTTCACTCACCAAATTTAATCTTTTTTGTATTCAAGATCCCAGAGCATTAAACCGCAGCTAACTGCAGTAGGTCCTGCAGCAGATCGATTACATGCAGCAATCATATTCGGTACATCAGAGGCTTTCCGTTTGCCCTCTCCGATCTCCAGCAGTGTCCCAACAATAATACGAACCATATGCTGCAAAAAGCCGTTACCACTCACATAAATGTGAATGACACCCTGATCGCGTGGATGGTCTCTGCACATTGATCGGTCCACTTCCATCCATGCTTCGTATACCGAACGGACATGATTCTCTTTCTGAGACTTGCGTGAAGCAAAAGAGGTGAAATCATACGTCCCTATGAAATGTCGTAAGCCCTCCTGCATTGCCATAATATCAAGCTTCGCATGATGATGATATTGCAGTCTTCTGTTGAATACATCCGGGAATTGATTCGCATTGACTGTATAACGATACGTTTTCTTTTTCGCTGCATAGCGAGAATGAAAATCAGCCGAAACTTCAATCGCATCAATAACGACAATATCGGAGGGTAATCTGGAGTTTAGTGCAATACACCAACGTTCAATCGGGATCTGGGACTCCGTAGGAAAATTGAAGATTTGTCTGCGGGCGTGAACACCTGCATCTGTTCGGCCTGAACCTGTAATTTTAACCTTCTCACCGGTTAAAGCACGAATCGCATCTTCAAGATGATCCTGAATGGTATTCCCACCCGGCTGTACTTGGAAGCCGTAATAGGCAGTGCCATCATAAGTTAACGTCATACATAAGTTCCGCATTATTACCACACCTTTGTTCCATACTATACATATCCCTATCCCGAACAGCAAAAGAAGCCCCTTACGGAGCTTCTATTACAGCACGAATTCCGAAATGAAGAGAAAAAAAGGGTTAATCCAGAATCGTTGATTCTGTCCCCTTTCCTCATCTCATCTGTTTTACGCGCGGTCTACCAGTTCCAAGTAAACCATTGGCGCTGCGTCACCACGACGAGGTCCCAGTTTCAGGATACGAGTGTATCCACCTGGACGCTCAGCGTAACGACCGGACAATTCGCTAAACAGTTTTTGAATTGCATCTTGCTCACCATCGATAGTTTCGCGGCGAACATAAGCTGCCACTTGGCGACGGGCATGAAGATCTCCCTTTTTCGCTTTAGTGATCAATTTTTCAGCAATAGAGCGAACCTCTTTTGCTTTCGCTTCAGTTGTCTGAATGCGTTCGTATAAGAACAGGTCGGTTACCAGGTCACGGAACAAAGCTTTACGTGCGCTGGAATTACGGCCCAACTTTTGGTATGCCATTGTTTTCCCTCCTTCACTTCAAGCACTCGGCTGTCTATTCTTCTGTACGGAGTCCCAAACCAAGTTCCTCAAGCTTCTCTTGAACTTCTTCCAAAGACTTGCGTCCGAGGTTACGGACTTTCATCATGTCTTCTTCCGTTTTCGTAGTCAGCTCTTGCACGGTATTAATACCAGCACGTTTGAGGCAGTTGTAGGAACGAACAGAGAGATCCAGCTCTTCGATCGTCATTTCGAGTACTTTTTCTTTTTTGTCTTCTTCTTTTTCGACCATGATCTCTGCATCTTTCGCTTCGTCTGTAAGACCCACGAAGAGCATCAGATGCTCAGTCAAAATTTTAGCGCCGAGGCTTACAGCCTCTTCAGGACGAATACTTCCATCAGTCCAAACTTCCAACGTGAGCTTGTCATAGTTGGTCACTTGACCGACACGCGTATTTTCCACAGCGTAGTTAACGCGACTGATCGGGGTGAAGATGGAATCGACTGGGATGACGCCGATCGGCTGGTCATCGCGTTTATTCCGATCTGCCTGGACGTAGCCGCGACCGCGATTGGCAAAAATACGCATGTGAAGTCTCGAACCTGGTCCGAGCGTAGCAATGTGCAAATCCGGATTAAGGATTTCCACATCGGAGTCAGCACGGATATCTCCAGCCGTAATTGCTCCTTCGCCTTCAGCATCAATCTCGAGCACTTTCTCCTCATCAGAATGAATCTTAAGCGACAAAGCTTTCAGGTTAAGAATAACCTCCGTTACATCTTCCATTACGCCAGGAACTGTAGCAAATTCATGCAGAACGCCATCGATTTGAACCGAAGACACTGCCGCACCCGGCAGTGACGAGAGCAAGATTCGGCGAAGCGAGTTTCCAAGCGTCGTACCGTATCCGCGCTCAAGCGGTTCTACTACGAATTTCCCATAGGTGCCATCATCGTTGACGTCTACCGTCTCAATTTTCGGCTTTTCGATTTCAATCACTGCAATACCCCTCCTTCAAAACGTCGGTCCTCTATGAAACATTTACCTTCTCTTGCGAAAACATGTAGTAGTATGCCTAAACAACCATTATTAGCAGATTGTGCCGGAAATATACCACACGCAGGGGCAAATCTCATTAGACACGACGACGTTTTGGAGGACGGCATCCGTTATGCGGGACTGGAGTTACGTCTTTGATCAGGTTAACTTCAAGACCAGCAGCTTGCAAAGAGCGGATCGCTGCTTCACGTCCTGCGCCTGGTCCTTTAACCATAACCTCAACGGCTTTCATCCCATGTTCCATTGCAGCTTTGGCAGCAGTCTCAGCAGCCATTTGTGCAGCAAACGGAGTCGATTTACGGGAACCTCTGAATCCGAGGCCGCCGGAGCTTGCCCACGAAATTGCATTTCCGTGAGGATCCGTAATAGTAACGATAGTGTTATTGAAAGTGGAACGGATATGCGCCACGCCAGATTCAATATTCTTACGGTCACGACGTTTAGTACGTACGACTTTTTTCGGTTTAGCCATTTTCTCTTATCCCCCCTTATTATTTCTTCTTGTTCGCTACTGTACGACGAGGACCTTTACGAGTACGAGCATTCGTTTTCGTACGTTGTCCACGAACAGGCAGACCACGACGATGACGAACTCCACGGTAACAACCGATCTCCGTCAAACGTTTAATATTCAAAGAGATTTCTCGACGCAGGTCACCTTCTACTTTGACCTCTTTATCGATACTTTCACGCAATTTGCTGACTTCATCTTCCGTCAAATCACGAACACGAGTGTCCGGATTGATGCCTGTTGTGCTCAGAATTTTCTGGGAAGTCGTTTTACCGATTCCGAAAATATAAGTCAAGGCGATCTCAACGCGCTTATCACGTGGCAAATCCACACCAGCTATACGTGCCATTTTACGCTACACCCCCTTCTTTAACCTTGTTTTTGTTTGTGTTTCGGATTTTCACAGATAACCATAACATTCCCTTTGCGGCGAATGACTTTGCATTTTTCGCAAATCGGCTTGACCGAAGGTCTTACCTTCATGTGAATTACCTCCTCAAAGTTTTGCTAAGCAAAACCCTCTTCGTAAGCATTGACCTTGTTCTACTATTGTAAAACCGGCTTCGAAGCTTTCGCAAGTTTTGCCGGGCAAAACCCGCTACATAAGCTTCACAGTTCATTGCAACTGTCTACTACTATTTACGGTAAGTTATGCGACCTTTTGTTAAATCATAAGGCGACAACTGAACAACTACTTTGTCTCCAGTCAGGATACGGATAAAGTGCATCCGCAGTTTTCCGGAAACGTGAGCGAGAATTTGATGACCGTTCTCAAGCTCAACCTTGAATGTTGCATTCGGTAGCGGTTCGAGAACCGTACCTTCCACTTCAATGACATCTTCCTTGGCCATTAGTCAGTCTCCTTTCTCTTCAGCTTGAATGTTGGTGGATTCCAGAAATGAATGAACCGCGTAACGGAGCTTTCCATTTGTCACCCGACCACTCTCGTTTAAACTGTTCACAACCTCGCTGCTAATCATGGGCTGGAGTTCAAGATGAAGAAGATTCTTCTTCTTAGGTTGATCAAACTTACGTTTGTCTCCATCCGCAATATATACGAACTTACTGTCCGCTATAGCAACAATTACTGCGGCTTGGTCCGCATTGCGGCCTTTACGGATCTTCACAAGTTGACCGAGCTGCGGATTAGACTGACTGTTCATGCCTCATCACCTACGCATTCAGTTTCGTGAAAATTTCCATACCATCTGGTGTAACTGCTACGGTGTGTTCAAAGTGGGCACATAACTTACCATCAACTGTGACGACAGTCCAGTTATCTTCCAACGTTTTCACATACCGTCTACCTACGTTAACCATCGGCTCTATGGCCAGCACCATGCCCGCTTTAAGCCGTGGTCCCCGATCGGGAAGACCATAGTTCGGAATCTGTGGTTCTTCGTGCAGATCTGCGCCTATGCCGTGACCGACATATTCACGAACTACGGAGAACCCTTCATCTTCAATATATTTCTGAATCGCATGAGATATTGTAAACAAGCGAACGTCCGGTTTCACCAGCGCCAGACCTGCGTATAACGAAGCCTCGGTAACGTCCAGAAGACGACGGGCTTCTTCGGAAATACGGCCGACCGGATAAGTCCAGGCGGAATCTCCATGATACCCCTGGTACTGCGCGCCAATGTCAAACGTAACGATATCGCCCTCGTTCAACTTGCGTTTGCCGGGAAATCCATGTACCAACTCTTCATTGACTGAAGCGCACACACTGGCAGGGAAACCGTTATAACCTTTGAAAGACGGCACAGCTCCTTGACTGCGGATATATTGATCTGCCATATGGTCAAGTTCTCCAGTCGTAATACCGGGAGCGATATGCTCTGCCAAGAGACGATGCGTTTCCGCAACAATTCTCCCTGCTTCCCTCATCAAGCCCAGTTCCGTTTCGGACTTACCAATGATCATCAATTAACCTCTCAGTAAGGACACGATTTCTTGAGAAACTTGATCGATATCCTGTTCTCCGTTCATTTGACGAAGAAGACCTTTAGTCTCATAGAACGTGAGGAGTGGTGCTGTTTTGTTGATATACTCGTCCAGTCGTGTACCTACACTCTCTTCATTATCATCAGAGCGTTGATACAACTCACCAGCGCATTTATCACAAATACCTTCCTGCTTAGGCGGATTGAATACCACATGATAAGTGGAACCACAGTTTTTACAAATTCGACGACCCGTCAAACGAGCGAGCAATTTGTTGCGATCCACTTTCAGGTTGATTACATGATCGAGACCTGAGTTCAATCGCTCCAGAATGCCATCGAGCGCTTCTGCTTGCGAAAGAGTTCTTGGAAATCCGTCCAAGAGGAAACCTTCTCTGCAGTCAGGCTGCTGCAAACGTTCTTCAACGATGCCAATGGTTACATCATCTGGTACAAGCAATCCTTGATCCATATATTCCTTGGCTTTCATGCCAATGGGAGTTCCCTGTTTGATCGCGAGACGAAATGCATCGCCTGTTGAAATATGGGGAATACCGAACTCTTTCACGATGACGTCTGCTTGCGTTCCTTTTCCTGCCCCCGGAGGGCCCATGAATAGGATGTTCACGTTATGTCACTCCCTCCAAGACTACCCTACATCAACAAACAGCACAATAGGTGCCGGCAAGTAAATCTTCACTCGACCGGTACCTATTGCCTATTTATTGATAAAACCTTTGTAGTGGCGTTTGATCAATTGGCTTTCGATTTGCTTCATCGTATCCAGCGCAACACCGATAACGATCAGGAGGGATGTTCCTCCAATTTGCGCAGATTGAGGCAAACCAGAAAGTGCCCCTAAGAATACAGGCAGAACGGAAATGACTGCCAAGAAGATGGCTCCGGCCATTGTCAAACGAGTCATGACACGGGTCAGATATTTCTCGGTTGCTTTACCCGGGCGAATGCCTGGGATGTAACCGCCGTTCTTTTTCATATTGTCAGCCATCTGCTGTGGATTCATCTGTACAAAAGTATAGAAGAATGTGAAACCGAAGATCATCACGACATACAGCAACATACCAAGAGGTTTGTGTGTAGTCAGGTTCTGTCCGATCCACTGTGCCCAGAGGCGATCTGCCCAGAAGTTGGCGATGATCGTTGGGAACATCAACAGCGATGAAGCAAAGATGACAGGGATAACACCTGCTGCATTAATTTTCAGCGGGATATGTGTATTCTGTCCACCGTACATTTTGTTACCTACGACACGTTTAGCGTACTGTACCGGAATCTTCCGAATCGCCTGCTGAATGTAAATGACCCCTATGATGATCAACACAATAACAATTGCGATGATAACACCTTTAAGAATATTCATAAACAGTTGGTCAGGTTGAATGAAGTCAGATTCGATCGTTTGTTTGATAATGTTAGGCACCGTAGATAGGATACCCGCAAAGATCAAGATCGAAATCCCGTTTCCTATGCCCTTCTCGGTGATCTGCTCACCAAGCCACATCAGGAATGAAGTACCGGCCGTAAGTACAATCGCGATCAAGATATAATCTGCAAATGTAGCGTTAGGCACCATCTCTGTATTGTACAAGCGGTTGAATCCGATCGACGTACCAAACGCTTGAATCAATGCCAGCCCGATGGTTAAATAACGGGTCAACTGTGCAGATTTCTTCTTACCTTGTTCACCTTGCTTTGCCCACTCCGCTAATTTAGGAATAACGTCCATGGAAAGCAACTGTACTATGATAGACGCAGTGATGTAAGGCACGATCCCGAGCGCAAATATCGAGAACTGGAAGAGCGCTCCACCCGAGAACGTATTGAGAAGTCCAAAAACTTCTTTACCCGCAGAATTTGTCGCTTCGAACACATCTTTGTTAACTCCCGGTACGGGAACAAAGGAGCCGATGCGGTAAATGATCAGTACAAAAAGGGTAAATAATACCCTTTTGCGCAGATCTTCAACCCGCCAGATATTCTTTAGGGTCTTGAACATTAAATCACCTCAGTTGTACCGCCGGCAGCTTCAATTTTCTCAATAGCAGATTGAGAAAACTTGTTAGCTTTAACAGTCAGCTTCACAGTGACATCACCGTTACCCAGGATTTTGATTCCGGATTTAGCGTTTTTAACTACGCCATTCGTCATCAAGAATTCTGGAGTTACTTCAGTACCCGCAGCAAAACTGTTCAGGTCTTCAGTATTCACAACTGCATATTCTTTGCGAGTTGGGTTTACAAAACCACGTTTTGGCAAGCGACGATACAATGGATTTTGTCCACCTTCGAAGCCTGGACGTACTCCACCGCCAGAACGAGCGTTTTGTCCTTTGTGACCGCGACCTGATGTTTTACCTGTACCACTACTTGGACCGCGACCAAGACGTTTACGTTCTTTGCGGGATCCAGGAGATGGTGAAAGCTCATGTAACTTCATCGTTCGTTGCACCTCCTTAAAGATTTGTGGGATTAACCCGTTTTTAAGCTTCTACTTCTTTAACAGCAACCAAGTGGCTTACTTTGTTAATCATACCACGGATGGCAGGATTATCGTTTTGTACCACTTTGCTATTGATTTTGCGCAAACCCAATGTTTTCACAGTTGTTCTTTGCGTCTCCGGACGTCCGATCAAACTGCGGACGAGGGTAATTTCTAATTTAGCCATGAGAATTCCCTCCTTAACCCAGAAGCTCTTCGACGGATTTTCCGCGCAGTTTAGCCACGTCTTCAGCACGCTTCAAACGGGACAAACCTTCCAAAGTCGCATTGACCATGTTCATGGAATTCGAAGAACCCAGAGATTTTGTCAAAATGTCACCTACACCAGCAAGTTCGAGAACCGCACGTACAGGACCACCAGCGATAACACCAGTACCTTCAGATGCTGGTTTCAACAGCACGCGTCCTGCGCCGAACTTACCTGTTACCAAGTGAGGAATCGATGTTCCTACGAGTGGAACGTGTACAAGGTTTTTCTTAGCGTCTTCAATACCTTTGCGAATTGCATCAGGTACTTCGCCCGCTTTACCGATACCAGCTCCAACCCAGCCGTTGCCGTCGCCGACTACAACCAGTGCGCTAAAGCTGAAACGGCGTCCGCCTTTTACTACTTTAGCTACGCGATTAATATTTACAACTCTTTCAGTCAGTTCCAAAGTATTCGGATCTACACGCAAGTCGTTAACCTCCTTTTGAAAAATATCTTAAAACTCAAGTCCTGCTTCACGAGCCGCTTCAGCCAATGCTGCGATACGACCATGGTACAGATAACCGCTACGGTCAAATACGATGTTGGAAACACCTTTATCTTTAGCACGTTTAGCAACGAGTTCGCCAACTTTACGAGCTGATTCAACAGATGCACCATTTTTGATGTCAGTGCTCAATTCTTTGTCTACAGTAGACGCAGAAGCGATTGTTACACCAGCAACATCATCGATGATTTGAGCATACATATGTTTACCAGAACGGAATACGTTCAAACGAGGACGTGCTGCCGTTCCTTGGATTTTCTTACGAACACGAAGGTGTCTTTTCAGACGAGCCTTATTTTTATCTGGTTTCGTAATCATCTCAAAGATTCACTCCTTTCAGGTTACCTCGCTGGCTTCAAAGCAGAAGCCACGGGGTATATTAGAAACACACGAAGCAAGCAAGCCGAAAGCCGCGCAAAGGCGGTAAGAGAAATCTTATTTCTTCTTACCGGCTTTACCTTCCTTACGGATGATACGCTCGCCTTCATATTTAATACCTTTACCTTTGTACGGCTCAGGTTCACGTACGGAACGGATTTTAGCAGCGTAAGCACCTACACGCTCTTTGTCAATTCCGCGAACGATGATTTTTGTATTCGAAGGTACTTCGAATTCAATTCCCGCTTCCGGTGTAATTTCAACCGGGTGAGAGTAACCAACGTTTAAAACGATTTTATCTCCGGATTTGCTTGCACGATATCCGACCCCAACCAATTCCAGAGATTTCGCGAATCCTTCAGTAACGCCGCTCACCATATTGTTTACAACGCTACGCGTTGTGCCGTGCAAAGAACGGTGAGTTTTGTTATCGGAAGGACGCACAACTGTGATTTCGTTATTTTCAACTGTAACCTTCATGTCTTTATGAAGCTCACGAGTCAAAGTTCCTTTTGGTCCTTTTACCGTAATAACGGTGTTGTCCAGGGTGATGTCTACACCACTTGGTACTGTGATTGGTTTGCGACCAATACGAGACATATGTTGCACCTCCTATCTTGTGACGTTATATTACCAAACGTAGCAAACGACTTCTCCGCCGGATTTCGATTGACGAGCTTCTTTGTCCGTCATGATACCTTTAGATGTCGAGATGATCGCGATTCCCAGGCCACCAAGTACACGAGGTACTTCGTTGCTTTTCGTGTAAACACGAAGACCAGGTTTACTGATTCTTTTCAGACCAGTGATAACGCGCTCGTTATTTTGACCGTATTTCAGGAAAACACGGATAATCCCTTGTTTGTTATCATCGATAACTTCAGCGTCACGGATGAAACCTTCACGCTTCAGGATATCGGCGATTTGTTTTTTCATTGTCGAAGCAGGCATTTCTACCGTTTCGTGACGAACAGTGTTCGCGTTACGAATACGAGTAAGCATATCTGCAATTGGATCAGACATAGTCATTGTGAGTTAACCTCCTTCCCGTTCAGGACTTTTTACCAGCTTGCTTTTTTCACGCCAGGGATCTGGCCTTTATAAGCTAATTCACGGAAACAAATTCTGCAAATTTTGAACTTTTGCAGGACCGAATGTGGACGTCCGCAACGCTCACAGCGTGTATATGCACGTACTTTAAACTTAGGTGTACGTTGTTGTTTAACTTTCATCGAAGTTTTTGCCACTTAGCCTGACACCTCCTAAATAATTTCGGAGAAAAGGGAGTCTTTCCAGACACCCGGAAACGTTATGCCAACATTACTTAACGAAAGGCATTCCCATTTGCGTGAGCAATTCGCGGGACTCTTCGTCTGTTTTCGCCGTTGTTACGATGACAATATCCATACCGCGGACTTTATCAACTTTATCATACTCGATCTCTGGGAAGATCAGTTGTTCTTTCAGACCCAGCGTGTAGTTACCACGTCCGTCGAAAGCTTTGCTCGATACACCGCGGAAGTCGCGGACACGAGGAAGCGTAACGTTGAACAGTTTATCGAGGAAGAAGTACATACGCTCGCCGCGCAATGTTACTTTAACACCGATAGGCATATTCTCACGCAGTTTGAATCCTGCGATAGATTTTTTTGCACGAGTGATTACAGGTTTTTGACCTGCGATCAGTTGCAAATCGTTTACTGCGGAATCCAACACTTTGGAGTTTTGGACAGCCTCGCCCACACCCATGTTGATAACGATTTTCTCGATTTTCGGCACTTGCATTACCGTTGTATAGTTAAACTTCTGCATCAAAGCAGGAGCGATTTCTTGCAGGTAACGTTCTTTCATTCTTGATGCCATGAATCATAGCCCTCCTTTCTCATTCGGTTCAATTAGTCGATAATTTCTCCGGAACGTTTAGCAACGCGCACTTTCTTTCCGTTATCCAAAACTTTGTAACCTACACGGGTTACTTTTCCGCTCTTCGGATCGATGTGCATTACGTTGGAAACGTGAATCGGAGCTTCCTTCTCGATAATGCCGCCTTGCGGATTTTGCTGGTTAGGCTTCTGGTGTTTTTTCACCATGTTAACACCTTCCACAAGGACGCGGTTCTCACGAGGATAAGCAGCGATGACACGGCCTTTTTTACCTTTGTCTTTACCGCTGATCACCATAACCGTATCTTCCTTCTTAACGTGAAGTTTGTTGTTATGGGATTCCAGAACTTTTTTCACTCTTGGCATTTCGTACACCTCCTGTTTCTAACATCACGAGATTAAGCTTTAGATAACTTCTGGAGCCAAGGAAACGATTTTCATGAAGTCTTTATCGCGAAGTTCGCGAGCAACTGGTCCGAAAATACGTGTTCCACGTGGGCTTCTGTCGTCTTTTACAACAACCGCTGCATTTTCATCAAAACCGATGTAGGAACCGTCTTTACGACGTACAGAACGTTTCGTACGAACGACAACCGCTCTAACTACATCACCTTTTTTGACAACGCCGCCTGGTGTTGCTTGTTTAACAGAACAAACGATCAGATCACCGATTTGAGCTGTACGACGTCCCGTACCGCCGAGTACGCGGATACACATCAGTTCCTTCGCACCGGAGTTGTCAGCCACAGTCAAACGTGTAAATGGTTGAATCATTTAGTATTCCTCCTTTCAGCAGTGCTGCTGAGCATTAGATGATAACCGCTTTTTCTACGATTTCAGTAAGTCTCCAGCGTTTATCTTTCGAAAGCGGACGAGTCTCCATGATTTTCACCGTGTCACCGATTTTCGCAGTGTTTTCTTCGTCATGTGCTTTGAATTTTTTAGTAACCTTAATGCGTTTATGGTACAAGTTGTGTTTTTTGTAAGTTTCTACAGCAACAACAATTGTTTTGTCCATTTTATCGCTGACCACTTTACCAGTTTGCACTTTACGTGCGTTACGTTCTTCGCTCATTGTTGGCCTCCTTCCTGATTACGGACGGATTGTCCATCCTATCCCTAATTAACCGATTCCCAATTCTCTCTCACGGATAATGGTTTTAGCACGAGCTATTTCTTTCCGCACATCACGGATGCGAGTCGGGTTATCCAGCTGACCGGTAGCTAATTGAAAGCGGAGGTTAAAGAGTTCTTCTTTAAATCCGGCAATCTTTTGCTCGATTTCAGCAGAGGTTAGGTTGCGAAATTCACTAGCTTTCATTTGCTTCACCACCCAATTCTTCACGTTTCACGAACTTCGTTTTGATTGGCAGTTTGTGAGCGGCAAGACGCATTGCTTCGCGTGCAATTTCCTCCGGTACACCAGCAAGTTCAAACATGATCTTACCTGGTTTCACTACTGCAACCCATTTTTCTACGTTACCTTTACCGCTACCCATCCGAACCTCGAGAGGCTTTTGAGTGATTGGTTTGTCTGGGAAAATTTTGATCCAAACTTTACCACCACGTTTGATGTAACGAGTCATCGCAATACGAGCCGCTTCGATCTGACGGTTCGTAATCCAAGCCGGTTCCGTAGCTTGCAGACCGTATTCGCCAAAGTTCAGAGTCGTTCCGCCTTTAGCTTGGCCTTTCATATGTCCACGTTGTTGCTTACGGTGTTTTACGCGTTTTGGTACCAACATGATTAGTTGCCTCCTTCCTTAGCAGCTTGTTTCTTAGCCGTAGGAAGAACCTCTCCACGATAGATCCATACTTTTACGCCGATACGTCCGTAAGTAGTATGAGCCTCTGCTGTACCATAGTCAATGTCAGCACGCAGTGTGTGCAGTGGAACAGTTCCTTCGCTGTAGCCTTCAGAACGTGCGATCTCAGCACCGCCAAGACGTCCGCCTACTTGAGTTTTGATACCTTTAGCACCGGAGCGCATAGTTCTTTGAATTGCTTGTTTCAGAGCACGACGGAAAGAAACACGACGTTCCAATTGTTGTGCAATGCTTTCAGCTACAAGAACAGCGTCCAAGTCTTGGTTCTTAATTTCAGAAATGTTGATGTGTACTTTTTTACCGCCAGCAATTTTCGTAATTTGGTTACGAAGATTTTCAACTTCCGAACCACCCTTACCAATAACCATACCTGGTTTAGCAGTGTGAATCGTTACGTTTACGCGGTTAGCCGCTCTCTCAATTTCTACACGAGATAAAGCGGAGTCTTTCAATTTATTTTTCAGGAATTCACGAATTCTCACGTCTTCCATCAAAAGATCACCGAAGTCTTTGCCTGCATACCACTTAGATTCCCAGTCACGGATAATTCCGACACGGAGTCCGACTGGATTTACCTTTTGGCCCACACATTTCCCCTCCTTCTACTTCTCAGATACCACCAAAGTAATGTGGCTAGTACGTTTGTTAATACGACTTGCACGTCCCATTGCACGAGGGCGGAAACGTTTCATTGTCGGTCCTTGGTTCACGTAAGCTTGCGAGATAACCAAGTTGTTAACATCCAAAGAATAGTTATGTTCCGCATTCGCAATAGCGGAGTTAAGCAACTTCTCAACGATTGGAGAAGCGGATTTCGGAGTGTGACGGAGAATGGCAACCGCCTCACCTACTTGCTTGCCGCGAATTAAGTCAACAACGAGTTGAACTTTACGAGGAGCAATCCGGATAAACTTAGCATGTGCTTTTGCTTCCATTGTGTAACCTCCTCTCAAACATTAAAGATGTTCATTTATCTTCTTGTTTTCTTATCATCATCAGTATGGCCTTTGTACGTACGGGTTGGAGCGAACTCACCCAGTTTGTGTCCGACCATGTCCTCAGTTACATACACTGGCACGTGTTTACGACCATCGTAAACGCCAAATGTGTGTCCGATGAATTGTGGGAAAATTGTAGAACGACGGGACCAGGTTTTGATTACGTTCTTCTTACCTGAAGCTTCCATCTCTTCTACCTTTTTGAGCATGTAGCCATCAATGAATGGCCCTTTTTTCAAACTGCGACCCATGTGGAGATCCTCCCTTCAAACGTAGCTATTATGCATCCGCAGATGCCTCACGAGGTTATGCACAGTGTGTATTACTTCGTGCGGCGGCGAATGATGTATTTATCAGAAGCTTTATTTTTCTTACGCGTTTTGTAACCAAGAGTAGGTTTACCCCATGGTGACATTGGCGATTTACGTCCGATTGGAGCACGACCTTCACCACCACCGTGTGGGTGATCGTTAGGGTTCATTACTACACCACGAACCTCAGGACGTTTACCCAACCAACGGCTACGACCGGCTTTACCGATTTTGATGAGCTCGTGGTCTTGGTTACCAACAGATCCGATTGTCGCGCGGCAAACTTTCAAAATACGACGAACTTCTCCGGAAGAGAGACGAACGGAAACGTATTTTTCTTCTTTACCAAGCAATTGAGCTTCTGTACCAGCAGCACGAACCAATTGTCCGCCTTTACCTGGTTTCAACTCGATGTTATGGATAACAGTACCTACTGGAATGTTTTCGAGTGGCAGTGCGTTACCGATTTTGATGTCTGATTCAGGTCCGGAGAATACTTGATCTCCAACTTTCAAACCTTTAGGAGCGATGATATAACGTTTCTCACCATCAGCATAGTGAATCAGAGCGATGTTGGATGTACGGTTCGGGTCATACTCAATCGTAGCAACGCGGCCCGGTATTCCATCTTTAGTACGTTTGAAGTCAATGATACGGTATTTACGTTTGTGTCCACCACCATGGTGACGAACTGTAATTTTACCTTGGTTGTTGCGGCCTGCTTGTTTGCTCAACGGGGCCAACAACGATTTCTCCGGCTGATTTGTGGTGATTTCCTCAAATGTAGAAACGGACATGTTCCGTCTTGCCGGGGATGTTGGTTTATACTTTTTGATTGGCACTGGGTTTCCCTCCTTACTTCAAAAATTCAATTATACTGTTTCAAAGAACTCAAGCGTTTTGCTGTCTTTTGTCAGCGTTACAAACGCTTTTTTCCATTCGCTAGTATATCCGGAATAACGTCCGTACCGTTTCGGCTTAGCTGGAACACGAAGCGTGTTCACGTTTTTCACTTTTACATTGAAAATAGCTTCTACTGCCTTTTTGATCTCGGTTTTGTTTGCACGGATATCGACTTCAAATACATATTTCAAGTCGTTCATCATGTCAGCAGTACGTTCCGTAATAATCGGACGTTTTACAATATCACGAGGATCCTTCATTACGCGAGCACCTCCTCTACCTTCTGAACTGCTTCTTTCGTAATGATCAATTTGTCGTGCGAAAGCACGTCAAGAACATTAATGCCGTCAGCAGCTACGAATTTCACGCCTGGAATATTCCGTGCGGAAAGAGCTACATTATCATCATAGCTAGGAGCTACGATCAAAGCTTTACGTCCCACTTTGAGGTTACTCAAGATGGCTGCGAATTCTTTAGTTTTAGGCGTGCTCAATGTGAGAGCGTCCAAAACGATAATGTCATTGTCAAGCACTTTGGATGAAAGGGCTGATTTGATCGCCAAGCGGCGAACTTTCTTAGGCAGTTTATACGCATAGCTCCGTGGTGTTGGACCAAATACGATACCGCCGCCTTTCCATTGTGGTGAACGAATTGAACCTTGACGAGCGCGACCTGTACCTTTTTGTTTCCAAGGCTTACGTCCACCGCCACGTACTTCAGAACGTCCTTTTACTTTGTGGGTACCTTGACGAAGGGAAGCGCGTTGCATAAGAACTGCATCGTACAGAACGTGTTGGTTCGGCTCAATTCCGAAAACCGCATCGTTCAATTCAACTTCGCCTACTTGGCTACCATCTACATTGTAAACTGATACTTTTGGCATTTTGTGTTCCTCCTTTCTTCAGTGGTTATTTTTTCACCGTTTCTTTAACTTTAATGAGACTGTTTTTCGGTCCAGGAATGGAACCTTTCACGAGCAACACGTTACGCTCAGCGTCTACTTTAACTACTTCAAGACGTTGGATTGTAACAGTATCATGTCCCATGTGTCCTGGCAGGCGTTTGCCTTTAGGAACGCGGTTAGCTTGGATCGAACCCATTGAACCAGGGCCACGGTGGTAACGCGAACCGTGTGACATAGGTCCAGTGCTTTGTCCCCAACGTTTGATAACGCCGGCAAAACCTTTACCTTTAGAAATACCCGTTACGTCAACGAATTCGCCTTCAGCGAAAATGTCAGCTTTCAGTTCTTGGCCAACTTCATATTCTGCGATGTTGATACCGCGAACTTCACGAACGTAGCGCTTAGGGGCAGTGTTCGCTTTTTTAGCGTGACCTGCTTCTGGCTTGTTAGCATTTTTCTCTTTCTTATCGGAGTAACCGATTTGAATTGCTTCGTAGCCATCGTTCTCAATGTCTTTCTTTTGCAAAACAACACAAGGGCCTGCTTCGATAACCGTTACTGGAACGACGTTACCTTCAGGAGTAAATACTTGAGTCATTCCGAGTTTTTTTCCTAAGATTGCTTTCATGTTGACACCTCTTTTCCTCTATACATGGTCTTTGTTGTAGCTATATTACAATTTAATTTCGATATCTACACCGGACGGCAGATCCAAGCGCATCAAGGCATCCACAGTTTGTGGAGTCGGGTTAACGATGTCGATCAAACGTTTATGAGTACGTTGTTCGAATTGTTCCCGAGAATCCTTGTACTTGTGCACCGCACGAAGAATAGTAATGATTTGTTTTTCAGTAGGAAGCGGAATCGGACCGGATACACCAGCACCCGAACGTTTTGCTGTTTCAACAATTTTCTCCGCGGATTGATCAAGAATTCTGTGGTCGTAAGCTTTCAAACGAATACGAATTTTTTGCTTTGCCATTTTAGTCCCTCCTTCTATCGCCCAATTTTTTATCGGACATACTCCGTGAAAATTTTCTAGCCACTCTCCCATGGCAAAGGGGCCGGGTGTGCCAGTAACCTCTCACATCATCGCAACGTCACAGAACAACATTCATTATTATATAGAAAAGATAGGCGTATTGCAAGCATATTTAAGAAAAACATTTAAACTTATCTTTTCTGATGAAATGACTTCGTTTATTGCAGTGTTTATCTTCAATATCCAGGCTGCCTTGCCAATCCTTCTAAACTCGTAAATGATGTTCATTTCGTATGACGCAGGTTCCGAGCTTTAAACATAATAAAAGAGTTCTCTATCCGATGTCGGATAAAGAACTCTTCCGAAGCTTCGTTACAATACAATGTTACTCGTTCCAGTACACTGTTACATATGCTTTATTCAGCGTTAAGCCGAATTATTTTTGGATAGATGCTACGGAACCGGCACCTACTGTACGTCCGCCTTCACGAATGGAGAATTTAGTTCCTTCTTCAATCGCGATTGGGGAGATCAGGGAAACAGTAACAGTGATGTTATCACCAGGCATTACCATTTCAGTACCTTCAGGCAAGTTGATGATGCCTGTTACGTCAGTTGTACGGAAGTAGAACTGTGGACGGTAACCAGTGAAGAATGGTTTGTGACGTCCGCCCTCTTCTTTAGTCAGAACGTAGATTTGAGCTGTGAATTCTGTGTGAGGCTTAACAGAACCCGGTTTAGCCAAAACTTGGCCACGCTCGATGTTGTTACGGTCAACACCACGAAGAAGTGCTCCGATGTTGTCACCAGCTTGAGCGGAATCCAGCAATTTGCGGAACATCTCAACGCCTGTTACAACAGATTTTTTAGTTTCTTCAGTGATACCAACGATTTCGATCTCTTCGCCGACTTTAACAGTACCACGCTCTACACGGCCAGTAGCAACAGTACCACGACCAGTGATGGAGAATACGTCCTCGACAGGCATCAAGAAAGGTTTGTCAGTTTGACGCTCAGGCAGTGGGATGTAAGTGTCGATCTCTTTGAACATCTCAACGATTTTTTGAGCCCATTCGCCATCTGGGTTTGCCAGTGCTTCACGAGCGGATCCACGAGTGATTGGAGTATCGTCACCTGGGAACTCATATTCGTTAAGAAGGTCGCGAACTTCCATCTCAACCAATTCCAACAACTCTTCGTCTTCAACCATGTCACATTTGTTCAAGAATACAACAATGTAAGGTACGCCTACTTGACGGGAGAGCAAGATGTGCTCACGAGTTTGTGGCATTGGGCCGTCAGCTGCGGATACTACCAAGATAGCTCCGTCCATTTGTGCCGCGCCAGTGATCATGTTTTTAACATAGTCGGCGTGACCTGGGCAGTCTACGTGAGCGTAGTGACGAGTGTCAGTTTCGTACTCAACGTGTGCTGTGGAGATAGTGATACCGCGCTCGCGCTCTTCTGGCGCTTTGTCGATTTGGTCGAATGCTACAGCAGCACCACCGTAAGTTTTGGACAATACAGTTGTGATTGCAGCAGTCAGTGTTGTTTTACCGTGATCGACGTGACCGATAGTACCGATGTTAACGTGGGGTTTATTACGTTCGTATTTAGCCTTTGCCATTTGAACGTGGCCTCCTTAAAATTATAATTTTATGTTTTCACTGAATGAAGTGTTCCGAATTAAATTCTTATGCACTTGCATCCAGTGTGAGAAAACTACTCGGTGCCTTTTGTTTTGGCAACGATTTCTTCAGCGATGCTCTTAGGAACTTCTTCATAGTGAGAGAGTTCCATGGAGAATACGCCGCGTCCTTGAGTACCGGAACGAAGAGTTGTAGAGTAACCAAACATTTCAGACAGAGGTACCTTAGCACGGATGATTTGAGCTCCACTACGGGAATCCATACCTTCGATGCGGCCACGACGGGAGTTCAACATACCCATTACGTCACCCATGTACTCTTCTGGAACAGTTACTTCTACTTTCATGATAGGCTCAAGCAGAACTGGTTTACACTTGTCTTTAGCCGCTTTAAGCGCCATAGATCCGGCAATTTTAAATGCCATCTCGTTGGAATCGACATCATGGTAAGATCCGTCTACGATTGTAGCCTTAACGTCAACAAGCGGGAAGCCTGCAATAACGCCGTTTTTCATTTGCTCTTCAATCCCTGACAGTGCAGGTTGAATGTATTCTCTTGGAACGGAACCACCGACAACCTTACTTTCGAACTGGCTGCCTGTACCCGGCTCGAGAGGTTCGAATTCAACCCATACGTGACCGTATTGACCACGACCACCGGATTGACGTACGAATTTACCTTCAACGCGCGCTGGAGCACGGAATGTTTCACGGTAAGCTACTTGTGGTTTACCCACAGTAGTTTCAACCTTGAACTCACGACGCATACGGTCGATGATGATATCAAGGTGAAGCTCACCCATACCTGCCAAGATTGTTTGACCTGTTTCTTCGTCAGTATGAGCACGAAGAGTTGGATCCTCTTCAGTCAACTTACCGAGAGCAACACCCATTTTATCTTGGTCAGCTTTGGTTTTAGGTTCAACGGCGATTTCGATAACCGGATCAGGGAAGTTCATTGACTCCAGGATAACCGGATTTTTCTCATCACATAGTGTATCACCTGTACCCGTATCTTTCAAACCTACGGCAGCTGCAATATCACCGGAGTAAACTTCAGTGATCTCTTGACGGCTGTTCGCGTGCATTTGAAGAATACGACCGATACGCTCACGTTTGTTTTTAGTGGCATTCAATACATATGATCCGGATTGAAGAACACCGGAGTATACGCGGAAGAATGTCAATTTACCAACGTAAGGGTCAGTCATGATTTTGAATGCCAATGCGGAGAATGGCTCTTCATCAGAGGACTTACGAACTGCTTCAGTTCCATCTTCAAGATGACCAGTGATTGATGGTACATCTGTTGGAGCTGGCAAGTAGTCGATAACAGCATCCAACATCAGTTGAACACCTTTGTTACGGTATGAGGATCCACAGATAACTGGGAAGATCTTAACATCTACAACACCTTTACGGAGTACGGCTTTGATCTCATCAATTGTGATCTCTTCGCCTTCCAGGTATTTCATTGTCAAATCTTCGTCCAGTTCAGCAACGCGTTCAATCAACTCGTTGCGAAGTTCTTCAACTTGATCTGCAAATTCTGCAGGAATGTCGGTTTCTTCGATATCTTGTCCAAGATCATCTTTGTACATATGAGCTCTTTGTGCAACGATATCGATGATACCTTTGAAATCATTTTCAGCGCCGATTGGAAGTTGAATCGCAACAGCGTTCGCTTGAAGGCGATCACGCATGTCAGATACAACGTTCAGGAAGTCAGCACCGATGATATCCATTTTGTTTACATATGCGATACGAGGTACGCCGTACTTGTCAGCCTGTCTCCATACGGTTTCGGACTGAGGCTCAACGCCTTCTTTCGCACTGAATACACCAACTGCTCCGTCCAATACACGAAGGGAACGTTCAACTTCAACAGTGAAGTCAACGTGTCCCGGGGTATCAATAATATTAACGCGGTGGCCTTTCCAAGCAGCGGTAGTCGCAGCGGAAGTAATCGTAATTCCGCGCTCCTGTTCCTGTTCCATCCAGTCCATTGTCGCAGCGCCTTCGTGTACTTCACCGATTTTGTGCGTACGTCCTGTGTAGAACAAGATCCGCTCAGTTGTCGTGGTTTTACCCGCATCAATATGAGCCATGATCCCGATATTACGTGTATTTTTCAAGGAGAACTCTCTAGCCATGAAATGGGTCTCCCTTCAAAATTGAAGTTTTTTATTGTGAACTGAATCCTACCAACGGTAGTGAGCAAACGCTTTGTTCGCTTCAGCCATTTTGTGCGTATCTTCACGTTTTTTAACGGAAGCGCCTGTGTTGTTGGAAGCGTCGATGATCTCAGCCGCCAAACGCTCTTCCATTGTTTTCTCACCGCGGTTGCGGGAGTAGTTCACGAGCCAACGTAGTCCCAGAGCAGTACGTCTCTCTGGTTTTACCTCGATTGGTACTTGGTAGTTGGCACCGCCGACACGGCGAGCTTTAACTTCCAGGACTGGCATGATATTCTTGATTGCTGCTTCAAATACTTCCATCGGGTCATTACCCGTACGTTCTTGAATCAACTTGAACGCATTATACAGAATGCTTTGAGCAACACCGCGTTTTCCGTCGAGCATGATGCGATTGATCAAACGAGTAACCAACTTGCTGTTGTATACCGGATCTGGCAACACGTCTCTTTTCGTAACTGGACCTTTGCGTGGCATGGATATCCCCCTTTCTTTCTTGTTCAGCAGACCCTGTACCTTCCAGACCTAAGCCAGAAGGCTTTCAGGTTCTCTGCTTATAATGGTTTAGGCTTTTTTAGCTTTTGGACGTTTTGCACCGTATTTCGAACGAGCTTGCATACGGTTGTTTACGCCTGCAGTATCGAGAGCTCCACGAACGATGTGATAACGAACTCCTGCAAGGTCTTTAACTTTACCTCCGCGGATCAATACCACACTGTGCTCTTGAAGGTTATGTCCGATTCCCGGGATATAAGCAGTTACCTCGAGACGGTTCGTCAAACGAACACGAGCATACTTACGAAGTGCAGAGTTTGGTTTACGTGGAGTCATTGTACCTACACGAGTGCAGACACCACGTTTTTGTGGGGCACTGATGTTAGTAGATTCACGTTTCAAAGCGTTGAATCCTTTTTGCAAAGCTGGAGATTTTGACTTCTCAACTTTTGCTTGACGTCCTTTACGAACCAGTTGATTAATAGTTGGCATGTGATTGCCACCCCCTTCCTCAAATATTCATGTTTCTTTATAAACCTCTTTTCGCTAAGTCCACAGACCCAGGCGGTTCATAAAAAGACAAATGAAAAGTTTTTGCCTTGGAGAATCCCTAAAAGTTCTCGGACAAAAACGTTCCTTACACTATCATTTTACGACAGCAGCCATAGCTGCTCCCACTCCAATCCCGCAAGCTTTGCCGAGATTTTTCATTGTATCCACTTTCGTGTACTTCACATTGTGTTGTTCACACAAAGCAATGATTTTGGAAGTGAGCTGCGGATCACTATCTTCTGCGACATAGACTTCAGAAGCCATACCTGTTTGCACCATCCGCATGGTCTGTTTGGTACCTATTTTGACATGAGCATCTTGCAAGGCTTTTTCATTAGACATTGTGCATTCCTCCGAATAGAACCATGTACAATCAGCTGCCCACGCACCTTTGATATATTAGCATCTAGCGCAAGCATTGTCAATGCTAATCCTAAAACATTTTTTAAAAGTTTACGCACATCAGGATTCGTCCGCCTGCATTATACAAGCGTCCGCCTCCTGAAGTACAAAACTTTCATTCTCCTCTAAATGAGGAGGAATCTATTTAATCAACCGAAACTGGCTCAAGTTCTTCTACTGAAGATTGACCATCTTCTGGCTCAGCAAATTTGATGCTGCGGTAACGGTGCATACCTGTACCTGCAGGAATCAATTTACCGATGATTACATTTTCCTTCAGACCTAGCAACTGATCGACTTTACCTTTGATCGCTGCATCTGTCAGTACACGTGTAGTTTCTTGGAACGAAGCCGCCGAGAGGAAGGAGTCTGTTTCCAGGGATGCTTTCGTAATACCGAGCAGGATTGGTTTAGCAACCGCTGGCTCTTTATCACTAAGAATCGCAATTTTGTTAGCTCTTTCGTACTCATGCGTATCAACGAACGATCCTGGCAACAGCGTTGTATCTCCTGCATCTACGATGCGGATTTTACGCAGCATTTGACGGATCATAACTTCAACGTGTTTGTCATTGATTTCTACGCCTTGGTTACGGTATACGCGCTGTACTTCCTGCAAAATGTAGTTTTGTACGCCACGTACGCCTTTAATGCGCAGCATTTCTTTTGGATCAATGGAACCGTCTGTCAACTCGTCACCAGCTTCAATTTCCATGCCTTCGCTTACGCGCACACGGGAACCGTAGGTAACGGAGTATACTTTGGACTCCGCTTCACCTTGAATTTCAATTTCACGACGATCTTTCGCTTCGCGAATCTCTTTTACCACACCATCAATCTCACTGATCGTTGCTTGACCCTTAGGATTACGAGCTTCAAACAACTCTTGGATACGCGGCAAACCTTGCGTAATATCGTCTCCGGCTACACCGCCGGTGTGGAACGTACGCATTGTAAGCTGTGTTCCTGGCTCACCAATGGATTGTGCTGCAATGATACCAACTGCTTCACCAATCTCCACGTGTTTACCTGTCGCAAGGTTACGACCATAACACTTCTTGCAGACACCATGACTTGCACGGCAGCTGAGTACGGAGCGGATTTGCAATTTGGTGATTCCCGCTTTGATGATCGCTTCTGCTTTATCGGAGTCAATCAACTCATTGCGACCTGCAATGATTTCTTTTGTTTCCGGATGACGAACTGTCTCGAAGCAGTATCTGCCTTCAATACGGTCGTAGAGATCTTCAATAACCTCTTTACCATCCTGGATACGACTTACCGTAAAGCCTTTATCTGTACCACAATCATCATCACGCACGATTACGTCTTGGGCTACGTCTACGAGACGACGAGTCAGGTAACCTGAATCGGCTGTACGCAGGGCTGTATCCGCCAAACCTTTACGCGCTCCGTGAGTGGAGATAAAGTACTCGAGTACTGTCAGACCTTCACGGAAGTTCGATTTGATTGGGAGTTCGATAATACGACCGGATGGGTTGGCCATCAGACCACGCATACCGCCCAATTGGGTGATTTGCGATTTGTTACCCCGTGCTTTGGAGTCTACCATCATCATGATCGAGTTGTAACGATCCATGGACTTCATCAGAATCTCAGTGATGTCATCTTTGGATTTTGACCAGATATCAATGATACGGTCATAGCGCTCTTCATTCGTAATCAGACCACGACGGTACTGATTCGTAACGATTTGTGCTTTTTCCTCAGACTGTCTAAGAATTTCAAACTTCTCAGGCGGAACGATAACATCAGATACCGCAACCGTAATACCGGCACGTGTAGAGTATGTGAATCCAAGTTGTTTGATTTTATCCAAAATAACGGCTGTTTCCGTTGTGTGATAAATTTCAAAACAACGTGCAATGATGGAGCCGAGGTATTCTTTACCGACACCGCCAGCCAGAGGAGCATTCATAATAGCTTCTCTGAGATCAGCACCTTTTTCATATACAAATGAGTGATCTGCAGTACCTTGGTATAGGTTAGCACGAGTCGCATCATTGATATACGGGAAGCTTGCCGGGAAAATTTCGTTAAAGATAATTTTACCGATAGTTGTCAGCAACATTCCTTCTTGCTGTTCTTCCGTGAAGCTTGTTTTACCAAGCGCCTTAACCGGAATAGCAACACGAGCATGCAGACCAGCAGTACCACGTTGATATGCAGATACAGCTTCGTTAACTGTACGCAAGATCATACCTGTGCCCTTTTCTTCCTTGTTGTCCATAGTGAGGTAATAAGAACCAAGCACCATATCCTGGGAAGGAGTAACAACCGGTTTACCGTCTTTCGGGTTCAAAATGTTACCAGATGCAAGCATCAGGATACGTGCTTCCGCTTGAGCTTCAGCGGACAACGGAACGTGCACGGCCATTTGGTCACCGTCAAAGTCGGCATTGTATGCCGTACATACGAGTGGGTGAAGACGAATTGCTTTACCTTCAACGAGAATCGGTTCAAATGCTTGAATACCGAGTCTGTGAAGCGTAGGGGCACGGTTCAACAGAACCGGATGCTCCTTGATTACTTCTTCAAGAACATCCCATACTTCAGGACTTACACGCTCAACTTTACGTTTCGCGCTCTTGATGTTGTGGGCAAGCCCTTTATTTACAAGCTCTTTCATAACGAAAGGCTTGAACAATTCAAGTGCCATATCTTTTGGCAGACCACACTGATACATTTTCAGGTAAGGTCCAACAACGATAACGGAACGACCAGAATAGTCAACCCGTTTACCGAGCAAGTTCTGACGGAAACGTCCTTGTTTACCTTTCAGCATGTGGCTGAGAGATTTCAATGGACGGTTACCAGGACCCGTTACCGGACGTCCGCGACGACCATTATCGATCAATGCGTCAACAGCTTCCTGCAACATCCGTTTTTCATTTTGCACGATAATATCTGGCGCGCCCAGATCAAGCAGACGTTTCAGACGGTTGTTCCGGTTGATTACACGGCGATACAAGTCATTCAGGTCAGACGTTGCAAAACGTCCACCATCCAACTGTACCATTGGACGAAGTTCCGGCGGGATAACAGGAAGTACATCCATGATCATCCACTCTGGCTTGTTGCCGGAGTTGCGGAATGCTTCGATAACTTCCAGACGTTTGATTGCACGATTACGACGTTGTCCTTGCGCAGTCCGGAGCTCTTCTTTCAGGAACTCGAGCTCTTTGTCTATATCAAGGTCTTGAAGCAGTTTTTTAACCGCTTCTGCGCCCATGCCAGCCTGGAAACCATAGCCGTATTTTTCACGATAACTGCGGTATTCTTTCTCGGACAACAGCTGTTTTTTCTCCAGTGGAGTTTCTCCTGGATCAGTTACAACATATGATGCAAAATAAATAATCTCTTCAAGAGATCTTGGAGACATATCCAGAGCAAGACCCATACGGCTCGGAATACCTTTGAAGTACCAGATATGCGATACCGGAGCAGCGAGCTCAATATGGCCCATCCGTTCGCGGCGTACTTTCGCACGTGTTACTTCAACGCCACAACGATCACAGACAACGCCTTTATAACGGACGCGTTTGTATTTACCGCAATGACATTCCCAGTCTTTTGTAGGGCCAAAAATCTTTTCGCAGAACAGCCCTTCTTTTTCCGGTTTCAACGTACGATAGTTGATCGTTTCCGGTTTTTTCACTTCTCCGCGGGACCAAGAACGAATTTTCTCTGGGGAAGCAAGCCCGATCTTCATGTATTCGAAATTGTTGACGTCCAACAAGGAGCAACCCTCCTTAACCAATTCCTGTATTCTAGGTTACGCCCACTCCGGCCGAAGCCGGAGCAAGACGCGAGCCTGATGAAAAACGCCGGTCATCATGCGCTCGAAGCGGTTTATTCCGCTCCGACCTCTGTACCCTCAAGGTTGAGGCTGAGCTTATCGCTCGCAGCGTCATCTTCATCGTCCATTTCTCTCATTTCAATCTCTTGCTCATCTTCGCTCAAAATCTTAACGTCCATACCCAAGCTTTGCAGCTCTTTGATCAATACTTTGAATGATTCAGGAACACCTGGTTCCGGAACATTCTCACCTTTGACAATGGATTCATACGTTTTAACCCGACCAACAACGTCATCGGATTTAACAGTCAAGATTTCTTGCAGTGTATAAGCAGCACCGTATGCCTCAAGCGCCCATACTTCCATCTCCCCGAAACGCTGTCCACCAAATTGGGCTTTACCACCCAATGGCTGTTGCGTAACAAGTGAGTAAGGACCCGTGGAACGGGCATGGATTTTATCATCAACCATGTGTGCCAATTTGATCATGTGCATGACACCTACGGTAACTTCACGTTCAAACTCTTCACCTGTACGACCATCATACAGGACAGTTTTACCATTACGTTGCATACCTGCTTCTTCCATCGTATCGAAGACGTCATACTCCTTCGCTCCGTCGAATACAGGAGTTGCTACGTGAATACCCAGTTGCATCGCGGCCATACCCAAGTGAACCTCGAGCACTTGACCGATATTCATCCGGGAAGGTACGCCCAGTGGGTTAAGAACGATCTGAACTGGTGTACCGTCTGGCAGGAAAGGCATATCTTCTTCCGGCAAGATGCGGGCCACGACCCCTTTGTTACCGTGACGTCCGGCCATTTTATCACCCTCGGAAATTTTCCGTTTTTGAGCGATATATACACGAACGAGTTGGTTAACACCTGGAGGCAGTTCATCACCGTTTTCACGGGTAAATACTTTCACGTCTACTACGATACCGTCAGTACCATGTGGTACACGCAAGGAAGTATCACGTACTTCACGTGCTTTCTCACCAAAGATTGCATGCAAGAGACGTTCTTCTGCTGTCAGCTCTGTTACACCCTTAGGTGTTACTTTACCAACCAGAATGTCGCCAGCACTGATCTCAGCACCGATGCGGATAATACCGCGCTCATCCAAGTTACGCAACGCTTCTTCCCCAACGTTAGGGATATCACGTGTGATCTCTTCAGGTCCAAGCTTGGTATCACGTGCTTCTGACTCATACTCCTCGATATGGATGGATGTGTATACATCTTCCTTAACGAGTTTTTCACTGAGCAAGATCGCATCCTCGTAGTTGTAACCTTCCCAAGTCATGAAGGCAACAACAACGTTACGTCCCAGAGCCAATTCACCCATTTCCGTTGAAGGACCATCAGCGAGGATATCGCCAGCTTTGACAGCAGCACCTCTTTTGACAATCGGACGCTGGTTAATGCATGTTCCTTGGTTCGAACGCATAAATTTGTGTAATTTATATTTAACGATATCGCCTTTAACTTCCTGACCGTCCACTTCTTCAACACGACGGAGCCAAATTTCGTTCGCAGAAGAACGTTCAATAATTCCGTCATAATCGGAGACAATACATACACCAGAATCTTTTGCAGCTTTGTGCTCCATACCTGTTCCTACAAGTGGTGCTTTAGGAATCAAGAGTGGAACCGCCTGCCGCTGCATGTTAGATCCCATGAGTGCACGGTTGGAGTCATCGTTCTCAAGGAACGGGATCAGCGCTGTAGCGACGGATACAACCTGTTTAGGAGATACGTCCATGTAGTCAACTCGCTCACTCGGCATCGTAAGAATGTTATCCGACTGTTTGTTGTAACGTACAATGATCGCTTCTTCTTCAAATGTACCGTCTTCGTTCAACTTTGCATTCGCTTGCGCGATAACATAGTTGTCCTCTTCGTCCGCTGTCAGGTAATCAATTTGCTCGGTTACAATACCTGTCTTCGGATCAACCCAACGATATGGAGCTTCAATGAAGCCATATTCATTCACACGGGCGAACGTAGACAAGGAGTTGATCAAACCGATGTTTGGTCCCTCTGGAGTCTCGATTGGACACATACGGCCATAGTGTGATGGATGGACGTCACGCACTTCCATACCTGCACGCTCACGCGTCAAACCACCGGGTCCGAGTGCGGACAAACGACGTTTATGTGTCAACTCACCCAGTGGGTTCGTTTGATCCATAAACTGTGACAACTGAGAGCTACCAAAGAACTCTTTAATCGATGCAATAACAGGACGTATGTTGATCAAAGCCTGTGGTGTAATTACGTTAGCATCTTGAATGGACATTCTCTCACGAACCACACGCTCCATACGGGACAAACCGATACGGAACTGGTTCTGCAGGAGTTCACCCACCGAACGCAAACGACGGTTACCCAGATGATCGATATCATCCGTGCTACCAATTCCCTGCAGAAGGTTAAGGAAATAACTGATGGACGAAATAATATCCGCCGGTGTCACGTTTTTAACGGACTTGTCAATGTTTGCATTGGCAATCAGTTTGACCACTTTACCATCTTCAGTTGGTGAGAACACATCAATCGTTTGCATAGGGATATCATTGGCATCCAAAACGCCGTTACCCACGTGATACGTGCGGAATCCAACGCTCTTCTCCAGATACGGCATGATTTCATCCAACAAACGACGATCAACCATTTGACCTGCTTCAGCAATGATTTCACCTGTCTCAGCGTCAACAAGTGACTCAGCCAAGCGCTGGTTAAACAAACGGTTTTTGATGTGAAGTTTTTTATTCATTTTGTAACGACCTACATTAGCCAGGTCATAACGTTTTGGATCAAAGAAACGTGCTACGAGCAAGCTTTTCGCATTATCCAGCGTTGGAGGCTCGCCCGGACGAAGACGCTCATAGATCTCAATGAGTGCTTTCTCCGTGGAATCCGTGTTGTCTTTGTCCAGTGTGTTGCGGATATATTCGTCATTACCGAGCAGATCCAGAATCTCAGCATCTGTGCCAAAACCAAGTGAACGCAGGAGAACCGTAACCGGTATTTTACGTGTACGGTCGATCCGGACGTAAACAACATCCTTCGCGTCCATCTCCAGTTCCAACCAAGCGCCGCGGTTAGGAATAACTGTAGCGGTATACGTTTTTTTGGCGTTTTTATCTACTTTGGTACTGAAGTAAACGCTAGGAGAGCGAACCAACTGGCTGACAATAACCCGTTCCGCACCATTAATAATAAATGTGCCCGTGTTGGTCATCAGCGGGAAATCTCCCATGAATACTTCCTGCTCTTTGACTTCGCCGGTTTCCTTATTAATGAGCCGGACTTTGACCCGAAGCGGTGCTGCATACGTAACGTCACGCTCTTTCGCGTCGTCTACTGTATACTTCGGTTCACCGAGACTGTAATCGATAAATTCCAAAATCAAGTTACCTGTAAAATCCTGGATCGGCGAGATATCCTGGAACATTTCGCGCAACCCTTCCTCCAAAAACCAATCATAGGATTTTTGTTGGATTTCAATCAGGTTAGGAACTTCGAGTATCTCGTTAATTCGTGCATAACTGCGCCGAGTGCGTCGACCATATTGAACAAGATGTCCTGCCAACTTAAACTCACCCCTCAATGTCTACTCACTTTAAAAATTTCGTTGCGAACCTCTGTTTGTAACCTTATAATGGTACACATACAGAGCAAAGCAATGCATCCACAAATAAAGAAAAGCCCTTACTCGAAATGTCGTTCGAAAAAAGAGCAACTTTGATCGGCGGATGTCTTTCCAAATCATTCTTATCCCCAGTTTGCCCAAAATGTACATATTATACGCCAAACGTAGGCATAATAAGCCCGTTCGGCGTAAAAAAAGGTTGACATTTTTAGTTAGCTAAAGCCAAGTAGGGCATCTTAATACTGACATTTTACAACTATACCACGACCTGAATTTCAAGTCAATAGTCCTATTGCAAAAAAAATGATCCCCTGCTTACTTTACAAACTTGGATTCAGCTTTTAGTAGATACCTCTTCCGATTTCATCGCTTTGAAAATCCGATAGCCTTTATCCTTCGTCACTTCTTCCACTCTTCCAAACAAAGATTCCAATTTTGCTTGCGCTGACGGAGCCCCTTGTTTCTTCTGAATGACAATCCACAACGAACCGCCTACCTTCAGATGGCGATGTGCCTGTTCGAAAATAGTATGAACCGTCTCTTTCCCAGCCCGTATAGGCGGATTGGTTAGGATAACGTCAAAATCTTGCTTTTTTACTTCAGCCAGTAGATTACTTTGTAATACCGTAACATTGTTAATTCCGTTCGCTATTGCATTTTCCCTGGAAAGTTCAACGGCTCTCTCGTTGATATCGATCATGGTGACATGCCCATCCGGTACAAGTTTGGCTGCTGTAAGACCCATTGGCCCGTATCCACAACCCACATCGAGAACATGAGCCCCTGATGGCAACTCTATCGCATCAATCAATACTCTGCTGCCATAATCGATTCCGTTTTTGGAAAACACACCGGCATCCGTCACGAATCGCAGACTGAATCCGCGAAGAACCGCTTCAGTTGCTCTGCGATCATGCGCTACTTGCGGTTTGTCCGAATAATAATGATTGGACATGCCCTCACTCACTTTCCATTTACAATTACAGCAACAAACCCCTTGATATAAGTCAAGGGGTTTGTTGTTTTGTTCATCTAGCTTATAAAAGCTAAATTATTTAACTTCGATTGTAGCGCCAGCTTCTTCAAGCTTAGCTTTAACCGCTTCTGCTTCTTCTTTAGCAACTTTTTCTTTCAATGCTTTTGGAGCGTTGTCAACCAGTTCTTTTGCTTCTTTCAGGCCAAGACCTGTGATTTCGCGAACTGCTTTGATAACGTTGATTTTGGAAGCACCAGCGTTAGTCAAGATTACGTCAAACTCGGATTGCTCAGCTTCAGCAGAAGCTACTGCACCTGCAGCAGCTACTGGAGCTGCAGCAGTTACGCCGAATTCTTCTTCGATTGCTTTAACAAGATCATTCAATTCCAGTACAGTCATGCCTTTGATTGCTTCCAAGATTTGCTCTTTACTCATGAGTGAACCTCCATATATAATATTATTTTTTTTGAATTCATTTGCCGCCTAAGCAGCATTCAGATCAAGTTGCTTACGCGCCTTGTTCTTCTTTTTCTGCAACTGCTTTAACCGCAAGCGCGAAGTTGCGCACTGGCGCTTGAAGCACGCTGAGGAGCATGGAGAGAAGTCCATCGCGGGATGGCAGTTCTGCCAATGCCTTAACTTCTTCTACTCCGATTACGCGACCTTCTACTACTGCACCTTTCAATTCCAGTGCATCGTTCTTTTTCGCGAAGTCGTTCAGAATTTTAGCTGGAGCCACAACGTCATCTACGCTGAATGCAATTGCAGTAGGACCTGTAAGAACACTATCGAGTTCTGTCAGTTCTGCTGCTGCAGCTGCACGGCGAAGCAACGAGTTTTTCAGCACTTGGAATTCGATACCTGCTTCACGAAGTTGCTTACGCAACTCAGTTACTTGGGCAACGTTCAATCCGCGATAGTCAACAACAACAGTTGTAACGCTCTCGCGCAATTTTGCTGTTACTGCATCAACGGACTCTTGTTTTGCTTGAATCACTTTTGCGTTTGCCAATCTGTACACCTCCTGATCAAATTTATCCCATTAAGAAAAGCCTCCGTAGAATCACGAAGGCTTGATATATACTCATCATCGATTTGCATCGTTCTAAGTTCTATAATCACACCTCGGCAGGAAATTAAGCCAAATGGCACCTACTGTCTACGGCAAGCATATTCAAATGTCAACGGTCAGTCACTCGGACTCACAACTTTTATATCTTATCAAAAACAGGACAAGCCTGTCAAGAGATATTATCTAAAAGCTGCTGCGTTCACGCGTGCGCCAGGGCCCATCGTGGAAGAAAGACTAACATTCTTCAGATAAACACCTTTTGCTGCCGCTGGTTTAGCACGATTCAGAGCTTCCATGAGAGCTTTGAAGTTCTCATTAAGTTGCTCAGAAGAGAAAGAAGCTTTACCAATCGGTGCATGAATTTGACCTGCACGATCCAGACGATATTCGATTTTACCGGCTTTAATTTCTTGAACAGCCTTAGTTACATCGAAAGTTACCGTTCCGGCTTTAGGGTTAGGCATCAGACCTTTACCGCCGAGCAGTCGGCCCAATTTACCTACTTCACTCATCATATCTGGTGTCGCTACGCAGACGTCGAATTCGAACCAGCCTTGTTGGATTTTGTTGATCATGTCTGCATCACCAACATAGTCCGCGCCAGCCGCTTCCGCTTCTTTCGCTTTGTCACCTTTTGCAAATACCAATACGCGTTGTGTTTTACCTGTGCCGTGTGGCAAGACAACAACACCACGTACAGCCTGGTCTTGCTTACGAGGGTCTACGCCCAAACGAACTGCTGCTTCGATTGTTTCATCGAATTTTGCAGTAGCTGCCTTTTTCACAAGCTCTACAGCTTCTGAAGGCTCGTAAGTTGCTTCGCTGTCAATCAGCTTAGCAGCTTCCAGGTATTTTTTACCGTGTTTAGCCATGTTTTATTCCTCCTTTGTGGTGTTAGCGGATATACCTCCCACATCAACCGGTCGCGAATCGACCGGTTTTACGAAGCCATGTTTCTTATGAAAATTAGTCTTCGATGGTGATACCCATGCTGCGGGCAGTACCTTCGACCATACGCATAGCGGACTCAACGTCTGCTGCATTCAGGTCAGGCATTTTTGTTTCTGCGATTTGACGTACCGCATCACGTTTAACAGTAGCAACTTTTTTCTTGTTCGGTTCGCCGGATCCTTTTTCAACTTTAGCTGCCACTTTCAACAGAACTGCTGCTGGTGGAGTTTTAGTGATGAAAGTAAAGGAACGGTCCTCGAATACAGAAATTTCAACTGGAATAATCAATCCCGCTTGATCAGCTGTACGAGCATTGAATTCTTTACAGAATGCCATGATGTTGACACCTGCTTGACCCAAAGCTGGACCTACTGGTGGTGCTGGGTTTGCTTTACCTGCTGGAATCTGCAGTTTTACCATTTTAATAACTTTTTTCGCCATGATTGACACCTCCTTGCAAAATAGTGGTTAACGGGTTTTTCAACCCTCCCACAAGAAACTTGAAGAGACTATATCTTCTCCACTTGTGTGTATTCCAACTCAAGCGGTGTTTCCCGTCCAAACATGTTCACGTGCACTTTCAACTTGCTTTTGTCTACCAAAATTTCTTCCACGGAGCCTACGAAATTCGCAAAAGGACCGACTTTAATACGTACGGATTCCTTAATATCGAACTCAATTTTCGGCTTAGGTTCAACCATACCCATGTGCTTCAGAATTTGTTCCACTTCTTCAGGCAACAAAGCAGTTGGTTTGGACCCAGAACCTGTCGAACCGACAAATCCTGTAACACCTGGTGTGTTGCGCACAACGTACCAAGAGTCATCCGTCTGTACCATTTCCACCAAGACATAACCGGGGTAAACTTTACGCATAACGGTTTTTTTCTTACCGTCCTTGTTTACCACTTCTTCTTCCATAGGAACAAGAACGCGGAATATCTTGTCTTCCATGCCCATAGACTCGACGCGTTTTTCCAAATTGGCCTTGACCTTGTTCTCATACCCTGAATAGGTATGAACGACGTACCATCTTTTTTCCATATCAAGCCACCGGAACCCTTCTTAAATAATCGCTTCGATCACAAAGGAGATGCCAATGTCAATGACCCAAAAAAACAGCGTCATAACCACAACAGTACCAAGTACGATCAATGTGTAGTTGGTCAGCTCTTTACGATTAGGCCAGCGAACTTTTTTAAGTTCAGCCCAGCTTTCTGAGAAAAAGGAAATCAGAGATTTGAAACTTCGTTTCACGCCGACACCTCCAAAAACTATCTGGTTTCGCGATGAGAAGTCTGCTCGTTACAAAACTTGCAAAATTTCTTCATCTCCATGCGGTCGGGGTGATTACGCTTGTTTTTTGTCGTAGTGTAATTTCTTTGTTTGCAGTTAGTACAAGCCAAAGTAATAATTACCCGCATGATGTACACCTCCCGAAGACTTCCACATTCAAGCAGAGTCTCTAAATTGATCCTGAAAAAAAGCCATAAATTTAGGCCTACCTAAAACACTTTATCACAAGGGTATAACCATGTCAATGAAAGAATAGCCTTTCATTCACTGGGTATTACTTCCGTACAACGTACATTCGTTTCGCATCTCTGTTTTTCTCTTCTCCTGCATGGACCGAGCGATTACTAGTATAAACATTCTTAGATTTTATAAACTTGAGACACTAAAAAAAGACTCAAACACCGAGCCTTTTCCGTCAACGACAACATGTGTTTAATTATCTCGAACTTCCAGGTACTTTTCAAGTTTGCGCTTGACGCGCTGAAGTGCATTATCAATGGACTTCACATGTCTGTCCAAATCTACTGCAATCTCTTGATAAGATCTCCCGTCCAGATACAACATCAATACTTTACGTTCCAGATCACTCAGAATCTCGGACATTTTATCTTCCAGGCCCACAAACTCTTCCTGATTGATGATAAGTTCTTCCGGATCACTGACCTGGGTTCCACAAATCACATCGAGTAACGTACGATCAGACTCTTCGTCATAAATAGGCTTGTCCAGAGATACATAAGAATTAAGCGGAATATGCTTCTGACGTGTTGCTGTCTTAATCGCCGTGATGATCTGTCTTGTAATACACAGTTCGGCAAAAGCCTTGAACGAAGCCAGCTTGTCCCCTTTGAAATCTCGAATGGATTTGTAGAGGCCAATCATTCCTTCTTGAATAATATCTTCCCGGTCTGCCCCAATCAGAAAATAAGATCTTGCCTTGGCGCGTACAAAGTTACGATATTTGTTAATTAGAAACTCTAACGCTTCGCTTTCGCCTTCACGGAAAGCTTCGACAATGTCTTCGTCACTTTGGTAATCATACTTGGATAACATGATATCTTTGAGGTCGACACTCACAGACAATCCCTCCGGCTGCAACGCAAGGTACCCCGTTACTCTACTCTATGAAATATAGGATCAGTATATATGATGGTACCTCACACCGTCAACCACGCTCTGCCTAAAAAAGAACATCAATAACATAAATGTCAAGAGTTTCAATATTCTAAATTTTGTAAAAACGTGCTGTTATTCCCGGCGCCATCGCTCAAACTCTTTCAATACATCCGGACTCAACTTGCCCCCGAGTGTGTTACGCGTGGTCTTTGCCTGATCTTCTTCCAGTCGTTTCTTTAATTCTTTTTCGTTCTGCTCAACTTCAATTAGCAATTCCCTTGCAGATACACGCAGCGCTCCTTGTCCAAAAATGACATGTTGCTCTACCATATCACTCGTAGCCACATAGATTTGGCGTCTTCGCATGCTTAGTTCCCGAACGAGTCTCTCAATGCATTCGTCTGCCGTCTCTTTTTCCTTTGTAAAATAGATCTGCACTTTGCTCTGAGTAAAGGATTTACCGAGTCCAGGCACGAGGTAGGCGTCAAACACAACAATGACTCGACGGCCGGAGAAAGCCTGGTAGTCTGCAAGACGGAAGAGAAGCCTGTTACGCGCCTCTTCGAGCCCACTTTCCGCCAGTTTGGTTAATTCCGGCCAGTCGCCAATCATGTTGTACCCGTCTACAAGAAGTACATCACGGGAATCAGCCATACCTTCTATTCCTGCGCTTGACGCGAGCGGAGCACTTCGTACATGACAACCCCGGCTGCCACGGAAGCATTCAGGGAATTAATCTGACCTTGCATCGGTAATTTGATCAACACGTCGCATTTCTCACGAATGAGTCGTCCCATTCCCTTGTTCTCATTTCCGATTACCAATGCCACAGGGCCAGTAAAGACGCCATTACCAAAGACACCTTCATGAGCCGTGACATCTGTCCCTACAACCCATACACCTTCCTCTTTGAGGCGATCGATGGTCTGAGCAAGATTACTTACACGAGCCACTGGCACGTACTCCACGGCGCCTGCTGACGTTTTGGATACCGTCACGGTTACTGCTGCCGAACGACGTTTGGGTACAATAACGCCATGTGCACCCGTGCAATCTGCTGTCCGCAAAATGGACCCCAGGTTATGAGGATCTTCAATCTCATCCAGCAGAATCAGGAAAGGATGCTCATTCTTCGCTTTTGCTGCGGCAAGAATGTCTTCTACCTCCACATAAGCGTAAGGTGCAGCTTGTGCAACTACCCCCTGATGCTGAATGCCTGGTACCGTTTGATCCAGCTTACGCTTGTCCACGTGTTGAATGACAATACCTAGTTTTTTAGCTTCTGAGATAATAGGTTGAGTCAGATGTTTCTGTGCTGTATCGGCAATCCATATTTTATTAATGGTCCGGCCTGAACGCAGCGCCTCCGTCACGGAGTGTTTACCGGCGATCCATTCTTCTTCCATCGTTGTTCGATCCTCTCTGTAATGCGTTGTTTTGTTGAAATTTCTATTTTTTTGTCGGTGATGGCGATTGTTGTTCCGCGTGCTCAATGCCATGCCCGATCAGTTCAATCATGCGATCATGATGACCACTACTGTAGAGGTAACCAATGAGACATTCAAAAGCCGTGGCATGTCTGTACTCCAACACATCTGCATTTTTGGGTACACTACCCGACTTGGCATTCCGCCCTTGCCGGACGATATCCCGTTCTTCCTCTGTCAGTTCAGCCTCAATCGTTGTAAGTATGCGGCTCTGTGCCTTCGCTGATACCAACCCTGTTGCACTACGGTGCAAATGATTGGGACGCATGTTGGCCTTCGACAACAGATATTGACGAACAGCTACCTCATATACCGCATCACCAATATAGGCCAGTGCAATAGGTGGAATCAACCTCGCAGGTCTGGAAGGAGGATACGGGAACCATCCTCCCTCTGTGACCTGCTCCTGTTGTTTTGGTGTATTTGGATGTCCTTCGCTCATTTGCGCCGCCATCTCATTCCCTGCGCCGTATCTTCAAGCAGAATGCCACGTGCAGACAATTCATCGCGAATTTCATCCGCTCTTGCCCAGTTTTTGGACTTGCGTGCTTCTACACGCTCTTCAATCAGACGTTCTACTTCCTCATCCAGAAGTTCTGGCTCTGCGTCAGTATAAATGCGCAGTACAGCATTCAATTCACTGAACAATTCGAGGAGCGCGCGAATGTCTGCCGCATTAACTACTTCTTGCTGCAACAGTTGGTTGGCTTCCCCTGCCCACTCAAACATCGCAGTAATTGCATCAGGAGTATTGAAATCATCCTGCATCTTCTCGTGATATTGTTGACGAATTTGGTCGAGTCTTGCCGCAAACTCTGCTGTGATATCCTGATCAACAGTTACTGCATTCAGACGATGGTTCAGGTTACCTACCGCATTCGCAATCCGGTCCACACTGTTCTGTGCCTGCTCCATCGTATCATCCGTGAAGTTCAATGGGTTGCGATAGTGGGTAGACAACATGAAATAACGAATCGCTTCGCGTTTATATTGATTCCGCAAGTCTTTAACAAGAACACCATTACCGAGTGATTTTGACATCTTCTCGTTATCAATCCGGATGAATCCATTATGCATCCAGTAGTTCGCAAGTGGTTTACCTGTTAATACCTCGGATTGGGCGCATTCGCACTCATGGTGCGGGAACTGCAAATCCTGTCCACCCCCGTGAATGTCCAGTGTATCCCCAAGGTACTCCCGAGCCATGGCGGAGCATTCAATATGCCAGCCTGGTCGACCATCGCCCCAAGGACTGGACCAATAGATCTCACCTGGTTTGGCAGCCTTCCAGAGCACAAAATCTTCGGGATGCTCTTTGCGCTCGTCTACACCCACACGGATTCCGAACTGCAGCTCCTGCAGGTTTTGTTTCGAAAGTTTGCCATATTCGCTGAATTTGCCTGTACGATAATAGACGTCACCGCTATTTTCATACGCAAATCCTTTTTCAACGAGCTCACGGATAAAATCAATGATCAGCGGCATGTTTTCCGTTACTCTCGGATTACTGCTCGCCTTGGGAATACCCAATCCCTCAAGGTCTTCATAATAGGCAGCAATAAATTTCTCAGCCACGTGAGGAACGTCTGTTCCAAGTTGTTCTGCTTTGCGAATCAGCTTATCGTCCACATCCGTGAAGTTCACCACATAGTTCACATCATGTCCTGTCTGTTCCAGGTATCCACGAACCGTGTCGAAAAAGATAACCGGACGTGCATTCCCGATATGAATGTAGTCATATACCGTTGGTCCGCAGACATACATTTTTACTTTCCCTGGCTCTTGGGGAACAAATTCCTCTTTGGTACGACTCATCGTATTATAAATCTGAAGCGTCATGGTCACTTATCCTTTCATCCTATACTGCCTTTATTTATTGTATCACGTATCACGCACAGTCTCATTTTCACGGGCATTCTGCAGTGTACGTACTTCTTCCTGCAATCGTTCGAGTTCTTTTTGCATACTGCGCAAGGAGTCAACGACCGGATCGGGCAATTGCTGACTGAGGCGATCTACCCGTCGGCCATCCTGTTTAACAATTCTGCCCGGTATACCTACCACGGTACTATTGGAAGGGACCTCCTTAAGAACAACGGAGTTCGCACCAATGTTGCATTGATCCCCCACGCTAAATGAACCCAGCACCTTGGCTCCGGATGAGATAACCACATTATTACCAATGGTCGGATGTCTCTTTCCTTTTTCTTTCCCTGTTCCGCCCAAGGTAACCCCCTGATAGATAACGACATCATCGCCAATCTCACATGTTTCTCCAATAACGACGCCCATTCCGTGGTCAATAAACAACCGATTTCCGATCGTAGCTCCAGGATGTATCTCGATTCCTGTCATAAATCGACTAACCTGCGAAATGAACCTGGCAACCGAGAACCATCTTCGCTTGTATAAAAAATGAGCGATCCGGTGTGCCCATATCGCATGCAGCCCTGAGTAGGTTAGTACCACTTCAAACCAACCTCGGGCCGCCGGATCGTTTTCAAACACCGCCTGGATATCTGATCTGATCTTCTTGAACATGCTCGTTCCCCTCTTGTTCAGGTTCCCGTCCTCCGGCTTACCGGACGGCGCGTTCCTTGGTAGTGTACTGCACACTCGCCTAAACAAAAAACGCCCCTGCAGCATTTAGCTGCAGAGGCGTTTATCGCGGTCCCACTCTGCTCGGTTCATTCTTAAATAGAATAAGCCCTCAAGCGGTTTGGTAACGGAAACCAATCGTCACAACCTATCCTAACGTTTTCCCTTGTCATGATCGACAAAGGCGGGGCTGGATTCGGCTGTGCAGCTCACGGGCGCATTTCGACTGCTGGACAGTGGATGGCTCACAGCCACCGCAACCAAAGAAATCTTTCTTTGCTGCGGGACCATCCTCTCTGAATCTGTCCGGGTCAGTCTACTCCTCCCGATCTTTGCTGTTCTATTAGATAAATCATATCAATTATTCGTTGTGTTGTTATTATAGCGAAAAGGCCTCAGACTGACAACAGCCTCCTACGTAATCCATACATCATAGGACTGTGTTCAGATTCCAAATTAATGGAATATCCTCGATTAAGCTTATTTTACTTGCGCAAGCAAACGCTCGATCACCGTATCACGACCCAGAAGCACGATCGTTTGGTTCAGATCCCGTCCATGCGTCTGTCCAGTCAAGGCTACACGAATTGGCATAAAGAGCTGTTTGCCCTTAAAGCCGGTTTCTTTCTGTACTTCCTTGATCAATGCAGCCATTTTGCTTGGAGTAAACTCTTCGCTCGCCTGTACTTTATCCGCAAATGCCTTCAGTACGGTTGGCACCTGTTCCTCAGCAAGCACTGCTTCTCCTTCACTTTCAAGCTCCAGATTGGAACGGAAGAATACTTCCGACAATTCGACAATATCGGAGGCAGAGTTCATCTGCTCTTGGTACAGGTGTACCAGAGTATAAGCCCATTCTTTTTGTTCAGCAGACAGCTCGGAAGAAATACGTCCAGCCTTTTGCAGATGCGGAATGGCCATTTCGGCAATACGTTCCGGATCAGCGTGTTTGATATAGTGGTTGTTCAAGTGAGCCAGCTTGTGGGTATCAAATACCGCCGGGCTCTTGGACAGACGTTTCGTATCAAAAATGGAGATCAGCTGCTCTTGCGAGAAGATCTCTTCTTCCCCTTCCGGCGACCAGCCAAGCAGGGAAATGAAGTTAAACATCGCTTCAGGCAGATAGCCGAGCTGATCATACTGCTCAATAAACTGAATAACGGATTCATCCCGTTTACTCAGCTTCTTGTGATTTTCATTCACGATCAGCGTCATATGACCAAATTGCGGTGGCTCCCAGCCAAGCGCTTCATAGATCATCAGTTGACGCGGCGTGTTTGAGATGTGATCTTCCCCACGCAGAACGTGGGAGATCTTCATCAAGTGATCATCCACAGCAACGGCATAGTTGTATGTGGGAATGCCGTCTTTTTTCACAATGACGAAGTCACCGGATTCCTTGCTGTTGAACGAGATTGTGCCTTTAACCATGTCATCAAACGTATATATGCGCTCTTCCGGTACCCGGAAACGAATACTCGCTACGCGTCCTTCCGCTTCAAACGCACTAATTTGCTCCGGAGTCAGATCACGGTGTTTGCCAGAATAACGCGGTGTTTCTCCACGTGCTGACTGTTCCTCGCGCTCTTGCTCCAATTCTTCTTCCGTGCAGAAGCAAGGGTAAGCCAGACCTTTATCCAACAATTCCTGCGTATATTTACGATAGAGGTCCAGACGTTCCGTTTGACGGTATGGTCCGTATTCTCCGCCTACATCAATACTTTCATCCCACTCGATTCCCAGCCATTTCAGGTATTTCAGCTGACTTTCTTCACCACCGGCAATGTTCCGTTTCACGTCCGTATCTTCAATACGAATAATGAATTTACCGTTATTATGTTTGGCATATAGATAGTTAAACAACGCCGTACGGGCATTCCCGATATGAAGATGTCCCGTTGGGCTCGGCGCGTAACGTACACGAATTTCCGTGCTCATATGATCCCCTCCGTCACTAATTGATTGATGATATCACACACGTACAAGGCAAACAACGGATTGAGCGGCAATGCCCTCTCCCCGTCCCGGAAATCCCAGTTGCTCTGTCGTTGTTGCTTTCACGTTCACCTGTGTTACATCCGCTTCCAGTGCCTTGGCAATAACCTCAGCCATCTGTGGGATATAAGGAGCCATCTTTGGCTTTTGGGCAATAATCGTTGAGTCGATATTCCCTAGCTTATACCCGCGATCCTTCACAAGCTGCCATACATGCTCTAGCAATTTCAGGCTGTCGGCATCTTTGAATTCCGGATCGGTATCCGGGAAGTGCTTGCCAATATCCCCAAGTGCCAGCGCACCCAAAATGGCATCACTAATCGCGTGCAACAGCACGTCTGCGTCCGAGTGACCCAGCAGTCCTTTTTCATAAGGAATCGTTACTCCGCCAATAATACACGGGCGTCCCTCCACCAGCTGATGTACATCAAATCCCTGTCCTACACGTATCATCGCTTCTTCTCTCCCCCCAGCAAAAACGCAGCGTATTGCAAATCTTCCGGCGTTGTTAATTTGATATTGGTATAATTGCCTTCCACAACCTTGACCGACATTCCCTGACGTTCAGCCAGCATGGCGTCATCTGTCCCCAGAAATCCGTCCTGCTCGGCTGATTCGTAGGCGGAGAGCAGGGAAGAAAGACGAAAAGCCTGCGGGGTTTGAATGCTCCACAGACTGCTGCGGTCTGGCGTCGCCGTAACGACTCCTTCCGCATTCACTTGTTTGATCGTATCCTTCACGGGAACCGCCAGTACAGCTGCTCCACCACCGGATATGGCGGCCGCCATGCATCCCTTGATCTGCTCATGGTTCACAAAAGGACGTACCCCGTCGTGAACGAGAACCCAATCCGTCCCAAGTGCCTCAAGGCCTTTATGGACAGAATGTTGTCTCTCTTTCCCTCCGGGGATAACACGGACACGTGAATCCAGTTGGTATTCTTTTACCCAATCCTGGCAGCGTTCAACATCTGCAGCTCCTGTGACCAGCACCATCTCGCGGATCTCGTCCAGCGCAGCAAATACCTCAAGCGTATGTATGAAAACGGGCTTGTCCTGCAGCAACAGAAACTGTTTACTCTCGGTCGTCCCCATCCGGGTTCCGCGACCTGCTGCCACAATGACAACGCCCCACCCTTTATCCATGCCGCAATCCCTGCCTTGTCTGTCAGTTTATCGTCCAAAGATATACAATATCATTCAACGATACACTACCCATCATACCGCTTTATTGGGCTTTTTCCAACAGTTTCGGCTTGGCAAAAATCATTCGCCCCGCTGAAGTCTGCAGCACACTGGTCACCAGCACTTCCATCATCATGCCGATATACTCGCGTCCGCCCTCCACAACGATCATTGTGCCATCATCCAGATAGGCTACACCTTGACCATGCTCCTTACCATCCTTGATGATCTGCACCATGATCTCCTCACCTGGCAGAACAACTGGCTTAACCGCATTGGCGAGATCATTAATGTTCAACACAGATACACCCTGAAGTTCGCACACTTTGTTCAAGTTAAAGTCATTGGTGACCACTTTACCCTGGAGCACTTTAGCCAGTTTAACCAGTTTGCTGTCCACCTCGGAGATTTCCTCGAAATCCCCCTCGTAGATCAGAACTTTTACATCGAGTTCCTTCTGGATTTTGTTCAAAATGTCCAGTCCACGACGTCCTCTGTTCCGCTTGAGCAGATCCGATGAATCGGCAATATGCTGTAACTCCTCCAGAACAAATTCCGGGATTACGATCGTGCCTTCAATAAATCCGGTTTTGCATATATCAGCTATACGCCCATCGATAATAACACTGGTATCCAGAATTTTATGTTCTTCCATCCGTCTATCCTCGTCCACCTCGGGATGACCCCATCGTCCAGACATCCAGAAGGCCCCCAGATCGTCTTTCTTCGCCATGGCAAGGGCATAACCGGAATAAGCACTAATCACCGTCAGCGCCACTTGCAGCACTTCTCCTGCCGTCCCCATCCATCTCACAACAGGGTAGAGCAACAAAGCCACCAGCAACCCAGCAACGGTACCTGCGGCACCTGCAGCCAATTCGTTCATAGGTACTTTCGCCAATGAATTGATCCCACTATGCAGCCTGTCTGCCATCAATGTTCCACCAATATTACATACAGCCATAAACATTACAGCTCCCAGCAGCGTTGATATACCAGCTCCCAGTAATCCTGCTGACTGAATCCACTCAGCCATCCATGGGACCGATTTTCCTGCCAGATGATATGCCGTGTAGCCGAACCATGCACCGCACAATCCTGTAAAAGTTAAAATGCCTTTTTTCCACATTAGTCCCTGCACCTCCTTCAATGTATCTTGATCTTTATATCCAGTATGATCCAATTCCTGAATTGCTAATCCCATCCGCAAGAACTTTTTGGAAATGTTGCAATCGTCAGTTGAAAGTAGGTAAATTATTGGCATATAATGAATTCAATTCATATCCCGAGGTGAGTGGCAAAATGAGTACGCTAAGTTTACAGGCTTTCCAGGATCAAGTTTCTGAACTGTTGCTGCGTCATCGCAGTCTGATTGATGTACTGTCCAAAACGGGACAAGCCGGAGCGTCTGTTAACCGTGCCGTGTCCAAAGCCATTACCGAATGCGGCTGCATCGAGCTGCACGCCACCAAGCAGAAATATGCCCCGGAGAGCGATATCGCTCAAACCAAGGGCCTGCTGGAAACGCATGTGGAAGGTGAGTTGTGTGAGAACTGCAGAGAGGTCATCAGCTCTGAGCTAGGGCGGAACCTGTTCTACATGTCGGCTCTCTGCAATCTGCTGGACATTAACATGGAAGAGGTCGTAAATCACGAATCACAGAAGTGTTCAACGTTAGGGATGTTTAATCTGTCGTAAGAAGATATGTATGTCGTCCGCAAGGGTTTCTTTTACCGTAAATAGATCTGAATAAACAAAAAGCACGCATTCTCCAGTTCAGGAGAGTACGTGCTTTCTTTGTATACTGTCTGTACCCAAGGCGACTTAACGATCGGAAGGACGGGAAGATTTCTCATCCTTGCGCTTTTTCGCCCGACTACGCGAGGCCGCTGTTCGCACATTATGCTTCATTCCATACAAGGCGTATAACACCAGCGGAATAAAGATTAATTTGGATAACTGTTCCGGGAAAATAACGGCTACGGCTATGGCAAATAACACAACCCATGGTGCAATCCAGATTGCCTTGCGTGGCAAACCGACCTTTTTGAAATTGGGATATTTAAGCGCACTCACCATCAGATACGATAATAGCAACGTAGCAATCATCATGCTAACCGGGCCAATATCCTTATTGAACAAGGAAAGTGTAGCCAGTACCCCGCCGGCTGCCGGAATTGGCAGACCTGTGAAGTACCCGGGGATTCCCGGCCGAACATTAAACCGCGCAAGACGAATGGCTCCACAGATCGGAAAAGCCGCTGTTGCGATCCAGGCGAGGATCGGCATCGAATCTTGAAACGACACCATAAATATGATCAGGGCTGGTGCTGCACCAAAGGAAACCATGTCAGACAAGGAATCAAGTTCCTTGCCGAATTCGCTTTGGGCATTGAGCGCACGTGCCACTCGGCCATCCAGACCATCCAGCAGCATCGCTACAATGACCATAATGGCAGCCAAACTGTAATTTCCATCAATCGCAAGCAAAATTGCCATCATTCCAAGAAACAGATTACCCAGGGTAAAGAGATTCGGAATGAATCTGGTTAGCATCGTTGTTTCACCTCATCCATTTCAAGCCTTTATATAGGCAAACCCTTACATCTGTCTGTCGATAAACATTTGCTCCTGCAAACGTTTGAGGCCTTCCTTAATGGTCCGGGCACGAACTTCACCAATACCATCCACTTCGTCCAGTTCTTCAATTGTAGCCATAATAACATGAGGCAATTGTTCGAATTGATCCACCAGGTTATGGATAATGACATTGGGCAGGCGGGGGATCTTATTTAATACCCGGAATCCACGAGGTGCAACCGAATCCTCAGAAGTAGCGGCTGATGAAGGATAGCCGAGAAGACGGACAATATGATGTGCATCCAGCAACTCATCGTCCGACAATCTTTTCAGTCCCACGATAATTTCACGGATTTTGTCATCACTGTCGTCACGAGCATAGTCCTTATACAATAACCAGGCTTCTTCTTCCGTTGTACCCACGAGTTCTTCCATTTGCATGGAAATGAGTCGTCCCTCATTTCCGAGTTCATGAATATATCGTTTGATTTCCGTTTTGATCCGCATCACCATTTCGGTACGCTGAATTACATTGACCACTTCAGGAATCGTCACCAGTTCCTCAAATTCAGAGGCACTCAGATTTGTAAGGGACTGTGTTAATACCGCTTTGTATTTCTCCAGGGTTTGAATCGCTTGATTCGCTTTGGTCAAAATAACCCCGATTTCCTTGAGGGAATAACGAAGTGTTCCCTGATACAAGGTAATGATATTCCGGCGCTGTGATATGGATACGACCAATTTACCCGTTTGCTTTGCTACACGCTCTGCCGTCCGGTGACGAATCCCCGTCTCTGATGAAGAGATCGAAGAGTCCGGGATTAACTGGGTATTGGCGTAAAGAATACGCTTCAAATCCTCGCTAAGAATAATGGCTCCATCCATCTTGGCGAGTTCGTACAGGTAGTTCGGGGAGAAATCACAGTTAATCGAGAATCCCCCATCCACCACTTCCATTACTTCAGGGCTGTATCCTACAACAAGCAGTGCGCCCGTCTTGGCGCGTAGCACATTTTCCAGACCTTCGCGGAAAGGTGTACCTGGTGCGATCAGCCTTAACAATTCATTCATATTATCCAGTTGGCTCGAATCTTTCATCTTGTTATGCCCCCTAATCTAAAGCAACCGCTAGTGCATCTGCCACGGTATTCACACCGATCAGTTGTATCCCGCGAGGATGTTTCCAGCCCTTTAAGCTTTTTTCCGGTAAAATGACTCGTTTGAAGCCCAGCTTCGCGGCTTCCTTCACTCGTTGTTCGGCCCGTGATACGGCTCGAACCTCACCTGTCAGACCAATCTCGCCAAAGATGACGTCATCCGGCTTGGTCGGTACATCTCTCAAACTGGATGCAATGCTGACAGCAACCGCCAAATCTACAGCGGGCTCATCCAACCGTACTCCACCAGCCACGTTCAGATACGCATCCTGGGTCTGTAAAAACATACCCATCCGTTTCTCCAGCACTGCAATAATCAGATTTAATCGATGCAGATCTACCCCTGTTGCCATACGGCGGGGAGAAGGGAAATGGGTAGTCGAGATCAACGCCTGTAATTCCACGAGCAGAGGACGTGTCCCCTCCATACTGGCAACTACCGTTGAACCCGCTACACCCAGTGGGCGTTCTGACAAAAAGAGTTCGGACGGATTGCCCACCTCACGAAGTCCATCCTCGCCCATTTCAAAAATGCCAATCTCATTGGTTGAACCAAAACGGTTCTTCACCGCACGCAGCAGGCGATACGTATGATGCCGTTCTCCTTCAAAATAAAGCACGCAATCCACCATATGTTCTAACATACGCGGACCGGCAATGGCACCTTCTTTGGTAACATGCCCCACAAGAACCGTTGCAATGCCTCTGCCTTTGGCAATCCGCATGAACCTTGACGTACATTCCCTTACCTGTGCTACACTACCCGGCGCACTGGTAACTTCGGGAAGATATACCGTCTGAATGGAGTCGATGACAAGAAAATGCGGCTGGATCTGATCCACCGCTTCCTCTACACGTTCCATATTGGTTTCACACAGCACATACAACTCGGCAGAGAGTGCCCCGAGACGGTCTGCCCGCAATTTGGTTTGCTTGACTGATTCCTCACCGGAAACATATAACACACGCAAACCCGAGTGCGTTAAAGCATGAGACGTCTGCAACATCAACGTTGATTTACCGATACCCGGATCTCCGCCCACCAGAACGAGTGAACCTGGAACGATTCCGCCACCCAATACCCGGTTCAACTCTCCGATTCCAGTCTGTACACGCGGTTCCTGACCGCTATCTATATCTATGATAGGAAGCGGTTTATCTTTACTGTCAAACAGAGGAGAATTTCTCCCTTGTGTTTTGACCACCGTCTCTGTTTCTTCCACCATTGAATTCCATGACTGACAACCCGGACACTTACCGTACCACTTGGGGGCTTCATAGCCGCATTCCGTACATTGAAACTTGGTTTTAACTTTGGCCACTTCAGCACTCCTATAATTTAGTTTTATAACAGCATTTTGCATTATTCGACGAATTTCACCCAAACTCCCTGACGTGCAGGGTTACTAAAAGTTTACCATTGTTTGAGATTTTTCGTAAAGGATTATCGCAAACTTTACACATGTTCCTGACATAATCATGTCCGTCTTCTGTCCAAAGTGCAAAAAATCCTCCCCGGCCGAAGCCGAGAAGGATTAAGGATTAATACAAGCTGAAGTTTAACTCCAGTGCTTGCTGTATATTATTTGGTTTCAATTTCCTCATTCGAAGGAACAACCACGTCTTTTTTCGTAACAGACAATGCACCGTTCTCTTCGTCGATGAGCAATGAATCCCCTTTGGTTACGTTACCTGTGAGCAACTCTTCAGACAATTTGTCCTCGATATTCTTCTGAATTGCCCGACGAAGCGGACGTGCACCGTAAGCTGGATCAAAGCCGGCTTTAGCAAGGAAGTCCTTCGCATTGTCGGTGAGTTCGAAGTCAACCTCGTATTCACGTAGCCGTTTGCGAAGTTCCTCACTCATGAGGGTAACAATCTCTGCAATGTGTTTCTGTTCCAGAGAGTGGAATACAATAATTTCATCAATCCGGTTAAGGAACTCTGGACGGAAGCTTTTCTTCAGCTCATCCATGACTTTACCCTTCATGTTATCGTAATCCGCACCTGCATCCACAACTGCTGTGAAGCCAAGTGTAGAGTTACGTTTGATCGCTTCAGCACCCACGTTGGATGTCAGGATAATCAGCGTATTCCGGAAGTCAACAACGCGACCTTTGGAATCCGTCAGACGACCATCCTCAAGCACTTGCAGCAAGATATTGAATACTTCCGGATGTGCTTTCTCAATTTCATCGAGCAGGACAACGGAATATGGTTTGCGACGAACTTTCTCTGTCAGCTGGCCACCTTCTTCGTATCCAACATATCCCGGAGGCGCTCCGACGAGTCGGGAAGTTGAATGTTTCTCACCATACTCGGACATATCAATACGGATTACTGCATTTTCATCGCCAAACATCGCTTCAGCCAGAGCACGAGCAAGTTCTGTTTTACCTACCCCTGTAGGGCCGAGGAAGATGAATGAACCCATCGGACGTTTTGGATCTTTAAGTCCCGCACGAGCACGACGCACCGCACGGCTGACCGATTTCACAGCCTCATCTTGGCCGATGACACGTTCATGCAGAATCGATTCCAGATTCATCAGACGCTGTGTCTCTTCTTCTTTCAGTTTGTTCACTGGAATTCCTGTCCAGTTGGCTACCACTTGTGCGATATCCTCAGGTGTTACTTCGGAATCCGTGCGACCTTGTTTTTCTTTCCATTGGTTCTTCGTTACATCCAGCTCTTCACGGATTTTTTGTTCCGTATCACGCAGAGCGGCTGCTTTTTCGAACTCCTGGCTTTGAACTGCAGCGTCTTTTTCCTTGCGGATATCTTCCAGACGGCTTTCCAGTTGTTTCAGGTTTGGTGGGATCGTGTAAGAGTTCAATCTTACTTTGGAACCCGCCTCATCAATCAGGTCGATCGCTTTGTCTGGCAGGAAACGGTCTGTAATGTAACGGTCAGACAGTTTAACTGCCTGCACAATCGCTTCGTCCGTAATTTTCACGCGGTGATGCGCCTCATAACGGTCACGCAAGCCATGCAAGATTTGAATCGCTTCTTCCGGAGAAGGCTGATCTACAGTAATCGGTTGGAAACGACGCTCAAGCGCTGCATCCTTCTCGATGTATTTACGATATTCATCCAGTGTTGTCGCACCGATACATTGCAATTCTCCACGGGCCAGAGCCGGTTTCAAAATGTTAGAAGCATCGATGGCACCTTCAGCTCCGCCTGCGCCAATCAAAGTATGCAATTCGTCGATAAACAGGACAATGTTACCTGCTTGGCGAATCTCATCCATGATTTTTTTCAGACGATCTTCAAACTCACCACGATATTTGGTTCCAGCGACTACTGAACCCATATCCAGAGTCATTACACGTTTGTCGCGCAATGTTTCCGGAATCTCATTTGCAATGATTTTTTGTGCAAGGCCTTCAGCAATCGCTGTTTTACCTACACCTGGCTCACCGATCAATACCGGGTTGTTCTTGGTACGACGGCTGAGCACTTGGATGACACGCTCAATTTCTTTGCTACGCCCAATGACTGGGTCAAGGTTATTCTCTCTGGCGTAAGCCGTGAGGTCACGTGCCAGACTGTCCAGCGTTGGTGTGCTGACATTGGCAGGTGTTCCATTATGGCTGGATACAGCTTCACTGCTGCCAAGCAACTGTAACACTTGTTGACGTGCTTTGTTCAGGCTGATACCCAGGTTATTGAGCACACGTGCTGCAACACCCTCGCCTTCACGAATCAATCCGAGCAGGATATGCTCTGTGCCTACATAGGTATGGCCCAATTTACGAGCTTCATCCATAGACAGTTCAATTACTTTTTTCGCACGTGGCGTATATGCAATGTTGGTAGGTTGCTCTTGGCCACGGCCAATCAGCGTTTCTACTTCATCCTGAATTTTTTCCAATCCGAGTCCCAGGCCGATCAGTGCTTTGGCTGCGATGCCTTCGCCTTCACGAATGAGGCCGAGCAAAATATGCTCAGTACCGATGTTATTATGACCGAGACGGACAGCTTCTTCCTGCGCGAGTGCGAGCACCTTTTGGGCCCGTTCCGTAAATCTTCCAAACATCATATCTCCTGCACCTCCATGGTTTTGGATAAAACGAGGGGTTTCAAACAATCCCCGTCGTATTCTTCATATCATTTTTGTTTGCAGCCGTGCTGCGAATAAAGTCATTCGGCATTTGTACATGCCTTATTATATAAAAGCCGCAATGCGGCATGAAACCATAATTCAATACAATATCAGGCTAAGCTAGGACTGCTTCGCTGCATTGATCGTATCACGAATCAACTGAGCACGATAGATGTCACGCTCATCTGTGCGCATATCTTCCCCGAATGTTTTCTGCAGGAATCCCGGCTGTGTCATCACGTTCAACTCATTCATTACCGTGATGGACAGTCCATCCAACAAACCGAGATCCACGCCAAGGCGTACATCCGATAAGCGCTGTGCAGCTTCCTTTGAATCAACAATAGCTGCATGAGACAATATGCCGTAAGAGCGCATGACACGATCCGTAATTCGAAGTCTGGAGTCGCTCATTAACCGTTCTCTGGCAGTACGTTCATGACCAATCATCTGTAACACAACACCGTGCAGGTTCTCGATAACTTCCTGTTCGGTCTGTCCCAGTGTAATCTGGTTCGAGATCTGAAACAGGTTCCCCATCGCCTCACTGCCTTCACCATATATCCCCCTTACAGTCAATCCCACTTGGGAAACTGCGGTTAAAATACGGCCAATCTGCTGCGTCATCACCAGGGCAGGCAGGTGCATCATAACCGATGCTCTGACACCTGTACCTACATTGGTAGGACAGCTGGTTAAGTATCCTCTGCGATCATCAAAAGCATAATCCACGTGCGCTTCAAAAGCATCATCTATTGCAGAAGCTTTCTCCCAGGCTTCTTTTACCTGGAACCCCGGATAGAGGCACTGGATACGAAGATGATCCTCTTCATTAATCATAATACTGACAGACTCATCCTCACTGAGAATAACCGCACCATTTCTGGATTCATTCGCAAGACTTGGACTGATGAGATGTTTCTCCACCAGCACCCGTTTGTCGAGTTCGTCAATATCGATCAGATCCAACGTATGAAAATCCCCAAAGGCATGAACGTCATCGTATTGAAGTACTTCGCTCAGCTTATTCAGCACCTCTTCCGATTGCTCATTGGAAGCCAGCATCGGAAACGGAACATGCTGAAGGTTGCGCGCAATCCGGACACGGCTGCTAATGACGATTTCGGAATCAGCCGCATCACTGCGCATCCAGTCGCTGAGCGCCTTCTCTGTAAAGCGCAGATTAGGCATTACGCATCCCTCCTACTCATGACAAACTTTACTCCTGAGCTATTCCTTTTTCAAGCCCTCTGATCTGGTCACGGATCTGAGCCGCCTCTTCAAATTCCTCTTGGGCGATGCTCTCCTGAAGCTCACGCTTCAGATCAGCGATTTGCCGTTTCACCTTGATGCGACCACCAGCTCGTGCAGGCACTTTGCCTACATGGGACGTACTACCATGAACCCGCTTGAACAAAGGGTCCAGACGGCTGTCAAAATATTTATAACATGAACTGCAGCCAAATCGGCCTATCTTGCTGAATTGTGAGTACGTCATACCACACTCTTCACACTGAAGTGCTTTTGCAGGTGGTGCTCCTGCCGATCCACTTTTGCCGGCTGGATCAAAATCAAGCAACCCGGACAACAAGTTGTGAATGGAAAAACCGCCTGCTGTCCCAGGGATCATTTCCCCTTTTTCACGGGCACATGACTCACAAATATGGAATTCCGTCTTCTCTCCATTTACAATCTTCGTAAAATGAAGTGTCGCCGGACGTTTATTGCATTCTTGGCACAGCATATTGATGTACCTCCTTTGACCCCGATAGTTTTCATTTACCGAGCAAAGATATTAACATCGCCTTCAACATTCTGGCACGAATTTGATCCCGGTAAGGAAGTTTGACTAATATAACCTCTCTAGATACAGCAGCTCGCATCAACCCGGCTTCCCGCTTGCTCAAGAAGCGCGCTTCTTCCAATTGATAGATCAGACCTTCGGCAGCTGTCTGCCCGATCTCTTCACCAATACTATGGTGCAAATGATTATGCAGAGCTGATTGGGCCGGTAATTCAATGCGCTGTATGCGAACATAACCACCACCGCCGCGTTTACTCTCTACCAGGTATCCCTTCTCGAGTGTAAAACGTGTGCTGATGACATAATTGATCTGGGAAGGTACACATGAGAATTGATCTGCCAGATCATTACGCTGAATTTCAACCATTCCTTCGGGACTTTCATGCAAAATACTCTTCAGATATCGTTCGATAATATCAGAGATATTACGCATCCAATCATCCTCCACTGTCTGAAACGTTAAGTCAATAAGGACCCACACGCCCCCACAGAGTACACCTTCTCTACCCATTTAACCAATCAGGGAAACAGCGAATCTTGCTTCCACAGGTGTCAACAGGAGAGCGAAGGAAGCACGAAGGTCCTTTAATATTCCCTTGATCCTCCGATGAAATGAATCCCGTATATTGGCGCTCATCCATCAGATTGTAGAAAGAAAGTTACTTAAGTATTAAACCTTTAGTTGACTTTGACTTTCTTTGACTTTATAACCATTATAGCATATTTTGTGGTTTTGCCAAGTGGGGTCACTATTCATTTTTTACGATTTTACACGAAATATTCCCCAGACACAAAAAAACCTCTCCAAAATTGCTGGAGAAGTCCATTTGTCTTTCGATCACGCCGTATTTCTATATAAGCCAATCAAGTTTAAATGAAGCAGTGGGAATAGTAATAGTCATCAGAAGAAATCGAGTAAATAGGTTTCCCGTTCAGGAATCGCTTGTTCCAAAGCCTTGATTGCTGCTTCTGGTCCGTGAATTCTTCCGATCCGTGCCATTTCCGTTGGTCTGCGATACCCCATCAGCACTGCGGTAAGGGACTGAATGTCTAACTTAATACTCTGATCATCAGTAATTGGCTCCGATGTTTTCCATATGGACGCTGTTCCATTCATTGCCACGTTTAATTGCCATACCCCTTCATTCCATGGAGCGTGGGTATCCTCTACCTGTAGAACAATTTGCACTGGTGAGTCTTGGCTTGCAAATGGATACTGGGATATAAACTGCTCCACACTAACGATGCGTGCCATAAAATAAGGTACGATTTCTTGCTGAATCCGTGGGTTATCCAATTGGAAAGCAAGCGTATCACTGGCTGGTGCCTGCAACGTAACTTCCTGAATCATGGAATCATGATTGGCAATGAAGGTCCACAGCCCTTGTCTAGCCTCTTCATTCAGATAGATGATCTCTTTAATGGTAAATTTATTTTCCTTAACTTCATATAAAAGATAACCTTGTGCTGCATCAGCTTCATCGTAATATACAGCCTTCTGGCTGGTCCCATTAACAAGAACTGAATTCTCCCACCTTGCATCATCCCGAACCAGAGTTCCGTTATAACGCTCAGCATAAGCACTGTATACTTCCTTTAAAATACTGAGGCCCGGATCCCCACGCCGAATTGTTCCCGGTGTCGCTTTTTTCATAGGCAAATGAGCTGTAGGTACTTTATAACGTTTAAATTCAACATAAGTCTCCCATCCATACTTCCGATAGAAACCAAAAGAGAATGGATGCAAGAACGATATACTTTGTTTGTTACGATTCATTTCTTCCAACGCATGCTTCAGCAGACCCGCTACCCAGCCTTTGCGTCTATACTCTGGCCAGGTGGCTACACCCGCAATACCGCCCATTTCGAACGATCTGCCATGAATATAGGTTTGAAAAGGAATGATGTGAAGTTTGGCTCCTAGCTGCCCGTCCTCATATACACCCCATATATCCTGTGACGAAAATTGACTCCGCCGTTTTTCTTTTTGTTCCTCACTCATTACTACTTGAAAAGCATATTTGGAGAGTGCCATAGCCGGTTCAAAATCATCTACCGTCAATTTCTGAATTTCCATGTCGTCCTACACCCCATTCGCTAGAGTTATTATCAATCCAAATCATGGCCTGATATGTGATATATGTACCCCTTAGAGTGTGTCAGAGGATTCTTACAAAGTCAAATAAGAGATGCTTTCGCATCCCCTTAAATAAACAAATAAAAACCACCACCGAATAACATCGGCAGTGGTTCTTCGCTTGGCGGCGTCCTACTCTCCCAGGACCCTGCGGTCCAAGTACCATCGGCGCTAGAGGGCTTAACGGTCGTGTTCGGGATGGGTACGTGTGGAACCCCTCCGCCATCGCCACCAAACGCGATTTGTCGAAGCATAGCTTCTTGAAATCAGATATGGAACTGAAAATCATACACACGTTCTGTGATGTAACGATTTTCATTTCAGAGATCATTCTCTGAAAACTAGATTCGAAACGAAACATGCGATTTAGAACTTGCTAATTGGATAAGCCCTCGACCGATTAGTACTGGTCAGCTCCATGCATTGCTGCACTTCCACCCCCAGCCTATCTACCTCGTCGTCTTCAAGGGGTCTTACATACTGGGAAATCTCATCTTGAGGGGGGCTTCACGCTTAGATGCTTTCAGCGTTTATCCCGTCCGTACATAGCTACCCAGCGGTGCTCCTGGCGGAACAACTGGTACACCAGCGGTACGTCCATCCCGGTCCTCTCGTACTAAGGACAGCTCCTCTCAAATTTCCTACGCCCACGACAGATAGGGACCGAACTGTCTCACGACGTTCTGAACCCAGCTCGCGTACCGCTTTAATGGGCGAACAGCCCAACCCTTGGGACCTACTTCAGCCCCAGGATGCGATGAGCCGACATCGAGGTGCCAAACCTCCCCGTCGATGTGGACTCTTGGGGGAGATAAGCCTGTTATCCCCAGGGTAGCTTTTATCCGTTGAGCGATGGCCCTTCCATGCGGTACCACCGGATCACTAAGCCCGACTTTCGTCCCTGCTCGACTTGTAGGTCTCGCAGTCAAGCTCCCTTATGCCTTTGCACTCTTCGAATGATTTCCAACCATTCTGAGGGAACCTTTGGGCGCCTCCGTTACTCTTTAGGAGGCGACCGCCCCAGTCAAACTGCCCACCTGACACTGTCCCCGCACCGGATTACGGTACCAGGTTAGAACCTAGATACGATCAGGGTGGTATCCCAACGTTGCCTCCACGCAAGCTGGCGCTCACGTTTCAAAGGCTCCCACCTATCCTGTACAGATCGTACCCAAATTCAATATCAAGCTGCAGTAAAGCTCCATGGGGTCTTTCCGTCTTGTCGCGGGTAACCTGCATCTTCACAGGTATTAAAATTTCACCGGATCTCTCGTTGAGACAGCGCCCAAGTCGTTACGCCATTCGTGCGGGTCAGAATTTACCTGACAAGGAATTTCGCTACCTTAGGACCGTTATAGTTACGGCCGCCGTTTACTGGGGCTTCGGTTCACAGCTTCGGATTGCTCCTAACCACTCCCCTTAACCTTCCAGCACCGGGCAGGCGTCAGCCCGTATACTTCGCCTTACGGCTTCGCACAGACCTGTGTTTTTGCTAAACAGTCGCTTGGGCCTTTTCACTGCGGCCCCCTCGTGCTATTCACACTACCGGGGCACCCCTTCTCCCGAAGTTACGGGGTCATTTTGCCGAGTTCCTTAACGAGAGTTCTTCCGCGCGCCTTAGAATACTCTTCTCGCCTACCTGTGTCGGTTTGCGGTACGGGCACCATCACCTGGCTAGAGGCTTTTCTTGGCAGTGTGAGATCATGACCTTCGCTACTATAATTTTCGCTCCCCATCACAGCTCAGCCTTACAATGTGCGGATTTGCCTACACATCAGCCTTACTGCTTAGACGGACATCCATCAGTCCGCGTCACTACCCTACTGCGTCCCCCCATTGCTCATAACGGCTTACGGTGGTACAGGAATTTCGACCTGTTGTCCTTCGACTACGCCTTTCGGCCTCGCCTTAGGTCCCGACTTACCCTGAGCGGACGAGCCTTCCTCAGGAACCCTTAGGCTTTCGGCGGATCAGATTCTCACTGATCTTTTCGTTACTCATACCGGCATTCTCACTTGTATAATGTCCAGCGCTCCTTACGGTACACCTTCAACCCTTATACAACGCTCCCCTACCCCTGATGCAAAGCATCAAGCCATAGCTTCGGTGGTGTGTTTAGCCCCGTTACATTTTCGGCGCAGAGTCACTCGACCAGTGAGCTATTACGCACTCTTTCAATGGTGGCTGCTTCTAAGCCAACATCCTGGTTGTCTGTGCAACTCCACATCCTTTCCCACTTAACACACACTTGGGGACCTTAGCTGATGGTCTGGGCTGTTTCCCTTTTGACAATGGATCTTAGCACTCACTGTCTGACTCCCGGAAGTAAGTCTATGGCATTCGGAGTTTGACTGAGCTTGGTAACCCTTGCGGGCCCCGCACCCAATCAGTGCTCTACCTCCACGACTCTGTTTTCCGAGGCTAGCCCTAAAGCTATTTCGGGGAGAACCAGCTATCTCCGAGTTCGATTGGAATTTCTCCGCTACCCCCACCTCATCCCCGCATTTTTCAACATGCGTGGGTTCGGGCCTCCAGTGCGTGTTACCGCACCTTCACCCTGGACAGGGGTAGATCACCCGGTTTCGGGTCTACGTCCACGTACTATGTCGCCCTATTCAGACTCGCTTTCGCTGCGGCTCCGGCTCTTCACCTTAACCTTGCACGGGAACGTAACTCGCCGGTTCATTCTACAAAAGGCACGCCATCACCCCTAAAACGGGCTCTGACTTTTTGTAAGCACACGGTTTCAGGTTCTATTTCACTCCCCTTCCGGGGTGCTTTTCACCTTTCCCTCACGGTACTGCTTCACTATCGGTCGCTAGGAAGTATTTAGCCTTGGCAGATGGTCCTGCCGGATTCATACGGGGTTTCACGTGCCCCGCACTACTCGGGATCCGTCTCGGAGGGAACAGACTTTCAACTACAGGGCTTTTACCTTCTTTGGCGGGCCTTTCCAGACCTCTTCGCTTAACCGGTTCCTTTGTAACTCCATGTGAGACGTCCCACAACCCCAAAGAGCAAGCTCTCTGGTTTGGGCTTCTCCGCGTTCGCTCGCCGCTACTGACGGAATCACTATTGTTTTCTCTTCCTCAGGGTACTTAGATGTTTCAGTTCCCCTGGTATGCCTCTACACAACCTATGTATTCAGTTGTGAGTAACTGGAAATTACCCCAGCTGGGTTTCCCCATTCGGACACCCCCGGATCAAAGCTTGCTTACAGCTCCCCGAGGCAGTTTCGTTGTTCGCCACGTCCTTCATCGGCTCCTAGCGCCTAGGCATCCTCCGTGTGCTCTTAGTAGCTTAACCATTTTGTTCCGGTTTCGGTCGCTCGCTTCCCTTGGTTTGCTTGCGCAAAGCCAAAAGTCGCTTTCACCCGATACCATCACAAAAGCAATTTAACTACCTTTATACACTTGACTTGTTTGCACAAGTTCAGCTAAAAAGGAATGTTCTAATTCGCGTTTGTTTCGTTTCGATATCTAGTTTTCAAAGAACAAGCCAAATAGATGAAATTGTTTGGTGGAGCCAAGCGGGATCGAACCGCTGACCTCCTGCTTGCAAGGCAGGCGCTCTCCCAGCTGAGCTATGGCCCCTCAAATTCCATCAAAACTGAACAAATGGATAAGTAACTGTGTTGCTGTTGCAGGTTCTAAGAACCTGCTTATTTGAATGTTTCCGTTGCAGGAAACGATTCTCCATAGAAAGGAGGTGATCCAGCCGCACCTTCCGATACGGCTACCTTGTTACGACTTCACCCCAATCATCTATCCCACCTTCGGCGGCTGGCTCCTTGCGGTTACCCCACCGACTTCGGGTGTTATAAACTCTCGTGGTGTGACGGGCGGTGTGTACAAGACCCGGGAACGTATTCACCGCGGCATGCTGATCCGCGATTACTAGCAATTCCGACTTCATGCAGGCGAGTTGCAGCCTGCAATCCGAACTGAGACCGGCTTTGTTGGGATTGGCTCCATCTCGCGATTTCGCAGCCCGTTGTACCGGCCATTGTAGTACGTGTGTAGCCCAGGTCATAAGGGGCATGATGATTTGACGTCATCCCCACCTTCCTCCGGTTTGTCACCGGCAGTCTATCTAGAGTGCCCACCCGAAGTGCTGGCAACTAAATATAAGGGTTGCGCTCGTTGCGGGACTTAACCCAACATCTCACGACACGAGCTGACGACAACCATGCACCACCTGTCTCCTCTGTCCCGAAGGAAAGATACATCTCTGTACCGATCAGAGGGATGTCAAGACCTGGTAAGGTTCTTCGCGTTGCTTCGAATTAAACCACATACTCCACTGCTTGTGCGGGTCCCCGTCAATTCCTTTGAGTTTCAGTCTTGCGACCGTACTCCCCAGGCGGAGTGCTTAATGTGTTAACTTCGGCACCAAGGGTATCGAAACCCCTAACACCTAGCACTCATCGTTTACGGCGTGGACTACCAGGGTATCTAATCCTGTTTGCTCCCCACGCTTTCGCGCCTCAGCGTCAGTTACAGCCCAGAGAGTCGCCTTCGCCACTGGTGTTCCTCCACATATCTACGCATTTCACCGCTACACGTGGAATTCCACTCTCCTCTTCTGCACTCAAGTCACCCAGTTTCCAGTGCGATCCGGGGTTGAGCCCCGGGATTAAACACCAGACTTAAATGACCGCCTGCGCGCGCTTTACGCCCAATAATTCCGGACAACGCTTGCCCCCTACGTATTACCGCGGCTGCTGGCACGTAGTTAGCCGGGGCTTTCTTCTCAGGTACCGTCACCTTGAGAGCAGTTACTCTCCCAAGCGTTCTTCCCTGGCAACAGAGCTTTACGATCCGAAAACCTTCATCACTCACGCGGCATTGCTCCGTCAGGCTTTCGCCCATTGCGGAAGATTCCCTACTGCTGCCTCCCGTAGGAGTCTGGGCCGTGTCTCAGTCCCAGTGTGGCCGATCACCCTCTCAGGTCGGCTACGCATCGTCGCCTTGGTGAGCCGTTACCCCACCAACTAGCTAATGCGCCGCAGGCCCATCCCCAAGTGACAGATTGCTCCGTCTTTCCAGTTTCCTTCAGGCGAAGAAAACAATTATTCGGTATTAGCTACCGTTTCCGGTAGTTGTCCCAAACTTGAGGGCAGGTTGCCTACGTGTTACTCACCCGTCCGCCGCTAAGTATCAAGGAAGCAAGCTTCCTATCAACTCCGCTCGACTTGCATGTATTAGGCATGCCGCCAGCGTTCGTCCTGAGCCAGGATCAAACTCTCCAATAAAGTATTGAAAAGAGCGATAAGCTCATTTTGAATCTGACGATTCATTGTGAATCAAAAGTTACTATCCATTTGTTCAGTTTTCAAGGAACTTGTATGTCCGTTTATGTTGATGTTTGTCAACCGGACAGGAATCTTATCATATCATGTTAACTAACTTACTGTCAACACTTTGTTTTCGTCACCTTTCAAATGATTATGACAATCATTCGTTTGAAGCGACAAGAAATAATATATCATGTAGCGATTTATTTAGCAAGCATTTTTAATCTCCCCTCTGATATTATATAAATCTTCAACAACGGTATCTTGCCTTCAGCCTATATGCGACACATTAACACAATATCTGAAACAAAGATGGAACCTATTAAAGGCTACTCTTTATCAAAGAAACATGTCCTTTCTATAATATTGATTTCTAAAACCATACGTAATAAGGATCTAGATGAAGGTCAGCTAGAGTGCCCGATTGGGATAATGAGCCCTGCCCTCCTGTTGGTTTGAAGAAAGTGATCCAAAAACTCTATAATAAGGTATATAGATATAAAGATAAGGCTAAGCAATCAAGTGTACTTCTTCATACGTAGTTATGAACAATCGTTAATCGTCTCGTATGATTACCTTTACACCGATAACGCACTCCATTTGCAGCTGGCTATTACATATCAAAGTTCTGAATAAACTCATTACTAACCTATATGGGGTGATCGCACTTGAAACAATGGTTGAAGAACATGCGCAAAGGTTACGGCAAAAAGTTGGTTTCCATCCATGCTTGGAATGCCTGGATTGTTGTGATCCTTGCTATATCAGGTCTTATGCTGGTAGGCGGCTTTTGGCGAGAGATACTCGGAATTGGGCGTGTATGGTTAAAATGGCTACATATCATCGTTGGGCTAGCTATGCTGGCACCCGTGGTATATTACTTGATTTTGGCCGGAAAGCACTGGAAACAGCTTCGTAATAGACCTTGGCAAAGGGTGAACACCATCTTAGTTCTTGCGCTGCTAGTAGGCTGGCTACTCTCGGGTATTGTATTATGGCAGTTCAAGCTGGCTGGACCTCGATGGTCGAATGCTGCACTTCTGATCCATGACCTGCTGACTTGGGTGGGCTTACCTTATATCATCTATCACTCCATAACTCGAACCAAATGGTTAAAGGACCCTGCACGTCGTGCAGTTAAAACCACTACAACTTCAACACAAGTTCAAAATACAGCTGATCCATCTGATTCAATATCGGATGAAAAAGAAACTCCGGCTGCTATATCTTCTTCCCGGTTTGATCGCAGTTCCGAGAGAGATCCCCTCAAATCAGAGGAGCGACCTCAACCGTTGTATACACGACGAGCTTTCATCCGTTCTGCCGTGGGGGTTGGTCTCGCCGTGACTCTTGGTCCTACTTTTATATCCTGGGTAGGACGAAATCTCAAGATCGATAATAGTATTGATAGCATGCTGGAGAACGATCCTAACCGTATGGTTCCTCTGCCACAACCGCTATCTGCTTCCTCTCCTCCCATCGGAGGCGGAGCTGAAGGTCATTTCCGCGTATATACGGTTACGCCCATACCGTCCTTCTCCAATGCTAACTGGTCTTTCCGAATCGATGGATTGGTTGAACGGGCACAGGTTTGGAACTGGGAACAGTTTGTGAAGCTGGCCCGTACCGTACAGGTTAGTGATTTCCACTGTGTAACGGGATGGTCTGTATATAAGAATACCTGGGAAGGCATTTCTCTTGCTCAGCTTTTGAAGCAAGCCGGGGTCAAACCGGAAGCTCATAGTGTGAAGTTTTATTCCGGTGACGGTGTGTATACGGATGCCATTACGATGGATCAAGCGCAAATGGAAGATATTATGGTCGCTGTCATGCATGATGGCAAACCTATCCCGGCTGATCTTGGCGGTCCGGTACGACTCGTCATTCCTCAGATGTATGCCTATAAATCGGTAAAATGGTTAAATCGCATTGAACTCATCGACAGCGAACATATCGGTTACTGGGAAGAGCGAGGATATGATAAGGATGCATGGCTTACAGGCGCATCTCAGCGCATCCCTAACAATTTAAGTGGATCATGATCACATAAGATAAGATTGGTGAGCGTCCATTCGTTGTAAAAATATTTTAGATAAATAGCAAAAGCCCCCGATCACATATTCGTGTCTTCGGGGGCTTTCTTATATGAACTCTTTTGCTAATTCATCCTTTAACCCTGTGGGTTCAAAAGACGTACAAGTTCATCCTCATCCTCAATCGTTGGAATACCGAGATCATGGGCCTTGGTTAGTTTACTACCTGCCTTCTCTCCGGCAACAACCAAATCTGTCTTTTTCGACACACTGCCAGTCACCTTCGCTCCGAGTGCTTCCAGTCTTTGCGTTGCCTCTTCCCGAGTCAGTTGGTGCAGCGTTCCAGTCAAAACGACCGTTTTACCACTGAAGAAGGAATCTTCCACAACAGCAACGGTTGGCGCCTCAGGTGCCTGAGCTTTCACGCCCAAGTTGAGCATTTTCTCAATTGCAGCCTGTGTAAACGGATCTGCAAAAAAGTTTACGATGCTCTCTGCCACAATACCACCGACGTCGGGTAGTTCAACCAGTTCTTCCACAGTTGCATTCATAATGGCGTGCAGATCACGGTAATGATCAGCGAGCATGCGCGTTGTCGATTTACCTGTGTTCGGAATACCCAGTGAGTATAGGAACGAAGCCAAGTCTCTATCTTTACTAAGCTCAAGCGCAGCGATAAGGTTGTTCGCTTTCTTTTCCCCAAATCGCTCCAGCTTCACCAGATCATCAAACTGTAACGTATACAGGTCGGCAGGCTCACGTACGTTCAATTCATCATACAGCTGAATCGCTGTTTTCTCACTGAACGTCTCGATGTCCATGGCATCACGGGAAGCAAAATGGGAAATACGTGCCACCGTTTGCGGTTTGCAAGCCAGTCTGTTGTTACAGAATAGATGCGCTCCACGTTGCTCCAGCGGGAATCCACATGCAGGACACTGCTCAGGGAAGACGATCTCCTCGCCATCACTCTCCTCCGTCACTTTGCCCAGAATTTCAGGAATGACGTCGTTGGAGCGACGAATAAAGACCCGTGTGCCCAGAGCAAACTTCAGATTTTTGCGCTCAATATCGCCGACATTGTTCAGCGTACAGTTCTGTACCGTTACTCCGGCAAGTTCAACCGGTTCTACGCGCGCCAGCGGAGTTACTTTGCCAGTACGGCCCACATTCCATACTACAGCATTAAGAACCGTCGTGGTCTCTTCTGCCTCGAATTTATATGCTACCGCCCAGCGAGGGAACTTATCGGTATAACCCAGTACCTCGCGAGTGCGCATGTCCGTAATTTTGATAACAGCTCCATCGATCAGATAGTCCAGCTTACCCCGGTTCTCCTGTATCGCAGCCAATTGTTCCATCACATCATCAAACTCATGGAAGTACGTGATGGATGGATTCACTTTGAAGCGGTTCTCACGCAGGAAGTCCATCATCTGCTGATGATTGGCAAACTGAATGTCGTCCGAATAACCTACGTTATAAAAATAAGCATTCAGTCGACGCTCAGCCGTCGCCTTTGGATTCAGGTTGCGCAGTGCTCCCGCTGCTGCATTCCGTGCATTCTTGAGCGGTTCTGCCGCGGTCTCATTGTATCGATCCAGTACAGACAAGTTCATGATACCTTCACCCTGTACTTCAATCGTGCCGCTTGTGTAAGGAATTTTGAGGGGGACAGATCTGATCGTTCTTACCTGTGCCAGAATACCTTCGCCCACCGTACCGTTACCACGAGTAGAGGCTTGTACCAACTCGCCGTTAGTGTAGGTCAGGTTGAGCGTCAATCCATCAAACTTCAACTCAATGACATAACCTGGTTCCGGTAAAGGCGTATCGGGATTTTTACTGTTATAGTCATTAATCAGTTTCAGTACACGGGTATTCCAGCTCCGAAGCTGCTCAATATTCTGTGCTTTGTCCAGACTCCATAAGGAGGATAAGTGGCGATGCGGGGTAAACCCCTTGAGCAGTTCGCCGCCCACACGCTGTGTTGGAGAATCAGGCAGAACGATGCCGCTTTCCTGTTCCAGCGTAACCAGTTCATCGTACAGAAGATCATACTCCTTATCGCTGATCTGTGGCTGATCCATCGTGTAGTACTGATAATTATGCTGGTTCAGCTCGGTAACGAGTTGCTCCATCCGGTGCATCGGGTCCATACAGGGCCATCCCTCCGTTAATTTGATCTATATATGTAGAACGAATACTCCTATTGCACGTGAACTCCGATAACAGAATAACTTTCCGAGCGCTGTTATCCCCGGATTTCTTTTATTCATTTTAAAAGGTAGAAATCCAGGGATAAAGGCGAACGCCTTGCTTCTTCAAGTTATTTCTGTTCTCTCCGTTATCGTACAAAAGGAGGTTTCGTTCTTATTCTACTTTCGTAATTGGGGCAAATCCGGCAAGCAAACGTTTCACACCCACCGGAGCCGGGAAGGCAATCTGCAGTTCGGTATCATTACCTGTCCCTTTGACCGCAACAATGGTGCCTGTCCCCCATTTGCCATGCTGCACTTTATCTCCTGCCTTGAATCCTGCTTCACCATTAGAAGCCACCGGCTTGGAAGCCGATGATGGCGTAGAGTATGCTGGGCGAGACGTGCTCGTGGTCACACGCGAAGTTGGCGTGGATGAGGTAGCAGATGAACCACTCTTGCTTTGGTGATCGAAGAGCTTGGTACCACCACCGAAGTTACTTCCTCCACTAGAACCTAGTCCACGTCCACCATATGAGCCGCCTCCGCTGCTTCCGCGGCGGTAACGATCACGAGCCATGGAGGTGTCTTCCTTCAGCTCATCCGGAATTTCGTCCAGGAAGCGGGAAGGCGGATTCGCTGTGGTACGTCCAAACAAGGTACGCATCTGGGCACACGACAGAAAAAGTTGCTCTTCTGCACGAGTAATCCCCACATAAGCAAGTCGGCGTTCTTCCTCCAGCTCTTCATTGTCCATAAAGGCCCTGCTGTGCGGGAAGACACCTTCCTCCATACCCACGATAAAGACTACCGGGAACTCCAGACCTTTGGCGCTGTGCATGGTCATCAGGGTAACGGCATCGCTCTGATCCTCTTCATCATCGTTCATGCTATCGATGTCAGCAATCAATGCAAGATCAGTGAGGAACGATACGAGCGTTTTGTCTTCATTATTTTTCTCAAATTCCATCGTTACCGACAGGAACTCATCAATGTTCTCCAGCCGTGCACGAGATTCGAGTGTGTTTTCATTTTGCATCTCAAGACGATATTGGCTCATCTCAAGAATCTTCTCGGTCAGTTCAGTTACAGACAGATACTCTACCATCTGATGCAACGCAGCGATCATGTCATAGAACTCCACCAGCGCATTTCGCGTACGGCCTGCAAATCCAAGATCATCCACAACCTGAAGTACTCGGAAAATGGAAATACCACGCTCTCCTGCCGCAGCCGCAAGCTTCGCTACCGTTGTATCACCAATGCTACGCTTCGGTACATTAATGATCCGGGTGAGACTGATATCATCGTCGGGGTTGGATAACAGGCGCAGATACGCCAGAATGTCCTTGATCTCTTTACGATCGTAGAACTTGATGCCGCCGACAATCTGATACGGAATATCAGACTTGATCAGAATTTCCTCTATAACCCGGGACTGGGCGTTGGTACGATACAAAATCGCATGGTTCTGATAGGATTTGCCGTTCTTCACATTTTTACTAATCTCGGAGGTAACAAAATACCCCTCATCATGTTCGGAATCCGCACGGTATACCTTGATCTTCGAACCACCCTCTTTGTCCGTCCACAGTTTCTTCGGTTTACGCCCTGTATTCAGGCCGATCACTTCATTCGCTGCATTCAGGATATTGGAAGTTGAACGGTAGTTCTGCTCCAGCAAAATCGTATTTGCTTCTGGATAGTCTTTCTCAAAATTCAGGATATTGCTGATATCCGCCCCGCGCCAGCGATAGATCGATTGGTCACTATCCCCTACAACGCAGATGCGGTGGTGACTGTCAGCGAGCATGCGGCACAGCATGTACTGTGCACGGTTCGTGTCCTGATACTCGTCCACGTGAATGTACTGGAATTTCTTTTGATAAAAGTCGAGGACTTCCGGTACTTCCTTGAACAGTTGAATAGTCTGCATAATGAGATCATCGAAATCAAGTGAGTTGTTGGCTCTTAACCGTTTCTGATACATCTTATATATCTTCGCTACAATACCCTCGAAATAATCTCCTGCCTGCTTCTCATATTGCTCCGGACTAATCAGTTCATTCTTGGCCGTGCTCATCATCGATTGAACTGCTTTGGGCTCGAATTTCTTGGTATCAATATTCTGATCTTTCATACAGCTGCGAATTACAGATAATTGGTCCGATGAGTCCAAAATACTGAAGTTGGAGGTAAAGCCAATACGTTCAATATCACGACGCAGAATTCGCACGCACATGGAGTGGAACGTGGATACCCAAATGTCGCGGCCCTGGGAGCCACCTACGAGTTGGGAAACCCGGTCTTGCATCTCACGAGCGGCTTTGTTTGTAAAGGTAATCGCTAAAATGCCCCACGGGGGCGCTTTCCGTGTTGCAATGAGGTAGGCAATCCGGTGTGTCAGCACCCGGGTTTTGCCGGAGCCCGCTCCGGCCATAATCAGCAGCGGGCCATCCGTCGCCTCGACGGCTTGCCGTTGAGGGGTGTTAAGCCGTGCAACGGCATCATGTATATTTACAGGTTGCATGCATGCATGCTCCTTTCGTTGGTTGGTTGGTCGGTATACCTGATCTATCCATTACACTTGGACTTCGATTGCAGCAGCATCTTCCGATCGTCGTTATCCCCAAATTTTTTGATTCCCTTTAATAAAGGGAAAATCCGGTGATAAATACGAACACTTCGTTTCTTCAGATTGCTTCTGCACTCTCCGTTTCCGTGTAAACATAATCCTGTATACGATTTGTTGGTAAGAGGTTAAAAACCGGAAATAAAGGCGAATGCTTCGCTTCTCCAGCTTATTTCTGTCCTCTTCGTTCTAGTGTAAGAATTAGTTTAGCTTATATTTAAGGGTAGTTAAATTACAAGAGAGAACACTTCGTTCTCGTGTAAACGACATTACGCTCATATAACTTCTTTAATTAGTAAGGGCAAAGTTCTATTTTAACAGATCATAAGGGGAAAATGGGGGAATGGTAAACTAAACCGATTAATTGGTTCCTTTTACAGCCAACACTGTCTCAAGTGCCTTAGTCAAATCGCTGTACACAATGTTACCTACCACGACGGTGTCTGCCACCTGGGCAGCTTGCGTGGCTTTCTCCGGATCATCAATTCCGCCGCCGTAGATGAGGTGTGCCCGCTCCAATTGTCTATGTGTCTCACCAACAAGCTCCATATCTCCGAACGTTCCGCTGTACTCCATGTATACAATTGGAAGATTGAGCAGACGCTCCGCTGCCTGGGCATATGCCACCGCAGCTCCTGTCGTCAGATCCGTATCTGCACCAGTCAACCGCGCTACCGTGGAGTTTGCATTAAGCACAATATAACCCTCGGCAATCAGCAGATCCCATGGGATAAGATAACCGTAACGCTCTATGGCTTGCTGGTGGTGCCCAATCATCCATTTGCTGTCCGTTGCATTCAAGACCATCGGGATCAAATATCCGTCAAACCCGGGGACAACAGCCTCCAGATCGGATACTTCAAGCACACATGGCAACTCATAACGACGCACACGGGACATCAGGTCTACCGTGTTATCATAAGTAATCCCCGAAGATCCGCCAACGATAACTGCATCGGTCCCCGACATACAGACCAGATCGAGTTCTTCGTCCGTAATTTCCCGGTCTGGGTCAAGCTTAAATACATGTCTCCACTGCTTAATCATGTCTATCAACGAACATTCCTCCAGAGGTTCTTCTGCATCCTAGAAAGCTTGTAAACTAAGTCTAAGTCAGCAGACAGTGAGTGTCAATGTTCGTATAAAAAGGGGAACAGAAAAACATGAATTTTTACGGTTTCCAGGCAAAACGTGTATTCATCTCATCCAACTCCTGCTCCGTCAGCACGTCCGAGTACACCCCGTACACGCCCCATTTCTCATAGTTAGCCACCTGTTCAGTGTCATTGATGGTATGCACGTAGGTGACCGAGCCTGCACTATTCAGCTTGGCGACGAAATTCTGGTTTACTTTATATTCCGGCATAGTCACGGCATCAATATCATTTTTTTGTACAAAATCAACAACCTGATCTTCTGTATCCTGTGTGGCATATAACGTATAGATAATGGAAGGGAATGCATAGACTTCTTTCACCGTTTCAAGCATCGGTTCGTTATAGATCTGTACAACCACCCGATCCAGCACGGATGGATCATGTTCTTTGGCTGCATTCACGAGGGATCTTAACACCTGCTGAATATCCTCATCCTTCTGTTCCTTGGTGTCGGTTACGATATACATATCCGGGTACTGAGCCAGTACATCTATAATGCCATCGGCATCCATGGGTTGGTACATGCCCAAGATTGGCGTATCCATGAATTCATCATGTGTCAACGCTCCGGCCTGTTTTTCCTCGGGAAGCTCTTGGTCCTGTCCTAGCATTTTGCTCATATTAGCGGTCCATTCATGTCTGGCTACGGCTTTGCGATCCGATGTCAACATAAAATCGATCTCAAATACACGTGTGCCTTTCTCGTAATTGGCAATCATCGCTTCATAGGCGTTGGTATATGGTTGATCACGAATACTGCCCATCGCATGGGCGATTAATCTATAAGCGGTAAATCCGTCCCGTTGTTCCTCACTCTCGCTTTCATAGGCGAAAAAGAGTGTGCCCACGGTAACGATCAGTAGTATTAACACGGCGGCAATGCGTTTCATATCACATTCACATCCTCAGTACCTTTTTGATAGCTAACTACCCGAATTGATGAGGTGTAAAACAAAATAGCCGCCCTAGGCGGCTGTTAAATGGTGGGGGCAGGATTTGAATGGATTGTAAGTCCCAGTAAGAACTCTTGAGAACTCATTTTATCCTGCTTCTACATATCATCTTACTTACGGAATGCAATAAATCGTACATAGGCTCTTTGGTAGCATGAGTTCATTAAAATCCCAAATTTATTTCCTTCAATAACAATGATCTGGTCCAGATGAAACTTCACATGCTCGGCTAACTTTTGAACATTTCTGTAAGCAGAGCCATCATGCCTTTTTTTGCTCCGTTAACGAGAATTCCCGCCCACAAATAATCGAGCGAGAGTTAGTTATTGTGTTACTATGTTTATTCCTGATTTGATGAAAAGCCAATAAAATCACGCAGGCCCTCCCGCCACGAACGGAGACCAGACAAACCGTTGGTTCGAATGGATAGATGGTCCAACACTGAATTACGCGGCCTGGGCGCTGGTCTAGGAAACTGCTCTGTCGTACAAGGCTCCAATTGTGCTTGAATGGATAATCCTTTTAACTCTCGAGCTTCCTCAAAGATAGCCTGAGTGAATTCATACCATGTACAAGTCCCGCTATTGGAAGCATGGTATATTCCATACTTTTCTGTAGGCATAAGTTTTAGCAGGAATTCTCCCAAATCTACGGTATACGTAGGCGACCCTTTTTGATCATTGACAACCTGCAATTTCGGTTTTTCCTGACCTAACTTCAGCATCGTTTTGACAAAATTATTCCCATAAAGACCATAAACCCAAGAAGTACGCACAATAAACCATTTTGATGACAGTGACTGTACCATTAATTCTCCTGCTCGTTTGGATTTGCCATACACGCTTTGCGGATTCGTATTATCATATTCCTGATAAGGGTTTTCCGAGTTGCCATCAAATACATAGTCAGTACTAATATAAATTAGCTTGGCTCCAGTTCTTTCTGCCGCTACAGTAACATTGCGCGTTCCCACCGCATTCACTTTATACGCACCATCAATATCTGTCTCCGCTGCATCTACAGCCGTATATGCTGCGCAATGTATGACCACTTCAGGATGAAATGAGGAAATGACTTCAATACACTGTGCTTGATTGGTAATATCCATTTGATCCCGATCACAAGCAAGAACAAAATGTCCCCCATTCTCCAAAAGAAAAACGACATCACGTCCCAATTGTCCATTTGATCCCGTAACCAATACCCTCATTAATTATCGTCTCCCAATCGAGACCCGTATTGCTTGGCGTAGTACTGTTTATACACCCCGGACTGAATGCGAGTCCACCATTCTTTGTTATCGAGATACCATTGAATGGTCTCCTTGATCCCAGTTTCAAATGTATACTTCGGTTTCCAGCCGAGTTCAGACATTGTTTTGGTAGGATCAATGCCGTATCTACGGTCATGCCCAGGTCGGTCTTGCACATATTTGATTAAGGATTCTGGCTTACCAAGTTGCTCCAAAATGGTATTAACAATGTGTACGTTGGTTCGTTCGTTATTGCCACCGATGTTGTATACTTCACCATTAATCCCCTGATGAATTACCAGGTCGATGGCGCTGCAATGGTCTTCTACATAGAGCCAGTCTCTAATGTTTAATCCATCTCCGTATACAGGCAAAGCCTCATCTGCTAGAGCACGTGAAATCATCAGCGGGATTAGTTTTTCAGGAAACTGGTACGGACCGTAATTGTTGGAACAACGCGTAATATTGACTGGCAGACCAAATGTTTCATGATACGCTCTCACAAGTAGATCTCCACCAGCCTTGGATGCCGAATATGGGCTGTTCGGTTGCAATGGGGTTTCTTCAGTGAACAGACCAGTTGGACCAAGTGAGCCGTACACCTCATCCGTCGAAACCTGAACAAACTTGGAAATATTGTGTTTTTTAGCGGCTTCAAGCAGCGCCTGAGTACCATTCACATTCGTTCGCACGAAAACGTCTGGCTCCAGTATACTGCGATCCACATGAGATTCTGCCGCGAAGTTGACTACCACATCTACGCCTTGACCGATTAGACGATCCATATTGGCAGCCTCTGTTATATCAGCTTTGATGAAGGTATGACCCTTGTTACCTTCAAGGGACTTCAAGTTTTCCAAATTGCCCGCATAAGTGAGTGCATCCACATTGATAATTTCATAATCAGGATGCTGATTCAGCATGTACATCACAAAATTACTTCCAATAAAACCGGCCCCGCCGGTAACGAGCAGTTTCATAATTTTGAAACCTCCTGTATCCTTTACAATCCGAAATTGAAGTTAATCTCTGCGTCCTTAAGCAGTGGGTGCTTCTCGTCTTTCTCTGATAAAACCGGTTTGGAAGTAGGCCAATCTATACCCAGTACCGGATCACTCCATAATATGCCGCGATCATGCTCAGGGGAATAATATTCGTCCACTTTGTATAAGACTTGGGTATTGGGAACCAATGTGCAAAAACCATGAGCAAAACCTTTAGGCACAAGCAACTGGCAGTGATTATATTCGCTAAGGATGAAACCCTGCCACTGGCCAAACGTTGGAGAGCCAAGACGAATATCGACAATGACATCGTAAATTGCACCCGAGATGACCCGAATTAGCTTGGTTTGTGCTTTGGGATTAAGCTGGTAGTGCAAACCACGTAATACTCCCGGCTGTGCGGACAAAGATTGATTATCCTGAACAAAGTCGTAGTGAATTCCGTTCTGTTTCATGATGTGGTCGTTGTAACTTTCCATAAAGAAACCCCGATGATCCCCATGCACCAATGGTTCAATCAAACAAGCGCCTGTCAGCTTCGAAGGAGTGATCTTCAATTGTTTTACCATCCCTTCTCTTCTATAACTTTAACTTTCCAAATTCTTCACCAAAAACAACATCCTGTGCCAATTCGTTAGCCCGCGCTAATGATGCATGAGTACCCGCATCGGTCCACCAACCCTGGAGTATATCGTAAGTTAAATTTCCACTTTCAATATATGCATTGTTGACATCCGTAATTTCTAACTCTCCCCGATCGGAGGGCTTTAATGTTCGAATTATATTAAAAACCTCATTATCAAACATATATATGCCTGTGACTGCATAATTGCTTTTAGGTATTTGAGGCTTTTCTTCAATAGATACAATACGATGACCATCAATCTCAGGCACCCCGAAACGATGAGGATCAGAAACCTCTTGGATCAATATTTTAGCTCCACATCTCTGCTCCCGGAAACTAACTACATATTCTGTAATGTTGTCCTCGAACACGTTATCTCCTAATATGACAACAATCTGGTCATCACCTGCGAATTGTTCAGCCAAACCCAATGCTTGAGCGATTCCACCGGCTTCATCCTGAACTCGATATGTGAATGAGACGCCCATGTTGCTTCCGCTACCAAGTAGATTAACAACATCGCCCATATGTTCTTTTCCAGTAATGACCATGATATCGGTAAGGCCAGCTTGTTTTAATTTATATGAAGCATGAAAAATCATCGGATACTTACCCACAGGAAGCAAATGTTTATTAGTTACCTTAGTTAAAGGAAACAGGCGAGACCCTGTCCCACCCGCAAGGATAATAGCTTTCATATTTTGAGGCTCCCCTATATAGAAATTAGATTTTATTAACTGCTTAAGCAAATCTGTTATAACTAAGATTAGAACATTTAAAGGATGATTATGTCTCTTGTGATAACAAAACTATTGGGTGACCTATTCTTAATACTGTTCGCCCTCATCAAGGGTAGATCATTTTCTGATCTATTTGATTAAGGATTTGTTAGTCTGACGCCACTATCTTCTTCAGATACGCCATCAAATCATCACGAAGATCCGGGCGTTGCAATGCATAATGTATGGACGTCTCAATGAAACCTAACTTCTCGCCAACATCATGACGCAGACCATCAAAATGATATGCGAGAATCTGCCGCTGCTCATTCAATCGGGACAAGGCATCCGTGAGCTGAATTTCGCCCCCAACGCCAGCAGATTGTTGACCTAGTATCTCAAAGATATCCGGTGTAAGAATATAACGTCCCATAATAGCAAGGTTAGAAGGGGAATCTTCAGTCTTTGGTTTCTCAATTAAGCGGCGCGCGCGAAAGACACGATCATCGGTAGGAGTCAGCAATTCTCCGTCTACAATCCCGTAGCGGGATACCTCACTCCAATCAACAGGTTGTACACCAACGATCGGAGATTGCAGTTCATCGTAGACATCAATCATCTGCTTCAGGCAGGGATGGTTCGCTTCCACAATGTCGTCCCCTAACAGAACGGCAAAAGGCTCATTGCCGATAAACTTGCGGGCGCACCAGATGGCGTGACCAAGTCCCTTCGGTTCCTTTTGACGGATATAATGGATATCTGCCATCTCGGAGGGTTTGCGTACTTCGTTAAGCAAGTCCCACTTCTGTTTGTCCGCGAGATTCTGCTCCAGTTCAAAAGAATAGTCGAAGTGATCTTCAATGGCCCGCTTCCCTTTACCCGTCACAATAATGATATCTTCAATGCCTGAAGCTACGGCTTCTTCAATAATATACTGGATCGTTGGCTTGTCCACGATGGGCAGCATTTCCTTAGGCATCGCCTTGGTAGCAGGCAGAAACCGGGTACCCAGCCCTGCAGCTGGAATAATCGCTTTGCGAATACGCACACGAACCCACTCCTTTTGTTAAACAAGTTGAACTAAAGCATATTTACACTTACCACTCCGATGACAGAACAACCTTCCAATCGCTGTTATCCCCAGATTTTTTTCATTCCCTTTTTTAAAGGGGAAAATCCGAGGATAGCGTATGCTTTCCGATGCAGCTTCTTTCAGAAAGCTTTTAGGCGAACGCTTCGCTTTTTCAGGTTATTTCTGTCCTCTCCGTTATCATGTAAATGATTAGTCCATCTTGTATAGATTCATATATTTAATGATTCTTATTGCTAGGATGCTTGGACTTCATTATACCATCAACAATTCGCGGATATCCTGTTCGGATAAAGTCGTTGATCCTCCGTCTCCCGGTTCGATTACTTCGGCAATCAAGTCCTTCTTCCGCTGCTGGAGTTCCAAAATCTTCTCTTCGATCGTACCTTCGGTAACTAAACGAATGACTTGCACCACTTGTTTCTGTCCCATACGATGGGCACGGCCAATTGCCTGTTCTTCCACGGCGGGATTCCACCATAGATCATATAATATAACGGTATCTGCCCCTGTTAAGTTTAGCCCTGTCCCTCCAGCCTTCAGGGAGATTAAGAACAGTTCAGCTTCGCCCTCATTAAATCTGCGGCACATCTCAACCCGGCTCTGTGCAGGGGTCTGACCATCGAGGTAGAAAAGATTCCTTCCCTGTGCCGCAAGGGTCTGACGAATCAGGTTCAACATGCTCGCAAATTGGGAGAAGATGAGAATTCGTTTGCCTGAAGCTAAACAATCCTCGACCGTTTCCAGCAACTGCTCCATTTTCCCAGAATCGCCTTGATATCCTTCAACAAAGAGGGCCGGGTGACAACACAACTGACGTAAGCGCGTGATGCCCGCCAGAATTTTGATACGATTCTTCTGGAATCCGTTATCCTCCATGTCCTTCGATGCTTCATCCTGAAGCTGGGATAGGTATGCGGCGTACAGTTTCTTCTGTTCAACCGTAAGCTCTGACCGCTGTACCGTTTCAATTCGATCAGGCAATTCTTCCAGCACATCCTTCTTCAGGCGGCGTAGAATAAACGGACGCACCATCCGCGAGATCCGTTCCGGAGGAAGGTCGCGGAATCTTCTGTAACTTGGAAATAACCCTGGGAATACGGCTTCAAAAATGGACCACAATTCATCCAGCGAGTTCTCCACAGGTGTACCTGTGAGTGCAAAACGGCGCGGAGCCTGAATTTGTTTCACTGCCTGCGCAGTCTGGGAAGAAGCATTTTTGATTGCCTGAGCTTCATCCAAAATGAGCGTATGGAAGGTTCGGCCCAGGTAGGTATCCAAATCCCGTCGCAACAGAGGATAAGACGTCACAATCACATCTGCCTCATCCATGCCTGAAAGCATGCTGGCTCGCTCTTCTTTCTGACCGGCTGCGATCAAGACGTTCAGATGCGGGGCGAACCGTGCAAACTCATTAGCCCAGTTGTAGGTCAGCGAGGCAGGAGCCACGACAAGTACGGGAGGATGAGTAACCCTCGTTCGGATCGTCAATCCATCCTGCTGTATCGTGGACCATAAACCATCCGTATTCTCTGAAGCCATCTTATCCAATGGGAGTCCAGTTTCAGGATCGATGTCGGAAGTCGCCAACGTTTCACCACCCCATAATGATCCGCTCTCCCGATATTTATCATCGCCCGTATGGTCCATATTGTACTCGGGCTTCTCCTGAAGCACTGCTGTGATATAGGCGATGCTTTGCAACGTTTTACCAAGTCCCATATCATCCGCCAGAATGCCGCCAAAACGATAATAAGCGAGAGTACGCAACCACTGGTATCCGCTATTCTGATAATCCCGCAGGATGGGGGTCAGTGATCCCGGCAATGCAAAATCCATCCGTTCGGGATCTCTGAGATCATCGAGGAAACGTTTCAGGGAGCCTCCCCACTTCACATGACCGGAAACTTCGTCCCTGCCTGGCAATTGTAACGCCCGAACAGCTGGCAGCCGGATATGGCTGCTCTTGATGTCATCTGCCCCCAGCCCAAGTGAATCGGCCATGTGAGCGAAGCTATCTGCACCTTCATTTTCAAGCGACAGAAAGACACCGCTCTTGAGACGGAAATACGGTTTCTTTTCCACAATGCGACGCATGAGTTCCTGAAGTTCCTGCTCGTCCACACCTTCCATCTCGAATGAAATCTCCAGCCAGTCCAATCCTCTTCCCAAATCTGCTCGTACTTTCGGCGGTGTTGGATAGGATTGCACCATCGCCTTCACGGCGTTTGGCATATAGATAGCTACCTGTTTCTCAAGTTCAGGCAACAGATGATACATGACATCATAGATGGCATCTTCCCGTTCGCTCGCCCAAACACTACCATCCCTTTCGAGAAAGGATCGATCAAGCCGTTCAATCAGATTCCGCTCTTTGTATCGGTCACGCACCAAAATAACCTTTTTCTCTTCTTCATCTATTAAATACTCTGCAAGCGGATTAATAACCATGACCTCATAGTCGAATTCCAGACGCGCTGTAATACGTTCACGATAGAAGTCGATGTACAGCTTCGGTGAAAGTTCCGGTTCCGCGATCTGTTCACGCACCTGCGAATCAATGGACAGATGTCCAAGCGTACGCAGTTCTGGCACGACATGCTGTACAAACTCATCCACCTGCTGGGTCGAAATATCAATGCTTTCCTTGATTCCATATGACGTGAGCGCCCCACTCAAGTCCTCCAGACTTCGCATCTGCATCGGCTCCAACATATGCAACTGCCCTTCCACCACAGCGGCATCATAAGCAGGAAGAAGAATCAGCTCACGCAGACCCGAAATTTCAAGCTGATACCCTTCATTCGCTCCCTGGGCAATCCGGTAAAACAAAGGCAATACTCCCTCACCGAGCGTGAGTGGTCCATTGGCAAATCCTGTACCCTCCATCCGACTATCAGCCTGCAGCAGCAATTCCAGCAGTGGCTTCCATACGAGTGGAGCAATCAATATATCCCGTCCATCTGACGCCCCCAAATAACCGGAAATGGATTCGCGGTATGCCTCTTCACTCTGCCTCATTCGAATGAGCATCGAGAGAATCGCCTGATCCTGCGGAGTGAACACATGCATTAATGGATCATAGTGGAACAGTTTGGTAAATGACATGGGCTCGCCTTTTTCGATGCAGTTCAGGAATTGTTTCACTTTCTGCACCACATACAGACGTTTGTTACCCACTTTCAATTCAAGAGCAAGTTTCCCGCCACCCTTGTGAACCTGTATCAGCTTGCATATAAACTGAACCTGCAATTCTTCCCGCAGGGAGGAACGGCTGACAGGAGCAGTGTACTTACGATCAGTTCCATGCAGCGGTCTCCGATCCTTGGCAAACATGGACAGAATCTGATCCGCCGTACGGTAAGAAGGTTTATCTGCCGATCGGCCCCACCCCGAAGCTGAGCTTGGCCGACCTGCTTGGGCAAAATGAACCGGAGGACGCTCTGGAGCATCATTCAGTTGCTCTCGTTGTGAAGCGGACTGGGGGCGCTCCCACACGCTCTCTTCGACTAGCGTCCCAACCTTGGACTTGGAACCAAAGTTAGAACTGGTATTGGCTCCTTGGCCTGTAGCAGGTTGAGGAGGCTTCCCAGAGGCAATCGTGGCATTACGCTCCTGCTGCTCACCCCATTCGTGAATAGCCAACAGGACAGCAGCGACATGTTTGCAATAGTCATAATGTCTGCCGTCACCCGGACAACTGCAGCCTGCCACAACCTCACCTGATCCATCTATATCCACCGTCACCTGATAGCGCTCCGATCCACGTACCTGTGCTTCATAATGAAGCTGATCCTTACTGACCACCAGATTGGTCACCCTGCCAGATTGGTTATAATCTTCTCCGCGCTTGAATGCCGTGACCCCGCACAGCAATTTGATATCCATAATTGTGAATGGCGCCACGCTTCTTCGCCTCCTGTGTCATGATGTAAAAAAACCCCAAGAGCTCCTTAAAGCAGAGATTGGGGTTGCTTCATGCGTGATTGTAAATGTGGATGTAAAATACAATTTGTTTATTTCACCAATTGACCACGTGTAACGCCCAGTTGGTTCGTTGCTTTGAGTGTTTTCCAGACTTGTGTACCACTGATCTCGCCGCGCAGTGCACGGTTGTACAGATCAATTACTTCGCGTACCTGCTCTGGTGTCTCTTCCAGAAACTCCACACGGTAACGGGATACACCCAGATCCATAAAGTTGGTCAGGTACTCGGCACCTGACTGCTCCACTGCGTTGTATACCGTATTACGGCAGCCTTCATCCACACGTACCGGGTGGGACATACCGATCCGGTCTTGTAGTGATGCACGCTGTTCCTCACAAGGACGTCCACAGTTCGTGAAGTCCGTTCCTTCACTCATGAACGTACAATACACACAGTGCTCGGTGTGGAACATCGGCAGATGCTGATGGATAACCACTTCAGTCTGACTTGTACGGGAGTGGCCCAGCAGATCAACCATTTGTTGAATGTTCAGGTCATAGGATGGGGTAATCCAGTCACATCCGGCTTCCAGGAACAATTCTACTGCTTTGTGATTGGCGATGTTCAATGAGAAGTCGCCGATCAGTTCCGGGTGCTTCGCATCCGGGTTTTCCATCCGGTGGCGCAGGTAGAAGTACAGTGCGCCTGTATTACGAACCAATACCGCATCCGGCTTCAGACGCAGGATGTTGTTATGATATCCGTTCTCCCCAGGCATGTGAATACGCGGTGTTGCCAGCGCGATCTTGCGACCAGCGGCATGTACAGCTTCCACGGCTGCCGGGAACTGCTTGATAAACTCGAAGTCAGCATAGATCATGCCGATCCCCGCTTCAATCGCTGCCTCCACTTGTGGCAGGCTGCGACAGAGCGCGGTCAGCTCTGCTTGACCGCGAGCGACTGGCGATGCCGGTTTAACCGAATCGCCGTATACATCTACCGCCCGTTTCACGTAGACGGGTGGTTTAGGACGTTCGCCCGCGAGTTGTTCTACTGCCTGACGGCGAATGTTATTCAACTCGCGCATCGGGATGATGACGTCACCGTGCAGATTGACGTCCATTCCTTCCAACTGGAACACTGTGCCTCCCAGACGTCCGAACTGCTCTTCGAGCAATTCATGTGTCATTGGACGCTTCTGGGCGATGTCCAGTTCCATCTCGGAATCAATACGGACGGTCGTGCCTTTCTGCACGTCTGTCCACCACGTACTGAGCGGTTGCCCCGGGCTGCCGATAACTTTTACTTTTACCGGGAATACGCGGTAAGGCTTCTCGGTCTCGAAGCTTTGACGCAGACGTTTGTCGAGCGCCGGGTCATTCGTTTTCCAGACTTTGTCGCCAACTTTCACGCGGCGCAGATCTACGTCACTGCGGCCTGGCACAACGTCAACGATCCAGCCCTCTTCGGCTTCGCCTTCGAGTTTTACGCCTTTGCGACGTACATCGTATACCCGTCCGCCTTCTTCCTTCTGAGTCGGGTCTCCAGCGTCAAATACAATCCCGTCTCCACGTTTCACGGGTGCATCCAGCTTCAGGACCACACCATCGCGTAACACTTGATCTACACGACCAAGGTAGACACCACGGCTTTTCGGGAACGTTCCATCCACCAGTTCTTTGTTGTTTGTACCGCTGAGGAAACCATGTGTGAATCCACGGGAGAAGCTTTGCTGCAATTCGCGAACTTCTTCCTTGCTTGGCGGTGTGTTATCTCCATCAAAATAACGGTCAATTGCTTTGCGGTATTTGCTTACTACGTTTGCTACGTATTCCGGCGTTTTGAGACGTCCTTCAATTTTGAAAGAAGTTACTCCTGCTTCGATCAGTTCCGGCATCAGGTCAATCGCTGCCAGATCTTTCGGAGACAACAGATATGCTACATCACCCATCGGTTTGTGCACCCCATCCACCATCAGATCGTATGGAAGACGACAAGCTTGTGCGCACTCTCCGCGGTTCGCTGAACGTCCTCCCCACATTTCGGAAGTAAGACATTGCCCTGAGTAGGATACACACAGCGCACCATGAACAAATACTTCCATTGGAAGCTTCGCCTGTTCCCCGATCTTCTGGATCTGCTTCAGGTTGTTCTCCCGTCCCAGAACGACACGTTCCATATCAAACGGCTTCGTAAACTCGACCGCTTCCGGGGACGTAATTGTCATCTGTGTTGAACCGTGAATCGGGAAATCCGGCGAGATCTCGCGGATCATCTTCACCAAACCCAAATCCTGAACAATTACAGCGTCCACACCTGCATCGACACATGCATCAATCAATTCTTTGGCATCCGTCAATTCATTTTCAAAAATCAATATATTAAAGGTCAAAAAACCTTTTACGCCATAGCTGTGCAAAAACGCCATAATCTCCGGCAGCTCGTCCATGCGGAAGTTGTTCGCCCGTGCTCGTGCATTAAACTTTTCGACTCCGAAGAAAATTGCATCTGCGCCATTGGCTACCGCCGAACGCATACAATCCCAGTCACCAGCGGGTGCCAGAAGTTCAACGTCTTCTCTTCGTATTGTTGCTGTTTTCATGTAGATCCTCCCCATAACCGGCTATCCGCCGGATTTCGTCCCTATATCCTTAAACGCCTGAACATACTAAGCCTAAGATTGCACCTTATCGGGTACACCTGCATTGTCACGGTATTACAATATCTATCTATTATGTCTGTATTGCCTGAACGCCAAGCTTACAGTCATTCCTATTCATCAGATCAGCAGTCATAACTCCTGAACTAGTATAGTGTACCACTTCTGCACCGACTCTTCTACGTTTTCCTGAAAAAACCGTTTACCATTTTCATTTCCAGCACAACGAAAAAACCGAAAGGTCTTTTGACCCTCCGGCTCCACTACAATTATTTAATAAAAGTAAATGAGTTCACTGCTTTTTCCAAGGCTGCCGCCTGAACTTCTGTCTTGTTGGCATCATTCAGCCCACTTGTGATCGTATAGGTTGTTCCATCCTTTTCAAACACGATCTGCCGACCCGCATATGGCACGCCTTTGTCCAGCTCATGATACGTAAAGGAAAATGCAGGCACACCCGCAAACGTCAGCTCCTCACTGCGCAGCAGCTGGAAGTTTTTCCGCGTTTTGGTGGCTTCGGCATAAGCTTCTCTCAGTTGGCTGACCGTCATCTCGATTGACTTGTCTTCACTCGCCGCAATGGAGAATTCTCCGCCCGTAAAGGTGTACACCACAGGTGAATATTCGAATCGATCACTGTAAGGTGTCCAGTAACGCGGAATATCTACACTGTATTTATAACGTTTGGACGTACGTGTAAGTGTCTTCGTTTTGTCTGTCAAATAAGGATCTTCATCCAGCTGACCGAAATTATCGGCAACCGTATCAAAATCAATCTCCACACTCTTCATAATCCGTTCAAACCATGCCCGATCTGCACTTTGCTCCTCAGGGAACGTATACTCTGCATAATATCGATACCCATTCTTCTGCAAAAGAACATCAAACTCGGTCTGCCAGCCCCCGCCAAAGTTATAACGGAATTCATTCACCTCGGCAGTCTCTCCCGAGATATCCATCGTATATGAACCAATCGGCTCGTAACTCTCTGGTGTAAATGTCTCGCGCATCCACTTATCCAGTTGGCCGCTCCAGTCTTTTACCGTTGTACCTGCCTTCGCCGAAGTGACACGCCATTGCAGATACGCACCATCCTTGGATTCATAGATCATCTGATTGTTATCCATCGACCAGCCGGCAGGAATCTTCAACTCAATACCATAATCATCGTTCCAAGCGGAGCGCATGCCATTATCTACGGTGGATAGATCCTTGATCGTTCGATCCGATTCCGCATAGGTTGGCTGGAATGAATTGAGTAGCGCTGCACGTTTGCCCAGATCTTTATAATTCAAGGCTTCGTAATCCGCGAGATACACATCATATTGACGACCTTCGCTCAGATACTGACGCATCTCCCATAACATGCCGTCTACATCCTTCACGATAATCCGTGCATAAGGCGTTTTGCCTTTCGACACCGCTTCACGATCCAGCACCGTATCTCCCGATTGTTTGGCTTCCTGGACGAGTTGCTGCAACAAATCATCCGCATCCAGAGCCACATCCTGATCGCTGACATACACTTCAAGATAATAACTGTTGTCCGCAGCGCCGAAAGTTATCATGCGCTCCTGCTCACCGGTCTGGAAAACCATAAGGTCTGCCGGGTAGTTAATGGACCAACCGTAAAAACTGTTGCCAATTCTGGTTTTGCCTTCATCCGGATGAATACCATCCTCATCATCCACCGAATCATCGGTTTGCAACAGACGAATGACCATTTCTCCGGAACTGGTTGGAGCTAGCGTCGCTCCGATACCGGCAGCAACCGCACGAAGTGGAACCATAAGTACGCCATTCACCATCTTGGGGGCGGCACCCATTTCATGTTTTACACCATCCACCCAAGCAATCGAACTGCCAATCGTTAGGGTAACCGTGTGTGAACCTTCCTTGATTTTGACAACATCATTTTTCTCCAGCCGGATTTCACTGCCAAATGCTTTCTTGAATACACCGACAGGTACCATCGTTACACCCTTGAACTTGTAAGGTTTGGCTATGGCCTGCTTATCGCCGTTAATGTAGGCGCTCGTGCTACCCGCTTTGACACGTAGTTCACTTGTCGTCAAATCAGATGCCCATACAGGCAATGCCGCGCCAATGGTCAGCATCCCGGTTAATACACCTGTGCTTAGCACACGTATCCATGACTTTTTCATTCCGTTCTTTCGTCCTCTCTACATCCGGGCTGATCGCCGGGCTTTATTGTTCTTCATCTGCAAGGAACGCTTCATCTTCCTCGTCTACGATGTCTGCGCGATCAGCAAGCACCAACGTGCGGGTGACGATATCGCCATCCGTTTGCATCAACAGTTTTACCTTTTGTCCAGGCAGATACTTTTTGAGCAACTCATTGATATCCACCACTGAAGAGACACGTGTGCCCGCGACACTGTAAAGGACATCACCCTCTTTGATTTTGGCTTTCTTGGCTTCAGGAGACAGTACGCCCGTAATCGTTAAGGGATCATCTGTAGGCAGGCCCACAATCGCAGACCAGCTTTCTTCCAACTGTAGTCCCAGACTTGCACGTTTTATTTTGCCATATTTAAAAAACTGATCGATGATATATTGAACGGTATCCACTGGAATCGAAAACCCCAAACTTTCTACGCCGACCGCAGAAAATTTCATGGAATTGATACCAACCACTTCACCCTTCAGGTTGACCAGCGGTCCTCCGCTATTTCCTGGGTTAATCGCCGTGTCGGTCTGAATCAACCGGTAGGTCGCCTCAACACCACGATTCAAGCCGCTAATTACCCCTACGGTTGCCGAGTTGCGCAAAGAAAAGGAAATCGGCGTACCCAAGGCGATCACCGTTTCTCCAACAGTAGTTTGTGAAGCTTTGGCGAAGCTCGCCGGTTTGAGTGATTTGGCATTGATTTTGATTAGCGCCAGATCACTTAGTGCATCACTGTATGTTTTCGTAATTTTGTATGTATTGCCATCCGTCGTTACGACCACAGGGTTTATTAATCCATCTACCACGTGAGCATTTGTTACAATCCATCCATTGGACCGGATAATGACACCTGTACCATGTGCAAGATTATAGCGGTCGTCTGATGTTGCACCGTCCTGCACTTCGGTAGATTTCCCAATAATGCCTACGACCGAAGGAGATACCTTTTCGATCACTTTGGGAATGGCTTCACTTCCCTTATACGTGTACGTTCCTGATTTGGCATCATATTGTCCACTTCCACCAACTGCCTTGAGCAGATCCTTGGTGTTCACATAGACTTGACCGTCTACCACCTTCGCTTGCATTGCCGCTTTGGATTCAGCTGCACCGGCCGTTGCCGCCACACTAATCGAGAGTACAGCAGCCATCAGTATGGCTATCCCCTTTTTACCCAACACGCTCATATTCTCACCTGACCCTCTCTATACATCCTTCTTGCGCGACTCGACATCGGATTCATTGCTGAATCTATTCTCTCTTTCTCTCATCTGCAATTCCGGTATCCCTCAATGTATCATACAGAATCTGGATATACAATTGTTTTAAGTCCTATTTTAGTAGAGAAGATAGAATCCTGTTCAATCGTTTCAGTATAAATGAAAAAAACACCCTCCATGTCTCTCTGGAAAGTGTTCGTCTGTACCTCTTTTGGCTTAAATTACATTTAACGGTATTCCTACTGAGCAAACCAACCCGTTATCATCGCATAGTCTGTCATCAGAAATACCAGTAGGCTGACTACTGCAAATCCGATCGCAAACAGATTTTTCTTCGGTGCCCGTAGAAGGCGAACAACTCCGATGAAAATCAGGATCGTAAATAAGATGACAAAAATATCAAATGCATTAAAATTCGATGTACTCGCCGTGGCAGCTTCTGCAAACAGCATGGATAGACAGACCTCCTTACCATAGTTGAACAGCTAACGCATACCCTAATATCTTCCTCTATGTTATCTGTACCCTGCTTGTAATGCAAGCCCTATCATCCATAAAAATGAAAAAAAGCCAATTTGGCCGAATATTCCTGTAATGCTCGTCATCATGCATATGTAAACAATTTCACGAAATAACTATAGTCCGAAGAAAAACGGTGCATAATTCAAAATTAAAAAGCCCTTCTTCTCGGAAGCAAAGCACATCAGATCGTAATCCAACTTCTTTACCTTTTCGAAAAGAAGGGCCAATACTGCCACTTCATATTGATACAACTACGGGTTAGAGGACCTTAGTCTACTAATTGTAGTGCCTTGCTCCGCTCGGTATCCCGCTCCAGAACCGGCTTCAAGTACTTGCCAGTATAGGAAGCTTCCACTTTAATGATATCCTCAGGTGTTCCAGTTGCAACAATGGTTCCTCCACCGCTACCACCTTCCGGCCCCAGATCAACAACATAGTCTGCCGTTTTGATCACATCCAGGTTATGCTCAATCACCAACACCGATTCCCCAGAATCAACCAGGCGGTGTAATACGTTCAGCAAACGGTCGATATCATCGACATGCAAACCGGTAGTCGGCTCATCGAGGATGTAGATGGTTTTCCCGGTACTGCGGCGATACAGCTCGGAAGCAAGCTTCACCCGCTGGGCTTCACCACCAGACAATGTGGTTGCAGGTTGTCCCAGATTTATATAACCCAGACCCACATCCATCAGTGTCTGCATTTTGCGATGGATCTTCGGAATGTTCTCGAAGAATTGGGTTGCATCTTCAACCGTCATTTCCAGCACATCGGAGATATTTCTGTTTTTATATTTCACTTCAAGCGTTTCCCGGTTGTATCGTTTGCCTTTGCAGACTTCACAAGGAACATAGACATCCGGCAAGAAGTGCATCTCGATTTTGATAATACCGTCTCCACGGCAGGCTTCACAACGTCCACCTTTGATATTAAAACTGAACCGGCCTTTCTTGTATCCACGTACCTTGGCTTCGTTCGTCTGAGCAAACAGATCCCGGATATCATCAAAGACACCGGTATACGTAGCCGGGTTGGAACGTGGTGTCCGCCCGATTGGCGACTGGTCAATATCGATAACTTTATCGATATGTTCCAGACCACGAATTTCTTTATGTTGCCCCGGACGTACCCGAGCACGATTCAGATCACGAGCCAGCGTTTTGTAGAGGATCTCATTAATCAATGTGGATTTACCTGATCCGGACACGCCCGTTACCGCAGTAAATACGCCCACTGGAATCTTCACGTTCAGATTCTTGAGGTTATTTTCTTTGGCTCCACGTACTTCCAACCAACGGTCTCCTACACTTCTACGTTCTGTACGAATCGGAATGAATTTGCGTCCACTCAGATATTGACCGGTTAAGGAGTTCTCATCATTCATGATCTCCTCCGGTGTACCCTGTGACATGATGGTACCCCCGTGGATACCTGCACCTGGGCCAATATCAATAATATAGTCGGCAGCCATCATCGTATCCTCATCATGTTCAACCACGATCAACGTGTTACCAATGTCGCGCATATGCGCAAGCGTTGAGATCAGACGGTCATTATCCCGTTGATGCAGACCGATACTTGGCTCATCCAGAATATACAGTACACCCATCAGGCTGGAACCGATCTGTGTAGCCAGTCTGATCCGCTGAGCTTCCCCACCGGACAATGTTCCGGCAGCACGACTCAGTGTAAGGTAATCTAGACCAACATTCACCAGGAAGCCGAGACGGCCGTTGATTTCTTTCAAAATCAGTTTAGCAATCGTCTGCTCCTTCTCCGTCAATTCCAATGTATCAAAGAATCGGCCAGCTTCACCAATGGACAAACTAGTCACATAAGCCATGTTGTGATCATTAATCGTAACCGCAAGACTCTCGCGTTTCAGACGTTGACCTTTACACGTACCACAAGGCTTCGCACTCATGTAACCCTCAATAAATTCACGGATACCTTCAGATGCTGTATCACGGTAACGACGCTCCAGGTTATTCACGATACCTTCAAAGGTAACCAGCGCTTCCTTCCGTTGTCCAAAATCATTCTCATATCGGAAACGGATTTTCTCCGTACCTGTACCTTGCAATAACTTGTTCATCTGCTCAGCGGGCAGATCTTCGACAGGTACATTTTGCGGAATGTTGAAGTGCTCACATACTGACTTCAAGAACTGCGGATAATAGGTGGATGTGCCACCTGTCCAGGCATCAAAAGCTCCCTCTTCGATCGTCTTGCTGCGATCCGGTACGAGCAGATCAGGGTCAACGATCATTTTGACACCTAACCCATCACAATCCGGGCAAGCCCCGAAAGGACTGTTAAATGAGAACATCCGTGGTGCAAGCTCTTCAATACTGAATCCACACACCGGGCAGGCAAAGTTGGAACTGAAGCGCAGCTCTTCTTCGCCCATAATGTCCACGAGTAATTGCCCACCAGACAGATTAAGTGCTGTTTCAATAGAGTCGGCCAACCGTGCCTGTACATCATCTTTCACAACAATCCGGTCAACAACGACTTCAATGGTATGCTTTTTGTTTTTCTCCAATTGAATATCTTCTGACAGGTCACGCAGTTCGCCGTTCACCCGTACACGGACAAAACCCTGTTTGGATACATCGGCAAATACACTTTTGTGCTCGCCCTTACGACCTGAGATAATCGGTGCTAAAATCTGCAACCGGGTACGCTCCGGGTATTGCATAATACGGTCAACCATTTGTTCTACCGTTTGGGAGCTGATCTCCACGCCATGGTCGGGACAGTGTGGATGGCCCACACGTGCAAATAACAGACGCAGGTAATCATAAATTTCGGTGACGGTTCCCACTGTCGAACGCGGGTTACGGCTTGTTGTTTTTTGATCTATTGAAATGGCAGGAGATAATCCTTCGATGGAATCAACGTCCGGTTTCTCCATCTGTCCCAGAAACTGCCGTGCGTAAGCTGACAATGATTCTACATAACGTCGCTGTCCTTCAGCGTAGATGGTGTCAAAAGCCAGCGAGGACTTGCCTGAGCCACTCAGACCGGTCAATACAACAAAGCGGTCACGCGGGATGGTAATGTCGATATTTTTCAGGTTATGCGCTCGTGCGCCTTTAATGACAATGTTATCGCTCGCCAATAGTATTCATCCTCTCAAATTTACTAATCCAAACCTTTTAAAAGGCTTTTCGATCCCTCCCAAACCCTCCCTTCCAAGGGAGGGCCCCAGAGGGCGCAGCCCTCTGGACACCCGAAACAAGCGGTGCAACGGTGAGGGGTCGGGTCTTGCTATGTGAAGGGTTGTCGTGTGCCCGCGGCTCCACATAAGGTTCCGGCTCATTGCCGGAGCCTTATGTGGCCGCTCTACTGCGAGGGGACGCTCTCGGCTTCGCCACGTTCGCGGCAGGTCGCCATTGCCTTCGGCTCGGCTCCAAGGTCAACACCGGAGACGTTCTCGGCTTCGCCTTGGTCGCGGCTAGGTCGCCATTGCCTTCGGCTCGGCTCCGAGGTCAACACCGGGGACGCTCTCGGCTTCGCCACGTTCGCGGCAGGTCGCCATTGCCTTCGGCTCGGCTCCAAGGTCAAGAGCGGGACGCTCTCGGCTTCGCCTTGGTCGCGACAGGGTCGCCATTGCCTTCGGCTCGGCTCCGAGGTCAACACCGGGGACGCTCTCGGCTTCGCCTTGGTCGCGACAGGGTCGCCATTGCCTTTGGCTCGGCTCCAAGGTCAAGAGCGGGACGCTCTCGGCTTTGCCTTGATCGCGGCAGGTCGCCATTGCCTTTGGCTCGGCTCCAAGGTCAAGAGCGGGACGCTCTCGGCTTTGCCTTGATCGCGGCAGGTCGCCACTGCCTTTGGCTCGGCTCCAAGGTCAAGAGCGGGACGCTCTCGGCTTCGCATTGATCGCGGCAGGGTCGCCATTGCCTTTGGCTCGGCTCCGAGGTCAACACTGGGGCGCTCTCGACTCCCAATTGCTTTCCTATAAACCTTTTAACCAATTTCAACATTTCTATCAGTATAGACCCGAATTCAAGATTTCAACATCTCTTATTATCGGTAGATATCAACGATTTCCTTACTCAACAAGAGAACGGCCAATTGGCCGTTCCCTTGTTACAAATCCTTTACTGGAGCATATAAATGAGCAGTATCTTATTCAGCGCGAAGTTCCAGCAACGCATCGCGAAGCTCAGCAGCACGCTCAAACTGCAGGTTTTTGGCTGCATCTTTCATCTCTACCTCTAGGCGCTGAATAAGTGCCTGGCGATCTTTCTTCGACATCTTCTCGGCTGCGCCTGTAAGATAGTCTTTCTTGGATTCGGCAACTTTGGTTGCCTCAATCACATCACGCACTTTTTTGCGAATCGTCTGTGGTGTAATTCCGTGCTTCTCGTTGTACTCGATCTGAATCGCACGACGACGTTCTGTTTCCTTTATCGCCTTATCCATCGAATCCGTCACTTTGTCACCGTATAGAATAACGCGACCCTCGCTGTTCCGTGCTGCACGACCAATCGTTTGGATCAGTGAGCGTTCGGAACGCAGGAATCCTTCCTTATCGGCATCCAATATGGCTACCAAGGATACTTCGGGTAGATCGAGACCTTCCCGGAGCAAGTTAATTCCAATTAGGACATGGAAAACGCCTAATCTTAAATCACGTAAAATCGCCATCCGTTCCAACGTCTTGATCTCGGAGTGCAGATAACGAACCTTGATTCCAACTTCCTTCAGATAATCCGTAAGATCCTCGGACATCTTCTTCGTTAATGTTGTAATCAACACACGCTCGTCTTTGGCAATCCGGTCGTTAATCTCACCGATCAAGTCATCGATCTGTCCCTTCGTTGGACGCAGTTCAATGATTGGATCAAGCAGTCCGGTTGGACGGATAATCTGTTGCACCATCGTATCGGTATGCTCAATTTCATACGGGCCCGGTGTGGCCGATACATAGATGATCTGATCCATCTTGCCTTCGAACTCTTCGAATTTGAGTGGACGATTATCCAGCGCTGACGGCAGGCGGAAACCATGTTCAACCAATACCGTCTTCCGCGCTTGGTCACCATTGTACATTGCACGGATCTGTGGCAAAGTCACGTGAGACTCATCGACCACGATCAACATGTCATCCGGGAAGTAATCCATCAGTGTGTATGGGGTATCGCCGCGTTCGCGGAAAGTCAGTGGACCGGAATAGTTCTCAATCCCCGAACAGAATCCAACTTCCTTCATCATCTCGATATCGTACCGTGTGCGCTGCTCCAGTCGCTGAGCCTCCAGCAGTTTCCCCTGTTCACGCAACACTTCCAGACGCTCCTCCAGTTCACGCTCAATGTTCACCAGCGCAACCTTCATCGTCTCTTCTTGCGTTACGAAGTGAGACGCCGGGAAGATGGCAATATGTTCACGTTCGCCAATCAGTTCTCCGGTTAACACATCAATCTCCGTAATTTTCTCGATCTCATCACCGAACAATTCAACCCGAATTGCATGTTCACCCTTGGAGGCAGGGAAAATCTCAACAACATCCCCACGAACACGGAACGTCCCCCGCACAAAGTTAATATCGTTCCGCTGATACTGGATCTCTACCAGACGGGACAAAATCTGATTGCGCGGTTTCTCCATGCCTACCCGAAGGGACAGCAACATGCTTGAATACGAGTGCGGTGAACCCAAACCATAAATGCAGGATACACTCGCTACAATGATGACGTCCCTGCGTTCAAACAACGAACTTGTCGCTGCGTGCCGCAGTTTGTCGATCTCTTCATTAATACTTGAATCCTTCTCGATATACGTATCGGAGGACGGGATATATGCTTCTGGCTGAAAGTAATCATAATAACTGACGAAATACTCAACCATGTTATTAGGGAAAAAATCTTTGAACTCACTTGCAAGCTGCGCTGCCAACGTTTTGTTGTGTGCAATAATCAGCGTTGGACGTTGCAGTTGGGCTATCGTCTGGGCTATCGTAAACGTCTTACCCGTACCCGTTGCACCCAGCAGTGTCTGGTACCTCTTCCCCTCCTGAACACCCTTCACCAATTCTTTAATGGCTGCAGGCTGATCACCTTGGGGAGAAAACTCTGACTCGATTTCGAACGTTTTGTCGCTCATTATAATATCGCTCATTGCCGTATCTCACCCTATCGTCTAAAATAATAGTCACTATATATTGTCGAAGTTCCCCGAATTTTCATATGGGAAAACTTATAGTAATAGGAATATTTGTTCCCGTTTAATTATACCTCGTTCGTTTTAGTGATGCAAACGTGAAATGAAGATAGGAGTGGGTTAATTTATGGATATTGCGACACTTATCGGTATTATTGCCGGAATTGCCGCAGTCATTAGCGGTTTTTTGTGGGAAGGCGGCCAATTGTCCGGTCTCCTGCAAAAAACGGCTGCTTTAATTGTATTTGGTGGAACGATTGCTGCTGTGGTTGCCAGTTTCCCGGCGCATCGCCTTCGTACGATTCCAGCTGCCCTGCGTATGGCTTTTGGACGTAACAACAATGAATCAGGCTTGTGGGTCGAAGAACTGGTGGAGATGTCTTCAATCGCACGCCGCTCAGGTGTACTTGCATTGGAACGCAAGGTTTTGGATCATCCGCATCCATTTTTGCAAGACGGTATTCAGATGGTTGTTGATGGTACCGATCAGGATGTGGTTCGCCAGATCCTGGAGATGGAGATTGACTCCATTGAACAAAAACATGAGGGTTATGCCAAAATATTCGAATCCGCTGGTGGGTACGCTCCAACCATGGGGATCATCGGAACCGTGATGGGACTTATTCAGGTACTTGGCAGTTTGACCGATCCAACCGGACTCGGACCTGCCATTGCTGTTGCCTTTACCGCAACCCTGTATGGGGTCGCCAGTGCCAATCTTATCTTTTTGCCCATTGCCTCCAAGATCAAATCCAGAGGTGCCGATGAAGTGCAGACCATGGAAATGCTTCTCGAAGGTGTACTTGCCATTCAGAACGGTGAGAATCCCCAGCTTGTACGCAAAAGACTGGAGTCCTTCACCCTTACGCATCGTCAGCATATACGCCCCCTAGCAAAGGAGGGATTGGATGAGTCGGCGCAGTAAACGGCGCGGAAAACGTGAAACTATCGATCATCGGGATCGCTGGATGATTACTTATGCCGATCTCATAACTCTGCTTTTGATCTTTTTTGTCATCATGTATGCCATGAGCAATCTGGATTCCGGTAAATATGACGTCGTTACTCAATCGTTACAAAATACATTCAATGCGTCCGACTCTATCCTTGAGCTTGGTGAGGGACTTGGTGAGAAACCTGGTCAAACGATTACAGAGACTCCACCATCCGAGGTGCAGGGTGAAGATCCTTCAAAAGGTGAAGGAACCCCTTCCGATGCCGGAACTGCAACGCCAGATGATGATGACAAGCCCCTCACAGAACGGGAAGAACAATTCAGATCACAGGAGCAGGAATTGCAAAATCTGTTCAATGTGATTACCCAATATATCGAGGATAATAAACTGGAAAATCAGATTTTTGTTGCGGACAAGCCACAGGGCCTATCCATTACACTTAGTGACCGCTTCCTGTTTGATCAGGGCCAGGCCGCTCTAAAGGACGGTGCAGCACCAACGCTCAGTAAACTTGCCAGCCTGTTTCGGGATCTGAATACCGTTGTCAGCATCGAAGGACATACGGACAATATTCCGGTCGGGGCCAACTCCACGTACAAAGACAACTGGGAACTTTCCGGAGAACGCGCACTGTCTGTATTACGATTTTTTCTGGATACAGAGAAACTTAACCCGGACGGATTCCAGTATGCTGGATATGCGGATACTCGCCCAACGGGTGACAACACTACAGCGGCCGGAAGACAAAAGAACCGTCGGGTCGAAATAACGGTCCTGCGTCAACTCCAACCTTAATCATCTATATCTCACATAATGCATCATTTCTTATAAGCAAAAAAAGCATGTTCTAACTGAATTCAATTCAGCAGAGCGTGCTTTTTTTATGTCGTATTACCTTTATGCCTCTACACCTGGTTGGCTAGGGCGTAAAATCGCGGAGCCTACGGTCAGTAAAATGGCAGCCATGCCAAACAAAATCAATAGTGGCAGTGTGATATCCGACAATGTACCGCCAGCAGAGATCGTTTCCACCGCCTGAATCGCCCATTTCTGTGGAACGAAGTTGGCGAGCTTTTGCATATAATCCGGCATCAACGAGATCGGCCAGAAACAACCACCTATCATGCAGGTTGGCATAATGACAAGTGAATTCAGCATGTTGGCATTTTTCGGATTACGGATTAATCCTGCCACCGTACTTGCGATCCCCATGGAGACCAGCATGAATGCCGCCAATATCATGAAATGAATGCCAAAAGGAATGCCGGCATCATAATGCAACAGCCACCTGCTGACTCCTAGAACCATCACAATCTGAATCATGCCAATGACAAAGCTACCGAGGAAATTACCAAGCGCAATCTCATATGCACGGACGGGTGCCGTATATACTCTGGCCATCGTACGTTTCCTGCGATCTTCCATAATCACAGCCACTGCACTGGTCAGCAGCCCCATCATAAACATAATCGTAAATCCAGTCACATTGTTCAGGCCCCGCTTAGGATAGATCTGCAGATCCGTGACTTCACCAGCAACCTGATGCTTTCCTGTTTCCTGTAATAGCTGTTCAAACGGCTTCTGTATCTTCACCGCTATGTCATTCTCACTTGAGACACGACCCGCGGCCAACGTAACAGCTGAAGCAGATTGTTGCAATCCGCTCGTCAAACCTTCAACCGCCGCTCGTAGTGTATAGGAATCTTCACTTATACGCAGTTCCACAAGTTTAATTTCGGTTGGCTTTCCTTGTAACAGATCCTCCGTATAATGTGCCGGAATGATGATACCAGAACTTCCTTTTTGCTGAGCGATGGCTTCCTTCACTTCTGCTTCGTTTGTCATCGGCTTGAGCAGATACTCCTCTTTGCCAGCAAGTTCATGAATCATCCATGTCCCTACCACCCCTCCATCCTCGTTGACATAGGGAATAACAGTACGTGTACTCTGCTCGCTTCCAAATAGAGCAACCGCTCCTGTAACCACCAGGCAAGGCAGAAGCAGAAACGTAATGAAGCCCATTTTACGGCCAAGTGTACGTCTAATCATCAACCAGGCGATGTGTAGACTATTCATATCGGTATCCTGCCTTTCTATAGATCATTCCTGAGATGAACAGTAATACAGCGCATACCACGCCTAACATTAGAATGTTATATACAATCTCTCGTACAGGTGCATCCAGCATCATTCTCAGAAAACTCTGGAGTGCCCAGTGGTTAACCGTAAATTGGCTAAGCCGTTGTACAAAATCAATCGGAATGGGCATGAACCCACCGCTAATGAATGTCATGGCAACGATGATACCTTGTAAGGTTGCACTGGCCGATGCCGTGCTTTTGCATACCAATGCCACGATCACGCCAAGGGTCATGGATGCCAATGTGATACATACACAAGTGAGCACAATATACCAAGGATGCGTTCCCCAATCTACACCATAGAACCAATACGTCATAAGTATGATCGTTGTTGCTTGTAAGAAAGCGAGCAGACTATTACCTGCAATTTTGCCAGCGAAAATAACTCCATTGCCTATCGGCGCAGCCTGAAGGCGAATTAACGTTTTGTTATCACGCTCTCCAAAAAGGCTGGTACTTGTTGTCATGCCTGAGTACAACATGAACATCGCCAGCATGGAAGCTGCATAGTATTGGGAGGCACTATACGCCGTACCTGTCTTACCGGGATTAGTGACAGCAATAGAGGTGGAATTTGCCGTACCAGACTCCGAAGCAGAGGCCATGGCAGCAGTCACTTCCGGACCGAGCACTTTGGTAATCGCCATATGTCGGTTCCATTCATCCGTAAAACGTGTGAACAAAGTTTCACCCAAGGTATTAAGTGTGTTGTCCTTTCCTCGTATCCACTGTAACCTGGCCTCTTTCCCCGTCATCACGTTTTGCTCAAAATCCGAAGGAATCATTACAGCAAAGTCTAGCTTGCCGGTACGCAGCGAATGGACTGCCTCTTCTTCAGTCGTAAAGTTCTGCACCTTGACCATCTCAGCCACTTCCGGGGATTTAACGAATGTATCCAGCGCTTGATTAAGCGTACTTGATCCTCCACCAGATTCAGTGCTCAAATGGATGATTCCCACACGTACAGTATCCGGAATAACGTCATCCGCCGTCCCCATCGTACTGGAAAGTGCCGTGCCCAATATAAAAATCAGTAACAACGGCAAAATAAACAGGTTTAACACTACAGATCGAATCTTAAGATTACGCCTTAATTCAAAGATGCAAATATGCCATATATTCATCTCTTGTTCCCCCTAGTCCCGAAGCGTACGCCCGGTCAGATTGAGGAACAACGTTTCCAGATCGGGCTCTTCGACCTTGAGCGACTGAATGGATACTTCATGTTTGCTGCAAATGAAGAGCAGATCCTGGAGATCCTGCTGTGCCGAAGGCAGCGTAATGGTCAGTGTATTCTCTGAAACGTCTACCATCCGCACACGGGGGTGAAGTTTCAGTTCTTCCACGACGTTGGGACCAATACCGGAAGTGGAAAGCACTACTTTTTCCTCCGATGCTACTCGTTCTCTCAGCTCTGCTTCAGTCCCACAGGCAATAATTCGCCCCTGATCCATAATCGCAACCCGGTGACTAATCGCCGCCACTTCCTCCATGTAATGACTTGTATATATGATCGTTGAACCCATCTTGTTGAGTGTCCGTACCGATTCCAGAATATGATTCCGAGATTGCGGATCAATGCCAACTGTAGGTTCATCCATAATAATGAGATCCGGGCGATGTGTAATCGCACATGCGATGTTTAACCTGCGTTTCATACCACCAGAGAAGGTCGAGGGGGCATCTTTTGCTTTATCCTGCAACCCTACAAATTCAAGAGACTCCTGCACTCTTTCCTTGAGCAATTTTCCACGCAGTCCATACAGTCTGGCAAAAAAGGTCACATTCTCCGCAGCAGACATGGTTTCGTATAAAGCCAGATCCTGCGGAACGAGTCCGATCTTGCGCTTTACTTCAAGCGGTCGCTCTTTGACCGATATCCCATCTAATCTGATTTCACCCTGATCCATATTCAGGAGCCCTGCAATCATGCTGATGGTGGTACTTTTTCCTGCTCCATTGGGACCGAGCAATCCAAAAATCTCGCCTTTGCCAACACTAAGGTTCAAATGATCCACGGACAGCTTGCTGCCGTATCGTTTTACTACATGATCTACTTCAAGAATACCCATCCCTTTTACGCCCCTTTTCCGTTTCGGCCCTCGCCGCTGGATTTCATAATTTTATTGTAACGGTTCGCAATCTGTAGCGAAGGTACAAAAAGTCATGAATCGAAGGTGACTTAAGTCATCTCCTGATTCGAATGCTGCTTATGGTATAATCAAGGGCGCATTACCAAGAGATTTTCTACTCCACTTTTTATATAAAGGATGTCATTTACATATGCCGATGCGGTTTCTGCAATACGGATTAATTATCGTTCCAGCAGTACTGTACATGTTGATGCTGCCCTTGGAAAACGAAGCCATCTACACCCTGTATATCATCATCGCGCTTGGACTCTCCGTATGGAAAGATTTCAACCGTTCGAGTACACAGCAGTGGCTGTTACTTCTAGCCGAAATACTCTGGAGCTGTTGGCTGATTGCTTCGTATGGAACATTTATGGTATTCCTCTCTCTATCCGTGCTCTACGTGTATATGTACAGACTCGAGGGGAGCCGGAGGTGGTTGATGTTTGCGATTCAGCTTGTCGCTAACAATGTCGCTTTGCATTGGCATAATTCTGTCCCACAGACACCGCAGCCAGGGTTAACCACACTAAATACAACCGCCACTACATTACTCTCCGCAGAGACAACTGCGATAGTTCTTGGTAACCTGCTTCTGCTCATCACAGCGGCTCTGTCCTGGCAGGGATCAAGAACGGCGAGCAGCCGTGGACAACTGGAACAAGTCTATGACGAGCTCCGCAGTAAACATTACGAGCTACAAGAAGCGCGCGAACAGCTGCTACTATTTACAAAGCAACTTGAAGGAGTAGCTCAGGCAGAGGAACGCACTCGTATCTCCAGACAGCTTCATGATGATATCGGACACCGAATGATTCGCACCAAAATGATGTCGGAAGCCGCTTTGCTGACCCTCCCCCTGAATATGGAACAAGGAACGGAAATGGTGAGACAGATTCGCGATCAATTGGCCACCAGTATGGATGATATGCGCAGCACACTGCACAAACTGCAACCTAACTCCTATGCATCCGAAGCCTACTCGCTGGATCGTCTCCTAGAGGAATTCGGTAGAGACACCGGCGTAAAGACAAATTATGAAGTTCATGGCCTATCTCATGCGCTGTATCCCAGCATACAAATCGTTTTATTCAAAAATGCCAAAGAAGCCCTGACCAACGCACTGCGACACGGAAATGCTTCTTCGATCACAGTGGGGTTGGTATTCAGAGATCAGGAAGTCTGTATGAGCGTAAGTAATGATGGCATCATCCATCCCCATTCGTCTAAGGGAAGTGGCATAGGACAGGAAAGCATGCGTCTACGTACACAAATGGTGGGAGGAACGTTGGAGATCCAATCGGCTTTTCCGTATACAGTGATTACACGCATTCCAATAACGAACCCGATGGATATACTTTGAAAAAAGGAAGTGAGTTCTCATGCCCGAACAACTGAATGATATGAACAACAAGAATGATTCAGCCCAACCCCCACTTATTCGGCTGATTCTCGCCGACGATGACTACTTCATTCGCGAAAGCCTTAAAGTGTTGCTCGGACTGGGCTCCGGCATTACTGTTACAGGCACGGCCTCCAACGGGCAGGAAGCGTTGGCATTGCTTGAGACAGGGACGCCTGCGGACGTGGTCTTGATGGATATTCGGATGCCGGAATGTGACGGAGTTGAAGGTACACAGCGCATAAAGGCACGTTTTCCCGAAGTCCAGGTGCTCATGCTGACGACGTTTGATGACGATGAGTATATTATTCAGGCATTACAGAATGGCGCAAGCGGTTATTTGCTCAAAAATGTTCCACCCGAGCGGATCATTCAAGGCATCAAGACCGTACATAACGGCGATATGTTAATCCATCCGGATATTGCCCGCAAATTGGCAGGCTTTCTTCGTCCTGCTGCGATTCCCCTGACACAGAACCCAATCGAAGCCTATGGACTGACACGTATGGAGCTGGCGGTTGCCGAGGCCATATCGGAGGGGCTATCCAATAAGGAAATTGCCGCCAAACTGTTCCTCAGTGAAGGCACCGTCAAAAACTACGTCACGGATATTCTCGGCAAGTTGAGCTTGCGTGATCGAACCCAAATCGCCATCTTTATGTTAAAACAATAACAAAAAAGGTATTTCCCTTGCCTGCGACGGCTTTAGGAAATACCTTTTTCATTGCTTGATTTATGCAACATACTTCATCACGTATGCTTAGTGGTTACATCTCTATGGAACCTTTATCACTGGCCACAGGGGCTGGCGGTAACGCCAAGGGAGCTTCGTCCCTTTGTGGTTTTTTCAGACGGGCAAACAATTTGAGGTTGATGATATGGAACAGTGTCAGTGGACGTAACCGAATTGCCCAGACCTCGTGATTGTCCGGTGCCATAATGACCCCCAGCTGATGATGCTCCCCTTCATAGATCGCTCGTTGCATGAACTTGCTTTCTCCCTGGTGATTTCGTACCTCGAGCTTGCAAAAAGCCGGGTTCATCCGCAGAGCACGATGTAACTCTTCCGGCGAATGAACCAACTTACCATTCACCTTGTACAAGGTCTCTCCTGCTTCAATCCCCAAATCTGCAGCAGGACTCTCCGGAATAACAGCCAATACCTTCAACCCATGTTGCGGATGGACAAATACCGGACTGCGGTTTTGCTCTTCAAACGCGCTGTACCATACCAGAAATTCATGTCCAATAAATGCAATCAGCGCAGCAACCACCATGAGTGGAGACCACCATGCAGCAAGCAAACTGAACACAAGCAAAGTTGCCCCATATATCATCAACCGCTTGGATGAGATCTGTACCTTTTGTCCCGGAAGCATACTCTGCGTTATCTCACCAAATCCGAGCATAATCGGCAATGCAACCAGCATATAACTATGTCCTGCACTCATCAGTGGATTCCAAGCCAGTTCCGCGCCACTGCCTGTGACAGGGACAAGAATCAGTAGAGGAATGGCCCAGAACTGTTGCAGTTGATATCCACCAACCAGTTTCCCGCGTTTTCCCTCGAAGAGAAGCGGTGATGCCATCGATACCCCTTGCATGCGTACCAACAGGGCTTCACCCATATGTAGAAGCGCCGCCAGGACAAGCAGTGCAGGCATATCCAGTGTACGTAGCGTTTCCGTTACACTACCCATCCAACCCGATGGTTGCCAGCCTGAAGCCAGATTCAAACCAAATTGCAGCACACCCAGTAACCCTGCCGCATAAGCAAAGCACAGATACCGGATACGGAACAAGGATAGAATTAATGTTGCAGCCCATATGCATATCAGGCTTCCCAGTGTAAGATGTGCACCGAGGAATAGGGACACAATCGAGACGATGGTACCAATGAGTATGCCTCCGAGCACCGCTCGTATCGTCTGTGTTATCGAGCTTTGCAAACGAACATGGAACAATTTACGCTCCTGCAGTAACTGACGATGATAGATCAGCGCAATCAGGATCACCGCAATATAATAAAACGGCTGAATAAACAACTGCAACAAAGCTTCCCCTAATGTAGTTAACCACGGCCATACCCATTCCATTGTGGTCGGTCACCCCTCTCTTTCAGCCGGTTCAGAAAAAAAGAAGGCTGAAAATCAGCCTTCTTTATGGCTTCGACACAGCGGACGAAATATCCTTTGAGACATTTTCGATCGCGCGTTTCAGCTGTGCATCATATTGAGGATTGGCAATACGTTCAATCAGAGCCGCTTCCAGTGATTCAGCGGTTTTCTCGTCAATCTGGCCTGTAGCCTGAATGCCTTTTTGCTTCTGGAATGCCTTGACCGCTTCTTCCGTCTTCTGGTCGTAGTATCCGTCCACACGATCCGGTTTGAAATCGAGTCCTCTCAGCATCGTCTGCGCACTTTTCACATCCGTGCTATTACTGTCATATTTCAGTGGTAACTTCTCTTTATTAATCGGTGCCACCGAGAAATAATCCGGTTGGTCTACCGCAATATCCGGTTTGATTCCTTTTTCATGAATCCAGTCTCCGTTCGGAGTGAGCCACTTGGCAATGGTGATCTTCAGCAAGCTGCCGTCACCCATTTGCTTGTCATAACTCGTCTGCACGGTTCCTTTACCAAAGGAGTTTTCACCAATCAACTTAGCACCTGCTGACTGTTGTAATGCACCGGCCAAAATCTCCGACGCACTCGCACTGCCTTTGTTCATCAGGACTGTGACTGGATAAGCTTTGGCTGATCCATTGGACTTGCTTTGTTCCTTTTTGCCGTTCTTGTCTTCGACTTGCACAATAACCTTGCCTTTAGGAACAAACTGTTCAGCAATATCAATAACGACTTGCAATACACCGCCTGGGTCATTCCGTACGTCGATGACCAGACCTTTCATGTTCTGCTTCTCAAGCTTCGCCAACTCTTCCTTAAAGCGATCGCCTGTATTCAAAGAGAATTGAGTAATGGCAATAACGCCAATTCCGCCATCCTCCATGTGAGCATATACGGTCTCCAGATCAATGTCATCCCGTACAATGACAAATTCAATCAGCTCGGAAGATCCGGCACGTTTGACCTGTACCTTCGCTTCACTGCCCTTGGGACCTCTGATTTTGTTAACAGCCTTGTTCAGTTCCAAACCTTGCAAGGATTCGCCGTTGACCGACATAATCATGTCTTTTGCACGAATACCCGCTTTCTCGGCAGGGGATCCTTTGATTGGGGAAACAACAACAACGTTTCCATCCTGTGAGGATACCTCTGCGCCAATACCGGTAAATGAACCTTCGATCGACTCTTCAAACTGAGCAGCCGTTTCCTGCCCCATATAGTTGGAGTACGGATCACCAAGCGATTCCATCATGCCGTTGATCGCACCGTCAATCAATTTGGTCTGATCCACGTCTTTATAATAGTTGCTTGAGATCAAATCCATCGCAGTTTCAATCTTTTTCAAATCGTTCTTCTGCTGTGTATTGCCGGTTACACTAGCCAGCAAACCTTCGCCCGGTGTGGCCTGGCTCGCTATTCCCGGATACGTCATTAATACCAGGGTTAGCAAACTACCGCCAAGGAGACCCACAATGACAAGCAGTAGCGCCGATCTTTTCTTCATCATCCGTTTGTCACCGCCTTTAGTTTTGAAGCGTGTCCGATTCCATTGTTGCCAGAATCCATTCCCTGAACATGCCAGCTTATTATATGTCTAGCTTGTACGGAATATGTTTTTTCCATTCGAACGATGGAGCAATAATTACAAATAGTTCATCGGATTTACAGCGGTACCGTTGTCTCTCACTTCAAAGTGCAAGTGAGGTCCAGTAGAGTTCCCTGTATTTCCTGACTCAGCAATGGTATCCCCTTTGCTTACTGTGTCTCCCTTGCTGACTTTGAATCCACCTTCGCGCAAGTGACCATATAACGTCCATAGTCCACCGCCGTGGTCCACAATAACCGTATAACCATAACCGCTATACCATTCAGCCATGATCACGATTCCGCCAGAGGCAGCGTGAACTGAGGTTCCCTGTGGAACAGCAAAATCGACACCGGCATGCATTTTACCCACTACGCCCGTAATTGGATGGGTACGGGGGCCGAATCCAGAAGAAATACGTCCTCCAGATACCGGTCTTGAGAAGATACCATTACCGGATGAATACGTGACCTCACTGCTACTATCCGAACTCACTCTGGTAGGCGCCTTGGCTGCAGCTTTCGCCCGAGCCGCTGCTGCGGCTTTTGCTTTGGCTGCAGCTGCAGCCTGCTGTTCACGCAATTTATTTTTCTCTTGAAGAAGTGCCGAACGTTTGCTGGCAATCTGCATTAATACATCTTCCTGCTCTTGTGTCAGCTCTTCTGACTCTTCAATTTTAGCATCATATGAAGCGAGAAGCACTTGCTTTTCCGCTTCTTTTTCATTCAATTGGGACTTGCGCTGTTTCTTCTGTGCATACAGGCTCTTGGCTTCCGCATATTGCACATCCAATTCTGCTTTTTTGTCCACAACCAGTTGCTTGTCCGCTTTGTGCTCATCCAGCAGATGCTGATCCTGATCCACAATCGTTTTGAGTGAATCCGCACGGGTCAGGAAGTCAGTGAAGCTAGTAGAGGACAACAATACATCCAGATAGGATACAGCACCGTCCGTATACATCAGGCGCACACGTGACTCCAACAATTTTTCCCTTGCAACAATGCGTTCTTCTGCCGCTTGCAAATCTTTTTTTGTTGTACGGAGATCTTCCTCCGTGTTCTCGATCTGCAAGGATACACTCGCCAGTTCATCACTAACGACATTGATCTGTTCCATGACAACCTTCAGATAAGCGTTGGTTTTGTTCTTGTAATGCTGTGCTTCCTTTTTGTTGGAAGCCGCTTTTTTTTGCTCCTGCTTGGCAGAAGCTGCCTTGCTCTCCAGTTGCTGAATCTGTTGGTCAATATCGCTGATGCTACTCTTGGCATATCCGTCAGAAGGTTGAAGCGTCAAACTGGCCAATAACGTAAAGGCCAGCAGCGAAGCGGTTTTTTTCAAAATGATGATCCCCCATCCTATGATTTCACAAGAAAGCAACCTGCACAGGTGGTGAACAGCATGTTCTTTGCTTTCTTCAATCTTAAAAGACTCCGTCTTTCCTACATATCGTCAAACAGCGTCCATTAATGAACCTGCTTTACCATTCTTTTCGACATATTCTGCAATTCGATCGTTGAAAACAAAATTAAACGTTGAGTGATTTCCGAATGGACAGTGTACTTCCCAAAATACCTACCAGCACACCGAGTCCGATCAACAATGTTCCAAACAACAACCAGATTTCGCCCAGCGGAATCAAGTTAAGCATCTGCATGAAGACATCCTGACCAATCGTCTTCATCAACTGGCTGTATCCAACAAACAGCACCCCAACCGTAATGACCGAGCCAATAAATCCAATGAGTGCACCTTCAATAAAGAAAGGCCAGCGAATAAAGGTGTTGGTTGCGCCAACCAACTTCATAATTCCGATCTCCCGGCGACGTGCCAGAATCGTTACGCGAATCGTATTCGAGATCAGGAACATGGACATGAGACCCAGTCCCCCGACAAAAATAAATCCGATGTTACGAACAAGCTTCGTAAATTTGAACAACACTTCCACCGTTTCCTTGCCGTAGTTCACTTTCATGATTGGCTTCTCCGGGTGTTTTTCGTTCAAAGCTTCGATTTTTTGCGCCACAAAAGTGACGGTTTCCGGTTCAATGACCTCAACTTCAATGGTCTCCGGCAGTGGGTTGTTGTCCACATCGAAACCGCTAAGCACGTTATCTGCACTCTCTCCAAGACGCTCACGGAACTCCTTGAGTCCTTCTTCCTTGGAAACAAAACGAATCTCACTTACTTCAGGCATCGCGCTGATTTCTTGCTCCAGTGTGTTACGCAGGTTCTCGTCCACATTCAGTTCGAGGAACGTGCTGATCTCCACTTGGCTATCAACCTGATTCGCCATGGAGTTCACATTGAGCACCAACAGCATGAACACGCCAAGAATCAATAAGGACACAATGATGGACATGATGGAGGCCACGGACATCCAGCCGTTGCGGAATACGTTTTTGAATCCCTCCCGCAGATGGCGCAAGAGAGTACTAAAATTCATAACCGTATTCCCCTCTCATCTGATCCCGTACAATCTGTCCACGTTCAATGGCGATTACCCGTTTACGCATCGTATTCACAATATCTTTGTTGTGGGTCGCCATAACAATGGTTGTTCCCCGGAAATTAATCTCATCCAGCAGCTGCATGATACCCCACGACGTCTCCGGATCGAGGTTACCTGTAGGCTCATCCGCGATAATAACCGATGGGTTATTGACGATAGCCCGTGCAATGGCAATACGCTGCTGTTCTCCACCCGAGAGCTGCGAAGGTTCACGATTCGCCTTGCTGCGCAGTCCCACCAGATCAAGCACTTCCATCACTCGTTTCTTGATATGACGCTTCGGTGCTTCAATAACTTCCATGGCAAATGCCACATTCTCAAATGCTGTCATCCGTGGCAGCAGACGAAAATCCTGGAACACAACGCCGATGTTACGACGCACATAAGGAATCTTTCTTGGCTTCAACTTACCAATATTAAATCCGTTAATGGATATTTGTCCTTTGGTCGGAACTTCTTCTCTGTACATCAATTTCATAAATGTCGATTTACCTGCGCCGGACGGACCGACGATATAAACAAATTCATTGCGGTCGATCTTCACCGACACCCCTTGTAATGCGTGGGTACCATTGGCATAGGTCTTCCACACGTCCTGCATTTCTATCACATCATCACTTCCTGCTCGCATAGTTAGCCATTATCATTTCGACACAATCCCGGCATTTCCTTTAAAAAGACCTGAATTTCATCAGGAAAAATCCACTTCGTCCCTATTTCGTTGGTGAAGCATGGATTCATATGAAGTTTATTGTAACAAATTTGTTACCTATTGAGTACCCGAAAGTTTTCCTGCATTGGATCATATATATAGAAAGTGTTACAAAGTGCGGAACAACAGAAGTATAAAGGAGCGTACGGTTATGAAAAAAATACATGTGACGGTCATTGTTCTATTCTCCATCCTCTTGATCGGCTCCGCGTCTTATGGATTGCTGTATATGTACGTGAATCAACCTGCCCTGCCCAAAGATGTTCATGTTGGCGGTATGCTGGTGGAGGGGAAGAATCGCAAGAACGTATTGCATGAACTGCATGAACAGATCCAAAAGCTGGAGGACTGGCCTGTTACCTTTGAAGTGGCTGAACCCGACCCCCAGACGATGACGTATACCGCAGCTCAGGTGGGGGTGAGTTACAACGTTAACAGCTTGGAATCCGCGATACAGCAGCTGGAGGAAGGTAACTTATGGGAACGCGCTTATGCACGTTATCATTTTCCGAAAGAGTTCTCTCTGGATATGAGCTACGACTTACAGCCACTTCAAGAACATCTCAGCCCTGCCTGGGAAAAAGAAACCTTCGGTACACCCGCGGACGCTGTTCGCCGCATTACCACAAGTGACAAAGTTCAGTATATCCCGGAAAAGGGCGTCCGCCGGATTGATTGGGAAACACTCGGAAATCTCATTCAGACGAAGCTACACAAGGATTTCAGTGTACTGGGCCCGGATGAGAAACCTGCCCCATTGCTGATCCAGGTACCACTGTATACGCTGAAGCCTGAAGTAACCCTTGATTCGCTACGCCAGGAAGGCATTGACCGAAAGATCATCCAGTTTTCCACGGGTCTGGGCAATAGTAGTGAAGGCCGGATACATAATGTCAGCGCAGCGGCGGAAGCGATTAACGGCATGATTTTGCCACCAGATGCCACATTCGATTATGAGAAGATCATCCGTAAAGCGGAGAAGGATTATGGGTTTCGTGAGGCTCCGGTCATTGTTAATGGAAGACTAACCCCTGGAATTGGCGGGGGAATCTGCCAGGTATCCAGTACGGTGTATAACGCAGCGCTATTGACGGGTCTTGATATTATTGAACGTCGCAACCACTCCCTGCCGGTCAAATATTTGCCAAAAGGACTGGATGCCACCTTTGCCTCTGGAGCCATCAACTTTCGCTTCAAGAATAATACCGGAAAATCCTTGCTCATTCATGCAGAGGTGAAGAACCATCAATTGATGGTGAAATTTTTCGGCACATTCCCGGAGAATGTCAGCTATGCACTTGAATCTCGTACCATTGAAACATTAAGTGTTCCAGTAAAGTATGTGTCCAGTACTGTGCTGCCTGATGGTGCACAGCAGGTGCTGCAAGACGGACAGCCTGGATATATTGTCGAGACGGTAAGAACCAAGAGACTGGACGGCAAAGTGGTCGAATCCAAAACGATTACACGGGACACGTACAAAGCTCAGAATCGTCTGATTGCCCGATCCGGTCATAGCAGCCTGCCCGATCCACAGGAACCTTCTGTAGTCGAGGACGGGATTAGCGATACGAAGCAACCTTAATTTTTTTCAAAGCAACCGACAACTTACAGATCACGAAAGGGTACAAACATGGTCCTGCCGTAATTCATGGATAAGCATAAGCTGATCACACGAAAACAAAAAGACACACTTCACGTCCCTTTTGAGGATAAGCGAGAAGTGTGTCTCTACATTTTCAAGATAAGTTATTCGAGTTTTACGAATCTAAGATTAGCTTTAATACCGTAACTTATGGTTTACTGCATTACGGTTTAGTGACCGCCGGTGTATTCGCCTTGCTCTTCGCCTACAACCATCTTCTCTTTTCCCATGAAGAAGGAAGCGACCAACGCGAGTGCAGCCGGAATTACAGCCCAGGCAAATAACTGTACGATGGAAGAAGACAGGGCATGTGTGATGGTATCCAGCACCTGAGGCGGAATCGCCTGTCTGAGTTCTGGTGATAGCAACGCATGTGGATCGGTCAGATCCACTCCCTGGGGCACGCCACCCGCTGAAGCACCACCTGCTTCCGCAGCTGAACCAGCGAGAGCATCGTTCATTTTACGCGTAAATACCTGGCTCTGTACGATACCAAAGATCGTAATGCCCATCGTCATGCCGAGGGACCGCAAAAAGTTAAGTGTGGAACTCGCCGCACCGCGTCTTTGCGGTTCAAACGCATTCATGGCTGCATTGCTAAGTACGGAGAACGAAGCACCGACACCAAGACCAACCATCACCATGTAGATACGTATCGTCCAAAGGGATGAATTCTCATCCAACGTAGTCAACAATCCAAGTCCTATGACAAGCAGAGCCAACGTAGGGATCATGATATTGCGATACTTGATTTTGGTCATCAACACCCCACCCAGGGACGCCGTCACAACGGACCCAAGCATCATCGGCAATAGTACGAGACCGGAGTTGGTCGCTTTACCACCAAGTACCCCCTGTATAAAGATCGGAATGTACACGGATGCTGTAATGAACGCCGCACCACTGAACATACCAATAACGTTACTGGACCAGTAGACCCGGTTGCGGAACATGCTGAAGGAGATAATTGGTTCTTTGGCTTTTGTTTCTGCAAAAAGGAAGAGCAGCGCTAGTGCTACAAATCCGGCAAACAAGCCAAGAATCTGCCAGGAACCCCAGGCAAATGTTTTGCCGCCCAGTTCCAGACCAAAGATCAGGCACACAACAGCACCGATCAGCGTTACAGCACCCAGCCAGTCGATCTGTTGGGATTGATGCTGATGAGATTCCTTGTAGAAGAAGGCAATAAACACAAATGCAATCAAGCCTAGCGGCAGGTTGATGTAGAATACCCATTCCCATGTCGCATACTGGGTAATGTAAGCACCGAGCAGAGGTCCGAATACGCTGGACAGGCCAAAGACGGCTCCAAACAATCCACCCAATTTACCACGAGATTCTGGTGCAACGACATCAAACATGATCGTAAAGGCAATCGGCACCAAGGCCCCCGCACCAATACCTTGAATCGCTCTGTACATCGTCAATTCCACAATAGACGTTGCCGTTCCGCACAGCGCTGAGCCAAGCATAAACACAATAATACCAAATACAAAAAACTTCTTCCGTCCATACATATCGGATAGCTTACCGAATATCGGCATCCCTGCCATCTCAGCCACCATGTACGCGGAGGTAACCCAGACGAACTTGTCGAGCCCACCCAGCTTCCCGACAATGTCCCCCATAGCTGTTGCCACGATGGTGTTATCCATCGAAGCCATAAGTATGCTGAGCAGTAACCCTGCCAGCACCAATCCAATACTGTTTTTACGTGCAACCATTGTACTCAATCTCTCCATTCACGCTCTATTCATATGACTGCATTAGTATATCCGAAAAGAAGTTTTCGTTAATCAGTCCAAGGACCGATTGCTTTGCAGCAAAACTTCCGATTGCGGATGAATTTGCAGAGATGAACGGTATTCCACTGTACCAATCCGGCAGCCAGGACCGATTTTTATTTTATCGCCACGGACAATCTCGGCTTCCGTATTCTCTAATTCAATGTCGTCACCTTCGATAATCTGCGCTTTGAGAATTGATTTATTCCCCGTAAACAAGTCATTCAACCGGCCACTCTTCACCGAGATGATGGAACCGCCCATTTCTTTGACCTCGGATGGACCCATGATTTTGAGCGTCATGTGTTCAGCGCTGAGCATCCCCGCTATCGTCAAACGCCCGTTCAGCTTGATATTTTCTGCCTGACAATCCCCTGACAGATGAAGTTCGCCTACCACTTTTATATGCTCAGCTTTGGCATGCAGGCCAGATGCCTGGATTCCATCCTCAACATCGTTGCTGGCCTCTCGCTCTTTCAGTGTAAGGGTGCCGGTAATTTTAATATCTGTGGATTCAAGCGATCCGTATATGACCGATGTACCCGTACATTTGAATCGATCACAAGATAGATTGTCGTTAAAGGACGCGTCCCCTACGACCTTGATCTTGCCGTACACGCCACCAGAAGAACTGCCATCACCAACGATGCTGATATCCATTTTTTTGTCTAATGAACGCCCAGGATTGTTATTCATGTCGATCCCATCCCTTTCTCTCCATATCCAAACTTTAAATTCGCTGACTGCTGCCCACCTTGGCATCCTGATCTATCTCAAGTTCACCTGAATACTCGACAAGCCTGATGTTACAGCCGCGACCGATAAAAATGTTACTCCCCCGAACAATGTCAGCTTCGGTATCTTCCAGCACAATCTCATCACCCTCAATTAAGGATGTCTTAAAAGAAGGGGTCCCGCCCAGACCAATACTTTTCCAAAATCCATTCTGTTGTTCCTTGCGACGAATATCGATACGCTCTCCGCCAATCTCTTTAGCCGAAGAAGATGTATGCAGCCTGATCTCCACTGTTCCCGCATTCAGTAAGCCGCTGATCTTAATATTGCCTCGTACATTCAGGGACTCACATTGGACATCCCCTTCAATATCGATCACACCGCCAATATCAATTCGTTCCCCATCCACTCTTCCACGTACGGTACACTTTCCGTTCACTTCAAGCTCAGGGCTATGGAGATCTCCGTTAATCGTCGTCATGCCATCCACCCGAACACGAGAACTGGTCAAAGGACCGTTCAACGTACACATGCCGTTAATCGTTGCACTCTCGGAGCTCAAAGCGCCGTGCATCTTCAATGTTCCATTTACTTCCATAGAGGTGCAGTCCAGGTTGCCGTTCACCTTAGCCATACCATCAATAGATACACGGTGAAAATTCCCGCCTGCCGTTTGACTTATGCCCGCCACATTCAGATCATTCCGCTTATTTCGTTCTTCCATAGATGATCCTCTCCTTATCCCAATTTGAGTTTTAATTCTTCCATAAATGTTCCCATCGGCTGCCTAAGAACCACTTTCACACCATTGTCAAAATAAAACTCCGTTCCTGCTATTATCAGCATGAATGAAGGAACACCCATCTTACGAATAAGCACGAGTTCGCTGGGTTTGCCTGTAAAACGATAATAATGTTCGGACATCACTTCAATCAGCAACGCACCCTCTTGCCGAGTAATATCTCCGCTCATTAACAGCTTATCAAGGACGTAGAGCATCATAATCTGTTCCAAAGCATACAGCGGTTGTTCCCGACCTGCTTCTTTCAACAGATCCAGCGAGATTTGTGAAACAATGTTTCGATCTAACAGTTGTTGTGGAGACATTTCCACTTCACCCAACGTAGGTGAGAAGACGTCTGCCAGCTCATCCAGCGATAATCCGTCTTTCATATTAAGAATCTTGTCAATGCGCAGTAAAATCTGTTGTTTTGGAAAAAAGGTCTCTTGTCCGGTGTAGGACGACTTCCGAATGAACCATTCTTCCGGAATGAGATTTTTCCGCTTCCAACGGTATAACTGGCCGTATGAGATTCCTGTCAGGTCCAACAATTCTTTCTTGGAGATCAAATCATCCGTCATATATGGTCCCCCTTTTTATTGAAATGAGTGTAACATAACATTGTTACGTTGTAAACTAATCTTGGTATTGCATTGATTAAGCAATGCGTATAACCTGTTACATATAAACACTTTGGAGGCCTAGGCATCCGATTTCCATCCCATCGTCTCATGTCAGAACACGTGGTTAACGAACTTATGAAAGGGGTTTCTTATACTCATGGCACTTATTAAATGTGATTTTTACTCGGATACGCTCGGGCTTAGCACCAGCATGCATGTCATTCTGCCGCAACAAACCCACAATCAGATCGGTATGGAGAATGTGACCGGCAAAGGAATGCACCCAACCCTATACCTGCTGCACGGTCTGTCTGATGATGATTCCATCTGGCTGCGCCGGACTTCCATTGAACGTTATGTAGCTAACCTCGGGATCGCTGTTGTTATGCCACAGGTACATCGTAGCTTCTATACGGATATGGTGGAAGGTGGAAAGTACTGGACGTTTATCAGTGAGGAACTGCCAGCACTCGCTCGCTCTTTCTTCCCATTGTCACCAAAGCGTGAGGATAACTTCGTTGCAGGTTTATCCATGGGTGGTTATGGTGCGTTCAAGCTAGCCCTTCGTAAACCAGATCAATATGCGGCTGCTGCCAGTTTGTCTGGAGCACTCGATATGTCTGCACATATGGATAGAAATGCATCCTCAGCATTACAACAGACGGAGTTACAGCGGATTTTCGGACCCGAGGTGACAGGTACAGAGAACGATCTAATCCATCTGTTAAAAGAAAATCAATCTAGCGAAAGTCCTCGACCTTTGCTCTACCAATGTTGCGGAACGGAAGATTTCCTGTATGAGGATAATCAAACCTTCCGTCAAGCCTGTGAACAGACGAACTTCGAACTGACATACGAGGAAGGGCCTGGTGAACATGAGTGGGGCTACTGGGATGCCAAGATCCAGGATGTATTGAAATGGTTGCCTTTGCCCAAACGGGACTAGCGGAGCATAAGGAGCTACTGAAGATAAAGAAGGCTGGTACTCCGATGACAGAACAACCTCCTTCCGTTCGCAGTTGAATTGAATATATTTAAAGCATATCGCTGTAAAACACAAAAAGCAGGCCGCTGAGAACAAAGTTCTCTGGCCTGCTTTTTTTATTGTACTGTCGTATCTGTATGGTAACCTATCGTAACCGTGGCATTAACCGCGGTTCGTAATCCATTGCTCGGTAATCTCCAATACCTTCTCACTACGTCCAATGGCTTCAGCCACTTGACCCGAAGCTGTTCCGCCGTAAACATTACGAGCGTTCACTACCGCTTCCGGTTGCAGCACGTCATAGATCCGGTCATCGAACAGTGGTGAGAACTGACGGAATTCATCAATCGTCAGATCCAGCAAATACTTGCTGTTCTGGATGCAGTACAGCACTGTTTTACCAATCACTTCGTGTGCCTGACGGAAAGGCAAACCTTCGCCCACGAGGAAGTCGGCAATATCCGTAGCGTTGGAGAAATCCTGGTTGACCGCTTGACGCATCCGATCTTTGTTCACTGTCATTGTTGCGATCATTGGAGCGAACAGTTGCAATGCACCTTCCAGCGTCGCTACAGTATCAAACATGCCTTCTTTGTCTTCCTGCATGTCTTTGTTGTATGCCAGTGGAAGAGATTTTAATACTGTCAGCAAACCAATCAGGTTGCCGTACACACGTCCTGTTTTACCACGAACGAGTTCAGGAACGTCCGGGTTTTTCTTCTGAGGCATAATGCTGCTGCCTGTGCAGAACGCATCGTCCAGTTCAACGAAACCAAACTCTGTGCTGCTCCACAGTACCAGCTCTTCACTCAGACGGGACAAGTGAGTCATGATCAGCGAAGCTGCTGCCAGAAACTCAACGATGAAGTCACGGTCGCTTACTGCGTCCAGACTGTTCTCGTACACGCCATCAAAGCCCAATTGTTCCGCGACAAAATGACGGTCAATCGGGAATGTTGTGCCCGCGAGCGCACCTGCGCCCAGTGGCAGGATGTTAATGCGTTTGTAGCTGTCCATCAGACGCTCAGCATCCCGTTGGAACATGGATACATACGCCATCAGGTGATGGGCGAACAGAATCGGCTGGGCCCGTTGAAGATGCGTATAACCCGGTACGATAGTATCGAGGTTATCTTTCGCTTGTCCAATCAGTGCTTCCTGCAAGGAATGCAACATGCCTACAAAGCCAACCACCCGCTCGCGCAGGTATAGGTGCATATCCGTTGCAACCTGGTCGTTCCGGCTACGGCCTGTATGTAGTTTACCGCCTACAGGGCCAATCGTTTCGATCAGGTTTTTCTCAATATTCATGTGGATGTCTTCGTCCGATACGGAGAATTCCACTTCACCTGCACGGATTTTGTGCAAAACGGTGATCAGACCTTCTTTGATGGTCTCTACATCTTCCGCCGGAAGAATACCGCATTTGCCCAGCATCGTCACATGGGCCAGACTGCCCTGGATATCTTCCTCAGCCAAAGCTTTGTCAAAATTGATCGATGCCGTATATTCCTCAACCAAATGATTGGTTTGTTTTGTAAAACGTCCTCCCCACAGCTTGCTCACAGTGAGTACTCCCCTTTCGCTCATGGACAAAGCCGCTCCTGCCAGATGTGCAAGAACGGCCTGCCTTGTCATTTATATTGATGTAGCTCTAGTATGCAGGTTGAAATTAGTTTTTGTTTTGCTCCACGCCGGAGTTTACTTTCAAACGCAGTGCATTCAGGCGGATAAAGCCTGTTGCATCGCCTTGATCGTAGGCTTGTGTTGGATCAGCTTCCATCGTTGCGATGTCCGGATTGTAAAGGCTGACAGGACTTTTCACACCTGCGCCGATGATGTTGCCTTTGTACAGTTTCACACGAACCGTACCTGTTACGTTCTTCTGGCTTTCAGTCACCAGCGCTTGCAATGCAAGACGCTCTGGTGCGAACCAGAAACCGTTGTATACCAGTGTGCTGTAACGTGTGATCAGGCTGTCACGCAGGTTCATCACTTCACGGTCCATCGTGATGGATTCCATTTTGCGATGTGCGGTGAACAAGATTGTTCCACCTGGTGTTTCGTACACGCCACGGCTCTTCATACCAACAAAACGGTTCTCAACCATATCTACACGGCCAATACCATGTTTACCACCCAGTTCATTCAGTTGCTCCATCACTTGCAGTGGGCTCAAGCGCTCACCGTTCAGTGCAACACAGTCACCTTGTTCGAATTCCAGTTCAACATATTCCGCTTGATCTGGTGCATCTTCAGGTGCACTGCTCAGCAAGAACATGTCTTTGTTCTCATCCGCGCTTGGATCGAACCAAGGATCTTCAAGCACACCGCTCTCATAGCTGATATGCAGCAAGTTACGGTCTGTCGAGTACGGTTTAGCCGCAGATGCGGTTACCGGAATACCATGTTTCTCAGCGTAAGCGATCATCTCAGCACGTCCAGGGAACTGGTTACGGAATTCTTCCAGACGCCAAGGTGCGATTACGTTAATGTCTGGTGTCAGCGCAGCCGCGTTCAATTCAAAGCGAACTTGGTCATTTCCTTTACCTGTAGCGCCGTGAGCGATGGCTGTAGCACCTTCTGCACGAGCGATATCCACCATGCGTTTAGCGATCAGTGGACGAGCGATACTTGTACCGAGAAGGTATTGTCCTTCATAAAGGGCACCCGCCTGGAACATCGGATAGATGAAATCTTTCGCGAACTCATCGCGCAGATCGTCAATGTATACTTTGGAAGCGCCTGTTGCCAGTGCTTTTTCCTCCAAGCCATCCAGTTCATCCTTTTGTCCAATATCTGCTGTGAACGCGATAATCTCTGCATCATACGTTTCTTTCAACCATTTCAAAATTACAGATGTGTCCAACCCGCCTGAATACGCGAGTACAATTTTTTCCTTAGCCATGTTCAATGGTCCTCCCCAAGATCAGTTAAGTTAAACAGAGCCTTCATACACTGAATCCTACGAGCCAGAAAACCCTTCCGATCACTGTTATCCCCAAATTTTTCCATCCCTTTTTGATAAAGGGTAAAATCCGGGGAAAGCCTATGCTTCCGATGCAGCTTTCTTTCAGAAAGTCTTCAGGTGCACGCTTCGCTTCTTCAGGCTTTTTCTGTCTCTCCGTTTTTGTGTATGCTTCTTGTTTAATTAACTTTTTAAAGTACATTATAGATGAATCTATCATCGCGAAATCTGCGCCTAAAATCAACCCATTCAATGAAATAGCAGCTATTCGCTCATTAATGCAGCCATTAAGGCTTTCTGTGCATGCAAGCGATTCTCCGCCTGATCAAAGATCAGGGAGTTCGGTCCGTCAATTACACCGGCACTCACTTCTTCGCCGCGGTGTGCTGGCAGACAATGCAAGAACATGTAGTCCGACTTCGCGCCTTTCATCAGTTCCTCGTCCACTTGATATGCTGCGAATGCCTGCTCCCGAATCTTCTGCTCTTCTTCAAAGCCCATGCTCGCCCATACATCCGTATACACGATATCTGCATCTTTGGCTGCTTCCTGTGCACTGTACGTTACAGTCACTTCAGAACCGCTCTCCTGTGCGATAATGCGTGCCTGCTCCACAACTGCGCTATCCGGCTCATAGCCTTCTGGCGTTGCTACAGCAACATGCATACCCATCTTCGCTGCTCCGAGCATTAGGGAGTGCGCCATGTTGTTGCCATCTCCGATGTAAGCCATTTTCAGACCTGCCAGCTTGCCTTTGTGCTCCAGCACCGTTTGGAAGTCTGCCAGTACCTGACAAGGATGCGCTGCATCGCTCAGGCCGTTAATGACCGGAACATCCGCATGCTCTGCCAATTCAGTTACATTATGGTGTCCAAAGGTACGGATCATGATGCCGTCCAGGTAACGGGACAATACTTTGGCTGTATCATGTGTTGTTTCCCCGCGACCCAGCTGGATATCATTTTTGCTCAGGAAGAGCGCGTGTCCGCCCAATTGGAACATACCCACTTCAAAGGATACACGCGTACGTGTAGATGATTTTTCAAAAATAAGTCCGATCGTTTTACCTTTCAACGGTTGAAAAGGTACACCGCTTTTTTGCTTACCTTTAATCTCAATCGCGAGATCAAGCAGATAACGAATCTCCTCTGCCGTGTAGTCCGTGAACTCGATAAAATCCCGGCCTCTCAGATCAATCTTCTGAATTTTTTCCGTTTGTTGTGCTGTCATGTATAATGTCCTCCTTATTTCCGGTTCCCTGCACCCGCATGGGCAGAAGAGATAGCAACGTTAACACTTTGTCTGGATGCTTCTCGAGTTTATCCATTCCCGCCTTCTGCAATTTCACCACGCGGCTACAGGGATTCATCATCTCATTCTGCTTCGAGGCCTGTAATGGCCCCGAGACAGAAAGGTTCTCATTTTTATATTAGGCTTTCGCCGCTACATGCTCTTCGATCAATGTGCCTACCAGCGATACGGCCTCGTCGATCTCTTCTTTGCTCACATACAGGTTCGGAAGCAAACGAATCACATTCGGTCCTGCAGAGACAAACAAGATACCGCGTTTTTGCCCAGCAAGCACAATATCACCTACCGGCTCAGCACATTCGATACCGACCAACAATCCCAAGCCACGTACTTCCTTCACAAAGGAATTGCCCGCCAAACGATTCCGCAGGGAGCTCATCAGGTATTCACCCATCTCCGCTGCGCGCTCAGGCAAACGATCTTCCAGCATCGTTTCGATTGTCGCAATGACAACGGATGAAGCAAGTGGTGTTCCACCAAATGTTGTCGCATGGCTACCTGGTGTGAACGCATCCCGCAGGAAACCTTTACCCAACATCGCACCTACAGGGAAACCACTACCGATACCTTTGGCAACGGTGAACACGTCTGGCTCAATGCCATAATGTTCGTGCGCGAACAGTTTACCCGTACGTCCCATTCCTGTTTGTACTTCATCGACAATCAGAAGCAACCCGTGCTCGTCACACAGTTTCCGTACATGCTTGACGAATTCCAGTTCAACTGGATATACACCACCTTCGGCCTGAACCATTTCCAGCATAATCGCTGCTGTGTTGGGTCCGATTGCCGCTTCAAGTGCAGGGATATCATGTAAAGGTACGGTAACAAATCCGGCTGGCAATGGCAAAAATCCTTCTTTCACCTTATCCTGTCCGGTGGCTGTCAGTGTAGCGAGTGTCCGTCCATGGAAGGACTGGGCAAATGTGATCACTTCATAACGATCTGTGCCTTTCACCTTCTGGTGATAACGACGGGCTACCTTAATAGCCGCTTCGTTCGCTTCGGCACCACTGTTACAGAAAAATACTGCATCAGCGCACGTATTAGCTGTCAATAATGCCGCTGCCTTCTCCTGGCCTGGAATCTGGAACAAGTTGGACACATGCCACAACTCATCAATCTGAGCTTTCAGCTTGGCTCCAACTTTCTCCGGTGCATGGCCCAGGCTAGTTACAGCGAGTCCGCACATGAAATCGAGATAACGGTTACCCTGATCATCCCACAACCAGCTGCCTTTACCTTTGACCAGACTGATTGGATAACGCGCATACGTTTGGAAAAGCGAGCTTTCCGTCTGTCCCGCTGCACCTGTTGCTGTTGCGCCCGCTACCGCTGTGCCAGAACCTGGCTGTTCGTTGCCTTTTGCCATGACCATATCACTCCTATTGGTTGGTGCACGAGCAATTATATAAGAAACCTGATTTACACTAGATCATCCGATTGCAGAACTATCTTTCGAACGTATGCATACTTCCACTTCGATGATAGAACAACCTTCTGATCGCTGTTATCCCTGGATTTTTTTTATTCCCCTTCAATGGGGAAAATCCTGTGATAAAGGCGCACGCTCCGCTTCTTCAGGTTATTTCTGTCCTCTCCGTTATGCATTTTTATTCTTCAGATTGGTTCTGCACCCTACGTTATTATGTGTGTAAAATTAGATTTCTTATATAAAAAGCCATGCACATATTTTTTATCTTGTATAAGAACCCAAATGAACCTTATTGCATACGGATGATTTTTGTTCCGATGATTTCTCCGCCGAGCACACGGCTCAGGATTTGAGGTTCGCTGCCATCTACGATGATGACCTCACGTACTTGACCATGGATACAAGCGATGGCTGCACGTACTTTGGGAATCATGCCGCCATAGATTTCTCCGGTCTGGATCATGTCCTCAATCTCTTGTACAGATACGGATGGCAGTACTTTTTTCTCGCCACCTACGTTCTTCATGATGCCAGGGACATCTGTTACGACAATCATCCGACTTACGCCGAGATGAGACGCCACTGCACCCGCAGCTGTATCTGCATTAATGTTGTAGCGTTGTCCAGTTGCATCTACACCAACTGGTGCGATAACTGGCATGTAACCCATGTTCACGATACCTTGGATAATCTCTGCGTTCACACCAGTGACATCGCCTACCCAACCGATCTCTGCGTGGTTTGTAACAGGTTTAGCCTGAATCAGGCCACCGTCCACGCCAGACAAGCCTAGTGCACGACCACCAACACGTTGAATCAAACGCACGATCTGTTTGTTGATACTTCCAGCGAGTACCATCTCCACTACGTCCAGCACAGGTTCAGTCGTTTTGCGCAGGCCATTAACGAATTCAGTTTCGATACCAAGCTTCGCCAGGTTATCCGAGATCGCAGGACCTCCGCCATGCACGATTACCGGCTGCGTGCCCTGAGACTGCAGATCACGCAGATCCGCAAAGAAAGACTCGGGCAATGCTGCCAGCGTGCTGCCTCCACATTTCATGACAAACATCTGTTTCTCTGTGCTCGCTTCCGTTGCGGTACTCTTGTTTGGCATTGTTGAATTCATGAGGGCAAGCTCCTATCATAGTAAAAATTATATTCAAAAAAATATAACACTTTTATAAGGTCACAAAGGCTGGTAGGAGTCCATTCCGAATTCGGATTGTTCTTTTGATCGCTGTTGTCTCCAGGTTTCTTGAATTATCCCTATATAGGGGAACACCCGGAGACAAAGGCGACCGCTCCGCTTCTGCAGAATCAATTCCGTCTTCTCCATTACTATCGCTATATGTCCAACACCAAACAACAAGTTTAAATTTCATTGATAATTTTTGAAACATCTCACGAAACAGCTTCACAATAGAAGACAGCTGTTTCGCAAAACCTTTATCCAAAGGTTTATTACGTGCGGTATGCGGCGTTAATTCGGACGTAGTCATACGTCAGGTCACAGCCCCAGGCTGTAGCCGTTCCTTCGCCGTGGTGCAGATCTACCACAATGCGAACTGTATCGGTCTGCAAATAGGCCAAGGCCGCTTCTTCGTCAAACACGACTGGGCGGGACTGCGCGAGTACCGAGATATCCCCCAAACGGATATCTACTTTATCCGGGTTTACCGGCTGTCCTGCACGCCCTACGGCTGCAATAATCCGTCCCCAGTTGGCATCTGCGCCGAACATGGCGGATTTCACCAAACTGGAACCGATGACGGTTTTGGCAATGGCTTGCGCGGATTCATCACTTACTGCACCTGTAACTTCTACCTCGACCAGTTTGGTTGCTCCTTCACCATCGCGAGCAATGGCTTTGGCCAGCACTTGGCATACATAGGTGAAGCCTGCTGCAAAAGCTTCCCAATCCGGGTGATCCATCGTCAGCTCTTCATTGCCTGCATATCCACTGGACATGGCTACCAGCATGTCGTTTGTACTTGTATCCCCATCGACTGTAATCATGTTGAATGTATGATTGGTTGCCTGGCGCAGCAGGCGCTGCAACGCTTCTGCACCAATGACCGCGTCAGAGGTCATAAAAGCGAGCATTGTCGCCATATTCGGATGAATCATACCCGAGCCTTTGGCGGCTCCCGCAATCGTAACCGTCTTACCGTTAACCATAACGGAGACGCAGGCTTCCTTTTTCACCAAATCCGTTGTCAGAATCGCTTGTGAAAATTGTTCCGCCTCATTCGACTCCTTGCCCATATGCGCTGGAAGTCCGGTGATGCCTGAATGTACAGCATCCATTTTGAGCAATTCCCCAATGACACCTGTGGATGCCACAGCCACGTCCTCTTCCGCCACACCCAACTCACGCGCAGCAGCCGAACGCATCGCATAAGCATCTTCTTCCCCTTGTTGCCCTGTACATGCATTGGCATTACCACTGTTGACGATAACAGCCTGAAGGCGTCCGTTGCTCAAGCTTTCGCGCGTTACTTTGAGTGGTGCCGCTTGAAACACGTTCGTTGTGTATACAGCAGCAGCTGTAGCAGGTACATCACAGCGGATCGCTCCGATGTCATTACGAGATGTCTTTTTCAATCCGCAGTGAAGTCCACCAGCAGTGAATCCCCCAGGGGCTACAATTGTTCCGTTCTCAACCACGGTAAAGTTCTGTTGCTCCACATTCGTTCCCATATCATATCCCCCGTATGCGTTCAGCTATATGCCGATGATCCGCCTGCTTAACCTGATCCGTTCTCCCTAAGAGACTCCGAGAAAGCACTTTACACCGAATGTTCCAGTGCTCCTCCTGAGTTCCACCTTAAGGATATACCGGTGTCATGTTCAGCCCGAGGTTCTCCTCCCATCCCATCATCAGGTTCATATTTTGAATCGCTTGCCCGGAAGCACCCTTCACCAGGTTGTCGATGACCGAAATAATCGTCAAACGCCCTGTGCGAGGATCAACCGCAAATCCGATATCACAATAGTTGGATCCGTACACTTCTTTGGTCGAAGGCCAGATACCCGGTTCACGTACACGTACAAAAGGTCTGTTCTCATAATATTTACGGTACAAATCTACGATCTCCCGGTCGCTGTGTTCCCCAACGAGGTTTGCATACATCGTACTCATGATTCCACGTGTCATTGGCACCAGTTGTGTTGTAAAGGTAACCGTAACAGGTGTTCCTGTTATATCACCAAGCACTTGTTCAATCTCGGGAATATGTTGGTGTTTGTTCAGTTTATAGGCTTTGAAATTTTCATTCATCTCTGCATAATGGTTCGTCAGACTTGTTCCGCGTCCTGCACCGGATACGCCTGATTTAGCATCAATTATAATAGTAGAAGGATCAATCCAGCCTGCCTCTACTGCAGGGATCAGCCCAAGAAGTGTAGCCGTTGGATAACAGCCTGGGTTGGATATAAAATTCTGTCCCTTCACCTTTTCACCGTACACCTCAGCCATGCCGTAAACAGCTTGTTCCAGCAAATCCGCTGAAGGCGCCGGATGTTTGTACCACTCTTCGTACACTGTTCCATCTTTGAGTCTGAAATCGCCAGACAGGTCAATGACCTTAAGCCCTGCTGCCAGCAGGCTTGGTACGAGCTTTGCACTTACGCCGGACGGGGTCGCTGTGAATACCAGATCCGCACGACTCGCAATCTCAGCCGGATCTACACCGTCGAGTGGCCTGTGAATCACGTCCGTCAAATGCGGAAATCCATCTGCGATGGACTCACCACTGCTCGATGATGAGATCACCGATGTGATTTCAACCTGCGGATGGTTCTGGAAAAAACGAATCAGCTCCACCCCGCCGTAGCCGGTGGAACCGACGATTGCTACTTTTAATTTGTTATTCACTCTCGCTCCCCCAATCTCGATGTATGCGCTACTTGTGCTATGCCCTTGCATGAATGAGGCCCGAACACAGCAATTCCGTCGCTTATATGCATATTTGTGTATTATTATACGACTCTGGTTATATAAATACAACACTCTATCATCAATTTCACATGGATTTCCATCCAATCCGAACATATCTTTTTTAACATCCGGGACGAACAGGTATACTTCTGTTAAAATACGTATTAGTAGGAAACATTACAATCAGGGTCTCATTCATAACTAACCTGCTAGTCAAGGACATATGAATAGATTCATGATGGTCATTATGAGACGTGGGGGACTATAGTGCATATTGAATCCATTTTACTTATTGTACTCCTTGGCCTGAATATTATTTTTGCCGCAGCAGTCGTTTTCTTCGAACGGAAGGATGCCAGCGCTTCCTGGGCTTGGCTGCTCGTCTTGAACTTTATTCCGGTGTTTGGGTTTGTACTTTATCTTTTAACCGGTCAGAATCTGACCCGATACCGGCTTTTCCAGTGGAAGGAACGTAAGAAGCTCGGGCTAGAGGAACGTATTGAAGCCCAGCTCACGCAGTTGCACGATAACCGCACCCCTTTCCGCAACCAAGCAACCGAGAGTAGCCAGGACATGATCTATATGAACCTGAAGCAGAACGGCGCTCTGTTAACGGAGGATAATGCGGTTGAGATCATTACAGACGGAACAGACAAGTTCCAACGGCTCTTGGATGACATCGAAGCGGCCAAGGATCACGTGCACGTACAATACTACATTTATAGAGGCGACCGTCTGGGCAAAAGAATTCGGGATGCACTTATCCGCAAAGCGCGGGAAGGCATCAAAGTTCGTTTGCTGTATGACGCGCTCGGATCACGGCGGGTATCAAAACGCTTTTTCAAAGAATTGCGCGAAGCAGGCGGTTTGGTTGAAGTCTTTTTCCCCTCCAAATTCAGTCTGATCAACTTGCGTATGAACTACCGGAACCACCGGAAGATTGTCATCATCGATGGTAACCTGGGATACACGGGCGGGTTTAATGTGGGAGATGAGTATCTCGGCTTGAACTCGAAATTCGGTTACTGGCGTGACACACATCTGCGTATTCAGGGGAATGCCGTTCATGCGCTGCAGACCCGTTTCCTCCTGGATTGGAACGAAGCGTCCAAGCAACACGACACACCTTACGTTCCGGCGCATTTCCCTCATATCGAGGGTACAGGAAAGATTGCCATGCAGATTGTCTCTAGTGGACCGGATGCAGAGACCGAGCATATCAAGAACAGTTATCTCAAGATGATTAATGGTGCCAAACATTCGATTCTGATTCAAACGCCTTATTTTATCCCGGATGCCAGTGTATTCGAAGCTATTCGTCTCGCGTGTCTGTCCGGTATTGATGTTCGCATCATGATTCCTAATAAACCCGACCATGCCTTTGTATATTGGGCTACGTTATCTTATATTGGTGAGTTGTTAAAAGTTGGCGCCAAAGTATTTATATATGATAATGGCTTCATTCATGCCAAAACACTTATCATTGACAGTTTGGTTGCATCCGTGGGAACCGCCAATATTGACTACCGCAGTTTCCGGTTAAACTTTGAGGTTAATGCCTTTATGTATGATGAAACGATTGCGACAGCACTTGTACAAACCTTTGAGCACGACCTGCATGTATCGCGTGAGATGACGCTCGATGAATACCAGAAACGCAGTCTGATCATTCGCTTCAAAGAAGCCATTTCCCGTCTGCTATCTCCGATTCTGTAGTGGTGGCACTCCGATGACAGAATCGCTTTCCGATCGCTGTTATCCCCAGATTTTTTTGATTTTCTATTCTAAAGGGGAAAATCCGGGGATAAAGCCGAACGTTCCACTTCTTCAGGATATTTCTGTCCTCTCCGTTATTGGATGTTAAGTTGAACTTTTAATAATAGAAAAGCAGGTACTCCCTCACCGTTATCTCAGAGGAGGGCGTACCTGCTTTTTTTCTTAAATTTTCAAACTTATGAGCCTACACGGCTCACTCGCTGTATTTTAAACTCGTTCACACATGTTCTCCCCGCTTAAAACCTTCGCCGAGCACTTCGTGCGCGTTACTGATAATGACAAAAGCTCCCGGGTCCACAGACCGGATCAACGCTTTGAGTCTTGGTACCTCATTTTGCCCAACCACTACCATCAGTACCGTTCGTTGGTCGTCGGTGTACCCGCCCTTGGCTTCCAGTTTCGTTAAGCCACGATCCAGATCATCCAGAATCACTTTGCTAATCGCTTCTGTTTGGTTGGAGATAATATACGCCACCTTGGAGAAGCCCAGTCCCATCTCAACAGCATCGATCACTTTACCGGTAACATACAACCCAATCAGCGCATAGAGGGACTGCTCCAAGGACAACACAAATGCAGCCATAATAATAACGGTGGCATCCATAATTACGACACAGAGGGAGTAACTCAGGCCACTGTACTTCTGCACGATCCTGGCGAGAATGCTCATGCCTCCTGTTGATCCTCTACCTCGATATACAATGCCAATCCCCAGACCCACGCCAATTCCACCGTACAGTGAACCCAGAAGCGGATTCGTTGTTGGAATGGCCCAATCCTTCGTCAGATAGACTAACAATGGCAGGACAATACTGCCGAGAACTGAACGGATACCATACTGTTTGCCAATGAGCAGAAACCCTGCAATCAGGAGTGGTATATTAATTGCCCACTGAGTATAAGCCGGCTCCCAATTGAGCCATTCCTTGCCGAGGATCGATAACCCGGACACCCCGCCTGAAGCGATCTGATTCGGTAATAGGAATAAATTAAAGGCCACTGCGATTAAAAATGAACCTACAATGATGGATAACGTATCCACGACGTTTCTCCAAGGCCCGTTTAGGGGGATGAGGCTGGTTAACCTCTTTTTGCGATTATTATGAAATTGTGATCGTTGTTGCATGTTCTCGTGCTCTCCTTTGTTGTGACTGATCAATTGTTCGCTCATTTTTTCTATATCCTATAAAATTATTCAAAAAAAAGCTCCCATATACACCAGCATACGCCTACACGCATGGGTCCATACAGGAACTTCTATTAATCGGTTTCTACTTTAATCTGGCTGCGCAAATAACCATCGATGAATGCATCGAGGTCGCCGTCCATTACTGCTCCTGTATTTCCTGTCTCTACGCTTGTACGGTGATCCTTTACCATACTATAGGGATGGAACACATAGGAGCGAATCTGGCTACCCCATGAAATATCCGACTGATCCCCTCGGATTTCATCCAGCTGTTGTTTTTGCTCTTCAATTTTACGCTCATACAATTTCGAACGGAGCATCGTCATCGCTCGCTCACGGTTCTTGATCTGTGAACGTTCATTCTGACACGTTACAACTACACCTGTTGGAAGGTGAGTAATCCGTACAGCAGAGTCGGTGGTATTGATATGTTGTCCACCCGCGCCACTTGCCCGGTACGTATCGATCTTTAGGTCCTCGGTGCGGATGTCCAATTCGATCGTATCATCAATCTCCGGTACCACATCACAGGATACGAAGGACGTATGTCTACGGCCCGATGAGTCAAAAGGAGAGATCCGCACCAGTCGGTGTACACCCTTCTCGGCTTTCAGATAACCATAAGCGTTATGTCCCTTGATCGACAACGTAACACTCTTGATCCCAGCCTCATCACCTGGCAGATAATCCAGTACCTCAACCTTGAAGCCACGCTTCTCGGACCAACGTGTGTACATCCGGAGCAGCATCTGTCCCCAATCCTGGGACTCGGTACCACCCGCACCCGGGTGAAGCTCCAGAATCGCATTCATCTTGTCGTACGGCTGATTCAGGAGAAGCTGAAGTTCGAACTCTGCGACTTTGTTCACGATCGCTGTAATACTGTTACCAATCTCGGTAGCGAGGTCTTCGTCGCCTTCTTCATCCGCCAACTCTATCATCATCACCGCATCATCATAATCCTGTTGGAGTTTGGAGTATTGATCCACAGATCCCTTCACCGCGTTTAGCTCAGCGATTACGGATTGCGCCTTGTCACTATCGTCCCAGAAATCCGGGGCAGACATCTTCACTTCGAAGTTGCCGATCATCTCTTGCTTCAGATCTAAGTCAAAGAGACCCCCTAAGGTTTGTTAGTTTCTTGCCTATTTCACGCAGGTCATGCTTCACGTTTGGATCGATCATGTGCAATTCCTCTTTTCATTAAGATAAGCTCCCCGCATCCAGGGTATTCCTCCAGATCAAGTATGCGATGCGTCACCCTGGTGTTGAGACAACTGTTGTATCAGTATATCTCTTCTCCATGATCATGGTCATATTATTATAACTATGCACCATTAACCGGTTTTGCATCCTTCACTTCATCCTATGGAATACCCGGCTGCAAGGAGCCGTTCATGTCATGCTATATAAGTTGCCCTAGTAACTGTTACACCTGCACTCCGATTACAGTAGCATCTTCCGATCGCTCTTATCCCCAGATTTTCTTGATCCCCTCTTACAAGGGGAAAATCCGAGGATAAAGGCGAACGCTCCGCTTCTTCAGATTGCTTCTGCACTCTCCGTTATGGTGTAAAATCAAGGTTCAACTTATTACACTAAAGTGTATATAAAAACCATCGTACTACTCTTGACCGTGGCAGTGTTTGAACTTCTTGCCACTACCGCATGGGCATGGATCGTTACGTCCGATTTGGTCGGAAACCTTCACTGGACGTTTCTCAGCAGGTTCACCGCTTGTCGAGATCTGACTTTCCTCAACAACTGCTTGACGCTCCTGATTGCTCTCGATCTGTGCTCTCATCACATAAGTCGCTACTTCTTCCTGAATCGAAGCGATCATCTGATGGAACATCTCGAAGCCTTCGAACTGGTACTCACGCAGTGGATCTGTACCGCCGTAAGCGCGAAGGTGGATACCTTGACGCAATTGATCCATAGCATCAATATGATCCATCCACTTGCTGTCTACTGCACGAAGCACAACCACTTTCTCGAACTCACGAACCATATCTTCGCCAATTCGCTCTTCACGTGCATTGTACTTGTTCTGAACTTTCGTAAACAGGTACTCGATAATCTCTTCTGCTTCCTTGCCCCACAGATCATCTTTTGTTACCGAACCATCATCCAGCAATTTGCTGTTCATGTAATCAGCAACTTCCTGTAACTCCCAGTTTTCCGGAATATCGTCACCACAGTGAGCTTCAACGATACGTTCGATGGAAGGTTTGATCATATCCATAACGATCTGTTTGATGTTTTCGGACTCCAGTACCTCGCGGCGCTGTTTATATATAATTTCACGTTGTTGGTTCATAACATCATCATATTGGAGAACGACTTTACGCACGTCAAAGTTGTTACCTTCAACACGCTTCTGCGCCGATTCTACTGCACGGGTAATCATCCGGCTCTCGATCGGTTGGTCTTCTTCAAAACCAAGGCGCTCCATCATGTTCAGTACATTGTCTGCACCGAAACGTCTCATCAATTCATCACCCAGTGACAGGTAGAATTGTGTTGAACCCGGGTCACCTTGACGTCCTGCACGACCACGCAGCTGATTATCAATCCGGCGTGATTCGTGACGCTCTGTACCGATGATATGAAGGCCGCCTACTTCAGCTACACCTTCACCCAAGATAATATCTGTACCCCGTCCAGCCATGTTGGTTGCAATCGTTACCGCACCCGCTTGACCAGCTCCTGAGATGATCTCTGCTTCTTCCGCATGGTACTTGGCGTTCAGTACCTGGTGTTTTACACCACGGCGCTTAAGCATGTCAGACAGGCGTTCAGAGTTCTCGATGGATACTGTACCTACCAGAACCGGCTGGTTCTTGCTGTGGCGTTCCACGATCTCTTCCACAACCGCTTTGAACTTGCCATCGATGCTCTTATACACGACATCTGCCATGTCATCCCGTTTGTTCGGACGGTTAGTTGGAATCTGCAGTACTTCGAGACCGTAGATTTTTTTGAACTCTTCTTCCTCGGTTTTCGCTGTACCCGTCATACCCGCAAGTTTACGGTACATCCGGAAATAGTTCTGGAAGGTAATCGTAGCAAGCGTCATGCTCTCGTTTTGTACTTCGATACCTTCTTTGGCTTCAATCGCTTGGTGCAATCCATCACTGTAACGACGTCCAGACATCAGACGACCTGTGAATTCATCAACGATCATAACCTCTTCATCACTGACCACATAATCCACGTCACGACGCATGATTACGTTGGCTTTCAGGCCCTGTACGATGTGATGGTTGAGAGTAACGTTGGCATGATCATACAAGTTCTCGATACCAAATGCTTTCTCTGCTTTGGCCACGCCCGCCTCAGTCAACGCTACGGATTTCACCTTAATGTCTACCGTAAAGTCTTCTTCCGGCACCAAACGTTTCACAAAACGATCTGCTGCATAGTACATATCCGTCGACTTCTGAGCTTGTCCAGAGATAATGAGTGGCGTACGCGCCTCATCGACCAGGATGGAGTCTACTTCATCAATGATACAGAAGAACAATGGACGTTGTACCATTTGCTCCTTGTAGAGCACCATGTTGTCACGCAGATAGTCAAAACCAAATTCGTTGTTCGTTCCGTACGTAATATCACATGCATATGCATGTTGTTTCAAAGCATGGTCCATACCGCTCAGGTTAACCCCTACCGTCATGCCCATGAATTCATAGATTTGTCCCATTTCCTGGCTATCCCGCTGTGCCAAATAGTCATTGACCGTAACCACGTGTACACCTTTGGACATCAATGCGTTCAGATATACCGGAAGTGTTCCTACCAGCGTTTTACCTTCACCCGTTTTCATCTCGGAAATACGGCCTTCATGCAGAGCGATACCGCCCAGCATCTGTACATCGTAGTGACGTTTGCCCAGTACACGGCGTGATGCCTCACGTACGGTTGCAAATGCCTCTGGAAGAAGCTCATCTGTTGTTTCTCCCTTTTCAATACGAGCACGGTATTCGTCCGTTTTACCTTTCAGTTGTTCATCAGACAACGCCTGAAATTGTGGTTCCAGTTTATTGATCACATCGACCGTCTTCATCAGACGTTTAACATCACGTTCATTCATGTCGCCGAAGATCTTTTTGACAAGTCCTAGCATGGTATACCCCTTTCGTGCAAAACAGAATAGACCCCCTGTTGCCGCCACGCGACACCATCGGATGGATGTTGCATCCACTTGCCCGGGGGTGACAAACAATATAATTTGAGCTTAATGAAGGTTACACTTCATCAACTCAGTTGCCAGAATGTCCTTTCGATCGCTGTTATCCCCTGATTTCTTTTAAACTCTCTTCTCAGAGGAGGAAATCCGGGGATAAAGCGTATGCTTCCGATGTAGCTTTCTTTCAGAAAGCTTTCAGGCGAACGCTTCACTTCTACAGGTCATTTCTGCCCTCTTCGTCATCCGTGTAAAAATCAAATTCAAATCATATGCTAATAAGTAATATGATGAATCAACTTCAGGCTTGCCAAGGGTCCCTCATGAAGCTGATTCGGTATTCAAGCGGATTCGGTTATTAAAAATCTAGCCGAAGCCCGAGCCTTGCGAATCATGTTCATGGTGCTGTGCCTGTCATTGATTATGATTAGCGATCATTCGTTGACAATTCCTCATCAGGACAATGATTCTCTTTGCATAAATTGTAACAGTTTGTAAGGGCCGCCGCAACACGCCACGGCACACTTCTTTGAACTTCTGAGCCATATCAAATGGAGTTTAAGTGCAAAAAATCATAGTCGTTAGCGGAAGCGTTCGATTGTCATGTTTCGTTTTGCAGGATAGACAGCCCTGTCAACAAATTTTGATGGTAAATTTGGATGGAAATCTCAATATCCAGTTCTCGAATGTAGGCGTACGAATATTTCCGTAAGCATCGGAATCTGGTGGTAAAGTTGTACCGATTGTGATTCTTCATACTATCTATTAGACGCAGCAGCATGGGGAATAGTTTCACCATTTTATTTCCAAAGGTCATTTCCCAGCTCCTCTACGCACAAAAGAGCCCCATCCCCTAAGGGATGGAAGCTCTTGATAAATCTAATCCAGGAAACAATAGTCCCTGTCTTCATTATTATTAGATATTCATACGCATGTCCGTTCCGGTGATCCTGTACGTTAAGATTAACCTTGTTCGATCAATCCGTACTTACCATCGTTCCGTTTGTAAACAACGCTAACTTCTTCACTGTCAATGTTGGAGAATACGAAGAAATTGTGACCAACCATGTTCATTTGGAGGATGGCCTCTTCCACGTCCATTGGTTTCAACATAAAGCGTTTCGTACGTACAACTTCCAAATCATCATCATCCGTGTCCGCATCCAGTTCAGCTGTAGCAACAGTACCTGTTGGATCTTCAACGAAGAGTGTTTTCAGGCTGCCTTCCTGGCGGAACTTACGGTTAATTTTTGTTTTGTGTTTGCGGATCTGACGTTCCAGCTTGTCCACCACGGAGTCAATGGATGCGTACATATCGTCGCTCTCATCCTCAGCGCGGAGCACAATGCCTTTCAAAGGGATCGTCACCTCTACCGTATGCAAACCTCTCGTCGTGCTCAATGTAACAGCACCGTCAGAGTTAAGGGGTGCATCGAAATACTTCTCGAGTCTACTCAACTTTTTGTCGACATAATCCTTCAAAGCATCAGTAACCTCGATTTGTTGACCTCGAATACTTAAATTCATAGGGCACTCCTCCTTTTTCCTTTGCCACTTCATTATAACACGAATGTAAGCGCCATGTAAAAACTCCCGGTGACCGAATAATGACATCTGTTCAAGCCACATCTGCCAACGTAGGCATAACGCCATATTTCGCGATATTTCATCATATTCAGCCATAATCGTATATTTGCATGGAATGTCTTATTAGGCGCTTGATGATGTATTTAACCGTTTTTGAGCTTGCTCAATCTAATATGTAAAATGAACTTCAATCTATCTCTTGAATCTAACAGATTCATAGGAATAATGTACCTCGGATGCTCCTCAAATCTCGAATCTATCGAAACAAAAAAAGACCCCGGAAAGTACCGGAGTCTGATGCTAGCGATAATTCAATTTGGTAACCATCTAACCATATATGTAGGTCGGATTGTCCGGATGATTATAATTTGATTACGTTAGCTGCTTGCGGTCCACGCGCGCCTTCGACGATGTCGAATTCTACGGATTGACCTTCTTCCAAAGTTTTGAATCCTTCGGATTGAATTGCGGAGAAATGTACGAATACGTCGCCGCCATCTTCAGTCTCAATGAAACCGTAACCTTTTTCTGCGTTGAACCATTTTACTTTACCTTGCATGCACTAACATTCCCTTCGTCATCAAATGAAGTGAAGCTTTCGGCCTTAACCTCTGCCCACAATTCAGATAATACCATCCAAAGTTATCCATTGTCAATTGGTAAAGTAAATGTTTTCTTGGAATTTTTTGTAGATTAATTGGGGATTGTGTTGAAAGGTGGGATAACTTGAATATATCAGGTAAATGGAAGGTTGGTAAGTCTATTTTTGTGGTATTAATGACGGCAAGAAAAACCCCGTACGGAGTATTTACCCGTACGGAGTTTCGTTATAATTATAGGATTCTTTTTAGCTACTTTCGTTTATCCATAAGATAACTTTCAGAAGCATATTTGGATTCATATACCGTGCGTTGTGTTTTTGCAGTATTGCGTTGGAGCAACCATTCCTGCGCTTCGTTCTTAAGTGATGACATACGTTGCTCTATTATCTTGTCGTATGCCAAAACTTTCTTCAGCGCTTCCTTTTGCATATCACTCATCTCTTCAACGTCCAAAACTTCATGCAATTGCTGAACTAGAAGTTCACGCTCTTGAACAAATTGTTCTACATGATCAGAATCTTGAATTTCTAAATCTTTAATAAAACTCTGCGTAAGCTCAGAAAGTTGGCTCAGAAGATTGTCTATCAGAGTCTTGTTGCTACTACTCATTGAGCTGAAGCTCCCATTGCTTGTTTGCTGGCTACAACCCAGGTCTCACGCAGTTCCTGGAAATATCCCAGAGCTTCTTCCCCATGCTTGATATCTTTTTTAATATTGGCTTGAATCAGCAAATGGTTCATGTACTCGTATAGCGAGAACAAATCTTTAGAGACAGGATAAGATAGATTCAACGTAGACATTAGCTCACTGACAATCGTTTGAGCTTTACCGAGGTTCACATTTGCTTTAGAATAATCCTTCGTTTTGATTCCTTCCAGGCCCATTTTCGTAAATCGAATTGCACCATCATACAACATTATAACCAGTTGCCCTGGAGTAGATGTTTGAACTGAAGACTGCTTATACTTTTCATAAGGAGATGTAATCATGCCAAAATATTCCCCCTTTTAATTTATTGGAAATAACTTGATAGACTCGAGGACTGTGACTGGAATTGACTCATTGCCTTTTCCATAGCGGCAAATTGTTTATAATATCGAGTTTCCCAAGTAACCATTTTTCTATCTAAGTCTGAAATCCTATTGTTGTAATTTTTCAATTGTTGGCCCATACTACTCTCCGTTTTGAGAGTCATGCTTGCATCAGTGTCTGTCTTAGAAGTACCCACTTTTTTGACCAACATATCCAGGGTTGAATTCAACTCTTTTCTCAATCCACTAAATATAGCAGGATTGTTAGCGTCGGTAGAAGGGCCTCTAAAAGCACTTAGAATTCTATCGGGATTACTGTCCAACGCGCTTTTAAGTTTAACTTCATCAATCTGTAGCTTACCCTTTTCATAATATTGCCCTGTTGTTATTCCTGCCTCACTTAGCACCTTCAAGTTTCCTGTAATGACAGACCTCATCGAAGCTACGGCCGAGCTTAGAATGGTATCATTCTTCAAAAGCCCACTTTTGGCTCGCTCTTCCCAGTTTTTAATGTCATCTTCCTTCATGTCTTTCTTTTGCTCTGCAGTCAAAGGTGCGTAATCACGATACTTTTCTTCAGATAATCTTGTGTTCATCAATCCCAACAATTCATTGTAGGTATCAACAAAAGACTTGATCGTCTCTATCGCTTTTGTAGGATCGGACTGTGTTGAGACCTTGCTGGGTGAGCCTACGTTCGTTTCTAATAGGGTCAGATTCACACCATTGACTAACAACGTATCTCCAGTAGTTTCATATTTCCGGGTACCTGAAGAAGTGGTAATGTTTACTTCCCCTTTTTCCGCAGCGTTCGCTGACAAACCTAGCATACCCGATAAGGAACTCGTTTGAGGCTGACCATTACTTCCCGTCCCTACAATTTCTTTTCCATTTTCTCTTGAGGTAATCGTCAGCTTTCCACTGATTTCATCATAACTTGCGTTAGCTGTTGGGATTTCGGAATTAATACGAGATAATACAGTTGATAAAGAATCTGTATTTTTGAATTCCAACGATTTATTATTAATATGAAGTTCATATTTTTCTGGCGGGGAGCCTGATTTATCAAGTTGTACTAAGGTAGTGCTTAGGCTTGCTTTTACACTAGGTGTTCCGGTCGTTAGTTCCGTTGCATTTTGTAAATTGGCCTTTTTGGCAAGCGTCTTCACCTCGACACTCATTGTTACAGAAATCGCATCTGCATTTGCCTCGGCTCTAACCGCTGTTGTATTTCCACTAACCGTCGATTTTTGAGTGTTTGTTGCTGCAGACAAATCCATTTGTTGCAATTTGTTGCTTAACTGCACAATTTTACTGTTTAACTGTCTGTAACTATCCCTGGTCCAATCCAGAATCTGTTTCTGTTGATTTAACTTATCAAGCGGAACTCTCTTCACTGTCATAAGAGATTTGACCATACTGTCAATATCCATACCTGAGAATCCGTTAATTCGCATATTCATCTACAGTCACCTCCTATACTTTTTCATCAATTAGGATACCCGCAATTTCCATCATCTTGGCTACCAAGTCCAATGTTTTTTCAGGTGGGATCTCACGAATCAATTCACCGGTTTCTTTATTCAGGACTTTCACTAAGATTTGGTGAGTTTTTTCATGAACGCTCATCTCCAAAGTTGTTGTAGGTCCTTGAAGGGCTTTAACAGCTTTGTCGATCGCTTTAATAAGGTGTTCGTCACCATACGGAATGCTAATCCCTTGCCGTTCAAGCTTAGACATATCAACGCCGTTTCTCACCGCTTGAATGAGTTGTGTGTTCGGATTTACTGATGCTTCACTTGGTTGACTTATAGAACTTGAAGTACTGTTGTTCACTGAATTCGTTGAAAGTGAGAACTGTAGATTCATCGTTCATCCCCCGATGGAATTATTTATTATATTTATCGGCTAGTACAAACAGAGAATGAAGAGGTGTTGTAAATTAAAGCACGCCTCGGCTGTAGATCCAAAAACCAATAGAGGATCTGTTTCAAAAATCTGATTTGATAAGACGATTACGCACAGGATAAAGCTCATGGATCCAAGAAACTGCAGGGAACTTCTCCATGATCTCATTTCCAATTTTCAACATGCCTTGTTTATCATCTTTTTTCTCATAGAGCCTAAAGTTTCGTTCATATATTTCATAATTAGATTCAAAGTTTAATAATTTGGTGTAGAACATTTCTGTATCTTCAAGATAATCATTACGGAAACATAAATCTCCCAATAGACGGATAACCTCCGGATTACTAGGAGAAGCTTTAAACGTCACAATTAACATATCAATAGCTAATTCATCAAATTTAAATTCACTCAGGAGTTTACATGCCTCAAAATGATTTTTGGGATCGTTATTTATCAACTTCTCAGTGAGATCCTGGAATAAATCAAACTCTTCTATTATTATTAATTGTCTACATAATGAAAATAAAACATGCTGCAGAGCAGAACTGAGTGATCCAGTTAATGGTTCTCCCTTAAGTAGCTGTTTAATGACTTTCATCTCTTTATTTCCGAAATTCATTAAATTTTGAATTTTATTCGCTAAACTAGCTTCCTTAAAGAAGTACCCTACAAGCAAGATATCTTGCGCATTTTCTATCATGTCCATGTCATGGATCTCTTCTAGTACGGTTTTCATTTGGTTCTTATCTTTACTATAAATTTTCGCTATAGCATGAATATGAGGTTCAGTTGTAATGTTGAATTTTTTCAAATAAAAGTTCAGTAATGGATGACGCAAGCTGTATAATACGTTCATTAAGTTCTGAAGGTCATCAATATTATTCATTCTATAGTAATCTTCAACAATCTGTTTAGTGTCATCTAAAGGCTGGTTTATCCTTAGTGTAAACTGCAAGTACTCCTGTAGCACATGAGCAGAATCTCCTTTTACTTTCATAGCGTTAATTCTTGCATTGTAACTTTTATCTAACTGATTGCTTCTCTCATAAACATCTGATAATTGAAGATGCGCCATGTAACTTCCGCTGCCCTCAGTGATCAGCGTCCCTTGATCTCCTAATTCTAAACAATCTAAGAAACACTTCTCAGCGTCTTTGTAATACCCATTATTCATAAAAATAATCCCTTGAATGTATTTCATTTCTGTTTCTAACGGATATAGAACTGTAGCATCATTCAATATTGAGAGAGCATCATTAACTTGGCCAGTCTCATTAAGCGCAAATGCTAACTTAGTGAATAACTCAGGTAAATATACTTTATCCTTACCTAAAGAGTACGATTTTTGAAAATAAGGAACCGCCTTCTTAAACTCATTCATACCAAAATATGTTTTTCCCATATTAAATAAGTTATAGGCCGTTGGGTGCTCCTGAACTTCCAATTTCATTAACGGCAAATTACGCTTATACTTTTTTTCTTCAAGTATTTCCTCATCCATGTATCCTACGTGTCCGATCGTCCAGGCTGACATATCACCTACATACTTGTCGTTGTTCTCCAATATATTGAGATGCTCATGCAATCTATTTTCATATTTAAGATCAACATGATTTCGGAACATTCTCACTGCAGTGTGTGTAAAGGATCTATTGAATTTCATTTGATTCTTAATATTGAATACATAATAATCGTAGTCTTTAATCAAATCTTTTTGTAAATCGACATCTTCTTCTAGATACTCATCAGCATCCATTACTAAGATATAATCAGATTTTGCATGCTTTAAGGCAAAATTCCTCGCTGCGGAGAAATCATTCACCCAGTCAAATGAATAGATATTTTTAGTATATTTATTGGCTATATTAATAGTTGCATCATTAGAGCCTGTGTCAACAATAATTATCTCATTAACAACTTGTTTCACACTCTCTAAACAACGCTCAATATACTGCTCTTCATTTTTCACAATCATACAAAGCGATACCGATTTGGTCATTATATCCACTCGTCTCTTAATTAGTATTATTTAATCTGAGATATACATTACACCTTAAGATATAGAGTAATGATAATACTCTATTTTGATAAAATTTTTAGTTCAATTTATATATAAACGAGCCTGAGGTATACTCATCATAGACCTGAGCATATCCATCTCCCCTATTATTATTAACTTTATGTTTTTCTTTGTACCATTCTGAGTCACTTCACACGGCAACATGTCATAAAACTATCGTTTATCGCCTCATTATTTACTTTTTATACCTTTTTTTCGAGCATATCTTACGTATAACCCTATAAATTATATAACATGCATAATTTTTCTAAATATATATATATATATATATATTATTGTCAATTTGATATCTTACCCTCAATTGAACATAGTAAAAAAGGTTGTCGATATAAACATCGACAACCTTTTCTTACCATTAAATACTGACTTAAAATTAACGAAGCAATTGCAGAACAGCTTGTGGCTGTTGGTTTGCTTGTGCCAACATTGCTTGAGAAGCTTGAGCCAAGATGTTGTTTTTTGTTTGGTTCATCATTTCTTTAGCCATGTCTACGTCACGAATACGGGATTCAGCAGCAGACAAGTTCTCGGAAGTCGTTCCCAGGTTGTTGATTGTGTGCTCCAAACGGTTTTGGTAAGCACCCAGTTTCGCACGTTCTGCGGATACTGTTTCAATCGCAGTGTTGATTGTTGTGATTGCTGCATTTGCAGATACTGCACTAGAGATACTGATACCACCAGTTACAGCTGCTGCTGTTCCACCAGTTGCAGAAGAAGATCCCGTAGCTGCACCAACAGCCAAGCTTGCCGCATCCATAGCTTTAATAGTAAGCGAAATGTTTTGGTCAGCATTCGCACCAATGTGGAAGCTCAGGTTTGCTGCACTAGTTACAGTAGAACCACCATCTGCAAAACCGTTAAGTAATTTCTTAGTATTGAATTCAGTTGTGTTGGAGATACGAGTGATCTCTTTAGCCAACTCATCAACTTCGTTTTGAAGAGCTTCACGGTCTTTATCTGTGTTCGTGTCATTGGAAGATTGAACTGCCAATTCACGCATACGTTGCAGGATGGAGTGAGTTTCGTTCAAAGCACCCTCAGCTGTTTGGATCAAGGAAATGCTGTCTTGACCGTTTTTAGTAGCCATATCCAAACCGCGGATTTGACCGCGCATTTTTTCGGAAATTGCCAAACCTGCAGCATCGTCACCAGCGCGGTTGATACGCAGACCGGAAGACAATTTTTCGATAGCCTTGTTTGTGTTAGTTGTGTTTGCACCCAGTTGACGGTGTGTGTTCATTGCAGCAATATTGTGGTTGATAATCATTAGAAATTTCCTCCCTGAAAATAAGTTAGTTCCACATCCTTGTGGTAAACGCCGCAACATTAAGGTCGGCCGCCCTGCCGAAGCAGCGTCTAAACTATATATCGACAGGAAGAGAAGAACTGTTAATAGTAAATTGGAATATTTTTATTTTTTTTTGTTTTCAATGCCTTGGAGCAACTCCATAAAGGCAGCGACACTAGGCGCATCAGGTTTTGCAGACTCTCGATTAGCCTCCTGAATAGATGCATATACCTCTTTCCGGAAGATATCAATGTGCTTGGGGGCGGAGATGCCAATCCGTACCGTGTCACCTTCCACTGCCAATACAGTAACCTCAATATTATCTTGAATGATAATAGATTCTCCCTTTTTACGTGACAATACTAACATCTCAGACCCCCTCCTTCGCTGAAGTCGATTCTTCTGTCCATATGAGATGTTTAGTCACATAACCTGTTTGCTGAAGAACAACTTGTTTACCTACCCGATGTGCAGGATTGATTATGACTGGGGCTAAAAGATTCATTGTTGATTTTGTCACATCTGAATGTATAGTGACTATGGAATAAACGGCTACATCTTCTTCAATTTTGAGTTCTTCTTTATCTTCTTCACTCAGTTCAAAACTATAGTCCTGTTTAAACTCAAATGGACTGACTACCAAGAAGGAGAGCTCTTTCTCCGTTAATGATTGCAAGTAACTAAATGGCGTATCTTCCCAAGGGACCAGTGCAAAACTAGTTTCATTTTCAAAACCAGGTAGACCTCTTGGAAATTGATATGTGCTGTTTTCATCTACTTCAATTTTTCCCCATGTACTTGTCTCAATAAAAATAATAAACGCCTCCTTGGCGATGATTTTATAGAAAAAAGCTATAGCGGGGTATTATAACCGTCTATAGCTCTACATTATATATTATAATCCCATATCAATCGTAGGCGGAGTGTATTGTATAGAAGCATATTGCTGCACATAAATATCCAACTTACCACGTTGATATTCAATCTCTGGCTTGTTCACAATTACATTCATCTCGGATTCTGCTGCTTCAAATCGAATGTCTGGTGCTTGCGTAAACACACGTACATCCACATTATCAGAGGAAGCTGCCGTACGTGTCTCAGGAAACGGTTTAGCTTGCCAATTCGTTCCTACAATATTGGCAATGGTATTGCCTGGTTTGTGGATGGCTGCCATATCATTCCCTTGTTGCACACGCTCAGCCATGTTCTGCATAAATAATTGCTGAATACCCGAATAAATTCGGGAATTCATATCGATCATATTCCCACCATGATAGGCAGAAAAAGCCTTGGATTGATCCACATTCAGCTCTATTGCATGGCTTTGCACCGTTAATTTACTAGGCTTGGTATGGAGTTGGACCTCCGCCTTCGGCTGACGAATCGAATACTGACCAATGTCCGCATCGATATGTAATAGCGTGGGCGTGGTGTGTATTTGTACCACTGGAAGAGTATTCATCAGATGATCTCTCCTTTGTTATCTAAGAAAATCAACTAATGACTGAGAGATAATTTTAGCACCAGCAGAAAGTGAAGCATTATATATGTTTTCCTGGATTTTAGACTTGATTGATAACTCAGCGTAATCTGCATCCTCAACCTTTGCTTGCAAATCCGTTAAGTTCACTTCAAGATCACTTAATCGACCTTGCATGAGTTCGACGCGATTGGTTTTCGCCCCGATTTCTGCACGAATCCCGAGCATCTTGTTTGTTCGAGTATCAATGTTTGCAAGCTGATTCGACACTTCTTTTTGATCACCACTGGCGAGAGCCTGACTAATCGTATTAAAGATTACAAATAGATTATCGGCTTCCGTAGAATCACCAAACACTTCATTACCGGTTACGTTAATTGGTAATTGGATACTCTCACCCACGATAAAATTAATTTTACCCGAATCAGTAACGACGGAAGCAGCATTAGTTGTATCGAACGAACCGTCAGCACTGGTAGGAAAGTCATAAGGTTTCACATCGTAGGTTTCACCATTAAATACATACTTCCCATTCAACGTGCTGTTTGAAATATCAACAAGTTGTGCTTTTAATTGCTTCACTTCTTCATTGATACTATCTAGTGCAGATTGCGGGTTAGTCCCCGTAGCCGCCTGCACCGTCAGTTCTCTCAACCGTTGAACCACGCTGCCTGCTTGATCCATAACGGTATCATTAAAATCCAACCATGATACCGCGCTATCCACATTTTTTTGATATTGCTCATTGGAAGAAAGTTCTCCACGATAACGAAGGGAGTACGTAATCCCTACCGGATCGTCAGACGGTTTGTTGATCTTCCGTCCCGTTGCCAATTGAGTTTGTGTACTATTCATCTGTTGTGCATTCCGGTTCAAGTTAAGAATCAATTGCGAGCTCAACATATTATTCGTAATTCTCATCGTCTGTTATGTCACTCCTTTCTATTATCTGCCTACTACGCCGGTAGAGTTAATTAATTTTTCGAGCAATTGGTCATATGTGGTCATAAAACGTGCAGAAGCACTATAAGCATGCTGAAATTTAATCATGTTGGCCATCTCTTCATCCAAGGAAACACCACTGACCGATTGACGGCGAGTGTCCACTTGTTCTACGAGAAACTCAGAATTGGACGTTTGACGTGCCGCTTCCTGAGATTGAACACCCAACTGTCCAACGATTGCACTAAACTGAGCACCAATCGTTGCATTCCTCAATCCATCAACGGATTTCATTGGAGTATCCTTCAAATTAGCCAGCAGATTAGCCAGTGTATTGTTACCTTTAATTACCGATTCTGCTCCTGAAGAGTCTGTAGTGGTTCGGAGCGAAGTTGCGATCTTATTCGGATCAGCCAAGATTTCAGCATTCAATGAAATATTACCAGCTGTAATCGCTGCTCCACCACCCGTTGCTGTAAAGAAAGGTAACCCTGGCGAATTGGTTCCGTCCATACTGTATCCAAGCTGATGCAATCCGTTTAGGCCTTTGACTGTAACCTTCAGATCAGTTGCCAGTGTCCGTGCTGCACCTGTGTATGTAACTCCATCCAGTACAGTATTATCTGGCAAGACCGAACCCGCAGGAAGGGTGATCTCAATATCCCCATTGGCAAGTGTATTAGCTAAGTCGTCCATTTGCTTCTGATAATCAGTCACCAAAGTGTCTCTGGACTTTATCATGCCGTGGACCTCGCCGTTGGTGAGCGTTCCTGCTGTATAAGCAGCATTCAGAAAAGAAGAATCAACCGCTACTTGTACCGCCCCACCAGTGACGAGTGCCTGTCCATTCATCTGAATCTGGTATCCTTGCGGAGAATCCGTAACGGTAACGTTCATGATTTTGGACAGCTTGTCTGTCATCAGATCACGTTGGTCACGTAAATCGTTGGCATTGTCGCCAAGAGACTCGACTTTTACAATGGCACTATTAAGGTTCGCAATATTACCAAGGTAGCCCTGAATTTCATTGCCTTTCACAGCGATGTTACTATTAAGATCCTCGCTAAGTGCATCCAGTTGACGGCTAATCTGATTCATCGCATCGGTCAGAGCCAACGTCGTTTCTTTTACGATTCGCCGTGCTGTGACATCCTCAGGATTTTTACTCAGATCTGACCATGATTTGTAGAAATTATCCATAACGGTTCGAAAACCAGTGTTCGATGGTTCGTTTACAATAGCTTCAAGTTTCTCAAGAGTATCTCGTTGAATGGACCAACTCCCGAAGTTGGTATTTTCATTGCGATACTGGTCATCCAGAAATTTCTCACGCACACGTGTAATAGAGTCGAATTCTACCCCTGTACCAAGCTGCCCTGGTGTTGTGCTATGCAGAAATGCGAACGGCTCCATTGGAATAGATGCCTGCATGTTTACCTTTTGGCGTGAGTAGCCTTCCGTGTTGGCATTGGCTATGTTATGGCCTGTTGTGCTAAGAGCTGTCGTCTGTGTGAACAAACTGCGTTTAGCCGTTTCGATTGAATGAAATGTAGATGTCACCTGGTTTCCCCCTAATTAATCAGGCACGCGTGTCAAACAGACCGATTCGCCCTGGATTACCGTTCTTATCAGCAGGATGCTGATATGTGGCATCCTGTTCTGGTCGAGAAGCAAAGATGTCCATAGATAAGTCAATAAACATCAGCGATTGCTCGATCAACTTTTGATTCAGTTGATTAATCTCTTTTAATTCATGTAGTGTTCCCGCCAGCTTTTTCTGGACTTCAAGCAATCGCAGTTTGTCAGCCGGATCAAAAATCAGCTTCGAGATCTCAGTAATATTCAGGTTCAGCATGGATTTGATTCCACGCTCCTGTAGCAGTTCGTGAACTGCACTCTGCCGTTCGATCTCTAATGGCTCCTGTTGTTTCATGAAACGAGATTCTTTGTTGAGGAGGGCAATGAGTTCATCTACATCATTTTTGACAATGACCTGTCTCTTGACCTCACTGAGTGCCAGCATATCGCGGTGACTTTGTTCCATTTGCTGCAAAACTGCAATCAATCTGTCCAGTGCTGCCATTACGTGATCACCTATTCCTTATCAAAAGACTTAAAATACGGTAGCAACTTGTCAGCAAGCTTGCTACTATCTACCTGATACGTTCCCGAACTCACCTGTTCTTTGAGTTCCTGTATCCGTTGTATGCGTCCTGCATCCTGTGTACGACTTTGTTCCTCAAGCATCTTCATCGCCTCCGGAGAAATGGATACCTCGTCCTTACGGCGGCTCTTCTTGGCATCAGCCTGCTGATTGGATTCAACGTTCCTTTGATATGAATTGATTGCTCCAATTCTACTCGGTTCATTGATTTTCATTTAAAATGCACTTCCTTCCATGATTAGGAGTTTATGTTGATATACGTTTTTCTTACTTTAATCTTTATGTTGTCAAAATGATTAGGATAATAAAAAAAACCGATAATCTTTAATAAGTTTATCGGTACGTTTCAAAACATTTGTTATAGCAAAACATGTATTTGAGCCCTCGCTCCTATGAATCTCGTAGTTTGTCGACAGCATTGTAGGTTCGTCCGCCTACATTGTTGTTATCCTTCTGACCTACTTCACGAGCTGCTCCTGCCAAGTCTTTCGTTAAACGATTACGGCAAGAATCACACATATGACCTTCACGAATCAATGTTCCGCATACTTCACAAGGATACATCATATTCGGGGCATTCTCGATGGAAATTCGTCCCTCACGGATGAACTTGGTAATGTTTTTAATTGAAACTTCCGTTGCATCAGATAGCTCCTGTATGTTGGTGCCCTTGTTTTCGCGCAAATAATCTACACAGATCTGATATTCCTTCTCTATTTCCTTGATACAATTCGAGCATACATCTCTAAAATTCAACGCATATAATTTACCACAGCGAGGACAATTGCCTAGATTCATCGCTAAAACGCCCCTCTCAAACTTCCATTTCCGAATAGATAATAACTATACATTACCTTATTTTCTCTGATGAAGCCATAGTCTATTTACAGAACAAAAGAGGGGCACAGGATGCACATATACGAAATCCCTCTCATGGCCATTTTGCTTATTATATCGCTCCAATCTTCTCCTGCGGAGCACGCTATTCGTACATTTAAAATAAAATTTTTCCATAAATATATTAAAAGTCCATTTATTAATTAGGATCTTGCCAGTGTCAGCGTGTAAATCTCGACCGGAATCCCCATGTAAAAGCCAGCATTTAGAATACCCCGCCCACAAGCGTCCAAGGTGCTACCTGTTGTGTATATATCATCAATCAGCAGTAACTGTATGGGTTTTGCATGCGACATGCCCTTTTGTGTTGGCAGATGAGATCCCCTGTTTAGCTCTTCAATTAACTGCATGCCATCCGGGTTGATGGAAAAAGCGTTCTTCATCGTTTCAATACGCTCACCGCGTGATTTGAAGCTTTGTTTGGTGGTGTTGATCTGGCGCTGCAACAGATCAACGATGGGCAGGCGGCAGGCGGTGGCAAGTCCAGCAGCCAACCGCTCCGCCTGATTGAAGCCACGCTCGGCCAGACGCTCGCTGCTCACCGGGACATAGGTGACCGCGTCAGGCCGCCATTGCGGCTTCTTTTGTTGAGCAAGTGTGGCGGAATAAGCCACGGGGGCTGGGGGTTCTTTTGCCAAAGCAGAATTCTGCTCCTCTCTCATCGCTTGAAAGGCTTGAATCAACAGCGCGGTTAAGAGCGGCGCGTATCTTTCATGGCCTCGAAATTTGTACATTCCAATCCATTCTCTCATAAGAGTGTTGTATTGTACGGCGCTGCGGTTGGCGATAAAAGAACGGTTTTGCATATGTGGACGAGCACAGTCCGGGCATCCGACACCCCGACCACAACGCAGGCAACGGATGGAACGGATCCATGGAATCTGCTTCACACAACGTGGGCATATGCCTGGATAGGTAGAAGACAGAATCGCTCGAGTCCCACATGTCAGACAAGTCGCTCCCGGCGGGGCGAGCAGATGATGAAGACGCTGGGTCAGGTACTGCGCGTGATCGGTTATGTTGCTGAGCCAGTTGAACATAGGGGGCATACCTCCAGTCTCGGGAATGTATTGTGATATGTGGATACGAACTGGGCAGATGACAATTATGTCTGGGATGGTGGATGCAGGTAGCCTTTGCGACGAGCGATGGTGTTCATTTTCCGAATCTGTGCAACGGCCTTCACCTGAGAACGTGTCCGACGAGACGATGCAAAAACCACTCTACCCGCCGGGTCATCCATGGAACGCCCTGCTCTGCCCGCCATCTGAACCAGTGAAGCTTCATCAAAGAGACCATTGTCTGCATCCAATATAAAAACATCGCTGCGCGGAATGGTCACGCCACGCTCTAAAATCGTTGTCGTTACGAGCAGACGAATGTCGCGATCACGAAAGGCTATAACTTTGCTAGCACGATCAGGGTCCTGAGATGAGGTTCCTTCGATATGGATTCCGGGAAAAGTACGACGCATCAGGTTCACAAACGTCTCAATCTGGGCAATGCGTGTTACAAAGACAAATACCTGAGCGTCGCGCTCCAATGAAATTTGGATGTTAGTCTTCAAGGCAGAAGGAAGATTTCGTTTCTTAATACATTCAGCAACGGTAACCATCTTGATCAATCTTGGCACGGGCAAAGGATGACGGTGGAAACGTACTGGAACTTTGGCATGAGTTAGTTTCCCCTGTGCTGCTTCCCTCTGGAGCCGAGCTGGCGGTGTAGCAGATAGATAGACAAATCTCCCGTCCGGCTTACAGGAGGATGCTGCCGCGTGAGCGAGCATGGGATCGTTGTGATAAGGGAAAGCATCCAGTTCGTCAATGATGACGAGATCAAACCCCTGATAAAAACGCATCAGTTGATGTGTGGTCGCAAGCGTGAGCTGAGCGTCTTTCCAACGTTCATCACTACCTCCGTAGAGAGTAGCGAGCGAGGTGTCCGGAAAAGCTTTCGCCAGACGCGGAGCTAGTTCCAGCACCACATCCCTGCGCGGCGTAGCGACCAAAGCTCGTCCGCCACGATCCAATGTATGTTGGAGTAGAGGGAAAATCATCTCGGTCTTGCCGGCCCCGGTCACGGCCCACAGCAAGAACCGCCCCGGCCCTTCCCCTGCGGGTGGCCGGGCCAAAAACGCAAGCGCCGTGGCTGCTGCCGCGCTCTGCGCTGCGCTAAGCCCCCACCGGGCGAGCCCGCCGCCGGTGGGGGCCAAGGCCGTGCCACGCGATGCTTCGCCGCGTCGTGGCACGGCCCCTTGCGCTGCACTGCGTAGCAGCAGCGCACAAGCACGGCTGCGCCCTAGCGCGAGGCAAGCCTCGCAGTAGGCGCACGCCGCCAGGCCGCAGGCAGCGCAGGGCACGCGCTGCCTGGCTTCGCTGCCACAGCGGTGGCAGCGGGACGCGCTCCGCGCGCGTCCAAGCCACGCGTGCCGACGGCGCGTGGCAGGCCCTTCGAGGGCGGCTGTGATACTCAGCCGCCCGTGCAAGCGCGCGAGCTGCGCAGCCGCGCGCCAATCCTTTGGCGGCTGGGCGGTATCCGCCAGCAACGCCTCCGCCTCGGCCGCCAGTAATTGGCGGCCGCTGATCCGCTCAGCCAGCAGGGCCGCGTCCCGCTCCAGCTGAGCCCACTGCCCGGCGGGATACGACTCTGGCATCCCGCCTACCAAAGCACCACGCACAGCGACACTCCCCGCTGTGCCCGCTATACCTTTTCTGGCCTCTGTTTCCCCCGAGGCCAGTTCATACACATCCAGCCTCCGTGCAAAATAGCTCTGCCATTCGTACTGCCCCCACCGATCCATACCTCGCTCCATCTCAAAATGTTCAACCAACCAGGATGCCTGGCTTAACGGCACCATCTTATCTAACAGCAACCAACGCAGCACATGTCGCCCACTTCCACCCTCCAGCCACCAAGCCACATCCACTCGAATGTCGATTGATAACATCATGCTCCACCCTTCCCCTACACGGCACACATACAAAGCAACCTTCATTTACTCTCCTCCCCCATCCTACTTTCTCCTAAACGCAAAAAAAGCACATGCCAACCCGGCTGTTCGCCGGAGCATGTGCTTCATGTCCATATTTCATCTTCTTATGATTAATCTACTTATCACTATACCAATTGAATCTCTACATCACAAGATTAGTCACACAACATGATACCATCATACAATTCTGCTAATAACCAGAATCTTTCTATAAAATTGCGAAACTTTTTCCAATCTGAATCGTCTATACTTTTAAATTAAGAGTTCTGACTTCGAAAAGTTTATTTCAGTGCTCATGAACTCACCTTAACCCAGACAATAACCATAGATTGCATAAAAACCCATTTTTAATTTAAAAGCAGACTTGGCTACAATTACAAAAAAAGACTACAGCTTCTGCTGTAATCTTTTCACTGTAGATCTGCGAAATGTTAATCCCATTTTCCGTTCACATATGATTTATTGCTCTGACTCACGCAAATCAATCAGGCGAAACGTGTGATCGGTCTGTGCTACCCGTTCAATATCAGCAGGGACAGCAGGCAGATAAGATGTCTCCATTCCTTGCCTTTGCATAAGCTTTTCAATAATCGTAATCGTTTCCGCTTCTGTACGATCAGCAACAACGGTTAATCTGAAGCTCTTACCACGGTATAATAATTCCCGGCAAAGTTCTCTTACAATGCCTTCGATCCGCCCTGCCTGATTGGAAGGGATGAGCAGGATCTGCTCGAAACCTTCAGATTCCGGACGGGAAAGATGGCGCTGGTGCATGGCATGAACGGCCATTGCCGCCAGGAAGTATATGAGCAGAATCATAGTCAGATGAGCAACCATGGCAACTGCACCTCCTCGGAAGGTCATGCTCACCCATGGCGAACATCCCTGTATACAACAAGTATATGCTGTACTTCCTGAAGGGTTACAATTGCATTTCCTATCACTCATATTCCACGCTGATCGACACCGGACGAAGAAAGACAGGCCAGGTCATTCATTCACGCCTAAGCTTGAACATATGTTCCGCACAACCTTGCACTTTGCTCATTTGCAGTGATAAAGTCCATTAACCCGCAGACCAATCCAACATTCTGGAAAGGGCGCGAGTGAACACCAATCTATACTTCGTCAAGGTTGAATCAACCAATGGACTGACTTACCGTAAGAATACTGCTTTACGAAAAACATAAGGTATTAGAGCGTAACCCAACCATATTTGATCGAATTGATAACAGCTTGTGTACGGTCATCCACTTCCATCTTCTGCAGAATACTGCTGACATGGTTTTTTACTGTTTTTTCACTGATGAACAGGAATTCACCAATCATTTTATTGCTCTTACCTTCTGCCATCAAGCGAAGTACTTCAGCCTCACGACGTGTGAGCGGGTTATTGTCGCCAGCGACAAATTTAACGCCTGCTTCCTTCGAAGCTCCTTCACTCATTGCCCCTGTTTCATTAAGATACGTCATACGACGCAGCTGCATGATCAGTTTGCCTGTTACTTTCGGATGAATGAACGCATGTCCTTCATGCACGGAACGAATCGCATTGATCAGAGACTCAGCCTCCATATCCTTCAGCAAGTATCCGTTAGCCCCTTTACGAAGCGTCTCAAATACATAACTTTCATCATCATGAATGGACAAGATAATTACTTTGACATCAGGGAACAGCTCACGCAATTTCTCCGTTGCCTCAACCCCGTTTTCAATCGGCATGTTGATATCCATCAATACGATATCAGGTTTATCCTGATTGCAGAATTCGAGCACTTGAATTCCATCGCCGCATTCGCCGATGACCTCAATGTCGTCCTCCATATTTAAAATGCGTTTCAGTCCCTCACGGAACAGCTGATGATCATCAGCCAAAAGAACTTTAATCGATGCTTTACCAGTATCACGGTTTTCCATCATCCTGCTACTCCTTTCCCTTATCCACGTTTGTCGGGATATGAATCACTATTTTGGTTCCTTGATTTTCTCCGGATTCAATCTCTATTCTTCCTTCTAACAGTTCAACCCGTTCTCTCATCCCAATCAGACCGAAGTGGGTATGATCCTTGCTTTTCTTCGCAAGAAGCTCCGGTTTGAACCCAAGCCCATTGTCCTGAACGACAATTTTGACGAGCTGAGCCTGGTATGTAATTTCCACTACAACATAAGTGGGATAAGCATGCTTTGCAGCATTCGACAGACCTTCCTGCACGAGGCGGTAGATCGCTGCCTCCATCGCGGAAGATAAACGGTGTTCCTTACCTCTTGTTTCAAAAAGCGACCGGATTTTCGTTTTTACCTCAAAATCCTGCACGTACTTCCGAAGCGTTGGAATCAGTCCCAGATCATCCAGTGCCATAGGACGCAGATTGAAAATAACTTTTCTCATTTCTTCAAGACTGGAACGAACCTGGCCTTTCAAATCTACTATTTCGGCCTGGACCATCTTAAAATCCTGCTTAATGAGCATTCTTTCTACAATTTCCGTCCTAAGCACTAGATTGGCGAGCATCTGCGCAGGCCCGTCATGAATCTCACGAGCAATACGTTTCCGCTCTTCTTCCTGGGCCAAAATTATTTTCAAACCAATCATTTGTCGATTTTTGGCTGATTCGATGATCCGGGTCACTTGACCCAGTTCACCTGACAGGTACTCGAGTACAACACCCATCTGCGAACCGATGGTCTCGGCACGCTCCACAGAAGCTTCCACATTTTTGGCACGCTTCTGCAGATCATCCCGACGAGCCTTCAGATACATTTCCTTCTCACGATAAATCATCAGATCCAGCTGCAGCTGTGTTGCTTTCTCGTACGCCTGCTTGATATCATGCTCGGAATAACGGACAAAGTCGCGGCTAACCTCAGTCAGCCGGATCCGGGAACGGCGGTAGTTCAGCTCCAATTGATCTACTTTCTCGATCGTTTCCGCCGTCTCCTTCAGTACCGACTTTAACTCCTCGTTGAGTGTTTTCAGCTCATCACGAGTTGCGTCCATAATTTCGAACATTTGATATTTGCTGTTTTCCATGACTTGTATGGCGTTTTTAATGACGCGGTCTATGGCATCGGCTTGTAAATCCACGTTTGTTCGACTCCATTTCTATCGTTTCCGGTATATATCATACCATATCACGATGAGATGGTAACGGTCTTCGTTTTCTGTTCCCATTTTACAGTCAGACCAAGTTGCTCGGAAACGAGTCTTAACGGGACTAAAGTCCTACCACCCGTTACGTATGGTGCAACAGTTGCGCTCTGTCTTTTACCATTCAGAATGAATTCTTTCTGCCCTACAACCAGATCAATCAGCTTGCCACCACGTAATACCGTGATCCGCTGATTTTTGCTATCCCAGCTTGCCTGACCTCCAAAAGCATCTAAAACATGTTTGATTGGCACATACGTCGTACCATTTTTCAGGACCGGTGCTGCGTCAATCGCTTTTTTCGTTCCATTCACCGTCATCGATTTCTGTCCAAGCACAAGCGAAGCTGTACCCGTAGGCAATCCAACTTCACTGGACTTGGAAGGCATCGTGAATGCGATGTTGTCAAAAGCAACCGTACCTGATTTCGCACGCTCATCCTGACCTTCTTCCACGTTCACCACATAGACCCGCTTCAGCTTCGCCGGATAGGCGATGTTCAGTCCGTTCAGGTCCACACTCAGCTTCTTCCACCCGTTCCAGTCAATCGCCTTGGCGAGATCGGCATATACCGTTTTGCCATTGGCATCCGTGAATTCGGCACGCAGCCAGTTCAGGCTCTTATCTCCCATAACATCCATGGACATTGATGTAGCTGCTGCAGATACCTCTTTACCCGTGGAACCGTTCAGTTGTGCATATGCATACATTTTTCCTGTTCCAGCAGTCATATCATAATCGAGTTGCAGCACATTGGAGCCAGCTTTTTCACCAGTTCCTGCAGTAACAGTTGCCGAACCAGTCACACCCGCTGCGTTTGTCGTGAAGTTGATCGGATAATTCACGTTCTCGAAATTCTCCCAGATCGTTTCGCTGGCAGAAGCCGAGAGGACTACGACTGTGCTGTAACCATCGTAACGACCAATCGCATATCCCACTTGTGCACCAGAATTGACGGAAGATACGGTTAATTGGTCAGCAGTAACTTTACCTTTGAATCCGATAAATTCCCATGTCAGCGAGTCTGCCGGAACCGTAACACTTTGTCCGCTCTTCGTTGTTGCCGTTACCGGAATGGACATCGTTGTGCCTGCTTTGAGCGAACCGAGACCTGATCCTGCTGTCAGGGAAGCCAGTTCACTTCCACCCAATACCGATACTTTGATGGAGGATGAAGCTCCATTGCTCGTTGCCGTCAGCGTTGCTGTGCCTGGCTTCACGCCTTTGATTGTGCCGTTGCTTACACTCACGATGCCGTTGTTGCTGGACTTCCAAGACATACTGATATCGCCTGTTGCAATCGGGTTGTAGTAGGTGTCATATCCTTTGGCTGTGTACTTGCCCTCTTGTCCCACCAGCAACGTTTGGCTGCCACTTACAGCAAAGCCCTTCAGTGTACCTACAGGAGCCGTAGAGAACACACCCAGCGTGTTTACAACCTGACGTTGCTCGGTGCCATACTCTGTGTTAAACGTCAGACCGGCGGTTTGCTCACCTAACGGACGGGTTACCATTGTTGTGGAGCCGCCTCCGTCCAGGTTCATGCCTTTCCAGACACCCACACTGGTCATAAAGGATTGCAGTTCCGTCAGCGACATCCCGCTGCTGTTACTGTTTTTCTCCGCTGCAATGATATAGACATACCGACCATCCTGGGAGTATCCTACTGCCGTTCTTGCACGAATACCACCGATGCCGGAAGATGCGATATCACGGGAGAAGGATGCTGCCTTTCCACCGTTCACAAGAATCGTATGACCGCCAATCATCATCTCCAGATTACTTGGATCGACCGATTGCCCGGTTGTTTTGGCTTTCAGCTTGTAATCCGCATCCAAGGTTTGCCCAACGGATAGATGACTCATGATCCATGTCGCCGCTGTTCCATGCGCACGCAAAATGTACCCATCCTGCGGCACCGTCATGTTTAACGCTTTTTTATCCGAGATTTGGGTAATTACTCCGTTCTGCACGAGTACCTCTGTTGGCGTTGTGGAAGGGTCATTTGGACGTTTGGTGGATGTCCATGCCGGTGTATAAATATACATCGAGTTGGCATGACTATATTTCACCGCACCCGACTCTACTGTATAATCCTCTTTATTTATCCCACGCAAAGCAAAGGTTGAACCATCCTGTGCCTTCACGGTTCCGTCAAAAGAATACTCATCGATCATCGGCTTGCCATCCTTGGTCACCGTGAGGGCATACATGCCTGACAGTTCGGAAGGTGTGGAGACCAGTACGCCATCGGAGACCTGTCCACCAATGGGCGCGAGCTCCCCGGATACATTGAAGTAATCGCCATTCACAGCAGCTACTGCACCATTTTCCTTAGCCATGGCACCTGTGCTCTGTTTACTGTTCAGATTACCGCCCTTGCCTGTCATCACATCCAGCTTCACATAAGGGTTCTGTAGATCCACCTGAATTACATCTGCCAGTACGTTGACCTTGGAACCGGAACGTGTTGTTGTATATCTGTATTTCATGAGCTTCGCACCCGAAGTCAGAATTTCTTCACTCAACTTGCTTGTATTCGTAGATGCCGCTGCGGCCACCGATTGCCACGAAGTGCCTGACCACATCTGCCCACCTGCGCTCATCACCGGTGCAATCCAGATCACACCCGCCAGCGTCACAATTGCCCATTTCTTCACCTTACTGCCCTTAACGTCTTCCAGCTGTTTCCCATGTTTCCCCAGCATGTCTGAAACGTCTCTCCCATCTTGTATATCAATCTTAGACATCACGAACACTGCCAAGTAGGCAGCTGATAGCGAGATCTCTAGTATACTCTTCTATTAATAGACTGCTTTTTGGGGAAAAAGTTACGCCCCCAGCTAACTTTGAGGGGATTCTTGGCAAAAAGAAACCCATGTATGCAATTAGCTACTCATACATGGGAATTATCTGTATACTGATATTCGTTATATTTTCAATTTAACTCTGGGAAATGAATTTCGGGTAACATTCGATTGGGGTCCTCTTCGTTCTCACTAATGTCATGATCATAACTATAATTCCAGTGCCCATTGGCGTAATCGAGGTAGATCAGCGCCTCATACATAGAATGGTTCTGCTCTATGTTCTCTGAGATGTAGCTCCATTCCAAGGTTGCATGAACAACAGCTTGCTTCTCCCCAAGAAACACGACTCGTTCATTAGACATATGATACGTAGTGTCTCCATACTCAAAGGAAGCTCTTGTAATGTGGTCCCATGTTCTCCATTCATCAACTGCATTTGCGTTAATTCGTTCAATATCATATGGTGAAGTATATTTATACGTTAAATCAAAGTCTTTCTGATTAAACGCACTATAATATTGCCTGAGGTCAGATAGGATATTTTGTTGCTTCTCATTAAAATTCTCTTTTATCGTATGTACAGATTTATCGATATCTTCTGGAAGCGTAGTAATACTGGAAAGATATCGATCCTGAAGAATCTTCCACTGATTGTTCTCCTTTATAACTCGAAATACGACCTCATGTTGATCATTTATTACCTGATTATTATGAATATAAGTAACGTACAATAATGCCTGGTTCGCAGATTCGTATGTAATGCTTGTTATAACAACATTGTAGATTCGATCAGGGATTTCTCTTTCTTGGGGTGCAATCCAACTCTCAGTCAGATAAAATCTCTGCATATGGTTTGAAGCTAGTAGTTTTACAGTAAAAGCTCTATCATACGCCCTCACCAGATCGAGAATCGCTTGTTCTTGACCATAGCCGTACGCTACCATTCGCGCAGTGTTTGCTTTTCGATCATAAGCCACCGAATGTTTTGTATACCAAGCAGCAAATCGAATAGGAAGATAGAATTTCCCATCAATGAGTATACCTGGTTTTTCCAACTCAATATATCCTTCCTTATCATCAGAGTATCCTACATCTGGTATAAAATATGTCTCCGAATGATCCGTTCTAGCAAAAATTTCACGACTTTCTATTGAGTAGTCCGCTCGGTACCCCATTAGTTGAATAAACTCTCGAAATGGAACATACACCGTCCCTGATTTTGTTATCAGTTTAATGTCTGTAAGCTTTTCATTCACGTACAGTTGTATGGGTTCTTTATTATTTTGAGCATAAACCAATGATGGTATGGATATTAAACCTACAGCAAAGAAGAATACTAGTATTTTTTTGAGCAAATCTACACCCTCTATCCATGAAATTCATGATTTATGATATTAAAAAGCGAAACCAATCAGTTGAACTTATTCCCCTGATCGATTTCGCTTCACTAAGACAAAAAAGCTAATTACTATTACAGATATTCCAACTTATCCAAAACCCGTTTCAACATCACTGCTGCCTGAGCGCGAGTCGCGTTCCCTTGGGGTTCGAATGTTCTCGCTGTCATGCCTTGAATAATTCCCTCTTGCACCGCTTTGGCAACAGAATCCTTGGACTGAATTTTATTGCTATCCTTGAACTTGGACAACGTCGAAGTAACGGAGGATTGAAGTGAGACTGTTTTACCACCGTAATTCATCGCCCGAACCATCATAATAGCCATTTGTTCCCGAGTGATTTCACTTTCCGGTTTGAATGTACCGTCCGTGTTGCCTGTAATAATCCCGGCTTCTGCCGCGGCACCAATGTAGGCACTGGTCAGATCACCACCACGAATATCACGGAAACGACGCGCAGCAGTCTGATCTCCTTTCAAACCAAGACCTTTGGCTACCAATTCGGCAAACTCGGCACGCGTTATTTTCTGATTGGGTCCGTAATAGGAGCCGTTCGTAGCCCCAATGATCCATTTGGATGACAATTCTTTGATGACTGCACCTGCCCAATGACTGGAGGTATCCTGATAGCTCACGGAATGAGTGACAGGCACGATGGTCTGGTTACCGTTCAGTTGTCCTTTAACAACCACTCCTCCTGTTGTACTCGCAAACGTATGCGGCACATTCGCCAGGATCAGTGTAGTCGGATCAATATACGTAAACCCGGAAGTCGCTGTAGGTGTGTTTACTGGCAACTGCATCGCGAGCTGGCTCTTGATATTTTGTTCTACCCGTTGATTCGTATTTCCACTAAACGCAGATAGGTAGATGTCTGTAACATTACCGAGTTTCTGTGCTCCTGCAACGGCCAGCATTCCATCTATCGTACCTGAACTGGAGACAGGAACCGTCTCCACCTGTACATAGAAGTAGGAGGCATCCGTGTTGGTTGTGTTTCCCCCTACAGCTTGACTCATTGCGGATACATTCAGAGTGGAAAGTGGGACCATCCACAGACGATCACCATATTTGACACCAATTGAACCTGTACGGTTACTCGATGCAACCTGAGCCAATGTATTCAGCGGGAACCCTACATAAGCCGACGATTCGCTGGCAGGAACTTCAAATACAACAGGTTGTGTTGTTTTGCCAGTCGTTGTTGCGTACTGGAAGGCCTGCAAAAGCTTAGTACTATCAACATTGAACTGACGAGTAGAGCGATTGTTGCGTGACATCATGGAAGCTGTAGCTGCCGTATCCGTACTCATCACAAGCAGAGCTTGTCCATAACTTGAAGAGTCTTGTTCTGTAAGCCAAGAAGGACGGCTGTTCGTCTGGTTGCCTGTCGAGCTGCTACCATTTTGTTGCAGGGGAAGCGGCCCAAAAGCAGCAATGGTGTTGTTCAACGCATCACGTAGCGGAACTGCCCCCGGAGTATAGCTAACCGTACCTGTCTGTCCTGCTGTTGCCGAATTCGAAAGATTAAGTGTCACAATAGAACCTGATATCGAAGCATTTAGAACATTTGTTGTTGTTCCTCCAAGCTGTACACTAAACTGTGAAGCAGTTAGAGCCGTCTGAGCCTGAAGCGCATCTCGAAAGTTAATATATACTTTGTCCCCTTGAAGAGTAGCCGACAATATTTTCCCGTTACCAAAGGTATATTTTACTGGAGCCAGATTAACGTATCCCGCAGGATTATTGTTTAGATCGGTTAACCGCAGGGTACCTGGCACATAAGAAAAGGTTACGTTTTGAGTACTGGCAACTGTGTTGGCCAGCGTTAATGTAATCATATCATCCTCAATCTCGGAATCATTGACAAATACGGCTTTACCATCTACCAATACGGAATATTGGCTCTTGAGTGGTTTGTTCGTCCGGCTCAGCGGCTCATTATATCTGATCCACATCGTCGTACCACTCACTTCTGCACTCTTGAACTCGGGTGGTTTCGTATCAATACTGTTACGTACATAGAACCCGTTGAATCCAGCAAGAGCTTGACCACGACTGTCTTTCACTGGCCATGTTCCTGGCGCATAGGATACTTGTACCACTTCACCATTCTGGATGGAACGACTGAGATTGAGCGTTACCAACGAACTGTTATTGGTGGACATGCTGCTGATGCCCACCGCTGACCCATCTGCTGTAACACTGAATTGTCTCACCGCATCACTAGAGTTAATATAAACGGTCTCTGGATAATACAGACTGATTGTATTGTAATAAGCTGTACCTTCGCGCGGTTTCGACATAATGGAATCGAGACTGTTCTCTACATCTCTCGCTCCGAATGCTGGAGCCGCGTTAAGAGACAAATCCTGAATTTTACGTGTTCCTGTTCCCGGTGCATAGGCAATGCGGACAACTTGCCCTACAGCTACACCTGTATCCAGAACAACATACACACTGTCTCCAGAAACATAGGAAGAACTTACATTCCGGTTCTCTCCGTTAACCGTCACTGTGAAGCTGGAAGCAAACGGATCAAGGCTGGAGAGCAACTCATCATACGTTAATCGAATGATCGTATTGCTGTACATTTTGGCTGTTTTCAGTACAGGTGGTGTTGTGTCTACGGTCAGTGTTCTAAAGGTCCACGATGTGGCTCCATTCAAGCCAGTAAACAGATTTCCCGTTTGATCCCGGAACACATTTGCAGGAATATCAATCGTATACGTTGTGTTACTTGTCAGCGTGGTTTGCGGGATAATACGTAACTGTCTAGGGTTGGACGTACTAATTAATGTCGTCGAAGCCACAATCCCGCCGTTAGCATTCTTAACCGTAGCTGAACTTGCAAAATTCCGGTCCAGGTCTTTGTTGAATGTCAACGTAAACTCATTCGTGAGTGATACGCCTGTTGCTCCGTTTGCAGGAGACAGGGTGGTTACGGTTAATGCGGTGGGATCGGATATCACATTGAACCCCCATGTAGTTCGCTGAATGGCTCCCGTATCATTGTTCAGGTCATCACGCAAAAAACCTTCCGGCACTGCTATGTAAATCGTGCTGTTATTCGCCCAATTGTTCACTGGATCAATCGTCACCGTTGTTCTCGCCGTGTTGAAACTAATTCGGCTTGAATTGGCATCGATTTCTTCCAATAATGTACTACCACTATAGATCTGAAGCTTGCCTGCACCGACCTTCATTGCCCGATCATACGTTAGCTGGATATTGGCTGAAGGAGATACATTGGATGCCGCATTAAGAGGTGACTGCCCTGTTAATCGAGCTGTACTAACTCCTGTTGTGCGGAATGTCCACTCTTTGTTCAATCCCTCAACCGGTTGACCGTCCCCATATGCGAAAGACTGGCTACCGATCGTAACATAGAATGACCCTCCAGGCAAAGCCACAGGAAGCTGGATTTGCACACGTTTCCCCAAAGCTGCATCAATAGCAGCATCATCTGCAATGACAGTCACAGCTGCATTCGCTACGGAAACTTTTGTTACGATTGAGTCATCCTGAGCTCTGTAAACAGTAATTTCCTCAGTAGAAGCGTCGATTTTCTTCACTGGCTTAATAAAATCAATCGTCAGTGGTGCTGATCCACTTGCCTGTTGTTCGTTCACAGCAGGTGACGTTGTACTAATCCCTTTCTCCTTCAACTCATCGGCGGCATACACGGACTCTACTCCTACCCATCCGGCGAGTATCCCTTGAGTGACTAACATCAAAATCATAAGACTAGCCAATCCCTTGCGGGCCATTTTTTTCACAAACACCCAACCTTCCCCCTTATCTCAATATCCTAATTGTCTGATATACAGACCTCTATATTTATGTCGGTCAGAGGGAGATTTTCAATTAACAAAATGGAAATGTATGGTTCTTAATTTTGTAAAAAGATGCAAAAAGCCCCTGATTCCATAGCGGAATCAAGGGCTCATTGGAAGACCATATAGCGTTAGCTAACTTACAGACCTGCTTGAGTTTTCAAAAGGTCTACTTTGTCCACTTGCTCCCAAGGTACATCCAGGTCTGTACGGCCGAAGTGACCGTAAGCAGCGGTTTGTTTGTAGATTGGGCGACGCAGATCCAGCATACGAATGATGCCAGCCGGACGAAGATCGAAGTTGTTGCGTACAAGCTCAACCAATTTCTCGTCGCTGACTTTGCCAGTTCCGTATGTATCCACGTTGATTGATACCGGGTTGGCTACACCAATCGCGTAAGCGAGCTGGATTTCCACTTTATCTGCAAGTCCTGCAGCTACGAGGTTTTTCGCTACGTAACGAGCCGCATATGCTGCGGAGCGGTCTACTTTTGTTGGATCTTTACCAGAGAACGCACCACCGCCGTGACGTGCATAACCGCCGTAAGTATCTACGATGATTTTTCGTCCCGTAAGGCCTGCATCTCCCTGAGGTCCGCCAATAACGAAACGTCCTGTTGGGTTAATGAAATATTTAGTCTGCTCATCCAGCAATTCAGCTGGAACAACAGGCAAGATGACATGTTCTTTGATGTCTTTTTGGATCTGCGCAAGTGTAGTCTCTTCAGCGTGCTGAGTAGACACCACGATTGTATCCACACGTACCGGCTTGTCACCGTCGTATTCAATTGTTACTTGCGTTTTACCATCCGGACGAAGATATTCCAATGTACCGTTCTTACGCACTTCCGCCAGACGGCGTGCGATACGGTGGGACAATGCGATTGGCAAAGGCATAAGTTCCGGTGTCTCGTTCGTTGCAAAACCGAACATCAGACCTTGGTCACCTGCACCAATGTTTTCTGTTTCACGAGCGACTTGTTCCGGGTCACGATTCTCAAGCGCTGCGTTAACGCCTTGGGCAATATCAGCGGACTGCTCATTTAGAGATGTCAGAACTGCACAAGTGTTATAATCAAATCCGAATTTGGCACGTGTGTAGCCAATATCCTTAATTGTATTACGAACGATGGACGGAATGTCCACGTATTCAGAAGCTGAACTGATTTCACCGATGACAAGCACTAAGCCTGTGGCTACGGAAACTTCGCAAGCTACACGAGCATTGGGGTCGTTTGCGAGAAACGCGTCCAATACGGCGTCTGAGATCTGATCGCAGATTTTATCCGGATGTCCTTCAGTTACAGACTCCGATGTAAATAGATGCCGGCCTTTAACAGACATGAAGTTTCAACCTCCCATAACTAGTAGTATGGCGATTGCCCGAACAAAACATGACAGCGATTCGTTCACTGTACCCTCGAAGCTTTCCAAAAAGGAATAAGGACGCGGAGTCCGCAGTACCGAAGATAAGGATTTTTCAGGTAATTGCCTCAAACGAAAATCAACCTTTCCCTAGTGGAAAAGGTTGCATACCTCAAGTGCCATCTTAACGTATTTGTCAAGACGTGTCAAACGAAACGGGGTAAGGAAAATGCCCTATAAGTGCTGCTCTGCCTGACGAATTAGCCTTTTGGTGATCTCTCCACCAACCGATCCATTATCGCGGGAAGTCAGATGTCCCCACCCTTTGTATTGCCCATAAGAGTGATCACTTACTTCACCCAGTTCAGATCCAAATTCTGTATCCGCACCAGCTAAACCTCTGCCACCATAACCCACATTGAGACCAAACTCTGCAGCAATCTCATACTTCATCTGATCCAGCATTTGACGACTTTCGGGTACCACTTTACGATTGCTTCTAGCCATGGTTCCTGCACCTCCATTAATTGATTGTCAACAGTTATAGAGTGAGCAGGAATAAGGTTGGCTAGCCGTATTAATGTTTGTTAGAACTGGGTAATCTGAGCAAATGAAAAGTATGACTAATGAATAATTCCTTTAGCAGCTACAAATCCTATTTCAAAGTATATCCACCACGAACCATTACGGTTAGGCTATATTTGTTTCCTTCCAATACCGTGATTCCACGTCCATCTCTTGGAAAAGAGAGCAGGTGATTGGTCGGCGCTGCCTGTCCATTCGTCAGGTCAATCCCGTCCGTCAGATCCGCTACACCATTCGTACCTTCACTGACGATTACAGCCTTGCCGCTGCGTACAATGAACTCCGCGCCAGACTTGCCGATCAGCTGTTGCCCCGGCTTCACGGTTACGATCTCAACGGCATCAGAAGCGCCTGAGACTAGTGGAGGAAGTGAAGTGTCTCCACCTGTGCTACCGGAGTTCCCGGTTCCTGTAGATCCGGAATTATTACTGGATGAATTCCCAGAACCAGTGCTAACGCCACCACCCAATGCTTTTTGAATCAGCTGGTCAACATAACTCTTCGTTACAACTGGATCGTCTGCTGTTCCTGGCTGGCTTGTACCTGCACCGATGGCTGTATTGCTGTATACCGACCCAACCCACACGCCAACACCAATCGCGAGCGCTGCAAGGGATACTTTCATATAAGGTTTCATGTGAATCATTTTCCTCCTCTGGTAATCTATTAACTTTAACTATAGAGAAAAAATAGGGATGCGACAAGCAAAACCTCGTTTCCGTTGGGGTGGAAACGAGGTTTTGTGGACAAATCTAACGATTATTCGAATATGTGCATTTATCTCAAATCAACAGGTTCTTCCTTCGGAAGCTTGGTCAGGTCATATCCGTAACTTTGCTCTGCAAGACGAATACGTTGTCCCTGGAACTGATCATCTACGCTTAAGCGATACGAACCACCACGCAACTTCTCGAAGAAGCTATCTTCTATGCTCCAGCTCAGTGTCTGGTTGGTTCCCACTTTCAGATCGGTTCCCAAAGTCAGCTCTTTCTCATATGATTTACCTGCTTGGTCCGTCAGAGTGAGGATTAACTTATGCTCGTTCTCACCCATCTCAATCTCTTCATTACGGGATAAGCTGTAATTCATCTCGATCTGTACAGACGAACTGCCTGCCAGATATGCTCTCACACTGTTGGCAGTCCAGGAGTAAGGGTAGAGATTAATATTGGTCAGCGTGCCTTGAACACTAAAGGAAGTTGGCGGTACTTCGAATGCCAGAGCATTCACATAAGCAGTCGCTTCCCCTTCACCGGTTACAAACTTGCTGTCTGCAATACCTTCACCCACAATTAGACGCAGGTCAGAGAAGGTAACGGACTTCGGAATCTTAGCCCAGAACGTAACGATCGACTTCTGACCCGGCCCAGGCAGACGCTCTGCTTGCTTCGCAGTTGCTCTGTAATACTGGCCATCCGATGTTTTGAAGTAACCTACTAGTTTACCGAGACCACTTTGACGCAGTGATTTGTTCGTCATTTCGAATTCGGTATATACGATGTCCGATGACGTTCCCGGATAACGAATCGTTCTCCGCACACCCATTTCGGTCTCTTTATCAGCAGTACCCAAAGTATATGTCTTACCACTTCCAACATAAGATACCGGTGGAATTAATCCGGACGTATTTAACGTAATCCATTCATTCGTTTCTTCCTCACTAACTTTCTCGTTCAGACTAAGTTCCAGACGAGATATACGTAATTCAGAAGGAATCTTGGTCAACAGGTACGCCTCGGTTGTCATGCCGGCTCCAAGTAACTTGCCACTTTGTGTGTAGATTAACTTCTTGTCTCCTTCAATCTCAGCAGAATCAATCATAAACATTGCTTCAAGTTCAGGAAGTTGAACTGTTTTGTTACCTGCATTACGAATAGTCACTTTTGCGGCAATAATATCACTATCAAGCCACGGCAACCGTTGTAACGATCCAAAAGATACACCAAATGTACCTTTGTTATTTTTAATGACCGTTTCGGTCGTCAATCCATCTCCACTGGATACCGATTCAGGAATCGCATAGACACCTACAGGATAGGAGAAAACAAATCCATTTGTTGGAGAAGACGTTGTGGATTCTGTGCTTTCATTTTTGTCTACCGGACTCATTACATACAGCTTGATTTTGCTTGTATTACCATCACCCTGAAGGGTTGTACTTAGCTTAATCGTCTTGATATCGCCTGGGTTCAACTTCAAAGTATCCAGAGCTTTGGTTTCGATCGGATAGACCGTTCCGTCTGTATTCCGTACCTCGAAGGTATATGCCGGCACCTTAATGGCTTTCTTGCCTTCATTCTTTAGCTTCATTTGAAGGTTAAGACTATACTCACCATCATCGATTCGAACTTTGGCAGATTCAAGCAATGTGGACAGTCGTTGTCCTTCAACAGAGATGATATTGGGCTGATTGGCAGCAACCTCTACATTCGTCTTGCTAGCCTCTGGCAATTGCAGAGCAGCAACAGGCAGAACACTCTTCTCTTCACCCTGTTCTTCTACAAGCAACAGCTCAGACTTTTGCAGCTTCACTGACGTAGGAAGAGATGCCATCAGGCTAAGTGCCTTATTGGCCTGTGCCTGAATGCTAACATTCGTACTGTCTTTATCCGGAGTTAAGGGATAGTTCGTACCACTTGGCGTACGTAGAATCCATTTGATATTCGGATTTTCAAGCAATTTATAACTAATATTGTTTAAATTCACGCCAATTTTCACATACTGTTTCTTATCTTCACCTGGAAACACTTTAATACCTGATACTTTCACCTTCACCGCAGAATCACTCAGACGAACCGTCTTTGGTTTTCCTACAGGAGTGGTAATGCTATAGGATGCGGGCACGTTAAATTTACCCAGCGTTCGTTCATAGTTAGCTTGACTGAAATCCCATTTCACAATGAGGAAGTTCAGATCACTGAGTTTCACTTCGCGACCCACTTTCATGACATAGGTCAACTCAACGGTTGATCCCGGCGCGACTGTTTTCTTTTCCTGATCTTTTGCGATTAGTTTAGGTGAGAATGATGTTCCACCCTTTGATTTCACTTTGCTCCAGTAATCGAGCATCATCATTGGAGTACTGTCATTGTTTTTATAAGACAATGTATACGTAACCACATTGCCATCATCCTGTGCCAAGATATTTACGTCTGTTAATCTTACGGAACTTCGCGCTGTCACTTTAACAGCCGATAGGTTACCAAGTGTATGTACAACCTGTTTCGTGGTGGTTGTTGTTTTCTTCGATGTACTGCTATTTGAACTGGTGGCAGACGTTTTATTGGTTGTGCTCGCTGCCATGGCTATGCCAGCTGTTGAACTAATCAACATTGCACTTGCGAGCAAGCTCACAAACATTTTCTTTTGATTCACTTCCAAACCTCCCATAAGTTGCTTGTTGCTATTATAGTATAAACGTTTGGAATGGGGAGAAAGTTACGATGTTGTTGCAAACGACATATTAACATACTTAAATTAGAGACACTAGCACAATAATTTAAAGATTATCATCTATATCAACTGGATTGTATCATATTTTTTTGTTTGTATAAAAAAGAACCATACACCTAATTAGGTGTATGGTTCTTTTTTTAAAATATTATTAAGGAATCAAGATTTCGGATACTACACCGCTCAATGAGAATGCAGCAACTGCATTTTTAGCAGCAGAAGCATCAGTGATAACTTTAGAATCAGCATTGCTGCTGTTCAACTCTACAGTTACTACAGAATCATTAGCAAGAACGTTTTCTGTAGTGAATGTAACATTCAATACAGTAGGGTCAGTACCATCTACTTCATAAGCTACATCAGTTACAGTATTACCTGTAACGCTAAGTTTTACAACATTTGTATTCGAAACAGCTTGGATAGCTTCATCGAATTTAACTTTAGCTGTAAATTCATTACCAGTACCAGCTGCAAGTTTGATTTCTTGGCCGTCTACTTTAACAGCTTCAGGTTTAATGTTATCGATAACATTCAATCCTGCAGCTGCAGCAGGTACACTTACACGAACTCCCAAGTTATCTTGAGTGTTTGGAGTACCGACTCTCAAACCAAATTTAGCAGTAGGAGCTGCAGACAATTTATAATCATTAGCAAGTGTAAAGTTTACAATTGTTTGGCCATTTGAATAAGTAGGTTGACCATCAAGTACAACAGCACGATCAGATCCACCTGCATTCACAGCAAAGTCGTTAGCATCAACAGTATTCAAGATACCGTCAAATTTAACTGTCACTTTGTTAGTAGCAGTAGCTTTGACAGAATCAGCAACCAATGATACCGCTTGACCTGCTACAGCGATTTCTCCACTTACATAACTATTGTCAGTGTAAGCAAATCCACCATTTTGGTCTGCAACTAATGATACACGTAATTTAGCATCGGCAGCATTCAAAACTTTATCAGTGTAAGGAACTGTGATTTTAACAGTTTCAGGAGTTACCAATTCAACAGTAGCATTGCTTGGCAAAGCTTCAAATGTTGTCGCTCCAGTAGTCCATTTCAATGCATATTTGGATTTCTCCAAAGCATTACCAGTTCCTTCTGTTGCAACAGCTTTGCTGAAAGTAACGAAGAAGTTAACATCACGTTTTGTACCGTTGCTGTTTTCCTCAGTGCTCCAGAATCTATTAACTTTAAATTCAGAAGTGTTACCAACAGTAATTGCAGAAGATACAGGCACGATAGTGTTAGGCACATAAGCATTATCTTGAACTCCAGATACTTCTACAGTGTAGTTTCCTTGTGGAAGATATCCAGACAGAGTGATAATTGCTTCATTTGTGTTAACATCGTAACCAATTGTCTTAACTGGGTGTCCGCTTCCATCCAAACCATAGCCTACAACTACTTTACCATCTTTATCTTTGATAGTGTAGTTAGCTTTAGCTGTACCCGTAGTGTTAGTGTTAGAATAAACAGATTTACTGTATTTCACTTTCAACACATGGTTACCATTATCAGTAGATACCGCTACATTGCTTACTGCTGGTTTAACAGTATCCAAAGTTGGAGTAACTTTCACTTCACGAGTAGCAGTATTACCACTATAGTCAGTAGCACCTTCTACTACGATTGTGTTTTCTCCAACACTTAGAGCGTTAGTTCTTGTGAATGTTACAGTCAATTTATTACCGGAACGTGTAACTTCACCAGTTTTAGCAGCAGTACCGTTGTATACACGAGTAAACGATTTGATTGGCTCATTGAACTCAATCTCAACTTTTTGCAAATCATATGATTTTGCAGAAGTTACAGTTGGAGCTTCAGTATCAGCTGCAACAGCGAAATCAGATTCTACTGGAACTACTTTCAGTCCCGAGAAATCTTGAACGTTGCTAACTGTAAGTTTGTGGTCTCCAGTTGTCAAAGAAGTAGTAATGATAACACTGTCAGGGAATGCATATTCCACTGTACCAGAGATTACTTTACCATCAACTTTGTAGTTGGAAGTTGTGATTGCAGAAGCGCGATCAACTGGCTCGGAGAACACTACTTGGAATGCTCCTGTACCCAAACCTTTAACTTCTTTAACAGATGGTGTAGTTACATCAACTGGTGTGAAAGTAACTTCTTGTGCAATTGTTTTGGAACCGTCAGAGTTTTTGATGCCACTAACAGTCAATTTGATTGCTTTTTGGTTATCGAGTTTGTTACCACCTGTGTAGTACTCGTTATCCAAAGTCAACACTACAGTTTTCTTGTCAGCAGACAAAACTGCAGATTTGAGATCTTTGCTCAATTGATAGTTGTTAACATCTTCTGCTGTAGCAGCGTCAACATCGCCATCAAAAGTTACAGTAACTTGTTTCAAGTTGTCAGCAGTTACGCTTTGAACTTTAGTTGCTGCAGTTACTACATAAGTAACTTTCTCAGTGAACTCTTTATCTTTGTAAGTGAATTTCACTTCAGTTTCTTTGTTAGCTTCAAGAGCTTTATCCAAAGTTACTTTTACAGTTTCGCCGTCGCTGATTTTGAACTCAACTACTTTACCAGCTTCAGATACTGTGTAAGATTCTACTTTCAAGCTTTGAGCTTGATCGATAGAGTAAGCTGCACCTACCAACAATTCGCGGGAAGCATTACCAGAGAAGTTAGCGTTAGCGTCGATCAGACCTGCGTTGATCGCTGCTTGAACATAACCTTTAGCCCATGCTGCTGCATTGTTGTTAGTTTCAGTTGGGATTTCAAGATCAAGTGCACGAGTCAAGATTGTAGCCATTTCAGCTACTGTCACTTTACCATTGAAGTCGAAGATTTTTTTCTCTACGTTTTTACCTTCCATGATACCCGCAGCAGTTACTGCTTCGATGTAAGGTACAGCCCAGTTCTTAGCTGTGTAGTTTTTGTCGTTGTAAGAAAGAGTTCCAGTGATCTCTTTCAGACCCAACAATTTAGTGATAACTTTTGCGAACTCAGCGCGAGTCATCTCTTTGTCCAGACCAGCTGTGCCATCTGGGTAACCATTGAAGATACCTTTTGCTTTCAATGCGTCAAACTGTTGTTGTGGTGTTACTGCTGTGTCACCGAATGCTACAGATGCAAACATTGAGAATGCCATTGCTGTAGACAGTGCTACGGATAAAATTTTCTTCATAACCTTTTTGTCTCCTCCTTGGGCGTTCATAACATTGGAATTTTCTTTAATAGGGTCGCTCGTATTCCTCATTCTATTGTCGCACCCCCTTTCCAGAGTTATGAGCAAGTTAATATAAATGATGTCTGTGAGCATATCACAGAAACTTGTTAACAAGAATAAAAGATAGAATCATACGTAAATAGAGTAGTTTCCTAATCCTACCTTACGTATTATACAATGGGTCTCTCGTGCCGTAAAGCAATTTTTTCTAATAAATAGACAAGATTCTTCACGAGGTCATTCTTGGTAAGTTGCCCAATGTTTTCGACTCTACATCTTAAACGCAGTAGATTTCAAAAAGTTGCGGATTCCTCAAAAAAAGTTTTGAATTTCTTTATGTATTGATGCAGTGCGGGTCTTTAACGGATTCAAAACATTTAATGAAGTTGAATTCATGACTTTTTTCCGAAATCACACTGTGTAAAGAATGATGTGGACGTTTAATTATACCCGTTATTTTCCACAATGAAGCGACAAATTCTACAAAATTGAAAATAAAAAAAGAGGACCTCAGGGTCCTCTTCTTGGATCAGTGACTATAACTTAGCGGATCTTCATCGCTAACTCAATAATCTGAGCACGCATATTTGGATCGCTGTTCAATCTTAGATACATATCGTCAATTGGTTGTCTGTTCTCCCGGTATGTCTTCTCGTGCTTCATCGTAGTGTGAGACCATTCAATCAATTCATTCTCGGCCAGAACCAGACTGTTATACGCATCATGGAAGCCGGTGGACTGTACAAGTCCTTCCATAACTTCCTGTGAGATCTCTTCTGTCTTACGTGTATCTTCCAACTTTTTCTCCAGAATGACTGCCTGCTTCTCGAACTGTGTCTTTGCCTTCATGTAACCCAATTGGGCTCTCGAATAAATCGGTTTCATTAGCTAACTTCACCCTCTAGATCATTGTGTATTTACCGTTATTGTATCTTAATCTCTAGCAAATTACAAAAATAGTTATTGGTAAAAAACAGATTTCTTCTATTATAAATGAATTCTATACGAGCTATTCTAGAGTTATAAAAAGAACCCGCCCCTTTAGTAAAAGGGACAGGTCCTTCCTAAAATCATCGCAATACTGTTAGATTAGCTCAATGTTTTAGGGAATAGTTTCGTGCTCTTCTTAAGCAGTTCTACTGCAATCTTGGCTGCTTCTGCACGAGTCATATTACCTTTTGGATTGAATTGGTATTGCGTTTTGGCTGCACCTGGAATGTTTACAGGGCTTCCTTCCATGATTTTTGCTTTGGTAACCGCCACAATGGCTGGTCGTGCATAGAAATCAATAGAAGTTGAATCCAGGAACGATTTGGCCAACGTAGCCGTCAATTTACTGTCATTGGCTGCAAGCTTGGCATTCATCGCCCGTGCGATCATAACAGCTGCCTGCTCCCGTGTAACAGGCTGGTCTGGTCCAAAGAACCCATCACTAAGTCCTTGAACAATACCTGCGCGTGCTGCTGTTTCGATCGCTTCATACGTCCAACGATCCGATTTGGTGTTCTCGGAAACGTCTGTGAAGGTTGTTTTGCTTGGTTTAACCAGTTGAATATCCATACCTTTGACAAGCAAAGTAGCAAATTCGCCACGTGTTGTCTGATCATCCGCACCAAACGCATTGGTTCTCAGCGGATTCATAATTCCTTTGGAATACATCGCATTCAGCAAGTTCCGTGCCCACGGATGGTTTGTGATGTCCGGGTAGCTCTGACTTTGCTTCATGACTTTATAATAACCAAATTCATCAAACGGTACGGTAATGGTGTGACTCTTCGTATCCACTGCACCACCTATGGACACCCATTTGCCTACATTAGAATCGTCCGAGTAACGATATACCGTAATCGTAGACCCTACATCGTCAACAATGGATGGATCATAACTCAGCGTTAACGTTCCGCGCTGGGATGGTGTAAGAATACGCTCCTGAGCATATCTCGTAAACTCTCCATCTATGGAGTACGGCGTAATTCCGTTTGTTCCTGCTTTGTATCCGTTCGTACCACGATCACCCAGTTCACCCAGACCACCGTTGATCCAGTAAATATCAGATACTTGAGTAAAGTTGGCTGTATTGATCACCGAGGCGAAGAAGCTCGACAACTCGGTAGGAATACGGATGACGCTGGCACCATTGGTACTTCTGTCATCTGCATTAACTCCGATAACATTACCGTAGTCATTCTTACGTTCAACAACACCGTCTTTTGGATCAGCGATACCAAACAACAGTTTATTGTCTGGATAGAACTTCACCATGCCACTTGTTGTTGTCGATTGCAGTACCGTCCCTTTCGGGAATGAAAGCACCACATTTTTGTTAAACACAGTATATTTGTTGGCTACCTTAGGAGCCATGTACTGTGAATCAATCGCGATCGCACCTGTATAATACACATTAATCGTATCGTTGATCGTGCCGCCCTCGCGTATAATCTGAATCTTAATTGCATTATTCTTGTCTGCTTTGAGTCCTACATAATCCAATACAAAACGGTTATTCATATCTGTACGTTTAACAGCTGGCTCTTTACCGATCAATACTTGAGATGCTCCCTCAGCTTCAATATCGAAACGAACAAAGTTTTTGTTCACAACGATGTTGTTACCTACCGTAGGTTGTGGAGACAAAATGCGGTAAGAAGAAGGTTCGCGTACAATTTCCAAACGTTGTGTCGTTCTCGCACCAGTACTGTTGATCAGTTCGAGTGTGTACACATGTGTTCCTGGTACATCAAACTTAAGATTCTGAATCCGTGCCAGGAAAAGATCACTATTACCTGTAATATCATAGCTAGGCAAGCCAGTTGTAGCTGGTTGATTCACTTCAAAAATCGTTGTACTTGTCAGTTCTTTAGTGAAAATTTTATCAGAACCGAAGTAGACGTTCACAATATCAGCACCACCGCCATTAATGACGAGGTCATAATTTTCTTCACTTGTTACATACTTGTCTTCTTTGAAAGCAAATTCAGGTGTAACAGAGAAAATGCGCTTCATCTCATCATCTTCATATTGCGTGATTGGTTTGTTGATAAATTGCTGACGTGAGTCCTTAGGAATCAGCGTAGGCATGAAAGACGTCACTGTCGATTGATTTTGGTCAATGACATTGATCTTCAACGTAGTCGAGATCGTGATTGGAAGTTTGTTCGCATCCTCGTCCGTAGCACGGATCAAGATCGTATTCTCACCATAGACAATCGGTCCTGATTTCAAGACGGGAAGATCTACACTGAACGTTCCATCATCTGGTTTCGGGAACGCTTCTGTCGTTGTATATTTTTTACCATTTACAAGTATTTCAGCGACAAAGTTATTACCGCCTAGGGTTTTGAAACCAATAAAACGTCCTTTTAACGTAAGCTTTTGCGAACTACTCTTGGAGTTAAAGGTGTAGGTTTGTCCGTTTTGAAGACTCTCCACATAAATAGAGCTCGCTGTTACATAAGAAATTTTTACAATCTTAGGCAAGTTCGTCGGACTACCATAGTAAAAGCGTACCTGTTGATCTCCACCAAGGAAACCGGAGACTTTATAGATTTTTTGGTTATCTTTCAGTTTCATCGCATCAACAGTAGCGACCGGGTCAATTTTAAGCTTTGTAGTACCTGTTGGTAAATATTCACCTACAAGCGTTCCTGAGATAGGTTCACTGGATTCTACCAAGATGAAGAATTGATCGGTTTGCAGCTTAGTTCCATCAAGCTTCGTTTGGGAATCAATGGCTTCGCCTTCTTTATAATCAGGCAAATAGTAGATCTCTGTGATATCCTGTGCCCCTGGGGAGAAGGTATAACTTGCGTTATATCCTGCACTGAAATTACCGTATGCGAGACGGAGACGAAGCGTTTGATCCTTCTTGGGAGATGTGCCATCTGCGGCAAGTTCCAAGTTATACGGTGTTGTAACCTCGAATTTTACCAATCGGTACTCAATGGTTACACCATCGGAACCCGTGATTAGTACTTCTTCAGCCGGGTCCGACTCAAACACAAAATTAGTTGGTTGCGTCAAGTTGCCATTAGACAACGTGATCTCACCATTCGTCGGACTAAAGGGATTAGGGCTCGCTGAATACGGAAGCAGCACCTGTCCGGTTAACGTTGCTGTTGTTTGAGTTGTGCCCGTAAATACCGGATTACTGTCCAGAATAGATTTATTCTGGCCCCCCAATTGTACCTTCAAATCTGTGAAAGGTTGGTCTTTATCAAAATAGTAAATCGAACGTTCAGTTTCAATGGCATTGGATGCACTTGAAATTTTGAACTTCAAATTATTTAGTCCTGCTTTTAATGCTAGCTGTGGCAAGAAGAATGATCCATCTTGCAGCATGGAGGCATTGATTTCATCCCCGCCGTTCACTTTTACACTTACAAGTGTAGAGTTCTGTACTTTACCTTGAATGGACACACGTTGTGTATCTACAACCGTGTTGGAACCCTCATTCAGGTTATAGGATTTGTTACCGCCAGTAGCGGAACTGTCCGTAAATACTTGGAAGCTTTCAATAAATGGAGCCTGATCGTACAATACATAGAATGTATCTGACCGTTCAACTGATCCCTGATTACCAGAGAAAGTAACTCGGTTGAATCCTGGGAACAGATTCAGGTTATTGGCTGTGAATTTGTTATTACCACTTGGATCAGCAGTAACAGCCGTTGTGATTGATTTAGTCGAGTCTGGAACCCATTTGCTATCTGAACCGGTTGTAACCAAGTTCAGTTGTTCAACCTTAACCTTTAAGCTCGTATTGGATACAAATGCATAAGAACCTGAAATTGTAATTGCTGAAGTTGAGGTTGTATATGCATTCGACCGTGTCAAGAAAGCCTTGGTTGCATCTGGAACTATAGATAGAGCAGCGGTCTCCCGCAATGTTCTAAGATCTGGCGTAAAATATGTGGTATAAGCATTAGATCCAACCGGATCACCGTCTGCAGCCGAAGCAACAGCCCCACCGAATAGACCTTGTGGGAACAATGAGAACACCATGGTGACCAACATGATCCAGACCAATGGCCGTTTCTTTTGTTGCATTACGTATCATCTCTCCTCTTTTTAAGTCAGTTACCTTTATATATCGGCAAAAGGTTCCAATTATTTAGTAAAAACCTCAAAATAAACAAAAAACCTTATCCACAAGGGATAAGGTTGGGTCTGGAATAATATTCAAGAATAGCTGTAACCATTACATTTATCTATTTATGATTTCGATCGAGTCTCTGGGTTCATCTTGACGCGCATACGCATCAGGAAGTTAATAACCGGTCTTCTCGTTTTGCTAACAAGCCCGATGACTTCTGCTCCCACCTGAAGGAAGAACATCATGATACAGATGACCACGAATGTTACCCAGTTCGCTTCAAACATGGCAGCGGAAGATTGGATAATCGCCAGAACTCCGAAGAATGCGGCAATTCCATATATGATCAGTACCGTCTGACGGTGACTGAATCCAAGTTCACGCAAGCAGTGATGCAGGTGACCTTTATCCGGTGCGAAAATCGGTTTCCGTTGTACCGCACGACGGATAATCGCGAAGAAGGTATCCGAGAGCGGCACACCGATAATGATCAGCGGTGTAATAAAGGACACGATAGCAATTTGTTTGAATCCCAGCATGGACAGCATCGCCAGAGAGAAACCAAGGAATAGTGATCCGGTATCCCCCATGAAGATCTTGGCCGGGTGAAAATTGAAGAACAGGAATCCGATAATACTACCCAGCAATACAAGACACATCAAAGCGATCATCATGTTACCCATCAGGAAGGACATCACGGCAATGGTACCAATTGCAATACCAGATACACCAGCTGCCAGACCATCCAGACCATCAATCAGGTTAATCGCATTGGTTACACCAACAATCCATAAGATCGTCAGCGGAATGGATACCCAAGCTTCGAGTGAAGAATAGGAATCCTGAAAAGGAATGTTAACGAAATCTACCCGGATATTAAATCCGAATACAACGACAGAAGCAGCAACGATCTGACCCAGCAACTTCACTTTGGCCGACAGTTCAAACCGATCATCGAGTGCTCCGATCAGCACGATAATTGTTCCACCAATCAGAAACGCGCTAACAAAACTCATGTCCCGAGTTGTGAACCATGCCGATACAAAAGGAAGCAATGCGGCAACTGTAATAATAAAGGCCAGGAATATCCCCAGACCACCAAGACGTGGCATGATCCGTGTGTGTACTTTACGTGCATTCGGCGTATCCATTGCGCCAATGCGGACTGCGAACTTTTTGACAAGTGGTGTCAGGGCAAGAGCCAGTCCCATTGACACGATAAATCCAATGATAAAGATCGCTACCATTTGAACATTCGACCCCCAATTATAATACCTGTACGAAATTATAAATCCCCTGATCTCTTTTTATATATAAAAAATTATTGTTAGTCACTTTTGATGAAAAATTCTGTTACACGATAACGGAGAGTGCAAGGAAAACCTAGAGAAGTGTAACGTTCGCATTTATCACCGGATTTCATCCTTTGGAAAAGGATAAAAGGAAATCTGGGGATAACGGCGATCGACAGGTTGCCTTGCAATCGTAGTGCCAAGTGTAACGCTTCTGTTTTCATGGAGTGGCACACATGTAATCCGGAATGAATTATACGCTCATCACACCCGAAAAGCCATCCTCAATTTCTAGCAAAAACAAGCATTTATCTCGCAATTACCTGTTTTTAACGGACTTTCGTCACGTTTTCTTTGTCCCGCATCACCTTAACAGCGAATTTCGGAAGCGCAAGCATCCGGCCAGCCCGGCTTGGTTCACGCAATAAGCGATAGAACCACTCCAGTCTTAACTTTTGGAACAGCATAGGCGCACGTTTGGTTTTGCCCGAAATCACATCAAAGCTGCCGCCAACGCCCATGGTTACGGGAACTTGAAGTGCATCTTTGTGTTTGTGAATCCACGGTTCTTGGGTGTCTGCCCCACGTGCTACAAACAACAGATCAGGTGCAGCTTCCCGTATGGAAGCAACAACCTGTTCATCCTCAGCCGGACCAAAATAACCGTCGCGATAACCCACAATTCGAATCGCCGGATACTGCTGTTGTAACCGAACTGCCGTTTCTTGAATCACCTCAGGGGTGGAACCCAGCAGATATACGCCCCATCGATAGTTTTCTCCAACACGCAGCAATTCATGTAAAAGCTCAAAACCCGGCACACGCTCAGCTACAGGATCTCCACAATAGTTTGCAGCCCATACGACACCTGTTCCATCAGGAACAATCAAATCCGCAGCTTGCATGACTTCCATGATTGCGGGATTTTCCAGTGCAGCCATAACCATAATCGGGTTAGCTGTAATGACTTGGTGTGGTTGCTTGGACAGCACAGCTTCCTGAAGAACCTTTACCGTTTCTTTCATCGTCAGTTTGGAAAAAGGAATGCCGTAGATCGAAACGGTAGGTATTGATCCGGTCTGACTCATCTTTATCTCATCCTTTGCGGCCTAAATAGTTAATAATCTGCTGTGCAGGTACTCTAGCTTCCTGCTTCAGTTGGGTGATACCTTCTTCATGTTCCTTCAGCCACTGTGAACGTTGATCCAGCAGTCCAACAACAGTCTTAGCGAGTTTGTCGCCATCGAGTGTATCCGTATTGCCTGCTGGTTCACTATCCAGGCGAAGCAGGAATTGATCAATTTTCGGATCATACGAGATGCCCACCGGAGGCACATACTGTGATGCCGCATAGATCAGACTGTGCAGACGCATACCGATCACAAGATCACACTTGCTGACTTCCTCCAGCATAAGCTGAGGATCGGTCATATCCGGTGTGATGCTAATCTCGCTGCCTTTACTGGTCACATCACCGAGCATTTCCATAAGGAATCGTGAAGCCTGTTCATCAACTGGCAAATGGAATGGCAGAAAACGCAAGTGCACAGCTCTTTTGGAGCACAACTTTTTCAATCCTGCGGCAATAGCCGTAAGTTCCTTCCGATCTGATTCCCAAAAACGTACCGAAATGCCGATCACAGGAAGCTTGGTATGTCCTCCAGTTGAAGGTTCCACTCGATTAGCCTGGTTAACAGCATCTGCTGAAGTAGCGCCTGCTACAGCTCTCGAATTTGTTTCAGGTAATGGCAAACCCATTACGGGGTCGGGTACAACATGGATCTGATTCCACTGTAACCCGAGCCCACGCAGGTAGTCTGCAGATTGTTCATCCCGAACGGATACATAGGTGCAGGCCTTAAAGACCGATTTGATCATCGGATTAAAAATTTTACGATTCACAGGGCCAATCCCCTGTGCATAGATAAACGTTGGTTTTTTCAACATCTGAGCCAGCTTGATTACACCCAGATAATAAGGAATGGATTTCAGTCCAGTTGCATCCTGCAATAGACTTCCTCCGCCACTGATTAACCCGTCGCTCTCCTTGAGTGCTTCACGGACTTCCTTCAATTTCATGCGATGCACGGAGCGTACACCGTACATGGCGGTTGTTGACTCGGGATCACCCGAGAGAACAATAGGTTCAATGGTGACGTTCGACCTTTGGCTTTCCTCTTCCAGCGCTGTCAAAATCGACTTTAGCACCGCTTCGTCTCCGCTATTGCGGAATCCGTAATACCCCGAGATGACTAACTTTTGAGAAGTGGTGACCATTTTTTCCAACATCCTTCCGCTACTTGCCACACACCCACAGCAATGATACCGAAGATTAAGCCAAGTCCCAATCCCATCACTCCACGAATGAGTGACAATACAGCCGGCGTATGGATATGCGCGAACGTATCCACCATGGACAATTGTCCAATCGCTGCAATAATGAGCACAAAGATGACTTTACGATATTTTAAAGCGGCGAACACGCCAACGATAAATAGCGGGTGTCCCAGCATAAATTCTTTGAATCTCGGCCGCACACCGAACGTATCTTCCAACGTGGTACGAAGGAACATCTCGAATGGTGTTACTGAACCCGAGTTGCCTGTACGGCTCAAGTAATAGTACCCAACAACGGCAGCAACAAGCGCCAAAACAACCATTAACACATTAATTGGCATACGAAGCATTTCTTTAATTTTCTTAATAGAGAACGAACCCGAACCACGATAAAACACAATATAGATCGCTACCAGTGCCATAGGTGCAAAGTGCAACAGACTTACGCCGCGGAACTGGTTAATTACCAGACTGTACGTAATACTGTTAAGCAATGCGATGACAAAAGGTACCGCCAGGAACGACAGAATTGACGTTCTTACATATAATACTAATGTCTGTTTCAAACGACGACCCGCAGATGCGTCAGGTTGACGCTGCTGCTGATAGTTCACTGTACGAACGGCCAGCACCATCGCTATGGTCGGAGCCGCTATGGCCACAAGCAAGGCAATTCCTTGCTCCAGCAGCGTTGGTTTCAAGAGGAACAATCCTGCACTGCCCACCAGAGCAACCACAAATGCTATCAAAGTCAGCAGTGGGATAAAATAAGAAACCATAAGTGCAATCATGGCAATTGCACCAACAAGAGCAACCAGCTTGGCATAACGTTGAATCGAAGAATCCTTAACTGTAAATGCCTCAGCTTGTCCTAGCTCGAATCCATGCTTCGCCATGCGTTCTACCGCATGACCCGGCTCACCCAGGCTGTTGATCAGATTCTCAATTGGATCTGTAATCATGGCCTTTGCTGTATTCCGGCTTGGTGATGCATTCATATAGAGCATACGAATGTTGCGATCCTTGGTTGCGAGAACAAAACGGTCAGCAATCGTATCTACGTCCAGATTGGCATCTCCATCACTAAGCGAGTACAGACGCGTAACGTTGTAATCCGTTTTATAAGCAAGGGTCTGGAATCCAGACTGCGGTTTCTTCAAGTTCTCGATGGCTGCAAGACCAATATTGTGCTTGTTCAGCAATTGTGCGAATTGGTCGAGACTTTTCATCTCTGCATTATCATTGTACCCTTTCACAGCATCACCATCAAACAAGATGCGCTTTACGCCATTCTCTTCGAAGAAGGTAAGCAAGCGCTCCATCGATTCCTGGCTGTATGGCACACTGTCCGAGATCCGCGGCAAAATGTAAAAACCTTTATCACGCAGCATCTTCACGGCAACCGGATCGGGCTGCAAAGGCTGCATGTTGGCATTCTCCGGAGGAGTCTGCAATATTAAGCCGCTACGACCTTCATATTCCCATGGTACTACCGGAATCTGCCGATCAGCGAACGTTTGTTCAATAATAGGGGTATACGTCTGTGCGTTTTCCTCCGATGTAAATAACACATACGTGTAATTTTCATTAGAAGGAATCACATTTTTGGTCAAGTTCGCGAGATCTTGGCCATTGTACACCATTAGTCGGCGTGTCTTTCTCAGCTCGTCCAATGTACTTTCGAACACAGCCATCGTTGTTACGCCTGCGTCTTTTAGACGAGTCAATTGTTCATTCATGAAATCTTGCGGATGTGCCTGATACGCGGAGATATCCAGCAGACCTCTATAGTTGAAGACAAGCTCCACCTTTTTGGCAGAAGATTCTGTCTGCACCCGATCACTGATTACAGGGATGGACGCAACCAGACCGATAATAACGACGAGCCACAACCACTTCCGAGAAGCGTTATTCCAATAAAGCCATTTTTGACGCACTACATGTACCTCCTCAAGTGTTGGAACCAAATGCACGTTCAGCTCAAGTAATTCGTTCATTTAACATTCATACAATAGGTTACAAACAGCTTGTGTCAACAAGCCCTCTTATATGCTAGAACTCTCTACACTTTTATTTCAAAGAAAAACCCCTCCGCCAACCAACCTTACGGTGCGGAGAGGCCTTCTCATGTTCTTGCTCATTGTTGCATTCGTATTATTGTGCGTCTACACGCGACATCACTGTAGTCACCAGACGCTCGATCCGGCTTTCCGCATCTTCCAAATTCTCTCCACGCACGGCGAAGTATACTTTGATCTTCGGTTCTGTCCCAGAAGGGCGCAAGCAGAACCATGAACCGTCTGCCAAAATGAACTTCAGTACGTTCTCCTTCGGAAGACCGTCCAGACCAAGGGAGTAGTCCAGCACATCTTGTACAGCAATTCCCGCTACTTCTTGTGGTGGATTGGAACGCCAGTCCGTCATTTTGGCTTGAATCTGAGCCACACCGTCTTTGCCTTTCAGCGTACGGGACTCCAGCTTCTCCAAGAAATATCCGAATTGGTTGTACAACTCTTGCAAAACATCATACAACGTCTTGCCTTGGCTCTTATAATACGCAGCTGCTTCAGCAATCAGCATCGAGGCAAGGACAGCATCCTTGTCACGGGCATAGTTGCCGGAAAGGTAGCCATAACTCTCTTCATATCCGAACAAGAATGTATGACTGCCTGTTGCTTCGAACTGGTTCATTTTTTCACCGATATATTTGAAGCCTGTCAGTGTGTTCATCACTTCTGCACCGTAATGTTCGGCAATGACAGCACCCATCTCACTTGTTACGATTGTTTTGACAACTGCACCGTTGCTTGGCAGTGTACCTGTCTCTTGCAGGCGACTGAGCAGGTAATGTACCATAATCGCACCAGACTGGTTTCCGGACAAGACGAAATATTTGCCATCGTTGTCTTTCACAACAGCACCCATACGGTCTGCATCCGGATCTGTTCCGATCAGAATGTCAGCGCCTACGGATTCTCCCAGCTTCATTGCAAGCGTAAACGCTTCGCGTTCTTCCGGGTTAGGGGATTTCACGGTAGAGAACTCAGCATCCGGCTGTTCTTGTTCAGCCACAATGTGCACTTGCTCGAATCCGATCTGCTCCAGCACGCGACGTACAGGGATGTTGCCTGTTCCGTGCAGCGGTGTGTAAACGATTTTGAAATCACGGCCTATGCCGGATTGAATCAGTTCGCGGCTCAGACTGCGGCTTGCTACGGTATCCACAAACGCTTGGTCTTGGTCTTCACCCAACCAGATCAGGAGCCCCTGAGCTTCTGCTTCTTCTTGCGTCAGTTTCTTCACGTCAGCAAGGGAAGGCACTTCCTGAATGTACTGAATGACTTTTTCCGCTTCATTCGGTACCAATTGACCGCCCTCATGATTGTAGACTTTGTAGCCGTTATATTCCGGTGGGTTATGGCTCGCTGTTACAACAATTCCGCCAGTTGCCTTCTGATGACGCACCGCGAATGACAACTCAGGAGTTGAACGCAGGGATGGGAACAGCTTGGCTACAATGCCGTTTCCAGCCAGTACAAGCGCAGCATCCAGTGTGAATTCAGGTGAGAAATGACGGGAATCATGAGCAATGACAACAGAAGGTTTGCCTTCTTGGTCACCATGCTGCTCAAGCAAATAACGCGCAAATCCTTGCGTTGCCCGACCTACGGTGTAACGGTTCATCCGGTTGCTTCCGGCACCAATAACTCCGCGCAATCCACCTGTACCAAACTCCAGGTTTCTGTAAAAACGTTCCTCCAGCTCTTTCGGTTGATCCTGCAAGTCACGAAGCTCCTGTTTCGTTGCTTCATCAATCGAAGCATCCTCCAACCATTGCTGCAACGTCTCTGCTGCTGCTGTGCTTAACTGTTCCATTCCGATAAACCCCTTCCGTCTATATAAATTCAGGTGTGCTGAGTTACTTCAGCATCTTGCATCATTCGGTCCGTCTACGTTCCTGCATGATGTAAATGCTCACGTATGTAATCAGCTTGGGTCAGACAGTGCAAACATAATCTCGCCTTCAGCGACAACTTTGTCGTTCACTCGGGCAGTTGCTTTACCTTTACCAATAGAACCCTTCAGACGTGTAATCTCCACTTCCAGAATCAACGTATCTCCGGGCACAACTTGTCCACGGAATCGGAAATTGTCCAGTCCCGCCAAAAAGCCGATTTTGCCTTTGTTGCCTTCCAAATTCAGAATGGCTACTGCACCAACTTGTGCCAGCGCTTCTGTAATCAGTACACCCGGCATTACCGGATACTCTGGGAAATGACCAATGAAGAAAGGTTCGTTAATGGTTACGTTTTTCAAACCAACCGCACGTTTTCCATCCTCAATCTCTAGAATCTTGTCCACCAGCAGAAACGGGGGACGGTGCGGGATGATTTCTTGAATCTGTTTGATATCGAGCACAGTGTAATCTCCTCTCGGGATGTTTATATGAGCGTTCTTCATCATGGATTGACTCTTAGCGCTACGGTGGTCGTTACGGTTACGGATCGTCCCTCTGATCGCTGTTGTCTCCGAATTTTTTTGATCAACCTCAGAGAGGTCAAAATTCGGTGACAAAGGCGAGCGCTTTGCTTCTTCTGAACGATTCCGTTCCCTCCACTTACTTCGGTGCTGCAAGGTCAACCCCCACATGACAAAGTCGAAGCTCATATAAATGGTTTTTTAATTTTTAAATTTTGTATGGAAAGCATATTTTGGGTTAACACTAGTTATATCCTTCATGACTGCAGTAGTGAAGGTTAAGATAAGGGGTCTCTCTTCGCGATGACGAATGTCTTTCGCAGGGGAGGCCTCTTTTGTGACGTCAAACGTCATCCATCATTATACTGTTTTCAACGTCAAAAAGAAAACTCCTGCCTGCGCAGGAGTTTTCGCTTAACTCGTTACATTATGGAGCGAACACCAGATTATATACATGTTCCCATGTACTCCATTGCCATACGGAACCGATATCCTGTTTGCCCAGTACCACATATCCAGCTACCATTCCGCCAGCGAGGGCAAGAACAAGCAGGACCGGAACCAGGAACCATCTTGCGATGCGCCATCCACTCTTCTTCTTCTTGACTTCCTTTTTCTCTGGCTTACTGTTCTGCTGCTGTGTTTCTGTCATCACATTCACCTTTTACGCTCTCATATTGTTGGCAAGACCCAACATGGAATCACTTGATGTTAGCGCCTTTGCCGCCAGCTGATATGTCCGCTGTCCTTGCATAAGCAGAGACATCTCCTGTGTCAGATCCACATTGGATTGCTCCAGAAATCCTGGACGGATCAAGGCAGCCGCTTGACGTGTAGCTGCATTAGCGCCAAATACATCATCTTCGGTTAATCCCGCATCCAGACCAAAAAGGTTATCCGCATACTGTACCAGCCCCTCAGGGCGTTCAATGTCTACCACTTGCAGCTGTGCTCCAATGGTTGCATTTGCCTCATTACCGCGTCGGATTAACAGGTTGCCATTTTCATCAAAAGCAACTTTGCTATTATTCGGTGCCGTAATACGATTGCCTTGACGATCCAGGGCAAAGTGGCCTTCGCCATTGACCATCACCATCATATCAGGTGAATTCGGAGTAGGCTTAGGTCTTGTATCAGGTACAAAATGAAATGCACCCTGACGTGTCCACATTTTCTCCCCATTCGCTTCAACTGCAAACATCGCATTTCCCTCAATAGCCAGATCGGTCGGAAGGCCAGTCTCGTTCAAGGGGCCTTGAGACATATCCTTCGTCACATCTGCCAAACGAGCACCAAAACCGAGGTTATATCCCATCGGTGTGGAACGTCCATCCAGTTTGTATTTGTCCGGTTGTTGTTGAACCCGGGTCAGCACATCCTCGAAAGCCGCTTGTTTGCTTTTATAGCCTGCCGTATTCACGTTGGCAATATTATCGGAAATGACATCCAGACGCTGCTGTATGGCAGTCATGGAAACCTTGGCACTAATCATGGAATTATTCATCGGTGGTATACCCTCCCTTGTGTCCTGTCCACCCTCCCAAACCCTCCCTAGTAGGGAGGGCCCCAGATGGCGCTGCCCTCTGGACTCCCGAAACAGGCGGATTAGGTAAGTGGGGTACGATCTTGCTAAGTGGCGGTGGTGTGTGTGCGCCGCGACTGCCGTGCTATGATTCCCGCCATAGTTTCACATGGCTGAATCATAGCACGGCACGCTCTTTATGCGGCGTGTAGCTCCGCGTGGTCTCTCCTTGCTTTGCTTCGCAAAGGACTGTCGAGACCGTCGCTGCGCTCAGGTAATGCTGCGCATTCCTCGCATAAGCTCGGCTGCGTTTGCTTTGCGCTTCGCGTGAGCCTCTCTGCTTTGCTGCGCAAAGGGTGTTTGGCTCTCCGCTGCGCGGTTATATTTAAACGTCGGCGTTATACACGCCCGACTTCATTGACGGCTTTATCCAGACTGCGGTCGTAGAATTGTACGATCTTCTGGTTTGCTTCATACGCACGGAATGCAGCGTTCATATCAACCGTTGCCTGTGAGGCATCGACATTCGAGCCTTCCAAGTATCCCTGACGGATCTGCACATTATCACCAGCTGCCATCATCCGGGCTGTTGCCCCGTTTGCATCACTAAGACTGAAATTGCCATTACCTTGACGAACCAGTTGATTCGGTTGGTCAATGACACTAATGCCAAGAGTAACTCCTGTCGGTGCACCCGTAGCTGCGTCCACCAAACGGCCTTGCTCATCCACTTTAAATTGCTCTACGGAACCTGTCAACACTACAGGTTGTCCATTATTATCCAACACTTGTGAACCTGTTGAGCTCAGCAATTGTCCCGTTCCTGTGATCTCGAAGTGACCATCGCGTGTATATCCGGTGTTACCTTCTGCATCCTGAACTGTAAAATACGCCTGAGGCTGGTAAGTCACCGTGCCGTCGGCCCGTACAAATTTGCCTGATGCGTCAAACGGGACAGGTTGTCCAGTCTGGGGATCATTGACAGTCATATTGGATGAAATGGAAAAATCATTTTTCTGCCCAGTCTCCATAATGGTCCCCTGCAAATTCATGGACAAACTCTCTTCCGCGAACACCCCCGTGTTCAGCTTGCCCAGCCGCTTTGTTGGAAGATTTGCATCTCCGCCTACCAAAGTAATGAGCATTTCCGGGAAGGAACGGCTTACGCTGTTCACTTGTTTATATCCCGTGGTGTTCATATTTACGATATTCTGTGTTGCTGTGTCATGGCGGCGTTGTTGCGTAATCATTCCCGCAGTAGCGGTGTACAGACCTCTTAACATGAATTAACCCCTCTCCTCAAGCGCTTGACCTGCATCACAGGTTGGCTGCTTGTCCGTTCTGCTTTCCGAGCATGGCGAACCTTTGCTATTTATATCGGCAGATTAGAACTTTTTCTTAACCACCTGATCCAAATTATTAAGCATTATGCCTGTCCCCTTCACGACACAGTGCATTGGATCTTCAGCCACCCATACCGGTACATGCAATTCATTGGACAAAAGCTCGTCCAGTCCGTTCAGCAATGCACCTCCGCCAGTCAATACAACACCACGGTCGATAATGTCCGCTGACAATTCAGGCGGGGTACGTTCCAATACCGACTTCGCTGCCACGATGATGGATTGCACGGAATCCCAAAGTGCTTCCTGTACTTCATTTCCCGATACCGTTACGGTAACAGGCAGACCGGATACCATATCCCGTCCGCGAATGTCCATCTCCGTTTGATGTCCACCCGGATGTACGGTACCAATCGCAATTTTGATATCTTCAGCGGTACGTTCACCGATCATGAGCTTGTACTTGGCTTTGATAAACTTGATAATGGCTTCGTCGAACTTGTCCCCTGCGACTTTAATAGAAGAGGCGGTGACCACGTCGCCCATAGAAAGGACTGCAACGTCAGTCGTACCGCCGCCGATATCCACGACCATATTGCCGCTCGGCTGAAAAATATCCATTCCCGCACCGATCGCTGCCGCTTTCGGCTCTTCTTCCAGAAACACTTCTTTGGCACCGCTGCGTTCTGCCGCCTCACGGATGGCCTTCTGCTCCACGGAAGTAATGTTCGTTGGTGCACAGATCAGAATCCGAGGGTGGCTGTACCAGCTTCTTGCACCCACACGATTAATGAAATGTCTGAGCATCGCTTCTGTAATCTCGAAGTCCGCAATAACGCCGTCACGCAGCGGTCTAATGGCAACAATGTTACCTGGAGTACGCCCCACCATACGACGCGCTTCTTCCCCAACAGCAAGGACACGCTTCGTATCTCTTTCAATGGTCACGACGGAAGGTTCATCGAGGACAACCCCACTTCCTTTCACGTGAATAAGCACGTTCGCCGTGCCAAGATCAATACCGATATCCTTGCTAAACATAAAAGAGCCCCCAAAGTGATATTATTTGGTCAGCGTATCCTGTGAAAAAGAGTCCCTTATCACGTCACCGCTCGTTCGACAAAGTGCAACATATATATGTAAAAATCGGGCTGATAAGATGTCATAATTCGATCCTGTACCAGCTTTTAACATATCATACTTCAGGGGAGGGATTCAATGCATGTGTGAGCTTTTTGGCCTACGTCTTTGTGAAGATGCTTACGATTTGGCGGAAGCCAACACCTCACGTTTCTTGCCACTCGTTTTTTTGTATTTAATTTTGGTCGCTTCACCGCCCCGCAAATGGCGGATGGACTTGTGATACTCCAAAATGTGTTTCACCTGGTCAGCAAGATCAGGGTTGATTTCCGGCAGACGCTCCGTCAGATCCTTATGCACAGTACTCTTTGACACGCCGAATTCTTTGGCTATGGTACGGACCGTATTCCTCGTCTCAACAATGCAGCGACCAATTTTGATGGTCCGTTCCTTGATGTAATCGTGCACGCTCCCGCCTCCCTACTGTGTGGATAGTTTGGTACATTATATGAGGAGCATGCCTATATATTCGCGGTTTAGAGGTGTGACAAGCTTCGAAGGTCCCATTATTTTCTGAAAAGCACAAAAAGAGCAGAGGTTCAACCCTCTGCCCATCATGTTGCTGCGGTAAAATTCATTTATTTTTCCGGAAGATATCCTTGCGGGTTAACCGGCTGTCCGTCTTCGTACACTTCAAAGTGAAGGTGGTTGCCAAGCGTTTTACCCAATTCATTGACGCCAGCGGATGCAATCGCATCTCCCTGTTTCACTTCGTCGTCCTGTTTCACTTTGACGTCTGCCAAGCTTTGGTATACCGTCTTCAGGTTATCGCTGTGTGTGATTTCCACAACCTGACCTGTGAGCGGATTTTGCTCAACCCGGGTAACTTTACCGGCAAGCGCTGCTTTTACTTCAAATGTTTTATTATCCCCACGTGCCAGATCCACACCCGTGTTCGGGATGAATGTATCATTGTACTGCACCATCGCCGCTTCATGTTCCTCGGTTGAAGCTTCGCTATCATAGAAAGGTTTTACTACCGAAATTTCGGACGGTACCGCTACCGGCCATACAAAATTCTCCGACTTTGCAACAACTTCCACACTTTCTTCTTCGCCTACTGCTGTTCCTTCTGTACCCGCCGATGCGCCTGTTTCTACTACCCCGCTAGCAGGGTCCGAGTTCAGCGTTTTGTCGCCTGTGCCCTGATAGACCCACACTAAGGTTAGTATAATGCCTGCTGCTGCGATGTAGGCTGCCGGGAAGACCCAGCGTTTGGACATTGCTCTTTTCCATGAAGAGGGCTGGCTAGCCGGTACTCCTTGAGTTGTTTTAGGAGTTTCTTCTTGGACTGATTTTTTGTTTTGTTCATTCATGTTAATCACCTCAGTAACAAGTGTTACCGGGTGCAACTCTTTTATACACGCGCGACTCTAATTATTTTCACGGAGGTTTCAGAGAGTGCTATATAGGGTGGAAATGAGTGTTAGTTCGTGCGCCGCTTCGGGGCCAGAAAACCTTTCGACCGCTGGTTACTACCAGATTTCTTCTATCACCTTCTTCAAAGGTGAAATCCGGTAGTAAAGGCGGACACTTTGTTTCTACAGGTCTTTTCTGTCCCCTGCGCTCTCCATACGCTAGCACTCTCGGCATATATAGCCAAATCTCGAAAGCTCCGGAATGGGTGTTGGTAGACTGGTCCGGATTGGCTGTAAAGGTCAATCCTTCTATGAAGTTCATTTATCGGTGAGAGCGAAATGATATAGGTTGTGACCGGATAATACAGATTTAAGACGCCCAGGTTCTTTAAAGTGAGATTTGAGATTAGAGATAGACAGGGCGCGCCACTAATGACTGTTTCATTTAACATCTAGATTTTAAAGAAGCTGAATCATGATTGGTTACAGTATAGTTAGAAGTTGCTTGGTAGACAGGGAACATAAATCATTTTTTTAACCTTAGGGCTCGGAGACTTGATTTCAACGTTCTGGTTCTGTTTTGGTTTTGGTTCGGCTTGCTTATTGCGAATGAGCATGTGGTGAATGACAGAACCCTCAATTTTGCTCATGATTAGATAATAATATATTTCTAACGAACTCAGACGGTCTTATTGGCGGGGAAATCGCTGCTTAGGAATTCTAAAGAACCCTAGACACGCTAATTACTCTTTTGGGCGCTATTATCGGATCAGCCTCGGTGGTATATCGTGATATAGCGTGTCTGAGGTTCGTTAGAATTTTCATTCATCTTGATAACGCCCAATAAGGTCTGTCAGATTCGTTAGCGCGCCAAAGCTTATATGGGAAGCCTGATCATTTCGTCCAAACAAATCTAAACAGCTCTCATCCCCATACATTTGCACACATTTGCATCCATTCGAATTAATTTACATTTATCCATCCGTGTTCATCTCTCCTACTTCGATGCAAGCATCTTGGATGCCTGTCCGAATGAGATGCCGGTATAGTAGTGTTTGAGAATCTGGGTGGCCGTGTGTCCCTCCTGCGCCATGCCGTTTGCTCCCCATTGGCTCATGCCAACCCCATGCCCGTACCCGTACGTTGTAATTTGGACCTCATCACCTGTGGTCTTCCAACTGAACTGGCTGGATCTTAATCCAAGCAGTTTGCGAACTTCGGGTCCGCTGAATGTCTCACCTGCGATCTGCATTTCCTTAATCCGATGCCCTTTGGTTGTAGACAATACTTCCATCCACGATCCACCCTTCTGGGCGGTAACCGGAATGGCATCCAAGTTCAACTTCTGCAGAATCTCATTACGCTTCAAGGTAACGGTCTGCTTGAATCCTGGTGCCAGATTTTTGTCCCACGGACTGTCTACACTTTGCAGATACGGCACAGCGTTCCCCCATACATCCTCGGCATTCTCGGTATACCCATTACTTGTGGAAAAAAAGGATGCGGTGATTGCCTTGCCCTGATATGTCATCACCGTATCTCGACTTTCGCGCACAGCCTGTTGCAGCTTCTCCCATTCCTTTGCCTTCCCTAGACGCGTCCAATCCGCTTTCACCTGATCTGGCGGAATAAACACCTGATGGCTGACCGTATCCGTCACATCCGCCGCACCTGATGGAACTCCGCTTGTATCACTAGCAGCAAGTCTTCGCACGATAAATGTGCGAGCTGCTATCGCCTGTGCCTTTAACGCCTCCAGTCTGAATTCCGCCGGCATCTCAGCTGCCACAACCCCGGTAACATAGTCTTCCAATGGCAGATTCATCGTTGTGCCCGTTGCAGACAGGTATACGCGTACTTTAGGTTCAGGGTAGGTACCAGGAACGGCTGGTGCAGGAGCTGGGTTTCTTGTACTGCTTGAATCTGTTGGAACAGGGATCGGCTTTGGTGATTCGTTTGTCCGCGGCCATACCAGAATTACCGGAATCAGCAACGCCATTACCAATAAGGCAGATACAGCGGCAGCGGGTTGCCATCGCGTCGTATTACGTCCCCATCGGGGTTTTCGTCCAAATGTCCGCATTCGACGACGCTTCACACGGCGGAACTGGTCCAGCTCAATAACAGGTATATGAATATGCTCGGTTGTCTTTCGGTTCAGTTCATCTGTCGACACCCGTCCTGGATTGGATAATCTTGCAGGCTGTGATGGAACAGTCCTCAGGTTCAATGGGGCAGGCTTGTCTTTTTCCACTCCAGAAACGGTAGTTCCCTCCGGCTCTTGCATACCTTGACGAGGGACAAGGGGTACCTTTACCTGTACACGAGCTTCTTTCATTCGAATATAACCCTCCGTTATCTATGGCCGGTCATGTGCCGGTCGTGTTGTTCAAATCCATAGTTTAGGTTATGAGCTGGCTTGATCTGATAGAACCTGATTTAAGAGAAACGAGACCCTTTTCGTTCTGTTCAATTTCCTGTTTTCTTTTGCTATGTACATCTTAGAAACGTTGATCTGTCGCTGAATACCGGTGTTTAGCTGGACCCAACACCCTATATAAAGTTCGCTCTTTCATTTGGTTCAGAATCGATACAGAATACGATGTTATGCTATACAAGTTAGGACCAGCTATTAATAGAATCAGGTATCAAATATCTCGTTGTCTTCTTAAAAGTAAACACAAAAAAAGCCAAGCCGGATGGCTTAGCTTTATCACTTTTTTTACAATATACGTTCCATCGTATTCATAATCCACACAACTGTGTGACTCATCATAGGAGGACCATATTTTTTCTATTCAATCCAGTGTTAAGCCAAAGTTGGTTGCACCTTAAACATCGGTACTTCTTTCTCCACTTTTTCACTAGGTGCTTTGGTTGCTTCCAGCTTAGGCTCATCAACCGAGATCCGATAGATGTCAGCGCCAAGTCCGTTAAGCTTCTCAGCGAGATGTACATAGCCACGGTCGATGTGATGAACACCGCCCACTTCCGTTGTACCTTCAGCAACGAGACCTGCAATAATGAGTGCGGCACCCGCACGCAAATCGGTAGCCGTTACTTTGGCACCCTTCAGTTTGGCATTACCTGTGATGATGGACGAACGTCCTTCAACTTTGATCTCCGCATTCATCAATTGGAATTCATCAACATGCATGAATCGGTTTTCAAAAACAGTCTCTGTCACGACACTTGTTCCTTCAGATGCGAGCAAGAGTGCCATCATCTGGGATTGCATATCTGTAGGGAATCCTGGGTATGGTAATGTTTTCACATCCACAGCCTTAAGAGGACGATCTGCGATTACACGCACGCCATTCTCATCCGGTTGGATTGTAACACCCATCTCTTCAAGCTTCGCGATAACGGAGCCTAAATGATCAGAGATTGCACCTTCAATGTACACGTCGCCACCAGAGATTGCAGCAGCAGCCATATACGTACCAGCTTCTACCCGATCCGGAATAACGGTGTGTGTAACACCTGCAAGTTTCTCCACACCTTCAATGCGGATCACTCCAGTACCAGCACCACGTACGATGGCACCCATTCCATTCAGGAAGTTGGCAAGATCCACAATCTCAGGTTCTTTCGCCGCGTTCTCCAGAACAGTTACACCTTCGGCCAATGTTGCAGCCATCATAATATTTTGAGTGGCACCTACGGAAGCCACATCCAGATAAATTTTCGCGCCACGCAACCGTCCTTGGCTACGAGCTTCGATATAACCTTGGCCCAAGCTGATCTCTGCGCCCATGGCTTCAAAACCTTTCAAATGCTGATCAATAGGCCGTGTACCGATGGCACATCCACCAGGAAGTGAGATTCTTGTATGACCCATTCGAGTCAACAAAGGCCCCATGACCAGGAAAGACGCCCGCATTTTACTTACCCATTCATACGGGGCTTCACAGGAAGTAAGTTTCTCCGCATTTACGGTAATCACTTCGTCCCGGTATGTAACTCCCGCTCCCAGCGATTCCAACACCTTGTTAATCGTCATCACATCGTCTAGAGGAGGCGCGTCAATAATAACGCTTTGTCCTTCTTCCCCTAAGAGAGAGGCAGCGATGATCGGAAGAACAGAATTTTTAGCGCCGCTAACTTTGACACTTCCGGTCAACCTTTTGCCACCGCGGACGATAAATTTGCTCATCATGGTTCCCTCCGCGCTTTTATTCCCTTTTCTTCATTCCGGAATACGTAAGCCCCACTATGCTAGAAAGGACTGTTGCTGTGTGTGGAATTTCGACATATTCTGGCATATTGCCACAGATGTCTGTTCAGAAAAGAATTGGTTTTTATAATCCATATCAATGATACCATGTGCCGTGCATCTTGCTATTCAGCATGTAAAAATCAGTGTCTTACAAGCCAGCAGAGCATCAGAACAGACAGAGTGGGATGGTTATTAGCCGGCATGAACCGGATATCCCGTTTATAACTACAAAATAAGTGAACAATTGTGAATTCCCTAACTTCCATCATAACATTGTTGAATTGTACGATACAAGCATTTTTACATAAAACATCTCAAATTCATCCAATTTTACGTCACATTTTTTTCTTAATTTCTTTACCGACAACTCATACTCTAATTGTTAACACAATTAATCGATGTTATTCGACAATGAGCAGCTTGAAGAACCTAACAGATGATTAACCAACCATCTCAACATTAAAACAAATTACGCAACATTTGAGTCCAGGACAAGTAGTCAATGACAAAGCCAGCAACGGCATGCCCCAAAATGATGGCGAGCAACAAATGCAACAGTCTTCCCTGAGCACCTCGTGGTTGCCTGATGATTAAATCCAGTTTGAGATTGGTCAAAGCCCACCAAGACAATGCTATACATAACAGGGAGACGATGATTGAGACCAAGCCATTGGTGCTTAACGCCTGATTCACCTGATTCGTCAGATCAGTATCCATATATTCTTTACCTCCACATTTGTTGCAGCGATCAGCATATCATATGCCCGGCACCCATAACTTGTTAGTATACTGGAATGTCTTGAGCACAACATACTGAGCGTACTGTCAGATTTACTCCTGCCAGGCAGGAATCTCCTGATGCCCAATCACCGAGCAGCAACAATGCGGCTGTGCATGACTATGGAATCTACTACGCAGCTTCCTGCTTCTGCTGACTCTATGGAATATAGGCTCTTTCATCATACATTGTCAATTACATTGATTTCCACTTCTAAAATATTTTAATTTTAAAATGCCGGGATTTTGTGACTAAAACGACATAAAAGAGCGCTATTTCGATATCGATTCTGTCATTTCCTCGGAAATAATTTAAATTAATTCATGAAAAAAATGGTTCTCTTAGTGGTAAATGCGCCCACTACTTTAGTCCTACATTCTATTCAAATCCTCGTAATCGGTGAATATTTTGCTTAAAATACTTCTGTTTACTGAAGGGAACTTATGGATTTGTGGTCAGCCATTTTAATATATTCGATAAAACAATTCTATCAAACAAACTCAAAAAAGCCCGGCAGACTAAGCCGCCGGGCTTCCAAGAATCGTTTATTTGCCGAACACATTAATCCGGTTAACCGCTTTTTGCAGCGCAATCTCTGCACGACGGTGATCAAAGTGGTCCTGATTGCTTTGGCTTGCAAGCCGGCGTTCTGCCCGCTCTTTCGCCGCACGCGCACGATCCACATCAATGTTTTCCGGGAATTCAGCACTCTCTGCTAGTACAACAACCTTATCTTTACGTACTTCAATAAACCCGCCACCGATAGCAACTCGTTTATTTTCTTTTCCGTTATGGATATAGATCGGTGCAATCTGCAAAGGTGTAACCATAGGAATATGACCTGGCAGAATGCCCAGTTCCCCTTCAATACCACGAGCCGTAATGCTATTCACCTGTTCTGAATAGACCAAACGCTCAGGTGTTACGATTTCCAACAAAAAGGTGCTCAATTCCATCCCTCCTGAAATATCCGAAGGATAGCCCGCTTCATAAGGACAATCCTGGATTCAGACTAAACCAGTGTTTTGGCTTTCTCCACTGCCTCTTCAATTGTACCAACAAAGAGGAAAGCTGCTTCCGGAAGATCATCATACTTACCTTCGAGAATCTCTTTAAAGCTGCGCACCGTTTCTTTAACTGGAACGTATTTACCCGGAATACCGTTAAATGCTTCAGCAACGTGGAATGGCTGGGACAAGAAACGTTGGATTTTACGAGCACGGTATACAAGCGCTCTATCTTCTTCACTCAACTCGTCCATACCCAGGATTGCAATGATATCTTGCAATTCATTGTAACGTGCCAAGATACGTTTAACGCCTTGAGCTACGCTGTAGTGTTCTTCACCTACAACTTCAGGGGACAAGATCCGGGAGCTGGATGCCAGCGGATCTACCGCAGGGTAGATACCCATCTCGGAAATTTTACGCTCCAGGTTCGTCGTTGCATCCAAGTGGGCAAACGTCGTTGCAGGAGCCGGGTCAGTGTAGTCATCCGCAGGCACGTAGATGGCCTGAATGGATGTTACAGAACCTTTTTTCGTTGAAGTGATACGTTCTTGCAATTGACCCATTTCTGTTGCCAGCGTAGGTTGGTAACCTACCGCGGAAGGCATACGTCCAAGCAAGGCAGATACTTCTGAACCCGCTTGGGTGAAACGGAAGATATTATCGATAAAGAGCAACACGTCACGGCCTTCTTCATCACGGAAGTATTCCGCCATGGTCAGACCTGTGAGGGCTACACGAAGACGTGCGCCTGGAGGCTCGTTCATTTGTCCGAAGACCATTGCTGTTTTGTTGATAACGCCGGAATCACTCATCTCGTGATACAAGTCATTACCTTCACGTGTACGCTCACCAACACCCGCAAATACGGAGATACCGCCGTGCTCTTGTGCGATGTTGTTGATCAATTCTTGAATGGTTACCGTCTTACCTACACCGGCACCACCGAAGAGACCGATTTTACCACCTTTCGCATAAGGAGCGAGCAAGTCGATAACTTTGATTCCTGTCTCCAGCATCTCTGCTTGGGTAGTCAGTTCATCAAATGCAGGTGCTGAACGGTGAATCGGGTTCTTGTGCTCAGCAGCTACGGCACCGCCAGTGTCAATTGCTTCGCCGAGTACGTTAAATACACGACCCAGTGTTGCTTCTCCGACGGGTACAGAGATCGGTGCTCCTGTATCTAAAGCTTCCATACCACGAACAAGTCCATCCGTGGAGGACATCGCAATACAACGTACTCGGTTGTCACCCAGATGTTTCGAAGCTTCGAGTGTAAGGTTTACACTAACGCCGCTCTCACTTACTGTAGTGATCGTAATGGCATTGAGGATTTCCGGCAGACCGCCGCGATCAAACTCGACGTCAACAACCGGACCCATGATGCTCACAACGCGTCCTTTGTTCATCTTAACGTTCCCCTCCTACAAGCCTGCTACTTTTGCAAAAATAATGTACCGTTCGTTTATCTTTGCTCTGCAAGCCTTCATTAATAAAAAAACGGTTAGCCTTGTGCTGCGTTGGCACCTGCCACAATTTCCGTAATCTCCTGCGTAATCGCCGCTTGACGGGCACGGTTGTATGTCAATGACAAGTCGTTAATGAGTTTCGATGCATTTTTGGTTGCATTACCCATTGCCGTCATTTTCGCACCCAGCTCACTTGCCTTACCGTTCAGAAGTGCACCATAGATCAGCGTCTCCGCGTAACGCGGAAGCAAAACCTCCAGTACAGCCTCAGCAGACGGCTCGTATTCGTAGCTTGCCGTTGGTCCTTCCGCAGCAGTTACCTCAGGTGTTTCCATCGGAAGAAGTTTTTCTACCGTAGGAATCTGGGTCAACGCATTCACAAAGCGGTTATAACAAATGTACAATTCATCAAATTCAGCCAGTTCAAACCCATGAACAGCTTCGTGTGCAATGGATTTGATATCTGCAAATGAAGGCGAATCCGACAGATCCGTTGTTGTGGATGCCATCGCCATTTCACGACGTCTGAAGTAATCGCGTCCTTTACGTCCAATGACGAACAATTCGTAGTCATCCTGGGAGTTGTGGCGCTCTTTGAGCGTCTGATTAACCTGACGCAAAACGTTCGCATTGTATCCACCTGCAAGACCACGGTCCGATGTAATGATCAGGTAAGCTGTCTTTTTGACCGGACGGCTCTCCAGCATCGGATGCTGTATACCTTGCGTGCTTGATGCAATACTCGCTACAACTTCTTTCAGTTTCTCCGAATAAGGACGGGCTGCTTCCGCTTTTTCCTGCGCTTTACGCAGTTTTGCAGCAGCTACCATCTCCATTGCTTTGGTGATCTGCTTGGTGCTTTGTACGCTTTTAATTTGCCGCTTAATTTCGCGCATGCCTTTTGCCATGATTTCACCACCTTAAAGTTTTGACAGAGTCAAAACTACATCGTAAGCACAACCCTACTTTGACGGGGTCAAAGTTACTTCGTAAGCATCACCACTAGTTTTGACAGAGTCAAAACTACATCGTAAGCATCATCTTTTTTGACAGAGTCAAAGTATTACATGCAGACATGCGGAATCGGTTAGACAACTCCGCACCTGCAATCATTTATTTAGACAGAGACAGCAAAGCTCTTTCTGAACTTCTCAATTGCACCTTTCAGTGCATTTTCGTTGTCTGAAGTCAATTCTTTAGTATCACGGATAGATGCAAGAATCTCCGGATGGCTGCTCTCCATGAACGCGAGGAACTCACGCTCGAAACGAGTAACATCACCTGTTGGAATCTCATCCAGGAATCCTTTAACCGCAGTGTACAAGCTGACAACCTGTTGTTCTACAGGCAGAGGCTGGTTAACACCTTGCTTCAGGATTTCCATCATACGCGCACCACGATTCAGGCGGGCCTGAGTCGCTTTATCCAGATCGGAACCGAACTGGGAGAACGCTTGAAGCTCACGATATTGAGCGAGATCGAGACGCAGGGAACCTGCAACCTTTTTCATCGCTTTGATCTGAGCAGAACCACCGACACGAGATACGGAAATACCTACGTTGATCGCCGGGCGTTGTCCAGCATTGAACAAGTCAGCTTCCAAGAAGATTTGTCCGTCCGTGATGGAGATTACGTTCGTTGGAATGTATGCAGATACGTCGGAAGCTTGTGTTTCAATGAACGGAAGTGCGGTTAAAGAACCACCACCAAGTTCATCATTCAGCTTCGCAGCACGCTCCAGCAAACGGGAGTGCAGGTAGAAGACGTCACCCGGATAAGCCTCACGGCCCGGTGGACGACGAAGCAACAAGGAAAGCTCACGGTATGCAGAAGCTTGTTTGGTCAAGTCATCATAGATAACCAGAACGTGCTCGCCTTTGTACATGAAGTACTCACCCATCGAACAACCGGAATACGGTGCGATGTACAAGAGTGGTGATGGATCGGAAGCTGCTGCAGTTACAACGATTGTGTACTCCATTGCGCCTTTACGACGAAGAGTTTCCACAACTTGAGCAACCGTAGACTGTTTCTGGCCAATAGCCACATAGATACACTTCATGCCGCTACCTTTTTGGTTCAGGATCGCATCAATCGCGATGGATGTTTTACCTGTTTGACGGTCACCAATGATCAACTCACGTTGTCCACGACCGATTGGAACCATTGCATCAATGGCTTTGATCCCTGTTTGCATCGGCTCATGAACCGATTTACGATCCATTACACCTGGTGCTTTACCTTCAACTGGACGGAATTCCGTTGTAGCGATTGGCCCTTTGCCATCTACAGGAATACCGAGCGGGTTCACAACGCGTCCAATCAATGCTTCGCCTACAGGCACTTGCATGATTTGACCAGTACGTTTCACTTGGTCACCTTCACGAATATCGTAGTAAGGTCCCAGGATAACGACACCGACATTGCTTTCTTCTACGTTCATGGCGAGTCCCATAACACCGCTTGGGAATTCAACCAACTCGTTGGACATGACGTTCTCAAGTCCATAAACACGAGCGATACCATCACCAACCTCGATTACCGTTCCGACTTCGACTACATCGATATCGGTCTTGTATTGTTCGATTTGGCTCTTAATTAATGTACTGATTTCTTCTGGTTTGATACTCAAGTGTCCTCACCCCAATCTACTGTACTCGTCTGTTAAAAGACTGCTCAAGACGTTCGAGCTTGCCAGCCAAGCTGCCGTCATAGATCGTATCGCCAATGGCGACTTTCAATCCGCCCAGCAGAGTCGGATCAACAATGTTCTCGATACGAATCTTTTTATTCACACGGCCACCGAATTCACGGGCTACCGCTTCTTTTTCTTCATCATTCAACGCATAAGTCGAGTAGACACGTGCATCAGCGATGCCCAGCGACTCACCTTGGATCTTCCGATAATCATTCAGCAAGTCTCCCAGCAATTCAACGCGTCCGCGTTCAATTAACAACAAGACTGTACGAAGGACAGAATCGGATACCTTGCCATCAAGACTTGAGTGAATCACGTTCTGTTTGGCTTCATCAGAAATATTAGGGGATACGATAAATTTCTCGATATCTGCATCTCCGGTCAATGCACTGACTACTGCAACCAGTTCCTGTTCAACCTCAAGCACCTGCTGTTGCTGAAGAGCAACTTCGAACAATGCTTTCGCATAACGCTTGGCAACAATCGTATCGCGGCTCATTGTCGGCCTCCTACCTCATTGAGGTATTGGTTCACAAGCTCTTCTTGTGCAGGACCGTTCTCAACTTCTTTTTTGATCAACTTGGATGCAATCTGAACGGAAGCTGTACCCAGTTCGCTGCGAAGTGCTGCGACTGCTTTGTTCTTCTCGCTCTCGATTTCGCGTACTGCATCGTCTTTCAGACGATTAGCTTCAGCTTTTGCATCAGCCAAAATCGATTCAGCTTGTTTGCCACCCGTTTGTTTGGACTGTTCAATGATGTCGTAAGCATCTTGGCGTGCTTGCTCAAGAGCTTGTTTTTGTTCCTCCACATAGGCAATGGCCTGTTCCCGAGTCTGTGCAGCCTCATTCATCTGCGTCATCACGAGTTCACGACGTTTTTCCATAATGGAGAACAAAGGCCCGAAGGCATAACGGCTAAGCAGCCAGTATAAAATTGCAAATGCAACAATCGCAAGAAGCGTATTTTCCCATATGAAACTCAATCTGTTCACTCCTTCCTGGAGGTATCCTTGAAACGTCATCCGTTAGAACGGACATTACCTAAAAAGAAGGCGCGGATGGCTATGGCCTTCCCCGCCAAACCTTTAAAATTTAATTAAGCCATACCGTAGAACATGAACGCGAGTACCACACCGATGATCGGCAATACCTCGATCAAACCTACACCGATAAACATAGTTGTTTGAAGAGTGGATTTTGCTTCCGGTTGACGGGCAATACCTTCCACCGTTTTGCTGATTACCATACCGTTACCAATACCTGCGCCAAACGCGCCCAGTCCTGCAACAATTGCTGCTGCGATTAATGCCATTGCTCCCATTTGTATATCCTCCTTAAAATGATAAATCGAATTTTTTATTGTTCAGCCTGGTGAAGAAATCTTCGTAGGGCTTGAAACTTAATGCTCGTCGTGCGTCTCGATGCTCTGTGAAATGTACACCATCATCAAGATAACAAACACAAATGCCTGGATCGCGCCGATAAAGATACTGAAGCCTTGCCACACCATTAGTAGCGGAATCGCTGCAATAGCACCAAACACTTTAAATGTGGTCAGTTTCAGGATCGTTGCGATCAGTACCTCACCCGCGAAGATATTCGCGAATAGACGCATACCGTGTGTCAACAGCTTGGATGCCGTCTCAATCAAGTTGATTGGCAAGAACAAGGCGAATGGCTTAAGGTAATGCTGGAGATATCCTTTTGTGTTGCGGAACAATCCCAGTCCATGAGATACAAGGAACGCTACGAGAGCGAGTCCCATCGTTACAGACAAATCGGCTGTTGGTGATTTCCACCAAGCCAGTTCAACGTGTGGGTGTGCTTCAGGATCCTTGGCATGCGCTTCTTCAAACGCCTCCACCGCTGTAACAATCGGCTTACCGAATACCTGTGCCTGACTAACATCTGTTACCTCAGATACAGCTACGAGCGGAAGGCCTAGCATATTCCCTACAAAAATGAACATAATCATGGAAAGAGCGAGAGAGATAAAATGTTTACCTTTCTTCATATCCATTGTGCTGGAAATCAGATTGCGGACGAATTCTACTGCCCACTCCATAAAATTTTGCAGCTTGCCGGGATTTTCAACGGATAATCTCCGTGTTGCCAGTACAGCAAAAATAAAAACAATTGCACCTGTAACTACCAGCATCAACAGAACCGATAGATCCAGTCGAAATCCGCCAAGCATAATAATTGGAGCTTCATGCATATTTTTCTCACCCCTTTCTCGACTTGAAAGCTGCAGCCCTTAACATCATTCTGCTCTGCGGGAATGGACAATCCCTATAATCAGTAAGGAAAATTGTGCAATGACGAGACCGCCTGCAACCGCATATGTATTGAAGTACTGCGGAAAGCGCATCGATATGAATATACCGAGCACAGCGAGTGCCGCTCTTGTCAAAAATCCCAGGTTCACACGCTTCAAGTTACCTTCTGCCGCATCATCAGACATTTTCCTTACTTTGTAGCCCAAGTAAAATGCATTGATCCAGCTAATTCCTGTACCCAGGGCTAGTCCCAAAGCAATTGTCTCCACACGTGGCATAAAGGCCGCTGCGAGAAAACAAATCATAAGAAAGTACATGATGAAAACAGTCATCGATCTGCGGTATCTGGTTAGTTCACTCATCACTTTCCCCCATGAATTTTTTCGCGATAAAGTAGATGCTTACACCGCCTGCCGCAAGAAAAAAGAGAACGCTTACGGCGATCCATATTCCGTTACCTCCGATGGTCTTGTCCAACCAGGAGCCAGCGTAATATCCGGCAACAGCGAGAATGGCAATCTCGATCCCAAAAGCTGTCACGAGTCCCATCGCTTTCCATACATTATCGTCATGGTTACGGGATGAATTTGGTTTGTTCGAATCGGCCATTTTCCACGCCACCCTTGCAATCCCAGTTAATTTTACTGAATGATGAGAGCCTTTGTCAATTGAATGATTTTAGCGTTTTAAAGGGGAAAACGACGGGAATACAGACCCTCAAAGCCCATAAACCCGCGTAAACCGTACAGTTTAACTGTATGCTATGCCCTTTATAAATCCGTCAGAAAAAATGTATTATTTTTTGAATTTTCTGTGAAATGATTCCGGACGCTCGCTATTTACACCAAAATGGTGCAAAATCGCATTGACAATTCTTTCCGAAGCATGTCCATCACCGTATGGATTGGCAGCCTGACTCATGCTTGCATACAGGGTTTTGTCTGTAAGCAGAGCTTTGGTCCGTTCATACACACGTTCCTCTTCGGTACCTACCAATTCCAGCGTTCCAGCTTCAATACCTTCCGGGCGTTCTGTTGTATCGCGCAATACGAGCACAGGTACACCAAACGAAGGCGCTTCTTCCTGCAAACCGCCTGAATCGGTCAAAATCAAGTGAGTGTGCGGGTAAAAGTTATGCAAATCCACCACGTCTAGTGGATCAATTAATTGAATACGGGGATGATTCCCCAAAATCGCGTGAGCCGGCTCCTTCACAGCAGGACTTGGATGCACCGGGTACACGATGGCAATATCTTCGAATTCGTCGGCAATCCGTTTGACGGCCTGGAAAATGTTGCGGTGAGGCTCGCCTTGAGATTCACGGCGATGAGCTGTCATCAGCACAAGGCGTTTGCCTTGGGCCCAATCAAGTACCGGGTGTGTGTAGTCCTCCCGTACTGTATATTGAAACACATCTGTTACCGTGTTGCCTGTGACGTACGTACTAGACTCCGATTTATTTTCTTTGGCAAGATTGGAAGAAGACCAATCCGTAGGCGCAAAGTGTAGATCAGCCAGTACTCCCGTCAGCTGACGGTTCATCTCTTCCGGATATGGAGACAGCTTGTTCCACGTCCGCAGCCCCGCTTCCACATGTCCTACCTGAATCTGTTGCAGGAATGCTGCATAGCTCGCCACAAAGGTAGTTAAAGTATCCCCGTGGACCAGCACAATATCCGGCTTAGCTTCGGCTAACACCGGTTCCAGACCACCAAGCACACGAATTGTGATTTCATTCAATGTCTGACGGTCCTTCATCACATCCAGATCATAATCGGGATGAATGTCGAAAACTTCAAGTACCTGATCCAACATCTGGCGATGCTGCGCAGTTACGCAAACAATAGATTCAATAGACTCAGGGTGTTTTTGCAATTCCAAAATAAGCGGAGCCATCTTGATGGCTTCCGGACGCACCCCGAAGATCGTCATGACTTTAATTTTGTTGGACATTCGAGCAAAGCCCCTTTTCTATAAGTTCCGATTACAAGCATGCGATATGCTTATTTAGTGCCGTATAGACGGTCTCCTGCATCTCCAAGCCCTGGAACGATATAACCATGATCATCCAGACGGTCGTCCAATGCTGCTACATAGATGTCCACATCGGGATGTGCATCTTGCACAGCTTTTACGCCTTCCGGTGCTGCAACCAGGTTCATCATCTTGATTTGGGTACAGCCACGTTTTTTGAGCACGTCAATAGCTGCAATTGCCGAACCACCCGTTGCCAGCATCGGATCAATTACAATCAATTGACGCTCTGTTACGTCTGTAGGCAGTTTGGTGTAGTATTCTACCGGTTGCAGTGTTTCCGGGTCACGGAACAGACCAACATGTCCAACTTTTGCCGCTGGCAACAATTTCACAACACCATCCAGCATTCCGAGTCCTGCACGCAGAATCGGCACCAGTCCGAGCATACGTCCAGAGATGACTTTACCTTGTGTTGCAGCTACAGGTGTCTGTACATCAATCGTTTCCAGTTCAACATCTCTTGTAATCTCATAAGCCATCAACGTTGCTACTTCATCCACCAATTCACGAAAATCTTTCGTATTCGTACGCATGTCGCGTATAAACGTCAGTTTGTGTTGAATCAAAGGGTGATCACATATTACTAATTTTCCCATCTAATTTGTCCCTCCGGTAAGTTCTTCATGTTAAGCATTTCCAAATATACCTAGCCATCATTCATGGGCTCGATAAATCCTGTATATTATATCATCACCAACAACGAATTACACCATCAAAGGGCACCCAATCATTACAGATTACCGAATCCTATAAAAAACAGGACCGGAAAATGATCCATCCGGTCCTGTTTTGCTCTTGCTGTTATGTCGTTGAGTGGGAAAAATATGAATACAAGTGATGCTCCGCAAACAGATTGCACCTACGATCGCTGTTATCCCCTGATTTTTTTGATTCTCCTATAAAAGGAGAAAATCATGGGATAAAGGCGAGCGCTTCGCTTCTCCGGTTGCATTCTGCCAGCTTCGTCTTTTGTATTCCAATTTATAAAAACTCAAAAGAAAGCAGCATGAGCAAAGTTTTTTAGTATTTAAGATCTGTATAGAGCGGGAATTGGTCTGTCAGTGCAGTCACTTCTGCACGAGCTTCATCCAGCTTCGCTGTATCTTTTGGATTTTTCAACGTTTTGGCAATGATCTTACCAATAGCAACCATCGCTTCTTCGTTCATGCCACGGGAAGTTGCAGCAGGTGTACCAATTCGAATACCACTCGTTACAAACGGGCTTGTAGGGTCGAATGGAATTGCATTTTTGTTCACGGTAATACCGATGGAATCAAGCACATGCTCAGCTTCCTTACCTGTGATGTTCACACTGCGTGTATCGATCAGCATCAAGTGGTTATCTGTACCACCAGATACAATGTTCAATCCTTCAGCGATCAGTGTTTCAGCCAGAACCTGTGCGTTTTTCACAACGTTCTGTGCATATGTTTTGAACGAAGGCTGCAAAGCTTCTCCGAATGCTACCGCTTTGGATGCGATCACGTGCATCAGAGGTCCACCTTGGGAACCAGGGAATACGGCTTTATCAATCGCTGCTGCCCACGCTTTACGGCACAGAATCATACCACCACGAGGTCCACGCAGCGTTTTGTGTGTTGTTGTTGTTACGAAATGCGCATGTGGAACCGGGTTTGGATGCAAACCAGCAGCAACCAGTCCTGCGATGTGAGCCATGTCCACCATGAACAAAGCGCCTACATCATTGGCGATGGAAGCCAGCTTTTCAAAATCAATGGTACGCGGATATGCACTTGCACCAGCAACGATCAGACGAGGACGGTGTTTGAAAGCCGCTTTGCGTACTTCATCATAATCAATCAGGAATGTATCTTCCTGTACGCCGTATGCTACGAAGTTGTACAGCAAACCGGATGCGTTCACCGGGCTACCGTGTGTGAGGTGTCCACCATGGGCAAGGTTCATACCGAGTACAGTATCACCAGGTTTCAATGCTGCAAGATAAACTGCCATGTTCGCTTGTGCGCCGGAGTGAGGTTGAACATTCACGTGTTCTGCTCCGAACAATTCTTTTGCACGATCACGCGCGATGTCTTCAACGATGTCCACATGCTCACAACCGCCATAGTAACGTTTGCCTGGATATCCTTCAGCGTACTTGTTGGTCAGAACAGATCCCATTGCTTCAATTACTGCTTCACTTACGATGTTCTCGGATGCAATCAGTTCGATGTTGTTCTGTTGACGTTTCAGTTCAAGATTCATCGCTTCCAGTACTGCCGGGTCATTCTTGCGCAATTGTTCCATGATTAAATTCCTCCCAGTTTATAAGTGAATTTATAAAGTGAAACTAATGTTTACACGAAAACGGCGAGTGCAACACCAATCTGAAGAAACGAAGTAGTCGTCAAAAAGCTTTCTTTAGAAAGCTACTCCGGAAGCATAGGCTATCACCGGATTTCCCCTTTAAATAGGGAATAAAAAATCTGGGGATAACAGCGATCGGAAGATGGTGATGCAATCAAAGTCAGGAGTGTAACCCAATTAGTCTCGCTTTATATGTTAGTCACAAAATGTTGAATCTGGTTGTTCTTCCATACGATACACCGCGCGTTCGCCGCCAATCAACTTCGGACGAGTCAACGCTGTGGTCACACGTGCATCTCCAACATAGCGGAGCGCTGTACGATAGGGTACGGCTACATGCCGGAGATGCATCCCAATCATCGTCTCCCCAATGTCCAGTCCCGCATGGGCCTGCACATGTTCAGCCAGGCATGGATCGGTCAGCGAACGATATGCTGCGGATGCCATTGAACCTCCGGCCTTGGGCACGGGTACTGCACCAACCTCGGTCAATCCAAGACGAGTAAGCACAGAACGCTCCATTACCAGCGCACGGTTCAGATGCTCACAACATTGGAATACCGTGTCAAAACCGAATTCCTCCTGCACCTCGCGTATACCCGCAAGAAGCTGCTGTGCCACTTCAATGGCACCACTCGTACCAATCCGAGCGCCTGCGACTTCACTTGTACTTGTACCGATCACAACGATCTGTCCAGGCCCAAGCTGTCCAGCAAGCGCCAGTTCATGCAGAATAGACGCGGTCTGTTCCTGCAATCCGGGTTGTTCCGAATCTAACTCTATAGTCATCCTATCATCGCCTCCCGATAAAATCATGCCCGCTGTCTCTTGGTTGTCCTTCGTATTCTTGCACGGCATCTCAGGTACTATTATAGCGAATAATCAGATGAAAGACGAAAAAAAGAGCAGTCTGCGGGTAACGCAGAATTGCTCTTTTGCCCAGGCGACCGGCCGTTTGTTCCGGTGCTCCATCGTGGTTATGCCCACTTCGTCGCCAGTTACACCGGATCCCTGTTTTCCCCTTCATCATAAAACAACCCGCGGCTAAAATCAACGGTTAATTTACATCACGTGTCCTATTTCTATAACCTGCCTCGCAGGATCAGAATTATCTCAGCTTATCCAAAAGCCGGTCCAATGCCGTCCGAATCTCAGCTGCAGCTATATTGTAATCATCACGACTTCCCCCAAACGGATCAGAGATGTCGAAACTTGGAATTCGTTGTCTAATCTCAATGGCTCGCTCCCGCTCCGATGCCAGGATCTCTTGCCCAAGGGCACGTTTCATCTCCAGCGTTGCAAACAGGCTGTCCAACTCCTGGACATCACTTAATACCTGTTCATCATCCTCCACATATTCTTTCAATGTATAGGTTTTGTGGACTGAATCGGGAAAAACCTGCATGACATGCTGCTTGTGACTCCGTGTTAATGTTAGAACCAGATCGGCCCAACCTACCAGGTTAGAGCTAAGTTGTGTGGAATGAGGTGGACCTTCAACGTTATGATCTCTCAAAACCGCTTCAGCATGACGAGAGATCGGCATACCCGACGTTGCTGCCACACCTGCGGAACGAACTTCTACCTGAATGCCACGCTCCGATGCCAGTTTTCGCAAAAGCCCCTCTGCCATGGGGCTGCGGCACGTATTTCCTGTACATACGAATAAAATATGTTTCATTGTGTTAGCCTCCCCATTTTACATATGATGCGAATGATATGATATCTCAAGTTTTATTCTAAAATATAAACAAAAGTCCAAACGCAAGCAAGATTGCGCCACCAATAGCTTCGCCGTAATCCCCGAGATTCTGACTCACCCGACGGCCTAATAGCAGACCCATAACCGACATCACCCCGCCACAAAAGCCGAAAGCAAGTACGGTTAAGATCAGATCACTGCTAAACATCCCTAAGGAAACGCCAACGGAGAACGAATCCACACTTACACTGAGGGAGAACAAAACAACGCCGAGCAGGGAACGGTGGTCCACCAGCTTAGTATCGCCTTCACGGAATGCATTCAGAATCATATGAGCACCCAGCAAAACAAGTAATCCACCTGCCGCATATGTTGTAATGTCACCGAGCAGGGAGCTGACGTATTTGCCCATATACATGCCGATGAGCGGCATGATGATATGAAATAGCGCCGTTACAATACTGATTCGCAATACATCCCTCAGCCGAATGCCCTTCATGCCAATTCCGATTCCGAGTGAGAAGGCATCGAGGCCAAGCGCAACAGCCATGATCAAAATGGTTACCAACTGCCCTACATGGGCAGACACATCCCACATCCCCATACCCCCAAGTCACGTAAAGGTTCTTGTACACGATATGCGGACAAGGACCTAAACATGACCGATGAAAGGCAAACGGCGGCGACGGATCTACTCGATATCCGTGGTGCATAAAGCTAGATTGGCGTGAAAGTGGATATGGTGGTTTATTGATTGTTTTGAAAAAGAGTACGTAGCTCTCCTGATATATGATCAGGGGAGGTTAAGAGGGTTGCTGGTTGCCAACTTGTATGAGTTGGTTCCCCGCAGCCTTGAGCAGCCGATTCATGACGGCTGCTCCCAGCCCTTCGCGTGAGCAGGCTTCAGCCACAATATATGTGGCGCCTTGCTCATCGCAGCTGCGCAGCGCGGCGTATAGCCGGCGCGCTGCTTCTTCCAGCTCGCTGGCATCGCCCAGCGAGAACACGGCATCGGCGCGGTACTGCTCCGCGTGCTCGGCGAACGCCAGCACAGCGGTGCGCTCTCCGCGCTGCGCCGCCTCTGTGAGGGCGGCGCTGATCCAGGCCGCCACCGCTGCGGGCGGCCCCTCCACCACGCACAGCGCCCCTGCGGGTGCGTAGTGCGTGTACTTCATGCCCGGCGAGCGCGGCGCCGGGCTACCCACGCCATCGGCCCCCTCCGCGAGTAGCGCGGGGTCGGTGGCGACATGGGCGGCAACGGCGGACAACTGTTCCGCCGTAATGCCGCCCGGGCGCAGGATGGTGACGGTACCGTCGTCACCGACCTGCACCACCGTGGACTCGACGCCCACCCCGGTGGGGCCGCCGTCCACAATGCCGCCGATGCGGCCATCCAGATCCTCGCGTACATGAGACGCGAGTGTCGGGCTTGGCCGCCCGGAGCGGTTGGCGCTTGGCGCAGCCACAGGGCACGCCGCCGCCGCGATCAACTGCAAGGCCACCGGATGGTCCGGCATGCGCACAGCCACCGTGTCCAGACCAGCGGTGACACGCGGGGACACCGCCCCCGGCCTAACCGGCAGCACAAGCGTCAGTGGTCCCGGCCAGAAGGCCGCCATCAGCGCTTCGGCTGTTTCGTTCACTTCCGTGACCAGAGCATCCAACTGGTCACGGTGCGCGATATGCACGATCAGTGGATTGTCAGAAGGTCGACCTTTGGCGACAAATACAGCCTCCACGGCTGCCGTGCTACGCGCATCAGCACCCAAGCCATAGACCGTCTCGGTCGGAAAGGCCACCGTCTGACCTTGACGAATGCAGGCTGCGGCAGCCTGCAAGTCGGCGAGCGCCTGTTGATCGGCGCTCCCCTTTTTCACATCCAACATTTCAATATTACCCAATCCGTGATCGTTCTCAGCGCTCATCAAGACGCGTACATCCCACATCTCGGTGACCAGCTCTCCCGGAGCTTTCATATCACGTTCTTCTCTACCATCCCTCATCTCAGAGGTGTGTTGCACTGGTTCGTTTTCTCTGCTCATATATCATCATTCCTAAACTTCAAGTAGGTTAGTTCATATCCATATTCAATATAAGTAATTATAACATACCTGTACCGCCTCGGATGCCCTTCACACTTCACTCCACGCATAAGTCTCGCTATATCCTCGCCACTAATTCATATCAAAAGGGCAGCTCCCTGAATCGAAGTCGCCCTTATTCATAGTATAAGTACCTTGTTATGCGAATAATCCAGTTATCCAACTCCACAGTTTCACAGCCATATCCCACAGAAAGAATCTTGCTTCCGGTGTATCTCCCTGCACAGATGCCTCTGCATCTCCAGGTTCAGCTGCAGCGGCCGATACCGTTGAAGGTTTCGCCAGGGCATCCCCAGTCCCTGCATCAATGAAGCACAGCGGCGGGAACAACACACACCACCAGTTCTGACCTTTGCCTTCGCCCAGCGTGATCCGGACCGCTTCATAATCGCCAGCAGGATACACAGTGCCACCATATAGCTTGGTCGGGAACGGAACGGAACCCAGCTCCACCTGATACTCATAATTTAAACCGCGACTGGCCAACTCTTCTCCTACTCTATTCTCAATCTCGGACAAATGCTCACGAATAACCTTGCGCGCTTCATCCAGACTTTGCGGATTCTCCAGTTCGGCTACCCACTCACCCATCTGAGCTACGACAGCATCCCGAATCTCGCGTTTCACCAATTGATCTCCCGGTGCATCCGAGTTTGCTAGAATACGCAAGCGAATCGATTGTTCCGGAATTGCTGTGGCCGCCACAGCTGCATCCGTTTTCTGACCTTCCCACATCATGATAATCATCATAAGACATACAATAATAAGTCCAATTTGCTTTACAATTCGTCTGCTCATTCCGTTCTCCCCCTCGGCTCTCTGATCACGTTGCCTGCAACTCTCTCATGTCTATCAGTATGCCCCGGAGAATCGGAAGTAAACCTAGCATTTGCAATAAATCTACTAGAGTTTGTTCAAAAAGCCTCGAAACCTGCGCTGGTTGACCTTGGGCGAATGACCAGTCGATGTTCTAAGGAACCCAGGACGTCTTATTTGGCCTTCAGGTCTTCTTTTGAAATTGTAAGGAACATGAGGCACGTTATTTCCCAAAATCATCTAATCAACACGCTACAAAAGGCTGTTTATGTTGATATAACGTGTCTCAGATTCATTAGCTTTCTCCGGACACTTCAAATCCCCGAATAAGCCGTGTGTGGTTCGTTAGCTCCTAACACCACCTAACTCTTAACTCCTAACAGCTGGCACCTGAAGCTCCACACAATGCTCAACACTCTATTCCCAACTCTTTCAGGTTCGCCTCAGCCTACAGCAGGCTCGAAGACACCTATGCATTGCTTCTCTCATCTCTCATTCACACTTTCTCACCTATCATGTTAAAAAGGCTGATCTGCACCTGGTTACAGGGCAAATCAACCTCTTCATTCCTACGAACGATTACGTTATAAGTCCCACCACTTTACTTTTCACTGCACCGACTCAACAGTTACACAGCACTTTTCTCTTTCTTGAGCATATTCCATAAACGTTCCGACAACCGGGGTTGCTGCTCCCCCATCAGAAGTTCATCCTCCTCTTCCTGTCCATACAACTTAATGCTCATGACCACCCCAATACAAGCCATATTAATGAGCAAAGAAGTGCCGCCGTAACTGATGAACGGCAACGTAATACCTGTGAGCGGCATCAGTCCGAGGAAAGCTCCCACGTTCTCAAATACCTGATACAATAACATTCCGATAATACCTACAATGATGACGGGTCCCGCGCGATCTCTGCAAGTCAGAGCAATCAGCACCATACGTTGAATCAGAATAAAGTACAACAAAATCAGTACGGATGCACCAACAAAGCCAAACTCCTCTGCAATTACAACAAAAATGGAATCAGAATACGTATAGGGGACTCGTCCACTCTGAACGGATGTTCCTTGCAAATAACCCTTGCCCATGATGCCCCCTGAACCGATGGCTAAACCTGCATTTTTCGTATGCCAGGAAGCTTTGGAGGTAGCCTTTTCCGGTACAAGCCAGGGATCAATTCGCTCCGCCCAATGCTCCCTTTTTATCTTTTCAAGAAAGGTGAACACTTCATCATGGTAGAAAGTATAGGCTTTAACAAAGCCAAAAAACGCCACGCCCACAATCGCCAGTGCAATCAATGCGTGCTTCAACCTCATATTCCCGATCCAGAAAACTGCAGCCAGAATCACCACATACCCCAGGGCATTCCCCAAATCATTCTGAGCCATAACAAGGGCAAACGGAATAAACGCCCAGCAGCCAATTGGCACAATATCTCTCCAAAATTTCAGCGTGCCTCGTTGTCTCTTCACAATTAAATGGGCAAGGAACAGAATCAGAATCATCTTGAACAGCTCTGCTGGTTGAAAAGAAAAGTTATCGCCCAGCTTCAGCCAACCGTTGGCGTTATTGATCGAACTGCCCAGAACATTGGCCAGGATCAGCAGTATAATTCCCAAGCCATACAAATAAAACGCATATTTCACGTATAACTTGTAATTCACAAGCCCGATCACAAGCACCGCAATGAACCCGGCCACATAAAAATAAATCGTTTTGACATGATGATTCGCCAGTTTGGCATCTGTCTGCGTTCCGCTGTAAATCGCAAATACACTAATAATCATGAGCAACAGCATTACGAAGAGAATCACACCGTCCATCTTTTTCAACATTCTCACCATGACCCCGTCCATCCCCCTGAATCTAGCATTCTATGATTTCCAATTGAACTCAATATTACCATTGTATATAATTGGATAATAAAATGGAAATCTGGATCGATTCAGGGTAAAAAAGTGAACTATTCAATGGCCTGAATTACACCGTAAAAACAATAAAAACCCCAAAACATCCACCCCAATGTGACTTGGGCTGATCTGTTCCAGGGTTCTATAGTTATCTAGCTTATATACATAAATCTAACGTGTTTCACAGTTTGATTCGAGAACGTTATTGCTCCTGCTGGGATGGCTTGCGTCTTAGCAATTTCATCACCAAATCGGTAATACTTGGTTGTTCCGCAGAGCCAAGAATATCCTCGTTCTCTTCCGTGTGGACCTTAATACTCATCACAAGACCCATGCTGATCATGTTGATCATAATGGAGGTACCACCTGAACTAATAAACGGTAGGGTAATCCCTGTCAATGGCATCAGACCAATGAACGGACCAATATTGACAAAGATCTGGTAGAGCAACATCGCTATAATACCTACAATTAGATATGGCCCCGCGCGATCCTTACACTCCAGTGCAATCAGCACAAGCCTGTGAATAAGGATAAAGTACAGTAGAAGCAATACCGAGGCACCGATAAAGCCAAATTCTTCACCGATCTGTACAAAAATGGAGTCCGCATAAGCCAACGGCACCCGGTTGGACTGAATCGTTGTACCCTCCATATAGCCTTTGCCTGTAATCCCGCCAGAACCAATCGCAAGTTTTGCATTATACGTCTGCCAGAGCACATCTCTTGAGGTCAGCTCTGGTACAAGCCAAGGGTCAAAACGATCCGCCCAGTGCGAACGTCCAATGTCATTCAGGAATTTAACAATCTCATCATGATAATGAATATATGCCTGTGTACCGCCGATAAAGGTAGCCACAGCAATAATAAAGCCAATGAGGGCATGCGTAAATTTAATGTTGCCGATCCACAATAGACCCACAAGAATGACAACATAACTCAACGCATTTCCCAAGTCATTTTGAAGCAATACGAGTAGTAACGGTGGCAGAACACAGAGAGAGATCGGAATAACATCACGTCCGAAATAGAGCGGACGATTCTTCTTTCGGGCCAAAAAGGCCGATAAAAACACAATCAGGCATAGCTTGAACAACTCAGCAGGCTGCAAACTGACCCCGAAGATGGACAGCCAGCCTTTTGCACCGTAATACTCTTTACCAAAGAACATTACGAAAATGAGCAGCAGCATACCCACGCCATAGATATATAAATAATTTTTGATTATGAATTTATAGTTGATCATCGACATCCCAAAAAAGACTACGAATCCCAAAATATAAAAGATCACTGCACTTTTCGGGAGTCCCTCCAGCTTTGGACGACCAAACGTTGTACTGTAAATCGACAAAATACTGATAACCATTAGAATAACCAGTATAAACACAATAGAATAGTCTATCTTTTTAAATTTGTGCAGCATGTAATTATGTTCCCCCAAGCATTCAGAAATCTTCGGTATATCTCATTGTAGAGGATTTCACGGCAAAAAGAAAACCCGCGGAACCTTACATTTTCGTCACCTGTTCCGAAGTACGAACACCCAGGACATGCCGCTCGATTCCGGCAAGGTCCGGTACAATGATAATTTCCGGCCAATGTCCCGCCGATTCAAGCAAAGCTGCGATGTCACGAGCCTGACCCTGACCCAGCTCAAAACCAATGATCTGCGGTGGCGCAGACAGCAGCGCCAGTTGCTCCAGCATGATACGGTACGGTGCAAGCCCGTCCGGACCGCCGTCCAAAGCCATGCGCGGCTCATGATCGCGCACCTCTTGCTGTAACCCGGCGATATCCGCCGCCGGGATGTATGGCGGGTTGGACACCAGGATGTCCACCCGAGCCCCGGCGAACGGGGCCAGCAGATCGCCTTCACGGAAGTCGATCTGTACCCCGTTCGCGGCCGCGTTCCGCGCGGCCACTTGCAGGGCAGCCGCCGAGAGATCTCCGGCGCCTACCTGCCAGCGCGGGCGTAGTGAAGCCATCGTCACCGCGATGGCACCACTGCCCGTGCCGATATCGACGGCGAGCGGAGCGCCGTCAGGAAATACGCGGTCGGCTTCGCGCAGCACAGCCTCGACCAACAGCTCGGTCTCCGGCCGCGGAATCAGCACGGCCGGCGTGACCTCGAACGGCAGCCCATAGAATTCCTGGCTGCCGATAATGTATTGCGCCGGCTCACCCGCAGCCTTGCGCGTGACGGCGTCCTCCCAGCGGCTGCGATGCTCGCTGGGAAAAGGCTCCGGCTGCATCATGTAATACGCGGCGCCATAGACGCCGAGTACATGTTCCAGCAGCAGCCGGGCATTGTTTTGCGGCTCGTACACGCCGCACTTCTCCAAAAAAGAGGAAGCCTCCACGAAGGCTTCCCGACAGCTCTGTTCCGGCGTCATGACAAACTGCGCGCGGGTCACAGATTATTCTCCTCTATCCATCATCTCAGTCTGCTGAGCAATCGTCAGTGCAGACAAAATATCTTCAATCTCCCCGTTCATGATCTGATCCAGCTTGTGCATCGTCAGACCGATACGGTGATCCGTCACACGGCTTTGCGGGAAATTGTACGTACGAATCCGCTCACTGCGGTCGCCCGTTCCCACTTTACTTTTCCGCTCAACGGAGATCTTCGCTTCCTCTTCCATACGTTTCATATCGAAGATACGTGTACGCAGAACCTGCAACGCTTTTTCCTTGTTGGAGTTCTGTGATTTTCCATCCTGACATGTCGCCACGATTCCCGTTGGAACGTGTGTTACCCGTACTGCGGATTTTGTGGTATTAACCGATTGTCCACCGGCACCACTGGAACAGAAGGTATCAACACGGATGTCTTTGTCATGAATTTCAATATCAAAATCTTCGGCTTCAGGCATAACCGCAACCGTTGAAGTTGACGTATGAATACGTCCGCCAGACTCGGTTGTTGGAATACGCTGCACACGGTGTGCGCCGCTTTCGTATTTCATTTTGCTGTATGCGCCGCGTCCGTTAATCAGGAAAACAACCTCTTTGAATCCACCGAGATCATTTGTGTTAACGTCCATCAGCTCTACACGCCAGCCTTGTGCATCTGCATAACGTGTGTACATCCGATACAGATCTGCTGCAAACAACGCCGCTTCATCTCCACCAGCTGCTCCGCGAATCTCAACAATAACGTTTTTGTCGTCATTCGGATCTTTTGGCAACATAAGCACACGAATCAATTCGTCCAGTTCCTTCTGGCGAGTGCTCAGTTCGTCAATTTCCATTTTGACCATTTCGCGCATCTCATCATCCAGTTTCTCCCCCTGCATTTCCTTCGCAGCTTCGAGATCCTGACTTACCTGTTTGTACTCATTGTACGCTTCATAAGTTGGTTGCAGATCGGATTGTTCTTTGGAATATTCCCGCAACTTTTTGTTGTCGCTTGCTACATCCGGGTCACACAAAAGCTCGCTCAACTTGTCATAACGGTCGGCTAACGCCTGTAATTTATCCAACATGTATAGTCACCTCACGCATTATTTTGTCCAAGCACATCACATTTTCAATACTTATTTCAATTCAACATTAATTACATCTATAATCTATATTCCACAACGCACAGGATTCTCACCGAATCCCCTGACCGCAGCATGTATTCACATTCATGTATGATCGACGTATAACATCGCTACAACGTCATCAAATCCTTTACTTTTAAAGTGATATCAAGAAATCGTGTACCCTGTGTGAAGCCCGCTTCAGCTCATCCGTTCGAGCGCGAAATTCAACGTGGTATACGACTCTTAATTATAGCATATTCTTATGGTTCTGAATAGTAACTGTTCCGCATGCGGATGAACTAATTTTTGTGTTGCAAAATACAAAATGAAATTGTTGTTCGATGTTGTTCCGAAATGTTCCTACTGTGGTATAAGTATAGCAAGTGTAAAATAAACAAAAGCCTCGATGCGCTAACATCGTGACTTCTCTAACAAAGGCCGGTGGGCGACCAACCTAATCCCGGTGGTTTTTCTTGTTCTGCGCTACTTTCCACGCACTGCATAAGGCTGTTAACCCCACTGCAAAACTCTAAGTCAAAGACCCCACGAACTTCACGAGAAGGTCGCAGGGTCTTGTTATTAAATCTACATATAAACGAGTAACAACCTATACGTTGAAACGGAAGTGCATAACGTCGCCGTCATTTACAACATACTCTTTACCTTCAAGACGAAGTTGTCCGCGCTCTTTGGCACCGTTCATGGAACCCGCTGCAACCAGATCGTCGTAGGAAACAACTTCTGCACGGATGAATCCGCGTTCGAAGTCGGTGTGAATGACACCCGCTGCGCCTGGTGCTTTCGTTCCTTTACGGATTGTCCACGCACGAACTTCCTGCACACCTGCTGTAAAGTATGTGTACAGACCGAGCAATTTGTAAGCCGCTTTGATCAACAGGTTCAGACCGGAATCCTCGATACCGAGTTCTTCCAGGAACATTTGTTTATCTTCGCCTTCCAGCTCAGAAATCTCTTCTTCAACCTTCGCACTGATTGGCACCACTTCTGCGTTCTCAGCAGCTGCGAATTCTCTTACTTTTTGCACGTAAGCATTGTTCGCCACGTCGCCGATTTCGTCCTCAGCTACATTGGCTGCGTACAGAACAGGCTTCAGGGTAAGCAAGTGCAGATCACGTATGATCAGAAGCTCGTCATCCGTAAGTTCCATGCTGCGTGCCGGCTTGTCATCGTACAGAACAGCCTTCACTCTCTCCAATACTTCTACTTCTTGAGAGGCAGTCTTGTTGCCGCCCTTCATGTTTTTCTTGGAGCGATCGATTTTCTTCTCAACACTCTCGATATCGGCCAGGATCAGCTCCAGATTGATCGTCTGGATGTCGCTTACCGGGTCAATTTTGCCATCAACGTGTGTAATGTTCTCATCTACAAAGCAACGTACCACGTGTACAATCGCGTCTACTTCACGGATGTGGGCAAGGAACTTGTTACCAAGACCTTCGCCTTTGCTCGCACCACGAACAAGACCAGCGATATCTACAAACTCAAACGCCGTTGGTACTGTTTTCTTAGGTACAACGAGTTCTGTCAGTTTGTCCAAACGCTCATCTGGTACTTCAACGATCCCCACGTTAGGGTCAATCGTACAGAACGGATAGTTTGCCGATTCGGCACCTGCTTGTGTAATTGCGTTAAACAATGTAGATTTACCAACGTTAGGCAAACCCACGATTCCAGCTTTCAAAGCCATGTATATGACAACTCCTCATTGATTACTTGTTCGGTATGGATAATCCTATACATTATATATGACAAACCTCAAGGCATCAAGGAACTTCGCCAATTCGACCAGAGTCCCATCCGCTTCCCGAAATCCCCGGTTAATGCAGATAATTCGTTTTGCGCAGATCTTAAGTTTTGCCTAGAATATCCGCTATTAGGTTTACCCTTTGATTTCCTTATACATCGTCAGATCCGTTACCTCATATCCCATCTTGCGATACAGGCTGCTCGCCCGCACATTATGTCCAAAGACATGCAAACCAATGCGATCCACGCCAAGACTCAAGGCCGTCTGTTCAAGCGCCTGCATCGTCTCTGTTCCGTATCCCTTACCACGGTGTGCTTCTTCAACCACAATATCCAGCAAAAAAGCATCTTTTCCACGGCGATTATCCGTGATATTAAACCAGATATACCCCACGTTGCCGTCCACAGGGTGCACCAGATTGTAGAGATACGCTCCAGGTGTGTTCAAGCCTTCTGGCAGATAACGTTCATAAGATTCCTCCGCCAGTTGCTGTGCCTCTTCCTCAGCCCAGGTGCCCGCTTCTACTTTTTCCTGTGCAAAATCCTTAATCGATCGAATGCGAAAACTCGCATAATCTTCCTGATTCATTGGAGAAAGTTTCAACTTTTTCCCCTCCTTATTTCGAGTGATCTTGATTATGTATGATCTCTGTGCAGCCCTTTTTGCACTACTAGTATCTTATTGTATCCTGTTCTTCCGCTTAGCGCATGAAGAATTCTGACGATTCGGATTTCAGTTTTCATATTTATCCATTTTAATTATAACTTTTGATCTCTTCCCATCGTTTATACCTCATGAAGGAAAGGAGTGGATCACATTGAACACACGTCGCCGATTTTCCAAAAAGAAGATGATTATCTTGTCCACTATTATAATCGTCATAGGCATCATCGCCTTTAGGAGCTTGCTGAATGCAGTCGATCCCTTTCGCCACTTAAGGATCACGATCCACAACCAGTCCGACTATGATCTCACCAATATTCAGGCTAGCCTAGTCCAAGGCGACAACTCATCTAACAACAACGAGAGTGGCTCCACCTACGTATTTGATAAGGATATTCCCAGCGGAACAAACGTGAAATTCGCCCCACGGCTGAAACTTTCCGGCGAGGGCGCCATCTCCTTGGCGTTTACGGACAGCCGCGGCAAAACCTATAACAAAATGGTTTGCGGTTATACGGAATACTTGTCAGGCAATTCGTACGTTACTGTAACCAATGAGAATGTCACCGTGAAAGAGGAATGTATGTAATAATTCGGCAACAGTATTATGTAAGTAATTGAAACATTATTACATAATACTGAATAAGGAGGGAATTACATTGTTATTCAATATAATTTTAGGTACAGGTGTAGCTTTGTCTATATTACTTTCTGCACATCCAGCTAGTACTGTTGAATTAGAGTATAGAGTGAAAGATGCTTTTACTCCCCCTCCAATCACTGTGGATCCGATTGTTAATCCAATGGATGTACAGCTTATCAGACCATTCAATTACAGCAGTTACAATGCATACGAAAAATCCTTCACATTGGATCCTGACAATGGAGAAGATGCCGATGTTTGGATTCAGAACAATAGTACGGATACTATTTATGCCAAACTTACTGTGGGCAATCTTTCCCCAATTGATATTCCAATCAAAAAAGGGACTCAAAAAACAACAAGAATAGGTGTCATAGGCACAACAAACGTCAAAGTTTATATCTATAGTTCAGCAGGTCATAAAATGCATATGAATATCAGTGCCCGACAATTTTAATATTATAAACAGTGTAGAGGATACTTCTTAAATGAAGTATCCTCTACACTGTTTATGTTCCAGATTATCATAGAAAGCAATATGAGTAGACTCAAAATATATAATTAAATAACTCCAATGAAGTTTATATCATCTTCATTTTGACCCCACGCCTAACGCCGTTCCACCAGACGTGACGTCTGCTGCAAATCCTCGATCCGACCTGCGCCAATGCCAAACATCACGGTACGCAGCTCAAATTCAACCTGTTCCAGCCGCTCATTCAGCGCATCATCGGAAGCGACTGCGGATTCGAGTAGAGATCGGCCAAAACCAGCGAGATCCGCACCGAGCGCGAGGGCTTTGGCCGCGTCTACGCCCGTGTACAGTCCACCGCTGCCGATCAAGGCACCAGTAGGGTTCAGCGCACGCACTTCCTGAATACACTCCGCTGTCGGAATGCCCCAGTCGGCAAAAGCTTCAGCAGCAGCCCGGCGTACCGGGTTATTGTTACGGTACTTCTCCACCTGTACCCAGCTTGTACCGCCTGCACCGGCCACATCGATAAACGCCACACCCGCTTCATATAGGCGTTGAGCCGTCACGCCATCGATGCCAAAGCCTACTTCTTTTACGCCAACAGGCACTTCCAGCTCACGACACAAGTTTTCAATCCGCTGAAATAATCCGCTGAAATTGGTGTTACCTTCCGGCTGGAAAACTTCCTGCAACGTGTTCAGATGAAGCACGAGCATGTCCGCTCCCGCAATATCCACCGCACGTTGGAAATCAGCCGTGGTGAACCCATAGTTCAGCTGCACCGCGCCCAGGTTGGCAATGACCGGGATGTCCGGTGCCCAGCGCCGTACATCGAAGGTACTCGCCAGTTCCGGCTGTTCTACAGCAGCCCGGATCGAACCTACGCCGAGCGCCCAGCCTCTGGCGTTTGCTACTCGAGCGAGGCGCTCATTGATGGCGCCCGTTGTTTTGCTTCCACCCGTCATCGAACTGATGAGCAAGGGTGTACGCACTTTTTTGCCAATGAACGAAGTCTCCAGATGAACCTCTTCAAAATCCAGTTCAGGCAGTGGGTGATGGCGAAACGCAAACCGCTCCATACCGCTGGTTACCCCTTCTCCTGCCACATTCTCCTCAAGACAGAGGCGCACGTGTTCCAGCTTTCGTTCTCCCGTAGCCACTTCGGGAAGCAGCCGTTCGCCGGCTCGCTCTTGTTCATTCATGATGAGACCTCCTATGTGAGAATCGTGCGGATCGACAGGATAACCTGCCCGTTCCTTGCTTCTATGTATATACGTCTTTTGTACAAGACAAAAACATTAATCCTATAAGCATTGCAGCTCAGCAGTTTAACTCTATCCAGTATAACGTTCCAAACCATCTATTGAAAGGATGCCCCGACACCAAATGTCTCACTTAAATCTCGGAGCACCACTATTTTATACCTACGCAAAAGCACGGATCATCTGTCGCATCTTCAAAGCTGGTTAACACGGACGATGCACACGCACATGGGTCAACAGAATGCACTTCCACTCCATCATCTGCACAACGAACTTATCTCAAGATTTCCGATGCCAATTGCTCACCAACAAGCTGTCCGGACAATGTCACAATCGGGGTTCCCCCGCCTGGATGTGTTGTACCGCCGACGTACCAGAGTCCTTGTACATCTTTGCTTCGGTTGCCTGGTCGCATGAAGGTCTGCTTCACGGAGTTGGACGAGATACCGTAGATTGAACCTTGATGCGCCAAGGTATCCCGTTCGATATCTCGCGGCGTATATCGGATCAGCACATCAGATTGGTTCAACCCGGTAATTCCTCGTGCTGCCAATTGTTCCAGTACAAACGCACCGTAACGTTCCGTCTGCTGCTCCCAATTCCACGAATCCGACAAGTAGGGGGCATTGACTAGAATGAATAGGTTACTGGCTCCCGCTGGGGCCATGCCTGCTTCCGAATAACCGGAATAACAGATGTAAATCGTCGGATCAGCAGGCATTTTACGTTCACGGAAAATATGGTCGAACTCCGGTTCATAACGTTCCGGGAAAAACACCGTATGGTGCAGCAATGCATCATATTGTCTTCGCACTCCCGCCAACGTCACAAATCCCGAAATGGATGGCTCATACTTCTGTATACGAGCATCGCTCATCTCTTTCCGATGTTCCGGTGCGAGCAGCAGTCGATTCACGCTAAGCACATCTCCATTGGCAACCACCTGGTCGGCTTCCCGGAAACCTTGATCCGTATCCACGCCAGCCACTTTGCCATTCCGAACAACAATCTGCCGGACCTCTGTGCCAGTAATAATTTGTACGCCTTTTTCCTGTGCCAGACGAGTCATTCCTTCGATCAGTTGATAGGTTCCACCTTTGACTCCGTAGATGCCCACCTCTGCTTCCACATGACCCATCATTGCAAAGATGGAGGGCGATTGATACGGCGATGATCCCACATAGGTCGCGTACCGTCCGAACATAGCCAGCGTATGTGGATGCTGGAAATACGAACGCAGTAACTTATCCAGCTTCACCGTTGGCCGCACGCGGAGCAGGCTGCGCAGCATCTGGAGATTGTATTTGTCAGAAGGAGACAGCAGCAACTTACCGAGAAAATGACGATTAGCTTCCGCATACAGTGCAGCAGATTCATCCATAAACGCATCATAACGAGCCGCATCCTCCGGACTGTACGCTGCGATCTGCTCTTTCATCCATCCGCGATTGCCTGACAAATCTACCACTGTGCCATCTGCAAATATATTACGCGTGCGAGGCTCTAACTCATATAACTGTACGTAATCTTCCATTGCTACTCCCGCATGGTCGAAGACTGAACGAAAGGTAGATGGCATCGTGATCGTGCTCGGTCCACGGTCAAAATGATACCCGTCCCGCTCAATCTGCTGCAGCTTGCCACCTACGTGTTCCTGCCGTTCCAGAATGGTTACCTGCACACCTTGTGAAGCCAGTCGGATCGCACACGACAGACCTCCGAATCCTGCTCCGATTATAATGACGTTACCTCTCAACTGTACCGCCTACCTTTCCATACATACCCCTTGCCGGAGCGGCCTGCCTGCCAGGAAGCAAGTCCGATGGCAATGACACAAGCCATGCTGACCGGTTGCAGAAGGGCGAGCCACCAGGGTTGTCCGCCAGCATGATCCGCTACTCTTTTCACAGCCATACCTAATAAAGTTCCTATCAATCCATACAGAACGGATATCGAACTGCCCATAAGGAGTCCAATAATCAAACCTAGCGGGGGCACAATATACATCAGTGTATACATCAACATCGTGCCCAGCAGCAGCACGTCTTTGCGCCCCATACCTTCGTACATATTTTTCTTATATCCGTTCCATACTTCTGCCCCGTTCTGATACATGCGGGTATTTGTTACGTCATGCACATCGGTCAGCATCACCGGATGGCCTGCACGCTTGACTGCTTTGGCGAGACTCATGTCATCCACCAGATGCGCCTGAATGGCAGCATGACCACCGGAAGCCTCGTAACTGGAGCGATGAATCAGCAAAAAAGCCCCCGTAGCGGCCACAAACATCGGACTGGATGATCTGCGTATCATAAAAATGGGCAGATGACTGATGATGGTGAAGACCATCATGGGCACAACAAGCTTTTCCATCCACGTCTTTGTTACCTGATAAGGAAAACCGGTTACCAGCCCCCCGCTCTGCTCACACCCTGCTGCAAGAGTCTGCCGAATGGCACTTGGCTCCAGACGCACATCCGCATCCACGAACATATACCATTCTCCCTTGGCCTCCTGAACCAACCTGTGACACGCATGGGATTTCCCCATCCAGCCCTCGGGAAGATCGACACCATGCAGCAAACGCACACGCGTATCGCGATCCGCAATCGCCTGTACCATGGCCGCTGTCTCATCTTCGGAGCGATCATCCAGCACCAGCACTTCCATCCGGAATCCCGATGTCTCGCTCGCTAGTACACTTTCAAGACATCCTTCGATATGTAGTCTTTCATTTCTGGCTGGAATCAGAACCGAGACCAGCAGGCCTGGTGGTTGTATCTTGTCTGCCCGGAATGAACGTACTTTGGGCAGACAGGAGACGTTCCATAGAGCGAACAGCAACTGTATGCCCAATATGCATGTAAGCACAATCCAGAAGATTTCAGATGCATTCATGCTAACGGTTCACCCGCTTTCGTGCCGCATCGTATTTTTCACTTGTCGAACGTACATGACGAATCAGCGGAAGCGCATCTGGCAAACTTCCCTGCCCCATCCGTACAAGTGCTGATCTATGATCGTCTAACTGCTGTTCCAACACATGGCCGAGTCTGGCGGCAATCTCTTCACTCTTCAACGCCTTCCAGTCTTCTAGCACAGGCGGGCCTGCCTGCATCGATATTTCCGGTAGATCATGCTGGACCATCCCATGGCACAAGGTTACCGGTACGGCGATGGCATTCGGGGAGCGACGAAGCAGCAATCCGATGCCTGGACGGAACCGAATCGGTCTGGCCTCCTGATGCAGAATTTCTCCTTGGGGAAAAATCCAGACCCTTTTACCCGAATTCAACAGCTCACTGGTGTACTGTAGAGAGGTCCGAATACCGGACGCACTCTCCTTATTGATCGAATACGCACCCAATTTACGAAAAAAAGCATATTGCTGAAGCTGTTGCTCCTCCATCATCACATAATGATCTCCCCGCGATGTCTGTCTGGCCGCATGGTAGAGCAGCAGACCATCCCACCAGGAACTGTGGTTCATGAAATAGATCACCGGACGAGTCGGTTCAATCGTGGAGTTGTCCCTGATGTCCACCTGCGGGTCCAGTGACCCTGTGAGCGTGAAGGAGCGGAAGCGCCGACGTAGCAGATAATAGTGATTGTATAAGGCAAATATATGATTAAACGTTTTTGATTTTACGGCGCGAATCATAGAGCCAGCTCCCTTCGGCAAGAAGCACACCAGCAATGGCGATGATAAAGCTGCCTGTAATCCCTTCCTTTAGAGCAAGCAGGCCGAACAGAAGAATAAACAGCTGATACAGCCATTTTGCACGCAGCAATGAGCTACGGTCATTAGGCATGGCCGGAAGGAAGAGGGATAGGAATGCACCCATGATAAACCAGCTTATGTAATTGGTCCACGGAACACCGTAGAAACCACCTGGAGCCTGCCACTCCCAGAATCCTCTCGCATGCGCAACAGGATCGAGTACCAGGTCGAGTACAATTGCCCAGAACCCGGTCTTCAATGCTCGAAGCAGTTTGCCAGTCCATGTTGAACCACCACCACTTAACAGCGCCGAGTTACCAACCACTGCGATCCAGGCAAAACCCAGCGTAACTGGCACACTGAACATATGAATCCCAAAGAAGTCTGAGTAAGCATACTCACCAAAAGGCCAGTGCGTATGCACTCCTATCCACTCTACGCCCATACCTCCAAGCCAGATGATCACAGAGGATATCCAGAGTCCGGGTTTCAGCCAGATGACTGACTGGTCGGACAGACCTGTCCGATTACGCCCTTGGTAGATCAGATCCAGCACATACAATGCATAGAAGATTAGAAATAAACCATTTGAAAAAGACAATACGTCAGGCACACCGATCGTTAGCATCAAGGTTGCTCCAATGACATACCACGCCCAGTAAAGCCACTGGATCATCAGGATACCGCCGTTCGGGAGGCTTGATAGGCCAGCATCGGGTAACGTTTCACAATCGCACCCAGCATCTCCAGTTTCAATTCATCGCTAACATATGCCCGTTTGGTATATACGTCATAGTCGTTGCGTTCAACCGCGTGTAGAATGGTGGAGTAAAAGGCTGCTGCCAGCTCGATGGAAAACGCACTTTCCGTTGGGTACGTATCCAGACGATCCATGCCAATACGGAACCAGTTCAATGCTGCAGCTTTTAATTCATGAACAATGGCAATAAACCGTTCGTCCACGACCCCGTCTTCAAAGTCCTGCTCGGTGTAACCATGCTTCTCCATGATCTCCAGCGGAACATACCGGCGTACTCTGGCCCGATCTTCACCAACATCTCGAATAATATTAACGATCTGCATCCCTTTACCCAAAGCAATCCCGTTCATGGCTACTTCCGCGCCGTTATCATCCCGCAATACAGGCAACAACATCTCACCTACGGTTCCGGCTACCAGATAACAATAATGCTCCAGTTCCTGCATCGTTGCATAATGCGTTACTTTAAGATCTGTGAGCTGCCCTTCCATCTGACGGAAAAATGGCCCCTTATCGAGATGAGGAAAACTGCTGAACAACCATCTCAGTGCTGGCCAGATAAAGTGTCCTTCCGCGTCGTCTAGCCGATCAAACAAGTCATGGATCTCGTGAATCGTATAAGGCGAATGTTCCGGCTCGTCTACACTGTCATCAATCATGCGGCAGAAGGCATAAATGACATATACCGCTTCCCGACGTGGACTAGGCAGCCCTCTAAAAGCCTGATAAAAAGAGGAAGAACCCTTTTGCATCAACTCTTCACACCTGCTCAAAATCGCTTCATTCATGTTCCCATCTCCTTCATGAGTTGATTGACGGCCATCCGTGCACTCTGCATTACAATCGGCACTCCGCCACCTGGATGTACAGATGCTCCTGCGGCATATAATCCCTTTATATTAGGGAATGGTTTGGGTTGCGGTCGGTATACACCGGACTGGAACAATACAGGTGCTATACCAAAGCTGCCGCCCCCATAGAGCCCGTCTCGCTCTGCGTCAGCGGGTGTACGTACCTTTTTCCACTTGATCGCTGCACGAAGTCCCGGGAATCCTCGTTGCTCCGCTTCTTCCAGTACACGTTCTGCCAATGCTTCACTCTCCTGATCCCAGTCGACACCTTCAGCATCTGGTACGGGAATGAGGAAATACAATACACTCTGTCCTTGAGGTGCTGCAGTTTCATCCAATGCGACCGGATTAAATACGTAAAATGAGGACTTTGCCGGAATGCGTCGCTGATTGAAGACTTCCTGTAAACTACCTTCTAGACTCGGTGGCAAGAAGAACTGATGCGTCGTTGCATCTTCCCAGGTTTTGTCCACGCCCACATAGAGCAATACACATCCGGAAGAGGGACGATACGGTTTTCTTTTACGTGCTACCTCTGGTGATTGTCCAAGCAAACCTGATAGATGGGGGAAATCACCATTGTAGATAACTGCATCCACATTTTCTGCGCCTGCTGCCGTTTCTATACCTTCACATACACCATTTTTAATCGTGAGCCCGGTAACTTCCGCATTCAGCACGACACGCCCACCACGTGATATCAGTTCCTGTTCCAGAATAGCCGGCAATGCCGCATATCCACCTTTGACCATCCAGATACCATATTCATGCTCTGCGTAAGGCAAAAGGGAATAGATACCTGGCGTTCCAAACGGTGATCCACCGATGTATAGACTTTGCAGAGAGTACGCATCAAGCAATTCCTCGTGCTGAAAATAATCGCCAACCGCTTTCCGAACACTTTTGTGTGCACGCAATCTGCCCATGAGGGACATGAGCGAAGGGGTGAAGAAATCCCTTTTGCGCGGAAAAGCCCTTTCCAGAAACGCTGCCCGGCCTGCCGGAAACAACGTGTCCATATCTTTCATGAATCGTGTGAATCCCCGGCTCTCTCCCGGGAACAAACGCTCAATCTCCGCCGTCTGCTCTTCACGTGACGTCATCTTGGTCATGACACGACCACTGTGGTAATGCACTCTGTATAACGGATCACAGCGAAGTAACTCAATCTTCGAACGATCTACGCCTGCTTCCTCAAGTATGCCAAGTAACATCTCTGGCAGCAGCACGATGGTTGGCCCCTGATCGATCCGGTATTCCCCTTCCTGCTCATAGCCAATGCGTCCGCCAACGCGGGAACCCCGTTCATACACGGTGACATCCCATCCCTGACGGTTCAATAACAATGCAGAAGTAAGTCCACCAATCCCTGCCCCTACAATAGCGGCCCGCTTCATGAATGCCCTCCGGCTTCTGCCGTCTTCACGTACGAGGATGGTTTGGAGCTTCTGCGCGCGTCCTCTTCCTGAATCAGTCTGACACTGATTCGTGCCGACTCAAAGATCGTTGGCAACCCGCTGCCCGGATGTGTTCCGCCGCCTACCAGCCATACACTTTTCAACTCTTCAAACTGGTTATGGGGACGCAGATACATCATCTGACCCAAATTATGAGCCATATTAAACGTTGCTCCGCGATACACATCCAGTTCATTTTCCCAATCGAGTGGAGTGAACAGCATACATTCTTCAATGCGTCTGCGAATGTCTGCCAGTTCAGGAATGCCCTCCATGCGTTTCATCATGGCCTCCTGCACATTCTCACGTTCTGCTTCCCAATCGATGTCTGCGGTAAGGTTAGGCGTAGGCATGAGAACATATAAAGCGGATTTCCCTTCTGGTGCCAGCGTCGAATCGAGTCTGGAAGGGTTATGAATATATAGAGATGGATCGGCTGACAACATTTTGTGCTTCGTAATCTCATCAACGTTCAACCGGTAGTCCTCGGGAAAATAGATCGAGTGATGCGGAAGGTCCACATCACCATCCACACCCAGATACAGCATTGCTGTAGAGCAGGAATACTTTTTGCGTTTCATTTTCTCCGGGGTATATTTCTTAAGTACGCCCGGTTCGAACAGATGGTTCACCGCATGTGCAAAGTCGGCGTTCACAACCACATGGTCCGCTTCGATGCGTTCACCGTTCTCAAGCAACACACCTTCTGCACGACCATTGCGAACAATGACCTGTTTTACCGGAGTAGAAGTATGTATGCGTCCTCCGTATTCTTCCACGACATCAGCCATGGCTTGGAAGATCCGATTCACACCGCCAATGGGGTGGAACAATCCGTAGTGGTGCTCAATGAACGATAGTATGGTAAAGGTTCCCGGACAATCCCAGGCAGACATGCCAAGGTATTTGGATTGGAATGTAAATGCCCAGCGTAGACGCTCATCTGTAAAATAGCGGGACAAGATTCCGTAGACCGTATTATGGACATCAAGCTTGGGTAGAGCTGTTACCGCATCTTTGCGCAAATAGTCAGTCAGCTTGCCAAAAGGACGGCGGAGCAAAGGCATGACTTTGCCAAATTTCACTTCTTCTTCTTGCATGAACCGAAGGTAATTGTCCTCATTGCCCGGAAACAATTCCTTAATCTGTGCAGCTGTATCTTCCCGATTACGAGAAGGCGTGAACACCTTATCACCAAAGTTCAGTGCGTACAGTGGGGTTAGCTCTTTCATATGCACATAATCGGATAACTTGCGTCCCACCACGTCGAACATCTCTTCAATCAGCTGAGGCATCATCAAAAATGTAGCACCCCGGTCGAATCGATATTCACCCAGTTCCAATCTGGCAGAACGCCCCCCGATGACTGGCTGTTTCTCATACACATCTACCTCGTACCCCTGACCGGACAATAACATCGCTGCTGCAAGTCCACCTGGACCTGCGCCAATGACAGCTGCACGTTTGCGTTGTTGATTCGGTATCATGCCACTCACCTTTCTATGTAGGGAATTCCTATAGTTCTCTAGCCCCTAACCTATTATTAAACCGCCCAAGAACACTTTAAGCGGTAACTAGCAAAAACATTATACAAATATAATACAAATATTATACGGCCTTGTAAACCAAAAAATGACCCACTGGTCAAAATACGAGGATACTCCATTTATTAACGCAAAAAAACATCCCTTGATCACTTCGTCAAAGGATGTCCTGTATTCACTAACCTATTCATATCATTTGAGATTATGTTTAATTATTGGCCTGTCCGAACCTTGCACCAGGTGCTCGCTCGGAGAGATACTCACGCTCCATCCACGATTGCCAGTCCGCAGAACTCTCCGGCATAATCCATTGCGGATAACGCGCATGCTCTGCACGCTCATAGCCTTTACCTCCCAGTACAAAGCGAATATGCGGGAATTCGTTCATAATCCGCTCGACGAGCTGATCACATTTTTCAAGAAGTCCTGGACTTGTGATCGACAGGCAGACCAACTTGATCTTCTGCTCCCGGATAATCGGGAAGATGCCTTCCTCTGGCGTGTTGGCACCGAGATATAGTACTTCCGCTCCATTTTTGCGCATAAAGAGAGAGAACAGCAGCAATCCAACCTGATGGTGCTCCCCTTCCGGACACAACGCCAGAACTTTGGGCAGATGCGGATAGATCGGGAACAGATGGAAAAACTGATAAAACCGCTGTGATATCAGCTGTGTCATGAAGTGTTCCTGAGCCACCGAAGCCCTGCCTTGCTCCCATGCATCTCCAACCCGAACCAGAATGGGCACCAACACATGATAGAACATCGAGTCATACCCATACATGGTGAAACCAAAATCAATCAAACCATTGGCACGTTCACCCTGAAAGTTGTAGAGCGAGTCATAGATCTGATCTGCCATGCGTGCGTAGGCTTCTTCCATCGTAGGCACCGGAGCCATGATCGGCGTGGGCACAGCCTCGGGCGGATTTAATTTGTTTACTTTCAACATCCGTACCGCTTCCGAAATATTGGTCTGATGCAGCTCAACTTGTTCTTTCAACCAGCGCAGATCCGCAACATTCTCTTCGGTATACATTCGATAACCCGATTCCGTCCGCTCAGGGGTGACCGCACTATACCGATTCTCCCAAGCCCGGAGCGTTACCGTCGGGATACCGAGCATGGCAGCGACTTGTTTGATGGAATACACCTTATTACCCACTTTCTTTCCTAAATGTCCAGATTTCAAAGGTTATATCATTGGTTCCCCGTCCTTGTCAGGCATATGAAAACCCTAACATTCTACAAAAATAATACACTCATTATACACAACGCTCAGACACCTGTCGATTGCATCCTGCCAATTTTGCCATATGCATTTTACCGCTACATTCGTTATGCTAGCGGGTTCTCCTGCGTCAACGTTATCATCCGTGTGGTAATAGAAGTCAGCAAGTACAGAAGGGGGAGTCCACCGTTGGTCTCATTACGCCGCCATTCATCAGACCGCAAATCTTCACGCGGCAAATTTCCATACATACGAACAGGAATCGTCCTATTGATCCTATGGCTCATCGCCGTCATGCTCTATCAAACCTACAAACCATTACCAGCGGGCATTTCCTACGAAAGTCCGGAGTATCGTGTGGATCAAGTCGAGTTCCTGCATGACCTCACTTATCCTTCCTCCGACGGACAGATGGAGCACGAACAGCAGATTTTCCAGCGCATGATGCAAATTGTGGAGGAAGCAGAGCAGTTTGTCCTGGTGGATATGTTCCTGTTCAATAATTATCAGCACAAGGGACAGAACTTTCCTCCCGTGAGTACTGAATTCACCGAGGCTCTGGTCGCCAAAAAAAATCAGCATCCTGATATGGATATCTGGTTCATTACAGATGAAGTAAATACCAACTATAACTCAGCACCCAATCCGTTACTGGAACAAATGAAACAAGCAGGCATTCATGTGGTCATCACGGATGTGGACCCTTTGCGTGATTCAACTCCAGTATACTCTGCGGTCTGGCGGACCTTCTTCCAATGGTTCGGTCAATCCGGAGATGGCTGGATCAAAAATCTGATGGCGACGGATGGTCCAGATGTAACTGTACGTTCCTATCTCAAGCTGCTCAATGTGAAAGCCAATCATCGCAAAGTTGTTGTTAGTGAGAAGAAGGCGATTGTCTCTTCTGGCAATATTCATGATGCGAGTGCCTACCACTCAAATATTGCATTTGAAGTAACAGGTCCAATCATTGGCGATATTCTTCAGTCAGAGCAAGCTGTTCTCGACATCTCGGGCGGAGGCCAGGTTCCTGCCTACACAGCTCCTCCCACGGATTCCAAAACGGGAGATTTGCGAGTCCGCTATTTAACGGAAGGCAAAGTGAATGACGCTGTACTCCATGAGATCAATCAGGCTGGCAAAGGTGACACCTTATGGATGGGCATGTTCTATGTGGCCTCTCCGAAAGTATTGGAAGCCCTGCTGGAATCCGCAAAACGAGGAACCGAGATCCGGCTTGTACTGGATCCAAATGAAAATGCCTTTGGTCAGGAAAAGATCGGCATTCCGAACCGTCCTGTCGCTGCTGAATTGCATGATAAATCCGACGGTAAAATTCAGATACGCTGGTATAACACCACCAAGGAGCAATACCATACCAAGATGATCTATCTTGCCAAAGCAACCGGAGATCATATTGTACTCGGGGGTTCAACCAATTTCACCCCCCGAAACATGAATGACTACAATCTGGAGAATGATCTATGGGTTGCTGCACCTCCAGACAATAAGTTCACGCTTGATATCGCGAATTATTTCGAGCGTATTTGGAATAATGATGATGCGGAGTTTACGTTAGACCTGAATGAGTTTCAGGAGAAGACTACGTTTTTGAAAGGTATCCTATATAAGCTGCAGCTGATTCTGGGTCTTACGACCTTTTGATGAAAAACCACATTCATACCTGTTATATCCGCCTGTACTCTACTGTGCAGGCGGATATTTTCATCTTGACAGGCGATGTGAAGTGTGAAAATATAATTACCTAACGACCGTTAGGAAGGTGATTGAATGACTGCTCAATCCATTCGGGATGCAGCCCTGTTTCATTTTGCGAGAGATGGCTATGAGGGGGCTTCTCTGAGAGCTATTGCTGATGAAGTCGGGATTAAAAAACCGTCCATATATGCACATTTTAGCTGCAAGGATGACTTGTTTTTACACACACTGGCCTTTGCTTTTCACGAGGTAAAACGGCACACACTGGAATATTTCCGCGATCATGCGGATCTGCCATTGGAGCAGAGGCTGAAAGGCTTGTTGATCTGGTTCGAACAAGAATACAATGCCCATGCTTCGGCTCGATTGATGTTGCGTAATTGTTTTTACCCACCCCTTTCTCTGTATAGCGAAGTGATGGATCAGGTGTATCCGTTTATCGATGGCATGGAACGTGCTCTGAATCGTCTGCTGCAACGGGCAATGCGTAATGGAGATATACCGCCCCTTCCGGCGGAACAAGCCGCCATTGCATTTATGACGTTCCTCGACGGTATCACCGTGGAAATAATCTATGGAAGCTCACGTCGGTACAAGAGAAGGTTGGAAGCATCCTGGCCTGTCTTTTGGCATGGCATTCATCATTTGAACGAAGAGGCACAACACGTTGTGCCGGAAGGAGATTTAACATCATGAACCGCAACTGGTTATATGTATTTATCGGTGGAATTATTGAGATTGTCTGGGTAAGCGGGCTGAAACATGCCTCGAATGCCTGGGAGTGGACTTTAACGGGGATTGCCATCGTGATCAGCTTTGGACTGATCATTGCCGCTTCCAAAAGGTTGCCTGTAGGTACGGTGTATGCCGTCTTTACGGGAATTGGTACGGCGGGTACCGTCCTTACGGAAATGGTACTGTTTGGTGAGCCATTCCGCTTGGCCAAAGTATTGCTCATCGGGCTGCTGCTCTGCGGCGTAATTGGACTGAAGCTGGTTACGGATCAGCAAGAAGCCAAAGGAGGTGCAGTATAATGGCTTGGATGGCAATTGTAGGTGCAGGGATATGTGAAATTTTCGGCGTAATCGGTATTAATGGTGCTTCCACCAAGAAAGGATGGCCATACATCGTACTTATGCTGGTGTCGTTTGTGTTCAGCTTCTCGCTGTTGTCCTACGCCATGACGTCCATTCCCATGGGCACAGCGTATGCCGTGTGGACGGGAATCGGAACGGTCGGCAGTACGTTAACAGGCATGTTCCTGTTCGGTGAACGGAAAGAAGCGAAACGTATCCTGTTTATCGCAATGATTTTGGTGGCAGCCGTTGGTCTGAAACTGATCACATAATGGAACAACTGAATTACACTTTAAACTCCGGTGATAGCATATGCTTCCGAAGAAGCTTTCTTACAGAAAGCTTTAAGGCGAACACTTCGTTTCTTCAAGTCGGTTCTGTAATCTCCGTTATCGTGTAATTCTTAGCTTCCATTATGATATCTATTAAATTCTGTAATATAAAAAAGACGACTTCAATCAGGAAGTCGTCTTTTTTGGGATATGATATAAATAGGGAACCTCTTTAAACTTTGCTACGTAAGAAAGGATGTCGTAATCATGAAAAAATTATTGGCACGCATGGGCTCTTATACAGGGTATACCCTTCTGATCAGCATGGCCATCTTCTATCTCATCGCTCTGGTCGCCATTATTATACTCGCCTTGTACGCCTTCACTGGAGAAAACTAACTTATCCATTCTTGATACCTTATCCATAACGTACATACAAGCTACACCTTGTTACTTGCCGTCTCTACTTCCATTTGATCAACCTCTTTTCTCCGCTCTAATTTTCCAATTTACTCCCATTTGAATTCCTTCAACCAGATCGTTTATACTAAGTTTGACCCTAGAGTCAATTCAAGAACTCATAAGTTCCCTGATGAGGTGAAAGTATCGTTAATGAACCCTATACATGAGATGAATGAGAAGAAAAAACTCATCATTACTACAGCACTCAAGCTATTCTCGGAAAAAGGCAGTGCCGCAACCTCCATGCAGGAGATTGCAGAGATATGCGGGATGTCTAAGGGAAGCCTTTACCTTATATTCAAGTCCAAAGAGGAATTGGAAGACAGCACGATGGAGTACTGCTTATTTACACTCATAGACGAACTATCCCAGATCGAACATGAAGCTGACCTTACTCCGAGAGAACGTTCACACAAACAGATTGAGACACTGCTGGGCCATGTGTCCGAGCTAAAGGAATTTTTGCGTGTACAGATGCAAAGCATGATGATGAATGATGAGCCACATCGCAAGGAAAAATGCAGCCCGCAGCATAAAGATCTGGAGATCCTTACCCTACACGGTTTCAAGGACAAACTGGAAGATATGTACGGACCGGAGATTGAACCCTATACGATAGATCTTATTTTGCTCATACAGGGTATGTTCCTCTCCTACGTTAAGATCTGGTTTACCGAAATGCCTTCCCTTACCGTCTCCAAAATGGCAACCAATATGCTGCAAATGATTGATTATGCAGCTTACGGATTGCTCGATCAGCGCCCTGCGCCTTTGATTTTGTTGGAAGACTGGCCCGCATGGAATAGTGATCCAAACACAGACTCCACTGTGATGCGTCATCCCATTCACATCATCAAGCAAATGCAGGATATCGCTGGTTCCGAATTGCCCGCAGGGCAAACAAAGAATGATGTGCTCGAAACTATCGCCATTCTCAGACAGGAGATGATGGAATTCACGCCTCGGCGTGCCATCATTATCGGCATGATGCACAATTTGGAGAGCGTATCTGCCATCAAACCTTTGCACTCTGAGCTTAAGCACAGTCTGGATGCCAAGTATAGCCGGTTTATCCAGGCTGACTCGTCACACATATAAACAGGAGAAACAGAGAGGAGAAGAAACCATCGTATGAAAGGTATTATTAATTTTTCACTGAACAACAAGTTTGCGATCTGGATTCTGACAATTATCATCTCTTTCGCAGGTTTGTACAGCGGATTGACGATGAAACAAGAGACAATCCCGAACATCAACGTACCGTTTCTGAATGTCACTGCCATTGATCCGGGGGCTGCACCGGAGGGGATTGTTGAGGATGTCACGAAGCCTCTCGAAGTAAAACTACGCAATGTAGATGGCGTGAAGACAGTCACCTCCACTTCCATGGAAAATGCAGCATCGATCACACTTGAATTTGATTATGGAACAGATCTGACCAACGCAACTGCAACCGTTCGTGAGGCACTGAATGAAGTACAACTGCCTGACAGTGTGCAGAAGCCGACCATTTCCAAGTTCAGCATTAACTCTTTCCCGGTTGTATCTCTGAGCTTGTCCGACAAGGACGGCGGTGACCTGGAACAATTGACACGACTGGTTGAATCGGATATTCAGCCTGCACTAGAAGATATTGACGGTGTAGCTCAGGTTCAGGTGTCCGGTCAATATGTGAAAGAAGTTCAATTGAAGTTTGATCAAGCCAAAATGGCCGAGCTGGGCCTGACCGAAGATACGGTAAACGGCATCGTTCAAGGTTCATCCATTCGTGTGCCCCTTGGACTGTTTGAACTGGATAAATCCCAGAAGGCCGTTGTTGTAGATGGAAACATCGTCGACATCGATGATCTGAAAAACCTTGCCATTCCAGTAGTACCCGGCGGTGCTGGCGCTTCTGCAGGTAATGGTGCAAGCGCAGCCCCACAAGGCTCTGGAGCACCAACTGGTGAAGCTGGTCAAGGTACCGCTCCAAGTGCTTCACAAGGAACGGACCAGACTGCAGGCCAGGCTGCTGGCGGTAATGCCGGCGTGGGTAGTCCTTCGGGCGCTGCCAACGCAGCTGGTATCCCTACAGTGAAATTAAGTGAAATTGCCAAGATCGAAGTCATCGGTCAAGCGGAATCTATTTCCCGGACAGACGGCAAGGAATCGATCGGTATTTCCGTTGTAAAATCCAACGATGCCAACACGGTTGATGTCGTTAACGCAGTCAAAGATAAAGCGGAAGAGTTGCAATCGCAGTTCAAAAATGCTGATTTGACTGTACTGCTCGACCAAGGTAAGCCGATTCAGGACTCGGTGAACACGATGCTGGGCAAAGCCGTTTTTGGCGCCTTGTTTGCCATCCTGATCATCCTGCTCTTCCTGCGTAATATTCGTTCAACCATTATCTCCATTATCTCGATCCCGCTCTCCTTGCTCATGGCATTGACTGCGCTCAATATGATGGATATCACCTTGAACATGATGACGCTGGGTGCCATGACGGTTGCCATCGGACGGGTTGTCGATGACTCCATCGTTGTTATCGAGAACATCTACCGCAGATTAACACTCAAAGGTGAGAGATTGAAAGGCCGTGAACTGGTCCGCGAAGCAACTCGCGAGATGTTCATTCCAATTCTTTCTTCCACCATCGTAACAATTGCGGTATTCCTGCCACTGGCATTGGTAAGCGGTATGGTTGGTGAGTTATTCACACCATTTGCACTGACCATGGTATTTGCTTTGCTGGCATCCCTGATCGTTGCCATTACCATTGTGCCGATGCTTGCGCATACCCTGTTCCGTAAAGGGTTGAAGAATAAGCAGAATCATGAAGAAAAACCAGGCAAAATGGCGGAAGGTTACAAACGCCTGCTGAACTGGACACTGTCTCACAAACTCATCACGGTCAGTATTGCAGTGATCCTGCTGGTCGGCAGTTTGTTCCTGTACCCGTTCATCGGTGCAAGCTTCTTGCCGGAACAACAAGATAAATATGTGACCATTACGTACAGCCCACAAACAGGAGCTTTGCGTGAAGATGTAGAAAAAGAAGCACTCGTTGCCGAGAAGTGGTTGCTGGAACAACCGGGTCTGGAGAAAATGCAATATTCCATCGGCGGAAGTAATCCACTGAGCAGTATGGGTGGCGGTGGTTCCAACTCGGCTCTATTCTATATTGAATATAACGAAGATACGAAAGACTTTACTCAAGTGAAGGAACAGCTTGTAGAAGGTCTGAAGAAGGAAGTTAGCGTAGGAACCTGGAGTGAGCTTGATATGTCCGGGGGTCTAGGTGGCAGTGGCTTGAGCCTGTCCATCTATGGCGATAATGTAGAGCAACTCAAACCTGTATCGGATGAAATTCTGAAACTGGTTGAAGCGGATAAGGATAATTTTGAAAAAGCAGATACAACACTTGCTGACACCTACGGGCAGTACACGCTCGTGGCAGATCAAGAGAAATTAAGCTCCCTGGGTCTGACTGCAGGCCAACTGGCTATGGCACTGAGCCCGGCACGGGAACGTCCTGTGCTCACGGAAGTTGATATCGATAATAAAACGTATAAAGTATATGTAGAGACAGACGATAAAACATTCAGCAGTATTGATGAGATTGAGGATGAAACCGTCACTTCACCGCTTGGCATCCAAGTTCCGATCAAAGATGTTGCCAAAGTGGAAGAAGGTACGTCCCCGAACTCCATCATGCAAATTGATGGTAAGGTTGTTGTGCAAGTTACAGCCAACATCTTGGCTTCGGATGTAACGAAAGCCTCGAGTAACTTACAGGCTGAGATCGACAAGTTGGATCTGCCTGATGGCGTTGAAGTGAAGTTCGGTGGTACAACCGAACAGATTAATGATACATTCACTCAACTGGGTCTCGCCATGCTGGCAGCCATCGCCATTGTATACTTCGTGCTCGTTGTTACATTCGGCGGCGGATTGGCACCATTCGCAATCCTATTCTCCCTGCCATTTACGGTTATTGGTATTATGGTAGGTCTGTTCATCGCTGGTGGTACGCTTGACGTCTCCGCCATGATGGGTGGACTGATGCTCATCGGTATCGTGGTAACCAACGCCATCGTGTTGATCGACCGTGTTATTCACAAGGAAAAAGAGGGTATGCCTACCCGCGAAGCCTTGCTGGAAGCCGGTGCAACTCGTCTGCGTCCAATTCTGATGACCGCTCTCGCAACCATCGGTGCCCTGTTGCCACTGGTAACGGGTCTCGAAGAAAGTGCGGGTATCATATCCAAAGGATTGGGAATTACCGTAATCGGCGGTCTGATCAGCTCCACGCTGCTCACGCTGGTTATCGTACCAATTGTGTATGAGTTCCTGATGAAATTTAAAAAGAAAAAAATCGAAGATTAAGAAGTCGTTGATCGTGCTCATGTAAAGATTTGAGTACAACTTAACTACAGGCTGTACGCTCTAACCTCTCGCCCCTTAGCCCATATTGGAATGATTGAATTCCGATGTGATGCTAAGGGGCTTTTTTATTTGAGTCGAAATTACCTCACATAGACTGACATAGAACCCATTCATTTTAATCAAAATCACAAAAAGAATAGTCTCGATTGTCATTTGAAACAAATGAACGTCAGATTTCAGCTCATCGTCTGTAAATCGACTTATAATATGGATTAATTATGCAAGTTGACGGATTCCAGACTCCAGATAGATCACATGTGATTGGGGAAGGATGGTGGTTGTGTGGGGGAGACAACGCTTCATATTCAAGTCAGAGACATGTTAAAACGTCCCGTGTTTCGCAAGGCGGAAGTTTTGGCCAGTGATCGTGCACTGGAGCGGTATGTTCGCTGGGTTCATATCATGGAAGTCCCTGAGGTAGGGGACTTGCTCAATGGCGGGGAATTGGTGCTGACGACAGGCATTGGCTGGCAGGAAGGTGAGCAGCAAGGTCTGTCTTTTCTGCGTCAGTTAATTGCACGTGGGGCTGCCGGTCTCTGCATGGAACTGGGGGATCACACCAAGTCGCAGCTTGGTGCCATGAAGGAAATTGCAGTCGCAGCGGATTTCCCGTTGATCTGGTTCCACGAACAAGTCCGTTATATCGATATTACGCAAGATCTGCATTTCACCCTGATTCGCAGTCATCAGCGGATGATCGCCGAACTCGATAGTCTCACCACCTCATTTAACCAGCTTCTTCTGAATGGAGATGGCGTACAACCTCTGCTTCGATTATTGTCACGAACAACCGGATGTGCCGTGGCATTATACCCACTTGAAGGGGAAGCGAGCAGCGTTCCCTATTGCGCTCCAGAGCAGCTGGAGATTCGTCGGCAGGATTGGTTTTTGCAGCGGGGACATTTGGCTGGAGAGGATATTCCAAATGTAATGCAGCTGTCAGATAACACATTACATGCACTCAGCATGCCTGTTCGGGCGTTAGACTACACCTTTGCCGATCTTGTACTCATGCACCAAAAACTGTCCGATCACGATTCAAGCATACCCATCCAACCTTCGGATGAATTCGTCATTCAGGCACTGGAACGTTGCGCAGCCGCAATTGCCCAGGATTGGATGCGAACCAAATACATGGAAGAGAAACGCCGCTACAAAGAAGATATGTGGGTCATTGACTGGCTTAACGGACATCACTCCACGAAGGAAATCCATGAATATGTATCCACCGTTAATCCCCTTCTTGCAACAAGCAAAGCCACGATTATCTTATTCGACAGTAACCCTGCATACACAGACAGCCTCAGGCTTCAGAAATTATTGATCCAACGTAACATCGTCGCCCGTTCCGTGTTCGCTCGGGAGAATTTCACCCTCTACAGCACCGTTCTGAATCACCAGATCATCCTTATCATTCTCGACCCACTACCTGGATCTCAGCGCAAAAGCAGTCTCTGGCGCTGCATCGAACAGCTGCAGCAGCACGAGCAGGAACAGACCTACTGCCTCTTCTCAGGCCTGATCGGTATCAGTCATAACTGCACAGACCTCTCCCGTCTCAAGGACAGCCTGGAATCCGCGAAGGAGACACTTCGAATTCAGAAGGACATCGGCGAGATGCAGCAGCCCTTTTACAGCAACCTTCATTGTTATCGCATCATCGCCAGCATGAAGCAGAGTGGCAATCTGGATGATTTCATCGAAGAATATCTGGGGCCGCTCATCCGTTACGATATAGAGAAAGGAGGCCAGCTGCTACGAACGCTCAAACAATATTTGGTCCTGTGCTGCTCCAAGCAAGAGACGGCCACCGTTCTATATATTGTCAGACAGACACTGTATCACCGTTTGGACAAAATCGAAGCCCTTCTGGGAGAAGACTATATCCTCCCAGAGAAGCGGGTAGCGATCGAACTTGCACTCTATGCATATGAGTACGTACACGGCCCGATCGCATGAAGGCTTCAGTACAGACTACGCTCCCCGCTGCTCCTGAAGCTGGCGAATCAGGATGTGACTGAACCATTTCCGTCCAGACGCTGTGCCTACGTATTGCTCTTGTTTCTCTTCGGGAAGATCCGGGTGCCCCCATATGACGTGAGCACCCTCCAGATGTTCCCGTACCGCATAGATCCGATAACCCTGCGCAACCATTCGCTCTATGGCGATCCTCTCGGCTTCAAACATATCATGATCGGACATCAGCTTCTCCCTCCATTCACTGCCGTCACAGGCTGTTTCATCGGTATGGGTGCGCCTGCATCATACTTGTTGCGCTTCACATATTGGCCTGCCCCTGCTGTTCCGGCATACTGCCGATCCCGAATGACATACTCCCCGCGACACATCACCGTCACTGGACATCCCTGTACCTGCATCCCTTCAAATGCACTGTAATCCACGTTCATATGATGCGTATCTGCCGAGATCACCCTGTTTACAGATGGGTCAAAAATAACGATATCCGCATCTGTCCCTACAGCCAGAGTCCCTTTCTGCGGAAATAATCCAAATAACTTGCTCGCTCTTGTCGAACACAGATCGACCCACTGATTGAGCGTAATCCGCCCCTTGACTACACCTTCCGAATACAGAATGCTGAGGCGATCTTCAATGACAGGTCCCCCGTTCGGAATTTTGCTAAAATCATCCTTGCCCAGGTCCTTCTGCCCTTTGAAATTAAACGAGCAATGATCGGAGCCAATCGTCTGCAACTGACCACTTTTCAATGCATTCCACAACACGTCCTGGTGAGCCGCTTCCCGCAGCGGTGGTGACCAGACATACTTTGCACCCTCGAAGTCCGGCTGATCCATGATCGACTGATCCAACGTCAAATACTGAGGACAGGTCTCCCCCCAGATTCGGTATCCCATTTCACGCATACGCCCGATCTGTTCCACAGCCTCCGCACAGGTCACATGCACCACATACAACTGTGAATCCGCAAGTGCAGCCAGACGTGCCGCCCGGCCTGTCGCTTCTCCCTCCAGCATGGATGGACGAGTCAGCGCATGATGAATCGGCTCGGTGCGCCCTTCAGCGAGCGCCTGTCGAACCAGCAGGTCAATAACATCCCCGTTCTCGGCATGCACCATGACGAGTGCGCCGTACTCTTTTGCCTTTTGCAAAGTCTGGAAGAGAATCCCGTCATCGGCTTGAAACTGATTTTTATACGCCATGAACACCTTAAAGGATGACACACCCTCTTCTTCAATGATCTGCGGTAACTCTTCCAGCACCTGATCATTCATCTCCCCAATCATGAGGTGGAAACCGTAGTCGATGGAGGCTTTACCCTCGGCCTTGGCATGCCACTCCTGGAGGGATTCGATTAAGGGACGGCCTTTTTGTGTCAGGCAGAAATCAATGATCGTTGTTGTACCACCAAAGGCTGCCGCTGTTGTTCCCGTCGCAAAATCATCCGCCGTTACCGTTCCACCAAATGGCATATCCAGATGTGTATGCGGGTCGATGCCGCCCGGAATGACGTAACAACCCGCTGCATCCACGACTTCCGTTCGTTCGTCAGGCACCAGCCCGATGCCAATCTGGGTGATTTTACCCTTTTCGATCAAAATATCTGCTTCAAAGGTATCTGACGCTGTGACCAACACACCATTACGAATCAATTTGCGGGTACTCATGATATCGCCTCCTTGGTTGATTGATCTCTAACGGATTGCAGCATGGCAATCGCAGACTGACGTTCATTCCAGGTTACAGGTTCCTGCTCAGGTACAAGTTCAACCATGTCAATCGCCCCATCCACCGGGCAAACGATCGAACACAGATTACAACCAACACAGTCCTCTTCCACCACTTCCAGATAGGAGCCGGACGGGTCGGTCAACATATCAATACACTGGTGCGAGGTGTCCTCACAAGCAATATGGCATTTGTTGCAATTGATGCAGACATCGCGGTTGATGCGGGCGACCACTTTGTAGTTCAGATCGAGATTGCCCCAATCCGAGTAACGTGGAACCGTCTGACCTACCAGTTCTGCTACGCTGCTCAGACCCTTTTCATCCAGATAATCGTTCAGCCCATCAATCATGTCCTCCACAATGCGGAATCCATGATGCATCGCTGCGGTACATACCTGAACCCCTGTAGCACCCATGAGCAGAAACTCTGCCGTATCCCGCCAGTCCGAGATTCCACCAATACCCGAGATCGGCACACCCACCTCCGGATTACGCGCGCACTCAGCAACCATGTTCAGTGCAATTGGCTTCACGGCTGGGCCACAGTATCCGCCATGTGCTCCTTTGCCGCCCACATGGGGCACGGTATTCCACGAATCCAGATCCACACCTGCGAGAGAGTTAATGGTATTGATCAGAGAGATCGCATCCGCGCCACCTCGTACAGCTGCCCGGGCTGTCGCCGTAATATCCGTGATATTTGGCGTGAGCTTCACGATCACCGGTGTGGTCGCCACTTCCTTCACCCACATCGTCTGGAGTTCTACGAGGTCAGGTTGCTGACCAGAGGCGGCTCCCATACCTCGTTCGGCCATGCCATGCGGGCAGCCAAAGTTCAGCTCCAGGCCATCGACGCCGACGGCCTCCACCTTTTTGACAATCTCATGCCACTTCTCTCGCGTAGGTTCCACCATCAGTGAAGCGACAACCGCGCGATCCGGGAATCGTTTCTTGGTCTCGGCAATCTCCCGCAGATTTACTTCCAGCGGACGGTCCGATATCAATTCTATATTGTTAAACCCCGCCACCCGTTGCCCACCAAAATGGACCGCAGCGAAACGGGAGGATGTATTGATAATTGGCTCACCCAGCGTCTTCCACACCGCGCCACCCCAGCCTGCCTCGAACGCACGTTGGACCTGATAGCCCGTATTGGTCGGTGGTGCTGAAGCCAGCCAGAATGGATTGGGTGATCGAATACCTGCCAGATTAATAGATAAGTCAGCCATAACGATCCCTCCTTGGTGTTGTTTGAACTTACTATATAAGTTGAACTAAAGATTATTTACACTGACACTACGATGACAGAATAACCTTCCTATCGCTGTTATCCCCAGATTTTTTTGATTCCTTTTATAAAGGGAAAATCCGGGGATAAAGGCAAGAGTATGCTTCCGATGCAGCTTTCTTTCAGAAAGCTTTTAGCTCTCCGCTTCTTCAGGTTCTTTCTGTCCTCTCCGTTTCGTGTAAATGTTAAGTTCAATTTTTATCGTTGTACTGGATATTTGGTCGTGCTCAGGATCTCTGCGTAGAACGGGTGTTTCTAGATAGTACGCACCTAAATTCTAACGAACTATACAGCTCTTATTGGGCTCATTAGCGGCACTTTCAAAATCTAACGAATCGTAAAAGTCTTATTTGGCTGTAGTAGCTCATTTCGGCTTCATTTCAACAGGTGTTCGTCAACATAAGACGTGTGAGATTCGTTAGATTTTCCAATCCTCGGTAATTGCCACTATAAGGTGTGTAGGGTTCGTTAGCGCGTCAGGGACATTAGGAATTGATGTACCCACACTTCTTGCTCAGATCTGATCTACACCTCTATCACTCTATTAGTCCCTTGCGCCCTCCCACCCGTACTCTCCTTGGATGCTCTCATTCCACGCTTTACGTGTACTCTCCACTTCCCTTTGTCTCCCTCACAACTCACGCCGTCTCTTCCACCTGTCCAGGTAACGCCTTCATGACTGCGGCAGCTGCCAGCTTACCCTGCTGTGCAGCCGAGACAACCATTGCCTCTCCCTGGCCCTGACCAAAAATAACGTCTCCTGCCGCATAGATCTGAGGGTGCGAGGTACGAAACGTATGCGGCTCAATCTCAACGACGCCCCATTGGTGACGCAGCCCAAACGCTTCAATTAATGGTAATAAACGATGCTGTCCAATCGCCCGGATGACCGTATCACATTCAATCATGAACTCCGATCCCTCGACAGGCACAGGCAATGCACGCCCACCGCCAGGCGGGGTAATCAGTTCCATTCTCACGCATTCTACAGCCTGAACCCGACCGTTCTCGTCTCCAATGATACGCTGTGGCATCGTAAACCAGCGGAACTCCACACCCTCCTGCTTGGCAAACGTATATTCAAACGAATACGCCGTCATCTGGCTTTCCCCGCGCCGATATAACATCTGCACCCTCTCGGCACCAAGACGTACCGAACAGGTCGCTGCATCTACCGCCGTATTGCCCGCGCCAATAACGGCGACCTTTAGACCATTCAGCGCGGGTGGAACACCCTGCTTGGTAGACTCCACCAGTTCAATCGCATCATAGACACCTTCCAGTGTCTCTCCTTCAATGCCCAGCATAGGTACTGAACCCATGCCACAGGCCAGAATGACCGCTTCATGCTGCTCCAGCAACTGCGAAGCAGGGATATCCACACCGATGCGCACCCCATAACGGATCTGCACACCAAGTGCCTCCACCTGCTCCACTTCCCATAGCGCAACCGATTCGGGCAAACGGAAAGATACGATGCCATACGTATTCAGCCCGCCGCCTTTGGGTTTGGCTTCATAGATCGTCACCTCATACCCTGCGCGCCCCAGTTCACGTGCCGCCGATAATCCCGCTGGCCCGGCACCTACAACAGCAACATTTCTCCCATTGGCAGGTGCCGCCTGGAATAACGGCTCATTCTTCGCCCGTGCCCAGTCGGTGGCGTAACGCTGCAAGTCACCAATTCTAATCGGCTTTGACGATTCGTTCAGCACACATGCACCTTCACACAGTTCCTCAGTGGGACAGACACGTGCGCAGCTGGCTCCAACCGGATTCGCATCCATGATGGTGCGGGCCGAACCTTTCAGGTGCCCTGTTGATATTTTGCTAATAAAAGAAGGGATATTAATGTCGGTTGGACAGGCCTTGATACAAGGTGCATCGTAACAGTACAGACAGCGGTTTGACTCTTCCATCGCTTCCTTACCTGTCATGGCGGGTTTCATCTCGGCAAAACGACTCTCCCACCCATAATCGGATAACGTTGTTCCTGAGCTGTTCATCAATGTCATGCACCTCCTGAAGTTTGATTCGCGCTAGCTTCCAGCCACTTTTACAGACTAACCAGATGTTCGTACGTTTCCGGTCTGCGATCCCGGTAGAACTGCCATACATTACGTACCTCACGAATCATCTCCGTATCCATCTCGCCAATGACGACCTCATCCTGATCACGGCTGCCGATTGCAACCATTCTGCCTCGCGGGTCGACCAGGTACGACTGTCCGTAAAATTCACCCATATTCCATGGCGCTTCCACGCCAACCCGATTGATCGCTGCAACATAATAGCCGTTAGCTACCGCGTGAGCAGGCTGTTCCAGTTTCCACAGATATTCCGATGTACCCGCAACCGTAGCAGACGGATTAAACACAATCTCTGCCCCTGCCAGCCCAAGTAATCGTGCTCCTTCCGGAAAATGACGATCATAACAGATGTACACACCCACTCTGGCGTAGGCCGTATCAAATACCGGAAACCCGAGGTTGCCTGGTTTGAAATAATACTTTTCCCAGAACCCATTCGTACCCTCACCTGCTTCCACATGCGGGATATGATGTTTGCGGTATTTGCCCAGATACGTACCATCTGCATCAATGACGGCTGCCGTATTGTAATACGAAGCAATGCCCTCCACCTCGTATACCGGCAAAATAATCACCACTGCAAGCTCCTTCGCCAGCTCCTGAAAAAGCTTGGTCGTCGGTCCTTCCGGCACCGGTTCAGCGGATGCATACCATCTGGGATTCTGCTCTGTGCAAAAGTACGGACCATAGAATACTTCCTGCAATCCAATGATCTTGGCCCCTCGTGCAGCAGCTTCACGGACCAGCGCAATGTGCTTCTGAACCGCAGCCTCTTTGTGAACTTCAACGGGAGCCGAACCTTCAATCTCATGAGAAGCCTGGATTAATCCGATGCTGATTTTGCCCATAACGTCACAACGCCTCCTCAGGTAAAATGGTTGGTTCATTCTCTCCACTGCACATCCTCCGAATGGTGCGATACAACACTTCCGTACCCAGTCCAATATCCTCCGGCGAAGAATATTCGCTGGGATGATGACTGATGCCGTCTTTGCTGCGGACAAAGATCATGCCATAATCACACACAAGCGAAAGGGCCAACGCATCATGGAACGGACCACTCATCAGTTCTGGCAAAGGAACCCCAATCTCTTCCGCGGATGAACGTATTACCGACATGATTGGCTCTGCACAATACCTCGGCTCACTGTTCGTATCCTCTGTCAGCGAATAAGTTAGACCATATCGGAAACTCACGTCATCCAAAATGTTCATCAATCGGGCTTCAAGCCGGTTCCTGCGCTCCATCTCCATGTCTCGTAAATCAATCGTGAAGCTGACTTCCTCCGGAATAATATTCCTGGAGTCTGGAAACACCCTCAGACTACCCACCGTACCTACGGTTGGGGCTTCGGGGTCTTCTCTCACCATATCGTCAAAAGCCGCAATGACTTTGGCGCTGCCTACTAAAGCATCATGCCGCATCCCCATCGGAACGGAGCCAGCATGACCCGCCATGCCTTTCATCGTCACCGTAAGCCATAACGGGCCCGAGATGCCCGTCACCAGACCCACAGGAGCATTCAGTGCTTCCAGCACCGGCCCCTGCTCAATGTGCAGCTCCAGATAACTGCCTATGGAACCTGGCGGATAGATCGCTTCTTCAAAATCCGAAGGAGAACAGCCGAAGGCTTCCAGCGCCTCCCGACGGGTCACTCCGTTTTTATCCTGACGCTCCAGTTCGCCTTCTTCCAACTGACCGGTTATGCCACGCGAGCCGAACAAGCCTTTGTTAAAACGGGAACCCTCTTCATCACAAAAGGCAACTACCTCAATCGGCATACGTGGCTGAATGCCATTTTCGATCAAGCATTGCACCGCTTCGAGTGCGCCGAGCACACCAATCGCTCCATCATATCGACCGCCATATGGCTGAGAGTCGATATGGGAACCAATCATGAGGATCGGCAGCGCCTGATCCGCGCCTTCCAGACGACCAATCAGATTACCGAAGGGATCAAGTCGAGTCGTCAGACCGGCATTTTCCATCCAGAGACGAACCTGAATGATGCCGTCCATGTCCTCCGGGGTCAGGGCAAGTCGGCAGACACCCGTCTCCGCGATTCGGCCAATGCGTGATAACTGCTCAATTCGCTCATTCAGCCGAAGCTCATTAATGAGTTTGCCTGTTGTGGTCTGCATCCTCCCTCGCCTCCTTGCGCTTATTTATCGCGTAATGATATGAAAATCTCCAGCTCGCTTGCTAAACCGTAAACGTCTGTCGTACCTGTGTATGGCAACTAACCTGCGTCCAGACTACGGAGTGCAACGAGCAAACTTCCCGCGATCAGATCCAACTCATCCTCGGTGGTGACAAACGGTGGTGAGATTGTCAAAATGTTTGCAAACCCCGGCACGGTGTCACCGTTCTTGCCAATCAGAATGCCGTCCCTTTTACAACTGGCGAGTACCTTCATCACTTTATCCGCTTCCGCAGGAGAACCATCTGCTTCAATCAATTCCACCCCACAGGCGAATCCGAATGAACGGATATCCCCCACAATGGACAGCTCCAGCAAAGGTTCCAACTTCTCACGAAGCAGGTATCCCAGTTCCTCCGCGCGGCTGACCAGATTCTCTCGTTCCAGAATCTCCAGATTCGCCAGTGCCACCCGGCAGGATACGGGATTCCCGCCAAAGGTATTCACATGGCGAAAATGTGCATCCGGTCCGGGTTCGCGGAACGTGTCATACAGATCGGCTCGCACGGCCGTTGCTGATAATGGCGAATAGGCGCTGGTCATGCCTTTTGCCATCGTCACAATATCTGGCTGTACGCCATAGTTCTGATGACCAAACTTCTGCCCGGAGCGGCCAAAACCACAGATGACCTCATCCACAATGAGCAACACACCATAGCGTTGACAGATCTCTTGTACGGTACGCATGTAATCTGGCGGTGGGACAATCATGCCGCCTCCTGTAATCACTGGCTCCATAATTACTGCGGCAACCGTCTCAGGACCTTCCCAACGAATCACCTCTTCATAGATGGTTGCACATTCAAGTCCGCATCCATCCTCTTTTCGTCCAAACGGACAGCGGTAGCAATACGGTGGTGGAACATGAGAGAAACCTACGCCGAGCGGCTCGTACTTGATCTTGCGGGCGGCTTGCCCGGTCGCGCCCAGCGCGCCCATGGAGTTGCCGTGATAGGCACGGTGACGGGAGATGAATTTGTGCCGAGTAGGCTCACCATTCTGATGATGATACTGACGGGCTATTTTGAAAGCCACCTCATTTGCATCTGAACCCGAGTTGGAGAAGAATATTCGATATTCCCCCTCCAGCCAGTCATTCAGCTTCTCCGCCAGCAAAATCGCCGGTTCGTGACTCTGCGTCATCGGGACATAAGCGAGTGCTTTCATTTGTTCGTAGGCACTTCTCGCAATCTCCTCACGGCCATGCCCCACATTCACACACCACAGTCCGGACATCGCATCCAGATAACGTGTACCATCCTGATCAGTAATCCAGCTTCCTTCTCCACTTACCGCAATCATTGGATGATCGTTATGAGGCGAGATGTGATGCCACACGTATTTGCGATCCTTCTCCAGCCATTCTTCCTTCGTACCGCCAAGCGGCTGCGGCTGCTGATCTACAGAACTCATTCGTCATCCTCCTTCTATAAGCTGATCCAATATGCTTTACACATGCCCACTCCGATTGCAGTACCATCTTCCGATCGCTGTTATCCCCAGATTTTCTAGATTCATTTTTCCTTAAGGAAAAATCCGGGGATAAAGGCGCACGCTTCGCTTCCTCAGATTGGTTCTGCACTCTTCGGTTCTCGTGTAATGTTGGTCCACGCTTATTTCACCGCTTCTTCATAGATGCTTTTCTCCAGCGCTTCATCCAGGTTGGCCGCTTTTTTGATCAAACCATAATTCAGTGCAATATCCGCAGTCCGGGTAAATGACTCATCCACAAAGCTACCGACCTGCTGCTCCGTAAATCCTTCCGGGCGAATCAGCTTGGCAATCTCTTCGAGCATCGTGACCTGGTGTTCACGAGTGGTGCTACCCTCCGTCACATTACTCATCACGATATCCACCGTCTCATCCTGATTGTCGATGGCGTAATTCCAGCCTTTCAGAATGGCACGGGTCACTTTAACCGCAAGCTCACGGTTGTTGTCTACCCACTCCTTCTTGGCAATCAGCGTATCCTCCAACATGCCAACACCGGCATCTTCAATGTTGAAGACATCCAGATCGGATTCTTTTGTTCCACTTTCCAGCACCACGTGATATTCGTTATAGATCGTTGCCGTCGCCACATCTACCTGATCATTAAAAAACTGATCCATTGTGAACCCCTGCTTCACCAGTTCAATGTCTTTCTTCGGATCCAGGCCGTTCTTCTCCATAAATGCAAGCACCTGAAACTGCTGACTGCCAAACCAGGTACTGACCTTTTTGCCTTTCATCTGAGCGGGATCGGTAATACCTAGAGACTTCTTGGCAATCAAGCGATAACTGCTCTTCTGTGAGATCTGGGCAAGCGAGACAAGCGGCAAACCGTTATCCCTGCTGACCAGCAGACTGTCTACTCCCGTGATCCCCACATCGGCCGCGCCATTGACTACCTGCTGCTCAATCACGATATCCGGCCCACCCGGAATAATCTCGGCATCAATGCCTTCATCTGCAAAAAAACCTTTTTCCTTCGCTGCGTAAATCCCGGCAAACTGAGCCTGCGGCACCCATTTCAGTTGAATTTTCACTTTGGTTAACGGTTGATCTGCTTCTCCCGCCCCTCCTGAACTCGCAGCTACAGGCTCAGCCGCTGGCTCGGACTTCGTAGAACATGCGCTCAGCATCGTAACAACCAACAGGACCAATACCAGCAAACCCGGCTTCAACGTTTTGTACATGTACAGAACAACCCCCTGTTTATATACGATTTTTCAATCTGACAGTGTGAGGCTCTACTTCACCAGCTCTATCAATCTATGGTTGCTATCCTGATGTACGTTAGTGATCTGTGCGTGCACGATTCCATGGAATGAGTCGCTTCTCTGCCAGGACAACCGCTTCATACAGCACAATACCAAGCGCGGCGGCGATGACAATGCAGGACCAGGCCAAGGGCATGTTCGCCAGTCGAATCTGATCCGAGAGCAAGTACCCGAGTCCCTGGGAGGCGATGAAAAATTCACCCACAATGGCTCCGATAATACTGGTCGACATGTTAATCTTCAGTCCGGCGAAGAGGGAAGGCAGCGCGTGAGGCAGTCTTAGCTTCCAAAAAAACTGCATCCTGCTTGCAGCAAGACCACTCAGCAGATCACTGTACTGCGGCTGAATGGAAGTCAGTCCTTTGAACAGGCTGACAGCCATTGCTGCCATCGTAATCACCGTGACAACAGCAATACGGGACCAGATCCCGTCTCCAAACCAATTGTTCATAATCGGGGCAAGAGCCACGATCGGAACAGCGTTAAGTGCAGACAGAACCGTAACCGCCGCCCTGCCGCTTGTTGGAAAGAACGATGCACCTGCCGCTGCCAGAGCGCCTAGCAGTGAACCGAGCAAGAAACCTCCCAGCATTTCGGTTCCGCTGTACATCGCATAACGAAAGAGCATATTGGCATTTTCCTGTATCGATGCCGCAATCGCGGAAGGCACAGGCAGTTGGTAGCTTTCCAGCGCGAATATCCAATGAAACAACCTGAGCTGCCAGAGAGCGAGAAACATCACACCTGCACCCCAAGGAAGCATGCTCAGTACAATTGAGCGCCCGCGAACGCCGGTGCCTGATCCGGCCTTTTCGGCTTGTCCCTGTAGTCCATGAATTTCCGATCCGGGAGCAGATGTCATCTGTGAACCCGTAAGGGTCGTTGCCGGACCAGTTACAGCAGCAATTGCCACACCTTCATCCCGCTTCCGTTGCAAAACTCTACCTTCACTCATGTGGCATCACCTCCTTTGGCCCTGAATTCAGGCTGCCAGGGGGTTAGCCAACGTTCAGCCAGACTGATGGCCAGATACGAGATCAGGCCAATGCCAATGCTAAGCATGATGGTGGCCCAGAACATGCCAACTTGGGCATGACCGTAATATAACGAACTGACCATCAGGACGCCGAGTCCGTCGGGAGCGCCCATCAATTCCACAACGATGGAGGAAGTCACCGCGAGCGGAGCGGCTATTTTCATACCAGAAAATAGTCCCGGCAGTGCTGAGGGCAGTAGGCATTTGATATATCGTGCAGTCAGTGAAGCACCACAGGAACGCATAAGTTCCAGGTGCTCTGGTGCTGCACTTTTCAATCCTTTTAACGTATGGATAATGATCGGGAAGAAGGTGACATACGCCGCCATAACAATTCGGGCCCACTCCGCGTTGTGGATGATGCCGTACACGATTGGTGCGAGACCAATAACCGGAACCATCTGTGAGGAGACAACATATGGCGATAACGTGCGCTCCAGCCAGATAGCCCCACTCATGAGTAGAGCCAGACCCAGACCCAGCAACGTTCCCCCTGCAAAACCAATGGCGGCATTGCCAAACGTGACAGCCCCCTGCTCTGCCAGCGTACCCGAGTAACGAAACAAGGCCACAAGAACATCATGCAGATAAGGAAGGCGAGACGCCGCCTGCTGGGGTGACAGGAACAGTTGGAGCATCCAGGCGATTCCTTCCCACAGCACCAATACGGATATAATCCAGATGACGACCCAGGATCGATATCCTGGTTTAAAGAACCTCAGGGACATGAGATTCATCACGCTCCTCGTAGAAGCAATTGCGAATGGTTGTGATCATGTGGTAGAAAGCTTCCGTTTCTCTCAGTTCACTATGGCGGTCAGAAGGCAGATTAACCGAATGAATGGAATGCACCTGCCCCGGATGCGCCGAGAGTACGATGATCCGGTCGGACAGAAATACGGCTTCGGGGATGCTGTGTGTGACAAAGAGGAAGGTCTTGCCTGTTGAGCGCTTGATCTCAAGCAGCTCCAATTGAAGTTTTTCTTTGGTGAATTCGTCCAGGGCGGAAAAGGGTTCATCCATAAGCAGCAATGGCGGGTCAAGCGCAAGGGCTCGTGCAATGGATACACGTTGCTGCATCCCTCCACTGAGTTGCCATGGATAATGGTCGGCGAAGCGGGTTAGCCCTACCATTTCAAGCAGTTCACCGCTAATGCGGCGGCACTCCTTTCGGCGGGTACCGAGCAGTTCCAAGGGCAATTCCACATTGTGACGAACGGTGCGCCAATCGAACAAGGCTGGTGTCTGGAAGACAATGCCGAATTGTCGCTGTAGCCGGGCCCGCTCAGGCTCCTGACCTGCAATGCGAACGGTGCCTGAGGTGGGCTGAAGTAGATCACCCACCAGCCTGAGCAAGGTCGACTTGCCACAGCCGGAAGGGCCAAGCAGCGAGACAAACTCATTGGACTGGATCTGGAATGTAACATCCGACAAAGCAGTGACTTGTTGTGTACCTGTGCCAAAAACAACGGACACATGATCTACATCAATATGGCAGGCTTCGGGGACTGTAGCTGAGGGTGCGGAGGACATTGGCATTCTCCTTTGTGGAAGTTATTTTCATTGCACACCAAGGCTGAATGGGAGGTTTATATACACGAACGTAACAGGTTTTGCTTGTTAGATAATACTATATCGCTTTGGGCGGAGATTACATTATACAGTCTGTTTTGAGTATGGGCCTGTTCATGTTACACAATGTAAAATGAGATGGATTCTCAGGTACATCCATGTGAATTTTCTTCGTAGATAGCTAACATATATTTCACCTAACAACAAGCGCACGATTATTTGTATTTATTGAATAAATATTCGGAAAATATGACATATCCCCTCGTATTCTTGTTCATTTTCTTGTATAAAGATTGAATAGACGTACAAGGACTTCCACCTCCACGTGAGTCAAAGCTCCTGAATAATGAAGGCGGTATCACTATTCCGGATCAATCCCCACGCAGGCTGGTTTCCTTTGTCATATATCACTTTGAAAACCACATATATAGGTCTATCCAAAGATCAGTAGAACGAAGCTTTCAAATCCAGAAATCGGGGTGGTCATGATGTTTGATTGGCTGGGATGGAGAAAAGGATTGCCGCTGTGGCGATCGTATCGGTTGAACGCACATATGAAGGAAGATGTGGAACAGATTTTTGAGGGAATTGCCGAAACGAGACGGCAGCTTATGATGGACTGGGCAGATGAACAATGGAACCACCTGGATCGTTTGCTCCAACAGTTACAGTCGGTCCAATTACAGGATGTATTACGAGATTCACAGCAACTAAGCAAACTAGATGCATGGTTTCAATCCAGTTATAATCGAGCCGTTGACAGTACGGAGCTATTCATGCTGAACGAACAGAATCAGGTGGTATTCTCTACATATAAGAAACATATTGGACAGATCTATAAGGATCACGAAGCATTGATTGGACCAGGATTGAAATACTCCAGAGCAGATCGTCAGGGCAAAAAATGCTTGTATGGTCCTTATTCCGATCCACTGACGTTGGATATCGGACCGCGCTCGTCCGCTTTTCACGATGATGTCACCTTACTGTTTATCAACCCCATTCTACAGGAAGGTCGATATGTCGGTTCATTATGCAACCGTGTTCCCGCGGATGTACTGGGTGACCTGATCCAACGAGAATCAGGCCATATCTATCCCGATTCCGGTGACAATTACCTCTTTATGGCTAAGTCGATATTACGGCCCCATCTGCAACCCGGTACCGCCTTATCCCGAAGCCGCTTCGAAGACCGTACCTTTACGCATGGGGAAAACCTCAAAGATGGTGTAACCACCGAATGGGGGATCGTTTCCGTTAAGGAGCATACCGAGCTGGAACTCATGTTCACTGATCCGTCGACCGGAGAACTGCATCCCGGGGTAGCAAACACCATTCAGAATGGTTCCAATCTGTTCGTAGCCTTTCCCGGCTACTCGGATTATCGCCATATTTCTGTGATCGGCAAAGGCATCACCTTCCAGCTGCCACACTGTCCTGATCGCTGGGGAATGATGTGTGAAGGGGATCTGGAGGAAGTGTATCGGATACGAAGCATCGGCTGGCGCCAGTTTAAGCAGCACAGTCTCTTTACACTTTTGTCAGGCGTTGCAGGAGCCGCTCTTGTCTATGCCCTCACTGGTAGTGGTTGGAGTGCGGCAGCAATGGCCGCTTTTAATGTGTTATTCGGATTCTTCACTGCATTACAGCTGCATCGTAGCCAATATCGACGGGTTCATGAAGACTTACGCCGCATCAGCCGATTTATTCGAATTAACGCCGAAGGCAGGGGGGATCTGACCCAACGTCTAGACACGTCTGCTTTTGCCCAAGACGAATCGGGTGAACTGGCGAAGTGGATCAACAACATGATTGACTCTCTGGAAGGCATTATGCTGAAGGTACAACTTGCCACGGTAGACGTTATGGACAACCAGTATCAGATGCGAACTTCAACAGAGACAACCCAGGGTACGACTGAGCGTGTGAACCACAAGCTTGGTTCGATGATTCAGGCCATTCGCACCCAACTGGAAGATCTCGATCAGGCCAGAATCGCTGCCGATCACATGCGCATAACGCTGCAACAACTGGAGACCTCTGCAACCGAACAGATCGGCGTGGCCCAGCAGGAAGTGGAACGAATCGGCGACAAAATGACCCAAATCTCAGGAGCGGTATCCGATACCAACCGTACCATCCTGTCCTTCATGGATACGATGAAAGAGATTTACCGTGCACTGGCTGTCATTGATGAAATTTCAGCTCAGACCAACCTGCTGGCTCTCAATGCTACCATTGAGGCTGCACGCGTGGGCGAACATGGTCAAGGCTTCTCGGTCGTGGCAGGGGAAATCCGCAAGCTGGCCGAGTTATCCCGCTCTTCTACTGAAAATATTCATCAGATTCTGGACCGAATCTCAACGGCAGCAGGAGCTGCATCTCAATTAATCACAGAGGGTGATCAGGTACTGGCTGAAGGAACAACATTGGTTCAGGCCGCTTCGCAACTTCTGCAAAATGCTACCGCTGAAGAACCTGAGCGCACACAAGTTGTGGATCAAGTGGTCATGCTGATGGAGAATATTGCTGCAATCAGCCATCAAAATCGGGCGACTTCTGCTGAGGTAGAAGCTGAGATGATGGAGCTGATTCATGATATGTTACAGGTTCAGCATTCTTCGCATAACGTGGAAGCCATCACGGTCTTTCTGCAACAACTCGTGGGACAATTCCACCTGAACCACCCCGCCAAAAATGCTGTCATCTGACGTTATCGTTGACGCGGATTGGAGAAATAGCTAAAATTTGATGCAACTGTTCCTTTTGAAATTGTCGTATCATTTATAATAGAAGATTTCCAATCTGAACCGATGAAAGGGTGGTCTGCATGGAACTGCTTCAGGATTCATTTGGCCGGATACATGACTACATCCGTATTTCTGTTACGGACCGCTGTAATTTACGCTGTGTGTATTGTATGCCTGCAGAGGGTATGGAGTTTGCTCCACATGATGAGATTATGAGCTACGAAGAGATCGCACAGGTGCTGAAGGTGCTTGCTCCGATGGGTATGCGTAAAGTTAGGCTCACTGGGGGCGAACCGCTGGTGCGCAAGGATCTGCACAAGCTCGTCGGCATGATCTCGGGCATCGACGGGATTGACGATATTGCACTCACAACCAACGCTCTTCTACTGGATAAGCAAGCTCAGGCATTGAAAGACGCTGGATTGAACCGGATTAACATCAGTCTGGATTCCCTGCGAGCTGATCGCTTCTCCATGATTACCCGCGGCGGAGATGTGAACAAGGTACTGAAAGGCATTGAAGCTGCAACAGCCGCTGGCCTTGCTCCGATCAAGCTGAATGTTGTGCTGATGAAGGGTATCAACGATGATGAGATCAAGGATTTTATTGCAATGACGATTGATCAACCTCTCCATGTACGTTTTATTGAATATATGCCGATTGGACAGGCTTCGGATTCATGGCGCAAATCTTATTTGCCGCTGGAAGCCGTGACAGATGTATGTGCTGAAGCAGGCTGGACGGTAGAAAATACAACAGGCCCTGCGGGCAATGGCCCATCACGCAATATGAAAATTGCGGGCTCCGAAGGCACATTTGGATTGATTCATCCCGTGAGCGATCACTTCTGTGACAATTGCAACCGACTTCGGCTGACCGCTGACGGACATATCAAAGCCTGCCTGTACTGGTCGGATGAGTATAATGTTCGCCGCTTCGTGGATGATCCGGATGCCATGGCGGCGCTTTTCCTCAAAGCGCTGGGTACGAAACCAAAGAACCATGAGATGGCTCTGGCTTTGGAACAAAAAATGCAATCTCACACGCCGACGGTACGGCGCATGTCCCAGATTGGCGGATAGCAACAGTACGCATATAACACAACCGCGCATTCCTTCGTACGGGTACATATTTGTACCGTCAGGATGACCTCTTCACACAACGGATGAGATAACGCTGGCGCGGCGAACCCTTACGTAAATCAACATGGATCACGAGACATGGAGCATTCAATAGAATAAGTGGATAGCAAAGCAGACGAGAACTTGATTGTTCTCGCCTGCTTTTTCGTTATGTTTTCATAAATTCCTGAAAATCATCAATTCTCCTGTTTCATTTGTTAAAAATTTAATTAATATACCTTATTGCCCTTGTTGGGTCTTCAAGATTCCGATAATTCTGACGATGTATATACATACATCTAGATAATATGCACACATACACTATAGGAGCTGAACCTTATTGAACATTGTTGAAGCACTCGTTGCAGCGAGTCCATATTTTAAAATTATGCTCAAAGAACACGATATCATGATTGCGGTAACCGATACCGAGAAGTTCTGGTATTATGTTCCCAGCAACGAGCTTGATCTGGGCATCAAGGCAGGAGACCCCGTTTCCCTCGATGACCCTACACTCCGCCGGGCACTTATACATGGGGAAACTTCAGCGAACCGAATTGATGCAAAATTCTATGGCACATCAATCAACTCGGCGGCTACCCCACTTCGGGATGAGCAAGGAAATATCGTGGGCACGCTTGCCATTGGTTTCTCTCTTCAGAATGAGGAAAAACTGGAGTACTTCACTGAATTGATCGGCGGTATCAGCGGAAAATTAACAGATATGGTGCAGACGGTAGCTGCCCAATCCGAGCAGTTGACGGCATCTTCCACGCAGATTTTGGATAATACCCGCATGGCTGTACAGAACTCAGGCGAAGTGAATAAAGTTGCCGCATTCATCCGTGAAATCTCAGAACAGACCAATCTGTTAGGCCTGAATGCAGCCATCGAAGCGGCCAGAGCAGGTGAAGCAGGCGCCGGATTTAGCGTCGTTGCATCTGAAGTGCGTAAACTTTCTACAGGTACCAAAGAAGCTACGGTGAATATCGAACGTTCCTTGAAGGATGTTCAGCATTCCATTCAGCAGATGGAGCAAGAGATCACATCCATCTCACAGTCTAGCAGCCAACAGGCTGTGATGGTAACCGAGTTCAGCGAGGTCATTGATCAGTTGAACAGTGTAAGCCGTGATCTGAAAGTGTTTATTGAATCCATGCTGCTGAAGGCAGAATAGATCCGATTACGATGACCTTAACTCAAATGACTAACCATATATAAGAGACGCTACACCAAAGCGTTATCGAGCACTACATGTTCCAACTCAATAACTAGATCAGCAGGTTATGCTGATCACCAAATTCAGCACTCATATTGAACTCCCTGCGCGATTAACGTCACGGGGAGTTTTTTTATTTTAAACAAGACGAGCCAGATCACGGTCCTTCTATGAATAGATGAGCTTCCACAGCATCATAACCGCCAGTCCAACCATGACCACAGCGGACAACCGATTAAACACCAGACTGATGCGTCCAGTTAGATCCGTTCTCCCAACCACCCTGCCTGCGCCTGCAAGTCCCAAGAACCATATCCACGACACAGCTGCCGCTGTCAGGGCAAAATAGACGCGCTCCACCCCTTCATACTGAAGTGAACTGGTGCCAATCACAGCAACCGTGTCCAGCAGAGCATGCGGATTGAGTAAAGACACCGATGCAGCAAACGCAATCTGGCGCCCCGCTGACATTACCGTCTGCGAACCTTCCACAGATTCGGATGACCTCCAGATACTCCAAGCCATATACAGCAAAAACAAGCTTCCTGCGCCATACAACACATTCGCCAGCAATGGCCATTGCAGCAAAATGAGTGATACTCCTCCAACGGCTGCCCCGATCAACAGCGTATCACTGACCCCTGCCGTTATTACAGCAGGCAGTGCATGTATATAACGCCTCTGGCTCATGCCCTGGTTAAAAATAAATACATTCTGCACACCCAGTGGCAAGATCAGGCCAAACGCCAGAACCACTGCATGAATAACAACCTCCATCGTTCTTCCCCCTTATCTCTGTCCTCCATATTAGGGCAGATGATAACTGACGTGACCAACCACTTGGATGGCATCAGACCCAACCAAATGATATAGTGTTTGTTACAAAGAAAAACGGAGGTGATTCTGCCGGTTATGGAACGCTCTGATTCCCGGCTAAACATGGGTTGGAAGCCAAATCCTTCTCTCGACTTGCCCTTGTATCGCCAGATTGAAGCCTATATCCGGCAGAAAATCACAACGGGCGAATGGTCCGCAGGATACCGTCTCCCATCACAGCGAATATGGGCTGAGTCCATGGGCGTAAACCGCAGTACATTGGTCACTGCCCTTGATAATCTGGCCGCCACGGGTCTGCTTGAAGGCAGACATGGCGGGGGAACTTATATTTCCGGCTCCGGTTGGCATGGCATGGCTCATGGAGCGATGCCCAACTGGAATGAAGCCATCGAGGAGGGTTGGTATTACCCCAACCTGCCCGAGATCCAGCAGATTAATCAGGCTGAATTCCGACCTGGCATCATACGGCTTGGTACAGGGGAGCTTGCCCCGGAGCTGATGCCTCAGGATGCTTTTAACGACATTCTGTATGAACTGTCCCATCGTTCTCGTACACTGAACTACCTGGAACCTCAAGGAAGCCTGGAGCTTCGTGAGGCTTTATCCGCCCATTTGCAGACGACTGGCATTCAGGCCTCTCCAGATTCCATACTGATCGTATCCGGCTCTCTTCAGGCGCTGCACTTGATTTCGGTCGGACTGCTCCCTCGCGGATCAGCGGTTCTGCTGGAAAAACCGTCGTATCTCTATTCCATTCACGCCTTTCAGTCAGCAGGGTTGAAAATGAGTGGTATCCCGATGGATAACGAAGGCCTACACATTGCACGCCTGGAGGATGCTGCGCAGCATGTCAAAGATCAAGATCATATCTCGCTTCTCTACACGATCCCGAGCTTTCACAATCCCACCAGCTCTGTCATGAGTGATCACCGCCGGGAAGAACTCATGACCACCGCTCGGACATTAGGCATCTCCATACTGGAGGATGCCGCCTACGGTGATCTATGGCTGGATACACCTCCTCCGTCATCACTGAAGGCGCGTGATCAGGAAGGACGGGTGCTGTATATGGGTACCCTGTCAAAGGCAGTCAGTCCCGGTCTGCGCCTCGGATGGCTAGTTGGGCCAGAGCCGGTCATTCGCCGTCTCGCAGATATCAAGATGCAGACCGATTATGGCACCAGTTCACTCGCCCAAGAAGCTGCTGCCCTGTGGTTCGCCGAAGGACATCATGCAGGACATATGGAACGCCTTCGCCCTGAGTTACGCAAACGAAGAGACTTCATGCTGGATCTGTTGCAACAGCACTTTCATGGCATAGCGAAGTGGGAAATACCCGCTGGGGGCTTTTATATCTGGTTGCAATTCACTGTCTCCCCTCTCTCCATCCGCCAATTGTTCCATACCTGTCTGGAGCAAAATGTACTTATCCACCCGGGCTATCTGTATGACAGGCTGGACGCGAGTCACATTCGGCTCTCATACGCGTATGCTTCACCTGATGAGATGGAACGTGGACTACAATGCCTGGCAGAGGCCGTCCACAGACTTATAGACTCTAGCTCCTGACTTCGACGAATACTGTTTCCTGATTTCACCACAAAAAAACAGCCTTGACCTGGAAGGACCATGTCCTTCAGATCAAGGCTATTCGCGTAAGTTTCGTAAGTTTGTCCGAATACCAGTACGGGCAAATACCAGCTGCGCTGCGGGATACCTTTGAATGTTTTACCCTTTGACCGCACCCTCCGCAATCCCCTCCATAATAAACTTCTGGAAGAACGCATAGATCAGAATAACTGGAATCGCAGTCAGTACCAGGGAGGACAGAATCAACGGCCATTCCTTGTTATATTCACCAAACAGCATGTTCGTGGACAGAATCAGCGTATAACGATTCACATCGGTCAACATGAGCAGTGGCAGCAAGAAGTCATTCCAGATCCACAGGAAGTCCAGAATTGCGATGGTGACTGTGATCGGAAGCAGCAGCGGGAAGATAATCTGGAAGAACGTCTGGAACTCATTACATCCGTCAATCTGAGCCGACTCCTCCAATTCACGCGGAATGGACTTCACAAACCCGTGATAGAGGAAGATTGCCATGTTCACACCAAGCCCGATATAGATCAGGGCCAATCCGTACGTGCTTCCTTGCACCCCCATGCCTTTGGCTACCCGTGTCAGCGGAATCATGATTGAGTGGAACGGTACCAGCATGGATGCAACAAACAGGAAGAAGATCAGGTTGCTCAAGCGGCCTGAGGTACGTGACAACTTGTATCCCGCAAGTGAGGCACAGAAGACGATTCCCCCGATCCCCAGAAAGGATACAATCGCCGAGTTCATCGAACTGCCCAACAGATTGATTTTGTTAAACGCGTCCGAATAATTCTCCCAGTGCAACGTTGTTGGCAGCGCGATAAAGGATTGGAACATCTCACCTTGTGTTTTGAAAGAGTTCACCACGGCCATGTAGATCGGCAGCATAGCGACGAGAGAGCCCAGAATCAGCAGCAGTCGAATCAGATAACTGTTCAGTCGTTGCATCCTCATGCTTCCACCTCTTTCTTCTTCATGACGGTGATCTGGATGAGTGTAAAGATGAGCACGATGATGAACAGCACAACCGATTTGGCACTCGCATAGCCGTATCTGAAGTTGTTGGAGAATGCTTCTTCATAGATGTTCATCGTGATAACCTGCGTGGCCCGGCCCGGTCCACCACCAGTCAGTCCGTACACCACTTCGAACACTTTAAATGCTCCGTTCAACGTCAGGAAGAAACAGATGGTCACGGCATGAGTAATCATCGGCAACACCACATTGCGCAGTACTTGGAATGCGTTAGCCCCATCAATAACTGCCGCTTCCTTGAGGCTTTTTGGCACACCCTGGAGAGCAGCCAGATAGATGATCATCATATACCCTACACCGTTCCAGAGCGATACGATCAGAATGGAGTAAAATGAAAACTTCGGATCACCCAGCCATTGCTGATCCAGGAACGAAAAAGCCAATTTCTGTGCGAGCTGTGGCAACACCTGAGAGAAGATGAATGTCCACATGAAAGCACTGATGATTGTACTGATCATGTTAGGCATGAAGAACAGCGTCCGGAAAAGCCCTTTGCTGCGCGTCCGTGACTCAATCAACACGGCGAGTAACAAGGCAATTCCATTTTGCAGAATCAGCATAAATATTACATATTTCATCGTGAACCACAGGGAGTTCAGAAAGTCGGGATCTTCTTTGAACAATTCCACAAAGTTGCCCAGACCGATAAAGCTGTAATCCCGATTGAGTCCGTTCCAATCCGTCAGACTATAGAACATGCCACTAAACGTGGGATACAGCAGGAAAATCGCATAGATGACAAAGGCAGGCGCAGTGAACGCGAGCAGTGACAGATACTTCTTGAACACATTCGTAGCCATAGGTTCTCCCCCTTTTCACTCGAAGCGGATGATTGTAAACGAGGGAACGAAGATCGTTCTGCCTGCCATATCATCTGCTTGGAGACTGCGACGAAATAAAGTACCGCTAATTTGTTGACAAAACTCCCAAAACCGTTGAGATTTTGCCAACAAAAGCAGGTACTAAATTTCTCGCAACTCCTTACTTGTTGACTTTATTGTAGGATTTCCACGCCTTGTCGAGCGCATCGATAACCTGCTGTTGATTTATTTGCCCAGAGTAGTAGCCTTGCAACGCTTTGCCTGACTCGTCTTTCACCGCTTGAGGAAGGGATGGGTCCTCATAAGCTTTACCTTCACTCACATATTTCTGGGCATCGTCTACCCAAGGGAAGCTCTTGAAGTCATGGATCTTGGCAATCGGATTAAACTTGAGTGCTTCGTAGAATGCGCTTGAATCCTTGTCATCGAGAATGTAGTTCACGAAATCGAGTGCCACTTCTTTGTTTTTGCTAGATGACGATACTGCCAGTGAAGTGGAGGTGCTCAGATTGATTTTGGTATCATCCGGATTGTCATTGATCGGCATTGGTGCTACACCAAAGTTAAAGTCCGGGTTGGACTTCAGAATGGTTTCGGCAAACCATGGTCCCTGAATCCACATCGCGGCGCTTCCTGATGCGAAGGCTGCTGAACCATCATCTCCGCCCACTTCCAGCGCTTTGTCCGTTCCATTGGCATTGACGAGATCGAAGATATCGAACAATGCTTTCATATCGGAGAAGGAGCCCTGATCCTGATTCATCTTCTCCACGAAGTCTTTGTGCTCAGACTGAGTTAATGCACCCACGGTAAGTGGCAGGAATAATTGCGGAATCCAGGCTTCTTTGTAGGACAGTTCAAACGGTGTAATGTTGGCTGCTTTGAGTTTCTCCACGACCTCTTTCATTTCCGTTAACGTCGTTGGCACTTCCAGCCCTTGCTCTTTGAAAATATCTTTATTGTACAGATAGCCCCATGATACTGTTTCCAATGGAACAGCTACGATTTTGCCCTCCGCATCCGTTATGGAAGGTTTAACCGAATCCAGCAGCTTATCGACAAAAGGTTGGCCCGACAGGTCTTCCAGATAACCAGCTTTGCTGAATGGTGGAATCTCATTGACTGCATGCAGGGCGAACACATCCGGTGCATCATTGGAGGCGAGGCGAGTCTTCAGAATCTGAGGGGCATTGTCCGCTGGCGGCATCTCCAGTTGCACGTTCACCTCAATGTTTTTCTCTGCCTTCTCCTTGGCTTTGAACTGTTCTATATATTTATCGTAATGTTCTTTCAGCCGAGGTTGTGCAACGAATACTTTGAGTGATACCGTGCTGCCTGACGCCGACTCCTCCTGCCCATTGTCCGTTCCTGCATTGGAACCGCAACCTGCGAGCAGAACACTGACCAGTACCGCACTTGCTACGCTTTTCCATACTTTCATCTCTTATGACCTCCCGGTGTGTAACTGGTTTGTCTTTCATAGGCTCATTATATATCAGAAAATGAAAGCGCTTCATTGGACAAAATTAGACTTGTGTGTTGGATTATTTTAAACCTTAATCCAGCCGCAAATCCTCTCTCAAACGGCTCATTCCGTGCTACTGCCTGAATTGCCTCACATATGAGGTTGTCCCTTCCGCATCTCCCCTGGAGAAACTCCGAAATGCTTCTTGAACACCCGATAGAAGTAGGACACATCTTCATAACCCGCCATCTCGGCAACATGCTTGAACGGAATCTGTTCATCCATCACCCATTCTTTCGCTCTCGTCATACGTAATTGGACAACATAGTCGGTCACATTCACCTCATACTCCTTCTTGAATACCTTGCTGAGATATTCCTTGCTGACAAAAAAGATCTGGGCGAGCTGTTCCAGCGTAATCATCTCCATACAGTGCTGCTCAATGTATTGCTTCACCTCGTCCAGGTTCAGCTTGTTCTTGAATTTACGCTGCGCAATCAGCTGCTCCAAAGCCTGATAGTACGGAGTCGAAATCCATGCAATCGTGGATCCGATGGAAGCCAGCGCTATTGAAGGAGGTAACGCCGTTGCTTCGGGCCGCTCGTACAAGCCATTTGAGACGCACAGTTCATCCAACAAAGCCTGTAGTTCATGAGCCACCCTTCCAAGCTGTCGAGGTCTGTTAATCTCGCATCGTTCCAGCTTCTGCTGCAATTGTTGGAACCACTCACGCAGACTCTGAACGTTCAGGTCATTAAACCGCAAGCGAGCCTGCTGCTGAAACAGGGAGAACTCACCTGCGAACGTAGAAGGATACGATTCCCATGATTCAGGCGCTGATTCAACCTTTTCCAACTCTTTTGCACATTTGGCAAGTACACCATTCAGTTCATCCGGATTCACCGGTTTGAGCAGATAATCTGCAGCCCGATGGCGGATCGCATGTTTTGCATAATTGAAGTCGTCATATCCACTCACCACGATCACCTTGATCTGTGGGTACTGTCCGCTCAGCGTCTGTAGCAGCTCCACACCGTCTGTACCGGGCATGCGCATATCCGTAATGATAATGTGAGGCTGATGCTGCTTGACCAGTTGTATGGCCTGCTCACCATCCTCTGCCTCACCTGCAACGGTCATGCCGAGTTCATTCCAATCTCCCAGGTTGCGCAAAATATCCCGGTTCCACGGTTCATCGTCCACCAACAGCACTCTGTACAGTTCTTTGTTCACAAGGCTTCGCCTCCTGTATTGCAGGGGATTCGTACCGTAACGCTTGTCCCCTGTCCGTATTCACTTTCCATGCTCATCCCATATTCAGGTCCAAAATGCATTATAATTCGTGAGGCCGCATTAACCAGTCCAATACTTGTACCTGAACTCCACACCCGATCTGCCTGCAAGGTAAGCCGCTCCAGTCTGGACTGCATCTCCGTTAGTTTCTCAGCATCCATCCCCACACCGTTATCACGAATTCGAATGGTTACATCTGTAGGTTCACAGACGACTTCAATACCCAGCTTCCACTCGCCCTGTTTCTTCTCCAATCCATGTAAAAATGCGTTCTCCACAATGGGTTGCAAAGACAACTTGGGAATATAACATGCCCGAAGTTCCCCGGTAATCTCCAGGGTATATTCAAGCCTGCCGGCAAAACGTTGCTTCTGAATCAGCATATAATGCTCCAACTGATCGAGTTCAGACTGTAGAGGGACAAGTCCATCCGGCGCTCGCACAATATAACGAAACATCTCGCTTAAGGCTCGAATGACTTTGTAACTGTCAGCCGGTTTTTGCGAGTAGACCATGCCGCCAATCATCTGCAACGTATTTTGCAGGAAATGCGGATGGATCTGAGATTGCAGTGCTTTGAGCTCGGCCGTCTGCTTCTCCAGATTCATCAGGTAGTTGTCACGAATATGTTCCCGAATACGATTAGCCATGCCATGCAGATTTTTCTCCAGCAGACCAATCTCATCTACCCGACCGCTTCGTACCACTTCCCTGTCCTTGATCAGTTGAATACCCTTCATGGAATTCGCCAGTCTGACAATGGGCTTTGATGTGCGCCAGGCCACGAATACAGCCAGTCCCACAGAAATGACGGTTGCCAGGCCACCCACAACCAATCCGTATTTCATCGTTTCCAAGGCACTTTCATTAATGACATGGGCAGGTACAATCTTGATCACACGCAGTCCTGACGGCTCAATGGAATGAAAGAATACGTATTCCTTGGCTGTACGGATAAACCCCGAACTTTCTTTTGTACCTGCCAATTTCTCTAGTGCTTCTGCAGAAGGCTGAATCTCTTGATTTGGCTGATAGACCGGACTACCCGCGCTATCAGCAATGTATACCGCATAGTCTCCCCGGCTATCCAGCAGCTCCAGGGTCTGGTTGAACTCAGCCCACTTGACCTCCAAACTGATGGCGCCGATCTGTGCCTGATCCTCAAAGCGGTTCATACTGCGGGTCATGTGAAACTTTTGCGGATCGTCCGGATCATTGATAATCGTAAAATCTTTATGTTGTGCAAAAAGCTCATGATACCCTTCCGGTATTTCCGATACCGCCTTGATGCGAGAATCCATGGAGTTGAAGGTGAACAAGGTGTCCAATTCCTTCAGATACAATTCAACGCCAAATACATAATTGCCAGCAGAATAGTATACACTGTTCAGCATATTGAACATGGCCTTCTGTTCATCGAATCGGCTGGCTGCCGGTGCTTCCTGGTTCAATGCCAGATATTGATGCAATTCGTCACTGATCTGAATCGAATAGATAATATTGTTCATGCGAGCGAACTGTTCACCCAGATAGATGGAGGCCCAATTCATATTGGCTCGGTTGGTCTCCATAATCTCCTCTTCCATGGAAGAGCGGGTATTCTCGGCTGCCATAGCGGTCATGGCAATGACGGGCAGAACGGCCAGCAGCGTCATGGTAAGAATCAATTTATTGCGAATGCTGCGTTTGAAAGGATCTGTCAGCTTCCGATAACATTCGGTAAACACAGCGCATCCACTCCTAAGCTAAAATAGACAAACGCCCCAGCATGGAAGCCGAGGGCGCTTTGGTCTTTATATTCGTTTGGAAATGTTAAAATATCACGTTATACAATAGAATGAATGGTTACACGAGATCACTACGTGGTCAGAACAACCTTCTGATCGCTGTTATCACCGGATTTTTTTGATTCCCTTTTTCTAAGGGAAAAATCCGTTGATAAAGGCGAGGTGCATGCTTCCGATGCAGCTTTCTTTCAGAAAGCTTTTAGCGTCGCTTCCTCAGGTTATTTCTGCCCTCTCCGTTAACGTGTACATGTTGAATTCAACTTATATACCTATATTTATTATTTCCTATTATTGTTCAATAATCCGTATGCCCCATGGCTCCAGTTCGATCTTCTCTCCTTCAGCAATCGGAGTTCCTGCCAGAAGTTCAGTCCCTTCTCCATAAGCATTCACAAAGGATGTTTCCTCATCCGCATAATTGAAATAGTAGCGAATTGTGTTTCCTTGATCGTTCACACCGGTCTTCACAATGATAGGAAAAGCCAGCTCCTGATCCGCTCCCCATACGCCTGCTTCCTTCATGACACGTTCCAATACCTTACGGATCACCGCAGAACTGGTATAACAGCCGACATAGGTTGCTTTGCCTTTTCCATAGACATTCTGGGTAATTGCCGCATATTCACCCCAATGTGGATGATCATACCAAGCGAGTACCTCAGCCGTTGTTGGTGTAATCAGTTCCATCCAGGTATGAATCTGGTTCTGCTCTTCACCAACTCCAAATGGATCATCCCGCAGTGACACATGTTTTGGCTCTACAAAAAGGTTGTAGCTAATTCCACATGCCTCACTGATCAGGCCAGGCTGGCGGGTAGAGCGTACCTTGATATGCTCATTTGTGAATCCGCTTTTGAACGAGTAGACGATATGTCCACCATCCTGTACGAATTGATTTAATTTTTCCAGCAATGCATCCGAAGCTGCATACAGAGCAGGTACAACGAGCACATCATATTCCGCATAACTCTCAACAGACGGGTCGATGAGGTCACAGCCAATGTTCATTTTATACAATTCATCGTACATCCAGCGCACCACGTCATTGTAATTCTTGTCACTGGTGAAGTTAAAACCAAACCACTTGATGGATGTCAGGGCCTCATTGCTGAACAGCACAGCTACCCGATTCTTTTTCTTCAGATTAACGAGCTTTGGACTGAGACGGGCAAAATCCCTGCCAATCGTCTTCGCTTCGTTGTACACCGGATTCGGTTCAAAGTCATGACTGAGCAATCCTTTCCAATACGTCTCAAACGAATTGTGCAACGAATGCCAGTGCCAGTAAGCGACCATGTTCGCTCCTGATGCCAGATGACTGAATGCCTGCAAACGCAGCTGTCCCGGATACGGAACCCAATGCCAGAACGCCTGCGCTTCGGTCTCCAGTACCAGATAGTTCGATTGTTTGGTTGAACGCGCCACATCGCCGCCGAATGAAATCTCGATGCCCGTCAGATCATCCTGGGAAGGATGGTAGATGTCCACACTAGTGATGTCAAAAGGTTTCGATGCTGCAAAATGATCCACATCCCCTTGAATACCGTAGGAATATCCACGCCAATCGAAGTCAAAGTTCTGGGTAACAAACTGTCCTTCCTGTTTGTATTCATTCACGATCCCCACTTGCCAAGCCAAAAAGTTGGTTACCAGCTGTCGCTGGAACTTTGCAAATTCAGCGCCCAGACTACCGTTGATCGTTCCTACAACAGACGGGAAGTCTTCCCAGCTATTGATTCGATTGCTCCAGTAGTCGAGGCCAAATTCCTTGTTGAGTTCATCCAGAGAACTGAACTTGTTCCGCATATATTTGACGAATTGCAGTTGTACATTATCTCCGGCCGTATTGTAATGCTTCGTCTCGTTATCTGTCTGATATCCAATTACCGCTGGATGTGTGCTTACCCGAGAGATCAGCTTGCGGATGATCCGCTCGGCATAGAATAGATAGGTTGGATGGGTAATATCCATGATCTGTCTTGCGCCGTATTTACCAGGTCCCTGTGAGGTTGTAGCCAGAACGTCCGGGTGTTCCTTTACCATCCACGTTGGAACAGCATACGTTGGTGTGCCAACGATGACCTGAATCCCCGCCTCATGCATGGCATCCAGCACACGGTCTACGGAAGAGAAGTCAAATACGCCATTCTGCGGTTCATGGGTACTCCAGGTTGATTCTGCAATGCGGACCACATTGATCCCTGCATCCTTCATCATCTGAATGTCCTTGTCCAATCTTTCGTAAGGCATATATTCATCATAGTAGGCTACACCATATAATAATTTGTCCATGATTTAATCTCCTTTTTAGGTGGAAAATTTAATGATCTTGACGTGTGAAAGAGTTGACATATTCCAATCCACAATGGTAGCGTTTACATTATTATCGGTTGAAGAACTTCGATTGTTCAGCAACCACTTCAAACGCTGATGTGTTCCATGGAATATCCATGCCCGCGTTAAACTGATTATAATGAAGTATACTACGAGTGCCGACTGTATAAGGCAAGTTGTTTTTACCCTTTTCCGAGGTGAATATGATGGATATCCGATCACAGCTCCGAGAAATGCCTCACCATACGCTGGCCCACTGGCTACCTATTATCGACTGTAACATCAAATTCTATGGTGCGCACAGCCAACAAGTACCCTATGGATGGGCGATGCCGGAAGAATCACATCCGGGCTTTGAGATTATGTTGATCATCGAAGGTACGCAGGAGAGTGTGATTCATGGTTATACCTATACCGTGGAGGCAGGTTCCATTCTTCTCATTCCTCCCGGGTTCAAACATACGAATCAATGTGTATCCACGGAAGGCATGACTTATTTTAGCGCTCATTTTAATGTGGATGATCCCGTCTTCACCCTGAAGCTGATGTCACAGCATAGCCAAATCTACGCAGCAGATACAGCTGATAATAAGAAGATGCGCGTTGTGCTGGAGAGTTGGATGGGGATGATTAACGTATCTGAAGCCTACACGTCCACTGACAAAATGATCATGCAGGCCCGCATGTTTGAACTGTTCGCCCTGTTGTCCCAAGCCGCTGACAATGAACCGGAGACCACCACTTCCGTTGCTGCTTCACATGCACCAGCTCCAACAGCCATGCATTATGCGGGAGCTATAGCGGAGGCGATCAAGCAGGCATTCCATGCCCAGCTTCGAACCAAGGAAAGTAGTGTATCCACGGTCAAAGTAGAGCAGATTATATCCTCGTTTGGCATCAGCCCGGGATATGGTTTGCAGGTCTTTCGCAAGGTGTACGGGCGATCACCCAGGGCTTACCTTTCCAGCCTGAAGTTGCAGGAGGCCAAAGTACTGATCGAACAGCCAGAGCTGTCGCTCGGGGAAATTGCGTGGAAGCTCGGTTACACCCATCTGTCCCATTTCAGCAGACAATTCAAACGTTGGACAGGCCAAAGCCCGCTTCAATATCGCAATCATCATGCAGATGCATCAGGTGATCCTGTATCCTACAGATCGGAATCGAGTCCAGAATCTTGATTACGGATACGTTCGTACTCTTCCGGCGTGTTCATATTACTCATTTGCATCGCTACTTGATGAACACCCACTCTCTCAAGCTCTTCCGCTTCGACATAACAGCAACCAATCTCTTCAAGCCATCGCATTACTCGAAGATGATCCTGAATCAGACGCTGCTCAAGATCAGGGAGCACTCGTTTGTGGTAAGCCCCTGCAAGAGGGTGGACATGTCCATCCACGCGTGGAACGATAGCAGAATAAGAGTCACGCGACTCGACCAGTTTTTTTATTCCATCAAAAAAGGACGTTTGCAGGAGCGGCATATCGCAGGCGCATACCAGATTCCAGTCTGTATCGGAAGCTTCCAGTGCCGCGTGAAGACCGGCGAGTGGCCCCTTCCCCGGATAGAGATCCTGAACGCAGTCGTAGCCCATTGCACTGTAGGTTGTCACATTGGGTCCGGCAGCCACGATGATACGGGATACGGCGGGTCTCATGGCATTTGTGACATGTTGCAGTACAACGGAACCGTTCAGTTCCAGCATGGCCTTGTTGGTCCCCATGCGGCTGGATAAACCTCCTGCCAATATGATGCCTGTCCATTCCCTTGTGTTCATGATGTCTTGCTCCCTCCTGGTAACGATGTGGGCTTGTTATATCAATCGATCAACATTTTCTATAGATTGAATCCCCTTTCAACAAATGATACATTGAACAATATGCATTTGAAAGGAATGGCTTAATTGGACAGACCTGCACCTTCAAGAGGCAATACCTCATTAGTTTCTCTGAAACTATATAACTTTTTCATATATGGAGCCATCTCGATCTTTGCCGGATTCCTGCAGCTTTACCTGCAAGAGATTGGCATGACCAAACTGGAGATTGGCAGTCTCATGGCGATTGGACCCTTTGTATCCTTGTTTGCCAACCCGTTCTGGGGTTTCTGGAGCGATAAATCTCGCAACATTCGCATCATCCTGATGATTATGATGGGAGGCACATTTGTGCTCGCCCAAGGTGTATTCTATGCGCCCACGTATACATGGATCTATGTAGCCATGATTTTCTTTTATTTTTTTCAAAGTCCATTATTCGCACAAACGAACAGCCTGATTCTCGGATATATCGATGGTACAACCCAGAAATTTGGGTCATTCCGGCTCTGGGGTTCACTCGGTTGGGCACTGACTGCCGTCGCAGCCGGACCGCTCATTGACCGTTTTGGCATCGGCAGTGTATCCATTATATTTGCGTGTATGATTGCCACCGCCTTTGTATTATCCGTATTTTTACCCAGACAGCCGATTGCTTCGGATACACCCGTGGTTACTTTTCGGCGGTTTGGCAAAGTCATGTTCAATCCGTATTTTATGGCATTTATCGGCCTGGGTGTACTCGTATCGGTGCCTAATGCGATGAACAGTACTTTTATGTCACTATATATTGTAGAAATGGGTGGCGACAAACAGATGGTCGGCTGGGCCATCTTCACCTCATCCATTCTTGAAGTCGGCGTATTCCTGCTGCTCGACCGCCTACTCAAACGCAAGATGAGCATGCTCTTGGCATCTCTCATTTTGATCAGTCTGCTGTTTGCACTGCGCTGGCAGCTCATGGCACTGGCCATCAACCCGATGGAGATTGTATTCATTCAGCTGATGCACTCCATTACGTTCGGTGGGTACTTCTATGTGGGCACACAGCTGACCATGCTGTTCATTCCAAGACCTTACCGTTCCTCCGGTCAAGCGGTATATACGATGGCCTGGGGTGGTCTCTCGGGCGTTATTGCCGGTCTGTTCGGTGGCTGGCTGTTCCAGAGCTTCGGTGCGGAAATCATGTATAGCATTGGCGTATTCTTCTCGCTCATTGGCGCTGTCGGATTCGGCATCATGTGGTTGTCGAATCGCCGCAACGGCTATCAGCCGGTTGTGTTGACGGAGATGGGCAATATGGATGAGGACGGTTAATCTTTTGTTAGAAAGAATTGAAAGATTTCCACTGAAGCACTACGAGGACAGAACAATCTTTCGATCGCTGTTATCCCCGGATTTTTTGACTCCCTTTTCAAAGGGTGAAATCCGGGGATATAGCGGAGCTGTAGTTCGTTCTATCACAATATGAATACTATGCTAGTTTCTCTATAGATTTTAAAGTTGAACAAGAGACAATACACGATTTTAACTAATCATTAAACTGAACAAACACATGCATATACTTATCTAATCCTGGAAGTCCGGTCGTTTCATTGATTTCCAAAAAATTGAGTTTTTCTTCCCAATCCAATCTTTCCTGATCGGAATCGTCAGCAGCATATTCAAAAATATATACTAAGACAAAAGCATCAATACTCGAGACCCCGTTTTTCAACTGTACCCACTCTTGAGGAAGCACAACTTGATTTTTACCCGCTGTGATTTCTTTGCCAGAGAAATTAAGAATCAGTTCTTGTCCTTCATTTTTAATTGTGGTGATTTTTTTCTTTCCATCCCATTCAAACGTTGCTCCGGATCGTTTAAAAACATCTTTCACTGAGATATAAATGGAATTATAAGTTGTTTTTGTTGACTTTCCTTCCTTTATGACACTTAGTTCAACTTTTTTTAGTGATGAATTATACACATTCGCCGCACGTTCCTTAAAAGGGAGATCCATTAGGGATTGGTCCAAAGCAGCAGATGCAACGGATCCTACACAGACAACTAAAGTTAACATCAACAATAAAGAAACAAATCGCTTCATCTTGATTCCTCCTTGGAATTATTGTTCACATTAACTTAAACGTCGAAAGTTGGAAAAATGTTCATTTTAGTATCCCGTTGTATTAATAATTATTTTCTTGTGTATCCACACAGAACCAGGACTTGTACCAGTACAACCTTCTTTAGCAATTGCAGGCGCATAAGAAAAAGGCGTCTCCATTGGCTTATTGCCCTGGAGACGCCTTTTACGTTCATAGATTTAAGTTTACTGCTAACCTATCGTCCTACCTATACGCTTCACATTATGCCTTCGGCAGTTGGAATGAGCTTTTCAGGGATACGACCCGGTTAAATACCGGACGACCTGGCTCGGAATGTTTTGGATCTACACTGAAGTAACCGTGACGGAAGAATTGGAATTTATCTTGAGCATTCGCTTCCTTCATCTCTTGCTCCACATACCCGTGGACAATCTCAAGGGAGTTCGGGTTCAGTTGATCCAGGAACGTTTTCTCCGGTTGCTCTTCCACAACCTCAGTTTCAGCTCCAGCTACTGCCACTTCCACCTCTGCTTCCGGTGCTTCATCCAGGATCAAAGGCTCATACAGACGGAATTCAGCAGGTACCGCTTGAGTCGCTTCTACCCAGTGGATTGTTCCTTTGACTTTACGGCCAGTGAATCCACTGCCGCTCTTCGTCTCTACATCATAGGTACAATGAATCTCAGTTACATTGCCTTCTGCGTCCTTAATCACATCGTTACATTTGATGAAGTATGCATGTTTCAGACGAACTTCGTTGCCAGGGAACAAACGGAAATATTTGTTCGGCGGATTTTCCATGAAATCGTCTTGTTCAATATATATCTCACGGGAAAACGGAATTTGGCGATTACCCATCTCTGGGTTCTCCACATTGTTCTCTGCTTCAAGCCATTCCACTTGTCCTTCAGGATAGTTGGTAATAACCACTTTGAGTGGGTGCAGGACAGCCATCGTGCGCGGAGCTTTCAGTTTCAAGTCTTCACGTACAAAGTGCTCCAGCGTTTGCAGGTCGATAACCCCTTGACTCTTGGAAATGCCTGTTTCGAATACAAAATCACGAATGGCTTCCGGTGTATATCCCCGGCGACGCAGACCCGAAATCGTTGGCATACGTGGATCATCCCATCCATCCACATGGCCTTCGTCCACGAGCAGTTTCAACTTCCGCTTGCTTGTCACCATCTGGGACAGGTTCAGGCGACCAAATTCGTATTGACGTGGTTGGCTCTCCATCTCACATTCTGCAATAACCCAATCATAGAATGGGCGTTGATCCTCGAATTCCAGGGAACAGAGGGAATGCGTTACACCTTCAATTGCATCTTCGAGTGGGTGAGCAAAGGCGTACATCGGATAGATACACCATTTGTCGCCCGTGTTATGATGGTGTGCATGTGAAATCCGGTAAATCACCGGATCGCGCAGATTGATATTTGGTGCAGACATATCGATCTTGGCACGCAGCACTTTCTCTCCGTTCTTGAATTCACCTGCACGCATACGTGTGAACAGGTCGAGATTCTCTTCCACCGAACGATCACGGTACGGGCTGTTCTTACCCGGCTCCGTCAGCGTTCCGCGCATTGCACGGATTTCGTCGGCGCTTTGGTCGTCGATGTAGGCTTTACCCTTTTTAATCAACAAGACAGCACGGTTGTACATCTCGTCAAAATAATCCGAGGCAAAACGTTTCTCGTTCCACTCGTATCCGAGCCATTTCACGTCTTCCTGAATCGATTGAACGTACTCTACATCTTCCTTGACCGGATTCGTGTCATCAAAGCGCAGATTCGTTTTGCCGCCAAATTCGCCGCCCAGCGTAAAGTTAATCCAGATCGCCTTGGCATGGCCGATATGCAGATAACCGTTCGGTTCCGGAGGAAAACGGGTAATAACTTCCTGGACTTTCCCAGACCGGAGATCTTCGGTAATAATATTTTTGATAAAGTTAGGTGGGGTTGTACGATTGTCCACAGGTATCAAACCTTTCATGAATGGATTGGAGCCTTCGGGAATTGCAGCAATTCCGGCTATAATTCCTTAATAACGAAGTCATTTCCTGAAAAAATCTATTTTCTTGGAAAGTTTCGTACGCGTTTCATTTAAATATACCTTTAACGGGGGAGGAGTTCAATAAAGAACGGCACCAAAGTCAGGATCAGCCGTGCATAAATAGGCCCAAAACCATTTTGACGGGTTCGCTCGAATCATGTAGCATGATAGTAAAAACAAATTAAAGGGAGGGTTTCCCATTCCATCGAACTCGCTTAAACTGACCAAAGAACAACAGGATGAAGCCATTCGCACCATACAGTCGTATTTCGAAGAGGAACGTGGCGAAGAACTCGGCGATCTAGCCGCTTGGGGTGTCCTCGACCTGTTCATGACACAGCTCGCTCCCTACATATATAATCAGGCACTCCGTGACGCACGCACAACAGTCAATCAACGCATGGCCTCAATGGAAGAAGACCTGTTTGCACTGGAGCAAAAGTTACCCAAGACTTCCCGTTAATCCACCAAAACTAAACCCATACTATACAAAGAAAGAAGGTTGCATTCATGTTTACCTATTCATTGGATGAATATACCGAACTCCGGCCACTGGCCATGGAACATACCAAACCGCTGTTCGAACTGACGGATCGTTCGCGGGATCAACTGCGACATTGGTTGCCGTGGGTGGATCATGTCACAGAAGTGGAGCACACCTCAAACTTCATTACTAACGCGTTAAAACAAGGTGCCGAGAATGGCGGATTCACCGCCGGAGTATGGTCAAAAGGGGATCTCGCTGGCGTCATCGGATTCCACGAGATTAACTGGACCAACCGCTCCGTAAGCATCGGATACTGGCTTGGAAAAGGCTTTGAGGGTCAAGGCTTGATGACAAGCGCTTGTCGCGTTCTGGTAGACTATGCACTGGTGACCCTGGATCTGAATCGCGTCGAGATTCGCTCGGCAACAAACAACAAACGGAGTCGCGCCATCCCCGAAAGACTCGGATTTGTTCTGGAAGGTGTCATTCGACAGGCAGAGAAGCTGCCTAAAGGTTACGTGAACCATGCAGTATACGGCATGCTTCAGCATGAATGGGAACTATTACGCTAATTCGTTTACATAATTGAGTTACATCTAACTGAAACCGTCCATATGCCCCTTTCCTGTGAGAATTTCAAACATAGGTGAGGGGCATTGTTGGTAAGAGCACCATTTTTTACTGCCAATTAAGGTTCCACTCAGCCTACCTTCATTCTTGCTCTCTAATATAACGTTGTGGGCGTACACCCATACCAACCTACAGAAGAAAGAAGGATGATCCAGGATGAAGAGAACCAAAACATCAAGAACAGTAGTGGTTACCAGCACAATGGCTTTGACGATTGCACTCGGCGGAGGTATATTTGCACATTCAGTGGCTAATGCAGATCCGGCAGCTACTCCTTCAGGCCAGACCAAATCGGACAGCTCTTCTACATTAAATTCACATAAAATAAAACCAGAAGACGGAGTTAGAGGTTGGGGACCCGGGCTGCAGCGCCATTCGGACGAACTGACCTCCGTACTTGGCGTGTCTGCCGATGAGCTGAAAGAAGCGCGCAAAGCAGGCAGCACCATTGCCGAGATTGCAGCTACCCAAAATGTGGACGTGCAGACCGTCATTGATAAACTGGTCACAGCGGAGAAAATAGAACTACAACAGCAGTTGACCGATGGCAAAATCACGCAAACCCAGTACGATGAGCGTACAGCTACACTTACACAACGTGTGACTGACCTGGTAAACGGTAATATGAAGGAAGTTGGGGCAGGTGGACGTGGTCCGGGTGGATTCGGTGGACCAGGAGCAGAACGTTATGCCAAGGAACTGGCCTCCATCCTCGGGGTTACAACAGATGAACTAAAGGAAGCCCGTGAAGCAGGCAGTACGATTGCTGAGATTGCAGCCACCAAGAACGTGGACGTGCAGACAGTTATCGACACAATCGTTACTACCCAGAAAGCAGAACTGCAGCAACAGTTGACCGATGGCAAAATCACACAAAGCCAATTCGATGAGCGTGAGGCAGACATCACTCAACGAGTTACCGACCTCGTTAATGGTAAACAGCCAGAAGGTCCAGCAGGTCACGTCCATGGTCATGGAGCAAAACGTGACGGCGAGGCCAAGACAATGCCGAATCCGGATTCCAGCAAAGTCGACACGTCAACTAATGACAGCGGCAAAGACTTATCTTAACAAAGCAATAGGCCCAGAACGTTGGGCAAGCTCGGTTTATCTATACACCCGGTATAATTGTTGTTAACGTTGTTAGGGAGCTCGTTTTTCCACACAATGCATGAATCAAAATTAAGCCCCTCCTTCTCCACAACAAGTGGACATTAAGGAGGGGCTTAATTTTAATAATATCGTAATCCGTTTCCTTATAACTTTGAATCTGTTGATCAAACTCCTCCCTTATAGGGCTCGGACCATGCCACCATCCACGATCAATGAGGTTCCGGTAATGTACGTATTGGCCCCGGATAACAGGAACACCACCGCTTTGGCAAACTCCTCTGGTTGACCATAACGTCCGAGTGGGATCTCCTTACGAAATTGGTCAGAGACCTCTTCCTCACTGATTCCGTTCTGCTCTGCCCGTGCGGCATCCAGCTCACGGATGCGGTCTGTTGCAATACGACCCGGAGCCACCGTGTTGATCAAAATTCCGTATGGAGCCAGCTCCTGGGATAACGTCTTCGCCAACCCAAACACGCCGGTACGGAACGTGTTGGACAGCACCAGACCCGGAATCGGCTGCTTCACCGAAGTTGAAGCGATATTCACAATGTGTCCTCCGCTTTCTTTCATATAAGGAAGAGCACCACGAATGAGCCTTACATAACTGAGAACATTTAATTCAAATGCACGCTCCCAATCCTCATCCGTCAGTGACTCAAATGAACCCGATGGCGGGCCACCCGAATTGTTCACCAGAATATCAATCTGCCCGAACATTTCTGCTGTCTTGTGAATCAAAACCTCAATATCTTCCTTGCGTGTCACATCGGTTGCACAATATTCCACACGTCCGCCACCACCAAGCGCCAGAAGCTCCTGCTTCACTGCTGCGAGCTTTTCTTCGCTCCGGCTGGCAAGCATGACGTCAGCACCTTCTGCTGCCAATTGAGCGGCTACCGCTTTGCCCAGCCCGCGACTGGAAGCCAGCACCAGTGCTTTTTTACCCTGAAGCCCCATATCCATCGTTGTTCCTCCTCAACTAGTTTCTATTTGGTCTAGATAAAATAACCCATAAGAATATCGTCCACATACTTGCCTCCGATATAAAACTCGGACACCAGCCTGCCTTCCGTCACAAATCCACACTGTGTATAAAACGTGATGGCTCCCGGATTGCTGGAGAGAACGCGCAGCCTGAGCTTGCGAACGCCTTGTTCAAGCGCATGCTGCTTGATAGCATCCATCAAAGCTGTGGCAATGCCACAACGCCGATCATGAGGATGAACTGCAATATGGATCTCGTAGACATGACGGTTAACAGGCATACCTGTGGCTGGCTGGAAGCCCACATAACCACATACCCGCTCTCCCTGCACCGCAATCAATTGACTGCCTGGCGGACAATGCTGCAGGTATTGCTGTCTGGAGCGCCAATGCATCGGTGCAGGAGAGGTGTATTGGTCCCATACCAGGGTGTCCAACTCCATTAGCTGTGTTGCATCCTTAATTTCGGATGGACGAATCGTAAATGTATGGCTGGTAAGCATAATGATTCAACCTTTCGTGCTATAGTCGACAACGCTGTGCGCTACAACGTCGGGAAAGTTAAGAGAGTTAAGAACGTTGAGAAACTTAGGAATAGGAAGACATTGTTCTTTACTTCACTATTTAAGTTTTTTTGTTCTATATATTGTAGCATAGCCCCAGCTTTGACTAAAATTCCACTCAGTATTAAACCTTTTCGCAAAATGAAATAAACACTTAACCTTGCCGTAACGTCATGGTTTATACTGATTCGATAAGGAGGGGATGCAAGATGAATATCAAAGAGGCAGCAAGCAGGCTTGGTATATCAGCGAGAGCCATTCGTTTTTATGAGGAAAAAGGATTAATTCTCCCCGCCAAACAGTCTAGTAACGGCTATCGCACATACACCGAGAATGATATCTGGCGGCTTCAGACCATTGCTGCGCTGCGTGAGATTGGCATGTCGCTACAGGATATTACACACGCGCTCGGAGAGATTGATCAAGGGAATCAGCAGCGGCTGGAAGAATATCTGGAACTGCAACAGGCCGTCATGTATGCCCAGTGGATTGAGCTCAAACGTATGATGGATACAACCCAGCGCATGATTGACCTGAATCGTCAGGACGGACCGCTGGATGTCAGCCATCTACACGATCTCGCGGACAGTGCGCGTCGCCTGCGCGAAGCACGGCAGAACTGGCATGATCGGTGGAATTATGACACACAGGCAGCCATCCACGATCAACGAGTGCAAGCAGCAGGCAGAGTCAGTACTGAACAAGCCAATTCAGAGGGCAGGCATCATTCGGACAACCCCTCGCCTATAAGCGATGAGCATGAAGTTCCACACCCACATCATAATGCAGATGCAGATCATTCCGCGCCAGGCGATTCCAATGATACGGTACAGTCTTCCTTTTATCTGTATCACAACTATGACGAAGCGCTCGAACAGACAGCTCATCGGATCTCTCCCGCCCTTGGTGAGAAAGGACTCGATATTGGTACAGGCACAGGTAATCTGGCTGGGAAACTGCTACAGCGCGGCGCAAACATGACTGCAATCGACCAATCCCGGGAGATGCTACGCAGATGTCGTACCAAATATCCTGAGATGCATGTGAAACTTGGTAATTTTCTGGCGTTGCCTTTTACCGATCATTCCTTCGACTTTGTTGTATCCAGCTTTGCTTTCCATCATCTAAGTCCAGATCAGCAACTATTGGCTTTACAGGAGATGCAGCGGGTATTAACCTCGCGTGGACGTATCGGTCTAACCGATCTGATGTTTGTTGATGCGACTCACCGTGATTCCTATATTCGGGAGGCAGAAACCACAGGACACGAGGAACAGCTGCGCGCCTTGCGCGAGCGTCACTTCCCTCTGCTGGGTGAGCTATGCAGCTGGCTGGAACAACAGGGCTATGTAACCAAGCATGTGCGGCATAATGAGCTGTTGCATACGTTACTGGCGGTTCCGCTGCGGTAAGCAATCGTAAGAGCATATGGCAAAAAGGCCATCCCGCCTTTGAATAAAGGAGGATGACCTTGGTGTACATCATGTTATGAGATTACATATAGATATCAACAACCGTACGCTCAGTTGCACTGCGTGCTTGTCTGAACTCATCAAGCGAGATGCTGACCCCGCCCTGACGGTAACGGTTCGCTGTACGCTCAGTGCGAATGTCTTTGCCGTTCACCGCTACACGGCTCACAGCACCTTCGTTCAAGTGATAAATGAACGTCACCGGCTCACCTGCATACTCGAATTCGAATTGCATGCCGTTCAGCTCAGCTGGCAATACCGGGTCAATGACCAGATCGCCGCCCTCTTGACGAATGCCAAGTGCATTGGAGATCAGCTGGTTCATGTAGATTCCAGGGCCGCTGGAGTAGATTCTCCATCCGCCTTTCACTTGTACAGTCCCTTTACGAAGCTGGTCAAAATGCTCCTGTGCCTCGTAACGTGTATTAAACTTACCGTCCGAACTACTGAAGTATGAGTTCGCTTGGCGAATCTCCGCGTTAGGTACAACCTCGCCGATACCAACCGGGTTGATCATCGCGAGACCATTCCACACCTGATCTGTCTTACCCAGCTTCGCCATCGCTTCTACGTAACGGATATGAGCGTGTACATATTGCAAACCAATCTCACGTCCGAAGTTGGATGCTTGCTCTGCACGTTTGAAGTGTGTGCTTACTCCGCCAGCATATTGAGCCGGACGATTCATCAGACGCACGCCATCCGGGCACAGGAACTGTTCACGGATCAATGCGTAATGAGACTCTGCTTGCTCCGCATTCAGCAACTCACCAATCATGCTGCGCGTCATTGGCAACAGGCGATATTGGATGCCTGTCTCTGTATCCGTTGGATGAAGCATCAGCTTCGCTTGGTCCGCTTCTTCCATGTATACAAAGCCTGGAATCACATCTGTGCCCAGCATGTAACGGTTAAAGTCCTCACGAATACCTTGAGCCAGCACATCAAGCTCCTGTGCAAAGTCTGCATCCTTAAATTTCAGCGCTTGCGAGAGCACATTCACGGACTGATACGTCAATGCCACCGTCCAACTGCTCACCATGTATTGCTTCAGCTGTGCATTGGCTGGTTGGAGCGTATCATCCCAGTCGCCATCTCCGTAGGAAGACAGGAACGTATCGTGCAGGAAGTGCGAACGGATATATTCGATTTCTTTTTTCGCGTGATCCAGTACCGTTGCCGTTTCTTCCGTGAACCCGAAGCTATGTTTAACCGTATAAGGTACTTTCTCATCCAGGATTGCATAGTCGCGAGTCGCTGTCAGGTAATCCGCCAGAACTTTCAGCGGCCATACGATGATGTCGCCATGGCTCTCTTCCTGTTGGATCGCAAAGTATTTATCAAACATGAACCATTGCGGCCAGTTGCCATCATCTTCATATTGGTGAGTATAAACCATTTTGATGATATCGCGAACTTGCTCATATTTTTGCGTCGCCATAAAGTACTCCACCGGGCCTTGGCACACATCCCTCGTACCCCAAGCCGCGCCGCCATACTGCTCCAAACCGTGAGGCACAGAGTAGTGAACCAGCATGTTGTGGGTGTACCACCAAGCCAGCGCATTAACTTTGAACAGATCCTCTGCACTCTGGCCTTCTCCACGGGACAAACGGAACCCGTTCATCACACCTGCGAAGAACTCGCGGTATGCCTGCACTTCCTCTTCAAACGTAAGACTTGAGCCTGCTACCACTGCGCTATCCGCTTGGCCTTCCAGTACCCCTTGTACCTTCAGCGTCCATTCAGCACTCGCTTCCAGACTAAGTGTAACCAGTGATGCGGAACCACTGCGGATACCACTTGCCAGCAGCGTTTCGTCACCTACATTTACAGTCGCACCATCCACCGACATGCGGTATTGCAGATCCGGATACGTTCCAGCACTAATCGCTTGTGGATCAGCCTTGAAGATCAAAGTATCGCCATCCTGCGTCATATGCAGTGGATATTCGTATTCATTCACATTCATCGTAATCTGGTTTGTTACCAGGTAACGGTATGCTGTGCCACTTGTGGAGCGTACGTTCATGCTCACTTCGGTAGTATGTGCCCCTGTATAGTTCGTCACGATGATCGTATCGGATTCCGTTTTGTAGATCCAACGTACATAGTTGAAGCCAATCTCGAACAGGGAAGGCATCGTCAGCAGACGATATTGTCCGTCCATTTCCACATAGATGCGTTGTCCCGCCGTTTTCGGCACGTTTAATGCATTCCGAGCATTACTGATCATTTTATTAAAATTGGTGTTACCAATAACGAGTTGTGAGTTGAAAATACCGTACATATACGATGTCGTCGTAATAACCTGTGCTCCAAGTTGCACGTTGCCACCACTCATCAGAATGTGACCGTGCGGACGCTCTACAAGCAATTCTTTTGCTTTCAGAACGATATGTTCATAGCTGCCTGTGAAGAAGGATAACAGTTCCTCACCGCTGTGCTCTTCCTGATGACGATCAGGGAACAGATCATGAATCTCATCTTGTGTCAGATCAAGCGTAACCAGTGGTTCACCCAGGAAGGAGGACAGTTTCACCTGTTCCAACGTATCACCATTTTCCACAGTCAGAGCCTGTACTTCATTCCATGCTGCTGTAACTTCATCTCCGAATTCCAGTGCAGAGATTCCTTCCGCATGATTAGGCTTCGCCAGTCCATAAAAGACCACCTGTGCTTCTCCGTTCAGATTCAGCAGTTCAGATTGCAGCGCCGTGTAGGCAAATTCATACTGATACGTCTCATTTGCCAGCGTTGGGCGCTTCAAGCTCTCTGGTTGATTCGTTTCCTTGTACGACAGACCGAAGAATTGGAATCCATCTGTGGAGTAACCGACTGCTTTCGTCAGGGAACCTTGTTGCATATAAGGAAATGCACCGCCCTGAGGCTGGTTTTGACGGGAACAAACGACATAACCTTTCGCCTCATCTTCAAACACCGTATGGTCAATGTATTGTGACAGATAAGCTTCATTGCTGCGTACCGCACCTGGATCAGCAAGACCTACATCCTGTCCGTACACCACGTCTACGTTATGTTGTTGTCCTGTGAGCTTCACATCCCAGAACCATACACCTTGCGGTGTAGCCGTAAATACGACCTGATAGCCAATGCCTTGTTCGCTACCTTCCAGCTGGACTGTGCCCTCCCAGATCAACTGGTTGCTGGACTGTGCTTTACTTGTAATCACCTTGCTGTTCGAACGTACACCGAGCAACGGGAACGAGCTGATGTTCTCTCCCTCGTGTACACGCAGGTACAGGTTATTCAGAGATCCATCAATCTGGTTGCTGAGCAACTGGTTCAACATCGTTGTGCCGGATGTGGCCTGATACAGGTCTCCACTGTTCAAAAAGGTAAAAGATAACTCCCCGGCGCTTAACCGGATCGGTGCATTAATCATCGTTGTCATAAGGTTCACTCCTTGAATTAGTATAAAATCGAAACGTTTCGATTAATCTGAAAAAGAATAGGGGCCTCTTCAAACCGACTTTTTACAGCCCGTCCGGACGATAACCCCATCATTGAACTTTCACTTCAGCATGCAGGCATTTCTTGGTTGGTCAGACTCGGCCTAAACCGAACGTACAGAGCTGCGCTCGATCATATTAATTGTTAACGTATATGAAGGGTCAACCGCTTCGCCATTGAGCATCTGGAATAACAGATGTCCGGCGAGCGACCCGGCTTCATGCTTAGGCTGGCGTATCGTTGTCAGCGGTGGATGCACATATTCGGACAACTGAATATCATCAAAACCGATCACGGAAATATCATTTGGCACCGATACACCACGCTCTTCCAATGCCTTCAGGCCACCAATCGCCATCTCATCGTTACCGTAAAATACCGCTGAGGGAAGATCACCTTGCATGATCATCATTTTGGTTGCACTGTATCCGCCCTCACGCACAAAGTTACCGTTCAGACGCCATTTGGACTTTTCTTCAAGTCCGGCTTCCCGCATCGCTCGCAGATACCCTTGGTAACGGAGCGCGTTGTCATACGAGTTGGATGGGCCACTGATATAAGCGATCTTCTGATGTCCCGACTGAATCAGGTGGCGGGTAGCAAGGTAACCGCCCTGCTCTCCATCCACCAGCACGTTGACCAAATGGTCACTCGACAGCTGACGATCCATCACAATGATTGGAAAGCGATGACCAGCAGATTCTACCAGAATATCATCATGAATGTTATGCGCCAGGATGATGGCTCCATCTACTCTTTTTTCACGCAAAAATCGTACTGCCGTTGAATCCCGTCCACCCATAGAGCTGCACGCAATCAAGTCATACCCGTTCGCGAGGGCTACATCCTGTACACTACGGATCAACTCCGAGTAATACGGGCCCGACAGATCTGTAAGGATCAAAGCGATGGTGTTCGTCCGGCTCCGTTTCAGGTCCATGGCAAAGCCGTTCTTGCGGTAATTCAGTTCTCGTGCTGCCTCAAGCACTTTAGCCTTGGTTTTGGCACTAACCTTGCTATCCCCGCTCAGCGCATAGGAAGCAGTCGAGAGTGCTACACCTGCCAGCTTTGCCACATCCTTAATCGTTGCCATTCCACGTTCGCTCCTTCTAAACTATATATAAGTTCAACTAAAGAATATTTACACTTACCACTCCGATGACAGAATAACCTTCCGATCGCTGTTATCCCCAGATTTTTTTTAATTCCCTTCTTCAAAGGGAAAATCCGGGGATAGCGTATGCTTCCGATGTAGCTTTCTTGCAGAAAGCTTTTAGGCGAACACTTCGCTTCTTCACGTTATTTCTGTCCTCTCCGTTCTCGCGTAAAAAGTTTAGTTGAACCTATAAAGAACAAATTCAAGGTTATCTACATTCTATACGATACATGGTTAGAACAACCACTAAATCCTGTATTATCGTTTATTAATCTTTATACATATCATAGCGATGGATGTCAATCGAAACGTTTCGAGGTGTTCTCAAAAAAAATCCTCGTTCCCATCCTTATGGGGCTACGGTTGAATGCGTCCCGTTCCAATCCATACCATAAGTGATGGTCATGACACGTCTTTCAATCTGGCGCTCTATAAACAGTTCGTGCCTAATACAGTGAAACTGGCAGTAAACGCTAGATTGAAACGTTTCGACATTTTCATTATAGTCGGTGTTGATAGCGATTTCAACCACTTTATCTATTTTTCATAGAAAAAGTTGATTTGTTCAATCTGTCCATCCACGTCACTTCAATTATAGTATATACTGCATAATAGTCGAGATCCGAGAATTACGCCAGTATACAAAGGGCATGAGACGAATAATGCCCCTGCTGACTTATGTAAGGAGACAGTTATCCAATGAATATATCCAAGACCATTTATCATAAAAAGTCGCTGTCCCGCCCCGTTTCCTTGCAGAAAATTCAGTCCATCCCCGATGCCCTGTTCAAGCTGCGCCATCTGGTGCAACTTCACGACCGTGAGGCGTTCTCCCGTACAGATGAGATGTGGAGTACCCTTCATGTACTATACGTTATTACTGCTGGCCAGGCCAGGCTGATCAGTGCAGAGGGTAAACTGACACTAAATGCAGGCTGTGCAGTGGTTCGGCAAGCTGGAAGCCTGCTTCAGCACGAGAACAAGCGCGGCTCCCTGTCGCCAGTACAGGGGATTGCTATTGCTTTTGATTCTACTGAAAATGAACAGCTGTTCTGGCCGTTCGGGATACCAGCTCCCATTGTGAGTCGTACTCTCACCGATAGGGCAGTAGAGCTGGTTCAAGCAAGTTCAAAGGGGCATGGTTCCAGTCCATTCAGGCCACATATGCTTTTCTATGAGTTACTGGATATTTTGCGGGATCATGCGGCTCATTCTGCTCATGAAGATCACTCCTGGCTCGATGCCGTGCTCAGACATATCCATCAGATGTATACCCATCCGTTAACCCGCGAACAATTGGCACGGGATGCAAATGTGAGTCCTGAGCATTTTTCACGGGAGTTCAAGAAACATACAGGTCTTACGTTTGTTGAATATGTAACTCGTCTCAGAATCAGAATGGCTCAAGAACATCTGTTGTTCGCGAACCCTACGCTACAGGAGATTGCACAACTGACAGGCTACAGGGACACCTTCTATCTGAGCCGCAAATTCAAACAGATGGTTGGATCAGCACCAACACACTACCGGAAAATGCCCAAAAAGATTGTATCTTTGACTTACAACTATACGGCCTCACTTCTGGCATTGGGCCACACTCCCCACATGGGCGCCGTTGCCAGCTGGATGGAAGAAAAACTGGGGGAACATGGTCATGAACCATTTGAGCAACATTCCGAATATGAGCTGGTTAAACATACGGATCTGATTGCACACGCTCAGCCCGATGTCATTATCGGGTATGCACCGCATCCCGCTTCCGATGAACTACGTCTGATCGCACCGACCATTCTGATGCCCTTTGAGGAACTCGATTGGCAGGAGCAGCTTCTTCATCTCGGCCGAATTACCGGGCTTGAGTCCAATGCACAGGCGTTGTTAGATCGATATCATCAACTTGAGCAAGAGGCCAATCATACATTAGATCAGTGGATGGAAGGGACACGTGGTTCCGCCGTTTGCATGTTTATGATTGGAGAGGACGGCGCTTATATCTATGGTCATGGCTGGGGCAGAGCTTCTTATGTGCTGTATCAATCGCTGGGCTTCACTCCGCCGTCACGCATGGAGCAGGATGGGCAATTACTCACGGGGTACGTTCATGTTCCGTTGTCTGAGATTCACTTGTATGCAGCAGATCACATGTTTGTCGCCTACCCTGAGGAACCTGCCGAACGAGAAATGTTGGATAACCTGCTGAATCAGGAATCTTGGGGCACCCTCTCCACCGTTCGTGAAGGACGCGTATATGAAATTGATGCCGACATGTTCTATGGATTTGATCCTTTGTCCGTTATGGAGCAGTTGCAGCATATCATGCGTCACCTCACATCATAATTGTCCATGCAGTAGTGATCATAGTTGTCCATGTACAAATATCACGTCTTCCTCTATGTTATTAATGAGAATAATAATCATTATTGATTAAACATAGGGGGAACAGAAATATGTTTGCTGCAAAAAAACGCTTTTCCGGCTTGCTACTTATGCTCGCCATCATTATGGTTCTGGCTGCTTGCAGCAGCGGAACAGGTTCGACTGCCACTGAACAGACATCGGCAACGGGAACCGAAGCGACAACCGGCTCTACCGAGACGAACACAGACACATCGTCCGGTTCGGATAATTCAAATGCTACACGAATCTACAAATCATTAAGCGGGGATGTTGAGATTCCGGCTGAACCGAAACGGATCGTTACGGATATGTACGTAAGTGATCTGCTCGCACTGGGTGTGAAACCCGTTGGGGCCGTTCAATATTATTTGGAAAACCCGTTCTATGCCGATCAGGTGGCGGGCATAGAGGGTATCGGTGATCGGGCGGCTGTATCCATGGAGAAGGTTATTGCCTTGAACCCGGATCTGATCATTACTTACTCCGACCAGGCCAGCGAAATTGAGAGTTACCAAAAAATCGCACCTACCGTGGTCATTCCGTATGGTACATTCACCAATGTACATGACGAAATCCGGGGATTCGGAGAGTTGATGAACAAATCCGAAGCAGCCGAAGCTTGGCTAAAAACGTACGATGAGCGAATTGAAGCCGCTCGCGCTAAGGTGAAAACAGTCATTAAACCGGAGGAAACCTTCTCCATCCTTGAAGTATCCGACAAGAGTTATTATGGATATGGAGACAATTTTGGTCGAGGAGGACAAGCGGTCTACAGTGCTTTGCAACTTGCCCCACTCGAAATCACCAAAAAAGAACTGATGGGTGATACCCAATGGAAAGAAATTTCACGTGAAGTTGTTGGTGATTATGCAGGGGATCATATTTTCTTAACCGTTGGAGAGAACAATAAAAATTACCAAGGTGATGCCATCTGGCAATCCCTGCCGGCTGTGAAAAACAATCAGGTGTATGAGTTGCTGGAAGACCGTTACTGGTACTTCGACCCGATTGCGATTCAAGGTCAGGCTGAGGAATTCGCCGATATGATCGTAGAACGTGCCGAGCAAAACCGCAAATAACATAAGCATGAATACAGGTGTCCGGATAGGCTAATTAGCCTGCTCGGGCATTTATGTCATATTGAGGAGGACTTACATATGCTTCGTCGTTTTATGTCTTATTATCGCCCTTACAAAAGGCTCTTTATATTGGACTTTTCCTGTGCCATCGCCGCCGCGCTGCTGGAGTTAGCCTTTCCACTCGCCGTGAACCGGGTGGTCGATCAACTGCTTCCGGCTGGCAATTGGTCCATGATCTTAGCAGCGTGTGTCGGATTGCTCGGCATCTACCTGCTCAGTTCCTTTTTCCATTATGCAGTCACCTATTGGGGCCACAAGCTCGGCATTAACATCGAATCCGATATGCGGCGTGAACTGTTCCAGCGAGTACAGAAGCAGTCCTTCCGCTTCTTCGATAACAATAAGACCGGGCATCTGGTCTCCCGCATGACCAACGATCTGATGGATATTGGTGAGATCGCGCATCACGGACCCGAGGACTTATTCATCGCCTTCATGACACTGGCCGGAGCTTTTGGTATTATGCTGGGGATCAACTGGCAACTCGCTGTGATGACGTTCATCATCGTTCCGCTGATGATTTACCTGTCACTGTATTTCAGTCGCAAAATGTCCAAGGCGTTTAAGCGCATGTTTGCAGATATCGCCGATTATAATGCACGGGTTGAGAACAATGTGAGCGGCATCCGTGTGGTACAAGCTTTTGCCAATGAAAAACATGAAGTAGGACGTTTCGTCGAGAATAACGAACGTTTCCGACTCACCAAACTGATCACCTACCGCATTATGGCCTGGAACTCTTCACTCAGCTTCATTCTGATGAAATTTGTATCGCTGTTTGTGCTGGTGTGTGGAACCTGGTTTGTTATTCAAGGAAGTATGACCTATGGGGAATTCATCGCTTTTGTGATGTTATCCAATGTATTCCTCGGGCCGATTGAGAAGATTAACTCCGTCATCGAGACGTATCCCAAAGGCATCGCCGGATTCAGACGTTACCTGGAGTTGCTTGAGGCTGTACCGGATGTAGAAGATACTCCTCAGGCGCAACCGATTCCGGATGTCAAAGGAGATATTGCTTTCCATAACGTTACCTTTTCTTATGGAGAACACAAACCTACGCTGTCTCAGGTCAATCTGGATATCCAGGCAGGCCAGACGGTTGCTCTGGTTGGACCTTCGGGCGGAGGTAAAACGACGTTATGCAGCCTGATCCCACGTTTCTACGATGTGGATGCGGGACATATCTCCATCGATGGCATTCCGGTGAAGGACATGACGCTGGAATCACTGCGCTCCCATATCGGGATTGTGCAGCAGGATATTTTCCTGTTTGACGGAACGATTCGTGAAAATATTGCATACGGCAAACTGAATGCTTCCGATGAAGAAATCTGGCAAGCCATTCGCCGGGCCCAATTGGAAGAGCTAGTACAGTCCCAGCCAGATGGACTCGATACCATGATCGGTGAACGCGGCGTGAAATTGTCCGGCGGACAGAAGCAGCGTCTTTCCATCGCAAGAATGATCCTGAAAAATCCGCCAATTCTCATTCTGGATGAAGCCACCTCCGCACTCGATACCGAGACAGAAGCTGCTATTCAACTGGCGTTGTCCGAGCTGGCTCAAGGACGTACGACATTGGTGATTGCCCATCGACTGGCGACCATCAGACACGCCGATCGCATCGTAGTCGTGGAGAACGGCAGTGTCGCTGAACAAGGAAGCCATGAAGAACTGCTCGCACGTAAAGGCTCGTACAGCCGACTACATCAAGCCCAGTTTGGGTAAATACAACGACAAAACAACCTTCCCTCAAAACCAGAGGTGAAGGTTGTTTTATTCATTTCAGGTATCCTTTTGATTTCCAGAATCGCTTCGCAAATGATTCAGCAGCGTACGGCGGCTCCCCATTCAGTAAATCCTCATTTGCTTGAATGAGCACTTGGCGTCCACGTTCGAGCAATTGAACGGCATGTAGTAATTGAGAGCCGCCTATATAATGAAGTTCAAGCAACACCGGTTCTTCTTCCTCATCCTCGTCCTTCTGAGCCGAGTATTCGATCAACACACTTTCCGTGCCGTCCTCATGTTGGTGCAGGGTATAATAGTATTTCTCCACCTGCGTCTCCCCTTGAGTATCCTTATACTCTCTTCCAATACGTAGCATAGCTGGCTGGGGAATACCATCACTCAGCTGACCTGCTTGTCGAAATGCATAATACAAGTCTCCAATCCACAGCCCATGCCGGTCGTCATCATAATAATCGTCATATGGCTCCACGATCGGCAAAGCTAATAAATCACGGATCAGTTGATGCGAAATTAAGGAACGGGCATACTGATAATTCGATACAGACTGCAACAAGGTGCTCCATCCTTGCTCGCTTAACTGCTGAATATCAGCAGGTGAGTTCTCCGAAAATACGTTCCATTCCGAATTCTCATTGTGCAGATAACGATATGCACCTGAGATCATCCAGACAGGTTTACCCGGTTGTAGGATATGTTTATCAGGAGAGTTGGAACCTTGATCTGATGGCTCCATCTTAAGCAACAATGCACAGTTATGGTCATCCTGAAAATAAAGACTGCGGAAATACCCCTCCGTATGCTCATCTCCATAGACCGATACTCGGCAAAATTGCTCGTTCAACCAAAATTCATAGCTGTTGAGTAACTCATCCTCCTCTCTTACAGGCAACAAAGATGGATGAGTAAGACGCTCTATGTTCTCAGCGGTAATACGATGATCTTCGAACCAATCCGGCACATCTGGCTCTGATTCATCAGCATGAATGTACTTTCGGTTGATTACAGGTCGTCCTTGCTGCAGCCTCTTTAACATTTCTTCTCGCCAAGGAAACGGCTCTGTATCTTCATCAATCACACATTCAGGAACCAATAACGCCAACATGTCAAAGCCCCGCCATGGTCCGAGATCCTCCCATTCTTCAAGCTGACGCTTCACATTGCGCTGTCCTTGAACCTGAATCATATATTGCTCGGTACTTACCAGCAATCCACCTTCTACATTCCCTCTCACTGTCAATTCTCCATGGTTATAATCCCCCCAGAACATATCTTCCACATAGAGATTACCTGTAATATATATTTCCTGCCCACCCACGATCATATAGGGCGTTATGAGATTCCCAAGTACAACCAGATTTGAACTGGCCGCGTCGGAACTTGTATTTCCAATATAACGATCCACTGTCAGATTTCCTTCAACCAAGATCAAAAAAGGTCCTTCATCCAACAACAGTTCACTGATATGAAGGTCACCAGAATGTAACCATACTTCCTCGGCTTCAAATTCACCGTTGTGCGCTTCATTCTGAGTGTACATCCAACTTTCCTGAGGCAACTTCGTTTTGATATCAGCAAAAGACACCTTGTGACCTATCTGATGTATGGACATGTCCTGACACTCCTCATCCAATAAGATATGGATAGAATCTATCTGATCTACAGATAGACAACTGCCCATTTTTATTATACTAGAGGAAATATACACCATTCCATAACAAAAACCCTCACCCGAGTAGAATGAAGGTTGAGCTTGTGAACGACAACAGCCCCAAGCCCATTATATACATATATGATCTAGTCCATTCTTATAACTGCCCACCCAGGATGGCATTTGCCCGCTCACGGAAATCCTTCGCCGCCTGCTCAGGCGTAATTTTGCCAAACAGTAGCAGATCATACAACTCACGTAGCACCGCAGTGACCTCAGGTGCACCTACAGGATCAGGCGGGTCCATCTGAGTGCTGTTATCCACAACCCAATCAATATAGTCAAACACTTGCGCCAGCTCCGGTTCAACCACCAGCTTCATCCGCTCTTTGACACTGGATGAGACGGGCACCCCCCGCTCCCCTTTGAGAAGCAGATTGGCATCCAAATCATTCACAAAAAAGCTGATGAACTTGGCAGCTTCCTCCTTATGTCTGGAATTACCCGCCATGGAGAAAAACATGCCTGGCTTCAAGAACAATCCATCCTGGCTGTTTGGCCCAGGCATTGGGGAGATGGTTAAGGGTTTGCCATAACGCTGAGCGGTGCTGATAAATTGGTTGGAATACCCCCAGCTAAACAAAGCCTCTCCCAGATAAAACGGGTCGTTATCAGGCTGGCCAATATCTGATGTCCAGATATCCGGTGCAAAAATAAGCTTCTTCTCCGCGAGCTGCTGCATCCTGCCAAAGTATTCAATAAACAACGCATCATCTTCATAACCCAATCCCTTGCCATCCTCCGCGTACAGCTTGGAACCGTACTGTCTCAAGTAATACGCGAAAAACTGTTCGGGCGTGAAATAGGTTCCCAGATAGATGCCTTTTCCGAGCAATTGCTCGCCCATTCGGTCAAAATCCGCCCATGTCCACGTATCCGTTGGCAATTCAATATCATTGGCCTTTAACACTTCCGGATCATAGATGCTGAGCATGGCGTTAACCCCCAAACTGAGACCATAGGTCTTTCCATTCAGGCTACCACTCTCCAGCTGTTCCTTCTCAATATCTGTCGTGTCGATCAGTCCGCTCTGCATGTACGGCGTCATGTCCTCCAACAGTTGCAGCGAGCTATACTGGGACAGATAGGAGATGTCCATCTGAATAATGTCGGGCAACGCATTGCCTGCTGCATGTGGGGCAAGTTTTCTCCAGTATTCATTGAAACTGCTATATTCGTATTCGATGTTCACATGTGGATTCAACTTCTCATACAGGTCGATAACGGCTATCGTTGCATTGTTGCGGAACTCCCCACCCCACCAAGCGATTCGCAGTGTTATCGGCTCTTCGTCCACAATCATGCCTGGCCTTTGATCCAACTGGTTCACGCAGCCAGGAAGAGTCAGCATAAGACAGAGTATGCCTATCATTCGCATCCATCTTCCCATAGCTTCTCCTCCTTACCTGGTGATGGGGGTGGCAGCAGCACCGTTACTCTCGTTCCATGCCCCGGCTTGCTCTCCAGCAGAACATCATATTCTTCGCCAAAAGCCAGACGTACCCGCTCCCTGATATTCAGCAGACCAATACCTGTGCCTCTGGTTTTCACTTCACCGCGCAGCACCTGTTCCACATATTCGGGTTCCATGCCGGGACCGTGATCCTCCACGATAAGGGCCAGCTTGCCACCTGATATCTCGGCATACACTCGAATCAGACATGATCCAACCTGTGGTTCCAAACCGTATTGAATGGCATTCTCCAGTAGCGGCTGTAGGGTCAACTTGGGAATGGCACAACCCAGATAAGAAGCAGGCACATCCATACGGAAATCCAGCCGCTGCCGGAAACGGTAGGTCTGAATGGTGATGTAATGATTGACAATCTCCAGTTCTTCGGCAATGGTAATGATATTTTGCTTGAAGCTGATGGAGGAACGCAGCAAATACCCAAGTGACAGCACCATACTGGAGATTTGCTCCTGCCTGTTCTTTTTGGCGAGCCAATGGATCGAGTCCAGCGCATTATACAGAAAGTGAGGATTGATCTGCGCCTGCAGCGCCTTGAACTCCGTTTCTTTAATGACCAGCTGGCTTGCATAATTTTCTTTGATCAATGTATTAATATGTGTAATCATCAGTCGATACGTACGCTGTAGTAACCCCAATTCATCCATGTGCTGGTGTGTTGGAATGGACAGATTGGCATCCATATTCTCCAGATCCCCATACTGTACTTCCTTCATCTGACTGATGAGCTGCCTGATCGGCCTTGTCAGACTTCGTGCGAACACCATACCAAGCGCGAGAACAACCAGAATGGCGATAAGATAAACGACGACCAAACTATTTTTCAACCATATAATACGTTCAAAAATTTCATCATAAGAGGCCATATTATAATACACCCAGCCGGTGTATGCGGATTTCTTCTGGGAAAGAAATATCTCCCTCCCATCCAGATTCTTGATCTCATATCCCCCACTGCCTGGAAGTGGATTCAGTCCAGCGGACACCGCTTCAGGAAGCTGACGATAAGGATAGACAACTTCACTGCCTGCTTTTAAAATAATGTCACTGTCCTGGCTGTCAATGCCCGCATACTCCTCAACGAGTCGCTCGATATTAATACGCAGAAACAGTATACCTACAGGTTCCAGGGTCATCGGTTCGTAGGCTCGCACCTGACGCACCATAACCAGCATCGGGTCATCGTCATCCGGGTATAACCAGCGTACTGCACCATTGGCCTGCTCCGCAGCCGCAATCATCCGATCATACTTTTCCGGGGATACAGTTAGTGTCTCGCCATATTTATTCACTCTTCCCCTGGAATCAATCAGATGAACGGACTGCACATAACGTGCAGCCCCACTAATATGCTCCCATAGCCGATCCGTGATCTTTTTTCGTTCAATAAAGCTTGAATATGCGCTATCATCATCCAACAACGACTTCAAGGCTCTTTGAATCTGCGTATCGGAGATCATATTTAATGATAACGCTTCCAACTTCTGAATTTCAACATCCACTGTAGACGAAGAAAGGTTCAGAAGTCGGGACGACTTATCAAACAGCTGTTTGTCATACACCGAGTACGTATAATACAAGGACCCAAACGCCAGGATGATGATAAACGCCATCATGAACATAATCATCAGAAACATTTTCATTTTGATGCTGAGTTTGCGGTAGGCTGTCATGACCAAAGCGCTCCTTTGAACCACGTGATACTACTAGGTATATCACATGCAGGAAGGTTTTCCCAAAGTTTTAGCGCTCGATTTCTCACGTATTATTTGGACTGATATCGGTCATAGGCCGCCTGATGAACCTCAATCGCCCGGTCAATGCCCATGCTCTTGATTGTTTCGGCCATCGTGTCAAATTCGGTGATCGGCTTCTGTCCGCTAATGATGGCAGTCATCGTTTCATTCAAATACGTATTCACCTGGCTCATGATGGACGTACTTGTGGTCACCTCATCTGTTGACAAACGAATTGGAGGAAGCGTTAAAGCTGAGCTTGCTTTCATCCATTCCGCATTCGCGGCACGTTGTCCGTCGTCAAATAGTAAGGCATCCAAATAACGACTATCCTGATTGATCGGACCGTCCATAATGGATAAGGCATAAGAAGCCAGTGCCTGATCATACGTCAGACCGTTCGGATTATTAATGATGGTATCTGTGAATTTGACACCTTCCCCGTCACGAACATAACTGTCATTTTCGATACCAAAGTTGAACAGATCACTACCCTCTTCGCTATAGTTGTAGTCCATCCACTGTACAATATATTTCAGTTTGTCTTCGTCCGCGGAAGCCGTAATGGCCTCACCATAAGTCAATACTTTAGCATCCAGATTAAATGTCGCATAGGACGTTCCATCCGGAGATACAGGCCACGGTACGCCGGTTACATTAAAGTTCGGATCCGTATCTCTCATCAGATTGAAGTATTTCCCCATACCGCTGAACACACCACCCTGATATGCGCCTGCCAGATTGCTGGTGACCTTGTAATCGAAAGCTTTACCGTCATTGGTCATGATCTCGGGATCAATCAGCCCTTCCTTGTACCACTTAGCCATGGTCTCCAAGAAATCACGGTAGCCCGGCTGAATCGGTCCAAACTCCACCTTGTCTCCATTCATCTGGAAGCCACCAATTACACCAAAGGCCGCGGCAAAATCATGGAGCTTGGTCAGGTTACCCGGCCCCCAGTTTCCTGTGAATGGCAGCTCATCTGGCTTGCCGTTGCCGTTAGGGTCCTGTTCCTTAAATGCCTTGAGTACCGTATACCACTCATCAATGTTCGTAGGTACCTTAAGGTTCAATGCATCAAGCCAATCCTGGCGCATAATTAAACCGGAAGTGGCATTTAGCTTCAAAGCATTCAGCTTGAGCAGCGGGAACATATAGATCGTGCCATCATCGAGTGCAATCTGTTTCTTCACATCCGGATCGGATTCAATAATCCGCTTTAAGTTCGGTGCATAACTGTCGATCAGTTCGTTCAATCGAATGATTCGACCGTCCTTGATCATTTTTTCCGGTCCGCCAACGGCATCCGCCCAGTTATAATAAATGACATCCGGCAGCTCCTTCGTGGAGATCAGCAGATTGAACTGGTCACGCTGTTGTCCAAGCGGAGGATGTGTGAACTTCACTTTTATGCCTGTCAGCTTCTCCTTTTCCTTATAAGCCGCCATATCGCCAAAATTGTTCAAGGAAGCTGTCAGTTTGGCATCATTGGCGCGCCAATAGTCAATGGTAAATGGCTCACTTGTAATCGGTAGCGGAATCTCGGTCAACGCCTGAACCGCAGGTTCTGTTCCTTCTGCTGGCTCTGCGGTACCTGGTTCATTATCACCCGTACAGCCCGCCAGTAAAGATATGGTAAGTAGCGATGACAACAGGATGGACCCCATTCTTTTTTTCACTTAATTCGCCTCCATAGGATACATTTTTTATTGTTTCACAGCACCGATTAGAGCGCCCTGAACAAAATAACGTTGGATGAACGGATATACCAGCATAATCGGCAGTGTGGAGATAATAATAGTCGCATATTTGATGTTCTCCCCAATGGCAAATCCGGTATCGGCGCCAGCGCCCATGGCCTCTGTACTGCTGCTGATCAGAATATCACGCATAATAATCTGGATCGGATACAACTCCTGACTGCGCAGGTAGAGCATCGGTCCGACATAATCATTCCAATGGTCAACCGCATAATACAGCATCATGACCGCCAGGATTGGCTTTGACAAAGGCAGTACAATTCGGAACAAAATCAGAAAGTCATTGGCACCATCAAGCTTCGCCGATTCGATCAGACTGATCGGAATGCCTTCAAAGTTTGTTTTCATAATTAGGAAATAAAACGTGCTGATGGCACCCGGAATAATAAGCGCAAAACGGGTATCCACCATGCCCAGATTCTGAATCAGCAGAAAAGTTGGAATCATACCCCCGCCGAAAAACATCGTGAACGTAATTAACTTCATCAGCGTTTTTCTGCCCATCAGATCACCACGTGACAGCCCATATGCAGCCAGCGAAGTCATGAGCAGATTGATGGCTGTACCCACCACAACATAGAACAAGGTGTTCATATATCCCGTATAGATGCGAGTATCCTGAAATACCGACTTGTATGCTCCAAGCTGAAAACCTTCTGGAATGAGCATCAGTGAACGGGAACGCAGCATCTGGTCCGGGTCGCTGATTGAAGAATTGAACACGTACAGCATCGGGTAAAAGCATAAAACCATGATCACGAAGAGCAGCAGTGTATTAAATACATCAAAAAGTCGTTCCCCTATAGACTGTTTCATCGCTTCACCTTCCGATTACCATAGACTGGTTGAGTTAAGCTTTCTGCTGATCGCATTTGCGATAATAAGTAGCGCGAAATTAATGACGCCATTGAAAAGTCCGATGGCGGTTGAATACGTATAGTTCCCCTCCAAAATACCGGATCGATAAACAAAGGTGGATATGACATCCGATGTCTCATAGGTCGGTGCCGTTTGCATCAGCAATATTTTCTGAAAATCCGCGTTCATGACCGCCCCCATACGCAGAATTAACATGATCACAATCGTGGGCATGATGCCCGGCAGTGTAATATGTAACAGCTGTCTCCACCGGCCTGCGCCGTCAATTTTGGAAGCTTCATACAACTGAGGATCAATACCACTTAGTGCTGCCAAAAAGATAATCGAGGCCCAGCCTGCGCCCTGCCATATGTTGGACAGGATGTACATCGGACGGAACATATCTTTTTCCGCCAAAAACATGATCGGCTGCAGATCGAAAAAGTCACGAATGACGTTAAATAACCCACCGTCCAGAGATGAGAACGTTTTTAACATTCCAACCACAACGACAACCGAGATGAAATGCGGCATATAACTTATGGTCTGTACTGCACCTCTGAACCACTTCCTCCGGACTTCATTCAGTAGCAGTGCTAGTAGAATCGGAGCCGGGAAACCAAACACAATACTGTAAAAACTCAAAATCAGTGTGTTCTTAATCAGTCGCCAGAAATAATAACTTTCAAAAAACATGGTGAAGTTGTCAAATCCAACCCATTCGCCTGCCAAGATTCCTTTGATCGGGTTGTAGGATTCCTGAAATGCCATCAGTAGCCCGTACATTGGCCCATAGCTGAAAATCAGATAGTAGGCTACCACAGGAACGAGCATCAGATAAACGTATCTGTTGCGGACAAGTTCCTTTTTCACCGAACTCCATTTGCCAGCTGCCTTCAAACGCCCAGGTTCAATCCCCCGGCTTCGATTCAGCTCCATCCACTCAACCTCCACTCTCGATGTTCATTCACTAACATGACACTTCTAATGATAGAAGCGAGCGCCTTTTCTTCCCATGCTCATTTCCGATAAATGGATGTTCAAAACCGAGTTCCGTCCGACAAAAAAAGACCCTGCTGCCGATGAATGGCGTACAGGGCCCGATCACAGATTAGATGTAGATCGGATATAAAGATTAGCTATGTAGAAGCGACAGCAACGCTGTCCTAGGGTACTTTTTTATACTCGGAAGGGGAGAAGCCCGTGTATTTCTTGAACATTTTGCTGAAATACGGCCAGTTGGCACCAAACCCTGTCTGCTCGGCAAGCGAGGATACAGTGCAGTTCCCGTCCTGCTCCAGAAGTTCCAATGCTTTGCGGATGCGGTAGCTTAACACATAGTTCGTAAATTTCTCACCGGTTTCTTTTTTGAACATTTTGCCAATGTAGTCTGGATTCATGTATATTTCCCCAGCGATGGACTGGAGTGTTAATGTCTCGTCCCTGTAGCGCTTCTCTACCAACTGTTTCACACTGCCTACCATCTGCGATTGTCTGGAGCGGTGTTGTTCGTAACGGCGAAGCGTGATTTCCTTGGCAACGGCAAGCAGAAACTGTTGAAAAGAATGCAGGGTGCTGGATTCTATCATGCCTGGCAACTGGTCCATATACCTTTTCATCTCGGCAGAGCCACTGAGTCGAATCATCTCCATAAACATCTGAATAAGATAGGACTTCGTTTGGGATATATCGTATCGCAAGCTGGCCAGCAGCTGAAACATCCGGTTCAGCTCTGATCCCACTTCCTGCCAGTGTCCCGCCTTGATTGCAGTAACCATCCGCTCCGGATCGTATTCGAATTCAGGAAGAATGCGTTCTCCGGGAGAGTAAATATCCCGTTCCATAATGAGACTGCCCTCACCGAGGTAAAAGCGGTAATTGAGATAAACCAGCGTCTGCATGTACAAATGGCGTGCCTGCGAGAGGTCTCCTGGCTCGCTTAGCGCTATCGTGAGATCATCATGATAATATCGGGTAAATGTGGCGCGAATCTCATCGATATTATGGAACAACTGCGTTTCAGACAACTTATCCTCCATAATAAGTAGCACATGCCTTCCAACCGTGGCACTTAAGATCGGATTATGAAAAATATCCTCGGCAATGTTCTTCACCGCGAACAAGTGCAGATACTCATGATCCCTCTCAATCTCTACCAACAGCAATCGCACACGTTGATCCTGAAATTGTACATCGAACAATTCCTCGAAATATTTCCACTCCTTGGCCCCATACGTTCTGTTGGTCACCAGCTCTTTCAGAAAATATTCCTTTGCATGCGGCAGTACACGCTCCAGATTATATTGGATCGACTGTACAAAGCGCTCTTGATCGGTCAACTCCCGCTTCTCACTGACCAATTCACTAATAGCCTGTACAAGATGCTCCTCGCTGCAGGGCTTGAGCAAATAGTGCTTCACTCCATAATGCATGGCCGTCTTCGCATATTCAAATTCCGTAAAACCCGTAAGCATGATAAACGAGATATGCTGATACTTCTCGGCCACTGCTTCAACCAGCTGTAACCCATCCATGCCCGGCATGCGAATGTCCGAGATGATAATATCCGGACGTTGCCGCTCAATTGAAGCAAGCGCTTCCAATCCATCTTGAGCAATGCCGATCAGTTCTGTTCCTAATCGGGTCCAGTTCACAACACTGGAGATCCCGTCCGAGATCATAAATTCATCATCGACCAACAAAACCTTGTACATCGTATGCATCCCCCTGCCTTTAACCAGATCCATTCTATTATATGGGCATTATGCACAAATAGAGGCAAGGACATTGAATGACATGGAATTACATCCTAACAAGTCTGATTTCTGAACATTTGTATCACATGCGAAGTTATTGACTACTGAATCATGATCTATGTTGATCCTTCGTTCAAACCAAACAACCCTCACCCTGCCACAGGGTGAAGGTTGGTCGTTGCTATGCAAATGTGGGCTATCTAGGTAACCCTGTATGCCCAGATTGATTTATTTTTTTACCGCGTGAATGAAATGTATCGTTTCAAATGCCCTTAGATGATCGGTTCGATCCTGGAAAAACTGTTCCTGAATCGCCTCCGGAGTCAGATGCTCATAGATAAGCAATCCCGCTTCATCAAGCAAGGCCTCCATCTCCGCATATGCATACCCGGATTGCATCGGCTCACCGCCAGCTGCTGCCATCTGGATCATATGGTCCACGCGATTAGATATGCCCTTTGTTTCAAAAAGATGTTCGTCAGCGTAGTCAAAAACAATTGAACTGCCGGAAGGCAGTTTCGTAAACAACACTTGTAACAACCGGGACAAGTCTTCTTTGGTCAAGTAAAAAGAGACGCCAAGTAAACTCACAAAGGATTTCTCGCTGCTTAACTCTTCAGTCACGAGTGTTATAAGAGAATCCTTATCGGTCAAATCCATAGCTACAAAGTGCAGATTGGATGGAATAGGTAGTTTCGCGGACGACAGCCGACTGCGTTTGAATTGCTGTGTGGCTGGGATATCCACTTCAATGATGTTCAGTCTATCCTTTAATTCCGGATACCGAAACGCAAACGTATCCAGACCGGCTCCAAGTATTACATATTGCGTGCCTCCCAATGCCATTTCATGAAGCAGCACTCGTTCGCAATATGCGGCACGTGCCAAGGGGGTTGGAGCAAGCTGGGTCTGTACAATCCACCTCAGTATCTCATCCGGGTCGTCCTTGATCAGATGAGCCATGTCCGGGTTGAAAAAATGGATACCTTGAATCATATTCTCACGGATATCCGAAAACTCTTGAGGAGTGATAAGCGCACTGGCTATATAATCATCCAAAATAAGAGGTGTATCGTATTGGCAGTGGTAAGATCGACCAAAAGCCGAAATCAAGGATGTAATGCTGGACTCATTTTGCTTCATCATATTTCATCCTCCCGTACAAACAAAAATAAGATTCCCCCTGGCCAGGAGAACCTTAGTATATACGGAATATTTTAATATGTAAATTATAGCATAAAAAGATTTTTTTGTCAATATAAATCTAAGGGATAATCTGACAGGTTAAAGTAGCTTTCTTTTCTCCTCCACTCTAACCTGTCCTCTCCCTTCATCATACGACTCAGCCCAAAAAGGCTAGGCGTCCATCCCATACTCCTTCACTTCACGGTTACGGTTCAACACTGCGTGCAGTACAAAACCAAGTACCGCAATAGCTGCTGTGCCTGTTGCCAGCCACGCTACCGGAATAAGTCCCTGTTTGTCATACATGACCCCCATCGCATAGGGGCCGATAACCCGTCCAACCGCACCGATCCCACCCGATATCCCGATGTAAAAAGGGGCCGCTCTGCCGGCATGCTCCGAGATAAATGCAGGTGTTGCAGGCGAGATCAACATCTCTCCAAACGTAGCGAGTACCATTGCGAGCACCATGCCCGGATAGCTGTACATGGTAATCATCACAATGTAGGCCATGCCATAGAATACGGCACTCGCGGTCATCTGGGCAGTGGAGGTACGGGCCATGGTCCGTTTCACCCAGCTGGTAAAAGGTTGGCCCACAAAGATCAGCACCCCGTTCAGGGTCCAGAGCAGACCGTACATTCTTTTTTCCATACCCTCAGAAATGATATACGGGGACACACCTGTATTCCAGATGGAGTTGCCGAATAACAGGAAGAGCACGCCCAAGCTCATAAACAGATATAATCGGGTATTACCCAGCAATGCCCAGACGCCCGGCCCATCGGGGACGGTTTTGCGTTTGGTCAGATGTACTTCCCCCTGATCCGGTTCGACCCGCGACAGATAATACCAGAAGAAAATCGCAAACCCGGCTGAGGTCACTCCGTTCAGTACAAAGCTGAGGTGATAGGAAAAGTCAGCCAGAAAACCACTCAGCGCCGTACCAATCGCCACCCCAATATTGTTCGCCACATAGATAATATTGAATAATTCACCGCGTCGCTCCGCAAACCGGAAGCCAATAAAAGCCTGAATCGCTGGCAGCGACAATGAACTGAACAGACCAATCCAGCCCATGGCACATATAAATACGACCCAATACGCACTAATCCAGGGCAGCGCAAACAAACCTAACGCATTAAGCGCCAGTGAGCCAATAATCAGCTTCTTCACGCCCACCCGGTGATACAACGAACCACCAAGCAATTGTCCAAAGATGCCACCCAGGGACTGAATGAGGATTACAAAACCCGCGTTAGCCATCGTCCGTCCTAGCTCATCAAACACATACATCGTGGTCAGCGGCCACATCAAGGCACTGCCGGTTGCATTAACTAAACTTGCTAGTAAAAATACTCTCACTTCTTTTGGATAGTTATCCAGCCATCTCATCATCGTTAAATCATTCTCCTTAGTACCTCTGCACAAACAAATGGCCATAAAAAATAGACCTTTGCCCTGACGGCATAACCATAACCAGCCAGAGCGAAGGTTTTATGAAGTGTTACATCTATTGCACTATAATCCTGCTCAAATTCTAGCCTTTGTTCATCTTACCTCAAAAAAATCAAGCTGCAAGCACACTCATTGACGCTTCACTTCAACAGTGGCCGAGAAGAAGGTAGCACCGTTGCCCATGTCCGACAATCGGTTGGATGTGAGTGAGTTGGCCCGCTGCTTCTTCCCGTCACCATCCCACCATAAGCCTTGGCTGATGACAGTTCCCGGCAGCATGGCTTCACTTACCTTGGCGGTAAGTTCAATGCGCCCACGATCATTCCATACGACCACCGCATCTCCATCCTCCACGTTTCTGCGGGCAGCGTCTTCAGGGTGCATTTGCAATAGAGGCATCTTTTCCAAACGCTGATGTTTGGCTGAATTGCCAAAGGTGGAGTTCAGGAAATTATGGTTTGGCGGCGACAGGAACATCAATGGATAGGTATCGGCAGGTCCAGCCGGATTCTCCCCATCATATCCTTCAACCAGAGCACTATAGGTAGGGAGCGGGGGAAGCCCTCTCTGTTCCATCGTCTCGGAATACAATTCGATTTTGCCTGAAGGCGTGGGCAGCTGATCCAGATATGTAGCATGTGACGTCATATCCAGCTTCACGAATCGATGTTCCTTCAGTCCCTCCAACGTGACCCCATTCATGTAGGGGTTGCCTGTGCCCTGAAGTGCGTCCTCAATCATCTGTTCCGGCGTTTCTCCGAAGATTGCAGGATCATACCCCATAGCCTGCCCAAGCAGTGAGAACAGTTCCACATTGCTCTTGCTCTCCCCAATCGGTGCAATTACCGGCTCTTGCAGATGAACGTACTGATGCCAATAAGAGGTGTACAGGTCCGTCGCTTCAAATGAAGATGTGGCTGGCAATACGATATCTGCATATTTCGCCGTATCCGTGATGAACAGATCATGCACAACCGTGAACAGATCTTCCCGTGCAAAACCTCGCTCCACCCGCTCGGTATCCGGTGCCACCACCAGTGGATTGCTGCAGTAAACCATCATAGCCCGGATCGGCTGCTCTGCTTCCAGCAACGCTTCACCAATCCGGTTCATGTTCACTACTCGCGGCTCCGGATTCTGCCGCAGCTCCGGACGTTCCAGCGCGTCGCTATTCGTGCTCGCGTAGCTGTTGGTGCGAACAGCACCGCCGCCTTGCTTCAGCCATTGCCCTGTAATGGCAGGCAGACAAGCAACGCTACGCACGTTCATCCCCCCATTATCATGGTGCTGGAGGCCATTGCCGATGTGAATATGGGCTGCCTGTGCGTTGCCGTATAGTTCGGCCAGCTCCACAATGGTTTCCTCCGGCACACCCGTAATGCGTGCAACACGTTCAGGGGTGTAACTGCGGACATGATCACGTAGTGCCTCATGACCCACTGTATACTTTTGCATAAACGCTTCATCCGTTAGTCCCCGTTCGAACAGCACATGCATCAAACCCAGCGCTAGTGCGCTATCCGTGCCCGGATACAAAGGAATAAACCAGTCGCCCCATTGGGCCGTACGATTGCGATGAACGTCGATGACGACGATCTTGGCGCCTTTCTTACGGGCTTTCTCCGCCAAAACGACCTGGTGCATATTCGTACTGACGATATTACCGCCCCATACCAGGATGAGATCCGCATGCTCCGTATCTTCCGGCACCGTACCCCGGTTGGCGCCCATCGTATATTTCCAGCCGGTATTTCCAGCAGAGTTACAGATCGTCTGCTCCAGCACACTTGCACCAAGCGCATTGAAGAAACGTCGGTCCATGCCGTCTACGCCGAGAATGCCCATGTTACCGTAAAAGCTGTAGGGCAGGATGCTCTCCGGGCCGTAAGTCTCGGACAATGCAGTGAATCTGGTCGTAATCTCGCGAATCGCTTCATCCCAACTGATTCGTTCGAACTTGCCTTCGCCTTTGGCTCCCACACGTCTCATCGGATATTGTAGACGCTCAGGGTGATACACCCGCTCGGTCATATTTCTGACTTTATTACAAATGGCACCCTTGGTGATCGGATGATCCGGATTGCCTGCCACCTTCACAATTTTACCGTTCTCTTTATGTAGTAACAGACCACAAGTATCCGGACAATCGAGCGGGCATACCGCTGCGAAAATTCCATTCTCCTGATCGATCATCGTATGGCTCCCCCTCTTTAAAAAACTATCCCTATATCATATCTTCTTCGAGGTTAATACGTAAAGAGAACAGTATGTTTTTGCTTCATATTCACTGCTATAGCGGCGTCAAAATATTTTCAAAAAAATGTTTTTTGAGTTTGATTCAACTTCAGAATTCAGGGGTAAATTAAAAATAAGGCATTAGGCTAGTGTTTCCCCACTTCCTCCTCATGCCATATCATGGACCACTCCCGAAATTCGCCATGAACAGGTTTCGTTCCCCCGAACCTTGTCATGGCGAATTTATTTTGCGTTAAACTCCAACAAGGACCCCACACAAAAAAACGATCCCGCCTTGCTCCATCACAGCATATTCGCCATGAATCGAACAAGACCAGAATCGTCTTTACTTCTACATGAATGTTCCATTACCCATGTATACATACGTGTATATATGCCCTGCTACGCCTGCTTGCTCCACATCGCTCTGGCCTCCGTCTCCACAGCTTCGATCGACGTGGCTACCTCCGGTTTCACTTTCGGCTCAGCTTGGCGCAGGTACACCACCCAATAGGCTGCAGCTACAAACAGAGCACCACCAGTCAGATTCCCGAGCCATACCGGAATGAAATTCATCACATATTGGCCCCACGAATAATGTCCTTCGAAGATTGCCGCCGGGATGAGGAACATATTGGCCACAACGTGCTGGAATCCAATCGCGACAAACGCCATCGTTGGAAACCAAATGCCCAGTACCTTGCCACTCATCGTATCCGATGCATAAGATAGCCACACGGCCAGCGCGACCAGCCAGTTACAGCCGATGCCAGAGATGAAAGCTTGCAAGAAGCCGTCATGCAGCTTGTGCCCAGCCATATCCACCACTTTAGCCAGATATACACCCTCTCCTGTCAGACCAAGCACATGTCCAAACGCGTATGCGACAAACAAAGCTCCAACAAAGTTACCAATCGTCACTAAGGTTAGATTTTTCAACATATTACCTACGGATAACTTTCGAGCAATCGTCGCGAGTGGAACTGCCATCATGTTACCTGTCAGCAACTCGCCACCACCGATGAGCACCAAGATTAATCCAACCGGGAACACTGCTGCTCCAATCAGATTAACCAGACTTCCCCACTCAGCTGGAGCAGAAGCAATCACCCGAATATCCAGTAGAAAACCCAGCGCAATAAAAGCCCCTGCCAGAAAACTAAGCACCAGTACAGAAGACACCGGATATTGAGCCTTCTTCATGCCTGTTTGCGCCGTATATTGTGCAACCTCAAGAGGTGTTTTTGCTGCCATATCATTCATCCTCTCCTTCATTGTTTATCATTGGATAAAACCATTTGAAATTCATTAGTTATGCGTTGAATACCATATCCTAATTGTATCTCGGTCCTCAACATAACTTTGTGCAAATTATCACAATATTATTTAAAAATATGCTATAAGAGTGTCCTGAAATAGTTATGACAGCAAAGTATAGTAAGACCTTTTGAAGCTAAAAAATCACAAAAAAGACTGACGATATACTCGCCAGTCTTCTTTTTCCTATATAATCGTCCGCCTTGTTTCGAAATCCTGGCAGTTATTGTGCACCTCATGTTTACAGATAAGCATGACTTATCTTTGTATGGCGTTTATCATGCTCGCTGTTCGACCATCTATTCTTCTTGCTTACACCATTGCTGGTGCTTTTACTTCTACCGGTGGCAGTGCTTGCAGACCAGCCGTGTTCAGGAAGTTCCATGGTTTGTTGTAATGTGGCTGGAAGAAGAAGTCGATGAAGGCCAGCTCATCTACGGTCATGTTGTTTTGGATGCAGACCGAGATCGTATTAATCGATTGGGTCAGGTCAACCTGAGACATCACCTGTGCTCCGACGATCCGACGAGTTGCCTGCTCATATACCACTTTAAGCAACAGTTTCTCAGCCGTTGGCATAAACTCCGGACGGTAGCTATCTTCCAGTACGACAGATTCCACAATCAAACCTTCGTCAGCAGCAGACATTTCCGTCATTCCTGTACCTGCGATATTTTGCTCATAAATTTTGATACCGGATGTTCCTTGTGTACCCATGTATGGTGTCGTAGGACGAACCAGGTTGCGGGCTACAAGTGTACCCATCCGTACGGCGTTGGTTGCCAGCGGAATGTAAGATGCTTTGCCTGTTGGGTTGTAATGAATAGCGCAGCTGTCACCTGCAGCGAAGACGTCTTTTTGACTCGTTTGCATATATTTATCCACGACGATTGCGCCGTTTGGCAGCATATCCACTTGGCCTTTAAGCAACTCTGTATTTGGACGGAAACCAATGCACAGAATAACCAGATCGGTTTCAAACTCTCCTTTGGACGTAATCACCTTAGTTACTTTGCCATTCTCTCCAGTAAACTTCTGTACCGTTTGACCAAGAGCCAGCTTGATGCCACGCCCAGTCAACGTATCTTCGATCGCATCCGTGAATTCAGGGTCCAGGTATTTGTTCAAAATCCGGTCCACACTGTCGATCAGGGTAACTTCCTTGCCATTCATTTGGAAAGCTTCCACCAGCTCAACGCCGATATATCCTGCACCTACAACGGTAACACGTTTGGCATCTTTGGCTTTTTCAATAATCGTGTTGGAATGATTGTAGTTTTTGCAAAGTAAGATGTTATCCATCTCGATGCCTTCAAGCTTCGGAACGACAGGCCATGACCCCGTTGTCACAATCAGTTTGTCAAACGTATCTTCAAATTCTTCCCCGGTTTGCAGGTTTTTAGCCCGAAGGGTATGACCCTTGGCATCAACTGCTGTAACTTCATGAAGCATCTTGGTCTCAACACCAAGCTCTGCCAATTGATTAGGAGAAGAATAGAACAAACCGTCAGGATCTTTCACAACCCCACCTACGTAGAGCGCAATGCCACAAGATAGGAAGGAGATATTGTCATTGCGCTCATACACCGTGATGGTAGCATCCGGGTACAATTTGGCGGTATTTACGATGGCTGCGGTCCCTGCGTGTGTACATCCGATAACTGCGATTTTCATTAAAAGTTCCTCCTCGAAATATATAAATGAGTTTGAATATAACGTTATAATGGTTGTGAAATATTTCACTTCTTGTTCGAAACTGTGTATGTGATTTATTTCACTTTATACACTCATTATAATGTGATCTTTTTCACATTGCAATAGGATGAGCAAAAAAAGTTTGTCGAAAGAAGTCATTTCCCTGTATTTAAGCCTTTCTCCCCTTCATTGTATTGGTTTCATTGTCCCCGGATTGGGGTCGATTTATGCTATGCAAAGGCTTCCGCGTTCCCTGTATGGACACAGTATGGACGTATAAAATTAGAGTCCTCTCCCACATTCATGTTTTACTTGTACAAAAATAAATGCATTCAATTTCCGCTAAATTGTTGATTTTTAGATTGGTAAACGCTTACAAATTTATCCTGAAGCCAACCTTACCTGTGAAGAGAATATAGCCACGCTATATAATAATCAAAGAAGCCTATCCTTGCTTATGCAAGGATAGGCTTCTCAACGTTCATGTATTAACCGAGCAATTTCTCGATATCTGCAATCATTGTCTCCGGTGATTCTTTCGGTTCAACACGACCTACCACTTCACCTTCACGGTTAACAAGGAACTTGGTGAAGTTCCATTGGATGTCGCTTGTTTCACCTACGCCAGGTTGTTGCTCCTTCAGGTATTGGAACAGAGGATGAGTGTACTCACCATTCACATCTACCTTGGCAAACACCGGGAAATTCACACCATAGTTAATCTGGCAAAATGATTCCGCTTCCTCACTTGTACCTGGCTCCTGCCCTCCAAACTGGTTACAAGGGAAACCCAGTACAACCAAGCCTTGATCGCGATAACGATCATAAAGCTTTTGCAATTCACCGTATTGCGGGGTCAGCCCACACTTGCTGGCTGTATTAGCAATGACCAATACCTTACCTTGATACAGATCCAGTGAGACTTCTTGGTTCGCGGTGGTTACCGCCTGATATGAATATACGGACATGACTGATTCCTCCCATGACATATGTTGGTTTGGGCTGTTGCGAGCACGTTGGCATAACCAATGGACTCACAGCCTGTCCTATTATTATAGACCTGATCCAATGCGATTACCAAATCCCGGGTCTACCCGTCCCTTTTGCTCCCATGCGTTGCAAATTCCCCATGAATGCAAAAGAGCCGCGTGCGATAGCGCACAGCGGCTTCATTCTATAATGTAATGACCACATATGGCCCATTTCGTTAACTTCCTGTCGCTTGAACACGTGGTTCTGTCCGTCCTCCAGCATGAACCATCGCACTGTTCATGACCAACTGCTCTGGCGTCTTCGATTGCTGACGTTCGCCTGCAAGAGCGTAAGGCAAGCAGAGCGGTACACCGGAACGCGGATCAATCACAATATCTGCTTCAATGTTAAATACTTCACGAAGCACATCCGAATTCATAACTTCCACAGGTGAACCATGAGCAATGGCTTTACCTTTTTTGATACCAATCATGTGATGTGCGTAGCGGGAAGCATGATTCAAGTCATGTACAACCATAACAATGGTACGGTTGGCTGTGGCATTCAGTTGCTCCAGTAATTGCAATACTTCGAGCTGGTGAGCCATATCCAGGAACGTAGTCGGCTCGTCCAGGAAAAGGATATCCGTCTCTTGTGCAAGTGCCATGGCAATCCAGGCACGTTGACGCTGTCCACCGGACAGTTGATCAATCGGACGATCATGGAATTCAGTCATGGCTGTCACTTCGATAGCCCATTCAATCATGCGTTTGTCTTCCGCACGCATGGAGCCAAATCCTTTTTGATAAGGAAAGCGACCATACGATACCAGTTCAGTAACGGTAAGACCTTCAGGGGCTGTTGGATTCTGTGGCAAAATCGCAAGCTGCTTGGCAACTTCACGCGTGGACTGTTTATGGATGGACTTCCCGTCGAGCAATACATTACCTGCTTTTGGAGCCATAATACGTGCCATCGTTTTCAGGATGGTTGACTTCCCTGAACCATTGGCTCCAACAAGTGCTGTAATTTTTCCTTGGGGAATCTGAATATTCAGATCCTCTACAATTAGTCTTTCCTCATAAGCGATATCCAGCTTGGTCGTCTCCAGACGAAACATGCGATCATCCCTCTCTCATTTATCCCGGTTATGTAATCCGGCTATGACAACAAAAACGAAATTGTAATTCTGTGTATTTCCGACGCAAATATCTTCTACACTAAAGATACTGATAATCATTATCATTTGTCAACATAAAAAACCAAATTTTCTTCTCTTTTCGTGCTTTATTTGCTCTTTATGTAGCAGAAATCTCCCTCTTTTCCCAAGTGCATATGAGATCTTTTCTCATTCATTCCGCGCACTTTATCATTTCTGACTGTCTTTCAAACTCTTGAATCGCAAATTTTGTGTCTGAATTGTGAATGTGTGAGTTTTTTTCATGCGTTTGCTATATCCGCCATATCAAATAAAAAAAGATGACCTTGAAATTCAAGTTCAAGGTCATCTCACATACGCTCGTTTAATAAGGTATGAAGTCAGCATTTTTTTCATTGTTGGATCAAAAGACACTCAATGAATCTATGCAACACGCTCAAATAATATGATAATTTACAGCTTAATTAGGCTGCGGCATCAATTGGATTACCGTCATCCCGCCCTGAGTGCTCTGCACACTGGCAATGCTCTCGGCATCCATATTCGCTGGAAGATCAATCTGCAATCCATACGGATAAAGGCGATCTACCTCTCCAATAGACATCTGTGCAGGAGTGGTCGCATCCGCATCCTGTTCATTGGATACAGATGTGTCAGGTGATGTCGAACCTGTAGCTTGATCTGCATCAGTACCTTGATCCGTGTCTCCACTCGCAGTATTAGACGATACATTTGTCCCTGTATCCGTTGTTGTATCGGTAGCAGGATCTGAAGTGGAGTCACCGGATGTTGAAGGATCGGCCTGCTGATCGCCATCCTGCGTCTGCTCTGTGTTCCCCGCGTTTCCCGCTGAAGAACCATCCGTGCTTCCTTCGGAAGTACTTCCTGAGCCACCATCGGAGGTATCTTGGGTATCAGGCTCTTCATTCCGATTAAAGCTCTCCCACTTACCTGTAGCATCCAACTCTTGAGTGCTGCCATCCTTCATCGTCAATTGAAGTTTGCCTTGCTCAAACTCAGTGCTTCCCGTATCATTCCTGAAACGGATCACAAGTTGAGCAGGTGATTGCGTACCCTCCTGTTCACTCGCAGGAATCATATAAGCAATCTGCTCCGCGAGCTGCACCTCAGGTTCAGCCGGTATGACAGGCTCCTGGGTAGATGGAGGGGATGTCGCTGGCGGCTCTACAGAATCTTTCATCCATGCATATGTACCGCCAGCAATACCAAGAACCAGGATCAAGAGGATTAATCCGAACAGATTTTTCCTTTTACCCGTTAGCATCCGCACCAGTGGAGAGGACAATTCCGTCTTCGCACGATCATAGACCGGCTTCATTGTCTTGCTGGCTCTTGCATAATACGGTTTGAAAGCCGACTTCGACTTGAAAGCTTCACGGTCATGGGCTTTGAAATAAGCCACGATGGCATCCGCATATCCTTTATGCGCATTGGAACCCCGGACAAACATTCGATGATCTCCTGACCAATCGAAGAATGGATACAGCCCTTCAGCACGACTTGCATTGGTGCGGATGAATTCAATCAGGCCAGGATAATCCAACCGATTGCTGCCGCTTCCTCCCCGATAAAAAGCCATCGGCAAAGCTTCATATGCCTCGATCCCCGGATGAGCCTGCAGCTCTCCGGCAAGCCAGCGACGCGTCCAGCGCTGAAGTTCATTGCGTTCTGCCAGGGAAAGTGCCTCCAATGCCTCTTCTTCATTCCCCTCGCCACTAAGCCACGCTCTAGCTGCCAGCATCAGGTTCGTTCGAGCGGAAACATCCGAGCCCTGACGTGCCGCCCAATCCCGAACCTCATTGCCATGCTGCAAAATATCGATACTTAACAGCTGTTCACGGTTAACCCGTTCCAGATCCAGATCCTGAATCATAAACAGGTTAATGACATAAGCAAGCTTGTCTGCAAGGCGGGTTAACTCCTCCTGATATGCCGGATCTTGACTGGCAGACGGAGATTTACCTTTTTGATTAGAGCGGGCTGTAGATTCAGACTGACCAATTCGTGCCGTAATACCTGTATCATAAATACCTTCAGCGGGTTCCCGATCCAGTATGCTAACGTGCTGGAGTGCTTCATTCGCAGCTTGCACCGGATTAGGTGCAGAACATAACCGTTCACGCAGCTCACTGGCTGTCCGCTCCAGCAAGAAGCTGTAGTGGATCGCAGATGGATGGGACGTAACCCATCTACGGATCACTTCCACAACGTTCGCTGCCGATTCAGTACGTTTCAGCTGATTATCCAGATAAGGCTCGAACAATAGCTTGGTGAGCGATTCATTGGCCAGCACTTTATCAAAGAATGCCCGATTCAGCTGCGTATGCCGATCCAGCACAGCATACAGTTCCTGCACAGCACGCATACGCTTCTGGGCGCGGGCATTATTCACACCGTAGATGAAATAGTCCACAATCCAGGATTGCACCACAGGCGCGGCAACACTGAAGTATTCTCCAATGCGAGCAGCAACGTCTTCTTCGGGTACATTCTCACGCTTCACACTGTCCAGTTCTCGGCTGAGCAAGGTCAGGAACAGCTCGTTCAGGCGGGAACGTTGCCGCGATCCACCATCCGGCTTCAGATAGGTCAACAAGCCACTCAGGACATGGCTTTTGTTATCCAGGTACAGATCTTCCATGCCTTGTTCAAGAGCATAGAACACCGATAGTTCGCCATAGGCTTCAATGGAAAGCTCCCGTCCAGGCTCCATGCCAGACAGCATTTCGTCCGCAAAGGTATAGAACGCATCCGCAGCACGAGGTTCCTGCAATAAAGCCCAGGCGAATTCCGCATAAGGTAACTTCGCCACTGATGCATCCGCATGTGTCACTCTGCCGGATACCAGATCAAAGGTGAAGTCCTTCTCCGTATTCCGGTCTTTCGGACGCAACGTCCCCCGCTCTACAAACTGGATGTGGATGCCCTTCTTGGCCTGAGGCTCCTTGGAAAACGTCATGAATCCCAGCTGCCGCCGGAAGGCGTATGGTAACGCTGTGTACAGCAAACGTAACAATCCTTTGGCACCTGCGGTCACTTCTTCTGCGGGAAGGTCCAGCGCAATGTATACTTTTCTGCGTGTCGCTACAGACTGCATTACCGCATAGAGCAGGCGCTTGAACAGCACTTCGTTCATCTTCAAGGCGCTCAGCATCTGGCTTGGTGATGAATCAGGGCCGCTTCCCTGCGATATTGGCAATTCAGCAAGCGCTGGTAGAACTGTACCTTGTTCGATGTCATAGGACGTGGCGAACACGGCATCCAGCCAGCCGCCTTGTTTCATCTGCTCTTCCGAGCGTTCGGGAGACAAGACGTAATTATGTGCAAAAAAGGCACTGCGCAGCCCGGTGAAATCCGCAGCCTGGTACACATTTTGCCCAAGAATCGTCTCTCCACTCTCCAGATGAAGCAGGTGAATGGAAGCCGGAAACTTCGTCTCGTCCTTCTCGCTACGGCCTGTCAGCTCCGCTGGAGCGTCATAGACACAGTAGGGGTGAAGCACTTTTTTGATAAAAGAAGGGTCCAGTCCCGGCGATGCCGCAACCGTATCGAACCCCTCTGTTGTGCGAAACACCCCGCGCCGCTCTCGGGTATACAATTGTTGTTCAATGGGCGGGGTTACGGAAGAACGCATCATCCCACTCTCCCCTCAATGTACTTCAGTTTGTACAGCAACCACAGGAAGGGTTCATCCACGCGAATCGGGCTAACCACACCCTGCAATTTCATATCCACCGGATTGCTGCCCAGCGCAGAGACTGCGAAATAGGCTGTATCCTTGAAGTACACATCCATCGTACCCTTGAACGGACGATCCACCTTCTCGATAAAACGCCGGATCTCCCCGTCGATATTTTCAAACTCGGTTAAGTCGAACCAATCGCGATGCACCATGTTGCGGAAGACATTACTGTTCGATTTGATATAATCCCCCTCTTCATCTTTGAGGGAATGCAGCATGTCGCTTTTCGTGAGCACAACGGCTGTTGGAATATTCGTTTTGGCTTTGTCCTGATACGCGATAAAATCTCCGAACATCGTCAGCACCACATCACGCGGCTCATCGTATCGTGGCGTCCACTCTCCCGGCTCGTTGCCGAGGTTAATGCGAATTTTGTCCCGAATCGAACGAATCTGAAGCGGGTCCACCATAAACAGGATACCTGCCGAGTTCTTGATATGCTGCCCGTGAAGTCCGAGATAATCCTGCTCCACCATACCTTCACCCGCAACGTCAAAGAACACCAGGGTCAGCGGTGCTTTATCTTCGTCCTTGAACACAAATTGGAAGATAAACGGCTCCTGCAACTTCTCCTTCTGGGTGGAATCCAGCAGATCGCCCCGTTCGAACAACGGTTCTTCATAATCGGCACGGAACCGTCGGCTGATCTCCGCATTCAATGGCATGCAAGCCGCGTCAAAATGATCCGCTGTATAATGCTGCAATGTATGAATTAATGAAGTCATGTAGACGGATTTACCCACCTGGGACGCACCAATAATGGAAATGATGTTGCTCGGTGCTTTACCAGCCGTAACAGGTAGCTCGTTATGACATTGCGGACACAACCGGCGGCGTGTAACGACACCGTATCGATCGTTCAGACCCATCACGATGTTATCGGAATAAATACGATGTTCCTCCGGTACATCATGAGGTGCCAATACGGCCTCCATATCAAATACCGTGTCGAGTCCGAACCTTTCACGATACCGATTCAACTTCGCATCTTCCCCGAGTGCGTAGTCCTCATCATCATCGCGGTGATGGGCGGCGCGGAACACCACCTCTTCCGGTGAAAACTTGCTGAAACAATAAGGGCATACAATATCGTAAAACAGCGGACGTTCCTCCGGCTGTTGTCTCTTCAAAAACCGACTAAAAAAGCTCATAGCCACTCCCCTCCCCTGATCAGTTAGACTAAGGTGATTTACACTTGCACTACGATGACAGAGTAACCTTCCAATCGCTAGTCCAACTATCTAGTCTGATATAAGCCGATAGGCGGCTCCATATTTCGGTCCGTCCGTGAAGAATAATCGCACATAATCATCCTTGGCAACTTCAACGGGCGGCATCTCATTTCTTCCGGGAGCAAAATCACTCACAAAAGGATACACCGTACCATCTTCCTTATTCAGCGGAACCCCGCCCTGTTTGCGAACATAACAGAGGGCTTCCTTTGGAACAGGTACTTCCGCTGTGACGGTGATCAATACACTTTTTCGTTTCTGAAAAAAACCGCTCTTGTAGCGAATGGAAAAGCGGATATCCGCCTTCCCTGCGCTTGCAATCACCATGTTGTCCTCGTCTCGTTGACGAATCAGTACAGGTCCCTCTTCCTCCATCTGACACACATACACGGTGTACTTGATGGCACCAAAACCTGTGATCCGATCCGTGTAACCATTGCTCGCCTTATATTCCTCTCTCGTGTACAGCTTCAGCTTGCCCTGTGCAGGCTCTTCCCCGTTACGATCCTCGCTCATCATATCCAGCTCCAGCCGTTCCACATACACAGCTTCTACCCGTTCCGGCCAGAGCCAGCGAAGTGTACAACGCCCTTCGTCCACCGCAAGTGTCAGCTTTCGAATCAAGGGTGTCGAAGGGTCTGCATCCGTAAACCGCATTTCCATTGACCTCCCGACGTTAGAATCCTTTGCTGCGTGTATCTCTTGGTCTCTGACCAAACCCTTCGGCAGAAGAAGTTCCGCCGCCAGCTTCACGACGACCTCGGCTCTTCCGCGGCGTGTTCTCCTTAATCGGAACAATCCAGGAGAAGAGGGTCAATACGCCAGACAAAATGAGCATCGCACCAAGACGTACGAATGTATCACCCACGTTCGAACCGTCGAGTCCCCACTCCAGCAGAAGCCCTGCCAGTAGACCCGACACCGCACCGCCAATACCAAAGCTGAGCGCGAGATGACGGTTATCAAATACGAGTCCGAGTGACACACCCAGCGCCACGCCAATCAGTAACACGGCTGCTACACGGAAAATCGCCAGATAAACGCTATGCTCCATCATGCCTGTACGCTCCGTCACCAGCGTCCGTTCATCAATCGTATCGTAGATCTGCTGGAATGCCAGATTCAGACCACCGGAATCTGGTACATCATAGTACATGCCACCCGTTTGCTGGGCAATATTACGCAGCAAATCCGTTCCTGATGGGTCCACCAGACTGAGGCCGACTGTATTAATGGAAATCTGTTCGTTGTTATATTGGGACAAAATATCTGCCGTATCCGCTTCACTGAAGCCATCGGATAACAAGATGACAACGGTACCGCGTTTCGGGTCCTGTTTTCCCTGAATCTGCTCCATGCCTTCCCGCAACACGGCATCAAAATTGGTGCCGCCCGAAGTTGTGACAATGCCATCGATTTTGCTATAAACCTCATTCTTGGCCGCTTCACTATCCAGCGCAATAAACGGCTGTAACAACTGCGGTTGGTCATCAAACGTAATGACAGCTACCTGTTTGTCACTCTCCATTTGGCTAATCAGTGTCTTGGCGGCTTCAAAGCGTCCGTTATCCGGATCTGTCTCGCTCATGCTGCCCGAGTTGTCGATCATTAGTACGATGTCTTTCACTTGCTTCACACCGCCTGGATTGATCTGATACAACAATTGCAGAGCCAGTCCAACAACAAACAACAGAGCGAGTGTTGCCGGAACAAGCAGTTTCCACGACAGTCCCAGATATCGCAGCTTCCATGAAGCGCCATTCAGCTTGGGTGAGATCATCTCTGCGATCAAACAGAACAATCCCACACTCAGCGCCAGTACGCCAAAGTATAATCCCATCAGCAACAGACGTGGCATCTCCCCGAGCCATTGACGCAGCATGATTTCTCCTGCCGCAAAGCCCACCGCCCCGCCTATCAGGCTAAACAGGACCAGGAGAAGATTGATTTTTCGCTGCATGTCCACATGCATCCTTTCCATACCAGCCGTAAGCAGGCTGAGTTAATACAAAATTGATTCGGGTAATTATTCGATGTCCTGGATGGAAAACAGATCCGCGTCTAATCACGGAGTCACAGACAAACATCGGGTTTGCTCGGCGCAACTTCGCATCAGTAGCCAATCTGTACCTCCCTTCCATCCAGACGTCTTAACGGATGGGTGACAACTTCTCCACAAGACCTGCGGGGTGAAGTTCATAGCCATTTTCCGTATACGAGTCGTAATATACCTTACCGTTCCGATACACCATGAGATCCTCCAGATGGAAACCTCCCATCAGATTCAGCTTCTCTACACCACTGCTGCGTTCTTCGTACACCACACCCAACTTGTAGATGCGCGACGTCTCCTCGGCATGCGCCGCGTAGTCCATGAAAGCACTATGATGGTCACCAAAGAAATACTTCTCTTCATACCGATGTTCCTGCGTATAATCGAATACCCGTACCCGAACCACCGCCTGATCCTCCAGCGTGTGGTACAACCTGCGGAACAGATCATCCCGGGTTAATACGTCTTTATCTCCGTAGGCAATCGTTACATTGGCCCGCTGCAACAGCTCTTCTTCAAATGGCAATCGCAATGGCTCGGCTGTAAGCAGCAAGGAGTGACATACCTCCATCAGCCGTTTCAGCAGACGATCATCACCTTCTGTGGCGAGCCGGTTCATGTCTCCCATGTAACGGTCCTCAAACCATACATCCCGTCCGCGCTTGGCTTCCAGGTCGATGATTAGCTCTTCCGTCACTTTGCCGTAGTACTCCATCACGTTCTGGCCGATGTATTCATCGGCAGCGGCGATACTTTGGGCAGCTGTCTCTCGCAGTGTGCGTTCCAGCGCTTCAAGTGCTGCTGTGACGTGGCGACTAAAACGATGAAGTTCTTCCATCTCCGTATCGTAGATGCGCAGCAGATGTAACTCATTTTCCAATCGCAGTAATTCTACCTTGGGTACATATACTCGCTCCAGCATGCAGTCAATCAGATTGCGTACATTCTGTTTATCACGGAACAACGCTCGTTTGAACGACTGATCTTCCACTCGCTCTTGCTGACGTTGCTCCAGCAGAGCACGTGCCGATTCAAGCTGCATCGATTTATCCCGAATCAGTCCGAGCAGCGCTTCACGTACACTGCCAGGCTCACTGTCACTCCAGGCCGCCCACTGGAAGTAACCAACCTCTGGATGCTCCGCGCGGGATTGTTCGGCCTGACGGCGCAGAGAGCCACCAGAGCTGCGCTCACGCACACGCTCTTCGACAAGACGGACAACGTTATCGCGGAAGTACGCTTCAGCTCCTTGTCCAAACAACGCTCTCTCCGCTTCACGAAGTGAGAGCGGCTTCAGATCGGAAAAACTGACGTTATGCGTCATGATGCCACTCATGCCACTAACCAGATCTTCATTGGGCAGCAGACCTTCGACTTTGCGTTCCACCGAGGCCGCATCCAATCCGAAGAAAGCGAGCTTGTCCTTGATGCTCCAATCCGGCTCCTGCCGCATGCGTGCGAGCAGATACCGATACATGTGATATAACACCGCCAAGGCAATTGGCTTGTTTGGCCGCCTAATCTCGGCAAAACCCGCACTTGCATAACCATGTTGATCAGAGGTGGTACGAATATTGTTTTTAAAGGATGTATTGTTGTACGTGTTCGCTCCCGTACTTGAAACGCTACCCGAGTGATCCACATCCTGCTTCCTGTTCTTCAGCAGGCAGATGCGGCAGATGATCTCGGCATTTTCGATCCAGCCACCGGGAACGCCGGTTCCACGCTCATTTTTGTCGGACAACAGATATACCAGATCAAACAACGGCGAAGCGGGATGTGTAACAGGAATGGAGATCCCATCCTCCGTCACCAGCAGATTACCGCTGAACGTGTAGTCCAGCGACTGCATATAATCCAGTTCCCGCAGAAAAGCGAGGCCTGCTGCGCTGGCATATCCGAAGGAATCCACCTGTTCCATCTCACTGACCAATACATGTAGATCCGTCTGCACCGACTTGAAGGCTTGGGACAGAATGGTCTCCGTCAGCTTGGTGAGCTCCGGCAACAATACATTCAACGGATCATCCGCTCTGGTTACCACCGTAACGTAAATCCGATCAAATGACGAGTATAACCGTCCATATTCGGCAATCCGGTTACTTACCCGCCGAAGCGTACGATTCAGATCAAAGAGCGCCTGATCCGATTCGTGGAAACTGCGATGTACATCCTTACGCCGTGTTTTGGACGGTCGCTCTGTCTGCCCAGCGGACAAAGGCAAGCGGTGACGAGTCACCTGACCATCATCGGACGAGCCACCATTTCTCGTTTCAACCGGACGTGCTTCCTGATCTTCTGTCCCGATCTGAACGTAGACCACACCGTCTCCGTTATCCCATTTCAGCCGATTGATCTCCTGCACGGCAGACACAGCAGGCGCAACCAGATCACCCACGAATAGGAACAAAGCCGGGTAATGGATACTGCTGCGTCCATCACCCAGGCTGCCTTGACGCTCCTGCTCTATTGCATACTGCTCTGCATATTTCTCCAGATCACGCTTCAGGGTATTGTTCGAATTGAACTCCATCCCGGTCGCCATCTTACTTCAGCCTTCTGCGAATGTCGTTCAGCTTGGACGACATCGTTCTGTAGAACTGATAGATGTCTTCTCCGTTAGCCAGCTCTACCCGCTCGTATTCGAGACGATCACGCGATTCCATGAACAGCGCAGCCAGATCATCCAGCTTTGTCAGCAATGGGGTGATATCCTCAGAGGCTGTAAGATCGTTATCACGGCGGGAGGCTTTGCGCAGCAATGTACTGCGATCCTTCTCCGCCAGACCGCGGAAGTTGCCAAACACTTCATACTCGGCAAAGTTACGGCTCTTCATCAGGTTTGCGAACGGCTCCCATGCGTCTTCTTCCGGGTCACGGTCATAAACATAGAGCGCACCTTTTTTGACGATGGTATCGGTATATAACGCTTCGATGAAGCGGTCATACCACTGCTCTTCGTCCTGGTACTGGACAAGAATGCCTTCGAGTTCGGCGACTTTGGCCGAGATGGCATTCATCTTCGCCAGTTCCTCACGGACACGTGCGATCAGCTGCGGAGAGCGTACCAGGTTTTCTTTGGCCATATCTTCATTAATACTGCCGAAAATATCCTTAACGCCTACACGCGGCAACCCTTCGGATTGCAGACGTTTCAGCTCAATCACGGCCCGCTTCACTTCGCCGAGGTTCGGCGTGGTGGACGTCAGACGCATGTCGTAGGCTCCCAGTTTGGCAGACAAATCAAATGCTTCTGTTGTTACAATCGCATACCGGTTACTTGTATTTTCATCAATGGATTTGGCTATTACGATGTTGTATCCAAGCGCCTGCTCGAATTCACTACGTACACGGGCGTTATACTGCTTCACGCGGGCGTTCTCGTACACATCTCCCCATGATTTCTCCGGAATAGGAGACGGCAGATAGGTCCAGTTGTTTTTCTCCGTTTGCACCAAGTGACGACCAATGCCTTCTTTGTCCAAAATGGTACGTTCATAACTTTCCTCATATACTTTGAGCGGTGTATACACAAAGAGTGGTACCCCGTTGCGGGTGTTCAGCCAGAAAATCCGGTTACGCACTTCACTTTCCTTGACGGTAAAATGAGATTTGCCCACTGCATTGTTCTGATAATTGCGAATCCCTTTCAGAATGCCTGGCGCCTGTGCCGGTACCGATACAAATCCCCATGAAGGGAAATGCAGACTGCCCGTACTGTTGCTCAGATTGAACACTGGAACGGCCTCATCATCCAGCTTGCCAGCAATGAAACGTTCCACAAATTTCTCAACCGACTCATCCTGACCGTATTTGATTACCAGGAAATCTTCCATGGATCGCGTAATCAGATCACCGAATTTCTCACTCAGGAAGTCGGAGATGGAGCTGACGATATCAATCTCGTTTTCTTTCACCCACTGGCTGGAGTTTTCCAGCAATTCACGAGAGAAATCACGGATCAGATCATCTGTATCACGCTTATCTAACAGCCCGTCCACCACACTGACAATATCCGGTACACTTACAACGTTCCAGTAATATGTTTTGTTGCCTTTGTGATCGGCTTGTTCTTCACCGCGTGTCAGCAAATCACCATTCTTGGCGAATATCGAGCTAAGAGCGTTCAGCGTTTCGGTAAATACATTATAAATGCGGCTGTTTTCCTGGTTCAGCAACTCATACAGATCTTCATAGAACTCGATCATCTGATCGTTACGTTCCACGTCAGCGTGCAGCCAGTACTCATGAATTTTTGCTTCAATATAAGCATTCTTTTTCTTCTCTTTGGAGACAAAAGCACTCTTCGCATCGCCCAGCTTCTCTTCGGACTGCTCCTGAGCTGCTTCAATATCACGTGGAATGCGGAAGGCATTCTCACGCAGCGTTTCGATGTACGACTGAATCATCTTCAGTACACAGAAACCTTTTTCCGTATAAATTAGACGAGAGACATAGAACGGACCTTGTTCGGGATGTAAAAACATACGCCGGATCTGTTCGGTGAACTGACCGGCAATCTCGCCTGGCAGTTGTTTCTTCGCCTTGATATATTCTTCACGGGCACGCGCCAGGAAGTTCTGTTCCAGTTCGGTGTCCATATTCACAACCTGTGATTTCACCACGTTGCCATAGGATAAACGCTCACTGTTCTGATAACCAGGCAGCGGCTCTGGCACGCGCGCTTCGAAGGACTTGACCACACTTTCGAGATCAATGCCCAGCTTGCGGGCAAACTTCTCGGTATCCTCCTGGTTCGGTGCTTTGGAGAACATGGTGTTCATTTTATCGAACATGCGATACGCCAGATACGTGGTCATCTCTTCAATTGGCAGTACAGCTGAAGAGGCACCGATGATGTTGTAATCATAGTTAGCCGGGTACACCTTGTTCATCTGTGCAATGTTGGTGCGAATGTTGCTGATATAGTCATGGATCGCAAACTCCTCACCCGACTGCTTCTCCTCACTTGCCATGAAGTTGGTAATGTTCTCGGCCGTGACGTTCATGCAGTAATCGTAGGCGTTCTCCAGTAATTTGCCTTCGGTGTTCGTCGCAGAGATTAGGTGACACAGGTTAAATGGCGGCAGTGGTGAGTTAACGGTTAAAATATTGCCGTACTTCTGTGTAAACCGCTCACCGCGGCTATCCACGTTCATCCAGTAATCCAGCTCTTTGAGCGCAGCATATCCGTTCTTACGAATGTATTCGCGAGTGTGTTCGCTCAAGCTTTTGTTGGACAGGTTCACGTCTGGCGTGAACAGATACCCCAGCGTATTGACACGGTCAATCCCGGCAGAGCCGTGATCACGTTCGATAATGCCGCGTACGATATAGGAAATATCGAGGAAACAGCCGCTGCCTGTACCGCCGGACAGACCTGTCAGCAGGAACACCATCAGTTTTTTGTTGGTGCCTACCGATAAGGTTTTGATCTTTTTGTCGATGGCCTGTACGACCTGATTAATCTTCGTGAACAGGAGCAGACGTCCAGCCTGACGCACCCCTGCGGCGCCGTTCATGCCATCCGTGATGCTCAGTTCGGGAGACAGCCAGTCCGTAATATACGGTTCCAGCACGCTGCGGTTTTGTAGAAGTCCGCCGATTTCGGCATTGGATAGCAATACGAATTCATTAATCGGATCAAGTCCGATTCCTTTATACTTTTTGGCACGATCCTGTTCGTTTGTCTCAAAAGCCAGAAACTCCACATTGTCCGGCTTGTCCATTTTTTTCTTGGATACCGGGTCCTGTGGCAGCTTGAAACGACGGTTAATCTGATATTTGAGACGCAGCAGTGCGTCAATTCCCGTTCCCCCCAGGCCAATAATCAGAATGGGGTTATCAATCGTATCAACTCTGATCTTCTCACTGACAATACCTCCGCCAAGTGATACATCCAGTTGCTGAATATGTTCTCTAACAATCGGTTTCATTCTATGTCCTCCCTTTAGTTAGACCAGTTGGGCACAAACTCATTACACTTGCCACTCCGATGACAGAGTAACCTTCAGATCGCTGTTATCCTCAGATTTTTTTGGTTCCCTTTTACAAAGTGAAAATCCGGGGATAGCGTATGCTTCCGATGTAGCTTTCTTTCAGAAAGCTTTTAGGCGAACGCTTCCGCTTCTTCACGTTATTTCTGTCCTCTGCGTTCTCGTGTAAACAGTTGGTCCCAAATTTTATTGGCATCCTTTTAAACTAAACAATCAACTTAAATCAAATAATCCTTCACACCAGATATTCAATTAAAATGGTCTTGTCCGCCTGTTGCAGCGGGATGCTCAGTCGGTCACCGTTCTTCAGTTCAACGCCTGAGCTTGCATCAACTGCACGACCGGATTTCTCCAGCGTACCGCCTGCGGTGTTACGGACTATAATTCGATCCCCATTGCTGGGCGTAAATACGTATTTTTCGGTTTCCTTCAGCTCAGGGTCCAGTTGCAACAACTGATGCAGATGGAATCTGCCGCGGAAAGATACCAGCTTTTTATATTGCGGATATGACTTATCTCCCGTGTTCTCATCACGAATCTCCACGACCATCTGACCTACAAATCCCCGGTTTTTGCGTTTCAGCCAGCCCATCAGGAACCAGGCACCAACACAAACCACGATCAGGGCTATAACACCCAGGATGACAGGCAACCAAGGAAACGACTTGTCCTGTTCACCGCCTGACGTTGTTGGTTGAGTCCCACTTCCGGTTGCTCCGCTCGCGTTGATCGCAATTGGCGCACTTTCACGGTAGAAGCTGTCTTCTTCCGCACGGATGATCAATTCATAATTATGATTGTCCGGTACTTCAAACGTTCCGGCAAAACCAGAACCTGTGTTTTCCAGCGGTTGTTCCTCGCTTTTCCCTGTATCTACATCTTTCACAACCAGCGTGGCCTTCATATCTGTATACAGATCATTATCCTGAAGTGGCTGACCACCATTCTCCAGTTTGGCTGCTAGATCAACCTTATCCCCTTTGGTATAGGACTTGGTCTTAATTGGGTCCACAACGAGCTGAAGATCATAGTTGAACAACAGGTTGATATCGATGCTGTCTTTCGGAGCCCCTTTTACCCGAAGTTTCCAGTCTCCCTCTTGGGGTTTCAACAGCTTCACGAGTGAATAACTCTTCGACGTTGAGAGCTTTGCTGCGTCTGAGTTCAGGTCCACAGCTTGTCCGGAAGGGTCTGTCAATTGTACTTCCACCGGCTTCGAGGACATGATCGAAATGTTTGCTTCTAGCACACTGTCGTTTGGCACGTTCACGGTAACTTCCTGATAACTGCCGTTTCCCGTTACAGAGGGCAGCTTCACCACATTCAGTTTGGCATGATCGGCGAAGATCTCACTCAAAATCTGTGGCAGATCATCCGGCGTATCGGTAATGAATGACTTGCCTCCGGTCTGCTTGGCCAGGTCTGCAAGTGCATCCTTGTTCAGCTTGCCATCGGCGTTCAGTCCAATCGTATATACCGGGATACCCTGATCCTGTGCTTCCTTCACGGATTTTGCCAGATCAGCGTCGGATTGTGCCTGTGTACGGCCTTTGGTTTTGTTAAAGTCATTGTTACCATCCGCCAGCAGCACGATCATTGGCGAGTGGGATGGGTCTGCACCATGATTCAGTATGTTCACAGCTTCGGCGACACCAACTGAGACGTCGGTATATGGCCCCCGGCCGAGCTGATCAATAAAATCCTTCAGGCTGCTCTTGTCCGCATCGGACTGAATCTCCAGCATAGCCTTTTCCCGCTCCACCTGATCGGTATAAGCGACAATCCCTACCTTGTCCCCCTGGACTGGCAGCATATCAATAAACATTTTCATGGCTTCATTACTGATCTTGTCACGGTCACTTGTATTCATTGAGTTACTTACATCGGCTACAAGCACCGCATCGATTCCGCTTGTCTGTGCCTGAGCCGCTGCAGCTTGTGGCAGCAACGCTTGAGGTAGCAGTAGCGTTAGAATTGCCAGCAGAACCATCGTTCCGCTGAGCCAGCGTATTTTGCGTGTCCGCAGCATTGGGTGTACTCCTTCACGTTTGAGATTAAAATGGGAATAGTTTATTATAGGCGTCAAGCCTTAAGGAAATCTTAACAGTCTACTAATAAATTCTGAAAAGCACCCCTATCTTGAGTTACAGTTTTGTAATGACTGACAAAAATCGACGATTTCACGCCTGTAACTGGCACAAAAGTACCAACTATGGAAATATGATATAGTTATTGCCAGCAAACTGCAATATAACAGCGCTTGTTTACCAAGCCATAGAAGGGAACGGATTATGGTTACATACGGATGCCTCGCCATATTGTTTCTTTTTGTCATCATAAAGGTAATTGCACTGCAGCTTCATCGGCGGAAACCAATCTCCCGCGAAGACACGGATCGTACCCTCTACACTATTCTGAATGGTGAGCGTGATTGAGCATGAGTACTAAACTAGTTGTATCTATACGACCATTTCAACGAACGACATATGCCTATGAAAAGTTGCAAGTCTGCTCACGTTGTGGACAGTACACCTGCCTGTGGGAAGATGAGTGCACGGCCTGTGGCCGTGGTACCCTCAATTCCGTTCAGGCGAAGGCAACTTCCCGTGTGAAACGTAGGATTGCACGCGACCTGTTCATTACCATATTGTTCGGTGCAGGTGCCACCTATTTCGGTGAGACCATTGATCAGACCATGGCGGCAGCCAGCGTTTCCCTGCTGCTTCTGGCCTTACTGATCTTCATGCAGAAACGTTCGTTCGAGGTAGAGCAGCAGCGCGAGTTGAAGCGCACGTTGCAACAGGATGAGGAACTCATCCGCCAGGGTATTAACCGCAACTGGGCTCTGGTCGCCGAAGCTCGAAAGCAGGATGAAGCACTTGCCTATGAGATGCTCCGCGAGATCGGCTCCCTCGTCTACAATGACCGGATTCGACTGCAACAGGTTGCGCTGTTACAATCCTTTGTCCTGCGCAGTGATATGGATCTGCAACTCAAGCCCTTGCTGTTACGCAGCTTTGAACGGCTGCTCGCTGAATATATCGGTGAGATTGCGCGGCTTAAGCCGGACTTGATCCGTGAAGATGCGATTCGTTATATCGCGACCTATGAAGTGAACATTTTACAGCTTCACAATGGAATTCAGATACTTACAGCCGTAGCTGCTGCTGCCGTGCGCAAGAGCAAATATATTGAGTTATTCCCTAGTCTTATTACCCGCTACGCCCGCTTTATGCCCAAGGATCGCTTCATGCGGCTCTATCACACGATTGAACGCTATCCAAGCAAGGCACGCGGGGGTCTGGCAGAGTCGGTAGGCCGGGTGTATAACGAGAAATATCGGGATCAATACGCAGATGTTCAGCTGTAGAGATGATATATTGAGAAAGAAAAACGTAATTTAGTGCAAACTCACTCCTTGTATATAGACGAATGCAATTTCATCCATCCCTGCACACGCGTCAGCACCACAGATCGAAGGTTATGATTCTAATGATATAAGAATTAATCCAAAAACACCCCATCCTTAGGTCTAGGATGAGGTGTTTTGAAGTTTATGGCAGTCTGCCAAGTGCTATGCGAAGGACACGGACAGAAAGAAAAACTAGATGGGGAATACCTAAATGGCATCTTCCATGGATCAAACAGGCGCGCAAACAGGCACTCGCAGACGACAAAAACAATAAGCGCAAATGATCATCTGTCCTAGTGAAAAAGGGCCGCGACGTGGTTCCGTCGCGACCCTTGATCTGAGGGTTCGGTACATCTGTACCCGAACCCTCTCATATGTGCCATGCCAAACCCTGTGGCATGGCATAGTGCCTGCGCAATTGCGGCTATATCGCCGCTTGCGCCAAGGCTTTACCGTCCGCGACGAGAATCGCGACGGTCGCCCTTCGACGGTCCGCGTCCTGCGGATTCCGGACGGCGAGAGCCTTCGCTGCTGCGCCCGGAGGTGCGCTTGTCGGCGCTACGGCCAGCCCAGCCGCTGCTAGCTGCACCGCGTCCGCCTTGGCCCGCTGCACCGCGACTGCTTTCGCTGCTGCGTGCAGAACCACGACCTGCGCTGCGCTCATCGCCACTGCGACCTGCACCGCGTCCACCTTGACCCGCTGCACCACGACTGCTGTCGCTGCTGCGGCCACCGCTACGACCACCACTGCGTCCGCCTTCACTGCGTCCACCTTCGCCGCCGCGGGAACCACGACCCCCACGTCCGCCATCTCTGCGATCGTTACGGCCTGCACCGCGACGGGCACTGCCAGTTCCGGAAGAGCGTCCGCCTGAACGTTCGTCATCACCCTGACTATTAATGGAACGTCTAGCTGCTCCAGTCGAAGCAATTGGACCTTCGCTTGTCCACTGGATACGGGACAGCTTCTGGTCAATACCTTGTTCAATACGTGCAAGTTCCGGTCTGTCGTGCTCTGTTGCAAACGTTACAGCAAGACCTGTACCGCCTGCACGGCCTGTACGACCAATCCGGTGGATATAACTTTCCGCATCATGCGGCATATCGTAGTTAAATACATGCGTTACACCTTCAACATCAAGTCCACGTGCAGCTACATCTGTAGCAACGAGCACTTGCAGTTTGGCATCGCGGAACGCTTTCATTACGTTCTCACGCTTGGATTGGGACAGATCTCCATGAAGTTCATCACTTGCATAACCTGCTTCACGCAGATCTTGGTTAAGCTTGGATGCACGACGCTTGGTCCGGCAGAAAATAATTGCCAAGTATGGGCGATACGTATCAATCATGCCGCGAAGCGCTTCTAATTTACCGCGATCGGTGCATTCCAGCACTTGCTGGCGAATCTGTTTGATCGGAATAACAGATTGAGAGGATACTTTTACATCTTCCGGATCTTTCATGTAGGTCTTCGCCAGGTTGCGAATGCCCTTTGGCATCGTTGCTGAGAACAGCATTGTCTGACGTTTATGTGGCAGCTCACTAAGAATCGTTTCCACATCATCCAGAAAGCCCATGTGCAACATTTGGTCGGCTTCATCCAACACCAGTTTTTTCACATTATCCAGCTTCAACGTGCCACGGCGCAGGTGATCCAGGAGACGACCTGGTGTACCAATAACGATCTGGGTACCGTTCTGCAATTTACGCAGTTGCTTGTCCACATCCTGCCCGCCGTATACGGCAAGCACGTGCAGTTTATCGTCGTTTGCCGTGAGCTTCTTCGCTTCTTCCGTAATTTGCAGCGCAAGCTCACGCGTAGGCGCGATAATCAACGCTTGCGGCGAACGGTCGGATACGTTAATTTTCTGAATAATCGGCAGCAAAAACGCCAGTGTTTTCCCTGTTCCTGTCTGTGCCTCAGCGATAATATCGCGTCCACCCAGCAGTACCGGAATCGAACGCTCCTGTACCGGAGTCGGCACGGCGATGCCCTGATGTTTCAGGATCTCGCACCATTCCGGGCGAATGCCCAGTTGTTCAAAGTTTGCCAATCGTTACACCTCTGTATATTCATTTAGATAAGTCCATTTCATAATGACTTCTGTATCAGTATCTGCCATCAAGACTAGTTTTCCTTATATCAATCATGATTATGAAATGAATTTTTTAAAAAGCAATCCACTCGTTGCTCTTCTTCTCCATACCCTGTAGTTTACACGTTAGTCAAGCAAAACAAAAGGGGATACAGCGTTACACCCCTAACTTGTAGCACAAAATTCCAAGATCAGTGTAACTTGTATCGACCAGGTGAGTTTGAGGATGGTTTTGACAGTAACTATAGGAGCCCCTTTGAAAATGAAGATGAGTGGAACAACCTAAAGTGCCAGCTAACTCGAAGTATCACTCTGACTCTATGAATGGGATTGAGATTTCTAGCGGTTAGAAAATAGCTCTTACGATGAAACTTCCTATGCACCACTAATTCTAACGAATCCAGGACACCCTATTACGCCAATTAGAGCGGTTTGGATTTTCTAACGAACTCCAGTCACCTTATTACTCGGAAATACACGCGAAACATCATCAGTATGGGTGGAATCAGCAAAATAAGATGTCTGAGATTCGTTTAAATAACGAAAACATGAAATACCCCCATATAAGACGCGCCAGGTTCGTTAGAGTTTACACACACTCTAGTAAAAAAAACAACGACGCCCTCTCCCCCATTTACATTAGGGAAAAAGTGCGCCGCTGATAAAAAGTATCTTTATATGTTAACTACTACATAGGGCTGTCACATCTCTGCTCACCACTAGTTTAGGACAGTAGCCTTCATAACTTCATTACTTGTTTAGATCCTTAATTCCAGATTTACTAAACCGTTCATTTTTTCACCTTGTCTGCGTAACTACGTTTCGACATTGCACCTTTGTACAACAACCCTCGTTGCAACCAAGTTACGAACCGTGCCCTCCAACTGTCGCAAATCCACTCCGTTCAAGAATGCGAGTGCTCTCTTCGTTTAAACCACGCAGGTGCACGGTTTTGCCTAGCTTCGCGTATTTGAACTTCACTTTGCCGATAGCCACAACCGCAGTATTGTCCCAGATATGTGACCCTCCGAAATCAATCGTGATCTCCTTCGGATCGGCTTCCGCATTGAACTCATCCACGAAGCGGGACGAAGAACCAAAGAAGAATGGTCCGTGAACCCTGTATACTTTCTGCCCTTGTTCCTGGCTCGCCTGTACGCGGATCTTGGTCTGTTTCCAGCCAAAATGCAGCACACTGAGCACAACGCCAACCATAACCCCGATCGACAGATCGTGGGTATAGACCACAATCGCCACCGTCACGATCATGACAAAGGCTTCCGCGCGCGGCACGCGAGTTATATTTTTGATAGAACTCCAGTCGAATGTTCCGATACACACCATAAACATTACACCGACGAGCGCCCCCATCGGTACCTGTTTCACCACACCGCTAAATAACAGCAACAGGATTGCCAGAAACGCACCCGCAGTAAACGTAGACAATCTTCCACGTCCGCCAGACTTCACATTAATGACCGACTGCCCAATCATCGCACAGCCGCCCATGCCGCCAAACAAACCGTTCACAAAATTTGCGATACCCTGACCACGCACTTCGCGGTTCTTGCTGCTCTTGGTCTCGGTCATCTCATCCACGATGGTTGCGGTCAGCAGGGATTCCAGCAAACCAACCAGTGCCATGGTGAATGAATAAGGCAGCAGAATCATTATCGTGTCCCAAGTCCATGCAATATTCGGCAAGTGGAACATCGGCAGAGTACTCGTTATATTCCCCATGTCGCCGACCGTTCTTACGTCCAGATGAAACACCAAGGTAATAATCGTCATCACGATGATTGCAATCAGTGGAGCTGGAACGCCTTTGAAAAACCGCGGTAAAATATAAACGATCGCTAACGTGCCCGCCACCATCGCATACATGATCCAGTTCGCTCCCGTGAAGTGGGTTAACTGCGCCATAAAGATCAGGATAGCCAGTGCATTCACGAATCCGGTCAGTACCGAATGAGGCACAAACGTAATAAATCGCCCAACCTTAAATATGCCAAGCAGAAACTGAATAATGCCCGTCAAAATCGTAGCTGCAAAAAGATATTCCACGCCATAATCCTTGACGAGTCCAACCATCAGTACCGCCATGGCACCGGTTGCCGCCGAGATCATGCCTGGTCTTCCACCAGCAATCGAGATCACAATCGCAATTGTAATCGAAGCGTATAATCCGACCATCGGATCGACACCTGCAATGATGGAGAACGCAATGGCTTCCGGAATTAACGCCAGCGCTACCGTAATGCCTGCCAGCACGTCTCCGCGAATGTTGCTAAACCATTGTTGTTTTAAAGTATTCATATGTTCTTGCCGTTCCTCCTACGTGTATTCCTTATAATGGACAATTCTACTGAAGAGTAACGGAAGCCGTTCACACTAACCAACTACCCAGGACAGCACAAAACAACGGAATCCTCTCCGCATCATTCGCCTATGCTCCTGCCTGAATTGCATCATTCTTCACCATCCGTATAGCCTTGACGGGTTAATGTGCATTCACATTTTTTCCGTTCCAGTGTGTACCGCTGGTGTTCCATTACTGCCTCAGTTGCCTTACTTTCTGCGACATCAGGAGCTGATCCTGACGCCCATAGGTTTTCCCCTCTCAGAAAAACCGGGTCCGTTAATGTACTGACCTATTATTATAGTCACAGGACTGGATATGTACTAATACAGTAAGGGCGAAAAAACAGAACCTTTTCTTCTATTATCTTAATCTTTCTATAATTTACTCACCAATTCTCTATTCACAAAAAATAACCCGCAAAGATCCTTTGAAGAAAGTCTCTTTACGGGTATTCTTGTGATGTAATGCTGTTGCTAGAACCTTCCCGATTTGAATATTGAATAGAGCAGGAAAGCCACCATCAAAATCGCCACCAGGAAACCAATCTCAATGACCGGAATATCCCACAGCATCGTGGATTGATGACTGATGGACGAACCGATAATCAAGCCCACCATGATGATACAAAAAGCGAGTAATACGATACTGAAAGACAGCCGATTACTAATCTGGTCCATTCTACGCATGAGTGCGTCCAGTTCAGGGACACTGATCTCCAGCCTCAGCTTGCCTTTGCTAATAATGGATGATAACTGCCTTAACTGCCCTGGCAGACCAATGACACTTTCGGCCATATCGGCCGCACTTCGGAACAACCGATTCTTGATTCTTCCAGCGCTAAAACGTTCCTTGATCAGCTTCCGCCCAAAGGGTTCGGCCATATCTACAATGCTCAATGAAGGATCGAGATGTTCGATTACACCTTCCATCGTCAGCAACGATTTACCGAGCAGCAGAATATCGGCAGGCATGACAACCCGGTGCCTCTGGGCTACGCCGAACAAGTCATTTAACGCCTGACCCACACTAATCTTGGAAAAGGGAATATCGTAATATTTGCTACGCAACTTGTCCAAATCCACATGAAGACCACGCAGGTCCATGTCATCTGGCATCATGCCAAGTTTCTCAATTGCCCGGATCATACTGTCCGTATCTTTGCGCATTAACCCAATAATAAGCGAGGCAAGCTGCTGTTTCATCTCATCGCTCAGACTGCCCACCATACCAAAGTCTATAAAGGCAAGACGTCCATCCTTCAATACCATCAGGTTACCCGGATGTGGGTCAGCGTGAAAGAATCCATGAATAAAGATCTGATTCAATAATGAGTCCACTAGCCGCTCAGCAATATTGTTCAGATCATGGCCGCGTCTGACCAGTTCTTCACGATCATTGAGTTTGATACCTTCGATATACTCCATAGTGAGCACACGTGACGACGTCTGGTCCCAGTAAATTGTCGGGATTTTCACCTTGTTGTCCTGTTGGTATTGCTGTGCAATCTTTTCCGTATTCCGGCCTTCGACCGTATAATCCAGCTCAGCCATCAATGCCTGGGCATATTCTTCTACCATTTGCGGAATTTGATATTGCTTCACCCAATCCCAGCGCTTCTCGGCCATGGCTGTCAGTTCACGCAAAATATCCAGGTCACGCTGCACAATACGCGATATACCCGGCCGCTGAATCTTGATGGCTACCGATTCACCGCTTCGAAGTTTGCCCAGATGCACCTGTCCAATGCTGGCCGCAGCTACAGGGGTATCCTCGAACCGGGAAAAGATCTCCTCCAGCGGTGTATCCAATTCCTGTTCCAAAATACCCCGTGCCGTCTCGGAAGAGAACGGCGGGACCTGATCCTGCAACTTCACCAATTCACGAATGACAGACTCAGGCAATAGATCTGCCCTTGTGCTTGCGAGTTGCCCCAGCTTGACGAAAGCTGGCCCCAGCTCCTGCAGCACAAGCCTGATGCGTTCACTCAGCGTTTTGGTGGTATGTGCTTCACGCGACATCCACCGTCTGGGCAGAGCCAGCAACTGGAACAATCCCAGCTCCTCGACCATATAACCGAAGCCATGACGCACAAGCGCCATGGCAATTTCACGGTATCTGCCGACATGTTTGATTCGCACTGCCATCTACTCGATCTCGTTTCCTTTGAGAGGAGGAGGAACTTCAAGTGGAGCTGGGGATTCATCAGGTTGAAGCTGTGGTGAGTGGCCCAGTTCGGCAAGTTTTTTCTCCAGAACGGCAACGCGCTGTTCCAGACTGGTTACATCGCTTTCGGATGCCACACCAGCTTCCTGAAGCACACGCTTGACCTGTTCCTGAATCATTCTCTTGAACTGGCCTTGCTCTTCATCGCCCCGTTCCAACAGGCGTTCAACCAAAGCTTTGGATTCACCGGGCGCAAGTTCCCCGCGCTTGACCAAATCATCCACGGTTTTCTCAATTTTTTCTTTGCTTACGACAGTAAGACCAAGCCCTAACGAGATCGCCTTTTTGAACAAATCGCTCATTTTTGTCATCCTCCTCTTCGTTGATCTCTATATTATACCCCTTACACTCCGCATGCAAAAATGTCAGTCCGATCAGACGTAACGTGCAGCCCATTTGCCTGCTTGCAGGAGTAACTTGCGGTATGTTTCGTGTGCAAAAGACGGTACATGGTGACCCGGCATCAAATAAACAATACGTCCAACACCATATCGATGAGCCCATACCGCAGGCTTTGGTCCATCTTCGGATTGATATTCCAGCAATATTTTCGTTTCGGCAAAAGAACCAAATTCGAACTGATACGGCTCTTCTTCCATTGTGAAATTCGAAATGCCCTCCGTCACGGGATGGCTTTCCTCCGTTACAGTGAATTCAAGTGGTGCATACGCCGGATGATGCAGGAACTTGGCACCGATCATCTGTTTGAGTTCATAACGATTTTGAAGCGAAATGCCGTTATGTATAATGACCAGTCCACCTCCATTACTTACATAGGACAACAAACCTGCTGTCTGCTGTGGAGAGACTTTCCCCTTCCAATCGTCCATGTATGAGATACATACATCAAACCCGGTTATATTTTCTTGCAGCAGCATATTCCGATTCTCACTGCACTGCACAGTCATAGTATCATGGAAAATTCGGCTAATCTCCGCATCCACACCTTGAAGCGGGTGCCAATCCGGATGTGTATAATCGCCAAGTAGTAATGCTTTTTTACGATGATCCATTCAATCAATCTCCTTTCTTGTTCACCTCACTGTATCAATCAACTACCAGGGGAGCTTCTCGCCCTTGTAGTCCACATATGCGGGTTGATCTCCTTTAAACTGTTCATGGCGGTCGATAAGTACTGCGATATGCTGTGCAGATTGCTCGGGCGTGAGATCCGCAGCAACATCCAATTCACCCCGCATATAACTCTGTACCCAACCGGGATGCACAAGCATCACTTGTCCGCCTTCATCCTTCAGACCATTGTGCACAAGACGGGCCTGCATGTTCAAAGCAGCTTTGGACATACAATAGGCAAACCACCCATCCCGACTGCATTGCTCTATACTTCCAGCCTCGGAAGAGATATCAACAATCAGCTTGACCTGTCCTTGAAGAAGGAGGGGTAACAGGGAATGAGTCACACGCAGTGTACCTAAGGTGTTCACATTAAATACTTCAGCCATCTCCGCCATATTCAACGGCCCGCGGATATGATCCGTAATACTTCCTAGTATAGCCGCATTATTGATCAGCATATCCAAATGATTCGTATCCAGCTTCAATGTCTCCGTGAACAGAGCTACCGACAGGTCGTCCGCGATATCCAGTTCGATGGCGCGCAGATGGTCCGGATATCCTTCTGCAAGCATACGAATTCCCTCGGAATCTTCCACGTCCAGACCGGCCGCATACACAAGATACCCTCTCTTCAGCATCTGTGCCGTCAAAGCCAATCCCAATCCTCGGGCAGCTCCCGTTACACATACGGTTCTCATCATGATGTCCCTCCCTCGCATAATGATTCTGTCTTTTATTCATTCCACATATTCATCTGAAAACCTTTAATTCAGAATGGGATCGCCAACTTCACGACCAAAGACTCAGGAGGTAAAAGTGAGATTAGAGCCATTTTGCTTATTGAATTCAGCTATCTATTCAAGCTATAAATAGCTGCTATTATCTCTGTATATATCGCTCCTGCCGATAGGCTAAACAATGTTCCACCCATCTTCGAGCGGCTGCTGGGTAAGAGCCCAGATGAACGTGCGTATACCCCGCCACGATGCTTCCTGCGGCATATCCCTCTTGCTTCAAGCCACGTAACCCCTTGGTCTCATACGCATAAGGGATCGTTTCTTCATCACGATAGGTCATTGTCGAATAATGAAATTCATGACCCCTAAGTGCTTCACCCTTTTTCAGCAAAAAGGAATCCCGAACGCTACTTGCTTCACGGTAGCCAAGCGCAGCGCGCTTCTTCTGCATCTGCACCTGTGCGGGGATAATGCCCGCCATGTCGAAAGTAGCGCCCTCACGGTCGGTCAACGTTTCCCCGAGCACCATGTAACCACCACACTCGGCAAATAAAGGCATGTTGGATTGTGCCGCCTGTCGAATTCCTTCCAAGAACCCTTGGTTATCGGCAATCTCCGCTGCAAACTCCTCGGGAAACCCACCGCCCAAATAGACGCCATCCACATCTGTTGGAATGCTTTCGCCAGCGAGCGGACTGAAGTAATGTAATCGAGCCCCGGCCGCTTCGAGCAATTCCAGATTATCGGGATAATAGAAATTAAATGCCGCATCGCGCGCAACGGCTATAACAGGCTGTACCGCATATGATACATGTCGATTATTAACGTGGATCACTGAATTGGAATGTGGATCGTAATTCGAACCTGGTTCAGTATTAGCTGAATCTATGTGGGTAGTAGTCGCAGGACTCACTTTTTCTGCATTCAAAGGCGGGGCGCTTGCTGCCAGCTCCAGCAGAAGATCCAGATCGGTGCCTTCCATTAACACATCGGCAGCCCGCTGAAATAATGGTTCCAGTTCACCGCGCTCAATAGCAGGCACTAGTCCCAGATGTCTCTCCGGGATGGACATGTCCTCGTCACGCTTCAGCCAGCCAACCACCGGAATGCCGCACATCTGCTCAATGGCTTTTTTCACAATCGTATAATGACCCGCACTTCCGCACCGGTTGACGATCACTCCGGCAATATTTAATTCAGGCTCCAATTGTTGAAACCCCAGTACAATTGCGGCCGCACTGCGAGCCATGCTGCGTACATCCACAACCAGGATGACAGGGGTCTGCGTGACCAGAGCAATCTCTGCAGTTGAGCCTGTATGCTGAGTGGATCTTTGCCATCATAGAGGCCCATAACGCCTTCTATAATGGAAATATCATGCCCCGCCGATGCCTTCTCGAACGTATCTCTCACATACTCAGGCGATGTCATCCATGCATCCAGATTACGTGACGGTCTGCCTGTGACAGCGGTATGGTATGTCGGATCAATATAGTCCGGGCCGCATTTGAACCCTTGTACACTTAAACCACGCTGGGCAAGTGCTCTCATCAGCCCCAGGGTTACTGTCGTTTTCCCTGCACCACTTCCGGTGCCTGCAATGATCAGTCGGGGTCTGGTGTTACGGTTTGCAATGGTCATCTTCAATTCCACCTTTTCTTGCGATTATCGAATCCTTCAGCTCCGCTGAAAACGTATAAATTCTCTAATCTAAACAAAACCGCATCATATAGCGATGCGGTTAAGATTAATGCACACTCTTTATTCATGAAGCGACGCCAAAAGCTTTTTGTCGAACTGATCTAAAAGCAGGCCACTAATCTCTAATCTTGGCCGCACGCCCTGCTGCAAAGTAACGTCCAAGCTCAACGATGAGTGCGCCCATCTTCTCTTCCTCCGGAATGACCAGTGCCTCAATACCTTCTTCACGCATGGAGTTTGCTGTAACTTTACCTACAGACGCAGGAATTACACCTTGTCTGAAGGCTGCAAGCATCGGCTCAAGCTTGTCCTGAGAGGCCGCATATTGGGTCAGAAATCTGACCTGCGGTCCACTCGTGAACGCAACGGCATCTACCTCGAACTTTAGAATTTCATTCAATAACTGTTCCAGCTCTGCCTCTTCTGGCGGGACATGGCGGTAAGGAAGCACTTGTCTGACGATTGCACCTTGTTCTTCCAACCATGCAACGAGTTTGGGAGCTGTCTCCCCATGGAGCTGCAATATAACCTTTTTCCCTGCGAGATCATGTGGGGCGAATTCTCGAATGAGTCCTTCCGTGCTACCGTCATCATCTCGTACCAGCGGTGTTAACTTGCGCTTTTTGAGTGCATTCACCGTCTTGTATCCCCTCGCTGCAATTGAGGATTCCGATAATACATCCAACAATTGGCCTGCGACATCCATATCCTCAGCCATTTCAAACAATGCATCCAATCCCATACCTGTCGTTAACACCGCCCAGTCTGGCGGGTCTGAGATCCAGGATACCAGCCCGTCCCTGATATTCCGATCATCCAGAAATACCGTTCCCTGTGCCGGTCGCACAAGCGGAATACCGCCCATTTTTTCCACCAGTATGGACATTTCTTTCGATTTTCGCGGTCCTGTCAATGCTACACGTACACCTGCCAAATGTTGAGCCATTCATGTTCCCCCCGTTAGTCCAGCCGAATGTTCATCAGTCTGACTACAGTATACAGGGTACTTCTGCGAAGGGAAACTGCGCTTACCCTCTTTTTGCCCATTTCATCTATAACGATTTTTGATGGAATGTATCAGGAAGGCTGGAGTTCTCCACCATGAGAATCCTGCCTTTTTTTCTCTCCATTCTTCTCCGAATCAGAGGATTCTTGCTTCTCTTTCTTGGACTGGTTTCCCGATCTCTGTTGGGTAGATTCTTTTTTATCCTTTTTGCGAGGACGAAGGAAAAGAAACAGCACCATAGGGAACAGCACTTCAAAAACAATGGCGATCCATGTCCATTCCCGGGTAAAACGATAAAGCTGAATGGCGTTTCTGAAAAACCAGAATGCACAAACAAAGCCTAACAGTGCCACCGGACCTGTCATGACCTTTCCCGAAACGTTCGGAATCATTCGCTTCAGTCCCCAACAGACAAAGTACAGATCAAATGCAATCTTCGTAATCATGGCAGGCAAGGTCGCCGCTGCCAATGCCAGGTCAAACCGATCCAGAAAATCACTAATTTGCAGCTGCCTTGCCAGTTCATATGAAGGGTATACCAGTCTGGAAGCAATAGGCACACCAATCGACGTGATGGTTTCCACAAGAATCAGCATCATCAGCAATCCCGAGATGATGATGCCCCATAACACAGGCTTGAAGCGAAAATCACTGCCTTTGACGACAAAAGGCAAGGCGATCATCTCTCCATAAAAAGAAAATATGTACCAACTTCCTTTGCCTACACCTGCCACATCGACATGAAAATAGGGCATCAGATTATCCATATTCAACTGTTGAATAAGCATGAAAGGCACAATGATAGAGTTCAACAGGAACAGGGTAACATATAGTTCTGACATTCCGATCAACGAACCCAGCCCACCTCTGACGATAAATACCGCCATAATCATAAGTGACAATACCACAATGGATATCGGCGTTGTCTCTAGCAAAGTTATACTTACATAATCACCAATTAATCGGATATCTCTAGCGAATATGAAGAAAAAAAACAAAATGTACATTACGCCTGCGAGTCTCCCCATAAAGGGGAACCGCTCAACAAGCGCCTCAAATAGATCCTGATTCGGAAATCTTCGCTGAATTCGGCTTACCATCAACATGGATATAATCATCACGAGAACAACTGGCACATACGAGAGATAAGCGTGCTGCTCCGCATAAAATATGGCCTGTGCATGGGGTTGAATCAACGTGCCCGTCATACTGAGCAGCATCACGAGCAGTGCAATCTGTCGAGAAGTCACACTTTGATTCATACCATACCTCCTTTCTATCATTTAATTGGTACTCCGCACCATTTCTGGTCCGTATCTATGGAAGCGGTAAGAATCGCTGGATGACATGGCTGATCCATACCGCTACAAAAAAGGTTTTACTTAAATGGGTTACATAGAACCAAAGGCCAGTTCCTAATGCAATCAAGCCATAGGATAACCAGCGATTAATGACCGCCGCCTGCTTCAGATGTCTGAAATCCATCACAATGACGATGATGACCATCCCCAGATAGGTGAACAACAGTGGTTTAATCATGTACGATATCCTCCTCCATGACACCGATCGGTTTATTGACTACCCCTACATTTTCAATAATGACGTGGGGGACAACATTCACCTCAACATCAGGATAGATAACATCCCATCGATCCTTAAGTTTGTCCCATTCTTTAGGCAATTGTTGATGGATCGACCGACCAATCCCGAGAATATCGGCATGATATTTTTGCTGTATTAATCGAACCCCTTCAACGATATCCTCTTTTATTTTTTTGTGGATCGCGTCATTTAATTTTAAAATCTCTTTTTCACGCAGATCACCGTAATTGGATTCGTTATCTACAACCACACCTTTGGCATACAATTGAACGGTCACAGTAACCTTGTCATTCTTGACACTGGGGTGCAGTGAAGAATTGTTCTCGTTCAATTTGATGAATATATCTCCATCTCCGCGCGGAGCCTTGACCATAACTTCTGGTGCATTGGCTTCCCCCATGGCGAGAATCAGGGCATCAGCGGGAGCCTTGTCAATCATGCCAACCAGTTTATCCTTCTTGAAAATGGCCAATCCATCCAACTTGATGTTGGTTTTGGTGTCCTTCCAACTTTTCGGAACATTGTCCACTTTCGAAGCAACCGGCAGGAATGGATCTACGCCTTCACTAAGAATGGAATCGGTGAACGTTTTAAGAGAACGTGGATTACGCATATTTAGAAAGCACAACTCTCTCACCATCTCGGATGGAAACTTCTCTATAGGTGCATCCGTATCCATGACTTCATATGCCGCACCTTTCGTAACAACAGGTAATGCAGAGAATCGGTTGAGTGGGTACCGCGTAAACAAATCGAGCATCGGAGCCACGCCATCCCGGGCAAGGTCCTCTCCAATAAGCAGGGTACGACGATGCGCATAATAAATCGTTCGTGAGAGTGCTTTTTGGCCTTCAAGTGTAGTCCCCCTCAGTGTCTTCGCGGTGTTGGACAACATGAACCATGATTTGTCCCCGCTTGTACCACCGCCACCTCCCGAACTGCCGGTAGTACCGGATTGACCGGGAAGTGCAATCTGGAGACTGGATCTGTAATTGTCGTCCTCCTTATCAACAGCTACGCCAATCACAAAGGCAATATCATTAATTTCCTTACGATCCCAACATCCTGCTATGAAAAGGGTACACAGCAGTAACATCAATGCAGCGCGGAATTTACGAATAAGAAACATGTGTTCACCATCCTTCCTCAGCTTCAGGCGAACCATTGATCTTGTCTTTCATCCGTTTCTGGTTATCCTGAACCGTAGAAGGACGATTGATCATTTTCCACCACGGCACACGAATAAGAATATCCTTGGTATCTGTTTTACTGTACGGGCTAAGACCTGACAGATAAGGCACACCAAACGAAGTCATCTGTGTCAGATGCACCGAGATCAGGACCAAACCGATGACGATGCCATATAGTCCAAGCATACCTGCCAGTAACATGATCGGAAATCGGAGCAAACGCACGGTAATCGCAAAGTTAAACCGCGGAATTGTAAATGAAGCTATACCTGTCATGGATACGATAATAACCATTGGTGCGGACACAATCCCTGCCTGAACTGCGGCCTGCCCAATCACGAGCGCACCGAGAATACTTACTGCCTGACCGACTGTTTTTGGTAACCTGACCCCCGCTTCGCGGAGGGCTTCGAACGACAGCTCCATGATGAGAGCTTCAACCAGTGCCGGAAAAGGAATAGCTTCCCGTGCCCCGGCAATACTCAGTATCAATGTGGTTGGCAGCATGTCCTGGTGAAATGTCGTAATAGCGATGTACAGCGCTGGTAGAAATAGAGCAATGGCTACGAATAAAAAGCGAATCCAGCGTACCAGATTACTGATGAAGAATCGTTCATAGTAGTCCTCACTGGCCTGAAGCATCTGCCAGATCGTGACTGGAGCAATTAACGCGAAGGGCGTGCCGTCTACCATAATGGCAAACCGCCCTTCCAATAGGTTGCCTGCTACTGTATCCGGACGCTCGGAATAGTGCATCTGCGGGAATGGAGAGTACGGGTGGTCTTCAATCAGTTCCTCGATATACCCCGTCTCCAGAATGCCGTCGATCTTTATTTTTTCCAGACGTTTCTTCACGTCCCGGATCAACTTCGGATCAGCAATATCGTCCAGATAAGTCAGAACGATATCGGTCTTGGTTTCTGTGCCTAGTGTCATACTCACCATCTTGAGAGAGGGAGTTTTCAGCTTGAACCGCAGTAAAGCCGTATTCACACGGAGCGTTTCGGTAAATCCCTCCCGCGGTCCCCGAATCACGGATTCTGTCTGCGGCTCCTCCACACCACGTCTGACGCCGCCTTTGACATTGAACATCCAGGCTTTACTATTTCCATCGATCACCAGAAGGGCTGAGGATGCCAGTACCCCTTCTGTCGCAGCAGCCCAAGTGTCCACTCGCTTCACCTGTGTCAGCTCAACGGTTGTATCATCCAGTGGAACATCAGGTTCATCTGTACGTTGCTGCACCAGCCCTCGAATAATCGGACGCAGCATATGCTCCTGGATATCAGCCGAATTGACAATGCCTTCGATATAGACCAGAAGTCCTTTCACTTCAGGCGTAATCATAACGTTGCGAAAAACCACATCCGAGCAATCGGAGAATATCTCCTTTACCGCTTGAATCTGAGTTTCATGTACTGCACTAATCGGCTGCCGTAGAAAAGGCGGGGACGGCAGTCCCAAAGGGATATGTTTTTTCTCTTCTGAAGCTCGTCCCGGTTGTCGGGACTTGTCTTTCCCAGATGTTTTGTTCGCCATATGCCGCCCCTCCGTTCTTGTTTTTTATACAAGGTAGCTTGTGCCAGACAGCCGGGAATTATGTGGTCTTTTTTGCAAAATTACGATTAAATCCTCTGAGTTTTCAGACAGCAAAAAGGCCTCTGTATTTAACAGAGACCTTCCTGACACCCAACGCATACATTGTTACTTCACTTTAGTTGATACTTGCGTCCACTTCTTTAATCATTTCTTGAATGGATTCCAATCCACCGCCAGACAAGTACCAGTAATTCGGATCCAGATAGACAATATGTCCTTCTTTATATGCTGTTGTATTCTTCACCAAATCGTTCTCGATCACTTGTTTTGCCGGAGATGCCTCACCGTTACCTGCAACCACTGCACTGCGATCAACGACAAAGAGGTAATCCGGATTCTGCTCCATGACATATTCAAATGAAACGCTCTGCCCATGTGTGGATACTTCAATGTTCGCATCTGACGGAGTAAAACCAAATACGTCATGAATAACGCCAAAACGGGAACCGGCACCATAGGCGCTCAATTTGCCTTCATTTGTCAGGACGATTAGCGCATTTTTACCTGCAGCCGTTACTTTGTCACGTAGTGCCTTAACCGATGTTTCAATCGATGCAATGGCTTCTTCTGCTTCTTTTTCTTTACCAAAGATGTCCCCGAGGGTCTTCACGTTACTGGTCAGAGAATTCATATAATCTGCCGTATCTACCGCCATATATATGGTTGGTGCAATCTCACTCAGTTCTTCATACGAATCCTGGAGTCGTCCCGAGATTATGATCAGATCTGGTTTCATCGCATTGACTTTCTCAAAATCAGCTTCTTTCAGACCACCAACATTGGTGTACTTCGCATCATTATACTTGTCCAGATAAGGAGGTACACCTTCCTGCGGAACACCTGCAACTTCTACGCCCAGCTGATCCAGTGAATCCAGTACACCGTAGTCAAAAACAACGACCTTCTCTGGATTTTTCTTTACTGTTGTTTCACCCAGTTTATGTTTGATAACCACTTCTTCACTTGCTTGATCTGCGGGTGCAGCAGCTTCTGATCCTGTGCCACTGCTTGCACCTGTTTGATCTGACGCCTTATTCCCACCACAAGCTGCCAGTACAACCGACAACACCACGAATAACGTAAACAACCAACCCTTTTTCATGAATAAACACCTCTCGCTCTCTATATTGGACTCCCTTTTCACTCACGCAAAATACACACAAATCTTACGTCCATCAATCCATTGCACAGGAATGTGCATGTCATAGACACTCTGCAATACATCCGTATCGATGATGTCTTCCGTCTTGCCTTCTTTCACTACGCGTCCATCCTTAAGCGCAACAATATAGTCGGAGTAACAGGAGGCAAAATTGATGTCGTGAATGACAATGACAATCGTTTTGCCGAGTTCATCCACCATTCTGCGCAGCACTTTCATAATCTGAACAGAATGTTTCATATCCAGGTTATTCAAAGGTTCATCGAGCAAAATATACTCGGTGTTCTGGGCAATCACCATGGCGATATATGCCCGCTGCCGCTGTCCGCCACTCAGTTCATCCAGATACTTCTTGCGGAATGGGGCCAGTTCCATATAGTCGATGGCCTCCTGAATCCACTGTTGATCCTCTGGTGTGAGCCTTCCTTGTGAATACGGGAACCGGCCAAAAGCCACAAGATCCTCCACAGTTAACCGAATATTGATGTGATTGGACTGTTTGAGGACTGATATTTTGCGCGACAAGTCCTTGTTCTTCCAGCTTTCAATCTCGCGCCCTTCAATTAGGACTTGTCCTGTATCCTTGCTGATTAGCCTGGTAATCATGGATAACAAGGTACTTTTCCCAGCTCCATTTGGACCAATAAATGATGTAATCTTTCCTTTGGCAATGTTCAGTGATACGTCATCCACTACCCGGACGCCGCCGTATTGTTTTGTAACATTTCTGACTTCTACCACGACTTATTCTCCTTTAGCAGTAAATAGATGAAGTACACGCCGCCTATAAAATTTATAATGACGCTAACGGTCGTAGCAAAGGTAAACACCCGCTCTACAATGAGCTGTCCGCCAACCAATGCAACGACTGCGATCATGACCGAACCCCAGATCAACACTTTATGCCGATGTGTCCGGAATACCTGATGCGCCAGATTCACGACCAGCAGCCCCAAAAACATAATTGGACCCACCAGCGCTGTGGAGATCGAAACCAGAACCATCACCACCAGCAGCAGCCTCTTCACAATGTAATCGTAATCCACCCCGAGATTCACTGCGTGATCTTTGCCGAGAGACAGTACGTCGAGATATTTGGTAAACTTCTGCGCGTACAGCAGGATCAGAATAATCGCAGCGATTGAGATGATCAGCAGATCCGTATTCACATTGTTAAAGCTCGCAAACATCTTGCCCTGCAACACAAGGAACTCATTAGGGTCAATCAGTACCTCCATGAAGGAAGACATGCTCTGGAACAGCGTACCCAGGATAAGACCCACCAGCAGCAACAGATAAATATTACGCCCCTGTTCCCTGCGGAACATGAACTGATGCAATAGTAAAGCAAACAACGTCATGAGCAGGACAGATATTGCAAAATTAAGATTTTTGTTCACAAAGCTGATATGTGTGCTTCCAAACACAAACACCGCAAACGTCTGAAATAGCATATACAAGGAATCGAGGCCCATGATGCCAGGTGTCAGAATTCGGTTGTTGGTTATCGTTTGGAAAATAGCTGTAGAGTACGCAATGCAGGCACCTGTCAGTACAATGGCGAGAATCTTTTTTCCTCTTCGAGGCAATATGTAATCCCAGTTCCCTCCGGATTGAATGACCAGAAATATGCCGATCAATAATACTGCCGCTGCAATTAACAAGACCAACTTCCATGTATTCGCCGTATATTTCATTCTCATGATCCATAAGCCTTTCTTCGAAGCAGTAAATACAGGAATAATACACTTCCCACAACTCCCACCGTCAGACTGATCGAAAGTTGATAAGGATAAATAATTAATTGACCCAGAATATCGCAGACCAGAACGAAGATCGCACCAAGCACTGCCGTATGAGGCAATGTATCACGTAAGTTATCCCCTTTGTACAGTGTTACGATATTGGGCACGACTAGGCCCAGAAACGGAATTGTACCTACCGTAATAATCACTACCGCTGAAACCATCGCCACCAGGATCAGTCCGATATTCACAACTCGTCGATACGCCAGTCCAAGGTTGGTTGAGAAATCTTCGCCCATCCCTGCGAGTGTAAAACGATTAGCAAACAGGTACACGATAATGAGCAACGGAATACTGATATAGATCAGTTCATAACGTCCCTTCATGATGGTGGAGAAGTCACCTTGCAGCCAAGACGAGATGTTCTGGATCAGGTCGTTTTTATAAGCAAAAAATGTTGTAACGGAGCTTACAATGTTGCCAAACATAAGACCTAGCAAAGCGATATATATCGTATCCTTGAACTTGACTTTCTCCAGAATTCGCATGAAAATCAGTGTTCCCGCCAGAGCAAAGGCAAAAGCGACCAACATTTTTTGCAGAGGGGATGCTCCCGGGAACCACATTAACGTCACAAGAATACCCAATCTGGCTGAATCCATCGTTCCAGCTGTTGTTGGGGAAACGAATCGGTTGCGTGTCAGCTGCTGCATAATCAGTCCGATTACACTCATGCTGATCCCGGCGACAAGGATGCTGATCAGGCGGGGAAACCGGCTAACTTGTAATACTTGTAGCTGGACAGAGGACAAATGAAATATATCCAATGGTGAAATGTCTGAATTGCCAATAAATATGTATACGATAGACAATACAGCCAATACGATCAACATATAACGTAACTTCATCTCTCTACTAATCCCCTTACCGATCGCCGTAAAACATTTGTAGTTGCTCTACCTCGCATCATTTGATATTGATACTCATTATCAATTAAGTGAATTATATCGATATTAAATTCATCATGTCAACCTTCGATTGCTTCTTTTTTCTTAAATTTCATGAAACAACCTGAAATACATATACTATAAGATTAATAATATATAAGGAAAAAAGCCTTCCAAGTGGAAGGCTTAATATTTATATAACGTGTAGTTAATCCGCAAAATAATCTTCAGGCACATAACGAATCTCCGACTTCGCATAGATGCTTAGCGTGTGACTCTCCCTGTCGTATACTACCCGTTCACCATCTACGTAGTACCAGTGTTTCAAAAGGGGCTGATCCTTGCGTTGGACGAAGCGAAATACGTTTAACTCGTGTCTAAGCTCCATAATCTGTTCCACAATCTGCTTGTCCAGGCCCGTCACGGTAAATATGAAACCTGTACCCTCCTGTTGGAATCGGTAGGACAGGGAATCTGTTTTGCTATTAGCCAATCCTCGCCCGGTCACCGCATGTTTGACCATAAACCATTCCTGTTGCGCCATACGTGTATATCCTCCTTCATCTTGGAGTTCATTTCATCAGCCATCTACGGCAAATCAATAATCATATAGAACGTATCTTCGTTTCCTTGCAGTTCGATTGAATCCCGCTGTTCCACACGAGCCGTGTCGCCTTCGTTCAACAGGTACTCTCCATCCAATCCCAGCTTGCCTTCGATGGAGAAAATGTACATTCGGCGGCCTGCATCCTGATTAAAGGTTAACGTTTCGTCTTTGGCTAATCGGCCAAGGTAGATCGTCATATCCTGATGAATGGTCGCAACTCTTGGGCCCCCATCTGGGGATACAATCGGCACGAGTGCTCCTGCCAATGCCGCTGGATCAAATGATGTGGTCTCATAGGATGGCTCCAACCCTTTTGTCTGTGGCATGAACCAGAGCTGAAGCAAACGTACTTCTTCGATATCGGATGCATTATGTTCGGTATGAATCATGCCACTGCCTGCTGACATCCGCTGGATACCGCCAAAGCCTGTAACGGCTACATTGCCCAGATTATCTTCATGTCGCAACTTGCCGTTTAGTACGATCGATACAATCTCCATATCACTATGCGGGTGAGCTCCAAAACCGCGACCAGGCGCAATCACATCGTCGTTCGCTACCCGCATCGGTCCAAACGCCGTATTCTCCGGGTCTTGGTATTCTCCGAAAGAAAAGCTGTGACTACCACGAAGCCAGCCTCGATCGAAGCTGGAGCGGGCATCGGATGGAATGACGTTAATCATAAAATGCATCCTCCTTATTTTTTCTTAGTAGCATACTTATTCTCATTGTAACAAACCAAAGGCATGTCGTCCAAACGAAAAAAGTTCTCTACTGATCAGCCCGGTTCGCAGATACAATTCCCGAACCGGCCTGGCCAATAAAGAACCTCGTTACAGGACTCATCCTGCACTTCATTATTTTTTAGTAATCGTTAGTCAATTCAAGCACTCACATTCTGGCGAGCGCTCCCCTGTCTGGAGAACAGATAATCCACGGCCAGGAAGCGGCTTCCTGTGAAGAGCAGTGTCAGGGAACCCGCCAGCAGCAGGTAATCTAACTCGGTACCACTCAGGAACGGCTCACCCATTTTGGCTGTAAACAGAACGCCAACCATCACGATGGCAAACAGGGCAGCAAACACACGTGTTCCCAGACCCAGAATCATCGCTGCACCACCCACCAACTCAATAATGGCTACAACGGATGCAAGAAATCCGGGAATACCGATACTTTCGAAAAAACCTACTGTACCGCTGATTCCACCTTCGAATTTACTCCAGCCATGTAATACAAAGATCAATCCGATCATAATCCTTGAGAAAAATAATCCAATCTCTACACTTTTATTATTCATGTTCATCATCCTTCCTAGTGTTATACTCGAACTCACATTTAGCTAAGTTGATTCATCCAATGGACCAAACAAACAAGATAGACAGCAACAGGAAAACAGTAGCCGACATCAGAACGGCGTAGCGTGGTAACCTCAGCGTCACGTCCTGTTCTGGGTCCAGCAGACGTGAAATTCGGACATTCACCGACGTATCCGCAAATGAGGATTGAACGGTCAGTTCTTTGGCTCCCCAAGGTTCAGGACAAGCACGGAGCAGCTTGAGCAAAGCACTGCCAATGCCTGCCACATTACCTGTACGCTCAATGGCCTCATTGTCTGCCAGAATTTCTCTAACGATATTGTAATGTTTCGAAGTATGCTTCAATACGGGAATATACGGCATCATGATTGCAAATACCGATAACAGTGTCGTCTTCAGTGGGTCACGGTGCCACAGATGATGGACTTCGTGATACACAACTGCCGTCTCCTCTTCTGTATCCAGCATCGTCAGAAGCCCCGTGGAGAGTACGATACAAGGCCTCCATAAACCAATTGTAAATGCAACCGGAGAATGCTTGTCCACGACAATGAATCCTGGCTGTCCGAGATGGTGATACTTGGACTCCAATTCGCGGGACAATGCACGCACCTCCATGGAGCGGAGTTTACGTACGGCTGCTCTCGTTTTCATCATACGGACCGTTAGCAACCAGCCTGTTCCCGCAAATGTCAGCAATACCAGTGCCAGCAGGAAATGTCCCACAGATAACCATCCCAATCGACTCATCCAATGATTGCAGAGCCAGAGCAGATTAAACGGGATATCCCAGCCAAAAATTTTGTACATCGCGTACATGAACATCTGCATGAACACGAGTAACGGAATGCCAAACCCGACGGTAAACAAAAGTTTCGAGCGGGTCTTCCACATATTAATCGCTATCCTTTTTCCATTGTTTGATCTTCTGTTCCAGGCGTTCAATCAGACCCGCATCTGCTTCGTCCAGCGCATCCAGCATATGATTCAATGCCAAAGCTCCGAATTCATCCACCAACTCATGTGACAGTTCCTTGGATTGGTCGTTCATAAACTCCTCCTTACTCTGTACCGGTTGGTACAAAGATGTTCTGCCCTTCTGAGACTTTCCGAGAAGTCCCTTGTCCACGAGCCGGTTCATCACGGTCATGACTGTATTAAAATTGACGTCTTTGTCTTGTTCAAGTGCGGTCTGCACTTCACGGATGCTGCTGCCAGGACGAGCCCATAAAATGTCCATGATCTTGGCCTCCAGCGGACCGAAAAATCGGTTGAGCCCACGCTCACCCACTTTGAAATTGTGTATTCTCATGTTCTGACACCCCTCACACTACCCATTGTAGTGCCATCAAATGAGAAGTCAACCTCTATGTCAGCTATTTTATGTAAATGATTTGTAAATTTGTTTTCCATTTCAGCAAAAAAAAGCGAAGGACCGGGAAATTCCGCACGTTCACGGTTTGCCCGGTCTTCACCGAATATCAGTCTTTATGATTTTGTGAGAATATGGTCACACTGTACTTCATTTTCCATCCTGTGACGGCATATGTGCAGAAATATCCACGCCGAGTCCATGAGCCAAACGTCCGCCAAGCTGTCCATCCGCCCGGAAGAAATGGCACAGGGCACGCATTTGAATATCGACAGATACTCCCTTAAGGTCATTGATCAGATTATCCAGCAAATGCTGCTGCTCTACAGGGGTAAATGAACGGAAAAGCTCTCCTGACTGCGTGTAATCATCCGTTTTCTCGATTTTCTCGCGTGTAACATGCCCTTGCAATGGGGCCTCACTGTCCCGGTATGCCGGATCTTCCTGCGGGCTGGTTCCTGAACTGTTGGGTTCATAGTTCACCGGAGATGGATCTTGATTCACATTCATAAGTCCATCACGCTGATGATTACGAACAGGTGCATACGGGCAATTCACCGGAATTTGCAAATAGTTCGTACCAAGCCGGTGACGCTGTGTGTCCGGATAAGAGAATAAGCGTCCTTGCAGCAATTTGTCTTCGGAAGGCTCAATTCCAGGTACAAGCGCACTAGGAGAAAAGGCAGCCTGCTCCACTTCAGCAAAGAAGTTTTGCGGATTCCGATTCAGGGTCATGGTGCCCACCGTATGGAAAGGCAATACATCTTCAGGCCATGTTTTGGTTGGGTCGAGCGGATCAAAAGCAAAATCATCCATCTGCTCAGGCTTCAACAGCTGTACCTGAAGCTTCCACTGCGGGTATTGCCCGTTCTTGATATGTTCATGCAGGTCCCGGGTAGCATGATTAAAGTCCTGCCCTTGTACCTCGGCAGCTTCCTGACGAGAGAAGCCTCGTACGCCCTGTGCAGACTCCCATTTGTATTTCACATAATGGACCTGCCCTTGTGCATTAATCCATTTGAAAGCATGTACGCCGAAACCATCCATCTCCCGATAACTTGCCGGTGTGCCCAAATCTGAGAACAACCAGGTCATCATATGTGTTGATTCCGGTGAGAGGGTCATAAAGTCCCAATAACGGGCTGGTTCCTGAATGTTTGTATCCGGAGCCGGCTTCAAGGAATGTACCATGTCGGGGAACTTCATCGCATCACGAATGAAGAACACAGGCAGATGGTTGCCGACGAGATCATAGTTGCCTTCCCGAGTGTAGAATTTGACAGCAAATCCACGTGGATCTCGTGCAGTCTCTGGTGATCCCGTACCATGAATAACGGTTGAGAAACGAACCAGTACATCCGTCTCCGTACCCGGATCTTGCAGGAAGTCTGCTGTTGTATACTCCTTCATGCTCTGCTCCAGCGTGAATACGCCATGAGCACCTGCACCTCTTGCATGTACGACTCTTTCTGGAATACGTTCACGGTCAAAGTGGGCAATTTTTTCAATGAGATGGTAGTCTTCAAGCAGTGTCGGCCCTCTTCTGCCTGCTGTGCGGGAATGCTGGTTGTCACCTACAGGTGCTCCCTGATTCGTTGTCATACGTTCTGTCATCCTGTCGTCCTCCTCTAATGGGTCTCACGGCTGCTATATATCTACTATTAAAATCATATTCGGCTTCGAATTAAATATACATTTAGACTTGATCTAACTGTTAAATTGATTCTAACATGTCCTGCTCTGCTCTTGCATGAGGTTCACATGAGTTTAAGATGAGGTTCTTCAACACTTCATGAATGAAGCATGAACATGTTTTTAAGGGAATGATCCATATCTGCCTATCTATTAAGTAGTACCCGAAAAAGCATGAAGTGAAAGATAAAATTTAGGCAAAAAAAAGCGGACTAATCCGCCAGGCGGTAGCCCACTCCTCTTACTGTTACGATATATTGCGGCGAAGACGCGTTATCGCCCAATTTTTTGCGCAAGCTTTTGATATGAACATCGACCACATTACTTCCGCCCGTAAAGTCTGTCTCCCAGATATCACTGAGCATCTCCTCACGGGAAATGACTGCACCTTTGGCATCAATCAGCTTGAGTAACAGATCATATTCAGTCTTGGTTAGATGAATCCGGGTATTATCGCGTTGCACACTCATCCGTTCACGATCGAGCCACAGATCCTTGAATCCAATACGATGCCCTTCCTCAGGCAAAAAACCACGTTTGGGCAGAGCAGGACTGTTGCCAATCATGCGCTGTACCCGGTAAAGTGCTTCCTGCGGGCGTGCAGGCCACACCAGCAATTCCTCCTGAAGCATCGGTCCACTCGCGCTGCCAATCATCTTCTCACCGACCAGATACAAACAAGGCGTGGTATGTTCCGCCTCCCGGTTCAATCGGCTGCTGATCCCAGCGAATGCATCTATGGTTCCTGCAACAGACAGATCATAGATCAACAGATCAAAGACAAGACGCTCATGCAGATCCGGTTCCCAGCGATGAAAGACCAGTACATCAAAGCAGCTATCCGTTAAGGCTTTTACCAGTTCATGAACCTGCCCCGGCATCGGGCTGATCAGAATAACACGCCTTGTAACAGGACAATTGTCCACAAGCGGTGTTGAGTCGGACAAGGCTGGTTTAACCCTAAGGGGTAAACGGCGGCCAGGCAGTTTTATTTTTACTTGATCCGTTTGTTTCTGCATTCCCCGCAGACACCTCCAAAGACCACATGAGCATGATCGATTGCATATCCGGTTTCTTCAGCTACCTGTTTCATCCATTGTGGAGGAACCTCCGTCATCACCTCGTCCACTTTGCCGCACACTTCACACATAATGTGCTGATGATCATCCATACGGGCATCGTACCGGCTTGCTGTCTCTCCGAGTTTAAGTTCCCGTATCAATTCTTTGTCCGTCAGATAACGAAGCGAATTATACACCGTACCATAGGCCAGATTATATCCTTGTTCCACGAGTCGATTCATGACATCAGCAGCTGTCGGGTGATCCTCCGAATGGCGCACCACATCGTATACCGCTTGCCGTTGTATCGTCAGATTTAAAGTTCTCACAACCATTTCTCCTTTATTATTGATCCATTTTATATGAAATCAGACACTGATCTTCTACTTATGATGGTCTTCCGAAAAAGAAGGAATACATTTTGATTTAGATTAAGTATAAATCTTATTGTATATTGAAGTCAATATCGCTCTAACATCCTGTATATGCAAATAAAACACCTTTCCCAGCAATCCCCTCATAAATTTGGGATAATATGGTTCGCTACAGCACCACTTTTCAGATAAAATATAGGGATGTGCGTATAAAGGGGGAATGTCGGTTGTTTAGCACTTTTTTCATTAATATCTGTGTCATGATTACATTTATGTATGTGTCCGGGATCATCGCGAAGTTCTATAGTATCCGATTGCCTTTTCCCTCGTTACGTGTTCAGTTGATCGGCGGCTTATTATTCGGTATATATGGCACAGTACTCATGAACTATTCTTTTCCTTTGAACGAGACTACGATTGTAGATCTACGGCATCTGGCCATCGTTACCGCAGCGGTATATCTGGGAGGATTGGCTTCGGTCGTTACGGGACTAATGATCTCGATCCTTCGTATTCTGATGTTCGGCTTATCTTCCTCTGCCATAGATGCAGGATTTGTCATGACACTGATCGGACTGTCCGGTGTATACTTCGCCTATGCTCCCTGGTCCAGACTGACCAAAATAATTACAATGAATCTGCTTGGCATAACATTAATCTTTATCATCCTTATGTTGAACACGGACAGCATGAATTCATTAATGAAGGTATATCCGTTACAAATGACCATTTCCTTTGTCGGTGGATTATTTATCTATTTCATCGCTGAATTCATTAATAAATCCAATGAAATGTTATTTCTATTGGAGAGAAGAGCATCTACCGATCATCTTACCAACCTGAGCAATCGACGACAGTTCGAAAAATCACTTCAACTGGAACTTCAGCGTGCGAGGGATTACCAACAGAAGCTTTCCTTGCTTGCCATTGATATTGACCGATTCAAAAAGGTAAACGACACCTATGGTCATTCCGCCGGCGATGCGGTCCTGAAGCAACTTGGACAACTGCTCGTTGAGCATGCGCGTTCTGCTGATATTGTGTCACGAAACGGTGGGGAAGAATTCGCCATTCTCTTGCTCGACTGTGGACACCGTCAGGCCGTAGCTACCGCCGAATCTATACGGCAGGCTGTAGAGAAATACCATTTTGCTCTGCCCGATGGACACACGACACGTCTAACCATTTCCATCGGTGTAGCCGTGTATCCCGATCATTGTGATGATCATGACGATGACGATTTCTTCGAACAGGCCGACCGTGCTTTATATGAAGCGAAGAATACAGGGCGTAACCGTGTGTGTGCCTTATCTTTTCGTTCCTTGCCTCTTACACTTTAAAGTAAGATCTAACCTTTCAATAAACTAACCTTTTCAACCTTCTCAAAAAAGGGATGTCTCGCTCGCCTATTCAGGCGCACAGGACATCCCTCTTTTTATGGATCATTACATATCATCTCAGCTTGTGTGCTGACAGGAAATCAAGCAAGAATGCTCTCAATCTCTTCGATAATGGCAGCATCCAGCTTCACGCCAGATGCAGCCGCGTTCTCTTTTACCTGCTCGGGACGACTCGCCCCTACAAGTGCACTGGATACATTGTTCTGGCGTAGAATCCAGGCAAGGGCCAGTTGGCCAACCTTCAGATCCAGCTTGTCCGCCACTTCAATCAGTTGACGAACTTTCCCGATGCGATCCGCATTGATCTTTCCTTCGTCCCATCCTAGCTTAGCCGCACGGCTATTCTCTGGGATATCGGAAACGGACGTATATTTCCCCGTCAATAGACCTTGAGCAAGCGGGGAGTATACGACTTGTCCGATGCCTTTACGCTCGCCAAGCGGGATAATCTCATTTTCGATATAACGGTCAAACATGTTGTACACTGGCTGATTGACCACGATACGATCGAGGAGCAGACGATCTGCTGTACCTAATGCATCTTCCATCTGAGCCGCAGTCCACTGGCTGACGCCAACATATAAGACTTTGCCTTGGCGTACCAGATCATCAAGAGCGCGGAGTGTTTCTTCAATTGGTGTTTCAGTATGATAACGATGGCAGTAATAGATGTCGACATATTCAACGCCCAGGCGCTTCAAGCTGGCTTCACATTGCTCCTTGATATGTTTGCGAGACAACCCCTGGTCATTCGGACCATCACCCATTTTGCCAAATACTTTGGTTGCAAGTACATAAGAGTCACGGGAATATGCTTTGAGCGTCTGCCCCAGCAGTTCTTCTGCTGCACCCCGTTCGTATACATTGGCAGTATCAAAAAAGTTAATGCCTTCATCAAATGCAGTTTCAATTGATTTCACCGCATTCTCACGTTCCACATACCCTCCGTACGTCAGCCAGCTTCCCAGGCTGATCTCGCTCACTTTCAGTCCGCTTCCACCTAATCTGCGATAATCCATTGATTGCATATCCTCCTCTGTTGGTTATAAAGATGAAGTTCACTTTCTATTGTAACGTAACCAGCTCGGAATAAAAGGGCTTTGGCTCAGAAAATGGAAAATGCAAAGAAGCGCACCTATAACAGGTACGCCAATTAGTATATTCCTTCATCTGTCTGCTCGTTTAAGGCAGCGTAATACTCAATGCATTCAACAGATCAGCCTGTCTGACCGGCTTGGTCAGAACAGCATCAAAGGCTTCTGCTTCATGCAATTCAATGTGCATACCATAAGGAACAAGAACAATGACGGGCAGATTCTCCAGTCTCTGTTTCAGTTCATGTACAAAGTCGGCTGCGCCGCCTTCCAGTAATCCCATATCCACAACGGCTACATCCGGCATGAATCCTTCCTTGATCCAATCATGCGCTAATGTCAAACCCGAGGTCATGTGTACATCCATCTCCCACCTACGCATCAGGGAAGAGACGCCTTGCAGAATGTCAGGGTCCTTGGCAAGCAACACCTTTTTCCCTTTTAACCGCTGCTGAACACTTGCGAGTTGAGGTAACTCCCAGTATCTGCGTAACGGAAGGGAAATGTTGAATTCCGTCTCATTTTCCTGCACACTACTCACCTGAATACGGCCATGCATGAGAATGGCAAGATTCTGGCTTACAGCTAAACCCAGATTGCTTCCAATCAGTTTTTGAATATTCAAATTTTCATCTTGGCTGTTAAAGGTTTGTGTCTTCTTGTCCGATAACATCTGACCCGTGTACTTCACCTTGAGCAGAAGTGTACCGTTCTCTTCCAATTCTTCTCCATTCACTACTGCTGTGATCAGAACGGAACCTTCACGCGTTGAATCGAGAGCATACTGAATGACGTGTGCAAGCAACTGTCCAATCTTGACTTCATCACCAACGAACACTTGAGATACATTCAGTTCAAGATTTAATCCCAGCTCAATGTTCTTGCCTGTCGCAATACCGGCATAGAGATACACCGTATTCTCAATGGTACCTACCAGATCAAACGGATCATCATGTATAACCGTTTTACCTGCTTCATTAATATTGAAATTCATCATATTATTAAGCAAGGAAAGCAGAATATTGCCGCTTGTCTCAATCATGTTCACATATTGGGACTGCTCCTCGGGCATATCCGGTGTGCGCATCAGATCTGTCAGTCCCAAAATACCGTTCAAGGGATTGCGAATCTCGTGACTCATCAACTTCAACATCTGTGTTTTGGTCATCGCCTCAGATTCGGCTCGTTCTTTCTCTGCCTGGAGCTGTTCTTGCATTTGTTCCGAATCACTCAATTTCCGCTCCTGAACATGCAGCGTACTTTCCAGATCGACAACATAACCCAGGAATACAGCCATCGCCTTCAGTGTCTTCAAATCGGTTTCGCTGATCACATACCCAGGATCATCCATCAGACAGATGGTGCCAAATGTTTCGCCCGATCTTCTCATAATAGGCACGCCCACGAAGAAACGATTGCCAAGTCCGCTCGTAACGCCCATGGATCGTGTCATCGGATGTTCACATGTATCCGGGATCGTAAGAACACTCCCGTTGTCTCTTAATACCAGGCTGCAATATGAATCCGTAAATGGAAGTGCACTGCCTTTAACAACTAACTCTTCCGTACGATTAAAAGCCTCCAAAATGACATTGGTCACCCCGTCATTGGTGGCAACGAAGATGGTATTAACCTTCAATATACCGCTTAATACGTCTACGATATGGGCCGCAGCTTCCTTAATATCTTCATAGAAGCCTCTCGTAATGCCTTCTGCCGTCCCCATGATCCACCCCTTTTGTCTTAGCTGCACTTTCAAATCTGTATATCAGAATGTTTAATCACGTACAGGGGTTCATCAAGAATCCGAATAACTGTCACAATCTATACTTATATGATTAACACCGTAGAAGTAAAAGAGAATCATACTCCCTGCCGATAGCCTGTTTTTGGACAAAAGCAGGTCTTGAGTTGATGGTTTAACAACCAAAAATGGTTTGCAAATCGCCTTTTCAGATGGATGAAAGTCCATCTTGTCTCACTTCGAATATTATCCTTGCAGGATAACTAGAAATTATACGCTTCTACTCAGACTTTGGGAACCTTTATCCACAGCAATTAAAGGAAAGTCCACGTTGCCCACTACGTTGTGTGACCATTATCACACCCAAAAAACCACATATAGTTTATAAATGGATAATATGAATCTACATATAGTATTTAACGTGAATTGAATGATACCCAAAATCATTTTAGGAGGAACCTTACATGAACATGCTTGAGTATGCCACTCCACCGGCATCCGATCTATTATCCGACCTGGGAAGACGAATTATTGGCGCAGAAGACGCCGATACGCTGAGGGAAAATGCGAATCTGAACGGAGACTCCTTCAGCGGCAAGATGAGCAGGCTCGGTTCGGAGACAGCCAAGTGGCATGCTCTGCGTCATGTGTTGCCGGAAGAGCTTGCCCAAGCTGTGGAGAACGGGGATCTGTATGTACACGATCTGGATCAGTATGCGCTTGGAACAACCAACTGCATCTTTATCCCGTTTGACCGTCTTCTTGCTGCGGGTTTCAATACAGGCAACGGATCGGTTCGCACACCTCAGACGATCATGTCTGCAATGGCCTTGGTTGCGATCATCTTCCAATCCCAGCAGAACAGTCAATATGGCGGTGTATCGGCCAATAAGATTGACTGGGATTTGGCCCCTTATGTACAACGATCGTTCCGCAAACATTACCGCAAAGGGCAACGCCTCTTTGGTGAGCATGCCCTGCTTGAGGATGAACAGCTTTATCTGGACAGCATCGAAGCGAAAAATCAGTGCCCGCGCGCATATGCCTTCGCCTATGAAGAGACTGAGCTGGAGACAGGACAAGCTGCTGAATCACTGATTCATAACTTGAACACAATGAGCAGCCGGGCAGGTGGTCAGATTCCATTTACTTCACTGAACTATGGATTATGTACATCAGCAGAAGGACGGTTGGTATCACGCTCGTTGCTGGAAGCAACCATTCGTGGCCTGGGCAACGGGGAGACTCCCGTGTTCCCTCAACATATTTTCCAATGTAAACAAGGGATCAATCAGGCTCAAGGAGAGCCGAACTATGATTTGTTCCGCCTCGCAGTCACCTGTTCATCCCGGCGGATGTATCCCAACTTTGTCAATGTGGATGCTTCTTTCAATCTGCCTTACTATCATCCGGAAGATCCGGATACGATCATCGCAACTATGGGATGCCGCACACGTACACTGGCTGACCGGTTTGGTCGCAATCGTCAAAGTGGTAAAGGTAATCTGTCCTTCAACACTATTAACCTTGTCAAGCTCGGCATCCGGTTTGGCATCTGCCAAGGTGCCAGAGCTGTTGCTGACCGTGCCGGATTCTACACGGCTTTAGAGTCGGTTATGCATAATGCCGCTTCCGGCCTACTGCACCGCTACCGAATTCAGACAGCACAGCCTGCCAAGGCATCGGACTTCATGATGCGGGAGGGTGTCTGGGAAGGTGGAGAACAGCTTGACCCGAACGAGCCGGTTGCCGATCTATTAAAGCATGGAACGTTATCTCTTGGTTTTATCGGTCTCGCAGAATGTATGACAGCTCTCTATGGGCGCCATCATGGGCAGGACCCTCATGTACACCGCGAAGCGCTCAACATTATTCGGACCATGAGAGAGTTCTGTGATCGGATGAGCGAGCAGCATAACTTGAATATCACACTGTTTGCCACACCTGCTGAAGGGTTATCCGGCAAATTCACGAAGATCGATAGAGAACGATACGGCCTCATTGCCGGAGTTAACGATCGTGAGTATTATACGAACTCATTCCATATCCCGGTATACCACACTCTTCCAGCTTATCGGAAGATTGAACTGGAGGCCCCATTCCACACTTTATGTAACGCAGGAGCAATCTCCTATGTGGAGCTTGACGGGAACGTTCGAGCCAACACCGCAGCTTTCCTGCGAATTGTACAGTATACACTGGCGCAGGATATCGGTTATTTCTCCATTAATCATCCGATTGATCGCTGCCCTGCATGTGGTTATGAAGGCGTCATCGGGGATGTATGCCCAGGCTGTGAAGCCCACGAGAACCATGTGCACTTCCAGCGGTTACGCCGCGTAACCGGTTATCTGACTGGAGATTACAAAGTACGCTTCAATGCTGCGAAGCAGGCCGAAGTGCGGGATCGGGTGAAACACCGGTGAATCTATATGGTTACATTCCGGAATCGGTAAATGAAGGGACAGGCTTACGGGCCGTGTTGTTCATCAGCGGATGCCGACACGCCTGTCCGGGCTGCTTCAGTCCGGATTCATGGAGCTTTCGAGCGGGTGAGCCTTTTACAGAGGATCGGCAGCAGCAGATTCTGCATGAAGTGACGACCCATCCGCTGCTGGATGGCGTTACGTTATGTGGTGGTGATCCCTTTTTCTCAGCAGCAGAATGTACGTCATGGGTTCAGCAGCTCCGCGCTGCACGTCCTGATCTGACGGTATGGGCATACACGGGATTCGAATATGAGGAGCTGGTCACCGACCCTGTGAGAGCGGAGCTTGCCCGATTGTGCGATGTGATTATCGACGGGCAATACGTTGAAGCAGAGCGTGATGTCTCCCTGCCCTTCCGCGGCAGCCGGAATCAACGTTTGATTGATGTGCCTGGCACAATGGCAAGTCACACCATTGTGACGCACACACTCATATGAGGCAGTATATTATCCAAACCATGGCGAAGCGAGTACAACCGCTGTAATGAACAGCAATTGAAGCATCAGACGTGGGAAAACTGGCCACACAGCTTTGCCGCCTATGGTTAACTTCTCACGGGCCGCATGGACATTAGCCGGGAACATGACAATGAGCATGAGCAGCAACCCTGTAGAGGCAATCCATGCAACACCAGGTATAAGTAAACCAACTGCGCCTGCGATCTCCAGGATTCCAGTCCACGTGACGATTTTCTCCTTGTGAACTAATCCACGAGGAACCATCTGAACCAAATCGGATCTGCGTTTGCCCCAGTGTGCGGATGCGCTCAACAAAAACATGACGACAACCGCACCTTGCAACGCAGGATGCCAATGATTAAACATCGGAACTCCAAGCCAGCCGATCCCGCGAAGTATCATAAAAGTTGTGCATAATGCAATAAGTGGTGCCATTTCTTATCCTCCTTCATCATCTTTACTATAAAAAGATCCGTATCAGTCTTGTTGCTTAAGCATGGTAGACATGAAGTTAGCTATATCTGCAGAGTTCAAGTGTGACCTTCCGCTTGTATGCATTGAGGTGCGTACCCGCAGTCCCATGGAGAGCAGTACAAAAAGTTCTCCCATCTGCTCTGCATTAATCGAGCTATCTATCACACCATGTTTGATTCCCAACTCAATCCACTGCATCGAATAGTTGACCGACCTATCGTGAAATTGCTGTAGTGCTTCGGACACCTGAGGTTCGTCCTCTTTGCCCAGCAAATAAAGCAAGACCTTATTGGTCATTGATCCCTGCTCCTCCAGACCGACTAAATTCGCAGCGATAATCTGCATCGGACCTTCAAACGTCTTGATATCTGCTTTCGCAATGGTAGACAGAACGGCAGAGTGCACCGTCTCCAGATGCTCCATCAGAACCCAGATAAATATTTCGTCCTTGCTTCTAACGTAATGAAAAATCGCCCCTTTGGACAATCCCGAGCGTTCCATAATCTCTTTTAAGGTAATCGCATGGCAGGCTTTCTCTTGTAACAGTTCCTTGGTAGCTCCCAATAACTGAGCCGTTGTATGTTTCCGTCTGTCTTCATTCTTCAAGTACGTTTCCTCCCTTGTTTACTCCTCTACTCTTTAAAAGAATTATACAAACCGACTATCGGTTTGTAAATAAGAATAGTAATTAAGCAATCTTTAACTGGTTCTCGGACCATTTCCCGCATAATTGAAGCATTCGTAGAGACCTGCCTTAAAGAAATAGGTTTTATCCATTCTCTCTACTTCCTTCTCTATTGCATGACGATATATTATATAGGTAGTTAGTAATTTAGCATTTAAAATTTAACCGTTTACATAAGGTAGCCAGGGAGGAATCATCTTTTATATGGATATTGTTCAAGCATTAATTACATGTATGCCTTTCTTTCGAGATACGATTCGTCAGGATGTAACCCTCTCCGTTATTGATCATGAGAAATTCCTATATTTCTCAGCAGGGGAATCGTTAAAACAACTGAATTATCAACCCGGCGACCCTCTATTGGATGGAAATCGAAATTTTGCTGATCTCAACGGCGGTACAGTCAAACGATTTGATCACTACCCTAAAGATTTATTCGGTGTTCCTTTTGACGTGGCTTTTATCCCCATTAAAAATGAGAAAGGTGAAGTCATCGCCCTGTTCAACCTGCTCTACAGTATGGATGACCAGGACCAGCTGCAACAGCTCATGGATGCTACCGAAAATCTGACCAACCAGTTAATTGACAGTGTACAGCATGTAGCCGCACACTCCGAGGAGCTCAGTGCCACAACCGAAGAGATCAGGAATAACTCCAAACAAGCCGTACAGAAATCAGGCAATGTAACTCAGGTTGCCAGTTTCATTCGTGAGATCTCCGAACAAACCAATCTGCTCGGCTTGAATGCAGCCATTGAAGCGGCTCGTGTAGGTGAAGCAGGTGCAGGTTTCGGCGTAGTAGCCAAAGAAATTCGCAAACTGTCTGTCGATACCAAAGAAGCAACGGCCCGTATTGAAGATTCTCTTCTCTCGGTTCGGCAATCCATTCAAGGCATGGAGAATGAACTTGGTGAGATCACTGCAAGCTCCCAAGAGCAGGCTGAACTCGTAAATAATTTCATGAGCACAATTGAGCAACTAAATGAAACCAACAAACAATTGAAGCAATTTGTGCAAAAAATGATTACGTTTGACGGTAAATAAAAATACGTTTAATGAAACAAACGCGGTTCATATCATAGAAATTTGCATAATTCGATTCCTGCCGCTCAGGGGATTTATGCAAAATGGTCATTAAACAATAAACAAAAGCCTCCGAATAAGTTCGGAGGCTTTTTCATGAGTTATTTGACTTAACGAATCTCGAAGTGGCTGATGCGGACACCTGCAGACAACACAATATATACATCCTGCGCACCTGATGCACATGTGAGTTCCGCCTTCACGGTAGACCACTGCTGCGCTTCACCTTGTGCCAGTTCCACACGTCCTGCGAGCGTACCGTCTGGTGAACCGAGTCGAACTTCTAACACAGCGCCTGCTTGTTCTGCGGATACACGAGCTTCAATTACTGCTGCCCCACTACCCAGATCAGCATCTTTAAAGGCAATCCATCCTTGCTCTGCAACTACACGGACAGCACTTCCACCCTCTTTGCTCTCATCCAGGTCAACACCCAGGTAAGCATCATAATTCTCGGCACGAGTAGCCACAGCCAGATTACGAGCAGGGATTGTCTCTCCTTCTACCGTCAGGTCTGCAACCAGCTGAACATCAGAGGATGACTTGGCAACCATAATGGAGTAAGTTCCACTTTCCACGACATAGCGATCACGAGTTACATCCCAGATTGCCAGTTCCTGTACAGGCAAGGTGAAGTTGACTTTCGCTGTAGTTCCAGCTTCGATATGAAGACGACGGAATCCTTTTAATGTTTTGAGTGGACGTTTCACCCGGGATTTGCCTGCACGAACGTACAACTGTACAACTTCGTCACTGGCGATTGTACCGGTATTGGTCACATCTACAGTTACCGTAACGTTGTCCTCTGTACCCACTTGAGCTGGGCTAAGTTCCAAATTGCTGTATTTAAACGTTGCATACGTCAGACCATGTCCAAACGGATACAATACATTACCTTCAAAATATTGATACGTACGACCAGATTGAATAATATCGTAATCTTTGATGTCGGTCAGTTGATCTGCCGATTGTACCCATGTCATATTCAGACGGCCTGCTGGTGCATAGTCGCCATACAATACGTCAGCCACTGCGTTACCCAGTTCCTGTCCTGCGTGCGAAGTATACAATACCGCCGGGATGTTCTCCTGAACCCAATTCGATGTGAACGGATAACTACCCACGATAACAACTACCGTGTTCGGGTTCGCGGCATAGACTGCTTCAACCAGACGTTGCTGGGATTCGGCGAGATCCAGACTTGGACGATCAATCTCTTCTTTCCCGTTTACAAGCGGATTATTACCGACAAAGACAATCGCCGTTTCCGCAGCCTTGGCAGCTGCTACCGCCTCCTCAAGTCCATTCACAATCACATCCTGCTTGAACGTCTCTGTGGCACCAAAGGTTTTCAGTTCTTCGGACACCGCAAATGCATCGTTTCCACCATTAGGTGTAGTCACCGTTTTGCCATTCCAAGTGGTCAGACCTACACTTCCGTCCTGTTGTGGCAACAGGTGGAATACTTCCTTCACGAACCAGCCGTACACTTCATCTGCGGAAGCCGTTACGGTCTCTTCATCTGTGGTCAGATATTTGCCGTTGCTTTCCGCCTGCAAGGTATAACTTCCGAAGCCCCAGTCGGACACCATAAACGTCTCCGCTTCTCCCGAAGCAATCACAGGTGATTTCTCACCTTCTGCCAGTCCAATTTTCTTCCCATTGGCTACGGAAGTTAACGTAATACGATCATTACCATCCTTGAACGCTACTTTGTCGCTGCCTACTTTGCCACGAATCGCCTCAAGTGGGGATACGTTATACGGCATGGTGCCTGCATACCAGTCACGATAGACGGTTCCGCCCAATTGACCAATCACAGCCACTTTACCAGCTTTTGTTTTGTCCAGCGGGAGCATGCCTTTGTCGTTTTTGAGCAACACCACTTGTTCTCTCGCAGCTCTGAGGGACAATTCTTTTGCTTTCTCCGTCATCATGGACTCTTCACCAATAGCAGCGTACGGATTGCCTTCTTCCGGATCGAACTCGCCCAGACGGAAACGCACACGGAACGTATTAAACAACGCTTTGTCGATGTCATCCATCGTGAGTGTACCTTGTTCCAATCCTTCACGTAGTGCCTGTTTGGACAGCTCAGCATCATCGGTGATGCTATCAATTCCTGCTTTTACGGACTCTACCGTACCCGGTGTGTGGGAATCATAGTATTTATGATCGTTCTTGATGCCCATTACGTCACCTGCATCACTGACAATGAAACCATCCATGCCCCATTCGCCTTTGACAATCTCGTTCACAAATGGATGCAACAACGCTGGCGTACCATTAATGGAGTTGTACGCCGTCATCATCGACTGTGCGCCGCCTTCTTTGAACGGCTTCTCGAACGCTTTCAGATAATATTCACGCATATTGCGCGGATCAATGCTGGACGAACCACTTCCGCGATCCACTTCGTTATTATTCGCAAGAAAATGCTTCAAGGTAGCGACCGCTTTGTAATACTTTGGATGGTCACCCTGAATTCCTTTGACCAATGCTGTTGTCAGCTCGGCTGTCAGTTCCGGGTCTTCACCATACGCCTCTTCATTCCGTCCCCAGCGCGGGTCACGTTCCATATCCACTGTAGGTGCCCACAGCGTAAGACCGTTCACTGCCGGATTGCGTTTATAAAATACACGTGCCTCGTCTCCGAGCACGGAGCCAATCTCCTTCATCAGATCCGCATCCCACGTGCATGCAAGCCCCACTGGTTGTGGGAAAGATGTTGCTTCTCCAAGCCAGGCCAAGCCATGGGCCGCTTCTGTTCCGTGTTTGTATGCAGGCACACCCAGGCGTTCTACTGCCGGCTGATATTGCAGCATGGATTCAATTTTTTCATCTTCCGTCAGGCGGGATACAAGGTCCTTCACACGGGTGTCTAACTCTAGTGCTGTATCTTGAAACGGATATTTCGTTTGGTTGGTCGTCATATAAAATCTCCTTTGGTTATCGGTAGTTAATTAAAATGATAGCGAATACATATCTCAAGTAAAAACGGGGGTTAATTCGGATAAAATATTTTTTCCGGTGGATCAATTAACCCTTTTATAATCAACGTTTAAAGGTGTAAAACTTGATCTCATTTTCAAAACCTAAAACGATTTCGGTAATCTTATCATATAGCATGTTTAACAAAAAAAACAGAGGTTCTGCACAGGAAATTGTGAACATCCCCTCTTCAAAATCTGAACAACACCGTTTTTTCCTGGCATAGTCTGGCAATCATGAATAAGAGTACAACGATGTGCGCTGAACGACAATCGCATCAACCGAATGAAGATGATTAAGGAGGAAGACAAATGAGCGACAATCAGCAGCCCAAAACGGGTCTGCCCCCGGTCCCCGAATCACTGTGGCGTGCTACGCATGAATTCGACGCCTATCCTAAACTGACTGAAGATATCACCGCGGATGTAGCAATTATTGGTGCCGGTATTGCAGGCATTACTACCGCTTATCTGCTGGCACAGACGGGTATGCGTGTGGTCGTGTTGGAGGCTGGAAAAGTATTGGATGGCACGACCGGTCATACCACCGCCAAGGTATCTGCACAACACGGCGTCATATTTGATGAAATTATGCATCACTTCGGACAAGAGCAGGCTCGGATGTACTATGAAGGTAATGCCGATGCCGCCAAGTGGATGCGCAATCTGGTGAAGGAAAAACAGATTGATTGCCAGTGGGCAGAGGAAGATGCCTACGTCTACATTCAATCCGAGGAAAACATCAAAAAACTGGAGATCGAGCTGACCGCCTACGGCAAACTCAATATCCCTGGTGAGTGGGTAGATCCACTCCCTATTCCAGTTCCCGCAAGGGCAGGTATTCGCATGCCGGGTCAGGCACGCTTTGATCCACTGGCCTACCTGCACTACTTGCTCGATTCCGCTGTGAAACAAGGGGTGCGTATCTATGAGCACACCACCGTAACCGATGTAGAGGAAGATGCTTCACTACATGTCAGAACTTATGGAGATGGTCCATCCGTAACAGCGGAACATATTGTCGTGGCTTCTCATTTTCCCGTCTATGATCCCGGATTTTATTTCACACGATTACACGCCGAGCGATCGTACGCCGTATTAGTCGAACCGGAAAAACCGTATGCTGGTGGCATGTATATCTCGGACGATACACCGTACCGTTCCTTGCGTACCGTCTTGCATGACGGTAAGGAACTTATCCTCTTCGGCGGCGAAAATCACAAAACCGGACAAGGCATCTGCACCTTCGGTCATTATGAACGCCTGGAGCAATTCGCAGCGGAGACATTTGGTATCCGCAACATTCCTTTTCGCTGGTCAGCTCAGGATCTGATCTCCATTGACAAGGTGCCTTACATTGGACCGATTACCGGAAGACATGAACGTGTCTATGTGGCGACCGGGTTTGCCAAATGGGGAATGACAACGGGCACGATGGCAGGACACATTCTTGCGGATCGTATCAGTGGACGTGACAATCCTCATGCCGCTATATTCGATCCAGCAAGATTCAAGGCCGATCCTGGCATGAAACATTTTATTGTGGAAAATGTGAATGTAGCCAAGGAATTAATCTCCGGTAAAGTAGGCATTGTGCACAAAAACGTTAGTGATATTGGCGAAGACGAAGGAGCTGTCGTTCGTCTTAACGGCAAACGTGCTGGCGCCTATAAGGACACCAGTGGCAAGCTGTTTCTGGTGGATACCACCTGCACCCATCTCGGGTGCGAAGTCGAATGGAACGAGGGCGAGCGTTCGTGGGATTGCCCATGCCATGGTTCCCGCTTCGATTATGCAGGACATGTGATTGAGGGCCCTGCTGTGGAAGACCTTAAGGTTCTCGACGCACAGGATTAACCGACATTTAGCGATTAACCTGTAAACCAAAGAAACAAAAGTTCATCTCACAGACCGGATCGGAATCCGCCTCCAGGCGGAAGTAACCGATCCGGTTTTTGCGTATGCTGAATTATAGCTACTAAACAAACAGCAGCTTCAGCTAAGCGTCAGTATTAAACGAACTTCTTATCGATCAATCGTGATACAGAACTATTTTAAAGTCACTACCTTGCATTAAACAGTACTGAATGCTATGATGACTTCACTACTACTGAATAATATACACTAGCGATAAATGAAGCTATTAAGGAGGAACCTGTGTGAATGTGAACATCCAGTTCAAAAAGGGAGTATTGGAGCTGTGCGTCCTGGTATTAATTAACCGCCAGGATCGGTATGGCTACGAACTGGCTCAGGCGGTCTCCAAACATATCGAAGTTGCTGAAGGTGCACTGTATCCCTTGCTTCGCCGCCTTGTGAATGACGGTTACTGTACCACCTACCTGCAAGAATCAACTGAAGGACCGCCGCGCAAGTATTACCGACTGTCCGAGACAGGTCGCGACTACATGTCGGCACTGACGACAGAGTGGAATGATTTTGTGCGCAATGTCGCAAATCTGATTGAGGAAGGAACTCATAATGAATAGACAACAATTTATGCAGGCCATGGAAATTCATCTACGGCCGATGGAACCGCAGGAACGGGCTGAATTGCTCGCAGATTATGATCAACATTTCGAGCTTGGACTACGAGAAGGCAGACTGGAAGAAGAGATCGCTCGGGAGCTGGGACAGCCGGAAGAGATCGCCAAGGAAGCACTCGGTGAGCGTTATGACATTCATACACCGGGTTCAGATGCGTTTTATGCACCGACGTATCGCGAAATGCGATCCCCAAGAAACAGCACCAGAGCCACTCGCAACTTTTTCACAGCCATCGGCCTGTTATTCCTGAATCTGATTCTTGGCATTCCTCTTGGTCTCATGATGTGGTCGGTATGGCTTGTTATTGCCAGCCTGTCCTTGCTGGTTTTAGCTCCTGTGGCAGCGGTTGTGGACTTTCTATTCCTTAGCCAACTCGATAAAGCAGAGATCTTCGTTGCGATTGGCGCTTTCGGTGTCGGCATTTTGTTTGCCATCGCATCGAAGTATGTCTTTAGAACCTTCAAAATCGTCACTCTTCAATATATTAGATGGAATAAAAACACGATGAAAGGAGATGTTTCCGCATGAGCACCAAGAAATGGCTTGCGCTTGCCGTGATATGTATCGGAATAGGTTTACTTGGGACATCCATCTATGGCGTTCAGTTCGGGGATGAACGGGAGCATTATTCCAAACGATGGGATTTCAAAGCAGATGAATTACAGAACATTATCATGAATGCTAATTTCAGTGCAGATATTGAATTTGTTGTAAGCCCGGATTCGAATGGTTATATCGAAGTGGATGGAAAATGGGACCCTGCCGTAGTCAAAAGCTTCGAACAAGCCACTTTATCTAACGGCACATTCCAACTGGCGCAGACAGAACGTGAACGATTGCAATTTTTCACCTTGTACTGGAATGATCAAGACTCCACAATAACAGTTGCCCTGCCTGAAGGACACAAGTTAAATGAGGTTAAGCTGGACTCCTCTTCAAGTGAATGGGATCTAACGGATCTGAGTGCCAATCAGCTTGAGCTGAATAACACCTCAGGTTCCATACGTCTGGCAAACATCAAGGTACCCAATATTGAGTTGGCTCTGACTTCGGGGGACATTACCGCTTCCATGATTAATGGAGACATGACCGTGAAACAGACATCCGGAAGCTTCACTGCTGATCAGGTAGTTGGTCAAGTAAACAGTAAGATTAAATCAGGAGATATTGAGATCACTGAATTAAACGGCGCAGCCGATGTTCAATTCACTTCGGGTAGCATTCATATTGAACAGTCCCATTCCGCCCCGATTAATGCGTCTGGAACATCAGGAGATATTTTCATTCAAGCTGCACCTGATTTTGACGGAATCTACGACGCTAAGGCTACTTCCGGAAGTGTAGATGTACCTGAATCGCCAATGGTGAGCCGGGAAGTGATCAAGGCCCGTACTTCTTCTGGCAGCATCGAGATTACCAAATAGTGATGAAGCCAATTTCCGAACTGTGGGTAATAATAGTATAATTGAATGCTAGTCCATTTCTAAGGAGGAATTACCCACATGGAACTTAAAAATAAAACAGCTATCATTACAGGTGCCGGAAAAGGTATCGGCCGTGCCATCGCTGAAGCACTTGCCAAAGAAGGTGTGCACATTGGACTTATTGCACGTACCGCTTCGGATCTTCAGGCTCTTCAACAATCACTCAGTCAAGAATACGGCGTGAAAGTAACCAGTGCTGTAGCAGACATCTCGGATCGCACACAGGCGGAAGCCGCTGTAGCCGCCATTGAGATGGAACTCGGCGCAGTGGATATCCTGATCAACAATGCAGGTATTGCAAGTTTTGGCACATTGCTGGATATGGACCCGGAAGAGTGGGAACGCATCCTGCATGTTAACGTTATGGGTACATATTACGTCACACGTGCTGTCCTCCCAAGCATGATCAAGGAAAGTAGCGGCAGCATTATCAATATTGCTTCCACTGCAGGTGAGCGCGGATTCGCTACAGGTTCGGCATACTGTGCATCCAAGTTTGCGCTACTCGGCATGACCGAATCTCTGATGCAGGAAGTGCGCAAATCCAACATTCGTGTAACGGCACTGACACCAAGCACAGTGAATACGGAGCTTGCGACCAATGCCGGACTGAAAATTGGCGACGAAGATCGCATGATGCAAGCGGAAGATGTAGCTGAACTTGCACTCGCAACGCTCAAGCTGTCCGACCGTGTCTTCGTTAAAGCAGCAGGCATCTGGACGACTAATCCACAATAGACAGGTGATTCTGACCTTTCTAACAAACCTCTCGCACCTTATTGTGCTCTTTTGCAGGAAATGAGAAACGTAACGAATCTCTGCGACGTTATTTCGCCAGAAGTCTGTGGAATGTAGCCAAATTACACGCACAAGAGTGAAATAAAGCGTTTGAGATTCGTTACATCTCGATGTCTGCTTAAAATCATCTAATAGAGCTCGCTCAGTTCGTTAGAAATATAAAAGGACGTTTCCCATTGTACATGTATGCATGTTCGCATGTTCATGTACTGGGGCGACGTCCTTTTTTTATTCTATAAATGATCCAGACCCAATTCTTTGGACACAGCAATGAGTACCACCGCAGGCTCATCACCGATATTGGTCACTTCATGGGGCACGATCGCATTCCAGGTAAACGAATCACCCGCTTCCAGAATTTCCACATCTTCACCTTGTTGCGCACGAATCATACCCTGCAATAAAAGATGACTCTCTTCTCCCGCATGTTTGCTTACCCCGGTCGATGCACCTGGCGGCAACTCCACAATCGACATACGCATCGCACCTTTGGCTGTAAGATGCTGCACTTTGATCTGTCCGCTTCCGGCCGTTGTTTCCTTGCGCTCGTTCTTACGTACTACATTCATCCGTTGCTCCGGTGTCAGCAGCAAATAGGGAAGTGGCACTTCCAGATAATCCGCAATACTTTCAAGCGTAGCAATGGAAGGTGACGTTTTGTTGTTTTCCACGTTGCTGATAAAACCTTTGGACAACCCCGTTCCCTCGCACATCTGCATGATCGTAATCTGTTTCTGCTTGCGGATCGTACGAATAGCCAAGCCGATATCCATATTGCGTCCCTCCCCTTCTATTGATCTATTTAAGACACCAGTCGTCCGCGTCGCTTCTTCAGGTTATCTATTCGCCACGTGTCTCAACAAATATAATCCGATTGCCAAACGGATCTGTCACGGTCATTTCCCTTGAATTCCAAGGGGTCTCCTCGATACCGGGTCTCGCATGTTTGTACTCTTTCTGACGAAGTGCACCATGGAATGTATCCAAGTTATCCGTATCCACACGTAACGCAGCTCCAGGTGTACAATCTCCATGATGTTCGGACAGATGAATCACGATGGAATCGAGCGAAACCTGCATATATAAGGGCATATCTTGCTCAAATCGATGTTCCCAATCCAATTGGAAACCCAGGTATTCAAGGTAAAACTCTCTAGCTTTATTTTCATCAAATATTCTCAGAATAGGCACGATACTCTTTAACATCCTGATCACGTCCTCGGGAATAAGATATAAACCATGCGTAGCGATACTTCTTTTAAAACTCTTCAAGGTTTCTTATACACAACATATATTCATCATACAAAAAAAGTATTGACCCTACAATGAAACCATGATAAATTTTGTTCATAAATAAGAATATTTATTTCATATTGGTGAACTTTATTGTCTAAGCTATATATCTAACTCAATCCTCATCAGGTGGTGTTTTCAATGAATTCTCCTTATATACATGAAATCCGATTACCGTCTCATTACAATCCAGATCAACGTTATCCCGTAATCTTCGCCTTACATGGCATGGGATCAGATGAACAGGATATGCTTCGTTTAATGGAGCCTATGCAGTCTGATTTTATTATTGTTGCCATCCGTGGGCCTATCGTTCAGGGTAGTGGTTATGCTTATTTTCAGATCAAAAGCATTGGCAACCCCATCCGCGAATTGTATGATGCCTCCGTGCTGGGACTGCAACAGTTGATTGTTGATCTGTCCGCCAAATATGCTATTGATCCCATGCGGCGTTATATCGCCGGATTCAGCCAGGGCGCCATTATGGCAATGACCCTATCGCTGGTGATGGGAGATGCAATTAAAGGCATTGTAGCCATGAGTGGGTACATCCCGCAATTTGTGAAAGACGAGTACAAGCTACAACCCGATTCGGAGCTGTCTGTGTTCATATCGCATGGGGATCAGGATCATCTATTCCCGCTCCAGCTGGGCGAAGATAACGCCAATATCTTCCGTCAACATACCAATCACGTCACATATGTTCCTTACAACGGTGGACACCAGGTGACCCCCGATCTATATCAACAATTCCAACAATGGCTTCGCACGGATGCGAACCTGACTTCCGAAGACTCGAAAGGACTGAATTTATAATGATGCCATCCCTGTTTATTGCTCACGGTGCCCCATCACTAGCACTGGAGGAGAATGTGTACACCGATTTTCTGCAGAAACTCGGACAAGAACTGCCGAAACCCAAAGCAATTATATTGTTCTCTGCTCACTGGGAATCCACAACTCAGCTTGTATCCTCGGTAGCCAATTACGAGACCATCTACGATTTTGGCGGTTTCCAGCCTGAATTGTACCAGATTAAATACCCCGCTCAAGGACATGCAGAGACTACAGCCGAGGTGGAGCGTCTATTCGCAGAAGCTGGGATACCGGTACAAACGGATGATGTTCGTGGCCTGGATCACGGGGCTTGGGTTGTGCTACGCCTGCTCTACCCGGATGCGGATATTCCCGTAGTTGCCTTGTCCGTGAATCGCTATCTGACAGGTGAGCAGCAATATCAGGTCGGACAGGCGCTCGCTTCCTTGCGTGAGCAAGACATACTCGTCATTGGCAGCGGCGGGACCGTTCACAATCTGCGTCGATTGCACTGGGAAAGTAACGGCGTTGACCCGTGGGCATCGGAGTTCGACAACTGGCTGCATGACAAGCTGGTAAGTTGGGATACGGCGTCTCTCTTCTCCTATGATAAACTGGCACCTTCAGCTCAAGCCGCCGTGCCTACCCCGGAGCATTTTGTACCACTGTTGCTGGCGATGGGTGCGGGGCATCAGAACAAACAGGCATCGCTCCTGTTCAAAGCCTATCAGTATGGCAACCTGAGTTTGTCCTGCTGGAAGTTTGATTAAAGAGGACTATATAAAAGGTTAATACTACTTATATAGTAGATAAAAAATAAGCGTGGGTTACAGGGATTGTCCCTGTTGCCCACGCTTTATTTGTTGATAGGAGCGACTTTCATGAGGTTGTAGATGTTGATTGGGATGGAGCCAGGTGTGCTGATTATGCAACAACCGCCTTTGAATAATGAGACCATTGTAGCATGTAAGCAAGGACTCCGGTTTCTTGTGTGCTTTTCCGGATTATAACTATAATATGAGGTGAAATCAGGCACAGTTTGCTCGCATATTACTCACCATATTATCTGAATAGCTCATACGGAGGGAATTGGATGCCAGAACAGCGTATATATGAATTGATGGATGAACTGGATATGTTGCTGGAGGAGAAGGTACAGGATGAGGAAAACCGGGAACTCTTGGAGGCTTATCGCCAGTTTGAAGGCGTGACGGATGAGCAGCTCGACGCATTCGAGCGTGAACAAGGTATTCGTTTGCCTGCTGATTTTCGTGCGTTTTATAAACGTAAAAATGGGAGCGGTTATGCCTTTCACGTCTTGTATCCAAGCCTTGAGGATGGACAGGAATCCGAACCATTTTATCTGTTATCCCTGGAAAAAATTCAAAAGGAGCAGTCCACGCTGGTGGAGAACCGCATGGATGATTATTTTACCGAAGAAGAGATCCGTGAGCTTGATCCTCGAATCAAACCCTACCTTTTTCAAAAGAAATGGGTTACATTTGGCATGCTTGGAGGTGGCTCACTGTATCTGATGTTCGATTTTGATCCGACAGAGCAAGGAACGGTTGGGCAGATTATTATGTACGTACATGACCCGGATTTCGTATATTATGTCGCTGGGACGTTTACGGAACTATTGGAACAATCCAACCGGAATTTACGTGCCATTGAGGCCATCGAGTACTGAGAAAGTATAACGTATCAACACTGGCATCAGCCTACTCCCTATGGATCACATGATCAGCATGATGATATGACCTTTTTTGCATAATGCTGGGATATGTCAAAGCGGTTATAATAACATTTAGTGGAAATGCACATGCTATATAGATAAACTGCCTTTTCTACACCTAATACATTGATCTGGGAGGAACACACGAAGTGGCTGAACAACCGAAGTCTGAGAGCTTTATGTCTCTCGTCAAAAAAGGAAACACATCCTCCGCCGTAGCGATGGCAGGTAATGCTGTTCTTGCGGTGTGCAAAGGGGGAGCCTTCCTATTCAGTGGCAGTGGCGCCATGTTCGCTTCGGCGATGCATTCACTCGCTGATGCCATTAACCAAGGGTTTGTCTTTGTCGGAAGTGTGTTGTCCGAGAAAAAACCTACACGCCGCTTCCCGACCGGATTCGGACGGGTCATCAACATTTTCTGTATGATCGCCGTTATTGTCGTGACGATTATGGCCTATGAGACCATTCATGAGGGGATTCACCTGCTCCAGCATCCTGTTGGTCATACCGGCGGTCTCTGGATTAATATCGGAGTGCTTGTTCTGAACATTGTCATTGACGGGGCCATCCTGATCAAAGCCATGAAGGAAATTCTAAAAGAAGCACGCGCACCCAAAGCCGCCGGATTTGCCTTGGTCCCTGCTGCCATCAAAAATGTAGGCCGTGCTGCGCCACCAACCCGTCTCGTATTCTACGAAGATGTTGTAGCAGTACTCGGTGCGACACTCGCCTTGATCTCCGTTGTAGTCATTGCATTAACCAATTTTGCATTGCTCGATGGCATTGTGACAACGATTATTGGATGTCTGATGATCGCTGTAGCCTTCCGTGTCGGTTACGATAATATGATCGGATTGATTGGTGTTGCGGCTCCACAGGATATTGAGGACAAAGTGTCCCAAACCATTCTGGCAGATACACATGTTGCTGACATTCAGATGATGCGTATCATTCAGGAAGGCCGTTATTATCATGTGGAAGGTCTCATTGAGTTGACCAAAGGACTCAGCCTAGCTGATGCGGATGACATCAAGTTCCGTATTCAGGAGAAACTGATGACGAACCCCGATATCGCCGACGCTGCCATCTCCATTATTGAGGATGACGGTGTGAACAGCTGGGGCAAGAAACATTCAGATGTGGTGAAATAACAAGCTTCGTTTTGGATAAAAAGAATGACAGAACCCACTCTTCAACAGAGTGGGTTTTTAATATGTTCAACTACACACTCATCTACAAAGAGGTAGTTGCCCAAATACTTACCTAGACTTTGGTCTAGGTTCACTTTAACTCCAAAGACGGAGGATAGACTTTTCCAGTTCATGGTATGCTGTGAGTAACGAAAGTATTGCTCTACATACAACCGTTCGGAAATTGATCTTGTATTAAGAAGGAGAGATATTATGGCTAAACGTACGATCCTTGCGCCTGTTCTCATTTTGCTGGGCGTGTACCTGATTCTGAACCAGGGAGGTTCACTCGGTCCGGGTACGATCTTTGCGACCTTCTGGCCCACGTTATTCGTGATTCCACTAGGACTGTTCTTCCACTGGCTCTACTTCTCCATGATTGGCAGAGGGGTTGGACTTCTGGTTCCTGGTGGATTGCTGCTCACGGTTGGTATCGTCTGTCAGATCGCTATGCTGTTTAACAACTGGGGTACGATGTGGCCGGGCTTCATTCTGGCTGTAGCTGTTGGTTTGTTCGAATTGTACTGGTTTGGTGGTCGGAACAAATGGTTACTGATCCCCATCAACATTCTAACAGTTATATCGTTGCTATTCTTCGCTGTGATGTCGATTGGCACGATGCTGAGCAGCTTGAGCTTTATCCAACCGTTTGTGGCGATTGTGTTGATTATGGGCGGGGCATGGATCATGGTGGGTCGCAAAAAGCGCATGTAGTGGCAATTATATAAGATGAATAGGATGCGGGGTCACACTGAGCCACTCCGCGTGCAGAATAATCTTTCGATCGCTGTTATCCCCGGATTTTTTTGATTCCCTTTTACAATGGGAAAATCCGGTGATAAAGGCGAACGCTCCGCTTCTATAGCTTATTTCTGCCCGCTCCGTTAACGTTTGATCTTTAATGTTCATCTTATATGGCACTTCAAGCGCTATTGCTCTGAAGTAGGTAATAAAAAAGGGATGCTGCTCGTCATTCAATTGAAATGACGAGCAGCATCCCTTTTTGTTTTTTTTCAGAATCTAACGAACTGTTCACACGCTATTGACTCTACTTAATAAGCCACGGTGAATCGTTATCAGATGCTATTACCTCTTATTTACTGTGCATTTTAAACTCTAGGAACAGGTCGTTATAATGCGAGAGCATTTTTTTGCCCAGATTATCGTAGACCTCCAGCTTGCCTGTCAGTGTCTCGTCTGGATAGAAACGTTCATCCTCCGAGATGTCCTCTGGCAGCAGCTTAAGCGCCTCGGCGTTTGGGGTGGAATACCCGACATACTCGGCATTGCGAGCAGCATGATCCGGATCCAGCATGAAGTTGATAAACTGGTGTGCCCCTTCAATATTACTCGCTGTCTTCGGAATAACCATGTTGTCAAACCAGAGGTTCGAGCCTTCTTCAGGCACCATGTAATCCAGCTTGTCGTTCTCATCCATAATCTCCGATGCATCTCCGGACCATACAAGTCCAACTGCCGCTTCCTCGTTCGCAAGCAGCATCTTGATCTCGTCACCCACAATTGCTCTGACGTTTGGTGTCAATGTAGACAGTTTCTTCAGCGCTTCTTGCAGATGATCTTCGTTGGTATCGTTAAGGGAATACCCGAGACTGTTTAATCCCATACCAATGACTTCGCGTGCGCCATCGAGGAGCAGGATTTGATTTTTCAAACGCGGGTCCCACAGGTCATTCCAGCTATCAAACGTCAATCCATCCACCAGCTCAGGATTGTACACAACCCCCACCGTTCCCCAGAAATAAGGGATGGAGTACTTGTTGCCTTCATCAAAGGACAAGTCCATGAACCTCGGATCAATGTTGTCCAGGTGAGTTAATTTGCTATGATCCAGCGGTACGAGCAGGTCTTCTTCTTTCATTTTGCTAATCGCATATTCAGAAGGAATCGCCACATCAAACGTAGTACCGCCCTGCTCAATCTTGGTAAGCATCGCTTCATTGGAATCAAACGTCTGATAGATGACCTTAATGCCTGTCTCATCCTCAAATTCCTTGAGCAGATCCGGGTCGATATAATCGCCCCAGTTATAGATGGTCAGCGTGTTTCCGCCAGAATACCCCTGACTCTTATTCAGATACGAAGCCAGGATCATCAGGGCAAACGCGGCGACAAAAACAAGCGCAAATGTCCGTACCAGTTGCTTCATGGACGCAGCCCCTTTCCTCCGGGTGGTATCCGTGTTGCACGGCGGTTAATGAAGTAATATCCAACCACCAGCAGCACCGTGAGCAGGAATAACAGGGTAGACAGAGCATTGATGGACAACGAAACACCCTGCCTTGCTCTGGAGTATATCTCTACCGAGAGTGTGGAGTATCCATTACCCGTAACAAAGAATGTTACTGCGAAATCATCGAGTGAGTACGTCAATGCCATGAAGAATCCGGCAAAAATACCCGGTTTCACGTATGGCAGCACCACACGTGTCAGAATCTGCCATGAACCAGCGCCCAGATCGCGTGCTGCATCCATCAGTGTTGGACTCATCTCCTGCAGCTTCGGCAGTACCATGATCACAACGATCGGTACACTGAATGCGATATGAGACAGCAGGACCGAAGTGAAGCCCAGTTTGATACCAATCATGGTAAACAGGATCAGGAACGATGCACCAATGATGACATCCGGACTAACTATGAGCACGTTATTGAGTGACAGCAGCGTGTTCTTGGTCCGTTTGCGACGCACATGGTAGATCGCCAGTGCTCCTGCAACACCAAGGATCGTTGAGATCGCTGATGACAGGAGCGCAATGATAAATGTATTCAGCACAATGATGAGTAGCCGAGTATCGGCGAACACCTCTCTGTACCATTCAAGTGTGAATCCTTCGAAGCTGCGCATGTGACCGCCGCTGTTGAAGGAGTAGAAGATCAGATACGCAATCGGTGCGTACAATATGGCGAATACAACGGCTAGATAGACGTTAGACAGCTTTCCGTTTCTTCCCATTACGCACCTCCTTCTTGCCTGATCCAGTCAGGAACATAATAATCGCCATCGCAATAATCAAAAAGACGGCAATCGTTGAACCCATCCCCCAGTCCTGGGTGACGAGAAAATGCTGTTCAATCGCTGTTCCCAGCGTAATTACACGGTTCCCCGCAATAAGGCGGGTAATCATGAACAGAGACAGCGCTGGAATAAATACAGCCTGACAGCCTGATTTCACACCGCTAATCGTCAGCGGAAAGATAACCCGGCGGAAGGTCAGCCAAGATGAGGCACCCAGATCCCGCGCCGCGTAGATCAACGATGGATTCATCTCTTCCAACGCATTGAAGATCGGCAGGATCATGAATGGAATGAAGATGTACACCGAGACAAAGATAAAACTGAAATCGGTGAACAAAATCTGCTGTGTGCCAATACCCACGACTTCAAGCAGGGAGTTGGTCAGACCGTACGTTCCAAACAGGCCGATGAAGGCGTACGCTTTTAACAAAAGATTGATCCAGCTTGGCAGAATGATCAGCAGCAACCACAGCTGCTTGTGCTTCGTCCGGGTCAGCATATACGCCGTTGGATACGAGATAAGCAGCGAGAACGCCGTAATCAGAAATGCATACCAGAACGAACTGAGCGTCATCTGCAAGTACACCGGCGTAAAGAAGCGGGCGTAGTTGCCAAACGTGAAGTTACCCTCCACATCGAAGAATGAATAATAGATGACCAGCAGAACCGGCGCCACAACAAACAACACCATCCATAGTACATATGGAATCAGATACGCATTGCGTGTGCTGGCCTTAGTCTGCATGAGCGGCCTCTTGATAAGCTTCAAGTCGCTTGTCGAACTCTTCTTCGGTCTCGTTAAAGCGCATGACGTGTACAGCTTCCGGGTCAAAATAGAGTCCTATCCGCGCGCCGACAACGGCTTTCTTGGTAGAGTGAACAAGCCACTCATTGCCCGCATCATCGTATGTGGATATCTCGTAATGCACCCCGCGAAATAGCTGGGAGTCCACATTGACCTTGAGCTTGCCCTGTTCTTCGGTTGTAATCTCCAGATCCTCTGGGCGAATAACAATCTCTACCGGCTCGTCCCGCTGGAGACCCTGATCGACACACTCGTGCTGTGAGCCAGCGAATTCCACCACAAAGTCCTGCTTCATTCTGCCCGATACAATGTTCGATTCCCCGATAAAGTCTGCCACAAAACGGTTAATCGGCTCATCATAGATATCATTCGGTGTACCGCTCTGTTGGATCACGCCGCCATTCAGGACAAAGATCTCGTCGGACATCGCCAAGGCCTCTTCCTGATCATGTGTAACAAAGATAAACGTGATGCCCAGTCGCTGTTGCAGCTCCCGTAATTCATACTGCATTTCGGTCCGCAGCTTCAGATCGAGTGCTGAGAGCGGCTCGTCCAGCAGCAGAATTTCAGGTTCGTTCACAATTGCGCGTGCAATCGCAACCCGTTGTCGTTGTCCACCGGACATTTCACCAATTTCACGGTTCTCATAACCGGATAGATTGACGAACTTGAGGGCTTCCAACACTTTGCTGCGAATTTCAGCCGTTTTCATCTTTTTGATCCGCAAACCAAAAGCTACGTTCTCAAATACATTCAAATGTGGAAATAACGCATAATCCTGAAATACGGTATTCACCTGCCGCTGGTGGGCAGGCACCCGGTTGATAAGCGCACCATTAAAATAAATACTGCCCTGTGTCGGCTCCGCAAAACCGGCAATCAGCCGCAATATCGTTGTTTTCCCGCAGCCCGATGGGCCAAGAAGCGTATAAAATTTACCCCGCTCAATCTCAAAGCTGACTGCCTTCAATACGGCTTCATCCTGATCGTATTGCTGAGTCACCGCTTCGAAGCGGATAATCGGTTGTTGTTCTGACATGCTTCACATCGCCCCCTTATACTTGAGGTACCTCTTAATTCTGTACACTTTCGTTCATGCATCCTTATAGATAACCCATCTATTATATATGATTCAGGTATATCCGCAATGGTTTTGATGTAAACGCCGCGTGTCATTTCTTCTTATTTTCAAAAATTCTGCATACATTACGGGTAATGTCGATAATACGTACCCATATGGAGTGAATGAAACACGTTTAGGATTCCATTTTATGTGTGAAAGGAGTCTTGGCTCTTGGATATTCGTCGTAACCTGCCCTTGCTGATGACCATTTGTTTTCTAAGTCAGATGGGCGGATTCATGATCCTGCCCCTGTTTCCTTTGTTTATTGAGGAATTCGGCCTTTCCGGCTGGATGATGGGGGTTATTTTTGCACTCTTTTATGTGGGGAAAGTGATTGGCGGTGTTCCTGCTGCCGCAATTTATAAGAAACTCGGGGGTAAACGCACGCTCATCCTCATGCTGTTACTGCTCGCTGTCTGTATGGGTGGCTTTGCGGTGTCTACTGCTGCGGTGTTGTTCGGCCTGCTCCGGCTGCTACAAGGGTTGGCTTCCACCGGACTTACCGTGGTCGTGCGTTCCATCATCGGGGATGGGGGGAATGTAGACAACCGCGGGCTGTACAATGGGTATATCAGCAGCAGTGAAGGCGGCGGTATGGTACTTGGCCCAGTCATTAGTGGCTGGCTTGCGCTGCACTGGCCATTGTCGGTGCCTTTTTTACTCGTTACCGTATGTTGTCTGATGGCCGTGGTCGCTGCGATGGGGATAAAGACGTCGGCACCCGCTAGAGCTAATCATGAATCCGGAAGTACGTTAAGTGATCATCCATTAGAAGATCCTTCTACTACGGTGACACAAGAACCTCTGGTCAACTCAGCACACTCAGTACTCCACACGGATAAAGTTGTAGGCTCCACTACAAGTGACTCCCACCCTCATACTACTGTATCGACTGCGCCTCCTTTATCTTCATCACCGTCTGATGCAAAGCATACTCAAGATTTGTCTACAAAGCTCACACAGCGGCAACAGCTTCTCGGCTACGGCACAGTACATTTTTTGGAGATGAGCGCCTATGCGGTATTCCTCACCTATTTTGCACTGTATGCAGCTCACATCATGCATTGGGACCCGTTTGCAACCAGTCTCGCCTTCACCGTCTCAGGGATCTCTACGCTTGCCGCTGCTCCCTTTGTTGGTTATCTCTCTGACCGGTTAGGCGATCGTCTGTTACTCTGTATGCTCGGCATGTTCCTGATTGGAATCGAAGTTGTTGTATTTCTAAGCACATCCTCCCATCTATGGGTCTACGTTGGCATGCTCATTGGCGGGGTTGGCGGTGCATGTTACATGGATTCGTTCTTTGCTCATATTGGTGATCATATCCCGGACGAGAGTCGAAGCTCTGTTATAGGCAAAATTGTCTCAGCTGCCGAGATCGGCTCCATCGTATCTCCACTGGTTGCAGCGCTACTTATGGAAGTTGGATCGCTTTACTCCGTGTTTGTGTTCAATCTGGTGCTGATTGCTGTTGCCATTGTAGTTCAGGCCGTGATGCGCAGTCGGTACAAGACAAAACCGGTGTAAATGCAAAAGGGAGATGTCCACAAGTCATAAACACGACGGAGGACATCCCTTCATTAGCATAATTTTTTTCTAACGAACCGCACAAGTGTTATTCGCTTCAATTTCCACAGGGCTGTATTTTAACGAATCACAGAGGCGCTATTTCCTTGATTTATTGCTCCTGCATCGGTTTCAGGCAGGTTAATGCCGATATAACGCCACTGATGTTCGTTAAATTATAATTTCAAAATTAATCATCCCTATAAAGCGCGCTCGGTTCGTTAGCTCTACAACTCGTGAGAGAAACCATTTCGGTGGCAACCTCTCGATTATGCTTTTCCTAATAATGTTGCTATATTCTCTGCATTTTCTTGGATTTTGCTTTTTAAGTAAGGGTCGGTCGTGTCAGGTAATTCTGTTGGTTTATAAAACCTTGCTTCAAGAACTTCTACCCCATCCGGCTTCAATTCTCCCTCATACTCCGTGCAAATATAACCAATGACCACATTATAGTATTCATGCCCATTTCTTAATTTCGTATATAACTCTTTTCCTGAGAAGACACCATACAGATGAAGTTTCTTAATCTCTATCCCTATCTCTTCTCTGACCTCTCGCATTGCAGACTCTTCCACCGATTCACCAAGCTCCATAGATCCACCCGGTACTCCCCACGTATCATCCAGATGTCGAACTAATAGAATTTTATCTGTCTTGTTCAAGATCAATATACTCGGTCTCACCAAAATAACAGGAGCATTGCCAACCATTCCTCGCAACGTTTCAATATAACCCATGGATTGTTCCCTCCCCTATGTGAAGTCAAAGTCATGGCTTCATTATAGGTGTGTTATATATTTCCAGATAGAGAAAGAATCTTTTCATTTTTTCCTATTTTAAAGCCCTTCTTTTGGATAAAAAAGGATCACAAAAATAACCCGCCTGCACAATTTAATGTGCAAACGGGCATTTCATTGGTGCCTCTCCGGCCTGTGGCTGGGGATTCTCTACCTGTGCATTCTGCTGCTCGCTACTTCTCGGCTCTGCGGCAGATGCCACACCATCTTTCAGGGTATACGCCTGATCCTGATGGAAAAAGTTCGGCTTCACGATCTCATTGCGATAGGAACTGTGGAAAATATGCGTTGTCGCCGGAGATACCGGCGGAATCAGCCACACCCAATCCCCGGTCAGCTCACGCCCAGCCTTCTCTTCCCGCTGTTCAAACATAGCAAATTGCGCTGCCGCCGTGTGGTGATCCACAATGCTCACGCCTGCTTTTTTAAACGAATGCAGTACAGCCACATTCAGCTCCACCAACGCACGGTCCTTCCACAATGTCGTTTCACTCGACGTATTCAACCCAAATGCTGCCGCCACCGCAGGCAATTTGTTATACCGGAACGTGTCCGCCAGATTACGAGCGCCAATCTCGGTACCCATATACCAACCATTAAACGGCGCTGCCGGGTAGGATATACCACCAATCTCCAGACGCATATCGGCGATCATCGGCACACCGTACCAGCGTATGCCAAGCTCCGCAATCTCTTCCCGCTCTGGGTGTTCAATCATCACTTCCACAATCTCTTCTTCGGGTATAACATACCACTCTGGCGCTTGTCCTTGTGCCTGAATAATGAGCGGTAACACATCATATGAGCTACCTGTTCCTTGCCAGCCAAGTGACATCGCCGCCTTGGTCAGTTCCACCGAAGCAGGATCTCCAATAATGCCTTGCTCTGTCTCATATCCTGCATAACGAATAAGCTGATGATTCCAGACACGTACCGGAGCTCCATTCGGCCCATCCGGTGGAAGGATAGTAATCATCGGAATTACTTTGCCTCCGTTGGATGCCATATGAATATGATTCATCACCGCATCCGCTGCCGTTCCTGCCGTATCGGCATGACGGGCATCCACGATCCGAAGTTTGTCCCAGAACAGCCGTCCGATGCAGCGATTACTGTTCCGCCAGGCCATTTTGCACCCCTGCTCCAATTCTTCTGTGGTATGCACATAGGTACCCGTTGCTTCGATCTCTCCCATAACGGCAACAAGCCGGGCCTGCGCGTCTTCACGCGCATGACCCAGCTCTTCATAACATGTATATATAAACCGTTCAGCTTCTTCCTGCAATTGTTCCAGGTCTGACCGCATCATTCATTCCACCATTCTGTACATCTTGGATGCCATCATTATACGGCAAGTGCACCGGATTTGTAAGCGAACGGACACTTTGTTCACGGACTCTACATATCGTTGTCAGGATGAAGGGTAACTTTGCTTATTTGCCCAAAAATGCGTTTAACATCCAGACCTCTTTATCCAGCGCAGCGGTGAAACCAATCAGCATATCTTCCGTTGCGTTATCCTCTGCTTCTCCCGCTTCGTGAATGCCTTGATGAATCACTTCCACCATTGTACGCAGATCAGCAACCACCGACTCTACCATACGCTCAGCAGACAAATGCCCTTGTGCTTCTTCAATTGGAGAAAGACGCAGCTGTTCAGCCATCGTAGCCACCGGACGTCCACCAATAGCCAGCAAACGTTCTGCAACTTCGTCCATATTCGCCGTAGCTAAATTGTACAGCTCTTCGAATTTGGCATGCAGTGTGAAGAAATGAGGTCCTTGAACATACCAGTGGAAGTTATGCAGTTTCGTGTACAGTACAGACCAGCCTGCGATCTGACGGTTCACAACCTCTTGAAGTGCTGTGGCGTTGTTGGCAAAAGTGTTGTTTCTAGTTTGGATTGTGCTCATGGAATTTATCCCCTCTCGAATATAAAAATAGAATTTGAATGATTGTTATGGACTGTTTTAATTTAGACTTAATCTAAATCTTGTTTTAATTATAACACTGCATATCCTGTTTGGGAAGGCTTCTGCACTCTCTTGTAAATGAAGATTCCATGAAGTACAGCTTCATCCTATATCATTATATAAAGGGGAGTTATACTTGCCAGACGACTGATTAATGATGGTGTGTAGTACTGCCTGCAACAGATCCCACTGTTTATTTATACCTCCAATTACGCTCACATACTGCGAATATTCTCACAGTGCAAATAACGCAAAAACAGCCCTTTATCTCTGCGAGAATGATAGGACTGCATGAACCCACCTGTGCAATTTTATTGCTTAACAAACTCAAAAGTCAGAATACGACTGATCTCTTCATAGCTCGATGCTACAAAATGGGGTTGATGATCAGATTCCGGCGCCGCCTCCCGATGGTTGAACCAGATAACTGTCCAGCCCGCATCCATTGCGCCTACCACATCATTACGCCACGAGTCTCCAATGTAATAGCTGGAACGGGGATCTGTCCCAGACTGCTTACTCACATATTCAAACAACCTGCGATCTGGCTTGGCATAACCAGTCATACCGGAGATGAAAATCAGATGCTCGTCCACGAGACTGAGCACATCCAGTGCTTCAAGCTTGCGTCGCTGATGCTCTCCTTCTCCATTGGTTATCAGACCAACGGTATGACCTTCTGCCTGAAGCCTTCTTATCAGCTCATATGCTCCTTGAAAAGGTACAATCTCGAACTGTCTGATCAGATACTGAGCTTGCAGTTCTTCAGCCTGTCCCGATTGTAGGGGAAGTCCAAACTCCTCCATCGTCAACTCAAACCTTCGACGGCGCATTCTCTCCACCGCATCCGGCTCCGGTACAGCAGACAGATCTTCTTGTGCAGACAACCAGTCACTATAATAGCGAAAACGGTGGTAGGCCTCAGCATAAGGGAACTCATCCGGCAGGCCGAGAACTTCCTGCAACGCGCCACGAAGCGGCTGCAAGTGATCATATAAAGTATCATCCACGTCGAAAAATATGGTTTTAGCATTATTTATCTCATTCATAATCGTTGTCTATCCTCCTGCTTTGAGTCCAAACATTCTCTTCTTACTATATATCTATCCATTGGTTCCGTCCAAACAATGAAACATCGTATTATAACGATCAGATCATTACATATGAGCGTAAGCCTACACAGACAGGTATATAAGCAATTGTCTTATTCCAGTTAATGGAATATAATATATTAAAGACTCTTTTAAAGATTAAAAAGGTGGGATGAATATATGGATATTTCTGAAAAGAAATGTACTGATTGTGGAGGAACGTCTTTCGTACAAGCAACGGATTTCATCAATCTTCGTCCATTGGATAAGAAATTGGCGCTTGGCTCGGAAAGAGTATTCACGGTTTGTTTGGATTGCGGAGAGGTTCTTTCAATTAAAGTGAAAAACCCGGAGAAATTATTATAATTTAACAATGAAGCAACTGGTATAAAACATATAAACATAGCCCACTGAAAATCGCTAAGTTAGCGGTTTTTTTATTTTATGAGGACAAGTTCTTCTCCTGAGTCAAATAAGGATAGGCGAAATCGAGCGTTAGCTATATAAAGAAAAGTTCGTGGCTCTTTTATATAAATAAAGAACACCCCTTTCCACAACATACATCGTTGTGAACTGAGGTGCCCTGCTTTATCTAATCCAAATTACTCCACTATCACACAATCCAATTGAAGGTACATCACAGAATGTGTGTATTCTAATTAGATTACTAACGATACAACCTTACCTGCATTCACATCAATCAGGCCATGGTCCGTGATCTTCAGTGCCGGACTTACCGCAAGAGAGTGAGTACTGATCGACATGATCGGGTTGTAATGCACATACCCAAGAGACAACATCGCTGCTCTCAGTTCCTTCACTTGATGGGACACCACTGCAAGTGGTTCTTCCGTCAAAATGCCACCTACGGGAAGTTCCAGATGGGACAGCACCTTGCCGTCTTCCACCACACAGAAGCCACCCTGGCTCGAAATTACTGTGTTAGCTGCCAATATCATATCTTCACGATTACGTCCTACAACCAACAGGTTGTGATTGTCGTGTGAATATGTCGTTGCAATGGCGCCACGTTTGATGGTGTCTCCACCGATCAGACCATGTGCACGATTGCCGTTCACGCCATAACGTTCAAAGGTCGCGATCTGCGCATATCCGCTTTCTTCCCATAACAATTCACCATCCGCAGACTGAATCGGTGCAATATGTTCTTCCACAAAAGTAGAGCCATCCTTCACCATCATGACACGGCATTGGTACTCGCCTTCATCAGCGAGATCAACACCTGCTCCACTGACTTTTGGGTCTGACAACTGAATTGCAAAATCTGCTACGCCAAGCTCCTCCAACTGCACACTCTTATAGAAGTGAGGTGGGAATTGCCCGGTTACTCGTTCTTGCTTATACGGTTCGGAATTGTCATAAGCTTTGCGGCCGTTTTTGTACACCTGATCAATCGAAAGCTCCTCCAGGTTGGATAGCAACACATAATCGGCCACCTTGCCTGGGGCCACGCTGCCACGATCGGTCATTTTCATCCGCGAAGCAGGGGTAGATGTTGCTGCATAGATTGCATCTTCAGGACGCATCCCCATCTGAATTGCTTTGCGTACGATGTGATCCAGATGACCATGCTCCACCAGTGAATCCGGCATCACATCATCCGTTACGAAGCAGAAATGCTGCGCCACATCATGTTGAATCAGGTACTCCATGACTTCCGGGGTCATCGATTTCTCCTGAATTTCAATAAACATACCTGCCGCAATCCGCGCCTGTAATCCCTCAATGCTCTGATGGGTATGGTCGGAATCAATACCTGCGTAGATCAGTCGATGCAGATCAAGTCCAAGCAGTTTCGGTGTATGACCTTCGATCACCAGATCGGGATAGTTTTTGCGAATATGCTGTAAAATCTGGTTCGTCTTGCACTCCGGATCACGGATGACATCGACATAGTTCATGATCTCGCCGAGACAGATAATCTCGCCAGTTGCGAGCAACACATCCATATCTTCAATCTCAATCGAACCACCTGTTGTCTCCATCGGGGTTGCTGGAACCGAGCTTGGGATCGCATAGAACATGTCCACCGTCGTCTCGCGACTCGCAGCCATCATCTCCTGCACACCTTCAAGACCAAACACATTTGCCATCTCATGCGGTTCTGCGACAATGGACGTTACTCCACAGCCAATCAGACCATGGGAGAAGGTTTCAGGTGTCACCATCGTACTTTCGATATGCAGATGGATATCGATCAAGCCAGGAATCATGTATCTTCCCCGCGCATCAATGACTTCGTCTGCCTGAATCATCTCAGATCCACCGGGTCCAACATACAGGAATCTGCCGTCGAGTACAGCAACGTTGTTCATTTCAAACCGTTTATAATAACTGTTATACACATGTACATTCATAATTAGTTGATCTGCACGCATGGGGCATAATCTCCTTCTTCACAAACATTTCACCGCGATCCGGACTAGACAATGAACCTGTACTTTAATCTGACAATGCACTTGATTGCGTACCACTGCCTCGTCCGGAATCATCGTATGAATTGTCTTCTTTACTGCTCTTATCTCCTCAAGCTACTCCCTACATTCACGACTACTCTACCAATACAAGCTTGTCCTGTGGGAAAATCAAGCTAACACGCTGCCCACTAAGGTACGGTGTTTCCATCTCCTGATTTGCTGTAAAGTCACCCAGCTCCGTCTCAATTACATACTGATAACTGCGTCCCAGATACGTGCTTACTTTGATAATGCCCGGCAAGGCGTTCACGACATCCGCAGAAGTATCTCCACTAACGATCAGATCATCCGGGCGAATCGCGCCTTTACGTGCACCGGGACGTGCTGTTCCAGGATGCGCTGTTGCCGTAAATGTGCGGCCACCTGCATGCAATGTGATGAGTTCACCTACATCGCTGCGATCCGCAAATTCAATGAAATTATGGAACCCGATAAATCGTGCGACAAACTCCGTTGCCGGATATTTAAAAATCGTTTCCGGGCGGTCGAGCTGCTCGACCAAGCCTTTGTTCATAATCGCTACCTGATCCGAGATCGAGAAGCACTCTTCCTGGTCATGAGAGACATACAACGTTGTAATGCCCAGCTCTTGCTGAATCCGGCGAATCTCCACCCGCATGTTGAGGCGCAGGTTGGCATCCAGGTTACTGAGTGGTTCGTCAAACAAGAGCAGATCAGGCTCAATCACCAATGCGCGGGCAATCGCCACACGCTGACGCTGTCCACCAGACAGTTCTTGTGGAAAACGTTTCTCAAATCCATTCAGGTTAACGACTTCCAGGATTCGCATCACACGGGAAGAGATATCCTTGTCTTTCACCTTGCGCATCCGCAGGCCAAAGGCCACGTTGTCATAGACAGACAGATGCGGGAATAACGCATAACTCTGAAATACAAATCCGAAGTTCCGCTTGTTCGCTGGAACCTTCGTATAATCCTTGCCGCCGAACATAAACTTGCCCTGTGATGCTTCCAGAAATCCGGCGATGAGGCGCAGCGTAGTTGTTTTGCCGCAACCGCTCGGTCCGAGCAGGGAGAGCAGTTTACCTTTTTCCAGCTCCAACTGAAAATCCTTCAGGATTGTCTGCTTATCGTATGCCACGGATACGTGGTCTAATGTCAGCAATGCCATAGCGTTCTGCGCCTCCAATTAACGTTTAGTAAAGTATGAAAATCCGCCCATGATCCGTTCGATCACGAACATTAAGAGTCCGGTCAGTACCATCAACAGCACGGAAATCGCTGCAATCGTTGGGTCAAAATAATTCTCCACATACGTCAGCATCTGGATCGGTAATGTGCTTACCCCTGGTCCGGTCATGAACACCGAGATGTCCACGTTGTTGAAGGACTCCAAGAAGGCAATCAGCACGGCAGCGATAATTCCTGAGCGGATGTTAGGCAGCACGATCGTGAAGAACGTTCTTACCCGTCCCGCACCAAGACTCAGCGCAGCTTCTTCCACTGCAAAGTCAAAGCTCGACAGACTCGACGCGATAACCCGAATGATAAATGGAAGCATGATAATCGTATGACCGATCAACAGTCCAAGATACATCGGCAGATGGTAGATTACGATCAGGTATTTCATCAATGTAAAACCAAGCACGATTCCCGGGATCAGTACCGGGGACAGGAACAGTGCGTTCAGCACGGACTTGCCTTTGAAATCGTAACGACTAAGTGCATACGCAGCCGGAACTCCGAGCACCAGCGCCAACAGGTTCCCCAGCAGGGAAATGATGATGGACGTTTGGAATGTGCGGAGGAAACCGCCTGTGTTGAAAATATTCTCATACCAGCGGAAGGAGAACCCTTCCGGCGGAAATTTGAGTACCGTTCCCGGTTCAAACGAAGTGACCGATATGATCAGAAGCGGGCCCAGCAGAAAGATAAAGACCAGCAGACTGAACAGGCCCAGCCCGATATGTTTCTCCCGCATATGTCTACCCCTTCGGATTTAAAGTTTTGGCCATTTTGTTCATGACACCGACCACGACAAATGTAATCACAATCATAATCGCGGCAACAACCGAGGCCAGATACCAGTCGTTGAGGGTCATGGCGTTTTGATACAGGAACGTAGCAATTACACGCTGCTTGCCTCCAAGGAGGGCAGGTGTGGTATACGCCGTCAGGCTTCCGACAAAAACAAGCACGGCTCCGATCACAAGTCCAGGCACAGCCAGCGGGAACACGACCCGGCGGAATGCCGTTATGCGCGATGCACCCAGACTTTGTGCTGCTTTGAGCAGGTCACCGTCGATATTCTCAAGTACACCGACCAGAGAGATAATCATCAATGGCAGGAACAGGTGTGTCAGACCGATCATCATCGCTGCCGGTGTATACAGAATATCCAGCGGCTTGTCCACGATACCCATACCAACAAGGGTGTTATTGATCAGTCCTTTGCGTCCAAGGATAATCATCCAGCTGAACGAGCGCACGACCGGACTCGTCAGCAGTGGGAAGATCGCCAGTGCCAGCAAAATGCCTTTGCGGCGCGGCGCTTTCTGCGAGATATAATAAGCTGTCGGGAATCCGAGCACCACACAGACGATGGTGGTGACCACGCTGACTTGCAGCGTCGTAAGCAATATTTTCAAAAAGTATGGGTCTCTGAAAAAATGCATGTATCCTTCAAATGTGAAGGAGTTTTCTTGGAAAAACGTCGACCCGATCGTCAGGACAATCGGAATGATCATAAATGCCGCCAAAAACACGAATCCCGGCAGCAATAGCCAGTAGATTACTGATTTCTTCATCGCGATACTCCTGACTCTTAAAATGGTTTTATTCACACGTTTCAGTGGCGCACATTTCAAAAATAAACGTCCACGTTCATCGCACCAGCCGTTCCGGTTACGAATCGTTCTTACGATCGCTGTTATCCTTGGATTTTCTTGATCGCCTTCTTAATAGAAGGAAAAATCCAAGGATAAAGGCGAACGCTGCCGCTTCTACAGAATCGATTTCGTCCCCTCCACTACCAGCAAAATACGTGGGGTTGATTTTAGACTGAACCCCAATGCCGTGAAGATCATAACTACGCGTTTAACGCGTTGATAAACAGTTCAAGGAAGCTTTCTGCATCTACGGTTTCGCAGACGAGGGTGTTGGGCTGCTCGCCCAAACGGTTTTGGAAGTCACATACCATCTGGCCATCGCACAGGCGGCTAGCGGTTTCGACATCGACGTAATAGGATTTGCGTCCTACCAGTTCCGGGGCAAGGGCTACGCCTACTGCCAGCGGATCATGCAACGCGCAAGCGCGGACGCCGTTCATTTGTTCGTAACGGTTGATATAAATCTCCGTGCTCTGAGCAACGTACGCGCGCAGTGCAGGATCTGTGAGACGCTCAATCGTTGCTTCATTCAGCAATGTTTGACGAGTTACATCCAGTCCGACTTGAGTAAGCTTCTCGATGCCTGCGTGCAATACGATGCGAGCGGCCTCAGGATCAGCGTATGTGTTGTACTCGGCGGTTGGTGTAATGTTGCCATGTCCTCGAACCACACCACCCATGAAGATGACTTCCTTCAATAAAGAAGGCAATTCAGGACACTTCATCAGCGCGAGTGCCAGATTGGTTAATGGAGCTGTCATGATCAATGTCAGTTCGCCTGGATATAACTTGGCCTGCTCCACGATAAAGTCCGGCGCAAAACCATCCTCGGCTTGCTTGGAAACTGCCGGACCAGGCAGCGCACCGCCCAATCCGTCCTGTCCATGTACCCGGTGTTCATAATGCGACTTGCGAGTGAGCGGTCCAGCTGCTCCGGCAAAGACCGGGATCGTTGGTGCACCCGCGAGTTCAAGAATTTTGCACGTATTCTCTGTTGCCTGCTGGAGTGATACGTTCCCACAGACTGTGGTGATGCCGAGAATGTCCAACTTCCGACTTTTGACGGCCAGCAAAATCGCCAGTGCGTCGTCAATCCCCGTGTCCACATCCAAAATGATGCGATTCAGCGCTTCACTCATCCGTTCTCAACTCCTATACGGTGATTGGTTGCTTGCTGCAAATGATATAAGTTTCAACATGTGGATCAAAGATAACTATTTAGTCGGTTACTTGTTTTATTGTGCAATCTCACGGTTCCAGCGATCTGTCCAGCCTTTAACCTGTTGATTCACGAATTCCATATCCAGCTTGTTCAGCTTCTCAACAACTTCAGCGCCATATGTTACACCTTCTGCTTCTTCAGCAGTCAGTTCAACCTTTGTGTTAACCGGGGAATCAACTTTAGCTTTGGCAGATTTCGCTTGTACATCCTGGCTCAGCTGCCAGTTGATGAACTCTTCAGCGAGCTCTTTGTTTTTGCTGCCCTTCACGACATTGATCGTGTTCATAACGGCATATGCACCTTCGCTAGGTGTAACAAACTTTGCATTAGGCACGGCTGCTTTCAGATCTTTGAAATACATTTCCATGATCGGTCCGCCAGCAATCTCTTCTTGGGAGAACATGTTCACGAATTCGGACGTTTGGCTGTAGAATTTCACCACATTGCCGCTTAGTTTTTTCAGTTCAGCAAATGCCGCATCTTCATTAAACGTATCGTTTCCGGCTACACGGGAAGCTGCATCCACAACCATTGGGCCTGCTGTTGCCGTAATATTCGGGATGGTCAGGTTACCTTCGAACGCCGGGTCCCACAGGTCACTCCATGAAGTCACTTCTTTGGATACGAGATCCGGGTTATAAGCGATACCGAGCTGTCCAACCGTGTAGGCCGGGCCATAATCTTCACCAAGTGGTGCTTTGGCAATATCATAAATGTCATTTACATTTGGAATTTTGGAGCGGTCGATTTTCTCAAACAGACCTTCATCGATACCTTGTTGTGCATAATAATCAGACAGGTAGATAACATCGACATTTGATGTACCTTGACGAATTTTATTCAGACGTTCAGCGTTATTGCCGACTTCGAGCACGATGTCTACATTATGTTCTTTTTCAAAGGGACCAAATACTTCTTCATTGAAGAAATCTTCCGAGAAGCCCCAAGTGGAGATAACCAATTTGTTCGCTGCGGTTCCCCCACTGCCTGATCCGCCTGTTGCATCCTCTGTGCTGCTGCCACAACCTGCAAGTAATACTGATGTCATTGCCACTGCTGCCAAACCGCTAATCCACTTTTTCATCATGATCCTGATTCCCCCTGATATATGTGATGTGTATGAAAAAACAAAAAGAAAAGTGCTCTTGTATAAACAAGAACACTTTTCTTCGTAAACAAAGGAAAGCGACACCCGCTGCCGGTACATCATCGGTTTCTGCTTCAGAATCAATCCAAAGACAGACGCCATCATATGAAATTGTACGGAACCTGATCATGAATCGGCCATAACCTCTGTATACATCAACAAGAATTAATCCTGAAGATCCATCCTTAGGCCTGTTCCAGAATCACATTTGTGATTGCCCACTGAGTGGACGCATCATAATCCCGCAATATAGCTTCAATTGGCAAACCCATGTGTTGCTCGAGCTTCTCCCGGAATTTCTTCTTATATAAGACAGACATGCGGAAGTCCACTTCCAGCTTTAAGCCGGGGGCCTCCCCTTCCAGGGCATCAGAGCGCGGTGAACGTCGGTGCTTCGCGTAGAAGGTCACAATATTCTGGTCAATGGTCACTCTCAGGAGAGTGGTGCCAAATCCGAACAGTTCCTTCGAGATTTCGTTATAATACTGGCACATCTTCTTCTTGCTCTCATTGCTGTCCAGTAGTTCCATGAACTCACCCACATCTCTTACTACCGTACATTCGACGTGTTAACACGATTGATTATACATAAATCTTCTGAAATGAGCAACCCAAAAGATATACTTAACATGTAAATCACACACAGAAGCGAACTATAAGACATTTACCCTCAAAAACAATTCGTCTTAAACCACAGTGAATTTACATTAAAATGCCTGCATGTCAGTCCTATACTATTGTTGCTTCTAAACTACGTTTTAAAACACAGCATTCGAGTCTTCGTTTCAACTTTCTCTCTGTAGGGGTATTAATTCCTGCGAAACATAGACAAACTTCGTCATCAACCGTTAAAATGAGACACAATGTTGACATGTTTTTATTTTCTAGAAATTGGAGGCTTATACCATGAAATGTCCAGTATGTAATCATGAAAATGGAGATGCCCATTTTTGCGAGAGGTGCGGCTCTAATCTAACCCAAACCACCTCTTCGCCAACTCCTGTACCAAACCCGGAATCTGCTGCTGCTTCCGAACCCGAATATACCCGTTGGTCCAGCACGCAGGCTACCTCTTCCCAGGCATCCGCTCCATCCAACACACCATCCGTATCCATTCACAAGGAACAGGCGAGAGAATCAACAGGTACCAATGACCATGCTTCTGCAGGAGACAATAGCTCCAATCAGTGGAATAATATTGTGCAGAATGAGAAAGTTCAGCAAGCCAAAGAAGTAAGTAAACAGTATCTATCCTATTTCCTCAGTGTATTGGCCCGTCCTTATCAGACGATGAAAACCGTTGGCGACCAGCATTCACTAAACGGATGGCTAACGATGGCGCTGATTGCAGTTCTATCTTCTACATACTTCTTAATTACCTTCAGTCGCATAGGCATGGATGGCTTGTTCATTGGTGGATTTTTAAGACCGCTATTGTTCACCGTCATTATTCTGATTGCCTCCATTGCACTGATGTACGCTATTCTGAAGATTGAAAAAATAACCTTCCGTCCCAAAACACTGGTTGCCCAGTTCGGTACATTGCTTGTTCCTGCTGTCGTATCCCTTGTTCTGGCGAATTTGTTTATTATCATCTCGTATTCTATCGCAATCTCATTGCTCGCTGTCTCGTATATCATTGTCTTTGTCGCTCTGAACTCAGTACTGTTCCAATATCCATTGAATCGCACCAAAGCAGCTATAGACAGCATGTACAGCGTACTCATCGCCAATGCGGTCATATTCTTTATTCTGTATCGATTGCTCGGTGAGATTATTATTGGACTCATCAGCCTGATGCTTTCCCCGTTTGGTCGTCTGTAAAATAGTTCAGTTGGAATAAAGCTGTTTACACTCGTTACTTGGATGACAGAACAACCTTCCGATCGCTGTTATCTCCAGATTTTTTTATTCACTTTTACAAAGGTGAAAATCTGGAGATAAAGGCGAACGCTTCCGCTTCTTCAGGTTCTTTCTGTCCTCTACGTTTCGTGTAAATGGTTATTCCAATAAATATTAATTTTCCTGACTCTTTAGATTTATATTAAGGCCTTCCTTGCTCATGCCAGGAAGGCCTTTTTTAGGTTTTCTATGGCGGCGTTGCGCCGAGCATGTATCATACACTATAATGTGTAGTGCAACAGGTATGTTCTTATTTACGTAATAAACCAATCCAGTAACTCTCGTTACGTAATGAGGATTCATCGTTGCCATTAACACTACACTATGTAGTGTATTAATCACTCATTTTACAAAGAAAGCAGAGGAACTCTTCTATGGACATGACTCATATGGATCATATGCAAATGGAGCACGAGGCAGGTACATCCTACCTGTGGCTCATCGTAGGTGTAATCGTGTTTCTGTTCTCCATCGCCGCCTATATCTGGGCATCACGCACACAGGGCAAAATCCTGGGCCACATGAAAAAGAAAGAACGCGCGGACATCCACAAAAAAAGTCGCTCCCTTCGGCTGGCTGCACACGTAATGATGGCTGTGTCGATTGTTACGTTTGGTCTGTTTTTCATGCAAGGTGCAGGTAAAACCTATAATGTAGCTGATCTGGAATCCAACGCAACAATCAATGTGACGGACGATAAATATTATGGGGCTGACCATACGGAGGACCCTATCCAGTATGAGATGAAGATCCCAACTTCAGGGCCGCATAATCCGCATGATATCAAGTTTGGATTTTACACCGACTTCCCGGGTTATAATTACCTGGTACACAATCTGGAGCACGGGGATATCATCATCTATTATCGTGAGAACGCAAGCGAGGACTTGAAGGAGCATCTAAAATACCTCGTCAAATTCCGGGAAGCTGGGGCAGGTATACTTGCCGTACCAAACAAGGATATTCCCGAAGGCAGTGAAGTCGTAGTGACCGCATGGACCAAAACGATGAAACTCGACCAATTCGACGATGCCAAAGTGGGTACTTTTATCAATAGATATATTAATCAGGGACCAGAAAAGATTCCTGCCTCTGTTCGCCAGGGCGGCGGAACAATGTAATGATGTAATGACGTAATCACTTAGTCATGTGAAGCCCCTCTAAGTCGTAACCATGAGGTTTGTTCCAATGATGGGCATGGTCGATATAGGATATAAACGTAATTAGCTCCCGGATCAAATTGACACGGGAGCTAATTCTTTATGGACCGGATGCCGATATTTCAAGTAGAAAACTGTACATTTGATATATACAATACATACGAACCAAAGAAAAACGACAAGCACTACCAAGTAAAGAGACAAAGAGACGATTCATCCAACAGATCAAGGGGGAACACTTTTACCAATGAACAGTTTGTTTATGCGGATCTTTTTATTTTTTTCCTGTCTGATGCTGGCCGCGGGTGCGGTTCTTGGCATTACAATGTACCGTTCATCGGCTCAACTGGTCGAGCAGTCCATGGGGATGCAGGCACAGGCTGTGGCTGAACGGGCAGCTGCACTAATTGACACTTCTCTTTATGCACCACTCAGTACCGGACAGGGCGAGACAGCGTATTATGGCACATTACGTGAACAGCTCAGTCAACTGCGCGAGGCCAATGGGCTCAAGTATCTGTATACACTTGGTACACGCGAAGAAAATGGAACAAATACATATTACTATGTTGTGGATGGAGCTGCTGCCGATGTGGCAGAAGATGACTTCTCCCCTTACGGTTCCGCAGAAGAGAACCATTATGAAGGAATGCTGCAAGCTTTTGAACAGAATGAACCTATTCGGGGCGAACTCACACAGGATGAATATGGCGCTACCATTACTGCGTATGTGCCGATCCACGGAGATGACGGAAAAGTACTGGGGCTGGTCGGTGCGGATCTGGATTCCACTGCGGTATATGAACTGATGTCACGCAACCGGATGACCATGATCTGGACAGCCCTGGCTATTGTGCTGCTCAGTGTCTTGCTGGTGTATGGATTCGCCCACTACTTGACCCGACCATTGGTGAAGTTGAAGAAGTTAATTACCCAGGTAGGAAAAGGCGACCTGACCGTCAACGTTGAACTTAGCCGCAAGGACGAGGTGGGACAGCTCGCTTCCGAGTTCAAACATCTGGTTACAGGTACCCGGGATGTCATGACGGGCATCCGTCAAAGCTCCGATTCTCTGCTACAGGCTGCAGAAGGAGTATCGAAACATTCACAGGCAACTGCCGAAGCTAGCCAGCGTATTGCCGAGCATACGAATCATACAGCCAGTGGAGCTGCCGAACAGGTGGCTCGTGCTGGCGAAGTTACGGTAGCCATGGAAGAGATTACGCGCAGCATGCAGCACATTGCGAATTCTTCTTCTATAGTCGCAGATGTATCACAGGAAACGACCAATAACGCGGTGCAAGGTCAAGCCAACATCAACACGGCGATGGACAGCATGGATAAAATTCATCAAGCAAATGTGCAGATGGTGGCCTCCACCTCTCAGCTGGAGCAGTACTCAGGTAAAATTGAATCGGTGGCACATCTGATGAAAGGCATCGCTTCACAGACCAATCTGCTCGCACTTAATGCAAGTATTGAAGCGGCTCGTGCAGGAGAATATGGCAGCGGGTTTGCGGTGGTTGCCTCAGAGGTTCGCAAACTTGCGGGGGAATCAGAGCAATCGTCCCAACATGTAACCGAACTGATCGCCGAGATGACACGCCAGACTGCCCTGTTGTCGGAACATATGTCTGCCAGCACATCAGCAGTCCAATCCGGTCTCGCTGTTGTTCAGGAGGCAGGCCGTTCGTTTACATCCATTCATACCGGAATCGAAACGATGAATGAACGTCTCCACGAAGTATCCGCAGCATCCGAGCAGCTGTCTGCCAGTGCAGAAGAAGTGTCCGCTTCCGTGGAGGATATGGAACATATCTCACGCGAATCCTCTTCAAGTATCCAACAGGTGTCTCATGCTACCGGAAGCCAACTGCAATCCATGGATGAGATGAGTGCATCCGCCGAATCTCTGCGGGTATTGTCCAGTGAGCTGAACGGATTGATTAGTCGATTTAAAATATAGCGGGCAGCTTAGATTGTTATACAGATTGAACTAAAGAATATTCACACATGCCACTTCGATGACAGAACAACCTTCCGATCGCTGTTATTCTCAGATTTTTTGATTCTTTTTTCAAAGGTTAAAATCTGAGAATAAAGGCGAACGCTTCGCTTCTCCAGTTTTTTCTGTCCTCTACGTTCTCGTGTAAAATGATTGTTCAATCTATATTGATCAGCCCACAACAAAAAAGCCGCACGGCAGGGACGGGATTATGGGGTCAACCCCATTTCCGGACACTGCCTGCGGCTTTATTTTTGTTGTACCTTTAAGGATGGCAAGCCCAGAGGCTGCCTGAATTAGTAGCGCTGCGGAGCAGCTTTTTTACCCAAATCCGTCATGTACGTAAAGAACGCTTCCGGATCGGTATCATACACCAGTTGTACTGGACGTCCGTCTGCTTGCTCCACCGTGCGGCCCTGGCTAGGACCATCCGGGATGACAATGCAGTTTACGGTTTTCTTCTTCACGATGTCCTCGCGTCCAACGGAAGCCGTTGTCAGCACATCCCACAGATAGTATGTGGAATTTGTCTCACTGTACACCAGTGGCGGACAACCTGCGTAACAGTTACCCAAGAAGTCAACGCCTTCGAAGCGACGCTCTGCTGCCCAGCGGTTACGAACAGCTGGTGTCAGAGGTACTTTGTTTGTGCTTTCCAGTGCAACCAGATCGATCTGTATGCCGCTCTGCCACACACGATAAGCCGCTTCCGGGTCCCAGAATACGTTCCATTCAGCTGTACCATCATGCTCAGGCTCTTCTACGTTACCACGCTCAAATGTGCCACCCATCCATACCAGCTTGTCGATTTTCTCTTCAATGTCTGGTGCTTCGTCGAGTGCACGCGCAAGGTCAGTCAGTGGGCCTGTGAACAGGAGCAACGTTTTGCCTTCGGTATTGCGCACTTTCTCGATCAGATGCTGGTGTGCTGGAACAGTAGAGAGTGGTGCTTCCATTTTGCCGGATTCATTCAGTACTGGAAGTGCATCTACATAGAAGGAATGCAGTCTCCACGCCGCAGGAAATGGATTTTTCCCTCTGGAGTTGGATTTGGATACCTCTACGGAATATGTACCGAAACGATCGATAATTTTACGGCTGGCATCTGTTGCTGGCTCCAGATATCCGTCTGCCGGAATAACCGATACGCCGGTTACATGTACATTGTCCATTTGCAGAAGCATGAACAGCGATACGAGGTCATCCACGCCGCCGTCATGGTTGAAATACACATTAAGTTGGTTCGTCATGCTTGCTTTCATCCTTCCCCTGGTTGTCCCATTGTTGTTAATTCTATCGTCTGCCCAAGGCCGACGCTTCCTCTATTATGTCCCAAAACACTTGGTTACGTAAACCTTCCCCATACAAAGAAAGCCAGGATCATGCCTCATCCTGCGGATATTTTACAGTTCCACCATTCCATCTCAGGAGGACAACGGGTTGAGGTCATCATCGTTCGGAAAATAAAGAAATGGACAGCAGGCTTCAAGCACCGCTGTCCATCTCACCAATCCATGCATTACACGGACTGGTTCTGTTTCTCCTCATTCTTCTCTGCAATTGGAACATACTTGCCTGGCCAGAAAGCCCATTTGCCCAGCAATGCGGTGATAGCCGGCACCATGAACGGACGAACCAGGAAGGTATCCAACATCACACCAACAGCTGTGATTATACCAAACTGCACCAACACCTGAATTGGCAATGTAGCAAGTACCGCAAATGTTCCTGCCAAGATCAGACCTGCAGATGTAATAACAGAGCTTGTCTCGCCAACACCTTCTCTAATCGCTTGACGAAGCGGCATCGTTTTGCGTTTCTGCCAGATGCTAGAGATCATGAAGATGTTGTAGTCTTCACCCAGTGCCACGAGGAATACGAAGGAATACAGCGGAATCGCTCCCTGAATGGCATCTGCGCCAAGTCCGTAGTGAATGATGATCCAACCCAGACCCAGTGCAGAGAAATACGACAGAACAACCGTTGCAATCAGATACGCCGTAGCTACAACTGAACGCAGATATAATAGTAATAACAATGTAATCATACCGATGACCACGGGAATAATGATCTTGGCATCCCGTTCTCCAGCCACTTCAATGTCATACTGTTCAGCCGTCTGACCATCGATCCAGACCTGACTGTCCACATTAGCTACACCAGCTTCTTGAAGCGCCTGTTCCGCAGTAGCCCGCAGATCTGGAATATGCTGCATTGCCTCCATGGAATATGGATTCAGATTAAATTCCACGTCAAAGGCGGTAATGTTGGCATTCTCGGCGCCCTGCTGGGCATCGCCTACTTTGCTAATGTAATCCAGCGATTCGAGACGCTGCTTCAGATCAGTTTCTTTGCCTTCGGCATCAACGATCACTTTCACTGGAGCCAGCTCACCTTGGGAGAACTGTTCACCGATGACGGTGAAACCTTCGCGGGAAGGCACATCCTCCGGGAAAGAAGACAACAGATCATACGTGAATTTAACCTGAGTAGAAAATGCCGCCAGTCCTCCCAGCAATACCAACGTAATTGCAAGAACGGTCCATGGCTTTGTTACTACAACACGGCCAATCCAGCTTTCCTTCACTTTGCGCGGGGCAGGAGCCGGTTTTCCTTTTTTCTTCGCACGTTCCACTTCCATCTCATGTGTACGTGGTACGAACGGGTAGAATGAACCCCGGCCAAAGATCGCAAGAAGTGCCGGAACCAGCGTCAGACTTGCAATAAACATGATAAAGATGGACAGACTGAATGGTACGGCAAAGCGATGATATGCACCATATTCAGCCAGCAACAGCACCAGTAGTGCTGCAACGACCGTGAATCCACTCATGGCAATGGCGCCGGAAGATCCGGTGATTGCCTGGAAGATAGCTTTCTTTTTATCCGGCTCATGATAGAGAATTTGACGGTATCTGGAGATCATAAACAGGCAGTAATCCGTTCCTGCTCCAAATAACAATACGGTCATGATCGAGATCGACTGTGCGTCCACCGTGATCCAGCCCTGATCCGCCATGAATCCGAGAATGGGGCTTGTCACCATATACGCGAATCCAACGGCAATGATCGGGATAATCGCCAGCACTGGCGAGCGATAGATCAACAACAGCAGTACTAAAACCAGTACAACCGTAGCAATCAGCAAGGATACATCGGCGGAAGAGAATAGCCCGCTCGCATCAATGGATATCCCTACTGGTCCTGTCACACGGGCAATCAGTGTATTGGTATCATCTATGGCTACATCGAACGGGTTTGACCCGAAGATGTCTTGTGTTTTTTGCTCAAGTGCTTCAATAGCTTCCTTCAATTGTTCCGAATCGGCACCTTCATTGAAGAAAAGTGGCATAACCAAAGTACTTCCGTCTTCCGAAAGCTGGCCTTTCAATGCCTGTGGTGGTAATTGATAGAGTGGCACAACGGACTGTTGTTGTTCTACCGGATCTTGATCCAGTCGCTCCGTTAATGCCTGAATGTTCTGAATCTGCTCATCCGTCAGACCGCCGGCTTGACGCCATACGATCAGCGCGGGCAGTCCTTCACCACCAGGGAATTCCTTCTCGGCAAGTGCAGCTGCCTGAACCGATGGTTTGGATTCACTCAGATCCTGTGCGTTATTGGTTTCACGATCACCTACAGCAGGCCATACCATACCAAGCACAACGGCGATAATGATCCATACCAACAGTGTAATCCATTTGCTTCGTTTGCCGGCAACCCAGCGGCCGTAACCCGAACCTTCCTGCATTGTCTCTTCATCTCCCTATTCTGTTTCTATGAAGCCCTATTTATGTGATGGTGTAGTAATGAACCACGGGTCATAGTATAATCGAGTTAATTATATATACCGGAAGGTTAATTTTGCAATGCCTAATTTTGTGAACACTTCTAACAAGCAATTAAATACGTAAAGAGGTATGTACTTATGAGCAAAAAAACAAACATTCCCCGTTCACCGGGTAGACCCAAAACAGGTGTGGATCAAGCATCTGTGCAATCCAACATATTGATGACCGCTTCACGATTGTTTATGGAATACGGGTATGAACCCGTCTCTCTCCAGCAGATTGCTTCTTTATGCAATGTAACCAAAGCATCGATCTATTATCACTTCTCCAGCAAAGCCGATCTGTTCACTGTTGCCATTACCCGCATGATGGCGATGGGCATGCAGCAGACTTCGCTCCGTCTGGAAGAACCCGGCTCATTGCAAGAAAGGCTGGTTAAGGTTGCTGAAGCGAAGATGCAACACTCCCATATTGAAACGGAAACCATGATGCGAGAAGCCGAGAAACATCTGGACACGGAGCAACTCGCCCAGATTCGAGAAGCGGAGGTTCGCATATTTGAAGTGCTAGCCACCCATTTTCAGAAGGAGATGGACAATGGTTATTTGCGGGTCGGGAACCCCATGCTGCTTGCCCATGCGTTTACGTCACTGCTGATGCTCGCGAACCGCGAAGATGTACGCAACATGAATGACGGCAGCATTGAGGAACTTGCGCAGGAACTGGTGGCCCTGTTTCTGGATGGAGCTGTTAGGCGAAACTAAAATATATAGCTGTATCTCAAAAGCAGTTATGCCAAAAACCATCGGGCGATGTAATGAACACACCTACCGATGGTTTATTTGTTGAAATCTAATCATGATTATAGGACTCTGCTCCTGAAAGTTTTGAATTGTTCCTGTAATTACTTACCTGGTACTTAATCGACAGTGATATAAATAGATATATTAGGGCCATCACTACTATTCTCCGTATAGAATTTACCTTCACCCGTTGGTCTTCCGTTTTTAAACATGCCCACATAGACTAACTTACCGTTTAAGTACCCTTTACCTTTGCCGGTAATAGCTCCATTTTTAGCCTGCCCATCATAGATGATTACACCATCTTCGTACAATTTAATTTTGCCAGAATACGTGGGTACTCCTTTATCAAATGCACCAACATAGGCAATTTCTCCATATTGATATGCTTTACCTTGTCCCTGTGGCAAACCATTCTTAAACGTACCCTGATAGAACATTTCACCATATTCTGTATACCACTTACCTTGACCATGAAACGAACCATTCAAAAAATCACCCTTATACTTAACCGTTCCATCTGGATAATATTCGGTACCCTTACCTGAAGGAAGCCATGTTTCCTTATCCACCTTACCAACATAATTAAACTTTCCATTTGGGTAATAAGTCTTTCCCTGTCCATTAGAAATATCCGAGTACAGCTTTCCATCTGCGTTATACCTTTTTCCTTCATGAGGCATTCCCGCTACAAACTTACCTTCAAAGCTCTTCTTCCCATTTGGAAAGTAGGATATTCCTTTACCATTAGGAACACCATTTTTGACTTCTCCCACATATCTGTGTTTCTCACCAGAAAGAGTAATATAGATTTCTTTTTTCGCTGCTAAGACCTGTCCAGGTGAAGTAAACAGCGGTGTAGCCAAAATTAAAAAAACAGTAAACCACTTCAAACAATTCTCTAACTTTCGCATTTCGTTAAATCCCCATTTCTATTCTTATAGAATCTATCGGCCTGCTAAGGTAAACTGATACGTCTCTTTAAGACTATGAATGTCTGGTTTACTACAACGCAGCTATGTATACAGTACAGCAAATCAAAATATGTAATTCGAGCAGAGTAATACGAATCTTCAAACTAGGTTTCTCTTCGACTTAGCAAGCACGACAATACTTATATCGACCATTATAGCTACAAGCATGAGAAAATATGGTAGAGTGTTGTTAATTATCTATTTTCCGTTGATTAATACGATACATAACATGAATAACACTAGCCTTGAACCCATAGGAGGAACAACTAATGTCACATTCAAAACCTTCCCCACGTATCCCCCGTCTGCTAGAAACGTCGCGCATATATCTGCGTCCTTTCGAGATTACAGATGTGGATGCTTATTTCCCCGGTCTGTGTGACGCCGAGATGCGTAGGCTGACAGGAACACAGAACAGTTTCACACGCGCTCAGGTTGAACGTTATGTTGAGAATGCAGCACAGGATGACTCCAGATTGATGCTACTGATTGCTTTACAGGAGAATGACCAGATCATCGGAGATGTCGTCCTGATGGACATGCATGCCAAGAATCGCAGTGCACACATCCGGGTTGCCATCAATCATGCCGAGCATCAAGGAAAAGGTTACGGTAGCGAGGCTTTGCTGCTTATGCTGGACTACGGCTTCGGCATCTGTAACCTGCATCGAATCGAGCTTGAGGTGTACGCCTTTAACGAGCGAGCCATTCGCACGTATGAGAAACTTGGATTCCAGCGTGAGGGTGTGAAGCGGGATGTCTTGTTCTACAACCATCAATATCATGATGCGATTCAGATGAGCATGCTGGAGGATGAGTTCAGACAACGTCATATGAAAGATCAGGTAGGGAATGTTTAAGTTTCCGATCAGCTAAAATCAAACTAAAAAACCGGGGGATTTAATAACCCTCCCCGGTTAGAAACTTCAGATGACCCGTCAGCACCGACAGCTCGGCGGGTGTCTTCATATACAATTCGCCATCCGTGTCAGCTGACATCGGCGCATCTGTCTTTACTTTTAGCGTAGATGCCTTAAAGTATGAAATGCTCTCACTCTGAGGTTGCCAATCTCCCTCCGGCTTGTGTGACAGAATCTCTCGCAGCAGGGGAATGCCTGTCTCATGAATAATGAGCACGTCCAGTTCGCCATCCTGCAACGCATCCGTTGCAAAGGGCAGGGCATTCGTTCCCAGAAAACGGCCATTAGCTGCATAGATCATCACTGCTTCGCCTTCCATCTCTTCCCCATTTACTTCCAGTTGATAACGAAACGGCTCTGTATGACTAATCGTCTGCAACGTGCTGATAAAATAACTGAGCTTACCCAGCGCGCCTTTCAGATTCTCGTTAATATTCTGCGATGCATCACTGATTAAGCCAATACCGAAAAAGTTCGTGAACACCCGATCATTGGCTCGTCCAACATCAATGGATACCACCCGACCTGCAAGCATTTCTTGTGCGGCAGTCTCTGCATCCGGTGAAATGCCGAGCGAACGCGCAAAATCATTACAGGTACCTCCAGGCAATACACCAATCAACGGAGGATGTTGCAGATCAGCCAGTCCATTCACGCATTCATGTACTGTGCCATCCCCACCCAGGATAAACACCACATCGAATTGCTCCCCGCGCTCACGACACAACTTCTCTCCTTCACCCGGTTCATCCGTACGCACAATGACGAGTTCATGGACAGCGGGAGCCAGCACACCAGCCACAAGGCCCACTGTATTCTCACGATTGGCCTTACCCGAATGATGATGATGAATTAACAACGCTTTGTTAAATTCCATCCCTCTTCCTCCATTCCAATGCTTGTTACCCTTTACCCACAAAGGTCGAAGCCGTAAACAAGCCTTGCGCTAAGTACTCATCATGATTTCAAATAGGTTCCCCAACCGGATATGCATCCTAATCCTCATTCATTCGTAATAGCTATATAAGTTCAACATAAGAATATTCACACTTGCCACTCCGATGCCAGAATAATCTTCCGATCGCTGTTATCCCCAGATTTTTTTGATTTAATTTTGCAAAGGTGAAAATATGGGGATAAGCGTATGCTTCCGATGTAGCTTTCTTGCAGAAAGCTTTTAGGCGAACACTTCGTTTCTTCAGGTTATTTCTGTCCTCTTCGTTCTCGTGTAAATGTAAGGTTCAACTTATAAAGATGATCCTTTATCTTATAAAACCATTTCCTTGTTTAACCAGATGTATGCATGAGAAAAAGGGTTTCTCCACACCTTATGTCATAAGGCTGCAAATTTTGCTGGTGAGAACCCATTCAAATCGAGTCAAAACGGTTATATCTATACCATATACGAATGGAGGGATTCCCTATGATTCCGGCAACGTTGGAACAATTGGAGCAAGTTCGCAAGGAATGCCGTACCATGGTTCGCAAAAGAGCTACCGCATCTGCCGGTACAACACTCGTTCCGCTGCCCGGTACAGACGTACTGGCTGATGTGGGGATGCTGATGCAGCTGTTGCCTGCCATTAACAATAAATTCGGATTATCACAAAAACAGCTGGACGGCATGGACCCCGAGACCAAATCCATGATCTATGGATTCGTCATGTCCATCGGAAGCAAAGTCATCGGTCGTATGATCACCAAGGAATTGGTGGTACAGGTTCTGAAAAGAGTCGGCGTACGCGTAGCCACCAAATCAGTCGCCAAATTTGTCCCCTTTGCAGGACAGGGATTGGCTGCTGCACTCAGCTTCACAGCCATGCGCTATGTGGGTAACAAACATGTGGATGACTGTTATGAAGTCGTCAAACGCATGATTGAGCAGCGCGAATTGATCCCGGGTGAACCCGCTCCGTCTGCACTGGAGGAAGTGAACAGCGACGACGCAAAAGTAGAAGTGAACTCGATCTCTAGCAACGGAGCAGATGAACCTGCAAAGGAGACTAAGGATCAGTAAATAAATACTTCATATCTCAGCGTCAATCCTCTGGAGATACGACAAATAGCCGGGAACCCTACTAGGGTGCTCCCGGCTATTCTTTTTAATTACATCTGTAATCAGATCGCCTGCGGTTGTTGCTCCGCAAACTGACTATTGTACAGATCCGCGTAGAAGCCCTGACTTGCCATCAATTCATCATGATTGCCCTGTTCAATCACATTACCATGATCCATAACCAGGATCAGATCGGCACCGCGAATGGTGGACAAACGGTGTGCAATGACAAAGCTTGTGCGATCCTTCATCAGATCATTCATCGCTTTCTGGATAAATACTTCGGTCCGTGTATCCACGCTACTTGTCGCTTCATCCAGAATGAGGATGGCCGGGTTCGCCAGAATCGCTCTTGCAATGGTCAGCAACTGTTTCTGCCCTTGAGAGATGTTCGACGCCTCTTCATTCAGCACCGTATCATAACCATCAGGCAGTGTACGGATAAAGTGATCCGCATGTGCCGCAACGGCTGCCTTGATGACATCGTCTTCCGTAGAACCTTCTCGACCATACGCAATGTTGTCCCGAATCGTTCCGTTGAACAACCAGGTATCCTGAAGCACCATGCCGAACAGACTACGCAGCTTGCCACGCTCCATGTCCTTAATGTCGGCACCGTCAATCGTAATCCGACCATCCTGAATTTCGTAGAAACGCATTAACAGGTTGATCAGGGTGGTTTTACCGGCTCCCGTTGGTCCAACAATGGCTACCGTCTGTCCCGGTTTTACATCAATATTCATGTTATGAATGAGCAGTTCATTTTCTTTATATCCAAAGTTAACACCTTGGAATGCAACCGCACCTTTAGGCTGCTGTAGTTGCACGGGTTGTTTGGACTCCGGAACTTCTTCCTCTTCATCCAGCAACTCGAATACTCGTTCTGCCGAAGCAATCGTTGATTGAATGATATTGGAGATATTTGCAATCTGGTTAATCGGTTGTGTGAATTGACGGGAGTACTGTGTGAAGGCCAGAATATCCCCGATAGAGATCGATCCGCGTGTAACAAAAATCCCACCAACCACACAGATCAGCACATAACCCAGGTTACCCACAAAACTCATGAGCGGCATAATAATACCGGAGATAAACTGGGCTTTCCAGCCAGATTCATACAGTTCTTCATTGACCTTCTCAAATTGCTGTACGGATTGTTCTTCACGTCCAAATGCTTTGACAACCTTGTGTCCCGTGTACATCTCTTCGACATGACCATTAAGTTCCCCAAGGGATTTCTGTTGACCCGCAAAGTGTTTTTGCGAACGGGAAGCGACCAGCATGACAACAACCACACTAAGTGGCAGCGTCAAAATCGTGATCAGCGTCATCCATGGACTAATCGTCAGCATCATGATAATTACACCGACAATTGTGACGATAGACGTAATGAACTGTGCCAAACTTTGCTGAAGTGTATTACTGATATTGTCCACGTCATTCGTGGCACGGCTAAGTGTCTCCCCAGTTGTGCGGGAGTCAAAATATTTCAAAGGAAGACGTCCAACCTTCGCACTGATCTGCTCACGCATGTCATACACAACACGCTGGGCCACACCAGCCATCAGGTATTGCTGAACATACATAAATGCAGCACTGAACAGATACAGTCCGCCAAGCAGATATAATACTTTCATCAATGCAGGAAAATCAATCCCGGCTCCCTGTACACCCTGAAGGATGGCAATGGCGCCTTTACTGAGAATATCCGTTCCTTCTGCCATAACTTTTGGACTGATGATGCTGAATACGGTACTCAAAATGGCTGCAACCAGCACGCCTAACAGACGAGAACTATGGGGCTGGAGATAACGAATCAAACGCCGCAGTGTGCCTTTGAAATCTTTTGCTTTCTCAGCGGGAGGTCGCATGCCCATTCCGGGACCTGGACCCGGCCCACCAGGGGGACGATGCGACTTGCGTTCTGTACGTTCACTCATGCGATCTCCTCCTCTGTCAGCTGGGAGGATACAATCTCGCGATACACTTCATTGTGCTCCAACAGCTCTTTATGTGTTCCTGAACCGACAATTCGGCCCTCATCCATGACCAGAATACGATCGGCATCCATTACTGTACTTACGCGTTGCGCAACAATCAGCACAGCCGCTTCTGTCGTTTCGGACTTCAGCGCAGCACGAAGTTTAGCATCCGTTTTGAAATCGAGAGCAGAGAAACTGTCATCAAAGATATAAACTTCCGGGCGGCGAACAAGTGCGCGAGCAATGGACAGACGTTGCTTTTGTCCACCAGATACGTTGTTACCACCTTGCGCGATCAGGCTGTCATATCCCTCTTTCATCTCGGTAATGAAGTTCTCAGCCTGAGCCGTACGGGCCGCATGAACAACTTCATCCATTGTGGCATCGTCTTTCCCGTGACGGATATTCTCCGTAATCGTACCCGTGAAGAGAACTGCTTTTTGTGGTACAAAGCCAATTTTGGCACGCAGATCTTCCTGCCGAAGTTCACGCACATCCGTACCATTTACCCGAACACTACCTTCGGTCACATCATAAAATCGTGGGATAAGACTGAGCAATGTTGATTTCCCAGAACCCGTACCGCCAATGATGGCTGTTGTCTCACCTGAGCGAGCTGTGAAGGAGATATTGGACAAAGCTGGATTCTCTGCACCCGGATAACGGAAAGTTACATTGTCAAACTCAATCATACCCTGCATGGATTTCATGCCAAGAGGCTGCTCGGGATTGCTAAGATCCGGCTGCATATCAAGCACTTCGTTGATCCGTTCTGCCGATGCCGAAGCTCTTGGAATCATGACAAAGATCATGGAAACCATAATCAGTGAGAACATGATTTGCATTGCATATTGGATGAAGGCAATCAATGCACCGATATTCATATTGCCGCTGTCGATCCGCATTCCACCAAAATAAAGGATGGCAATCATCGAAAAGTTCATAACCAGCATCATCACAGGCATGATGGTCGCCATGAGCACATTAACTTTGATCGATGAATCTCTCAGTTCGGTGTTGGCCCCGTTAAAGCGCACTTTCTCATGCTCCCCACGGTTAAAGGAACGAACAACCCGAATCCCTGTTAACTGCTCACGCAGCACCAGGTTGAGACGATCCAGCTTTTTCTGAATGGTTTTGAACAAAGGTAAACCCTTGGCACCAATTAGCGCAATGGCTCCACCCAGTACCGGAAGCACGACCAGGAAAATCGTAGATAATTTGGCGTCCTGAGATACCGCCATGAAGATCCCCCCGATACACATGAGGGGAGCCATAATCATCATGCGCAGCATCATCGTAAGTACGTTCTGTACCTGCGTAATGTCATTCGTCGTACGCGTAATCAGTGAAGCAGTACCCATCTTATCGAACTCCTGTAGCGAGAAGTTCTCCACATGGCGGAAAACTCTGCTGCGCAGTTGTTTGGCAAATCCACCCGCTGTTCGAGATGAGAGGTAACTGGCGATCACCGAACACGCTGTTCCACCAATCGCGATAACCAGCATCCATCCACCAATCTGCCAGATATACGGGATATCTCCTTTAATGATGCCGTCATTCACAATATCTGCCATTAGTGTAGGCAGGTACAATTCGGCAAGCGACTGAAACAGTACCAAAACCAGAATGAAGATAATCGGTATTCGGTAAGGCTTCAGCATGCGAAACAATTTCATCATGGCGTATCATCTCCTTGTGTGGACGTCTCCGTCTGTTGGAAAACCACTGTATCAAAAAAGGTATAAACCTTGGTCAACAACTCCGTCAAATGAATGCTTTCTTCCTCACCCAAATGCTCGACGAGCTGGTTGAATGTTTGCATGCGCTCCTCATGTGCCGCCCGAATAATGTTTCGCCCTGCCTCCGTAATGGTGATACGCACAGCACGGCGATCCTTCGGGTCCATCGTTCGTTCCACCAGCCCTTCGTCCTCAAGCCCACGAATAACCGGGGTTATCGTTGGTGATTTCACCCGCAGTAACGCACTGATTTCCGATACTTTTAGCCCTGGACGACTCTCATTCAGCTCTCTCTCAAAATCTGGCGGATTATCCCGCCAATCCAGACGTTCTCCCGGATGCGTACCATGCAGCAAACAAGCCAGCACCATAATTTCATTGTGATTGCGCCCATGAGGTTTATGTTGCCTCCATTTGCCTTTATTAAACTGCATGATGGAGTACAAAAGCTTCTGAGCGACCGGATCTATATCCGTCATAATGGGTCCCTCCTTCTTTCTCTTTATCATTCCATAGATATCCAACATCATAGGACATCTATTAAATAGCAGTACAATTAAATAGATGCACAATTAATTAGGTTTACTAAGTATATTATCGCAAGAAGCCAATGTCAAACATCTAAAAATAACCAATATAAACCCATAACCAAGAGCCCACTCGCGCTTGATTATGGGGTTTATCATTTTGCCGTCATTGGAGCCAGATATACTTATTATGTGCAATGCCATGAATCCAAATTACAAAAAAGCTCCCATTCTGACTCCAGTGGATGATGACCCTGGGTAAGCAATGGGAGCATTTTTATTGTAATGGAAAATTAGAAACTAGAGAATCTCCTGTATTGCATAACTTGCATGATTAAATGCGCTTGTTAATCATCAAGACTGTGAAGCAGAGACTGTTTTAAGCACTGAGGCAAAAGGGAAATATTCTTTTGCATTGTTGTAGGCAATGCCCTGTACGATCTGACCGAGCAGCTCCAGATCCTGCGGTGCCTCCCCTTGTTCGGCCCATTCACCAATGAGGTTGCAGACGAGACGACGGAAATACTCATGCCGGGTGTAGGACAGGAAGCTGCGTGAATCAGTCAGCATGCCGACAAATCGGCTGAGCAGTCCCACATTCGCTAGTGCCTTCATCTGAGCAAGCATGCCGTCCTTTGTATCATTGAACCACCATGCTGCGCCAAGCTGGATTTTGCCCGGAATACCCCCACCCTGGAAGCTGCCGATGATCGCCGCGAGCACCTCGTTGTCCCTTGGATTCAGAGAATACAAAATCGTTTTGGGTAATGCCTGTTGCTGCTCCAACGCGTCGAGCAATCTAATCATCGCTGCGGAAAGCGGCGTATCATTGACTGCATCGTAACCGGTATCCGGCCCAAGCTTGGCAAACATCCGCGTATTGTTGTTACGGGCTGCATTAATGTGGAACTGCATCACCCAGCCTCGCTCTGCATACAGTTTGCCAAGGAACGTCAGCGTTACCGTCTTGTACTTGTCCTCTTCCTCACGAGTTACCTTCTGACCCGCAAGTGCCTTGGCAAAGATGGCACCCGCCTCTTCGCGTGTAGCCACGCCGTAAGGAACATAATCGAGTGCATGGTCAGAGACTCTGCCGCCTACGGAATGGAAGAATTCCACCCGGGACTCCAGTGCGGTAAGGAAAGACTCATAATCGGAAATCGCGGTGCCGGATGCCTGTGACAGCTTGCCCACCCATTCCACGAAGGTATCCCGGTTCAATTCCAAGCCTTTATCCGGGCGGAAGGATGGCAATACGGCGGTATCAAAGCCTTCGATCTCCTGAATCTTCAGGTGATACTCCAGAGAATCGGTTGGATCATCGGTTGTGCACACAACAGTGACATTGGATTTGGTAATTAGATCACGTGCACCGAATCCGTCACTGTTCAGTTTGGCATTTACTTTGTCCCAGATGGTTGGTGCGCTTGTCTCATTCAGTACTTCGTAGACGCCGAAATATCGCTGTAATTCCAGATGAGACCAGGCGTACAGCGGATTACCGATCATCATGGGGACCGTTTTGGAGTAAGCCAGGAAACGATCGTAATCGGTCACTCCTTCGCCGCCGGTCACATATTGCTCTTCAATTCCGTTTGCGCGCATGAGCCGCCACTTATAGTGATCACCGTATAACCAAGCCTCTGTAAGATTGCCAAAGGTTTTGTTCTCGTAGATCTCCTGAGGACTGAGGTGGCAATGATAATCAATAATCGGCATGTCTTTGGCATAATCCTCATATAACTTGATCGCCGTTTCATTGTGCAGCAAAAATTGTTCATCCAGAAAAGATTTCATTCGCCTCGCACGCTCCCTTTAGATGAGTTTACGTTCATATGGGTTCACTTCCCATCTTTACGCTACACTGTTTGCCATCAAAGTTCAATATAAAATGATAGCGTTATCAAAAAAGGTTGATTTAGGCATATATTCGGGAACAAGGTATACTGGATTTAACGCAAGGATGCTGATCTGAAGATCACACAAGGAGATGAAATGAATTGAAAGTTACTTTTCTCGGCACAGGAGATATGTTCAGCGTGGAGCAGCACCACAATAGTATGCTGGCTGAATTCGGAGACACGCATCTGGTCATTGATTTCCCAGAATCAAATGCTAAAGCACTCAAGGAATATGGGTTCGCCATGACCGATATTCACAATGTGTTCATTACCCATTTGCATGAAGATCATATTAATGGTGTACAGATGCTGGGTTATTACGCACAGATCGTAGGCGACCACAAACCTCGTCTGTTCATCCACGAACAATTGGTAGATCCGCTCTGGAACATTTTATCCCCCGGCATGCGCTACACAACGGATGGTGAACGTACCATGAGCGATTACTACGATGTCGTCCCCCTGCCAGATGGAGGCACATTCGAACTGGGCGGCGTGACGTTTGAGACGTTTCGGACCCAACATGTTCCCGGTATGGTCAGCAATGGACTTCTCGCCAAGCCTTACTTCTATTATAGTGCTGACAGTACACTCGACCAAGAACGGGTGGAGCAAGTTGCCGCCGATGTGCAGCTGATTTTCCATGAATGTCATATGCATGATCTGGTGATCAAATCCCATACCTCATTGAAGGATCTGGAGCAGTTACCCGCGGAAGTGAGACAGAAAACCGTACTGATGCATTATCATGATGAGTACGCCGATGCGGACAAACGGAAACAGTTCAACAGCGCGCATGATCTGCGGATGGTTGGTACGTTGGAATCATTTGAACTGGAGTAGGTAAACGGAGGGTATTAGATAAGTGATGGATTCGTATCGTAATCGTTCTGTATCCTAATGGAGGTAAATGCTATGGAGTATCGATTTGAACAAGGTTACTTTCTGATATATTCTCCTGCAAGAAGCACCAGTAGTGGAGACATCATGGTGGTTAAATTACTGGAAAGACCCTTTAAGGATAGAATTGAATTCCTTATTAACAGCAAAAACTATGAGTGTACTACACACCATGAATACTTAAACTTTGAGCCAACTTCTCATCATAAACCTGAGAAGCCTGGAGCATTTTCAATGGAACGAAGTGAGTTCAATCGAATGTGGGATACGATGAATCAGTATACTAAAAAGTAATAACCTTACTATCTCAAATAGATGAACCGGCAGCGTCTACTGAAATTCCTCATACGGAACAGGTATGCGCTGCTTTTTCCTATTTTTCTATCTCCCATGACTTCATATACTCATTCGTCCTTGGAGACGGCTCGGCCTGAATATAAAAATAATCTTCCGTTCGCTGATCATTGGGGCCATAGGAAATTTTGATATACATATCTGCATAACGCTGGAGGATATTGCTGTCGATCTCCGCCTTGGGCTTCAAGACGTAACTTCTGCTCAAACTCAATCCAAGCGGTTCCTTGTCAGACTCTAAACTAATCTCGTGTGTATTGCTCACATTGGAATGAAATAACTCTCCGGCATCTATTCGATTTATCATGTTGGGATCGAGGGTGAAGGACTGAATGACATTAACCATGGGCACCCGAGCCTCATTCACCAAAATCTCATAAGAAATCCGATCAACTCCGGATTCATGACTCACATCCACCATTGCTGTCAAAGTATAATCATCAGGCGTATCCTTCTGGAAGGACTCAGGTCTCTTCGTAACCCGCTCATTCAAATCTCTCCGCTCCGAATTCAATGTATACTCATCGCTCCGCTTCGGTTCGCCCGCTGGCCCCTGGTTTGGTCCCAAACTGCAAGCCCCCAGGCACACGGCTATTACAAATAGATACATGATCAACGGGGAGAAACGGTTCATCTCTCTTTTGGGACCCATGCCATCCCTCCTTTTCTCCAATCCTCTGTAAAGAATATCGCTTATTACGATCTCTCATTTTGTTTTATAACACTCCATATTTGGATTATTGTACCATATATTAGGATGTGAAACCGAACTGTTTCTTTCTCATTTCATGTTTTTACTTACAGCAGTGATTCGTTTGCCTATGGCGGCGAGCCTTAACCCACGTTAAGCTAACGAATCTGAGAGGCCTTATTCGGCTGAAATCCGAGTTACCAATATTCTAACGAATTTCAGACGCGTTAATCTGGTGATGTTGCTCCAATTGGAGCTATTTCAATCGTTTTTGAGAGTAATAAGATTACTGAGATTCGTTAGAATTCCAATAACGCTAATTCAGTGCAAATAAGGTGCCCTCGGTTCGTTAGGATGGAGTTTTAGTTGTACCTAGAAAAATGCAAAAAAAACACCTGAATACAGGCATGCATGCTCTCCTGTTCAGGTGATTCAACGATCTATATACTGTTTTTATGCGTTCGGTGTACCTTTTCTTATCCTGCCTGGCACATGCCGTTACTCAGCGTCAGCGCAGTCCTCATTCTGTTCAGGAAGGGCCCATACCGAGACGCCTCCACCGCACACATGGAAGGTGGCCCAGCCCTCTTCCTCAATGGTAATCTGATCATCACAGCTGTTCGTCAGATCCACCCAGACTTCACCAGCACGATGCTCTCCGACGAACATTCTCTTCTCACCGTCATCCCCGTTGGAGATGACCACTGCACAACCGGAGCCTTCGATTTCCTCTACGCCGCGACGCACCCAGCCAATCGTATTCGCGTGATCGAAGTAATCTTCCTGCTCTCCATATGCCTTGTTGCAGCGGGCAGACAGCAGAATGTCCAGAATCTCCTTTTTGCCATCCACAGGTTCAGGTCCACCAATGCCATAATAATCTCCGTAAAATACAACCGGATAACCATCACGACGTAATAGCGTCAAGGCATAAGCGCTCGGCTTAAACCAATCTCCAATCCATGATTCCAACGCTTCATGAGGTTGTGAGTCATGGTTATCTACAAAAGTTACCGCATGGGTAGGATGTGTCTGCACCAGGGTATCATCAAAAATTTTGGAGAGATCAAAGTCTCTGCCTGCAAGCGAAGCCTCATGCAACTTGTAGTGAAGAGACACATCAAACAGGTCGATCTGATAGTCTACCGTATCAAGGAATTCACGACATGCATCCAGGTTTGAGTTCCAGAACTCACCTACGATGTAGAAATCCTGACCGCGTTTGCGGATCATCTCTGCTGCGAACTCCTTGATGAATTCATGATTGATATGCTTAATCGCATCCAGCCGGAACCCACCGCACTGAAGGGTATCGATCAGCCATTTCCCCCAATCGATCATCTCGCGCCGAACATCCGGGTGGTTATAATCTATATTGGCGAACATCAGATAGTCATAGTTGCCAAACTCATCATCAACATTCTCATTCCATTTTTTATTCTCTCCTGCGATGCGGAATACACCTGTTCGTTCTCCCTTGGCGTCAAAGTCTGTACCGTTGAAATGTTCAGAGCTCCACTTGAAGGAGGAGTATTGATCTCCGCGACCCGGGAATGTGAATTTGGTCCAGCCCTCAATTTCGAACGGCTCAGAAATTTCCTTCGTTCGATCATTCGGATCAACCTCGATCACTTTGAACACTTCCGTCTCATCTGCTCCGGCCTTGTGATTCATAACCAGATCCACATAGACGGCAATGCCGTTCTTCTGACATTCAGCAATGGCCTCCACCAGTTCCTGCTTAGTGCCATATTTAGTTCGTACGGTACCCTTTTGATCAAATTCGCCCAGATCGTACAGATCATATACACCATAACCTGTATCTTCTGCGGACACTGCCTTGGTTACGGGTGGAACCCATACCGAGTCAATACCTTTGGCTTTCAGTTCCGGGGCCATTTCAGCCAGTCGCTTCCAATGATCTCCGTCTGCAGCCAGGTGCCATTCAAAAAACTGCATCATGGTATGATTTCTCTTCATTATAACCGACCTCCTTGATTGCTTTCGAAGCGGACCGCGGAACGGATAGGGTAATCGCCGTTGTTCGTTCGTTGCTAACCAAGTTATAACCCTTTCACCCTACCCTTCAATCATATAAAGGAAAGAAATCTGAGAAAAATGTTAAACTTCTTGGTTCAGCATTTGCCTGATTCCATTGAAATTGCTGTGGAGATGCATCATATTCAAATTCGTTTATAGTCCCGCCACTCCTCGGGCAGCAGGGAACGATACGGTTCCTGGATAAAACGATCGTCGACCAGCACCAGCACACCCCTGTCTTCCTCCGTCCGAATCAGCCGTCCACCCGCCTGCAGCACCTTGTTCATACCCGGGAAAATATAGGCGTAATTGAATCCGTTGCGTCCTGTCCGATCATAGTAATCACGTAATACGTTGTTCTCCAGACCAATCTGCGGCAGCCCCGCACCTACCACAACCACGCCATTCAAGCGATCTCCCGGCAGATCGACACCCTCTGAGAATACGCCACCCATGACGGCAAATACCAAGCGTGTTCGTTCAGGATTCGGCTGAAATCCATCCAAAAACTGCTCCCGTTCCAGTTCGTTCATGCCTTGCTTTTGTATAACCGTATCCGCTTCAATCGGAAGTTGTGCGTAGGTCTCATATATCTCGCGCATATAAGGGTAGGAAGGGAAGAACACCATTAGATTACTGCGCGGCCATTCGCTTACGAGCTGTTGTAGCATCTCTGCAATGGGACGCCGGGACTGTTCCCTGTCCTTATAACGCACAGATAAGGGCAGGAGTCTCACATCCAATTGTTCGCGCTGAAACGGCGATGGAATCTGCAATGTATAATCCTCTTCCTCTGCACCCAGCATATCCCGATAATAGCGAAGGGGTGACAATGTAGCCGAAAAATGAATGAGAGAGCGGAATCCTTTGGCCGTCTGACGAAGCAGTACGGAAGGATCAAGACAGAATAACTTCACTCTCACTTCACTTCGAACACACTCTGCATACGTAATAAAACGTTCATCATACAGCTTGGCAATACGCAGGAAATTCTGTGCCGTGAAGTAGGCATCCAACAGCAGCTGATCCGTCTCGGCATTCCCCGAGCCACCTTCAACAAGGCATTGCTCCGCGACCATGACAAAAGGTTCCAGCCGTTCAATCAGTTCCTCCGGTGCTTCCTGCTGGATGATCTTTCCTTCTTCTCCACCGTTTTTCCGAAGGGTAATCAGATACTTATCAATGGCCCCCGTGTAGTCAACAATGGCTTTGGCAGCAGGCACACTGCTGTCCAGCGACTGGAACTCTCTTTTCACATCCAGAAATACTGCCTTCTCCAGCTCGGCGGAAAACATCATTCGGCCACGATCGACCAGATTATGAGCCTCGTCCACCAGTAACACCGTCTTGCGTTTCTGCTCTTCCAACATTCTTTTCAGAGAGATCCTCGGATCGAAAATATAGTTATAATCGCAGATCACCGCATCGGCTGCATACGCCGCATCCAGTGAAAACTCAAACGGACACACCCGATGTTTGCGCGCATACTGCTCGATGACCGGACGTGTCATCAACGTCTCATGTTCCAGCATGTCCAGCACGGCTCCGTTAATACGGTCATAATATCCTTCACACATGCCGCACTGCCCCTTATCACAAGCTTCCTCTTCCTTAAAACAAATCTTGTCCTTCGCTGTCAGACTGATCACATGCATCTTCAATCCTTCCGACTGCATCCGGGCAAAAGCTTCTTCCGCCGCCACCCGTGTCGTCGTCCTTGCGGTCAGATAGAACAATCGGCTCGCTTCGCCTTCGCCAATCGCTTTGACTGTGGGGAACAGCACGGACATCGTTTTACCAATGCCTGTTGGTGCTTTGGCCATCAACCCCTGACCCTCACGGATCGTCTTGTATACAGCTCCTGCCAGCTTTCGCTGTCCCTCCCTGTATTTGCGAAAAGGAAACGGCAGCTCTCGCACACTGATATCACGCTTTTCTTCATACGCAGCGATCATCTCTGCATATGGCGCATAACCGGCAATCACTTCTGCAGCAAACCGCTCCAGTTCCTGTCGATCTGCCATTCGGCGAAACCGTCTTTCTTCATGGGTCACCGAATGCACATACGTCAACTGCACTTGCATGCGTGGTTGATCTTGCTGAACGGCGTACATGTAGGCATACATCATGGCCTGCGCCCAGTGCACTGGAAGACCTTCTCCCAGATCATCCAGATTGCCCGCAGTGGATTTGATCTCATCTACCGTCAACTGACCTTCCAGACGAATTAACCCGTCACATCGTCCCTCCACCACATAGGTCAGATCCCCATGTTGAATCTCAGCTTCGAGCACAATCTCTTTCAGATCCTCTTCCGTGTACTCCTTCTGTACCCGCTGATGGATTCGAGTTCCCTCCTGCATCGATGCGTTGGTCCGGAACCCTGGACGTATGCTGCCACTGCGGTACACATACTCCACCAAAGGTCTAACCGATATCCGAATTGTTGTTGTCATACGATCACCCGTTCTGTTTGTAGTGATTATACTTTATCATGAAATATGCTTTTGGACACAGCACCACCTCGAAGAAGTGGAAAATATTATAAAGAGAGATTGACTTCCCATCGTCCCATAAGTAAAGTTAACTTTACGTAAAGCAAACTTTACTTGTGGGAGGATATACTTGCAAAATCTAATTAGAGACAAACGAATACATATGCACATCACACAGGAAGAACTGTCTCAACGCCTAAAGGTCTCCAGGCAGACCATCATATCGTTGGAATCCGGTAAGTACAAACCTTCTCTTGTGCTTGCTCACAAGCTTGCCCAATTATTTGACTGTCAGATCGAGGAATTATTTATTTTTGAAGGAGATGAGAATATTGAGTTCTGAATTACTGAATCGGATGATCGGTATCGGTGGAATTGTAGCTGGTTTGTTATTTGCAATAATCATTATTTTTTTCACAAGGTCGATTGCAAAAAAGCACAACGGACTGGATGAGCGGTACCTCTATTGTATCACGAGAGCAAAGGCCTTCTCCTGGAATGCGACAACCATCAGTCTTGCTCTGGCTTGGATCCTTGTAGTTATCCTAGACGGGATATCGCTTTCCTTTTTCATTATTACTGCAGTGTTTGTCATTCATTGTTTATCTTCTATTGCGGCAAACCTGTACTACTCAGCTCGGAATTAGCCCACCTGTCCGATACATGTGAACCGATTGGACTCGCTGATTTCCATATGCTATCTTGAAATAGAATGTACTTAATGAGGAGGCAGCTTCTATGTATATCTATTTGGTTCCTTCACCGATTCCGGATGCACTTGCTGCATACCCGCATCTGACTTTGCGAAGCGAAGAGCAGGTACGTCTGGCTCTTGAATCCGCAGAACGCCTGATGAATATTGAGTCTGATGATAAAGTAGCCGCATATGAAGCTTTTGATGCCGCAGGCTCCTGGACTGGCGGAGGTTTTGCTGTTTTGAACAATATCCCTGTCACAGAGGATGGTCGGAACGATTTTGAAGAACGGTTCAAGAACCGTGCCCGCAAGGTAGAAGACGAGCCTGGCTTTGTCGGTATTCGTGTGCTTCGTCCTCTGAAGGATGACACATATGTCGTACTTACACTCTGGCAGTCGGACGAACATTTCAAAGGCTGGCAGGAATCCCAAGCATATAGTCACGCTCACCGTAACCGCAGTACAAGCGAAGGCCTGACCGCACAGAAGCCCACCATGTTCCCCAGACCTTCTTACGTCACAACGTACACTATAGAATAACGAATTGGGTCACATCTGGCTTTTATCGCAATAGCCCATGTTTTTTCGAACCTCTTCCTGCATGGAAGAGGTTTTTTTGCCGTCAAATGTAGAAGGCTCTCATTTTTGACACAGCCATGCTGAGATAGGATAATACTTGTTAAATGAAACTTCGGAAGGGAAGGCGGTACCTTGTCACGCAGTTCACTCACCCGATTTCTAAGCGGACCGTTTATATTCTTTACCATCATCATGATGATCAAAAGTTCACTAGCCTGGATCGTTATCTTCGATGACATCCCTGTCTGGAAACCACTGCTGACCGAATTGCCGCTCATCTGGATCGGCTTCTGTCTAATTGAGTGGTTTGCTGCCAAGCGGCGGATGTGGATATACCTTGCCATGAATTTGCTGCTCTCAGGGATTTTCTTTGCAGCCATCATGTACTACAAATACTATGGTGTAATCGTTAACTATCACGCGTTGGCACAGGTGAATCAGGTGACTTCGGTCAAGAGCAGCATGTTTTCATTGCTTGATCCCTATTATTTGTTTATTTTTGCAGACGTGCTGATCATTGGGGGAATACTCATTCGTCGTCGGATCAAACTCGGGAGTACAGAACGCCCGAACCGCATTCCGCTTGAACGACGTGCCAGAAGACGGGTTGCTTCGGTCATTCTGACCCTGTCCATGATCCTGTGCATGCTTAACATCTATCCCAATCGGGCCAGCATGAGTGAGCTTACACAAGCAGAACAGATGGGCATCCTCGGTTACGAGGCGTATACCATCCTGGATCGACCTGATAAACCTGTGCCCATTGCTCACATTGATCAGGCTGACATCGACCAACTGAAACAAACGACCGAACTTCCTGCGATTGTGGAGAAGGGTGCCGCGAGCGGACGCAATGTGATTATGCTCCAGTTGGAATCGTTTCAGAACTTCCTGATTGGATTAGAGGTAGATGGACAAGAGATCACGCCTAATCTGAATCAATTGGCTAGACAGAGCCTGTATTTTCCGAACTTTTATCAGCAAGTGGGACAGGGAAATACATCAGATGCAGAATTTGTTGTGAACACATCTTTCTACACCCCGCCGAACGGGGCAGCAACAACTGTATATGCGGATAAAGCTCTGCCGAGTCTACCCAAGCTGATGTCAGCAAACGGATATCAGACAGCTACATTCCATACAAATGATGTTCGTTTCTGGAATCGGGATCAGTTATACAAGGCACTTGGATTCGACCAGTATTATGATATTGATTATTTTGGCACACAGGACTCTATCGCCTTTTCGGCCTCGGATGAAGTACTGTATTCCAAAACACTGGATAAGCTGGAATCCATGCAGTCTTCGGGCGATCCCTTCTATGCCCATATCATCTCCATGTCAGCCCACCACCCGTACACTTTGCCTAAAAACAAGGTGAAACTGACGCTGCCAGAGCGTTACAAAGATACGTTGCCCGGTGATTATCTGATATCACAGCATTATGCAGATCAGGCGGTTGGACAGTTGATTGCTGGATTGAAAGAGCGGGGATTATGGGAAAATAGTTTGTTTGTCTTGTACGGGGATCACCTGGGGCTTCCCATCTACTCACTGGATCGGGAAGACAAAGTCGTCATGAAAGAGTTGTATGGTCGGGAATACACATCAGCAGATATGATTAATATTCCACTCATTATCTCGGCACCGGGCGTTACCCCGGGTGTTCAACTGGAACAGATTGGAGGCCAGGTGGACATTCTGCCAACGATTGCGGGACTCACCGGGGTATCGCTGAAGGACCAATTACACTTCGGACAGGATTTACTGCGTGAAGGCGGAAACCTGCTACCCGAACGTTATTACCTTCCTTCCGGGTCCGTGCTAAACGATGCTTCTCTCTTCATTCCCGCGAAAGGATACGGGGATGGGACGCATTATTCGCTAGCTGATGCGGGCAGACAGGATGCCGGACAACAGCAGATGGATGTTCCTTTAGAAGAAGCGCCGAAGATTTCGGCGGACAAAGTACCTTCAGCATTCACCACACCCAATAACAGTGGGGTGCCCTCTTCACGGTTTATAACAAAGGAACAATATGATCGAGCATTGGATCTTGCACACTTGTCCAACAGTTATTTGAGCCAGCTACCGGATCGAAAGACTACACAATAATTGAATCTTTTCACTCGAACTCATCCATGCGGCGACCTTCCTCTTTATCATAGAGAGAACGGTCGCTGTTTATATTACAGAACCAGACTAGTGGCCTATCCATTCGTGAGCAGACCATCAAAGAGCCAGTTGCCTTCCTCGGAACGAATGAAATAGAAATCCAATGCACTGTTTCCATCAGACCATACTATAGCCATATGTAAAATGACACGATCTGAATCCAGAGGATTAAATCCACGGTACTCCAAATTATTCAGGCTAACGTTCTGCAGGAAAGGAACTTCGTAATCCCCCTGTTCCAGTTTAGAAATAATGGTATTGTTCTGCTGCGATATTTCTATGTTCGGTGAAGACACCGATTCAAGATATGTATAGTTATTGGATTGCATCGCCGCCATCAGTTTAAACGTTATGTTCAGCGTTTCTCTTAAACTTTCTACTTCTTCCTGCTCTTTTGCATCTTTTTCCTTCTGAATTTGTTCGGTTTCTATGGCATCGTTGCGCTCCCTCTCCTGTACATCTGGTAGTGAAGCATCGTCACTTGAACTGCAGGCTGTTAAAAATAAAGCGAGCATCCATATCAACAAGATTCTGCTTTTTCTCATCCAATCCCCTCCTTCATAAAATAAATGAACACAAACACATATCTTCCATATTTATGGTAACGTATCCTGTTCGTTCTGAAAAATAAACTAAATAAGACCCGAACCTGTTAGTCCAGGCTCGGGTCTTTCATATGTTTACAACGGCAGTAACGCAACCGACTTGCGAGCAGTCAATTGCTCTACCATGGCAAGCCATTCTTGCGGTTTGTTCGGTAACACCGCATAGTATCGGTTCAGGAAATCAGCCACCAGGCTCGCTGGCAGTTCACCAAGCGACTCATCACCTGGCATGAAGCACAGATCCAATCCGCCAACCGCTTCGCCGTCACCTTGCCAGGATGGATGAACATATGGGAAGTCCAGACGCTGATATCCCAGATGGGACAGCACTTCGCGACGCACATACGGGTCCATCGGCTTGATGCCGCCAAACTCGTGATCCTGACTCACATAAGGGTTATAGATTTCGGCAAACATGCCGAACAATTCTTTCCCGTTTGCCGCAGCCAGCTTTTGCAGATCACGCTTGCGGTGATTCGCCAGGAAACTGCCAATTCCCAGACCTTCGCGCCCAATAATCGTGAAGTCCGTCATGGCTACGTTCCAGTCCTCGTAATAACGGTACTCTGTCGCTCCAACAACCTGTCCCTCATGCACAGCCACGAACACCCGAATACCCGGATCTTCCAGCGGTTCTTCCCACAGGGGAAAGTCCAGCACTTCTTCCCGCGGGAAGATCTCCTGCATCAACTTGTGCATTTGGGCAAACAATGGATCTTTAATGGATGTAATACGCGTGAATTCCATGACTAAATGCCTCCTCGATCGATGATGTATTGCATTTGATATTTTTTATTTGAACGGGTTCCGCCACTCCATCAGGGCCGCATAATTGCAGGACTCCTCATCGTCCAGATAATCTGCGGTTACGCCTACTGGCATGCGGCCACAACGAAGCAGGAACGATATCACCGGATCACGTCTTTCTCCCGCTGCCACCTGGTTCAGATATTCCTGCGCAGACAGTTGGTCTGCAACCAGATGATAACCTGGCATTCTGCCGGCTCCAAGTAACCGATCTATACCCTGTGCAATCACAAGGTGGTACATCGCCTGCATCATAAGCTGAGCCAGTCCCCATTTGCGGTACTTTGGACGAACACAGAGATCAACAATATACAGCGCGTTGCCATCTGGCTGGTGGTTACGAATATAGCCGTCATCCGTTACTTCGGCCCAGGTATGACTTGCTGGATGTGCGGGGTCCCACTGCATCCGCAGCGAGGTCATTGAGCCAGCCAATTCTCCATCCACTTCGATACAGATGGCACCCTCCGGGTAATGCTGCACATGACTGGTGAGCTGCTCGTGACTCCAGAGCAGCTCTTCCGGATAAGGAGGAGGGAAACTCTCCGCCTGAATACGAATGAGCTCCTCAAAGTCGGCAGTAACATAATTGCGGACGACTGCCTTTACCCTTTTGCCACTTCGCTCCGGGTCGGTGATCAGCATTTCTTTGGTATACATGTTTCCGGGTCACCCCTTTCCACTGACAAAATGAATTCCCTGCTCGTTTCGTTCGGTTTTAAGAGCAACTTGCTACTCCCAATCGGTATACAGATCAGTACGGCGGTCACGCCAAGTCGTTACCGATCCACGTTCGCGCACCTCATACAACAAGTCCAGATCCAGATCGGCGGTCACGATCATATCGTTGTTAATCTCACCCTCGGCCAGAATGCCACGTGGCGGGAACGGAATATCATTTGGTGTAATAATCGCTGCCTGTCCATAGTTAGCACGCATGAAATCAACGGTTGGCAGGTTGCCCACTGTTCCGGTTAACACAACGTACACCTGATTCTCCACCGCGCGGGCATGACTCGTATAACGCACACGGTAGAATCCGTGACGATCGTCCGTACAGGAAGGACAGAAAATCACATCAGCACCTTTGGCTTTGGCCATCCGCACAATTTCCGGGAACTCAATATCGTAACAGGTCAGCATCGCAATACGGCCTTTATCCGTGTCGAACACCTCAAGTCCATCCCCGGGAGCCATATTCCATTCCTGCACTTCGGTTGGTGTAATGTGAATCTTGTCCTGGCGCTCGATGCGACCATCCGGGTAGAACATGTGGGCTGTATTATACAGCTTCCCCTCACGTCGAATGACGTGGGTTCCCCCGATAACGTGCATACCGTACTTGGCAGCAAGTGACGTGAACAGTTTTTCATATTGCTCCGTAAAGTTCGGCAGATCCTCAATTGTCAGTGCATTGCCTTGTTTGTCCCCAATGGACATTAATTGTGTTGTGAAAAATTCCGGGAACAGCACAAATTCGGTTCCGTATTCGCTCGCTGTCCGTATGTAATGCTCAGCCTGAGCGGCGAACTGCTCAAACGAGCTGATTGTGTGCAATTGGTATTGTACAGCGGATACCCGCAGTTTCATGTTCGTACACCTCCACCATAATTATGCTTCCATTGTAACAACGATCCGGGGTCAACAAAAGAGTATTTACACTAGGCACTACAATGACAGAATAACCTTCCAATCGCTTCCTTACTCACCCAGCATCGACTGTGTGAATCCAATCCACTCTCTCGTGGCAAAAGACAGATAACGATCCTTCCGCCAGATCATGCCGAGCTGCCATGGAATCACCGGTTCCACTACCGGTATGATGCGCACGCGCATATGGTCCACCTCACGACAGATCGTCTCTGGTAATAAGGCTACACCCAGATTGGCGGCAACCATCGCGCTGAGCAGATCCCACTGAGAGCTCTCATATACCACACGGGGCTGGAACCCAGCATGCTGACAGGCCACAATAATCCGGTCATGCAATGCAAAATCTTCCCGAAACAGCACAAAGGCGTCGTTTTCCAGTTCATGCAGCGCAACCGCTTCTTTCCCCACAAGTGGATGTGAGGGGTGTACAAGCAGGTTCAGCTTCTCTTTCACAAACACAAAATGATCCAACAACTCATCCACGGTTGGCAGTACCGCAACGCCAATATCCAGTGCACCACTGATCACATCGGCCTCCACTTTTTTGGCGCCATCCTCAAACAGCTGAATGGTCACCTGCGGGTAGGCTTTGTGAAATTCACCAATAATCATGGGGAAAAAGCTTGATCCCACCATCGGCGGCAACCCAATCCGCAGATGGCCTTTCTTCAAGTTCATCAGATCGTCCAATTCGGACGACAAACTGCGGAATGATTTTTCAATCTCAAGCGCCTGCCGAAAAAACACATGGCCTGCATCGGTTAGTTCAACTTTCTTCCCATAACGGTCCAACAACGTGATACCCAGTTCCTCTTCAAGACTCTTGACCGTCTTGCTGATCGTGGGCTGGGTGATATACAGCACCTCGGCGGCTTTTGTAAAACTCTGCTGCCGGGCAACTTCCAGAAAATATTGCAAATGGCGGATATCCATCGGTTGATTCCCACCTCTCATAGATAAATGGAATAGTAAACATTCTTAATATGCATTTTACTCATGAAAGAATGCAATGTAAAATTTGTGATATCAAGTGAATCATTTTCATTTTCATAATAATTCAAAGGATTACGTTGATTATATAAGGAGGGATTGAAGTGAAAAAGTGGGGCCTTGGTATTGCACAGGTTGCGCTCTTAATGGTTTTTTCACTGCTCATGGACCTGCTGGCCCGTACTCTCCATCTTCCTGTACCGGGTTCAATACTCGGTATGGTCGTGTTATTCATTCTGCTTCAGACCCGTGTCGTGAAGCTGCGCTGGATTGAAGTTGGAGCTGCCTGGCTGCTCGGTGAACTATTGTTATTTTTTATCCCGTCAGCCGTTGGCATTATGAACTATATGCCCATGTTGGAGCATGACGGATTGCAAATTTTATTCATCGTACTGCTTAGTACTTTCCTGGTCATGTCCTGCACAGGCCTGGTTGCTACACGAATTGCCAAACGAAAGGAGCGTCACACCGGATGATTGGATTTCTCTGTCTGCTGTTAACCGTCGGTATCTATGGAGTCGCCAAACGAATGTATCGTAATCTGCCAAAAGTATATCTGTCTCCGTTGCTCATTACACCGCTTCTTGTCGTTGGCATATTACTTGCAACCGGAACGGATTATGCCACGTATAGCAGTGGCGGCAAATGGCTGAGTCTGCTTCTCCAACCGGCCACCGTGGCTTTTGCCGTTCCGCTTTATACCTTTTTCCATGTACTGAAAAAACATATTTCCGAGATTGTCTTCAGTGTCATGACCGGCTCGGTCGTTGCAGTACTTTCCTCTGCCCTGCTCGCCAAATGGTTGCGTCTGGATTCCGGTCTCATTCATAGTCTGATCCCAAGATCGATTACCACCCCAATTGCCATGAACGTTTCGGCTACCATCGGTGGCATACCCGCAGTGACAGCTGTTTTTGTTATTATGACTGGTCTGCTCGGGGTGATTATGGGCCCTTCTATCGTCAAAATGCTGCGCATCGATGGGGAGATTGCACGAGGCACACTGTTTGGAACCGGTGCCCATGGCACAGGGACATCCAAGGCGTTTGAACTGAGTTCCCTGACCGGTACCATCTCCAGCATCTCTATGGTGCTCGCTGCATTGTTCACTTTAGCGGTTGCACCCATGCTTTCCAAACTTATTTTCCCATAATAGATGGAATTATCCCACTTTTTTGAAATATTATTGTTGTATTAAAGCCCTTTCTTCCTTACAATAAGGACAGGTTTTAATTGTGAATATTGCGGGGGAGATGCGATGAAAAGAACCGGAATGAAGAGATCTCTGGACCGTCTTGGACGAATTGTCCTTCCCAAAGAAATGCGGGATACGATGGAAATCCATATCGGCGATCCGCTTGAGTTTTTCATTGAAGGGAAAGAGTTGATTTTAAGAAAGTACAAATCAACATTATGTATTTTTTGCGGTGATGTAGATACGGAAATGTATTTCAAAGAACAATTCATCTGCCGGACTTGTGCAATTCAATTAAAACACCCGGATGACTCTCCCGACTGGTTCGTACCTCAGAACAAACAGGCTCCTGCACCCGTGGAGCGTCCTGCTTCCAAATCCGCCTCAGTCTCATCTCCCGCTAGGGAAGAAGGGACCACAGCTGACAACCAAGAATACCCGGACCTGCGGCCAAAGACGGCACGCATGCTGCAACAGATGAAAGAAATTGTTGAACAGAATCCCGGTTTGGCTCAACAGCAAATTGCGGAAAAGCTTGGCATCAGCCAAGGACGCGTCTCTCAATTAAAAAAATTACTATAATCAAAATGGCATTCGATCATTTATAGTCAGAAGACCTTCCGATCAGGAAGTCCCGCTGCAAGAGAACCCGTTGTTTTTCGTGGGTTCTTCTTTTTTTATATTCATATCGTAATGGAAAGGAGTTCTATGGATAAAATTCTGTATTTATCACAATTCGACCTCATGTCCTCCTTGTCGGAGGCAGACCTGATTGAAATGGATGGGATGACTTCTATTACGACCATACCCAAAAACAAACAGATCCAGACACCCGATACGTTTACAGAAGGTTTCTATTTTGTAAAACGGGGAAAGGTTCGTTTATATACATTAAATCCGGAGGGCAAACAGTTCACTCTCGATATTTTGACGGAAGGTAACGTGTTTGGAGAAATGAACGGAATCTCACTCGGAACACGCACCGTTTATATCGAAACGATGGAGGAGTGTGATATTTGCCTGATGAACAAACAACGTTTTGAGCAGTTTCTGATTGAACATCCGAAATTCATGATGAGACTGATGAACGTACTAAGCGAGCGGATCAAGCAAATGAGTGAATTGACACAGACGCTCGCACTCGGAAACCTGCATGAAAAGGTGCTACATAATCTCTTCCGCCTGGCTGAACAGATGGGATGGATCGAAGAAGATGAGTTCTGCAATATTCAACTCGCACTGACCCATCAGGAGATTGCCTGGATGGCAGGAGCCACACGGGAATCGGTCACCGTCGCCATGCAAGAGTTAGCAAGAGCAGGCCGTATTCGTACCGGATTCAAGTCAGTTTCCCTTCATCGTGACGAAATCGCCACCCTTCGGAAAATCACTGCCCACTTGTAAGATGCCTTACATCCCTGTCCTCCAGCAAGTTGTAACGTATAACTCATGATGTTATACAACCAAGGAGGAACATACTGTTGAATGCTAAGCCAGATCTATTTATCCCTGAAGACATTTTTCTTCGCAAAGGTGCCCGTAAAGCAACGGAAATCCCTGAGCATATCCGCAATTGGCTACAAGCAGGACATATCGAATCGGTCAATCTGACCGAATGGCTGGCTGTAGATCATGTTTCTCTTTTTCAGAAGGTTACCCATGAATGGGGAATGGATGCCGAAACCAGAGCAATTACAGAGCAGTTAACACAGATGGATGAGCAGCGGATCATGAAAATCATCCCGGCCATAGCCATGCAATGGCGTAATCTGTTGAAACGTCTAACAATGAATGAACAAACGAATCTCTTTCGTTCCATTGCAGAACATCGTTCAGATAGTGTTCGCTGCTGGGCCGCTTATATCATTGGGCTGGATTCCGGTCTGAACCTGACTGAAAAGTTGGAACATATTCGGCCCTTTGCAGCAGATCATCACTTTGGCGTAAGAGAAATTGCCTGGATGGCTGTACGGGAGTCCATTTCTGCCGAATTGTCCTCAGCTTTGCACGATTTGATCCCATGGAGCGTTGACCCTGATCCACTGATCCGTCGCTTTGCCATAGAATCAATCAGACCTCGTGGCGTCTGGGCCAAGCATATTCAGGAGTTAAAAGAAAATCCGGCCATGGCCCTTCCCTTGCTTGACGCGGTGAAATCCGATGCCCATAAGTATGTGCAGGATTCGGTAAGTAACTGGCTGAACGACGCCAGCAAGACGAATCCAGAGTGGGTGCGGCAGGTCTGCGCCACTTGGACTCAGCAGTCGGATACCCAACATACGCGGCGAATCGTTACACGTGCCACGCGAAGTCTTACATAAAAAAAAGATGACCACCGCTCACTGGCAGTGGTCATCTTCTGCATAGGCATCCGCGTTTACATTCCTTTTGACAGGAATACCTTTTCCACGGTGAACAGCCCAATAACGTCCCCTCTTATCTTTAACTTACGCCTGAACTGCGTCCATCTGACCTTCTTCTTCCGCTTCCAATCTGCGCATACCCACAACCAGAACAATAATGTTAGCTACCAACAACACAGCCGGGAACGGAACAGCAGCGTATTGTGCATAGATCAGATGACTTCCCACGGCCCCAATCAGAATAAATGTCAGTATGCCAGAAGCCAGGATGCGAGTCCGTGGAATCAACAATCCTACTGCACTAAGCAACTCCGCGGCACCGAGCAGATACATCGTCCATGTTGGATAAGAGAAACTCTCGAATGTCTGAATCATCATGTCTGCTCCACTAATCTTGTTAAACCCCGTCATGACGAAGACACCTGCTAACACAACCAGAAAAACGTAACCCAAAATCTTGTTCATATGTAGATCCTCCTGTAACAAATTATATGTTCCTACTATGTAATGATTATTTTTGCTGCACATTGTAAAAAAAGAATCTATGTAAAAGTTCCCAAAGGTCACTTTGTTTTCAACCATTCAGCCCAGTTCAATTTTCAGAATAGTACGCGTTCATATTATACGTATTATTTATCACCAACTTACTTTTGTGAAGTTAGTATATAATAATAATATAATTTCTTCAAGTAATTTTTCACTGTATGATGTATAATACATACAAAAGGTATGTTACAGTATATTTTGTAGTAACCCTCATTTACTTGGATGTCCTATATTCTTAAAGCGGCAGAATCCATGTCCTTTCATATACAACCTGTGAAGAAAATAATCATGAATCGAGGTGAACACGTTGAAGCTGAAAAAAGTAAAAGCACCAAGTCCCTGTATGATCACTCAAGCCATAGACATCATAGGCAAGAAGTGGGTACTGTTAATCATGTACCAACTGTTGTCCGGACCCAAGCGGTTTACGGAGCTTGAAGCAGAGATGGCGATCAGTGGACGACTTTTATCGGAGCGATTGAAGGAAATGGAGACGGAAGGTATCGTAACCCGGCACATGTTTCCCGAGATACCTCCCCGTGTAGAGTATGAATTGACACCGAAAGGCAGAGCCATTGAACCTGTCATTGATCAGATCTACAGTTGGTCATCCGACTGGTTGAAACAGCAGAAATCCGAGTAGTTGAATTGCTGCTCAATAATCTCTACTCAACACAAATACGCCTGAATCAGGCTGATCTGCGGATCATTCCCTGATTCAGGCGTATTTATATTACCTTCAACCTTTTAATGAGAGAGATGTTTTGAAGGCTGAAGCTGTACAGGCAGACCGGAATCTGCCGATGCCAGCGCCGCCGTCGTAATCTCCTGTGTACGGCAGGCATCCGCATAATCGGACAGAATTCGTGAACGGTCTCCCGTACGCAGGGCATGAATGAACGCTTCATTCTCACGCTCGTATGGATTATGTCCTGCCGGAATCTCCAGACCTGCCATCGCATGTTTTGCGGCACTTGGCAGAAGCAAACGTTCTGGCGTCCAATCCCACACACCTGCATCCGTGTAGAACTGGAGCCCAGCGCCGCCCTCTCCGTCTGGCAACAGACATGTATTGGCGATACTGGCAATCGCTCCACTTTCCAGCTTGAGCGTCACATTCGCCACATCAGCAACGGTCACATGCTCATGCTTCTCATGCATGCTTCGCTGAGCTGCTACAGCATATACCTCCGTAACTTCTCCTGCACAATACCGAAGCAAGTCTACAATATGTGTAGTCTGCTCGACGAATTGTCCTCCTGAACCGTCCTGACGCCGCCACCAGGCGACCCCTGGCATTCCGCCCATCCAGCGGCCAAGTGCCATGCCGACCGTCTGTTCTTTCATCGACTGCTGCAGGACCTGCGCGGCCTCCTGATAACGGAAATGGTATCCTACAGAGGTTAACAATCTGCTCTTTTGCACCTGATCCAACACCTGACGCGGAACATCCATTCCGGTGCTCAAAGGTTTCTCCACCAGGAATGGAATACCGCGGCGAATTAATTCGGACTCAATCGATCCGTGAGACATCGGAGGCACACAAATATACACCGCATCCAGCTTCTCACCATCCAGCATATGTTCAAGTTCCCCGTAACCAACAGCATCATAAACGGAGGCCATAGCCTCTGCCTTTTCGAGCGATGTTCCACAGACACTCGCAACACGAACACCTTCCATCCGTGCGAGAATATCCGCGTGTACCTTACTGAACCAGCCTGTTCCAATGATTCCGATCTGTAATGTCATGGATGTAATCCCCTCTCTATGTTACACGCTTACATGTTCCATTCGACTCTCGATCTTGAAATCCTGCCTTAGATTTTGCCGGATGCTTCCAGCAACAACTGATCCAGTTCCTGTGTATGTTTAACCTCTTCCTCTTCAGACCAGTTCAAACGACCTGCCATATACGAGATAACCGCTGCTTTATAGCGACGAACTTCATCAATACGGAAGAATAAATCACCTGTTCTTCGTACCAAAAAATCAGACGGAGTTACAGCCATCTCTTCATCAATCGCGTAACTTAACATCAACAGTAGCTCCTGTGGCATGCCATGAAGCTCGGACTTGGTGCGTGGATCGGGCATTCGCTCATATAGTGCCTCCACATTGGAACCATACGTGCGGACCAGTCGCTCCGCAGCAGGTCGAGCAAGTCCCAAGGCAACACCATCCTTGATCTTGCGTTCCGCATACGATACAAATCCAGCCGATCCCCCTACATCACCCCCGGAGATGGGCATCTTCTTCGTTACACAAGGGCCTATGGAATGCCCGCTCTCCTGCTCCATCTGGCGTGCGACCAGATCAACGACCATCTCGGCCATTTTACGGTATCCGGTTAACTTGCCCCCGGCAATCGTAATCAGATTGGATTCGGATACCCAGACTTCATCTTTACGTGAAATTTCGGAAGGATTCTTGCCTTCCTCATGAATAAGTGGACGCACACCCGCCCATCCGGACTCTACATCCTCGGTGCCAATGTGTACATCTGGAAACATGCCATTAACTGCATCAATCACATAATCGCGATCCGAGTCGGAAATTTGCGGGTGTGCAGGATCATCCTGATATACAGTGTCGGTTGTTCCCACATAGGTTTTGCCATCACGCGGGACAGCAAACACCATTCGACCATCTGGTGTATCAAAATAAACCGCCTGTCTTAGCGGGAATCGTTTACCATCAAAGACCAAATGGATGCCTTTGGTCATCTGTAGCGTTTTCCCCTGGCGCGAACCATCCAATTCCCGCAGACCGTCCACCCATGGACCGGAAGCGTTGATCACCTTGCTTACTTTTAGCGTATAGGTCTGCCCATCGATCTGATCCATAGCTTCAATACCTGTAATCTTGCCATTCTCCTTCAGGAAACCTTTCGCCTTAACGTAGTTCACTGCCTGTGCCCCACGTTTGACGGCTTCTTTCATAACTTCTATGGTGAGCCTGGCATCGTCAGTCCGGTACTCCACATAGAGTCCACCACCCAACAACCCCTGTTTGCGTAATAAAGGTTCACTATCTGACACCGCTCCAGCATTCAACATTTGGCGTCGTTCACTGCGCTTCACCCCGGCGAGCCGATCATACACCATCAGTCCAATGGATGTGCTAAAGCGGCCGAACGTGCCTGCCGTATAGATCGGTAACAACATCGGTTCCGGTGTTGTCACATGTGGCCCATTCTCATAAACGACAGCCCGCTCCCGTCCTACCTCAGCAACCATCTTCACTTCATATTGCTTCAAATATCGCAATCCGCCATGGACAAGTTTGGTCGATCGACTGGATGTACCTGCTGCAAAATCCTGCATTTCTACAAGCGCTGTCTTCAATCCACGGGAAGCCGCATCCAATGCAATCCCTGCGCCTGTAATCCCACCACCAATAACTAATACGTCAAAATGTACATTCGCCATGTTTTGCAAATATTCGGTCCGGTGTGCTGACGAGAACGTTTCTGTCATTCTTGAACCTCCCATTAATTTCCTTTATGTTTCCGTAAAAAAACAAAAAAAGGACCACGTCATTCGCTCAGCAATTGCTGAGCGGCACGTGGTCCCTCCCGATCTCCAGACATCATTTTTTAACTTGTGCCTTTATCCTATCACAGATTTTTGACGGCGTGAAGTCCTGAAATGACACATTATTCAAAAAAAATTCAAAAAGTTGTTCTGCCAAAGGATGGAATTTCAAATGAATCCACTAACCTTGTATTTTTCCTTATAGTGGGTATATATTCCGCCTTCTTCAGGAAGAATAACCCTGTAAATCATGCATCATTTTCCACCAGTAAATATCATTTATAACATATGTTTAGCTAAAAAGTACAAATACCCACACCAAGAAATATTCATTTCATTCCTTTTATTTAAAAGCCATTGCTGCGTTCACTGCACGCTTCCAGCCTGCATACAGTTCTGTTCGTTGTTGCTCAGCCATAACAGGCTGGAAGACACGCTCCGTATTTTCATGATCCGTCAGTTCATCCGCACTCGTCCAATATCCAACCGCCAATCCTGCCAGATAAGCCGCACCCAATGCTGTTGTTTCATTCACCGTTGGACGTTCGACAGGAATGCCCAGAATATCACTCTGGAATTGCATGAGGAAATCATTGGCCGCCGCCCCGCCATCCACACGCAGAGCATGCACGGGAATACCCGAGTCGGATTCCATTGCCTCCAGTACATCTTTGGTCTGATACGCCAACGCCTCAAGTGTAGCACGGATAAAGTGTTCCTTCGTCGTGCCTCGGGTCAGACCAAACACTGCACCCTTAACCTCACTATCCCAATACGGACTGCCCAGTCCCACAAATGCAGGTACCATATAAACACCGTCTGTTGAAGGCACACGTGAGGCGTAATCCTCGCTATCTTTTGATGAGCGAAGCATTCTTAATCCGTCACGCAGCCACTGAACCGCAGACCCTGCAACAAAAATGCTGCCTTCGAGCGCATATTCAACCTTGCAATTCATCCCCCAGGCAATCGTTGTAATCAGTCCATGATTGGATTGTACCGGGTTCTCGCCCGTATTCATAAGCATAAAACAACCGGTACCATATGTATTTTTCATACTGCCCTTGGTGTAACAGCCCTGACCAAACATCGCTGCCTGTTGATCTCCTGCCGCTCCCGCAATCGGAATCCGATGACCGAAGAAATGATAATCTGTCGTGTGTGCATACACCTCGGATGAACCTCGCACCTCTGGCAGCATCGCCTTAGGAATGTCGAGGATATCCAACAATTCGTCATCCCATTGCAGATCATAGATGTTATAGATCAGGGTACGTGAGGCATTGGATATATCCGTGACATGTGTACCCCCGCTCAGTTTCCAGATTAGCCAGCTATCAATCGTGCCAAACAGCACTTCCCCCTTCTCTGCCCGCTCCCGGGCACCAGGGACATGATCCAGAATCCACTTAATCTTTGTTCCCGAGAAGTAGGGATCGATCAATAATCCTGTTTTGCGGCGAAAAAGGTCCCCGAGTCCCTGTGTCTTCAAATCTTCACAGATGTCTGCGGTCTGTCTGGACTGCCATACCACTGCATTATAGATGGGTCTGCCTGTTTCTTTGTCCCATACCACAACGGTTTCCCGCTGATTTGTAATTCCAATCCCGGCAATCTGGACAGGCTTGATCCCGCTCTCGGCCAGACATGAAGCCATCACGGCAAGAATGGAACTCCAGATTTCGTTGGCATTCTGCTCTACCCAGCCCGGCTTGGGGAAATATTGAGGGAATTCCTGCTGTGCAATGTGTACAATCTCTCCGCCACGGTTAAACAGAATAGCTCGAGAGCTTGTTGTTCCCTGATCCAGAGCCAATATATATTTTTCCATACAGACAACCTCCTGTTGTGGGTTCTTTTTACGGTGTAAGCGATTTCTCGAAGTGTCGGATCAGATCTGCGTTGGATGTGGTCACTGCCGTAGCCCCGACGCCAAGCGCAAGTTCAACCTCTTCCGGTGAACGGATCAATCCCCCCGCAATAATGGGTATCCCCGTACGCACAGATACTTCCGCAATAATATGCGGAATGACGCCAGGTAGTACTTCAATATAATCAGGTTGAGTTTTGGCCAGCAAGAGATAACTCTTCTCCAGTGCATGGGTATCCAGCAGAAAAATACGTTGAATCGCTGTAATGCCTTTCTGCTTTGCTTTCTGAATGACGCTCGCTCGCGTAGAGATCAGTCCTGCCGGGCGAATGTGCTGACACAGATACTCTGCCGCATACTCATCGTTTTTTAAACCCTGAACCAAATCTGCATGCAAAAGTATTTTTTTGTCATACCGCCGCGCCTCGTCCATTACACTCATAAGCTGTGCAATATGGGTTTCCAGCATCACCCCATAGGTATAAGGGCCTTCAATCATCGCTTCAAACTGCTTCATGCTCTTTGCAGCTGGCAACATACGTTGTCCCTCAAATGGCACCTTCGTTCCTCCCGCATTCATCAGATGACTATATTGTATATTCCGTACTGCGAGAACGGCAAGCCATTCCGTGAATCAGGAAAACCTGATCGCTAACCTATCATCCATACAAAAAAAGCCGCTGCTGCACTTCTCCATAACGGAGAGTACAACAACGACTAGTCAGCTAATCGAATACGTCTATTAATAATGATTAAGCCTGCGCATGCGGAAGCAGCGTATCTGCCCCAGCCCATCCATCACTTTCTGCCAAGTGACCAGAACGGTTCACTTTCGTTTGCAGGTACTTTTCGTTAAAAGCAGAGCGATCTCCCCATAGTGGAACACGTCCGCCCACATTCAATCCCGCTTCCTGCAAGGCAGCCAGCTTCCGTGGATTGTTGGTGATCAATGTAACCGGAGCAGAACGAAGCGCACGTAACACAGCAATAGCATCGTCATAATTACGAGCATCGTCCGTGAATCCGAGCTGCAAGTTCGCATCTACCGTATCCAGACCTTCTTCTTGCAAAATGTACGCCATGGCTTTGCTGAACAGACCGATGCCACGTCCCTCATGGTTCGCAAGATAGAACAGTGCGCCCGCTCCGTGAGCGGCAATCATCTTCATGGATTGCTCCAATTGGAAGCCGCAATCACAGCGTTTGCTACCAAAGATGTCGCCTGTATGACAGATGCTGTGCATCCGGATCAGCGCTTCTTGTGCTTCAGCAAAGTCACCATACACCAGAACACTGGATTGTTGACGCTCTGCCAGTTCAGCAGCAGCAAGAGATTCGATTAACTCACCGCTCTCCATCGCTTTGTCCGATTTCATCCAGCTGTACCACTGGAATGTCTTGGTCTCCCCATCGAGGTTAACCGGAAGCTTGATTGGTCCCACCAGGTATATGAACTCTTTTCCACTCGGAAAAGTCTGAATTTTGGGGGCAAGCAGTTGAATAATATGTGAATTGATCATTGTCGTTCCTCCTGTTTAGGCCAACTTGTATGTTGATTGATTCGCATCCAAAGCGAAAATGGATCACTTGGACGTTATATAGTACGTATCTATATTATTCTCATCATCATTAGTTACTTTATGTAAGTTAGTTTAGAATAAAAATTATAATGTGTCAAGTAACTTTTATTTTTAAAGTAACTACCCAATTTATGTTACGCAATCGACACAAATATGTGTTTCATTTTAGGAATATTGGGTATGAGTTTATAAACTGCTCATACACTAATGTTGTAGTCCAAAGCACTTCATGCCTCGAACTTAACGATGAGGGGGTAATACACATGATCCGCCGGAAAAGAACATGCTGGACAGCCATACTGATGGTCTGCGTCCTGCTCATAAGCGGATGCTCCATCTGGCCCGGACAGGACGATTCAGCGAACAACAAAAAGGTAGCGCTTACATTATGGTACTGGAATCGTTCCATCGATGATAAGTTGATTGCCAGGGCTAAGGAAAAGTTCCCCAATATCGAACTCACAGCTCAGAAAATCGGCGGTGATTTCAAAGCAAAACTCAAAACAACACTCGCTGCACGCTCAGGTGAACCAGACATTGTGGCATTGAACGACTGGATCATGGAGCTATTCCCCAGTGAGGACCGTTTCTATAATCTGTATGATCTTGGTGCAGGAGATATTGAAGACCAATATCTGCCGTGGAAATGGAAGCAAGGCGTTACGCCAAGCGGACATATGATTGGTTTCCCGATGGATACGGGCCCAACAGCCCTCTTCTACCGAGAAGATCTGTTCAAGGAAGCCGGATTGCCATCTGATCCCGAAGACGTTACACGCCAGATCAACAGTTGGGATGCATATGCTGCTGCCGGAGAACAGCTCAAGGAAAAATTCGGAGGCAAGGTTTTTCTAACCGACAATATTGCAACCGTTTACAATCAAGTCATTTCGCAGTCTGCGGAGCGTTATTTCCGGCCGGACGGGTCCTTTATCGGCATGGATTCCGCTACTGTGCGCAAGAGCTGGGATACAGCCGTTGCTTTCAAAGAGAAGGGACTGCTAGCCAATGCAGATGGCTGGACTCCAGGCTGGAACGCCGCGATGAATAATGGCGAAATCGCTTCTTTTGTAGGTGCTGTCTGGATGAAACAAGTTCTTCAGGAAGCCGCTCCGGATACATCCGGGAAGTGGCGGGTCGCTCGGGCACCGGGGGGAGATGGCAACAACGGAGGATCATTCCTGTCCATCCTGAAGTCGAGTGAACATCCTCAAGAAGCCTTTGAACTGGTTCGCTGGCTGCAAAGTCCCGAAAATCAACTGGAGCAATATCAGACATTGAACCTTTTCCCTTCTGCACCAGGTGTATTTGATGATCCTGCCATGAAAGAAAAAGAACCTTTCTTCGGTGGACAGGCGACAGGGCCTTTATTTGCCGAATCGGCACAGGATGTGCCGGATGCTTTCTTTGGCGAAAGATACCCATCCGTTCACAACATTATCACCCGGCGGCTGAATGATGTCGCGAAGCAAAATGCCGATCCACAGCAGGTCTGGGCGGATACGGTACACCGCGTCGAGCGGGAATTGCAGCGTTAACCTGAAGAACGTGTGGTTTCGTTATCCGCAAAGGAGGAATTCATATGGCTGTAACTGAACCTCGTCTTACTCCCGATCCCGGACATGCAAGACCTGATCTGGATCGGCAGAAGTCACTATGGGCGAGAATGTGGGAACATCGTGCACTTTATGTTGCGATATCGCCGTTTTATATTCTGTTTGCGGTATTTGGCCTGTTCCCAATCGGGTTCTCACTCTATCTGGCATTTCATAAATGGGATGGCATCGGTGTCATGACGTTTAACGGACTCAACAATTTTAAATACATGCTGACCGATGCCGAGTTCTGGCAAGCTGTGGGTAACACGTTCATGATCTGGATCTATTCGACGATTCCGATGCTCTTCTTCGCCCTGATTATTGCCTTTTTGCTGCATGCACCATTTGTGAAGTTCCGTACTCTGTTTCGGGTCGGTTATTTCCTGCCAAACGTCACATCCATCGTGGCGGTAGCCATTATCTTCGGTGCTTTATTTGCCAACAATTATGGCTTTCTCAATTATCTGTTGCAGTCGGTCGGGCTACCGGTTGTGGAGTGGCTTAATGCACCATGGGGCATTAAAGTCGCAATCTCCTCCATGGTGGTCTGGCGCTGGACCGGATATAATGCCGTCATCTATCTGGCCGGACTACAGAGTATTCCGCAGACATTATACGAAGCAGCCAAGATTGACGGCGCATCAGCGATACAGTCCTTTTTCCGAATTACAATTCCGATGCTGCGTCCAGTGATCCTGTTTACGGTCATTACATCAACGATCGGGGGTATGCAGCTGTTCACCGAGCCTCAAGTATTGGTAGGTAATGATGGCGGCGCTGGTGCAGCAGGCATGACGATTGTACTCTACCTCTACCGTGAATCCTTCATTAACAATTACTTCGGATATGGCGCTGCCGTTGGTTGGGGCATGTTCCTCATTATCGCCCTGTTCTCGATTGTGAACTGGAAGCTTGTTCAAGGCAAATCATCCTGATGTGACAAGGGGGAGCGCTTATGGCGTCCAAACACCTCAAATCGCTGGTGTTGTATACCGGTCTTATCGGGGGCATGCTCATATCCATGTTCCCGTTCTATTGGCTGATTGTAATGTCTACCCGGACAACGTCCGATATCTACAAGTTTCCACCGCAGCTCTGGTTCGGGGGTGAACTATGGAATAATATTACGCGCGTATTGCAGCAGATTGATTTCTGGGGCGCCTTTCTGAACACGTTGTTTGTGTCGGGCCTCGTGACCATACTTGTACTGTTTTTTGACTCACTGGCGGGGTTTGCGTTTGCGAAGTTTGAATTTCCCGGTAAAAAGTGGCTCTTCATCCTGCTGCTCGCGACCATGATGGTACCTTCTCAGCTGTCGCTGGTGCCTTCCTTCGTGCTCATGGCTACGTTCGGCTGGGTCGGTTCCTTCAAAGCTCTCATTATTCCGGGCATGGTGAACGCCTTCGGCATCTTCTGGATTCGCCAGTATGCAACAGAGTCCATTCCCAACGATCTGCTGGATGCGGGCCGCATCGACGGCTGTAATTTCTTCCGACTCTATTGGAACGTGGCGCTGCCAATTCTGCGACCTGCCTTTGCTTTCCTTGGCGCGTTCACCTTTATCGGCGTATGGAATGATTATCTGTGGCCGTTGATCGTCCTGACGGATGAACGCAAATACACGTTGCAGATTGCATTGTCTCAATTAAACGGGCTGTATAACACAGACTATGCGATGGTCATCGCAGGTACGTTGCTTGCCGTCATTCCGCTCATCGTTATGTTCCTGTTCATCAGCCGCCAGTTTATCTCGGATATTGCCGCAGGAGCTGTGAAGGACTAGGGTTCTGCATTTTGATCCATCCCTCAAGTCTGATATTCTTATCTATATATGAAATAACAGATGCCATATAAGTTAGATGAATAGCGCCACGTGCGCGGAGGGGACAGAAAGGGCCTGAAGAAATGGAATTAAAAGCTTTCCAGAGGAAAGCTACTTCGAAAGCATATGCTTCGCATTTACGCGATCGGAAGGCTTTCTGTACCCGAAGTGTTAACGTGTAACAGCATTCATTCACTTATATATTCAAGAAAGAGGGATGACAAAATGGCTTCTTCACCCTATATGATCGGCGTAGATATCGGCACAACCTCCACCAAGGCCGTCTTGTTCGAACAGAACGGAACCATTGTGGCTCAAGGCAGTGCCGATTATCCGCTGCACACCCCCACACCTGCGATTGCGGAGCAGGATGCGGAAGATATTTTTAAAGCAGTCATTACATCGGTTAAACAGGCCACTTCCAAAGCGGGAGTGAAGCCAGAGGAGATCCTGTTTGTATCCTTCAGTTCGGCCATGCACAGCATTCTGCCTGTCGATCAACACGGCACACCGCTGATGCGGGCCATGACTTGGGCAGATAATCGCAGTGCCGAGTGGACGGAAGTACTCAAATCGGAGATGAATGGTCACGAAATCTATCTGAGAACAGGTACGCCGATTCATCCGATGTCCCCTCTCACCAAGATCATGTGGCTCACCCGGGATCAACCGGAACTGTTCCAACAGACGCACAAATTCATATCCATGAAAGAATATGTCTTCTATAAATTATTTTCTGAATACGTCATTGATCACTCCATGGCCTCCGCCACCGGACTCATGAATCTGGAGAAACTCGACTGGGATGCAGAGGCGCTACATGTGGCGGGCATTACGCCGGAACACCTCTCCCGATTGGTCCCAACCACACATGTGCTGAAACATGGATTGCACCCGGAGTATGCCAAGGAGATGGGCATTGCGGTCACCACACCGTTTGTCATCGGGGCAAGTGATGGCGTGCTCTCCAATCTGGGCGTTAACGCCATTGATCCAGGTGTCGTGGCCGTGACCATTGGTACCAGTGGCGCGATTCGTACAGTCGTAGATAAACCGGTGACCGATCCAAAAGGGCGTTTCTTCTGTTATGCGCTCACGGAGGATGCCTGGGTCATTGGCGGACCGGTGAACAATGGCGGTGTTATTTTCCGCTGGATTCGGGACGAGTTTGCGGCTTCCGAGGTCGAGACGGCGAAAAGACTTGGAATTGATCCATATGAAGTGCTCACTCGTGTTGCGGAAAATGTACCTCCGGGTTCGGAAGGTCTCTTGTTCCATCCGTACATGACAGGTGAGCGGGCTCCGCTCTGGAATCCGAACGCCCGCGGCTCGTTCTTCGGCCTGACGCTACACCATAAGAAAGAACATATGATTCGCGCTGCGCTCGAAGGTGTATTGTTTAACCTCTACACGGTCATGCTCGCGATTGAAGAAAAGATCGGTCGTCCGAAAAAAATTCAGGCGACAGGCGGCTTCGCCCGCTCGGAGTTGTGGCGCCAGATGATGGCTGATATCTTCGATCAGGATGTCATCATCCCCGAAAGTATTGAAAGCTCCTGTCTCGGCGCAGCCGTTCTGGGCTTGTATGCTCTGGGCCGCATCGATTCCCTGAGTGCCATCTCCGGCATGATCGGATCAACGCACCGGCACCAACCAGACCCGGACAGTGTCCGTGTCTACCGTGAACTGCTGCCCATCTTCATCCGCATCTCCCGCAAATTCGAAGAAGAGTATGCGGATATCGCAGCTTTTCAGAATAAGACGATGCAAGGATAATTGCGGCAGGGGATTGCAGGCAGGATGACCGGGGATAGGACGCTGTGAGGAATAGAGGGTCAAAAACCCAGGAAGTTGTTACACGTTGAACGGCCAAACGTTGAGCGAGGAATAGGCTAACGAATCGTAGACGTCTTATTTAAAGCTTTTAACATGTTTTCAAAATCTAACGAACCTGAGACACCTTATATCGGCGTACATGCGCACAAAACTGCTCTAGAACCTAATATGTAGCCAATTAACGTGTCTGTGGTTCGTTAAAAAATTATTTTCTCCAAATATCCTCCAATAGCGCGTCACAGGTTCGTTAGAATTAATACGAGATGCCGTAAGTTAAAGAGGCCCACCCCGCCATGGTTATGTCCATATGGGAGTGGGCTTTTTTTTCATGCACAGACTATATAAACTCTATTTAGATTGGATCAAATTTATCTCTCAGCATACTTGGAGCTTCCCTTTATGTTCTATTAAAGTATCCAGGGGCCGCCACAGCAACCGTCCTAAAATAGAAAAATCTCTTTTCCAGTTCCTGATTCTCTGGTGAAAACTCGGTCAGAAACTCAACTGAATTCAACATTTCTTCGGTCATCACGCTAGGTCTCCACAAAGCCAATTGGATGTCTTTGAAAATAAAAGAAAATCCCAACTCCGCATCGATGTCTCGAGTATATGGTGTCTTACTATCTATTAGCTTAACGAGATCATCAGCCTTTGTTCGAAAAACATCAATATTATCATATGTAAGGACAACATCAGACTCATCAGGTGGATAATCGTGTGGATTACTTACTTCAAAAAAATAGAGTTTATGTTCCGAATCATACTCCAATTGGTTATAGAGCTGACTAATCTCCGGGGTGATGCACTCAATGATCTCTTCTACCTCTGATTTACTCATTCCCAACTTAAATGGTCCAATACCAACCATGGGTATGACCTCTAAAGGTTCCATGACGTTTCGGTTCCCAACTTCGTTCATGTAGTTCACTCCTCTTTATTCCAACAAATAAGAATTATAACATTCATCCCTGTATTCTAATCCTACCCTAAAAAGAATGATTGAGCATGTTGGGTATAACAAAACCCCACAGCTTGAAAAAACGGTGGAGTTAAGTTTTCCTATCTTTTATTGACTCAGATTTCTAACCACTATAGAAATAAAATCCTAGATTTTAATTATTGATTATACTTGCTGAACGCATTCTGGTCGGCTTGTACATTCTCCAGATACACAATCTGCCCCGCATCATTTACACGCGCGATATCAATGCCTGCTTTGGCATATACCGTTCCGTCCGCCGCTTGTCCGCATACTGCCCAGTTCGTTTGGTAGCTGCCGTCAGGCTGTTGCACCCACGCATCCCACATATGTTTTACATCCTTATTGTATTCGTAGAAAGCTTTCATGAAACCGTCGAATCCTGTTCGACTAGTGCCGTTAAGCACAATCTCTGCGTCAGGTGTAAACAGGGACAATAAATCCTGCATGGCGCGCTCGTCTGTGCGTGAAGCATCAAATAAACGGAAATAGTTGTTCAACATCGTAGTTGTATTTGTGGTACTCATTTATATTCCTCCTAGAATAAAAAGCCGTTTTTCAATCTTTCAGTTCGAATATTTTCGAACTATTGAAAAGAAATGTATCATACTTCTTATACTCCCCGCAAGGTATAGTTCGATTTTTTTCAAACATTGAAAGAGAAAGCCGATTATGCTAACGTCATAGATATGAGAACTCCAACAATACCTATGGCTTCGGAACTGAAGTTGACCACGGTCTGCAATGCATTGGGTGATCCGATCCGCATGAAAATTGCACACTGTCTGGCCAGCTCTGGCGAGAAAAACTGTTCAGCCTTCGAAGTAGACCATATTTCCAAATCCACGTTGTCCCATCACATCAAAATTTTACGTGAAGCTGGCGTGATTCAGCCACGCATTGAAGGTAAACAGCACTTTTATTCCCTACGAAAGGAAGAACTGAACACACGTTTTCCAGGCCTCGTCGACATGATTCTGAATACAACCGAGGAATACGTAACACAGGCCCCAGATAAATTGAACTAACCCTCTAGACAAGAACGTAGAGGACAGAAATAACCTGAAGAAGCAGAGCTAAAAGCTTTCTGAAAGAAAGCTGCATCGTAATCATACGCGATCACCAGAATTTCACCTTTTAAAAGTGAATCGAAAATTCCGGGGATAACAGCGATCGGAAGGTTGTTCTGTCATCGAAGTGGCAGGACTAATTACTCTTTAGTTCAATCTTATAGATAGAAGAACTACCACATCATCATAATCGCAATTCCATAAAGGAGGCTAACCGTATGGACAAAAAGGCGGCAAAGATACTGCTGAGCACCTTCTGGGGAGGTGGGGGCTGGAAAACAACCTCTCTACCCTTCTCCGGGGAGGAATTTGAATATGCCAAAAGCAAAGGTGTTATGTTCGATCCACTAACGATCACGCATGACGAGATAGTCCAGCGCCTATACGACATGCATCAGGATGACTCGCTCAAGGAGCGGGTCATGTCGGCCTTTTTACATAGTCTGTCCACCAAAAAAGTCTACCTGCGCAGCGCATTATCCAGCTGGGCTTTAACATCGAAGATGCCTTTGCATACCTATGCGGAACGCCCTGCCCTTCACCCTAACACCAGTGCCTGTGGGGATTGTAACTTCCTGCGTTTGCAGTCAGACAAGGAATATTCCAACGTCGACTTAAACGTCCTTAATTTTGAACGGATCAAGTGGGGCGGCGTGCGTCATGGCTGGCTTATCTATTGCCTGATGGATCTGGAATTACTGCTTCAGGACAACGATGCAAACTATGAAGTAACCCCTGAAGACCAAGCCATCCTGGTAAACCTGCTTGAAGCAGCTCAGACTGAGGACCCCAAAGACAGTGCTCGTTCACTGGAGAAGAAGTGGAAGGATCTCTTCCCTTCTAGCAAACAGGAGCGGGATGCCCTGCTGGAAATCTGGGCGGCAGCCGGCATACTGGTTCCTGGGGATAACCCGAGAAAACGCAAAGGTGGTTCCAGCGATTTTGTCTTTGCAGCAACCTGGCAAGGAGATGATGGATATAATGCGGAAGTCGCAAATCATTATTTCGGCTCCTATCTTCCTCACATGCAATAAAACCTGATATTCTGCTCACCTTGACGTGTGTCTGGTTACAATAATGACATCGACAGATTTCCTGTTTAACTCGTATAATAAGGGGAAATTGGTAGATGGGAGTGAAACAAGCGAGTTTATGGTATACATACTGGCTTTTATAGTGTCTTTTGCTGTCGTGGTTCTGCTTATTCCGCCGCTTGGTAGACTGGCTCACCGGCTCGATTTTGTGGACAAGCCCCGGGAAGATGTGGAGCGTAAGCTGCACAGGCAACCTATCCCGCTCACGGCGAGTTACGCGATATTTACTGGATTTTTCCTGACATACATTGCTCTGACCAAAGAAATCACATGGGAAACAGCGGCTCTGGTCGCTGGTGGTATGCTTCTGCTAACGATTGGTACCGTCGACGACTGGTACAAAACAAAAGGCAAAGATTTTCCTGCCCTGCCCAAAATGCTCGTACAAGTCTCTGCAGCAGTACTCGTATTTGCTTCTGGCATTGCGTTCACCGGATTCGTGAATCCCTTTAATGCGGAATATGTCATGCTTCCGATCTGGCTGCAATTCATTCTCACGATCCTGTGGATCTTCGGAGTGACAACCGTCATCAACTTCTCGGACGGCATGGACGGACTGGCTGGCGGATTATCAGCTATCTCGGCGATTACCCTGTTCATCGTGGCGCTTGCCAAAGGTCAAACGGATTCCGCACTCATGTCGATCATTCTGGTCGGTGTAACCATCGGTTATCTGAAGTACAACAAAGCTCCTGCCAAAGTGTTCATGGGTGATGCAGGTGCTACGTTCCTTGGCTTCATTTTGGCGGTTATCGCTCTGGATGGTGCATTTAAACAAGCAACCATGTTGTCCATCTTCATCCCGATTTTGGCGCTCGGTGTACCGATCTTCGACAACATCTTTGTCGTGATCAAACGTTTCATTCAAGGTAAAGCGATCTATCAGGCCGATGCAAGTCAAGCTCATTATCGGTTGCTGCGTGCCGGATTAAATCAAAATCAGGTGGTGGGTGTGCTGTATCTAGTCAGCACATGTCTGTGTCTATCCTCCATTATTCTGATGTTAGTGGAGTTATAAAACCAAAATAACGATGAAAATAATAGAAGCCACCTTCATTGCGTTGAGGGTGGCTTTCTTATGATGTTTTTTTGGATCGCTTGCCTTTTTTTCTTTTCAGTTAAAGCGGAGTGATTCTAACTTACGATTTAACAGCCCCTGCCATAGCACCTCCAACAATGAAACGTTGCAAAGCAACATACAGGACAACCAGTGGCAAGGTAACAATCAGAATGCCACACGCGAGCAGCGGCCAGTTGTTCATGTACTGTCCATAAAATGTAAAGAGCCCTTTGGTTACCGGCTGATAATTCGGATCAGATAAATAAATGGTCGGCCCGATAATATCGTTCCATACACCAATCGCGGTAAGAATAATACCTGTTGCCAGGATTGGTTTCATTAACGGAACAAGGATGGTGAACAGATACCTTGTATACCCGCACCCGTCCATGGCAGAGGCCTCATCCAGTTCAAGCGATATTGATTTGATATAACCCACAAACATGAGAAAGGCAATGCCCGTACCTGTCGTCTTCAATAAGATGTACCCGATTTGGGTGTTGTAAAGACCCAGATTATTGATCAGGGAAAACTGCGGAATGAGCGGGTTGGGAAGGTACATGGAAATCAGAAAGAAAATATAAATGAGTGTGCTGAATTTAACATATCTGCGTGCGAGCGGGAATGCAGCAAATATAGATAAAATCAACGTCAGCAGGGTGGACATCCCTGTATAGAGCACACTGTTCCACATATACTGAGAGAAGTTCCCTTTGTTCCATGCTTCGGAAAAGTTCTCAAGCCGGATCCCTTCAGTAAGAGCTACAGGATCGAGCAGATACTCTGTCTGTGTCTTCATGGATACATTGAACAGATAGAATAGAGGGAAAACGTACAACGCAAGCATGAGCAGAACGATAACGTAGCTGACCATTCTGGACGTTTGGCTCTGTTTCATTACGCTTCCACCTCTCTTCTGCGAAGATAAAATAAAGCGACCATCGATATGGTAAATACAAAGAGGAACTGAATCATCGCAACAGCAGAAGCCAAACCGTAATCAGCGGTTCCTGTGCCAAATGCTGTAGCATAAACATCAAACGCAAGCGTCGTTGTATTGAACTTGCCGCCTGTAAGTACATAGATAATATCAAAGGTTTGCAATGCCCCTATGATAGACAAGAGCATGTTAACCGTGAATGCAGGAGCAATCATGGGGAATGTAATGTTCGTAAACGCTTTCCACCCCGAAGCACCATCCATGTAACCCGCCTCATACAGATCGCTCGGAATGGACTGCAGACCTGCAAGAAAAATTGTCATGGAGTAACCCATGTACATCCAGATTTGAACAAAAATAATCAGCTCAAAGGCGATATTATAATCGCCAAAAAAGTTGGAACTGGTACCAAAGAAATTCAGAAAGGACTGGGCCGGGCCGCCCAGCGGATTTGCAACGAGTTGCCAAATGAGTCCAGACACAGTAACCCCCAGCACCACTGGCAAAAAGAATACCGCGCGATATAATTTATCGCCTCTAAGCTTTTTATTGATCAAAATCGCTATAAACAAACCCACTGCATTTTGTATGATCACAACAGCAAACGCAAAGTATAAGGATCGCCCAATAGCATCCATTCGGTCTCCAGCATTGGATGCACCAAAAAATGTTTTATAGTTTTCAAAGCCGATAAAGCTCCATTCCTGGCCCCGAACACCAGTAGCATCTGTAAACGAAAACAGTATCGTCACAAGTGATGGACCGAAGCCAAACACGACATAAAGTAACAACGGAATGCTCAAATACAGATAAGGAATAAGTCTTGCCTTACCTTTCCCAAACGGATACATCGTCCTCACACCTTTCATGGGGTAAAACTAAGACATAAGAAAACCGGAATAACAGCCTTGTCTGGCCTGAAGGCTCAGACCCGAGCGCTATTCCGGCGCATGCGGCCAACTTGTGCCATGAATATGAATGATTATGAATTACTTTGGAGCAGCAGCATCCCAGTCCGCTTGGGATTTACCTGCAAGCTCTTCCGGTGTTGCAATCGGTCCGGCTGGCTTGAGCATCTCTGCGTGAACGCTGGCCTCCGAAATGTACTGTCCTACATTCTGACGGTTAATGAACAACTGATCCCAAGAAAGTTTAAATTCCTCCAGGTAAGGCTGAATGCCTTGGATAAACTCACTTGTCATCTCCACATCAGGCTGTGTAGGTAGGAAGCCGGCTGCATTCACAAATTCCGTGTAGTTCTCTTTCTCCGATAACATATCAAGCCATTTCATTGCATAATCCTTGTTCGGTGAGTTATCCACCACCATCCAGGTCATATCGTATTTACCCGCCAGATTTTTGTTCTTGGCTGCATCATTGCTACCTGGAATTGGGAAATATCCAAACTTCAGATCAGGGTTGGCCGTTTGAATTGTTGTTGCATCCCAAGTGCCGTCAGCAATCATAGCCACCTTGCCTGTAGCGAACAAACTGGGCAATGTTCCGTAGTCAATACCCATGAAACCAGGCATTGCATTATTCATCAGATCCTGAGATTTCTGCAAGACTTCAAGTTGAACCGGATCAGTCAGCTTGGTTTCACCAGTCCATAGACCTTTGATATAAGCAAGCTGATCTTCATGAATAGAGGCCTGAAGCCCTTGCACCGCAAGACCTATTGGCCATACATCTTTACCCGCCAGACCCAGCGCTTCGACACCATTGTCTTTGAACACTTTGATAACATGTTGCAATTCATCCCAGGTTGTAGGGATCTCCAGATTATATTTTGCGAAGAGTTCCTTATTGTAGAACAGTCCTGTGAATGCCACCTTGCCCATGTTTACACCGTACACCTTATCGTTATACGTCATTGCGTTCTGTACATCCGCTTCATTGTAGTTTTTGATAAAAGATTGATCAGACAGATCACTGATTAACCCGGCATCGATCCATTGCTTCCACATCGGATCAGCAGCACCACTGGACCACTCCTGTGGTGCGCCTACAAAGCTTGATTTGAGTGGAATGATATCCACGTCCCCATTACTTCCGGCGTTCATCCGTGTTTGCATCAACTGATCGTAAGTCGCGTCCGCCGGAACCGTTGTATATTCCACCTTTACGTCCGGATATTTCGCTTCAAATTTCGTATTAAACTCTTTAATGTAGTTGTTAATATTCTCTTGCTGCCAGTGAATGATCTTCAAGGTAACTTTTTTGCTGCTGTCTGTAGCCTGAGTTCCTTCTGATTCCGAAGAGCTGCTACTACAAGCGGCGAGCACACATAATAAAGCGGTTACAAGTACAATGGTTAAAGTCATTTTCTTCATTTTCGTTGTCCCCCAAATTTTTGAATTAAATCTACGAAATTAGTTTCGTTAATTCCACCCTTATTATGACTTCAGATCTTTATTTTGTAAATAGTCATTTTGTTTTTTCCTTTCCATGCTCCAACCCGCTTGATAAAAGCTTTATTTATTGCTGTATACGTTGAAATCAAGATAACCTTTACGATAATTACGAAATTTACGAAACACAGCATATGACATAATTTCATATAGAGCCCCAGATAACCCGGTATTCCTTTAACTGGACTCAAAATCTGTAAAACAATTAAGATTACGAGCTAAAATTCGTCCTTATTTTCGTTACAAACCTCCTTGATCACTTCAAACCTATGGATGCATATTATTTCAAGTGTGGTCCCCCCCCTTTCTTCTGTTGACTCTCCGGTCTATGTAGCATAGAATACTTGCAAGAAAGCGAAAAAACCGATACAGCCCCAATTTACGAAACTAGTTTAGGAATCCGAGGGATGTTTATGAATATCAAAACGATAGCGAGTTTAGCCGGCGTGTCTGTAGCCACGGTGTCCAAGATTATCAATAACTATCCAGATATTAGCGAGGAAACGCGCCAGCGTGTGCTTAAAATTATGGAAGAGACAGGCTATCGTCCATCTTCTTCAGCCAAAACACTGGCAACCAAAAAATCCAGCCTCGTTGGCGTTGTGTTTGCAGGGAAGCTAAACGTGGATTTCAGCCACCCTTTCTTCGTACAGGTTATCAATGCGTTTAAGAAACAAATTGGCTTGCTTGGATACGATCTACTCTTCTTCTCGAATGAGAAGTTTCTGGATCAGGGTGAGGACTACTTGGCGAGATCCAAGTATTTTCAAGTGGATGGCTGTATTATTATTGCGGGGGATGAGGTCGAGAGCAGCATATTCGACCTGGATGCCAGCCCGATTCCTTGTATCGGAATAGATATCGAGCTTACAGGACAAAGCTCCTGTTACATCATGTCCGATAACGATAAGATCTCAACCAAAGTTGTAGAACAATTTTATATGAACGGTTATCGAGATGTTGGTTTTATCGGGCTGGAGCGCGCCTCTCTTGTGATGCAACAGAGAGAGATGGCTTTCAAACGTTCACTAAATCAGTTTAGTCTTGATGAAAAACCCGAGTGGGTTGTATACAGCAAAGATTATGCTGCAGCGGATGGATACGAAGCGGCCAAGAAAATGCTCGCCTGCAAGACTCTGCCACGTGCCGTGTTTGCAGCCACAGATCTACTTGCCTTTGGAGCTATTCGCGCCTTTAAGGAAGTGGGGTTACGCATTCCAGAAGATATAGCTGTAGCAGGTTGTGACGACATCGAAGCCTGCCGTTATACCGATCCACCGCTAACAACCGTCAAGCAGGATACGGACAAAATTGGGCGCCTTGCTGCCATGATTCTGTTCGATCTGATGAACAAACAAATGGATAATCGTTGCATTAAAGTGGAGCCGGAACTGGTTGTGCGTCAATCCTGTGGTACAGCCATGCTGCTGGCACAGGAAATCTGAGCGTTAAGTCTTTGGGACTGGCTGCTACAGATCAATTCACATCCTGGGCATAGCGAATTTTTCATACTATATAAATTGAACTAAACATTTACACGAGAACGTAGAAGACAGAAATAACCTGAAGAAGCGGAGCGTTCACCTTTATCACCAGATTTTCTCCTTTGTAAAGCCGAATATAAAAAATCTGGGGATAACAGCGATCGGAAGGTTATTCTGTCATCGGAGTGGCAAGTGTAAATATTCTTTAGTTCAATTTATATAGTCCACACCAAGAAGCAAAAAGGGGATGTCCCATAAGTCATGAATATGACAGGGGACATCCCTTGTTTGTGTTATTTTGTTTTAATGAACCTGAGACACGCTATTCGCTTCCATTTGCCCAGATCTGAGATCTAACGAATTACAGAGACGTTATTTCGTCGATTCGGTCGATTTTTTAGGTTTTGACAACGTTTTGTGACGTAATAGCGTTACTGAGGTTCATTAAATCTTGCAAGCGTTGATGTTCTGCCTTTTAAGGTGCGGCAGGTTCGTTAGCGTTTGGAGCGAGGCGGAATTCCTTTTGAGACAGCCCCATTTGCGATGCTGAGTGAACGTACAGTCCTGCTCTGAGATGATGGTTATATCGAGAAAGTTCCTGCTATCTGGAAGCGGCAGTAGGCAGCTTGCCCTTTACTGTCTGCAAGTCAGACCACCCCGGCCGATCAAGTTCAATGAGACGCCGGTATCGCTCTTCCCCAGCCAGCAATTGTTCGTGAGAACCCTGCATGGCAATCTTTCCATTTTCCATAAAAATAAGTTCGTCCATCTGTTCCGCACCAATCAGGTGATGGGTGACCCAGATCATCGTTTTGCCTTGCAAGCTATCCAGAATGGTTCGCATCAACTCGCGTTCAGTCACAGGATCAAGCCCAACGGTTGGTTCATCCAATATAATAACAGGTGTCTCCCGGAGCAGTACCCGGGCCAGTGCAATTCGTTGCCTTTCCCCACCGGAGAAACGCAGACCTGTCTCCAGCATCGGCGTATCATATCCCTGCGGCAAGGATTCGATCAGACCGGATAAATCTACTTGGGCGGCCACCTGACGAATCTGCTCATCTGTTGCATGCGGACGTCCAATCCGCAAATTATTGGCTACTGTGGTGTCGAACAGGTGTGGGCTTTGATTCAGCACCGCAATGACATCAGTGACACTCTCACCCAAGGTTTGCACAGGCATATTATTGATCAGAACTTTCCCCCCAGATGGACGCAAAGCCCCCTGAATCAGCTTCAACAAGGTTGATTTGCCGCCGCCGCTTCGTCCAAGAATAGCCAGACGTTTGCCTTGTGGCAGATGAAGGGATACATCCTGTACGGCATAAGTATCATCAGATGCATAGCGGTAACTAACGTGATTGATCTCGATGTCTGCTCTGAGTTTGGGTGGAATGCGAAGACGAATTCGTCTGTCCGGGATATCATTCGCAGATGGCAAGGACTCGGATGGCTGTCCAGCCATCACGTTGCCGTTTTTTACTACAGAGATCGATTCGCCCGTTCCATCCGCATCACCGGCTCCATTCTGCAACGGAAGATAATCTTTCCCTTCGAGCTGTTTCAAGCGATCCAGTGATTCCCGGTACTGTGGAAGATGCTCCACCGCATCCCCTACAGGCAGAAGTGATTCCGTAAGTGGAAATAACACCAGCACAAAAGCAGCAATCATCACGGCAGGTAACTGTCCGACAGAAGCGGCGTTCCCAGCCCATAACGTAACCGATAATACCATCAGGCCAATGACACACTGAGCCATCAGATCACGCCAGCGTGTCCAGCGCCGCAATTTGCGACGAACCGCGTCGACATGTTCTTCCGCCTCTTCCTGCTGCTGAACAAATTCCGCGGCTCGCCCACTTGCAAGCCAATCCCCCAGTCCAAGCACACCGTCGGTCAGACGGGTATACAACCTGCTATTTTCCTTTTTCAGCCGTACACGCCATTTCCACGTCACTTTCAGGGAAATCGCAGGTAACACGGCAACGAGAAATAACATATACAAGCCCATCCACACCGCAAATCCCAGATCAACACTGCCAAAGGCAATCACAGCCCCACCGTACATCACAAGCGCGGTGACGGCGGGAAAAACGGTGCGCAGATAGATATCCTGCAACCGCTCCACATCATCGGCGAGTGCTCCAAGCACATCCCCGGTCTGCATACGAGAGCGCAGGAACAGGGCCTGTGGCTCCAGAATGCGATATAACTTCACCCGCTGATCGGCCAACACCCGCAGTACGGCATCATGGCCTGCCAATCGCTCGATATATCGAAAGACGGCGCGGAATATCCCAAATGCACGTACACCAACAATAGGTACATACACCATCAGAATATTTTCAGGACGCAGCGCAGACTTGGAGATCAGAAATCCGGAGGTGAACAGCAGCAGTACCGCACACAAGGCAGCGCATGTACCTAGCGCAATGACTGCAATGAATCTCCAGCGGTACTGTGCCACATACGGAGCAATCCAGCTATTTTTTTCTTTTCCGTTACGGACGGTCTCCATGTGTTCATATCCGGACTTCATTTTATATCGCCTCCATCTGGGCCTGAATCATCTGATAATATACACCTTGTCGTGCCAGTAATTCCTGATGTGTTCCCGTCTCTGCCACTGTGCCGCCATCCATGACAATAATTCGATCCATATGCGGCATCCAGTGCAGGCGATGGGTAGCCAAAAATACAAGTTTTCCTTCAAACAGCGGCATCATCGTCTGTTTCAATTCATACTCTGTTTCCACATCCAGATGAGCTGTCGGTTCATCAAGCAGCAGGATGTTCCGTTTACTAAGCAGGGCTCTTGCCAGCGCCACCCGTTGCTCCTGCCCACCACTGAGCTGTCTGCCGCCAGCCCCAATAGGCTCATGTAGCCCACCGGATAATGAGGACAGCAGCTTGGTTAATCCAGCTGCGCTAATGGCCTTAGCCACCTCCGCATCCGAAGCCTCCGGCATGTAGAAACGAACGTTATCGGCCAGACTTCCACTAAAGATATACGGATGCTGCGGGATAGCTGCCGTCTGTCTTCGCCAGGATTCGAGCATATCCGATGTAACTGGCTGACCGTTAGCCAAAACTTGACCCGACGTAGGCAATTGGAACCCAGCCAACACATCAATCAACGTGGACTTGCCTGCTCCGCTGGCGCCAATAATACCGATTTTGCCGAGACCTGTAATCTGAAATGTGACATCCTTTAGCGAATAAGGACCTTCATCATCATGCCGTACCTGTACATCCGTTAGAGCCAATCTGCTATTCTCATTCCAAGAGAACACTGAGGAAGAGGAAGAAACAAGCTCAGGAGTAGTAGAAACAGAGGCAGGATCAGGAGCAAGATGCCCCGCAGCCGTTTTATCATTCAACACGACACGTATGGTCGAAGTAGCGGCTTTCCTTTTACCCAAAGATAATGATGGTGTAGATCCAGCCTCGTCCTCTGCCGTAACGGGATGTGCAACAACATTTGCATAGGCTTCTTTTTGTTTCTGTTCGGCGACTTTCCCCCGTTCAATCACTTGGTTGATAGCCGCTCCGGCTTCCTTACCGTCCAATGTGGCATGATAATCAGCGCCGAGCATACGTACAGGCAGGAAATATTCAGGTGCCAGAATCAGTACTGTCAGTGCAGGGCCAAGCAGCATATGTCCCTCCGTCAGACGTAATCCCAGACCAACTGCCACGGAAGCAACGGACAGCATGGTGAAGAAATCGAGAGCAAACGAAGAAAGAAAAGCCATGCGCAGGGTAGACATCGTCGCCTTCCGATACCGCTGACTGACCCGCAGAATGGACCCTTCGTGTGTTTTGCTCTGTCCCAACGTTTTCAGCGTTTCCAGACCCCGCAAGGTGTCAACAAAATGGTTAGCGAGTGCTTTGTAGGACCTGAATTGTCCATCTATCTTGCGCTGCGCAGCCAAACCAATCAGAATCATGAACACGATCAGGATTGGGAGTGTCAGCATCAGAATAACCCCGGACATTAGATCCAGCTTAAACACATACAGCAGAATGACGATAGGTGTGAATCCTATGCCCAGCATACGAGGAATGAATAGTTCGAGATACGTCTTGTATTGAGCTGTTCCCTCACGTGCCAGGGTAACCAGATGGCCTGTGCCTTCCGTCTTGGCATAACGCGGCCCGAGCCTGAACCACTGCTCCACCATCTGTCTGCGCAGATCGGTCCCTGTCCTCTCCGCATATCGTGATGTCACGAGTTGTAACCAGAAGGATAAGGCGTAGCGGGCGGCAAAAGCAGCCAGGAACAGCAGCAGTACCGGGTACTGCTCCGTTACGGATGAACCTTCAAACAATGCCGTGATGGCCTGTGCCAGCCATTTGGCTTGCATAATGATCGTCATCGCCTGTAGCAGCACCAGCGCTGAGGCCAGCGCAAGTACCGGCCGGATGCCCGGCAGCTTCATTAGCCCCCGTCCCATATCAGTACTCCAGGTGGTGCTGCTCGTTCAGACGTTTGCGGAAGATATAATAACTCCAGATCTGATAACCGAGAACAAACGGCAGCAGTGTGCAGGCTACAATTGTCATTACTTTCAATGAATAAGCGCCCGATGCGGCATTGTATACAGTCAGGTCATATGCCGCTCCAAAGGAACTCACCATCACTCTTGGGAAAAGTCCAATAAAGACCGAGGCAAAAGCAATTGCAATCACTGCCCCAGTCATCCCAAAAGCCCAGCCTTCACGCTTCTGACGAACAAAGTATGCCGCAAGTGCAAGCGAGACTGCGCCGAGTACAACCATAATCCAAAGAGCCCAGCCGCGTACGGCGAACACATCGGTCATGAAATACGTCATTAACGCGTAAACAGCGAGCAGTGCAGCCAGCGGCAGCATTAATTTTTGCGCTGTCTTCAAGGCACGCTCTCTGAGATCACCTACTGTTCGTAGTGATGCAAACAGCAATCCATGAACCAGACACAGCAGGGTTACGCTCAAGCCACCAATCACGGTGTACGGATTAACAATATCGAGGAATCCTGCACGCAGCTGCATCTCCCCATCAATGGGCAGACCTTTCATCAATGTGGCAAAGACCACGCCGAATAGGAAAGGCAAGAGCGCGCTGGAGACAACAATGATGATGTCCCACGTTTTGCGCCAGCGCTGCTGTTTCATTTTACTGCGGAATTCGAAAGCAACTCCGCGACCAATCAAGGCGAGTAACACCACTACAAGTGGCAGGTAAAAACCACTGAACAATGTGGCATACCAGTGCGGGAAGGCGGCAAACATCGCGCCCCCTGCTGTAATCAGCCATACTTCATTACCATCCCAGAACGGACCAATCGAGTTGATCAGAGTCCGGCGTTCACGATCTGTTTTGGCGATAATACCTGTAGACATCCCCACACCAAAATCAAAACCTTCCAAAAAGAAGAAACCAACAAACAATACGGCAATCAGCAAAAACCACAACTCACTTAGTGACAACGGAATAACCTCCATCCACGCCGAACGGATCGGCCGATTCATCGTGATCTTCTGGCTTCTCGACCGCAAATGGCCCTGCCTTGATCTCACGTACGAACAGGTATACCATCACGATTCCGAGAACCGTATACGCAGCGGTAAAAGCAATGGTCGAGAACAGGATCATTCCTGCGGATACATTCGGTGAGACTCCGGCTTCGGTGGTCATATAACCAAATACCGTCCATGGCTGTCTTCCAACCTCGGTCATAATCCAACCTGATGTATTGGCGATAAATGGCAAGGATATAGCGAATCCCATCAGACGCATAAACCACTTCCCAGCGACCTCCAGCTTCTTACGCATGGCTAGGAACGTACCGTATAGCGCCAGTGCAATCATCAAACCACCCGCTGCAATCATGATACGGAAACTCCAGAACGTTGTCCGTACTGGCGGGATATAGTCCCCCGGTCCATACGTCTGTTCATACTCAGCTTGAAGCTCCTTCATGCCTTTGACACTACCGGAGAACTTGCTGTAGGACAGGTAACTGAGCAATCCAGGGATTTTGATCTCACCCGTACTCTCCTGTTTATCCGGATCAATAAAAGCGACCACCGTCCATGGTGCCGGATCTTCTGTCGTTGTCCATGTGCCTTCACTGGCTGCCATCTTCATCGGCTGTGTCTCCACGAGATATTGAGCCTGGAAGTGTCCGGAGAAAGCTACACCAAACGAGGAAACAAGAGCGATAATGATCGCAATATTAAACGATTTGCGGAAGATCTCCACATCCTGCTTTTTCATCAATTTGTAAGCACTGATCCCGGTTACGACAAAAGCCCCTGTCATCAATGCCCCAAAAATCGTATGTGGGAATTCGACGAGAAGCTGACCATTCGTGATGAGTGCAAAGAAATCATTCATCTCGGCTCGGCCGTTGTTAATCTCAAACCCGACAGGATGCTGCATAAATGAATTGGCTGCCAGAATCCACAGCGCGGACAGGAATGTGCCGACAAACACCAGCCAGATGCAGGCCAGATGCACTTTTTTGGACAAACGATCCCATCCGAATATCCACAAACCAATAAATGTAGACTCCATAAAAAACGCCAGTAGCGCTTCAATAGCCAGTGGCGCACCGAACACGTCCCCGACAAATCGGGAGTACTCGGACCAGTTCATACCGAACTGGAACTCTTGCAAAATACCTGTGACTACCCCGACGGCAAAGTTAATCAGGAACAGCTTGCCCCAGAACTTGGCCATCGTTTTGTAGATTTCCTTCCCCTTAACAACGTACAACGTCTCCATAATCGCAACCAACAGTACAAGACCGATGGATAGCGGGACAAAAAAGAAATGGAAAATCGTTGTAAGTGCATATTGGATACGCGATAACATAATCGGATCCATACCGTTACCCCTTCTTTCTGTTCACTTCGCAGTATGCGTATTTGGCATTGAAGCTGCACCTTCGCTGTCTGTCCGCCAAATACGTTGATGAACGTATTGTGCCAGATTACCTATTTTATACATGTGAGAATTATCACAATCTTCGTCTCTAGAGCAAAAAAAAGTGATCCTAGTCACACAAAAGATAAAATTCAGCCTATTATCACAGCTTGCCAACTGTATCTATTCATGGAAGATACTCATGTTTGGAACGGAATGCCCATATGTTAGTCTCAGGTATATCATGCGAAGTACCGTGAGGGCTTTACATATGAAGTGAAAGCATGAAGCACATGCAGAGCGAATGACGCTCCATATTACAGTCAAGGTGAGGTGAACTATTCATGGAAAAACCTGCACCACTACCAGGTGAAGACACCGAAGCCAGCCTGGATAAGGTCAGTACAGCACAGTCCCCTGTCCGATATGTTCTCTTCCCTCGCAAAGGTGGCTGGTCATCCTTTCCCTATCCCGATATTGCTGCACTGCTGTCGATCGAGGGAGAGGTCTTCTATGTCAGCAGCCTGACGCAAACAGAAGATGTACCTCCGGTCATTACCGTCATCTCCCTCCCTGAAGCCGAGCAGCTATTGCTGGAACCTCGCACCGTAGCCGTAGTCGCCCATCCCTACTGGCTTATGGCTACAGCCTCGCTGGAGCCGGAGCTATGTATCGTCCTGCTCCCTGAGCCTGCTGGGGAAGAATCATCTTCTCCCCTATGGGAGAGCAGTATTTCCAAACTGGTCGGCATCGCCGATCTGGTAGGCACATCCTCCGAGACACGTTATATGAAGCTGTTATTCCAAGGCGTACGTGTTATCTGGCTGGGCGGCGAAGACCCTGCACCTGCGGGTACGATGCAAAAGGATGATCTCGAAGTCCCTCTCCGGGACTACGAACTGTTCTTCCTGCATGCGCTGCGGCAGGTCCTGTCAGGCACTCCGGATAGCGTCACCCTGCTCCAATGCAGTGTACGTGCCGACTTCTACCGCCAGCTTCGTGCCAAAGCAGGTGCACATGAGACGATATCCTTTTTGCTGGCAGCCTATGAATACTTACTTGAAGATCGGCGGGCCGTCCATTCGTTGCAAGAGGCCTTCACCCATGCAGTCATGAATGGTCGCAGTGATTGTGTGATCTCCCATTATCGATTCCTGTCTGCCATTCATGCCCGGGCTGGAGAGTTGGAGGACGCCCTGCGAGTGTACGGAATTAGTGCATCCGATGAGCAGGAACGGCATCATTATGAACAGTTATGTCGCTGGCTGGAGGCAGGAGAAGATCAACTTGTACGAGCGGAACTACTGCGTATGAACGATGATTACGGAAATGCCCTGCGTATCCTGGACGAACTTGGCGGAGAAACGGCGAGACATTGGAAATTCCGCATCTACCAGGAGACTGGACGTGTGGAAGAGGCACTGGCTCTGGTGCATGCAGTCGATATTCAGGATGATGCCAGTCGCCGGGATTATCAGCAATTATCCGGCAGTGCGCTGGCACTGCGAGGGGAACGGCACGGGGCAGTCCGACATTTTCTCGAAACGGCACTGGAGGATGAAGATGCGCTCGCCCGGATTGTCGAACTGGAGTTGTTGGATCATGCTGTACAGCAATTGCTTGGGGAGGTGCCATGATGCTGGACCCTAAGAAGCGTAGACAACAGTTGAATGGGCCAATGGTTCACAGGGATATCCGAACCGAAACCACCTACACGCCAATCGAAACAGTCGATCGAACACATAAAGACGCATTGGAAAATGGAGATCACACCCCGAATCATGCGCAACCAACGCAGGACATCCGAAGCCAAGTGCATCACTGGAATGATTCACAAGGTCAGGAAGAACAGAGTGCAGCTATAACACAAGAGGAAACAAGTGTATTCAAAGAGCCCTTCTCCATTCGTCGGGTTCGCAAAAGCAAAGGCAACAAGCTGACCGCCATGCTCCAGGTTCGCAATGAACGTGGCCGATACCTTGAAGAAGTATTGCATGATCTGAGTGAGTTCGTGGATGAGATCGTGATTGTGGACGATGCCAGCACAGACGGAACACCGGACATATGCAAAGCCTATCCAAAGGTGGTCCGTCTGGAGGTATTGGAGAAACCACTGTTCGCCGAGGAATGGCGCCTTCGCAACACCTTATGGCAAGCGGCTGCGGGAACACGTCCCGACTGGTTGCTTTCAGTTGATGCGGATGAGCTGTACAGCTCAGAGGCCAAGAAAGCCATACGCACTCTGATTAATCAGGAGTATGCGGACTGGTTTGCATTTCGATTCTACGACATGTGGGGTGGCCGGACCCACTACCGGGAAGATGATCTCTGGTCTCTGCACAAACGGCATACCGCTTCACTTGTACGGTATATGCCTGGATATCCTTATTTTTATCCACAACAGAATCATCACGTCCCTCGTCTTCCCTTGTCCTGCACTGTATTGCCTGGGGTCAGTACGGAACTGAAGGTTCAGCATCTCGGCTGGGCCGGCAGTCTGGAGGACCGGGTTCGTAAATATTTGCGTTACAAGCGCATTGATCCTAGCGGTGAGTGGGGTAATCTTGCACATTACGAGTCTATTCTCGATCCGGAACCTCGGCTGATTCCCTGGAAGGAGGGACCGTAAGATGGGCGTGGTGAGTATTCTGACGCATAGTTTCACCGACGGGTACAACCGGGAATTCGGTCGTGTATTTGGGGGTGGACTGGAACGCTATATTCTGGATCTGTGCAGTGTCATCCGAGGACTCGGGCATATTCCCGAGGTTCATCAGCTGTCCTATTTTGAAGCATTCCAGACTCGGACGGAGCAGATTGATGTATTCGGTTATTCGTACGACATGGATAATGTACCGGAAGCCTTTGACCGGATGGCAGCCGCAGCGCGCGGCCCAGTGATCTATGCCAGCTGTCTGTGGCAACCCATCACCTACAAACCCGGCAGTCTTGGCATCTGTCACGGCATTAACTGGGATTGTCCCGGACTGCCACTGGAGACAAAACAACAAGTAGCAGAACACATTCAGCTGGCTCTGGATGGACTCGTGCGCATTGTATCGGTGGATTCTCATTTCCAGACCTTTTGCCGAGCTGCATGCACCTATACCGATCCAAGACAGGTTGTCCTGATTCCCAATGCAGTGGATACGTCCTATTTCACACCTGCCCCACCAACGCGAACCTTTGAGCAAGAACAGGAAGACGATTGGCTTGTCGCATGGAAGAATGATCTGGCGAGTCATGAAGAAAATGTTGGTGCAGTTATATCAGGGGTGCAAGCTGTAGAAGGCCAGGGCGGAACGAGTTGTGCTGGAGCGAACAGTGGTAAGGCTAACGGAGATAGAGGTGGGGATACAGATAGCGATCAAGAACGAGAGGGGAAAGGAACGGTAGATCTCCATTTGCAGTTATCGAAACTGGAAGAAGTCGAGGCAGATGGCGAAACGTATAGGTTTGCTCATAACCACCGAAATTCAAAGGATTGGGCTACAGATATTCTAGCAGAAGCAGATGCTGAGCATCAGGTTAATGGTCCGATTCAGGGACAGGTTGAAAAGAAAGCTATTGATGCTCGTGTGACATCTCCCCGCCCAATTCGCATTATCTATCCACGCCGCATCAGCATGGAACGGGGTATTATTCCAATGATGCTGGCGGCAGATAAACTACTTGGAGCCTTTCCGGATCTGGAGGTTGAATTTGCCGGGGAACTGGTCGAAGGCAGCACGGTCGGGAGAGTCTTTCGTTACTGGCACTGTACTCATCCACATGCGGAGCGAATTAACCAGCGCACGTATGATTTCCGGGATATTCGGGAGGCCTACCATCAGGCAGATATCGCCGTAATTCCAACCGTCTTCTCGGAAGGCACCTCCTATGCCTGTCTGGAAGCAATGAGCTGTGGACTCCCGGTAATTGCCTCCAATGTTGGCGGATTAAATGATCTGATTCAGGATGGTTTTAATGGGCTGCTGGTACCTCCTGGTGAGCAGGAACTAACCGCTGCACTGGTGCGTCTTGTACAGGATCGGGCCGAGCGAGAACGACTGGGAATCTATGCGCGAGAGACTGCACTGTCGTATGATCTTGCCAGGTGGCGGAGCCGGTGGAGCACGGTGTTGGAATCTTTTTTGGCAGAGACAGGATTAAAGGAGGGAATTCGGGGATGATGGATACGCCCAAGGCAACGGAATTCATGGAATCAAGATACATTAGGCAAAGTGACCCTAAAACGGACACATTGGTCTTCCCGCTGCATCCGGCATGGTGGAGCCGTCCCTACGAATATGAATGGGCCCGGCGATTTGCACGTCCAGATGATGTTGTCCTTGATGCAGCCTGCGGCATCTCCCATCCATTCAAATTCTGGCTTGCAGAGAACTGCCGCGAGGTTCACGCCTGTGACTGGGATGAACGTATTTTGTCTGAAGAGGCGATAAGACTGGATATTGTTTCTGATTTTGGCGAGCAAGCCGCCCAGGATCTTCCGGAATCAACTCTCGTCCGATTGCACCGTGCAAAGGCTAATCTGGCCCAGCTTCCGTACGAGTCGGGTAAGTTTGATCGGGTGTTCTGTATCTCTGTATTGGAGCATCTGGATACAGGCACGATGCTGCGAGCTTTTCGTGAATTCGCTCGGGTGCTGAAACCAAACGGACAGTTAATCGCTACCTTCGATGTACCCGAGATGCGGCCGGATCTGCTGGAGACAATCATGGCTGTCACCGGATTAACCATTGAAGATAAGCTGAATGTGAAAGAGCCAGACGATGCCATCTGGTCTGATATGTACGGCACGCCGATCCGCTGTTTTCGAGCGGTGATATGCAAAGGTTGAGACAAATTGGGTTACGTTGAGTTAAGTGCAGAGTGGAAAATTGAGAGCTTGAGAGCTAAACCCATTAGCAACGGAACAATACACGGTTCGGGCAATGCTCCGATTACCTGTAGCTCCGTTGCTTTTGCAATTTCAATGGGATGGGCTATTGCGGGAATATGTGGGGACATACATGGGTTGGGGACTAGAGACTAGAAATCAGAGATTAGGGATTAAAGATCAAAGATCAAAGATCAAAGATCAAAGGAAATTATAGGTGTACCAGTAACATGTTGCACTGGTTGGTGTACTCTTTGGCAGAGGCTGCGCCGGGTGCTGTTAGGCGCAGCAGGGTGTGCAGGCCCGGCGGGATTGTCGTCGCCGGGCGACCTGTGGCGGCAGGTTGCCGCGCAGTGAGTTGGGCCGATTCGGCCCATTCACGCGCCAGGTTCTGCCGCCCGGCGAGCAGCGCGAGCGTGCCCGCGAGGAGCGTGTGAGCGATGCGCTCCGAGGCGGGCACTTCGTCCGCGTAGGGATGCTGCGCGCCGTCAGGCGTGCCGCATAGCGCAAGCAGCCCTTCGCGGACGCTCGCGGGTGCGCGCAGCAGCCCGCAGCGTGCCGCAGGCGGAAGCGCTGCGAGCAACGCCAGCGCGCCGCGGGGCGGCAGGGCTTGCAGCAGGCGCAGCCATGCGGCCCAGGCGCCTACGCCGGCGAGCGCTTGCGCAGCGGCGAGCACGTCGCCAGGCGCAGGCGTGGCCGGGCCAGCGGGCGTTGCGCCGCGGGGCGGGCTGCACGCCGAGGCGTAGCTGCCGGCCAAGGCCCCGCGCTGCAGCAGCGCCTCGGCGGCGTGGGCCGCAGCGGGCAGCGCTGCCTGCTGGCGAGCCGCCGCTCGGGCGTTGCGCCCGCCGGGCTGCTTGTGGCCCAGCGCCCACAGCGCGAGCGCCGCCTCTGGCCCGTGCTGCGCATGCGCCGCCCAGGGCTGCAAAGCCGCCCGAGCCTCGGCGTCCTCGCCCAGCTGGGCCAGCGCAAGCCCGGCGGCCAGCGGCTGTGCCCGCAGCGGGCCAGCAAGCGCAGCCGCATGGCGCAGCAGCCACTCCGGCCGATGCGCAGCCAGCGCGGCCGAGATCAACGCTTGCCATGCAGCAGGCGGCAAGCTTACCCGGGCGGCGACGCTGGCGATGGCATGCGGCCGACCAGTGGCTGCGGCCAGCAACAACAGCCGCTGCCATGCAGGCAAGCTGCCGGGTTGCATGCTTAGCGCCGCCGTGTATGCGGCTTCTGCCTCTGCCCAGCGGCCAGCCCGCTCATGCGCCATGCCTTCCAGCGTCAGGCTGCGGTAGGTTCCAGCACCAGAGACTGATGTATACCTGCTGGCTGTGGAAGCAGCGGATTTAGCCTGTTTTAACCAGTTCAAGGCCACATCCTCTCTCCCTTGATCCAGTTCTAGTACAGCACCAAGCTCCAACAAATCCGGGAAATCGTCATACACGGGTGCCCATGCTTCCACCACAGCAAGCGCCCTCTCCGGGCTGCCAATCTCTCGCCAGGCGTAAGCCGTTTTCAGCACCAGATCCGAGTGATATCCGCACTCCGGTGTAAGCTGTGCCAATAATGGCTGCAACAACCGGAGTGCTTCATCATACTTCGCTTGCTGAAACCATTCGGCAGCCAGAGCATATAACAACTCCGGTTGATCTCCCTCCTGATTCAAGGCGGAACGTATCAACTGCATGTTGCGTGCACCTTTATTTTTGGCAGTAATCGCCTGCTCCAGATATCCGTAATGAATGACTTCAAGTCCAGAATGCAGCACACCTTGCGGAGCCAGTGCCATGATGGACGAAGCAATCTCTTCATGAATTCTGCCCTGAAAGGCAATTCGGGGATCATTTCGGAATAATCGACATACCGCATCCGTCACACGCTCTTCACCGGACACACCTAGCAGACTTGTGACCTGTATCCAATAACCCCAAACGTCGTCTCTGTTTGCCGCTAACAACTGCACAAGTTCTGCCTTCATCTGTGGGGTCTGTACCCAGACTTCATCCGCATCAAGCACCAGAATCCACGGTTTCGTAGCAGCCGCCAGCGACAGATTACGGGCTTCACTGAAATCTCCGTTCCATTCCGTACGAATTACAACGGCACCATGGAGACGCGCAATTTCAGTTGTATCATCTATCGAACCTGTGTCCACAACGATGATCTCATCCACAACATCCCTAACTGCATTCAAGCACCGCTGGAGTGACACCGCTTCATCCTTCACGATCATGCACAAGCTAATCCCTATGCCCATATTCATCAACACCCCTCACCAAAGGAGTTCAGCCCCCATCCATTAGCCCGCTGAATTAAGTTGAACTCCCGCACATGCCTGATCCCTCTCAGCTCTCAAACCCGTCCGCTCCCGGCAACTCCAGCCGAATATGCTGAACGACAGGCCAACAACGGTGCCGCTGTCCATCTGCATGCTGAGCGAACACCTCCAGATGATGGTCCGCAGCACTGACCAATCCTTTCACCAGCCAGCTTGTTCCCGTCAGGGTATCCGAAGCCCCAGGGAACGACTCCATGTCACCGGCCTTCCCGTTTTCCTTTTTCCCTTCCATCTCTTTCTCCTTCTCTTCCACTCGACCGCTCTCTCCCACCAATAACCCTGCTCCCGCCAATTGCTGTCGACACATCTGAATCAGGCTATGCAGCTCTTTCCATCTCCCTGACTGTACACATCCTTCCATCATCAGTCCAAGGGCTTGCCAGCCGTCATATTCTGTTCCTGCGACCATTCCGTCTATGCTGGAGTCCATGTCCTTCTTCTTTGTCGCTCTCAGACCAACCGTTCTCCCTGTCTGCACAGCAGATTCCTCATTCGTTCCTTCACCCACCTGCGAACTACGCTTCAACCACAAGGTCAATGGATCATCTCCGTTGACTTTCTTCCCCTCGATCCACTCCAACCGTTCGAGCCATCGGGCAGACGAGATCGCAAGCAGTCCTTTTTTCCGCCTCACAGGTTCCAGTTTCAGACGCGCCTTGTTCCATCTTCCCTGTTGGATTTGGAGCATCGCCTCCGCCACAGATAAACGCTCCCTCATCTCTGCGGAAGGTTGTGAGGATATACCCGATAACAATTGCAAAGCCGCATCATAACAACGAGATTGCTCCAGAATGCCCAATACTTTGTGTGTAGCCTCTTCCGAACTGAGTGCAAAACGCTCCCTCACCAGCTCTGGAATCTGATGTTCCTGCCCGGAAACTCGCATAATGCGGAATATCCGATAGAGCGGTGGCAGCAGACTGGATTTGGCGCGCACCGCTTCCACGTAAGCATCCACCGCACCCTCCAGATCTGCCCTTCCTTCCAGCAATCGTCCTAACGTATACCACGTCTGATAGGTGCCGATGCCTTCTTCCGTATGGTATATGGGGGGAGGTGGACCCATGCGAATAGCTTCACGGAGCGAATACTCTGCCCGATCTGCATCACCCAATGCGTCTGCACATACCCCGCGATGGTGCATCAGATCCGTGTACTCTGGAAAGAGTTCAAGCGCAGCATCAATGCGATCTAATGCCTCCTGCCAGCGATTCAGATGCTGGAGACAACGAACTTCATATTTGAACAGCAAATGCGCGTAACTGGTCATCGCAGGATCAATCCCCATCCGAGCCACACCAAACGTCTCCAACGCCCGCTCCGCTTCCCCCACACGCAGATACTCGACACCCAGATTATAGTGATGGAACGGCTGATCCGGTTCTTCCTCCACTGCCTGTTGCAGCAGGCGGACATTGCGGTTCACCTTATCTTTGCGCTCCACAATCGCCGTCTGATACCCATAATGATGGATGACCATGTCCGTCACATGAAAAGCAGCCTCTGGATTCCTACGGCAAATCGCCGCCGCAATCTGCTCATGAATTCGACCTTCGAACCGATGCTCCGAGGCATTACGGAAGAGACGCAAAACTGGATTCACGGTAACTCCCTGCTGACCCGTACCTGTATAGTTATGAATGTTTAAAAACAATCCGTCACATCCGCTGACCGCCGTCCAGCTCCTGATCTGCTCACGCGCAGCCCTATCGAGCGCCTCGTCCGCATCAAGAAAGAGAATCCAGTCGCCGGAAGCCCGCTCCAGGCCAGCATTCCGTGCTGCGGCAAAATCTTCGCACCACTCAAATGCCACAACCACCGCTCCATATTGCTTCGCAATCTCCGCGCTGCGGTCCGACGAACCGGTGTCCACTACAATCATTTCGTCCACCGCTCCCTGGACACTGGCAAGACAATGAGGCAGCAACTCTTCTTCATCCTTCACGATCATGCATAGGGAAATTCGTTCCGCTCGCAAGCTGATTCCTCCTTTCCTTTGCATGGAAAAGCGTACGCCATGGGATGCCTTCGGTCGTTCGCAGCCTTTGTTCCAGTGTAGTAAATTGTGCAGAAAGTACACCTGAAGACGAAGAACGAACCATCTCCTGCTGGATGGCCTCCATTGCCAGCCGCATGTAACATACAGCTGCTCCAGCTCGGGCCTGCCGCATATCAGGCTCCCGCTCCAGAGCTTGCTCGAACAGAGACAGCGCTTGATCATTGTGGCCTTTGGCATACAGCGTTTCACCCAGCCAGAATAACCCTTCGGCATCCAGCTCACTCTCGGTCATGCACTGAATCAGGATGTTCGCGGCTACCATGGTATACCCCTGACGATACAGCAGACTTGCAAACTCCCGTCGTAAAGTTACAGCCGTTCCCCAATGATCACACATCATCATTGCCCGCAACTCATGCAGTTGCTCAGCAAGTATAAGCTGTCCTGTCTTTACGGCTTGCTGCACAACCTTTTCTGCTACCATCTCTGCCTGCGGACCCCATTGCATAAGCTTTTGTTCCTGTGACGCAGGATCCATGCTTCGCGGCTCTTTGGTTAACTGATTCAGCAGTCGATCCATGACCTTCCAAACGTTCTTTTCTTGTGGAAGCGTAGTTGCGAGGAACGCCTCGGATAATCGTAATCCGTTGGTCCAACAAGCCAGTGCCCAATCCATTCTGTGCTCCCCCAGCAGATTGACTTCATTTACACACCCTTCGCTCCAGTGTTCTTCTGCCAGTTGCAGCGCTTCGGAAACCCTATTCGCACACAACATCCAATGTATTCGATCAGCTACATGGATACGAGCGGTACGCACATCAGTATCCAGCATTTTCAATGCCTGTTCATATGCCCCACAGCCTGCTAGAACATAAATCACCTTCACCAGATGGTCCTCATTTGTCACTGCATATGAATGGAGCATTTCACCACGAATCGAATTACCGTGACCCGATTCCTCGAATCCTCGGCATCTGGCGAGCAATGTTTCTGCTATGTTCTCATCGGTTTCACCGGATTGTTGCAGCACATCTGCCAACCCTGCCCATGCCGGAGCATATGTGAACATGCTGTCCAGAGCCAGCCCGTACAGATGTGCAGACTCATTCAGGAATCCCCGTTTCTGTGCAAGTCTTGCCATGGCGGTATAAGCTCTGTAACTGTCAGAACCTGCTTCCGTTACATATGAGGCGTCTAAAGCGCTACCGCCATCACTGTGTCCAACACGGTCTATTCCCTCCCGGCAGTTCGTTGCTCGGGCATACGATTGATATGCACGCTCCTCCAAACCTTGCTGCTCCAACGTCTCCCCATACAACAGATGCAGATCAGCATAGGATGGATAACACTGTCTTTCCACAGCCAGAATTGCATTCGCCTCGTCGTAATGTTCCGATCCTACAAGGGTCTTTGCATAATCTCTAACCAGTGTAGAACGATATGGCGCGAGCGACTCTGTCAGGCGCAATGATTCACGGAACACTTCAATTGCCTTTTCGACCTGACCAAGCTGGCAATACGTTACTCCCAGATTGTACAGGTGAAAAGGCTGTGCAGGCTCATCTGCGAGTTCCCGCTCAATCAGTTTCAAATTACGTCTTGGCTTATGCTCTTGCGCAATCGTTGAGGCCAGATATCCATCATGAACCAGACATAGTGGAGCAAGCGGTTCAGTCTCGATCAATTGGCTTTGTTCATCTGTATAGGTCTCGCTCTTATTCATATCAGCAGCCTCATCCAGGACAAGCTTGCTTGGTATACAACGAACCAACTGCTCATGGACGCGTCCCGCATATCGATATCCCTGATGAGCACGGAACAGCCTCACTGGCTGAGAGATAACGCTCTCTTCCACCCCTTCACCGTATCGATTTTCTATGGTAATACGTAATCTTGAAATGCTTTTATGGACTTTGGGTAAATAATTCAGCAGTTCTTCCAATCCCTGCGTAACGTACTCATCAGCATCCAGACATAGGACCCATTCGGTGCCAGCCAGAGGCAGACTGATATTTCGTGCATGGGCAAAGTCATCTTGCCAGCGGGCGTGCAACACCGTTGCTCCATACGTTCTGGCGATCTCGGGTGTACGGTCAGATGAGCCAGTATCAGTGATAAAACATTCCGTGCTGATATGCTTCAAGCTGTCGAGACAGCGGGGCAGATGATGTTCTTCATTTTGCACAATCATATGAATTCCAAGTAAACGGTTCTTCAAATGCAACCACCTCCAATACAAAAAAGTACATGAAGTCCACCAAAGGAACTCCATGTACCTATATGACAAATAAATGGGTTATGTGCCTTGTCCATTGAAGAACACATCAATCGTGCTTGGTGCGCCGATTAGGCTGGAGCGGTAGGAAAGACGCGTATATTTGAGAAAACGCTGTGGTACCAATACATCCACTGACCCGGACAAAATGCCCGTTACTGTCGTCACATCCGTGTACCAGTTCGTTCCGTTGGCGCTGATCTCAACAAGAGCATCTACCCGGTTCACACCCGGCCCCCGGTTATATACAAAGAAAGAATACGTGCCAAATACACTGGTCGTAACCGCTGGAAGCGCTGTGAAGGTGTTGGCGGTCGGGGTGCTTATGAGTTGAGACTCCTGAAAACTCTTCTGTGAAATGGACGTCACACTGCTAAGTGTCCCCGCTGTAATTGTGGCTCCGAGCACACTGGTAATCGTTCCGTTCAACAAGTTTGTCAGTGTTCCGGCGGTGATCGTTGCCCCGAGTACACTCGTAATCGTACCATTCAGCAGGTTCGTTAATGTACCAGCAGTTACGGTTGCGCCAAGTACGCTTGTAATGGTTCCATTCAATAAGTTCGTCAGTGTTCCTGCGGTAATGGTTGCTCCCAATACACTCGTGATCGTACCATTCAGTAAGTTCGTCAACGTACCCGCTGTTACCGTTGCACCGAGTACACTGGTAATGGTTCCGTTCAACAGGTTCGTCAGTGTTCCTGCTGTTATGGTCGCTCCGAGTATACCTGTAATGGTACCCGCTGTAATCGTTGCTCCAAGCACACTTGTGATCGTTCCGGCGGTAATCGTCGCTCCTAATACACTTGTGATCGTACCATTCAGCAAGTTCGTTAATGTTCCCGCGGTCACCGTGGCCCCGAGCACACTGGTGATTGTTCCGGCTGTAATGGTCGCTCCCAATACACTGGTAATCGTACCATTCAGCAAGTTCGTCAGTGTTCCCGCGGTCACCGTAGCTCCGAGTACACTGGTGATCGTTCCAGCTGTGATCGTCGCCCCAAGTACACTTGTGATCGTACCATTCAGTAAGTTCGTCAGTGTTCCTGCGGTCACCGTGGCTCCGAGTACACTCGTGATGGTACCATTCAGCAAGTTCGTGAGTGTTCCTGCTGTTACGGTTGCCCCGAGTACACTTGTAATCGTTCCCGCCGTGATCGTTGCTCCCAATACACTGGTGATCGTACCATTTAGCAAGTTCGTTAATGTACCCGCTGTAACTGTGGCTCCAAGCACACTGTTGATCGTACCTGCCGTGATCGTCGCTCCAAGTACACTCGTGATGGTTCCGTTCAGAATGTTGGTAATGGTTCCGGCGTTAATTGTAACCGTGGTCAGACCTGAGATGTTACTGATGGTTCCGTCCAAAATAATACCAACCACGTTCCCGCTCGTATCCGTTCTGACAGGCTGGGCTGTGCCTGTACTATCCTGGCCAAAAATCAACGTTCTCAGATTGTCCGGATTCGTATTAAACGTTGTAAAGTTAGGCATGTGCCTCGTCCTCCTCCCTGGTCAAATCTGTGAGATCATAACTCCCTTACGGCATACGCTGTGCCTGAAAGTAAACATCGAGCCGGGTCGGTTGATCCGGTTCAACGGATCGAATTGCAAGCCGGGTATAGTGCAAAAATCGCAATGGTACCAGCGCTTTGGTCTGGCCTCCCGCGACCACCTCCTGGCTGTCCACAGCATAATCTACGGCATTGGGGCTGATCTGGATCTGTACAAGCGCCGGATGTTTTCCCCGATTCACAACGCCATAGGTATACATGCTGAGTGATGAGGTGTCTTGTGCCGGGAGTGAATCCATGCTGCTACTGGTTTCGGCTCCGACATACGTATGCTCTGTAAAACAATGAATAGCACCAGGGAGTTTCGTGCGTGAGGAAGCACCCTGCTTGAACCGGGGACGAGTAATCCGGGAACAAGGGGGTTTCAGCAATTTAGCGCGGCAGGAATGACGGGAGCGGCGGCGACTGACATATTTAGTTGGTTGCTTCGTTCTCTTCTTGCTTCGCTTCGCTGTTCGACTCATCTCGATTTCCCCTTAAAAAATGTGCTTACGCATCGTATGCCCGGTTTGTATATGCGGGCACGGCATCTGCCGTTATTTCCAGATATACGGCTCAGTCCCCAATCCATTTTGCTTCTTTTCACATACACTGCAAGTACAATGAAATGCGAATCAATCGGAATGTTGCTCAAATGAACTGGTCTATGGGAGGTGGATGAGATGACCAACTATAATGTATTCAACCAATCCAATCGTCCCCTGTTTACTCAACTGACCAATACCTTCTCAGCCCCCGGCATTGAAGCGTCACCAGACAGCGGCGCAGCTGCTGCAGGCAGTTTTTTTGCCCTGACGACCAACAATACCTTAATTCCTTCCAACCAGAATCTTCTTCTACAGATCTTGAATGCGGCCGGCAGCGGCCGAACAATACGCATATCCAGCCTCACAGGAGGCACAACAGCGGCGGCTACTCTTGTTATCTATTCAGGAGGAACCGTGACTGTTGGTAGCACACCAGTGCCCGTCAATACATTACTGGGCAATACCAATGCCAGTGTAGTTACCACAAGGCAAAATACTGGTACTCTGGGGGGAACCTTCACGAGTATTGCAAGTATTCCGCTCACCGCAGGAATTTTTTCACTGGATCTGAATGGCTCCATTATTGTGCCACCGGGACAAACATTATCCATTAGCGTAGGCACGGGGAATCAGACCGCAGCCATTAATCTGTTCTGGTGGGAATTCTGAGTTTGATCCTGATAAAAGGAGGTGCACACTGTGCCAAACAATAATGTATTCAACCCGTTAAGCCAGCCCGTCTATACGTCCAACACCAACACGTATATTTCTCCCGGCATTGTTGCACCTCCGGAGAATAATGCTGGCAGTACAGGAAATCTGTACAACGCAGGTTCCACCAACTCCACTACACTGGGGTTACTGGGAGGAACGGTTATCGCCACCGTACAATTGGCCAATCCAGCAGGGAGTGGGAAGACCCTATACGTATCACGGCTCTCCGGCGGAATCACGGTTGCACTGAATCTGTTGTCATCCTTCAGCGGTTCCATGAGTCTCAGCGCTAATGGAACACTGACATCGCCCACCACACTCACGCCGGTAAACAGCAATCTTTCCAGCAGCAATACCAGCGTAGCCATCGTACGATTTTCTGCTGCTGCGCCTTCAGGAGCGACCCCATTGATGGCTATGCCCCTTCAAGCAGGGCCGTTTCTGTCCAATGAATTTGGCCGTTATGTGGTTCCTCCAGGTCAAGCCATTAACCTCTCTGTCAGCGGATCACTTTCGGTTGGTGGACTGATGGCGTCTACTGCTTATTTTGCTTGGTGGGAAGTGTGATTCGTTCAATCGTGCTTAACAATGCAATGTGCAAACAGCCGCCTTCGGATGAGTACCGAAAGCGGCTGTTCGTTATATTGTAGATGTAATGATAATTAAAAATGTCCGGACAGGCTGTCAGACCGATTCCTACGGAATGATCTCTTTGGCTTCAGACACGAGAGGCTGCTTCCCTTCCCACAAAATGCGTTGCAGCAGTATGCCGGCAAGACCAATCACCAGCGTAGCGAGACCGATATATTGAAAGGTAGGACTCGGCCCTGCAACTCGGATGAGCGCCCCACCTGCAAGTGGAGCTACGACCAGTACAACACTGGATAGTGAATTTTGGATGCCGAAGACGCGCCCTACATAGGCAGGAGGGGTCTCTTTTTGCAACAAATAATTCAGTGTTACCATAAAGAGTCCATTACCTATCCCGATACAGAGACCCCAGATAATGACCCAAATTTCAGGTGTTTGTGGGCCGATCCACCCCAATGCAGCGATTCCAGCACCTACGAATAGATATCCTCCACCCAGTCCCCACCCATACCCAATTCTCGGCAAGCGATTTAACAACAAAATGATGATTACTGCCCCTGCGCCTGCAGATGAACCCAACCAGCCGAGCAGTGATTCATTACCTGGCTTGATCTCCCGAAACAGGGTCGTAAACTGATAATCAATCATAAGAATGGCCATGAGTCCAAAACAGCCGAATAAAATCGTACTCAGTACGGTGCGACTGCTCTGTATAAAACGCCAGCCTTGCTTCCATTGTGAGAACAAGGTTTCCGATCCATCCTTTTCACTAACAGCACTTCCGTCTGATGCTACGGACTCCGCCTTCTCCACCGAACGCCGCAAGGGCCACAATACCGCACCTGACAACAGGCGGGTACAGGCATTAATGACAATACAGATTTGTGGTGAGAAAAAGGCCAAAATGACTGCACCCAGAAGTGGTCCCGCCACTTTCGAACACTGGCTTACAAAACCGTTTAGGGACGATGCCTGAAACAGATGCTCCTCTGCCACCACCTGGCGGGTTAACGCCTGCTGGGCTGGAACATGAAAAACACCCATCATGGCACGTAGAGCAAGAAGTGGAAGCAGCCAGATCGGGCTTGGTGCGAATAAAATAGCAACGGTTAATCCCACGGTGATCACATCACACAGCATCATGATTTTCACTTTGTGAAGTCGATCGGCAAGGGCACCTCCAAAGGAGCCCAGCAGTATACCCGGGACAGCCATACATACAGGAATAAGCGCAATGATCAGCGGATCAGCACCCCAGCGGTAGGCCACCATCACCTGGATGGCGAGTGCATCGAACCAATCTCCAAACGTAGCCAGCGAGTATGCGATAAACATGCGGACAAACTGGAGGTTAGTCCATAAGCTTTTGGAAGATTCCGCAGATGAGGCGGTTAATTCGGTGGATTCATTGGATGTGGGTTCATTTGAAATGACGGTCATACATGTACTCCCTCCCTTGATTACAGCCGTTTACGGTCTGTATGTTCCTTGGCTGTAATCATAAGGGAGTTATATCAGAGGAAGATCAGAGGATGGGGAGGTAGGAGATAAAAAGTTACGTACTTCATCTGCAATTTGTTGTCCATATAAGGGAACACCGTAACTTTTGCCGATCTCAGCGTACACTTGACGATACTTACTCCGAAGTCTGCCTTCGATTCGATGATGACCCAGGAATAGGAGAATCTGATATGCAGCATTCAGATATAGCGGTGCGTTCAGCGACATTTTCAATACATCCAGACCGTCATCCATTCTTAACTCTGCTTCACGAACTCGTCCTTGCCGAAGCAACCATAACCCCTCCATCACCTGAAAACGTCCGATCTCCCGCAGATATGGGGCATCCTTCAATCCTGACCGCAGGACTGCCATCTGGGCCTCAACAGCTTCACCGCTGCCACCCCACAGTTCCACATACAACGCGGCAAGTGCTACAGGAAGTCTGAAATTCTTCAGCTCCTCAGTCTCTATTACACGATACGTTTCTTCAAGCTGCGTTTTGGCACGTTGATACTGGCCCACCTCTACATAGACTTCAACGATGTTTAGAATGCGGAGTTCCCGAAGTTGATCGGCAGATAATGCAGATGAACTCAATGCCTGCTCATACAAGGGTAAGCTTTCTGATGGTTCAATTAGCGAATGGACAAAAATTAATAACCAGTATAAGCGTTCTTCAAAAGCAATTTCTTTGGTTGTAATCAGCCACTCCAGATCTCCCTGTATAAAATGAATATACAACTGATAATACGGGGCAATCTGAATGCCAAGCGCTTCCTGCTGTTGAACCAGGGTCTGTATGGCATTTCCCTGCCCAAACAAGTGATATTTACGAAGTAATCCGTGAATGACTTCCTGCATTTCTGGGTCCTGAGCAGAAGGGCTAGCGGGTAGAGCGGACTTGTTCTCCTGCACAGCAAGCCGGTATCCATAACCCCGTACCGTGTCCAGACTGATCTCATCCCAACGTTTCAATTTCTTGCGCAGGCGATAGATATGATCGTCCACGGTGCGTTCAACCGGATATTCCAGCGGCCATACCCGATCCAGCAGTTGACTGCGGGTGAAGGCTTTTTCCTTGTTTTCATACAGAAAATGCAGCAGTGCAAATTCCTTGGCGAGCAAGCGAATGGATTCCGTTCGCCGCGTGACCGTATATGTTCCTTCATCCCATTGCAAAGACATGTCAGGGTCCTCCTACTATGTATAATTCGCTATTCCGAAATAATATAGATTCTTTCCATTTTCTTCAACGTGTTCAACATACCACAAAAGAACCCTTTGCGAGAACGCAAAAGGTTTCTATCGTTTATCTTATAGATAGCTAAATTGCAGACGCTACGTATATCTGTTCTTCCAACAAGTATTACCTTGCCTTAACCCAGTACGACACGATCATCTGCCATTTTTTTGCCGCTAATCCGTTCGAATTCACCAAGCAACTCAGGCACGGTTAACGTACGTTTGCGCTCTTCGCTGACATCCAGAATAATTCGTCCTTTGTCCATCATGATCAGACGGTTACCCAGACGAATGGCCTGCTCCATATTGTGCGTCACCATCAGGGTGGTCAGTCTCATCTCACGCACAAGTGTCTCCGTCAGTTCCGTGATCAATTCGGCACGTGAAGGGTCAAGGGCTGCCGTGTGTTCATCCAGTAGCAAAATCTGCGGCTGGGTAAACGTAGCCATCAACAGACTGAGTGCCTGCCGCTCACCGCCAGACAAAAGCCCCACTTTTGCATTGGGACGCTTCTCCAGTCCGATTCCCAGCTTCTCCAGTTGCGTGTTGAAAACCTCACGTCTGGCACGGGTAACTCCGAAGCCCAGTCCGCGTCCTTTGCCACGTTTATATGCCATCGCCATATTTTCTTCAATGGACATATGTGGTGCTGTCCCTGCCATCGGGTCCTGAAACACCCGGCCAATCCAGCTGCTGCGTTTATGCTCCGGCAGGTTTTTAATAGAGCGGTCATTGATCAGCACATCACCCATGTCTGGCTTCATCACACCCGAGATAATGTTCATCAGCGTGGATTTACCCGCTCCGTTACTGCCAATCACCGTCACAAAATCTCCCGGATTCATCGTCAGATTCACGCCAACCAGCGCGGTCTTCTCATCCGTTGTGCCTGGGTTGAACAGCTTGGTTACTTGCGTAATCTCCAGCATGCTCACATACCTCCCTTCGCCTGATGACCCCCGGATCGCATCAACTCTTCTGTTCGTTTGCGAGCCAGACTTCGCTGCTTCATGGAGCGCTGCATCGTTGGGAATACAAGGGCAATAATGACGATCACCGCGGTGATCAACTTAAGATCAGATGTATCAAACCATTCCACTTGAAGGGCAAGCGCGACCACAATCCGATAAATAATCGAACCAACAATCGCAGCAAGTGTAGCCCAGAAGACCGTTCTTGCACCAAGAATAGCTTCACCGATAATCACCGAAGCCAGTCCAATGACTATCATACCAATGCCCATCGTGATATCCGCAAAACCTGATTGCTGTGCAATGAATGCACCAGACAGAGCAACCAATCCATTAGATAAGCTGACACCTACAATCGTAGTCACATCCGTATTTGCACCAAAGCTGCGAATCATGCGTTTGTTATCACCTGTCGCGCGGAGTGCCAGTCCAACATCTGTTTTCATGAACAGATCGAGCATGATTTTAAACACCAGCACGATGATAATAATAAGTACCATGACATGCTCACCTGAGAACGGATTGTCCATACCCATAATGGATTTATTCGGTGCGCCAAGAATACGCATATTAATGGAGTAAAGCGCGATCATCATCAAAATCCCGGATAACAATCCGTTGATTTTGCCTTTGGTATGAAGCAGACCTGTACAAGCCCCGGCCACCATGCCGCCAGCCATTGCCGCCAAACAGGCGAGCCAAGGAGAGAAGTCATTGGAGATCATAACCGCCGCGATTGCGCCTCCTGTTGTAAAACTTCCGTCTACGGTAAGGTCAGGAAAATCGAGTATGCGGAACGTAATATATACACCAAGTGCCATCAGTGCATATAAAAGCCCCAGCTCGATTGCTCCTTCAATTGAATTCCAGCTTATACTCACGCTACTTCCTCCCTGTCTATCGAAAAGAATGAGGCGAACCCGTTGCACGTTCGCCTCGCATCCATACTGCCGGATTACACTTCGGTCAGATTATTGAATCAATCTCAGATTCTATTGAATAATGTTGTTTTCCTGGTCTTTTACTTCGGCTTTCATCTCATCCGTAACCGTGATGCCTTGGGCTTCAGCTGCTTTCAGGTTCAGGATCAGATCCAGTTTGTCCGGAACGGTGACTTTCATATCACCAGGATTCGTACCATTTTTCAGAATGTCCGCGGCCATCTCACCCACCTGATATCCATGGTCATAATATTTGAAGCCAACCGTTGCAAAAGCTCCTTTTTCAACGGTATCCCGATCACTGGAGAAGAACGGAATTTTATTACTGTTTGCCGTTTGGATGATCGTATCAACCGCACTCACGACAGAATTATCAAGTGTGATGTAAAAGGCATCTACTTTGCCAACAAGAGAATCCGTTGCCTGTTTTACTTCAGATGTATTCGTAACGGGTGCTTTCACCAGCTTGATATTATGTGTTGCGAGTGCTTTTTCTGCGTTATCTGCCATAACCACCGCATTTGGTTCACCTTCGTTAATGACCAAGCCCACCGTTTTCACATCCGGCAGATTTTTAGCGATAAAGTCAGCCAATTGTACGATGGCCTCTGGATTCGTGTCGGATGCACCTGTAACATTGCCGCCCGGCTTGTCCATATCGGTCACCAGTTTGGCACCCAGTGGGTCTGTCACTGCTGCAAACAACAATGGCTTGTCCTTCACTTGTTGAGCCAGAGCCAACGCAGATGGTGTTGCGATGCCGAGTACGAGATCATTTTTGGAATCACCCGAGATTTTCTGTGCAATGGACAGGTTGTTTGTTGAATCACCTTGCGCATTATTGTAATCGATTTTGAGGTTCTTGTTCTCTTCAATGCCTGCTTCCTTCAGTGCTGCGATGAATCCTTCACGTGTAGCATCCAGAGATGGATGTTCAACAATCTGCGAGATGGCAATCTGGTATGATTTTTCCTCGCTGCCTCCACCTGTTGTACTCCCCGATCCTTCGGATTCCGAGCTTGTACCGCTGTTATTTCCGCAACCTGCCGCAACGATCATTGAAGCAACCATCATCAGTGACATCCAAAATTTCTTTTTCATGTGTGAGAACCCCTCTCCATCTTATAAAATGTGGTTACCCTTATCGAGATTCCATTGGCACGATAGGGCGGGACAAAACGCTTCAACGCATTGTTGCTTTGATCGACAAAAGCAGACAAATATAGACTTTTCTCATGCGACTGAAGTCCATGACCCGTGTTGGTGTTTTATTGTTCCCCTAATATTAAGGGGCGTCCCGATATCCGTCAATGGTTGAACCGCTTCCAATTTACTTTCATCGTATGGTTGTGATAGAAAACATTACATAACGAAAAAAAAGCAACCCGCAAGTTATGCGAGTTGCCTAGTATATATAGCTTATTTTTCTTGCTGGATTGCTTTCACTTCAGCAGAGGTTAGTCCCGTCGCTATGACAATAGTCTCTTGATCAAGACCTAAATTGAGCATATTCATTGCGATTTTCTGCTTGCTCTCAGCTTCACCTTCTTTGATTCCCTCTTTGATCCCTTCTTTAATTCCTTTTTGAATTCCTTCCTCCATGCCTTTCTTGAGACCCTCTTCTCGTGCGCCTTCCATCATGGATACTTGATCCCGTAAAAACTTTTGACGTGCTTCATATTGTTGACGGAACTCTTCATCCTCGCTCAGTTCCTTCAATAGATTCATGGCCTTTTTCAAAGCCGGTTCGGGTTCGTGCATCGTTAACGCCTCCCATCTAATATTGAGTTATGTATAAAACATCTGGATGTTATTTCAGATTATATCACGCATCTCACCATATAAATAACTCATTTACGTCATTTTCATTCAAAAAAAGAGACTATTTCGACGAATCGAAACAATCTCTTTGTATAAACCAGTTAATTCCCCGACGCTTCGCGAATCTCATACTTGCACCTTTTGCCGCCATCGGCGTAACATTCGGTACGCTCTACCTCAGCTTGAAGAAGCGAGCGGAACAGTTCCAGTTCACAGCGGCAAGCCTGCTTGTAGACACTCGCGACTTGTACAATCGGGCAATTCATTTCCGTAATGACGTAGGTTCCATCTTCTTCTCTGGACGCATCCGCCATATATCCGTTGGCATTCTGGATTCGCGCGAGTTCCTCCACCCGTCCGGCCAGATCCTGGCCCTCCATCTGTGGCAATCCGCTACGAAGCAGCTTGTCCCGTCGACTCTCGAACAATGCATCCACCACACCGCTCCCGGCTGAGTCAGACAATTCTTCAAGTAGCTCCAGCGTAAGGGACGAATATGATTTTGGGAAAAAGCTGTCCCCACGTACCGTCAATTGGTACACCGAGGACGGACGTCCAGCCGTAGCCCGCGCCTCCCGAACCTCGATCCAGCCGTCCTGCTCCAGTGCCGTCAGATGACGGCGAATGGCCATGCCGGTCAGACCCAAATCAGCTGTCATTTCCCTCGCGGTCAATGTGCCTTGCTGCTTCAGCATGAACAAAATCCGTTCACGCGTCGTTCGTTCCTCTTCACGCTTCACGATCAGCACCTGCTCTCCTGCTTATGCGTGTACCGGTGCTGCCTCCCGGCAAGCATCCGAGCAAAAGCGGTTATGCGTCTCTTCGCAATCCTCACAGCTTACGTGCTGCAGGTTGCAGGTTGGACAATTAATATATCGGTCATGTGTCGTTCCACAGTGATAACAGCTGGCAATGACAATATCCTCGTCTGTCCGGTTAATCGGCACAGAGATTCGCTCATCAAACACGTAACACTTGCCATCAAACAGATGGCCTTGTACTTCAGGATCTTTACCGTACGTGACAATACCGCCGTCCAATTGAGCCACGTCCTGGAATCCTTCATTGATCATGAAGCCAGTCAGCTTCTCGCAGCGAATGCCGCCAGTGCAGTAGGTAATAATGGTTTTGTCCTTCATGTCACCCAGGTTCTCCCGAATCCACTCCGGAAACTCACGGAACGACTCAACATCTGGACGGATAGCCCCGCGGAAATGGCCGATTTCGTATTCGTAATCATTGCGACCATCGATAACGATGACATCATCACGTTGCAAATGCTCATGGAACTCCTTCGGTGAAAGGCGTTTGCCGCTAATCACATTCGGATCGAGATCTTCCTCCACGCGGAACGTAACCAGCTCTGCTTTGTGCCGAACAAAGATTTTTTTGAACGCATGCTCTTCCACATCATCAATCTTAAACACCATATCGCTGAACAGCGGGTTCGCATGCATGTCTTTCATATACTGTTCCGTCTGTTCTGGCGTTCCGGATACCGTGCCGTTAATACCTTCGGATGCGATCAGAATACGGCCTTTCACACCGAGGTCCTTGCAGTATTGCAGATGCTCTTGTGTAAACGTCTCGGGGTCTTCAATCTTCACGAACTTATAATATAAAAGCACGCGGTACGCGCTGTTACACATGTATATCACCTGTTCCTATTCCATGTTGTTATTAGCCGGATCATCCGGCAAGACGACTACGTTGCACCCTTACTTGTAAAAAGAAAAGAAACAGCCGCCCGAAACTTCGTCTCGAACTGCTGTCTGACATTCGACTTTTATTCCTGCATTCTAGTTTATCGGAAGCGGAATAGCTTAGTCAATATAAATGTATAGAAAGGGATGAAAGATATGGAACATATCTGTCCGCAACAACCATCCTATTCCGAGATCGTAATGACTGAGGTTACAAAGTGATACGATTCATTCTCCAATACCGCCTGCGATAAAAGGATCTTATTACCTTCCGGGCTCCAGGCGAGCGGGTCAGAAGCGTTGTCCATATCCGCCGAGATCTGGAACTGTTCTGCCGACTCCGTATTGGAGACAAACAGCCCTTTCTCATTATCATTCTCGGAATTGATGGTGTATGCAATCTTGGAATCATCACCCGACCAGCTGGTGCCGAAGATCTGCGTACCTCTGGCGAGTGTGGCCTTCTCATTCCCTTCCAGATCGGTGAGCACCAGCGCACGTTTGGTATCCGCCGTTCTTTTCACAATCGCAAGCCTTGTTCCATCATTAGAAGGAATGACCCACTCCACACTTTTCAGCACCTGTTTCACGTCACCCGTCTTCACATCGTATGCATTCAACTGGCCGTCCTCGCCCGTAATATAATAGAGCATATTGCCTGACACTTTGATACTCCGCACATTGAAATTACCTGTCTCCACCAGCACTTTCGTTGTGCCATCCACATTTGCCGAGATCAGATCACCCTTCATATTAGGGAAAACGACATGTTCATTATCCAGCCATGCGCCCTCTTGGATAAAGCCATCCTCCTTACCAGCGGGGATTGCCTCCCCGTTATGCAGGTTCAGAATATAGCCTTTTCCCGTGTTTTCCTCCGGCTCCCGATAGAATAGGTACTGACCATCCGGTGACACCAGCGGTGCACCAAGATTCGCTTCACTTTCCTTGAGCGGCGTATCTGTACCTTTGGTTAGATCATACATGTATAAGTTATGCGGGTACCTTTCCTGACCTTCAACGGTGACGGGTTTCAAGGACTTGTTCTCCTTGTCGGATACAATCCAATCATCACTGAGCCAGGTAATCCCGCGCATATTTGGCAATTTATCTATTTTCTCCAGCTTAAAGCTCTGGTAGACGGATGTGTTGGTGTTATCTTTCACCGTAATATCGGTTCCCGTCTTCCCGCCTTGTGTGTTGCCCCCCGGCTCTGTTATTCCCCCGCATGCTGCTGTTGTTAACAGGACGATGGCCCCGAACGTGCCCAAAGCTGCTTGTTTCCAATTCATCATGGTCCCCCCTGGTTTCTCTTCTATAAGACCAAGCATACACACGGCATACTTCCAAAGTTATTCAGACTTGTTTCGAACTTGTAAACTTGCATCAGCCAAAGGAAATACGAGTTGGAATGCCACACCTTCCCCATCTTCTGGATCACCCGACAGCAGGGTGATTGTACCGCCCTGTTTTTCAACAAACTGCTTCACGAGAGATAGTCCCAGTCCTGTTCCGCCAGTTTTTCTGGCCCTGTCTTTGTTCACGGTGTAAAAGGGTTCAAAAATCTTCTCCCGTGCCTCTGCCGGAATCGGTGTACCCGAGTTGTAGATGCGAATGACCGCTTGACGCCCCTGCATCCGTAGTTCACTCTTCACCCGGATCACACCATCCGGAACGTTATATTTGATCGCATTATCCAGCATGTTGATGAAAATATGCATAAGACTCTCCCGATCACTGCGGATCACCGCCGGTTCAAGATCCAGTTCCATGTTCAGCGCAAACTTCTCCGCTTTCCCACGCATCCGGCCACAGGCATCCTCCAGCAGAGCACTGACCTCTACATCTTCGGCCTGGTTCTCGAAGTCATACTTCTCCAGGGCAGATAAATGTAATACTTTCTCCACCATCTCGTACAGCCGCTCCGTTTCTTTGCCAATGTTACTTGTGGCATCATCAAGCAGTTGCGGATCATCCTTATACATGTCGAGCAGCTCCACATAGGCTTTGATCGACGTTAGCGGTGTCTTGAATTCATGGCTAATGTTACCGATATATTGTTTCTGCTGCTGTTCCAGCGCCTGCAGCTTCTCTATGGCCAGTTGCAACTTCTGCTGCTCCGCATGCATGGCTGTGATGTTTTGCTGAATGGATGTACTCATATAATAAATGCCCTGCCCCAGCTCTCCCAGTTCATCCTTGCGCCTTACAGGGGACTCCGTAATGTAGTTCCCTTCGCGAATGGAATCTGCGGACCTCTTCAGCCGGGTAATCGCAACGGCAAACCGATTGTAGAACAGATAACCTAATATGAAGCTCAGCGCCACAACGGTAATTCCGGCCCAGATGAACAATTGAAGGATGCGAGTATAAAATTCATGGTAGCTCTGGACAGGGTATTGTATCCATACGGCGCCCATCTGTCCATCCGGACCATCCAGCGGTGCGGCATAGAGCAGGGTCTCGCCCTGCTCATGATAGGCTATTTTATTTTGCAGCGCATAGTCTAGCGTTTCCTGAACAAGTTCACTCTCGCTGGAGGCGAAGGATGCTCCCACCTGCTGGCCTGTCATGTTATAGAGTGCTATTGGCAATCCGGTAGAGTTGGCCAGTTCCTGTGCCAGCCTGCGGCCATTTCGCTGTAAAAAAACGTCCTGATCCAGATGAACGGACTCGGTGTAGTAGGACTGTCTCACATTCAGATTCACCAGCCGTGTCTGCTGCGATAAAATACCTTCAATCTGTGACTGTTGATTGCGTTCAATACCGCGCAGAACCAGTGAGCTAAGCACAACCACCGTTAGGATAAGCAGGGCTGCCAGAAAAACACTGAACTTCAGCTTGATGCTGACTCTCATATGGCCCCGCCTGTTTCAGGTGCAGATGCTTTGTAACCAATCCCGTATACGGTCTGCAATTTTTGCTGATCCGTATCTCCGATTTTCTTACGCAAACGCTGGATATGAATGTCCACGGTTCGTGTACCACCCGCATATTCCATGCCCCAGACCCGATCCAGAAGATCGTCTCGTGTATACACACGCTCAGGATTAGACATGAGAATGGTTAGCAGATCGAACTCTTTTGGGGTCAGATCCAGCTTCTCCTCATTCACGGTCACCGTGCGGTGAGCAACATGAATACGCAGTGTGCCATTCACGATGGCCTGATTCTTCGAATCGTCAGGTGGTGGACTGCTTTTCTCGACACGGCGCATGAGCGCTTTCACCCTTGCGAGCAGTTCGCGGATCTCGAACGGTTTGGTCATGTAATCATCGGCGCCCATTTCCAGGCCAACGATCTTGTCCACGATATCATTTTTGACGGTCAGCAAAATAATGCCGATATCCTCCCGGTCTTCCATCCTGCGGCATACGCCGTATCCATCAAGCCTTGGCATCATGACGTCCAGAATCATGACCTGCGGGTGAAACGATGCAACCTTGACCAAGGCCTCTTCACCGTCACTCGCAGTCTCTACTTCATATCCTTCGCGCCGCAGCGCGTAAGCAATGGCACTGACGATACTTGATTCGTCATCCACCACGAGCACTTTTTTATTCATGGGATTCATCCTCTTTATCTATGTCATGAGTTAGTTTATGGGTCTATGTTAGCAAGGTCCGTGGGAATTAGCTATGGATGAGTTTGCAATTTGTATGAGAGACTTTCATCCTCTCAGCTTGGACTTGGCTCTACTTTCTTTATACCCCAAAGGCAACAAAAAGAGCCAACCCATAATTGGATCAGCCCTTGATCTATAGATTCTCAATTCATGTTAATGTTTAAGTCAGCCGTTTAATGCCCCCTTCTGCATTTACTCCTCAAATGACAGATTGAGCGGCTCGTCCGACATCTCGTACTCTGTCTCCATATGTGTCAGCGGTGTGTTCAGATCCACTTCTTCGAAGCGGAAGCTGTCGACCCACACTTTTCCTTTACCGTTCAAAATAACCCCGAATGAAATGACCGCGCTGCCCTCCGGTACATCAAGCACAATACTATACTGATTCCATGGCTGCGTACCAGTAATTGGCCGATCATGCATGTTATCAAATTGAAGTACATCATGAACGTTATTATCCACACGCATCCATAATCCGCAAAAAGCATCCACATGCTCGGTCTTCACAAATCCCGATAATTTCATCCGCTTACCTATATACTTGTCCGCTCTGAACTGCTGCATCATAGTTGCAAATTCGTTGGGCTCCATCGGCGTAACTGCCTTCAAATATCCTGAAGCTTTTCCCTGATGCACTTCGGCCGGATCAATGCCCATCTCATAATTTTGCGGATGACTTCCGGTTAACATCCAACCTGTAATCGTTGACGTCTGATTCATCTGTAATTCTCCTCCTCTGGTTCTTCCTTCGAATAATTTCAGATCGAACAATTTGCGAAAACGTCCTGGTGGCATGCCATATAATTTGCGAAATGCACGGGTGAAGGCTTCCTGACTCTCAAATCCACATGCCAGCGCGATATCCAAAATGCCCGCATCCGTCGATCGGAGGGTCGTGGACGCCAGACTCATCCGACGGTTTCGGATATAATCCACCACGGTCATGCCCACCTCATTACGGAAAATCCGATGGTAGTGATATGGCGACAACAAGGCCTCGGATGCCACTTCTTCCAGTCCAATCTGCTCATGCAGATGAGTCTCAATATAGAACAAACTTTGCTGAATCATTGCACGGTAACGGCTCAACTGTGGTAAAGCCCCCTTCCATATCCTTACTATACGTGAATGATGTCATCGCCGTTTTGATCATTTTTGCTATCTTCACTTCGGTTGGCCTCTATCCCGAACGCAAAAAAGAGCCAATTACGGATGGAATCCTTTCCGTAATTGACTCTTCTGGGAAACTGCTGCCCTGTGGCTACTGTAGAGCCATTTCATTGATCTACAGCAGGTTCATTTAACTATTTGCTTTGTTTATCCGCACAACACTTCGTCAGACAGCCGGTACCGGCTGTGCACCAACCTCTTCGTCATCATGCTCCACCAGTTCATGTTTCTCCCAAGCTCTACTCTTCCAGCGGAAGTACATAATAACCGCGCGGGTCCACTCATCCGCCGCAATGGCAAGCCACACACCAGCGAGCCCCAGATGAAGCTTGAATATGAGCAGGTACCCCAGTGGCAGACTCATGCAGACCATGGAGATCAGCCCCATGTATACCGGGAATTTTGCATCCCCTGCCGCACGCAGGGAACCAATGATTACAATATTGCAGGTACGTCCGGTTTCGAGTAAAAGACTGAGCAAAATTACCTGAGCCCCCAGCTTGATAATTTCCGGATTATCCGTAAATATGCTCATCAGAGGCACACGGAAAAAAATGATGATTACATCAATGATAACCGTGGCCAGAAGGGCCCATTTTACACTGTCAAAAACACGTTTGTACGCATCGTCTTTGCGCCGCGCACCCACAAGCCGGCCTACAATAATCGATGTCCCCATACCAATCGCCATGCTGAACAAGTAGATATAGCTGGAGATATTACCCGCATACTGCTTGGTTGCCATAGCTTCTGCACCCAGATAGGTCACATACAGCGTGAACACGAGCTGGCAGGAATGATATACCATCGATTCCATCGCAGACGGAATGCCAATCCGCAGAATTTTGCCAATGAATTTCTTGGACAACTTAATGTAGTATTCAAAATCCACCCGTACCTCGCTCACACGATACAACAACCAGAAGAAGATCAGCAGGCAGATAAACCGGCTTCCCACCGTGGAGATTGCTGCACCTTCCACCCCAAGCTTCGGCAGGCCGAAGTGTCCAAAGATCAATGCATAGTTACCAACAACGTGAATCACGTTCATGAATACAGCAACATACATCGTTTCTTTGGTGTAACCATGTGTACGAATCGTCGCAGCCAGCGCATTAATGAGTGCCTGGAGGAAGATCCCGCCACCAACGATATTTATATACGAACGGGCAAAATCATAAATTTCGCCTTGAATATTCAGAAGTGTTAGCAATTGTCCTCCGAACAGAAGGAAGATTCCGCTCAGGACCAGACCTACGATAAGATTCAGTGTGATCGCATTACCTGTAACCTGCGCTGCTTCACTTAACTTTTTCGATCCGATATATTGTGCGACTACAATCGCAGCACCATGTCCAATGACTTCCAATACAAGGATAGCGATAGAAATAATCTGATTGGCTGCTCCAACGCCGGAGACCGCATTATCGGATACCGAGCTGAGCATGAGCGTATCCACGCTCCCCATCAACATAAATAAGAAGAGTTCCAAGAAAATAGGCCATGTCAGTCGAATCAGATTCAGATCCTTGGCATCAGAACGAAGGGACTCTTTGGTTGAGGATATTGCTGTCATTTTCTCACCTTTCCCATGTGGGCTTTAATTCTTAGGGTATGTTAGCACAGGTAGTTTGAAAATGCAGTAGTTTTGCGAAAATAGTTGAAAGTTTTTTGTAATTCCATAAATAGGTATTTTCAGCGTTTTCATCAAGCCCTGTTTCCGTACGCCTGCCCGAGGTTTTAGAAGATAAAAAAGGCCCCTCCCGACTCGCTTTTAAGCAAGTAATGGAAGGACCTTAGATCCCCAGCCTTTTAACCTTTAACAGAACCCGCAGCAATTCCCTCTACGATTCGATTACTCAGGATGAGAAACGCAATCAGGATCGGCAAAATACTAATCATCAGCGTTGCACCAATCGCTCCCCAATCTGTTGTATATTGACCGATAAAGTTCTGTACCCCAACAGTTAAGGTCTTGTACGAATCTGTACTGATGAACGTATTAACAAAGATAAATTCATTCCAGTTATAGATCATGTTGATGATCGCCGTTGTGGAAATGACCGAAGACGTCATCGGCAGCACAATCCGAAAGAAAATCCGATGCACGGAGCAGCCATCCATCACTGCGGCTTCTTCCACTTCACGGGGAAGCGCGTAGTAGAATCCCAGTAGAATCATAATGGTAATTGGCATATTAAAGGCAATGTAAGACAAGATGACTGACAAAGGATGATCGGTGAGATTAAGCTTCAGGAACAAGCTGAACAGTGGGATCAATGTGGAGTGCACAGGGATCATTAGACCCACCATGAATAACCCCAATATCAACGAGCGACCCTTCCAGCGCATACGTGTAATGGCAAAGGTCACCAGACTGGCAAACAGCACGGTGAACACAACCGAGACCGCCGTAATCCATACACTGTTGAAGAAGTATAAGCTGATATTTCCCTCTGTCCATACCTTGACATAGTTTTCCCAACGCGGGGTAGCAGGAAGGGAAAAAGGCGCCATGTCGAATACTTCCTGATTATTTTTAAGCGAGAACAACAGCAGCCATACCAAGGGCAAAATTTGCAGCAAAGCTACCAGGGACAAGAGGAAATACAGCAGAACATATCCGAATCTCCTTAACCATGCCGAACCTCGGCTTGTCCCCGGGTACGTTGGCAATCTAACGGCCGTATCCGTCTTCACCGGGATGGACCTCCTTTCATTTCACTAGGGCGTGTCTGGAAACTCCGAAGGTGGCAGATTTTGCCGAATTTTCGTTCCAAGCAAGGAAATTTTCCGCAGGCGTGCCGGGGCACGTCAAGGGAAAGTGACGCAGCAGGGGGCGAAAAGGCGGTAAAAGATGCACTTCAGCGAGTTTTCAGACACGAACTAGCGTCAGGAATACTGGATCGTATCTTTGGATGCTGTCGCTTTTCGAAGCAGCCAGGTAACCAGCAGACAGATCAAGAGCAGGAAGAAACCTACAGCACTGCCGTAACCAAAGTCGAAGCTACGGAACGCCTGACGATACATATAGGAGGCCATCACTTCGCTGGAACCATTCGGTCCGCCATCGGTCATCACGTAGATGAGATCAAAATACTTGAGTGAACCTACCACAGCCAGTACAACGGTCACCTTGATCACCTCAGTAATAAGCGGCAGCTTGATTCGAAAAGCGATCTGCCAAGGGCTTGCTCCATCAATCCGGGCTGCTTCCACCAGAGATTCCGGAATATTTTTGAGTGCCGCATAATAGATCAAAATATAGAAGCCTGCATACTGCCACAGTATCGGTACGAACAATGCATACAGCACCAGGGATGGTTCCGCCAGCCAGGCTGGCGGATTGCTGAAGCCGATCGCTTCCAGAAAGGTGTTCAGCACACCATTGCTGGGATGATAGATCTTCAGCCATAACTGGGCGATCGCGACCGAAGACAGCAGCATCGGGATCAAATATATTTTGCGGAACAGATTGGCACCCTTGATTTTGCCTGACAGCACCAAAGCAATCATCAGATAACCGATCAGACTCAGCGCAGAGAACAAAGCAAGCAAAAAAGTATGACCCGCACTCTGCCAGAATGTTCCGTCCTGAAGCAGTCTGGCGTAATTATCCAATCCAATATAGGTCATTGCACCGATCCCGTCCCATTGCATCAACCCATAATACCCGGTGAGCACGATCGGGATGTAAACCAAGACCAGCAGCAGAAGCAGTGCAGGAAGCACGTACAACGCAGCAACGAGACGGTTGGACATGACTTTGTCCATCACATTATCCTCCCTTCAAGCGTTCAAACGTGTGTACGTCAATTGCCTTTATCAATCGCAGCCTGATGATTCTTCACAAAGTCCTCCGGTGTTACCGCTTTGCCAAACAGCGCCTGAATCATATCCAGATGTGCCTGAGCGGCTGCCGGTTTCATCTGCACGTCTGCAAAGAGTGTAAGGCTGCTGGCCTGATTCAATTCGTTCAGCAGGTCAATGTAAAGCTGTGGCAGCTGTACTGCATCTGTATCCACTTTGGTAGCCGGGATGACGCCTGCTTCAGTTACCGAACTTTCACCCCATTTTTCCACAAAGTATTGCACGAACTTCGCCGCTTCTTCCTTCACTTTGGAGTTCTGGGCCACGAACAGCCCTACGCCTGGTCCACCTACCCAGCTGTTAATATCACTCTTGCCATCTTCCATCGTTGGGAATTTGAAAAATCCGATCTTGTCCTTGAATTCCTGCGGGATGTCCGGGTTGGTCGTGAAGTTTGGCAGTTCCCAGGTGCCCATCAGGTACATGGCAGCCTTTTCGTTCATGAATTCGGATTTGCCCTCATCGTTGGACAACCCGTTGAAGCCTTTGTTGAAGGCATTCATATCCACCAGCTTTTGTACCTCGGCAGCAGCTTGAGTCAGCGCAGGATCGTCAAACTTGCCGGAGCCATTGATCGCCTTTTCCAGTGCATCTCCACCTAACCGATTCGCCAGATACATATACCAGAGTGAGCCGGTCCAGCGGTCTTTATTACCCAGTGCGATCGGAACCTCACCGTTATCTGTCAGTGTCTTCAGCACACTCAGGAATTCATCGTACGTTGCTGGCGGCTGCAAGTTATATTTCGCAAAAATGGCTTTGTTATAATAAATGGGGGAGATATTCAACTCGATTGGTAACGCATACGTTTTGCCGTCTATGGCATAGGCTTCTGTTGTTCCGGCTATGAATTTCTCGCCCAGCGAGCCGCTCAGCAGATCATCGACCGGTGCAAACAGATTCCCCTTCACATAAGGCTCCAGAAATCCAGCAGCCCAAGTTACACCAACATCGGGAAGTTCATTCGATGCCGACAGAATTTTCAATTTGTTCTTGTATTGTTCATTCTCCAGCACTTCCTGCTTAATGGTCACATTGGGATGATCCGTCTGATACTGCTTGATGATATCGTTGACCAGTTTGTTTTGCTGTGCGGAACTGCCTGCTGGCCAGAGGTGCATGAATTTGAGGGTTACTTTCCCATCTGTGCCGTTGCTGCCCGTTTCACCCTCTTGATCCGAACTTGAACTGTTACATCCGGATAAAATTACGGCGAGAACCAGCGTCCATGACAGAAGAATGGCCATCGTCTTTTTGCTCATTATCCCAACCCCCTTGGTTTTTTCGGTTAATGTAACCGCTTTAACCAAATTGTAGCACGGGCCTATCACCCCTATAAGGTCAGAATAATTTGGAAAAACTCCACTTTTTTGAGGTTATTTGTTATCTCGTTCAGATAGGGAATGACGATATTTACTTGGACTAAGCCCTTCAAGACTTTTAAATACCGTGATAAAATACTTATCCGTCTGATAACCCACCTGTTCGGCAATCTCCGAGATGGGCATCGTTGTCTGCACAAGCAACTCCTTCGCGCGCTGAATGCGTTTGCGGGTAAGGTATTCACTAAAATTGATGCCGATCTGTTCCTTGAATAATACACTGAAGTAACTGGAGTTTAGATGGAGTAATTCAGCGATTTCACGCATGGTCACATGTTCACCCAGATGAGTATCCACATAGGCCAAAGCTTCACTGATCTGGCTATTGAGCCTCTGTTCCCCGCGCTCCTTAACATCCAGCAACTTGGGGTCAACCATTTCCTGCATCGTTTGAATACGCCGCTGTTGTTCGCTGAACTTCAAGGCTTTTTCGACGGTCTGCAGCAATTGTTCTTTATCAATTGGTTTCAACATATACTCCACGACACCCAGCTTAATGGCCTGCTGGGCGTACTGAAAATCGGCATGTCCTGACATAATCAGGACAACAGGCTTGTTGGAAAAATGTTGAATGGCCTCAATCAGAGACAAGCCAGAGAATTCTGGCATGCGAACATCCGTTATTAACAGATCTGCCGGCTTTTTCTTGAGCCATTCCACGGCCTCGACGCCACTTTCTGCAGTCTGAATGTGATTTCGTCCTGCCGACCATCCTTCCAGTGTCTTGCGAATACCCTCTCTTGTACGCGGCTCATCATCCACGATAAGAATCGTTTTGTCATGAATCATATGCACCCTCCGTTCCCATGGGAATCTCAAAGCAAATGACAGTTCCTTCCCCAACCTTACTTGTTATGGAAAGCCTGCAACGTTCGCCAAGTTGGCTGCCAAAGTAAAGCTTCAGTCGCCGATGTACGTTGATTAGACCTACGCCTGTCCCCTTGTTAGATACAGCGGGGCCACCATGTAAGGCATGAATGACAGATTGAAGCCGTAATTCATCCATACCGGGACCATCATCCCGAACCTCAATGCGAACCAGATTCTCCTCGGTCGAAGCATACACATGGATGCTTATCTTTCCCGGTCCCAGTTTACTTTCAATGCCGTGGAGAATCGCATTTTCGACCAAGGGCTGTATAAGCAGTTTCGGAATGGGGACCTTACGAACCGCATCGTCCAGCTGAATCTCCCATTGCATTCTGTCTCCCAACCGCATCTGCATAATACGAAGATAACGCTCGGCGTGTTCCAGCTCGTCGGCCATCGTAACCCATTCATCCTGCTGCGAACTGGAGATAATGTAGCGAAATAATCGGGACATTGCCACGACCATACGTGCCATCTCCTCGTCTCCCTTTTCTTCAAGGGACCAATAGAACGCCTCCAGGGTGTTAAATAGAAAATGAGGATTAATCTGAGACTGCAACGCCTTCAGCTCGGCCCGGGACTGCATGATTTCCTTCTCATGAACCACACGGGTCAATTCGTTCTGCCTGTAAACCATCTGGTTATACACTTCGTTGAGTTCATTGATCTCCATCGTAGAGCTGACCATTAGATTAGGTCTCATTGCTCCTGGCTGTGCACTGCGCATAGCCCGCATCAGCCGTATGAGCGGACGTGTAATCATCGTGGACAGAAAGAAGGACATGATGAGGAACAGAACAACACCAATCATTCCCGAGACGAGCAGCGCCGTCCTCAGGATGGATACACCTTCCGTTGTCTCCCGCAGTGGGGTAAGGACAGCAAGTGTCCAACCCGTTAACTCCGATTTTTGACGGACGACGATATAGGATTCCTCCCCGTTCTGGACAACTGATCCGCTGTCCAATATGGCTTTGGGATCGAGATTAATCTCCAGATCGGAAGTCACCACTTCGCCTGCCCCATCCAAGAGCATGATGGAGTCCTGCGAACCATCTGCCCCGTTCGAATCATTGAGTTGAAAAAAGCTGCGCTGCATCCGTACTACCACATATCCCCCATGTTCAAAAGAATGATCCAGCAGGTTAATCCGCCGAATAGCCAGCAGCACACCCGGATCTTCAGGGTCAGCGCCTGCCCATACCAGTCTGCCTTTTCCTTCATCCGCCAGATTGATCCAGTTGCGCTCCACTCTGAGATCGAGAGAACGGTCATCCATCGGAAAGATGCGGTTATAACCCGTAGTGTATATCTCCATACTCTGCGCACCATTGATGAAAGACTGATAACTGCCTGCAATCTGCAAGAGCGCTTGGCGCTGATTAAAGGTGGCCGGGTTGCCTTGCTTCTCATCGCTAAGCAGACGCTGCACGTATGAATCATCCGCCACCTGGGCGGTCAGTGAATTCACTTGTGCAATGAGTGCATCCAATCTGCCACTGGCTTGGACGGCGGTTTGATGGATATGTTTCTCCGCATTGCTTTTCAGCAAAGCAGCTACCCGATCATAAGCCGTTATGCCTGCGAGCAGCAGAACAACAAGCATCACCATAACAAAACCAATGAAGATCTGATTCCGAAGTGAGTTAAAATGTCCTTTTTTCCCGTGCAACTTCCCCATTCTCCTCTCTTTTTGGCCATGTAAAAGAACCCACCACCTTACGCCCGTGCTCTTGAAGACTGGGTACAAACGATGCCGGATTTATCTACGTATTCAGTTCCCCTATATAAATGAACGAAAGAATATTTACACTTGCCACTACGATGACAGAATAACCTTCCAATCGCTGTTATCCCCAGATTTTTTGATTCCCTTTTTAAAGGGGAAAATCCGGGGATAAAGGCGAACGCTCCGCTTTTTCAGGTTATTTCTGCCCTCTCCGTTCTCGTGCAAATGTTTAGTTCAATTTATATAGTTAAAGCGCTTGCAAAATTGAACCTCAATCTTCTTCTCACTATCTTTGTTTACCGATTAAACTAACGACTAAAAAATAGCATAGTTTTACAGGTTAATCAATCCTCCGAAGAGTTACCAGACGTTAAATGACAAGGATCAAAAAAAAGAGAGGGGACTCTTACAGTCCACCTCTCTTTTTTCATATCCCTTCACACATATTCTTTTCTTTGGTACATCATCAGTTATTTCACAGACCCTTGTGTAACCCCGTTGATGATCCACTTCTGTGCAAACAGGTAGATGATAATCATCGGCAGTAACGCGAGCAGGTATGATGCAAATGCAAGGTTAAACTCGGTATTAAACTGTCCTTGGAATACATACTGTACCAGCGGCAACGTGTATTGTCCCGGATCACTGATAATAATGAGTGGCAGCAAGAAATCGTTGTACGTGGACAGACAGGTCAGAATACCAACCGTGGCACTGATGGGCGCCATGAGTGGGAAAATGATTTTCCAGAACGTGCCCCAGGTTGTCGCCCCATCCACAAATGCCGCTTCCTCCAGTGCTACCGGAATGGACCGGATGTATCCAACGTACACAAATACGTTAAATGCCAGGCCATATACCGTGTGCAGCAGGATCAGACCTACCAGATTTGTCATCTCCAGCGATGCGGTCAGTTTAACAATCGGCAGCATGATAATCGGGAACGGAATGAACATCGCGCTGACGAAGTAATAGTACAGTCCTTTGAAAAACTTGCGTTTCTCCATATTCCGCGCAATGGCATAGGCCACCATCGAGTTACTGAGCAACGTCAAAAGCACGGTTGATGCGGTCACAATCGCACTGTTACGGAACGATTGGAAGAAGTTTGTCATGTCGATGGCCCTCGCAAAATTCTCCCAGTGAAGCGTTGTCGGAATGGCAAAGACCGATTGGGCCATCTGTTCCGGATTTTTCAAAGCAATCGTAACGGTCATATACAATGGGAACAGGATAAACAGGGTACCCAGCACAACAAGCAGCATAACGAGCCAATTGATTCGTGTACGGCTTCTCATTACAGATCCATCTCCCTTCTTTGCAGGAACCGGATTTGCAGAATTGAAATCACCGCAATAACGATGAAGTAAATAACCGAGTTCGCAGATTGATATGCATATTCGCCGCCTTCAAATCCGCCGGTGTAGATCAGATGGGAGATGGACTGCGTCGCCCGTCCGGGACCACCGTTGGTCAAGGCTACGATTTGGTCGAAGACCATAAGTGAGTTTTTCATCGCCAGCACCATATTAATGGTGAAGAAAGGTGCAATCAGCGGGAAAGTAATACTCCAGAATTCACGCCATTTGCCTGCACCATCGAGGTTGGATGCCTCGTATAGTGTCGTTGGTATCGTTTGCAGACCAGCCAAATACAGAATCGTATTCAGGGCCACGGATTGCCATACTGCAACAATGACGATACCAATCCAAGCCAGACTCTCGCTGCCAAGAATGTTGGTGGATAGCGCGTTGATGCCCAGATTTTGTCCCCAGATCGGGAATACGTTGGAGAACAGGTAGTTAAATATGTAACCTACGATCAGTACACTCAGAATATTGGGCAGGAAGTAGATGCCGCGGAAAAAGTTACGGAACTTGATCTTGGCATTCAGCCCGAGTGCAATGAGCAGGCTCAGGATATTGGTCAGGATTGTCACCACGATCGCAAATTTGAATGTAAACCAGTAGGCGTTACCCACGTTGTCATCTTGGAACAGATTGAAATAGTTTTTAAAGCCAACAAAATCATACTCTTTCCCGAATCCGTTATAATTCGTAAATGAATAATAGATGCCCTGGAGGGCCGGCAGTGTCATAAATACAAAGAACAATACAACCGCCGGAACCGTCATCCAGTAATAAGGTGCGATACGTTTGTTCATGTTCCATCCTCCTTCAGACAAGGCTTAACGCCGATTGGCAACCTTGTCCCATTCTTTGTCGAGTGTATCTAGATAGTTGTCGATGTTTTGGTTCTGCAAAAAGGACTGTACGATGGAATTCAGCTGCACCGCAGCCGGAATATAGTGATCGGGAAAGTCAATAACCTTGCCCTGCTCGATATAAGGCATCAATTCCTGTACCGCAGGATCATCCTGCTTCACGCCTTCGACCGCAGAGAACAGCGTCTGTTCGTCAATGTATCTTCCGATATTTTCAGGCTTTAACAGGAACGCAATAAACGTCTCTGCCTGCTCGCGATTAGGCGTGTCCGCCGCAATGGTAAACAGAGAGTCGATCCCGTTCACCAGCTTGATCTCGCTTGCATCGTTGCCCGTTGGGAATGGGAAGAAACCGATGTCTACATTTGGGTTCGCTTTGCGAATCTCCGAGATGGCCCAGGTTCCCTGGATGTACATGAAAGCTTCACCGTTAGCGAAGGCACGGTTACCGTCCGAATAAGCTTTACCAAAGTTATCGCTGTGACCATATTTCATGAGTTCCAGCTGCTTCTCAGCTACCTCGCGGTACTTCTCCTTGAACGTCACTTTGTTATCGCGCCGCTCCTGGTAGAAATCAATACCGACCAGATTGGAGGCCAGTGCATTGAACGGCAGGCTTGTCTGCCAGTCATCCTTGTATGTGAAGTAAAATGGAATCTCACCTCCATCCTTTATCTTTTGGGCGGTCGCAATGAGTTCATCCCACGTCTTGGGTACGTCCAATCCCATTTCCTTAAACAGCGTTTTATTGTACATGATGCCGTTTGCATTAGTCGCGTAAGGAATACCTGTCACTTCGTCCATACCTGTGAGATCGTTGAGCATTTGTATGTAGTTTGGATCAATCGTCTGGAGTAATGAGCTGTCCGTCAGATCGGTGAAAATATCACTCTGGGCCAGAATGGAATAGGTATCGGTTGCGCCCATAGCCATAATATCCGGTATATCATTTTTGACGACACGCGTCTTCAGTACCGTCTCCGCATCGGGCGGATTCACCTGTGTCACTTGGATATCGTCATGCTCCGCATTAAACGTTTTAATTAATTCATCAAAGGTTGTTTTAGCTTCAGGCTTGTTCTGGAAAAATTCAATCTGCACTTTGCCATTCGCGCTATCTCCACTGGTACAGGAAGATAAAAGTACAGCCATCATTCCACACAGCAACATTGTCCCGAGAGCCTTGGTAAGCGTTCTTCTCATGTTGTACCTCCCTCAGCTTTATACGTAAAGATTTACCCATTCAGATGGTGAAATAACCATTTGGTTAATCCTTCCAAACTAACTTCAATCTGAATGGATAATATAAGCCTTTATTATTCCTAAAACGGTTTCGATAAAAATGAATCAAGACATTTCTTCCCATGACCTGAATCGGGCATAACAAAAAGGACACTGGATGATATCCAATGTCCCTCATTCAATAAGCTTATATTCAGCCACTGTAACGCTTTTATCCAACCTATTACGAACGCTCAACCTTCGGCAAAGCATTGCGTAAACGCTTGGCTCGATAACTCTGATATGCACGAATCAACATGCCGATGATGATCATGACCACACCGATGTTAATTGCGACATCAGCGAGATTCAAAATTCCGCGTCCTGACGGAAATACGAGGAAATCCGTTACCCGCGCATAGATAAATCGATCGATTGCATTTCCTAAAGCCCCACCGACCATAAAACCCGCGCCAGCTTGCATCCAGAAACCGCGAATCTCACCCTTACTCCGGTAATACAGCATGCCCGCTATGAACAGAACAGCAATCACACCGAACAGGCGCGCATTTCCCTGAAACATGCTGCCCGCCATGCCACTATTCTCATAATGCTGTAACTGCATGCCCGAGTTACCCAGTCTCATGACGTCGCCAACTTCCATATACATCCTCACTGCAATCTTGGTTCCCTGATCCACCAAAGTCACCAGCAGTGCTACAAAATAAAACAGCATCGTGCTTCTCCTCCTGCCTACTTAGCCATAACTTATTTTAACTTTAAGAGTTTTGAGTATATTAGGTTCCCTTCACTTTAACACAGCCGATGTACGCTCTCCAAATGAGCCGTCTTCAACCACGCCTATAACATCCACTAACATCGTTCAGACTGCATCCAGAAGGGACTACACCAATCCATGTCGAATGTAGACATCAATCATATATGTAAAGGGGCTGCCTGTAATTTGAACCTGACCATGATCGAAAAATTAAAGGAAATGCAGCAGGAAGAAATGGACTTGGTATTTGGCACATTTGATTCTGAAACGGCGCTTAACCTTGGCCTGCATCTGGTTGAAGAAGCGAAGCGTCGCTCCCAAGCCGTGACCATCGACGTTACCCTGAAAGGACATCGTCTCTTTTTGCATGCGATGGAAGGCACTCATCCCGACAACGAAAACTGGATTCGCCGCAAGAACAACGTGGTGAATCATTTCTCCTCCAGTTCTTGGCATACGGCTCTACGCCTAAGAAACGAGGACCAAACGCTTGAGCAGGATTTCAACCTGCCTGCATCTGACTATGTTCTGGCTGGTGGCGCTTTCCCGCTTATTCTGAAAAATGAGGGACAAGTCGGCACCATTACAGTATCGGGTTTGCCTGATGAGGAAGACCATGATCTGGTCACGACAGGCATTCGCTCGTTTTTGTTGCAGCAGAGTTAGATTAAATGGCGCAAAAAAAGCCCACCAGATCAATATAGATCAAGTGGGCTTTACTAGCTAAAGCAGCATGCTCAGGACGGATTTTTGCTTTTCATAATATGGTACACATTGCTAAAACTCCCGGAGAGAATGCCTGTAATCGGGAATATGGCCCAATTGATATCCCACCGTTGATATACAAAGCCTGTGAACAAGAAGATAGCTGTCGCCAGCGGCCATACAATCGCTTCCACGGCTCTCACAACCTTTACTTCTTGCTTCTTATCTACCGTCAACTGGTGCTTCTCCAGCAAGTTCGTGTAAGCCCCCTGAATATTACCGTAATATACAAACAAGAATGCTCCTACCCCAGCCATGACCATAAAGGCAGATACACCATAAGAGGCGTAGTTATCATTGATAGAGGAGGCTGCGAAAATAAACACAGGAGACAGAATGCAGAGGCAGACACCCGTAATGATGGCTATTCGATAAGTCAGAGCGAAGCTCTCCCGACTATGCTGAATACTCATTTTAAGTGTATAAGGAAGCTGGAAGCCCTTCTCCATATAACTGAAGCGTTCAAGCTTCATGCCACTGTGAATGAACATGCCCACCGCAATGGCAATGAGCACGAACATGCCGATCAGGCCCAGTACAGCCCCCGTTTCCACCGAACGGTTTGCAGCTGAAGTGGCATAGTTCTCAAATAAAGTATCCATGAAAATCAGAAACGCCACACCCACCGCGCACAATAAAATACCCAGCCCGATCCAAAATCCGGCATTTCTTTTGGCAGTGGTATATGCGTAGGCTTCTTCTTCCGTCAGCACAGGTACTGCCTCTTCCGCACTGACTGGCTGAATACCGAGTTCTGCAGTTAACTCCTCGATATTACCAAATTCCGAGATCACAATGCCGATGGCTTCATTCTCCGACTTGCCTTCCCGCTTCAACTCCAGGTACTTATCTTCCATCCCCGAAAGAAGCTCCTGCTTCAGATGCTCCACCTCGGGGGTCTTCGGCAGACCAGCAAACATGTTCTCCAGATACACCATAATTGTCTCCATGTTTCGTCACAACTCCCTGATAAATAGATTAACAACCTCCTGCGTAACCTTCCATTCCTCACACTTTTCTCTGTAATAGTCGAGGCCGGACGGCGTAATCCGGTAATAGGTACGACGCTTTCCCAAACTATTCTCATCCAGGTAAAACGATTCAATATAACCGTTCTTCTCCAATCGGGTGAAGGCCGAGTATAACGTCGTCTCCTTCATGACGTACTTTTCCTCTGTCAGCTGCCTAATGTTCTTGGAAATCTCGTAGCCGTACGACTCCCCTTCGAGCAGCATGTAGAGGATCAGCGTATCATTGTAGCCACGTATAACGTCACTGCTGATCACAAAAGATACTCCTCCTCATTACTTCATCTGTCGTAGTAGTTGAAGTATAGCACAATTTACTACGACAGGTGAAGTAGTTATTCCAAAAATGGGCAATAAAAAATCCGTACCTGGGATAGGCACGGATTTTCTTCTTTTTCCTGCAGTTAAATTCCTGCGTTTATTGAATCGCTGACAGAACATCCAGTAGCATGGATTTGAATTTCGGCCGATCAATGCCCTCACAGACACGTACATTGGGCTCTTTGCCAAAACGTCCGTTGATATCAACCACACTGTATCCACGTGTCAGTTCTCCTGCAGCTTCCACATCCACATAATATTGACCCGACTTGGTCATGATGGATTCATCTGCGGCTACAGCCATCAACAACGTATCCGGATGAGTGGTGCCATTGAGTTTATGTACCGACTTGTTGAACTTCATAACCACTTTGTTGATTGCGGTGAAGAAATCGGCACCCGATGTTCCGAGAGCTGCAATCTCTGCATGATCGTCATCGTCCATGACTGAATATTGCGTACACATTTCCCAGCCAACCATCGTGATTGGAATGCCCGCATGCAGTACAATTTTCGCCGCTTCCGGGTCCACGTAGAAGTTATACTCCGCCGCTGGTGTGATATTGCCCAGTGCATTATTCGTTCCGCCCATAATGTACAGGTGAGCAATTTCTGGAATAATCGTTGGGTCTTTCTGGATCGCCATTGCAATATTGGTCAGCGGGGCAATCGCCAGAAGTTCAATTTCACCCGGATGTGCATGCACCTTCTCAATGATAAAATCAACCGCATGCCCGCTCTCGGGACGCTGCTCCGCCTTCGGGAAATGTGCGCCGCCCATACCATCATCGCCATGCACATCTTCCACTGTACGGTGCTGAGCCTTTCCGTAGGACATTAGCGGACGCTCGCAACCTTTATACACAGGCACCTTGCCGCCATGTCCAGCAACCTGTACCGTGTACAGGGCATTTTCAACCTCCTGGTCGAATTGTACGTTACCGCCCGTAATGGTGATACCTTCCACCTGAAAGTGGTGCAATGCCGTCAGGATCGCAATTGTATCGTCTCCTGCTGTATCTGTATCGATGATGACTCTTCTCATGATGCCGCGCTCCTTCTTCCATTTGATAGTAAACTCTATAAAACACTATGTCTTATTTTACATCAAAAATGTACCAATGACGATGGAAACGCCGATGATAATCGAACGCAGCAGTTGCGCTACCGCCATATTGCCTCGTGCAATTTCGTCACATACCCGCATTTTGGGAATCAGGAAATCAAATATAATATAGACCAGGCACAGCACAATAATTCCAAACGCCGACCACAGCAGCATATCCAACCACGAGTGCGTCGAGAAAGATACCATGCCCACAATAATACACAGTCCCAACAATTTGCTGCCCATGTACATGCCTGCCGCCTCGTTACCTTTGGCGATTTCCTCACTATCGTTATACCGGGTCAATTTGCTAAAAGCGAAATATCCACATACCAATACCACCAGCAGAATGCCTACACCCACTGCCACATTCACGAGGTTTAATCCCAAGTTCTCCATTCCTTCTCCTCCTCATCATTCATCCGTTCACGAACCGTAGCCGCGCAATAATAAGCCATATCTCCAGTTACTTTCTCCCCAACCCTGGGTAACACCCCAGCCAAACGCCCACCGATAACAAACACCCCTGTAAGCAGATAACCGCTGTACGCTCCATCTTCCGTCTCGATCACGGCCTGTTCCATCGGAACCAGCTGCTGATAGATTTTGGGTTGGTTTTCGTAATAAGCTGCAATCTCTTCATCCTCGTCTGTTGCCCCAGTTGCAAGATTGGATTCCAGCGCCTCGTTAAGAGGATGCTCCATATCCTGCTTTCCAAAGGCATTGTTCGTTCCTCCATCCAGCAAAAGAGTACCTCTGCCCTCGCGTCCCCAATAACTTTTGGATACATACGGTATGGCATTCAGCTCGAAAGGCTCAGCCGAAAAATAGGTGGGTAGCAGATATCGGGAAATCACATCCATTTCTGCTTCATCAAAGAGGGTAAACCCGCAATATTCCGGGGTTTGCTCGTTACGCTCGTAGAGCGACCAGATCGCCGCCATGAAGCCTTTGCTCTGCATCAGGACATGCTGAACGGGATTCATCAGGCCCAGCCGTCCCTCACGTACAAGATCAAGTAGTGCAGCACCAATGTCCACCCCGGTCGTCTCATCCCGATCATCGATCAGATACTCCAGTGGATAAAGGCGATACAGTAGATTAATCTCCCGACCCTTATGGTAAAGCGCCTCTCCCGGAACAATCTCCAGTTCCTCAAGTGGAGCATAAAAGACTTCGTATCCGGCTTCACGACAACGTCTCATCAAGTATTCCGTATTTGTTCGATCTTCGACATGTTCGCCAAAAGAAGTAAACGTCACCGGACCCTGCAATCCATGGTTTGTATAGAATTCCAGCCATATCCTGAAACACTCCCGAATACGCGTATCCATCTCGGCAGATGGCGCAGTTAGCGTAGCATCCTCAGCAAGACCGACCAGGATATTTTCTAATGCAGCAGCCTCCGGTATGCCTGTTGGAGTGTCCGTATTATTTTCAATACACTTGGGCCCAGCCTCTCCAATAATCCAGTCCTGACGGGTAATGCCTCCAGTTACCATCTCCATACGTGCCGCCGGAATAAGCCCGGGATGGATACCCAACTGATGCTCCAAAAAGGAATCCGGCATGTATTGCTGGATAAATCGCATCACTTTACAATAAATGCCGTCTACCGCCTCAGCTGCGGTACGCAGCTCTTGTATCTCCGAGGGAGAATAGACCGTCAATGCAGGCACACAATACTGCTTCCCGTACATTCGATGGTATGGAATCTGTTGTCCCGCTTCACCCTGAAACACCTCTTCGTGACTAAACGGCAGTTGAACCACTTGCCTCATCCGGTTATCCTCCCGAACTGCGGAAGAAGCTACCGAAGCCGCTTGATTTGGACTTGGATTTGCTATAGGAGCTGTTACTGTCCTTGTTGCTTCGATACGACGACCCACCGTAGTAATAGTGCCCACTGCTGGAATCATATTCACATCCGGTATCATACTCCGGGTCACATTCATCATTGTTGCTGCCACAACCCGATAACACGGCAGGTACCGCCAGCATCAGGGAGAACGCAACCAGCTTTGCTTTTGAACCGGGTTTCGATGCTTGCCCCCGCTCTTGGTCACTCATTACAGATCCACCTCTTTCATATAAAACAACACTTTCTTGCGATCCGCATCCAGCACGGAATACAGGAATTCATACGTCTTGCCATCGCGAACCATGTAATGGTCCAACAGTTGTTCGGCAAGCTCCATCGTATAGGTGAATGACGCTGTGAGTTCCAACTCCTGAAATGAACGTCCATTCCACAACATATACTCTGCGCTGTACATGGAAGACATTTTGCACATCGCCAGCGCAGCATCCGCAATGGCTGCACCGTACTCATCCGGCATCTGTTGCTCATACGCCGTTACATATACTGCATGTTCCCGCCCATCCTGGCATTCATTGGACAGATGCGCCCAGAGTTTGTTTTTCACCAGAGTGGCATCCACCAGTTTGCGCATAAACAGTTCATCTCGCGTGACTGAAGTCTGTTCCAGCACTCCCGTCTCCGCCTGTCGATCATCCGACCAACTCCGATACGTCAATGAATAATAGATACCGATAACCTCCCTTTTTGCGAGCTCTTAGGTGAGCCGTTTCAATTCATACAAACGTATTTAACGCATGTGGAGGTAAAAAGTTACACTATTCCCCATGACATGTAAAAATAAGAACAGGTTGTCGCCCAATCTCGGATCAACAAAGCTTGAAAAAACAAGTAATTCCGCGTTTGGTATGTAACTCCGGCCCAAAAAGGCCGGAGAAGATTCTCCGACCTCGTATGTTCAATCTTATGCTCATGCCATTCAGACTTATAACTCAGCCCACTGGGCCAATAGATCATTGTATTCAGCGGACAATTGCTCATGTTCATTCCAGATTTGTTCCAATTCAAGCGGATTGTTCTGCACCGTTTCCAGCTGTTGATCCAGCACCTGAATCTGTGCCTCAAGACGAGCCAAAGTCTGTTCCAGCTTCTCCGCAGACTGTTTGTTGCCACTGCTGTTTCTATGATTCGATACAGCTGTTGCTGAAGGAGTTAACGCCTTACCTGATTCAGTAAAAGCTTCATGATCTCGACTTCCATCGATAGCTGCAACAGTGGAACCGTTCAATGCCGAGATTGCTTCTGATTTCTTCCCTGATCTGGTAGTCCCGCCGGGCGCAGACGTTAAACCTGACTTCACCTCAGACTTGGCGTTTCCACGAGAAGAAACTCCCACTCCTGCTGTAGCCTGAGTTGTCGCCGCCGAACGAGCTTGCAAATCAAGCTTCTTCTCGCGATACGCCTCATAGTCTCCCAGATAAGCGGTCATCTGCCCGTTCTCCAGTTCCCAGACACGGGAAGCGAGGCGATTGACGAAGTACCGATCATGCGAGATGGCAAGTACAGTTCCTTCAAAATCAACCAGTGACTCTTCCAGCGCTTCTCTGGATGCGATATCCAGATGGTTAGTTGGCTCATCGAGCAGCAGTACATTGGGTTTACGCTGCACCAGTAGGGCCAGCCGCAAGCGCGTCCATTCCCCGCCGGATAATTGCCCGACAGAGCGGAATACATCCGCTCCATAGAAAAGGTATCGAGCCAGAATGCCACGTGCCTCTCCTTCCTCCACGCCCGCTTCCAGACGGAAGTATTCAAGTACGTTCAGCTTTGGATTCGTAGGTTCCTCCTGTTGAGCCAGATACCCCACATCCACACGTGCCCCCCACTCCAACTTGCCCGCATTGGGCTGCTCGTCACCAAGCAACAGCTTGAATAGGGTCGTCTTGCCGGAACCATTGCGGCCAATGAGTGCAATTTTATCCCCATATTCCAGCAGACCCGAAACCCCGCGCAGGATTTCACGCTCGCCATAACTCTTTTCGACCTGTTCCAATACCGCTACCCGTTTACCCGTTCGATCCGTAGGACGCACATCGAATTCGGCATTGCGGCGCTCCAGCACAGGACGCTTCACCTGTTCCATCCGCTCGATGGCTTTACGCATAGAAGCCGCCCGTCTGAAGAACTTTTCATTGCCGCCCACACGACCCCATTCCTCCAGTTGGCGAATTGTTTCTTTCATTTTCTTGATAACCTTCTGCTGCTCCTTGAACTCTTCGAATTGCTGCAACAGCCGTTGTTCCTTCACTTTCATATATTCCGTATAACCGCCAGCAGACGTTTCCGCTTCTCCATCCTCCAGCTCCAGTGTTTGATTCACGACCCGATCCAGAAAATAGCGATCATGCGAGATCAGGACAATGGTGCCGGGATATTCTCGTAAAAATCCTTCCAACCACTCGACCCGCTCCAGATCAAGATGGTTTGTCGGCTCATCCAGCAATAACAGATCAGGTTTTACGATCAGCTGCGAGGCCAGCACAACCCGGGTCTGTTCCCCACCGGACAGGGAACCGAAGCGCCATTCATAATGCGCCTTGGCGATATCCAGACCGTCCGCCACCTGATCGATCCGCGCATCCATTTCGTATCCACCCTCACGCTCAAACTGGTCTTGCAGCGCTGCATAACGTTTCAACAGGCGCTCCAATTGATTAGGGTCTGCTGCACATGCCGGATCGGACATCTGCTGCTCCATTTCCTTCATTTGCGTGCGACATATCATAAGCTCTTTGAATCCAAGGCTCAGCACATCCAGGACGGTATGGTCATCCAGTCCTTCTGGAACTTGTGCCACGTAACCGGTCCGTGTATCTTTTTTAATCATCAATTGCCCTTCATCCGGCTTGTTCAGTCTTGCCATCAGGCGCATAAGTGTGGTCTTGCCGCTTCCGTTGCGGCCGATCAGAGCAACCTTGTCACCTTCCATAATTTCAAATGTAATGCCGTCCAGCACCAGATGTGCTCCATGGTATTGAGTCAGTTGTTGCGCGCTAATTATCATCATAATAAGGTTCCTCCTATGGTATGGAAGATCCTGACCGCAACACAAAAAGAGCCGCAGGAGGTTAGCTCCGCGGCCCTTCAGAATTCAAGCAATATCGCTTATCGTCCGAATGAGGTCAAGGCAGGCATCTTCTCGCAAATGTTAACTTCCGTATATTCAAAATTGGACAGACTTCTCCCGTTGGTCAGAAAAGTATGAACAATGCCAGCCATAGCAATCGGCAGCTGGCTAATACGGTTGTTAAGCATCTCGTGATTCACCTGTCTTCACCTCCCCTGTCATAATTAATGTCAATATATCACAGACGAATGCATTCCTGCAACCATCCCATTGCCCAATTCATCCTTACTCCACAGTAGCTACTGCTCTGATTAATCCCTGCCCCGTCGCCGAAGCATTACATCCCTGATCGCCACCGTAATAAGTGTTAACATTCCCGAGGTACCCAGTGATGCGCCAAGCAGGGCATATCCGATGCCGTTCCACCCGCCAATATCGATGCTGATCATGATTACGACGGCACCGCCAAGCAAGGCCACACATGGCAATATATATTGAACCCACGTCATTCGACGTCCTTGCAAACGGTAGATAAGCCATTCAATCAGCAGCTGCACCGCCCACATTCCCAATGTCCACAAGATCAGTACTTCCATAAGGTTCCCCTCCTGTTGCTGGATGGATCAAGCCTGTGTTACAGACCTTACGTTACTTCAACCAATCCGAGAAAAAGTTCCGGTACCCTTCTTTCATCTTTGTGCGCGAAAAAGCACCAAACGCATACTCACGGTTGTCTTCTGACACACTGCGCGGCGCGGCCGCAGCCATGTTCACCAGTTCAAACCAGTTATCCTCGTTGCCTGCAAAGGCATGCGTGGATCGAATGTGACCGTAGCAAGCATGCTCCGGCTTCACGACCATTTTGCCCATCGCCATCGCTTCCGTCAGCGGCATCGCAAACGTATCAAAGGCCGAACAGTTCCAATACACCTTCGCAGAATTCATCAACGTAAATATCTCATCCTGTGTGAGCGCAAACTTCAGCTTCACGTTGGCAGGAATGTCGTACTTCTTCATGGTTTCCCGATAGCGCACACCGCCGAATACCATGTACACTTCCTTGTCCGGGTTCTGCCGAGCATATTCCAACACCAGATCCGGTCGACGATTCGCTTCATCCCGACCGATCCAGAGCACCCGATTATGCACGACCTGGCTCGGGTCATAGTGCCGGTTCGCCAGCTCTTCGCTAAAGCCAATCGGGATGACGTTCACGTCATGTACGCCGAAATTGCGGCCCAGTTCTGTTTTCAAAAACTCGGTCTGCACAATGGCTTTATCCACCATCGTATAAAATGGCTTCATCATCTCATATCCCGTTAGCGCGGGATCGGGGAAACTGTGCGGGAACAATACACTCTTCGGTAAGAACATCTTCAAAAACGTAAACCCGGATACGGTGTAGATGACATGCTCTATATTTTGGCTATAAATCTGGTCCAGCACGATATCGTAGTTCACCAGGTCACCTTTCTCATGCTCATACCCCGGCAACCAGTCGTATCCGCTGACATGACGCTCCGGCGAGATGAACACAATATCCACGCCCAGCTCCAGACCAATCTGCTTCAGCCGATCCGCAAATACGCGTGGCCCCTGTGCTTCCGTGAATTGAATTTTACGCATAACAAGTCCGACTTTACGCAAGCTTCTCACCCCTCATTTCTATTCCTCACCCAAGTGCTTCATGCACTGTTCCAGCGTTGCTGCCGTCTCATGCCACTGGTTACGCAACTGTTCCTTCGGCCACACACATGCCTCACTTCTCAGGTCACCGTCAATCAAACGCAGCATCCAGAGCGAGAATACAATAGCATAGGCGTTGTACCATTCTGCAAAAGAAACCCGTTCAATCTGCACGCCCAGTCTACAAAGTTTGTCCAAATAAACATCAATGACCCGCTCTCGCAATGCAGGCGTAACCGTTCTGGGAAACAGCGGATGCGAGAGATCCACTAGATGAACTACGTCCCACAGCGGCGTATTCAGATGGGCATGCTCCCAATCCAAGATGACCAGTCTGCCGTCCACCTCCGCCATGTTACCTGGATGCAAGTCTCCGTGACATAAAACGGTTGGAAGTTGCTCCTCAGCTGTGAGAATCAACGTGGCAATCTTGTCCCAATCCGATGGAGACAACCGTATATCCAGCTTGGACAACAGGTCGTCCGTAGATAGTCTGTGCATTTGTAACTCATCCAACATCGTGCGAATAGACGGTTTCTGCCCCACGCGAGGCAGCTCACTCCAATCCGTAACAGACAACGCATGCCACGTTGCCATATGTACCGCTACCCCAAGCATCGTCACTTCTTGCGAATCATGCACCAGTTGCCCCAGATCCTCGTAGATCATCCAGCTCTGTGCCGGTGCAATGGTAAGATCCGACGCTGCAATAAGCTGTGGATAGATCTGTGGTAGACCAGACATTACACGCTCGTACATCCATCGTTCCCGTCCATGCTGTGCAGGATTCGTCAGTGGTTTAAAAATATAACTTTCACCGGTAGGAACAGTGAATCGCTCCACATATCGTCCGTTCATTCCTTGATACAACTGTTCACGGCTTGTTATATATTGATCATTCAGCATTCCTTCGGGCGTCACCCAGCTGTATGCATCCATCTCTTCTTTCACGCATCCACCATCCGTTTCGTTCTCGCTGCTGCTCCGATGTTGATTTCTATTCATCATACGTCGCTGTTCACAAGCCTGCAAGCTTTGTTCGTAAGCGCTTATTCAGTGTATCAATTCAGATTTTCAAAATTGCTTGTTGCATTTTGGTTAGTAATCACTTACTATACAATCATGAAGAACAAATCTCATGTGGACAGCAAAAAGAAAGATATCCTACAAGCGGCGATGCGCTTGTTCGCAACCAAAGGCGTTGACGGCATATCCGTCAAAGAGATCGGTGACGCCGCCGGAGTAACCGATGCGGCGATCTACAAACATTTTAAAAACAAAGATGCCGTTGCACTGGAAGCCTTCACCCAATACTGTGCGGACTATACTTCACTGATTGACGGGTATGTTCGACAGGAAGGTCCGGTGCTGGAACGCTTCAAGCAACTGGTTACCGAGGTTCTCCATCTGCATGATGAAGATCCCTACGGACTGCTGCTGATTTCACAGAATCATGAAATATTCATTGAAGCCGGAAGCAGCGAGGATTACCGTCAGCCGTTGGATGCGTTAATGGATCTGATCGATCAGGGAATCATGCGGGGCGAGCTGCCTCAGCAGGATTCACGGCTCACAGCCGTTCTGGTAATCGGTGCAATCACACGCATGGCGGTCTCCAGTATGCAGGGTGAACTGCCAGAGTTGTTGGTACCCTACACTGGGGAGACGGTTCACCGACTTGCATCAATGTTGGGAAACGTACCTCAGGAGTAGCGAGGGAGATGGGATGAAGCTAGAAATGGAGTAGCGGAGCGTAGGGAAAACGACGTGAGCAACTACATTGTTTCCGAAGCAAACAACCTTCGTAAACATCCGCTTATCTCAGCTGAATCCCATCTTCGATGCGGATGATGCCGCTAGGCATGATTTGTAATCAAAAGCGGACTTTTTGAATAACTTCTAAAGAGAATCGTCAACATACCATCAGGATATACAGATGGATTACCGGGTCATACGTGACCTTTTCTTTTTGCACATGAGGTTAGTGTTCATTAACTAAAATAGTCAGGACGTGTCATCTTCCATGAAAAAAATATTAATTATTCAAGGCAATCCCGTCTCCCCCAGTTACAACGGTGCAATCGCCGAGGCGTACCGCAAAGGTGCGGTGCAAGCGGGTGCCGACGTCCGCATGATTACCCTGAACGAACTCGCGTTCAACATGAATCTGGAAGGAGGATATCGTAATAAACTTCCACTTGAACCAGATTTGCTGGAGGCCCAAGAAGCAATCAAGTGGGCCGAACATCTCGTATGGGTGTTCCCAATTTGGTGGGGAGGACCACCTGCCCTGCTGAAAGGTTTCGTTGACCGAATCTTCATGCCAGGTTACGCCTTCAAGTATCAAAAAGGAAAACCTTTCCCGGATCAACTGCTCAAAGGCCGCACCGCTCGCATGATCACTACGATGGATGGTCCGAGCTGGTACTTCAAGTGGTTCCAGGGTGAGCCTGCACATAAAATGATGAAAATCTCCACATTTGCACTGACTGGCATCAAACCTGTTCGGATAACAACTGTAGATCAAGTTGGTAAGAAGTCAGATGAACAGAGAAAGAATTGGTTGGATAAGATTGAACAGCTTGGGCGGAAGATGGGGTAACTGAGTAGATATCCATCGTCGCCATGGTCAGGTACATTGTGTAAAAGTAAAGTTTAATCAAAACGCTATTTGCTGAGTTTGTTTTGTATAAAAGGAAACTAACTAAAACAGGTCAATCATGGGAGTATACAACCATAATTGACCTGTTCAATGCTATAGTGTTATTAGTAATTTCATTTGGTACTGGGTCGAATCTACTCATAGAGAACCGTTCCCCCTTAAGAAGCATAAGACGTTCTATCTGGAAAAACGCCGTCATTCTCTCTTAAGATTCTAATTAATTTTGAAGCTGCACGTAAATAATAGAAATTTGTAGCGGATCCCGGAACTTTTTCTATTTCCTCACATTCCCCATCCGATTTACTTAACTTTATCTTCCCTAATGAGTTTTCATCAGGACCAAATTTGTACACTACAAAATTCTCTGTCTCTTCTTCTTTAACTAACAGAACATAAGTTGCCAAAACTTCACCTCCCTAATTATTCATATACACTATCTGACCAATTATAGTGCTTATAGAGGGTAAAAAAAGACCACAACACGGGCGGCTAGCTCATATTGTGGCATTGTTGGTTGTGTATTGTACGGCCTAATCTCTACTGTTGTAAAGGATCTGCTTATTATCTTGTAACCATTTTCTAGCTTCTTCACCTACTAGAATTTTTGGTTGCTCTGGCGTCCCAATATTGATGCTTTTTATAAAAGCCTCATCTAGCCCCCGAACCCCAGTTAATTTAGCTCCTTTTAGCAATACTCTTTCAAACGTAGCTAACCGCAAATGAGTTTCGCTATAGCGATTATATTTTTAAGTTATGCTTGTTTCCAAACACAAAATAAAAAAAGATTGATCCATGGTAATAGCTACCATAATTAACCTGATAATGAAGCGCGATAACCTTATTTATGTTGTAAACTTTAAGGATTTGATGTGCGCACAATCGAATTCAGAAATCTTTATAAGTGTGTTACATCAGTTAAAACTGCTGTTGGATACTTAGTTACTCAGCACTGGGTAGCCCTACTACCAAAGAAAAATAATCTAATTCACTTCTTCAAACTCTTTCATTTTCTCAATTTTCACTCTGTCATTCTCTTCTTGTGGAATATGATTCAGATATTTACTTTCCCAATATTCTAACCTGTCTGAAGGGCCAAAGTTGGATTCCCCCCAATTCGTGTAATCGTATTCTATATTTAGTTTCCCCTCAGATGTAAGCTTCATGGTTATTGAAAACCATGGATCTTGTCCTTCGTTTAAAAATAAATTTTTTAACTCATTTGTAACTTCAAACAATTTAGTCTCTAAATGATTATATTCTTCTGAATTAACATTTAAAATATCAAGAGAATATATATACTCGCTCCCATTTTCAGGCTTAAAGAAAAAGAAGACTCCTCCTTCTCCATTTTCCACTTCACCATTAAAAAAAAAGTCCTCCCAATTAACTGGTATCATTTGATCTATGATTTCTGCAATTGTTCTATACAATTCGTTCATCTTTTGTTCCATTAATTAATCTCCGACTTTATGTAATATTCGTTTAGTAACTGGTCTTTTGTTACCAATTCGATAGATCATTTTTAATGAATCTGGGCTCAGATAACCAGCAATAAGTTGATAATCTGTAGATTCCACTATTACGTTATACTCATTTTTGAAATATTCTTTTGCTATGGGAGCGTCTTTTTTTACAATATTATGTAATTTAACATCAATTTAGCACTTATTTAATATTAACCCTTTATCGGTCTATTTCCCCTTCGTAATAAACCATCCCTACAAATTAATACAGATTAGGATTATCCTTGTCTTGTAAGAGTCTGTTTGAACTAATAGAGTGTACGGCTGCTTCTACCTTACCTGGATAATACATGAATATAACAAGCACCTGAGGACAATATAAGTACAAGACTTAAAAAGGAACTAATCGTTCGTTTCATCTTGATCGGCCCCTTCTTACTTGAATGGATTGATGATGGCAAAAGCGTACTCGTCCAAATCGCGATCACTCAAGAGAACATAATCTGCCGAAGAAAGCTTGAACTTCGTGTAATCATAATTCTCTACGAATTTTCCATTTTGAAAGATATCCACGCTACTTACTACTGGATAGTTATTAATCCTGGTTTATCCTCATTATTAGCCACTTTCTAGCTTCTTCACCTAGTAGAATAATTGGTTTTTCTTGGGTCCCAATATTGATACTTTTTATATGAGCCTCTCCTACACCTTTAATATTTTTTAATGTCACTCCTTTTAATAATGTTTCTTCAAATGTCGATAAACTTATATCTACGTCTTCTAATTTTGCATTACTAAAATCAGTGAGATAGAAAAGTGCAATATTCAACTTACAATCTATTAAAACTGCATTTTTAAATCCCACCTCCCAACAGTCACTCTTACTAAATCTAGATTTTTTAATGATACAGTTAGAAAAATCTGCATATCTAAGATCAGATTTATAAAAATCGCAGTTATTTAGATAGGCATTTTTAAATGTCGATGAGCATAATAACGATGTATGAAAATCAATGTTTTCCAATTTCAATTCATCAAAGTTACATTCTATTAAATATGCTTGTTCAACCAATTTATTGGATAAATCTACTCCTCTTAAATCCACCCCATCTAAATTTAACATTTCACCTTCTTCACCAATTGTATCAATCCATTTTTTATGAAGTTCAAATTCCTTACTGAGATTTACTTCCATTTCCACACCCCTTAAGGATACCATATTATTTTATCTGCTACTCCTCCTTCAGCAATTGCTTTTTTCATTTGTTTAATATGCTCACCTTCCATTTTTCTCGTATCAATAATCACAATATTTCCATTATCAAATTCTTTTTGTAGCTTTTTCATACCTTGTTGGATGGTAAAAGCACCCTTTTTGGGATTTGTTACATGAATCCCGTTATTACCACTTGGAAAAGATTCAAAGCTTTTAACGTCCCACTTTAAGCCTGAAGATGTATCAATAAATTCTGCTCCATTTTCTCTTTGAGGATCACGTATTAACCTTCCTAATTCACCTCTTTCTTCTACCGCTAATCCAACTTTTCTTCCCCTTATATTTTTTGGCTCTATTTTTCCACTACTTGCTGGATCACGAGCTAAATCATCTAATTCTGTTTGATTTCTTCCTCCAGTATAAGTACCTTTAACCGAGCCCCCAGTACTCTTACTCGACTGCTCTCTCTTCGCTTTCGCGTCCTTAATGGTCTGTTTCACCTTGGCGATTGCCGGATTGGTCCCACGTCCTTTGTAAGGACCTTTTCCGCCTGATAGACCTCCGGTGACCAGCCCGATTCCGGCAACGATTTGACTCCATTTCAGGGATGATATCATCATCTTGGCGTAATCGTCAGTGACGGGCTCTCCCGTAAAAGGATTCACTCTCCGTTCTAATGCTTCAATCTGTAACTGGATTAGATCCTGATTCGGAGGCTCGACAGCTCCCATCCCCTCACTCAAGCTGCTATTATCCAGTTTACCCTTGTCCTTCTCATACGCCTGAAGGGGCTGCCTGATCTGTCACGCCCTTCTCATTAACCGGTAGCCACATATGCCACTGCGAATTGTACGCCATCCGGTATCCTTTATCACTAGAACTATTCGCTGCTTTCAGCCCGATAGACATCGTAGCTAAGGTACCTGCCACTGCCGCTCCGCTCATCTGCCTGCTGAAAACGGACACCAATGTCTCGGAGTTCCTTCGCGATGTGGGTCAAATGCTCCAGCGTTTCGATCATGCGGGGCTGAGTTTCTTCAAATCGTTCTAAAAACCGTTCTCGCACCATCCCGGACCACATCGATTCCATCCAGCGGATCAATCGAACGAGTTCCTCGCGTGTATCTCCCATTCGCGGCGCGAGTCCGTTCAACCTCTCGTGAGGCTTCAAACAAACGCTCCGGGGTTACTTGAATTCTGCTCATCGCTTTCTCCATCTGTCCAATGCCGGACTCTATGTCTTCCTTATCTCAACCTATTGTGTTCTAAACGTTCGGCATATTTCGTGCTTGTTTTAGCTGCACGTTCTCGCTTAATGTGGCACCTGTGCACTGAAATCATCCCGGCTGGAACGATCGGCATGGTAGAAAACCACATCTCCGTCCCTTAAAGTGAACGAGTTGCCATAGCTATCTTCGACTTGACGCTGAAATCCTTCCAGCAACCATTGGTTCATCAGCGGTGCATGGATATATTGCAGATGCGGAGCCCTCAGGTTCCCTTCCTGGATCGACTCCAAGTTAAAGTTCACAACAATATAACCGTTCTTCAAGAAGATGGGTGACTTTGCATCCAAACCACCATGGGTACGCCCATACTCGGCCAGATTGGTTCCTGCTTGAACCACGTAAGGCTCGGCGGGCAGACTATATTCTCCATACCACTGCTGAATGGCAGCATTTGCACGAAGTACATCCGCACTTGCGTTCGTCGGAATATTCGTTTTGGGTCCGATAAACGTACGTAATTGCTCCGGCATCAGAAGCAAACTGTATCCGCCTACAGGAGTTTTCATCTTCGTAAATTTATCCCGGTAATACTCCTGATACGTACGTTCACTCATCATCCCTGGATGAATTTCGCCATAGCGATTATATTTATAGGTCGCCGTATCTCGTAGCTGTTCCGAAGGTACTTGACGTAACCGATCATTGAGAATGACAAACCGCTTGACTTGATCCTCTGCTGAACCAATACGAATAAAACCTCGCTGGTTCGTCGAGTAATACAGATCTACCGGCACGCGTGTTTTCCCGTCTTTGCTGACAAAATCAAAGGTTGGAGTCAGGCGAATGCCGTCTCTGGACCCGAACATATTGCCCTTGGTTTTGAAATCAAACTTAAAGTGATATCCCGTCTTCACAGCCACATTTTGATACCCTTGCAGCGGATGACTGCCTGGGCGAATCGGTACAGTGAACTGTGGTTTGTTCCCTCGTTTGTCACCATCAATTCCCTGCGTTCCTGTCCAGTAGCTGATCCAGGTGGGTGCAATGCTGCCCTTAAATCGCCGGAAAACAAGCTCCCAGTTGTAGTCTGCAATGTCCGTGATTTCAAAGTCGTATAGCCTCCCAATGACCTCCACGGATACTTCGTCGCTGGCCAGATGATAGGTTAGATCTGTGTTGGCATCGGGTTGGGCATTGCTCCTGGACATCGATTCAAAATCGGCAGGTGCATTCTCTGCAATATTACGGAACTCCACCTGGTAATCTCCCTCATCTACCCACACAGGCAGATAAAAGGTGGTATCGAGCACGTCCACCGGAATATCGATCCATGTACTCCGCGGGTAAAACTGTGTCCGGTCGGCACTGTATACGTCAAACGGAAACCGCACCTGTTTGATTCGATAATATTTGGCATAATCCCGATCCCCATATCCCGGATAAGAGTTGACATCCAAATGCTGTCCGCTCGTGGGGATACGGACTGTGAACGGCCGCTCCAAAATAAGGGCAGATCGATCCATATTCGGTATCGTTTTCTGATTATGAGGCTGATCGTCTGAAACAAGAGAATAGTTCACGACTGGAGTATGCACAGTGACCGTGTTAATCCCCGGAATTTCAAAGGTTTCTTCCTCATTGCCATCATTAACATTTCCACTCATTAATTCATAACGGATTTCGCCTGTGCTAGGCGTATCCTTCTTATTTAACAAGGTTTTGGATATTTCATTGTCAGGACTGTACAGAACATCTTTGCCAATCATTTGGGGTTCTGCGATCTGACCTGGCGTTGGCCCCGTTTCTTCTACTTTTGCGTTGTCCATGACAACAGCCCCATTAAACTTCAAATAGTCATTCTTAACTTGGACCTTTGGCACAGCATCTTCCGCAATTGATGAGAGATCATCTGTTGGTGTTGGAGGTTCGCTGGTCCCTCCCGGCACTGGCTGTGAAGGCGCTGTTAACACAGCCGGTGTATTGGGTGCGTAAAAGGTACCGTTCGTAGCCGCCGCATAGATGGGACTACGATAATCAGCAGGATATAGTTCAATCTGTGGTAAAGCATAGTTTTTTAGAATCGCATCGGTTATCTCATAAACAAGCAAAGTGTCAATTTTCCAATACTCGAAATCCCGTTTCACAGTATAGGTGTAGGGTACTTTGACATCTCTAGATCTTGGAGTTGATACCGTTGTCGTACCACCTTTACCATCCGAAATTTTCTTTTCGTCTGTCCACGTTTTGTTATACGTTTTTTCAACCACTACGGTATATGTACAAGTGCCTTGCATATTCACAAACTTATTTTGGAATAGGTAACTTAGACCAAATACATTGCCATATAAACTCTCAGAGGTAGGGATACCTTGCAGTACGTCAAATGGCTCACTTCCACGTTGATCGGCCTTAATAACTGCGCTTGCATTAGGATCCATTCTCTCCCCTGTCATTTCTCCGGCAGGTGACTCTGCACATGCCGCATCTGGCTTTTCCGGAATTTCGGGTGGTGGCGTATCGCCAACCGTAATCGTTACATTTTCATAAATGTAATATGGGCCATCTTTGGAATTCTTCCATTTCGCGGTGATGATTGCCGTTCCAACGTTTTTAGCAACAATTTGCCCTGTTAATTTTTCTACGTAAACTACTTCTTTTTGGTTAGAACTCCATTCGATTTGTTCAGCACGCTTGGAGACATTCACCCAGTTACCGAATTCTTCTTGGTCGTATGCCTTAGTTCGGATCTCCGCAACCAATGATTTTACATCATTAACCTGAAGCTGCATGTCTTCTCGGACACGGATTTCTTTTGTTTCCGTAACATAACCGGAGTAGTCGATTTTTAACGGGGTATCATAGGTCGCTTGATATTTACGATGTCCATCAGGTCTAATACCACCATAAGGTTCTTTTTTTGTTGCTTGCTTTGGGTATCCTGTTTTTGTTCTTAGTATTGCAAACAAATTACCTTTTTCATATTCCGGCTTTGATCCAGGCTCAACTGTATAACTTGGGGCCGAGACATAGTTAATATCTTCTATGCCTAATGATTTCACATACTGTCTTCTGAAAAGATTTTGTTTATCATCACTTAATGATGCTGGAACATAGTCTTGAGTATTAATCTTGTCTTTTACAAATTCATCTCCTCTTGGTACGGCATCTACTCCACTTCCATATGTGGTGGTTGTTACTCGATCAGCACCTTCATTCCTTGTTGCTGACCAAATATCACCGTCACCTTGCGTCCATACTGTCATAGGGTGAGGGGAGGCAGTTCCTGTCACCATTACCTTTATTGATTGTTTACCTTTGGCTAATCCACTAGGATTAACTTCAATACCTTTATTTGGGTAACCCTTATTAAAATTTGCATATGATGTATAAGATAATGCAAATGTAAGATATACAATTATGAAGGTAAACAAAACAGTAAAAACATACTTCTTCATTCTAAACTAACCTCATTTCTTTCTGATCACAGCAAAAGATCCACCGTCCATATCAAATTGGGAATTCGGGTTATTGAGATCAATGTAGTTAGCAACCCATAGTCTTACTCCCTTATTGTTTTCTTTGAAGAATTGCTTTGTATTCATGTTAGGCAAACTAATGTACCCATACTTTTCATGCAATTTGTTTACTATTTTAGATCCACCTGTAAAATCAATAACACCATTTAAATAATGAATTACATCAAAGTCTTTAGCCTTAGGATAAATAGTGATTTCCGAAAATACTGGTAGTACATTTCTCATTTCATCATAAAAGGACTTATCATCTGATGCGACAAAGAGTGGCGCATAGATGCTTTTCTTTTTATTCCATTCCTGCACATTCACAGCAATTAAACGGTGAAACACCAGACTCCCAGATCCATTTCTAAAGGTTTTTCTCTTACCTGAAATATCAGAGATAGAGGTATTGCCTGTTGTCAAACTAGATACTAATTCAAGATTAGATTTTTCTATTCCTACCATACGTAGCTCGTTTAAATCATCAAATGCAACCGCATCCTTTTTCAGTACATTTTCGAGTCGCAACAAAATAGCAGAAGATTCAGCCCGAGTGGTCGATTTGTCCATTCCAAAGGATCCGTCCGGAAAACCGTTCATCAAGTTGGTTCCTATTGCAACAGCGAGATAAGGAATTTTATCTTGAGCAATTCCTGGTTTAAAGGACTCTTTGACTGGAAGTAACGTTTCTTTCGTTTCAGCAAATGCTGTTTTATACTCAGCACTGGATGCGACCAATCCGGAACTCAACCATTTAGCCATTTCCTCGCGAGTAATCGGAGTACTTGGTTTAAATCCGTTTGGATAGTCTTTGGTATTAATGAAGCCCAAGCTGATTGCCCGATCTACCTCTGCTTTGCTCCAGTGTCCATTCAGATCCTTGAATGAATCTGTCTGGGCATCTTCCGGAAAGGACATGTCTTTGGCTACTCGTGAAATTAGGGACGCAAATTCTGCTCTTGTTACCGAAGCATTGGGCTTGAACAATCCATTACCGTATCCTTTGAAGTATCCCTTGGAAACCGCAGATTCAATAGCAGACTTTGCCCAGTGATTAGCTTGTACATCTTTGAAGGTCGTTGTTGCGGCAGAAGCCTGGGAAGAAATTAATGTCGATACGACCACTACAGCGCTCATTATGGGTAATATTATTTTTTTCAACTTTTCCACTCTCCGTATGTAAGGTTTTAGTAACTTTCTATTTGAACAATTCAAATTTATTGGTTACTTATTGAGTACCATATGCTCTAATCAACATCTCAATTAATCACTTTAATTTTCTTAAGCTTCAAAAAGGGCACTGATTTCTTCCATTTATTACATATGACCCTTCGGATCCAAAAAATTTATTCTAATTGAAACAGCCACTTTGGACCACCTACGTTTTCTACCTCATAAGTATTATAGTTAATGGAAATAGAAACATTCTCATTGATATCGTTGTTAACATAACCATATAAATTAACCTTTGGATAAACATAACCATCAAAAACTTGAGAATCTGTAAATTCAACCGTGACATCATACTCACTTTTAAAATATTCTATCCCTATAGGAGTAGCCTTTTTGATGATGATATTATTCTCAATCTGATATACAATTGTACATCCACTCACCGATAAAACTAAGATCACTAAAATGGTCAATAAAACTTTTAATTTAGAACTCATCTGATATCAAGCACTCCTCATACAATGGAGCAATACCGCCACCTTCTGCATTATTTAAACAGGAATTCACGTTTCATAATGAAATGGTTCGGATCCATTAAATTTATTGGTTCAATTGTATTTACATTAATAGAGAGATATGGATAACATTTTTTTTCAATTGTTCCACTCTCCGATTAGTTAGATTTAGTTCGTTTAGGTTCTTTTACTACTATGTAAATTTTCACTGTGCTCCGGAATCTACTTGTATAAAAATCTTCTCCCCTTTTGATTAATGTAGTCCACTAGTTCCGACGTATGCTCCAGGTGCCATTCATCCAACTGCTTAATACTCATTTGAAGATCCCACACAATCGGTACAAGTCGCTGACTATGGGCTGCTCTCGGTATACTCGAAAAGGTTCTGTTGAATCCGTTCAGAGGCATCAACTAAACAGTTGCTTCAGCTTTACCGAAATGATAAGTAAATAGGACGAGCACAGAGGACAAAATGATTATCAAACTGAAACTGAGTATTGAACTGATGGTCCTTTTCATTCAAAACATAGCCCCTTACTTGAAAGGATTAATGATAGCTACAGCCTAATTGTCCAAAGCTCCATCCCGTAGGAGAATATAATCTGCCGAAGAAAGTTTGAACTTCGTGTAATGTTAATTCTCTACGAATTTTCCATTTTGAAAGAGATCCAAGCTACTTACTACTGGATAATTATTCATTCCTGTTTTATCACCATTATTTATAAAAGTCCGCATCTAGCACCTGACGTCCCTTGAAAACTATTCTTTACTACGAACGAGATAGGATTTCCTCTGACACTACTTCTAATCTGTACCACATTGCCGCTACGTACAGGACCTTTTACCAAATCAATGCTGTACGCCACTTGACTATTCCCTAGTCGGATCGGTAAATCACTCTCTTTGATAATCTTCACGCCAGGGTAAGTTTTTTTCTTCAAGTTTTTTAAAAATATTCAATGCTTTGTGTATATGCTTTAAAATCACTTAACTTGGTTAACTTAAACACCTTATCATCTGTACTCCGGAAGTCTTTGTTCCCGATCCATACCCAACGGCCAATCTTGTCCCACTCTACCTTCTGGTACGCTTTATTATGAACTCGTGCGGCCCCATTGCATTTCTTGGTTCAAGTGTATTTATATTAATAGAGAGAGATACTTGTATTTGTTGCTCTTCTTTTACGTAACCATACAGAACAATATCCTCTGTAACAGGAGTATTTAATTCATACTTTGTGAAGATTATATTTGCACCATAATATTTCATAAAATAGGCTTGACCGATAGGTACTGCTCTTTCATATAACGCCTGTTTTTTTGCCTCTGATATCTTACTATATATAAAAATCATACTAATAATCACCAAAAATAAGATAAGAAGCTTGATGTATTTCGACAAAGAACAACCTCAATTCAATCCAAAGTATTTATAACAAAAAGCGGATGAGGATGAACCGTTCCTCAAAGATCAGGAGGATCATATCCAACAGGGACTGAAACGAGACTTACCTCATATGTCCGATAGTCTACAAATACAGTAAACGTTTTTTCCTGTTGATCATGGATTCTCCCATACAGGATAACCGTTGAACTAACATATACTGCATTAACTTGATAATCTTTTCGGTGATCTCGTTCCTGTAAGCTTTCTCGTTGAATATCCGTTAAGGTACCTATAAATCCGGTCGAGAGCATGCCGTCGACGGAGTGTTTGATGTGGTGAAGGATAGTTTTTGAGAAATAAGGTGGAGGTTTCCACTCGCCTAACCAATTATTCCATAGATTTTCTTGTGATACATTAGACGCATGAGACATATCTTGTTCTCCTCTGCGGGGGGTGGTTTGCGGTACTTCTATTTTACGCAGAGAGTCAGGTTTGTCTTTATTCACATTTCATGGAACTGATTTTGAGCAAGTACAGAATATTATTATTTTTCACGTGGTATGTATTGTGCAAGCACTCTCCAATAAGACAAAAGACGCAAATATATCAATACTATCTTGAGTTTTAGGACTCATCTGATATCAAATAAGTTTATATTCTTCAATAAGTAAAATTTGTTCTTCTATTCACCAATCTTTTTAAGATCTAAAGGAATACCAGTTCCTGTAACTTCCAAATCACGGTAATCCAAACTTATTTTAATCTTATCTTCTTCTTTACCTACAATATATCCGTATAGCACCACTCTAGTTTGTAATATAAGAAGCCACAACTTGTGAGTCAACAAATTCAACCTCCACACCATAATTATCTATAAAGTACTTCTCGCCTATAACCGTAGCTTTCTCAACAATTTGTTTATCAGTCAAGTAATTCTTAACAATTAAAAAACAAATAAACAAAACTACTATAGATATAATAATCAACAGGACTTTAGAATTAATTTTAATAAGAATCACCCTTTGATTCTATCAGGAATAATATGTATTACTTTAACAATAACTATCTTGGAAAATAAATACAGTTATGTTCTTGATAAGCTTTACAAGCCATGTCTAAAGAATCTTATGTGGAATTAGGGCTTCTTGTCCAAAAAGTTAGTCCGATTGAAATATCCACTCTGGCCCACCTACATTTTCAACTTCATAAGTATTATAATTAATCGCAATAGAAATTTTCTGGTTAACATCACCCTTGACATATCCATATAAAACAACCTGTGGATATACATAACCCGCAAAAACCTGAGAATCTGTAAATTTAACGGTAACGTTATACTTACTTTTAAAATATTCAGTTCCTATGGGAGTCGCCTTTTTAACAATATTATTATTTTTCACTTGATATGTAATTGCACATCCACTCACTAATAAGACTAAAGACGCAAAGATTATCAAAATCACCTTCATTTTAAGACTCAATTAATATTACCCCTCTTTACGGAACAGATACTGCAAAATTATACATTATTTCAACAGCGGATACGCTTGATAAAATGAAAAGGTTTGGCCCCCATGCATTTCTTAGTTCAAGAGTGTCTACATTAATGGGAAGAGATACTGGATGACCAAGACCTACCCCGACTTAGAGTTTATGCTTATATATTCATAATTAATCTTCTTGCCATCTGAAGGCACATAAATACCATTTTTTTTTCAAATAAGGGCCCCTTGTCCAAAAAGTTAGTCCGATTCAAACATCCAGTCTGGTCCAGTTACATAATTAACTTCATAAGTATTATAATTAATCGCAATAGAAAATGTCTCTTTTACATCGTGCTCCACATATCCATACAATACCACCTTCGAATCTATATAACCTGGAAAAACCTGAGAATCTGTGAATTTAACGGTAACATTATACTTACTTTTAAAATATTCAATTGCTATGAGAGTAGCCTTGTTGACAATATTATTATTTTTCACCTGGTATGTAATTGCACATCCACTCACCGATAAAACTAAGATCACTAAAATGGTCAATGAAACTTTTAGTTTAGAACTCATCTGATATCAAGCACTCCTCATACAATGGAGCAATACCACCACCTTTTGCATTATTTAAAAAGCGGGTCACGCTTCATAATGAAATGGTTCGGATCCATTGAATTTCTTGGTTCAATTTTATTTACATTAATAGAGAGTGATACTCGTATTTGTTGATCTTCTTTTACGTAACCATACAGAACGTATCCTCTGTAACAGGAGTATTAATTCATACTTTGTGAAAATTATATTTGCACCAAAATATTTCATAACGTAGTCTTGACCGCTATTTGCATATTTCAGCGATCCGCATGACCTGCACGGCATGCCAAATAGGTTTCGTTTGGAGCTACGAGTTTGTGGGGCCTAAACAACGATACAGCTAGGCTTTTCGTGCTCAAACCGTCGAACAAGCACTCGGCTCTACAGCAGTGCATAGCTCACACATGCAACAAGCGCCTGCAAGTACAGTGCAGCGAATGCATCGGGAAGCATGCGAGCGCTTGACGAAACAGGCATGGCACGAAGCTACAGACTGTTCGAATCTGGTACTCGGGATTGACGATTTCGCGATCAAAAAAGGACTTACGTATAATACCGGCATTCACAATCTACGTGGCGAAACCATGCTGGATCTTTGGGCTGGACGGAAGCTGGAAGACTTACGCGAGTATGCTCAAGTAAATCCCCGCTTTTTAGCCTTAAAGCCCAAAGCCGTTGTGATGGACCTTGCTAAGGCCTATCACACGTGGATTGCCGAATGTTTTCCCCAGACGATTCGTATTGCGGATCGCTTCCATGTTCATGGTTATGTCATCGACAGTGTTCAAGAGATTCGAAAATCGATTCAGCACAGGCTATCTTCCCGGGCTAAAGCCATCCTGAAAAGTCATCATCGATTGCTGAATCCGCCGATGGATCAGCTTTCTGAACAGAGCAAAATACAATTAGAAAGCCTACTTACCTTCTCTCCGTTGCTACGCAGCGTCTGGGAATGGAAGGAATCATTTTCGCAGTGGTACGACTGTTCTACCAACGTCAACGCAGCTCGCTTGGGATTCAATCGATGGTTAGAGCAAGGAGAGAACATCGATCATCCTGCCGTCCAGAGCACATTGAAAACCATGCGAAACTGGCAAGAAGAGATCGTGAATTACCATCACTGTCGTTTTACAGATGCGACTGTTGAAGGACGGTATAACCGGATCAAAGCTTACCAGCGTCGACACTACTTCACACGTAATCGCACGTGCTACAGAGCTGGTATCTTAGTTGAATGCAACCGACGTTACTTCAACGAATTGAAAAATTCAACCACTAGTTTTTAGATTGAGCCAAAATTAATATTATATTATTTAAACGGAATCTTACGCTTATTTATAAAATCCTGTGGTCCCATTTCTAATTGAGGCTCTAGTGTATCTAAATCGATTGAAAGAGATACTTGTGTATTCTCGTCTCCCTTTACATAGCCGTATAGAATAATGTCGTTTGAAACGGGGGTATTAATGTCAAATCTTGTGAAATATATTTCCGCATCATAATACTCCATAAAGTAAGCTTCACCAATCGGTATTACTCTTTCATATAAATCCTGTTTCTTAGATTCAGATATTTTATAATATACAGTGAATATTATAAGAAAAAGCATAAAAAACATAATAATCTTTTTGTTTTTTGACAAAAAAACTCTCCTTTCACAGAAAAATAATACTATATACAGTTTAGTATATATGGTAAAATAATACTACTTGTAGCTTTAAATTATTATAATTAGGGTGTGTCTTAATGAGTAATTTTGTTAGTGATGAAATCTATCATACTATCTCACAAGAAGTCTATAGAGATAGTATACAATCTGGCTATAACTTTCCTACAAATACCGACTGGAAAGTAATCAAACCTTCAGGTATGCTCGATGACGAGAAAAGTGGATTTCATGCTGAAGTTTTCTATAATAAAAAAACGGATCAAGTCATCATTGGTTACAGAGGAACTGAGCCACCTGACCGCCCCATTAAGAGCGTGATAACAGACTACGGAACGGACCTTAAAGACGTAATTGGGGGACGTACCAAATACACAGAACAACAGTGGACAAGTGTCCATAACAACCCGAATTTAAATGAGGCTGAAAAAAAACTTATATCTCCTCAAGTATATGGTCCTAACTCTCAGTATGAAAATAATCAATTCTATCAGGCAGATCAATTATACATATCCGTTAGAAAAGAATACCCACAAGCAGAAATTTCTACTACAGGACATTCACTGGGAGGAGCGCTTGCTCAATACGTCTCTGTTAGAAACAACCTGTCATCCACTACATACAACCCAGCTAGCATTCGAGCAGTTGTCTCCGATGATATCCTGAAGAAAATAGATGCCGGAGAATATGACAAGAAAAACACAGCTTATGTCAACCCAGGAGATGGTGTTGGAGCAGGTTTTTTCAATTCATCGACGCGGCATGCAGCCAATACAATCATGATTAATAAGACGTACGAGGAAGCAAATAATAGATATGTTCAAATCACTATACCTATAATATCCAAATCAAGCGGTACTTCTTCGGGTATTTCCACACCCTTTTGGAAGAATATCACTTTTGTATCTACTACACTCCCAATAGGTACTCAAGGCATGGGGGAAAAATTATTCAATTCTTTCGGTGGAGAAAAGGCCCACGGCCTGGAGAACTTCAAGTTTGACAAGAATGGCTTTATTACAAATACACTTTATACACGAGATGGTGAAGTGATTGGTGGAAATCCAAGGTACACGGAATACATAAATATCCTGCTTGCCAATGAAAAAATGAAGGATACCGTAAATAAATTAATTGAAAAGTATGGTGCCCACCTAGGACCTCTTGGACAAATGGCCGCTGCCGGTGCTGGGGTTACCATCCAACTCTCACTAGAGAATCTTCAAAGAGCCGGACAAAAAATGCAGCAGCATGTAAATGAATTTCAATCTAGCCTCCCCACAGCAACCAATGCCATTCTCAGACTTATTGAGTCCAGTGATAGCCGCTCTCTTGAACCTATTGTGGATCGGTTAACAAGTGATTTGCACAAATTTAGCCGATGGTACGAAGAAGAAGCACATATCATTGCAGAGTATATTAATCAAAAAGCGGAAGATTTCAGACAAGCCGACGAGGGTTAAAAAGGAGCGACGAAGCCTATGTCACGGAGCATTGTTGTAGAATTAGTTGATTTGATGAATGCCGAGAAGGAAATCAATGATTTAATGGATATGCTTGAAGCTAACAAACGTCATGTAAGATCCATTGATGAGAGTATTGGAGATTGGAAAGGTAAATCTGCGGAAGAATTGCGAAGAAAGATGGATCGTTTCCAGAACATTTTAGGAGAATGGATTGCAGATTTCAAGCAGCAACAGATTGAGCTTGTGAAGTATACATATCGTATGGAGCGTGCAGATCGGGGAAATTAGGATAACGTTCAACTGATGAATAAGATCTGAAAAAGGAGGCTTCTTATCATGAATATGGTAAGGAGCCTCCTTCACTATAAATTTCATTTAAACGAAATACGACCCGAGGGATGCTCAGGCAAAATGGACGAAACCAACTGCTGCACAGCTGGATGATCTGACTGCATTACCGAATCCCCGGCATCACCGCTATAGACAATCTTGCCCTGATCCATTACGGCAATGCGGTCACAGATGGTCATGGCGGCCCGAATATCATGCGTGATAAAGAGGTAGGACAACCGATAAGATGCTCTGAGCTCTGCCAGCAATGATAAGATTTGTGTCTGGTGCACCATATCCAGGCTGCTAATCGATTCGTCCAGTACGATTAACTTCGGCTTGAGCGCGATGGCTCGTGCGATGTTGACCCTCTGTAATTGGCCACCGCTGAACTGGTGCGGAAGCTTGTTTGCATCCTCTGGTGTAAGTCCAACCTGCTCGAGCAGTTGTCCAATCACACGAAGTTGTTCTTTTGCCGACAATCGCTCGTAATTATCCAGCGGCTCCCCAATGATCTGCGCGGCAGTCATGAGTGGATTCACAGCCGAATAACAGTCCTGGAACACGACCTGCAGATCACGCCGTAATCCCTTGAGCACGGGTTTGCTGGATCGGTAGATATCCTGTCCTTGAAATAAAACCTGACCCTGGCTGGGCTTCTCCAGACCAAGTATGATTTTACCCAAGGTACTTTTACCTGCCCCGCTCGTACCCAGGAGCCCCAGACACACACCCTTTTCTATCGTAAGTGAGATATCTGCCAGCACAGGAGGTCGTGCTCCCGAACGATCCAGCCAATTACGTTTGCCATAGCTATGGCTTACTCCACGTACCTGAAGCATCAGGTCATCCTCCTCTCTTGTACTTGGCAGAAGCAATCTCCGAAGAGGCCGAATCTACACATCACCATGCCCATTCCACCTCTACGACTACCCGCTCTACACATACACTCACTGAACGATTCCACTCTTTATTAGTCGCTATCGTCCTAAAGACATACTGGGTCTGGCATTTAACAACATCCGTGTATACTCATGCTGCGGGTGATCGAACAGTTGGTACACATCCGCCTGCTCCACAATTCGCCCCTTCTGCATGACCGCGACTTCATCCGCCATTTGCGAGATCACGCCCAGATCGTGAGAGATGAGTAAGATGGATGTGCCGTATTCCGTACGTAAACGATCCAATTCCTGAAGCACCTTCAATTGATTTACGACATCCAGTGCCGTCGTTGGTTCATCCGCAATAACCAAAGCCGGTCGCAGGCACATCGATATGGCGATCATCACACGCTGCAACATACCGCCACTCAGTTGGAAGGGATATCGCTTCATCAGTTTAGCTGGTTCGGGTAAGTTCATATCTGCCAAGGCAGCAATGGCCCGCTCCCTGGCAGCTGCTTTGGACATTCCCGTATGCGTACGCAAGGTTTCAATGAATTGAGATCCAATCGTATATACGGGTGTAAAAGCATTCATTGGATTTTGCATAATAAATCCGATTTCCTTGCCGCGGATGCGCCGCATCTCCTCACCTGACAAATAGCCAAGCTCCCGTCCATTCAGACGGATGCTGCCCGATACCTCCATCCTGCGCGGATCAAGCAGGTGGAGCAACGCATTACACGTAACAGTCTTGCCGCTGCCACTCTCGCCGACCAGACCGAAGACACGACCTTTTTGTAATTCGAAATCAATGGGCTCAAGTAACGTGACTGAACCCTCCGCTGTTCTAAGATTCACTTGCAGACCACGAACTTCGAGTACCTTCGCTGCATCATCCATCGTTACGTTCACCCCTCGTATGCCTTCGGTTTCGAACCACTACCTTTTTGCAATGCCATAACGCTCGGATAACGCTTCACCCAAGATGTTGAACGTAATGACTACCAACAGAATCAATGCACCCGGGTATATCATCAACTCCGGATGACTACGAATATACCCCGTTCCTTCATGGATCATGGCTCCCCACTCTGCATTCGGTGGTTGAATACCAAGTCCCAGGAAAGACAGAGCAGATATATCCATAATCGCCCACCCCATCTCCAGAGTACCCATCACAACGATCGGACGCTGCACGTTGGGGATGATATGTTTCCGAATAATCGTCCACGAAGAGGAGCCGCTAATCCGCGCCGCTGCGATGAAGTTCCGTTCTTTCAGACTAACGACCATGTTCCGGCAGATACGTGCATAATACACCCACTGTACCATCATGAGTGCTAGAAGCACCTGCATCAAACCTGGACCAAAGATCCCTACAATACCGAGCACCAGCACCAGATTCGGAAACGCCATAATGCCTTCACACAAGCGCATCAACAGACTGTCCACCCAACCACCAAGGTAACCGGAGATTGAACCTACAATGACACCTATGAGCAAAGATGACAGGAAGATCAGGGTAGCAAATCCAAGCGACACTCTCGCTCCATACATCAGCCTAGTGAGATTGTCGCGTCCCAGATGATCCGTTCCGAGCCAATGCTCAAGCGATGGACTCGCCAGCTTCTGCAACAGATTCACCTTCACCGGGTCATGAGGAGCAATCCATGGGGCTAATAACGCGATCACGAAGAAAAGCAATATGATCACCGAGCATATCTGGATGGCTCTCTGCCCTTTAAATACCGCACGCCATTTGTTTATCAATGTTCTGCCCGTCCTTTCGCTGAAATCCGTGGGTCCATAACGAGCTGCACCAGATCAACGAGCAGATTGCATACGATGAACAGGCAGGCCGCCAGGAAGACATAACATTGAATAACGGGAATATCCCGATTAAATATCGCATCGACAAAATAACGTCCGAACCCAGGCCAGGAAAACACCTGCTCCACAATAATGGTTCCTGTCAGCAGCTTGCCCATACTCATCCCCATCCCCGTAATAAGGGGCGATATGGCGATTTTCAGGACATGCTTGAGCATTATGACTCGTTCGCGAATCCCGCGTGTTCTCGCGTACTGTACATACGTCTCCTGCAATTGCTCCAGTACACTGGAACGTAGTAATCGGGTGTAGATCGCAATAAGAATGAAGGAGAGTGTAATTGTAGGCAGAACCAAATTCTCCCACGATCCACGTCCTTCCACAGGCAGCCAATCCAGCTTCACCGAGAAAAAGAAGATCAGCAGGTAACCTAGCCAGAATTGCGGAATAGATGCTCCAAAATAGGAAATAGCACGACTGACCATGTCAATCCAGCTATTCTTGTACATCGCCGCCAGTATTCCCAAAGGAATACTCACCAAAGCCGATAACAACATACTCCAGAAGGCCAGTTCAGCCGTAGCCGGAAGCCTTAATTTCACCTCATCCCATACGGGTTTATTGGTGAGATACGAGGTGCCGAAGTCGAGCTTGGCAATCTTCTGAATCGTATGCGCATATTGGGTTAACAAAGGCTGATCCAGTCCGAATTCATGCCGCTTTTGCGCAAGCAGCTCCGGTGTTGGATAGATATGAGCGGCTGTCAGATAAGCCTCGGCTGGATCAACCGGTGAAATATGAATAAGCGCAAAGGTAACAAGTGTAGCGATAAAAACGATAGGAATGATCGCGATCATTCGTTTCCCGATATAACTGATCACCAAACGTTCCTCCCTGTTCTCAAGCTACATGAGCTTATTACTCTTGAAATCACTATATAAGTTCAACTAATTTTTTTACACGAGAACGGAGAGGACAGAAAAAACCTGAAGAAGCGTAGCGTTCGCCTTTATCACCGGATTTTCCCTTTAGAAAGGGAATCAAAAAAATCTGGGGATAACAGCGATCGGAAGGTTATTCTGTCATCGGAGTGGCACGTGTAAACATTCTTTAGTTGAACTTATACAAATTATTGATTGCCTAATTCAATTCCCACAAACGGATTTTCATCACGATTCGCCGGGAAAATAAAGTTGGAAATTTTCTTCTGATATACAGCCGTTTTCTTAATATAAGAGATCGGTACAATCGCCGATTGCTCCTGAAGTGTTTTCAGGATGGAGCCATATAACTCCTGGCGTTTCGTCTCGTCTGTAGATGACAGTGCTGCATGCACCTGATCGTCCAGTTCCTTTTTCATCGGCAACGCACTCAGGGTCTCGGAAATCCCGAATCCAGGGCTCGCCACAACGTTAATGAATGAATGTGGATCATATGGAGCGCCATAGTTGTACCAGAAATACAGGTCGAAATCATTGGCTTTCAGACGTTTGATCTGAACCGTCAGTTCCAGTCCAGTGAGATTTACTTTAACCCCAAGCTCGCTCCATTCCGCCTGAATGGTCTCAGCCATCGCTTTCTGAATCGGGTCCGTCTTGTCAAAAATCATCTCGAAATCAAGCTGCTGACCGTCTTTTTCACGAACCGTACCACCGGCCGGCAGCTTCCAGCCCGCTTCATTCAGTAATGCTTTGGATTTCTCCACGTCATACGTGATTGGTTCCAGGTCTACATTGGTGTACGGATAGTTTTTGGACAATACGGTATCGGCTGGTTCTTCCAATCCGGAAGTCACGCCTTCCACCATCGCCTTTTTGTTAAACCCTTGCTGAAGCGCCTTCCGTACTCTGACATCGGACAGCTTGGGATTGGAAGAGTTCAGCAACAGACTGCGAGTTCCTACAGGATCAGATAATTGGGTCACATATTCATCATTGTCACGCAGCTCCTGGAACGCATCCAGACTGATCATACCTTCACCATAGATCAGATCGAGATCGCCTTTTTCAAAAGCAAGGACACGAGTTTCACCGTCAGGAATGATTTTGACCGTAATCTGATCCACCTTTGGTGCTGTTCCCCAATAATTCGGGTTGCGTTTGAAAACAGCATATTCGTCCTGCTTGTATTCAGCCAGCATCCACGGGCCTGTTCCAACTGGCTCTTTGATGCCTTGGGATGTATCTCCATCATCCGGGAATCCGGCTTCACCCAGGAAGCGGAATGGACGGACCACAGACAAGTCCTGAAGAACCGGATAATATGGCTCTGTGAGTGTCAATCGGAAAGTATGGTCATCCACAACCTCTGTCTTGTCGAGCACACCTACAATGCCCAGCCAGCTATGTGTATCTTTATTTTTCATTACAGCATCAAAGTTCTTTTTCACAATCTCAGCATTAAATGGTGTACCATCTGAGAATTTCACACCTTGGCGAAGCTTGAATGTATATACTTTGCCGTCATCGGAGATTGTCCATGATTCTGCCAGCGCAGGTTCCAGTTTTCCGTCCTTCTGGTAACTGATCAGTGGCTCATAGAGCATGGATTGGGCAAATAATTGCGAAGGATTGTACGTATGCGGATTCATTGTACCGATATCACGTGGCCATGACATCGTAATCGACTTCGTAGATGTTTGATCCGAAGCAGCAGATGAGGATTCATCTCCACTTCCTGTATTGCTGCAGCCCACAATAACGAATAACAACAAGAGCATAGTTGCCAGCGTGAGGGCCGAAGATTTGCGATGTTGAACAGACATGGATGTTGAACCCCTTTTCTCTATTTTATGATAATGATTATCATATTCATCCATTAAGAATAGGCAGGAGCCCTCCTTTTGTCAACAAAATTCGACATAGTATGCATCACTACTAAAATAGCCAAAAAAGCCCTTCCTATAGGAGGAAGAGCCTCTCGACCTGAATATGAATCACAACTGAAAAAATAAGTTCCACAATAATCTGCTATTCCTTGCTCACAGCAAGGTAATCACGAAAGTACATATGCAGATATATTACTGAAATCCATCTTCATACGCCTTCTTGTTTCTCGTTTAAACTTCTACAGCGATGCCCTCATAGAACCGACGAATCACCTGCTCCGCTGGCTTGCCGTAAACTCCATATCCGTCATCGGTCAGCGCATCATTCTCCGCGTGCAGATGTGCGCTCCAATCCCACAGACCGAAGCCCCGCACCCAGTCACGCTGACTGACATGCCGGAACATGGCCTCATAGAAACGCTCCTGTTCCTCCGCACTTACTTCGCCTTCCAGTCCCCAATCGTTTGGTACCTGGGCTGATCCACTGCGGCTGGGACAGCCTGCTTCTGCGAAGAAGAAAGGTTTGCCGTAGGGAGCAATCGCCTGCTCAATTCGATCCAGCTGTGCCTCCCAATCTCCGATGGGATAGTACCCACTGGAAGAGATGACGTCCACAGCATCCCACCAGTTCACATGGCCTTCCTGATATTTGTCCGTGTTGTATGAAACCAGTCCCGTATACACTTCACGCACAACAGCGATCACCTCGCGCCACTCTTGATCCCGACGCTCGGATTGCACCATCTCACAGCCTACAATGAACATCTCACACTTTTCCTGCTCTGCTATCGCTGCATAATGCTTCTGAAATGCCGTGTAGCTGCGGAACCAATCCTTCCACTTCGGCTCACAAGGCACATCGATATCAAAAAAGTTAATATGTGCACGCCATGTGCCGTCGGTGCAGTTAACGGTTGGTTTCAGAATGATACGCAGCCCGAGTGTACGAGCATAACGAATCATGTCGATAAGTTCATCATCCTCCACCAAATGTGCACCCCGATACTTCACTTCTACTGCCTGCGGATGATCCTGATGTGCCGCCAGTGCAAAAATAACATGTGAACTGCCTGTACGTTCAGCCATCAGGCGCAAGGATTCTTTGGCTTCCGGCTTACGGAAGTCTCCCCTGCCACTCATCCAGCCAAATGTAAATCCCTTGATATACTCCATATACATTGCTCCCCAATGTTTCTGTTCACTTAATGAAAAAAGAATGACCTACTATATACACTTTCACTACGATTGCAGTACCATCTTCCGATCGCCGTTATCCCCAGATTTCTGTCAATCCCTTTTATACAAGGGAGAAATCCGGAGATAAATGCGACCACTTCGCTTCTTCAGATTGGTTCTGCACTTTCACTTCGATTACAGCTTGCCTTCCTCGTGATCTCCGGCAATAACTTCGTCCGTCTCGATCACATAGTTCACGATCTCTTCGATGGTCGTGTAAGCGACGCCCACATACGTGTCGGCAGCGCCGTAATAGATGGCGATACGTCCGGTATCAGCATCATGCAGTGTTGCACACGGGAAGATGACGTTATCAACAAAGCCTTGCTCCTCGTACCATTTCTCTGGTGTCAGCACAAAGTTGGACGAACGATATTTTACTTTGGACGGTTCATCCAGATCCAGAATGACCGCACCCATGCTATAGACAAAACCGTTACAGGTTCCAGTTACGCCATGGTAGAACATCAGCCAGCCTTCGGACGTTTCGATCGGAGCGGGCCCGCCTCCAATTTTGACCGATTGCCACCAACCTTGGCCGCCCTTGCTCATCACATGACGATGCTTGCCCCAATACACGAGATCCGGGCTTTCACTCAGGAAGATGTCTCCGAATGGCGTATGTCCACTGTCACTTGGTCTGGACAACATCACATAGTTATCGTTGATTTTGCGTGGGAACAACACGCCATTCCGGTTGAATGGCAGCATTGGATTTTCGAGGCGGACAAATGTTTTGAAGTCATCCGTCTTCGCCAGTCCCAATGCAGCGCCGTAAAAATCAGTACACCAGATGATGTAATACGTATCCTCGACTTTGACCAGACGTGGGTCATACGCATAGTTCGGCATAAACGGATCGCCATTTTCATCTACAAATGCAATGCGTTCCTCTTCAATCGTCCACTCCAGACCATCCTCACTCGCCCCCATGTGCAGGTGCGGACGGCCATTAACGGTTTCAGCGCGGAATACACCAATGAATTTCCCTTCATACGGTATAACAGCACTGTTGAAAATACGAGCAACACCCTTGACCGGGTTACGCGGGACTACCGGGTTCGCCGAATGTCTCCATACCGGGCCTTCCGTTCCCTCCGGTTTGGCTTCCCATGGCATATTCGGCAAAGCATCCCCAACAATGTGTACGTTTTTCGTTTCGGCAACTGACATTTTTCATTTCTCCCTTCGGTTAGGCTTTATGAAATGAATAATTAAAATTGCACTAGACCACTTTGATGACAGAACAACCTTCCGATCGCCGTTATCCCCAGATTTTTTTGATTCCCTTATACAAGGGGAAAATCCGGTTATAAATGCGACCACTCCGTTTCTCCAGCTTTTTTCTGTCCTCTTCGTTCCTGTGCATTCTCACATGCATTTCATATAGCCTCTCGTTTTTTATTTAACAGAACCTTGCGCGAAGCCGTTGTAGATGTATTTCTGTAATAACAGGAAGATGATCATGGTTGGAATAATGGCGATCATGATGCCGGCGCTGATGACCTCCCACTGCGATCCGAACGGTCCCTTGAATTTGAACAAGGCGGTGGATATGACCTGTAGATCGGTCTTTGGCATGTACAGGAACGGTGTGTAGAAGTCGTTATAGATGTTCACACCCTTCACGATAATGACCGTTACAATAGCCGGTTTCAGCAGTGGCAGAATGATTTTCCAGTAGATCGTGAAGTACGAAGCACCGTCCAGCATGGCGGATTCATCCAGTGCACTTGAGATGGAGCCAAGGAACTGGAGGAAGATATAAACCGCGATGATATCTGTACCCAGATACATCACGATGGCCGCCCAGCGTGTGTTAAACAGGTCGAGCGCGTTGATGATCTGGAATGTGGCGACCTGCGTCGTAACACTTGGAATCAGGGTAGCGAGCAGGAACGCCGCGACCATGATTTTCTTGCCTTTGAATTTGAACCGATCCAGCACATATGCGATCATGGAACCCGTTAAGGTCGCCCCTATAATGGAGATGACCAAGATAATAATGGTGTTTTTGAAACCGACCAGCATGTTGCCATCCACAAAAGCCTTAGCATAGTTCGCAAAGTTCAGCCAGTTGGCTGGTGGGGCAAGCGGGCTGCTGGTAGCGTATTCCGCATTCGTTTTGAGAGATGCAAACAGGATGACCACGATAGGTAACAGTGCGATAAACGCCGCAAGCACCAGGGAAGCATATTTAACCACGCTCGCAAGGGTGTATTTGAATTGTGTCACGTTTATTCCTCCCCTTTCATGGTGACGCGCTGCACAAGCGTAACAAGAATAACGATCAAGAGCAGCACCACAGCCATGGCGGATGCCAGTCCCAGCTTGCCGTATTTAAACGCCAAATGAACCGTCTGGATTACAAATGTCATACTGCCGTTGGAACCATCGGTCATGATATATGGAATATCGAACGCACTAATTGCGCCGCTAATCGCCAAGATCAGGTTGAGCTGCAGGATGCGTGTAATGCTTGACAGGATGATGTGGCGGAATTGCTGCCAGCGATTGGCACCATCAATATCGGATGCTTCATACACATCCTTCGGAATGGAAGAGATTGCACCCAGGAAAATGATAAAGTTGAAGCCCATGTATCTCCATACCGATGCACCTGCGAGTGACACGTTGATAATATTCGGATTACCGAGCCAGAGCTGCGTGTATTGTCCTAGCCCTACAGCATGCATGAGCATATCGAGTGTACCGTCTGGTTTGAAGAAAAAGAGGAAGATAAAACCGATGGCTACCCCATTCAGCAAATATGGGAAGAACAATATGCCTTTGAAGAAGTTTTTGCCTCGGACTTTGAAACTCAGAATCGTGGCAAAGTAGAGTGCCAAGCCCATCTGTACAAACGTAGCCACAAAGTAGTACAAGCTGACAATGAATACTTTGAAGTATTCGGGATCACTGAATATGCGAGTGTAGTTCTCAAAGCCAACATAATCGAACCTTTTACTATATCCGTTCCAATCGGTGAAACTGTATTTGAACATGTTGATGACTGGCAAGTATGCAAATGTAAACAGCAACGCCAGCGGAATAATTGAGAAGGCACAGATGATAAATATGCGTTGCGCTGAGTAGCCCCAATTCGAAAGTTTTAAGTACTTCATGCTCTCCACACCTCCAAGCGGTTCACCCGCCTATATATATCGAAAGACTCCCGTCCAATGGAATTCCTGCGGAATAACTGCCGGGGGAAGAGCATGGGTATCATGCTTTCCAATACCACATACTCCATGCTCCATTCATAAATGGGTTCCTATATCCCCGCAGTCCATTCATTACCTGATCCACTTACGTTAATCCAATTATTTCGTGAGTTCTGCCCGTGCTTTGACCCACTTATCGTTCAGATCTTTCATGATGTCGTCATACGATTCCTTGCGGTTCCCAATACCTGCTTCGATAATGCGTTTCTTGAAGTCAGGCTGCCAGAGACCGATTTCGCCTTCGTTATCAATCTTGTCGACCAGACCTTCCTGACCTTCTTTGGCAGGTGTAAGCGTGGAGAATTTAACGTCTTTATATTGATCCAAAATGGGTGGTAATTCCGCGTTTTTGTCTGCATCCATACCGCCGCCCTGTTCAACCGCGTAGTTTGATTTCGCCAGGAACCAGTCAATCCAGGCTTTGGCAGCAGGTTTGTTCTCACTGTTCACGTTCATACCGATGTTATAGTCGGCGGAGAGCGGAACCACAACCTCACTAGCATTGGTTGGGAAAGGTAAGAATCCAATGTCGTCCGGGGTATCCGTCATGCCTTGGATCTGCGTGATGGCCCAAGAGCCCAGTGCCATTGTGGCAATCTTGCCTTTGGCGAGATCCGCTTTGGAGCTTTCCCAATCGGTTGTTGTTGGATCTTTCTCGATCAGACCGTTCTTGGCTGCATCATAGAGCACTTTGTACAGTTCATAGTGCGGCTGACCAGGCACAAAGTTCTCATCTGTGTTCGGTTGGTCCACGTTAACGTAATCCACACTGCCTGCAACGGTTGGCAGATCCGATTCCCATTGTGTCAGGGCCCAGCCGGATGCATAGTTGGTGTAGAGCGGAACCGCGTCAGTATTGTCTTTGATCAACTGAAGCGCAGCCTGGAATTGTTCAGGTGTCTTAGGCACTTCATTGATACCGGCTTCTTTGAAGACCTGTTTGTTATAGATAATTCCCGAGAACGTGATGACCGTAGGGATACCGTATACCTGACCATCCACCATGCGTTCTTCAATAGCCGTGTATTTGTCTTTCAGTTCATCGTACGTGCCAAGCGGCTCGAAGAAGTCCGGGATATCCGCGATCGGAACGCTCGTCGGGATCATCAATACGTCACCGTAATCTTTGGTGCTCATACGAATTTTCACTTGTCCTTCATAGTCTGCCAGTGCCTGAAAGTTCACTTTGACATCCGGGTATTCCTTATTGAACTCAGCAGCGTAATCTTTGAATACGGTATCAACAATATCTGTACGTTGTGTAAGGACGGTAATTTCGCCCTTGATATCTGCCGGATCTGTACTGATCTCCTCCCCTGCCTGCGAAGATCCACCTCCGGATGAACATGCAGCAAGTAGTGAAGTGATGAGTAGCATCGTCAGCAACATCATCCAACCTTTGTTTTTTCTCAATTGTTTCGACCCCTCTCTTAAGTTAATTAAGTTATCGTTAAGGTTACAAAATGAATTCTATTATGGTAACGCTTACCTGTCAATTAAATTATTTATAACTTAACAAGAAAAATTGCGATGCATTTCGTTGACATCTGTTTTTCAGAGCACTAATATGGATTAATAAAGTTACCGATAACTTAAATATATAAATTGATTAAACATTTACACGAAACGTAGAGGACAGAAAGAACCTGAAGAAGCGGAGCGTTCGCCTAAAAGCTTTCTGAAAGAAAGCTATATCGGAAGCATACGCTATCCCCGGATTTCCCCCTTATAACAAGGAATCAAAAAAATCTGGGGGTAACAGCGATCGGAAGGTTATTCTGTCATCGGAGTGACCAGTGTAAATATTCTTTAGTCCATTTATGAATTAAGATTTATGTAACACGTTGAAGGAGCGCTCACTTATGAATACAAAAACACCCCAACTCCAATCTGAGATTAAGGCCCATTGGGAGAAGCAAATTCTACCCTTCTGGTCCAACCTTAAAGATACAACCCACGGTGGATTCTACGGTTGGGTTGGCAATGATCTTCAGGTGAATCCACAGGCACCCAAAGGCGGGATCGCCACGGCACGACAACTCTGGTCTTTTGCAGCGGCGTATCGGGTTACCGGAAACGAAAGATGGCGCGATCACGCGGAGCACGCCTATCGTTTTCTCGCAGACCATGTGATGGATACCGAATATGGCGGTATGTACTGGATGGTAGATTACACAGGGGAAGCGCTGGACACGAGCAAACATGTGTATACGCAATCATTCGGTGTGTATTCACTCAGTGAGTACTATCGTGCTACCGGGGATGCTTCTGCATTGGAATTTGCGAAAACGCTTTTTGCTCTTATCGAGGACAAAGGTCTGGACGCCGGACTACCTGCTTACAAGGAACAATTTGATCGTACATGGAAGGAACAGCCCAATGAAATGCTGAGCGAAAATGGGGTTATTGCGGATTACACAATGAATACGCATATCCATGTACTGGAGGCCTACACCACGCTCTATCGCGTGTGGCCAGATCAACAAGTGAAGGCGGCGCTGGAACGCCTGCTCGGAATTTTGTATGAACGGGTGTATGACCAATACACCAAGTTTCTCGGGGTATTTTTCAACAAACAGTGGGAGTCCATCATTGACCTGCGCTCGTTCGGACATGACATTGAAGCCAGCTGGCTGATCGACGAAACACTGAAAGTGCTGGGACTGGAACAACATCCGGAGTATGCGGCCATGGTAACGGATATTGCCTATAACATCTCCAACGTGGCCGTAAATGCCGATGGTTCCCTGCTAAATGAACAAGAAGGTGAACATATCGATGAGAAGCGAATCTGGTGGGTTCAAGCTGAGGCGATGGTCGGTTTCTATAACGCGTATCAGCGCACAGGTGATCCACTGTTTCTGGAGAGAGTGGAACGCTTGTGGACCTATACGCAAGAAAACATCATTGACCAGCGTGCTGGCGGGGAATGGTACTGGTCGGTGGACGGGAACGGCACACCGGATCAGAGCGAAATTGCCGGACCGTGGAAATGCCCATATCACAATAGCAGATTCTGTATTGAATTAATCGAGAGGATGGGATCAGAATGATACACCCGAAATACAAGGAGTTACTGGAGAAACAGGAGCAGTTGCTTACTCGCCCCAATGAGATTAATTCTTCCTTCTACAACGGCATATATGATCGGTATCAATATCCGGTAATCACTCGCCATCATGTACCGCTGCATTGGAGATTCGATCTGGATGAGACGACGAACCCGCATTTCATGGAACGCCTGGGTATTAACGCAACGCTGAATCCGGGAGCCATCTATTTCAATGGCAAATACGTCATGGTCATCCGTACGGAAGGATTGGACCGCAAATCAATCTTTGCACTCGCCGAGAGTGACAATGGAATTGACGGGTTCCGTTTCACGGGTAAACCATTGGTCTGGGAAGATATCGATGCGGATGAAACCAATCAATATGATATGCGCCTTGTCCAACATGAAGATGGCTGGATCTATGGCATCTATTGCTCGGAACGCAAAGACCCGGAGGCTCCTGCATTTGATACATCCAGCGCAGTTGCACAGGCAGGACTGGTCCGTACACGGGATCTTACAAGCTGGGAACGGTTGCCCAACATCACAACGAATTCCCCTCAACAGCGCAATGTCGTATTGCACCCGGAATTCGTGGATGGAAAATATGCCTTCTACACACGTCCACAGGACGGATTCATCTCAACAGGCAGCGGCGGCGGAATCGCCTTTGGTCTGTGTGAGGATATCTTGAACCCTGTCATTCATGAAGAGACCATTATCGACGAACGGCAATATCATACGGTATATGAGGTCAAAAACGGTCAAGGCCCTGCTCCGCTCAAGACGGATCGTGGCTGGATTCACATTGCTCACGGGGTTCGGAACACCGCAGCAGGCCTGCGTTATGTGTTATACACTTTCGCTACGGATCTGAATGATCCGGCGCGTATTATTGCCAAGCCGGGCGGCCACTTCATTGCCCCTTATGACGATGAGCGGGTAGGCGATGTGTCCAATGTTATTTTCTGCAACGGTGCTGTGATCAATGAGAAGGAAGAAGTCTTTATCTATTACGCATCCAGTGATACCCGCTGTCATGTGGCAACAACCACGTTGGAGAAACTGGTCGATTATACGTTTAATACACCTGCTGATCCGTATCGTTCCTTGGACTGTGCCAGCCAGCGTGGTCAGCTGATTGAACAGAATGAGAAGCTTCTACAGAAACAATTGACATAACATCGGTAGAGCGTCCTCTCAGGGAAACCTGCAATGTGCTGAAAATTAGCGTAACAACAACCAGAATGGCTTTATTCCGAGTGGGTAACGATGTATACTGATATGGATTGTTATTATGTTGGAAGAAAGTGTTCATCATAATGACAGCACATTGTGCCTATACCGGCTTGAAGGAGGCGACCATACTGAAGAACAATATCACCATGCGGGATATCGCCGACAGGCTCGGGGTCAGCAGTGTGACCGTCTCGAAAGCATTGAATGATAAAGATGGCGTGAGTGGCGAATTAAAGGAAAAAATTAAAGTACTTGCTGTTGAAATGGGCTATCGGTATAATGCTGCTGCCCGTTCCATGAAGGAAGGCTTAACCCATAATATTGGCGTAATTATCCCGGAGCGTTTTACCGGGCCTACGCAGTCGTTCTATGTACGCGTGTTCCAGCGCATCACCAAACATCTGGAGGAACAGGGCTACTACGGCATTCTGCACATTCTGAATGTGGAGGATGAGGAGGAATTAACACTGCCCAAGCTGTACAGCGACAACAAGGTCGATGGTTTCATCGTGCTCGGGCAGATCAGCAAAGAGTATATTGAACTCGTTCGATCAATGGAAGTTCCCAAAATGTTTCTCGACTTCTACGATGAGCATTCGGATATCGATTCCGTCGTTACCGATAACTTCTACGCTGCCTATGAGCTAACGAACTATCTGGTTCAGCAGGGCCACCGTGACATTGCTTACGTGGGAAACCTCTATTCCACGAGCAGTATCCAGGACCGATTCCTCGGATATTACAAATCCTTGCTGGAACATCGGCTGCCAATGAATCCGGATCTGGTTCTGAATGATCGGGATGAACGGGGTACGTTTATTGAGATTGATCTGCCGGAACAGCTGCCAACCGCTTTTGTATGCAACTGTGATCAGGTCGCTCATCTGCTCGTTCAGAAGCTGACTTCCATGGATATTCAGGTGCCTGGCCAATGCTCTGTTGTTGGTTTTGATAATGATATCTACGCGATGCTCTCCGATCCCAAGCTGACAACTGTTGAAGTGGATGTGGAACAGATGGCGCGCACGGCAGTTCAGTCCATGCTCAAAAAGGTCGACAACCCGAACCGCAGTTTCGGCCGTGTACACGTGAAAGGCAACATCATCTATCGTGACTCGGTGAGTGCTGTGTCTGCCTCATCAGATACTATGGATATCTGAATTATACAATTAAATAAACGAACACAGATGACTGGCCTTTATCTTACTGGCCAGTCTTTTCTGATGCATCGGAGCTTAACGAGGGCGACGATCTGTTGAATTCTTCAGAAATGTAGTCGTTCTCCAAATCGAGAGGATGAGGATTAACTCATACACATTGGTTAAAGTTCCGGTTTCCACTGGCAAGGAGATTAACTGTCCTACAAACAATAATGCAGTCCCAACAAACAGCCATACCCATTTATGTTTGAAAAGAACGATCAGGCTAACAAATAAGAGTACAAGCCCCACGATGATCACCATCATCGGCGGACCTCCATGACCTTCTGCCATATATCTCAGTACTCCATGCTCTTCTATAACCTTGAGATTTTTAACCTCGGATAAAGTAAAACCTACAATCTGGTAGATAACCAAACCTAAAGTTATCAGCCATGCTACCACACTCGTTATACTTCTATTTGCAAACTTGGCACCTGAGCTACGCAAGATATGGTAGCCAACCAGAATAAGGGTAGGGGTAGCAAATGCATGTAGCCAAAATCGAAGGCTACTAAGAACAATTAACAATTCCCCTTCCCCTATCAAATTACCTAAAGCAATAATTCCATTATCATATGCCAAGCTGAACGCTACAAATAGCTGAAAACTGGAATACGCGAGCCATTGCTTCCTCTGGGTTAAATCGACGCCCATCCGAATAACAAGTATCAAATAAACAAGAGTAAGTACGGAGTATATCCATACATCCAAGCTGCTTCACCATCCTTATTGGTCAATTCTAATAAATTATATTTACCGGTAAGTAAAATTACAAGTCATACTTGTAAAAATGGATAATTTGTCATAAATTACTCGCTGATGTAATGAAGATGAATATCGATATATAACGTTTACCCGGGAGACCAACACATGCTGTAGCTGGAGATGTTCCACCCTAACAAGGAGTCACTTTTCAAGCGGCCCGCCAAACTGTTTATGGAGCTAATTCATATAAAAAGAGCACTCCCGGCTATCGTAGCTGCAGGAGCACTCTTTTCCTTATTTGAAGAACGTAAAAGCAACAGGTTACTCTGATGTCTACTCGCTTTGTTCAGACTTAAATCACATCATGGCCTAATAACTTGTCTTCAACCAATTGTCCTTGGACCAGGTCAGTTTACCCGAACCCGCGCCATTGGAAGCCGTGAGGCGAGCATTCAACGTAGATGGATCATCCGTGGTATAGCTGTAAGGAAGTGTCGAGAAACCGTTCCAGGAGAACGATTTTACCACTGCCGGGATTGGCGCCAGTGGACTGCCAGACGTATCACTGCTTCCACGGAATGAGCTGCCATCCAGGGAGTACATGGTATCGGTCACTCTGATTTTGCCGGTATAGGTTGGATCTGCCGGATCGGTCTGATTGTTACGAACAGGATATAGCACGTCCTTGATGACTGATTTCTCAACTAATACGGCTCCGCTCTCTGTGGAGATTGCCCCATTGCCAATGATATCGAACTTATAACCTTTGGACGCAATCGCTGTTGCCATCGTAGTTGTAATTTTGGCTTTAGCGGCACGTGCACCTGTCGCATCCATCACGATGTTGTATGCATGTGCGTTGCCTCCACGCAGGCGTGGCATCCGGTCCTGAATATCCTTGTACAAGTTATGGTGCAGCGTCATGGACAGGTTGGCGTTAGCTGATTCCAGGCTGGTCGAACCGACCAGATGTCCTTTCTTTTGTGGTCCTGAGATGGCGATAATATCGGCTTTGCTGAGACCTACAGCACTGCTGCGCAGGTAGTTATACATGGGATAGGAAGCCTTGTTTGCTTCCAATTCGTTAATCTGCTGGGTAACCCAGCTGTTCGAGCTGCCGTCATCCCCTTTGAAGAGGGACCAGGAGATGGTCACGCCGCTGGTTCCTTTTTTCGAATCGATGAGTCCGTCATAGGCTTTATTAAATGTGCAGTGATCAATCCATACGTTGCTGTTCTCCTCCAGGGTGATGTAATCCCAGTCATTCTTGTCGTAATCACCTTTGGTGGATTCATCCCATTCCCATAACTCATCAAATTCCAGGTTGCGGATGATGACGTTGGAGCTTCGTTTCACGCTGATCGCAGCGTGTTTGATTTTAGAGCCGTTGGCGGAGAAAATCGTGAGTCCATTGAAACCATCAATCGTGAGCTTGCTAACACCGGTCTGTTTTAATACGGGATGCGTCAACGCATTATTATGCTTGGCAAAAGGAGAAGTCTGCGCTGCGCTCGGAATTTCATTCCATCCCAGATTCAGATCGTTCATGATCTCAACAACTTTGACACCGGAGTTCTTTTTCAGCGCCAATGCCAGATCGGTCGCATTATACACTTTCTTATACGTGGCTGTGTTTGATTCGCTAATGATGCCGCCGCCCGCATTCCCTTGGGAGAAGCCTGTAAGATTGTAGTCTGCGTTACCCGCTGCCTGCACACTTGCCGGGCCGGACAATAAAGTTAACCCCAACGTTAGAGCCAGAGCTGTGCTGCACAAGCTTCGAAATTTGCTTTTCATCGATTCCATTCCTCCCAATATATGATGATGACATTCGTCCATCGCTGCCATGCCAAGTTACGAAGGACATGTTCTCAATGTAATTGTTGAAAGCGATTACAACAATAATCCCTATCTCACATGTGGTTAGGAAAGGCTGGTATGGTAAGGGTTTGTACTGTAAGCAACCTTGAATCGTACAGAGTTAACTTGGAGAGTGAGGTTTCAGGGATACATCGAGGTAACAAGAACATTCCAGATGGGATGAAATTAAAAAAGCAGGACTGCATCTGCCGCAGACCTGCTCGATTTTACTTTTTGATGGAACGTGTCCAGAAGCCACCATGGAACTGTTTGGGCTCCACAGTAATGACAAATGCTTTCGGGTCCAGACTGAGAATCGTCTGATAGAGCAGTTTCTGGTTTTTACGTTTTGCCAGAATCTCCATCACAAGCCGATCTCCATCACGTCCACTGCCCACCCATGCAGTAACGCCGTAGCCCTTATCCCGCAGGGCATTCGCGACGCTTCCATCCAGCTGATTACAGATTACTTTAACGGTGATATAACCGAGCGCAATCTTTTCTTCAATCCACGCTCCGAGCAGCACACCCAATCCGTAACCTACCGCATATACAATCAGGGCCTCCGGTTGTTTCAGATAGTTTAACACCAGATTCAGACCGAGCACATAGATCACAATCTCACCCATGCTGATCAGTGCGGCGATATATTTCTGTCCTTTGAGTGTCAGAATCATCCGGAGTGTATAAGCCGATACATATACAATCTGGATCAAAAAGATAAATACCAATATTTTAAACAATCACAATCCCTCTTTCCTGGCCTTCGCAACGGAATTGGCCCTTTGCTGCATATACTCGACGATTTCGTTTCATCTATGCTTCCGATATGTTCGCTCTATCTCCATCATTGGACGTTATGCCCTCATTCTAAACGGTTGAATGTAAATCCGTAGGCATTTTCTGCTCTCTGGCATGCCGGAACTGCAATTATAGAACCGTTTGTACCGATTATCAACCCGGCGGAGGTCCCAGGGTCGAAAACGGGGGTCTTTGAATATGCTGTATCATCATAAAGCCAAGCACGCTGGCACAGGATATCAGGTCAGAACCAGGATGGATGGGTCAAAACAAAAAGGGGGTGCCGTCATGCAGCTATGGCAGGAGATGGAGCGGGAAGGCATGGAGGAACTCATTTTTTGCCATGATGCAGATAGTGGATTGAGGGCGGTCATTGCCATTCATAACACGGTCCTTGGACCTGCGCTCGGCGGATGTCGCTACTGGACGTATGCGTCCGAGGAAGAAGCTGTTCGGGATGCTGTGAAGCTTGCCAGAGGCATGACGTACAAAAATGCAATCTCCGGACTGCCTTATGGTGGAGGGAAAGTGGTCATATGGAATGTGCCTATTGCGAAAAATGCAAAACCGGATGTGGATGGTTGCGGGTCTGTTAGTGGTGAGCAGGTCATTAGAGATCTAGGGGTAGAGCAGCAAAAGGGCGCTGCCGCTGAACGGGAAGTCGTCGCCGATCAGGGTGCTGATCGTATAGATAAAAGCCTGGATACGGACGTATCCAAGCGGGCGCAGCGCTTTCGAGCACTGGGACGTTGTCTGGAGCGGCTGAACGGACGGTACGTGACCGGTCTTGATCTGGGTACCACGGCGACAGACATGGACCAGATCCGACTGGAGACCGCACATGTGACGGACACCACGGGTTCGCTTGGGGCGCAGGATGACTTCACTGCCGAGATGACCGCCTACGGCGTACACATCGGCATTGTGACCTCGCTGCGCCAGCAAGGCATTGCATCTTTGCAGGGCATTCCCGTTGCCGTCCAGGGACTGGGCAAGGTCGGGTATGCCCTGTGCCGTTACCTGCATGCAGCCGGGGCACGGCTCATTGTGGCAGACGTTGTACCGGAGCGTGTACAACGTGCCCTTGTGCAGTTCAGCGGCGCCATCCCGGCCGATCCGGCCCATATCCACGCCGCTGACTGCAAGGTCTTCGCCCCCTGTGCCTTAGGGGGCGTACTGACCCCGGCAACGGTGGAGGAGCTGCGCTGCTCCATCGTTGCCGGGGCGGCCAACAACCAGCTGAGTGAACGACAGCTGGTTGCAGGCCGCATGCAGGCGCGCGGCATCCTGTACGCGCCTGATTATGTGCTCAACGCAGGCGGGATCATCTCCACCGCCTACGAGCTGGAAGGCGCGGGGCCTGACCTGATCCGCCAAAAAGTGGCGGGGATTGCAGGCACGCTGAGCAAGGTATACGCAGAAGCTACGCAATCTGCGATCTCCACAGCGGATGCAGCCGATCGGCTAGCGGAATCCATCCTCCGATCAGGCCATAAAAAATAGGTCGCCCCACTCTGCCACCTGAGTATCTTCATACCGCCAACACATTCCCCACCCTCTAACGTTAAAAGCTATAGCATATCTGGAACTTATCATGGGCTTCACTGCATTCGGACGGATTCCGACGTGCCGAAAAAGAGCTCCCACCGATTTACTCCATGCTAACGAATCTGATACACGTTATTAGCCCTTTCTAGCATGGATCTAAAATCTAACGAATCTCAGACACGTTATTGTGCCTAGTTTGGTCCTTTTTCAAGCTTAATAACTACTTTTCCGAAGAATAGCATTCCTGAGGTTCGTTAGAATTTATATTTCAGAATTTTACCCTGAATAGGTTGTCTCAGGTTCGTTAGCGCTGCGGACGAGGGTTCTATGGGGTAGTATCACCTATCAAAAAGAGCTAACCCCGACATCCATGTCCAGGTTAGCTCTTCTTAGTTCTTCTTAGCACTCTTAACTCTTCTAGGCTCTTATCACTTCGTCCTTTTACTTTCTAATCCCTTATCGCTTTTCTTTTATTCTTCTGTTCTGCTGTAACTTCTTAAACTGCAACCGACCTCTTCTTCGCTGTCTTCTTCTCTCGAAACAGCAGCGTCCACAGCAACACATTCGCTACGATCAATAGCGCACCATAGATCCATACGCCCCCCGATGCCGAACGGAAAAAGACATGGACTCCCCATAACATGGCAAGCACAGGGAGGGCGGCGAATACATACCAACCATCACTTTGCTGCGCCATACTGAAAGATTGGGAGAACGGCGGCTTACGCAGCAACAATTTGCCTGCCAGTGGGACAAGTGCCGTAGCCGTCAACAAAATTATCGCAATATCCGGCAGTATCCGTGATCCAAATGCCCAGGTGAACAGAATGGCATTTGCCAGAAATATAGGCAGAAACATGTTGCACAAGAACGCCTTCAGAGCGCCTTTATATAACGCGCTATCGTTCGCCATCGGTGCAGCGCGAAAGGTCCAGAACGCTTTGTATTGTCCCGAAAATTTCAACATGACCACAACCGTTACAACTAGCATCAGTACAATGTAAAAGGTGTATACAAACGAACTTTGCCTGAACTCCGCCCAGGTAGAAGATTGTAATTCGGTAAACCAAAATACATAAGGTAAGACAAATGATAAACCAAGCGATGGATACACCTTCAGCTTGAATTCCCGTTCATTACGCATCATGCTGGCTGACAGACGGAAGCAAGCTTGCTCCTCTCTGGAACGACTGACTACCTTGGAGATCAACCGATCCCATCTTCCGCGTCTGCGTCCGGAGGACTGACCCGAATGTGCCATTTTTTCCAAATACAATTCAAAGGAAGGCATAAGCTTCACATATATGATCATACTCACCACAGGAACCAAGACTGCCAGTGCTGTGAACGTATAGATCCACACATTCCCGCCACCTGCAAATAACCATTCGTATGCAGCCGCATACCATAACGGAGGCAATAGCAACTGCCACCAAGCTGGTGTAAATACCATACCAAAGTCAATAATACTGAACGAACGGATGACCAGCTGATAACCGATTGCAATCCCCACGGAAAGCAGAATCTGTACCATATTGATCATATCCTTCAGCTTCTCGCCATCCAGAAACTTCATCATGAACAGATAGATCAGAGACGTTGTCACCAGAATCAGCATATTGATCAGAATCAGTTCTACAAGGAAAATCAGAAAGAATCCGATCCCATGCGTCACTAACGCGGCAATTAGCGGTATACCGGTTAATGAACCCGTCAGCAATAGCAGATAAACGCCTGCATGGATGGCTCGGGCCATACCTACCGTTCGCCCATTAACAGGCTTAGTCATAATAATATTACGATCCCGAATGTCCAGCAGTACGGAGGAAAAATCCGAGATCATGGACGTCATGATCATAAACATTAAGATACCAAACACAAGACCCATCTGAAGCATGAAATGCCCTGTATCCCAGACGATGAAGGGAACCATCATCAGTCCCATTAATCCATACAACCACAGGGAACGAAGAAACTGATTCCCTTCCTTGCGCTCTTTTTTCCCTGAATTGTTGGACAAAATGGTAGGTACTCTGCGTTGATCCATCTGGAATTTCACCCGCAAAATCAGGCGCAGCACATCATAATCCGCTCCTGTTCTGGCGATGATCGGACGAAAGCGATCCAGAATCTTGAGTGTGCGGAAGTCGGAGGATTCCTCCATATCAGTACACCTCCTGCACAATCGATACAAATCGCTCCGCAATTGCTTTGTGCTCATTGAAGCCTGTCAATTGATTAAATACTTCCTCCAACGTCCCTTCCATGGACTGCTGTTGGAGCTGCTTGAACGTACCGTCTGCCACCACGCGTCCTTCAGCGATCAGTACAATTCGACTGCTGATCTTCTCCACCACATCCATGATGTGTGACGAATAGAAGATCGTTGTGCCTTTGGCTGACAATTGTGACAAAATCTCTTTGACCACCATCACACTATTGGCATCCAATCCGCTGAGTGGTTCATCCAGAAATAGCAGATCCGGGTCATGCAGCAGCGCAGAGATTAACAGCACTTTCTGACGCATACCTTTAGAAAAGGATGCAATGCGGGAATGATATGATTTTTCCAGTCCAAAACAATCCATCAATAGCTTGGCTTTGTAATCCGCATCTTCATAGGACATGCCGTATAACTCTCCCGTAAAAGTCAGATACTCCGCAGGCGTTAATTGTTCGTACAATTCCGCGACCTCCGGAACATAACCGATTCTGCGCTTATACTCTACATCCCCATCCGCAATATCTTTACCAAAGATTCGCACCGTGCCTACATATCCTTCAACCAGCCCGAGTAAAATCTTAACCGTTGTACTTTTGCCAGCCCCATTCGGACCAATATATCCAATCATCTCACCGCGATTCACTTCCAGATCGATGCCGTTCAGCACATAACGTCCGTTGTATCTCATACGTAAGCTTTCAATTGATAGCACTTGTTGTTCACTCACTTCGTTATCCAGCTCCTGTCTCTATCTTTTTCTACAATTCTACTAGTTTACCACAGATTGGGATGGTAATGATCGGAAATAGGTCACGATATGAGCCATCAACTGGATATCCCTTTCGAGTAAGAGCATCACGTAACAAGCTCTAATACATCACAAAGCCCCTGTCCCACCTTATGGTAAGAGACAGGGGCTTCCACTTTATGTTGAACCTTATTTTATAATATTTAAAACGTCTTACTGCACCTTAACAATCTGAAAATGCTGATTCGTACCCCCATTATCCGTCCACTGGATGGCCGCAGCCCCATCTGCCAGGGATTGACTGGAGATGTCCAAGACCTTGCCTGTACTGCGGTTCTTCAGTTTATAATAACCACCACCTACATGGACGAGCTGCCATTGCTGGCTGGCCCACCCTCCATCATTCCACTGTTCAATGACAGCCCCATCAGTGGTGGCACCATTCTCCACACCGATTAGCTTACCGCTGGAACGGTTGATGATTTTGACATAACCGCCACCCGCATCGGTAATCTGCCACTTTTGACTTGTTGTTCCCCCATCTGCTCGCTGCTCCAAATCCGCACCGTTGGCGGAAGAACCCCCGATGACATTTAGCAACTTGTTGCTTTTACGACTAATCAGCTGATATGAAGCATTTGGGTCCCAGACATCCGGTGTATTCACTCCAATTACGGTACCTGTTGCTGTATCAATCGTAATACTGCTGGCCCAATTCATCGCCAGACTGGTTGCGCTTGGGAATGAAAGTGGCAGCCAGACATACTTGGAATCTTGCACAGGCCCACTCCACGCTCCAGCCCAGCGATCACCCATGTAGAGATAGGAGGTTGTCTGTGAACCTTCTACCGGAACGACATAGGTGGATTGGGAACCATACGTTGTACTGTCTCCAAAGTTACTGAGACCGCTCCATGTGCCTGTAATGCTGGAGGCTGTCGCATATTTCGCCTGATTCGGATTCCAGCCAGTGGCACCCGAGGTGATCAGGAAGTAGACGCCGTCTTTTTTGAATAGAGCAGGTGCTTCACGATATTGTCCGGGCCACAGTGTTGTGACAAGGGATTCCACACCGAGGAAATCCGGGGTCAGCTTATATATATTCAGATCTGCATTCACTCGGGTCGCGGAGATCAGATAAGCGGTTCCGTTATCGTTGTATACCGTCATGTCTCTGGAATCATACCCAAGTGGACGATAGCTGCCCACATACGTGTAATTGCCATCAACCGTATTCGAAGTAGCTACGGCCACTCGGGCCTCGCCATAATCCAGACCATTCTCCTTGTGCATCCACAGCACATATTTGCCAGTCGAACTGTTATAGATGACTTTTGGGCGTTCAATGTTGGAGATATTTAACTCGGCTGCCGAGCTGCTGGTGAGCACATCATTGCGATACTCCCAGTTCTTCAGATCCGATGAACGATACACCGATACCGCCTTGAACGTTCCATTCGTATTACGATTCTCCCCAAACCAGTAATAATACCCATTTGCCTTGATCATCCCGCCCCCATGAGCATGAACGACATTGCCATTGGTATCCTTGAACTGTATCCCGTTCGTTACACTGAGCGGAGCAGCTGAAGCATTCGGTCCGGGTGCGAGCAGCATACCTATTGATTGCAGCGCCAAAACCAAAGCAAGCAGATAACTTAAGCGGCGGGTAAAGCGACGTGAATGTGTATTCTTTTTCAACCATCCATCGTTCATAGCCATATCGTAATGCACCTCCATATTTTTTTGTGAAGCGCTTACATAAAATAAAATCGATATGTCTCATCTGCCTCCGATCGATGATGCATTTCAGCAAAAGAATTCCTGGCAATACTGGCTGGGCGATCACCTCCATGATTCCGATTGTATCCGCCACATTCCTGCTTGAATAGTGAACAATCCGGCGGAAAATGTACAATCTCATACTCAGCTCTCTCCATAAACAGCAAAAAGACGCTTCCCCCGAAGCGTCCTCTGCTATACCTGCCCTGCCCCTCCATGATTTAACGATCTCTAGCTGTGTGCGGCTGTTCATAGGCAGGTTTTTATATGATGTTTTATCGGCGTATACTCGCCCTTATCGCTTAATCTTGGTCGTCAAAATCCTGGTCAAACGATAACACTTTACCTGTGTTGGCATCGATATCTACATCTGCTTCACCTTGAGCGGTTCTCAGTTCGATCTCATACACATAGCGACCATCATCATGATCCAGCTCGACTTTGGTTACTTTACCACCCGTAACTTGTTTCAACGCAATGTTTGAAGCTTGGGATGCCGTCAATTTGACCTGCTTGGAAGCAGAGTTATTAGACGTGTTGCCTGTTGCAGTACCTTTATAATCGTCGTCATCATCGTAGTCTTCATCATTCACGACCGCAAGAATTTTGCCTGTATAAGCATCCAGACGAACGACAACATCATTGGTTCCTTTTCTGTCGATCTCAACTTCATAGAACGTTTGGCCGTTTCTACGCTCCAGATCCACGTCATCCACTTTACCATCGGCTGCTTTTAACGCCAACGCTTTCGCTTGTGATGCATTCAGCATTTTACCTGTGCTGTTCTGATTCTGTGTTACAGATTGTGTTGTTGACGTTGGTGTAGTTTGCACCGATTGTCCGTTCACATTCCCGCTAGCCGCTACGGCTGATCCACCAAGTAATACTGCTGCTGACAAGCTACCAATCCAAAGTTTATGTTTGTTCATCATCATCATTCATCTCCTCGTTTGTTGTTTCGTTCTCGTCTACATTTATAGAATAACCTGCAGGAATGAGAGATCAGCGAGAGTTAGATTAGAATTTGATGAGAAAATGAAGAGAATGCTCATTTAACAGGTATTCATTGTCCATCTAATTGAAAAAGATGACCCCTAAAATAGGAATCATCTCTCTAAAGCAGTTTAACACGATAACTATATTTAATGGGTTCTTTGCAAAAGGTTAATCCTCGTCCTCATCCCAAGTCACCGAACGAATCGCTCCTGAGATGGCATTCACCTGCACAATAGCCTCTCGGCCATCCTCCAGATCAATTTCAACCAGATAATATGGATTCCCACTGTTGGTTCCACGCAGTTCGATGTCGTCCACTTCTCCCGGGACCTCCGCAAGTGCCTTCTGCTTGGCTTGTTTCTCGCTCAGAAACTGAGGTTTGGGATCATCCTTGGTTGGTTCAGTTGTCGGGGCTGCTATTGTTTTGGAAGCTATCGTCTCTCCCGTGTATGGATCAATCGTGAGTTCTTCACGACTGTTATCCTTCGCCTTCACCACCGCGGTGTATACCGGACTGCCTTGCTGCTCCACAAGTTCAAGCGAGACCAATTGGTTATCTGTTTGTTGTTTTAACAACGCCGTCTTGATCTGCTCGCGGCTCCATAACGTCTTCTCTTCTGCTTGTGGGTTCGACTCCAGCCGTTTAATGGAATTCACAGCAGCTGTAACGGCATCCACTTGCACATCATATAGGCCGGTCTCCGAACGGAGCTGCATGATATACGTCCCATCCTTCAACGTGGAATTCACAATCTCCCCTGGATATTGATCCAGTACCGATTGGGCTGCCGCATCTGCCGTAAGTACCACACCAGTTGATTGCCACGGCTTCCACCAAGCAACTACTGCCACAATCAGCACAACGAAAAGCCCTGCACCCCACCAAAGTGATCTTCGCGATTTCGCCCATCCACTGTTCGCCTGTTCATGCCGTTTCATCTCCGGTGGTCGCTGCTCATGCTCTGTCATCACGTTTCCCCCTATGCACTCTCTTATCATCCCCAGTTGATCTGATGCTTATCAGTATATAAGAGAAGAATGAGAATTTCATGAGAGCGGCCCGTTCTGAACCGATAAAGGCAAAATAATCGAAGCCTCGGTGCCTTCACCCTCGGTGCTGGTCAGTTCGATCCGTGCTCCAACTGCACCTGCAAGCTCTTTGGCAAGTGACAATCCCAGACCTGAACCACTCGCGCCTAAGCTGCGTGTTCTGGCCGGATCAACCCGGTAGAATCGATCAAATACCTTCTCCAGCTCATCCTCCCGCATACCAATTCCGGTATCCACGATCCGAATTCGGCACTCTTGCCCCTTGGCTTCCAACTTGACTTCAATTGCATCTTCACTATACTTCCGAGCATTATCCAGCAAAATAAACAACAGCTGCTTCAGCTTGCTCTCATCGCTGATCGCCCAGATTGGACCTGGATCTTCACACCGGACTTCGCGGTGATAGGCTTCGCGAAACGCACGTGTGGAGTCTGTTGCCAGTCTCGTAATATCCACACGCTCCAACTGTACATTCCACTGCTCTGGCTGCTTCGCGAGCAGTAACAGTTGCTCGGTCATCTCTCGCATGCGAACCGATTCGGACAGAATCGCTTCCACCGCTTCATCAAATACCTCGGGCCGCTCTTTCCCTCGCCGCTGTAGCAGACTGGCATAGCTTTCAATAATGGTCAGCGGTGTTTTGAGCTCATGAGATGCATCGGATACAAACCGTTCTTGTCGTTCAAAGTTGGATTCGAGCAGATCCATCATCCGGTTGAACGTTTGCCCCATCGTTTTCAGTTCATCCTTCGACCCTTCCTCCAGTGGAAGACGCTTGAATTGGCCGCTGGACTGTATATCAGTCATCGTGCGTGTCATCTGCTGAATCGGTCTGGTCATTCGATTCGCCAGAATTCGGCTGGAGATAATGGCTGGAATGAGAGCAATAATCGTGACCGCCACAAGCACAGTCCGCAGTACAGACAGACGATTCTCCGTCTCTGCAATGCTCTCGGTGACCTGTACATTCACCACCTCGCCATCAGGCCAGATGACCGGGACTGATACCCACACATAACCAATCTGTTCAACTTGGGTATACTCCGATTTTTTCTCACTTTCGTACTTATAAGGTAGCTTGCTCAGCTGCTCGGAAGCTGCTGTTGTTGTCACCGGGGAACTGGTGCCGTCTTCATTAACGATCCGAAGCATGCCGTTCACAGGCGCGTAGGCCCGCAACAAGTCATCCGGCGGAATGGAGCCGGCAGACTGACGCACTCCTTTGACAATAGACTCCGCTTCCGCTTCCACCCGATTAACCTCGTTATCAATGGACATCCGTTCAAACACGATGTAGACCGACAGGTTCACCGCGATTAACAGCACAGCAAATAATACAGACGAATACCCGTAGATTTTACTGCGCAGGCTCATAACTGTTCCTTCAGGACGTATCCTACGCCCCGTACGGTATGTATTAAGGGTGGTGTGAATCCGTTATCCACCTTTTTGCGCACATAACGGATGTACACATCCACCACATTGGTATCTCCATAATAATCGTATCCCCACACGGCCTGCACGATCTGGTCACGACTGAGCACCTGACGTTGATTCTGCAGCAGATACACGAGCAGGTCGAACTCACGTGGAGTAAGCTCAATGGCCACACCATCTCGGGATACCTCTCGCGTACCTTCATTCAGTTTCAACCCGGCAGCCGTCAACCAGCCCGCCTCAGCTTCATCCTGATGCCCAGAAGAGTCATTCCCCGTATCAGCAGGTGTAGACGAAGAAGCGGAAGAAGCAACCGACGCCACTGCACTAAGCCGCAATGCAGCTCGAACTCGGGCAAGCAGCTCTTCAATCTGGAACGGCTTGGTGATGTAATCATTGGCTCCGAGATCCAGGCCAGATACTTTGTCTTCTACCGAATCTTTGGCAGTGAGCATAATGATCGGAACTGTAGCGTCTTTGGCCCGAACTCGACGCAACACCTCAATGCCACTCAGACCAGGCAACATCACATCCAGCAGAATCAGATCCCACTGTCCTTCTGCATACTTCTCCAGTCCTTCTGTTCCACTACCAGCCTTGCCTACCTGATAGCCCTCATACTGTAGTTCCAGTTCCAGCAGACGTGCTATTTTGGGCTCATCCTCTATGACCAGCACGGCTTCGTTCATGCAGCGCTCCCCCTCATCCCCATCATTTCATTCTCCCGTTATCTTACAATAACATCTACAATTTGCCCAAGGCATCTTCAACCGGATGCTCCCCGGCAATCAGATCAAAGGCCATCCGGTACGTCTTCTCTTCCTGCAAAGAAGCCACGATGACACGGGCCACATCTTCACGCGGGATGCTTCCCGGCTCCAGATCGGTTCCAACTGCAATCTTGCCTGTGCCCGGTTCATTCTTGAGACCACCTGGACGTATAATCGTGTAATTGAGATCACTTGCAAACAACGCACGATCCGCATAATGTTTCGCCACGTAATAAGGCTTGATGGACTCTGACCATTTCTCCCGTTGATCTGCGCCATACGCACTGACCAGAATATATCTGGAGATTCCTTGCTGCTCTGCGGCTTCCATCGTTTTCACCGCACCGTCGAGATCAATCAGCAGTGTTTTGTCCTGACCGGTAGATCCGCCAGAACCTGCCGTAAATACAATGGCATTATGATCCTTCATTGCCTCAGCCAAGTCCTCTACACTACCCTCCAGGTCACCAATTACCACTTCGGCACCGAGTTCCTTCAGTACATCCGCCTGCTCCGGTTTGCGGATCATGGCCGTTACTTTATGTTTGCCTTCCTGTGCCAGCTGCTCCACCACAAACTTGCCGATTTGTCCATTTGCTCCTATAACTAAAACGTTCATACGTCATTCTCCTCTCAGTTGAACGGATGGCTTGTTGTTGCTCCCCGTTCCTTTTATTTAAAGATGCTCATCCTATAATTTAAACGAAAGCCGGCGCTTCTAAGCGCCGGCTTCATGTCCATGCCTGTTCAGTACCTCTATGAAATGTGAATTCTTCCGTTGTCCCATTAATATGCCATATACCCTAGGTGGTTTATACGCCACCTCACATTGACCACTTCTGCCATACCTTTTTCCCATCTGAATATCTGTTTTCCTTTGTAATGGTTACAACCAAAAAGGACGCCCAAAAGGGCGCCCTTGAATGGCATGAAGATTAGTAAGCCAGTGCGAACAAACCGTGAATATGAGCCAGGTAACGGATGTTACTTGCTTCTTTCATCATGGTTGCAGGCAGACCTTTCAGACGAGTCTGGTTGCCACCGATCATGCCGACAGCATCTTTACGACCCAGACTTCCCAGCGTACCGGAGAATACTGGTGTGAAGGATTCCATTGCGCCACCTTTGAACATAACGCCCAGGTTGTGACCAATAGTCTCACCCATTTGCCAAGCCAATTGTGCTGTTGGAGGGTAAGGGCGAGCGCCTTCGCTAGGGAAGACCACTGCGCTGTCACCAGCAACAAACACGTCTTTGTGTGAAGTAGATTGCAGAACTTCCGTAACTTTCGCGCGGCCACGATCCACTTCAATTCCGCTGTTAGCAACAACAGCGTTGCCTTGTACGCCACCTGTCCATACGAGTGTGTTCGTAGGGATGGAGCTGCCGTCTTTCAGCAGAACTTCGTTTTCTTTCATCTCGGTAATCGCTACGCCAACGATGAAGTTAACGCCACGTTTCTCAAGACTTGATTTAGCACGTTCAACCAGCTCTGGCGGGAATCCTGCCAGGATGGAAGGACCTGCTTCAACTGTGTACAGGGATACTTCTTTGAAGTCGATGCCTTTTTCTTGACATACTGCAGGAAGCAGGTCAGCGAATTCGCCAACAAGCTCAATACCTGTCAAGCCGCCGCCACCAATAACAAACGTAGCGTCTGCTTTGTTGCCGGACTGTTTGTAAGCATCAAGACGTGCTTCAACGTGTGCACGAATACGGTTTGCATCGCTAACCGATTTGAGCGTGAAGCTGTACTCTTGCAATCCCGGAATTCCGAAGAATGCCGTTTCGCTACCCAAGGCAACGACAAGTGCATCGTAAGAGTATGTGGAGCCGCTGGTCATCAGAACTTTCTTCTCGTCCGGCTTGATTGTATCCACCGTATCGATTTTCAAGTTCACGTTTTTGCCACGCAGCAATTTTTCGAGTGGAAGAGCAACTGCTTGTTCAGCAATGCTTCCCGCTGCAAGACGGTGCAGTTCCGTGATAATTTGGTGTGTAGGGTAACGGTTCACGACAGTAATTGTCGCTTCTTCCGGAGACAAGTATTGACGTGCAGTCAATGCAGTCAACAGACCGCCGTATCCTCCACCCAAGATCAAAATTTGCTTCGACATATCCATCCTCCGTTCTTCTAAGTCTTAACGTTTCGGTTGTTGACGCTCGTTCAGGATGCTCAAGAAAGATTGAGCAAAACGAAGCGATTGTTGTACGTTTGGATCTTTAAGCATTTTCAGCATAGCGAACAAGCCAACTGAAGTTTGCTCTGTTTGCGCACGGTCATTGGCTTCGATAGCAGCAGAAGCTACACCTTTAGCTTTGTCTACAACAGGCTTAGCGAACTCGCCCATTGCGCTCATTGTGTCGCTGATCAGAACTTTGTCTGTTGCTACACTTTGTGCAAAGTCATAAGCTTTGGTCATAGCAGTAACCATTTCAGCCAATTTAGGCAGGTTCTCCACCAGAACGGTTAAAGACTCCTGTACCTCAGGCTTCATCAGTTGATCCAGAACGTCCAAGGACTGGCGCTCGGAAACGTTGGCACCTTCTGTAACTGGCACCTCTTGTTGAGTAGGCGATTGTGACATAAGAGAAAGTCCTCCTTTACTTTGGGATAGAAGTCCGCGACTTTCATGATGCCTGTCAAGCAGAGCCGAACCACAAAATACATCGAATACATCTAAATGTACCAAATTTCACACAATAGGATGAGCGTAGCTCATGGCCACTCCCATATCATGCATTGTATCTTGGATCTATTGCGGACAACATGTGTTGACGCACAAAACGACAAGCAGGCCGAAACCGAACTCTATACCCTTATATTACACCTCTTACACATGAACATGAAAAAGAAATTTTTTACACTTGTGAAGATATTGTGAACATTGTAGCAAAATCGATTTTTTTGTCAAGCATTGCGGTCGGATTAAAATCGATTATTCTCCTGTCCCAGATCCGTCATCCTACCACATGTGGTATGAAGACAAGATCCCATATGACCATATGTGCGATATGTACACAAGGAAGGATTTTTTCAACTAATGATTCAGGAATTGTTTTCCAAAATCATGAATTTCATGCAACGAAATTGGTCACTGTCGTTATTATGCAGCTAGGGGTACAGCCTTATTCCTGAAATGACATCATTTCTTGTTCAAGTATGAACCTATTCTGGCATGAAAGCAAAAAAGACACCAAGAAGGCCTGACGAATCGTCATACCTCCTGATATTTTGCTTTACTATACGCCCGATTGAATCATTCAGGTCATCCCATAACTATTCCTGGGGAATGCTGAGCCATTCCTTCAAGCAACGCTTTTATTACAACGACGGCGGCTCGCTCCAATTCCTCCACTTCCAGAAGTATCGAGATAGCCTGATCGGCATGAAGCTTCTCATCAGGCAGTCCTCCTTCTGGAAAAGGAAATAGTTCCGCGAGTGTATTTAACTTTTGGGACATGTTTCGATATAACTCTTCTGCCTGAAGACAGAATGGAATCAAGCTGGAATAACAGGCAGTCGACGCCCACTGTAGAGAAAGTTCTTTGAAAAACTCACTTGCATAACGTCTTGCATCCCACAAAACCGCAATGTTATAGGCGTGACCGTTCGGTTCTACCCGTCTATATTCTAGGGCTTCTCTCCAAACTGCATAGACAGCAAGACCACTGACAGTGTTCGGCAAGGTATAAGGGTCCTCCCCACGATAATGAGCCAAAACAGCTGTTAGTGCCGCGTGCAAGTTCATTTCTCGTATCATGCCATCTGATTCCGCTGCCAGCACAAATACTTCCTGATTCACACCCCGGCCTACATGATCATAGGGAATTGTTCCTGATTTAATGAAATCGGTACCGTATAGGGTCCGGGCTGCGTCATCATAGCCATAGATCAACCCGAATTCGGGAATATTCAGGTCCCACACAACGGCCGGAATTCCCCGATGAATGGAGTAACGTATCAAGGAAAGGGCCTGAACAAGTCTTGGATTAAGCAACCTTTTCCCCTTCGCTTTCTCCTCTAGCATCGAAGGATCGACCAGATTGGCATTAAGTCCCGCTTCGCTCGCCAAAGCCTCAACCGCATGGGAACGATAACCCATATGTTGCAATCCTCTTGTAAGCACCTCTTTGAAGTTATAGGCGGTAGGTCCAGCGATATGTATGTCCTGAGGCAGGATGGTCAGACGAAAAGAAAGTCCACTCATCCCCATAACCATGGGAAGAGACGGAGATGGACCGATATAACCTAACATCTCGTGAATGGATGCTGCTGCCGAGTTCCAGGTTTGGGGAGCCCGAAACGAAAGGGGCTCCTCCAGAGTCACTCGATTTTGCCCAAGTGAATTCCACTCTGCCAGCATTTCTTCTACAGATAAATGAATATGAAACTGAGACACTTTTTTACGTGAACGGGACAGAATTTGATACACATTGGCAATTGTCAGATTGAATTTGTAGGCCATTTCTTGCGGTGACAGCTGCTCCATCCAATATGATGTGAAGACCTGTTGTTCTCTTTCATTCAGACAACCCAACAGCCTGTGGAGATTGTTCCTCATTTCCTGCTGAACAACAGCTTGATACGGATCATAGCCTGTCTCCTGCGATCTCCAATTTGAGTCATTCAGAAGATGATTCAGCGTCATGTCGAGTAAGTCTTGATCGCTCCATGAGGTATCATCGGCTCCAAATCCAAATGCAAAAAACGAAGAAAAATGTTGTTCCCGCTGCTGCTTTTGGCGCTGCATATGTGAGTACGCCTGATTACGTATAATACGCTGCATCCAGGCCATAAAACGCTCAGCATTCTGAAGCTGTCCCATATGAATGAACGCACGAATAAGCCCATCCTGTAAAATGTCTTCTGCGAGATAAGAATCATACGTAAGTGCTCGCACATAACGAAACAATTGCCCACGGTGACGGTGAATCAAATCTCCAAAAGCCTCTGTATCCCCCGTTTGGGCTCGTTGGATAAGCGTGATATCCGGCTCATTTTGCCGATCCTCTAATATCTCATCTTCCCCTGGCCTGATATGGCGATTATTAGTTAATCCATCCATGTATATCTCCCTTTCTTATAACGCCGCTCCACTTTCATTACTCCATCTTCAGAATAGAAGCTTCGATCATGGCTTCCGTCTCCGCGAGTGCCACCATGATTGTCGCAGCAGCCTCCCAGTTCCGAGAGACAAGACGGGATTGGCATTCCCCGAATTGGCGGGATTGTGCGTATTTCAAAGCAGATAGGTCAGGATGGATTGTTTTAAAAAACAAACCATAATCATGGGCACGACGCGCGCCTACTGGCAGAGCAAAATACACATAATGAGCCCACTCATTATCATCGATTGCTCCAGCACGAACCTGTTCCGCCTTATGCAGAATGGCTGAAGCTCCGGTTCGTCCTTCCTGTGCAGCAATATCATGGGTCTGTTCTGTAAGGGTTGATTTGAACCAAGTAAAAGCCCGACGGTTAATCTCCTCCAGATCAGGATGTTCAATGCGTTCAGGACTCCACCATCGTCGATACACACCGCTACTCCATGGGAATTCAGACTTCCATGCTTCCTCAAGTTTATCCAGTGTCAGGAAGACATTGGGGAATCCGGCTGGGTCATGCAGGCATATTTCATCACCCTTCATATTGAGCGCCACTACATAATGATCGCAACCACCCAGGTTGGGAGAGTTGGGATTGTAGACGAGTTTGCCCATATCCAGCGGACCCATCATTACAGGACCCTGCTTCAAAGCCTCTCTTAGCTCATTAACAGGCATCTCTGTACCCCGTGCTTGCACACTTTCGCGCACACTAAATCCCAAAATGCTCATCGCTTTGCTAATCGCCTGATCAGGACTAGATGTACAGTCATCAAAAAATAGAAGGTCTTCCTGCGTGCAGAAAGCTCCCAGGGAAAAGCCACCGATGGTTTCAAGCAGACCGGGATCTATCTTTTCTCCAACGGACGACAGCAGCATTGAAGCTGAATTGGCGTAGCAATACGCACCATTTCCAATATAATTGCTCATATCATAACATCCTCTCATTCCTTTAATGAAGCACGCGATTAAGCAATGCCTATACTTATACTGACTCTTCGTACAGATCATTTCTGACAGAATATCCAGAACAATTTCTGCCTGCATCACAATAGCAACGTTTAGAATAAGGACATCCCGGTTAATAAGGACTACACCAGAAACGAAGGAGATGTTCGATATGAGTAATTCAACTGGCGATAAAATCAAAGCAGGCGTAAATAAAGCCAAAGGCGAAGTGAAGGATCAGATCGGTAATGCAACCAACAACAGATCCCTTCAGGCTGAGGGTAAAAAAGACAAAGCCAAAGGTGCTGTACAGGATAAAATTGCCGACATTAAAAAAGATCATCACTAGATCCTTTTAATGTGAAGGTCCAACAGCACGATGATTTCGTGCAATAGATCGTTATGAACTAGCCTAACTGTCCGTGTTCGGATGAAATCTGAAAATGAGACGGAGGCGCAAAAAAGCCAAGGAAGGTGTTACTCAATACACCCTTCCCTGGCTTTTTTTGTGCGTTCTATACTGCTGGAACTGCGTATCTTGCCATATCGATAATGAAACTGCGCGTTTCCCTTGTTGTATGGTATTCACGACTGAACTGTCTGACCCATTCGGGATGTTCCCGATACCAACGGAAGGTTCTTTCCAATCCTTTTTCCAAAGTGGTTTGAGGTAACCACCCCAATTCCGCTCGCAATCTCCCTGAATGTACGACCAGACTGGACCCCCTGGACTGGGTTGGTTCTTGCTCCCGGATCTCTACAGCAGCTATAGATCGATCCATCGGTTTCAACAATTCCCCGATTTCCTGCATGGTTGTTCCAAGCCCTGTCGATATGTTATAGACCTGTCCATCTTTGCCTTTCAGCATGATCTGTTCAATGGCACGGAGGGCATCATCTACATACAAGAAATCACGTACTGCCGATCCCTGGATATCAAGAGGCAGTCCATCCAGCATTCGACCGAAGTTTCGGGGAATAATACGGTCTGGCAATTGCCATGGACCATAGAGGTTGGTCAAACGAAAGAGTTTGACTGGAAGCTGGTAACATTGAGCGTAGGAGTGAGCAAGCATTTCACACGCGACTTTGGATGCGGAATAAGGTGAGACAGGTGCATACGGATCTGATTCGTGATAGACTCTGCCCCAATCACCGCCATACACTTCAACGGATGAAGCCAGCAAGACTGGAATGTGATGTTCGGTCGCATATTGCAGAATAGCCTGTGTGCTGAGTGTATTATTGCGGAAAACTTCTCCTGGCTGATGATACGAATAATCCACGTGTGGCATGGCTGCCAGATGAATAATGTAATCTGTTCCTGGAGGCAGATGAATCCGGTCCGATGCAAGGTCACAACAGATGAACGGCATCTCATGCAGAGGAGAAATGTGAACAAGCCTCTGACAATAATCATCCCGATCCAGAAGGATAATTTGATGCCCCTTTTGCGCCAAATACTGCGAAAGATTAAATCCCACAAATCCAGAAGCCCCTGTAATCACAATGTTCACACACGATTCCCCCTTGCGATTTATACAACGAGTGCATTGAAGAGAGTATATGTACTGAGTATAACCTTAAAATGATACATTTTGTATCATTTTACAATTGTTTTTTGTTCGTCTTTGAGTTTATAGGGTAATTTATAGTGAGGTGATGTGAGATGAATGAACGGAAAAAGGACATAGAGACGTTATTCCTTCAGGATGACGGTGTAATTCCCAATCATCCGACCCTGCCTGTGCTTTTGTATAAGAATGTATGGGCTGAAGAGGCTCTTCATGCAGAATCGTTGCTGAACCGTAATGGATGGGGGAATAGCTGGTTGAATGGTGTGTTCAATTATCATCATTATCATAGTAATGCTCATGAGGCTCTTGCTGTGGTGAGTGGATTCGTGGAACTGATTTTAGGCGGAGAAAATGGACAGAAAGTTTACCTTCAGACAGGCGACGTTGTCGTGCTTCCCGCTGGAACAGGGCATAAACGTTTGGAGTCCAGCACGGATTTTCGTATTGCCGGTGCTTATCCGGGCGGCATGAGTTACAACACACGCACAGGTGAGGAAGACGATCGTGCCAAGGCTCTTCAGGAAATTCGAAAGGTTCCGATCCCAGATACCGATCCCGTCTATGGGCAGCACGGACCGCTACTAGAAATCTGGAATGGGAAGAAATCTTAATACAGTGATGATCATAAAGACGATTGGACAATGCACAAGCGAAGTTGGTTCAGTAATAAAGGATGAAAAATAGACTGTTCCCCGGACAAGTAGGAGAATCATGCCGGAGTACAGTCTATATGTTTTTCTTTAATCTCTAATCTATCGCACGCCAGCAACTTTTAGTTCAGCTCCGTACTCGCAAGTCGGATACTGTAGTACCTCATCGCATGTGGCCTACCTTCCATCTCCAGTCGTCCCTGCAGTACAAGTTGACGTATTCGATATTCAATAAATGCGTCTCCCACAGTTTGTTCTAAATATCCAAGTACTTCACCTACAACACGGGCACATATTATAAATTCATCAGATTGTCTGGTTAACGTAAGGTCTCTCACCTTTTGCATAATGAAATCATCAATTCCGTCCTCGGACACGCTATGGATCTTACTATCCTTCATTATTCGCAGAAGGCCTCGTTGTTTAGAGAGAGAATCCCACTCTTGCTCCATCTGCTTGCGCTCTTCTAAAGACACCGGCTCTGCATTTACATAGTGGTTCCACATGGCCAACAACTTCTCGGAAACAATCTCTCCTGTTCTCCAAACATCATACTCGATATCAGGGTTATGGAATAACTGCTGATACAGTTCACTTGTCTCGATCAGATAAACAGGACTCTTCCTGTTACGCAGCAAATGAATAGCATACAGAAGACCCGTTTTCTCATGGGCGTTATTAGCATACCAAATGGTAATTCTAGTCTCTTCATCAATGGAACTCATCACGGTATTTAATTGAATCAGTTCATCTACGCCTTTGATAGCGTAATTTCCGTGTTCACTCAAATAAAGTCGCTCCAGTAACCAGAGGTGTCTACGTTGTAGAACTATCCTATCAGTGAGATCTCCCAATGGGCCAATCGCATAGTAGTCATTCATAGAATAAAAACGCCGCTCCAAGCGTCCAGGAACGCTACCCAACGGCGATTCACCAATCGCTATATGAATTTCACGCGGCTTCTGTGTATCAAGCAATTGCTGCTCAGCTTGCTTCCTATTCCTTTCCTCGTCTAACCCCTCAAAAATCCGCTGTACACTCACTGCAAAATGAACTGAATGTTCTTCTGTCTGATGACTGACTGCCATGTCCGCCCTAAGATAGAGCATACGCAATAATGAACGAAGCTCTTCTTCATTCATGCGATATAATTCTTTATCAAAGTCAAAGACATTTTCAATCATACTGATCCCCCTTAAAAGGTTCATCACGAGTTAATTCATAAATGCCACACAAATATACCACTGTACCCCGAAACTAGGAGGAAATTGATTTTCCAGAGGGTTGATTCAGATCATGTAGATCTTCTCCATCTGACGATGAACGGGTAAAGTGTCGCTCCAGTTTGCGGCTTGCCCACAGGGATATCGCAATAAACAGCAATACGCCTACCCAGCGTACAGGGTGCTCCAGAAATTGTTCCACATTGGAACCGATATACGTAACAGAGAAAATCATGATCGCTTTACCACAGCCCACCGCAAGCAGGAAGGATAACAACCGCATTCGTGCGATACCTGCTGCCACATTAATAATGACAAACGGACCTACCGGGAAGATACTTAGCAGGAAAACATAACCGAACGCGTTCCTCCGAATCCATACCATACTGCGCTGCACGCGGGGTTTGCGTGCCCAGCGTTCCACAAAAGCGGATTTCCCAATCTCCCGTACGATCAGGAACGTAACGGTACAACCGAGCACCATGCCGATCCATGAATATATAAATCCTGCCCACAGACCATATACCGCACCGTTCACGCCTACAATTAATAGCGTTGGAAGCGGCGGCACAAATGATTTCATAAACGTAAGCAAAATTCCCGGTAACGGGCCAAGGGAGCGAAACTTCTCCAGCCAGAAACGAATATTTTCTTCCGTAATATATGACATAATGTCCAATGCTGCCGGGGTCATCTGCATCCATCCAATCTATACAGTCTAAGTTCTCAGGCTTGATGTTCACTATACATTTCATCATTCATATGGATGATGAAGCTTCTTTAGCAACTCCCTCCCAGTATAACGTACATCTTCGATGAACACCGTTGTCAATTTGAAGAAATTATTGCACAGCAAACTCACTTCCCACCCAAATCAGAATTAAATCAAAAAAGCACACCTCGACCTCTGTGGTCTTGGTGTGCTCTTCATATCAAAACCCCGATTCCATGTTCGGGGGCATTTATCCTTCTTCCAGCTGCGCTTCCTGCATTGCCAGTTCAATCAGTTCTGCCTGATGTGCAGCATTCCATTCGGGAATACCGGAACGCATGAACTCTTCGGCATCCATCGCTGCTTTGGACTGGTTGCACAGATTACAGGCGCAGACACAGTTGAGCGGGGTGGTATGTCCACCTTTGGCACGCGGCAGCAGATGGTCAATCGTATCTCCATACGATCCACAGAAGTAACAGGTGTAGTGATCTCGGGTTAAAATATACCGCTTGAAATCCTTGTTGCTGAACAATCGGCGAATCGTGTACCGATTGACCACCACAGCGGCTTTTTCCTTGACCAGCGTGACCGCAAGCTCCATGTCCACTTCCTGATGCCAGCGTCTGCCTTTGTCGGTCTTGCCTCGCATCCGTACCATGCCTTGCCGGTTGGTCCGGAGCGAAGCCGGATCTTCCGGGTCGATGGCCACCGGGGCCGCCGGCGTCTGGCGGCGAGGACGGCCGTCCGTGCCAGCCCCGTGGCTACGGCTGGCATGTGCGGGTCGCTGCCCGGATGTAACGCGGGCAGCGTCTTCGCCGTTCGCCTTGGGCGCACGCTCCTTGCGCGCCTGGCGCGGCTTGGACCCTGGCGAGCCAGGCTGGCGCACGGGCGCAGGAGGCCCTGCCTCCGCAGCAGCCCCCGGCGCTTGCCGAGGCTCGCGCCCGGTGGCGGCAGGCTGTGCCTCCGCCGCCGTAGGTGCAGCGACCGTGGTGGCATCGCCACGGTCGCTCAAGGCCGGCGCATGGGCCTCAGCAGCTATGCTGCGGGCCTGCCCTGCGCCGGGCGCGAGCGCGGCAGCACGCTTGCGGCGCCGCTTGCGCTTGCGTTTGGCTGCGGTCGGTTGATCCGCAGCCATGGGCTCTGCTGCCGGGCCTTGCGGCTCAGCTGGCAGCAGAGCCTGGTGGGCCGCCGCAGCTTGCTCGGCGGCCTGCCCTGCAGCGGCTGCTCGCGCGCCAGCCCGCTGTGCAGTGCCCTTATCATTCGCAGCAGCATGAACCTCCTGCGAATGCCCTTCTACCCCACGCCAGCGCTCACCTGGTTGTGGCTCATCTCCTACCTCACCCGCCAAACCATCATGCTCCAGACTCGTATCTCTCAGCTCATTGCCCGTTATGCTTTCTGATCGCTTGCTCTTCCTCCGTCTTCTCCTCTTCTTCCGAATACCCGAAGAAGAGGGTGAGGAAGTCACCAAGTCAGCATGTTCATCGTCATCCGAAGATGACGATGAACATGCTGACGGTTGAGACAACAGACTTCTGTCAGACTCAGACACCGTAGCTGATCCCTGCTCCATACCATGGGAGGTACGACCTGCCTCATTTCTTGCAGTTGCAGAGGGTCTGGCAGTAACCTCACGTGTATCCAAGCCATCCCGTTGACGCTCGATCCGTTCATTCGTTTGCCCGCCCACGCTTGAACCTGCATCGTGGTCAGCCTGTCCACCGAGCTGGCGACAGCTGCGGCAGGCTCCACGCCTGGCTCCGGGACCTGCCCGCTTTCCGGTTCTGCGCCGGAATTCGGACATCGGCCGCTGTTGTCCGCAATACATACACGTTTTGCTCAGTCGCGCTTCTTGTTCCGTCTTTCCTTGCCGGAAAGGGGCTGGACCCGTCTCCATGTTGTCACCTCGGTTCCGTATGAATCCGGTTTCTTTCTATTGTATCACATCTGCTCGCGAACACCCTCATGGCCAAAAGCCTGATAATCTTTCGAATTGTACTCCTGAGTCTGTTCACTGCATTCGTGAAGAATGTGTTCCACATATTCCAATATATCTTGCATCGGTCTCCCGCATTTTTCGCATGTTGTCATTATATTCACCTTAATCCTGTTATCCATAATGTATTATCGTTCCGCCTTATGATTACCCCTCATACATGAAAAAGAAACACTCGTTCCCCACATCCAGCATATCTGTATAGACGAAAAAACCGTTCCCTGCTCTCCCCTAAGGTCGACCAAGAAACGGTTTATTATTCCTGTGTTGGAAAACTATCTTAACGAACGTCCAGTTGGCCCGAGTTCTGTTGTGGGACGAGACGTGGTTTGGGTTTTGGCAGATTGCCAAAGATGACCCATGCATATGGAACAAACCTTGCCGTCAATCCAACGACGATCCACGAAGCGATTAGAGCTACACCGAATCCTCCGGCATACCACAGATGCACTAACCAGGAAACACCTGTTTGCGGTGGAAATTCACGATACACCAGCAGGAAGAAGGGATGGATCAGATAGATGCCAAAGGACAATGCCCCAAGCCGATTCAGCGGCTTGACGATGAGTGAAGGCCCTTTGCGATAGAGCAGATAGGCAATCTGGATAAGCACCAGCGCACAAGCAAAGGTATGCACATTCCAGAAGAATTCATACCACAGTGTGTTATACGTTGCGATCTTCAGACGCAGCAGGTAATAGATATACACATGGCCAAGTCCGGCAATGATCCAGACCGCCCAGAGCAGAATCCATGAAGCTACGCGTCCTTTGGTTGCATTGGCCCGACTGATGACAAACCATTGCTTGATTTTAGGGAAATATACCCCGATAAAAGCACCCAGCATGAAATAGGAAAAGTATGAGAACGCCCAGCTTCCCTTGTTGGGTACCTGGAATCCATATTTATTACTTACGATGAATGCCCATTGAATCAATAGTCCAATCGGAACAGACCATTTCACCACAGAAGGATATTTCTTAAGCAACCATAACACCAATGGGAATAACAGATAAAATTGCATGTTAATAAACACAAAGTACAGATGCGTATAGGCTTTACCCGTAAACAATTTCGTAATGAAACTTACAGCCGATTCACCAAACGGTCGGCCCTGATAATGCGTGAAATGCAGAATAACAAAATACATCAATGAAAACAGGAAGTACGGAAGCAAAATATACACAAATCTTTTCTTGTAAAAGTTACTCACGAGTTTCTTATCCAGCGGACGGGAATAATAGTTATAGAACAGTACGAAACTGCTCATAAAAATAAAGGTTGGCGTACCATATTTCATAAAGATATTAATAAAGTTGTACAGCCAGTAGTAGCCTGAGCCCGTCATGTCCACCGTCGCATAAGACGTGGAATGCACGCACAGTACGCCGATAATTGCCATGGCACGCACCAGATTCAGCTCTGGAATTCGCTCTCTTTTCAGTGTTTCACTCATGTTTACGTTTCTCCTTAATGTGTTCGTCAATATGTCAGATATGACTTAATACAATAAAGCTCTCTATCTATTAAAAGCCATAATGCTTAAGATGGATAGTCCATTTTCTTAACAATTCCTAAATTTTCAACACATTTCACACTATTTTCATGTCTATATATGTAAAAAAGACCGCGAGTACGCGGTCTGTGGGACATCCTGCTCTCAACCAAATGAATATTGGATCAACCGGATGAAAATGGTGAATTTGGGTTTGGGCATGAATCCACCCCTGACTGAGTCTACTTCCCACGACTCGCCAGAATCTGTTTATACACGTCAATTGCCGCCTGTCTGGATGCCTTCAGATCAACAATGGCATCCTTGCGCGGCTGATGGATATCCTTGCTATGCAGATCCTTCAAATCTGGCAACCACTTTCGAATGTAGTCTCCTTGAGGATCGTACTTCTCCGATTGCGTTACCGGATTGTTCACCCGAAAATATGGAGCTGCGTTCTCACCAAGCGAGGCGCACCACAGCCAGTTACCTCGGTTCTGAATGTTATCATAGTCACGCAGCTTGCGCCTGAAATAAGCTTCGCCCAAGGTGAATGGGCATTGCAGGTTTTTGGTGAGAAACATTGCCGTGAGAATCCGCAGCCGGTTTGGCATATGTCCGGTTTCATTCAGTTCCGTCATCGCTGCATCAATAATCGGAATGCCTGTGTCTGCCTTGCACCACCGTTCAAAGTGATCATCATGGAGAGCCGAGAGATCGTACACCTTTTCATATGTAAAATAGTGACTCTCATAGACCGCTCGATACAGATAGAAGTCGCGGAAGCACAACTGCCTGATCCATTCCCCAGCCTCAGCCATGCGACTCGCCGCATCATACATTTTGCGAATGGATACAGCCCCCACAGCTACGTAAGAACTGAGATGACTTGGCTCGTACGCCTCATATTCATCCCGATGATCCCCATATTCAGCAATTCGATCCGACAAGAATTGATCCAACAGCAGATGCGGGTCCTCGTCATTCGAACCACTGCCCTCAAGCAACTCCGGAGGTACCTGCATTGCATCCGGCCATTCAATCTGACGATCACTCACCTTCAACTCTGCAACCGTTGTTGCCGAAGGAAGGTTGGGATGTTCATTCATGAATTCCACCCACCGCCGATGAAAAGCCGCAAATACCTTATAGGGCTCCGACTTTCCTGTAAAATTGGCAAATCCATTCAGATCCATCAGCAGATGATCCGTCAGTTGTGTGAACGTAACCTCGCGTGCCTCACTGACTTTGCGTATGGCCCTATCCCGCTCGATTGCATATGGCGTCATATCCCGATGGACCACAATCTCGTTAATCTCACCTTTGAATTCGTTCAAGATGAATTCAACCACTTCAGCTGGATTGCCATAAGCAACATGCAGTTTTCGTTTGGCTTCAAGATAACGTCTGCCTAATTCCGCTGCATGCTGCCTAAAATTCACACCGCTGTGTTCCTTCTCTCGGCCTTGCCGCAGGAGAAATGCATCGTAGATGAGAACATGCACACTCTCTTCTTGGTGTTCCCGCAAATAATCGAATGCAGCCAGATCATCCGTACGCAAGTCTTTGCGGTGTATGAATAACTTCATGCCTCACCCTCCTGTCTGCACTTACGTTTATTTGTCCGTCAGGTTCTGATATAACCTGCTTGTTTCGGGCTCGGGCTGATACCCCAGATCCTCATTTAATGTCAATGTAAATGAATGATATAAACGAAGTATGCCTTGCTGATCATCCATGGATGCATACACTTCCATCATGAGTCGGCAGATCTCTTCCGAATAAGGCTCCCGTTCCTGCAATATCGTTAATTGCTCAATCGCTTCCTTGCCACGACCATGCTCCATGTCCCATCTCGCAATATCCATAACCAGCCCTGTGTACTTCCGTCTCAGTTCCCTTGCTTTGGCCTGTGCCCAGTGATAATCATGCTCTTCCAAATAATCGGCACGATAAAGTGGAATCATATGCCTCAAGTCATCAACATTGTCTGATGTGATGACGTTGTAGACCATGGATTTTTCGAATTGATCCACATCACTTACCAGATTGCCTGATAACAGGCGATAACGGTTCATATTGTACTCCAGCTTGCCTGTCATGTTCCATTCCTTAAACAGCTTTCGAATCTGGTACACGGAAGTATGTAGATGGGTTAATCCCTTTTCCTGGGAAACATCACCCCACAGCTTATCCAGCAGAATCTCCTTGCTTACCCATTCTTCCCTGTGATGAAACAAAAAAGCAAACAATTCCTGTGATTTGGTTGTGCGCCACTTATGTTTCTTGGCACCCTGATCCAAACTTCTGTAGATATCCAGATGTTTGAACGTAAGCAGCCCCGGAACTTCAGTATCCAACTCCACAGATACAGGTGCCGATTCCTGTATCTCGGCGGTGGCTGCAACTTGGGAAGTATGCGACATTATGCCCGCAATTCGATCAATGGTTTTGGTCAATCGGGCGGAGCTTACCGGTTTCAGTACATAATCCAGTGCATGCAGCTCAAATGCTTCCACTGCATGGTCCGCATAAGCCGTAACAAAGATGATACAAATACTCTGATCCAATTGCTGTATATATTCAGCCGCTTCCAGGCCATTCATCTCCGGCATTCCAATGTCCAAAAATACAACATCTACACGTTCGTTTGCCAGAAAATGCAGACCATCACGAGCTGTTGGAAAACATTGCACGGGTGTAATTCGTCCGTCCGCTCGTAGTAGTCGCTCCAGATGAAGCTGCGCTGGCTTCTCATCATCGATCACAATGGCTCTCACCGTTCTTTCAGCCTCCTGCCATGAAAGATTCAATAGGAATACCGATTTTATCGGCATCCGCTTATTAGTCTGTTAACCATAATTGCTTCACTCGGCACATTAATTGGAATAATCCACCTTTTGCACAGGGATACGGAATCGGATCTGCGTGCCTTTACCCACATGGCTATGAATCTCGAGTCCCTGACCATAGAGAGACATCAGGCGACGGTTTATATTTTGCAGCCCGACACCTCCTGGACCTTCGGTGCGCCCTGACATGACCTGAGCCATACGCTCAGGAGGGATACCTACACCATCATCCTGAACCTGAACGACCACATGCTCGCTCTCTTTGAAAATTCTAAGCTGAACTGTCCCGCCGGCTGCCCTCTCCATCACGCCGTGGCGAATGGCATTCTCCACAAGTGGCTGAATACTGAGAGGTGGCAGATATAGATGCACGTCCGATTCCACCTCATACTCAACCACCAGTCTTTCCTCAAATCTCGCCTGTTCCAGATGCACATAAGACTCCACCAATTCCAGCTCTTTGGTCAATGGAACAAGCTGCTCCCTGTTCTGGAAGTCAAAACTTCCACGCAGGTAATGACTCAATTCAATCAGCAGATCGGTTGCTTTGTCCGGATTCACTGCACAGGTCGCGATAATCACATTGAGTGCATTATATAGAAAATGCGGCTTGATTTGCGCCTGCAAAAAGGCCATTTCGGTCCGAATAGCCTCCTGCACAGAACTCCGCATCTCAATTAACGTCCGAACTCTGGCGCGCAATTCGCCGGCATCCACCGGTTTGCTCAGGAAGTCATTGGCTCCCGCCTGGAATCCGTGCTTGATATCCTCTGGCAACCCGCGAGCGGTCAGCATCAGAATCGGTAACTCTGACAGGGAACTGTGCTCACGCAGTTTGCGACATAACTCAAGTCCGGACATTTTGGGCATCATCCAGTCCGTTATGACAAGATCAATCGACGGGAATTCTTCACGAAGTTTCAATGCGGTGGACCCGCTATCTGCTGCGATAACCCGATATCGTTCCGTCGATAAAAGGTTAAGCAATACCTGTCGATTCACGGGGTCATCGTCCACAATCAAAATCGTATGCTCAGCTTCCGTAAGTTCATCCAGCTCATCTGACTCTCTTGTCACAAGCTCCTTCGTCCCTGCCCCCTGTGCAGCAACATATCGGGCGGCAGCTGGTTTTGAATGAGATTGCAGCAGCGGCAACTTCATAACAGGCAGGGTGAAATGAAAGGTCGAACCTTGCCCCGGCTCCGATTCAACCCAGATCTCACCACCGCCAAGCTCAACGAGTTTTCGCGTAATACTGAGACCCAGTCCGGTTCCATTATTCAATCGCTCGATCGTGCCGTTACTCTGCTCATACGCCTGGAAGATATCCTCCTGTTTGTCCAAGGCAATGCCTACCCCTGTATCAGTAACCGATACCTTCACCCACTCCCCTTCAACACTAGCGTACAATCGAATCTCACCCTGCTCAGTGTACTTATAGGCGTTACCCAGCAAGTTGTACAGAACTTGTCTTAGGCGATCTTCGTCTGCCTCCACAAGTGGCAACGACTGGGGCCATTGCTGAATCAATATAACTGGCTTATCCTCAAACGTGAAACCCGAGACTTCAACCACAGTACGAGCAACGGATTCCAGATCAACAGGTACCCGTTTCAACTCGATCTCACTATTTTTTAATTTGGAAAAATCCAAAATATCGTTAACCAGCAGTGAAAGGCGCTTTCCGGTTGAAGTAATCATGGACAGATTTTTGGCTTGCTTGGGCGTGACTGCTCCGGCCGCCCCTTCCAGCATGGATTGCGCAATATTAATGATGCCATGCAGGGGAGTTCGCAGCTCATGAGACGTGTTAGCCATGAACTCGTCCTTCAGGCTGTCGATGGCAAGCAAACGCTCAGACAGGGCTTCCACGTCTCGGAATGATTGTGCGAAGCGGATTGCGGTCACAATCATCTGGGCAAATACAAATAATAAAAGTTCAATCAGCGCAAAGAACGCTGTGTCTAGGGTAGTGAACGCACCAAGGGTGTGCAACACAACAACCATGAGTATGCTCATCATGCTCACCAGTGCAAAGTGGCTATCATTCGGCCGTCCTTTCAACCAATAGAACATCGCTCTCAGCGTATAGAACATGACAACAAGGGAGATCAGTAACATGGGAAGCTCAAGAGACGAGAAAAGCGTGGGAGGGAGCGTAAGACCCACAATGGTCTGGGTAACGATCAACACTACAGCCAGACGAACAAACCACTGATGAACTGCTCCTGGCACACGGGCATCCATATACCGAAGCAAAAAGTAATAGGCAAAGGCTGAACTAAGGAGCTGAATCCGAAGCATCTCATTATTGGTCAGGAACGGTACAAACGTCCCCAGTAACTTCTCCCCATGTGTCAGAGCGTACACCGCACCAGAAAGGCTGAATAATCCGAGAAAACGAAGTTCCTTCTCCGTACGTCGTAATCTGAATAGTAGTAGGAAAAAGGCGGCTGGCAAGATAAAACCAAATAAGGCCATCAGATCCTTGAGCCAATCTTGTTGCTGGCTTTTCAGAATGCTATGCTCGTCTCCAAACAAAATGGGCGCTACAATGCCCCCGGAAGAATAACTATAGTTCGATACCTGAATGATAATGTCAGCCGTGTTGCCCTCAATGGACGTGAATCCCGTAAAAGGCAGATTTAATTGTATATCTGTCGCCTTGGTCTTTCCTGGCAGGCCTTTGCCACCAATCTCTTTACCATCGATAAATACCCGATGGGCCATGCGTATATTCTGTGTGCGTATACCATAATCGTTTTTCATCGTCCGGGGTGTAAGCTGGACTTGCAGGTGATAGGTGCCATACCCATGCGCTTGCCCCAGAGATTTGTTCCATCGGGCAGGAACCTGAGTGCCAGACGAAGCCGGCAATGGCTTGCGACCGGATACACTTGCTTCAATATCTGCCGGACTCAGCAGCTGCCCAGGGTAGAAATCCCAGACACCCTTTAGAGACGCTGCACCCTTGCGATCAAAGTCCCATTGGGTAAGGTCAATTTTTCCATCTGTAGCCTGGGGGTTACTCTGCTCGCTAATTAACGTCTGGGCGATCCAACCCAGTGGAACAATGACAATACATATGAAGCTTATGGTCAGCATAATCCAGTGTTTTCTCATCTATGTATTCCTTCCATCCACAATGGCGAGAGACGTCTAATTCTGTCGATTTATCACTATAATTCATGTTACACGTTTCTGGTGCTCACGGAAATAGTTTCCGTATCATAATCGGTCAACTTCCTTATAATTTTAAGGATCTCTATCTGTTTTCGCCAGCTCCTAGTACACCAAGGAACCCCAGGCCGAATTTCACCGGAATGAACGGGCGAAATGGCCTGGGGTTGATTGAATGAAGATTTATTTAACAACTTGAGCAAGCTTCTGAACGATTCCGGCCCATCCCTGTTCCATACGTTCGCGTACGATAGCGTGGGCCTGTCCAAACTCGGTCAGTTTATCTGCATCCCAACCGCTATGAATCAGTGTAAAATCCGTACCTTCGGGCTGTTCATTCAGTTGGAACGTCAACGTCCAGTCCTTACCCCAGCGGAATGACAGCTTGTGCAGTGGAAGAACTTCCGTCACCTGACATGGTGATTGGCCGAAGGGGCCTGCTTCCAATATAAACTCGTGACCTTCCACGGGTTCCAGATTGCTTGGCATGAACCAGGTTTTCAGTCCCTGCTCGGTCGAGACCATTTCCCACACCTTCTCTACAGGTGCATGGAGCATCAGTTCCTGCCGGATATCTGGCAGTGCACTTGATGAACTTAATGATGAATCCATTCGAATCACCTCCTTATACATTTCATTTCGTATACTACCCGAATAGAAGTTGACCTCCGCTTTATCCCCACCCTATAATTGGAACATATTCCATAAAAGGTGCGTGATTCCTATGATAGTCTGCTCTGAAAAATCCAATTCCAACCGTTGCCGGAAGGGATAATCTTAACGTATTCCCTTCCACGTTTGCAATGCATTACATTGAAATGTGGGGGATACCTATACCATGTCTTTCAGTTATTACGGTCCATTATGTACCGCCGTTTATGATCTAACCAAACCCGTGGGACACTCCTTGGGAGGAGACATTGAATTCTATCGCCATTATCTCCAGCGCTGCAAAGGACGTATCCTTGAAGCCATGTCGGGATCAGGGAGAGTGCTCATTCCTTTGCTTGAAGCAGGCTTGAAGGTGGATGGAATTGATTATTCAATGGATATGATCGACTCTTGCCGTTCTCGTTGCACCGAGCGGGCATTGCCCATGCCTGAGCTGTTTGTTGCCGATCTGGAGAAGCTTGACCTTCCATATCGATACGAGGCAATTATCATTCCCGGAGGTTCTCTGCTCCTCATTCAAGACAGACAGGCGTCGATTAACGTATTACGTAATCTATTTCAGCATTTAGAACCTGGCGGCAGGCTCGTGTTTGATCTGTTTCTGCCCGATGTGACACAACCCTCTTCTGTAGAAACATCAACCGTTTCATTACCCGATGGTGATACGATCACGGTAGAAGTGAAAACCATTGAAGTGAACCTTCTTCAACAGTACAAAGTGAGTCTGATCCGCTACGAACAATGGCATCAGGGTGCTCTTGTTGCTACGGAGCTGCAACAGCTTACCTTGCGCTGGTACGGCATAGAAGAGTTACGCCTAATTCTCGAACACATTGGTTTCTCTGACATTAAAGTGTACGCCGACTTTAACCCGGATCAACCACCCACGCAGTCCAATCAAAAATTCGTCTATGAAGCGACTCGAAGAGCGTAGTCATCCGTATTGATGCTTCTCATTATAAAAAAATTAGGCCACAGCAAAGGTTATCCCCTGCTGTGGCCTATTTTACTATATAAAATTTGCAATAACATTTACATGAGAACGCAGAGGGCAGAAATAGCCTGAAGAAGCGGAGCGTTCGCCTTTATCCTCAGATTTTCACCTTTGAAAAAGTGAATCAAAAAAATCTGGGGATAACAGCGATCGAAAGGTTATTCTGTCATCGGAGTGGCAAGTGTAAATGTTAGTGCAAGTTAGTATCCACGAGAATATTGCTCTGCAATGGCAGCTTGATCCTTGCTGACACCCAGTTCCAGAGCGGCATGGTTCGCCCAGTACGGATCACGTAGCATGCCTCTGCCAACGGCAACCAGATCCGCATCACCGTTGCCAATCACCGCCTGAGCCAATGCTGCATCCTCCAGCATACCCACTGCGATTACAGGAACGTTCAGTTCTTCACGGAAACGACGGGCAAATGGTACCTGATACCCCGGATAGTTCCCCGGTTTCCGCTGTCCCGAAGGTCCTTCGCCACCTGAACTGATATGGAACATGTCCACGCCTGCATCTTGGTAGGCACGAGCGATATTGATCGTGTGGTCGATATCGTATCCACCATCCGCGTATTCTATGGCCGAAATCCGCAAAATCAGCGGCATGTCTGCTGGCATTTCTTTTTTCACCGCACGAATGACTTCAACGCCAAAACGGGACAGATCCTGCCCATATACATCTTCACGATGATTCATCAGCGGGGAATGAAACTGGTGGATCAGGTATCCATGTGCGCCGTGCAGCTCAATGGTATCCACTCCAGCCTGTACTGCGCGACGAACACCGTCTGCGAACTTCTGCACCATGGCTTCTACCTCTTCTGTACTTAACGCACGCGGCTCCTTGTACTTTTCTCCCGGGAATGTGACTACCGATGGGGCAACCGGCTGCGGTGCATCCTCTGCTTTTCGTCCCGCATGTGCGATCTGAATAGCTACTTTGGAGCCGTAGGCATGAATTCCATCGACAAGTTTGGTGAAGGCAGGCACATGCTCATCTGACCATATACCCAAGTCATTATCGGTAATACGTCCATCCGGATCTACATCGGTCATCTCGATTACAATCAGTCCTGTTCCTCCAACCGCACGGCTCACATAGTGAACCTGATGCCAATCGTTCGGAATGCCGTCCTTCGCAGTGACAGAATATTGGCACATCGGTGCCATGACGACACGGTTATTTAATTGCAGGCTCTTGAATTGATAAGGGGAAAATAATTGTTCAGTCATTGATGTTGCATCTCCTGTTCCATGATCATGATATATATGAAGCCTTACTTATTTGTCTAAATCCGAAAACAGTTTTCCGTTCTTGCCGTAATTGTCCTTCTCCAAATCCTCAATGAAGATAAAGACTTTGCTCGGATCAACATCCAATGTCTCACAAGCCACCTGAGTCATACGTTCAATCAACTGACGTTTCTGCTCGACCGACTTGCCTTCCAGTACCTTAACCGTGATAAATGGCATGTCTTGAACACATCCTTTCTTCATCATTTATTATGAACCTCGGTTATAGAAATACAAGTACGTACATTTTTGTGACCTAGTACCCTTTTTGATACCTAATCATCCTCACATTTCGGTTCTGCCCCGTTCTGGAAATGACTGCAAAACATGATATGATAACCGTAGAGAACCACAATAATTACTATACCCAATTTACATAAGTTGTGACCAACGGTTACACGATAACGGAGAGGGCAGAAATAACCTGTAGAAGCGGAGCTAAAAGCTTTCTGAAAGAAAGCTGCATCGAAAGCATACGCTATCCTCAGATTTTCACCTTTGTAAAAGTGGATCAAAAAATCTGGGGATAACAGCGATCAGAAGGTTATTCTGGCCTCGTAGTGGATCAGTGTAAAACAAGTAGCTCAACTTATATACTACTCAAGCTAGGGAGAGATTATAGATGAAAGATATATTAATTCAAAGACTGAGCACTTACGTTCAGATGGATACCCAATCCGATGAAAATAGTGAGACATGCCCTTCCACACCCGGCCAACTGGCCTTGGGCAAACTGCTCGTTGAAGAATGTACCTCCATTGGTCTGCAAGATGTAACGATGGATGAGAACGGTTATGTCATGGCTACACTGCCATCCAATACCGACAAAGATGTTTCCGTAATCGGTTTCCTGGCTCACCTCGATACAGCGACCGACTTTACTGGCAAAAATGTCAAACCACAGGTTATCGATAACTATGACGGTGCTGACATTGTGCTGAACTCGGAGCTAGACGTAGTACTGTCCAACAAGGATTTCCCGGAGCTGCATGAGTATAAAGGCCACACCCTGATCACAACCGATGGTACAACATTGCTTGGTGCAGACAATAAGGCAGGCATTGCTGAGATCATGACCGCGATGGCCTATCTGATTGAACACCCGGAAGTGAAACACGGTAAGATTCGGGTTGCTTTTACCCCGGATGAAGAGATTGGCCGTGGACCGCACAAGTTCGATGTAGCTGCTTTTGGAGCCAAATATGCGTACACGGTTGATGGTGGACCGCTTGGCGAGCTGGAATATGAGAGCTTTAACGCAGCTGCCGCCAAAATTACAGTACGAGGCACCAATGTGCATCCCGGAACAGCGAAGGATAAGATGGTGAACTCTCTGAAAATTGCAATGGAATTGAATAGACGCCTGCCTGTGGAGGAAGCTCCTGAATTCACGGACGGTTATGATGGGTTCTACCATCTGTTGTCTTTGGAGGGTGACGTTGAGCTGACGAAAATGAGTTACATCATCCGTGATTTCGACCGAGAGAAGTTTGAAGAGCGCAAAACAAATCTGCTCCATATCGCAAACGAACTGAAGACCAAGTATGGAGAGAAAAGCATCACGGTTGAATTGAATGACCAGTACTATAACATGCGCGAGAAAATTGAACCCGTACGCCAGATCGTCGATATTGCCCATGAAGCCATGACCCGACTGGACATCGAACCTGTTATTCGCCCCATCCGGGGAGGAACAGATGGTTCCCAGCTATCCTATATGGGCATGCCAACACCAAATATCTTCACTGGCGGTGAAAACTACCATGGCAAATTCGAATATGTATCGGTAGACAATATGGTGAAGGCAACCCGTGTCATTGTAGAGATCGCTCAATTGTTCGAGCAACGCGGAGATATCTAATCCACTTGAAGTGCAGTGCAAAAAGAGCACCCCTTGGGATATTCGGGAGGGTGCTCTCTGTTATGCCGTATTGTAGTTTATTGTGTCGCGTCATGTCGCATAGATATGTAGGCTTGGTCTTTATTTAAAATGCCATCACTCATATATATTGCCTCCCGCGATGACACGTAACTGTTCCAGATCACAGATCACAAGCTTTCGTTGCACTTTGTGAATAATATTTCGATTACACAGATCTTGAACAACTCTATTAAGATGTCTATAGCTGGTGCCCAGCATATCCGCCAGTTCGGTGAGCTTGGAGGTCTGAATCTCTTCCGAAGAGGACTCGTCCTGGCCCATTGTGGACAACAGATAGCTGGCAAATCGGCTCTCGACCGGATATAACATGTTCAGACTCGACAGGTTCGAGAAGGTATACAATTTGTGTGTAACTTGACTCAGCATAAAGTGGAGAAATTTAGGGTTCTCTGCATACGTATTCTGGAGAGCGCGATAACTGATACCCAGCAACAGACTTTTGCTCACAGACTCTACCGTATTCATAGCCTCCTTGCCATTTACCAGTTCCAAATCTCCCACAAGCGCAAGTGGTGTACTGAAACGAAGCAACAGAGACTTCCCGTTAGGCAGGGTGGTATAGATCTTGAGTTTGCCCTGCACGAGAAAATACAATCGCTCGGGTCGTTCACCTTTGGCACATATCATCTCGCCCTTCGCGGCCTCAAGCAGTCGCAACTCAGCGAGCGCAAACTCGTCCAGCACCTTATCCAACCCATTCTCACGGGCAAGTTGCCGCACAAGTCCAAAGTCCATAATTTCCTTCATTCCGACTTCCCCTCCGTTGTCGTATATAACATATGCAAAAGGACATATGTCCCATAATTGATATACACTCGTACAAATATCTTGATATAAAAATAGTTACAACTAACACTTATATCCAATAAATCAGTTCACATGGTAAATATTTAAAAATTTAATCATAAAATGTTCATTCTTTCATACAAAATGCCGTTCACGAAAAGCCATTTCTATCCGATGAAAGATAGAGCATTCCATAGATCGTTAAAAATAATACATTCAAATATTGAAAGGATGGTCCTCTTCCATGAACGTTGTAGATGCCCTGCTTAAAGTAATGCCTTATATCAGCATGATCCTTAGAGAACCAGCTAGTTTAACTGTATATGATCACGAAAAGGTATTGGAGGTTGTTACCACCGATAAATTTGACCTTGGTTTTGAAAAAGGAATGCCACTCTTGGAATCGTATCAAAACTTTGCCATCTTAAAAAACGGAAGAGAAGCAACCCTTGCTACTCTCTCCAAGGAAGTTTATGGTATCGAACTGGATATTTTGAACATTCCGATCTTTGATGATAACCAGAACGTTGTTGCTGTTTTCTGTGTATCTTACGACCAATCCAACCAGAACCAACTTGAAGACATTATACAAGAAAATCAAACCATCAATGGTAACCTCGTTGATATGGTGCAGCATGTCGCCGCTCATGCCGAAGAATTGCAAGCAACCAGTGAGCAGATCCTGCAGAACACACGGATTGCTGTTCAGAACTCTTCCCAAATCAACAAAGTAGCCGGATTCATTCGTGAAATCTCTGAACAAACCAACTTGCTTGGCCTGAATGCCGCTATTGAAGCTGCTCGCGTTGGTGAGGCAGGCGCCGGCTTCGGCGTGGTGGCATCCGAAGTACGCAAACTCTCTGTGGATGCCAAACAAGCTACAAGTGACATCGATACCAGCCTGAGAGATGTACAACAGGTCATCAAACAGATGGAAGTTGAAGTCTCCCAGATTGCAGCCTCTTCACAGGAACAAGCAACGCTTGTAGCATCCTTTACCGATGTGATTGAGCAACTTAACGAAACAGGGGCACGAATGAAAACTCTATCCGAACAACTGATCAGTTATTCGGTTAAAAAGTAATCAAAATAAAAACAAACAGGACTCGGGTTGCCCATGATGGATAATCCAAGTCCTGTTGTTTGTTGTGCCCATTTGTATATAACCAACCACGTTCAGATGAAATCTTAATTGGCTACATGTATTGATTTATCTCCAATAACTTCTTCTTCCGACTCCCAGCATTCCACTTCACCCGGAATATGAATCCGGTCCCGGGTAAAGACGGGATCACGGCCTTCAGCCTTCTGTTTTTTGTAGTCCTTCAATGCTTCGAACGTCACCTTGGACAGCATCAGAATCGCAATCAGGTTCACCACCACCATGAGCCCCATGAACAGGTCAGCCAAATCCCATACCAGCTGCACTTTGGCTACCGCACCAAACACCACCATCGCGATAACGCAAATACGGTATACCCACAGCCAAACTTTGTTGGATTTGATAAACTCAATGTTGGTTTCTCCGTAGTAATAATTTCCGATTAGTGTACTGAAGGCAAACAGGAACACCATAACCGCCAGGAATCCCGATGCCCATGAACCAATATGTACACTTAATGCTGCCTGAGTTAACTCAATGCCACCCAGATCGGAACCTTTGTACACTCCTGATAGCAAAATAATCATGGCTGTGCTTGTACATATCACTAACGTATCTGTCAGTACGCCAAATGCCTGGATAAGTCCCTGTTTCACTGGATGTGTTGTATCCGCCGTTGCAGCAGCATTCGGGGCACTACCCATCCCCGCCTCATTGGAGAACAATCCACGTTTCACACCGTTCATCAGTGCAGCGCCCAAAGTTCCGCCAGCCACCTGTTCAATGCCGAAGGCATTTTTGACGATCAATGCAATCATGGCCGGAAGCTGGGTAATGTTCGCCAACACAACAAAAGCCGCTACCCCAATGTACAATACAGCAAGCACAACGACAATGTATTCCGACGCTTTCGCAATCCGTTTGACACCGCCCATAATAATTCCTGCAAATACCACGGCCATAATGATCCCTACCGTTAACCGATCCGTGCCAAATGAGTTCTCAAATGCAACGGTAATCGTGTTAGACTGCACCGCATTAAAGACCAAACCGAATGAAAGTGTGATGAGAATGGCAAATAAAATCCCCATCCAGCGCTTTCCTAGCCCACGCTCCATATAATACGCCGGACCCCCGCGGAATCCGCCCTTATCCTTCACTTTATAGATCTGAGCCAACGTGCTCTCCACAAAACTGGAGGCAGAACCAATAATCGCAATAACCCACATCCAGAATACAGCCCCGGGTCCCCCCAGTGCGATGGCCAATGCAATACCGGTAATATTGCCTGTGCCTACACGGGCCGCCATACTAATACAGAACGCCTGAAAAGGTGAAATTTTGCCTGGTTCCTTGCTTTTCGGCTCTAGAAGCACCTTCACCATATCTCCAATCATGCGGAATTGCATGAATCGGGTCTTGGTGGTGAAGTATATACCACATACTACCAATAGTATAATTAACACTTTGGACCATAGAAAATCATTGAAAATGACGACAATATCTTGTATTGTTTGCTCCATCGGTATGCCCCTTTTTATGGTGTATTTCAAGCACAGAGATGGTCACGTGAAAAGTTTGTACCATTCTGCACAACACTAGCCCCAGACTTCGGGATGTTACTTATACTACAAGGGCATCTACGAAAATCGACAAATACCTACATGCAATTCCTACATTTATTTTAAAAATGGGCTTTGATCGCCCAAACATTGTCATAGAACCTGACATGTCAGGTTCTATGCAAGAAGGAAAGGAACGATTACACTGGAACGAGAGTTCATGGCGGAGTTAACCGCCTTTACCATAGATTTATCAATCACACCATTCGCAGAGAAAGGGAATGACTGACATGCGTTATTTTATCGTGGATGATGATCCTGGCGTTCGTTCCATGTTGATGGATATTATTGAGGATGAAGGCCTTGGCGATATTGCCGGGGAAGCTGAGGACGGAGCACATATTCACGCGGAACTGTTGGAGCTGCATAAGGTGGATGTACTGCTGATTGATCTGCTGATGCCCCAACGAGACGGGATACAGACCGTGCGGGCGCTTGAGGGAAGGTTCGAGGGCAAGATCGTCATGATCTCCCAGATCGAGTCGAAAAATATGATCGGAGAAGCCTATTCACTAGGCATTGAATATTATATTACGAAGCCGATTAACCGATTGGAGATTCTATCTGTTCTGCGTCTGGTAAGCGAAAGGCTTCGGATGCAGCAATCCATCGCAGATATTCAGCGGACATTGCAGGGACTGTCCGGTTTGAATTCTACCGAACGCGCTGCGGCTCCGGTTCCGGACAAAACAATCACGACTGCAGGACATTTCCTGCTGTCCGAGATGGGCATGATCGGCGAAGCGGGCAGCAGGGATCTGCTGGACATGCTGGAATATCTGGAACAGGTAGAGACAGATGAACATAAGCTGTCGCCCTATACGTTCCCATCCCTCAAAGACATCTTCCAGAACGTAGCGATACGCAAGCTGGGAGACAACGCATCACTCGCAGAGGTGAACAAGGAGATCAAGGCATCGGAACAACGTGTTCGCAGAGCCATCTTCCAGACGCTGAGTCATGTGGTGTCTCTGGGATTAACGGATTATACACATCCCAAGTTCGAGAACTATGCATCCAAATTTTTCGATTTCACCGAAATCCGCAAGAAAATGCTGGAGCTGCAAAACAATGTGGAGCCTTCCTTGTCCCAGACACGCATTAATACGAAAAAATTCGTACAGGTTCTATACTTGGAAGCCAAACGATTGCTCCATTAAACAGGTAGATGATTGATATTTGGCAAAACAAACGGGCATGAATACTATGTCGGTATGGTACCGCCTCTTCAACCGAGGCTATCCATTCCGGCCATATTCATGCCCGTCTGTACGATCAAGTGTTACTTATCTATGTGATTCGTTCTGTATTTAAAATCAAAATCCCTTCGGGTTCAGGCCCGTGAATGGTTTCGGCTAATTCGGTTATACTCATTAATCAATTCGTCCAATGCCATAGACTGCCGAATCACATCGGGATGTCCAAGACCACCTTTGTTATGCTCTACCAGCACATAAAGGTTATGTCTGGCCTTCTCTATTTTATTTTTCAAATCCAAACTCATAACCATAACCCCTGATACCTCCTTATTCTGTGAACCATTTTAGTTTTTCCTGTCAATCTATAGTTGGATTAACATATGGCATAGGAGACAAGGATGTTTTGTATTCTTCTCCATTTTTTGATAAAGATTATTTTATCACACAAGAGCTTATCCGAAAATGGCTGATATGACGCAATTTAGCGTTAATCACGAGGCCTTTATTCTAACGTCTAGCCTCATCATTCACGGCCAGAATGGATTGTGTCGTAAATGTGTATATTGAAAAAACAAAAACTCTATTGGTTCAAAAGGTAATAAAATCCCTTTCCATAATGGGGGCATTCAGGTACAATAGGGCGATGTGTGTGTCCGGACCCGGCGGATACAAATGATGTAATTTAGAGGACGGCCAACGACGGCCATGGATCCTGATTTGATATTATTGGAGGCTTATCATCACCATGCAGACCGATTCACAGACTAAAGTCAAAATTGTTAACGCCGATCCCAGCGCAATGGGATTATTTGGGTTGGCTATCGTAACCCTGGTCGCTTCTTCCCAAAAGCTTGGCATTACGGATGGACTTAGCTACGCTATTCCTTGGGCGATCTTCCTGGGTGCCTTTGCCCAGTTATTCGCATGTATTCAAGATTCCAAACGCAACAACACCTTTGGCACAACAGCTTTTGGCGCGTATGCATTCTTCTGGTTTGCCATGGCGGCCAACTGGATGATCAAAATGGGCGTATTTGGCTCCACGCTTGCTGAACAGGCCGATGGCAAGCAGCTCGGATTTGCTTTTGCCGGATACCTCGTATTCACCCTGTTCATGACAATCGGTGCTATTGAAGCAAATAAAGTATTGCTTATCATCTTCATTCTGATTGACTTCCTGTTCCTTGGCTTGACCTTTGACGCTTTCGGCGTAGCTCCTCACATTTTCCACACCATTGCAGCATACGCTGAAATGGCGATCGGAATTGTGTCCCTGTATGGTACAGGTGCTTCGGTACTGAACGCTCACTTCGGTTATGCGTTCTTGCCGATCGGCAAACCGTCCGGCATTTTCAAACCCAAGGCTTAATATACAGCAGTAAACCGCCAGCGCGCCGGTCCGCGCCTGGCGGTTTTTTTGCAGTCTGACTTCATTTGAATATGTATCTGACCGACACCTATACTAGGGATAATAGACCCAAAAAAGACCCTGCAACACATGAAATGTCACAGCAGCCATACTGTAAGGAGGAAAAAACATGAGAGAGATACCAAAGCCTACGGAGATGGATCAGGTGGAGAAAAAGTATGTACGCGAAACGCGTTGTTTTAAGACGGCACGGGTATTCCCAACCGATGTCAACAATCATAATACACTGTTCGGCGGCAAGCTGATGTCCTACATCGATGATATTGCATCCATCGCCGCTTCCAAGTTATGCCGGGTCAATACCGTAACAGCTTCAACCGACTCGGTCGATTTCCTGTACCCGATTAACCCAACAGATTCCGTAACGCTTGAATCGTTCGCGTCCTGGACAGGACGAAGTTCCATGGAGATTTTTGTGAAGGTGATTCGAGAGGATCTGAAGACCGGAGAGAAGAAAATTGCGGCGACGGCATTTCTGACCTTTGTGGCCCTGGACGAAAATAATCGCAAACTGATTGTACCCCGCATTATCCCGGAGACGGAAGAAGAGAAGAAACTATACGAGACCGCTCCGGATCGGGCGGCCATGCGGAAACAACGGCGGGAAGAGAGCAAGAAATTCGCTGACTTCCTGACCGTTACTTATCCTTGGGAATAAACACACGCTAAACAATAACAAGATTGAATAAAAGCATTACATTATCTGGACGATGCCGGATAGATGGACATCGCTCTATTATCCGGCAGTTCGCCACCCATGGAGACACACCACTGTTGATAGATGCGATATGCTGCACCACTCTCCAGCAATCCCTGACAAGTGTATATGCCCTCTTCGATGGAATTGACACGCCCAGCGGCGTACAAGCGGAATCCTCCATTTAACAAGACCTGATTCACAAAAGCGATATGACCATCGCCGCTTAATACACTTTCCGCCACTTCAAGCTGCTTTGCAGCCGTCCAGACCAGTTCCGGCACGGGCATATCGAGTTCATAGGCTGCAGGATCAACCAATTCCAGCTTCATATCGCCATCTTCTACTGCGTATACGCGGGTTGGCCGATCAATGTACAGATCCTCAGAACCTTCCATCCCCTGTACAACATAAGCACGACGATAGTTAAACCGGGTGAGCAACTTCGCAATCCGATCCAGAAAGGTATTATGAAACACACCAAACACCAAATACGGTGAATGGTTATAATCAATCAGTTTCTCTGCTGTGTTAAACACCGTTCGAAAACCCAACTCTTCCCGTAACGGACGAAGCTTGCGAAGAGGCTCACACCACTCCTCGGAGGATACGTACATGACACCGGAACGCAACGCAGCCCCACGGGCATCTTCCCGATCCATTTTACGTGTATCAATTCCCGCTTCCTTTAACAGAACCGACAGCGTAACGCCCCACTTGGGCGGTAAAGGATCACTCCCGTGCAAAGTCACCGGCAACCCGGCCGCTGCGAGTACAAACGCAACCGGAAATGTAGCCATGAACGACTTCGTCCGCCCGTCATAGGGACCCGCACAGTCCAATCCGTCCTGAAATACGGAGAAACGTTCCGCACTGTTACGGCATGCATGAACAAAGGCTTCCAGTTCCTCAACGTTTTCCATTTTCATTCGTTCAGCCATTAGAAACGCAGCCGTCTGGGCAGGGGAAACCTCCTGTTTCAGGATTTTCTCTGCAACGGTCAGTGCCTCTGTATAATTCAGATCACGCGAGCCTCGTTTCCCACGTCCGACTTCTCGGAGTATCTGAGACATATCCATGGAGAATCCTCCTTCCAATTAAGACTGGAGCAGTTGATGTGCCTTTACAATTGCTGTGGCTACATCAACCATCCGTTTGCGTTCATCCATCGCTTTCTTGCGTAACAGGTCATAGGCTTCGGCCTCGGAGATCTGCTTCAGATCACTAAGGATGGCCTTCGCCATATCAATCCATTTCCGATCCTCCAGCCTGGATTGCAGCTGCTTCCGTTCCTGCTCCCACTGCTTGCGTTCCATGTAGCGCCGAGCTGCAAAGTGAAGAGTCCAATGGATCTCGGGCCCGGTCATGGATGGTGTAAGTATTCCATCAAATGAAGTTTCGACCTCGCAGGATTCTGCGGAGGAAGAAGCCGTATCTGGCGCACACCACCAGAGCAGCGGGGAATCCGACTTCTCCTTTCCCAGGCAGTTCACCCAGTACTCCACATCGGCCAGCGACAGATGCAAGATGGACGCTTCCGCTGCAATAGCCAGCTTCAACGCTTCCGTTTCACTGCCCGCCACCTGTACATGGTACCCGTTTGCTCCCAGCAGCCTCTCCGGTGTCAGAGGGATTGCATCGGATGAGGCAGCTATCGTTGGTTGAACACGGATGACCAATAAAGATCGCATGATGGATCAATCCCTCCCTATGGCGTATAGTCAGAGTCCACAACATTTAAGACGTTAATACACGAAAGCGATAAACATGTTACATTACCTAACAAAAATTAAGTGGTGACGATTATACGTCTTATTTTCAACATTAGAATGATCTTTTCATGCCTCAAAATGATCTTTTTATGCCCCATCATGTTGCAATAAAAAAGGTCAAACACTATACATGGCACCTTTTCTACAGTGTTTATCATATCCAGCGTGCTAACGTTATCTAAATCCTTCAAATTAAGAAGATATACTCGTAAAACTTCGTCGTCCATTCGGTATTCCAATAAACTCATGTAAACATAATTAACTTTAAATTTCAAATACTTTTTTATGTTAACTATATTGACACGTGTAGATCGATCTTTTATAGTTAAGCCATAACAACTCCATATTTAAATCGATCACAGTTACAACGGCGTAGCTGGTTGAAACGGCAATGAAGCCTGTTTTGCAATCTCGGAGCAAGGGATGCGTATGTATATACGCAGTCCTCCGAGGCATAACAGGCTTTTTCGATTTTAGAGACAAGGTTTCGAGGCAGTTTGCAGAATGGACCTAAGGGGGCTAATCATAATGAGTACAACGAAAAAACTGGTGCTGGTCGGCAATGGCATGGCGGGAATCCGCACAATCGAACATATCCTTAAGCTTGCTCCGCACGCTTATGAAATTACAGTCTTCGGCGCAGAGCCGCATCCCAACTACAACAGGATCATGTTATCCTCTGTATTGGCTGGCGGAACATCCATTGAAGATATCGTAATCAATGAGTGGAGCTGGTACGAAGATAACGGCATTCAGGTATACCCGGGTGACCCGATCGTTCAGATCGATACCAAGCGCAAGGAAGTTGTATCTCAAAATGGTGTACGCGCAGCCTATGATGAGCTGATTATGGCAACTGGTTCACAAGCGTTCATCCTCCCGCTTCCCGGCGCTAACAAGGAAGGCGTCATCGGTTTCCGTGATATTAAAGACTGCGAGACCATGATGGCAGCATCACAAAAGTATCGTAAAGCTGCCGTCATTGGAGGCGGATTGCTTGGACTGGAAGCAGCGCGGGGGCTGCTCAATCTGGGCATGGACGTCACGGTCATCCATATTAACGGACATCTGATGGACCGGAATCTGGATTTGCCAGCAGGCCTGATGCTCCAGCGTGAGCTTGAAGAGCAGGGCATGAAGTTCCTTTTGAATAAACATACTGAAGAAATTACAGGCAAACATCGAGTGAAGGCTATTCGTTTTACTGATCAAACGGTACTTGAAGCGGATCTGGTTGTCATGGCTGTCGGGATTCGTCCTCAGATTGAACTGGCTCGCAATGCCGGACTCGACGTGAATCGTGGTGTCATTGTAGATGATTATATGCATACCAGCATCCCTGGCATCTCTGCCGTTGGCGAATGTGCAGAACACCGCGGTATTGCCTACGGACTGGTTGCTCCATTATATGAACAAGGTATGGTGCTCGCAAAACGTCTGGCTGGTGCGGCAACTGAAGGCTATGAAGGTTCAGTCACTTCTACCAAGCTGAAAGTATCCGGTGTAGACGTATTCTCTGCTGGACAATTCAAAGACGCTGCGAACACGCGCAGTATTCGCATTCAGGATGATGTCGATGGTGTATACAAAAAGATGGTGATCAAGGATGGGCAGCTCATTGGAGCTGTATTGTTCGGGGATACCACGGATGGCGCATCGCTGTTTTCTCTCATTAAGAGTGGAGAGAACATCAGTGGTCGGGAGAAAGAAATTTTGCTCGGTGTACCCTCTGGTGGTTCAGGCTCGGGTCCATCTGTCGCAGAACGCATGGCGAGTATGCCGGATGACGAGATCGTGTGTGGTTGTAATGGTGTTACCAAAGCTTCCATCGGGGACGCCGTTCTGAACAAAGGCTGCAACACCCTCGGTGCAATCAAATCCTGCACCAAAGCCTCCGCTTCTTGCGGTGGGTGCAAGCCTATCATCGAAAACCTGCTCACGTATTACGCAGGTGATAATGTAGGCGAACAGACCAAAGAAGGCATCTGTGGCTGCACCTCCTATGATCGGGATGAGATTGTTGCCCAGATCAAGGAAATGGGACTCAAAAGCGTGAAGGAAGTTATGAACGTTCTCGGTTGGGATGAGCCGGAAGGTTGTTCCAAGTGTCGTCCTTCACTCAACTATTATCTCGGTATGATCTGGCCGGCTGAATACACAGATGAGCGTGTATCCAAATTCACCAATGAACGTTATCACGCCAACATCCAGAAGGACGGTACCTACTCCGTTATTCCACGGATCTATGGTGGTGTCACTTCCCCAGCGGAATTGATCAAGATTGCGACTGTCGCGGAGAAATACGATGTTCCTTTGGTGAAATTCACGGGTGGACAACGACTCGATCTGCTTGGTGTACAGAAGGAGAACCTGCCGAAGATCTGGGAAGAGCTCGATATGCCTTCCGGTTTCGGTTATGGGAAGGCGCTGCGTACGGTGAAAACTTGTGTAGGCAACACATTCTGCCGATTCGGTACACAGGACTCCATCGAGATGGGGATTCGACTGGAGAAAAAACTCGACAAGATGGTAGCTCCAGCCAAAGTGAAACTCGCTGTCTCGGGATGTCCGCGGAACTGTGCTGAAGCGACCATCAAGGATCTGGGTGTTGTCGCCATTGATGGTGCTTGGGAGATTCATGTTGGCGGTAACGCCGGAGTCAAGGTTCGTGCAGCCGAGTTGCTCTGTACGGTGAAGACCGATGCGGAAGTGGAAGAGTGGACTTACTCTTACCTGCAATATTATAGAGAGAATGCAAAATGGAATGAGAGAACAGCGGCTTGGATTGAACGGGTAGGTCTGGATCATGTGAAGGAAGCATTGGCGGATCGGGATGTACGTCTCGCTCTGGTTGAACGTCTGGAAGTTACACTGGGCCACACGGTTGATCCTTGGAAAGAAATCATTCAAGACGAGAAATTACGTAAAAACTTCACCCCACTGTCCGGTGCCGAGCCGGTAACCCACTAGAAGAGGAGGAACAGGGATGAACAAATTCCGAATTGGACACCTTGCAGATATTGATGAAAAGGGAGCACGGACCTTCCTGATAAAGGATACCGAAATTGCAGTCTTCAAACTGAGCGACGGAAGTCTGCACGCCGTCGAGAATCGCTGCCCCCACAAGGGCGGCAAGCTGTCGGAGGGTATGGTATGCGGGACAGCGGTTCATTGTCCTTTGCATGATTGGAAGATTGATCTGCGTAACGGTAAGGTACACGAGCCGGATGAAGGCTGCTTGAATACCTACAAAACAGAAGTGGACGGCAACAGCGGAGAAATCTACATCACAATTGCGGGTTAAAGGCTAGAGATACCCTGACATCAAGGAGGCGTGCGCTATGGATTTTGTTAAACCTGCAGAAGTGCTGCAATCGATGGTCGAAGCTGGTGAGAGCAAAGCCAGAATGAATCGGGTACAGATGCTGATCCGCGGTTTTCTGGCAGGGGCTATTCTTGCTTTTGCAACCACAATGGCATATACCGCTGTCTCTCAAACTTCCGTTGGTTTGGCAGGTGCACTGATATTCCCGGCAGGATTCGTCATCATTATTCTGCTGGGTCTCGAATTGGTGACAGGAAACTTTGCGATGCTTCCACTCGCGGTGTTGAAACGTAGAATTACATGGATGGATATGCTCCGAAATTATTTCTGGGTGATCACAGGACATCTGCTCGGATGTGCATTCTATGCTCTGTTATACGGTTTGACCATTACCAAGATGGGTACGGATATGAGCGACCCTCTAATACAAACGCTGATCCAGACCAGTGAAACCAAAACATTGGGGTATCAGCACTTGGGCGGGGCTGGCATTGTACTGGTCATCATCAAAGCCATTCTATGTAACTGGATGGTCACACTCGGGGCAGTGATGGCAATGACGTCCACTTCTACACTGGGCAAAATCGTAGCGATGTGGCTGCCTATTACCATATTTTTCACTCAAGGATTTGAGCATGCTGTGGTAAATATGTTCGTCATTCCGGCAGGCATGATGCTCGGCGCACAGGTGAGTGTCGCTGACTGGTGGCTGTGGAATCAGATCCCGGTGTTGTTGGGTAACCTCATTGGCGGAGCTGTATTTACAGGCCTCGGTCTATATGCTGCACACCACTGGGGAAATCCGGTGAAGCTATCAACGAAACTGGCAACCATTCAGGGTGGTCGTTCAGGATTAGCAAGTTCCGATGCTGCACCGAAACTGGGGACACGATCATGAGTCGGGGCCTGGTTAGTATTGTTGGCGCTGGTCCTGGAGATCCGGATCTGATTACGGTAAAAGCCCTGAAACGAATTCAGTCCGCAGATGTCATTATGTATGATCGACTTGTGAATGATCAATTGCTCGCTGAGGCTCGTGAAGGAGCACTCCGCATCTACTGCGGCAAGGCGCCGGGCCTTCACTCCATGAGTCAGGAGATGATTGGACGAATGCTGGCTGCACATGCAGCGGAAGGCAAACAAGTCGTACGACTCAAGGGTGGCGATCCGTTTATCTTTGGCCGTGGTGGTGAAGAAGCGCTTGTGCTAGCGGAAGCAGGGATTGCATTTGAGATTATTCCTGGCATCACTTCGGCTGTAGGGACATCCGCTTCATCCCTTATTCCGTTAACCCATCGCGGGATTGCTTCATCCTTCGCATGTGTCACGGGAACCGGCAGTGACGGAAGTGTATCATCGGTTCGCTGGGATCTGCTCGCCCATAGCGTGGATACACTGGTCATCTACATGGGCATTAGCCAACTGCCCCAGATTCAACATGAATTGCTTCACCATGGCAAAAGTGGACACACTCCTGCGGCTTTAATCGAACGAGGAACCACTTCGGAGGAGCGCATTATTACCGGCACACTTGCCGAACTCCACTTGCTCGCCCTGTCACATCAAGTGAAAAACCCGGCATTAATCATGATTGGCGAGTCGGTCCTGATCCGCGAACAGCTGCTTCAGATGCAACAGGCCGCTAACGCCTCCATGACCGGATAATCCGGTACTTTAATCCAACAGCATACGCTCGTGAATAGTCCGGCCCTTCTGCCCTGGTTCAATCAGCAGACGGGTCGGTTTGATGTTAATCAGCGCCGTAAGCTGCTCTCCCATATAATGCGCAGAATACTTGAATCCAATCTCTGCCCAATGCATGATTACGCCTACCGTTGCAGATACCAGATAACTTAACATGATGTCGTAATTAATCGTCCACTCACTATCCTCGGTCACCAATACAAAATCTTCGGTTAGATACGTTCTAAACATATTGCACAGCCGGGAACTCATATCGGAATGCATCGTTATTAATGCACGAAAGATATCCTGATGGGCTTCAATATATTCGAATACAGGCATCGTGGATGGCAGCAATGCAGTCATGTCCACTTCTTTGAGCTGTGCGTATGGTTCTGCATAAGCTCGCCCCACTCCCTGCATGAAATCATCCAGAATGAACTGCAACAACTCCGGTTTGCCGGGAAAATGTAAATAGAAGGTTCCACGGTTGTAATCCGCCCGTTCCGTAATATCCCGGATTGTGAGGGCATCCGCTCCCTTCTCTAATATCAAAGAAACCGCCGCAGCGATGATCGCATCCTGCGTTCTTCGTGCTCTCCGGTCCTGAGGATGTTCAATGATCAACATTTTCGCCTCCTTTGTTCATTATTGTAATATAAATGAACACCGCTTACACCTCTGTCCGATAGCTGACATATGCGCTGTCAATGATTATTGTCACATTGCTATGTATATCTTAACATTGAGACAGGAAAGATAGACGACAGGTTGAAACTTTTTTTGAGAAATACCTGCCAATAATGAATAAGGAGCGAATATATCATGAGTACAACGTATACACATACAGCCGTAATTACAGGAGCAGCCGGAGGCATTGGTAAAGAATTGGCACGCCGCCTTGCAGAGCGCAAAATCAACTTGGTTCTGGTGGACCTGAATGAAGAAGCCATCCAGCAGACAATTACTGATCTGAACCTCGACAAAGAGCACGTCATCGCCGTAAAAGCGAATGTATCTCAGGAAGCAGACGTGAAAAACTATGTGCAAAAAGCATTGGATGCGTTTGGCCGAATCGATTATTTTGCCAACAATGCCGGAATTGAAGGTCCAACAGGGCTGATCGAAGACCTGAGTGTTGAAGCACTCGACACCGTATATAACGTCAACATTCGCGGCGTATTCCTGGGTCTGCAAAATGTTATTCCGGTGATGAAAAAACAAAAATCCGGTGCGATTCTAAATACCTCTTCCCTCGCGGGTCTGATGGGTGCACCTGCTGTATCTCCATATATTATGTCCAAACATGCCGTGGTTGGTCTCACGCGTACCGCTGCAAATGAACTGGCACCTTATAATATCCGGGTTAACGCTGTATTGCCAGGCACAATCAATACACGCATGATGCGCCAGATCGAAGCAAATTCCGGTAACGTGGAAGATTATCAATCAGCAACCGTATCCAGCATTCCAATGGGCCGTTATGGCGAACCGGAAGAAGTTGCTGCGGTGATGAACTTCCTGTTGTCCGAAGAAGCATCCTATGTAACAGCTTCCCTCTACACCGTAGATGGCGGTATGGTGGGTCAATAAGAAGCTGTAAACTGTAGGATCCGGTCCGATAGAACTTCAAGTCCATCCTTAGAAAAGTTATACCGACAGGTATTCCCGAAGGAATGCCTGGTCACTACAATCTAAAAAAGGCCTCAACACCACAGTAATGTGGAGTTGAGGTCTTTTTTAGATTACAACACTTGCTGTGCAGAAGGCTGCATAAGTGAAATGTCACTTTTGAAACGCCATTTAAACGTCTCGTTGCACCTTGTGATCACTCTAACGAACTTAGGGCACCTTATATCGGCTAATAGAGCTTATTTCCCAAACTAACGAATCTCAGACACGCTAATCCCGCAGAAATGCTGCAATTGCACCGAAAAGTCCTAAAATCCAGAGAATAACGTGTCTCAGATTCGTTACATTCCCAATCGAGCGAGAAATACTCGAATAAGTCGTGTCAGGTTCGTTAGATTTTGCCCGGACCACAGAAATGCTTGGTCGCCGTACTGAACAACCATCGAACACCGATAATCAAGCACCTCATGCCGCCGTCCATCATAACGAAGCTCATTAAACCTCACGCCACAGTCCAAGCTCCATATCCACACTTAACTTAATCGACGTATCCCGCGTGACCCTTGTCCATCAAGTAGTCCATCTCAGCATCCAGGATGCTTTCCACGGTCAACTCATCCAGCTTCACATCTTTGCGACTAAGGATGTAGTCCGCCAGATCATCGCCGTCAATATCCACATCGTTACCTTTGGCATTTTCGTGCGCCTTGTTGATGTACGCTTGCTCATGCTTCAATACAAGAGCGATGTTCGCTTGGCTTGCCTTTGTTTTATCTGCAATATATTGCATCATTTCTTGTTCATTAATTGCGTTTGCTTCTGCCACGTTCAGTTCATCTCCTTGATTCATACATACTGTTGCCATTGTAGCATAGGTTAACCCATTACAGGCAGAACTTATGCCTGAAGAACGATTATAGAGCAGTAGCGAAGGGTTAGTGTGGAGCCGAAACGTAAGTAGCATTTTTTCATACGCTGGCTCATCACTCCCACCTTACGACAACCGCACGTAAAATGTAGCGCCCTCTCCGACCACGCTTCGAGCGTATAGCTCTCCTTTGTGCTGATCCACAATGGAACGAGCAATCGCCAAACCCAGACCATGCCCACCATGCTTGCGGGCTCTTGACGAATCCGTACGATAGAATCGATCGAAGATCCGATCGAGATGTTCCGTTGCAATGCCTTCCCCTGTGTTGGACACGGCCAGCATAACATCGTTATTTTGTCTCTGGAGCGTAACGTTTACGGACCCTTTTGGACCGGAATACTTTACTGCATTATCGAGCAGGATCAGAATGACCTGTTTGATCTGCTCACTGTTCCCATGAACCGTAAGATTCGGCTCAATGTTGTAATCGAGGGAGATATTTTTCTCAAATATAACGGCTTCCATCGGCAAAATAATACTCTCTACCGCATCGCTCATATTAAACTTCGCATGAATCATCGTGGAGCGTGAGTCGTCCATCTGTGTCAGATAGAGCAGATCATTCGTAAGTCCGGTCATACGCTCAGTTTCCGACTTGATATAGTGCAGCCACTTCGCCTGGTTCGCTATGGTATCCTCCTGATTCGCAAGCAGCACGTCAGTATTGGTATTGATGATCGCCAGAGGTGTCTTCAACTCATGTGAAGCATCACCGATGAATTGTTTTTGTTTCTCAAACGCTTCTCTGACGGGTGCAATGGAGCGATTCGCAAAATAACGGCTCAAGAAGTAAATCACAATCAACATGATTAATCCAACAACAGCAAAGGTATAGATCAGATTCGTAAGAATGCCCTGTTGTGCCGTCACATCAATGAATACGATCATATGCCCGTCACCGCTCGGATCAACCACATAGGCCCAATCCGTTCCATCCAGCGCAAATTGTCCAGTCTGCCGTTCTGAATCACCAACTTTATTCTGGTCAACCTTTTGCAACGCCTCGGTGTAGAACGTATCTTCCATATCAAATCGGGAATGTGTATCCGTAATCTTCCACTGATCATCCGTCTTGATCATGAACGAAACGGAACGTGCCGGAGGTGAGTTGGGATCCCCTCCCGGACCTCCATTATCACCACCCATGGCATCGGAGGGAAACGAATCTGAACCGGAACCGGAACTTGAACCTGAGCCTGTACTACCACCTGTACCGGAACCCTGCCCTTCCCCACGTGGCATCTTGGATGAATTATAAGGACTGTGATAGAAATCAGACACCTTGTACAACTCCATATTGGTCTCACGCTGCACATTCTGATAAGTAATCGTATAGATCGTCGCAAATGCCACCAGCATCATAATGGAGATGGACACCAGATTCACGATCAGGAATCGATTTCGGAGTTTCTTGAACATCAGGACGTCACCTCAAGCACATACCCCACACCCCGAATCGTGTTAATGCGGACAGCCGAGTTCAGGAAGGTTAATTTTTTGCGCAAAAACGAGATGTACACCTCCACATTGTTATACTCCACTTCCGAATCAAATCCCCATAACTTCTCAATAATCTGCTCTTTGGAAGTTATCGCCTGTTTGCGGGCAATCAACAGCTCCAGCAGTTCATTCTCCTTCAGATTCAGCTTGATCTCCTTCCCCTGAACGCTCAGCTTCAACTGCGTTGTATTCAGCTCAATGTCGCCAAATTTCAAACCGTCCTCGGGAACCACTTCGCCCTTCCGCCTTAAGGCTGCTCGAATCCGGGCCAGTAATTCCTCTGTGGCAAAGGGCTTGGCGATATAATCATCGGCACCATAATCGAGGCCTGTGACTTTGTCCGATAGTTCACCTTTCGCAGTAAGGAGAATGACAGGCGTATGATTGCCTTCACTGCGGAGTTTCTTCAGGACGGCGATCCCGTCCATCTCCGGCATCATGATGTCGAGTAGTAACAGGTCGTAGATGCCGCTCTGCGCATAATCGAGTCCTGATCTGCCGTCGTGGACCATGTCCACGGAGTAGTTGTTTTTTTTCAAAATCTGCGATACAGCCTCTGCCAAATGAACCTCATCTTCCGCAATTAATATTCTCATGCTCTATTCATTCCTCTGCTTGAATTATTCGTCTTCAATTAACTCTTTATGATATCACCTATTCTACCAATTAAACCTTGAATCAATCTTAATTCATTTTGTGCATTCGCACTATTATAGGAAGGTAAAAAATGTTAACGCAATGTAAAACCATTTAAGATTCATTCAAGGTTGGGGCTCTAAGATACAGACATGGAAGCAATACACGATGCAACAAAACATACAACCCACCCACGAAAGGAATGAGTCCCACATGGCTATTGAAGTATTCAACCGATATGAGAGCAAGTATCTTCTGACCGATGAGCAGTACGCACACTTCTACAATGACCTGCTGAAATACATGGAGCTGGATGCCTACAACAAGAAACATGAGTATTACTCCATCAGCAACCTGTACTTCGACACTCCGCAGGATTCGCTGATCCGCGCCAGTCTCTCCAAACCAAAATACAAGGAGAAACTGAGACTGCGGGCTTATGGAATCCCTGAAGAGAACGCCAAAGTGTATCTGGAGATTAAAAAGAAAGTCTTCGGCCTGGTGAACAAACGCAGAACAGCATTAAAGCTGGATGAAGCTTACGAATTCGTTCGTTCGGGACAGGCGCCGGAGCTGGCGGATTACATGAACAAACAGGTTGTCGAGGAGATTAAATATTTCCTTCGGGTATACGACTTGGAACCGAAAGTGTATCTGGCGTATGAACGCAAAGCGCTCTTCGACAAGAACAGCCGCGATCTCCGCATTACCTTTGACACCAACATCCGCAGCCGCAGATACGATCTGAAGCTGGAACAGGGAGATTACGGTGAGCCGCTGGTGAAGGACGGTCGATGGCTGATGGAAGTAAAAGCCGAGAAAACTGTTCCGTTATGGCTGTCGCAACTGCTATGTGAGCATGGTCTATATCGCACCGGATTTTCGAAATACGGCAACGAGTTCAGACATCTGGCGAGAACAACCAACCTGAATTACCAAACAGAGCGCATTCTTGTACCAGGTACCGATTTCAACCCATCCATAGAACAAGATAAAACGATTATAGAAAGAGAGAGTGTCCTATATGCTTGATTCACTGTTCAGTTCAGCCCTAACCGATACCAACCTGACGTTTAACAACGCAGTCATCACCATTGGTCTTGCCATCATTCTGGGGTTAATCATCAGCCTCACCTACATGAAGACTAACCAAAGCACATACTCCCAGAGCTTCACCTTAACGATGGTTGTCCTGCCCGTCATTGTCGCCATCATCATCCTGCTCATCGGCAGCAACATCGCTCGAGCATTCAGCTTGGCAGGTGCCTTCTCGATCATCCGATTCCGAAGTGCACCTGGTGATCCAAAAGACATTGCTTATGTATTGTTCACGATGGCTTCCGGTCTGGCCTGCGGTGTAGGCGCTTTTGGATACGCGGTGCTGTTCACCATTATCCTGTGTGTACTGATGTTTGTTCTGAGTCGCTTCAACTTCGGCGGCAAGAAAAGTCAGCTGAAAACGCTGAAAGTCACCATTCCCGAAAACTTAAGCTATGAAGAAGCCCTTAATGAAGTGTTCCATAAATTCAACGTACCTTTTGATCTGAAAAAAATCAGAACCACTGAACTCGGCAGTCTGTATGAGCTGGTCTACAGTGTAACCATTCACGAAAGTGTTAGCCAAAAGGAATTCCTCGATGCGATCCGCACACGGAACGGCAACCTGGATATCTCGTTAACCATGAGTCCAACAACGGAATATTAATTTTTAATTCGAAGGGAACGATCTAATATGAAGAAAAACATGATAACAGGCAGCAAACTTTGGTCCATCGCCATGATTACCAGCCTACTCGCAGCATGCAGTGCACCAGCAACGACAAGCACAACCGCCAATGCCGCAACATCGACGACAGGAACAACCAAAACGTTATCTGTCAGCGAGCAAACTTCAGTGAAATATGCAGATCTGGTCTCTCTGGATGCTGACGATACCAACATTAGCTGGAGTGAGACAGATTCCACAGCGATCAAGCTGAACGGAACAACTGCAACGGTGACCGGTTCGGGCGCCAAAGCAGCGAATGGTTCGGTAACCATCTCCGAAGCAGGCACTTATGTACTTAGCGGTGAGCTAACCGACGGACAGATCGTGGTCAATGTTGCCGATAAAGGCACCGTTCATCTCGTATTAAACGGAGCTACCATCCATGATAATGACAGTGCAGCGATCTATATTCAAAAAGCCGGTAAAGCGGTAATTACGCTCGAAAAAGGAACCAAGAATACCGTTTCCGATGGTAAAACGTATGTGTACGCCGACGCTACGACAGACGAGCCGGATGCTGCGATCTTTAGCAAAGCGGATCTTACGTTCAACGGTGCAGGTCAATTGACCGTCACAGGTAACTATAATGAAGGTATTACAAGCAAGGATGATCTGAAAATCATTAGTGGTAACATCAGTGTCAAAGCAGCCGATGACGGGATCAAAGGTAAAGATATGGTCGCCATTCAAGCGGGTACCATTACCATTGAAGCCGAAGGCGACGGTATTAAATCAACCAATGACACAGATACCACCAAAGGTTACGTTGCTATCGCAGGAGGTACCTTCGATATTCAGAGTGGCAATGACGGTATTCAAGCCGAAACCGCACTCGTTACGGATGGCGGCACTTACAACATTGTAACTGCCGGTGGTAGCGCCAATGCACCAGCCAAAGTAGAAGAAGGTCCGTTTGGCGGTGGATGGGGTGGCGGCACACCTCCAACCGATATGGGCACACCACCGGATGGCGAACCTCCTGCAGATATGCCGGAGATGCCTAATAACAGCGGTACGGATACAGGTGCTAATACAAACGGCGCAGCAGCATCCAACTCTGCCAACACAACAACAGATAACAATGCTGATGCGGACACAGCAACTACAGCAACGGAGTCCACAAGTGCCAAAGCACTCAAAGCAGGTGCAGATCTTACGGTTAATGGTGGTACGTATACCATTGATTCCATGGATGATTCCTTGCACAGCAACAATAACGTAACAGTCAACGACGGAACATTCAACATCGAATCCGGTGATGACGGCATCCATGCCGATCAGGCCCTGACGATTAACGGCGGAACCATCACGATTGCGAAGAGTTATGAAGGACTTGAAGGTGCAATCATCACCCTGAACGATGGGGATGTAGATGTAACGGCATCCGATGATGGCGTAAATGCTGCAGGTGGCGAGACGGAAACAGCTGCGAATACAGCGGCAAGTACAGATAGCGCTACTACAGCAACCGATGCAACAACGACGTCTAACATCTCTGTAACCGAAACAACAGGTACAACATCAACTACCGATCAGGCATCCCAAGGTACAGCTGCTAATCAGCAAGGACGTGGACCGGGCGGTATGGGTGGTGCAGCAGCAAGTAATAACGAGTTCCACATTAACGGCGGCTCCCTCACAGTGAACGCAGGTGGTGACGGACTGGATTCCAATGGTTCCATCAACATGACTGGCGGAACGGTTATTGTGAACGGACCAACGGATAGCGGCAACGGAGCATTGGATTATGACGGTACATTTGAAATCAGCGGTGGATACCTCGTGGCTGCCGGAAGCTCTGGTATGGCACAAGGAACATCCGATACGTCTACGCAAAATACCATTGTGATGACATTCCCTGCAACGCAAAAAGCTGGAACACTTGTACATGTACAAGATAGCGAAGGCAACAACATTCTGACATTTGCTCCGGCAAAAGATTATCAAACTGTGGTTGTCAGCTCCCCGGATCTGAAAAAAGATGGCTCCTATGTGATCTACTCCGGTGGTACGTCTACAGGTAAAGCGGTGGATGGACTCTACACAGACGGTACCTACAGTGGCGGAACTCAAGTAGTTGCATTCCAATCGACTAGCAATGTAACTTGGGTCAATGAATCAGGTGTAACTACAGCCAATTCAGGTATGGGTGGTCCTGGTGGCGGCGGTGGACAAGGTGGATTCGGAGGCGGCAGAAACAGATCGCAATCCGGTACAACCTCCGACAGCACAGGCACTACGGATTCTGCAAAATAATCATAATTTGTAGTTAGGTTATAATAAGAAACACTAGGTCCCGAAATCACGATAACAGTGAATTCGGGGCCTAGTGCTTTTATTTTTCAGGAAGAACATGAGCAACTGTTCATGCGTTCCTTTTATTTGTAAGATACAAACTAGGGATTAGAATAATTACAAGAATAACGCTGGATAATAGAAATCCGGCATGGTACCCCTTCAACTCATTTATGACCGTTGCAACAACCGTCGCGATAATAGCTGAGCCAAAGCTTGAACCAAGATTCTCAATCATATTAATGCCCACACTCGCTTCGGGGAGCTGTGTGCTATCAAGCCCGGTGTATGCTTCACTTGTTAACGGCAGACTAATTCCTCCAATACTCGCACCACGAATTAACAATATAACGGAGATCCAGATCATACTTGTTTTATCAGAGATAAAAATAAGCGGAATTGAACCAATGAGAGAAAGAAATAAACTGACGATCACTACATATTTAGGTCCAATTTTATCAATCATTTTTCCAAGTAAAGGCCGAGTAACAAGCATCCCAACCCCTTGTGGGATAAGAGCAACTGCTGTTTCAATCGCCGTAAAATGGCGAAAGTTTTGAAAGAATAGCGGGAGGATTAACATCGGGCCCATAAGAGCAATATTTGCCATGAACAAGCCGGCGCTTGAAGCAGCAAAACTTTTATAAGTAAACAAACTCATGGGCAGGACCGTTTGATTCTTGCGAATGAGATTATAAGCCATATATATGACAGCCAAACCCACACCAATACCCACCCATAAGATCGTTTCATTATTGTTAAACGTAGCATGTTCCGCAGCTCTCGTTATCCCGTAGATTAAAGCCCCGCTCATGGAAGACAAATTAATAATGCCAAACAGATCAAGCTTATTCTCTTTGTTGAAAGGTTCAAAGTCAGGAATTGTTTTCATCATTACTGGCGCAGCAATCAACACGATAAACACGTTAATGAAGAAAATCCATTGCCAGGATGCCACCTGAACGATGAATCCTCCAAGGACTGGACCCAGAATAGGGCCGAAGATCATAGGCGTACTTACGATGGCCATCACTTTTCCCAAGTGATCTTTCCCTGCCGTTTTCAACAAGAGGGTAAACATGAGGGTCGTAATCACCCCTGCGCTGAACCCTTGAAGTAAACGAAAAAAGATAAAACTCGAAATGTTCCAGCTAACACCTACTAAAATAGAAATCACTCCAAATAGGATAACAGCACCAATGAAAATCTTCTTGCTATTAAACTTGTTCATAAGCCAACCGGAGATGGGAACTGCCATGGCAAGAGCGAGAATATAGCCTGTAATGGCCCATTGAATAATGGTCAAGGTTGTATTGAAATCATGTGTTAATTGATCTATGGCAATATTCACCATGGTTGAATCAAGCAAAGGTGCAATGGCTCCAAGAGCTATAGCCCAGGCTGCAATGAGCACCTCTTTGGGTAAATCAGTGGTTTTAACGTTTTCTTTAGTCATATGTGTCTCCTCTTTGCATTATTGTTTCCTATTCAACAAAAAATGTAACTCTTTTTAGTTTCCTTGTCAACAATAATTATTCAAATAAAAAAGCAACCTACCCTCGATTAGAGTAAGTTGCTTTTTTGTGTTACCCTTCATTACACACATTTATCTAAATGTCCAAACCCTGTTTCTTTATCTCTGCGTCCAAATGTTTACTGTATTGCTCCATAAACCTGAGCATGCCCTCCAATTGCGCTTCGGTTACCTGCTCAAACACAGCCTGATCCCGCTTTTGAAATTCTTGGTGAAGTTCCTCGTGAATACCGAATACAACATTCCCTTTCTCGGTCAGTCTGAAATAGACTTCTTTCTTGTTCTCCGGCTTCTGGTAGACTTCGATCAGTTTTTTTTCGATAAGTTTCTTCGTCAATTTACTTATGGCACCCTTGGTCATATACAGCGACTCTGCAAGCTTTGTCACATTGGGATCGATATTCTTTCCAATATATTCAATGCAATGAACTTCGGAAGACTTATAACCACGAAGACTGGCTTCCATCTTCGACTTGTTAATCCAGACCATTTTATTAAATAATTCTCTGAAATGATCAGTCACTTGTTCTTGTTTATTCATAGCTATATACACCCCACGTGAGTTATAACATGCATTGAAAAAAAGCAGAAACATGAGGGTCTCATTCCTCCGGTTTCTCCTGTCTCCAATCATAAGCTTCTTCATTAAAAAGCATACACATACACTTTGGTACGTAGGGCATCTCGACATGTTATTGTGCGTAGCGGTTCCTTGCCCGGCAGGGCAAAACAGATACTAATCACCTTGGCACCCGGCGGAAGCTCCCGACTGAACTTGTCCAGAAGTCGGGTCATCGCTCCCGGAAACAGATAACAGATCACACAATCCGCATGTTCATAGGAACTGGTGTAGATATCCCCGCGCATGAAGCGCAGTCTGCCCTTGAGAGAGTGCTTGTTTCCCTTCGCTCGGCGTAAGCGAACACTGAGATAGGCAATTATTTGGGAAGACCATAAGGGAATGATAGAATTCTCAATCCCGGTCAGCCTTTTACCAGGGCAATGCCTTACAACATCCATTCCCAGTGTGCCCCATCCGGAGCCTGCTTCGAGCACATCCCCGTACCCTGGAATGCGGTTTACCTCCTGAATGACCACCTGCCTGACACGGCCGGATGTGGGCATCGGGGAAATCCCGTTTTTCCAACTGACAAGTACGATAGATATGACACATATCAATGTCACCACAGCAATCAGCCATGGAATTAGATGAACGATGAACATAGCATCATCCCTTTGTTATCACGCATTCATTCGGGCACATGAGACTTCATGTATACCCCTTTTTTGTACACAGACTTGATCGTAAAATGTACACCCAGCTTGCGATTCGTCCGATAGATGAGCGAGTTAATCTCGTCGATCCCTACCGCTTCACTCTCCAGCATGCTCCGCTCCGGCCACACCTGAGCCACAATCTGCTCTCGGGTCACAAAATGGTCCAGTTGACTATACAGCAATTTGAACAGCTGATACTCCTTCTTGGATAGCGGAATCTCCACTTCACCGATCTGCACGGTTTGCAGGTGATCCTGCAAGCGTACGCCCTCACCCAGCAGATCCGACACCCGATATTCCCTGGTCTCTCCAAGATCTCCTTCAGCGCGAAGCTGAATCAAGCCGTTGACCAATGTCAGGCTGTCTCCTTCGCCAAACGGATATTTCTCATAAGGAACGAGGCGCTGCCCGTTCAGTTCGGTTCCATTTTTACTATCCAGATCCTCGATCCATAGCTGTTGCTGTGAATCATAATGAATGCGGCAATGCCGCTTCGATATCATCTGATTATAGACAGACAAGTCCAATTCACTGCCGCCTGTATAACGTCCCACCGTAATGGAGCGACCTTGGCTTACATAAGCGAATGAGCCGTCACTTTCCTGTCCTGGCGTACGAATGACGATTTTTGCCGTCTCCCGCATGTTATTCTCCCACCTTCAATGATCACTCACTCGATCTCTATAAACATTTCATAACAATAATGATAAGATCATCAGATTTGTTCCATTGTTTGCACCGCTATAGTTCAATATAGTGGTATACAGGAACGATTTATGTTTGGTTCTACTCACTCTACTATACCAGACGTTGTGCTTTTTTTCTCATGACGGCCGGATGTCTACTTTAGCTCATTCAACAAGAGAGGTACCTTCCTATGAATAAAAAAAACATTTTCATATACGTGTTGCTCGCCTTTGCCCTGTCCATGACATTAACCGTGCTCTCCCGTATGAATGATGATGGCGGAGAATCACTGAAAGGCACATCGGCTTCCGAAACCTCATGGTTACAAATGAAGATCCAGCCCTGAGTCTACTCTATTATAACGTGATCTCCGCGCAAAACGTTTCACGAATGTCATATTAGCCTAAGCCATAGACTCCAATCAATAAGGCCCCGGATTGCTGTTCACAGCAGCCCGGAGCCTCATTTTAATACCAAAAAACTATATTACAAGACTTATTTCCCAACGCGAAGTGAAGTGGACAGCGGACATTCCCACCATCTCACCCACACTCACCTTAACGCCGCTTCTTTCTCACACCGAATTTCCTCCACGCATACACGATAAGAGCTACAGGGCCAGCAAGCCATAACAGTTGCCAAAACATGATTTTCATGTCGAATCCCATTTCAAAAATCCCTCCCCATATAATCGCAAATGCAACCTCGGTCGTTCAGAATCAAAGTCAGTCTTGCTCCTCCTCAGAAACAGTCGGTTCGTCGGCAGGCTTTGCTGTCTCTCTGGACTGTATTTCCTCCATCCGGCTCGACACCTTCTGATACAGGTAAGAGATCCCAAGCAATAGTACGCCAAAGCTGAAATAAGCAAAGATTTTGCTGCCCGAGGTAAGCATCCCTACATCATAGAACACCATCTTACCCGTAGCGAACAACGTGAGACCCAGGCCCAGACGCCGAATCATCACATATTTTCTACGGAATCCATAGGCAATATAGAGAATCGCCAGCAGCAGATAGATCAGGCTGAACATCAGCCCCACATCACCCCACTGGAACTGGATCGTCAGGAATACGGTGATAACCCCAAGCAGGTATACCCCTGCGATAACCGGGTACCATTCAATGCTCTTGAACTGCCCACGGATGCCTGCAATCAGCAGATCCCTTCCTGCAAAGAATACCCCTACGTTAAAGATAATTAGCACCAGTAAACCAACAATCTCTGCCGCTGTATGCTGCTGAACTTCCGGCTGAAGCGCCGGCATGGTGAAGGTTACAGCCAGTGCAATACAGCAGCCAACGGCATGAAGGAAGGTGGTGTACACCTGCACGAATTGGTCGCGCAGCAGCTTCACTTTGCCTAGTCCATACGCCAATGCAATGGTGAACGCTGCGAACATGAGTAACTTGTAGAACATGTATAACAGGAACGTCCCATCGACTGCTCTGGTATACAATTCATTTGACTCATACAGCACGTATAACCACAGATTCGCAAGTGTCACATACTTGAATCCGTTCAGGAAACCCAGTTCCAGTGCGCTGTAATTGAATCTCTCTCTGGAAGATGAGTTGCTGTGAACTGCCCAGGCATAATACAGTGTAATCAGCAGGGTCCCCAGCGTAATGCTGGTGTATTTTAACATAAAGTAAGAACGTTCCCCGATGAAGAATAGCGCCAGCAGGTCATAGTACACAAAAGTGAATAGACATAGAAGCACGATGCCCCATCCGGCACGTTCCACCGATTTGAACCGTTTCAGATGTCCGAGTGTGACCAGCAGAACGCCTTCAATTAACCAACCCATGGATAACCACTTGGCCCCGAACTGGAACGGGATAATCAGAATGGCAAAGGTCAGGGAAGTGACATAGAAGAGCAGAATCGTCTGTTTCTCCTGAGCCATATGGCGCTGAACGAATCGTGCGAGGCCCAGATACACCGCGCAGAAGATTAACGCCAGCAAGCCCTGAGCATCATTCCAACCTGCCACATCAAATAACATGTATAACATCAGACAGCTGATGCTTGTATTCATAGCGAGCAGAGCGAAATCCCACCAGGTTAACTTCATCCGGTGTTTGAACGGATACGCCAGTGTAATGCCCAGATATAATGCAAACGTCACAATGGAATACAACATGCCAATCTTCTCACTTGGTGACAGCCATAAGAGGATGAGCATGGATGGTGTGTTGAACAGGAAACTGATATAGTGCACCACCGGCCACCGTTTGCCAAACGAAATGAACACAATAATGCCGTTTAAGAGCAGCAGATAGATCATGGCTACATAGACAGCAGTGCCCTCAAGCCCGAACGAGAACATATACGAGAATAGCGGAAGATATCCGCCTACCAGACCCAATGAACAGATGGTCTTCGACTGATACCTTAGGGACAACAACACGGAGATTGCCGATACCAATACAGACAGGGCAAGTCCCGTATATAACCCGATAATATGCAGTAAAAAATAACTATAGAAGATGGACCCGAACAACACGGAGATCCCGCCGCCGAGCAGCCCCATTGCAAACGTCTGCTTTTTGCGACGAAACAGCAACTCTCCTCCAGCGAGCATCAGAGCACCAAGCAGGAAAAAGGCTCCACTCTTCATCTCGTCATTAAACCAGGTCGAGTACGAGTATTGGAACGCTGCTCCAACGCCTAGAATAAGCAGCAGAATGGCTACTTTGTTGATCCAGCTAAGTCCAATCTTCATCTCCATACGATTCTGCTTGATCCGACGCTGAATGGTCTCTTCGCTCAAGCCCTCCTCCGCCATCTGCTCATATCCACGCTCCATGTGCCCACGCAGAGCCTCTTCTCGCTCCCGTACGGCCCGCTTGTGCGATTCAATGCGCTCATTCACCTCTGCAGCAAGGTAAGCAATCCTCTCCTTCACCTCGTGGGAGTCCTCTTGCAACTCCTCTGCTGCCCGGTTGTACAGCGCGTTCAGATTGGATTTGGTTCGATGTTCATGGAATGCAATTCGATCATTATGTACCGCTGTTTTCCCTTGAAAATAGGTCTCCATCTTCTCTCGGGATACCCGAATCAGATTCAGCTTCTCATCCAGCATCTGTTCAGATAACGCCATGCGAAGACGTGCATTCTCTTCTTCCATCTTGCGCGAGCGAAGTTCAAGCTCGCGCAGCTTGAGCTTATGGGCTTCATACTGTTCCTGCAACTGTTCATTCTGAACGATCAGATCATCGGACTGGTATTCCTGGAGCAAGGCTTGATACTCCTTCGCCAGCTGTTTCTGCTGCTCCTGAACCTGCCCAAGCCGTTCCTTAAACTCCTTCATGAGTTTCCTCCGTTGGTTGATGTTTAATCTTTTCCCTATATTTTACTATATGTATGCCATAAAAAGAGGTTTAAACATTAGATATATCTGTACAATATTCCATCCTTAGGATCTCAAACGCAAAAAAAGCCGGGAAGCAACTGCTTCGCCGGACTTATATTCATATGAGCTTTGCACAAGAATGGATGCTTATGCTGCATCAGGTGTATCTGCCTGGTCCGCTGACTCCGGTTCAATAATCTCGGTAGCATCCGGGTCCAGCCAGCTGGCGATCATGCCACGCACATATTGCAGATCGTCCTCCGACAGATCGTAGTACCATGTGCCACTGCGCGTTGCACCCTCACCCTTCAGCATGTAGTTGCTGATCGTTGGTATGCTATCTTTCATATATAAGGACTCGGCAAATTTCACGATAAAGTCCGAGGTCATGTTGGTTGTAAAATTCGATCCGGCAATCTGAATTACGTCCGGGATCTTGGTCAGATTTTTGACCTCTAGCGCACGATTCATGAAGGCACTTAGGAAAATCCGGTGACGCATCGTCCGATTGAAATCGGAATCTTCCCGGTAACGCACATAACCAAGCGCTTCTTCACCGCTATAGATCGGTTTATTCGCTTCAACAAACAGCTTCTCATGAATTTTGAGCTTGTTCTCAATATTCTTTTTGATCGGCAGTTCAACACCGCCCACCGCATCAACAATATCCTTGAGCCCGTTAAAATTAATCGCGGCATAGAAATCTACTTTGTTCCCCAGCAGATTCTCCACCGTATCCATCGCCATCTTGGCTTCACCGTGGGCATACGCTGAGTTGATCTTTGACTTCACATCCCGGCCGACAATCTCGGTATAGGAATCGCGCGGAATGGACAGCAGCAGCACTTTATTGTCTTCTGGACGCACGACGGAATAGATGATGGTATCCGAACGGCTTGGTTCGTTATCCCGCTGGTCAATCCCCAGCAGCAACAGCGAGAATGGGTCGGTATGTTCCACAACAGGGGCATCCTTATCGCCAGCTGGTACAAAGGAGTCATCCAAGGCTTCCTTCACCGTAGCTGAAGCGAACAAATTAAAGGCAAACACGACGAGTTGCTTTTGATAAACAAATCCGAGTCCTCCGAGCACAAGCAGCACACTTAGGGTGATGATTAATGGTTTCTTCCATTTCTTCTTCGGTTTCTTCGGCTTCCGTCTTGTTAAATGTGCAGCACTGTTTTCCATCATATCTCCTTTAATAACGGGTTCTTAGATTCATTTAACTATATTAATAACACGTTTTCAATAGATTACGTTATAATCTGCTATACATAAATGAATAGAGAAGGAGCGATGAATGATGGAGTATCGACGTTTAGGCAATAGTGGTTTGCGTGTTTCGGCACTGGGGCTCGGCACCAATGCGTTTGGCAAACGCGCGGATGAAGCAGCTTCTACCCGCATTATTCATGCAGCGATGGATCAGGGCATCAACTTTATCGATACCGCCAATATCTACGCAGGTACGGAATCGGAACGCATCATTGGACAGGCCCTGGCAGGTCGACGGGAAAACGCAGTGCTTGCTACCAAAGCCGGATTACCCCGGCATGATGGTCCCCATGGGCGGGGTTCCTCCCGCTACCATCTGCAACAAGAGCTGGAACATAGCCTGCGGCGTCTGCAAACGGATTATGTGGATCTGTACCAGATCCATACTTTTGATCCGCATACACCGCTGGATGAGACACTGCGCACACTGGATGATATGGTCACTTCCGGCAAAGTCCGTTATATCGGAGCCTCCAACTACGCAGCCTGGGAGCTGATGAAAGCTCTGGGGATCAGTGAACAGAAAGGTTATGTGCGCTACATCTCCACCCAAACCAGCTACTCCCTGGCAGACCGTACGCCTGAGTTGGAACTGGTACCGATGTGTCTTGATCAGGGTGTAGGCATTATCCCGTATTTCCCGCTGGCAGGTGGTATTCTGACAGGTAAATACAACGGACAGACCAGCGTACCTTCCGGGTCCAGAGCAGACACCGATCCATCTTTCAACCGTTTCCTGCTGGAGCATAATATCCAACTGAGTGAACAAGTGAGTGCTAAAGCTGCCTCATATGGCTGCTCCCCAAGTGTGCTGTCACTCGCATGGCTGCTGACACGTCCGGCTGTATCCACAGTGATTGTGGGCGCTACACGCACCGAACAGCTGGAACATAATCTGGCTAGTCTGGACATGTCACTGCCCGATGAGCTGTTGGCCGATCTGGATCAGATCAGTGACTCTTTCCGTCGCCGCGAGCCGTTTGCATCCTACCGAATCGATTGAGCAACCGAAATAGACCTCCCGACAAGATGAAGTCAGGAGGTCTATTTGTATTTTGCATAAATATTATTATCATTAGTATTCAGAAAATTTTCCAATCCCACTACAATCTGTAGTTTAATAAAATAAAAAAATGTATATTATGGATTAGCCCTCTGTTTTTTGACGAAGAAACTCCTGCATGATCTCCATGTACTCTTCCTTGCGATCATCCAAAGTTTCAAAAAATGCCTTGTCCGACTCCTCACACAGATGAATCCCTTCAATAGCCAATCGGGTTCCTTCTTCCGTTGTTGTGATAATATTGGCACGCGTATCCGTCTGATGACGAGCCCGGGTAATTAATCCTCTCTTTTCAAGAGCACGCAGCACCTGAGAAGTCACGTTAACATCCACCTTGGCAAACTGAGCAATTTGAACCTGAGTTACTCCTTTGCCTTCCTCATCATGTTCATTGAGCCACAGACATGCGTGCAACAATACAAATTGAGGTTGTGTCAGTTCGAGGGGCTCCAGCACCCTGCGTATTTCCTTTTGCCACATGGATGTAACCTGCCATAACAGATATCCCGGACTTTCTTGTGCATTTTTATACCGTGAGCTTGTCATCTCATACCTCCATGATGTGCGACTTATGCAACAGATTATGTACCCACCAGTTAATGAAGTAAATCCATTATTCATATAACGATGATGGAAACATATCCGTTGCAACTCTGTGTGTTCTTTCTCAAAAAAATAATTAGCGGGCAGGGATAAACTGCTTCACCCATTGTCCGAATCCTTGCGGATTGCGGCTCTGTATAAGAATGGTTCCTTCTCCCCGGAACCGACATACCAGTCCTTCTCCACTTGTAACACTGGATAACCAGCCCTGTGAAGCTTTCTCAATACGGTAATCTACATAATGAGGCCATGCCACCAAATGGGCGTTATCCACGATCATTTCTTCACCTGCTGCCAGATTAATCGCATGGATGGCACCATAGGAAGACAGAAATACGGTTCCACGTCCACTGATCTCAATAATGAAGAAACCTTCTCCCGAAAAGAGACCTTTCTTCAGGTTTTGCATCTTGGTATTCACCTGAATGCCCTCGGTTCCTGCCAGAAATCCGTCTTTCTGCACATAGAGTGAATAGGAACCGTCCAATTCAACAGCTTCTACATCGCCCATGCTTGAAGGTGAGAGCAGAATCTCTGCCGACCCACCCGCAGCCGTCAGTTCCTGAAAGAAAAACTTCTCCCCGCTCAGCATCCGACCGAACCCGGCAAACATCCCACCTTCTGCTGAACCCTTCAATTCAACCGTAGGAGTCATGGAAACCATCGCACCACTCTCGGCCTTGAACCGCTCTCCCCGCTGCAAATGTACCTTGAGCATCGCAAAAGCACCATCATATAAAATCTCATAGTTCACGGTTGCACCAGCTCCCTATTGTCAGAGTTAAAATCATTGAGTCCATTATCTTCCAGAACTGCTGATTTGTCTCCGTATTCCTTCACAATATGTTGATCTCCCCAATTACATAGCGCATTGAGAATCGGTTCAAGACTTCTCCCGTAATCACTCAATTCGTATTCCACTTTGGGAGGGACCTGATTATATACGATTCGGTTTACGATTCCGTCGTTTTCAAGCTCTCTCAGTTGCTGTGTTAACATTTTCTGTGTAATTGCGGGCATAATACGCTTAAGATCACTGGTTCGTCTTTTCCCATGTGTCAGATGACAGAGAATAACGCATTTCCACTTGCCACCGATCACTTCTAGGGTAGCTTCAACCGAGATGTTATATTTTTTTCTGACCATAACTTGCTTCCTCCCTGATGAATTGGATACATCCGTCGCATGCTGTATAGGCACCAAAAAGTACGTAGGGTACTAAAAAGTACGTACTATTCAATCTATACCGAATAACTCATAATAGCATTTGCCGGTACGTAAATCTACATTCGGGGGAGTTGAGCAAGAAATGTTACAAGATTCAAAGCGCAGCACGTGGGCATTGCTTGCGCTGGCCATTAGTGCATTCGCGATCGGTACCACAGAATTTATCAGCGTTGGGCTACTGCCCCTCATTGCAGATGACCTGGGCATTTCCGTAACTTCCGCGGGACTGACCGTTACTTTATATGCATTAGGCGTTACCTTTGGGGCTCCTGTGCTGACCTCACTGACGTCTACCATATCACGCAAAACGCTATTGCTTGCCATCATGATCGTCTTCATTGCGGGTAACACGATGGCTGCACTATCGACGGGCATCACCATGTTACTCATTGCAAGAGTAGTATCCGCTCTGGCACACGGGGTGTTCATGTCCATTGGCTCCACGATTGCAGCCGATCTGGTGCCTGCCAACCGTAGGGCAAGTGCCATTGCCATCATGTTCTCCGGTCTTACCATTGCCACAGTAACCGGTGTACCTCTCGGTACACTCATTGGTCAACATTGGGGCTGGCGTGCTGCCTTTATCCTGATTGTTGTGGTTGGCATTATTGCAATGATCGGAAACCTGATACTCGTGCCATCCACGTTGAAGCGAGGAACAAGAACGGCAATTCGGGATCAGCTGAAGCTCGTTACAGGTGGACGCTTGCTGCTTGCTTTTGCCATCACTGCCGTTGGGTACGGAGGAACATTTGTAGTCTTTACGTATCTGTCCCCGTTGTTGCATGATATCAGCGGATATTCCGAGAAAACGGTAGCGTTCATTCTGTTGTTGTACGGAATCGCCATTGCTGTTGGCAACATCATCGGCGGCAGAGCAGCCAATCGCAACCCGCTCAAGGCGCTCTTCTACATGTTCATCATTCAGACCATTATTCTCGGCGTGATGTACTTCACCGTCCCGTTTAAGTTGGCAGCACTGCTCACCATTATGGGTATGGGTCTGCTCGCCTTCATGAATGTGCCTGGTCTTCAGATGTACGTTGTAACCTTGGCTGAACGATATGCACCACAGGCCAAGGATGTAGCCTCAGCCTTTAACATCGCCGCATTTAATGCAGGGATCGCTATAGGTGCCTATTTGGGTGGAGTGATCAATGACTCCATTGGTTTGATTCACACGACATGGGTCGGAGCCTTGATGGTTCTCGTTGCTGTAATCCTGACAGCATGGGCTAAAATGCTGGAAAGCAAGGATCAACATGCATCAGTCGAAATGGAGAAAGCTTCGTTCTAATTTCCATTCCGACCATAGGTCTCACTCTTATATATATCAGTTCCAGTCTTCGAGGGGAACCGGTTTCACATGGTATTTTATTATACTATATACGTTGAATACAATTTGATCTACTATGATTTAATTTTGTATGATGAAAAAACGAAAATTCAGCTTAAAATCACTGATTTTTACACACTTTAAGGAGGAAATCTCATGACAACAGCTCAAACCGCACAACATTTACAATCCACAGTAACTCTGCATAACGGTGTTTCTATGCCTTGGTTCGGTCTTGGTGTATTTAAGGTAGAAGAAGGATCTGAACTGATTGAAGCCGTGAAAAATGCGATTAAACATGGCTACCGCAGCATTGATACTGCTGCAATATACGGCAATGAAGCCGGTGTTGGCCAAGCTATAGCCGAAGCTTTGCAAGAAAACAACCTGAAACGCGAAGAACTGTTTGTTACATCTAAAGTATGGAATGCAGACCTCGGATATGAAGAGACTCTTGCGGCTTTTGATACAACCTTGAACAAGCTGGGACTGGAATACCTGGACCTATATCTGATTCACTGGCCTAAGGCAGGCAAATACAAAGCAGCCTGGAAAGCGATCGAAGAACTGTACGCAGCCGGCCGCATTAAGGCCATTGGCGTAAGTAACTTCCAGATTCATCATCTCGAAGACCTCATGCAGGATGCCAAAGTGAAACCGATGGTCAATCAGGTGGAATACCACCCTCGCCTGACTCAGGTTGAGCTTAAGGCTTTCTGTGAAAAACATGGTATCCAGCTTGAAGCTTGGTCGCCTCTGATGCAAGGTCAGCTTTTGGACAATCCGGTGCTCACGGCGATTGCTTCAGCCAAAGGCAAATCGGTTGCACAAGTCATCCTGCGTTGGGATCTGCAAAATGGGGTCATTACCATTCCGAAGTCCACCAAGGAAAACCGGATTATCGAGAACTCCTCCATCTTCGACTTTGAACTTTCAAATGAAGAGATGGATCAGATCAGTGCTCTGAACGAAGATGTACGCGTTGGACCTGACCCGGACAACTTCGATTTCTAATGAATAGCCTTTTTGGAGCCTGCTTTATTTGACATTGACATAGCATAGCGAAAAAACACCGGACCAGGAGCCGGTGTTTTTTCGTTATATTCTCTTCCCTATAGCCAAGCCTTGCTAAAACTGCACGCTTCAATTCAAAATGTTGTAGTCCATTTTTTAACTATTGAACCTGCCATAATGCAGGGACATTGGATGGTTCCCACCCAGGCAAGGAAGTGTGGGCCTGCAAACATTTATATGTCTTGCCGCTATACGTGACCAGCTGTCCTACAGTATAGGCTGTATTCGCCTGCCAGGCGGAAACGCCCGGGTTCGTCGTTCCTGCTGTTGTTTTCACGGTCACCGCATTGCTCGCAGCAGAAACATTCCCCGCCGCATCCTTTGCTTTTACCGTAAATGTATACGAGGTATCCGCAGCAAGCCCGCTGATCGTTGCTGTCGTTCCGGTCACGGATGTCGCAAGTGTCGTTCCATTGTACACATCATAACCCGTTACACCCACGTTATCCGTGGATGCCGCCCAGCTCAGCGTTATGCTGGATGTCGTTTGCGCCGTTGATACCAGGTTCGTTGGTGCAGATGGCGCTTGCGTATCACCTCCCGGCGAAGTGGCAGTGCTTACAGTTACAGCATTACTGGCTGCAGACAGATTGCCTGCCGCATCTTTTGCTTTGATCGTGAAGGTATAAGAAGTCCCTGCGGTAAGTCCGCTAATTGTTGCTGTTGTTCCGGTGACGGATGTTGCAAGATTATTGCCATTATAGACGTTATAACTGGTAACCCCTACATTATCCGTTGAAGCATTCCAAGCCAGCGTCACCGAGTTTGCCGTCACGCCTGTCGAACGGGCATTTCCCGGTACACTTGGCGCCGTCGTATCTGCAGGAGGTACTGTGCCTCCAGTAGGCAGATCGGCTTTCAGTTTATTTTGGAGTGTTTTATTTCGGTCACCGCTAAGCTCCCAGAACATCGCACCGCCGAGTCCTTTGCTCTTGATATAAGTCGTTTTATATCCTACAGACTCCGCATCATCATAGCTGATAAAACGTTTGTTGGTCGCGTTATAGAGATATGGCACCTTGGCCGTATCATTCCAGTAACGCGTGTACCCGTTTTTGTTAATGTAATTGGTCTCCAGATCATAGAAATCAAAGGAGCCTGCTTCCCAAGTTCCAACGGAAGAACCTCCCGCGCAGGTCTGATACTGACCATTGCCCGCCTGTGCGCATCCATCCCAGCCGCGGCCGTAGAATGGAACACCAAGCACAAGTTTGGCGGCCGGTACCCCAGCATTCAGATGCCCTTGCGCTCCGGCAGCTACGTTAAATGTATTGGCATCCGGCACCCCAGCAGCTGAAGCCGCAGGATCATAGTTCAACGGCGCGTTATGCGCGCTGACTTTTTGCCAAGCCCCGTTAAAATCATATGTCATAATGTTAATCCAGTCGACGATGGCAGCTATATTGGCAAGCTCTGTATTCGCAGCATAGGTCGTCGATGCACCGCTTGCAATCGTAAGCAGATACTTCTTGCCGTCCACAGCTCCGGCAGCATCCAGCTTCTCACGAATTTTGCTCAGAAGCAGTGTGTAATTCTGCTTATCCTCAGGACGTTTGCTGTTACCATCAAGTCCGCCTGATACCGGATACTCCCAGTCCAGATCTACCCCGTCAAAATTGTATTTCCGCAGGAAATCGACGGCAGAGTTTGCAAATACCTCTCGCGTTGCAGCAGTCGCAGCTACATCGGAGAACCGGTTGGACCATGTCCATCCTCCCACAGAGATGATTGTCTTCAGGCTGGGATTGATCTGTTTCAGCTTGTTAAGCTGATTGATATTACCTGCAATGGGCTGATCCCACGTATCCCCTGCAAATGTCTTGCCGGTATCAATCCATGGATCGCCAAGCACGATCGTTCCATTTGGTACATTGATTGTCTGGCTCTTCTCATTCTGACACGTCCAGGTCACCGGGTTAGGGCCCGAAGGGTCCGGATTTCCATGAATACCATTCCAGCAAATATCGGCAAAAGCATAGTTGATATGCGTGACTTTGGTCGGGTCGATATCCGTTACATTATAGTTTCTCCCATACGCAGCCCAGGACGGGTAGTAACCAACAATTTTATAAGAATCTGCAGCTGCTGCCGTAGCGGGTTGGAGCACAAAAGAAGGAACAATGACGGATAAGAGCAGGGATAGACCCAGGAGAAACTTTGCGGTTTTTTTGAAAGCAGTGTGTTTATTTAAATGTATCATCTAATACACAACCTCCTTTGTCGTTTGCGTACTCAGCCCGTTCAGGAACGGACGATGTGCGCTCGAAAACTGGTTATTTGTATATGCGTCCCAGTTGATTGACCAGGTCATAATCCCTTTTATCCCCGCATAGCCCGTAGACTGGCGCAAAGTATAGGAACCGCCGTACGACACACCTTTGATTAGATAATTCAGTGCCTTCTGCAGATTGGCAGGCGTTGTATAACCACCTCCCGCAGCCTGCTGGGAAGCCGGTACGCCGATGGCAATCTGGTCCGGTCGTAAGGGGCTAAAGAAAGGGCCTGTGCTACCGCCTACATGAAAGCCTTGAAGCAACATCTCCGCCATAGCCACATGGAAATCAGCTGTTCCTTGAGCGTAAGAGCGTCCATCCAGACCCACCATGGAGCCCGTGTTATAGTGCTGCACATGAAGCAGGGTCAGGTCATTACGCAAGGCATGGATGACTGGCAGGTAAGCTCCCCAAGGACCGCCGTAGCTCAGATATCCACCCTGTACATAGGCCGTCTCCGGCGCAGCCGTCAGGATGAAATTGGCGCCGAAGTGTGACTTAACCGCTCTCACGCCTTGGATGAGGTTAACAATTTTCGGTGTAGTTGGACTACGGAAATCGGTATCCCCTGCATTCAGAGACAGGGAGCTTCCTTCCAGATCGATATCTAGACCATTGAAACCATACGTGGAAATGATTGATTTTAACGAATCTTCGAACTGCTGTCTCTTGGTCGCGTCGGTGAGCTCAATGGTACCGTTGGCTCCCCCCATGGAAAGCAGTACTTTTTTCCCCTGGCTTTGCAGATAGGCAATATCGGATTTGAATTCGGCTACCGTTGCATTGTATGGAGTAAAAGCAAGCGTTCCGCTGCCATGTGAAATCGGTTCGGCAAAGGAGACATTAATGACGTCATAGGCTGTTGATACGTTACGAAGTCTGATATTGGTTGAACCATTATCGAAGTTATGCCAGTAGCCGATCAGCCATTTGCCGCTGGTTGGCCCCGGATTGGATGATCCATTGGAAGTTGTCACACTGAGGGAGGTGCTCGCAGCGGATATATTGCCTGCGGCATCTTTGGCTTTTACCGTAAAAGCATAAGTCGTGCTGGCTGTCAGTCCCGTGACTACAGCTGTTGTAGTTGAAGTACTTGTCACAAAAACGCCGTTCCGATACACCTCATACCCCGCTACGCCCACATTATCCGTGGATGCATTCCAGGAAAGACTCACAGAGGTGTTCGTGATGGAGAATGAAGTCAGACCCGCAGGAACAGAAGGTGGTGCCGTATCTGGCGTTGGCGTTTCCCCTCCTGAACCTTCCCCGACGTGTTTCCACAACGCGGGCACAACAGAGGGCTCCCATCCGGTCAACGCCGTGTGTGCCTGAATACACTCATAATCTTTATTTTGATATGTTACGAGGTCTCCTTTCTTGTATGCGGTGCCTGCCTGCCACTGGGCGGCGGCATCAGCTCTCGGTGCAAACCACGAAATAAGTAGAAGAAATGCCAAAGCAAATGTAATGACCGGGCGGAATCGAACAGCTTGATTCAAGCAAAATCCCTCCTGTACTAAGGATACGTTCACCTCGCAAACAAAACTTCAATAGTCCACCTGCATCTGATCTGTGATCGATTAGAGCCAGCCTCATTCAGCCATCTGATGTTGCGTGTCACTTCACTCCCTTCCCTTACCAAAATGGACCTTCCCTCTCGTGTTCTTTTTTTTGCAGGCACCATCCAAATTTTACAGGGAATTTACAGATCCTCACCCTGTATTTAATCAGTAAAATGCAAAAGAGATAAGGGATAAAATAGTTCTATTGGGGGCGAAAAATGTAATATAGCGCACAAAAAAGGTTTTCTTTCAACTCCTTAGGAGACTTGAAAGAAAACCTGTGTTAGATATTGCGCAGAGAAGAGGGCGTGTCTTACCGCCGCTACTCCCCTTCCCCTTCAAAAGGCTGCCATTCATCCACGCCGGACAGAATCAGAGGTACAGTGTACTCGGCCGCTTCCTGTTCGGTCAGTATTTTGGACCAAGGCACACGATCAGCAGCACTTCCGGCACCAGGCCCGGCGCTGTTGTATTCCGCATACTGAACGGTCTGCTCTGCATCTGTCTTGTTCCAGTTGTGCCATCCCTCCCGCTTCACATGAGCGCCGATCCAGCAGTTCAGAAAACAGACTTTGGCATGATGACGCCACGGTCTGCCCAGATACACCGACTGCGGCGGAGCATTGCTGGTCAGATCACAGTCCAGAAATACATAGCCGTAACGCACATCCTCCGGCGTAGAGGCTGCCGTAATCCAACCGTTCACTTGTCCGTCCGCAGCCTCTGCTTCAGTCAGGCGATTCTTCGTAAAGATCTCGCAGCCCTTAAACACCACCGTAGCCGAGCCAAAAATAAAATCGATATCACCTTCGATGTAACAGTCCTCGAAATACTGCCGCAGTTTGCGCCGCTCAGCACCATCGCGTGGCCCGCCAAAATAACTGCGATCCATGGGCTGCTCCGGCAGCGGGCCGGTGAAGATTGTATCCTGGTGACCGATCAAACGACAGCGGCGAAAGGCAGCCCGGTCTCCATCCACATAAACGGCCAGCGCCTGACCAACTTGCTTACCCGGCCCAGCAGCATTTACGAAGGAAATCCCCTCTGCCGTGAAATCATCAGCACCAATGAAAGCCGTATAGGAATGAAACGTATGATATGGCGACCCATCCGGGAACTTCTTGAGTGCATGATCATCATACGTAATGATCGTCTGCTCCGCCCCTTCACCAATCAGGTGGATGCCCGGCTTCTCCATATGCAGCTTCTCATGATAGACACCAGCCTTCACTCGAATTGGAACGATTCCGATGCCATTCTCCGGCAGCGCATCAACTGCGGCCTGAATCGTCACATAATCCCCTGTCCCATCTGAAGCAACAGTCAGACAGGGAGCTGATGATTCCAATGCTGTATTTGGCAATCTCTGCTGCGTCATGGCAGTCGCTCCATTTCCAGTGCTGCCAGAAGGAGAGGGGCCATTCCCATAAAGGAATCGCTTACAACTGCTTCGTTTACATAGTAGCTGTACGAGCCATCCCGGTCCAGACTTAGTCCTGCGCCATGACAGATCCCGTTTAACCGAACGCCGTCAGTCATCTCCTCCACTAACCTGGAGGAAAGTCCCTGCCATCCTTTCTCCGCCGCAGCTCTGAAATGCGGCTCAAGATATCTCAGCCGCACACCCTTCGCAAGTGCATATACAAACATGCTTGACCCGGATGCTTCTAGATAGTTGCCTTTGCGGAAGCCCTGATCGAGCACCTGGAACCATAACCCGCTCTCCTGCTCCTGCACGCGTACCAAAGCATGGCACATCCGTTCGAAGATACCGATGATGGTGCCGCGCTTTGGATGATTCACGGGGAAATGCTCCACACTGTCCACAATCGCCATGGCATACCAGCCCATCGCCCGGCTCCAGAAGTGTGGCGAGCACCCTGTCGATGAATCTGCCCAGACCTGTTCCTTCGATTCATCCCAGCCATGATAGAGCAGTCCGGTCCGAGGATCACGGGTCTGGCGTTCGATCAGCAAAATCTGATGTGCTACTTCATCCCATAACTCGGGTTGATGAAATGTCTTCGCATACTCGGACAGAAAGGGAGAGGACATATACAGGCCGTCCAGCCACATCTGGAATGGATAGATTTTTTTGTGCCAGAAGCCGCCTTCCGACGTGCGGGGTTGCCCCGCGAGCTGTGCTGCCAAGAGATGCGCCGCTTCTGCGTAACGCTGATCTTCTGCACCATCCAGTAATGCAAACAGGTTTTTCCCCTGATTAATCTGATCCAAATTATATTCTTCCAACGTATACGTGCCAATAGAGCCGTCGGACTGGATATACAGATCCATATGTTTTTTCATAAAATCAACATACTCTTGCTTGCCATAATACTGCCCGGTTCGTGCCATCGCCATCAAGGTCATGCCTTCCACGTATGCCCATCGTCCCGAAGGGAACGCATGATAACCGTCCCCGTTACATTGCTGGATGATCGTTGCTGCAATTCGCTCAGACCAGGATAACTGTGTCTGTACCTGCATAAGCAATTCCTCCTTGAATGTTGTACTCACCTAATAGATGTATGACTAACGGCTGTTGAATTGCGAAGGTTCAGCTTAGGCTGAATAACTACCGGAACATCGACCTGTTCATCACGGATTAACGATACGATCAGCTCTGCTGCCTGCACGGCCAGTTCATCCAGAGACGGGCCAATCGTTGTCAAGGCTACTTCCGCATACTGCATATCCGGCAGATCATCATACCCAATTAACGAGATATCGCGTGGAACACTGTAACCTGCCTCAAGCAAAGCCCGAAGCGCCCCTCGGGTGACCAGATTGTTCAGTCCAATAAAAGCTGTTGGCGACTCCGGCCCAAACGCATGATTACGTATGGCAAAATACCCGTCCTCCCAAGAGGAATACGCTGGCAGCACATGATCTTCGTTAAAAGCCAGACCCGTACGTTGCAACGCTTCCCGGTATCCCTCCAGTTTGACGTGCTGGGAGTTGCCGATGAATCCGATTCGGCTGTGGCCCAGCGATTTCAGATGCTCCACTGCTTTGAACAGCCCTTCTTTGCGATCAATCTTGATGTAAGGAGAGTTCGGCGCTTCATCTGTACCGAGCACAAAACATGGCATGTTGAGTGTGGCGAACTTTTTCCAGAACATCTCCCGATTGTCCAATGCATAATCCCACAGAATACATCCGTCCACGCGCAGCTGGCTGAAGACATCCACACCATCATCCGCCACAACCAGGATCATCTGATATCCCCGCTTCTTCAGCTCGGTGTGCAGACGGCCGGAGATGTTCGAGAATAACGGATTGCTCAGCTCATCCAGCACAAAACCGATAATGTTGCTCCTGCCGGTGGAGAGTTGCCGGGCCAGCATGTTTTTTCGATACTGATGTTTCTCAGCGACCGCAAGCACCTTCTGCTTTGTTGCCGGTTTGATTCGGGGATCATCATTCAGCGCCTTCGATACCGTGCTATAGCTCACCCCCGCCAGTTTGGCAATGTCTTTAATGGTTATCAAAATCAATCAACACCTCTCATACGCCTGAAACCCTAATTTTCTATTTCTGTGCAGCCTTATAACGATCATATTGTGCCTGTCTGCCTGCAATAACCTGCTCTATATTCATCTTCTTCAACGTCTCAATATAACTGTCAAACTGGTCCAGACTGGCGTCACCGCTAATAAACTTGAAGTTCATCTCTTCCACATATGTGGTGATGTCAGGCATCGCCATGCTCTCCACACTCGCTTCATCCGGCAGGGCATAGACAAACGGGAACGGTTCGCGCACATACGGCTCCAGTTCCTTATCCATCTTTGCATGCCAAGGGGCTACGACGGAATCAGCAGAATCGGTCGATTGGATGTTCGGCAGATTTACCGGACCAATGCCGAGCTTCTGAATGTATTCATTGTCCTTGCCTTTGTCCGTAAATGTCTTCACGCCATTCTCTTCCGTATACGTGTCATCCTTGATGCCCCACGTATAATACGTCTGTGCCTCTTCACTTACCGCATAATCCAGGAAGCGGAAAGCCAGCTCCGGATTTTTGCTGTCCCGCGTGATGCCGAAGATGCCGCTAACCGGGGTACGACCGATGTAGAACTGATCGCCTTGCGGTCCTTTTAGTGGCAAAATGCCTTTGATGATTGGCTCTTCCGGATTGTAATCCTTGAACAACGGGCTGTAGACCATCGACATGTACCAGCTAAAATTAAACGTTGCGCCCGTCACATCCTGAGAGATGCGCGATGTGACCTGATCACTCGTGGTACTCGCATAATCCACCCCAAGCAGACCTTCCTTGTACAGTCCGTTCAGATAGGTCAGGTACTCCTTGTACGCCGGCTCATAATAGCTGAAATGTACCTTGCCCTGATCGTCTGCATAAAACTGATTGGACAGATCAAGTCCAAATGCCGGGCCAAAGGCCATGGACACAAATTTGGCTTCCATGGACAGCGGAATCTCATCGGCTTTTCCGTTGCCGTTCGGGTCAGCTGTCTTGAACTTGCGCAACATCGCCGTAAACTCATCCAGCGTAGTCGGCTCGCTTAATCCCAGCTTATCAAGCCAGCGCACATTGACCATAAATACCGGCATGTAGTTGCGGGTTAACGTCTGCTGCGGAATATAATACATTTTACCATCTGGCGTCGTTAAACTGGCTTTAACTGAAGGGGACTTTTCATATATTTTTTTGAGATTCACGCCGTACTTTTCTACCAGCTCGTCAATCGGGATAAACAGGCCGCTATTGATGTACTTCATCAATTGATCCTGATCCGGCAGGTATACGATATCGGGCAAGCCCGTACCGGCAGCCAGCCTCGGATTTACGGCATCCGCATAGTTCTGCGGCGGAATTAGATCCCAATCCACCGTAACACCGGCATTTCCTTCGATTTTCTTAACGATCGCTGCGGTGGACAAATCCACGTTCGTCGTCCAGGCGTTGGTGCCGAGAATAGACAGCTTGGCATCCGGTTGATCCGTTACCGGCCCTGCCCCGGTATAGTTGAAAGCTGGCTCCGAACTGGACGGGGTGCTCCCCGCATCGGTTCCCGCCCCTGTTCCACCGCTGCATCCCGCCAGGCTGATTGCCAGTATCGCTGCCACTACACTTTTTCTTCCTGCCCCTTTAAATCTCATCCATCATTCCTCCTTAGGTATGAACCATTTTGAACTCCCTTGAATGACATGACACTTAAGTAAGTAAAGCTATCCTTTCACGGCTCCGAGGGTGATCCCCTTAACGAAGTACCGTTGGATAAACGGGTAGATCGTAACAATAGGCAGAATGCTGACTACAATGGATACATAACGAACCTGAAGGGTGGATACCGCCAGCGCACCGGATGTCATCGTGCCGCCCATCTTCTGCATCACTTCCGGCGAAGCCATGATCAGCACCCTTCGCAGGAACATCTGTAAGGGCTGCATATCCTGTTTGCCCAGATATAACAGGGCCGAGAAAAAGTTGTTCCAGTGGAATACCGCATAGTACAGCGTGAGCACAGCCAGTGTTGGCTTGATGATGGGAACCGCCAGACGATACAGCATCGTCATCTCGTTGGCCCCGTCTATACTGGCACTTTCGAATATTTCATTCGGAATACCTTCGAACGCTGAGCGGCAGATCATGACGTTAAACGTAATCACCAGCACAGGCAGCACCATAACCCAGCGGGTGTTGTACAGCCCAAGCGAGGTAATCAGCATGTAGACCGGAATGAGTCCACCCGAGAAATACATGGTGAAAGCGATGAAGAAATTCAGCTTGCGTCGTAAGAAAAACTGCTGTCTGGATAATGGAAACGCCGCAAGACATGTTGCCACAATGTTTAACAGTGTGCCTACCACGGTGTACCAGAGGGTGTTGTAGAACGAAACCCATAACTCCTTGTATTGCAGTACCATTTGGTAACCTGACAGGGTAAACCCAACGGGCCACAATACCACTTTTTGTTTGTCGATGGCATCCACCGAGCTGAATGAAATACTAATGACGTACAGAAAGGGATACAACGTGATAACAACCGCCAGTATGGTCAGCAGGTAGACACATCCGTAGAACAAACGGTCACTTCTCGATTTTTGCATACAGGTCTCCTTTGGTCCGGGTTATAGTCTTACCAGAGTGACATCTTGGTCAGGCGGCGGGTCATGGAATTGGCAGCAAAAACAAGGATAAAGGTGATGATCGAGTTGAACAGGCCGACCGCTGTGGCGAAGCCGTAATTCTGGCCCTCAATCCCCATCCGGTATACATAGGTGGACAGGACATCAGCTGTTTCGTAGGTGGCTCCGTTGTAGAGCAGATATACTTTCTCGAAACCTACACTCATAATGCCGCCAAGCGACAGAAGCAGAAGAATGACAATGGTTGGTTTGATACTCGGAAGGGTCAGGTGCCATAGCTCCTGGAATTTGTTGACGCCATCAATTTTGCCGGAATCATACATCTCGGGGTCGATCCCCATAATGGCCGCAATGTAGATGATGGAGCTGAAGCCAAAGCTCTGCCAGATGTCGGAACTTGTGAAGATGGTACGGAACCAGCTGGCATCCATCATGAAATTCACTTTTTCCATGCCAAGACTCGCGATGAGGGTGTTCACAATACCGTCTGTTGGTGACAGGAAGTTAATAATCATGCCGGCTACAACAACAGTGGAGATGAAGTGAGGAAGGTACGTAACCGTCTGGGCAAATCGCTTGAATGTCCGGTTCTTGATTTCCACGATGCAGACAGCGAATAAAATCGGAATGGAGAAACCAAACAGGAGCGGCAGGAAGGCGAGCAAAAATGTGTTACGCAGCAGTCGCCAGAAGTAAATGGAATTCACGAACTGTTCGAACCAGCGCAGTCCCACCCACTCCCCACTGAGCATGCCCTGCCCCGGCAAGAAATTGCGAAATGCCAACAGCACGCCAGGCATCGGAAGGTACATGAAGATAAGGTAATACAGAAAGATAGGCGAAAACATCAGTAGCAAATACTTATCCCGTCTGATCAGGCTGAACAGCGTGGACATGCGTTTTTTCAACGTAAAACACTCCCCTTCGCTACATAATTACAACGTTTGAATTTTTGATTAAAAAGGAACTGTCATTTCACTGACGTATTTGTTATTCATTTCATTCACATTTTGTAACAACCTATATTATTCTGCATAAGAACAAGATATTAGCTTGAATTAGTCCTCCTCACACCGTATTTCTTTCTTTTCAACACTTGCCATAACCATAATTACAACGTTGTAATTTTAACTTAAATGTATACGCTTACATAAACTTTTTCCCATCTTAGCAAAGTCTTCAATGTTTGGCAACAACAAAAATCAGTGGCATGTTGTAACGTACTAAAATACAGTCTCGCATATGCGAGACTGCCCGTTAAAATCTAAATGTGATTCCGATATTCCATCGGTGTCATATCATACACTCGCTGAAAGGCTCTGTAAAACTGACTGACGCTGGAAAACCCCAGTTCATAACTGATTGTGGTCACTGAATCTGTTGTATGGCGAAGCCTCTTGGACGCTTCTTCTACGCGCAATTTCAGCAAATATTGATACGGTGTTGTTCCCGTAAGAGCTTTGAAAGAACGCATAAAATGATACCGGCTCTGATGCGCAACCATCGCCATCGAATCAATATCCATTGGGCTTGTATAGGCACTGTTAATGTAATCCAACACTCGTTGGAGATGAGGGTCAATGAATGTACCGTGATCCACAGTCCCTTTACCATTTTCCTGCCCCGTCAACATACGTCTTAGATACGTCTCGATCGCCAGTTCTGTTTCCTGCACTTGCAGCATTTCGGGCACATCATCTAACAAAATAAGATTCCAGCCACGAAACAGACTGTTTATCTCAGCAGGATCAAATGTCTGGGTAGGTCGAAAATCAGCTCGTTCCCCACTTAACTCCGCACCTTCGAAACTGCCTAATGGCGGTTTACGGAACTTGATCACAATGACAGCCGAATCCGACCCTATCTCAAAATAATGCTCAGTCTGGGGATGAGCAATAATCCCTATGCCTGCTTTTAGCGGGTATGCCTGCCGTTCCTGTACCAGATGACATTGGCCTCTGACCGGCAGCGTTAGCTGATACCAGTCGTCATGTACATGCGGCTCATTCGCAAACCCTCCGGTAGCTTTCCATAATTCCAACCCATTTAGCGTCATGTTTAATTCCATCGTTTGCTCACCTGCAGACATTATAGCAAATCGTGCTCACTTTCCAAGCACTTTTCACAAAGACATGATCTGCCCCCATCTTTTATCATAGAAAAAAATAATTCGAGGTGATCTCCCATGGCTCAGGCCACTTTAAGCAAAATGCAAATCAACTCCTCCGCCAATTGGGCACTTGCCGGAGTCAGCTTCGCCCATCTGCTGAATGATGCGATGCAGACAGTGGTTCCATCTGCTTTCCCACTATTCCAGCAGACCATGCAGCTCAGCTTCGCCCAGATGGGCTGGATTGCTTTCACCCTGAATATTACCGCATCCGTCCTTCAGCCACTGGTCGGTTATATGTCAGACCGCAAGCCCATGCCGATCCTGCTTCCCGGAGGCATGTTATTCTCCCTGATCGGTGTTCTCGGCTTAGCCTTGTCTTCCGAGTTATGGATGCTGCTTGTTGCGGCAGCATTGATTGGCATAGGCTCGTCCATCCTCCACCCCGAATCCTCACGCGTGGCTCATATGGCAGCCGGCCGTGGACGCGGAATGGCGCAGTCGATCTTCCAGGTGGGAGGCAACACAGGACAGGCTATTGCTCCATTACTGGTCGCCTTCATCCTGCTGCCACATGGGCAGCGTAGTTTTCTATGGCTGATGGGCTTTGCCCTGATCGGCATCTTCATTCAGTCTTTTGTCAGTCGTTGGTACAGAGACAAACTTGCCGAGACTCGCATTCGTCAGCAACCACCTCTAAAATCAAGCGGCGCAGAGCCAGCAGCTCGGCCTGTGAGCAGGGGATTCATCGCATTTACAATGGGAATTCTCATCCTGCTGCTGTTCTCCAAATTCGTATATATTGCAGGCATGACCGGGTACTACGCCTTCTATTATGCCGATGCATATGACTTGCCTCTCTCCCAGGCACAGATCTGTCTGTTTATTTTGCAATTTGCAGGCATGGTCGGAACCTTGCTTGGTGGACCACTCGCTGACCGATACGGACGCAAACCGATGATCTGGTTCTCCATTGCAGGTACTGCACCGTTTTCCCTGTTGCTACCTTATGCAGGGCCCGTCTTGTCCATGGTGTTGTGTGGAATGATTGGACTCATCCTGATGTCCGGTTTCAGCGTCATCATTGTTTATGCGCAGGAACTGCTTCCTCGTCATATTGGTACGGTATCCGGGTTATTTTTTGGCCTGTCGTTCGGCATGGCTGGACTTGGCTCGGTTGTGCTGGGGTCCTTAATTGACGTGACCAGCATTTCGTTTGTTATCAAGTTATGTTCGTTTTTGCCACTGCTTGGTGTGTGTGCTGTATTTCTGCGCAGGGACCAACCAAGAACAGTGTGATAACCGTTGAAACCTCACTGATTTTGTGACTACAATACACCTAGGACACTCGAGGATAACAGGAGGAAGGAATAACCCATGATAATTGATGTACAGCATGTCACTTGGAAAAGGGGACCTCTTACCCTGCTGAATGATGTAAGCTGGCAGGTTAAAGACGGTGAACACTGGGCGTTGCTTGGCCTGAATGGCTCCGGCAAAACAACACTCCTGAACATGATCACCGGGTATCTCTGGCCGACCGAAGGCAAGATATCCGTGTTAGGCCATGAATATGGGGATGTGGATCTGAGGCAGCTTCGCAAATCCATCGGCTGGGTCAGTTCATCTCTGCAAGAGAAATTGTACGGCACGGATCGCACACAGTATGTCGTGATCAGCGGCAAACATGCCACCATTGGCCTGTATGACAAGCTGTCAGATGATGATCTGGATCAAGCAAAACAATTAATGCAAACGCTGGGCTGTCAGCACCTGTGGGATCGGGAATATCGTACCTGTTCTCAAGGCGAGAAACAGAAACTCCTTATTGCCCGAGCACTCATGGCCAATCCACGCGTACTCATTCTGGACGAGCCTTGCAATGGACTGGATCTGTTCTCAAGGGAGCGACTGCTGGACAGCATCCGTGAACTATCACAGCGTCCAGATACCCCTTCGCTCATCTACGTCACCCATCATACCGAGGAAATATTGCCCGTGTTTAGTCACAGTCTCTTGCTACGCAGGGGTGAAATCGTGAATAGCGGATTAACTAGCGAGCTGATGAACACCGAAGTGCTGAGCAACTTCTTCGAGGCACCTGTGGAAGTGGATCGGCACGGGGATCGTGTCTATGTCAGAGCAGCGGCGGATTCATAATCGCATGGTTATACACAGCAAACGTAACATAGGTGAAGAAACTTAACAGTAAAAGCCCAATATCTTATCCACATGTGGATAGATTTCGGGCTTTTAACTGCTATATCTAGTGTTATCCACCGTTTTCTGTGTAGAACTTTCTAATTTATGAGTATAACTTAGTTATGTCCTTCTATTTATCTATATTCTTCTCCACGATCTATTTCCGGGCTGCCAGGAACAGAAACAATGGAATACGCTGCCTGCGCAGATAGGTTTCCTCGTTTACAAAATAAGCACGTTGTGGTGCTGACTCGCGCAAATGTTCTACACGGAATCCTGCCCGCTGCAATGCCATAAAGTATGATTCAATGGAACGATGCATCTTTTTCACAGAACCGCCCAGCCACTGCTGCTCACGGAATCCTTCCACAAAATACTGATCAACCACCCAATCCGTTCGCGTCCCGGAAGGTTGCAGTGTGGACGTGATCACAGGATGTTCTACCGAAAATATGAATGTGCCATTTTCATTTAACGTGTTATATATCTTGTGGAATAGGCTCTCCACATCCTCAATGTAGTGAACAGCCAGTCGGGATATAACCAGATCGTATGTACCTACCGGATAGGTCCAGTCTTCCATGAATGCCTGTTCAATCTGTGCATTCAATCCTTTTACTGATTCGTTAGCTGCCTGAATCATATTTACCGAACCCTCAATCCCCGTATACGTCGCACCTTCGTGCTCCCCACTCAGCAATTCTACGCCAAACCTCGCATCCCCGCAGCCAAGATCCAGTATGCTCTTGCCCGCAACGTCTCCGATCAGCTCTAGCATCACGGGTTTCTCTAACGTATCATTGGCATTCTCCTGCCACTGGCGGCGTTCCATATACTTCTCAAAGTTTTCCTCATTATCGTAAAAATCAGGTCCCCTGTAGCCCATTCCACACGCCTCCGTTTCCTTTATGCAACGTTCAATATGTACAGCCTGAAAGAGTATACATAATGCCAACCAATCTTTCCATAGTAAAAAAGACTGCCTTCTGAACGAATCCAGAAAACAGCCCTTCATTTATAAGTTGATGTTTCTCAGCCAAAACGCTGCGTTTTGTACCATTTGGTTTCTCTCCGGAATAGCTTATCTCCAATAAGCGAGATAAATGCTTTGACGGATATGACCAGAAATAACTGGGCATATGTGAAATAGGAGAGGCAGGCCACAATAAAATTCTGCGTATTGCTTTGCCCAATATCTGCTGAGAGTGCGAGATTAATTTGTAGTACATAAATGTAGTACATTAATGCCCATGCTATTACGAGATACACGTAAACATCCCCCGAGAACTGGAAGGGAGAAATGACATTCGGATTAAATAATGCAATAACCTGATACACTAGATTCGAGACAAAAATAATATCCGATACAATAATAGCGATCATAAACCAGAAATAACTTGCAGCATAGTACAGAACATGCAGTTTAATTCTCCAGCTAGTACGGTCAAATAAATGCTTCACATTGTCGATAACAACCTGGTAATTTCCCTTGGACCAGCGCTGGCGCTGTTTCATATATACCGATAATTGCTCAGGTTCCTGCTGGTAAGCCTCTGCTTGTGGCGCTAATGCAATAAGCTGACCCCGAGTAAGAATATCAAACGATACGGCCGTATCTTCCGTGATCGCATCAGGGTCCCATCCACCAATCTCACGGATCAGTGCTGCCTTGATAATATAGTTCGTACCAGGAATCGTGCCCAGTTTGAATAACTCCCATAACCCCGTATGGTGAACACGTTGGACCGTTACAAGTTCCAGATTAATGCAACGGGAGAGAAAATTCTGACCCCGATTACGAGCTTTGTTTCGACCAAATACAGCACCATACTTCTCCGGGTTTTCCAATGCTTTTTGTGTCAAAAACATCAATGCATTCCGCTCAGGCGCCGCATCTGCGTCATAGATACATATCCATTCTCCCCACGCCAGTTCAAGGCCATCATTCAAAGCTCCCGACTTCCCACCTGTACCGGTACGCTCCAGAATGGTAAAGTCACGATCTGCATAACTCGTCTTGGCCTTGAGTTCCTTCAGGCGCTCTGCTGTATTATCTGTACAATTATCTGCAATAACAATAACTTGAACTTTATGCTCAGGGTAGTTCAGACGCAATATATGCTCAACGGTAGACACGATAACTACCCCTTCATTATGCGCAGGCACCATGACAGTCACAGTGGGGTAATCATCCATACTTTCAGGAATTTGAATTCCCTTTTTTTCTTGTTTGTTAATGAAACGAATAGCTCCAGCCATAATGACAATCGACTCGGTGACGGATATCCAAATACTGAGGATGGACATCAACAGCAGGAAATCAGCCATTCAATTTCCTCCGATCATATTTCCTGTTAATTTTCCCTCGAAAACGAAGAGTCGCAAAGGTTAATATAAGAATCGTAATGGCAAAGAAACTGCTAACTACAATACATAATGGAACAAACCATGTTAAATAATTCACAGAAATACTCCTCCCCCATAGCATCTAGATGTATTCACCAATGAGATCTGTCTCTGTGTTCCGTTCCAGTGCCGCAATAACAGCATCGATATCCTCATACTTACTGAATTGTTCCTTCTGGAATACCAGTGCACCCGATCGAATAACCGTCTGCAACTCATTTCCCTTTTTATCGATGATTTGCAGATCCATCATGGCTTTTTTGATCCGTTGTGTCAGGATGGGCAAGTACTCCACATTGGTCATTGGACAGATAATCACAAAACGTCCTCGATCCACAAAAAATTTATAATCCTCAAACCGAATCTGCTTCTGTATGGTAGTGGATAGTTCAAGAAGGAACTGTGCATAACGTACGGAACCGAGAGATTCCAGTACCAACGGCAAAAACTCGATCTTGAACATCGCCATGCTGAATCCATATTGCTCCGAATAACGTCTGGCTAGATTACTTTGCTTAACAAGCGTATCCGCAAGTGCATCCTTATTGCCCAGAGAGGTATCCAGATCAATCTCCGGATTACGCTCCTGAAGCTCCTGCAGACGCTCCATGACACGCGCATTGCGCACAAGACTTGCCTTGATAAAAGCAGCCACAGCCACATTGGCTGGAATGAGCAGCCACCAAGAGAACGTAAGTACACTTACATCCGCGTAGGTAACAAGCCATACAAAATAAGAGACCAGATAGATAAATCCGGCGACGACAGATACCCCGACAGGTATCACAAAACCCAGGATCAGCGCTGCAAGCGACACAATGCTAAACACCACATCCAGTGTAGTATAACTCTGATTCATATAAATCTTAAGATAGACAACGAGCTGCTGGATTACGGCTAATCCAATCAAACTCGCATATCCCCATGCAATACGAAGGATGGGTGCTTTATTCCTCATAGGTTTCTTCTCTCCAGTAGATTGGTTAGTGATATTTCGAGTAAACAATATATGACATGAATAGACAAACATTATGTTAACACATAGTTGAATATATTAAACGACATTTTTATTACTTTTTAAGTAACTTTTGTAATTCAGTCTCCCCAAGCAAAGGAAACAGGTTATCAAACATATGTGTGTTTCCACTAAATACATATCCGCCTGGATAACTGGCATCCAGACTACGCATGCTGATCATATGCTTATACAGCTGTTTCGCCCATTTTGGATCACCTGATTGAACCGCAAGCAGTATCGCGAGTCCATATACGGATGGAGATTGGTAAGATACCGCAGGTGTGCGAGTACTACGCTTATATTGTCCCGGCAGCTGATGACGGGTATTGAATTCTTTTTTCAAAAAAGCAATGAGCTTGTCCGGTTTGCGGCTGGTCGCAGTTAGATGGTTCGCTACGATCAGCTGATCAATCAGATTCACTGTGTCATCATATGTATACTCTTTCGTCCCCACATTGAATGTTTTCGGATAAAATATCCCGTCATCCGGCATACTCTTCAACATGGATTCGTACTTGGCATATGTGCCCGGCTCCAGCATTTCATGCTTCTCCATTAATTGGAGAGACGGTAGATCCACATAAACCAGGCTTAACATATCCGCGGAGTAACCGTTGCCAAAATCGTGAAAATCAACATAATATCCTTTATTCTGAACCGACTGCGTCAGTGTACGAGAAATATCCGAGGCCGTTGCCAGTTTGGATTCTCTTCCCTGTTGCCATTGATCTGCTGCCTTTAATAAGGCACCTACAATTCGGAAATCATCACCGAGCGCGTTGGTGGTCACGTGAGATTTTCCCTCAGCATCCAGCTTCCAGGCAATATATTTTTGCGGCATGAGGAAATAGGTCGTCAGCAGCTCATAGCTTTGCTCAAATAACGCCTGATCGTTCTTGGCTACAGCATATTGCATCCAAAGACCAAGTGATTCAGATAAAACCTCTCTGCCTGCTACGATATCCGCTTTTTCGGATGTGGCATCCTGCAAATAGGACGCAAGTAAACCATTGGGATTGGTCATATGATCTTGGACAAAGGATACTGTAGGGGATAATTCATTCATCACGAACCGCTCCTTCATGAAAATAATGAACGCTGCTGCAATACTGACCACCATTATGACCAACCACGTTACTGTTTTCCGGTTCACTCTCTTCATGATTCCCTCCTGTACTTTTGCTATTGTGAGATAATGACTCTGCTCCTTGAGATCGGTTCGGCTAGGGTCTGGGATGTAGGGGTCAAGGATAGAGGCATTGTTCATTCTGAGATATCCATGTAGGACCGCCGTCCGCCCTTTTTGACAAATTTCCAGTCTACCTCGATGTTGTGGCGCATTCGGCGGAGAAGCTTAACCGCGGTCTCTATCTCTTCATCCGTAAAGTCGTCCAGCGTCACCTGGTCGGAATGCTCGCCCTCTTTACGAATGAATTCCCATGCTTTCAGGCCAGCTTCTGTCGGATATAACAACTTGTTCTTCTTATTGTCTATTGCCGACTGTTTGACAATAAATCCATCGGATTCGAGTTTGCTAATCGCTCTGGCCGCTGTCGTTCGATCTACTTTGATTAGTTCAGCCAGCTGGTTGGGAATAATGCCCGGATTCTCACATATGCGATAAAGATACAGATATTGGCCTCGGGACAAGTTCAGATGTTGAAATTCGACATTGCTGATCGAATCCAGACAGCGGGCAATCATGCCAATTTCACGCAACACTTCTTTTTTATCAGTCAATGCACTCACGCCCTTTTATAAAATTGTTGCATTCACAACATAAATAGTGATATAACTACAGTTAAATTGGATTAAATTTTAACCAAGATACTCACATGGAATGGCTGCAATGATTATGCTATATACCAGTTTATCATGCCCGGATATGATTACTATCGTCCAAAGGAGAAACATTCATGAATACAACGATTGTTGAAGTTACTAATCAGGAATTGCTCGATGCCTGCTTCGCCATTCGAACTGCTATTTTTGTCGAAGAACAAGGCGTACCCGCAGCGGATGAATTCGATGCTTATGATACATTAGACGCGGAGGCACGCCACATTCTGCTCTACGTAGACGGTGTGCCTGCTGCTTCCTCCAGACTGCGCATTGTGGAACAGGTCGCCAAATTGGAACGGATCTGCGTCATGCTCGATTACCGCAAACACGGCCTGGGCCGTGTGCTGATCGACAAGCTGGAGCAGATGGCTGTTGCCGAAGGACTTGAGAAAGCCAAGCTGCATGCACAGGTACAAGCTTCCGGGTTCTACGAACGTCTCGGATATGCACACGCGTCGGAAGTATTCATGGAAGACGGCATTCCCCATCTGCTGATGACCAAAAAACTGAAATAATGAGATTCCAAAAAAAACGCCTCCGGTATCACTTCTCAGTGATATACAGAGGCGTTTTGCATTAAAACCAGGCAACACTTATTCCTGACCCAACAACGGTAAATAGCACGTAGAGGCACCCATTAGAGCAACCAAGTATCCTAACTTTACTTGCCAGATCCGCGTTTTATCTTATCCCAGTGCCAGACGGTCTGGCTCGGATTCGGCAGCGTTGTTTTTCATTTGTTTACTGCGCAGCTGTCCGCAAGCAGCATCGATATCCGTACCATGTTCCATACGTACAGTGGAGTTGATGTTGTTCTTTTTGAGCGTATCATAGAAACCCAGAATCGATTCTTCTGTACTCCGTTGATACTGACTGTGCTCATCCACCGGGTTGTATGGGATCAGATTCACACTGACCATACTTCTGCGACTTGACAACAGTTCAGCGAGCTCCGCGGCATGCTCACGTTGATCGTTAACATCACGCAGGAGGATGTACTCAAACATGATACGTTTGTTCGTTGTAGCCAGATAATAATCCACAGCATCCATCAATTGCTCAATCGGGAAAGCCCGGTTGATCTTCATGATGTGTGTACGCAGTTCATTATTAGGTGCATGCAGAGAGATTGCCAGGTTAACCTGCAGACTGCTGTCTGCAAATTCCTTGATTTTATCCGGAAGGCCACTCGTGGACACAGTAATCCGTTTCGCCGCCAGCGCCAATCCTTTGCGATCCTTGATGACTTCGATGAAATCACTCATGTGTTGGAAGTTGTCGAATGGTTCGCCAATCCCCATCACAACGACGTTGGTTACCCGCTCGTCTTGACCCGCTACATCCAGATGTCGCTGCACATGCATAATCTGTTCCACAATCTCGCCAGCGGTCAAGTCACGGCTCTTCTTGATCAGACCGCTCGCACAGAAGCTGCAACCAATGTTACAGCCCACTTGTGTGGTCACACAGACGGTAAGTCCGTACTTTTGCCGCATCAATACCGTCTCAATCAGGTTGCCGTCCTGCATCCGAAGCAGAAACTTCACGGTACCATCTGCCGATTCCTGCTTCACATGTTCGCTAAGAGAGTTCATTGTGAAGTGCTCGGAAAGTACATCCAGACATTCTTGACGGACATCGGACATCGCCGGGAAATCGTGTACACGCTCTTGATATAACCATTCCCAGATCCGGGATGCACGGGATTTTTTCTGCCCATGCTCCGGCAGCCAGGAACGTAATTGCTCTAATGTTAATCCATATATGGATGATTTGTTCATTGTATAATCCTCTTTTCGCAAAAAAGCATATGGCTTATCGGTCCTACCCAAAAAACCTCTACTCCGTATTGTCCCAAAATTGACGAGGGAAAACAAGGGCTTTTGCATTTCTTCCAAGAGGTTTTATCCATGGTAAATCTGCACAACAGACCATATTTCACCCTATCGGGCCTTCACCATTAGAAGTGAATGATACCGGATGTGTGCAGTAGAACCAGCAGAACCAGGATCGGAGCTACGTAACGCAGCATGAACAGCCACACCCGGAACCATCCGGAACGCAGGCCGGAAGCTTCCGCAGCCGTTTTCCAGAAGTATCCGGCAAAAATCGTCACAAGCAATCCACCGACAGGCAGCAGGATGTTGGATGCTACAAAGTCCATCCAGTCGAACACACTCTTCGATCCAATCGTCCATTCAGGCTGCAATCCGAGCGACAATACAGAAGGAAGTCCCACAATGAAGACCGCTAGCGATATCACCCATACCGCACGACTGCGGCTCCAGGACAAACGTTCCATGAAATATTTCACCGGAACTTCAAGCAAGGATACCGCTGACGTTAATGCCGCAATAGCCAACAGGATGAAGAACAGTCCGCCAAACAAGAAGCCAAGTGGCATCGCCGAGAAGGCCGCCGGAAGTGCCACAAAGATCAATGACGGTCCTTGGTCCGGTGCAATACCAAACGAGAATGTTGTTGGGAAGATGATCAGACCCGCAATGAATGCATAGATCAGGTCACCTGCACCAACGGCGACGGTTGCCGCACCGAGGGATTGATTTTTATCCACATACGAACCGTAGGTTACAAGAATACCCATCCCCAGTGACAGGGAGAAGAAGGCATGTCCAAGCGCCACCAGTGCGGATTCCGTTGTAAGTTGTGAGAAGTCCGGATTCAGGAAGAAGGAAACCCCAGCTCCTGCACCCGGCAATGTAACTGCACGAATCATCAGGATAATGAGCAGTACCAACATCGCTGGAATCAGCACCTTGTTAAACTTCTCGATTCCGTTAGATACCCCTTTGGCAACAATCCAGCCTGTGATCAGAACCGAAACCAGTTGCCATACAATCGGCATATAACCGCCTATGAAGGAATTGAACTGTCCGGCATAATCCGGATTGTTGAACAATGTTCCACTGAATGACGTAATTGCATATTGCAATGTCCAGCCCGCAATAATGACATAAAAAGACAGGATGATAAACGGCGTCAGTACTTGCAGCAATCCGGCTGCGAGCCAGCCCTTATGTCCACCTGCTTTGATAAAAGCAGTAGCTGCACTACCTCTGCCACTGCGACCAATCGCAAGTTCAGCCAGGAGCACTGGCAGACCGATGAGCAGCAAACAGACGATGAAGAGCAGGAAAAACGCAGCCCCTCCGTTCTCACCCGTAATGTACGGGAATTTCCACATGTTGCCCAGACCAACCGAACTACCAATGGCCGCCAGGATAAATCCAGCTTGGGAGAAACGTTCTCCTTTGCCAGCGTTGTCTTGATCTAGATTAGGCTTACTAAAATTCATCGTATCTACTCCATCACTTTAAAGTTTTCCCGTAATTATATACTACTCACCTTGTCAGGTCATTCGAAATTCGAAATTTGTCGAAATGTTATTTTTTTACATAAAAAACATACGGAATTCTTTGTCTTATAAGTTCCTTAAACACAGTATGTGATAAAGTCCGTTAGTCCAACCGTATGAAGTTTCAACAAATCCATATTTCCAAACGTTCAAAGCCCAGTAAAATCAAAAGAGGTGTCCCCTCAGCCACCTGGATGACTGCGGAACACCTCTTATTTTTGATTAAACTTTGATTTGAAGTAACTCGTACTTGATAACGCCCATCGGAGCATTGACATGAATGACGCTGCCCACTTCTTTGCCCATCAATTCCTTGCCCAGCGGGCTCTCGTACGAAATTTTATTATCCGCAACATCGGCCTCGGCAGGACCAACCACTTTATATTCAATCTTCTCGGCGAACTCAATGTCATTAAGCAACACCGTCGATCCAATGCTCACTTTGTTGGAGTCTATATTGTCTGAAGAGATGACTCTTGCTTTTGTCAACATCTTCTCCAAGATTAAAATCCGGGTCTCCATAAAGGCCTGATCATCTTTGGCTGAATGATACTCACTATTTTCCTTCAGGTCACCGTAACTGATGGCGAGTTTCAGACGCTCAGCCAGTTCCTTACGCTTCACCGTCTTCAAATCCCTCAGTTCGTCCTCCAGCTTTTCCAAGCCTTCCTGTGTCAAAATCACTTCATCATTAGCCATTTTTCCATCTCCTAATCCTGCTATCTATCTATATTCTAACCTATATCCACTCCAAAGGGTTAGCATACCCCAGAAAAAGAAATAGCTCATCCATATATTGTATTTCAATGACATCAAAACCATGTCCATCTCATGAGATGATTTTAAAGGCTATCCTATGAATTGTACCGTTACAATCAACTCAATTGATGATGTTGTTTTCACCCGTTGAATTTTACAATGAACTCAGGGCAGCAGAAGTTTTATAAAAATTTGGGCTGCAGCCCACCATATGACGTGAGGTGACTTTGAATGATTGAACTATTGAATACAGCTGAAATACAGACCTATCTGAAACGGATCGGCATTGAAGATATAAAGGAACCTACACTGGAATTCTTATTTGAACTCCAGCGAGCACATGTCCAATATTTATCCTGGCAAACGGTCGATATTTTTGCAGGTCGTCCTGCGGGAATCGGTCTTCAAGATTCCATTCAGCTTATATTACAGGGACGCAGCGGCTACTGCTTTCATCTAAATGGTGCATTTAGTGTTCTTCTCCGCTCGCTGGGTTATACAGTTGATTGGCATCGAGGGGGAGTACAGCCTCATGGGGAACAACCCCGTGTGAACTCATTCCATCTCGGTCTATCTGTGCTTCTACCGGATGCTGACCCAACAGTTGAGCACTGGATTGTAGATGTAGGTCTGGGCGGAATGCCCTTTGAACCTCTGCCACTTCGTTATGGAACCTATGGTTCAGCTCCGTTCACATACCAATTGATCCCTTCATCTGTTGCTATTGGGGGATGGCGACTTGAGTACGAGCCGAATGGGCCAAGTGAAGGCGTCGACTATGCTCCCGAGGTAGTCCACGATCTGGAGGAGTTCATCCCCAAACATGAATTCTACAGTCGGGCGGCCGAATCACCTTGGCATAACGCATTTTTGCTTCGTCAGCGGGATAAGAATCGCAGTCATGAATTACGTGGATGTATGCTCCGAACTCATGATATCGAAGGAATCCGGAAAACGGAGATCCGGAATTATACCGAGTGGCGCAACGTATTAACTGAAATATTCCATGAACCCTTGGTGAATTACAGCGAACTGGAATGCCAAGAGATGTGGGAGCGAGTGCAGTCTGCGCATATAGAATGGAAACAAGCGCAAGAAGCATGAGATAAAGATGCATTACCTGAAATCTTAACATGAAAAGCGAGACAACCGGCTTGCTTGTTAGGGGCATCCGTATAGTGATGATTTGGGAGGAAGAGTTGAAGGGACGTTCCATATAAAGGGAAGTTACTGAACTGCGCCGAATACGTATTCAGGTGATAAATGATGATAACTATTCGTGTGCTCCAAGTTCCAGAAGTATTGCCCGAGGCGTACTGGAACCACTTTTTGTCGCAAGTTTCTGCCGAGCGACGTGCTCAGGCTTCGCGTTTTGTGCGTCAGGCTGACGCGTATCGCTCCGTGCTGGGCGAGATATTGACTCGTGTGACTTTGAGCAAGTTAACCGGCCTAAGGCCTGCTGATCTTTCTTTTTCCCGTAATTCCTACGGCAAACCTTCGCTCAATCACCATTCGGATGTACAATTCAACGTCTCCCATTCTGGTGATTGGATTGCTCTGATCTCTGGCAGTACAGATGAACTGGGCGTGGATGTGGAAAAAATAGCTCCAATTGACATGCAGATTGCAGAGCGTTTCTTCTCTCCTAAAGAGAGCCAGTTCTTGGCTGCCGAGCCTGACGATCGGCGGTTGGAAACCTTCTACCGTCTATGGACGCTGAAGGAAAGTTATATCAAGGCAGTGGGTATGGGGTTGTCCATGCCATTGGACTCCTTCGCCATCCTACCTGATGAGCGGAAGGAATGGCATTGCGAACAGGCGGGGACATATTTCTTTCTCAGTCAGCGACTGGATGAAGGACATATGCTTGCGGCATGTTCGGCTGGTGGAGAGCTTCCAAACATGCCCGAGATCATTACCTTGGAGGATCTGTATACAGAGTTGGTATAGAGTGGTACTGGGCTGAACTAGTTGGGATCAGTTGAGTTTTGTAAGAGGCTGGAATCAAGAAGCCCTGGCTAAGGTTAATTAAAAAAAGCTAACGACGTGAGTATCACGCGTTAGCTTTTTGGCTTTTTGGCTTTATATTCACACTCAGTTTACGTCTCTGACGTATCAAATAGAACTAATCCCGGCTCCGCAATTTGCCAAGCAGACGGATGATCTCAATGTACAGCCATACCAGGGTAACCATCAATCCAAATGCACCGTACCACTCCATGTATTTGGGCGCACCACGTTCAGCACCACCCTCGATGAAGTCGAAATCAAGGACCAGATTGAGGGCAGCCACAATCACGATAACGACCGAAATACCAATGCCGATCAAGCTGTTATCATGCAGGTAAGGAATCGAAATTCCGAAGAAACCAAGTACAAAGCTCAGCAGATACATGATCATGATACCGCCAGTTGCAGCCACGACCCCAAGCTTGAAGTTCTCCGTAGCTTTGATCAATCTGGTTTTGTATGCCATCAACAGAGCAATGAATACAGCCATGGTCAACAGGGCCGCCTGCAAGGTAATTCCGTTATACAGTGACTCATAGGTCGCCGAGAGTGCTCCCAGGAACAAACCTTCTGCCACAGCATAGACGGGTACCAGATAAGGTGCCGCTACGGGTTTGAACGAAATCACAAGTGCCAGAATGAAACCAACGATTAATCCGCCATAAGCAAGCGGCATCACTTGTTGTCCGTTAAAGAACATCATCCATGTTGCAAACGCACTGCCCAGCAGGATCACAAGCGTAATAAACGCTTTGTTAACCGTACCGTTGATCGTCATGTAATTCTGATACCGATCTTCTCCATATCCTCTGTTTTCAAACGTGCTGTCTTTAAGTGTAGGGTTACCGCTACGACCGATCAACACAATCACCTCTTCATATGTATTTGATATATCTGTGATACTAAGTTTGGGCGTATTACGGTTCAATTCTACAAGCTACTCCCTCGAAAAGATCGGGATGGCACCAGAAGGAATCGGATGCAATCCTTCGATTACATCCGTACCCACTGGCGCAACATTTAGGACATATGTCCCAGACATTGCATGTTCATGTGCTTTTTAAGTGTCTTATTTGTACAAGACTTTATCTACATTGTATTTCGCACGCATCGTGTTGATGATATACGTCTCGTAAATTTCACGATCTACCGGATCTTCAACCAGGCATACTTCAATCTTCGTTACTTCTTCGCGGTGATTCTTCATTGGTGATACCGTGTCTTCAAAATGCTTTTTGATACGTGGTCTTAATTTACGTGCTTTCCCGACAAATAACAACTCTCCATCGGCATTGTAAAACATGAAAATCCCGCCTAGTTCCCGGGTAATCAGGTGAAAATCAGTAAATCCATAAATGTGGCTAAGCTGTGGATCAGCCTGCTTTGTGATGGTTACATCCGGTGTTGGCACGGTAATATTAATCAATAGGCTCACTTCCTCATTATCTATAGGTTTACATCCTATCACATATTATAAAGGGACACCATTTCAATCTATATGAAGTACAATTCACGCAATTTTCGCTATTACGACAAATATTTCAAAAAAAAGGTTAACTTCCCTGATTCAAAGTGGTACTATAGGGGTATGAGGAAGAAATTGGGCACTGAGACATACGTCTTTATATCTACCTCCGTCTATTGTACCCTATGATTGAATATCTTTTTCATGCTGAATTCTGTTACGTGATCACGACAAGAGTACAGTTAGCAAGAACCCTAGCTTATAGATTGTGGATTCATCATTTACTCGACCCTTGCAGCAAGCAAACCTAGAAAGACCTAGATTCATGATTCACTGTAGATTTTAAGTATCACCTAGAAAGCCTGCAATTATAGTCGTACTGAAGTTAATAGACACACGTAGAAGGTCAGATAGCTATCGATCCTAGAGAGACTAGTCATGCAATGCAACTGTAGAAATTATAGCAGCAGTACTATAGAAAATGGATCAAGTTTCACCACCAGGCCCCGGCATACTGCCAGGGCTTTTTTGCGTTTGTGCGAACAACCAACCACACGCTCAGGGAAACAGAGGTATCGTGGTTCTTTCTGCTGGGTTTATAATATGGCAAGATACCAATAGAGGGAGTGATGGGATGTATTCCGATCTGCAACTGACGGAGGACCGCCCTGTATATATACAAGTCAAAGATTATATGAAGCGATTGATGCTCAAAGGCGGCCTGCAAGCCAAACAAAAACTGCCGTCGACCCGTGAACTCAGCACACTCATGAAGGTTAGTCGAAGTACGGTCCTGCTCGCTTATGCCGAGCTTGAAGATGAGGGACTGATCTATGCAGTCAAAGGCAAGGGCAATTACGTCAGTGCCTCCATCGAAACACCTGAGGCAGCAGCAAGCTGGAAACTGGACTGGACGACAGAGGTAAGCGAGTATGCCATTCAGGCAGAGCAATACGATCTGATGAAGCATGGCTCCGGAGCAGAGCGCGGTGAAATATCGTTTACCAGCATAGCACCGGATGAAAAGCTGTTTGATCTGCACAACGTGAAACGCGCTTTTCTGGATCGCATGTCACTTGAAGGCGAAGTACTGCTGAATTACGGATATGCGCAAGGATACAGACCGCTGATGAACTATTTACTACGTTATATGGAGAACAAAGGTGTCGACCTCCGTGGCAAGGACATTCTGATCACCAACGGATTCACGGAAGGTTTCGATCTGGTGCTTGGAGCGTTGCGTAAAAAAAGCGGAAAAGCGCTCTGTGAGAATCCAACGCACCACACGGCGATCAAAAATCTAAAATTACACCAGTTCCACCTGACCGGTGTGAATATGGAGCCGGATGGCCTGGACTTGAAACAACTGGAACATGAACTTGAGGCAAGTCCATATGATCTGGCGTATCTTGTGCCCTCCTATCACAATCCAACCGGGATTGTGACGTCCCCTGCAAAACGGGTAGAGATCATCCGGTTGATGAACAAGTATCAGGTTCCCATCATTGAGGACGGATTCAATGAAGAATTGCGCTATTCCGGTTCCCACGTATCTCCCCTGATCGCCAGCATGGGCAAAGGCAATGGACTGGTGTATCTGGGCAGCTTCTCCAAAGTCCTGTTCCCAGGCCTGCGGGTAGGTTGGATTATTGCGGATGCGGCGCTGATTGATTATCTGGAGAGTATGAAACGGGCACGCAGCATCCATACCTCCACGCTGGACCAATCGTTATTGTATCAATATCTGAGCAACGGTAATTTCGAGAAATATTTGAAGCGAGCTCGCACGGAGTATAAGCGAAAATATGAATTGGTTGTGCGTTGCCTGAAGCAGTATCTGCCAATGTGCCGGATTTCCGGTGCGGGTGGTCTGCATCTGTTCGTGCAGTTCCCGTCCGAATACAGAACCCGTGAACTGCTGGCCGCCTGTAAAGTGAAAGGTGTAACGTTCACACCAGGGGATACCTTTTATCTGGAACCTGGTCAGGGTGTAAACACGATGCGTCTGGGTTTCTCCAGAGTCAGCGATGATAATATACGCAAGGGCATTCGCATCATTGGCGAGACAGCAGCTCAAATGAGATAAGGAGGATTTCACATGAAAGTTGGCGTGATTATGGGCGGTACATCTTCAGAGCGGGATATTTCCCTGCTCACCGGACAGGAGATGATTGCAAACCTGAATAAAGACAAATACGAGGTTGTACCCATTGAGCTGAATACCAAGCGCGATCTAATCGACAAGTCAGCGGGGATCGATGTGGCACTGCTTGCCCTGCATGGCAAATACGGCGAAGACGGTACGGTTCAAGGCACACTGGAATCCCTGGGTATTCCCTACACAGGTTGTGGCGTGCTTGCGAGCAGTGTATGCATGGATAAAGACATGTCCAAACAACTCATGCAGCATGCAGGTGTGCTTACCGGAGAATGGCTGCGAGTGAGTCATATCGAGGAACTGTCCTCTATTGCTGTTCAACAATTAACGTACCCCGTGGTAGTCAAACCCAATTCAGGCGGTTCCAGCATCGGTACCCAAGTGGTGAAGGAAGCTTCCGCCCTGTCCGCTGCTGTAGAGGCTGCCCTCGCCTGGGATGATACGGTCATGATTGAACAGTATATCGAAGGTGAAGAGATTACCTGTGCCATTCTGGATGGTAAGATGCTGCCGGTGATCTCCATTCGTTCGAACGCGGAGTTTTTCGATTATTCTTCCAAATACGATGACCACGGGGCCGATGAGCAGGTTGTGCAATTGCCTTTGGACCTTCACAATCGCGTTGAAGCCGCGGCCTTGGCCTGTTATCAGGTGCTCAAATGCAGTGTTTACGCGCGCGTGGATATGATGATTCGGGAAGGCTTGCCTTATGTGCTTGAAGTAAACACGCTGCCGGGACTTACCCGTAACAGTCTGCTGCCCAAAAGTGCAGCCGCGGCAGGCATTTCTTTTGCAGAGCTGCTGGATACCATTATTGAACTTTCTTTGAAGGAAAGACCCAAGGAGGATACAACATTATGAGCCTGGATGTGACGATTAGACATAGCTCCACTACAGATCTGCAAGATATGGTCATTCTGATGGATCAACTCGGTTATCCCACCACGTACGCCGAGATGGAAGAGCGCTATACCCATATCTCTGCGGACGCAAACTTTACTACACTGGTTGCTGAAGCACGCGGACGCGTAGTTGGACTGATCGGATTACAGACGTCTTATATGTATGAAAAAAACGGAAGACACTGCCGCATCTTGGCATTGGTTGTACACGACCAGTTCAGGGGCTCAGGCATCGGCCGTCAGCTCATTCTTGAAGCTGAGCAATGGGCAGCCAAGCATAACGTGGATTCCTTGTCTCTGAACAGTGGCAATCGCCCAGAGCGTGAAGCTGCACATGAATTCTATCGCCAGATGGGCTTTACAGCCGGGAGTACCGGGTTTAGCAAAAAGCCGCAGATTCTACAGCACACTTAACCTGCCGGATACGGGATACGCCCCCTTGAATATCAAACCCAAAAAAGAACGCCCCAATCCGCACATTGGCGAAAAAGGGCGTTCTTCAGTATATATCTATGTCGCATTGATGTGCTGTTGATGATTATGGGATCAATATTTGGCTGACTGCGCACCATCAATCGGAATAATGGCTCCATTGATAAATGGTGCTTCGCCGGACAGCAGGAAGGCAACGAGGCGCCCTACTTCCTTCGGTTCACCCAAGCGCTTCGCCGGGTTGTCCTTCACGAACTCTTTGGATGCTGACTCCCAGTCATTCGGATTGATCTGTTTGAACGAGCCGATAACCATATCTGTCAGAATGGCTCCGGGTGCAATTGCATTAACGCTGATCCCATGCTCGGCGTATTCAATCGCCGCATCTTTGGTCATGCCGGCTACGGCATGTTTGCTCGCTCCGTAGGCAACCAGGTTTGGCACGGCGCGAATCCCACCAACAGAGGACGCGTTCACGATGTAGCCTTCTCCCTGTTTTTTCATCACAGGTAGAACGTGCTTCAACCCGTAGAATACACCCTTCAGGTTGATGTCGATAACTTTATCAAACATTTCTGTCTCGTAGTTCTCGATCAGGTTTTGCTTGCCTTCAATGCCTGCATTGTTGAAAAATGCATCGATACGTCCGAACTCATTGACCGTATCGCTAACATACTTCTTCACAGCTTCTTCGTCAGCTACGTCACCTTCAATTAGCAGAAACTCGGCATGCTGTACCTCTTCGGAGATTACACGTTTGGTCTCTTCCAGCGCCTTCATGTTCACATCCACCAAGGCAAGCTTCGCCCCTTCACGTGCTACTTCCACAGCAGCTGATCGCCCGAGGCCGGAACCGCCGCCTGTAATCAGGACCACTTTACCCGCAAATCGTTCAGTCATCATTCATAGACCTCCCTTTGCTGTTTTGGACATCTTCCATAGATAAATACCCGTTTCCTTAATTGTTCTAATCAAACGAGGATCTGTTACAACCAGCATCTCAACCGGATTAGTATGCTTCCGTATTTGCCATGCCATTCGTCCTCAGGACTTCATAGCCTCATAGGCTGCAAGTAATTCCTCTACTTCTACTCCGTTGATCTTCATCCCGGTCACTTGACATTGTTCCAACTGAACTCCAGATAGATCGCAATCGATAAAACGACTTCCCCTAAGATCACAATGAGCCCACTGCATAGGTACACGGTCAGATCCAAGATGTGTGTCCTGGAATTGAACTCCATCCAAAGCACAAAATTCAATCTTGCTATCAGTTAGGCGTAAATCAGCTAGCAATATATTGGTCATATTTAAATTGGTAAATTTGCTTCCACTCAGGTTGCAGTCGGTAATCCGACTATTGGTCAGATTACTGGTGCTGTAACGAACCGAGTCCAGATTAGCTTGAACATATTCAACCACCGACTCACCCGAGTCCTTGGCTAATGTCTCATCACATGTTGGATCAAAAGAATCAACGGACATGTTCTTCTCATATACAAACTCATCCTCAGATGCATAGATACAAACATATCCCATTTTTTCGTAAAAATGATGATTATCCAGCTGCCGACCTGAGGTCTCCAGCTTCCAGGTTTCAATCTGCGGAAATTCAGCCTCAATAAGCCTCATGACTTGAGTTCCCACGCCACGGCCCTGGCATACGGGATCAATATAGATCTTATCGATCCTGGCATGTTTTCGTCCAAGTACGTTAACACTCACTCCGCCAATAGCGCATCTATCTGATTCTACAACATAATAATCCCATTCACGGATCACGTAACGATGCATGCGAACTGACGAATAATCAGGCGGGCATAGATTGCTATCGATATCCTTCTCATTATCCGCCCAGACTTTTATGACATGATCAAAAGCACGAGTGCAAATCTCTGTAAGTACAACAGCATCTTCCTGCTGTGCTCGTCTTAAGCGAACTGTGCAATGCATCTGCTTCAATTGCGCTGGTTCGGACTTTACTTTGAGCAGTTCAAAATAATCGTAGCACTCCTGGTCCATAAGCATTCTGCGAGAGATATAACGAAAACCTGTATGCTCCAGAACTTTGCGTGACGGCTGGTTGTGCGGCTTCACAATGCCCACGATTCGATCCAGCAAGGTATGCTCAAATACATATGCTGTTAGCGCCTGCACAGCCTCTGTGATGTATCCTTTATTCCGGTAATCCCGGGAGATGGCGTAAGCCACTTCACGGTCAGCCCGATCCAGCAGGTCATTGGGAAACACACCACACCAACCAATGATACGCTGATCTTTATTGTGTACAACGGCAAGCAGGATGCGTACATCTTCCGGGTTGAACTGTTCGTAACTGCCAACGACAAACTGTAAAAATTCGCGCAACTGCTCCTCGGTCATCTTCCAATCGGGTAGCATATTGGTGATTTCAGGTTGTTGGGTTAATGCATACACGACAGCCTGATCTTCAAGCGTAAATGGACGCAACGTAACGGAGTTTGAATGGATGAATAATTGACTTTTCATATACAACACCTCTGGGGATTTATTTAGGATGACACAACAAAGAGGAGCACCTCCAATAGAGGCACTCCCCGATCCGTTTCCTCATTTCAGAAACGCCGAAGTTCCTCGTAATGGGTCAAAAGGACACACGTATCCCGTTCATGTTCTAACGGAATTTTTGCGGTGTTCTTTTCACGATCATTACGAGAAATCTGGCATACTCTGAAATCCCCTCTCTTACTAAGGCTTACTTATAACGTCTCACTTAAGGACGGTCAATATAAATCCAGCCTGTTTCTTGTTCCTTATCTACAGTAGCTCCAAGGGATTCAGCCATAAAGCGCAGTGGCACATACGTCTTGCCGTCCTTGCCCACATAGGCGGATTCCACCATGGTCACTTCTTTACCAGCAACGGTTGCTTTCTTGGAACCTACAGTCAGGACAATCTCATCACCAGTGATGTCGTCAATAACAACGATTTGGTTTGAACCTTTGGTCCATTTCACTTCAGCATCCAATTCTTCAGACACGTAGCGAAGCGGAACAAATGTTGTATTCTTAACCGTGATCGCCCCAGCGTATTCATCATCCGGGAAGAGCACTACACTTTTACTCGTGATCCCAGCTTCATCTTTCAGCAATTGGTATGCGAGTGAATTGGAATCAAAATTGCGCAGCATCTGTCCAGGCGTAATATCATCCTTCATCAGATCCATAACGCCACCCGATACATCCACTTCATCCACTGCAACCGTTCCACCGATATTCCACTGTTCACTGTCTCCACTTACGGTTACGGAGTTCACCGGCAGATCTTCGGAAGCCGGCAACGCTACTTTCAGTTCAAAGTTTTGCTTGCGAATATCCAGCTTGCTGTCGAGATAGAAATCCAATTTCAGTGTGGTACCTGTGCCAAATACCGTTTTGAATTCAGGTGTCTCATTCAACAGGTTGTTCAGCTCCTGATCATAATTGACCAGCATGCTGTCCAGTCCTACTTTGATGATGGCATATAGTGACGCAACAGCTTCATCTTTCGATTCAGGAACGATAGAATTCAGCGTTTCATCTCCCCCGCCTTCAACCTCATTCACAGCTTCCAGAACAGGATAGAACACATCATACAGATCGCCAATCAGCTCTTTCAGTCCTTGCTCATCCTTCGAGATACTCGTCAGGAACGGTTTAACCATAGCAAGCATCTCTTCACCACTAACTTCCAGATGCAGCTTGGAGAGGCTAAGCGCTTCGCCATTCACGGATTCCTGTACCGGTGTTACGGAGATGTTCTTCGGATTGGACAGATGCTTCAGGACAAAAGAGAACAGTTTCGGGGAAATTTCCTCGAGTTGTTTCTCCAGAGCCTTCGTATCTACCATTGGAAGAGCCTGTGCATCTTGGAGCGTATCCAGAGATATGTACAGCGGTTTCTGGGCTCCGTCCAGATCAATGACCAATTGGGACTCATTCATGGACAGGTGGAAAGGTAATTTCGTTCCCTCCATGCTCAGTGTACCTTTAATCGATGCAGTCTTCGCATCTTTCATTTTGGCTTGATCAATATCCAGGGATATGGAATTAATGAGTTCGATCATTTCAAGGTCTTTTTCTGTAGCAAATTCCTTAGCCGGTTCTATGTTTATATTCATGGATTGTCTGGATTCACCGGACTTGATACTCGCGCCATTGGCCATTGCTTTGCCAACGTCTACTCCACCCACAGCCTGACATCCTGTAAGAACAACCATTAAAAGTACTAGTGGCACTGCCATCCATTGGACTAACTTCCGATTCGTAATATGAACTCCTCCTTAGAAAAATATGGTTCATTTCCATTATGAAGGTATAGGTAATTCTTGTAAACGGATACGCAAAAAAATAAACCAAAAGGCCGGAACATGTCCGACCTCTGGTCTATCTATATTTCAGCATATCGTATGTTTCGATAAAACATCCTGCTTCATTATGCAATGCTGGGAGTTATTCTTGCTCCTGATCTTCTGCGAGTTTCTCATCCGTTTCTTCATCTTCCGCAGTTGCGGGAGTCTCGAATTGATCCGGCTCGTCCTCTTGAATCGCTTTGTTCTCTTCGTTCTGATCCTGTGTCATATCGCATTCCCTCTCTTCTACCGGATTGTCATGTATCAAGGCCTGAGCCTTGTGTCTATCAATAACCCGAATAAGCGTAGTTCAAACCTGCCTCAATATCGGCATGACATTTTCCATCATAATTTTAGTGCTCATTTAGAAAACATAAAAAATGATGCCGTTCCCACTTGCAGCCGTGGCCTGAAACAAGGCCTGAACATCATCCACAGTCTGAACGATCTCCTGAAATGTCTCTTCCGCATCCCAATCTTCCATGACAGGATAGACCCCTTCAGCGATCATCCGGTCCAGACTATACCGCTGCTTCAATTCCTCCGGTGTGAGCTGCTCCAATGCCATGTAGGCTTCCAGCACCTGCTCATTACTAAGCAAAAACAGATCCATGTCCGAATAGTTTCCCAAGTATTGCTCACCTGCTAGAGGCACCACATAGCCCAGGGGCGGCTCCCCTTCTAACAAGTTACCGTTCAGCGTGAACTGCAGCATCTGCCACATTTTATCGATATCCAGATCAACTGCACAATCATGCACACTAACCTCACCTGACTTGATGGATTCAACTAGCTCCTTCGTTACCACAAGATATCTGCCGGACATTCCCATACCGTTATCCCTCCTGTGTAATTGATTCTGTTGTTCCCCATTAACCGTGCTTGTTGGTTCAGAATCGGGGTAATCCCTATCAAGGAGGGTGTATACATGAAAAAATTTGATTACAGTCTCAATTATGATGAGTTGGATCTGCGCAAACATCCTGAGCTGTACACCGTAGGCCGGGGCGAGCAGGGTGTGCTGATGGTTGAGCCGTACAAAGGCGAGATTCTGCCACACTGGCGATTCAAAACACCCGAGATTGCGACAGAGTCATCAGAGAAGATCTATGAGCTATTTTTGGAGTATAAGAAAAAGGGAGATTTCGTGGGTATGGATATGGCTCGCAAATTTCTCCAGATGGGCTATACACGGGCCAGACGTTATACGAATCACAAAGGAGGACGCAAATACTCGAAGGAGGATGGCTCGATCCTGCCCTATCAGAATGATAAGGTGAAGGCAGAAGCCGCCGCTATATTCAAAGCACAATGGGAGATTGCGAAGACCGATCCAGACTATGTGAAGATGAAGAAGGAGCATCGAGAAAAGTACGAGTCTGATGAAGCGTAGGATCAACGGTGAAAAGATTGACTTATGGAAACATTTGTCTCAGAATCGATCTTGTTACTGTACATTTTCAACCATTATATTGGAGAAAAGAGGCGCATCCGATTATGACAGATTCGCTCGTCCACTTAAACACAGGCCAGAATATTAGCATCAACGAATGCGCTCAACTTCAGGTAACCATTCAATGTACATCATCTCCCTCTCCCTTGGATGTTAGCTGTTTTATGGTAAACGAAGAGGGAAAGGTCCCATCTGACGACTATTTTGTATTTTATAATCAGACGGCCGATCCCCATCAAAGTGTACTTCTGCAACAGGCAGAGGAACTGAAATCCTCGTTTGTACTGGATACGAATCAATTACGGCAGGCCCCTGTGGAAAAATGTGTGTTTACGGCTACTCTGGATGCGGGAGGGACTTTCGCCGATGTTCAGGCATGTCAGGCGATTGTACAAGCGGGTTCCCAGCAGATCACCTACGAGATCACACAGGTCACTGCGGAAACAGCGCTTATTCTCATTGAAATCTACAAGTATCGTGACGGGTTCAAAGTTCGTGCGATTGGACGAGGTTTCTTTGGTGGATTGCAGCCGCTGGCAGAGTCATTCGGTGTTGAAATTGAGAGTAACGACACCTCGGAAGCCGAACAGGTTCTTCTCACGGCACAAGCTGAAGTAGCAGCCGCCTCTCCAGAAGCCTTGGCACCTGTTGCTGCACCAAACACGAATCATCCGCCGCTTAACCTGACCAAAATCGATCTCCTCAAGCGTAAAGTAACCCTGTCTCTGCAAAAGAAAAAGATTGAACCTATCCAGGCACGTGTTGCCGTTGTATTTGATGCATCAGGCTCCATGTACCATCTGTATCGCAAAGGCATCGTGCAAGAGGCCTTCGAGCGTATCCTGGCGATTGCATCAGCGTTTGATGATAACGGAGAGTTGGACGTCTGGTTCTTCGCCAAAGACTTCTTGCGTGCACCTAGCGTCACCGCCAGGGATTTCGAGAATTATATTGAACGCACATATACGCTGGGAAGCAAAGGCGGTACCAATAACGAACCTCCTGTGATGCAGGATGTCATTCGCAAATATACGATCGAGGAACCCGATGTGAAGATTCCAACGTATATTATCTTTTTTAGCGATGGTGGAGTCAGTCAAAAAGGGAAAATCATACGGCTTATTACCGAAAGCTCAACCAAAAACCTATTCTGGCAATTCGTTGGCCTAGGCCAAGCCAATTACGGTATTCTCGAGAAACTCGATGACATGACTGGACGTTTCATCGATAATGCTGACTTTTTTGCTCTCGACGACATCTCCAAGATCAGCGATGAAGAATTGTACGATCGTCTCCTTACTGAATTTCCAGACTGGATAAAGGAAGCTCGGGCCAAAGGCATTTTGGCCTAAAGCTTTTACCCTATACCACTAATCAGGCTTGTACTTTTTCTGGTTTACCATCCTTGGAACGTGGACGGAGCATACTTCCTACGATTCGCAACATCAACTTGCGTGGCACGAGGCGGGTGAACTGCGCTGTCCAGTAATTACCAGCCCCCGGCACAGCATAAGGTTTGCCTGACTCGAGTGCTCTCATGGCCACTGCCACGACATGCTCAGGGGTATCACGTTTACCCACCGAGGCTTCATCAGCACCTACTACATCAAAGAACGAGGTCTCGGTTGAGCCTGGGCATAGTGCCAAAAACTGTACGCCACGCTTCCTATTTTCTTCGTATAATGCCTCTGTAAAAGAAAGTACAAATGCCTTCGTTGCTCCATACACAGCCATATACGGATCAGGTTGAAAGGCAGCCGTCGAAGACACATTAATGACAGCACCATTTTTCTTCTGTAACATGCCTGGCAAGAAAAGATGTGTCATGTTCGTTAAGGCGAGCACGTTCAACATAATCTCGTCCTGTTGCCTTGAACCATCCACCTGTTCAAAACATCCATGGGTAGCAAATCCAGCATTGTTGATCAGCATATCGATGTGTATTCCCCGATTTTGACATTCCTCATATACATTCTGAGGTGCCTCTACTTCGGAAAGATCCGATACGATTACCTCAGCCCTTACTTGATATGTACGTTCTATTCGCTCTGCCAACTGATTCAGTTTGGATTCTGTTCTGGCCACCAGCACAATATTTTTACCCTTAGAAGCCATTTCGAGTGCAAAAATTTCCCCAATACCTGAAGAAGCACCTGTAATAAGTACCCATTGATGCTGTTCCTTTATCATCTCTCATCCATCCTCTGTGCATAATTTAAACACTTGTTTTCATTAGGAAACACTGTTTCTTTATAGAACCATCGTAACCAAATTGCATGACGCTGTCAAATGCATTTGTTAAATTTGAATCTAGAACGTGGTGCTTACTTATTAAACTAGGATTAAATTGACGTTATCCGGCGTAAAACAGTAGAATGACGATAAGCGAAGGAAACGTAGTTTCTGTTCAACAACAATACGGTTACGAGGATGAAATCAATGAAGGATCATAATTCGGGTTCCACGGAATCTGCACATACGGTAACAACCTTTCAGGAAGCCAGACTCCAGCACTCAGATAATCTGCGGCAAAATATTGTGCATGCTGCTGCTGCTTTACTGCAAGAGCATGGACCAGAAGCTGTCACGGTACGCCGTGTAGCTGAACGCATGGAGTGCTCCACCAAAATCATATATAACCTTTTTGGCAAAAAAGAAGGGTTAGCCAAACATCTGTATTTAGAGGGCTGCTCCCTCATGGCCCAGCGATTTGAAACTATACCCCGGCAGGCATCGTTCGAACAGTATTTCCGTGATCTGGCCTACGTCTACTGGGACTTCGGCATTTCTCAATCCAGCTTCTATCAGCTGATGTTTGGAGGATCTTTTTCCGAATTCAAACCAGATGGAGAAACCTTACAGGGAACAGCGACTGCACTGAAACAAGTGTCTGCCTTGGTTGAGGTAGCCATTGAACAGGGAATGCTTCAGGTACAAGATCCCATGCTTGCAGTTCGGATGATCTGGGCTCCCTTACACGGTGTTATTCATCTGTATTTGGGAGGCCATATTGAGAGCGAAGAAGCTGCCAAAACCCTCTATGATCATACGTTGTCGATGGTTATACACTCCCTTGTGAGTACATCTGCGAATGGATAAGCATTACATCTGTGGTGTTTTAGATACTTTTAGAAGATAAACGAAAAAGGAGCAGACCCATTGGCGTAATACGCCTAGGGCATGCTCCTTTTCTTCTGTGTTCGCTCTATTATAGTTCCGTAACGGTTTCAGTCGATTAACGTGCCTCTTCGTTCTCAGCTTCCCAACGTGCAATTTCTTTACGCACGATTGGAGCGACTTCTTTACCAAGTAGCTCGATTGCTCTCATAACCTCGTTGTGCGGCATTGTGCCGAGGGGGGTGTGCAACATGAAGCGTGTAATCCCGACTTCTTTGCGCAGGTAAATAATTTTCTGAGCTACCGTCTCCACATCACCTACGTACAAAGCACCCTCTAGGCTACGCGCTGCATCAAATGTTGCACGGCTGTAGTGTCCCCATCCACGTTCACGGCCCAGTATGTTCATGACCGCTTGCGCTGGCGGGAAGAATTTCTCCACGGCTTCGTCTGTTGTATCGGCAATGAAGCCGTGAGAGTGAGAAGCAACGGTCAGCTTGGAAGCATCATGTCCTGCATGTGCAGCTGCTTTCTTGTACAGCTCCACCAATGGTGCGAATTGCACCGGACGGCCACCAATAATGGCAAGCACCAGTGGCAAACCGAGCAGTCCTGCACGAACTACGGATTCCTGATTACCGCCACTACCAATCCATACCGGAAGTTTCTCCTGTACCGGGCGCGGGTAGATGCCCAGATTGTTAAAGGAAGGGCGGTGTTTGCCTTCCCAGGTTACTTTTTCCGAATCACGCAGTTTGAGCAGCAAATCGAGTTTCTCATCGAATAACTCATCGTAGTCGTTCAGATCATAGCCGAACAGTGGGAACGATTCGATAAATGATCCCCGCCCTGCCATAATCTCTGCACGTCCGTTCGAAATGCCGTCCAGTGTCGCAAAATCTTGATATACCCGTACCGGATCATGCGATGACAGCACGGTTACCGCACTCGTCAAGCGAATATTCTTGGTCTGTGAAGCTGCTGCCGCCAGAATGACAGCTGGTGATGAAGCGGCGTAGTCAGCACGATGATGTTCTCCCACGCCATATACATCCAAACCCACCTGATCTGCCAAAACAATCTCTTCAACAACATCCCGAATACGCTGCGCATGACTGATAAGTTCTCCTGTTTTTACATCCGGGTTTGTCTCCACAAATGTACTAATTCCGATTTCCATTGTCTGTTCCTCCCTGGTATGAAGCGATCCGTCGTTCATCTAACCTATTGTAAGTAGATCACCTTTTGTTATGTATCTTAATATTGAACTATTTTGATGAAAAACACAAGTACCCTCTGTTTCCAGAGGGCACATTTATGTTTATTTTCTATAGATTATGGCTTGATCAAATTCCATAAACCTCTGAAATTTTCATCGAGGACCTCTCATGCCAACATATCGTTCTCTTGCCACAACTTCTGGACGTGAAGTGTGAAAAAAGCAGTATTCCCGTCTGGGATCTTCCTGATGCAATTCACCATAACGTTTTAGTGCCTTTGTAGAATCATCAAATGAATCAATCACTGCCATCTCTTCAATATAACGCTGGCCTTCTCTAGAATGCGCCTTGGTTGCCTCAAAAACGACCCACTCATTAGGGAATCGCTCCTGAACTTCCTTCCATTGCATAGTGACACCTCCAGACCATTAGATAGAGATATTATATCATGTGGAAACAGTATTCCACGGGCTGAAATTCTAAAATACATAGATTTTTAGAGCATTGCCTGTAAGTCTATTATTTCTTCCTCCCGATGTACAGCAGATGCGACGAGATTCCCAATATGGAAGGGTCTTTGGCGGCTTCGATCATATATTGCATGAGTTCATCGTACTCGCCACGCTCTTTCCAATATTGCTGCTGCTCATCCGTGAGCATGGCTCTAAGACTGGATGAACCAATCAAATCTACGGTTTCAAACCCATGTTGCTCTATGAAGGGTGTAACGTCCTGAATATTAAAATAGTATGCTCCCGTAAATCGTCCTTGATCCTGATGATCGAATATACCCTTTTCCACAAAAGAATGGATTGCTGCCATGTTATCATTCGGTTTCCAGTGCTGCGGAGATTGTAACGAATTGATACTCATGCGCATTCGGCTTTGCATGGCTACAAACACCACGCCCCCTCGCTTGGTCACACGGTACAACTCCCGTACAGCAGCCATCCGCTCTTCGTCTGTCTGTAGATGATATAACGGCCCCAGCATGAGGGACGCATCGTACGTCTCGTCAGCCATACCGGAGAGTGAAGTGGCATCGAGAACATGGAACCCATCGAATTGCTGTGTCAAACCAAACTCCTGAGCCTTTTGCCTCGCAGTATCCACGGAGGAAGGTGTCAGATCCGATAAAGTGACTTGATACCCCAGCTTCGCCAGCTCCATGGCATACTTTCCTGGTCCTGCGCCATTATCCAGAATACAACCAGTAGCGGGGAGATGTTCCTTGATGTAATGCATGTTAATGATGAACTCAATTGGTTCCCGCTCCAATCTGCCCCACTCATCAAACCCGGAATAATATTCAATAATGTGATCTCTCTTCATCGCTCTGACACCTACCTTTTCTTATATGTAGACTACTCATCCATGTTCAAAAAAATTAAATTCCAACCAGTATATATCTACTAAATATTTCCTGTCAAACAAAAAAAACGTTCAATTCCCATTGAATGCGGAACGGAACGTTTCTCGATCTTATCTTATATCTTTTTCACAAACTCAGACTTCAACTTCATTGCACCCAAGCTGTCGATCTTGCAATCAATATCATGATCCCCATCAATCAGGCGGATATTCTTCACCTTCGTGCCCTGTTTGACCACAAGCGAGCTACCTTTAACCTTCAGATCTTTAATGACTGTAACAGTATCGCCATCACTTAGCACATTTCCGTTGGCATCACGGATTACTTTTGCATCCTCTGCATTATCATTGTCTGCTTCCAAAGACCATTCATGCGCACACTCCGGGCAAACCAGCAGGTTACCATCCTCGTACGTGTACTCTGAATTACATTTGGGACAGTTAGGCAAATTAGACATATGTATTAAACTCTCCATTCTACGATTGGCATTCCCGCTAGTATACGGGATTTCGGCGGTATATTCCATACGCTTGCTCACTGCAAGGATGGATTTAAACCAAATTTAAGGTTCATGCCTCCCTCACTTTAAGGGTAACTACTTATGATGTAACTAATAGATACGCACTACACATACATGAATTTTTCTGTTTCTATGAATGTTATTATATTTAATACCAAAGGAGTTCCTACTCATGTCCTCATATGTTTTCCCTGTGCAAACGGCTTTTTTGATTTTTGTTGTTGCGGCCATGTTTTTGCTGGTGCCGTGGTTGATCTATGGTTATCGTAAAGACGGTTTCTTCAGCTGGTCACGGTTTGGCATCAGCTTTTCGTTTATCTTTTATATTCTAGCCGCCTATTGCCTTGTCATTCTCCCGTTTCCAACTACGCGAGATACATGTGCGCAGCAAGCCGCTGACACGATCTATTACAATCTGGTTCCATTCACTTTTGTCAAAGACATCATGAAGGAAACACCCATTGTATGGACCCAGCCTTCCAGCTATCTCAGCATGATTCAGGGCAGAGCCTTTCTGCAAGTTCTATTTAACGTCCTGCTCCTTATGCCGCTGGGTGTATATATCCGTTATTTTTTTCAAAAGAGATCATTCTGGAAGTACGCCCTGCTAGGCGGATTCGGGCTTTCCTTATTCTTCGAGATCACTCAAATCACCGGATTCTACGGGTATTATAATTGTCCTTACCGCCTCTTCGATGTAGATGACCTGTTGTTGAATACTTCGGGAGCGGTCATTGGATTCTTCACAGCGCCCATCCTGCTTGCTTTATTCCCATCACGTGCAAGCATTCAGGCGAAGAGTGAACAGATCGTGGAGCAAAACCGAGTGTATACTATGCCTCAATTGCTCGCGTTGATTATTGATGGAATCATTGTTGTCTTCCTTTCGAATCTGATATCGATCTTCACAGCATCTGATGTGATCAGTGATGCGCTAAGTACATCCATTGCTATGGTCATTGTGCTGTTCTTCATCCCTTGGGTGCGAAATGGGGTAACTCCAGGCTCGGCCATCTTGCGATTCCGCTATGTGGATCGTCAGACCGGCACACCCACCAGTGAATCGTTATTCAAAAGATTTGCCGCACTCTATGTTCCATGGCTGCTAGTTACGATCATTCGCCTGGTCAACGATTATGCTTTTTCAGGACATCAGGATGTGATGCTTCAGCCTTATCAAATGTGGATCTCCTTGGGAACATTCGGCATCTATATGTTAGTCTACGCCGTGCTCTTTGTTCATGTCTTGATCGTACTCTTCTCCCGTGGAAAACGTTCCTTCTACTTCGATGAAGTGTCCCGCACACGTGCCTCTCGTAAATAATGTTTGGAGTATAACAATGCAATGCATAATGTATCCCCCTAATTGGTACTTACGTTCTGCTTACTCTCCAGCCGGATTACAAAAAGAGGACGTTCATTCTGAGAATGAATGTCCTCTTTTGATCGGGCTCAAAGCAGTTATTCAGAGTATCCATTTCAAATAATTGGCCTGGATTATAACCCTAACAGCTCTCGCTTGGCTGCATCCGGATCATGTACGACCTCAATCTCATGGTTGAAGATTAGTGTCGCACGATCCTGCTCATATTCAGGCCATTTCACACCTGCAACTTCAGGTTGGCCATTCTTGGCAAAGGAAATCCAGGCATCCTGTACCTTGAGGGCAAGTGCCGCCGCGGCTTCATCCGGCTCTGCATTCATGAATTTGAGGACATGCAGTGTATTAAACACAAAGAACATTTCGATACTGTGAATCGCTCTTTTTAACAAGGGATGTTCCGGCATGACCCAATCAAATCGATACATCCACACCGGGGCATACTTCTGCTGTGCAGCAGCATATTGCAGCGCTGACCGCCAGAAGTACATATCCGTCATGACTTGGGCTTGTCCATCTGCCGTTTTTGGATAACTATCCGCGATGGCTACCCGGTTCTCCAGATCTGGCGTCATAAAGTCTACGCCCTGAACCATATCGATCTCTTTTGAATAAGGCACATGTGGCTGAATGAACAGTGCACCCTCGTGCAATGTCGTACCAATCAACACCGGAATATCCTGCGCCGAGCCTTCGCTCACCGCCTGAAGTGGCACCTGTGGTAGTGTCTGCCCATCCAATACAGGTTGGAACAATAATGCCATACCTGCCCCGCTCTGCTGTTTGACCGTTTCACCCGCTGCAATAATCTGCTCTACAGGAATTGTATTTAACTTCTGCAGGTTGTCCCGATCCACCCCAAGGATTTTTAACACCCCTTCCCGCAACGCTGAAGCTTGCTCTGCCGGCATGAACTGGGATGCACCACTCTCCATAATGGCACGTTGGAACAGTCCTTTGGCCGCTGGCATCGCCATCAGTGCTGCAATACTCATGCTGCCTGCTGATTCGCCGAACACCGTAACTTGATCCGGGTTACCACCAAAAGCAGAGATATTATCCTTCACCCACTGTAATGCCGCAACCTGATCCAGCAGACCTGCATTGGATACATATGAATCACCTAATGGAGCCATATGCAGGAAACCCAAAGGTCCTAATCGGTAGTTGATCGTCACAACAATGACGTCCCCCCGAACCGCTAACTGTGTACCATCATACATCGGCTGGCTACCTGAACCTGTTACAAAGGAGCCGCCGTGAATCCATACCATGACCGGCAGTGGTGTTGCTCCTTTTTCCTTAGGTGCCCAGATGTTCAGATATAGACTATCTTCTGACTCATTCGGAATTTCTGTCTGGCCTTCTGGTTGGTGATTTCGAGGTTGTATATTCTCAGGCCCAAATTGTGTAGCCTGTCTTATTCCATCCCATGACTCAGGCTGTACCGGAGCCTTGAAACGCAGCTTACCTACCGGGGGTTTCGCATAAGGAATGCCTTTCCATACGCCTGCATCGTGCAAAAGCTCGCCTTGAACGGTACCATATGTCGTTTGAACCTGAAGTTCTCTCATGCCGCTTCTACTTCCTCTCCGTAAATAGGTTAAATTAACGAGTACGTGCATATCATGTGTACTTATTTGAGTATAGTTTGTAGTCATACCCATTTACAACTTTACCCAACTCTAGCCACTCCTGCTACGTTTCACGTGGAACTTTATGGGGTGGATGTTCTGATACATATCTTTAAGATGGACACCAAAAAGGCCACCTTTGAGCAATGTCATCAAGTTTAACTTGTCTTAATGGCATTGACCCTTAGCATGACCCTTTACCGTTGATTATCCAAATAACTACCCTACTGTAGGATAACTTACTGTAAACTCAGCACCCTCAATCCATTTGCTCGTAACAAAGTTCCGCCCCTTTACAACCACTCGATCCTTATAAACCTCCACATGAAGTCCTTCACTGCCCTCCAGATGCTCATCCTGATCTGTCCAGAGATAACCTACAGACGAAGCATTGAACATCGTTGGCATCTTGCCTGCGCCATCGTACATCGTATGCTGTGCCTCCAATTGCCAATGGGTATGGCCAGAGAAGAGAATTGCTTGCGGGTATTTAGCAAGAACCGCTTTGAGTTCAGCATCCTGATTCACACCATACCATCCCTGTTCCTTCAGCGATCCAGCTACCGTATCCATAAGCGGCTGGTGCAAGAACAGGAAGATGGGATGATCTAGTGTTGCACGCTCAGACAATTTCGCATCCAGCCAGTCCAACTGTTCAGCCGACATATCGCAATCCTTCGGATGAGGTTGCTCAGTGCCCAGGAATATATAATGATACCCATCAATCCAATGGTCATGGTAAGAGCCCCTCATGCCGGTTCTCCCTTCAAAATCACTTAATCGACGCTGCCATAACCCTGCGACTGTAATGGGGTCGACTCCTGAAGAGATCGGTCCCCCATCCTGACCATCCTGCTCCGAAGGTGCAGTAGACAACGTATATGTGCCGCCGGATAGTTTCTCAATCAGTGCAGCTGATTCAGCAGCGGTCTGTTTTGTGACTAGCTCCATATCCGCTTCCTGCTCCAACAACTCGGCTACTTCATCTTCTTTCATCTCTAGCAAAACGATCGGCGGATCTTGCCATACCACGGCTCCAATATCATGGTTACCTACCGTGTACCGGATGTCCGGCAAACTCTCCGCATGCTGCTTCCATATGCGTTGCAACTCACGATATTCGCTCGGCAGACCTCGATCCGTCACATCGCCCACATGCATAATCCCGCTGCTCCCCTGACTAAATGTAGCTATGTCGGCTAATGCTTGGTCCAGATGCCGGTTATGAATATGGTCTGCCTCATCTCGCACATGTGTGTCCGTAATAACCTGGAAGCTGACAATAGGTTGCTCCGGTGTATGTTCATTTTTCATCAAGAATCACTCCATTTCAGTCCAATAATGCCAATCAGAATAAAACCGATCCAGACCATCGACGTGAGCCGCAGACGTTCACCGAAATAATAATGGCCCACAACGCCAATGAGCGTAATGCCCACCCCAGACCAGATCGCATAAGCTACAGCCAGCGGCATATACTTCACTGCAAAATTAAGAAAGGTAAAACTTGCGCCATAACAGACAAACATCAACACCGAAGGCCATAACCGTGAGAACCCATCCGATACTTTTAGCAAAATGGTAGCGCTCAGCTCCAGCCCGATGGCCAATGCCAACAGTACCCAGCCCAAGTAGGCGTGACTGTTCGTCATCGATTCAGCCCACCATTCAGCAATTCATGGAAGGATTGAATCGTTCTGTCCGCCAAGCGGATTTTTCCCGGTTCTCCAATGCCAATCCTGTACCCCGCACCAGCGGTTCGTGCCATCTCCATGTCTCCGTCCGTATCTCCAATAACCACAGTATGCTGTACAGATACTCCCAACCGCTCACAGGCAAGCAGTAGCATATCGGGAAAAGGTTTCCCCCGTTCCACCAGATCTGTACCAATCACCACGTCAAAAAAGGAATCCAGTCCCATCCACTGTAAATGTTTAATTGCACTTGGTGTATCATCTGCCGTCACAACACCCATAACCACGCCTTCGCTACGGCACTGTTCAAGGAATCTTTGAACTCCCGGTAACGGACGTGCCGGACGATGCTGTTCCATCTCTTCCTCCGCTCGCGCCAAACACTCCCGAACCATGATCTTGGCTTCCGCCCAGCTGAGACCCGCACGATATCCATGCCACGTCAGCACGGCATACACTTCATCCATAGTTCCCATCGCAAGTGGCCCCCGCACGTCATACCCATTCATTCGGCCTTGGTCATCGTGGAATGTACCCCAGATCTGTGGAAGTTCATCTGTATTGATACGAAGTCCCCTGGCCGCCAACTGGTCTCTGAAATCGTTCAACACACAATCGGTCCAGAACCCCCACATGCCCGTAAAATCAAGTAATGTGCCGTCCTTGTCGAACAAAACGGCTTCAATCGGATTTGGTAATCCGTCTACATACGTTTCATCTTGCATTGGTCAAACTCCTTGTCTGCAATCTTTATGAACGGAAAGAACGGTACAGCATGTACCGCCCTTTCCGCGTGAGTTACTTATAGTGATTAGTGATACGTTATGTTTACAATCTGGTCAGGCTCACGACCGAGTCTCTTGGAAACAGTTCTTGTCGATATCGTTACTTCGTTACCCGATCCAGTTCCTTCTGCGCTTTCTCTTTTGCTTCCTTCAGCGCTTGTTCCGCTGGCATATTATTGATCTGCACCTGATCAGCTGCATCTTTCAATGCATCATTGATCTTGCCACCCGTTGGATCCTGGAATGGAGCCGAGGCGTGAGCTGCCTGTTGCAATGGTACCGTGATCTGTGGATTTTCCTCACTGAACTTCATGAACTCTGGATCTTGTTGAGCCGACTGACGTACTGCAATATATCCGGTGTTCATGGACCATGAAGCTGTGTTCGAAGTTTCAGAGAAATACGTAAGCCATTTGTATGCTGCCTGCTGTTGCTCTGGACTTGCCGCTGACGGAATACCTGCCGATATGGCACTCGCTACCGGTTTTCCTTCACCAATACCTTCCCAGCCTGGTTGTTGCATTGCAGCGACTACGCTAAAGTCCAAGTCACCTTGGTCACCACTAGATCCGGTGTAACCTGCTGCTTTATTTTTCATCACATCATCAATCGTTTTGTACCAGTACTCCCAGCCCTGACCTCCGTAATGAATGCCCATAATCTTGTCTTCGTTAATCCATTTACGGAACAAGTCCCATGTCTCGATCCATTCCGGAGAGTCGATCATAACGGTTTTGCCATCGTCGCTAAGAATCTGTCCGCCCTTACCCAGCACGGCATCAATCATATTGTCTCTACCCCACATCGGTTCCCAACCGTAGAAGGTAGTCTTGCCATTCTCTTGTTTGCTCATCTTCGCCGCTGCCTCAGCCAGCTTCTCCCATGTCGTCAGACTGGCTGGGTCGATTCCGTTCTCCTTGAACGTATCCATACGGTAGTACATGATCTGGGTTGTACCGTACATTGGCAAAAAGTATTGCTTTCCATCCACCTGTCCCTGGTTCAGGAATGTCTGAATGAAATCGTCTTTCTTAAAATTCGGATCAGCGGCAATCATCTCATCCATGGGTGCATAATATCCTTTGCGTGCCCAGTCTATATTGGAGCTGAGTACAGCGGCTGGAACCTTCTTGGAAGCAATCGCTGCTTGCAGCTTCTGTTCCGTCTCCGTGTAATCTGCTTGTACAATTCCTTTTACAACGACTTCGCTCTGAGAAGCGTTGAACGCATCAATCGTCTTTTTCATGTTATCGCCCAGATTACCACCCAGACCATACCAGAACTCAATCTCCACCGGATCTTTTGCCTGAACTTCGGTTCCACTGGCAGCAGCTGTCGTGCCTGATTCTGCGGGTGCTTGTGTTCCACAAGCGGTCAATAGAGCAAAGCTGGTCGCGAGTACCAGCGACATGCCACCCTTCCAGTTCAACCTCAATCTCTTTTTCCATGTCATGCTTGCTTGACTCCAGTTCATTGTCGTTCCTCCCGTTTTAGGTGAAATGGTAGTGCATATCAGTTCTTGTTCACACCAGCCGTGATATTCACGCTCTGCATGATCGTCTTCTGGGTGAACAGGAAGAGAATAAGTAGGGGTGCGATGGTGAAGGCACTCGCAGCCATAATCTGTGGCCAAGCCAGTCCATATGCCCCGCCTTCTACAAAGAAGCTGCGCAGACCCGCCGATACCAGCTGTAAATTAGGGTCTTTGGTGATGAGCATAGGCCAGAAATAGTTGTTGTACTGTTCAATAAACGTAATCAGCACCATCACGGCGAAGCTTGAGCGAACAAGCGGCGTGATAATCGTCCAGAGAATCCGGAAGTGGGATGCACCGTCCAGCTGTCCGGCTTCCACCAATTCATGCGATACCTGCATGAACGCCTGCCGGATCAGGAAGATCGAGAACACGCTGACACAGTTGGATACAATCAAGCCTGTGTAGGAATCTAGCAGATTAAGTTCGCTAAGCACCAGGTAACTAGGCAGATATACGGCTGTACTCGGTATCATATAACCCACCAGAATCAGGGAGGTCAGCACACCTTTGAGACGGAACTTCATATGTGTCAGGGCGTACGCCATCATACTGGAGTTGACGACCTGAAATAAACAGATGGCTAAGGCCACCCCGGTACTGTTCAAGATGTAACGGGCAAATGGTGCCGCGTTCCAGGCATCCACATAGTTGCTCCACAGGAACGTCTCCGGCCAGAAGGTCGGCGGAAACTGCCAGATCTCATCATTGGTTTTGAATCCGCTAATGACCATCCAATAGAAGGGAAAGGCTGTACCCAGCGCGATAATGGCTAACAGGAAGTAGCGGATTAATTTACTTATTTTAAAATTCGGTTGTGACACGTTCTGCAACTCCTTGCGCTTCATCCGTTTAGACTTTTTGTTGGGCAATGTCATTGTCATTAGTAGTGCACCAGACGTCTGCCAAGCAGGAACGATACTCCCGACAGCAACACGCAGATCAGAATAATCACAACGGCGATGGACGAAGCTTCGCCTACGTTAAAGGATTCGAATGCAGACTGGTAATACATGTACAGCAACGTTCTCGTTGATCCCGCCGGTCCACCCTGCGTCATGACATTGATCTGGTCATAGGCTTGCAAGGACTGGATAGTAAGAATAATCGAGAGAAAAAATGTCGTTGGTGAGATCAGCGGCAATGTGATACTTCTGAACTTGTCCCAACCGTTGGCTCCATCGATTGAAGCTGCTTCGAGCAGATCGGAAGGCAGATTTCGTAGCGCAACGAGATAAAATACCATTGCCCACCCAATCGACTTCCAGAGCGTGACGATCAGAACAGCAACCAATGCCCAGTCCGCGTCACGCAACCAGCCGATCGGAGATACGCCTACCCAGCCCAGCATCAGATTAGCGAGTCCCACTTCGGGCTCGAAGATCCAGGACCACGCGATGGACACCGCAACTGTCGGGGTGACCCAAGGTGAGAAGAGTAATGTCCGGAAGATGCCGGATGATTTGATTTTGCTATTCATGAGCATCGCAAGCGCCAATCCGCCCACAATGGTTGGGATTACACTTCCAAGTCCGAATAACAAGGTGACTTTCAGTGATCGATAGAATTCAGAGTTTGTCAGCAGATAACTGTAATTGTCCAACCCAACGAACAACTTGTCCGGGCTCATGAAGTCCCAGTCGGTGAAACTGAGATAAACGATATATCCCAGAGGTCCCAGCCAGAAGATCAGCAATGGGATTAGAGCTGGCAGCGTGAATAGGACCGCCTCAGACTCCCTCCATAGTTTTAAACGCAAATCCCCCACTCCTTACTGTCCAATTTTTCTTTAATGATTGGGAATTTTTGAGTATAATCGACTTTATATTTCTTCTGTACAAAATTGATTGTACACTTGTATTGAAAATTCTAATTCCGGCTTATGTTAAAATTGGAGCAAGTCATGTAAAATATGAGGCAGCTAGTGGGAACGCTATCATAAACCAGAGGTGACATTGTGGGAAAAGAAACCGCCGGGAACCCGAATCATTCTTCGTTACCTGATCGGCATGCGCTGAGGGAGAGAGTCATTGAGGCCATCGCCAATACGATGGATCTGTATGGGGTGAATCATACGTTTGGCAAATTATACGGCATCATGTATTTTGAAGATCGTCCGATGACACTTGAAGAGATGAAAAACTCGATGAATATGAGCAAGAGCAACATGAGCTATGCGGTTCGTTCGCTTACAGAATCACAGATGATCTACAAACTGGAGGAGAAGAAGGACCGCCAGGATCAGTATCTGGCAGAGACCGACTTTTATCGTACATTCCAGAATTTCTTTGGGGCCAAGCTCCAACGGGAAGTAGATGTCATGTTAGAAGGCATTCGTGAGGTCATTCCCGACCTGTCCGCAATGATTCTTTCGGAGCATACCTCTTCTGAAGATCGAGATGATGCACTGCGTGATCTGCACAAACTCCAACACGCAGAGCAATATTACGTCTGGCTCCAAGGATTCGTGGATCAATTGCGAGACGGGAAATTTTACGAGAATGCTGCACACGCACCCAAGAAAGAGTAGTACAACTGCGTAAACAGAATAACTAATAGGTGACCCAGGGGCGCTAACGAACCTAGACGATCTGACGTACCATTGTTGAGTCACACTAAAGCGCAAAAAGGAGCTGTTCCTAGCCAATGTATGGCTTTTTGGAACAGCTCTTTTTTTATTCTATCTATTGTATTGTCATATCCTATCCGTCATTAGGGGTTCTCTTTTCCATATGCTACTGCGTTAATGACCCCTTTTTTTCTTTTATAAATATTACTTTTGCGCTGCAGCTTCGATATCTGCATATGCCCAGTGTGTTGCTGGTACATCACTAAACGTTGGCGTAACTGCACCAGTGAGCGGTGTGCGGTTGAACAATACATTCAACACTTTCACCGCTTCCGCACGCGTCAGCTTACTGTCCGGTTTGAATGTACCATCGTTGTAGCCGACCATCAGGCCGGCAGTTTGCACGTATGCAATGGCATCTGCTGCCCACAGGTCTGCGGATACATCTGTGAAGGAAACCGCTGTACCTGTATTTGTTGCTGTGCTCGCTTGTTGCTGCATCCAGCGATACGCAATGGTGGCCATCTGTGCACGGGTGATCGAACCTTCCGGTGCAAAGTGGGTGTTGCTCATCCCGTTCATGATACCAGCGGATTGCGCTTTTTGAATTTCACTTGTTGCCCAGTATGTCGCAGATACATCCTTGTAACTCACGCTATTCGCGGAACCTGCTGCCGCTTCAGTTGGAAGATTGCGAGCCAGCATAGCTGCCATCTGTGCACGTGTTACGAATGCATCTGGACGGAAATCTGCACCAAAACCTTGGATATACGGTTGGTGTGTACCTTGCGAAGCTTTCAGTCCATCTACAACAACGAGGGTGAACGTACTGAATTTGGTTACGGTAAATTCGATACCTTCGCTGTTATCCGCGAGTTTCACCAATTTGCCTTGAATCAATTCTTTTGTGCCGTCACTGTGTTCGATATAAATTGCCAAGTTGTCCAATACCTGCTGACGAGCAGCCGGATCAGTTGGCAGACTGTCACGCAGTGGCAAAGTCAACGTCACTTCACGGCTCTGCATATTCGTTTCGATCTCTACTGGGCGAGCCAATACGCGAACATTCGTATTCGGAGCAATCTGTTGGATCAACTGTTCTTTCTTTGCACGCTCTTCAACTTCTTTGCGCTCGGATTCCTTTTTCAAAGGTACAACGCGGAAGTACAAGTCTTGATCGAATCCGGCGATGGAATTCGTCGGAACGGAAATCACTGCATTTTCAGTGGAAATTTCGAGTTTCAGCGAACCATCATTCAATTCTTTCACGGCTGCCTTAGGCAGTTCAATACGTGTCTCGGACACGGCATCTTTGGTGTCTGGGATGACAATGCGTGCGGTGTTCATGTTTAATTGCTTCGCTTTTTCCACCGATTCCTTGGCAATCGCTTCGGTCATCTTCACCAGATCTTTAATCATGCCGCTGGTTTCAGTTGTACGGGTAATCGGTGTCTTGGTTAGGTTCGTGCCGTTCGCTCCATTAACGTCAACCACGATCTGTTCTTGTTTCGTTGTTGGTGCAGGTGTAGATGTTACAGGTGTAGTCGTAGAAGATCCGCCACCTGTGCTTCCACCCGGGTTAGGGGTTGGAGTATTGGATGTAAACGTAAGTGTTGTCCATTTCCATACCGGTGTGTTGCCTTTGGCTCTTACACGAACCACAATGGTTTGGTTCCCCTCGAATCGATCTGTACTGGTAAATTTATTCCAAGTCACCCCATGATCTTTGGAGTATTCCATCGTTTCATCTGCGCCGATAACAACATTGGCTGTGTCATCAGCAGAAACATTGGGCGCTGGGGGAGCAAAGAACAAGTTAAATGCTCTTTGAATATCATTAATTTTCTCATATCCTCCAATAGGTCGTTCACTAAACATCCATTCTGCAAGCTTTTGCTGCTGCTCCATATCCTCTGATATGTCATTTAATCGGTTCAGTTGCAGCGGGAATTCTTGAAGCATTACTTCAGGATATTGATTCATATACATTTCTGTCTGCACTTGCATCATGTAGTAAAACGTTAAATGCTGCCATGCCTCATTTGCAGACGAAGCTTGATTAATTGAAGGCAGCTCTCCAGATATCATAAACAATAAACTGACATCACTATCATTGTTCATCGTGACAGAACTCATCTTCGCAATATAAGCAATCATCCGTTGATCTGCTTCATTAGCTTTCAGATAAAAATCAGCTGCTGCCTTGAAGAGTCCAAAATCTTTTTGTGAGAAGAGACCCGGGCCTTCTAACAAAATCTGTTGGTAGAAAGTTTGTAATTCATAAGCCATTTCACGATAATCTAACCGATAGGCTTTGAGTGCCTTGGCACTCGCATCTACAATAAATTGGACCTGATCTCCATTATAGGAATTCGAATCGGGTATCAACTGCACTAATGTAGCAGCAACTGTATTTTGCTCTTCTTCAGTCAAATCACCAAACGAGCCGGGCTGAGTCAGCAAATCCGAGTTTCTCAACAGAGATAATATTGCATCCCGATCTTTGGCAAGTATAGCTTCATTTAATTGTGTCAAAGACTCTTTTGCAGGTGTATCAAAAAATTGGTCAAAATATTTCTGTGCCGTACTGTATGTCTCATAGCCATTACCCGGTTTTTTCAGCAGCATCCAGTCTGCAAGCTTCTCCATTTCAGTCATGTCGGAAGAAACGCTTTGCATTTTACTAAAATCAAGCGGGAATGTACCAACAAGGGTCTCTTTATCTGTACCTTTAAACTCCTCTGCTTGTTGTTGAAGGTTGTATAATTCCTTTAGCGCTTTAATCATTTCACTCTGTGTTGAGGCATTCGTAATTTTGGTAATTTGGAATGGAGCCATCGAAAGATTCATCACTGATTCTTCAAGGGATGGGTTACTAGTAATTCGTTGTAACTTAATTTTGAATGCCAGCACATTCCGCTCCAGATCAGAAGCATCAAAATATTGATCTAGCATCGGTTTAATCATATTCAGATATTCAGGACTAACCGACGCTGCAAAAGTAAAAGATCTGTCGTAATAAATACTCAATCTTTCTTGGACATCGGACAATTCATTTGCCTTCATTACTGAAATACCTTGTTGAATATAATCGACCAAAAGTTGAACCTCAAGATTACTCTGATATCCATTAACAGGTTCATTCATTTGTCCCGCTAAAGTTACCAGTGCATTCTGCTCTTCCAGGGGTAGAGATTCAAAATCCGGCGTCGTCGTAATAAAATTTTCATTTTTGAACAGTTCAGCTATTTTAGCTGCGTCAAAATTTTGACCAATGGCGTTATTAAACTCACCCAACGGTGTAGTAAATTTGATGGATTGCATCTGATATGCAAAATCCGAGTAACGATCCTGAACAATTACGTTAAAATAGTAGGTCTCACCTTCTGTTAAGTTAGTAACTATTCTAGAAAATGATCCATCTGTAGATTCTGAACCAGAAATCCAATTGCCATAAGCATGATCAACTGAGCTATTGTTGATTTCGTTCGCGTCCGTAAGATCAGAATTTTGGGAAAAGAAAACCCGATAACTCAATTCATGTGATGCAGTATTATCGGATTGAGCATATTCCCATTTAACCTCTACCGAATTATCGTCCACACCCTTCACCGTTATTAAACCATTATTGCCGGGTACCGGATACGATGCTCCTGCACTAACCTTTCCTGCTGGCGCCAGCCATGGAGCTACCAACACCAAAATGAGCAACATGCTCATTATTTTTCTGTACTGCATATTTCTCTTTCCTCCCTAATCTCGCTTTATGAAATATAGGCCAATTGTAGTACACAACTCTGAACGGATTCTGAACAATAGAGCAAATAAAAGGTTTTAAATCCATTTTTATATACATAATTCGCGTTAAAAAACATTTTTTTCGTCATTATTCAACATTTAAAGTGAAATATATAATATCTAAGACCTACAAAAATGCATCACGTAAGATTAGATTCAATAAACTAGCCTAATGAATTGAACAAATAGATCACAGAAACACATCTTAGAAATATCCGTTCTTCGAATTTCATTAGAACAAAGAAAGACCACCTATTGGGGTGGTCTTCTTTGTCTATCTTATCAGCTATTCGAAACCAAGCTAAAAGCTAAGCTCCTCAATCCTGCACTAATATTACTTCTGCGCAGCAGCTTCGATATCTGCATATGCCCAGTGTGTTACTGGTACATCACTAAACGTTGGCGTAACTGCGGCAGTGAGTGGTGTGCGGTTGAACAATACGTTCAACACTTTCACCGCTTCCGCACGCGTCAGCTTGCTGTTCGGTTTGAATGTACCGTCGTTGTATCCGACCATCAGGCCAGCGGATTGCACGTATGCAATCGCATCTGCTGCCCACAGGTCTGCGGGTACATCTGTGAAGGAAACTGCTGTGCCATTCACGGTTGCTGCGCTCGCTTGTTGCTGCATCCAGCGATACGCAATGGTGGCCATCTGTGCACGGGTGATCGAACCTTCCGGTGCAAATTGGGTGTTGCTCATGCCGTTCATGATACCTGCGGATTGCGCTTTTTGAATTTCACTTGTTGCCCAGTGTGTCGCAGATACATCCTTGTAGCTCACGTTATTAGTGGAGCCTGCTGCCGCTTCAGTTGAAAGATTGCGAGCCAGCATGGCTGCCATCTGTGCACGTGTTACGAATGCATCCGGACGGAAATCTGCACCGAAACCTTGGATGTACGGCTGATGTTTACTTTGTGAAACTTTCAGCCCGTCCACCACAACGAGGGTGAATGTACTGAATTTGGTTACGGTAAACTCAATGCCTTCGCTGTTATCCGCGAGTTGCACCAGTTTGCCTTGAATCAATTCTTTTGTGCCGTCACTGTGCTCGATGTAGATCGCCAGGTTATCCAAAGCCTGCTGACGAGCAACCGGATCGGTCGGCAGACTATCACGCAGTGGCAATGTCAACGTCACTTCGCGGCTCTGCATATTTGTCTCGATCTCTACCGGACGAGCCAGTACGCGTACATTCGCATCCGGAGCAACCTGTTGAATCAACTGCTCTTTCTTCGCACGCTCTTCGACTTCTTTGCGCTCCGATTCTTTTTTCAGTGGAACTACGCGGAAGTACAGATCTTGATCGAATCCGGCGATGGAATTCGTCGGAACGGAAATCACTGCATTTTCAGTGGAAATTTCGAGTTTCAGCGAACCATCACTCAGTTCTTTCACGGCTGCCTTAGGCAGTTCAATACGTGTCTCTGACACGGAATCTTTGGTGTCTGGAATAACAATGCGTGCAGTGTTCATGTTCAATTGCTTCGCTTTTTCCACCGATTCCTTGGCAATCGCTTCGGTCAATTCCACCAAATCTTTAATGGTGCCGTTGGTTTCGGTTGTACGTGTGATTGGTGTCTTGGTCAGGTTCGTGCCGTTCGTTCCATTAACGTCAACCACGATCTGTTCTTGCTTCGTAGTTGGTGCAGGTGTAGATGTTACAGGTGAAGTCGTAGATGATCCGCCACCTGTGTTTCCACCCGGGTTAGGTGTTGGAGTATTACCATTATCTGTGCCGCTATCACCGTTCTGTGTGAAGACAAACTTCACGGCGCGGCCTGGCAGTTCATCGCTGATTGCTTTGTAACGAACCCATACTGTTTTGTTTCCACTAAGGTCGAGCTTATTAATGGAAGCAATATCAATCCAGTGCAACTTATTATCAAAGGAGATCTCCATCGTGTCGTCCAGACCTGTCAGGGTGTTATTGATGTCATTCCCCTTCACATCAGGAGCCGTAAAGAATCGGTTAAATACATATTGTAGATTACTAACATCCTCATAGCTCTCTTGCTCAGTGAGCAACCATTCCGCCAACTCCTTTTGGTCTTCAGGACTCAACTCTGCTCTTTTGGATAAATCAAGGGCGCCTGTACGATCAAACTTGTATTTGTTGAAGAATGCTTCACCTGTAATGTAATCATTCATAGCTGAATCAAGCCATTGATTCATTCGATCAACCTTGGTAGCCTTATTGATAGACTGGTATGGCGTAGTCAAAAGCCCTAGCACTACCATAGGTTCAACAATATCTCCTTGGAAAGTCCCCTCTAACTTCTCGAAGGCCACCGAATACAAGTATCTGTAGGCAAACACACTTTTGTCTACTTCGTTGGTACGTTTCAAGTATTCTTGACCAATACTACGATATTCTTCGCTTTGTTGATCATTAAAGGACACTGGCAAATTCGCTAACTTCTGGGCAAGTGCATCCAGCTTGTTTTTAAGAGTAATAAGTTCTTTTTGCTCCCAAACCGATTGTGCGAGGACACCAAGTTCAATCATGTATTGAACCTGTTCTTTATTTTTGAACTCTTTACTTACATATTGAATCAGGAACCCTGCAATGAAATTTTTGACCTGCGGGGTTAGAGCACCGTAGCCATCAGGAAGAGTAATACCCAAATCTGGATTCTCCATAGCTACACGCATAGCCGCTCTGTCACCATTAGTTTTTGCAGTATTTAAGACAGTCAATGGGTCAGCTTCGTTGTCATCTGGGAAAAATTTATTAAATGCAGTCTGAATTGCTTCGAAACTTGCATATCCACCAAGTGGTCTCTCACTAAGCATATGGTCTGCCAATTGTTCTCGTTCTTCGGGTGTCAGATCATGCACTTTACCTACATTCAAAGGAAAGCTTCCGAGTGGCGTTTCCGGGTTATCAGAGTTGTACGACTCGATATCCGATTGAATGTCATACATTTTGAACAGCGATTCCAACATACTTTCTGTCGTTTCAGCCCTATTTATAAACGGTGTGTCATCCACTGCCGTCTCCATATAAGAAAGAATTTTTCTTATTTCCAGGTTCCCTCTGAGTTTATTTTCAAATAAAAAGACCGTCATACTTCTATCAATCGTATCTGATTGGAGATACAGGTTTATACGTTTATAGTATCTATCTTCGGCACCAGGATAATCAAAATGCTCTATCCGCTCAGCTAGTTTCTCATAAAACTCATCAAGTATTTCTCTTGGGGCTGATCCCTCGATTTTGCGAGGAAGTTCAAGTGCTTGAAGAGCCAATTGCACCATATATTGTACCTGTTCCTTATTCTCATACCCTTCACTAGTCGGTGGATCTATGCGTAATAAATGCTTTATGATGGCCTCCTGATCCTCGTTAGACAAAGATTTGAAATCGGGATCAGCTATGAAATTTTTGTTACTCAGTAACTCGATTAGTTCAGGAGTGAAATCTGTATTCTCCCCCTGATCCTTTCTTTTTTTGATATCGTTGAATTGCTCCAACAAGGCTGAACTATTGGGTTCGAAAAAAGCATCAAACGCAGTTTGAACTTCGGATATTGTTTCATAACCATTTTGCGGCTTATGATCCACCATCCACTGTGCAAGTTCTTCTCTCTTTTGATTATCGTCTTCAATATCTTCCATCTTCTCCATCTGAACTGGAAAAGGGACTATACTGGAGTCTTCGGTACTCATCATTCTGGTCATTCGATTATGAACCATCATGGAATTGAGCGCTTCGTCCATGCCTGGTACATCATTAGCAGTATTAATTGGTCGATATTCCTCGATTAATGTTTTCATCAAAGTAAGCTGTGAAACATAAGATACCGAAACTTGTGATCTGTTCATGGAAGCTCCAAACATAGCAATATTCTTAAACATTGGCTTATCAGCACCACTCAATATGCTGTAGCCAACACTGGCCTCTACCATGTACTGCGCTTCGTCGAAAGGTAGAAAGTCTTCTGCCTGACTAAACAGACCATAGATCTCATCCAAAAGGTCCTGAGCATTATCTTCATTCATAAACTTAGGGATTTTTGACAAGTTATATAACACTGAGAAGACATACTCAACTTGGCTTTGACTCTCATAATCCATTTCCCGTGGCAGCAAAAAAATCATTCCTCGTGCCAATTCTTTCTTCTGTTCATCATTCAGCAGGTCATAAGTGGTGGAGATATCGGTCATATCTATTAAACTGCCGCTCTCCAACAAGCTTTGAACATCTGAAATAGCTACATCGATATCATCATCTGAACTTCTGATGTAGTTAAGTTGGTCCAACGGAGTAACCGGGTCAGCACTTGCAACCCCACCAACGCTAACCACCTGTAATAACAGAACCGCAATTAAAAGACAGCTTATCAGCTTTCTGTAGTTCATGTACTTGATCCTCCCTGTCTCATGTTTTTTTACATATAAATTCAATCCCTCTGATACGTAAGGCCTATTGTATTGCAATGCAATAAACAGAATCTAAACAAAAAGTGAAAATAAATGGAAAAAGATCCACCCTGTAGTACAAAAACAGGATAGATCTCAACTTTTTTCGTCATATTTCATTATTTTATTTTTAAAAAAGTATTCTTTTGGACCTATATAACTCCGACTCTTAAATCAAGGTGTACCCGCCATCCACATACAATGTGCTGCCGGTCGTAAACGTATTGGTCATCAGATACGTAACTGTATGTGCAATTTCTTCATTGTAGCCAACCCGCTTGAGCAGAGACAGCTTCTCGTAATCTTTAAAATGATCACCACGCGGCGTCCCTTCTTGACCCTCCCGCCAGATGGTTCCAGGGGATACAACATTCACACGAACCGGTGCCAATTCCACTGCAAGTGCCTTACCCAGACTCTCAATTGCGCCGTTACATGCAGCGTAGGAAGCACCCCCATCCAGTGGTCGCTGGCTGAATCCACCAGACATTAACGTGATCGAGCCGGAAGTCGAAAGAGACGGTGCAGCGTATTTAGCCGCAAAGTATTGAGGCCAGAATTTTCCTTTAAAACAACTCTCTGCCGTTTCCCGATCCGAAGTCAGTGGACCTCTAGTGTAGGCTGCTCCTGGCGTGAAGAGATGATCGAACCTGCCGATTCGGGCAAAAAATGCTTCGAGCTGTTGCTCATCCTGATTGTCCAATACATGAACTTCCACCACCGTTTCTCCAGCCACCCCTTTGCCCACAGCCTTCGTAATCTCTTCCTTTGCTTCCTCCAGTCTGGACGCCGATCTTCCCGCAATTATCACATGCGCACCTGCGGCAGCTGCCTGAATTGCCGTAGCCAGTCCGATGCCCGAGCTTCCCCCGATAATAACGACCCGTTTATTCGCCAATGTATACTGATTCATCTATGATCATCCTCTCATCTCCGGTTATATAAGTGCATGTGCGCTCACGTTGTGTTCATTATTCATGAAATGAAGAACGTTGAATAGTACGCATTTACATCGTACCTAGTATGAATATTCGTACTATTGGGACGGGATTACGACGGTTCCCCCCCCTCTTTTCACAGAGTCAATCAAGCAGAGATCGTGAAAATCCGATATGATAGAGATACATATTGTCGTATAAAACGAGGTGATTACTATGGATTTACAAGAACCCAGGTTACAGGGAGTATTAACAACGCTGGAGACCATTAATGGGAAGTGGAAACCCCTTATCTTGTTTATTTTATTAAAGGAAGGTACGAAACGATTTGGTGAACTACGACGCATGATTCCTGATGTAGCCCAAGGCACGTTAACGAAACAACTACGCGAGCTGGAGCAGGATCGAATTATTGTGCGTACGCTCTATGGGGATGTTCCACCGAAGGTGGAATACAGCCTGTCCGAACACGGTCAGACCATTGGTGCGTTATTGGACGGCATGTGTGGTTGGGGCAAAGCACATCTGAACTATTTGAACAGTACACAAGGTACCACTATGGATACATGAACACCTTCAATTCGAACTGTCGTGCTTGTGTAAGCCTTACCATTCCTCTATAATTTCGTTCAGATGCACAATATGGTATCGGGCGGAATCATCATCAGAGAAGATGCGCATTTAGCACGATGAGATGGAAGGGGAGGAGCTTCGTTGTTGCAGCTTTCGGAAAAACAGGCACAGGATATCGTAGATAAAATGATGCAGGACATTCCATACAACATCAACATCATGAATGAACATGGCATTATTATTGGAAGTGGTCAGAAGGAACGTGTGGGCAAAGTTCATCAGGGCGCTGTCCGCGCATTAACGACAGGAAGCATGATCGAGGTTTGGCAGGATGGTATACTTGAGAAGATGGGCACCAACGAACCGATTCTAATCAATCAGCAGCATGTCGGAGTCATTGGCATATCCGGTCATCCGGATGAAGTTCGGCCTTTCTGCAACATCGTGCGTACTACCGTATCTCTCTTGATCGAACAGCGTAATCAAATGGAAAGTATGGCTCATGAAGCTTCACGTAAAAAAGCCTTTATCGAACGACTGCTCAATCAGCCGGGTTCATACTCACAAAAGGTCAAAAAGGAAGCCCTGCAATACCGTATTGATCTGCAATTGCCAACCATTCTTCTATATGTCCGTCTTCCTAAAAACTCCTTGGCCGCTGAGATGGAGGTTAACCGCATATTGCTCCAAGTCCCTTCATTCTCTATTGAAGGTGATGGTGATGATCAGATTATTCTGATCCAGAATGAAGCAGACGTTGATCGGATAATCCAGCGTTTGAGACAGATCACACCCACAGCATTCATCGCCGTCAGCCAAAAAGAAGCGAATATCGCCACCAGTTACGAACAGGCCCGGTCCCTGATGAACATTATGGTGGCACTTCAACCAGACTCGCCGATCATTCGGTATGAGGATGTACCCTTTCTGGTACGATTCAGCGCGGCTGATCTAACACCTCATGCCAATATCATCAGCAAACTTGAGGATACAGCTGACCTGCTGGATACACTCCGCAGTTTTATCCAACATAACGGCAGTATGACCACGACAGCAGACCATCTCAATATTCACCGCAATACCCTTCAATATCGGCTCAAACGCATACAGACCCTTACGGGCAAAGATCCCCGTAATTTGCTGGAACTCATTGAACTTACACATGGACTACTCGCGTTCTACCAATAGCGTCAGAACAGCTTCGAGAATAGCAAAAGACGAGACACAGATCACCTGATTTCAGGCATATCCGCATCCCGTCTTTTTCAATCGAATTCCAATACGATCACGTAACTCCCCGTACGATCCCGATCGTCACTGATCTAAGATAGTAGACCCAGTTTCAACACCCTGGCAATATTCTCGGTTGTACGCTCCACATTCTCAGGGCCTTCCCGCAATAGTCGCTCCAGATCTGCTGCCCCGGGAACAATACCAAATATGGCATCAATGCCTTCCGCGTAAAGGGTCTCGATCCCTTCGCCCACGCAACCTGCAAGGGCAACCACAGGTTTACCCGCTTCCTTGGCTGCCCGAGCAACGCCATAGGGGGTCTTGCCAAATTTCGTTTGGAAGTCGATACCGCCTTCACCCGTAAATACCACATCCGCAGCAATCAACTTCTCACGCAACTCAGTATATTCAATGACAATTTCAATACCTTTACGTAGTGCAGCTTGTGTAAAAATCAAGAGTCCCGCGCCCAATCCGCCTGCCGCTCCGGCACCGGGTATATCACGGATGTCTTTGTGCAGCTGCTGCTTTACGACACCTGCATAATGGGACAGGTTCGCATCCAGCTGCTCAACTATCTCTGGGGTAGCCCCTTTTTGTGGACCAAACACCCTTGATGCACCATGCTCCCCACAGAGCGGATTGGTCACATCACAGGCCACAATGAACTCCACTTCCTGCAAACGCTCATCCAGACCCGACACATCAATCTGGGCCAGTTGATCCAAAGCCCCACCACCCCGCGCAAGCGGCTGACCCTGTGCATCCAGAAATTTCACACCAAGTGCTTCAGCCATGCCGGCACCACCATCATTAGTCGCACTGCCACCAATGCCGATGATGATTTTGCGTATGCCAAGGTCCAGACACGCTCGAATCAACTCTCCTGTTCCATAGGTTGTCGTCCGTAGCGGATCTCGGGTTTCTTTGGTTACCAGATGTATGCCACTGGCCGATGCCATCTCGATGGCCGCCGTTGTTCCGTCACCCAAAATGCCATACTGGGCAGTCACTGTCTGACCTAATGGTCCGCTCACCTCTTGCTGGTGAAGGGAACCGCCCGAAGCATCCACAAGGGACTGTACCGTGCCTTCCCCACCATCCGCCATGGGTACATGAATATAACCTGCCGTTGGATATATTTTACGCAAACCTTTTTCCATCGCGATACATACTTCTTTCGCTGTCATGCTTTCTTTAAACGAATCCGGTGCCAGAACAAATGTCTTCTCTCTAGTCCCTACAGTTTCTCTCATCTCTCTCACTCCATCCGTTAGATTAAAGGATAAATCCGTACAGTAACGTCGCTACGATAGCCATCGTGCCACCCACAATTGCCTCATATGGAATCACGCCCATCCGCTGACGAATCGTCATCTTCATGCTATCAGCCGACACGTGGAAGTAATTGCCCTGTGGCAGTGAATCAATAACGGTAGCCCCAGTGTGCACCATAACGGCAGCTGCGAGCGGCGCTGTTCCCATGTTCAGGATGGCATCACCGAAGGAGCCCGTTGCCAGAATAACCCCCGTTGACGTTGAAGCCGTTGCTGCCGCCATCAAAATACCCGCGATTGGTGCGAGGAAGGTACCGGATATTCCGGACGCTTCAATCAGACCCACCACCTGTCCTGACAGATCTGAAGCAGAGATGAGCCCTGCTATTCCGCCTGCACCTACCAGAATGAGCACAGTTGCGGTCATTTTGTTTAATCCTGCGGTGGAGTATTTTACGATGTTTCTACCTTGTCCCATCGCCAACATACCGATGATGCCTGCAATCGGCAGGATGTACATCGCATCCACTTTAAAAGTAGACAATGCTTCAATGCCCGCAATAGAGCCAATTGGATTGATCATCAACAAAATGATCGCAACCAACGGGGCAACAATGGCTTTGCCAAGTGGCGGGTATTGAGATGTATCTACATCACCCTGATCTGCTTCCTGATCAGAAACCATAACCCCTTTGTTCTTAAGCATTGAAGCTACAATTACAGTTACAATCAAGCCGCAGATCGCTGGAATTACGCCTGCCAGCATGACATTGCTCAGATCCAGATCGAACCCTCGCGCTGCTGCAATGGTATTGGGATTCGGGGAGATAATGTTTCCCGCCTTGCCTCCACCGGATAAGGCCAGCAGCAATGCCAATTTGGATATGCCCATTTTATTACCTACAGACAATGCAATCGGTGCAACGATCAGTACAGCTACGGGGATAAACACCCCAACGGCGGTGATGATCATCGTGGCCAGTGCTAGCGCCAGAATGGCTTTACTTCCGCCAAATTTCCGTACAATCGCCTGCGCTATCGTCTCTGCTGCTCCCGATTCCATCATCACACCCGCAAGCACCCCGGCAGCCAGCACACGAAGTACGGTTCCCATGACACTTTGTGTGCCATCCACCAGTATATTTACGGTCTCTTCCAGGTTAGCGCCGCCAATTAAAGCGCCTACAATTGCGCCCAGAAATAAAGAATAGACCGGATTCAGCTTTCTCAAAATCAAAATGATGGCAATAGCCAGTCCTGCCAGCGCGCCGATCCAGCTAATTGTTAATGGTTCCATTGTCAATTTCCCCCCATGCACTCGTTGAACACGCTTTCATTATAGTTGCTGGAGGCAAAAATAAATATTGATGAAAGGACGGAATTCATTGTGCATTTGCACAACACGAAGGACCGATTGTTCTCATTAACACCCTAGAGCACATTTTAAAACCCGGAAACCCAAGCGCTAAAGAATCTGAGACACGTTATACCTGAATAAATAGCCGTTTGCAGCGTTTTTATCAAGGGATTGCGGGAAATAACGTGTCTAATGTTCCTTACATTTTCAAAAGAGGGCCAAGAGGCCAAATAAGACGTCCTGTGTTCCTTAGAAAATCGTTCACTCATTCGCGGGATCAGCTCGGCTTGGGTTCAAGACTTTTGGGATACTAACATCCACACTTGTATAGCTTGCCTGACCTTGAAGATACAACCTAGAGGAGAACACGGTTTTCCATAATATTTTTCATGCTGATATGGGATTTGGAGGGTCCCAGCTTCACCAGTGAATCCTGGAACTCGGCAAGTTCTTCAATGGACGCCGTCTGTGCCTTGATCAGATAGTTATATTCACCGCTAATCCGATAGACATCCGTGACTTCGATGGCCTGTTCACAGAACTGGACCAACTCGTCGCAATGCTCTGTTTTGAGCAAAATAAACGTCGTGGTTCCACGGTTTAACCGGGCCAGATTATAGATGGTTGAATATCCCGTTATCACACCTCTTTCCTCCAGTTTCAGAATTCTTTCCTTAACCGAAGGTTGGGACATGTTAATTTCTTTGCTTATCTGTGCAACGGGGATACGTGCATGATGTTGCAACAAGCGCATGATCTGCTGATCGATCTCATCTATTATGTGTTCCATTTGTAAGACCTCCGAGTCGTCGCCTAATTTAATAAGGTTTTTCTAATAAATTAGCTAAAAATAGTTAGATTTCATCTCATTATATCCTTTGATATTGTATGGTTCCAATGCGATATCAACCCTATAATTTAGAATACAATCTGAAAAAGGAGCGATGAACTGTGAGTGTTATTGGACTTGCACATGTAGCCATTCAGGCTCGTAATTACGAAGATACTCTGGCGTTTTATACAAAAGCATTGGGATTCAAGGTCGGTCACTCCTGGAGTTTGCCTTCCTTCCACATTACCGAGGCATGTATGCTGATCTCTCCGGATCAGCGCACCTGCATTGAGGTATTTGACCCAAAAGCCGTCATTCCCGCCGAGGGTGAACCTGCCACCTCGCCTGAAGCGGTCCGGCACGGCGCACTATTACATTTCGCCTTTTACGTGCGTGATGTAGAAGACATCTATCAGCAAGCGCTCGCCCACGGAGCCAAAGCCTATGTTGAACCGGATTGGATATCGCTTGGCGAACCTGCACTTCGGGTTAGAAATGCGCTCGTCCACAGTCCGAATGGTGAAGTGATCGAATTCCTCGAAGAGGTTAATTTCGACCGTTCCTCATCCCCACCATTATCCATATGAAGTACACAAACAGCCTGTTGCCTCGTCATTCGTGGCAGCAGGCTATTTCATGGTTCGATTCCTTGGCAAGCATCAGCACACGCACCTACCCTACTCTTGCTCTGCATTCCCCAGCGTATACTCGCTTAGCTTCCCTTCATAGACCAATTGCAATCGTTCACTCTGGCGAAAATCATCCGGTGTCACCAGCGCAGGCAGCTTGTTCCACAACTTGATGCCTGAACGCTGCAGAATCTCGGCTACAAATTGGGAGCAGAAGTAGGAGTTGCTGAACTCCACCGGTTCCTTGAGCGTAATGCCGATCACGCCAAGCAGATTGTACATATATTTCTGGCGGCTGCGGATGAAGATGTGCAGCACGCGTTTCATCTTTTCCACTTCACGATCCGTCACCTGAAGCTCGTATATGACACATGTCGTATTAGGATACTTGCTGTATGTACCTGTCTGAATATCTTCCTTCACAAACCCGCCATTCAGCGGATTGCTCGGATGCTTGCGGCCGAAGCTGTACAGCTCGGTTAACTCCCGGTCAAATGAGATCGATGCGTGATTATATGGCGCTCGGGTATAGCTCTGAATAACCTTGGTAAACAACGTTCCTGTATTCGTAAGCAAGATATAGATGGAGCGTTCATCTGTCATAGCAAAATTTCCCCTTATCAAGTTGGCACTATTCCTTCATAATAACATAGGTACCCTATAATGGAATCTTACTTTGAATAAGCAGGTGATCGGTACGTGAGCAGTTCACTCTTTACACTAACGTTAATCTTCACAGCTTTACTTGTGATACATATCGTGTACAAAATCATTGCAAAGCTTCAGCCAAACAAAGACTATTCAGGCATCGGCCAAAAAATCAAAACCTGGTGGGGTATGTTTGTGATCTTCTGCCTCGCCACCCTTTTTAACCCCATCGTGTCCCTCATCTCCCTTATGGTGCTTGCATTCTTCTCACTCAAAGAATACTTCTCCATGATTCGCAGCACACGTAAAGCCGACCGCAGGCTGTTCCTGTGGGCGTATCTGGCGATTCCGGTTCAGTTCTACTGGATCTACATTGGATGGTATGGCATGTTTATCGTGTTTATTCCCCTATATGTATTCCTGGTGCTGCCCTTGCCACGCCTGATTAATAAAGGTACGGTCGGGTTCCTGCGCAGTGTCAGCTCCACACAATGGGGACTAATGCTGATGGTGTTTGGGCTGAGCCACCTGGCCTATTTCCCATTTGCCACACCGGAATACGGCTCTAAGCTGGTACTGTTTCTCGTCGTGTTAACACAGCTTAATGATGTGGTGCATTATCTGGTCTCTCTCTATCTGGGCAAACGAAAAGTGGTGCCTACCGCCAATCCATTTGTCACTTGGGAAGGGTTCGCGTGTGCGTTCATTGTAACGACAGCAACTTCTTATTTCATTCATCCCTACCTGACGCCATTTGATTGGAAATTCTCGCTGTTCATCGGGGTGTTGATCAGTCTGGCCGGATTCTTCGGCAGTCTGACGGTGTCTGTACTGAAGCGCGATCTGTTAATTGGAGATGACAACAAGTTCGATTCGCTCAAAAAAAGCTACCTGAGCCGGGTCGACAGCCTGACCTATACCTCTCCGGTTATGTTCCACGTGGTCCGTTATTTCTTTGACTTTATGTAGCAACAGATAGATCGGCGATCTTATAATTATGTATGTCAAAAAAAGCAGCCCCAGTGGCTGCTTTTTCTGTTCAACAGACTCCTGACGGAGCCTTCATGATATGCCTGCTACTTCAACGTAATTTCTTTCTCGGACATGATTTCGTTCCCCTTATCATTGGTGAAGACAAATGTCGCTTTGCCCCGCTCGCCCTTCATCTCATCCGAATAGATAAAGCCTGAGAACTGTCCATTGCCGCTAAAGTAAAAGCCATCTTCTCCATTTCCACCATGTTCAATGGCTTCCTGTAGCGAATTCACAATCGTCACCGTGTTAGACGTCCATCGCATCTCCGTTAGTGTATACCCCTTCGGAACCTGTTTAATTCCAAAATCAAAGCTGTTACCCTCGCTCGGTTTCTCCGACTGGTCAATGACGATCTCAATCTGCTCAGACGGTTCAGTGGATTCCGATTGAGCCGTAGGCTTGCCCTCATCACCACTGGCACTGCCTTTGTCATTGTTATTCTTCGCATCCGCATTCGGAACAGAGTTTTCTCCGGCTTCCTCTACAGGTTGCTTCGATTGCGGATAGGCGTGCTCCTGAACCGATTCATTATTATTCTTGGCGCCACAGGCACTAACTAATAGCGAAATACAGAGCACAGACATGCAAAGTGCAGATTTCTTTATATTTATTTTCATCATCTACTTCTCCCTTCATTCATCTTCAGCACGTATATCCAACACACCACTTACTAATCACTACACCATATCGTCCCACATGAAGCTCCATTATATGTAAATGATTAATAAATTCAGTATGTAACTGCACCTCGATGAATAAAAAAAGAACTCTGTTCATGACGTCATGCACCGTTTATTTTATCGATCAAACCCAGGCAAGACCAACACTTGTCCAATCTGAATGGCGTTATGCTCGATTTTGTTCACTTTCTTGATTGCTTCTACATACACACGAGTGTCCATCTGCTGAGGTTTATGTGCCAATGAAATGCCCCACAGTGTATCTCCCTGAGATACAACGATCTGGTCCCCCGACAACAATTGCTCATCCCCGGCAAATGCAGTGAATACAGCACTACACCCTATGATTATAATTAGAGTTATGGTGACGATCTTCACTAGCCAGGTTGGCGTCTTCACACGCTGCATGAATTGATCTTTAACATACATTGTGCGAGACTCGGACGTTTTGGTATAAGCGGATTCATAAATACTTTTGTACGTGGAATATTTCATTCTAGTCGACCTCCAAACTTTCGTTCCGCTAATCTTTAATTTCATGTTTACCTATGTATTTTTCCTATAACAATGAATGATCAATAATTATATTTTTCACTATATAGGTATCCTTGCCTAAGTAACCCTACACTGATAGGTCTATACTACCAGTTCACTCTAAACAAATTCTGAACAACCGAATTTCGATGTGATAGCCAATTTAATCTATCCAATATTCATGCCTGATTTTCGGCGATGCTTGCTGCAACGTTTTTCTATAATAGGCTATAGATAAAGATTCTACTGAGTAAGGACGTGCCCCATGATTTCTGCTGATCTGAAGGAACAATATTACGAGGCGCTTGTGGCCAAGGATTCGGAATACGAGGGTTTATTCTATGTTGGAGTCCGAACCACGGGTGTGTTCTGTCGCCCCACATGCCCTGCGCGAAAGCCAAAATTCGAAAACTGCGAATTCTATGAGACGGCTCAGCAGGCACTTCTGGCCTCTTATCGCCCTTGCCAGCGCTGTCGCCCGCTTTCTCACCCCAACCAAGTATCCGATGTCGTTCGCATATTGGTGGAAGCTGTGGAGAACAATCCGGAGAAACGCTGGAAAGGACAGGATTTCAAGGAACTCTCCATCGATGAATCCACGGCGCGCCGACAGTTCAAGAAGCGGTTCGGCATGACCTTTGTCGAATATGCTCGCGCTCGCCGCATGGGACTTGCCCTGAAACATATTCGCTCCGGCCGCACCGTGATTGATAGCCAATTATCTACCGGATATGAGTCAAGCAGCGGCTTCCGCGATGCCTTTTCACGGATCATGGGTGCCGCCCCTACACAAGTCGATGAAGGACATATCCTAAAAGCGTCCTGGATTGACACCCGCCTTGGCCCGATGATGGCCATTGCAGATGAGGAGTCGCTATATTTACTGGAATTTGTGGACCGCAGAGGTCTGGAGCGCGAAGTTGAGCGTCTGCGCAAACGAACCAAATCAGCGATTGTACCCGGTACTACAGCTCCCATCCAGTCCATTGAGCGTGAACTAAACGAGTACTTTCAAGGTATTCGGACAGCATTCGACACACCGTTGTTCTGTTTAGGAACACCATTCCAAAAGCGTGTGTGGGACGAGTTGCTGGCCATTCCGGCTGGTGAAACTAGGTCATATCAAGAGATTGCAAATGCACTGGGAAAACCGACTGCTTCCCGAGCTGTGGCACAGGCAAATGGGGCCAATCAGCTTGCGATTGTGATTCCATGTCACCGTGTAATTAATGCCAGTGGGGAACTGGGTGGATACGGCGGGGGATTAACTCGCAAAAACTGGCTTTTGACTCACGAGAAACAAAAACAGGGTAGCTGAAAAACAGAATGAAGTAATGAAGTACGCATCAAATGTCCAAAGGAATGCATGATATAACAAAGGAGAGTCAACATAATATGAGTACCTTAGAAGAAAAAGCAACGTTGTTCCAACAATACCATGTGAAAGGAAAACCACTTGTTCTGGTCAATGTGTGGGATGCCGGAAGTGCGCAAGCCATTCAATCCGCTGGAGCAACGGCCATCGCAACCGGAAGCTGGTCCGTTGCTGCGGCCCATGGTGAGCAAGATGGGGAAGCCATGCCATTCCATCTGGTACTTGCCAATCTGGCACGGATTACAGCGAGCGTGGATCTACCTGTAACGATCGATATAGAGGGAGGGTATGGGAGGTCTGTGTCAGAAGTGAAGCAAAATATCCTGCAAGTCATCGATCATGGTGCTGTAGGAATCAACATGGAAGATCAACTTCCCACTGGCTTGGGATTGTACTCTGTGGAGGAGCAATGCCCGAGACTGTCCGCCGCCCGGGAAGCTGCGGAGCAGGCAGGCATACTGTTGTTCATTAACGCCCGCACAGATATTTTTCTGCAACATGCACCTGAACACCATAACCACTCCCTCCTGGAGGAAGTACTTATACGTGCGAGCCATTATGCAGATGCAGGAGCCAGTGGTCTGTTTGTACCCGGTTTGCAGGATCACCAACTGATTCAGGAATTGTGTGAGCGTTCACCGCTGCCAATTAACGTCATGGTTACGTCTCCTGAACCTTCACCAAAACAACTTGCTGCACTCGGTGTAGCTCGCGTAAGCTATGGACCATATCCTTATCTGCAAGCTATGGAACATCTGAAAGAACTGGGGAGAAGTATTTTATCGGGAAATTAACTGGAGGGCATGTTATAATCACCTCTATTGAACATTTACAGGAGGCAATTATGCTTAACGTGGAACAAAAGCTTGAAGTGCTACAATCGTATACCCAACTGCAACGCAAAGATGTTTCTCTCGGTCGTGTTAATTTCCACTACGAGGATAGTGCGTATGATAAAAAAATTGTTGCTCTCCATATTCACCCTAACGGTAACGGTTATATCTATGCAGGGTTACTGCCCAACTATGAGACCGATGCTAAAGGATTCGTCAATATTCGTGATTACTCCGAAGCAGATCTGCGCACCTTGTTAGATGAAACGATCCAAGCGATGTCTCACAATCCCAACGCAGTTGAATTCGAAGAGCCAGAACAAGTAAAAGCTGTTGCTCCTGCCTTGTCTACAACCTCTACGGGTGGCGGAACATGGGTCGATGAAGATGGACATACGCTGACTTTAAAATACGAAGATGACATGTGGTATGTGTATTCCGGTGTTAATCTGGATATGGCTTTTGAAACGCGTAGCGAAGCCGGCGAGTACCTCAAAGACGAAGGATTCAAACCGCAGGCTCAGGCTTAAGGGATACACCTTCATTTTGAATTGCGCACAAAGATTGCCGAATAGGTATATTCAGAGATTTAGGATGATACAAAAAACACGAGGCGTGTTCGCACTCGTGTTTTTCTGGTTACAGGAAGTTTCCCTTAGATTCCTTGCCCAGTTCCTTTATAACTGTTTCCTGTCAGTCTTTTTTGGATTTCATGGTAAGCGGCGCATTCTTCATCATCGGGTACGTAGACAGAAATAGCGCACCACCAATACATCCCAGAACGGTGAACAATGTCATGCGATTGATCCTAGCAATCCACAACGTAAACTCACCAAGATCGCCCAATGTAATGATCAGCGTAATGACCAAGCCTACCCCAAAGAACATTATGAAGAAGTTACGCATCCCCAATCGCATCCAACAAACCGTTGGGAAGACAGAGATTCCCAGTACGAGAAAGCCACACATCAGATCGATCCACAGGTAAGATAAGAAATGATATTTGCTTGAATAAAACATGCCCGGTTGATAAAGGGTTACGTCAACAATTCCTTTTTCCTGAAGCAGGTGTATGAGGAAGTAAGCCACATGCAGAATGATCATGGTGCCCGCAACCATCCATACCGAATTCATATAGAAGGATTTCATGAATTGAATTCGTGTACTGCCCATTCCAATCGCAACCGGAAACAGTGTAATAATTCCCCCGATTGCAAACGTACATATCCCTCCGTACATGGGACCAAACAGTTGCGTAGCATACGAGACATCAAATATGAAGCCAATGGCCAAATATACAACGGCGAGCATTAGAGCGATGGATGAAAATATGCCCAGATACAAACGCATATCATCGCGAATCAGTCGGTTCGTACCTTTTACTGCGTTCATGGTTTAACCCCCTCTTGATTACGGGTCCTGTTAACCAAATAATCTTGTAATGTCGCTTTCTCAATGGAAAGACCCTGCGAATGAGCGATATCCTTCCACATTTTCGAGTAGGGCTCATCAATCATCACTTTTACAGTCGATCCCATCTGGGAAGACTCTATAACTTTAACACCTGCTGTAACTCGGTTGATATCGTCAATTCCCCCTGTTAGAAGAACTCCTTTTTCGCGTATCTCTTCCATTGGTTGATTTAACAAAATCTCTCCGGCTTGCAAAACGATAAGGGACTCACATAAGGGCTGAATCTCCTCAATATGGTGGCTGGATATCAGAATCAGACGAGGGTTATCTTCATAACTTTCCAGTAACGCATTGTAGAAGAATTTACGCTTCTCAGCATCGAGCCCATTGGTGGGTTCATCCAGAATGGTTATCTTTGCATTACTGGCAAGACCCAATATAATCTGGGTGGCAGTCTTCATGCCTTTCGAAAATTTAATGATCTTCTTCTTCTCCGGTAGTTCGAACACATCGATTAAACGTTCTGCCAAATCCTGATTCCAATGCGGATGAAAATATTGCCCCATTTGAACCATGTCACTAACCGTCCAGTTTTTCCCCAGGGGATGATTCTCCTGGATGTAGCACAGATGCTCTTGGGCAGTCAGATTATTATAGGGGTCTTGACCCATGATCTGAACGGCTCCACTGTCGGGGCGGTTATGACCTGCCAGTAAACTCATCATGGTTGTTTTACCCGCTCCATTTCTTCCCCAGATTGCACTAATGATTGGCTCACTCTCATGTAGCGTAACCTGATTCAGAACGGGCGTCTTCTGATAGCTATAGTTGACCTGCTCCATATGAATCATAACTCACTCTCCTTATCCTTCTTGCCGCGAATCAGATCAATGATCATGTCCTCATTCATGTGAATCCGTCTGGCTTCTTCAAGTAAAGGCTTGATGTATTCTTCATAAAAATCTTGCTTCCGTTCAACGAGCAATGCTTCTCTTGCTCCCTTTGCAACAAACATTCCAACACCTCGCTGTTTGTATATAATCCCCTTGTCCACGAGTTCCTGCAGTCCTTTGCGGGCTGTAGCCGGATTGATATTGTAGAAGCGTGACAGTTCATTGGTTGAGGGAACCTGTTCTTCCACCTTCAATCTGCCCTCCACAATATCGTCCATAATCATTGTGGCAATCTGATGAAAAATAGGCTGAGATTCATCCAAAGTCGATTTCATGTGCTTCCAACTTTCATACGTATTCATTAGTCAGTTAGTCGGTTAGTCGGTTAGTTACTCATGTAACTAACTATAGTATACAAAAACGCAAATGTAAATAGGCGAACTTAATTCATTGCCTTCCCTACCTTGGCTCTGTTGTATTGATTAATAAGCCCGTCCAGGACTACGGATTGCTGGATCACTTCCGGATGAAGCAGACTGCCGTATTCCATATGCATGCGATATAACAACTGTCTGGCATCTTCGATCCGTGATATCAAATCCAGGCGATCCATAGTATCCCTCCTTTTTGTCATATTTTAGTGTATTATGCCAATCATAAGCGCATGTGAGATACGACATACTTATTCTTCCACTTTGATACACAAAAAAAGAACGCTTCTGAAATGAATTCAGAAGCGTTCTTTACTTTTATTAAGTTCCAAATCCATGATCAGCGGGTCTCATAATTTCGGGGTTCGGGCTTTCGGGATTCGGGCTTTCCTTGCCTGGGACAGGTTCCGTAGCAGGAGCTACGATGAATACAACGATACTACAGGTAGCTATCAGCAAAGCCAACTTTCTCTTCATTGAGTTTCTGCACCTCACTAATTATCATTTTGTATTGCTGTTTCGCCGTCTCAGATGCAAATTCCCGGTATTGCTCAAACAGTCCGACACCTCTAAGCATACCTCGTCCACTGCTAATTTCAATAGAAAATTTTAAACTATCTAGCACAAATTCTATACCTAAATGATATTCGTCTTTCTTTAAATAATATGCACCCAAATCTGCTAAAAGTCGTAAATATCGATCATCCGTAACCTGTCTGCTCACTTTGCCAATTCGGTTACTCTGTTCCTGATAAGTGAAGTACGATTCATACTGTTTGAGAACATGATCAATATCCTTATCATAACGATTAGCCGCTGTTACAATATCACACAGCGCTGGGAATATCTCATTTTCCTTCGTCGAGATATACGCCAGGTAATCTGGTAATACCTCAAACTGTCCACCCATTAAATGATATATATATCGATTAGCTTCAGCCCATTCTTGAAACTGATTCATAACTACGATTTCATCTTTATCCGGGTTCCTCACCCAGCGATTATCCGAATATAAAGAAACATATTTTAGTGCTCCGGTGTAGTCCTTCAAATGATAACAGGCACTTCCTGCAGCTAGATCGGAGTATAGAATATAGAAAACAATTGGTCTTTTGGTCTCTTCTTGTTTCCGTCGGCCATTCATCTCATAATGGATGGACGCTTTTATTTTCAATTTTTCAGATAACTCCTGAACCTTGTCCCATCTATGCAATGCTCCAAAAGCATTAATCAGTTCGTTAAGCGCATCCAACTGGTAGCGTTCATCTAGCCGATCCACATAATATTCGAACCGAGATGCAATAATCAGATTCCGGTGCTGATCATTAGTCAGTCCCAACCGGAACAGTCGATACTGACAGAGTGCAAGCCGCTCGGAATGTTGCATTTTCTCGCTTTCAGCGATATTTTCATATAGAAGAATGGCTGGTTTGAATTTACCCGCTTGGAAGAATTCTTCAGCCACATCAAATAACAAAGGAATATAGGATAGATTATCCATCATCAGACGAATAACCTCTTCAATACAGTCCAACTTGTCCAACTCGGCACAGCGATGAAGGAAGGGTCCCAGTCTTCGCCAGTCCGGGGTCGCGTGTACAAAACACTCATCTATGTATAACTCATAGAAGTAACCTTCTTCAAGTTTCATGGCGGAAGTAATGCGATCCAACTGCTGCATGGCAATAGGTCGATTTTTATTCAAAATATTGCTGAGCGTACCCGAATTAATCCCTGACGTTTCCGAAAAATGACTAATGGACATCTGTTCACGCTTCAGATAACTTTCCAAGTGATCGCGTATCGTGGTTGTCGACTCCAAACGAACACCACCCTCCAAAATAAAAAACATAAACAGGATTATCGGTATGCAAAAGTAATTATATGTAATTAGAAAGTATCGGTCAATATAATAATTTCAACTAATTTGTATTAAAACCATTTTAATCCTTTTATAAAACAGACAATCCTATCCTTATTTTATATCGGAAACGTGCCTGACATCAAACCTCAAAATAGACAAAAAACACGAGCCATCTACGGGCTCGTGTTCTCAACTGACTCAGCAGTCATCATGCTCACTATAACTTGAATTTAAGGCAGTATATTGCCTGCCGCACGGTAAATTTCATACCACTCTGGACGTGTGAGATGAACATCTCCTGCTTTTACACAGTCTTGCAGACGTTCAATATTCATCGTGCCTGTCACAGGTTGCATCTGCGCAGGGTGACGAAGCAACCATGCGATTGCAATCGTTGTATTGCTCACGTCATACTTCGCAGCAATCTCGTCAATCTTTGCATTCAATTCCGGGAACTTGTCGCTACCCAAGAATACACCTTCGAAGAATCCGTACTGGAACGGGGACCACGGCTGAATGGTGATATCATGAAGACGACAGTAATCAAGAATGCTACCGTCACGGTTAACCGCGGCATCGTTCTCCATGTTCACGTTGATGCCACTGTCAATCATCGTCGTATTGGTAATACTCATCTGCAACTGGTTGGCTACCAGTGGCTGTTTCACGTATTTTTTCAACAATTCGATCTGGTTCGGATTCTGGTTGGATACCCCGAAGTGACGCACTTTACCTTCGCGCTCCAGTTGATCAAAGGCTTCAGCCACTTCCTCCGGCTCAACCAAAGCATCTGGACGGTGCAGCAACAGAACGTCAAGATATTCCGTTTTCAGACGTTGCAGGATGCCATCGACTGAATTCAGGATGTGCTCTTTGGAGAAATCAAACATGCCTTTGCGAATCCCGCATTTGGATTGAAGAATCATATTTTCACGAACTTGGGGATTCATCTGTACCGCTTCGGCGAAGATCTCCTCACATGTTCCTGTACCATAAATGTCGGCATGGTCAAAGAAATTTGCCCCAACCTCCATTGCAGAACGAACAAAATGTTCGGCTTCCTTACCGTCTAGTGAATTAATCCGCATGCAGCCCACAGCCACTACAGGTACTTCTAGTGCACTGCTGCCCAATTTAATGGTTCTCAAGATGTTTTCCCTCCATATTCGAATATTATCGTGTATCTTACCTTTGATTGTGACATATATCTGCAATCGGTTTCAATAGATTTATCCTATATTCATATGGAGAAATGATAGGTTCTTCATTCCAGCCTATAGATCCCAAAGAATAAGTTATACTTCTTCCGGTATGATAACCTCAATATGCCTTGGCAGGACAGTGAGGTGAATCGGCAGGGCAGGACCTTCTTCCCCATCTACATTGGTGCGAATGGCTTCTTCTGAGCGAACATGAACTTCTTTGGCTGTAAAATAGTCCACATCCTTATGGTCCTTCAGATTGCCAAAAAACAGGGAAGTACCTAGTGTGAGGCTGTTGAACACACTGATGTTACGAACAACAAAACAATGTATCAGACCATCATCCACCTCAGCATCCGGGGACAACTTCTGGAATCCTCCAACCGAATTGGTCAGCGCCGCCAGAAAAAGGGGAGATTCTCCTTCCCAGATCTGTCCGTCATATTCGATGGTTAGATGATTGGCTGGTGTATTCACCAGGTCTTTCAAGCCTTCTTTGAGATATGCGAATGATCCCAACTTCGACTTCTCTTCCGAGGATACGGAGAACAGAGCTTCTGCCAAAGAACCTGCAGCCACAACGTTGGCAAACAGGCGATCATTGATTTTCCCCAGATCCACGATATGGGTCTGATTCGAACGTAACTGCCTAATGGCCTCCTCCGGGTCAAGCGAGATATTCAGCGCACGCGCAAAATCATTCACCGTACCTAGCGGTACCACGCCCAGTCGGGGACGATGATCCTGATCCATCATGCCGTTAATCGTCTCATGTAGTGTACCGTCGCCCCCGATGGAGATGACCAGATCACAGCCGTCTTTGCAGGCGCTCAGACAGTAGTTGGTGGCATCACCTTCCCCGGCCGTCTCATTAACAACTACCTCGTACTGCTGTGACTCCAGAATTTCTCTGACTTGGGACACATACTGCTCGGCCTCTTCCTTACCTGACGATGGATTACTAATGATCATGGCTTGGCGCATACTCACATCTTCCCCTCCAAATGGCATCTTTACTTCATCTTTACCCGTTTCAAGGGTGGGTTGAATAGGGTCTGCGGGAGATGTTCTATTTTTTTTTGATAAACATGTCTCTGAAGAGTGCAGAGCAGGGTTTGTTTCATATAGAATAGAAGTAGAGAATTACCCATTACGAAATTTCTTGTTCCTTTTCCCTGTTGACGGGTTAATAACTATAGATGTGCTTTTAGCCGAACCTGCAAAAATTAAACAGATTGATTTACACATAGCACTCCGATTGACAGAACAACCCTACGATTACTACTGTTCGGAGTATTTTATATTTTAATATCATCGGAATCGGAGGGAATGCATGCAATGAGAAGAATGACGCTACTATTTCTAGTATTCATCCTGAGTCTCGGGGCATCGGGGCAAGCCATGGCTTACACGACTTCAGACTTGGGCGAGGGAATCATTGAAGATCCCCTACTTGAGGACGGACTGAAGCTAATCCTGAACAAACCTCTGGATGTTCCACTGACTTCATCTGATCTGGAGCAGCTTGAGGTGGTGGATCTGAGCAATGCAGGTATTCAAAGCCTGTCCGGTCTGGAATATGCAACCAACCTGACTCACCTCCGATTATATGGGAATGAGATTGAGGATCTCACACCGCTGGAGCACCTAACCCAGCTTCGCGAGATCGATGTTCGCAACAATTACATTACATCCATAGACGCACTTGCTGAATTGAAAGACTTGGGAAGGCTGTATATCAGCAACAATTCCATTTCATCCATAGAGGTTGTACGTGGGTTCAACCGATTACATACGCTCCACGCCAGCGGTAACCAGATCACTAGTCTTGCGGCCCTCTCGGATGCGGATGCACTGAAGTGGCTTGAGATCTCGAACAATACAATTAGCGATCTGACACCGCTCATGGATAAAACCCGGCTTCAACAACTCAATGTAGCAAACAACCAGATTCAGTCGCTGGAAGTACTGGCTGAACTGCCAAATACACTACGGAATCTGAATGTGGCAGGCAATCAAATCACGGATCTGACACCACTGGAGCACATGACACGGCTGCGGACACTTGATATCTCCGGTAACCAAGTACAACACCTCAAGGGGCTTGAGGGACTGACTGGGCTGAAGGAGCTGAATGCAGAATCCAATCAGATCTATGATCTGGAACCTCTTCGGCAACTATTCAGCCTGGACGTATTAAAATTATCCAATAACCGGGTGTGGGATCTGACACCGATCGCAGGTTTTACGTTTACCCGTGATCAATCAGCGACGAATGCCATACAGGATATCTCAGCGTCCACCTCGTTATCCTCTGGTATTCAGACCTCTGTCTCAGAGGTTGAGCCTGCGGGGCTTACGGTGCAGAACAACTATCTAGATGTCACAAGTGGCAGTCAGACGATGCAGCTTCTGAACCGGATGAATGTGTGGGAGCAGAAACGAACGCCGCAGGGCAGCTTCCAGCGTCTGATTGAAGGGTCTACCACTGCCTATGTAGGAGATCGCGCTTATGCACTGGATGCTGCACCTTTTATCGATGAAGGGCGGACCTATGTGCCTCTGCGTTTTGTCTCGGAGCAGTTAAACGCCAGTGTGAACTGGAACAACGGTACACGCGAAGCCGTGATCACACAGAATGACAAGACCATCCGCTGGAGTGTAGGCAACAAACAAGTTGTCGTGAACGATGCACTTGCAATCAATGATGCACCTCTATTGATGAAAAATGGCAAAGCATTTGTTCCAGTTCGCTTCATTTCAGAGCAATTCAATACCTCTGTTGGTTACATCGGAAGCAGCAAAACGATTCTGATTTTTGAAAATAAACAGCTTGGTGAGAGTGTACAGCCTTAAGTTGTGTCTCACGTTCATTTTCAGCCATAAGAGAATATGAGAAACATAGCGAAAGTCCCCGTCTGAACAATCAGCGGGGATTTTTGTTGTGTTATGACAGTTGTGTAATGACATTGGATAATGGTATATGGGCATCGCTGATCACAAGCAAATATAGCAGACCATCTGTCTGTGCGGACATGAACTTGTATGCTCTAGCTTGGATTAGGGCAAATTTTACACGGTTTAGCATATCTTCTTTTACCACGGGAGTTGTTATACTGAACGTAATAAATAGGACAGCTGAAGTTCAAGCGAGGAGGAAATTCATATGACATTCAAGCTCACTGGTTATTCAACAACCCAAGGTAGCCCATGGAAAGAGTTATCTTTTGTGCCGACTAATGAAAGCGCTAACTTGAAATTAACGGGTGAACAGCACCAACTTGTGGAAGGGTTTGGTGGCTGTTTCAACGAGCTTGGTTATATAGCTCTGTCCCACTTAAATGAGGAGCAGCGCCATGAGGTATTTCACTCTCTCTTCCATCCGGAGGGTGAGCACAAGTTTAACATCTGTCGCCTGCCGATCGGCGCAAGTGACTATGCAGAGCAGTGGTACAGCCACAACGAGGTGGACGGAGACGTGGCCATGGAACATTTTTCAATCGAACGTGATTTCAAATATCTGATTCCTTACATTAAGGAAGCTCTGACTTATAACCCGAACCTGCAATTCTTCGCCTCCCCATGGAGTCCACCAACGTGGATGAAATCGCCAAAAGCCTATAACTTTGGCACGCTTCGTTGGGAGAAAGATATTCTGGAGGCCTACGCCCTGTACTTCGTAAAATTTGTACAGGCCTACCGTGAAGCAGGCATTACCATCCATCAGGTGCATGTGCAGAACGAAGTGATTGCAGATCAGAAATTCCCTTCTTGCATGTGGACAGGCGAGCAGCTTCGTGAGTTTATCGCCGATTATCTGGGCCCGGCTTTTGACCAACACGGTCTGGATACGGAAATCTGGCTGGGAACAATCAACGCCCCTGATCCATGGGAGGAATTGATTAAAAAAAAAACAAGCGACTTCGACGAGTACGCCGGGCTTGTCCTGAGTGATCCAAAGGCCTATTCCTATATCAAAGGTGTTGGGTATCAATGGGCAGGCAAAAATGCCATTCAACGTACCTCGGCGAGTTATCCGGAGCTGCGTTATATGCAAACCGAGAACGAATGCGGTGATGGCAACAACTCATGGAACTACGCCAAATATGTATATAACCTCTACCAGCACTACTTCAGCAACGGAGTGAACGCGTACATCTACTGGAACATGGTTCTGGAACCCAAAGGCCGTAGCACATGGGGCTGGGAGCAAAACTCCATGATCACCGTAGATCCGGACAATAAGGAGGTTACTCGGAACCCCGAGTATTATGTGATGAAACACTTCGCTCATCATATTGTTCCTGGTGCTCGAAGAGTCGGCCTGTCAGGCGCGTGGAGCGGGAAATCCGTTGCTTTCCGCAACCCGGATAACAGTCTCGTGATTGTCATCAACAATCCATTCCAGGACCCTCGTGACCTGTATCTAACCCTTGAAGAAGGACATACCCTACACATGAAGCTGGAGGCAGATTCGTTCAACAGCATGGTTATCCAACCGAAATAATTGATCCAACACATCGTTAAAAACGCGGACATCAATAGCGTTGGGCTCAGGAATCTCTTGAGCCGGCGCTATTTTCCATGGGCCAAACCATGCTTATTGTCACCATGATTACTCCTGTAGAACACAAGCCGAAGACAACTTAAAGATATGACGTTTCACCTTTTATATTTACAAATCTATAAATCTAGATATAATGTAATCCAGAGAACTTACTCTCATGTCCATCATATTATAGGAGGCAAGGCAGGCTCATTTTGCATATATATCTACTTTTCTGTATATTTAAATTCACCGGAGGTACGCTTTACATGAAATCACAACAGGTCAACCCACTCCTTATCCTGATGCTGGCACTCGGGGTATTCGGGATTATTACAACAGAAATGGGAATCGTGGGGGTACTGCCTCAGGTTGCGAATAAATTCAACATTACGGCTGCACAGGCAGGTTGGCTGGTCAGTATATTTGCGCTGGTTGTAGCCATTGCAGGCCCTTTTCTCACCTTGCTGGCGTCTGGAATTAATCGCAAAATCATCCTGTTAGCCGCTGTGCTGATGTTTGCCATTTCGAACGTCGTATATGCCTACGCTACAACATTTGATACCATGCTGATCTTCCGTATCATTCCCGCGTTATTCCATCCCGTCTTCTTTTCCGTAGCCCTGGTCACCAGTGCCCAACTCGTGCCAGCAGAGAAAAGCAGTCAGGCCGTCGCCAAAGTATTTACCGGAGTTACCGCGGGCTTTGCCTTTGGCGTACCACTGACATCGTATCTTGCTGAACGCCTATCCCTCGAAATCGCCTTCATGTTTGGAGCGATGGTAAGTGTAGTCGCTTTGATCGGCATATGGATCTGGTTACCCTCGATGCCCGTGAAGGAAAAGATGTCCTATGGCAAGCAACTCGGTATTCTGCGCAAACCTGGATTATGGCTGAATGTTGCCGCAGTCATTTTTATATTCGCCGCCATGTTCTCCGTGTACAGCTATTTCGCCGAGTATCTTGGACAGGTCACTCACATGAGCGGATCATGGATCAGTGTCATGCTGACCGTCTTCGGTGTCGTCATGATCATCGGAAATTTGGGGTTTGGACAGTTTCTGCGTAAGAGCGTGGTCCGTACTGTTCTCATGTTCCCCCTGCTCTACATAGCAGCTTACGCACTCGTCTATTGGGCCGGTCCTCACTTCATATGGATGGTTATTGTAGTCATCCTCTGGGCATCCGTGCATTCAGGAGGATTAATTGTAAGCCAAACCTGGTTAACCGCTGAAGCGCAGGATGCGCCTGAATTTGGCAACAGCTTGTATGTATCCTTTTCCAACCTTGGTATTACCCTGGGTACTGCCATCGGAGGCTGGTTCATCGCGAACCTGGGGATACATCAACTGATCTGGAGCGGAATGATCTTTGCACTGATCGCTTTTGTATTGGTTTGGATTAAAATTAAATGCTTCCCTGCACCATGAATTGCCGAACACTGTTGAGACAAAGTATTAACACAAATAGCACCATATTCCCATGTGGAACAGGCGCTATTTGGTGTTATATGATTACCGGATCTGCAAGAGATGCCCAGACTCATCAATACGCAAACTTATGGATTGTTCGCCAGGTAATTTCTCAGCCATTGCATAGCCGGACGTTCTGTACCGTTGCTATTAACCAGATGTGAACCGTTTACCCATGTTTGGTTCTGGTTGTAACCCCACAGTGTTACACCTTTAACGGCAGAATGCTTCCAAAGCACAGGGAACTTTTGTTGGTAACGCTGCAATTGTGTATTATCGTCACCTGTCATATCCAGCTCGGATACATAGATTGGCAACCCTGTCGCTGCAAGCTTGTTCAATACCGTGTTCATCGTACTCACAGAAACGTTGTCCATATTGAAGTAATGCGCTTGGATTCCAATACCATCAACCAGACCTCTGTTTTTCAAAAGGTTGATAATCTGGATATATTGGTCCGCTTTAGCAGGATCACCGATAATACCATATTCATTGATTAACAATTTGGAGTTAGGGAAGGCTTGTCTCGCCTGCTCGAATGACCAGATGACCCAGTCCCAACCCGTTGCCCCATCTCCACCAATGGCATTGCGATAGGATGGTTTGGCATGCAGAGGTTCATTCACCACATCAACGAAGGCAGACTTCGAATACCGTTGTCCTGCGGCTTTAATCCATTGTGTCACTTCAGCTTTCTGATCTGCGGCTGAGAGACTGTTAATCCAATTTGGCTGTTGATTTCCCCATACGAGCGTATGGAATTTGAACGGAAATCCGTTGTTGTTAGCATAATTGTATGCCATATCCGCCTGGCCCCAATTCATTACGTTGCGCGTGCCTTCAACAGCATCCCACTTGGTTGAGTTCTCCGGGGTCACCTGATTCCAATACGGGCTAAAATTCGAAGGAACCTGACTAGCTATAATATTCCCCAAAAATTTGCTGCCTTTTGCCAAACCAGCACTAACACTGCCCACCGCAACTGAAGCAGCGAGAATACCTACCAACGCCAGTGAGCCGACTGTTTTAAACCACTTAGACTTAATCAATGATTTTCCTCCTTAGTATTCATTTTTTGTTAAGCGCTTACAAACATCATTTTACTGGATAATTTTGGTTTTTAACACCTGTCAAATTATAGTATTTTATTGTAAAAAAGTAGAATTAAGTTATTTTTCTGAAGCTATTCATAGATTCACTCTCTTAAATCGAACATAACTCTTACATTGGAGTTTACATTCACCACATGTTTATCTAGTATGAAATGATACATATCTTTACATACACTAGATAACAAGGGAGATTACAACATGCGCAAAATTTCAACGAAACGTTTCGCCGGATGGCCTTTATCCTTCCTCTTATGTGCCTCCATTTTGTTCGCCCCTTTTGCTTCCACTCCGGTTCAGGCTGCTGAGGCAGACAAGGAGACCAAAATCACGTTGCTGGGTACATCGGATATACATGGTCGGTTTATGCCGTGGGACTATGCTCTGGACGGTCCAAACCCAACCGGTAGCATGACACAGCTATACACCATTGTGAAAAAAGTCCGTGCGGAGAATCCCAACACGATCCTGCTGGATGCAGGAGACATGATTCAGGATAACTCAGCTGAATTGTTCAATGATCAACCCCAATCTCCCATGATGGTTGCAATGAATGAGATGAAATATGACGCATGGGTCATGGGTAACCATGAGTTTAACTTTGGACTGGATGTACTGGAGAAGATCTCTTCCCAATTCAATGGACAGCCTCTCGTGGGTAACATTTTCAAAGAAAACGGCGACCGCTACATGCCTGCCTATACGATTATAGAGAAAGACGGAATCAAAGTGGGTGTTATCGGAATGAACACACCTATGATTACCGAGTTTGAGAAAGGTACAGATCACCTGGACGGCATCATCGTCAAAGATCCTGTGGAAGAGACCAAGAAGGCCATTGCGGAGCTGAAAGGCAAAGTTGATGTCATGGTTGGACTCATGCATATGGGATTGGATAACGAGAACGGAAATCCGGGAACCGGAGTGACGGATATCGCCAACGCCAACCCGGAGCTGGCTGCCATTTTTGCCGGACACATGCATACCTTGATTGAATCCCAAACGGTTAACGGGGTATTGATCTCCGAACCGAATAAATATGGCTCACATATCTCTCGAATTGACCTTACATTTGAAAAAGATGGCGACAAAGTTTTGCTGAAAAGCAAGGAAGCTCAAGCTCTCGCTGTAAAAGCAGCAGACGGAACATATGAAGTCTCTGATCCTGCGCTGGAAGAGACCTTGCATCCATTCCACGAGTTCGCTCGTGCCGATGCCAACATCGAAGTGGCTGAACTGAAAGGAACGAACCTGGTCCCTGCTGATGAGATTAAGGGTATCCCTGCGGTGCAGATTCAGGAAACACCTTTGTCTGACTTTTTCACCGAAGTGATGTTGCACTACAGTGATGCCGATGTGGTCGCGCACCAGATTGATAACGACAAGGCCAAGCTGGATGTAGGCCCGATCAAGAAAAAGGATATTGCATTCAACTACCAATACACCTTTGGTGAAGTGACCGTATATGAAGTAACCGGACGCGATCTAATGGATTATATGGAGTGGTCTGCGGGGTACTTCAACTCCACACGCCCGGGTGATGTGACCGTCAGCTTTGATCCGAAACGACGTGCCTCTAAATACAGCACCGATGATTTCTTCGGCGGCGTAACGTATGAGATTGACCTGACCAAACCATACGGCAGTCGGATTACGAATCTTAAGTACAGCAATGGATCCGTTGTCAAAGAAGATGATACGCTGAAACTCGGTATGAACGCCTACCGGATGGAAGCGCTGATTGCCAAAGGTGGCGCCATGGAAGGACGTAAGTTCAAGCAGCTCTGGTCCTCCAAGGATGCCTCGGCATTTGGTGAGATTCAAGGTACGATTCGCAACCTGTCCATCGCCTATCTGAAAGATGTCATGAAAGGTGTCTACGAACCGAAGATTCAACACAACTGGAAAATCACCGGCGTAGACCTGACTGCACCAGAGCGTGCAGATGTGGTGGAGTTAATTAACGATGGCATCATGTCTGTGCCAACAACAGAAGATGGCAAGTACACCAACATTGCCTCCATTAACATTTTGGATACGGTGACTCAAGAAGAGATTGATGCGCTATCTGCCAAAGCAGGTGTGAGTGCAGCCCAATTCGTAGGCGTGAAAACCAAGGGAGCGTTCTATCAACAGCTGAACAAAGCTCGCAAAACGAATGACAATGGCGAGGGAGCAACTACTCCTACACCTGAGAAGCCTACGACACCAACAGTACCAAAACCAACTCCAGGCACGTCGAAACCTGGCAAACCATCAACACCAAACACCGGTAAACCGGGTAACGTCAACAAAGGCAAGCAAGCCAAGGTTACTGCGGCTTACCTGAACGTACGCGCTGGCGCTTCATCCAAAGCCAAAGTTGTTGCTGCGGTACCAAAAGGCACCGTACTTGAAGTGATCAGCACAGACAAGTATGGCTGGGTAAAAGTGAAGCTGGATGGACGTGTAGCATTTGTATACGGGAAGTATGTGAGTATTTTGAAATAAGTACAATCTTGACGCACCACGCTTAACGAAAAAGAAAAAGGGTGATTCTCCCATGAGTATCATGGTGGAGATCGCCCTTTTCTAGGTTAACGAAGCGTTATGAGTATTGCTGCAACTGCTCTGTGGGAGTACGTACCATACCGGGTGAACGAATTATATACCTTCGATACTCAACCTCTCTTCACATCCCAGTTCGCAAGCATGCCTCTCGCCATCTCCATGTCCGACTCTTTTCCTGTAATCATTGCAAACTTGGCAACAATTGCAGGATAGGCTGCCCACTGCTCCCGAATATGCTCCAGCATCTGGGGCCATGTTCTTCCCCCTGCCTTCTCATAACGACTCAAAAGCTCACGCAGCCCATCCTCCTGAAAGAGTGCATAGTAGATGACGAAGTCCTTACCCGGATCTGCAATCTCCGCTTCCGTCCAATCAATAAGTCCAGTTACTCGCTGGGCATCATCGACAATAATATGCGGCGGATGCAGATCACCATGGATGAACGCCGAGTGCTGTGGCCAATAGCTATTTATAGAAAGCCATACCGTCCACCGTTCAACTAGCCTGGTTGGTACCGTAAAGTTCTGCTTAATCTCCTCTATATTGGCTGCAAATTCTTTGCGAGCTTCCATAGGTGTCTTGATCCGTACTCCACCTTTCTTCGCCTTGTCGGGATCGATGTTATGCAACGTGGCGAGAGTCGTAGCCAGTGAATCCAGGAATGTATCCGATAAGCTCTCCTGAGGGAATCGCCATACATACCCTCCCCCTGCGGGATCCACAACTGCGATCGGATCACCATCAAGTAAAGGATAAGCTATCAACTCTGGCGTGCAGATCCGCCAATCTGGTACTTGTGCGGGTATACTGCCTCGGACCACATCCAGAACCTTACGCTCATTCTCGGCTCGCTCCCATACGTCTTCACGCCGCGGCTGACGCAGAACCCACTTTTGTCCACTTGTATCAGTGGCGAAGGCTACCCGGAAGTCCATCCCAGACTCATTGATTTCCATTGATTCCTTGCGGATTTGAAGCCCATTTTGTTCAGCCAGCAACCATATATCCTGTGTGAAATCCACTCGTTCATTTGACTTTGTCATATCCAAACCTCCCCTTTTCCTTGGAAAAATAAAAAACACAGACATTCATGCCTGTGCTTTCAATCTCGGAATAGGGCTTTACCTATTTTTGCGCATCCCCATAGTGGTACATTAAAGAACCACTCTTATGCAAGAGTGTCCACTACAAATAACGGCATACGTGTAAACAGGCAAACTTCTCCCGATGATCTGCACACAGGCAGTGAAACAGCAAGCGCAAGCAAACGTTCCGCTACTATCTCAATCGAAAAAAATTTACCACACGTATCCCTCCGTTCAATAAGTTACCCAAATGCTAACATATTCCAAACTCCAGTTCCAGACTGAATCGAATGATTTAGGTTCTTTTTATTGATATACAGGAACTTCGTCGCCTCAGGTAACGTCCATATTTATAGATGTATTAAAAAGGATGAGAGGTGAGCAACCCGATGTCCATTGTACGAAAATTATCCTTATTACCAGTCATCATGCTCCTGTTAACCCTTGGATGTGCAGAGAAGTCCGTAGAACAAGGGAAAGAGAAGCCACATGTGCGAGGAATTATTACGGATTTTGAGGAAGAAAGAGGTCAGGTACTCATCGAGAATAAAGAAGATGGCGGTGTTGATTCTGGACCGATTTGGGTCTCGCTCAGCACGGACGCCGAACTCATCATCGAAGAAGAGATTGTCACCGTCTCTTTGGATGAGACACTCGTTGGTCGAAGTGCAGAAGTATGGATCAATGGAGTTATTGCTCAATCTTCCCCTCCCCAAACCAAGGCTGTAAAAATGGTCATTCATTAACACCAAGCAAAATACGCCGATACATTTCGTTTCACGTGGAACGTTATGATACACATACGAATAGCAACAAACGCTGCTCCCTCAAATCAGGAATCATGAAAACAATTTACACACTTGAAGCATTTACTCCGTTAGCCTGCTTGCATATAGAGTATAATGAAGAGGTATACGATAAATGTACGGTGCAATAATTGTACAAAAACTAACGCAAAAGAGGTAAACGATGAGCGAGCAACAATTTAAAGATTATGGACTTGGTGAAGAGATCGTAAAAGCACTGGACAGTCTGGGCTATGAGACACCAACCGAGGTACAGACTAAAGTTATTCCGGTAGCACTGGAGAATCAGGATCTTGTGGTTAAATCACAGACAGGTAGTGGTAAAACAGCCGCCTACGGCATTCCGCTCTGCGAGCTGGTGGATTGGAACGAGAATAAGCCACAGGCTTTGATTCTTACACCAACCCGGGAACTGGCTTTGCAGGTTAACGAAGATATTACGAATATCGGGCGCTTTAAGCGCATTAAAGCAACCGCACTATACGGACAGTCCCCTTTTCATATTCAAAAAGCCGAGTTAAAACAAAGAACACATGTCGCTGTAGGTACACCAGGTCGGGTGCTGGATCATATCGAACGTGGCACGCTGCCACTTGAACGGATCGCCTATCTCGTTATTGACGAGGCCGATGAGATGTTGAATATGGGCTTTATCGAGACGGTACAGTCCATCATTCAGAAACTGCCTCAGGAGCGAGTAACGATGTTGTTCTCCGCTACGTTCCCTGAAGATGTAGCCAAGCTGTCACGCAAATATATGAACAAACCGGTGGAGATCGAGATCAAGGCAAGCGGACTGACAACAGCCACGATTGAACATGCTGTGATTCACGTGCCAGAGGTGAACAAAACCGCGCTGCTTCAGGACTTGTTCATTGTGGAAAATCCAGATAGCTGCATCGTGTTCTGCCGTACGCAGGAGAATGTGGACAAACTGTTCCGGGTCATGGCTGACCTGGACTACCCAGCAGATCGTATCCATGGTGGTATGGAGCAGGATGAGCGGATCGAAGTGATGAACGCATTTCGACGGGGACAATTCCGTTATCTGATCGCGACGGATGTAGCTGCACGTGGTATTGATATCACGAATATTACCCATGTCATCAACTACGATATTCCTTTGGAAAAAGAGGGATATGTTCACCGTACAGGCCGTACGGGTCGCGCAGGCAAAACAGGTAAAGCCATTACGTTGATTACACCGAAAGATGGCAGACGTCTGGCGGAGATTGAATCCTATATTGGATTCGAAATCCCTGTCGTGAAGGCTCCTTCCGAGGAAGCTGTAGATCGCCGCAGAGAAGATTTTGAGAAACGATTGAAGATCGTTCCTGAACGTAAAAAGGACAAGCGTGAACAGCTGAACCAACAGATCATGAAGCTGAACTTCAACGGAGGCAAGAAGAAGAAACTTCGTGCTGTTGACTTTGTAGGTACCATTGCCAAGCTCGAAGGAGTAACCGCAGACGACATCGGGATCATTACAATTCTGGACAATGTGACGGATGTAGAGATTCTGAACGGCAAAGGCCCACTCGTATTGGAGCTTATGCAAAGCACAACGATCAAAAAGATGCAGCTCAAGGTTCGCAAAGGCCATAAATAGATTGAGAACTTGCGTAGAATCATAGGGATAAATTCGATTTACTTTCCTATATCTATCGCTATGCCCTCCTATAGCTTTTAAAAAAAGACAAGCAGACCTGATAACATGATGTTATGACAGGTCTGCTTGTTTGGCATGCCAACATCGCCCCTCTCTTCATTCCACCTTCCTCTCGAACCCGTTTGTTCATCTTCTACCTCCAGAGAATATCCATTGCGTTCCACGTAGGTCTTAACACCAAATCTCCACCTGTCTGCTATGAGGGTTATCCTACACCATCACTTTCTAACAAGGAGTAAAAATTATCGCGGTCTTCATCATCGAATTTGCCAAGCGCCCGTACCCTAATAAATTCATGTCCACCAAACATGTCGATTTCCTCGCCGCAATTATTGTAGAGTGCGATCATATGTCCATCCCGATTCAGCTCCATATACCCGTAACAAGTTGCCTCTGGTGCTTCGCCGTTTAAGAGTAAAAATCTGATTTTATCCACGCTGTTCATGCAGATCTCCTTTCCTTATTTCTTATTAATGTTAAGAATATTTTACGTAACACCAGATAAATTGGAAAAAGCGATTTCACCCTGCATACCGGGATATACATTCCTATTGAGCAAGCATGAGGGGGGAACACTCGCTAAATCGTTCATTCTCACATTATCTCTTGACGTGATGCGATTTTGGGATTATTATAACGTGCCGGTTTATCAACAAGATAAATCAAATAAACATTTTCTATAAAGACTGGGGTTTTTACCTCTTCTTTTTCCGCACTGTACCGCCTTCCACCGTATACCGGAATAGCGCATCTTCCGCGCCCCCGATATCATCCGTAACCTGAAACGTCGCTGCATCTCCCGACTTATAGACACTTCCCGTCAGAAAGCTGAACACAACATGCTGATCTTTGCCCCAATATTGATTCAGCATGACAAATGTACTGCCGCTGACGCCCTTTACCGTGCGTTTGCCATTGGCATTATATAGACCATTCTGATCCATTGCCCAACTCTGGGGATCGGCATCGAAGAGATGTGTAAAGCTGGCACGATCGATATGTTTATTTGGTTTACCCCATAGATATACATGATCGGCATCCACTGCCCAGCTCCCGGAAGGTGTTATTAACTCAAATGTCGATGCATCCGCCCCCTTAATCATTTGAAGCACATCGTCTGGATGACCAAAAGGCTGACTTGTCCGAACAACCTCGGCACGATACACATAATGCTGATCCTTGGAAAGTCCGAGATGCTCCGTCCCGGCAAACACTTCAAACTGCCGAGCATCTGCTTCGTCGACACGGTATCCGTTGTAATACACATGATTGTGGTCACGTCCAAAAGTTCCACCTAGTGGCTGAAACGTATTCGGGTCTGCTCCTTTTACAGTACGCCACTGAAAATAAACCCGTTGCCGGTCCCGTGCAAACTGCTCATCCAGTGGTTCAAAGGTAGATCTGTCCGCTCCACGGACAAGGTTAAATACCGCTTTTGCTTCTCGACGATACGTACCGCCCCATTCTGTTTTATAAAAAATAGACGATGCAGTCTCAACCCAATTACCTGTGATCTGTGTAGCGCCCTCTGCACTGTGGGCATAATGCGCATGCCACCAGCCATGTACGTCGGGATGATGTTCTTGCAGCCATGCCCTCACCTCATCCTTTTCCCCATTCGCATAACGAAGAGAGCTGGACAGATGGAACAGATGGTCCTTGTCGGTGCAATAGTCGTGATGAGCAATCACAGTATTCGTATCAATATCCTCAAAAAGATGAAAGTGCGTACTACTCTTCACATATATATAACGTTGGTCCTGAGCAAAGTAGGGCGTATCCGGCAACAGCCGGAAGCTGTTCGGATCGGAGTCAGGCACGGCCTGATCTTCCAGGTAGACGTACTGAGAGTCGCAGCAGTAATCTTCATCGATCACACGAAAACCTTCCGTATCCCGACTGAACAAACTCGCCTTGTTCTTGCGGGCATTGAACCACCATATCCCCTGACAATCTCGTAGGTAGGCGAAGGTCAGCCACCCCTTTGTATACGTAGAGATGACTTCAAAATCCTTAGCAGTAATGCCTCCCTTAATCGGAGTGTTCGTTCCATCCTCATCATTATGCAATTTCACCTGAAGGTCTTCATCTACAATAAACTTGTTCATGACGGTTCACCCTCCAACCATGATGTGAATTCAGTCTATCCTTATTTTAACGTGTGTTCCTGATCCTCTCTACATCATCGCACTTGATATTTAGGAACATTACCTCCGCTCTCACCGCTCAGCCACGATGAAATGAAGGTTTGTTCAGCAATGGATGGATTGTTCACTTGAAAAAGAGTCTAGTCTAACTAAAATATAAATGAAAGCGCTATATTTAATGCGATATCTTACGGGAGGTGTATGTAATGGGTAACAGGAAAGCTGTCTGGTTTCTGGTCTTTGCACTCACGTTCACCCTGTTTGGACTTCATCCTGAACGAACAAGCGCAGCAAGTGTCATTATAACCAATGGCACCGATTGGCTCGACACCGCAGGCAACCCCATCCATGCGAACAGCGGCAACATTCTGCAGGTAGGCTCGACGTATTATCTGTACGGTGAACATGCGGTGGGCGGCAGGTTCGACAGCGTGAACGTCTACACCTCCACCGATCTGAAAAACTGGACTTTCAGCAACGCCATCCTGACGAAAGATTCTGCAACCGAGCTGGCCTCCAGCAAAATTGAACGCCCCAAAGTCATCTATAACGCCTCCACTAACCAGTATGTGCTCTGGGCACACTATGAGAACGGTACGGACTACAACCTCGGGCGTGTAGCGGTCGCAACAAGCAATACCCCGAATGGCAAATTCACGTATGAAGGCAGCTTCCGCCCGCTGAATTATGAATCCCGTGACATGACCGTCTTTGTTGATACAGATGGATCAGGTTATCTGGTTACTGCTTCACGCAAAAATGGCGGAGCCAATGATACGATGGCTATTTTTAAAATGAATGCAAGTTATACCGGAATACAATCCTTCGAGGGCTGGCTGTTCGAGAACGCCTATCGTGAAGCGCCTGCTGTTGTGAAAAAAGGAAACCGTTACTACCTCTTCACCTCTCAAGCCGCTGGCTGGTATCCAAATCAGGGTGCTTATGCTACAGCAACTTCCATGACGGGCCCATGGACTGCGCTTACGCCATATGGCAATCCATCTGCCTTCGGTTCGCAGATACATGATATTGCCACGATTACAGGCAGCAACACCACATCTTACATCTACATGGGGGATCGCTGGAATCCGATGAACCTCGGAGAGCACAAACATATCTGGTTGCCGCTAACCTTGAATGATTCGAACGGAACAGCATCACTGGAGTGGTTTACAACATGGAATATCGATGCAGTAACGGGTGCGGTAACACCGCCTGCTCTCGTCAACCATGCCCAAGGCAAAACAGCTACCGCTATCTCCACAGCCTCCGGATCGTCTGCATCCAACGTTAATGATGGCAACTACCAGACTTCATGGGTGGCTTCCTCCAATAGCTGGCCTGCTTGGTGGCAAGTGGACTTCGGCGCACCAAAGACGATCACCGAGATCGACACCTCCTGGTTTATGTATAAAGGTTCTGAAGGGTACTACAAATACAAAATTGAAATTAGCAACGACGGAGTTAATTACTCCACCTTGGATCGCACCAATAATCTGACCTATGGCTTCACCACGGATGCCGTGCATTTCACTGCCCGTTATGTACGGATCAATATGGTGAACGCCGTCTTGTGGAATAATCCGGGGAACTGGTACACCCCAACCCTGCACGAGGTCAAAATGTTGGGTCCTGCAACACCTGAAGCCACAGGTTACAGCCGGTTCAGTTCGCACAACTATCCGGATCGATACATCCGTCATGCCAATTACACCGCTCGCGTGGATGCCAACGTCTCTCCTGTTCTGGATTCACAGTTCCGCGTCGTACCGGGCCTTGCCAGCTCCACGGGAATTTCACTGGAGTCCATCAACTTCCCAGGCTACTTCTTGAAGCGCAACACCAGCAATAAAATTGTACTTGAAGCTTATGCCGACACCTCCGCCTATAAGGGAGATGCTACGTTCCTAAGCAGCCCTGGTTGGGCTGACAGCACCAAAGTATCCCTTCAATCGTATAGCCAGCCCGGATATTACATCCGTCACTATGACTACGTGCTACAGCTCGATGCCATCAATGCATCCAGCAGCTCGACGGTGAAGAGTGACGCTACGTTTGGGCGAACCAATTTCTAAGCAAAATAATTGGAGTTGAGGAGGAGCCATCTACATCTACAATTCGAGGAAAGGCCGTTTTTTCAGGAGTCACAACTGAAGAAGCGGTTCTTTCTGCTGCACGGTTTCAGATATAGATGACTTAACCCCATCTCAGACTGAAAATGCACGTTTCATTAGAGCATAATCGCCAGCCAGACTGGCTAGTGGCTGCCAGCTCTCTATCGCTATTTTATAATGACCGGCATATGCCTCTGCATTCACCCGTACGTGCTCTACTTTTCCAAGAACCACATGATCTGTACCCACCTCGATAATACGATCCAGTGTAAGTTCAAAAGCAATCGGAGATTCCAGCACGGAAGGTACATCTACACGTATGCCCGCTTTGGGCGTAACGCCTGCCAGCTCAAACTCATTTTCGTCCGATGCTACATCTGCTGACGAACGCTGCATGGACGCTGCAAGTACAGCGGGAACTACATTGATCACAAACTCTCCCGTCTCTCGTATATTGACGAGTGTATCCTTCACTGTTCCTTCTCTCTCACCTACACCAGGCCCAATGGATAGGAGCAGCGTCGCCGGATTGCGTGAAGCAACGGTAAAAAAACTAAATGGAGCGAGGTTAAGCACACCCTCCATACTTCGCGTAGAAACCCAGGCAATAGGCCGTGGTACCACGGAACCGATCATCAATTTATACATTTCATCTATGGTGATATCACCTGTTGCAAACTCAAATACATTGTTTTTTGCCAATGACACTCGCTCCTTTTCCCCCTCCCAACAGAAGCTCCTTCGGTTTACAAAGCCCCATGGGAAACATATAGTTGGTATAAGAATATACACTTGTTCACCACAAAAAAAGTACGCACTTTGAAGTGCGTACCTGCATAAAGGAGCTTATTCGTGATGGATAATCCGAGCACAATCCCAATGGAAACACTAACTCCATTCGACTACACCCTATCCATTATCGGCGGGAAGTGGAAGATGAAGATCATGTATCAACTTGCCTTCCATGGGGTCACACGCTACGGCGAACTCAAACGGCGTGTCCCCGGGATCACGTACAAGGTATTAACCTCTCAACTGAACGATTTGGAACATGAAGGTGTGATAAAACGAGTGGAGTATGATCAGACTCCGCCCAAAGTGGAGTATTCCTTAACCCCCCGAGGCAAGAGTCTAATGCCCATTCTGGAGGAAATCTGCAAATGGGGTGTGCATAACGTACCTGAGGCACAAACGTTGCATGAATTATAGTGAACTATTTATGACTTCGGATAAGAGCGATACATGGTACGTATCATCTTGAGAATGCACCATTCTCCCTATTGTGGGGGCGGGAAGGGATTGCAGCTATTGCACTCGCCTTGCTAACGCAAAGAGGAGCTGTCTCAAAAGCCAAGTCTAAGGCTTTTGGGACAGCTCCTTCTTCTACTTACTTGTTATTAAAGCTTTGCACTATTCAATTTTATGTTTCAGTATATATATTTTAGTGAAATTCGGTGAAAGCTGATTAACTTTAGCAACTCCCTCTTTATACATCACATACAGATTACCGTCTTTGCCTTTCGTGATTTGTATATCGTGAACTTCAGTTGAGGAGAAACCAGGTTTGTCTACGGCGACCCACTCGCCCTCGTATTTCATGATGGTTGCCCGTTGACCATTTGCCGAATCTTCATAAGCAACATAAGGAATATCGTACTTATCAATGAAGAGGCCCACATACGAATTTCTTCTCATCGAAGAGTTGAACTCGCCAACCTTTTCCCAGTCCGTTCCATTGTATCTCATCAGGACCCAAGGGGAAGCAGCTGTGGAAGGAGCGGAATACAGTACATAAGGCATCCCCTCTGAATTGAGTTCCATTTTGACGTATATCCCAGACCCAGGTTCTACATCCACTCGGCCAAAGTCACCGATCCGCTCCCAAGCTCCATTGATGTATTTGAGAACAGCTACATCCAGAATACTAGCGTTAGTTTGCACCGCATTCAATACATATGGGATATTGTTTTGATCGAATTGGATGACTGCACTACCCGTCTTCTCACCAAGATCTTCTCCACCGGTTACAGCCACCCATTGATTTCCTTCGTATTTCACTACCTGCATCTTATTGTCTGAATTATTATACACCAGGTAAGGAACGTTATTGTGGTCAAACGCAATGTCTGATCCTTCTCCCGGAAGAGATCCATTACGGGCTATATCTTCCCAGCTACTTCCGTTATATCTCTGCAAATATACACCTTCGCCGCTGGAAGAAGTCTGGTAAAGAATGTCTTGATTGTCCAAGGCAAACCTCGTAAGCCAATTCTTCTCCGTGCCTTGGTAGATATTTTTCCACTCGCCTCCCTCGTATTTGTCCATGTACAAATGATCAACATAACTATAACCACCAAGGCCACCCTGATAAGCATCATGTTTATTATAAGAAGCGTAAATCGTACCTTGGCTGTCGGTTAAAATTTGATACGTTCCTGACGCTCGTGGCAACGTAGCTACGTTTAACCACGGTGTTACCGTCCATTTGGCGTACAGGGTAAGGCTGCTTGTCACTGCCGTTTGGAAATCGTAGGCTATTGTTCCTTCGAGATCGCTGTACCAGCCTGCGAACACATAACCTTCCCACATCGGAGCAGTAGGTGCCGTAGCATGGCCACCAGGACTCACAACTTGATCATCCACAGCCGATCCACCGTTGCTATCAAAGCTCACCGTGAGTTTGTCGGATGTCCACTTGGCATATAACGTCAAGTTATCCGTCACTGGTGTCGTGAAACTGTAAGCTTCATTCAGGCCTGCATCACTGTACCAACCGCTGAATATATATCCGTCCTTTGTCGGAACGGCAGGAGCTATAGCTTGTCCGTCATATTCTACGGTCTGAGCATCTACGCTCGAACCTTCGTTGCTCTCAAATGTTACCGTATAGGTTACTGTCCATTTGGCGTACAACGTGTGGCTCGCCGTCACCGATGTCGTGAAGTCATAAGCTTCGTTCAGACCGATGTCACTGTACCAACCGCCGAACACATAACCTTCACGTATTGGGGCAGCAGGTTCCGTAGCCGTATCGCCGTCACTCACGGACTGGCTGCTCACCAATGATCCACCGTTGCTGCTAAAACTTACCGTATAGCTGTTTCTTGTCCACTTCGCGTAGAGCATTATATTTTCCATAACTCCTGCTGTGAAACCATAAGCAGTCGTCAAGTCTATATCGCTGTACCAACCACTGAAGGTATAGCCTTCCCGGATAGGAACGCCGGGAGCGGAAGCCACAGCGCCTTCGTTCACCGTTTTGGCATCTACGTTCGACCCACCATTACTTTCAAAAGTCACCGTATAGGTATTCGGTACATAAACCGTCCACTTTGCGTACACCGTAAGATCCGTCGTCACTACTGCTGTTGTGAAGTCGTAAGGGGTGATCAGCTCTATGTCGCTGTACCAACCACTGAATACATAACCTTCGCGCTCCGGAGCGACCGGAGCTTCAGCTTTAGACCCTTCATTCACCGTTTGGCTCGTGACTACTGAGCCTTCGTTACTCTCGAAGCTCACCGTATAGCGTAACAGCCACTTCGCGTACAACGTAAGGTCACCCGTTACCGGTGCCGTAAAGTCGTAGAGAGTTGTCAGATCGCTGCTAGTATACCAACCGCCAAATACATAGCCTTCATTCGTCGGTTCAATCGGTGTGCTAACCAAGTTGCCGTATCCCACCGTCTGGTTCTCCACTTCTTCCGCTCCGTCATTACTGTTGAATTTCACCGTGTAAGCGTTCGTGGTCCATTGCGCGGTGAACGTCATACTTTCCTCAGGCATGGTCGTCGGAGGAGTCGGTGACCATCCCGCGAAGACATGTCCCTGCCAGATCGGTGTACCTAGATATAGCTGCGTCGTAGCGCCAAACGGAACTTCAATAACTTTGGTCGCCTGACCAGAACCGTTGTAATCGACCGTCAAGGTATGGGCATCGCGCTTGTAGTACAGTTTCAACACTGTTTTTCCATTGCCCGTTATTTGGCTTGTTAACACCGTTCCCGGAACATTTTCATCGAATTTAAACCCAGCATAGGATCTAGGGGTTATATTCGTCAGATTAGCTTCTGTATCGGTAGCTCCGCGATACGTTTCCGTATCGGCCACCGTATAGGTGTCACTCGCCATATTCTGCTTCAAGTATACGACTTGGTAAGGCGTATCTTCTTTGGCAGACCATATAGCGGTGTACTCAGTATCCGAAGTCGGCATGGTGCCTGGCACTTCCGGTGACCATCCAGCAAAAGTATAACCCGTTCTAGTCGGCGTCGGGATACGACCCGCAATATTTCTGCCAGCCGGTTCGGTTATCGTGCTGCGTGGAGCGCCTGGATAACCTAGATTGAAAGCGACGGTATGACTCGCCGGGTAGTACTCGATTCTTACAACCGTCGATCCGTTTCCTTTGATGATTCGTCCGACGGATTCTCCATTCGCATAACCCTGGCTCTTGAATCGGTCAGAATTGATGCGAATCTCCGTATCGGTCGTTCCAGTCAATAGCTCTGTATACGCAGGTGAAGCCGAAGTCGCTTTCCTTGTATCCGGGTCTATCAAATAATGCTCCACTGTATACGGCGTATTATGGTTTACCTTCCAATGCGCGTACAGCTCGTAATCATCCTTAGGCATACGGCTTGGAATCGTTACCTTTGTTCCCCCTGTAGCTGCCGTATACCATCCGTCAAATGTATAGCCCGGATAGACCGGAGTAGGTACATTAACCGCTGCATTATAAACAAAAGGAAGTACCTGAGTCACGCCACCGTTCCCTGGGTGTAACTGGAAAATGTATTCACCCGCTGTGACGCGCCACGTCAACGGAATGGTGCGCTTAAGTGGATCAGACGTAAATGAGAGCGGAGCACCCTTCCAAGTAATGACCAAGCTCCCCTTACTCACTGGACGACTGGTGTCTACCACCTCGATCTTCCCGTCAGCCTCGTTAACCTTGAAATTCGGATTGTCCACCTGGATATCGAACCTCGAAAGATCATATCCCTCAGTATCCGTGTCGCCTGTCGTCAAATCAAACGTACTCATCGTGAGCCACAACTCCGGAACAGCGATGGATGACGCAGAACCCGCTAAGGTAAATTCAAGTGATTCATCCTGCGGATAGGCGAAGTCATAGACGTTATCCGGTTCCCCAATGGTATAGAGCGGCCACTCTTTATCGACCAGCTCTTTGCCAGCCGAGAGGGCTCCATCACCCAACTGGGCACCGACTGCGACCTCTAGATAAATGCCAATCTCAACGAACAGGGCACCTAGAGACTTCGTGGTCTTCACCCCGCTCACATTTTTCAACTGATAGTAGAAGTAGCCCCACAGATTCACATACACACCAGGTTCTACAGCAAGCCCGATACTATTCAATTTGACACTGCCAAGTCCTGCTTTAACCTCCATATGAATACCGGCTCGCAATCCAAGCGTGCCCATCACATAGAAAGTGAATTGGTAATCGCCGTCTCCCGGCAGACTGACCGTATTGCTTGAGCCGCTAAAACTCAACACGCGCAAGGTCACAGAGTAACGCTTCGCCATCTTGTAGTAGAAATCTGCACCTATTGTCAAGTTAACCTGAGCACTAACTACAAACTCTGCTTCAAATTTGACTTCTACAATCCCGTAAGCCACGCGCACACTTTTTTCAAAGAGCTCTTTCTTGATTAAAGGAACCCATTCCGTGTCTTTCTCCAACATCTCTTGGTACTGTTCCTTCAATTCATCCGTATCTATGGAGGTATCTTGTACACCGTCCATAGACGCTTTGATTTGCGTGGCGATGTCCTGTACCTGACCTAACCTGCCGGCTTTTTTCTCTCCGGCCCAGTTATTCAGTGCAGCCTGCAACTTATCGTGTTCAATGAGAGCCATCTCTGCTGTAATATTAAGTCCGGTATAGCTGTAGGCATCCAGATTCGCAGTGATCACATAATCGTCGATGCTATACCAGTAAGGGATTCCCCACTTTTTCAGCCAATGCCCCTGCATATCACCATTAATGCCGAGATCCAGACTCATTTCTTGAACGAATGTACTGGTCATATGGATAACCATGTCGCTGTCTTCATTAATATTCACAACAATATCGGCGCCGACTTGCAGTGTGGCGCTGACGCCGGAACTTCGGCCGTTAATATTCTTCAGAATCGTCCCGAGTGAAGCAACGACAGTCAAATTCTCCACGCTGACCCGGCTACTTTTACCCGAGGCCAGGGAAGACTGAGCCTTGATCTGCTGGATTTCTTTCAAATCCCTGATATCCTTCGTTTCCAGGGCTAGATCAGATAGATAATCTGCGGCCTGATTGACAAATCCACTAGCAATCGCTTGCTGCTCGATCTGCTCTTCAAGCTCCGCGATCTGCTCTTCCGATAACAGATCCTCGCCGTCAATTGCTTGCTTCTGATAGATGTTGAAGACATTCTCAATATCTTCAATAGAAGCATCGGTATATGCGATAACATCCATCTCTGCTGCAGGCGTAATCGAAGTGATACGTCCATAACTGACAACTCGAGAACCTTCTTCAGCGAAGTTGCCTTCATAAAAACCGATAAAGTCGCCCACATCGACTGTGGTTAACTCATCCAAGCCGAACGGCTCATACAGGCTGTCGCTGTAGTTCATCTGGGTATGCTCAACTGTGATGGAGTTGTTATTCGGGTCTCCATCTGTGTCCGCTTGTACACTCACCGGCAGAACATCCGGCTTGAGCAACACTTGCTTGGTATCTGCATGGTCATAGGTATAAGTACTTCCGTCTACCTCTGTGATCTGGACGTAGGCCACATCGCCGTCGTCAGCGCCTGTGGTTTCTAACGTGCGCAGATCGGGACGAACCCCTTGATAAATGGCGACGGTATCGCCGACTTGAATCACGGTGTTGCCGGAATACACGAACGTTCCGCTGCTCGCATTCGCTTCAGCGAGCACATTTTCGCTACCGCCCACTGTCGTGCTAACTACCGGAATCGATGGTGAACCAACAGCTTCGCCATTCAATATCATATCCGTGACATCTGTGAATGGAAGATAGATCATATCCGGATTAAGCGGAATATCAATAACCTCTTGCTTGGCAACACTAAACACGTAAATGCTTGTCGTCTCATCTTGTCCTTGGAACGACAGCTTGTCATTCGTCAACTCCAGTTGGTATGTGTTGCCTTCGACGAACTTACCGTCTTCCGCTGCAGATGCTACGGTGAAGACTCCGTTCCCGCCAGAGACGGTAACCCCTTCGAATTCGGGATTTGCCGTATCCACGAAGGTCATCCCCTCTTTGACCTGGGATTCCGTTAGACTGCCCGATGAATCCTGCACCTTAATGGTGAAGTTCGGCGCGACATCCAATACCGAATAGCTTGGTACGCTCTGTACGGCACGATCTATGCTATCGGTATACTTCGCATACAACTTTGTATCCGCGTTCAGGGTGCTGCCGCTTGCGAAGATGAGTGAAAGATCACTATCCGCAAACCACCCTTGGAATATATATCCTTCTTTTGTTGGAGCCGGCAGGTTATTTAGCGCTTGGCCTTTCCGCACTTTCTGCGCGTCAACTGGCGTACCTCCGTTGCTCTCGAAGGTAAGTGTGTATGTAGCCTCACCGGTGTTACCGCCTCCGCTGCCTCCAGACGTTCCGCCGCCACTATTACCACCTGCTGATGGCGTTGGCGTCGGTGTCACCGTTGGTGTCGGTGTTGGTGTTGGAGTAGGCGTAACCGGCGTTTGATTCTGATTTTTCCACGCCTCTACAACCGCGTTGTTACGCATGAAGAGAACCGCTGCTTCCGCGCGAGTCGCTTGTGCACGCGGATTGAAGTTCCCCTTTTCATCCCCGGTGAACACACCGGCTTGCCACAGCTTGATGACCGCGTCAGCCGCCCAAGGCGATACATCCCCGAGATCGCCCGGCTCTGTCGTGACCGGATTCTCGGTCTGATAAGGGATCTGTTCGCTTTCGAAATACCGCAACGTCATCGTCGCCATTTGCTCCCGAGATACAGTGGCATTCGGCGAGTATTTTCCTCCGCCCGTACCGTCGGTAATTCCTTCCTTAACTGCCCATTCGACATATGGGGCATACCAACTGCCCGCTTGTACATCGGCAAAGCTAGAAGTAGAATAAGCTCCTGTATCTACCCCAGCCATCCGTCCGAGTGCCGTCACGTACATGGCACGTGTCATGGTCCCCTTAGGAGAGAAGCTACTCGCGTTCGTTCCGCTGAATATGCCCTTCTCCTGCACATGGACGACTGCATCATAGAACCAGTCCGTCGGACTCACATCCTGGAACCCACTGGATGTGGTTACTTTGGTCTGCTGCATCGGCAGTTCAGCCGCTGCCGCCGATTGTGCTGGTAATATGGGCACGGCAGACACTATTAAGCTGATCACCAGCATCCACATCAGGACCTGCCGGCTCACCTTCCATCCCTGTCTTACTTTCTTCACGTTCATTCATCCCTTCTATGTATAGATCAATCTAAAAAAGACCGTCCAAAATCTGTTTCTAACCAAGCTAATCAACAAAGCCAGACTAATAGCGGAAACCACTGACCCAGATCGGGATCATTGGTCTCCTGCGAGTCAGTTCGCTTGGCAAGTGGAGATCAAACGAGGAAAAACTTTACATACAGAAATGGCATTGTCCTAGCTGCGGCGTTCAGCACGTTCAGAACATCAACGTCAGCTCAAACATCCGACTGGAGAGATCCGACTGCTTTAAGGTACGATAATGCCAACTTTACAGAATGAATTCGTTCACCGACCTTTCTTATCAGTCGCAGTCGAATTGTGACACCGACACAGGCAAATTATGTCGTTTTTTCTTCCGTATTTTATCATGCGAGATAGGGGCGCTTGTGAAACATAAAGAAAACTTTAAGTAAGCAACAACTCACAAGCGAGAACATCATAAACACAAAAAAGGCGTAGGGAGGGTAACTCCTACACCACTATTTTTTCAGGAACTCTTTAACTAGTCCTTAATCCATTCCAGATGATTTGCGTCTAAACGATCTCACACTCCAAAATCGACTACACAGAACTATTCTCCTCCCAGCGCCGTCTTTGAGGAATCGAAAAAATACTTCTATGCTTCTTAGATCTTAATGAGATAAAAGGCTCCTGCTGATTCTTCGCCACATTGTGGGCGATATGCCTGAAGCGCAGCCCGCTTTCGAACTCGGGATTAAGCGCAATCGGGATACCCTTATGTACGGAACGTATAATTTCTACATCGGCATGGATCACGCCAATCACACCAATATTGAGAATACCGATGATATCCTCCATCTTTACCGTTGCCGAACGGGCTTCCTGTTCGTCGGCCATATTAATGATGAGCTGTGGAGAAGTCGGTATCCTATTTTCTAATAATCCGATTACGCGATCCGCGTCTTGAAGCGACGTACGATGCGGCGTAGTTACGACAATAGCTTCATCTGCTGCTAAAGCTGCATTCCAGAATCCATTTTCAATGCCTGCTGGCGAATCGATCAGCACATAATCATAACCCCGGGCTACTTGCTGCACGGCCTCGCCAAAAACTCGCGGATCATCGTGATGCACCGCGTCGTTACTACAGGAGATAAAGGACAAGGTACTGATTCGCTTATCTTTCACGATCACTTGATGTAAAGCACAACGGTCGGTCAGGAAATCGGAAATATGATAGATCACCCTATTGCTCAAACCAAGCGGAATATCCAGATTTCTCAATCCAAAATCAGCGTCGATCAGGCAAACGCTGCTCCCCGATAATGCAAGGGCAGTCCCGAGATTAGCCGTGACCGTTGTCTTGCCAACTCCACCTTTCCCTGATGTGATACATATAACTCGTGCCATCGGAGCCACTTCCTTCTTCAAGTACTAATGCGGGACAGCAACCATTTCTTCACGTATTATCGTTTGATCCGGCTTGAATGTAACGTCCTCGTAGCTAATAATCAGTTACAATTTGTTGAAATATGTCGTTATATCGACCACTGTGATTTTATCATGATGGATTATCCTACTTGAGAAACCTAAAGAAAACTTTAAATCCGTGCGTATTGGATCGTTTAATTCTTCGGAGAGATGGCACATCATTTTGACGAGGATGGAAAAGCGCAGATGGGTGTTGAAAAAATCAATACCCTGAGTCGAATACGAAGCTAGTGGAACGAACAAAAAATGGGAAAATAGCGTCAGGTACTGCTCCAACGCCATTTTCCCATTTATAATAGATTACCACCCTTACTGCTATATTCATGCTTGTGAAGTACTATTTAGAAACCAGCATATATCCGCTCCCCCGAACCGTAATGATTCGCTCGGGGTCGGCAGGGTCATACTCGATTTTTTTGCGTAAATTACTGATGTGTACAGCCACCGTTCTCGTATCCTCCAGACTTTCCATTCCCCATATGATTTGAAACAACGTATCGACACTGACGACACGATTCACGTTTTGTGCCATATAGGACAGCAGACTGAACTCTTTTTTCGATAAATAGATAGGTTTACTCCCCGTGTTGACGGACTGACTATAGAAATCCAGTGTCAGACCCGGTAACTCCAGCAATTGTTCCCTTTTGCCCGTCGACACTCTGCGAAGGTGAGCCTTAATCTTGGCCATGAGCACTCCAGGACTGAATGGCTTGGTCACATAATCGTCGCCACCATAGGATAATGCGCTAATTTTCACTTCATCTTCCTCCTGGCTGCTCAGAAACATAATCGGCGCACTGGTGAAATTACGCGCATTCCTGCACCAATCAATGCCGTTTTCATTAGCCAGCAATATATCCAGTACAATCAAATCTGGCTCGAACGATGCAAGCAGCTTCATGGCTTCTGTCCCGCTATGGCTGTAAGTGGAGATAAACCCCTCCCGTTCGCAATACACCTGAACAATCTCGCATATATGAGGATCATCATCAACGATCATTATTTTGTGAGTGTCCATCCCATCATCCCCTTCCTTCATTGCCGATACAAGGAAGCGTTACATAGAAAGTTGCCCCCATCTTACCGTCGCTCTCCGCTCGAACTGTCCCTCCTTGTGCGAGTACGATTTCCCTGCAAATCGCTAGCCCTAGCCCACTGCCTTCTATTCCATTCCCCAAGCCCGGCCGATCGTATCTGTAATTACGTTCGAAGATTTGCTCAAGCTGATCCGGAGGAATACCCATGCCAGAATCCTGTATGCTAATGATCGCATGGCGAGTATGATTTACCTCTTCCACAGCTAGCGTAATACGCACCAGCCCTCCGCTGGAGGTGAACTTCATAGCGTTCGACACTAGGTTAAATAAAGCCTGCTCTACTCTTTTGGCATCCATCTCGACAACAGGCAAGTTCGATCGTTGATCCTCCGTATCTCCGATATCCAGTGTGAAATCTAATCCTGCGTCACGTACAACCAACTCATATTGTTCAAAAAAATCACGCAAGAAGGGAATGATCTTAACCGGCTCCTTTCGGTACGAGACTTGTCCGGTCTCCAAATGCGATAAGAAGGATAACTCCTCGATCATGCGGTTAATCCTTATCGTGTTCTCCCGGATATACTTCAGATATTGTTCATTGCGTTCCGGCTTGACCCTGTCCTGTATAGCTTCTACATACCCAAGCATGCTGGACAGCGGCATACGCAGATCATGCGTAATGTAGGCAAGAAGCTTCTTCCTCCCTTGCTCGGAGTGAAGCAACCGGTTATACGAAGTGCGGAGATCATCATGGGCTGTAGATAAGGCCCGTGTGCGCTCATCCACGGTCCGTTCCAAGCTAATATTCATTTCGATCAGCTTGTCGTTAGCATCCTGCAACTCACGTGAGATTCTCTCCTCATTGGATGCCGTCCTCGTAAATCTCGAAGAAAGCAGAATCATTTGTGCGATCGTAAATATCAATAAACCAAGCGGGGATGTATTTCCAATCAGCGACCATCCGTTATAATATAAAAAATCGTTGATCACCGTAATCAAAGTAACCACCGAAACCAGCAGGAAGATCAATGCTCCCTCCATACGTCGCAAAGCTACTTGAACCAGCCCGAACATCAGATAAACCATATGTAGAACAACCATCACACCGATGATCAGCAAAAAATGAGTATATATAAGTGCAGGGGTTACCATAACAAAGATACACGATGCCCCCGTTGCGACCCGGGTAGCAAATCGAAACCATCGGGACACATAATTCGGAAAAATACAATCAAAATACATGGTGATGATATATCCGCTGACGCAAAGAATCAGATACTCGATCTTGAACTGCAATTCCCAAGGGAAATGAGGTAGCCATTGTGTAAGGACAAGCTCGCCGTTGAGTGAGGATCGGATACTAAGTAGTACAGTGAACAGGCCAAAATAAAACGGGGCTCTGTCCTTGCGTCGCAGCATGAACAACAGCAGATTATACAAACCGATCACCAGTAAACTTGCCGTGATGAACATGTCGGCGGCAAGATTCAAATTGGTCTTGGTCGTCAGTACATCACTGCCACCCAGTTCGATGTATTTGGTAATACCACCCCGATTATGTTGGAAGTTAGCTACTTGTAGCACCAGCTCTAACGTATCATTTTCAGGCCGAACAAATAACAGCCTCGTTGCCAGATGTGGGGTCATGCTGTTCTTGTCCTGACCAACCGTACCAACTTGTGCTAGGAGCTCGCCATTCACCCATAATTTATACGCATGAAAAATGCTGGGCAGACGTAGAGCAAGACGCTCTTTTTGATCCTGCTCGCTTAATTGAATAACCAGTCGATAAGTCGCATAACCTGTCCCACCCAGCGTCTCTCCCTCTAACCGGTAGCCAGACCAAGAGCTCGGGATATTGATCCAGTAGTCCTGATTTCCTTCCCTTGCCGAACGAACCCTTATGTCCTCAGGCGACAGTAGCTCTTGCCAGTAGAACGCCCACTCCCCTGTTAACTGTTGCGGATTCGTACTGACCTGAACCTGCGTTAAATCCAGAATACCTTTTTCACTTTGGAACTTAGGAGAGTCCTGCTCAGAGAGGACGACATAGCCTGCAACCAAGCCAACAACAACAGCAGCAACGATATAAAGCCAGACCTTACGAGAACCGACTCGGAGAATCTCCCTCATGATGAACCCAACCCCATTCTACAAGAGCGCAATAAGTAAGTTGATCATCCAAATAATATCATCATTACAGGAAATTTACCCTGCAAATTTCTAGCAGGAGTTGATAGTTAACATCACGATGAGACCCTTTTGGCACGCACTTAGCTGGGCATGCCACCACAAAAAAAGTACGCATTTTAAAGTGCGTACTTATATGAAGGAGCTTATTCATAATGGATAATTCGAGCACAACCCCCATGTGCCGGAATCACAAACACTTCATGAACTATAAAGAACTATTAATGATCTCTGCGAATGCATCCCTGTTATACGTATCATCCTGAATGCGCCATTCTCCCTGATCTTGCAAAAAGGTGATATCGCCCGATAGCGGAATAGACTTGAACTCCTTGCCGTTCTCGTCTGTAAACTTCAGATCGAGCGTGTATTCCACAAGAATCCAGTCACTCTTGTTATCTTTGATCTTGGTTTGTATATTTTCAGGATGCAGCTTCGCTTGTTCGATGTGTGCAACCTGAAGAGGTAACACAATATATCGATTAGCCATGTAAGCCTCATAATTCCTGGAGGTCAGGAACGGCTTCATGGTCTCTCCTTTGGCCAATAACCCTTCCATCTCTAATGTATCCTCATAGTTCTTACCATCCACGGTGAGTTCTATTGTCTTATACTCCAGCGACATTTCGAGCGCTTGTTGCTGCTCCTCCGAAGTCGCCTTCTGGTCCCCCGTATGACTTGGCTGTTCCGTTGCTGGTGGAGTGACGGGTTCCGTGCTTTCCGCTGGTTCAGATGATGTACATCCCATTAACATGGCGGCGGAAAGAAATAATATCCCCATCACAGATGCCAACTTGCGCATGGTTAATCCCTCCCTTTCTCGTCAGTATTACTCTCAATTATCCCTTCAATAGGATATAATGTCCAGTTATTGGGCGCATCTGAACAGACACCCAGTGAATTACATCCATTGGGTGTCATCTTCATCATAGATTGTGTTATAGTCGTCGGGAAGTGATTTGGAGGAGATAATGATGATGATCAAAATTGCAACTGGACCAACTCTCGAAGGATAGCGCCTGCGGGTCCAATAACTGCGTGTTTCCTTCAACAATGAAGGTGTGAAAGCTATGTCAACTTATCAAGTCGTTCCCATGGTCTATAACTCCAAGGAACAGATTGAAGCAATTATTTTACTCGAACAACAATGTAAACAGCTCGATTCCATTCATCTGAAAGCAGACCTTGACCATATCAGTAAAAAAGACGGAGACCATGCACTCCTCTGTTATCGCGACGGTGAATTGGCAGGACTCCTCAGTTGGTATGCTTCTGACGTCGTAACCGGAAATATTAACGCCATCGTACATCCGCATTATCGTCGCCAAGGTGTGTTCAGCAGCCTACTGAAAAGGGCCACCCTGGACATGAAACCACAGGGAATCAACCAACTCAGTTATCGCGTTCCTCAGGGTTTATCTCCGGGTGTTCTTACTGCCCAATCCCTTGGAGCCATTTATGATCGCGCCGAGTACTCGATGCAACTTGTGAATGAGGTCCTTTCGGTTGTGGAGCCACCTGAACTAACGTTGGCCGTGGCAGAAACGGAGGATATGGAGTTTATGGTCACTTGCTCATCCCAAGCTTTTGGAGATTCGGAGGAATGGACAAGCGAGTACTTTATGCAAACAAATGAACCCAGCCGAGTCACCTATATTGCATGGCAGAATCAACTGCCTGTTGGGCTGGTACGGGTCAACTCCATTAATGCAACAACCGCATTTATTCATAACTTCTGTATCTTGCCTGCTTATCAAGGACACAAACTGGGGCGCACTGCGCTTAGCATCCTGGTTGATCTCCTAAGGAAACAAAGCTATACAGATATTCGCCTATCTGTTGTTACCGAGAACAAACGCGCCTTGAATCTGTACCGCAGTGTTGGTTTTGAAGTGAATTCCGAGTATCACTATTTCAACGGCAATCTATAAAAGGCAATGGAGAGAGAGCGTTTTCCTCAAAGGGAGACGGTCTCTCTTTTTATATATTGGAGAATTGGAAAATCAATTTATAGCCATCGAACGTTTGCCCGTACATTTCCCGATAGTTACCTTCGGTATAATTAGCTACTGTTTTCCGCCAGAAAGATTGGCCAATCTTATTGTTCTCCGATGGATTGGTGAACAACTCCCAGTTTCCTCTAAACATTGCGAAGATACTCGATGCCGCGTGTTCAGCAACGCCTACACCTCGAAAAGGCTGCATCAGAAAGAAGTCATGTACAAAGAAATCCGTGCCTTGTGAACAATATGGCGGAGTAGCCACAAACGCAAAACCTGCCGGTGTACCCTCCACAGTAATCAGGAACGGATAAAGACACTCCGGTTTTTCCCACCAGATGTTCTGTACATCATACTGATCCTGTAACGTTTTATAATCAGGACTTGGTTCGAAAATGCCATGTTCGTTCGGGGTATGCTCTCCACCCAGACCATAATGTCCGGATAGATCATGAAGGTATAGCGGGTACATATTTTTAATCACATACGCCTCGTCTTTATTCGTTAATTTCACTTCTATATTCATATTATTCATATTCACCAGCCTTACCAGATGATTTAAGGAGTTAATTCATGAACTCTCACCGCATAACCTTTTACCGTCAAATGAATTGTACGCGTAATTAACAACCTCGAATATGTAAAAAAGCTTTAATAACCATTCTTTATTCTTACAGTAAAAAAGCCACATTCGATTGCTCGAACATGGCTTCTATCGTTTCATCCCTTTTTGCAATATACAATTTTCTTGATGCTATCGATGGATAAACAGTATTGGTCCACAAGCTGATCGATGGTTGTTCCCGCAGCAAAAAGCTGGCGGATCTCGTCGTTCCGCTCCCGGACAATCCTTCTGCCACCCGAGTTCTCGCCCCACTTCTTGTGGGCATCCTTGGGCCTCGGAATATAGACCAGGCCTCCGGGGATATGACGCTGTATTTCTTTGAGTAATTCTTCCGGAAAGATTGTATCCGCATTAATATATTTCACGTTGCTCCACTCCTTAAAAGTTAAAATCTTTAAGGCAGCAGAGTCGTACGATGAACGCATTGGATATGCACTATAATGATATGGCGGAAGTGGATTTCAGGCTCTATGCAAACAACCGCCGTTGTTCATCACATGGACTCTGCATAGAGCGGGTCGTTAAATTTATTATGAATCGAATCATGGTAGCCCCCCATTCAGTAAAGTTTATTCGTGCTGAAGAACTTTTAACTGTCCATTCCATAATAAGGTTTACTTTCCCTAATGGCAAAATCTACACGTCGAATCTGTAATATACCCCTGTTAATTCTTCTGATACGCTCCATAGCTTGTTTGAAATGTTAGCATCATATAATTTTTCGATGATCTTAGCGCTCTTGGGATAGCCCTTAGTGCCGCCCATACCACTGGGAGCGATATACTCCCCTCCCATGATCGTCGTATCTGCTGCAGCATATAAGGTAGGTAATGCCCCCATATGTGCCGGTTGACTAATGATTTTCAAAAGACTGCGCATGAATATATTGGTCTGTTTCCCCGAACCGAAGGAAAATAGATTGGTATGCGAAATTCCTGGATGAGCGGCGATACTCATGGAATCAATATGGGCAGAATTAAATTTATTCTGCAGCTCTCTCGCAAACATCAGATTGGCTAGCTTGCTTTGGCTGTAGAACTTCATGGGATTATATCCTTTGGAGCCATCTAAATTATTAAAATCAATTGCACCATTATGAGCTGCCATACTACTTACAGTGACTACTCTCGATTTTGGAGTAGAGATCAATCTAGGCAATAGTAGGCCTGTAAGCGCAAAATGGCCTAGATGATTACTACCAAACTGTAATTCAAAGCCATCTTTCGTCAACTGGAATGGAGGGTTCATAATTCCTGCATTATTAACCAGAATGGACAAAGAATCGTATTGCTCAAGAAAAGCGGCTGCGAACTTACGGATACTAGCTAAATCGCTAAGGTCGAGCTGCATAACGATTACCTCTCCAGCTACATGCACAGACGACTTTATTTTATTAGCTGCCTTTTCACCTTTTTCCAGATTACGAACTGCAAGGATAACTTTCGCGCCTTTTTCAGCTAACGCTAATGCCGTTTCATAGCCTAAACCACCGTTCGAACCTGTCACAATCACTACTTTATCGGATACAGTCGGGATGATGTCTTTAGTCCAAACTTCGCTCATTTATCTACACACCTTTCTTATCTCTTCCTTGATACCCTAATATCCAGCGTTTGAAAGCTTTTATCCCCCACCATACTGACTTAAACTCCGTTCCAGCATCCCTCTAACCTGCTGCTGCAGTTCGAACGGAGATACCACCTTCACTTCCGGCCCATAGGAGAGTAACTTTCGCGCTGTAAAAGAGAACTCCTCCGGTGGAACCAATCCACGCCATTCTTGGCCTTCAACCGACTTGAACAACACATCTGACGCAGCAATCCTTGCTCCAAATTCCGTGAAATGCAGCACCACTTCTACGCTTGCTCTATCTTCTTTGGTATCTAGCCATGCCTTCAGACTGGGAACAGATTCATCCACCGATTCCATAACAGCCAACTGCTGCATGCGATCCACCCGATACAACAATACGCGATCCTTATTCCGGGCTGGCATGTACCAATGTCCCTGCTCATAGTAAATACCATATGGGAAGACCTGGACTTTTTTATGCCCATTGCGGGCATGATACATAAATTCAATTTCTCTCTTTTCTACCGCTGCACCCAATATCTCGGTTGTTAAAAGCTCGGAATGCCCACCGGGGTGCTGGACAAAGGTGATATGCTCCCTCATTCGCATAATCAGATCCTGTACATCTTCAGGCAAAGTAGAGAAATACTGTTCAGCCAGATGCTCACGCATCGACCCATACGGAAAATCCGGGACTTGCTGTAGATATTCCAGCATCATAAACAGTCCTAATGCCTCCTGCTGTGTCAGTTGAAGAGGTGGCAAAATCCGATTGGGCAATACCCGGTATCCACCGTTCACGCCAACTTCTGTGTACAAGGGAAAACCCAGCGCCTGCAATGCATCCAGATCTCGCTGAATGGTACGAACCGAAACGTCGAACCGTTCTGCCAGTTCCCGGGCAGTGAACTTCTGTCTGGAATCCATCAGGCGCATGATCGCCAGTTTCCGATGATTCATTTATTCAACATCCTAACTACGTCAACTTTTGTCATAGTTAAAGTGTATCATACATTGTAGAAGGGAGCGATGAACATGTCTGATAACAAAACAATTTTGTACATTGCTATGAGTTTGGATGGATATATCGCAAGACTGGATGGTTCGGTCGATTGGTTATTTGATGTGGAGGGTGATGGTAATCGGAGCAGATCGTTGATATACTGAAATGCTATCTTTAGATCTTTTGTCATTTGATAGAACTTACAACAATGCAATATTCGAAGTTGATTTCACATTCAAGTTATATTTACGGTATATCAGCCACATTATTAATCACTAATTACGATTATTAGCAAATTACAGATTTGATAATTAAATTAATTTAAAACTAATTTTATCTGCACATAAGAATGCAAAAGCCGTTACAAAAAGATCTGACTGGCCACTTTTCACATACCAAAGACTCGCCTAATATTAGGCGAGTCTTTGGTATGTGAAGTGGTAATCAGTTAGCCATTCCACTTATTTGCTGTTGATGAATAACTCCCATCACCTTTAATGTTGATAATTATCTCTCCACTAGTAGTTTGAGGTTTTATTTCCCAAATTCCAAAGCTCGTCTTAATAGATGATTTTGCACGAATACCATTGGAATCGCCAGGGGCAGGTCCTACTCCTGGTGTTTCGCCATCCAGATTCCAAAGACTCCATACTGGGCTGTAGAAGCTTGTAGTTGGGACAGAATCATGCCAAGTGATTTTTTTTCCATTGGTAATATAGGATTGCTTTAATGTATAAGTCCATAGAAGTAAATTATCTCCTGTTACGGCGCTATGTGCACTTAAAGAAACAGATGCATTCCAAATATCATTGGAGGCAGCAACGGCAGCTAGAGTTGAAACAGAGTTATTAGTCGATGTTAGCTGAATATAACTACCGTCATCAAAGGTATATGTAGCAACTGGATTGGATCCATCAACAGCCAAACCTGATTCTAGAGCTTCATCGATCTTGGCAGGATCATTAGCTTCAAGGGCAAATTGAGCTTGAACTACATTAGGTGAAACTGAACCTTCGATATCTGCGGCAAAGGCCGCTGTAGAAGAAGATAATACGAGTGTTGCGGCAAATAAGCTGATTAAATATTTTTTCATTTTCTTGCTCCCTTCGTAATACAATATGGTATAATTGGTTGCAACAATGTAATAGTACCATATTAAACCAGTTAATGTAACCCATTTTTATTAATATTTAGGAAGGAGATGAATATTATGTTAATTTCAAAGGAGCTAAGGAAGAAGGATTATATTATTTTCTTTTTCATCGCTTTTTTAGGTTTAATTGTAAATCTAACGGGAGATACAGGCAGTTCACTCATTTGGGCAATTGTCAAAATATTTATTGCCTCTCTGCTGGTATGTGTTGTGTTTGGTACATTGACAAATTTAATATTCAGAAAGAAGAGATCAAACTAAAAAAATCTTACTATATATTTATTCTGCAGCATTAAAATATATAGTGTGAGTACAAACAAAGACATAGATTTCAAAGAGTCCGTGAACAATAGTTTACGGACCTTTTCTATACGATGTGATTACAGAACTTTAACTTAATATAAAAAAATCATTGAAAACTATCTGACAAATCACTCTTACTACAATAATACTGAGGTGTAATAAAATTAATCACTTTGAGCGACAGCGTATGTATACATAATAATCAAAATTATTATATTTTATATATAGGAACAGAATATCCTTCATTCCTGACTCTACTGGGTCCAAATAAGTCCCCCGGAAACTCTCTAAGCTGCTGCTTCAAATTAGGTGTCAAGATCATCATCACTTCTGGGCCATAGTATATTATCTCTCGTACTGTGAAAGAAATTTCTTTGGTGCGGCAATCCTCGCTCCAAATCCTATGAGTTGCAGGCGCCACATCAACAATTTTTCTCGATTCTTTGGCATCTAGCCATACTTCTCAGACTCGGAATAGATTAATCCTCCGTTCGCGCCAACTTCTGTGTACAAGGGAAAACCCAGTGCCTGCAATGCATCCAGATCTCGCTGAATGGTACGAACCGAGACGTCGAACCGTTCTGCCAGTTCCCTAGCAGTGAACTTCTGTCTGGAATCCATCAGGCGCATGATCGCGAGCTTCCGATTATTCATGAATTCAACACCCTAATTACGTCAATTTTTGTCATAGTTAAAGTGTATCATACATTGTAGAAGGGAGCGATGAACATGAAGAATAACAAAACCATTTTGTACATTGCTATGAGTTTGGATGGATATATCGCAAGACTGGACGGTTCGGTAGATTGGTTATTTGATGTGGAGGGTGACGGAGGAGATAACGGATATGCTGCCTTTTATGAAACGATAGGTAGCGTTGTTATGGGACGTTATACGTATGAAGAGGTGCTCACACTTTCCGAAGATTTCCCCTATGCGGATCGGCCAACATATGTGCTTTCTCGCTCGGAACAGCCGTCCGCTCCGAATGTACAGTTTACAACCGAGACGGTAGATACCCTCATTCCTCGGTTAAAGCAGGATTCTGATGGAGACGTGTGGATTGTGGGTGGCGGCATATTGGTTCAAGCTGTGTTAGCCAAAAAATTACTGGATGAGATTGAAGTCGCCATCATTCCCAAAATTCTTGGTGAAGGCATCCCCTTATTCCCGATAGGTACTGTACCAAGTCAATTCAAAATGGTCCGAACTCAGACGCTCGGACAGATCATCTCGATTCGTTATGAGGTACAGAACAGCGGCACAGCGGACACACCACCAAATGTCTAGATAATGTATATAAGTTGAACTAATCATTTACATGATAACGGAGAGGACAGAAATAACCTGAAAAAGCGAAGCGTTCGCCTTTATCCCCGGATTTTCCCCTTTAAAAAAGGGAATGAAAAAAATCTGGGGATAACAGCGATTGGAAGGTTGTTCTGTCATCGTAGTGTCAGTGTAAATAATCTTTGTTCAACTTATATAGAAAAAGAGAAAGACCATTCTTGTGATAAAGGGACTCATACAGTGAGACACATCTAACCATTGGGGTACCGTTCATGAAAGAGTGGTCTTTCCATCACCATGTATCAAGTATCAAGTATCAAGTATCAAGTTATCCTATCAGTCCTCGTACATATTCCGCTAACACCTCTGCCGTCCTACGGTGAGATAACTCGCCAGGATGGGTACGCGCTCCTACCGTCTCTTCGGTTGTATCAGGAAGCTGGATGATTGAGACCTTGCGGTCTCCTGTCCCCTCCGTATACGCATCAACCGCACGATAGATGGCAGGCATCATGGGAAAACCAAGCATGCCATAAGCCCATACGAGATGTGCCGCCGGATTGTTTTTCCGAAGTTTGAACAGGAACTGTTCCACCGCTTTCTCAAAAACAGCCAGATCCTCTTCATGATACGTACCGTCTTCGTTCAGCCGCTGCTTGTACACCTTGCCCGTGTCGGGGTCTTTCCACTCAGGTGACTGAAATGCACCCCCATCATTGCTGCCCAGATTCACGACCACCACGTCCGGCTGCCACGAACCAAAATCATGCTGATCTCCTGCGCCTAGCGCATCGTTACGTTCACCAGTAAGCAAGCCACAGACCTGTTCGTAATACTCGGGGATGTTCCCTTTTGGATTGTTATCCCAGCTTGTCAGCACACCCCAGCCACTTTGCGAGATGACCCGGTATTCTGCATTCAATGCCTCTGCTGTCATAAACGTATAATTATGTATGGCGCTGAACCACATCGGAATCCAATCTTCCTCCGCTTTTGCCCCAATCGCACCTTCGCCAGATGTAATGCTGTCACCAATGAACTCGATCTTGTACGGTTTTTCCTGCACAGGCAGGAACGCTCCATCCGATTTCACCGCATGAATCTGCAAGGAACAACCCGGGTCACCACTCATCGCTTGAACATCCTTAACGATCCGAACATTCTTCACCACATCCGCGTTCATACCCCGGAATACACAGACCCAGTACCTTCCCGCCGTTAACATCTGTCTAATCACCGGAACACCGTTGATCAGAATGCTGATCCATGACTCATACATGTCATACTGCGACTCTACTTCAACCCATAGTTCGGAGCCCCGTACATTGAGTTCAACTGCACTCCCCGTCCAAAATAACGTCAACGGAGCCAACTCTCCAGTTGTTCTGCCATGCACTTTGAGATAAGGCAGTTCCGTTAACTCATAGATCTTTAACCCGGTATTCGCTTGTACACTCATCCTTTATTCCCCCTCAACGATTCATAAAAGTAGTTATTAAGCGCTTTCCTATGTATCGATAACATGTTCGTCGTGATCAAGCCATCTTATTATGTATTACGCACAGCACCAAAAATCCCCTGCAAGCAAGCCATGTTCAAGTCCATCATAACAGATGTTCTGGAACGATCGTTCGCCCATAGGGAATTTTTTCAGTTCTTTTTTGTTCAAGTATCGTTATAAAACCTTACCCAGAAACGCCTTGGTCCGCTCATGCCGGGTATTCTGAAAGAGCTCTTCAGGCGTGCCTTCTTCTACAATATATCCGCCATCCATAAAGATCACCCGATCTGCCACCTCACGGGCAAAGCCCATCTCGTGTGTAACAACAATCATCGTAATTCCCTCATGAGCGAGGTCTTTCATGACTTGCAGCACTTCTCCAACCATCTCCGGGTCCAGTGCAGATGTAGGTTCATCGAACAACATCACACTTGGGTTCATGGCAAGTGCACGCGCAATGGCCACGCGCTGTTGTTGTCCACCTGACAACTGCTCGGGATAAGCATCCCTCTTCTGAGACAGCCCCACCTTGCCGAGCAGTTCCATTGATTTCTTCTCATTCTCGGCCTTATTTAGTTTCTTGATATGCTTCGGCGCGAGCATGATATTCTCCAGCACGGTCAGATGCGGGAAAAGGTTGAACTGTTGAAACACCATGCCCACATTGGTTCGTAACTGATCGATATCCGTCTTGGGTGAAGTGACCTCAATACCACCAATCGTCACCTTTCCAGACGTCACACCCTCTAGCAGATTGAGACAACGCAAGAAGGTACTTTTACCAGACCCGGAAGGCCCGATGACGCATACAACTTCTTTCTCCTGAATCGTTGTGGAGATGTCCTTCAATACCTCATTGGCACCAAACTGCTTTTTCAGGTTCTGTACTGTGATCATCGGATCGCATACCTCCTCTCAATGAACCGGGAAGCCCGGGACAATAGAACAATAATGATCAGATAGAATATGCCCACCACACCCCAGATTTCGAATGCCCGGAAGTTGGAGGAAATAATAATCTCCCCGCTCTGCGTTAATTCTGCGATACCAATTGCAGACAGCAGCGATGTATCCTTAATTGTAATAATGAACTGGTTCACAAAGGTAGGAATCATGCGCCGGGTTGCTTGGGGTAACACAACCAGCCTCATCGTCTGGAAACGCGTTAAGCCCAGGGATCGTGCCGCCTCATGCTGCCCGTTGCTAATGGAATTAATCCCTGCCCGGAAGATCTCCGAGATGTAGGCTCCGGCATTCAGACTAATCGCAATAATCCCTGCGGTCATCGCCGGAATGCGCATATCCAGGAACACAGGCAGCCCGAAGTAGATGAAATATACCTGCACCAGAAGGGGTGTACCACGGATGATATCCACGTAAAGTGTAGCTACCAGCCGCAGCAATCGATTCAAAGAAGTACTCATCAGACCTGAGATCAAACCGATCACCATCGCAATGATGAGCGAGATCACGACTAGTTTTAACGTAACGACTGTACCCTCTAACAGAAGAGGCAGTGCGTCTATTATGACTTGTAAGGAGGAGTCCATCCGTACCACATTCCCTTCTATTTAGCCGTTGTTCCCAGATACTTGCCAACAATCTCGTCGTACTTTCCACTTTCCTGCAATTTTTTCAGTCCATCATTAATCTTCTTCTGCAACTCCGCATCGCCTTTGGCAACAGCAATACCATAGAAGTCACCATTCAATCGGTCTCCAACGATTTTGAGTTTGGCGTTTGGATCGATGGCAATCTTATAGGAGATGACCGGGAAATCCTCCAGCGTAGCATCTGCGTTTTTGTTCGCGACTTCCTGATACATCGATGGGCTGTCATCAAAATATTTCACGGTTGCCCCATAGGTTTTCGCATATTCATCTGCGAGATTGGCACCTGAGGTTCCTTTTTTAATCGCAATAATCTTTCCTTTTAAATCTTCAGGACTTTGGATGTCCGCGTTATCTTCATGTACGATTAGGGACAGACCGGCCTGATAATACGGGTCCGAGAAGTCCACGACTTTTTTACGTTCGTCCGTAATGCTAATGCCTGCAATGGCTCCGTCCAACTGATTCGCCGTAATAGCCGGAATGATGCCTTTGAAGTCCATCGGTTTGATCTCTACTTCAAAGCCCTCTTCTTCCGCAATCGCGTTCATGAGGTCAATATCGATCCCTACATATTTGCCGTCCTTCTGGAATTCAAAAGGGGGATACGTTGCATCGGTACCAAATGTGTATTTCTCAACAGCTGAACCACTTGCCGACTGGGCGCTATTCTCTTCACCCGATTTCGCTGCACCGCAGGCACTGAGTGTTAGAGCAAGAACGGACGCCATTACAATGGATGCTACCTTTTTCATAGAAAAACCCCTTTTCCGAATTAGATTGGGATCGACCGAATCGACCGTTTGTATTTATACACGTATTGTAATTCGCCCCCTACGCCAACTTACATGATCCTACACAAAATAATTACAACTAATGAAAATTAAATTAACATGTAATGTTTTATAATAGATAAACGCGCACAAATCGCTAATAAAAGATCCGATTTTAATTATTTGTGTAAGGTTATATGACAATTAAGAAAGTAACAAACAAAAAAAGCCGAGAATCCGTGAAGGTGTTACCTTCGGGAATTCGGCTTTTGGATAAGAGAAAAAATATCTCAGTTACTATTTAGTTATTTAGTTATTCAGTTGTTTAATTATTCATTTTTTCAATCGTCTCCATGTAGAACACATGCAGGAACTTTTTGATATTAACCTTGCCTTTGTCGCCTGCCTGATCTTCTTCCATCGCTCTCATCTTCATTCGAACATCCTGGAAGTCGAAGTAGAGGGGAGCATAATGTTCGAACTTGTGGTTGCTATAATCGGTGAGTCCAATCGAGGCCATGTTGGTTAGTGCGGCAATTACCGTTCTGCGAATGCGTTGTTCCATCGCTTTGCTCTCTTTTTCCACGTCTTTTGGCGTAAACTTGTACGTCTTGGCCACCGCTTCATACGACTCCTTCAGCGGCGGCCACTCCGCGACCTGCTTCTGGTCAATTGCATACTCCATAAGGGCCACAATATCCTTGCTTCCACTTTCTCCGATGATCCCGAGATCCATCAGAATGCTTCGTGCCGCATCTCGCACCGTACGACCTTGGGCAGGGGCCGGCGCTTCCACCAGATTCAATCGGGCCATCGACTGCTTGATCTCCAGTACGTAACGTTCATACTTCCACTGTTCATTCACTTTGCTGAGCACATGCTCCACTTCCACCCGATTAATCGGTTTATGAATGAAAAATTCAATGCCGTTCTGGTAGGCCGCCCCTACCATCTCCTTGTTCTCCACCTGAGAGATCATGATGAATTTCCCGGTATAACCGCCGTGCTTCAGCTTCGCTACCGTCTCAATCCCGTCCTGATCCGGCATCAGCAGATCAATCAGCACCACATCGGGACGCAGATCCATAATCATGCGCGCCCCTTCTATACCGCCCTCTGCCATGCCTGCAAGCTCGCCGATTCCACAGGATTCAATGATATCATGCAGCATACTCCGGCTCACCACATCATCATCCACGATCATGATAGAAAGTGTCATCGACATCGGCCCCCTTGATTAGATTCATTTTGGGAATAGTTATAGCGAATGTTGTCCCTGTCTCTCCTTGAGGCGCCGACTCTACCTTAATTTGTCCCGCCAACGACTGAACGATATCACGTACATGGGACAGGCCAATGCCCGTCGCGGCAATGCCGACTTCATTGAACTTTGTTGTATAGCCCGGTTCGAAGATAACATCCCGTTTGGCTTCAGGTACGCCTTTTCCAGTATCCATCACGACGAAATGCACGTCATCTTCCTGCTCATACACACGAATTCGGACCGTCCCTTCATGCTCAATCGCCTCTACCGCATTGGCAATCAGGTTGTTCATTACCGTTAGAAGAGGAATGTAGTACGGAGACTCACAATCATACTGTTGCTCGATGTCGATCTCGACCTGCTTATGCAGCATTTCACTATATTTTCGGTTTGCCTTACTGGCAAAGTTCAGCACTTCGGATAAGCTCATGTTAACCGCTTTTTCGTTATCATACAGCTTCAGCAGACCCGCGAGAATGCGTTGTGAATCCTTCTTCACTTCATGAATCTGCTGAGCGATGCCCAGCGTGCGCTGACTGTATTGATTCATGTCGTGCTCTCGGAGATCGCGATATAGATCATAGCTGTCTGCCGTAATGCCTTCGATCGTATTCATCGCTTTCTTGAGGTAAAAAACCTCGCCATACAGACCCGAGTTCACACTCAGCATCTGCTCCATCCGCTTCTCCTGCTCTGCATGTAAAAGCCGCATCTGCCTCACCGCAAAGCTGTTATAGAGCCCAATCACAAAGTAACTTCGCAGACCGCCTACCACAAGCAGATACAACCATTCCTTCATATAAAAGATATTGGTCCCGCTTAACATTCCGCGAAGAAGAAGCTCAACAAGATTAGAGGAGAAATCGATACATGTGATTAACCCGCCGAGCAGAAGAGGCTGCATCTCATGGAATCGATGCTTGAACTTGCTAAGCCCATAGGCAAAGACCACATAATATACGCCTGCCCCCAGATTGTCCCGCATGCTTTCCAGAATGGACACGGTCTGTACATGATTGATGAGATCTGCCGACTGAAACAGGAAACTTGCGATGCCTGTCAGGATTCCTGTCTTCACATAAGACAAGTGTGGCATGATCATCAGCAGAAATAAAAGGATGCTGACCCCCAGCCCAATTCGGAAGTAATCTTCCCGGAACGGATTTATCTTGAATTGCGCCCCTACCGCTGTGGCAAAGGCAATGGCCGTCATCTGCACATTCTCATTTTTGACCCAATTGCGCATCGATCTTTTCACCCACTATAACAACGTTTAGCGCGCAATGCGGAACCCGCGCTTCTAATGTTAAATATACTAACATATGAAAGATGCATTAGAAATAATTAAAATTAGGGAATGAACACGCAAGCAACACAAAAAGGCCGGAAGTCTTCACTTCTGCGGCCTTTTCCTTATATCTCGTCCGGAATATCAAATGATACCATCGTACCCTCACCCGGCTCACTTACGATTGATAATCCCTGCCCATACCGTTGCAACAATCTGCGGTTTGTATTCACAATGCCTATTCCGCCTTTTCCACCTGGCGTAGCATGTAACAGCTCTGCAACCTTCTCCGGTTCCATGCCTTTGCCATTATCCTTCACTTCAATACGGGTATAACCTTCATGGCGAGTGATGGACAAACATACTGTCCCACCCACATTTCGGCTTAATAACCCGTGTCTGACGGCATTTTCGATCAAGGGTTGAATCGATAACGGCGGGAGAAGTAACGGAAGGTCGGGCTCTACGTTTAATACCACCGACAATCGATCTTCAAATCGTGTCTTTTCAATAAAAAGATAAGCTTCCACGAGCTCCAGCTCGTATGATAATTTCACCAGTTCCCCTGTATTGAGATAGTTGAAGCTGATCCGTAAATAGGATGAAAAAGCTTCCCCAAGCTTCCGCATATGCTCTGTATCAATATCACTTAAAACCATAAGTGAATTCAGCGTATTGAACAGGAAGTGGGGCTGGATCTGAGCCTGCAAATAAGCAGCTTCCATGCGTAAGCGCTCCTGGATGGACTGATTTAACATGGTCAATGCACGTATTCGATATTTCAGCTCCAACGCATCTACAGGCTTCGTGACATAATCATTTGCCCCCGATGCAAAACCGGTATATATATCCGGTGGCTGGCTTCGCGCAGTCAACAATAACACCGGAAGCTCAGACATCGAGAATTGTTCCCTCACCTTCTGGGTTAACTCATATCCAGACATATTGGGCATCATCACATCCGTAATGAGCAGATCCCACTGGCGTGTGCCGAGCAGTTCCATCGCTTCCTGACCCGAACCTGCTGTAGTTATATCATATGGTTCCGTCGAAAGAATGCTGACCAGCACATCCAGATTCACCGGATCATCATCGACAGCCAGAATGGTGGCTTTCCCCTCTTTTAACAACGGAGCCATCTCTGCTGTCGCCAAGGCTTCCGCGTCCCCCATATCTGGGCGGGGTAACAGGAATCCGTTAGGTGCATCTTCCATCATCTCCGCGGCCTGTTCCCATATCAGGGGAAGTTGTGACTGAGCCTGATGGGTGGATTCATTCGCGAGCGGCAGATTGAAACTGAATACCGAGCCCTTTCCGAGTTCCGAGTGAACCGTAAGTGTCCCCCCGTGCAGTTCTACGAGCTCTTTGCAGATGTTCAGTCCAAGTCCGATGCCTTGTCCATCGCTGATGCCATACGACCCTTGTTCATACGGAAGGAAAATGCGCATCCGCGTGTCCTCATCCATGCCAATACCCGTATCCGTCACATGAATCAGAGCATGTCCTTCGCGAATGTCGGCACTTACGGAGATCGTTCCTTCCTCTGTATGTTTAAGCGCGTTATGCAGCAGGTTGTACAAAATCTGAACGAGCCTTTCTTCATCAGCCATGACCAGTGGGAACGATTCCGGAATCTCCATATGAAGGCGGACTGGTTTTCGTTCTGCCATGAATTGCAGCATGGCGATAATGCCAGGCACAACCGACTGTATGGAAAGAGGCCCCTGACGTAACACAATGCGGTGCTCCTTCAGACGGACTACATCCAGTAGATCACCAAGGAGATGCGACATCCGGCGACCGATCGTAATCAGCAACTCCATATCCTCCAGGCTCCGTTCATCCAGCCTGTTTTTCTCTCGGGTGACCACGTTGTGAGCGATGTTAATGATCCCGTGCAGTGGAGTCCGCAGTTCATGTGATGTATTCGCCAAGAACTGATCTTTAATTTTGTCGCCCTTCTGCAGCTCTGTATTCAGCTTCATATTCTCCTTGGCATTCCTGAAGTATTTCTTGAACCAATAGGCGGAGAAGCCGGTAATGGCAAAGATGATGTCAATGGGATAATAGACGGTTGTCACATCTTTCGATGTCTCACTTGTACTCCACAACATGTTGGATATAATGCCTCCAGCGGTCAGGAGTAGGAAAACCATATCTCGATCAGCCTGTTTCCTAAAGAGCATGACACCTACAATGTACAGGAACCAGAGAGAAGAGACGAGAAAGAACACGTCGATAAAAGAGTAATAAACCATGGCATAGACAACGTGAATTGGCGCCGCCAGAATAACAGCAATATAAGCTATTGTCGTGACAATGCCTAATTGAAGGATCTTTGTTCGTGTATGTATCAAGGTCAATCTCTGGAACAACAGCAGAATACAAGCATTTTGCAGCAGCAGACAGATCAGACGAAGCTTGATCCCCCATGTATAGTTAATAGGGAGCCATAACATCAGAATGTTATCATGACCTACCATAACCACAATGCCCACAGATAGGGTTAATATAGCTGCGACGAGCAAGGCCCGCTCCTGGGGGTTGAACACAAACAGAATACAGGCATACATGCCATGAAGTAATAAAACGAGAAAAATGGCCATTTGAAAACCGATGGAGTACCAACGTGCGTAATCAACCGCCGCCTGGGAACCGAAGCGAACGGGTTTGCCAATCCCGCCGATATACGGGCTATCATAATTGGCTACACGAATGAGTAATTCAATCTCTGTTGCGCCTTCATCTTCATAGGATGCCGTATAAGAGGTACTTCTTGGTTCATAGGTATCCGCATCCTCCGACACTTTCCCCATTCCGCCCACGACATTCCCATTGATTTCAATTTCAGATGAACTTCGGATGTTCCTGAACCAAAAGGTGACAGGGACCTGGAGCGGATCAGTCAGCACACGCAATCGATATGTGGCATATCCAAGTGAACTCTCCTGATCTGGGTTCTCAGCCTTCCAATCTCCCGGAACCTGGACCACATCCGCCGCACGTGCTCGTCCCTCATCCACAATATCCTTCCTGGTCAGTAATTCATTCGAATATAGTTCCCATTCTCCGTTCAGATACATTACTGGCACTTGTTCCAGATCAACACCTCGCAAATCAACTACACCATTCACAGCTTGATGATTGTCCAAGGCAGGGAAGAACTGCGACCAGACCCAGCGCATGCCGACCAATGCCACTAAAATGATCGACAGGATCAGAACATATTTGAAACGTCTTACGGGATTTGTATGTCGTACATTCATTGGTTACGTTGCCCTGACTTGATCAAACCGAGCTTCCAGTCCCTGTACCATTCGCGAACCTCTTCACTGATCGGTATCTCCAAATCTTGCTCCATTCTGGTGGTTAAGAGACGATACTGCTCCTCCACACCGAGATCGTTGTGCATTTCATCATATAACTTCATTAAAATAAAATAACTTTCTTCTTCATCGGGAAGCATATGCTGGATACGTTGTGTACTCTCGACCACTTTCTCCGCCAGCCCATGCTGTTGGTAATACAGACTTAGTTGTCTCATATGGTATAACCACAGATAGCGTAATCTTTCCCGCTCAGGTTCAGCCCACATGTATTCATAATTGCCAAGATAGGTACCCTTATATAGATGAAGCGCTTGCTCATAGGCATGAACGGTACTTGCGTTTACGACTTTCCATTGCCTGATTTCCCGTTCCCACTGCTCACTATCCAACTGAGCCTCACCCAGTTCGAGTCGATATCCTGCCTCCAGGTGTCCACTCTGAATCGTGATCATATCCATGTTGCAAGTTTTCAGGGTTTGGCGGACATGATACATCGCAGTGTAAAGTTGGTGTGCCGTCTTCTCCTCTTCCATTCCCGGCCACAGAAGCTCCAGCAGAACACTGCGATGGATAACCTGGTTCCGGTGGTGAAGCAAGTATGCAAACAGCTCCTGCGCCTTGCTTGTACGCCATTTGGCAACCTGAATATCCTTTCCTGGAAGCTTAAACTGAATCTGATTAAAACATAAAATTAAAGGTACATTTGTATCCTTTGACCGCTGCTCCCGTTTTACGCTCAGTTTCTCCCGGACTCGGCTCACTGTCTGCTTCAATCGATCCTTTTGGATGGGCTTCATCACATAGTCCAAAGCCTGTAGTTCGAAAGCATGCACCGCATATTGATCGTAACTGGTCACAAATATAATTTCGATACCCGGTGTTGCCGCCTGAATCTGTCTTCCCAGATCCATACCATCCATCTCCGGCATATGAATATCCAGAAATACAACATCAGGACGGTGTTCCACAATACCTGCCACAGCCTCTGTTGGATTCATATATGTAGCGATAATTTCAATGCCGCTTACTTCTTTTTCTAGTGATTTTTGAAGGCCTATCAACGCTAGACGTTCGTCGTCAACCAATATCACTTTCACAGGAGCTTCCTCCTCGACCCTGAGGTCTTGAGATTTATTTTCACTATTATATCATAGGCATTTTAAGTATTTAGGGTTCTTGGTTATCCATTTTTAATTTTTAGCAATTTAATTGTATAATACTAAATAGAAGACAGGTTATCAGATCCGGTCTTGGAAGAGAGGAAGGTACCATATGTCAGATGCTAATCAAAGCTTTGGGCAAGCCCTTGTCAAATCATTAGTCGGGGAACGCGGTCATATCCGCATCGCCCGTGCTCTACCCGATATCGATGTCACACTTGCTGCTCGTACGCACGAGGCCATGCCATATACGATCTATCAGTTAGTGAAGCATATGCATTATTGGCAGCAATTCATGCTCGAACACTTGGAAGGACGCAAACCACAGCTCCCTGCTAACGTGAGTGAGAGCTGGCCTGAGGAGAAGGGTCCACAGGACGAAGCCACGTGGAAGGCAGATATTCAGGCATTCTTGGATGGAGTTGATCAAGCCGTAGCCATTGCCGAAAATGCACAATTAGATGATCCACTGCTCTATTTCCCGGGTGAAACCAAAGCAGGACTTCTGCGCAATATCGCATCCCATAACTCGTACCATCTGGGTGAGATTGTTCTGCTGCGTCGCTTCTACGGCGCATGGCCGCCTCCAGGTGGCGGATACCCGGCGTAAACCATATTTACAACAGATCTATTGAACGAATATACAGACACATCTAAGCTGTGAAAGGACGGTTGTTCCTTTTACAGCTTCTTGTGGTTATAGGCAAGTAACATCCATTGAAGTGCAATTATAACGCTCATATCCTGTACCAGGCTCATATATTACTTCAAAGTACGTATATGACTTTGAAGTGCGTACTTCTCATCCTTCTTTTTCTGAACCACAATATGAACAGAAGAAGAGAGGAGCATGTCCATTGAAAACCGAACAATTGGTTAACCGTTACACCGCGCTTGTCATCGGTGCTGGAGGTGTCATTGGAAGAAACCTTATTGATTACCTGATGACACTTCCCGAGTGGAATGTGATTGGTGTATCTCGCCGCGGAGGGGAAGATGCCCCTGGATTACGTTATATATCAGCTGATTTACTGAACGAAGCAGACACACAAGACAAACTAAGTCATTTAACGACCGTTACGCATATTTTCTACGCCGCGTATCAGGATCGCCCAACCTGGGCCGAATTGGTACAGCCCAACTTGGCCATGCTCGTCAATCTGGTGAATACCATCGAACCGATCGCTCCAACTCTCCAACATATTAGCCTAATGCAAGGGTATAAAGTGTACGGCGCACATCTGGGGCCATTCAAAACACCTGCCAAAGAAACGGACGCATATCATATGCCCCCTGAATTCAATGTCGATCAGCAACAGTTTCTCGAGGATCGGCAAACCGGAAGCAGCTGGACCTGGTCAGCCCTTCGCCCTTCGGTTGTATGTGGATTCGCTCTGGGTAATCCAATGAACCTTGCCATGGTTATTGGCGTGTATGCGTCTATCTCCAAGGAGCTTAACTTGCCATTACGATTTCCTGGGAAACCAGGAGCGTATCATTCGCTTCTTGAAATGACTGATGCGACATTGCTGGCTCATGCAACCGTATGGGCAGCAACCGATCCGCGATGTGCCAATCAGGCATTTAATATCACCAATGGCGATCTGTTTCGCTGGAATGAGCTATGGCCCAGAATCGCTGCATTTTTCGAATTGGAAACCGCACCTCCACTCCCCCTCTCACTTGCAACAGTGATGGCAGATAAAGAAAATCTTTGGAATTCCATGATTGAAAAGTATGGTTTGGTAAACACCCCATATGAGGATGTCTCTTCCTGGGCATTTGGTGACTTTGTCTTCTCTTGGGATTACGATTTCTTCGCAAATGGTTCCAAAGCTCGCCGCTTCGGATTTCATGAATTCATTGACACGGAGGCCATGTTTATGGATATTTTCAGAAATCTACGTGATCGCAAGATCCTTCCGTAAAGCAAATAAAATGCATAATAAGCCGATTCCTGAATTCCAGAATCGGCTTATATAAGTCACTCAACGTCAGTAGTAGTTGGTGGCTTAAATAGAATTTTTCCTCGATCACCATACACATTCTCCACGTGTATATCGCCCCACCTACACATCAGATGAAGAATCTCTTTAAGACTACACCCATACTCTGTTAACTCATACTCCACTTTAGGCGGAACCTGGTGATGTGAAATACGGGCAATAACCCCGGCCTCCGTTAGTTCACCAAGTTGCTGAGTCAACACTTTCTGGGTGATCGCGGGGATCAGTTTCATCAGCTCACCATTACGTTTCTTACCAAAGGTAAGATGGAATAGAATAACAGGCTTCCACTTTCCCCCAATTACTTCAAGAAAAGCTTCAACTGCGGTGTTATATACTTTGAGCGGTTCCTCCATATCACCTTCTGTCTCCCTTCCACACAACAGTTTAAAGAGTCTCTGTCGAGTTTTTTTAGACTTCTGGTGTCATCAGTCCTTGGATAAACGTCTCAAAGTTCGGTGCCAGCGGAATGATATCTTTGGGATTCTCCCTCTTCACATAAACGACCTCAGGTTCTCCATCATTACCGAATGAACGATAATCGAGCATGACAACCCCCGACTCCGAAGGAGATACCGCGATGACCACACCAATCTCCGGATAACCTTCACGTTCAATCAAAGTCCAGCTGCCTTGTATACCCGCTAGCGTGCGAGGCTTCTCACGGCCAATACCCAGTATACCTTCAATTTCAACATAATCCGTAGCTCCCGTATCTGTGTTCGCCACAGGAAAATAACGATTGTACGGAATACCACCGTTATGTAGCTTCATCATCTCAATGTAGGAAGCCGGAAGTCGGAACACCAATTGCTCCTCCACAGAGTCAATGAGACCCTCACTTGGAGGATTGGACACATAGTGCTCCAGTGCCTGCTCACTATCGTTCCAGAATTCGCCGGATTCCGGTCTGGGAACCGCTTCAAAGGTCGCTACAACGTCAACGGGTACGCGGAATTCTTCAACAGTCTCTGAATCCGTTTCAACTTCAGGTTCAGACGGCTCCTCCATTTTGCTTCGAATCCATCCCAGAAACTCCAGCGTATCTTCATCCTCGGGGTCCAATTCATCCGCTCTTTCAAATGCCTGCAGCGCATGCGCATATTGCTCCAGATAATAATAAGCCAGTCCAATCCGATAATGCCAAAGCGGGTCGCCTGTGCCCTCTTTGGCAACCGTCAGGAATTGTTCAACCGCTTCTTCATACCGTTCCAGGTTATTTAGCGCTCGTCCCAAATGGTTAACCAGCTCATAATCCCTTTCTTCCACAGGAATTGCTTGAATTGCATCTACAATTTCCTGAAATTCATCTTCTTCATGCCACTCTTGCAATTGAACCAACAGATCGTCTCTCATTCTCTTTTCCTCCCCGTTCATTCACTCATGATTACGTATTGAAAATTATACCACTATCCGGATCACCATCTCCAGCAAAGCAAGATCCTTAGGGATATCATGAATCAATATCTTCTCATTTCGGATGAAAAAGCTAAAAGAGGTATCCTGAACCCGGTTAAGAAAACCAGGCAGGCTACCTCCTTATTCCTTCCACTATATTGAATTCTTAATTCAATTCAGCAACTCAACACAATCGTAGACCCAACCCGCACTTAACCAGTTCCCCAAATCACTGGAACCGCTGATCGGCGTAATCGTGATGGTATTGGAACCATTCACGAAGTAGGATGCTGGAACATTCCAGCTAAAGGTTGTGTTGTTCCCACGATACGTACCAATGGTGAAACTACGAGAATTGGGCTGTGAAGATGCAGCAGGATTGGTTAAAGCATGTCCATTAACCGTTACACTAGGTCTGCCATTATTGTAAGCTGCGGTAATACCGATGTTGAGCGTATGAGAAGATGCCGCTTGAGATGCATTCAAATTAAACGTTATTGTGGTTGGAGAATTCTGACCACGGAACTGGATTGCCGGGAAGCGATTGGTCGCGCTACCGGTAGCATAGGTGACAGGCCCCCAGCTTGGATTCCGACTATCGGATGGGTGACGAATCGGAATTGTCTGTCCATTCAGGAACTCCCGTGGTGTACCATCCCAGTTACCGATTCGCCAGATGTTAGAGGCTTTACTCGGGTCATTGTTGATCGTACGTGTATTCAGAGTCGTCGTTTGTCCTGCCGTGACATTAACCGTTTCCGTATATACGGCCAGTTCTCCTTTATAAGCTGTCATAGTGTACGTGCCCGGGAGCATGCTGTATTTGGCAGCCGCACCACTTGAAGACGTCCCCACCCAATACTGGGCATTGCTATTGGCGAACCCAATTGTGTAAGCATATCCTGTATCCATCCCGGAGAGGCCATTAAGTACCACGTTCCCCCGACTGGATACCCAACCCTGCAGATTCAGACCAGACATCCAACTGAAGTCGGGTACACTTGGCGTACCTCCCGTTGTGAAGATCAAAGCGTACGGCCCATGCAGACCCAGGCGCCAATTCTCCGTCTGTGCATGTCCCGAGTTCATATAATTATATACTTCTGTCTCTGTTCCACTTTGGAACTGGATGTCGCGGAAGAATGGACCACCAGAGCTTTTTTCCCGATTACCGTAGGCCATAAATACACCGACGCCATTACCCGTAACTCCACGAACCGATAAATCTTTGGCCTGATCATTACCATAATATTTGGAGGCACTCTGACCGTTTGCGAAACCAAATACATCCTGACTCTCGATTGCGCCTGTGTTACCTCGATTATTGGAATTCGCCGGAACACCTGTCAACACACTACCATTACCGCGGAAAATGTATCGCAGCTCCCCGATCGAAGGTTGAGCCGTGATATGCGTTGCCATGTATATGATATTCTCGCCACCACGCGAAGCATAATAGTGAGTCAGTGTGCTTGTGGATACCGTGATTAACACGGTTGATCCTGAAGGAGAGGTATTCCACGTCACATTGGCGGAGGAACCCAAACCTGAACCGATGTGTGATCCTCTATTGCTGTTCAGCTCCGTACCATTCATTTTGGCTGAGATAATATCCCCATTGGTTTTGTTCACCACATAGACTAACCCTGAACCAGTGTTCACTTCAATTCTGGAGCCGTTATCGGTAACATTAATGGTTGCCGCGTGTCCGGTAGATGCAGGGTATACAACAGCTGTTGCGATCATAACGACAATTAAAAACAAACCAAGCGCCTTTCTCCCTATACTTTTGGTCATGAGTAAATCCCTCCTTGGAATTCATTTAATAAAGCGCTTACATTACAATGTATAATAACTGACACTTCCGTCTCATATCGATATGTCTGCTATGTGAGCCTGTCCATAATCAATGGAATGTTATGTCTGCGTGCGTATAGAATAGAATCAACACTTCATGTAAACCTGATCTCCACCCCCTTCTTAAATCACTCTTCTACATACAAGTATTCTTACAATTCCAATAAAATAATACCATTATATTACATATGTTTGCAATGAAAACGGCTCGTATATCCGATAGCAAATTCTGAAAACAAAAAACGCAGCTTCAAAAAGCTGCGCCCGCAGATACCAAGCTAGAGACATTATCATCTCTTCCGAATAGGTATCCATATCTCACTTCTATATTGCTCTACAGTAACATCCTTGTGCTCGTTCCATAACATTTCCGGACCCTCACTCAGCTCATAGTCCGATGAAGGAAACCACTCCGCGTAGATCCGGCCCCACACCTCCTGAAGCGTGCTTGGAAACGGACCCACGACGGTAAATACTGCCCACGTTGAAGCAGGAACCTCAAGCTGTTCCAGTCCTTCAGGCGTATCTTTTGTCGTAGCTGCGCCAATGTAATGATCCAGTTCCCCCTGTTCCGCCATCCGCCCCTCACTGAAATGGGCTGAAGCACTGATTAAGCCCAGAGGTTGGACGTTCGATGCCCCCTTAATGGTATCGATCAATTCCGGTGTAAGACTCTGGTACATCGCAGCGATCTCCGGATTTATCCCGTTGAATACAATTGCCACCCTTTTACGAATACCCACAATTCGAAAAGCCTCTATGTCTTCAATACGGTAGTTCATTTCGCTTCCTCCTTGAATGGTCAGTTGAAATGTCATCCGTGGGAAGGCTTTAAGGGACGGACCATGATTTCGCGCTTCGGAGGGTGTAGTGCCATGCATGCTTTGAAACGCCCTAGCGAAAGAATCCGGCGATGTATACCCGTATTTTAGTGCAATATCAATGATTTTGCTGTCACTGTGACTTAACTCCATAGCTGCAAGTGTCAAGCGGCGACGTCGAATATATTCCGAGAGCGTTACACCACTAAGAAAAGAGAACATGCGTGTAAAATGATACTCCGAGCAGCAGGCAATCCGCGAAATCTCCTTCATGTCCACGACATCCATCAGATGCTCCTCAATATGATTCAAGGCTTCATTTAACCGCCTGAGCGTATCCATATCATCCCTCCCACGTTAATTCAAGCTTAGCAAAGTCACTCTCTTTGCATCCGACATTACCTGCACCATTCTGTAGGCTCTGTGCACCTAAACAGAAAAAAGAGTAGCATCAGCTACTCTTTTCTAACCTTGATACTCACATATCACCAGTATTCAAGTCAAACAGGTCAAACCAGATACTCCGCCATAATCTGCTCGATATCATAGGGTGTAACACCCCGATCGACCGAATAGATTGTATCCGCCTGATCTATTGTATCTACCAGTTCTCCTCTAGCTTTGGCATGGAGCATGAACAAGTCATGCAGATCGGGTTTGCGTAAATTCGTTAGCGCTTTACCCATCAGGACCATGCCTTTTTGATTACCTTCCACATTATTGTAGTAATCCGGATGACTTGTCAGCGCCAGGTCTGTCCAGATGACGGTACGTTCAACCAGGTCCATAATGACAGGGATCGCAATCTGTGTATCCGCAGTAATATCGATTTTGTTCGCTACGGTGGACGGCTCGAAAATCTCGCCAGAACCCGGCTTCTTCCGCATCATCCAGCCCACAAAACATTCCGGCAGATCACAGTACGGATGACTGGTAAACGAAAGCAGTGTCGCCACCACATATCGTCCACCATAGGCCACGATGGATGGAAGATGCAGATCAATGAACTCACTTGCTCCGTTAGGTGCAGTCACGATATCTCCGCTATGGACTGCCTTATAGTTAGAGGATCGCAGATTCGTATAGGAAATATGCTCCACATAGTTCCAGTCCTTATCGTACATCACCGCAGACAAGTCAATGTCCACACGCCCTGTAGATTTACCATCCACGTCCCCTTCTTTCCACCAGTTGAAGAAACGAATGGTATCACCCTCTGCCATCGGCACACGGCTTCCACGAACGATGGTATGCAGAGCCTTGCTCGCCGATCTCTGGGAAAAGGGTACCAGATAATCATGAAGCTGCGGATCTACATAGGTCTTCCCAAGCGGGGAAAGGGCAGCGAAGCGCTCTACCAGCGCCCGCTCGCATAATTGCACGACATCCCGACACGTGGCTTCATCGATGTCTGGCAGCTCATTCGGAACAGCAAAGGCTTTGGCTACATTACCTTTTGGGAAGAAGACACGCATATCCTGCGGTTCATTACGCTGTGCAAAATGCTGTCGCACCTGCAACATTACCGGGGTAGATACCTGTGGTATAACTTCACCAAAGGCCAGCAGTACATACGCTTCATCTTCGGTCATCCGTAGCAAGTGATCCAGTCTTCTCGCGAATTCACCTGGACGCTGTGACAACAGATCGATCAGACTCCAGATATTTCGATATTGGAAGGCAAGCTCCACACTTCCGTTGAAGGTCGAATAAGGCTTATTATTACGCAAAATATCAAAGGCTTCTTCGCATCGCGGATACCGAAGCTTATATTCCGAAGGATGCAGAATTTCGCCGAGACGAATCCAGCGATCTTTATAACGCAGCATATCCTCCGTGATGGAGCCACATTGCTCCAATAATCCGAGCAGAAGGCGTCTCTCGCGGCGTTTGAATTTCCGGAAGGGAGAGGCCGCAGCAAGGCTGACATCACCATCCGACCAGGCAACCGCCAGACGCAGAACATCACTTGCCGTTTTGAAATATGGACCGATCCGGTCGATGTTCGCTTTTTCATGCTTCAACAGCGAGGCGACCACGAAGCCCACATTTTCTTTGAAGGGAATCTCAGCGGGTAATAGCGCATCCACGTCTTCCGGGTCCGCATGCTCCAATACCGTGTCGATATCCGCCTTGTCTGTTTCCGAGATGGAACCTTTCGCTTCAATGATCTGACGGATGAGCGTCTGGAATGCTTGCTGGTTTCCCAAACCAATGACTTTCAAGTCCGTCTTCTCCAGCAAAGGCATTCTTTCCACAGATTGTTGATCCGGATAGACCACAGTCAGGTTGGTCAGATAATGAATAATCGCATTGAGATATAACTCGGCCTCATCCGCTTGCATCACCTGCATCGGGAATCCTGCATACATCGGTGTGTACTTCACATGTGCGCCAAGCATTACTCTCAGATCAGCCACAAGTTGAATATATACTGTTTCAAACTGTTCCTTAGACAGCTGCCGCATCGCCTGCATTAACTCATCCGAGAAGGTATATCCGAGTGCTTCAATATTTTTGAGGGCAGTCGCCAGATGTGTCTTCGGCAACTGTTGTTTCCCTTCGTTTGATTCGATAATGAGTTTGTTCGCTCTGCGCAAATAGATCGTATTGTTCATGATAAAAGAGTCCAGGAAAGCCACATCCCTATATAACGTGAAAGGTTAGGGTTAGAAGGAAGGAATGTGATAGCCTGGACGCCTCCTCTCTGAAATGAAGTCTTCAGGAGAGCTGCGACCCTATTTTCGCCAATGAAGTTAGAAGGAAGGATCGCAATAGCCTGAAGGCCAGCGGTTCGAAGTTTGTCACCCGAACCTCTGGTGAACCCATCATCTCAGATTCCACGATCTGCCAACAGGGCGAAAGTATTACGACATGGTAAGATGACCTAATTTGTACCGGATAACGAGTCCGCCCACTCGTCTACAGATCTAACCTCTGCTTGAAGAGGGAACACTTTTTCGGTCAGCACACGATGTACCTCAGGATCGGCATCGATGCAGGCATCCGAGAGCACGGTGAGCGCATAGTCTTTATCCGCCGCCTCCCTCAGAGTCGATAGAACAACCCCACTTGTGGCAATCCCACTAAGAATGAGTGTGTCTATCTGGTGAGACCGAAGAATAACCTCCAGATCACTTCCGGCAAATGCGCTGACCCGAACTTTGGTCACAATAGGCTCGTCCGGCTGGGGTTGTACAGATTCATCAATCTGCACCGCAGCTTCCATGGCTGCTACCGCATCTGCTCCAGCTCCAGCCCGATCAGGAATTCCACCGAACATTTTGTTGCGTGAACTAATCTCCGGATAACCTGGGCGGAATGCTACTCTTATGTAGATCACAGGAATTGCGTGACTGCGTGCAGTCTCAATCGCTTTTTGAAATGGCAGCAGGGCCTCTCGGTCCTTAACAAATTGGGACACGACACTCTTTTGCATATCCATGATCAGTAACGCACTGTTGTTTATTAAATGTGGCATGTTATCCTTCTCCTTTGGAATTGAGTTAAGAAATTCAGGATAAATAATATATTATTCTCCTGTAATAAACGGAGATATGGTTCCGTTTAAAATTATACGGAGGTCATCCTCCGTTTGTCAACTAATCAACAGTGGGTTATATTTATGAAAGAGGTGTGATCCCATAATGTCCATAAAAAATAATCCTACTCCTGACGGTGAGGTTAAGGATACTGATTCCATCGTCACTCAGGTTCCAGAGAAGACACTGCGTGCAGATGCCAAGAAAAATCGGGACAAACTGCTCCGTGTTGCGCATGAAATTTCTAAAACAGAAGGCATTTCTGTCTCCATGGATGAGATTGCAAGGCGTGCCGGTGTTGGTATAGGCACGGTCTATCGCCATTTTCCAACGAAGGAAGATCTGTTCGGGGCCGTGATTGCTAGTCACAAGATGCGTCTCATGGAAGAGGCCGATCAATTGCTTCATCACGACGATCCAGGCGAAGCATTTTTTCAATATTTCACAACAATTATCAGCGAGGGAATTGCCAACAAAGCGATTACCGATGCTCTTGTTAGCAGTCTGACTATAGACACTGGCCGCTCAGAGATAGCGAACGAGTTCTGGCGTGGCATTACCCGACTGCTAGAGCGAGCGCAGCAACATGGCTCTGTCCGAGCGGATGCCAGCATTGAGGATATTAAAATCATGCTGATCGGTGTGCTTCAGGCCATCGGAGATCGAGGGATTTTCCCGGAACGCGTTGTGTCGATCCTATGTGATGGTCTGCGTAGGTAATTGATTTGAGAACAGATCGGTGAGATTCCTTTTATACTTAAATTAAAATATGAAAAAGCCTTTGCCGACCCCCAATGTCAGCAAAGGCTTTTCATTTTAGATTGTGTTTATTGATCAATCAAGTTTGTTACTTTCAACATTCTTGCAATCAATGCAGTGACCTCAGCACGGGTCATCGTTGCCTTCGGACTCAGAACTTCTGGCCCGTTACCTTGGATGATCCCCGCTGCAATCAACTGGGCTACATCTTCCTTCGCCCAATTCGATACATTCGCTGCATCACTGTAACGTTCCAGTTCAGAGTTCATCTGATCCGGGCTGATTACCGCTTCCGGTTCGATCAGACGATACGCACGAGCAACCATTGCAAATCCCTGCTCGCGTGTAATTTCCTGATTACCGTAGAAGTTGCCATTATCGTAACCGCGAACGATACCGAATTCATTCGCAAGGGCTACCGCAGAGCGGAACCATGCCGAATCGTTAACATCAGGGAATAAATTCTGTGGTGCATCCTGACGCATTAAGCCCAGTCCAAGTACAACAATCTCGGCAAACTCAGAGCGGGTAACCTGACGGTTAGGTGAGAACGTATTATCTCCGTTACCTTTCAGATCTAATCTCGCAGCGATGTTGTTCACATCGATTTTACCCCAATGAGATCTGGCATCTTCAAAGTCCTGTGGATTCCAGATGACCGAGTAACTTCCGCTGCTACGCAAGTCATTAATGAGTGCATAGTAACGACTATCGATCTTGGTAACAACCGTTGGCACATGGAAGATGCTGCCGTCCGAGTTAATGATCACGCCTGTTGTAATCCGGTTCGGGTCGATGCCTTCCGGAAGCGCGATGTATTTCGGCGCGTATCCGTTCAGTTGCCCGGATCGAACCGTTTGTCCATCTTTCGAGAAGGTGAGATCCAGATCGACCGGATTCACTAACAGCTCGTACCCTTCGATTGCAGCCTTGCTTTTGGCACTGTTGATCAAAATGTCCGATGAGCGGGCAATGTCGACTCGTACAGCAACATCTTTCATTGCTACATTGCCTAGCTGTTTGGAGACACCATTCAGGTCCATTTTACCGCCAGGTACCGGATAGATCGCCAGCGGATTGCTAATGTTCAGTCTGGAACCTTGATCTACTAATTGTTTCAGTGTTTCGAGGGTTAAACCGTCCACCTTCATATTCCCATCATTCGGTGAATGAATGGCGAACTGCTGTCCTGTGCCTTGTGACATGGCAACATTCAGCTTGGCTGGATCAACTTGAACCAACGTTTCTTTGTTGTCAGATGGTTTGGATGTAGCAAATGGTTGATGGCTACCATCCCGAGTTGTTTCCAAATTATCCTTCACGGGTGCCGGAGTTGGCGCAGGTGTAGGTGCTGGTGTGCTTCCACCGTTACCTCCTGTATTTCCACCACCGCCATTGTTGCCTCCACTGTTGTTACCATTGTCACTGGATGCTCTGTTTACGTTAATTTTATATTCTGTAACATGGCCAAGTGAATCTGTTACTCTAACAACGATCTTATTTCCACCCACTTGGACAGGTAGATTTTCACTTACACTACCACTTGTAACCTCATTCCATTCTCCATCTCCAACAGCTATTTCAATCATCGCAAGTGGATCAAGTGCTGTTGGCGTTAACTGGAATTCATATACGCTATTCGGCACTGAGATGGTGTACGTATCTTTAGCCGGATCAAAGGCCGGAGACAAGCTTCCTGTAGACGGGATCAACGTTTGTAGTGTTGATGTGTCAGTACCAGGCTTTTTAGTAAGACCTTCCCGGGCATTCACCAAATCCTGATACGCTTTTTCCACTTGTTCCAGTGTTGCATTTTCGTCGTCGAACACAGATTGAGCAACTTCTAACGCATTTTGCAGCGTTTGCCATGATTCTGGCGTGTACTCCTCTTTGTCCAGTTCTCCTGTTTCAGTCTTACCGTTAATCTCATCAATTTTGGCTTTCAACTTCGCCTTATCGATACCAACAACATAACTTTTCGTATTTGATGCTTCTGAATCTGCATATGCTGGATTGTTCGTCTTCGCTGTTACTGTCACCGTGTAGGCTCCAGCTTCCAGTGACGGTTCCAATTGCGAAAGGTTAAGTACCGTTCCAGGCACCTCCACTGTCCGTTTCGTGCCGTCTTCCAGTTCGATTGTTACTTCATATTTATCTGCATGCTCAACTGCTTCCCATTTCAACTCATCATCGATGAGTGTGATGTCTGGCGCCGTCAAAGGAGCGGCGGCAGTTGCAATGGTAAAGTACGAGTTCGGACCAAAATTTGAGGTATTAAGGGTTACTTGGCCGTTCTCAATTAAATGTAATGAGTTTGGATTACCAAATTGAGTATCATCGCTGATCACAACATATTGAGGCAACGCCGGGTTACCTTCCGTTCCGTCTACCTGAAGTGTAATCTGTGATTCAGCCCAGTTTGCTTTCTGTACCTTGTAGATACGCTCCATCCCAAGCAGTTTTTTCTCATCTTTCGTAATCGGTGTTTTGAATTCAGTACTTGCTCCATTGTCACCAAACGTAAAGAAAGAAGAATTGTTTGAGAATTCATTTTCATTTGCAGAATTTGTATCCTCGACACTGTTGCCTAATGCGATCGTTATCGTGGATCCCACTTCCTGCGCCTTCGCTTGTTTCTGCAGCAAGCCGCTCTGATCATCTCGACCGATGCTTGTAACGCGATGGGTATAGACTGCGTTCTCATTTGAATCCCAGATCGTAGCCATGTTTGAATCGACATACGAATTGGCTGTCGTCTGATCCAGCGTATACCCGTATTTTATCGCCAGATATGTGCTGACTTTTTGGCGTTCTTCGTCCGTAAGAGTATGATCATATACGATAATTTCTTCAATCGTACCCTGCCAATGTTCAACACTCGCAGTTGCTGGAATAAGCTTACCGACTACTGCTCCACCAGAGTTGCCGGTATCCCAGGACTTGGGAACATCCTGTCCATATCCACCTGCACCCAGTTCCTGCACTATCTTCATTTTGCTGTACAATCTAGCTTGGTTTATACTAGTGTCCCCGCCTGTCCAAGTAACAAATTGCTCGTTCGGGAACGTTGTTCCCAGGAACCCGTCAGGAGTGTATAATGTCTGGTTCCTGTCACTGTTAAATGTGGTCAAGCCGGCTCTTGTGCCATTTTGAAGCATCCCTATACCCGTATAACCACTCGTCTGGACTCCCCAGGAAATGATATACTTGATGCCTTCAGTTCTATTGGTTTTACTAATGGTAATGATCGATCTGGGGCTCTTCCCTTGAGGAAGCTTACTTACATCCAGATTCATAAAACTACTCGTTCCGTTATATTCCAATACCGGATTGAAGTTAATATTATGGTCCTTATCATCCCAATACGTCGGTTGATTAGCGGCCACATTTTGTGTTGCGTTATTTACTTTACTGCCTTGATCTTCCCAGGTACTCACCTTTTGGCCGCTGGTAACTTCCATGCCCATATCTGATCGTAGCCATAGTGTAGGGGTACCAACTCCACCTGGACCAGCTGTGCCTCCAACTGACTTATCTACTACAGTGATATCCCTGCGTACGGGTTCAGCAGAGATCCCGTTATTCGTTGCTGTAACCCTCAATGTATATTCTCCAGGAGGCAACATAGAGGAAGGCGTGAATTCCCATGTCCCGTCTGGATTGACTGTAGCTTCCCCGACTATGTTTTTAGCTGGGTCGGATTTGTTTACCATTGTAATGGTTACCACGGCCCCAGCTGTAACTGAACCTTTCAAAGTAGGCTTGGTACCCACAGTAGAAAGATCCAGGGGAGTATCCAGTTCCAGATTGACTGGCATTCGGTATGTCAAAATAACCTTGTTAGCTTGATTATCATATGCAACCGCTGCCGTCGTATTAATATCTGATACAAAGAATGTCTGGTCTTCTTGCACTGCTTGATATGGGGCTCTACCTATAGCAATATCGACAACCGGATTCGTATCTTCATCGGGCATAATCTTGGCATATACTCCAACCTTCGATCCCAATTGCATAGGACTAACTAGCGTCAGATAAGCACTACCAGTAGCTGTCGTATTCTTCAGATATACATTACGCTGATCCCCATCGGCATTGAAATTATCGTATACATAGGCTGTGCCACCAAAATCGAATCGAGCTTGACTCGCAGTCCCGCGCATGAATACAGCAACATTTCCTATTGTTTCGCCTTCACTCAGTTCAGTTCCGAACAGTTTGTTTCCCGTTATCTTGCCTCCTGTCATCCTGAAGTTAGGACTTTGATATAGTCCCACCCCAACGATGACTCCATTTCCTCCTGAAATTTCATTATCTGTAATCAAACCATCCTGAATGACCAAGGAACCTCCTGAACCAGCACTTAGTATCGAAGGAGGGTTATCTTTTACATTTCCTGAAACCTTGTTGCCATGAATCATGGTGCCCTCTTGTATGACAACCAATGAATTACCTCCGCTAGTGGATATAACGGTTGCAGGCTGACTAGCGCTCGCTTTTACGATGTGATTTCTAATTTCAGCCTCTTTAAAATTCACTGTACCGCCCATATTACTAATCCCATATATCTGGCCGTTTGTACTTACATCATTGCCATCTATAATGATCTTCTCAAAAGTTACACTATTCGATCTGCTCCCACCACTGATCTGGACCAAGTCGCCAGCAACGAAATTCTCACCACGTACAATGGAGGATGTTTGCCCCTCTGCAGAGGTTATCGTAATATTCTTCCCAGCAGAAGAGATAACCAAGGTGGACTCCTGGATGATGTTACTTTGCAGGATTATAGTTCCTGTAGCATCGACCATTTCAAGTGCCTTTTCTATTGTTGCCACTGGCGCTTCTGCCATACCAGTGCCAACGATATCATTTCCCGTCGATGATACGTAGATATTTCCATCAGCTGCGCTTGCTACAGGAGCAAACAGCGACGATATTGATGACAATAGAACCGCAAAAGCCAAAAATGATATTTTCATTGCCTTAAATACTTTCAAATTAACTTAACCTCCTATGTGATTCGAATGTTTTGGTCATTTACTGGGACAAGCATTAACGCAAAAACTCTACTTCTTCTAAGCCCCAGTTGCTATCTGACACTCATCTTGCTTATTCTACACATAGCCCCTTACCAAACTCTTACCAAACCTTTCGCTAACAAATACAACAAAAAAACAGCCCTGCAAATGAAGCTGCAAGGCTGTTTTTTTAAATCAAATATTCGAATTTTTCCATTGCTGGTACCACAATTCCACTTCCAAGCCAGGACGTATGCCCGCCTCTTGTTCTAATGCAGTAACCAACTGATTATATTGAGCGATCACAGGATCTTTATTGCCTAATCGATCATAAGTCTTCATTAACGCCAGTCCAACTTGCTCCAATGATGGCTCGAATTGCTGTACCCGGTGATATAACGTGAGTGCTTCCGTGTTCTGTCCCAGTTCAATGTAATATTGTGCAAGTTGCATGGCATGGTTACGCCAAAGGGCATGCAGGCGCTGACGTTCCAGCTCAGCCCATACGTAATCGTCCTCACCGTAATATTTACCTTCATATTGATCTGAGGTCTGCCGATGTTCAGCTATTGAAGACGAAGATAATAGAGACAATCGATTAAGACGACTCTCCCATTCTTCCGCGTCAATCCTGAATTCACCCGTTTCCAATAGATAACCAAACTGCTGATAACGAATGACCATCTTGTCCTCGCCCATGAATTCGTTCATCATGCTGCGTAAGCGATGGATGCCACTGTGCAGATTGGATATACCTCTCCGCTCATCCAACTCTGGCCACAACAGTTCAAGTAGCGTATCCCGCTTAATCGGTTTGTTCCGATGGTGGAGCAAATAGGCGAATAACTCTCTAATTTTGGTTGTTCTGAACTTCATATGTTTTGGCGGCTCGTTCGGGTGCAGTTGGACCTGGAGCATCCCCAGACAACGGATCAACATGGATGGCCCTTCTGCTATATTCAGACTTGCTGACACCGTTCGGCGTTGATACATCTTCATCGTTTTTTCCAAACGGTCACGCGTTACAGGCTTCATAATATAGTCCAGCACTTCAAGCCCATAGGCCGTCAGTGCATGTTCGTTATATGCGGTTGTGAAAATAACTTCTGTTCCAGGAGAAACCTCATGGATACGTTCGGTCGCCTCAATCCCGTTCATCCCCGGCATTTGAACGTCCATGAAGACGATTTCCGGCAGATGAAGTTCGATCTGATCTATGGCTTCCTGTGCCGTCAGAAAAGAGCCGATAACTTCGCAATCCTCTCTCTCTTGCAACAGTTTGTTCAACCTGCTCAGAGCGAGATATTCATCATCTACCAAAATCACTCTCATATGCACAACTCCTCTGGCTCACTGATCATCCTTTAATCTATAATTTTACCATAAATCCTGATGTGGTACCGCTATCATTTAAATATAGAATCTATGTTCCGGTATTCAAAAAAATGTTCATCTTTGGCAGGAGGGCATGCAGGAATTTGAAGTAAACTGTCGAAAACTAAAGTCTGCCATGAAACCAATAACCTATAAAAAGATACCCCGATATGTAGTGCTGTCGATTCTATTTCTAACTATTCTACTTGGCTTTCGCTGGATATGGTCCGAGACTTTCACTATACCCGCACATCCTGAACCCATTGAAGGCGTGTTGGACCTTCGAGGCTGGGACCTCGCCAACACTTCACCCATATCCCTGGACGGAGAATGGGAGTTTTATCCCCAAGCGTTAATCTCTAATCGTGACGCGAAAATAGCGGATAACCTATCCACACGGATTCAAGTTCCCGGTGACTGGCGTAATGCATTACCACAATCCTCATCGTCGTTCGGATACGGAACGTACCGTCTTCGTATACTTTTAGATCCATCTGTGGAGGAAGTCTCTCTCTGGGGCCAGAAAATCCAGACATCATCGATCATCGAGATGAACGGGACCATTGTTGCCGAATTCGGCCAACCTGCCACTCATGCCGAAGCCTATCGACCAGAAAGGACTGCATTTACGACTTCCTATGTGCTTGAGGGTTCTACCGAACTCAATCTTTTGGTGCAGACAGCCAATTTTGACGATCCTTATAGCGGAGGGATCACGCGCTCTCTCTATTTTGGTTCTCCAGAAGCCATTGGAAGTGAACGAGGACTATCCATCGACTTGCAAAAGATTACATTCGCCATACTGCTTTTGCACAGCCTATACGCTTTTGTCATGTTTCTGTTTATCCGAAAGGAACGAGCTCTGCTGACGTTCTCGATGCTAACACTGGTAGCTGCTCTAACGGTCGCTTCCGATCATGACAATCTGTTATTGAGTTGGATTCCACTCAACTTCACTTGGATCGTTAAGGCCAAAGCGTTGTCCTATCCATTGTTCGCATTCTTTCTTTTACAGATGGCTAGAAGCTTCTCCTATAGTCTACAAGGGCGTAAACTGTTCCGTATCTATGCCAGCGTGCTTGGCGTTTACTGTTTATTTTTGCTCGTCGCACCAGTGACTCTGATCTATCATGTACTTGAGATTGGGCTCTCTGATTTCCTTTATCTGTTTGCCATCGGCTGGTCTGTCTACCTATTCTTCCGAATGGCAGCCGAGAAACGAAGCGACGCAAGCTTTTTGCTCTTTGCGGCTACTAGTAGCCTATCAAGCGTGTTATGGGGAATTGTGAACTCACATAGCGAAATTACCAACGTGTATTATCCGATCGATGTGATTGCGGCCATGTTTGGCTTCTCCGCCTATTGGTTCAGAAAATACTTCCGCAATTCAAGTGAGATCGAGAAGTTGTACGAACAGCTCAAAGAAGAGGATCGCCAGAAGGATCAGTTTCTTGTGAATACGGCTCATGAGTTGCGTACACCGCTGCACGGGATCATCAATATCGCCGAGAGCATCGCGGTCCGTGAACGGCGTAAATCAGGTGGGCAGCAGGCAGAAGACATGAAACTGTTAGTTACCATCGGCCGACGCATGTCCCAACTGGTTGATGACCTCCTGGATGTCATTCGTTTGAAGGAAAAACGCATTACGCTCCAGAAGAAGCCTTTATCTCTTGCATCTGTCATTCCAGGCGTGATCGGTATGTTCCGATTCATGGCAGAGGGCAAGCCCATCCTTATGCAGGTGGATATTCCAGAATCACTGCCGTTGATTCAGGCCGATGAGAGAAGACTTGTTCAGGTGCTCTACAACCTGTTGCATAATGCACTGAAATTTACCGATGAGGGTACCATTACCGTGTCCGTTCGTGAACATGGAGAGTACGTCTTGATTCAAGTTTCAGATACAGGTGTTGGTATAAGTGAGGAGATACAACAGCGAATATTCGAGGCGTATGAACAGGGAACCCAAGAGGCTCGTTTAAGCGGAGGAATCGGCCTCGGTCTCAATATTAGCAGGCAGCTCACCGAACTCCATGGCGGTCAGCTCAGCGTGCAATCCTTACCTGGGCAAGGATCCACCTTCCAAATCTCGCTTCCACGGTCCGATACCGCATCGCTATTGGATCAGACTGAGCAGAAATGGGAAGCTCACAGCTTCGATGAAATTGCGATTGCAGAGCCACAGCAGCAGACCATCTCTCAAGATAAGACTGCTGCAAGAATTCTTGCCGTCGATGATGATCCTGTAAACCTGCGAGTACTGATCTCCATGCTTGCGAATGAACCATACCACATTCAACCTGCAGCCTCGGCGCTTGAAGCACTTGAATTGCTGGATAAGGAGCCTTGGGACTTACTGATTGCCGATGTCATGATGCCTCATATGTCCGGTTATGAACTGACCGAGAACGTACGCAAGCGTTATTCGGTATCCGAGCTTCCCATCCTGTTGCTGACGGCTCGTAACGAACCAGCTGATGTGTACGCCGGATTCATGGCCGGTGCAACGGACTATGTCACCAAGCCCGTGGATGCCGTTGAATTAAGGCATCGCATCGGGTCTCTGATCGTACTGAAACAATCCATTGATGAGCGACTACGCATGGAGGCTGCTTACTTACAAGCACAGATTCAGCCCCATTTTCTTTTTAATACGCTCAATTCAATCATGGTTCTTAGTGAGATGGACACGGAGCGAATGCAGAAACTGGGCGATGCTTTTATCGAGTATCTTCAGACCAGCTTTCATTTTGTCAATTCGGAGAAAATGGTTGAGGTCACTCATGAGTTGGATCTCTCCCGCGCCTATCTCTACATTGAGAAAGAACGATTCATGCATCGGTTGAATGTCATCTGGGATATTCCCGATGATCTTGATCTATCCCTGCCGCCACTCACCATTCAACCGCTCATTGAGAATGCTGTTCGACATGGTATTCTCAGCAAAGTTGAGGGTGGAACCGTGCATATCCGAATCATCAACCAAACCAACGGTACCTTGATCGAAATCGAGGATGACGGTGTTGGGATGCAGCCCGAGCAGATCGAACGGGCACTGGCGTGGCCCAAGAAAGGTTCCGGCGGAACGGGAGGTATTGGATTAACCAATACACATCGCCGGTTAACCCAGATGTACGGACAAGGTTTGACCATCGTCAGCTCGCCGGGTCAAGGCACGAAAGTTTCCTTTGTCATCCCTTTGGACCGCAGCACAAGATTCTGAGCGATAAGATCGCTCTATGACTCTACAGCGGCATATTGTACGATCCGTATCCAGATGCTTAGGTGTAAGGTCTAGAGGAACGCGATGGTAGCGGACATGTTCATGTTCAATTCCAAATTCAAGCTCACGATCAAGTTCTGATATACGAAATAAACCTAAAAAAGAGAGCTAGGCACGGGTGTCGCCCCGGCTTAGCTCTCTTCTTTGGCTTGATTATTATCTAACACGATAAGCTAATGGTTATACGTGCATGACATGTTTTTCATCCGATAACCCCAGCGCCTTGGCTGTTGAAGAATGAACCTCTTTGAGAAGATCCAGGTTCTCCACAAGTGATATGCCATAAGAAGGAATCATTTCCTTGATCTTTGGCTCCCATGCCTCCATATGCTGCGGGAAGCACCGCTGAAGAATCTCAAGCATGACCTGAACCGCGGTGGATGCACCTGGTGATGCACCTAACAAAGCCGCAATTGTTCCATCTGCAGACGTGACCACTTCCGTACCAAATTGGAGCGTTCCTTTGCCACCCTGGACAGTATCCTTGATGACCTGCACACGCTGCCCCGCCAGAACCATATCCCAATCCTCGCTCTTCGCACCCGGAACAAAGTCACGCAATTCTGCCATACGTTGTTCTTTGGATAACATCAGTTGTTGGATCAAGTACTTGGTCAAAGAGATTTCTTTGACACCTGCTGCGAGCATCGTAAGCAGATTATGCATCTTAACAGACGTGATTAAGTCGGCATTGGAACCCGTCTTCAGGAACTTCGGCGAGAACCCGGCAAACGGCCCGAACAGCAGTGATTTTTTATTGTCGATAAAACGGGTATCCAAATGTGGAACCGACATCGGCGGAGCTCCTACCGAAGCCTTGCCATATACTTTGGCATGATGCTGTTCCACGACTTTTGGATTTTTGCACACCATAAAGATGCCACTGACCGGGAATCCGCCGATATGTTTACCTTCCGGAATGCCCGTCTTCTGGAGCAAATGTAGACTTCCACCGCCCGCGCCAATGAAGACAAATTTTGCCTTATGGCGTTCGACTGCACCACTCTTCAGGTTTTTCACGGTTAATTCCCATTGTCCATCGCTGGTACGTTTCATATTCTTCACGCTATGTTCGTAGTGGATACCCACGTGTTGTTCCTTCAAATGTTGGATCAGCATACGCGTTAAAGCACCAAAGTTAACGTCCGTACCGGAGTCAATTTTGGTCGCTGCAACAGGTTCATTACTGGTACGATCTTTCATCATCAGCGGCATCCATTTCGCCAGCTCTTTCTTGTCATCCGAGAATTCCATGCCTGCGAACAGCGGGTGATTCGACAAGGAGTCATAGCGTCTTTTCAGAAACTGGACATTACTCTCTCCGTGCACATAACTCAAATGAGGAATCGGCATAATGAAATCCCGCGGATTACGAATCAGACGGCTATTAACGAGATAGGACCAAAATTGCTTTGAGATCTGAAATTGTTCATTCACTTTAATCGCTTTGCTAATATCCACGGTTCCGTCTGGTCGTTCAACGGTATAGTTAAGTTCGCACAATGCAGCATGCCCGGTTCCGGCATTATTCCATTCGTTGGAGCTTTCCTCTCCTGCAGTGGCTAGCTTTTCGAAAACCTTAATATTCCAGTCTGGTGCCAATTCTTTTAGCAAAGTTCCCAAAGTTGCACTCATAATTCCGGCACCAATCAAGATAACATCTGTACTCGTTTGTCCCTGGCTCATGTCTACCGTCCTTATATCCTATATTTGCCAAAAGGATGTAAGCGTTATCGATTTGGCATTTGCAGCAAGCCCATTCTTGAACGGGGTTGCACCTTCTCTGAATGATTATAACCTTGATCTAGTGTATCAATAATATAGAGCAATTTAAATATGCAATTTCAAGATATTTGCTATTCCATCAGTATACGCTAGTTTACATCGGAACGTTAGCCCGGTTATAGGCCTGAAAGATATATTTGTTCAAAACAAAGAAAGGAGCCCGGTTTTAGGGGAACTTGGGTGATCAAATGGATGCACTAAAAGCCGCTTTCGAATCTCTTCGTAAGGCGGCTTCATATATAAATTAACAATTACCACCCCCGGCGTCTCCGGGAGTACTCAGAAAATTGAAATCAGTTCCTTCGTATACGGATGGCGTTCTTCAGCGAACAACGCATCTGCGCCAAAGCGGTCAACGATCTGACCTTCGCGCATAACGATGATGCGCTGGCTCGTGCGATGTACCGCGGCCAAGTCATGCGAGATGAACACGTATGAAAGACCAAGTGATGTGCGGAGATCCGTAAGTAATTGCAGAACTGCACCTTGCGAGATCACGTCCAGGCTGGCTGTCGGTTCATCCAGAACGACAACGTCCGGCTCAATGCCAATGGCACGTGCAATCGTGACGCGCTGACGCTGTCCACCACTTAGCTCATGGGGGTATCGTCCAGCCAAATCGCTTGGAAGCTCGACCGCTTCAAGCAGCTTTTGGACGTATGCCTCCTTCGATGTGTAGGTAAAGTGGGACAGCTCAGCGTTCCGTCCAAGTTGTTCGTACGGGTCGATTAGCGAATCGGCAATCTTGAGTTTTGGATTCAGTGCAGCCATGGGGTTCTGGAAAACAATCTGAATCTTCCGGAGATGAGGTCGCAACCGTCGGCCGCTCAGCTGCGCGATATCCTGTCCGCCCAGTGTAATCGAGCCCTTATCTGCATCTTCAATCCGTAGCAGACAGCGGGCGAGCGTACTCTTGCCGCACCCACTCTCACCAACCAGGCCAAGGCACTCGCCGCGGTTCAGGGTGAAGGAAATATCGTTCACCGCCGGTCGGTCTGCACCTGCATACGTTCGGCTCAGATGTTCCACGTGAAGCACGGGGTTGCCGGAGAGGCTGGACGATGAAGCAGTCTTTGCAGCAGCGGTATCTAAATCAGCATCTATACCTCTATCCGTAGTATCTGTATCCGCAGGATCTATGACTGCATTGTCTATGTCTACATGGTTTACGTCGTTAGCAAAATCGTGGCTTCGCACACCAGATTCTTCTTCGGACTGCACGAGTCCACGACGTTCATCATTTGCAGTTGTCTTCATTCGGTTCCTGCCTCCTTCAATCCCGACTTCAGCGATCGGCTCAGGACGGGAGCCGCATCAATCAACTGGCGCGTATATTCATGCTGGGGATGGTCAAGTATGCGATGCTTCCCACCAGATTCGACGATCTGCCCTTCCTTCATGACAGCCAAACGGTTGGCATAGCGGCGTACATGGCGCCAGTCGTGTGTTATAAACAGAATGGCACATCCCGTCTCCGCTTGTTTGCGTGCCAGCAGTTCCAACACGCGATGCCCAGACACACTGTCCAGTGCCGTCGTTGCCTCGTCTGCGATTAACAAACGAGGAGACAGCATCAGCGATGTGGCAATCGAGGCCCGCTGAAGCTGCCCACCGCTCAACTGGAAAGGATAGCGGCGCAGCAATTCAGCACCAAGGCCAACCGATTCCAGCGCTTCCTCCGCTCGTTTCTTGCGGATGGCAGAAGACTTTTCCCCATGAACCTTCTGGTATTCATCAAAGTGCCCACCAATGCTGCGAAATGGCGTAAATGCTCCCTGATAGTCTTGAAAAATATACGAGATGAGGCTTCCCCGCAGGGCGCGCATCTCCTTTGGTTTCCGTTCGAGCAGGTTGCTGCCTTCGAACATGACTCGTCCCGACGCATGCAGGTTGGGCGGCAGCAGACGACCAATCGCTTGCGAGAGCAAGCTTTTGCCGCTACCGCTCTGTCCAACGAGTGCCATGAATTCACCTTCGCGAACAGCCAGAGAGACTTGATCTACAATCGTACGATCCCGACTGGAGATGCTCAGTTCCTCAATGGAGAGAATCATGGCTGCACCTCCTTCTTCACGTCAAACCGGTCTCGCAGATAGTCGCCCAGCATGTTGGCAAGCAATACTACAGAGACAATGGCGAGACCAGGGTAGATCATCAGCTCTGGCCGAGATTGGAAGTAAGGCCGGGAATCATTCAACATCGCCCCCCATTCAGGTGTTGGCGGCTGTGCGCCAAGGCCGATGTAGGACAATGATGAGATGAGTAGAATGATTTTGCCCAGATCAAGACTGGCTAACACGAGCACATGGCCTGCGATATGCGGAAGTAGATGCTTTCTCATAATGCGACCATCCGAAAGTCCGTTGGTCCGGGCGATGCGAATGTAATCCTTTTGGGACTCCGATAAAACCGTACTCCGAACAAGACGGGCATAGCTAACCCACTTTACAATTACAATCGCCAATACCAGATTGCCGATTCCCGCGCCGAGCAAGCCACTGAGCACAATTGCGACGATTGTATCAGGGAAAGCGAGAAAAGCATCAGCAATCCGCATGAACAGCTTATCGACCCAGCCACGTTTGTAACCCGCGATCAGTCCAAACGGAATACCGATAAGCAATGCAGCACCGAGTGCCAGCAAGCTATAACCCAGTGTTTGGCCGCCGCCAAGCAGCAGACGTGTCAGTACATCGCGGCCCAGGTGGTCGGTGCCGAACGGATGGAGAGCACTTGCGCCCTGCAATCGTCCGCGCAGATCGGTTAAGGTATGATCATGCTTCAAGTATAAAAAGGCATATAAGGAGGCCGCGATGACCAGCAGGGCAAACAGCAGACCAATGATCGCCTGCCAGCTATGTTTTTTAGATTTTGTCGTTGAAATGGGCAGGGGCATGGTTTTCATCGGTGGGCCTCCTTTTCCTTAAGTTTCATTTCAGGATTCAAATAACGATAAGATAGATCCACCGCCGTATTCACGAGGAATACCACGATAGCCATGATCAGGATGTAACCCTGGATCAGTGGATAATCACGCTGGCGGATGGCGTCGACGACAAGCTTGCCAATACCCGGATAAGCGAACAACACTTCAATCACGACAACTCCGCCAATCAGGCTGCCGAGACTGACGCCAAATACCGTAATGACAGGCGGAAGACTATGCCGAAACGCGTGTAGCATGAAGATCCGACCTTCGGATAACCCTCTTGCCCGGGCGGACCGAACGAACTCCTGGCTAAGAGAATCTAGCAGGCTGGAACGCAAAAGACGCACATAAACGCTGGAGATAGCAAGTCCCAGCGTCAGAGATGGCAGAATAAGTGAGGTGAATCCATCCCGGCCCATGGTCGGCAGATTGCCAAAGCGTACGCCGAACATGTCGATCAGGATCAGACCCAGCCAGAAGCTCGGCACCGCCGCACCCACAATGGAGAGTATGCGGCTGCCGCGGTCAATCCAACTACCACGATGGAGCGCTGATAGCGAGCCGAGCGGGATCGCTATGACGAGCATGACCAGTAGAGCGCCAATCGTCAGTTCAGCCGTAGCTGGCAGCGCACGCATTAAGGTCTGCATAACGGGCTGACCTGTCGAATAGGATACGCCGAAGTCGAGCCGAACGAAATCAAGCAACCAGTTGCCAAACTGGACAGGAAGCGAATCGTTGAAGCCCATTTCCTCGCGTACAGCTTCGACCTGCTCCTGACTAACGGATAGTTCGTCCACGTTCAGGATCGTCAGCACCGGATCACCAGGAGCCAGACGAATGAACAGGAAGCTCACAAACATAATGAACAACAAAAAGATAAATACCTCAAGGAACTTCCGAAGCAAAATGCGAAACATTACATCACATCCAGCTTATTGGTAATCATGTAATATTCACTGCGAGTGGTAACCCAGTTCTTGATCTTCTTGCCGTTATAGGCAACGATTGTACCTGGATGCAGCACGAATGAGTTCAGCACGTTGTCATGCACGTAGTTGGCTGCCTTCTCAGCAAGCTCTGCGCGCTTCTCCGGTGCAACTGTGAGATTCAGTTCGTCGATGATCTTGGTCAACTCCGGATCTTCCGATCCGCTGAAGTTAAGAGCACCCTTCGGATGGTACGTTGCATTCAGGTAATAGCCTGCATCCCCACGAGGAGCTGTCAAATTACTGTACGTTGCAATATCCCAGTCACGGTTGGATGCCATATAATCTTCCGGCGTGTCAATCTGGCGAATCTGCACGTCGATACCAATTTTCTTCGCATCAGATTGGAACACTTGAGCAATCAGTGGCAGATCAGCACGGGCTGAATATGTCAGCAGCGTCAGCTGCAATGGTTTGCCATCCTTGGTCATCACGCCGTTTTGCTGCGTGTACCCTGCTTCGCCAAGATATTTTACAGCGACATCAGCTCCGGATTCCGTTGCTGTATCCGTATAGGTTGGCGCGAAGGGCAGCGATGGCAGGAACGGTCCGATAGCAGCTTCACCGTAGCCGAGCAGGATCGTGTCCACGATACCCTGACGGTCAATCAGCGCGTCCAGCGCACGACGAACATTGAGGTCCTTCATACTCTCCCGCTGCATGTTCATCGTTAGCTGATGCACGCGGAATGTCGATGTGGACTCAACGGTCATGCCGTCCATCGCTTTGAGCGATTCGAGGCTCTCGACTTCTGGACGGTATACGATATCAACCTGCCCAGATTTGAGCGCTAGTGTGCGGGCATTGGCATCTTCATTGAATGAGAACGTGATGGAATCCAGAGGCGATGCTCCATCCCAGTATTCATCATAGCGATCCAGTTCCAGTTTGCTACCTGGGGTAAAAGAAGTCAGCTTGAACGGGCCCGTACCAATAGGCTTGTTCACAATGTCCGGCTCACTCACGTCGATAATCGCCGTGTTGGGGTTCACCAGTTCCGAAGCGAACTCCGGGAACGGCTGAGTTGTGGTGATCTCCAGCTTGTCGCCTTCGGCTTCAATCGTATCGATCTTCAGCGCGTTCTGGATGGCTACATTCTCTTCCAGTGCCCGCTCAAGGGATGCCTTAACGGATTCACCTGTCATAGGCTTGCCGTTCTGGAAGGTCACATCATCTCGCAGGTCGATCGTCCAATGCTGCCCGTCTTCGCTCTCCCAGCTCTCGGCGAGCCATGGAGCAACCGTCAAGTTCTCTTCATCGAGACGAACCAGCGTTTCCGTAATGCCCGCGCGCAGCGGCACATAGCTAGAATCCACATGTGGATCTAGCGAACTCGTGGAGAAGTTATATAGGAAGTGAACATTTTTATTATCGGTGGATGGCTGCGCAGCGGGACTGGACTCAGATGATCCGCAGGCGCTCAACAGTCCAGCGCTCAAGGCCAAGGAGAACAGCGCTAGCAGTGGCGTCTTTTTATTCAAGGTAATGCCCCTCTCTCTTAATCGTAATCATTATGATCTAAACAATGAGTATTATCATATCGTAATGATTACGTTTTGACAAGAGTTATATTGGTGTTAGAACGAGAAAAAATCCGACTCTCGGATGAGAGCGGATTCTTCATGTTTTTTGTTACATATGAGGGCTTTATTAGTGGGCATTTCACTTTGCGATCCGGGATTGTTTACAGGTAGAACCATGCAAGATTCCTCGAAGAGTTACAACCCAGTTTCGTAGACTTCCAGCATATGTGACCAGTAACCTCGATGTACTTTAAGGATTAAACAAAATAGAGTTTATGCGGAACATTTCAAATGCAAAATTCGTTTAGGGACTAAAGAGGGGGAGTACGATGAGAAGATATTCACTTATCGCCTTAATGTTTGCTACAGTTATGGTCCTGATTCTTAGCGGCTGCCAAAGTTCTAATCAGCCCGATCAAGTCGGAGTAAGTAAAGTACCGAAGGAGTTACACACCTTCTATCCTGGCGATATTACACAGGTTGATTCTATTGAAGTGATGAGTGGCAGTGATGGTACTAAAAAAGTAACTACAGATCAAGTACTGATTCAGGAATGGATTGAAAAGGTTCGCGATTTAGAAATTATAATTGATCCAGACCAAGAAGGTGCAGCAGGGGTTTTGTTCCATGTCACGATGTTTGAGCAGGGAAAAGAAGTGTTGTACATGACACCTACCGATATGAATCATCAGCGAATGCAGCCACAGTTGGAATTGGCTGACCGAATGTCGGAACTTTATGATGCCATAGAATAAGAGTGTCATATAGCCTGTATTCAGAATGATTACATGCTGAAAAGTTTGATATAAATTTATCCTTCGTAATCAACATTTTTAGCAAAGTAGGTTCTCTATGAGGTCAGTCGCTTTACATCGGTTAACTTTTCCTGAAGTAGTTGAATACTCGTACTCTGCAGTATGTCAGGGTTCAATTCAGTAACAAAATCCAGAAACTTATGCGCATTTTTCATAATTTCATCTGTAAAGGAAGCCACACTTACATTAACATCATTCCAAGTTGAGTATCTAAATTCCTCAAGTCGTTCAGTAATAAATAAGTCCAGAATAACTTCCCGATCAACATCTTCTACTAAACTAACTTGTAGTTCCACTCCCTGCTGTTTAAACTCCAGCCACAAATTAGCGCTATCAGGAATTCGATAAGCAACATATTGATGTATTCTAATCTTCTGGACTATAGTCAGTAAGTCCACAAACCATCTAATCAGTCTTTCATTACCAAATGGACAATCGTCAAAGAACATACCGTACTTACTTCCGTTAAAGTCCAATTCAATAATTCCCTCGATATCTTGTTTCGTTAGATCAAACTGCTTTGCAGACATTTGTTTAATTTCATCAAAGTTATCGATAGCCTTGAAAGATAAAGTGAACATAATCAGGGCACTCCCCGCTCTGTAGTCGCTACTAACCTCAGAATATATACAGAATTGTAGTTTCACTAATAAATGCGCTAGGTAATATATCAAGTAAATTTTCAATTCTACCCGTCATATAATCTAACCCACTTCCGTTTAAATGTTCCTTTGCCCACTCACTTAATCGTTTTAACTCAACTACAGCAGCTTCTAATTGGTGAAAATATATTTTAGATCCATCCCGAATCAGGGCTATTCCTAATTCATGTATTGCTGCCTCCCAGTACTCATCGTAAAATTCCTGAGTAGCAATATTCTCACTGAGTGTAAGTTCACAATTCCGATCTTCTATATCCCCGTTATATCTATATAGACCTACTGACAATAGTATCCCCCCCAGTTTGATCCACATGATCCTATTAGATGTCGCTAATATCTTGTACTGAAATATTTAAATGTCTCCAATAATTAAGAGGATAAGCTGAACTACCTACAACCATTTCGCCTTGTCTTATGGTGAAACTCCCACCTCGTTCAAAGAATTTTATCATCGGTTCGTAGAGGTCTATGTATTGAATTGCCTCATCCACTCCTTGATCTGCTAATTCGGAGACTTCTAAATAACCGTAGCAAATTACCTTTACATAAGGATTTCCTAGTGTGTCCAGCTTTGAACAAGCTCGATATACCTCTTCATCTATAGCTTTTCCAAGAATTTTAGCAAAACTAAGTAGGGGATATTGATTTATTGAAGTATGCATCTCGTTTAATAATTGATTAACGCGTCTAAGGTATTCTTTAATCAAAACATGAGAAGAAGATTCTAGTGAGCTATCTTCTGTGTCCTCAAATGAAATAGACGATAAACGTTCAATAGCTTTGGTTAGTAGCTGCCCCATGTGTTGCTCTCCTCTCGATTAACTATTAAACCTATTTAGAGTTACGTACACGGTAACGACTAAATAACGCAGCCCTGGCAACTGCGTTATCGTTTTAAAGTATGTTCTTTAATCTCAATCAGTCGTATTCAATATACACGCTGCAACCGTTTGCTTTTCCTAGTTCTAAAAATGTTGATATCTGATGTGCTACTTCTGGGAGAGTAGGAACAATATTTTTAACATTCTCTATTTGCTCACCAGTTACTTTACTCACATTGAAGGACTTAAATAAATGAATAGCTGAATCAAGGTCCTGTATTTCCCATGGACTCTCCTCATACCAACCTTCATGGGCATAGTATTCTTGTAGAATACCATTGTCAGTAGACTCATACTGGCACATAAGATCCAATAATGTATCAAAGTATCCATTCCACATCTTTAGAACATTCTTTTGGGTAGGGTTCTCAAATAAAATTAATATCTCCGGTTGCCCCTCGTACCCCACATAAAAAACGTCATTAACTTTTACTTCTTTCACAGTTCATCAACTCTCCAACGCTTATAAAGAGCATTACCCTCGCTCTACCAGAATCAACTTAGGTACTCGCTTATAATACTCATCTTCCTCTTCAAACGAGATCATATCTACACCTTCAGGAATCTTGGTCCGGGAGATATGAATCCCATGAATACAAGAATAGCACCATATATCTAAAAACCCTATTCTTGACCGTATATCCCCGACATACTGAAAGTGTATATTGGAATGTCCACAATTTGGGCAGTTTAGTTCATATTTATTTTCTTCCTTACCTACTAACCTCAGCCATTTACTATGTTGTGTTTTAGCCATTAAATTACCTCGTAGTATATGACTTACTATCAATTTCTTCCAAACTTTAAAGAACATTCTCCCTAAGAAACCGGTTTAATAAAAAATGTACTCTGACCGATTCTATACATCATCCCGTTCGAATTGTGAAGATCTCCTTTTGAAAGTGAGCTCCCAGCTTCTTAAATCAATCCTGCCATGTCCTTCTCAATAAAGTTCCCATCAAGTAAATCATAAGGCCAATCATAGATATCAGGGTTCTCTCTGCAATGCGAGTTAATGACAAGTTGACCGTCAGACCGCAGAAAGATCACGCCAGATTCGCTATCTGTCAATGCAATATCCTCATCTAATTTGTCTGTTAGAGTAATAATCGCTTGGAATATGACTTGTAATCCTTCTTCGGGTGAGCGTGAGAAAACGGAAATATTGATACAATAATTAATATTTAAATTCAACTCTTCTCTCGTAAAACTCACTAATTCATCATCGTCTTGTACGATAAATGAGAAGTTAGGATTGGTTATCGTGTAATAATCGTCCCTCGATTTCATATGAGTCTCCTGAGAAAAATCTTTTAGAGAACTCAACAATAATTCAGCTAATTTTTTCGTGTCTTTTTTATAAAATAGGTACAATGCTAATTCCATACTATTCCCTCCGGGAACCATATAAAAAAGTAGACGGAATCTAGGTTACAATTCTTCAAATCATATTAGGATCTTTATAGCACCAATCAGAGTCATAAGGCTTTGAATATATCTTTTGTATGTCTTCCCAAGTGTAGACCCAATCGTAATCAGACACCCAAAAATAGTCGGATCTATTAAGATTCAGGTATTCATAAACAAAACGAAGAATGACCCCTTCTGCTCCAAACACCTCTTCTATTGTACCTACTCGAATGAGTTCGTGATCCGGATCCAAATCAAGATCTTCATAGTCACTGAATATTACACTCTTATTTTCCTTCGCCTTCACATACATAATGAATTGATGATTATTCTCGTCGCTGTTGTAGGAATGAGCCAGTATGTTCAACGTTGTAGAAGAGAATTTTCCATTTTCAAGATTTTTATGATTATCAAAAATAATCCGGTTGTCAGAGTTAAACGCTGCAATCATAGTGTCAGATAAAAACTTCTCTGGCGTATACTTTTCACGCTCCGTTAAGAAAAATGCAGTGGTTCCCATTTTATTTTATTACCTCCTTTAATTTGTCCAACGAATTGACGACGGTAACGCCATAAGACTTAATATCTTTCAACATGCTCTCATGTTCATCTCTTAGATTATTCAAGGGTTTATCGATATATAGGACAACCTTTTTGTTTTCAGGATTGAAAAAATCAGGATGATCGCGCTGAGTCATTTTCAAAAATTGCTCAGAGTCTACAGCTTTAATGGAAGCCTTCACTTCAATTATCACATCTTTTGTAACAACATCTAAATCTCCGGCAGCTTGACCATCCTTTTTTAATACTTTTAGTCCAAATCCAACAATTTCTGTTTCGTCTCTTACAAAATTTGCAACCTTTGCTTCGGTTGCTTTACCAATGTTGGAGCTACCCAGAAAGTTATCAACATCCCGATTAATATTCTTTGGATGTTGATCTACCCATGTGAGCTCAGCCCCGGCAAGGTTAGTGTACGTTGTTTTACTCTTTTCCTTAACTAAAGTTCCATTATTTTTAATCTTTTCTGCATTCCCAAGAGTAACAGTCTGCGCCTTACCATTCTTCGCCTTAGCAGCCTCAATATGTTGCTTAATCTTCGCCACAGCAGGATTAGAAGAAGGCAATCGAAACGGCCCTTTACCACCTGGCATACTCCCACGAACTATCTGAATCGCCATAAATATCTGACTAAACTTCAGAGAGGTCACCATCATCTGAGCATACTTATCGGATACAGGCTCTCCCGTCGTAGGATGAATCCCCATCTCAAACGCCTTGATCTGTAACGCAAAAATATCTTCCCCAGGCGGTTCAACGTTCACAGCTTGCATGCGATTAAAGTCCACATTTCCCTGATCCCTCTGATAAGCCTGAAGAGCAGCCTGATCAGCAACACCATTCTCGTTGACAGGCATCCATACCAATTTACCAAACATATTGATTTGCGCCATCCGATAGCCCTTATCACCCGAACCTGAATCACCTGTTGATTTGGTCATCATAGCTACGGCGCCCACTGCTCCAAATGCACCACCCAGACTTCCCTTCTGAGCATCTGCATCTTGGAAACGCGTGGCGATATCCTTCAATTCCTTGGATGTATTCACCATACTCTCCAGCGCTTTATCCAGTATAGGTCGTGACTGCTCGAACTCATAGTAAAATCGCTCCTGCGTCGCGCCCATCCACATCATCTGAACGAACATGATCTGTCTCGTCAGATCACTTCGTATACTCTCCAACTGTTGTCTGGCTTGATCCACCTGATTTGATACGTGATGTAGTTGTTCAGGGGTAACTTTGATTGTACTCATACGTTTCTCCGCTCATTTGAAATAGGATTATCCTATGTTAGCAGAAGTGTAATATGTAAACTATCCGGCTAACATCCTGATTTCACCATGATAAAAACACAAGCTGTGCTTCTCATCGGTGCTATGGTCCTATATGCATATACCCACTTCAAGGCATATCCTACCAGTTTCAGTAAATACCTTTCCTACTTCATTTCCTCCAACATCGCCCGATACCGCCCAATCTGCTCCGCTGTCGCCTCTTCGCGCAATGATTCCAACAATGCCGTGCACCTTATAAAATACCGATCTATTCCTAGCTTATCCGCTAACCTGATTGCCTGCAAAATGAACTCCACGGCCTCCTGTGGTCTTCCCATCCACTGTTCATACAAAGCCCGCTGATAACAATAATGGTACACATCATCGTTGTTTGAAGAATTCATTTCTCCGCCATCGCCCTGTATCTGATCCTCGAACACATGTAAAACCCGATCAATCTGCCACCTATGCCGCACTGCTGCTTCCGTAATCACTTTCAGACCTGCCAACCATTCCTCCGGATGCTCAAGCAAAAAGTTCACAAGCTCCTCCAGCAGTTGCACCTGCCCGGCTTCAATCTCAAGAGCATACCGATTCACCTGTGCCTTATGCCTGAACTCCTGTACCACCTGCATACCTATCTCATCCAGATCCTCCATCCATTCCAGTTCTGCATATTGATCGATACATGCTCGCGCCTGATCTACCTGTCCCATCTTCTGGTGAGCCATCCCCCGCATTAAGTGACTGCAACCGTAATAGTAGACCAGCGGACGCTCGGTATGTATATGTGGTGCGGGCACTCCCTTTGACTGATACTCCTGCCGCTCTTCATGGATGGACTGCACACATTGATATAACATGTCCGCCCTCTCCATCACCTTGTTCCAATTTTCAAAAGCCACAGCCATCTCCAACATTTCAACAATGATGTCCGGTTTGAGTGATTTTAGGATAGATTTTCGCAAGGATGATTCCTCCTTAATTATCCATTTTCTTATAATTGTATAGATAAACCAAAAGAAGATCAATATAAATTGTACTTATAAGTACTTTTATTTAACGATACAGTTTGCACATATTAGTCTGTAAGGATTCTATAACCTCTTCTAACCTTAAGTGGAGGTGATCAAATGAGTTTACCAGAGGACGTAGGAAACCGAATACGTGAGTTAAGAAAGGCAAAAGGCTGGACTCAGGAACAACTGGCGGAAGCAGCAGGTCTTCATTACAGCTATATTGGTGGAGTTGAACGAGGAGATCGGAATATTTCATTGGAGACGTTAGAGAAAATAATATTAGCCTTAAACGTTCCATCTAATGAACTTTTCCAATTTTCTGAATCTAATGACCGAAGGAAAATCATAGACGAACTAATGTTACTAATAAACTCAAGAGAAACTTCAGAGTTGAAAAGCCTCACTACTATAACTAAAAATATTATTAATTTGATTGAACTAAAACCAAAAAATGAAGATGCTATCTAATCTATACTTAGATAGCATCTTCATTTTTTGGTATCTTCATCAAATTCAATCATCATAAATTTGAATTATTAAATCGGTATAGTAAATTTATTTTGATTTCTTTACGGAGACCCGATTGTTAATATGTTCGAAAAAAAAGATAGACGACCTATCTCCCTTTAAGCCCAGAGAAAAGTCGCCATTAAACATTAAACTCTTTTTCAATTAAAGACTTTATTCTTAAGTTTATATGCTAGTCTACAATCAATTTATTATCATTTTAGTTAATTTATACAGTCTCAATTCTACTACTAAACATTTCGAAATTAATCTTTACACCAGGTGTCACCCAAAGAATTTTCAAAATGGAGGCTGTTTTTTCTTTGAAATCCTTAATCGAACTATTTATAACATCTTTAGTTTTTACACCATTTTGAACAGCTGGTAATAATGAACTTACAAAAGGAAGAGCTGTTTCTAACGGGTGTTCCCATAGTGATACAGCTTCTTCAAATGTCATGTTGATAGTAAACTTTAAATCAAAGAAATCTCTAAGTGGTTTATTTAATATATTATCCATACTACTGGCTATAGCAGCAAGCAAAACCCAAGTAGACCCTCTTATAGATAAATACTCATAAATATCTTTATCTGTTGTACTGAGATTGTTTTTAGTTAATTTTAAGTTCTCTTTCTTCTTCTCAATTGCTTGATAAAGAGAATACACAAATAACATGTGTCTAGCAGTCGTTTTTTCAGAGAATATACTTGAATAAAGTGCATTATTCTCCCATATCTCTTTTTTTCTGTTGTATGCAGTGTTAGGATCTTGGTGAAATGCAGAAAGACATTGGGCAACTAAATCATGAGGGATCAAATTTGAGTATCGTTTTATCTTATCGTCGCTTCCCCCTCTTCTTCCCCCTAGATACACAACACTACGAATTTCATTAAACTGTCGTCTGAGATTATCTTGAATTTCATCAGTACTCCTAAAGTCCGAAGAGGCCACAACATTTTGTTTATTATTAAATTCAATTATATCTCTAAGGATTTTTGGATCATCGCATTTTATAAACCTTACAGAAACTAATGCATCCTCTCTCGGGCTATTAAGAACTGATCCTATTGCACCTGTTGTTTGGGCTCCATTTACAATTGACATTCCTGTTACTTTAATATTTTCAGATGAAATCTCTGATATTTTATTAACAAGAATTGTAAGCCCATTATTGTAAATCAAAAAATTCGAAGGTGAGCTTTCAACCGTCCTTTTAATACCGTTATTAATGTTATTTTTTTTGTTTAAACTCCCTAAATAACCTCTTATGTTAGAGGAGAACAGATCATCTTTATGCTCTTTGTAACTATCATATAAAAAAGTTAGTGGAATTGCAGTCATGTAGCTTGTCCAGTTATCGCCTATTGTTTGATAGCCCCCATTGGGAGTCCTAATTTCGAAATCCTCATTTACTAAGATGGGTACAGAAGAAGATTTGTACCATCTGTTTAATGTCTCCTTCCCTACTTCTAATGCAATTACGTTAATATCTTTTGTACTATCAGTGTAAGACTTTAAAGAGCTCATTAACGAAAGCTTTACTGCGTTCATTTCATTTGATACATTCTTTGATTCTGGTAAATTGTGAACATACCAAATTTGTATAGTATGTATTTTTTTGTTGACAATGGCTTGCCTTAATTGTTTTGAAGCAGCCCTTATGTCCAAAGGTAAGTTGTCTGTATCTTCATTAAATAGCCATGTTATTGCTGTATTTAAATCGCTTGCTTTACTAGCGGGTGCAGATTGTCTTTCTTTTTGAGAATAATATCCTTGTGCGATAATAGCTAAGCCTTCTTCTTCATCAATGTAAACAAGATCGCATTTTTTATCATCATTCCCATCAGTCAAAGCATCAGATGCAACACTTTGGATATCCTCTAACTGTAGACGTAATTCTAGAGAATAGAGTAAAAGTGCATTATCTTTGTACTTACTAATTAAATCTTGCCTGTTCAAGAAGTTATCCATGAATACCATTTATTCAACACTCTCCCACAATATCTCGAATAAGCCACTATGATACTTTTCATTCTTTTCACCTAGATTCTCTCACATAAAGATCAAAAATAAAATCACTGATCTAATCAGATGCAATATTAAGTATAAAATCCCTACTATTTATAGCTATTAGTTGCAATTTGCTGCCCATACTTAAAAAAATTCAAAAAAGGAGATATGGTGTCCACTTATTTCCTATCTTATTTAACTATATACGTACCTTGAAGAAACTTCCAACTTCTTATATTCTTATATCTAGGAAGAGTTAGGGAGGTTATAGCTTTGGATTTAGCAACTGTAAAGAAATTACTTGAAGAAATATTAAATAGCATAACTAACCCTAACGGTAGTGTTGCCATAGAAAATTTCGCTAGTCTTAGAGATGTTGACGCAAAGGTAAGAGAAGTAAAAATGTTACTACAGGAATTACCCGGTAACTACAGTATTCTAAACGAATTGGAAAATGACAATGATTTCACCAAAAATAGTAGAAGAGTTAGGCTCGAGGCATTATCCAATTAATGCCGTACAGCACTCCGTTTTCTAGATACTGGAGTCATTAAAAAAAAGAAGATAATTGTAAGAGCTCCCGACCTAACAAAACTTACATCATATCTGCCTAATCTTGATGACATCATTCAAGATAGATGGTTAGAAGCCCAAAAATGCCAGCATGCTCATGCTTTTTTAGCATCGGTTATTATGATGGGTAGCATTTTGGAGGCACTTCTCTTAGCCAGAGCACTTAAAGGCCAAAATGAAGCATTTAGGTCAAATACCGCACCAAGAAAAAAAGATGGCACCAACATTCCAATTAATTCTTGGACTTTAAACACACTAATTGAAGTCGCAGTTGAATTAGGATGGCTAAAAGTAGATCGCGGAATATTGTACATCCTTGGGCACACGTATCTACCAAAGCCAATTTCGATGAAGCAACATGTACGACTTGTTGGCATGTACTAAATGCTTCTGTAGATGACCTACTGTCATCCATGATTCAGTGAAATATTTTATTAAGGAGACCCTCGTATTGAAAAAGGGTCTTCAAAAATCTAATTAAAAGTTTGTTCACCGCTTATTTCATGCCAAAGAACTGAGCATCTCCTCCTACCCATGAAAGACCCTACCCTACTATTTATCTAAACAACTCCCCGCTCAAACTCCGCAAACTCCACTCTGTTCCGCCCATTCTGCTTCGCCTGATACAGCGCCTTATCCACTGCAGCGAACAGTTGCGTCAAATACCCCTCCGGATTGTCCGGTACATGCACAACTTCAAAGTCCTCAAAGGACAGAATTCCAATACTAATCGTAATGGACACCTGCATAATCTCGTGATCCACCATAATGTGGTTAGACTCCACAGCTGTTCTCACGCGCTCCGCGATTTGGTTCGCCAGCTCATGCTCCGTATGCGGAAGATAGATCATGAACTCCTCCCCGCCATAACGCGTCAGGATATCGGTACTGCGAATGGATTGTTTGACGGCCTCCGCCGTGCGAACGAGCACTTCATCCCCGATGACATGTCCATAGCGATCATTGATCGCTTTGAAGTAGTCGATATCGAGCAGCAGGAGCGAAAATGGTGTTTTGTATTGAATATTGGTAATGACCTCGTGATTCAGATGCTGGGTCAGATAACGACGGTTGTAACAGTTGGTTAAACTGTCCGTCAGGGCGAGTTCCTCCAGTTTGCGATTGGCCTCGGATAACTCCTGACGGATCAAGTCTAGCGCCTGATTTCGCTCCTGTAGCGTTACGTTTTGGCGATTCATCTCTTTCACATAGAAGCGCTCCTGCGAGACATCCTGGAACGTAAGGATATGACCGATCGGCACAAGAGCCGAATCCACAATCGGAGACGATTGCAGGATAAAGTGCCGGATGTTGTTGTCCCGCTCCACGATCACTTCAATGTGAGAGAGGGTATTTTCTTTTTTCTTATAATGATTCACGAACTCCCGACAGCTGCCCACAACATGAACAGACTCCAGAAAGGATTCCATATCAAAAGAATCCCCCACATGCAGATCCATAAAGGATCGTGAGGCTTTGTTCGCTTCAACAATGACTTCATTCTCATCCAGTACCAGGATGCCATATGGAATAGTATTGATCACGTCCTCATGCGCGATGGAGACCAGATCGAACACATTGTATCTTTTGATCACATAGACAAAGAACAGGTCCGACAGAAAGATCCCCAGCGAAGTCATGCCAGGAATGATCGGCAACCAGCGGGCTAGAACGACATTTAGGATCGCATCGATCGTTGCAAAAACAGCCAAGACAAAGATACCCCACAGGGTGATTCTCACCTGTTTTTTGATCATGGCAGACGTCTGCGATGAATACACCGCCCGGAACAGGACGACGAGGGACGCCAAGAAATAGCTCACCAGAATAACCATCACAACCCAGAACCAAGGCCCGTAAGCCCGCTCGATGTACCCACCCTCCAGTGGGATGACGAATTCATTCCATGGATTTGCGACCACACCTATAGCCCCGATCACCGCAGGGACAAATAGCAAGAAGGTTCCTTTTGTACTCAGACGCTCTGAATAACCGGTAATAAAGATCGTCAGTAGAAGCCACCCGCTCCCAAGCAAGGAGACCGCAACGAAAGATAAAGTAACGTAGAACAATTGCAGACCGGAATCATCCGTGAGTGTACTCGCAAATTGGCAGAAAGGCCAGAGCATCATCAACCCGTGGAATAAAAAATACACTTTATGTAAGTTCGTAATTCTAACCGTAGCAAACACATATACACCTACACCGAACAATAGGACAAATAAAAAGAGATCATACCATACTAATGGGTTCACGAATCTTCTCCTTCTTAGATGCTACAATGACAACGTGGTTGTTCATGATTCTAAGTGATACGTATATAAAACTTCAATAAACACCTATACAATACTGCTACGCCAAACTTATTGGTTAATTTAACCATATCTTATCACACCACCATAAGGGTGAGTAGCCCATACACTGGAAGTCCGACCAACCTCTGATCGAAATGCTGATCTATTTCTGATGATTTATAAATGCTTTTGAAGGTTTGGAGTGCAAACAGGAGAGTACATCATCTGCTCGGGAGGTATTAGACATCATCAAGTGATCGATATTGAGCCATCCGGCTACCGGACGGCCCTTGTATCATTCGGTTACTACATTTAGAGGGAGATTGTCCGTGAATAGGTCGGGGTTATCCTTCAGCATTTCCGTAATTACCTCTGCTGTCTTAGCCGCATCACACACTCTAACAACCGCATCCCCGAGTTGTCCTTTACGCATCGCACCTTCGCGAACCAGTACCTCGTCTACTTTCCAGAAATGCTCCGACCATGGCAACCCACAATGTCTGCGGGACGGTACTGAAATCTGGCTTCCATCCGGTAAAACCGTATACAGCATCTCATGCTCGTCCGTCATTCTGCCAGGGATGTCCACCCACTCTTCGACCCCATGGATAAATGTATTCCGCTTCAAATCAACGCCTACTAACAAAATCGTCGCTTTCCGATCAAGCAGTTTCCCCCATGCCGAACCTCTCGCACATGGTGTATCGAAGAGATGATCGTCCTTCGTAAATGCCTCTGCATCCCTTCCGAGTGCTGCTACCGAGTGCGTTGGGTGCCAGGAACGAACTACGCCCGGACGTTTACGGAATAGTTCAGGAAGAATACCCACACAACAGGAAGAAGTTTCCACGTGGAACACTGGGTTATCCGCATTAATGGTAGACCACGTATGCGTGGGAAGCACTAACAACCCCTCTTTCATATACTCGCTAAAGGCATCCAACACCGTGTCTGCTCCACCTTCAACCTCGCCTATACTTTTCATTGAAGAGTGAATGAGCACTGTCCCTTGCCCATCCAAACCGAGCTGTTCTAGTTGCTGTATCAAGCTTTCTTTTGTATACATGTCCTTCCTCCTTCATTTCTTATCCTTTTCGATGAAAAAGCAAATCCTTGCTCAGCTTCACATCATGCTTCTCAGCATAACAAACAAAGGGCCGAGGGTTAACCCCCGGCCACAGAGAAAAAAATTGTATGAGTTCAGGCAGTAGCTGCCACTCAACTTTTACTTAATAATAACGTACTCCAGATTCACCAGCTTCGCATACGTCACGATCTGGTCTGTAGTCAGGTTCAAGGATACAACCGTATGGTGACCACCACCATTTTCGATCCATGCTTTTACCCCGTCCTGGAAGTTTGGCTTCACGCTCCACAGAACACGTGCTACCGGCAGGTTAGGCGCTGGAACAGTTGGCTCAAATGCGGATACTTCGTTGATCAACAGTTTGTAATGTGTACCGAAGTCTGCCATGGATACCACGACACCTTCACCTGCTTTACCATCGAATACGAGACGTGCCGGATCTTCACGATCGCCAATACCCAGTGGAGACACGATGATTCTTGGTTTTGTGCTGGCAAGTGTCGGATCTACTTCAAGCATGTGAGATTGCAGGATCGCTTCCTGTCCAGCAGCCATCTCGTATGTGTAATCTTCCATGAAACCTGTATTCTCGTTATGGGCCATGATTTTCAACAAGCGATCCAGCGCAGCCGTTTTCCAGTCACCTTCACCGGCAAATCCGTACCCTTGTGCCATCAGGCGTTGTACAGCCAGACCCGGAAGTTGTTTCATACCATGCAGATCTTCGAAGTTTGTAGTGAAGGCACTGTAACCACCTTCGTCCAGGAAACGTTTAATGGCAATTTCATAACTCGCTTGCACACGTACACTGGCTTCCCAAGCTTCCTTGCTGTTCGTGCCGTAATCGAACTCGTAGAGGTCTCCATACTGAGCAATCAAATCATCGATTTCCTGCTCTGTTACAGCGTTCACGTATTGAACGAGGTCGCCAATGCCGAAGTAATCAACCGTCCATCCGAATTGGATCTGTGCTTCCACTTTATCACCTTCGGTTACGCCCACGTTGCGCATGTTATCACCGAAGCGAGCTACTTTGATGTTAAAGCTTTCATTATAAGCTACCGCTACGTCCATCCAGTCTGCAACCTGCTGTTGCACTTCTGGGCGCTCCCAGTAGCCAACAACGATTTTATTTTGTTTTCTCAGACGGGCATTAATGAAGCCATATTCGCGGTCACCATGTGCCGCTTGGTTCAGGTTCATGAAGTCCATATCGATGGTTGCCCAAGGAATGCTTTCGTTGAATTGGGTTGCCAAGTGCAGCAAAGGTTTTTGCAGCAATTTTGTACCACGAATCCACATTTTCGCCGGGGAGAATGTATGCATCCATGTGATGACACCTGCTACTTCATCGCGATAGTTGACTTCCTTCATCGTACTCGTGATTTTATCTGCGCTTACCGCCAGATCCTGCAATACGAGCGGGTACGGCAGTACGCCGCTGGCATTAAGGGCATCCGTGATTTTCTGTGCGTTGGCTTTTACTTCGCCCAGGGCTTCTTCTCCGTACAAGTGCTGTGAACCGACGACAAACCAGAATTCTTTTGCTGCTGACATATAATCATCCTCATTTCATTATTTTATAGTTGAACATTTGGGTTTACACTAGAACACTGCGATTGCAGTACCATCTTCCGATCGCTGGTTATCCCCGGATTTCTTTGATCAATTTTAATAAGGATGATATCCGGTTATAAAGGCGAGCGCTTCGCTTCTACAGATTGGTACTGCACTCTCCGTTATCGTGTAAAAAGTATAGTTGAACAAATCATTCCCACACTAAACCACTTGGAAGCCAGAACATGCTTCCAGTCACTGTTATAACCTAATTACTTCTGTCCGTAATATGCGTCTTTTCCGTGTTTTCGCAGATAGTGTTTATCCAAAATGCCTTGTGGCAGTTCTTTCGCGAAGTTATTTAACTGCCGCGCGTACAGGTTCATTTTGCACACTTCCTCCAGCACGACACTGTTCACCACCGCAGACTTGGCATCTTTCCCCCACGTAAACGGTGCGTGACCATGGAGCAACACTGCCGGAACCGCCATAACATCAATCCCACGCTGTTCAAACGTTTCAATAATGACGCGTCCTGTCTCCGCTTCGTATCCGCGATCAACCTCGTCCTGGTTCAGGAAACGTGCGCAAGGCACCGCCCCATAGAACGTGTCCGCATGTGTTGTTCCCATAACGGGTACGTCCAGTCCGGCTTGCGCCCAGATGGTCGCCCATGTTGAGTGTGTGTGCACAATACCGCCAATCTCCGAGTAATGCTTATATAGTACGGCATGTGTTGCGGTGTCCGAGGAAGGTCTCATTTCTCCCTCCACGACGTTACCGTCCAGATCAACCACAACCATGTCGCTTGCTTTCATCACATCGTAGCTGACGCCACTTGGTTTGATGACGAACAGACCGCTTTCCCGATCGATTGCACTGACGTTACCCCATGTGAATTTTACAAGTCCATGCTTTGGCAGTTCCAGATTCGCTTGGAATACCTCTTCTTTCAGTTGTTCTAACATGTTATTCCCTCCCGTTCTCTACCAGATGATCTACGGCTGATTGCTCAATCGCAAGTCCATTCCGGTAGCGTTCGATAAATGCTTCAAACCCTTTCACATCCGATGCATCCGGTGCCACTTCAACTCCCTCAACATCGTTAAAGACCTTCTGCTCCAGGAACACATCCAGACTCTCCTCTTGATCCTTGTTGATCATGTACGAAGCCAGAAGTGCCATGCCCCATGCGCCGCCTTCACCAGCGGTAGACATCACCGACACCGGCACGTTCATCGCAGCTGCTACAATCCGTTGTCCAACGACAGGGGTCTTGAACAGGCCGCCGTGAGCCAAAATACTGTCAATGGCTACATTCTCTTCCTCCGTCAAAATGTCCATGCCCAGCTTGAGTGCGCCGAAGGCACTGAACAGATGTGTCCGCATGAAGTTTGCCAGATTAAAGTTGCTTTCCGGGGAGCGGACGAACAATGGACGGCCTTTCTCAAGTCCCGTAATGTTCTCACCTGAGTAGTATCCATAGCTGAGCAAGCCACCACCATCAGGGTCTGCCTCCAAAGCTTTGTTAAACAACACGCTAAACAACTTGCCGTTATCCACTTCATATCCCATCGCTTGAGAGAATTCGCGGAACAATCCAACCCATGCGTTGATATCACTGGAACAGTTGTTGGCATGCACCATCCCTACTGGGCTACCATCTGGCGTGGTGACCATATCAATCTCGGGATACACTTTGGATAATTCCTTCTCCAGTACAATCATCGCAAATACGGATGTGCCCACGGAGATGTTCCCCGTACGTTTTCGCACGCTATTCGTTGCCACCATACCTGTTCCGGCATCGCCTTCTGGCGGACAGAGCGGAATGCCTGCTTGCAGATCTTGCGAAGGGTCGAGCAACTTGGCTCCCGCTTCCGTCAATACACCTGCATTCTCACCAGCGAGATATACCTTGGGCAGAAGGTCCTCAACTTTCCACGGATAACCTTTGCCTGCGATCTGTTCGTCGAACTGTTGGATCATGGATGGGTGATAGTTATGTGTAGACTCGTCAATTGGGAAAATGCCTGATGCATCGCCGATCCCAATCGCCTTATTGCCCGTCAGCAACCAGTGGATGTATCCAGCCAAAGTTGTCAGGTGATCGATCTGTGGCACATGTGCCTCTTCGTTCAAAATGGCTTGGTACAAGTGGGCGATGCTCCAGCGTTCCGGAATATTGAATTGCAGAAGTTCCGTTAGCTCCCTTGCGGCTGCTCCCGTCGTAGCATTACGCCAGGTTCGGAAAGGTACCAGCATTTCACCTGCGCTATCCAATGCGATATATCCGTGCATCATGGCCGAGAATCCGATAGAACCGACCGTTCGCAGCGTAATTCCGTATTTCTGTTCCACATCTTGCTTCATCTCACGATAAGCCGTTTGCAGGCCTGTGATGATATCCTCCTGGTTGTACGTCCAATATCCATCTTTCAGGAGGTTCTCCCATTCATAACTGCCTGATGCGATGGTCTGAAAACGTTCGTCAATCAACACCGCCTTAATCCGCGTTGATCCAAATTCAATACCGAGCGAAGTAGCGCCCTTGGTAATGGCTTCTTTCAAGTCCAGTTGACTCATAATCACGTGTATCCCCTCTCCGGTCGCGATTTCACATCCCAAAGGATGCATATATAAGGTGAAGCTCTTACTTATGACAGTAGCTAATAATGAATTTTGTATAGATGCGTTCCGTTGTGTTTTCAAAGAATGCGCTTTCCTTTTCTGACAGCCTTAGTATATTTTTTGTACGTACATTTGTCAATAATATATAATAGTTATACTTACAAAGGACACATAATGTACTCTATTTGACCATTAAAAGGTCTTATATGGCTATAAAATGGCTATGCTGTAAGGTACACCTCCATCCATAAAGGCTGGATATGTACGGTTTATTTCGAAAAATGTTCGGTTTTATTTTCATCCCATCTGAATCATGCTAGAATATGTACGTACAACTATTTGAACAACAACATTAATATAGATGAGTAACGATGAAAGAAGTGGACTACGTGAAGCCAAAATACCAGGTCATCATTGATGATATTAAGAGTCATATCCTTTCGGGGACATATAGCATAGGCGAACAGATCCCAACCGAGTTGGCATTACAGGAAAGCTACACCGTAAGTCGCCAGACGGTGCGGAAGGCTATTTTGGAGTTATCTAATGAAGGATTTTTACGAAGCGAAAAAGGGTCAGGGACCTACGTTAGCAATCAGTATCGATCACGATCAGGCGGCAATACGTCGAAGAAAACGATCGGTGTGATCACGACATACATCTCGGATTACATCTTTCCGTCCATTATCCGCGGTATTGAGAGTCGTCTGAATGAGGACAACTACTCGTTACTGCTGGCTAGTACTAATAATGATGTGGCTCAGGAGAAAAAAGCCCTCGAAATGATGCTCTCCTACGGCGTGGATGGCCTAATCGTCGAACCGACCAAAAGTAATCTGTATAATCCCAATATTGCATACTACCTGTCGTTCAAGGAGCAGGATGTACCTTTTACGATGATTAATGCGTTTTATGAGGAGCTGGAGGTTCCGTTCTTCTGCCTGGATGATGTGCAATCCAGCTATCTTGCCACTCGGGAATTGATTGCCAAAGGCCATACCCAGATCGGAATTATTGCCAAAATGGATGATCTACAAGGCAAGTACCGGATGAAAGGGTACATCAAGGCGCTGGGTGAAGCGAAGTTACGGTTCCATCCTGAGCAAGTGCTTTCCTTTGATACCGCATCGAAACCAGAGTTATCCTCTAATGTAGCAACGTATCTGGACGAAAACAGGGATTCGCTCACCGCAATCGTCTGTTATAACGACGAGGTAGGACTGGAGGTCGTGCACGCCTGCAGGCAACTGGGCATCTCGATCCCGGATGAGTTATCCATCATTGGACAGGACAATTCCTACATCGCCAAGAACGCCAACATCCGGCTGACAACGCTAACCCACCCCCAAGAACAAATGGGCCGCGATGCTGCCGACTGGGTGATTAAAAATCTGCAAGGCAAAAAGGATCTGCCAACCAACACCTACTATCAGCCGGTACTGGTTGAGGGAGAGACGGTGAAGGAGATCGAAGTGGAATAATATTGTTGTGGGACGGGTGGTAAGTTGTTACCGAGCGTTCAGTCCAACATACTTAAAGAAGGCTGCGAGAATATCTGCGGCCTTCTTTCTTTTTGTTTAATATAATGAGGGATTAACTTCTTCTTACATATACGTATACATCTTCTCTAATCGAAACTACTTCGACTGATCTGCTTCTTCGCTTACCAGACTTACAACGACGCCTTTCTTCTCCAACTTTTTCACAACCTGCTCTGCACGCTCATTCAACGGATTATTAGCCAAATATACCTCTGTTAGATGTGGGATGGTTTCAAGCACTGCAATATCCTCAATGAGGTTATCTTCTACATAGAGGTACTCCAAGGTTGGATGGTTCTTTAAAGGTGTCAGATCTTGAATTTTATTATCATTCATAATAACCCATTCCAACTTTAACTTCTGAAGAGGACTTAGATCAGTCACCTGATTACCGCTGGCGAGTAGACTGGTTAGCTTACGCATATTTTTTAATGGAGCCAGGCTTTTGATTTTGTTATCGTCCATAACCAGATTTTGCAGATTAGTCAGACCTATAAGTGGCGAGATATCTGCAATCTGATTGCCTTCAACAGCTAAGAACGTCAATTTCTTTAACTTGTTAAGTGGTTTAATATTTTTTATATTTTGGCCAGGCAAGAATAAATCCGTCATATTAACAGCATGTTCAAGACCTTGTAAATTGGAAATCTTACTTTTTGTTTCCATAGCATATATGGATTTTAATTTTTTCAAATCGGCAACCTTTATTTCCTTCTTAGCCGACATCTTCAAATCTGTCCGAATAACTTTGGCCAAGACCGGGTCTTTGATAAGCGATGCAGCCGAGATAATAGTGGTCGGTAATAGTACAAAAACCAAACATAAAACGATCATACTTTTGATGAATTGATTATGCATGTAGAATCTCCTTACATTATTTAATACTAGAAATATACCATGATCTGGAATGAGATACATTGATATTATCTTCATCCTAATTTAATAGAACCTCTCCTGCTCTCATCCTATATCTGTTCCGTTAAGAACGGATAGTGGATTACGCTACCAAGGAATGTAACCCTAATATAATATGGGTGTTTACAATTTTTTATTGACACTGCCTTTAATAAAAATATATATTTATTGATGTTGATAATCATTATCATATGTATAAAACGTTTTATATCTCTATTTTTATGCATCTCAAAGGATGTAACTGATCAATCAGGATGTTAAGCACTACCAAATACATTTTAGATTCAGGAAGGGGAAACAAATGAATACAAAGAGAAAGTTTCCATTAACGGCGTTACTGATTTCACTGGTCTTTATCCTGGCATTGGTAGGTTGTGGCAACCAAACAGCTGAGCCAGCAGCAACTCCTGCTGCAAGTGATTCGGCAGCTCCAGCTACAGAAACACCAGCCGCTACAGATGAGAATACCGAATATCCAATTACAATCAAGCATGCACTGGGCGAAACGGTTATTGAGAAAATGCCTGAGCGTGTAGCTACAGTACAATGGGCCAACCAAGATGTCGTTCTCGCACTTGGACAAGTTCCTGTAGGATTCTCGGCAGCTAACTTTGGTGTTCAGGATGATAGCGGACTGCTGCCTTGGACAGCTAAGAAACTCGATGAACTCGGTGTAACCGACCCGAACGTTTTCCAAGATACAGACGGACTTGATTTTGAAGCCATTTCAGATTCCAATCCGGATGTTATTCTTGCAGCATACTCCGGTATCACTCAGGAAGACTACGATCTTCTTAGTGAAATTGCTCCGGTTGTAGCTTACCCAACGGCTCCATGGGCAACAACATGGCGCGAGCAGGTTACTTTTAATGCAAAGGGTATGGGTATGGAAGCAGAAGGCGAGCAACTGATCAAAGATACGGAGGCCATGGTTAACGAGAAATTAACCGCATATCCTCAGATCAAAGACAAAAAAGTGGTTTGGGTTAACTTCTCCGCTGAAGACATGTCCAAACTTCATATCTATACACCTGTAGACTCTCGTGTATCTTTCCTGGGTGAGCTAGGTTTGGTTGTCCCAGATAGTATCACTAGCCAAATTACAGACCCTAATAGCTACTCCCTGAGCTTAAGTGCTGAGAATGCTGAAGCACTTAATGATGCGGATATCCTCGTTGGATACGGAGATGCTGAGTTGCTGAAAGCTATTCAGGCTGATCCGCTGCTGGGTAAAATCCCTGCGGTTAAACGTGGTTCTGTAGCGTTCATTGAAGCAGATACACCATTGGTTGCTGCTGGAACGCCAAACCCACTTTCCATCTCTTATACTATTGATGATTACCTGAAATTAATTAGTGGAGCCATCGATAAAATCAATGAATAGTACATCGCTTTCGAACGATAATCGAATACGAGCACATGTCCCCAAGAACTTCATCTTGGTGTTAGTCATTTGTTTTATCCTGCTCGGTGCAACTCTGATTGCCTCACTGGTCTTTGGCTCTAGACCCGTGAGGTTTCATGAGTTAATCGACGGATTATTTCACCCGGAAGTAGACTCTTATGGGGCAAACATCGTGCGCAAACGAATCTCCCGAACAGTCTTCAGCTTGTTATGCGGGGTAGCACTCGGCGTATCAGGAGCACTTATGCAAGCCGTTACCCGGAATCCACTTGCCGACCCTAGTATATTGGGCGTCAACACAGGGGCATCCCTGTTTGTAGTGATCGGTATTGCCTTCCTGAACATCAGCAGCGCCAATCAATATATCTGGCTGGCACTGGCCGGAGCTGCAATAACGGCTGTGTTTGTATTCGGAATCGGCTCAATGGGGCGTGGCGGAGCCACGCCCATTAAGCTTGTTTTGGCCGGAGCGGCCATTAGCGCCGCGCTCTCCTCACTCGTCACCGCCATTATGATCCCTCGTTCGTATGTCATGGACCAGTTCAGGTTCTGGCAAGTGGGCAGCGTAGGATCGGCAACTTGGAGTGGAATCAGTACGTTTATCCCATTCCTGGTCATCGGCGTACTCATTGCGTTTCTTACGGCTCCGGCACTGAATGCCCTGGCCCTGGGTGACGATGTTGCAACAGGACTCGGTGTTCGCACAGGAACACTTCGATTCATTGCGGCTCTTGCAGGGGTTCTATTGTGTGGTGCAGCGACTGCACTAGCTGGACCGATTGGTTTCATTGGATTGTTATCCACTCACGTTATACGCCTTATACTGGGTCCTGACTTACGTTTTGTCATACTCATGTCAGCCATAGCTGGAGCGATCATTCTAACGATATCCGATGTCGGTGGCAGACTCATCAGCAATCCTGGAGAGCTTGAAGTCGGAGTTGTTACCGCATTTATAGGTGCTCCAATATTAATCATCCTCGCGATGCGATCGAAAGTGCGTTCACTATGAGAGATCAAGCGATTGAATTTATTATGGCGGGCAGACGTCATCGACGTCGCCGCTGGATACTTGTCACCAGTCTCCTTGCCATACTTACATGTGCTCTTTGCTGCGCCATGCTTTTACTTGGCAATACAATCTATCCGGTTAAAGATGTCATCAGCTCCCTTTCGGGAGAGAAGATCAAAGGTGTTTCTTTTGCTGTAAATACGATACGTCTACCGAGAATGCTCACAGGTCTCTTTGCCGGATTTGCCTTCGGTATTGCAGGTTATACCTTCCAGACCATGTTGCGGAATCCACTGGCGAATCCTAACGTCATCGGGATCACGTCAGGTTCAAGCGCTGCCGCTGTGTTCTGTATCGTTGTACTTCATGCAAGCGGAGCCATTGTTTCCCTGGCTTCAGTGATTGCAGGTCTGGCTACAGTGTTGTTCATATATGTGCTCTCCAGAGGAAAAGTGTTCTCCATCGGAAGGTTAATACTTATCGGGATTGGTATTCAAGCCATGCTTGATGCGGTCATCTCCTATCTCTTACTGGTTAGTTCTGAAAAGGATATTCCTGCTGCAATCCGATGGCTCACAGGCAGTCTGAATGGTTCTCAGATGAGTGAACTGCCACCTCTCGTGATTACCGTGCTAGTCTGCTCACCCATCATCATGATGCTGGGCAAACACCTCAGTATATTGGAACTCGGAGAACAATCGGCCTTTTCACTGGGTGTAGACACGGACAAGACCAGAATTGCGCTTATTGTGAGTGCGGTCTGCATGGTTGCCATTGCTACGGCGACTACAGGCCCGATTGCCTTTGTCTCCTTCCTTGCGGGACCTATTGCGAAGAGACTCGTAGGTGTAGGCTCTTCGAACATTATCCCGGCAGGTCTGGTTGGCGTTAATCTGGTTCTAGCCTCAGATCTCATCGGACAGTTTGCTTTTGAGTACAGATTCCCCGTAGGCGTCATTACCGGATTACTCGGAGCACCGTATCTGATCTTCCTGTTAATCCGAATGAATCGTAAGGGGGAGTTATAATGAAACCGACACATGTATTTGAAGCAAAACAACTCGTTGCGGGATATGACAACAAAACCATTATCCACGGAGTGGACATCGTTATACCAAGCAACCAAATAAGCGTCATTATTGGCTCCAACGGTTGCGGTAAGTCTACCCTTTTGAAAACGATGGCCAGGCTCATTAAGCCTACATCCGGCAGTATTACGCTGGACGGCAAAGCCATCAGCAAGATCCCGCCTAAACAATTGGCTCGTGTGATCGGGTTACTTCCACAGTCTCCCATTGTTCCGGAAGGTATTTCGGTAGCCGATCTGGTTGGCCGTGGAAGGTTTCCACACCAATCCTTATTCAGTGGATGGACGAAGAAGGATTATGAGGCTGTTGCTGAAGCCATGACCATCATGAACATCACTGAGTTTGCCAATCATAATATTGATGAGCTTTCAGGCGGTCAACGTCAGCGTGTGTGGATTGCCATGGCGCTAGCGCAACAGACGGATATCCTCTTTCTCGATGAGCCGACGACCTTCTTGGACATCACGTATCAAGTCGAGATTCTCGACCTGCTCACCGAGCTGAACCGCAAGCATGGAACGACTATTGTGATGGTACTGCACGATATTAACTTGTCGGCGCGGTATGCAGATCATATCTTTGCGCTTCATACCGGAAAACTTGTGGCTGAGGGTAAGCCCGCAGAGGTGATAACCGCCCCACAGATCAAAGACATTTTCGGATTGGAATGCACGGTTATTGAAGACCCCGTTTCGGGATCACCGATGGTGGTGCCCAAAGGTCGATATCATGCGAGATAGACAAATAGCGGCAGTTGCGACAAAGATCCCTTTGTCCTAACTGTCGCTTTTTTATTTTGGTCCACCACCTCTTCCTCAGTCATGCCGCTTCCTGATCCGTTAATCTCATCTCTATCCCATTGCTTCACTCTCTTGGCGGTTATGGGCTCTGATCAAACATCCACTCTATATGGAGATTACACCAAAAAGCCATACGGATGATGGTCCGTACGGCTCATTTAGCAGTTTTATTTATGCACAACACATGCGTGAATGATCAATGACGCTGGGAAGGTTACTTCCAAAGCTCTTCAGCAATTTCCTTAATGAAGGCAAGCTTGCGCCATTGTTGTTCCTCGGTCAGATGGTTGCCTTCTTCCGTGGAAGCGAAGCCGCATTGTGGGCTCAGGCAGATTCGATCCAGATCAACATATTGTGTAGCTTCCTCAATCCGTTTCAGGATATCTTCCTTGTTCTCCAACTCTCCGAATTTGGAAGAGAAGAGGCCAAGTACAACCTGCTGATTGTCCTTCAGGAAACGAAGTGGCTTGAAGTCACCAGCCCGTTCCGTATCAAACTCCAGATAGAATCCAGAGTAGTTATCGATGCTCAATAGTGTCTGCGCAATCGGCTCATAACCGCCACCAACTCCTGCAAATGTCGAAACATAATTACCGCGGCAGACATGAGTGGTTACCACGAGGTCCTCTGGCAGGCCAGATACCACTTCTTCGTTCAGTTTTGCAAGTTCGTTTGCATACTCTTCCACATTGACACCAATCTGCTCCATCACTGTAATGAATTGTTGGTCACACAGTGCACCCCACGTGCAATCATCAATTTGGATGCTGCGGCAGCCGGCTTCATAAAAGGCCAAGATGGATGCTTTGTACGCCCCGGCAATGTCCGAGAGAAGCTCTTGGCGGTTCGGATAGATGGCCTGTGTGCTTTCCTTATTATCTGCCCGGTCCAATTCGAATAGGAACTGTGCTGCTGCTGGAATGGATTGACGGGCAACAACGTCTTCCCCAGCCGCTTCTTTCAAGAAGGCATAGTGAGCTACAAATGGATGACTGCTATAGCTGATTTTGCCGCTCAGACGAGCTGTTTCCGGTCTGGATGTCGCACCGTTGAATCGGTAGCCTTCCTCAATGATTGTCCGCTCTACACCATCCAGTCCCCAGAAGAAGTCCAGATGCCACCAAGAGCGGCGGAATTCGCCGTCCGTTACAGCCTGAAGTCCAACCTCTTTTTGTTTCTGTACAAGTTTCACAATCTCGGCATTCTCCACTTCATTCAACTGTTCCGTGGTAATTTCGCCGTTCTGGTATTTTAATCGGGCATCTTTCAACGCACTCGGGCGCAGAAAACTGCCCACAATATCATATCGAAATGGAGTGACTGTTCGTTGTTTAGGTTCTGTTTGTACGCTCATAGTTTAATCTCCCCGTTTATCATTATAGAATTAAATATAACATATCCGATCGGAATAACTGTTCTACGAAAGAGCTATAGCCCGCTATAGTTATTAGCTATAACGGGCTATATTTAAGCGGACTCTATATACAATCATGCATTCCATCTTACCTGACCGGATGTCCGGAACAGGGTTTCAACATCTATGATCTCAAGTCAACGTAAGAACGATCTGATCCCCGGAACGGGTGATTTTGTAGATACCCTCCTGCATGTCGATGCCATAATGCTTTTTCAGCAACCACTTGGCGTTGAGATCGGTCTCGACGACCACTAGATAATCGTAGCCGCTCAGAAGGTTGTCCATATTGTCCTCATAGAACAACACGATTCCGTCCACATGAGGAGCATACAAGAAATACTTCCCTACATATTGCATGTAATAGTTCGTGACCTGCTGGTCCCTATCTGAGGCGTAGAAGAGATATCTATTATTATCCTCCTGCCCACCTGGGTACCACCGATCACCAGTTACCGCATGAATCTTGTAAGGGAGCGTTGTATCATAACTTTGGGCGATAGACACGATACCGTTGTATTCGGACAAAAGGATGGTGGCGGCAACAGCCATACAGCCGATAATGCCTTTCTGATAATGACCTTTCGTTTCGACCGTCTTAAAGGATTGATAATCAGGCACTTCACCGATCCGATAATGGAATGAACGCTCCAGGTCGATCGCAGCGCACAACACCAGCCCACCGGCGAACAGCACCACGATACTCGATGCATAACGCTCAAAGCCCGCTAGGACAATGGCTTCATCCAGTGGCATGGAGAAGAGATACAGCGCCAGAATACCTGCATAATACAGTAACAGTACAACGTCCAAAGCAATTAATGCTTTCCATAAGTTCCACTTCTTCTTGAGCACAACGATGGCAAATACAGTTGCTGCAATTGCGATAAGCTGGAAAATAACAATGCCGATCACTGGCCGTGTCGTCAGATCCGTACTGGCCTTCAGGAAAGTCCACAGAATCTCCTGCATCTGCTCCGGCGTTTTGCCGGCCTGAATCCCCGAAGTAGCCACATCGAACTTGTTATCGATCCCTTGGAACACCGTTGCCATTCGCCAGCTCCAGCCGAAGTAGGGAATCAGCGTACCGCAGATCGTACCCACTACAGCGAGTGCTGTTTTCCAATCGAACTTTTGCTTATGTTTTAGCCATGTATACACTAAGAAAATCAGACCGATCGCAGCGAAAATAATACCCGTGCTTTTGATGATGGTCAGTAATCCCGCAAGCGGAAGAACAACAATACATGCCTTTTTGATCTCATTCCGATATTGGTAGATCACCGCCAGGATCGCGAGCGCGTAGATTGGAAGCAAGAAATCCACGAGCAGATTGGTGATCCGAATCGTAAGATTGAAAAAAGAAAGTGTAGATAACCCGAGTCCGAGAAAAGCATACAGAAGGAAGCGTTTCTTCTCCGAAACAATGCCAAACATGGCATAAAAACAGGAAAAGATAAGCAACCCTTGTGCCAAAAGCATTACGGACTGGGAATGCCCCATGAAGCGACAGACATAATAAATAAATGACGAAGTCCCCAGCGGATAGTTTTTAAAATCAATCAGGTTGGAGTCTGGCGTTGGAAAGGCATCTGTACTCAGCATCTGCTTCAGTACGATAGCCCAGTGGGAGAAATTATCGTAATGTGTTAACTGGTTCTGAAAGAGCAACAGCAAGAACACAAAAGTCCCTGCCAGGAATGAAAATTGAAATATGGAAAAGGACATCCGTAATGAGGCCCCTCGGCGCAGCCTGAGAAACAACATTCCCCCATACAAAAGCAAACCTGCAATCAGGATGACAAGGCTACCCGTAAAGAGCTGCCCTGCCAAACCACTCAGAAATACAAAGCAGGCAATCGAGGAAAACACGAATACAGGGATGAATTCCCAACGCAGTGAAAGTGCCTTCCGTACAACCTGCATATACCCAAGAAAGGAGAGTATCAATAAAACTCCCATCACAAAATGAAGCACAATGAGCATCTTTATCTCTCCTAACCCTCTCTGGTGGCACGATCGGAATGTGGCTGAATCAGATCCGTCAGCAATTGGTCGATCAAGCCCTTCTCCACAATATCATCGATATTCTCCACCGAGAAAAGCACTTCGCGCTCACGGGCTGTCGTTTTTCCCGTATGTTGCAAAATGACTTCAATATTACTCTTCGTATAAAAAGTAACAACCACCCCTGCCACAATATCACCATGGAAACCCGTCGCGGAGAAGAAACGATAATTGAAGCTGCGCAGCGTACAGCTAGCATCATTGGTGAAATGAACTGGAAGCTGAAGGGAAAGCCGCGGCATTTTTCGCTGATCCGATCTGGGTTGAACAATCCGTTTTTTCACATTGCGAAGCATATCGTCATAAGCCGTATCCCACAGATTCATCTGCTCTGGCAATGAGTGTTTACGGTCGTAGATGATTTGCATGTATTGGCGGTTATCATTCTCATCGACCGGCTGAACTGTTGCGGAGTAACGCCAGCCCTCTCCATCCTGTTTCACATAAACGATGACTGCATCGAGGTTCGCCTCATATCGCTCGGTTTTGACGACCAGAGAGATGATCTTCTGCTCAGCCAAATAAATGGGATAAGGGACATAAAAGGCAATCCCTTGTTCGGATACATCCACCGTTTTCGCCTGATATCGCAGATTGTTGGCTTGGTCATGAATCGTGACATCTTCCTGCGCCCGAATCCGTTCTGTCTCCCGATACGCACGGCGGCCAATCATGAAGAACAGGGCGTAACATAATGCGATCATGTTATGAATCAGCCAGAAAATAATGATACTGCTGAAGAACAGCGCAATGCCGTACTTGCCATTGACATACCGAATCACGGCTGCAATGGAAAGCAACAACAAGAAGATATGCGGAAGGGCATATATTAGAGCAGACATCCATTGTCGACCGCTTGCTCTGCTTTTGTTGGTAACCTTGAATTTTTTCTCACGAATACCCAGCGTCTCCAGGAGAACAGGCCAGATCAGATAAGGCATAAATATGGTATCGATAACCTGACTCCATCGCTGATTCCGAATATTACTGGACAGATATCGCATGGATACACTGTAGAAGAAATAAGAAGGAAGCCAGAATATTAAGATCTGCCAGAAGGTTGTGTTCACAATCTGGAAGTCGAATAACGCAAATAAAATAGGTGCCAAAATGAAAATCAACCGGTTAAAGAAAGACCACCAGTATAAGAAACTGCTTAAGTAGGTCACTCTCGTCCAGAAAGGAAGCTTCCCAGATAAGGGTGCACGCGTATTCTGCAGGCTCTGAATAATTCCCCTTGCCCAGCGAATCCGTTGCTTAATCATGCTCTTCACTGTTGTTGTTGTCTGCCCGGCAGCTTGAACCTCTTGAGTGGCATAGGTAATGTAACCTTCCTGCTGCAAGCGGATGCTTGTCTCAAAATCCTCGGTGATCGTATTGAGTGGAAAACCTCCGATGTCTTCCATGCCTTGGCGGGAAATAATCGTATTACTTCCTGTATAGGCTACCGCATTGGAAGCATTACGCAGGATGTTCACTTCTCTGGAGAAGAAATCCTGTTCATTCGGAATGCCTTGCTCTGCATACAGGTTAAACTGGAATAGATCCGGATTGTAGAAGCTCTGCGGGGTCTGTACCAGCCCAAGCTTGAACTTAGGGTCCATCTCGTCCTGCCTACGAGGACGCCATTCCTCATTCTCCTTAATAAACGTGGAGAGCATGAAATAGGGGACCGTTTTCATCAAAAAGGTGTGCTGTGGAATCATATCTGCATCAAATGTTGCAATGAGCGGAGAAGAGCTTTTGCTCAGTGCATTGTTCAGATTACCAGACTTGGCATCCTTGTTTTCGGGGAACCCCAGATATCCCACGCCAAACTGTCTGGCAAGCTCCTCTACCTCTGGTCTTGCTCCATCGTCACAGAGATAGATATGAACCTTCTGCTTGTCCGGGTAATCCATGAACGTACAGGCATTAACGGTTTTATATAACAGATCAACAGGCTCATTATGCGTAGCAATAAATACATCCACATCCGGATAGTACTCCGGCGGAACGATTGGAAAGTCGAGCTGTGTACGTTCTTTTTGCATCTTTTGAAAGAATAATTCAAAGGTTGTCAGTACGGTGACCGTTTCAGCCACAATCAACAGCATCCCAAAAATGACGTTCAATACGCCTTCACCCCATGGCAACGTAAAGAACGTACGCCATACCAAATAAATCGACATCAGGATCATCGTGATGACAAAAAAGATATTCTGCCTTTTTTCGTTTTGCACTACAGCTGCTTCCTCCTTGCTGCAAATACCCATCTTCGCTGCAATTGGAAACTGAGCAGGAACAGCAAGGCATCACAGACGAATTTCGCCAATTTCTCATCTACGAAGAGAACGGTATGGAATATATATACACCGGTACTGGAAAGCAAGATCACCACTCCGCATAACGTCAGATAGCGCCATAGACTTCCCTGGCTATCCTCTTTGCGAAATACAAAGTGTCTGTTCAGTACATAGTTGACCACAATGGAAATCACTCTCGCAATCACAGTTGCAAGCAGAATTCTTAGATAGTGTTGCTCACCCAACATGGGCCGCAACGCGTCGATCAAAAACCAGGCAATACCCAAATCAACAACAGAACTGGCCACCGATGATGAAATGAACCGCAGAAAATTGGAGAACAACACACCCATTACTCGGGTACTATCCTGGATTGCTTTAAAATGAGTGCCCGCATTGCCATTTTCATAAATGACTTGGATTGGCATGGTATGAATCGGTATGCCAGACTGAATGCACGAGATGAGCATCTGAAGCTCATATTCAAACCGAATACCGCGTACATCCTGCATAAACGCAAGTAACCCGGGACCGAATGCACGAAGCCCAGTCTGGGTATCTGACAGCTTTTTACCATACAGCATGGCAAAAATAAAGGAGGTCATCCGATTGCCTAACAGGGACTTTGGCGGTATGTTCCCCTCACTGAAGTTCCTTACCCCGAGCACCAACGAATCTGGATGAAGCCTTGCTTCTTGGGCTATACGGTAGACATCCTCAGCCGCGTGCTGTCCGTCTGAATCAGCAGTTACAACGAAGGAAGATGCATCGAATTGCTGAGCAATATACTGAAATCCGGTCTTGAGTGCTGCACCCTTCCCCTGATTTTCCGCATGTGTTAGCAGAGCACAACCATTCTCACGAAGCTCCTCAAAAATCGACTGGTAGGCCTCACCCGATCCGTCGTCCACAATAACAATATTGGTCAAGCCATACTCTCGCAATTGCCGTACATAGGTTGGAAGTCTCTCATCCGGTTCAAGTGATGGAATGAGGATGATCGCTTCGCCGTTTTGTTTACCTATAATCATCCTGATAAGCCTCAATTCGACATATTTCAACATTTTTTTGAATATTGTGAGTATAACATCGAAAAGACATACAGTAAACGAATAATCTGTATATATATTGGTAAGAAAGTCGCACTTTTTTTATAAGCTATTTCATAGGTAAAAAGTACTATAAGAGGGTTAGTCTAGTACTCCTCAAACCATTTCACATTTGGCTCTTGTTTCAGTACATGTACCAGCATGGCATGCCGTTATCCACGGTGGTGATAGAAGTGAGCCTGCTTATCCAGAAGCCACTCAAAGCATGAATGAACGCCTTCCCAGATTGCAGTCATTTTTCGCAAAAGTTCATCTTCTGTCTCCATCGACCGATTGGACATGCATCGACTTACAAATCTGGACGAATGGCCACTTATGCGGATCACGAATTTGAATTAGAATTACCGTAGACGATTGAAAAAGGCTGTGATTCCAATGTTATTCGAAAGAGACAAATGGTTGCAGTATGGCATTCTGCGCGATGAGCCCTCTCTCGCTGAACGTTTGCCAGAAACACAGTTGCTTGAGAAGGATACGTTAACGAAGATGCTTCTTCAGTATCCCAGCGTTGTACTGAAACCTCGTAATGGCAGTTACGGAAGGGGTATCCTGTTCATTAAACGAAGCGGTGCAAAGGCTTATCGTATTCAAAATGAAAATAACACAGTCACCATGAGAGACAACGAGCAGTTACTGGAATGGTTCGAACAAACAATCAAAAGTGATGAATATATTGTCCAAAAGCGTCTGCAGCTTGCTCAAATTAAACACAGGCCTTTCGACATTCGGATCATGGTTCAGCGCAAAAAGGGTTCCTCGTCCACTTGGAACGTGACCGGTTCCTATGCTAAAGTCGCAGCACAAGGATACCAAGTCACCAATGTGAATAACCGCCCCATTCCCGTTTTTAAAGCACTGAGACTAGCTCGAATTGGAGATCGGCGCTTACTTGTCAGAGCGGAACAAGTTGCACGATTAGCTGCCAAACGATTGGGGGAGCATTACCCTATGCTTAGACAAGTTGGGTTCGATATAGCCATCGACAAGAAACGGCGAATTTGGATTATCGAAGGCAATTATCAACCAGCCTTACGGCCTTTCCGACTTTTGAAAGATTCCTCGATGCACCGCAGAATATTATGGTACAAAGAACATTAAAGCAAAAGAAGACGACCAGCCTTTTACTCATGGCCAGTCGTCTCATCCTGTTTAATACCTGTTCTTGATATTAACCCTCTTCGGTTATTTCCGGCATTTTCTAGTCGCACTTGTAACACGTGTCACTCGGAACTGATTTACCCCTACCTGTATAATGGCGAACTGGCTGTACGAAGTACCAGAAGAGGTATACGGTTCAGCCTCAATATTTCCACTCGGTGTTCTAACTGTCGCAGTGATTCTAGTTACCAGGCACACACCACGGCCGGAAGATCTCCAAGTCTCATCACGCTGAACACTATATCTATCGTTGCTACAAAAGATGGATGCATACTCCACTACTCCACTCGCATTAAACGAAGTCGAGTTATAGATCTGAACAGGGTCATAACCACTAGGTGCTCCAGGTCTTCTATTTCCCATTCTCAAAACCTCCTTTTTATTGATAATCTATTAGATGCAATTAAATAGTTTTGGTGAGGTATAAATGTGGACAAGGCAGAAAAAGTGTGTTTGTCCGAGGGGCGCAGACACAAAAAAGAACCACCCTTTCATGTGCAAAGGTGGTTCGAGAATTATAGTCCTATTATCATAATCATCTTATTCTGCCGCCTCCGCCAACCATGCTTGCATAGCCGGAGATTCTGCCCGATTCAAACGTAAAGCAATTTCGGTATTGCTCTTATCCGGCGGCATGACTTCAACAAGGACACATACCGATTCTCGCAGTTGATTTAAGGCAAATATGCCTTCATCATCGAGCATTTTCATCGCCAGCTCCATAGCGCTCAACCTCACATCCAACTCCCGATTCCAATCATCATACTCCAGATCCGCAATGAAAGGACGCTCGTTATATCGTTGTTTGACATCGTCAAAGTGATCATCCTGAAAACAACAATAGGGCGAATCCGCATACGACCATTTGATGAGATCCGCAATCGTGGAGACCGGCGTATCACTCTCCTCTGCTTGCCTAGCCGACTCCAACGCCAAAGCTTCCCACGACCAGGCAGAGATGCTTGGCGCATGTCCTTCGCCAGTAGTGTATAACGTACAATAATAGTAACGTTCACCATTTTCAAAAAGAGTGCAAAAAGACGTTCTGGCGGCAGCAGCGATCTCTATAGCCAGTGTCTCTATTTCTTGCATTGGCTTCATGATTGGAGTTCCCCTTTCCATTCGTTGATCATTTGCCCCTTCGATATGAATTGGCTATTTGGACTAGATACCAGACACCCGCACCCACAAGGATAGCAAACACCAGATTGATGCAGCCGAACACGATGAGTGACTTTGCTTGGCCTGGACCGATCCGGAAAGCGGTAGCGAGCTGGAAGACAGCCGGTAGCAAAAATGCCAGCCAGGAGATGGTTATAAGCTTTTCTGTTCTGAAACTCCACCATACTGCTGAACATGAGGCAACTAGCAGTACCCAGGTACAGATAAGCTTTAGGGCGAACATCATTTCGTCCCCCTCCTATTTGCCATGAATCACAAGTCCATATTTACTGAATATCCACGATTGGCTCAAGTCGTGCATTGCATCATGGCTTATACGCACAGAGGGCTTTTGCTCCTTCATCGCATCTGCATCATGGGCTGAGAAGCGAAGGGGTTTGGTCATTTTTTTGATCGAGTCTCTTATTTCATCGAAAAGCGCATAGGTTAGCGGCTTATGGTCCCGGATATCCTCATATATATAGTACTTTCCTTTTTCATCTTCCAAATTAACTTGAAAACCTTTCGGAAATGAAAGCAAGATACACGGCAGTTCATCCTCTGCCCATTGTCCGTGATATGGAAAAGAAACCCCTTCATTTCTCACAAAAAATCCTGAACTTTCTTGATCCGATGCAATAGAAATAGAGTAAACAAAGAAGGGATGGATGTCATCTCTCTTTTCTCCTGCCACAAAATACTGATAGAACGTCTGATACTCCTCGTACACCTGATTATAATCATGCTCTGTTCGGGCAGCATTGGTACGATAGAATTGCGCTTGCCGATGCTCCAAAAGCTGCAAAAGGCTTTTAAACTCTTCAGGAGTGATGAAGAATCTCAGTTTATAGAATCCGCTATTCTTTAATTTGTCCATTTTTTTTCGCTCACCGCCCTGTTTAGAAATGTTATGCCATTGACCTTAGCAGTTCAGGTTTACCCACCGCTCTTCCTCATCTATATCTCTATCTCTATCTCTATATTGAGCGTTAATTCATCCGTATCTGTTCTTATATATCAACTTATATGTATCTTATTTCCATTATAGTGATTACCTTTCCTGAGTCTACCTACTTTACACCTGAATTTTGCGAATGAACTTTGAAAGGGTAGCGAAATATCAGGATCATTGCGCCTGTACGCGAGCAAAAGACATACGTAAGGTGAATTTTAGATTACCCGCTTTGTGAGGATGGGGGCACGCCAACATATCGTGATCAGCACAAATTAGCCGTACGGATGATCACCCGTACGGCTAATTTTGACTTATTCAGCTCTGCGAATTTGGAATTGTTAAGGTTTAACTACAGAGAGAAGAGACTCATTTCCCTCAGAGATCACCGTCACATCTGGAGCAAAGGTTGCATCACTTACATGTAGCGTTTCTCCAAGTTCCATAGTACTAATGTCAAATTCAATCGACGTTGGCAAGTGTCTCGGCAATGCCTCCACTTCAATAGAAGCTAATTGAACTTGCACGACACCGCCCTGTTTTGTGCCAATCGGTGTGCCGTTGAACTTGACAGGAATTTTAGTGCGCATGATCTCATTGGTCTGCACCTGTTGAAAATCCACATGAATCAAATCTCGTGTAACCGAATCACGTTGAAGGTCTTCCAATAATACGGTCAATGGGCCTTTCTCTTCAAACTGCAATTCGATAAAACCAGACGCTCCTTGCTTCAACCACTTTTGAAATTCTATTGTTGGAATATGAATCATCTCATTCTCCGTATTTCTGCCAAAAACAATACCTGGCAAACGCCCGGATTTACGTAGATCCTTAAGTCGAGAAGAATTTAATGGAATGCGGGTCTCCGCCTGAAAACTAGTAGTCATGCTATGTTCGCTCCTCTTTATTAAATGATATTTTCACATTTTTAATACTCATCCAACCATCCCCTGTTGGGGCTAAAGAGAGAAACATAGCATCACCACCTCCATATACGATCCAATTGATTTTAAAATACATTTAATGTAAGCTCCCATAATATACATGAAGGCACTCTACTCCGAAGAGTAGAATGCCTATGGGATGCCTCCACCCTATCATAGAAACATCCTTTTGTCGATATAACCCCATAATATGATCAAAAGTGTCTCCATCCTGTCCGCATCGTTATCAGCATAGAGACCACCCAACGTGGAGTGGCCTTCATGTCCTCATCTCTAATTTATATATCGTTAATACTCGTTGGATTCGTCAGAATTTATCGATCTTGTACCAGAATATCGGGAGTGGAAACCACCCAACGGGCGCAGCAACTGCCATATAACGGCCATGTTGTGTAAGTAGAAGCGCCTGAGCCTGCTGCTTATCAAGGACAACGGCATCGGTCTTAGCAGATCGCTCGACAGTCACACCACTCGCATCCACTCGCGCAGTAATCGGCTGACCGTCCATAACTGCTGAGAATTCTCCCTCCACTATCCCTGTGGTTTTGAATTTGAGTGTCAGATATGCCTCCAATACATTGGCAAAGTCCAGAATATGATACATATCCGATGTCTCAATAACATAGTCTTCCGCAATGTTGCCAAGTGTCGTATTCAGCGGAATGTCATATTCCGGCGTAAATATAGATATACGATCCGATCTGCTATGTACCATATAAGCCTTAATCGTCCGCGAAATATCTGCCTCATTTTCCAACGCAAATTCAGATATTTCATCGCCTGTTTCATTTACAATTAGATACCCGATCAGTTTACCTCGATCCAGAACGCCCAGCGCCTTTTGATGGAGGCTGCCGAAAATAAGCGGCAATTGCTGCACTGTACGTTCAACATAAGCAAGCCGCGAGGTGTTGATGCTAAGTGCAAAGGACTCTGCTCCTTCAATCTCGAAGAACGGCCCGAAGGATATTCCTGTGTCGTTCACATGTTTTAAGCCATGGCGCACATTGGCCTCTCCCACAATATACTTGAGCTTTACACCACCAAGCGTGAAGCCAAAATACTCATATCTCTGCCGCTGACCATATAATACAACCATATCACACGTATTGCGCAGTTCCTCAAGCCACATGTCCATGAGCACCTTCATATGTCCTTCGCCACGCGCCCGTGGATGGACCGATACAGTACCCAAATAGCCGGTTCGCAGGGTATAGCCACATACCGTCAGAGGCTCTGGAAAAACAGCTACCTGCGCGCGCAGCCTACCTTCCTCATCTACAGCAACCTTATGCATGGCAGAAGAATCTACGTTCTTCCCATACCCTTTGGGTATCAGGGTTTCAAAATCCAAGTGAAAAGCATAGTTGGCTAAATCGATACATTCTTCACGCTCATCTGGAGTTGCCATTCTGTATTCAGTCATTTGCCCTATCCTTTCAACATCAATATTGATAAACAGCCTTCCAAAACATAATTCTAGGAGCATATTCAATATCCTGCCCAGCAACGTAGAAGAGGTCGACCACATGTAAGCATGAAAAAAACACATCCTTAATTGGGATATAGACTTCTCCCAATCGGATGTGTTTTCCTGTTCTCATATAAAGTTTGAATAAGTTCTAAATTATGAAGCTTTTGCTGCAACAGCTTTTTCAATCAATGCTTTTGCATCGTTAGTAGTAAGACCTTGTTTAGGTTGAAGTGATTTTTTATCTGTTCCAGCAAAAATACCTTTGTCAATCAATTTTGCCATAGGTTTAATTGCATAGGCAGACACCGATTTACCATCTTCGAAACTAGCAATAATCGTAGCAGCGTCTTTATCAGTCGCTTGATCTTTTACCAATTTAGCAAGAATGGTAGCAGCTTCTTCACGCGTGATATCCCGATCAGGATAGAAGTTTCCACCATAACCTTGGATGAATCCAGCATGCGTAGCTTCAGCAATCGCATCTGCATATGCAGCATTAGCCGCAACATCCTTGAATGCAGGTGCTGTCGCTACTTCGTTAAGTTTCAACATGTCGACCAGAGCACTTACAAATTCAGCACGAGAAATGACTTCTGTTGTTACAGGTGTTTCTGTTGGCTCGGTAGATGCAGCCAGGTTTGTGATACGTCCTTCATTTTTAGCTTCGATGCTACCGCCTTTATACGTATCTACGATGTACTGGTAGAATACATCCAGATCGATAGGACCTGCCAGGGATGATTTAGCATCCAGCAGCACTTTATAGTTATCTCCACCTGCAGCCATAAAGTTGTTAACTACAGCCGTATATGTTTTTGCAGGATCAATAGGTGTACCATCTTCAAGACTAAGACCAGTAACACGTTCTGCGACCGGCTTATTGAAATCTGCAGTGTATTTCAAACCAGAGATTTGAAGTGTTTTGGTATTAGGTGTACCGTCAGCGTTGGTACCCCATTGTTGTTGCAACAAAGTTTTAATTTGTTCGCCAGTCAGTTCCAGCTTCACTAGAGTGTTACCGAACGGTTGGATTTTGGCAAGATCAGCAAAGGTCACATCGCCTTGTGGCAGATCCGCACGAATACCGCCTGGATTCATAAATGCAAAGTCAGCAGCACTTGCCTTATCCCCAAAGTCTGCTTCACGCATTGAATCTGCAATGAGGTTTCCTAGAGGGGCTTCGTTATTATAAGCATCTGTACGGGTAACAGAACCATCCGTTGTACCTACTGGCTTCGTCAGCTCAGGATGCTTGTCCAATGATTTTTTAATAATAGCTAAAGATTCAGGGTCTTCTTTTACACCCTCTTGGAAAGTCGTTGTAACAGTCGCTGATTTTTCAGTTACATCCCCGGTAGCAGGGTCAATCATCAACTTGATATCTTCAAACGCCGTACCATAGGAATAAGCTTGAACGATCAACTTTCCATTCACTTCACCGTTAGCCAAAGCATGATTGTCACCTGCAACGATAACGTCAACAGGGGAATCCGCCGGTAAAGCTTTTGCCAGATCAGCTGCTTCTCCAGTAGTTACGCCTTCTTTGGTTGTTGCTGGATCATGTGCCAAAACAATGATCGTTTCTACACCTTGGTCTTGCAACTCTTTGGAATATTTATTAACGGCTTCCACTTCTTCTTCTGGGCTTAAGAAACGTACGCCAGCTGTCCCAGATGGAGATACTTTGGCAGGTGTGGATTTCGTGACTAGTCCGATAAATCCAATTTTGACTCCGCCCACTTCTTTAATCACATACGGCTTAATCAATGTTTTTCCTGTGGCAGTTTCAATCACGTTTGCATTGACGTAATCAAATTTTGCACCGGCATGCGTTACTTTTCCTTCTTTTGGATCAAGGCCACCAAAGATTTGTGCTTTCAAAGCAGCGACACCTTGGTCAAATTCATGATTCCCTAAGGACCCTACATCAAAGCCCATCATATTCATCCATTCCATGGTAGGCTCGTCACGATCCAAAGATGAGGCTGGAGCAGATGCACCAACAGAGTCTCCATTATGGAAGAGTAGGGAGTGTTCATATTTGGCTTGCGCTTCTTTGAGATAGGTTGCTAGAATTGGAGCCGTTCCTGCCTTCTTATCACCCACTATTGATGTGGTATCTAACTGACCGTGGAAATCATTAATTCCAATCAAGTGTACTTCTACATCGTTACCTGCGGCAGAGACAGAACCCGCTGCGCCCAATAGTTGCGTGAGTAATAGTGCAGCAGTAGCTACACGCAGTGTGCTTTTACCCAAAACTTTTTTCCAAAACATGAATGAAAAAACCCCTCTCCAATTTTAGATCCTGAGATATTTTACCATAGTTCAATTCATAAAAATCATAAAATATATAAAATGTATGTAAAAATTTTGGGAGATTTATAGAGGAGATGCATAGTTACTACTAGCTAAAAATAAAGACACCCTACAGGGTGCCTTTATTTCCTTCATATAGTTGCTCAGAACACTCAACCGCAAGAGTATCTTTCACCCCAATTTCCTCTCTATAGAGGTAGAGATGTTTCTCTGTTAATTACTATTCTGCTTTGGTTTTATCTAACATGTTCATCAATATAACAACAGCCTCTGCTCTAGTGGTCGGTGATTTAGGTTTAAAATAATTGTTATCCATACCTTCGACAAGGCCATGTTCCTTCAGAGCTGCCACAGAGGTTTTTGCCCAAACAGGAATAGATTTCTCATCTGAAAAAGACGTTGCATCATTTCCTATAGTAGATACCTTGAGCGCATTCGCAACCATCACTACCATCTCGGCACGTGTTATATTGGCGTTTGGCCGGAACGTGTCATCCGGATAACCGCTAAGAATGCCTTCTTGCACGGCTTGCGAGACTGCCATTTTGGCCCAAGCTCCAATTTCGGTTTTATCTGAGAATACCAGTTCCACTCCTGCTTTTTGTGAATTCAACGCACTCATCAGCATGACTGAGAACTCGGCACGTGTGACGTTTTTCCCCGGATTGAACGTTCCATCCGGATAACCGGTAATCATACCGCTGCTTAAGGCTTGTTTAATTCTTGCTTCTGCCCAGTGTCCCGAGATATCGCTAAAGCCAGATTCTGTCGTCGGTTCAGCTGGCTTATTCAAGATGGGCTTTCCGCTGGTTTTATCTACAACAAGGACAGCATACTTCGTAAAGTGATTGACCTCGACTATGATTTGGTTCCCTTTTATAATACCTCCGTCCACTTTATCCCATGCCTTATTCACTTCATCATAATAAAATACAGCTGCCGAATGGTGACTCTCAAGACCTGATGAATCAAATGTAAATGTCATTTTTACCGGCTTGAGAAAGTTCTCTGTGAAATTCTTCAGAAGCTCAAATACCGGGCTGGCCAGAATCTCTTTATTTCTTAGCAGAGTTTCGGTATCAGATACTTTATCAATCGACAAAGTCAGTTCTTGAGGTGATCCTCCGGCTGGAATTGAGATTTGAATCTCCTTGCCCAAGCTAACAACGCCTGACTTACCCATCGGAATGGTTATTTTACCCGTTGTTGAAGTGACTGTATTGTCTATCGGAGCCATTGGTGCAGAAGGACTGCTCGGACTTGTTGTTTGTACAGGCTGTATAGTGAAAACGGAATACGGATTGGACTCCGTTATACCCTGTCCTGCATTACCGGCACCATTAGACACTCCATTATTCTGAAGGGTGATAACATTGAACGATTTGCTCACGTTCGCTTGAGGTGTTAACGTTGCTGTCCACGTCACACCCCCATCGGATGATTGAACAGCACTCAGTGTACCATTCGCAACCGTCAGATCCGCATTATCAAAACCCGACACAGCCTCTGAGAATGTGATCGTTACCACGGATGTTTTGCCACTGGTCAGCGTTGTATCAGCTACAACAATCGTTGCCGTTGGTTGGACAGTATAGACCGCATAATTATTCGAATCTGTCGTACCCGTGCCGGCATTGCCTGCAACATCATTGATGCCTGTATTATTAAGTGTAATGTTATTCGTTCCATTCGTGATACCGACAGTCGGCGTCAATATCGCGGTCCATGTAATGCCTCCATGGGAAGAACTAACGGCACCTAGCGTACCGTTTGCAACGGTCAGATCATCACTGGTAAAGCCTGTTACTGCTTCGGAAAACGTGAAGGTGACCTCTGATGTCTTCCCGACGGTAAGTGCAGCATCGGCTACGACAATCATTGCTGTGGGCCTTACTGTATCGATTGCGAAGTTATTTGAGTCTGTTGTTCCTATGCCTTCATTGCCGCCTTGATTCATCACACCCATATTGTCGAGTGTAATCTTGTTGATTGCAGCAGTCATGCCGACAGTTGGGGTTAGTTCTGCTGTATACGTAATATTGTCATCTGTAGCCAGATTGTGAATTGTTCCATTCGTCACCGCAAGGTCTGCGAGGGTAAAACCTGTCACGGCCTCAGAGAATGTGATCGTTACCTGTGATGTCTTACCAATGGTCAGTGTTGTATCGGCTACAACAATCGTTGCCTTTGGCCGGGCGGTATAGACCTCATAATTATTCGAGGTGGTTATACCTGCACCTACAGTACGGTCTTGATTCATCACACCCCCATTGTTGAGAGTAATGACGTTGGTTGCATCTGTAATGTCGAGGTCAGGTGTGAGAGTTGCGGTCCACGTAATGCCTCCATCCGAAGATGAAGGTGCAGTCAGTGTAGCGTTTGGAACCGTTAAGTCTCCATAATCCAACCCTTGTACCGCTTCCGAGAACGTAAAGGTTACCTTTGATGTGCTACCAATTTTCAGCAGCGTATTATCTATCGTGATTGTTGACGTTGGAGCCGCTGCATACACCTTATCCGATGGTTTTAAATACAACAGTCCTGTAATGAGAGACAAGACCAGAATGAAGCTCCCTATCCTTTTGCCAAAATTCATATGACCCTCCTCGTATCTTTCCTCTGGATGAAAAAATCATCTAAAACTCTTTTGAAATACTTCAAATTCAATCTAATCAATCATTCGACACATTCGTCCAAATTCCTATATCCACAAATAAAAATAAATCGTTTGCCACAACTGAACTACTAACTGTAAGTCGAGAGTGAGACTAGTTAAAAGTATTCATTTATGCCTTCCACTATCGAACAGATAGATGTTAATAGAAAATTATGTATTTTATCTTTTTAGTTGATATAATGGTATAAAAAGTCATATTCTTATTTTGGTCAAATGTATGGGCAGTTATAATAGCAACCTTCCGTGGACCTCCAGCTCCCTCAACTCTCGTTAACACATATCCATTTACATACGATGTATTCAGCAACTTATTGTCTATTAAAGGAGGTGACCCCGGAGAGCATTGTATGTCGATTTTCCCTATAACTACCACTGGGGGATGTGTTGATTGCTCTTTCACCACTCCTAACCGAACGCTGCGCAGAAATACGAAATAATTATAAGGACTTGTAGTTCTATGCATTTAGCTTCAACCATTAAAAAAACATAGGAGCGTGTCCAATGAACAGACAACTTTTCCCCAGATCTTTTCGAATTCTTATGGCTTGCTTGTTGATTCTTGCATTTGCCTTACCAACGACGGCTTCTGCTGGCTATCTCGGAGATAAGCTCACGATTGGCCAAAACATGGCAAAGGGTGACTATTTAACCTCCCAAGATGGTAGATTTTCAGCCATTTGGCAAAATGACGGGAACTTCGTTATCTATCAAAACGGTTCTTCTCTCTGGAGTAGCGGAACTAGTAACAGCGGTGCTCTCTCGTTCAAGTTTGAACCACAATACGGGAAACCTGTCATGTATAAATATGGCATGAAATATCAAGATGTTTACCAATATGGTTATCGTTTTGGTTTTAATCCGGCTACAGGTAAATTCGAATATTACACCGGTTGGGGATGGGATAAAGTTTTGGTGATCGATACTTCTGTACAGGTAGCTGCTTGGTCTCCCAATACCACCTCATGGATTCCGGGTCATCACGGAAGCAGCTTACCAACTAACACAACAGGTGATACACTGATCATGCAAAGTGATGGGAATTTAGTTCTCTATAACACAACCCTGACCAATGATTATTATCCGAACAGTTGGATTCCTGTCTGGGCTTCCAATACGGGTGGGCGCTAAAATCAGTTGGAGAGCCGCGTGATGCGCGGCTCTTTTTTTGTTTCCCAAGGAAGTTGATAGATTGCTGATGTATAGCAATGGATATCTACATACAAGAAACTTTAACAAGTATTTATCGTAGTAAATAGAATAATTAACATATACAGGATGTGATTGTTTGACAGGAATTATAGGTGTTGTAGTCTTAATCATAGGAATAATTACGGCGATTTGGCCTTACTTTGCTTGGTATGTTCGACTGGGATGGAAGTTTAAAGATGCGGAGCCAAGTGATTTAGCATTAAATGCTGGACGGATCTCAGGTATTGTCTTAGTGATAGTCGGTTTTATACTGATCGTTTCAAGTTGCTCCACAGGAAGCGGAGCGGACAGCAAATGGGCGGAACAATTTAAAGAGAAACTGAATGCAGGGCAAGTAAAAGAAATCAGTATTGGCATGATTAATCCCGAAATATTAAGCGAAGAAGAAAAAAATACGGTTATCCAAATGATAAAAGATGCAGAACTTAGACCTTTTGATGCAGGTGATGTGTTTGGATCGAACAATGCTGGAAAAATTACATTTATAGATGAAACGAGCCTAGACATCGTTATTTTCGGACCATCTGGAGGAATCGAATTGCATCCGAAGTTTACCGAGACGGAATTTGAGATAATGAGCGAAGAGTTAAAAAATTGGTTTCACACAAAATATAGCGATTAGTATCGTCATTATAATTAATACTCAAGAACCCCACGTAGGTGAGGTTCTTTTTGCTTAGCAAAGAACAAACAAGGGCTATTTTCCATGACTCCATCAACCGCAGTAAGATAAGCTTATTTTCATATATTGACAAATAAATGTGTTAGACTACTTAAAGAAGAATTGCCGATCTATACTAAAGAACGCTACACAACTGGATGCAGGCAAGTATTACGATAAACGTAGGTTAGAAAGGAAGCCCCATGAATAGTTCCTTGAAGCAACTCATGAAATCACCCGCATTTCCCGGTGGAATCATAACCATTCTGATATTTTATCTAAATTACTTTCAATTCGAACTTGTTGAAAAATTTCTGCTGTTTGCGGCTTTCGTTATTGTGCCTCTTGTAATTTTACTTTTGGACCATGACGCGAAGAATACATATCAACGAATGATGTATGCCGCTATGAAATGGCTTCAATTTCCCGCCGCGCTTCTTACCCTGGCCTCGGTAATGAGTAGTAAGATGTGGGGGTTAGAAAGTACGGAAATTCCAGGGATTCTGTCTCTTGGATGGCTACTGTTCACACTGCTGCTCGGCATCTTTGGCTTGACCACGATTGTGATTTCTAAAGGAAAAGCAGCGGAAATAGCGATTGGCGCGGGGCTCGTTTATTTTTTTATCGGGGGCATTTGGTTTACCTTATATCAATATCAATTGAACCTTTTCCAAGCTAATCCTGCAACGCACGCGTTAAGCTCGGTTCACTTTCATTTCTCATCTGCAATCGTTCCAATTTTCATTGGTGAACTGGGACGCATCATGATGAAGAAAAGCTGGTATCCCTGGGTTGTTGCCATCGATATCATCGGACCCATCTTGATTGCGATTGGTATGATTTTTTCCAAGCCGATTGAATACATTGGTGTCGCTTTGTTTGCCTGTAATATTGTGGTTTACACCGCTTATCTCCTTACTTACTTGAGGAAAAACGCTTTGGATATTAAGGCAACCATCTTTTTAGGCCTTTCTTGCCTAGCCTTTTACACGGTGGTCGTCATTTCCATCTTCTATCCTTTACTGAAAAATATGTACTCATTAACCATACGCGATTTCATTCCCATTTACGGAGCTCTGCATGCGTTTGGTTTTGTCTTATGTGGACTGATTGGTTGGGTGTTCATGGTAGACTTCGTTAAAGGAAAAGGCTAACCAATCGGCTTCATAGGAGTAGTTTAGTCAGGTTCGTGCTATAATAGTGTTTAATAACATTCATCATTCTGCCAAGATGGCGATGATTAAGGAGATTGAATTTTGACGAACAACCATGAAGTTGGAGCAGTGAACGAACTACCGGAGAACTTTGAAGAGCTCAAACGAGCGGCTAATCGGACGTCAAGCTGGAGAGACAGACTAGATGCGGTGAACGAATTGGGGAACTGGGATACAGCTCCTACCATGAAGTTACTTCAGCATGTTTTGAAAAATGATCAAGTGTTCCAGGTGCGTGAAGCCGCATATCACAAGCTGAAACAGTTGGATGAAGATGTACAAATGCCTGCCAAAAACAAAGGCGAGCTGTTTAAAGGTACTAACAAAATTTTGCTGCGGATCAAAAAAAGCCTTCCTGAAGGTCATACATTTGAGGAATTTAAGGAAAAACTGCAAAAGACACGTCTGGATCTCTATGATACTTACGAGGGCGACAAAGATGCTGAGTTCGACTCCTGGCTCCATGGAATTTGGGAGACACTAGGTAGAAGATAGCCGCCGTTCACCGTATAATAGCTGAATACCAAGCCACTCCATCAATGGAGTGGCTTCTTTATTTTTTCAGCGTCACCTCCATTAGATGTGGGGTTATTTTTTCTCTAAAAAAGTCACCACTGTCAAACTGGTCTGACAAAAAAACGCCCTGTCTACTGATTCTTAAAAATCAGTAAACAAAGCGCAAAGTTAGAGCCTTTTTGAACAACCTCTATACCATTTATTCTGGTATATAAGGAAGATCCAGTGTCTTCGGAACGTTGATGACATGTTTTTCTGTATACGTGCGGATACCTTCCGCGCCGTATTCACGGCCAATGCCCGATTGCTTAAAGCCACCGAAAGGGAACCGAACGTCAAGACCCTGAACAGCAGCTGTATTGATCATGGTCGTTCCAGCTTCGAGTTGACGTGCGACGGAGATGGCATCCTCTTCTTTGCCCCACACAGAACTCGTCAATCCATATATGCTCTCATTGTGTAGATGAATAACCTGCTCTTCATCGTCAAATGGCAGAATCGGAACTGTAGGACCAAACTGTTCCTCTACGACAATCGGATCATGAACATCGCAACCCAAAACAAGCGTAGGTTGTAAGAAGTAACCTTGGTCAAACAGCTTCTGATCAAGAATTTGCCCGAGAGGGATGACCTTAGCCCCGCGCTTTTGCGCATCTTCAACCAAACCAAGCACGTAATTCTTCTGCTTCAGGTTATTAACCGGGCCTACAGTCGTATTTGAATCAAATGGATCACCAATTCGAATCCAGCGATTTGCCGCCTCTATATATTTTTCCACAAACTCATCATAAATAGAACGGTGTACATACACACGTTTGGCGATCATACAGATCTGGCCTGCAGTCAAGAAATTAGAAATGACAATCCGGCGCATGGCTCGCTCATCATGAACATCAAAACTTTCCAAGAAGATAGCCGCATCATTACCACCAAGCTCAAGCGTCATATCTTTAATCGTTTCCGAAGCCGCTTTAATAATATGCTTAGCTGTCGCAGTTCCACCTGTAAAAGCGATTTTAGTAACAAGAGGATTACTAGTCAGTTCAACGCCCACATCCGCATCACCATGAACGACATTGATTACACCAGCCGGGAACTCACTCGCAATAATCTCTGCCACTTTCGCTGCCGCCAGTGGCGCATATGGACTTGGTTTAAGCACAATCGTGTTGCCCGCAAGTAAGGCAGGAGCAATTTTAATGGTAGATAAAGCAATAGGATAGTTCCATGGACTAATCGCTGCCACCACACCAATTGGATCATAGGAAAGAATCGTTTTACCATTCTCATGCTCTTTGATCTCTTCCTGTAGAGCCGATTTGGCTTCATTACAAGCAAATTCCATCCACATTAACGAAACATAAATTTCACCGTGTGCATCATACAGGGGCTTGCCATGCTCTCTGGACAGCAAATGCACAATTTCATTCTCAGCTGCTCTAATCTTCTCGATCGCCTTGCGCATCATAATAATGCGTTCATCAATGGAGGTCTGCTTCCATGTTTTAAAAGCCCCTGCCGCTGCTTCAATCGCTTCAACCGCTTGTTCTTTCGTAGTGACAGGGAAATAGCCTACGATCTCAGCGGGGTTTGTCGGATTCTCTTTTGCTAACTGCGAAAGGGATTTTACATTTTGACCATTAATGAACGCTTCAACGATAACTGTCTCTTGGTCTGCTTGCGTTGTCATTTTGCATCCCCTCCGTTATTTAGATGGATTAATTCCAAACTTCTTCTGCAATTTCCTTCACATAACGAAGTTTACGCCATTGTTGTTCTTCCGTTAAAATATTGCCTTCTTCCGTGGAAGAAAAGCCGCATTGTGGGCTCAAACAAAGTTGCTCAAGTGGTACATAGGTTGCCGCCTCTGCAATCCGAGCTTTAATCTGTTCTTTATCCTCTAACTCGCCTGTTTTCGAAGTAAGTAAACCAAGCACGATTTTCAAATCTTTTCGATTCACATATTGTAAAGGCTCGAAGCCACCTGAGCGCTCATCATCAAATTCCAGGAATAATCCATCTACGTTTAAGCCACCAAAGATAACTTCAGAAGCGTACTCGTAACCACCCGTTGAGAAATAATTTGATTTATAGTTACCACGACAAATATGCATCGTCACAACTAAATCCGCCGGTTTATGAGCCAAAGTTTCGTTAATCATTCGCTGCATCGTTTTCAACTCTTCTGCCGGTTCCAGACCTTTGGCACGCAGCTTATCATGACCAGCTTCTGAGAATAGGTCTGCCCAAGCGGTATCATCTAATTGCAGGTATCGACATCCCGCATCATAGAAAGCTTGAATGGCTTTTTGATACGCCGCAATCGTATCCTGAAGGAATTGCTCCCGGTCCGTATAGATATTGGCGCCATTTTCCAACCGATATAGAAGCATGTTGGGACTTGGAATGGTCTGTTTCGCCACTGCATCACCTGCATGCTTTTTCAAAAACTCAAAATCCTTAACAAAAGGATGACTCGAGAAATCAACTTTACCAACAACACGAATTCCACCCTTGCGAGTTTGCATATTATGGAATTGAGGCCCATCAATTTCCTCATACAACTCTACGCCATCCAAGCCGCCCAGAAAATCAAAGTGCCACCAGCTTCTGCGGAACTCACCATCCGTAACTGCCAATACGCCATTTTCCTTTTGCTTTTCAATAATTCGAATAATCTCTTGATCTTCCACAGCTCTTAATTCCTCATATGTGATGTTGCCTGATTTATATTGTTCACGTGCCTGACTTAAGTTCGCAGGACGTAGAAAACTGCCTACATGATCATTACGAAATGGTATCATAAGTATTTCTCCTTCTAACTTTTTATTCTAATGAGTATAGCATGGTCAAAAGGAATGCCTGTTATATGAAAAAAACATGGCTGGTTATAGCTTTTAACAATATCTAAAGTTTCGAAAAACAAAAAAACCACAACCTCATAGGGTAATGATGTGGCTTACCTTATATCAGTATATCTTTAGCCCGACACCTGACTTCCTATCTCTCCCAATACATTTATTTTCTAGTATAATAACGAGATACAACAAACATTTTTAAATAGAAGGAGAGTTGTTATGGAATATCATGTATCCAACCATGGGAATGATCAAGGAAAAGGAACAGCAGATCAACCCCTTCGTACCATATCACGCGCTGCGGCTCATGCCATGGCTGGTGATACCGTTATTGTTCATGCGGGAGTATACAGGGAATGGGTTAACCCGGCGAATGGAGGAACAGCGGAGCATCGAATCGTATATCGATCGGCAGGAGACGGGGAAGTTGTGATTACAGGAGCTGAGCGGATTACCAACTGGAAGTCTGAAGGAGACCATGTTTGGAGCACAGAAGTGCTCAACTCTATCTTTTCCGTTCGTAATCCCTTTGAGGTGGAGCTCAGTGGAGACTGGTTGTTTGACGGGCCTTTCCCGGTTCATCTCGGCGATGTCTATTTGGATGGCAAATCATTATATGAGTGCAATAGTGTTGAAAGCGTTCACAATCCTGAAGTTTGGCCCGAAGCCAAATATCCCAAGGATTCATTGTTAAAATGGTATGCCGAGGTTGGTTCTACGACAACCAAAATCTGGGCCAATTTTGGAGAAAAAGATCCTCGTAAGGAAAATGTAGAAATTAATGTACGTCCTTATTGCTTCTGGCCTGAGAAACCGGGACTCAATTATATCACCGTAAGTGGCTTCACACTTAGTCAAGCCTCTCCTCAATGGGCACCGCCTACCGACTACCAGGAAGGTTTGATTGGACCTCACTGGAGCAAGGGCTGGATTATTGAAAACAATATAATCAGTGAATCCAAATGCGTTGGTATTAGCCTGGGTACCGAGATCGGCACAGGGCACACCAAGTCTTTGGAGAAGCATAGTAAAGGTGGTACTCAACGTGAGCAGGAGGTTATTTTACGAGCATTACGCTCCGGCTGGCATAAGGATAACATCGGAAGTCACATTGTTCGAGGTAATGTGATTCATGATTGTGAACAGGCAGGCATTGTGGGTCATATGGGAGCAGCCTTCAGCCACATTTATCAGAACCGTATATATAATATTCACCACAAACGACTCAGACACGGTGCCGAAGTTGCGGGAATTAAGCTGCATGCTTCACTGGATACTCAAATTAGCGAAAATATAATGTATAGCTGTTACCGTGCGCTTTGGCTGGACTGGCAGGCACAGGGCACTCGCATCAGCCGTAATGTATTTTTTGACAATCTTTCGGAGGACCTCTTCGTTGAGGTGTGCCATGGTCCATATATGGTCGATCACAATCTATTTCTCTCTCCGATGAATTTCAGAAATATGGCTCAGGGCGGGGCATTTGCTCATAATTTGTTTGCAGGCCGATTTGTAGTTCGTTCCGAAATTACTCGTATTACGCCATATCACTTCCCTCACGAGACGGCCATGGCCGGATACTCCAATATCACTGGAGGCGATGACAGGTACTACAACAATATCTTCTTGGGTGATAACGATGCGAATAAAGAACCTGTTCCTATTACCTTCTTTGAACATCTTCCCCTTAAACCAAGGGATGAAGTTGGAGAGGACGGGAAGACGGTCATGGATGGTGTTCCGGACAACTCCATTTGTTATCTGCATGCTGTGGGACTTGGAGGCTACGATCAACATCCTGATGTGAAAGATAAGAAATGGTGGGAATACACCAAAGAGGAGCTTCTTGAGCTTGGCGATGCGGCGAAGGATTTCTTTATAGGCAATGCCGTACTTCCTGTAGCTATGGGTGGAAATGTATTTCTTAACGATGCGGTTCCAAGTCGTCACGAATCCCAAGCGAAGATAGTTGCACAGAAGGGAATCAATGTTGAGATTGATCCTGCGCAAGGTAAGGTGCACATTCAGATCAATGAGCCCGAATTGCTTCGTGGAGCCTCTGCCTTGTTGATTACTACCAACCTGCTTGGAAAGACGTATCACGCCGATATGAAGTATGAGGAACCAGACTGCACTCCATATCATTTTGACTCCGACCTTTTCGGAACAAAGAGACCGGATGCAGATGTTACACCTGGCCCGTTTGAATTAACCGAACAGGGTACTCTTGATTTTGAAATTTAGTTTATGATTGAGGATCCAGTCATGATTTTAGGTGATTGGATCTTTTTTGTGTGTAAAGCCTCTACTCCGCTAATTGTGACGGGGTTCACCGGTTAACTCAAAAAGTCCATATCAATATAAGGAGTGTTATTTAATAAATTTTCATAGTAGAAGCGTCGGGCTTGCTCATACCATTCAGTCCAATCAGAAGCGTTAAAGTCTCTGCTTCTATAGAGTGCAGCTAAAACTCTGGCTTGCCTTAAATTAATAAATAGTGGAACTTTGTTTAACTGGCTTTGGCTTACAGTGTATTCCTTGCAATAGCCATTTAAGAAATTGCAATAGTACCGTTTTGCAATCTCCTTCCTCACATCTCCAGACACAACCCAAGGAATTGGGATTTCATAAAATAACGGTGTAGCAATATCAGAAACAAACCAGCTATATTCCACCTCATCATAGTCAATAATAAAGGCTTTGTCCCCATCATTAAGATAATTGCCAGGGCTGATATCCCCATGAATAAGACCGTATGTATTTTTTTCCTTGGGCAGGGCACTAATTTCATTAATTAAACGATCATAGTTACTGTGTAATTCTAACGGACAATACTTCTTAAAAGATTCTAATAGAGTATTACCACTCCATTCATGGCGTGGGTTTTGGGTCGAGTAATTAAGCGATAACTTATGTATTTTCCCGACCATTTGTCCAATATTTTCATAGAACGTATTGCTCTCCTCGGCGATTACTGCATTTCTGCCTGGTGCTTTCTCAAAAGCTGTCACAATAAAGGACTCGTCAATGATATGAATAAAATCCCCTGATAAAGATTGAATAGGCCTTGCTACTTTCATTCCGCGATCAGCCAGAAACATGATGAAATCTAGTTCCGCTCTTGTTAATAATTCATTTCGATGGGTGACATGCGTAATTCTTAAAATGACTTCTCTATTTCCAACGACGCCGGAATAAACGAAATTTTGGAACCCATTTAATTCGATAATGGAGTTCTCACGTATTCCAAAACATTGTGCGGACTCTTTCAATATATCTTTTGTGAATAGTAGTTTAATCTTTTTATCCATATAATTTCTCCCCTTTACTTCTATGGTAACAAGAGGTGCCAAATGAGATATATGCAGAATTTGATTAGAATCAAATTTTACACAAAAGTCACATCGGAAAGCTCGATGTGACTTACAAATGAATCTATGTTCTTGAGTAAATGATTCTTCAATACTTGCGTAGGAAAGACCTTCGCCCTACTTATGATACGGCTCCCCTTACACACTATAACGGCGAAAAGAAATAGAGCTAGTCACGGACTAGCCCTTACTCATCTTGGTCTTCCGTCTATTTTCTCCGTTTGAATTTCCGAAGAAGCTACAGTTCTTCCTCCTGTATCATTTTTTTAAGATGTGTTCCCATTGTCTTATAAGCCGCACTCCCTGCGGCTGGGTTGTTTACGGTGAAGGCTGACGGCGCAACATGGCTTACGGGGGGGGGGAGATTTTGACCTGGAGGGCTATATTGTTACGGTGATCCTGGGAATTGTGATTGCCATTCCGATGCTGAACGGTGCTGCACAGAAACGGCCATGATTTGTTTCCCGCTATTTGGATGGAAAGTTGGAGCTTGAAAAGATTGTCCAGCTCATGAACTGATTCGATTAATTCTCATTGTACAGAAGGAGCGCATTTAGCGTTCCTTCTGTAGCTCGCAGTTGTAAATCATTGCCGCTGCCGCAACCTCATTCTTGAAATCACGACTTCTATGACGAGCAGATTAGGAATCCAACAAACCCAAGCGACAACCTGAAACGCCGCCTCGAAATCGCTAAGCAGAAGATTCAGCGGCGCTAACCAGATTCGAAGCGTGACCGCTGCAAAAGTAAGCGCATAACTGCGAAGCATCCATGCTTTATGAGCTTGGATGTCTTTCGCCATAATTCTTCTCGTTGCAATAAGCGTCGTCGTAACCCACAATACATCGAGCGACATGAACCCAAGCCCGGCAATCCAACCTCCCGTGGCAAAAAGGGATAAATACACACTCACGATTCCACTAACTGTAATCGAAAGAACATATCCATACCCCAATAGGCGATGCCAACGTTTCCTATCATTCGTTGGCTTCATAAATAGTTGAAAGGGTCCTATGATCAAGGCAAATATCGCGGTAACAATATGGATGTATAGTACATATATCCATGGTTTGAGTTCAAAATTCGGCTTTTGCAATTTGAAAGAGACAAGTCCTGCATCACTAGCTTTAAGCACGCCATACTGAACAATTGCGTATCCGGCAATCGAAAATGCAAGAATGAGAACGAGTGCCCGAATCATCTTATTTCCCATTTGAATTATCCTCCTCCGTTGATGCACCGTGAAGCTGTTGTCCCTTTAAACCCTATAGTGGCTGTAGAGTCAATACCGATCTTCTCGATTAAGGCATCGGCTAGAAAGGGACGCACAAATTCAACGCTTGTCGTGGTCAAGTTTCCTGCCGTACTTTTGGTGCAAACGGATCTTCGCTTCCTCCCAGCTTTACAGTTAGAAATAATACCCCTTCCGAATATCATCTAAAAGGGTAGGATATACTGGTTTCCATCCTAAACGCTCCTGCGTCAACGCACTGGAAGCCGGATTATCCGTTCTCGTGAAGGGGGCAAGCCATCCGAAATGTTTACCTGCTTCTTCAACCCCAATACCTTGGACCGGCAAGTTCATATGGAGGCCCAAAGCCGTGGCGATCGCTTGAAATGGAATGCCCTCTTCGCTCACTGCATGAAACCGGGACCCTGCCGGAGCTTGTTCTAAGGCGAGTCTAAAAAGGCGCGCCGCATCCAGTAGATGCACGGATGGCCAACGGTTGTTACCGGAGCCTGTATAGGCGGAGAACCCCTTCTTACGAGCGATGTTCACCAGATTTGGGAATAAGCCCGTCTTATCGCCTTCACCGTGTACGATCGGTGGGAGGCGTACAATTGAGGAACGTGTCCCCCGGTTCGCCAAGTCTAGGGTGGTATGTTCTGAAATGATGCGTAATCCACCTTGCGATTGAGGATCCCCAGCGCTGTCCTCCGTTCCGAGACGGCCGGGAGTAAGCGTCATCGTAGGCATCGCGACGACAAGCGCCCGGTCACCGGCGGGTAAGGAGGTGCCGAGTGTCTCGATGGCTCGCCTGTCGGTCTCAATTGCAGCCTTCATAAATCGCATCACTACATGACGAGGATTCCCGCCGAATAAAACCCTAAGTCGAGTTGGAAGGCCCGCATGCGAGAACTTGTGGAAGAAGGCCAAATGAATGACCCCGTCTACTGCAGCAGCCACTTTGCGCAAGCCTGCTAAATCCTCAATCGAACCGACTTGAACCTGGGCACCCAGTGCCGTAAGCCGTTTGCTGGCTTTTTCAGAACGGGCAAGACCAACCACTTGATGACCGGCATCCAGCAGTTCGCGAACGACCGCCCCTCCGATGAAGCCTTTCGCCCCTGTAACCAATACACGCATTTTCAGAAATCCCCTTTCCTATCGATAGGATGTTTACTCTTAGTATAGGGGATTGACTACTGCGGTCTTTGCCTTTTCCATCGGAGTTTTTGCCTGATTCAACAGATTCCGCCGCTCAAAAAGGAAAAATCCGCTAGGCTCTATGCCCGCGGAAATTTGAAAAGCCGTTTACATGTGCGTTTCACTTCAACTTTTGCTGGTCCTGACGCCACCTTGTGATATCTCTAGTTGGAGGACACCCAAAAAATCGGCTGTAATCGCGGCTAAATTGGGAATCGCTCAAATAGCCTACACGCCGGCTCGCCGTAGTTGCGTCAATGGAACTGGATAACATTAGACGCCTCGCCTCTTGCAGGCGCAGCACCTTTTGATATTGCAGAGGGCTCATTGCAGTAGCCGATCTGAAATACTCGCGAAACGACGATTCGCTCATATGAACCAGCTCCGCCAAATCTGCTACTTTCAACGGCTGAGAAAAGTTGTTTTGGAGCCAATCAATCGCTTTTGAAACCTGCTGCATGCCCGATTCCGCCAGAACAGTCTCGGCAACATAAACACCGATTGGGCTACGGAGGATGCGGATATAAATCTCGTCTTTCACCAATGGAGCTAACATTTGAGCATCATCGGGAGAGGAGAGGCAAGCCATCAATCTTGCAGCAGCGTTCATCATGGCCAAGTCTGCTTCGATGACATAGCACGCACTGCGATTGCGAACCTCGGGTAAACCATTAGGAAATACCATCGGCAGCAACGAAGCAATCCTTTGCGGATCGAGGTATAGACCTATCCCCAAGAACGGTATTTGGGGGCTGGCCTGCATGATTTTCATCGCAACAGGCAAGGCAACGGGGGCAATATACATTCGCGAAGCACTATACTCATAAGCATCCTTGCCTACGGTAATTCGCTTTTTCCCTTGCGCTGCAATGCAGATTACCGGCGAGAACATAGTGTGAACATCATCCGCCACTTCTACTTGCGAATATCGGTTCATATACAGACCATGGATCGGTGAGGCATAGGTCCCATCCTGCGAAGTATGCGTGTAAATCAAACTTGCCAACCGAGCTGCTTCACTATCTAGCGCTGAATTGGCATCATCTAATACAGATACATCCTCATACTTATAGTAATTGTCCATGTTCACAAGCAACTTCTTCCCCCTCAGATGTAACAGGATGATAGGCATGTTCATGATACCACAGGCGCATCCAGAAAGCTTAAGCATTAAAGTTAAATTAGCATGGATATCTCAAGTCTACCCTTCTGCAAGTCCGAGGGGATTCTCTGCTAGCACGAAGCGGACAGCATTTCTCGCTATCGCCTCCCAATGTGCTTTACTTGTGGTACGGTTCATTCCTATTTATCTTCACTGCGCGATAAATCTGTTCTACCAACACCAGCCGCATTAACTGATGCGGCAGGGTCATACGCCCGAAGCTTAAGCGCTGCTTCGCGCGGCGCAACACCTCATCGGAGAGCCCATGGCTTCCTCCGATGACAAACACGACATGGCTCGTCCCATACGTGCCGAGCTTGTCGATCTCCAATGCCAGCTCTTCGGAACTCCAGAGCTGGCCATCCAATGCGAGCGCGACAACATGCGCCTCGCTCTTCACATGTGCGAGGATGCGTTCGCCCTCGCGCTCTTTTACCGCCCGAACCTCAGCTTCGCTCAGGGTATCGGGCGCCTTTTCGTCTGCGACCTCGATCATCTGAAACTTGATGTACGGGGCGAGCCGCTTGGCATATTCCTGAATGCCCAGCGTTAAATACTTTTCCTTCAATTTGCCTACGCCAATAATCTGAATAAACATGAAATTCATTCCTCCTAAATTGTCTTGCCAGATATTCTATAAGTAAGATGCTTCATCGCATCGTTCGTTCCAACTGTATTATACCTATACTAAACATTTCTCCAAATTCTAACGAATTCCACACACCTTAATCAGCCCCATATCGGCTCTTTTAAAATCTAACGAATCTGAAACACGCTATTTCGCATCAAACGAGCACTCCCCACCACTTTCGAGGCCATTTCAGCAATATAACGTGTCTACGATTCGTTAGATTTCAACCAGGCGGTGTTTGCCTCATATAAGGCGTCTCGAGTTCGTTAGAGCTACTCGGCCAGTCTACACCCACGTCACTACCCACATCGCTGTTACCCAACGACACTCTCCCCCATGCCTCAGCGGCTTCCATTTCTATTACCTACAACTTGCACCTTTACTACAACCTAGCCCACTCCCAACTCGGAACTCGGCACCTACACCTACCTCAATCTTCCCTTACTCTCGCCTACTCCCACGTTAACCCTACGACCCCCGCCCAACTCCACACTGCCTAACCACCAATACCAATTCCCCCATAAACACAAAAAGAGCGCTCATCACGCTCTCCTTGGCTTCTTGCTGTGATGTTCATACCGGATGGAAAGTCAGCCCGAAGCGCCACCTTAAGTCACGTCTCCGGCCATCTAAGTCCTACAGTACGCTAAACGACGAGGAATTCCGCGTGCTGTTCGCACTCGGCGCATTTCGCAGGCGGGTCCCAGTCGGCAAATTCCGTCTCCTTCAGATCAACGATATCTGGAGCGTCCTCATACTCATCGACAAACATGTCGATGGCAATGTCCACGTGTTCTTTGCATACAACGTACATCCGTTAAGCATCCTTTCTGTAACCAGCTATGTTCCCGATTCACAACCGCGTATCCCATTACAGGATAGCCACTTCTCAGTTCTATCACACCTGCCGCCGAAAAGAAACCCCTACACGCCTAATGACAGCAAAAACATCCCTCCCACTTAACAGGATAAGGATGTTTGGCTTTTACTTATACCGTTTCTAGAAGTCCATCGTTATACTTAAGGCCAAGAAATTTCGCCTTTAATTACCTGAGCGCTCGTCTCCAGATCGCCTGTATTCGTAAAGTCCGGATATGCTTTTTCCATGGCTGCAATCAGTTCTTTAGAATCTTTGGCTGTCTCTGCCTCTGCTTCAAATTTAGCAATATAATCACGGGTGAACGTAACACTCGATATATCCCCGGCACTGGTACCCAGGTAATGACCTGGAATCACTCGCTCTGGATTCAATGCAATAATTTGGTCTAGCAATTGGCGCCAGTAGTCACGGCTCTCTGGCGTTTGGTTATCTGCAATCCAAACGTGCGAATTTTCGTAGACAGGAACGCCACCCAGAACAGTTTTAATGGAAGGAATCCACAGGAACGTATGGGACGGATCGGAACCATCTAGACCGATAATCTCTACGGTTTCTCCATCTACGGTCAATTGAGCACCGTCAAGGACGTCCGGAACAATCTGTGCAGTTGGTGCATTTTCTTTCAGAATCGGATTCCAATAGTCATTCTTCACTTGAATTGTTTCCTTGATTCCTTCCACCGTTGCTGGAGTCGCAACGATTTTTGCATCAGGGAACGCCTCACGAATTACCGATAGACCGAAGTAATAGTCCGGGTCCTTGTGGCTGATATATACGGTGGTCAGTTTTTTACCCGAATCTTTAATCATTTTGACCAATTGCTCGGCATCATTCTTTTGGAACTGCGCATCAACGAGCACGATTTCAGTTGGACCTTCAATCAGGTTTGATGAAACGCCAAAAATGCTGTTTTCCCCAGGATTATAGGTGGTCACTTTCAGCTCCACCGCTGGTGTGTTTGTTTCCTCGCTCTTTGTATTTCCAGCACTAGCAGCATTTGAGTGTTCCGCATTTTCGGTTTTACTTGCTGTACCCGCACAAGCACTCAGAATTAACATGAAACATAGAGCGAGCATAACGCCCATTGATGTTTTTCTAATAAACATTTAATTGATCTCCTTCTCTTTAAGTCGCCGCCGTTCATCCATAACAATGCATCTAGCAGCCAATTCGTTGATTATTTATTCCGTCCTATAGTCTGGTTGTACAATTGCTTCGACTTAATCCCCCTTCAAATCATTATATGTAACTACTACAGTTACAACTTATATAATGTAATCATTATAGTTACAACTAACTGCGAATGTCAAGTTATTTATTCAAAAAATCTACTTCTAATAACTTTTCCGCTACTCAAAAACTTTATAAAAACAACAAAAAAACCAACCAGAATTTTCTGATTGGCCCCATTTAACTTCCCTTAACCCTGCAGTACGCTTTATTCCAAAGATTCAGACTCTTCATGTCCAAATACTAATTTCACTTCAATCCCGACTGCGCCTTCGTCAACAGTTTCCCGCCTTGAAAAGCAATAACAGCATTGGCACCATTGCCGGCTGTGCCTTTATAGTTGTACACCACCATATTCTCCGCTTCACTCAGCGCTTCACCTTCACCGCCAAGGATCTCGATGACATCTTCTACCGACATGCCAACCTCAAGCTTCTCATACTGGGCAAACGTAATCAGGACCCCATCGCCTTTCCCGGCCGATCCATTGTTTCCCGATGCTACAGGTGTTTGACCACCAGCCCCACCTGCAATCACATTTGTACTCAGTTCATTCAACTTGGTCTCCAGTGCTGCGATCTTTTGCTCCTGCTCAACGCTCTTGGCTCCCTGCTCCACCAGTTTCTTCTCAAGCCCTGCAATCTTCTCTTGCAGAGCACTTGTATCCACAGATGCTCCTGTTGTAGCTACCTCAGATCCACAGGCGGACAGCACAAACAGTGACAGCGCCAAGCTCGTTCCCCCAAGCATCGTTTTCCTCAAATGTTTCATCAAAAATACCCCTTCCATTCTGAAATAAAAATATGATCGACAAACAGATGTTATTGCATCAGCGACCGTCTCCAACATATTGACAACAGTTTACCACAGCCCTAGTCTTATGTATCTGCTCCTTTGGCTCCGGGTCTAACTGATCATGAGAATATAAAATGGTTGATCTACTCATTTACTGTCGAACGAGCACGTCCACCCATAACAACTAAAAAAGAGTGGTCAGTTGATCTGATCACTCTTCTAGCATTCCCTATTTCAATCCACGCAACAGTATAGGCTCGCTCGCTGAACTTCCCTTACTCCGGTTTATCCGTCAGCTTCACGGATACTTTCTCAGCTTTGCCATCCCGGTAGAAGGTCACTTCAATCGTATCCCCAATCTTCTTCTGATCGTACAGATACTTCCGCAGATCCAGCGTGGAGGTAATTTTTTGCCCATCAAATTCCGTAATGACATCATTCAGCTTCATGCCCGCATCAGATGCCGGACCGGATGCTTCCAGCACAACCACACCGCTGTCCACGTGAGATGGCAGCTTCAGATCTTTACGCTGCTCGTCATCCAGTGGTGCATAAGGGTTGCTCAGATCAACCGTGTACACGCCCAGGTATGGACGAGATACTTTGCCGTTCAAGAGCAGGGAATCTACCGTTTTCATCACTTCATTCATCGGAATCGCGAAGCCGAGACCTTCAACACCCGTATCCGAGATCTTCATCGTGTTGATGCCAACCACTTTGCCGTTCAGATCGACCAAAGCACCGCCGCTATTGCCTTCATTAATCGCCGCATCCGTCTGAATTACGTTTTGCTCCCAGTCGTACACCCCGTCCTGATTAATCGATACAGGCAGAATACGATCCGTGTAACTGACAATACCGGATGTCAGCGTACCGCCCAGACCGAGCGGATTCCCGATCGCCAGCACCGTTTGACCGCGCTGAAGTTTGCTGGAATCGCCAATCTCCGCGACTGCTCCCAGCCCCTTATCTTCTGCGGATAGTACAGCAATGTCACTTACACGGTCTTTACCGACCAGCTTCGCTTTGTGTGTCTCCCCATCTACGGTCACTATCTCCAGATCACTCGCACCCTCCACGACGTGGTGGTTGGTCATAATATAAGCCTTGCCATCTTCCTTCTTGAAAATGACCCCTGAGCCCAGCGCCGAATCTTCCATCGACAGACTGCTACCCGTTTTATGGTTCACAATACTCACCACGGAAGGACGAACGTGTGCTGCCGCTTGGATAATCCGGTCGTATGGGTCAGCTGCCTGCGCTGTCTGTGCACCGCCTCCACCACCATTACCTGTAGCATTAGCCAACGGTAACGAAGCGGGCTGTGTGATGAAGCTAAACAGCATGACGGTCACGATGGAGCTGATCACCGAGCTAATCACAGCTACCTTCACTGTGGAACTGATTCCCGTACGCGATCTGCGCGGATTACTCCAGCGGTCACGTCCACGTGCTCTGCCTCCAGGGCGGATGATCTGAAGTTTGCCTTTCTGTTCAGGTTCGGCGCGTCTTGATACTTTGGTTGAATAAAAATCGTCTCCAAACAATCCCATCGTGATCCTCTCCCCTTCGTTGTCACGCATCAAGACCCTGACTGCCGCCTAAGTTGTCGCATGGTTCAACGATGGTGTTCTTACGTTACCCCACTCCAGCCACAGCCGAGCTTCCGATCGCTGTTACTCACAAATTTTTTTATTTCTTTTTCCTAGGTAAAATTTGTTCATAAAGGCGAACGCTACGCTTCTCCAGCCTCGTTCTGTGTCTTTCGTTACGTGCGTACCGTAAATAACCTCTCGTTTTCCCATGCTTTTTTGCATTTTTATAAAATGGTCTTGCATATCGCCGCATCCCGGCATCAAATCAAGATACAGCGTCTATGTACAACAGAACGGACACACCATCCTGTCAGTGACTCTATCAATCATGCTCTCGCATTCTATGACATGCCATTTCACACGCAAAACAGCCAAAATCACAATGCTCCTCATATACTAAACACGTCAAATCACAAAAAGTTGCATATTTACGAAAATTAAAGCAAATTTCCGCTATAACGCGCTTAACAATAAAGGTCCATAGTATCTATCACCACAAAATCCGGTCCGCTAAGCGCGATTTTGGCAAATTTGAAGAACTTTTTCACCCCTGCATAGTCACAGGTTCAGCATACACGTCTCATCACACAAATGTTAGCGGCAAAAAGAGGAATGTTTTCCATTAAGCCTGACTACAATAATAGTAAAAGACAATTCAAAGCTTCATAGAGGAGGATATATATGGATCGCACGCGTACACTTACAGCCATGGATGAAGTTCATATGGCGGCCAAGCTGGCCGATCTCAAGGAAGAACACTATCGCAATACCCTTGCACTCAGCACCATCATTGAACTTCTTATTGATAAAGGCATCCTAACCCGCGAGGAAGTCGAGCGCAAGGCCGCCGAACTGGACAGCTTTATGGCTCACCCACCCTATCCCATGGCGTAGGACGATCGTAATACGTATCACAGAGTTTGAACTCATGATCCCGATAAAAACATCCACGGCTCTCCATCGCGTCACGCACCGACATTTTTGCCAAGTCCATCATATTATGATCTCGGCTAAGATGTGCCAGATACGTGCGCTTGATGCGTCCGTTCATCAGTTCACTAAGCGCTGCCCCTGCTGCTTCGTTCGACAAATGCCCAATGTCACTCAGAATCCGGCGCTTGGTGTTCCATGGATAACGCCCCATACGCAGCAATTCGACATCATGATTCGCCTCCAGCACCAGCACGTCAGAATCGGAGATCGCATCGCGAACCTTGTCGCTCATGTACCCGAGATCCGTTGCAACAGACAGCTTCTCCGTACCATCATCGAATGTGTACCCTACCGGCTCAGCCGCATCATGCGAGATCCCGAAGGATTCCACGCGCAGTGACCCAAAATCATGCTTTTCACCCGTCTCAAATACCCTCCGGTTTTCCTCTGGAATTGCCCCAACCGACTTCTCCAGTGCCGCCCACGTATTCAGATTCGCGTAGATTGGTAAATTATATTTCCGAGACATCGCGCCTAGTCCTTTAATGTGATCGGAATGTTCATGTGTAACCAGAATCCCGTCCAGTTCTGCCCCAGAAATCTCCCTTTCCTGAAACAGTGCATCCAATCGCTTCGCACTAAGACCCGCGTCAATCATGAGAGATGTGCCCCCATGTTGTATGACTGTGGCATTACCTGTCGAACCGCTGGATAACACGGTAAAATATATCCCCATAACGCATTACTCCCCTGGTTTGTCTGTCTTGGGACTGAATACATCCCCACTGATGCCCTGCACGTACAACACTTCGCCACTTTCCAGCACGAACCGCCATGCCGGCATCGCTACCTGTATATCTGAATTGAACAACTGGCCGTAATAGCCCAGCTGAATATCTTTGACAATTGCATCATTTGGCAAAAAGTTCTCGATCAGCGTTCCCAGCGCCTTCGACGCCGGAAGTACCTGCTGATCGCTCTCCTCTGCGGTCGTAATCCGCACTGGAGTCTGACGGTAACCCGTTATTTTCTGGTCGCTGTAGAATAGCTCCAGACTCACATTGAAGAGCGGCCATTTGCCATCCACCAGTGGGTGAAGTACAAAAGCCCCATCCTCGGCCATCAGCTGATCCAGCCGGTATGTCCCAATCTGTGGAATCTCACGCTCTAATGCATCTTCCAGCTCACTCTGCGAGAAGATCAATTTGCTATCTACAGGCTGTTCCAGTTCCATATCCACGCCAGCCTTGTCCTCTTCAATGAACTCATAGGACAACTTTGGCAGCTTTGGCGTTTCATTTGGAATCGGAGCCAGCACCTGAATGCCCTTCTCTTCCATCGCCTGCTGTGTATTATCTGCCAGTGAGGTGAAGTCCAGATTGGCTCCGGCCGTCTCTCGCGCATCCATCCAGATCTGGTATCCCAGCACCAGATTGAGCAGCAGAAAGGCATAGATCAACACATTTTTCGCCCGTCCCCAATCCAAAACATCCCCCCCTAACTTAGCTGCTTGCAATACTTTCTCAAGTTGCCTACACCTTCCACCGTAACTGGCCGTTTATAGCCTTAGAACTTAAAGCTATACGATAACGGAGAGGGCAGAAATAACCTGAAGAAGCGGAGCGTTCGCCTAAAAGCTTTCTGAAAGAAAGCTACTTCGAAAGCATACGCTACCACCAGATTTCTCCCGTGTTAAAAGGGAATTCAAGAAATCTGGGGGTAACAGCGATCGGAAGGTTATTCTGCACGCGTAGTGATAAAGTACAGCTACTCTTTGGTTCAAAGACTATAACCTATCAAGATACGGTAGTTTCCTCACCATTTCCGAAACGGATCACCCATACCGGGATCAGCTTTAGTCCGTCCTCAATCGAAGAAGGACGATACGCCGGATATACATCCACGACCTGACGATTCTCACCGGCGACCTTTTTAATAAGAGCCTTCAGCTTGTCTCCGCCAGGCAATTTGACCGATTTCTTCGTCTCTGCACCTTCGTTCAGGTATTCCAGCGATCGTTCATAGCTGGATACCGTCTCCTGCTGCATCTCCATGCTGATCGTGCCGAAGCGGAATTGCATGGAATCCATAATCGGATAGCTGCCGTAATATTGCTGGAATTCAAGCCGTGTCTTGCTGTCGGCGGTCCCCAGCATCATGCGTGACCGGCCTTTCCAGCCGCCATGCTGATTCACAAAATCAACCGCAGACAGCGCATCCTTCGCGGGATCAATCTGTCCCGCAGGTGGTGCCGCCGGGTCGGTGTAACTGATCCAGCGTTGTTCCTGTTTCACCTGCAGACTACGTTTACTGTCCGTGTAGATCTCTGATCCATCTTTTTCCCGGATGTTCCGGGTCATGCTTGGATCGAAGAACAGACTGCGTTGCATCTGCTCAACCGTGAACTGACCTGTCGGCACATCGGCTTCAATCGTCTCCAAAGCTTCCGCCGGGATATAATACCCGCCATCCATCAGTGTATATGGCGTCCAGTTCGTACCGAAGTCAACATGCTGCTGCACGTCTTGTACTGTCAGGTCCGCCTGCGTTGCTTCGTACACCACGTCTCCCTTGGCGCTGAAGAACAGCGCATGGGCCTTTGTTTCATTTTTGGACGTATAGATCGAAATTCGGTTAATCGTCTCCCCCTGGAATAAGGAATCCGTCCCAAGCCTCATCACCCGCTGTAATAAAGCTACGGGAATACCTTCTTTGAACGATAGCTCAAACCCGGGGTTCTCCTTGCGAATCTGATCCCAGTTCACCGATTGCACACTGCGGCGCTGAAAATCATCGAACGCCCGCCCCTGTAACCTTGAATAGATCAACTGATAGAACGTATTGCCAGGGTAAAACACCGTATGTTTATCCTCGCCCAAATGAATAATCATCTGATCAGGGAAGATCAATTCTTCAATATTGCGTTCCTGACCCATATTTTCCGTCTTCACATAGTTCGTCTCTGACGTCACAATGGAATCTCCGCCTCCGGGCAAACGGTAGATCAGAAAATAACTCTGAACCAGACTGGCTACAACAAGGGCAGCAAGCACCAAGGATTTAATCCGTTCCTTCAAGGTGCTCACCCCCTTTCTCACGCATCGGCAGTGTGAACGTTACTGTCGTGCCCACGTCTACCTCAGACTCCAGAGAGATGCTGCCATCATGCGCCTTCACAATTTCCCGGGCAATGGACAGTCCTAGCCCTGTGCCTCCCATACTGCGGGAACGAGCCTTGTCCACCCGATAAAACCGCTCAAAAATGCGATCCAGATCGCGCTGTGGGATACCCATTCCGGTATCCGATACCGAGATGGCAAGTGCATTTTCATCACTGCGTCTAGCTGCAATCGTAATGGTGCCGCCTTCCAATGTATATTTCAGCGCATTAGACACGACATTATCCAGCACCTGATCAATCTGATCGCGATCCAGCGGAACAGCCGGAATATCATTCTCTACAGACAACACGGGCTGAATATCCTTCTGATGCATCTGAAATGAGAATCGATCCGTCACTTCCTCCAGCATTTCCAGAATGTCGGTTGGCTGTTTCCGCAGCAAAGCCTCTTTGGAATCAAGCCGCGATAAATGCAGCAGATCCGTAACCAGTCGTATCATTCGCTCCGTCTCGTTCTGAATAACACCAACGAAACGACCGGCAAGCTGCGGGTCTTCCAGTGCACCGTCATCCAGCGCTTCCGCGTAACTCTTGATCGTAGTCAGTGGTGTACGCAGTTCATGGGATACATTCGCCACGAATTCACGCCGGGATGCCTCAAGCTCTTCCTGCTCGGTAACGTCCTGAAGTACGGCAATCGTTCCCGTAATTCCCCGTTCACGCCGATGAACAGGTGTGAACGTCATCCGAATGACCACAGGCTCTTCTTGTCCTGCCGGTGCAATCTGCAGCAACGTTGAACCTGTGAAACCACTCGCGAGAGCTTCCGCATCCTCCGGATCAATGCCGAGTAATATGGCAAAGTGTCTTCCTTCAATATCCGCAGGATGCATACCCAGAATGCTGCTGGCACGACGGTTTACGAGAATGACTTTACCGTACTCATCTGTAGCCACCACACCATCACTCATATTGGTCAGAATGGAAGTCAGTTTCTCCTTCTCCTCTTCATTCTGGGAGAGTGCATCCCGAAGTCTGCTGGTCATATAGTTAAAAGCCCGACTGAGCTGACCAATCTCATCCGTGCCAAATACAGGTGTCTGCTGATCAAAGTTACCTTCTGCGACCGCTGTCGCTCTCCGAGTCACTTCCTTAATCGGCTGCGTTATCGTATGGGACAGGATCACGCCAAGCACCGCCGTTAACACCAGGGCAATCAGGATGCCGGAGATGAAGATTTTGTTGATTCCCTCCATCGTGGAATACAGCTCGTTCATGGATGCCGCGATGTAGACCGCGCCAATGATCTTGCCGCCGGACAGCACCGGCTTGGCGACGACCTTTTTGCGAACATTATCCTCGTCCACGATATATTCCTCATTGTCCCGAATACCTTGCAGCGCACGGCTGACGACGGTCTGGGTGTTTTTGCGCCCCACATAATCCGAATGTGAACTTAGCGAGGTCGTGAGTACCTTGCCGCTGGCATCCAGCACCTGAATCTCGGCACCGTTAATGTTGAACAGGTTGTTCACCAGCACACGCAGATTTTCCGTCTTGTCCTCGCCTGCCTCTGCTTCTCCACCTGCCATCGTCTCCCCCACGAGAACCGATAACATCTCAGCACGCGCCTGCAAGTCTTCCGTAAAGTTGCTCGTCAGCGAGTTCTTCATCGCGCTCACAAAATAAACCCCGATCAATTGCATCGCAATCAGAATCAGCAGTACATAGATAATAATCAATTTCGCCTGAATCGTTCGGAAGAACGAGAATCGCGCGAATCGGCCCATTATATCCCCACGCTTTTGGCACTGCGCACGAGATAACCGAGCCCGCGGCGTGTCAGAATCGTTTCCGGTTTGCTTGGATTCTCCTCAATCTTCTCACGCAGACGACGAATCGTTACATCCACGGTACGTACATCACCAAAATATTCATATCCCCACACCGCTTGCAGCAGATGTTCCCGTGTCATAACCTTGCCGGAATGCTTCGCCATATAATAGAGAAGTTCATACTCACGGTGGGTCAGATCGAGCGGTTCCCCGCCTTTGTAAGCCGTGTACATGTCCATATCAAACGCCAGATCAAATAGCCGCATGACCTGCTTTTCCTCATCTTCCGGCGCTTCTGCCGTAATCGCAAGTTTTTGCCGTCTGCGCATCTGTGCCTTCACCCGTGCAAGCAACTCACGCGTACTGAATGGCTTCGTCACGTAATCATCCGCACCCAATTCGAGCCCGAGCACCTTGTCGATCTCGCCATCTTTAGCGGTAAGCATAATGATCGGCATCTCCAGATGAGCGCGCACCTCACGACATACATCCATACCATCCTTGCCCGGGAGCATCAGATCCAGCAGCATCAGATCCGGTTTCTCGGATAACGCCAGTTCAACCGCACGAATGCCATCAAATGCACAGATGACCTCGTACCCCTCTTTTTCCAAATTAAACTTCAGAATGTCCGCGATGGGCTGTTCATCGTCCACCACCAAAATCTTCCCCTGCATCGGCTAAGTTCACCCCTATATCCTGCTTAATCCGCGTTAGCGTTTATATCTCTCTTCTATGTTTAGCTTGTACCAAGCCTGCTTGATTGGTTTCTCTAATATAAGTTGAACTAAAGAATATTTACTCTCATACTACGATGACAGAACAACCTTCCAATCGCTGTTATCCCCAGATTTTTTCGATTCCCTTTTCTCAAGGGAAAATCCGGGGATAAAGGCGAACGCTTCGCTTTTTCAGGTTTTTTCTGTCCTCTCCGTTATCGTAAAAATAATTAGTTCAACTTATATAGCTTGTTGTTTATATTCTCTAGTTTAACATACCTGAAGCACCGTCACATCCCGATCAGGGGCTTGGAAGGTCTTTCATCTGAAAATTTTTTACAGCAGCAAAAAACAAGGCCAGCATTATAGCCAACCTTGCTCTATTTAAGCTCTATTAGTTCAGATACGTTAACGGATTTTCTACCGTTCCATTCTTAATAATCTCAAAATGCAGATGTGTTCCAGTCGAACGACCCGTGTTGCCCATAACGCCAATACTCTCGCCTTTTTCAACCACTTGTCCAACCTTAACGCCAATGCTGTTCAAATGCCCATACAGTGTTTCGTATCCGTTACGGTGGTTAATAATGATGACATTACCATAACCGCTTTTCTGTCCTGCAAACGTAATTACACCCTCATCAGACGCTTTCACATCGCGGTTACCTACCAGATCGACACCTTTGTGTTGGCGACCCCAACGTTGTCCAAAGCTGCTGCTCATCGTTGCATTTGATACCGGCCAAGCAAATTCACCTGTGCCCTCACCAACAACTTTTGTTCCGCTAAGGACTACTTCAGTTACAGCTGCTTTAATCACTTCCTGACCAAGCCACTCTTCCTGAACCACTTCACCATTTTCTTTCGTTATACGGTACTGCATGCTTTTTAAGCCACTTTGTCCTGGGCGCACGACTTTAGTTGTACCAGCTTTCAACTCGGCACTTTTGCGCACTTCCACTTGCGGTTTGATCTCAATCTGTTCAACAACCTGCTCAACCGATTTAACGGTTACCGCCGGTTTCGGAACGGTCAAGGTCAGTTCGTCTCCGATTTGAAGCGACGTTTCCTTGATGCCCGGATTATGCTGGCGAATCTCGCTTTGTGTAATTTCATACTTGGCAGCGATCGAAGAGATCGTATCTCCTTCACGAACCACATAAGTTACAGGCGCGTCTTTACCAACGGTTAAAGCTTTAACCGCCTCGGACACATCCCATATTTTGTTTGGATCAGCCTTCACCACATCTGTCGCTACATCTTCCTTGATGCCTACCGACTTCAGGGTTGTGCTAGGTCCCTCATCTTTCTTCGAGGAGTTAGCCGATACCGACTTCGTCTTAAGCGAACTTCGCACAGCCGATGCCGATATGTATTTGCTCTGCACTTGTTCGAGGATTGCATCCGCTGTTGCCTGATCCTTCACAATACCAATGACTTCACCGTCTACCTTGAGCTCCACACCTTTGGCGTAGGCTGTCAGCATGTCACCCAGTTTGTCCAGCGTTTCGTCACTGTTCACTTCAGGTTTGTACGCTCTTACCGTTTCGGTTGTGATACCATCCGTGTTCAGCACCATCTCTGCATCCGGATATTTATGTTGATATTCCTCAGTTTTGTCTGTAAATAGTTGTTGTAATTGTGCCTCATCTGCAATGGTACCAATCTCGCTACCTTTAACCATGACTTTATAGTACGGTACGGTGTTTGCAGTAACGTATTGTTTGCCTGCGAACCCGAGCGATGCTGCGATGAATACACCACATGCTGCTGTAATGATCCATTTGCGCGAGGCCAGAACGCGCTTCTTATTCACACTGAAGGTGGACATGCTCATGTTGTTTTTGTCTTCGGCCGTCCGGTGTTCCCCGGATTGTTCGTGTACCCGGTCTTTGCCCGGTTGGCGTATGCCTCTGAAACCTTTCATGATTCTCTCCTTTTCAGCACTTCTCAGTTCGCATTTCTGTCAAGACATCACCCATCGTGTCTGTCCCATGCTCGTTGATACTTGTATTGGGTGTCCGCAAAATCAGGACTTTAGCTGCGCTCGTAAAAGTGTCAAAATTTTAACCTTTTATCACACCCGTATACTTTAACACAGGTTTTACACTCATTTCAACTCTATACGTCACACCGCAAAGCCACGCCACGCTTAGTTTCCCTGAATTATCCATAAGATAGTACGGCTGGTCCATCACCCATTATGCCTCAACATCCGCTGTACTATGTACTTTTGTTCGCAAATTAAGACTAGGTTCTAAGACCCAGTGAAATATGCTTTATTTTTCATAAAAATACATATAAAATCCCTCACCAGATCAACTCTGATAAGGGATTACGTAAACAATCTGATTGTGGTTTATCTTAAACTGGATTTCATCCCATGCCACAATAGAAATTAACTTTTATGTCTCTATTCTTTGACTGCAAGAATTACAAATCGCTTCTGCTGTACTTCCCAAAATCCATTTTGCTCCATCTCCATATGAATATCCATTAATGGCTCACGGAACTGTTCTACCTTGAAATCAGGTACTTGCCACGGGATGGTCTTTAGATAATATACCAGTGCCCCTACATCATAGAAACGCTGCGCGGGAGTTGCTTCCCGTTGCTCCAGAATACGGAATCCACACTGTTCCAGCTGAAGAACAGCACGATCCAGCTCCCATCCAGCGTAATCCACGGGCATAGGAATGCCGAGCCGATCATTGATCTCCCTGCAATCTGACCAACCTACCTGTTGAGTCAGAAACAGTCCACCTACCGATAGAATCCGCCTAACTTCCTGCTCATCATACGACTCATGCCGATTAAGAATCAGATCGAATTCCCCATCTGCGAAAGGAAGTTGCGAATCATCAGTCACTGGAAGCACCTTCACACCGAGCGGCTGTAAACGTTCCTCTGCAATCGGTATATTGGGGAGATAACCTTCGGTCGCACATGTGTATGGAGGAAGTGGAAGGAGTCTGGACAGCATTTCTCCTCCACCCGTCCCCATGTCAAGCAATCGTTCTGTTTGATTCAACAATCGGCGCGCCATCGTTCCATAGGACCAAGGCAACATTCCGCTCTGAAGTCGTTCACTCCCTGTTACATAGCTAAAATCCCAGCCACTAAACGGCTGCTCCGCCTCTTGCAGTCCTTGCTCATATCGCTCTTTAGCCGCCTCGGTAAACTTTTTTACTGATGGTTCTGAATTAGAATGATATAAGTTCATGTTCAATAAAACCTCCAATTCGTGTATTCATAAACACAAGTCCATCGGATCTCTTGAATGCACCCATGAACGGAGGTCCACGAATTGGACTGGAGGTTTCTGCAATATTGCCTGAACGTTTTTATATGTTGTGTTCTTTACCTTTATATTTCATACACTGTTCCCTCCTATAGACATTTCCAGTATTTATTTAAATAAATTATATTCAATCATCCTCGACAAGTCCATTACATTATGAATCAGGCGATACTCGTCTAGGAGCACGCCCGCTTTCTCTGCCTATCTTATTCTGTTTGCAGTACTTCCATCAGGTTGTCGTACTCTTCACTAGTCAGGTACTTCGAGATCACCTGTTCAATCTCACGCAGTTCCTGTTCCGTTAGGCCACCTTCCATGGCGCCTGAGATCTGTTGCATTTCTTTCTGTGGCAGCTTGTTCATGAGCAGACTGAAGATTTTTTCTTTCTCCTCTGCTGGCAGCTTGTCCTTCGCTCCTGTAATGTCATCCGGTGATACAACAATGGCATCATTACCTGAAGAAGCATCGCCGCTGGTTCCTCCGGTTCCGTTCCCCGAAGCTGAACCACTACCCTGTGCTGTTCCTGAGTCATTACCCGTGCCCGTATCCGTCCCATTGCCTGCACTTGTGCCTGAGTTTGATCCTATGGTCGTATCTGTACCTGAACCTTCCCCTGTGCCCTCGTTTGAACCACTCCCTTGGGACGCATCGTTGCCTGCATTTACGTCAGATTGACCGCTCTCTGTCCCATTCCCCATAACTGAAACAGCATCTTCCGGAACCTGCTCTTCGTCCGCTCCTGTCGGCTGATCTGTCGTCCCATTTCCCGATTTATTCCCCTCGCTGGTTTTACCGCCCAAGGCACCTTGGAACATGGCGGTTAACCCCATGGGTTGACCTTCCCACTGAATATTGAAACTCGCGAGTAGCGACTTCGCATATGACTGTACAATTAATCCGGTCGTAAGCAGTGTCAGTGAACTGACCAGCACCACGGTTAGCAAGATTTTAACAAACCACACAAGCAACTTCATTCCGTTCTCTCCCTCCGATTATCCCACCCGTCTAACATGCGCATGTCGGGGTCTGTGACTCTACTGTTAACCAGTATTGACGGAAATCTCGGGATTATATCCGAAAAAAACACAAAAAACCTCCAGTCATCGCTATAAAAGCAACAACTGGAGGCTTAACATGCCTAAGTCTGCAGAGGATTCTATTTTATAATTCAAGAAACAATCTCTCTATTTCTTCGATTACTCGTAGATTGGAAGTACTTGATTCGTTTGCTCACGGTTACGACCAACGGAGAAGATGGCAATTGGAATGCCTGTAAGTTCAGAAACACGTTTTACATAATTCTGTGTGTTCACTGGCAGGTCTTCGAGTTTCTTCGCTCCAGTGATATCTTCGCTCCAGCCTGGCATCTCTTCGTATACCGCTTCACATTCTGCCAGCATTTTGAGGCTTGCCGGATAGTGTGTGATGACCTCGCCACGGAATTTGTATCCTGTGCAGATTTTTACGGTTTCCAGACCTGTCATTACGTCCAGAGAGTTCAGGGACAGACCTGTAATTCCGCTGACACGACGCGCGTGGCGAACAACAACACTATCGAACCAACCTACACGACGTGGACGTCCAGTTACCGTACCGTACTCATGTCCAGTCTCACGGATTTGGTCGCCGATTGCATCATGCAATTCCGTAGGGAATGGGCCATCTCCTACACGGGTTGTGTAAGCTTTCGCTACCCCAATGACTTGCTGAATACGAGCCGGGCCTACGCCAGAACCGATACATACGCCACCTGCGGACGGATTGGATGATGTAACAAATGGATAAGTTCCTTGATCAAGGTCCAACATAACGCCTTGTGCACCTTCAAACAATACTTTTTTGTCCTCATCAATATATTCGTTCAGAACAACAGATGTATCACGTACATATGGACGCAGAATTTCAGCATATCCGAGGTAATCTTGCAGAATCTCTTCCACATCAACAGGCTGGCCGCCGTAGACTTGCTCGATGACACGATTCTTTTCTTTGACCAGATGACGCAGTTTCAGTTCGAAATCTTCAGCATCCAACAGGTCAACCATCCGAATACCAATACGAGCTGATTTGTCCATGTAACATGGGCCAATCCCTTTGCCAGTCGTACCAATTTTGTTCGGACCTTTGCTCTCTTCTTCCAGTGCATCCAATACCATGTGATATGGCAGGATGATATGTGCACGCTCACTGATGGACAGGTTCTTCGTTGTGAAATCATTGTCATGAATATAGTTAATTTCTTCGATGAGTGCCTTCGGGTTGATAACCATTCCGTTACCAATAACACACGCTTTATCCGTGTAGAAAATCCCTGATGGAATCATCGTCAGTTTATATTTTTTGTTATCAATCAGAATTGTATGACCCGCATTGTTACCACCTTGATAACGAGCCACCACATCAGCGCTCTCCGCCAAATAATCCGTGATTTTGCCTTTTCCTTCGTCTCCCCATTGCGTTCCCACTACAACTACCGTTGACATAGTTAACATTCCTCCGTGGGTGCCTTGCGCACCTTTGTATTGGTCTGTCCGTCCTCTATCCCGGCAGGCATGTTACGCAATAAACCGACTGAGAAGCGTGCTAACGGACAGTAAAAATGTCCTTCCGTTACATTCAAGGGAAGGTTTGCGCTGCTTTAACGCAGCAGTATTAGTGTACCAGTACCCTTTTTCAAAGTCAAATCAAATGGCGAACAATTAGATATAGTACAACTGTAATGTTCGGGATTTACCCACTATTTCAACATAAAAAACCGGAGACTACAGTCCAAGCTTGCTTGACTGCTATCACCGGTTCAAGGATACCCATTTCAATGTGAATCTATATCTGGTATTTATAAGAGATGTTTGAGTTCAGTTGCTCTAATGGTTGATCTTCGGGACAGACGATTCTGGCTTCCTGATCGAAGCTGTCAGCACCTGCCCGTTACATCGCGAAGGCGTCATTGTGCGCCCTCTCGTAATTGACGAATTTATTAAAGTTTTTCAGGAAGACCAGTTCTACCGTACCTACCGGACCGTTACGCTGTTTGGCGATAATGATCTCAATAATATTTTTCTTCTCGGTCTCCTGGTTGTAGTAGTCATCCCGGTACAGGAACGCTACGATGTCGGCATCTTGCTCGATCGAACCCGATTCCCGCAAGTCACTCATCATCGGACGTTTATCCTGACGTTGCTCTACACCCCGGCTCAGCTGGGACAAGGCAATAACCGGAACTTCCAGTTCCCGGCCAATCTGTTTCAGTGTACGTGAAATCTCGGATACCTCTTGTTGACGGTTCTCCCCTGCTTTACCACGTCCACTAATCAGTTGAAGATAGTCGATCAGGATCATGCCAAGGCCTTTCTCTTTCTTCAGACGACGGCATTTGGCACGAATATCGGCTACGGTAATCCCTGGCGTATCATCTATAAAGATGTTGGCTTCTGACAAAGCTGCAATACCCATCGTCAGCTTCTGCCAGTCTTCATCACCCTTGAAGTCACCCATACGCATCACGCTGGCATCCAGGTTGGCTTCCGCACAGATCATACGTTGCACCAGCTGGGCGGCTGACATCTCCAGACTGAAGATGGCTACCGTCTCCTGTGCCCGAATGGCCACGTTCTGAGCAATATTCAGGGCGAAGGCCGTCTTACCTACGGAAGGACGGGCCGCTACAATGATCAAGTCACTGCGCTGGAATCCGGCAGTCATCTTGTCCAGATCGATGAACCCGGACGGAATACCTGTCGTTGTACCCTTATTCTGATGAAGTGTTTCCACACGATCGAATACTTCCATCAGTACGTCCTGAATGGCTATAAAACCACTACTGGAGCGACGGTTGGAGATCTCCAGAATGCGACGTTCAGCTTCTCCGAGCATCGCTGCAACATCTTCGCCGCCTGTATATCCTTCGCTCACGATCTGTGTTGCCGTACGAATCAGGCGACGCAGCATCGATTTCTCTTCGATAATCTGAGCATAATAGTCTACGTTCGCGGCTGTAGGTACACCATGGGCTAGCTTAGCCAGATAACTAACGCCGCCGATGTCCTCCAGCTCACCTTTATCCTTCAGAAGCGAAGTCAGTGTCACGAGGTCAATCGGTTGATTTCCCTCGCCAAGCTGGATCATCGCTTCAAAGATTAATTGATGGGGCTTATCATAGAAATCCTCGGTTTGCACCCGTTCCATCGCTGTAATCAGGGCCTCGCCCTGCAACAGGATTGCACCCAGCACGGCCTGTTCGGCTTCCAGGTTCTGCGGGGGAATCCGGTCGAATAACATTTCTCCGCCCATCTTACTCTTCCGTTACCTGTACCTTCAAGGTTGCCTTCACTTCAGGGTGAACCTTGACAGTTACTTGTGTTACGCCGAGTGTACGAATAGGCTCGTCCAGCTCAATTTTGCGTTTGTCTACTTTCAGACCCTTTTTAGACAAAGCTTCTGCGATCTGTTTGCTGGTAATGGCGCCGAACAGACGACCACCTTCGCCGGACTTGGCTTTCAATTCAGTCACTTCTGCTTCCAGCTTTTTCGCAAGTGCCTCCGCTTCCGTTTTCTCTTCCTGCTTGATTCTTTCTTCAGCTGCCTTCTGGTTATCCAGTGTCTTCATGTTGCCGTCCGTTGCCAGACGTGCGATTCCCCGTGGCAATAGGAAGTTCTGTGCGTAGCCCTCAGATACTTCTTTCACTTGCCCTTTCTTGCCTTGACCCTTCATATCTTTTATAAAAATGACTTTCATTCGAACAGCCCCTCTTCCTTTTCGATTTCAGCCAGTACGTTCGTCAGCCGTTTTTCTGCCTCTCCAAGCGTTCCTTCAAGCTGCACGGCGGCATTCGTCAAATGTCCGCCACCGCCCAGTCGTTCCATGACAACCTGAACATTCATGCGCCCCAGCGATCTCGCGCTGATGCCAATTAGTCCGTCCGGACGCTCACTAATCACAAATGAAGCGACCACGTCGGTCATGTTCAGCAATGTGTCCGCCACCTGGGCGATCATCATCTGTGGAATCTTGCTACCAGGGTCCGTGACCGCCAGCGCAATGTTCCCGTATACCATTTTAGCATGCTTTATGATTTCTGCCTTAGCAATATATTCTGACAGATCCTCTTTCATCAACCGCTGGATCATAATGGTGTCCGCACCGCTACGGCGCAAGAAGCCTGCCGCTTCGAACGTTCTGGACCCCGTGTGCAGTGCAAAATGCTTCGTATCCACCGTAATCCCGGCAAGTAGAGCCGTAGCTTCTAGCGGAGTGAATTGTACCTTGTCATGAATGTATTGCAAGAGTTCAGTTACCAATTCGGCAGCAGAAGACGCATAAGGTTCCAGATAGATCAACACTGCGTCATTGATGAACTCTTCGCCCCGGCGATGGTGATCCACAACTACGACACGGGTAGCAGACTGTACCAGTTTCGGTTCCATGGTCATGGAGGCCTTATGGGTATCCACTACAACCAGCAACGTGTGCTCGGTCATCATTTGGGTTGCCTGTTCCGGTGATACAAATGCTTTGGACAACTTCTCATCCTTGTTCACTTGCTCCATCATGCGTTCAATCGATGGATTAATTCCATCCAGAACAATCCGTGCTTCCACATTGTACAGACTGGCCGCTTTCCACACTCCGATGGATGCGCCGATCGCGTCCATATCCGGAATTTTATGCCCCATGATGAGCACCCGATCGCTCTCCTGCATGAGATCACGCAGCGCGTGTGCAATAACGCGGGCTCTAACCCGTGTCCGTTTCTCCACTGCGTTAGACTTACCGCCATAGAATGACAGGCGTTGTCCGGACTTCACGGCAGCCTGATCACCACCACGTCCAAGCGCCATGTCCAGACTGGACTGTGCCAGTTCTCCCATCTCGCTGATGCTATCCGATCCAAACGCCAGTCCGACACTGAGTGTCATTGGCACTTTAAGATCAGCAGTCATCTCCCGAACTTCATCCAAAATGACAAATCGGCTCTGCTCCAGTTCCTGCAAAGACTTATGATTCAGCATTAATAGATAACGATCAGAAGACAGACGGCGCAAGTACACTTCGTACCGCTTGGCCCAAGACGTAATTTCGCTGGTCACTCGGGCAATCAGTGCTGTACGCTGCTGATCATCCATACCTTGGGCAGCCTCGTCCAGATTATCCAGAACGAGAATTCCCAATGCAAGGCGTTCATTTTCATATTTATCACGAAGAATGGCTAACTCCGTAATCTCGTATACATATACATACCGCTCCTGCTGGTTATGAATAACTCCATAATGCCGATCATCCAACTGGAATTCGTCATGGAACTCCTTGGATGAATGTTCCTTCGTCCCATCCTTCTTCTCTTTAGGCTGAGGAAGTTTGGGAAACAAATTAAGTAGCGGATTACCCACCATTGTCTTCTCCTGGAACATCTCCGCGACAAAGCGGTTATGCCACTCTACCGTACGATCTTCGCTGTACAGCACAATTCCGAATGGAAGCATGCTGACCGCTTCCCCCTCCATCCGTTTGATCCGAATGGATAGGCCATTAATGTAGTCGTTAAGCTCACGGCGGAACGCGAGCTCCGCCTTAATCATGACGATTCCCAGCGCCGAAGCCAGTATCAGACTAATCAAACCAAGCGTCCAGTTATAAATGGTAACGAACATAACGAGCAACAGCAGCAGTATGAACGCCCATACGGTATAGTAGCCGTGCCAGCGTTTCTTCAGAAATTTAGGCATGACTCATCACCCTATCGTTTTGATTTCGATATTGCCTCACGAAGCGGGAACGCCAGATCGATAATTCCGATAATCCGAAGCGGACCAATGAAGAAAACCGCAGCCGCCAGGAAATATGGTATAACCGGATTCCATTTCTTTGTATGTGAGAGAAAGAAGAAGAAACCGATCGCTTGAATCATGAAGCCCAGATTGATTAACGGCGACAGATTCATGGCAATCATGGTCCAGTATGTTCCATCACTTTGTCTGGAGATCACTTCGATCAACAATGCGAGGAAATAATACCAGATTAACGCCCGCGGCATACGCCATTCTCTCGCTGGTGGAAGCTTCGATACCACCACACCCATCACATTCAGAATCGGACGAGCAATGGCGTGTGTAATGAAGGCCATTACCATCGACGTGACAACGAGAGCAAACGGAATCATAAGCTGTGTTTGTTTGGCAACATCCTCGGTCATCTCAGGTGTCCATGCAAACCCGTTGATCATCTGATTTGATGTATTGGTTAACGGTTCAATGGTCAATTTGACCACATCTTCAATATAACTGGACAGGTCGAATTGGAAAATGACACTGCCGACCAAGAGCAACAACAAGTATTCTGCCAACATCATGCCACTTCCCGCCATCAGGGCGAACAGGGCTGATTTGCGTGTTTTATACGCGTGACCCATAACGATCGCAGGCAGGGTAAAGATGAGCAATAGTAACAGATAGATGGGGTGGAACACGACCAAAATAACGGCTACAGGCACAAGATGCCATATAAATGATTTTAAAGATAATGAAGCATACAAAATAACTCCCGGAATCATCATAAAAAATATGGCAAGTACCGATAAAGGAGTTAACAGCGAAAGTAGCAAGAGCAGATAAACTGCGCTCCAAACAGCTGATTTAAAGCTAAATTTCAACAAATTCACCTCTTACGCATATGATCTTCTAGCGAGGAAATATCCTGGTACCAGTCTTCAAGCTGGTGACCTTCCTGTTTATGCTTTTTCAACTTCTCAACTAGCAGTGCATCCAGATCCTTGAAAGGAATACCGAGCCTGCGGCCCAATATGTAACTACTCATAATCAAACTGGCAAGACTGTCCCCGATTCGAGTTGTACTGCCTTCCCATAACGCCTTGAATAATCGGGATACCTGATCAAGCACTTCGGTTTTCAGCCATTCAATCACTTTAGCGCGTTTGGCTACATCCAGTTCTTTAGGCATTTGGCGAAAGTCACTCTCCCCCGAAAAAGCTTTATTCTCGATTATAGCATAAAAAGAGGGCCCGCAAAATTACCCCAAAAAGCGGAGAAGTTCTCCGAAACTGATGTCAGGTACTTATGCGGAGTCCTCCGTACATCCTATCGACCTATATATTTGTAAAAAACTTCGAATGCGCCCTTGGTTCAGGACTTCTTAAGTTTAACATGATACCGGACGGCTGTGATTATCCCTCATGACACAATAATGTTTAAATTCGTAACAGCCTTACTTAGCCTTGATCGATTCTTTGGCTACAATGCCCTCGCAGTACTCAATAATCTGACTCCGTCTGACAATACCAATGAACCGATCCATATCATCGACTACAGGGACAAAGTTCTGAACTTTAGCCAGATTAATCAGGTCCTCCATGTTGGCATCAATGGATACGGGTTTAATATCCAGGCGAAGTGGAACGTCTTTGAGCAAGAATTTTGAAGCGTTTTCAAATGAAATCTTTCCCTCGGCATTCTTCATATACCACAGTAAGTCGCCTTCGGTAACCGTACCAATATATTTGCCCTCTTTATTCAAAATGGGTACCGCCGTAAAACGATGATATTCCATCCGTTCCAACGTTTGCCGCAGCGTAGAATCCGACGTCACGCACGTAACCTCTTGTTTGGGTAGCAAAAAAAATGCGATGTTCATACCCTTGTGTATCCTCCTTATGAATTTCTTCGTTCAACTTATCTCGCTCAACTAATATTATACGGATCAGAACGCAGGATGTTCCAAAAGGATAATAGTTCTCAATACAAAGAAAAAAAACAGCAGCCCGCGAATAAACGTACTGCTGATTGTGGTCTACAACACATCATTGGTATGGAATTGGTTATTCAATCTTTTGCCGGTCAGGGATCATTACTTCACCGGCTGGGGTCGATTGATCCATCCAGTTGTTAATCAGCTCTTTGGCATATTGGACATCTTTCTCGTCAGCCTGACCATAATAGATACCGTCTTTTTTCATTCCCTCACCCAGGATGGTGAAGCTTGAAATCTGTGGTTTCTCCTGAGTAAGCACTTGTTTAGCTAGATCAATAATGAAAGAAGCTCGCATATCCGTCTGGAAGCTGTCTCCCATGATCTGAATCAATTCCGGAATTTTGGCGATTTGATTCAAATTCAGCATCTCATTCGCCATCGCGTTCAGGAAAATCTGCTGCCGCTTGGTACGATTAAAATCGCTATCCTCACGGTATCTTACATAATACAGTGCTTCCTGCCCGTCATAGATCGGCTTACCGCCTTCAATCGTGAATTGCACATGATCGGGGTTCTTGTTCACAATGTCCTCATCAATTGGCAGTTTTACTCCACCAAGCGCATCAACCACTTTTTTGATCCCATCGAAGTTGATCGTTGCATAATAACCTACATCAGCATCAAGGAATTTCTCCACCGTATTGATGGACATATTCTCCCCACCAAAAGCATAGGCATGCGCCAGCTTATCATAATCATCTACGCCATCCTTGTTAGCATCCCGTCCCACAATCTGCACATACGTATCACGTGGAATGGATACCAGAAGCACACGGGATTCCTTGGGACGTACTACAGCATAGATAACGGTATCCGAACGCCCACGCGTTTTCTCATAGGCTCGTTTGTCCGAACCCAGCAGTAACACGGAGAAAGGTTCCTTGCGGTATACCGTTGGATCAGGCGTATTGTTGCCTTCTTGCGGTACATATGAGCGGGATAGCTGATCTTCTACCGAACCGGCGAGAAACAGATCAAATGCCGCTACAGCCAGTTGCTGACGGAACAAATAACCTCCGATTAACAAAACAACAAGCGAAACGAGCGTTATATATAGGCCTTTTCTTCTTTTCTTCTTCTTATCTTTAGTTCTGCTTTTCATCCATTGATTCCTTCTTCACTATCAAAATGATAATCCATAATACCAATTAAACGTCTGGGATGCCTTGTGACTCGGTGTTCACTGATGTTTTCTCTCTCTGGAATCAAGACACCGCTTACGCTCGTTCTATTGTAATCATTGCGAGAGCAAGAAAAGTTACAATCCGGTTAAATTGAAAAGAACAGCGACTCCTTTTTAGTTTCAAAAGGTGCACTGTTCTCTTCATTTTCACACGCAATCCTATCCGTTCGTGGATACACTTTCCACATGATGGCTCTTCTCTTTTTGACGCAGACGTCCCGTTATAAGCGCAGCTACCAGCGTAAGCACACTGAATACCACCGCAGACCAGAAAAGGCCGTTGTAACCCTGCCCTGTCGTTTGATGCACTGCCTGGAGCAACACATCACGGATACCTTCATCAGGAATCTGGGACAGGCTCTCTGTCAGACTGGAGACATCACTCCCTGATGCCCCTCCCGAGGCATATTGTTGTAGCATCTCGGGCGGCACCTGAATTCCTTTGTCAGCGAACCCTGCCTGAATGTTGGACCCCAGATTAATGAAAGAACGTGCCAGGAATCCGGCAAAAATGGTAGGTGCAATAGCCATCGCCATCTGGCGGAATAACGAGCTGGTCGCTACCGCGAAGCCTTTGTTGTTCTCCCCCGCCTGTTCTGTGACAAGTACGTTAACTGGCGCACCCAGCATCATGCCGAAACCGATACCTACGAGTGTACTCGCGATGACAAATTGCCAGATATGCTCCACCCATAGCGGGAACAGCAGGAATCCAATGGCAGATAGCAGCCCCGCAACCGATAACGTCCAGATTGGCCCTTTGCGGTCAACGAGGTATCCACCTCCACCTGCCCCGATGCCGGATGCCAGCGCGAGCGGAGTGAACCAGTACCCGGAAGCCGTATTGGATACGCCAAGATATTGTTCAACAAAACCTGGAATAAAGATCACCGAGGCCAGAATGGCTCCGGAGAAAAAGGCAATCAACAGCGTCCAGCGAAAGGACGCAATGCCCAGAAGCTGTGTCGATACAACAGGTTCACGTTCAGATCCTTCCAGCCTTTTTTCCATGAAGTAAAAGAGCACCAGAATGATTACACCTGCCAAGAAAAAGCCGTAGAACATCGGTGATCCCAGGCTTTGAAGCATGTTCACACCGTCCAGATTGCTGAAGCTATACATTAAACTGAGTACACCCAACGTTAGGACAGCAATACCGCTCCAGTCCACTGCTGCACGATTCAGTTCCTGCTCTTCCTGAATGAATCGAATACCTGCTATGAATAGCAGAATAGCGATAGGTACATTGATCAGGAATAACCAATGCCAGTTGCCAGTAAGATCCAGTATAAAAGCACCGACATTGGGTCCCAAAATAGCGGCAACACCATTCATACCTCCGAGCAGACCCAAAGCTGTACCCTGACGCTCCGCCGGGAACTTGCTTAATACGTATGAGCTGGCAATGATAAAGATCCCCCCGCCGCCCAAAGCTTGAATGACACGAGCAATCAGGAAAAAGGTAAACGATGTGCTCAGCGCGACGAGCAGGGACCCGATCCCAAACAACGCCACTTCAATCAAAAATAGTTTCTTGCGACCATAACGGTCCGACAGTTTGCCGGCAATAGGAACACTCACTGCAAGCCCCAGCGTATAGAGCGTAATCGTCCATGCCCCCCACGTTGGCGACACACCAAATGATGCATTTAAGGTGGTCAGTGAAGAGGTGATGATCCCGTTATCCAGCGCCGCCATAAATACCCCTATGGCAAACAGGATTAGCGGCCATTTCATTTGTTTTTGCATCACATGTTACCTCCCGATCAGATCGTAAATTCAGTATCGTACAGTTGGTTTGGTACATATATATTAAACCGAATTGAATAATAATGACTCACTGGTCATTTTAAAACAAAAGAAAACCATATGTCAATTTAATAATATGGTTATATGGCTTAATTTACCTCTGATTCGATAAAATAGAGCTGCCATAGGTTCAGTCGAACCTGCGGACAGCCCTCATATCTTGTCTGACGTACTATGCTTGCGTAATGCTTCAATGATCTGGTCTTGACTCGGTTTGTTTGACACGTGCATCATTGGCCCCCTGAAGGTATCCTTGATGATGCCCATGTACGCCCTTTCATTTCGAACCCGAAAATCCATAGTTGAACAACTTCCGAGTCTCCACAAAACGCCCTTCACGAGTATCTGTTCCAAATACAACTGATATCAGTCTTTTGCCATCACGTTCAGCTGTACCCACAAAATGATAGCCGGAATCTTCATCATACCCGGTCTTTAATCCGTCATTCCCATCGTAAGCATACGGCCCACCAATGGAGGATAACATCCAGTTCGTGTTACTCATGTACATCCCTTTTTGGTGCATTGATACTTGCATTTGACTGGAGATTCTTAAAATCTCGGGATGGTTATTCAGCAGATATCGCGCAAGCTTGCATGCATCTATAGCCGTCATTAAGGTCTGCCCTTGAATATCCATCGGACGGTTAGGACCAAGCAGCTTTTCACTGAGGCCCGTTGAATTCGTGAATTGTGTATCCTCAGAAAGTCCAATCTGAGTTGCCTTCTGATTCATCTGTTGAACGAACTTCTGCTCTGTACCACTGATATGTTCAGCCAAAGCAACAGTTGCATCATTGGCTGAATAGACAGCTACGATCTCAAACAACTCCTGAACGGTGAATTGCTCTCCCTGTTTCAGGGTCAATTGACTGCCCCCCACGGAGCTGGCATACAGACTCACATTCACAAGATCATTCCAGCCTATATCACCATTGATCACGGCTTCCATCACTAACAGTTCTGTCATCAACTTACTGACGCCTGCCGGAGCGATCTCTTTGGAGCCGTTAAAATCCATTAAGATCTGTTCAGAGTTCATATCCATTAATACCGCAGATTCAGCTTTAATTCCCGGTTTGCCTACCAGCATGTCCGGTTTCACACCCAAATATATAATGAGCAGCAGAGCCAGCAGCATTCCTGCCCGTTTCCACCATTTTTTCATAAGATGATCACCTCTTACCTATATAGACGAAGTAAAGAGGCATTTTGTCTGCACTTTTTTGAAAAAAAGTTAAATTTTTTTTATTTTTTGGTTACAAAAAAAACATGAACCCCATACACCCATGCCAGAGTGTACAGAATCCATGTTTTTAAAGACACTTTTTTCAATTTCCCAGGAGAATTCTTCATTATAATCTAGCAACCGACTTCTTAAAGGACCCCAATCCTTACAGCTGCTAATTTAAGAATGTGTTACTCAGCTACAACTGCTTTGTCTGCATTAACTTGCAGGTCGCTCAGGTAAACGCCTGTTCCATCACCAATCGCATAGTTCATTACACGTTTGTTAACTGGCGCTACAACTGCACGATACAGTGTAGGGAATACAGGCACTTCATCTACCATGTATTGCTGCCATTGATTGTAGATCTCTTTACGCTTGTCTACATCGAATGCTTCAGCAGAGATACCTTGTGCGAGCAATTTGTCATTCTCTTCGCTGGAGAATCTGGAGAAGTTGTAGAGTGCATCACGACCATACAGACCAGATGGATCTACGTCAATACCAACGCCCCATGCGGCTTGATACACATCAATGTTTGGATCATCTTTACCTGTGTTACCTACACGGTCATAGAAGCTGTTGAACTCAACCATTTCCAGGTTTACTTTCAAACCAATAGCTGCCCATGATTGAACATAATAACGTGCCAATGGTTCAGCTGTGTCGCCACCAGTCATGGATACAAAGTTGATTTCGAGTGGTGTTCCATCCGGATTCGTACGGAATTCACCATCCAGTTTGTAACCAGCTTCGTCGAGCAATGCTTTCGCTGCTTCTGGATCATATGCTACACCCGGATTGTTGGAATCATGGAATTCTGGGTGAGATGGTGGAATCAGGGTTGTTGCATTCCAACGCAGGCCATTATAGAAACGTTTACCTACTTGATCGTTATCTACAGCCATCCACATTGCTTTACGCAAGTTTTTGTCGCCCATTTTTGCTTCTGCATTGCTTACAACTTTTCCGTTCTCTTCATCCCACGTACCCAGTTTGAAACCGATGTACGTATAAGCACGATCGATTGCGCCCAGGAATTCTACGTTGGACAGGTTAGCATTGTCTTTATATTGATCTGTCGGGAATGCATCCACGAGGTCTACCCCGCCAGATTTCAGTTCTTGAACAACCGTAGTCGGGTTGATAACTTTCAGAGTCACTTTGTCCAGTTTCGGAGCTCCACGCCAGTAGTCTTCGTTCTTAACATAAGTTACAGACTCACCCGGAGTGATGACATCCACTTTAAATGGACCAAAACCAATTGGTTTTTCACGTACTTCTTTGGAAGAAGACATTTTTGCTACATCCATATCTCCGAAGATATGTTTAGCCAGTGGATACGTCCATACGCCACCTGTCAGCAGGGACGGAGTGGATTCTTTATACGTAATGCTGATTTGTTTGTCGCTCAGCACTTTAATACCAGAGATTGTTTTTGCTTTTCCAGCATGATACTCGTCCATACCTACTACACTAGTGAAGTTGGAGTCGTAACGAGGACCATCATAGCCTTTACTACCGATTACTTCATAAGCAAATTGCAGATCTTCAGCCGTTACCGGCTTGCCATCATGCCAGTTCACATTGTCACGAATGGTCAGTGTGAACGTTTTGCCATCTTCAGATGTCTCATACGTTGCCGCACCATCGTTGGTATACACATAGTCTTTATCCCAAGTCAGCAAGCCTTCATCGAACCATTGAAGAACCTGTACATCCGGGTTACCCGAATAGAAATTGTAGTTCAGTGTACCTTCAAAAGCAGTATCCGATACAAGTCCGAATGTAATCGATCCACCCTCGATCGCAGTACCCTCATTCGTTTTGACATTGTTGAAGTCTTCAATGGAGTAAACGCCCTCTTCATTAGCAGGTTTTTCCTCCGTTTTTCCCTCTTCTGTGTTGGAAGCTGGAGCTGGAGTAGCTGCTTCTTTCTCAGAGCACGCTGCGAGCACCAATACAAAGACCAACATCATCGTGAAAAATAGTCCCCGTGAAAATAATCCCTTTTTCATGAACCTTTCCTCCCTTTTTTTAACCTCTTCTTTGTCTTGCATCAGTCGCACGCTTTAGGGCTTGACCGACATTATTTATACTCAACATCAATACCAGAATCAGTACCGATGCGGGTAGCCATATCCACCATCTGGATTCCAGGGTTTGCGGATTACGTGCATAACTTACGAGTGTTCCAAGACTAGGCGTACTTTCCGGAAAACCAAATCCAAGGAAAGATAACCCTGATTCGAGGCCAATGTTGGCAGCGAGATTTAATGTCATCGTTACGATGATAATGGAGCTCAGATTTGGAAGAACCTGTGAGAGCATAATCTTCAGATGAGAAGAGCCCAATGTTTTTGAAGCTTTTACATAATCCAGTTCCCGTTCCTGTAATGCTTTGGAGCGAATCAATCTGGCGATACCCATCCAAAGAAATGCCGTCATGATTAGAGAGAACGAGATGATATTGTATTTCGGTACTGCGGTAACAAACGCGATAACAATCATCAACATCGGAAGGATCATGAAGAAATCAACAACACGCATAAACAGGTTGTCTATCATTCCACCGAAATAACCGGATAAAAGGCCAATTAAGATACCTATGAAGCCAGTCATTAACGTTACGATAATTCCAATGGTCAGGGAGTTACGTGTACCGATGACCAGCTGGCCAAATACATCGCGACCTCCATAGTCCGTTCCTAACCAATATTTCGCGGATGGTGGTTCATATAAGGCAAACAGATCCACGCGTACGATATCATCCTGATTCAGAATGAGAGACGTGCCATATACTAGCAACATGACCAAGCCCAAGAAAATGAGCGAGATTAGTGCCACCTTATCTCTGACAAGCTCCCTCCATAAAATACTCAAGCTGGAGGGGCTTTTATCAACCTTTTGTGAAGTTACAACTACCTCGTTGGCCTTGCTCATCTTGTTTTCACCCCGAAATCTTCAAGTTCTTACTTGATCCGTATACGTGGATCTACAATTCCTAGAATTATGTCAGACAGCAATGCCCCGAGAATGGAAGCTACGCCATACAACAATACGAGTGCAGTCACAACGCTGAAGTCACGCAATGAGATGGAACTCAGGAACAACTGCCCCATACCTGGATAACTGAATATACTTTCAATAAATACCGTACCTCCGATAAGTCCTGTGATCTCATATCCAAAGAACGCGGCGATAGGTAATAGTGAATTCCTCAAGATATGCCTGTTGTATATCCGGGATTCCGAGGCACCTTTGGCTCTGGCAGTAATAACAAATTCCTTATGCTTGATATCAATGATTTCACTACGCAAATATTGAACCGTTGATACCGTAGTAATCAGTGCCATGGATAGTGCCGGCAATAATAGATGATAGAACTTACTCATTATGTAGCTGAATGTGCCTGGTGTAAGTCCTGGCGCAACGCTACCTCCTGTCGGGAACCAGCCGAAGTGAAATCCGAAGATCCATACCATCACCAGTGCGAAAATGAACAATGGTGCGGCAAAGCCCAGGTAGGTGTATCCCGTGATCAACCGATCAGACCAGGTATCGTTGTAACGACCACTGATGATACCCAGTGGAATAGCGATCAGGTAAGTCAGTACAAGTGTCGCCAGTGCCAGCCAGAATGTATTTGCTACACGCTGACCGATCAAGTCGGTAACCGGCATTTTGAAACGGAAGGATTGTCCAAAATCACCTTGGACGGCGTTTTTGATCCAGTCCCAATATTGCACGTACCAGGGATTATTCAATCCCAGTCTCTCTCGCTGGGCTTCCAATGCTTTGGGATCAACGCTTGGATCAAGCAATCCGGTTAGCGCGTCACCCGGCATGGCCTTGGCCATCAGAAAGACCAAAAGACTTAGTAAAAAGATCTGAGGGATCATTATGATAATTCTGCGTACTATCGTTTTCCACATATGGCCTTCAACCTTTCTGAGGTAGAGCTACTCGGTGAGTATCGGAAATGGATTTGAGCGAGTATGCAAGCCCTTCCTCATCAAAGAAATTTCGGTATGAATGTTCATACTCGGATTTGACCTGTTGACGGAAGGCTACCATTTCCTCTCGTTTGGTTGGGTCCATATCCGGAATGGCTGCAATGAGACGTTTGGTATAGATGTGTTGTGGATTCTCAAAAATATCATTTGTTGTGCCCTGTTCCACATATCGACCTTTATACATAATTCCAATCTGATCACACATATGACGGATGATGCCCAGATCGTGACTGATGAACAGATAGGTCAGATTTAACTCTTTTTGAATCTCTTGCATGAAGTTGAGTACTTGAGCCTGTACCGATACATCGAGTGCAGATACAGGTTCATCCGCGATAATTAGCTTCGGCTTCAGTGCAATAGCCCGTGCAATGCCAATCCGTTGACGCTGTCCGCCGGAGAATTCATGCGGATATTTATAGATTGATTCCGGACTCAAGCCAACCTTTTCAAGTAATTCTCTTACTTGTCTTTTCTCCTCAGTAGCTGTCAGACGCTCATAGTTACGAAACGGCTCAGCGATAATATCGATAACCCGCTTCTTTGGATTCAGTGATGAATATGGGTCTTGAAAAATCATTTGTACATCCCGCTGGAGCTGCCTGTTCTTACGTCGCTCCGTAGCCAGATTTTTGCCGTTAAAAAGAATCTTTCCGTCAGTGACATGGTTTAGCCCAATAATGGCTCTGCCTGTTGTTGTCTTTCCTGAACCTGATTCGCCAACCAGACCATAGGTCTGTCCTTGTTCAATGGAGAAGCTAACATCATCAACAGCCTTTACACTGCCAATTTCCCGTTTAAGCAATCCACCGCGAATCGGAAAGTGTATCTTAAGCCCTTCTACTTCGAGTAATGCCATTATGTTATTCCTCCTCAGCTTTGGTCAGGGAAATGAAAGTGCTGGTAACAGGTACACCTTACAAAGTGACCTGGTGCAATTTCATGCATCTGCGGGTTCTCTTCATGAGCCGATTCACTAATCCATGGAATTCGGGCTTTGAATCTGCACCCTTTGCGAGGAAGATTTTTGAGCGATGGTACAATACCTTGGATGACATGTAATTTGGATCCTTCTTCAGACAGGGTGGGAATCGAGTTCAACAGTGAGCGGGTATATGGATGCTTCGCATCGTTCATCAATGTGAAGATATCTGCGATCTCAACAATTTCGCCTGCATACATAACTGCAACGCGATCAGCCATCTCAGCTACGACACCCAGATCATGTGTAATCAGAATAATGCCTGCGTTAATTTCATTCTTCAGATCACGGATTAGCTCCAGAATCTGTAGTTGAATCGTAACGTCAAGCGCCGTCGTTGGTTCATCGGCTATGAGTAGTTCCGGTTTGTTGGCAATCGCAATGGCAATAACAATTCTCTGTCTCATACCACCAGATAGTTCGTGGGGATACTGCTTGTATATTTGTTCGGGACGTGGAATCCCTACCTGATTCAATAAGTGAATGACCTTTTCTCTCTTCTCTCTGGAAGACAGCTTGGACTGATGAAGTGTGAGAATCTCTTCAATCTGTTCACCAATAATCATTAGAGGATTTAGTGCGGACAATGGGTCCTGAAAAATCATACCCATTTCTTTGCCGCGTAGCTTGTTCAACTTGCTTGGGGAGATGTTGGCAATATCTTGTCCTTTATAGAGAATCTGGCCTTCGATTTTTGCTTTGTTATGCAAACCCATAAGAGAGAATGCAAAAGCACTTTTACCTGACCCAGATTCACCTACAATCGCCAACACTTCATTTTTCTTCACCGTAAGGTTAACGTGATCCACTGCTGCATAATAGTCATCTTCAATTCTGAATGATGTTGTTAGATTTCTGACTTCCAATAGCTCTGTATTCAAATCAATCACCCTAACCCCATAATTTCCGTAGATTGTATTCGTGTGTAGAGGAATGCATCCACTGTATATTTCCAAGTTCTTGAAGATAACGAACAATAGCTTATACAAAATACCAAATTGTTAGGAGAAACAAGTTTAAGAGACTTATATTTAGACCATTGGTCAATTAATGTTGATAATTCCTAGCGGAATTATATATCAAAATAATTAATGTAATCATACGTGTAATTTTAGCTAACGTCAATGCTTATTTTGAGATTTTTGGTATAAATGTTTTTTATACTACAGAATTGGATATTAGTAATACTATAAAGGCATATATCAGGAATTTTGAGAGGTGTTATCTTGTTTTTGGCTGTGAGGTGTACATAGGCAATTAGTCAAAATAACATATACATGACATAGTAGTTACATCTAATGTATGTGTATGCTTTAATTTAAGTAGACATTCTTAATTTTGCGTGAGGTAAATGTTACATATATGAGTAGTGATTATATCTCAATCTATAGCTGAATTTTATTTAATGGGAACCGTTATGCTTACAAATGAAAGAATCTGTGCGATCAAAGTAAAAAATCTAGTTAATCTAGTATAGTTTTATTTATTTGCTAATGTAAAGACCAAATTGTCATCTTTTATCATTTATTTTACAAAAGAAAGAAAAAAGCCCTGCAAAATGCAGAGCTTATCTAATAATTATTCATTTAAATGTATATAAAATACTCTTTACTGAGAATCAGGAGGTCTTTTACCACGTTTTAACTCATTGATACTCAAGCCAAAATCCATCTGCAAGTGAGGATAGTCCGGAAAGTTTGCCCAGTCTCCACCCCAAGTGAAACCTAACTCTTTGGCGAGATCCACAACTTCCATCCAGTCTGCCTTGCCATTCCCGTTATCATCACGTTCCATATCCCACACCACATCACCGTCAGGCGTCCTCAGTGCAAAATCAATTGCTAATCCGTAGTTATGATATGACTCCCCACCACGTGCATTAGTAACGATATTGCCTGCGCTTGAGCGTCCTTGGTTGAATAGTGCGTCTTGTTCCTCGGAACTTCGGTAGCCGTGGGTGATGATAATCTCTATTCCACGTCTGGCTGCCTTACGTACCAATAAACTCTCATTCTCTGCTACCACAGGATGTAGGCCGGTAATTGGCAGAGCTTCTTGGATTGTTGTCCCAGGCCACATATTATCTATATCACCTTTTTGCTGTAACCATACATATATAATGGAAAGTAAAAGAGTAGCTATAATCCAGGTTTTCAGACTGCTCTTTTTTCTCTGTTTGCCTTTACGTTTTGATGTATTCATATCCACTCCTGGTGTTTATTCTGAAATAAACAGCTATTCCTGCTGCCTGAACCTTTTCAGTAGATTAGACTCTATTATAATTCATTTGAGCCTTGAATGCTTCTATCACCATAGTATTGAATTCTTCCATTTGTTAGAGTGGGTCTGTTATTTCTATTACTTCTATTGATATATACAAAAAAGCAGCCGGCTATAAGCCGACTGCTTCGTATGCAAGCTGAGTAAAAACTACTCAGTTGTGTATGGCAATAATGCGATTTGACGGGAGCGTTTGATTGCAATCGTCAGCATGCGTTGATATTTAGCGCTAGTACCTGTTACACGGCGTGGCAAAATTTTTCCACGTTCGCTGATAAATTTACGAAGCAAGTCCGTATCTTTATAATCGATGTGAGTAATTTTGTTAGCTGTGAAGAAGCACACTTTACGACGTTTATTACGGCCGCCACGACGTGCCGGTCTTTTATCGTTGTCTCCGCCTTCTCTTTGCTTGAAGCCCATGCTTTTCAGTCCTTTCCTATCATGTAACCCATATCTCCTAAGAGTATCAGTTCATGTTAAAATGGCAAATCATCATCCGATATATCAATCGGTTTTCCGTCATCGGAAAAAGGATCCTGATTGTTGCTACGCGAATTATTGTTATTGTTCGCGCGTCCGCCGCCTCCATAAGAAGGCTCTTCACGCATTGGTTGCCCACCGCCGCCACCGCTATTATCACGGTTAGCTGACTCCAAGAAACGGACATTATCGGCAATGACTTCGGTCACGTATACACGTTTTCCTTCGTTATTCTCGTAGTTCCGTACTTGAATGCGTCCTTCGACTGCAGCCAGGCGTCCTTTGCGCAAGTAGTTCGCACAGGTCTCGGCAAGCTGTCTCCAGGTTACGACCGGAATGAAATCGGCTTCCTTTTCTCCCCCTTGGCTTGTAAACGGTCTGTCCACTGCCAAAGTAAATTGCGTAACTGCCACTCCTGCTGGAGTGTAACGCAACTCAGGATCCCGGGTTAACCGGCCGATCAGAATGACACGGTTCAACAATGTAATCCCCTCCTTCAGAGCGTATTGGTGCGTTAATCACGAGTAGTCTTAAGCAGACTTAACGTCGTTGGTAATGAGATAACGAATTACTTCGTCAGAAATCTTCATGAGACGCTCAAGTTCAGTTACAACTGCTGGTTCAGCAGTGAAATGTACCAGAACATAAAAACCATCACGGAATTTCTTGATCTCATACGCAAGACGGCGTTTACCCATAACGTCGTGAGCTGTAACTTCACCACCGCCGTTGGAGATGATGCCTTGGAATTTATCGACTGTAGCTTGAACAACTTCTTGCTCAATGTCAGGACGAATAATGTACATCACTTCATATTTGCGCATAATTTTCACCTCCTTATGGACTCTGGCCCTCAATCTAGGTTGAGAGCAAGGAACGAGCACAAACTCGAACTATATTAATATAACAAATACCGAGTTAAAGTGCAAGCAAACGTTCCCTGTACATATTGGCACATGATCAGCCCGGCTATGGAGCACACTACAGAAGCAACAAAGTAACAATAATCTGCAGAGGAGGTATTATCATGGGTGAAAAAACCGAGTTTGAACCAGGAGACAAAGCCCCAAACGATGGAGAGTACACGGAAGTTGGGGAAAAAAGCTTTGTCACGGAAATTCAGAACCCTAAGCGGGTAACGCTGCAAAAAGGTGAAGCTTTTCCCGAAACAAGCAATCATAATCGCAAGTGGAAGAAGCTGACCAAAGCCCGCGTCCATTAATCGCAATACTTTTTACGATCCATGTATATAAAACGAAATAAAGCACATAATACAATCAGGCGGTGCACGAGAGAGGTGTGGTTCCGTTGGACAACGAAGCCGATCATTCGCTGTTGGAGATTCATCACGTAATCTAAGAAGCAAGTGGTTATGTGTTGTAAGGCCCTTCGTCTGAAGCACGCGTATTGCTACGTGCAGTACACCAAGTTTCTGATTGTTACGACCGATTGTTTCCTAACAAACAAATGCACCGCCGGATAAAGAGCCCTTCGGGGCTCTTTATTTTCGTTTTAGTCATTAATGATGCATCTGATATGGATACATGTTCAATACATATTCATTAAAACGTTATACAAAAAAAGACTTTCCTAATGGAAAGTCTTCTTATCGATCTTTTTATTAAGCTCAATGTGTATTGAGTAAGTTGCAATTGAAGTGGCGGAAAGGGTGGGATTCGAACCCACGCACGCTGTGACACGCCTAACTGATTTCGAGTCAGCCCCCTTGGGCCTCTTGGGTACCTTTCCGCAGCAATATTGATTATAGCATGATCATTTACAGAACGCAATACTCCTACGGAGCCTACATGTAAACGTTATTACGCGTACTGCATACCGAATTATTGCAAGATCAGGATTCAGTGGAATCTTCGGCTGAACGCAATACCTTCTTCATGTTTTTCTCAAATTTCGCTCTTGGAATCAACACGCTATGTTTACATCCGACACACTTGATCCGAATATCCATACCCATACGAATGATCTCCATCTCATTGCTGCCACAGGGATGCTGCTTCTTCATCTGCACGATATCCCCAAGCTGGAAACTTTTACGCTCCACCTGTGCCATCCCCCTCATCTTTCTCCAAAGCTACTGCCTGTTCCAATGCTGCTTGATGACTCATCTCATGATACTCCAGCGTTTTCTTCACATCGCCCTGAATCTGACGTTCCACAGACGCACGAGAGTTAGGCATACATTCGGCTACAATTCGCACCACATACTCTGACGTAGACATCGACTGTATACCGAGTACATCCGGTACCTTCACAATATTTAGATCACGCTCTTCAATCCCAACCAAAGACTTCTTCACCAGGTGTACAGACTCATCGAGACTCAAGTCCGCCTTCATCGGAATATCCACTACAGCTAGCGAATTTGACATGGAGTAGTTCGTTACACTTGCAATCGCCCCGTTCGGGATAATGTGCACCTCGCCTTGCCAGCTGACCAGTTTGGTAGTTCTAAGTCCGATCACCTCAACCGTTCCCTTGTAGGTTCCCGTCTGAATAACATCCCCCACAGCGAATTGATCCTCCAATATAATGAAGAAACCCGTAATAACATCCTTGACCAAACCCTGTGCACCGAAACCAATGGCAAGCCCGAGCACACCGGCACTCGCGAGTAGCGGCCCAACTTGGATATTGATCTCAGATAACAGTAGCAGAATCATAATAAAATTACATGTTATGGAGGTCGCATTTTTCAACAGTTCCCCTACGGTTACGAATCTGCGCGGATTCACGCGAATCTTGCCTTCCTGCTTGCGTTCCATGGAACGATCTATAATCCGATATACCACCTTAATGACAATACGGGTGATGATAAAAATAATGATAATCCGAATTGAGCTGAACATAATGTTAAGCCACATATCAGGATCTGCAATTTTGTTCCAGACTTTATCCGTCCAACGAAGGGCTTCACCGACGGCGGTTGCGGTACCATTAGCTATATTCCCTTGAGCAAATTGAAATGGCAACATCCATCATCTCTCCTCTACATCGGTATGTTATCATAGCTGTCTTCTGTTTTGAAATAGAGGCCTCGGATCTCTACGAACTCGTTACGAATGATCTTCTGCACTCGCTCCAGATCCTCCTTTGGAAACTGGATACATAACGCACAACCTGCTGTAATTTCTTTTGGCGTAGGGAACAAATCAATTTCTATCTCAGCAAACTCCAGCAGCATTTCAGCACGCAGTGCCTGCTGGGTTGAATCAAATGCAATCAGCATCCAATCGTTAATCCATTCGTCCATGTTCGTCTCCTTTCGCCATAAGTCCCACCCTGGAGAAAAAGCTTGTCCTCGTGAAGTATAAAACGCTCTACCTTTCCATATACTGTTACTACTATTCCAAGGGAAAGGATAGATCCTATGAATCCTACTTCGCGTTCCTTTTCATCACAAGACATGACCAGTTTGAAAATCCCCCATACCGATCCAGGTATTCACTCGGCCATTACCCATCGTTTAATGTTCCATCTCTATAAAGCCCATTCTCTGCAAAATGTAGTGATTGTCTGCATCGGCACAGATCGCTCAACAGGCGACTGCCTTGGTCCTCTGGTCGGATCAGCCCTTTCCAAGTGGGACAGCCCTTTATTCCATCTATATGGTACCTTGGATGAACCAGTCCATGCGATGAACCTGCAAGATACACTACACAACATACAGAAAACACACCATAACCCTTACGTGATTGGCATTGATGCCTGTCTCGGACAATCATCCAGTGTGGGATGCATTCAAGTTGTAAATGGTCCACTCAAGCCGGGTGCGGGGGTAAATAAAGAATTACCGCCGGTCGGCGATATCCATCTGACAGGTATCGTTAACGTCGGCGGCTTTATGGAATACTTTGTTCTACAGAACACACGGCTCAGTCTTGTTATGCGCATGTCCGAGATTATATCCAGCAGTCTGTACTCGGCCATTCGGGAATGGCATACACGTTCTACTCTGCTTGCTGTGCCAGAGTAATAGCTTCCTTTTCCTCTGGGGACAGAGTATACGTGGACTCTCCCCCTTTAAGAGGTTTGGCATATACGTAAGAACCGTCACGGTTATATATCCCCGTAAGGATCATGCCATCCTGGCTATCATTAATCATGGCCATTGAGAAGCTCAGATCACTGCCACGCTCTCCATAAGCATTGTATCTTTTCACGCCAACTTTACCTTGAATGCGGGTCAGCTTTTGCATGACAACTTGCAGCTGATTCGTTTGCAGTTTGTGTTCATCCTCAATGCTGTCCATCTGAATTTTCAGATTAATCAGCAACGATTCCAGGTCCTCTACTCCACTGCCAGCCATCATGGCTTCATATTTACGTTTAAACTTTCGTAACTTTGCCCCTTGAACAATACTCACAATCAGCAAGATCACCGTAAGTAATGCCATTCCGCCAATAATCCATAACAGCTGTTCCAGAATCAGCTCGTTTAATTCAGCCATGTAATTGCAACTACCCCTCTATATTTTTGATCAGATTAACGTCTGTCCTGTAATATTATCATTCATTATAAATCAACCCGATATCCATAAGCTTAATCAAGCAACCCAGTATCAAATGAGTTCATCATTTCAACTCTAATCTAGTCTGCCCCAGTCAATTCCAACACTGCCTTAACGAGTGCTTCCACATGTTCTCTAGTTGAATTGTAGCCCACACTGGCCCTTACTGCTCCGGTAGCAGTTGTACCAGCAGATTCGTGTGCAAGCGGTGTGCAATGAAAACCGGAGCGAACCGCAATCCCATAATTCCGATCCAATCGGAAGGCGAGTTGTGCCGAATCATACCCATCCACAGTAAAAGATACTAATCCGGTGCGTGGCTGTCCAATCTCTGGACCAAGCATTCGAATGCCTTTAACGGAGGACAGCCCATCCATTATATGTTGGGTCAGTTCCCACTCATGTTGGTAGATGACCGCTGGTGTCATCTCAAGTACATGTTTCACACCCGCATTCAGCCCTGCGATCCCGACAGTATTCGGCGTCCCCGCTTCATACCGATCAGGACGGACCTTTGGCTGCTCCAAAGCTTCTGACTGACTTCCTGTTCCTCCATGAAGTAAAGGCTCTATATCGAGCTCTGGAGCAATGTACAAGCCCCCTGTACCCTGAGGACCAAGCAGTCCTTTATGCCCTGGAAAAGCCAACATATCAATGCCCAATTGTTGTACATTCACAGGCATAACCCCAGCACTCTGAGCCGCATCTACCAATAAGATCGCCCGATGTTTACGACACAGGAGCGAAATTTCTCCAATAGGAAGAATACTGCCAAGCAGATTGGAACTATGTGTACATACCACCAATCTGGTATTCGAACGAAACATACGTTCCATTTGCATCAGATCAATGGCTCCCGCAGCATTAACAGGTACATAATCAATCTCTACATTTCGGAGTCTTCGCATGTACTCCAGTGGTCGTCTGACTGAGTTATGTTCAGCCATGGTGGCAATCACATGGTCGCCCTCTCTAAGCGAGCCTTGAATAGCTAGATTTAGCGCTTCTGTCGTATTTGATCCGAATGCAATATCATTCGCATTTTTGATTCCAAAAATATCGGATAAGGATTTTCTCGCCTCAAACAATACACGACTTGCCTGAACAGCCATGCGGTGACTTCCTCTGCCAGGATTGGCTCCGGCAATCTCCAATGCACTCAACACCGCATCACCGACAGCAGGTGGTTTGGGCCAAGATGTTGCTGCATGATCTAGATAGATAACTCCCTCCACCTCACAACCACCTCTGTCCCATAAATTAATAATTCGCCTGCACATATTGCACATATAACCCTATAAACAAAGAATGACATATCGTTTCTCCATGGTACAGAGGCGATATGTCATGACATGAGTAAGCCCCGCATGTTGTTAATGAATCATAGACCCGACTGTTATTGTAACAATTCCAATAGCCGTTCCAGATCCTGTTGACTGTAGTAGTTGAGCTCAATTTTACCTTTATCTTTATTGTGCTTAATTTTCACTGTTGTTTTGAAACGTTCACGTAGAGATTCTTCCAACGTATCAATGAATGGATCTTTCTTTTTCAACTTCGATTTGGCTTTAGCCTCACCTGTTTTGGAACGATCCAGTTGTTGAACTGCTTCCTCCAACTCACGTACACTCCATTGCTGATCAATGGTTTGTTTGGCAAGTTGCTTCACCATAACCTCGTCCTTCACACCCACGATCGCACGTGCATGTCCCATAGATAATGTTCCACGTGAAACATGGTCTTTTACTTCTTCGGGTAATGATAACAGACGCAAGAAGTTAGCAATGTGAGAACGTGATTTACCTACTTTTACAGACAACTCTTCCTGAGTCAACGCGAATTGATCCATTAACCCCTGATAAGCAACTGCAACTTCCATGGCGTTCAGATTCTCCCGTTGCAGGTTCTCGATCAACGCAATCTCCATTACCTGCTGATCACTGAAGTTACGGACTACAGCTGGTACCGTGGCATTACCACAATATTGCGAAGCTCTGAACCGTCGTTCTCCGGCGATAATCTCATAACCACGTAATACAGGACGAACAATAATGGGTTGTATGACACCATGCTGACGAATGGACTCAGCCAGTTCATGTATTGCGCCCTCATCAAATACTTTACGTGGTTGATAGGGGTTAGCCCGCAGTTGACTAATCGGGATTTCTACGACTTTATCATCGTCATTAATTGAAAGCGAAGGAATGAGGGCATCAAGACCTTTTCCAAGCCGCTTACTCATAAGAAATCACTTCCTTTGCGAGCTCTAAATACACTTCCGCCCCTCTTGAACGAGGGTCATACGTAATAATGGATTGACCATGAGATGGTGCTTCACTAAGCCGTACATTACGCGGAATAATTGTTTGATATACTTTTTGTTGAAAATACTTTTTCACTTCTTCAATAACCTGAATTCCCAGATTAGTCCGCGCATCAAACATCGTCAGCAATACCCCTTCAATCTGCAGGGATGTATTCAGGTGTTTCTGTACCAGACGAACCGTATTAAGCAACTGGCTTAATCCTTCAAGTGCATAATACTCACACTGAATCGGAATGATCACCGAATCGGAAGCAGTCAACGAATTGATCGTTAACATACCAAGAGATGGTGGACAATCGATCAGTATGTAATCATAGTTTTTTTTCACCATGGCGAGTGATTTTTTCAGGCGAACTTCCCGTGATATCGTGGACACCAATTCGATCTCGGCTCCGGCAAGCTGAATCGTTGCAGGTATGATATGAAGGCCTTCAATCTGAGTCTCCACAATCGCTTCTTGAGGAGGAACCTCATTAATAATGACATCATATATACAATTAGCCACATCTGCTTTATTGATTCCAACTCCGCTGGTTGTATTCCCCTGAGGGTCAATATCGACAAGCAATACTCTTTTCCCGAGTGAAGCCAGTCCTGCACCCAAGTTAACAGATGTCGTCGTTTTCCCCACACCGCCCTTTTGATTTGCTACGGCCATAATCTTAGACAATTACTTCACCTCAAATAAAATAGGAGTCTTTTCTTGTAGGTTGTGAGATATTGTTAACAAAAAGCAGGCGGCTATCGTCCACACAAACAACAACTACCGTTCCATCAATATACCGACCGTTCTTTAAAAATGTCAGACCTAGCTTGCTTTATAGACATAAAAAGCGGCCCATTGCCGCCATAAGCTTCAATTATTTGCGTTTTGGAATATGGATAACGATCTCATAATGATCCTCATGGTCTGCTTCTTTGGTTTTAATGTCCAGACCTGAGCCAGTTACCATATCAATGGATTGGCGAATCGTATTAAGTGCAAGTCTTACGTCCTTGGTAAAGGAAACACGTCTAGATTTTTTAATCTTGGAAGATTCCTTGTAGAAGGCAACACGTGCCTCTGTCTGTTTCACATTCAATTCTTTTTCGATAATCTCACCGAGCAACTTCATCTGCAGTTCTTCCGTATCGAGAGAAAGTAATGCTCTTGCATGCCGTTCAGAAATTTTGCGTTCCATCAATGCGGCCTTAATGCCTTCTGGGAGCTGCAACAACCGAATCTTGTTAGCGATGGTTGACTGGCTTTTGCCGAGTCGTTGTGCCAGACTTTCCTGTGTCAGTTGATGCAAGTCGATCAGCTTCTGATAAGCGACAGCTTCTTCAATTGAAGTCAATCCTTCACGTTGCAAGTTCTCAATCAGTGCAATGGATGCGGCCTGAGAATCGTTGAACTCACGTACAATAGCCGGAATCGTATCCAAACCCAGTTTTCGAACTGCACGCCAGCGACGTTCCCCGGCAATAATCTCATATGATCCATTTCGCACGCGAACGACAATAGGCTGAATTACGCCATGTGTTTTGATCGTCTGCAACAACTCATCAATTTTATCATCATCAAAAATAGTACGGGGTTGATATGGGCTGCTCACAATTTCATTGACCGGAATCTGTTTGATCTCATCTCCGTTATTGCGCTCCGCCAAACCAAACAACTTCGAAAATTGTTCTTTCATTCCGCAGATTACCACCTAGTTTCGTAATAGCTCCCACAGTCTTTGCAGGTGCTTCTTATTCAATAAGCGACCTTTCACATGCATCGTTCTTGGAATAAGTTTTGCCTTTCATAACGCTTTCTGTCATGCAACATCGAACGCATATCCATCTATCTATACATATAATCTATGATCGCTGTGACCCAGGATCGGATACTTCTATTCTATCATCTTTTCTATCATAATCCTATGCTTACCTATTCTTTAAACTCTGCTAATTTTCCTGCTTTTTCTTTGTGAATATTGGAAATATGACGACTTGTACACATTCAATTAATGAATTTGTTCATGAGCTACTGTGCATGAAATTCATCATTACAGGTTCTTTAAGAGATATGTAATACGGAGTATCCGCAATGTTGATCGAGTCCTCCATTTCAGAAAACAAAAAAAAGAGAATGTTTCACGTGAAACATCCTCTTTATCTATGTCTAAAATTCTATTTTGTTTTGACTGAATTCAAAACCATCACGTAACTATATCAGCGGAGTCTTCATTGGAGTACCTGGTCTGCGCGGATACTTATATGGTGTTTTATCAAATTTCTGAATCAGAATGATATGACGCTCTGATTCTTCAACCGGCAGCTGGAATGGATGAACGGCCTTAACCCGTCCTTTCAGCTGATTGAAGCTGAACTCCGCTTCCTTCATTTCTTCACGCGGGTCTCCGCCCTTCATCGCAGCGAATATTCCACTTTTACGAACAAACGGAAGACAGAATTCATTCAGCACAGCCAGCTTGGCTACTGCACGCGCCGTAACGAGATCGTAGCTGTCTCGATACCCTTCTTTGCGTCCAATCTCTTCAGCACGACCATGAACCAACTCGACATCTGTCAGCCCAAGAATATCTACCACATGCTGTAAAAAGCCAATCCGTTTATTTAATGAATCAATGATCGTAAGCTTAATATGCGGGAAACAGATCTTCAGTGGCAATCCCGGAAAACCGGCTCCTGATCCAATGTCAGCAAGCTTATTCACTTTGGTCATGTCAGTATAAAAAGCTAGTGATACCGAATCATAGAAATGTTTTGTATACACTTGCTCCCGATCCGTTATGCCCGTCAGATTCATCTTTTCATTCCAGGATACCAGCTCCTGATAATACAGTTCGAATTGCTCCAACTGGAGTTCGCCCAGTTCTAATCCATGTTTCTTTAAGCGCCGCTGCAGTTGCTGTTGAATATCGTCCATTATTGTCCCCTTGCTGCGGTTACACGGTTATAATGCTCCAGGTAGACCAGCAGAATGGAGATGTCGGCAGGAGTAACTCCAGCAATACGAGAGGCCTGACCAATCGAGATTGGACGAATCGTAGCGAGCTTCTGTTTGGCTTCCATAGCAAGACCATGAATCTCATCATATACGATGGTGTCCGGAATTTTCTTTTTCTCCATCTTTTGCAAACGTTCCACGTGGATCAATTGTTTCTCAATATAACCCGCATATTTAATTTGTATTTCCACTTGTTCTTTCATATCTGCTGTCAGTTCTACCTCAGATGGTGAGAGCTGTTCAATCAGTTCATACCCCAGCTCCGGGCGACGCAGCAAGGTAAGCAACGTACTGCCATCCTGAATAGGTGTAGATCCGTACTCTTCCAGCTTGGCATTCACTTCAACCGGGCGAGCTTTAGCCACTTTCAGACGTGCAACTTCCTGCTCGACTTTCGCCTTTTTATCCAGGAATTTCGCATAACGCTCTTCAGGGATCAGGCCAATGTCATGTCCGATTTCCGTCAAACGCATATCTGCATTATCATGGCGAAGCAACAGACGATATTCAGCGCGTGAAGTCAACAGACGATATGGCTCATTAGTACCCTTCGTTACCAGATCATCAATCAGCACACCAATATAACCTTGGGAGCGATCAAGCACAATCGGTTCTTTATCTTGTACTTTGCGTGCTGCATTAATACCAGCCATAACGCCTTGTCCAGCCGCTTCTTCGTAACCCGAAGTACCATTAATCTGACCTGCTGTGAACAGACCTGGCAGACGTTTGGTTTCAAGTGATGGCCACAATTGTGTAGGCACCATCGCATCGTATTCAATCGCATAACCGTTACGCATCATTTCCACTTTTTCCATACCCGGAATGGAGCGCAGAACCGCAAGTTGAACATCTTCTGGCAGACTTGTAGATAGTCCCTGTACATAATACTCGGATGTATTTTTGCCTTCCGGCTCCAGGAAAATCTGATGTTTCGGTTTGTCACTAAACCGGACAATTTTATCCTCAATGGATGGACAATAACGCGGTCCAGTCCCTTCAATTACACCCGAAAACATCGGTGCACGATGCAGATTATCATTAATAATCTGATGTGTTTCCACAGATGTATACGTCAACCAGCAAGGCAGCTGCTCATTATCGGAAGATTCTGTTTCATAGGAAAAGAACTTCGGCTCATCGTCGCCAGGCTGAATTTCGGTTTTGCTAAAATCAATCGTATCCTTGTGCACACGTGGCGGTGTACCTGTTTTGAAACGAACCAGATCAAAGCCCAGTTCACGCAGATGCTCTGACAATTTAAGAGATGGTTGTTGATTGTTCGGTCCACTCTCATACATCAACTCACCCATGATCACTTTGCCGCGCAAGTATGTGCCTGTTGTCAGTACAACCGCTTTGGCCCGATACTCTGTTCCGGTCTGAGTCACAACGCCTACACATTTTCCGTCTTCAACGATCAGTCGATCTACCATACCCTGACGCATTGTCAGATTACGTTCATTCTCCATCGTTTCCTTCATTTTATGCTGGTAGGAGAATTTATCTGCTTGAGCACGAAGCGCGTGAACAGCAGGTCCTTTACCTGTATTAAGCATCCGCATCTGAATAAAGGTTTTATCGATATTCCGTCCCATTTCTCCACCAAGTGCATCAATCTCACGAACAACGTGTCCTTTGGCCGGTCCCCCAATAGATGGGTTACAAGGCATAAAGGCCACCATATCCAGATTGATCGTAATCATTAGTGTTTTGGACCCCATACGAGCTGCAGCCAGCGCGGATTCCACACCAGCATGTCCTGCACCAACGACGATTACATCATAACTGCCGCCATCAAAAGCCATTCCCGTTTACCTCCTTATTCCGCTGCATTTGGTGTAACTCACACAGACGGATCATGTTCTACAATAATGAAACTACTTCTAACCGTTCATCGGAACTTGCATTCCTATCTATATGAAACCAACACGTAATGGCTACAACATCATTCCATCCTTTGACAACAGGCAGAAATTGTACCTTTCCATCATACACTACGATTCAAGCCAATCCGCAGTATATTTTTTTTACTTTCCTAGACAGAACTGGGAGAAAATCTGATCAATTAATGCATCATGTGCCGTATCTCCAACAATTTCGCCCAAATGCTCCCACGCCAAACGAACATCAATCTGAATCATATCGATCGGAATGAACTGCTCTGCTGCTTCATAGGCATCCACGAGGGACTGCTTCGCTTTTTTGAGCAAAGCAATATGACGCACATTGCTGACATAGGTCAGATCTGCGGACTCCAGTTTACCACTGAAGAATAGCGTAGAGATGGCATCTTCCAGTCGATCCACACCCAGATCATCTTTCACCGACATCGGTACAAGTCGTTCTTCCGGAATGTAACGAAGCAGCACGTCACGTTCTACCTGTGGCGTTAAGTCCATTTTATTCATAATGATTATCGATTGTCTACCGCGGATTTGTTCCAATAATTCAATCTCATCGGGATGAAGTGGCTCCGCAGCATTCACAACCATTAAGATCAGATCGGCTTCACTTACCGCAGAACGAGAGCGTTCTACCCCAATCTTCTCTACAACGTCCATCGTTTCCCGGATTCCTGCCGTATCCAGCAATTTCAGCGGGATATTATTGATCGTAATGAACTCTTCAATTACATCACGAGTTGTTCCTGGAATGTCCGTGACGATAGCTCGATTGTCTTGCGCAAGTGTATTCATCAATGAGGATTTACCCACGTTAGGTCGTCCAACGATTGCCGTCGTGATACCTTCTCGCAGGATCTTTCCTTGTTCTGCTGTAGTCAGCAATTTATCAATTTCAGTCATAACCTGACTGGACTTTTCTTTGATAAAATCAGACGTTAACGACTCCACATCATGCTCTGGATAATCGATATTTACTTCAATATGAGCCAGTGTTTCCACCAGTGTATATCGTAGATCACGCAGTTTGGAGGACAGCTTGCCTTCAACCTGTTTTAATGCAACCGAGAAAGCTCGGTCCGATTTGGAACGAATAAGATCCATGACACCTTCCGCCTGAGACAGGTCAATCCGCCCATTAAGGAAAGCACGCTTCGTGAACTCACCAGGTTCAGCCAGACGAATATCAAGCTGTAACAGCAGGTCCATGACCCGTTTTACGGATACTACACCGCCGTGCGCACTGATCTCCACCACATCTTCTGTTGTGAACGACCGAGGTGCTCGCATGACTGTTACCAGCACTTCCTCGATCTTCTCGCCGCTCGCCGGATCTATGATATGACCATAATGAACCGTATGGGATGCTGCCTGAGTTAAAGGGGTTTTGCTGCGAAAAATCTTTTCCGTCTCCGACACTGCATCCGGGCCGCTGACCCGGATCACGGCGATACCCGCCTCTCCAACAGCCGTTGATATCGCTGTGATCGTATCACTGATCATGGTTATCTCTCCTTGCTCTATTTTAAAATTGCCGCCCCTCAGGGGACGCCATATCCATTTTCAAATCTATTAATGATATAACATATGACATGCCAGTTATCGTATTAAGTTCACTCTTTACTTGTTCTACGCACCTTATCAAATTGCTTCTGTACGAAAAAAGCAATGGCTTCTGCACCGGGCAGGAAGCCATTGCGTCTTCAATTTCGTGTTATTTCGTCGTAATAACCACACGCCGATTAGGCTCCTCGCCCTTACTTAACGTCTTAATCTGCGGATGATTTTGCAGTTTTGCATGGATGACTTTCCGTTCGAGCGGAGGCATTGGTTCCAGTACAACTTCCTTACCAGTACGAATTGCTTGTCCAGCCAACCGTTCAGCCAGATCCTCCAGTGTCTTCCGCCGACGTTGACGGAAATTCTCCGCGTCGAGCACAATTCGAACGAAGCTTTCCGAATATCGGTTCGCTACAATGTTCGTTAGATACTGAAGCGCATCCAGCGTCTGTCCACGTCTGCCAATAATCATGCCCAGATCTTCGCCGGCAATATTGAAGATATGTCCATCCCGCTGTTTTTTGATATGCACTTCAACATCCAGTCCCATACCTGCTGCGACCTCTTTCAAGAAAGCAGCCGCTTCTTCATAGGGATTTTTAGCTGCAACATCCTTAAGTAATGCATCTACTTCAGGTTTGTATGCAGCTGGCTTGATCGGCTGTGGAACAACTTCCGGTGCAGGCAATAATTTCACTTCAACTTTGGCCGCCCTCACCCCGAACAAACCCAGGAATCCTTTTGACGGCTGCTCTAACACTTGTATCTCGACCTTGTCCCGACTTACGCCAAGCTCGGTCAATCCTTGGTTTACAGCATCTTCAACGGTTTTTCCTGACGTAATGACTTTGGTCATTTCGATTTTTTGGCCCCTTTCGACCCTTTTCCAGAGACGGTCGCTTTGCCACCGTTTTTGCGTTTAGCTCCATTTTTGGAAGAGCTATTCTGCTTCACGTTGACCTCAGCCACGATTTTATCATTATTCCGGTAAAGGAAATAGTTTTGCACGATCGTGTAGATGTTACTGTAGAACCAGTACAGCGGAAGTGCTGACGGGAACTGATAGGACATCACGAAGATCAAGATAGGGTATACCCACAACATGAACTGCATTGGTCCCACTTGCTGTGCAGGGTTCATACGCATCATCATCCATGTTTGAATGAATGTAGTAATGGCAGCCAGCACTGGCAAAATAAACAGGTGATCCGGTTCCCCGAGCTGAAGCCACAAGAAATCATGTGTTCTCAGACTGGAGTTTCCGTAAATTGAGTTATAAAGTGCGATGTAAATCGGCATCTGAATGATAAGCGGCAGACAACCCGCCATCGGATTAACTTTATTCTCCTGAAACAACTTCATTGTTTCTTGCTGAACTTTCTCAGGTGTATCTTTAAACTTGGCTTGAATCTCTTTCAGCTGCGGCTGAATCGCCTGCATAGCTTTGGAGCTACGGACTTGTTTCATTGTTAATGGTAAAATCAATGTCCGCACAATAAGCACCATCACGAGGACGGCCAGTCCATATTCACCGTTAAACCAGTTGGCGAATGTATCCAGCGCCAGTGAGAACCAGTACACAACATTGCTTTGCCAGAATGAGCCACTATTCTTCAGATCTTCCGTAGTAACCCCGGCTCCTTGTGGAGTACATCCGGCGAGTACAGTGACCATTGCAATGACTGCAATGAGGAGAATCCACTTCCCCTTTGATGTCTTCAATCGCGACACTTCATAACCCCTCTCTTAACCATTCCATTCCACCGTAAATCATACCATAATTAGGAGGACAAATAAACCGAAGCTTACCGCTTGCTCGACTTCAAAAGAGAGCCCTTTCGCATCGCATGTAGCAGGCTTTTTTCCATTTCCTTGTAGGGCATGTCCAGTGCACCTTTTCTGACGATAAAAATCAGATCCATCTGCGTGACGATCTCATGCTCATGATGACGAACAATTTCCTTGATCATGCGTCTCATCCGGTTGCGTACGACAGCGTTTCCGATTTTCTTGCTGCATGATACGCCGACCCGAAATTGTTCCGTATCTTTACGGCGACAGCCATACACCACGAATTGATGATTGGCAAACGATTTCCCATACCGGTATACGCGGCTAAAGTCCGCCCGGTTTCGTAGACGCAGTCTTTTATACACGGCGCTTCTCCTTGCTGTTCTCCACCATTGTTATTGACGGAGGCCTCATTACTGATTTAGTATAGGCTTTCTTGAATGACGGTAAACCGTCTTGGCGACAACTTCATTTGGGATGACTGTTTATCAGCTACTTGAACTGATCAGCATTCATCCGGGATGACTGTTTATCAGCTACTTGAACTGATCAGCATTCATCCGGGATGATTGTTGATTGGCCATTTAACCAAGCAAACATTCATCATTATATAAGGTAAGTTTTCGAAAAATGGAAAACTCACTCAACATACTTCATATGTGTTCAGCACTTTTTCGCAGACCATTCAGACCTGATCTGTAGCAGCATCCAGTCTGATTTCAGCTAATTAAGAAAAAAAAGACCACCTCGGTGGTCTTCAATGCATTAAGCACTCAGGTTTTTACGGCCTTTAAGGCGACGTGCGGCCAAAATTTTACGGCCGTTGCTCGTGCTCATTCTTTTCCGGAAACCATGAACTTTTTTACGTTTGCTAACGTTCGGTTTGAATGTAGGTCTCAATGTATTGCACCTCCTCACAAGGAAATACTTATGTGATGAATCACTTTCATCTTCACAGAAAACACCTTTATATATTTAACCATGACCACCTGGAAAAGTCAACTGCAAGGCGCAAGGCTTCTCCCTCTTTTATATACACTCTTCATCCCACCCAAAGTAATGACCACAGTCCGTTCACTTCCATACCATGACCAAGCCCCGAAGAGAGTCCTAAAAGTTATCCCCAGACCCCGATCAGATCACACTATTTCAGCATTTATAGTTATCCACACCCTCCAATGCCCGCTATCTCCTTCATTACATCCTGTTTAAAGTTATTCACATGTGGATAATGATTATAGGCTATAAATATCGTCGAATTCTAATCAGGTTGTATCCGCTTCAATTAAGGTTTACAAGCTTTTGAGAAAGGTGTAGGATAAAAATCACATCTTGTATACAAGTATATGGATGAAGCTAATTTACTTATCCGCCTTGAGTAGTCCTTTGAAAAAAACATTAGCCGTTAGCTTGTAGCTACAGACTATGGATTGAACTGAACTGTCCAGTCCGCAAAATAGTTATGCTATGATCAGTAATGAACTGATTACTTATTAATAGGAGCGTTAGCCATATGTTATTTCCTTCTTCCTGGCTTCAAGGGGCTTCCCGTGGTGAAGCCATTGCCTGCGAATTAAGGCTGCGGATCATCAGTGGTACCCTTCGACCTGGAGAGATTTTGTCGGAAAATCGAATTGCGGCTGATTTTGACAGCAGTCGCTCACCTGTCCGTGAAGCCTTACGTACATTGTCCAATGAAGGACTTATTCGACTTGAACGTATGGGTGTCGTTGTCATTGGACTACGAATCAAGGATGTCGAAGAATTGTATGATGTACGTTTCCTAATTGAAAGTTTTGTGCAGCAGCGACTCGCAGGTGATGTTCCAGCGTCATTAATCACCCAGTTGCGTAACGTGATCGACAAAATGCAACTTGCTGGACGACATCAGGACGCTGTCGAATTCGCCTACCAGGATCTCGTTTTCCATGAAACGATTATTGAAGCCGCTCAGCATTCCCGTATCTCACATCTATGGAAGAGTATTCGATATGTTGTGATGACCGTTATGCTGCTCACGACGCGCAGAGTATTCGTTCAAGGCGAACAGAAAGTAAGCGCTGTAATTGAGAAACACCGTTTGCTCGTTGAAGCACTGGAGTCTGGTGACAAAATGCTCATTCAGGCTGGAGTCCGCACGTATTTCCAAGATTCCGGTAAAACCCTGCACGAAAGCTTTGATTCCTAAAAGGAGCAAGGCGTTTGCAATCATATCCGCTGTGAGTGATTGCGGTTCAACTTGTCGACAAGTATACAAAACGCGATTTTGTTTTCATTTTGGGCATGATAAAACTACATTTCTCGCCAACACCTCTTCTAATTAGTACCGGCACGAAAAAATTGTTGACGATAATCTCACTTGTAAGCGTTCTATATCAGAAATAAAGGAGCACATAACATCATGAGCACTCTTTTTGGACTATCCCACAACGCAACATTATTGGTTTGGACGTTAATTGCGATCGTTTTTCTGATCGTCTTGATTTCCAAGTATAAATGGAATCCCTTTATCACCCTGCTGTTGTCCGCATTAATGCTCGGTTTGCTTACAGGCATGAAACCTGCCGATGTGATCTCTTCCATTACCGGGGGACTTGGCGGCACACTTGGAACCATTGCAATTGTTATTGCTCTCGGTACGATGCTTGGTAAGATGATGGCCGAATCTGGCGGTGCCGAGCGCATTGCAACTACATTGGTTGATCGGTTCGGTGTGAAACGTGTGCACTGGGCCATGATGATTGTTGGATTTATCGTTGGTATTCCCGTTTTCTTCGAAGTCGGCGTGATTTTGATGATTCCCATCATTTTCACCGTTGCACGTAAAACCAATATGTCTCTGCTGCAGATTGGTATTCCCATTTTGGCCGGTTTATCGACTGTACACGGTTTGGTCCCACCCCACCCAGCGCCAATGATAGCGATCGAAGCCTACAGCGCGGATCTGGGTAAAACCATTTTGTACTCCCTTATTGTTGGTATTCCTACAGCGATTATTGCAGGTCCTTTGTTTGGTAAATTTATTGGCAAAAGAATACACACCGAACCGCCAGCTGAACTGGCTGAACAATTCGCAACCAAAACAAACAGCAACATGCCTGGGTTTGGTATCACCCTGTTTACCATATTGCTGCCGGTTATTCTGATGCTGATTGGTTCCATAGCCAGCATCATTGACCCAAATGCCACAAGCGGCTTCACCGTTTTCAGTGAATTTATCGGTCATGAGATCATTGCTCTGCTGATTTCAGTTGTATTTGCCCTCTTTTCACTCGGCTTTGCACGTGGATTCACCAAACACGATATTTCTCGCTTCACCAGTGAATGTCTGGCGCCTACGGCGACCATCATTCTCATTATTGGCGGAGGCGGTGCTTTCAAACAGGTATTGATCAATAGTGGTGTGGGCAACGCCATTGCGGATGTCGCTACTCATGCCAACATCAACGTGATCCTGTTTGCCTGGCTGGTCGCTGCGCTCATTCGTGTAGCTACCGGTTCAGCAACCGTAGCTATGACAACTGCTGCCGGTATTGTCGCTCCAGTGCTTGCACTCACACCAGGTACCAATATTGAGCTGGTTGTACTCGCCACAGGTGCAGGGTCACTCATCTTGTCCCATGTGAACGATGCAGGATTCTGGATGATCAAAGAATTCTTTAATATGAGCGTTTCCCAGACATTGAAAACGTGGACCGTTATGGAAACACTATTATCCGTGGTCGGACTGATCTTTATATTGCTGCTAAGTACAGTGGTATAAATGGAGTCTCTATAGTATAAAAAAATTAAATCTCATCGCTTTCTGAAGAAAGAAGGATTAAATATATGAACAACTACATGATTGGGATCGATATTGGTACAACCAGTACCAAATCCGTGTTATTTACCGAGCAAGGGTCCGTCATCAGTACTTCAACACAGGAATACCCTTTGTATACCCCTGCACCCGATGTAGCCGAGCAGGACCCCGAAGAGATTGTACAGGCGGCCCTCCGCTCTGTCCGAGGAGTTATGGAGCAGAGCGGCGTTGCTGCCGAGCAGATCCTGTTTGTATCCTGCAGCTCGGCTATGCATAGTGTCATTGCCATGGGACAGGATAACAAACCCTTAACCCGTTGCATCACCTGGGCGGATAATCGAAGTGCAGCTTGGTCTGCCCAGCTGCAAGAGAATGGTCTGGGCCATCGCATCTATCTGCGCACGGGTACACCGATCCATCCCATGTCACCGCTGACCAAATTAATGTGGCTGCGCCACGATGAACCTGAACTTTTTGAGCGCACAGCCAAATTCATTTCGATTAAAGAATATCTATTCTTCCGTCTATTCGGACAATATGTCGTCGACCATTCCATCGCTTCCTGCACGGGCTTGCTCAATCTGGAACAACTGGACTGGGACGCAGAAGCCCTTGAGATTGCAGGTATTACACCCGACCATCTCTCGAAGCTCGTACCTACAACACATATATTAGAAGGAATGAATCACGAATCGGCTGAAAAAATGGCTCTCTCCCCCTCTACGCCCTTTGTTATTGGCGCAAGTGACGGGGTTTTGTCCAATCTCGGCGTGAACGCTATTGAACCTGGTGTTGTCGCAGCAACCATCGGAACCAGTGGTGCTATTCGCACTGTCGTGGACCGTCCGGTTACCGACCCCAAAGGTCGGACCTTCTGTTACGCCCTCACAGAGAATCTTTGGGTCATTGGCGGACCTGTGAATAACGGTGGCATGTTATTTCGCTGGGTGCGGGATGAATTTGCAGCGTCTGAAGTGGAGACAGCGAAGCGACTTGGCATCAATTCCTATGATGTTCTAACCAAAATTGCCGAACGTGTCCGCCCGGGATCGGAAGGGCTTCTGTTCCACCCGTACCTATCGGGCGAACGCGCCCCATTGTGGAATCCAGATGCCCGTGGCTCCTTTTTTGGCTTAACACTCCATCATCAGAAAGAGCATATGATCCGCGCTGTTCTGGAAGGGGTCATTTTCAACCTATACACGGTACTGCTCGCCATGGAAGAACAGATTGGGCAACCTACCTCCATTCAAGCCACAGGTGGGTTTGCACGCTCTCCTCTCTGGCGCCAGATGATGTCTGATATCTTCAATCAGGAAGTGGTTGTACCCGAGAGCTTCGAAAGTTCCTGTCTGGGTGCCGTCGTGCTTGGTTTGTACGCTACTGGGCGGATCAAATCGCTTCATGCCGTTTCTTCCATGGTGGGTACAACACATCGACATACCCCTGTCAAAGAGAATGCTGTACTTTACCAGGAGCTGCTGCCCATCTTTATTCGGATCTCTCGCAAACTGGAGGAGGAATACGCAGATATCGCTGAATTCCAGCGTAAGATGTCCCTTCCCCGTCTCTAAATCATCAATCCATACCTCGTTTCTGCACCAAAAAAAGAGGGTGTGCCCTAAAACCAAAAATCGGTTTTAGGGCACACCCTCTTTTGCTATAAATTCATAAAATGTCGTTTGGATTCATATCATACATTCATACACTTCTACCTCAATATTTGAGTTTCGGCTTAGCTCCTCATTCCGGATAATTCATATTCCACTTGTCTTAAAATGAATTCCTCTTTGTTCATTATCCATCTATATCGATGATCACAGATCGCCATCTCCTCAGAAACCAAATCACATTACTTGTTTAACGATACGCCAATTTGGATTTTATCCTCTACCCTTTGGCCAAAAAATACGAGGGTGAGAGGTAACTCATTTCCGATCTCGATTACGCTCCATTTTCACTTCACGGTTATCCACAGACAGGTTATTCACAAACCAAGAATACTTTTACACACAATTTGGCATCATTTGACGGATAACCTGTGTATAAAACATTTTTGGTTTTTGGGTCTTTCTGTCGAAAATTAAACAGTTTATAAACAATATATTGTGTTGTGACTAAAAATTATACACAAGTTATTGAATTTGTGGATAAAATCACGCGATACGTTGAAATGCGGGGTTTCTTTTGCTATGATTGTATTACTTTTGGATGTGAATATGTGATCTGACCCATAATATTATCAACAGCCTGTGGATAAAGTTGTGAACAATTTTCCGTTGTTCATACTTTTTTTGTTTTCGACCTGCGGGGGTTTGGGGATAAATTCAACAATATATCTCGTATTTCGACACTGCATCATGGCTTAAGCCACACTTGGAACATGTAAAAGGAGTGACAGTCTGTGGACAGCCATACTTCTGATTTATGGCAGCAAATTTTATCAATCATACAAAACAAACTCAGCAAACCCAGCTTTGACACCTGGTTCAAAGCAACCAAAGCCACCAAGCTAAATGACCGTTCAATCGTCATTTCCGCACCAACCACGTTTGCCGTCGAATGGCTGGAGAGCCGTTACACCAAATTGGTTGGCTCGACGGTATACGAGCTGCTTGGCAAGCAAGTCGATGTGAAATTTGTCATCGAAGAGAACAAGCCTGCTGAACCGGACCCGCAATTGCCGGCGCCAACGCCTACAGTTGTACAGGAAGAAGCGGTACTCAGCATGCTGAATCCGAAATATACGTTCGATACATTTGTCATCGGGCCGGGCAACCGTTTTGCCCATGCCGCATCGCTGGCGGTCGCTGAAGCGCCCGCCAAAGCTTACAATCCTCTCTTCCTGTATGGAGGAGTAGGACTCGGTAAAACACACTTGATGCATGCGATCGGACATTATGTTCTGGAGCATGATCCGGGCAGCAAAGTCGTTTATTTGTCGTCTGAGAAATTCACGAACGAATTCATTAACTCGATCCGTGACAACCGCGGGGAGAGCTTCCGTAACAAATACCGGAGCGTCGACATTTTGCTCATTGATGATATTCAGTTCTTGGCGGGAAAAGAATCAACACAAGAGGAATTTTTCCATACGTTTAATGCGCTGCATGAGGAACGGAAGCAGATCATCATCTCCAGCGACAGACCACCGAAGGAAATTCCGACACTGGAAGAACGACTTCGTTCTCGCTTTGAATGGGGGTTAATCACGGATATCCAGCCTCCAGATTTGGAGACAAGGATCGCAATTTTGCGTAAAAAGGCACGTGCGGAAAACTTGGATATTCCGAATGAAGCGATGATGTACATTGCCAACCAGATTGACACCAACATCCGTGAACTGGAAGGCGCCCTGATTCGGGTCGTTGCTTATTCTTCACTGACTAATCAAGATGTAACCACTCATCTGGCAGCTGAAGCACTGAAGGATATTATTCCTTCCAGTCGTCCCAAAATGATCACTATTCATGACATCCAACAAAAGGTCGGCGAGTATTATAGCCTTAAGCTTGAAGATTTCAAAGCACGGAAACGGACCAAGGCAGTTGCTTTCCCAAGACAGATTGCCATGTATCTCTCTCGTGAACTGACAGACTTTTCTCTGCCCAAAATTGGGGAAGCATTCGGAGGACGAGATCATACCACTGTCATACATGCTCACGAAAAAATCTCCCAAGCGATTAAAAACGATCAGGATCTCTATAAAGTTATCAACAACTTAACCGAAAAAATTAAGAATCCAACCTGAACAAGTCCCAAGCCTATGCACAACGTATACACATGTGGATAGGCTTGGGTGTACGGGTTTATACCCACTTATCCACATATTCAGTGCCCCTATTACTATTATTACTAAAAAGATCTTAAAGATATCATCTCCAAAATAGCCATTTCGGAGCTTAGCCTTCGGCCTTTGAAAAACACCTTTTAACACCCCAACACCCAAAAAATCAGCTAGGAGTGAAACCATGAAAATCAGCATAATGAAAAACTACTTAAACGATTCCATACAGCAAGTATCCAAAGCGATCTCGAGCCGTACGACGATTCCGATTCTGAGCGGTATCAAATTCGACGTGAATCATCAAGGTGTAACGTTGACAGCAAGTGACACCGATATATCCATTCAATCCTTCATCCCGCTTGAAGATGGAGATAAAAGCGTAGTTCAGGTAGATCAACCCGGCAGTGTAGTTTTGCCAGCCAAGTTTTTTGTGGAGATCATCAAGAAGCTGCCATCACAGGAAGTACACATGGAAGTCAAAGAGAACTTCAACACCTTTATCTCTGCAGGTGCTACCGAAATTCAACTGGTAGGTCTTGATCCGGAAGAATTCCCGGTACTGCCAAGCATCGAAGAAAACCAAACGGTCTCCATTCCAGGAGATTTGCTGAAAAATATGATTAAACAAACGGTCTTCTCCATTTCCACACATGAGACTACTCCAATCCTGACAGGTGTACTCTGGAGTTTGGGTGACAACGAATTGAAATTTGTGGCAACAGACCGTCACCGTCTTGCTACTCGATCAGCAATGCTGGATAATGCAGAAGGTATCCGCTTCAACAACGTGGTTATTTCCGGTAAAACGCTGAACGAACTCAGCAAAATTGTTCCGGATCAAAATACCCTTGTGGATATCGTTGTTGCAGATAACCAGGTCCTGTTCAAAATCGACCGTGTATTGTTCTACTCTCGTATTTTGGACGGAACATATCCCGATACTTCTAGAATTATTCCAACGTCATACAAAACAGAACTTGTTTTAGATACAAAAAAATTAAGTGAATCCATTGACCGGGCTTATTTGCTGTCGCGTGAAGAGAAAACAAACATCGTGCGTATGCAAACGATGGATTCAGGATCCGTTGAAATTTCTTCAAGTTCTTCCGAGCTAGGTAAAGTAAGAGAAGAAATCGAACCTGCCGAGTTTACAGGAGATCCGTTAAAAATCTCGTTCAACTCCAAATACATGCTGGATGTGCTGAAAGTTGTTGAAAGTGAGCAGCTGATGATCGCTTTTACAGGAGTCATGAGTCCAATTATCTTGAAACCGCTGGATGACAGTCACAGCCTTTACGTGATATTGCCATATCGGACGACCAACTAACGAAAGGAAGATCACAGTGAACCAAGTTACGATTCGAACGGAATATATCAAGCTTGATCAATTTTTGAAACTGGCTGATTGCATCCCAACTGGAGGTATGGCCAAAGCTTTGCTTCAGGAAGGTCTTGTACGTGTGAATAAAGAGCCTGAGGAACGCCGGGGACGTAAGTTATACCCTGGGGATATCGTTGAAGTGGACGGAGAAGGCACATTCGAAGTTGCTGCAGAATAAGAAGACCAGTTCGATCCTGCTGCCTCCTGACGGACGGGATAAAAGGGAGGTTACCGCGTGTTTGTGAACAGCATTGATCTGCAGAATTTCCGCAATTATGAACATCTCAGACTGGACTCTTTTGGTCCCGTAAACTTGTTGATCGGGCAAAATGCCCAAGGCAAGACCAATCTTGCAGAGGCGATTTTTGTACTCGCACTCACCAAGAGCCATCGTACATCCCGTGACAAGGAGTTAATCCGTTTCGGTGAGGAACGTGCCAGACTTGCAGCAGAGGTCGACAAAAAGTACGGATCGGTCAAGCTTGAACTATCTTTGTCGCAACAAGGCAAAAAAGCAAAAATTAACGGCTTGGAGCAGCGCAAGTTAAGTGATTTTGTCGGAGCGCTCAATGTTGTGATGTTTGCACCGGAGGATCTGGAGATTGTAAAAGGCACACCGGGGGTCCGCCGCCGGTTTCTTGACATGGAGATCGGGCAGGTAGCACCTGGCTACCTGTATCACCTACAGCAATACCAAAAAGTGCTCGTCCAACGAAACAATTTGCTTAAGCAGTTATGGGGACAAGGGGCATCAGCCCAGACCATGCTTGAGGTGTGGAACGAACAACTGGTTGAGCATGGTGTTAAAATCGTCAAAAAAAGGAAACAATTCATAAAGAAACTGCAAAAGTGGGCAGAAACGATTCATCAGGGGATCACCGGAGGCGGAGAAGTCTTGCGGCTGGCCTACCTTCCTTCCTTCAGCGAAGCCGCTGAGGAAGATGAAGCTGTCTTAATGGACCAATTTATGATAAAATTATCACAAATGAAAGAGCAGGAGATTCGCCGAGGCACAACCCTTAGTGGGCCGCATCGGGATGACCTGTCCTTTTTCATTAACGATCGGGAAGTACAAACATATGGCTCGCAGGGGCAGCAGCGCACAACAGCGTTGTCCCTTAAACTTGCGGAAATTGAACTGATTCATGAAGAAATCGGAGAATATCCAGTTCTGTTGCTGGATGATGTTCTGTCCGAGCTGGATCCTTTTCGCCAGACGCAGCTGATCGAAACGTTCCAGAGCAAGGTGCAAACCTTTATTACGGCTACGGGGATCGAGAGCCTGAACGTTGACAAGCTCAAAGATGCCAGTATTTATCACGTTCATGCCGGACAGGTTGAACGCTAAGGAGTGAGGGGCTTATGTACATTCATCTGGGCGGTGAGAAGATCATCCGTTCTTCCGAATTGGTCGCTATTTTTGATATATCGATTGAAAAATCCTCAAAGATCTCCAAGCAGTATGTCACGCATGCCGAGCAGGAAAAGACAGTGGAACACATCGGTGAAGAGGAAGCGAAGTCCATTGTGGTGACCAAAAACATTGTGTACTACTCGCCTATTTCCTCAGCCACGCTGAAGAAGCGGGCTCACATTTTTCCTGATCTCTAGCGTTTGTGTCACATAAGGTATGTCTTTTTCTGCTTGTTTTTATGTGGACATCTGGCTGAAATGAAGGACGTTGCCTATTTCAGCAAACATTATTAGTTAACGCATATTTACGATATTGAATCTATAGAAGTAGGTGAAAGGCATGTCTATGAATCAACCGTCATATGATGCGAATGAAATTCAGGTCCTTGAAGGATTGGAAGCCGTACGGAAGCGTCCGGGGATGTATATCGGTTCCACCAGTTCCAAGGGCCTGCATCATCTGGTCTGGGAAGTAGTGGACAACAGTATTGACGAAGCGCTTGCAGGTTACTGTGACCACATTGAGGTCAGTATCCATGAAGACAATAGCGTGACTGTAGTCGATAACGGACGGGGTATTCCTGTCGGCGAACATACCAAAATGAAACGTCCTGCACTTGAGGTAGTTATGACTGTCCTCCATGCAGGGGGGAAATTTGGCGGCGGCGGATATAAAGTATCCGGTGGTTTGCATGGTGTTGGTGTGTCCGTTGTGAATGCACTCTCTGAAAAAGTGGTTGTAACGGTTAAACGTGAGGGACATATCTATCAACAGGAATATCGCCGTGGAGCTCCACAGTACGACCTGAAAGTGATCGGTACAACCGACGAAACAGGAACAACGGTTAGATTCCATCCGGACCCTGAAATTTTCACGGAAACAAGAGTTTATGAATATGACATCTTGCTGGCCCGTATTCGTGAGCTGGCGTTCCTGAACAAGGGTATTGGTCTTACACTGACGGATGAGCGTACAGGTGCAACCAACTCATTCCTGTATGAAGGCGGCATTATCGAATACGTCTCCTTCCTCAACCAGAAGCGCGAAGTACTGCATGAGAATCCAATTTACGTTGAAGGTTCCAGAGATAACATCCAGGTGGAAGTTGCCCTGCAATACAATGACAACTACACCGAGAATATCTATTCCTTCGCGAACAATATCAACACGCATGAGGGCGGAACGCATGAATCAGGTTTCAAGAGTGCCCTTACGCGGATTATCAATGATTACGCCCGTAAGGCGGGGGTAATCAAGGACAGCACGGGGAACCTTTCCGGGGATGACGTGCGTGAAGGCTTGACAGCTATTATTTCGGTCAAGATTCCGGAGCCGCAATTTGAAGGACAGACCAAGACCAAGCTGGGCAACAGCGAAGTGCGTGGGATTGTCGAATCCTTGTTTGCCGAGAAGCTGCAGGAGTTCCTGGAAGAGAACCCTTCCGTATCCCGTCGCATTTTGGAAAAAGGACTGCAAGCAGCACGTGCGCGTGAAGCTGCCCGTAAAGCCCGTGAACTGACACGTCGTAAAGGTGCACTTGAAGTAAGCTCACTTCCAGGTAAACTGGCAGACTGTTCATCCAAGGATGCTTCAATCAGCGAATTGTACATCGTCGAAGGTGACTCTGCAGGCGGATCAGCGAAGCAAGGTCGGGATCGTCATTTCCAAGCGATTTTGCCGCTGCGTGGTAAGATTCTAAACGTGGAAAAAGCTCGTCTCGACCGCATCTTGGGTAATGCGGAGATTAGAGCAATTATTACGGCAATGGGTACAGGTATTGGTGATGACTTCGATATTGCCAAAGCGCGCTATCACAAAATTATTTTGATGACCGATGCCGACGTCGATGGTGCTCATATCCGTACACTATTGCTGACATTCCTGTATCGGTACATGCGTAAAATCATTGAGGCAGGTTATGTGTATATTGCACAACCGCCATTGTTCAAGATTGAGCGTAACAAAGTAATTCGTTATGCCGGTTCCGAGAAAGAGCGCGATGAAATTATTGCAACGCTCGGGGAAAATGCGAAATTCAACGTTCAGCGTTACAAAGGTCTTGGCGAGATGAATGCCGGACAATTGTGGGAAACGACGATGGATCCGGAGAGCCGGACCATGATGCAAGTATCGATTAATGATGCCATCCTTGCTGATACCATGTTTGACACCCTGATGGGGGATAATGTTGAACCGCGTCGTGACTTTATCCAGGAAAATGCGAAATACGTGAAAAACCTCGACATTTAACACATTCGAAGAGGCGCCTGAGAGGGCGCCTTTTTTTATATTAGAGAAGGTATGGAACAGGGAAGGCGTAACTTAGACTTCCGTACCCTTTGTTATCTACGTACACGTTTTTTGGCAGACGAGGCCTGTGCTTTGGGGGATGGACGGGAGCTCTTACTCTTTTTGGAGGGCAAACGACCGTACGCAATCGCATAACGTTTGATCTTCCGGTAAGCCTCCTTGTCTGGTAATAAGCCAAAAGCATAAATGCCTGGCAGTGTGTTGACTTCAAGAATCCAGGGACGCCCTGCTTCGTCTAGCGCAATATCAATACCAATCTCTTTGAGTCTTGGAAATGATGTTTGCAATTGTACAGCGGTATGAATACCTAAGCGGTACAGCTCATTACGGAGTTTCTTGAAGCCATCCTGTTGAAGATGGGGGAGTACGAGTTCTTCAAACGTGGCCAATCGCCCACCACCATGAATGTTGGTGATGATTTTGCCCGGCGCAGCAACACGTCCCAGAATACCTGTTGTTTCCCAGTTGTGTTGCAGATTTTTCTGAGTTAACACACGCAAGTCAAAAGGCAAATCTTCATGCTTCATCAGCGATATTCCCTGTTGAATGATATATTCACGTTCCTGAATGCGATCATTCAGTGCTCGTTCGAGTTCGTCCAGGGAATGAAATGATCTCTCCTCTGTACCGTATTGGAGTTGATATGTTGTTGTGAGATAGGTAGCTTTGGAGGTAACAGCACTTGCTTCGGGTTCATCAGGCAGGTTCCGATCATTGGTTTCTTCCGAAACCTCTGTATCTGTGGTGGAATCTTCGGAATTAACGACAGGTTCGTATAAACGGGTTGTTTTCACCCGCATAACGCCATTACCGTAAGTACCACGGTCCGGTTTGATATAGTTGGACTCAAACAATTCAGTCATTCGTTCCAGAGTTTGACGGCTATATTTTCGGGTCACTGGGATATATTCATTCACAATGCGACTGCGTTGTAATACAGCTGTTTTGGCCCATTTGCTGGAGACGCGTTGGATACCCAAGATTCATCAGTCCTTTCATGTTTTGCTCAGTTCTAAAGAGGGACAGACACGGAGAAATCAAAGGACAAGAGACGATTTCAGTGGTATAATAGAGAAATATGGCGTTTTGTGCGATGAGCTGCACAATTTGCAGTTTGATCGTAGGACGGGAATGGCTTTAGCCTCGGTAGGCACAGTACATATGCCGTTTTTCTAGCATTGTATGTGCAATTGGGGAGGAAGGCAGGGCGTATCCCTAGACACGCAGAAGTTCCCGGAAGAAAGGCTATTGCCCAGCGGACGTTTAATTGTGTAACTTTTGTGAAAGTAATATAATAAAGAGTAGCGTTCTTGCGCGGTTTTAGCCTTGTTAGGCTTTTCACATATAATCAACTTTTTTTGCATGACGGAATGGAACGTTTGTTGAAGGACAAGAAGGAGGTCCAGCATGGCGGAAGAAATGAACTCTCAGATTACAGATCGGGATATAGGCGTCGAGATGCGTGAATCGTTTATGGATTATGCGATGAGCATCATCGTTAGCCGTGCCTTACCTGACGTGCGTGATGGATTGAAGCCGGTTCACCGGCGTATTCTGTACGCGATGTCAGAGCTCGGCATGACACCCGATAAACCACATAAAAAATCAGCCAGAATCGTCGGCGAAGTTATCGGTAAGTATCACCCACACGGTGACTCTGCTGTTTACGAGACGATGGTACGGATGGCACAGGATTTCTCCCTGCGTTATATGCATGTAGATGGACATGGTAACTTTGGATCGGTCGATGGTGATATGGCAGCAGCCATGCGTTATACCGAAGCACGTTTGTCCAAGATTGCTATGGAAATGCTCAGAGATATTAACAAGGATACGATTGATTTTCAGCCGAACTATGACGGTGAAGAACATGAGCCAATCGTTCTGCCTGCTCGTTTTCCTAACTTGCTTGTCAATGGGGTCGGCGGGATCGCGGTAGGTATGGCTACCAATATTCCTCCTCATAACCTGGGCGAGGTCATTGATGGTGTACAGGCCATGATTCAAAACCCGGACATTACATCCATGGAACTCATGGATTACATTCAAGGACCAGACTTCCCTACATCCGGCTATATTTTGGGCCGCTCAGGCATTCGCCAGGCGTATCAGACCGGACGTGGTTCAGTAACGATGCGGGCCAAAACCAACATCGAAGAGAACAACAACAAGGCGCGAATTATCGTTACGGAGCTGCCTTATCAGGTAAACAAGGCGAGACTCGTTGAGAAAATCGCCGAGTTGGTACGTGATAAAAAGATTGATGGTATTACTGACCTTCGTGATGAGTCTGACCGTAATGGTATGCGGGTTGTCATTGAGCTTCGCAGAGACGTGAATCCGGGGGTTGTCCTGAACAACCTGTACAAACATACATCGATGCAATCCACTTTCGGGATTAACATGCTTGCGATTGTTAATAAAGAACCTAAAATTCTGAACTTGCGTGAAGTGTTGTATCACTACCTGCAGCATCAGATTGAGGTTATTCGCAGACGTACGCAGTTTGAACTGAAAAAGGCTGAAGCTCGTGCACACATTCTAGAAGGCTTGCGCATTGCGCTGGATCATATCGACGAGATTATTACGTTGATTCGTTCATCCAGTAATGCGGATGCAGCAAGAGAAGGTTTGATTGAGCGCTTCTCACTCAGTCATGATCAGGCTCAAGCTATTCTCGATATGCGTTTGCAACGACTCACAGGTCTGGAACGCGAACGTATTGAAAATGAATATAACGAACTGATGGTCAAAATCAGAGAGTATCGCGAAATTCTGGCCAATGAGCATCTGGTACTTGAGATTATCAGTACGGAGCTGCAAGAGATCCGCGACCGCTTCAGCGATGATCGTCGTACAGAGATTACTGTAGGTGAAGAGAGTATTCTGGATGAGGACCTGATTCCACGTGAAGAGGTTATCATTACGATTACTCATACAGGCTACGTGAAACGTCTGCCGGTATCCACTTACCGCAGCCAGAAACGTGGTGGACGTGGGGTCGTGGGTATGGATACGAAAGATACCGACTTTGTCGAGCATCTGTTCGTGACCAACTCTCACAATTACCTCATGTTCTTCACTGACAAAGGTAAAGTGTACCGTCTCAAAGCGTACGAGATTCCAGAGCTTGGACGTACCGCACGGGGAACGCCGATTATCAACCTGATCCAGATTGAGCAGGGTGAATCAGTTAATGCCGTGATTCCGGTTCAGGAATTCGAAAGTGACAGATACCTGTTCTTTGCTACCCGCCAAGGGGTTGTGAAGAAAACACCACTTGAGGATTACACCAATATCCGCAAAGGCGGCTTGATCGGTATTTCCTTGCGTGATGATGACATTCTGATCGATGTTAAGCTGACCGATGGACAGCAAGAGATCATCATGGGTACAGCTCACGGAATGTCTATTCGATTCTCCGAAGGTAATGTACGTTCCATGGGACGTAGTGCCACCGGGGTTAAAGGGATCACATTGGATGAACAGGATGCCGTTATCGGCATGGATGTAGTTGATAAAGACCTTGATGTTCTAATCGTTACAGCCAAAGGTTACGGTAAACGTACACCTGTGAGTGACTATCGGATGCAGACTCGTGGCGGTAAAGGGATCAAGACTATTAATGTCACAGAGAAGAACGGCTCAGTAGTCAGCCTCAAAATGGTTAAAACCGAAGAGGATCTGATGATTATTACGTCTAGTGGTACGTTGATCCGGATGAGCATGGAAGGCATATCCACTATGGGTCGATACACGCAGGGTGTGAAACTGATTCATATTCGTGACGAGGACTCAGTAGCTACAGTCAGCCGAATTGATAAGAATGAAGAAGAACCAGACGATGAGTCGCTTGAAGGCTTGGAAGGCGAGGAGTCCCAAGCTCCGGTAGTAAGCTTGGAAGAAGGCACCGTTTCTGAAGTTGAGGTTAATGAAGTTGAGGGCGACGACGATTCCGGTTCGGAAGCATAAAAATAGAATGTTATAAAAACCGATCTCTTGGAGATTGGAAGAAGATTGCGAGGGCTCCCACGGGGAGCCCTTTTGTTGTATAAAGGAATCTCTTCGTGTATTCTTCCGAATCTGGGATGTACAGCCTGATTTCTGAGTAATATAATGGGAAATATCATGAAAAACCGGGACTATGGTCTTGTTTGTTATTAACATAGAAGAACGATGAGTGAGGGGAATACACATGGGATTAATCACCCTGTCAGAAGTCAAACCAGGACTCAAACTTGGGAGTGATGTGCAAACACTTCGCGGCAACGTTCTGCTCCAGAAGGGAAAAGTTATTTTACCCAAGGATATGGAAGTGCTCAGAGCCTTTATGATTCAACAGGTAGATATTGAACAAGAAAGAATGGCGTCGAGTAGTACAGCAACCAAAGGTGCCTCTGTGTCTGCAGGAAGTTCTGCCAATGACAAGAGTGGTGAACGGGCAGGGAAGACAGGGAACGTCACCACAGCTCCTGTAGTAACGTCTTTGCAGGATGAGTATGAGAAGATGGTCGGACTAACGAAAAATGCTTTCCTGTCCTCTCTGGCGGCTGAATTGCCGGTCTATGAGTTACGTACACAGTTGGAGGCTGTGTTTGCACATCTCAAACAATATAATGTGCTTACCTTCAGTCCACGAGTAATGCAAGAACATGATTATGTATATCACCATGCCGTACTGAGTGCGATCACATCGTATCAACTGGCCCAATGGATCGATCTGCCCTCCAAGGATTGGATGCAAGTTGCTTTTGCAGGCTTGTTCCATGATATTGGTAACAACAAGGTAGATCCGCAGATTCTCCATAAACCATCCACGTTGACGGCTACAGAGCAGGAAGAGATTCGCCAGCATACGAAATATGGTTATCAGATCCTTAAACAGGCAAAGGCCATTAACGAGGGAGCCAGACTTGCAGCTTTGCAGCATCATGAAAAAGTTGATGGATCAGGCTACCCGTTGCAGCTTAGTGGGACGCAGATTCATATTTATGCCAAGATTGTAGCTATTGCTGATATTTTCCACGCCATGACGCTGGAGAAGATCTACCGCAAGGCACAATCACCATACCTAGTCCTAGAACAGATCCAAAGTGAGGCATTTGGGAAATTGGATCCTGCAATTGTAAGAGTATTTGTTCAACGTTCGACCCAGATCCATAATGGCATCCGAGTAAAACTCAGCAATAACCAAATTGGAGAGATCGTATTCTCTGATCGAGATCATCCTACACGGCCTATGGTGTCAGTAGAAGGAACCATCATTAACCTGATGCAGCAACGGCAGCTTCACATCCAAGAGGTTATCGGATAACAATAGATATTAAAGTAACTTGAAGAGAGGGCCTTTCTTTTATAGAGAGGCTTTTTACGTGAGATAAATGTGGGAATGTAGAAAAACCAGAAATATTATAGAAAGATATATAATTACTTAAAAAAAGACTTGCATTCAGTATCTGTACATGGTATATTCTAATTCCGGCCAAGAAAACACGGTTTACACGGTGCGGCAAGCAAATGAAATAAGCTTCGAAAGAAACTTAAAAAAAGAGCTTGCAAAGTTGGTTCGGATGTGGTAAGATATAAAAGTTGCTGAAGAGAACGACATTCTGTAACGGAACAAGTTTGATCTTTGAAAACTGAACAACGAGTGAGTAAACATTCTGCTTGCAGAATGAACGCGAAAGTTTGAAACAAGCCTTGGCTTGAATCGGCTGGAGCACAAATGAGATTTTTAATCTCGTCAGATTCAAAATGAGCTTATCGCTCTTTTCAATACTTTATTGGAGAGTTTGATCCTGGCTCAGGACGAACGCTGGCGGCATGCCTAATACATGCAAGTCGAGCGGAGTTGATAGGAAGCTTGCTTCCTTGATACTTAGCGGCGGACGGGTGAGTAACACGTAGGCAACCTGCCCTCAAGTTTGGGACAACTACCGGAAACGGTAGCTAATACCGAATAATTGTTTTCTTCGCCTGAAGGGAACTGGAAAGACGGAGCAATCTGTCACTTGGGGATGGGCCTGCGGCGCATTAGCTAGTTGGTGGGGTAACGGCTCACCAAGGCGACGATGCGTAGCCGACCTGAGAGGGTGATCGGCCACACTGGGACTGAGACACGGCCCAGACTCCTACGGGAGGCAGCAGTAGGGAATCTTCCGCAATGGGCGAAAGCCTGACGGAGCAATGCCGCGTGAGTGATGAAGGTTTTCGGATCGTAAAGCTCTGTTGCCAGGGAAGAACGCTTGGGAGAGTAACTGCTCTCAAGGTGACGGTACCTGAGAAGAAAGCCCCGGCTAACTACGTGCCAGCAGCCGCGGTAATACGTAGGGGGCAAGCGTTGTCCGGAATTATTGGGCGTAAAGCGCGCGCAGGCGGTCATTTAAGTCTGGTGTTTAATCCCGGGGCTCAACCCCGGATCGCACTGGAAACTGGGTGACTTGAGTGCAGAAGAGGAGAGTGGAATTCCACGTGTAGCGGTGAAATGCGTAGATATGTGGAGGAACACCAGTGGCGAAGGCGACTCTCTGGGCTGTAACTGACGCTGAGGCGCGAAAGCGTGGGGAGCAAACAGGATTAGATACCCTGGTAGTCCACGCCGTAAACGATGAGTGCTAGGTGTTAGGGGTTTCGATACCCTTGGTGCCGAAGTTAACACATTAAGCACTCCGCCTGGGGAGTACGGTCGCAAGACTGAAACTCAAAGGAATTGACGGGGACCCGCACAAGCAGTGGAGTATGTGGTTTAATTCGAAGCAACGCGAAGAACCTTACCAGGTCTTGACATCCCTCTGATCGATGCAGAGATGTATCTTTCCTTCGGGACAGAGGAGACAGGTGGTGCATGGTTGTCGTCAGCTCGTGTCGTGAGATGTTGGGTTAAGTCCCGCAACGAGCGCAACCCTTATATTTAGTTGCCAGCATTTCGGATGGGCACTCTAGATAGACTGCCGGTGACAAACCGGAGGAAGGTGGGGATGACGTCAAATCATCATGCCCCTTATGACCTGGGCTACACACGTACTACAATGGCCGGTACAACGGGCTGCGAAATCGCGAGATGGAGCCAATCCCAACAAAGCCGGTCTCAGTTCGGATTGCAGGCTGCAACTCGCCTGCATGAAGTCGGAATTGCTAGTAATCGCGGATCAGCATGCCGCGGTGAATACGTTCCCGGGTCTTGTACACACCGCCCGTCACACCACGAGAGTTTATAACACCCGAAGTCGGTGGGGTAACCGCAAGGAGCCAGCCGCCGAAGGTGGGATAGATGATTGGGGTGAAGTCGTAACAAGGTAGCCGTATCGGAAGGTGCGGCTGGATCACCTCCTTTCTATGGAGAATCGTTTCCTGCAACGGAAACATTCAAATATGTAGCTAAGCTACAAAACACTCACTCGTTGTTCGGTTTTGAGAGCTCAAACTCTCAAACAGCTTGCTTTTGCATGGAGCTTGTTCTTTGAAAACTAGATATCGAAACGAAACAAACGCGAATTAGAACATTCCTTTTTAGCTGAACTTGTGTTAAACAAGTTTAATAAATTGGTACTTAATTGCTTTTGCGATGGTATTGGGTGGGAGCGACTTTTGGCTTTGCGCAAGCAAAACAAGGGAAGCGAGCAGTCGAAACCGGAGCACGAGGTTAAGCTACTAAGAGCACACGGAGGATGCCTAGGCGCTAGGAGCCGATGAAGGACGTGGCGAACAACGAAACTGCCTCGGGGAGCTGTAAGCAAGCTTTGATCCGGGGGTGTCCGAATGGGGAAACCCAGCTGGGGTAATTTCCAGTTACTCATAACTGAATACATAGGTTATGTAGAGGCATACCAGGGGAACTGAAACATCTAAGTACCCTGAGGAAGAGAAAACAATAGTGATTCCGTCAGTAGCGGCGAGCGAACGCGGAGAAGCCCAAACCAGAGAGCTTGCTCTTTGGGGTTGTGGGACGTCTCACATGGAGTTACAAAGGAACCGGTTAAGCGAAGAGGTCTGGAAAGGCCCGCCAAAGAAGGTAAAAGCCCTGTAGTTGAAAGTCTGTTCCCTCCGAGACGGATCCCGAGTAGTGCGGGGCACGTGAAACCCCGTATGAATCCGGCAGGACCATCTGCCAAGGCTAAATACTTCCTAGCGACCGATAGTGAAGCAGTACCGTGAGGGAAAGGTGAAAAGCACCCCGGAAGGGGAGTGAAATAGAACCTGAAACCGTGTGCTTACAAAAAGTCAGAGCCCGTTTTAGGGGTGATGGCGTGCCTTTTGTAGAATGAACCGGCGAGTTACGTTCCCGTGCAAGGTTAAGGTGAAGAGCCGGAGCCGCAGCGAAAGCGAGTCTGAATAGGGCGACATAGTACGTGGACGTAGACCCGAAACCGGGTGATCTACCCCTGTCCAGGGTGAAGGTGCGGTAACACGCACTGGAGGCCCGAACCCACGCATGTTGAAAAATGCGGGGATGAGGTGGGGGTAGCGGAGAAATTCCAATCGAACTCGGAGATAGCTGGTTCTCCCCGAAATAGCTTTAGGGCTAGCCTCGGAAAACAGAGTCGTGGAGGTAGAGCACTGATTGGGTGCGGGGCCCGCAAGGGTTACCAAGCTCAGTCAAACTCCGAATGCCATAGACTTACTTCCGGGAGTCAGACAGTGAGTGCTAAGATCCATTGTCAAAAGGGAAACAGCCCAGACCATCAGCTAAGGTCCCCAAGTGTGTGTTAAGTGGGAAAGGATGTGGAGTTGCACAGACAACCAGGATGTTGGCTTAGAAGCAGCCACCATTGAAAGAGTGCGTAATAGCTCACTGGTCGAGTGACTCTGCGCCGAAAATGTAACGGGGCTAAACACACCACCGAAGCTATGGCTTGATGCTTTGCATCAGGGGTAGGGGAGCGTTGTATAAGGGTTGAAGGTGTACCGTAAGGAGCGCTGGACATTATACAAGTGAGAATGCCGGTATGAGTAACGAAAAGATCAGTGAGAATCTGATCCGCCGAAAGCCTAAGGGTTCCTGAGGAAGGCTCGTCCGCTCAGGGTAAGTCGGGACCTAAGGCGAGGCCGAAAGGCGTAGTCGAAGGACAACAGGTCGAAATTCCTGTACCACCGTAAGCCGTTATGAGCAATGGGGGGACGCAGTAGGGTAGTGACGCGGACTGATGGATGTCCGTCTAAGCAGTAAGGCTGATGTGTAGGCAAATCCGCACATTGTAAGGCTGAGCTGTGATGGGGAGCGAAAATTATAGTAGCGAAGGTCATGATCTCACACTGCCAAGAAAAGCCTCTAGCCAGGTGATGGTGCCCGTACCGCAAACCGACACAGGTAGGCGAGAAGAGTATTCTAAGGCGCGCGGAAGAACTCTCGTTAAGGAACTCGGCAAAATGACCCCGTAACTTCGGGAGAAGGGGTGCCCCGGTAGTGTGAATAGCACGAGGGGGCCGCAGTGAAAAGGCCCAAGCGACTGTTTAGCAAAAACACAGGTCTGTGCGAAGCCGTAAGGCGAAGTATACGGGCTGACGCCTGCCCGGTGCTGGAAGGTTAAGGGGAGTGGTTAGGAGCAATCCGAAGCTGTGAACCGAAGCCCCAGTAAACGGCGGCCGTAACTATAACGGTCCTAAGGTAGCGAAATTCCTTGTCAGGTAAATTCTGACCCGCACGAATGGCGTAACGACTTGGGCGCTGTCTCAACGAGAGATCCGGTGAAATTTTAATACCTGTGAAGATGCAGGTTACCCGCGACAAGACGGAAAGACCCCATGGAGCTTTACTGCAGCTTGATATTGAATTTGGGTACGATCTGTACAGGATAGGTGGGAGCCTTTGAAACGTGAGCGCCAGCTTGCGTGGAGGCAACGTTGGGATACCACCCTGATCGTATCTAGGTTCTAACCTGGTACCGTAATCCGGTGCGGGGACAGTGTCAGGTGGGCAGTTTGACTGGGGCGGTCGCCTCCTAAAGAGTAACGGAGGCGCCCAAAGGTTCCCTCAGAATGGTTGGAAATCATTCGAAGAGTGCAAAGGCATAAGGGAGCTTGACTGCGAGACCTACAAGTCGAGCAGGGACGAAAGTCGGGCTTAGTGATCCGGTGGTACCGCATGGAAGGGCCATCGCTCAACGGATAAAAGCTACCCTGGGGATAACAGGCTTATCTCCCCCAAGAGTCCACATCGACGGGGAGGTTTGGCACCTCGATGTCGGCTCATCGCATCCTGGGGCTGAAGTAGGTCCCAAGGGTTGGGCTGTTCGCCCATTAAAGCGGTACGCGAGCTGGGTTCAGAACGTCGTGAGACAGTTCGGTCCCTATCTGTCGTGGGCGTAGGAAATTTGAGAGGAGCTGTCCTTAGTACGAGAGGACCGGGATGGACGTACCGCTGGTGTACCAGTTGTTCCGCCAGGAGCACCGCTGGGTAGCTATGTACGGACGGGATAAACGCTGAAAGCATCTAAGCGTGAAGCCCCCCTCAAGATGAGATTTCCCAGTATGTAAGACCCCTTGAAGACGACGAGGTAGATAGGCTGGGGGTGGAAGTGCAGCAATGCATGGAGCTGACCAGTACTAATCGGTCGAGGGCTTATCCAATTAGCAAGTTCTAAATCGCATGTTTCGTTTCGAATCTAGTTTTCAGAGAACAACACTCTGAAATGTAAGCTACGCGTTTGGTGGCGATGGCGGAGGGGTTCCACACGTACCCATCCCGAACACGACCGTTAAGCCCTCTAGCGCCGATGGTACTTGGACCGCAGGGTCCTGGGAGAGTAGGACGCCGCCAAGCAAAGAACCACTGCCGATGTTATTCGGTGGTGGTTTTTATTTGTTTGTAAGGATTAGATACGATGAGCGGAAGCTCTGACATGATCGATATTGGAAGGTAACATTTTTGTTACGGATAACAGCGGCAAAACCAGTATAATAGGACTATGTTAAATATGCTAAAAGTACCTGACCACAGAGCTGGAATGTGCAGCTGTGAAAAGGAGGGTGTGTGTGTTAAGTTGGCGGAGACTTGGACTACAATCATTTCTGTTGCTTTGTTTGACCGTTGTTCTGGCAGGATGCGGTGAAGCATCAGGATCTGTATGGACTTCATATGAAGGTGCGGTGAACGAGAAGAGTTTTCCGGTGCCTAAAGTAGCGAATAAATCTGACCAGTCTGAAAATAATTCGGATATGGATTATGTTCGATATACGCTGTCTGGTATTAGTGAGAGTACTAGCTTGCCTGAGGTATATCTAGACGAGATTAAAAGCTGGGGTTGGACAGAGAGGCAAGCCAAGGGTACATTCAATGAATCCAGTACCTTGCGCGTATTTGCAAAGGAAGGACATACTGTGCATTTAGCGGTACATGATGGTTCCTTTACACTAATGGTTCCTAGAAATGATGCTACTCAAACGACAGTTAAATCATTGGCTGAAGATGATTGAGCTGGTTCAGCTATGGTTCGGTATGATTAATTAACGCTGTGATGTTCCTTATAATATAGTAAGCTCCCGTGTACATGATCGGGGGCTTTTTGTTATTTAGCCAAGTAGGTTTTAGTAATGGTGGGAGAACTTATCACGTATGGTGGATCAGAGGTCATACAGGTACAAAAGGAATGGAGTGGTTTCTTTTGTACACGTATAGGTGGTATGTGTGCTTGAAGTGTAGGGGAGTGTGGACCGCTAAAATAGAGGCATAGGATATAAGTTGTATAAAGCTATTGAGGTAATAAGTGGCTGATGGGAAGCAATTAGAAGGCATATAGAGCTGAGACCGAGCAAGAGATTGCTCAAAGGTGCAAGATCTACGAGATATCTGGGGTTATGAGGATTTGGAACGCCGGAGGAAAAGAGGAGAAGAATGGAGCCTAGAGTGGGGATAACTCATTTTACTATACCCATAATGTGGATAAGGGATAAGAAGGGGACGATAAATAAAGGTTATCCACAGTGGATAACCTTTATTTGAGCATGTGAGGCTGAGTCAACTGAACGATACAACAATCATGTTTTTGCACCAGATTATTCGAAAGGCTCAGCGATTATGTATTACAGGTAATTGAGGTACATTCAGTATTGCATAAACGAGGGAGTGTTATTGCAGATAGTATGAGACATCTTGTTCATTCAATTTGATGAGTCCATCTTTGCGCTCACGGGAGAGTACCATTACAACATACAAGCGAGGACCCAGCAACCACAAATGCCAGAAGATCAGCGAGAGGGTGAAGGACAATGGGGACCATATCAAACATACAGTAATGATACATAGTCCAATCCAGCTCATATTAAGGTGTACCCGGACAAACATACGGAAGCTGAAATGCTGATCAGGGATATAACCTAACCAGGGCATACGCATATTCCAGCGCCAGCGTTTGGCGTAAGAGGTACGGACCAGCAGTAATATCGTTCTGGCGATGACATAATGAATCCAGATGGTGATTGGACCTGCCAGTACAAAAAAGAAGAGGCCAGTCCAGGAGAATGCGAGCAGATTGAATAAGAGCATGATGACCGGCAGACACAGATAGCTGTAAATGACACTGCGGGCGATAGCCTTTTTTTTCAGAAGCCGGTATTGATAAAATGTTGCTTTATTCTCCGGTTCGGCGATCATACGATTATATATCCTCCTTCGGATTCACGTTTGTGTGGGGTAGGTATTCGTTTTTCTTACACGAGTAAAAGGGATTGAATCATGTATGTATATATGAACCTTGTATCTCACGCCATGACGATTGTACAAGATATTGAGATTCGACGGAGCTTATCTCAGTATACTCCCGAATACACGGACTGTCAGGCTTTGATATCGTTATCATGTATTATATATCGGCTGGGATTCCATGTTTTTTTAAGGAAATTGAATATAAGTTTGAGTCAGGCCAAGGGATACGTGATTTAGAGGTAGATGCGATGAATGCAGGATAACTGTATATACATAAGCAGGTGAATGTTCTTGTAGGGAGAATGAATGTATTTTTCGGTACAGACACCCAAGAGGGGGTGGGCGAATATATATATTTTATAGAAAGAAAGCACTATGAAAATGTTTAAAATAATAGAAACTGTGCAATACTGATAGTAAACGTAAAACAAGGTGGGATGGTTCATGGAAGAACATGCCGAACACACATGTATTATCTGCGAGCAAAGAAAAAAAGAAGGCATTTTTATTGTATCTGAATTCATATGTGACAGTTGTGAAGCGGAAATGGTTCATACCGACGCGCAGGATGCCAAGTACAATTATTTTATTCATCAAATGAAGCAAATTTGGGTACAAAAAAACGCATAATGAATGTTGCTAATAGAAGTAGAAGCGAAACATCACATTGTAACGATGCTGATGTGTATAGAGGCCCAATGGGCCTTTTTCTGTTTTTAAGAGGAGAGATTGTCTTGTATGCCATCTTGGGAAGGCGTATGCTGATATAATGATATAGAGATTTTTGCAGTAGCGAGTGTGGAGATGGGGAAGAAGGGTGTCCCTTAGATTAGGAAGCGTACTGGAGCGTATCGGGCGCATATTATATATGTACAGGATGGTTATTTCATGGATCATAAAAATAAATCAACTAGAGCCCCTTTATATGAAGCGTTGCTTGCGTATCGTGATTCGAAGCAGCGTTCTTTTCATGTGCCTGGGCATAAGAATGGACAAGCTTATCGACATTTGGTAGAACAAGCAGAAGCAGGGCAACCTCCAGTTAAGGATATCGTTAATGAGGAACACCAGCACAACGGAGAGATTCAGACCGATGCAGGAGGGAATGTTAACGGAGGGATAGAGCGATCCAGTTCAGTGGAGAAACATGGGGCAGACATGAGGAGTGGGGAACGTCTTAGCGCTGAAGGAACTCGTTCGGAAATAGGATTGGTACCGGATCGTTCATTCCTGGAGATGATGGAGATGGATGTTACGGAGATTACGGGCACCGACGATTTGCATCATCCGGAAGGTGTGATCCAGGAAGCACAGGAGCTGGCGGCAGATTGTTTTGGTGCTGAGGAGAGTTTCTTCCTTGTGGGAGGCAGTACGGCAGGTAATTTGTCTCTATTGCTAACTGTGTGTGATGAGCCAAACAGTATTGTACTGGTGCAACGGAATGTGCACAAATCCGTTATTCACGGGTTAATGCTGGCGGGAGCAAGAGCTGTATTTCTGGAGCCGTGGGTCGATCCTGCGTCTGGACTTGCGGTCATGCCGTCGGTGGAGACGGTTCAGGCTGCTGTCCAGTCTTACCCTGAGGCAAAGGGAGTACTTGTCACTTTGCCCAACTATTACGGCATGGGCGCTGATCTGACGCCTATAGCCGAGGTATGCCACGCTGCTGGCATGCCATTGCTCGTGGATGAAGCGCATGGCGCGCATTATGGGCAGCATCCGGAGCTGCCTGTCTCTGCACTGTCATGCGGAGCAGACGGTGTTGTGCAGTCGACGCATAAGATGCTGACGGCCTTCACCATGGGTGCCATGCTGCACATTCAGGGACCACGGTTAAACCGGTCCCTGTTAAGGCAGCGCCTGGCCATGGTGCAAAGCTCAAGCCCATCATACCCGGTGATGGCTTCGCTTGATCTGGCGCGGCGCCTGCTGCATGTGCAGGGCGCGAACACCTTCACGGCGGGGCTCGCTGCCGTGAATGCTTTTAAGCGCGGCCTCGCGGAGCTGCCGCGCTTTCAGTTGCTGCAGCCTGCACAGCCGCTGCAGCCAGAACCGCCAGCCGGAACAGCGAAGCCGGCTGGCATGTCCGTGTCCGCTGCGCAGCAGACACGGGAGGGCCTGACCGCGGCGGCGAAGCCTTCTGCCGCGGGGTATACCGCTCAGGACCCATTCAAGGCCGTCATCTATGACGGCGCAGGGGTGCTGAGCGGTTATGGGCTACAGCAGCAGCTGGAAGCATGCGGCTGTGTGCCCGAGATGAGCGACGAACGGTACGTCGTCTTGCTCTTCAGCCTGGGCTCAACGGTGCAAGATGCTCAGCACCTGTTGCAGGCTTTACACCATATCGGCTCTGCCAATGGGCATGAGCAGGGTCAATCTAATGCAGAGTCATCACATCAGCTTGCGAATGGTTCGGCGCATTATATTTCCACGTGGAACAATTTACAAGAAAACACTCGCTACTCGGAACCGATCTCCTTTACACTGCAACCGATTGTGGAGACGGAGACGATCAATGTCCCGATAGAAGAAAGTGCAGGTTGTCGATCAGCTGAGATGGTAGTCCCGTATCCTCCAGGGATTCCGCTTGTATATCCGGGTGAACGCCTAAGTCCATTGATGGTGACACGTATACAACTCCTGCGGGATGAAGGAGCAAAGTTTCACGGGGTATCCGATGCATCTCTACAGGTATTGAAGGTCATGAAGAATTGACGATACACATGAAAAACTGAATTGCATTCACCAATAGGTAGTCTTTATGACCAATACCGATAACGGACCCTACACATGTGAGGGTCTCTTGGTCATTAATCTAGTTGCTAGGGTGGTCTTCAAACTCAGGCATGCAATACGTTGAAGGATGTCAGGGTCCAACATCTTGAAGTCAAGGATTGCTGATCCTGGCGAATTGTCCAGACGATTTTCTAAGGAACTGAGGACGTCTTATTTAGCCTTCGAGTCCTCCTTTTATTTTGTAAGGAATCTGAGACGCGTTATTAACCAAAATCACCCAACAAACACGCTGTAAACGGCTGGTTATTCCAATATAACGTGTTTCAGATTCCTTAGATTGCTGCGGGCGTTTCAAATCGTTGAATAAGACGTCACAGGTTCGTTAGCGCTCCCGCTCCGTGCTCTGATCCAGACACGGTTCAGTTACGTTCCGGCTTTCGGCATGTTCGAAGACGCGCTCTAGTTCAACTTACAAAGATAGACATAAGAAAGAAGGGAACACTTTGGGTATTCCGCTAAAAAAATATACAGGAATAGTCCTGCAAGTTTTGCTGATGTACGGTTTTTATTGGATTGGAAACTTGATTCAAGCTGTATTACATCTGCCGTTAACAGGCAGTATTGTGGGCATGCTGGTTTTGTTTATCACCATTCAACTGGGATGGATCAAAATGAGCTGGGGAGAAGAAGGGTCAACGTGGCTTCAATCTCATCTGCAATTGTTGTTTATTCCGCCAACTGTGGGCATCATTAATCATTTTGATTTTTTTAGAGCCAACACATTGTTATTAGTTCTTGGTTTAATCGTGAGCACCTTAATCACATGTCTGATATCTGCCAAATTAAGTGAGTGGCTCATGACATGGAGATCGTCTCATTCAGGCAAAAAGGAGGCGATCACTTGTCAGCATTCATCCTCGGAATTGGAATGATCGCGCTAACCATCGCTGTATATATTCCAGCCACTCGTCTATATAAAAGGCTGAGATGGCCAATACTTATGCCTGTACTCACAACAACTGCCATACTGATCCTGATCTTGGTGATTTCCGGTATAAAGCTGGAAACGTATATGCTGGGTGGCAAATGGATACAGGAGCTCTTGGGACCAGCAGTTGTATCTCTCGCTTTTCCCTTGTCCAGACATCTGCATGTGCTGAAGCAAAATATCATTCCAATTGTGGGTGGAACAATCGGAGGCAGTATTACAGGTGTCTCCACAGGGGCTTTAATCGCCATTCTGCTTGGCTATCCTCAAGAGATGGTCATCGCTTTATTGCCAAAATCAGTGACAACTCCTGTGGCTATTCAACTCGCTAATCAGGTTGGAGGGAATGCCTCATTCACATCGCTGTTTGTGATGATTGCGGGTTTCTCAGGGATATTACTAGGGCCGATGCTGTTGAAATGGGCCAAAGTCCGCAGTAAACATGCCTATGGAATTGGACTGGGCTCAGCATCTCATGCTCTCGGCATGGCAAGGTCTTTTGAATATGGAGAGAATGCGGTGGCCCTCAGTTCAGTTTCCATGATTGTCAGTGCTATTGCCGGATCAATTATGCTTCCATTATGGGTATGGATTATCTACGGTTGAACGCTTTACTTTGTTGTTCATGTTGGAGTAACCGCTGACCTATAGTATGATAGAAAGAAACAAGCTTGTATGATCTTGGTGTTATTACTACGTACCGATATAGCTGTAGCTATACACCTCTGGGCGGGGGATATCATATCTTGTAGCAAGAGGGTCTAAGCATATTCAATTACAGCAGCAATAGATGCAATTATCGACATAGAAAGCAGGGAAGCATATGCAGGGCAGAGGTAAATTCATTACGCTGGAAGGGGGAGAGGGTTCCGGTAAAACAACGATGATCGGTAGAGTAGGTTCTTATTTTGAAGAACGGGGTATACCTTACGTAGTTACGCGAGAGCCTGGCGGAATTGAGATTGCGGAGAAAATACGTTCCATTATCCTGGACCCTCTTCATACGGCAATGGATGCTCGAACCGAAGCACTATTGTATGCAGCTGCACGCAGCCAGCATCTGGCGGAGAAAGTAGAGCCTGCTCTGAGAGCTGGAAAAGCAGTCATTTGTGACCGATTTGTCGATAGCAGTCTGGTCTATCAAGGATACGCTCGTGGACTCGGGATAGAGAATGTATGGGCCATTAATCGCTTTGCGATTGGTGATCTCATGCCGGATGTAACCTTATATCTGGACATTGAGCCTGAAGTGGGGCTTGCCCGGATCGATGCTCATGATGGCCGCGAAGTGAACCGTCTGGATCTGGAAAATCTGGAGTTTCACCGTAAAGTACGAGAGGGTTACTTCCTATTAAAAGAGCAGTTCCCGGAACGAATCAGAGTTATCGATGCTTCCATGAAGCAGGAGGATGTTTTGGCAGCGATGATTTTGTCGCTGGAGACAGGGATTTTGAAGGATTTTGACGAGTAATTGTCTAATATATAGACAGGGCATTTAGTAAAGGTGCTTATTCTAAAGGAGGTTATGCAGGATGAAACTGATTGTTGCGATTATACAGGATAAAGACAGCAACCGATTATCCAGCGCATTGGTCAAAGCAAACTTTCGGGCAACAAAGCTTGCCAGTACGGGCGGATTTTTGAAGGCAGGCAACACGACGTTTATGATCGGTGTCGATGATGGTCAAGTCGAATCCGTAATGAACGTCATTCGCAGCAGCTGTAAGGTTCGTGAACAGCTCGTGACTCCGGTCACACCGATGAGTGGAACAACCGACTCTTACCTGCCGCTACCTGTTGAAGTTCAAGTAGGCGGAGCTACTGTATTTGTTCTCCCGGTAGATCGCTTCGAACATTTCTAATTAAACCTATTGCATGGATCTCATGAGGATCCTTCATGATCGATAGCATGTTGGAAACGATGGATGCAAGAAGAGTTAACAGAGTTCGTGCGTGCCACTTACGGAACGCCTTTCTTGACGAGAAGAATCAGCATACTCTTTCCGGATGAGCATTTCCCAGCTGGGGAATGGTTCATCTCGGAAAGAGGTTGACTACAAAGAACAAGTCCTTGATGGTGATGTGTATCTACCATTATATATAGAGTGTGATCAGCATATATAAAAGCCTCATTCTCACGCACAGGCGCAACGCGCACTGTGCTGATGGGCGATTGGCTATCTACGATAGAAAGCGGGCATATCCATGAAAATCAATCCTGGATTCAGACCGATTCAGAGCGGGATCAGTTCTACTGATTCAGGTTCCAAACCGGTTCAATCCAAAAATTTCTCTGATATGATGAATCACCAGGGGGAACGGGCCTCACAAGCTGAACTGAATCGCCGGTTTAGTGAAATCCAGCTTCAGGGCGATCGCTTGGCACGTTCCATGACGATTCGTGAACTGAAGGCGTATAAGCAACTTGTTAAAAGGTTCCTGGAAGAGACCGTTCGTCGCGGTGTATCCATGAAAGAGACAAGGGGTTGGGATCGTCGTGGCAGAGGCAAGCGGTATAAGCTGATTGATGAAATTGACTCCGCTCTGTTATCCATGGCTGATGAACTGCTGGATACAGAAGAAGGAAAAATCTCTCTATTACAACAAGTAGGCGAAATTCGGGGGATGCTTATTAATTTAAGCTTCTGAGGAGGAAGTATGTCCTTTCAACAGATTATGGGTCAACAAGCGGCCAAGCAAATGTTACAGAGCAGTTTGAGACGTCATGCAATAAGCCATGCGTATTTGTTTAGTGGTCCAGCTGGTAGCGGGCAACGGAAGACGGCAATTACCTTTGCCAAGGCAATATTCTGTACAGAGCTTGAAGATGACGCTTGTGGGCAGTGTCTTGAATGTCGTAAGGTGGATCATGGTAACCATCCGGATCTAACCATGCTTGCACCAGATGGAAACAACATTAAAATAGATCAAATCCGGGATCTGCAGCGTATCTTTTCATACCGATCAGAGGCAGGCCATCCCAAAGTATATATTATAGAACAAGCCGAGAAAATGACGGTGCAGGCAGCAAACAGTTTGCTCAAATTTCTGGAGGAACCGCAGGTACCAGCAGTCGGCATCCTGATTACAGATAATGGACAGGCCATGTTGCCAACGATCCGCTCACGCTCTCAATTGGTGCCGTTCAGCGCACTGAATCCGGAAGAGATGCTTCAATCACTAATTGAGGAAGGGCACCCTGCCAATCTGGCTCGCTCTGCCGTCCATTTAGCGTCAGGATTGGAAGCATGTAGAGAAATTCTCCAGCAGAATTGGTTTGCAGAAATTAGAAACGTAATGTTACAATTAGGGAAGGAGTCCCTGGGTAGAGGAAGTACATCATTGATCTCTGCACAGCAGAAGCTTTTTAAAACCGGACTCTCTGAACACCTGGACATGTTACTTAGTTTGTTCCATCTATGGTTTAGGGACATGCTGTATGTTCAGTACGATAGGCATGAACATATCGTTTTTATAGATCAGTTAGACATGTTATCTCAGTTGGCACATACCCGCAGCACAGAGCAGTGGGTCTCCTATATGGATATGGCCGCAGCATGCAGAAAAAAATTGCGTTTCAACGTCAATGGCCAGCTTTGTCTGGAGCAATTTTTGATCGGTTTGGCATAAGACTGGGAGAGGGCAGAGTTAGCTCCAATCATATGCAAACGGTTATAACTTCATCCGGTTCCCTAAGAAGACGGGGCTTCAGACGAAGTGGGGTTGGCTTACAAGGGGGTTAATTTTTTGTACAGTGTAGTGGGTGTCCGTTTCAAAAAAGCGGGCAAAATTTATTACTTCGATCCCCTGGACCTTCCCATTGAGAAAGAAAACTGCGTTATCGTGGAGACAGCGCGGGGGGTTGAGTACGGTAAGGTTGTCGTAGGTAAGAAGGAAGTGGGCGAGTCCGATGTGGTGTTGCCGCTGAAGAAAGTCATCCGCGTTGCGGGCGAGACAGATGCCCGTGTGGTTGATGAAAACAAGCGTGCAGCGAAGGAAGCATTCGGTACTTGTTTAAATAAAATCAAAGATCATGGCCTCAAAATGAAGCTGGTCGATGTGGAATTTACGTTTGATCGCAATAAAATTATATTTTATTTTACAGCTGAAGGAAGAGTTGATTTCCGGGAGCTGGTCAAGGATCTGGCAAGCATATTCCGGACACGAATCGAGCTGAGACAGATTGGTGTACGTGATGAAGCGAAGATGCTTGGCGGAATCGGACCTTGCGGCCGTGTGTTGTGTTGTTCTTCCTGGCTGGGAGACTTTGAGCCGGTATCAATCAAGATGGCTAAAGATCAGAGCCTGTCACTGAATCCGACGAAAATTTCAGGGTTGTGCGGAAGACTCATGTGCTGTCTGAAATTTGAGCATGATAACTATGAAAGTGTGAGAGAAGAACTGCCAGCTGTAGGCAAATTGGTCGTCACCTCATTGGGTGAAGGAAAAGTTGTCGGAATTAATGCCGGTAGCCGCACAGTCCATGTTCAACTGTTCGACATCAGTAAAGTCAAAGAACTTCCGCTGGATGACGTCGTTATCAAGTAAACCATAAAGGTTGCTTCGGGGTGGAAACTTGGAAAAGAAAAATCTGTTTACGCACATTCATGAAATGGAAACCCAACTGGGTCAGTTGCACGGTGATTTAGGAGAGTTAAAAATGATTGTGAAGGAGCTGCTTGAGGATAATCAGCGGCTTACCATCGAGAATGAGCAGTTACGCAAACTGCTCAAACGTGAGGCTCCGACAGATCTGCCGATCTCCTCAGCACTCGCTCCTGTAGCAAGACCAGCAGGTCCGGCTACAGGCGAGGACGTTGTCGGTGAAGGGTATGATAATCTGGCCCGGTTGTATCACGAAGGCTTCCATATCTGCAACGTCTATTATGGACATTTGCGGACGGAAGGCGATTGTCTGTTCTGCCTGTCTTTTTTGAATAAATGAAGTGACCGTAGGGATCCCCTACGGTTTTTTTTCAAGGTTATAAACCTAAACTCAACAAACATGAGATATAGAGTACCGGAGGATGAGCGTAACATATGAAAGCAAATGAAGTTGTGTTACATGAGTCAGAGCGGATTGATGATCTGCTCTCTCATGATCTGAGAATCATTCAAAGTGATGAAGTGTTTAGTTTTTCAATGGATGCCGTATTATTAGCCCGGTTTGCTTCCGTACCTAAACGGGGTCGTGTACTTGATTTGTGTACGGGTAACGGGGTGGTTCCCATTCTGCTTACAACGCGTACGCAGGCTAGTCTGGAAGGGATCGAGATCCAGCCACGTTTGGCTGATATGGCACGTCGCAGTGTGCAATTAAATACACTGGACGAGTCGATTATGATTCGTGAAGGTGATTTGCGAGAATTGGTGAAAGAAACAGGACACGCTGTATACGATGCAATTACGGTTAATCCTCCATATATGCCTTTGAATGGCAGTGACCTTAAGATGAACACACATCAGGCAATGGCACGTCATGAAATCGGATGTACCCTGGAAGAAGTGATTCAGGCTTGCAGTCGACTTGTACGTAATGGCGGCAAAGTATCGATGGTTCATCGTCCACAGCGCCTTGCAGAGATTATCTCGCTCATGCGCGAATATAAGCTGGAGCCAAAACGGATTCGGATGGTACATCCCCGTGCTCATCTGGAAGCCAACATGGTATTAATTGAAGGCATGAAAGATGGTAAACCCGAAGTAAGGATGCTTCCTCCACTCATTGTCTACAATGAAGAGGGAAAATACTGCGAAGAAATTATGGATATTTACTATGGTCAGCAACATGCTGAGCGTACTACGAAAGGAGGGAATTAGATGACTTTGCATATTCAGAAAAGCTATGCGGAGCAGCCTGAAGGATCAGGCAAGCTTTATCTGGTTGGAACACCTATTGGTAATCTGGAGGATATGACCTTCCGGGCCATCAAGACATTGCAGAGTTGTGACATCATTGCAGCAGAAGATACACGCCAGACCCGAAAGCTGCTTACCCATTTTGAAATTACACCTTCGATGCTGTTTAGTTATCATGAGCATAATAAGGGGGCAAGTGGACCTGAACTGATACGCTATATAATAGAAGGAAAAAATTTGGCACTCGTCAGCGATGCCGGTTTGCCAGCCATTTCGGATCCTGGTTCCGACCTTGTACAGCTTGCATTGGAAGCCGGAATAACGGTCATTCCCATCCCTGGACCCAACGCTGCGTTGTCTGCTCTGATCGTGTCCGGATTACCGACGGAGCGTTTTACATTCGGCGGTTTTTTGCCGAGGGAGAAAAAGGACATGCGAAAAGTGCTGGAGGCTTTTGACGAATCGAACGGGACTTTGTTATTTTATGAATCGCCTCACCGTATTCGGAAAACATTAGTCCACCTCGAAGAAATCCTGGGTGATCGCTCGATTGTCCTGGCTCGTGAACTAACCAAGCGTCATGAGGAATTCGCAAGGGGCACTGTGAAGGAATGTATAGACTGGCTTGAAGAACATCCGCCTCTTGGCGAGTACTGTTTGCTGGTAGAAGGCATTAAGGATGAGGAGCGTAAGGCTGAGCGCGAAGCCTGGTGGCAGCTCATGTCACTCGCGGATCATGTCAGCCATTATGAGGGTGAAGGACATAATCGCAAAGATGCAATGAAAAAAACGGCTACCGATCGCGGCCTGACGAAGCGTGATGTATATAATGCATTAATCGAGCAGTAATCTAACCAAATATCTTCTGTTGTGGAGAACATAACCTGAAAAGAAGCTTATATCCAACCTTAGTGGAATATTAAAAAGAGCAGAGTAGCTCAAAAAATTCCAAACAAAATTTATCGTTCTCTTCCGGTTCGCGTGTGACAGAATCTTTTTGGGTAATGGAACCCATAACAGGGCAAAAAAATACCTTCCGCGGTGGGGTTCACACCGGGAAGGTCATTAAGGAATATTAAAAAGGTTAGAAATAACAATTTAGATAAGTCCAGTATACCTGGTTTTTCTTATTTTGTCACAGGTGCAGGGATTTCGGAAATACATTCATTACAAACAATTTTACCTTTGAAGTAAGTAACGTTCTCTGCATTACCACAGAAGATACAAGCAGGCTCGTATTTTTTCAACATGATGCGCTCGCCGTCAACGTAGATTTCCAGAGCATCTTTTTCACCAATACCGAGCGTACGGCGCAATTCAATTGGAATAACTACCCGTCCCAGTTCGTCCACTTTTCTTACAATACCTGTTGATTTCATCATTATAATCAGTGCTCCTCTCAGCTAACTATCTTTGTCATTATTCGACATTATTTTATGTTTTATGATACTCATCATACCAACGATTCCCAAATCAGTCAACCTTAAAATTAGCTTAAAATTAAGGCTGTTTTTCACAAGGTTACTGGTGGTAAGGGATTGGAAGCCGTTTTTCGCATTTAAACCTCAATGTCAGCTTTGTCGATTTGGAAAACGACAAAACTACTTCATTCGACAAAGTTCGTCATACGGTGTCGAATCTTAGGTGAATCGCAGAGCTCAAAGCGTTAATATAAAAGAAATTAAAGGAGTGAGTCGACATGGAACAACGTTTAACGGAAGAGAAAGTATTCAAAGATCCGGTACATAATTATATCCACGTGCAAGATCCGGTTATATGGCAGTTAATTAACACCCCGGAATTTCAGCGTTTACGCCGGATTCGTCAGCTGGGTACTTCTTACCTTACCTTTCACGGAGCAGAGCATAGTCGGTTCTCACATTCACTAGGTGTTTATGAGATCACCCGCAAGATCATCTCTCAATTTGAAAGAAGTCATTATTCGGATTGGCCAAAGGAAGAAAAGATTGTAGCTCTGTGTGCAGCTCTACTTCATGATCTCGGACATGGGCCATTCTCTCACTCCATCGAGGAAGCTTTTGACATGAATCACGAAGATTGGACTTGCCGCATTATTACAGGTGATACCGAAGTAGGGGCGATCTTAAGACGGTATGCTCCTGATTTTCCTGAGAAAGTAGCGTCTGTCATTCAAAAAACGTATGAAAAGCCGATTGTGGTGAACTTGGTGACCAGTCCGCTTGATGCAGACCGAATGGATTATTTGCTCAGGGATGCCTATTTTACAGGTGTAAATTACGGCACGATTGACCTTGATCGTATCCTTCGGATGCTGCGTCCTTATCATGGGCGGATTGTAGTCAAGGAGTCAGGCATGCATGCTGTGGAGGATTATCTAATGTCTCGGTATCAGATGTATTGGCAGATTTACTTCCATCCGGTAACTCGTAGTTCTGAAATTATATTGCGGCAAATATTCAAGCGAGCGAAAACACTCATACAGCAAGGTTTTCAATTCCGCTTCATGATTGATCCACTCCCTCAATTATTTGATGGAGAATTATCCGTAGATGAATATTTGCAGTTGGATGAAGCATTAATTCAGACGGCATTTACGCAGTGGCGCAAGGAGGACGATACTGTTCTGAGTGAGTTATGCGAACGTTTTATGGATCGCAAGTTATATAAGTATGTAGAGCTTGAACAGGTCGACTTGACAATGATGGAAGAGATTCGGGAAGCTTTTGTACAGGCAGGCCTCGATCCCGAATATGATCTTGAAATTGATTTTCCTTCGGATAATCCGTATGATGTGTTTCGTCCGGATGAATCCACAGATAAGCAGATTCTTCTTCTGGATCGACAGGACAATTTACGTGAGTTGTCAGAAGTATCTGACATTGTCCGTTCCATCAGTGGGCTTCACCGAGGGAAACATCATTTGTATTACCCGCAAAACAAGGTGGATGCGATTATTCACGAATTACCGTCACATATACGCCCCTATTTCTTGTAATCGTGTGGGTATAATCCGATGAAGAATTTTGATATCAAAACACTTTCTAAAAGAGCTATTTTTCATGATACAGTAATCTGCTTTAATGGGGAGTATATGTAGATCGACATAATTTTGTAAATGCAAGCGGGTAGAATGAGCACAATCAGCAATATATAGATCAGAATATCCGTATATCTTCTATATATTGTAGTTGTGAAGAAACAAACGTCATGATGTAATACACAGGTTACCCAAAATGTTTTATGTATGAGTCATTGAATTATTGAATTTTACAAATTGAATCTTCAAAAGAAGATAGTCGTTATTTCGACATGAAGGGAGATACAAACATGATGCTGTTCGACACACATACACATCTGGATGCACCACAATTCGACGAGGACCGCGAGGACATGATTCAGCGTGCTGTGGATGCAGGAGTTGGTCGCATGATCAACATTGGCTTTAACCGGGAGACGATTCCAACTACGATGAAACTCGCTGAAACATATGACTTTATCTATGCAGCTGTAGGGTGGCATCCCGTAGATGCGATCACTATGCAGGAGGGTGATTTGGAGTGGATTGCATCTTTATGCAAGCATGAAAAAGTGGTTGCGATTGGTGAGATTGGATTGGATTATCACTGGGATACTTCACCGAAGGAAATACAGCATCGCGTATTACGACAACAAATTGCTTTGGCGCGTGAAGTGAACATGCCGATTGTCATCCATAATCGGGATGCACATGAGGATATCATAAGAATTTTGCGTGAAGAGAAGGCGGGTGAGGTTGGTGGTGTAATGCACTCGTTCTCGGGCAGCTGGGAAACAGCGAAAAGTTGTCTCGATATGGGCTTCCATCTCTCTTTCGGAGGACCGATCACATTCAAAAATGCAAAGCAGCCCAAAGAGGTGCTGGCGAAGGTTCCTATGGACCGGTTTTTCATTGAAACAGATGCTCCATATTTGACACCTCACCCTTATCGTGGGAAGCGAAATGAGACAGCGCATGTACGTCTGGTTGCAGAGGCGGCAGCGGAAATTAAAGGCATTTCGGTGGAGGAAATTGCTGCAATAACAACCAAAAATGCCATGGAACGATTTGGAATTCGTTAAAAAAACGAGCAAATGAGGTGAAAAAGGCAGATAAGCGGAGGTAATTTGCCCTTTGATCCAAATAAATCGAGAATATTACAATATTTTAACCAAATATTCAGAAAAACGTACTTGATCAACGCTTTACAACATGCATCAAAACAGGATATCATCTTTTCAGTGAATTGTTGTGCGGAAAATTGGACAGATGTTCGGGGGATGAACAAAGGGACACTTTCCGATGAAACAACATTACTTTCATGAATCAGTCTCGCTGAGTCTCCGTTAACGGAGAGCGGGGGAACCAATAGGGCTTAAACATCGGTGTATTTGGCCGATGCGCAACGTTCGCTGACCCAAAAGCAGCGAAGGGAACTGCGAAGCCGTATTTGATTTCTTCTTTGGGTCTCGGGGTGAATTCAAGGGCGTCCGCCATGAGCGGGTGACCTAAGATAGGGCGGCTCTCTTTCGCCCGAACCCGACAGCTAACCTCGCAAGCGGAAAAAGAGAGGCAACCTCGTGCATGAATTTCCGATATTCAGAATCATTCGGAAGCCACGAAAGAGTTCCTCTTACACTCTTTCTTTGGCTTTTTTGTTTTTGAATAAAAGAAATATTGTCATCATACGGTAGGTATTCAGGAGGATGACATCATGTTGCGAAGATTGATTCATGGTGCAGAACCGGATTATGTTGGTCCAATCTGTGTTCTGTAGAAAATTTGGTATAGTCACGTCAAAGACATCATGCATTACTTTAGACGGCGAGGCTATGAAGGAGGACGGAGAAGTGGGCACATTCCAACCAGAAGAGACCCATGAGTCACGATCATCCAGTAAGTCTTTCGCGTTGCGGTGGAAGCATGAGAACATGCGTCAAATGGCATTGATCGCGATTTTCTCAATTGCGCTTACAATCATGATCTTGTTAGTCGTTTACGGTCAGGCCGGGAAACAAATTTCACTGGTTATTGATGGCAAAGCTCAGGTGGTAGAGACTCGTACAGGAATGCTTCAGGAAATGCTGGAGGAGCAGTCGATCACAGTCAGCCCTCACGATAAGGTATCCATGTCCATGAACGGGGCGATTACAGATGGAGACCGAATCGTTATTGAGCGGGCCGTTCCAGTCAACATTACGGCAGACGGAGACACCAAGACTCTGTATACAACGGATTCATCGGTAGAAGATGCAATTCAAAAATCAGGTATTCAAGTTGAGAGTAATGATAAAGTGTATCCGGCGCTTGGAACTGCCATCAAAGCGGATATGAAGATCCGTGTAGTGCGCGTAACAAAGCGTACAGTGGAGGTAGAGCAGCCAATCGCTTACAAAGTCATTAAAACGGCTGACCCTAGCTTGTACAAAGGGGATAACCGTGTCGTTGTAAACGGCAAAGAAGGCACACTTGTACAGCATATCGAAAAGGTATTTCAGGATGGAGAATTGGTCTCCAAAAAAATGGTCGGCAAATCTGTCGCGAATAATCGTGTAGATAAAGTGATCGCTGTCGGCACCAAAGCAAAACCGGTCGTGAAAGAACCTGTGATTCAGACCGTATCGGCTCAAACTTCAACAACCAAAAAGGCTACAACAACGAACTCGAAGAAAACATCTGCCTCGGGCAGCAAAGTCATTACCGTATCCGGGACTTCTTTTAAATACTCAAAAGTACTTAAAAATGTATCCATGACTGCCTACTCTTCCGAAGAGCCTGGCATTGGAACTAAAACAGCTTCCGGTACTCGTGTAACGGAAGGGCGCACCATTGCGGTTGATCCCAAAGTCATTCCAATTGGCTGGTGGGTATATATCGAAGGTCTGGGATTCCGTCGTGCGGAAGATACAGGCGGTGCCATTAAAGGCAACAAAATTGATGTATATTATGACAGTGTGAAGCATGCCCTGAATTTTGGACGTAAGAAAGGCAAGACGGTCTACGTGATCGGTCCGGTGAAGCCGGAAGCGAACTAAAATCGTTTTACTTTGAAATGGGAATGCTATAAAATAGTTGCATGAATGATTCATGCGGAATATGCGGCGGAGGAGTCTGAATTCAGTCTCCCCCGCCGTTTGGCAGAGAAGAGGATATTCCTCTTCTTTTTGCGTTAGAAAGGAAGAAATGGAACATGATAAAAGAAGTCATTGTGGTGGAAGGCCGTGACGATACGGTAGCCATCCGTCGGGCCGTTGAAGCCGATACAATTGAAACAGGTGGCTCAGCAATCAACCAACGCATTCTGAAGCGGATTGCGCTTGCTCAGGAGAGACGGGGAGTCATTGTACTGACAGATCCGGATCATGCTGGCGAACGCATTCGTAAAATTATTGCGAACAAGGTGCCTGGCTGCAAACATGCCTTCATTCCGGAAGCCGATGCAACGCGCAAAGGGGACATTGGGGTGGAGAATGCCTCACCGGAGGCGATCCGTCATGCTCTGGCGCGCGTACATACTTCATACGAAGGTGCTCCGAGCCTGATTGATTGGGAGGACCTGATCGCGGCAGGACTTATCGTGCATCCGCAGGCTGCTGCACGTCGCATGGAGATGGGCAATCTGCTGGGCATCGGTTATTGTAACGGGAAGCAGTTCCACAAACGTCTCAGTGTATTTCAGATTACACGGGAAGAGTTCTCTACAGCATTAGCGCAAATTGAACGTGAAGGATTGTGAGCATATGAAGGACATGGAAGAGACGATAGAAATTGCAACGCCCAAGCGAACGAAAGAGATTATTCAAAGACACGGATTCTCATTCAAGAAAAGTCTGGGTCAGAACTTTCTGATCGATCAAAATATATTGAACAAAATCGTTAATGCAGCCGATTTGGACGAGTCCAAGGGCGCGTTAGAGATCGGGCCGGGTGTTGGAGCCCTTACGGAGCGACTGGCTCGGGTAGCCGGTCCTGTCACAGCCGTAGAGATTGATCAGCGCTTAATCCCAATCCTGGGAGAAGTGATGCAGCCTTATTCAAATGTACGTGTTCATCATGGGGATGTGCTGAAGCTTGATCTGGCTGAATTGTTTAATACGGATTTTGCATCCGTGGACAAAGTCAGTGTTGTGGCTAACCTGCCTTATTATGTAACGACTCCAATCATGATGAAACTGTTGGAAGAGAAGCTGCCGGTAGACAGTATTGTTGTCATGATCCAAAAAGAAGTGGCTGAACGCATGGCGGCTGCACCAGGATCAAAAGACTACGGCAGTCTGAGCATCGCAGTTCAGTACTACAGTATGCCGGAGCTTGTGTGCATTGTGCCTCCTACAGTCTTCATTCCGCAACCTAATGTGGAATCAGCTGTCATTAAGCTGAAAGTGCGTGAGCAACCGCCAGTGGAGATTCCGGATGAAGCACACTACTTCGAAGTGGTACAGGCTTCTTTTGCCCAGCGGAGAAAAACAATCTCAAACAACTTGAAGGCACGCTTCTTCACGAAGGAGAACCGGGAACAGGCAGACATTCTGCTGGAGCAGGCAGGTATTCAACCGTCCCGACGTGGAGAGACGTTGAGTCTGCAGGAGTATGCTACACTCAGCACCGTAATGTGGGAAGCAGGGGTACGTGCAGCGCTGTAAAATTTGAATGAACCAAACCGGGTCTTTGCCCATACGATGGGGTAGAGGTGATTACGTTGATGAATATCGGAGACTTGGTCGTTCGGAAGTCATACGGCGGCGATGTGACTTTTCGGGTGGAAGGCCTCCAGTTGGATGCTGCGGTCATTAAAGGGACTGAGTTCCGGCTGATTGCCGATTCCCCGGTGGACGATTTGATACAGGTTCCCTACGAACCACAAAGCGCCAAGACCAGACAGGCGCATATTAAAGCACATCAGACCCTGTCCCGTCTGCAGCAGAATCGTATGGAACAGGCTGAGCGGAATCGGGAAGGTCTGGTACAGGATTGGTCTGCTCAGCAGGAACCGGCTTATTTTGAAATGCCTGGAAAGGTGCTTCATCTGGATGGAGATCCGAACTATTTGAAAAAAAGTATGGATCTCTATGAGCAACTTCGTGTGCCCGCAGAGGGACAATATGTCCATGAATCGGCAATGGCAGATACCTTATATCGTTTATTACCCAAAGTACGTCCGGATATCGTAGTTATTACGGGTCATGATGGGGTGTTAAAGACACGTCAGCCCTATGACTTATATAGTCTTGGTAGCTACAAGAACTCGCAAAATTTTGTGTCGGCCATTCAGGTGGCCAGACAATATGAACGCCATCTGGACGCACTCACTATTGTGGCAGGGGCCTGTCAGTCCCATTTTGAGGCACTACTGCGCGCTGGAGCGAACTTTGCCAGTTCCCCAGGCAGAATTCTCATTCATGCACTTGATCCGGTCTATGTGGCAGCCAAGGCCTCCTTCACCTCTGTGCGGGATACGGTCAACATGAGTGATGTTCTGCACAATACCATCAGTGGTAGCCAGGGTGTGGGTGGTGTCGAGACACGGGGCAGTTACCGGGTAGGTCTGCCGGGGCTGAATGATTTATCCACGCTAAAAGTGAACCCGTCGGCAGTCTGATGTAGGCCATTTAAAGTCCCAATTTGGGGCTTTTTTTGTTTGCAAAAAAATTCATTGACAACAACTTTTTGATGCTGATATAATAATTAGTTTTGATTTGACAATGACTGTAAAATCCGGTATAATGGACAAGAAAAGAGGTGGTCGTCGACAATGGCTAAAAACACGCTGTTGGATATCAAACGCAATCTCGATGCACATATTGGTCAGAAAATTATGCTGCGGGCTAATGGTGGCCGCCGTAAGACCATTGAGCGTACGGGTGTATTGGAAGAAACGTACCCTTCTGTTTTTATTGTTAAGCTTGATGAGGAACAAGAAACCTTCAAGCGAGTATCTTATAGTTATGCGGATATACTTACGGAATCGGTGGAAGTCATGGTTTTTGACCCGGGCAGCCAGACGCATAGCTCCTATATGGAGACGTAAGTATCGATTTACAGGCGATTCGCCCCACAAGGCGGATCGCTTTTTTATATTTTCTTTTTCTATAAAATCACCCGTCCATCTTCTAAACTAACCCATACATACTCAGGAATGAGCGAGGAACGGTCGCGGCATACTATATGGACAGGTGAAGGGACAGTTTCTTGAGCAATGCAGGAAACTGAATTTGGCCTGATGGCAAGATGTCCAAAACGTGAACGAACTCATCACATTATGAAGGATACATTGGAGGAGGATGGTTCATGAGTCGCAGAAGAAGAAGTGTCATGTCAGAGGATCTGAAGAATGAGCTTGCGAAAGACCTGGGCTTCTATGATACGGTCCAACAGGAAGGTTGGGGTGGAATCAAAGCCAAGGATGCAGGAAACATGGTGAAAAGAGCCATTCAACTTGCTGAGCAGGCTGCCCGCAAATCTTAATCCGGTTCAAGCAGACTGAAAAGCGGGGAAATCCGTCAGGAACAACCCCGCTTTTTCCCCTTAGATGCGGAATAGAAATGACTTGACAGCCCCATTTTGATATAATATGTTAAGTTGTCTTAGGGAAAAGGTGAGGACGGGTGAACGCCTTGAAAATTTACGAAAAAGCGCCTGCTAAAATTAATTTGATGCTGGACGTTTTACATAAAAGAAGCGATGGATTCCATGAAGTTGAAATGATCATGACCATGGTCGATCTGGCTGATCGACTGGAAATGTCGGAGCTGCCGCGAGATACTATTTTCATCTCCAGTCAGGCGGGTTATATTCCGCTGGACGAGAAGAATCTGGCTTTCCAGGCAGCCAGACTCATTAAGGAGCGCTATAACGTGCGTACGGGCGTCCATATTCATCTGGATAAAAAGATTCCAGTTGCAGCCGGACTTGCCGGGGGCAGCAGTGATGCAGCAGCAGCGCTGCGTGGATTGAACCGTCTGTGGCGGTTGAATATACCGGATCACGAACTGCAGGAGCTTGGAGCTGAACTTGGTTCTGATGTTCCATTTTGTATCACAGGAGGGACTGCACTTGCTACAGGCCGTGGTGAGAAGTTAACTCCCATTCCTAATCCGCCGCAATGCTGGGTGATTCTGGCCAAGCCTCCGATTAATGTGTCTACAGCCGATGTGTACGGACGTTTCCGCAGTGACAAGATTGTTCGTCATCCCAGTGCGGCTAAAATGGAGCAGGCTATTCGCAACCAATCATTTACGGAAGTCTGTAACCAGATGGGCAATGTGCTTGAAGATGTAACGTTGAAGCTGTATCCGGAAGTTCAGCATCTTAAGGATGCCATGATTCGATTGGGTGCAGACGGCGTGTTAATGTCCGGTAGTGGCCCAACGGTATTTGGGCTGGTTTCCAAAGAATCAAAGGTTGCCCGGATATACAATGGTCTGCGTGGTTTCTGTAAAGAAGTGTACGCTGTACGTATGTTGACGTAAAAGTTCGCTTTTATAATGTACAAACACGTATAAAGGTGGTATATTTTTAAATAATTATTCGGATTTGGATGTTTCCGTGATCGTGAGGATGGATCTCTGTGAAGAAGTTAAAACGAAGCGCAAGGCTGGTTGAAATGACGCAATACTTATTGTCCAGACCGCATACGGTTATTCCGTTGACCACATTTGCCGAACGTTATGGAGCCGCAAAGTCTTCAATTAGTGAAGATTTGGCGATTATCAAGGAAGTGTTCGAAGAAGGTGGGTCAGGAGAACTGCATACACTGGCTGGAGCAGCCGGGGGAGTAAGATGGATTCCGAAGGTATCCCGAGAACTGGCACTGGCATTTGCGGAGCGGCTCTCGACCCAGCTCGCGCAACCTGATCGGATCTTGCCTGGAGAATACCTGTACATGTCCGACTTGCTTGGTCAGCCCGCATTGATGAATGAAGCCGGCAAGATTTTTGCAACGGCCTTTGGCAATATGAATATTGATGTGGTTATGACGGTAGAAACCAAAGGAATTCCACTGGCTTATGCGACCGGAGCCCAGCTCAACCTGCCTGTTGTGCTCGTACGCAGGGACCATCAGGCTACAGAAGGATCGGCCGTAAGTATCAATTATGTATCCGGGTCCCATAAAAGTCTGCATACCATGTCCCTCTCTCGTAGGGCGATGCGTGAGCATTCCAGAGTACTTATTGTGGATGACTTCATGAAGGCCGGGGGTACGGTGCAAGGAATGATCGATCTTTTGGCCGAGTTTAATGCTACAGTTGCCGGGGTAGGGGTACTGGTGGAATCTGGTTCTGTAGATTCAGAAGAACGCCTGCTAACAGATTATGTATCTCTGGCGAAATTGACAGCGGTCGATGCCAAGAGCAGACAGATTTCCGTCAAGCCTGGCAACTATTTTGACCTGTAGAAAGATGACGAATGTTATGTCGTTAAAAGGTCTTTTCCATCGACCTGGCATGAACGTTGTCGAATTGTGTATTAAATAAAAAAATTCCTGAAATTAGGAAATTTTTGTGGTTATAAAAAGAAGGAGTTCGTATATGCTGTGTGGAATTATACACCAAGTTCTGATGGAAAAAGGTGGTGAACACACACATGCAAATTACGGATGTCAGACTCCGCCGTGTTAACTCGGAGGGGAGAATGAAGGCTATCGCATCCATTACCATCGATAACGAATTCGTCGTTCATGACATTCGTGTCATTGATGGTAACAACGGAATGTTTGTTGCTATGCCGAGCAAGCGTACTCCTGATGGAGAGTTCCGTGATATCGCCCACCCGATCTCTTCCGGTACGCGTGAGAAGATTCAGGCAGCAGTTTTGACTGAATACGATCGTGCGGCAACTGAGGAAGAAGTCATTGAAGAAGGTGCCTGAGAACATTATTGGGGTTCGAAGGAAAAGAGAGCCATGTCTTATGGCTCTCTTTTCTTTTTGACCGGAATAAGATATATTCAGTATTGAGTTTATTAGCAGAGAACAAAAAGCGCATCGTGCGCTTGGTGGCAGGGCGGCATCTTAGGAATCATTGGGATTCGGTTAAGCTCGCAGGTACACGGCGTATACATATAGGTCACGATTCGTAGGTGTCCGCGTTGTTACGTGTGATTACAGAGACAGCAGGCGATGAACAGGACCGGCTTGAAGCCGGCTGAACGATACTCATTGGATATAGATCAGCAGTGCATTTCAATGGGATTTTCAGAACAGGAGGTCGTTAATTTTGAAACGAATGGCAATCGTTCTTGCCGCAGGGCAAGGAAAACGAATGAAATCAAAATTGTACAAAGTACTGCATCCCGTATGTGGTAAACCTATGGTTGGACATGTGCTGGATGCAGCACTCAGCGCAGGCGTTGAACGCAGTGTGGTTGTAGTCGGTCATGGTGCCGAAGCGGTGCAGTCATTTTTGGGTTCCAGAGCGGAGTATGCACTTCAGGCGGAACAAATGGGTACAGGTCATGCAGTGAAGCAGGTTAAATCCTTGCTTGGCGGAGAGACAGGTTCTACAATTGTGGTCTGTGGAGATACACCGCTTGTGACCAGTGAGACGTTGGAAGGTCTGATGAAGCTCCATGAGAGTAGCGGAGCAGCAGCGACAGTTCTTACGGCTCAGTTGGACAATCCCAAAGGTTATGGCCGCGTTATTCGCGGAGAAGATGGATCTGTACAACGGATTGTGGAACAGAAGGATTGCACGGAGCAGGAAGATGCTGTGAATGAGATTAACACGGGCACATACTGTTTCGATAATGCAAAATTGTTCGCAGCCCTGGAAAAAGTGACGAACCAGAACGCTCAGGGAGAGTATTATCTCACAGACGTAGTTGGCATTTTCCGCAATGATGGAGAAGTGGTTGAAGCTTACATGTCGGATGACATCGCAGAATCCATCGGGGTTAACGACCGACTTGCACTTTCGCAAGCCGAAGCCTTCATGCGTGAACGTCTTGCCGTACGCCATATGTTGAACGGTGTGACAATCATTGATCCGTCATCGACATATATCGGAGCGGATGTTACGATTGGATCAGATACAGTTTTGTATCCGGGGACAATCCTCAAAGGCACAACTTCCATCGGTGAAGCGTGTCATATTGGTCCTCAGGCAGATGTGGAAGACAGCGTTATTCAGGACGGAGTTACAATTAAACATTCGGTAGTATCCAATGCCGAGGTTGGTTCTGATGCAACGGTTGGTCCATATGCTAATTTGCGTCCAGGTACTAAACTGGGCCGCAACGTAAAAATTGGTGACTTTGTTGAAGTGAAAAATGCTACAATTGATGAAGGTTCCAAAGTATCTCATCTCAGCTATATTGGAGATGCCAAAGTAGGGAAAAACGTAAATGTTGGATGCGGGGCAATAACTGTCAATTATGATGGTTATAATAAAGCTGTGACAACGATTGAAGATGATGCTTTTGTAGGCAGCAACGTCAATCTGATTGCACCGATTACGGTAGGAAAAGGCGCTTATGTGGTTGCTGGCTCCACCGTTACCCATTCCGTTCCCGAGAATGATCTGGCCATTGCTCGTCCACGTCAGGAGAATAAACCTGGTTATGCGGAGAAGATTCGCGGACGTGCCAAAGCCAAGAAACAAAATGCCAAACCCCAATAAGGGGTTTTGATAACAAGATTGCCTCCCGAAGATCGGGGAGGTGCCGACATGTCGCAGACGCTTATTGATTCCAATGAACCAGCACGGAGGGTTTTTATTTTATGACTTATTTTGATTCGAAATTAAAAATATTTACTTGCAATTCTAACCCCAAGCTTGCCCATCAAATTGCTGATTATATCGGGATCCCTATGGGTGAATCTCATACAACCAGCTTTAGTGATGGCGAGATTCAAGTGAAACTCTCCGAGAGTGTTCGGGGTTGTCACGTTTACATCGTGCAGTCCACTTGCTTGCCGGTTAATGATAACCTGATGGAAATGCTCGTTATGATTGATGCACTCAAACGGGCATCTGCCAAGACGATTAACGTCGTTATTCCTTACTATGGCTATGCAAGACAGGATCGCAAGGCACGTTCGCGTGACCCGATTACAGCGAAACTGGTTGCTAACCTTATTGAAAAAGCGGGTGCAACCCGTGTCATCGCGATGGACTTGCATGCAATGCAGATCCAGGGATTCTTCGACATTCCGGTCGACCATTTGCTTGGCGTACCAATTCTGGCTCAATATTTCCGGTCGAAACAGATCGAAAATCCGGTTGTTGTGTCGCCTGACCACGGTGGCGTAGTGCGCGCACGTAAACTGGCTGATTTCCTGAATGCACCCCTGGCGATTATCGATAAACGTCGTCCTGAGCCAAATGTGAGCGAAGTGATGAACATTATCGGTAACATCGAGGGTAAAACAGCCATCCTGATCGATGACATTATTGACACGGCGGGAACGATTGTACTGGGAGCGAATGCTCTGATGGAAGGCGGCGTAAAAGAAGTATACGCGTGCTGTACTCACCCGGTATTGTCCGGACCTGCGATGGAACGTTTGGAGAATGCACCATTGAAGGAAGTTATCGTAACGGATACCATTCCAATTACGCATGCTAATCCGACAAGCAAACTCAAAGTGTTGTCTGTAGCGCCTTTGCTCGGAGAAGCGATTATCCGGGTTCATGAGGAATTGTCAATCAGCAAGCTGTTTGAAATTGAATAAGGATGTCTGCATAAAGTAGTAGAGGGGTTACGTTTTCCGGTTCAATGGAAAATGTAACCCCTGTCGGCGTGCCGTTTTATTAAAAGTGAAACAGACGCTGGTTAGTCCATATAATTTGAACTACTAATTTACACAGATCGAAGAGGGCAGAAAAGATCTGAAGAAGTGAAGCGTTCGCCTTTATCACCGGATTTTCCCTTTGAAAAGCGAATCAAAAAAATCTGGGGATAACAGCGATCGGAAGATGTTTCTGCACGCGCAGTGATCCAGTGTAAAATGGTTCGTTCATCTTATATGGTTAATACCCGGGGCGGGAGATAAATCGGAAACGACGCCGATGAAAAAGCGTGTCGGCAATTTCGACGAATTGATTATCGAAACGTGTGATTAGACCAATCTCAATATGGGTGTCGCGGTCGTATACCTGTACAGGTACGTGATATTCGAGATGATAGATAAAATCGCTATGTTGAGTCAGTTGTCCATTGTCTTCGCGCAAAACCCGCTCACCTTCCTGGGTCGATAAAATATGAACTGTAAATACTACAGTAAATCGATCTTTACTTTCCTGATATTATATGAAATATAACATTCGAAGTCTATGCCTCACCTCAGTCTAATCCGAAGGAGGGAACAAGATGAAGTGGATTGTCGGACTTGGAAATCCAGGCTCGAACTATGCCAAAACCCGTCATAATATCGGTTTTATGGCACTGGATCGGTTGGCTGATCGTCATAATATCTCCATTACACAGAATAAATGTAAAGCGCTGATTGGAGAAGGCAATATTGGCGGTGTGAAAACCGTATTGATCAAACCAATGACCTATATGAACTTGTCTGGTGAATCGGTTCGAGCATATATGGATTTTTATAAAGTTAGTCTTGAAGATCTGATTGTTGTGTACGACGACATGGATACAGAGATTGGCAAAGTCAGATTGCGTTACCAAGGTAGTGCAGGCGGACATAATGGAATCAAGTCCATTATTCAGCATACCGGTACACAGCAGTTTAACCGGGTGCGCATGGGAATATCCCGGCCTGAACCAGGACATGCCATTGTTGATTATGTACTGTCGACATTCATGAAGAAAGAAAAGGAAGCCCTTGATCAGACCATTGAGCAAACGTGTGATGCCCTGGAGCATAGCTTGACTCATACGTTTGAACAAACAATGGCGAAGTTTAACGGTTAATTTTGTAAAACATACTGGTAAAATGATCATACAAGACGGGTTCGATTCAGCCATACTGGACATACTGGATGTATAAACCATGTTCAGGAGGCATAAACATGTCAGTGAATTACGTATGTAGGCATTGCCGTACCTTTATTGGACGAATCGATTCTGCCCGGATAACGGAAGTAGAGCTTGGCTTTCATTTCTTGACCCCCGACGAGCGGAGGGATATAATAGCGTATAATTCCGGTGGTGACATTACCGTTCGGATTACATGTGATTACTGTAAGGAAGCCCTGGAGCACAATCCGGAGCTTAGCCTGCTCGCGAGTCCGCTTCAGTAGACATCGCCCGTACAGGATCGAATGACAGTTGAGGGCGGTTGCGTAATAACGCTCCACCTTTTATAGCCTTGGCAGCCTGCTGAGGCTTCTTTTCAGTTGGCATGAAAGCCATCGCTAGCTCGAAATTAGGCTCAGCCGCATCAACAGATGTGGCAATGTTGCGAGTAATCCGATATGATGAAACAGGACAAAAAGGAATTTGTATCCATTTTAATAGTGATGCTACGCGTATGCGTGAGATAATCAAGTAAGTTATAAGAGAGGTGCCCCTTTTGTTACAAGCACTTATACAGGCTTTTTCCAAAGATCCGGACTTCGGGTCCATTACAGCCGGAATCAAGTCCGGCATGAAGGAACAATTGGTTTCGGGTCTATCCGGCTCGGCGCGTCAGATTATGCTGGCTGCTCTGCATCAGGAAATGAACCGACCATTGCTCGTAGTAACGCACAATATGTTTTCAGCTCAAAAAATTGCAGAAGATTTACAGGAAGCGCTTTCACCTGATCAGGTGTTGATCTATCCTGCCAACGAACTTGTCGCTGCTGAAGCTGCTGTTTCCAGCCCGGAAACATTGGGTCAGCGTATTGATGTGTTGGTCCGCTGCGCCCAGGGATTCAGGGGCGTTGTTGTTATTCCATTTTCCGGGGTAAGACGTTATGTTCCACTTCCGGAAGTGATGGCCAATGCTCGAATTTTGATTAAACAGGGCAACACACTTCAACTGGACTCCTTCCTGCTGGAGATGGTAAAACTCGGATATGAGCGTGTGGAGCGCGTAGAATCTCGTGGTGAGATGAGTGTACGCGGAGGTATCATCGATTTCTATCCGGTTACTTCATCGATCGCATATCGAGTGGAGTTATTTGATGACGAAATCGATTCCATTCGGACATTTGACCCGGCCGATCAGCGTTCAATTGAACGGATTGAAGAGATTACGGTTTTGCCATGCAAGGAATTAATTGCAGATCGTGAACGTATGGAAAAGGCTGCCGATGCGGCTGCTATTTTGCTGGAGCAACAGCTGGAGAAAATGACGGATCGACAGGCGAAGCTGCGTCTTCGTGAAGAAATTCACCGGGAGATCGAGCTTTTGCGGGAGCACGTGTATTTCTCTGAAATGTATAAATATATTTCTCCGCTCTATCCGGAGAACAAAACGATTTACGACTATATGCCAGAAGATACCCTGCTGGTTCTTGATGAACCTGCGAGACTATCGGAGACATCGAAACAGCTTGACCGTGATGAATCGGAGTGGAACCTGCATCTGATGCAAAACGGAAAAACACTTCCGGACCTTCCATTATCCGCAGACGGTGATGAACTATTGTATGAGCGTCCATTCCAGACGCTGTTTATGTCAATCTTTTTGCGTCAGGTTCCACATACCCAACCACAAAACATTCTGAACTTCATCAGTCGTGGCATGCAGGATTTCCATGGACAGATGAACGTATTGAAGGCAGAGATGGAGCGCTGGCAGAAGGCCGGAGTTCAAGTGCTCATGCTGGCAAACGGTGAGGAGAGACTCGAGCGGATGCGCCGGGTACTGATGGACTATGATATTCCAGAGCCAGAGATGATGATCGGTAACTTGCAAACGGGATTTGAAATGCCGTCCATTCATTTGGCTGTCGTGACCGAGGGCGAGATGTTCTCGCAAAAACAGCGTAAAGTACGCAAACCAATTCGGAATGTAGACAATGCTGAACGGATCAAATCCTATAGTGAGCTAAAAGTGGGCGATTATGTCGTTCACCAGAACCACGGGATTGGTAAGTACCTTGGTATCGGCACCCTCGAGGTTGGTGGTATTCATAAGGACTACATGCATATTCTCTATGCGGGTGGAGACAAACTGTCTGTACCGATTGAGCAGATCGATCTGATTCAGAAATATGTTGGTTCCGAAGAGAAAGAACCGAAAATATACAAGCTGGGCGGAAATGAGTGGACACGGGTTAAAAATAAAGTCCGCACATCCGTACAGGATATTGCTGATGATCTGATCAAGCTGTATGCCGAGCGTCAGACCTCCAAAGGATTTGGATTCGACAAGGATTCTGCAGAGCAGCAGGAGTTTGAGGACATGTTCCCTTACGATGAGACACGTGATCAGGTGCGTGCGATCGAAGAAATCAAAAAGGACATGGAACAAAACCGTCCAATGGACCGTTTATTGTGTGGGGATGTTGGTTACGGCAAAACCGAGGTGGCTATTCGGGCTGCATTTAAAGCAGCTATTGAAGGCAAACAGGTGGCTGTACTCGTGCCAACAACCATTTTGGCACAGCAGCATTTTGAGACGTTCCGTGAGCGCTTCTCCGGTTATCCGTTCAACATTCATGTGCTTAGCCGGTTCCGCTCCCGTAAAGAGCAGAATGAAACAGCCAAAGGCATCAAGGCAGGCACAGTGGATATTGTCATCGGGACGCATCGATTGCTGTCGCAGGATCTGGTGTTCAAGGACCTGGGACTGCTCATTGTTGATGAAGAACAGCGCTTCGGTGTAACCCATAAGGAAAAACTGAAGAAGCTGAAAACCAATGTGGACGTGCTGACACTGACGGCAACGCCGATTCCACGTACGCTTCATATGTCCATGCTGGGTGTGCGTGATCTGTCCGTTATCGAGACTCCACCAGAGAATCGTTTTCCGGTGCAGACCTATGTGGTTGAACACAGCCAAGCGCTTGTTCGTGAAGCGATTGAGCGTGAGCTTGCCCGTGGTGGGCAAGTGTATTACCTCTACAACCGTGTTCAGGGAATTCAGGAGATGGCTGCCGAAATTTCTGAACTTGTGCCTGAAGCCAAAGTTGGTGTGGGACATGGTCAGATGTCGGAAACAGAGTTGGAGAAAACGATTCTGGACTTCCTGGATGGTGAATATGACGTGCTTGTGAGCACAAGTATCATCGAGACCGGGGTAGATATTCCGAACGTAAATACACTGATCGTACATGATGCGGATAAAATGGGACTGTCCCAGCTGTATCAGCTGCGCGGACGTGTGGGTCGTTCCAACCGTATTGCGTATGCCTATTTTACGTACCAACGGGATAAAGTGCTTACTGAAGTTGCTGAGAAACGTCTGCAATCAATTAAAGAATTCACTGAACTGGGTTCAGGATTCAAAATTGCCATGCGTGACTTGTCGATTCGTGGTGCGGGAAACCTGCTAGGAGCGGAGCAACATGGTTTCATCGCTTCCGTTGGGTTTGATCTGTATTCCCAGATGCTCGCAGAGGAGATCAACAAACGCAAAGTTACGATGCTTGGCGAAGAGCCGGTACCTTCAGACCAGTGGAACACAACCCTGGATCTCAGTATCGATGCCTACTTGCCGTCCGATTATATCTATGACAGTATTCAGAAGATTGAGATCTACAAAAAAGTGGCGGTTATTGCATCCTTCGACGATGCGATGGAGTTGGAAGACGAATTGGTTGACCGATTCGGTGATCTTCCGGAAGCCGTCATTAACTTGCTGGCTGTTGCGCGGATGAAAGTATACGGCAAAATCTACGGTATTGAGTCCATTTCCCAACGTGGTGAGGACATTACCGTGAAGTTTTATGAAGGGCGTGAACATGCCTTTGAACTCTCGAAAATCGCGCACATTGGAAATCAGTTCGAAAGACGTGTACAATTTGAACAAGGACCCCATATGCTGATTCACGCTAAAGGCAAGGGGCTTGGGGATAAGCAACTGATGGAGCTGGTAGAGAAAATTCTGGAGTCCATGAAAACTGCTTTTAAATCAAAGGGGGAACTAAAGGATGTTACCAAAGTATAAAAAAGTAGGAAAAGTACTGTCTGTGAGCATGGTCGCAGTACTATCCTTATCACTGCTTGCTGCATGTGGCAAGAAGGAAGAAGCAAAAACACCGGAATCGACGGATACAAGTGCTGTAGTCGCTACGTATGATGGTGGTACTATTACAGCCAATGAATTCGACATGGAGCAACGTGTCATGAAATTCCTCTATCCGGAGTATGCACAAATGATGGATATGGACGATTTCAAAGAGTATCTGGTGAAACAGGAAGTTGCTTATGAATATCTGAGTGGCAAAGCAAGCGAAGATGCCAAAACAGCCGGTACCAAAGCGGCAACTGAGCAATTCGATAAAATGAAAGCTTCTGTTCAGGCAGATCAATGGACAGAAATGCTCAAAGCTCAGAACCTGACAGACGATAACATTAAAGACTACATGACTCGGATCATGACAGTAATCAAAGACAAAGAAACAGGCGTTACGGACGATGCAATTAAGGCTGAGTTTGAGAAAAACAAAGATCAGTTCACAACGGCTTCCGTTCGTCACGTGCTGATTAACTTCACAGATCCAAAAACGCAAAAAGAGCGTAAAAAAGAAGATGCACTTAAAATTGCAAAAGAAGTAAAAACCAAGTTGGATGGCGGCGCTGATTTTGCTGAAATTGCAAAAAAATATTCAGAAGATCCAGGTTCTGCTGAAAAGGGTGGACTGTATGAAAATACACCTGTAGGCAGCTGGGTAGAGGCATTTAAGGAAGCTGCAAAAACGTTGCCGCTGAACAAAATCAGTGATCCAGTAGAGACAGAGTACGGTTACCACGTCATGAAAGTGGAAGCTCGTACTGAAGCGGACTTCACCAAATTGACGGCTGAGCAAAAAGAAAGCCTGAAGAGCCAATTGGCAGCTGCTGAGATCGATACGTTCATGCAAAATGAGTTGGACAAAATCGTAAAAGAAGTGAAGTTGCCAAAAACAGAAAAAGCTGAAGAAGGCACAACTGAAGGTACGACTGAAGGAACAACGGGTACAGGAACTGAAGGAGAGAAAACAACCGAACCAAAAACGGATGACTCCACAGGTACGGATACCAAGACTGACCAAGGTACGACTGGAACAGACAAAGATGCAACTACAGATGAAGGTACAAGCAGCAAGTAAGCTGGCAAAATTGCTGTGTTAGCATACGTTCAGGGTTAAATTCGCCCGAATGAATGCCTTGTACTACGTAAATATGGACAACCATACAGAGAAGCAAGGGGAGGACTTAGGACCTCCTTCTTGCTTCTTCTTGTATATATTCAAGCCGTATGGGTACATGGTCGCCTTCTTCGAAAGTTACACAACTATATTCTCCGAAGCATGTATAAGGAAATGGGAACAGATGAATACTATGGTCAAGATATCACACTAAACGTTCTGGGACTTTCCTCTACCCATTAAGGAACAGTAGTTGAAAAATCTTCTCGAGAAAGTGGGGCAACATGTGAAATGAAAGCTACTGGTATTGTCCGCCGTATAGATGACCTTGGTCGTGTGGTCATTCCAAAAGAAATCCGCCGTACGTTACGTATTCGTGAAGGTGATCCACTGGAAATTTTCGTGGATCGTGATGGAGAAGTTATCCTTAAAAAATATTCGCCAATTGGCGAACTTGGTGATTTTGCCAAAGAATATGCAGAATCCCTGTATGAGAGTACAGGACATGTAACGATGATTTCTGACCGGGATACCATTATCACGGTGGCAGGTGGTTCGAAAAAAGAGTATTTGGACAAGCAGGTAGGTCAACTGTTAGAGGGATGTATGGAAAACAGGAAGACCATTCTGGAAACAAACAACGGTTCTTATGAGCTTAGCAAAGATCATGACGAGACGTTATCCTCTTTTGTTATTGCGCCGATTATTTCAGGTGGTGACCCCATCGGAACGGTTATCCTGTTCAATAAGGATGAATCGGTGAAGATGTCTCAGATGGAAGTGAAGATGTCCGAGACAGCTGCTGGTTTCCTTGGCAAGCAAATGGAACAATAGACCGCAGATCAACTCCTGGTGCCCTGTCTTGGGCATACGGGAGTTTTTGCATTTTAAGGGGCAACGAAGTTAATCCGGATGATTGTGATGGGGAGGGTTAGTCTGTGTGCCTTCAGGCAGTTATAATAGCAAGGTATGCTTAAAAGGATTACGCGGGAGGGACTTATGAAACAGCCGTCTACAGGCTCAAGGCTGCTACAGGGTGCATTTATACTTGGGCTTGCTGCCATTATCTCTAAAATCATTGGTGCTTTTCAGAAGATTCCGCTGCAGAATCTGGGGGGAGACGGTGTATTTGGCATCTACAATACGGTATATCCGTTATATATGCTCATTATTACACTTGCTGCTGCAGGACTGCCTCTGGCCGTATCCAAATTCGTAGCAGAGCAGAATGCACTTGGAAGACCAGACGAGAGCAGAAGAATTATTCGACTATCTTCCTTACTGCTCGGGGGAATTGGAATTATAATGGCGCTCTTGATGTATGCAGGTGCGCCACTGATCGCTGACATGATTGGCAACCGCCATGTGGTTCCATCGATTCGTGCAGCTTCATGGGCGTTATTGTTCGTCCCGGTGATGACAGGGCTGCGTGGATATTTTCAGGGATTACAACAGATGGTTCCAACAGCGGTATCACAAGTGGTGGAGCAGACGATACGTGTCACCGTCATGATTGTTCTGCTTCTGTGGTTGATGAGACGGGACGCATCGCTTGAGACTATTGCTGCTGGTGCCATGATGGGATCCGTTGCCGGCGGAATGGTTGGGCTGCTTACCATGTTAGGGTACATGGCTCGTCATCGGCGGAAAGGCAAGGAAGTGCGAACTGGGCAACTGGTTTCGGAATGGAGCAGTAACGGCGGAGAGGTTGGATCAAATCGATTAAGATCCAATGGGGAATGGATCAGGACGCTGCTCATGTATGCCATTCCCGTCTGTCTCGGGTCACTCGCCGTGCCGTTGATGAATCTGGTGGATACCTTCACCGTACCCCGGTTGCTACGGGGAGAAGGGCTGGATGAGCTTCAGTCGATGGTTTCCTTCGGCATCTACAACCGTGGATTGCCGCTGGTTCAACTGGTGACGATGCTGGCCACGTCACTATCTGTGCTGTTTATTCCGGCGATGGCGGAAGCCCGGTTAAAGGGCGGGCCAGAAGCCGTCCGGCAGCAAGCAGGCCTCGCGCTGCGCTGGTTCTGGTTGATCGGCCTGGCGGCATCCGCGGGTCTCGCGGTGCTGGCGGAGCCGATTAACCGCATGCTGTACGGAGATGCCGCAGGCACCGAAGCACTGCGGTACATGGCGCTGACGGCTGCGGGCAGCACCGTCAGCATTATTGCGGCGGCGCTGCTGCAAGGCCTCGGCGCCGTGCGCGCACCCGCGTTCAGCATGCTGGCCGCCGCAGGCGTCAAGGCGCTGCTGAACGTCATGCTTGTGCCGGCGCTGGGCATCAGCGGCGCGGCCCTGGCAGGCGCAGTCGCCTACATGCTGGCGGCTGGCCTGAATGTGGCGCTGCTGGCGCGACTTGTCGCCCTGCGCCCTGCCCCTGGCGCCGTCCTGGCGAAGCCGGCGCTGGTGATCGCCGCCATGAGTCTGGCGGCGGTAGGCACGGCCTTGGCCGCCGAAGCGGTACTCGGCGGCATGGGTATCGCGGCCGACCGCCGGCTGGCCGCGATGGGCGTGAGCCTGCTGGGCATTGCCGCAGGCTCGGCCGTGTTCTTGCTGGTGGCGGCCCGGACAGGGCTACTGACCGCCGCGGAGCTGGCGGCTGTGCCCAAGTTGGGGCCTCACCTTGCCAAGCTGCTGCGCAGACTCCGTGTGCTGCGCTAGCTTCATGCTCACGGTGCTTCTGCATCATGCACCACGAATATGCAATTATAGGATATCGAATGATTCTGGTATAATACGTGTAATTAGTCCTGTTCAGGCACGATGAATCAGTGAGCCTGAACAGGATAGTCCGGATGGAGGTTTACGTAATGAGTGCAGCTTTAACCGTAGTGGGTCTTGGATCTGGAGATGCAGACCAACTGACCGTAGGTATTATCAAAAAAATGAAACATGCAGCTACGCTGTATGTACGTACCCTGGATCATCCCGTATTGAATGTTCTGAAGCAAGAGGGGCTGGAGATGACATCATTTGATGCTATCTATGAGGCGAAGTCCTCCTTCCCTGAAGTATATGATGAGATCGCGAATCAACTCATAGAAGCCGCTCGCAAGGGTGAGGCCGGAACCGAGATTGTGTATGCCGTACCGGGTCATCCGATGGTGGCAGAAGCAAGTGTACGCCTGCTCAAAGAGCGTTGTCCGCAGATGGGCATTTCACTGCGTGTCATGGGCGGGGAGAGCTTTCTGGATGAAGCTTTTATACGGCTTGGATTCGATCCAATCGAAGGGTTTCAACTCCTGGATGCCAGCAGCCTGAACACGGAATTGGTACAACCACAGCTACATACATTGATTGGACAAGTCTACGATGTGTTCACTGCTTCGGATGTGAAGCTATGCCTGATGGAGGTTTACCCGGATGATTATCCGGTATTTGTGGGTCACGCGTTGGGTGTACAGGGCCAGGAGGTCATTCACAAGATTCCATTGCACGAACTGGACCGGATCGAAGGATACGGCAATCTGTCACTGATCTATGTCCCGAAGAACACCGATGATGCCCTGCGTCGTCGATCCTTTGCACGTTTGCATGAGATCGTCAATATTCTTCGCAGTCCGGGTGGCTGTCCATGGGATCAGGAGCAGACACATCAATCCATTCGCAAAAACCTGATTGAAGAGACCTATGAGGTCATTGAGACGATCGATGAGGATGATCCCGACCATATGAAAGAAGAGCTGGGTGATCTGCTGCTGCAGATTTTATTGCACTCCCAGATGGAAGAAGAAGTGGGCACATTTAATGTGTATGATGTCATCGAGGGCTTGAATGATAAGCTGATCTTCCGCCATCCACATGTGTTTGGAGATAATCAGGCAGAAGATGCGAATGAAGCTCTTCTGAACTGGGAACAGATGAAAGCAGAGGAGAAGAAGCGCAAAGGCCAGGATCAGCAGAACGTTTCCGTGCTGGACGGTATACCGCGTGACTTGCCTGCATTGATGAAGGGATACAAGTTACAGAAGAAAGCAGCCAAAGTTGGCTTTGACTGGGATGATGTTGAAGGTGTGTTTGCCAAGATCGAGGAAGAACTGGCGGAGTTGAAAGAAGCGGTGCAACAAGGCCAGTCTGCGGAAGAACGGAAGCTTGAACTGGGGGATTTATTATTCGCAGCCGCGAACGTTGCAAGATTTATCGATACGGACCCGGAAGAGGCACTTGCTGCGACCAACCGCAAGTTCGTTGGGCGGTTCCAGTATATCGAGGAGCGTTTGCGTGAACAGGGAAGAACACCAGCAGATAGCAATGTAGAAGAGATGGAGCAATTCTGGCAGGATGCGAAGAAGGCAGGATTATAACGGGTTCAATTTTCTGGAAAATACCGATAAACCTTATTCCATCATGTTATGCAGTGTGTTATGATATACGAACATGTGTTCATCTGTGTAAACTGGAGTTGGTGTTTAGCGCCGGATAGTTTCGGGTACTGGTCTTAGACTGTTCCCTGCGGACCATCGACAAAAAGCTAAAAAAAGTCGCGGACCAAGGCAGGATTTCAGATGCCAAGCCAGAATACATGTGTAGTGACCTAACGCGAATCAGCGGCAATCCATGTATTGTCAGGAATCGCAGATACTTTTTTTTCAATTTGGGAGGCTTTTAAAAATGAACAAAACAGATCTGATTAACAACATTTCAACCAAAAGTGGTTTGACTAAAAAAGACGTTGAGTCCGTATTGAACGGCTTTTTGGGAGAAATTACAGATGCACTTGCCAGCGGAGACAAAGTACAATTGATCGGCTTTGGCACTTTTGAGACCCGCAAACGTTCCGGTCGTACCGGACGTAACCCACAAACAGGGAATGAAATCGTGATTCCTGAGTCTACTGTTCCTGCATTCAAAGCAGGCAACAAACTTAAAGAAGCCGTAAAATAATGCGTCTTGATAAATTCCTGAAGGTCTCCCGGCTAATCAAACGCCGCACTGTGGCCAAGGACGTCTCTGAACAGGGACGTGTTCTGGTGAACGGACGTGAAGCAAAGCCTAGCGCCGCTGTCAAAGTGGGCGATGAGCTGACGGTTCAGTTCGGTCAGAAACTGGTCACCGTGAGGGTGGAACGAATTGCCGAGAGTACTAAGAAGGATGAGGCGAGCAGCCTCTACACCTTGGTGAAGGAAGAGCCGATCGTCAAGGATAACGGAATGAACTGGTAACAGTACATCTGGTATTAAATATTCATTCAATGCAAGTTAAATCGAAACGTCCTCCTGTAAAAGGGAAGGGCGTTTTTGTTTTTACTGGATGCCCAGTTATTTGTTCAACAACGCTGGTTCTATTCGAACCTCCACACCCATAAGCTAGGTGTAAGAAGGAGGGGTACATGCCATGGTTGAGCACGGTAAGGCCAAACAGCATCATCTGAGCATGCAGAATCGGAAACTGCTGGATCTGACGGGTGTCTCCAACGTGGAGAGCTTCGACAGTGAGGAATTTTTGCTGCAGACTGAACTTGGGCATCTGACCATCCGGGGGCACAATTTACATATCAAAAACCTGAGCCTGGAGGAAGGTCTGTTATCCATTGAAGGCACAGTCAGTTCGCTCCAATATCTGGACCCCGGTTCCCAGTCCAAAAATGGTAAAGGCCTGTTTGGCAAGATGTTCCGATGAGTCCGGACACTCAATGGATCACATTGATGTGGATGCTTACTTCGGGGGTCGTGATGGGAATGGCCTACGACAGTTACCGGGTACTGTCCGGACAGCTGCGGTTTCCGAGATGGAGTATTCACACGCTCGATCTGTTGTACTGGGTTGCTTCCGCGCTGTTCGTTTTTCGGATGCTATACGCCGGAAACCACGGACAGTTGCGGTTTTATGTCTTTTTGGGGCTGATTATAGGGGTTTGCTTCTATTTTTGGCTTTTAAGTGTTACAACCCAGCGTTTTGTGGTAATGTTAATTAAACTCGCAAGAACGCTGATTCATTGGTGTGGACATATCCTTAACATCCTGATCGTTATGCCGGTTAAAGGAATTTATAAGTTAGTTCGCGTATTATTCGGTTTTGTAATTGCGATACTATTATTCCTGGGCAGGCTGGTGCTGCAGTGTTTGGTACCTTTCGGCAAGTTGTTCCGCTGGATGTTTAGGCCGCTCCTGAAACATTGGGTAACGCCACGCTTCATGATCCGTGTGGGTACAAGAATTGCAGCGATGTGGAAACGCTGGTTTTAAGGAGGTCCGTAATGGGTAAAACACCTGTGGGCAGAGCAAAGGCTCCAACTAACCAAGGAAAATCTGCCGGTGCAAAAAGGCGCCTCATGCTTTGGATGACGTTTATGATTGTATTTGTAATATGGGCAGGATATACATTCCTTGTGCAGACTGCACAAATTTCGGACAAGAGTTCTCATCTGGCCACTCAGCAAGCTTCAAAGGAAGATACGTTGAAGAAGCTGGAACAGTTGAAGTACGAAGTCAGCCGGTTGAATGACCCTGAATACATAGGACAACTGGCACGGAAAAAAGGATATTATCTTCCTGAGGAAACGCCGATTCAGGTTGAAGAGTCAGGGAACTGATGGAATTTGGTCTATTACCGAGCTAGGTTTGTTATCCGTGTGTCTGAAGCCGTTAAACCGGAAAAAATAGGCTCTCTGATAGGGTAGTGTTCAGTTGACCTTGGTTTACGGCATAAGGTATAATTACATTAGCGCAGCATTGATTTTGGCATTCAAAAAATCGGGTTGTATATTTTTAAGGGAGGATCATTTTATTCTATGGCAATTGAAGTGGGCACCAAGTTAGAGGGCAAGGTGACAGGAATCACGCATTTTGGAGCATTTGTGGATCTGTCAGGAGGTGTCACGGGTCTCGTTCACATCTCGGAAATCGCCGACAATTACGTCAAAGATGTCAACGACCACCTGAAGCTGAATGACCTCGTTACAGTGAAGGTTATCAACGTTGACAAGGATGGCAAGATCGGACTTTCCATTAAGCAAGCTGTTGACAAACCGGTTGAGCAACAAACCCAATCTAGACCCCCGAGAGCTCCTAGACCGGAACGCAGTGGAGGAGATCGCGAACGATTCAGCGGCGGAGGCCCAAGTGGTGGCCAAGGTCGTGGTGGTGGCGGCGGTGGATTTAACCGTGGTGACCGCGGAGGCCGTTCTTTCAAGCCCGCAGCAGGCAAACCTTCATTTGAGGATAAAATGTCACGCTTCCTGAAAGATAGTGAAGAGCGGATCTCTTCGCTTAAGAAGAACACAGAAGGCAAACGCGGAGGCCGTGGAGCCAAGCGTGTGTAATCTGTCACAACCTGATCTAAACATATAAGTAAAACCGTTAGCCCATGGGCTAACGGTTTTTTTGCGTTTCTTTCACAGATAAGTAGTTGAATAGCTTTTTTTGTAAGGTGAAGCTCCATATCCCCAGTTTTTCTGCACGGCAAAATGGAACCATAAGAACATTTGTCGTCTACCATTTTTTACCGACAGGTTTCCGTGGCATTCCACAGTTATCCTGCTCAAATGATGGCGAGACCCAACCATCGCCGGTTCAAAATCAGACATTCCGATTGTCTGAATCAAGTAGCAGAATGAATGAAACCACAATAAGGCCGGGGGTTTCGCTCCACCGCGCCAGGCTTGTTTCTTTTGTCGTAAACTTTTTGGACCCTGCCCACCTATTCTGACAAACTACGTCTTCTAATCTATCTATAATCAGAACCATCGAGAACGAAACACGAAAATTCAAATTAATCGAATGGGGTGCCTTGAGGATGATGGAAAAGTGGAATGTCATTCAATTTCCGGGAATGAAAGCAGGTAAAGGAGGTACGGAAGCTCGGGAGGAGCTGTCTGTACGTCTGAAACAATGGCTTGGCTCCCGCAAGGCTGTCCAGATGGTTGCTTCCCGCAAATGGGTACTGCTGCTAACGTTTATGGGATTCCTGCTCGGAAAGGCGATGATCCTGAATGAGTTATCTCCCTTTGCCATTGCTTACTTCGCCGTGATTGCTTTCATGCGCAGGGATTACATCATTCCGGTAGGCGCCGCTCTACTCGCAGGTAGTCTCTTTGCACCGTTTCCAGTACCACTCATTGTTGCATCGGAGATCGCTATCTTTTATCTGCTCTTTCGTGGGCTGGAGTCATATGATCGTGCTGAATTATCTTATGCACCAACGATGGTGTTTACGACTACATTTATGGTCAAATTATTCGCGGTCGTGATCGGGCCATCCTTCAGCTGGTACGCGATGCTGATGCTCACGATGGATTCCGTACTAAGTTTCGTGCTCACCCTAGTTTTTATACAAGCCATACCGATTTTCACTTACCGCAAAAAAAAGTTCAGCCTAAAGAACGAGGAGATCCTCTGCCTGATTATATTGCTCGCTTCCGTTATGACGGGAGCCGTAGGGTGGACCATTCAATCCTTATCCGTCGAGCATATGCTTTCCCGTTATCTCATATTAATCTTTGCGCTGGTGGGCGGAGCCCCCCTCGGAGCCTCGGTTGGGGTCATTACCGGCTTGATTCTGAGTCTGGCTGACATGTCAGCGGTGTATCAGATGAGCCTGCTTGCTTTTGCCGGGATGCTTGCAGGTATGCTTCGAGAGGGTAAACGTGCGGCGGTTGCACTGGGCATGCTGCTTGGTTCGTCCATTCTATCCATATACTTGGGTGGTCCAGGTGATGTGATGAATTCATTATGGGAGACGTGTGCAGCTATTGTTCTGTTTATGTTGACACCTAAGAGCCTGATGACGGCGATATCCAAATATGTACCGGGTACGCAGGATCATACGAAATCCCAGCATGAGTATGCCAAACGGATACGGGATATCACAGCAGAACGGGTAACCCGGTTCTCGCAGGTATTCCGTCAATTGTCACGCAGCTTCGATCAGATGTCCGGTGCAGGCGAAACGGTACAGAAAGAAGGTGGAATGGATCATTTCATGAATGCGGTTGCCGAGGGCACATGTGCAAGCTGCTTCAAGCGTACGCAATGCTGGGATGCAAAGTTTATTCAAACCTACAAATATATGACGGACGTGATGAGTACCATTGAAGGAAACCCGGAGATCTCAGGCAAGCAGATTCCAGTGGACTGGAACAGGGTATGTGCGAAACCGGAAGAAGTTCTTGAAGTCATGCGTGCCCAGTATGGGTTGCATCAACATAACATGCAGTGGAAACGCCAGATTATCGATAGCCGGCAGCTGGTTGCAGAGCAATTGTCCGGTGTATCTCAGGTCATGGAGGACCTGGCCAAAGAAATTCAGCGGGAAAGTGAGGAGATGGTACAGCAGGAGGAGCAGATTCGGGACGCACTGGAGTCACTGGGCCTGTCCATTCACTCTATCGAGATCATCAATCTGGAAGCGGGCAATGTTGAAATTGAGATTGTGCATGCATATACACGTGGATTTGATGAGTGCCGGAAAATGATTGCTCCGCTGATCTCGGATGTATTGGACGAACATATTGCCGTCTTGCATGAGACCATGACCGATCCTCGTCAGGGACTGGCGACTGTTACGTTTGGTTCAGCCAAAACGTTCGAGGTAACTACCGGTGTTGCTGCTGCTGCCAAAGGGGGAGATGTGATGTCAGGCGACAGCTTCAGTACGGTTGAATTAGGCAACGGTACATTCGCGGTGGCGCTCAGTGATGGAATGGGCAATGGAGAACGGGCACGTATGGAGAGCAGCGCAGCGCTGAATATACTGGAACAGTTGCTACAGTCCGGCATGGACGAGAAACTGGCGATCAAATCCGTGAACTCCGTTCTGATGCTGCGCTCCCCTGAAGAGATGTATGCCACAGTAGATATGGCGCTGATTGATGAATATACGGCAGAGACAACGTTTATGAAAATCGGATCGACGCCAAGTTTTATCAAACGTGGACAGGAGGTTATTCAAGTTTCAGCTAGTAATTTGCCAATCGGTATTATTAAAGATATCGAAGTGGATTTGGTGACGGTACAGCTGCAACCTGGGGATATCCTCATTATGATGACGGATGGCATCTATGATGCACCGGGGTATGCTGTGAACAAAGAGTTATGGATGAAACGGCTCATTCAAGAGATTGATACAGATGATCCGCAAGATTTGGCCGATTGCCTGCTTGAAAGTGTCATAAGATACCAGCAGCATGAGATTTTGGATGATATGACCGTCGTTGTTGGAAAAGTAGAGCATTTCCGCCCTGAATGGGCCACACTGCGTGTGCCTGGCATCAACCGGATGGAGCGTCCACGGACCGTCAGCTAATTGCATATTCTTCTGTTTGAAGTCTCTTCATTCTGGCAATGCTAGTCATAGAGTTGGAGAGTAACGAATAACGGAGGGATATCGGATGAAGCAAATCTTATTAATCACCGACGGTTGTTCCAATGTAGGACCAAGTCCGGTGCTGGCAGCGGCCGAAGCACAGGAAGAGGGGATTACGGTTAATGTGGTTGGCTTGATTGATTATGGAACCATTGGTGAGTTGGGCAGTCGGGAGATTGAGGATATTGCCAGAGCCGGAGGTGGAATCAGCCAAATTGTAGGTACACGGCAGCTTGCCCATACCATGCAGATGATGACAAGGAAAACGGTGGTTCAGACCATTCAGCAGGCGGTTAATAGAGAGTTAACACAAATTTTGGGAGAGAAGGAGCCCAAAACGGTAACCGATCTGGAGCCTGCACAACGCGCCCGGGTCGTGGAAGTGATGGATGATATGGCTGAAACTACAGCCTTACAGGTTATATTGCTAATAGACGTCAGTGCCAGCATGAAGCCCAAACTGGCTGCGGTAGAAGAAGGCATCCGTGATTTAATGTTGAGTTTGCAGGCGCGTATAGGTCAGAGCAAGCTTTCCGTATTTCATTTTCCGGGACGACACAGTGGAGAAGATGCAGTAATGGATATTGACTGGACAACGGATCTGGGCCGTGTCCGGTCCTTGTTTGGAAGGTTGCAGATGAAGGGTGCAACGCCGACAGGTCCTGCAATTCAGAAGGTGATTGATTTTTACCGTTATGGTACACTGGAGAAACAGCAGGAAATAGAAGGGAACTATCGCATTGAAAGAGAAGGGATGCTCGGTGACAACGTTGTCTGACGCCTCTTTCCCGCCAGGAACAGTGGTTACAGGGAAATGGAATCGCAGTCGTTACACGATTCGGAAGCTACTGGGCAAAGGAGCTAATGGCATCGTTTTTCTTGTCCAACGGGGTGAAAATGGCAAACACTACGCGCTAAAAATGGGATTTGATCCGGTTGATCTGCAATCGGAAGTCAATGTGCTCAAATCTTTTCAACTACAGCGTAATCATGAGGCCCTTCGGCAGAGCGGCATTCCTTCCTATCTTAAAGATGTGGATGATTATGCCGTTCGTGGCCGGGATATTCCCTTTTATGTGATGCGTTACGTTAGAGGTGAGGCACTTCATCACTTCATTCGGCGTCAGGGGACAGACTGGACACTTCTGGTGGGACTTAGACTCTTGCAGAAGCTGGCACAATTGCATCAGGCGGGATGGGTGTTTGGTGATCTCAAACCTCAGAATGTGTTGGTATCCGACTATGGGCAGGTGGAATTGATCGACTACGGCGGAGTTACGTCGATTGGTCGAAGCGTCAAACAGTTCACCGAATGGTATGATCGGGGCTTCTGGAATGCAGGCAGCCGTACGGCAGATGGTACCTATGATGTATTTGCATTCGCATTATTGTTGATTCATGTACTTGAAGCAGACGCGCTTAAGGCACTGGCAGCCGAAGGATTACCGCAACTGCGAAGTGTGAACCAGCTCGTAGCGCTGGTGGAGCGCAGTGAACGACTGGGTCCTTTTCGCAATTGGACGATTCAGGCCTTACGAGGTCAGTTTCGTGATGCAGGTCATGCGGCACAAGGGTGGAAGGAAATGATGGCACGCCCCACGCCTCTTCGTCGTCGTTCCAAAAGTACAACACCGCGCTGGCTTAAGAACGCATTTGTTGCATCTGTGATATTACTTATTGGAGTGCTCATCTATGCACTACGTTTCTGATTCTGTGAGAGTGCATATACATAACGCAAGGAATGAGGAACAGGTATGGAGGCTTTACGCTGGAACATGCTGGTGAAGAACGTGCTGGATGCAGCGGAAGAGCATCAGTTATGGGTTCCCGGGGATCGGATTGTCGTCGCAGTATCGGGCGGGCCGGACTCGGTAGCTTTTTTGCATATCATGCACGAGATCAGCAAGCGACATGTCCCGCTTGAATTGATCTGTGCCCATGTGCATCATGGTTTCCGGACCGAATCTGATGAAGAAGCGGAGAAAATGATGGAACTGGCACAGCAGCTTGGTATTACATTTGAATGGACCAAGGCCGATGTACCTTCATATATGGAGTTGACGGGTCAAGGACCACAGGAAGCAGCCCGCAACAAGCGATATGCTTTTCTGTACGAAGTGGCTTCCAAATATAATGCGACAAGCATCGCTTTGGCACATCATGCGGATGATCAGGCGGAGACGGTCATGCTTCATTTGCTTCGTGGAACCGGCTTGTCGGGACTCTCAGGAATGAAGTTTAAAAGACGAGAAAAAAATGTGGAACTTATTCGTCCATGCCTTCGTATAAACAAGACAGACCTTGTAGAAGCTTGTAATACCCAGGGTTTTATGTATTTCAATGATGAGAGCAACGCCTTGCGTAAATATCGGCGTAATGCCATTCGCTTGGATGTGCTTCCTTTTTTGGGGCAGTATAATGGACAACTCACGCCGTCATTGAATCGGCTTGCCGAAATTGTGGGTGATGAAGACGATTTCATGGAGCAGAGTGCATATGACACATACAGGTGTCTAGTGCAGGTGAACGGCGGAAGGCAAACCTTTGAGGTGCCTTCCTTCTTGAAGTTACATGTCGCTTTACAACGAAGGTTGATTAAACTAATATTGAATTATCTGCCTTTGGACAGTGATTTTGTCGACTTTACCCGTATAGAAACCATTCGACGCAAGGTCATGGAGACCCATGTGACGACCTGGAGCCTGGATATAGGACAGACACTCGCCTGCACTCGGGAGTATAATCTGATTTCTTTTGGCATACGGACAGACGTACAGGATCAATCTTACGAGTATCGTCTTGCGCAATGGAGTGGAACTTCTGAGCTTTCACTCACCCCAATTAACCGGTATATTCGGTTGATGACGGTGAGTCCCGAGGACTATCATGTACCGGAATCGGCGGATCAAGCCGCGTTTGATGCGGATCAACTGCTTTTGCCGCTGGTTGTGCGTTCACGGTTACCTGGAGATACCATGAAAGTGATGGGATTAAACGGAAGCAAAAAGGTGAAAAATATTTTCATCGATGAGAAAATCCCCCCATCTGTCCGTCCACGAATTCCTGTGGTATGTGATGGAGCAGGTCATATCATCTGGTTACCGGGTGTTCGACGGTCCAATGTGGCCCCTGTCAGGGAGGGCACTTCCGCAATCCTGTACATGACTGTAGGCGATTCAGCGATTCAGGGGTAGTGGTTATGGTTCAGGTAAGGCTTTCATAGTATAACTTAGGAGGTTCGCACAGTTGCAGAACGACATTCAGGAAGTATTGATCAGTGAAGAAGAAATTCAGAGTAAAGTCAAGGAATTAGGCGCAACACTAAGTGCCGAATATGCAAATCGCAATCCTTTGGTCATTTGTGTGCTCAAGGGTGCGTTTATATTTATGGCTGATTTGGTTAAAAACATAACGGTACCTGTTGAAATGGATTTTATGGCGGTATCCAGTTATGGCGCTTCCACCAAGTCATCAGGTGTTGTTAAAATCATTAAGGATCTGGATGTATCCGTTGAAGGACGGGAAGTTCTGATTGTCGAAGATATTATCGACAGCGGACTTACACTCAGCTATCTGATTGAACTGCTGGAAAACCGCGGTGCCGAGTCGGTGCGTGTGGTTACGCTCTTCGACAAGCCTTCAGGCCGTAAAGTTGAGTTGGAAGCTCATTACACAGGCTTTGACATTCCTGACGCGTTCATCGTTGGTTACGGTTTGGATTTTGCGGAGAAGTACCGGAACCTGCCCTATATCGGGATTTTGAAGCCGGAAGTCTATAGTAGCTAATATCCTGCCCGACCCAAGCCTTGAGCTGTTCTTGGCTTCTGTTGAGAAGCCATGTCGGGCTATGTTAAAATAATTAAAGTGTCTCGAGAGGAGGTAGGGGATGAATCGGTTCATCCGGAATTCTGGTTTTTATTTGATTCTTTTTTTAGTTGTGGTGGGGATAGTCCAGTTCGTCAGCAATGGCGGCGAAGCCACCGATAATCCTAGATATGATCAGTTGCGTGCAGCGATCAAAGCCAACAATGTCTCTGAATTGACGGTTCAATTCAACGGTCAAACGTATCTCGTGACCGGTCAATACAAGAAGGCACCTGATGGCGCCAAATCAGAAAATTTCTCAACGTATATTCCTCCTACGGATGAGGCAATTAGTGAACTTGTAGCTGCAAGTGAAACTAACAATTTCCAATATCATCAGGAGCCAATGAAAGGTGACAGCATCTGGTTGACGTTGCTGACTTCCTTTATTCCTTTGATCATTATGTTCCTGCTGTTCTTCTTCCTGTTTAATCAGGCTCAAGGCGGCGGCGGTAAAGTAATGAACTTTGGTAAAAGCCGTGCTCGTCTCTATAACGAAGAGAAGAAGCGGGTTACATTCGAAGATGTTGCGGGTGCTGACGAAGAGAAACAGGAACTTGTTGAGGTTGTAGACTTCCTCAAGGATCCTCGTAAATTCGCAGCAGTAGGTGCACGGATTCCTAAGGGCGTATTGCTCGTAGGTCCTCCAGGTACCGGTAAAACGTTGCTCGCTCGTGCCGTAGCCGGTGAAGCGGGTGTACCATTCTTCAGTATTTCAGGTTCCGACTTCGTTGAAATGTTTGTCGGTGTCGGTGCATCACGTGTACGTGATTTGTTTGAAAATGCGAAGAAAAATGCGCCATGTATCATCTTTATCGATGAGATTGATGCTGTAGGACGTCAGCGTGGTGCTGGTCTTGGTGGTGGTCACGATGAGCGTGAGCAAACACTCAACCAGTTGCTCGTTGAAATGGACGGTTTCGGAGCTAACGAAGGTATTATCATCGTAGCTGCAACGAACCGTGCAGATATTTTGGACCCTGCCTTGCTGCGTCCAGGACGTTTTGACCGTCAAATTACGGTTGACCGCCCTGATGTAAGAGGTCGTGAAGCTGTCCTGAAAGTACATTCCCGTAATAAACCACTGACCAAAGATGTGAAAATGGATATTATCGCGAAACGTACAACAGGTTTCTCTGGTGCGGATTTGGAGAATCTCTTGAACGAAGCGGCATTGCTTGCAGCGCGTCGTAACCGTAAAGATATTTCCATGAAGGAAGTTGACGAAGCGATTGACCGTGTCATCGTTGGTACGGAGAAGAAAAGCCGTGTCATCAGTGATCGCGAGAAACGAATCGTTGCTTATCACGAAGCAGGTCATACCATTGTAGGATATTTCCTCGAACATGCTGATATGGTACATAAAGTGACCATTATTCCGCGCGGACGTGCGGGTGGATATGTAATCATGTTGCCAAAAGAAGACCGTATGCTGGTTACCAAGCAGGAACTGTTGGATAAAGTAACCGGACTTCTCGGGGGTCGTGTAGCTGAAGAATTGTTCATCGGAGAAATTGGTACTGGTGCATACAGTGACTTCCAGCAAGCGACAGGTATTGTTCGCAGCATGGTTATGGAATACGGTATGAGTGAGAAATTGGGACCTATGCAATTCGGAAGTTCACAAGGACAGGTATTCCTTGGTCGGGATATCGGTCATGAACAGAATTACTCGGATTCCATTGCTTATGAGATTGATCAGGAAATGCAACGCTTTATCAATGACTGTTATGAGAAGTGTAAAGACTTGCTTGTTAAACATTCAAAAGAGATGCACCTGATCGCTCAAACTTTGCTTGAGGTAGAGACTTTGGAAATGGATCAGATCAAGCAATTGATCGAAACAGGTTCTTTGACTCCAAAAGCAGAGAATGACAATGATGGTGAAGGCACACCAACTGAAGGCGGAGAGCCAATCATCGACAACATCGGTGATGTGCGTGTCCGTATTCAAGGTAAAGATGAAACGCCTGAGCCACCAGCCGGAGATATTCCAAACGAAGCTCCGAATCTGGAAAAGGGTAATAACAATAACCCGGATGATGGCGGAACAAAGCCAACGTCTTAATGTATAATACATCTGGCTATGATAGCAGGTGAAATCAAGAGAGCCCCTGGGGCTCTCTTTTTTTATCCATTATTTTAAAAGAGGATAGATAAAGATAAACGGGAGTTAGATGGCGAACCAGTTAGCAAACAGGTGGTTACAGCGCTGTTCCGGGCCTTTTTCATTTATTGACAGAGTCGTGAACGTTGTGTAAATTAGTTGTTAAACCGCTTGTGATTCGTTTCTCAAGCGAAGATAACGACTTAGGTTAGCCCACGAAACAGCGCATGACGCTGTCCCGATAAAGGAGAGGATCACAGGTGGAAGCTCTGGCTTTAGAGCGCAAGGCTGAGATGAACCGCGAGCTGCGTGCGCGGCTTATGGAGTTGAAGAAGGAACGTAATGCCATTATTCTTGCCCATTATTATCAACGTGACGAAGTACAGGAGGTTGCCGACTTCCGTGGAGATTCGTTTCTGTTAGCCCAGAAGGCAGCACAAACAGATGCGGATGTGATCGTTTTCTGTGGTGTTCATTTTATGGGTGAAAGCGCTAAAATTCTTGCGCCAAATAAAACAGTTATTATCCCGGACGAACGTGCGGGCTGCCCAATGGCAGATATGGTGAATGTGGATGGACTACGCAAATTGAAAGCACAACATCCTAATGCCAAGGTGGTTACGTATATCAATTCCTCGGCTGAGATCAAAGCAGAGACTGACATCTGTTGTACATCGGCGAACGCAGTCCGGGTTATTCAATCGGTGGATTCCGACGAAATTATCTGGGTACCGGATAAAAACCTGGGACATTATGTGCAGCAGCATACAGACAAGAAAATGATTATCTGGGAAGGTTATTGCAACACTCACGATATGCTTACAGTCAAAGATGTGGTGGAGATGAGAGCCAAGCATCCGAATGCAGAGTTTGTTGTCCATCCAGAGTGTCGCCCTGAGGTTGTAGAAATGGGTGATTTTGTAGGCAGCACAACAGCTATTCTGGAGTATTGCAAAAATTCATCAGCGAAGGAATTTATCGTAGGTACCGAAGATGGTACAGGATATCAGCTTCGTCTGGATAGTCCGGATAAACAGTTCCACTTTGCTACCAAGTTCCTCGTATGTCCCAACATGAAGGTGAACAACTTGAAGAAACTGGTGAAATGCCTGGAAACGATGAAGCCGCAAATCTACGTGCCACCGGCCGTTGCCGACAAAGCCAGAGAATCACTAGAGCGCATGTTGTTGGTAAAGTAGGATGCGCTACTCTTGCTCCAAGACAGGTGAATAACATGATACCGCAATATTTAGTTGATTTTGATCTGTCTGCGCTACACATGGTAGAGACGGATGTACTGGTTATAGGCTCAGGGATTGCTGGTTTGTTTACTGCCATTAAGGCAAGTGAACAACAACGTGTGTTAATGATCACGAAGAAGTCATTACTTGAAAGTAACACCAGATATGCGCAGGGAGGCATCGCTGCGGTTATTGCTGAGGATGATTCACCTGCTTACCACTTGCAGGACACACTTGTAGCAGGAGCGGGCTTATGCCGCTCCGAAGCGGTAGAGGTATTGGTGAATGAGGGGCCGGACGGAGTGAAGGAACTGATTCGTTTGGGTACTTTATTTGATCTGGAGAACGGCGAGTTGGCGTTGACGCAGGAAGGTGCGCATAGCCACCGCCGTATTTTGCATGCCAACGGAGATGCAACGGGATATGAGATTGTACGTGCGCTTGCTGTTGAAGTGAATGAGCATCCCGGGATTGAAGTATGGGATGAGCATTTTGTTGTTGACCTGATTACAGATCGAGATCGAGGGGAGTGCATTGGCGCTCTGGTTCAGACGGACGACGGATCGCAAGTGTTCGTGAAGGCACAGGCAACTGTTCTTTGCTCTGGTGGGGCAGGACAACTGTACCGATACACGACGAATCCGGATGTAGCTACTGCCGATGGTGTAGCCATGGCCTATCGGGCTGGGGCTATTGTTCGTGACATGGAATTTATCCAATTCCACCCCACTTCTCTTTGTTACCCGGGGGCCCCGCGTTTCCTTGTGTCAGAAGCCGTACGCGGCGAAGGGGCATATTTGCGCAATGTGAAGGGCGAGCGCTTTATGGATCGTTATCATGCCCAGCTTGAACTGGCCCCACGCGATATCGTGGCACGAGCGATTGTTAGTGAGATGGAGTCCACCAACAGTACCTTTGTGTACTTGGACATTACGCATGAACAACCAGAGATGATCAAGCATCGGTTCCCTACCATATATGAGACTTGTATGCGTTATGGATTGGACATGACAACGGACTGGATTCCCGTTGCACCTGCTGCCCATTACATGATGGGTGGAGTGAAAACGGATCTTAGTGGAGAGAGCAGCATCTCCCGGTTATTTGCTTGTGGTGAGGTGTCTTCTACAGGAGTGCACGGAGCTAATCGCCTGGCAAGTAACTCTTTATCAGAAGCGATTGTATTTGGGCGGAGAATTGTTGATCGTATTCAATCTCTTCCTCCGCTTGGTTTATTACAAGTAAGAGGGGCTGCGCCTTCATCTGTAGAGATGAATAACAAGATCAATAAGATCACGGAAGAGCAAAAGCCGGTATCCGAAAGACGTTTACGACTACAGAAAATGATGGTTCGTCAGGTAGGCTTGCGCCGGAATGGTGAGGATCTGCAGAAGGCCATGGACAAGCTGCAACAGGAATTGCAATTTTTTGATCAGACTCTCACCCATAAGGAAGAGCTGGAGTATGCCAACCTTCTGACCTGTGCCTGGTTAGTTACCAGCGGAGCATTACACCGCGAGGAGAGTCGGGGGGCTCACTATCGTGAGGATTTCCCGGCGCGTGATGATATCGTGTGGCAGAAGCATAGTCTGCAGCAGCGAGAACAAGCGATTGTGGAGGAATTGATGTCATGATACTGAATGGATATAATGAAGGGCTTATCGAATCAATCAAAAACTGGCTTCGTGAAGATGTTGGTGCAGGTGACGTTACAACAAGTGTGACGATCCCGGCAGGCAACCAATCCAAGGCCATTATACACGCCAAAGACAATGGTGTTATTGCAGGCATGACCGTAGCTGAACTTGTATTTCAGGTCGTTGATCCTGATCTTGTATTTACACCGAAGGTAACAGACGGAGACAAGGTTACCCATGGCACGATTTTGGCCGAGGTAGAGGGAAGTACACATTCTCTGCTTACGGGGGAACGACTGGCACTTAACTTGCTGCAACGTATGTCGGGAATAGCTACGCGTACGCGTGCCTACGTGGATGTTCTGGATGGTCTTGAGACCAGGCTTGTGGATACACGTAAGACAACGCCTGGCCACCGATTACTTGAGAAATATGCAGTGCGCGTGGGTGGCGGAGCGAATCATCGATTTGGACTGTACGATGCCGTTATGATTAAGGATAACCACATCAAGGGTGCAGGTGGAATCACCGAGGCGGTACAGCGTGCGCGAACCGTTATCCCACATACGATGACGATTGAAGTGGAGACTGAAAATCTAGAGCAGGTGAGAGAAGCCTTGCAAGCCGGGGCAGATATCATTATGCTGGATAACATGCATCCAGAGCGGATGCGTGAAGCAGTTGAGCTTATTCGTGAACAGGCTCCTCATGTGAAGGTTGAAGCATCCGGTAACGTGTCCCTCCAGACCATTCGTGGTATTGCAGAGAGTGGTGTGGATGTAATTTCGGTTGGCAGGTTAACCTATTCCTTTGAGAGCCTGGATATTAGTCTGGATTTAAATGAAAAGAAAGAGGGGTGAACCTCTTTGATTCTAGTTGTAGACGTGGGGAACAGCAATATGGTGCTCGGCGTATATCAAGGCCGGGAATTGCTGCACCACTTTCGTCTGAGTACATCACGTCAGTCAACAGTGGATGAATACGGCGTATTGATTTATAATTTATTTCATATGTCCGGCATCAGGGCAAGTGACATCGAAGGTGTCATCATCTCATCTGTGGTTCCGCCACTGGTGAATGTAATCGAAGCGATGTGTGAGAAGTATGTAGGCAAAAAAGCTTTGCTTGTCGGGCCTGGTATCAAAACTGGCTTGAACCTGCGATATGAGAACCCTCGTGAAGTGGGTGCAGATCGTATTGTTAATGCAGTGGCAGCCGTTGAGAAGTATGGCGGCCCTCTCGTCGTGGTCGATTTTGGTACCGCAACGACCTTTGACTGTATTGACGAGAAAGGCCACTACCTGGGGGGCGCTATTGTACCTGGCATTCAGATCGCCACTGAAGCGCTCTATGAGCGGGCATCCAAGTTGCCTCGTATAGAGTTGGAGAAACCTAAAAAGGTCATTGGCCGTAATACTATTCATGCCATGCAAGCGGGTATTATATTTGGCTATGCAGGCCAGGTTGATGGTATTGTAGAACGTATTCGCGAGGAGATGGGAGCGAAGCCCCGAGTTATCGCGACGGGTGGTCTCGCTACACTTATCGCAGAAGAAACCCGTAGTATAGAGGAAGTTGATCCGCTGCTTACGCTTGAAGGGCTGCGTATTATATATGAGCGGAACCGGGAAAGGTGAGCATAGAGACGGCATACAGCGGGCTGAGATTACAGCTTAAGTGTTGTGCCGTTTTTTCTGTGTTACTACTATTATGGCGATACGCCAAAGGAGGCTGAATGACTTGGAAAACAACAACAAGCATGACCGGTTAATTCGTGGTACAGCAATGAATGGAAAGGTAAGAGCCTTTGCTATCCAGACTACGGAACTGGTTGAGGAACTACGCAGAAGACACGATACGTTTCCCACGGCTACAGCTGCCATGGGGCGTACGGTTACAACAGCAGCCATTATGGGTGCAATGCTCAAAGGTGAAGAGAAGTTAACGGTACAAGTCAACGGTGATGGCCCTATTGGACAGATTGTAGCTGATGCCAATGCCAAAGGCGAAGTACGAGGATATGTTTCTAATCCGCATGTACATTTGCCAAGCAATAGTGTGGGAAAACTGGACGTTGCAGGCGCGGTTGGAACGGAAGGTTTCATCAATATAACGAAGGATCTGGGACTGAAAGAACCATATCGTGGCAGTGTGCCTATTATTTCAGGAGAACTGGGCGAAGACTTTACGTACTACTTTGCTCAATCGGAGCAAACACCTTCTGCTGTAGGCGTTGGTGTGCTCGTTGATACGGATAATTCCGTTATTGTCGCAGGCGGATTCATTATGCAGCTGTTGCCGGGATTGACAGATCCAGAGATCACGGCGATCGAAAACGCCATTAGTACGTTGCCGCCAGTGACCACGTTGCTGGAGCAGGGGCTTGAATTGGAAGAGTTGCTTCGCCGATTGTTGCCAGATGTACAAGTGATGGAAGGATTGGATATTCATTTTAGCTGTGAGTGTTCACGTGAGCGGGTAGAGAAGACACTAATCAGCCTGGGCCAAACGGAGATGGAGCAATTAATTGAAGAAGAGGGCCGAGCTGAAGTGGTCTGCCAATTCTGTAATGAAGCCTATGACTTTAACAAAGAACAACTTGAGACCATCCTAGAGCAAGCCAAGAACTGATCTATGCGGGGACGGGATGCGGAATGACAAGACAGGAAAAAGGGTTGTGGACGGCTGTAATTGTCTTGACGCTAGGCATGCTGGTCATGGGTACAGTGATGGCTATGCATGGTCTCAGACAGGGCAAAGACGAGGCAGATGCATCCCATGATGCCAATACGGAAGAAGGAAGCACCGTAGCCACGATCAACGGAGAAGTTATCACGGACAAAGAGTGGACCGATGCGCTGAAAAGACGTTATGGCAGTGAGTTATTACTCCAGATGTTAAACCGCAAAGCGGTATATGCCGAAGCAATTGAACGCAAGCTGATCGTCACTCCCCAAGAGATTGCAAGAGAACTAGCGGCCGCGATGGATGGGTACGATTCAGAGAAATCATATTTTGACGAAATGAAGTCCCAGTTGGGTCTGTCCAAACAGGAACTTGAATTGGAAGCCGGCTACAGGCTACTGCTTGAGAAAATCGCAACGATTGGCATACAGATCAAGGATGCAGATATTGAGCATTACTGGACTGAACACCGTGAGGATTACGTCTCCCCCGAGAAATATGACTTGTCCATCATCGTAGTGGAGGAAGAAGAGGAAGCCGATTCCTTACTGGATGCGTTGGAGAAGGGGGAAGGCTTTGAAGAAGCTGCTCGCAAACAATCAACAGACAGCTTCTCTCGTGATGCTGGTGGGAGGCTGGGATGGATTGAGCGGAATGATCCATTCCAGTCAGAAGAAATCCTTCAACTTGCTGCCGGGCTGGATGTAGGCGATATTGCCGGACCGGTTCGAGTGGAAGAAGGTTATGTTATTATCAGACTTAATGATAAAGAAGAACGCCAGGTGCAATCGGCTGAAGAGGTCCGTGAGGAGATTCGAATGCAACTGGCTCTGAGTCAGGCTGATCCGTTGCCGCAGGTAGAGCAAATGCTGCGTAACAAGTATGAAGCCGTAATCCTGTCCGAGATTCCTGCCTCCTGAATTCAATGGAAAAGATTGTATCGTACTGCTGCATCTTGATAAAAATACTCTGTCTGCGGTCTTAGGGCCAAAGGCAGAGTATTTTTTTTGAGTACTCATATTGACAATAAGGGTTAACGTTGATAAGATGAAAATAATAAATACCTACTCGTTTACTCGGATATAAAAGATTTACTTATGAACAAAGAAACTTTCGGAAACCTCCGCCCTGTCTAGAAATCTTAGCAGTAAGGGATAGGATCAACAGGATTTCCGCAGTTCTTCTATAACAGCTAGAGGCTAACGGCCGCACAGTATAGGTTAACAGGACTCAAGTTTTATTCATCCACTAAGGAGGGCATTCATATGGCTAAAGTAGTTAATAACGTAACAGAACTCATCGGAGGTACTCCGCTTGTTCGTCTGAACCGTATTGTACCTGAAGGCAGTGCTGAAGTATTCGTGAAGCTGGAGTACCAGAATCCAGGTTCGAGCGTGAAAGACCGTATCGCAATTAGCATTGTGGAAGAAGCGGAAAAAGAAGGCAAGCTAAAACCAGGTGATACCATTATTGAAGCAACAAGTGGTAACACGGGAATTGGACTCGCGATGGTGGCTGCAGCCAAAGGCTACAAGTCCGTTATTGTAATGCCTGAGACGATGAGCTTGGAGCGTCGCAACTTGCTTCGTGCGTATGGTGCCGAGCTTGTGCTTACACCTGGAGCTGAAGGTATGAATGGTGCTGTTAAAAAAGCCGAAGAACTGCTGAAAGAAAACCCATCCTATTTCATGGCTGAGCAATTTAAAAATAAAGCCAACGTGAAGATCCACCGTGAAACGACTGGCCCTGAGATTGTTGAAGCAATTCAATCTGTAGGCGGTACGTTGGATGCTTTCGTTGCAGGAATCGGTACAGGTGGAACAATTACAGGTACAGGCGAAGTGCTGAAAGAAGCTTTCGCTGGTATTAAAATTGTTGCAGTTGAGCCAGCAGCTTCACCAATTCTCGCGGGCGGCAAACCAGGACCACATAAGATCCAAGGAATTGGTGCCAACTTTATCCCTGAGATTCTGGATCAGGAAATCTATGATGAGATCATTCACATTGAGAATGATGATGCATTCGAGACGGCGCGTCAGGTAGCGAAGGAAGAGGGCATTCTGTCCGGTATTTCTTCCGGTGCGGCGATCCGTGCAGGTCTTCAGGTTGCGAAACAGTTGGGTGAAGGCAAGCGTGTTGTCGTAATCGTGCCAAGTAACGGCGAACGTTACCTCAGCACACCTCTTTATAACTTCGAAGGCTAAGTCTACAAATGACAAAACCAATCCTCCTTGCCCATATGACGGGTATGGAGGATTTTTGGCGTAATGCTTTTAAAAGGGGCGGCGCTTTAGTATACTATCAGACAATAGAACTAGCGACAGATGGAGGGCGGCACACCGCAATGACACACCTGATGACAACATACGCCGACTGGATGGAGTGGGCTGAACAAGGCTGGACCATGATGCCCTATATCACCAAGTCGGATGAGGGGCCGTATCATGGCGGTTTACCGTTATCGTGGGAGGCAGCCTGGGAGCAGGCGTCACCATACGCAATTGTGCTGGAGAATGGCAAAGGCGGGAGATATACATTTCTGGGGTTAGACCCGGTATCCGTAATTTCTGGTAAAGGTCAAGAAGCGGTTATTCATGATTTGACGCAAGGAACCACCTCGACGGACAGCGGCAACCCGCTTGATGTATTGAAGAGATGGACTGCCACGTATAGCGCACCCAAGGTTAATGGGGCTCCAGACTTTGGGGGTGGGTACGCAGGTTATCTCAGCTACGATGTAGCAAGATCATTGGAGAAGCTTCCAGTGTTGGCTGAAGATAACCCGGCTCTGCCGGATTATTGGTGGATGCGTTTTGAAGAAATATGGGCGTATGACCATGAGCAGCAGGCACTTTTCTGCATGGTTCATCTGGCTATAGAGCCTAACCGGAATGAAACTGATATCCGTAGCCTATATTTAGCGGCAGAAACACGAGCGACAGCGATGCAGCAAAGATGGCTTCATATTATGGGGGCTGCACAGGCCGAGGAACAACAACAGGCACTGGAACGCCGCAACAAGCAGGTAAATCTTACACCGCAGCCTGAAGATGCGGAAAGGGAATCCGAAGGGTGGGAGACCTCCTTTCCCCAAGAGGACTTTGAACAGGCTGTACGCACAGTACAGGAATATATCAGGCAGGGCGATGTGTTCCAGGTGAATCTGTCCTTGAGACAGGAAAAGCGGCTTCATTCGAGCGCTGAGCATATTTATGAATGGCTGCGTCTCGTGAATCCATCACCGTATATGGGTATGCTGCGTAGTCCAGACTTTCAACTGGTAAGTGGATCTCCCGAACTTCTGGTCAAAGTGGAGAATGGCAGAGTCAGTGCACGTCCCATCGCAGGGACCCGAAGAAGGGGCCGTGATGAGGCAGAGGATAAGGCTATGGCGGATGAACTGCTGGGTAGTGAGAAGGAACGTGCGGAGCATATTATGCTCGTTGATCTGGAGCGTAATGATATCGGACGGATTGCATCCTACGGTTCGGTTCATGTGCCCGAATTGATGACCATCGAGAAGTATTCCCATGTCATGCATCTGGTTTCCCAAGTGGAAGGCAGGCTGGCAGAAGGGTTATCCGTATTTGATGTGATCGCTGCGACATTCCCGGGTGGAACGATTACAGGAGCGCCCAAGGTCCGCACCATGGAGATTATCGAGGAACTTGAGCCTGTGCGACGTGGGCCTTATACGGGTTCCATCGGCTGGATGGATTACAGTGGAAATATGGAATTGAACATCGTCATTCGTACACTTGCCATTAAGGACGGCATTGGTTATGTACAGGCTGGGGCAGGGATTGTTATTGATTCCAATCCATATCGGGAATACAAGGAATGCCGCAACAAGGCAAGGGCCATGATGAGAGCTGTGAACTACAGCGAAGAGGCGGAAGCAAGCAGAGCTATTGAACAAGAACAAGCGGAGCGAACAGATGCTGTTAAACTAAAATAAAACGAAGCAACCGTCATTAGCATTGACGGAAGATGAGGAGGAGCAGGCATATGATACTGGTTATCGATAATTACGATTCCTTCACGTACAACCTGGTTCAATATCTGGGTGAACTGGGTGAGACGGTGGAAGTTCGCCGCAACGACGAGATTGATTTGGCAGGCATAGAGGCACTGGCACCTGATCATATTCTGATCTCTCCGGGCCCCTGTACACCAAATGAAGCCGGCATTAGCCTGGCAGTCATTGAGCATTTCAAGGGAAGCATTCCGATCTTTGGTGTTTGCCTGGGTCATCAGTCCATTGGACAAGCCTTTGGTGGCAATGTTATTCGTGCGGAGCGCATGATGCACGGTAAAACATCCGAGATGCATCACAATGGGACATCGGTATTTGCCGGATTGCCATCTCCATTTACAGCTACCCGTTATCACTCCCTGATTGTGGAGCGCAGCAGCTTGCCTGACTGCCTGGAAATTACAGCGGAGACAGCTGAAGGTGAGATTATGGGTTTGCGTCACAAAGAATATGCGATTGAAGGTGTTCAGTTCCACCCGGAATCCATTATTACTGACCACGGTCACCAGATGCTTCGCAACTTCCTGTCCCAACAGGTGAAGGTATAACATGCAATATGCCGCGATAAACGGAGAGTTGGTTAATATGGCGGCAGCCGTGGTTCCTGTAACGGATCACGGCTTTTTGTACGGACTTGGGTTGTTCGAGACGTTTCGGACCTATCAGGGTGTCCCTTATCTTCTGGAACGGCATCTGGAGCGTATGGCCTCGGGGTGTAAGGAACTTGGCATTCCTTTTACAACGACCGCAGCAGAGGTGACAGATTGGATTGAACGTCTGATGCATGCGAACGGACTTCAGGATGCGTATGTACGTTATACGGTATCAGCCGGTGAAGCACCGCTAGGGTTACCTTCTGGTGACTATTCGAAGCCAAATCATATTTTACTGGCAAAAGCATTACCTGAACCTTCTCCCTCTTTATATGAGTGCGGCAAAATGCTCCAACGGTTGTCTACACCTCGCAACACGCCTGAAGGAGAAGTGCGTCTCAAGTCGCTACATTACATGAACAGCATTTTGGCGAAACGAGAGATGAACCGCTACGGGCAGCATGTGCAGGGTGCGGAAGGGTTACAATTAAACCGGGATGGTCATGTAGCGGAAGGGATCGTCAGCAATGTATTTTGGGTACGGGAAAATGTGCTCTACACGCCAGCAATCTCAACCGGCATTCTGCCGGGTATCACTAGAGCTGTGGTAATTGAGATCGCCACGCAGCAAGGAATCTCCTGCATAGAAACGTTAGCGGCTTGGGAGGATCTCCTGCAAGCCGATGAAATATTTCTAACAGGCTCGGTTGCCGAACTGGTTCCGGTTACGACTCTGCGGGATCAGGAGGGAGCCGAAACGATAATCAGCAACGGACATATAGGCCCAGTTACAGCAGTCCTTCTGGGTATGTACCGGCAGAAAGCGGGGTATACTTCATGACACTTACACCTGTCATCTATGAACGGAACTATGTATGGGGGCCAGCTGAGTTGAAGCTGGGGGCAAGAACACAGATTATGGGCATTCTTAACGTCACGCCTGACTCGTTCTCGGATGGTGGACGTTATACCAACGTGGAGCGCGCGGTTGCGCATGCCAAACAGATGATGGAGGACGGGGCGGACCTGATTGATATCGGCGGGGAGTCCACCCGTCCGGGTTCAGAGGTTGTGGGCGCCGATGAAGAGCTGAGCCGAATCATTCCGGTTATTGAAGCATTGCATCAGCAAGCGCCGCATATTCCAATATCGGTAGACACGTATAAGGCCGATGTTGCACGTCAGGCTATTCTGGCAGGTGCCCATATCATTAATGATGTGTGGGGTGCCAAGGCAGATCCAGATATGGCCCACACGGCAGCAGAGCTGGGGTGTCCCATCATTCTGATGCATAATCGGCAGGAGCGAAACTATACCGATTATCTGAGTGATGTCATCAGCGATTTGCAGGAGAGCATTCAAATTGCACTGGCAGCCGGTGTGAAAGCAGATCAGATTATCCTGGACCCGGGTATTGGTTTTGTGAAGGACTTGAAGGAAAATCTGAAGCTTATGTCATCGCTCGGTTTGCTCAATGAAATGGGATATCCGGTCCTGCTAGCCACTTCACGCAAAAGATTCATCCAGAACACCCTGGATGTCACTGCGGATGATGCGCTGGAAGGAACGGCTGCGACCGTTGCATTTGGCATTGCCCAAGGCTGCCAGATGGTTCGGGTTCATGATGTGAAGCCGATTCGGCGGACGGCAGACATGTGTGATGCCATGTTATATGCGTCTCCGGGTCTACGGAGGAAATAATGCTGGCGGGTCCGAGTGACCCGTCCAGTGGAAGCGCAGCGTTTTTCAAAGGCAAAGCAAAAGATATCTTTAAAATAGAGAACTATTTCAATATATATAGAGGGCAGGCGGATCGTATGGATAGAATGGTATTGCATCGTATGGAGTATTACGGATATCATGGCGTTTTTGCAGAAGAACGGAAGCTTGGGCAGCGGTACTATATTGATCTGGAGATTGATATGGATCTGAGTGAAGCTGGACGTAACGATGATCTGACCAAAACAATCAATTATGCAGAGATCCATGAGTTGGTAAAACAGATTGTTGAAAATAAATCATTCCAGTTAATTGAAGCCTTGGGCGAACATATTGCATCTTCTTTACTAGACACTTATACTATTATCAATGCATTGACAGTCAAGGTGACGAAGCCACATCCGCCATTCGATATTCATTTTGAGGGCGTAACGGTAGAGCTTCGCCGCACAAGAAAGTGAGAACCGATCATGATTGCACATTCGACCTCTGAATCTTCAGAGGCTTATATTGCTTTAGGGGCCAATTTGGGTGACCGGGAACAGACGCTATTTGAAGCATTGTCTTTGCTGGATGAACACCCTCATATATCCGTTCTACGTTGTTCTGCACTATATGAGACGGAGCCTGTAGGATATGTAGATCAGCCTGCGTTTCTGAATATGGCAGTCGCCGTACAGGTGATGCTGTCACCGGAGCAGTTGCTCACGGAACTACTGGATATCGAGAACCGGCTCGGACGTGTCCGTGATATTCGCTGGGGACCGCGTACCGTTGATCTGGATCTGCTCTGGATGCACGGTGAGACACGAGATACCGAATTGCTTCAATTGCCTCATCCCCGTATGGGCGAACGGGCTTTTGTACTGGTGCCACTGTCGGATATCGTACCGGAGGGCGAGATTTCAGGTTTGTATACCTTTGTACACTCATCGTTGTCTGTACTGGATGGAAAGGATGGAATACAGCTTTGGAAAACATGCAATTGGCCAATCGAATCCGGGCATTCCGGAAGCTGAAAGGTTTAACACAACATGAACTTGCGGCCGAGACCGGCATCTCGCTGGCTATTCTGGGAACCATTGAACGGGGAAACCGTAAGGTATCACAGCAAGAGCTCGATCGAATTGCTGGTGTGCTGGCAATCAGTATTGAGGAGTTGCAGGGCAACTAGGACCGTTTCGGTTTCGTCATGGTTACAACAACCAACACAAAGATCGAACTTTATATCGTTGATTTATACAGAATTAAAAAAGGAGTGGAACGACTACCGTGCTTAACATTGGTGGCATTGAAATGAAAAACCAGGTCGTACTTGCGCCGATGGCTGGCGTATGTAATCCGGCTTTTCGTTTGATCGCAAAAGAATTCGGAACAGGCCTCGTATGCGCGGAGATGGTGAGTGGCAAAGCCATTGTCCATGGCAACCAGCGTACACGTGAGATGTTATTTGTAGATGAGCGTGAGAAACCGCTGAGCCTTCAGATTTTTGGGGGAGATCGTGATTCCCTCGTAGAAGCAGCCAAAATCGTGGACAAAGAAACGAATGCAGACATCATCGACATTAACATGGGATGCCCTGTGCCAAAAGTGACGAAATGTGATGCAGGTGCACGTTGGTTGCTTGATCCGAACAAAATCTATGAGATGGTATCCGCTGTCGTGGACGCGGTTGAGAAGCCAGTGACCGTCAAGATGCGTATCGGCTGGGATAACGAGCATATCTTCGCGGTGGAGAATGCGCTCGCGGTTGAACGTGCTGGTGGACAGGCGGTAAGTGTGCACGGCCGTACGCGTGAGCAACTCTATACAGGCACAGCTGACTGGTCACACATCAAAGATGTAAAAGAAGCTGTCTCTATTCCCGTGATCGGCAATGGTGATGTCCATACTCCAGAGGATGCACGCCGTATGCTGGATGAAACGGGTTGTGACGGAGTTATGATCGGTCGTGCTGCCCTGGGTAACCCATGGATGCTGTATCGTACCATTCAATACTTAAGCACGGGGGAATTGCTTCCTGACCCGAATGGTGAAGAGAAGATCCGTGTTGCGATCCTGCATATGGATCGCCTGATCGCACTGAAGAATGAGACGGTTGCCGTACGCGAGATGCGTAAACATCTGGCTTGGTATTTGAAAGGCTTGAAAGGGTCTGCCCGCATTAAGGACGTTATTATGGAAGGTACCAAGCGTGATGAGATGGTACAGATTCTGGAGAACTTTGTGAGTCAGCTGAAAAGCGAAGGCAATTTGGAGTCAGAACCGGTAATTGCCGGAAGTGCATCGTAATTAAGACTGTAAAACGTTTACAGCTATAGAGGACGTAACATTGACTTTTCGAGATCGTTCCCCTATACTTTCACAGTATAAATTCGCCATGTGCGTTAATTAAAGGCTAGTCATCAGGAGGAATATTCTATTTCTCTGGAGAACTTCATATAGTTTTGAAGATGTATGCGGGCGGAGCTATGTAATTGGCACTGATTCCGTTGCCGTACAATCCAAATTATTCCCATGACAGGAGAATCGGTTGAGATGAGCGACAAGGAAGTTATCCTTACACCAGAGGGACTTAAGAAGCTGGAAGAAGAACTGGAAACATTGAAATCAGTGAAGCGCCGCGAAGTGGCTGAACGGATTAAGGTAGCCATCGGGTATGGAGATATCAGTGAGAACTCTGAATACGAAGATGCCAAGAACGAACAGGCTTTCATTGAAGGTCGTATTATTACTTTGGAGAAAATGCTTCGGAACGCACGCATTATTAACAGTGATGAGATTGACACCGATGTCGTGAGTGTAGGTGCAACAGTTACTGTGGAAGATTTGGAATTCGGTGATATCACAGAATATACAATTGTAGGTTCTGCTGAATCTAACCCGCTTCAGAACAAGATCTCAAACGAAAGCCCTGTTGGTAAAGCGATCCTGGGCAAGAAAAATGGTACAGTGGTTGATGTAAGTGTGCCTGCTGGCGTAATTCAATATAAAATTGTAGATATTAAAAAGCTATAGTAACGAAGCAGTTGGGCACGGTAAACAAAAGCTTCCTTAGGGAAGCTTTTTCAACATTTGAGGAAGAGTGTCCTCACGGGATGCCTGCAATGTAAATAAGGAGATGAATACAGATCATGACGGATGAAGTCTTGAATCAGGAAACCGAACTTAGCGAGCTTTTACAAATTCGCCGTGACAAATTGGACGAGCTCCGCAAATTGGGAATCGACCCTTTTGGCCAAAAATACGTACGTACCGAAGAAGCCGGCTCCATTCTGAAGAAGTATGAAGAACTGACCAAGGAAGAGCTGGAAGAGAAGCACATCGAAGTCAGTATTGCCGGACGGATTATGGCGAAGCGGGGAATGGGTAAAGCAAGCTTCGCACATATTCAGGACCTGAGCGGCAGAATCCAGATCTATGTTCGTCAGGATAGCGTGCCTGAAGACAAGTATGCGGCATTTAGCCTGCTGGACCTTGGCGATATCGTTGGGGTAACGGGTGTGATCTTTAAGACCAAAACAGGTGAAACTTCTGTCAAAGTGAAAGATCTTGAAGTGCTGTCCAAATCGCTCTATCCGCTTCCGGATAAATTCCATGGTCTCACCGACGTAGAGCTGCGTTACCGCCAGCGTTATGTTGACCTGATTATGAGCCCGGATGTACAACAGACCTTTATCGCACGTTCCAAAATCATTCAATCGATGCGTCGTTACCTGGATTCCCTCGGATATCTGGAAGTGGAAACACCTACGTTGCATACCATCGCAGGAGGAGCGGCAGCACGTCCGTTCATCACACATCACAATGCGTTGGATATGGAACTGTACATGCGGATTGCGATTGAACTTCACCTGAAACGTCTGATTGTTGGCGGACTGGAGAAGGTATATGAGATCGGCCGTGTATATCGGAATGAAGGGATGTCCACACGTCACAATCCGGAGTTCACAATGATTGAATTGTATGAGGCATATGCCGACTACAAGGATATTATGCAATTGACGGAGAACCTGGTTGCTCATATTGCACAGGAAGTACTGGGTACGCAAGTGATCCAGTATGGAGATTATGAAGTAGATCTTACGCCGCAGTGGCGTCGTGTTACGATGGTGGATGCGGTTAAGGAAGTTGTGGGCGTAGACTTCTCCGTACACATGACGGATGAGGAAGCACATAACTTGGCGAAGGAACATAAGGTTCCGGTTGAAAAACATATGACATTTGGTCATATTCTGAACGCGTTCTTTGAAGAGTTTGTGGAAGAGACGTTGATTCAACCAACCTTCATCACGGGACATCCTCTTGAAATCTCACCGCTGGCGAAGAAAAATGATGTAGATCCGCGCTTCACGGATCGCTTCGAATTGTTCATCGTTGGACGCGAGCATGCCAATGCCTTCACAGAGCTGAATGATCCAATCGATCAACGTCAGCGCTTTGAAGCACAGATGCTGGAGAAAGAGCATGGGAATGACGAAGCTCATGAGATGGATGACGACTTTATCCGTGCACTCGAATATGGTATGCCACCAACAGGCGGATTGGGAATCGGGGTTGATCGTCTGATCATGCTGCTTACCAACTCCCCGTCGATTCGTGACGTACTGCTCTTCCCGCACATGCGTCCTCGTACGCAAGATTAAATAAGGAACGTAGGATACGTTCATAATAGAAGAGGAACCTGCCGTTCAGTATGATGCTGAGGCAAGTTCCTCTTTAGGTTTACATAGGCGCCAAAAATAAAGTTTGTCAGAACGCCCTGTTCACAGCAAGCCATTATGGTGGAACTGCGTCTTGGATTTCGGTTAGAATAACCTGTTCGTATTTTGTTAAAAGAGGTGCCCTTCATGAAGTTCAGGCTTCACTTTGCCAAATTCTTATCTCCCCCGTTAATTCTGGTCGGTGGTTTTCTACTTATCATTGCGATTGGAACGGTGCTTCTCATGTTGCCAATCTCCAACCAAAGTGGTATGCATTTGGCGTTTATTGACGCGCTCTTTACATCAACCTCTGCCGCATGTGTGACTGGATTGGTTGTTGTGGATGTAGGGACGACGTTTAATTTGTTTGGTCAGATCGTCATTATGGTATTGATGCAGCTTGGTGGGCTCGGCTTCATGACCATGGCTACCCTCTTTGCGCTTGTATTGGGCAAGCGAATCTCGCTCAAAGACAGGTTATTACTCAAAGAAGCCATTAATGCAGACAGTATGGAAGGGATTGTACGCATTATCCGCAAGGTGTTGATTTTTTCCTTTACGATTGAAGGGGTGGCTGCTGTCATACTGGCGCTGCGTTGGGCAACGGAGATGCCATTGGGGCAGGCGGTATACTATGGAGTATTTCATTCCGTTTCATTGTTTAATAATGGCGGATTTGATCTGTTCGGCAATAGCTTTCAATACTACACCGGAGACTGGATATTCAACCTGACTGCTTCCGTGCTCGTTATCTCTGGTGGACTAGGTTTTGTTGTGTTAAATGATCTGTTTGAGTATCGCAAGCGCCGCCGTCTATCTCTTCAGTCCAAACTAGTGCTGTCTGTATCCGGAGCGCTGATCGGTATAGGAGCGATTGTGTTGTTTGTTTTCGAATTCACCAATGGACATACACTGGCTTCACTCACCTGGAGCGAGAAAATCTATGCGTCCTTCTTCCAGTCTGTCTCTACACGCTCGTCGGGAACAAGTACAATCGATATCACGGAGATGAGGCAGGCTACCCAATTTTTCTTCATTCTGCTGATGTTCATCGGGGCTTCCCCGGGATCGACCGGGGGCGGGATCAAGACGACTACATTCCTGATTATGATTGGTGCAGTGTATGCCATGATTCGGGGAAATAAGGATATTGTGTTTTTCCGCCAGCGTGTTCCGAAAGAACTGCTGATGAGGGCGCTGACCATTATTATGGTTTCTCTGATCATATTCATGATCGTGGTGATGCTTCTGCTTACGACAGAGGATGCGCCATTCCTTTCACTAATGTTTGAAGCTGCATCCGCAATCGGTACCGTGGGTCTTTCTGTGGGAGTGACTGATGAGTTGACCAATTGGGGAAAAATCATTATTACCTTTACCATGTTTGTAGGTCGGATTGGGCCATTAACCATCGCGTATGCCCTTCGTCCGCGCAAAGAGAAGAAACTGTATCGTCATCCGGAAGGCCGGATCATTATCGGATAAAAAGAAAAACCGTCAGACATTCAGAACTAACTCCTGTTATTGTAACAGGCCTTAGTCACAACGAATGTGCTGCGGTTTTTTTGGTTTAACGGCACAAGGAAGCAAGATGCAAAGTGAGAACATCGTCCATGAGCTGGGCATTCATCTGATCCGGTCTAAGCACGGTATGTATGCCTAAGCCATCCACCAGTGCATACAATCTCTCAATCTCCAGTTCTCTGTCCAGATCAGGTCTGGAGAGGTCGAGCTTCATCAGGTAGGTGATAACAGAACCTACAGCGTGTCTGAGTTCATCATATACGGTATTAGCAAGTTCTTTGAGTGTAGGATCGGTATTCGATCTGGCTGTAAAAGCGTACCACACCTCCATTTCGGCCAGTTTTTCTTCCGTGTTTGGTAAGAATTCGAGCAATAGGCGTTTCATATTGTCCATGGGAGAGCCGGTAAAGGTCATTTTTTGGACTCGATGGGATACCCGTTCGGATACCAGATTCATGGCATATCGTAGTAGTTCCGACTGTGTAGAAAAGTAGTGACGCATCGAACCGACCGAAACTCCAGCTTCTTCAGCAATATTCCGAACAGAGGCCTGTTCCATGCCATCTCTTCGTATAATACGCCAAGCTGCCTCGGCTACGAGCACACGTTGTTTATCATGATCAACAATTTTAGGCATAGATGTATTATATCATTGTTGATTATTATAATACATACGTGCTAAATTATATTTAATACATTTGTATCAAAAAAGGAGAGACTGAAATGATTGGTTATTTCATTATAGGTTGTGAGATTGCCTTTTGGGTATTTGTGTTTGCGGGTCTGAGCGTCAGGTATCTCCTTGGCATGAAGCGGTTAGGCATCGGTTTGTTAACGGTCACGCCGGTTATTGATCTGTTATTGCTGGTAGCTACAGTTATGGATCTACAGCGAGGAGCTACAGCAAGTATGATTCATGGTATAGCTGCGGTGTATATAGGAGTAAGCATTGCTTATGGTCATCAGATGATCGCTTGGGCGGATCGATATTTCCTATATTGGTTCAAGGGTGGAGAAAACCCTCGCAGCAGCAAGTTATATGGTAGAGAACATGCGAGTCGTGAGCGTAGTGGATGGTTTAGACATCTATTGGCTTGGGCTATAGGAAGTGCTTTTCTATTCGCCATGATATGGTGGATTGGAGATGCTGAACGTACAGCTGTCTTCAATAATCTGATCAAAGTGTGGGGAATGATACTCGGTATCGATTTTCTGATAAGCTTTAGCTACAGTTTATGGCCAAGAAAGGTTCCTGCTAGGAGTGTTAAACATTAAAATGATAATGGGCGTGCGTATGAACTTGCTATGTTGGGAGATAACATATGTACGTCCGTATTAGATCAAACCGATTGTATATATAGTTTCAAAAAAAGACTTGCAATCAATATCTGTACATGGTATATTCTAATTCCGGCCAAGAAAACACGGTTTACACGGTGCGGCAAGCGAATGAATTAAGCTTCGAAAGAAACTTAAAAAAAGAGCTTGCAAAGTTGGTTCGGATGTGGTAAGATATAAAAGTTGCTGAAGAGAACGACATTCGGTAACGGAACAAGTTTGATCTTTGAAAACTGAACAACGAGTGAGTAAACATTCTGCTTGCAGAATGAACGCGAAAGTTCGAGACAAGCCTTGGCTTGAATCGACTGGAGCACAAATGAGATTTTTAATCTCGTCAGATTCAAAATGAGCTTATCGCTCTTTTCAATACTTTATTGGAGAGTTTGATCCTGGCTCAGGACGAACGCTGGCGGCATGCCTAATACATGCAAGTCGAGCGGACTTGATGAGAAGCTTGCTTCTCTGATAGTTAGCGGCGGACGGGTGAGTAACACGTAGGCAACCTGCCCTCAAGTTTGGGACAACTACCGGAAACGGTAGCTAATACCGAATAATTGTTTTCTTCGCCTGAAGGAAACTGGAAAGACGGAGCAATCTGTCACTTGGGGATGGGCCTGCGGCGCATTAGCTAGTTGGTGGGGTAACGGCTCACCAAGGCGACGATGCGTAGCCGACCTGAGAGGGTGATCGGCCACACTGGGACTGAGACACGGCCCAGACTCCTACGGGAGGCAGCAGTAGGGAATCTTCCGCAATGGGCGAAAGCCTGACGGAGCAATGCCGCGTGAGTGATGAAGGTTTTCGGATCGTAAAGCTCTGTTGCCAGGGAAGAACGCTTGGGAGAGTAACTGCTCTCAAGGTGACGGTACCTGAGAAGAAAGCCCCGGCTAACTACGTGCCAGCAGCCGCGGTAATACGTAGGGGGCAAGCGTTGTCCGGAATTATTGGGCGTAAAGCGCGCGCAGGCGGTCATTTAAGTCTGGTGTTTAATCCCGGGGCTCAACCCCGGATCGCACTGGAAACTGGGTGACTTGAGTGCAGAAGAGGAGAGTGGAATTCCACGTGTAGCGGTGAAATGCGTAGATATGTGGAGGAACACCAGTGGCGAAGGCGACTCTCTGGGCTGTAACTGACGCTGAGGCGCGAAAGCGTGGGGAGCAAACAGGATTAGATACCCTGGTAGTCCACGCCGTAAACGATGAGTGCTAGGTGTTAGGGGTTTCGATACCCTTGGTGCCGAAGTTAACACATTAAGCACTCCGCCTGGGGAGTACGGTCGCAAGACTGAAACTCAAAGGAATTGACGGGGACCCGCACAAGCAGTGGAGTATGTGGTTTAATTCGAAGCAACGCGAAGAACCTTACCAGGTCTTGACATCTGAATGACCGGTGCAGAGATGTACCTTTTCTTCGGAACATTCAAGACAGGTGGTGCATGGTTGTCGTCAGCTCGTGTCGTGAGATGTTGGGTTAAGTCCCGCAACGAGCGCAACCCTTATATTTAGTTGCCAGCACTTCGGGTGGGCACTCTAGATAGACTGCCGGTGACAAACCGGAGGAAGGTGGGGATGACGTCAAATCATCATGCCCCTTATGACCTGGGCTACACACGTACTACAATGGCCGGTACAACGGGCTGCGAAATCGCGAGATGGAGCCAATCCCAACAAAGCCGGTCTCAGTTCGGATTGCAGGCTGCAACTCGCCTGCATGAAGTCGGAATTGCTAGTAATCGCGGATCAGCATGCCGCGGTGAATACGTTCCCGGGTCTTGTACACACCGCCCGTCACACCACGAGAGTTTATAACACCCGAAGTCGGTGGGGTAACCGCAAGGAGCCAGCCGCCGAAGGTGGGATAGATGATTGGGGTGAAGTCGTAACAAGGTAGCCGTATCGGAAGGTGCGGCTGGATCACCTCCTTTCTATGGAGAATCGTTTCCCGAGTGGAAACATTCAAATAGCAGACTAGATCTGCACAAACTACTCACTCGTTGCTCAGTTTTGAGAGCTCAAACTCTCAAACAGCTTGCTTTTGCATGGAGCTTGTTCTTTGAAAACTAGATATCGAAACGAAACAAACGCGAATTAGAACATTCCTTTTTAGCTGAACTTGTGTAAACAAGTTTCAATAAAAACGGTAGTCAAATTGCTTTTGTGATGGTATCGGGTGAGAGTGACTTTTGGCTTTGCGTAAGCAAAACAAGGGAAGCGAGCGACCGAAACCGGAACAAAATGGTTAAGCTACTAAGAGCACACGGAGGATGCCTAGGCGCTAGGAGCCGATGAAGGACGTGGCGAACAACGAAACTGCCTCGGGGAGCTGTAAGCAAGCTTTGATCCGGGGGTGTCCGAATGGGGAAACCCAGCTGGGGTAATTTCCAGTTACTCATAACTGAATACATAGGTTATGTAGAGGCATACCAGGGGAACTGAAACATCTAAGTACCCTGAGGAAGAGAAAACAATAGTGATTCCGTCAGTAGCGGCGAGCGAACGCGGAGAAGCCCAAACCAAAGAGCTTGCTCTTTGGGGTTGTGGGACGTCTCACATGGAGTTACAAAGGAACCGGTTAAGCGAAGAGGTCTGGAAAGGCCCGCCAAAGAAGGTAAAAGCCCTGTAGTTGAAAGTTGGTTCCCTCCGAGACGGATCCCGAGTAGTGCGGGGCACGTGAAACCCCGTATGAATCCGGCAGGACCATCTGCCAAGGCTAAATACTTCCTAGCGACCGATAGTGAAGCAGTACCGTGAGGGAAAGGTGAAAAGCACCCCGGAAGGGGAGTGAAATAGAACCTGAAACCGTGTGCTTACAAAAAGTCAGAGCCCGTTTTAGGGGTGATGGCGTGCCTTTTGTAGAATGAACCGGCGAGTTACGTTCCCGTGCAAGGTTAAGGTGAAGAGCCGGAGCCGCAGCGAAAGCGAGTCTGAATAGGGCGACTTAGTACGTGGACGTAGACCCGAAACCGGGTGATCTACCCCTGTCCAGGGTGAAGGTGCGGTAACACGCACTGGAGGCCCGAACCCACGCATGTTGAAAAATGCGGGGATGAGGTGGGGGTAGCGGAGAAATTCCAATCGAACTCGGAGATAGCTGGTTCTCCCCGAAATAGCTTTAGGGCTAGCCTCGGAAAACAGAGTCGTGGAGGTAGAGCACTGATTGGGTGCGGGGCCCGCAAGGGTTACCAAGCTCAGTCAAACTCCGAATGCCATAGACTTACTTCCGGGAGTCAGACAGTGAGTGCTAAGATCCATTGTCAAAAGGGAAACAGCCCAGACCATCAGCTAAGGTCCCCAAGTGTGTGTTAAGTGGGAAAGGATGTGGAGTTGCACAGACAACCAGGATGTTGGCTTAGAAGCAGCCACCATTGAAAGAGTGCGTAATAGCTCACTGGTCGAGTGACTCTGCGCCGAAAATGTAACGGGGCTAAACACACCACCGAAGCTATGGCTTGATGCTTTGCATCAGGGGTAGGGGAGCGTTGTATAAGGGTTGAAGGTGTACCGTAAGGAGCGCTGGACATTATACAAGTGAGAATGCCGGTATGAGTAACGAAAAGATCAGTGAGAATCTGATCCGCCGAAAGCCTAAGGGTTCCTGAGGAAGGCTCGTCCGCTCAGGGTAAGTCGGGACCTAAGGCGAGGCCGAAAGGCGTAGTCGAAGGACAACAGGTCGAAATTCCTGTACCACCGTAAGCCGTTATGAGCAATGGGGGGACGCAGTAGGGTAGTGACGCGGACTGATGGATGTCCGTCTAAGCAGTAAGGCTGATGTGTAGGCAAATCCGCACATTGTAAGGCTGAGCTGTGATGGGGAGCGAAAATTATAGTAGCGAAGGTCATGATCTCACACTGCCAAGAAAAGCCTCTAGCCAGGTGATGGTGCCCGTACCGCAAACCGACACAGGTAGGCGAGAAGAGTATTCTAAGGCGCGCGGAAGAACTCTCGTTAAGGAACTCGGCAAAATGACCCCGTAACTTCGGGAGAAGGGGTGCCCCGGTAGTGTGAATAGCACGAGGGGGCCGCAGTGAAAAGGCCCAAGCGACTGTTTAGCAAAAACACAGGTCTGTGCGAAGCCGTAAGGCGAAGTATACGGGCTGACGCCTGCCCGGTGCTGGAAGGTTAAGGGGAGTGGTTAGGAGCAATCCGAAGCTGTGAACCGAAGCCCCAGTAAACGGCGGCCGTAACTATAACGGTCCTAAGGTAGCGAAATTCCTTGTCAGGTAAATTCTGACCCGCACGAATGGCGTAACGACTTGGGCGCTGTCTCAACGAGAGATCCGGTGAAATTTTAATACCTGTGAAGATGCAGGTTACCCGCGACAAGACGGAAAGACCCCATGGAGCTTTACTGCAGCTTGATATTGAATTTGGGTACGATCTGTACAGGATAGGTGGGAGCCTTTGAAACGTGAGCGCCAGCTTGCGTGGAGGCAACGTTGGGATACCACCCTGATCGTATCTAGGTTCTAACCTGGTACCGTAATCCGGTGCGGGGACAGTGTCAGGTGGGCAGTTTGACTGGGGCGGTCGCCTCCTAAAGAGTAACGGAGGCGCCCAAAGGTTCCCTCAGAATGGTTGGAAATCATTCGAAGAGTGCAAAGGCATAAGGGAGCTTGACTGCGAGACCTACAAGTCGAGCAGGGACGAAAGTCGGGCTTAGTGATCCGGTGGTACCGCATGGAAGGGCCATCGCTCAACGGATAAAAGCTACCCTGGGGATAACAGGCTTATCTCCCCCAAGAGTCCACATCGACGGGGAGGTTTGGCACCTCGATGTCGGCTCATCGCATCCTGGGGCTGAAGTAGGTCCCAAGGGTTGGGCTGTTCGCCCATTAAAGCGGTACGCGAGCTGGGTTCAGAACGTCGTGAGACAGTTCGGTCCCTATCTGTCGTGGGCGTAGGAAATTTGAGAGGAGCTGTCCTTAGTACGAGAGGACCGGGATGGACGTACCGCTGGTGTACCAGTTGTTCCGCCAGGAGCACCGCTGGGTAGCTATGTACGGACGGGATAAACGCTGAAAGCATCTAAGCGTGAAGCCCCCCTCAAGATGAGATTTCCCAGTATGTAAGACCCCTTGAAGACGACGAGGTAGATAGGCTGGGGGTGGAAGTGCAGCAATGCATGGAGCTGACCAGTACTAATCGGTCGAGGGCTTATCCAATAGCAAGTTGTAATTCGCGTGTTTCGTTTCGAATCTAGTTTTCAGAGAACGATCTCTGAAATGTAAGCTACGCGTTTGGTGGCGATGGCGGAGGGGTTCCACACGTACCCATCCCGAACACGACCGTTAAGCCCTCTAGCGCCGATGGTACTTGGACCGCAGGGTCCTGGGAGAGTAGGACGCCGCCAAGCAAAGAACCACTGCCGATGTTATTCGGTGGTGGTTTTTATTATATAGTTTTATTATGCAGTATGGGATTAAAATACAGATTGAATTTGGTAATTTATCAGCACAATAGGTTGTATAAATGTAACGTTATTCGATACGAATTGACGTTTTTTTGTGTAATAACTAGACTTGTCCGCTCTGGAAAAACAGTTGTGTTCATCAGGCAATACACCTGATATAACCAAGTACTTTTCCTTGACAGTCTAAATATCGCTTTGCTAAGATGGCAATAATAAATTTTTCAGAAAACGTATTTTCGGCGTAAAATACAGCCTGGAATCTTCGGGTTTTGGACCGTAAAGCTGAGCAAACATAAGGAGGAACACTTGCGTGTGGGAAGATAAATTTGGTAAGGAAGGCCTCACCTTTGATGATGTATTGCTAGTGCCACGGAAATCCGAGACACTGCCTAAAGAAGTAGATGTATCTATTCGTTTGAGCGATAATGTAAAGCTAAATATTCCTTTGATTAGTGCGGGTATGGATACGGTAACTGAAGCGACATTGGCTATTGCCATTGCACGTGAAGGCGGTATCGGTATTATCCATAAAAATATGTCGGTTGAACAACAGGCAGAAGAAGTAGATCGTGTTAAGCGTTCGGAGAGTGGCGTAATTACGAATCCATTCTCACTGACGGCAGATCATCTGGTATCTGATGCGGAAGCAGTAATGGCGAAATATCGGATCTCCGGTGTACCTATTATTGAAGGAGATCAGAAGCTGGTTGGTATTTTGACTAACCGCGATTTGCGTTTTATCCATGATTACGGCATCAAGATTAGCGAAGTCATGACTCGTGAGAATCTGGTTACCGCTCCTGTAGGCACTACACTGCAAGAAGCTGAAGGTATCCTTCAGAAGCACAAGATTGAAAAACTTCCATTAGTTGATGAGACAAACACATTGAAAGGTCTTATCACGATTAAAGATATTGAGAAAGCCATTCAATTCCCTCATGCAGCCAAAGACGCTCAAGGACGTCTGTTGGTTGGTGCAGCGATTGGTATTTCCAAAGATACATTTGAACGTGCTGATGCTTTGGTACAAGCTGGTGTTGACCTGATTACGGTAGACTCGGCTCACGGACACCACATCAATATCATTGAAGCTGTACGTCAGCTTCGTGAACGTTTCCCTAGCCTGACCATCGTTGCAGGTAACGTTGCTACTGGCGCAGCCACTCGTGACCTGATCGAAGCAGGGGCTTCGGTAGTTAAAGTGGGTATTGGTCCAGGTTCGATTTGTACAACACGTGTTATCGCTGGTATTGGTGTACCTCAAGTAACTGCAGTGTACGATTGTGCAACAGTGGCACGCGAATATGGAGTTCCGATTATCGCGGACGGCGGAATTAAATATTCCGGTGAAATTACGAAGGCACTGGCTGCAGGCGCACACGCGGTGATGCTGGGAAGTTTGTTTGCCGGCACAGCTGAAAGCCCGGGGGAAACTGAAATCTTCCAAGGACGTAGCTACAAAGTATACCGCGGTATGGGTTCAATGGCCGCAATGAAACAAGGTAGTAAAGATCGTTACTTCCAAGATGATGACAAGAAACTGGTTCCGGAAGGAATTGAAGGTCGTGTTGCTTACAAAGGACCATTGTCTGATACGATTCACCAACTGATTGGTGGTCTGCGTTCGGGTATGGGATACTGTGGTACAAGTAACTTGGAGCAGCTTCGTAACGATACAGGCTTTATCCGAATTACAGGTGCGGGACTGCGCGAAAGTCATCCCCATGATGTACAGATTACCAAAGAAGCACCTAACTACTCGTTGTAATCTGAAGAGAGTTAATCATTTCCAGGACAGGCTCGGTGATTTTCACCGGGTCTGTCTTTTTTTGCTGATACCCCTGTGATAGAATAGAACAAGCGGTGACGATCCATGGATGGATTAAGGCGTTGCGGCGGCTATTTGACGTGAATCTATGAATATGGTTTTGAAAAGCAAATGCAGTTCCAGAAAAGGCTGCCAGTTAAACAGAAGCGCGGACGTCCTTTTACATAAGCATTTGCAAAATGCGGACTAAGTGACAATCGATAACGAACTTTAGGGGCAATAATATTGCTCGTTCGATACAGCGCATATAGCACACATCTCATACATCAAACACACAGGTTAGGGAACAAGAAAATCGCAGCATAAGCTGCACTGAAGCATTTCACAATGCTTTGGATCGAAGGGAGTATTCATCATTGAAAGCCAAACACATGAATAAGAAGAAACGCCAAATGCTCAAAAAGAGCGTAGCCTCGGTAATGCTAATTAACATGCTTTGTATGTCTGCAGTAATGCCGGTCATGGCTGCTGCGGATAACTCCGGTCAGGTTCTGACTGCTGCAGCAACAACAACAAAGACAGAGAAAGCGGTACAGGTTCCTGGGGTAGACTCACTTGGGCTTGAAGTTAGATCAGCAGTACTCATGGAGGCATCCACGGGTCAGATTCTGCTCAATGTCGATGCAGATAAAGCCATGCCACCTGCGAGTATGACCAAAATGATGACAGAGTACATTGTCGCTGAACAAGTCAAACAGGGAAAACTCAGCTGGGACGATATTGTAACGGTTAAAAAGAATGCTGCACAAAGTGTCGGGTCGCGTATTTTCCTCGCGGAAGGTGACCAGCACACCGTTAAGGATCTCTATATCGCTATGGCTGTTGGCTCAGCCAATGATGCTACGGTTGCTTTGGCTGAACATGTTGCAGATTCGGAAGAGGCTTTCGTGAAAATGATGAATGATGAAGCGAAGCGTATGGGCATGAAGGATACGTACTTCATTAACTCTTCCGGTCTCGATCGAGCAGATATGCCTGCCGACTTCCGTCCAGCTGAAGACAAAGAAACAGTGATGTCTGCACTGGATGCTGCGATTCTATGCAGATATATCATCATGGATCACCCGGACTACACAGATTTTACAACTATTCAATCCTATAAGTTCCGTCCAAACGATAAAGCTCCAATTATTAATTACAACTGGATGCTGGAAGCGAATAAAAATATAACCAATTTCAAAAGCTATGCCTATGAAGGTCTGGATGGAATGAAAACAGGCCATACCACGAACGCAGGTAATAACTTTACAGGTACAGCGGAACGTAACGGTATGCGTCTAATTAGTGTCGTTATGGGCACAGATTCGGAATCCGCACGTTTCAGAGAAACTAAAAAGGTATTGGACTTTGGATTTAACAACTTTGAAGTGAAACAGGCTGTTGCAGGCAAGACCAAAGTGACGGGCTGGGAAGCTGTGCCTGTGAAAAAAGGTAAAGAAACAACCGTTCCTGTCGTAACAGATAATGCGGTAAGTTTCGTTGTACCCAAAGGTACCCAGAACCTGGATGTGACGTTCAAAGCCAACGTAACTGAGGCTGACAAGCTGGTAGCACCCATCAAGGCAGGTACAAAGGTTGGTACAGTAACGTACACGTATAAAGCAGATGGAATTGAACCTCAGGAAAAAACAGTGAACTTGATCACAGCGGAAGAAGCCGATAAAGGCGGATGGTTCCGTCTGTTCTTCCGTGCTGTTAAAGATTTCTTCGTGGATCTCTTTGACGGAATCAAAAACCTGTTTTAGCCCATAACGTACTTCTTGAAAAATAGTACGATCATGAATTTGATGTTTATGTGGTCATATCATTGCTAAAATACAAGTTATTCTGACCGGATGGATTGTATAATTACAATTTTTCCGGTAAAATATCAAGTTAGAATTCACGTATATGGAAGCAAAAAACTCCAATGTTTTTTAGAACGACATATACATTACGGGCCGAAGTGTCCAAGTATCTTGGAGCACCGATGAAGGGCATAGAGATATCCAAACTTGTACCTTCCGAGCGTATGCAAGATCGTGGCTGGTAAGAGAAGGGGAATGTGCAAATGAAGATCGGCGTATTAGCACTTCAAGGGGCTGTCACAGAGCATATACGGAGTATTGAACGCGCTGGAGCAGAAGGTGTGGCTATCAAACAGGTTCAGCAATTGGACGATCTGGATGGTCTTATCCTTCCTGGCGGGGAAAGTACAACGATTGGCAAACTGATGCGTAAGTATGGGTTTATGGATGCCATTCGCGCGTTTGCTGCTGAGGGCAAACCGGTATTTGGTACCTGTGCTGGATTAATCGTTATGGCTAAGCATATTACAGGACAGGCAGAAGCTCATTTGGAGCTAATGGATATGACTGTATCCCGAAATGCATTTGGACGGCAGAGAGAAAGTTTTGAAACAGACTTGCCTGTCAAAGGCATTGAGGAAACGGTGAGAGCTGTGTTTATCCGGGCTCCCTTGATTGAGAGTGTGGGAGATCAGGTGGAGGTTCTCTCCACTTACAAGGATGAGATTGTAACAGCTCGGCAGGGACATTTGCTGGCTTGCTCGTATCATCCGGAGTTGACGGATGACTACCGTCTACATGCTTATTTTGTAGACATGGCCAAGTCCTACAAACATGCGGTAAATCCTAAATAATGTATGATGTACAACCTATGATCTCCCGGTCATCGGATCACTTCCCCAGCAGCCTTGTAAGGCCGCTGATTGGCAGTTGCATCTGAACGGATGCCTTATGTTGCCTGTATCTGCTTCATAGCGGGAATCGCAGCGGAGGGTCACACCGGGGACATAGGTTGTTTTTGTGGTTACAGATTCCGATAAGTATATAGTAAGGTATACACAGTAGAGTTTTGAGAATCGATTTAACATAAGGCTTCACTTCGTGGGGTTATTTAGGAGGGGTATATCGTGCTTGATGTGAAAATATTGCGGAATGAGTATGCACGTGTAGAAGAAGCATTGACTAAACGTGGCAAATCGCTGGATCTTATCGCTGGATTTACCGAGATGGATGCCAAGCGTCGGGAATTGCTTCAAGAGAGTGAAACACTGAAGAGTCGTCGGAATACAGTCTCCGCGGAAGTTGCTAGACTGAAGAAGAATCGTGAGAATGCGGATGATCTGATTGTGGAGATGCGTGAAGTCTCTGATCGAATCAAAGCCATGGACGAAGAAGTTCGGGAACTGGAAGTGAAGATCAATGATCTCACAATGGCGATTCCGAACATTCCTAACGAAAGTGTACCTATTGGAGCTTCTGAAGACGACAATGTTGAGATTCGTCGTTGGGAAGAGCCGAAGTCATTTACTTTTACACCAAAAGCACACTGGGAAATTGCACAGGATCTTGATATCCTTGATTTTGAAGCGGCTGCCAAAGTAACTGGTTCCCGTTTTACCTTTTATAAAGGTCTGGGTGCGCGTCTGGAACGTGCATTAATTAACTTCATGATGGATCTGCACAGCGATCAACATGGATATGAAGAGATTCTGCCTCCTTACATCGTTAATCGGGACAGCTTGTTTGGAACAGGTCAACTGCCTAAGTTCGAAGAAGATCTGTTTAAGTTAAAAGATACTGAATATTATCTGATCCCGACTGCTGAAGTTCCGGTAACGAACTATCATCGCGAAGAGATTCTGAATGTAGATCAATTGCCTAAGCACTTTGTAGCGTACAGCTCTTGTTTCCGTTCTGAAGCCGGTTCGGCTGGACGGGATACACGCGGATTGATTCGTCAGCATCAGTTTAACAAAGTAGAGCTGCTCAAGCTCTCTACTCCGGAGACTTCGTATGAAGAGTTGGAGCAAATGACTCAAAATGCGGAGCGTGTGCTTCAATTATTGGGATTGCCATATCGCGTTCTAACATTGTGTACCGCAGATATGGGCTTCACTTCAGCTAAAACGTATGATATTGAAGTATGGTTACCTGAGAGCAATACCTATCGTGAGATTTCTTCTTGCTCCAACTGTGAGGACTTCCAGGCACGTCGTGCCAATATCCGTTTCCGCAGAGAGCCAAAAGCCAAACCGGAATTTGTACACACATTGAACGGGTCAGGATTGGCCGTTGGACGAACAGTAGCCGCTATCCTGGAGAACTATCAACAGGAAGATGGTACGGTTGTCATTCCTGAAGCATTGCGTCCTTATATGGGCGGCACAAGTGTGATTACACGTCGCTCTTAATAGTAATTAACCAACCTCATCAAGAGGAATACAAATTCAATCCGTCATTTCAGAATGGCGGATTGGAGTCTTTTGTATAAACTGAGGCTGTTGTCTGATATGGATTATCAATTTTATTATAAAAAGGTTGCATTATGATGTCGAGATGTGGTATGATACTTTTCGTGGCAAGTTTATAAAAGTTAATTTCCCTGGAGAGGTACCGAAGCGGTCATAACGGGGCGGTCTTGAAAACCGTTAGGGGGCAACTCCACGTGGGTTCGAATCCCACCCTCTCCGCCATACTACACTTATAACAAGGATTCGAGCGATCTCGCTCGGGTCCTTTTTTGCGTTGTGAGTTTATTCAGCGTAATGAGCATACAATTTGGTGACCGATGAATAGGTTGCACAGTACAACGTTATATTTTGAATAAAGCTCATATGTATAAAAACATCTTCATCGCCGCACTTTATAGGAGTGGAGGTGGTAAGATGAACCGCGAGTTAAACATCGATCAGACAGAGCTTGTAGGGGCTTGGCAAGAACGTTTGCCTCAAGTCTTGAATGTTGGCGATCAGGCTCAAGTGATGGCGGATGAAGCCGATCAGCAGGCCATTCGGATACACATTGCGACAGCAGGTCATGAGATGTATTCTTTTGATTTCAAATGTGCATATGTCGATTCCCGTGAAGTCAGTGTACAGCTGATTGATGTGGAACGGGATGGGCGAACGACAGATGAGCGTACAGAACCGATTCAGGAACTGGCTCATGATTATACACGGCACATTCACGAATGTGCCCAGTCGTTACAATCCCAGACGAGATAATAGCCTGAAATCTGAAGGAGTGAATTCAATTGACTAAAGCCAAAGCGGGAGTAGACGAAAACCTGCAAAATGTAGTCGATGATCTGGAGCAGCCTGGCGTAAACAGTCATCATGCCCAGCAAATTCAGCAAGATATTAATGATCGCCGTCATCAGGATGCACTGAATCATGACAAAACGGAAGATAGGGACCCATCCCATTCCTAACAATGATGAGGGGGCAATAATATGAGCAAACCAAAAACAATTCCCGTACCGGAAGCACAAGCATCCGAACAGCATCGTCATTCATCCAAACGCTCTTCCATGCAGGAGCCATTATCCGGTTCCAAAAAAGTAAAAAATCAAAATCATGTGGATCATTTGAATCCCCAAGGTTAATAGAAGAAACAGATTCACGCAAAAGTCCCTTGTTACCTAACAGGGGGCTTTTGCGTATTCATACATATATAAAGACAGGCACACGCATATTCCCAAAGCTGACATAGGTCTTTGTAGCCATTTTAAAGAGGAAAGATCACATTTTTCCCAAATTAGGTTTCGGTATCTGGTGATATGGTATATCATTGATATTGAATTACTTTTTTTGGGGTTATCACGAGAGGAGAGAAACAAATGACTAAACGTATGGGGGCGCTTCTTCTTACGTTGCTGTTGACCGTATCTATGGCATTGACAGCATGTAGCAGCAAGCAGGAGCCAAAAGAGGCATTGAAGACGGCTGCGGCCAATGCTTCCAAATTGACTTCGTATGAAATGAGTTCCAACTTTACAATTAATGAATTGAGCTATAAACCTGGGGATGCTTCACAAACTGATCCTACTATGACTCAGTTTATGAGCATGCTGAAGGATGCTCAGTTGAATGTAACAGGTGTATACCAAAGTGAGCCAATGCAGACAGAGATGACTCTTGGCATCGAGCTTAAAGGCGATATGGGTATGACCTTCACCATTCCAATGGTGATGACAGCTGAGAAACTCTATGTGAAAGTGCCGAATATTCCGTTCTTCCCAATTCCGGAGAACGTTGTTGGCAAATTCCTGGAACTTGATCTGAAAGAACTGGCTGAGCAAGAGGGTACGGAATGGAACCCGGATGCTATGGACGCAGCCAAAACGCAAAAGCTGAGCAACGAAGTAATGGACGCAGTGCTGAGCGAGTACGATCAAGCTAAATTCTTCAAAAATCTAGACACCAAAGATGCACAACTTCCTGAAGGCGTAGATGCGAAGCAGGTTGTACAATTCTCGGTGAATAATGACAATGTTAAAGAAGCAGTTACTGTACTGGTAACAAAAGCTATGCCTAAAGTATTGGATATTCTGTCCAAAGAGGAATATCGTGAAATGCTGCAAATGGATCAGGCTGATATCGACAAAGCTAAAGAAGATCTGAAGATCACTGAAGCAGATCAGGCTGAAATGGCTAAAGACTTGGATAAATTGAAAGATGTTCTGACAATCAACCAATTCAACATTGATTTCGCATTGGACAAAAACGACTTCCCTGTATATCAAAAGATGGTCGCTGATGTGCTGATCAAGCCAGAAGGTACAAAAGACGAAGTGAAATTGGCATTTACCGGTTCCAATACGTACACCAAGATTAACGAAAAAGCAGCATTCAAAATCAATATCCCTACTGGCGATGACGTAATTACTATGCAAGAGTTCGAAGAACTGATGAACGCTTCATACGGATACTAAGCTCGTCGAGTCCAAATCAAACCGTTTGTTATTCAAGTGATGGATAATTTCCTTCCGCTTGGATACAGGCGGTTTTTTTGTTCCACAGCGTATGAGGGGGATCCGCAAAATAATTGATCTTTGATTTTAAATCGTGGCTGGTGATACATACAAATAAAACCGCACTCTCTCCTACATAACTAGGGTAGTGCGGTTTGGAATATTAAATTTGTATATTGTTGAATTGGAAATACAGACAGCTTTGTGGTGGAAATTCTAAATCAATTAATTCGCAAGTTCGTCCAAGTCTTCAGCAAGTACAGCATAGATCTGATGATCCTGATATTTGCCGTTGATCTTGAGGTATCTGCGAGCAGTACCTTCAAACTGGAATCCGTTCTTCTCCAGTACGCGCTGTGAACCTTTGTTGGTAGGCAATACCGCAGCCTGAACCCGATTCAACTTCAGCGCACGGAAGCCATAAGCTACGGCTAGTTTAACCGCTGCGGTCATTCGTCCGCCGCCCTGATAATCTGGATGGATAAAGTAACCCATATCAGCATAATTGGCAACGCCCAATACGACATTGTTAAGACTTACTTGTCCAATCAACAGGCTGTCTTTAATGGTGTAGATTCCAAACTGATATCCTGTACCTTCTTCTGCTGCCTTGACCCGATCCTCAATCCGCCGAGTCTGAGCATCCAGTGTATAAAAATCATTCTCTCGAACCGGTTCTACAGCCTGATATGGGACGCGTGTAATCTGAATCAGGTCCAGATAGGACTGTGTATCCTGGGGTGTGAGCAGCCGAAGGCTTATGCCATGGGCTGTATCATAGAGTGTTAGTGCCATTACAGCACACTTCCTTTCTAATTGGGATGGTTGTATTCGGTGACTACTTTAACTTTTGGCGCAGACTTCTAAAAAATTGAGTTAGCATGGTGGAGCATTCAGGCTGAAGGATATCCGGGATTACCTCGGTGCGATGGTTAAATCGAGGCTCCTGTAGCAGGTTCATCAGTGTACCTGCACAGCCTGCCTTGGGATCAGCCGTACCAAAGATTACGCGGGGGACCCTCGATTGTACAATTGCACCTGCACACATCGGACAAGGCTCCAGTGTGACGTACAGAGAACAATCCAACAAACGCCAAGCTCCGATGGTCTCGCTGGCCTGACGAATAGCCACCATCTCTGCATGGGCGGTGGAATCCAGTGTAGTTTCACGCAGATTGTATCCTCGGCCAATAATTTGGTTGTTTTGTACAATTACAGCGCCAATCGGCACTTCCCCAAGAGCCTCAGCTTTGTAGGCCTCGGCAATGGCCTCGCGCATCCAGTGCTCATGCTGAGCTTCCTCAGATAAATGCGCAAGATCGGGCTGGAGAGAATGGTCATTCATTACGATATAACTCCTTCCAAAAAGCATTTATTCAGCGAACAAGTATTCGGGTTGTTAACATGTTGTGTATAGATATGTGGATAACCATAGAGTTGCTCACATAGTTATAAACAAACTATCCACAAGCCTGTGGGTATGTGGATAAATATAGTGATTAATTTCATTGTAGAGTTCAAAAATGCAAAAAACAACGAATTTCGAGCTTTTCATTCATTCGGTAACTTTTGGACACAGGTCAATTATCCTTTTCAAAAAGTCATACAAGCGTTATGATGGAGATAGGTTTTGCCATATATCGCCAGAGGGTACAAGCCGAGAGGTGAACTTAAAAACTTGTCTATTAAAACGAAATTATCCATGATTATGTCGTGCTCAGTGCTCGTTATTTTAGTGTTGAATATCGCACTGAGTTATTATACTACAGAAGAGAATCTGCGGCAGGACAGTGAAACCAAGATGGTGCTCACTGCAAAGCAGATTGCAATTGCTGTCGAACAAAATCAATACAGTTCGGATTATGTAAAAAGGCAGATTGGAAACAATCTGTGGCTTGCTGCTGTCATGGCAGCGGAAGAATTGGACCCGGATATTAATAATATCACAAATGAAGAACTTGTTCGCTTGAGTCAGAAGGTTGGCGTCTCACATATTTCGTTGATGGAGCAGACGGATGATGACATTGTGGTTAGCCGTTCATCAGATCCAAGAGAAATTGGACTGTCCACCAAATCCATGACTTACTGGTATCAGGCCTTTAAGCAGCTGTTTGAAAAACAACAGGTGACGATTCCCCAAGGGCAGAAGTTAGAGCATTTCTGGTCAGATGGATTCGAATATTCGACATCCAGTCCTTCGGATATTGATATCTGGGGTTACTACCATGATGGAAAGAGAAACTACATAATCAATCCCTTCTATAATAATACGGAAGTTGATGACTATGTGAAAATCTCTAGTCCGGATGAGATTTTGAATAAAATCCGTGAGGTCAATCCCTCCATTCTGGAGATTACAGGCATCAATCCGTTGACTTTTGGCAGCCCGAACATGGGTGATGACGGAAGAGATACGAACTTTAGCAAGTTGAATAACAGACCGATTCGTTTCGGTACATACCAGTATGGTTCTAAGGATGAGGATCATCGTGCTGTGGTGCGCGCCATTCGAACAGGGCAAAATGTATCTTTTGTCAGTGAAACGCACGAACAGAAGGTATTGAAGAGTTTTATTCCCATTTTCACACCCAATCAGTCTTCCTATGTGATCAGTATTGTCATGGACTATAAGCAAATATCCTCGATGGTATCTGAGCAGTTGGTGAGCCATGCCTCCATATCGTTGGTTTTGCTGGAGATTGTGATCTTTGGCAGCTATCTGCTCGCAGGGTATATTACGCGTCCGATCCAATCCATACTGGGCAAAGTGAATGATGTAGCAGATGGGCACTTTGATTTCAGGTTGAAAGTCCGGAGGAAGGATGAACTTGGCCAACTGGCCAATCGTATTAATGCCATGATTCGTAATCTGGGTCATTATACGAGCCGCCTGAAACAGATGTATGAAGAGAATCGAGCGGTGAAAGAACATCTGGAGTCCATTATCAATCAGACAGCGGATGCCATTCACATTACGGATCTTGAAGGGAAAGTGCTGCGGGTTAACCGGGCATTTGAACAATTATATGGCTTTCGAAGTCGCGAGGTGGAAGGTCGTCATCTGAAGATCATCCCGCCAGAGGCAGAAGAAGAAATGAAACGTCAGCATGCCCAACTCGTTGAGGGGATGTCCATTACGTCCAACGAAACCACATGGATGAAGAAAGACGGGACCCGAGTAGAGGTCAGTGTCAGTACGGCTCCGGTACGAGACGAGGCTGGAGAGATTACCGCACTTATTAGTGTCTCCAGGGACATTACAAGTCGTAATCGGATGGAAGAGCTGCTCAGACGTTCTGAGAAGCTAACAACCGTAGGCCAGCTTGCAGCAGGTGTAGCACATGAGATTCGTAATCCATTGACCACACTGCGCGGATTCCTGCAGTTACAGCAAGAGAGCAACAAGCTGAATCATCGTCATCTGGATCTGATGTTATCGGAGCTGGATCGCATCAACCTTATTGTTGGTGAATTTCTGATTTTAGCGAAACCGCAGGCGGTTCATTTTCAGAATCGGGATATTCGTTTTATTCTCGGCGATGTCATCTCGTTACTGGATAGTCAGGCGCATCTGCATGGTGTAGAATTTGTACTGCGTGCCTCATCCGATTCGGCTATGGTACACTGTGAAGAGAACCAGTTGAAGCAGGTATTCATCAATTTGCTGAAAAACGGTATGGAGGCCATGCCAAATGGAGGAAGCATTCATATCAAGCTCAAGCATGACGAGCAGTCGAAACGCGTCAGAATTGAGATCAGGGATGAAGGCATTGGTATCCCGGAAGAGATGATGCCCAAGCTTGGGGAGCCTTTCTTTACGAATAAAGAGTCTGGGACAGGGCTTGGTCTGATGGTCAGTCAGCGCATTATTCAATCACATAAGGGCATGATGGATATTAAAAGCGTCATGAACAAGGGAACAACGGTTATCATTGAACTGCCTGCATCCGAGCAACAACCGGAAGCCATTGAGGTAGATCAGGTAACGGATGAACCACTTACAGATGAAGAGAAATAGATGAGGTGAGATTACCTTTTGCGTATTAATAAATTTATTAGTGAAACAGGTTACTGCTCCCGGCGTGAAGCCGACAAGTTGGTGGATAGTGGTCAGGTAACTATTAATGGAGTTAAGGCTGAGCTGGGCAGTCAGGCAGAAGAAGGCGACGATGTACGAATTAATGGCAAGCCGATCAAGGAAAAGAGAAAACACGTATATATCGCGCTGAATAAACCGATTGGAATCACAAGTACAACTGAGCAGCATATTCAGGGCAATATCGTTGATTTTGTCGGACACGATGAACGTATCTTTCCTATTGGACGCTTGGATAAGGACTCGGAAGGTTTGATCCTGATGACCAATGATGGAGATATCGTTAACCGGATACTTAGAGCAGAAGGACGCCATGAGAAAGAGTATATCGTTACTGTTGATCGATCTGTAACCCCGAGTTTCCTTAGAGGTATGAGCACTGGGGTGAAGATATTGGGTGAAATGACCCTCCCTTGTACCGTGACCCGGATGACGGATCGAGTATTCCGTATCATCCTGACTGAAGGAAAGAACCGTCAGATTCGGCGGATGTGTAGTGCCTTTGGCTACGAGGTTCGTAAGTTGAAGCGTATTCGGATCATGAACATTCATCTTGGAGAAATGGCGACAGGTTCATGGAGAGAGCTTACCCCTGCTGAAAAAGCGGAGCTGGGCGGTCTGTTGGACTATTCACTGGAATAGTTGATTCGACTTTGACTAATTAACTGATTGAAGCCCTGCTTTCCGAAAAGGAGCGCAGGGCTTTTTGGTATAAGGTCAATGACGACAGGTGAATCTTCGCAAATAGTGTGAAAAAATGTAGAGATAAACCAAGCATAAGCTTTATATAAACCAAAAAGACCGTTCTCCTTGTACCTGGAGAACGGTCTTTGGTTAATGAATCGCTGCAGGCCTCTAGTTTCCTCCGCCAACGGCTTTTACATTTGTATTGTTACTTTGATACTTCCGAATGATAGATACCTCTACACGGCGATTCTGTGCCCGTCCGGTATTGGTGTCATTACTGGCAATCGGATGATACTCTCCATAACCACTTGGTGTGAATTTGGAAGGGTCCAATTGTGTGTTCAGTAACAGGATTTTCAGGAAGTTGAGCGCACGATCTGCACTCAGATCCCAGTTATCCTTATATTGGTTGTTCGAAATGGGAATATTATCGGTATGACCGGATACCACCACTTCATATTCAGGGAACTCCTGCAGCATGCTTGAGATTGCTTTGGCCAGGGATCGTGATTCAGGCTTCACATCTGCTCGGCCTGAGGAGAACAGGGCGTTATCACTGATGGTGATCTTCAATTCAGACTGATTCAGCTTGGTATTCAGCTGGTCCGAAAGTCCGTTCTTCGAGATATACTGGTCAAGCCTTTTCTTAAGCTTCTCCAGATCTTCCTGTTCTTTTTGAGCCATCTGTGCATCCGTTATCTGAGCTGGTGTTTTCTTGGTGATTTCTGTAGGTTCCTGTTTGTTCTTACCCAGATCGGCTCCTGGCGTATCCGGATTCATGGACGTATGATCCAGAACACCGGAGCCTCCATTCAATGCACTGCTTAGTGCGGAAGCCATCTGCTCGAACTTGGCTGCATCGAGTGAACTCATGGAGAACAACGTGATAAACAGGGCAAGCAACAAGGTCATCAAGTCAGAATAGGGAAGCAACCAGCTCTCGTCTATATGTTCTTCATGTGGTTCGTGCTTTTTAGCCTTTTTCACCTGATGATCCCTCCTTCTCTTCCAGTTGTTTACGTTCGGAAGGTGTCAGGAATACGGATAACTTTTGGTTGATGGCAATGGTGGATACACCAGACTGTATGGATAACAATCCTTCAACCATCATCAGCTTGATCTCCATTTCTTGCTTGGACATCCGCTTCAGCTTGTTAGACATCGGGTGCCATAACACGTAACCACTAAATATACCAAGGAGTGTTGCGATAAATGCTGCCGCAATCGCATGGGAGAGTTTCTCCATGTCACTGAGATCGGCAAGTGCTGCGATGAGACCTACAACGGCCCCGAGAACCCCGAGCGTTGGCGCGTACATCCCCGCCTGAGCGAAGATCAAGGCACCGCCACGGTGGCGCTCCTCTGTAGCATGAATATCTTCCATCAGTACATCACTTACAAATTCCTGATCGTTGCCGTCGATAATCATACGCATACCGCCACGAAGGAACTGATCGTCAATCTCTTCTACTTTTGATTCCAGTGCAAGCAAACCTTCACGACGGGTAGTGGAAGCCCAATCCATAAACGTGCCGATCAGAGACACTCGATCAATAAGTACTTGATTTTTGAAAATAATCCCGAAAAGCTTAGGGATTTTCTTAACTTCAGACATTGGAAATGCGATAAAGATAGTTCCTGCCGTACCAACAAAGATAATAACGTAGGCTGCCGGATTGTTAACCAGGTTGATTAAGGGCGCACCCTTCAGGAACATACCGAGTACAAGGGAGACCAGTCCAAAAACTAGTCCAATAATCGTTGAAATGTTCATCATACACCTCATCCATGAGATAAAATTGAATCCTTTCAAGCGGCTGTATTCGGGCTTCCGGACGAATTTTTGGCCGCAATCCGTTCAATGTTAGGCATTCCTTACGGTTGCTAAAACAGTTAAAACGGTCATATATGTATTTATCGACCAGAAGGCCTTTTTTTTTAAGGGCTATTTTCAGGTATAATAAGATCAAATCCGCTCCTTAGGGGCCGAATAGGAGTGAAAAGCCAATGGGCGTAAAGCATGGACGGGATTATGAAGGAATTTTGACAGATCTGACAACGGCAATCGGACGCATACCGGATCGGTATGTTTTCTTTGAAATGGACGCGGAAGAGTGGGAGAGACTGGCTGCATCTGACCAACTTGAAGTGGATGAGGCGTTGGCGGAGGATTTGTTCTATGCGCTGGGCGAGGAGTCTGTTATTCCAGTTGGAAGTGGTGTGGTCATCCATGATAAGGAACAGCACCGTATTCATATTTTGATCGGGGAAGAAGAGTTGACATTTGTACCTTTAATTTAGTGTGTTTACATGCATTCTCAGGGGTATAAATGGAATTGGAATTGCCCTCAAAGCCTTATGGTTAGTGGTTCTATGCCATGTAGTTGATTGGATTTTGAAGCTTGTCCGTGGTAAGATGTTAGTCGTGAAATGGGCCAACCGCATGGCGGTGAGCCTGGCCTTTGAGGTTGCTGTTGATAGCGCCGAAGGTGTCGGTGGTTATACGGACTCACGTCTGTAATGTACCATCCTATGGGGAGGAAGATAACGCATGGTTTTTTCGCAAGAGGAAGTCGAAGCTCATCTGGGAAGGCTGGAAGGCTGGGAACTGGAAGAGGGACGGTGGATTGTACGTAAATTCGTGTTCTCCAACTACATGAAAGGGATTGCATTTGTGGATGAGGTCGCTGCGATCTCGGAAGCATTCAATCATCATCCTTTTATTACGATTGATTATACAACGGTTACGCTGCGTCTCACGTCATGGGATGCGGGTGGTATCACATCTGTAGATATCAAGGAAGCAGGGCAATATAACGAAGCTTATGACAAAATGAGGTCGGAATAACGGGTCAGTTATTATCGCGCGGCCAGAAGTGAGTGAACCATACATGTCAGACTATAATCAGAAACAACCTCTTATTGCTGTCGTAGGCAGTCTCAATATGGATCTCGTGGTGAAGACAGACACGATTCCGGAAGAGGGAGAGACGGTGAGCGGTGAGGAGCTGCATTATCTCGCTGGTGGCAAAGGGGCGAACCAGGCTGTTGCCGCTGCGCGTCTGGGTGGACAGACTACGATGATTGGTGCGGTGGGATCGGACGGTTTTGGCGAACGTCTGCTGCACAGTCTGACGGAAAGTGGTGCAGATGCCTCGCAGGTTCGCATATTGGAAGACGCGGTTACAGGGACTGCTTCCATCTGGCTCTCTCGGGGAGACAACCGGATTATCGTTATTCCTGGTGCGAATGGACAAGTGGTGCCTGAGATGCTGGAAGAGGCGGATACGGTAAAAAGCCTGACTGCGGCCGCAGCGGTGCTGCTGCAGCTGGAGATCCCGCTGCCAGCGGTTACCCGCGCCGCCCAACTGGCGGCTGAAGGCAGCGCACTGGTGGTGCTCAACCCGGCTCCCGCGGTGCCGGGTCTGCCCCAGGAGCTCCTGCGGTGCGTCGACGTTGTCACGCCGAACCGCAGTGAGCTTGCCGTGCTTACCGGCCGGGATCATCTCCGGCCGGAAGACCTGGATGCGGCGGTCGCAGAGCTCGCCGCATCCCTCGGGGCCGCTGTCGTCACGACGCTCGGCCCCGAGGGGGCTGTGTACGCGGCGGCGCCTGGCGGCCGCGTACAAGCAGGGCGTGCCGGCGCGTGCCGTGCGCCCGGCTACGCCGTAAGCGCCGTCGATACGACCGGCGCTGGCGATTGCTTCAACGGCGCGTTGGCGGTAGCCCTCGCGCGCGGTGAGACTTTGGACGCGGCCGTAGGCTTCGCCATGGGTGCGGCCGCGTTATCCGTGACGAAGCTCGGCGCCCAGTCCGGGATGCCGTCCGCACGTGAAGTTGAGGCCTTTCTGGCTGAGCATGCCACAGAGGCCTAATAAATTGGTATAACGAAGAGGCTCTTATTCTCCCAAAAGGGGATTAAGCGCCTCTTCGTTATGTGCGTGCACAGATTATTTTTTCTCTGACAGCCACATGGCGATATTTGCAATTTCTTCATCCTGCAGCTTGCCCTTGAAGGAAGGCATACCACCTTTACCTTTGACAATCGTAGAATAGATCTTCTCCAGATCATCCTGGCTACCGATGTTAGCCAGAGCAGGTCCTACGCCACCCTGAAGCTGATCCCCGTGACAGGAGATACAATTGGCTTTGACCAGTGCTTCAGCCTGTCCGGCATCCAATGTTACTTCCGGCATGGTTGGTTTGGCTTCTTCAGCCACTTCTTCTTTCCCTGGAAGCGTAAACATTAAAACAATAGCTAAAGCGCATGCTGCAAAAAATACTCCGCTCATGATCCATTTGTGCATCCCTTATGTCCCCTCCAGAATGAAAGATCATCTAACCTGAAACTATCCATATCATTATAACGGAACCTGTACTGACATCATAGCATTTTGTGGGAATTTTTTGAACTAATCACATAACAAGGGGCAAATTTGGTTGTTTTGCAATGGATTCTAACCGCGAGGCCCTTCATAAACCATACAGTGAAAGGGCTTCAAGCCGGTTGGGGTCTGTCGTTCGTATGTATCCTGGGTGACAAATCCACTCTTCAGATAGACTTGAATGGCACGAGCATTCCAAGTGAGTACTTCCAGATCAATCTCATTCGTGGGATTTCGGCGAATGGCTTCCTGTACAATGGCAGTGACAAAAGCTGTCCCTTGACCCTGACCACAGAGCTCTGGATGCATGCCGAGGCCAATTCGGGTTACCCCTTGAAGTGGGAAGTATTGAGCAAATCCACATATACGATCGTTCTGATCCAGGACGATCGCATACTGCTCCTGCCGCAGCTGTGCATCTCCGAATTCCACTTCCAGAGCTTTCATCTGCTCCCAGGGGAGCCAGCTGTAGATATTGTAAGGTGGGTCATACTGCCAACTGCAGATAAGCTCCGCATGTTCTTCTCGCATGGGTACAACATGAAACGTCACAGGGGCTTTCTTCATACACCTGCATGCTCCTTTCCTTGAAACAGAACTCTTTGTCCACTCTACAAAAGAGCTGTTCATTTAGCAAGTCACTCTTCTCAAGAAAAAAAGTGAAACAAAAGTTCCGGTAATTCCGTTTATATTATAACGGGATGGGTAAAAACATCATAAGGGCACGGACGAACGAACGCAAAATGAACCTGTTGATGTCGCAGGAGATGCCCCGAGTATAACTTGCAACATGAATAAGGATTGAAGCACAAAAAAACCGCCGGATACATTCCTGCGGAGAATGTACCGGGCGGTTCTGTTATGCTTCTTGCTTCGTTCCAGTATGGTTAATGGTTACAGCATCATGTTGCTCAGCTTGTCCCTAGTCAAGGGCCAGTGATTCATATGCGTCCGTGCTCATAATCCGTTTCGCGCCAACATAACGATTGGCCCAATAGCTTTCACTCAATGCACTGATCGTAACGCCTTTGGAAGAAGAGGAGTGTGCGAACTTTCCATCCCCTACAAAGATTCCTACATGAGATACGCCTTTACCTGTTGTATTGAAGAATACCAGATCGCCAGCTCTCATTTCCATGCGGGATACGGAATCGCCCATGTCGAATTGGGAACTGGATTGGCGTGCCAAATCAATACCCAATTTGTCGAATACATACCGTGTAAATCCGGAGCAGTCAAAGCCGTTAAGCGTTGTTCCCCCACTTTTGTATGTAGTTCCCATTGCTGAATCAATTACTGTGTCCATCTTTGAATCTGCGAATGCGCTACCTGCACCAAGCGATAATGCAAATGTGATGCTAAGTACAGCTGCGGTTAATTTCTTCTTGAACAAGAGATATTCCCCTTCCAACGCCTGCGAGGTTAGCTTAAGGATTCGGTTGAAGGTCCCCTATGATCCCTCTGTAGCAAGATCAATTCACCCATAACTGGTTCCCCCGCTTCCCAGGTGCCAGGAATTTGGCTATGCTAGTTATGCACCTGCGAAATCAAGAAATGACGATTTAATTTTAAGTAGTTACAAATATGAATGTAAAGATTACAAAGTTGTTACTAAAAACTCACTGCGATTATTGTAACAGAGGAGTACGGCTTTGGCAACGTTTAGCAACAAATTTAGCAAAAAAAACCTCGACCTTTGACGGGGAAAGGTTGAGGTTTGCCTATTTATAAGTACATATTAGGCCATAAGTTTAACATGTGATGGTAACAATTTTTAAACTATCTGCTCTCACCTTTTGACATTTTGGACTGCCATAATCGGAAATGGCTGCATATTTTCCACAGATTCAATAGACATCTCGCAAGTGGATACGTCTGTTGTAGTATAAGTCCGGTAAGTCCCGTTAATAACCATGAGGCTGAAGTGAATGCCCCGAAGATAAGCAGGTGAACTCCGCCCAGCAGGAGTGCAATACCGATTACGGCGATGAGATGACGCAGTGCAATCCAGAGTGCTTTGAGGGTACCGTGAGCCCCGCCTTCTCCTTCTGGTGCCGAAACACCGAACTGCATGTAGAGCACGGCATGGTGGATGATCCAACCATATACAATCCAGGCAGCAACATAAGGTATACCAGGCAAAAGTAATTGAAGGGAATGAAATCCGTCCATGAGAATCGAGTAAAGCTTCGGTAAGAGCCAGTAGGCGGGCAGAAGTATCAATAATGTACGTATGGTGTGGAGCAGCAGCATCGGTTTCCACAGATTTTTGATTCCGCGGACGAAGGGGATGCGCTCTTCTGTAGAGTTAAAGTGCTGAAGTGAGTAGAGTAGTCCTGCCTGAATGAGGGGGCTGATCAACATGCGAACCAGCAGCATGCCCCCTAGAATCCATAGATAACGATGAACCTCCGGATGGGTAGACAAGTTAAGTTGACTTTCCATTTTGAACAAAAGTGTACTCAGTTCCCCGGCATCAGAATCTGGATAGCGCAGGAGCAGTGGGATGACGGCCGATTGTACCATTCGATAGAAGAAATATCCCCAAATGAGTTGATAGAGAAATAAGAGTGCGGCAATGAACATATGCTGACGGACGAGAAACCAGCCTTCACGTATTTTCGCTTTCACCGTTTCCACCTCACCATGACAGACCTCCGAATATGGCTTCTATTAGTTTGGTTACACTCATGCTCCAGCGGGACTTCGCCCGCTCATCCAGTCCGGATTTCAGGAAATTGTTCATATGGCGGTTCTCCAGCACGATCGTGTACAGGGGATCGGTCATGGCCCAGGATACGGGGGATGTGTGAGTTAATTTATAGGTGATGCGATCTTCTTTGCCATTCCATTGTTTGGTGAGGATATGCCCGTCTTCAAAAGCAATGCGAACAGGAACGGCGTTGTAATCACTTCCTTTTTTTGCGATCGTCACGGATGACTCGTACCATGTTTGACCGTCTTTCTGTACGGGCGTAACACGAATCTGCTCTACAGCAAAGTCAGCCATCCCGTTACCATAGACGTATTGGTCAAAATAATCAGACCAGGAAGTACGGGTCACTTGTTCCACAACGTTCTGAAAATCAGCCGAAGTGGGATGTTTGAAGCGGTACTTCTTCACATAGGTAGAGAGAATGCGTTCCATCTTTTTTGCGCCGACTTGATGTTCGATACCAAGCAATACAAGTTTGCCACGTGTATAGACATTGGCTGCATACTCATTCTGTGAATCGAACTTCCAGGATTCTTGTGTTAAAGATGAAGGAGACGTAATCAGGCCCGATTGTACCGGCAGATTCGGAATCAATCCATATTCCTGCTCCATCAGTTTGTCTTCTGCATAAGAGGTGAACCCCTCATCCAGCCAGGCTTCCTCGAATTCGTTGCTGGCAACCATACCGTAGAAGTACTGGTGTCCGATCTCGTGGACTACGGTACGTTCCAGGTCATAACCTGGGGTAGTATCATCGGCTCCAAAGGCCGTAACTAGCGTAGGGTACTCCATACCTCCAGCACCGTTCCCCGCTTTGGGTGGAACTACGATGGATAAGGTAGCGTAAGGATATGGGCCAAACCATTTGCTATAATTGGCTAGTGCGGCCTTCGCGGCGTAGAAATAACGTTCTTTCAGATCCTGATGAGCAGGGTCCAGATATAACTTGATTCGTACACCAGGCACATTGGGTGCAGAGAAGGGTTCCTCGGCGTAGACAAAATCCGGTGAAGCTGCCCAGGCAAAATCATGTACATCATCGGCATAGAATTGATAGACCTTTTCTCCATTCTTCACCACGGCTTGTTGCGTCGGAAATCCGGTAGCAGCAACTTTGTATGTTTCAGGCACCCGAATACGCACACTATATATACCGAAGTCGGCGTAAAACTCTGAATTGCCATGGTATTGGTGCAGATTCCAGCCTTCCGTTGTTCGTCCACGCCTGCCCACAGGTTCATAGGCACTTAATTTGGGAAACCATTGACCTGCCATGACAAAATTATCAGCAGTTCCCATTCGGGCAAAAATCTTCGGCAGATTCACTTCGAATCGGGTGTGGAGTGTGATGCTTTCCCCGCCTTTAACGGGTTTGGGCAAGCGTACTTTAATGAGGGTGGTGTCCTTGATATTTCCGTCATCTGGTTGCACATATTGCATCCGGTGCAGCAGAGAGAGCCCGTCCTCCGTTTTCATTTCGGTAATGTTCATGGAGCCATAACCATTGGTAGGCATGACATCACCACGAAGCTTTCCACCGGATTCCTTCATAAAGGTGGTGTCAGCAGAAGAGAAGGCATTGGGGTACATATGAAAATAAAGCTCGCTGACGGTTTTTTTACCTGGGTGTGTCCAGGTAATCGTCTGAGTCCCTTCCAGTACATTCCCTTCGACCAGTTTTACATCCATGTGATATTCCACAACACGGTTGCTGTACACTTCGGCTGTAGGGGTCTGTACACTTTCTGGAGGTGCTGGGGTTGGAGCTATTGCCTTGGGCTTGCCCGATTCGGGGGCGAGTACTGGCAATTCTGAATGAGTTGAGCGATTATAACCCAGAGTGATCCATATCCCTCCGGCAAGTACACACAGGGCCAGGGATGCAGTGAGCCAGCTCTTGGCGCGTCGTGGAATCATCGTTAAATACCTCCCGTTGACAAGCATCTACAGCATGTATATGTTTGCAATGGGACAATTATTAGTTAAAATATTTGTATCAACCCTTGGAGGCTATAAACATGGACCAAAACGAGCAAAACGGCAAAAAACAGATTGCCTTGAATATCGTTAGTGCAAAAAGCAAGCATAAAGGCTTCGGTGCAGGCTCCATTGATCTGAATAACCTTTCCCCGGTCATTATTGATAATGGCGAAGCCAAAATCGATATCGGTGCGATGCATGCGAAGAGCAAAGTGGAACGCAATATCAAATTCTCTACCAATCGTGAAGATGTGCCCAACGGACGCCAGGTATGGCTGGTGTGGGTAGCTGTGGATCGCACGGAGGAAGGCCAACTGTATGGTGGAGCAACGGCATGTGAGATGTGGATTGATACGGAAGCAAGACGTGGATGGAAACTGCTGGCGGAACATGTGAATCGCATGGATTATGCCTTGAAGCGTCGCTTCATGCTGGATGAGCTTGGACCTGAAGCTCGAGCTGCACTTAAGACACTGCTGATCTCACACAACGAAGACTGGTGGAATGCTTCTCCAGATGTATTGAAGGAAGCACTCGCCTAAGGCAGATCATTTTCAACAAAGTATAAAAGCAAAAAAAAGCAAAAGGCCCCTTGACCGGAAAGTTCGGCTGGGGGTCTTTTGCTTGTGCATTAACAGTATTCATTGATCTGAATAAATATGAGTTTTCATCTGAAGTGAATTTCCAATTCCTCAATATAACCGGGGGTCGTAGGTGACGTAACTAAGTCATTGCGCATTTACGTCATTCTACCCACCAACGTTTGAAATCTCCCCACCAGGAATGTTTCTCTTCCTGTATGCCTTGTTGATTCTGTACCTGACGGGTCTTCTCATCTTCTCCAGAATCCGAATCATCCGTCGTACCATGACATACCTCTGTCGGTTCAGTACCATCAATAAAAACTTCCAATCGTTTCTCTTCACAACCGTTGCCTGCCAGCTTGCCGGATTCCGGGTCAATATAGACACTTACGACATGATCAGGCACGGAGAAGATTTTGGGTGGTACGCTCGCAAGTGCCTGCTCTGTGAACTGGGCAAAGATCGGCGCTGCCCGGCGGCCATCCGAGGTCGATATGGCTTTGCCTTGGTCGTAACCAACCCATACGGCGGTAGAGAGCTCCGGTGTGAATCCAACGAGCCAGGCATCCGTATTGGTCGTTCCCGTCTTTCCGGCAACCGGACGTTTGATCGCGGCAGATACCCGGTTACCCGTTCCCCCATTTTCGAAGACACTTTCCATTAAACGAGTCAGGACATAAGCTGCTGCAGGTTCCACCACGGTCTCAGCTTTCGTCTGTGGCGATTCATAGAGTACACGTCCTGCGGCATCTGTTACTTGCAGAATGGCGACAGGTGGCGTCCGTTGTCCACCAGCAGCAATGACGGAAAAGGCCGACGCCATCTCCAGCGGGCTGACAGGTGACGTTCCCAGTGCAAGAGAAGGTACGGCGCTCAGGTTGCTTGTAATGCCAAGGTTTTTTGCCATACTCACAACCTGCTCAGGACCGATCTGCATAATGGTGTTCACCGCATAGATATTGTCTGAAGCGGCGATCGCCTGTCTTAGATCAATCTCACCCAGATACTTGTCTCCAAAGTTGCCGGGTTTATAGGTTTTGCGGTCATTGTCATAGTGAAAAAGGGTAGGTTCACTGTTAAATATGGATGCACTGGTGAGTTGCTTGGATTCCAGGGCTGCCAGATACATAATGGGTTTAAACGCCGAACCTGGCTGGCGCGTTGTCGCCAGTACATGGTTAATCTGATTGGTGCGATAATTCTTGCCGCCTACCATGGCTTTGATGTAGCCCGTACGAGGGTCGATGGACACGAGGGCCGTCTCCAGCTCACTTTTGGCATCCATACCCTTCGCTATGGCGTCTTCAGCTGCTTTTTGTACACGCAGATCCAGGGTGGTGTAGATATTCAATCCTCCGTGATCCAGCATCGCTTCACTGATTCCCAGCTCTTTGATGGCCAGATTCCGGATATAGTCACGAAAATACGGGGCACTTTCCACCGTTTTACGCTCACTTTCCGGTTTGAACGAAAGCATTTTCTCATAGGCCTTATCCGCTTCGGCTTGGGTGATCTTACCGATATCAGCCATGGCATTCAGCACAATCTTCTGTCGGTCTTTGGCATTCTTCATATGGTTGTAGGGTGAATAGTAGGTAGGTCCTTTCGGGATTCCTGCCAGCATGGCACTCTCTGCAAGATCCAGCTGTTTGGCTGATTTGCCAAAATACATTCGCGAAGCCGCTTCGATTCCGTACGCACCATGCCCATAATAGATTTCGTTCAGATACATCTGCAAAATTTCATCCTTGCTGTATTTCATCTCCAATTGCGCCGTGTACATGGCTTCCTTGGCTTTGCGAGTCCATGTTTTCTCATGAGATAGATATAGGTTACGCGCCAGCTGTTGAGTCAATGTACTCGCACCCTGCGACATCTGCATATGTTCGAGGTTAACGAGCACAGCCCGTCCCATCCCTTGCACGTCGAACCCGTAGTGATTATAGAATTTGCGGTCCTCTACAGCGAGAGTGGCATTGACCAGATCTGGAGCGATATCCTCCAGTTGAACGGGTACAGAGTCTTTGCCACCTGCGGAGAAGGTAGCGATGACTTCACCCTGACTGTCCAGTAATCTGGAATTCCGGTCAGAGTCTGCGAGAGGCAGGCTGGTTGCGTATAGGTATACCAATCCTGCAGCGGTAGCAAGTATAGCGAGCACGGCGAGCAGAGACAGGTTTTTAATGAATTTTCGTAAACGGAACCCGCGTTTGCGGGTCTTTTGATTTGGCTTGGTCATGGAACGGGCTCCTCTCTTTTCTTCCAGTATGGGACTTGATTGGCAGGGATATTCAATCGGGTGCATAAGCAAACAAAATGTAGCATTTCCGCCTTGAAAACCGTTTTGCAGTATAAACGTCAATCGCGTATAATGCAAAAGGGTAATGAAAAGGTAAGATTCGGCACAAGATACTAAAGCGCGTAAGGACGAACAGACGAATGGTCATTGATTCATTGATTAGTCAGACGCTCTGCACGCTCTGGTCAATTTAATCTATATAATGAAGTGAACCGCGGACCTTTCCCGCAGGCCAGCAATGATAACGCGATATGGCGCCGAACGCTGGACGTGCTTGGGCGAACCGATTATAGTGCATAGCACTTGTTCGGGTATGGCTGATCATTAACTTTACGGAAAGAAGGTAGAGATTATGGAATTGTGGTTTACGGAGAAACAGACCCCGGTATTCGGGATCACCGCGAAGATTAAGCAGACCTATGTTACAGAGAAAACGGATTTTCAAGATTTGGCCATGGTAGAGACCGAAGAATTCGGTAACATGTTGCTTCTTGATGGCATGGTGATGACGACTGTAAAAGACGAATTCGTATATCACGAAATGGCGGCACACCCTGCGCTGAACACTCACCCGAATCCGAAAAAAGTTCTGGTTGTCGGTGGCGGCGATGGCGGAGTCATTCGTGAAGTCATTAAGCATGCTGCTGTAGAAAAAGCAGTTCTCGTCGAAATCGACGGTAAAGTTATTGAATACTCTAAAAAATATTTGCCTGAAATCGCCGGCAAGTTGGACGAGCCTAATGTTGAAGTGCTCGTAAACGACGGCTACATGCATATTATTGAACATAAAAATGAATACGATGTGATCATCGTAGACTCCACCGAGCCTGTAGGCCCTGCTGCTCCATTGTTTGAGCGTGGGTTCTACCAAGGCATCTACGAAGCATTGAAAGAAGACGGAATCTTCGTTGCCCAAACGGATAACCCTTGGTTCAAGGCGGATCTGATCCAGAAGGTGAACAAAGACGTCAAAGAAATCTTCCCGATCGTACATGTGTACGGCTGTAATATTCCAACCTATCCAAGTGGTTTGTGGACATTCACCATGGGTAGCAAGAAACATGACCCGCTCGAAGTGGATGAGACTCAAATCCCGGAGATGGATACCAAGTATTACTCTCCGCGTCTGCACAAAGCAGCATTTGTACTTCCTAAATTCGTGGAAGATTTAACGAAATAAAAGGGGAAATCATTAATGAAACTGGATCAAGCTTATTCAGGAAACGTATTTATTTGCAGCTCTGAGGATTATGAGAACTCCAAAGCGGTTATCTATGGCATGCCGATGGATTACACCGTCAGCTTCCGTCCGGGTTCCCGTTTCGGCCCATCTCATATCCGTCAGGCATCGGTTGGACTTGAAGAGTACAGCCCATATCTCGACAAAAGCATTGTAGACATGACATACTTTGACGCTGGAGACTTGCTCTTGCCTTTCGGTAACGCGGGACGCAGCCTTGAGGTAATTCATGAATACATCGGCAGTCTGCTCGCTGACGACAAATTCCCAGTTGGTCTCGGTGGCGAGCATCTGGTTACTTGGCCAGTCATCCAACAGATGTACAAGAAATACCCGGATCTTATCCTGATTCATATTGATGCACACGCTGACCTTCGTGAAAACTATGAAGGCGAGCCATTGTCCCACTCCACACCAGTACGTAAAGCGGCTGAGTTGATGGGTGGCCAAAACATCTATCAGTTCGGTATCCGTTCCGGCTCCCGTGAGGAGTTCCAGTACGGTCGCGAGAACATCAACTTCTATCCATTTGAAGTGGCAGCTCCGATGAAAGAAGCTCTTCCCAAGATGGGCAACCGTCCGGTGTATGTGACCATCGACATCGATGTGCTTGATCCGTCAGCAGCACCAGGAACAGGTACAGCAGAAGCGGGTGGCATTACGTCCAAGGAACTGCTGGAAGCCATCCATATGATCGCAGGATCTGATGTAAATGTAGTTGGTTGTGACTTGGTTGAAGTTGCACCAATCTATGATCCAACACAACAGACACAGATTGTAGCTGCGAAGCTGATCCGTGAAATGCTGCTTGGATTCGTGAAATAATCACAGAATAATCGATAAGTATAACGCTCTCTGTCTGCGCGGGTTCAACTTTGCGCAGGGGAGGGCGTTTTGTATTGTTAACTTTTGGACAGAGCTGTGCTATACTGACTACATAGTATTCAGTAGTATATTAATTGATATATTACAATCGTGAAGTATATGGTGATCGGGTTCGGTCATATACTAAAAAAGAGTCTTCACCGCGTCAACGGTAAAGACTCTTAGGACCCGAAAGGCTGTGGATTGCCACGGCGTGCATGAACTAAATAATGCTATTCAAGCGAAACCCACCGTCAGGCGTCCAACCTTATGAGGTGGGTTTTCGCTTGTTACGAAACTTTTTGCGCAACCAACGGTAAAGCTTTCGCCCACTCAGTACAATACTGAGGATCGCAGCAATCCATCGGATTACATCAAGCAACGCCACAAGTTTGACCATCGACGTCACCCCCTTTCGGGAAGCTACGCCGTGGTCTGGAAAACATCCACCGATATTCAAAAGTCCATAACATGAATTATAGCACGTATGTTCCCTTGTCTCTACCATTTATTTCATGTGTTCGTATGGACTCTCCTCTTACGCAGATATCGTGCCTCGGTATGACTCTATCTTAATATTTGTGTATAATATGGAAATAGAGGAAGGGAAAGGTGGATGTGAATGCGTGTGATTCGGACTCAATTGAGTATGTATCCCAGGTGGCTAACTGCAGTTTTTATAGTGTTTGTCATCAATTTTGTATTAGCAGTGACGATATTTCTCAACTTCACGTTGATGGTGGCTGATCTGGCCATGCTTTTTGCTGCATATAGTATTCGGGAATATAAATACAACAAAATATATTTTAGTTTATGCCTTTTCTTAAGTATCAGTTTTGTTATCCTTGCTGTGGTGACGTATCCCATTTAACTTAGAGTACACAATGTTTGGTGATGAACCACCCTTTCCTACATGATCCAATCATGGGTAAAGGTGGTTTTTTTCTTGCGGAATTGTCATCAGGGTTAATCAGATTGTTACGTTAGAACCATCATATTTGGGTAAAACCATAGAAGGAGGTGTTACGATGACAACCAAGAGTACAATGACATGGAAACGGATTGGTGCACTCGCATTATCGTTAACGCTGGCTTGGGGGATGGGACCGGTACATACGCTATCAGGTGCTAACGCTGCATCCTCGCAGGCATGTGGAAAGGGAGATCATGGACTATCTGCTACATTGAAAAAGGGCAGCGGTGTGGAAGAGCAACATCTGCAATTTACTGACATTGATTTTCTTAATGATACAACTGGACGAGCTGGGGGTGAAGGCTTCCTGATCGGTACTTCGAATGCAGGATGTTCGTGGCAGTCCATTTATACCGGACAATGGCAATTCACACAGCTTGATTTTCCGAATAATGTGAACGGATATGCGCTGGCGCGAGTGAAGGATTCACCTGCAACCTATCTGATCCGTACCAAAGATGGGGGATCTCACTGGACGCGGCTCGATACGCCGGGCATTCAATTCAAGCGAATCGATTTTCGCAATAAAGATGTAGGTTTTGGTTACACCTATAATGGTGCATATCAGACGAAGGATGGCGGGGTAACCTGGAGTAAAATGAATACACCTGCCAACACGCGTGCAGCTGCCTTTGCAACAGAGAAACAAGGGTATGCCGTCGTGGTTGTACCTGGATCGGGATATCATCTGAAGCAAACGAGTGATGGCGGCAAAAACTGGACCACCTCTCTTCGAGTTGTCTCAGACACATGGAGCGGAGCAGATCTGTATGCACATGGCCAGCAAGTATGGGCCCTTCTGTATGGTGATGCAGGCATGTCCCAACAATCCTACTCCCTCTATGCGAGCGGTAATCAAGGCAAGAACTGGACCCAAGTATTTGCGCAATCTACAGCAGGGGGAGGTCCTGCACCAGGTACAAATAGTACAGGCAAAGGAAACGGACCAGCCAACCCGGGTGGCCATCCCGGCAACATGGCGTTGATTGGTAATCAGACGGCTTATCTGTCTGCAGGTTCACCCGCAGCTGGCAAAGTGGGTATTGGACGTTCTTATGATACAGGTTCCACGTGGAAAAATATTGACCTGAAAGATCCGGGATACAGTTCCCGTATCTCGTTCCCATCGGCCAAGACGGGTTGGCTCGTAGTCACAAGTGATAACTCTCCTGCGATCTATCAGACTACAGATGGTGGAACGACGTGGACACAAAAAATGTTGTTGCCTTCAGAGCAGGATTAAATAGCCTGTTATTCTGAAATAACAATGGAGCAAATCCAAATTAGAAATGAATAAAAATCAATTTGGTATACCTCTGCATGAATTTCTATAACAAACAGGCCTTTTCCTAATCATTTACACAGGAAGAGGCTTGTTTGTCTAGAAATAAAAACGGTTGAAACCTACTCTAAAACGAGTTATTGTAAGCGATAACAATACATTATATGGAGGTTGAAATCATGGTTGATGTTATTTTAAAGGCGGATTCAGATCAAGGATTAATAAATCGCAATATATATGGTCACTTTTCCGAACACTTGGGACGTTGTATTTATGAGGGGTTGTGGGTAGGAGAAGATTCACCCATTCCGAATACGGATGGGATTCGAAATGATGTATTGACGGCCTTGCAGAAGCTTAATATTCCAGTACTTCGCTGGCCAGGCGGTTGTTTTGCCGATGAATATCACTGGAAAGATGGCGTGGGTCCAAAGAGTGAGCGTGCCCGTATGATCAATACACACTGGGGTGGTGTGGAAGAGAACAATCACTTTGGTACGCATGAATTCATGAGATTATGTGAGTTGCTCGGCACGGAGCCATATATTAGTGGCAACCTGGGTAGCGGTACAGTGCAGGAGATGCAGGAATGGGTGGAGTACATCACGTTTGACGGCGAATCCCCGATGGCGAACTGGCGTAAGAGTAACGGTAGGGAAGAACCGTGGAAAATGAAGTATTTTGGCGTGGGAAATGAGAACTGGGGATGCGGCGGCAATATGCGTCCTGAATATTATGCGGATGAATACCGTCGGTATGCTACATATGTACGTAACTATTCCGGGAACGAGATTTATAAAATCGCTTGTGGACCCAACGAAGGCAACTATGAATGGATGGAAGTCCTGATGCGGGAGGCTGCTCGCTTTATGGATGGAATCAGTCTTCATTATTACACCATCCCTACAGGAGAGTGGAATGATAAAGGCGCAGCTACAGGATTTGGCGAGTCTGAATGGTTCACCACCTTGAAAAAGACGCTCCATATGGATGAATTACTGGTGAAGCACTCCGAGATTATGGACAAATATGATCCAGAGGGCAGAGTCGGCATTATTGTGGATGAATGGGGTACGTGGTATAACGTTGAGCCGGGAACCAATCCAGGATTCCTTTATCAACAAAATACGATGCGGGACGCTGTGCTTGCAGGTGTTAACCTGAATATTTTCAACCAACATAATAAACGGGTACACATGGCAAATCTTGCGCAGATCGTCAATGTGCTTCAATCGCTTGTGCTCACGGAAGGTGACAAAATGCTCCTGACCCCTACGTACCATGTATTTGATATGTATCAGGTTCATATGGATGCACAGCGACTGGATTTGAATTATGAAAGCCCTGGGTATACCTTCGGAGAAGAAACCATTCCGCAGCTCAGCTTGTCAGCGTCCCGCAACAAGGATGGGGTCATTCATGTGACAGCTTGTAATCTGAGTCATACCGATGAGTTGGAAGTTGTGTGTCAGCTGGACGCAGCTCAAGCGGCTAAAGTAACCGGGCAGATTCTGCACCATACTGATTTTGGTGCATTCAATACCTTTGAACAGCCGAATCATGTTCAGCCTGCGGCGTGGGAGGGACTCACACTGGAGAATAACACTTTGCGTTTTGTTCTTCCTCCAGCATCGGTTGGGGTCATCGCTGTTGAGGGTTAATGATGAAAAGGCAGGAACCTTGCAAGGGCTGTGATGATCAGTACGATGTGAAGATTAGCGATGCCAAAATGGCCAGACTTGTGGAGATTGCCTCACGCTCGCGTGAGACGGTACAGGATGAGGAATATGAACGTCGGCTATCCATCTGCTCTGCTTGTCCGGGATTGCAATATGGCACAACTTGTCGGCATTGTGGTTGTCTCGTACAGGTGCGAGCGAAGCTGAGTGAGTCGACATGTCCTTTTCCTTATGAATCGCAATGGGCCTGATCGGATGAACGAATCTTATTATAATGAAGCAAAAGGGAGTTGCACTTTACAGGTGCGGCTCTTCTTTTTTGGCTTGATGAGGAAAAAACTCTGAATTTGGATTTGAATTGAGCGAGGGAACTGGATATAGTTATACAGTAGAGTGTAGGATAGCGAGCTATCCGGGAATATGAGCGCGTATAGCGACACAACAATACGGGAAGGGCTGTTCTCACCAGCCGTGCCTGATTTTGCGTCGCCTCGAATATAATGGAGGTTAACATTCATGTCGAACATGCGACCGGTACACATCCGGCTGCACAGCCGTTATGAAGGTGAAGATGTGCTGCAGGAAATGCAGGGTGAAGCCGTGTTAAAAGGGTCCGTTCTTTATGTTCGTTATGAAGAACCGCAGGTTGGACCTGAGGGAGGTACAACCCGTACAACATTGAAGCTGGGCGGACAATCCATCAAGATTATACGTCATGGTGAGGTGGAATCGGAGCAGACTTTTGAATTGAATCGGAAGCTTCCTGGTTTCTACCGATCGCCATACATGTCGTTTGCCCTGTCCACGCATACACAGAAGCTGGAACTTTCCATTCAGGGATTGAGCGCACGCGCAGCGTGGAGCTACGACTTTTACCGCTTTGATGAAGAATCCGGACATTTCGCGATTAGTTTGCATATACAGGAGGAACCAATTTCATGACACGTAATCCACTAGATACGATTAACGAACGGGTAAGCACGGCCATCGGCAACGCCATTGTGGCGGCCGGAATTGTTACGCAGGACGAATTGCCAGCCATCACATTGGAAGTGCCGCGTGAGAAGACACACGGGGACTTGGCGACCAATGCTGCCATGCAGCTGACCAAGATTGCCAAGCGCAATCCGCGTCAGATTGCTGAAGAGATCATTGCCAATCTGAATCTGGCTGAAGCCGGAATCGAGAAGGCTGAGATTGCTGGCCCAGGATTCATTAATTTCAAATTGGACAAGAGTTACCTTTATCCAGTACTTGCGCTTGTGCAGGAGCAGGGTAAAGATTACGGAAGAATTAACATCGGAGAAGGACGCAAAGTCGAGATGGAGTTTGTCAGTGCCAACCCGACAGGCAGCCTGCATCTGGGCCATGCCCGTGGAGCAGCTGTAGGGGATGCACTATGTAACATCCTTGACTACGCAGGATATGATGTAACCCGTGAATACTACATTAATGATGCAGGTAATCAGGTGTTTAATCTGGCTCGTTCCATTGAAGCTCGTTATCTGCAAGAGCTGGGTCAGGATGCTGAGATGCCTGAAGATGGTTATCACGGTGAAGATATTAAAGGATTTGCCAAGCAGCTTGTTGCTGAAAAGGGTGACGAATTGCTGTCCATGCATCCGGGTGACCGTGCGGCTTATTTCCGTGATTTCGGCCTGGAGAAGGAACTGGACAAGATCAAACGTGACTTGAATCGCTTCCGTGTTAACTTTGACATCTGGTTCAGCGAAACTTCCCTGTATGACAATGGAGAAGTTCTGCGAGTACTTGATGAATTGCGTGACCGCAATGAAATCTATGAGCAAGATGGAGCAACTTGGTTGAAAACGATGCAGTACGGTGACGACAAAGAACGTGTATTGATCAAGAACGATGGCACGTATACTTACCTGACACCAGATATTGCTTATCACCGCGACAAATATGCTCGTGGATACGACACGATGATCAACATCTGGGGTGCGGATCACCACGGATATATTCCACGGATGAAAGCCGCAATGCAAGCGCTGGGTAATGACCCCGAGAAACTGGTGGTCTTGATTGCACAGATGGTGAGCTTGTTCCAGAACGGTGAAAAAGTGAAGATGTCCAAGCGTACAGGTAAAGCTGTAACGATGGAAGACCTGATGGATGAAGTCGGCATTGATGCCATCCGTTACTTCTTCACAATGCGCAGCATGGACTCCCATCTGGACTTTGACATGGACCTTGCGATTTCGACATCCAATGAGAATCCTGTATTCTACGTACAATACGCTCATGCACGTGTATGCAGCGTATACCGTCAGGCTGAAGAACAAGGTATTGAACTGCTGCCACTGGCACAGATTGACCTGTCCAAGCTGACAACAGAGCACGAGTATGATCTTCTCCGCAAAATGGGAGAGCTGCCTGAGGAAATCTCTGCAGCAGCAACAGGATATGCGCCTCATCGTATCATCCGTTATGTATACGAGCTGGCATCCCTGTTCCACAGCTACTACCGTGCAGAACGTGTTATTACGGAAGACGCGCAGCAAACTCAAGCACGTCTGGCACTGATCGGTGCTGTGCGTACCGTTATCGCAACGGCGCTTCGTCTGGTAGGCGTAACCGCTCCTGACAAAATGTAAATTCCATGCGAGCGGCACATCGCCGCTCTGTCTAAGGCAAAAAGTCTCCCTGTCCACGTTGATTGCCTTCAACGTGGTACATGGAGACTTTTTTTGTTGTGTAGCCTAGCTGAAGAAAAAGAAATGCCTGGTCCAAGGTACACTAGCCTACCTTTACATCACAGCGGGCGTAACCTAGAGCCTCAGCCGCTAGGTATACTCCCTCGTGCGTACTGCCTGGGCCGGGCTACTGGGTTTCGCAACGAGTCTCAATTAAGTTCTGCTGTCCTCTTGCAGAGCTGGCTCACTCCCCGCCCTCCTGCATTAGCTTCAGGGCATCAATCTCACCACCACGCACCTTACTTTTTGCGGTGGTGGTCTTGCGGGCGCGCAGCGGGATCGTAGCACGTTTGACGAGTGTCTTGATTTCACTCGGGGACAACCCCGGATGTTTGGAGAGCAGCAAGGCGATAGCGCCACTCACATGGGACGTCGCCATGGATGTGCCGCTCATCTCGTGGTGCTTGCCTTGTACCCAAGAGGAGACGATCTTATCACCAGGTGCATAGACATCCACATATGCGCCACGATTGCTGAAGGACGCAATACGTCTGTTTTTGTCGGTTGCCCCAACGGATATGGTCTGCGGATACCTTGCCGGATAATCAATACTGCGGCGTTTGCCGTCATTTCCTGACGAAGCAACAATAACGATTCCAGCATGGTATGCACGATTGACAACGTCAAGAAGCGCCTTGCTGCGTGTTTTCATGCCAAAGCTCATATTGATGATATCGACCTTGTTACGTACACACCAGTCGATGCCAAGTACAATGTCGGACACATAAGCCGATCCGTTGTGGTCAAATGCTTTCACCGGATAGATCAGGGAGCGTGGAGCAACACCAATCATGCCTGCGGTGCTGTTGGCTGCGGCGATGGTCCCTGCAATATGGGTACCGTGTCCGTTATCATCATGAGGAAGCAGGCTGCGGTTTAACAGATTGATTCCGCGTGCCAGGGAATAACGAAGATCAGGATGGTGATAATCAGCACCTGTATCAATCACACCGATTTTAATTCGGTGTCCGGTAGACACAGACCATACTTTGGGCGCCCGAATCTGCTTCACTCCCCATGGTATGCCTTGGGCATTACTTGGTTTGTTGTGGAGTGCGGTGGCATGGAGGGAGATGGGGACGTCTGCTTCAATCGTAATCTCATCCGCATAGCGGTATAGGTCCTCCGGGCGTTGGACTGGAGCGATAATGGAACGAGCCAGTCGCGAGGAACGGACAGCCCCAAGGTCGGTGAATTCATTCCGCATTCGGGACAATTCTACGAGACAGGCCTCGTACTGCTGCGGTTTGGCAAATCGGATCAAATATCGCCCTCCCTGTTCTGGTTCAGGGCGTCGCATTCCGTCAATCAATTGATGCAATAAACCAGTATAGTCCATAATGGGCAGCCCCCTTCGGGATGAACATGCTGAGGTATTCTATGAATGCGCTCATCCCGCCGCATGGGGAACTTGCCCTTTTTTTACAAAAACACATTCTCTTCGTGTCAAAACGGGCGCAGGGACATATGATGGATGGAGAGCTAGAGGGCTCTTGCGGGGAACCTGGTGAGGAGTAATCCTCCAAGGGTATACAGTCAGAAGGCGGAGGGGACTCCGTCTTTTTTATTATGGAGTTGTCTCTTTGGCAAAAGAGGATATTCTTGTGGGTTCGATGTCACTTCACGTTGAATATATGGACATATTGTTGCTGCTCTCCGCATTTGCGTCACATCCGTACATAAAAACTTGCTTTTTAACGCTAAATAGGTTTTACTTAGGTTTGTTAATGGATATGTTATACGTAACAGTCCAGTTCGTAGGGGTTAAAAAGTGAATTTTGTGTGAGAGGAAGTGTCTGCAGTGAGTACCTCGCTCAATTTGAAAATTGATAAAGAAAAGGTAAAAGAGATCCCTTTGGTGGACCTTGCCTTTATGGTGCTGAAAGCGGCTAATACGCCGTATTACTATCGTGACTTGATGAATGAGGTAGCGAAGCAGCGCGGAATGACTGATGAAGAAATCAACGAGTTTATCGCCCAGCTATATACCGAGATTAATATCGATGGCCGTTTTGCTTGCGTCGGTACAAGTCTGTGGGGCTTGAAGCGCTGGTATCCGGTAGCTGGAACAGAAGATTCCATGACGGGTGCGAAGCGTCCGCGTATCATCAACGATGAAGACGATGATCTGGAAGATGAAGACTTCGGTGAAGAAGAAGACAGCTATAACAGCGATGAAGACTTCGACAGCCCGGATAAAGACGAAGATGAAGACGAAGAAGATGAAGACGAAGACGACATCTTTGACGAAGAAGACAGCGAAGAAGAAGTGCTGGTTGAAGATGACGATCTGGAAGATGAAGACCTCGAAGAAGACGAAGAAGAGTCCGAAAACGAGGATGAATTTGACGACGATTCTGATAATCGGTAGTCATTTTTGACGTCTATAATTTACCCGTTTCCCCGGAATAGTCAGCCTTGACAGCAGACGGGGTAACGGGTAAACTATTGCATGGGCTTATGAATGAGCGACAATATATTTATGTTTTTTATAGAAGGTGCCCCGTCCTGCGGGAGTACTTTTTTTTGTATTTTTAGAGGCATAATTTTGCAAAATGATTTCTTTTCCGTATGCTCCCGGCCAACATTTCGTGGCCCGTTTTTGTATATCAAAAACACCAAATGGAATGAAGGCTACCGGAATATTTGCACCATTTTTTGCTGTAGAACAACGTGTATTTAAACCGTCTTCGCAGAAAGAGCAGTTCGCAGATGCAGGGAATTTCTGCCATTGCTCTTTTTAACGATGATTACCTGGGAAACAGGTTACGATAACACCATATATCGCCTGAATTTCTGTACTTATATTAGGAGGGTAATAACAGTGACAAAGTATATTTTCGTGACGGGCGGAGTTGTGTCCTCCCTGGGCAAAGGGATTACGGCTGCTTCTCTGGGCAGATTGCTGAAAAACAGAGGGCTTAAGGTAACAATCCAGAAATTTGATCCATATATTAACATCGACCCGGGAACAATGAGTCCTTATCAACATGGCGAGGTTTTTGTAACGGATGATGGCGCGGAAACGGATCTGGACCTTGGCCACTATGAACGTTTTATTGATATCAATCTCTCCAAAAACAGCAACGTCACGACTGGTAAAGTATACTCTTCCGTCATCAGCAAAGAGCGGCGCGGGGAATATCTGGGTGGAACGGTACAAGTTATTCCACACATTACGAACGAGATCAAAGAGCGTGTATTCCGCGCTGGACGTGAAGCAGGTTCGGATGTGGTTATTACGGAAATTGGCGGAACAGTGGGCGACATTGAGAGTTTGCCTTTCCTGGAAGCTATCCGTCAGATCAAGAGTGATGTAGGTCGCGACAATGTGATGTACATTCACGTAACACTTATTCCTTATATCAAAGCAGCTGGTGAAGTGAAAACAAAACCAACGCAACATAGTGTTAAGGAATTACGCAGCATTGGTATTCAACCGAATGTGATTGTATGCCGTACGGAGTATGAACTGTCTAAAGACATGAAAGCCAAGATCGCTCTCTTCTGCGACATTGATGAGAATGCCGTGGTTGAATGTCGTGATGCAGACACGTTGTATCAAGTACCTCTGAACCTGCGTGAAGAAGGCTTGGATGAGATCGTGGTAAATCACCTGAAACTGACTACTCCTGCACCGGATATGAGCGAGTGGGAAGGGCTGGTTGACCGGATCAACAAGTTGGAGCATACGGTTGAGATCGCTATTGTTGGTAAATATGTAGCGTTGCATGATGCATACCTGAGTGTTGTTGAGTCGTTGTCTCATGCAGGGTTTGCATCCAATGCCGATGTCAAAATTCGCTGGGTTCCTTCTGAAGATATTACGGATGAGAATGTTGGCGATCTGTTACATGGTATTAGCGGTATCCTTGTTCCTGGCGGATTCGGAGATCGTGGTATTGAAGGTAAAGTATCGGCAATCCGTTATGCTCGTGAGAAACAAATTCCGTTCTTCGGTATTTGCTTGGGTATGCAGGTTTCCGTTATTGAATATGCACGTTCCATCGTTGGTTTGAATGGTGCGAACAGCTCCGAGATTAATCCGGCTACTGAATTCCCTGTGATCGATCTGTTGCCTGAGCAAAAAGATATCGAAAATCTGGGTGGTACGATGCGTCTTGGTCTGTATCCTTGTAAGCTTCAGGAAGGTTCATTGGCGATGGCTTGTTATGATGACGAGCTGGTGTATGAAAGACACCGTCACCGGTATGAGTTCAACAATGAATACCGTGAAGCGATCGAAAAAGCAGGACTGGTTATCTCGGGTACATCCCCGGATGGACGTCTGGTTGAGATCGTGGAACTTCCAGGACACCCATGGTTCCTGGCGGTGCAATTCCATCCGGAATTCACTTCCCGTCCGAACCGTCCGCAACCATTGTTCCGTGAATTTGTAAAAGCTTCTCTGGAGAATGCACAGAAGTAATACATGGTTTTAGTGTTAACGTAATAGATATTGGGGATGTTCCTGGCAACCATAGCGGCTGCCTGAACATCCCTTTTTTTTGTGTAAAGAGCAGGTGGAAATGCTTTTTGTCATTTTGTGAAGGTAGCAGGATTTTAATGGAAGAGGTAGAATACTTATCATGACGACTATGGGATAGTTATCCAGATTCGAAGATGTACATGCTTTCCTAATTCTAGGAGGTTACAGAGTGGAAGATAAAAAAGTTTTGATTGTTGATGACCAGAATGGTATCCGAATCCTGTTAATGGAAGTGTTCAGCAGTGAGGGGTATAACACGTTTCAAGCACCCAACGGCAAGGTTGCTCTGGAGATTGTGAATAATGACAAGCCTGACCTGGTATTGCTCGATATGAAGATTCCTGGGATGGACGGTCTGGAAATCCTGAAGCATATTAAAGAAATTGATCCGGGTATCAAGGTGATCATGATGACCGCTTATGGTGAACTGGACATGATTAAGGAAGCCACAGATCTCGGGGCGCTCATGCACTTTACGAAACCGTTTGATATCGACGAGATGCGAGTGGCTGTGAATATGCAACTTCGCAATGGTACTGCCAATAAATGCAGCTGAATCCTGTTGATACAGGATTTTTTTGCGTGTGGAGAACATAGAAGGTACTTGGCGAGAAAATGGGGTATTTCACTCCTTCATCCGGGGAATATTGGAAATGGGGAAGTTATAAAGCGGTGTCTATGAAAACTGTGCTGCAAAGCACAGCATTTTTGCAAATGCTTGTTTAGTATTTGACATGGGATGTGGTATAATAAGCCCGTATGTGATTTCGGCTAAAAACCATAGACACAACCCAAACCCCTAGGAGGATTGAAACCATGCCATTAGTATCTATGACAGACATGTTGAACAAAGCACTTGAAGGAAAATATGCAGTTGGTCAATACAACATCAATAACCTTGAGTGGACTCAAGCGATTCTTGGTGCTGCTGAAGAAGAGAAATCCCCAGTAATCCTGGGTGTATCCGAAGGCGCAGCACGTCACATCGGTGGCTTCTACACTGTAGTTAAAATGGTAGAAGGACTTATTCACGACATGAAAATAACTGTTCCAGTTGCAATTCACCTGGACCATGGTTCAAGCTTCGACAAGTGTAAAGAAGCGATCGATGCTGGATTCACATCCGTTATGATCGACGGTTCCCACCACTCTATCGATGAGAACATCGAAATGACTAAAAAAGTTGTTGAATATGCACACGCTAAAGGCGTTTCTGTAGAAGCTGAAGTAGGTACTGTAGGCGGACAAGAAGACGACGTTATCGGCGGTATCATGTACGCTGACCTGAACGAGTGTATCCGTATCGTTAAAGAAACAGGTATCGACACATTGGCACCAGCTCTTGGTTCCGTACACGGTCCTTACCATGGCGAGCCTAACCTGGGCTTCAAAGAAATGGAAGAAGTTCGTGACGCGGTACAAGTTCCACTCGTATTGCACGGTGGTACAGGTATTCCTAAACACGACATCGACAAAGCCATTTCCCTGGGTACGTCCAAAATCAACGTAAACACAGAGAACCAAATTGCTTTTGCAAAAGTGGTTCGTGAAGTGCTTGCAGCTAAACCAGATGCTTACGATCCACGTACATTCATCGTACCAGGCCGTGAAGCAATCAAAGAAACCGTTAAAGGTAAAATCCGCGAGTTTGGTTCTAACAACAAAGCGTAATTTAACTTTACCAGTTCCATACTGTGAAATGGAAAAACACCGCCTAGCCGGTGTCTTTCCATTTTCACACCTTATTTCTACATCGGAAGCCAACAGCACGTATTGCCGTTCATCGGCTGCAAAACACGTAGGGGGACATTAAGCTTTATGGAAAAATTGATGATTAGTGGCGGACGTCCGTTACAGGGAACTGTAACTATAAGCGGCGCCAAGAACAGCGCCATTGCGCTTATTCCTGCAGCATTGCTTGCCGAGTCAGAAGTCGTGTTGGACAACCTGCCGCTTTTGAGTGACGTGGCGGTTTATGCAGAAATTTTGGAGGAACTCGGAGCACGTGTGACTTGGGAAGGCAGTCAGATGAAGATTGACCCTTCTGACATCAAATCCATTCCTATGCCGAATGGTCCCGTGAAGAAGCTTCGCGCTTCGTATTATATGATGGGTGCATTGCTAGGGCGTTTCAAAGAAGCGACCATAGGTTTACCAGGGGGCTGTAATTTTGAGCCTCGTCCAATTGATCAACATATCAAAGGTTTTGAAGCGCTTGGCGCAACCGTAACAAACGAACATGGCTCCATTCATTTGCATGCCAAAGAGCTGCGCGGAGCAAAAATCTATCTTGATGTAAGCAGTGTCGGCGCAACCATTAATATCATGCTGGCGGCTACTCGTGCCAAAGGCTCTACAATTATCGAAAACGCGGCTAAAGAGCCTGAGATTATAGATGTAGCAACACTTCTGAATTCCATGGGTGCCAGCATCAAGGGTGCAGGTACCGAAACGATCCGTATTGAAGGGGTCTCGGAGCTTAAAGGCTGCCGTCATTCCATCATTCCGGACCGTATCCAAGCAGGTACGTATATGATCGCTGCAGCGGCGACGCGCGGAGATGTTCTGATTGACAATGTGATTCCCAAACATCTGGAAGCTTTAACGGCAAAGCTGCTGGAGATGGGTGTTGGCATTGAGGAATTGGATGAAAGTATACGTGTCATTGGTAAACCAAGCTATAACCACGTTGACGTGAAGGCACTTGTATATCCTGGTTTCCCAACGGATCTACAGTCACCCATGACCAGTGTTTTAACACAGGCAACCGGTGTGAGTGTCCTGAGCGACTTTGTATACAGTAATCGGTTCAAGCATGTGCCTGAGTTGGTGCGGATGGGCGCAAAGATTCGAGTAGAAGGACGGTCAGCGATTATTGAAGGCAGTGCATTAAACGCAGCCAAAGTAAAAGCATCCGATCTTCGCGCTGGAGCAGCGCTGGTGATTGCAGGTCTCACCGTCAGTGAAGGTGTGACTGAAGTAACTGGAGTCGAATATATCGACCGTGGTTATGATCACTTGGTGACTAATCTGCGCCTGCTCGGTGCAGATGTATGGCGGGAAACTGATTAATAGGAAGCATTATGCATGATTCAGTCATATACATGTTTATTTTAACTGAACTGCATATCTTTTCGATGATTAGGTAAACCTGTTTTAATAGAGTTCTCAGTCTCTCCGGCATAAGACGAAATGTTACTGTTTCCTTTACCGGAGGGTCTTTTTTTGAATTAAACTTCATATGGCTGTAAGAACATCATTTCTCATCCCCAACCCCCGGTTTTGTTTGAACTGCGCTCCATAGCCGGTCTATCCGGATTGATCGCCTCATTGCATCGTTCACTCAATAGCGGATCTTGCCGAATGTTGGCCATCCCACCCGGAAACTTACACTCAAAGACAAGTATTTGCATTATAACGGTTACATTCCGTACAATGGACAGAAGAGATTGTGGCAGACGCCGCTCTCTATAGCCGGAACATCTAGCGAAACTATCCATTTCACACGGACTTATTAATTGAATAGGTGGTTATTATATGGATCTACAAATTTCCGATTTGGAAGAAATGAAACTAACGGACCTTTACAAACTGGCCAAAAAATATCAGATACCTTACTATGGTACGTTAAAAAAGAAAGAATTAATCTTTGCTATACTACGTGCACAAGCTGAACAAAGCGGCCTGATGTTCATGCAAGGTGTACTCGAGATTTTACCTGAAGGTTACGGATTCTTAAGACCAATTAACTACTTGCCAAGTACGGAAGACATTTACATCTCAGCTTCTCAGATTCGCAAGTTTGACCTAAGAACAGGTGACCTCGTATCAGGTAAGTGTAGAACGCCTAAGGAAAACGAGAGATACTTCGGTTTGTTGCAAGTCAACGCTGTAAATGGTGAGAATCCATCGGCGGCTGCAGAGCGACTTCACTTCCCGGCACTAACCCCACTGTATCCGCAGAAAAAACTGGTTCTCGAAACATCCCCCAACCATTTGTCCACACGAATTATGGATGTGCTCGCCCCGGTAGGATTGGGACAGCGCGGATTGATCGTAGCACCTCCCAAAGCGGGTAAAACGCTTCTCCTCAAAGAAATTGCCAACAGCATCTCAACTAACAATCCTGAAATTGAACTGTTTGTCCTGTTGATTGATGAACGTCCAGAGGAAGTAACGGATATGTCGCGTTCGGTAAAAGGGGAAGTTGTGGCTTCAACATTTGATGAACTGCCTGAGAATCATATCAAGGTGGCAGAATTGGTACTTGAACGTGCGCTTCGTTTGGTTGAGGCTAAAAAGGATGTCGTTATCCTGCTGGATAGCATTACGCGTCTTGCCCGTGCATATAACCTGGTTATTCCACCATCCGGTCGTACACTTAGTGGTGGTATTGATCCAGCTGCGTTCCATCGTCCGAAACGTTTCTTCGGTTCTGCCCGGAATGTGGAAGAAGGCGGAAGCTTGACGATTCTGGCAACTGCATTAATTGATACCGGTTCACGTATGGATGACGTCATTTATGAAGAGTTTAAGGGTACGGGTAATATGGAACTGCATCTGGACCGTCGTCTGGCTGAACGTCGTATATTCCCGGCAATCGACATTCGTCGTTCCGGTACCCGTCGTGAAGAAGTGTTGCTCAGCAAGGAAGAGTTGGATACAATCTGGGCAATTCGTAAAAACATGAATGATTCCCATGACTTTGTCGAAGGATTCCTGAAAAAACTTCGTAACAGCAAGACAAATGCAGAGTTTTTGGCGGCATTTGATTCGGCTGGTAATAGCCCGACAAGCAATTCTGGTACAACAACAACCCGTCGTTCACCTAGACAGACAGCTACGTCAGGTACATCGACGTAAGCGTCAATTAATTAATCACTTTCTTTTTGCAGCATTGCTGTAAATGTTACAATACACTCGTCGTTAGGTTTAACCCATTAGATGTGAGGAGAACATCATGTATTTAGTATACGCAGATGAAAAAGGTAATGTATTTGATCACCCTTCCCTGTACGGGCTTGCCCGCAGTGGAGATATGATCGTTGAGATTATGGAAGATGAACTTATCCCTTTGCCAGAGGGTGCAACGTTGGTAGGACTCCCGAGTACCCGGCCCATTGGTATGGACCCGGATACCGGTGAGATGCTGCCAATGCCAACGGACACACAGGCTGTAGGTGCGTTGCTTCCACAGGGATTCACTCGTTTGTGTCTCCCTGGTTATGTGAAGACGGATAAAGAGTATAAGTTGCCGTTGTTCGGTTATTCCGCAGTAGTCTGGAAAGATGGCGGTTTCTATGTCACCGCTTCGAAGTCGGATAGTCCTGAAAAATGGAATCCGCTCAACTGTGATCGTGACGATGTACGTTCAGGGGTTAAACGATTGACAGAGCAATACCCCGAGAACCGTCTCTACACCCATCTATCCAACTGTGCGCTTGGATATGAATGTCTAACTTCATCGAACACGTTCCTGAATCGTTGGGAAGGTGGAGTGCCGGTATCCTATTCTTGCAATGCAGGCTGTTTCGGGTGTATCTCCGAGCAACCGGATGATAGCGGCTTTGTTTCCCCGCAGACACGTATGAACTTCCGACCACGTGTGGATGAGATTGTGGAAGTTATGCTGGAACACCTGAAGACGCCGGAGTCCATCATTAGCTTTGGACAAGGTTGTGAAGGGGAGCCTTCCACACAGGCCAAGCTGATCATAGAAGCGATTCGCGAAGTTCGTTCCGTAACGGACATGGGGTATATCAACATTAATACCAATGCCGGTCTGAACGATCACATTAGAGGTATTGTAGATGCTGGATTGGATCTGATGCGCGTAAGTACAATTAGTGCACTGGATGACCACTATAACGCCTACTATAAACCGCGTGGTTATACCTTAGCCAATGTTGAGAAATCGATGAAATATGCAGCGCAGCAGGGTGTATACACCTCCATTAACTATCTGATCTTCCCAGGTGTAACAGATCGTGAAGAAGAGATTGAGGCGATGATTGAGTTTGCAAGAAGAACCGATCTACGCTTGATTCAGATGCGTAATCTCAATATTGATCCGGAGAGTTATCTGGAATTAATCCCTCCAGCTCAAGGTGATATCTTGGGCATGAAGCAGATGATTGAGATTTTTGAAGACGAGTTGCCTGATGTTGTGATTGGATCGTATACCCATGTTCCACCCGCTGGAATGGCACGTCCCAAACGGTTGATTACCTCATAACAATAATGGATTGCAACAGGCACAAGGCCGTGTTATAATCTCAGAGTTGTGCCATTTACTCTGGGTCCGCTTGAGGCTCAGGGCGGAAAGAGGTGAAAGGTAATGAAAGAAGCAATTCATCCTAATTACACGATTGGTCAAGTATCTTGCGCTTGCGGGAATACTTTTGAGACAGGTTCGGTTAAAGACGGACTTCGTGTAGAGATTTGCTCCGCGTGCCACCCGTTCTTCACAGGTAAACAGAAGTTTATCGATGCTGGCGGCCGTGTTGATCGTTTCAAAAAGAAATACGGAATCTAATTGGACAATTCTTGGAGTTGTCTGCTAATTGCATCCAACACACCCCTGCTGATCTGGCAGGGGTTTTTATATGTTATATGTAAGCATAGTCGCTTCCGAGTTCCTCTGGTTGCAATTTGGATAACCTTACGTTATACTATTTCTTACCGTGCTAGATGGGGAGGTAGCGGTGCCCTGTAACTCGCAATCCGCTATAGCGAGGTTGAATTCCTGCTAGAGGTTTTGCCGATGTGAGGTTTGGTCCCTAAACGTGGTGTTGACGGTTGGGTCCTCCGCAATGAGTACTCATGAACCTGGTCAGGTCCGGAAGGAAGCAGCCATAAGTGAGATCACTCTTGTGCCGGAGGGTTGCCTAGCCCGAGCTATTGTTCAGGGGTGCCACTTGGATCGCAAATATCGATAGCAGGTGCACGGCTTACCTTTTAAATGTAGAGACCTTTGCAGTTGTATGTATGCAGAGGTCTTTTTGATATGTCTTAATAAAACCACGCATGAATGAGTCAGATAAAGTTTGGATTCACCCTGGAATATAGTATAATAGGGGAACGACAAAGGACTCGAATGCGAAGTGGAAGGAAGGTAACGCATCATGGAGCATATCGCGTTATACCGGGCTTGGCGTCCCCAGTCGTTTCAAGATATGGTGGGGCAACAGCATATTATTCAGACCTTGCAGAACGCGATTCGTGAACAGCGGACTTCCCATGCCTACTTATTTAGCGGGCCCAGAGGAACGGGAAAGACAAGTGCCGCAAAGATTTTGGCCAAAGCTGTGAACTGCGAACGTGGGCCTGCGCCTGAACCTTGTAACGAGTGTGAAGCTTGCCGCAGAATTACGACTGGCGCTGTGATGGATGTGCAGGAGATTGATGCTGCATCCAATCGGGGCGTTGAAGAAATCCGTGATCTTCGGGAAAAGGTTAAATATGCACCAACCGAAGTCCGGCAGAAAGTCTATATTATTGATGAAGTGCACATGCTGACAACGGAGGCATTCAATGCTTTGCTCAAAACATTGGAAGAGCCACCACCACATGTGATGTTTATTTTGGCAACAACGGAACCGCACCGCCTTCCGGCTACCATTATATCGCGCTGTCAGCGATTTGATTTTCGCCGGGTATCCTTGGAAGAGCAGACAGCAAGACTTACACTGATCTGTGAACAGGAAGGTATGGAAGCTGACCAGGATGCGCTCCAATACATTGCCCGTTTATCGGACGGTGGAATGAGGGATGCACTTAGTGTGCTGGATCAGATCTCTTCATTTACGGATGGACGAGTAACGTACCAGCAGGTTATGGACATGACGGGTGGAATTGCTTCAGAGCAATTTGCCAAATTGGCTGCTTCGCTGCTCAAAGGTGATGTTGGTCATATTTTGCAGATGATTGAAGGTTTCATGCATGAAGGAAAGAGTGCAGACAAGTGCATGGAGAATTTGCTGTATTATTTCCGTGATTTGCTTATGATTAAGATGGTGCCTGACGCAGACAAACTGACGGACAGGGTACTTAATCCGGAAGCTTTCCGTGATATGGCAGAGTCATTCACCCGGGAACAACTGTTCCACATGATTGACACCCTTAATCGGTACCAGAGTGAAATGAAATATGCAGTACAACCACAGACATTATTTGAAGTTGCATTGCTTAAACTGTGTAGTATTCCAGCTCAAGGTGAGACTTCTGTTCAGGTGGGAGCTTCAGCTCATGCAGCACCTGTTGATGGGGGAGAGATCAACCGCTTGAAGCAGCAGCTTGCTGAGTTGGAGAAGAAGTTGGATCGTGCACTGAAAAGTGGTTTGTCTGGTGGAGAAGGTGCATCGAGTGCTCCATCTCGTCCGGCAACAAGGGCCCCTGTATCGAGAGGCAACTCGCCTGCGAAGCTTCCTGCACAGTTGGATCAGTATGTTGCGCGTAAGGGAGCCCCTGAGTTCGCAGAGATCAGCAAAAAATGGAGTCAGATCCTGCAACGAGTGAAGGAAGAGCGGGTTACCGTTCACGCCTGGTTTGTGGATGGTGAGCCGGTATCATTGCTTGAAGACAATGTATTGGTTGCTTTTAAAAACAACATTCACCGTGAAACGACGGAGAAGCAGGCTAACCGTGAAGTCATTGAGCGGGTGTTGTCCGAACAGCTAGGGCGTCCTGCGCGATTGGTGACGATGATGCTCAAAGATTGGACCGGAGCAATGGAGGGAGCTTCTGAAGCGCCAAAGGAGGACTTTAAGCTTGAACCTGAGCATGAAGACGGCGGTTCAGGCAACAAACAGCCTTGGATTGATGAAGCCATCCAGCTCTTTGGTGAGGACCTTGTAGTGATCAAAGAATAATGCGCATAGCGCGATAACCATAACAAAGGAGATGAACAATTATGAACAACATGAACCAAATGATGAAACAAGTGAAGAAAATGCAGGAGCAAATGCTGAAAGCACAAGAGGAACTGGCGGATAAAACAGTCCAAGGTACTTCTGGTGGCGGTGTAGTGACGGCTGAAGTTAACGGACACAAGAAATTGCTTGCTATCACGATCAAACCTGAAGCTGTAGATCCGGAAGATGTTGAAATGTTGCAGGATCTCGTTATGACAGCTGTTAATGATGCAATGGCCAAAGCCGACGAGATTGCCAACAAGGATATGGGCAAGTTCACAGGCGGCATGAATATTCCGGGATTATTTTAATTAAAAATTGATCCTGTCAAAGGAGACACAATCGATTGTATTATCCCGAACCAATAGCCAAGCTAATTGATGCCTTCACCCGGTTGCCGGGTGTGGGTCCCAAGACAGCAGCGCGTTTAGCTTTTCATGTGCTTAACATGAAGGAAGATGACGTTATCGATTTTGCCAAGGCACTCGTAAGTGTGAAACGTAATCTTCATTACTGTTCTGTATGTTGTAATATCACTGATACGGACCCGTGTCGCATCTGTCAGGATAAGTCCAGGGATGTATCTGTAATCTGTGTAGTTCAGGATTCGAAAGATCTGGTGGCCATGGAGCGCACCAAGGAATTTGATGGATACTATCATGTGTTACAGGGCGCGATTTCACCTATGGAGGGAATCGGCCCAGACGATATTCGTTTGAAGGAACTCCTGATCCGATTAAGTGATGAACGTATAAAAGAGATCATCCTGGCGACGAACCCCAATATTGAGGGTGAGGCTACAGCGATGTACATCTCCCGCTTGGTGCGTCCGTTTGAGATTAGTGTGACCCGGATTGCGCATGGATTGCCTGTAGGTGGCGATCTTGAGTATGCGGATGAAGTGACCCTTTCCAAAGCATTGGAAGGGCGCAGGGAGATGCGTTAGTGTGTTTAATTTGTATTACGCAGTGCACTTCCTTGGAAACTTCGGATGCTAAATAAGTTTCGATGTGTAAAGAGAGCCTTAGGGCTCTCTTTTTTTTGTGAAGAAAATGAATGCCCAAGTTCTAAGTTTGTCCTTTCCCTGATAAGTATGAGAATAGCTGTGTTGATCAGGAGGGGGAGAGTTTATGTTTTTGTGGCGAAATACACGGAACTCGGTAGAGAAACACAACAGAATGTTGAAGGAACTTGAGGCGGATCAGATCTATGCAGATATTCAGATGGCTAAGCAGGAATGGGAACGGGCTATGAGACAGTTCGAAGATGCACAGGGGCAAGATGAGATTGATTATGCCATTTATGTATTGGAGGCAGCTGAGCGGAAGTACCAGATCCATTTGAGAAGAGCAAAGCGAGCCAGAGCTAATGATGATGTTACATCACAGCGAGGGGTTAGTATGTAGAGTCAGGTTTACATTAAACATGGAGGTGTAACATATGAAGAGTATTATACTGGGGAGTGTATTAGTCGTATCGTTACTGGGACTTATCGTTGTTTTATTCAGAAAGCGGATAGGGTTATCGTTTTTCACGTCATTCGGAATTCATCTGGTGCTGGCTGCAGTAGGGATATACATCGTGAATTATTCCGGCTGGATTACAGGAACCTACATCCCGCTGAACCCTGCAACGATAGGGACTGTAACTGTTTTGGGATTGCCAGGTGTGGGGCTGTTATTAGGGTTGAAAATTTCTTTGTTCGGATAGTTGACTCGCGGGATATTTATATGGTACATTATATCTCGTTGCTTTGCTTGCTTGGTTAGATGCTTTAGATGAAATGAAGGAGTTCATTACGAACTTCGAAAAAGAATTTCAAAAAAACACTTGACCAAAACAAACGAAGTATGATATATTATAAAAGTCGCCGCTGAGAGAAAATGGTGACGAAAAAACAAGTTTGATCTTTGAAAACTGAACAACGAGTGAGTAAACATTCTGCTTGCAGAATGAACGCGAAAGTTCGAGACAAGCCTTGGCTTGGATCGACTGGAGCACAAATGAGATTTTTAATCTCGTCAGATTCAAAATGAGCTTATCGCTCTTTTCAATACTTTATTGGAGAGTTTGATCCTGGCTCAGGACGAACGCTGGCGGCATGCCTAATACATGCAAGTCGAGCGGACTTGATGAGAAGCTTGCTTCTCTGATAGTTAGCGGCGGACGGGTGAGTAACACGTAGGCAACCTGCCCTCAAGTTTGGGACAACTACCGGAAACGGTAGCTAATACCGAATAGTTGTTTTCTTCGCCTGAAGGGAACTGGAAAGACGGAGCAATCTGTCACTTGGGGATGGGCCTGCGGCGCATTAGCTAGTTGGTGGGGTAACGGCTCACCAAGGCGACGATGCGTAGCCGACCTGAGAGGGTGATCGGCCACACTGGGACTGAGACACGGCCCAGACTCCTACGGGAGGCAGCAGTAGGGAATCTTCCGCAATGGGCGAAAGCCTGACGGAGCAATGCCGCGTGAGTGATGAAGGTTTTCGGATCGTAAAGCTCTGTTGCCAGGGAAGAACGCTTGGGAGAGTAACTGCTCTCAAGGTGACGGTACCTGAGAAGAAAGCCCCGGCTAACTACGTGCCAGCAGCCGCGGTAATACGTAGGGGGCAAGCGTTGTCCGGAATTATTGGGCGTAAAGCGCGCGCAGGCGGTCATTTAAGTCTGGTGTTTAATCCCGGGGCTCAACCCCGGATCGCACTGGAAACTGGGTGACTTGAGTGCAGAAGAGGAGAGTGGAATTCCACGTGTAGCGGTGAAATGCGTAGATATGTGGAGGAACACCAGTGGCGAAGGCGACTCTCTGGGCTGTAACTGACGCTGAGGCGCGAAAGCGTGGGGAGCAAACAGGATTAGATACCCTGGTAGTCCACGCCGTAAACGATGAGTGCTAGGTGTTAGGGGTTTCGATACCCTTGGTGCCGAAGTTAACACATTAAGCACTCCGCCTGGGGAGTACGGTCGCAAGACTGAAACTCAAAGGAATTGACGGGGACCCGCACAAGCAGTGGAGTATGTGGTTTAATTCGAAGCAACGCGAAGAACCTTACCAGGTCTTGACATCTGAATGACCGGTGCAGAGATGTACCTTTTCTTCGGAACATTCAAGACAGGTGGTGCATGGTTGTCGTCAGCTCGTGTCGTGAGATGTTGGGTTAAGTCCCGCAACGAGCGCAACCCTTATATTTAGTTGCCAGCACTTCGGGTGGGCACTCTAGATAGACTGCCGGTGACAAACCGGAGGAAGGTGGGGATGACGTCAAATCATCATGCCCCTTATGACCTGGGCTACACACGTACTACAATGGCCGGTACAACGGGCTGCGAAATCGCGAGATGGAGCCAATCCCAACAAAGCCGGTCTCAGTTCGGATTGCAGGCTGCAACTCGCCTGCATGAAGTCGGAATTGCTAGTAATCGCGGATCAGCATGCCGCGGTGAATACGTTCCCGGGTCTTGTACACACCGCCCGTCACACCACGAGAGTTTATAACACCCGAAGTCGGTGGGGTAACCGCAAGGAGCCAGCCGCCGAAGGTGGGATAGATGATTGGGGTGAAGTCGTAACAAGGTAGCCGTATCGGAAGGTGCGGCTGGATCACCTCCTTTCTATGGAGAATCGTTTCCCGAGTGGAAACATTCAAATATAAAATCTAGCCAGGTCGGCTAGTTACTCACTCGTTGCTCAGTTTTGAGAGCTCAAACTCTCAAACGTTTGGTGGCGATAGCGAAGGGGTTCCACACGTTCCCATCCCGAACACGACCGTTAAGCCCTTCAGCGTCGATGGTACTTGGACCGCAGGGTCCTGGGAGAGTAGAACGCCGCCAAGCGTAACCCATTTTGGGTTCAAATAGTATATGTAATGTGGGCCCTTAGCTCAGTTGGTTAGAGCGCACCTCTGATAAGGGTGAGGCCGGTGGTTCGAGTCCACCAGGGCCCACCATCTATACCTTTAAACTTTATATGGGGCCATAGCTCAGCTGGGAGAGCGCCTGCCTTGCAAGCAGGAGGTCAGCGGTTCGATCCCGCTTGGCTCCACCAAAAATGATTTACAAGTTTGTTCTTTGAAAACTAGATATCGAAACGAAACAAACGCGAATTAGAACATTCCTTTTTAGCTGAACTTGTGCAAACAAGTTTCAATAAAAACGGTAGTCAAATTGCTTTTGTGATGGTATTGGATGGGAGCGACTTTTGGCTTTGCGCAAGCAAACCAAGGGAAGCGAGCAGTCAAAACCGGAACAAAATGGTTAAGCTACTAAGAGCACACGGAGGATGCCTAGGCGCTAGGAGCCGATGAAGGACGTGGCGAACAACGAAACTGCCTCGGGGAGCTGTAAGCAAGCTTTGATCCGGGGGTGTCCGAATGGGGAAACCCAGCTGGGGTAATTTCCAGTTACTCACAACTGAATACATAGGTTGTGTAGAGGCATACCAGGGGAACTGAAACATCTAAGTACCCTGAGGAAGAGAAAACAATAGTGATTCCGTCAGTAGCGGCGAGCGAACGCGGAGAAGCCCAAACCAGAGAGCTTGCTCTTTGGGGTTGTGGGACGTCTCACATGGAGTTACAAAGGAACCGGTTAAGCGAAGAGGTCTGGAAAGGCCCGCCAAAGAAGGTAAAAGCCCTGTAGTTGAAAGTCTGTTCCCTCCGAGACGGATCCCGAGTAGTGCGGGGCACGTGAAACCCCGTATGAATCCGGCAGGACCATCTGCCAAGGCTAAATACTTCCTAGCGACCGATAGTGAAGCAGTACCGTGAGGGAAAGGTGAAAAGCACCCCGGAAGGGGAGTGAAATAGAACCTGAAACCGTGTGCTTACAAAAAGTCAGAGCCCGTTTTAGGGGTGATGGCGTGCCTTTTGTAGAATGAACCGGCGAGTTACGTTCCCGTGCAAGGTTAAGGTGAAGAGCCGGAGCCGCAGCGAAAGCGAGTCTGAATAGGGCGACTTAGTACGTGGACGTAGACCCGAAACCGGGTGATCTACCCCTGTCCAGGGTGAAGGTGCGGTAACACGCACTGGAGGCCCGAACCCACGCATGTTGAAAAATGCGGGGATGAGGTGGGGGTAGCGGAGAAATTCCAATCGAACTCGGAGATAGCTGGTTCTCCCCGAAATAGCTTTAGGGCTAGCCTCGGAAAACAGAGTCGTGGAGGTAGAGCACTGATTGGGTGCGGGGCCCGCAAGGGTTACCAAGCTCAGTCAAACTCCGAATGCCATAGACTTACTTCCGGGAGTCAGACAGTGAGTGCTAAGATCCATTGTCAAAAGGGAAACAGCCCAGACCATCAGCTAAGGTCCCCAAGTGTGTGTTAAGTGGGAAAGGATGTGGAGTTGCACAGACAACCAGGATGTTGGCTTAGAAGCAGCCACCATTGAAAGAGTGCGTAATAGCTCACTGGTCGAGTGACTCTGCGCCGAAAATGTAACGGGGCTAAACACACCACCGAAGCTATGGCTTGATGCTTTGCATCAGGGGTAGGGGAGCGTTGTATAAGGGTTGAAGGTGTACCGTAAGGAGCGCTGGACATTATACAAGTGAGAATGCCGGTATGAGTAACGAAAAGATCAGTGAGAATCTGATCCGCCGAAAGCCTAAGGGTTCCTGAGGAAGGCTCGTCCGCTCAGGGTAAGTCGGGACCTAAGGCGAGGCCGAAAGGCGTAGTCGAAGGACAACAGGTCGAAATTCCTGTACCACCGTAAGCCGTTATGAGCAATGGGGGGACGCAGTAGGGTAGTGACGCGGACTGATGGATGTCCGTCTAAGCAGTAAGGCTGATGTGTAGGCAAATCCGCACATTGTAAGGCTGAGCTGTGATGGGGAGCGAAAATTGTAGTAGCGAAGGTCATGATCTCACACTGCCAAGAAAAGCCTCTAGCCAGGTGATGGTGCCCGTACCGCAAACCGACACAGGTAGGCGAGAAGAGTATTCTAAGGCGCGCGGAAGAACTCTCGTTAAGGAACTCGGCAAAATGACCCCGTAACTTCGGGAGAAGGGGTGCCCCGGTAGTGTGAATAGCACGAGGGGGCCGCAGTGAAAAGGCCCAAGCGACTGTTTAGCAAAAACACAGGTCTGTGCGAAGCCGTAAGGCGAAGTATACGGGCTGACGCCTGCCCGGTGCTGGAAGGTTAAGGGGAGTGGTTAGGAGCAATCCGAAGCTGTGAACCGAAGCCCCAGTAAACGGCGGCCGTAACTATAACGGTCCTAAGGTAGCGAAATTCCTTGTCAGGTAAATTCTGACCCGCACGAATGGCGTAACGACTTGGGCGCTGTCTCAACGAGAGATCCGGTGAAATTTTAATACCTGTGAAGATGCAGGTTACCCGCGACAAGACGGAAAGACCCCATGGAGCTTTACTGCAGCTTGATATTGAATTTGGGTACGATCTGTACAGGATAGGTGGGAGCCTTTGAAACGTGAGCGCCAGCTTGCGTGGAGGCAACGTTGGGATACCACCCTGATCGTATCTAGGTTCTAACCTGGTACCGTAATCCGGTGCGGGGACAGTGTCAGGTGGGCAGTTTGACTGGGGCGGTCGCCTCCTAAAGAGTAACGGAGGCGCCCAAAGGTTCCCTCAGAATGGTTGGAAATCATTCGAAGAGTGCAAAGGCATAAGGGAGCTTGACTGCGAGACCTACAAGTCGAGCAGGGACGAAAGTCGGGCTTAGTGATCCGGTGGTACCGCATGGAAGGGCCATCGCTCAACGGATAAAAGCTACCCTGGGGATAACAGGCTTATCTCCCCCAAGAGTCCACATCGACGGGGAGGTTTGGCACCTCGATGTCGGCTCATCGCATCCTGGGGCTGAAGTAGGTCCCAAGGGTTGGGCTGTTCGCCCATTAAAGCGGTACGCGAGCTGGGTTCAGAACGTCGTGAGACAGTTCGGTCCCTATCTGTCGTGGGCGTAGGAAATTTGAGAGGAGCTGTCCTTAGTACGAGAGGACCGGGATGGACGTACCGCTGGTGTACCAGTTGTTCCGCCAGGAGCACCGCTGGGTAGCTATGTACGGACGGGATAAACGCTGAAAGCATCTAAGCGTGAAGCCCCCCTCAAGATGAGATTTCCCAGTATGTAAGACCCCTTGAAGACGACGAGGTAGATAGGCTGGGGGTGGAAGTGCAGCAATGCATGGAGCTGACCAGTACTAATCGGTCGAGGGCTTATCCAATTAGCAAGTGATAATTCGCGTGTTTCGTTTCGAATCTAGTTTTCAGGGAGCAATCCTTGAATGATGTTGATGATTGTTATTTGGAGAGATACCCAAGTGGCTATAAGGGGACCCTCTGCTAAGGGGTTAGACTGCGTAAGCGGTGCGAGGGTTCGAATCCCTCTCTCTCCGCCATCTTTACCTAAAGATGGACAAGCAATCAAGACACAATTAATATGGCGGTGTAGCTCAGCTGGCTAGAGCGTACGGTTCATACCCGTAAGGTCGGGGGTTCGATCCCCTCCGCCGCTACCATATTACCCAGGAGGCTTAGCTCAGCTGGGAGAGCATCTGCCTTACAAGCAGAGGGTCGGGGGTTCGATCCCCTCAGCCTCCACCATATACGCCGGTGTAGCTCAACTGGTAGAGCAACTGACTTGTAATCAGTAGGTTGGGGGTTCAAGTCCTCTCGCCGGCACCATTAATGCCTGGAACCGTGGTGTAGTTGGCCTAACATGCCTGCCTGTCACGCAGGAGATCGCGGGTTCGAATCCCGTCGGTTCCGCCATTAATCCTAAAAATTAAATATGGCTCGGTAGCTCAGTCGGTAGAGCAGAGGACTGAAAATCCTCGTGTCGGCGGTTCGATTCCGTCCCGAGCCACCTTTAATCCCTGGAGGATTAGCGAAGTGGCCAAACGCATCAGACTGTAAATCTGCTCCCGTACGGGTTCGGTGGTTCGAATCCATCATCCTCCACCAGTTTTATGAGTCATTAGCTCAGTTGGTAGAGCACCTGACTTTTAATCAGGGTGTCGAAGGTTCGAGCCCTTCATGACTCATATTTAAGAAAAGAGTGATTAATCATTAATTTGATTAGTCGCTCTTTTTTGTTATGTGATTTTAGCTCAATATGGATATTTATTAATGCTGGGCAAGATATGATAAACTAATAGAAAACATGCAGAGTGGTGACGTTCATTATATGAAGCTCATACCTGATCTAAAACAGCAAATTGAAGTCATTATAGGCACAACTTTGGACGAATATGAAATTACAATAGAAGAATGGATGCAATCCGTTGCTAATTTGGTTGGTCGACATGAAAATTCAGAGACCTTTGGTGATGAAGGTGAGCGTCAGAAGTTATCTAATCAATCTACATCTCCAAGTTCATCCGATGTGATCAGTTTGAATACGGGAAAGCGTGTATTTTTTAAAGTTCGGATGCATGAGCAAGAAGAGACCGTCGTGTGTTGGGGATGCCCTGCAAAATCTATTACCGTGGAAACACGACAATTGATTGAGCTTTTAATCCGTACTAACACGGTTCTACCCGATGAGGCACAACCTGTTGTATATGAGAATGATAGGGAGCAGTATTTGACTGAATTGGGTCTCTGGCTTAAAGAGCAGATCGAAGAACCAACCAAGCAGGAATCTGAAGCGGTTCCTGATCGCTTTGTGGTGCCCGCAGGATTGAATGCTGAGAAGATTCTCTTCTTGCTGCAAGGGGATACACCGGATGCACATCGTTTACGATCCAAGGAACTCAACAAGTTGCTTGAGAGTTACTTTGGCGAGGAGATTGTCTTGATCCCTTTGGGGGAGCAAGAGTGGATTTTCATGGGTGATAAAGAAATTGTTACAGAAGAAGCCGAGGAAGATACAACGGAAGCCAAAAAGGATTCGCTTAACGCTTTTTGTCTGGGGTTAAATGAATTGGTTGCCAGTGAGTGGGCTGGGGTGTTCCATCTGTCTGCATCTCTGCCATGCATTCCTGCACAACAACTTGTATCGGTTACAGGTCTTCTTAAAGAAAGTGTTCACTTGGGGAGAGCATTCCATGTTACGCAGCATATTCATCTCCCATGGGATCTGCATCTGGAGCGGTTGGTAGCGAGCATCCCAGATGAACAACGTACACGTTTTATACAGGAAACAGGCAAAGACACGTTAATCTTCAATGACAGTGAGACCCTCGCTACGCTGGAGACCTTTTTTAGCCTGGACTGTAATGTCAGCGAGACAGCGAAACGACTTTTCATTCATCGTAATACGTTGGTATACCGTCTGGATAAGATCAAACAGGAGATTGGCTATGATGTGAGGCACTTCGAAAGTGCTGTTCTAGTGCAGTTTTTACTACTAATGTACAAAGTGACGAAAAAGCATTGATATTTTTGTGCAGTTTGCGAATAGTCAAACCTCACGTAGATAGGGTATTATAAAAATACAAATTGTATTCGATTACAAAATGATCTCTGAGGAGGCAACAATCATGGCTGGAGTACGTTTAGAGCATATTTTCAAAAAATACCCGGGTTCTGATAAAGCAACTGTAGTTGACATTAACCTGGACATTAAAGATAAAGAATTTCTGGTACTGGTTGGTCCGTCCGGTTGTGGTAAATCAACAACACTTCGTATGATCGCAGGCCTTGAGGAAATTTCTGAAGGTAAACTCTATATCGGTGACCGTGTCGTTAATGATGTTGCACCTAAAGACCGCGATATCGCGATGGTATTCCAATCCTATGCCTTGTATCCGCATATGAGCGTATATCAAAACATGGCGTTTGGTTTGAAATTGCGTAAGGTTAAAAAAGATGAGATCGACAAACGTGTACGTGAAGCAGCTAAAATCCTGGATATCGAACATTTGCTTGAGCGTAAACCTAAGGCATTGTCCGGTGGTCAACGTCAACGTGTCGCTTTGGGACGTGCGATTGTCCGTGATCCACAAGTGTTCTTGATGGATGAGCCTCTCTCCAACTTGGATGCCAAACTGCGTGGTCAAATGCGTGCTGAGATTACTAAACTTGCGAAACGTTTGGAAACAACTGTTATCTACGTAACGCATGACCAGATCGAAGCTATGACGATGGGTGATCGGATCGTTGTTATGAAGGATGGTATCATCCAACAAGCAGCTTCTCCGGAAGAGTTGTATAACCTGCCGGCTAACCTGTTCGTAGCTGGTTTCATCGGTTCCCCGACAATGAACTTTATCTCGGGTAAACTCGCTGAGCAAGGTACTAGCATGCATTTCATAGCTCCTGGTGTGGATGTTGAAATCCCACAAGGTAAAGCACAAGTGTTGAAATCTAGAGGATACATTGGCAAAGAAGTGATTCTGGGTGTTCGTCCAGAAGACATTCACGAAGAGCCAGTATTCCTGGAAGCATCCCCGAACTCTGTATTCTCTACACACGTAGATGTTACAGAGAACCTGGGTCACGAAATGCTCCTCTACTTGAGCGGTGTTGGTAATGATACAACGATCGCACGTGTAGACGGACGTTCTAACACTCGTGATGGTTCCACAGTTAAAATGGCCATCGACATGAACAAAGTTCATATCTTTGACAAAGAGACTGAAGTGAACGTACTTCTTCAAGACAAATAATACTGGGATTCCTCGGTGACGATGGAACCTGACAGTTAACGCAATTATACATTGTAATGAGAGCCCCTTCCGTTATTGCTGGAAGGGGCTTTTTTAAGATTAATGAATTTATAAGTTTCGGCAGAGTTGAAGGATTAATAATCGTAAGAAAAACACCCCTTAAACTACGAATGTAGTATCCTAGAAGGTGCTTCGATCAGAAGACTTTTCTTACTAATGGTTGTCGGAGGCCGCGATTGCATTCAGCCCGGAATTCATTTAAGATTATTTGAAGGTCTGTCTTCATATATTTGAGAGAATCGACTGTTGGAAGGGTATGCAGTCTGTGCCCCATGTTGTGAATGCGCTAATAATGGAAATAACTGATACACGATCTGATGTACATAGAGGGACAGCTAATGCTGAAAGGAAGAGACAAATGGCGAAAAAAGTGAAAGTATCTGAACTGGTGCAGCAATTTCAGTTGGAGGTTGTTTCTGGATCTCACGGATTGAAAAGAGTCATTACGGTAGATGACCTGAACCGTCCTGGTCTGGAAATGGCCGGTTATTTTGAATACCATCCACAAGAACGGGTACAGCTACTTGGAAGAACGGAGTTAGCTTTCTTTGCAATGTTACCTGAGCAAGAGCGGCGCGATCGTATGCAACGTCTTTGTACGGAAGAGACGCCTTGTATCGTTGTCACGCGTGGACTGGAAGTTCCGCAAGAGCTGATTGATATCAGTGAAGAACAGAATTTGGCTGTACTTCGCAGCAACATGGCTACAACTATTTTATCCAGCCGGATCACGGGATTCCTGGAAAAGAAATTGGCACCAACAGCAACCATTCACGGTGTACTTTGTGATGTCTATGGCGTAGGTATGCTGATCACAGGTAGTAGCGGTATTGGTAAGAGTGAAACAGCGCTTGAACTGGTGAAACGTGGACACCGACTGATTGCCGATGATGCGGTAGAGATCCGCCAAACGTCAGATTTTCAGCTGCACGGTACTGCACCTGAATTGATCCGCCACTTGCTCGAGATTCGAGGTGTCGGTATTATCAACGTCATGACATTGTTCGGAGCCGGTGCGGTTCGGAATAACAAACGGATTACCTTGGTTGTACGTCTGGAAGCATGGCAGCAGGATAAACAATATGATCGTCTGGGTCTGGATGAAGAGACTACACGTATCATTGATACGGATGTACCTCTTGTTACGATTCCTGTTCGTCCGGGACGGAACTTGGCGGTTATTATTGAAGTGGCAGGTATGAACTATCGCCTGAAACAGATGGGTCTGAATGCTGCGCTGCAATTCACGAACAAGCTGACAGCAACCATCTCGGAAGATATGGAAGACATGGATTAAGAAACATTTTATACAAGGGAATGAAGATAAATGGTTGACATGCACTGCTTCTCTTAAGGCGCAGTGTATGCCAACCATTCGTCATGCGTGCGATTGATTGAATAAATAGGAGTGTGAATGAATGGATACATTATTACTGTTGAACCCGATTGCGTTCTCTATTGGAGCGTTAAAGGTTCACTGGTACGGGCTTATTCTTGGTGCCGCGGCACTTATAGGACTCCTGCTCGTGATCCGGGAGGGCAAACGATACAATATTCCACAGGAAGTGTTCATGGACATGGTCCTGCTGGGTGTGCCTTCTGCCATCATTGGTGCCCGCATCTACTACGTTGCATTTAAATGGGAAGATTATAAGGATAATTTCTGGGATGTCTTTAAAATATGGAATGGCGGTATCGCCATCTATGGTGCCCTTATTGGTGCAATCATCTGTGCAGTTATTTTCTTCCGTCGTAAAGGGTATAACTTCTGGCGTATGGCCGATATCTGTGCGCCTGGACTGCTCGTTGGACAGTTGATCGGACGCTGGGGGAACTTTGTGAATCAGGAAGCCTACGGCGGTCCTGTGGAAGAATCATTTTTGAGAGACAAGCTTCATCTGCCGGACTTTATTGTAAATCAAATGAACGTAGAGGGCGTATTCCACCATCCTGCTTTTTTGTATGAATCGATGTGGAGTCTCGTTGGCCTGGTCTTGCTGCTGGTTCTGCGTCGTCAGAAGTTTCTGCGTTCAGGTGAATTGTTCATGTCTTATTTCATCTGGTACTCTATCGGTCGCTTCTTCATTGAAGCTCTACGTACGGACAGTCTTGGCTTCCAGGCTCCGCAATGGGTTGCTTCATTAGTGAACGGGCTGTGGTCTCCAATGACTGCAATGGGCTTTGAACAAGGATATCTTGATCCTGCTTACGGTAACGTAAGAATCTCGCAACTGCTCGCTATTGGTATTATTATTGTTGCTGTTGTATTCATTGTGGTGAGAAGAGTGACAGGTAAAGCAGTTGTTCGTTATAGTGATCCGATTGTAACGTCCAAAGTTACCTCAGATGATATGGAGCATACAGGAACAGTTGCTGGTAAAGAGAGTAAAGTAACACCTCCAGCCAAAGATGATCCAAAGCAAGTTGATGATAAAAAGGAGTAATGCAACATGATTGACACGGTATTGTTTGATCTGGATGGAACGATTATTGATACCAATGAGTTGATTATTAGCTCATTCCAGCATGTCATGGGGGGATGGGAGCATTCAGCTCCATGGACACGGGAACAGATTATTCCGCATATGGGTGGCACATTGGAGCAACAAATGCGCACCTTCTCTGGCCAGGAGGAAGTCTCCGAGTACGTGAAGGGTTACCGTGCTTATAATGATATCCATCATGAAGCGATGGTAAGACCTTTTCCACATGTTATTGAGGTAGTAGAGGCGCTTCATCAGGCCGGCATTGTGATGGGTGTAGTCACAACCAAAATTCGTCCATCTACATTAAAGGTACTGGAGCGTTTTGACCTACTGAAATATATGAAGACGATTGTAACAGTGACCGATGTAACAAATCCGAAGCCACATGCTGAACCTGTACTGAAAGCCATGACGGAACTGGGTGCAGATCCTGCCAAAACGTTAATGGTGGGTGATAGTCCGGTGGATATCCAATCGGCACAGAATGCGGGCGCTCTATCGGCGGGGGTTGCATGGTCTCTTAAAGGAGAAACGATCCTAAACGGATATGGACCCGATCATATGTTGCATGACATGAGAGACTTGTTGAAACTTATCCGTATTGAAACGGGACGTTCATGAGAAAAGTAACCCGCTATCCGGTAGAGGACCAGAATGCACTTTGGCATATCTACAAGACAGTGAGTCCGTGGAAGGGCGTTCGTAATTTTATCTGGATCCAGTTGTCACGCTATTGTCCGATCCTATCGGTGAAAAATTGGATTTACCGCCGAATGCTCGGCATGAAGGTAGGAAAACACACGGCCTTTGGCTTGATGGTGATGGTGGATGTGTTTTTTCCGGAGAAAATAACGGTCGGCGAAAACTCGGTCATCGGTTACAACACAACGATTCTTGCTCATGAGTATCTCATTAAGGAGTACAGGCTCGGTGAGGTGATTATCGGGGAAAATGTACTGATTGGTGCCAATACAACGATCCTGCCTGGCGTAACCATAGGAGATGGAGCGGTTGTAGCTGCTGGAGCTGTCGTACATAAGGATGTTGCACCAGGAGCTTTTGTTGGAGGTAATCCACTGCGTGATTTATCCCGCGCGGCAGCTTCTACGGAAGAAACTGTCTTTAACACGGATGATTCTTCTCAGGGTAGTGTGCATTAAGTCAATAAAGTAATGAATGAAGATGCGTTGAAGTAAAAAGCTGCTTATGGCAGCTTTTTTCGTATATAAATACCGATTGGTGAGGGTAAGGGGGTGTATATCAAACGATATGCCTATCCAAGGGAAATCAAGCTTTGGTATTGTTGACGGTAGTGCGGATTTCATGTTATCATATCCCATATCCTTTAGTTTGTTAGCACTTTACCATGTGAAAGTATTCTCGGAGAAATTAATCATGATAAAGGTTGAACTAAACCAATAGTTGAAGGCTTTTTGCAGCAATAAGGTGATTCAGGTTTATAAGATAGAATGGGGATTTAAACTACATAAATCCTGTTGAAATAGAACGAGTGCAACTCTTAAATTACTGACTCGGGGTGAATATTACCAATGTCCAAACCAAAAGGTTTTGAAAAACCGACCGGATTCCGTGACTATACACCACATGTAGTATCCAAGCTGCGGACGATTGAACGCAATGTACTGGAATGTATGGAACGCTGGGGTTACCGTCAGATCATCACACCAACGATTGAATATTACGACACGGTAGGTGTGGCAAGTTCTACATCAGATCGCAAATTATTTAAATTATTGAACAGCCGGGGAACCACTCTGGTGCTCAGATCGGATCTAACGGCTCCAATTGCACGCGTCGTTTCATCGATGCTTAAAGATGAGCAGTTGCCGCTGCGTCTGTCCTATCATGCGAACGTATTCCGTTCTATTGAAGAGGAAGCTGGGCGTGAGGCAGAATTTTTCCAGACGGGCGTGGAGCTGGTTGGAGACGACTCACCTGAGGCGGATGCAGAAGTTGTTGCGCTTGCGATTGCCTCTTTGCAGGCAGCGGGTGTGTCTTCTTTTAAAATAGCGATGGGTCATATGGGATTCCTGAATGGATTACTGGAGGAAGTGATTCCAGGACAGACCGCTGAGCAGGAGCAATTGAAGGAAGGACTGCTCGGACGTGATTATGTCGGCTATCGCCAATCGATTGAAGCATTGAATCTGGAGCCTAAGTTGAAAGAACAACTTGAAGCAATCCTGCGTCTGCGTGGTGGTAAGGAAGTGTGCACACATGCGGTAGAGTTAAGTTCAAGTGCTGAAGCAGCACAGTCGATTGCACATCTGTGTGCCGTATTCGAAGTGCTGGAAGCATACGGTGTATCCGAGCATGTGCTGATTGATCTAACGATGATCGGTGATTTCTCCTATTATACGGGTATGACTTTTGAAGGGTATGCGGCAGAACTGGGCTCCCCGGTATGTAGCGGTGGACGGTATGATAATCTGTTGCAACAATTCGGGCGTTCGTTACCAGCTACAGGATTTGCTTTGAAAACGAACCGTATTATTGATGGCGTTCACGGCATTACCATTGAAGAGAAAAAACCGGTACTTATCCAATATAGTCCGAAACGTCGGGCCGAGGCACTAACAGAAGCGGCAAGATTACGCAGTCTGGGACAAAATGTAGTGACACTCCTTCTTACTGAAGACGGGGCTGGGGCAAGTGCTGTATCTGCTGGAGCAACAACCGTTCAGGCTGAGCAGGTTATTACTTACGGATCTGAAGAAGGAGGACGCTGAGATGTCGGATATTCTGAAGGTGGCCATGCCGAAGGGCCGAATCTATAAAAAGGCCTCCAAATTGTTCCGTGAAGCGGGGCTGGATATTCCAGAAGACGTGGACGATACACGTAGATTGGTCATCGAAGTACCGGAAGCCGGAATGGAATTCATTATGGCGAAGCCCGTGGATGTTCCAACGTATGTGGAGTACGGTGTTGCCGATATCGGAATTGTTGGTAAAGACGTGCTGCTGGAGGAAAATCGGGACGTGTACGAACTGTTGAACCTGGGAATTGCCCAGTGCCGTATGTCTGTGATCGGACTTCCAGACTGGAAGCCAGGCATACAGCAACGTGTTGCGACGAAGTATCCAAGGATTGCTTCACAGTATTTCCGGGAGCAGGGTCAGCAGGTCGAGGTTATCAAGCTGAATGGTTCCATTGAGCTTGCACCCCTGATTGGTCTGGCAGACCGGATCGTCGATCTGGTGGAGACCGGTCAGACACTGCGTGAGAACGGATTGGTGGAGATGACAGGCATTCTGGACATCACCAGCCGTCTTATCGCCAATCGGGTAAGTTATCGGATGAAAAATGCACGAATTCAGGCTTTGTGTGATGCACTTCAGCAGGTCATACCGGCATCGAATGAGATATCGGCGGGAAGCTTTCGGGGATAAACTATTGCGTCAGAAATATAGATGAGAAACATGTAAAGCAGAAGCAGAAGCAGAAGCAGAAGCAAAAGCAAGAGTAAGAGACACACAATGAAACGAATCGGCCATGAGTCATTACAGGGGATAAGGAGGTTGTACGTATGAAAATTGTACCTGCACGGGATTTTGATCTGAAGCGGGAAGTGGAGTATGGCACGCCAGAGCAAAATGAAACGGTACGGCGTATTGTCAGCGACATTCGCCGTGAGGGTGATGCGGCACTGCTGCGTTACACGGAGCAGCTGGACCGCACAAAGCTGACGGCCGCGGAATTGCGCGTGCCGCAGGAAGAGCTGCAGGCGGCTTATGCAGCCGTGGAGCCATCCTTTGTGACGGCGATTCGGCAAGCCGCCGCCAACATTCGTGCGTTTCATGAGAAACAGAAACGCAACTCGTGGATGGATTGGCAGCCTGACGGCAGCCTGCTGGGCCAGGTCATCCGACCGTTGAAGCGGGTCGGCGTCTATGTACCTGGCGGCAAAGCAGCGTATCCATCGTCTGTGCTGATGAATGTGATTCCGGCACAGGTGGCAGGCGTGCCGGAGATTGTTCTCGTGACGCCGCCGTCTACGAACGGTGGCGAAGGCATTAACCCGTACATCCTCGTTGCTGCTGCGGAAGCAGGCGTGAGTGAGATGTACCGGGTTGGCGGCGCTCAAGCTATCGCCGCCCTGGCTTACGGCACGGAGAGTATTGCACCGGTCGACAAGATCTGTGGACCGGGCAATATTTACGTGGCGCTCGCGAAGCGCGAGGTGTACGGTGCGGTCGATATCGATAGTATCGCCGGACCGAGTGAGATTGTGGTGCTCGCCGATGATACGGCGAATCCGGTGTATGTCGCCGCCGACCTGTTGTCGCAGGCGGAACATGACGAGATGGCATCGGCCATTCTCGTCACGAATTCGGCCACGCTGGCGGAAGCCGTGCAGGGCGAAGTGCAGCGGCAGCTTGAAGTGCTGCCGCGGCGGGATATCGCTGCTGCTTCCGTGGAGCAATATGGCGCTATTATTGTGGTTGATTCCATCGATGAGGGAATCGATGTGGTGAACCGGCTTGCACCGGAGCATCTGGAGATCATGGTGCAGGAGCCTATGGCTTACGCTGGCCGGATCGAAAATGCCGGCGCGATTTTCCTCGGCCCGTACAGCTCGGAGCCGGTAGGGGATTATTTTGCCGGACCAAATCACATTATTCCGACCAATGGTACTGCGCGATTCAGTTCGCCAGTGGACGTGGATGATTTTATCAAAAAATCGAGTCTGATCTATTATAGTAAAGAAGCGCTGCTGCAGAACGGAGCGGCTATTATAGAGTTGGCCCGCCATGAGGGTCTTGAAGGGCATGCCCGTGCAATCGCTGTACGGTTAGAACAGGAAGGAAAGGCGGAATCGGACAATGGATAAGCAAAATAATGGTGTGGAACTTGAAAACAAAGGTGCAGTGCGCCAAGCAGAGGTTGACCGCAAAACAAACGAGACCAATATCCAATTGGCCTTTAATGTAGATGGAACAGGACAATCCACGATTGAAACAGATGTACCTTTCCTGAACCATATGCTGGATCTGTTCACGAAGCACGGACAATTCGACCTGAACGTGCAGGCCCGTGGAGATATTGATATCGACGATCATCACACGGTTGAAGACATCGGAATCTGTCTGGGACAGACGTTGCGAGAAGCGTTGGGGGACAAACGTGGTATTAAGCGCTACGCCAGTGTTTTTGTACCGATGGACGAGGCACTCGCTCAGGTTATTATTGATGTGAGCAATCGACCTCACTTTGAATACCGTGCTGAATACCCTTCCCAACAGGTAGGCAGTTTCTCCACGGAGCTGGTACATGAATTCCTGTGGAAATTGGCGCTGGAAGCTCGGATTACGTTACATGTCATTGTGCACTATGGTCAGAACACCCACCACATGATTGAAGCGATCTTTAAGGCATTGGGACGTGCACTGGATGAAGCAACGATGATTGATCCACGTGTAACGGGTGTGCCTTCCACGAAGGGAGTGCTGTAGACGATGGCGATTGCAATTGTCGATTACGGTATGGGTAACCTGCACAGCGTCGGCAAAGCGGTCGAACGTCTTGGCTACGAAGCGTTGGTCACAGGTGACCGGAAAGAGATTCTTGGCGCAGATGGTGTCATTCTGCCAGGCGTAGGTGCTTTTGGTGATGCGATGGTTCATCTGCGGGAGAGTGGACTGGATACGGTGGTGAAAGAAGCCGCTGCCGGGTCCAAGCCACTGCTCGGGATCTGTCTGGGAATGCAGTTGTTGTTCAGCTCAAGTGAAGAGCATGGCGAACATGAGGGACTGGATATTTTGCCAGGTAAAGTGGTGCGTTTCGCCCCAGGAGAACTGAAGGTTCCTCATATGGGATGGAACCGTTTGGAATTCCTGCACGCGGAAAACCCACTATTTACGGGGCTTGAGGCAGGTCACGTCTATTTTGTCCATTCCTATCATGCGCTTACTGAAAAAAGGGACGATCTGCTGGCGGTGACGGATTACGGACATCCGGTGACAGCCATTGTAGGCAGAGGGTCCAACTTCGGCATGCAATTCCACCCGGAGAAAAGTGGAGAGCTTGGCATGAAGCTGCTCGGCAACTTTTTGGCTCTGACAGGAGCGCCTGTACAAAGGTAAAGCATCATCTCTTCTTAACTATAGAAAGCGTACAAATCTAATTCATATTCAGGAGGCCTTGTATGTCATCTTTTATCCTATATCCGGCGATTGATATCCGGGACGGCAAATGTGTAAGACTGGTGCAGGGAGATTATAATCAGGAGACCGTGTATAACGATGACCCGGTTCAAGTGGCTTTATCCTGGGAGAAGCAAGGCGGTACATACGTTCATCTGGTCGATCTGGATGGTGCCAAAGCAGGTCATCCTGTTAACGATGAGCTGATCGGGCGGATTGCCTCGGCTGTGAATGTACCTGTTCAGGTGGGCGGCGGACTTCGTACAGTAGCGGATGTAGAGCGTTTGCTGGGTCTGGGTGTTAGCCGGCTGATCATTGGAACAGCAGCAATTGAGGATCGTGCTTTTACAGAGGAAGTACTGGGACGTTACGGCGACAAAGTGGCAATTGGTATCGACGCTCGTAATGGTTACGTGGCAACTCGCGGTTGGCTTGAAACATCGGAAGTACAGGCAGAGGTACTCGCGAAGGAATTGGCGGCATATGGGGCAGAAACGTTTATCTTTACGGATATTTCCCGTGATGGCATGATGCAGGGTCCGAATGTGGAAGCGATTGTGTCTCTAGCCAAGGCAAGCCGACGGACGGTTATTGCTTCCGGCGGTGTAAGTGTAATGGATGATCTGCTTCGTCTGAGTCGCCACGCGGATGATGGTGTTGGTGGAGCAATTGTGGGTAAAGCACTGTATACGGGAAGCATCGATCTGTCTGAAGCAGTACGTGCGGTCAATAAGTAAGGGATATTCAGATAGAGAGGAAGAGGTAGCATGCTGGCAAAAAGAATCATCCCCTGTCTGGACGTGAAGGACGGCCGGGTCGTCAAAGGCGTCAACTTCGTTAATCTCCGCGATGCGGGTGATCCGGTAGAGCTGGCGGCGCTATATGACCGCGAGGGCGCGGACGAATTGGTATTTCTCGATATATCCGCTTCGGTAGAAGGTCGCGAAACGATGGAAGAAGTTGTGCGGCAGACGGCTGGCGAGATCGCTATCCCCTTTACGGTAGGTGGTGGTATCTCCAAGGTGGAGGACATGAAGCGGATTCTCCGTGCAGGAGCGGATAAAATTGCAGTGAATACAGCCGCGGTACTTAATCCGCAGTTGATCGCAGATGGTGCACGTCGCTTCGGCTCGCAGTGTATCGTGGTAGCGATTGATGCCAAGTATAACGAAGCGTGGGGCGAGTGGGAAGTCTATACCCATGGTGGACGGAAACCCTCCGGGATCAAGGCGCTGGAATGGGTTAAACAGGCTGAGAGCTTGGGCGCGGGAGAGATTCTTCTCACAAGTATGGACGCGGACGGAACAAAAGACGGCTTTGATCTGAAGCTGACGGCAGCGGTATCAGAATCTGTGCGTATTCCAGTCATCGCATCGGGCGGTGCGGGCAAAGAATCTCATTTCTATGATGTATTTACCACAGGCAAAGCGGACGCAGGGCTGGCCGCAACGATTTTCCATTACAAAGAAATCGCCGTACCGGCGTTAAAACAACATTTGAGAGAACAAGGGGTGGAGATCCGTGACTAAAGTGAGCGATGAAATCAAGGAACAGTTGTCCTTGGAACAGGTTGTGGAACACATTCGTTGGAGTGATGGTTTGGTTCCTGCCATTGTGCAGGATGTGGATACTCGGGAAGTCTTAATGATGGCTTATATGAATCGCGAATCTCTGAAGTTGTCGCTTGAATCCGGTGAAACCTGGTTCTGGTCACGTTCGCGTCAAGAGCTGTGGCATAAAGGGGCAACATCTGGCAACGTGCAGACGATTACTTCCCTAAAATATGATTGTGACGGCGATACCTTGTTGGTTGAGGTGAAACCGAACGGTCCAGCTTGCCATACAGGGGCGGTAACTTGTTTCCATAATGAGATTATTGGTTTGCCAGAGAAATCGGCAGATAAGGTTTCGGATGAAGCGGGTGCGGCATCTGCTTCGGCAAATTCCGGTTCCGAAAGTCGCTTCGAGGTATTGGCTGAACTGGAATCCGTTATTGCAGAGCGTGAACGTGAGCGCCCTGAGGGTGCATATACAACGTATCTGTTTGATAAAGGTGTAGACAAAATACTGAAAAAAATCGGTGAGGAAGCGTCCGAAACGATCATCGCCGCCAAAAATAAAGATAATGACGAGCTTCGTCTGGAAGTCAGTGACCTGATGTATCACCTGCTCGTCCTGTTACAAGAGCGCAAGCTGCCGCTGGACGACATTATGTCAGAGCTGAGCCGCCGTCATGAACGGCCTCGCCGCGATTAGGAGGCGAGTTTCGTGCGTATAGACTATCATACACACCATGAGCGGTGTGGACATGCCGTGGGCAAACTGGAAGAGTACGTGCAGCGTGGTGTGGAGATCGGACTATCCCAGATTGGATTGTCCGATCACATGCCCTTGTTGCATGTCGATCCGGCTCAATATTATCCGGAAATGGCGATGCCTATGGATGAACTGCCGCGTTACGTAGAGGAGTGTTTCTCCCTGAAAGAACGTTACCGTGGGCAGATTGACGTACGTGTTGGTCTGGAAGGTGACTATATTGAAGGCTGGGAAACAGAGATCCGTGCGATCATTGAGCGTTATCCATGGGACTATGTGATTGGCTCCGTTCATTTCCTCGGGGAATGGGACATTACGGATTTCCGCCAGACCCATCACTGGGAGGGCAAAGACATCCTTGAAGTATATCGTCAGTACTACGATGCCGTAAGCAAGGCAGCCGCCACGGGCATGTACGATATTATGGGCCATACGGATGTCATTAAACGCTTCGGTTTTGCTCCTTCAGCGGAGCAGACAAATGAACGTATCTCACTGGAGAACGCAGCGTTGCAGGCTATTGCCAAAAGTGGCTGCGCCATGGAACTGAATGCTTCCGGGTTATCGAAGCCTTGTGCCGAGATGTTCCCTAATCGCAGAATGCTGACGGAAGCCATTCGATTGGGCATTCCATTAACCATGGGTTCTGATGCACATGACCCACTGAAGCTGGGGGATTATTTGCCTGAAGCTGAAGCACTTTTGCATGAGTTGGGCTGTACGGAAGTCGCTGTTTTTGAAGGCCGTCATCGCTCGTTCATTCCTTTAAATGTATAAGCCAGTGGAGTATAATGAGGGAAATAACCTTTTAGCTAAGGGATTATATAGGGACTTCAACCCTCGGGAGGGCATTATGCAGCATTCGTTACGTATTTTTTCCGGTTCATCGAACCCTAAGCTGGCAGAACAGGTATGTGACAAGCTGGGTGTACAACTGGGTAAGATCAAGCTGTCCAGGTTCAAGAGCGGAGAAATATACGTTCATTATGAAGAAACGATCCGTAATTGTGATGTGTTTCTGGTACAGTCGTTGTCTCATCCGATCAATGAGCTGTTTGTCGAGCTGTTGGTGATGATTGATGCCGCCAAGAGGGCTTCAGCACGCACTGTGAACATCATTGTTCCGTATTATGGCTATGCTCGACAAGAGCGTAAATCCGCTCCACGGGAGCCGATCTCGGCCAAGATGGTAGCAGATGTATTAACTACGGCTGGTGCCAATCGAGTGGTAACGATCGACCTGCACGCAGCGGCCATTCAGGGATTCTTCAACATTCCGGTTGACCATATGACATCACTGGATCTGATTAGTGATTATCTGTTAAGCAAAGGAATCGAGAACCCTGTTGTCGTCTCCCCGGATGCGGGACGAGCATCGATGGCAGAGAAGCTGGCGAACCGTCTGGATTCTCCATTTGCCATTATGATCAAGAAACGTCCAAGCCATAATGAATCGGTGATTACCCATGTAATTGGTGATGTAGAAGGACGGACACCTATTATTATTGAGGATCTGATCGACACCGGAACAACCATTCTGAATGTTGTGGAAGGGTTGAAGGAACGTGGCTCCAAAAATGTATATGTATGTGCAACACACGGATTGTTCTCGGATGGGGCAGTAAGTAAATTGAATCACCCGTCAATTGAAGAGGTGGTCGTTACGGACTCGATCGCACTGCCAGATGACCACCCTGAATGCTTCAAAGTGTTACCTGTTGCGCCAATGTTGGCCCGCGCCATACGCATTATTGTGGATGGTGGCTCCATGGCCACATTGTTTAAGGATTCTGGCATTTAGAGCATCGAGGATATAACGGTGTGCTGCCAGATGAACTGTTCCGTGTCTGAGTTGTTGTCTGCTCAGCACGGTTTTTTTGTTTTGGCTCTTTGAATTCAATTCTTGCTTTGCTGCTCAGAGGCTTGTGCTATAATAACATAAAATCAGTTATGATAGCGTTATCATATAGTGTTCAGCCCCTAAGGTGAGATGGATGCTGAACAGTAGAACCACGGCTGAGAACATTGGCATCGTGGAGTGAGGAGTGGGGTCTATTGTCTCGTAATTGGTACTACCGGTTATTGTTCTCGTACTTCCCAATTTTTTTTCTTACGGTCACCATACTCATTTTCATCGCGTTTGTTTTCATCAATGACATCTCTAAAGAGGAAACCAAAAAAGCAGACCGGATCTCCTCCAGTTATATGATAGACACGGTGGATCGTACAATCAGGGATCTTGAACTATCCATCCTGGAAACGGTACAGAGTCAGCAGGCATATAAACTCTATTTTAATAACACAAACCTGACCAGTTCGGACACGGTGTATGCGATAGCGCAGAATTTACGTGAGCTATCCAATTCGTCCTCATGGATTCAATCCATCTATCTATATGACAAGCGAAATAAACATGTTCTGACCGTAAGTGGTTCCAGAGAAGCGGACAGTTTCTCAGATAAGGCTTGGATTAATCAGATGGTTTCCGGGTCTATCGGTTCAGGCTGGCAGCCGGTGCGGGAATTCGATGCGGACTCTGCTCAACGTACCCCTATTCGCGTATTAACGGTGAACAAGGACATGCCTTTGCCTTTTGGCTCTCAGGGTACATTGGTCATTAATATCAAGATGAGCAGCATTGAACAGAGTGTAGATAGTATGGTTAATGGTCAGCTCTCATTCCTGACGATTACGGATCGGGACGGTAAGGTTGTGTATAATGCACACTCGGACCAAGAGGGCTCGATAGACGGTCAGGAACTAAATAGGCTATCGCTAGAAAGACTGGGCTGGACAATATCCAGTGGAATTAAGGCCGGCAACTTATTTGGCTGGGTATCTGTCATATCTTATGTATGGGTAATCATTGCTATTGTGACTGTCATCTGTGCGATTGTATATATCGTGTATATTACTCGCCGTAACTATAAGCCCATTCAGATCATCATGAACCGGATTGAGTCTCATCAGATTCGGGTGTTCGAACACTCAGGTGCTCGCACGGATGAGATGAAGATGATTGATGGTGTGCTTGAGAATCTGATTAATCATATGATGGATTATGACAAGAAAAGCAGGGAAAATGTACTCATGCAGCGCAGCAAGTTGTTCAATGCCCTGTTGCATGGTGAACACATGGAAAATGCAGCAGAGCAATTAAAAGAGCTCTCTCCACTGAATGACGTGCAAGACTCGTCGCGTTTTGTCGTTGTTGTTGGAGAGATTAACCGTTATGAGAAGGGATTTCAGGAGAGGTACACGAGAGGTGAACAAAATACGCTGAAGTTTGCCTTGATGAACGTTTTGCAAGAGCTGTCACGTAATACGGGAGTCCAATGCTGGACGGAATGGATTAGTGTAGATCGAATTGCAATCCTTTTTGTGTTCAAAGAACAGAATGATAACAACTTGGATATGTCTGGGCAGATTCGTGTAGTAGCTGAGGAATGTAAATCCTGGGTAGAACAAAATCTACGCATTTCCTTAAGCTTTGGCATTGGTCCTATTGCTCAGGGAATCGGTACAATACGGGATTCCTATGCGGCCGCAGAAGCGGTAATGCAACGCAAACTGTTGATGAATGGAGATGTCGGCCAAGCCGACTGCGGCGAAACACAGCATCCTTTGCTGGATACCTATACCTATCTGCAGATGATTGCGGACTTTGTTAAGCGGTTCCGGATGTCGAGTGGACAGTGGCGGGAACAGTTGGAGGAGATCTTTACAGCATTTGAACAGAACAAACTGCCGGATGATGAGATTCGTTCTCTGATTCAAGCCATGTTACAGATGCTCAGCCGAGAGGTAGCCATGATGTCGGAAGGGCTCCAGGAAGAGCTGTCCGAAGAAAACATCAACAGATGGTTGAGTGCTGTGGAAGAGGCAGAGACGCTTACGGATGTGAAAAGTCTTTTGTTTGATGGACTGACGGACTTGTTCAGAACGTATGTAGCGGTAACGGAAACCAAGAGTTACAAAGCCATGGTTAATGAAATGAAAAATTATATCGAAGAACAGTTTGCGAATCCGGATCTTTCATTGAAACATTTGAGCGATCGATTCCAGATTACGGGCAAACATGCGAGTTATTTGTTCAAGACAGAATTCAATATGAAGTTTGTTGATTTTGTTACAGAGCTTCGCATGAAGGAGACCGAGCAGCTTCTGCTCAATACGGATTACTCTTTGCAGGATATTGCCCTGAAGGTTGGGTATGCAAACGGAATTACGTTGGGACGTGTATTTAAACGGGTAACGGGCATTACACCAGGAGATTATCGTCGTTTGAAACGTGAACATCGAGAACCCGAAGAGTAACGCAAAAGTGAACATATTCTGAGATCTGTACATCAGGATACCACAGGGTGAATTTCATGCAGTCACTTTCCACTTAGGAGAGAGGCTTGCAGAGGTTCGCCCTGTTTTCGTTGAACAGTTCTCTGCTGCCCGAGATCGATGCAACTGTTTTCGCAGGATAGCAAGTTAATATTCCTGTTTTATCCCCGTTTACGAATATAGGCAGTGTGTGAAAATGGTTTATCCGTATTGGGACAGGCAGTTTCGAGTCATGAGGCATTGAGAGCCATCAAAGCCTAGGGCAGCGTAGCTTTGGGAAAATAATCAGTCTGCGAAAATGGGCTTAACACATAAACTAAATTCCGTTTGTAAGCGCTTCCGAAACTGGTTTATTGCTAGAGTTCCGAAAGATGTGGAATACTCGGAGCAAGCCTTAAACATTCACGCAAAGTAAAAGGGGATGACTAAATGACAAGAACAACAACCACAGGGAAAACGAAGAAATGGGTAGGTTTGGCGCTTACGATGATAATGGGAGTTTCGTTGCTGGCAGGATGTTCTTCACCATCCAATCAAGAGTCTGAAGGTGGGGCAACAACTAATGGTGAGCGTGTTACTTTGAAAGTGGAGGTTTTTGATCGTGGTAACAGTCCTTCTCCACATACGATCACGAACAACTACTTAACTAAATTTGTTCAAGAGAAATTCGGCGATCCGAATAACATTGATGTGCAATTCGTACCTGTTCAACGTTCAGAAGAAACAACCAAGCTCAACGTTTTAATGGCCAGCCCTAGCGACGTTCCAGATATTGTGTTTGTATACGACTCCAGTGTGTTCTACCGTTATGCTCAGCAAGGTGGGCTAACTGAGGTAGGTGAACTCCTTAATGAACATGCACCTAACTTAAAAGAATATCTCGGCGAAGACCTGTTGAAATTCGGTCAGCTGGAAGGTCAGCAATTCGCTATTCCGGGTAAACGTGCCATTACGGCTCGTTACAACTCATATATCCGCCAGGATTGGCTCGATAAAGTCGGCATGAATGCTCCAACAACAACGGATGAGCTGTACGAAACATTGAAAGCATTCAAAGAGAAAGATCCGGGCAATCTGGGCAGCAAAAACATCCCAATGGGTATGGCACTTGCCCCAGCGCAGTACGAAACATTGATCTACTCCTTTATTAAACCCGTACAAGATGGGCTTACGTACAGTCAGCGTTACGAGCTACCATTGCATGATGGCTTCAAAGATGCGATGCAGTTCCTTAACAAGCTTTACAATGAAGGTCTGATCAGCAAAGACTTCAGTCTTGACGAAGAAAAAACGCAATTGGTCAAAGACTTCCAGAACGGTAATATTGGGTACATGTCTGAGGATGTAGGTCAGATTCTGTATGCAGATGGTATGCTTGATAATTTGTCCAAAAATGTACCGGATAGCAAAGTTGTAGCAGTTGACGCTTACACCAATGCGAATGTGGACAACAAACACATCAAATCACGTTATGGTAGCAACGGTATGTACATCATGATTCCAAAAAGCAGCAAACGTTCGGTTGAAGCTGTGAAATACCTAGACTGGATGGCTTCTGGAACGAACTTGCTGGAGATGAACACCGGTGTCGAAGGTGAAAATTACGATAAGGTTGATGGTGTTCCAGTTGTTAAAGATGATGCACCACAGGATGTCAAAGATCGTGTCTACAACGGTGGTGACATGGCCATCATTGCCAACGGTAAAGTAGTTGGAGATCAGGCAGCCAATGAAGCCGCATGGATTGCAGGCTTCCCAGAACGTAACCAAGAGCTGATGAGACAGTCCATTGATATCGCTAATACGGATACGATCGGACCGGTTATCTTCAGCAAACCAATCGAAGCAGAATCTAAATATGGTACAGCGCTAAATGATAAGTTGAAAGTGCTTATTGTGAAAACTGCGATGGCCAAACCGGCAGACTTCGAAGCGGTATATGAAAAAGAAATGAATGATTTCATGTCACTGGGTGGCACAGAACTGAAGAAAGAGCTTGAAGCAGCACTTCAGTAAGCGTTATCTAATAAACAGGTTCATCTTGTGATTACTAAATCAATATGTAATTTACCGCATAACTTTGGAAGAAACGTGTGCCGCCGGTATGGGCGGCACAGCCGTTTCTCTGTTGATAGGAGGAAACCGACTTGACCATCACATACTTGAAAAGGTATTGGCAATTATATGCGCTCATCTCACTGCCTCTGATCTACTTCTTGATCTTTCGTTACGGCCCAATGTACGGGGTTCAGATCGCTTTTAAGGATTTCAACTTGTTTCAGGGCATCAACGGGAGTGAGTGGATCGGTTTCGATGCTTTCCGTGAAGTATTTGGAATGCGGGACTTCTACACCACATTACGAAATACCTTCATGCTAAATTTCCTAGACCTGCTTGTTTCGTTCCCTGCTCCAATTATATTGGCCATCATGCTCTATGAAGTTCGATTTAAATGGTTTAAAAAAATATCGCAAACGATTCTGTATATTCCTCACTTTATCTCCTGGGTTATTATCGGGGGAATTGTATACCAATTGTTCGGCAATCAATCCGGTATGGTTAACGGTGTGCTGGAGAGTATGGGCTTAAATTCAATACCATTTTTGACAGAGAAAAACCCATGGCTTGTGACGTACCTGTTCACAGGTGTCTGGCAGAGTGCAGGATGGGGTACCATTCTTTATTTGGCGGCATTAACCGGTGTGAACAAGGAATTGTTTGAGGCTGCCGAGATTGACGGAGCTTCAAGACTGAAGAGAATCTGGCATATTACGTTGCCAAGTATTAAACCAACCATTGTGACCTTGCTCATTCTTAATCTCGGACATATGGTCAGCATCGGTTTTGATCGGCCTTATATTATCGGTAACACAGCCGTGCGTGAATATTCCGATGTACTCAGTACCTTTGTATACAGAGTTGGTCTTGAATCAGGACAATACACGCTTGCAACTGTTGTAGGACTATTCCAGGCTGTTGTAGGGCTAATCTTTGTACTCGGCTCTAACTATATTTCAAAAAAGGCAACCGGCGAAGGCATTTTATAAGTTATCAAAGCATGAAAGATACGCCAATCGGCTTGTATGTATAGACCATCAGTAAAGGAGCTGTGCGCATATGAGTGAACGCACCTCAAATCGGATTTTTGATATCGTTAATATCTCCTTTATCAGTTTATTTGTTATATTCTGTCTGGCTCCATTTTTGCACACCATTGCGATATCTCTAAGTTCTAACCGGGCTATTACTTCGGGAGAAGTGACCATTTTTCCTAAAGAATTTAACTGGGATTCGTATATTCAAGTATTCTCTGATCAATCCATGTTATATTCACTGGGCTTTACGACTGTTCTGACAGTAGCAACCACAGTGCTGTGCATGTTATTCACACTTGCTGCTGCATACCCGTTAACCAAGAAAAAATTGAAAGGGCGCAAGCTCTTCATGTATGTCATCATCATTACGATGTTCTTTAGTGGCGGGATGATTCCCGAGTATTTGCTCATACGTGATCTCAATATGCTTAATTCAGTCTGGGCACTGATCTTACCGGGACTGGTAAGTCCATTTAACCTGATTATCCTGATCTCATTCTTCAGAGGCATTCCTGAAAGTCTGGAAGAATCAGCAGAAATTGACGGCAGCTCACATGTACACACGCTATTCAAAATCATACTGCCATTATCCATGCCTGTACTTGCCACATTAGCGTTATTCTATGCGGTTGGTCGCTGGAATGGATTCCAGGATTCACTGTTGTATATTAATGATCCCAAGTTGTATCCACTTCAACTGAAGCTCTTCCAAATGGTTCAAAACAACATGGTGAGTGAGCTTACATTGATGGAAGGTGCTAACCGCACACAACTGACTCCGGAAAGTCTCAAGGCAGCCACAGTTGTATTCGCAACTGTACCTATTCTGCTTGTCTATCCATGGCTGCAAAAGTATTTTGTCAGCGGTGCCATGCTGGGAGCGGTTAAAGGATAACTTCGTAGTTCCCATACACGCTAAACATCACAATTGGGGAAGGAGAAGGAACGTAATATGCAGGGAAGAGATAAGGGAGAATACTCGTTCTCCACATGCTGGAATATTCGAAAACATGATGTCGGGGAAGATATGATACGCGAGATTGCGGATCTCGGCTTTCGTCGGGTGGAGCTCAATTATAATGTGACGAAGGAGATGCTCACTACGATTGAGCCCATGATTGAGCGTGGAGAGATCGGAATTTCTAGTGTCCACAACACTTTTCCACATGACCCTGATCCAGACTACGGTACGGATTCCATCTTGCTCGGCTTCGAAGATGAAGTGAAACGTAAGCGGGCGATCGAATTGCTGGTAGAGTCGGCTGAATATGCTCAGCGTTATGGGGGGGAAGCTGTTGTTGTGCACCCCGGAGAGGTACCTTTTCCTGAGGATATCAGCAAAGACCTTGGAAAGATCTATAACGAGGAAGGTCCGGATTCACCGAAGTATCGCAGCAAATGGGCTGAATTGATGGAGCGGCGGGAAGCCCTCAGTTCAGGGTATGTGGAGAAAATTATCGCCAGTCTGGATGAAGTATGCAATCGGGCGGCAGCTAAGGGTCTGGATGTTCGTTTTGGCATCGAGACGAGATCCAGACCACAACAGATTCCTACCCTTGCCGAAGCCAAGACCATCATTACGGCTCTCAAAGGGGCTCCGGTTGGTATCTGGTATGATACGGGTCATGCCATCATGATGGACCGATTGGGCCTATATGACAGTGTGGGAGAAATGCAGGGCCTGATGGATGATATTGTAGGGGTTCATATTCATGAGACACTTGGTCTTTCTGATCACTGGTGCCCGTATGTGCACAGTAAGGATATGAACTTCTACGACGCCTATCTGCCGATGATTCGCCGGGCACAGGTGAAAGTGTATGAGTTGAAGTCTGCCTGTAAGGCAGAAGAGATCCACGAGAGTCATGACTTGCTTATGAAGAAGCTTGGAGTGACAGAGTAGGCGCGGTGATGTGGGGAACAGTTGGCGTGTTCACAGCATGTGTTTAACGACTGTTTTCTCAGTGACGGAGACCCATAAATATGTAGTAAAACAAGCACAGATTTTCTAGCGACTTTTGTAGAAATATGATATATACTGACGAGAAAAATGAACTCACCTACGGGCGATATGAGTAAGCTTCCGGTCTGAATTGATGGCACTGAAGTAACTTACTCCGCACATCGGGAGAATGCATTGGTATGGAGGGGACTGCACATGTACAAACAACTGGTGGACAGTAATGACAGAGCGGTAGAAAGAGGCATATCCCGGCAGATGCTTGACCCGGAAAGCCGTTACTATGGAGGGACAATTGATCCCTTCACAGGTGTTGCCTGGGTCAACCATACGACTGGAACGCCCACGGATATGTGTTACTGGGGAGCTGCGCTCTCCAATCCGGACTCCATCTATTACCGGGATGAGGCGTTGTTAAATCGACTGCTGTTAGCTACGGAATTTGTACTTCGCTTCCAGCATGAAGACGGTTCAATATCGCCAGGCTGGACCAATTACCATTCCCCTCCCGATACTGCTTTTGTCGTTGTGGGGTACTCACAGTTGTATCAGCTTCTTCTGCAGCAGCAATGGGAGCCACTGCAACCTGTACTAAACAATATGAGGCTCTTTCTGGAACGCACGATTCCGACCATGCTTACGGGAGGTTGTCATACGCCCAATCATCGTTGGGTGCTATGCGCGGCGCTCGGTTTCCTGCATGAACTATTTGATCTGGAGGAAGCCGTGCAGCGCGCAGAGCAGTGGTTGAATGAAGGCATGGATATTACACCCGATGGGGAGTGGACAGAACGGAGCAATGGGATATACAGCGCAGTTAGCGACATCATGTTAATTCATGCTGCACGCCTGCTCAATCGTCCTGAACTGCTGGAACCGGTGAGGCTTAATCTCCGCATGATGGTGTATCTGGTCCATCCTACGGGTGAAATTGTTACAGATTATTCAGGGCGACAGGATCTGGGCAGTGTTCATGATCTGTCACCTTACTACCTGCCTTATGCCATTTTGGCACGGCTGGATGGTGATCCACTCTTTGCTGGTATGGCAGCTTGGGCGGGAGATACACTGACAGATCCGGGTGTATGCTCGGTGAATACGCTCATTCGATTAATGCTTGAGCCGGAGCTTCAGCAGACAAATGACGCACGTGATTCATTACCGGAACAGTATGAGGTCATGCTGAATGAACATTTTGTACGGGGAGAATATCTGGAGCAGATGGACGCAGTAGGGCATCACGGACGTATCTCTCACAGTCGGATGCATACGGACTTTGGTGCTCCCGTAGCCCGAATTCGGGATGGAGCTACTAGCGTGACAGTGATGACAGAAGTTCCTTCCTTCTTCGCTCTTCGTCATGGCAATGTGCGTCTGCTGGCTGTGCAACTGGCCTCTTACTTTAATCCAGGGTATGTACCTATGCAGCAAATGACGAGGCTGTCCGAAGGGTATCGTCTGACTGGTGAGCAGAAAAAAGGCTACTATGGTCCAGTTCCTGCAAACCTGTTACCGGAATCAGCAGCATCAGCCATCAGTCCATGGTATTTGCTACCTCATCAGAGTCGTCAGCTTACTCATGAGCAGACCTTCCGTGTAGGAGCAGAATTACAGCCAACGGAAAACGGATGGAACATGCATATATCTGGACAGGAACCGGAGGATATCATGATGCAGTTGTCCTTTGTATTCGGAAGCGAAGGTGAACTGACCTGTGAGGACGCAATTGAAACGAGTGAGGGTCACTATTTGTGGAAAGGCGGTACATTACGCTATACCTGCGGAGAAGACTGGCTGGAGATTACCGGGGGCGAGCTGGGGCATCTGGCTGCAACAGTGCGGGAGGCAAAATTACCGGACAAGTGCAAGGTTGTGCTGGTCAATTTCATGACACCGTTTGATAAAACCATTCAAATTTCACTTTCTCCTTCGATGGCGTCGAAGATCTAGATTTATTAGATATTTAAGCCATAACAGTTAGAAGACCGAGCCCAAATGCTCGGTCTTCTTTTTTTAGGAATGACTGCAATTAACGTTCTAAAAAGATATTCCCACTGTTAAGCTCAGTCCGTAATATATGGACTATCATCATTTCAGTTGCTCTAACGCAGTTTCTATTGGTTTAGTGAACAGAGGATTATCTTTGGTTTGGCTCCAGTAAACGATAAGAACATTTCTTTTCTCATATAGAAAAGGGAACGTTGTAAAATGGGCACTTTCCATGTGTTTGTTGAATTCTTTTGTTCCGTTGATGCGATCTTTATCAGAATCGAAAATATAAAAATGTATAAATTCAGGGTTGTACGGATCTTCTTGCCCTGGCGTTTCAACGGAGTACACCTCAGGTACAACATCATTTAATTTCAAAGGATACCCGGTGATACCAAAGGACACTAAATCCAGTTCTTGAGACTCGAGCTCTCTCAGTACATCATCTAATGTGAACTTATTTTCTATGTTTTCTATATCTTTTGAACATCCATTCAAAGCAAACAAGCATATTAAGATGAATACAATTGGTTTTATTTTCGAGATCATCAATATAACATCCTCCTAAATAATAATGATGCCGCCTTTATTTTTATAATTAGATACGCAAATCATAAGGTTGAGGGTCAGAGCCAATACAGGTTGTTTGATTTCATTTAATGGAGATAAACTACTAAAAAGGACAATAAGGATAATAATACCATAAACTACACTCATCTCATCATAACCGATCCGATCCGAATCCAGTTAGACGTCGCGTATCCGACAGGAGTGGACTAATGCAATACTGCAAAGAAATCCTGTGACAAGCGAGTGCAGGAGCCTCTAGGAAAAGACGGGTTTCCTTTGAATAAACAACGCTCTAAGGTGATAGGTTTCCGCAAAATGGAATATCACCTTCTTTTGCATTTTTTTCATAAACGACATGAAACTACATATTGAGAAGTGGGCCTTAAGATGTGGTATACTGAAGAGTATGAATGAAATGCAAAGAGGAGGTGCCTTGGAAGATGAAGGGCAAGCTAGTGCGGGCTGAGGGACACCTTGCCAATATTATACCGATTCACTTGGATGCTTCTTTCTTTTTTGAAAGAGCTGTCCGCTCGCTGGACCGTAATCATGTTGACAAGGCATTAAAATATTTTCGCAAAGCTGTTGAATACGAACCGGAAAATCCGGTAAATCATTGTAATATGGCGGGTATATTATCGGAAAAGGGGGATTACGAAGCCTCCAATGCCATTCTGGCTAACGTGCTGGAAGTGGTAGATCCGTCGATGACGGAATGTTATTTCTATATGGCGAACAATTATGCAAATATGGATCGGTTTGAGGAAGCCGAGCAAGCACTTGTTACCTATCTGGAGGAGGACACCCAAGGTCAGTTCATGACGGAAGCCGAAGAGATGATGGAGCTCCTGTATTATGAGCTGGATCGTCCTACCAAACTGAATCGAATCAAATCACGCAAAGGTGTAGTGGAGCACGATCAGGCACGGGAACTGTTGGAAGAAGGGAAATTTGCACAGGCTGCTGAATTGCTCGAAGGCATGTCTTCTGATTACCCTGATTACTTGGCTGCCCGTAACAATCTGGCACTCGCCTACTATTATATGGGTCTGTTTTCCAAAGCAAAAGAGACTATTGCCGAAGTGCTTGAACAAGAACCAGGTAATCTGCATGCACTCTGTAATCTGGCCATTTTCCATCAAAATGAGAACCGGGCTGATCAAGTGCTGCTTCTGATCAAAAAATTGCGGGTCATCGTGCCATTCCAGCACGAACAAGTCTACAAACTGGCGACAACGATGGGAATTCTGGGCCAACACGATACGGCTTATGTTCACTTCCGGCGTTTGCTCAAGGACGAAGAGACAGCTGCTGATCCGGCACTTGCTCACTATGCAGCAGTGGCGGCTTATAATACAGAACGTTATGATGCTGCTGAGCGTTTATGGCATCATGTGTCCAAGCTTGATCCGGGTTCCGAAGTATCCCGGTATTATCTGTCAGGTCTTGAGGCTGTAAAACAAGGCGAGCAAGAGCCAGAGAAGCTGAGCTATCACTATCATCTGCCATTTGATGAGCAGTTCAGACAGTGGGAGAACTATGGTAGTGGCATACCTGAAGAAATGAAGAATGATCCACTGATTCGTTCATCTTTCTTCTGGGCATTGCGTCATGGTGATCGGGCAACCAAGCTACAGGTTATTCATGCGCTTGGGATGATCGGTGACTATGAGGTGCAGCAGGCTTTGCAATCCTTTATTGAAGAGCCTGGAGAAGAACAGGATCTGCTTGAGGCAGCACAAACTGTACTGAACGAATTGAAATCGGCTGAACATGAGGATCGGAATTCTCAGGTTGTTCGACCCTTTTCTCCTGTAGCCTTGAAGTCTATTGGGAAGGTTCCATCCACATCAGAGCAATCGGACAGTGGCTCAACCTCCCATTGGCAGGCTGTTGTTGATCGTGCGTTACAGATGTCTGAAGCAAAGGCTGAGTTGCAGCAAGAGATGGAACGGCTCTGGACGGATTATGTATCCCGGGTACATCCGGAGGTTCCGGGTACAAAACAGATTGAGGGTTGGGCTGCGGGACTTGAATATTTGGCAGCGAAGAATCACAGTCGGCCCGTTACCTATCAAAGCATTGCTGAGCGGTATGGGATATCGGCATCAACGGTTAGCAAGTATGCTAAACAGATTCATTCGGTTTGTAACAGCAAGCCACCACTAGTATAGAAAGTTCGCTTCAACTCGTTTTCAGAAAGACATCATCAGGTGAAGGATACAACAACCGGGAAAACGGGTAAACTTAACGAATGGGCCTCGTAAACGCCTGTAGGATATCATCTTGGCAAGTTCATCGCTAGTACAACACATTCTCACCTTAATTAAGGAGGCTGTATCTATATGTCTAAATACAGAACGATTGTGATCGGAACGGGACCTGCGGGTCTGACAGCAGCGATATATCTGGCTCGTGCTAATCTGAAACCACTGGTTATCGAAGGTCTTCAGCCGGGTGGTCAATTGACGACGACAACGGAAGTTGAGAATTTCCCCGGTTTCCCGCAAGGTATCATGGGTCCGGAACTTATGGACAACATGCGTAAGCAAGCTGAACGTTTTGGAGCGGAATTTAAAAACGGTTGGGTGGAAGAGGTTGATTTCAGCAAACCGCCCTTCAAGGTCAAAGTTGGAGGAATCGGTGAACTGGAAGCTGAATCGATCATTATCTCCACAGGTGCTTCCGCTCGTTATCTTGGTATTCCGGGCGAGCAGGAAAATGTGGGACGTGGTGTAAGTACATGCGCGACATGTGACGGCTTCTTCTTCCGAGGCAAAAAAATCGTGGTCGTGGGCGGTGGAGACTCCGCGATGGAGGAAGCGAGTTTCCTGACTCGTTTTGCAACAGACGTGACATTGGTTCACCGCCGGGATGAATTACGTGCATCCAAGATTATGCAGGATCGGGCTCGTAGCAATGAAAAGGTGAAGTGGGCGCTGAACCGTACTCCACTCGAGGTCGTACCTGAAGCGCTGGGTGTCAAAGGGCTGAAGGTGCGCAACAACGAGACGGGGCAGGAAGAGTTGCTCGAAGCAGATGGCGTATTCGTTGCCATTGGTCACACACCGAATACCGGATTCCTGGGTAATGCGATCGCACTGGACGAACATGGCTATGTTGTCGTTAAACCGGGAACAACCGAGACCAATATTCCGGGTGTATTCGCCTGTGGTGATGTTCAGGATACGAAGTATCGTCAAGCCATTACAGCTGCAGGATCCGGATGTATGGCCGCCATGGATTGTGAGAAGTTCCTAGAAGGAAGCATTGTCCATGATTGGAGCGAAACGTTGGATAAATAAGCATTACATGCGTGAGGTTAGGCATATGTTAGGAATAAGAGACAACGGGAAGTCTCATGAAATGAGAGAAGCCGGAAGGCTTCTCTTTTTTTGAAACTACAGTGGGCATGAGTTCGTATACATATGGGGCATATTAGCTGTGAGGTGAAGATTTTGGGGGAAATGATAAAAGATTGGTTACAGAATGCGACAGTGAGACGGTTTTTGATCCTGCTCTTGTTCTGTTTAGTTTTGTTCAGTATGGGGAGTATGCTGCACATGATTCTGCTGTTGTTCCTGGTTACGTATGTCATGAACAGGTTACAGCATTTCATTACAGGTGGTTTGAATCGGTTGTTTCCAATCAACTATAAAGTTGTGGTCATCCTGCTCTATATGATTGTGATCGCAGTCATTGTGCTTGGCATTTCCAGATATTCACCACGGATCGTGGATCAGGTCGTCCAGTTGACAAACGAGATTATGAAATTTCTGGATAGTGCAGACGGTGATAATTTTGCATCCAAAATTGCGGGTTATCTTCAATCCTTCGATATTAAAAATTACACCAATGATGCATTGAAATATATTTTCGCTTTGAGCAAATGGCTGGAGTTTATTCTGCTCGTCATCATCTTGAGTCTGTTCTTCTTGTTGCAGAAGCAGGAGATATCCAAGTTCACGTCCAAGTTCAAAACAAGTAAAATTGGATGGTTCTACAATGAAGTAGCTTATCTGGGAGACAAATTCGTGTCTTCTTTTGGTAAAGTCATTGAGGCACAGCTTCTTATTGCGGTGTTTAATACGGTACTGACGATACTGGGCTTATGGATTCTGGGTTTCCCGTATCTGTTCGCTCTGACCATTCTGGTGTTCATGCTCAGTCTGGTTCCTGTTGCGGGGGTTATCATCTCACTTGTACCGCTCTGTCTGATTGGGTATCAGATGGGTGGACTGAAATTAAGCATTATTGTGATCATCATGATTATTGTTATTCATGCCTTGGAGACGTACTTCCTGAATCCAAAACTGATGGCACACAAGACCAAATTGCCAATGTTCTACACCTTTATCGTACTAATTCTGTCGCAACACTTCCTGGGGATCTGGGGACTAATCATTGGTATTCCGATCTTTGTTTTCCTGCTCGATATTCTGGATGTGAACAAGATGGAAAAGACAGAAGAGCCGGTACGTGTGGAATCGAAGTTATAACTTTAAAAAATCAACTGAGTTTAATCGAGCTCAACCAAGTTAAACAACATCAGATTCTTTTGAAAAAGTAAGGGTGCCTTCCAATTATGGAAGGCGCTTTTTTGTTGGCAAAACCGCCATTAGATAGCTCTCTGCGTGAGAATGACAGGTGGTGGGGTGAATAAGACGAGTCACCTATCTGAGGGGACGATGTTGATCTTTTATGAATGGAACGAGTGAAGATGCAATATCATGAGTTGAGGCTTCCTCTGTTATGGAGGAAGGAATGAAGCGTGCGTTTATAAATGAAGGTAATAAGATTGTATACGTATTCAAAAATGCTATGTGATGTGGTTCACAACCCTAACGGAGCATGGTGTATCCGAGTTCTTATCGTCTTGACCCAGGCGTATCCTTCAATTATAGTTGGTACGTAGGACTTAAACTATTTTAGATAGATAAAGGTGGCTTGCAGCATGTCTGAGAAAATCTACGTTGGGGTCGATCTCGGCGGAACAGCAATCAAGGTCGGTATATGCGATGAACAAGGTCAGCTAATGCATACGTATGAAGGACCGACTGAAGTGGATAAGGGCGTAGACACGGTCATCGCCAACATCGAGAAGTATGTCCGACATATCGTAGCCGAATCACCATACAGTTGGGAACAGCTTGAGGGTGTAGGTGCTGGAGTGGCCGGTTTCACGAATGTACGCGAGGGAATTATCGTTCATGCCCCTAACATTGGATTTCGGAATGTGGCCATTCGTTCGATTCTGGAAGAACGTCTGGGCAAGCCAATCAAAATAGATAACGATGCAAACGTGGCTGCACTGGGTGAAGTATGGGCAGGTGCCGGCAAAGGCGTAGACAACTGCGTATGTTATACACTCGGCACAGGCGTTGGCGGAGGCTTGATCTTGAATGGGAACATCTATCAAGGCTTCTCGGGTATGGCTGGTGAGCTGGGTCATATCAGTGTTGTACCTGACTTGGAGGCCATCAAGTGCGGTTGTGGTAAAATGGGATGTGTAGAAACAGTATCGTCTGCAACAGGAATTATCCGTATGGCGAAGGATGCAGTAGAACGTGGTGATCATACGTCACTGGCACTTGTCGACAAGATTGCAGCCAAAGAAGTATTTGATGCTGCCAAGGCAGGCGATGAAGTGGCACAGCGCATTGTAAACCGTGCGGCCTTCTACCTGGGCAAGTCCATGGCTACTGTAGCTGCTGTCATTAACCCGGAGATGTTCATCATTGGTGGTGGCGTATCCAAAGCGGGCAATTTCTTGTTTGATGAAATCCGTACTGTATTTGCTAAATTGACACCTGAACCACTGCAAGAAGGGGTTCAGATTCTGGAAGCTACACTTGGTAATAATGCAGGTATTGTGGGTGCGGCAGGTCTTCTCTTGCGTTCCTAGTAACCTCGTAACAATATATGAATACAGCAATATGATAAGGAGGGGACATTTATGCTTGAAGGTGAAGGCTCACCAGGCACAGGCGCCACGCTCATTATCATTACGGGCATGTCCGGGGCAGGTAAAACCATTGCAGTACAAAGCCTGGAAGATCTGGGTTTCTTCTGTGTGGATAATCTGCCACCGGTATTGATTCCGAAATTTGCGGAACTAATTGAACAGTCAAACGGCAAGATTGGTAAGGTTGCATTGGTTATCGATCTGCGCGGGCGTGAATTCTTTACGGCTCTGTCCGAGTCTTTGAACTATATTAAAGATCATTTTACCATTCATTGCGAAATTTTATTCCTGGATGCTACAGATTCTGTACTTGTTCAGCGTTACAAAGAAAGCAGGCGCAGACATCCACTGGCTCCTGAGGGCATGCCGCTGGACGGCATCCGACTGGAACGCAAGATGTTGGAGGAACTCAAAAACTCTGCGACTCAGGTATTGAATACTAGTACAATGAAGCCTGCTCAACTGAAAGAACGCATCATATCCCGCTTTTCTCATCTGGAAAGCCAAATGTTGTCGGTGAATATTACGTCGTTTGGATTCAAGTATGGCATTCCGATTGATGCTGATCTGGTGTTTGATGTACGTTTTTTACCGAATCCGCATTATATTGAGCATTTGCGACCAAATACGGGACAGAATAGTGATGTGTACGAATATGTTATGAAGTGGCCAGAGACACAGGCGTTTCTGACCAAGCTGCTGGATATGCTGCATTTCCTGATTCCGCAATACCGGAAGGAAGGCAAAAGCCAGGTTATTATTGGAATCGGCTGTACCGGAGGCAAGCATCGTTCGGTAGCAATATCGGAATATTTGGGCAAGATGTTGGGAAGCAGCGAGACAGAAGCTGTTACCGTGAGCCATCGCGACGCTGACCGGGACCGTCATTGAAGAGGGTGAAGGGATGAAAGAGGCCGGACCACGAAGAGAACGTCCGAGAATAGTTGTAATGGGCGGCGGAACCGGATTGTCCGTGATGTTGCGCGGTTTGAAAGAGAAGCCGCTAGATATCACGGCCATCGTCACAGTTGCAGATGACGGTGGAAGTTCAGGCATCCTGCGCAATGAGCTACAGATGCCGCCTCCGGGCGACATTCGCAACGTGCTTACGGCACTGGCTGATGTAGAACCATTGCTTTCAGATATGTTGAAGTACCGTTTCAATACAGGCGCGGGGCTTGCAGGCCACAGCTTGGGAAATTTGATTTTGGCTGCAATGACGGATATTTCGGGCGACTTTGTGACCGCAGTGCGGGAGCTTAGCCGCGTGTTTGCCGTTCGAGGTGAGGTATTGCCAGCCGCAGGCCAGGCCGTTGTGTTGCATGCCGAGATGGAAGATGGGACAATTATTACAGGCGAGTCCAAGATCCCTGAGGCAGGTGGACGCATCAAACGTGTTTTCCTTGAACCGGATCACGTGGAGCCGTTGCCAGAGGCAGTAGAGGCCATTCGTCAAGCTGACGCCATTCTGATCGGGCCAGGCAGCCTCTATACAAGCATCCTTCCCAATCTGCTCGTACCTAAGCTTGCAGAAGCTGTGGTAGAGGCTGATGCGGTGAAGATGTTTATCTGTAATGTTATGACACAGCCGGGAGAAACGGATAACTATACGGTAAGTGACCACCTTAAGGCGGTACACGAGCATATAGGTCATCAGCTCTTCGACTATGTCATCGTAAATAATGGTGATATTCCGCTACAAGTGCAGAATAAGTATGCGGAAAAAGGAGCAAAACCGGTTGTGCTGGATATGAATGTACTCGAAAGTGCCGGCTATCAGGTGGTTGCAGATACTCTTGTTCTGTTCAAAACCTATCTGCGTCATGATGCCGACAAGTTAAGTCATCACATCTACCAACTGGTACAAAATTGGATGTTACGGAAGAGGTGAAGTCCCATGTCGTTTGCAGCACAGACCAAAAAAGAGTTAACCATGATCGAGAGCGAACCGTGCTGCGAAAAGGCGGAACTTTCAGCCCTCATCCGTATGCTTGGTGCAGTGCAGTTATCGAATAAAAAAGTGATCTTGGATATTTCGACGGAGAATGCCGCCATTGCAAGACGGGCATACTCTCTGCTTAAAAAGCATTTTCAAGTGCATACGGAACTACTGGTCCGCAAAAAAATGCGGCTGAAAAAGAACAATGTATATATTGTTCGAATTCCAACTATGGTACAAGAGATTCTCAACAGTCTTCATATTGTATCGGAAGGTTTTCTGTTTACGCCAGGAATTAATACGGAGTTATTTCAGCAGAACTGTTGTAAACGTGCCTATCTTCGCGGTGCATTTCTGGCCGGTGGATCGGTTAATAATCCGGAAGGTTCCTCGTACCATCTGGAGATTGCGTCCATGTATGAAGAGCACTGTCAGGCACTGGTTGACCTGGCCAATGAATTTCATCTGAATGCCCGGTGTATAGAACGGAAAAAAGGATTCATCCTATACATTAAGGAAGGCGAGAAAATCATTGAGCTGCTCAGCATCATTGGTGCTCATCAGGCCTTGTTCAAGTTTGAAGATGTACGAATTATGCGTGATATGCGTAACTCCGTTAACCGGATTGTCAATTGTGAGACCGCCAACCTGAATAAAACGATTGGAGCGGCGGTAAGACAAATCGATAATATCCGGTTGTTACAAAAGGAAGTTGGTCTGGAATCGTTGCCTGAGAAACTTCGCGAGGTGGCGGAGGTTCGACTCGCTCATCCAGATATCAATTTGAAAGAAGTAGGCGAACTCCTTAAAGGTACAGTTAGCAAGTCGGGAGTGAACCATCGGCTTCGTAAAATTGATGAGCTGGCTGAGAAAGTACGCACAGAACGTTATGGTTAAGACGGCGTAGGGTAAAGTAACAAGGTCGGCTGTTTCTGCTGAACAGAAAGGCCGGGAAAGTCAACCGTTAAGGACCTAGGGAACTTACTTAGGTCATTGGATGCGCTGTGCAAAAGATGAAATTAGGGCAAGATAATGTCCTCTAAAGCACTTTGAGTTTTTTCTTCTAGTGTCCTGCACGGGTTAATGGTATAATGTTGTATAAATATAATTGTGTATTTAATGTCCAGATTTCATAATAGGGGGTAAGTTTCCATGACAAAGCACCCGGTAGTTGTCCGTTTGAAAACGGGTCTCCATGCCAGACCTGCGGCACTGTTCGTTCAAGAAGCGAATAAGTACTCGTCTGAAGTGTTCGTCGAGAAGGACGACAAAAAAGTTAATGCAAAAAGTATCATGGGGATCATGAGCCTTGCAATTAGCACAGGTACGGAAATCCAGATTAGTGCAGAAGGCGCGGATGCCGAACAGGCTGTAAACGCTTTAGTTAGTCTGGTAAGCAAGGAAGAGCTCGAAAACCAATAAGATATGATCAATCCAATGAAGAAGTCCCGAAAGGGGCTTTTTTGCGTTATTGACGTATTTGCTATCGTCAAGTGCAACATTATGGAATTTGTCCCGTCTGTTAAGGTATCAAATCGATTAAAGTTTGAGATGTTAACACATAAGGAGGCTATCGTGATGGGTAAACAATGGATGAAACCGTTTGGTGCGGTGCTGGTGGCAAGTACGTTGCTTGTTGGAGGAACAGCATGGGTTGCACCAGGTAACTATGCTTACGCTGCAGAAGTTCAGGGAGTACAACAGAATGTGATTAATGTTGTGGGTAAAGGTGAGATTCAGGTGAAGCCTGATATCGCTTATCTGTCCATTGGTGTGAACAGTACTGCAGAGACAGCTGCATCTGCTCAAAAAGCGAATGCTGCGAAAGTTCAAAAGGTATCCAACTTGCTGAAGAATACGTGGAAGATCAGTGCAGACGACATTCAAACGAGTCAGTTCTCTGTACAACCCAACTATACGTATAGCGAAAAAGACGGACAACAAATTAAAGGATACACAGCGCATCATACGCTGACTGTCACATATCGTGAGATGGATAAGATTGGCGAGTTGCTCGATGCTGCTTCGGGGGCAGGTGCCAACAACATTGAAAACGTGCGCTTTACTGTAGAAAATCCGGAAAGTTATGAGTCCCAAGTGATTGAGAAAGCTGTTGCCAATGCAGATGTGAAAGCAGGCGCCATTGCAAAAGCAGTTAAACGTCAACTGGGTGCTGTTCTTTCCGTGAGCCAAGGTGATGGCAATGTGCCTGTATTCTATGCAAGTGAGGCGCTGATGTCCAAAGCACAAGATACAGCAGGTGGCACTGAGATTGAAACAGGCCAAGTTAAAGTTAGCACAATCCTGAATATCACGTATGAAATGAAATAAACAAGATTGAACTAAGGATTGTAAGCTCAAGTAACCTTTTCAAGGGTCATTTGAAGGGTACAACGAAATGATGACAAAGACTTTGTCCTGTGGACAGAGTCTTTTTTTGTTGGAAAAGCAAACTTTGATGAAGTTAGATAGGAGGGTGCCTTTTTGAAGCAACAAGAAATGCTGGTTATTGGTATCTTTTTTGTATAGTTGTTCGTGACAAAAAGGTCATATCCCGTTATATTTTCCGCTTGATATTCATCAACATTGTAACTCGAGCTGTAAACCTTTCCGAAATCGGGTTAATTATAATAGAGAGGTGAGCGTATGAGATATGCGATCAGATCAGGACTACATACGCAATGATCCCTAATTGTGAATTCAGAGAGGAGTTTTATATATGACATCATGGAAAAAATGGACAAGTGCTTTGCTCGCAGCAGGAATTATTGTAGGTAGCGGTTCGGTATGGCAGGACAGTTCGGTTCAGGCAGCATCGGTATCCTCGAAAGTGACAACCCCGGCTGAGGTAACTCTGAAATCGGGTGGGAAAACACTGACTCAAAAAGGACTTCTTCAAGGTGGCTCAACTTGGGTCTCTCTTACTGCAGTTAAAGATGTGGCAGGTGGAACGCTGAAATATGATGCGAAAACCAAGTCATATACGGTAACAGCAGCCAACAATGCGATGACCGTTAGCCTGATGGATGGACAGCCAAACGTTTATATTAACGGTTATTACCCTCAGGTGGAAGCGAAATTGATTCAGGGTCGATTATATATCCCATTCTCGGCAATGAGAGATTATCTGGGTGTACAGGGGAATTGGGATGGCAAAACCAAAACGTTGACACTCAGCAAGGTGAAACAAAATAACGTTAAAATTAAAGCGGCAACAGTTAATGTTACTGTAAAAAATGCTGAAGTAGATGTTCAATATCCACAGGTGAGTGGACTTGCCAGCAAAGAAGCTGAAGCAGCGATCAACAAAGTGCTGAAAGACGAAGTGGATGCTTATGTAGCTGACTTCAAGAAACAGACATCTGAATTCGGCGGTGCTACAGCCAACCGTCCATATGCATTTGAGAGCTCTTATGTAGTGACGTACAACGAAAAAGGCGTGCTGGGACTCATTACACAACGATACGAAGATTATGCTGGCGCTCATGGTATGACATACCGTACGGGCCACACCTTTGCACTGGACACAGGTAAGGAGCTTACATTAGATGATGTGCTGCAAAATAACAAAACCATGCGTGAGACGTTGGGTAAAAAAGTGGGCGAGCAACTGAAAGCCCGCGGTGGATACCTCGATGGGTATAAAGGGTTAAATAAAGATCAGGATTTCTATGTTACACCAACGGGTGTGGTCGTGTTCTTCCAGCTGTATGAGTATACAGCGTACGCAGAGGGATTCCCTGAAATGCCATTTACGTATAAAGAGATTCTTCCTAAAGGCACAGAACCATTTAGCGATGTAACGGGAACCAAATAAAGAATCATTATTATGCACTCTTAAGTTATTTTTCTTATAAAATGAAAAAAGAAGCCCTCATCATGATCATGATGAGGGCTTCTTCTCGTATAGACAACACAATGAGGTGTTGCTGATTACGTTAGGTATTGATATATTAACGCGAAGACCGTGGTCTAACTAACACTTAGATTCCTTGGGAACCTACGTTTTCAATAACTTTATCAATGATACCGTAATCGGCAGCTTCAGCAGCACTCATGAAGTAGTCACGATCTGTATCTTTCTCAATCCGCTCCAGAGGTTGACCTGAACGCTCAGAGATGATGCGGTTCAACGTATCACGCATTTTCAAAATGCGACGAGCACGGATTTCGATGTCAGAAGCCTGACCTTGTGCACCACCAAGTGGTTGGTGAATCATAATTTCACTGTTTGGTAATGCAAAACGTTTACCTTTTGCACCGGCATTCAACAAGAATGCACCCATGGAAGCCGCCATACCTACACAGATGGTAGATACATCCGGTTTGATGAATTGCATTGTATCGTAAATCGCCATACCGGCTGTAATCGATCCGCCTGGGCTGTTGATGTATAAGTGAATGTCTTTCTCCGGATCTTCCGCAGCCAGGAACAACATCTGTGCCATAATGGCATTAGCCACTACGTCATTAACATCGCTACCAAGGAAAATAATACGATCCTTCAGCAATCTGGAGTAGATGTCGTAGGCGCGCTCACCCCGGTTGCTCTGTTCAACGACCATTGGAATAAAACTCACGTGAAAAACCTCCTTGGAATGTAAATGTTATTGGTGTTTATAATTAAACTGTTACCGTATTACCCACATAATAAACAATTCCAAACAAAAAGTCAAAGAAAGTCAAACTAACTTACAAAAAAAAGAAACCTTTCCGGTTTCATTGGTTAAATGGGTTATGAGCTGTTAAATAAAAATGGCGCGCCCGCCAAGAATCGAACTTGGATCTCAGGCTTCGGAGGCCTACGTCATATCCATTGGACCACGGGCGCACATTATGTGACAGCAATAATGATTATAGCTCATGAAATATTTAATTGCAAGCAGTTCGTTGTGGTATTGGTTTGGATTAACCCAAAAATGATCATGATGAAGAAGAGTGGATAAAGAGTGCATTTAAGTAAATGCTATTAGAGGTTTTGGACATGCCGTATGAAATGTGTTTCTGAGCGATATGTAGATGGAATTCTTTCGTTTCTTCTATATATGGTATGCGTGAGCTAGTCCTTGATCATGGAAGTCTAGGATTGTGAAAATAGGCGCGTACAAACGCTGAATGCGTGTCGAAATAACACGTTGAAACACTTGCATGTCACGTCAGTTTTAGGTAGAATAGACGTGGGACTTAAAAAGTTAACCCGGGACGTTTTAGGGCCACGAAAGAGAGCTTAGAACGAGAACTTGCGGGAGTGGAAAGCATGCGAACGATTTTAGAAGTACAAAAGCAGCTTCTGCCTGATCTCATGGATATCTTGAAAAAGAGGTATACGATTCTGCAACAGATCATGTTATCGGATGTGATCGGACGGAGAACGTTAGCTAATTCCATGCAGATGACCGAGCGGGTTCTGAGGGCTGAGACCGATCTGTTAAAGGCTCAGGGACTTATTGAAATTGACAGTGCAGGAATGAAGATCAGCGAGGCAGGGTATGATTTGCTGCAGCAGTTAGAGCCCGTAGCCAAAGAGTTGTTCGGATTATCCGAGCTGGAAGAGCGCATCAAGCAAGCCTACGGTCTGCAAAAGGTAGTTGTGGTTCCTGGTGATTCGGACGTTTCTCCATTTGCCAAAAGGGAACTGGGCAGAGCCGGAGCGAAGGCTCTCGGCAATATCATGAGTGACAACGACGTTGTCGCCGTTACTGGCGGATCAACAACGGCCGAAGTCGCAGAGCAACTGACTCCGCCAACATCGCTCAAAGGTGTCTGGTTCGTACCGGCACGCGGTGGACTTGGAGAAAGCCTTGAAATTCAGGCAAATACGATTGCATCCACAATGGCAAAACGGGTAGGAGCGCAATACAAACTCCTGCATGTACCGGATTTGCTTAGTGATCATGCCTACGAATCATTAATCCAGGACCCTAGTGTTCAGGAGATTCTGCAGCTGATTCGGAAATCGCGGATTGTAATTCATGGAATTGGTGATGCCGTGGAGATGGCGACAAGACGTAAACTTGCGACGGAGATTATCGATGAACTTCAGGAGCAAGGAGCCGTATCTGAATCTTTCGGTTATTACTTTAATGATCAGGGTAAGGTGGTACATACCATGCTTACACTGGGTATGCGACTTCAGGATATTGAACGAACCGATGTCGTGATTGGAATTGCAGGTGGCAAAAGCAAAGCTGCTGCCATTCACTCCGTGTTGCGATTTGGTCAGGAAGATATTCTGATTATTGATGAGGCTGCTGCCGAAGTCATCGTTGCTGAAATGGAATAAGGGTTTACTTTGCATCACAACTATTGTTGTCTTGACGGACTTCACCGTCTGTCTTGAATATATAAGTTTCATAAAAAATTAATCAAAACTTGGGAGGAACTTACTCATGATTAAAGTAGGTATTAACGGTTTTGGACGTATTGGACGCTTGGCATTCCGCCGTATTCAAAATGTAGCAGGCATCGAGGTAGTAGCAATCAACGACTTGACTGATGCTAAAATGCTCGCTCATTTGCTCAAATATGATACAACTCAAGGTCGCTTCGATGGCGATGTTGAAGTACACGATGGCTTCTTCAAAGTGAACGGCAAAGAAGTTAAAGTATTGGCTAACCGTAACCCGGAAGAACTTCCTTGGGGCGACCTGGGCGTAGATATCGTTCTGGAATGTACTGGTTTCTTCACAACTAAAGAAGCAGCTGAGAAACACTTGAAAGGTGGAGCTAAGAAAGTTGTTATCTCCGCACCAGCTACTGGCGACATGAAAACCATCGTTTACAACGTAAACCATGAAATCCTCGACGGTACTGAAACTGTAATCTCCGGCGCATCTTGCACAACAAACTGCCTGGCACCTATGGCAAAAACACTGCAAGACAAATTCGGAATCGTTCAAGGTTTGATGACTACAATTCACGCTTACACTGGCGACCAAAACACTTTGGATGCTCCACACCCTAAAGGTGACTTCCGTCGTGCTCGCGCAGCAGCTGAAAACATCATCCCTAACACAACTGGTGCTGCTAAAGCAATCGGTCTGGTAATCCCAGAACTGCAAGGCATCCTTGATGGTGCAGCTCAACGTGTACCAGTAGCTACTGGTTCCCTGACTGAGCTCGTAACTGTTCTGAACAAAAAAGTAACTGCTGAAGAAGTTAACGCAGCTATGCAAGAAGCTTCCGATCCAGAAACTTTCGGATACACAGAAGACGAAATCGTATCTTCCGATATCCAAGGAATCACTTTCGGTTCCCTGTTTGATGCAACTCAAACTAAAGTTCTGACTGTTGGCGACCAACAATTGGTTAAAACTGTAGCTTGGTATGACAATGAAATGTCCTACACTGCACAATTGGTTCGCACTTTGGAGCACTTTGCAAAAATGATTAAGTAATATCTGAAATAAAATAGAGCGGAAACAGATGCTATATTGTTTCCGCTCTTTATATATCTACATTTTGCAAATTTCTCAAAAACACCAGGATTGACAAGGGATTTTAGCTCTTGATTGGTCCACCAAATACATGGGTGCGGAGGAAATACAATGAACAAAAAAAGTGTACGCGATATCGAATTGACAGGAAAACGGGCTTTTGTCCGTGTAGATTTCAATGTGCCGCTCGAAGATGGTAAAATTACAGATGACAAACGTATTCGTGCAACGCTTCCTACAATCAACTTCTTGATTGAAAAAGGTGCTAAAGTCATTTTGGCAAGCCACATGGGTCGTCCTAACGGCGAAGTGGTTGAATCCTTGCGTTTGACTCCAGCAGCTGAGCGTTTGTCTGAATTGCTTGGTAAAACAGTTGTTAAAGCTGACGATTCCGTTGGTGACGCTGTTAAAGCTCAAATCGCTGAACTGAACAACGGCGACGTATTGTTGCTTGAAAACGTTCGTTTCCACGCAGGCGAAGAGAAAAACGATCCGGAACTGGCAAAACAATTTGCTGAACTGGCTGACGTTTTCGTTAACGATGCGTTTGGCGCGGCTCACAGAGCACACGCTTCGACTGAAGGAATCGCTCACTTGCTTCCAGCGGTGTCCGGTTTGTTGATGGAGAAAGAACTTGAAGTGTTGGGTAAAGCAATCTCCAACCCTGAGCGTCCTTTCACAGCAATCATCGGCGGATCCAAAGTTAAGGACAAAATCGATGTAATCGACAACCTGCTGAACATTGCAGACAACGTGATCATCGGTGGCGGTCTGACTTACACGTTCTTCAAAGCACAAGGACATGAGATTGGACAATCCTTGCTGGATGAATCCAAACTTGATGTTGCTCTCGGTTTCATCGAAAAAGCGAAAAAACTGGGCAAAAACTTCTACCTGCCGGTAGATATCGTAGTGTCTGACGATTTCAGTGCGAAAGCAAACACACAAATCGTTGACATCGATGGTATCCCAGCAGATTGGGAAGGTATCGACATCGGTCCTAAAACACGTGAGATCTATGCTGACGTAATCAAAAACTCCAAATTGGTTGTATGGAACGGACCAATGGGCGTATTTGAAATCGAGCCATTCTCCCACGGTACTCGTGCAGTAGCAGAAGCTTGCGCTGAGACAGAAGCTTACACTGTAATTGGTGGCGGTGACTCCGCAGCAGCAGCTGAGAAGTTCAAATTGGCTGACAAGATGAACCACATCTCTACAGGTGGCGGTGCATCGCTCGAGTTCATGGAAGGTAAAGTACTTCCAGGCGTAGTGGCATTGAACGACAAGTAAGTTTTAGTAGTCTATAGCATGAAGGAGTTGAAACCCATGAGAACACCGATTATCGCAGGTAACTGGAAAATGTTCAAAACGGTTTCCGAATCCAATGACTTCATTCAGGAAGTTAAAGGAAAAGCGGAAGTTGAAGGCGTGGAAACTGTAATCTGCGCACCGTTTACAAATCTGCCATCCCTGGTAGAAGCCGTTAAAGGCACAAACATCAAAATTGGTGCACAAAATCTTCATTTTGAAGACAACGGTGCATTCACAGGTGAAATCAGCGGCGTGATGCTGAAAGACCTGGGTGTGGATTATGTCATTATTGGTCACTCGGAGCGCCGTCAATATTTTGCGGAAACCGATGAGACTGTTAATAAAAAGTTGCATGCAGCATTCCGTCACGGATTGACTCCAATCTTCTGCCTGGGTGAGACGCTTGAAGAGCGTGAAGCGAACCAAACAAAAGACGTATGCAAAGTGCAAACAGTAGCTGCTTTTGCAGGTCTGTCTGCAGAGCAAGCGGCACAAGTTGTTATCGCTTATGAGCCAATCTGGGCGATTGGCACAGGCAAATCCTCCACTTCCCAAGATGCGAATGAAGTTATTGCTTACATCCGTACGCTGGTGAAGGATCTGTACAACGAGACGGTTGCGAATGCAGTTCGTATTCAATACGGCGGCAGTGTTAAACCGGAGAACGTAACAGAATACCTCGGACAAAGCGACATCGACGGCGCACTTGTTGGCGGTGCCAGCTTGCAGCCGGCTTCGTTCATCGCGCTTGTTGAGGGGGCGAAGTAAGATGACAGCTCCAAAACCTGTAGCACTGATCATCATGGATGGCTTTGGTCTGCGTAACACGGTGGAAGGCAATGCGGTAGCGCAAGCCAAGAAACCGAACTACGACCGTTTCATGAGCCAATTCCCACATACAACGCTCACTGCTTGCGGTGAAGCTGTAGGTTTGCCAGAAGGGCAAATGGGAAATTCCGAGGTAGGTCACCTGAACATTGGTGCCGGCCGGATCGTATACCAGGATTTGACCCGTATCTCTAAATCCATTCGTGACGGCGAGTTCTATGACAATGAAACACTTGTCAAAGCGGTTCGCGAAGCGAAACAAAGCGGCAAAAAGCTTCATCTCTACGGCTTGTTGTCCGATGGCGGCGTACATAGTCACATCGACCACCTGTTTGCTATGCTGGATCTGGCCAAAAAAGAAGGAATGAATGATGTATATATTCATGCTTTCATGGATGGCCGTGATGTTATGCCAGACAGTGGTAAAGACTTCATGCAGAAACTGATCGCTAAGATTGAAGAAGTCGGTGTAGGTAAAATCGCAACGGTTCAAGGTCGCTATTACGCGATGGACCGTGACAAACGTTGGGAACGGGTTGAGAAATCATACCGCGCCATCGTTTATGGAGATGGACCGAAATACACTGACCCACTCAAAGCGGTTGAAGAATCGTATGAGAAATCCGTATTTGATGAATTCGTTGAACCAACGGTTATCGTCAAAGCGGATGGTGAGCCGGTAGGTTTGGTAGAGAGCGGCGATTCCGTTATCTTCCTCAACTTCCGTCCTGACCGTGCGATCCAGTTGTCGCAAGTATTCACGAACCAGGATTTCCGCGGTTTCGATCGTGGTCCGAAGTTCCCTGTAGGCTTGCACTTTGTATGTTTGACTTTGTTCAGTGAGACGGTTGAAGGTTATGTGGCTTATTCGCCGAAGAACCTCGACAACACCCTGGGTGAAGTTCTGGTACAAAACAATAAAAAACAACTGCGTATTGCAGAAACTGAGAAATACCCGCACGTTACCTTCTTCTTCAGCGGCGGTCGTGATGTGGAGCTTCCGGGCGAAACTCGCGTACTGATCAACTCACCAAAAGTTGCAACGTATGATCTGCAACCGGAGATGAGCGCGTATGAAGTGGCTGACGCATGTGTTCGCGAGATCGAAGCAGACAAACATGACGCCATCATTCTGAACTTTGCTAACCCTGACATGGTTGGACACTCCGGTATGCTGGAGCCTACCATCAAAGCGGTTGAGGTAACAGATGAGTGCATGGGCCGTGTTGTGGATGCAGTACTTGCCAAAGGCGGCGTTGTACTGATCACGGCGGATCATGGTAACGCGGATATGGTGTTCGATGAGCAAGGACGTCCGTTCACAGCTCATACAACGAACCCGGTTCCATTCATCGTTACGGATGCCAATCTAACCCTGCGTGAAGGCGGAATCCTGGCGGATATCGCGCCAACGATCCTTGACCTGATGCAATTGCCTAAACCGGAAGAAATGACAGGTACATCCGTCATCGCTACCCGTAAATAAGTTACGCAACAACATATATGAAATTGGGAAGTTTGGAGTTTACCCCGAACGAAGGAAGCAGAAATTGTCCGAAGAAGCAACGCGTTCGCCTTTATCACATGATTCCAACTTATGAAAATAAGTTCAATGGAATCAGGGGATAACAGCGATCAGAGGACGATTCTGCTGACGTAGTGGAAAAGGGAAAACACAAGTGTTCCTAATTTATAATAAATTTAAATTTAAAGGAGATTATCACAAATGACTATTATTTCTGACGTGTACGCTCGCGAAGTCCTCGACTCCCGCGGTAACCCTACAGTAGAAGTTGAAGTATACCTGGAGTCCGGCGCAATCGGACGCGCAATCGTTCCATCCGGTGCATCCACTGGTGCCCATGAAGCAGTTGAGCTTCGCGATGGCGACAAATCCCGTTACCTCGGTAAAGGTGTTCTGCAAGCTGTTAAAAACGTAAACGAAACAATCGCTCCAGAAGTTATCGGTATGGATGCATTGGATCAACTGGGTATCGACAAATTGATGATCACTTTGGATGGTACGCCAAACAAAGGTAAACTGGGTGCTAACGCAATCCTGGCTGTATCCATGGCAGTAGCTCGCGCAGCTGCTGACGCTCTGGACCTGCCACTGTACGTTTACCTGGGCGGATTCAACGCTAAAGCACTGCCAGTTCCAATGATGAACATCATCAACGGTGGTGAGCATGCTGACAACAACATCGACGTTCAAGAGTTCATGGTTCTTCCAGTTGGAGCACCAAGCTTCAAAGAAGCTCTTCGCGTAGGTGCAGAGATCTTCCACAACTTGAAATCCGTATTGAGCTCAAAAGGCTTGAACACAGCTGTAGGTGACGAAGGTGGTTTCGCACCGAACCTTGGTTCGAACGAAGAAGCAATCACTACAATCATCGAAGCTATTGAAAAAGCTGGTTACAAACCAGGCGTTGACGTATTCTTGGGTATGGACGTAGCTTCCACTGAGTTCTACAAAGATGGTAAGTACACACTTGCTGGCGAAGGTAAATCTTACACTTCCGCTGAGTATGTTGACCTTCTGGCTTCATGGGTTGAGAAATACCCAATCATCACAATCGAAGATGGTATGTCCGAAGATGACTGGGATGGTTGGAAATTGCTCACTGAGAAATTGGGAGACAAAGTACAACTCGTTGGTGATGACCTGTTCGTAACAAACACTGAGCGTCTGGGCAGAGGTATCGACGAAGGTATCGGTAACTCCATCCTGATCAAAGTTAACCAAATCGGTACATTGACTGAAACATTTGATGCTATTGAAATGGCTAAACGCGCAGGATACACAGCTGTAATCTCTCACCGTTCCGGTGAGTCCGAAGACAGCACAATCGCTGACATCGCTGTTGCAACTAACGCTGGTCAAATCAAAACGGGTGCTCCTTCCCGTACAGACCGTATCGCGAAGTACAACCAATTGCTCCGCATTGAGGATCAACTGGGTGAACTGGCTCAATACAATGGTCTTAAAGGATTCTACAACCTTAAAAAATAAGCTGGATATCCAGCTTTTACGGGCAAGCCGGGTAACCGGCTTGTCTTTTTTATTGCAACGAAGTAATGGTATAACGTAAGGATCACGCAGATGGTGAAATTTAGGGCATCGTATAAACTGTACTACTTGTAGTACAACCATAGCTATGTTACAATTAAAGTAACTGTTTTTATGGTGAGATGTATGCCCACATGGGTAGGAGGTGGAAAGAATGGATATTGCTTTGAAATTGCTGCTCGTTGTTTTCTCGATCGGTCTAATCACTGTAGTATTGCTGCAGCACGGGAAAAGCGCTGGTTTGGCGGGTGCCATCTCCGGTGGTGCGGAACATCTTTTCGGTAAAACGAAAGCGCGCGGATTGGATCTCTTCCTGCAACGTGCAACGGTGGTACTGGGTGCAGGATTTATGATTTTGTCTATTATTGTTACGGTGGTTTCCAAGTAAGATTCGGAACTGCTGTTCAATGAATAGCTTAAGCTAATGGCTTAATTGATGAACCTTCGTTTCGTGAAGAAACGGGGGTTTTTTAATAAATTCTTACGCGTCCAAACTTTTCCAACAATTTAATCTATAGACTCCATGATTTTCGGTCTTCTTCTCACTTCTGTTTGGTTTCCTTCCTTAAACATGCAACACACTCCTATCATGTATGGTATGTCCCTCGCTTATTCGTTACGCGAACTCACTCCCTATAATGAACGTCATGTGTACAGAAAATTTTCGGATGTAGTCCTTTTTCAGATGCGCACAGCACGTGTATCGCATAAAATGTCTGTAGAGATACGTGAAAGCGTGATTTTAGAGGAGCGCCCGGCAACTGTGGTTTTTTTGCGAGGTACGGATGGGCCGGATTGAATTCGTGTATACTAGGGTATGAGATAGTATGGTTGTACTACTACACTCTTCACAGTAGTGATATTGTATTGCATGAAAATGGTAAGAATTCCGATACATAAAGAGATGAGACTTGCTTACACTTTTATGTTTCCCGAGGTGAATATATTAATGATAACAGAACAACAATTGCTCGACTTCATGCGGGAAACCGCTTATAAACCTATGACTTATCAGGAGTTGGAACAGCACTTCGCTATTGAAGATGCAGCTGATTTCAAAGCCTTTTTGATTATGCTTAATACGCTGGAGGAATCCGGTAAAGTTTTGCTGACCCGTAACAATCGCTATGGCATGCCAGAGCGCATGGATTTGGTACGTGGACGTTTACAGGCTCACGCCAAAGGTTTCGCTTTCCTTATCCCAGAGGATCGGGAGCACCCGGATGTGTACATTCATGCCAATGATATGAAGAGTGCAATGAATGGTGACACGGTATTGGTTAAAGTCACATCTCAAGGACCTTCAGGTGGTCGCCTGGAGGGTGAGATCGTCCGTATTGTTACTCGTGCTGTGACACAAGTGGTTGGTGTATTCCAAAGCCATGAGGTGTACGGATTTGTCATTCCGGATGACAAACGGATTAATCGCGATATTTTCATCCCACGTACCAATTTTGCTGGGGCGGTTGATGGACAAAAGGTTGTAGCAAAGATCGTCAGCTACCCGGAGGGTCGTGCGGCGGCTGAGGGTGAAGTGATCGAGATTCTCGGTCATAAGGATGAGCCGGGTATTGATATTTTGTCCGTTATTCGGAAGCATCAGCTGCCTGAAGCTTTCCCGGATGAAGTGGTAGAAGAAGCGGAGAAAGCACCCGACTCCATCACGGATGAAGAGATTGTACAACAGGGTCGTCGTGATCTGCGCGGGCTTAACATTGTCACAATTGATGGTGAAGATGCCAAGGATCTGGATGATGCTGTAAATGTAGAGAAACTGTTTAATGGTAATTACCGTCTGGGTGTTCATATTGCCGATGTTGGCTATTATGTGCAGGAGAATTCCAAGCTTGATCAGGAAGCCTACAACCGTGGATGCAGTGTGTATCTGGTGGATCGGGTTATTCCTATGCTGCCACAACGTCTGTCCAACGGAATCTGTAGTTTGAACCCGCAGGTAGACCGCTTGACCCTGTCTTGTGAGATGGAATTTAACGACCAGATGAAGGTTGTGAAACATGACATTTTCACGAGTGTGATCAAAACCAAAGAGCGGATGACGTACTCCAACGTCCGTAAAATCCTTGAAGGTGAAGAGCCTGAATTGCTCGAGCGTTATAAGGATCTGGTCGATGATTTCCATCTGATGAAAGAGATTGCTTTGAAGCTGCGTGCTATGCGTATGCGCCGTGGTGCGGTTGACTTTGATTTTGAAGAATCCAAAATCATTGTGGACGCAGAATGCAAACCGGTAGATATCGTGAAACGGGAGCGTTCGATTGCCGAGCAAATCATTGAGGAATTCATGTTGGCAGCGAACGAAACCGTGGCAGAGCATTTCCACTGGTTGAAGGTTCCGTTCATTTATCGTGTGCACGAAGACCCGGATCAGGAAAAACTGCAAAATTTCCTCGCCTTTGCGGCGAATTTTGGACACCAGGTCAAAGGACGTGGCAATGCGATTCATCCCCGGGCGCTTCAATCGTTGCTTGAGGATATCAAAGAAACGAAAGAACAAACCGTGATTAGTACGATGATGCTGCGTTCCATGAAACAGGCGAAGTATGATTCTGAAATGTCAGGTCACTTTGGCCTCGCGGCAGAATTCTATAGTCACTTTACGTCTCCAATTCGTCGTTATCCCGATCTTGTCATTCACCGTGTGATTCGCGAAGTCATTGAAAATAATGGTGCTTTGCCGGAGAATCGTCAGGAGTATTTGGCAGCACGTATGGCCGATATTGCGCAGCAGTCTTCGGAACGTGAACGTGTGGCAGTAGAAGCTGAGCGGGATACGGAAAAAATGAAAAAAGCCGAGTACATGCTCGACAAAGTAGGCGAAGAGTTCGAAGGCATGATCAGCAGTGTGACCAGCTTTGGTATGTTCATTGAACTGGAGAACACGGTTGAAGGCCTGATTCGCCTGAGCGCACTCACGGACGACTATTACCATTTTGACGATCAGCATATGGCTCTGATTGGTGAACGTACCTCGAAAGTCTTCCGCATCGGTGATGAAGTGAAGATCCGTGTAGCACGTGTAAGCATGGAAGAGTATACGATTGATTTTGAAATGGTGGATATGAAACCTCGCGCTGAACGTCCTGGCGGCTTCGGTGGCGGACGTGGCGGTAAAGGTGGGCGTCCTGGTAGCGGCGGCGGACGCGGCGGTGCCAAGGGTGGACCAGGTGGATTCAGCGGTTCACGTGGCGGCAAAGGCAGTTCGACAGGTGCTGGAGCCAGCCGTGGGGGCAGATCAACGGAAGAAAGCAGTAAAGGTGGACGTGGCGGTCGCAGTGGAGCAGCGAGTGCAGGCGCAGGCTCATCCGGTGGCTACGCAGGTAAAGGCGGCGGCAAGCCTAAAGGTGAGCGTCGTGCTGGTGATGCTGGCGGATCAACTGGCCGGGGCAAAGGCGCGGTGAGCTTTGGTTTTGGCTCAGGTAAAGGCGGTTATAGCTCTACATCGGGTGGATCGGATACTAGTTCAACCGGTGGACAAGGAAGTGGCCTGAACAGCGGCAGCGGTCGCGGTGAAGGCAGCTTTAAGTCCGGCAAGGGTGGCGGTAAAGGTGGCAAAGGCGGAAGTGGACGCAAAAACACTTCGCCGAGCGGCGTATTTATTGGAGAGAATGCAACTCCTGGTGGCGCTCAGGAAGGCGGAGCACCACGACGCAAGCGGAAGAAGAGCAAAGGTGCAGCTGGTAACGGCACGGCAGCTTTTGTACGGAAAAAGAAAAAATAAAGCTAACGTAACTTGAAGAGATGGATTACAATTCGTTCCTCCAGGTTAAGCGTTGGAGAAAATAGTCACTTCAGCCGGTGTGTTGTTTCGCACAGTCTGAAAGTGGTGTAATGAGGAGGGGCGGCAGAGGTCGCCTCTTTCTTGATTTTAACAGCCGTACTTGCTACAATTAGGGTCTGGCACGTGGTACCTTGGTACAACATCGGGTGCGCTGCTATAGAGCATGGTACCGGCTTATTTTACGGAGAAGGAGTGAGGACATGGGCAAGAATGATGGACAGAGTAAAGTGCTCGCACAGAATAAAAAGGCTTCCCATGACTACTTCATTGAAGATACGTATGAAGCGGGCATGGTGCTTACCGGAACGGAGATTAAATCTCTTCGTAACGGCCGTGCGAATATTGGTGATGCATTTGCCACGATTCGAAACGGTGAGATTCATATTCACAATATGCATATTAGTCCTTTTGAACAAGGGAACCGAAATAATCCGCTCGATCCAACGCGTACGCGCAAGTTGTTGATGCATAAAGTGCAGATCCATAAGTTGCTTGGGCTGTCGAAACAGGACGGGTATAGTATTGTGCCGCTTAAAATCTATATCCGCAACGGTTACGCAAAGCTCTTGCTTGGACTGGGTAAAGGTAAGAAGCAGTATGATAAACGGGAGACTGCCGCGAAGCGCGATGCTCAACGTGATATCCAACGGGTACTGCGCGAGAAGCAGAAGGTTGCGCGTTAAGTGGAGCGCTGATTGATGTATGAGTTAAGGAGTCTCAAGGTTTGTCCTGCAATGGGCAAGATTGAGGCTTTTTTTATTTGTATTGGGGAAGGTGATTTGATGTGAATAGCTAAAGTGTGCAGTGGGGCTGGTTTTTATTGATGTGTGACTAAGAAAATTTGCCAGGAGCATGGGGCTTAGTGCGTTGATGAATTTAAATTATCAGCTGTTGCGTAAGTTGACTGAATCGTGGGTAAGATACTTAGGTGCAGTTGTTCGAGATCCAATCTGGGTAAACTTTACTTCCGATTGGTGACGCGGTATAATATGTAGACGATTGAGCCTGTTGTATTGGATAACCTTGTACACATGCTCAGCCTGCTGGAATGTCTTCCAGCAATCTGTACTATTTCGGTGATGTGTCCTATGTTATGATTACTCATGTAGCAAACAGGAATGCCGAGTTTGAAAGAAGCATCTTTTTACCTTGGAGGAAAAAGATGTGCAGCACCTTTGCTCCGTATTCACGGATTAATCCTGGAGCCCTTCTTCATTGAGGGGGCGTTTATGGATTCGACGGGGATAGTTCGAGCATGGGTAGCGGGTAGTGGGGACGCGTCCGCTTTATCAACGCTAAAGCCTATTAAACGGCAAACAACAAACAAACTACGCTTTCGCAGCCTAAGAAACTGTGTGCGTGCTTCTACCCTGCATCGCCCATGTGACAGGGATAGGGGCTAACTAGTAGTGGGATACGCTGTCACATCTCCGCCTGGGGTGTGCTGAAGAAGACAATCAGGCTGACCCAACGTATAGCCGGTTACGGGGCGATACTCGGGTGACATCAAAACTGTGACTACACCCGTAGAAGCTTATGTGCCGTTATCTTCGGACAGGGGTTCGACTCCCCTCGCCTCCATTAGTAGTATCAGTGACAGCCACCATTTGGTGGCTGTTTTTGCATGCTTGGATATGTGGTGGTAGGGTAAAGCGCTTTGGCTCTAGGGCTTCGGGGTTCTCTGACGTCAATTACGATATATCTCTGATGATGTACATGCGGTACCCTCTGTAAGTATCAGTTTTGATGTCACCTTAGGTTGCCCCCACAACTGGCTTCTACTTAGTTCAGCTTATTATTTTCTTCTGTTCACCTCAGGCATAGAGGAGATAGCGTATCACCTAGCTAGCAGAAAAAAACGATTTTTGAAGTTTATAGTATCCTGTTAAGTATACCGCTGTGATTGTAGGAGATAAAGTAGGCTAATTAATGTTGAAACGGTCGTGGATTTGGACAAGAATGGTGCGGTTGATGTGATGGCTTATAGTCTGTTTAAATATCCACTAAGAATATATTTTGTTATAATTAAATATGGGACTAACTATTATCTCAAAGAAATGGAGTCTAATTATATGCACTTACTGGATAAAAGCCAACGTGTTCTTTTAGGGGACGAATGCCTTTGTCAGTGATTAGAGGTGAACACTTACTAGTGGAAGGTGGAGTAAGTCCGTCTTACAGTGGTTGATACAAAACTTGAAAATCAATCGTGGTCCGGATCAAAAGATGAAAGATGCTTTTGTGAAGTAGGAACTAGAAGTAATCGTTTTGCACAACAAGACGGTGAATTTGTCACTTCCCTTTAAAAGCCTGAAACTATCTTGTGATAGGAAAACTAAACGGAACCCTTTCTTCAGATGAAATAATTCATCTTGGAGGAAGATACGTTGAGTAGAAAAACTGAAAATACAAGTTTCCGTTGTGAAAACTGTCATGCATATGTTGAACCATTAACAAACGGAAGCTTTAGAAATCATTGTCCAATTTGCTTATTTTCTAAGCACCTAGACAATAGACCAGGCGATCGTTTAAGTAGTTGTAAAGGATTAATGAAGCCCATTCAACTCGAATATTCTAGTAAAAAAGGATATCAAATTGTACATGAATGTACATCTTGCAAAAAAATGCAGCGTAATAAAATCGCTGTTGATACGAAACAAGAAGACGATATTTTAAGCTTCATGGCATAAAATCTTCCATATTAGAGTATTAGATGATGGTTAGTCCCACCCCTTTTAGATTCAGAACTGAAAGGGGTATTTCTATTGGAAATCTTTTGACCTGGATAGTGAGACAGACAAGTGTAAGTATTAACGGTAAATCGCAACGGGGTGATACAACGACAGCTGATCCACGCAGTGAGAATTTTAACTGAGTAAAGGAGTAGTTATTTTGGATCCGTACTTGAAAGAAGTGGGTTCTAACTTTATTGAGGGAAAATATGATGGAAACCTTCATATCTACAAAGAAACCACCAATGGTCAGTGGGAGGAAGTTATACCGCAATAGTTTGCTACAGCTTCTATCCACCACTAACCAGTGTTCTGGTTGGTGGTTTTTCTGTTTATGATATAATAAGCATAAGTTTAGATTGGGGGACTCAAGATGTTTGAAAATCGAGAACAGCTCCAAGAAATTTTAAAAAAAGCAAATCAACATGCACGGAAACAAGCTAAAGAATCAGGTGCCTCTATTTATTATATAAAGAACAACAAACGCGTTCGTGAGGATGCTGCCGGTAATAAATTCGAAATTACATTTGATGCTACTGGAAAACGGCAGGAGTTTAAATATCATGAGTGAAATCAGACCAGTCATGACTGTGTTTGCGGGTACAAATGGAGCAGGGAAAAGTACACTCAGCATGCAAATGAGAGAGTGGCTTGGTGAACTTGTTGATCCAGATCAAATTGCAAGAGAGTTGAAGCCAGAGAATCCACGCAGTGCTGACCTGTCTGCTGGCAGGGAAGCTGTAAAAAGAATCCGATCACTCATTAAAAGTGGTGTAAACTTCGCTATTGAAACGACATTGTCCGGATCATTTGTTTTAAAACATATGGAAATAGCAAAAGAAAACAATTATGAAATTGTCGTTTATTATATCGGTCTTGAGGATGTTCAAATGCATATAGATCGTGTTGCCTCTCGTGTTGAGCAGGGTGGTCATTGGATTGCAGAAGAGGATATTCGTTATCGATATGGTGAATCATTGAAGAACCTTAAACCAGCTCTAGCCATTGCGAATCAAGTTATCATCATTGATAATACATACGAGCCTTTAATTGTTGCGGAAATCATACAGAGTAATTTGATCTACTGCGCTGAATCCATACCTGCATGGTCTAATCCTGTTCTTGTGGGTTACTGATACTCGGCTGTGCTGATGCAAGCCCGATAAACTCCGTAATCTCCCAAAGGAGGCAAAAAAGCATGAGCGAAACGCAGCAACATATCTGCGAGTTTGTTGCAGGGATACAAGCATATGTTTCGCCAGTAAATGTGATTAATCCTTGGAGAGATTATGTGATGGGTTATGATATCGGCCCCCGAAGCGGTGAAGATTCGCTCGGAACATTTGGTCAGGTATTTGGAACCAAGAATGTCCAAGGCTCGGTACATTTTTATTGCTGAAGCCGTGGGATATCAAGGGGCGAGGTTCTCCGGCGTACCCTTGACGTCCGAACGAATGGTTACCGGGAATCACTCGCTGGTGAATCACCATATGGTTTTTTCAGGTGAGCCGGGTGTCCGAACAAGCCTGCCGAATATCGTCAAATCTAACCGAATTCAGGTACTGTATGGTTTCGCAGAACCGACAGCATCCATTATATGGGGTGAAGTGTTATCCAGTTCAAGGTGGAAACCAACGGACTTTATATTTTGGAACATCTATCCCTTTCATCCATATCAATCTTCTGAAAACAGGATGACGAATCGAACGCTGAATTTGGCAGAGTTGGAGGATGGTTTGCCATTTGCCAGACAGCTTATGCAACTAAATCCTGATGCTCACATCGTGGCTATTGGCAGAAAGTCAGCAGACACGTTAAGCTTCCATTTCATTAAATATCATCATGTTCCCCATCCTGCAAATGGAAGAGCAGTACAATTCCAAAAAGCAGTAAGGTCAATGATCTAGCCCATTTTGAACTGGAGGAGTGTAAGGCTGAGATATGAACTCTTATCGTCTAAGTGTCTGCACATAACGTAATGCCCTATCATATAAAGATTGGTTGGTGAAGCTAAATGAGTGAAAAATACTGGCTTGTGGTGCAATATCCACTGAAGAGCGCGCAGGGCAGCAAACGAGATCATTGGTTGAAGGAAAAGGTGATGGAATATCTGGAAACCGTTCTAACCCAGGCCGATTTGGGAGAGGTGGATGGATGTGACCTGGGTAGCCGTGTGGCTGATCCAAAGGAATATGTAATGAACATTTTCTGTGTGGTCACGGACGAGGATCGGAGCATAGCGCTAATTAAAAAAGTGCTGAGAGAGAGCCGTTTGGATTACACCCGCATCCAAATCGCTACGATGCCTTATGGCACAGAAGGAAGATATACGCTGAAATATGCCTCCAAAAAAGGCGTTACCGAATTCTCGCTTTAATCACGATTCGCTGTTTCGTACCATAACGAACTCTGTACTTGTCCTGCCCGAGGGCGGTTTGCCCCCGACATTTTCCCCACTTAAATCCATCATACGAGAAGACCATGATTAGACTTCCCAACCTTAACCACTCGATCAACACTCTGTAAGTAGTAAGATTATGCCCGTAAATATTCTAATCTTGCTCAAAAGTATGCCATATCAAGGTAGACGTTTATCATCGTCTTTTGTGTATTCAGATCCTCCGCCTCTCCCCCGCTTTTCTCTCCATCCGGCACAAACCACAACTTATTATCTGTATCTCCAACATTATATAAAGCAGTACTCCTTGCGGCTCCAATTAGGGGCCCCTACCCGCAGCATTCACAACGATCAGATCCCCAAAACCTCATTCTATTTCACTCAGTCAAGCCATCCGTAAGCGATAAAAAGAATTGAGCCTGCTCCATACACCGTCCTATAATATACAATTGTATAAAATCCGAGAGAGTGGTGGATATCACAACAGGTCATCCGATCACAACCGATAAACCCATCACACCTTGGAACCAAAGGAGGGTCACATTGAATCAAAGAGCAAACGATGCAACAACAGATGCAGGAGCAGTAAAAGAAGGAGATGAAAAATAGAAGTGAAAGCAACAGCCCAATCAGATATTGAGACTGATGCAGAAGCAAACGCAAATGCAAAAGCGAACACCAGCGCAATGAAGACGAATTGGACTCCCCGTTTCAAAGCGTTCATTCAACGCAAGCCCAAGACACTCGCTTTTAAAATCCCGTTTGCCTACTTTGTCATTATTCTGCTAACGGTGGCGTTTAGTGCGTTGGTTTTGAATCGAATCTCGGAAAATGACGCGCAACGAAAGATCAATGAAGCATCACTGCAGACAATTACATCCATTGAGACCAACGTTAATCTGATGATCGAGAACGTGAACAATTATTCGAAAATGATTTTCTCCGATCCCAACTTGCAGAACCTGCTGCGGCAGGGCAATGTGTACTCCAATTTACAGACACAGTCCAAGGTCAGCGCGTATTTGACCAATCTTATGCAAGCGGTTCCAATTATCGATTCAGTATATATTTACGATAATTCGGGGCACCGATTCTCGGTTGGTACACAGGAATGGCCCACGTTTATGGAAGCGAATGTGAAGGAAGCGCCTTGGTACGAACAGGCACTGAAGCATAACGGAAGATATCTGCTCAGGCTGAATGGTGGCAACAACGACAGCGGAGTCTCGGCGACGGGGGAGAATGATGGGCAAGAGGTGGTTTCGTTTATTCGCCTCATTCGGGATTTGGATGATACGTCTCCGCTTGGATTTCTGGTCATGAACATCAAAGGCAAATCAATCGCTCAGGCCTATGCCAACCTGTCTGCACCGGATTCATTTCAGGTGGCTATCCTGGATGAGTATCAGCGGGTGATCGCAACCAACGCTACCGATGGAAAGAAGGCCGTGCCTACTGTATCCGGCGAATCCATATCTGTGGCTTCTGGACAGGAAGGGATGCACGAGATGTTAGAGGCCAATCAGGCCAAGTTAAAACAAACCTTTCAAGAGCAGCCCTCTGGCTTCATCACCTTACATTCACGTGGTCAGGAATATGCGGTGACCTATCGTTCGGCTGGTGATGATCTGTGGAAATTCATCAGCATGAGTCCATACCGGGCTACGGATACCCGTAATAAATCCATGGTGCTGCTTGCGTTGATTCTACTGGCGGTGAACGGGACTGTCTTTTTCGTCAGTTCATTCATCATCTCGCGTAGCGTCATTAAGCCGATTCACAAGCTGCTTCGTTCCATGCAGAAAGCACCAAGTGGAAACTTCCGCAAAGTGACGGTTGAGCTGAACAGCTACGAGTTCGCACAGCTATATGGAGGATACAACCAGATGATTGAGCAGATTGACCAGATGTTGAAACGCATTATTCAGGAGCAACAGACGATTCGTCGAGCAGAGCTGAATACACTTCAGGCGCAGATCAAGCCACATTTTCTATATAACACACTTGATTCCATTACCTCCCTGGCGATGTCGGGCATGAACGATAAGGTATGTGAGCTGTTAGAAGCACTCGGAAGTTACTATCGGCTGAGTGTCAGTAAAGGGCGCGAGCTGATTACACTGCACGAGGAGGTTGAGATTGTACGCAATTATCTGACGATCCAGCAGGTACGATACCCCGGTGTATTTGAGGTGCAGTACGATATCGATTCAGGCTGTGAACGGGTGATGATTCCCAAGCTTGTGCTCCAGCCGTTGGTGGAAAATTCGCTGTATCACGGTATTCGTCCCAAAGGCAGCCCAGGCACGATACGCATTCAAGCTCGTCGATCCAAGGAGGGAGTAGTTCTAACGATCACTGACGACGGAGTCGGCATGTCCGAGGAAGAAGTGAAGCAGATTCAACCCACAGAAGTGAACAGGTCTAATCGTTCTAACTCATCTAACTTTGCTAACTCATCTAATCCTTCTAATCCTACTTTTAACTCTAAACACAATCCAAGCTTTGGCTTGTGGGGAACGATGGAGCGGCTTCGCATTTTTTATGATAAAGAAGATGGACTCAAGCTGCAGAGCGAGGTTGGAAAAGGAACAACCATTATCATAACGATCCCGAAGGGAGCCGATGCATCATGGAATTGACTGTGGAACCACTAAAGGTATTGATTGTGGATGACGAGTACCTCATCCGAAATCTGCTGCGCATGCGTATCGATTGGAAGCAGCAAGGCATGACCATCATTGGCGAGGCCTCCGATGCTGAAGAGGCTTTGAACCAGGTTGAGCTGTTGCGTCCGGACATCGTGTTCACGGACATATACATGCCCAAGATGGACGGCATTGAACTGAGCGGCATTCTCATGGAGCGTTACCCAAACATAAAAATCGTGGTTGTGACGGGACATGATGAATTTGAATATGCTCGTCAGAGTGTGAAACTGGGCATATCGGATTTTATTTTGAAACCTATACGTGCTTCTGAGTTATTACAGGTTACGGCGAAGCTGCGAGCGGCAATCGAGCAGGAGATGGGGCGTGAGTACGAGCTGATGAAACTGCGGGAGGAGATGAAGCAGAGCTTGCCTTATCTCAGGGAGCGATTTGTGAATCAATGGTTAAGTGATGTGATGCCTGAGGATGAACTACAAGAGAAGGCGCGTTTCTTCGGCATACCTATCTCTTCTGGTGAATCAGGATTACGCATCGCAGTAATGGAGGTGGAGCTTGCTGTACCGCAAGCTAAGATAGCTGCATCAGAGGCATGTCCACATCTGTCCGAACCATATCATCAAACACACCAAGTCCAAAGAGAACCTCAACAACAACACGGTCAGCCCCAATTAAGCCAGCCTCAGACAGAAGCCCATCCACAACCCGCTGAGGAAATACATATTCTGCTGCGAATGGTAGGCATGAAGCAGGTGCAGGCTTTTTATCCCCAGGATTCGCATACGATTATCGTCATGGACTCGCATAACCGGATAGTTGTGCTCTCACTTGGTGCGGATACGGAATTTGCCAATCAGGTACAGCAGCTTCAGGAAGAACTTCAACATACGCTTAAGCTCGAAGGGTGTGAAGTTGATGTGACCGTAGGGATTGGGCAATGGAAATCAGGATGGGGAAAGGCCTGTGTGGGATACCGGGAAGCTTGTCGTGCACTTGATTATCAGGCGTTTGTGGGAAAAAATCAGGTCATTTGCTTCGAGGATCTGGTCATCGAAGGCGGGAGAAGGCCCTACCACTCGGATGCTCAGCTGCTCCAACAACTGCAATTTTACGTCAGTGTTGGTGCAGGGGAAGAAGCCGTATTGTTGCTGGAGCGTATGCTGTCTGTGCAGTTTTCGGACGTTTCACAGTTTCGGATGGCAGCCATGGACGTGGTTACGGAGTGCCAGCGTGCTGCCATAGAGCAGCAGATTGAGGGAGAGCACGCATTGAACAAAGAGGCCGTTGCGGCCATTTTTACAGCAGATCATTTGCCCGAACTAAAAAGCATGCTGGAGCAGCATGTCCGCACCGTATCGGATGTCATACAAGCCAAGCGACAGACCAAGGAAGGCAATCTGATCGACCGGGTGATCGCTTATCTTGAAGAGAATATGGGCAATGCGGAAGTGGGGCTTTCCAGCACCGCGGCTGCTTTTTACGTAAGTTCGGGCCATCTGGGGCGGCTGATGAAAAAAGAAACCGGGCAGACATTTGTGGAATATCTGACTCAACTCCGCATAAAGAAGGCTGAAATGCTGCTGAAACAGACGGATATGAAAGGGTATGAGATTGGGGAGCAGGTAGGCATCCCGGACCCACACTATTTCAGCGTCTTGTTCAAAAAACATATCGGCCGATCCATGAATGAGTATCGGAATGTAAAAACCTGAAAAATGAAAATGCAAAAATGGGGAGTGTGGGGGAGTGCAGAGATGGTTTGAGCGTAAACGCACTTCCACTTCCAGTTCCACATATGTTCGAATATTACAAATCGATGCCTGTTTTCTAAATGGAGAACAACGCACAGTTTGCCTAAAATATGGGCTAGAACCAACTAAAACGCATAGGGAGGTCCATAGAGATGAAAGCGCTATTAAAAAAATCAGCAAGTCTAATTCTGACTCTGGGCATTTTAAGCAGTCTGGCGGCATGTTCATCCGGTTCGTCCGGTGGAGCACAGGGGGAAAGTAACGGCAAGATCAAGCTGACGCTGTGGGATCAATCGGTCGGCAATACCGATCCTTCGGCCAAGTTACTGCCCGAGATTGTTGAAAAATGGAACAGCGAGCATCCGGACATTCAGGTTGAACGTACGGGCACGACAGGAGAACAGTACAAAACCAAAGTCAAAACATCGATTGCAGCTGGTGAAGCGCCAGACCTGTTCTATGGCATGGGTGGCGGCAGCTTCATGCAGCCGTACATCAAATCCGGCAATGTGCTGGAAATCTCAAGTTACCTGACGGACGATATCAAAGAACGAATGGGGCCGGGTATGGCGGAGGCCATCAATATGGACGGCAAAATCTACACATTGCCCGTGTATACCCATATCGCCAACCTTTACGTGAATACGGAATTGTTCGAGCAGGCAGGTGCCAAGATTCCGACCACCTATAACGAACTGCTGGATGCAGTCACCAAGCTGAAAGCGGCAGGAATCACCCCGGCAGTGATTGGGGAAAAGGACCGCTGGCCGGGCATGTACTGGTACGACATTATTGCGATGCGTCAGGCAGGCAATGCTGCAGTGATGGAAGCCTTTAAAGATCCGTCGAAGTGGGATTCGCCCGATTTTGTTGCCGCCGCGACCAAAATGCAACAGCTTGCGCAAGCAGGAGCGTTCAACAGCAGCATGTTCAGCATGAGCTATGACGAGATGCTTGGGGCATTTAATGCAGGCAACGGCGCGATGATGTTCCAGGCCAACTGGGTGAATGCAGGCATTGAGGACCCGTCCTCCGCAGTCAAAGGCAAAGTGAAAGTGATTCCGTTCCCGGTGTTTGAGGATGGCAAAGGCACAAACACCGAAATCTTTGGCGGAGCCGTCGATGGTTTCTACATCAACCAGAATACCAAACATCCGAAGGAAGCCGTGGAATTCCTCATGTATCTGAGTGAGCAGCTTGGTACGCAAGGTTTCCTGGCTGGAGCGGGTCTGCCAAGCTGGAAAACCGATGCACTCGACACATCCAGCCTGTCCTCCCTTGATCTGTCTGCGGCAGATATTATGAAAACGGCGACCTCATTCATCGCGTGGTGGGATAACATTCTGCCAGCGGAGTCTGCCGAAGCGCACAAAAACCTGATTGCCCAGCTGCTTGCCGGAGATGTAACACCGGAGGAGTTCTGCAAACAGATGGCACAGCTCAAACCAACAGAGCTAAGTCTATAGAAAACAGATAGGCAAGTATACGTGCGTGCAAGCTTATAAGCTTAAATGCTTACAGGCCTTAGGTCCTTACACTACAAGCTTTGCAAATTACCTGTGAATATCTTGCGCATAGACCTTGTGAGCTTGCAATGCTACCGCTTCTAACCATGAAGATGAACCCAAACAAGGCGTGGTCCGGTAATCCCGGTCACGCCTTTGAGAGGAGAACAACAATGAACTCTGTATTTTCCAATAAAGGCACGATAGCCGTCTTTGTATTACCCACGCTGCTTCTGTTCTGCGGCATTGTGCTTATTCCGATCTTTGTCTCCAGTTATTACAGTCTGCTGGACTGGAACGGCGTGGGCAGGGGTACATTTATCGGCCTGGACAACTATGTAGAGATGTTTAAAGATACCCGTGTGCTGAATTCGATCAAAAACTCCCTGTTATTCGCGGGTGCTTCGGTGTTCATTCAACTGCCAATCTCGCTGGTGCTCGCACTGATTCTGGCGTCCAACGTCAAGGGGGAAGGGTTCTACCGGACCGTGTATTTTATCCCGGTGTTGATCTCAACGGTGGTTATTGCCCAGTTGTGGTCAAAAATCTACAATGCCGATTATGGCCTGCTGAACGTGCTGCTGCAAAGTATCGGCTTATCCAGCCTGGCACAGGACTGGCTGGGGCAGAAGGACACCGCGCTGGCGGCATCGTTTATTCCGACCTTGTGGCAGTACGTGGGGTATCACATGCTGCTGATGTATGCAGGAGCAAAGTCCGTGTCTCAGGATGTGCTCGAAGCTGCTCGAATGGATGGTGCTTCCCGTATTCGCACGGCGTGGTCCATTATGATCCCGCTAATGAAGCCGATTCTGAAGGTAAGCCTCGTTTTTTCCGTCATCGGTGCGTTCAAGGTGTTTGACCTGATCTATGTGCTGACGGGAGGCGGACCATTTTATACAACTGAAGTGCCGAGCACACTGATGTACGCTACCATTTTTGATACGTTCCGGTACGGATATGGCAGTGCGATCTCGGTCTTTATCATTGTGGAGTGTCTAGTGTGTACGATCCTCATTAATTCATTGTTCAAAACGGAGTAGAGGGAGGCAAAAGGCATGAGTACCGTAGAAGTCATGTTGCAAAAAAAGCCCAAGCCGAGGTCCATCTCCGGACCGATCGGGAAAGTGTTTCTGCAAGCGTTTCTGATCCTCGTTGCGATTGTGCAGATCTACCCGCTCATCTGGCTGGCGCTGTTTTCCCTGAAGGATAACAGTGAAATCTTCAGCGGTGATGTGGCCGGGTTACCCAAAGCGTTTTTATGGAGCAACTACACCAAAGCAATGTCCGACGGCCATGTGCTGACCTATTTTATGAATAGTGTGCTGGTTACTGCGGCCTCCATTGTCTTGGTACTGATCTTGTCCTCCATGACGGGATACGCAATCACAAGAATGAACTGGAAGCTCAGCGGGTTCACGATGACACTCATTTTGCTGGGCATGATGGTGCCGATTCATGCGGCGCTGCTGCCATTGTTTATTATTTTGAAGAATCTGAGCCTGCTCAACAGCTACTGGTCACTGATCATTCCCTATGTGGCATTTGGCATTCCGATGGCGGTATTCATTCTGGGCAGCTTTTTCAAAGGTATCCCGAGAGAGATGGAGGAGTCGGCGGTTATCGACGGCTGCGGCATATACCGGACGTTTTTCTCCATTATTCTGCCTCTGGTAACCCCGGCCATATCAACTGTAGCGATCTTCACATTTCTGTCTTGCTGGAACGAGCTGATGTTTGCGGTCACGTTTATCAATAACACGGCTTACCAGACGTTGACGGTGGGCATGATGTCGATGGTGGGAACGTACATTACGCAATGGGGTATCATTGGTGCTGGACTGATGATTACGACGGTGCCAACGGTGGTCATCTATCTGCTGCTGAACAAACAGGTGCAGAAGAGTATGATCGCAGGTGCGATCAAAGGTTAGCTGGAGGCTGGACTGGAGGGCGTGGCGGTAGAAGGGCTTGCTGCTCGCTCGCTGTACTCTCTTTCTGGTGGGTTTCGGCTTGATTCGGAATTTCGCAAGGTGTGATCTCTGGACTAGACCGGAGCCTGTGGTCATGGAATAATAAGGAGGTATGTAGCCAGGCAGTTGCAGAGAGGGGTCATTATAATATGGTCAATATCGCGATGGTAGTGCAGGAGTCTGTTCGGGAAAAGGTTGTGGCGTTCACGTTTGATGATGGGCCACATCCGGTGTATACACCTCAAGTGCTTGAGATATTCCGCCGTGCGGGTGGGCGGGCAACGTTTTTCATGATTGGCCAAGAGATGGAGAACCACCCGGAGATTGCGGCGGAGGTGCACCGGGAAGGGCATGAGATCGCAAACCATACGTACACGCATCCGGACCTGACCAAGCTGACGCTGGAGGAAGCCGGGGAGGAGCTGCAACGCGCAGAACGTCTTGTTCAAGAAGTTACGGGGCAACCTGCCCGCAGCTTCCGACCGCCATACTTTGGCGTAAACGATGATATACTGTCTCTGGCAGCGGAGCGTGGATATCGTACGATTGGTGCGGTGAACGGTGATGCGAGGGATTGGGACAATCCCGGCGTTGAGCACATTCTGGAGCATACCCGGTCTGTAGTGAAACCTGGCAGCGTGCTCATATTCCATGACGGGTACGGGGATCGTTCCCAGACGGTGGAGGCGGTTCGTGTGTTGGTGGATGAACTGGTCGCGGAAGGGTACCGTATGGTCACGGTGAGTGAGTTATTGGACATTTCTCGTGAGCATGATATAAAGACGACATAATGAAGTGGACCCATCATTCTTTGAATGACAGGGTCCTTTTTTAATATATATAATGCATAGGAAGAACGGAGCGGGAGCACAAACTTTGCTTGCCCTCTCAAACTACTTTATAATAATAGGCTAAACTAGATTATGTCAGGAGGAAACAATGGATTTTATCAGAAATCAACTAGAAGAAATCGGCATGAGTGAACCCTCCATTGGATACCTTTCGAATGTGATTATGATTATTTTTATCGCGCTAATCTCGGTACTGGCGAATGTTATTGCCAAGCGAGTGGTACTGAAGACGGTGCATCGTATCGTGAGTAACAATCGTTTCAAGTGGGGCCACATCGTGGTGCAGAAAAATTTATTTCAGAAGCTGTCACATCTCGTACCGGCCATTATTATCTATTATTCTGCTTACATTTTCCCGCCCTATCAGGCTTTGATTGAAAAATCAGCTATGACGTACATGATTGTCATCATGATTACGGTTCTGAATGCTCTGCTGAATGTATTCGATGATATCTATCGTACCTATGAGGTATCGAAGATTCGCCCAATCAAGAGTTATATTCAGGTAGCCAAGATCGTCCTTTTCATTATCGGGGGCATTATCGTCATCTCCAGCCTGATCGGACAGAACCCGCTCATTATCCTCAGTGGACTTGGGGCGTTATCGGCGGTATTAATGCTCGTATTCAAAGACTCGATTCTGGGCCTTGTGGCCGGTGTACAGCTATCGTCGAACGATATGGTTCGTGTCGGTGACTGGATCGAGATGCCAAAGTATAATGCGGACGGTGACGTCATTGACATTACATTGAATACGGTAAAAGTTATGAATTTTGATAAAACGATTACGATGATTCCAAGCTACGCCCTCATTTCGGACTCGTTCCGTAACTGGAGAGGCATGCAGGTATCCGGCGGCAGAAGGATTAAGCGGAGTATCTATATTGATATCAGCAGTATCCGTTTTTGTACAGAAGAGATGGTAGCCGAATTTGAGAAAATCCACTACCTGACTGATTATGTCACGGCAAAATTGAAAGAAATTCAAGCGTACAACATGGAGCACCAGGTGAATACGGAAAGCAATGTGAATGGCAGACAGCTGACAAACGTTGGTGTGTTCCGGGAATATATCCATCAATATTTGAGAAATCATCCGAAAATCAATAAGGATATGACGATGATTGTGAGACAACTAGCACCGGAAGATCGCGGGCTGCCTCTGGAAATCTATGCATTCAGCAATGATATCAACTGGGGGGTATACGAGAACGTTCAGGCGGATATCTTTGACCATATCTTCGCGGTGGCGCCAACATTTGGACTGCGGGCCTTCCAGAATCCAACCGGACATGACATTGTGCAACTGAAAGAGGATAAGCAATATGCGCGAGAATACTAGGGCCTCATCATAGCTTTGCCTTTTCCAATATACTTTTTCAACTCATAAGCCGTTAACCCATCTGGGTTGAGGGCTTTTTGTCTGTGATATAATAGGCATATTTTATGAACGAAGAAGTAGGGGGAACGCATATGGATTGGGAAGCCCATATCGAACGGTGGAGCCGAACTGCCGTTAGATTGCTAGATATTCGGTATTATCGTGCGGAGCATGGAACGGTTCCTGATCACTATGTAGCGCATACCAGCTTTTTCTTAATTACTACTCATGGAGAGGCTAGGGTGAGTATATCTGGCAAGGTCTTCCAGACTAATTCACCTTACATATTGCATGGGGGAGCAGATGCTGAGCTGAGTATTATACCGCTGGATCAGGACTTTGTCTGCTATCTGATTTTATATACAGCGGAGTGTGCATCGCCGGAAGATCAGAAGAGCTTCCAAGTGACGTATGGGTTCGCCCCGTATGCAATACTCCCTGTTCAGGAAAAGTGTGAAGCCATGAACCGTCTGTGGCAAGAGCCAACCTCGATAGACAAGCTACAGGCGCAATCGGTCTTTCTTCCATTGGTGTACGAGATCATGCGGCAACAGATCCAGACATCGGCCAAAAAGGAAGGCAGCAGATCCAACATCGTCACTGAGGCAATCCACTACATTCACGATCACTATAGTGAGCCGATTACAGCCGAGGAACTAGCCAAGAGATACCATTGCAGCGCCAGCTATTTATCCCGTTTGTTCAAAAACCAGATTGGACTAGGCCCGATTGAATATCTCATACATGTACGCGTTCACAGATCAAAGCAATACCTTCTAAGATCCGAGGCCCGTATCCAGGAGATTGCGAGCAACGTAGGTTATGCAGATGTGTATTATTTCAGTCGCTTGTTCAAAAAGCATACCGGCTTATCGCCACTCCAGTTTCGTGCGGAACATCGGCAAAAGATTCAGGTTCAGTATAATCCATTGCGCGGGTTAGAATCGTCTATTGTAACCCCTAACTCCGGTTCTCATAATGAGAATGAGACTTATTATCAACGGATTAGGGAAGGGGACACATCCATGTTTAGATTTTCACGACCGGCCTTTGGGGCGATGATGTTATTATGTACATCCTTGCTTCTAAGTGCATGCCAGACAAGCAGTACTTCAGGAGCAGCGGCTTCCCAGCCAGCTTCATCAGATACGACTACTGCTGTAACTACAGACAGCGCAGCTACGGAAACGCGGATGTATAAACATCTGAAAGGCGAAACCGAGATTCCTGTGAATCCACAGCGAGTCGTCAGCTTCTATCACTTGGGTGAGTTAATGGCGCTTGGGGTGAAGCCGGTTGGCACAACGACATTTATTTTAGATAATCCTCTTATAAATGATACTTCCGGTATTTCAGATGTGGGTGTTCCGCCAGATGCCGAGAAAATTCTGTCACTGGAGCCAGACCTGATTGTTACAACGGCAGCATTTGCGGAGGCTGTGGAAGGCGGGTATGATGCACTAAGTCAGATCGCTCCAACCATTGTTGTCGAGCAGTACAACGACCCGATTAAAGATGTGGAGATGTTTGGTGATATTCTTGGGAAGCAAGAAGAAGCGCGGTTATGGAACGAGCAATTCAAGGCCAAAATCGCGGAGTATAAAGAGAAGATTAGCCCTTATGTAGGTGCCGATGAGACGTTCTCCATATTAAACGTACGTCCAGATGCTCTTTTTGTATACGGGGATACCAATATGGGAGGCAATATCATCTACAAATATCTCGGGTTGAAGCCAACCGCCAAGGTAGAGACAGACGTGATCAAAGGTGAGACGTGGGAAATTTCTTCTGAGGTGATTCCTGACTTTATTGGTGACCGGTTATTCCTTGCTGTCAATGACGGGGCGGAGGATAAACTCAAGGATGTACAGAAACTGATTGAGCAATCGCCAGCAGGGAAAGCGAATAAGGTCTACAATATTGATTTTGACGAGTTTCTGCTCAGTGACCCCATTTCGGTAGAGCAACAGCTGGACATCATTGTTGATATACTGGTCGGAAACAACGAATAGAACGTCCAATACCTTGTAGTCTCTCTTATGCCAAATTGATTCAAGCCCACTGGGAGGGGTAGAATAACGAGAGGACGATCAATTTCTAACAGTCTAATCTCGGAACGATAATCTAACCTTTTGGCAAAGGAGAGTTCTCACATGAATCATATTCCGGAATATACATTGAACGATGGCTTGAAAGTACCTGCAATTGGATTTGGTACCTATAGTTTAAAAGGTGAAGAAGGCGTTAAATCGATCGCGTCTGCAATGGATGCGGGTTATCGATTAATTGATACGGCGTATAACTATGAGAATGAGGCAACGGTGGGCAGAGCGATCAAGCAAAGCTCCATCGCCAGAGAAGAACTGCTCATCTCCTCGAAGCTGCCGGGGCGTTATCACGCTCATGATAAAGCACTCGTGGCGATCCAGGAATCCCTGTACAGAGCGGATCTGGATTATTACGACCTGTATCTGATTCACTGGCCCAATCCGAAGAAGGACATGTATGTCGAGGCATGGCAAGCGCTGATCGAGGCCAAAAAACGCGGATATATCCGATCCATTGGAGTGAGTAATTTCCTGCCTGAGCACAATGAACGCCTGATCAAGGAAACGGGGATAGCGCCGAGTCTGAATCAGATTGAGCTGCATCCGTTCTTTGACCAAGCCGATCAGCGGGAACAGGATACAAAGCATGGCATCGTGAACGAATCCTGGAGTCCGATTGGACGTGGCAATGATGCCCTACAGGATATTCTGAAGGATGAGAACATTCTTCGAATCGCGGAAACACATGGCAAAACGCCAACCCAGATCATTCTGCGCTGGCATGTTCAGCTAGGTTCCATTCCAATTCCAAAAGCCGGCTCCTTGCAGCATCAGCAGGAAAATATCGATATATTTGATTTTGAGTTGAGCACAGAAGAGATGCAGATCATCTCTGCATTTAATCGTCCGGATGGACGGTTATGGGATCAAGATCCAAGCGATTATGAAGAATTCTAAAGAATCACAAATGAAGGGCTGCTCCCATGTCAGATATGACAGGAGGCAGCCCTTCCTTATTGAAGCATATTAAGCAATGTTGCAGTATTCCATGTTGCGTAATTTCTGTTTACTGTCCCGCAGGGATCCGGAAGGTCAGAATCTCGTACGGTTTGATATCAAAAGAAATCCGACCATTCTCCACGGTGTATTCCACTTCGTTGTTCTCAAGCAAATCACACGCGTATGCCGTAGCACCTGCTCCCTCAGGCAATTGCAGGGAAGCACGGCTGCGGCGGCCGTGTGCTTCATAGAGACGGATGATCATATCATCATTGTTCTCGGCTTTTTTGATAACCTCCAGCACGACATTATCCTGATCGACCGATGCGAGTGACCATGTTCCCGGCAACGTACCGGTTTGCGATGCAATCTCACGAGCAACCAGCGGACGGTTGAGATCATAAGCAGCTTGGATGACACGTCCTTCACGGAAGTCGCCCTGATGCGGATAGAGCGCGTAGGTGAATACGTGTTGCTCTTTGTCGGCATTTTCATTCGGGTACGTTGCGCTCTTGATCAGTGACAGTCGCATCACCGAGTTATGAATATCATATCCGTATTTGCAGTCGTTCAGCAGAGCAGCACCGTACCCGTTCTCCGCCAGATCGGCCCACTTCTGTCCGCATACTTCAAACCGGGCTTGATCCCAGCTCGTATTACGGTGGGTAGCGCGCTCAACGTTACCGTACTGGATTTCGTAGACCGCTTTCTCACTCCAGATATCGAGCGGGAAGGCGGCTTTCAGCAGCAAATGTTCCTGTTTCCAATCCACAAACGTACGGAAATCAATCCGGCGCGTGTGCGCATAGAAGATGATCGTCTGCTCAATGACCGAGTCCAGGAACTGTCGCTTCACTTGAAGCACGGAACGTACCGGCCCACTTTCAACCCACTCCATCGACTGCAGGTCATTAATCTCCCACATATGCTGTTCATAATAATCGTCAATGTTCCATGCCTCGTATTCCGCAGGTCGATCCTCGAACACTTGCAGCACGTTACCGCGCTTGCCAGACTGAAGCAGCTCACGGCCCTCCAGCTTGTCCCAAACGGATGTGAATTCGGCACTTTCATTCAGGTGAATATCATACCAAGGTGTATGGATGTGGCGCTGATCTGCTTCCCACTGTACAACCGATACCCCCACGACAAGCTCGTCTGTCAGATCCGGTGTAATTCGGAAGGATTTATACCCGGATGCAGGCACGTTCTCTGCAAGGAACACAAGTCCGCCTTCGGGAGTTCGCTGGCTTGGTACATGGTGATCCCCATTGTAGACGGTTACTTTTCTTGCAAAAGCAGGCAGTTCAACCACATCCGTGCGTACAAATCCGGTGGTGTTAAATACCACAATGGCTTCGCCATCAGATGTAATTCGGCTTGCAATGCCGTTCAGCGCGCTTTCTTTCAGCTCATCCGTGACACGCAGAACTTCTTCATATTGCTCTTTGGAATCCACATATACCTGCTCAATGGAGCTGCCCGGGAGAATATCATGGAACTGGTTCAGCATCGTCAGCTTCCATGCATGCTCCAGTGCATTGGTTGGATAGGTCGCCTGTGCATTCGCCTGACGATGAATCATGGCATACAGCTCGGCATCGGCCAGCGCAAATTCGCTATGACGGTTGTACCGTTTGTTGCGCGCCATGGACGTGTAGGTACCCCGGTGATACTCCAGATACAGCTCTCCCGACCAGCGGGGAACGGAAGGAACATCCGCCAGATTTTGCTCCAGCTTCTCAAAAAACTCGCGTACAAAGGTACGTTTCACCGCGGGTACACCCGGCAATCCAACATCAAGTCGTCTGCCATGCTCCAGCATCTCCTCGGTTGGTCCGCCGCCGCCATCCCCAAATCCGAAACATTGCAGGACATCTGCATTGATGTTTTTGTTCTGGTATCGCTGCCACGTGCCTTTTACTTGCGAAGCATTAAACCGTCCATTATAAGTCGTTTCGAATCGGCGCTGCCTGAAATCGGGATGTTTGTCATAGTCTGTTGCTGTGATGAAATGGGTCAGGACCTCTGATCCGTCGATTCCTCGCCAGTACATCGTGTCGTTTGGAATCTGGTTTGTATCATTCCAGGCAATTTTGGTTGTCATAAAATAATCAATGCCGCTCTTGCGCATAATCTGCGGCATCGCTGCACTATAACCAAATACATCTGGCAGCCAGAGCACACGGTTCTCCACGCCGAATTCTTCCTTGAAGAAACGTTTGCCGTAGATAATCTGACGGATCATGGATTCACCCGAAATCAGGTTACAATCGGCCTCCAGCCACATCGAACCTTCCGCTTCCCAGCGGCCTTCGGCCACCTTTTCCTTGATTTTCTCATATAGGGATGGATAGTCTGCTTTCAGGTATGCATACAGCTGGGGCTGAGAGGACATGAAAGTATACTCCGGGAACTTGTCCATCAGATACAATACACTCGCGAAGCTGCGAATGACCTTCTCACGAGTCTGATCCAACGTCCACAGCCATGCCACATCGATATGCGTGTGTCCGATACAGTGCACGGTAGGGATGTGATCACCAGCAGGGCGGATATCACCATAGACATGATCTTGCAGATATCGGCGCGCTTCCAGTACCGAAGCATGGAATTCTGCACTGTTTTCCTGACGCAAATCCAGCAAATTCACGGCTTTATTCAGATGTTCGACCAACTTCAGCCGCTCCAGATCATCCTCACGCAGCAGATCGGCAGCATCGAGCGCAGCCTTAAGATCGTAATACAAATCGGAGACTTGCTGATGATGCTCGGCAATATATACATTCAGAAAAACATCCGCGGCAGAAGTACTGCAATACGCATATAATGCCAGCTCAAACTCTTCGCCTTTCACCGCGGATGAGGTCAAGTCGATTTCCGTATGGTTCACATCCAGACCGCAGATCAATTCCCCGTTGAGGAAAGCCAGAAATTGCGGATTATCGTAATTCCAGATGTCATCGGCACCAGTTACGATGGCACAAACGACCTTTTTTCCTTCCAGATGTTCCGGAATTTGAATCCGGGTTTTGAAGCAGCTGTGTACGTCTTTGCCACCCCAGCCATCACCCTTACGGAATACGTTCCAGGAGGAAGGGTCCTCATGCACCAGTTCCCAGGAGTGGTAACCACTTTCTTTATGATAAAGCTCAGGGATATATGATTTTGAGGTTAGTCGTGCACGTTCCAAGTGTTTAACAATGGTATGGATTCGAGTATACAAGGAATTCATTTTCATGTTGGTTTCCCACCTTGGTTTGTAGTAAGTACAGGCTGTAGTCGTTGTTGGAGCGAGAGTATTGCAAGCGCTAACATATCAACTTTATCATAACAAAAGAGAAATGGGCGAAACTACGTATTGTATGCTGAAAATAACGTATTTTTATTGCATTTCATGCTAAAATAAACTCATTAGAACCAGGATGGGGGCATGTTCATGACACAATCGGTTTTGGCATACGAGCAGGGATATGCGGTCCATGTGAACCAGCCTGGAGATTCGCTTTTTTATCATCTGGATTATGACGAGCGTTCTCATGATCTAAATATGGAGTTTCAGCATTTCCATGATTTCTATGAAATTTGTATTCTTCTGGATCGCACGGCTGCCCACATCATTGAAGGCAGTTTGTACGAGATTCAACCTTATGATATCGTGCTGTTGCGGCCTTCTTTGCTGCATAAAACGCAATATCCGAAGGGTGCCCCGCCGAAACGATTGATGATCACCTTTGCCATGCCACGTAATACACCTGGTCTTGAGAGCGATTACAATGAGCTATTTTCGATTTTTGATGAACCCATCCCGATATTCCGATTTACAGAAGAAAGACGCAAGGAAGTCCTCGCGCCAATCAATGGTATTTTTGCTATATCGCAGCAGCCTTCTGCCCTTCAATCGGTTATGATTCATAGCAAGTTCATGGAGTTTCTCTGTGCCCTTCATCGGTATTCGGCAGAGAACGGGTATGTGCGTGAAGAGACAGGATCATCGATGTCCCGACGCATGTATGCCATTGCATCCTATATTCATAGTCATTATCAGCAGGATTTATCTCTGGATGAGGTATCCAAGCGCTTTTATGTAAGTGCCCATCACTTGTCTCGCCAATTCAATAAGGTTACCGGCTTCACCTTCACGGAGTATGTGCAGATGACCCGTATTCGGAATGCCCAGCAATTGCTGCTGAATTCGAGTGAGAAAATCACAGATATTGCTGCACAGTGTGGGTTTACAAGCTTTTCCCAGTTCAACCGCATCTTCAACAAACAGAGCGGAATGTCACCGAGTGCATATCGCCGAAGCAGACATTCACAGAGCGAACGTGAAGTGATATCTTTGGGTAGGCCTGAGCGCTGACAGAAGACAGAGATGATCTGGGGATGTCAGTGGAGCGGTGCTGCATGAATGGCAACAGCCACAGATATATGGAGATATACAAAAGGCAAACCCTCCAAGTTACAAAGGGATTGCCTTTTTCTTTCTAATATATAGATTACGTCTACCTAGTGATGGTGGCACAACCAGAATTACTCATGTGCCCCGTATAACGGCTACTCTTAAAGTTGATCCTTCGGCGCCAGCTCAATGGCAGAGCGAATGGCAGCCAGCATACTTTTATCATCGGCGATATTTTTGCCAGCGATATCGAAGGCTGTACCGTGGTCGACAGACGTACGGATGATGCCACCTTTCAGACCAACGGTGATGTTCACGCCTTCCTCGATGCCCATTACCTTGATCGGCGCATGGCCTTGGTCGTGGTAGCAGGCTACAACGATATCGAAGTCCCCGCGACCAGCGCGGAAGAAGAGTGTGTCCGCCGGGAGTGGACCAACGACGTTAATGCCTTCCTGCTGTGCACGTTCGATGCCGGGCTGAAGCTTCTCTTCTTCTTCCCCATTACCGAACAAGCCGTTCTCCCCGGCATGAGGATTGATTCCGCATACGGCAACGCGCGGATTCTCAAAGCCTGCTTTTTTCAACGTATCATGAGCAAGCTTCACAACGGTGTAGGTTCTTTCCGGGTTGATACTTGCAATGGCATCGATCAGACCCATGTGAGTTGTCAGGTGAATAACGCGCAGATTTGGCGTGGTCAGCATCATCGAGAAATCCTGCGTATCCGTCAGATCCGCCAGAATCTCGGTGTGTCCCGGGTATAGGTGCCCCCCTTGGTGCAGAGCTTCTTTGTTCAAAGGCGCGGTGCAGATGGAGTGGATCTGCTGTTTTTTGGCAAGATCAATGGCTTTGGCGAGAAACTGGAATGCTGCATCTCCAGCCACGGCAGATACTTTACCGTATTCCAGAGCCGCTGGAACGAGATTCAGATCGATCACATCTACAGTACCGAATTCGTATTTGGCTTCGGAAGGCTCTTGAATAGCATGGACGTTCAGCGTTGATCCGATAACCGGCAGCACACGCTCCAGAATCTTCGCATCACCAATCACGAGTGGATTGCACTGATCGTACATGTCTTGATGACCCAGTGCTTTCATAATAATCTCCGGTCCAATACCTGCTGCGTCGCCCATTGTAATTCCAATTGTAGGTTTCATACGAGAATACCCCCTTTTAATTTTTGAATCGCATGGATAAAGACATCCGGTTTACCGAATCCGCCTGCTTTGGTAATCACATGCAGATCATCAATCCCTATAAACTTGGAGATCGGCACGCCGATTTCAAGCTCATCCAGCAGCTCGAAGCCGCTAATATTCCATTTCAGACAGATCTGTTTTGCCGTATCGCCACCGGTCATGGATACCCCTTTGAAAAGTCCCTCTTCCAGCAGTCTGGCACAGATCTCACCCATCGCGAGTACAATTTGGTTGCTGACTTCCGTGTGATTGAGACCACGAACTTCGCCCGTTGCCCGTGCCAGTTCGATATCCACCTGTTCAGCGGTGGAGTAGAGGACAACATCTTGTCCTTCCAGCGCTTTGTCTCGGACCTCCTTATAGACACGTTCCATCTCTTCCGTGCGGTCTGCGGTTGCAGATACCGCTTTGAAAGAATGGAAGGAGACTGAAGCCACGCGGGACTTGCGCATCAAGCGATGCAGCTGCTCACGTGAGTTTTTGTTCACGCTGCCTACCACTGTTAGGATTGGACCGGAATTCTCCGGGATATCAAGTGAAGCAGCCCTGGATTCCAACTCGTAATGCGCAGGGAGGTAATTAGCAATGCCCGCCGAGCCTGCCCATGTAAAGGTATAATCCAACTCACGAGTCATCTGCAGGATCAGTTCCAGATGGCGTTCTTCAGTGGAGTCCACCATCACATACGGGATGTTATTTGTTTTCAACTGCTCCAGTTTGGTGCGAATATGATTCTGCCCGGCTTCCAGATCGGCGACGGTGATCTTGCCAACTTCGTACTTGGTCTGTTGTTTCAATAAGTCCGGAAGGTAGGAAATCGTAACAGGTGTCTTTGGATCATGGGCAATTTCAGTATCTGCGAGCGGAACGCCGTTCAGGTAATGAATACCCTCAAGAATGGTACGGTTATTCTTCGGATAACCCGGAGCAATCATCATAAAGTCCGGCTTTACGACATCATACACAGCATCAATCTCGATGCCTATATTGCCGCGCATGGTCGAGTCCATTTTTTTGAAAATCGTCTCAAATCCATTGTTTGTCAGCAATTCAGCAGCACGATATACACGATCATACGCTTCTTGCGAGGATATGGAACGACTATCTGTATCAAAGACGACAGCATCATATCGTGTAAGAGGTCCTTCATCCATATTAAAAAGAACACTGGTCTTCAAGCCATGACGGGCAAGCTGCACCCCGCTGTCATTGGCACCGGTCAAATCATCTGCAATAATAGCTAATTTCATGCAGTCATCCCTCCTTGTAATCAAAATTTCATAATAAGTCCGTCAGATTATCAATTGGCACAGATTAAGCATATCGGATCAGGTGATAACCATTTATGTGGTTGGTCTTTGATTGTATTTCTCGACTCCGCCTGATTTCTCCAGTCGTTTGGAGAGGAACCCGATGAAGATTGGTAACAGGATGGCCGTCGTTACAACACTCGCCGCAATCTGCACCGTAGCAATCTCGGCAATCGGGCCAAATGAAGCATTAGCAGCCACGATGGCAGCAGGTGTACCTACGGCATTCCCGGCTGTTGAACCTTCGGAAGCACCAACGATGGGGTTCCAGCCAATGGCTTTAAAGAGCAGGAAACCGATTCCGCCCGTTAATAGCACGGTCAACACACCCAGTAAAATTCCGCTAAGACCACCTTGAATGATGGAGGAGAAGCTAATGTTCATACCCAGAGCAAATGCGAAGAACGGAACAAGTTTGTCACTGCCTTTATGCAGCCACCCCGCCAGATTGCGGTCCAGATTACCAATAATGACACCAACGATGAGCGGAAGCAATACCGCAACAAAGGCCATAGGGGAGAACATGCCGTTGGCAAAACCCATCGCACCAAAGATGGAGAGCGCTACCATGGTTAGGAAAGGACCATCACTGAGTGCCAGGAAAGGGTAGGCTGCTTTGTCATCTTCTTTGCCGTATTGACCAGCGAGTGCGATGTACAAACCGCCATTGGAGTTAGTCATCGCAGCAATAATGGCAAGCGGGGCCAGGCCGAGAAATAACCCGTTTGAATCCGCGAACAAAATAGCGATAAAACCAAGGGCTGCACCAATCACCCATTTGAACGTAAGCAAGGTCAAACCTTTTCCGACAGAGGAACCTGCTGTTTTAAACGTAATCTGTGTACCCGCAATGAACAGGAACAGGGCAATCAAAGTACTGGCACTGTTGACAAAAAGGGCTTCCGTGAATCCGCCAATGCGCAGAGCATTCGGGAAGAATGTATTGATGGTTGCACCAAGTAACAGGGGAACGACCATCATACCGCCAGGGATGCGATCTAAAGTTGCTTTAATGTTCATAGTAGTAGCTCCTTATGAAGTAATCGTTTTTATGAAGCGCTTGCAGGGATTATGTTATCCCATATCGTTTAATATAGCAACAATAAATTATTGTAAATTTTAAATACTCGGTAAACTGTTTAAAAATGCAACATATAAAGACGATAAAAAAGACGCAAACTTAAAGTTAATCTTTAAGTTTACGCCATAATGTGGCCCGGTTAATCCCCAGACGCTCTGCGGCCTTCGATTGATTGTTATTTTCCTCCTGAAGCACGAACTGAATAACTTCCTTCTCAATCTCCTTCAGCGTACCGTTCAACTTCATTGGGCTTGAAGAAGGTTGCTGATCCAGCAAGCGGGACAAGGTAGCCGTGGTGATTACATACTCCTGTTCATTGAGTGCAGCCTGCTTGATCAGATGTTTCAGCTGGTTGACATTCATATGTGTGATCTGATCTTGGATCAGCTGTAGAGCATCTTCTTTTATTCTCACCGCAGTAGTTCCGTATTTGTGGTAGTAATCCGTCAGGAAATGCTGCATCAGTGGAGCCAGATCCTCTGGTCTATCCGCAAGATTTGGCATCATGATTGTATTAAGCTCCAGATCAAGTGACCACTGCGGGTTCATTATCTGTTCCCCGAGTATAAACACCCCAATCTGATTTTGAAGGCAGTTCTGGATAAAGGAGAGCAACTCCGGATCTTCCATACGTGTTTCCATGTGGTTAATCTCTACATTTCGAACCTTGGCGAGTGGTATCTTGTGCAAATGACCGGGCGGAACTTGCGAGAGATCCATCTGTAATAACAGTCCGCCACCGGAGTACATCTGATGAATATGTTTGACCAGAAAAGATTTGCCGGAATCCGCTTCACCCAGCAGATAGATCGGTTCATGATGCTCGTAAAGTGCCCGAATGTTTTTTAATACCGCCTGCATGGCAGGGGATTCGGCAACAATAGGCTCCATCGATGCGTCCGTGAACGTTGTTATGCCAAATTGTGCAAAGGCATAGGGTTGTCCTTTTTCCAGCATATATACCTTGTAGTTCCTGTTGTCCAGGGTTGTTTCATAGGCATTAACCGTGAGCTGGTAATCGTCCACCATGAACACATTTTGGATCTGGGATTGATGGAATTCCAGACTGGTATTGGTCAGATATATGTGATTATCGGTCAGCGGATTTTTCTCAAAATCGGTCAGGTTCTCGAATACCACTTCATTCCGTTCATTTAAAATAAGTAAATTCGGATGTTCCCGTGTAACCAGGTCATTCAGGATGATCGATATCGCATGATTTTTACTCAAATAACGGTAGACTAGCTGTGCATCCTCCATCGCTCTAAGAATGGATTCCTGGCCAGATTGAATTAACAATCCCTCCAGACCATAGGTCTTCGCGGTGTTGACGGTGATCACATCTCCGACAATCTGTCGGTACCCGGAAGCCTTCAACTCCAAGAGCAATCGTGCCACATCTTCCGAGCTATGTATGGTATAGACCTTGAGGGGCAGATCCATCAGATCAATAATGGATTGTGCACCAGAGGTGATGTTGGAGAAGCCAACAATGGCTGTTTGGCCGTTAAACTGGCTTGCTAGTGTAAGTGAACGAATCATATCATAGCCCGATAACTGCACATCAATGACGGGAATGGTCACTGCTTTTTTAATCAATTGGGCGGTTCCGCCGCGGCTGATGATAATCTCTGCACCATTTTTCTCAGCTTGAGTAGCTAATTCCACACCGTTTGCCAAGTCGCCCACGTCCGTCTGAATGGTTAACTGGGGAAAGCGAGGAATGCACTCTTGTATAATAGGAATCATCGATTCGTAGGGAGCAATAAAGTGAACTCGTGTACGCATAATTTTCCTGCCTTTATAGAAAACTTTGATCCCCTTATTATAGCCAACTTGCGAAGGAATGGCACCTATGGGGGAACCAACACTGTCACATCTGCAATATTGCCTGTGTGATATGCCGCCATAACTCTCCGAGTGGAATGTGATGAAGTACACTGAATCGAAACGTTATGTATTTCAAAATTAATGCATAATTGCACACGATAAGTGTAGAGAAATGAGGAGATTTCATATGGGAGACATTCATAAAGTAGCTGAGCCGGATCACATCATTAAGGATGTTGTTGGAAAGTTCCCGTGCAGGGTGCTGTGGAGTGAGGGCCGTCCATGTCTGGAGTATCAGAGGGAAGAAGGATTAGGTCAGATCGAAGAATACGTCCGCACGACGTATAACGTTGAGCTGTTGGAGGTGTTTTTCACAGCGGTGGAGAGCCTTCAGGTCGAGACGTAGATCAGGTAAGGATTTGTGGAGTGCGGGCAAAGGGTTAGTACTTACGTTTTTGTGTGTTTATGCAAGGTCATGAGGCGACACTATAGGTGCTCGTCTTTTCTTTTATTACTCCATTACTTTCTGACTTTGGATCGTATGGACTCCACGTGCCAACGTGAAATGTGAAACGTATGTGGGTGTATTCATGTATTATAGTATACATATGAACTTTTCGGAGGAGGAACAAGTAATGGGAATCTTATCGAGGTTTAGAGACGTGATGAAGGCCAATGTGAACCACATGTTGTCGCGGGCGGAAGACCCGGGGAAAAGTGTGAATGAGTATATGCGAAGCCTCAGCAGTGATCTGGGGCAGGTGAAGGCTGAAACGGCAGCGGTGCTGTCGGATGAGAGCCGGGCGAAGCGAGCATTGGATGAGTGTAGCGCCGAGGTCAAGAAGTTACAGCGGTATGCGGAGAAATCGGCGGAGTCGGGAGACGAAGATAAAGCCCGCGGTTTTCTGGAGAAGAAAGTGAAGCTGGCTGACAAATTGAATGAATTACAAGCCGCCTATGAACGTGCTTCCGCCAAAGCCAAGATGATGAAGCATATGAACGATAAACTGGTTGCAGATCTGGGGCAACTGGAAGCGCGGCATGCAGAACTGAAAGGTCGCATGGCAGATGCAAAGGCGCAGCAACAGGCCAATGAACGGAATGCATCTGCGGGCAGGGCTGATGCTGCATTGAAGGCCATGGAAGACAAGGCGAACCAGGCGCTAAACGAAGCAGAGGCACTGGCAGAACTTCGCGCTGGAGCACAGGAAGATGATTTGGACGAATTAATTGCCCAGTTGGAGAGGGACATGAACGCCCAAGCGGGTAATAATGAAAATACGTCGCCAAATGCGGAGGAAGAACTCGCAGCGATTCATGAAAAGCTGAAGAAGTGAGTTTAACTTGTACACTACAACGTAGAGGGCAGAAATAAGCTGAAGAAGCGGAGCGTGCGCCTTTATCACCGGATTTTACCCATACAAAGGGTAATCAAAAAATTCGGGGATAAGAGCGATCGGAAGTTTGTTCTGCCAGCGAAGTTTACAGTGTCAATTAGAATCATATTTCGTTAACATTGAGGTGAGCAGATGCCGGTTATTGAATATAAATGTCCAAACTGCGGCAGTGGTATGATCTTTGACAGTGTGTCAGGTGCATTATCCTGTCCCAGCTGCGGCCGCCAGGACAACATAGAGCAGATCCCCGATCCCTTGAAGAGACAAGTATTCACCGAAAATGAGGTCAAGGAATACCACTGTAACAGCTGCGGAGCTGACATTGTCACGGAGCCGGAGACCAGTGCGACGACATGCAGTTTCTGCGGTGCGGCGGTTGTACTCAGTGATCGGCTGACGGGCAATCTGGCCCCCGCGATGGTGATTCCTTTTTCGATCAACAAGGATCAAGCCAAGCAGGCTTTCAAAAAGTGGTGCAAAAACGGCCTTTTAACGCCAAGTGGCTTCATGTCCGCCGATCGGATTCAGAGCATTACCGGCATGTACGTGCCGTTCTGGTTATACGAGTTACATAACAAAATCGAAGTGCATGGTCGTGGCACCAAGGTCAGATCCTACACCCAGGGCGACTACCATTACACGGAAACACAGCATTTCGATATATACCGTCGGATTCGGCTGAATTACGTGAACCTGCCCATCGATGCATCGGAGAAAATGAAGGATGAACTGATGGATAAGCTTGAGCCTTTTCCATATAATCAGCTGAAATTGTTCAAGACCCCGTATCTGGCGGGGTACATTGCGGAAAAATACAGTTATACGGACGAGGAACTTTTTCCACGGGCCAAGGATAAAACGAGATCGTACATTGATTCTTATATTGCTTCAACCGTATCCGGATATAGCAGCGTGAGCTACACGGACAAACAGATTGATACTACGCTCAAAAATGCAGACTATGTGCTGCTCCCGGTGTGGATGGTCAACTATGACTATAATCGTGCGCAGTATACCTTTGCCATGAATGGCCAGACAGGTAAAGTGGTCGGTAAACCGCCGATCAGCAAAGCCAAAGTAGCTGGATGGTTCGCAGGAGTCTCTGCGGTTTCCTTGCTATCACTGAAGCTGGTTTCCTGGATGATGGGAGGTGGATTCTTATGAGAAAAAGAACCCCTCTGGCTGTGATGGCTGCGCTCATTTTACTTATGATCACCCTTGTCGCTCCGTTGATTCCCATGTCATCGGCATCCGCAGCGGAGAGCAAAAATCTCATCTACGATGAGGCCAACCTGCTGAGTGAGCAGGAGATCAGTGAACTGAATCTACTTGCGAATCAGTATAGCGCTGAACGGCAGACGGACTTTGTTATCTTGACAACAAATAATGTTGAGAATCAGGATGTCATGCTCTTAACTGAAGATTTTTATGATAAGCAGGAGCTAGGGTACGACAAAAAACTTGGCAATGCTGTCATATTAACGATGGATATGAATAATCGCGAAGTGTATCTGGCTGGATTTTATAAGGCAAAAGAATATTTGAGTGATCAGCGACTAGATTCTATCCGTAACCGAATTACCTCTGAATTGTCCAGTGGGGATTATAAACTCGCATTTGAGAAATACATTGAGCTCTCTTACAAATATATGGGGTATGAACCCGATGTGAATCCGAACAATATTTTGTTCAACGGTTGGTTTCAGTTGGGAGTATCTGTAGTTCTTGGCGGTATTGTTGTTGGTATTATGACCTATCGTTCCGGGGGACGTGTCACGGTCAATCGTGCGACTTATGAGGATTCAAGCAATTCCAGTGTCATTGATCGTCAGGATCGTTATATCCGTACAACCGTCACCAAGCGCAAAATAGAGAAGAACAATAACAACGGTGGCGGAGGCGGCGGTGGAGGTACCTCCCGAGGTGGTCACTCACACAGTGGAAGTAGAGGTTCGTTCTAGTCACTAAGGAGTATGCGGATTTTTTAATTAGAAGGGATGGAAACGAATATGGGATTTTTCAGAAATCAATTTTCGAATGTGGTGGAATGGGAAGAGTTTAGAGATGACATGATATTTTGGAAGTGGAGCAACCGGGAGATAAAGAAGGGGAGTAAACTTATCATCCGTTCGGGCCAGGACGCCATTTTCCTGAATAACGGTAAAGTGGAGGGGATTTTCGAGGACGAAGGATCGTTTAATATCGATTCCGAGATCATTCCGTTTCTTTCTACCTTAAAAGGGTTCAAATTCGGATTTAACAGCGGGATGCGGGTCGAAGTCTTGTTTGTAAATACCAAAGAGTTCACCGTGCGCTGGGGCACACAAAGTCCGGTGTTGATTCCAACACCACAACTGCCGGGCGGGATGCCGATTCGGGCGAACGGTACATTTAATTTTAAAGTAAGTGACTATGTCACCCTGATTGATAAGATTGCAGGCATCAAGCAGAGTTATCTGGTGGAGGATGTCAAAATCCGAATCACTTCCGTGCTGGATCAGCTTCTGATGAAGTGGATTAGCCGCGAAGGGAAGGATATGTTCAACCTGCAGGCCAACGCATCGGATATTGCCAAAGGTATTCAGGAAGATCTGGATATGCAGATGATGGACATCGGAATTGGGATTACCGGTTTCCAGGTGATGAGCTTCAATTATCCAAAAGAGATTCAGGACATGATTACAAAGACTGCTTCGCATGAGATGATTGGTAATCTGCAAAAGTATCAGCAGGTCAGCATGACAGACGGCATCTCATCCGGTAAAGTACAGGGCGGCGGCGCAGCTTCGGATATGGCGGGCATGATGATGGGTATGAACATGGCCAATGAAATGATGAAAAACATGAACCAGAACCAAGGCCAAAACCAGAACAATAATTCCAATTCATCTCAGAATCAAAATAACGACCAGAAACCAGCGGGAAATAGCAACGGTGATTCGAATACATCTTCATCTACAGAAGGCAACAAGAAGCCAAACTTCTGCCCGAACTGTGGAGCCAAAAATGAAGGTGCCAACTTCTGTCCGAATTGTGGTCAAAAGCTGGGCTAATGAAATAAATACATGTAGGGATAGTTCAGCAATGGTTGAGATATTGCGGAGCTATCCCTTTTTTGTTTGGAGTCATACTTAAAGCAACATGGAGTAGAGCAGAGGAACAGGTTCATTTATTTTAGATAAAAGAGTTGACAACCGATCACAAATCATTTATCTTTAAATTAAGATATTTAATTTAAAGATAAATAGCAGCCAAGAACAAATATCTTTAATCCATTATGAGGAGAGATCAAGATGATGATCCCAACATTGACCAGAATAAATGAACTTTCTAGAAAAGCCAAAGAGGGCGGATTGACGGAGATGGAGAAAGAGGAACAGGCTCGTCTTCGCCAGGAATATCTACAAACTTTTCGTGGTTCGGTCAACGACATTCTGCTAAATGCAACCATCTATGATCCAAACGGCGATGACGTGACTCCTGATAAATTGAAACAAGAACAGGCCAATCAAAATAACAACTAGAATACAATTCGCTAGATCATATATCTTAATTTAAAGATAATACAAATTACTATAAATCAACTATCTCAACTATCTTTAACACCTACTAAATTTAAAACATGCTTACCAAACCAAGGAGGAATTAATCATGACTATTCAAACAGCAGGTATTCACCATATTACAGCTTTCGCAGGAGATCCACAGGCCAACGTTGATTTTTATGCCGGAGTTCTGGGACTTCGTCTCGTGAAAAAAACAATCAACTTCGATGCACCTGATGTGTATCATCTGTACTTTGGTGACGAACACGGAAGCCCGGGTACCATCATTACCTTCTTCCCATCGGCTGGATCACCACGAGGCAAAATTGGCGGAGGTCAGGTCGGCATCACTTCCTATGTCATTCCTCCTGGGTCGATTGGCTTCTGGCAGAACCGGCTGGAACAGTATAACATTGAGGTAACCAAAACAAGTCGTTTCAATGAAGACCTGCTTCAATTCGAAGATAGTGAAGGCCTGCGGCTTGAGCTTGTTGAACGTGAAGAAGGAACAACCAGCACTTGGGCACACGAAGGGATTCCAACAGATAAAGCGATCAAAGGCTTCGGTGGTGCTGTCCTGTTCAGTGTAAATCCGCAAAGAACGATGGATGCTCTTGAGAAAATCATGGGATTTGTCAGAGTGAGTGAAAATGAAGAGTATGCCCGTTTCCGATCCAGCGGGGATATCGGTAATGTCGTAGATGTTCCGGTGACACGTATGGCTCTGGGTATGGGCGGCGCAGGAACCGTGCACCATATTGCATGGCGTGCCAAAGACGATGAGGAGCATGCACAGTGGAGCGAAGCTGTACGTGATTACGGGTACCAACCGACTCCAGTTCGGGATCGTCAGTACTTTAACGCAATCTACTTCAGAGAAGCTGGCGGCATTCTGTTCGAGATTGCTACCGATCCTCCGGGCTTTGCCAAAGATGAACCTGCTGACTCGCTTGGACAAAAATTGATGCTGCCAGAGTGGTTTGAGAAATACCGCCCTCAAATTGAGGACAATCTGCAACCAATTGTGGTAAGAACGCTCGCACCTGCTACAGCTGCGAATTAATAAGAAAACCTGAAAAAGCGAAGCGTTCGCCTAAAAACTTTCTGAAAGAAAGCTACATCGGAAGTATACGCTATCCCCGGATTTTTCCTTAGGAAAAGGGAATCAAAAAAATCTGGGGATAACAGCGATTGGAGGGTTATTCTGTCATCGGAGTGTATGTGTGAATCATCTTTAGTTCAACTTATATAGCTGACGTTAGATTATGAGAATAACCAAAGGAGCAACGAAGGATGATGGAGAAAAAGGTTACCTGGCTGGAGCTGTTTTACGATCTGCTCTTTGTAGCAGCGGTCTCCAAAGCGGGTCATGTCTTGTTACATGCCGAACACGGAGTAATTACGTTTGAATATTTAATGAAGTTTGTGCTTATTTTCATCCCTGTTTGGTGGGCATGGGTCGGTCAGACCTTGTTTATTAACCGCTATGGTCAAGACATCCTGATCCATAGAATATTTCTCATCCTTCAGCTTCTGTCCGTGATGGTCATGACGGCGAGCCTTTCTACCCATTTTGACCAATACTACCTGTCCTTCTTCATTGGATATATCGGCTCAAGGGCATTTACGGCGATTCAGTATCTGACGGCTCACAAGTCAAAAGGCGAGCATCAGCAGCAAGCGGCTCGTTACTTGGGCATCTGTTTCCTTATTGGGATATTAATCTCATCGGGCTCACTATTCTTCGATTCCTGGTTGCGCTACTTGATTTTGTATGTGGGGATTGCCGTTGATATTGTGCTTCCGCTGATCGGACGCAAAAACTTGGTGAAAGTGCCCGTTCAGACCCATCACTTGTTGGAACGTTTTGCGCTCTTTACACTTATCCTGCTGGGTGAATCGGTGGTAAGCATTATCGCTGTGTTGCAAGCCGATCATTGGGATATGAAATCGATTTTGTTTGCCGCCTTTACGTCCATCTTTGTCATTGCGATGTGGTGGCAGTACTTTGACAACGTGGAGAAAAAGGTCAGCAAAGAGATCCAGACTGCCGGGCAAGCGATCATATACGGTCATCTGTTCATCTACATCTCCATGAGTATGATCGCTGCTTCAATTCAGCTGTTATATCAGAATCAGTTAAACTATGTGTTCATGCTAGGGTTTGTATTTGCATCAACGCTGTTGTATTTCTTGTCGACTTCCCTTGTGTTCCATCGCTACAGACACGCACATCTTCGGCTGGGCCCGCGTCATCTGGCAGTCATGGTAGGGTTGCTTGTGGCATTTGTCCTTGTGGATCTGGTCTACCAGGTTCCGGGTTATGTCATCATGGGCGAAGAAATGTTATTCTTCCTGGTGTATGCGAAACTTACAACTTGATATGCGTAATCTCAAATGAAGAACAGCCACGGACAACAGGTGTCCGTGGCTTTTTATTATGCCGCTAATCCTGGACATGTTTTAATTAAATAAATAAAGCACAAATCTAATTTAATTTCTTCTATAGAATCTGTTAATATGAGACTAGGTACAAGTGAATCTACCAGATCATAGAATATCTTTTATATAAAATGAGTGTACGTTTTGTTATATAAATTGAACTAAACATTTACACGAAACGGAGAGGACAGAAAAAACCTGAAGAAGCGAAAGCGTTCGCCTAAAAGCTTTCTGAAAGAAAGCTGCATCGGAAGCATACGCTATCCCCGGATTTTCCCCATATAAGGGGGATTCATAAAATCTGGGGATAACAGCGATCGGAAGGTTATTCTGTCATCGGAGTGTCCAGTGTAAATATTCTTTAGTTCAATTTATATAGTTCATTTTATATATAGCGATTCGTAGGTATGGGGATGACAATCAGGAGGGAAATCATTGAGCACACATCAAATCGGAGTTCCATTGGAAGGGTTTGCAGAGTTTAGTCGTACGGTTGCCGCTGAAGGAGCCGTTTTACTCAGAAATGAAGGCCAAGTGCTTCCACTTCGTGAAAACGAAAACGTTTCAGTTTTTGGTCGGATTCAAGTCAATTATTATCGCAGCGGTACGGGTTCAGGCGGTAGTGTTCATGTGGCCTACACAACAAATCTGTTGGATGGTTTGCGCAGCAAAAAGAATATTACTGTTAATGAAGAACTGGCAGCTGTCTATGAGAAGTGGATTGAGGAAAATCCATTTGATGACGGCGGAAAAGTATGGGCTGCCGAGCCATGGAATCAAAAAGAGATGCCTTTGACGGATGAACTGGTTGCACAAGCCAGAAGCAAGTCTAGCAAAGCCATTATTGTAATTGGACGTACAGCAGGAGAAGACCAGGATAATGCGGATGCGCCAGGAAGTTACCAACTGACAGAAGATGAGAAAGCGATGCTGAAGCAAGTTACTTCGCAGTTTGAACACACAATCGTTGTGCTGAATGTCTCGAATATCATCGATATGAGCTGGTTAAACGAAACGTATCTACATCCGATCCAAGGTGTAATTTACTCCTGGCATGGCGGTATGGAGGGTGGTAACGCGATTGCTGATGTGCTGGCGGGAGACGTTACACCAAGCGGTAAACTGACAGATACGATTGCATATTCCATCGAAGATTATCCTTCGACAAGCAACTATGGCAATGAGTTCAAGAACCTGTATCAGGAAGATATCTATGTAGGTTATCGTTATTTCGAAACGTTTCGACCTGAGCGTGTTCAGTTTGAATTCGGTTACGGCCTGTCTTATACGACGTTTTTGGCCCAGCACGAAGAAGCAAAATCAATGTCCAAAGACGGCGAAACCTACATTGAAGTTCGTGTAAATGTGACCAACTCAGGTACAACATATGCGGGCAAAGAGGTTGTGCAGGTCTATTATGAAGCACCACAAGGTAAACTGGGACAACCGGTGAAGGCTTTGGTGGCTTTTGGCAAAACAGGATTGTTGCAGCCGGGCGAGTCAGAACTTCTGACGATCAGTTTCCCGATCCATGCGATGGCATCTTACGATGATGCGGGTGTTACAGGTCTTGCTTCCGCATACGTTCTGGAAGAAGGCACATACCGACTGCATGTAGGAACCAGTGTGAAACAAGTGCAGCACATCAGCATTGATGGCCAGGATGGCTATAGTATTGAATCTCTTCAATTGGTGGAGCAATTGCAAGAAGCGATGGCCCCAACTGAAGATTTTACACGGATGAAACCAGGTACGCGCAAGGAAGATGGATCTTATGAACTGACGTATGCAGAAGTACCGAAACGTAAGATATCCATGGCGAACCGGATTGAGCAGAATCTCCCGCAAACGCTGGAGCAGACGGGCAACCAAGGCCACAAGCTGAGTGACGTTAAAGCTGGCAAAGTGAGTCTGGAAACCTTCATCGCTCAACTGAGTGATCAGGATCTGGCGGCGATTGTCCGTGGCGAAGGTATGAGCAGTCCGCTCGTTACTTCAGGAACAGCATCTGCATTTGGTGGTGTCAGCGACAGCCTGTTTAACTACGGTATTCCGGTAGCATGTACGGCAGATGGCCCGTCCGGTATTCGTATGGATAGTGGCGAGAAGGCAACACAGGTATCCATTGGTACGTTGCTTGCGGCGACATGGAACAAGGATCTTGTTGAAGAGTTGTATGTGATGGAAGGACAGGAATTGCTGAGAAATCAGGTGGATACCCTGCTCGGACCTGGACTTAATATCCGACGGAGCCCGCTCAATGGCCGGAACTTTGAGTACTTCTCCGAAGATCCGCTGATCTCGGGTGTATTTGCCGCAGCGTGTACGAAAGGTATTATGAAGGGTGGTTCCAATGCCACACTGAAACACTTTGCCTGCAACAACCAGGAGAAACACCGCAGTAAAGTAGATGCTGTTGTCTCCGAACGTGCACTGCGTGAAATTTACCTGAAAGGGTTCGAAATCGCCGTAAAAGAAGGCGGAGCAAACTCCATCATGACTTCCTACAACCCGGTTAACGGACACTGGGCGGCATCCAACTACGACCTGAACACCACGATTTTGCGTGGCGAATGGAATTTTGACGGAATTGTAATGACCGACTGGTGGGCGATTATGAATGATGTGACCGAAGGTGGAGAAGCTGATCGCAAATACACCAACTGGATGATCCGTGCGCAGAATGATCTCTACATGGTTGTACCGAACTACGGCGCAGAGATCAATGGCTGGGATGACAACACGATTGAATCCTTGGAAAATGGAACACTTACGCGCGGAGAACTGCAACGCTCGGCGATCAACATCTGCAAGTTCATCATGAATGCACCAGTGTCCGGTAGAAAACACGAGATCGTGGAGAACGTCGCTTCTTTCCAAGCGAATGCATCTCTATCTGCTGTACAAGCTCAGAATCTAATTGAGAATGCACAAGTGAAACCTGCGGTAGCTGATCCTGTCTACATGAAGGTGGACGAGGCTGGCCATTATCGGATTATCGTACAGATCATGTCCCCTGAGCCGGAACTGGCTCAAAGTGCATGTAACCTGCTCCTGAATGACCAGTTGGTGACCACCATTCAAACGAATGGTACGGAAGGCAAATGGATCAGACAGAAACTTGTCAAAGTAGATCTTGAAGCAGGACTGTATGAATTGAAACTGGACTTCACCAAACCAGGTCTCCAGATTGACTGGATCGAATTCAAGCAGGTATAGAAGATAATCGGAAATATCAGGTGATAACAGCAATCGAAAGCTTGTTCTGTCATCAAAAGCAGAATACGTTGATACATGACAAAGGACACTGTTTACGGGTGTCCTTTGTTGTAACACGGAATAGCTACTGTTATGATAGTGTTATGGGATTTTGGAGTTCTGAACAATGGGGTCAGGGGTGTTGCGAAGAATGAGAAATTATAATTTTTTGAGTCCAATCCTGCTGGTTGTGGTGGCGCTGATTGTAAGAGGCCTGGTGACTAACCTGGGAGTTCTTTTCGGACTATCACAAGAAGTGGCGAGTAATATTGCCATGATAGCCATGATTATTGCTGCACTGATTATGTTTAATCGAATGACGAAGGCTCGGCGTAGAAAATAGAAAAGACTCGGATAACCAGAAGGTCATCCAAGACATGAAGACACCCTCGGGGTGTCTTTTTTTGTATTGACGTTCTGATCCTAACGTTTTAGACTATTGCTAATAAATAATAACGTTATAAATAACAAAAATAACAAAATTCATTAGATAAAGTGATGAAATCCGTTGCGCTCTCTATTTGCTAGCCCCATTCCGGTCCCCAAAGGAGAATTCAATCATGAAGATCATTGCCGACAAACCATATATCTTTCAGGAAGTTCAACCTTTTCTGGATTGTGTTCTGGGAGCTGACCGTTGCCCATAATGATGAAGAAGGACCGCAGGAGCGCTGATGAAGCGTTCAGTCGGTCCTTTATGTCATGGATCAGGCTGTGTGCATTTCGAGTGATGGGTATCGATACGGGTTACCGGTGCTGGGATAATCTACGATGAAGTGAAGGGAGCGTTCCTTATGGAAAGACAGCCTGTATTGGAAGTCATTGCTGTGGATGTGGAAGATGCCAAGGCAGCTGAGGAGGGAGGGGCCGACCGGATTGAGTTGGTGTCTGCGATGTCTGAAGGAGGACTTACCCCCAGTTATGGCGTCATAGAGCATGTGGTGTCCCAGGTATCCATTCCGGTGTATGTCATGATCCGTCCCCATAGCCGCTCGTTCCGCTATAGCACAGATGACATCCACGCCATGACCCGGGATGTCCGCGTGGCGAAGGAACTTGGAGCCGCTGGTATCGTGATCGGTGCTCTTACAGGAGCTAGTGAAGTGGACCTCCTATCCATGCAATTATGTATGGCCGAAGCTCAGGGTTTGGGGGTTACGTTTCATCGTGCAATGGATGTGAGCACAAGCCTGACTGAGGCGCTCCAGGCCATTAACACATTGGGCAACGTGGAGCGTGTGCTTACATCGGGAGGGAAACAGACAGCGCCTGAAGCCATACTGGAACTGAAACAGCTACAGCAATTGGGGGGAACCTTGAACATCGCTGTCATGGCAGGGGCAGGGGTCACCATAGAGGGAATTAACAAGCTAGTGAGTCAGACGGGGATCACGGAGATCCATATGGGATCAGGCGTACGCCGTGAAGGAAGCTTCGACCATCCCGCAGATTCGCAGCTTATCGCTCAAGCCAAGCACCAGTTATTGCTTGCATCACAGCAATTCATGAACAGTAGTGGAATGAGTAGCGGTCGAATCAATCGTGGTCCAATGATTTAGGGATGCGCTAAATAAAAGGAGTGATACGCCATGAATCATGAACTGCAAGCAGCCGAATGGGTTAAGTCCGCAGCACAGGTCAGCCCATCCGAACGCCAGTTGAGGTGGCAGGAGATGGAGTTCTACGCGTTTATTCATTTTACGGTAAATACATTCACGGATCGGGAATGGGGCACTGGGGAGGAAGACCCGTCGATCTTCAATCCCTCTGAACTGAGCGCAGCGCAATGGGTGCAGGCGTGCAAGGCTGCCGGGATGAAGGGGCTGATTTTGACGTGTAAGCATCATGATGGATTTTGTTTGTGGCCAAGCCAGTTTACAGAGCATACGGTTGCAGCCAGTCCGTGGAGGAACGGTGACGGGGATTTGGTTCGTGAAGTCGCCGATGCCTGCCGTGAGGGTGGATTGAAGTTTGGCGTGTACCTGTCTCCTTGGGATCGGCATGAAGCCACTTATGGAGATTCCGAGAGGTATAACGAGTTTTTCCTCCATCAGTTACGCGAGCTGTTCACCAATTATGGTGACATCTTCTGTGTATGGTTCGATGGAGCGTGCGGAGAAGGGCCGAATGGCAAAAGGCAGGTCTACGACTGGGACGCCTATTATGCGCTTATTCGTGAACTTCAGCCCGAAGCTGTCATCTCGGTATGCGGCCCGGATGTGCGCTGGTGTGGCAATGAGGCGGGGCATACGCGGGAATCGGAATGGAGCGTTGTGCCAGCGCATATGCAGGATAATGAGAAGATTCAGGAGCAATCACAGCAGGTGGATGATGGTGAGTTTGCTACAAGGGTTAATACGCAGGACAGTGATTTGGGAAGCCGAGAGGTCATTCGTTCCCAAGGTGACCAACTGATCTGGTACCCTGCCGAGGTGAATACCTCAATTCGCCCGGGATGGTTCTATCATGCCAGTGAAGATGATCAGGTCAAAACATTGGAAGAACTGCTCGCCGTCTATTACGGCGCAGTGGGGGGCAATGCCACCTTTTTGCTCAATCTGCCACCTGATACGCGTGGTCTCATTCACGAAACGGATGTCGATCGACTACAGGAATTGGGAGATTCACTGCGTACCATTTTTCAGGAAAATTTGGCCTTGCAGGCGCTAATAAAAGCATCGGAGACGATGGATGAACAACATGACGTATCGGAGGTGCTGACAGAACGACGGGATACGTATTGGTGTCCGCACGAAGGAATCGAGCAGGCTTGGATCGAGCTGGATTTGCAGGAAGAACGAACGTTTGACCGGGTGGTTCTGATGGAACATATCCAGACAGGCCAACGGATTGAGCGTTTTACACTGGAGTCACAGAGGGCAGATGGTGGTTGGGAAGAGTTCTACACGGGGACGGTGGTGGGCTACAAGCGAATTTGCTGTTTCCCACAGGTCACATCGAGAAGGATGCGAGTAACCATTCATGAATCCAGATGGTATCCTACGTTGTCCGGGTTAGGCATATATCTGAGCGAGCGGGGAGGGCTGTCAAATGGCGTTGCTGACGTATAAAGGTTCACAATTTATGTATGATGGCGAGCCCATTCGGATTTTGTCGGGTGCCATCCATTATTTCAGAGTGGTCCCCGACTATTGGGAGGATCGGTTACTCAAGCTGAAAGCCTGCGGTTTCAATACGGTGGAGACGTATGTGCCATGGAATGTTCATGAGCCGCAGCCGGGGCAGTATTGTTTTGAGGGCATGGCTGATCTCGAACGTTTTATTCGCATTGCGGGAAATGTGGGTCTGCATGTGATTGTTCGCCCAAGTCCTTATATATGTGCCGAGTGGGAGTTTGGCGGATTACCTTCCTGGCTGCTTGCCGATGATGATATCCGTCTTCGTTGTAATGATGCAAAATTTCTGGCAAATGTGGATCGTTATTATGATGTGCTTTTGCCCAAATTGAAACCTCTTCTTAGCACCCAAGGCGGACCGATTATCGCAATGCAGATTGAAAATGAGTACGGCAGTTTTGGCAATGATGCGAGTTACCTGCGATATTTACGGGATGGCATGGTGAAGCGCGGTATGGATGTGTTGTTATTTACTTCAGACGGACCGACAGACCACATGCTGCAAGCGGGATCGGTGCCAGGACATCTGGCTACGGTTAATTTTGGATCAGGAACGGAAGGAGCGTTTGCCAAGCTGCGTGAATATCAGACGGAAGAACCTTTGATGTGCATGGAGTACTGGAACGGTTGGTTCGACCACTGGGGAGAGTCGCATCATACCCGAGAAGCCCCAGATGTGGCGGGTGTGTTTGAGGAGATGCTTCGAGCAGGGGCTTCGGTTAACTTTTATATGTTCCACGGGGGAACAAACTTTGGATTTTATAACGGGGCGAACTGTCAGCAGAAGGATCAATACGAACCCACAATTACAAGTTACGACTACGATTCACTACTCAGTGAATCCGGGGAGCCGACAGCGAAGTTCCGTGCGGTGAGGGACCTTATTGCTCGGTATAGCGATGAAGATCTGGGTGAGCTTGTGTTGCCAAAATCGAAGGGGACTATCGCCTATGGGCGAGTGGAGTTGAATCAGCAGGCGCCATTACTGGCGCAGTTGGACCGGATATCAGCCCCGGTGCAACGTACGAATCCAGAACCGATGGAGAAGCTGGGTCAGGATTATGGCTTTATTTGTTATCAGACCCGGATATCCGGGCCCAGGGAGCGACAGGAACTGGTGGTTCAGGAGGTTCGTGACCGTGCGCTTGTGTTTGTTGATGGGCAATTTCAGGGCGTGCTTGAACGGGGGAATACGGAATTATCGGTATCCTTTGCAGTGCCGCCAGAGGGCGCAGATCTATTGATCCTTGTTGAAAATATGGGGCGAATCAACTATGGTCCGTACCTGAGAGATCCGAAGGGGATTACGGAGGGGGTGCGCCATGGCTTTCAATTTTTATATGATTGGACGATTCATTGTCTGCCTTTAACTGATCTGTCCGGTTTACAATTCAGCGATGCGATTAGCGAAGCACAGGGGCCAGCTTTTTATAGGGGAAATTTTCAGATCACGGATGTAAGAGATACTTTTCTGCGACTGGATAGCTGGACAAAGGGGGTTGCATTTGTAAACGGATTCAATCTGGGGCGCTACTGGAATAAAGGGCCGCAAAAAACGTTATATGTACCAGCCCCGCTCCTTCGTAAAGGTGAGAATGAAATCATCGTATTCGAGCTTCATCAGACGTCTGAACTGGCCGTAACGTTCGTGGATACACCGGATTTGGGCTAGGAAAAGGAAAATAGGTGAGCCAAACGATTATTGAGAATTGTCGTGTCCGCCGGAAAAAGGTATACGTTGGGTATGGACATTGACTACATGAGAGGATGAGGAAAAATGAAAGTTGGACTCAGCACCTACAGTCTGCAACAAGCACTGGATCGCAAAGAATTAACCGTGCCGGATGCCATTCGCTGGATTGCCGATCAGGGCGGAGAACATGTGGAGATTGTTCCGATGGGATTCAGTCTGATCGAGAATCCAGAGTTGATTGATGAGATCAAAGCTGTGGCAAAAGAGGTAGGAATCGATATTTCCAATTATGCTATCGGCGCTAACTTTGCTGTGCAGGAAGACGCCGAAGCGTTGGAGCAAGAGATCCAGAATGTGATGCGGCATGTGGATGTGGCTGCAGCGCTCGGAGTAAAGCTGATGCGTCATGACGTGGCATTCCGCCCTGCACCAGAGGGAACCGTAGCACAGTTCGAGATCGACCTGCCGGTACTGGTGAAGGCTTGTCAGCGGATAGCCGATTATGCAGCGGATTTTGGAATCACAACAAGCGTGGAGAACCATGGGTACTATGTGCAATCGAGTGAGCGAATTCAGCGTTTGCTGCACGAAACGGCGCGGAGTAACTTCAAGACCACCCTGGATGTCGGTAATTTCCTCTGTGTGGATGAAGATCCGGTGAGTGCGGTGAAAAATAACATTCCGTACGCGTCGATCGTACACGCCAAAGACTTCTACTGGAGACCTTCCTACCGGAACCCCGGTGAAGGCTGGTTCCAAACCTCGCATGGCAATTACCTGCGCGGTGCCATTGTGGGCCATGGCGATATCGACATGCCTGAGGTGTTCCGTGTGTTGAAACAATCCGGGTATGACGGATATATCTCGGTTGAATTTGAAGGCATGGAGGATTGCAAAACCGCCTCACGCATTGCCATGGATAACGTCCGCCGCCTATGGGAAGAGGCATAGGGCTGAGTACTTGTTTTAAATGAAATATGAATAGTTACGTATGGCTCAAACGGAAAGTTAATTCAGTCAGGAAAAGTAGTGGAGGGGGCGAAATCGATTCTGAAGAAGCGAAGCGTGCGCCTTTATCACCGGATTTCCCCTTTGGAAGAAGGGGATTAAAGAAATCTGGGGATAAGAGCGATCGGAAGAACGATTCGCAACCGGAACGTTTACCCGCTGGATGTTAATTATTTTATTTATGGAGGAATCAGCACTATGTCCAAATTAAAAGTCGCCGTTATCGGTGCCGGATCAATATCCGATTGCCATTTGCAAGCCTATGCCAGTAATCCGGACGTTGAAATATACGCCATCTGCGACCTGAATGCAGAACGTGCCGCAGAAGTCGCGAAGCAATATAATGCACCTCATGTGTTTACCGATTACAAAGAACTGCTCGCACTGCCTGAGATCCATTCCGTCAGCATCTGTACATGGAACGACTCCCATGCAGAGATTAGCATTGCTGCTCTGGACGCAGGCAAAAACGTGTTGTGTGAGAAACCGCTCTGCCAAACGGTGGAGGATGCCCTCGAAGTAGAGAAGGCCGTTCATCGCAGCGGAAAGCTGCTGCAAGTTGGTTTTGTTCGCCGCTATAGCGACAATGCACAGATTCTGAAGAAGTTTATTGATGAGGGTGAACTGGGCGAGATTTATTATGCCAAAGCCTCCAGCCTGCGTCGTCTGGGCAATCCGGGTGGCTGGTTCTCGGATATCAACCGCTCCGGCGGTGGCCCACTGATCGATATCGGGGTGCATGTGATCGACATTTGCTGGTATCTGATGGGCAAACCGAAGGTGAAATCCGTCTCCGCTAACGTTTCTAACCGATTGGGGAACCGCTCGAACATTAACAATCTTTCATTCTACAAAGCAGCCGACTATGACGCGGAACAGAACACCGTTGAGGACATGGCGAATGCCCTGATTCGTTTCGAGAACGGCGCGAGCCTACTCGTGGATGTCAGTTTCACACTCCATGCCAAAGCGGATGAGACTTCGGTCAAACTATATGGCGACAAGGGCGGTGCCGAGTTGGAGCCGGAAATTTCGATTATTGGCGAGAAATTCAACACCATTTTGAACATGACACCACAGGTAGATTTCAAATCATTCGACTTTATGGGTTCGTTCCGCAATGAAATCAATCATTTTATCGATAGTACACAGGGCCGCAAAGAAACACTTAGCCCCGTTGAAGACGGCGTCGAGGTCATGAAAATGCTCTGTGCCATCTACGAATCAGCCCGCCAAGGTCGCGAAATCACGCTTTAAATGAGGCATTGCAATAAGGGGATGCTCTACGTTGATACATTACTACTCCCGCGACATAGAAAGTTATGAGCACTTTGCTCCTTTTCAATGAAAGCTCCGCTCCGGGCGGGACTCGAAGTTGTCCTTTCCGCTCGCCGTTGGAGCAGAGTAGAGAGCGAGTGCTAACGAATCTGAGGCATCTTATTCAAGGATTCGAAGCGCTAGCCGAAATCTAAGGAACCTGACACACGCTATATAAGAACAAACAGCAGTTTACAGCGTTTTTATCAGCTAATTTTGGGAAATAAGGTGTCTCATGTTCCTTACAATTTAAAAAGAGGACCAAAAGGCTAAATAAGACGCCCTGTGTTCCTTAGAAAATTCTCTACACATTCGCTAGGATCAACCACTTGGATTTCGAGACGTTATAAACGCGCGGACAGCATCATCGTATATCTACTCTGAATTTGAAGGCACACCCTGTATAAACTAATCGTTACGCCAAAACGGAGAACGCAGAACAAATGGAAAACAATGAAGAGCACTCTCTCTGATCTTGTATTCCCTATAGAAATGAGGGAATAAGGGGTTCCAAAGTAACTGGAGAGGGCACCGCACTCGCAACGACGGACAGACTAACCCTTTATAGGTTAAGCGAACCGTTTACACCAATACAGAGAACACAGAACTAATCCAAAACAACGAAGCGCTCGCTCTCTGCCCGTGGATTTCCCTATAGAAACGAGGGAGATGCGGGGTTCATATTAATTGGAGATGGCACCGCACTCAAAATACAAAGTTACTACGCCCCTTAACAGTTAAACGAACCGTTTACGCCAAAACGGAGAGTGCAAAACCAAATCCGAAGCAGCGAAGCTAAAGCTTCGGAAGATCCTACCATGCTAACAATGACAGGATTTACGATGTCCTTCTTAGTTGAACTAAACGTTTACACGATAACGGAGAGGGCAGAGAAATCTGAAGAAGCGAAGCGCTCGCCTTTATCCCCGGATTTCCCCTCTAGGGAAATAATCAAAAAAATCTGGGGATAACAGCGATCGGAAGATTATTCTGACCGCGCAGTGGCCGAGTGTAAATCCATGTGTTCAGCGTTTGACATGAAATCCAAAGGAGATGAAACAGAATGAGCGAAACCAAAGAAACCGTACTGGAGCAGGAAGAGCAGATTGTCGAAGCCGGCGTGCACAACTTTAGCAAAGAGGAAGAGTGGATCAAGCCGGAGGACCCGCTGCTGAATGAGCGGCTGGAGTGGTTCAAGGACCAGAAGCTGGGGCTGATGATGCATTGGGGGCCGTATTCCCAGCTTGGCCTCGTAGAGTCCTGGGCGCTGAGCGACGAGGACGGCGATTGGTCGCGCGACGACATCGACTGGACGGATGACATGGAAGACTTCAAGCGGGAATATTTTGATCTGAACAAAACTTTCAATCCGATTCGCTTCCAGCCTGAGGAGTGGGCTCAGATGGCGGCAGATAATGGGTTCAAATATTTCCTGTTCACCACCAAGCACCATGACGGTTTCTGCATGTGGGATACCAAGACGACAGACTACCGGATTACAGGCAAAGACACGCCTTTCCATACCCATAAGTATGCGGACATCTGTCGAGCGCTATTTGACGCTTTCCGGGCCAAAGGACTGGGCATCTCAGCGTATTTCTCCAAAGCGGACTGGCATACCCCGTATTACTGGGCACCGGGCATGGAGCGTGGACGTCATATGTGGCGCGGGCCTTCGTATGATCCCCATAAGTATCCGTGGCTGTGGGAGAAATTCGTGGAGTTCACGCATGAGCAGATCATGGAACTGCTGACGAATTACGGGCGAATCGAATGTCTGTGGCTGGATGCCGGATGGGTGCGCGAAGGTCGCCATGGTCAGGATATCAGGCTGGGAGAAGTCGTGGAACGGGCGCGTCAGACCACACAACCTTGGCTTCTGTCCGCAGATCGCACCGTGGGTGGGCCGTATGAGAATATCGTTACCCCCGAGCAGACCATACCGGAACATCCGATGAACATTCCATGGGAGAGCTGTATTACGGTGGGGAACTCCTTTGCCTTCGGATTCGATGATCAGTATAAAACGGGAAGACAGCTGGCACATATTCTACTTGAAGTTGTGTCCAAGGGTGGTAACCTGGCGCTGAATGTAGGACCGCAACCCGATGGGCGTCTGCCAAAAGGGGCAATTCGAGGCATCAAGGGCCTCGGTGAATGGTTAGGTACTCATGGAGAAGGCGTCTATGGAACCCGGATCTGCGGGCCATATTTTACGAAAGATTGGGCTTTCACGCAGAAAGAAGAGATCAACACCGTATATGCCTTCCGTATATACCGAAATGAGAATGAGACCGTACAACCACAGTTGGTCATTCCTTATCTGGAAAAGGTAGAGCGGATCGAACTCATCTGTAGCGATGACGTACTTTCGTATCGGCAGACGGAAGACGGACTTCTCGTGGAACTACCACAATCCGCCGCAACGAGTGCGGCACCGATCACACATACGTTCAGATTGATCACAAGTGCATAGAACGCCATGTCAATTCCGGGGGAGATATCACAGCCTCCGGAATTTTTTTAATGATACATAAGGAACATAATTTTCACCAGAAATAGCCTGAAATCTCTTGTCACACAAGGGTTTGTGGAATAAAGAGAAGTCGGAGAAAATTGCAAATTGATAAAAGTTTACCGTGCGATGTACTATCAAATCAAGAAAGCGCTACCTGATATAAATGTTTACATCATATTTGCTGAACATGGAACTAGGAACAGAAAAAAGGATGTTTAAGGGATGTAAATGTAATGTATTATTACACTTGAGGTGTAGAAGGAGTGACGCAAATGAGTCGAGCTACGGAAAGCATACCCGCCAAGATGGAACTCCAGCAGAGGAAACATGTGGAGCCCAAGCGGCAGCATCCATTCATCAAAAGCCTCAAGAAACACTGGGAGCTCTACCTGCTCGTGCTGCCCCCGGTATTGTATCTGTTGATCTTCAAGTACATCCCTATGGTGGGTGTCCAGATTGCCTTCAAGGACTTCAGTGTGGTCAAAGGAATCTGGGGAAGCCCGTGGGTCGGATTCAAACATTTTGAGGCCTTCTTCCAATCTCCAAACTTCTGGCTGTTAATCAAAAACACGATAGGCATTAGCTTTTATTCCTTAATTGCGGGTTTCCCTATTCCGATCCTGCTGGCCCTGGCGCTGAATGAGATTCGAACGGGTTACTTCAAGAAGACCGTACAGATGGTCACCTACGCTCCGCATTTTATCTCAACGGTTGTTATGGTATCCATTATCATTCTGATGCTCTCCCCGCATGTCGGCGTGGTAGACAAGCTGTTCACACTGCTCGGCTTTCCGATGACCAATTTCATGGGCATCCCGGAATACTTCAAATCGATCTATGTCTGGTCAGGTGTGTGGCAGGGCATGGGATATTCATCAATTATATATATCGCAGCTCTTGCTGGTGTTGATCCATCTCTCTATGAAGCAGCGAAGATGGACGGCGCATCAAGGCTTCGGAAAATATGGCACATCGACCTCCCATCGCTCGTTCCAGTCACCGTTATCATGCTGATTCTGAGTCTGGGCAGCATTATGGGCGTGGGCTTTGAGAAAATATACCTGATGCAGAATCCACTCAACACAAGCGCTTCGGAGGTCATCTCCACGTATGTGTACAAGGTGGGTCTGATCGGAGCGAATTTCAGCTTCTCCTCGGCAGTAGGGTTCTTCAACTCCATTATCAACCTGATCCTGCTGGTTATCGTCAACGGCATATCTCGCAAAGTATCCCAGAACAGCTTGTGGTAAAGGAGGAGCTTATCCATGTTCAACCTGATTAATCGTAACCGGATCAAGGACCCGCTCGGTGACCGCATTTTCATGACACTTAACTACATCTTTCTGTTTGCCATACTGCTAACGGTGTTTTACCCGCTCTTGTATATCATCAGTTCTTCGTTCAGCTCTTCACGGGCCGTGACATCCGGCCAGGTGTGGCTGTTCCCGGTCGACTTTAACATTAAGGCGTACATCTCCATTTTCAAAAGCCAACAGCTTATGCTCGGTTTTTATAACACGATCATCTACACCGTGGTGGGTACGTTCATTAACGTGGTGCTGACCGTCATGCTGGCGTATCCTTTGTCACGAAAATCGTTTTATGGACGAGGGGCCATCATTATTTTCATGATGATCACGATGTTCTTTGATGGTGGTCTGATTCCCACCTACCTCCTGATGAAGGACTTACACCTTCTGGATACACGTTGGGCGATGTGGTTGCCCGGGGCGCTCGCGGTGTTCCAGGTCATCGTGGCAAGGACGTTCTTCCAATCTTCCATCCCGGAAGAGCTTGGAGAGGCCGCAGAAATGGATGGTTGCCGGGATATCCGGTATCTGATCAGCGTGGTTCTTCCCTTATCCAAGCCCATTCTGGCGGTCATGACACTCATGTATGCCGTAGGTCACTGGAATGCGTACTTTGATGCACTGATCTACCTGCGTTCCGAGAAGTTGTTCCCTCTGCAATACGTGCTTCGCAATCTGCTCATCCTGAACGCGGCTGATCCGGCGATGCTTGCCAATACCAGCCAACAGATGCGGGACCAAGGGTTCGAGCAGGTGTTGAAATATGCACTGATCGTTGTCGCGAGTATTCCAATTCTGATCATGTATCCATTTGTACAGAAGCATTTTGTTAAAGGGGTCATGGTGGGTTCCCTCAAAGGTTAATCCTTGTGAATTAAGCCCGGTTGCCTCTTGAAAGGAGGTGGAAGGAACACGCCGGCTTCCGGGGTCGATTTTATATACGTGCAGTACAAGTCAATAATTTGCCGTTATGAACAAAAAGGAGGAGTCAGATTGAGAAAATCTTGGATTTCGATGTTGTTTCTGGTCTTTGCTTCGATGGCTTTGTTGTCCGCATGTAGTTCATCCGAGGAATCGGGTGGAAGTAGCGACGGTAGCGGGGAGAGCGGCGGTCCTGTAACCATGACCCTCTTTGCTCCGCAAGGCAAAGCGTCCATGGAAGAGAATGAATTTACCCAATTTATCGAAGACAAGTTCGACGTTACCCTAAAATGGGATCTGGCCCCAACGGACGCTTTGCAGGATCGCAGACAATTGCTGCTGGCTAGTGGTGATTATCCGGAAGTGTTTCTTCACGGCAAGTTCACCACCTCAGACCTTCAAACCTATGGAAAACAGGGCGTGTTCCTTCCGCTACAGGATCTGATTAAGGAATATGGTCCGAACCTGACCAAGATTATGGAAGAGAAGCCATACTTCAAAGAAGCTATTACGGCACCGGATGGCAACATCTATGCGCTGCCGATCTTCAATGAATGTTACCACTGTACGTATGCACAGAAATACTGGATCAACACGGAGTGGCTCGATAATCTGGGTCTGAAAATGCCAACCACAACTGATGAACTGTATACCGTTCTAAAGGCGTTTAAGACGCAAGATCCGAATGGTAACGGGAAAGCGGACGAGATTCCACTCACGGGCGCACCGAACAAGTATGTATGGAATGGCAACATTGATGCCTACCTGATGAATAGCTTTATATACAATGATAACGACAAATACCTGATCGTGAACGATGGCAAAGTGAGTTTTGCCGCCAATCAGGAAGGCTGGAAGAAAGGGCTGGAGTACATGAACAAGCTGTATGCAGATGGCCTGATTGATCCGGCTTCCTTTACACAGAATGATCAGGCGATTGGACAGCTGGGGAACAAGGAAGGCGATGAAGTGGTCGGTTCCATTACGACGGCGCTGGTCAGTTATCTCGTGAATACCTATGACAAAGACATCACCCGTCACCAGCACTGGGAGATCGTTCCTCCATTGAAAGGACCAGATGGAGTGCAGACGACAGGCGCCACGCAGAGCGTAGGTGAGTTTGAGTTTGCCATCACCAACAAAGCGACAGAAGCACAGCAGATTGCCGCTATCAAAATTGTAGACTACATGTTCAGTGAAGAAGGTGCGCTGTACGCGGAGTATGGTCCAACTGAAGGCAAAGGCTGGAAGAAGGCAGATGCCGATGAGAAAAACATCAATGGCGAGCCTGCCAAATACAGCTACTACAACCTGCCTGAGCGTGACCCAAACGTTGTTGTGAACGAGAGCTGGTCACAGATCGGAGCGCATGACTTATCCAACACGTTCCGTAATCTGTTTGCCGAAGGACAGAATCCTTTAGAAGCAGAGGGTTATGGTACACGTCTGGCTCAAGCAACTAATGTGTATGAACCTTATGCACCCAAAGAAGTATACCCTGCGAACGTATTTATTCGTCCAGAGGATACGGAATCAGCTGCACAACTGACTACGGCCATTAAGGATTATGTGCAGACAAATATGGCACAGTTCATTATTGGCAGCAAGAGCATTGATAAGGAATGGGATTCGTATGTTAAAGGCTTCGATGGTCTCGGACTGAGTAATTACCTTGAGATCTACCAGCGTGCCATTGAGAAGAATCAATAATTGAAGGATTCAATATAGAGGCTGTCCCGTCTGTCACCCGTGACCGGGACGGTCTTCTCCTATGACAACCCCACGTCATCCGATATAATGTACTGAATATTTATGGAAAATTAACGATCAGCACAGGTGTTTGTCGTCATTCAGCATGAACAGTAATGGTGGGGGGATCTCGGAGATGAACAACAATTGGTTTAGGCGTTTGCTGTTATCGTATCTGCCTGTTTTCTTTATTGTGACGACCATTCTATTCTTTATTTTCTTTCAAGTATTCAATGAACAGAACCGTAGAGAAGCGCTCAAGGCCAATGAATTTTTGGCCTCACAGGTTACGCAATATCTGGACAACTCCCTGCGTTCCATCGACTTCAAGGTACTGCGTGAGATTTTGACCAACCCTAACTTGAAGAATTATTTCTCGGTATCTGGCAGCGATGATGTGTATGCCGGCATTCAGGCGGTCCAGGTGGTTGATGAATTGAAAATAGAGTATCCGCTGATCGATTCAATTTATCTCGTTCGTTATGGTGATGGCACGGTCTTCAGTAACGGGAAGGCTGTTCCGATTGAAGAGTTCCCGGATGCAGACTTTATTGCAGATAGCCGGTCAAGGGATGAACAGAAGTGGGCAGGGGCACGAGCATTCCGAGCTTTTCCTTCACAAGCGACTGAGCAGGTGATTACGATTGTGCGAAGTGTAGGAAACGGCAAAGGACTTGTGGTGACAAACGTGGACCTAAGTACCCTGAGAAAATCCATTATGCAGATGTATGATCCGGAATTTACGTTTGTGAACATCTTCAACCGTTCAGGCGGCAATCTGTGGGATAGCAGCTTGCCAGAAGGGGTTGCGGCTTCTACTAAAACCACGTCGGGAGAAGTCTTCTCCGAATTCACGTCGAGTTATAGCGGTTGGAAGGTGCAAACAGGTCTCAATAATGGAAAAATCGTCAAATGGACTCTGCAATTTTATAATATCTGGTTTGCCTTTGCTGTAGTGGTTGTGTTGATTGGGGTGGTGTGGGTGATCTACGTGACCCGTAGAAATTACAAGCCGATTCAGCAGATTGTAACGTTAATTCAGACCGTCTCTTCGCAGAAACAATCGGGGCTCAATTATGGCAAGGAGAATGAGTTCCGATTCATCCATACAACGCTGGAACGCATGATTGATCAGACGAGACAATATCAGGAGGAGCATGAAGAAAATCTGATTTTGCAGAAAAAAATGTTCTTCCAGGAGTTACTGGAGGGCACACGAGACTTTACGAGCACGGAGCTGACAGCGGAGATGAAGAAGTTCAAACTGCCTGAGCTGGAGCATCGTTGGGCCGTCATGGTAGTTGAAATGGATCGGTATGATGCATTTGTGACGGAGTATCATGATCAGGACCAATCCCTCCTGAAATTTGTGTTATCCAGTATTCTGCAGGAGAGTGCGCGTCATGAAGGAACGGAAGTATGGGCTGAATGGATCTCCGATCAGCGTCTGTACGCAATCCTCTGGATTCCGGATATGGAACAGGCAGAGGAGACGGAGCATCGATTGCTAGCGGGTTATCTGGACAGAATTGATCAGTATCTGAACTTCACCGTGACCATCGGTGTTGGTCGGGTCGCTGTCGATATTCGAGGGTTGAGAGCTTCATTGAAAGAGGCTGTGCATGCGCTGGAGTACAAGGCTGTACTGGGGATAAATCGCATCATTCCGTGTAGCGATGTGCCGAACTCGACCAACGATGTGTATGAGTTCCTGAAGACCATCTCACTGCTGGTACAGGCGATGCGTTTATCGGACGATGTGTGGGAAAAGCATTTTGAAAGACTGTTTGAACAAATCAGTGAGTCCGTTCTGTCCCGTCAGGAGATTATGAATACGATCCAATTGTTATTTCAACATTACAATCGGGAATTCGCCGAACTTCCACGCGAGTATCAGGAGTCGTGGGCCGCTATATTCACCCCGCTTCTCCCAAGGCTTGAGGGCTGGGAGACGTTAGATGACCTGCGTGAGCTGTGCTGGGAAGGGTTCAGAGAACTGGCGCTGCAGATGCAGACGCTGCATTGTTCCCGAAAACACAGATCACATATTCTGGAGATTCGCAAATACATCGAAGAGCATTACAACAATCCTGATCTGTCGCTGAACTACCTTAGTGATCTGTTCGATATTAATCCGAAGTATCTGAGCAAGCTTTTCAAGGATGAGATTGGGGAGAAGTTTGTGGATCTGCTCATTAGTCATCGCATCGAAAAAGCCAAGCTGCTCATGCAGGAGACCGACAAGGCTATTCAGGAGATCAGTGAGGAAGTGGGTTACACGAACTATAATTCCTTCAACCGGGCTTTCAAGAACGTGGTGGGTGTGGCGCCAAGTGACTACCGTAAGGCCATGTGAGTGCACGCACCTAACTAATTCCGAACGCATAAGGAGAATGTGCATATGGACTATAAAGATGCTTCGCTTCCCATTCAGGAACGGGTTCAGGATCTGATCGGAAGGATGACAACAGCCGAGAAGATCGGACAACTCATCCAGCCGATGGGATGGAAGACGTATGACAAAGCAGCAGATGGTACAGTACGGGTGACGGAAGAGTTCAAAGCGGACATGGAACAGGGCGGTGTCGGTTCTCTGTATGGCGTGCTTCGGGCCGATCCATGGACTGAAGTAACGCTGGAGACAGGTCTGACCCCACGGCAGGGAGCCGTTGCCACGAATGTCATTCAGCAGTATGCCATGGAGAATTCACGACTGGGCATTCCCATTTTATTCGGGGAAGAGTGTTCCCACGGTCACATGGCGATTGGGGCGACCGTATTTCCTGTACCCTTAACCGTGGGCAGCACGTGGAATATGGAGTTGTACCGCAAGATGTGTGAAGCCATCGCTGTAGAGACCCGGAGTCAGGGGGGAGCGGCAACGTATTCCCCGGTGCTTGATGTCGTACGTGACCCGAGATGGGGACGGACGGAGGAATGTTTTGCCGAAGATCCATACCTAATCGGTGAATTTGCAGTAGAAGCCATGAAGGGACTACAGGGTGAGCGTCTCGATTCCAACCGGACGATTGTGGCGACACTTAAGCATTTTGCGGCTTATGGCAGTTCAGAGGGTGGGCGCAATGCAGCACCTGTGCATATGGGATTACGTGAATTGCATGAAGTAGATCTGTTGCCGTTCAAAAAAGCAGTGGAAGCCGGAGCATGCTCTGTCATGACCGCTTATAACGAGATTGATGGCGTACCGTGCACGTCAAGTACGTATCTGCTAAATGACCTTCTGCGCGAGCAGTGGGGTTTTGATGGGTTTGTGATTACTGATTTTGGTGCCATTCAGATGTTGGTCCATGGACATAACACCGCCGAGAACGGGGAGCAGGCCGTAGCGCAGTCCCTTCAGGCAGGGGTAGACATGGAAATGTCGGGGTTTATGTACCGCAAACATCTCGGTCAGGCTTTGGAGCAGGGATTGATCGAAGAGAAGGATCTGGACTTGGCTGTGTGGCGGGTGCTGGAGATGAAATTCAGACTTGGGTTATTTGAACAGCCTTTCGTAGATCCTGACTTTGCAGAACAGGTCATCGGATGTGACAACCATATCCAACTGGCGAGAGAAGTCGCGCAAGAGGGGATTGTTTTACTGAAAAATGAGGGCAATACTCTTCCGCTTGCCAAAACAGGTACTAAGCTAGCTGTCATTGGTCCTAACGCGAACCATATCTATAACCAGCTTGGGGACTATACCTCGCCACAGCCGAGAGAGCAGATCGTCACCGTACTGGATGGCATTACGCGCAAGCTTGGCGCGGATTCGGGTCAGGTGTTGTACGCACCGGGTTGTCGGATTAAAGGCGATTCCAAAGAGGGCTTTGCACAAGCGCTCGCCTGTGCCGAACAGGCCGATGTCATCGTGATGGTGATGGGCGGGTCCAGCGCCCGCGATTTTGGTGAAGGTACCATAGACTTGCGGACAGGAGCGTCTGTGGTAACGGATAATCCATGGAACGACATGGAGTGTGGCGAGGGCATTGACCGGGCTTCCCTGAATCTCATGGGTGTTCAATTGGAGCTGGTGCAGGAGGTACATAAGCTGGGGAAACCCGTTATCGTGGTCTATATCAACGGCCGTCCCATTGCTGAACCTTGGATTGATGAGCATGTCCACGCCATTGTGGAAGCGTGGTACCCCGGGCAGGAAGGTGGTAACGCGATTGCGGATATTCTGTTCGGTGATGTGAATCCATCTGGCCGTCTTACCGTCTCCATTCCCAAGCATGTTGGGCAACTTCCGGTCTATTATCATGCCAAACGCACTCGTGGCAAGCGGTATCTGGAGATGGATCTTGCGCCGCAGTATCCGTTCGGATATGGACTGAGTTATACCGAATTCAAATACGAGAACGTAAGGGTTATACCGGATGTGATTGGGCCAGAAGATGAGGCACAGGTGATGGTTGAAGTCACAAATACCGGAGCGGTTGCGGGAAGTGAGGTTGTGCAGTTGTACATCACGGATGTGTCAGCTTCGGTTACGCGGGCTGAAATGTCACTTAAGGGTTTTCGTAAAATCCATCTGGAGCCAGGACAGACTCATACCGTTACGTTCCCTGTGCAAAAAGAACATCTCGCACTGATCGACTCCCGCCTCCAGTCTGTCGTGGAACCGGGTGAATTCAGGCTCATGGTTGGCCGCAATTCTATGGATTGGACCGCCTGCAGTCTGCACATTCAGAAGGTGGGGGTGGAGGTATGATTCGAATTCAGCGATTCATCGAGGATCTGAAACAGCGGCAATGGCTGGATACGATCGAGCTTCCGGCGTGGGAGATGCAGAAGGCCAGATACATTCGGCCAGGGGAATTTGAGTACGAACAGGCAGACAAGGCCATACAAAGCTTGAATCCGCTGAACAGCGTACATGGAACGACGTATTTTCTGAGCAAATGTGTGGAGATTCCGGACAGTTGGGAGGATCGAGCTGTTGGGCTGGTCTTCGGGGCTGGAGGAGAAGGGCTGCTGAAGGTGAATGGCATACCTTATCACGGGCTGGATCGAAATCACGGATTCGTACCCCTTCCGCGAAGTCGGGTAGGCAATACGCCGCAGTTGGAGATTGAACTCTATGATCCGATTCCGGAGCCGCATGATCCACTTAACCGACAAGCTGTTATTCAGCCGCCTATTCAGGGCATTCGGGCAGCATTGGTTCATATCAATCAGCCATTGCAGAGCCTGATGTACAGCGTGACGGTACTCGCCGAGTCGCTCCGGGCATATAACGAGAAGGAACCCAAGCGGATGGCGCTTATCCAGGCCATTCATCAGGTGATGGATGACATGTACAATGACCCGGAACGCTGGAGTGATGCAGCTTGGATACAGAACTTCGAATATGCATTAGCACAGTCGGTACAGCAGGAAGACCCGGAGGAATATCGAAGTGGTTTCATGCATCTGGTTGGACAATCACACATTGATATAGCCTGGCTGTGGCCTGTACGTGAGACGGTTCGCAAGTCCAGTCGCACATTTTCGACCATGTGCACCTTGATGGACACGTACCCGGATTTCGTGTATTCCCAGAGCCAGCCGCAGTTGTATGCCTTCGTGAAGGATCATTACCCGGAGCTGTACGAGCGAGTTAAAGCCCGCATTGCCGAAGGACGCTGGGAATTGGTTGGAGGCATGTGGGTGGAGCCGGATCTGAATATTCCGAGTGGCGAGTCGTTGGTTCGGCAGATTCTGTATGGACAGAACTTCTACCAGGCCGAGTTTGGCAAACGCTCCAACATCGAGTGGCTGCCGGATACCTTTGGTTACTGTGCTTCCTTGCCGCAGATGCTGAAGCTCGCGGATATTCCTTATTTTATGACCACCAAGTTGAATTGGAATGATACCAATGCGTTTCCGTATGACCTCTTCGACTGGGTAGGCATAGATGGCACTTCCGTGCTGGCATATCTGAATCATGGGGTGAATGAACATACGCGTCCCAAAGATGTGGATGAACATTGGCAATCATTTAAACAAAAGGATGTGCACCCTGAGCAAATGTTGCTTTACGGACATGGCGATGGTGGTGGTGGCGTAACCAATGAGATGGTGGAGTTTGCGGAGCGATCCCATTTGATGGTTGGACAGCCGATCAGCAAATTCAGCACGGCAGGTGCTTTTTTTGAAGACATATCGTTGAATAACCCGACGTTGCCAAAGTGGCACGGAGACTTGTACCTGGAACTGCATCGCGGAACCTATACGACCCATGCGAGGAACAAACGTAGCAACCGAAAGGCAGAGGTATTGTATCGGGAAGCGGAGATCTGGGGGCAATTTGCCAGAGCTTGCGCTGCACACACGAAGAATGATCTGGATGAAGGCTGGAAGCTGATTATGCTCAACCAATTCCATGACATTATTCCGGGAACGTCGATTCCTGAAGTTTATGTAACGTCCACTGAGGAGTACACGAAGGTATTTGCATTAGGTACATCCGCACTGCGGGAAACGCTGGATACCCTTGCGGAGAATATCGCAACAGATGAAGTTGATGGTCTCCCCTACATTATATTCAACAGTCTTGGCTGGGAACGTGGAGAGAATATCACCATTACAGGGGATGCCCACCTCGCCGGGGTGGCTGCATTTGATCGTCAAGGTAACCGTTTGACCTGTGATCTGGAACAAAAGGAAGACAAGTATATGCTACTCGTGCATGTTCCATCGATTCCAGCTTTTGGGTATACAACCATATGGCTGCGCGAGGCATCGGATGTTATCCTTCCAGTAAGGGAAGAAGCATCTTTCCCTTCCAAATGGGAAACCGATTTTTATACTCTTGAGTTCAATGACTTGGGAGAGATCACGAGGTGGTATGACAAAACGGTAGGGCGCGACTGGCTGAAGCCCGGTGATCGGGCGAATGAGTGGCAGTTTTTCCACGACAAACCGACGTACTGGGACGCCTGGGATATCGATCCACGATTTGAATCCCAGCCAGCAGGTGCGGTGCAGTTGATCTCCAGAGAGATTGTACAGCACGGGGCTACGCGAGATGTACTGCGTTTGGTCTGGAAGCTGAATCAATCCGAGATCAGCCAGGATATCATTTTGCATCGTTACCAGCGGCGTGTTGATTTCCATACGAAAGTGAACTGGAATGAGAGCCATAAGCTGCTCAAGGTGGCCTTTCCGGTGGATCTGGTGGCAGCCAAAGCAGCCTATGAAATCCCGTTTGGAGCGTTGGAGCGTCCAACCCATAACAACACCAGTTGGGAGCAGGCGCAGTTTGAGGTCTGTGGACATCGCTGGGCGGATATCTCGGAGGGCAATAGCGGTGTGAGTTTGCTGAATGATTGCAAGTACGGATACGACATCAAGGATCGGACGATCCGCTTGTCCCTGCTTCGTGCCCCAAAATGGCCGGATGAACATGCCGATCAAGGCAATCATGAATTCACGTATTCGATCCTGCCCCACCAGGGCGATTGGCGACAAGCCGCTGTCGTTCGCCGAGCGATGGAGCTGAATCATCCGGTGGAGGTTGTTGCAGCGAGTCAGTCTTCGGGTCACTTGCCAGCTGAACACGTTTGGGTTCAGTTCAACAGTGAGCATGTCATTCTGGATGCAATCAAGCCCGCGGAAGACGGCTCGGGAACGGTGCTGCGTTTCTACGAATCATCAGGAGGTCGGGAAACGGTGCAAGTTCAGTGGGCTGAAAAGGAAATTAATGCGTCCATCATTAATCTGCTGGAGGATGAGATCCAACCGTTGGTTTGTCCAAACGGCACATTCGAACTGACCTTCAAACCGTATGAGATTAAGTCGGTGAAACTTGTTCCAATGAATCCAAATACGTAATCTTCAGGAGGTATGACATGAAATTAACGAATAAGATTGGTGTCATCGTGGATAGTTTTGGCGTAGGTGTACGGGATGGGTTGAACAAAGCCAAAGACGTAGGTGCAGAAGGTGTACAGATCTATGCCGTCAAGGGAGAGATGGACCCCGAAAATTTGTCGCCTGCGGCGCGCAAAGAGCTGAAGAGTTACATCGATTCTCTGGGTCTTGAAATTTCAGCATTGGTTGGCGATCTGGGTGGACACGGGTTTCAGGTCAAGGAAGATAATCCGTGGAAAGTGGAGAAGTCCAAGCGGATCGTGGATCTGGCCCTCGATCTGGGCACCAACATTGTCACCACACATATCGGTATTGTTCCACATGATCCTTCATCGGAAGTTTATGCTACGCTGCATGCTGCTTGTGAGGAACTGGGCCAATACGCCAAGAGTGTTGGTGCGTACTTTGCCATTGAGACAGGACCGGAAACGGCTGCTGACTTGAAAGGATTCCTGGATACGTTGTCGACCAACGGAGTATCGGTGAATTTTGACCCGGCGAATATGGTGATGGTGACGGGAGATGATCCGGCACGGGGCGTTCATTTGCTCAAGGATTACATCGTACATACTCATGTGAAGGATGGTGTGCGGCTGAAGGAAGTCGACCCACGAGACGTATATGGAGCGGTCGGTTATGCCCCTATGGATCACGAAAAGATTGCCGAGATGGTCTCTTCAGGAACATTTTTCCGTGAGGTGCCACTGGGCGAAGGTGGCGTTGATTTTGACGGATACTTTGCAGCGCTTCAGGAGATTGGTTACACCGGTTATCTGACGATTGAACGTGAGGTTGGCCATCAGCCGGAGCAGGACATACGCAAGGCGGTTCAATTTATCCAACAATATCGATAGGGAGCTGAGCAGATGAAAGTGGGCCTGAGCACGTATAGTTTGTTGAACGATCTGAATTCGGGTGAGATGACGGTGCTGGATGTGATCGACTGGATTGCGGCGAACGGCGGCGAGCATATGGAGATGGTTCCTTACGGTTATACCGTGGAGGATAATTACGATCTGGCGGATGCAATTCGGGAACGGGCAGCGTCTGTGGGTATTGAACTGTCCAACTACTCGATGCCAGCGAATTTTGTGCAGGAGACGGAAGAAGCGTTTGCAGAAGAGATGGCTCGGGTCAAAAGACATGTGGATGTCGTACACCGGATGGGTGTAAAACATCTGCGTCATGACGTCACGGCGTTTACCCTGCCGAAGGAGAAGATGACCATTGCCTGGTTCGAGGAGCATCTGCCTCTGATGGTGCGGGGAAGCCAGATCATTGCGGACTATGCTGCGCAGTTTGGAATAACCACAACCATTGAGAATCACGGCTTCAGCGTGCAGGCGAGTGATCGGGTGCAGCGTGTACTGCATGCTGTGGATCGTCCGAACTTCAGAACAACACTCGATATTGGCAACTTCATGTGCGTGGATGAGAACCCGATCATCGGTGTCATGAAAAACCTGCCTTACGCTTCTCTGGTCCACTTCAAAGACTTCTACTTCCGTCCTTATGATGAGCATCCGGGTGAGGGTGAATGGTTCACAACAGCCAACGGCAACTTCCTGCGAGGTGCCATCGTTGGGCAAGGGGATATTCCGATCCGCAAAATTGTAAAGTTGATCAAAAACTCTGGCTATGATGGTAACATTACAGTGGAGTTCGAAGGCATGGAGGAATGCAAATCCGCATCCAAAATCGCCATGGACAACCTGCGCCGCTTCTGGGAAGAGGCGTGACAAATATCATAGAGAGATCATCAAGGGCCACGTTCAGACGTGGCTCTTTTTCTCATGTTACAGCAACTGAAAAAGTCTATCAGAATATGGTTCTGCGCAAGGATTAAGTTACGAGCAGCACAAGTGTGGTATACTGGATATATTCAGCCTGATAATAACTGGCTATGGATAGGAGATGTCACTGATCTATGCAGGTATTCGAGGACTGGAATCAGAAAGTAAAGAAGACGTTTAATGCTACGAACCCAGAGGTAGTGTTGACGGTATCGGAAGCTGGAAGTTTGCTTGGTTTGACCAAAGACCAGATGAAACTGTACGTGGACAAGAACAAACTAACGAAGGTCCCGATCATGAGAAGTGTTCACCGATACCTCTTATTGAAAAGTGAAATAGATAACATCGTTCAAGCTCGATAACTTCATAGGATTGAACACAACCATTTTACCGACAGGATTCGGGAGAGTGGTCTTTTTTTTATCCGAAAGGGGACAGAACGTGCTGAATAAAGTGTCAAATTGGTTCTATCAGCGGGTGAATTGGAAATGGGTTGCAGCTGCGGTTGTTGTTTTTGCCTGTTTCATTGCATTTATTCTGCCTTGGCAGGCGGCAAAGTCGGAGCAGGCCACAGGTGGTGGACAGTCCCCGGATTCCTCTTTTCTGTACACTGCGGATGATCTTTATCAGATGGCTGAGCAGTATGGTGAAGCAGGGCGGAGCGCCTATATTCAGGCACGATTCACATTTGACCTCATATGGCCCTTGGCCTATCTGTTCCTCTTGGTTGTTCTGTTATCCGTACTCTATCGTGTGCTTCCGGTTAAGAGTCGCTGGCGCTGGTTGAATCTGGCTCCGGTCTTAGGTTGGGCTATGGATATGCTCGAAAATATAGGTGCATCCCTGATTATGTATCGCTATCCTGAACGTACGCCTGTGCTTGCTGAACTCACTCCGATATTTACCCTGTTGAAATGGTGTCTAATCTATGCCAGTTTTGCAGCACTGGTTCCGGGTGTTCTGATCACGGTTCTCTACTATATGCGCAAGCGCAAGCAGTAGTGGAGAGACGGATGGTTTAAACATATATTGGTAACCCTAAGGGTGTAACGATCCACAGAGTAAGTGAGGAAATATACGCTTGTCAAAGGTCAACCTGTTCATATATACTCATGTCGCAAGTGGCGTGAATCGTATAATTACAAGAGCCAAGGAGATGAAGAACGCATGTCGATCAGCTTGAATGTGTATCTGGTAACAGACGGTAATGGACGCGAAGCGGTAGATTTTTATCAAAAGGCATTTGGAGCGGAAGTACTTGCACTTCAAACATTTGGTGACGGTCCATCTGACCCTAATCATCCCATCCCGCCTGAAGCGAAAGACCGTATTATGCATGCTTCTTTACAGATTGGCAGCTCGGTATTAATGTTGTCCGATACATTTCCAGGCATGCCTTACACTGTAGGTAATCATGTTACGGTTACGGTGAATACGGATACGGCGGATGAAGCTAAAGTGATTTTCAACCAATTGCAAGATGGTGGCGAAGTGAAAATGCCGATACAAGAAACGTTCTGGAGTCCAGCCTACGGCTCGGTTGTCGACAAGTTTGGCGTACAGTTTCAAATTAGCGCTACGCCAGGACAAGCTTAAGAGCGTACTGTGCGTTAATATAACCTTCAAATGGAACAAACCTCCGCGGTCTGCTTTGAGCAGTTGTGGAGGTTTTTTTGCTTTTCTTGTAATGACTCGTGATTAATTTTCCTTGATTAGCCTTCCTTTTGAATCTTGGAAGGGTTGTTGATTTTATAAGGAACCGGGTTACGTGTCAGCTTCTTCTTGATAATTTTTGCTTCAAACGTAATGACATCTCCCACTTCCAGCTCCTGTTTCTTAACGGTAGCACTGTGGCTCGACCAGGCTTCCCCAACATCGATGACGTCTGGCTCTGTAATGGTAACTGCTTCATAGATGATGACTTCATCGTCATTGTCCGAGAAGTGATTCGGTACGGTGGTGAATTCTTTGACAACGGCACTCATCTTCACTTTACCTTCGGGCAGATCAATCTTAACGGTCTTGGCTTTGCTCGCTGTTTTGGCTTTGGGTTTGGCTTCACTGGCTACCCCAGACTGAGGTCCAACATACTCTTCTACTAACCCATCCGGATCACCCTTCAGCCCCGAGGAGAATTCATCAGTGTCCGTTTCGTCCGAATTATCCAGATCCACCGGCGTTTCATCCGGGTTAACCAGGGCATCTGGAGTTGGCGCAACATCAACAGCGACTGGTGTGACTGTATCCGAAGTTGCCGATTCTGGGCTTCGATCTGACCCGGCATTACTTATGCTTCTGGCGCTGTAACTGGACGCTTGCATTTCCTTCAGATACGACGGGTGAATGCAATGTTTTTGTCCATTATCCAGTTGAATAACGGCTGCCATGTGATCCACATATCCAATGATGGTGCACGGCATGTTTAATCCGTTTCCTTTATAATAGAACGTTTTGAGTTTGGTCGCTTTACCGGAAAGCAGGCCCCACTCCTGACATTTCTCAATCAGCTCATCTTCGTTATCCAGCGCAATAAAATCCTGCGGTTCAATCATAAACGCGTATGTCATATGGAATTTCCGCCCTTCCAATCCATTCTTCATGTTCATCGTTTCCAAATTACAACCAGTGTATCACAAATGAGCATTTTGCATAAATCCAATCACTGAAATCTGCACCCAGAGATGAAGATTATCAAAGCCTGCTCACAGAGGCCTGTGATATAATTTGAACAGAATATAAGGGTAGAAGTTATATAACCTTGATATACATATATCAGGAAGGGAAGATCTGTATGGATAAAAAAGTAAATCATCAAGCCGTATGGCTTGCTATAGGTGTTGCCATGGGAGTCAGCATTGGTACGGCTACACAACAACTTGGACTTGGCATTGCTTTTGGCTTGGCACTCGGCATTGTAATCGGTTCGGTAGTTAGCAAACGTGCGGGGGCAGACTCGGAACATATGCTCAGCGAACATGTCCGTGAATTGCACAAACTTGGTGACTGGGAAGACGCGCTTCATCGCTCGCAGGATCATCCGGTGCTTATTCTGAAACACAGCACGACGTGTCCAATCAGTGCGAGAGCGTACAGAGAGTTTATAGCTTTTGTCGGCACCAATGCATCAGATCCCAAACAACCCATGGATTATCGCATCGTCAAAGTGATTGAAAATCGCTCGTTATCCCGTCACATTGCGGAGGAGACAGAGGTTCACCATGAGTCACCGCAGGTACTTCTGCTCGATCAGGGACAAGTCGTCAAACATACCTCCCATGGCAAAATCACGAAGAAAAGATTATTGCAGTGGGCACAGAATCCATTTGGATAAATAGTAAACCTTATAGACCCGTTCTTTTCAGCCCAGTGCTGAGGAGATCGGGTCTTTTTTACGCTTTTTTTACACCTGTGGCGGTATTTCTTTACCCCTTTTTTACAGCGTTTCGTATTACGATTTTACATGTAGCAGGTGCAGAGAACGGTAGAGAGAGGGAGGAAGGGCGTATGGTGAATGATGCCACGATGATTGGATTGGTTGTGCTGTTGTTTGCGGTGTTTTGGGGATTTGTGAAATTTTGCGAAAAGGCTTGAGGGTAGAGAGGGGGAGCGAAATGATTGTCATCGGCATGATTGTAATCGCACTGGTGATTTATCTCGGTTATGTGCTGGTGAAGCCAGAGAAATTCTGATGCTGACGATGTACGTAATGCGGAACAAGGGAACGTCGAATAGGGAGGAAATGCAGATATGGGTATCGGTGTAGTGCAAGTAGCGGTGACGCTACTGATCATCCTGCTTCTGGTGAAACCGGTGGGAAAATATATAGTGAACGTGTTTGATGGACAGCGAACGGGGCTGGATCGGATTTTTGGCGGGCCGGAGCGACTGCTTTATCGAGTGATGGGGGTACGTGCGAACGAATCCATGGGGTGGAAAAAGTACCTCACGGCCGTTCTCCTCTCCAACTTTGTAATGTTGGTATTGATGTTTCTGGTGCTGCGACTGCAAAAATATTTACCGCTCAATCCGGATGGCATCGGCAATATGCCAGCGGCGCAGGCATTTAATACGGCCGTTTCGTTCATGACCAACACGAACTGGCAGTCGTATACGGGCGAGAATGCCCTGTCGTACCTGTCACAGATGCTGGCAGTGACATTCCCAATGTTTACGTCAGCAGCGACGGGATTTGCAGTGGCTATTGCATTCATTCGCGGATTGGTAGGCCGCCGGGATGAACTGGGGAACTTTTACGTCGACCTTGTACGGTCGATTACACGTATTTTTTTACCCCTGAGTTTCATCGTGGCCCTGTTCCTCGTGTTCCAGGGGGTGCCTCAGACACTCGCAGGAGCGGTGAACGCTACGATGCTGGAAGGCGCGCAGCAGACCATCTCACGTGGACTGGTCGCCTCACTGGAATCGATCAAACACATTGGCACCAACGGTGGTGGCTGGTTTGGAACCAATGCTGCACATCCATTTGAGAATCCAACGGCCCTGAGCAATCTGGTGCACATCGTCTGTATGATGCTGTTACCGACCGCACTGGTATACGCCTTCGGCTTGATGGTCAATAACCGGAAGCAGGGTTGGGCATTGTTCGCAGCGATGAGTTTTCTTTTCCTTGTGATGTTGACCACCGTATTTGTCTCCGAATATCGCGGTGTACCCGCGTTGGATGCAGCAGGTCTGCATGGCAATATGGAGGGGAAAGAGGTCAGGTTCGGCATACCCGAATCGGCTTTATTCACGGCAGTCACGACAGCGGCTACTACAGGTTCGGTCAACAATATGCATGAGTCGCTCACTCCACTTGGAGGCATGGTATCACTGGCTCAGATGATGCTTAATAACGTGTTTGGTGGCAAAGGGGTAGGGCTGATCAACGGACTGTTGTATGTGATTCTGGCTGTGTTTATCTGTGGCTTGATGGTAGGACGAACACCTGAGTTCCTGGGCAAAAAAATCGAGGGCAAAGAGGTGAAGCTCGCATCCATCGCCTTGCTCATTCATCCTTTGATTATTCTGGCGCCAACGGCACTCGCGCTTATGCGGCCCGAAGCCATTGCGTCCATCTCGAACGGGGGCATGCATGGCCTGACCGAAGTTCTCTATGCTTTTGCCTCGGGTGCAGCCAATAATGGATCGGCCTTTGCCGGACTGAATGCCAATACAGACTTTTACAACATCGCGATTGGTATCGTTATGCTGCTGGGAAGGTACGTTTCGATGATCGCCATGTTGGCTATTGCGGGTTCACTCGCTACGAAACGGGTTGTACCGGTAACCACGGGCACCTTGCGGACACACACACCTCTCTTTGCTGGGATTCTGGTCATGATGATCGTTGTTGTCGGCGCACTCACATTCTTCCCGTCGCTTGCCCTTGGACCGATCGCAGAACACTTGGCAATGATTCAATGAGGGAAATGACAGGGGAGCAACAGAGGAATTGGTATAAGGACGTAACGTATGGAGGTGGCAGTGCACGATGAATGCAGTCGAACGAAAGAAGGAGCAGACGATGCAACACATGGATACAGAAATGTTTAGAACGAAAGGCAATGAGCCGAATAACAACCGCGGTAATATTCAACGTGATCCCGGATCAAAACGTTCGTTAAGCAAGGATATGATACTTCAGGCTTCACTGGATGCATTCAAAAAGCTAAATCCGGTGGTCATGATCAAAAATCCGGTCATGTTTATTGTCGAGATTGGTACATTCATTACGCTCTTATTGAGCATCAATCCAGATCTCTTCACCGCATCCGAGGCTGGGCGCGGGTACAACATTGCCGTGTTTTTCATTCTGTTGTTCACGCTGCTGTTTGCTAACTTCGCGGAGGCACTTGCAGAAGGAAGAGGCAAGGCGCAGGCGGATACGTTACGCAAGACGAAGTCGGACACCATGGCCAATCTGGTGCAGAAGGATGGAACCATCCGGCAAGTGTCTTCGACCCAGTTGAAAAAAGGCGATATGGTCCGTGTGGAAGTTGGTGAACTGATCCCGACGGACGGTGAGATTATGGAGGGCTTGGCCTCCATTGATGAATCGGCCATTACGGGAGAATCCGCCCCGGTTATCAAGGAAGCAGGGGGAGATTTCTCCTCCGTTACCGGAGGGACCCGCGTTGTGTCCGATTACATCGTCATGCGTGTTCAGACCGATCCGGGTGAGTCATTCCTTGACCGGATGATCTCTCTGGTTGAGGGTGCACAGCGTCAGAAAACACCTAATGAAATTGCACTGACAACCCTGCTCGCCGTATTAACTCTGATCTTTCTAATTGTCATCCTGATGATGGTTCCAATGGCGAATTACCTTGGTATTCGACTGGATCTGGCCACCCTGATCGCACTGCTCGTCTGCTTGATTCCCACCACAATTGGTGGATTACTGTCTGCCATTGGTATTGCCGGAATGGACCGTGTTACACAGTTCAATGTGCTCGCTATGTCAGGTAAAGCGGTGGAAGCAGCTGGGGATATCGACACGCTGATTCTGGACAAAACAGGAACGATCACATACGGAAACCGCATGGCATCAGAGTTTATTCCCGTTCAGGGCATTACTTCGTCAGAGATGACGCAAGCTGCTTTACAGGCTTCTGTGCGAGATGAGACCCCGGAAGGACGTTCTGTGGTGGAACTGGCAGGCAAACAAGGCCAGAGCTGGTCTGAAACGGAGTATGCAAATGCGGAAAGTGTGGAATTCACGGCAGAGACACGGATGTCCGGTCTCAATCTGAGTAGCGGAATGAAGATTCGTAAAGGTGCGGTGGATGCGATCAAAAGATATATTGCTTCCGCAGGAGGCCGTATACCTGGTGATCTGGATGAGACTGCAAATCGAATTGCAAAGGCTGGGGGTACGCCGCTTGCTGTAGCTATTGATGAACGAATCTACGGTGTAATCTATCTGAAAGACACTGTGAAGCCAGGGCTGAAGGAGAAGTTTGCCGAGATGCGCGCCATGGGCATCAAGACCATTATGTGTACAGGCGACAATCCGCTGACCGCAGCGACCATAGCGCTGGAAGCGGGAGTGGATGATTTTATTGCGGAAGCGAAACCCGAGGACAAGATTGCGGCGATCAAAAAAGAGCAGCAGGAGGGCAAGCTCGTCGCCATGACGGGCGACGGTACCAACGATGCTCCTGCTCTGGCGCAGGCCGATGTGGGCCTGGCGATGAATTCGGGCACCATGGCGGCCAAAGAAGCGGCCAACATGATTGATTTGGACTCTGACCCGACCAAGTTATTGTCGGTGGTCTCCATTGGCAAGCAGCTGCTGATTACTCGCGGCGCACTCACAACCTTTTCGATATCCAATGATATTGCGAAATATTTTGCCATCATTCCAGCGATGTTCATTCTCGCCATGCCGCAGCTTCAGGCACTGAATATTATGAATCTGGCTTCACCACAGTCCGCGATCCTGTCGGCGCTCATCTTCAACGCCATTATTATTCCGTTGCTTATTCCCATCGCGATGAAAGGGGTTAAGTATCGGGCGATGTCAGCCGAACGGTTACTTGGTCGCAATGTGTTCATCTATGGCGTGGGTGGTGTGATTGTACCTTTTATCGGCATTAAGCTGATTGACATGGTTCTGTCGGGAATCCTTTAACGAGATAACAATGTTATCAAAATTGTCCTTTTATCCTAATGAATTCAGGAAGTGATCTGTATGAACATGTTCTTGCCCGCTGTACGGTTATCCGTTGTGCTTATGTTGATATGCGGGCTAATCTATCCGCTTGTAACGACTGGTGTAGCCCAACTTCTCTTTCCTGCGCAGGCGAACGGCAGTCTGATTACGCAAGATGAGAAAATCATCGGCTCGTCCCTGCTGGCGCAGGATTTCCAATCGCCGGGGCTGTTCCAGCCCCGGGCATCAAATGCCGGTTATGACCCAACGGCTTCAGCTGGTTCAAATCGCGCCGTAGCTTCGGAGGAATATATCGGCGAGATGAAGGAAAAGATGGCCCAGCTCCAGCAGGAAAATCCGGGATTGAAGCAGATCCCTGCTGATCTCGTGACGGGTTCAGGCTCTGGACTTGACCCGGATCTCTCTCCCGAAGCCGCTGAGGCACAGATCCCACGCATTAGCAAAGCTACGGGGCTTAGTGAACAGCAGCTTGTGGAACTTGTAAATGAGCATACGGAAGGTCGTCAGATGGGTATATTTGGGGAACCACGTGTGAATGTAACGGCTCTGAATCTGGCGCTGACAGGAGAAATGAACTAACGAACATATTAGCCTGCTCACGATATATCGGGAGGGGCTTTCTCTATTTGTTTCATCCTATTTTTAAAGGAAAGGGGGAGAGGGACGGATGGAAGACAGCTTCAAGCGCAAGTCACCGGAAGAGATGTTGAAGATGATTACGAAGCTGCAGCAGGGTACGCTCAAAATCTACATCGGCCCAGTCAGCGGATCGGGCAAAACGTATCACATGTTGCGGGAAGGGAACACGTTGCGTGAGCAGGGCATTGACGTCGTCATCTGTGCCGTATCCACAATGCGCAGACCAGAAACGGTGGAACAGCTTGGCGCACTTGAACGGATTCCAAGCATTCACTGGTTACGCCAGAGTGATGATGTAGAGATGAAGGATCTGAACCTGGATGCACTATTGGCGCGTAATCCGGAGGTTGTACTGGTGGATGGTTTGGCACATCGCAACAGAGAAGGCGCCCGCTATGCTACCCGGCTGGAAGACATTCAGTTTTTGCTCCGAAACAACATCAGTGTCATGACAACGCTGAATGTGTATGAACTGGAAGGGTATACCGAGCTGGCGCGGCAACTCACGGGTATCGCAACAGAACATACGGTACCTGCGGATACACTGGAACTTGCGGATGAAGTCAAGCTGATTGACGTCACGCCGGAAACCATACTGAGCCGTCTGGCAGAAGGTCATCTGAAGGGGCATGAGGGAGAAGCTGTATTTCGTCAAGGCAATCTGGGTATTCTGCGCGAACTGGCCCTGAGATTGGTGGCAGAAGGGGTGAATGAATCCCTGCGCGAGCATCGGGAGGAGATGGGAATTACCGTCACAACAGGCATCATGGAACGAATTCTGGTGTCCACGCAATATCATTGGAACGGCTCGATCTATATCCGGCGTGGACAACAGATTGCCAAACGGTTGAATGGTGATCTGTGCGCTGTGGTTTTTCGGAATATGAAGCAGCCATTAACCAAGGAGGCAACCGTATTTCGGCGCAATATGATCAAGCTGGTGGAGAAGTTTGACGGCCATATGGAGGAGTTGTCTATATTACACCGTCGTAACATCCCGTCTACGCTGGCGCGTTACGCCATGGAGCACCAGATTACCCGGATTGTGATGGGACACTCCCGGCGTACACGCTGGCAGGAACTGTGGCAAGGGTCCGTTGTTAACTCGCTGTTACGCAGATTACGTGGTGTTGACCTGTTTCTGGTTGCTGATCGAGCGGCCCGGGAGGGGGAACGTGTCGTTCCGGCTAAGGTTAACGATGTGGAGTCGCTGACATACCGCAGACTAAGCGAGCAGGAAATGAAGGAACAGATAGGTCAGATTCAGCGTGGCACATTCAAAATATATATCGGAGCCGCACCCGGTGTAGGCAAAACCTACATGATGCTGCGGGAAGGCAATGATTTGCTCCGTAAGGGCATCGATGTGCAGATCGGCTTGCTGGAGACACATGGGCGGGTGGAAACCGTGGAACAGATGGGTCACTTATCTGTGATCCCTCGTGTGCAGCGAGTGTATCAGGAGGCTCGGCTGGAAGAGATGGACACCGAGGGTATTCTGCGTCTTTGTCCGGAAGTGGTGCTTGTGGATGAACTAGCGCATACGAATGTACCTGGAAGTGTCCGGCAAAAGCGTTATGAAGATGTCCTGCTCCTGCTGAATGCAGGCATCTCGGTGATTACCACAATGAATGTACAGCATCTCGAAAGTCTGAATGATGCCGTTGAACATATTACCGGTGTTCGTGTCCGCGAGACCGTACCTGATCGGATCATTCAGATGGCGGATGAGGTGCAGCTGATTGATGTGGCACCCCAGGCCTTGCGGCAGCGCATGAGGGAGGGTAAAATCTATGCAACTGCCAAGGTCGAGCAAGCTCTTGCGAATTTCTTTAAAATCGGTAATCTGATTGCCTTGCGTGAACTTGCCCTGCGTGAACTGGCGGACGATGTGGATGAAAGGCTTGAAGCACAGCAGGCCAAAATCGCACTTCGAGGACCTTGGCGCAGACAGGAAGCGGTCTTTGTATGTGTAAGCAGTGATCGTCATGCCGAGCGGCTGATCCGGCGCGGATTCCGCATGGCTTTTCGTCTAAAAGCCATCTGGCATGTACATCATATCCACATCGGTGAGTCCATGAGTGACCAAGTGAAGTGCCATCTGGAAGCGTTGGAGCAGCTGACGATTCGGCTTGGTGGTCAATTTCATATTCATCACAGTCCAAGGCTGCGCGATGTACCTGAGATTTTGGCAAGAAAGGCATCGGAGGCAAGAGCAACCCAGTTGGTGGTCGGGCAGGCCAGACGGGTGTGGTGGCTGAATGGCTACCGCGGCTCAGGTTCGGTGGTGAACCGACTTGTACGCTTGTCGCGGCATCTGGATGTATTGATCGTTGCAGATTACGATTATGAACTGAGCGGGATGTGAATGGATATTGTCTGAACGAATAAAAAAAGAAACACTGCCATCCCATGGGAAACGGATTTCGGCATATGTATGGGTGACCCTTGGGGTGACGCTGCTAACTTTGCTGCTTCATGCCATCGGCATGAGCGGTGATCTGGTTAACGTAGCGCTTGTATACCTGTTTCCCGTACTGGTGAGTGCCGTGTATTGGGGAATGGGGCCAGCTGTATATGCCGCCAGTTTTAGCGTCATTATGTTTGACTTCTTTTTTGTACCGCCGTATTTGAGCTTTACGGTTGAAGACTTGAGATATCTCATCTCCTTTGTTGTGTATCTTGCGGTGGCAATCCTGACAGCAAGTCTTGCAGGTCGATTGCGACAACAGCTGGAAATGGTAAAAGCACGCGAAGCCACGACGAACTCCCTGTACGCATTGAGTCGTCAGATGACAGCCATTACGGATCTGAATACCTTACTGGTTAACATTGCAACCCAAGTATCGCTTACCCTGGGTAAGCCGGCGGCTGTGTATCTTCCGGATGGGCAGGGGGATCTGCTGGTTACAAGCTCTTCTGCACCCGCATCAGAAGGGGAAAAGGATGGCTGGGGAGATGGAGAGTCGGAAATTGCCATTGCCAAATGGGTGTATCATCACGGACAGATCGCAGGTAAGGGATCATCCGCTTTACGGGAATCTCCCGGACTTTACGTACCGCTACGCACAGAGGAGCAGATTCATGGCGTACTCGCCGTGAGCATGGACGCTGGCGAGATTCATGAGCAGCAAGAACAGCTTCGGCTGTTGGAGGCATGCGGTGGGCTGGCCGCAGGTGCCATTGCCCGAGTGAAGTTGGCGGAAGAGGCCCGGTTGGCGCAGATCACTGCTGAATCAGAGCGCATACGCACAGCGTTGCTGGACTCTGTCTCTCATGAATTGCGTACGCCCCTAACCGCCATTATCGGCTCGGCTACGGGATTGTTGGAGAATGATACTCTTTTTACACCCGAGGATCGGAGAGAATTAACCGGCAACATTCGGGATGGAGCTTTGCGCATGAATCGTCTCGTCACGAATCTGCTGGGTATGGTTCGGCTGGAGAGCGGCATGTTGCAACTGAACCGGAAATGGTGTGACGTGGGAGACATCATTAGCGTTGTACTGACACAAGTTCGGGGATTCAGTCCGCATCGCAACATTCAAGTTGACCTGCCTGATGACCCTGCCTTTATCTACGGAGATGAAGTATTGCTGGAGCAGGTGCTGGTCAATGTCGTCAGCAACGCCATCAAATATTCGCCTGATGAGAGCCCGATTGTCATCACTGTGGCAAGCGATAAGAGTACAGATCAATTGACGATCTGGGTAGCTGATCAAGGCATCGGTATAACGGAAGCGGAAAGATTGCGTATATTTGATAAGTTCTATCGCTCGGAGTCGACTCAGCATGTCACAGGAACGGGGCTTGGTCTGGCGATATGCAAAGGCATTGTGGAAGTCCACGGAGGTACCATTGTGGCAGAGCCGAATCCGGGCGGGGGGACGAGAATGCGCATAGATATCCCCATGGAGGCTCACGGATCACAGTTTCCCTATTCAGAACAAGGAGAGGTTGAAGAATAACATGAACGCACCACTAGGGGCTCGCATACTGGTGATCGATGATGAGCCGCAGATTCGCAAATTGCTCAAGGTCACCCTTCAGGCACACCAATTCGAACTCCACGAGTGTGGGGATGGCGAAGAGGGGGTTATCCAGGCCAGTATTGTACATCCGGATCTGATCATCCTTGATCTTGGTCTGCCGGGCATGTCTGGCATGGAGGTCCTTCGCCGGATTCGCGAATGGTCACAAGTGCCAATTATTGTGCTGACAGCGAAGGATCAGGAGGGAGACAAAATTGCCGCGTTGGATACTGGTGCAGATGATTATGTGACCAAACCATTCGGAATGGGTGAGTTGGTTGCCCGTATTCGGGTGGCGCTGCGTCATGTAGCCAAAACAACGGATGAGCCAATACTGCGCTTTGGATCACTCACGATTGATCTGGCCCAAAGGCAGGTCGAACTGGAGGGGGCTTTGGTCAAATTAACCCCAACGGAATATGAGATGCTGAAGGTGCTTGCCTCCAATGCAGGGAAAATCATCACCCAGCGTCAGCTTTTGCAGCAAGTATGGGGAGGGCATCATCATGAGTCTGACAGCCATTATCTTCGGGTATATGTGGGACATCTGCGAAAAAAATTAAATGAAGATCCAACGAATCCGCGATATATTCAGACGGAGCCTGGCATTGGTTATCGCTTTTTGCTCCCTGCCGAATAACGTTTAAGAGAGCGAGACATTTCTTAATTGTGATGTGACGCACCATTCAGCGGGTGAGCGCTATCAAACGAACAAAACACCGTCCCCTTTAGCTGCAAAGGAAACGGTGCTTTTATATTATGACGTGTATTTTGGCAACCAGTCACCGTGAGCCTCAATCAACTCATCACACATCGCTACAATGTCATCAATAGACAGTTCGGCAGCCGTGTGTGGATCAAGCATGGCAGCATGATAGATATGTTCTTTTTTGCCAGTGATTGCTGCTTCAATCGTCAGCAGTTGCGTGTTGATGTTTGTCCGGTTCAATGCCGCGAGTTGTGGAGGCAGATTTCCAATATACGTAGGGCTGATTCCTGATCCATCCACCAAACAAGGGACCTCGACACATGCTTCACGCGGCAGGTTCGTAATCAGTCCGTTGTTCATGACGTTGCCGCCAATCTTGTACGGGTTATTTGTCTCCATCGCTTCGATAATATGCGATGCGTATTCACGGCTGCGGGTATGTTCAATATTTTCGCTGGCAAACAGCTTGGTACGCATTTCTTTCCAGCCCTCAATCTGGTTCACACAGCGGCGTGGATACTCATCCAGTGGAATGTTGAAGCGTTCAATCAGCTCCGGGTAATTCCGCTTGATGAAGTAAGGATGGTACTCGGCATTGTGTTCTGAGGATTCCGTCACATAATAGCCAAAACGTTGCATCAACTCAAAACGAACCATGTCGTCATGCTGTTCTTTCTGTTTTTCCTTCGCCAAACGTTTAATCTCGGGGTACAGATCCTGCCCGTCTTTGGTAACTTCGAGCAGCCACGCCATGTGGTTGATCCCTGCAATCTTAGCCACAACACCTGTCTGATCGATCCCCAGTGCATCAAACAGATGTGGTACACATACCTGCACACTATGACACAAACCTACGGTTTTGATCCCACCATGCACATTCATGACGTTAGTAAGCACGGCCATCGGGTTGGTGTAGTTCAGGAACCATGCATCCGGACATACTTCCTGCATATCCCGGGCGAAATCCAACATGACCGGAATCGTCCGCAAATTACGGAAAATTCCGCCGATACCGAGTGTATCTGCAATTGTTTGACGCAATCCGTATTTCTTCGGAATCTCAAAGTCTGTAATGGTGCATGGATCATATCCACCGACCTGGATAGCGTTGATGACATATTTGGCCCCGCGTAGCGCTTCTTTGCGGTCATGATATACGTTCACGACGCAACGACTTCCGAGTGAACGGGCCAGACTGGTCAGCAAACGCTCTGAATCGCTCAAACGTTCAGCATCGATATCAAACAATGCCAATTCAAAATCCTGCAGTGCTTCGGTCATCATGACATCACCCAATACATTTTTAACAAAGACGGTGCTGCCTGCACCGAGAAAAGTAATTTTGTTCATCTTAAGTTCAGCCTCCCTGAAAAATGTTGTACCCCAACTATAGGCCGATTCGGCACATATAACTATGGCTCAACCCCTCTCAAACATGGCATAATCCCATTTTTGTTTCCGTTTTCAACTAATAATTGTGTACTTTAGCTGTTATAATTTAATTAGACATACAGATGGTGAACCGTGGAAAGAAATAAGGAGGGAGGGCGAAAAAGTGAGTCGCATTGAGATGAATGTGGTTCCCGCCGGCTGGACACAGATGGAATTGATTTTGTTGTTTTTCGGGTGGGAGGCATGTGATCCTGCGCATTATTGGGGACCGGGTGTACGTGATTCTTACATTGTGCACTACATCCATGAAGGACGGGGCACCGTGTACATGGGGGATCAGGAATACAAACTTAGCGAGGGACAGGGTTTTGTCATTCTCCCGGACACGCTTATTCATTATGAGGCAGACCCGAAGGAGCCCTGGACATATTCGTGGTTTGGTTTTAAAGGTGTACAAGCCAAAGCATTCATGCAACGTGCCCAATTGAGCCCGGAGCGCCCGATATATGATGCCCAGGATACAAATACGATGGAACAGTTGTATACAGAGATGGTCCAGGCTTCCACGCGACCGGGAGGCGATGTGTTGAACCAGAGTCTCTTGTACCGCTTGATGGCAGAATTAATCTCTTCATCTCCTGTGGAGGAGGAAATAGGGCAGCTCCTTTCAAACAAAGAGACATACATCCGGCAGGCGGTGCAGTTTATGGAGAACAGGTACAGCCAGCGAACCTCCATTCTGGATATTGCCCACGCTGTGGGGCTGGATCGCACGTATCTATCTGGATTGTTCAAAGAGCGATATGGCATGTCGCTACAGTCTTTTTTTCTGGAGTACCGTATGAATCGTGCTGCCGAACTTCTTCAGAATCCAGGTCTGTCGGTTAGTGAAGTGGCCCATTCTGTCGGTTACACGGACCCATTATTGTTTTCCAAGATGTTTAAGCGTGTGACGGGCGTATCTCCGAAGGGGTCGAGAAATCGCGATTAGCTGCACCTATTGCTTCAAATTTAAAAGAAAAGTTTTGATCATTAAACGTTGTCCCGCTATTCTGATACAGAAGTGTAATTGAATATGTGGAACTTGGTGCTTTGCCCGTCAGGGTGAAAGCTTAATAGGGAAGTCCGGTGTAATACCGGCGCGGTCTCGCCACTGTAACAGAGGAGTCAAGTAGCGATAATCCACTGGTGTAAGCCGGGAAGGAGCTGCAAGTGACGATGATTCTGGAGCCAGGAGAGAATGATGCAAGAAGGGTTACCCCAGAAGTCCATAGATGACTTTCAGGGTAACCCTTTTGTTGTATAACAGGTATGTTGTTTGTAGTTGGAACGTGATACAGCAATGGCTTGTGAATGCTTCATCGTATGTCGTTCAGTGCACTTAAGTCATTCAGTACACCATAGTTTTGCGCAGGCTGTATAGTACTTAATCCGGCACTTCATGGCTATTTCATCATATATTTATTGATTGCTTCATTGGGTGATTGTCGCTATATAGATATTCAGTCTTATTTTGGAGAGGTACTCCGCATACAGACTCTTCTGTCCACATGTAGTTGTCTACATCTGCTTAGCCAGTTGTATTGACATGAGGGATTCAGTACTAGTGTGGTACTTGGGATTGGAAGTCATTCCGGCTGGACTGATCAGCATGGTAAAAGACAATATCGCCATCCTTCAGCGGCCAGGTTCTGCCTTGAGTGTCTGTTGGTTTTTTGTTGAAACCTTCCATCTGCCATTGATTCATTAGTGGTGCATGAATGTATTGTAGATGGGGCGCCTCTGTATTTCCATTCCGCAGGCTCTCCATGTTGAAGTTAACTACGATATAACCATTCTTTAGAAAAATCTTCGATTTCTCATCTAGCTGATTTTGTTGGGCAAGGGGTTCGAGATCCGTCCCTTTTGGTACGGCATATACATCGGCCGGCAAGCTATACTCCCCGTACCAGCGTTGGATTGCTGCATTGGCCCGGTCCACGTTGACCCCGGAAGGAATGTCCGTTTTTGGCCCAATGAGTGTACGAATCGGATCAGACAGGATCATCCAGTCATAACGACCTACCCATGTTTTTTGATGGGAAGTCTGATCGACCAGGCGAACCATATGTTCTGCCAACGTACGCTGGTTGCGTTCTTCCGCTGTCAGCTCATAAGTATACTGATAACGCGCTGTATCGCCTAACTCTGTGCCGGGTACATTTCGAAGACGTGAGTTCAGGACAACAAAGCGTTTCTCCAGATCCTGTGCCGATCCGATACGGATCAGTCGTTCCTGGCCTCGATGGTAATACAGATCCACTTCTTGCCGGGAGGACCCGTCTTTACTCACAAAAGCAAAAGTGGGTGTAACTCGAATACCATCCTGTTTGCCAAACATATTGCCCTTGGTCTTCAGATCAAACTTGAAATGGTACCCCGTCTTCACAGTCGCGTTAGCGAATCCCTGCACCGGATGGCTTCCTGGTCGAATAGGCAATACAAATGGAGTCAGATTACCTCTCGGAGCACCATCAATGCTATTCATCCCTGCCCAGTAGCTAAGGCCCGTTGGGTCGGGACTACCCAATCGCTTGCGAAATACATTTTCCCAGTTGTAATCGGAGATATCAGTGACGTGAAAATCATATAACCTTCCGATCACATCTACTGGTACGGTATCTGCTGCAACATGATGTGTCAGATTGGTATTGGCATCCTGTTGCTCGGTAAAGTTTGCAGGTGCATTCTCTGCAATATTACGGAATACAATGTGATATTTACCTTCATCTACCCATACAGGGAGATAAAATGTGGTATCCAGTTGATTGACCGGAATATCGACCCATGTCTTGGCAGGGATAAACTGACTCCGGTCTGCGTTGTAGACATCAAACGGGAATTGTACCTGTTTGATTCGAAAATATTTGGCATAGTCCCGATTCCCATAACCGGGATAACTTGCTGCGTCCAAGTGCTGTCCCGATGTGGGAATTCGTACAATGAACGGACGTTCCAGAATGAGTGCAGCACTGGTTGAGTCCGGTACGGTTTTCTGATTATGCGGCTGATCATCCGACACCCAGGCGTAGTTGACGACAGGGGTGTGTACCGTGACGGTGTTGATGCCGTTAATCGGTAATATTTTATTGGAGCCGCCATTCACGTTACCCGGTAGCAAATCATAATAGATTTCACCAGAGCTTGTAGTGTTTGCTTTATTCAGCAGGGAATTGCTGATCATATTACCCGGTTTGTACAGCACATCACGCCCAATTGTCGTTGGATTAGGGATGTTGGATGGCGCTGGGCCATCTTTGGTTGCTTCCACCTCATTCATAATGGTTGTGTTGTTGAATTTGACTAGATCATTATTTACTTTACTTTGAGGTGTATTGGATTCAGCCATCCCTTTTAACCGTGATGTATCATCAGGCACACTGGGAGGTTGGTTCAAACCACCTGTTAATTTGGGTGGAGTATATGAGATTGAAGTGGTTTGCCCTGGTCGTACATGGCTTTCTACAGATTCATCATTTTTAGACTCTAGTATTGGTGGTGTGTATCCTGTTGGATTCATCGTAACGGTCTCACCGGGCAAAGCGTAATTATTCATCGTTGCTTTAGCGATCTTGTATATTTCCAGATTGTTAATTTTCCAGTAGGAGTAGTCTCTTGTGATCTGGAAGGTGTATGGCTTGGGTACCGTGTCGTTCGCGGGTACAGGTGGCCCTGGTGTACAACCATCATCATCACATATTTCTGGTCCAGGTACTGTCCATTCTCTGTCGTACGAGATGGTGACATTACAGTTGTATGTAACTTTACCGCTCATTTTCGCCCAAGCTTGTTTAAATAGATAATTGTCAGCAAAGGCGTTTGTGTAGAGTGACTCGGAAGTAGGTATTCCTTTTAATACATTGAATGTCTCATTATCTCTGTTATCTGATTTAATAACACCGTTGGCATTAGGATCGAGATCATTCATGCTCATAATGGTTCCAGCAGAAGGTGGTCCAATCGTTGGCGTGCAACCTCCACCACCGCCTCCGTTCCCGTCGCCCTCACCCGTACCTGGGTTCTCTTCAACACCAATGTTTGTAGTGGTAGTTAACGCAAAGTCGTCCTTTTCCCACAATACGGTGATGGTTGTCGTTCCTCTGCTGACGGCTTGAACTAATCCGGAGTTACTAACGGTAGCGACACCAGGATTGGATGATTCCCATGTAGTTGTACCACCGCTGCCGGTGTTAACATTGGTCTCTGCACCAAAGTTTCCATCTCCATTTTTGGTTTTGACAGTTGCATTCAATTGCTTGGACTGGTTCAAGCTAAGTTGCCCGCCAGTGGTAAGGTTGATCTCTTTAGTTATTTCAACAAGACCTTTCCAATAAAGATCTGTATTGAAGATGTAATCTGCTGACCATTTAGGTGGGTTATATTCTCTAGCAGCTGTTGCATTGATAACGCCGCCTATTTTCATGGTGAACATTGTTCTTCTACCATTGAAGGAGTCAACAGAAACAAGTTTAGGCATATTTAAATCTGCATTGTAATGTTGGTTGTCATCCATATAATGAGGCTTTAGGGATACCTCGGTTAATTCTGATCGTGGATAAGGGTCGCTGTTCTTATCCATATATACTGCAGGTTTGTACAATTCTTTATCCAGATCAAGATCAACACAAACTGTCGAGGAAACGGGACGATTTGTTGATGGATCGTTAGCTAGCAAAATATGATCATTAGGCCCACTACATCCGCCATCAACGCTCCATCTTAAATCATCAATTTGATAAATATAAATACCAATATTGGTCATTTTTTGCCCTTCAACAGGTATAACTTTTAGTTGAGATTTAGCTGGTGTTTCAGGTACCATATATTGTGGTTTTATTGCAGGTTTAGTACCAGGTCCGCCACCGGCGTGCACAAATGAATAAGGTGTTAATACAGCGTAGATGGTTAGAAAGGCTATCAGTAATTTACTGATAGCTGGCTTCAACCTCAAATCTTTTATTTTATTTTGTATCGATGACACTAAAGATTGCCCCCTCTTTGGTTTCTAAGGTCACAGCCCTCGTCACAGATTGATTAAAATGTAACATTCCTTGTGCCCAATATATAGGGTTTTTAACTCCAAAGACTCCTCTATTCAAGGTGTAGTCTCCTGTTTTTGGAGCCTCATATGACAAAAATGATTTTGACTGTGGGGAAGCCAAAGGATTAAAGGTAGCTGAATTAAGGAGACTTCCGGCTTGTGGTTGGTTCATGGATGCCGATTTAATATTTAAATCAAACTCGACGAAAGAGAAATATCTATCGTTTTGGAGCTTTACTCCTTCATCTACAAAAACGGGATAATAAATGCTACGGTTGTTGCTAGCGACATTAGTATCTACAATAATCCAATTCAAAACTTTAAGATCAGCATAATTTGTATCGGTAACGATTTCTTTGTTTCTAACTTTCGAAAAGTCATTAGTTACAACTTCATCGTACTTCTGATTGCCTGATAGAATAATTTTTCTTTCAGGTGTTTGTTTGAAAGACTTTGCAATAATATTCAAATTCGTCCCCGTCAAACCCACTGCTCGCAGCTCATTTAAACCTTGAAAATCGGCAGGCTTAGTCTTGGCAACTGCTGCATAACGGGCAATCAACACAGCAACTTCCGCCCGAGTGGTTGTACGATCAACGCCAAATGTTTTATCGTTTGCTACACTCATCAGTCCTGTTCCCAGGGCAACGGCGACCGCATTTTTTTGAGTGCTTGCGAGTTTACCTGTGAAATATTCCTTTGCAGGCACAACGGTGTTGGTCACATCAGAGAGTGCTTGTTTGTACTCAGGATCAACCACGGTTAGCCCTTGCGTCAGCCAAGTAGCCATCTCGCCTCGTTGAAGAGCACCTTGTGCATCCAGTTTTCCCTTGTAATTAGAAGGGGTGATAAAACCTTTTGCAATAGCAGTAGAGACACCGCTTTTTGCCCACTCCGGTATGTCCGTGAAATTGTTTTGTTCTTGTGTCGATGCATTAGGCTGGTCGGATAAACGTCCCAGGATACTTGCCATTTCAGCTTTGGTGACAGGTGAGCTTGGTTTAAATGTCCCGTCGGCATACCCCTTGAAATAACCTTGTTCCACGGCCGAATTAATTGCTGAAGATGCCCAGTGTGTAGAAGGAACGTCCTTGAATTTAGTTGTAACTTGTGCGGCTTCTACAGAACTCCCAACGCCTCCAAAACCTACGATACCCCCTGTTAATAAAGCTAATGCCGTTACGCCGGAAATCATCATTTTTCTCATGAATTTTGCTCCTCTCAATTGTGAATTTCTCTCCTTGATATGTACTTTTCAGGCTACTAGATACTAAATTTGTAATAATAATCAATATTCTACCATGTATAACTAGGCTGTTGGTATGATTTATCAACAAAACTCCTCCTCTCCGCTCAACCCTTACTAATTCTCCAGTCCTATATTTCCTTAAAAACACAAAAAAAAGCCACGAATCCGCAGATTCATAGCCTTATGCTTTAAGGTCTCCAACATATGTAGTTCCATCAATAGTCAATTCAATAATCAATACATCAAGAATACTCGATTTCCGAACATTTGAAAAGCCTATATTATTCTTACTCAAAATAAAGTCAGGCTATCGGTGTTCCATTTGGCAACGGACTATCCGGTGTGAGCAAGACAACATCGCCTTCACCAGGCACGCCGCCCAGCACAAGTACTTCAGAGACAAAACCGGCAATCCGCCGGGGTGGAAAATTAACTACAGCAACGACCTGTTGGCCAATGATCATGTCAGGCGTGTATCGCTGAGTAATCTGAGCACTAGAGCGTTTCAGGCCAAGTGGTCCGAAGTCGATCGTCATTTTAATAGCGGGTATGCGAGCCTTGGGGAAGGGTTCGGCTTCCACCACGGTACCAACCCGGATGTCATGCTGCATGAATTCTTCAAAAGTAGCCATAGGGGGGATCTCCTTTCAACTATTGGGGACTATTATAAATGAAAAATCAACAAAAAATCCAGGTTACGCTGTATCGTAACCTGGATTTCTATTGTGTGGCTTTGAAACAAATTAAGCGCCGTTCCAATTTTCCCCGGTGAGATATTTCTCGGTGAGGATGGATAACATCTGAATACCTACTTCATTATGTCCGCCTTCTGGAATAATGATATCGGCATACTTTTTGGATGGCTCGATGAACGCATCATGCATCGGTTTTACCGTTTCGAGATATTGTTTGTACACGGATTGGATTGTGCGTCCGCGTTCCTCAATGTCCCGCAGTACTCTCCGCAGAATCCGTACATCGGAATCGGTATCGACGAATACTTTGATGTCCATTAGACTGCGAAGGTGTTCGTCAATCAGCACATGCAATCCTTCTACAATGACAATATGGTTCGGTGCCAGTTCAACCGTCTCATTGGCAGCACGGTTATCTATGGTGAAGTCATATACGGGAGCATACGCCGCTTGGCCTTTTTTCAACAAGGTGAGATGCTCAATCAACAGATCATTATCGAATGCAAACGGGTGATCGTAATTGGTGAGTCGGCGTTGCTCAGGTGTGAGCTGCGACTGGTCTTTGTAATAATTGTCTTGGGATATAAAAGTAACCTTACCTGATCCCAGACGGTCTATGACGGAGCGAGCTACCGTCGTTTTACCGGAGCCGGTTCCTCCGGCGATACCAATGATGAGCATGGTTGTTCCATAAGCCTCCCTAGAATGGCAGCATAATCATGAATAAAGAGCACTGATCCACAATCGATTCAGCACCTTTATTCACATGTCTGTCTCTGAATACACAATTCCTTCATTGTACCACAGCGCTTTGCTTTTTTCATCTGCTATGCAGAGGCATGTTTTCCCTAAGATTGGATGATTGACTTTTTCAAAAACAGCACTATAATAAACTTATATTCATAACACGGACTGTTACTGGGGGAAACCAGGCATGACCGAATTCGATTGCTTTACTGTAATCGCTTTCGGTCTTTTTTTATTTTTGTTGGGGGGTGAGAACATTGAAGGTTATCAAGAAAGTAAACAATAACGTAGCCATTGCTATTAATGAACATAACGAAGAGGTTTTTGTCGTAGGCAAGGGTGTAGGATTTCTGAAAACGCCCTATGAGCTGACGGAGACGGACTTGGTGGAGAAAATATTCGTAGCACCAAAGAACATCCGGATGTATGACCTGCTGAACAGTATTCCGATTGAGGATATTTATCTCGCGGAGGAAGTCATTAAGCTGGGCAGTCAGATCCTGAATAAAACATTTAACCCGAATCTGCTTCTCACCCTGTCCGACCATATCAGTTTTGCATTAACCCGAACCAGAGAAGGCATCCGTATCAAAAATCCGCTGGAATGGGAAGTGCGGACACTCTATCCGGACGAGACCCGGGTGGGGGAGGCTGCGCTGAAGCTGATTCAGGAAAAAACGGATATCGCTCTGCCAACAGCCGAAACAACACTGATTGCTCTGCATTTTGTTAATGCACAGGTGGGCTCTGGAGAGATGACGGATACCACCAAGGTAACCACAGTTACGGGCGAGATCCTGTCCGTGATCAAATATGCGCTCAAAATTGACTTTCAGGAGGATTCCATCCATTTCATGCGCTTTGCCACACATATCCGGTATTTCATTCTGAGGCAGATGAGCGGCAAGTCGCTCAAGGATGAGAATGAATCGCTGTTCCTGATGGTGAAGGAGAAGTTTCCGAAAGAACTGGCTTGTGTGGAGAAGATTGCTGACTTCCTGAAAAATAATTACGGCTGGACCTGTTCCGATGATGAAAAATTATATTTGATTCTGCATATCCAACGATTGATTTCGAATGAACCAACGGAATGAACTAGTGAAGGAACTAACCGAATAATCCATATTGGACTGTTACTGATTCGATCAGGCATGACCAAGCGTAGGGAATGACGATTCCCCGGCTTGGTCATTTTTTATATATCCAATTTATTCATGTAGAGGAGATGGGTCATGAACAACAAAGACTTGGCTAAAAACGTACTTGATCTCGTTGGCGGCGAGCAAAATATATCCGGTCTGACACACTGTGCAACCCGTTTGAGATTCGTATTAAAGGATGATAACAAAGCAGACCTCAAGGCGTTGGATCAGCTCGAAGGTGTGCTCAAGGCACAAAATTCCGGTGGACAGGTTCAGGTTGTTATCGGTGCCAAAGTAGACGCGGTATACAGTGAAGTGAAGAATTTAACTTCTGACAAGATTGGCGAGCTTACGGAGTCTACAGACAGTGGACCGAAAAAGAGACGTAATCCCGTCAACGTAGTGCTTGAAACCATCGCAGGTATATTCACCCCTGTTCTGCCAGCACTTGTTGGTTGCGGGATGATCAAGTGTTTGGCTACCGTTATAACTGCCATGGGTTACCTGGAAGGATCCGGTTTCCTGACGATCATTAACATGATCGGGGACTGTATTTTCTACTTTATGCCGTTCTTCCTGGCTGTTAGTGCTGCAAATCGTTTCAAAACCAATCCCTACTTGGCGGTAGCTCTTGCTGCGGGATTAATGCATCCAACCATTTTGAACGCTGCGGCTCAGATTGCTGATACGGGTGTAAACAGTATTGATTTTCTCGGCATGCCGATTCTGTTGATGAAATATTCCTCTTCCGTCATTCCAATCATTTTGGCGGTATGGATTATGAGTTATGTGTATCCGATCGTCAATCGAGTGATTCCTAAGTTTTTACAGGTCCTGCTTACCCCAATGATTGTTTTGTTTATTATGATTCCGGTGGAATTAATCGTGCTTGGTCCAGTAGGATCATATATCGGTGACTGGTTGACCAATGGTATCAACTCATTGTTCTCAACCGCAGGTGTTCTTGCTGGTGCGATTCTTGGATTTTTCAAACCGATCATGGTCATGTTTGGTATGCACTATGCCATCATGCCGATTCAGGTTCAACAAGTGGCTACATTGGGTGCAACCGTGCTGTTACCAACAGCACTGGCAGCAAATTTGGCACAGGCTGGAGCAGCCTTCGGTGTGTTTGTCCTAACGAAGAGTAAAACGATGAAATCAGCGGCTGCTTCGAGTGGATTCACCGCGTTGTTCGGGATTACCGAGCCGGCGATCTATGGTGTTACGCTCAAATATAAACGTCCCTTTTTCGCAGGTTGCCTGGCAGGTGGATTAGTCGGTGGATTCTACAGCTTGGTGCATACAACAGCGAATGCAATTTCACTTCCAGGTGTATTGGCAATTGGTACGTATACATCAGATCGTTACATGTATGTCGTTATTGGTTGTATTGCCGCAGTTGTACTCGGGTTTGTGTTCACGCTATTGGCTGGCATCAAGGAAGATACAGATGGAAATAAATCAAAGCAGCAAGCTACGAATAAAGTAAATAGCAATCAGGCGGCAGTTGCAACGGACACTACTCCGGAGTCAGTGCCATCACAGACATCCACATCTTCTGACATGCTTATCGTTAGTCCAATGACAGGGGAGATCAAACCGATCTCTGAGGTGGAAGATCAGGCGTTTGCCCAAGAGTTGATGGGTAAAGGCATTGCAATCGTTCCGACAGATGGCAAGGTATACGCTCCATTTGACGGAGTAGTCGAAGCACTTTATCGCACTAAGCATGCCATCGGTTTGAAGGCAGCGAATGGTGTCGAGATCCTGATTCATATCGGGGTGGATACCGTCAGTTTGAAAGGCAAATATTTTAACGCCCATATCGAGCAGGGACAGACAATTAAGGCCGGGGATTTATTGGTGGATTTTGATCCGGAGGGCATTACTTCAGCGGGCTACAACACCATTACGTCCATTGTCGTTACCAACATGCAACAGTACGGAGATGTGCTGACTACAGCGACCAGCGGCCCGATCCGGGAGAGTGAACCTTTGCTTAAGCTGATTCCGTAAGAACTGCTCATCTTTTCATTAAGCTACAAGTTACAAGCTAGATGGTCTTAATAAGACTTAATAACACGTAATAACAGGAGGAAACTAAAATGACAAATTCCAATTTTCCAAAAGATTTTTTATGGGGCGGTGCACTGTCTGCCTGTCAGGCCGAGGGAGCTTATAATGTGGATGGCAAGAGCCTGACCATCCCAGAAGTGATGAAATTTAACGAGAAGAACGATCGCAAAGTGACCAAGCAGATCAGAGTGAATTGGGAGATGATTGAAGAGGCCAGGAATGACCCGGATACCGTGAAATATCCGAAGCGCCGGGGGATCGATTTTTATCATAACTTCCGTGAGGATATCGCTTTATTTGCCGAGATGGGATTCAAAGTCTTCCGTTATTCTATTTCATGGGCCAGAGTATTTCCAGGTGGCGACGATGCCGCTCCGAACGAAAAGGCACTAGAGTTCTATGATCAGGTTATTGATGAATGTCTTAAGCAGGGTATGGAGCCCCTGATCACCATCAGTCACTTTGATACGCCAATTGTACTTATGGACAAGTTCGGAGGATGGTATAACCGCAAATTGATCGATCTGTATGTGAACTATTGCGATGTGTTGTTTAATCGCTACAAGGGCAAAGTGAAATATTGGGTGACGTTCAACGAGATCAACATGAGCGTGAAAGCATCGGCCAAAACGCTGGGAATCATTGATTATGATGCTCCGAATTATGAGGAAATGTTGTTCCAGGGATTGCATCATCAATTTGTAGCTGCGTCCAGAGCAACCAAGATGGCTCATGAGATTGATCCGAATAACCAGATCGGAAGTATGGTCGCTTATTTTACAACGTATCCTTACACTTGCAAGCCGGAGGACGCACTTCAGATGCAGCAGGATGATCAGATGAAAAATCAGTTCTATCTCGATGTGCTCAATAAAGGCGAGTATCCTTACTATAGTAAAACGTATTTCAAAAACAAGGAGATCCAGCTGAATATCGAGGATGGCGATCTGGATAGCATTCGCGCACATACGGCTGATTTTGTGGGGATGTCGTATTACAACTCGATGATTTCCAGCAGTGATACGGAGCAGCTCGAACTAACAGCAGGCAATGTACACAGTGTATATAAAAACCCGCATCTGCCCGCTAACGAGTGGGGGTGGCAGATTGATCCGATTGGCCTGCGTTATACGCTTAATCTCGTCTATGATCGGTATCAAAAACCAGTCTTCATTCTGGAGAACAGCTCAGGCTTCTACGATAAGCTGAATGAAGATGGAACGATCAACGATCCATACCGGATTGATTTCCTGAGCAAACATATCGAACAGATGGGACTTGCCATTGCCGATGGGGTCGAAGTGTTGGGATACACGATGTGGGGGCCAATCGACATGATCAGTTCAGGGACTTCCGAGATGAGCAAACGGTACGGATTTATCTACGTGGATCAGGACGATTATGGCAACGGTACGCTAAAAAGATATCGTAAGGATTCGTTCTTCTGGTATCAGAATGTGATCCGTACCAACGGAGCAGAACTGTAACGCACCATGAACATACTGGGTTGTGTCAAAAAAATACCCGGCGGCTTGCTGATTGTTCCTATGCTGGCCGCTGCGGTTTTCAACACGGTGTTTCCATCGTTTTTTCAGATCGGAGATCCAACGACAGCACTGTTCACATCGAAAGGTACCATGGTGCTGATCGGTATGATTTTACTGATATCAGGAACACAGCTTAACTTGTCACAGCTTCTGGTGACCTTGAAGAGAGCAGGGGTGCTCTGTATTTCACGTATCCTCATCAGCTGTCTGTTCGGCTGGGCGTTTGTACACTTTTTTGGCATTAGTGGGGTCGGGGGAGTTTCTGCGGTAGCCTTCATTGCCGTTCTAACCAGTTGTAATCCGGGATTATATCTGGCCTTGATGAACACGTACGGAGATGATGTGGATCGTGCTGCGTTTGGCATTCTGAATCTGATCGCCGTACCGGTTATTCCGGTCATGATATTGAATTCGGCAAGTGGCGTCGGTATCGATTATCTTAGTGTACTTGCTACGCTAGTACCTTTCTTGATCGGGATACTGCTTGGTAACTTGGATAACAACATACAGAAGATGTTCGCTCCGGGAACACTGATTCTGCTGCCTTTCCTGGGTACAAGCTTTGGGTCCAATATTGATCTGCGTATTGCATTTCAGTCCAGTCTGTCCGGCTTGCTGGTCACAGTGTTATTTTTGCTGATCTGCATGCTGCCGCTCATTGGAATCGATCGCGCGATACTAAGGCAGCCCGGTTACGCAGCGGCTGCGACATGTTCGGTAGCTGGATTATCCATGGTGGTGCCTTCGATGGCTGCCGGGTTCAATCCGGCGTATGCGCCATATGTGGACACAGCTATCGCTCAGATTGCGTTTGCCGTGATCCTGACGTCGGTGACCGTGCCTTATATCGTGAAACGTCTGGCTGGAGGAACAGCGACGGAAGCTATTGCATCAACAAATCACTAGAAAAAAACAGCATGTGTTCTGTCAGGTCATGACGGATCACGTGCTGTTTTGCTTTGTACATCTGTATGATCTCTTGGGGGAGGAGGGGGATCGATCGGTTTATTTTACAGACCTAGCAATTGTTTAACACTTTCGGCTACAGCTTTGCTGGATTGCGGATTCTGTCCTGTGACCACGCGGCCATCTGTTGTGACATAAGAGCTGAAGGCAGCCGCTTTATCGTATTGTGCAGCACGTTCTCTCAAAGCATCTTCCAACAGGAATGGAACATACTCGGTTTGTTGAGCCAATGCTTCCTCTTCATTCGTGAAGCCGGAAACGGTTTTGTCGTTGATCAAAAGCAGACCGTTGGACAGCTTCACGTTCAGCAAGGCTGTAACCCCGTGGCACACGCCGGATACAACCCCACCTTTTTCATAGATATCACGAGAAAGCTCTTGAAGTTCAGCATTGTCCGGGAAATCCCACATCGTACCGTGACCGCCAGTGAAGTAGATTGCATCGTAGTCACTCGCGTTTACTTCGCTAGGTTTCAGCGTATTTTTCAATTGGTTCATGAACGTTTCGTTCTCGAAATAGGCTTTGGTGCTCTCATCCAGAGAATCGCCGAGACTTTTCGGGTCAAGAGGTACGTTACCACCTTTAGGACTAACCAGATCGATCTGAACATTGTCGTTGTGATCAAACTCTTCAATAAAGTGCGTTGCTTCGCTCAGCCACAAGCCGGTAGGCTCGTCCTTCGTTGCGTATTGATCTACATTTGTTAGAACAACCAGTATCTTTTTCATATAAAAAACCTCCCGTAAAGTATATAACATCCATCTATATTAAATATCACAAAATTAAATTGTGTAAAATATATTATTAAATATAACATAACTATTTTTTAAAGTAAAATCATGAACGTATCGTCGATCTCTAATGTGACTTTCAAGCGTAGGATTAAAGAACAATCTAGTTGTAGTAAATATGCCCGTAAGAATGCGCTTTTACTTATAATGCCCTGTTTATTTTACTCATATTGTAAGCCGAGGTAGGCGTGTGTAAGGGATATCAAAATTATTTCAAATTTGATGTTAATTTGATTGAACAACTAGTTCTTTTGATTTAGAATGGCGGAAGATGCCAACTTAAAAACTGGTACATATTACATATGGACTCGGAGGAACAGTCATGAAACGTTCAGGTAAATTTTTCGCTTCATCCGTAGTTGCTGCTGTCGCTGCAGTATCTATCGTCTCTTCAGCTTCAGCGAGCACAGTTTCCGTCTCCAACATCTCTAGCGTAACACCTATCAACTTTAGCAGTATGGATATCGAAACAGCTTTGATGATGGTCCAACAAGAACGTACCAAATTACTGGATGCTCAACTGCAAATGCAAATTCAGGAGGTACAGAACCGTAATCAACAGATCGCGGATTTGAACGCTCAATTGCAGATCGCCCAGCAAAATGGGGATGAAGCAGCTGTTCAAAAGCTGAAAGGCCAAATTGATGCTGCAAGCAATTCCCAACAGATGGACATGCTTCGTCTGCAATCCATGTCCAACAAGCGTAATGAAGCGTTTGATGTCATGACAAACTTTATCAAAAAAATGCAGGATTCAAGATCATCCATCATCGGTAACATGCGTTAAGAACGGATGATTAACTGCAACAAGACAAAAAAGAGCGGAGCCGGAATTTTAATTCCGAAACTTCGCTCTTTTTGTGTTTCTTATTTATTTGATTTCTCTGAAATCTGATTTTTGGCCTGTACTGTAAATCTTCTATTAAGTTAGCCCGACCAGTCACGACGCCGAGTGAACAGATCTTTCAGCTCGTCTGTCGACAATTCCGTAATCCAGTTCTCGGAGCTTGTGATGATGTTATCGCTAAGCTGCTGTTTGCTCTCCAACATCTCGTCGATCCGCTCCTCCAGTGTGCCAAGAGAGATGAACTTATGCACCTGAACATCCTTGGTCTGACCCATCCGATAAGCCCGGTCGGTGGCTTGATTCTCAACAGCAGGGTTCCACCAGCGGTCAAAGTGGAAGACATGATTGGCTGCGGTCAGATTCAATCCCACGCCGCCTGCCTTGATGGACAGAATGAAGACGGACGGTTGTTTGTCCTCAGGCAGTGTGCGGGATTGGAATTCCTCAATCATGCGATCCCTTGCCGTCTTGGATGTGCCCCCGTGCAGATACAGCACAGGTTCCTGCAACTCTTGACGCAGTACTTGTTGCAGCATCTGACCCATACCGATGTATTGGGTGAAAATCAGGCATCGCTCGCCCTCGTCCCGCAATTCTCGGACAAGCTCCATCAGTCGTTCCAGCTTTGCGGAGCGGCTGATCAGCATCGCCATATCTTGTGGACTGTACACATCATAAGAAGATGTTAATGCGCCGTCTTCGGGCAGTTCCTCCGGCAAGGCTTCCTTCGTTAGCAGTAGCGGGTGGTCACACAGCTGCTTCAGCTGGGTTAAAGCTGATAGAATTGCACCTTTGCGCTTGATGCCTTCCAGCTCTTTCATTTTATCCATCAAGGCCTGTACGGATTGGTCATACAATGCACTTTGTTCGCCCGTAAGGTGAATGTAAGTTTTCATCTCGTTTTTGTCCGGCAGATCAAGCTGGATATTCGGATCTTTTTTCTTACGGCGCAACATGAACGGTTTCACGAGCTGTTGCAGATCCTGCATCCGTTGCTCATCCTTATCCTTCTCTATGGCACTAATGAAGCGAGTCTGGAATGCTCGGGCACTGCCCAGATATCCTGGATTGGTAAAATCATAGATCGACCACAGCTCAGACAACCGATTCTCGATTGGTGTGCCTGTCATGGCAATGCGGTGTTTCGCTGGGAAACTGCGAACAGCCAAGGACTGTTTGGTCTGAGCATTCTTGATATTCTGTGCTTCATCGAGACAGATGCATGACCACGTATAGGTCTGCAACATTTCCTGATCCAGTGTAGCGGTAGCAAAGGACGTGATGATAATGTCCACTTGTTCTGTCTGCTCCCGGAATTCTTCCCCGCTTAACCGGCGTGCTCCGTAATGCAGGCTGACATTAATGGAGGGTGCGAAGCGGCTAATTTCCTTTTGCCAGTTGCCCAGTACGGAAGTTGGGCAGATCAGAAGTGCCGGAGCCTGGCCCGGCTTACGTGGTTCATGTTCTTTGATGTGTAATAGATACGTAATGAACTGAATGGTTTTCCCGAGACCCATATCATCGGCAAGACATGCCCCAAGGCCGAATCTGCGCAGGAAACCAAGCCATGCAAAACCTTCCTTCTGATACGATCGCAGCTCGGCATGAAGCCCTGTTGGAATGGGCAGAGAAGGTGCGCCACCTTGTCCGCCTCCAAGTTGTGCAATAACCCGGTTCAGGTGTTCATTCAGTTCTACTTCCAGCCGAATGTTCTCATTAGACTGTGGTTGCTCTTCCTCTTCGGCTTGTTGTCCTTCCTTCCATTTCTGGTTGCGGTATTCCCGTTGCTCATTATGCAGCAGATGCAGGTGCAGAATATCCTGAAATGAGAGTCCCTGTTCCCGATCTACACCGCCCATGGCACGACGTATCTGTTCCAGCAGGTCGGGGTCGAGAGGAACCCATTCTCCACGGAAGCGAACCAATCGTTCATTACGGGCAACAAGGTCGGCGAATTCATCTTCACTGAGATCTGTGTCACCAATTGCAATTCGCCAGTCAAAATGAATAATCGAGTCCAGTCCAAAGAACGACTGTCCCCGTTCACTGCCTTCCTCCGGCTGCACCTTAGCACGCAGCTTTGGTTTCTTCTTACGGGCTGCTTCCCACCAACCAGGCAGCAGAACTTGCCAGCCCGCTGCGAGCAACCTGCCGCTATCCTGCGTCAGGAACTGCCAGGCTTCCTGATCTCCCAAAGGATCACTCAGCACATCCCGCCTACCACTAATGGAGCTTCCAAGACGCGGCAGATGTGCACGCAGCTGATCCAACCATCCGGCGGAGCGATCCAGAATGAACGGTGTCCATACCTCTGGCCATTCCCCTTCAAGTATGCCCCGTGAATCCAGCATGACGGGCACCAATACAGCGGCATCCAGCTTGTTCTGCAACACCAATCGCAGCCGCCAAGATGGCTCATCCTCGTCCGGCTCCTGCAATTGCAGCATGGGTCTGAATGGTGCGGCATCTGCTTTCCAGCCAATGGATACGAGCCAGGACTGAGCATCCATCCCGGCTGTCTTGGGTAGAGTGCCGCGCTCTGGGAACAACTGCGGGAATTCACGCCGAAGATCCGTTGCAGCTTCTTCCGAACTGTACCAGCGCTGGAATACAAAGGCGGAATAGGCCGCCCCAAGTCCTTCGGCATAACTCTCGTCCGTTTGCTGAATCGCTTTGGTAAGCGATGCCCGCTCCTGCTTTTTCAAGCTATCCGGGTCCCAGGTCCACTGAAGCTGTCCTGCACGGTATGCCTCGAAGCTAGGTACGTATTTTCGTTTCTCTATGGAGGATGCCAGTGCTGGAGCTAGTCGAATCAGATGTTCCGCTTGCTCGTCCCACTTCCATTCAATATGAAGCAGAGTATGCATCTCGGCAAAAAAGGGAATCACTTCTTCCGCAGGCAGAACAACCAGCTCAATCTCCTCGATCTGCCGAACTTCCAGTTCGGTACCGTAGAAGGAAGGCACATGCCAGGCGAACAATCGCTGCTTAAGTGACTGTCCCGATACAAAGTGGTGTGTGTTGAGTGCTCCGTAAAACAAAGCATCACCATATCCGGTTAAAGCGACGTGAACCTCAATCGTTTCAGTGTAAGGATGAATTAAGCTCATGAGATCAGTTTACCTTTCCGAAGCTCTTCCTGCAGGGCGCGCAGCCGACTGTTACGAACGGCGAGTGTGGTAATAAATTGCTCCCAGTGCTCTTCTTGCTTCAACTTTTTATAGATTTTGGACAGACGTTTCAGCAGCTTCACCGCCGCTTTGTATCCATCCCTGTTCTTGTGTCCGATATAACGCTCCACCGCCTGGTGATAGAAGGGGAGCAGCAGTTCAGGTGCATCTTTTTCAATTGGTTGCAGCATGGCTACGCGGAATTCGAGAGGTTCCGTTCCCGTACTCAGCTGAAAATCAATCCACCTGCGCCATTGTCCACGCGAATGCATGGCATCCTCATAGGCTGGGCGGGAGTGGGGAAGCATGCTGACAAGCGTGTCCCACATGCGGTTCTCTGTATCCGGCAGATGTTGAATGGCCGTGTCCCATAGATGCATGTAATCATTCAAAGGCGTATTACGCCGATTCGCCAGCAGGGGACCAAGTTGTACCAACCAATCTCCGAGACGCTTCCATTCAGCTGCATCTGCGAGCACATGGAGGAAATGCAACAAATGTTCTGGTGGGATGCCATAGGCTGAGCTTCCATGGACGAGTCGTTGCCACGCCTGATCATCCTGCCGCAGATGGAAATGCATCCAGCTTTGCGCGAGTACTAGCGGCAGGGGCAGTGTTACCGCTTTGCTTGGTCTATCAATACTACTTTCATTACTTTGAGCGCTACCCAAGACACTTCCACCTGACTGGGAGGGTATTGAAGCGGCGGTTATATTGCGCTCTATATCATTTAAGATGGCCTGTTCCGACGCTAACATGTCCCGCGACCCTTGAAGCTCAGGTACGATCCAGTTCAACCACAGCTGTCGATAGACCGGAGTGAAGAACATCATGCTGGCTGTCTCAGGCATCATCTGTTTGCGTAAATAAGCTGAGGTTTCGGACAATCTATTCCATAGTTGTTCAAGCTTGTTACCCTTTAGACCGGACAGATCGAGCGGGTGGTTAAAGATCCGTTCAATGTCTTTCAGAAGTGCATCCACCGCGAGCTGAGCAGGGTAGCTCAAGTACACGGGGGTATGCGTGATTGAGTTACGAGCTGGCGGCACGCAGAATCGGATGAGGTGCAGCTGCACATGTAGTTCAAAAAGTTGGTCCATCGCAGCGGTCAGCCTTGGCTTAATCGCATATAACTCGTCCGTTGCTTCCTGCACGTAGGATGTGCTGGCTGTGCCGGTACCCAGCCGTCTCAGACAGGAGTGGAATAGTTCGTGCCATTCCGAGATTTCGAGATCGGCAAGCTCTGTTGCACGCTCCTTGATCTGGCTGTATTGGTTGTCCGGAATATCCATATCCTGCTGTTCATCGGCATCTGCATAGCTGGATAGTCCTGCGGACATGGCACCGACGGGTTTAGTCGTTTGTTTGAGCGCAGTACTGGAGTGCGCATTCACAATCGCATGCACAGGTCGCTCCAGTTGCTCGGCATAACTCATCAATACAGCAGTCATATGTTTGCATACGGAACTCACCGGACAGGTACAATGACTGGTAGACAGAGATTGCATGCTCAGGGTGACCTCATATTCTTCCGATCCTTGTACAACGGCCGAGATCCCTTGTTGTTCGGAATAGGTTAATGGTCCGACACGTTTCTGTTTATAATATTGGAATCCGCGCATGATCGTCAGGTTATTAAAATGCTCTGCAACCTGCCTGATCAACTGTTGCCACTGCGCATCATCCATTCTCATGTTATTGGGTATGTTCATCATTCCATCTCCTGGGGTAAACATAGGTTCAGTAGTCACCACGTCTATGACGTGATGTTGTAAATTTGTTGTATCCATCATATCAGTTATGAGCCAATCCGTGCATGGGTTATGAAGAATTTGAAGTTATTTTAGACCAACTGGAATCAGGATGAACACGTCGGTTCTGCTGGCCGACGGAATGCATGATTGCACCATATTGTGTATGCTTATGGTATGTATTCCTTTCAGGAACGATGCAGGCCAGGGAAACGGCCATATTACAAACAACAGGAGAGAGCATATGAAAATACTGACGTTAAACACACACGCTTGGGCGGAAGAAGATCAACTGAACAAGATCAGTCAGCTGGCTGATTTTATTAATACACATCAATTTGATGTCATCTCCATGCAAGAGGTTAACCAGTCCATGCAGGAAGCGGCGCTTTCTGAAGAAGAACTGAAGATGTATTATGCTACTGAATCGGATGCTGTGATTAAAAAAGACAACTATGCCTACGTTCTGCTTCAGCAGCTGACAGAGCAATATCACTGGACGTGGATTCCCGCGCATGTCGGGTTCCAAAAATACGATGAAGGACTGGCGATCCTTAGCCGGACGCCGATTACACAGGCTTTTGGGGAATACGTGTCCCACATGCGGGATTATAACAATTACCGTACACGCAAGATTGTGGGAATCCAGACGGTCGTCCAAGGTGAAGCAACCTGGTTTGTGAACGGACATTATAACTGGTGGGATGATGCGCAGGAACCTTTCAAGGGACAGTGGGAGTTGACGGAGAGCAAGCTTGCCCCTTACATGGATCAGCCATTATATATAATGGGTGATTTTAATAATGTCGCGGAAGTGCGTGGTGAAGGCTATGATTATATGATGAGCAAAGGCTGGAATGACCTGTACACCACAGCATTGCAAAAGGATGAAGGAGCAACCGTGGTGAAGGCCATTGCCGGCTGGGCAGATAACAAACGCGATCTTCGGATCGACTATATTTTCTCCAATCGTCCGATTCAGGCTAAATCTTCTACCGTGGTCTTGAACGGTAAAAACGGACCGGTCGTGTCTGACCATTTTGGCGTCGCTGTAGAGATATAACAGCCGTGTGAGCATAAACCGTAAAGGTGATATCACCGCAAATACGAAACAAAGCCTCCGCTGACTTCCGGTAAAGGGAAGTGGCCGGAGGCTTTTCATATTCTAAATCATTTGTTATGTACATTTCATATCGTTTGTTCTTTCTGTTGTGGAACTCTATTGTTATTCGAGCGCCAGCATCTGGTGTACAAACTTTTTCAGGTTCGCGCTTGTCTCACTAAGCTGTTCGATACTTTCCATGAACTCGGTAACAAGTTTGGCCTGATCCACTGTTGCGGTTGTAATCTGACCGATCTCCTGCTCCATATGTTTCATGGAATCTTGTACACTACCGAGGGATGTTTCGATATCAGCTGCTGCTTGTTTCGTGTGATCCGACAGCTTGCGTACTTCACTGGCAACTACACCGAAGCCGGCTCCCTGATCGCCCACACGAGCTGCCTCGATCATGGCGTTGAGTCCAAGCAGATTGGTTTGTTCCGATACTTCACGAATGACGTTTGTTACTTTAGAGACACTGACGGAGTTCTCTGAAGCTTTTTTGGAGTTGCGCAGAATCTCTTCCGAGGTTGCAGAGAGTTCTTCGGAATGTGCTGCAATCTGCTGAATGCCGCCGACGAGCGCATTAATGGTCGTTTCATTTTCACGGATCAGCGTTTCCAGTGTCATGTGACTATCCAGTGCGTAGTTCACACCCAATATACCCACGACCTGATCGTTTTCCTTAATGGGAATAAGGATGGCGTCGAAGGGTCTGCCTTGCAGATCACCAGGCATACGTGCCACGGTACGTGTATCCTTGTTGGTGAGCATTTTGAAATTTTTATAATCGTCATGAAGCTCATCCCCAACCTTCACACCAATCTCCAGACTTTTTGCTTCGGAAAAATACAATACTTTCTCATGATCATTAATGGATATGGATATGTCGTCACGGAACATTTGGCTAACAAAAGGCATAGCATTTACCAGAGATTCAAGAGTATTCAATGTGCATCTTTCCTTCCCGTTACAAAAAGTGGAATTTTTCAATCTATATAATTTGAACTAAAGATATATTCACACGTGCACTCCGATGACAGAATAACCTTCCAATCGCTGTTATCTTCAGATTTTTTTGAATCCCTTTTCTCAAGGGAAAAATCCGGTGATAAAGGCGAACGCTTCGCTTTTTCAGGTTTTTTCTGTCCTCTACGTTTCTGTGTAAATGATTAGTTCAACTTATATAGTCTCTATATCGGTAACATTTTCCGTTTTTTTGAATTAATGTCCCAATGAAGGTGTAATTGGCGAAGGAAAAACCGAATTTCCTGATTTTTTGTAAGCGTAATCAAAAATCTGTAGCCACCACAGAACATGTCAGTTATACTGGGATTATTAATTGGTGTCTGAGTAAACTAGAAGGTATTAACGTTCAGGTCAAGGGAGTTTCTTACGGAGGTTAAGCGCTATATCTCCTGAAGCTGTGATAGCAGAATACGGATCTGGCCTGCCCAGGCGAACGTTTTATTTCGGATAAGATTTTATTTCAACGCGAGAGGGATGTGTGCCATCAATGACGACCTATTTCAGTGAACCGCAGAGCATGTATTACCGATTTGGAGAAGATCAGGATCAGGTGCTGAAGGTGCTGGCCGAGAGGTATATTGGAGCCAATGCGCAGGCTGATTTTGTATATCGGGTATTTCAGAAGTCTGGTATTTTGCAAAATGAAAAAGGGCTTTATGATCTGAATTTAGGTAAACGCTTTCCTGATGCACCTAAAGACCATATGTCTTACGCAGCTGCACTGGTTTGGGGTGACGAGGACCGAAACCTGGATGTGCTGGTCCGTTGTTATGGCCCTGTTCGCTTTTATTTCAATGAGCAGTTGGTCTATCGCTCTACCGTAATGGATGAGATTAGTCCTGATGCAACGGTGAAGCTCGGCATTGACATCAAGCCCGGTTGGAACACCATATGGCTGGAAATGAAAAATACCCCTGCCGGATTTGGCTGCCAGTTTGGTTCAGATGAAGGTAAAGTGCGTATTCTGAACGTATTTGCACCGTTTCAGGAGAGACAGGGACAAGCAGGCTGGGTATTCTCCCAACCGAACCGAACCGCGAGTAAGCAACCAGACCTGCTTGGAACAGAAGCAGATTACAGTTTGAAGTGGCTGCCTGAGACAGGCTGGTCTGATGAAGATAAAACCAAGCCAGCTCTCGAACGAATATACGGGCATCTTCCTGGAAAGCATGCCTATGCTTGGACTCATCTGAACAATAACGATTCAACCGGAAGTCAGGTACGATTGTCAGGTCAATCCTCCGGTTCTCTAAGTATATGGATTAGCGGCAAGCCTGTGGCGCAAGTGAAAGAGGCGGGTCCGTTCGAGGTGGATGTACCAGCCTCTTTTGGACGGAGTGACCTGCTTGTCCGAAGTGAGTGCAACGCTACGGCGGGACCGTGGCATTTTAATCTGAACGCAACCGTTTCGGGTAAGCCACTTTCACTGGAACTTCCTCAGCGTGTGCACGGTGCTAATGGAGAGTCTTGGTTATATGTCGGCCCTTTTGAATCGGAGGTTGAACCGGACTTGGCGGATCTGACTCGAACGGACCGAGTGTACCAAACGGGTCTAGAACAGACGTATTGGCGCTTGGATCAACCAGATGCTTGGATCAGACCTTATTATGAGAACGCCATGTTAAGCAATAAATGGACCGTGGGCAGTGTGACCAATTATGGCCGCTGGGATTATCCATTGGGTGTCACTGTATATGGTCTATTACGGACAGGACGTTATTTGCAGAGACCGGACATTACACGTTATGCGGCTGAGCATGTGCAGGCATGTACCCAGATGTATGAGTACTCATTATGGGATCGGGAGCAGTATGGTTTCCCGGCAGTCAATCAACAATTGGTCATGCTGAAAATGTTGGATAACTGCGGTTCTTTTGGTTCAGCCATGCTGGAAGCGTATTCAGAATGTCATGAACCAACGTTTCTTCCGATTGCTGAACGGATTGCAGATTTCATGCTTTCCCGCCTGGAACGGCAGGAGGATGGTGCATTTTATCGCACATGTGTAGGGGAGTATGCCGAGAATACCATGTGGGCAGATGACCTCTATATGAGCACGCCGTTTCTCGTTCGTTATGCACGGGTGACAGGCAACTCAGCCGCATTGGATGAAGCCGCCAGACAATTTTCACTGTATCGGAAGTATCTGTTTATGCCTGAGTTCAAGATCATGTCCCATGTGTATGATTTCAAATACGGACAGGCAACGCAGATTCCATGGGGACGGGGGAATGGCTGGACACTGTTTTCCTTGACGGAGGTACTGGAAGCTTTGCCGGTAGAGCATCCCGAGCGCCCTGCTCTAATTAATTTCTTCAACGAGCTGTGTGAAGGGTACGCGGCACTTCAAGAGGAAAGTGGGTTGTGGCATCAGGTGTTGAATGATCCGCAGACGTATGAAGAAGCCTCCTGCACGGCGATGTTTGCCTATGGTTTTGCGAGAGGTGTACGCTTTGGCTGGTTCAAAGACCATGAAGTTTACGTCACGGCTGCCGAGCGGGCCTGGAAGGGACTCATCTGTAAAGCGATTGATCGTCAAGGGAATGTCCATGGTGTGTGCAGCGGATCACGATATGCGTTTACGGCAGAGTATTATGATCAGGACTTGCGTACCGTCACCAATGACAATCACGGAATAGGCATTATGATGCTGGCAGGAACTGAGGTAGCCAAAATGAAGAAACATCTGGCTGAGCACAGGGTATCTTCACCTGCCGTCTCACATTCCTGACAGGCCATATTTATACGGAATACCTGAATTTTCATACCATTACTCCTATACAACAACTTATCTTCTGCTCCACGTAATACGGTTGTATACCCGTAATCATATCTGAGACGGGAACATCACCGCCGGGAATGGTATTCCCGGTGGTTTTTGATTCCTTCAACTCCTTACTTTTTTGACAGGAAAGCTTACTTTTGTTTATGTCATGTGCAGCAATGGACCGATACAATAGATTTTGTAAGCGATTCCATAGATGTAAGAAGGGGAGGAAATTCATTTATGATGATTACAAAAAAGTGGGTAACCCTGTTCTGCCTGTCCCTGTTATTGTTCGCTACAGCCTGTTCTGGAGGGGCCACCGATACACCATCTTCTTCTGGAGAAGCAAGTGGAAGTGAAGGAGATTCATCAGGCAAGATTGAACTGCGCATGACCTGGTGGGGATCACAGACAAGACATGATTTGACGACCAAAGTCATTCAATTATTTGAAGAGAAACATCCGGGAATCACCATTAAACCTGAATACTCCGGTTGGGATGGTTATTTTGACAAATTGACTACACAGGTAGCCGGTTCGAATGCACCAGATATCATCCAGATGGATTACGCATTTCTGACTGACTTTGCCCGGCGTGGGGCCTTGCTTGACCTGACCCCGTTTGCAGAGAGCAAAGAGCTGCGGACAGAGGACCATGATCAGAGCATGATTACAGCCGGATCAATTGACGATAAATTATATGCAATTACCCTCGGAGTAAACGCACCAGGTGTCATATATGACGCCACCGTATTTCAGGAATTAGGTATTGAAGAACCACAAGAGAGCTGGACATGGAAGGACTTTGGAGATATTGCAACCAAGATTGCCGCAGCCAAAGGTGAGGGGTTCTATGGATCTGCAGACATTTCCGGTACAACAAACATGTTTGAAGTGTTTATCCGACAATCCGGGAAAGGATTGTTCGACGGTGGCACAATGACCGCTACCAGCGAGGAGCTTCAGCAATGGTTCGATATGTGGGGCGCACTACGCGAGAATGGTGGAGTGACCACAGCGGAGATAACGGCATCCACAACCAATGCGCTGGAGACACGCCCGATTTCTCTAGGTACAGCTGCCATGGATTTTGCCTGGTCCAATCAATTGCTGACATTCCAGCAGGTGAACAAAAACCAGGATCATAAGCTTGGCATCCAAGTACTCCCGCATGGTGTTAACGAGAAGCAAATTGGCGAATACCTGAAACCAGGCCAGTTCCTCTCCGGTTATGGCAAAACCAAACATCCGAAGGAAGTTGCCATGTTCATTGATTTTATGGTCAATGATCCGGAAGCAACCGCTATCCTTGGTTCTGAACGTGGTGTGCCGGTTAACTCCAGCATTCGTGAGCAGATGCAGCCAACGCTGCCGGAAGCGGAGCAAACCATTTTCCAATTTATCGATACCGTATCGAAGCACTCCAGTGAGATTGATCCACCATACCCGCAAGGATTTGCTGAAGTGGACACAAGTTTCAAGAGCGCAAGCGAGCAGATCGCTTTCGGTCAAGGCAATACGCCAGATGTCATTGCCCAGTTTATTGAAGGAGCCAAGGCTACACTTGGATCAAGTCAATAACGGTTGGAACGGTCTCAGACTTCTAATTCTGCGGGGAGGTTGCGAAGATGACGACATCACAGGTCAGTCAAGCCCGAATCGAGCGTGTAGCTACCCAGCGGGTCAAACGGAGATATGCGCATAATGGAGCCGCACTTCTATTTCTCGCCCCATGGCTTGTCGGATTGTTATTTCTAACCCTTGGTCCCATGTTGGTATCCTTGTACATTTCGTTCACCGATTACAGTATCCTGGCCGCCCCTTCCTGGGTCGGTCTGGATAACTACACGACGATGTTTACATCCGATAAACTGTTTACCCAGTCGCTCAAAGTCACATTCACGTATGTCGCTGTATCCGTACCGGTCAAATTGATTTTCGCGCTGCTTGTAGCGATGTTGCTCAACAAAGGGATTCGAGGATTAGGTATTTATCGGACAGTGTATTACATCCCGACATTGCTTGGAGGTAGCGTGGCGATTGCGATGTTGTGGCGTAAAATGCTGGGTGGGGACGGGCTACTCAATAGTGTTCTTGCCATGGTAGGCATTAAAGCGCCCGATTGGGTAGCGAATCCGAAATATGCGCTGTACTCCATCGTGCTGTTATCCGTGTGGCAGTTCGGATCGTCGATGATTATTTTCCTGGCAGGCCTGAAGCAGATTCCACCCGAGTATGATGAAGCCTCAGCGGTAGATGGTGCAGGTCCTCTGCGGAGATTCTTCTATATAACGTTGCCGATTCTGTCACCCGTTATCTTCTTCAATCTTGTCATGCAGCTGATTACGTCCTTTCAATCGTTCACACAGGCTTTTGTTATCAGTAATGGTAGCGGAGGACCAGTTAACTCAACCTTAATGTACTCTCTGTATCTGTACAAAAAAGGATTCTCATTCTTTCAGATGGGTTATGCTTCCGCGATGGCCTGGGTGCTGGTTATCCTGATTGGCGTATTTACATTGCTCGTATTCCGCAGCAGCAAGCTGTGGGTGCACTATGAGGATGGTGGGAAATCATGATTGGACAACGGAACTCTACAGCATGGGTCGTCAGCAAACATGTGTTAATCTCAGGCATCGCCTTTGTCATGCTCTACCCGATCCTCTGGATGCTGGGCAGTTCATTCAAACCGGGACATATGATCTTTACGGAGACCTGGTTTTGGCCACAAGAATGGAATTGGCAAAATTATATGAATGGCTGGTCCGGTATTCAGGGCAATCCGTTCTCCCGCTTCCTGACCAACTCTGTCATCCTGTCGCTTGGTGCCGTGCTGGGCAATGTCATCTCCTGCTCAATGGCGGCATATGCCTTCGCCCGACTGAATTTTCGTTTCAAAGCCATCTGCTTTGGCCTGATGCTCATGACGATCATGCTGCCCCATCATGTGACGCTGATTCCGCAGTATATTCTCTTCAACCACCTGGAGTGGGTGAATACGTATCTGCCACTTGTCGTGCCAAAATGGCTGGCGACCGACGCCTTCTTCATTTTCCTCATGGTACAGTTCTTCCGGGGATTGCCCAAAGAGCTGGATGAGGCGGCAACTATTGATGGATGCGGTCCTGTGAAAATATACACCAAAATCATCATTCCACTTGCTTTTCCAGCACTGGTTACCACGATGATCTTTACGTTCTTGTGGACATGGGACGACTTCTTCAGTCAGTTGATCTACTTGAGTGATGTGAGCAAATACACCGTACCGCTGGGTCTGCGTCTGTTCCTTGATTCCAGTTCTCAATCCGATTGGGGTCCGATGTTTGCCATGTCGGTGTTGTCGTTGGTGCCATGTTTCATTGTGTTTATCGTGTGTCAAAAGTACTTCGTGGAAGGAATCGCGACCTCTGGGCTCAAAGGGTAATTCCAAGACGAAACGAGTTGATTTTTCCATGGGGAAAGGAAGATGGTCTTCATTCATTAATCAAAAGCTGCAACAAAGCAAGCTCTCCACGTTGATGGTGACTTGCTTTATTGCGTTTAACCTCCTGCTCGTCTCGGTTGTGGTCTGGCTGGCATATCAGTCTTTCTCTGCGGTCACCTTTGCCGAGATTAGCAAAGCACGTCTGGCTCTTCTGAACGAAAGCACACGTCGGGGATTTGATTTTATCACAGGGGTAACCGGAACTGCCTACGGTTTGGCAAGCAATCGGGAACTGTCCAATCTGCTCGAAACGGCTGATACGGGCAGGCTTTCACAGATTCACCAGCGGAGAGAGGTCTCTCGAATCCTGGATCATACCATGGTCGTGAGTGAAGGCATCACCTCCATTGAACTGTATACGGATGTTTTTAATGAAGTGACAGTCACTATGGCTGATCGCATATTTCCGGTGGACACCATCACACACGACTCTTGGTTTGCTACGCTGGAAAAGGCTGATGCAGCTTGGGTTCCGTTGCGTGAGAACGAATCGGGCCAATCCCTGGTCGGATACGCTCAGCGGATTTTTGATAGTCGGGGCGGAACGGTTGCCTATGTGCTCATTCGACTGAGCAGAGCGGACATCGTACGCAGGTTTGCTGATGTACCCATGGTGCTTGATGGAAAAGTGCTGTTGGTCGATACGGCTGGTAATGTCGTAATGCAGATGGGGAGAGTTGATCCAGCAGGTGAGAATGGACGAGCGGATAGAAGAAATGAAACGAGTGCAGTACAGGAAACGGGTGAAGCTGTAAGTTCATCTTCTTCTATTATAGATAGCGCATGGATTCAGGAACATGTCCAACCTGGTGAAGACGGATACGAAGTGGTTTCCGGCCAACCCGGAGGTGCTCAATTGGTGCTGTACTCCAGGCCAGCCATGCTTCAGTGGCGCCTCGTTCAGACTATTCCGGTATATACACTGTTATCTCCGCTCAGACAAGCGGGCTGGCAGATCCTCGGCATCGCCGTGCTGGGGCTATTATGCTCGGCTGTACTTGCGTACCTGTTTGTAAGGCAGATCATCCGTCCTCTGCGACAATTGATCAAGCGAATGAGACAACTGGAGAAAGGAGACTTTGATACCCGGGTGCAACTTTCGTTTACGGAGGAATATGCCCACTTGGCTTATGGCTTTAATCACATGGCTTCACAGCTCACAACGCTGATGGAACAGGTGAAGGAAGAGAGCCGAGCCAAGCGTGAAGCCCAGACGGGCTTGCTTGAGGCCCAGATCAAACCCCATTTTCTATACAACACCCTCGACATGATCCACTGGCGCGCGCTCGATTACGAAGCCAAGGATATCAGTCGTATGATTGTGCAGCTCAGTAAGCTGTTACGGATCGGACTGAGTGGAGGGAGATTGTTTATACGGGTTCGAGATGAGTTGGAGCATGCCCGTTGCTACGTTAACATCCAGTCAGAGCGGCTGCCGTTCTCCATTCAATATCAGGAGCAGATCGATCCGCATATTCGCGGTTGTTACATTCCCAAGATCATTTTGCAGCCCTTCATCGAAAATGCCGTTATGCACGGGCATCCTGAAGAGGGCACACTTCGAATTCAGGTGCATATGCACGAAGAGGTTGGCCCACATGAGGATATCGTCATTCGTATCACGGATAATGGGCGGGGTTTGCCGGAGGGGTGGAAACTCGAAGGGACGTGTGGCATCGGTGTACGGAATGTACATCAGCGCATTCAGCTTTATTGCGGGAAGAGGTATGGCGTTCAACTGAGCGATAGAGAGACAGGTGGCGTGGAAGTGACCATTACGCTGCCGCGTATTGAGACCGACGAGCAATTAAATCTATGGCTGGACGGTGAAAAATGATGAAGACCATTATGCTTGTTGATGACGATCCTCATATTGTAAAGGCATTAACAGATCATATCGATTGGCCTTCTCTGGGCCTCAGCATTGCAGGCACTGCTTCCAATGGCTTGGATGCACTGGAGCTGTTTCACCGCATGCATCCAGATGTCGTTATGACTGACGTTTATCTACCGGGGATGACCGGGCTTGAGATCACACAGACGTTGCGACGTGACCATCCCCACCTGCCGATCATCATTCTTAGTGGATATGACGAATTCGAGAACGCCCGAGCAGCCATGCGCTGGGGTGTGAATCACTTTTTGCTGAAGCCGGCAGAGGTTGAGGAGATTGAGTCTGTGCTGCGGGAGGTGCTACTGGAACAAGATGTGCGAGAGCGGCATGAGCGGTTGGAGCAGACGTACAAGCAGGAGGTTGGACGGGTACTACCATATTTGCGCAAACAATTTCTTCACGAACTGCTGACTACACGATATCGGGCAGACGAGCTGCCTAAAGAACGCATGGACTATATAGGCATTCATATGTCATCACAGACACGCGCAATTAGTCTGCAACTGAATCGCCCCGTATTTTTGACACGGATGAAAGAACGGGATTGGCAGCTTCTCCGCTATGGGGCGGCCGATATTATTCAGGAGACGGTGAAGGAGCAAGCAGCGCGCATGAATGGTCAGGTAGAGATCGTTGATTATTCGGATCAGGTATTTGTGTTGCTTCTATTAGGAGATAAAGATCATCTGGAGGAATGTCTGCCACTTGTGGAGCGGATGATCGATCAGATCTTTACGTATCTGAAAATTGAAGTGAGTGCTGGAATCGGGAGATCCAAGAGTCACCCCTGTGAGGTGATAGATTCTTATCTCGAGAGCAGGGAAGCGGTGGAAACAGCAGAGTTTCAAGGTGGAAGTCGTATCTACCACTATGAAGCGTCCGAGGATACAGAACCAAGTGTGACCGATTATTCAGTATTGCTTCGTCAATGGAATGAGGCTTGGGCGGATATTCGACCTGATCTGGCTGAAGAGGTATGGCATCATGTTTGCCTTTTGCTGAAAGAGGGCAACTGTGTTGGAATACAGGATGTACAGGTTGTGGCCGTCAGTCTGTTTGACACGTTGATTCATAGCTGGAACCGACTTCATCCGATGTTACCCCCGCCGCTGGCGATGAGTGATTTTTTGCGTGAAATTCAATCGAAATATGCGTTGCATGATCTGGTAAGCTGGATGGATCGTATTATCTGCAACTGGCTGGAACAGATCCGCAAGGAGATGGGCGAGAAGAAAAGCAATAAACTTATCGAGCAGGTGAAACAGTATGTGGAGCTGCATTATGCCGAAGAGATTAGTTTTGAAGCGATAGCCAAGGGATTATTTGTGCATCCGAAGTATCTGAGTCAACTGTTCAAAAGGGTGACCGGTGAGAATTTTGTGAGTTATTTGAACGGGTACCGAATTCAGAGAGCGTTGGAACTGTTGCAGTCGGGACATTACATGGTATATGAGGTGAGCGAGATGACCGGGTTCCGTAATGCGACGTATTTCAGCCAGGTGTTCAAAATGCTGACGGGCAAGAGTCCGTCTGAGGTGGGGTAGAGTGATACAGTTAAAGTATTTTAAATAAAGTGGAAGAGGCGGAATGGTTCTTATGATTATCAATCAGCAGGAATATAACATTAAAGGCTTATCTTACTTCATTAGATTGGCAGAGGAAAAAGATGCTGAGGCCCTGTCTTCACTTCGTGTACAAATGGATGGGGAAACCGAGAACATGGATCGTGAAGAGGGCGAGGCGTATATCGACGCAGCCGGGTTTAGGCGGATCATCCATATGGACATTGAGAAATCACGGAATCTGTTCCTTGTTGCTGTAGTGGCGGGAGAGATTGTGGGGTACTCCCGATGTGAAGGCAGAGAGTTGAAGCGCTTCTGCCATAAGGTTAAGTTCGGCGTGTGTGTAACCAGACAGTTCTGGGGACATGGGGTTGGCAAGAACTTGTTGGAAAAGTCGATAGAATGGGCAGACCAGACTGGTGTAGAGAAGATGACGTTGAACGTGCTGGCATCCAACGATAAGGCAATCGAGCTATATCAAAAGTGCGGCTTTGGGATCGAAGGCATTTTGAAAAAGGATCGGCGACATGCGGATGGACAGTATCACGACACGATAGTGATGGGCAGGTTCAAAGACTAATAGTATAAAAAGTGAAAAGCACAATCTATATAAGCCCACAGCTTATGGAGTTCAGTTATTAGATTCGAAATCCACATAACAGATAGCAGCATTATTGAGTAGAGGTATTATGTTTCTTATTTTATAGAGCGAATGTAATGATGTTGAATGGGTCTGTTCACAACCTATATTGAGACAGATTCGACCGGTGAGTGTATATAGGATATAATAAGAGGATATTGCCATTGGAAAAAGAGATTATGAAGAGATTGAATCAAATATATAGTTAGTTTGCTGATGGGATATTTTACAAGTAGTAATTGTATTGTGTATATGATATATTCTACTTCCGGCCAAAAAAACACGAGAAACAAAGTGCCGCAGGCAAAACAAATAAGCTTCGAAAGAAACTTAAAAAAGAGCTTGCTAAGTTGGATCGGAAGTGTTATGATATAAAAGTTGCTGAGGAGAACAACGCTCGGTAACAAAACAAGTTTGATCTTTGAAAACTGAACAACGAGTGAGTAAACATTCTGCTTGCAGAATGAACGCGAAAGTTGGAAACAAGCCTTGGCTTGAATCGACTGGAGCACAAAATGAGATTTTTAATCTCGTCAGATTCAAAATGAGCTTATCGCTCTTTTCAATACTTTATTGGAGAGTTTGATCCTGGCTCAGGACGAACGCTGGCGGCATGCCTAATACATGCAAGTCGAGCGGACTTGATGAGAAGCTTGCTTCTCTGATGGTTAGCGGCGGACGGGTGAGTAACACGTAGGCAACCTGCCCTCAAGTTTGGGACAACTACCGGAAACGGTAGCTAATACCGAATAGTTGTTTTCTTCGCCTGAAGGGAACTGGAAAGACGGAGCAATCTGTCACTTGGGGATGGGCCTGCGGCGCATTAGCTAGTTGGTGGGGTAACGGCTCACCAAGGCGACGATGCGTAGCCGACCTGAGAGGGTGATCGGCCACACTGGGACTGAGACACGGCCCAGACTCCTACGGGAGGCAGCAGTAGGGAATCTTCCGCAATGGGCGAAAGCCTGACGGAGCAATGCCGCGTGAGTGATGAAGGTTTTCGGATCGTAAAGCTCTGTTGCCAGGGAAGAACGCTTGGGAGAGTAACTGCTCTCAAGGTGACGGTACCTGAGAAGAAAGCCCCGGCTAACTACGTGCCAGCAGCCGCGGTAATACGTAGGGGGCAAGCGTTGTCCGGAATTATTGGGCGTAAAGCGCGCGCAGGCGGTCATTTAAGTCTGGTGTTTAATCCCGGGGCTCAACCCCGGATCGCACTGGAAACTGGGTGACTTGAGTGCAGAAGAGGAGAGTGGAATTCCACGTGTAGCGGTGAAATGCGTAGATATGTGGAGGAACACCAGTGGCGAAGGCGACTCTCTGGGCTGTAACTGACGCTGAGGCGCGAAAGCGTGGGGAGCAAACAGGATTAGATACCCTGGTAGTCCACGCCGTAAACGATGAGTGCTAGGTGTTAGGGGTTTCGATACCCTTGGTGCCGAAGTTAACACATTAAGCACTCCGCCTGGGGAGTACGGTCGCAAGACTGAAACTCAAAGGAATTGACGGGGACCCGCACAAGCAGTGGAGTATGTGGTTTAATTCGAAGCAACGCGAAGAACCTTACCAGGTCTTGACATCTGAATGACCGGTGCAGAGATGTACCTTTTCTTCGGAACATTCAAGACAGGTGGTGCATGGTTGTCGTCAGCTCGTGTCGTGAGATGTTGGGTTAAGTCCCGCAACGAGCGCAACCCTTATATTTAGTTGCCAGCATTTCGGATGGGCACTCTAGATAGACTGCCGGTGACAAACCGGAGGAAGGTGGGGATGACGTCAAATCATCATGCCCCTTATGACCTGGGCTACACACGTACTACAATGGCCGGTACAACGGGCTGCGAAATCGCGAGATGGAGCCAATCCCAACAAAGCCGGTCTCAGTTCGGATTGCAGGCTGCAACTCGCCTGCATGAAGTCGGAATTGCTAGTAATCGCGGATCAGCATGCCGCGGTGAATACGTTCCCGGGTCTTGTACACACCGCCCGTCACACCACGAGAGTTTATAACACCCGAAGTCGGTGGGGTAACCGCAAGGAGCCAGCCGCCGAAGGTGGGATAGATGATTGGGGTGAAGTCGTAACAAGGTAGCCGTATCGGAAGGTGCGGCTGGATCACCTCCTTTCTATGGAGAATCGTTTCCTGCAACGGAAACATTCAAATATGTAGCTAAGCTACAAAACACTCACTCGTTGTTCGGTTTTGAGAGCTTAAACTCTCAAACAGCTTGCTTTTGCATGGAGCTTGTTCTTTGAAAACTAGATATCGAAACGAAACAAACGCGAATTAGAACATTCCTTTAAGCTGATCTTGTGTAAACAAGTGAAGTGTTTATAAGGTAGATTGCATGAGCGAGTGATCGAAATGGAACGACTTTTGGATTTGCGCAAGCAAACCAAGCGGAGTGACAGCTCGAACACGAGCGATATGGTTAAGCTACTAAGAGCACACGGAGGATGCCTAGGCGCTAGGAGCCGATGAAGGACGTGGCGAACAACGAAACTGCCTCGGGGAGCTGTAAGCAAGCTTTGATCCGGGGGTGTCCGAATGGGGAAACCCAGCTGGGGTAATTTCCAGTTACACCTAACTGAATACATAGGTTAGTGTGAGGCATACCAGGGGAACTGAAACATCTAAGTACCCTGAGGAAGAGAAAACAATAGTGATTCCGTCAGTAGCGGCGAGCGAACGCGGAGAAGCCCAAACCAGAGAGCTTGCTCTTTGGGGTTGTGGGACGTCTCACATGGAGTTACAAAGGAACCGGTTAAGCGAAGAGGTCTGGAAAGGCCCGCCAAAGAAGGTAAAAGCCCTGTAATTGAAAGTTGGTTCCCTCCGAGACGGATCCCGAGTAGTGCGGGGCACGTGAAACCCCGTATGAATCCGGCAGGACCATCTGCCAAGGCTAAATACTTCCTAGCGACCGATAGTGAAGCAGTACCGTGAGGGAAAGGTGAAAAGCACCCCGGAAGGGGAGTGAAATAGAACCTGAAACCGTGTGCTTACAAAAAGTCAGAGCCCGTTTTAGGGGTGATGGCGTGCCTTTTGTAGAATGAACCGGCGAGTTACGTTCCCGTGCAAGGTTAAGGTGAAGAGCCGGAGCCGCAGCGAAAGCGAGTCTGAATAGGGCGACTTAGTACGTGGACGTAGACCCGAAACCGGGTGATCTACCCCTGTCCAGGGTGAAGGTGCGGTAACACGCACTGGAGGCCCGAACCCACGCATGTTGAAAAATGCGGGGATGAGGTGGGGGTAGCGGAGAAATTCCAATCGAACTCGGAGATAGCTGGTTCTCCCCGAAATAGCTTTAGGGCTAGCCTCGGAAAACAGAGTCGTGGAGGTAGAGCACTGATTGGGTGCGGGGCCCGCAAGGGTTACCAAGCTCAGTCAAACTCCGAATGCCATAGACTTACTTCCGGGAGTCAGACAGTGAGTGCTAAGATCCATTGTCAAAAGGGAAACAGCCCAGACCATCAGCTAAGGTCCCCAAGTGTGTGTTAAGTGGGAAAGGATGTGGAGTTGCACAGACAACCAGGATGTTGGCTTAGAAGCAGCCACCATTGAAAGAGTGCGTAATAGCTCACTGGTCGAGTGACTCTGCGCCGAAAATGTAACGGGGCTAAACACACCACCGAAGCTATGGCTTGATGCTTTGCATCAGGGGTAGGGGAGCGTTGTATAAGGGTTGAAGGTGTACCGTAAGGAGCGCTGGACATTATACAAGTGAGAATGCCGGTATGAGTAACGAAAAGATCAGTGAGAATCTGATCCGCCGAAAGCCTAAGGGTTCCTGAGGAAGGCTCGTCCGCTCAGGGTAAGTCGGGACCTAAGGCGAGGCCGAAAGGCGTAGTCGAAGGACAACAGGTCGAAATTCCTGTACCACCGTAAGCCGTTATGAGCAATGGGGGGACGCAGTAGGGTAGTGACGCGGACTGATGGATGTCCGTCTAAGCAGTAAGGCTGATGTGTAGGCAAATCCGCACATTGTAAGGCTGAGCTGTGATGGGGAGCGAAAATTATAGTAGCGAAGGTCATGATCTCACACTGCCAAGAAAAGCCTCTAGCCAGGTGATGGTGCCCGTACCGCAAACCGACACAGGTAGGCGAGAAGAGTATTCTAAGGCGCGCGGAAGAACTCTCGTTAAGGAACTCGGCAAAATGACCCCGTAACTTCGGGAGAAGGGGTGCCCCGGTAGTGTGAATAGCACGAGGGGGCCGCAGTGAAAAGGCCCAAGCGACTGTTTAGCAAAAACACAGGTCTGTGCGAAGCCGTAAGGCGAAGTATACGGGCTGACGCCTGCCCGGTGCTGGAAGGTTAAGGGGAGTGGTTAGGAGCAATCCGAAGCTGTGAACCGAAGCCCCAGTAAACGGCGGCCGTAACTATAACGGTCCTAAGGTAGCGAAATTCCTTGTCAGGTAAATTCTGACCCGCACGAATGGCGTAACGACTTGGGCGCTGTCTCAACGAGAGATCCGGTGAAATTTTAATACCTGTGAAGATGCAGGTTACCCGCGACAAGACGGAAAGACCCCATGGAGCTTTACTGCAGCTTGATATTGAATTTGGGTACGATCTGTACAGGATAGGTGGGAGCCTTTGAAACGTGAGCGCCAGCTTGCGTGGAGGCAACGTTGGGATACCACCCTGATCGTATCTAGGTTCTAACCTGGTACCGTAATCCGGTGCGGGGACAGTGTCAGGTGGGCAGTTTGACTGGGGCGGTCGCCTCCTAAAGAGTAACGGAGGCGCCCAAAGGTTCCCTCAGAATGGTTGGAAATCATTCGAAGAGTGCAAAGGCATAAGGGAGCTTGACTGCGAGACCTACAAGTCGAGCAGGGACGAAAGTCGGGCTTAGTGATCCGGTGGTACCGCATGGAAGGGCCATCGCTCAACGGATAAAAGCTACCCTGGGGATAACAGGCTTATCTCCCCCAAGAGTCCACATCGACGGGGAGGTTTGGCACCTCGATGTCGGCTCATCGCATCCTGGGGCTGAAGTAGGTCCCAAGGGTTGGGCTGTTCGCCCATTAAAGCGGTACGCGAGCTGGGTTCAGAACGTCGTGAGACAGTTCGGTCCCTATCTGTCGTGGGCGTAGGAAATTTGAGAGGAGCTGTCCTTAGTACGAGAGGACCGGGATGGACGTACCGCTGGTGTACCAGTTGTTCCGCCAGGAGCACCGCTGGGTAGCTATGTACGGACGGGATAAACGCTGAAAGCATCTAAGCGTGAAGCCCCCCTCAAGATGAGATTTCCCAGTATGTAAGACCCCTTGAAGACGACGAGGTAGATAGGCTGGGGGTGGAAGTGCAGCAATGCATGGAGCTGACCAGTACTAATCGGTCGAGGGCTTATCCAATTAGCAAGTTGTAATTCGCATGTTTCGTTTCGAATCTAGTTTTCAGAGAACAACACTCTGAAATGTAAGCTACGCGTTTGGTGGCGATGGCGGAGGGGTTCCACACGTACCCATCCCGAACACGACCGTTAAGCCCTCTAGCGCCGATGGTACTTGGACCGCAGGGTCCTGGGAGAGTAGGACGCCGCCAAGCGAAACCCCATTGGGGTATTTTTTTTCGAAAATTGATAAGGGCCCTTAGCTCAGTTGGTTAGAGCGCACCTCTGATAAGGGTGAGGCCGGTGGTTCGAGTCCACCAGGGCCCATAGCAAGACCACAACAAGAAATACACCAGAGTATGGGGCCATAGCTCAGCTGGGAGAGCGCCTGCCTTGCAAGCAGGAGGTCAGCGGTTCGATCCCGCTTGGCTCCACCATTCCCTGATAGCTCAGTTGGTAGAGCACTCGACTGTTAATCGAGTTGTCACAGGTTCGAGCCCTGTTCGGGGAGCCAGTAAGGCCCGTTGGTCAAGGGGTTAAGACACCTCCCTTTCACGGAGGTAACAGGGGTTCGAATCCCCTACGGGTCATAGCAATACCTATTGCTTCAAAAAGGGATGAGAATCCCAAAGGTTCGTCGGAGGATGTACTTCGTTAGCAACAGCTTCGCAGTCTCGAACGAAGTGAGAGTACCCCCTACGGGTCATAATATGGAGGCTTAGCTCAGCTGGGAGAGCATCTGCCTTACAAGCAGAGGGTCGGGGGTTCGATCCCCTCAGCCTCCACCATATAACTTTATAACGACGCGGGGTGGAGCAGCCCGGTAGCTCGTCGGGCTCATAACCCGAAGGCCGCAGGTTCAAATCCTGCCCCCGCAATTATACTTTCCTTGAGAAAGTGATCTGGAACCGTGGTGTAGTTGGCCTAACATGCCTGCCTGTCACGCAGGAGATCGCGGGTTCGAATCCCGTCGGTTCCGCCATTTTTTGATTTAGTAAGGCTCGGTAGCTCAGTCGGTAGAGCAGAGGACTGAAAATCCTCGTGTCGGCGGTTCGATTCCGTCCCGAGCCACCATATATAACACCTTTAATACGCCGGTGTAGCTCAACTGGTAGAGCAACTGACTTGTAATCAGTAGGTTGGGGGTTCAAGTCCTCTCGCCGGCACCATGTAATCCTGGAGGATTAGCGAAGTGGCCAAACGCATCAGACTGTAAATCTGCTCCCGTACGGGTTCGGTGGTTCGAATCCATCATCCTCCACCAGTTTTTCTATGAGTCATTAGCTCAGTTGGTAGAGCACCTGACTTTTAATCAGGGTGTCGAAGGTTCGAGCCCTTCATGACTCACCATTATATGCGCGTGTGGCGGAATTGGCAGACGCACTAGACTTAGGATCTAGCGTCTTTGACGTGGGGGTTCAAGTCCCTCCACGCGCATCCCTTATTTGCGGAAGTGGCTCAGCGGTAGAGCATCGCCTTGCCAAGGCGAGGGTCGCGGGTTCGATTCCCGTCTTCCGCTCCAATATTTTGCGCCCTTAGCTCAGCTGGATAGAGCGTTTGACTACGAATCAAAAGGCCGGGAGTTCGAATCTCTCAGGGCGCGCCATTATAACTTCATATTTTGCCGGCGTGGCGGAATGGCAGACGCGCTCGACTCAAAATCGAGTGGGAAACCGTGGAGGTTCGAGTCCTCTCGCCGGTATAGATAACGGGATGTAGCTCAGCTTGGTAGAGCACCTGGTTTGGGACCAGGGGGTCGCATGTTCAAATCGTGTCATCCCGATTGTTGTTATGCGGGTGTAGTTCAATGGTAGAACTTTAGCCTTCCAAGCTAATAGCGTGGGTTCGATTCCCATCACCCGCTTAAATATTTAAAAGAAAGAGATGGTACTAACCGTCTCTTTCTTTTTTTGCGTTCACAGGTTTATTGGCAATTTAGTGCGTGGTGCTCTCAGAGAGTATATGGCTCTTTATCATGTATCAGAATGTATCCCACGTATGCATAAATTTCCCCACCTTTAAATTTGTCCTTGATAATTGTGGACGCTGTTCAAGTGAAACAGGTCTAACGCATCTTATAAGGCCTGGATATAAGCTTCTTCATCACATTTTATAAAAACGCTTACAAAAATAGCTTGCGTAAATCATTAACCTGTAATACCATATCAATTAAGCGCTTAACCTTTAGGGGTAAGGCGCTTAAACTTAACGTAGATTAAGCGCTTAACCCGTAAAGGAAAGGAAGGCGATCAATTCATGAATACAATTCGACTAACGATGGCCCAGGCACTGCTTCGATACCTGGATCAGCAATATATCTCGGTTGACGGGGTGGAAACCAAGTTTGTGAAGGGAATCATCGGTATTTTTGGACATGGCAATGTAACAGGCATTGGAGAAGCGCTGGAGCGCAGTCCGGGAAGCCTGACGTATATGCAAGGGAAGAACGAACAAGGTATGGTGCATACGGCAGCCGCCTATGCCAAGCAGAAGAACCGCAGACAGATTTATGCATGTACAACATCCATTGGTCCGGGTGCATTGAATATGATTACGGCGGCAGCTACCGCAACGGTGAACCGGATTCCGGTTTTATTGCTTCCTGGAGATAACTTTGCTACACGGGAACCGGACCCGGTACTGCAGCAGTTGGAAGTGAGCAGTGATTATACAATCTCAGCCACTGATCCATTCAAAGCCGTCAGCAAGTATTGGGATCGCATTGTTCGTCCCGAACAGCTGATGATTGCTGTTACACAGGCCATGCGTGTGCTAACCGATCCAGCAGAGACGGGAGCAGTAACGCTCGCACTGCCGCAGGATGTGCAGGCAGAGGCGTACGATTATCCAGAATCATTCTTTGCCCGCAAAGTACATTATCTGGACCGTCGCCCCCCGGTACAGGCAGCCATTGAGCGGGCAACGGAGCAGATTGCCCGAGGCAGAAAGCCGATGCTCGTTGCAGGCGGCGGTGTGTTGTACTCTGAGGCGTCCGTTCAACTCGTGGAGTTCGCCGAAGCATTTGGCATTCCCATCGCCGAGACGCAGGCGGGCAAGAGCGCAGTTTCTTGGGACCACCCACTGAATGTGGGGGCCATCGGTGTTACAGGTTCTCTAGCAGCCAACAGGCTGGCGAGAGAAGCGGATGTGGTTATCGGCGTCGGTACTCGTTTCTCCGATTTTACGACGGCGTCCCGCTCTGCTTTTCAACATCCGGAAGCTTCATTCATCAACATTAACCTGAACGGCATGGATGCCGCCAAGTTAGGCGGGGAAGCCATTCTGGCAGATGCTCGCGAAGGATTGCAGGCTTTGCAGAAGGAATTGCAGCAAAGACAATACCGCAGTGCATATGGTGCATCTGAAATCGCTGATCTCCGCGCTGAGTGGAATGCAGAAGTAGATCGGCTGTATGCAGCTCAACATGAAGCAGGGCTGGCACAGACTACAGCAGTCGGCATAGTTAATCGGACGATTGATCCTTCCTCCGTTATTGTGTGTGCGGCAGGCAGTCTGCCAGGAGACCTGCATCGTCTGTGGCGTGCGGCTGAACCAAAGACGTATCACATGGAGTATGGATTCTCCTGTATGGGGTACGAGGTAAGTGGAGCGTTCGGAGCAGCACTTGCTGAGCCGGATCGTGAAGTGTACGCCATGGTGGGGGATGGCAGTTATCTGATGCTGCATTCGGAGTTTGTGACCAGTTTGCAGGAACAGAAGAAGATGACCGTTCTATTATTCAACAACAATGGATTCCAGTGTATTCATAATTTGCAGCGGGAACATGGAAGTGACGGGTTCGGCAATGAGTTCCGTTATCGGGAATCTGAGAGTGGACGACTGACCGGGGATTACATGCCAATGGACTTTGCTGCACACGCCCGAAGCATGGGAGCCAAATCTTATAGAGCGGAGACGGCAGAACAGCTGGAACAGGCACTCCGAGATGCGAAGAATGAAACGGTGAGTACATTGATTGAGATTCCGGTCGTGCCTGGAACTAACGCAGGTGGATACGAGTCGTGGTGGAATGTAGGTGTGCCAGAAGTATCTGCCGAGGAAAAGGTAGTTCATGCCCATCACACCATGCAAGCCAACCGTGCTAAAGCAAGACCTATTTAATCCGATTTAATATAGTGAACCACAATGTTGAACGACAAAGGAGACGTGGAGCAATGAGCAAGCTGCCATTCCAGCTTGGGATTCATCCGATCAATTGGGTCGGTGAAGATGTGAAGGAGCATGGTGATGCGACAACGTGTGCACAGATTCTGGATGATATTCAGCGTCTTGGGCTGACAGGTACAGAGATGGGACGTAAATATCCAACTGATCCTGCTATATTGCGTGAGGAATTGAGTAAAAGGAATATCAATCTGGTCTCCCAGTGGAAATCGGTACTTTTCTCCGATCCTGCGTATCGTCAGTCGGAGCTGGACAGTTATCGCAGACATGCGGAATTTCTGCAATCCATGGGCAGTAAGGTGATCAGTACGGCGGAGGTAGGCGGGTCACTTCATTTTGATCCAAGACGAACTCCGAATGAAAAAGAAGTGCTTAGACTCAGCGAATCTGAATGGCATATCCTCGCTGAAGGATTGAATGAAGCAGGAGCCATTGCCCGTGAACATGGGTTGAAGCTTACGTACCATCATCATGGAGGCACAGTGGTAGAACAACCGGATGAGATTGATCGACTGATGGAGCTGACAGACCCTTCTCTCGTGTATCTGCTCTATGATACTGGTCATGCCTATTATGGCGGAGCCAATCCACTTGAACTGTTGCGCAAACATTATGATCGGATCGCCTATATCCATCTGAAAGACATTCGCCCTCATGTGCTGGATGAAGCACGCGCGGAGCAGTCTGATTTTGTCGGTTGTATTCGTAGAGGCGTGTTCACCGTACCAGGAGATGGATGCATTGATTTTGCACCAATTCTGCAAGAACTGATCACACGAGGGTACGATGGCTGGGCGATGCTTGAAGGAGAGCAGGACCCTGCGATTCATAACCCGTATGAGTATGCGAAGCGATCTTTGAACTATATGGAGTCATTATACCAACACAGCTGATTCGTTCAGCATTGCAGCGGTCAGAGGCCACACCTATGAAGTGAAAAAGGAAGAAGACCAGCAAGAGTATAACGTTACGATTGGAAAATAAAACTGACTTACTCTAGACGTTTACGAGTCCTTACAATGGAATGAGTAACTAGTCTAGATATCCATATACAACATGTAAAATCCCACTACAGAAAGGGGCTCACATGCAATGACTTACGTATCCTTTCCCGTATCCAGGAAGAAGGATTTCACCGCGATTGGCCGCTTGTGCATCGACTTGAACGCCAATGAGATCAATCGCCCGATGGAAGAGACGATGACATTCACGAAGTATGTTGGCGGCTCTCCGGCCAATATTACGATTGGCATGTCCAGACTGGGTATGGAGACAGCTTTCATCGGCAAAATCGCGGGCGACCAGATGGGCAGATTCATCCAGAGTTATTTGGAGAAGAACGGCATCGACACATCAAATGTAGTTACAGATGACACTGGAGCGGTGACAGGGCTTGCTTTTACCGAAATCAAAAGCCCAACGGATTGCAGTATCCTGATGTACCGGGACAATGTAGCTGATCTGTTATTACAGGCGCAAGAGGTGCAAGAGCAGTTGATTGCTGACTCCAAAGTGCTGCTAATCTCAGGCACAGCCCTCGCGCAGAGCCCATCCCGTGAAGCCGTATTACAGGCACTAACGTATGCGAAAAAACATGGCACAGTTATTGTGTTTGATCTGGACTATCGCCCATACACTTGGACATCGGACGAAGAGACAGCAGTCTATTATAACCTCGCAGCCGAGAAATGCGATATCATCCTGGGTACACGTGAAGAGTTCGACATGATGGAGACATTCGACCACAATCCGGATCATAGCGATCAGGTAACTGCACAGAAATGGTTTGATTTCTCAGCGAATATTGTAGTAATCAAACACGGCAAGGAAGGGTCCATTGCTTATACGCGTGAAGGGCTTTCCCATCGTGCGGACAGCTACCCGGCAAAAGTGGTCAAAACCTTCGGTGCAGGCGACTCCTACGCAGCCGGTTTCCTGTATGGATTGATGCAGGGCTGGACGATTGAGCGCAGTATGGCGTATGGCAGTGGCGCAGCAAGTATCGTCATTTCAAGCCACAGCTGTTCGGATGCGATGCCAACGGTGGAACAGGTGAATGATTACATCGAACGTTGCAATCGGGGCGAGATCACCGTGTCTTGAAGCACGTTGCAATACTTTGAATAACGCACTCATACAGATCTATAACAATGAACATGTTGAACATAAGGGATCACACATAAGCGAAGGGAGACAGGGCTATGGGAAAAGGGATTTCTGAAGCGTCTGCAACAGCGACAATGGTACAAAACTGGATCGGAGGTACCTGGGTAACCCCAGTGTCAACTCGTACGGAGCCTGTTGTGAATCCGGCTACAGAAGAGGTTATTGCACATGTGCCACTGTCCGAACAAGCGGACGTGGATCTGGCGGTTCATACAGCACAAGAAGCGTTCAAGTCATGGAGCAGCACACCGGTTCCACGCCGTGCACGTATTCTGTTCCGCTACCAGCAGCTGCTGGTAGAGCATTGGGAAGAGCTCGCTCGCTTGGTGACGCTGGAGAACGGTAAAAGTTATGCCGAAGCGTATGGCGAGGTATTACGTGGCATTGAATGCGTCGAGTTCGCGGCAGGTGCCCCGAATCTGATGATGGGCAAACAACTGCCTGATATCGCGACAGGACTGGAGTCGGGCATGTACCGCTACCCGATCGGTGTTATTGGGGGAATTACCCCATTCAATTTCCCGATGATGGTACCGTGCTGGATGTTCCCACTGGCTATTGCGTGCGGTAACACCTTTGTTCTGAAGCCGTCCGAGCGCACACCGCTACTGGCAGGCCGCCTGGCTGAGCTGTTCAAGGAAGCGGGACTTCCGGACGGCGTGCTCAACATCGTTCACGGTGCGCATGATGTCGTGAACGGTTTGCTGGAACATGAGGATGTTCAAGCGATCTCCTTTGTCGGATCACAACCTGTAGCTGAATACGTCTACACCACTGCATCCAAGCATGGCAAACGGGTACAGGCACTGGCTGGTGCCAAAAACCACTCCATCGTTATGCCGGACGCCGATCTCGATCTAACCGTGAAAGAGATTACCAGTGCAGCTTTTGGTTCAGCAGGGGAGCGTTGCATGGCATGTGCGGTTGTTGTGGCTGTGGGTGATGTGGCTGACGAACTGGTACAAAAGCTGGTGGAAGCGGCAGACCGCATTACCATTGGTAACGGCATGGATGAAGGCGTGTTCCTCGGTCCTGTCATCCGTGGACCACATAAAGAGCGTACACTCAGTTACATTGAAGCCGGAGAGCAGGAAGGCGCGGCATTGATTCGGGATGGACGTAAGGATCAGGCGACAGGTGAATCCGGTTATTTTGTAGGGCCAACGGTATTTGACCAAGTTGATAGCAATATGAAAATCTGGCAGGATGAGATCTTTGCTCCAGTACTCTCGGTGGCAAGAGTGTCTACGCTGGAGGAAGCCGTTGAGCTGGCGAACCGTTCTGATTTTGCCAACGGTGCGTGTCTGTTCACCCGCAGCGGAGCGAGTATGCGTCAATTCCGTGAAACGATTGATGCGGGCATGTTGGGTATTAACCTGGGCGTACCTGCGCCAATGGCATTTTTCCCGTTTTCGGGCTGGAAGAAGTCCTTCTATGGTGATCTTCATGCCAATGGTACGGATGGTGTTGAATTCTACACTCGCAAGAAGATGGTAACGGCGCGCTGGTAACAACCAGAGCATCACTCGGGCTAAGGGAACGCCTAGCCCATATGGACGCACATAGGGAGGATAACGGAATGGGCAAGGACAAAGTGAGAATTGGCATCATTGGTGCTGGACGGATCGGCAAAATTCATGCAGACAATCTCCTGCGCAACCCGCATGCCGAGATTGTGGGAATCAGTGACTTGTTTGCAGGTCCTGAATTGGAGGCTTGGGCCTCCGACCGTGGCATCCCTGTGGTAACAACGGATAGCAGCCAGTTGATCTCGATGCCTAATATAGACGCGGTGCTGATCTGTTCTTCAACAGATACACATGTGCCGCTGATCGAACAGGCCGCTCAGGCGGGCAAACATATCTTCTGCGAGAAGCCGGTCAGCATGGATCTGGCACAGACCGAAGCGGCGGTAGCAGCAGTTCAGAAGGCTGGTGTGAAGCTGCAAATTGGTTTTAACCGCCGATTCGATCACAACTTCAGACGGATACGTGCACATGTGCAGGATGGTACGATTGGTGATCCGCATATTATCAAAATCACGTCTCGTGACCCGAGTCCACCGCCTGCGGAGTATATTCGGGTGTCTGGCGGGATCTTCATGGACATGATGATCCACGATTTTGACATGGCCCGTTATCTGTCCGGGAGTGAAGTGGAAGAAGTATACGCCCAGGGCAACGTGCTGATTAATCCGGTCTTTGCAGAACATGGTGACGTGGATACAGCGATTGTAACGATGACGTTTGCCAACGGTGCGATTGGTGTTATTGATAACAGTCGTCAGGCAGTATACGGGTATGACCAACGTGTTGAAGTATTTGGCTCAATGGGCAGCGCCGCAGCGGCGAATGATCATCCGAATACAGCTGAGATCAGTACAGCGGCCGGGCTGATGCGCGACAAACCGTTACACTTTTTCCTGGAACGTTACAATGAAGCGTATGTACAGGAGACAGCCCTCTTTATCGATGCAATCATCCATGATACACCGGTTATCGTTGATGGCCATGATGCAGTACAGGCAGAACGAATTGCGCTGGCAGCAAAACTGTCCATGGAGCGGGGAAGACCTGTGAAGCTGAGTGAAGTCCCTGGGGTGTCACTGGAATCGCAAACGGCAACGCCATAGGTGGATGATTAAAGTCATTTTTTTCTAATAGAGCGCAAGAATGGTCCAGGTTTTTGTTTTTTTATAAGTATCAGGTTGTTGTGAACGAATACAGAAAGGAGTGGATGGCAAGATGTCAGAACGTATTGTAAAACCCGTGGTCAACCCGGAGGGGGACGGTACACTTATCAACGTAACACCGGAGTCGGCCGGGTGGGAATATGTTGGATTTCAGGTAGCGAAGTTGGCAGAAGGGGAGACGTTAACCCGTGAGAGCGGTGATAAGGAACTCTGTGTGGTGCTTCTCAGTGGTTTCGCCAATGTAAGTACCCGGGAGCACACATGGGATAATATCGGAAAAAGAATGAGTGTTTTCGAGAAAATTCCGCCGTATTCAGTCTACGTCTCAACTTCCGATCAAGTACAGATCACAGCACGTACCGAACTGGAAATCGCTATATGTGTTGCACCCGGTAAAGGCACGTACCCGGCTCGTCTCATTGCACCCGAAGATGTAGGGGTAGAGGCGCGAGGATATGGTAATCTGGAACGCCAGATTCACAACATTTTGCCGGAACAAAAGGAAGCGGACAGTCTGCTCGTTGTTGAGGTATTCACGCCAGATGGGCATTGGTCCAGTTACCCGCCACATAAGCATGATCGGGACGCACTCCCGGATGAATCTTTGCTGGAAGAAACGTATTATTTCCGTGTGCAGCCTGAGCAGGGGTTTGCCATTCAGCGCATATATACGGACGATCGCTCTGTGGATGAGACGCTTGCAGTGAAAAACGGTGAAGTGGTGCTTGTTCCGGACGGATATCATCCGGTAGGTGCTCCTCCGGGGTATGAGGTATACTATCTGAACGTGATGGCCGGCCCTACTCGGACATGGAAATTCCATAACGACCCTGACCATGAGTGGTTGATGAAAAAGTAAAACAGTTCCTGCTACGCACATTGTGCTCGCTTCAAGTTGCGTATGCAGACTTCCCCCTGCATAATGAGAAGAGAACAATTATCTATGTATAACACAATTTATATATAGCACAAATGGGGAAAAAACAATGAAAGCAACCATATACGATATAGCACGCGAGGCGGGGGTATCCATTGCAACCGTCTCGCAGGTCATTAATGGCAAAGGTAAGATCAGTGAGAAGCGGCGCGCCGAGATTATGGAGATCATGGAACGCCTTCACTATCAGCCCAGCGCGATCGCAGCTGCACTTACAGGCAAGCAGACGTATACATTGGGGCTGCTCGTACCGGACATCTCAAACCCGTATTTTGCAGAACTGGCGAGAGCGGTCGAGGATCGAAGCCGTCAATTGGGCTACAGCGTGGTCATCTGCAGTACGGATAATAAGGACGAGCGGGTAGAGCGTTACCTGAATCTGCTTCAGCAAAAAAGGGTCGATGGCATGATGATCGGAACCGGGATCGATAATGCCGAAATTTTGTCACCCCTCTTGCAACAGTCAATACCTGTTGCTCTGATTGCCCGTCATATGCCATCGCTGTCGGTACATACGGTCACCATTGACGACATACTCGGCGGAGCACTCGCAGCGGAGCATCTGCTTGAACTTGGGCATACTCGTGTAGCGGTTCTGTCGGAACCGTCCAAAGTCAGCAGCAGCCAGGAACGTGTACGCGGATTCCGTGAAACCCTGATTAAGGCAGGTCATACGCTGGAACCGAATCAGATCCGAGAATCGGCAGCAGACCTGAGCTCGGCCAAAAAAGAGGCGCTACTGCTGCTCGGTGAGAACGATCACCCGACAGGTTTGTTCTGTTGTAATGACATTCAGGCCATTGGTGCTCTTCAGGCAGCCAAAGAGCTGGGGCTGCGCGTGCCAGAGGATGTGTCGATTATCGGGTTTGATAATACCATTCTGGCTTCGGTAACCAGTCCACCACTTACGACCGTTGCCCAACCAATTGAAGAACTGGGACATCGCGCTGTAGATCTGTTGATTGAAGAGTTAAAGGATGAGCGTAAAGAGCCGCAGAAAATTGTGCTGAAGCCTGAACTGGTTATCCGAGATTCAGCAGGCCACGTATTGGGCTAAAAAATAAGGTTTCGGAAGTAACCTGACCAGTTGTGAGTCCAAGCCCACGTGTGTCATACTCATGGCTCGGAACAAGGGTTATCGTCTTACCTGGTTCTGAATAGGTAATAAAACAATATAACAAAGTTAACAAACAAGCCGCGTTCACCCTATGGGAGAACGCGGCTTGTTCATTTAAATCTTTAATTTTTAGTATAGCCCAAAACGTCATCGTAATTGAGGAACCAGAGATAAGAAATGACATTGGAACAGAAGGAGTGAGATGTTATACTGGGAATATATCAATAATTACCAATTTATATGTTTTATGTAGGTATAGAGAGGGGAATGGGATGAGTAGACGAATCAAGATGATTATGGGTATCGCCATGATTATTGTTTTTTTAGTTATTGCAGTGCGTATGTATACCTCTGGTCAATATACTATGTATATCCCCAGCAAACACACGACGTTTCGAGCAGAGGTCACAGATCATATGACGATGCTGGATACATTGGATCGACTGACGATTAGGAAAATTTCCGACAATGAACCGTATAATGAAGATGATGAAATAACGATTACAGATCCCAAAGAGATTAGAGATATGCTGAAGCTATTAAAGGATGTTGATTTTAAAAGAGTACGGGGATTCGACGTTTCTGAAAGGAGTCCGCATTACTATGAGTGGCGACTTACCATAAATAAAGAAGAGCGCTTTACTGAAGATTTCGGAATCACGTTTTATAATGAACAATCTATCTCCATCTATAGCGGCGCGAAAACAAGAGACAAATTTCAGGACTACGAGGTTACCAATGAGTTTAATCTGATTGAGATGGACAGCCTTTTTGAAAAGTTGAAGGAGGGGCAAACATGACCATCATAACCAACTATTATGTACGCCCTATTGAAGAACAGGATATCCCTTTCCTATGGGAGATGTTATACGCATCCCTGCATAGAAGAGAAGGTGATGCACCTCTTCCAATCGAAAGCATTCATACTCCCGGACTGTCCAAATACGTTGAAGGCTGGGGAAGAGCAGGGGATTTCGGGTATGTTGCAGTTGACCAGCAAGGCAAGAGATTAGGTTCAATAACATTAAGATTCTATACGGATCAGAATGCGGGATACGGTTATGTGAATGCAGCTACGCCAGAGATGGGGATGGCTGTAACGGAAGATGCACGTGGAAAAGGAGTAGGTACCTTACTGCTTCAGACCGCATTAGATGAGGTCGAACGGCGGGAAATTGCAGCAGTCTCGCTCAGTGTTGACCCGGATAACCAAGCGATTCGCTTATATAAGCGGTTAGGTTTCGTGGAGGAGTCTCTAAATGGTACATCGTTAACGATGGTGCGTGTAAGTAAACTTGAATCTTAAATGATGAGCGGTCGTATCACTGGCAAAACGGAGTAAGCCACGTGGAACTGTAAAAGAAAAAGGCGCTTCCTCATGGGGAACGCCTCTTTCTGTGTGCAAGGTACAGCATCAGTAGCTCTCTTATACTGAGTCCGTATCACTTCAATATTATTTCAACAAAAATGCCAAAGCCTCGTCATACGTTTCCCATTGGAATTCAGTCTGGTGCGCCGACTCTTTGGAGATCCGATTCAATTGCATTTTGGCGATCGCACCACCTACGGCTACACTGGCTCGCTTCATACCCCACTGTGTCAGTAGTTTCTGGTGTTCCACAATTTTTTCTTTGGTGTCCTGAGGGAAAGCCTTCATGTTCCGCATATCTACTAGCACATCAAACGAACTTCCCAATTGTTCAGCTATTCTCTGAATTTCTGTATTTGCTTGTTCGACATGTTCAGGAGAAACAATACCTTCCCAGATAATTTCAATAATAGGTTTAGTTGAATCCAAACGTCTAACAGACATGTAGGCAACTCCTCGATAATAAGATAATATGTAATATATGAGACTATAAGCCTATTAATTATACCTTTTTATAGCGAGAATGAAAACTGAATTCATAATTGAGTGGTTCTTATGGACTACTTATTCCTAGGGAAGTTAAATTCAGGGATTGTTATCATATCTTCATTGGAAGGAAGGTTAAATAGCTAAAAGCCGCCCAGAGTATGAACTCCAGACGGCTTCTACAACTGTGACACGATAAAGTTAAGATAACTACGTAAGTTAGAAGCCAATCTTCAAACTGTTACCTTCCGTTGCTACACCTTTGGAAAGGGAAATGCTCAGCTTTTGCTCTGCCGAGAAACCAAGTGTTTCCCCGTCATGCAGTGTGACGTCGTTCTCAACCACATACGTTGTGGTCATGAACATCATCTCAAATACATCGCTTAAGGACTCCGACGATTGCATAATCTCCATCTCTTCTTTACCAAAGTTACGTAGTCCGTAAGTATAAGCTGAAGCGCCTTCGGCATTTTGGTATAATCCGATAAAAATCCAGAGCGAGACGGGCAACTCATCATGTTTGATCCCACGGCTGATTTCGACATACTGACTGGCTTCAACGACAAGCGGGGCCATGTATATTGCCAGCGCGTGATCCAACTGTAATAAGGCACTCGCTGTTTGAGTGAACAGAACATGTCCCTCAATAGCATTTGTTGCGTTCAGAACAGAGACAATAATCTGAGACTGGTGCCGTGAGGTAACTTGCTCCGCTTCTCGCCAAAGGATATTGAGTTTGGCATTCTCCTCAACTTCACGGTCAGGCACAGGCGCAGCAATGTGAGCACATACCACCTGCATCCCATTCACTTCGAAAAAGAGATTGCCCTCCTCCGGGCGTTCTTCAATCTCGATATCCCATTCGTTCTTCATGTTCCTGATGAAGAGGTCAAAATCACAATCGTCACGCTCCAGCAGGACAAAACCCACGATGGTTTCACTGTAATTCGTCGATTCGACAGCACCACCTGCAGGTACCTTCTCCTTTTTGCGCCGCCGAAGTTTGTCAAACAATCCCATGACATGTTCTCCTTCCAATTCCAGAACGATTCTGGTCATTGTACACTGCTATCTATTCACTACCTTACCATAAAGGAGTTAACATGAATCGAAGCAATGCACCATTCGACAGAAATTACAGGAACAGAACTAGCAACAATGCAATAATCGCAGGCAATCCTTGTTTGATAATGATCGACCGTGAGGAAGTTGCTCCCCCATAAAGAGCCGCGATAATCACACACGCCAGGAAGAAAATCTGAATATGCTGTCCAACGGCAGCATCCGGATATACGAGTCCCCAGATCAGACCTGCCGCAAGAAATCCATTGTAAAGGCCTTGATTGGCCGCAAGGGATTTGGTGGATTTGGCGAATTCCGGCGTGAGATTAAAGGTTTTCATTGTACGTGGACGAGTCCACATAAACATCTCCATCACCATGATATAGAAGTGTTCGACAGCTACAAGAGCTACAAAGATGATACTAATCAAAGGAAACACCTTGCTTTCTGATATGTAATTTATTTACTTGTCCATCCTAGTATAAATGTTTGCAACGAGAACGGAAAGAGTGAAATTAATTTTTAACAATTTAATTGTGTGTTATATAAAATATTTATCGTTTTCCAAGTGAGTTATATTGTTGAAATAAAAAAAATCGTACAAAGGTAAGCATACGCCGATTGTCGACAATCCATTCATTGGGTAATAATGAACAATAGAGAAGTGATAGTGCTCAGGAAAGGGAGGAGATTACTATGGGAACAGTTCAAGTCGTCTTGCTGGCTGATGATCCATCCACATTTGTGACCCGAGTTGTACCTTTTGTCGACATTGAGCTCGCAGGAATTCCGGATGACCGTCATTATGGTCTGCTACGTCCAGCGGACTCGCGTCAGAAAATCTACAAGCGCGGTACACCGATTGCGAATCGCCGCCAGATCAGTATTGTATCTGAGGAAGAATGTGCTCTTATTGCTGAGAAAATGAACATTCCTGAAGTGCGTCCAGAGTGGCTTGGTGCCAATATACTGGTCCGTGGCATTGATCGATTGACGGAACTGCCTGCCGGAACACGGCTTCTATTTCCAAACGGGACGGGTTTAATATGTGAAGGAGAGAACCTTCCCTGTGTACATCCGGGGAAAATGATTGAACAATTCTACGAACAGGACGGTTTGCGCAAAAAATTCGTGCCTGCCGCTCGCAAAAAACGTGGGATTGTGTGCTCGGTTGAACGGGAAGGTGTAATCCATACGGGGGATACCATAGAAGTCATTCGCCTGTCCTGATTTTCAGGACAGGTTTCTTAATTGATCAGCCCTCGGCGCTCACCATTCGGATGTCTAGAGTGTAAGTACTCCTCTGGTGTACTGCCAATAATAGACTTGAAATCTCGGATGAAATGGGATTGATCATGATATCCAAGGTCCTGAGATAGCTTAATCAGGTCACATTGAAGACCGCGGTCCATCATTTCTGCAGCATTTTGCAGACGATACAACTTAATTACCGTTTTGGGTCCGATGCCCACATACTGATTGAACAGGCGCTGAAGCTTTCGGGTATGCATATTCCAATAGGAAGATAGATCATCTACTCTCAGCATCTCCCGGTTCTGTTCAATCTGTTGCACAATATCGTTAACCATTCTCGCTTGAGCATCTTCAGCAGGAAGGTGTGCACATAATAGCTGGTCGATGTAACTGGTTTTATCCGCATCATCCCCCGCCCCAAGAAGTTGGTCTTCCAGGGATTCCGCTGTGACGTCAAGAATATTGGATACATTCATCGGCTGTCCGTACAATGAAGAGACAGAAACCCGCAGGAAGGGATAAAAACCTCCTGGTTTGAACTTCACGCCAAATACACGACCTTTCCCGCTCACAAGATAGGAGAATTTACGTCCCGATGGTCCGAAGAAAAACGTATTGTTTCGTTCCACGATCAGATTGACACAGGGGTTAGGCACGACATGTTGGGGATACGGTTCAAGTCCAGTCAGATCCCACGATACGATCCAGTAATGTTTAACAAAAGGCCGAAGTGCTTCGGAAGGAGCATGGCGTGTCAGTTGATATTTATGATCACCTTCATTCAGATTCAGCAGGCCCATACTTGGTCTGTCTCCTTGTTCTACCTGTTTCATCCGAATCATCCCTCCTGCTCATCTCACATTATTTAGGTTCTCTGAACAACAATGCCTGCACAGCAAAACGGGGTAAAATGAGTTGCCTGCGCCATCTCGAAGGTTGACTGAGGAGGCGATAGAGCCATTCCAGGTTAAGCTTCTGCCATATCGCAGGGGCACGTTTGGTTTTGCCTGCCACGATATCGAGACTGCCTCCAACACCTATGGCTACACGAGCGTTCAACTGGTGGCGATACTTATTAATCCAGTGTTCCGCCTGGGGTGCACCAAGAGCAACGATAAGAAAGTCTGGTTGAGCAGTACGAATCTCTTCCACAATCTGTTGTTCCTCATCAGCCTGGAAATAACCATGGTGTCTACCTTTTACTATAACTCCGGGGTAACGCTGCGCAATAACTTTCACGGCCTGTTCACTTACGCTTTCCTCTGCTCCCAGCATGTAGAATGACCATTGTTTTTGATCGCCTTCCTCCAATAAACGAAACAGCAGATCACAACCCGTTACCCGTTCAGTCAATTGTCCGCCCCGAAAACGGGATACCATTACAATGCCGGCACCGTCAGCTGTGACCAACCCGGCTTGATCGACAACCTCGCGAAGAGAGGCATTCTGTTGACAGGACATAACAATCTCGGGATTGCCTGTGATGACATGAAATAGTTCAGTACTTTCCTGATCTACGACTTCACCAAGGATTGCAACCGTTTGATTCATCGTTACATTGGGAAAAGGGATGCCCATAATATTCGTTGATTGGCTCATGTCTCATTTCCTTTCTAATTTAGTCCCATCACCTTGAATAGACCTGTTATTTCATTCCAGTTTAGTATATCTGATCTTCTGGGAAAGCACTATATGACGCAATCCGTTTGGATCAGGGTATAACATTCCCGAAAACATAAAGAGCTTATATTTTACCTGATGTCGCGTTTTTACAATACGGTCTTTGGGGTATAACGATAGGATAGGAGTGCGAGGTTGATAGATCGCTTATCCAATACATAAAGGGAGTGAGTCCATGGAACTGAAATATGAATTTTATATCAATGCAGGACTGGAAGAAGTGTGGAATGCTCTAATATCACCAGACGGCACACGGAACAGCTTTTTCGGTAGTGAACTTCGCACCAATTTCCAACCAGGTCAACCGTTTGCTTATGTAGGGCCAGGTAATGATGGTGCGGAGACTGTCCATGTGTACGGAGATATATTGGAATTTGAACCGTTGTCCAGACTTAGTTATCAGGAGCATCCCGGACCGTCATACCATGCCAATCATGCCGAGCTTCAATCCAGAGTGGTCTTCCAGTTGGAGACTGTGGGGGAGTGTACGAAGCTGACGCTGATCAATGATCAATTTACAGAAAACCATCCTTCCTTTGCGAGTGCACAGAGCAGCTGGTGGATGATCCTGAGCAGCATCAAAACTTGGGTGGAAACGGGGGAAACATTGAATTTTGGCTGGTAGCGGGTAAGAGGCAGTCATTTAAGATTTATGATTATAAAAAATAAAGAGCATTTAAAACAAGAACCAATGCTGATTCAGCACTGGTTCTTGTTTTTTTATACATATTTAAGACCATTGCTCTACATTTAATGTCTGATAATGTCGAAATATATATCATATGACCTAAGAGGAGAAATGAACATGTTTCGTAAACGTACTGAATCGACCAAACAAATTCGTATAGATGCACATCAAAAGTTACTGGAGTATAGTCGTAAACTCGTAGCAAATGCAGAAAAGGGCAACTATGACGCATGGATTGAAGATGCTATTGAATTTCAGAATAATGATGAAATAGCTAGTAATATCAAAAAAGCAGTACATATGATGAAAACACAAAACGAAGGTGTGGAAATGCGTCTTAGAATGCTGAATCAGGCAATGAATGTGGGATTATGGGAATCTGAAATTGTTGCCGGTGATCCACTGGATAACAATAATGTTGTGGCATTTTCGAATGAATTCCGCAAAATGTTAGGATTCCATAGTTCCAAGGATTATCCTGATTCATTTGCAAGCTGGGCCAAATCGATATATCCGGATGACAGACCCCAACTGGTGCAGGAGATTATGAAACATGTGAATGACACAAGAGCAACAACTGCCTATAACGTAATCAGTCGTATGATTACCAAAAGTGGAGAAATTCGCTGGTTCCGATGCCTTGGACAAGTCATCCGAAACCAGGCTGGAGTTCCGGTCAAACTTCTGGGCATCATGTTTGATATTCATGAGGAGAAGCGCAAGTCTGATGAGCTGGAAGCACTCGTCACCCGATATGATCTGGTTAACCGAGCCTTGGTGGAGGCACCGTGGGATATGACCGTTGTGGCTGGAGATGTAGTTAATCCGAACAATGAATTTTGGTGGTCACCCCAGTTCCGTAGAGAATTAGGGTTTAAAGACGAGCAGGATTTCCCGAATGTGTTCAGCAGCTGGAGCAGTCGACTTCATCCGGAAGACCATGATCGGACGATCAACGAATTTGCCAGACATATGAACGATTACAGTGGTCGTACACCGTACGATCTGGATTATCGTCTGCAACGCAAAGACGGGGAGTATCGTTGGTATCACGCGGGTGGGGAGACCATTAGGGATCAGGATGGAGTACCGCTCCGTGTAGCTGGAACCATCCGAGATGTCACCCATGAGAAGAATAAGGAACAGATCGTGGAAGCCATGAATCTGAAAACAAAACAATTGTCGGAGTCCATTGGCGAGATGGTACGTGGAATCAACTCAATCACCGATCAGGCACAGGATCTGGTTACTGCACAGGAGTTATCTGCCGATGCAGCCATTCAAGTGAAAAGCAGTGCAGATGATACGAAGAATATCACCGTGTTTATTCGAGAGATTGCCAGTCAGACCAATCTGCTGGGGTTGAATGCAGCAATTGAAGCTGCACGTGCGGGAGAGCTAGGACTGGGATTTGGCGTCGTTGCAGGTGAAGTGCGGAAACTGGCTGATCACAGTTCAGAGGCCACAGTAAATATCGAAGATAGCATGCAGAAGATGAAAACACTGATTGATCAGATTCTTGAACATATCGGTAATATGTCCACGTTAACGCAAAATCAGGCTGCCCTGACACAGCAGGTGAATGCTTCAATGGATGAGATCAACACGATGTCACAGGATCTGGTTGATTACTCGCGGAATCTATAATTTCGGATTCATTTGTTGTAACATCACGATCATTACACACATATCTAACAAAAAATCCACCGGGATGCATTTCTGCTCTCGGTGGATTTTTGTATTTCTATCTATAGCTAAGATCTATAGCTTCAGTTTCAGCTATTGAATTAGACTTGTTGAACTTTGATCAGGTTTGTATTACCGGATTGACCGATTGGAACACCAGCGGACAATACAATGATGTCACCTTTTTCAATGTAACCTGTTTTGATTGCATTACGCGTAGCCGATTCAAACATTTCATCCGTAGTGGTTACTTTGTCGCCCATAACCGGAATAACACCGGAGAGCAGGCAGATTTTCGCCAATACTTCTTCATGTTGTGTAACTGCGATGATTGGCGCTTTTGGACGATATTTGGAAATCATGCGTGCTGTGAATCCACTCTCAGTCGAAGTGATGATTGCTTTTGCATTCAGTACGAGGGAAGAACTTACAGCGCCCTGACTGATAACTTCAGTAATATCAGCGATCTGTTGAGCCGATTTTTGTGCGAATTGCTCTTTGTAATCGATCATTGTTTCAGCACGGCGAGCAACAGCAGCCATCGTGCGCACGGATTGTACCGGATATTTACCAGCAGCTGATTCACCGGACAACATCACAACGTCAGCGCCTTGAAGTACAGCGTTTGCCACGTCACTTACCTCGGAACGAGTAGGGCGTGGGTTCACTTGCATGGACTCCAGCATATGTGTAGCTACGATAACCGGTTTACCAGCGCGGTTACATTTATCGATCATTTCTTTTTGCATCATTGGTACGTCTTCGATCGGAACTTCAACCCCGAGATCTCCACGAGCTACCATGATACCGTCAGATGCTTCAATAATATCGTCCAGGTTCGTCATACCTTCCTGGTTTTCGATTTTAGAGATGATCTGTACGTGGTCTACACCGCGTTCTTTCAGAATGCTGCGGATTTCACGGATGTCATCGCCTTTACGAACAAAGGATGCTGCGATAATTTCGATATCGTTTTCGATCCCAAATCCGATGTGCATAACGTCACGCTCGGTTACACCTGGCAATGTCGTTTTGATTCCTGGCAAGTTAACCCCTTTGCGTGGTTTCAGAATGCCGCCACTGATGATTTTACAATGGATATCGGATCCTTCCACAGACAGTACAGTCAGATCCACAAGGCCATCATCGATGAGGATACGATCGCCAGGTTTCACAACGAGGTTCAGTTCTGGATAGTTTACCGAGATACGCTCAGCGTCACCAAGAATTTCTTCAGTAGTCAGGATCAGCTCTTTACCCGCTTGCAGATGGCAGGATGCTTCTTTCAGTTTACCAATACGTACTTCCGGCCCTTTGATGTCCATCATGATCGGTATATAGGTGTTCAGTTCGGAAGCTGCTTTGCGGATATTGTTAATCCGTGTAACGTGATCTTCCAGTTCGCCATGAGCCATGTTCAGACGGGCAACGGTCATACCTTCCTGAATCATTACTTTTAACAATTCGATTGAGTCACAAGCAGGTCCCATGGTACAAATAATTTTTGTTTTTAACATGCTAATTTCCTCCTCATATTTAAGCTTATAGGTGTATTGTAGCGTTTTCTGTCGAATCAGGGTATGAACTATAGTACAATGATTAGAGTATAGTCCGATAATGAGGTGTGTTATGGTCACTCCACTTGAAGTACGACATATTAATGGTGTCGGTTGGTACGAAGAAGCTGTGCAATCTCAAGAAACTTGGCGGCTTAGCTTGGTTACTTATGGAAAATGTGTATATTGGGTGAACGGTGATAAACAGATCATGGAAAAGGGTGAATTGCTCCTCATTCCAGGTGGCGTCCCATATTACGGCAAAAGTATTCCTACAGTAACGCACACACAGATTGTAATTCAACTGCAACGCGACCATACGGAAACTTTGCCAGCATTGGAACGGTATGAGGCTTTGCGGCATAAACCTGGATGTTACGAACTGATCCATCAACGCATGAGCGCTATTTATCAACAATGGCAGGAGCGTCCGTCTTATTATGTCATGATGAGCCAAGCCTTATTGATGGAAGTGTTGATTTATATGAACAGGGAGCTTGATCGTGGAGTCATCCCGCCGGAGAGGCATAATCATGTTGAACGGATGAAGCGGTATATTGAGCGGCATTATCGGGAGAAAGTGACGAAGGAAGAACTCGGGGACGAGATCAATAAAACGCCCAATTATGCTGCTGCATTATTCAAAAGCATGACAAATCAGACCATCAGTCAATATGTCCATGATCAACGGATGAAACGAGCCATATATCTGCTCACTGAGTCACAACTCTCCATCCAGGAAATCGCCGAATTTCTCGGCTACCGGGATCTGTCTTATTTTTACCGCATATTCAAACGTATAACCGGAAGTCCACCGTCTGACCTTCTTCATGAACGGCCACCTATAGTATGAAACGCGTAGTCCAACCCAAATAAAGTTCTTCTATAATAAGTAGGTTTAATTAAATGAGTACAAAAAAAGAGGGCCTATGCCCTCTTTTGCTGTATAGCAGGATCATCATCCCACCTGTTACATATATAAATGTCGTTATACATGACTGCTTGGATTAGAAGCTGTGAGTGGCTGCTTGCTTTTTTTTCGTGCCTGCCCAAGACGAAGAGCAAAGACATGTACAGTCCAATACGCCGCCTCAGCAAACAAAATGCCTCCAGCGATGTCCAGCAAGGAATGCTGTTTTACAAACACCGTTGATGCAATAATCAACCATAGCCATACCGACCAAGAAATCCGTGCCAAAGGCCTAAAGTTCAAGTGTCTGTTAATCACAATAAACAGCAAATAGCTGGTCAGAACATGAACACTTGGGAAACAGTTGAAGGGCGCATCATTTGTATAGATAAACTGCACTAACACGCTGCTCAGATCAGTTCCGCCGACCTCCGGACGTGGGACATGGGTAGGGAACACCGCAAAACAGACATTGGCAGCCATGACACCAACATTATAGGTAATCAACGTACGCCAGAATAGCGACTTGTTCGTCAGACCCAAATAGAGAAATCCAAGATACAGAATGGGCATCCAGCTAATGTACGGATAAATAAATTCTTTGAGAAAAGGAATCTGTGTATCAATCCAGGCATAATTGTAGAAGACATCACTTCCGGTGTTACTGCCTAGAAATACGTAAATGGAGCCTTGGAGCGGTATGCACAGAATAGCCAGTAAATGCCCCCAGCGCTGAAAGAATGCTTTCATAGTATCCCCCTGATTTCATTATGCATTGTAAAACTATCGTTAATGGGTACTTCATAGATATATGACGTTGGAGAGTCGCCACACCCCTGCAGCATTGAACTCTTGTAATACTATAATGGACAGATCAAGGTATAAGCCATACCTGATTTTAGGGGAAAAGAAGTCAGGATAAGTCTCTTTTTTGTTACTTTTATAGTTTTATCCATAATAGGGATATTCAATATACGGATGATGTGATACAACTATATTGGCATATAAATTCATATGACAACGAAAAAAAGTAAATGAAACGAGGTAGGGAAATGTATGATTAATCCGCAATCCAAGCCAAAACATTCCTTTTCCGAGCGCAAACCTGTGCTCACCGTTGTGATTATTGAGCTACTTCTCTTGTTAGCCGTATTTGCTGCAGGAGCCATTGCGACGATAAAACAACTGGACTACACTTCCCCTGTACTCATTTCCTTTACACCCATCGCAATTGTTCTGATGATCTATCTGACGTTAAGGCGCAAGTGGGGAGAGACTGGCTTCCGGTCTTTGCGAAGTATCCCGGCTGGCCACGCAAAGTATTATATTCCACTACTCCTTGTACTGGGTACACTTTCCCTGAAAGGATTTGGGGAGCTGAGCTTGTCTAGAGTAGCTTTTTTCATCTTTTTTACCTTGCTCGTAGCTTTTGTAGAGGAAACGATCTATCGGGGACTTATTTTCAAAACATTGCTTCAAAAAAGTGCAGTGGCCGCAGTTGTGACCTCCAGCATATTGTTTTCGATTACACATCTGCTGAACGCATTGTCTGGTCAGGATATGACGGATACGATCATGCAATTGATCTATGCGCTGCTCCTGGGAGCTGTACTGGCGCTATTGATGCTGAAGAACGGCAATATCGTACCGCTTATATTTTTTCATTTCATACATAATCTGATTCAATTTCTAGCGAATGATCTGGAGGACTCAGGTACACTTCCTTACGATCTGTTTATACTGGCAGTACTGATTGCTTACTGTGCATGGTTAGTGTGGAGCATTCGAACAAATTCGTCTATTCCATCCAAAGGGAGTGGGCAAGCGAATACGGTTGTTCATTAAGGGTATTGCGGGTATTGCTTAAAAGTAGTTATCATACAGTTTCCCGTCAGCAGTTGGATCATGGTATACTTCAGTCTGGCGGGAAGACAGATATGTTCATGATACGAGGTCTGCCTATCCGTACATTAGGTTTAGACAGTAGGTGATATAGTGGAGAAGACAGCACAAGGTGTAGCAGAATGGATGGTACAGGAGATTAAATTCACAGGAACACTTCATCAGGAAGCTGCCATAGAATATGTGAAGACCCATTTTGGCGAAGAGTTTGTTTTTGTGAACGAGAACGGCAATACATCATTGTCTAAAGAAGTGAAGAAAGCTTTCCGAAAGCTTCATCGTGGGCAGATCGCCTGGGATCGGGATGCATTTATGTGGGCATGGACATAGTGTGTTATACTGGAGTAAGATGATTCATTGGTTGTGTTGGATATGCATGTCAGAATATTATATAAAAAATGTATAAGATGGATTAGATCTGCATATCCTTTCATAAGACCGTACACAAGCGACCAGGCACATAAGCGTTATGAACCCTGGCCCCACGCGTGTTAATAACATGTATTTCCAAAGCTGTTTGAAAAGAAAATACAAAGATTTGCTTTTTGGCTGAAATGGAGTTATAATAAAAACAAGTTGTAGAGAGTGGAAAACCTAATTCATATATTGTAAAGGGCGATCACTTATAGGTTTATGACTGGTACCTTTTTCAATGTGTGAATTTTTATTTGCTTGCTGCAAAGAACAAAGGAACATGTTAATCTTTATTTGGAGGTGTAATTCACATGCAAAACGGAACAGTAAAATGGTTCAACGCTGATAAAGGCTTCGGTTTCATCGAAGTTGAAGGCGGAGAAGATGTATTCGTACACTTCAGCGCTATTACAGGCGAAGGCTTCAAAACGCTGGACGAAGGTCAACGCGTGCAATTTAAAATTGTACAAGGAAACCGTGGTCCTCAAGCAGAAGAAGTTGTAAAACTGTAATTAAAGCATAGCTGCCTTTAACATGTTATAATGGTAAAGGCAGCTTCTTTTTTTTGATCAGTTATATAAAAGTCGACCCATTAGTTGTCGAGGCAGGGTCTGGTGGGACGTGAAACTTCCGCTAAGTGTAGGCTTCTGTGAAATAACGTCGGTTAGATGTTTTTCCATAACAAAGGGGGTAGAAGTCATGTATAATCGCAAAAAACCGTTGGAAGAGATTCCACAAGCTGATGCGGCAATCTGGGAATGTACGAGTGATACGTGCAAAGGATGGATGCGGGACAATTTTGCGTTTGATAACGTACCTACTTGTCCGATATGTGCTTCTGAGATGGTCAGCACGACTAGGATGCTACCATTGCTTGAGAATTCGAATAGTAATCTGAAAACGATGCCTAAAGGAAATCGGATTTAACATAGCTTACCCGCCTCTAACGAGGTGTTTTTTTTTAAGATCAAATTGACACCCTGTGCGAAGGTAAGGGTATTAAATATGAAGTTCCCGGCATTCGTTTTAGCGAATGCCTTTTTTTGTATTATTTTTTAACAGAAAATATAATGTAAATGACGAGAATCACATGAAAAAAAACAAAGACCCTTTTTGCTTATAGCAAAAAGGGTCTTTGTTTTGACTACAATCTTACCGCTAGCAAATTTGAGTTTTAAATGAACAGGAATGGCAGCAAAAACAGAGTTGCTACCAGAGCCAGTTCGATCCCTGCTCCTGCTCCATAGCCATAACCGCGACCGTATCCGTATGGACCGTAGGCCGAAGATTTAACTTTTTTTGTTGCAACAGCGTTTTTCTTGCTGCTTTTTACCAGCTGTTGTTTGGATTTGACTGAACATAGACGTGGTCCCTCGAAACACCCGTTCAAATAAACTTTGCCATCACGACATTGACTAAGCGTACCATACATATGCTTACCGTCTTTCATAACGAGACAAACGGAACGTCCAACGTGCGGAGAAACCGTTTCTTCACATACCCGATTAATTCTGTACATGCAAATCCTCCTCATTAGATGCGGTTGCCGCTTGAATTCAACGGTTTGTATATCATAGTAAAAAGAAGACCAATTGGTATGGACGAGTACCCGGAAAATCGAATAGGGAGGAGCCGTTTTTGAGTTAATTCCATACACTGGGAGGAGTGAGGAGGGGATGTCGCGTGGATTATCATGACATGCTGGCTCGGTTAGGGGAGGGGAGTGCCCATCCCGGAGGATTTTTGGCAACGCTGAAGTTGCTGGAGAGTTTATCTCTGCCTGTGGATAGTCATATCCTTGAGATAGGATGTGGGACTGGGAGGACTGCGTGTTACTTGGCTAAAAGGGGTTATCAAGTAACAGCCATTGATCTTAATCGTCAGATGCTGGATAAGGCCGTTCGGCGAGCAAGACGAGAACGGGTAGATGTTCGATTTGTTCAGGCTGATGTAGCATCGTTGCCTTTCCCGGAAAATCATTTTGATATGGTATTCGTGGAGTCGGTTACGATCTTTACTCCATGGCGGAGTGCACTAACTGAGTATAGAAAAGTGTTGAAGCCCGCTGGACTTTTGGTAGATCGGGAGATGGTTCTATCAGGCCAAAAGACCGAATTGATGTATCGCAGATTAAAGCAATTTTACGGTATACGAACCCTGGTAACGGCGACAGCATGGAGAAAACGCCTGAAACAGTGTGGTTTCACCAAGGTAGAGGTCAAGGAACATTCGCGATCTATGGGAAAATGGGGCGTTGATCATGATCCGCATCGTGAGATCGATATGAATTGGTTTGAGGATGAACGTATGCAGCGAATGAGTCAAACCAATGATCGGTTGCTCGCGAAATACGGCAAAAAGTTGGGGTATGCTGTTTTTGAAGCAAGGGCACCGTTGGAGGTCAAAAAGGAAAAATAGGAAAAAGGCAACTCACACAATCGTGTGGGTTGCCTTTGGTTTGTTTCGACAGAACGTACTACAGCATATCGTTGTCGATAATCCGCCAGTGGTGTTTGAGCAGGGCTTCCAGTTGGCTCTTATCCTTGGCTCGAAAAGCACTTAAAATTTGCCGGTGCTCTTCATTAACTTCGAGCAGTACCTCAGATAGCTTTGGTTTATTATCACTAACATACGACTGCCGGATGAAACTGTTCTTCAATGTGTTTAACATCTCAATGACTGTGGCGTTACCACATCGCTGAATGTACAGATTATGGAATTGATATTGGTTCTTGTTGTAGGCAGCAAGATCAAGTTGGCTGATATCTTCGTCCATTCGGACAACGAGAGTTTCCATCTCCAAAAGTTCAGAGGGTCTGAGTTGGTCTGCTGCAAGTGTGGCAGCGAGTGCCTCCAGCACACCAATCGCTTGGGAGAACTCCAGTTTTTTGCCTGCATCAAAAGGAGTGACAATAAATCCCCTGCGTGGGATGTATTGCAGCAGATTGTCTGAAGCCAGCTGGAAAAGGGCCTCCCGAGTAGGCGTGCGACTGATGTCCAGCTTTTTGCATATTTCGGCCTCGTTGATCTTCTGGTTGGGAAGTAACGTCCCGTCCTGAATCTTCTGGGCAATGTAATCGTATACGTGATCTTTCAAGGACCGGTATTTGGGTACCTCCATACCGAATCCTCCTTTCTATGTATAGTGAATAAATAGTTGGGTGTAAGGCCGTACTGTACGCGCCGTTCAGGCGTTTCAAGTTTTTATCATCTTAACACCGAGGGGGAAGTTGGGCAAGCAAACTTCATGTTTCAGCCGATGTAAATGCCGTGTTATATATAGCACATTTTATGGAATTAGAGCGTATAATTGTTTAAAAAATGATTGTGATAAATCAGAATGTTTGTTAGTATTACTTACATATAAGTCCATATATTGTCTTATGTATATTGTATACAAATCATTCTGTTACTCATTCAAAAAAAGAATAGGGGTATGATGTGTGAAAAAAGTGCTTTTGCCAATGATGCTGTTGTTAGTGGTTGTATTCATGTCCGCATGTGGGCAGGAAAAAACGACAGGATTCGGATCAGACGTTACTTCGTCTTCGGGCAGTAGCTCTGCGGAAAAGGAAGTCATTGTACTTGGAACCAGTGCGGACTATGCACCTTATGAATTTCATAAGAAAATTGATGGTAAAGATACCATTGTAGGTTTTGACATCGAGATTGCCAAAGCAATTGCGGCTGATCTGGGAGCCGAGCTGAAGATTGAGGACATGGACTTTGATGGCCTTCTTATGGCCCTTGGTACAGATAAGGTTGATTTTGTGATATCAGGCTTAACCCCTACCGAAGAACGAAAGAAGAATGTTGATTTTACGGATATCTACTATTATGCAGAGCAGGCTGTACTTGTTAGAGATGGGGAAGGTGCGGCATTAAAGTCCATGGATGATCTGTCAGGTAAACAGGTTGGTGTACAAAAGAGTTCCATTCAGGAAGGGATTGCTCGGGAAATAGAGGGAGCAAAGCTCACTTCTCTGGCCAAAATACCTGAACTGATTCTGGAGTTGCAGACGGGGCGTGTAGACGCACTCATCCTGGAGAAGCCGGTGGCTGAACAGTATGTGAAGAACCAAGAGGGGCTTGTTGTTGCAGGTGTGAAGATTGAACAGGCTGAAGACGAGGGTGGTTCGGCCATCGCGGTGAAGAAAGGTAATCAGAAGCTGCTGGATCAGATCAACACTACATTGGAAAAGCTCAAAACGAACGGAGATATTGAACGGTTCGTCGTTGAAGCGAATGAGATGCTCGGCGAATAAACCGGACGAGTGAGGGATATGCCGTGAATTTAGATTTTTCCTTTCTATTAGAACATTGGCAGGATTATGCACGAAGTGCGTGGGTCACGCTTGAACTTTCCTTCTTCGGTGTATTGTTTGGTACGTTGCTGGGTGTAATCATGGCGCTAATGCGAATATCCCGAATATGGCCAATTAAATTTGTGGCATCGGCGTATATTGAACTCATTCGAGGAACGCCAATGCTCGTACAGATTCTTATTATTCATTATGGTCTGACGGTTGTAGGTGTGAACTTGCCGGCATTTATGTCGGGGGTGGTCGCTCTGACGATGAATAGCTCGGCCTATATGGCGGAGGTGTTCAGGGCCGGGATTCAAGCGATTGATAAAGGACAGACCGAAGCTTCGCGCTCCCTTGGTATGACAAATGGTATGACACTTCGTTATATTATACTGCCGCAGGCTTTTCGTAACATGCTTCCAGCCATCGGTAATGAATTCATTATTATCATTAAAGATTCTTCGCTTGTCTCCATGATCGGCATAGCCGAGATTATATACACGGCCAGAACGATTCAGGGTGTTACGTTCCAGCCGCTTGCTCCGCTGCTTGTTGCCGCTGGCCTCTATTTTATAATTACATTTACACTGGCTAATTTACTCTCTTGGTTGGAACGTAGACTTTCTACTTCTCGCTAACTATGGATAAAGGATTGGATTCGAGAAAGGCTTGGATTAGGCTGGAGTGGAAAAAGAGGGATGTAGTCGTAAATGGCGATGGCATCGCATACATTGTTATTGTATTTTGTATACAATATTTTGGAAAGGTGTTGGGTGTGTATGTCAGATTCCAAAATGTTAATTGATTGGTCGGAGCGTTATGCTGCACCTAATTATCATCCGCTCCCTATTGTTATTGAACAGGCGGAAGGGGTATGGGTGGAAGACCCTGAAGGCCGCCGTTATATGGATATGTTAAGTGCATACTCTGCATTGAATCATGGTCATAGACATCCTGTGATCATACAGGCGCTCAAAAATCAGGCAGATCAGGTTACGCTGACATCACGGGCATTCCATAGCAGCTCCGCTTCTCTTTTTTATCAAAAACTCTCACAATTCACGGGGAAATCGAAGATTCTCGCCATGAATACAGGAGCAGAAGCGGTGGAGACTGCCGTGAAGGCGGTACGCAGGTGGGCTTATCGTCGAAAAGGTGTACCGGAAAATCAAGCCGAAATTATCGTATGCTCTGGTAACTTTCATGGAAGAACTCTGACGGTTACATCCTTTTCTTCCTCAGCGGAGTATAAAAAAGATTTTGGACCGTTCACACCTGGATTCCGGATTATTCCCTATGGAGACATTGAAGCGCTGAAGCAGGCCATTACGCCAAATACGGCTGGTTTTCTTGTAGAGCCTATTCAGGGCGAAGCTGGAATCGTTATCCCGCCTGATGGATATTTGGCTAAAGCCTTTGCTCTGTGTAAGAGCCAGCAGGTGTTGACTGTAGCTGATGAGATCCAGACCGGATTTGGAAGAACGGGTCGCCGTTTTGCCTCCGACTGGGAAGGGGTTGAACCAGATATCTGGATTATGGGCAAAGCGCTGGGGGGAGGAGTCATGCCCATCTCGGCTATCGCTGCTGATGCGGAGATACTTGATTTGTTTGAGCCGGGGTCTCATGGTTCTACGTTTGGGGGTAACCCACTCGCCTGCGCCGTGGCTATAGCAGCTCTGAAAGTTCTTGAAGATGAGAAGCTTGCCGAGCGATCGGAGCGTCTGGGGAACTATTTTATGAAAAGACTTCGAGATATTCGCAGTTCAGCCATACGGGAAGTTCGGGGCAGAGGGTTATTTATTGGTGTTGAGCTGCATGAATCAGCACGTCCCTATTGTGAGCGATTGATGTCTGCTGGTTTGCTATGTAAAGAAACCCATGAAACGATCATTCGGTTTGCTCCACCACTGACGATTAAAGAGTCCGAGATTGACTGGGCACTGGAGAGAATTGAGCAGGTGTTGATCAACAATGAGGGAGCTGACCTAGATGAAAAATGATGATGATGTACATGGTGGAATAAAAGATACTTCTATTGATACAAGTCAACCATCTGTGCGACGTAATATTGCTATCATTAAGGTTCCTTTTGGACTCGGTGGAGCAAGAGGTGGAGCAGAGTTGGGGCCTGATGAATTGATTACAGCTGGACTGAAGCGGGAGATTGCGAGTCTTGGGCTAGTACTTTCCAAAGAAGTGCGGGTAGATTGTCCTTCTGAACCGGCTGCCCCTATTGAGCGAAATCGTGTAAAACATTTAAATGAGGTACGTCAGGTCAGTCAGAAGGTGTGTAGTGAAGTATCAGGCGCAGTGGAGGAGGGTGCTTTCCCACTTGTGCTTGGGGGAGATCATAGTGTAGCGATTGGTACTTTTGCCGGGCTAACAGCGCATTATTCGAATTTGGGTGTGATCTGGTTTGATGCGCATGCAGACTTGAATACGGAAGAACGTAGCTTGTCCGGTAATATGCATGGGATGAGTGTGGCTGCATCCTTGGGGCATACTGCATTCAATCTGTCACACATTGCTGGAGCAGGCGCCTTTATTGATCCGTCCAACTTGGTCTATATTGGTCTGCGTGATTTGGATGAGTATGAGAAAGAGCAGATTAAGAGACTGGGAATCCGAGCATTTACGATGCATGATATTGACCGTATGGGAATACAGCAAGTTATTGAGCAAGCAGTAGCTACAGCGGGAAAAGGGACAGATGGTATTCATGTCAGTTTTGACATGGATTGTCTGGATCCGCGGGAAGCTCCGGGTGTAGGCACCCCAGTACCGGGTGGTTTGAATTACCGAGAGGCACATTACGCATTGGAGATACTTGCTTCCACAAATCAAGTTACGTCGATGGAACTGGTTGAGGTAAATCCGTTGTTTGATCATAATAGACATACGGCAAGGCTTGGCGTGGAACTGATCGCTTCTTTGCTTGGTAAGCGCATATTGTAAGCACTGAGAAGTGAAACGGGAAGTGTAAGCTGTGCCCAAGGAATATACTTTCTTATCTATTATAGAAGGAAAGAAAACTGAGATCCCGATAAACCCGGGGCTAGTCACAAGAAATTGTTCACTGCAATCGCAGTGGAAGTGACTTCCCTGGTTATGTTTAATGGATGTGTATATTTAGAAGCGATGTAATAAGGGTGCTGAGAGTAATTTGTATGTACAGGAGCGTCAGATTACATATGGTACCGATGTTGTGGGTGATTATCATTTTTCAAAAAAAGTCTTGCAAATGAAATCTGTACATGATATATTCTAATTCCGGCCAAGAAAACACGGTTTACACGGTGCGGCAAGCAAATCAAATAAGCTTCGAAAGAAACTTAAAAAAAGAGCTTGCAAAGTTGGTTCGGACATGATATTATATAAGAGTTGCTGAAGAGAACGACATTCGGTAACAAAAACAATTTTGATCTTTGAAAACTGAACAACGAGTGAGTAAACATTCTGCTTGCAGAATGAACGCGAAAGTTTGAGACAAGCCTTGGCTTGAATCGACTGGAGCACAAATGAGATTTTTAATCTCGTCAGATTCAAAATGAGCTTATCGCTCTTTTCAATACTTTATTGGAGAGTTTGATCCTGGCTCAGGACGAACGCTGGCGGCATGCCTAATACATGCAAGTCGAGCGGACTTGAAGAGAAGCTTGCTTCTCTGATGGTTAGCGGCGGACGGGTGAGTAACACGTAGGCAACCTGCCCTCAAGTTTGGGACAACTACCGGAAACGGTAGCTAATACCGAATAGTTGTTTTCTTCGCCTGAAGGAAACTGGAAAGACGGAGCAATCTGTCACTTGGGGATGGGCCTGCGGCGCATTAGCTAGTTGGTGGGGTAACGGCTCACCAAGGCGACGATGCGTAGCCGACCTGAGAGGGTGATCGGCCACACTGGGACTGAGACACGGCCCAGACTCCTACGGGAGGCAGCAGTAGGGAATCTTCCGCAATGGGCGAAAGCCTGACGGAGCAATGCCGCGTGAGTGATGAAGGTTTTCGGATCGTAAAGCTCTGTTGCCAGGGAAGAACGCTTGGGAGAGTAACTGCTCTCAAGGTGACGGTACCTGAGAAGAAAGCCCCGGCTAACTACGTGCCAGCAGCCGCGGTAATACGTAGGGGGCAAGCGTTGTCCGGAATTATTGGGCGTAAAGCGCGCGCAGGCGGTCATTTAAGTCTGGTGTTTAATCCCGGGGCTCAACCCCGGATCGCACTGGAAACTGGGTGACTTGAGTGCAGAAGAGGAGAGTGGAATTCCACGTGTAGCGGTGAAATGCGTAGATATGTGGAGGAACACCAGTGGCGAAGGCGACTCTCTGGGCTGTAACTGACGCTGAGGCGCGAAAGCGTGGGGAGCAAACAGGATTAGATACCCTGGTAGTCCACGCCGTAAACGATGAGTGCTAGGTGTTAGGGGTTTCGATACCCTTGGTGCCGAAGTTAACACATTAAGCACTCCGCCTGGGGAGTACGGTCGCAAGACTGAAACTCAAAGGAATTGACGGGGACCCGCACAAGCAGTGGAGTATGTGGTTTAATTCGAAGCAACGCGAAGAACCTTACCAGGTCTTGACATCTGAATGACCGGTGCAGAGATGTACCTTTTCTTCGGAACATTCAAGACAGGTGGTGCATGGTTGTCGTCAGCTCGTGTCGTGAGATGTTGGGTTAAGTCCCGCAACGAGCGCAACCCTTATATTTAGTTGCCAGCACTTCGGGTGGGCACTCTAGATAGACTGCCGGTGACAAACCGGAGGAAGGTGGGGATGACGTCAAATCATCATGCCCCTTATGACCTGGGCTACACACGTACTACAATGGCCGGTACAACGGGCTGCGAAATCGCGAGATGGAGCCAATCCCAACAAAGCCGGTCTCAGTTCGGATTGCAGGCTGCAACTCGCCTGCATGAAGTCGGAATTGCTAGTAATCGCGGATCAGCATGCCGCGGTGAATACGTTCCCGGGTCTTGTACACACCGCCCGTCACACCACGAGAGTTTATAACACCCGAAGTCGGTGGGGTAACCGCAAGGAGCCAGCCGCCGAAGGTGGGATAGATGATTGGGGTGAAGTCGTAACAAGGTAGCCGTATCGGAAGGTGCGGCTGGATCACCTCCTTTCTATGGAGAATCGTTTCCTGCAACGGAAACATTCAAATATGCAGCTTAGCTGCAAAACACTCACTCGTTGCTCAGTTTTGAGAGCTCAAACTCTCAAACAGCTTGCTTTTGCATGGAGCTTGTTCTTTGAAAACTAGATATCGAAACGAAACAAACGCGAATTAGAACATTCCTTTTTAGCTGAACTTGTGTTAAACAAGTTTCAATAAAAACGGTAGTCAAATTGCTTTTGTGATGGTATTGGATGGGAGCGACTTTTGGCTTTGCGCAAGCAAAACAAGGGAAGCGAGCAGTCAAAACCGGAACAAAATGGTTAAGCTACTAAGAGCACACGGAGGATGCCTAGGCGCTAGGAGCCGATGAAGGACGTGGCGAACAACGAAACTGCCTCGGGGAGCTGTAAGCAAGCTTTGATCCGGGGGTGTCCGAATGGGGAAACCCAGCTGGGGTAATTTCCAGTTACTCACAACTGAATACATAGGTTGTGTAGAGGCATACCAGGGGAACTGAAACATCTAAGTACCCTGAGGAAGAGAAAACAATAGTGATTCCGTCAGTAGCGGCGAGCGAACGCGGAGAAGCCCAAACCAGAGAGCTTGCTCTTTGGGGTTGTGGGACGTCTCACATGGAGTTACAAAGGAACCGGTTAAGTGAAGAGGTCTGGAAAGGCCCGCCAAAGAAGGTAAAAGCCCTGTAGTTGAAAGTTGGTTCCCTCCGAGACGGATCCCGAGTAGTGCGGGGCACGTGAAACCCCGTATGAATCCGGCAGGACCATCTGCCAAGGCTAAATACTTCCTAGCGACCGATAGTGAAGCAGTACCGTGAGGGAAAGGTGAAAAGCACCCCGGAAGGGGAGTGAAATAGAACCTGAAACCGTGTGCTTACAAAAAGTCAGAGCCCGTTTTAGGGGTGATGGCGTGCCTTTTGTAGAATGAACCGGCGAGTTACGTTCCCGTGCAAGGTTAAGGTGAAGAGCCGGAGCCGCAGCGAAAGCGAGTCTGAATAGGGCGACTTAGTACGTGGACGTAGACCCGAAACCGGGTGATCTACCCCTGTCCAGGGTGAAGGTGCGGTAACACGCACTGGAGGCCCGAACCCACGCATGTTGAAAAATGCGGGGATGAGGTGGGGGTAGCGGAGAAATTCCAATCGAACTCGGAGATAGCTGGTTCTCCCCGAAATAGCTTTAGGGCTAGCCTCGGAAAACAGAGTCGTGGAGGTAGAGCACTGATTGGGTGCGGGGCCCGCAAGGGTTACCAAGCTCAGTCAAACTCCGAATGCCATAGACTTACTTCCGGGAGTCAGACAGTGAGTGCTAAGATCCATTGTCAAAAGGGAAACAGCCCAGACCATCAGCTAAGGTCCCCAAGTGTGTGTTAAGTGGGAAAGGATGTGGAGTTGCACAGACAACCAGGATGTTGGCTTAGAAGCAGCCACCATTGAAAGAGTGCGTAATAGCTCACTGGTCGAGTGACTCTGCGCCGAAAATGTAACGGGGCTAAACACACCACCGAAGCTATGGCTTGATGCTTTGCATCAGGGGTAGGGGAGCGTTGTATAAGGGTTGAAGGTGTACCGTAAGGAGCGCTGGACATTATACAAGTGAGAATGCCGGTATGAGTAACGAAAAGATCAGTGAGAATCTGATCCGCCGAAAGCCTAAGGGTTCCTGAGGAAGGCTCGTCCGCTCAGGGTAAGTCGGGACCTAAGGCGAGGCCGAAAGGCGTAGTCGAAGGACAACAGGTCGAAATTCCTGTACCACCGTAAGCCGTTATGAGCAATGGGGGGACGCAGTAGGGTAGTGACGCGGACTGATGGATGTCCGTCTAAGCAGTAAGGCTGATGTGTAGGCAAATCCGCACATTGTAAGGCTGAGCTGTGATGGGGAGCGAAAATTATAGTAGCGAAGGTCATGATCTCACACTGCCAAGAAAAGCCTCTAGCCAGGTGATGGTGCCCGTACCGCAAACCGACACAGGTAGGCGAGAAGAGTATTCTAAGGCGCGCGGAAGAACTCTCGTTAAGGAACTCGGCAAAATGACCCCGTAACTTCGGGAGAAGGGGTGCCCCGGTAGTGTGAATAGCACGAGGGGGCCGCAGTGAAAAGGCCCAAGCGACTGTTTAGCAAAAACACAGGTCTGTGCGAAGCCGTAAGGCGAAGTATACGGGCTGACGCCTGCCCGGTGCTGGAAGGTTAAGGGGAGTGGTTAGGAGCAATCCGAAGCTGTGAACCGAAGCCCCAGTAAACGGCGGCCGTAACTATAACGGTCCTAAGGTAGCGAAATTCCTTGTCAGGTAAATTCTGACCCGCACGAATGGCGTAACGACTTGGGCGCTGTCTCAACGAGAGATCCGGTGAAATTTTAATACCTGTGAAGATGCAGGTTACCCGCGACAAGACGGAAAGACCCCATGGAGCTTTACTGCAGCTTGATATTGAATTTGGGTACGATCTGTACAGGATAGGTGGGAGCCTTTGAAACGTGAGCGCCAGCTTGCGTGGAGGCAACGTTGGGATACCACCCTGATCGTATCTAGGTTCTAACCTGGTACCGTAATCCGGTGCGGGGACAGTGTCAGGTGGGCAGTTTGACTGGGGCGGTCGCCTCCTAAAGAGTAACGGAGGCGCCCAAAGGTTCCCTCAGAATGGTTGGAAATCATTCGAAGAGTGCAAAGGCATAAGGGAGCTTGACTGCGAGACCTACAAGTCGAGCAGGGACGAAAGTCGGGCTTAGTGATCCGGTGGTACCGCATGGAAGGGCCATCGCTCAACGGATAAAAGCTACCCTGGGGATAACAGGCTTATCTCCCCCAAGAGTCCACATCGACGGGGAGGTTTGGCACCTCGATGTCGGCTCATCGCATCCTGGGGCTGAAGTAGGTCCCAAGGGTTGGGCTGTTCGCCCATTAAAGCGGTACGCGAGCTGGGTTCAGAACGTCGTGAGACAGTTCGGTCCCTATCTGTCGTGGGCGTAGGAAATTTGAGAGGAGCTGTCCTTAGTACGAGAGGACCGGGATGGACGTACCGCTGGTGTACCAGTTGTTCCGCCAGGAGCACCGCTGGGTAGCTATGTACGGACGGGATAAACGCTGAAAGCATCTAAGCGTGAAGCCCCCCTCAAGATGAGATTTCCCAGTATGTAAGACCCCTTGAAGACGACGAGGTAGATAGGCTGGGGGTGGAAGTGCAGCAATGCATGGAGCTGACCAGTACTAATCGGTCGAGGGCTTATCCAATAGCAGGTTGTAATTCGCATGTTTCGTTTCGAATCTAGTTTTCAGAGAACAACACTCTGAAATGTAAGCTACGCGTTTGGTGGCGATGGCGGAGGGGTTCCACACGTACCCATCCCGAACACGACCGTTAAGCCCTCTAGCGCCGATGGTACTTGGACCGCAGGGTCCTGGGAGAGTAGGACGCCGCCAAGCGATTTCCCTTTGGGGTATTTTTTTTGCCCCCCTTGCCAAGGAATAAGGGATATATAAGGGCCCTTAGCTCAGTTGGTTAGAGCGCACCTCTGATAAGGGTGAGGCCGGTGGTTCGAGTCCACCAGGGCCCATAGCAAGACCACAACAAAGAAATACACAGTGTATGGGGCCATAGCTCAGCTGGGAGAGCGCCTGCCTTGCAAGCAGGAGGTCAGCGGTTCGATCCCGCTTGGCTCCACCATTCCCTGATAGCTCAGTTGGTAGAGCACTCGACTGTTAATCGAGTTGTCACAGGTTCGAGCCCTGTTCGGGGAGCCATATGGAGAGGTGTCCGAGCTGGCCGAAGGAGCACGATTGGAAATCGTGTAGGCGTCACAAGCGTCTCGAGGGTTCGAATCCCTCTCTCTCCGCCAGATAATTTTTTTTAGCAAGGCCCGTTGGTCAAGGGGTTAAGACACCTCCCTTTCACGGAGGTAACAGGGGTTCGAATCCCCTACGGGTCATATTACGGAGGCTTAGCTCAGCTGGGAGAGCATCTGCCTTACAAGCAGAGGGTCGGGGGTTCGATCCCCTCAGCCTCCACCATATAACTTTATAACGACGCGGGGTGGAGCAGCCCGGTAGCTCGTCGGGCTCATAACCCGAAGGCCGCAGGTTCAAATCCTGCCCCCGCAATTAACTTTCCTTGAGAAAGTACTATGGAACCGTGGTGTAGTTGGCCTAACATGCCTGCCTGTCACGCAGGAGATCGCGGGTTCGAATCCCGTCGGTTCCGCCATTTTTAATTAAATATACACCGTGCCGGTGTAGCTCAACTGGTAGAGCAACTGACTTGTAATCAGTAGGTTGGGGGTTCAAGTCCTCTCGCCGGCACCATTTTTAGTATTTACATCTGAATTTGTGATAGAATGTATATTATAGATGCAGTTGCTAATACTAAGATACTCTTAGTGGATGAATGGCTTACTCTATGGCGATCGTGGCGAAGTGGTTAACGCACCGGTTTGTGGATCCGGCATTCGGGGGTTCAATTCCCCTCGATCGCCCCATGATTTTTTAATGGGGATTAGCCAAGCGGTAAGGCAACGGACTTTGACTCCGTCATGCATAGGTTCAAATCCTATATCCCCAGCCATTTCATTACGAGTCATTAGCTCAGTTGGTAGAGCACCTGACTTTTAATCAGGGTGTCGAAGGTTCGAGCCCTTCATGACTCACCATTATATTTTGCGGTCGTGGCGGAATTGGCAGACGCGCACGGTTCAGGTCCGTGTGGGCTAACCCCCCGTGGAGGTTCGAGTCCTCTCGACCGCACCATATGTTTTGCGGAAGTGGCTCAGCGGTAGAGCATCGCCTTGCCAAGGCGAGGGTCGCGGGTTCGATTCCCGTCTTCCGCTCCAATATTTGCGCCCTTAGCTCAGCTGGATAGAGCGTTTGACTACGAATCAAAAGGCCGGGAGTTCGAATCTCTCAGGGCGCGCCATTATTCTCATAAGTATCGGGATGTAGCTCAGCTTGGTAGAGCACCTGGTTTGGGACCAGGGGGTCGCATGTTCAAATCGTGTCATCCCGATTTTTTTTATTTTGCGGGTGTAGTTCAATGGTAGAACTTTAGCCTTCCAAGCTAATAGCGTGGGTTCGATTCCCATCACCCGCTTCCGAGTAACATACAGAAAAGCCTTTGCTTATAGCAAGGGCTTTTTTTTGCGTTAAAAAGAATAAGTGGATTCCTTTTAAAATAGAGTCAATTGTCATTTGATTAAGGATAGAATCTTTGTTTTAATAAATAGAACAATTCTTATCTGATTTACCGTGTTTATTTATAAAGGAGGACAAACAGTAATGAAAAGAGCTCTGGTCATTGGTGGAAACGGAACGCTAGGTAAAGCTGTTGTTGCGAAACTGAGAGATTATTCCGTTGAGGTTATTACAGCAGGTAGACAATCCGGGGATGTTCAGGTGGATATGACGTCGATAGAGAGTATTACTACCCTCTTTGAAACGGTGAGAAATATTGATTACGTCATTGTGGCGGCAGGTCAGACCCATTATGCGAAACTCGAAGAACTTACACCTGAGAACAATATGATTAGTGTGCAGGGTAAACTGCTTGGACAGGTTAATATCGTGTTGATTGGTCAGCACTATATTAATGACAAAGGGAGTTTCACGTTGGTCAGTGGCATAATACAAGACCACCCTATTGAGAAAGGCGCATCAAGTGCTATGGTCAATGGGGCTATTGATGCGTTTGCCAAAGCGGCAGCGTTTGAGTTACCAAGAGGCATCCGTTTGAACTCAGTTAGTCCTAACTTGTTTGTAGAGTCGGCGGAGAAATATAAGGATTTCTTTATTGGATTTAATCCTGTACCTGTAGAGAAAGTGGCTAATACGTTTATCCAGAGTGCACTTGGGATCGAAACAGCCCAAAACTTTAAAATATATTAAAAGCCTGATGTGAATGAAGAATTACTGGAATGAAGAACTGCTGAATGAGACCATTTGGAATATTAAATATAAAGGAGATCCACCGAAAATCCGGTGAATCTCCTTTTGTTTGTTGTGGATGAAACAGAGGTATGTTTACTATTGTGAAGCAGGTAGTCCAAGAACTTCGAGCATTTCATTACGTTTGAGCGATTCGGCAATGGGGCCGTCAATAAGCCATTTCTTAGCATTGAGGACATAGACATGACCATTTTGAACAGCGGGTAGGCTTTTCCATACTTGGAGTTGCTGGATTTCGTTGAGTTCATCTTTTGTTTTTTGCAAAGCTTCAGCTGATCCATCTGAGCTAATGGACACAATGAACAGATAGTCTGCTTTGATTTCAGGCAAAAGCTCAACCGAGATACTGGCATTCATCCGATCTGGATTCTCAGCCTCGAGTTTGGTAACGAGAGCATCGGGAGTGAATCCAATTTCATAGCCCGCTCCTACATAACTAGAAGCTGGGAATGGCGTAGATGGAATGGACGAGAAGAACAAACGCATATCTTTCTCTTCCAGGCGCAGGAATGCAGCTGTTGGTTTGGTCTTGGTGATATCGGCTGCAAGCTTCTGAGCTTCAGTTACTTGATCTTTATTTTTTTGTAAAAGCTGTTCAGCCCGCTCTTCAATATCCAGTGCAGTAGCTACCTGTACGATAGATTCCTGCCAATTACGGCGATCATAAGTGATCGTAGGCGCGATCTTCTCGAGTTGTTCGAGAATTTTGGCATCCAAACTGGCATTGGCAATAATGAGGTCCGGATTGGCGCTGACGACAGCTTCAAAATTGACACTTTCATTAATGGGTTCGACAGCCACGCCCTGGGCTTCAAGTTGCTCATTCAGGTAATCTTGCCGGCCAATAGGTGTAGCAAGTACCAGTGGTACCTCCAAGGAGAGTAGAATGTCCTCCATATTAATGGACACAATCCGTTCAGGGTGTGCCGGGATTTCTTTGCTGCCACTGGCGCTCTCCACGGTCTTAGTAGCTGATTCAGTGGATGAGTCCCCATCTGTCCCCGCAGCTGAGTTTACGCCATCTGCAGATGGCTGCGAAGTGCTTGCAGGTGTCTGTCCACACGCAACAAGTAACATGGCGAGTATGAACAGGATCCCCGTTATTTTGACATAATGCTGTTTGTACATCATAATCCCCCTGTGTTTCTATTGATATTGATTCTCAGTACACTATATATTGTAGCGGTCTAATGTTGGGGGAGACATAGCCTTCTGTGCTATCCGGTCATGGATTAATGTGCTGAGTACCACCAAAAAGTTTCAGGGTTTCATCGATGATCTGATCATGGGCATATGGTGAATAATCCAACCAAGGCATTTCATCTAGCAGATATACATGCTGGTTCTGCACGGGCATCAATTGTTGCCATAGCTGAGTATGTTGTAGTTTATGCCAACGTTGCTGGGATTCTGAGTCCTGGTCCACAATCAGTAACATGCGATCTCCAACCATTAGAGGCAACTCCTGTTCATCCAATGCACGATAGACTTGCCCTGGAAGCAGATCGTGTGAAGGGGACACGCCGAGGTCGTTATATAGAACAGCGCCTCCATTGCGTCGCCCGTAGATTAACAGATGACCCATCATGATATGAATGATGGAGACCGTATCCTTACCGATTATATGAGCAAGCTGCTTTTTGGCATGGATTACCTTGTCATCATACTGCTCCAACCACTGCTGAGCATCTTGTTGCTGTCCTACAATGGAGGCAACTTGTACGAAGTGTTCGCGCCAGCTCAATCCTTTCCAGGGGATAACGATGGTAGGAGCAATTCGCTGCAGCGTTCTTTTTAACGTATGGGCTTCGTACTCATTACAGAGTATGAGATCCGGGCTCGCTTGCATCAACAACTCAACGTTGGTTTGCCAGATATGAGGATTCATGCGTTTGCTACGTCCCAGATGATACGGGATATTGGAGAAAAACAGATTCCTGTGTTGATCCCGTCGATTATCGATCAATGCCGCATGCGGGATGATCTGTAATGCCAGCAGATGGCCAGTGGTTCCGAAGGAGAGAGCAGCAATTTTACTGCGTTTCTGCCGTTGATAGGTAGAGGGAGACACACCAACATATTTTTTGAATTTACGACTAAAGTAAAACTCGTCCTGAAAACCAACCTGTGAGGCGATATGTTTGATAGTTTGGCCGGGGACGAGCAGCATCTCTTTGGCCCTGTCCATGCGGATGTTATTCACGTACTCCATGGGACTGATGCCAGTGCGGTTTTTAAATACCCGTGAATAGTGCCATACACTCATGCCTGCCACACCGGCAAGAACTTCACGAGAAAGATGCTCAGCATATCCAAGCTCAATAAGTTCAAGCGTTTGATCCAAAGCAGAGGTGTGTTCGGAATCTCCTACTGTACTTTCTTTGGGAGGAGCATACACATGGGTCAACAATTCATGCATCAAAGTCTGAATACGAAATGGACGATTTTCTTGAGGTACAGAGATGCATTCATGGAGCTGTGAGGAAATTCTGGTACATTCCTGAAAAAGTTCATGCGGTAATTCATCGGCATAAGACGAACGAAGTAACCCTTTTTGGTATACCTCCATTACAGTAGAGCCGGAAGTAGCTTTATTGATTTCGGAGAGAGGCTTCAACATATCAAAATATATTGCGATGCCCTGTAAAGGATGAACCTCATCCGGTGTATATTCTATCGCTGTTCCTGGCAGGATCAGATACATTTTGCCGAGTGTGGCATGATTCAGCCTGTGCCCAATACGGATATCGGCCTCACCACCAGTACAGATGAGCAGAAGATGTGAGTCCGTTAATACGAATGGGGGAAGAAAAGACGCTTGATCGAGAACTTCGGATGTCTTGAATCTTGCATATAGGTCACGGGTATGTTCACCGTTAGATATCAGTGGAAAGACTTGCAAAGTCACCAGAATCCCTCCTTAACTTGCAATAGTAACATTACATATGATGTATTTGAGAATCATTATCAATTATCGCATATTGTCATACAAATAAGAAGTCCATATGATAATATGAAATGAAATAGCGAAGAGAATACAAAGGTGGTTTCAGGGCTTCAAGTTTGTTACAGAAGGTAGGCAGATAGATGTTTTGTTAAAGCATGGAATTACACGATATATATAATCCAGGGCATTCATTAATTCACTACGCAAAAAAAGACAAGCCCTCTCCTACGATGTCCGCAGGAAGAGGAACTTGTCTTTTGTGTTAGAGCTAGCGATTAGTATCTTTCCAGAATCGTTTGTGTTTTCAAGCCATCTGCAGGAATCAGCCAGTTGTTGTTCTCCAGCAATTGTAGCAGTTGGGTACGCAGCCCGGATACGGCTACAGCATCATCGGTTTTGAAAGAAACCTCTACGATATTCTCAATACCTGTACCTGCTGCGTCACGGATCGGCCATACTTCGAGTGTAAGCTCTTGACCATTCCATGTACCTTCATATCGTTGGAACGTTATCGGACCATATGCACGGGATTGAGTCAGTTGCTGTTTGCCCCAGTTGGAGGAAGTCCAGTTTTTCAATTTGCCCGGAAGCTTGTCCAGTAACATGTTCAAGGCTTCTTGCTGCGAAGGAAGTTGGACTCCTGTCGCTTTGGTATCGACTTTTTTGGTGTTGGAGAAGCTCAGCGTCTGTTTGCCGTATCCCCAATCAATTTCAGCCTCGTAGTTATCATCTGATTTATCAAAACCCTCTTGGTTAGCCAGAGTCAGCGCTGCGTTGATATCGCCATTGATCACAGGGTAGCGTTTTTTATAAGTCAATTCGTAGTTATTCTTGTCATCCTTTTTGCGAAAACGAACGTTCCATCCTTGTTGATCCAATCCGAGAGCATTGGTGTCGAAGTACTCTACGTTAATGTTTCTTGGCGTGGAACTCAGGCCGAGTGTCTGAATCACTTCACTGCGTGGTGTCCCATCTGTATTCAATACCAGTTCCGGCTTGGCCAGAAACTTCACTTCATAAGCAGGAACGGCATTGGCAGCAGCTGAAGCCTGGGGTGCTCCCAGAAATGTCATTCCACTTCCCAATGTTACGATGCTCAGCATCAATGAGGCGGTTACCTTTTTCCACTTTTTCAAAACCAATCACTCTCCTAATCTGGATTAACGTACAGATCCCACTTTATCGCCCGAGTATCTGAAAGCGATTAACGGGGAGCGCACATTGCGTTAACCCTGCATAGATTTGATGAATGGCAAACGATAGTTTATAGCGGATCAGGGCAATCAGCCATAGAAAGGGGCGAGCCGTGACTCACCTCTCGTAGCACTTCTTTGAAGCGGTTTACCTGAACTGAAGGGTGGCGGTCCTTGTTATGTACCGTATAGATATGGCGCGGCGCTTGCTCTCCCGGAATGGGAAGAACTTGAATGAGCCCGTGCTGTTCCTCCCACTGTACCGCCATCCGAGACATGAATGAGACATGCCCCCCGATTAACACGAGCTGTTTGATCGCTTCCAGGGAATCCATCTCCACGGTACTCCGCAAACGAATATCATGTTGCGCAAGCCATTGATTGGTTAATCGACGAGTACTGGATTCATTGCCGTGTAAGGCAAAAGGAATCTGCGCGATATGATCAGGGGTTAATGCATCCTTCTGGGCCAACCCATGTTGCGGAGAACAGATCAATACCAGGTCGTCTTCACACAACGTCTCAGCTTGCAGTGCGGGTCCAACAAATGGCTCGGAAGAGATCACCCCCAGATCAATCTGATGTCGAATCAACATCTCGCGAATAACAGGTGATGGTTTGACGGATAAGACGATACGAATGCCCGGGAATTCCTGAGAAAAGGTATTGAATATGGCAGGCAGCAGATATGTAGCCGGTACATAGCTTGCCCCAATGTGCAGGGTGCCCCGATAGAGGCTGTCATATTCCTTTACGACCCGTCGTGCCTCTTGGGTTAAAGCATTGATTTTGACGGAATAGTGGAGCAGGGCTTGTCCGGCCTCGGTTAAAAAAGTCTTCCCACTGCGTGATTCGAATAATCGCACGCCCATCTCTTCCTCCAATGACTTCATATGAAAGGTAACGGTCGGTTGTTTGATTCCCAGTAACTCGGCCACGCTTGTCATGTGATGATGCTTGTCGATCAGCTCAACAATTTGCAATTTGATCAGATTCAATGTCCCGACACTCCTCTCACTTCTACTATATAAATTGAACTAAAGATTTACACAGACACTACGATGACAGAACAACCTTCCAATCGCTGTTATCCCCAAATTTTTTTGATTCCCTTTCTCAAAGGGAAAATCCGGTGATAAAGGCGAACGCTCCGCTTTTTCAGGTTTTTTCTGTCCTCTCCGTTATCGTGCAAATGATTAGTTCACCTACTATAGATTTAATCTATGAACATCAACAGAATTCATCTAAAAAGTTAATTCCAATTTTACATACAAGACATACAACTCGCGAAAGCGGACGTTAGACTGAGAACAGTGCAAGAGATCAAGTAACAGAAGACAGGCAGGGATGCTTATGAAATTAGAGATGACAGGAATTCAAAAATCATTTAATCAAACACCCGCACTGCTGCCGACAGATCTAACGCTTGAACATGGAAAGTTCACGACCCTGCTCGGCCCATCGGGCTGTGGCAAAACAACACTGCTCCGCATGTTGGCCGGGCTGGAACAGCCGGACGCGGGGGAGATTCGTGCAGATGGTCAGTGTATCTACTCTGCGGCGAAGCGGATTGATATACCAACACACAAGCGTAATCTGGGCATGGTGTTTCAGGATTTTGCATTATGGCCGCATATGACCGTATACGAAAATGTAGCGTTTGGCCTGAAGGCCGGAAAACAGAAATCTGATCTGCGGCAAAAGGTGAACGAAGCACTTGGCATGGTTCGCCTGCAAGGCATGGAAGATCGTTATCCTCATCAGCTATCTGGTGGACAGCAGCAACGGGTTGCTTTTGCCAGAGCCGTAGCGGTCAGACCTGGTGTGATCCTGTTCGATGAGCCACTGAGTGCACTGGATGCTGTACTTCGGGAAGAGATGCGGATTGAGATGATGTCCTTGGTACGAGACATGGGACTGACTGCGCTGTACGTCACACATGATCAGATTGAGGCGATGTCGATGTCGGATGAGATTGTGGTGATGCAGAAGGGGCGGATATTGCAAAAAGGAAGCCCGGAAACGATCTACTCGGCACCAAGTGATCCGTATGTCGCTTCGTTTATCGGAAAGTCCAACTGGCTCACGCCTAATCAATCGATGGTGCGACCAGAGCATGTCACTTGGAACAAAACAGGTCATGATGATCTGTGTTATCCAGGGACGGTACTTAGTGTCAGCTATGTAGGTGAGCGTTATGAAGTACGGGTGCAGATGGAAGGGCTGGGCGTATGGACAGCCTATATGAACCAAAGAGTGCGCGTAGGGGAGCGGGTACAGCTCTATGTAACCCCTGAGCGGATATGCCGAATGGACGGTTATGACCACCCGAGTATGAAGCAGAACGAAGCGATCGCAGTGGCATATTAAATTGTTGAACAAGCACGCAGTTGGAAGCAGGAGTACACATTTTATAAGAAACCAGGGGAGATGGACGAATATGTTGAATATGAAAACACGGAAAAAGAGCGCAATGCTGTTATTAACTGCGGTCATGAGTATCAGTTTGTTCGGATGTAGTACGGGGAACACAACTACAGGCAACGCAGCACAACCCGCGGGTGAAGGAAACACAGCAGTAGCGGCAGAAACAACGAAACCGGCTGGCGGCAAGCTTGTCTTGTACAGTGCTGGCCCACAGAAGCTGGCAGATAACATCGTGAGCGGATTTACGGACAAAACGGGGATTGAAGTAGAGATGTTCCAGGGAACGACAGGCAAAATTCTGGCTCGTATGGAAGCAGAGAAGTCCAATCCGGTTGCAGACGTTGTAATCCTGGCCTCTTTACCTTCAGCACAGGCTCTGAAAGCAGATGGACTGACTATGCCGTACCCGGAAGCAGCGAATGCAGACAAGCTGAACAAGGATTGGTCGGATGCAGAGGGCAACTATTTTAGCAGCAGTGCTTCCGCACTGGGCATTGTGTATAACACCAAACTGGTATCTACACCACCAACAAGTTGGGCAGAGCTGGCTACGCCTGCGTGGAAAGATGCAGTGAACATTCCCGACCCTACATTATCAGGTTCAGCACTCGACTTCATCACAGGATACCTGAGTGCGAATGGTGAAAAAGGATGGGATCTGCTGAGTGCCTATAAAGCCAATGGTGTAGCGATGGCAGGCGCCAATCAGGAAGCACTTGATCCGGTTATTACGGGTGCCAAAAGCATCGTAGCGGCAGGTGTGGACTACATGGCATATTCCTCCAAGGCAAAAGGTGAACCACTGGATATCGTATATCCTGAGGAAGGAACAGTAATCAGCCCAAGACCAGCAGCGATTCTGAAATCCAGCCCAAATGTAGAGAATGCCAAAGCGTTCATTGACTACTTGTTGTCCGATGAAGCACAGAAGCTGGTTGCAGATGCCTATCTGATCCCGGGCCGCGAAGACATTGAAGCGACTAACCGTGCCAATGTGAAGGATATTCCACAGCTTAAAGTGGATTGGAACTGGATGAGCGAACATGGCGAAGAGACAGCGGCGCGTTTTTCCGAGACTTTTAAGTAAGTACTTTTGCATATGCAACATACCGAAAGAAGAACAAGTATAGAGACAATTAGGCAAAAGGAATACCTGCTGTCTGTGGAAAGTCATGTGAGGTGAACGTGGTGAAACCTGTTGTAATGGACAACAACCGAATTTTTCGGAGAGTGGGCGTGATTCTGGCCCTCTTTCTGCTGACCATAAGCATTGGCGTGCCGCTCTTGCTGATCTTCTGGCAAAGTGTGTATCCGGACGGACAATGGGACTGGATGGCTCCGATTCGCACGATTACAGGTCATCATCTATCGGGTGTATTGCTGAATTCCGTCTGGCTTGGTATCTGTGTTGTAGCGGTAACTACGCTGCTGGCGCTGCCGCTGGCCTGGATGATGGCGAAGACTCGGATGGGTGAGCATCGCTGGGTCGATGTAATCCTGATGATTCCGTTCATGACCCCGCCGTATATCGGATCGATGGGCTGGATTCTGTTTATGCAAAAAGGGGGATATCTCCAGCAGTGGGTGCCCTCATCTGCGGGCTGGAGTGAGCTGTTCTTCAGCTTCTGGGGCATGGTGCTCATCATGAGCTTGCACCTATTCCCATTCCTGTATCTGCTGCTTCGTGATGCATTAATCCGCATCGGTGGCAATCTGGAAGAAGCGGGAGCCGTGCACGGTGCACGGGCAGGATACCGTTTCAGACGCATTATTTTACCCTTATTGTTGTCATCCTACGGCATGGGGATCATGCTGGTCTTTGTCAAAACGATTGCGGAATTCGGAACACCGGCAACCTTCGGGCGCAAGATTGGCTATTATGTCATGACCTCCGAAATTCATAAGTACATCTCCAGTTGGCCGATTGACTTCGGCAAGGCGACTTCGCTGGCATCGGTGCTGCTGTCCGTCTGTCTGGTGATGTGGTATATGCAGTCTGCCATGAGCCGGAAGTTCACGTATCGTCTGGTTGGTGGCAAAGGGCAACGTTCGAAGCGATATTCTCTTCGTGGCGGAGCAGGATGGTTGTGTGGGGTGTATCTTGCAATCCTGTTGATCCTGTCGATAGGTATCCCATATTTCTCCATCATCGCCGCTTCGACCATGAAGTTACGGGGATCGGGAATTGCATTTGATAATCTGACCTTGGATCATTACAAAGAGCTGTTATCTTGGGGATCGGTGAGCATGAAGGCCATTGGGAACAGTCTGGGATTATCCCTCGCGGCTTCAACCGTTGCTGTTATTATCGGTACTGGGTTTGCACTCGCGATCGGCAGATCATCTTCATTCATGCAGCGTGTGATTGACTTGTTCAGTCTGTTGCCTAATACGGTGCCGGGCATCGTGATGGTCGTGGGTCTGATTCTCTTCTGGAACTCACCTTGGATGCCAGTCACGTTGTATAACACCTACGGCATGGTTGTGCTCACGTATGTTGTTCTCTTCTTGCCTTACACCGTGCAGTATGTAAAATCGAGCTTTACCCAGATTGACGGAACATTGTTCCAGGCTGGGCAAGTCTTTGGCGGGAAACCGCTGTATATTCTACGGCGAATCCTGATCCCGCTGATCCTACCCGGCATGCTGGCCGGATGGATGATGACCTTTACGATTGCTACCCGGGAGTTGGTAGGTTCGTTATTGATTCTTCCGCCGTCGATGCAGACGTCCGCTACGTATATTTTTGCCCAGTTTGAACAAGGTCAGGTATCCCTCGGCATGGCGATGGCCGTCGTGACAGTAGGTATGACGGTGTTCATGCTGCTTGGAATCGAAATGCTGAATTCAAAGAGAAAGTGGAATGCATCATGATCAAACTGAACGTATGGGGCGGCGCAGGGGAACATGGACGTTCCGCCTATCTCCTGAGCGGGAGCCGGTTTCGGCTTTTGCTGGATTGTGGTGTGAAAAAAGAAGGCAAAGGCCAGTATCCGCTGATCGATCCGGAGATTGTCCCACAACTGGACGCGGTCCTCTTGTCCCACGCCCATGAGGATCATTCGGTCGCCATCCCTTTGCTGTATAAGATGGGCTACCAGGGTGAAGTGTGGACGACGAGAGAGACGAGGGCGCAGCTGCGTACGTATTTTGCCAACTGGCGTAGGTTTGTAGAGCGTATAGGCGAAGAACTTCCTTATGATGAAGTAGATGAGCAGGCTATTCGTTATCGGTATCTGGAAGATGAGGTCGTATCCCAAACCTGGTTTGAACCTTTTCCAGAAGTAAAAGTGATGTGGGGCCGGAGTGGACATCTGGCTGGATCGGTGTGGTTTGGGGTTGAAATGGAAGGTAAGCGGATTTTCTATTCCGGGGACTACACGTCCGAATCGCTGCTTTTACAGGAGGATTGTCCAGCGGAGGCGTTCTGGCAGACAAACATGCTTCGTGAGAATCCTGTGTTCGATGCTCCGAGCAGCGAACGGTGGGGTACAGAGGAACTAATCGCCATAAACAGTGGGCAAAAGGCTGGAGAATTCATAACGTCACAAGATCATACATCTGTTGCATCAGAGGCATCGTCAAGAACACTTGTATCCATGGAGATACCCATGAAGCAGAGAAATTTCACATCCAACGGAGCAGATGGAGCAGACAGAGCAGACAGAGCAAACGTAGCAGACGCTGCGCCAATATCTTCCGTCGGGCTAGTGGATCTGGCGATCGTTGATGCGGCCTACGGTACGGACCAGGATACACAGGCCGACAAACTGGAACAGCTTGAACGAGCCATTCGCCAGACGATTGCTCAAGGCGGAAAGGTGCTCTTACCCATGCCTGTCGTAGGTCGTGGACAGGAGATCATACTGTGGGCACAGCAACAATTCCCGGCTATCCCAATCGTAGTAGAACACGGGCTGGTAGACGGCATGAAGCAGCTTATGCATGTTCCGTATTGGTTGAGGGAGAAGGGAGAGCATGTCATCGGAAGTTCGTTGAAAGACAAAATTGATGGCTTTCTGACTGGACGAGGATGGGATCTGCCTACGACCACCCAAGAGCGGGAACAGCTGTTGGAACATCATGCTGCTTCGCTATGGTTCATTCCCGACGGCATGATGCAGTCCTCGCTTGCCCGTTGGTATTATAGTCAATTATCGGACAGGGAGGAGAATCTGATTCTGCTCACCGGGCATGTTGCTCATGGTACATTTGGTGATAAGCTGCTACGGGTTCCTGACAAGTATGGAGTGTGTGTGGTGCGGAAAATACGTTATAAAGTGCATCAGGGCTGGAAGGATGTTGAACGGATGCTGCATCAGGTTCCAGCAAGGCATACGGTCCTTGTGCATACTGACCGGGCAGAGACGGACCGTTTAAAAGAAGGTTTGCTCAGAAATAGCCCGTCACCGGGAACAGTTATACATTCACTGTCTGCTGGTGACGAGCTATATGTGTGAATTGTGCATGAATCGAATTGATGCGTCAGATTGGAACGTCCCTGGGGACGTTCTTTTTCCATTGTTGTGTGATCTTTAGGGTTCGCGATGAATAGGGTGTTCCAGTTCGGCATGACCCATCAAACTATCCACGGCTTCACCATCCACCAGTATATCCAGGCTGTTCACTTCATCAAATTGAAACATCGTTGTAGTTAAAGCTTCCAATGCGAGCAATTCTCCACTGGTACCAAGATTGGCTTCAGCGGGGATATGAACATCCAAAGTCACTGTACCCTCAGCATATTGGATAGAGAGCAATTCAACCTGCTCCCAGAGGGAAACAAGCTCCGAATAGGTGTTCGTTTGCAACGCTGCAAATGTTTTTTCATATTTTTCGGAATCATCCTTGTATTCAATTTCCTGCTCTGTTTTCTCAAGCTCAAGTACCTGAGAATCTGCCAAATAAACATCGACGACTTGTGTATTCATTGTGCCCAGATCCACCTCCGTTTCGGATGGGTTTGGTGCCTGCACCTGTCCCCCCTGAACAGCAGGTTCATTTGAGCCGGATTGGCTCACTGGCTTCTGGGCACATCCAACTCCGATAAGGATCAAGCATGATAATATAAGTGCACAACCTAGCTTCTTATTCAAAGAATCACTTCCTTTATCTGATTTATTATATGATTTATAGGCCCAAATACTCCTTGATTCCATCGGCTATCGCTTGAGCGGCTTTCATCTGAACAACTTCGGACGACATCAGTTCTTCATCGAGCACATTACTCAAGAATCCCACTTCCAAAAGCACTGCAGGCATGGTCGTGTCTCGGATCACTTCCAAGTTGCCATTTTTCACACCACGATCTCTGAGACCCATGGCTTTCACCAAACGTTGATGAATGATAGTAGCTAATTCCTTGCTGTTACTGCGTTGATAATAATATGTCTCTGTACCTGTGGCTTGGGGGGCGGACTTCACACTATTGCCATGGATAGATACAAATACATCTGCATTTAATTGATTGGCGAGCTGAACACGCTCAGGACGGGTCGGATAGGTATCACCTTCACGAGTCATCACCAATTCGATATTAGGTTCATTAAGCAGGAGGGCTTGTACTTTGTGAGCTAATGCCAGATTGTATTCCTTCTCGGGTTTGTTCGTGATGCTGATCGTCCCTGGATCACTGCCACCGTGTCCTGGATCGATGACCACGACCTTGCGTCCTGAATCGCCTACTGGAGTGACTGGAGCAGGTGTGACATTGTCTCCCGCAACATTCAGATCAATAATCAGTTTATCGGCAATGACGTTCTGGCTGTACTGGACATTCTTCACATTATTCAATTCTACGACAATGCGAACTTGTGCCGGTTCTCGTTTGAACAGTGAATATCTCACTTCTGTCACATTGGGATAACCGCTCACATCCAACTTGCCATTGAGTCCTTGATCCAGCGGTTGGGAGATATCACCAAAGGTGGCTCCGGGCAAGTCCACAACCAAACGATCAGGGTACTTGAGGGTCGTTACTACCGGCTGAACGGCCCCATCCGTGGATAACACGAGCTGATTGTTGGCAAATTGGATATCGGTAACCTGGGCGGTAGAGCTTGAATCTCCTTTTCCAGAACTGTTGCCTGGTTCGGTAGCAGGTCCCTTACTGGTGTTTGTTAAGTATACGATCTTGTCTTGATTATTCCATCTTACCTTAAGCCCCATTTGTTCACTGACAAATCGAATGGGCACCACCAGCGTTTTATTCAAAATTTGCGGTGCTGTGTTCAAAGTGACTTGTTTGTCAGCAACCATGGCTTGCTTTTGGTCCACGGTTAGGGAAATCGTCTGTTGATCTTGCTGAATTTTTACAGTGCGTGCTTGTTGGTTCCAATCAACTTTGAATTTCAAATTTTCGGCAACGACACGAATCGGGATCATCACGTTTTTATTGATAATCGTCACCTGTACATCACTTGGGAGGACTAATTCCTCTCCATCCATAAAGATTTTCGACGAACTTGCAGCGGCATTTCCCTGATTAGGGAACAAAACGAGTAAGAACAGGCTCAGAAACAATAGTAAAATGGTTTTCTTCATTATGCACCTCGACTAGTATTAGATCTATATATGACTACCAAAATATACCTACATATTATAAACGGTAAAAATGTAAAAATGTTTCTCTTCTGATATCTAATTATCAATTGATGGAAGAAAACATGATGTGTGATCGCAAATGGGATGAATATCTCTCTTTTTATTTTCAATGATGTAATTAAATTTCATATAATGTTTGACTTGTGAAATTTAATATCATATACTGGGTGAAATTATGGCAGGATGACGTGTTTATCGGGTCTTGCAGGAGGTTGGAAGTGGATGGATACAGGCAGCTATCCGATGTGGGAGAAGTATCGTTTGAAGCAGGAGCATCTGGTCATCGGACTAATGTCAGGAACGTCACTTGATGGAACTGACGCGGCATTGGTGCGTATTCAAACCGATATGAGCGGGGCATTACAGCAGATAGAGCTGGTTGATTTCGTCTGTGTGCCGTATTCGAATGGATTGAGAGACGTGATGATCCGGTTATGTTCACCGGGGACGGCGCGTGTCGACGAGCTGACAGCCGCGCATTTTGGTGTATCGGAGTGGTATGCGCATAGCGTTACGGAACTGATGCGGTCTGCCGGTATCTCAACGCAGCAGGTGGATGTGATTAGCATGCATGGACAGACGGTATGGCATGCTCCTGTAGCCTCTGCATTTCCAGGGCCAACGGGAGCCAGTATTGATGTGGTATCGACATTGCAGATCGGTGAATGTGCTGTCGTTCGAGAACGGACAGGACTGCCAGTGATTGGTAACTTGCGTGCAAGGGATATGGCCGCTGGTGGGGAAGGTGCCCCGCTTACGCCTTATGCGGATGCTCTGATGTTCCGTAGCCCGACGGAAGGACGGCTGGTGCAGAATATCGGTGGCATTGGCAATGTGACGGTGCTTCCCTCTGAGTCATCTACCGAAGGTATTTCGGCATTTGATACGGGACCGGGCAATATGGTGATGGACGCCATTGTGCGGCAGGCAACGGATGGGCGGCAGCATTATGATCCGAGTGGAAGCATTGCCGCACAGGGAAAGGTCGATCAGCGTCTGGTAGAACTGTGTTTGGAGGAGGAGTATTTCAAAAGAATTCCGCCGAAAAGTACCGGGCGAGAAGTATATGGAGCCGCGTATGCAGTGAGACTGATGGAGATGGCCGCAGCGCGTTCCTTATCCCTTGAAGATACGCTGGCTACTGCCACCTGTCTGACCGCGGAGACCATCGTGCGTGCAGTGCAGGATTTTATCCTGCCCAAGGTGCAAATATCGGCCATGCTTGCGTGCGGTGGTGGTACTTCCAATGCCACGTTGATGGAGATGATCCGTCAGAGACTACCGAAAGATATCCGTTTGGAACGAACAGCAGATTATGGCGTACCTGATGATGCTCGGGAAGCCATTGGATTTGCTCTACTTGGCCATGAGGCACTTATGGGAAGAACCAATACACTCCCGGCAGTAACCGGAGCGAAACACGCCGTAATCTCAGGCAATCTCACACTCTAGTGAGGCCTGACTTTAATTGGAGTTCAGTTATGGAAGGGCGAGGGATTCGATTAGACGCGAGTGGAATTATAAGATAAAATGCTTGTACATGAATGCAGTACGGAAAGGAGGAGCGAATGGAAGGCATGAAAGGTGGACTTGTACGTTTACGCGCATTAATGGATGACTTGACCCCGTCCGAACGGAAGATCGGAGCTTATATTCTCGATCACCCGCAAGAAACTGTTCAATCCTCGGTGGCCCAGTTGTCTGAACGGAGTGGAGGCAGCCCAGCTGCCATTATCCGTCTCTGTAAATCACTGGGTGTAACGGGTTTTCAGGAGCTGAAGCTGAAGATTGCCGGAGATTTGCAGACGAGTGAGCCATATCAATATACGGAGATTCGTCCCCAGGACTCCATGGAGAGCATTATTCAGCATGTGTCCGCAAACAATATTCAGTCGGTGAAGGATACGGTTCATATTCTGGACCCACGTCTGGTGGAAAAAGCCGTGGACGTGCTTCATCAGGCAAACCGAATCTTTTTCTATGGAGTAGGGGCCTCCAACCTGATTGCGCTGGATGCACATTACAAGTTCATGCGAATCAATCGTACAAGCTTTTCGTTCGCCGATCCGCATATGCAGATTTCGTCCGCAACGACGCTTCGTGAGGATGATGCGGTGGTATGTATCTCGTATTCAGGGGAGACTTCAAACGTAATCTCCTGTCTCAAGCATGCTCATGATGGCGGTGCAGCGACAATCAGCATTACCAAGTGGGGCAGCAATACACTCAGCAGTATGGCGGATGTGCCTCTGATGATTACTTCCACCGAAAGTGACATTCGGAGCGGAGCCACATCGTCACGGATTGCTCAGTTGAACGTGATCGACATTTTGTATCTAGCGATTGCCAGTCGGGATTACAACCAGTCGGTGGAGTATTTGGAGAAGAGCCGACAGGCTATTCTGGAGCACAAGTGAAGTAGAACCATATGAATCCCTTTCTGTTTATACAGGAGGGGATTTTTTGACGGATTATATCCGCTTTTATAATAAAAAATTATAAAAAGAGCCCAGACTAATGTCGGGCTCCTCTCTTTCAACCTCTAATGATATCCCTGTACGGCTCAGGAAGGCCCCGCAATGGCGCTGCGGACAAATCCGTCAGCCAGATCAAGCCTGTGCTGGGCTTCTGTTGCATCCACGCCTGCCATCAGCATGACGATTGCCGTTTTTACATGACCGTCTGCACCGGTAAAAGCCTCTTCAATATCTGCTTCATTCGCTCCGGTTGCCAGATGGATCATGCGTTTGGCCCGATGGACAAGCTTCTCGTTCGAAGGGTTCAGATCAACCATGAAATTACGGTAAACCTTGCCCAGACGAATCATGGCGGTAGTTGTGAGCATGTTCAGAATCATTTTCTGGGCGCTGCCTGCCTTCATACGTGTTGAACCCATGACAACCTCTGGGCCGACAACAGCCTCAATGCTCACATCAGCCAACAGGGTCATCGGCGTGCCTGCATTATTACTCAGGCTGATCACCGTAGCCCCAATCTCCTTGGCGTGTCTCATCGCACCCAGCACATACGGCGTTCGTCCACTGGCTGCAATGCCAACCACGACATCGTTTTTGTCTAAGCCATGTTCATCAAGGTCCGCAGCTCCCAACTCCTCACTATCTTCAGCACCTTCAACCGGGTCCTTCACTGCCCGGAATCCCCCTGCAATAATACCCTGCACCATGGAGGGCGGGGTTCCGTAGGTAGGCGGGCATTCCGAAGCGTCAAGTATTCCTAATCGTCCACTGGTACCTGCGCCTACATAAAAAAGCCTGCCGCCAGACTGAAACGCCTTCAAGATCCGATCCGCAGCCTGAGCAATGACCGGAATTAGGGGCTGAATGAGCTCCGCAATCCGTTGATCTTCCTTATTAATTAGCTCCATAATTTCTGCCGAAGGCAATTCATCTATATGATCCGTTAGTGGATTGGGTTGTTCTGTTATTAGTGAATTCAGCATGTGATTCATCTGTATGGCCTCCTTCTCTCTTTTAAAATGATTCATTCAGGGAACAGCGTTTTTTTGCCAGTTGTGCTGCGCCAACCGCTGGAGCGGGGGCATCTTCACGATATACAAAGTCCAACTCTTCATAATATTCAGATAACTTGTGAATAAATGTATTTCGGAAAAGTGCAGCGTATCGAAACAGTGATCCGGACAGGACAACCGGAGTGGATGCAAATTCCGGATGACGGGCAATCAGCGCCTTGGCGGTATCCACCAATTGCGAGGCTTCGTCGATGATCAGTGCCCGGGCGGCCTCATCTCCGAGTTCAGCTGCTTCTATAGCTAGACGGGCAATGGATGCGGTCTGGGTTTTGCCCCAATCCGTCTGATACACCCGTGTCTTTAGCTCCGATATATCCTGAAGGTTCAGTTTCTTTAGAAGAAGCGGGGTTAAACGGGTTGGAGGAAGAACACCGTCATAACTCTGCATAACCACTTGGAGTGCACGCTGCCCAATACGATAACCGCTCCCCTCATCTCCGAGCAGATGACCCCAGCCACCTGCACGGTATCGCTCTCCTTCCAGCGTAAATCCGTACACGATGGACCCTGTTCCAGAGATGCATAATACACCGTGCGTATGTCCGAGAGAGGCCATCAGAGCAATCTCACCTTCGGATACAACCCAGACGGGACAAGCTTCTGATCTCTGTTGATTGCGGCTCTTCATATAGTTATTTACTGCTTTGGCTATAAGTTGCCGTTCTTGGATCGTATCTACACCTGACATCCCAAGGCATATACCCTCACAATTTGTCGATAAATCACTTATTAGATTAAATAGCTGTTCCAGCACTCGTTGCAGTTCGGAAAGGGCCTGTTCAGTTGATACGCTATGAGGATTCGTGGGACCTCCGCTGAGTCGGGCAAGAATTTCACCAGATTCGGAAATGATTGCTGCATCAGTATTGGTACCGCCTCCATCTACGCCTACATATACTCGCAAAGTGGCTCACCTCGCTTGCTTGGGTTTTCTTTTTACATAGTATAGTGGCATGAAAAGAAAAAGTAAAATTAAATTTTATAATAAAAAATAATGTTGAATTTTTATTTTACAACTCATATAATGAACTCAATCTACAATTTTGGAAGGAATTAATACTGTTAATGTCAATTAAGTTGACGTTAATATTGCATTTGAGAGATTTAGCCTGCGACTGGCAGGTCCAATCTCCAGGGGAGGTGCTTTTCCTTACTGCCGAGTTTATGGGTGGATGCCGTTTAAAAGGCTGAATGATCAAAAAAGGGGTAGCATGGTTAGGCAATGAAAGAATCGGATGATGACATGCAAAGGAGATGAAGGGATGAAAAAGAAGGGTCTGGTATGGACGATGTTGTTGATGATGGTCTTGGTTACTGCCTGTGGGAATAGCGGGGGTGCTGCTTCAGATGATCCGAATGCGGAAGATACAGTGACGGTATGGACCTATCCTGTACATGGCACATATGAAGATGAACTGAAGGATCTAATCGTTGATTTCAATAAAGAACACCCGAACATTACCGTGAAAACGGAAATGCTCTCCTGGGCGGAAGGGCCCAAAAAATTCGATGTCGCTCTGAACGCAGGTAACCCGCCGGATCTTTACTTTCATAGCGTAGATGGCACATATGTGAATACGGGATTGGCACTTGAGCTGGACAGCTACCTGACACCTGAGATCAAGGACGACTACCTGCCAGGTACGCTGGATTTAGGCCAGATTCAGGGGAAACAGTACGGACTGCCGTTGTATCAATTCCAATGGGCTTGGGGTGGTAACAAACGTATTCTGGAGGAAGCGGGCATTGATTGGAAGTCCATTCAGCAAAATGGCTGGACCTGGTCCGAATTCAACGATGCTGCTGCCAAGCTGACCAAAACGTTGGATGGCGGGGCCAAGCAATATGCACTGGTTACCGACGGAACCTCGCTTGACTTCATTGAAATGCTGTCTCGTAACAACGGGATGATCGATGTTCTTGATAAAGACGGCACGTTCCAATGGAATGATGGTCGCATTCTGGATACTCTCTCTTTTATCAAAAACCTGATGGATCAAGGGTATATGCCGAAGGAAACGGCGGCTCTCGCTCCAGCGAAACGGACGGATATGTTCTACGCGGGGGAAACGGCGATTATCTCCAAAGCGATTCCTTATTATGATGTGATGATTCAGAACCGCAACAAGGACATCGATGATGGCAAGGTGCAAGGAGAGAAGATTGATTTTGTCCTGTTGCCTGTACCACATAATGATGATCAACCTGCGGCCACAACGATGGGCGGCGAAGGGTATGTAGCCTTCAAACAGAAGAAGGACAAAGGCGAACAGCATGCCAAAAATACGTTCCTTGTGATGGAGGCGCTTAGTGGTGCCAAAGCAGGGAACTCGGCCAATGAACTGGCACTTCCATTCGTAAGACAGTCCCAAGTGGAACTGTTTAAAGGAAAAGAACTTGGTCAACCGGATAATCTGGCTGCTGCAAAAGTCATGGCAGAGAATATCGCGATGCCGGTTGTACTGGAACTGGATATCGACAAAGCATCCCAGCAAAAACAATTCAAGGAACAGGTTGTGAAGCCAAACATCCAGGCGCTGTTCTCGGGAGAAAAATCACCAGAGCAGATCGCAGAAGACTTCAAGAGCAAAGGCCAGCAGATGTTTGGACAATAACTCGGACAATCAAACATAACGTAAAACCACACTGATTAGGAGAGGAGGATTCGCCATGCAGACCGCCCTTGCGCCAAAACCGTCCGTGCCTCGGACTTCCCGGGTTGCCCGGTTTTGGCGAGACTACGGGTGGGCGTATTTGTTTATTTTGGCGCCTGTCCTGCTGTTTCTCATTTTCACACTGTATCCTGTTCTGACGGCTCTTGTGATGAGCTTCCAGAAATACAACATTATGAACTCAACGTGGGTTGGATTGGATAACTACGAGCGTTTAGTGAAGGATGAGACGTTCTGGAAGTCGATTAAAAATACAGTGATCTTCACCGTAGGCACAGTCCCGGTCAATATTCTCATTACATTTGTACTGTCTTATTTCATCTATCAAATGAAAACTAAATGGCAGACATTTTTCAAAGCTACCATGTATCTGCCTGCGGTAGCCTCCGGGGTAACCATCTCCATTGTATGGCTGGCAATCTTTGACCCGACGGATTCAGGACTGCTGAACCGCTTCCTCGGCCTGTTCGGTCTTGACCCGGTAATCTGGCTGGGCCAATCGGGAACGGCACTCTTTTCACTCATTCTGATGAACTGGCTTGGATCACACGGAGCGGGCATTATTCTGTATCTGGCAGCCATGGGTGGTATTCCGAAATCGCTGTATGAAGCGGCGGATATTGATCATGCCAGCGGCTGGACCCAGTTCAGCAAGATTACATGGCCGCTGCTCAAACCAACTACGCTGTATCTGCTCGTCACGGGTGTCATTACATCCTTCCAGGTGTTTATCTCGGTATATCTGATGACACAGGGTGGACCGAACTTTGCGACAACTACAATCGCTTATCTGATCTACGAGACGGCATTTAAGTTCTATGAGTTCGGATTGGCTTCGGCTCAGTCGTTTGTACTGGCGATTATCATCATAGTCATCTCTGTCATTCAGTTCAAATATTTCTCCAGCGATATTGAGTATTAGAGGTAGTTCAAAACACGTACTATTAGAGCACGTTGCATTAAGCATCCGGGGGTGAATGAAATCCATGAAATCAACACAGAAAAAGATACTGCTCGTTGTTGCATCCATTCTGCTGGTGGTCTGGGCGCTGGTGACGGTCATTCCGATGTATTGGATGCTCGTTGGTTCGGTGCAGGATAGTGCAATGTCGGCTTCGTTTAAACCACAGATGATTCCGGAGCAGCTGTCATTATCACCATATGAGCGCTTTTTTGCCAAAACTGATGCCTGGCGCTGGCTGTACAATTCGCTGCTCATCTCGATCATTCTGACCGTAACAAATGTATTCTTCGCTTCCCTGGCGGGATATGCGTTCGCCAAACTGAAGTTTCCGGGTAGTCAGGCGGTATTCTGGACGTTGCTTGGGACAATGATGATCCCGGCACAAGTGACGCTGATTCCTTTGTACATTCTGATGGTCAACGTGTTTGACTTGGGGGATACGTATACGGCCATTATTCTGCCTGCTGCCGTTAGCGTAGGGAACATATTCTTGATGAAACAGTTTATGTCCACGCTGCCCACATCACTAATCCATGCGGCGCGTATCGATGCATGCAGCGAGTTCGGTATCTTCTGGAAAGTCATTCTGCCGATGGCAAAGCCGGGAATCGCGGTGCTGGCGATATTCACGTTTGTGGCTTCGTGGAATGAATTCTTCTGGCCCTTCCTCATTACCAATTCCAACGAGATGCGTACCATTCAGGTGGGGTTGGCCTCGTTTGTATTTGCCGAATCAACGGACTTCGGCGCAATGATGGCAGGGGCAACAATAGGTGCGTTGCCAATGATTATTCTGTTTTTCTCACTGCAACGTTACTTCCTGCAGGGCATTACGATCGGTGCGGTTAAAGGTTAACTGTTAGTTCAGGACAAGCGACAATGTAAAGGGGGATCTACCTATGGCACGCGTGGAGTTTCGCCAAGTGCGCAAAGAATTCAAAGACGATCATAAAGGAACGTTCACGGCTGTGGCCGGCTCGGACTTTGTTATAGAAGATAAGGAATTCGTAGTGTTTGTGGGTCCTTCGGGCTGTGGCAAGACAACGTCACTGCGGATGATTGCCGGACTTGAAAAACAAACGAGCGGTGATATTGTGATCGGTGACCGGCTTGTTAACGATCTGCATCCGAAGGATCGGGATATCGCGATGGTGTTTCAGGATTATGCACTTTATCCGCATATGACCATCCGTGAGAATCTTTCCTTTGGCCTGAAAAATCTGAAAAAGCCAAAGTCCTATATTGATGAACAGGTGCAGAATGCGGCCTCCATTCTTGGACTAGAAGCGATGCTGGAGCGCAAACCACGGGAGTTGTCTGGTGGTCAGCGCCAGCGTGTTGCGGTGGGAAGGGCGATCGTCCGTGATCCGCAGGTGTTTTTATTCGACGAACCACTGTCCAATCTGGATGCCAAGTTGCGAGTGCAGATGCGGGTGGAGTTGGGAGAGCTGCATAAACGTCTCGGTGCCACGATTGTTTACGTGACGCATGATCAGGTGGAGGCCATGACACTTGGGGAACGCATAGTTGTCATGAATCATGGAGACATTCAGCAGGTGGCTTCACCAAAAGAGCTGTATGCGAGTCCGCGAAATATGTTTGTTGCCGGATTTATTGGTTCCCCGGCGATGAACTTCATTGATGCACGGATTGAAGGCACGCAGGTTGTCATCGAGGGAGCATCATTCACCTTGCCAGCAGATGTACTTGCTCGTCTTCAGAGTCATCAAGGCAAGCCGGTGATTATGGGTCTGCGTCCAGAGCATATTTTTGGTGACGATGTCGCTCCGAATATCCCGACAGACCATATGCTGCAGGCACGAGTTCAGGTTGTAGAACATCTGGGCTCCGAGAATTTGGTGTATTTCCATTCCGGTGCCCGTACCGTTACGGCCAAGGTTCACCCCGAAACACATGCTTATGTAGGTATGGACAAAAAGTTTGTGCTGGACCTGCGTAAGGCACACTTTTTCGATCCAGAGACGGAACTTGCGATTGGACGGGAGTAAGTGGGGCTGTCCTAAACGTAATGAGCGTGAATGTGTACTATTTTTTCTCGTTATAATTTTGTTTTAAGGAACCTTACACACGTTATTCGCTCCCATTTGCACCGGTTTGAAATGTAACGAATCACAGAGACGTTATTTACTCGAAGATGTTGTTTTTCAGGCTCTGACGCCTTGGTTGTACCGATATAACGGCACTGAAGTTCGTTAAAATTGGCATGCCTCGAAAATCTGTCGTTTAAGGTGCGGGAGATTCGTTAGCACGTTGCAAGTTTGGTACAACATACTGACCGGCGGTGCGGCCAAGCCAACCCAAATGGGGAGCCCTTTTAAGATAGCCCTTGTGGGCGAACGCTTCGCTTCTCCAGATTTGTTCTGTTTTCTCCGTTATCGTGTAAATGTTTAGTCCAACTTATATAGAAGGGAGAATAAAAATGCGTAAGCTGAGTGAAGTATTGATCAAGTCGGGTGCGGAAATCTATCGGGATATTATTCCGGTGGCCTTGTACAGTGTCGTTAGCTCTATCGTATTGGTTCCCATTCTGATGTTTGCTCCGCTGCCGATCGCTATACTGCTTCTGGCTTTGATGTATATGCCCATCCTGTTCGGTGTTTGTTATGCCATGCATCACAGATTGGAACGTAAGGAACGGCGCAATGGGCTTAAGGATATTTGGATCGGAATGTTGAAGGGAATAATCCCCGGAGGCTCGGTGGGTGTGCTTTTCGCGGTGCTTGGCTTCATTCTATGGTCAACCTGGTGGTATTACGGCGGACAGGGTGGAATTACAGGTACAGCAGTGGGTGTATTCCAGACGTTCTTTGTTCTCATGGCGCTGATGTCACAGTTCTATACCTGGCAGCTTGTTTTACAAAAAAACATGGGCATCGTTCAGGCGATGGGGGAAAGTGTAAAGCTGTTCTTCCGTCACCCGGGGTACACGATGGGCGCTTGTTTTCAGGCCATGTGCCTGACTGCGCTGCTGATGCTGACTGTCGTTGGTTTCGGAGCGCTGTTTGGAGGTATGTTTGCCATCTATCAGCATAAGGTTGCTCTTAATGTGCTGGAGCCTGAAGAAGAGCCTGTCGTAACAGGTGGTAATGATCACCAGCATACAGGCTGGATAAGCCAGGGGAATGTGTGATGGGCCAGTTGAAGGGGACCGAGCAGATCCCGGCTGTAAAAACGGGAGTTGATCTTCTGGCCAGAGGGTTATCGCATCCGTGGTTAATAGGTGCTCGAATCGGTCTAATTACGAACCCGACTGGTATTACAGCGGATTTTGTATCGACAATAGATGTGTGCGCCGGAATGGCTAATACCGAGCTTACAGCGCTCTATGCCTGTGAGCACGGACTGGATGGAGAGCTTCAGGCGGGTGTCAGATTCGGAGACATGCTTCATCCACGTCTGGACATTCCGGTGTTCAGCCTGTATGGAGATTACAAGAGACCTACGCCTGCAATGCTGGCTGGAGTGGATACGGTCCTGTTTGACATTCAGGACGTGGGCGTTCGTTATTACACGTATGCCTCAACCCTCTTCCATATGATGGAGGTCTGTGCTGTAGCAGGCAAACGTATGCTGATTCTGGACCGCCCCAATCCGTTGGGGGGAAACGTTGTTGAAGGCGGTGTGCTGAACGCGGGGTATGAATCACTTGTTGGCGCTTGGCGTGTACCCGTACGTACCGGATTGACGGTAGGTGAACTCGCCCTGATGGTCAACAGCGAGATGGATGTACCTTGCGAGTTGGACGTGGTTGCCATGGAAGGATGGCAGCGCTCCATGGAGTATGCGGATTGTGGTCTTCCCTGGATGCTACCCTCTCCCAATATGCCCACGCTGGACAGTGTGCGGGTATATGCGGGGACGTGCCTGTTCGAAGGCACTAATGTATCGGAGGGCAGGGGCACGACCCGCCCATTCGAGTGGATTGGGGCCCCCTGGGTTGAGGGTGAACGTTTGGCGGAACGATTTCGGGAATACAAGCTGGAAGGTGTGCATGTGCATCCAGTGTACATGTCCCCAACATTCTCCAAACATGCAGGTGAGCTGTGTTGTGGTGTAAGGATTTTTGTAACGGACAGCAGGAAATTCCGGGCGGTAGAGACAGGGTTGGTGCTTTTGCATGAACTGGTATCACTCTATCCGGAGCAATTCTGCTGGCTGGAGCCACCAGAGCCGGGTTCAAGGTACTTTATCGACCTGCTGGCAGGGGGTAAGGAAGTCAGGGAAACGATTCATGACTGGGCGGGCTTCGTTCGTTTAATGGAAGCGTGGAATGTACAGGCAGCGGAATGGAAGGAGCGGCGAAAGCCGTTTTTGTTATATCAATGAATGGATGTTTGTTATCGGAGGGAGGCATGAAATGAGTGGGCTAAACGAGTTATACCAGTCGAGGCTGAAACAGATGACTTTGCGTGAGAAAGTTGGGCAAATGCTGCTTTGTGGCTTTCATGGCACCGAAGCTGTTGGCGATGTGGAATCCTTTTTCCGAAAGTATCCAATTGGTGGCGTAATCTACTTTGCTCGCAACGTTGAGTCGCCAGAGCAGGTAGAGCGGTTATCGTTAGGGTTACAGCAGATTGCCAAAAGCAGTGGTAATGTGCCGCTCTGGATCTCCATTGATCAGGAGGGCGGCATGGTTGCTCGAATCACCGAAGGGATCGCCTTGATGCCTGGACCAATGGCCATTGCCGCTGCCGGTTCCATTGACGATGCGTATCAGGCGGCATATATCAGTGGGTTGGAGCTGAAGTCCATGGGCATTAACATGAACTTTGCTCCGGTATTGGATGTGAACAATAACGCGGTTAATCCGGTCATCGGTGTGCGATCATTCGGCGAATCTCCACAATCCGTTGCAGAATATGGGGCCAGAACCATCGCGGGAATACAGGACGCTGGGATTGCAGCGACAGCCAAGCACTTCCCGGGGCATGGGGATACGGATACCGATTCCCATCTGGACCTCCCAATCATCACTCATGATCGTGAACGGGTAGAGCGTCTGGAGTTGATTCCATTCCGAGCCGCTATCGCGGAAGGTGTCGATGCCATGATGTCGGCGCATATTTATTTCCCTGCACTGGAGCCAGAGCGTCTGCCCGTAACGCTATCGCAAACCGTATTAAGCGGTCTGCTTCGCCAGGAACTGGGTTATGAGGGCATGATCGTGACAGATTGCATGGAGATGGATGCCATTGCCGTGAACTATGGCACTGTCGATGCAGCCGTAATGGCGGTAGAGGCCGGGGCAGATCTGGTGTTAATTAGCCATACGGCTAAGCTTCAGGCAGAAGCATTTGAAGCGTTGATAGCAGCTGTGAGAAGCGGGCGGATTAGCGAGAGACGTATTGATGGGTCGGTGAATCGCTTGCTGATGTACAAGGCGAAGCGTGGTTTACTGGAGAGTGAAACGGGTGGTGCAGGTGATGAGGAAGTGAATATTGTAGTATCGAATGCATCATTGCCAAAGGCATCAAACGCTCCTGCTCTATCCAGTTGGTCGGAGCGCAACAGTTCATTACACCAAGAGGTTGCCCGCCGTATTAGCGAGAATAGTATCACACTGGTGCGCGATCAGCTGAATATGCTGCCTTTGAAGCCGGAACGCACGCTGGTCATAACGGTTGCCACGTCCGTGACGACAATTGCCGACGAACAGCTGACTCAGACGTTCACCTTGGGCTCAGCCTTATCCATGTATGGTCTGGATGTTGTCGATCTGACGGTCACGCCCGAGGAAGTCGCCATTCGTTCCGCACGTCTGCTTCAGGCAGCGGAAGCAGATGACATTCGGCAGATTGTAGTGGGAACCTACAATGCGGGAAGCCCCTCCGGCGATCCACAGTGCAGGCTGATTGGTTGGATACAGCAATTGGGTAAACCACTGGCTGTTGTGGCACTGCGAAGCCCCTATGATCTGCTGGCGCTTCCGGATGCCCAGGTCTATGTAGCGGCTTACGAGAGCCGGCCACTTGCCATGGATAGCGTCGCTCAGGCGCTGATGGGGCGCATTCCTTTTGCGGGGAAACTTCCTGTAATATTAAAGCAGACAGATGATGAAAGAGCGGATGTCTCCTAGGCAGTGATAAGAATATGAGTTAATCTGCCTTTTGCAGGGTGAAGAAGAGCGGGATTGTGGGCTGAGCTTATACGGAAGTGTGAGTCGTTAAAATGAAAACATATACAGAACGAGCAAAGAGACGATCCTCCATAGGAACGTCTCTTTGCTCGTTCTGTATAAATGAATCATTATAAATTATTGCAATTGCAGTGCTTTGGCTGTTTTGGCCTCAACTTCATCCAAAAGTGAAGTCATGTCCATGCCTGCGTGGTTGCCGAGCAGGATAATCGTGATATCATCGGACAGATTACGTGAAAAGGCTGTAGCAAACCCGCCACCACTACCGTTATGGAAGACGGTACGGTTGGTGCCGTTCTCTTTGAGAATCCAGGCGTAGCCATAGTTTTTATCGGAGTAGGGCTCATACATCTGTTCAATCGTATCTTGGCTTAGAATCTTGTCCGTATACAACGCACGATCCCATTTCAGCATATCATCCACCGTGGAATATATGGTTCCTGATCCGGATTGGGAAACATAATATGGGGCAGTTACCCATGCGTTATCTTGTTGAACAAAACCACTAATCGTGTGCACTTTACGGGAAGCCTCTCCCGAATTTTTCATACCAAGTGGTTTCAATATCGTCTGTTGCACGTAGTCGGCATAACTCATGCCAGATACCTGTTCAACGACGTATGCAAGTAAAACATACCCGCTGTTGCTGTACAGATAGGCACTTCCTGGTTCAAACTTCAGCGTTTTGTGGCGAATCTCCTCAACAGTCTCTTCCATAGAAGTTCCTTCACCCCGACCGAATGCCGATGGCAGACCTGAAGTCTGGGATAACAGCATATGCAGCGTGATCTGATCTCCCTTCGGTATACCGGAGATGTACTTAGAGATTGGATCTTGCACATTAATCTTACCATCCTCCACGAGACTCAGAATGGACGCGGCTGTGAAGGATTTGCTCAGCGATGCGATTCGAGTCTTCTGATCCGGACGGTTCAGCGTCTGTTCGTCGGCAAGTCCGTAGCCTTGTCTTAGCAGAACTTCGCCATCACGGGCAATCAGCGCCATACCTGGATAGTTGATCTCGCGCAGATACGCATCTACACTGGCAACTTCGCTGTTCAGCAGGCTAACTTGATCGGTTACCATATTCACACTCATCTGACCTGTAGCTGTACGTTGGACTTTGATATCGGCCTTGATTGCATTAGCCATAGCCCGGACAGGTATCATCAACGTACCGTTAACGGTACGTGAATTCACACCTGTGGCCAGATCGACCTTGTTTACCTTAATGGAATTGCTGCCAGCCTGATGGATCAGCTTGTCTCTGCCAACGGTAATGGTAGCCGTCTTGGTGCGATTATCCCATTTCAACGTGCCTTTAACCGATGTGACCACATCCCGTAGTGGAACAAACGTTGAGCCTTTGATTATAAGTGGTGCGTTCTTCCAAGATTGTTGCTCACCATTCACTTCAATGTGAACTGCTTGCGTCGTCTGCGCTGCGGATGCCGTAATACCAGCTTGTCCCATAATCGGGCCTGCGCACAGGATGAGCGCTAACAGAATGCGGAACATGGATGAATATAACGTGGAAATACGTTGTCTTTCATTTGACTTGCGTAAGATGTGAATCCTCCCCTTCCAATCGTTTCATGAATAGTCAACTTATGAGCATTGTAAACGATCTCGCGTAGAGGGTCAAAACGATTAAGCGGATATAATCCATATCATCTGATCAGATCATTTAAATTAAATTTGTACTAATTTAGTATCGATACATAATATTTTTACAGCGATTGTCCGATAAAAGGATGGGTGAAGATTATGATGGGGGATAGTTAAATGAAGAAAAGGATTCGAAATTGGTTTACTTTAACCGTAAAAAAACGCCTGATCGCTGCATTGCTCCTGTTCCTGATTGTACCGAGCATTACCGTGGGATGGTTATCTTATCAAAAAGCTGCTGACCAGGTTAAAATGGAAATTATTCGTTCCGCACAGGCCAAAACAGAAATGCTTAGTCTGCAGATAAATCAAATGCTGGATATGGAGAAGGATAACGCAGCGCAGATGGCTGCGGGTATTACTTCAAACGATATTATTAATAAATCTCCTGCACTGCAAAGGCAGATGGATCGGATGTCTCAGAATCATAAGGAACTGGGTGTACTCACCGCAGGTGCGGAAGATGGCAGCTGGATGAAATCTCCTGATCCTGGGGAACAGATCTATGATCCGCGTGAACGTTCATGGTATACGATGGGCATGTCTCAGGACGAACCTGTAATCTCGGATACATTCCAGTCGGCCACGACAGGTGAATGGGTCGTAACGGCGGCTGCCAAGCTGGCTGATGGCAAAGGGGTATTCGGGGCCAATGTCAGTCTCAATCATCTGAAAGAATCCGTTGATCAGATACGTATTGGTAAAGAAGGCAAACTGTACATGCTGGATAACGGGGGTAAATTCCTGTTCCACTACAATATTGAATCCGGTACACAGTCGGATCAACCTTACATCAATGAGATGTATACGAAGGAAAGTGGAACGGTGAAGTATACATATGATGGTCACGAAGTGGAAGCTGTGTATTTCACCAATCCGGTGACAGGTTGGAAAATTGTTGGCGAGATGGTTCCTTCCGAAGCAAGTGAAGCCGTAATGCCTATTTTGATCCGTGCAATTACAATTGTTGCATCTGCATTGGTTATCGGGTTGATTCTGCTTATATTCATTATCCGCAGCATTCACCGGCCATTGCTGCAATTAACGCAGGCAGCATCCAAAGTAAGCGCCGGGGATCTCACCGTTCGGGTTGGTTTGCAGCGCAAGGATGAGTTCGGACAGCTTGGAGATAGCTTCGATACGATGACGACTTCACTTCGTAATGTGCTTGGAGAAGTGCATGATACGTCCAGCCAGCTGGCGGCATCTTCTGAAGAACTGATGGCAAGTTCCGAACAGACATCCAAAGCCACAGAACAGGTGGCCGAACTGATGCAGGATGCAGCTGCGGGAACGACTTTGCAGAACAATAGTCTTGCTGCTACAGGTCAACTCGTGGGCGAAATGTCCATTGGAGTCAAAGAGATCTCATCCAGTGCTGAAGACACCGCTCGTATCGCTCTGGATGCATCCACCAAGTCGGAAGCGGGTATGGTTACAGTAGAAGAAGCGGTTACCCATATTCAGCAGGTGAATGATGAGAGCAAAGCCATGTCTGTGGTCATTGAGGATTTGCGCGCGAAAAATGAAGAGATTCTTGTGATCGTGGCCGAGATTACGGCCATTGCCAAGCAGACCAACATTCTTGCTTTGAATGCGTCCATTGAAGCTTCAAGAGCTGGCGAACAAGGGCGTGGATTCGCGGTTGTAGCCAACGAAGTGAAGACACTGGCTCACAGTTCAGGCGCTTCAGCCGAGCGGATTAATGAGCTTATGCATGAGATGCAGGAGAAAACCAATGCAGTGCAATCCACTTTTGCCCGTACGGGAGAAGGGATGGTTAAGAGTTCGCAGATGGTTACAGAAGCGGGCGAAGCATTCCAGAACATTCGCACTGCGGTACAGTTGGTGGCTGCACAAGCTGGAGAAGTATCCGCAGCTTCCCGTCAGATTGATGGCGGCATGGGTCATATCAACAAGGCAGTAAGTGATACGATGGTTCTGTCGGACAGAATTGCCTCTGGAACGGAAGATGGATCGGCTGCGGCTCAAGAGCAGTTGGCCACAATGGAAGAGGTTGCAGCTTCTTCGGCAGCCTTGTCACGTATGGCTGAAGATCTGCAAAGCATGATTGAACGGTTTAAATTGTAACAGAGATTGAAATGAAAATGATTGAGGATAAATACTTATGGAAGGTGCTGAAATGCCCTTTCTGCGATGATAGAAGACTGCAGGGTTGCGACTCTGCAGTCTTTTTTCTGTTGAACAAGGGGCATCCGTTATGTCTTTAAACACAGCATTCTTTTCCGTTATATTGACATATAACAAACAAAATCATATTATATCTATAAATAAACAAACAAAAACATAAATATTGATTATTATACGGTTGAAATGACCATAACAATGATAAAAGGAGCTTTTACATGAAATCATCGGAATCATGGTTGCAAACAGCTTCATTGGAAGAGATCAAGCGTGGTTATATAGAGGAGGGTCCCGCTTATATATGTGTCTGCTGCGGATACAGGACGGAAGCGGGGATTGTCTACCCTGAAGAAGGAGTGCTCTATGAGGCAGCCCGTTATATGCGAGTGCATATTGAGAAGGTTCATGGATCGGTATTTGAATATTTGCTGGAGCTGGATAAAAGCGTAACCGGATTGTCTGATGTCCAGCGTGGATTACTGGCCCAGTTTCATGAAGGAAAGAAGGATGCTGAAGTACAGAAGGCCCTTGGTATCGGGAGTGCTTCCACGATCCGGAATCATCGATTTGTATTAAAGGAGAAGGAACGGCAGGCCAAGATATTCCTGGCATTAATGGAACTGCTCAAAAGTAAGGATACCCAGGCTCCAGCCGAATGGGTGTCACCGGTGACAAGGCATGGACATACGATCCGTCGTGATTCATTTGATATTACAGAACAGGATCGGGAGAAGGTGCTGAATAAGTATTTTCCAGAGGGTACCGGCGGTCCACTGACGACGTTTCATATGCAGCAAAAGCATAAATATATTGTGCTCACCGAGATTGCCAAACGATTCGAGACGGAGCGCAAATATACAGAAAAACAGGTCAATGAGCTGCTGAATGAAGTTCATGATGATTACGTGGAAATACGGAGGTATCTCATCGACTATGGTTTGCTGGAACGTGAGCCAGACGGCAGTCAGTATTGGCTGGCAAGCCACACAGATCAACAGAGCGCCAAAGTTGGAAAACAGGAGCGCAAAGAAAAGGGGGAGCAGGAGAAGATGAATCGTCGCAAAGAATTGCAGGAACAGGCCAAAGAAGTTAAAACGGAAGCGGGCGTCTACCAGATTCGGAATGAACGTAACGGTAAAGTTTATATCGACAGCACACTGAACCTGAAAACCATTAACGGACAACGTTTTATGTTACAGATGGGTAGCCATCTGAATCGAAGATTGCAGGCTGAATGGAATGAATATGGAGAGACTGCGTTTGTGATCGAGGTGCTGGAGACATTGAAACAAGACGATAACCCGTATTACGATTCCAAAGATGCACTCGCCAAATGTCTGAATCGCTGGTTTGAACAGTTAGAGCCCTATGGAGATCAAGGGTACCACGGAGATAAAAAGCAATCGGTTTAACTCCGTTATTCCGTACCAAACCCCTCTTATTCAAGCGAATGCATAGAATTGCTTAATTTTCTCAGGCTTCAGGGATCATCATGAGTTCGAATAATTCTATTGTGCAGTTGGGCAGCTGTAGAGGCTGTAATCGGAGGTATTGTTGTAGAAAGCATCTCGCTAGCATCCGTTGGTTTGCTTGGTGGAGCTTTGGTTGCCATTGGACTGATCCCGGCTATTATTTCATTGTCCCTGCGTCGCCGATCTGCAGCTGCGGAACGAAATGAAGCGTAAAGTACCTTCTTTCTCAGAAATGAAAATACCGCCTGAGCGTTGTTGAATAACGCTCAGGCGGTATTTACATACTCATGGAGAACATTGCATTGCGTTTTTTTAAGTGCAGCATACCGTGATAGTTCATTCAGACGCCCCAAATACAACTTTATCCTATGGGAAGTCAGTTGTGCACCTCGAACGAATGACTACACGGTAATGTCTCCGCACCAGCGAGTGATTCCTTCATTTATGGTTTGCATTGGATTTGGATCGGATAGAGAAATCGCCCAGGCAATATGCCCATCCGGCCGAATAAGCGCCGTGTGGACGTCGTTCCAATCCGCGTCAGCCTCAGCCAAAGAGGCATGTACAACTTGAAGGTTGTTATACGATTCCCATTGACCGCTATTCTGTTCATTAGAATGGAAATGCAGCAGAAGAAAAGTACCTTTGTGTAGTAACGGATAGGCGTTGATCAATTGCCCGTCTTTCAGCTTTAAGCTTAGATCCTTAAAACGTTTCCCATTTAAAGGATGGGGAGGCGCTTCGGCGTCTGGAGCATAATGTGCATCCATTGCGGAAACTTGTGCGGCGATTTGATAATTTGCCTCCGGTATTTGAAACAGTTTAGCTAACATGCTTCGAAGTTCCGTGATAGGGGGAGTCACGTCCAGAAGCAAGGTTTGGACCTCGGTATTCCGGAGCAAGGCCGTATTCCATGGAAAGCGTTCGGCATGATAACTGTTCAATAGCCAGTCCGGAGCCCAGCCTTTGATTGCTCCTGCAAGCTTCCAGCCTAAGTTCATCGCTTCTTGTAAGCCAACGTTCATTCCCTGTCCACCAGCGGGAAAATGAATGTGCGCCGAATCTCCCGCCAAGAACAATCGACCATTCCGATATCGTCCCGCTTGCCGCGTCGCATTTCCGAAACGGGACATCCATTTCACATCGTTCAATCCCAGGTCGCTTCCGGTCGTACGGATGAGCGATGAACGAAACTCTTCCAATGTAACGGGCTCATCCTTAGAGATGTTACTTCTCTCCATATCGATCATCAAGACCCGATACATATGATCATTGATCGGCATGATGCTGACCAATCCTTTTTCTGTAATCCGGGATATGACACTCATAGGAGCCAAATCAGATAGAATGGCATCCCCCAGAATTGCCGTGAAGGTCGCATCTGTACCTTCAAATGATATATTTGCATGCTTGCGAACCAAACTTCTGGCTCCGTCTGTACCTACCACATAAGCTGATCTTAACGTTGTTTCTCCATGAGGTCCTGCGATCTTAACGTCAACCCCATCCTCATCCTGGTGTACAGATAGAGCCTCAACCTCTCTCCAGACCTCTGCGCCAAGGCTAAGCGCCCATTCCTCCAATACCTTCTCCGTCTCACTCTGCGGTAAAAATAGAGTGTGATTGGAAGAAGAATCCAAAACGGTGAAATCCAAAGGAGTTTCTAATCCGGCGAAATGTCCTCTCGAAAGTAAGCGGCCTTGACTGATTAATTGTGATTTCACTCCACGCATATCTAATATTTCAAGAGTTCGAGGATGTACGGTAAGCGCGCGTGAATAAGGGGTTGTCTCTTTTAATCGCTCAATGACGCAGACCTTTACACCGGCTAATGCCAATTCCCCAGCCAGCATCATGCCGACAGGTCCGCCACCAATCAGGATGACTTCATATTTCATATCAAAACCCTCTTTTCTTATACATTATGGGAAAATCACGATAGCGTCTATTTCGATAAGCCATTCAGGATCGGCTAGTGCTTGAACGCCTATATACGTACTTGCTGTCTTCGGCCAGTTAGGGCCAAACACATGAAATCCTGCCTCAAAAATAATCGAAATCAATTCCGGGTTGTGGTTTACAACAAAAATATTCATTTTTACAATGTACAAGGGATCCGCTCGCACGGCTTCCAATGCATACTTAAGGTTGGTGAACACTTGAATCGCTTGCGCGTAATAGTCCCCTGAACCGACCAATAATCCTGTTTCATCTACAGAAACCTGACCTGAGATGAAAGCCAATTTGGAGGCAGTAGTCACCACGACATGAGAAATTACAGATGTAACCTTATCCGTCAAGGTCTTCGGATTTACGACTTCCATAGGCAGGTATGCTCCATTTCCATATTTTATAAATTTCCTCTTGAAAAGTGGACAAGTATTTCCGTCAAACCTCCTTCATCAATTATTGTTTCGTTAGAACCCTTTTTATTGCCTGTTAAAACAAGTGTGATGAAAATTATATATAATTTTAGTTTCATACGAAACAATATAATATTATTTGGTTTCTATATACCATGTCAACCCCAATCCTAATATGGGTATGCCCATATGTTTCTCAGAGAACAATCTATGATATAATAAAACAAATAAGTCGAGGAGCCAGCATAATGATGGATACTGCCAGTAAAAACAAAACGGCCATTCATGAATTTTTCGTTCAGTTTCTTGAGCAAAAAGAGCAATATGAAACCCGAATAACTGCCTCATACCTGGAGGATATCCGGAAGCATATTGAATCAGAATTCAGCTTGAATATGACGGAACTGCACACCATTGCATGCATCGGAGAGCAGGAGCCGATCAATCTCACTTCCATCGCGGAGAGAATCAATTTAAGTAAAGGAAATACCTCCAAGATCGCAAATAAATTACTAAAGGCAGGTTGGGTGCGAAAATCCCAGTTCAACGACAACAAAAAGGAAGTGTATTTTCGGCTAACGCCTATCGGCAAAAAGCTATTTGCTGCTCATGATGAGCTTCATACGAAGGAAAAGCAAAGAATGTACGAATTTTTGGAAAGATATAACGAAAGCGAGCTCGAATTTATTAAACGGCTGTATGGAGATATGGTGGACTTCTATCGGTAACGTACCCAATAAATTGTTGTACATAGGTTAGACATCAATAACAATTGGGGATACAGTTCAAGTGGGAGGCTGCTTATTACACGCTTAACCTCGTCCGCAAAATGCAATATTTTAGCGAAGTATTGATCTTAAGTTGAAACACGTTGGTGAACACATCGATGATGCTTATCAGGAAGAAGAAGCGTCCTTCGCCTTCGATGCCATATTTCACGTCCTATCATTACAAAAATCCCCTCTGCCAACGTGATGGCAAAGGGGATTTTGATGTAACAGACTATTTATTAAATAAGTTGGACTAATCTTCTGTACGAAAGCAGCGATTGGCAGATTATTCTGTCACCGTAGTGTTAGTGTAAACAATCTTTCGTTCAACGATTACAGCTTGAATTGTTCCACCAGCTTCTGCAGCTTGTGAGCCAGATGTGCGAGTGAGTCAGCAGAGGATGATATCTCCTGCATGGAAGCCACTTGCTCCTCCGTAGCAGCAGAGATGTTCTCCGTTCCATCGGCATTGGTTTCCGATATCGCGTGGATCTGATCAATGGATTGCACCACTTCGGCTGTACTTGCAGACATCTGTTGTGAGGCAGCTGCAATGTTCTCAAGCTGATGATTGACGACCCCAACAGCCTCACTAATCTGGGCAAAAGCTTCATCTGCAAACTGAACGGCACGAATGCCGTTACTTACATCCTGTTGCCCGATCTGTACATTGTGATTGGCCATGGAAATCTCCTGTTGAATCGCTCCGACCATCTCTACAATCTTCTGGCCTGAAAGGCTGGATTGTTCCGCCAGCTTGCGGACTTCGCTGGCAACAACGGAGAAGCCACGCCCATGCTCACCTGCACGAGCTGCTTCAATGGAAGCATTGAGAGCAAGCAAATTGGTCTGTGCAGCGATATCTGTAATGACAGATACCATCTCACCAATCGATGTGGAATGCTGTTCAAGTCGTCCAGCAGTATCTGCCATACCTTGCACAAAGCGACTCACGGAACTCATCTCGGATACGGCCGTCTGCATGGTGGCATTCCCTTTATCCGCGAGCTCACTTGCTTGCATGGCAGCTTCGGATACTTGCTGTGTGCTGTTCGTTACCTGTCCTACACCTCCAGCAAGCTCATTCATTTGTAGTGCCGTATGTTTCAGGCTGCTTGTTTGTTTCTCAAGTCCAGCTGCGGATTCTTCCGTGATTAAGGCGACTTGCTCTGTTGCTTTGGTTGTCTCCGATGAGTTGACTGCCAATTGTGTAGATGAGGCGGTTAACTCGTCAGCCGTGTGTCGCACGTCCTGAATAACGGTTCGCAGGGATTCGCTCATTTTATTGAAGCTGGTGCTCAGCTTGCCAAATTCATCCTGTCCCAATACAGCAACCTCGATGGTCAGATTACCATTACTAATTTCGTCAGATGCCTTCACCAAGCGGTTCAGTGGTTTGGTGATGGATTGCACAATCCAGAAAATAATGATGGAGCTTACCGCAATTGCAATCGCTACAACAATAAGTGTGGTGTATAGGATTGGACGGACAGAAGCCGTCACTTCCCCACTGTCAATGACACCAACCACGGTCCAACCCGTCGTTTCATTGGTGGAGAAAAAGGCGTGTTCCTGGTTTCCATTTAGCGTATAAGTCAGACTTCCGTTTTTCTGTGCAAAAATATCTTTATAGGGTGCCATGGTTCCTTCGGTCCCCGGTTTTTCGGTAGGATGTACAATGATTTTATTCGCATTATCAATGATATAGATATAACCCTTCTCGCCAATCTTTGTGGAATTAACCGTCTTCGAGAGAGCTTCAAGCGATAGGCTGACAGAGACGACACCATGGCCATCCGCTGAGGTCTGAGCTACCGAAGCAACAACATTGCCGGTATTGCTTGATATGTAGGGGGTGATTACGGTAGGGACATCTTTGTTCTGTGTAGCAGCCTGATACCACGGGCGTTCGCGCGGGTCATAACCTTCTTTGTTCACCGCAGTTACAGGGGAGTTAATATACACGCCCTGATCAGTGCCGATGGAGGCAAGTTCCACGTCATCATGGGTTTCCTTATACGCGTCGAGCAAGGTACGGATGGTCTCCGTTTCGTCACCCTGATTAGGTCCGACATTGCCTGCGTCCAGCTGACTTGCCAGGAAATCAACATTTTTGCGTGTTGCACCAATGATCTGGTCAATGGTCTGGTTGAGCACCGTAACACTGCTGATCGCGTTCTCATACATTTTCTCTTCAACCTTGGCTTCGGCTGTTTGGAAAGAGATAATGCCCAGACTGATTGTTGGAATGAGTAGCACGATGGCAAATGACAAAATCAGTTTCTCTCTCATCTGCATCGTTCTCTTGGCCCCTTGTTTACGAATCTTTTTCATACACATTCCCCCTCTGTGTAACTCATCCCCATGTCTAGTGGACAAGTCCAACTGTTAAAAGATATTTCATTCCATTCTTTCCAGAAGTTTCTGGTGCTATCGTATGACAAAATTCGAGTTTATTCAACATTTTTTATGAGTTTCACGAAAATTTTTTTGATTTTATAGGTATTTAGGATCACATCTGTTCTATAAAAATTAAACTGTCTCTCCCTTAGTGCACATCTTGTGGTATATTTCTAGATTAATGTGAAGTGAATACTGCAGATTGCGAAATCCATAACGCATGTACCTGGTCATGTTGAATACATAAAAAAGTTGTTTTCATGGAGAATGTACCTGGATGAATCTACATCCATATATATCGGTTTATGGAGACAGAAATTGGAGAGGGGTTGTACCGCAGTTGGACCAAAGTACACTACAGATATCTGGACAGGAGAACATGGAAGAGGTCCAGGATCAGGCTACATTCATGCAGGGGGTCAAAGATTGTATCCCAACCCTGCTTGGTTATTTGAGTATTGGTTTTGCAGCGGGTGTCATTGAAATGACCGCAGGTCTGAGTCTGGCGGAAACAGCTCTGCTCAGCCTGATTTTATATGCAGGATCGGCTCAGTTCATTGCAGCAGGCATGCTCGCATCGAATGGGTCAGCAGTAGCCATCATGTTCACCATATTTTTTGTGAATCTTCGCCATTTGCTGCTCAGCGCAGCTGTATCGCCGTATTTTCGGCATCTGACCCCGCTTAAAAATATGTGGATTGGTTCATTGCTTACGGATGAGTCTTTTGGCGTAGCGATGACACGTGCGATTGGCAGAGGAAGGCTCAGTGAACGCTGGATGCATGGTCTGAATATTACTGCGTACCTGAACTGGTTCGTGGCTAATATGGCGGGAGCATACTTTGGACGCTGGATTACCAACCCGGAACGGCTGGGTCTGGATTATGCCCTGCCAGCGATGTTTATCGGACTGGTTGTACTGCAGTTGGTGCATCGTAAAAACAAAAAAATACACATTAATGTGGCTATTATCGCCGTGGTCTGTGTAATCTTCGCCAGCATGGCTTCACTTGGCAGCATGAGTGTCATTGTGGCTGCGGTCATTGCGGCAACGATGGGAGTGTTCATGGAACGATGGAAGTAAGATGGGATGTATTCTGGATTATTATGGGCTCGGCGCTATTAACATTTATCCCGCGTGTACTGCCACTGATGCTGTTCAGCAAGATACAGATTCCAATGTGGTTGTTACGCTGGCTGGAGTATGTACCCGTAGCGGTCATGGCAGCACTGATTGGTCAGGAACTCTTCATGTCAGACAACCAGTTAGTGCCGATTACGCAAAATGCAGCTCTGTGGGCTTCCCTGCCTACGATTGCAGTAGCGATCTGGACACGCAGTCTGCTTGGAACCGTATTGGTCGGTATTGTGGCTATGATGATACTGCGATATTGGATCGGATAGTTGAGCTAAGGAATATTTACACTAACCACTTCGATGACAGCGATTGGAAGGTTGTTCTGTCATCGTAGTGTCAGTGTAAATATAGTAGTTCAACTTATATAGTGATGAAAACGCTATTTTCTATTGTGACCGAAAGGGATAAAATGGAGACTGAGGTGTTCAGTATTTCCATTTTGCACAAGAGGAAGGAACGATTTCAATCATGAGTACTAGTCCATCCGTTATATTGTTTCAGGGAGACTCGATTACAGATGGGGGAAGATCACGCAATGATGATCCGAATCATTTTCTCGGACACGGATATGCGTATCTGATCTCCAGCAAACTGGGTATGGAACTCGCGGGCAAGGATAAGACATTTTATAACAGAGGTATCAGCGGAGATCGGGCATCCGATCTGTACGCACGCTGGAATGAGGATACAATTAGTCTGAAACCGGACCTGATCAGCATCCTGATTGGGGTTAATGATGCATGGCGCACGATGAATGGTGAACCTAGCGGGGTAACGGATCGTTTCGGACGGGCGTATCGCCATTTGCTCGAAGAAACTCGGGAAGTGATGCCGGATACGGGGCTGATTTTGATGGAGCCGTTTATTCTGAGAACAGGAGCGACCGCGGAGAAATGGGAAGCCTGGGAAGAGTATATCGGTCAATATCAGAAACTGGCCCAAGGTCTTGCTGAAGAATTCGGCGCTGTGTGGGTGCCATTACAGCAGACGTTTAATGACGCTCTGAAACAGGCGGATGCAGCGTACTGGTTATGGGATGGCGTACATCCAACCGCAGCAGGTCATGAGCTGATTGCACGCCAATGGTTGTCTGTTGTACAGAATTCTTCGCTTGCGATTGTGTAATAACAACAGCGGACAGTTACAATATGGGCAACAGCATTATAGGTATACAGGATTAGTTGAGGATATAAGATAGTTAAGAATATGAGATAGCCATAAAAAGCCTGTAGTGACAGGCAGAATGCAACGGAGGACCTGACGAAGGTTCTTCGTTTTTTGGTGTTGGGAAGGAGAAGGGTGTAACGTCGTGGAAAGGGTTCTAATGGATAATTCTTCAAAAGTGCTATCATATCCGGTAAAATGAAATCGATTACATTATAATATTGATATGACAATCCATTAACAAAGAGTGGTGAATCCAGTGGAAGATTCCATTCACGAAGTCGAAAATGAAAATATAAACCAACGTGGGAATGAGAGCAAAGTATTGAGCTATCTAAGTGCAGACAGACTCTTAGAGAAGTTATCCCGGCCTGAATTGGCTACGTTATACACAGACTTGAAGGCTTACGCTGAACGTGCCTTGAAAGAACCGATGCCTTCCTTGTCGTTCCGTCTATATCGACAGTTCAGCGATACGGGTGAGCGCAAAGCCTATGAAGAGGCTTATTTCGATCGAAGAGGCAGACTTGCTGCTGTGGCGATGCTCGCCTTGGACACGGCTAGGCCGGATTCACTGCAAGCGCTGGAAGAAATGTTGTGGGACGTGTGTGGTGAGTATACGTGGTGTTTGCCCGCGCATCTGGGTACGGGCGAGGTCAACCAGGTGAATGGGAACATCGATCTGTTCGCCGCAGAGACAGTGCATATGCTGGCCGAGATTGTGACCATTCATGCCGAGCTGCTGGATCGCCTTGTCATAGAGCGGATCAGGTCTGAAGCAGAGCGGCGAATCTTCACTCCGCTTTACCGGGAGCAACGGAAGTTCCACTGGCAGACAGCGGATCACAACTGGTCGGCGGTCTGTGGTGGGTGCTGTGGCATGGCCGCGTTGTTGCTGCTCGAGGATGAGTTCACACTACGGAAATCTGTCTCCCATACGGTCAGCTGTATGAACGCATTCTTGAGCGGATATGGCGAGGATGGCGGCTGTGCCGAAGGCATTGGATATTGGGTATATGGCTTTGGTTATTTCACCTATTATGCCGAGATGCTTCGTGAGTACAGTGAGGGCGAACTAGATCTGCTGGCGGGTCCCAAAATCGCAGACATCGCGGCTTTTCCGCTGCGAGTTCATCTGTCGGGCGGCACATATGTGAATTATTCGGACAGTGCCGAGCAGGAAGAGATCCCTTCTGGATTACTCTCCCTACTCGCGTCCCGGGTTGGGTTGCAGATAGATCTTCCGTTTCATATTCCACTGCTTACTGATGATCCCTGTCATCGCTGGGCCCATCTATTGAGGAACGTGATGTGGAGCGATCCGGCAGTATACGGTGATGAAGGTGCCTCTGCGCAGGCTGAACGGGGATTTATTTTTCAAAATCTGGGCTGGATGATTGCAAAAGGATCACTCGATACTCCAGATACAAAACGTACAAATGGCGGACCTCTTCAGGTGGCTATTTCCGTTAAAGGCGGACATAACGATGAACCTCACAACCATAATGATCTGGGACAGTTCATTATCCATTGCGGTGGTGAGAATATTCTGTGTGATTCAGGAGCAGGGTTGTATACCCAAGCGTATTTTGCGCCAGGCAGAGAGCAGTTGTTACACATCTCATCATCCGGGCATAACGTTCCGCTCATTGAAGGCCAGGAGCAAAGCTCGGGCCGGCAAGCGCAAGCCCATGTGTTAGAGGGGAAGCTGGCAGAGGGTGGCGGTGAGCTGAATACAACATTGGATCTGACATCCGCTTACTCTGGAGCTGCTTCACTGGCTCGTTATACGCGCCAATTTTATTGGAAGATGGCTTCTGACGGTAGCGGGAATGGAGCGGAATTGCGTCTGATTGACCGTTTTCAATGGAAGAACAGGATGGTGTCTTTGGCTGATCGATCATCTTCGGTGGATAATTCAGATTCACATGCAGAGTTTTCAAGTGTTGTTGAACGATGGATGAGTAGAGTACAGCCTGAAGTGGTGAAGAGCGGTAATCTTCGCTGGCAAGGCGTACATGGAACGGTCCATATGACGTATGATGCGAACCAGTGGCAAGTCCTTACGGAGGCAATAGACACAGTTGATCATGATAATGTACCAGTCAAATTCTATCGAACGTCACTATCATGGACAGGTGTGATCGATGAGACGGATGTTTGCATAGAAAGTTCTGATCTGATTGAAACAGTATGCGAGGTACGCTTCATCATTGAACCGAAAATGGTAGAAACCGAGGTGAGCATGCATGAGTAAATATACATCCGCGTCCACGTATCCATGGAAAGATGAACTCGAACATTACCGCACATTGGCAGAACAAGCGGGCCCCCCTCCGGCAGACGGCTGGAATAGGGAGCGCAAGTTGGCACTTGTTGAGAGTGTTGTTCGCGCTTACACACCTTATCAGGACAGCCAGGGTGCAATTATCGACCCGTTCTCGGGTGTGGAGAGATATTATTCTACACCAGCCTATGCGATGGCTGCGGCGGTTCTGGTTGACGCAGGGCGTACAGATCTGCTCCAATCCGCAGCGGCAGCCCTGTCACAGAGCATTGATGCCGTGGTCAAACGTAGTGCACCCGACAATCACCCTGATTTTTTTCCTGTACTCATGATGAGAGCTTATATGTTGTTGAAGTCACACCTGCCTGAACAAGCAAAGATCTGGGCTGAGGCACTCAAGACGATTGATCCAGAACAAGATTATGTATTTACGATGAGCAAGATGAACAATCCCAATCGCATGATTAACTGGAACGCCATTATGATCTCTGGCGAGTATCTGCGGTGGCATGAACAGCTGGCGAATGAGGGTACAACGTGGATGGATCGTTATCTGGAAGCCTATCATGTGCCCCGATTTACAGCACTCGGATTGTATCAGGATGGACCGCTGGATCGTCCGAATTGTCCATTTTCCTATGATATTGCTACCCGTTATCACCTTGGGGTGATGCTTGAAGCTGGTTACGAAGGTGCCACTGCCGATAGGTTGCGTGAGCAGCTGCGCCATGGTGCCTTCAGCTTGCTACTGACGCTCTCGCCGCTAGGTGAGATTCCGCCGCGTGGTCGCAGCTCCCAGCACCAGTGGAATGAAGCGGCCGCAGCTTATGTATGTTCCACACATGCAACGCAGGCTCTGGAGGTGGGAGATCCGGTGATGGCGGGTGCTTTTGCACGTGCGGCTAATCGGTGTTTTGCTGCAGTGGAGCGCTGGAAGATGGATGATGGGCGTCTGAAAATTGTACGCAATGAATACGCGCCAGAAGATCGGCACGGGTATGAAATCTATACCAACCACACCTGTTACAACCTGTGGACGGCAGCAGCGCTGGCTCACGCTTGTCTCAGTGATCCGGGAGACGATGTGGGCGAAGTGTACCTTCCTTCCGAGGTGGGCAGCCGGGTTTTGCAGACCGATGGGTGGTTTGAAACTGTGATTGCTTCCATACCTGGTCAGCAACTGGTATTACACACGGCGATGAATGATCCGTATACGATCCCTGGTTTGGTACGGATTCAGCAGATGGGGTTACCTAGTCTAATTGGTCCGTCCGCTGCCAGCCATGTGCAGGCCGGGTTTACGGAATTTGCTGAAGGGGAGGTCCGTCCGCTCAGCTACTGTCCTGCCTGGAAGACACCAGATGGGGTATGGCACAGTCTTGCAGAGGGGATTCCATTCGGTGGTGCATATGATCGTGACGTTGGATTAGACCCGGCTCAGGGAGGAGGGTCTATAGTGTATGAGAAGGTGGACCATGATACGCGGAATCAAGTGGAGCAGCATTTGGCGGAAAGAGCGGCGGAAGATGTGGTAAACGCCTCGGAAAATTCTTTTGCCGTGACATGGGTCGGTCCATTACCCGGAATTGAAACATTGCGTACTCATTATGTGCAACAGGCAGACTTGCTGACCATAACGTATGAATTCGAAGGTGAGATCGCGGCGGCAGGTGCACTCATTCCGTTGATGTTCCATGATGGTCGTGAACAGGCGGTGATTACCCACACGGATCATAGTGTGCGAACGGAGTATCGCGGGGCATATGTAGAATCTACAGCGCTGGATCAGGGAGCCATTATACATCTGGAGGAGCAGGCCGTGGCTTCACGTAATGGGTTGCTGAAGGAAGCACGGATTGAATTGGGCGGAGCACAAAGTCTGTCATTTACGATCCGATTGGGCGAGGTTACACATGAAGGTGTTCAGGTTGAGGATGAGCTGGAGCATCAAGCATAGATGTCTGGTATTGAATCGAGGAGGGATATGTTCATGAACACATCAACATCGGTAAAATGGCTCGAGGAAGCGTGGCAACAGGGTGCTGCCAAAACGATTCGGAACGCAAAGCGGATCAAGGATACATTTCCACACATTGCCCCTCAGGGGATGTATGATCGAAATGATCCGGAATGGTGGACAGCAGGTTTCTGGCCTGGATTGTTATGGCTGGTCTATGGGGATGCGCCGGAAAGTGAAGCGGTGGCTCCGCTACATCGCATTGCCGAAAGCTGTGAGCGGCAACTGGAAGGTTGTCTGCGTGATCCCGAATCGGTGGATCACGATCTGGGGTTCATCTGGCTGCTTAGTGGCGTAGCCAACTATCGCCAGACGGGCAGCATGGATGGACGGCGGCGCGGCATGCTTGCCGCCAACCTGCTCGCTGCCCGGTTCCACGTGCGCGGTGAGTTCATCCGCGCCTGGAACTTCAGCTCGTCAGCAATGGATACGCGCGGCGTAGCCATCATTGACAGCATGATGAACCTGCCGCTGCTCTACTGGGCATCTGAGCAGAGCGGCGACCCTCGCTTCCGCTGGCTGGCGGAAGCACATGCCGACACCGTGGCGCGCGAATTCATCCGCGCTGACGGGTCCATCTGCCACGTGGTGGAGTTTGATCCACACACGGGGCAGAAGTTGCGTGAGCATGGCGGACAGGGCCATGCTCCAGGTTCCGCCTGGGCGCGGGGGACCGCCTGGGCGTTGCACGGGTTTGCGCTGTCTTTCCGGTATACGGGCGAAGCCCGATATCTGGAGACAGCGGAGCGTGCGGCCGATTTCTTCCTCGCCATGCTTGGCGAAGAGATCGTGCCGGTGTGGGATTTCCGCGCACCTGCGGAGCATCAGGTGGCGTGGGACTCGTCCGCTTCGGCGATTGCCGCGAGCGGGTTGCTCGAGCTGGCGAAGCTGTCGCCACGCGGGGAAACCTATGCCGCCGCGGGAGAGCGTATCGTCCGCGGCTTGCATGAGCACTATAGCTCTGGCGACTCGGCAGCGGAAGAAGGTCTGATCATGCAGGGAACGGTGCATTACCCGGAAGGGCGAGGGCTGAATGTGCCGATTATATACGGCGATTATTTCTATATGGAAGCGCTGGCGAAGCTGCGTGGATATGCGGGGTTATTTTAAAAAAGAATTGAGTGCTATGAACAAGAGGAACTGAAGGTGAGAACGGATCAGTAGGGTTGTGTTCGTGTTATAAGCCTTCGAGTTATTTCATTAGATTCAACCAGTTAACCAGTTATATATTCAGTATGTAATTGTCAGTAGCATCATTAGCAAACCATCATCACCTGTCCGCGTGCGGTTGTCTCTAGGATTAGGAACGATATCCCTTCTATTGGAGACGGAGTATACCTAAGTTTGAGCTTTGAATAGAAAATCAAGGTGAGCGGACAGGCGGATGGCCCTACTGAAAGAATCGATTTTCACTTCGAAGGCGTACGTCTCAGGATGACAAAGTCGGCAGAAGATTGATCTGGATAACGCTGCGGAATAATCTCATGAACTTTGAAATCAGGGTAGTCGAAGAGATATTCGAACAGATTACGGTCCTGGATTGTATCAATCCCCGGGTTGCCGTTTTCTTTCAAACGGGTGTAAAGCACCACCCATGCTGTTGAGGAGTGCAGAATATCATAGAGGGTATTGCGAAAATCTGTTTCATCCGTGATGTGATATAACACATCCAGACAGACCGTCAGATCGGCTTGCAGGAAACCTCGGTTAATCCATAGGCCTGGTGTATACAGCATGAAACTCTTGGAAGAATCCTTGGCAAATTGGGAAGCACAACGCTTTACTGAAGAAGCCGCTACATCCATGCCCAGGTAGTCCTCATAATTCATGTATTGCAACTGGTTGCCATCCCCACATCCAAACTCAATGACACGATGAATACCTTCACGTTGAATCAGTCCATTCACGACCTCGGCCTTGAATTCAGCCAAAACCCCGTATGAACCCCTCCCAGAAGTTTCACCCGAACGATATGTTTCCTCCCAATACCCGATGTAATCAAAAGGCTGACGCATTATGTTTCCTCCAATCCTGTTAAAAGAAGTTTAAGACAGTCAATATACATAGGTATGCGTAATATACGCAGGTATGATCAGTTGAAACAGGAATAGAAGATAAATTAATTTCCATAGAATTCCCTGAAAATTTCCTGAAAGTCTAAACATCTGGAAAGGACTTGCCGACATAAAACATAAGGAAAAAAATGATGATAATCGGGGGGAAATGATGTTAAAGCCAAGATTGACCAAGTACATGGTGATGATGCTGGTGTTGATGCTGAGTATTTCCAACGTAGGCTTGGCCGCTGCGGCAGATAAAGAACTGTCCAAAATTGTGGTTTCCAAGAATGAGATGTCGCTCGAAGTTGGTGATTCCAGTTCCGTTACGGTGACAGGTGTATATTCTGATAATACGTCGGCAAACGTAACGATCAGTTCATCCTGGAGTACCAGTGATGCTTCGATAGCAACTGTATATAATGGCGCAATTACAGCCAAAAAAGAAGGTACAGCGACGATTACCGCAGCTTACCAGGGTCAGAGTCAGACCGTTCAAGTGAAAGTGACGAAGAAAGTCAAAGCCCTTTCGAAAAACGTGCAAAGTCTGGATTTGCGCACGGGAGATACAAAAGAAATTATTTTGACAGCAACGTATAGTGATAATGAAACAAATAATGCAGCAGCAAGTACCGCAGAATGGTCTACCAGTGATGAGAAGGTTGCTACCGTTGTGAATGGTAAAGTAACTGGACAAAGCGCAGGTACGGCAGTTATTACTGCGAAAGTTGGCAGCCAGAGCGTGACGGTGGATGTTAACGTTGAAGTGGTTAAACGTGTAGATGTAGATAAACAGCAGGTTAACCTGTTGTTGAACAAAAGTGAAAGTGTGAAAGTGACGGCTACGTATCCAGATGGCACAACCAAAGATGTAACGGATCTGGCGGAGTGGACATCCAGCAATGAGAAGGTCGCAGACGTTCTCAAAGGCGAAATTACAGGATACTCGGCAGGTTCTGCCAAGATCACAGCCAAATACGGTACGAAATCCGTTTCCGTTGACGTGGATGTAGATCTGACCAGCAAGCTGAGTGTGGAGAAACAAAGTATTTTCTTCCGTTTGAGTGAGACAACCAAAACGGCTAATGTCGTTGTAACGGCTTCTTATCCAAACAGTAGCGATGTGAATGTAACGGATCAGGCAACATGGACATCCAGCAACGAGAAAGTTGCAACGGTGTTCAAGGGACAGATCACAGCCATTAGTGCAGGTTCAACAACGATCAAAGCAACCTATAGTGGCAAAACTGTAGAAATTGCTGTGGATGTAGATACGGCAAGATATTTGGATATCAAAGATGTAAATGACAAACTCGCTATGAGTGTTACGGGTGATAACAAGTCCAAAACATTGGTAGCCAATGCAGAGTATATTGATGGAAGCACAGAAGTTGTAACTTCCAAAGCAACGTGGACTTCAAGCAATGCAGATGTTGTATATGTATCCAACGGTGATCTGATCGCATACAAATCCGGTACGGCTACGATCTCTGTAACTTATGGCGGTAAAACAGCTAAGTTTACCGTAAATGTTGACGTTCCGGACAAGTATGAAATGGATAAGAAAAAAGCATCCGTAGCTGTTGGTGGAACGACTTCTGCCAAAGTACTGGCGTTGTATGGTGAAACATCCAAAGATGTATCCGAAGATGCAACATGGAGCAGCAGCAGCGACAAAATCGCTGAGGTAGATAGCAAAGGGGTTATCACAGGTGTTGCTACAGGTAAGGTAACCATTACTGCGAAAATTGAAGGCAAAACGCTGACTCTGCCTGTTGAAGTAGGTATGGCTAGTGGACTGGAAGCAGATGTGAACTTCGTTGTTCTGTCTGCCAAAGAAACTCAGACGATCCTTCTAACAGGTACGGATGAGGACGGCAACACGTTGGATGTTACATCCGAAGCAACCTGGAAATCCAGCAATGCACGTGTAGCGGATGTGAAAAAAGGCGTGATCACGGGTAACAGCAGTGGTAAAGCCAACATCACAGCAGAATACGGCTCCAAAAAAGTGACGATCCAAGTTGAAGTGGATGTCATCTCACGTATTGAAGCTTCCGAGCCGGCTCTGTCCCTGAAATCAGGCGATACAGCTGATCTGACAGTAACTGCTATCTTGAGCGATGGTAGCGAGCGTGATGTTACGGACAAAGCTGAGTGGAAAACGAACAGTTACAAAGTAGCTCAAGTGACCAAAGGTAAAGTCAAAGCTACAGGTTCAGGTAAAGCCAAAATCACGGCCAAATACGGCAGCAAGTCTGTCACGATCGCTGTAGATGTGGATACACTGAAATATTTGCAGACGGATAAAGTAACGTTGACCATGAAACCTGGTGAAAAGGTAACTGTGGCGGCAACTGCAACGTATGCCGATGGCAGTGAAGCCAATGTATCCAAACCGGCTCTCTGGAAATCTTCCCGTATTGCAACAGCATCGGTGAAAGATGGAGTTATTCAGGCGAACGGCAAAGGTAAAGCAACGATTACGGTGACATTTGCAGGTATGAAAACCAAAGTCACGGTAGTGGTTGAAGCGAAGTAATTGCTTTTCCAAATGTGAGCGTGAAACACACAAATAAAAACGGTGATGCCAGCTAATAGCTGGTATCACCGTTTTTGGTCTATAAACTAGAACGTGTCTTCAAGCGCTAACGAATCTGAAACGTCTTATTCAGGGATCGTTCCCTGTATGTTCTATAACTACATCGTGTGAGACAGTACCAGCGCACCATAGGCAAAAGCGATCACGATTAGAATGGCTGGATGCAGCTTGGTCTTGGTCATGACCCAGAGCGAGATGCCTGCAATGATCAACGTCTGCCAGATGCCGATGGAATCGGTGGATAGCTGGCCGAATTCCCATGTGAGCAGAATCATGAGTACAGCGATAACCGGCTGCACGAGTAGGGTCATACCTTTGACTTTTGGTGACGTGCGATGTTTGTTCAACAGACGAAGTAATAAAATTAATGCCGTTGCGGAAGGTACGATCGTGGCAAAACTTGCGATAAATGCCCCAAACCAGCCTGCCACGTGATACCCGACAAATGCAGCGATTTTGGTTGCAATGGGGCCGGGAAGGGCATTACCAATCGCCAGTACATCCCCGAATTGCTCTGTGGTCATCCATTGGTAATGGTTCACAATCTCTTCCTGCATTAGTGGAATGGAAGCTGGACCGCCCCCATATCCCAAGATGTTCGCTACGAAAAATCCCCAAAATAATTCCCACCATGTCTGGAGCATCCTTAGGACACCCCCTTATCGGACTTGCCTTTGGATTTGAAGCGCTGGACTAGCTCCAGATGGAAGACACCATATCCAAGGAAAACAGCGATCACAATCCCCGGATGGATATCCAGAAGCTGCAACAATACAAAGGCAATCACGCCGAATAGGGCGGCAAAAACTTTACCGAGTCCCTTCCAGGCTTTCATGGCAAATTCATAAGCCATCATGCCCAGCATGACAAAAATGACCGGCCGCACGGCGGCTACCATGCCTGCTACCACTTTTGACTCGCGCAGCGCGTACATGGAACCGAGCAGAGCAATAATGGCAATGCTTGTCGGCAAAATATGAGCGAGTACGGACACAATCGCGCCCAGCACACCTTTGGTTTTATAACCGAGATATGCGGCCATCTTGGTTGCGATGGGACCCGGCAAGGCGTTGGCGATAGCCAAAATCTCGCCGAACTCCTCATCACTAACCCATTTATAACGCGTAACGGCTTCATAACGGATTAACGGAATAACCGAAGGGCCACCGCCATATCCGAGAATTCCGGTCCGTACCATTCCGATGACGAGACCGTTGTAATCTTTCCAACCCATGCTGATTTCCTCCTAGAGTCTCATGCCCATCCGGCTTTTATAACGTTTCAACAATAGCTGTGATTCCACTTTGACGATACCTGGCATCTTATAGAGCTTCTCCAGCAAGAACTGCTCCATCTCTTCCATATCCGCAAAAATACCGTGCATGTGCAGGGTACTCGGGCCTGTCATATGATAAAGGCTGGTGACGGCTGGCTCTTCGTCCAGTTTCTCAGCGACTTCATCCAGGAAGGGCGGTTCGACATCGACATTAAAAAAGGCGGAGACCTGAAGCCCAACCTTGCCAGGGTTGATCACCACGGTGAAACGTTCGATGATTCCTTTTTCGGATAACGCATTAATGCGCGCCTGAACAGCTACACGCGACAACCCAATCTGTGTACCCAGGTCCGTGTAGGATATCCGGCTGTTCTTGTGAAGCGCGGCGATGATTTTGCGATCCATCTCGTCGAGATTGTACATTTGTGGAATTTCTCCTCCTTTGGAGGAGCGTTTCTCTGACATGTTGACCATCCTTTTCTCTCGCTATATGAAATGAACAATGAAATTTTACTAAACATACAATGTGTATGTGGCATTCATAGTTTAATGACGAATCGTAACTGGAGTCAATCTATTTATCTTGATTATTGAATTTAACCGATTTTGAGCCTTCATTTTGTCATTTTGACCAATCGGAAATAAAAAAGACCACTCGCACAGTCCAATAGCGAGCAGCCGGTTAATAGGTAGCTAAAGTGAAGCGAAGAGCACGATACGAAGCATGTCCGCTTATACTTGGGCTGTCTTGGGCAGTAAAAGGGTAACTGTCGTGCCTTCGCCAGGCTCGGAAATAACTCTCAACGTTCCTCCTGCACCACGGGCACGCTCTTCCATACTGAACAATCCAACGCCATTGCCAGCAGTTGCTTCGCTGAATCCGGCACCCTGGTCTTCAATAATAACCATCGTCATGTCCTCAGCGTCTTCTATAGTAACACGTGCCTCGGCAACATCGGCATACTTCGCGACATTCGTTAAGGCTTCCTGAATAATTCGGTAGATGGCTATCTCCCGGTTCATCTCCAGTCGTTTGCGCAAATTACATTCCAGATCAACTTCGATCCCGTAGTGACGGGTGTAATTCTCGATATACGTACGAATCGCCGGAACAACACCCAGGTCATCCAGAACGGATGGTCTCAGCTCCCATGCCATACCGCGTACATCTTCCATAATACCCGTGACCTGTTTACGAAGTGCTTCAACCCCGGGGTGAGGCTGGTCTGCCAGCAGGCGATCCATCTGAATCACCAGAGAGAAGAGACTCTGTCCAATCCCGTCATGCAGTTCACGCGAGATTCGGCGTCGTTCCTCTTCCTGAATATTCATGACCTGGGACATCATCTTCTGCAATTCGGCTTCAACGGATTTCAGCTTGGTGACCTCACTACGTACAGCCAGGTATTGATATGGCTCGCCGTCGTTATCAAGGAAAGGCACGATGGTGGTGTTGACCCAATAATGACTGCCATCTCTGGCACGATTGCGAATTTCCCCGTTCCATACCTTACCTGAGGATATCGTGTCCCACAGGTTTTTCATAAAACTTTTGCCATGGTATCCGGAATTAATGATTCGATGATCCTTACCGATCAGTTCCTCACGCTCATACTGTGAGATTTCACAGAATTTATCATTAACATATTGGATTTTCCCTTTGCGGTCCGTGAGGGCAACAATGGAGGACTCATCCAGAGCAAACTTCAGATCACTCAGTTGATGCAGGGAACCCTTCAACCTGCTGCGAAATTCATTATCCGTAATGTGATTATCGATTTCGTTCAGCAGGAGGCGTACGGGCTGGTCTGCGAGTCCACTTAGTCTGTTCTTGCGTGCACTACTCAAAGTTCAGCAACCCCTTTTTCATGGCGAACTTCACCAGTTCCGGTCGTGTACGCAGGCCAAGTTTCTCCATCAGATTGCTTTTGTGGGATTCGACCGTTTTGACACTGATGATCAGATGTTCGGCGATTTCCTTGTTGGCGTAACCTTTGGCAATCCAGGACAAAATCTCTTTCTCCCGCTCGGATAACGTGTCATACGGTCCGGCGTTTTCCTGTTTGGCTTTGTCCAAGTATTCACTCATCAGCCGCTTGGTCGCACTGGGGTACAGATAGGCGCTACCCTCTGCTACGGAACGAATCGCAGCAAGCAATTCTTCATGCGGCGCACTTTTGAGTATGTATCCGGATGCTCCTGCATGGATGGCGCGGAACAGATATTCTTCATCGTCATGCATGGTCAGTATCAAAATGGATACATCTGGCATCAATTTCTTCAATTCAGCGGTAGCGGTCAGACCGTCTTTGCCTGGTGGCATGCTGAAATCCATCAAGACCACATCTGGCTTCAACTCTTGTGCCTTGGCAATGGCTTCATCGCCATCTGCGGCATCTCCAACGATATGTATATCATTCTTTCCTTCAAGTAAGGCGATCAGCCCGGAACGCACGACAACATGGTCGTCTACAACTAATAGTTGAATCACATGATTTCCCCCTGTCCGCTTCCTTAGTTCTATCTATATCATAACAAAAAAAGAAGCCATTCAGAGCTTTAATCTCCGAATAGCTTCTTTCTCTCAACTTGTGGGATAGAAACATTGAACCTTAATGTTCTGTTTGGCCGAAACGTTCCTGAATCATATTGGCAATCTCCTGGACCTGTGCCTCCACGGCAAGAGGATCATAAGGCCAGAACCGTTCCCCATCCAGCTTAAACACTCGATTGTTCTTCACAGCGTCCAGGGATGACCAGACGGGTGATGTTTCATCCAGCGAACCTCCATTGGATAAATCGAGGAAAATATAATCACCTGCATAATCCGCCAGTTTCTCCTCGGATACAGTTACAGTATCTTTATCCTGATCAATCAGTTCCTTTTGCACAATGTCTGGTGCTTTCAGTCCGAGCTGTTGGTAGATGGCTTGTCCACCGCGGTTGACACCATCTCCGTTGATGTACCAATCCTTACCAAAGAGACTGAAGTTGGAAAAGGTCGTACCTTCCTTGACCAGCCCTTGAATGGAGTCCTTGGCTGACTTCACTTTTACTTCGAATTGGGATAACCAGTCTGCAGCTTCCTTTTGTTTGTTTAGGATTTCCCCAAAGGCAGTGATTTCCTCATGCACATTGTCGTATGTACCATAAGGGATGATGAGGGTTGGTGCGATTTTGCGATATTGCTCATTCAGCTTCTCATCCCCACCTACAGTGACGATCAGGTCGGGCTCAAGCGAAAGAATTTTTTCGACTGAACCGCCGTCGATACGACCAATGTCTGCTACGCCTTCAATCAGATCAAGCACATAAGGGCTTTCCAGCTCATAATCCGGTGCGCCTACTGGCTTGACGCCAAGTGCGAGAAAATCAGCGAGGTAACCCTGCGTCACAATCCGCTGCGGGTTCGTGGGTATTTCAACGTCTCCATTAACGGTGGATATGATCTGCGTTTCTGCGGCGCTGTCTGCCGTTTGTTCTTCTGTAGTAACAGATGAGGAAGTTTTATTTTCTCTTGTATCATCCGCTTGGCTTGAGCAGCCAATAATTCCAATCACCAGTACCAGGAACATAAGCCCAGTCCACCATTTTGATTTAACCCCTGTCATTCTGCTTCTCCCCAATCAATAATGATTATCTTTCTCAATAAAACCTCCTTAGTATCGTAGCTTTTGGATACAAGTATCGTCCATCTCAAAATGTGACCTCTTGAGCATGGACAATGGTTACCTGTTCTTTTCACCATTCTCCCGAATCAGGATATCTACCATAAGCTGAAGCTGCTTTTCCAGAGCCAGCGCATCATTACACCAGAATTGTTCCAGCTTGAGCGGATATATCCGGCTATTTCCGTTATTCATAATCTTGTTCCAGTATGGTCGTTCCCTGAGTTTGACTTGTGCATCATGATACAGACCGCCTTCATGTGAGGGAAGCACGAGAAACATATGGTTTGCCGCATAATCCGTCAATTGATCTTCCTGGATAGACTGATGATTGTGGGATTCCAGAACGTCACGCAGGATATTGGGGGCAGGTGTAAGATTAAGTCCGTAGTATACGTTGTATGCCGCTCTGGCGGTTACATTCCAGATACAGATCGTGCCATCTTCCCAGAGTTCATATAACCCAACGGTTTCATCAGGCTGGATTGCAGCACCAAGTCGTTCAGCTTCACTGCTGACCAGTGCGGTGTAATGCTCTATCCAGTCTTCGGCAGCCTGCTCTCGACCTATAATTCGTCCGATGAGTTGAACGGTCTCCAGTCGATTTAACTGGTCCCATGGCAGGACCATAACCGGAGCAATCTGTTCCAGTTGTTCGAGCTTATGGGGCAAATAGTATAGATAATCTGGCGCAATGATCAGATCAGGTGGTTCAGTTCGGAGGATTTCTTCCACACCATGTTCATCCAAATCCAGCACATCATGCAACTCGTCTTGGATCAGCGGTGACATCGCCCAGGGTAGGAATGAGGCGGCAATGGGTTTAACGCCTAAGGCTAACAGATCTCCTGTGTACTGTACGGTAGCAATTCGTCTTGCGCGGGGCTGTAGTCGGTATTCACTTGGGCTAATCCCAGTAAACTGTTTGAATTTTCGACTTAAGTATAAACCATCGGAGTACCCCACAAGCAGCGCAATTTCATTCAAGGTGGCCTGCGTAGACAACAGATATTGCTTCGTCTTGTCCATACGAACTCGGGTCAAGTGAGCCTGGAAGCTGCGTCCAACCTGTTTTTGAAAGAACCTCGAGAAGTAACTCGCATTAAACCCGGTTAATCTGGCGAGTTCTTCACGGGTGAGATGGCTGTCATAGTGATGGTTAATATAGCGAAGTGCTTCACGAATTATACTGTCTACCATCTCTGTAGAAGGTTTAATCGCCAGCTTGAATAATTCGAGCAATTCACTCAGCAGATAATGGGATCTGGCTTCTTCGGTCTGGGCACTTCCTGTCCTCGTTTCGGAAAGCTCTTGGATGATTGCGAGCATTCGCAGAACCTGTGGACTTGCTCCGGTCTTCGAACCATGTGAGGGCAAGTTCATTGATGTAAGCTGATAAACACGCTTGTCAGGACTCTCTTCCGTTAATGCGTAATCCTGAAAACCGATATGATACAAGGTGAAGGCAGAAGGCGGGATATGTATAAGCTCCAGGGAGCACTGGGAATGTAGAAAAAGTAACTGCCCTTTATGTAAAACACCATGTTCATTACCATATCTATAGTTCACCGTCGCTGTGCAGGTAACCAACGAAGGCGTTTTTATGGAAATGGCACTGTTGTGCTGTGTGGATTCCCATGGAATAACACTGGCATTTGTCAGTACAAACATATCTGTGGCCTCCTTAGCTGTATATACTATCTATGAACATATGGATGTATGGACTCGATTATATCAATCTGTGTAAGAGACGTCGATGTATACAGATGAGTGAAGACAGGTGAACAGACTAAGGCTCGCTCCACTGTGAATAACTATAATAAAAAAAGTCTTGGTACTCCCCTAAGGAAATAACAAGACTTCTTCCATATTAAAGACAGATGTCGCTATCCATATACGTGCGGCTGAAGATGTAGAGCGACTTGCTCCGTCTGCCGGACCATGTCCGGTGAGAAGGTGCAAGGCAGTCTGCTGCCAACGAGCAGCACGGCGCCAGGCACGCTTCCTTCCTGGAACACAGGTACCGCTATGGCACTCACCAACCGCTCAGCAAGCATTAACGGGCAACGACCGGGTGTATGCTCCCCGGTGGATTGTGCATCAGATCGGGCTGTGCGTCCAGTCCGAAGGGCTGTGCCCACCAGATCTTGTCCGGGGCGCATTTCCATGCGTTTCACCCGTTCATTACTAGCCCCGGAGGTATACTTCCAGCGTAGCATCGTCCCGTTCAGACAGGCAAGTCCACAGAAGTCGCTGGATGTGTTCAGGCGCAGGCCGTCGATCATCTCCTGAATGCCGGATGGCAGTTCATCATGCATGAGAGGACACTTCCTTTTTCGGAATTATAACGTACGTAAACTGGAATCATTATCATTAACCTTTTAGGATCATCTTAAAGTAAGGGTATTACGATGTTAGTTCTATTGTAGACCCTTTCTCGTACATTGTAATTCAGGGAAAACCCCTATTTCCGTTCCATAATCTACTGAACCTGGGCAGTGAAGGACTCCTGAATCAGGTGCACCAAGGGATTGAAGAAATGCGAAGGATGAGGCATATAGGTGAAATGTGACTTTTCTCACAGCAAATTCAGGGAGTTTCTCGTCAAGGATCAGGTAATCCCCCGATAACCCTCGCGCTACTTTCGCGGTATGATGGATACATAAGGAAACACCGAGGGGGACGAAGGTTATGGGTACAGTATTTGTAGAAAGAACAACCCAAAGAGCAGAGCAGAAACAAGCGGAGGCGGGCAAAATGACACGGGAAACAGGCGGAATCCTTTCGTTCGTTACATCTGAGCAATGGGACCTGATTGAAGCAAAAATGCAACCCAAACGGGTGAAGTCGGGATATAGTCTCTTTCTCGAAGGCGATGAAGCCGGATATCTGTACTACATTCGTTCGGGACGAGTGAAAATGACCAAGTCGACGGAGGATGGCAAGGAAATTATTTTATCCATTCAACAAAGCGGCGATCTCATCGGTGAATTCGGCGGCATCGGCGGATTGAATCATAGCTACAGTGCAGAGATGGCGGAAAAAGGGGAACTGGCCATTATCTCGCTTAGCGATCTGGAAAGTATACTCAGCAAACATGGCGACCTTGCCTTGAAATTCTTGCAATGGATGGCACTGTCGCAGCGGATTACCCAGTCGAGATTCCGTGATTTGCTGCTCTATGGCAAGGCGGGTGCCCTCGCTTCGACACTGATCCGTGCCAGCAATTCGTATGGCAGGGTTACACCGGATGGTATTGTGCTGGACATGAAGCTGAACCATACCGATCTTGCCGAGATGATTGGAGCTACCCGGGAGAGCGTAACGCGGATGCTGGGGGCATGGAAGGAACAAGGTACGCTGGATATGATGGACGGCAAACTGATGATTCGGGATCTGGCAGCCTTGCGTTGTATGTGTGGATGTCCGACATTCCCGAGCTGTCCGGTAGAGCTGTGCCGACTGTAAATTAGTTTGTTCAGAGGCTTCACCTCCATTGGCGATTGGGGTCGTTACGGAGAAAAAGAAAAGAAAAGCTGGCGTCCCATATATGGGAGTCAGCTTTTTGAGTTTCCGTGAAATTGTTCATGTGCATATTCCTTTGCAAGAATCGAATATAGACACGAATCATGATATTCCCCTTTGTAAAACCAATGCTCTCGCATCAGACCTTCACGCTGCATACCGATCTTCTGCATAACGTTCTCTGAAGCCTCGTTGTTCGGGCGGCATTTCGCATAAATTCGGTGTACACCAAGTGTATTGAAGCCAAAGCCAAGCATGGCTCGGGCTGCTTCGGCAGCATACCCTTTTCCCTGATAAACGGGATTGAGCACATAACCGATCTCAGCGTTCGTGTTTTCGATGTGAAGGCCAACACCACCGATCAGTATGCCCTCCTTTTTCAAACATATCGCCAGTTCAAAGCCCGCTCGTGGTTGTGTTTGCTGCATGTCCAACACAAACTGCACGTATTCTCGAGTATCCTCTTCGGTATTTGGTCCCCATGCCGTGTGTTGAGTAACCTCTGTCATGGATGTGTAGTTATGTATACTTTTCCAGTCTGTCTCCAGAATATCCCTGATGATGAGTCGTTCAGTCTCCAATTGCATCGTTGTTCCCCTCCTTCACGTTTGAATAACTTTACTGTACATTGTACAACAAAAATAGCCCATAACAGATTCAACGAATGAATCGGTCATGAGCCATAATGTAGATCTATGATGTATGTGGAATGCTATTGTGGTTGTTTACATTGAACTGCGGGATAAGTATAAGCCAGCTTACGGATAATTTCCTTCTGCCATCTCGTATCACCCAGATTGGTTGCCAGGTTCAGAAGATCCAAATAATCGTCAAGCTGCAGATCAGCCTTTTGCAGAGTTGTATTCATTCGATGTTCGTTCCCCTTTATCTATAAAATCGTAAAATCATATGCAGTAGAAAGTTACAAAGAGACAAGTTCAAGAATGATAATCATTATCACATTTATATATTCATTATGCAATGAACGCTGGCAAAATGCAATCCCAAGTCCGCAACGAATTTAACTTTTTTCTGAAAATAGGCTCATCCACAGCACATAGGGAATGTATACACCGAGATATGCAGACGGATACAAGAACCAGCCATTCAGCAGGAAATGGTGAATCTCGGTGGTGAATGTGGTCATATGAGCATTCGTCGCATACACATCACCTGCGATGACCGTTGCCGCACTATAGAAGCAGAGCAGCGCAAGAATATGAAACAATCGTCTAACCATCCGGGAACGAAGAGCAACATAAGCCATAATCAGCGGAACAATCAACAAGATTATCAAAAATACCAATTTCATCATCGTTTTACTCCTTCGGTAAATGGAATTCTAATGATAATCAGTATGGGCCAATAGACTCAACTTCTAAACTTTTTCATAAACTTTACAAAAAGAAAGAGGAATTCAGCATATGAACAATTAAATTAAAGGAGGATAACCCATTATCAGGTAATTATGAGGAGGAGAAAGGGAATATGAAAAAGGCGTTATGGCAGCACTGGATCGGGGCATTCCTGGTCTTTATCATGATGGCAACCGCACTGCTGGGGCCGGGTTCGCAAAGTCCGGTACAAGCTGCAGCACCACTTACGGTATCTCAGGCCATCGCTGCCCAGAGCGGTGGAGGAACAGCGACGGTTGAAGGAATCATTGTTGGACATGCTACCGGGTCACTTACAGCCAAGTTTACATCTCCGTATGCCAATGATTTTAATGTTCTGATTGCCGATTCAGCGTCAGAGCGGACCAACGCCAGATTATTGGATGTGCAGATTCCCTCATCTTTCCGATCGCAATATGGATTGGCGTCCAACCCCAGTCTTGTAGGGAAAAAGATCATCGTAACCGGAACCCTCGGTGCCTACAACAGCTATGCAGGAGTCAAAAACCCAACGTCCATCGCGCTTTCCTCCGGAACAACCAATCCTGATCCAGAACCGAACCCGGGCACAACACTGCCGGATGGTACCGGTAAGAAAGTATTGTTCGATAATACCCACGCCCAGACAGCAGGTGCTGCCGACTGGATTATTGACGGGGCATTTTCGGATTTTGCCAATGGTTTGCGAAACGCAGGCTTTGCCGTGGATCAGCTGGAACGCAGCATCCCGTATACATTCGGTGAGCAAGCCATCACCTATAATAAATTGAAAGATTACGACGTCTTTGTCATTGGCGAAGCCAACGTACCGTTCAAAGCGACAGAGCAGGCTGCGCTTGTGCAGTACGTACAGAACGGAGGAAGTGTTTTCTTCATCTCCGATCACTATAATGCAGACCGCAACAAAAACCGCTGGGATTCTTCCGAAGTATTCAACGGCTATCGCCGCGGTGCCTTCCTGAATCCAGCCAAAGGCATGTCTTCGGCTGAAGCCGAATCACCAGCGATGCAGAGTGTGACGAGTTCAGACTGGCTCGCGACGAACTTTGGTGTCCGTTTCCGCTACAATGCTCTTGGAGATGTAAATGCATCGGATATCGTTGCACCTGCACAATCCTTCGGCATTACGGCTGGTGTTAATTCTGTAGCGATGCATGCGGGATCGACCATTGCGATTATAGACCCTAACAAGGCTAAAGGCTTGGTCTATGTACCAAGTGGTGTGTCCAAGTGGGGTAATGCCGTGGATCAGGGCGTATATAACGGTGGTGGACGAGCTGAAGGAGCCTATGCTGCCATTGCAAAGGTTGGTGCGGGCAAAGCCGCATTTATCGGTGACTCTTCACCTGTAGAAGACGCGACTCCGAAATATTTGCGTGAAGAGACCGGTGCTACCAAGAAGACCTATGATGGATTCAAAGAAGTGGATGATGCAACGTTCCTTGTGAATACTGTGAAATGGCTCGCGGTCAAAGAGAGCTACACCAGTCTGGCACAAGTGCCAGGACTGACATTGGATACGGCAACAAGCCTGCTTTCGATGGAAGCTCCAGCTGCATCAACCGAGCCGCAACTTGAGCCATGGGCTGCACCCGCGGCAGGGTACAAATGGTATGACCCAACTACATTTAAAGCAGGTTCATACGGAAAAGCACAATAAGTGAAGTAGACATCAACTCAACATGCGAATAGGGCCTGGCCGTGGAGTTTTGCGGACAGGCTCTTTTTTTGCTTGTTATATCAGTGGCATTCACGAACATGATTAGCTCATACCACCCTGCCATTGCATAAATATCTGCTACGGAGGGGAAGGTATGGGTACTAATGATGCGGCGTGAAGCCCAACCCAACCAGAGGAGGCGGCGAATGATGACTCACCAAGCAGACTGTGACAGTTCCTCGATGAGACAGAAGCTCAAGGCAGATCTGCATCGTGTGGCGGATCGAATGAACATGACGTTATCCCGTTTTGACAATGACAGTGTCTGTCTGTTGGGGCAGTTTGCAGAGATTCGAGCGGAAATTAAGCAGATTGAGGTGCTCGCCTCTTCGTTTTACCTGGATTGTTATCTGTCACCCTTTACCGAGAAGTTTGCCGAATTAACATCGAGCGTACAGCATCTATCTGACCGGAGATATGGGGCGTTGATTGTGATTGAACGGGAGATTCCGTTGGAGTCGATCATTCACTCAGGCGTGACTGTGGATGCAAGAGTGACACATGCGTTGCTGGAATCACTGTTTATCCCCGGTGCACCTCTGCATGATGGGGCTGTTCTGATTCGTGGCAATCAGATCGTATCCGCTGGTAATGTGCTGCCGTTGTCGCAAGCGGAAGTGCATGAACGAAAAATAGGCACTCGTCATCGGGCAGCACTGGGACTCAGTGAATTGACGGATGCGGTTGTATTGGTTGTTTCCGAAGAGACGGGGCAGGCTTCATTTGCTGTAGATGGCGATTTGCATCCAATCAATGTGGTTGAAACGCTTCCTTAATGTGAACGATCAAGTGGCCTAATTGGGGCGAATAGGTTGATGCAGTTGAGGGAATTGTACCTTTCTCCTGTAAGGGAGAGAGGTTTTTCTATGGATAGACGATAAAATTATAATCTGAAATTCGACCGCTTTGCTCTCGCCATATGAGAAACATCGATCGATGCTTCTCTGACATTGCGATGTAATTTTGCACAAACTGGGTATTCATGGGTACAATAGAGGATGGTCAATGAATAGAGAACAATGCGATTGGATCGCAAAAATGGTTGGAGGAGACGGTTAGCACATGAGTTGGTTTGAAGCAATGGAGCATCACGATTATGAGGAACTGGTTCTGTGCCAGGATCGAAATTCAGGGTTAAAAGCAATTATCGCCATACACGACACAACACTCGGCCCTGCGCTGGGAGGCACGCGGATGTGGACTTACGCTTCAGAAGAAGCAGCCATTGAAGACGCCCTGCGCCTTGCCCGTGGTATGACATATAAGAATGCGGTATCCGGCCTGAATCTGGGCGGCGGCAAAACCGTTATTATCGGAGATCCAAGGCGCGACAAAAACGAAGCGATGTTTCGGGCGTTTGGACGATATATTCAAGGGTTGAACGGACGTTATATCACAGCCGAAGATGTGGGAACAACGGAAGAGGACATGAACCTGATCTATCAGGAAACCGATTATGTGACAGGCATCTCGGCGAGCTATGGTTCATCCGGTAACCCATCACCTGCAACGGCTTGGGGTGTATATCGGGGGATCAAGGCAGCAGCGAAAGAAGCATTTGGTACCGACCTGCTGGAGGGTAAAACGATAGCGGTCCAAGGTGTCGGCAATGTGGCGATGCATCTGTGCAAATATCTGTATGAGGAAGGTGCACATCTGATCGTTACGGATATCCATAAGGACTCGGTGAAACAGGCTGTGGATCGCTTCGGCGCGACAGCTGTGGACCCCGCAGACATTACTAGTGTGGATTGCGATATCTATGCACCATGTGCACTGGGCGGCACGATTAATGACGATACGCTTAAGACACTTAAAGCGAAGGTTGTAGCGGGCTGTGCCAATAATCAGCTGCTGGAGACCCGTCATGGGGATCAACTGTATGATATGGGCATCGTTTACGCGCCTGACTATGTTATCAATGCAGGTGGTGTCATTAACATTGCGGATGAGCTGAACGGTTATAATGCGGATCGAGCGTGGAGCAAGATCGGAGAGATCTATTCCAATCTGGAGAAAATATTCGAAAGCTCACGTACCGAGGGCATCGCAACCTATGTTGCCGCAGATCGACTGGCTGAGCGACGGATCGAACAGATGAAGAATACGCGCAGTACATTCTTGCAGAATGGTCATCACGCATTGAGTTCCCGGAGATTGCGCAAGTAAACGTAATTGAATCATTACCAAATCTGTAATTGGTCTGTTAGATAACGGCAACATCCATTCCAAAGATGGATAGTCGATCTGACAGGCCATTTTTTTATGTTACTATCAGAAAAAAAGAAAACAGTGGCAATATCTCCCTAAATGATCAATTCTACTATAGATTTTTCCGATAATGTATGTACATCGTTCAGATGCATATGGTTCAGGGAAGTGGGGAGAAGTGGGAAATGGGGAAAAGAAAAGGGTTAGGGCATAGGATCAAAAATATGTCGCTTAAAATCAAACTGCCTTTCATGATCAGTGTATTGGTTGTTTTGGTTCTGCTTGGTGCAACGACCACAAGTTATATGATCTCATCTGATGTTGTGGTCAGGAAAAGCAAGGATGAAATTAATGTGATGGCTGACCGCCTTGGGGAAGGGCTTTGGACAGCGATGCAACTTCAGCAACAATTGAGTCATGCGATATCCGTACATAATACCTTCAAGGAACTCTTGGAGCTGCGTAATACAACTGACATGACGGATGAAGAATTTTTCTCGGATGAGAACCCGTATTTTAATAAGGCCAATACGATCTTGACCGACAGTATATCGGAAACGGAAGGAAGTAAGCCAGATCTGTTCGTGTTTGATAAGGAAGGAATCATGGTGGCGGGAACCATGCCGGAAGTGATTGGACAGTCACGGGGAGATCGGGAATATTTCCAGGAGTCCATACAGGGAAAATCCTTCATCAGTGATGCGATCGTTTCGAAGAATAGCAAGAAGCTCATTATTGCATTCTCGGAGCCCATCATCGATGAAGAGGGGAATATTCTGGGTGTGCTTGCTATGTCGGTGGACAGCAGCTTTTTCCTCGGCCAACTCGGGGACATCCAGATTAATGGTCAAGGCAGAGTTGAAGTGCTGAGCCGGAGCGGTATCATTATGTATGATTCATTGGATCCTTCCATTGTGGGACAAACGCTGGAAGAGGACAAGGAAGCCATGGAACTTATGGAGGCCAGAGCCACCGACAAAGTGAAAATCAATTCGATGGATCGAGATGATACCTACTATCGTATCAATCAGATTCCTGGTGCAGATCTCTCCGTGGTCATTATTGACGATTATGATGATATTAAGCGCCCGGTAGAGGATATACAGCGCCAGATGCTTATCGTGACCTTGATTGGAATTGCTCTGGCTATTGGCGTGGGATTGTTGATCTCTCGTAGTATAACGAGACCTATCATTCGTCTGATCGGGCTGTTCAAACAGCTTGCTCAAGGGGATCTGACCGTTAAGGCCAATGGCAGATATAACAGTGAATTCAAGGATCTGGCGGAGAGCTTCAATGTTATGGTGGAGCAGAACAGGAACCTTATTACCGATATGAATAATTCGATTCATGTTCTTCAGGCCAGCACTCAGGAATTGGAGGAGACATCCAGACAGACGGCAAGATCCATTGATGAGACCTCGGCGACGTCCATGGGGATTGCAAAGGCGATGGAGGCTCAATCGGAAGATACCGAGCAGATTGCAAGTAAATTCAACACCTTTGGCGATAAAGTGGCTGCCATGAACAGTAGTGCACAGGATGTGAAGGCAAGAGCGGATGAGATCGAAACGGTATTCCACAACGGGAATGAAGTCGTGAATGAACTGATGCGTATTAATGAAGTGAACGAACGGGAAGTGGAGAAAATCTCTGAGATTACCGTCAAACTTCAAACGAGTTCGGGCAGTATTAGTCAGATCACGGAAGCCATCAGCCAGATTGCGAAGCAGACCAACCTGCTTGCATTGAATGCTTCAATTGAAGCATCACGGGCGGGGGAGCATGGCAGAGGATTTGCAGTTGTAGCCGAGGAGATTCGCAATTTGGCAGAGCAGAGTTCCCGCCAGTCCAAGGAAATCTCCAGCATTATCGAGCAGAATCTGGCCGATGTCGCCGAGAACAACCAAAGTGTTGCAGAGATTCACACCATCTCGTCCAGACAGGATGAGCTTGTCTTGCAGACTCGTCAGGCGTTTGATGTGATTTTGGAGAAGGTATCGGTCATTAATCAACAGATCGCTACAATGGCAGGACAGATGCAAGAGATGTTGCAGAACAAGGATGTTGTATTGGAGTCAGCCCATAGTTTGTCCGCTTCAGGAGAGCAGGTATCCGCTTCGGTTGAAGAGGTAACAGCAACCATGATGGAGCAGTCTTCCACGGTGCAGCAGTTGGCAAACATGGTTGATACGATCGATCAATTGACGCAAAAGCTGGCCGAATCGGCTGCGCGATTCAAGGTGGAGTAAGCGTCTGTCTCAAAAGGAATTCCGCCTCGCTCCAAGCGCTAACGAACCTACCGCACCTTAAAAGGCGGATCATCAGAGCTTGCAAGATTTAAAGAATCTCAGTAACGCTATTTCGTCAAAAACGTTGTCAAAACCTAAAAAATCGAGCGAATCGACGAAATAACGTCTCTGTGATTCGTTAGATCTCAGATCGGGGCAAATGGGGGCGAATAGCGTGTCTCAGGTTCATTAAAACCAAATAACACAAACAAGGGATGTCCCCTGTCATATTCATGACTTATAGGACATCCCCTTCTTTTTTATGGTCCAGATCAATGTGCTCTAGTCCATTTAGTGATCAATGAGATGCAACAGCTCAGGGAGCGGGGTGCGAGGCTTGGGCAAAGGTTGATCTTCAGCGTTAAAATACCCCATGTGAAGTGTACCTACTATTTTTTCCTCTGATGTCACATCAATGGCTTCACAGAATAGAGGATTTTCGTTGAAAGGACTTGTCTTCCATACGACCCCGATGTGTTGTTCCCAGGCGAGCAACTGTATGTTCTGAATCAGTGCCGAGGTTGCAGCAAAAGCCTCTTCCCACGCTTTGGAGGGCAGGTTGGCTGTCATAACCACAACCAGATGCACAGGTGTCTGTTCACAATAGGCTGCTCTGATTTGTTGTCCGTACTTTGCTACAAATTCAGGATTGCGTGTACTCAATACAGCGCTCGCGAATTTCTCTCTGCCCTCATTCATAAACAGAATGAAGCGCCAAGGTTCCTTTTTGGAATGAAAAGGTGCCCATATCGCGGCCTCCAGAATCTCATGAATCGTTTCCAAGGGAATGGGTAGGCCATTAAATTCCTGAATCGTGCGTCGTTCGATCATGGTCTGCCTAAGGCTTGTTTTGGGTTTCATCATGTCCATCTATAACTCGAAGGAAGCAGCGATCTCATCAATAATTTTGCTAAGACCGATGGGACCGTATCCTGCAAACCACAGGTTGGCATCACCGATATATACATGATCGTTCTTGACTGCATTCAGATTGGACCAGATGGATGTATCCATGATGTTATTAAGCACAACCTTGTTTTCTTCCCCTGGACGAAGAATGATAAACAGTCGATCCGGGTTCAGCTCAGGCAGAATTTCCTCGGAGATTGCCACATTCCATGATCCCTGGAAGTCTACACTGTCTACTGAAGCAGGGGTTAATCCCAGAGCACCAAACAGAGTGAAGTTATCATCAGGTTTAATCAACTGAAGCTGTTTATCCTGTACGCGCATGTAGGCCACCGTTTCGTTTTTAGCTTTTACGGCAAGCTCATCATGGGTTGTGGTCACTTTGGCATCATAGGCATCTTTGACCGCTTGGGCTTCTTTTTCTTTGCCAAGAACGGTTGCCGTTTCCATGAATCGCTCCCAGTCTCCTTTTTCTTCATTATCAAAAAGGATCGTTGGAGCAATCTTGGAGAGTTGCTCATAGTTTGCTTCATTTAACGTTTTGGAGGCCAGAATGAGATCCGGCTCAGCCTGGAGCAATGCTTCAAAATTGGGAGGCTCGCCGGATCCTATGGCAGTGGTATCTTTCATCTGATCTGCCAGATATTCAGGGAATCCGAGATCGTTATACGTTACCATGGCTGTCGGTTCAATGCCGAGAGCGAGTAATTGGTCAGCAAAGACGTAGAGCATACCCGCAATTTTTTGGGGTTCAGCAGGAATTTCGATATCCCCTTTGATCGTGGAAATGGTACGTGTATTCTCACTTCCCTGTTCAGCCGTTGATGGTTCTGCCCCATTGGATTCGGGTGAAGCGGAGCTCCCGCTGTTCTGGGAAGTCCCACAGCCCGCAAGCATGCTGCATAGAAGAAGAACGGTTATAAGGAATCGTCCTGATTTGAAAAAGGTAGAGAAGCGTTGGTTGTTAGGTAAAGACACGTTGTACACACCCTTTAACTGATTTTGATTATCATTATCAAAATAATTATAGGTGCATTCCAAATCGTAATCCATGGATATTCCTGTTTAATGCATGGACGTTTGGCTCAGGAACAACTGACTAACCCGATTCAGAAACAGATTATGAGCCAAGGAAGTATAACAGGAGTAGGGGGAGGAATCGCCCAATTCATAGACTTGCTTCGTACGAACCGCCTTCCATTGCTGCCAGATTGAATTTTGCATAAGCAACGCTACAGTGTGCGCACGCTCGTCTGCTCGGCCACTTGTAAACAGAATGAAGTGTTCAATATCGGACTGGACCAGCTGTTCCAGTGACATTAAACGGGAATGGGATACGTGGTGTAGAGCTTGGGGTACGTATAACTGCAAATCATCATAGAGTACCGTCCCCAGATTGCGGTTGCCGTATACCCGGAACTGTCCATTTTCGTATTGCGCCACAGCCACAGGACGGTCATCCAGGGCATGTTGTATTCCGGATATGTTTCGGTTGACCGATAACTCATAACGTTCCAGCCATTCTTCACCAGCTGTTATTTTACCCACGGATTGTGCAATGGAGTACAACTGTTTACGCCAATCTCCTGCAAAAGGTATGGTACAAGTGGAGGCAATATGCCGAAATAATTCGGCTTTTTTGGGCTCTTCATAATCGGTTCCTTCATAACCAATGATTAGTTCCGGGTGTGCGTTCATTAATAGTTCCAGATCAGGCTGATCTCTGCCCACTTGAATCACATTTTTGAATTCATATGAGGTTCTATGGACTGGATTAATCAGTGCCGCATATGGCTCAATACCAAGGGCAAGCAGATGCCCCGTATATGGATGGGCAAGTGAAGCGATACGTGTTACGGAGCGATGCTTTTTAATATAGACCATGGGAGACAATCCGGTGGTTGCTTTGAATTTTCGGCTAAAATAGAATTCATCTTCATACCCGACCTGGCGTGCTGTTTGTTTGATCGTGTTGTCTGAGGCCAGTAGCAGATCACCGGCTTCCCGGATACGTACGGCGTTCAAATATTCGATGGGGCCTTGTCCAATCATTTTTTTGAACAATCTGGAATAACGGTTGACACTCAGTCCAGCCATTTCAGCCAGTTTTTCGCGTGTGAAGTTCTCCTGATAATGTGTATGGATATATTTTTGGCTCTGCCTTACCGCTTCAATTGCTGTATCTTCCTGGAATTTCTGCTTCTTCTGCTTCAATAGGACAAGACACAGTTCCTGAAAGAGGATCTGACGTGCCATTCCAGCCCATGGATCTTCCTTCTGCCCACCTTCATGGATTTGAATGGCGAGTACGGGAGCTGAGGGAACAACAGTGGCAATGCATTCAAGATGTGGATCAATAACTTGCTGCATGTTGCCATCCAGTTCTTCGTTGTAGACATTGTAGGTTAAGGTGACACATTCAAAATCAGGCTGTACCTCGGTAGCTGCGTTACAGGTGTGAGAAGGCGGGACGGAAAGGACTTGAGGAGAGCATAGGGAGATGACTTTGTCTTCGACTTTGACGGTTAAGTTCCCTTTGATCACAATAAGCAGCGTATGATGTGGACGGGATGGAAAGGACATTTGTTCAGCATTGTTGTCGACACGCCGGGCATCAATGAGCCTATATAAAAGATTCATGAGTTTCATCTGATCTTCTCCTGACTGCTGTGAATGTACATACTATACTGCTGCTTATAAAAGTTCTCTATATCAAAACGTAATGCACTTCTGGTTCAGCAGCTTCATGAATTGATCCAGCGCACTGCTGACATACCGATCCTCACCGCGGACAAAGGTTGTCGTGGTATGAGTAAAGCGATCTGCGAGATCAAATACGGAGAATTCATCCGGTTTCTTGTGAATAACGTTGCACGGCATAATGGTAAAAGCAATTCCAGACTCCACACAGCTAAGCAGGTTTTCCATCGTACTCACTTCGATAATATTGCGAGCGGACAACCCTTCTTCCTGCAAAAATTCTTCGGTCATTTCACGATACGGGCAGCCCTCGGGGAAAACAACCCACGATACTTGGCACAGGCTTTCGGGTGGTGTATCCATCCGCTTGGAGATGATATGAACCGTGTCCTGCATCTCATATTCCACCTTCAGACCCTCCTTCACACAAGCCCCGCTGATAAAAGCACCATCAATCTCATAGTTCTGTATTTTCTTGCGCAGTACTTTGGGTGAAGTGGCGTTAACAAGTGAAATGGACACCTTCGGGTAGGTTATTTGATATTCATTCAGAATCTCCATAAAGCGGCTGGATGCCGCCGTTTCTACAATGCCGATTTTCAGCGTACCGGAAGGTTCACCGGGATCGGTCATATCCTGCTTCAGATCGTGTAAAAGGTTGTGAATGCGTGTGGCGTACTCAACAAACTGCTCACCTTTGGAGGTCAGGACAACACCTTTGGGAAATCGGTTGAACAGCTGGATTTGATATTCCTGCTCCAGTTTTTTGATGCGTGTAGTGACATTGGATTGTGCGTAATTCAGTTCTTTGGCAGCCTGTGAGATTTTGCCTGAACGTGCCACCGCGAGAACAATATCGATATCGGAAAGTTCCATGCTGTATCCTCCTGAACGTGGATTAACTTACATTGCTTCCGCAGATGTTGATGTTAGGTATCTCTCTGAGAGATACAAGTATATATTTCAATCATTTTACGATATATCAGAGCCGCCGTACAATATCCCTAATGACAAAGAGAGTAGGGATATGAGATGGATAACATGAATACACGTTCAACACTATTAAGCCCGGTGACGATTCATCAGTGGCAATTAAGGAACCGAGTGGTGATGGCACCGTTGACCCGGGGATTTGCTGATGATCAGGAGGGGACCGTGACGGATGAGATGGTGGCATATTATGAGCAGCGTGCGCGGGATGGTGTGGGACTGATCATTACCGAGGGTATTAACCCGAATCTGGCAGGCAAAGGCACTTACGGCATCCCCGGCTTATATACAGATGAACAGACGACTTCTTGGAAAAGGGTAACGGATGCTGTTCACAGACATGGCGGCACCATTATTGCTCAACTGTGGCATGTCGGCAGGTTGTCCCATTCCGATCTGATCGGAACCGCTCCACTGGCACCCTCCAGCCTTGCAGCAGAAGGAAGAGTGCATAAGCTGCATAAGCCGTATCAGGTGCCCCAAGCGATGAGTACACAGGATATAGCGGATACGATTCAGCATTTTCAGACGGCCGCCCGCAATGCGGTGCTGGCAGGGTTCGACGGGATCGAGCTGCATGCTGCGCATGGGTATCTGATCGACCAGTTTATTAATGAGAAGACCAACCACAGAACAGATGAATATGGAGGAGACACTGAGGGTAGATTACGGTTCCTGCGGGATATTATTGTGGCTGTGAAAAAAGAGATCCCTGTAGATCGCATATCGGTACGATTTTCCGAGAAAAAGGATGATGATTCATCCTATGCATGGGCAGATAAAGCTGGAATGATCGATGCATATCTGAACTTGTTCCGCGAGACGGGAATTACGATCTTGCATCCCTCAACAGATCATTATGCGAAAGCGTGGGATGGTGAGCAGTCCTTTCACGAGCGGATTCGAAGTCAGTGGGATGGAATCATCATTGGTGTGGGGGATCTGGATGTTCATGCTGCAGAGCACGCTATTGGCAAGGGAAGTATAGATCTGGCTGCGTTCGGAAGACCGTTTATCGCAAACCCTGATCTGGTGCGTAAATTGAATGCGGGTGAGCAATTGGTCGAGTATGATGCGACTACGCATCTGCCCGTGTTGGTGTAAAAGAGAAAATCGAGTAAGAGAAGAAATCGAAAAAATCGAAAAAAGTAGAAAACACTACTGACATACTGTTGGCAAGAGCGGTCTTGTATGATCAAGATAACCTAAACAACCAACCCCATATATAAAGGAGATCATTACATTATGTCAGTAATTGGACCGGATTTCATTTCACTTCAAGTGAGCAATCTTGAAGGCTCTGCCGAATTTTATCAAAACTATCTTGGCCTGGTACGCTCACAGGCGGGACCACCTCATGCGGTGGTCTTTGACACCAAGCCGATTGCATTTGCTCTACGTGACCTATTGCCAGGAACAGAACTCGGTTCAAGTGCGCAGCCAGGACTTGGTGTTGCTCTGTGGCTTCATGCCCCGGATACGCAAGAAATTCACGACAAGCTTGTTGCAGCAGGCGTGAAAATTACATCTGCACCAATAGATGGACCATTCGGACGAACCTTTACATTTGCCGACCCAGACGGGTACCAAGTTACCCTTCACAGTAAAGCCTAATAAGTAGACGTATCCATCATAATAATAGTGATAACTTCCTGTCACAGGGAGACAAGTGATGATTACAACATGAAGGGCAGAACTGATCTTTAGGATCAGTCTGCCCTTTTTCCGCCGTTCGGATTGAACGATCTATTCATTTTATTCATTGCTGACAACTACCGCTTTCTTTTCCGTAAAGTAATACACCAAAGCGAGCAGCGGCATGATCAGGCCAATCAGCGTTGTGAGACTCCAGCCTCCGTGAGCATAAGACCAGCTTCCAAGAGATGAACCAATCGCACCGCCTACAAAAAAGATCGACATGAATATGCCATTCACACGCCCTCTCGCTTCACTTCCTAAGGAGTAGATGATGCGTTGACCCAGCACCAGATTTCCTGAGACAGCCATATCCAGTGTGATTGCCACGATAACAAGCAGGATCAATGCAAACGTGGAGTGGCTCTGGAGCACATAGGCAAGACCGAATGAAGCAGCAGCGATCACCATGGCAGCACCCGTCAGAATACGCGTTAGTCCTCTATCAGCCAGTCTTCCGGCAATGGGAGCGGCAATAGCACCTCCGACACCAGCCAGAGCGAACCAGGCAATACCTTGCTGTGACATGCCAAAATCGTTAGCCAGTCTCAGCGGAACCGTGGTCCAGAACAAGCTGAAAGCACCAAACAGACTGGCCTGATAGAACGCCCGGCGGCGCAGCAGCGGCATCGTTCTGAACAGTGTGCCCAAGGACACGATTAATTGCCCGTATTTCAAGGTGGGTTCAGGTTGGCGAGCAGGAAGAGCACGTGATAGGAGCAGCATGAGAAGTGTTATGACAATGGCGGAGAATACAAAGACTGTCTGCCATCCGAAGAGACTGGTGATAAAGCTTGCGACAGGACGAGCCAGCATAATGCCCAGCAGCAGACCACTCATTACATTGCCCACAACACGCCCGCGCTGCTCTTCGGAAGTAAGATATGTCGCATAGGGCACCAGAATCTGAGCGACAACAGAACCTATACCAATGAATAGAGAGGCAGTCAGAAATATAACAGCAGTGGGCGAGAAAGCCGCAGCAATCAGGGCAACAACCAGTACGATAAGGAAAAGAACGACCAGACGCCGATTCTCGGTAATGTCACTGAGCGGTACGATGAATAACAAACCAATAACATAACCAATCTGAGTCAATGTTACGATCAATCCGGCAGCGGCAGAAGACAGACCCGTTGTCATGCTGATCGGACCGATAACGGTCTGAGCGTAATACAGGTTTGCCACGATCAATCCACAAGCTGATGCCAGCAAAAAAATAATCCAGGTGGGCACAGGTGCCTTCTTCACTTGTTGTCTCATATCCATCATAATCATCCTCCACAATTCTAAATTGGTATTCCCAATAAACAGTTAATATTAAAATCGTTAATTACTAAACGTTGTGTTCACTAATTACAATATATAATAAACTAAACGTATAGTATTGTAAATAGGCTCGAAATATTTTAATGATAATATTAATTAGAATGAAAAGGTGAACCGAGGATGGAATTATTGTGTGTACTCATGGCATTTTAGTATAATGAACGTATCGTTTTTATGAATATTACTGATGATTAAATATACTTTATACATCCAGGAGGGCTCAAGATGACTGCCAAAAGAGGACGTCCACGTAACATGGAAACCCAGAATGCCATTCTTACAGCATCGTATGAGTTGTTGTTGGAGCACGGATTCGGAGCAGTTACAATCGAGAAGATTGCTGAACGTGCACAGGTGAGCAAAGCCACCATCTACAAATGGTGGCCGAACAAAGGTGCTGTCATCATGGACGGATATATGTCTGCGGCAACGGCAAGATTGCCAGTGCCAGATACAGGCTCGGTATTGGAGGATATACGCATACATGCGAGTAATCTGGTTCGTTTTTTGACCAGTCGGGAAGGAAAAGTGATTACGCAGATTATTGGGGAAGGGCAGTCGGATGAAGGGCTTGCCGAAGAATACCGCACAAGATATATCCAACCACGTCGGCGTGAAGCTCGGGGAATTCTGGAGAAGGGTGTGGAGCGTGGCGAATTGAAAAGTGGGATAGACATTGGACTGTACATTGATCTGATCTACGGGCCGGTGTTCTATCGCATGTTAGTGACGGGGGAAGCGATGGATGATGCGTTTGTAGATGTGATGCTCCGTTCCTTGTTTGAAGGGATTCAGGCCAAATAGGTACAGAGAGAGCGGAGATACAAGTGGGAGGAAGAGGGAAGAGGGCGATTCGTAGGAATCACCCTGGAAGGAACACGAGTGTATTGTCGGGGAGAACTAGACCTGGAATATAGGTGAGATGGCTGTGGGCCATGAATCTGTAGCATTAGAAGAAAGGAAGGATGAGTGCTGGGTTAACACCGGGGGTTCATTCCATACCGAACTTGGCAGTTCACGGCGTAAGACAGGGGCAACTTCCTTGGCAAAACGCTCCACTTGCTCCAACTGCTCGCTATGCGTCAGTCCATCTACGCTGATACTCAGCACCTGATGTCCGTAAGCGGCATGATAGTCCAGAATTTTCTCAATGACCTGCTCCGGACTGCCGATTAACGCAGGACCTCGTGCAATGTTATCCTCCAGATCGGTAAAGGGCGACTGATTATGCTGTGCGGCGGCGGTGGCATGGAACGCTTCATAATATGGCTTATAGCGGCGAATGGCTTCCTCACCTGTATCCGCCAGATAGAGACTGCCGGCACCAGAGCCAATTACGGCTTGCTGCGGATCATGACCATAATAATCGAGGCGCTCCCGATAATGATCAATTAACGCTTTGTATTTGGCCTGAGGGTGAAAAGAATTCGACGTAAAGAGCGGCTCGCCATATTTGGCAGCGAGTTCGGTCGAGATCGTGCTGGACGCGCTACCATGCCAGATCGGGATGGATTGCTGAAGCGGCCTTGGCCAGGTGGTTACTCCCTCAAGAGGAGGGCGATACGTTCCCTGCCAGGTTACATTTTCTTCAGACCACAGCCGTCTTAGCAAATGATAGCGTTCATCTAGTGAATCCCATTGCTCCTCTTCGCTTATGCCAAACAGCGGATAGTGCCGAGGGTCATTGCCTTTCCCGATGATCATCTCCAGCCGTCCGCCCGATAATTGATCCAACGTGGCATAATCCTCGGCAACCCGGACTGGATCAAGTATACTAAGAACAGTGACGGTGGTTAGTAACCGAATGCGTGTGGTTGCTGCGGCTATTGCGGTTAATACGACAGGTGGCGAGGAAGATAGAAAAGGCGCACCGTGTCGTTCACCGATTCCATAGGCATCGAATCCCAGTCGTTCAGCCAGCTTTGCTTGCTCTAATATATTGTGGAATTTCTGCTGAGTCGTCAGAGCTTCCCCGGTTACGGCATTAGGCAGATTCATCATGAGACTAAACAAGGCAAATTTCATCTGACCTTCTCCTCGAACTGAATTGATAATTCCTGTGTGGTATAATCCTATTGAAATACTAGGATATGTAAGTTGGATTAAATGTATCACGTTCTCACGGATTCTTCTAATGGATTTTTTCTATAAGCAGGAACAATCAGGCATAATTGCGTACATGTGAAGGAAATTGCCACGATTTTTATTGACCGCTGTAAAATTTAGGATTAAAATTGTGCTTATCATATAAATTCAAAATTATGGATTTTCATTGTGGAGGTGGGATACATGGAACCTACAACTACGATACGCTCATATATTGAGGACTACATCAGGAAACAGGGGTACACCCTGCAGTATTTTGCCGATATATCGGGAGTTAACGCTGGAACGCTTAGTGCAATTATTAAGGGGACTCGGCCCATCGCTATGGCGCAACTGGATCTGATTACCCAAGGCATGAAGCTGGAAGAGGGGTATTTCTACGAGATTTATGGGGCTGAATGTTTCGTGGAATCGGCACCTCATTGGAGGAGACTGGAACCATTCCTGCAACGCTGTGCTGAATTGGACAAGCTGGAATGTATTCATAAGGTTATCCAGGAAGTGACGGATGATCGCTCGTATATCTCGGAGTTATTCGAGATGGCGGAAGGCATGCTTGAACGTGGACAGACGAAGGCTGCACGGATGTTGTACGAATGTGTGGCGGAGTGTGAGAAATACCAACATTCGGAACGTCTGGCTTTGTGCCAGTATCGCATCTTCACGTTATCTCTAGGTCAGGACCAACATGAGAATCTGCGTGCGGCCGTCCATTTTGAACCATATATTAATCGGCTGGATGAGGAACGGCAACTGGATGCGATAAAAGACCTGGCGAATACGTATGCTTCACTTCGATATTGGGATAAGTCATTTTCCCTTGCTGATGATCTGGGACGGAAAGCTGAAATTATCCAATCATATACTAAGAAAAAAGTGGATAAAGAAGATAGGGTCACAGCTTATCCGTTATTTGTATATCAGGCATATTCAAACTTGCTTAAGGCTAATGCATGCGAAAGAATGGGGAAATACGAAGAGGCTTTAAGATACACTAAACAGTATAAAAGTATAGTTAATATAATAGATCCAAATGACGAAGAACTTTTGTTTATTAACAAGTTCAAAGGTTGGGGAGAAGTAAACACATATCTATATTACTTATTCATGGGCGACAAGAGTATGTTGTCAACATACGTTCAATATATAGAAAATAATCAGTCAGAGTTATTGCCAGCGTTGGTAAATATTATGGAGGCGGCTAACAAAAATAACATGAACGTGGATGAAATCCTTCACAAATTTGAACCTCAAATTAGTTCTGAGGAAAGCCTTATTCATGGTTATAGCAGGCAGATTAAACAAGATTTATTTACTACCCTTTTGCTAGAAATATCAATCTACTACCTTAATCGGGGCAGATATGAAAAAGGTTTGAAGAGACTTATGGAGTGTTTCTCATCTGCAGTAAGAACTAATAATCAGATGGATACTATTCATTGCATGACACTATTTGAGGAATACAGGAATTTGGCCAGTAAAGAAATTTATAATCAATATAAACTATTAGTAGCGGAGGTGCGTAGTTATTATGAAAAAGCAGAAAATACTTTATATAATCTTGCTTAGTATGATTGTTGTTAATGTTGTACAATTGAGCTCGTCTTATGACACCACTGTTATTTATTCGTTGTTGTCCTCACACGGGTTAGGAGACATATAATTCTATGTCTCTTATACAGTTACGTATGGAATAATTATATAATAGATTGCTTAGTACAAATGATATTGATATTTTGCATTACATGAGAGGTTTATTTCCGGATACGGAAGTAAGCTTTTTTTGTATTTTCATAGATTGACCAATGTAAAATACAGGATTAAAATAACATTTATTATATGTTATTGAATTATAAGTGTTTTTGGTGATGGAGGTGTGACAGTGGAATTGGTACCTAAAATAAGAGTACATATTGAGAAATATATGAGAGAGCAGAATCTCAAGTTGCAGCATTTTTCCGATATTACTGGAATTAATGTTGGAACTTTAAGTGCCATTCTTAAAGGTAACAGGCCAATGTCTATGAACCAACTGAATCAGATTACTTCTGTTATGGGATTAGAGAAAGGGTATTTTTATGAGAGTTATGGGGTTGAATCCTTCATAGAATCTTCGCCCCACTGGAGACGTTTGGAGCCATATCTATATGAGTGTGCTGAGCTTTGTAAGCTGGATTGTATACAACAAGTCATCACTCATGTAACGGACGATCGATCATATATAGAAGAATTATTTGATGTAGCTGAAAGCTTTTTTGCTAGAGGATTAAAAGAAGTAGCTCTTATTTTGTATGAATGTGTGGCAGACAGTGAAAAATATCAACACTCCGAGCGGTTGGCCTTATGCCAGTACCGTATTTTTCTGCTTCATAAAACACTGAATAAATTCAATAACTTAAATGCCGCAGTAAAATTTGAACCTTTTATCGAAAAATTGAATGAGGAAGTACAACTGGATGCGATTAAAGATTTAGCTAATTTGTATGGCGCGATAAATCTATGGGATAAGGTTTTTGAACTGGCTAATGAATTGATTCAAAGAACTGAATTCCAAGTTCAACTTCAATCTATGAGACGGAACAGAAAACCAAGAATAGCCTCTTATCCTCTATTTACTTATAAAGCTTATGCTAATCTGCTCATGGCAAATGTATCTGAAGAACGTAAGCAATATATGAAAGCTTTGGAGTACACAGATGTTTATGAGGATATTATGGATGGGATTAAAAATCCAACAGAGGAAGAGCAAGAATTGATAGATAGATTCAAGGGCTGGGCTGAGGGCAATCGATATTTGTACAAAATACTATCAGGTGACTTCGAAGGCTTAAACCGTTATTTAAATTACCTAGATGTTAATCATGCCGAAATTTTAACAGCACTCGCCTATATTATACAGGCGGCAAATCAGTACTCTTTTAATATTGACCATGCATTAAATAGATTCCAAAATCACATTGATCAAATTAAAGCGGCAAGACATGTAAAAGGAATATATAACGAACAGGCATCAAATTTTAGATATATACGCTTATTCTACGAACTAGCAAAATACAGATTGAATCAGAACCAAATTGAACAGGGAATAGAACATCTAATTACTAGTTTGGAACGTTCTTCTTCATGTAATGAAGATCTAATGTGTATCAAATGTATTGATTTATACGGAAAATATAGAGATCGCGCCAGTAAGACTCAGGAAGAGCAGTATACAAAACTAATAGATAAGTTAAGTGTACCGACTTTTCGATAGTAAAACATCTGGGGAAGGACGATGAAGACAATGTCCAATATACGTTCCTATATTGAAAGTCACTTGAAAAATAAGGGATATAAGCTACAGCAATTTTCAGAAATGGCTGACATTAATGTTGGTACATTAAGTGCGATCATCAAAGGAACCAGACTTATGTCAATGAATCAACTAGACCAAATCACATCAACAATGGGTTTAGAGCGGGGATACTTTTATGATATGTATGGTGTGGAATGTTTTATTGATTCTGCACCTCATTGGAGACGTTTAGAACCGTTTATATATCGTTGTGCTGAGCTTGGCAAGCTGGATATTATCGAACAAGTCATTACTCATGTGACAGATGATCAATCCTATATTGATGAGTTATTTGATGTGGCAGAGAGTCTCTATAGTAAAAGCATGAATGAAGCGGCACTCATTTTATATGAATGTGTGGCCGACAGTGAGAAGTATCAACACTCGGAGCGGTTGGCTCTTTGCCAGTACCGCATTTTCCTGCTTCAGAAAACACTGAGTAAATATGATAATCTCAATGCAGCAGTAAAGTTCGAATCGTATATTGATAAATTAAATGAAGAAGTGCAATTGGATGCAATTAAAGATTTGGCAAACGTATATAATACGATACATTTGTGGGACAAGGTTGATGCATGGGCAAGGGAACTGGAACGGAAAGCAGAATTCCAATTGAAAATTCAATCTCGTAGGCGAAAAAGTAATAAAAGAAGGCTAACAGCCTATCCTCTTTTTACATATGTAGCCTATGCAAACTTGTTATTATCAAGCGTCTATGATGCTCGTAAGGAATATGAAAATGTCCTAAAGTATATAGAAAAATACTTGGAAATAGTTGAGGTTGAGAATCCTACACAAGAGGATCAACAAATAATAGATTTGTTCCTAATATGGGGAGAAGGAAATCAATATGCTTCCCAATTAATGCTTGGTCAAGAAAATGTAATCAATTCTTATTTGGATTATATCGAAAACAACCCGTCAGAAATATTAGCTGGACTCATTAATATTTTGCAAGCAGCTAACCAGTATTCTTTTAACATTGACTATGCTTTAGACAGATTTAAAGATCAGATCAATTTGTTTAATACTGACATGTATATTAAAGGTAGTTATAACGATCAAATGTTAAACCACGCGTATCAAGATTTTTACTATGAATTGGCAAATTATCAAATGAAACAACGTAATTATTCACTTGGAATGGATGCCTTACTTATGTGTTTAGATCTCTCTTCTTCAAGTAAAGATGACCTGATGTGTATTAAATGTGTAGATTTGTACGGGGAGTATAGAAGCGAGGCCAATGAAACACAGATCAGAAATTACAAAAATGTAATAGAAAAGTTAAGTTTACCGACTTTTTGATAATGAAATATCTGCGAAGGGACGATGAAGAAGATGCACAATGTACGTTCCATATATGTTGTTTAATTATGAACTTGTAAAGTATAAATGCAGACTAAAAGTTTATCAAACCGGTATAGATACTTAATACACTTACCTCTTTCAACGTTTAACCATAACGATCATATGACAGTAAAATGTTTTGATTTTAAGGGGACTTATAAACAACACGCAAACTTGTCTCAGCAAAGACGTATTCTCAATTATCTAAGTCAATAAATATATAATAAAACAAACAGCCTAACTGATTCTGAGTTAGGCTGTTTTGTGTTTTAGAAAAGCACTAGGTCTTTTCTAAAGAAATTTTTTTACAAAATTATGCAAAATATATTATGTTTTTCAAAGTACTTGTCGTCATTAGCGAAACTAAATAGCCTACTCATATTAAATGTTTTTTAAGAATGTCCTAGAGGGGGTCTTGCCATGAGAGAACTGAGTAACTTAAAAGACCAAATCGAGCAAGGTCGGCAAGAGTTGAGTCGCTTGGTAGATCTATATGAAATCCCAAATATAAAAGTTATTGAACAGTCTATGGCACTGGATGAGCTAATTAATGAATATAATCGAGTTACTTTAGGAGTGAGCATAAAGAGGTGTAAAGTATTGTGAAATTAACTTGAAATCATAGTCATACTAAAAAAAGTGTTTTTATGATGATTATCAATATTAATAACAATAGGGCTATATTATGGATTATTATTCATAAAAAGTTTATTTAAGTTTCTTTTGAAAATGATTATATGATTAATCTGAGCACGTTCTTAATTACAAAGAAAGAAAAGAGGTGATTGCAACGTTAGGATATGGATAAAACTTGATTTAAGTCGATGAAGAGAGAATTCTAGATTCAAAGATAACACAGTCATATGATCTTAGTTTCTTTATTAAGTTAGTTAGGTTATTAACGTGACTATTTTAAAACTTATGAGGAGGTTCTATCTATGAAAAAAATTGGGAAAATTCTATTAACAGCAATTATGATTTCTTCTGTATTTTCAACGGTGGCATCTGCTTCATCTGAGGGACCAGTTATAAGTACGGATACGCCTGAAATAGTGAGTAATAATGATATTTCTCAGACAAGTGCAATAGGTATTTTTGATCCTAATTTTAAAGAAAAAGCTAGTTCACAAGGACTTGATCCTGAAACAATTATTGCAGGGTATTATGTTCCTTTTGATAAGACCCGTTCCAATCTATCAACCGATCAGGTGCTTCCTTCTGCGATAGGAGACTACTATCTGAAAAACATTGACATGACCCAAATTACTGGAAATGTTATTGAGCGTGCGATTGGAAAAGGTCCAGCGCCCTTGTCCTTGTCTGTTATTGATGGTGTAGCTACTACGTTCTCTGCTGAGGTTTCTTCGAAAGCTGGATGGGGAGGCGCAGAGATTGCTGCAAAGCTAGGCACGACTTATCAGGCAACTCGTAACTTTAACAAAACATACGGACCAATCCAAATTCCTGCAAATAAAACATATACCATTTACTGCGCACCAACATACAACTACTATTCGTTTCAGATATGGAAACAAGGTTTCTTTTCTGATTCTTATATTGGTACTTATGAGTATAAAGAACCGACGGGTTTATACTTTTACTGGCAAGATACTACTGGTTGGTAACTAGACATAATTTCACAATTTTGGTAATATGGTAGCGCATACAACAGCAATACTATATTATCAAAGGAGAATTTAAATTTGAAAAGTAAAATGATTTCCTTAGTAGCCCTTATCTGTTCACTTATATTATTTGTTATTGGATTTCAGTTTATTGCTCAGAGTACTGATTGGGGTATGGACAAAGCTATGTTGGTTCTTGCAGAATACCAAAATGTAAAGTCTGATACCTCTGATATCTTTGGTAGTTTTATAAACTCAGAGATTTGGTCGTATAAAATTGAAGGAATATTATTGATATTTGTAGGGATGTTAATGTTGTATTTAGCAAATTCATTACGAAGTAAATAAGAAAAAAGTATTCGGGTCCCGAATACTTTTTTCTTATTTACAATTTAATCTTTAGTTCAACATATAAGTATGAAAAAGGCTGAATTTCTTTGAAAACTTATGTAAATAAACATTTTATTCTGCAAAGGAATATAATATGAATTTTTTGGCAATCTATCCTAAAATGTTATACAAAGAGGGGGTGCATGCTATGAATGAACCGAGGCAGATCAAAGATAAAATCGAACGGAACAGGCAAGAGTTGAGTCGTTTGGCGGAGAATCATGGCATGCAGGACAACCAAGTCCTCCGACAGTCCATGGTACTGGACGAGCTTATTAATGAATATAATCGATTCAAATATAAAAGCCATCTCAGGAACAGACAACCGATTGCATAATGCAGTCGGTTTTTTGGTCTAATTAGTGTTCTATAGAAATAGCGTAGTCGACTGTAGCGATACAGTCGGCTTTTTGGCGTTCACCTGATACCTATGGCGGATAACTTGAAATTCCGTACCAATTCCAGGGTTGGCAGGATAGCGAATGATCCTTAAAACTGGATATGATGACCCCAGTTATATCCAGATTGATCTGTGAAGGGGGCTCATACAATGATCGGGAGAGGGAGGGATGAACGGAAATGATGGACAAGGTACGCATGCTTTTCGGAAAAAACGTAAACCTGCGCACCAAGTTGCTCCTGTTGTTCCTGGCGCTGACGTTGCTGCCGCTAAGTTTGCAGGGAGTGATGAACTACAAGCATTTCTCGCAGACGATGGATCGCAAGACCGAGCAGTTCACCATTGATATGGTTCGCCAGATTAACGCCAATCTGAATCGGCTGCTGAAGGACTTTGAGCGGTTGTCGCTCTTGCCGCTTTACGATCAGATGGTGCTTGGCATTCTAGGGAAATACAACGCTCCAATGGGGTCGGGTACATGGGCGAGGTCTGAGGATTATCTGAAAATGAAGCTCTACACATCTGGTCAAGCTTATGACCGGCCCGAGATTCGGGGGATTCACCTGATCAGCAACAGCGGTATTTTGTTCTCCAATCTCGATTCACTGGCGGTCAAGCCGGTATGGGACAGCAGACAGGATGACTGGTTTGCAGAACTTAACGACTCCGAAGGGACATGGCGCCTGCTTCCTCCGCATGACCCCGGCTATTACACGGGCGGTCAGCAAGAATCGTATATATCGGTGGGCAGAGTGCTTCGAGATCCGGGAACGCTCCAACGATTGGGTTACATTCTGATTGATATCCGTCTGGAGGCCTTCGGCCAACTGTTATCCAATCTGAATTATGAGCAAGATGCAAGCCTGATGATTGTAGACAGCAAGCAGCGTCTTCTGTTCGAGCGGACCTCAACCGGAGGAATGTCTGCATACGACCAGTTGCTATTGCATGGACAGCTTCAAAGCTATGCAGGAAACCAAAAAGTTGTTCTGGATGGGCAGTCCTATCTCTACGTACAACACCACTCCAGCTATTCTGGGCTTTCGGTGATCAGTCTTACACCTATTGCCGTGATTCAAAAGGAGTCGGGTGAGATGCTCACCTTCACAATATGGTTCGCAGTATTGTGTATGGCCGCCATAGCAATTCTGGCGGTTCTGTTATCCTATCGCATCACCCGGCCACTGATTCGACTGAAGCACCACATGATTCGGGTTGAGCAGGGAGATTTTAGCCAGCGTGTAGCACACTTCAGCAGTGATGAATTCGGACAGATGAGCCGGGGCTTTAACCGAATGATGGAAGAGATTCATCGACTGTTTAATGAGGTGTTTCTGCTGGGCATTCAAGAGCGGGAGGCAGAGTTGTCAGCGTTACAAAGCCAGATGAATCCCCATTTTATATACAACACGCTGGAGTCCATTAACATGATGGCCATTCGCCAGAAGCATGCTGAGGTGTCGGACATGGTGACGGCGCTTGGCAAGCTGCTGCGCTATACGATTGATAAGGTGGACCGGATGGTTCCACTTGGAGAAGAACTTGCTTTTGTACAATCCTATGTACGCATTCAGCAGGTACGTTACGACGGCAAGTTGGAGATTATCTATGACATCGAAGAAGGGATAACCGAGTATTTGATTCCTAAGCTGGTACTGCAACCGCTGGTGGAAAATGCCGTCTACCATGGCATTGAAGGGCAGGAAAATGGAGGATTAATCTGGGTATCTGCCTTAAAATTCGACCATGAATTGCTGATTAGTGTGCGAGACAACGGTAAGGGGATGGCTCAGACAAAGATTGACGAGTTAAACAAATCCATATCAAAACAGCCTTCCAATGAGGCATTACGTTGCCATGCCGGGGACAGTCTGGGGCTTAACAATATCGCTCAGAGGATTCGCCTCATGTATGGAGAAGGCGGCAGCCTAAGCATTGATGGAAGTCCCGGGCAGGGCCTGGTGGTCACGATATCCATTCAACTTCTACCGAAAGGGGATTGAAGCGCATGTATAAAGTATTGCTTGTAGAGGATGAGACGGTCATCCGTCAGGGACTAAGGGAGCTGATCGTACAAGTGTCTTCTCAGTTTCAGGTAACGGGCGAAGCGTCGAGCGGTATCGAGGCACTGGATTTTCTGAGATGTGAGGTGCCGGACGTGTTAATCACGGATATCCGCATGCGTGAAATGGACGGATTAACTTTGGTAAGCAAAGCCAGAGACATGTACCCTGAATTGTTAATGCTCATCATTAGCGGCTATGGCGAGTTTGAATATGCACGCAGAGCGATGGAGTTTGGGGTGTTGAACTACCTGTTGAAGCCAATCGATCGTTATGAATTGGCATTATGCATACAAAAGATTCAGTTGCTGCTGGATCGCAGATACGGTATAACAACTCTTTCTATCCCTGAGCCATCTGGGAAAACAGAACATGCTGGTGGAGATACACGGAAGATCATCCGAGATGTGAAGGAGCACATCAAGCAACATCCCGATGGAGATCTGCGACTTCAGACGATAGCAGATCTCGTTAACTTGAACCCTACTTATTTAAGCCAATTGTTCAAGAACGAAATAGGTATCAATTATTCCGAATACATCACTGAGGCACGTATGGAGCGGGCCAAGTGGTTGCTGATCAACACGGGTCTCAAAATCTATGATGTGGCACGGTTATCCGGGCATCAGAGCCCGAAACACTTCATGCTGGTGTTCAAGCAGCAGGTGGGATGGACCGCAGGAGAATATCGAGACCGATTCAGTATCTCTTGAAAAACCATACCATTTCTGTAGTTGACGTGATTTAAGGGGGAACGTTGCTTTCGTTATACTTTGGTTGCACCTGTATACCACGATGTCCATAAGGGGGATTTCCATGAAAAAAGCAGGACTGATACTGATGCTTGTACTTATGATGATGGCTTCAATCGCGTGCACAAGCTCCAATTCCGGCAGTGAACCTGGCAGTGCAGGCGGGGAGAATGGAGAGGTGGAGCTGAAGTTCATGATGTGGGGCAACCAGGCACATATGGATGTATACAATAAGCTGATCGCTGACTTCACGCAGGAAAATCCAGGCATCAAAGTAACGATGGAATCCGTACCTTTCGCAGAATACCAGCAAAAAATTTCGGTGCTTGCCGCCGGAGGCTCCCTTCCCGATCTCGCCTGGGTATCGGAGCGAATGGTGCCTCAATTCAAGTCCAATCACATTCTGGCCGATGTATCCGAGTTCAAGGATGATGCACAGTTTAAACTGGATGATTATATTCCAAGTACATTGGATTTGTTCCGTGATGGCGATCAGCTGCTGGGGCTACCTTTTTCTACACCTCCGGTGGTCATGTTTTACAATAAAACGCTGTTCGACAAGGCCGGCCTGACTGATCCAAACACACTTGCCACCCAAGGACAATGGACATGGGAACAGTTCGAAGAGTCCGCCAAAGTTATTGCCAGTAAGGATGCGACCAACCGAGTCTATGGTGCCAACTTTTTTCGCGACTGGAAGACCTGGGCGGTGCTTTCCTCCTACTCTTGGTCCAATGGAAGTGGTCCATTCGATGAAGGCATGACAACGTTCACCTGGAACGATGACTATGGCGTACAGACCTTTGAATTGCTGGAACGCATGATGTTCACCGATGAATCACACCCGAAGGCGGGCGAACAAGTTAGCTTCGATGCGGGCAATGTGGGCATGTTCTTTGATAATTACAGCTATGTTTCCAAAGCAAGAGAAATTACGGATTTTGAATGGAGCATCGCTCCTATGCCTTCCGGTTCACAAGGCAGTGTACCGATGCTGGGGCAGGCCGGATATGCCATGTTCAACGACAGCAAACATCCAGAGGAAACGAAGAAACTGTTGAAGTATTTTGCCAGTGAGCAGGGGATTCAGGCGACAGCCACCTACTTTGTGCCTCCGCGTACCTCTGTTCTGAACTCAGATGCATTCATTCTTCAGCCGAATAACCCAAGCAAAGATCATATCGTGCAGGCCGTCATTGATGAAATGCCCAAAGCGCGCTTAATTCCCGGTCATATCCGTTGGCAGGATATCGACAATGCGGTATTGCAGGGATTTGACCGACTATTTGCAAAAACAGCGACAGCTGAGGATAACCTGAAACAAATGCAGGAAGAGATCCAAAGTGTGTTGCAACCCTAAATCATTCGATCGAAACCGGAGGTGAGAACGATGGGCAAATTCAAAGAATTACTTGAACGGAAACCGCTGTCGCTGGTGGTCAGTCTGCCTGAGAATGATATTGGTTTGGCTCGGGCAGCCATGGAAGAGGGCGCTGATGCACTGAAGGTGCATTATAATGTCGGTCATCGCGCCAGCGGGAATCATTTTGGTCCATTAGACATGTATGCCGAGGTGTTTCGGGCGATCCGCAGTGAGTTTGGTGGTCCGCTTGGGGTCGTACCTTCTGGCAGTATTGATGGAGCACAAAGGGAGGATGTGGAGGGGCTTTCCGGGCTGGGTTTTGATTTCTATTCCATCTATGCACATCACTTGCCATCCTTCATGTTGAATGACTTGGGGCTGGACCCAACGTTTGCGATCAATGAAGAATATGATGCTTCCCTCGTAACATCGGCAGCGTACTTCGGCTTCACTGCTCTGGAGGCATCCATTGTACCTGGAAAAGAATATGGTACACCGCTCAGCTTCGCGGATGTGCTTAAGTATCGCCGTCTGGTCCTGCAAGCCCAGATACCGGTATTGGTTCCTTCCCAGCGAAGGCTGGTGCCGGAGGATGTTCGGGTACTGCGCGATACAGGGGTAAAGGCGATCATGCTTGGGGCGGTCGTGACTGGCAATACGGAGGAACAGTTGCGAAGGGCTGTGAATGAGTTACGCAATGCGGTGGATCGTCTGAACCGTCCGAATTAATCAGTTGAAAGTCACGTGAATCACGGGGGGCACCCCATGTTAGCATTCATTTGTTCTAACGAATCGAGGACATGTTATTCACGTCCATTTGTACGGATCTGAAATTTAAGGAATCAGAGAGACGTTATTTTGTCCATTTGGTCGATTTTAAAGGTTCTGGCGACATTTTATGGAGAAATAACATGACTGAGATTCGTTACCCGGTGCATTCTTTAAAAATCTGCCTTATAAGATGTGGTAGATTCGTCAGCGCTTGGAGCGAGGGAGATCAATCCTTTTGATACAGCACCTTATATAGAATCGTCGCAGAGTTCAGCTTCGGAGGAAATTTGATTAAAAGGGGGAGGCCTGATTGTGACCCATTCACGCAAGCGCAAAAGAGGGGGGCCGCTCGCCAGAGAGGCCCAGATCGCGGGTTGGCTGTTTGTATCGCCGATGGTGCTTGGGTTTACACTGCTGCTGTTATTTCCCATGGGTCTCGCGTTATACATGAGTCTAACCGATTGGCCGCTGCTGGGGGATCATCATTTTATTGGATTGGAGAATTACCGGAATATTATGACAGACGCGATGTTCTGGAAAGTGCTTGCCAATACGGTTTATTTCACAGCGGGGCTGGTACCGCTTAATATTGTGCTCGCCCTGCTGCTCGCATTGCTGCTATCCAGAAATCTGCGGGGCATCGGAATTTTTCGAACAGCGATCTTTGTTCCGGTCATGACTTCGCTGATCGTATGGGCCATCGTGTGGAAGCTGATGTATGCGACAGAGTCGGGATTGATTAATCAGCTTCTGTTGATGCTGGGCATCAAAGGTCCGGCCTGGCTATACAATCCGGATTTGGCAATGCCGGCGGTGATTGTGACAAGTGTGCTGAAAAATGTCGGTCTGAATATGGTGCTGTTCATTGCAGCGATTCAGCAGGTACCACGTTCACTGTACGAAGCAGCAACATTAGACGGGGCGGGCAAAAGGGGAACCTTTTTTCACGTCACGCTGCCCATGATCACGCCAACCGTGTTCTTGACCGTAGTCATGACCGTGATTGGTTCACTCAAAGTATTTGGGCAGATCTATGTGATGACACAGGGCGGGCCGAGCAACAGCACCAAGGTATTGGTTTATTATATCTGGGAAAAAGCATTCAAACTATTTCAGTTCGGCTATGCTTCTGCTCTTGCGTATGTACTGTTCTTTATCGTGCTAATTCTGACGCTGCTGCAATGGCAGCTCCGAAAGAGGTGGGTATTCAATGAAGGCGATGCCTAGTCCTTCGGGGCGGAAGATAGGAAGTACTCTGGGGACGTATTTGTTGCTGACTCTGACTTCCCTCATTATGATTGTGCCATTTATCTGGATGATATCGACATCATTCAAGGAACCCCAGAGCATATTCACCTATCCACCGCAGTGGATACCGGAAACATTCCGATTTCAGAACTATATCGATGTCTTTCAATTGATACCGTTTCACCGTTTTTATTGGAACAGTATCTACATTTCTGCGTTGGTTGTGCTGGGAACGGTATTTTTTGCTTCCCTCGCCGGTTACTCATTCGCCAAAATTCCGTTTAAAGGACGTAATGTGGTATTTCTCATCCTGCTAAGTGCGATGATGATTCCCCATGAGGTGACGGCGATTCCGATGTTTCTATTCATGCGACAACTGGGGTGGATTGATACCCATCTTCCGCTGATATTATTGCCGATCTTTGGTGCGGGGGGCGTATTTGGGATCTTTGTGATGCGGCAGTTCTTCATTACGGTGCCAACGGAGCTGGAGGAAGCGGCGATGATTGACGGCTGCAATCGCTTCCGAATATATGCACGAATTATGCTGCCGATTGCCAAGCCCGGTATGGCTACGCTGACGATCTTCACGTTTGTGACGATCTGGAATGAGTTTTTTGATCCGTTGATCTTCATTAACTCGCGTGATCTAATGACGCTGCCGCTTGGATTATCTCTGTTTACAGATGAAGTGGGTACAGCTTGGCAATATCTGATGAGCGCCACCGTCATGGCAACCTTGCCACTGTTAATTGTTTTTTTCCTGGCACAACGGCGCTTCATTGAGGGAGTTGCCATGACGGGACTGAAAGAGTGAGCTGTGCAACATGTGCAATAGAACGGAAGGAGGGACAACATTTGCGTGAACGGATGAGCATGAAAAAGGAAGAAGCAGATGTCGTTATTGTGGGAGGAGGCCCTGCGGGTATAGCGGCAGCCATTGCGGCTGGACGGCAGGGTATACGAACAGTGCTGGTGGAGCGATACGGATTCGTGGGCGGGATGTCAACTGCTGCTATGGTCTATCCGTGGATGACTTTCCATACGGAGCGTGGAGAGCAGGTTATTAAAGGCATTGCGCAGGAGATCGTTGAACGGTTGCAGAAGCTTGGCGGCTCCCCGGGGCATTTGCGTGATACGGTTGGATTCGTACATACCGTAACGCCGTACCATCCAGCCATCTTTCAGGTAGTTGCGGCAGAGATGTTACAGGAGGCCGGCGTCCGGCTATTATTGCACAGTTTTGTGGATGAAGTGGTCGTTGCAGATGATCGGGTGGAAGCGGTGCGAGTGACCAACAAGTCTGGACGAAAGGAGTTCCAGGCGAACGTATTCGTGGATGCCAGCGGTGATGCGGATCTGGCTTATCTTGCGGGTGCTTCTGTGGCAAAGGGACGAGACGGCGACCATCAGTCACAGCCGATGACCATGAAATTCCGCATGCGTGGTGTGGATCTTGGACGAGTGAAACAATATATGCTGGAGCACCCGGAGGATTTCTATGTGAAAACTCCCTTTGCTGAACTGGACAGCATTCCGTTAACCGGGGTGAGTGGATTCTATTCCCAATGGAAAAAAGCGGGTGTACCGATTAATCGCGATCAGGTGTTGTTTTTTACTGGACCGGCAGAGGATGAAGTGCTGATTAATTGTACCCGAGTGCAGGGACTCGATGCGACAGATGCCGAGGATCTGACCTCTGCGGAACAGGAAGGCCGGAAGCAGGTGCTGATGATTGCTGAGTTTTTGCAGCGTGATGTGCCTGGATTCGAACGGGCTTCGATTTCGGCAGTAGCGCCGCAGATTGGTATCCGTGAATCCAGGCGGATTATAGGTCATTACGCTTTGACCCAGGTGGATGTGGTTGCAGGACGGAAATTTGACGATGTGATTGCCAGAAGTGGTTATCCGATTGATATCCATGACCCTTCGGGTCAAGGTGTTGTGGCTGCCTTTATAGAGGGGGATGGGGCGTACGATATTCCATATCGCTGTCTGATCTCTCACAATATCCGCAATCTGCTGGCGGCAGGACGCTGCATCTCCACCACACATGAGGCGCATGCAACGACAAGGCTGACTCCAAGCTGCATGGCTACCGGGGAGGCCGCGGGGACAGCGGCTGCACTAACAGTGAAGATGAAGCTGGACCCGGTGGAACTGCCGATCGAGCTGTTACAGGCGGAATTACGTCGTAAGGGAGCGGCGATCTAGCGGATGAGCTGATTGTAGATGAATTGGGCGAATCGGGTGAATCATTAATAGTGGGAGTGGGTGTTTATTTAATTCGCGGTGGCGTACGTTTTAACGAACCTGAGACGTCTAATTCCGGGCTATAAGCTGAAATAAAAAATGTAACGAATCTCAGTGAAGTTATTTTACTCAAAACCTTGAAATAGGGGGTAAAAGCCGGGTGAATCGGAAGATTAGAGTGTCTACGATTCGTTAGATTAGGAAATGTCCGGAAAATGGCTAAATAAGCTTCCCTCAGTTCGTTAGAAATTGGTGGGAAGCTTGTGAATTGATGAGCGTAACTGTAGCCCCAAAGACTCCAAATCCACTACATAGGAGGGTTTAGAGTCTTTGGGGCGTTCTCATTCTTTTCATCTATTAGGTTCTTTCCTTCATCTCTATTCCTTCATATCTAATCAATCACGAGGTCTCGGTTCCTTGATGTTCCTTGATGTTCATTCATGCATCGTATTCTTTCATGCCTTATTCCTTCCGATTATCAATTCATCCGTGCCTCAAGTCGTCTTGCAACAATGGACAACGCGTAATTGATGACAAAATACAATACGGCTGCGAGCAGCAGGGCCGGGATAATGTAATCGAAACTTTGACCGCCAAGGATCTGCACGTTGTGCATCAGCTCCGGCAGAGAGATGATGATCGCCAGTGAAGTATCCTTCAGGAGTGAGATGAACTGGCTGACCATCGGCGGGGACATGCGACGTAGCGCCTGTGGCATGATGATGCCACCGAGTGTCTGCATGTAGCTGAGGCCCGAGGAGCGGGCGGCTTCTACTTGACCGCGCTCAACGGACTTCAGACCGCTACGGACGATCTCGGCGATCATCGCGCCTTCAAACAGACTCAGTCCAACGACCGTGGACCAGAAGACGGACATTTTAATCCCGAGCTGTGGTAGTACCATGTGGATGAAGAAAATGATAAGCAACAGCGGCAGATTCCGGATCGTATCCACAATCACTGCCACGATCTGTGACAGAACAGGGATACGGGTAAACCGGATCGTACCCAGCACAGTACCAAGCACAAAGCTGAATATAATGGATAGCCCTGCTACCTGCAGGGTGATCAGGAATCCGTGGAGCAGGAAACGAAGGTTGGGCCACGCATAGGCCCCGCTAAAGTCCATATTTTATTAGCCTCCTTCTGTATGCAGGAATGGAATATTGAAGATCAATAGATGAGGCATGGACAAGCCAATATATCTCCCTAAAAATCTGCGCAGGTACAAGTCAATCTGTTACATGGTGACCTGACCTGCCGGTTTGTTCTTTTTCGGTTTGCCCTTGGTGCTGCGCGCCTCTGCATCGCTCTGTCCAAACCTGCGCTCCATATAATGCACCAGGAAGCTGAGTGGTAGTGTCAGCACCAGATAGAACAGCGCAACAATGGTGTACACACTTAGCGGTTGGAACGTATCCGAGTTAACCAAGTCGGCAAAATACATAAGATCCATACCGGCGACAACGGCAAGAATGGATGAGTTTTTGACCAGATTGATGAACTGGTTGCCGATGGATGGCAATACAATCTTGATGGCCTGGGGCAGAATGATCAGGTTCATGGCCTGTACATAGGACAAGCCGGAAGACCTTGCTGCTTCCAGTTGTCCACGCGGCACGGTCTGAATGCCCGCTCGGATCGCTTCGGCAATGAAAGCGGCGGTGTAGATGGTCAGACCCAGAGTACCGGAGACAAACCCATCCAGCGAGATGCCTAGTGCAGGCAGTCCAAGATAGAAGAAAAACACAACCAACAGCAATGGGATGTTTCGGATAAATTCCACAAAAGCCGTGCCGATCCAGTTCAGCGGTTTCACAGGGGATATCCGAAAGATAGCCAGGATTGCGCCAAGGATAAAGCTGCCAATGAGAGCCATAATGCTCACTTGAATCGTATTCAGGAACCCTTCCAGAAAACGATCCGAGTGTCGCATTAGTACGCTGAAATCCAATGTGCCCATATAGGCGAAGCCTCCGTTCTCCAGATGTAGAAACGGCGATTACGTCTGCTCATGCTTCGCATCCAGCAGACGAATTCGCCGCTTACCTATCTTAATTCGGGTTACTCGGGCTTCGCGCCCAGCCATTTCTCATGTAAAGTGTCATATTCCCCGCTGTCTTTCATGCTTTTGAGCAGCGTGTTGACTTCCTCCACGAAGGCAGTGTCGCCTTTGCGAATGGCCATACCATAAGGTTCGCTTGTGAAATTGCCACCAACCAATTGGAAGCTGTTATCCGTCTGTTGCATGCCGATGAGGATGATGTTATCTGTGGTCAGCGCCTCGCCTTTACCTGCTTTGAGAGCAGTGAATGCATCCTGATAGTTATCGAATTCAAGCACCTCAGCATCCGGGGCTTTCTCGCGAATATTCTGAGCGGATGTGGAGCCTTTCACCGCGAGTACTTTCACCCCGCTGAGGCTTTCCAGGCCGGTAATCGCACTGTCGTTTTTCACCAGCAGGGATTGGCCTGCTTCAAAATAAACATCACTGAAATCTACCTGTTCCTTACGCTCATCCGTAATTGTCATTGTGGCGATGATGATGTCGATGTCTCCATTTTGCAGCATGGGAATACGTGTCTTGGAAGTGACCTCTTTCAGTTCAACCTTGGTCTCATCTCCAAGGATCTGTTTGGCGAGTGCCTTGGCGATATCAATATCGAATCCTTCAACGTTGCCACTTGCAGGATCTTTCAAGCCAAACAGCTTCGTATCGTATTTTACACCGGCGATGAGCTTGCCACGTTCCTTAATCCGCTCAATCGTGCCTTTCGCCTCGGCGTCACCACCACCGCTCGCTGAAGGTGTATCTGTACCTGTACTACAACCTGACAATACAAGGGAGAGAATGAGGACAAGCATAAATGATGGCCATTTCAATAATTTCTTCATGAATAAAGACCCCTTTCAAAATGGAATAGTGGATTATTCTCAATGATGAATCAGACGGCTCAGGAATTGCTGTGCTCGTTCTTCTCTGGGGTTGTCAAAAAATTCGGCAGCGTTGGCCTCTTCTACAATTCGGCCTTCGTCCATGAAGATGACCCGGTCCGCAACTTCGCGGGCGAATCCCATCTCATGGGTAACGACGACCATGGTCATGCCATTATGGGCAAGGGAACGCATAACATCGAGGACTTCCCCGATCATCTCGGGATCGAGAGCAGAGGTAGGTTCGTCAAAAAGCATGATTTTGGGCTCCATGGCGAGTCCTCTGGCGATGGCTACCCGTTGTTGCTGTCCACCGGACAATTGGGAGGGATAACTGTCTGCTTTGTCAGCAATGCCCACCCGGGTCAGATACTTCATTGCTGTTGCGGCTGCCTGTTCTTTGGGTTGTTTGCGCACCTTCATGGGTGCAAGGGTAATGTTATCGATGACTTTTTTGTGAGGATAAAGATTGAAGTGTTGAAATACCATGCCGATGTCACGGCGGAAGAGGTTAATGTCCACCTTTTTCTGATGTAGAGGAATCCCACTGACGACAAGTTCACCTTCGGTAATGGTCTCCAGGCGGTTAATACAGCGGAGTAACGTACTTTTACCGGAGCCGGAAGGTCCGATAATGACAACGACTTCTCCTTCTTCAATGTGAAGATGGATATCCTTGAGGACATGAAAATGACCGAAATGCTTCTGGACACCCCTAAATTCAATCAAGAGTACACCCCATCCTTTCTGCAACGTCTGTGTGTAAAAGGAATAATAAGGAATAAATTGAAACTAGTTATTTAATCATACATAGTCATCCTGCTTATGGCAATTGGTTTGTGATAAAACATGACATAAGTAATGGGTTTTCTAGGGCTATAGCCAGTAAATGTGTTATGTATCTGTCATGTTATTAAATGTCTTGTGACGAATCCTGACAGAAAAATGAATCTATTCTCCTAGTTGTTTACCAACCTTTGGAATAGTTGTATAGAGTATACTGAAAGTGATGTCTGATTTATGACTTTGAATTATAAAAACAAATAGCATCAAGTTCCACGTGTACATGGCAAAAAAGCTTAACCTTGCACTTCTTGCCATTGATATGATGGAGCGAGAGAGTACCCGTCTGAGAATAAACGAAGTAGATCGTAGCAAAATGTTGATCTCATAACAATTCCAATACATGTAGAGAGGATGATTCTGCACGATGAATACATATCACTCCCCAATGTCGACAGGAGCAAGTACCCAGTCCGATGTTCGAGCTTATGAAGCCAATTTGCCTGTCATTCCTGCTCAGGATTTTCAGCTTACAGACTATGGAGCTGTTGGAGACGGCGTAACAGATAATACGGAGATGTTCCGACTTGCCATCGCTTCATGTGCTGAAGCAGGAGGTGGGAGAATCGTAATTCCTGCCGGGGTATGGCTCACAGGCCCGATTGTAATGCGCAGCCGTATCGAACTACATGTGGAAGCAGGGGCACTGGTTACATTTAGCCGAGATTTTGATCAATACCCATTAATTGCATCAAGCTTCGAAGGCTGGCAGGTGGTACGTTGCCAATCCCCGATCGATGGTGATCAACTGGAGGATATTGCGATTACTGGTGAGGGGATATGGGATGGGGGCGGGGAGGCATGGCGTCCGGTGAAACGCTCCAAAATGACCACATCACAATGGAACCAATTGGTCGCTTCCGGTGGTGTTGTAGAGCAATCCGGCGGAGATGAAGAAATTTGGTGGCCTACCACAGCTGCACTTGAGGGCGGCACCATCGCAAATCGATTGCATCAGGAGCAGGTACGTGATGTCTCTGCCTATGAAGAAGTCAGAGACTTTTTACGCCCCAACATGGTCAGCTTGCGCAGATGCAAACGGGTATTGCTGGACGGTCCAACGTTCCAAAACTCGCCTGCATGGAATCTGCACCCCTGGGCATCCGAGCATGTCACCATTCGTAACGTGAGTGTGCGGAATCCGTGGTTTTCTCAGAATGGAGATGGGCTGGACATTGAATCCTGTCGTCATGTGGTGGTCGAGAAGAGTGTATTCGATGTCGGTGATGATGCGATCTGTCTGAAATCAGGCAAGGATGCCGAAGGTCGTGAACTGGCTCTGCCATCGGAGTACATTACCATTCGGGATTGCATGGTGTATCACGGTCATGGCGGGTTTGTAATTGGCAGTGAAATGTCCGGTGGTGTGCGGCATGTGCGTGTGTCGGATTGTACGTTCATCGGCACGGACATCGGACTTCGCTTCAAAAGCGCACGTGGGCGCGGCGGAGTGGTTGAGGACATTCAGATTGAGCGCATATATATGAAAGATATCATTATGGAAGCGATCTCGTTTTCCTTTTTCTATGCAAATCAGGAAGGGTCTGCCCGGGGCAGTGATCTATCTCAGGAGATTAGCGAAGAGACGCCAGTGTTCCGGGATATTCGAATATCGGATGTGGTCTGTGCCGGTGCCGACACTGCGTTGCTTGTGAGTGGATTGCCGGAACTGCCTTTGGATGGGGTGATCATCCAGCGTTACAACGTGCAAGCTCGCAGTGGTATCCAATGTGCTCATGCAAAACATCTGCATATCGCTGAATTGCAGGCGCAGATCACCGAAGGTCCGCTGGTTCATTTGCACCAGTGTAAAGGAGCAGAGTTAGAGAGCATTCAGGGCAAGGGTGCAGATGGGCGACTTCTGATGGTGACCGGACACGAGTCCGCAGGCATTGTATGTCGTGAAGGCGATGCTGACACAGATGGTCGTCAGATCTCTGTGGGTCCTGAAGTACGAAGTGGCGTGATCATTCGCAGGTAAAAAGTATGTAGTAGGGTTTAGACAAGTTGGTCCAATTCAGCCGTAGTGGCGTAGCCATAGATCCAGTAATCGTGATGCCTTTTGATATCAGGAGTACGTAATCTCTGGAGCAAGGCTACCCACTCGGCTTTTATATGAAGTTATCTGAAGATCTACCGGTGTTCCTTGCGATAGCGCAGCGGTGTTGTACCGGTAACCTGTTTGAATGTTTTGTTAAAATGAGCCGTATGCTCAAATCCTACCTTCTCTGCGATCATCTGGACACGCTCTTGTGTGGACAGCAATCTTCGTTGTGCTTCCCGGACACGAACAACTCGCAAATATTCGCTAAATCGAAACCCGGTAAACCGGCTGAACATTCTGCTCAGATAAGATGGACTGATATAAAAACGATTGGCTGCACCCTCCAGCGTAAGTGGTTCGGTATAGTTTTTATTCACATAAGTGACGATTTCACTGATTTTGTCCTGCATTGGATGCAAGGGACCGGGGCATGACTGCCGGATGTTCTCCTCTACCCGATGAATACGGATCAAAAGTTGGGCAAGCAGACTTCTTACGGCGATCTCATAGTGAGGGCGTCGCTCTTTGCATTCTTGCAGCATCTGCCACAATATACGCTCCATCTCGGGCTGTTCCGCTTCAGGCAAGCGAAGGAGTCTTGAACAATTAAAAGGCAGCAGACCACATATGCCAAGTTCCATCCCCGTTGCAAAAGCAGGCGAAAAACCGATTAGAATTCGTTCGAAGCCGGGAATGCTTCCTTTGGAGGTGGTATGTACATCGTGTGGATTAATCAGAATGAAATCACCCTTGCGGGCGGACAGAATCTGACCATTCATGGAATACACTCGTTCGCCTTCAAGTAAGTAATACAGTTCGTAGAATGGATGAGCGTGAGGTTGTGGCATACCGTTCCCATCATGTCTTCTCATATGTTCAATGGTAAATGAGTGTTCACCGATTCGATATTTGGGTCCAATCCGATCCTCTATGAGACTCATGGTACAGCTCCCCTCTGCTTCACGGATTAACAACGATATCCATATCATAACGGAAAATCCATCTTTTTGTAAACGCTATCATTGGAAATGAAATATTTCTTTAATCCTATCGTTAAATACCCAGAGAACGAATCTGGCATGACCCATATGTGCTGTCAAGGTGACAAAACTTGAATGATGTTTTACAGTAGGGGGAGAGAGGCGAAACTCTGGTTAAGGAGTGTCTCCAATATGATTTGGAAGGAAGGAAACAGGTTATGACGACACATGAATTATCGCCATTGGTTGCTGCGCTCAATATGCAGCCTCACGTTGAAGGCGGTTGGTATAAGGAAGAATGGAAGGCATCTTATCAGATTCCACAGTCCGTTCTGCCGGATACATACTCCGGCCCACGATTCTCGGCAAGTTCCACGTATTTCCTGCTGCACGCACATGAAATCTCCGAGTGGCATACGGTTCTGTCCGATGAACTTTGGCTGTGGCACAGCGGCAGTCCAGTTGAACTGAAGCTGGGTGGCAACGGGGAGAACCCGGAGAACGAGGAAGTTCTTGTTCTGGGGATGGATATTGCTGCGGGGCAATCACCACAGGTGCTCGTTCCTGCCGGCGTATGGCAGACAGCACGTCCGCTGGGCGATGAGCCTGTACTGGTAACTTGCGTAGTAGCGCCAGGTTTCCACTTTGATGATTTCAAGCTGGTATCCAAAAGCGAATAGGTTTTGATATTTTGAAAATCCCGATTGGAGATGCTCAGTGCATCCGAATCGGGATTTTTTTGGATCGAGCGTATTAAGTATGCTGAGGTCTATGCCCAGTTCAGGGATGTAGGATTCCCTTTTGAATCAGCATCACTTTTGGCAATGACTAATCACTTCGGATTCTCGTTACTCATCCAGCTGTCCACATAAAACTCCTCATGATAATCCGGTTGCTGAGCGAGTTCTTTGAGCTTCTGTTCAGCTTCTTCAGCGGTAAGATATTCTCCAATAACTGCTGTGAACTCACCAGTGGACGTTTTGAGGAAAGAGATGTCCTCATCCGGATAGGATTCTTTCATTATACCCATCGATTCTCCAAAAGGCATTGATTCTGTGCGGAGAGAGTATACCTTCCGAGGTGTGACCGGTTTGCCGTCGGAAGTCAGTTTCACTTCCAGGTATCCAGGGTTCTTGAATTCCGTTACGGCATACTGTACCCCTTCTTTTAAAACAACTACGAATCCGACGGAAGAGTCGTCTAAAATCATGGAACCATAAACATCTTTCACTAAAGGCTGGGTCATGAAGTCGGCTTTGACTTTCTCTATATCCATGTAACGTGCACCGCTAAAAGTGAAGAGGATACGATTCGGTGCTTCTTTGTGTATTACATTATAATGGGGTGCATCATTAGTCTGATCTTGCTCGTCGGTGCTAAAATTGATTTTAAGCGTATTTTCGGTTGCTTCCGATCCCACAGTTACTCCATCGGTAATCTTGCCGCCATCGCCGAATTGAAGTACCTGAACAATCGTTCCGACCACAGGTATTTTGACCATGGCGTTTGCGACAGTAGGAATGTTGACTACGAACAGAAAAGCGGCACATGCTGCCAGAATGGAAGTAGAGCGAATGATACGGGAGGAGCTTTTGCGAGCGGCAGCCTTTTGCTGGGCTTGATTAATAACATCTGTAAGTTGAGCTGGAATTTCAATGTTTTCATAACGTTCTTTTCCTGTCATAGATCTCCAACCTCACCTTCAATTAAATCCATTTTTAATTTGTTGATAATCCGATAGAATTTTGACTTAACGGTATTCTCCGACAGGGAGAGCACTTCAGCGATCTCCCGGAAACGCAGATTACCAAAGAACTTTAATATAATATAGGCTCTATCTTCGGGCACGAGTCGATCCAGTGCATCATACAGATCCATTTTCTCTTCCACGGATGCCCCTCGCTCTGGAGCCACAAACTCCTGCGTATGATCCTCCATATAGGTCACTCGCTGGTTGCGTCGAATATGATCGATCGCTGTGTTAATTACAATTCGTGACATCCAGGAATCAAAATAAGTCATGGACTCCATCTTTCCATAAGCGATGTACCCTTTATAGACCGCTTCGGATACGATATCCAGCGCTTCTTGTTCATTTTTAACATAGCAGTATGCCAGTCGATATAATTTATTTTGAATCTCTGTTATTTTTTCGCTGAACTGTTCTTCTTTTGTCTTTCTATGGTTCAGTCTAATCACTCCTGATCCCCCCTGATAAACCTAAATATTCAAGTCACCGCTCGTTCCAGGCCTGGATTCCATATAAGTGCTTGAGTTCGCTTGACACTCGTTAGACAGATGAGGAGATAAAATAGTTCTAAACGGTCAAAAAACTTTTATTCTTTCGGCCCTGAATAGGATAACGAACCTCGCCTCCATTCTTAACAACGAATAGTTTGCCTATAACATCACATACCAAAACACCCGCGCTTCTAAGATCGAAGGCGGGTGTAATCGAATTAATCTGCTTATATTAGAAGTTAAAGTTGTCTGGATCAGAACCAAAGCGTTTGTTCTCGTTCAGGCCGTTAATCTGCTCTAATTCTTCCGAAGTTAACTCAAAATCGTAGAGATCGGCATTCGCGCGAATACGCTCAGGCGTGACGGATTTGGGTATGGTCACGATGCCATTCTGCAGATCCCAGCGCAGAATCACTTGTGCGGGGGACTTGCTGTATTTGGCGGCAATATCCTTCAGCAACGGATGATCCATCAGATGACCTTGTCCGAGCGGAGACCAGGCTTCGATCTGAATCTGATGTTTGTTGCAGTACTCACGAAGCTCTGACTGAATCAATAGTGGGTGAAGCTCCACCTGATTAACTGCTGGTTTGATCGTGGCATCGATCATCAAGTCTTCCAGATGGTGAATCTGGAAGTTGCTCACACCGATCGCCCGGATGCGTCCTTCTTTATGGAGTTTCTCCAGCGCTCGCCATGTATCTTTGTACTTGCCCTTAACCGGCCAGTGGATAAGATAGAGATCCAGATACTCCAGTTCGAGTCGTTCCATGCTTGCTTCGAAGGCAGCCAGCGTGGATTCATATCCCTGATCGCTATTCCATACTTTAGTGGTAATGAACAGATCCTCACGAGCTACTCCAGATTCACGAATACCCTGAGCGACACCTGTTTCGTTGTTATACGCTTTGGCTGTGTCGATGCTGCGATAACCAGCTTGAATGGCTGTTTTGACAGCATGAACGACTTCGTCTCCGTCTTTAACTTTGAATACCCCAAAACCCAGCCATGGCATTTTGACTCCGTTATATAGCGTGGTTGTGTCCTGCACGTGTTTCATGGTCCGAAATTCCTCCTCTTAATTGATTCATTGTTCCACTATGTAATTACCCTGCTGTTCAGCAGCCAATCGATATCGAAGGGCCGTCTTAATTGATTATACTAAAATCTTCCTGGTCTTGGAAAAGGGAGCGATCCATTTTACGAAGTAAACGCCGTTATTATCCTTTTTCTTCAACCAGAGGTTTGGTTTTGACGCTTGTGGGTGATAAGATGAAGTATACGATATATGGAAGTCAAGACTTTGCTATGGAGAGTTTACATAAGAAACGAAGAAGTGCGGAATCGGACTATTCCGGACCGTACGATTTAATCATAAAGGAGAAAGAATACAATGGCTAAACCTAAACAAACCAAAAAAGCAGCTGCTTGGTCTCTCGTAGTAATGGGAGCGGGATTTGCTGCATCCTTGCCGTTCCAGGGCGTTCCCGTGGGCAAGTTGCTGGTAGGATCATTTGAAGCGGGACTCGTGGGTGGACTTGCCGACTGGTTCGCCGTTACCGCACTATTCCGTCACCCGCTGGGTATTCCAATTCCGCATACAGCTTTGTTGCCAAAAAATCGGGATAAAATGACGGAAGGTCTGGTCTCCGCGGTAGAGAATAACTTGCTCAACAAAGACAGCATTACCGAGAAAATTGCAGATTTCAAAGCAGCGGAGACGGTGCTCGATACATTGACACGTGAGCTTCACAGTGACGGGATCAAGATCATGATTGATACGCTCTGCAAACGAATTCTGGCTGGTCTGCCGTTAGAGCAGATTGCTCCTCTCGTAGCACGTGAGATCAAGTCACAGGCGGGCGTCTTTGATCTGGGTCCGATTCTGGAACGAGCTGCCCACCAGATGACAGAGCGGGGTTACGACGCCAAAGCGCTGGACTACGGACTGAAGCAAGCCGAGGAGTGGCTGGTTAAGCCCGAGACAATCATGTTTTTAGGTGAAAGCGGCATGAAAGCCATCAGCGGCATTCAGATGAACGGATTGATGCAGTTTGCGATGAATGCGTTCTTGGGTTATATGAACGAGGAGCGTCTGGGTGGCATTTTACAAGGATATCTCTTCGATCGGGTAGAGGATATGAAACGTGAAGGCAGCGCTCTAAGGTACAAGGTGCTTGATATGGTACGTACCCAGACGGTGCGTCTGGCAATGAGCGAGGCTATGCAAGATGGAATCAACAGTTGGAAGAACAATATGCTGGAGGGCTGGAACGCAGAGGAAACGGTGCTGAACAAACTCACCGAACTGAGAGACAAGGCGCTCGCCGCGATGGAAGATGGACAGTATGTAGATACGTATGCATTGCCTGCCATTGAGCGGGTATTGGTTGATCTGCGGGCAGATGACGAGTTGATGACAGGCATGAATGCCAAGATCGTAAATGGCGTCACAACACTGCTGGAGAAAAATCATTCCAAAATCGGTAAACTGGTACGCGAAAATGTGGACAAAATGGACAATGCCACTTTGGTTTCAATGATTGAGGATAAGGTTGGACAGGATTTGCAATGGATTCGGATCAACGGAGCTGTTACCGGATTTGTTATCGGGATTGCGCTGACTGCGCTGCAAATGGCATTGGCATAACAGTTCAACATGGCAGAAATGAGGGCCGCTCTTTACGAGAGCAGGCTCTTTTTGCCGTGGATGGGAAATACGAAATACTTTAAACATTCATGATGCAAAATTCAGGAAATCGGGTAATATACACGCGAACACGCGTATGAATCATATAGGAAGAAAGATACATAAAAACGATGCTCTCAGCCGATGTGGTCATGTTGATTTTGTACTATGATTCAGTTAACAGAAGCAGAAGGCATGGGTGAATGATCCTGATTCATTGGGTGCACATATACATTGAAATCATAAGAAGAAGGTGATTGGTATGAGGCCAATACAAAAAAAGGTATGTGTATTCTTACTAATTGTGCTATCTATCTTTATTTTGGGAGGCTGTCAGAACATGAAAGAAAGTGAGAAACAGGCACTTTTTCAGGAAGCAGAAGCGAAAGCGGTCAAATATTTCAAAGACAAGTATGAGATGAATGTTGTTATTACCAGCAAGGAGTTGCTACCCGAAATGGCACTGGACTCGATTGCAATGGAAGGGCATGTGGTAGAGCAGGAGGATCAGGAGTTCACTATTTCCTATGACTATAATGATAAAAAAATCAAAAATTTTGGAATGAGCCCTGCAATCAAGGCAGCCATCATTGAGAAAGGCTACGATCCTTTTGCCAAGTAGATTGTATTGAATTTTGGGAGGTGAACATAACATGGGAGATACACCACGAATTGATGATGAAACATACCGTCTGATGTCGGAACTGGCTTACGAAAATGCCAAAGCAGGCACCGAATATGCGAATCTACCAGGATGGCAAGTGCTTGAGGATACCCATGGCAACGGTTATTCCGGGTTTGACGCAGTGACTTTTTACAATCAGGAAACGGGGCAGGCGGTCATTTCTTACCGAGGAACAGAAGGAAGTGCCGGATGGGATCGTAAAGGGCTTGATTTTCTGGCGGATGGTCAGATTGCGATCCCCGAACTGGGCAGAAAAATTGAACAGTCTACCGATTTCACACCCGATTGGTTATCAGGTGGAATCCAAAAGGTAAAAGACGTCACTGGACTGACCCATTTGGATAATGCTGTGGGTGAGCTGGATAGGCAGATTGATAAAAAGCTGAATCCTTTTCCGAATCAAATGTACGAAGCAGAAGACTATGCGAAGGATATGCAGAACAAATACAAGAATTTGGACTTCTCTCTGACAGGGCATTCACTAGGCGGCGGAAATGCTCAGTATGCAGCAGCCCATACGGGAATGACGGCAGTGACCTTTAGTGCGCCATCTGTAATATCCAGCTTGACACCATCACTGAAACGCAAGGCAGAAGAGGGTGGATTCGATAATCAGATCGTAAACTTCGGTCACCCGGGTGACTTTGTTGCCAGTGGATTCTTTGGTGGCTATGATCGTCATGTGGGTTCCATGTATTACATCAACTCTAATTACAAGGACATGAATGACAACATGAGCATGGGGGATAAGATTGGTAACACCTTTGGTGGGAAGGAATACCACGACCTGAAGCAGTATCAGTTCGAGAATGGTTATATTTCCAATGATCTATACGACCCTACCACTGGTGAGAAAATCAATAAAACTCCCCGTGAACCTTCCAATATCATGACGGAGCTTGCGGATATTATGCGTAGCTTTGGTGTGCAGACCAGCAAGATGGTTGCAGGTGTCGGTTCAGTGGGGGGAGCTTCTGGACTAATTCAGGTAACGCCGGAAGAACTGAAAAGTGTCGCTTCACGGTGGAAGCAAAATGCACAACAGTGCAATGCGGAGCTGAATCAGGTGCGAACCCGCATGGCCCAATATCTGCATACAAGCCGCAGTCGCAGACTGGAGCCAATTGTCACCCAATTGGACGCATCCATTCATGAGCTTGGCACATGGCATATGAAACACACCAGCCAGTTCCTGAACTTTATTGATGAGAAGGCGGATGCCTTCCGGCAGGCTGACGAGAGTCCGGTTCATTTATAATTCGGATTTCTGGGTGGCTAGCGTTGATATCACGTACATAGGGGAGGGGAACACGAGTGGGTGGACAATTGCTGGTGGAATTGAATGATCTTCGGATTGCGGAAAAAGAACTGACACAGCTTCTTGCCCGTCTGCAAGCCGATGAGCAAGAAGCGCGGGCGCTATACAGTCGGCTGAACGATTGGAAAGGCCGGTCCGCAGATCATACAAGACAGCAGATTGAAGAGTTTTTTGCGGGCCTGTCCAAACGTATTCAATCCATCGAAATGCAGAAGAAAAGCTTGTTGCAATATATTGAGATTATGATCCAGACGGATCAGGAACGCTAGCTAAAGAGTAGTATGGCTGATGCCATATTGCGGATGGTAATCAGCGTGGATAAGGGTGTGACCGTGGAGCGGCATGATCAGTGCCTTAACCACGGATTGTAAAGAACATGGGTAGCCAATCAAAATGATGATAGCTAAAAAGCCTATGGCACATCGGGTTTGATCCCGTATGCCATAGGCTTCTTTGTTATCTGAATTTTTCTCAAGTTATCGTGAACTGTAAGTTAGTTCTTAACGTTTTTTGCGACGTGTAGCCAACGCAATCCCCAAGAAGGACAAGATCAGGGCCAGAATGGATACAATCAATGTTGCTTGTTGAAGCTTCAGTGTACCCGGATCTGTATCCGTGTTGTTTGGCTCACCTGTAACGGTGTCATTAAGTGCATCGCCCAGCGTGGTGTCATCATTTGCTTTGCTATCGTCGGTAGCTGCATTATCCCCAGTGGTTCCTTCTGTACCTGCACTATCATGTCCGCCACCTGCCGCAGCATTATCAGCAGCAGCCGGATCTTCGCTAATCGTCGTGATACTGTGCGGGTTGGCGTCACTTGGTTGGCCTGTCCATTCTACGATGCTACCATCACTGTAATATTGGAAGGCATCCCAAGCTACTTCAGCTTCCGCCTTAGGGTTCTGTGCAACGAAGTTGAACTGCTGGAATTGTCCTGCCAGAATCCCTTCGTTATCGCCGTCAATCTCCCACGTAATCGATGTAACTTCATTGGAATCGTTCTTCTCGGTGGTGATTTTCCAACCTGCCAGTGGTTGATATTGCTTGAATGCAACACCTTCCGGAACTTTCATGGTGATTTTGGTTGTAGGCAGTTCTTTCTCGGATGGAATCTTAATCGTGTACGTCTGCCATGCGCTTGTCTGTGCAACGGATGGGCTAACGGTAACGTGAGCGCTCGCGAATCCGGCGAATAACATGAATGCTGCGGTACCTGTTGCGATAGTGGATGTTAGTTTGGAAATCCATGATGTTTTCTTCAAAATAAATAACCCCTCTCAGTTCTTATCATATATGATGCGGCCCATTTTCTTAAATGAGTGTCTACGTTCTGCAAAGGCACCGTTCGGTTACGAATGGTCTTTCGAGTGATTAAAAGCAGGTTACACTTGCTACTTCGATGACAGAATAACCTTCCGATCGCTGTTATCCCCAGATTTTTTGATTCCCTTTTCTTAAAAGGTAAAATCCGGGGATAAAGGCGAACGCTTCGCTTCATCACGCTATTTCTGCCCTCTCCGTTCTCGTGTAGATCAGAAAGCTTTTAGCTTCGCTTCTCCAGAATCAATTTCGTTCCCTTCACTACATTTGCAGTTTGTAGAAACACTAATTTTAGATTGGGTCACTTTTCAATTTGATCTTTGTGTAACTATGGCTTGGCGGTGTCGATCTCAAATTCGGCATCCAGTGCATCCAACGTTTTGGTCAGAAGATGTACCTTGATATTCCAACGTCCAGGCATGGAGATGTAATCTTCAGCCTTGTACACACCGGTGTCGTTTTTCGGAATGGTAATCTCATAGATCCCCATATCCATGTCCAGATGTGTGAGTGACAGTGTGATCTGTTCCAGATCGTTAACGATACTTCCATCTGCTCGTTTCACATCGACTTCAAATTGGTTCTCTCCCGTTACATTGGGACTCACCTGAAGTGTGATCGCCGAGCCATCTTCTGTAGTCTTTGTCTCCTGATACGGTCCGACCGCAGCCGGTTGTCCTGGAGACAGGTGTGTCAGTACGGCAGCAAGAGCGAGAATCACAGCACCAGTAGCAAGCTCGGCTTTCAGGCTGCCGGATAATCTGCTCCCCGTTGCTGCTCTTGCTAATCTGGCATGACGCCATGCAAAGAGAACCATCACAATCAGCAGAACGATCTTGCCGATCAGGACAAGGCCATAGGCTGTAGTGAACAAGGAGGTCAGCACAGGTGCTGGTAGAATAATCAGACTGCTGTATATTCCTGTAGCGACCAGAGCGGCTACGGCGCCAATCCCCCAGGCGGTAAACCTGCGAATGGCAGTCCAGTAGACTTCTCCTCGTACCTTCGAAGGTAGCTTGTCGGCGAGTGGAGGCAGACATATCGCCATGGCGGTTAGTGCACCAATCCAGAAGGCTGCCCCGATCAGATGCACGAAGTCCATGGCAATCGCGAGAGCTCGTTGATCCGCCGCAGCTGGATGTCCCGTCATGGCATGAGTGAACAGCCATCCAAGCACGAGCACGAGTGACCCGTAAGAAGACCAGATGCGAGCACGGATGGATCGATCGCGATCATATCCGGAGAGAATCGTGACGGCCAGCAGCATTACAATGAGTATCTGTAACATCCAGATCTGACCAAAGGATGTCAGCTTGAGCGCACTTCCGATTAGTCCCCAGCTTAGCTCACCCAGAGCCACACCAGATTCATATAACGTATTTAGTGGCAGGCTGACCAGAGCGGCAAAGGAAGCAGCAGCATAGCTGATCCATAACAATCTGTAGCTGCCCGGAACGTCCATAGGTTCTCTTGTCATGGATGTCGGTGCAATTCGTAGCAGCAAGAATGCCAGTGTCCCCAGAATAACAGACAGCCCGAGATACTGAATCCAGTCTGTCAGGGATACGATCCATTTCAGCGGCCCGCCTGTTGAACCGGAACCGGATGTTAGATCACTTAGCCCAGCAGGCGATCCGGAAGGTTCACCGATATGAAAAACATATGCCCCTTGAATTGGGTGCCCATCGGCAGACACAGCTTTCCAGTTAACGGCATAAGTCCCGTTCCCGAGTCCAGCCCGCAGGCCAGTCTCCAGAATATGAGGGCGATCCACATCAATCTGAACTTTTCCATCGTCTGCTTGAGTACCGTCAGGACCGGTAATTTTGATATCATAAAAAGCCGTCTGCAAGGATTCGTTGAACTCCAGCGTCAGCCGTTCCGGAGCAGCTACGAGGATCTCATTTTCTCCTGGCGAAGCCTTAACAATATAAGCATGGGCAGATGCCCACTGTGGCATAACAAGGCAGCACACGAGCAACAGACAGGTGACCAATGCCCAGTGCCGTTTGCCCCAATTCAGGGTAAAGCGTGTAAAAATCAAAAAATCATCACCCTCAGGTTATAGATTTGTAGTCATTCATGGTCATTTAAACACAATCTAACCCATTATAACTTTGTCCAAAATGACTGCGTATGACTACATTGGGCTATAAAAAAACGATTTGGTCTACATAATTGTGACAAAAGCATGAATGCTATGTCATTTCTCACCTATGTCTGAGGCATCTGTGAATCCGAAGCAACAATGTTTATTTGCGAAGTTTACGTCCTGCAAGCCCGCTCTCTAGCGCATAGCGGGTGAGTTGTACCCGGTTTTCAAGCTGGAGCTTCTGCAAAATGTTTTTGAGATGATTCTTCACCGTCTGGTCTGAAATACCGAGTTGATCGGCGATCTCTCGATTGGTATATCCCGCGGATACCCATTGCAGAATCTCAAGTTCCCGCGCTGTTAGCGGGTTATCTTGCACATCTTCACTGCGTGGTGCGGGAAACTCCTGCAAAATCCGGTAGGCCAGTTCCTTACTGAGCGGTGCATCGTCACTGACGATGGCGCGCAGGTATTCAAGCCAGGTGGAAGGCGTTAGATTTTTGAGCAAATAGCCTTGAGCGCCTTGTTTCAATGCTTCGAACAGAAAGGTCACATCATCCGATACAGTCACCATAACAACAATAACATAAGGGAATCGCAGCTTGATCTGACGGGTGGCTTCCAGCCCATCCATGTCCGGCATCTGCACGTCCATCAGGATTAGGTCAGGCATCCATTGCCCGGTGAGCTCCAGCGCTTCCTGTCCATTCGAAGCTGTACCAATCACTTCAAACAGGCTGTCCTCGGATAAAATGCTACAGATCGCTTCACGCGCATGCGCATGATCATCAACCACCAGTACACGTACATGTTCCATATTAAGCATGCTCCTTTCCTATCGTCATTCGTGTATGCCCCGGTCTTGAATCGAGGGTAAAAGACCATCCCATCTCGGCAGCACGCTCCTTTGTAATTCGCAGTCCGTACCGATCCTTCAGATGAATAGGATCTCCACTTAGTCCATTCCCATTATCCTGAATATAAATGAACCAAGCAATTGGGTTACCTTCCGCATGAACCTGAACGCGGGTAGCCTGCGCATGTTTGCGTACATTCAGTAGTCCCTCCCGGATACAGGCGAGCAGTTCCACTTGTTCCTTGGCAGAGAACGTTACACCCCTGAGGTCCCAATGAATCTGTGCACCAGGTACCGTTTCCTTGACGAGCACTTCGACCTGCGCATGCAGTGAAATAATCTCGGGTGCCACCGTAGAGGAGGGAACAAAACGCAACTGGGCAATAGCTTGCCTTACATATGTATTGACTTCATGCACGGTTTTTTGAATCTCCTGGATCTCATGCTCATGTCCGCTCCCTGCCAGACTACGGCCTGCTTTATCGGTCTTCACTGACAGCAGGAAAAGAGACTGAGATATGCCGTCGTGAAGTTCCCGTGCCAATTGGTCACGAGCTTCCAGCGCTGCTTTCGCCGCACGTTCCTGCTCCAGAGCAGCCCTGGCACCTTCGAGCATGTGGAACAATCGGCTGAGCAGTGTCACGCTGACGAGGTAAACGATAAGGGGTGTTAACCAGTTTCCTGCATCCATCGATAGGTATGGCATCAGAAACTGATGGCGAATGTATTCCCAAATGCCAACCGTGAATGTGGGGATCAGCAGAATCATCCATTTGATTTGTTTATAGGACATGAATGCAGAACTCCTTTGATCTAGGATTAGCTTAATTAGGTACTTTATTTATACAGGGATGGGACCATTATAACGCAAGGTTGTCCAAGACCCTAGTCTGTGTCTTTGGGGAATGCTGGGGAGGATCAGGGAGTATTTAGAAGGATATCTAAGAACGATAAGGGGTGAAATGTTGTCACGCTAGGTGAGGGTTGGTGTGACCAGCTGAGGAAGGCTGAGTCCGTTTTCCCTATCGGAGAAGGTCCTCTATACTTAATATAGAACGTGAATTCATTACAAAACATGTTAAGGAGTGACGCAACAACATGAGTCAAGAAGTATTGGAACGTCGCAGTGAATTGCTCAAAAAGAACATTCATCAGATGCTTGTTCAAGACAATCAGCACGGTATCAGTCGCCAAGACAACATGTTTTTGCAGCAGATGATTAAAGAGCTGCATCAGACCTCACATGAGCTGAATACCAAATCTTAATGTAGAATCTGCACGAGAATGAAGTTGTCTGGTGTACGATTCATTCCATGAAAATGAAAATGGCGCTATCTCCGATCAGACCGGGGATAGCGCTTTTACTTTTTCTGGGCTTATAGAAGAAGCTCTGTTTATTTTACTGCAACTGTTGCTGAGCGGTTCTTTTCTCAATATATTGAATGAACAACTCGGCAAGCTCCGGATCGAACTGTGAACCCGAACATGAGCGTAGCTCCCGAATCGCTTCTTCCACGTTCTTGGTTTCCTGATACGGCCGCTCTGTCGTCATGGCGTCAAAGGAGTCAATCACGGTCAGCATGCGGCAGAGCCGGGGAATCTCGTTACCCTTCAGTCCGTAAGGATAGCCCTTGCCATCATAACGCTCGTGGTGAAGTTCAATGTACGGAATCAGATCGGCGAAGCGATCGTTTGTGATCACCATTTTTTTGCCCCAGGTGACATGTCCTTTGATCGTTTCCCATTCTTCTGCGGTGAGCTTGTCCTTTTTGTTCAGAATGGACCAGGGAATCTCCAGTTTTCCGATGTCATGAATCAGTGCTCCCAGCACGAAACGACGCTTTTCCGCATTGTCCAGTGCGAGCAATTCACTGATATCCAGTGCATATTTGTAGACCCGTTTGGAATGTTTAAACGTATCCATATCCTTGTATCTGAACAGATTAAGCTGCTGCTCGATGTCTCGAACGTCCTGTACCAGATCAATCTCGTGTTCCATGCCATCATTGCTTCCGTGACGGTGCACATTGTTTTTGCCCTGTTTCTTCGCATAATACAGTGCTTTATCCGCCTGATCTACGAGCTGGGATTTGTTATACATGTCCACCTGATAGGGGGCGACGCCACCCGAGAAGGAGAGACAACCGTGTGGAAACACTTCAACGCCTTCAAACGGCGTGTCGTTTAGTTGTTTGCGCAGCTTATTCATAAACTTGTAGGATTCGTCCAATTCCATGCCTGGCATGAGCAGAGTGAACTCTTCCCCTCCATAACGAAAGGCGGTAACGGGTGTGCCTTCCGTCTTTCGCATCAGAAAATCCCCCAGCAGGGCCAGCAGACTGTCGCCTTGAAGGTGGCCAAACCGATCGTTATACTTTTTGAAATCATCGATATCAATAAGTCCCAGACAGAGTGGTGTTCCTTGCGTACGAGCGGTAGTGAGTTCATTTTCCAGCATACTTTCAAAATAACTATGGTTGAACAGACCTGTACGTTGATCCGTGTTAGCTTTCTCCTCAATAGTCTGATACATGACAAACAACTGCTTGAATGCATGAGAGAGCAGAATACTGAGGCTTAGATACAACAACAGACCGAGTACGCCATTGTGTACAACCAGAATCGTCAGGACAAGCGCCAGAATCAGCGTACATAAATAAACCAGCAGGGATTCGGTAACGAATGCCCGCTTCATCTGCTGTAATGCATCCTTCGTTGAGAAATGAAAGAATAAGCCAAGCGTGATCGTGTTGATGATGAAGTAGGCTGCGAGTGCTGCAAAATAAGGAATCAGATTATAGCCGTCCAAAGTTCCCGATTGCCCGCCAGTCCAATCAAACACAGCAGCTGCTCCCGTAATCATGAGACTGTAGATGCTGAAATTGACAATGTGTTTCCACCAGGTGAGCTTGCGGTCTTTAATTAACAGGATGATGGAGACAGGAAGCAGGACAGATAAACTGAAAGCTCCGCCAAACATGAATATACAGGCAAGGTATACCGATGAATCCATGGATTGCTGATTGCCTTTGGGTGGAATCTGGAACGTGAAATAATCCAGAATTAACGCCGCACCCAGCATGGTGTAGACCATGACCCAATCCGCCGTGGTTAGATGAAGGTAAGACCACTTGTTCATGTACAGAAAAACACCGATCCCGGTACAACTAAGCAAAATAACATACAGACTGCTTCGATCTGCCTTATGGATAAGGTTACGAATAAAGTTCATAAAAAATCTCCTGCTTGGGTTTAGTCTACTCTTGATGTGTATATAAATTGAACTGATAGGTATTAACACTTACACTTCGATGACAGAACAACCTTCCGATCGCTGTTATCCCCAGATTTTTTGATTTCTTTTCCAAAAGGGAAAATCCCGGGATAAAGGCGAACGCTTCGCTTCTTCAGGTTATTTCTGTCCTCTCCGTTTTCGTGTAAATGTTCAGTTCAATATATAATTGGTGTTCTTGTATAGGGGTATACTATATAGATGTATAACATAACAAGTTGCCTGGCAAAAATCCAGAAAGAAAAAACAGGCCGCTGGCAGCCTGTTTGTCTTGTTTGGCGGTATGGATACTAGCCGCCCAGCTTGTATCCCGAAGTTAATGCTACAACGACAGAAGCCACGATGATTGCGTTGATGACAATGCGGGAATATTTCACACCTTCAAATTTTTTCATGGAGAAGACCTCCCTTCCTTGGAGTCTACCTGGTTCTCATTAAGCCTGATGAGTTTTAGCAGGTTGCACAGCCTTTTTGTCCCGATTCACCATCATGTACTGGATAAAAAGGAATATGCCCACGTTCATGACTACGTCACCGATGCTGATGACTTGAGTCCGTGGATAAGGGCTGGAGAGTGGGATGATATCACCGAGAAAAGGCAAACGTGTAGACGCATCCATCATAAAATGCTTTGATACGGCGCCGCCTTCCCGGAGCATGTCTACATAGTAGGGTCCCAGTACAGCAGAAGCTACTACAGAAACTGGCATTCGCCCACCATTTACAGCCATAACGGCAAAATTGAGAAATACCCCAATCCAGATGAGCATGAAACCGGTGTGGTGTCTGTTAAGCCACAGGAAAGCGAGCCCTGTAATGTAGACGGCAGCAAAGAGATATCCATTAATGGACGCCACCCATTCGAATCGTTCCTGGAGGTAGAAAATAAAGAACTGGATTAGCAACAATACAGGGAAAATCCAGCCACTTCGCAGCTTGAGTGCTGCAAACTGGTTGAGCCCATGCCGCAACCCGCCCCGAAAAAATCCAACGATCAATCCTAGTAGAATACCGTCATATACCATGGAGTAACTCCTGTTCGTGCGGAGATATGCAATATGATTGCGTGTTTGTGTACATAAAGGATTCGACCTTATATTGGTAATTCCTGCATGAGAAAAATGATTTTTTAGAAGAAATTTGCAAAATGCTGAACAAAAAACCGCCTTTACGAATCCAGGGGTCGAAATCCCTTTAAAATTCGGTAAAGACGGAGGTTTATAATGGCAAAATACGAGCTTTAATTCGGTTGGAGTTGGAACTTATCTTATTCGGAACCACCGTTCAGATAATTGAAGAAAGGCTGGTCCACCCAGAAGTCATATGTCGTGATATCCGCATCAGGTGCCAGTTTCAGGAAACCTTCCCGAATGGCTTTGGCATTTTCTTTCAGCGAGAAGGACTGAGCATAGTAATTGCCAAGCGCGATCTTATTATTGGAAATGACCGGATAGTTGGCTAATGCAGTTGGTGAGTAATAAAGTGGTTGCCACCAGGAACTGAGAATCAATGGCGATGTACTGTCACTGTTCTTCTTGGCATATTTCAGCACAATGTCGTTGAAGCGAACTTTGTCTGCCACATTGTTGAACTCGAACTGAATATCATATTCCTTCGCAGAAGCAATATAGTTGCCGTTCTCGATCTGTGTCACTTTATAGTCTGGCGTTTCCTTCGGCTCGCCCCATTCCTTCAAATAAATGAAGGCAGATGTCTTCGGCTGGAATTGTACATCGGCGTCAATGCCTTCGCTACGCAGCAAACCAACCAACTGTACAGCATGTTGGATATTATCGTGGCCGTAGGTAAGTGTCAGTTCATCGATAAAGTTGGAATCAAAGCGGCTATCCTTCAGGTTGTAACCTGTTACGAGATCATCTCGCAGGGCCTGATCCACAATCTTTCTCAGCTCAGGTGATTCGATCAGATCCGCTGTGCGATATGCAGCATACAGTTTGGAATAGATGTCCGCATCGCCAGAACGCCCAATCTCATGTTTGTATTTCCCTTGGCTGACTAGCACGCGTCCAAGCAAAGTATTAGCAAAATCTTTACTTGCCACGCCACCCTTAAGGAGAGCAGGGTAAAGGCTCTCGGGAATCAGGCCTGTATCAATCGCTGCAGCCAGTTCCTGTGCGGCTTGTCCCTGAACACGGTTCGGGCTAATGCCAACTTTGGCAAGTGCTTTGGCCGTTTTCTCTGTGGGATATGTATAAGCGAGTTCCTTGAATCCGGCTGCTTTCACCGCGATGAAGACGGCGGCATAAGTGCTCAGTTGATCCTTGGCACGTACTTCTGTACCCGTAAGAACCCCATTATTGTATAAGGATACGGCAGCATCATAGGAAGAATCACCAGAAGACAGATCGGTAAAGACAGGAGTTTTGGCTTCACTGTCACTTGTTTGAGTTGCTTCCGTGATGGCTGCAATGGCTTGAATGAAATCACCTTTGGTAATCTGTTGCGGCAATTGAACGTTGTATTTCGCTTGCAAGAATTGAGCAAAATCCGCTGCGCTTTCCGTGTAAGCAACTGGAGCCTGAGCTACCGGTCCTTTGACACTTTGTGAGGTGGTTGGTTTAGCCGGAGTTGCAGATACTGCAGAAGCAGAAGCGGGCAAGCTAAGGCTGCCGAGTGTTACCGGAGCGGCGAGTAGGGCCGCCAACGTGATCTGGGTGATCTTTTTCAAATGAATAGCCTCCTTAAGATGGGTTGGAAAATGATCAGCTTTGGGTTATAATTCTGACAATTCCTATCAGAATAGAATAATTGGATTGACTTTAGCACGGAGACGCGCTGGATGTCAACGAAAAAAAGCTTGATACAGAGCGGTTTCCAAAGCTTGGTAGAAAGCGAGTTGTCAATTATATTCTATTTGAGTGTATACGCTCAAAGATTTATTGACAAGGATCGACAGTATCCGCTAGGATAAGAAAAAAGAATGTTGAAAAGGGGTATTTTCAAAATGAAAAGAGGTTTATCGTTCGTCTTATCGATCATCATGTTGGCTATTTTGTTGGCAGCTTGTGGGAATTCGGCTTCCAAAGACGAACAATCCGCCCAAGGCAGTGATTCGGAGAAATCTCTTCGGATGGCCCTCGTACTTCCCGAAAAAATAGGGGTTAACCCTTTCTTTGTACAGATGGATGAAGGCTTCAAAAAAGCAGGCGAAGAATTCAAAGTAGACACCAAGACGATTGAATCGACAGATCCGGCAGCATTTGAACAAAATCTGCGTGCTGCGGTTGCCGAGAATTATGATCTGATTATTACAGCCACTTTCCAGGCAGAAGATGCATTGAAGAAAGTTGCTGCAGAAAATCCGGACAAGTCCTTTGCAATTGTAGATACAACAGTGGATCTGCCTAACGTACGTAGCGTTGGTTTCCGTGAATATGAAGGGGCGTATCTGCTTGGTGCAGCTGCTGGATTGTCCACCAAAACAGACAAAGTCGGCATGATCGCAGCAATGGATGTACCATTGATCAAGAAATATACGGAAGGTTTCAAAGCAGGATTGGAATCCGTGAATCCGGACGCAGAATTCCTCGTGAACTATGTAGGTGGATTTAATGACCCGGCCAAAGCAAAAGAATTGGCGCTGGTACAATTCGGCAAAGGCGCTGACTTTATCGCTGGCGCATCCGCTGTAGGTGACCTTGGTGTGTTCGAAGCAGCAAAAGAAAAAGGCTTCTACACTTCCGGTCAGGATACGGACCGTACCGTTGAAGATCCGGAACATATCGTATTGTCTCAATTGAAATCAACCGATACGGTTGCTTATGAGACTGTGAAAGATTTTGTAGAAGGCAACTTCAAAGCAGGCGCTGTTAACTACGGTTTGAAAGAAGACGGTGTGGGCCTGACTTACGTTACACGTGATAGCGAATCTCCGCTGAATGCTTTTGTTGGACAAGAAGTGATCGACAAGGTTAAAGCAATCAAAGATGATATCGTATCCGGCAAAATCGTAGTCAAAGATCCATTGCAACAATAATTTTGATTGTTCTTTTCAATGAATGAGTGATGGAATTGATCAGCCGGCTGCCCGATCAGGCAGCCGGTTTTGCTGCTATTAAATGACCGAGACCGAGAGGAGCGAACGCGAGATATGCTGTTGGAGATGGAGCAGATTACGAAGAAATACGGCGGCTTCACCGCTAACCGTGACATCCGTTTTAATTTGCGTGAGGGAGAGATTCATGCCCTTGTCGGTGAGAACGGAGCCGGTAAAACAACCTTGATGCGTATGCTGTACGGTATGGAACAGCCTACGTCAGGCACAATCAAAGTCCGTGGACGTGAGGTAAGCTTTGCTACGCCTTCCCAGGCGATGGCAAGTGGTATCGGCATGGTGCACCAGCATTTCATGCTGTTCCCTTCCTTTACGGTGGCGGAGAACATCGTGATCGGACGTGAACCGGCTAAGGCAGGCGCATTTGACCGCAAAAAAGCAGCGGCTCAGGTAAATGAGCTGGGCAGACAATATGGCATGCCGGTTGACCCGTGGAAAAAAGTGTCTGAGTGCCCGCTTGGCATGCAGCAGCGTGTTGAAATTCTCAAGGTGCTGCATCAGGGCGCAGACATCATTATATTGGATGAACCTTCGGCGGTACTGACACCGCTTGAAGTGAAGGAACTGCTGGCGAATATGAAATCTCTCGCCAAGCTGGGCAAAACCTTTGTACTGATCACGCACAAGCTGCAAGAAGTCATGGATGTAGCCGACCGGATCACGGTACTTCGGGATGGTCAGGTGACAGGTACGTTGGAAGCGAAGGATACACATGTGGAGGAATTGTCGCGTCTGATGGTTGGTCGTGAACTTGTGCGTATGGACAAGCAGCCATCGGTTCCAGCGGAAGCTGTTCTTCAGGTGGAAGGGGTCAATCTGTCCGGGGCCAAGGATCGTTCGGCGCTCAAGGAAATCCATATGGAGGTTCGAAAAGGTGAGGTTGTTGGTATAGCCGGTATCTCTGGTAACGGCCAGTCTGAATTGATACAAGTGATTGCGGGACTCCGTAAGGCTGACAGTGGTCGTGTCTTGCTCTCCGGGCAGGATACAACGAACTGGCCTGTACGGCGCATAAGGGAGCATGGACTTGCTCATATCCCGGAAGATCGTTATATGTGGGGAGCGGCCAAGGATGCGAGTGTTCGCGAGAACGGGCTGATGGGACATCATCATCGTTTGCAGTCACGGGGCATTATCAAAGCTAAAGCAGCAAAAACGATGGTAGAGAGTTGGATCAAACAGTTCAGCATCAAGACGGGTTCTGCGGAGACCAAGGCACAGTTTCTGTCCGGAGGAAACTTGCAGAAGTTGATTGCTGCCCGTGAATTTGCACAAGATACACCGTTTCTGATTGCAGCCGAACCGACCCGTGGTGTGGATATCGGAGCGATGGAGACGATCCATGCCGAATTGCTGCGCAAACGCAGTGAGGGTGCGGGTATTCTGCTCGTTTCATCAGAGTTGTCCGAAATTTTGCAATTATCTGATCGCATTATTGTCATGTATGAAGGAGAAATTGCCGGAGAATTGAGAGCAGAGGAAGCAACTGAGGAACAGATCAGCTTGTTAATGGCAGGAGGGAAAGAGCGGATATGAATCGGGTAAAAGAAACACTTCGCGGACTCGTACAGCCGCTGCTTGCCGTATTCATCGGTCTGCTTGCAGGGGCTGTGGCGATTCTGATCGTTGGCGGTAATGTGGTGGATACGTATGCGGAGATGTGGAAAGGGGCCTTCGGCAACTTCTACTTCTTCACCAATACGTTGGCTCGTTCCACACCAATCATCTTGGCGGGACTTGGCGTAGCATTGGCATTCCGTGCCGGATTTTTCAATATGGGAGCCGAAGGCCAGATGATTCTTGGCGGGCTCAGTGCGGCGCTCACGGCGCTTTATCTGCCAGGCCCAGGCTGGTTTGTGTGTATTGCTGCGATTGTGGCTGGTATTGTTGCCGGTGGAATCTGGTCCCTGTTTGCAGGTTGGCTGGATGCTCGGTTTGGCATGAACTTGTTGATCACAACCTTACTACTTAACTATATTGCCATTTATTTTGGTGGCTACATGGTCTCCTATCCATTTAAGGATCGGACTGGATCAGCAGCGATGGCGCAGACACCCATGATTGATCAGAGTATCTGGTTGCCGAAGTTGTTCCAAGGTATGGGGCTACATGCTGGCTTCATTATTGCCATCGTAGCGGCTATTCTGATCTACTGGTTCACCCACAAAACGGTGACTGGTTACGAGATCCGCATGCTCGGAAGTAACCCGTCCTTTGCAACCTACGGTGGTGTTCGCCGCATTCGCATGATGATGTTGTCCATGGTCATTAGTGGTGGACTTGCTGGACTGGCAGGTGCGGGAGAAGTGCTCGGTACACAGTACCGTTTCCTTGATGGCTCATTGTCATCGGCAAGTTACGCATGGAGCGGTATTATGGCAACGCTGCTTGCCCGCTCGCATCCACTCGGTACAGCTGTGGCAGCTATTTTGCTGGCTGCGTTACAGACAGGTGCCATGGGGATGGAACGGAATACGGATGTGCCGCTGGAAGTTGGCAGTGTCATTCAGGCTGTATTGACGTTATTTGTATCAGCTCAGATCGGTTATTCATTCCTGAAGCGGAGAAAGGAGAAAAAGTCCAATGCAACAACTGTTTGATGCAGCCATGTTTGGCTCAACCTTGCGGATTATGACTCCAATCCTGCTTGCAGCGCTCGGTGGGGCTTTATGTTCCCGTGTCGGTCTGTTCAACGTGGGTCTCGAGGGACTGGTTTTGATCGGTGCGTTCTCCGCCATTGTTGGTAATTATCTGTTTGGCAATGTGCTGTTGGCTGTACTCTTTTCCATTATTATTGTGATGTTATTCTCGGCGCTCTTTGCCTTTATAAGTATTAATCTCAAGGCTAACGCCATCGTGGTCGGGATCTCGCTCAACTTCCTGGCTGCGGGGGTGACGACCTTTGCACTGCGTGCGATTTTTGATGTAAAAGGTGCATACTACGACAAAGACATGGTGGGACTTCCCAAATGGGATATTCCGCTAATCAAGGACATCCCGTGGGTGGGCGATGTATTATCGGGACATAGTCCCCTGGTCTACCTCGGCATTGTGCTCGTGATTGGACTGCAATTTTATCTGTTCAAAAGTGTATCCGGCTTCCGCCTGCGCTCCGTTGGTGAGAACCCGATTGCAGCACAGAGCATTGGGATCAAGGTGCGTGGCATCCAGTATGGTGCCGTTCTGATGTGCGGCGTATTGTGTGCCCTGGCTGGAGCACAGTTGTCGCTTGGTCAGGTGACGATGTTTACCGAAGGTATGACCGCGGGTCGTGGTTTTATCGCACTGGTCGCAACGATGCTGGGACAAGCGAACCCGCTGGGCGTCATGGGCTCCAGTGTGCTATTCGGCTTCATGGAAGCATTGAGTATTCGTCTGCAAGGATTCTCCTTGCCAACCCATTTCACGTTGATGCTGCCGTATATTGTGACGCTAGTCGCGATGTTCTTTTTCAAAGACCGTACCTATGCACAGGATGCACTGAAAGCGGGCGGAAGCTCGCGTTAATTCCTGAATGTCTATGTTAGAGGCAGAAGAAGAAGGAGGAAACTCACTTGCATAACAAGGCTGAACGTTTGAAAAAAGGAAAAACCCCGGCACCCAAAGCAGGCATTGATCATGGAGATCGCTTGCCACCGGGACAGATGCTGACGGAGAAATTCCCGATTCTGCATGAAGGGGAAGTGCCGGAATATGACTTGTCCACATGGGACCTGAAAGTATTCGGCGAAGTGGAAGAGGAGAAGGTGTTCTCTCTAGCTGAGTTGCAGGCAATGCCTCAGGTGAACACAGTGAGTGATATTCACTGTGTCACACGCTGGTCGAAATTCGATACGCCGTGGGAAGGTATTCGCTTCTCCGATTTTGTAAAACTTCTGGGGGTTAAACCGGAAGCAAAATACGTCATGATCCATGCAGATCATGATTATGAGACAAATGTACCGCTTGAAGAATTGATGCATGATGATGTGCTGCTTGCATTCAAATATAACGGCGAGCCACTAACACCCAAGCATGGTTTTCCACTGCGTATGGTTGTGCCACAACTTTACTTCTGGAAGAGTGCCAAGTGGATACGTGGGCTGGAGTTTATGACAGAAGACCGTAACGGCTTCTGGGAAGTGAACGGTTTCCACCATTTTGCCGATCCGTTCAAGGAGCAACGCTTCTCGGGTGAAGATCTGCCGATTCCGGAAGACGAGTGGACGAAGAAGGAGTTTGATTGATATGTTGATGCCTATTTTGCAGATTCATTCGGAAGACATGCCGGCATACGCCATCGTCTGTGGTGATCCGGCACGTGCGGAGAAGATTTCCCGTAAGCTGGAGCAGGCGAGAGAACTGGCGTTCAGTCGGGAGTATCGTACATTTGTTGGATTGTATGAAGGGGTACAGATCGCTGTGGTCAGCCATGGTGTAGGTTCACCTGGAGCAGCTGTCTGTTTCGAGGAATTGATTCGCGCGGGTGTAACAACTCTGATTCGTGTAGGTACAGCGGGATCGTATACAGCCGATTATCCAGCAGGCAGTGTGATTGTGAGTACAGCCGCTGTTCGTACGGACGGGTTAACTCGCCAACTGGTACCGGATGGTTTCCCAGCGGTAGCGGACATTGGGGTGACACAAGCGTTGATCGAGGCTGCTCGTGAGCAGGGTAGCGCGGATGCTGCGACGTTTGCAGGCAAAGTGGGCGTTGGTATCACCGTAACGCTGGATGCATTCTTTGCAGGCGTGGAAGAGATCCCACACCGCAAGTACAAGCAGGCTGGAGCACTTGCAGCTGAGATGGAAATTGCGGCGCTCTACATCGTCAGCACCTTGCGTGGCGCTCGCGCCGGAGCGATTGTCGCGATCGATGGATTCGCGGACAGCGATCTGGCTGCCGAGTATGATCCGCATACGGATGCGGTTGGACAAGCGGTGGAGCGCGAGATTAATGCAGCGCTACGTGCGCTAGTCGCGCTTGCTCGTAAGGATCAGGCGTAATACGAAACCAGAAATAAATCGAAATCGGTTAAGCGTCCACCTGAGTTGGACTATAAGGAAAAAGGGCATCCTGTAAGGTCATGAATTTGACCAGCGGGATGCCCTTTTTTTTGCGCCTAAAAGAGTTGGGGAATTGTATCGACGATAAGTGTTTCCAGGGATTGTGGGCTTGCTCTGGAAAGGGGGATGTATCCACTTAACGAACTCAGCACGTCTTATTTGTGCGGAAATCGCAAATGTGAAATTCTAACGAATCGTAGGCACGCTAATGCCTGAAAAGGCTCCTTTTTTCCACCCATTTCGATGAATTACCGTGATATAACGTGTCTGTGATTCATTACATTTTCATTCAGCCTATATTTGCCCATATAAGGTGTGTACGATTCGTTAGCTCTGACGCTTGATCCTCGAAGAGAATGATAATGCAGAAAGTGGGCACGTTATATAAAGGAACATCAACCATGAATACGAAAAAGGGAGGACTCTATGATGACACAGAACAATCAACCTCAGGACGAGGCGGAAATTCGCAACAAGCTGGATGAAGACGGGGATTCCTTGATGGAGAAAAAGAAGATTTTGAGCGGAGTAGACATTGAGCCACAGGCGGACGAATGGGCAGCGAAGCCATCACCTGTTGCATTTAATGAAGGAAATGCTTCTTCGAAAAAATAAACAACATGAGCATCACATTCGCTTTGTGGAATGAAAATAAATTTAGCGAAGCAGGTACCCTTATGGTATCTGCTTTTTGGTTGTATAATAATGTAAAATTCAGTAGATGAAAGAGTGATGGGGATGAGTACGGGTACGATTAACATCAGAAAGGCAGAAATGAGGGACTACTCTGGCGTGTCATTATTGATGGACGAACTACACCAGATGCATGTCGAGGGGCGGCCCGATCTATACAGAGCGTTGGAGACGAGAATGGAGGAAAAGGAGTTCACCGAACTGCTGGAAACGGACAAGCGTTATCTGTATGTTGCCGAGTCCTCGGAAACGGGTTTGATTCTGGGTTACGGGAGCGCGCAGTTAAGTGTAATTCAGGATAACCAATTGATGGTGGATCGCAAGATGTTGTACATCCATGAACTTGTAGTGGATACCAAACATCGGGGCCAAGGAACAGGCAAACGGTTACTACAAGCATTCATCGAGCTAGGGAGAGAGCTTCAGGCAGACAGTGTGGAATTATCCGTGTCGACGTTTAACTCTGGCGCACAGGCTTTCTATGAACAGATGGGTCTGGTCGTTCGCAGCAGCAGAATGGAGTATATCTTGTAAGTCGGGACCAGTGGAGCGAAAGGAACGGTGGTATGGAGGGGAGGGAACAAAGGATATGGGAAGTATTAATGAAAAAGAACAACTTAGCGAGAATAGTATTCTGCAATCTTCTGAGGATGTGGAATATCTTGTTCGCAGTGTGCAGAAACTGTTGGAAGAGCCTCACGCAGTAATACAATCTTGGGAAGTTGAACCCATCAATCCGGGACGTCTTAATTTCACCACATCAGGTATTTATCGAATCCGTGGAACAGCTACCGCAGCTGGAACATTACTGTCATGGTCACTTATCTTGAAATGTATTAAACCGGACTCAGCAGAGAAGGAAGATGTTACATACCTTAACTATTGGAAAAGAGAAGCTGAGATATTCTCATCAGGAATACTTGATCATTTGCCGGGACGTATCATAGCTCCGCGTTGTTTCTCTGTACAGCACAGATTGGAGCACACCATTGGGTTATGGATGGAAGATGTGTCTCGTCGTTCGAAGAGTGAGCATGTCTGGCCTCTGGATGATTGGGGATGGATTGCGGAACGCCTTGGTGAGTTTCACGGAGCCTATCTTACGGGAGCCCCATTACCTCAACAAGAATGGATCTGCCCGAGTTGGCTCAAATCATGGGTTAGGGGTTGTCGTCAGTATGCTCCTGCAATCCAAAAGCAAGCCCATTCAATCTGGCAGTGGTTCAACCAATATAACGAGCAGATGGACAAGGTTTTAAATACACTGGACCAATTGCCACGAGTATTGTCACATCAGGATTTGGGGCAAGGCAATATATTTATGCCAACAGAACGTCTGGGTGATAGCGTACTTACTCTTATTGATTGGCAATTCATGAGTATTTCTGGTGTTGGTGAAGAATTAGGAAAGTTATTTGGGGTTAACGCAAGTATGGGTCATATTGCAGCAGAGGACATATTTACAGCTAAAGAGGAAATGTTTGATCGCTACATGCATGGACTTCGGACAGCGGGGTGGATGGGCGATGAAAGACTTGCAAGGTACGGCTACTGTGTCGCCTTTGCAGCTCGAAGTATGTGGGAAGTCCCAGAGTGGTTGAAATGGGTGGAACAGTTCCAGACTGCTTCAGATATTAATGATGAGTTTAATCGGAAAATGAGTGTCCGTAGTCAAATCATTACTCTTCAGATAGAGATGTCATTCGAGGCAGCTAAACTATCTCATGCTCTGTTTAATTAGGAAGTAAATCATCCATTTTTATTAAAATATCAAAACACTCTTGAATACCCCCATGGGGTATGTTACTCTTAGAAAAGAACGAAAGAAAAGGGGTGTTCATGATGGATCATCAGAGCCATCCCGAGGAACCTTTGCAATCCTCCATGTCAGATTCAACGGAAGCTTCGGCTACAGTTCAAGAAGCGGTATCCTGTCATGCCGAGGGCAGTGATGGGAAGCATGTGCGCAAGAGTCACCATTCGCAGGAGATGAAGAGTAACCTGGTTTCTCGTTTGAACCGTGTGGAAGGTCAGATTCGCGGGATCAAGGGATTGATCGAGAAGGATACGTATTGTGATGATGTGCTGACGCAGATCGCGGCGGCTCAGTCTGCTCTTAATTCAGTAGGCAAACTTTTGCTTGAAGGCCATATGAAGAGCTGTATCGTTGAGCGTATTCAGGCTGGTGAACATGAAGTTGTGGATGAACTGCTGGTTACGATGCGGAAGTTAATGAAGTAAGCTGAATCAATTCACCTATTTAATTTATCATTTTAATATACCCCAAGGAGGAATTTAGAATGTCTAATGTTACATTGAACGTTACGGGAATGTCTTGCAATCACTGCGTGAAATCAGTTGAAGAAGCTGTGAAGAATACCGGTGCGAGTGGTAAGGTTGATCTGGCAGCGGGGACAGTAGCGGTGGAATATGATGAGCAGACGGTGAACGTGGATCAGATCAAAGCTGCGATTGAAGATCAGGGATACGATGTAGTCTAACGGGATCACAGGCTTAAACCGAACATGCTCATGGGCGAAAAAGAGGTCAGAGTACCTTTTTCCAAGAGTCAGGTTTAAGCCTAATTTTCTGTCTGATATATACCCCTTGGGGGTATAATGGAATGCAACATACAAAAATTGAATTGACATGAAAGGAGCTGACATGATGGATAACTCAACGAATAAACCAATGGATAGATCATCCGAACCCACACCAATGCCACCTATGGCAGAAGCACCAGGACTAAAGGCAACACTGCACATCACGGGAATGACCTGTGCTGCATGTTCGACGCGAGTGGAGAAGGGATTGACCCGCATGGAAGGGGTACATGAGGCCAATGTGAACCTTGCCATCGAACAGGCAACCGTATCTTATGATCCGAAGACAACCAACGTGAATGCGTTGCGGGATAAAGTAGAGGCGCTTGGCTACGGTACGGTGTCCGAATCAGTTGATTTGAACATCACCGGTATGACGTGTGCTGCCTGTTCTGCCCGGATTGAAAAAGGTCTTTCCCGACTACCGGGGGTATCTCAGGCGAATGTGAATCTGGCGCTGGAAACAGGGCATATCGAATATGCCGCTGGTGCATTGAAACCTTCGGATATTACCGCCAAGATCAAGCAGATGGGATACGGTGCTGAACTGCAATTGACACAAGAAGAGACCACATCGGTTCGTGAACGTGAGCTGCAGCGCAAAAAGTGGAAATGGATGATATCTGCGTTGTTATCGATTCCTTTGCTGTGGGCAATGGTCGGGCATTTCTCGTTCACATCCGGAATCTATGTCCCAGAGCTGTTCATGAACCCTTGGTTCCAGCTGATTCTGGCAACGCCAGTACAGTTCGTGATTGGATGGCAATTCTATGTGGGGGCATACAAAGCCTTACGTAACCGCAGTGCCAATATGGACGTTCTCGTCGCACTGGGTACCAGTGCAGCGTTTTTCTACAGTCTCTATCTGACGTTATCCAGTGGGTACTTACCTTCTACGACGACGATGGATCACGGCGCAATGGGAACGAGCACAGCCGCCATGCCTTCGGTAGAACTCTATTATGAGACAAGTGCAATTCTGATTACGTTAATTTTACTGGGAAAATGGTTCGAAGCTGTGGCGAAAGGTCGCTCTTCACAGGCGATCAAAAGCCTGATTGAACTGGCTCCACGTGAAGCCCGTGTCATCCGTGACGGACAGGAAGTTATGGTTCCTGCCGCATATGTTGCGGTGGGTGACTTGGTTCTGGTGAAGCCGGGTGATAGCATCCCGGTGGATGGTATTGTTGAAGAAGGCCAATCCTCAGTCGATGAATCCATGCTTAGTGGAGAGAGCCTTCCCGTGGATAAAAAACCGGGAGATGCCGTTACAGGTGCTACGCTGAACAAAAATGGGGTATTACGACTTCGTGCGACCCGAGTGGGATCGGACACGGCTTTGTCCCAGATTATTAAAGTAGTCGAGCAAGCTCAGGGCTCCAAAGCACCGATCCAGCGGATTGCAGATGTCATTTCAGGCATATTTGTTCCCATTGTCGTGGGTATTGCCGCGCTGACATTCCTGATCTGGTATCTGTTTGCAAGTCCGGGTGACTTCGCTGGTTCCCTGGAGAAAGCCATTGCCGTGCTTGTTATTGCCTGTCCATGTGCATTGGGACTGGCAACGCCAACCTCCGTCATGGCTGGATCAGGACGTGCGGCTGAATATGGCATTCTGTTCAAGGGGGGCGAACATCTGGAGTCGGCACAACAGATTCAGACCGTGGTGCTCGACAAAACAGGTACAGTAACCCAAGGTAAACCCGTCCTTACTGATGTTGTTACGGCTCCGAATTGGACGGAATCCGATCTGCTTGAGCGAGTGGGAGCGGCAGAACAGAGTTCCGAGCATCCGCTGGCAGAGGCGATTGTTGCGGGTATACGTGCCAAGGGTCTGGAGTTAACCCCAACAGAGAAGTTTGAGAACATACCGGGATACGGCGTGCGAGCTTCATTAAAAGGGCAGGAAATTCTGGTCGGCACACGGCGGTTGCTTGCGGATGAACAGGTGAATGTCTCAGAGGAAACCGTTCAGCAGATGAACCGACTGGAAGAGCAGGGACGTACAGCGATGTTGGTTGCGGTGGATGGTCAGTGGGCAGGGATTGTGGCTGTGGCTGATACCATCAAGGATACTTCTCGTGAAGCCATCGGTCGTCTTCAGGCGATGGGGATCGATGTCATTATGATCACGGGAGACAATGAGCGGACTGCTCGCGCTGTAGCAGAACAGGCAGGGATCGGTAAAGTTCTGGCTGAGGTGCTGCCGGAAGGCAAAGCCGCGGAAGTGAAGAAACTTCAGGAGAGTGGCCTGAAAGTCGCGATGGTAGGTGACGGCATTAATGATGCTCCGGCACTCGCTACTGCTGATATTGGGATGGCCATCGGAACAGGAACGGATGTAGCGATGGAAGCAGCGGATATTACATTGATGCGTGGTGATCTGAACAGCATTGCAGATGCGATTGAGATGAGTCGGCGCACGATGGGTAACATCAAACAAAACCTGTTCTGGGCACTCGGATACAATGTTATTGGTATTCCCATTGCGGCAGTTGGCTTCTTGGCTCCATGGCTGGCAGGGGCGGCGATGGCGTTCAGCTCCGTGTCGGTTGTCCTGAATGCGCTGCGTCTGCAACGCATGAAGCTAAATAGAAACGGCTGACCAACTTTTGTTTGGAGATATATCCAACGCCTCATTGTAATAAAGTGAGGATAATAAATGCACGGTTCGCTGCAGCGGGCCGTGTTTTTTGTTAAGAAAACAGAGTTTGAATCGCCAGACAAGAGCGGCCTCAATTGTTGGTATAGATTTTCTTTTCTACAGAGAAATGATAGCATAATACTCTTTTGTGAAAACGAATCAATTGCATTCATGAATAAAGCTTATATTTTCTGAATTTTTCAAAAAATGAGTTGACAATATGGACATATTCACATAAAATTTAAACGATCGTTTGATTCAAACAACTGTTTAAATCAAATTAGAACTATTTGAGTAATGGAGGACACCTTTTATGTTACAGGCTTTACGTACATTGTTTAAAAAACCGCCAGTGATTGTAGGGATCGTAACAGCACTTATGTTTCAAGTGATCTTTAGCGTGATCTGGATGACCGCATATTCTGGAGTAAATGACCGTACGAAAGAATTGACGGTTGCGATTGTGAATGAGGACGGCGAAATGTCCAAAGGAATTGCAGACTCGCTCACAGGAACACTGCCTTTCCACACCGTATCCAATCTGAGTGCGGCTGAAGCGTTGGATCAGCTGAATCATCACAAAGTACACATGGTGCTGGATATCCCGGCTGGGTTTAACGAATTGCTTCAGACGGCTGGCTCCACCGCGGAGATTAAATACACCATTAATGAAGCGAACCCGGTTACGATTAAAAGCATGATGCAAGGTGTATCACAAAGTGTGACAAACACGATTAACAAACAAGCTACAGCACAAGGGGTACAGACGGTGTTGACTGCTTCAGGCGCTCCTGCCGAACAGGCTGCTGAAGCCGCGACAAACCTGACTACCCGAGTAGAAGGAACGACAACGTCCATCAACCCGGTTAACGGGATGAATAATCAGATGGTGCCGATGATGATGGTACTGGCTTCCTATGTAGGTGCCATGATCATGGGGATGAACCTCCAGACAGCCATGGGTATGCTGTCATCTACCTATTCCCGATTGACTTTGTTTGGCGCGAGAGTAGTCATTAACGCGGGTTCTGCATTGGTCGTTTCCTTGCTGGGATCTTCACTGATTGTGGCACTGGGAGGACAGATTGCACAAGGATTCGTTGCATTCTGGTTGTTCCAGGCGCTCTTCCTGTGCACGTTCATGTTCTTCTCCCAGTTCTTCCTGATCTGCTTCGGACCTGCAGGAAGTCTGTTCAACATCATCTCACTGTCCTTGCAACTGGTATCTTCCGGTGCAATGGTACCGCGTGAATTGCTGAACAGCTTCTATAGCGGCATTGGGCAGTACCTGCCTGCAACATACGCCGTACAGGGTATTCTGAGCGTGCAGTTGGGAGGCCCGGGGGTTCAGTCTGCTGCGGGATCTATCGTGATTGTACTGTTGGTTGCCGTTGCGTTGTCTCTGGTCGTGACGTTGTTGAAAAAACAACGCATGCCAGCTATGGCTCCAAGCCCTGCTCAAGCAAACAACTAATACAACAGATGCATACCATTGCATCATAGGATAGGACAAGCACCCCGATGATTTTCATCGGGGTGCTTGGTGTAATATAATAGACAGATGAGTCGCTGGCTGCAGTCCTTGAGCTGGAGCGAATGAGATGAACGGACAAGAGGGAGCGGGACGGAATGACGGAACCGGAGTTGGATATCAAAACGAGGATATTGCTTGCAGCCAAGAAGCTTTTTGCACGGCAGGGGTATGACGGGACGAGTGTTCGTCAAATATGTGATGAGGCAGGTGCCAATGTGTCGTTGGTGTCTTATCATTTTGGCGGCAAAGAAAAGGTGTTCGAAGCGTTATTTGAGCATTTTTTCCCTGGGCATATGATGAACGCGCTGGCTGAAGAGTCCGTGTCCTCGCCTGTGGAAGGTATCCGCCGAATTATTGGTGAAGTTGTGAAGTTCACGATGACGGATCGGGAGATGAGCGATATTGTGCAGCTTGAAATTACACTGCGTACACATCGCACAGCTACCGTATTTCGTTTTTTGGACCCCGTCTGGACCCGAGTTAGGGAACTGCTGCAAGAGGGTAAGGATCAGGGATTGTTCCAGGTCGAGTCCGTATCTTATGCGATGCTTCAGGTTATGGGCGTGGCTTTGGCGCACAAACGGGCCAAGAATTCACGATTTGGCTTTGATTATCAGGATATGAATACAGACGAGCTCGCTGAGCAGACGATTGAGTTCGTACTTCGAGGATTGGGAGTGAACCAACATGAATGAAACCATTGAGTTGATGATGAAACACCGTTCTGTACGCAAATTCAAGCCAGACCCGGTAAGTGAAGAGCAGCTTGCAGCCATCGTAGCGGCTGGGCAGATGGCTTCCTCTTCAAGTAGTGTGCAAGCATATACTGTAATTGCTGTGACTGACTTAGAGCAAAAAGCCAAGCTGGCTGAATTGGCAGGCAATCAGGCCTACGTCAATGAATGCCCGGTGTTTCTCGTATGGTGTGCTGATCTGTATCGACTGAGTGATGCTGCGAAACGTCATCTTCCTGAAAAGGAATCGTACGCCGATTCAACCGAGAATTTCATGGTAGCCACGATTGATGCTGCATTGGCTTCCCAGAATGCTGCTCTTGCAGCAGAGTCGCTTGGTTTTGGAATCGTATATATCGGCGGGCTTCGGACTCGGATTGAGGAAGTCGCTGAGCTGTTGGGATTGCCGGAGGGCGTATATCCGGTGTATGGCATGTGTATTGGTGTTGCAGATCAGGAAACGGGAATTCGACCACGTCTGCCACTGGATGCAGTCTTGCATCGTAATCGTTATAATGCCGAGCAGAGCATCAAAGGTGTTGAGCAGTATGATGTGACAACGACGGCGTACATGAAAGCACGGACTAACGGTGAACGAACGACTCCATGGTCCGAACTGATGGCGAAGCGCCTGACTGAGCCGACAAGGTTGCAAGTGAGACCGTTCCTGGAAGGCAAAGGATTTTTGAAGCGTTAAGTTGAACTGAAGGTAGTTACACTTGCCACTCCGATGACAGAACAACCTTCCGATCGCTGTTATCCCCAGATTTTTTGATCCAATTTTTGTGAAGGTGAAAATCTAGCGATAGCGTATGCTTCCGAAGTAGCTTTCTTTCAGAAAGCTTTTAGGCGACCGCTCTTGCTTCCTCAGGTTATTTCTGTCCTCTACGTTCCTGTGTAAAAATTCAGTTCAACTGATATATATAGTAAATTAGAAGTCAGTCGGAGCGAAACCGACTGGCTTCTTTGTGCTGTGTTTGCTGCTACCTGATTGTACTTAAGTTAAGCCATAGAAACGCTTTGTGTTCTGATAAAAGAGACGGGCGGCCCGCTCGGTTCCCATGCCAGTGATCTCACTCCATGCCTGGATGACCTGTCTGGTCATGGCAGGGTGTGTCATTCGTCCCTGAAATGGCCCTTCGAAGGGCCAAGGTCCGTCGGTCTCGGCCATCACTTGTTCTGATGGATATTGCCGGGCGAGTTCACGAATCTCTTCTTCATACCGAATATCCGGCGTGAAGGAAATGAAATAACCGTTGTCCGCCATGCGCCTCACGGTTTCGCGAGATCCTTTGAACCAGTGGAAATGAGCACGTCGGAACTGATACTGCTCCAGCAGATCACAGACGATATCCGCATCTTCGTATACCGCATGAAGGACAAGTGGTTTGTTGTGCTTTTTGGCGAGCTGGATGAAACGTTCAAGCAGCTTGATATACCCGCTCTGATCTAAGCGCTGCCCTGCCTGTTCCGCTTCCAGACGGTTGTAATAGGGAAGGCCGACTTCTCCTATTGCTATGGCTTGTCCCATATGCTTCTCGATCCATTGGAAGAACAGGTCCATTTCTTCAGCGGACGGCAGTTCCTGTTCCGGATGGAAACCGAAGGCTGGATAGATGGTGCGTGGATGTTGTTTTGCAATCTCCAGATTGGCCTGGGCAGAAGCGAGATTCATGGACACGGCAATGACTGCTTCGACCTGCTGAGACGGGAAAGATAGCAGCATCTCGCTTTGTTCGTCAGGGGTATACTGATCGAAGTGAATATGAGCATCAATTAATGGTGCAAAAGCTTGAGAATGCACGAGGGAATTCCTCCTTGTGTTCATTTATATTCTAACTATGTTACGCAGAATTCCTTGTAGTGGATCACCCATTAAAGGAAAATAATAACTTAAAAACCCGCGCTATCAAGATAGGCGGGCTTTCTGCTGTTCTTCTCTCATCCACTGTGAAATCTGCCGTTTACGCTCCAGAAAAGCGGATTCCTCCGTAATTTCTTCTCGTCTTGGGCGATCAAAAGGAACATGTACCTCGTGCAACACTGTTGCAGGTCGGTTGGATAACACATAGACCCGATCCGCAAGCAGCAGTGCTTCTTCGATATTATGGGTGATGAACAGCACCGAGCGGCGGTTCTGTTCCCAGATATCGAGCAGCCAGCGTTGCATGTCGCTACGTGTCAGTGCATCCAGCGCGCTGAAAGGTTCATCCAGCAGCATGAGTTCCTGCGGACTGAGCAGGGCACGCAGAAATGCAGCACGCTGCTGCATTCCGCCAGACAGCATATGAGGGTATGCTTGCTCAAACCCGGCAAGACCCACGCTGCTTAACCACTTACGAGCTTCCGCAAGAGCTTCAGCCCGAGGAGGAGCGCTTGAAGCTACTTCACCAGCAAGTAGTACATTATCTTCAATGGTACGCCAAGGGAAAAGAGCAGGCTGTTGTGGCATATAACTAATCTTGCCACGTTGGCCCGTCACATCGAGACCATTCATCAGCACTTGCCCTTCCTGAGGCTTCAGCAGACCGCCGATGATATGGAACAGGGTGCTTTTGCCGCAGCCAGAAGGCCCAACGATAGCGACAAACTCGCCTTGCTCCACAGTCAGGGACAGGCCGTTCAGAACCGGTAACCTGCTCCGCCGTTCACGGAATGATGCATGAACATTAACAACGTCCAGTGCAGGTGGAACCGGAGCAGGAGCAGTATTGGCAGGTCGATTAGGGGTAGCCAGGTGAAGCTTTTCACCATGCTTTGGCTCCATTGTGTGTGCTCCTCGTCCAGGCTGGAATTGTTCGTCCTGTTGCCGATTCATATGGTCATCACTTCCTAATATACAGATTACTTGCTTACTACCGCTTCTGTGGCCGCCAGCGCACGAGCAGCTTCTCCAGAAGGGCAATGAACAGGAAGAGCAGCAAGCTGAGCGCGACAATAATCATGATCGCCACGAATAGACGATCGGTGCGATAAGCCGACTTTTGCAGCATCATATAATAACCAATACCCTTGTCTGCACCAATCCATTCGGCGATGATGGCACCCATCACGCTATAGGTAGCGGCAATTTTGACACCGGAGAACACGGATGGCAGCGCATGGGGGAGCTCCAGCTTCCAGAAGATATGGTGACGTTTCGCACCAGCCATGCGCATATAGTTCATCATCGCGGCGTCAGTACGGGTCAAGCCATCCATGGCCGCCACTGCAACGGGGAAGAAGCAGACCAGGATGATCGTAATCAGCTTGGGCAACAGCCCGAATCCAAACCAGATTAACAGGAGCGGCGCGAGCGCGATGGTTGGGATATTTTGACTAAGGATAAGTAAAGGATACAGGGCCGACTTGAGAAAAGGGACTAAATGTAGCACCATCGCAATCAGTAATCCAACCGCTGTTCCAGCGGCGAATCCGATCAGCGTTAACTGAATGGTTGCGGAGGCGTGCATGCCAAGCCGCTCGGCCTGGGTTGCCGCTTCGCGGGCGATGTCGGACGGTGCAGGCAGCATCCATTTCTCAATATGGAAGAGGGAGACGGCTCCCTGCCATATCGCTATAAAGAGAATAACCGCCACAAAGGGCGGCCATACACTTTTGAAATAGGCAGGCATTAGCGATACTTCTCCGTCAGGGTATCCATGCTGAAGCCAGCAGGGCTATGGGCGATTTTGATCTGGGAGATGATGCTTGGGCTGCCAGCCTCCACGAGTACCTCGTGCATTTTACGGACAACCTCCAGCAGTTCCTCCAGTTCCCCCTCCATCGTGGTGTCGAGCGCGTTCACCTGATATTTCAGGCCGGATTGCTGAATAACTTCAATGGCGCGATCAACGTAAGGATAAGAATTCTCGCCATTTGGCGTTTTCGGGATAACCTGAATACTAAGTAGTGTGCTTGCCATGAGAGATCACGGCTCCTTTCGTGATAAATTGCATGAATTGAACCAGGTTTACACTTATCACTCCGATTGCAGTACCCTCTTCCGATCGCTGTTATCCCCAGATTTCTTGAATCCATTTTCAATGGGGAAATCCGGGGATAAAGGCGAACGCTTCGCTTCTTCAGATGGGTTCTGCACTCTTCGTTCTTGTGTAAAAAAGTTAAACTTAAGCAATTTTTATTGGGGTAAAAACTCGTTTGTATATGCTTTGCTCACATCGATCTGTTCATCCAGCAGTTTTTTGCTAAACATCCAGTCGGTGTAGTTCTGCCATACTTCCTGCTTTTGCTCACCCCAACGCGGGGCGTCATCTGTGTACTTGGGACTAAGCCATTTCTGGCTTGCCAGTACGAGGTCTTTATCTAGGTCCGGGACGGCCTTGATCAGAATATTCGCTGCGTCTTCGGGATGATCGATCGCATATTGATATCCTTCTGAAGTGGCTTTCAGGAATGCTTTCACCAGCTCAGGGTCGTTTTGGATCGTCTGCTCGTTTGTTACGAGGACAGGCGTGTAATAATCCAGTGCATCTGAATAATCCTTCACATATAACATGTCGATCGGTTCCCCGCGTAGTTCGGCTTCAATCCCCGTCCAAGCGTAGAAAATCCACGCGAAATCAATATCCCGTTTCACTGCGGTGAAAAAGTCGGCATCACCCATGTTAATGTTTTTCACTTTGGATACATCGGCTCCGTCGCCTTCCATAATGGATTGCATCACGGCTTCTTCCACTGGGGAACCCCAACCGCCATAGGTTTTGCCTTCAAAATCTTTCGGTGATTTGATATTCCGATCCGCCGGAGCAGCGAACCCGGATGTATTATGCTGAATAACTGCTGCGATGGAGACGAGAGGAACATCCTGTGTGCGGGCTTGAGTTACACTCTCCTGATAACTTACGCCAAAAGGCACTTCGTTCGATGCAACCATCGTATCTGCGCCACCGGCACCTGGTTGTACAATCTCCACGTTTAAGCCTTCGGCCTTGTAAAAACCTTGATCTACAGCCGCATACAGGCCGGTATGATTCGTATTTGGTGTCCAGTCGAGCACCACTTTAATATCTTTCAGGGCGGCAGTGTCACCTTCGTTGCTGCTTTCCGTATTTGTGTTGCCGTTCTGCCCAGCTGGGGCAGCTTCTTTGCCACCACATGCGGCTACAGTCACCATAAGCACGCATAAGAGCAACAATCCCATCGTTTTACGCCATTTCATCTTTGATTCTCTCCTTCGGTATGTCCGGCCGAGTGGCACGGGGTACTCCTTGGCTTCATATCCAATCATCTTGCATAAATCAAAAGATTTATACCAGTTGAGATCCGGATGACGTTATTTTTGAACGAAAATAAAACGTCCATCGATGTCATTCAAGGAAGCCAGACCGCGTTTAGCGGCAGTTTTTCTTGCAATATCAGAAAGGTGATGCTTCCAAACTTTTACTTTCTGATATAACAAAAAAAGCGTCCCGTAATCCGGGACGCGTGCAGGCGTTAGAGAGGTGGCGTTCAGCCATAGGGCTGTGCCATTTCGATATACTCCGATTCCTACGCTGGCATGATCCAGATCAGGTCTAAGGGTTAGTATCTTGGTGGGATACACTCTCAGCCGGCCAATTCCGACTCCCCTGGGAAACTATGAAGTTACGGGCATTACTAGGTGTAATTATAGGCCAGCAGGTGGAACGTGTCCAGTCAGGAACTGGATGGGGACACGTATGAACTTATCAAACAGACCGTTATACATATGTATAACGGTCTGTTTGGATGTGTTATTTTCATTAATTATCGTGGCGAATCATATAAGGAAATCTGACTGAGTGCAAAAGCATCGGATTTTGGGTCATAGCCTACCTGTTTCTGAGTGGTTTCCAGATTCAATCGTTTAAACCGATTATTCGAGATCCCATGCAGTATGGTGAAGGGTTCCAGATCAGTAGTTGTAATTGCTTTGAACATCAAATCACACAAGTCAGCCGGACTAATATACGCGCTCACATCCCTTGCCTCCAGCACGGGTCCGTCCGGTTGAAAATCATCATATGCACCTATACGTATTGCTACACTTTGTAAACCTTCGGTATACGCAAAATAGGAAGCGAGTGATTCTCCAAAACATTTGCTAACCCCGTACAAATTCCGTGGGCGTGTTGGCATGTCCGGATAGACTTGAGCATCAATGGGATACCCCTCAATCGTCTGTGCACTGCTTGCAAGAATGACTCTTCGTACACCTTGGTCTTTAGCTGCACGGAATACATTAAATGTACCTTTGATATTGATATCCAACAACGATTCATAGAATCCGGCATGCGGGGAAGGGTCTCCCGCCAGATGTACAACCACATCCATGCCTTCGCATGCATGCTGACAGGCTTCGGGGTCTGTCACATCCAGTGTCATGATCTCATGACGGGTTTCTTGATACGTTTGCAGTCTGTCGGTATTCAAATCCGTTAGTCGCAGGTGATATGCTTCTGACAAGTATTGGGACAAATCACGTCCAATTTTCCCGGCTGCGCCCGTAATTAAAATGTTCATGAAATCAACTCCAATTCTTAGCGCTGGAAGAACTCAATCCATTCCTTTTCAGGTCCATAGATGAAGAAGTAGCGGTAACCGTTAGGCAGTGTGATAATCTCTCCATCGATAAATTCGGCTTCGGTGGCTTGGATGCGTTTGTACTCAGAATCAAGATCATCCACGTGGATCGCAAAATGGTGCACCGTACCTTCGGAAGGCAGCTTGTCGCTGTATCCTTGAATTAACTCAATCTCAGTCTCGTTACTTCCATTGAAGCCGAGGAAGGCAAGCTGAATAACGCCGTTGGTATGCGTCACCCGGTCTTTCAGTTCCAATCCAACAACCTCTGTGTAGAAACGCAGCGTGGTCTCCAGATCACGAACGGCAATGCCAACGTGGTCAATGCGCTTTTGAAAACTCATAATTATATTCCTCCAAATGTAGTAAATTCTCTACCATTTTAAGGGATATCATAGGGCTGTACTACGAGGTTGTCAAATCGGATTTTAATTTGGAAAAACCATAAATGTTCACATAATGTTCACTTATGTGGAGGGTTTCCTCATCTCTATAATTACGAAGGTAAACAGAGAGGATGAGAGAATTGCCAGCAAGCAAGAAGGAACAAATTATTTTCGGATTAATGATGTGTACAGGAATGGTCTTGGTCATGATGTTCTTCAATCTATGGCACAGTGGGTTACTCGGCAAGATGTCCCCGCTTGAGATACTGCTTCAATTCATATTATGTTTTGTCATCGCGTTTCTGGTGGAGTCTTTCATTGTTGGCCCTGTGGCGAGAAAGATTGCATTCTCCTTGCCCTTCGACAAGTCCAACAAGATTTTGGGTGTGCTTGCTATGTCATTTTTTATGGTGATTGGCATGGTACTGATCATGTCCATGTATGGAATGATCTCGGCATATCTCGCGGATCAATTAAGTGGGTCATTCGTACTCCGTACGTACCTTCATACAATCGCTCGTAACTTCAGCCTGGCGCTTCCATATCAATTGATCATTTTGGGGCCACTCGTCCGATATGTATTTGGTAAATTCATCAAGGACAACGGGCCCGTAATGCCTGTCGTTAACAAAAGTGTGTGATTCACCCAGACCCAAAGTATTTCCTGGGCAATCTTGTGCAAAAGAATAGGTCGCATGATCACCTTTCATGAAAGGTGATCAGAGAGGCAAAGATAGGGCACTTCCCACCATGATAACAGTGCTAACGAATCGAGGACGCCTTATTAGGCGAGTTTTTAGGGAATGAAAAATCTAACGAATCTCAGCGGCGTTATTATGCAAAAAACCTCCAACGAGACCTTGAATTTTAGATAATTACCTATAATAACGTCTCTAGGATTCGTTAGATTTCAAATATCCTGAAATGCAGATAAATAGCGTGTGCTAGGTTCGCTAGAACAGAGTAACGCTACAAAAAAATGTCCATCGCCAATTCATGGCGGTGGACATCTCAATCTCTATAATAGGTATTCTATTTCTGATTCTAATTCTCAGGTTCAGGCCTGCATCGACACATAACTGTTAAGTCGCTGTATCTACCACATATTTGTTCTGCCATTGATACGTGATCACGCTAATAACAAGCAGGCCAACTGCAAATATCGCAAGCATCCATGCAGATTGATTAACCGCCAGATGATCCAGACTCCATCCCGTGGTCAAAGGCAGAATGGCACCGCCAACCCCACCTGAGGCAATCAAAATACTGGGTGTGGATTCTTCGGTTCCGGGCAGCAGTTTACTGGCGAAGACAAGGGCAATAGAGAAAATGCCTGACATCGCAAGTCCAAGCAGCAAGATGATGAGAAATGCAGACCAGATTTGGTTTGTAAATGGAAATACCATTAACAAAAGAACAGATGCGAGACAACTGTACAGAACGTAGACGCGGTATTGGAATTTCTCTGCGACATACCCGGCGAAGAGTCGTCCTACGGACATGGCAATCCAGAAACAGGTGACACTAAGCGCTGCTCCGGCTTCTTTCATGTTCATTTTCTCAATCAGAATCGCTGGCATGAAGTTCGCAAGACTCATCTCGGTGCCAACATATAGGAAGAAGAACAGGACGAATAACACCAGAAGAGTTCTGTTACGGCCACGATAGGTTGGACTGGGTGTACTTGCAGATGCGGGATGCATCTCACCCGATGTCCCAGCGGTGTGGGCATGTACTGAACTTTTATTTGAACTCTGTCGCTCCAGAAACTTATCGAGTTCACCGAATGATCCTTTTGCCCAGAAAACAAAGGTCAGCGCTGCGCAGATCGCAACAACGAGAAAGGAAAGGCGCCAGTATCCGGCAGCAATCAGACCGCTGGCAATGAGCGGCATGACCATCGCCCCGATCCCGAATAACACCTCCAGTCGACTCATGGCAACGGCTGTATTGTCTTTGATTGCAGCAATGATAATGGTTCCAATAACAGCTTCAACCATTCCGAATCCAAAGCCGGCTGCGGGTGCAATGACGTACATCCAACCCCATGGTGGCAGCAGCATATAGGATAATTCTGCAATACAGAGCAACGCTGTGGCGATTAACAGGCCTCCCCGTTTACCAAAGCGTCTGTTCAGCCATGGAGATAACAATACACCACCGAGGAATCCGGCAAATTGAGCAAAGATCAGCGTCCCGCCCTGACTATAATCTTTGCCGTAATGTTCAAGTGCAACCGGCAGAATGGAACCGAGCACAACGTGGGCAAGTCCAATCAGGAAATAGGACAGACATCCGATCCAAAGTAATTTTTTCATAAAGAACTCCTTCTACTTATATACATAATTGACGATCACAATAAAGCGCAATCTTGAAGACAAAGTCTATCATAACAGGACGTGTTAAGTTGTGCCATGAATTCCTGGTCGATACAAAAGGTTGCAATTTGGTCCGGCGTTCATATATACTGAGACACAACAATTACAGATCGGACCATGCCGTTGAAGAGAATCCAACTCGGAGGCGTTTTCGCCAGGGGAGCGATATTTCCCCAAGTTAACCGGAACCGCCCGTTATCGCGGACCAAGAGGCTGGAAGCAGGATATCCTGATTCAGCAAGTTGGGTGGCACCGCGAGCAGAGCGCTCCTCGTCCCAAGGGATGAGGGCGTTCTTTGCATTTTTACAGCCAAAGGAGACGGTGACCATGTTGGAAATGAAGTGGATTCGTGCACATGAAGAAGAGGTTCAGGCGGCAGCAGACGGGAAAAAAATTAATATCAGCATTCGCACATTGCTGGAGCGGGATGAGGAACGCAGAGCACTTTTGCAGGAATCGGAAGAAGGGCGCAGGTTGCGCAATACGTTATCTGCAGACATTGGCAGACTCATGCAAGCTGGGGATCGGGAACAGGCCGAGGGTTTGCGGGCTCAGGTGAAACAGATCAATGAACAGTTGGAACAGGTGGAAGCGAAGCTCGCCCCTGTGCAGGAGGAAGTAACCAAGCTGCAATGGCTGGTACCCAATATCGTATCTCCGGATACCCCGAAAGGCACGTCGGATGCGGATAATGTGGAGCTGCGACGTGTGGGAGAGGTGCCAACGTTCGAGTATAACACCAAAGATCACGTGGAACTTGGGGAATTGCATGATCTGATCGATATTCCCCGTGGAGTTAAGATTGGTGGTACGCGAAGTTATGTATTAAAGGGCGCAGGTCTGTTATTACATCGGGCAGTACAACAACTTGCGCTGGATCTGTTGCTGAAGTATGGCTTTACACCAATGGAGGTTCCGCTGATGGTCAGGGAGGATGCGCTGGTGAACACCGGATTCTTCCCAACTGGTCGAGATCAGGTCTATGAACTCGAAGGGGAGAACAAGTGGCTGGTGGGAACTTCTGAAGTGCCGCTGGTATCGTATTATGCAGATGAGATTGTTGATGTTAAGGATCCGGTGAAGCTGGCTGCGGTATCGACGTGTTTCCGCAGTGAGGTTGGCTCCGGCGGACGTGATGTGCGCGGATTGTACCGTGTGCATCAGTTTGCCAAAGTCGAGCAGGTCATCCTCTGTGCCCCTGATGCGGCAGAATCGGAGCGCATGCTGCAAGAGATTACGGGACACGCCGAGGAATTGCTGCAATTACTTGAACTGCCTTATCGTGTTGTCGCTGTGTGTACCGGGGATATGTCGCAGAAAACGTACAAACAGTATGACATCGAGACCTGGATGCCGAGCCGCGGTGCATATGGAGAAACGCATTCGTCGTCGAATTTGCATGATTTTCAGGCTCGCCGTTCGAATATTCGTTGCCTGGATGCCGAAGGTAAGTTGGCCTATTGTCACACGCTGAATAATACGGCGGTAGCGTCGCCGCGTATCCTGATACCTTTGCTTGAGAATCATCAGCAGGAGGATGGAAGCATTCGCATTCCGGCAGCCCTGCGGCCCTATATGGGCGGGGCCGAGAGCTTGATTTTGCCAGAGCAGGATGAAGTGAATTAGAAAGGTTAGTTAACGCTCTAGTAATTCAAAAAGGGGATGTTCCAAACGTCATATTGCATGTGACGATGGACATCCCCTTTTCAACGATAACACTATTTAACGAACCGATCTCCTACTATGTTGTGCCAAATATAACTGATGGTTAGTGCTCGGACCTAAGATATAGCTTTCTTAATCAGAATTTTCTTCGTTTATGTAAATAAATAAAATTATTTTTTACATGTTAATGCAGCTTCCATTCACGCTCGTTAATGATTTCAATTTGTCCAGATTCAAGGGCTTTTTTGAAACGATTGCGGGCTGTTTTCATCAATAGAACCATTTCGTCTTCAGGACGAATCTTGGTGGATGTCGAAGTGACTATAGCTTTCATACGTTTACGGTTATTTTTAGGTGAAACCATATCAAGCAAATTCTTTTCGATCATACATACCCCACCCCCATCTTTTAGGTTTATTAAAACAGTATTACGCGGCCTTCCCATATTATGAAAATCATGAATTGTTCCAAGACTCTCACTTACGACATTCAACTTTATGCAATTCATATCCGATATAATATAATAGAAGTAAAATATTGGATTATGGGAGTTGGGAATTAAAAATGAATAGAATCAAACTGGCGCTTCGAGGCACGCTTGCTCTAATTACGGCATTGACCGTACTAGTCCCTTCGTTGGCCTTGGCGGCTACCGGTGACGTGAAATCGATTGAAATAACCAATAACAGCCCGCAGAAGATGAGTGTTTCCGAAACAGCTGCGCTTCAGGTGATGGCAACGGTAGAAGGTTTTGATAACAAGCAGGATGTTACCGAAGGCGTGACTTGGTCCACCAGTAATGCAGCAGTCGCGACGATGGTGAAAGGTAAAGTCAAGGCTGTGGCCGCGGGCGAAGCAACGATTTTTGCAGAGGTAGACGGGGCAAAAGCCCAGTTGGTTGTGCAGGTGCAGGAGAAGATCAAAAGCATCAAAGCTTCACCGAACTCCTATAATTTTGTTAAAGGCAGTGAGAGTACCCTTCCCAAAGTAAGCATTACCCGTGCAAATGGTAAGGAAGAGGATGTAACGTCTGAGATCGTATGGTCGGTATCAAGTGCTTCGGCTGTGTTGGAAAACGGTAAAATCAAAGGTGTTACGCCTGGCAGAGTATTGCTTCAAGGCAAATACGGAACAACGATTGTGAAAGTCCCCGTTGCTGTGACGGATGAGATTACCAAAGTTGAAGTCACTCCTGCCACAATGCAGTTGAACATCAAGAAGTCCAAAGCGTTGAAGGTGATTGGCACCTACGCAAACGGCAAAACGATTAACCTTTCGAAACAAATCATATGGACCTCCTCCAATACAAATGTAGCTATCGTGAAAAATGGAGCAGTTAAAACGCTGACAGAAGGACAAGCCACCTTGACAGGAACTTATCAAAATCAGACAATAAAGGCAGAGGTTACCGTTGTACCTTTGCTCAAAAAGTTGATTACTGGCCAGAAAAAACTGGTTTTGTCCCCGCAGGGAAGTACAACGCTGAGTGTGATGGCCCAGTATGATACGGGCAAGACCACTGTTGTGACCAACAGCGCGGTATGGAGTAGCACAAAGCCGGGCGTAGCGACAGTAACAAATGGCAAGATCGTGGCTGTAGGCAAAGGTAAAACGTCTATCACGGCCAAGTGGGGCAACAAAAAAGTGACGATCCCTGTTACGGTAAAATAAATCTTCATATAATAAAGCATCTTGCATGATCCAAAATTTAGTTTCAGTACATGACATCGTTAAAATCATCAATATCATCAAGGTAACAGACAACCAAGGGGCGTAAACATACGCTCCTTTTTTGGATATATAGAAATATGTATCTGGGATGCCTTCCGCTAGAACAACATTATAACGGGATGGGATGAATATGAAAGCTTCGATTATAAGCTCAGGCGCTAACTCTAGTGATCTGGCTTACCTGAAATATCTTCTTTTATCCCTAAGTTCCACACTTACATTTCAACGGAGTACTACGATTGAGCGCATGAAGCAACGCACCTATGAAAAATACAGAGAAGGTTACCATTTAAAATGTCATGGTGAAGAGGAGGTGCCTGAATGAAAGATCCAATGCAACCGGAAAATTGGCCTGCCTGGGCGACAGAGTCGGTAGAGATTGCTCCGGCCAACCCCAATTGGGATGCGCAGGCTCAGGATGAAATCCGGCAACTCAAACACTTTTTACAGCAGTTTAATATCCATCAATTCGAACATATCGGAAGCACATCCATTCCAGGGTTGCCCGCCAAACCCATTATTGATCTGATGGCAGAGGTACAGTCCTGGGATGACATGGATCTGATTGCCGATCAGCTGAATCCGTTGGGCTGGAACTATGTTCCGCCTGAACTGGATGGCCGGGATTATCGACGATTCTGGGTGAGAGTTAAGGATGGCAAGAGAGCTGTACACCTTCATCTGATGCGCCCGGGAGAGGACCGTTGGGATCGTCAAATTCGGTTTCGGGATGTGCTGAGAAAACGCCCAGATCTGGTGGAAGCTTACGCCGTCCTAAAGACGAAGCTTGCTGATGAGAATAAGGAAGACAGGGAATCGTATACCGCTGCCAAAACGCAATTTATTTTACAAGTGCTTGATGAAGGCTTGTGATCAATTGAAAAGCGTACATATCAGAGAAAGGCTGATCTATTTCCTCGCAGTCATGATGACCATGGCGGCAGGACTCGCATCCAGACACTTTGGTGATCGATTGCCGGATTGGGTGCATGAACATTCCGGAGATGCATTATGGGCGGGCATGATTTATTTCGGAGTGCGCATGGTGTGGCCTCGTCGCAGCTTGGTATGGGCGATGAGTTTGAGCTGTGTATTCAGCTGGATGATTGAGTTCTCACAGTTGATTCAGACGCCTTGGCTGATTGAGATACGCTCAACCGTATGGGGTGCTCTTGTTCTGGGACATGGGTTTCTGGTGATTGATCTGATTCGATATACGGTCGGTATTCTGTGCATGGTTATGATAGATCGTTATTTCCTGAGAAATAAGATGGCTGGATCCTGAATTCAAGTGAATCATGGAGGTGCGCTGATGAATGTAGAAAAACTTTTTGCCGAATCGCCCGAATTCGAAACACAGCGGTTAAAGCTTAGACGCCTTGCGATGGATGATCTTGAAGATTATTATGCATTTGCCTCTGATCCGCTAGTGAGTCAGCAAAGCTTGTGGAACTGCCATGAGTCAGTGGAGGATTCAATTCAATATATTCAGCGAGTACTGGATAATTATGAACGAAAAACGGTACATATCTGGGCTTTTGTTTTAAAGGAAACAGAGACCTTGATCGGGAGGGGTGGCATTTTTCATCTCAACGAACCCATGCAGAGTGCTGAACTGGGGTACGCGATAGCCAGCAGTCAATGGGGTAAGGGGCTTGCAGCAGAAGCGATGCAACCTATCGTGGATTATTGCTTTCGGGAATTGGACTGCAATCGGCTGGAGGGCAAATGTAATGCAGGCAACATAGGCTCTGCACGTGTCATGGAGAAGCTGGGCATGTCGTACGAAGGTTTGTTACGCAAACAGTTGAAGATCAAAGGTGTATTTACGGATCAAAAAGTGTACTCCCGTATCCGGGATGATCTATAATACTTCCAATGACACATAGGGTACATCGCAGAAATTGAAGGAGGCGGAACCATGATCTATAGTATTATTTCCCGTTCGTTGTGGGAGCAAGTGTCAAAAGGGACTGAGTATGCACCAGATAGTCTGGAGACGGACGGATTCATTCATTGTTCCACCAAGGAACAGATTCCATGGGTAGCCGGACAATATTATGCAGGCCGCACGGATCTGTTATTACTCAGTATCGATGAGAAGGCGTTAAAGCCAGAACTGGTGTATGAGGATCTCTACGAATTGAATGAACTATATCCACATATCTATGGAGAGCTCAATCTGGATGCGGTGCGTAAAGTCATTTCATTTGAACCGAATGCAGACGGCACATTCTCATTTCCTGAATAATGTAACATGTGACGTATCTGTCAAAAGATGATCAGGGGACAATATACTTTTCCGAAGGGTGGTTAACGGATGGATATGAATCAGGTTTTTCTGGAGACAGCCGAGAAACAATTCCTGTATTACAAGCAGCTCGGGGAAAAAGCCATGGCGCAACTGGAGTCCGAGCAATTGTTTCAATCCTGGAATGAAGACGCGAACAGCATTGCGGTTATCGTAAAACATCTATGGGGCAATATGCTGTCCCGTTGGACTGATGTACTGACAACAGATGGTGAGAAACCGTGGCGTGAACGAGATGCCGAATTCGTGAATGATATTGCTTCCCGGGAAGAGTTGCTCTCTAAATGGGAGGAAGGCTGGAATTGTCTACTTGAAGCCATTCGTTCGTTTACCCCAGAACAATTGTCTCACATCATATACATTCGCAATGAAGGACACACCGTCATGGAGGCAATAATTCGGCAATTGGCGCATTATCCGTATCATGTAGGGCAGATTGTATTTGCCGCGAAAATGCTTAAAGAAACAGCTTGGGACAGTCTCTCGATTCCGAGAAACGGTTCAGATCAATATAATGGCGGCAAATTTGCCAAGCCGAAGGCACGCAAACATTTTACAGAAGATGAACTTCATATAGAAAAAGGTGAGGACCAACAATGACTCAAATTGCATTGATTCGCCATGGAAGCACAGCGTGGAATAAGGAAAAACGTTCGCAGGGACAGACGGATAATCCGTTGGATCAAGATGGCAGGGAACAGGCGGTATTACTTGCTGCGAGACTAGCCGAGGAATCCTGGGATGCCATCTATGCAAGTGACTTGGAGCGGGCAAGTGAGACGGCTCGCATCATTGGTGATCGCTTGGGCATTCAGGAGATTCATCTGGACCCTAGACTTCGCGAGATGGGCGGAGGACAGGTCGAAGGAACGACGGAAGAGGAACGGTTAGCCAAGTGGGGAGCGGACTGGAGTACCCTGGATCTGGGACGGGAGCTTGCAGATGCAGGGACTGTTCGAGGTAGTGCGGTGCTTGAGGATATTGTACAGCAGCACCCGAATGGAAAAGTGATCGTTGTCAGTCATGGGGCCGTCCTGCGGAATACACTGCGAGGTCTGGTGCCTGAACTGGATATTAGCGTGAAGCTGTCCAACACATCCATTACCCGGATCGCCAAGAAAGAGAATGTCTGGCAATGCGAACTGTACAATTGCAGCGTGCATTTGGATTCTTCGAGAGAGTCTCAATAGATGGATGCCCTGACGTTAAAACAAAAATTACAGCATATTCAGTCGTCTAATCATGCCATTGATCACGAGGAACAGCCTTACGAATTGGCACTGCATATGATGAAACATATTGGTAGTACTGACCCTGTCCTGCGGGATGAATTGATCTATGTTACGTTTGCAACATGGATTGGACAGGGTGTATTTTCGGAAGATCAGCTAAGGCATGTGTTGCAGTTGGCGCTGGACGATCGGCACCTTTTCTATGGGATCGGAGAGCAGGGAACGGATAGTGTGTTTACGCGGACGTTCTCCGTGTTGTTACTGCCTCCCATTCTGAATGTGGATCGTCAGCGACCTTTCTTGGACAAAGAGGATATCGCAGGGATTCATCATCGGTTGACTACATATCTGGAACTTGAAAAAGATGTTCGCGGCTACGCCGATAATAAAGGCTGGGCGCATGCCTCTGCACACGCGGCGGATGCGGTTGAAGACTTGGCACAATCGCCATATCTGGAGCGAGCGGATCTGCTGGAACTTCTGCATGCAATCGCTGTAAAAATAACGGAATCAAGTGTGGTTTACATCCATGATGAAGATCAGCGAATAGCGCATGCTGTAATTACCATTTTGCGTCGCAATCTGCTGGAGCAAAAAGATATTACGTTGTGGATGGATTCCCTTCATCAAGGGGATATGGCAGTGAACAGATCATTTCTGGAAACCAGTCATAGGAGCCTGAATGTGCGTCTGTTTTTGCAGACACTGTATCTTGCGATACGTACAGAAGAAGATGAGCCGTTTTCGTTGGTTCGTTCACTGGTACTGCAGGCACTGGAGAGAGATAAATAACGATACGCTAAACGTGTGGACAAAGGGGGAGGTGGCGTATGACCGAATTGACGTATGCATGGACAGAGGAGATTTTATCTCCGCTGGGTGAGGCAGCGGTTATCATCAAGTGTGGAGATCAATTGTCTGACGCTGTGCAGCGCAGAGTGATGTCTGTGTGTGCTTTGCTGGAAAAAAGCACTTTGCCAGCCATGATCGAATGGGTGCCTTCATATACGTCCGTTACAGTATTTTATGATCTGTTCATCTCCCCTTACCCCGAGTTATGCCGCACTCTGCTTCAGCAGTTGAATCAATTGAAGGAATCCGTACAAAACAAGCCCAGAACAGTCACGATTCCCGTATGTTACGGTGGAGAGTGGGGGCCTGATCTGGACTATGTTGCCAGTGAGCATGGACTGACCGCAGAGGACGTTATTGCGATTCATACATCCGGGGATTATCTCGTACATATGATTGGATTTGCACCGGGTTTTCCGTATCTCGGCGGGTTGTCTGAACAGATTGCTACGCCCAGACGGGCAACGCCAAGGCTTCGGGTTGAGGCGGGCACAGTAGGTATCGGTGGCAAACAGACGGGAATCTATCCGGTGGATACACCCGGGGGATGGCAATGTATTGGACGAACGCCACTCCGGTTGTTTCGGCCGGATGAGAACGTACCGAGTTTGCTGGCAGCAGGTGATCGGGTTCGATTCGAACAGATTACGATGCAGGACTATCTGGCGTTGAAGCGGAAGGAGGGCGAACGATGAGTATTGAAGTGATTCGCCCTGGTCTGTTATCTACCGTTCAGGATGAAGGCAGAACCGGCTATCGCCGGTATGGTATTCATCCTGGCGGGGTCATGGACACCTTTGCAGCCAGAGCAGCCAATATGCTTGTGGGCAACTCCCGACATGCGGCAGTGCTGGAGTTGACGATGACGGGGCCGGAGCTTCTATTTCAGGAGAGCCAGCTCATCTCATTATGTGGGGCCGATCTGACGGCAACGGTGGATCATCTGCCCGTACCTTTGTGGCGTCCGGTGCTGGTGCGGGCTGGAAGTGTACTGAAATTTGGCCCATGTCGTCATGGCTTGCGTGGATATCTGGCGATTGCGGGTGGAATAGCTGTGCCTGAAGTGATGGGCAGTCGAAGTACAGATCTCAAGACAGGTCTTGGCGGTATGGATGGGCGAGCCTTACGCGTGGGCGATCTGTTATCCATAGGTGAACCTTCAGGTGAAGCGCAAGGTTGGATGAAGCGTCTTGAGCAGCAGGTAGAGGAGAGTGAGCGGGATCAACGATTTTTGGCCCCTGCGTGGTTTTTATCTGAACGTGAGAGACCTGACTATTATGGGAGATCTGTTATTCGTGTGTTGGAGAGCAAGGATAGTTCGCTGTTCAGTGAGGCAAGTCTGGGACAATTCTATGCCGAAAAATACGTGATCTCTCTGCAATCCGATCGGATGGGCTACCGCTTGCAGGGCTCCAGACTGCAGCTGGATCAGCCGCTGGATCGGCTGTCTGAAGCGGTTACCTATGGCACGGTGCAGGTGCCACCGGATGGTCAGCCCATCATCTTGATGGCAGACCATCAGACGATTGGAGGTTATCCTGTCATTGCCCAGGTAGCTCGGGTGGATATGCCAATCTTGGCTCAGGCTAGGCCAGGAACCCGAATTTCTTTTGAACAGATTACGCATGATCAAGCCCGGCAGTTGTATATGGAACAGGAAATCAATATGCAGCTCATGGATAAGTTGATACGCAGAAGAATGGCAGGAATGGGGGGCACTTAATGAATACCTCAAAAACTTTGGATATCAATTGTGATCTGGGCGAAAGTTATGGTATATATCGCACGCTGTCGGACGAAGCCATTCTACCCTTGATTACATCAGCCAATATTGCCTGCGGATTTCATGCAGGAGACCCGGCTACGATGCGGCTAACGGTGGAGAGGGCATTAGAGCATCAGGTGGCAATTGGAGCCCACCCCGGGTTGCCGGATTTGCAAGGGTTTGGCAGAAGGCGTATGGACATAACGCCACGGGAAGCTTATGACATGGTGGTGTATCAGATTGGTGCGCTGGATGCCTTTGTACGGGCAAGTGGGGGGCGAATGCATCATGTGAAACCGCACGGTGCCTTATACAATATGGCTGCAGAAGATACGAAGCTTGCTGAAGCCATCGTGGAGGCGATCTATCAAGTACAGCCTGATCTGTATTTGTATGGTCTGGCGGGCAGTGAGCTGATTCACGCCGCGGATCGCATCGGTATGCGCAGTGTGAGCGAGGTGTTTGCGGATCGAACCTATGGGGCGGACGGAAAGTTAACTCCTCGAAGCCAAGCTGGAGCCCTCATTGAAGAATCAGGACAAGCGATTGCTCAAGTGCTCCAGATGGTGAAAGACGGCGTGGTTGTATCCACGGATGGTACGCTGGTTTCCATTAAGGCAGAGACGGTCTGTATCCACGGTGACGGAGCAAACGCTTTTGCATTTGCTCAAGAGATTCGTCGTGTGCTGGAATCTGAAGGTATTAAGTTATCCGCGCATACAACAGGATGATACGCCTTTTCAGCAGAACGATAGTAGTATCAGGTTGTTCGGATTGAACTTTGAAATTTTAGAATGACAAGGAGTGGATCAACAGAATGAAACCCATACGCAACTCCGCGAAGGCTGTCATTGTGCAGGATGGACGATTGCTGGTCATCCGGCTGGAAGACCAATATGGTACGGCTTATGTGTTCCCAGGTGGAGGACAGGAGAAAGGTGAAGAACTCAAGGATGCGGTCGCGCGTGAATGTCTGGAGGAGATTGGTCAGGCTGTGAACGTGGGAGAGCTGTTACATATTCGAGAGTATATCGGAAAAAATCATGAATTCGCCGAGTGGGATGCAGACATCCACCAGGTTGAATTTTATTTTGCGTGCAGCCTGATCGATCCGGGGGCAACTATTTTCGAAGGCTCCAATCCAGACGACCATCAAGTCGCCGTGGAATGGATTGCACTTGAAGAGCTGTCTCAGATTCGTTTATATCCAAAAACCATAGGTGAGTTGCTTCTTCAATCGGGCTCTTCATCAATCTATCTTGGAGATCTGAATTAAATCAGCGATGAAGAATTTAAGCGATAACCCCTTTATGTAAACAATTTTATAAAGAACTTTTCCAATTTTGTCACGTTAGCGTATCGGTTCATGGATTCACCATAGGTGAGGTGGGTACACTATAAGTACAGGCTTATTACAAAAGCATTTGCATTAAGCTGTCTATAGTAATACGAGAATAATGAACTGTCATTAAACACAAAGAGGTAGTAACAACTACACTACTCTTTGTACTTTTATTATTCACACTTAATTGGAAGAACGGTAGACGTAGTGGAGGGGACGGAATCGATTCTGAGGAAGCGAAGCGTTCGCCTTTATCACCGGATTTTCCCTTTGAGAAAAGGGAATCAAAAAAATCTGGGGATAACAGCGATCCAAAGAACGATCCGTACCCGCAACGGCCGCCTACAACGGTCTTCAAATACCCCCAAACCGAAAGGAGCACTTCCCATGAACCAGACTGAATTGGAACAAAACATTGTAAAAGCATTGGAAAACAACCCTTTTTGCAGCTTCTCAACTGTGGAGAATGGTAAACCGAAATCCCGCTATATGGCGCTTTTCAACGATGGACTGAACATTCATCTGGCAACGAACCGCCGTACACACAAAGTAGAGGAACTGGAGAATAATCCGAATGTTAGCCTGCTACTTGGTTACGAGGCTGGTGGTTCCAAGGAAGTAGTTGAGATTGAAGGAACCTGTGAAGTGACAAAGAACGAAGGTTTGCGTGAGCAAGTGTGGAACGATGAACTGAAGGCGTGGTTCGATGGACCTAATGATCCGAACTATGTCATTCTGGACATCACCCCGACTCGTATTGAATACACAGGGAAAGATCATGAGCATCATGTGTGGGAACAATAATCCGAATATGAAAATAACCTCTGCAAAGTAGCGTCCTTATGCGAAAATACGCGCAGAGTTTAATCCAACCGTGAAAGCCCTTAAGGTTTCACGGTTTTTGGTATGGATGAATAACGCTTAATTGGATTTACATGTAAGACACGTGTAATATACGTATTTTAAAGATAATAAGCACTATATACCTACTAAAATGTTGAAAAAAATGTCGAAATCACGCATGATAATGTAAACTCGCCTATGTATGTGCGGGTAATGTAAAAAATAATGCTTTTCAATGTCTGAACATTGCGTTATGATTTGGAATGTAAACGACAAGCACAGACATAAATAGATGTTCATGTGAGATAAACTTACCTGAAATTCCGATGCATGTCATCAGAGCGTCAGTACGCACAACCCATGAAATCTATCTTTTTTCTGCGCTCTTCGTTTGCCCATTAATGCATGATTCAATGTACATAACCGGGAGGGGTTATTTTGAAGACGAGTAAAAAAGTATTATCAAGCCTGACTGCCGCTTTGGTTGCATTAAACGTGCTTGCGGTGTTTCCAGTACCTGTATCGGCTGCGGATGCTGCCAAGGTAAAACTGCGGATCATGGAAACCACAGACATTCATACCAACCTGGTTAACTATGACTACTATTCCGACAAAGAGACAGACCAGTATGGACTCGCCAAAACAGCTACACTGATTAAGAAAGCCCGTGACGAGGCGAAGAACAGCCTGCTGTTTGATAACGGGGATCTGATTCAGGGGAATCCGCTGGGAGACTACTCTGCGAAAATTGATCCACTGAAAAAGGGTGAGACTCACCCTGTATATAAAGCGATGAATCTGCTCGATTATGATGCAGGTAACATCGGTAACCATGAGTTCAACTATGGTCTGGACTTCCTGGACATGACGCTGGAGGGAGCGAACTTCCCTTACATTAATGCCAATGTTTATGTAGACGATGGTGATGATGATGAGACAAATGACAAGAACTATTTCACACCGTATGAGATTTTGGATAAAAAAGTAACGGATGAGACTGGCAAAGAACATACGATCAAAGTAGGTGTGATCGGATTTGTACCGCCACAAATTATGCAGTGGGACAGCGCTAACCTTGAAGGCAAAGTAATCGCCAAGGATATTATTGCTACCGCGAAAAAATTCATTCCGAAAATGAAGGCCGAAGGTGCCGACATTATTGTAGCTATTCCTCACTCCGGATTTGAGGAAATTCCTCAAACGGATCTGATGGAGAACTCCGTACTGTATCTGAGCCAAGTTGAAGGCATTAATGCCATTCTATTTGGACATGCCCACAAAGTGTTCCCAAGTGCTGATTTTGCCGGCAAAAAAGGGGTTGACCTGGAAAAGGGCACCATTAACGGCGTTCCTGCTGTAGAGCCAGGATTCTGGGGTGATCACCTGGGGATTATTGATCTGGATCTAGAACAAGTGGATGGCAAATGGAAAGTGGTCGATTCCAAAACGGAAGCACGCCCAATCTATGACACAGCGGGCAAAAAACCATTAGTAGAGGCTGATCAGGACATCATTGATGCGGTTCATGAAGAGCATGAAGGTACATTGGAGTATGTTCGTGGTCCGGTGGGCGAAACGACTGCACCTATCAACAGCTTCTTCGCTCTGGTTCAGGATGATCCATCCATTCAGATCGTAACGAATGCACAGAAATGGTATGTCGAAAAACATATGCAAGGTACGGAATATGAGAAAATCCCTGTATTGTCCGCAGGTGCACCATTCAAAGCCGGTGGACGTTCAGGCGCTTCGTATTACACGAATATCCCTAAAGGCACCATTGCGATCAAAAACGTTGCTGACCTGTACGTATATCCAAATACGGTACATGCTGTAATGGTTAACGGCGCAGAACTGAAAGAATGGCTGGAATGGTCTGCAGGCCAGTTCAACCAGATCGACCCGGCTAAAGGTGGACAACAACAACTGATCAACAACGACTTCCCAACGTATAACTTCGATGTTATCGATGGTGTAACGTATCAGATTGATGTGACCCAACCAGCCAAATACGATAGCAAAGCTACGATTGTTAATGCATCTGCAAGCCGGATCAAGGATCTGAGCTTTAACGGCAAACCGGTTGACCCAGCACAAAAATTCATTGTAGCGACAAATAACTACCGTGCTTCTTCATCCAAACTTGCTAACCCGGACGGCAAACGGATCGTTCTGGCTGCACCGGATGAGAACCGTCAAGTGATCATCGACTACATTCGTGAAAATAAAACGATTAATCCAGCAGCGGACGGCAACTGGTCCCTGGCACCAATCAAACCATCTGCTGGTGTAACTGCAGCAGCGCTGAACGATCTTGAAGTTGTGTTTGCTTCTTCTCCGGATGCGAAAGATCTGGTTGAAGCGAACCCGGCGATGTCATTCATCGGTACAAACAATGAAGGTTTTGCAGAGTATGGCTTGAAACTGACAGGTGAAGCAACGACAACACCTGAAACAGGTGCGGAGCCAGCTCCAACGCCTAAACCAACGCCAACACCGACGCCTAAGCCACAACCTGAGAAACCGGCAACCAACAACAAAGTGGTATATGTGGTGAAAAAAGGGGATAACCTGTACCGTATCGGTTTGAAATATGGTGTGGACTGGCGCAAACTTGCGACAGCTAACAAGATCTCAAATGTGCATAACCTGAAAGTTGGACAGAAAATCGTGATTCCCGCTTCTTAAAGTTTAATAAGCTGAGGAGGAGACCGACAGTCATCAGACTGTCGGTCTTTTTTTCTGCAAATTTGAATATATTTGTTCCAAGAACCGTCATACAGGAAGTCATCAAAACAGTAGAGATTAATTTTAAGACCCATGATATAATATTTACAAACTTTGGGTATATACAAGTGAACATTAATGGACATGGAATCTAAATTGGCAAGGGGGGTCCTACATGAATTGCAGTGGCTGCAGTCCAATCTATCCTATAGAGGGCCAAGGTACCTTGTACTTGCGTCCCATTTCCCCCGCTTTGCTGGAAGCGCTACAAACGCTACAAACGCCGGGAAGACTTATCGAGACGTCGGATGACATGATGTGGATGCATTTTTCGAATCTTGAGACAGTTCAGAACTTAATAGAAGAGATCGGCGAAATTGATCCGACATTACGTGATTCCCTAACTGTTCAGATTATGCCTATTTACGAACAGGCTAATGAAGAAAGTTGGATTAGTCTAACCATGCAGGAGTCCCGTTTCAAACATGCGGAGCTTGTTTCCATTATTCTCGAGCATCAATTCAGCAGTCATATGCAACCCATCGTTGATGCATCGGAGCAGATTATCGGATATGAGTTTTTGCTTCGTCCTGCTGAGAATGGAAAATCCTTCAGTTCCTATGAATTATTTGAAGTTGCGCGTGAGACTGGACTACATTCTTTTCTGGATCGATTGGCGCGTATTACTGCTATTGAGACCAGTGCCCTTTTTCTGCCGCATGGTGTCAAACGCTTCGTAAATTTTCTGCCTTCCTCCATATATAATCCCGAATATTGTCTGACACATACGTTTGAAGCGATTGAACGTCTTTCGCTGGACCCTAAAGATTTTGTGTTTGAAGTCGTGGAAACAGAGCAGATTCAGCATATGCCCATCTTGCAGCAAATATTTGAGGTATATCGTTCTCGTGGAATGTCGGTTGCACTGGATGATGTGGGTGCCGGATATTCGACAATAGAGTTGATGAATCGGTTAGAACCGGATTTTGTCAAAATAGATCGAAGTCTTATTGACCGTTGTGATCAGGATTCGACCAAACAGCAGAAAATTCTTCATATTGTTGAGATGTCGAGTCGATTTGGAGGGCAAGTCCTTGCCGAGGGGATCGAACGAATGGAAGAGTTTGAATTCTGTCGTTCCATAGGTATTGAGCTTGCACAGGGCTACTATTTTGGTAAACCCTCGGCAAAACCCCCAGGCGGTCCATACTCCAATACTTCATCTAATTCATGGAATAATTAGTAACCTGTACCTTGTACAAGTCGCTTCTGATCAGAGGTGGCTTGTTTGGCGTGCCTGCACATTTTTCTCTCAAATAAATACCCTCATTTAGCCGATATATAAGATAAGCCTTTGAGATTAATCCATACATACAAAGAAAGAGGGCATTTTTACATTTTGAGGGGGAGAAAGACATGAGTGAAACTCAGGATAATAAACCAATGAAAGCAGCGAAACCTGCCAAACCAAAACATAATCAAAATAAAAAGAAGAAAAAGAAAGGTTTCGTCTGGAATATAAGGAACAAACTATTGGTCTCCTTCCTGGCCGTTCTACTCCTGCCAAGCTTGGCAGTCGGTTTGATCACACTAACGATGGCTGAAGATGGCGTACAAGGACAATTAGTAGATAGTGCCATGCAAAGTGTGAGCACTGCCAATACCATTGTAGAAAGCCAAGTGAATTACAAGATTCATGACATTAACTATTTCGCGGATGCCCTTGATCCGAGCCTGATCAAAGGGGAGAACGATAGTCCGGAGCTTCAGGTGAAGCTGGAGCAATACCTGGGCTTGCATCCCGATGCCATGAATATTTTTGTGGGAACAACAGACGGAGTCATGGTTCGAGGTAAACCAACAGCGAGCAGTACGCGGGGAGATGCTTATGATCCTAGGGAGCGGGAGTGGTACAAACTAGCGATGGAAAAGCCAGGTACAGCTGTTGTATCAGCTGTGTCTGTTAATACCGATGGTGTTGCAGTTGTATTTATTTCCAAAACATTAAAGGATCAATCCGGTGTTATCGGTTTATCTCTGGATCTGACAGACCTGCGAGAACAGGCATCCATTAAGGTGGGCAAAGAAGGCTACGTCATTATTATGGATGCAAACAAAAACTATGTCGTTTCCCCTATAGCAGATGCAGGTACACAGGAAACTAGCGGCACCCTTGATGAGATGTATCAGAGTCAAGAAGGCCAATTCGATTACGTGTATAACAATCAGCCGAAAATGATGATTTTCTCAACAAATGAAGCAACGGGCTGGAAAATTGCCGGCACGATGTTCAAGAGTGAAATAACCAATGCGAGTAAGGATATTCGCATGGCCACATTTATTGTTATTCTGGCAGCTACGTTCCTTACACTCATCTTTATTATCTGGTTTACACGCTCCATGCTGCGTCCAATTAAACGACTGCAGGAATCTGCCAGAGCCGTGAGTAAAGGTGACTTGACCGTGAAAATGGAAACAGGGCGTAAAGATGAAGTCGGAGAACTTGCGAAGTATTTTGAACGTATGGTCGATAACCTTCGAATGATGATTCTGGGCGTACAGGAAACGACAGAGCAGGTATCTGCTTCTTCTCAAGAGTTGTCTGCCAGTGCAGAACAAACCACCAAAGCGATTGAACATTCAACACAGGCCATTCAGGAACTGGCTGAAGGTGCAGAGCAGCAGGTAAACAGCGTGAAAGACGGATCGGGACAGATGAGCCGAATGGCAGAAGATGTTCGAATGATGTCGGAGCGTGTGCAATCGATTACGGCGAATATGCGGAATACGTCCGGAGCAGCTACTTCTGGTAATGAGGCAGCAGGACAGGCTGTGGTGCAGATGAACAGTATCCAGGAAACGGTGGAGCAGCTGGGGACTGTGGTTCAATCTCTGAATGCTCGTTCCGTTGAGATTGGTAGTATGGTTGATGTCATTGCATCCATCTCCAAACAAACGAACTTGCTCGCATTAAATGCTTCTATTGAAGCGGCAAGAGCGGGAGATGCGGGTCGTGGGTTTGCAGTTGTAGCCGGTGAGGTACGCAAACTGGCAGAAGAATCCGGAAGTTCGGCAGCGCAGATCGGTGAGGTGGTTCATAATATCCGTCAGGACATGGATGCCGCTCTAATCGCTATGAATGCGGCTCAGACTCGGGTAGGAGAAGGAATTCAGGCCGTGAATACATCAGGACAATCCTTTGCTCAGATTCGGGAGGCGGTGGAAGATGCGGTTCATACATTGGATGACTTGTCCGCAACAACGAAACAACTGGAGAGTGGAGCTTCCCACGTTGCCAAGGCGATGAGTGATATTTCGAATGTGACCCAGGAATCGGCTGCGAATACAGAATCCGTGTCTGCATCTTCGCAAGAACAACTGGCATCGGTAGAAGAGATTGCATCATCGTCGGCACATCTGAACAGTATGGCAGAACAATTGCAAGGATTGCTTGGCATGTTCAAGATGGTAGAGGATACACCGAAGGATAAGGGCAAAGAATAAATCCTAGCATTTTACCACCACAATTTACCATGCATTTTATAATAGAAGAAAATAAAGATAGACATTGCTCCTGTAGCCCTGTATAAATATATCGTCTGGTTATTCTGCGCATATAGCGGTGTAATCTTACAAAACAAGATCGAATTAACGAAATAATATATGGATACAGGGTACAGCAGGAGGCTCTATGGTATACGTAGCAATACTGATTTTTGTAGTGACAATCACCTTGGTAATCTGGCAACCTCGTGGGTTGGGTATCGGTTGGACTGCCTCGGGCGGGGCATTGCTTGCCCTGCTATGTGGAGTTGTCAGCTTAAACGATGCCTCGGATGTGGCATCTATTGTATGGAATGCAACGCTGGCCTTTGTCGGCATTATTATGATTTCTCTCATTCTCGACGAGACGGGTTTCTTCGAATGGGCTGCCCTTCATATGGCAAGGCTGGCTGGAGGAGACGGTCGCAGACTGTTCTTCTACTCCATTCTGCTGGGGGCCGCTGTGTCTGCTCTGTTCGCGAATGATGGTGCGGCGCTCATTCTGACGCCAATTGTGCTGGCAATGGTGCGTGCATTGAAGTTTGATGAGCGCATGGTGCTGGCTTTTGTGATGGCGAGTGGATTTATCGCCGATACCACATCGTTACCGCTGGTCGTCAGCAATCTAGTTAACATTGTATCGGCCGATTTCTTTGGTATTACCTTTGTGGAGTATGCGGTACGCATGGTTGTACCCAATCTATTCTCGATCGTAGCGAGTACGGGGATGTTGTTCTTGTTCTATCGCAAAAGCATACCCCTTCGCTACGACATCTCCGCGGCACGTGACCCGAAGGAAGCGATACGTGATCCACGGATGTTCCGAATCGCCTGGTTCATGCTTGGGCTGTTATTGGTTGCCTATGCATCCAGTGAGTTTCTGCCGATTCCCGTGTCAGTTATCGTTGGCTCCGTTGCGTTGCTGTTCGCTTTATTGGCACGCAAGAGCGAGGCTGTTGATCTGAAACGGGTCATCAAGGAAGCGCCATGGTCGATTGTGGTGTTCTCGGTGGGCATGTATATCGTCGTATATGGACTGCGTAATGCAGGGTTAACGGATCATCTGAGCCGCTGGCTGGATGCCATAGCAGAGCATGGTCTGCTGGCTGCTTCGCTCGGGATGGGCATCATCGCTGCTGTATTATCATCAGTGATGAACAACCTGCCAACCGTGTTGATTAACCTTCTAGCCATCCAGGGCGCGCATACCGAAGGTATTATTCAGGAAGCATTGATCTATGCCAATGTCATTGGTTCTGACCTGGGTCCCAAAATGACCCCGATTGGATCACTTGCCACATTGCTGTGGCTGCACGTGTTATCCCGTAAAGGTGTGAAGATCACATGGGGGTATTATTTCAAAGCAGGCATCATCCTGACGATTCCAACATTGTTAATTACCCTAGCCGGGTTGGCATTGTGGTTATGGATCCTAGGTTAGTAAAATTAGATTTTACATTAAGTATCAATAAGGTAATTCTGTTGTAATGTAAAAGCTGCTCTCACAGCTGGTGCTACGCACTGGCAGCGAGGCAGTTTTTTGTTCCTCTTTCATTTCTTCTATAGAAGAAATGAAGTTTCTATTTCAATTAAGCGCCTAAGCATTGAAAGAAGGCCAGCCCATTGTAGGGCTGGCCTTCTTTGCCTACTCCCCAGGCAGGAGATTGAAATGCCTGAGATCCAACAAGCGCTGACACAGCGCAGGGAGCGGAACGATTGTGGAAAAGCGAAGCGTTCGCCTTTATCCCCGGATGTATTCTATATAAAAAGTAAATCATATAAATCCGGGGATAACAGCGATTGAAGCAACGTCCACTCCCGAAGCGGCCACCTCAGCGCCAAATAAATCCCAAATGTTTCAATATACAGCCGATATTTTTAACATTGCGTTTACAAAACATTGATTTTAAGATGACATACCGAAACTACAATGAGTAAAGAGTTGATGGTGAACAAACAAATTCACAAAACGCCATCACTACATTGGGGGAGGAAAACAAAACATGTTTAAAAAGTTGCCGTTTATTTTGATGACCTTAACGTTCGTACTGGTACTCGCAGCATGCGGATCGAAAAATGACGCTGGTACAGAGGGTGCCGCAAGCAATGGATCAGGAGAAGCTGCTACTGAGCTTAGCGGTAACATTCTGGCAGTCGGATCGACAGCATTGCTACCTCTGGTAGAACAAGCTGGACAGAAATTTATGGCAGTTGATGAATATAAGAACGTAACGGTTCAAGTTCAAGGTGGCGGTAGTGGTACTGGTTTGACACAAGTATCTGACGGACAAGCTACAATCGGTAACTCTGATGTATTTGCAGAAGAGAAACTGGAGGACGAAGCCAAAGTAAAAGAACTGGTTGACCATCAAGTAGCAGTAGTAGCTATGGCGCCAGTTAGCAACAAAGATGCAGGTGTAGAAGATTTGACGAAGCAACAACTGGTCGACATCTTCTCCGGTAAAGTAACAAACTGGAAAGACGTTGGCGGCGCGGATAAAGCAATTGTTATTGTAAACCGTCCGAGCAGTTCCGGTACTCGTGCAACTTTCGAGAAGTATGCATTGGGTGCAAAAATGGGTGATATCCAAGGTTCGATTCAAGAAGATTCTTCTGGTAACGTAAAAAAATTGGTATCTGAAACGCCAGGTGCTATTGGTTACCTTGCCTTGTCTTATTTGGATGACAGCTTGCAAGTGTTGAAATACGAAGGTGTAGAAGCAACAGTTGAGAACGTAGAAGCAGGAACTTATCCAGTATGGGCTTACGAGCACATGTACACGAAAGGTACGCCAGATGCAGCAACACAAGCATTCCTGGACTACATCTTGAGTGACGAAATTCAACAAAATGACGTGACAGAACTTGGATACATTCCAATGTCAGGTATGAAAGTAAAACGCGATGCAGCAGGTAATGTGGTTCAATAATCTTTGAACTTGCGCATACAGCGAAAGAGGCGGACTTAGGTCCCGCCTCTTTACGCGGTTTGCTCTAAAATAATCCCATATTTTGCATTAATTCTACTATAGAAGGATGGTTGTTATGGAACAGACCGAAGGGGGAACGGTAATGAATAACAAGTTGAAACCGCGCCGGCCCTTAAAAGAGAAACATTATTGGGAAGAGTGGACGGGACGGATCTATACGTCGATTTGTGTCGTTTTCCTGATCGTTGTCATGTTTTCCATTGTTTATTTTGTAGCGTCCAAGGGACTATCAACATTTTTCCAAAATGGAATAAGCATAAGTGAATTCCTTGGTGGGAAAACGTGGAATCCAACGGGGGAACCTGCTTTCTATGGGGCATTGCCGTTCATTACAGGTTCTTTCATTACAACCTTGCTTGCAGCGCTTATTGCAAGTCCGCTTGGTCTGTGTGCAGCGCTCTTCATGACAGAGATTGTACCGGGTAAGGGGAAAAAGATCTTGCAGCCTGCGATTGAGCTCTTGTCCGGAATTCCGTCTGTTGTATACGGATTTATCGGTCTGAGTGTCATCGTACCTTTGCTTCGCAGTATCTTTGGTGGAACAGGCGTCGGGATTGCAGCCGGATGTCTTGTTCTCGCGGTAATGATTCTTCCTACGGTGACAAGTATTATGGCAGATGCATTGTCCGCATTGCCAAAAGGATTACGTGAATCCTCCTATGCACTCGGTGCCACTCGCTGGCAAACCATCTACCGTGTCATTATTCCAACGACTTTGCCAGCTTTGTTGACAGGTGTCGTTTTGGGTATGGCCCGTGCTTTTGGTGAGGCACTTGCTGTGCAGATGGTTATTGGTAATGCACCGCATGTTCCAACATCCTTGCTTGAATCAGCTTCAACATTAACAAGTGTTATTACACTCAGCATGGGTAACACCACGATGGGTTCTGTTCATAACAATGCACTGTGGAGTATGGCGCTTGTCCTGCTGGTGATGACATTTGTCTTCGTCATTCTGGTTCGCCTGCTTGAAAGGAGAAACCGGGTATGAAAATGAAGGCAAAGACGGTAGATAAAATTGCAACATCCGTTATCGTTGTACTGGCCCTGTTCATTGTTATTCTATTGCTCGGTCTGCTTGGTTTTATCATGTATAGAGGTATTGGACATATCAGTTGGAACTTCCTGACAAGCGCACCACAGTTGCTTAAGGGTGGCGGCGGGATTGGTCCACAGCTCTTCAACTCCGTATTCTTGCTTGTCCTGACCTTGATTGTTACCATTCCACTCGGATGGGGTGGCGGGATTTACATGGCGGAATACGCCAAACCAGGCAAGATTACCAGCTTCATTCGTCTGGTCGTTGAAGTATTGTCATCATTCCCATCCATCGTTATCGGTTTGTTTGGTCTCTTGCTGCTAGTAAATCAATTTGGTCTTGGTTTCTCCCTGATCTCGGGTGCCTTGGCTCTGGCGATCTTTAACTTGCCACTGATGGTACGGACAACGGAGCAGGCCTTCCGGGCCGTTCCGAAGGAACAGAAGGAAGCAGGTCTGGCGCTTGGACTGTCCAAGTGGAAGATTATCACTTCCATTCTGCTGCCTGTGGCATTGCCGAGCTTGATTACGGGTACGATCCTGGCATCGGGCCGGATCTTCGGTGAAGCAGCCGCGCTGATGTTCACCGCAGGTATGAGTAGTCCACCATTGGACTTTACAGATTGGAATCCGACGAGTCCAAGGTCACCACTTAATCCTTTCCGTCCGGCAGAGACACTTGCTGTCCATATCTGGAAAGTGAATAGTGAAGGTATTGGACCAGATTCCAAAGAAGTGGCAGCAGGGGCATCCGCCGTGCTTGTCATTCTCGTGCTGGCGTTCAATCTAAGTGCACGCTGGATCGGTCGGGTTGTATTCCGCCGCATGACAGCTTCGAAATAAGGAGGAACCAACATGGCCATACCTTTTGGTACGGAACAGTTAAGCATATATTATGGACATTTCCAGGCGGTCAAGCAGATTAGCCTGACGTTTCCTGAAGCAAGCGTAACGGCTCTTATTGGGCCGTCTGGTTGCGGTAAATCTACGTTCCTCCGGTCGCTGAACCGGATGAACGACGAGATTGCCGGTTCCCGTACAGAGGGACATATCTGGATGGACGGTAACGATCTGAATGAGCCTGGAACCGATGTAATCAAGCTTCGCCAGAAGATTGGCATGGTGTGGCAGAAGCCGAACCCTTTTCATAAGTCCATCTACAACAATATCGCGTTTGGCCCCCGCTACCGCGGTACGAAGAGTAAGAAGGCACTGGATGAAATTGTGGAAAAAAGTTTGCGTCGTGCTGCGCTCTGGGACGAAGTAAAAGACAGACTGCATGAGTCAGCTCTGTCTCTCTCTGGCGGACAACAGCAGCGCCTATGTATCGCTCGCGCTTTGTCTGTTGAACCACAGATTCTGCTGCTCGATGAGCCGGCATCTGCACTTGACCCGGTATCTACGGGTAAAGTTGAAGAGTTGATTACCGAGCTCAAGAAGGAGCTGCGGATTGTTATTGTTACCCATAACATGCAGCAGGCGGCACGCATCTCAGATTATACAGCTTATTTCTATCTGGGAAGCATGATTGAGCACGGGGATACAGAGCATATTTTCACGAACCCGGACAATCGTCTGACGCAAGAATACATTATGGGACGTTTCGGTTAATTGGATCATGGAGTGTAACATAGATTAATAGACAGAGAGATAAAGAAATAATAGAGACAAAAGAAAGCACAATGCCTGGACGGTTGTTCGGGGGTTGTGCTTTTTTAATTTATAATTTTAGTGGGATTTTCTGTATGCGGGATAAACATTATGCTACGATATTTAGTGTGAAGAGAACGTTTACATGACTTCGAAGGAGATGCTGATAATCACTACGGATCAGATGTCTTACGACCATATGGCAGCTCAGATTATACAGAACTACGCTATTGAGAAACCTGTCGTTTCATATATTCGTCATAATGAGAATCTGACGTATCATGTCGTTGATGAAGCAAGCGGGCAGAAGTATCTGTTACGTATCCATCAAGCCGCATATGCAAGTATGACCGGCATTCAGCATACGCTTCCTGCGTTGGAGGCAGAGATGAACCTGCTTCATGAGTTAAATGCAACGACGGCATTGCGCGTGCAGCATCCGGTACGGAATGTATCGGGAGACTGGGTCACGGTATGGAAAAGTGAAGCGGGTAAAGAAATCTGCTGTACAGTACTGGAGTGGATTGAGGGAAGGGACATCCAGCAGGGAGAACGCCTGACAACGGAGCAGATCTATGATCTTGGGGCACAACTGCAGATGCTTCATCAATATGGGCGTGAGCAGAATCAGACAGATCGAACAAAGGTGCGCCCGGCATATGGCAATAGCCATGAGAACTTGTTCATGCTAGGGCAGCTAGAGGAAGGCGTCCGACTGGGGATTTTTACAACGGAAGACTTTGATCTGCTTCGTGAGACGTTTGAGAACATTAATGAGCAGTTAGAAACATACCCGCAGCACGCAGGGACATGGGGGATCATTCATGGGGATATTACTCGCAACAATCTGCTGATAACGGATCAGGGGATATCCATGATTGATTTTTGTCTACACGGTTATGGTTATTATCTTTTTGATGCCGGAGGGGCAGCACTTATGTTTAATCGGGAGGAACGTGACATATTCTTATCCGGTTATACCAAACCGATCGCGCCACTGACGGATCGTGATATCCGATTAATGGAAGGGTTCATGTTGATCTTTACACTGGGTTATTATGCCTTTCAGATGGCGAATGAGTCGAGGCACGAATGGATGAAAGATCGCATGCCGAAGCTATGCAGCAAGTATTGCAGACCTTATGTACAGAACAAGAGTATCTTCTACGAATTGTGAGGTGTTTCCTTTTCTATGAGCTATAACTTAGGATTAAGATTGTGAATATTACCTGGGCGTCCTGAACAATCGGGGTGCTCTTTTTGCATGCATTAGATAACGATCGTAATGGACATTTATGAAGAAAGTATAAACTCTGAGGAGAGTCAACTTTTCTTAGCTACAATATAGTCATGGGAGGATGAAGCAGCGATGAGAGACAGCGAGAATATATTGCTGGTGGAGGATGATCCGGAGATTGCCCGTATTTTGAGAGATCATCTACGTCATGAGGGTTATGGGGTAACTTGGGCATCAAGCGGTTTGGAGAGCTGGGAAGACTTTAGGGAGGGAACCTATCAATTAGTCTTGTTGGATCTGATGCTGCCGGAAATGGATGGGTTCACGGTATGCAAAAACATTAGACTGATCAGCGATGTTCCGCTGCTCATGATGAGTGCTCGAATCGAGGAAGAGAGCAAAGTCAGGGGGCTTGGGCTGGGAGCTGACGATTATATTACGAAGCCCTTCAGTCTAACGGAACTTACAGCTCGCATTAAATCTCATCTGAATAGGTACCGCAGATATCAGGGCGTAGAGCCGGATTCGACAGATAGACAGTATAACGATGGGTTATCGATTGATTATTTGAATCAGCGCGCACAGGTTCATGGAGAACATGTGGCATTAACCAACAAGGAGTGGGCTTTGCTCACACTGCTTGCTTCTCATCCGGGCCGGGTGTTTACCAAGGCGGAATTGTATGAACATGTCTGGAGTCAGCCAGAGGCGGGGAACTCGAGTACAGTCACAGTTCATGTGAAGAGCCTTCGGGCCAAGCTTGGTGACGAGCCCCATCATCCACGCTGGATTCAGACGGTGTGGGGCAGTGGTTACCGGTTCGTGGGGGAGCCTGAGGAATGAAGTTGAAGTACTGGTTAATGCTTGCCTTCCTCATTGTAATGCTGCTGCCTGTCGCTGCTGGGTGGGCGCTGTACTCCCTGTATAACTATTACAATGATCAGCGTGCCGTAACAGAATATGTAGAGTTGTCCAGACAATTGGCTCCTATTGAACTGGCTTTATCTGACCCGGGACTGTACCAGCTGCACTCGCCTGATGTTTTCGCTGCACTCTCCGAATTGGAGAATGGTCGGGTGAACTTTGATCTGTATTTACCAACAGGGATTCGGGTGTACACATCAGGGGGGAGTACATGGTCTGCTGGAGCTTACACCGTTGGGGGGGCGGAGCTGTATCGTAATTTGTACAACTTACAGATTCGTCATCGTACATTCTCGTTGAAGAAACCCGTGTGGGAAAAAGGTGAGTTGGTCGGCATTTACGAAATCGTCATGCTGCGTGGAGATTGGCTAGAAGGCATTTCCTTGCGGACTACCTGGGTCATGGGTCTCGCTGCTACTTTCTTTATCCTGTTATACGGAACAGTGCTGTGGTTGCTATCTCGAAAGCTCTTTCGGCCGATGAAATATCTTATAGAACGAATGGATGCTTTTGCACGGGGAGAGGCTGCTACGGATGAGGTACCTGTTCGTCATGATGAAATGGGCATCTTGCTCCAACAGTTTGATGCAATGCAAAACAAGATCAGACATACTCAGGCCGATGTGGAGAGGGAGCAAAAAGAAAAAGAGCTCATGATCGCCTCGTTATCCCATGATCTGAAAACACCGTTGATGTCCATTAGTGCCTATACGGAAGTACTTAACGGTGATCGTCAACTGAAACGCCTTGAAAGGCAGGAATATCAGGATGTGCTGCTCGGAAATGTGGAGCGGATGAAACAGATGATTAGTGAACTTGAGATGTATACGGCGCTGGGTTCCAGTGAATCGGAGATGGCCATGGTTAAGGTGGAAGGTGAAGAGTTTTTTGATATGCTGCTTGGGAGCTATGAGGGACTTGCCGAGCGTGGTCAGATTGACGTGAAGATGGATGTCCGCACAGATCAACTGTACCGAGTTCATCCCGAACAACTGATGCGCCTGACAGATAATCTGATAAATAATGCACTACGCCACACAAGGACGAACGGTGTAATGGGACTAGGGGTTATTGCTTCAGATTGGGAGCTTCCTGAATGGATTATTCCTTCGCTTAGAGCTGAATTGGATAACTACAGGGCTGGAGCAACATTGATCATAGTACAAAACGAAGGTCCTGCTATTCCTGAGGAACAGCTCATTCGTATCTTCGAACCCTATGTTCAACACCAGAATCAGGAGGAGAAGACGTATGCAGGTGGTTCGGGATTGGGATTGAGTATAGCCAAACGGGTTGCAATAAAGCACGGAGGGGATATGCGCATGTGGTCATACGAAGGATATGGAACGCTGGCAGCATGCCGATTGCCTGAACATGGAGAATGTAAACGCAGAGAGGGTGGATAAGATGATGAAAAAAGGATGGATGATGCTGGGTACTGCTGTGTTGGCAGGCGCCCTGCTTGGAGGTTGCGCGGAGAAGGATATGCTGGCTATGTCAGGAGATGAGATGATTGAGAAGGTTGTCTCAGCAGAAACAGAACCCGCCTCGTATTATGCGGAAGGTGTGATGAAGATATGGGCGGATGACAAGCTGACTAACACGATGCAAATTAAGGAATGGGTAGATGGTGAAACCGGACGAAAGCGCACGGAAACATCAGAGAATGGCAATGTCAGTTACGCAGTTAATGATGGAAAGAAGATCATCATATATGAAAAAGAAACAGGGGCAGCATATTCCATGGATGCATCATCCGTGTCACAACAACCTAATCAAACCCAGAAGCAAATATTGCTCGATCAACTAGAGCGGTTACGTACTACGCATGATGTGAATATGATGGGACAGGAGAAACTTCATGGACAGGACGTCATTCATATTGAATTGACACCAAAAGAAGAAGGCGCATTCTCCATATCTTCAGAGTATTGGGTAGATCCCAAAACGTGGATGATTGTCAAAGTAAACAGCGCGTATGGGGATGGAAAATCAGAAATGGTCTATGATCCGATTCAGTATGACCCTGAATTCACAAAGGATACTTTCGTAATTGACATCCCTAAGGAGGTCGATGTGAAGGACTTGAACGATATGATGCAGAATTCCGAAGTGACTCTAGAGGAAGCGGAAAAAGCGTTGGAACAGCCGTTCCTACAGGACATGAGTGGAGAATTCGAACTATCACGGATCGAAATGTCTACATTGCGCGGTGAGCTGAGCAGAGATGAAGTAACCTTGTATTATGTAAGTAACGACAAGGTAGAAGTCAGCCTGACGGTATTCAAGATGCCGGAAGAAAATGTGGACGATACACTAATGCCGGATGAAGCCAAGATTAAGGTTCGTAACACCGAGGGTTCATATATGAAGAGCATTCGGAACATATCATGGAGTGAGAATGGCTTGCGGTACTCCATCATGGGTGAGAACGAAGGATGGACGAAAGAGAAGCTTCAAGCTTGGATAAATGAATTGAAGCTGCCTAATCATTCCTAATGAGTTGATAAAGATGGTAATTATACGTCACTTTTATTGACATATAATGTGTAGCATATTAATCTGTAAGTATATGTACCAGATATGATCCAATAGAACAGAAGACACACGTTCGATGTGAGTTGAACGAGGAAGTGAATATAAGCGGATGATAACGAGCGGGAGAGTCCTGGGTTAGCCGAGCACAATGGCTAGTGCTCAGGCACCGAAGGAGCAAGCTGCTACGCACCCGGCGCAGTGGTTAATCTCTCAGGTAAATGTACCATCGTTGGACGCAACTCTGGAGAGTGCGCGAACTGCGCCACCCAAGGGGTATATGATCAGTCAGACCGGTGAACTTGTCTGTAATCGCAGGCAATGCACCTTGTCGTGAGACACTGCTGATCGTGAAACTCTCAGGTATCGAGGACAGAGAGAGGGCCTGAGGCCTTCTTCTGTCCTTTTTTGATGTCATCATACCCCCTAAATAAGGGGACATTGTGGATGGAACTCCTGGATCGAAATGACGAATACATTTTACAAATATGAATCATGATTAATAATGGAGGGTTAAAAGGTGCGATTTAAAGATGTTTTCTCAATTATTGGTCCGTCCATGACGGGGCCTTCAAGTTCACATACAGCTGGTGCGGCAAGGTTAGGAAGAATCGCTCGTCAGTGGCTGGGATGTAAGCCAGATCGTGCCCGGCTGACGTTATACGGTTCATTCGCTGACACGTATCAGGGGCACGGAACAGATCTGGCACTGATCGGCGGTCTTTTGGACTATGTCACAGACGATCCACGTATCCCGGATGCAGAGCAATACGCAGAGGAAGCAGGCATGGAGGTTGAGTTTTATACAAGTGGCCTGCCTGCTCCTCATCCGAATACGGTCAAAATTGAGTTGTGGCATGGAGAACGTGCCTGCTCCTTAATCGGTGCATCCATTGGTGGTGGCAGTGTATCGGTGCATGCGATGAATGATTTTCGTGTTCAGATTAGTGGTGAGTTTCCAACACTCGTTCTGCGACATGCAGACAAGGCAGGGGTGCTTGCATCGGTAACGTCCACGATCAGTTCATCCGGGGTTAACATCGGCTATATGCAGGTGGACCGGAAAGCCCGTGATGGCGAAGCACTTACCGCGATGGAAATGGATGGTGTACCTAATCCTGATATGCTCAAGCGTCTAAAGGAGCTGGACCATGTGTTAGACATTCGTGTTATCGATTTGAAGAGAGGAGTTGATTCGGATGCGGTTTAAACATTTGCACGAACTGAATACGATCTGTACAGCGGAATCCAAAACCATTGCTCAGCTGATGATCGAGGAGCAGGTTCAGGAGACCAATACACCGGAAGCGGATGTTGTGAAGCAGATGTCTGAATATTATCAGGTGATGAAGGAAGCGGTACGCAAAGGGTTAACGGAAGATACAACATCACGCAGTGGATTAACAGGTGGAGACGGTAAAAAAATGGCCGAGTACATTCGCAAGGGTGAGACTTGCTCAGGAGATGCTTCCGCACTTGCCATGGCGTATGCCCTGTGTGTATCTGAAGTGAATGCCTCCATGGGGCGGATTGTGGCAACACCAACAGCAGGTTCCTGCGGCATCATCCCGGGTGTGTTTATCAGTTCACAAGAGCGGTTTGGCTGGACGGACGAACATTTGGTGAACGGGTTGTTCTGTGCGGGAGCGATTGGTTATGTTATTGCCAACAATTCATTTATCTCCGGTGCCGAAGGTGGCTGTCAGGCGGAAGTGGGTTCAGCTATCGGCATGGCTGCGGGTGCCATGGTTGAACTGCGTGGAGGTACACCGGAACAGGTCGTTCATGCCGTTGGTTTGGCGTTAAAAAATACACTGGGCCTGATCTGCGATCCGGTTGCAGGCCTCGTTGAAATTCCTTGCATCGTCCGTAATGGACTGGGTGCGGTTACGGCGCTGGCTGCGGCTGACATGGCCCTGGCCGGAGTGCGTAGCGCCATTCCGTCAGACGAAGTCATCGACGTCATGCTGGAAGTAGGCAGCGCGATGCCGAGCCGCCATCGGGAGACAGCCCAGGGCGGACTGGCCCAGACACCAACCGGCCGCAAAATGATGCAGAAGTTGGCTAAACCAAAGGCAAAGCGTGCCGAGCCTGAGTCGGAGTCAAAGCCAGCGGATTCTGACACAACTACAAGTGGGGCGGACAATGCTCAAGTGGACAAGGATACTCAGGTTTAAGCTGAACCGGGACCATCGATATATAAATCAGTGACATTATGATGTATAACGGCTATACAAAAACAAGCGTCCGCGAACCTAAATCCGGGTTCTGCAGGACGCTTGTTTTATGCTGCCAGATGAAGCGAAGATAGGCTATTTATATGTGACTTCAGATGTATGTGTATTATGACTCTAGTCCTGGCTCACAGCCGTACTCAGTACGGCATATCCATACGCGGGCAGTTCAATGGCGAGTACGCCATCTTCCTTGGCGGTACGATGGTTTCCGCCGAATAACTCGGTCCATTCCTCGTCACCAGCCTCCAGCTCGACAATAGCCGTCTCTTCTGATCGATTGAACAGAACCAGAATGCGTTCCTCCTCATTTTGCCGCTCAAATACCAGTTGGCTGCCATCGGGACGAGCCTGCAGGAAACGAACGGTGCCTTCTGCACGCAGGGCAGGGTGAGCATGACGCAGGGAGATCAATTTCTGATAAAAGTCGAGCAGCTCCCGGTCCTGCTTCGCTTCGTCCCATTCCATGCATTTACGGCAGCCTGGATCATGTTCGCCGTCCATGCCAATCTCGTCTCCGTAATAGATGCACGGAGCGCCCATATAACTGAACTGGAATAACGCAGCCAGCTTCATCTTGCGCTGGTCGCCTTCACACAGCGTGAGCAGCCGCGGGGTATCGTGGCTGTCGAGCAAGTTGAACGCTACCTCGCTGGCTTGAAGCGGATAACGGGACAACTGTCGTCCGATGGAGTTCGCGAACTGTTCGGCGTGCATTGTATTTTTCACAAAGAAAGCATTCACGGCATCGGTAAACGGATAGTTCATGGACGCATCGAACTGGTCACCTTGCAGCCAGGAGGAAGACTCGTTCCATACTTCGCCCAAAATGTAGGCATCCGGGTTAGCGGCTTTGACTACACGGCGGAAATCGCGCCAGAATGCATCGTCCACTTCGTCTGCCACATCCAGCCGCCATCCGTCCGCGCCCACTTCCTTGATCCAGTACTCAGCAACCTCCAGCAGATAGGCCTTAACTTCGGCATTCTCCGTATTCAGCTTTGGCATGTGCGCTTCGAATCCGAAGGTCTCATACGTAGGAATACCGTCCTTCACGTCCAGCGGGTATTCGTGTACATGGAACCAGTCCTTGTATTTGGATTGTTCTCCGTTCTTCTGCACATCCACAAACGGCGCAAATGTCTTCCCGGAATGGTTGAACACAGCATCCAGCAGTACACGAATTCCACGTGCATGGCACAGCTCGACCAGTCGTTTCACGGTATCTGCGTCACCAAAGTGCCGGTCTACCCGCAGGTAGTCTTCTGTATCGTATTTGTGATTGGTGGTGGCTTCGAAGATGGGTGTGAAGTAGATCGCATTAATGCCAAGATCGCTGATGTAATCCAGATGGTCGATCACGCCCTGAAGGTCACCGCCGAAGAAATTGAAAGGTGTTGGCTCGCCGCCCCACGGCTCTACCTTTTCCGGACTGATATCCGGGTTGCCGTTGGCGAATCGTTCAGGAAAAATCTGATAGAACACCGCATCCTTAACCCATGCAGGGGGTGTGAATACAGCTCTGGCATGAATATAAGGGAACTGGAACATACGACCCGGATCGTCCGGTTCTTCTTCCTGGAAGTCCGTCTCGGTCATCCAGATCTGTTCTTCGCCGCTTTTGAGCAGAAAAGAGTATTTGAGTCGGTGGTAGGGAGGTTTCACTTCGCCTTCGAAGTAATCGAACATGGAGTCAGAGGTGAACTTCGTTAAGGGAACCAGCGCTTTGGTTGCATCCCACGCATATTTATCCCCGGTCAGGGCATGTACCTCGGTCAGATCATTCTTTTTGGCACGCAAACGCAGATGGATTGTATCTTGGTCATAGGCATAGGCCCAGTTTCGTTTCGGTTGATGATAGATGGCTTCCAGCAGCATAATGAATTTCCTCCCGTCAGGTGTAGAACTAGTATGTACTTGGTAGACTTGATGGATATGACGTTACCCGAGTTAATGGATAAGCTATAATTAGAATGCGTGATAACGCGAGACTTCAACAAGACATGAATCCATATGGTATAGACAGCTTTTATCATGATGATGCTCAGATATATCATTAACCCAATGAGGGCAGAAAGGAAACGATTATTCGGATGAAAACCAAACTGTTATATATTGAAGATGATACGGAAATTGCGACTTGGGTCAGAGCCGATCTGGAGGAGCGCGGTTATGAGGTGGTATGGCTCGGCAGTGGTGAAGGTGCAGCGGAGGCTGCTGTCGGTTGCTCACTCATTATTCTGGATGTCATGCTGCCCGGGCTGGATGGATTTACGGTAGGCCAGCGACTGAAAAAAGAACATCCTGCCGTGCCCATTGTCATGCTCTCGGCCAGAACGTCTATTGACGACAAGTTACACGGTCTTGATTTTGCCGATGACTATGTGACCAAACCATTTCACCCCGATGAACTGGCTGCCCGGATTGAAGTACAGCTGCGTAAGGCAGGAACAGCGGTATCCACGGATGCTGCCCTGAAGCTGGATCATCTCTCCATCTATGAGAAGGACAACCGGATCGTTAATGAGGAGACGGGGGATGAGATTATTTTATCGGGAAAACAGTTCCACATCTTCGCCTACCTGCTACGACATATGGGCATGATTCGAACCAAAGAGCAGATCTATGAAGCCGTTTGGAACGAGCCCTATCTGGATGGGGACAAAACTTTAATGGTACATATTCGGCATCTACGCGAAAAGCTGGAGCTTGATCCGGCCAATCCTGCAATTATTCAGACGGTCCGTGGTGTGGGATATCGTGTGAAGAAGCCATGATCCGGTGGTTCAGGGAACGGAAGATCATGAAGGGAGAACGAAGCATGATTCAAAAGCAATCCGGGCGGCGCAAGCTTCGCTTTGGGCGGTCCTTGATGTCCAGATACATCCTCCTGATCTTGGCGGCTGTATTATTTGTGCCCGTTGTGCTTCCGATCATATCCGTTATATATATTGTCGTAGTGAATAACACGGACACGAATACGAACCGAGCGGCACCTTATGGTGATGTTACTCGGATAAGTAACCTCTGGTCACGTGAAGCGAAGAACCTGGATGGTGCTTCGGATGAAGAGATTAAGGCCCGGTTGGAGCAATTACATGGCTCGTATCCCAAATCTTCGATGTATCGTGTGAATGTGAAAGGGGAGACCCTACTTATTCTCGGTGGTGAAGATGTAACGCTTCTAAAATCCACGTCGCCGGATGGCAGGACAGACACGACATTGAGATGGTCATTGGATTCCGGGCAAACGACAGAGACTCATATTCCAGCCTTATGGAATGTAAATAATACAGTGCAATTCATGAAAGAAGCTTCCTTTCGCGATCCACTCACCGTAGTTGCATATATTGGCGGAGATGAGCAGGACAAAGGACAGGGATTCATGATCATTGAAGTGCCGCGGTCACTTCTGCAAATGAATCAGAGTAACTGGCCGATGGAACTCTTGTATCTTGGTATCGTAATGACCCTCATCTTTCTGATCTTCATCATTATGTCGATTCTCTTCTTCGCACGCATTCGCAAACGACTTATTCGTTTGCAGACGGCCATGATGACCACAGGCAAGGAAGGCCTCCCGCTTCCGGTAGATATCCGCCGGTCAGACGAGATTGGTCAACTGGAAGAATCCTTCAATCAGATGGTGCATCAACTGTCCAACAGCCGCCACCGTGAACGCGAGGAAGAACAATTGCGCAAACGTCTCATTGCGGGGCTTTCCCACGATCTGCGTACCCCGCTAACGGTAATTCGTGGACATATGCATGCTTTGCACAAGGAAGAGCTGAGCGAGCAAGGTGACCGTTCATTACATCGCATGGAAGCGAAAATGGAGGACCTCGGTGGGCTCATTGACAACATGTTATCCTACAATTTGCTCACGAGCGGGAAATATACACTGAAGCTGGAAGAGAAAGATATACTGCGGATCGTCAGGGAAACGGCGGCGGCCTGGTACCCGGTCTGGGAGAAAGAGCAATTTGATATTGATATTGACCTCCCGGAGGAACCGCTGATCTGGCATATGGATGAACAGGGCATGCGCCGTGTACTCGATAATTTGTTTCAGAACGTAATCCGTCATGCTGCTAGCGGGAAATATATTGGCATAACAACCCAGGAGATTCAGGGTGAGACGGCTATCGTTATTCAGGATCGGGGTCCGGGTATGCAACCGAATTCCGACACAAAAGGCACAGGTCTAGGCTTATCCATTGTAGACCTGTTGATTCGTGAGATGGGTCTGCGCAAGCGGGTAGACAGTTCCGAAACGGGTGTACAGACATATATCTACAGTGGTAAGGGAAACAGGGAAAACAACAAACCGCTGAAATAGCTTTTTTAAACTAAACTTAAACTAGAGACTACTTTGGCTTTAACCTTGGAAGGTTACGATAGTTCCGAGGTGATCATACAGTGAGTGAAAATATAATTCAAACGGCGAATTTATGGAAAACATACCGGGACCGTGCAGCGGTCCGTGAACTTGATCTGCACATTAAAAAGGGAGATATCTACGGCTTCCTCGGTCCCAACGGTGCCGGCAAAACAACAACGATTCGCATGCTTCTCGGCTTGATTAAACCAACCAAAGGCGTGATCCGTGTCTTCGACAAGGATATCCGCAAGGATCGCATGGATATTTTGCGCCGTGTGGGCTCTTTGGTCGAATACCCGTCCTATTACGGACATCTGAACGCAGTAGAGAATCTGGAAACTTTGCGCCGCATCATCAATGTACCAAAATCAAGAATTGCTGAAGTGCTGTCCATTGTAGATCTGACCAAGGATGCCAAACGTTCGGTAAAGGGATACTCCCTTGGGATGAAGCAACGTCTAGGTATTGCCAGCGCTTTGCTGGGTGAACCGGAGTTGCTGATTCTGGACGAACCAACGAATGGGCTTGATCCTGCCGGTATTCAGGAGATTCGGGAACTGATCAAACGCATGCCTCTGGAACATGGCATTACCGTTCTGGTTTCCAGCCACTTGCTGAGTGAAGTCGAACAGATGGCAAGTCGCGTTGGTATTATCCGTGAAGGCAAGATGGTGCTTCAGGATACTATCGCAAGTCTGCATAGTCAGACGGGTAGCTCTATCCGGTTAACGGTTTCCGAGCCGGAAGAGGCTATGAAGCTGGCAAGAGAACAGGGACAATTTGGTCAGCAACAAGGCTCTGCTTTAACGTTCCCTTATATGGATAACAGTTCAGTGGCACTGCTTGTGCGCCGATTAATTGAGCAGGATCATGATGTGTATCGTGTAGAGGAACAGCGTCAGTCGCTGGAAGATCTGTTCATGCGGGTCATTGGCGAGGGGGCTTCCATATGACCGGGCGTGCATTATCGTCGGACTGGCTCAAGATTCGGGGGAAAGGGATCTGGTTTCTTGTTTTTCTGGCCCCTCTTGGATTGACAGCGATGCAGGCGCTTAATTTTGGCTTACGGCTGGACTATCTGAAAGAGCAGTATGCAGATAACCTGTGGGGCGGATTATTGGGCAATGTGGTTGTCTTTGTGCCCTTGTCTCTGATGCTGGGAGCAACCATTCTCAGCTCCATGATCGCTAATGTTGAGCATGAACAGGGATCATGGAAACAGCTGCTCGCGATGCCGATTCCCAGACCAGCCGTGTATTTAGCCAAGTTCCTGCTTGCTTGTGTGCTGCTGGTAATCTCCTGCCTGCTGTTAACCGCAGGAATTGTGGGTCTGGGTCTGATCCTCGGATTCCATGCCAGCGAAATACCTTGGACACATGCGATCAAGCTGGGGCTATTGCCTTTGGCTGGTGCACTTCCGCTGTTGTCACTGGAGTTGTGGCTCACGATGGTTAACAAGAATCAGGCACTTCCCGTCACCCTGGGCATCGTTCTCGCGATAACGGGCATGTTCGCACTCAGTATCTCACCGAACTTTCCACTCGCTTGGGCGCAGATGGCCTGGAATGGACCCAATCCATATCTGTATGCAGGCATGGGTGCAGGTCTGGGAATCTTGATTCTGTTGCTGGGTATGGTGCACTTTAGCCGGAAGGATGTGGCCTGACATGAGCTTTGCGACAACGTACTTCCGAATTTTGTCCGCTGAACGATTGAAAATGGGCAAGTCCCCCATATGGCTTCTGATTCTGCTGAGTCCACTCATTGCGCTGCTCATCGGACTGTTGTCCACGCCATCGGGAAATTGGCAGGTATTGATGACCACGATGGTTTTCCTGCACGGATTGTTATTGTTACCGATGCTGACTGGTGTGTTTACGTCCTTTGTCTGCCGTTTCGAACATGCAGGTGGAGGGTGGAAGCAGATGCTGGTTTTACCGCTCACACGTTCAGGCGTATATGCAGGTAAACTGACGATTGTGCTCATGCTTCTGGCGGGTACACAAGTATTATTGCTGATGTCCATTCTGCTGGCAGGCATGATTCACGGCATTACGATGCCTGTACCTTGGGGATTCTTGGCGAGCAAACTGCTGCTTGGGTTGCTAGCTTGTGTACCCTTGGCTGCCCTGCAGATGTTCGTTTCATTGGCGTGGAGCAACTTTGCCGCACCGCTCGCACTGAATTTTGCACTGACCATACCGAATATTCTCATTGTAAACTCGGCGACATATGGGCCATATTATCCATGGGCACAACCGATGATTCTGATGACACCCGTTGATGGCGGAGGTTTCGGAGCCTACAACGTGCCACTGATGACAATGCTGGCGGTTGTTGGAGGCAGTGCTGTCATTTTCATTGGAATCGGCATGATGTATTTTGCGAAAAAAGAAATCTGAATAATCCGTTACACACTTGGTTATCGTAATCAAAATCCTCTTTAAGCAAAACATGCAAGCTCTATTGTATGTATGCTTCAGGAGGATTTTTTCTAATGTCTGACCCACCCATCATGAATGGTCACCTCGCTAACGAATCTGAGGAGTCTTATTCAAGGATTTGAAGTGATCTCAGAAATCTAAGAAACCTGAGACATGTTATATCCAATGAAACGACCGTTTGCAGCGTTTATGACAGGAGATTATGGGGATTAACGTGTCTGATGTTCTTTAAAATTTTAAAAGGGGACCTGGACACCAAATAAGATGTCCTGAGTTCTTTAGAAAATCGTTTAGCCATTCGTCAGAATCAGCTGACATGGAATTGAACTTCAAGCTTGTTAGAGGCTTAATTTGATCCTTGTATAAATTGTCTGCCTTTGCAGGCACCTCCTAAGTAAAATCAAAATTCCAAGTATTACATCACACATTATGTGAATTGGATCATAGATTGTAAGCAAAATGAGACGAGAATCTGGTAAAATAAAAAAAGCTGTTTCTAGGCAGGCTTACATGGTTATTCGAGGGTAGGCCCATTTTTGTAAGGGATAATTAATCCCTGCTGTTAGATGAAGATATTGGCTGAGAAAAGAGGGGTAAGCCTTGGATATTAATAAAACGGAAACCCTGAAGCGCATTATTTCTGAGGGAAGTTCTTACCAATCACTGTTTTTTAACCATCCGGATGCCATTTATGTAATGGACATCCATGGAAACTATATTGATGCTAATCCCTCGGTAGAGCGGATATCTGGGTATACACTGGATGACTTGATTCGTATGAATCAGAGTGAGATCTGTCCTCCGGACAGTGAAAATTCACGCAAACAATACATTAAAGAGGTACTGGCTGGACGTTCAGTCAGTAATCCCATTACTTTTTATCATAAAGACGGTTCCCTGAAACACGCAGAAATAACGTATGTGCCTATAACGGAGGGAAAAGAAGTCGTAGGAATCTATGGCATTGCCAAAGATGTTACCGATATCCTGGAAGTGCAACGTGAGCTTAAGGAGGCACAGGAGAAATATCAGGTGCTGGCTGACCATGCACAAGATCTGATTACCACTTGTGCTACGGATGGCGAGTTGTTATACGTCTCCCCTTCCGTGTACACCCTACTGGGTTATAAGCCGGATGAAGTCATAGGAAAGTCCTTCAAGGATTATTGTTATCCGGGAGATTATCCGGACCCTATGGATCTTTCCAAGATCGGCAATGGCTGCAAGATGCGTGTGTTGCACAAGAAGGGACATTATATCTGGATGGAGACATTGGCGAAGCCTGTGGTTGGAGAGCGTGGCAAGAGTGTCCAGATTGTAAGCATCAGCAGGGATATTACCCAGCATAAGGATGCGGACAGACGTCTTCGAGAAAGTCGTCAGCGATACAGATCGTTGTTCGAATATAACCCGGCAGCTGTGTATTCATTGAATCTGGAAGGTAAATACAGCGCAGTGAACAGCAAACTGGTGCAAATGCTGGATATTCCGCGCAATAAGCTGATTGGCCAATCTTTTTTATCTAATCTGGATAAATGCGAAGTTCAATATGGCAAACATTATTTTGACATGGTGAAGCAAGGCGAACCGCAATATTATGAGACCCGAGTCGTTAATTCAAGTGGTCGGAAGATTGAAGTATCTGTTACGAATGTGCCCATTATTGTGGATAAGGAAATGGTGGGCGTCTATGGGATCGTGTCCGATATTACCGAGCGCAAGGAATACACGGAACGGATTCAGGAGCTCAGCAAGCAACATGAGCTAATTCTCAACACGGTTACTGAAGGAATATTTGGTTTGGATGCGGATGGAATCACCATGTTTATGAATCCAGCAGCAGCTTCGATGTTCGGTTATGAGGCGCAAGAATTCATTGGCAAAAACTCACATCCTATCATCCATCACACCCGTGCAGACGGAAGTCATTTGCCACAAGAAGAGTGCCCGATCCACATGACTGTGTTGGATGGACAGAGACGTTCAATCAAGGAAGATGTATTCTGGCGTAAAGATGGCAGTAGCTTTCTGGTGCAGTATCAGGTGACGCCGATTATTGAACAGGGACAGATTCAGGGCGCGGTGGTTGTATTTAATGATGTGACTGGCGAACGTGAAATTGTACGTGCCAAAGAAACAGCTGAGCTGGCGGCTCAGGCCAAGTCAGAATTTCTGTCAATGGTTAGCCATGAGATCCGGACACCGATGAACGGGATCGTGGGGATGACAGAATTGTTGATCGGTACCGATTTATCGGAAGAACAGCGTGAATATGCCGAGATTATTCGAGACAGCGGTGATGCTCTGCTGAACATCCTTAATGATATTTTGGACTTCAGTAAGCTGGAATCCGGGAAAATGGCACTGGCTTATGAACCATTTGCATTACGCAAGATGCTGGAACAGGTTGCCGAACTGTTTAAACCGCGTGCAGATGAGAAACATCTGGAGATCAGATATCGCCTCAATCCGAGCATCCCTGAGTTCATGGTTGGTGACGCCATACGTATCCGGCAGATTCTGGTAAACTTGGTTGGTAATGCGCTCAAGTTCACAGATCAGGGAAGCATTGATGTTGCCGTGGATATTATCAAGGGCAGAAAGCCTGAAGACAGCGTTCTTGATTTTGCGGTGCAAGATACGGGAATTGGCATCCCGGCTGACAAGCTGGATCAGTTGTTTCAGTCCTTCTCTCAACTACATCCGGTGATTAACCGAAAGTATGGTGGTACCGGACTGGGACTGGTCATCTCCAAGCGACTCGTGGAGATCATGGGAGGTAGCATCAGTGTCGAGAGTATAGAAGGCGAAGGCTCAACCTTCCGGTTTGCTGTTCCTGCGGCGAGTGTAGATGCTTCAGCAGAACAGACAGCAAGTCAGTTCCATCATGATCGTACACGTCAGAGTGATAAGGTTGCCATGCGTATTCTGGTGGCGGAGGATCATCCGGTAAACCGGAAGATTTTGCGAGAATATCTGGAGAAGCTTGGATACCAGGCAGATGTGTGCACTAATGGCGTGGAGGCGATTGATGCCATCTCTCAGAATGCTTATGATATTGTCCTGATGGATATTCATATGCCTGTGATGGATGGACTGAAGGCGACAGACCTGTTACACCGCCTAATTCCACAGGATCGCATACCTCCAATCATCGCAGTTACAGGCAATACCAAACGTGAAGATAAGGAAGCCTGTCTGGAGATTGGAATGCGTGACTTTATTAGCAAACCGGTTATGCTGAGTGAGTTGAAGCGGGTGTTACAGCAATGGGGGCCAAGGGACGAACCTCAGCTTGCACCAAATTGAACAACTACTCAAATCAATTTCATAACTTACTAAAATAGATTTCTGTAACTAAATATAGACAAAATGAACCGTTTTGATCTATATCTAGCCTTGATTGGAGCAACTGAAGGTATTATGAATTTGATTCATCTGGCTGTGAAAATAATAAACGCAAACACGCCAATAATCCTCCACTGATGGAGTGTTATTGGCGTGTTTGCGTGGACAGGCTTTTGAAGTTGAGCTGAAGCGTATGCAGTGATCTGTATACGAATGAGTTATGCCAATGTCAGGCGATTAATGTTACCAGATAATATTTCACAGGAGCTGTTGAATTTCTCACGTTCCGCTGCATCCAGATGCAATTCGATAATCTCCTGAATGCCATTACCACCGATGATTGCAGGAACACCAACGCAGACGTTGTGTTGCTCATACTCTCCGTCCAGAATAGCCGATACGGCGATGATCTTGTGTTCGTCATTGAGGATGGAACGGGTGATATGCGCGAGGGCATTACCGATTCCGAATTGGGTAGAACCTTTACGGGTAAAGATCTCCCAGCCAGCATCCTTTGTTTTGCGCGCAATATCGTCCAGATCCAGATGTTTGAAACGCTCCTTGTGCTGATCCATGATGTGCATAATCGGTTTGCCGCCGATGGTCACATGGGACCAGGCTACGAACTGGGATTCTCCATGCTCCCCGAGAGCATAACCATGCACACTGCGTGGATCAATGGAGAAGACTTCAGACAGCAGCGTTTTAAGCCTTGAAGAGTCAATGGATGTTCCTGTGCCGATGACATGCTCACGCGGAAGACCAGATAATTTCCATACCATATAAGTTACTATGTCAACCGGATTGGCAGCAACGACAAAAATCCCGTTAAATCCACTGTTCATGATCGGGACCACGATGTCTTTGGCAATCGATTCCGCTTCCTCCAGAATATCCAGTCGTGTCTGTCCTGGCTTGGGATTCGCCCCGGCAGTTAAGACAATAACATCCATATTGCCACAATCTGCGTACGTGCCTGCATATACCTTGGTGCGGTTATGTGTAAAGTCCATACAATGGGAAAAATCCAGTGCCTGCGCTACAGCACGGTCATACGTCCGGTCCACCATCATAATTTCCCTGCATATCGATTGATTAATCATGGAATACGCACAACTCGAACCGACAAGACCCGCCCCGATCACCGCTACTTTGCCTGATTTGCCTAACACTGCCGTTCAGCCCCCATTTAGATTGATATTTATTCGTCACTTACGCGTCCTATGTTAAGTATAGTCCTTTATTTTATGCTGGAATGCACTTCTACGTTACATAAGATAACACATGGAAAAGCTGTGCAGCAATGATATCCGCTATCGCGGGAGCGTATTGGAGTAACGGAGTTAACAAAATTGACATGAATTATTCATAATCATAAGATTTGACGGCGTTTGCACCTATGTCATTCGACATGACAGCATTCATGCTCGTTGTCGGATTGGGGGTTATTTATGCAGATTATATACCTGACAAAACTTCTTAGGAATCCGCAGAAACAGAACAAAACCGCCAAAGGGATCTGCCGAGGAGCTGACGAATACATACGGACAAGCAAAAGATAAGCATACTTGATCCATGAGACAGGTTGCCCCGATCCGATGATGGTTCCAAAAAGGAACGCTGAAGCCATAATGTTTTTATCCAAGAATCAATTTCATAACTCACTAAAGTTATATGAAATTGATTCCCAAAAGACTTCATTCCGGGAGGGAATTAATGATGATTGAAGAAGCAGGAGCAACGACGGAAACGGCCAAGAGCCTGGGCATAGGTGCCAGTACTCTTCGTAAATATGCGGCGGCACTGGAAGAACAGGGATACCGGTTCGAACGGTCCGCCAACAAATCCAGACTATTCAAATCCGACGACATCGAGTGCATTGAACGCCTGATGACCGAACTCAGAGAGCATAATCTACCCCTGGCTGATGCTGTGGTGACTGTATTGGCTCCAGAAGTACCTGTAGCTGCAGTAGAAGTAGATGTTCCGGTGGTGGGAATTGAAGGTCTGTCAGAGTCGGAATGTGCAGCGACAGTCATGCCATCCGTATTCCCTGAAGAACCTGAAATAATGGGTAATCTGAGATCCTACGAAGGTCTGGGGCAACTTGTAAGTGAGGTGACTTATGGTGCTGTAGAACAACAGCAGGATGATCGGGTACAGCTGCTGCAACAGCGGGTCGATGAACTGGAGCTGACCCTTCAGCATCTGGCGGAGACACATATGGCTCTCCAGGAACAGATGGAGAAACAGCGCGTGTGGATGAATGAGAAGCTGGAGGAAGAGCGGGATCGTGAACTCGTGACCAACTTGCGCAGCTTCCAGGGAAGAAAACGCAAACCAAAAGGAGTATCCTTGCGTATGTTGTTCGGGTTCCTGCCCAAGAAGCATAAGGAAGCTTGAGTGAGAGGCTCTTGCTCATCGTGATTTTGCGTTATGGGCCTGATATAATAAGCTCCATACAACATGAAGACTGGCAACGGACTGTGCTCGGTATAGATAAAGACTGAGTGGATCAGGAAGCTGGCGTGGGAGGATCTGTGGAGCTGCGACGAAGTTGGCAAAGATTGCTTGGACTATGGACGGATCGTCCTCGGCGGGAAGGCATGACCATTGCTGAGCGTTATACAATACAGGAACTGCTGGGTATGGGGAGCTATGGGCTGACATACCTGTGTACAGATGACCAGAATGGCAGGGAAGTGGCGTTGAAGGAGTCCAAGCCTAGCAAGGGCAGACTCTCTGCGAAGCTGTTGGAGCGGGAGGCGGACGTGATGAGACGTCTGCATCATCCGGCGATCCCTGATCTATTGGATGTGTTCACATCCGGGAGACGAAGTTATATCGTTACCGAATATATTCGTGGACAGACGCTGGAAGATTGCATATTTGAGCAAGGTCTTCGATATACGGAGCGGGAATGTCTGGAATTGGCAGGTCAACTGCTGGCGCCAGTGGCTCATGTGCATGAGCAGGGATATATTCATGGAGATGTGCGGATTCCCAATGTTATTTTACGTGAAGGGAAGGTGCATCTAATTGACTTTGGCCTGGCGAGACGCTTGGGGGAGCCGTTGTTGCCTGAGCTAAAGCGACGTATGCGTGAAGTCCCTGAGCCTGAAGATGAACCCGCTACACCAGATCATGACTTGCAGGATATCGGCCACTTTCTTCTCTTTATGCTGTATTCGGCTTACGAGCCAGAGAAGGGTCGTGAACCTGCCAGCTGGCAGGAGGAACTTAAGCTTACGCCGGAATTGCACCAGATGCTGGAGCGGCTCCTGGGACTTCGCCCGGGTTATGAAGGCGGAGCAATGGAGTTACGGGTAGAGATGGAACGTGTGTTGATGAAGGTAAGATGAATAAGTCCTATAGGCGGACCTATAATGGTTATTCGTGACCTCTTCGTATGATATCTGTAGGGGTCTTTTTCCTTTTTGCTATATAGAAACAATAAAGGGGTGTTCTGCTGGCCGTAAGTACGGCTAGCGAACACCCCTTTATTACATATTCATTTATTGTAGCGTCTAATAAGCTGCTGGTGCGATCATTGCTCTTTAAAAGCAGTCGTGAGAGCAGCTTAGCTGGAGCTGTATTTTCTGCTTTTGTAATACCCGGAGCCACTGCGACTGTCCCGGTATTTCACATCCGAAGAAGAATAGCGCTTGTAGGAACGCTTTCCTGAGGAACTGCTGTGACGTTTATAGGAGCGCCTGTCCGAGGAGCTGTAACGTTTGCGGTGAGATGAAGATTTGGAATCAATAAGTTTGCCGATAATCTTTTTGAACATGAGCTTTCACCCTTTCGACTTCAACTGTTTTAAGCATATACGTGGCTAGATCAGAAGGGGTTTCGATTTTTTCATGGATAATTGTATTCATTGGACAGGAGCTTGGCGTATAATAGGATGTTGCTGATTGCACGGAATTTTTTATTTTGAGTGTTTAGCGTTACAATAGAGGACAGGATAAGATTTTAACGGACAGGAGTAGTTATTATGATTACATTGAAGACCAAAGAACAGATTGAATATATGAAAAAAGCCGGAGAAATTCTCGCCGCATGCCATAGAGAAATTGCAAAGATGATTCGTCCAGGCATTACGACACAGGAGATCGACCAGTTTGCAGAAGCTTTTATGAAGAAAAATGGCGCTACGCCAGAACAAAAGGGATATAACGGATACCAATATGCGACATGTGCGTCGGTTAATGATGTGATCTGTCACGGGTTTCCGGGAAAATATGCACTGAAAGACGGCGATATCGTTACAATCGACATGGTGGTTAATCTGAATGGCTGGCTGGCGGATTCGGCTTGGTCATATGCCGTAGGTGAAGTGACTCCGGAAGCACAACATCTGCTGGATGTAACCAAAAACTCTCTGTACAAGGGCATTGAACTTGCCGTTGTGGGCAACCGGATCGGAGATATCTCCAATGCGATTCAAGTGTATGCAGAAGGTGAAGGCCTATCGGTTGTGCGTGAGTTTATCGGACACGGCATTGGTGAGAAGATGCATGAGGAACCACAAGTCCCTCACTACGGTCCGCCTCATCGGGGTCCGCGTCTCAAGGAAGGCATGGTTATTACGATCGAACCGATGCTGAATATTGGTACGTTCCGAAGTAAGCTGGATTCAGATGGATGGACTGCTCGTACTTTGGATGGAAGTCTGTCTGCCCAGTATGAACATACGATTGCGATTACGGCGGATGGTCCAGTGATTTTGACAGCACAATAATAGCCAAAAGCAGCTACAATGTGACGATATTTGCATATTTCAAGGCGGCCCACGTTTGTGAACCGCCTGTTTCGGTTTAAACTATTAAGAAGTGATAACACAGAGCCAGTGGTAAGTGATCTCAGCTGACAAGGGTTAACCTTGCGTCCACTTGGCAACAAGGAGGTAATTTTGGTGTCTTTAAATAAACAGATCGTACTTGCTTCTCGTCCCGAAGGTGCCCCATCCAGAGAGAATTTCAACTTCATTGATGCACCTCTTCCTGAACCGGAAGCTGGGCAAGTCCTGGTACGTACATTATATTTGTCGGTCGATCCGTATATGCGGGGCCGCATGAAAGATACAAAATCCTATGCTGCACCGTACGCGTTAAATGAAGTGATTAAGGGTGGAGCCATTGGACAGGTTGTGGAATCTTCGGAACCGAATCTGCGCAAAGGTGACCTCGTATCCGGTATGTGGGGCTGGCAGCAATATGCCGCAGTGAATACGGCTGATCTTTCGCTAATTGATACCGAAGAAGCACCAATCACGGCTTACCTGGGTGCGCTGGGCCTGACGGGTCTGACGGCTTATTTTGGTATGGAGGACATCGGCAAACCGAAGGACGGCGAAACGGTTGTTGTATCGGGAGCAGCCGGAGCGGTAGGCATGATTGCTGGTCAGATTGGTAAAATTGTGGGAGCGCGCGTGGTTGGTATTGCAGGCTCTGATGAGAAATGCGCTTATTTGAAAGAAAAGCTGGGCTTCGACGTGGTGTTGAACTACAAGAAGGAGCAGGATATGTCAGCGGCCATTGAACGGGCTTGCCCGGATGGTGTAGATGTCTACTTTGACAATGTGGGCGGTGACATCTCGGATGCAGTCTTGCGCCACATCAATCGGAATGCACGTATTCCGTTATGCGGTCAGATCTCATCCTATAATCTGGAGAAACCGGATATCGGGATGCGGCCACAGACGTTGCTGTTAACAAATACAGCATTAATGAAAGGTTTCCTGCTGGGTGACTATACGAAATCCTTCAAAGAAGGCCGCGCCAAGTTGGCGAAATGGATCAAGGAAGGTCATATCCAGTATGAAGAAAACATTGTGGATGGGTTCGAACAGACGCCGGAAGCATTCATGGGCCTCTTCTCGGGAGATAATCTGGGCAAGCAGCTGGTTAAGGTTGCAGATCCTGAATAGATATTGAATGGTTTACATGTACTATTAGTTTGAAAACGAAAAGACACGTTCTGCACACCGAGGGTGCAGCAGAACGTGTCTTTTTTATCTGTAAATCTATGCGTGGTCTATGTAGGGTGACTAGTGTTCGGCGACCAGCACTTCTTTGTAGTGTTTGTACATATATACACGCCAGCGTACAATCATGCCAAAAGCCAGCAGGAAGAACAATCCGCCCGTTTGCGGAATACTTACATATCGCTGGATGACTTCATGCAGGATCAGGCGTACGGCCAGCAATCCAAGCAAGATAAAAGCAAAGCTGCGAGAACGTGTGGCAAAAATTTCTTCGCCTACTCGTTCAAACCGTGTACTGCGAATGAGGGGATAGGAGAAGAGGAACCAGCCCACCAGAAACGCAATGAATGCCCAGAGTAGAGGAACATGTGTTGCCGGTACAACAAACATGAGAAATCCTGTGCTCATGCCGAGCGGAGGAATAAGGATTTTACGAATGGTCACCGGTCTGTGACTGGCTTTCATGCGGATGAAGATGGCAAGCAGTGCCATGACGAGCATGCCCACGGTTGCTCCGATTTGCAGGTAGTACGGACTGATTTGAGCCACGTAGAACTCCCTCTTTCTGGAATAATATGTTATCCGGAGATCCGGAACCCAATACGAATTGCCGGAATTTTCAGTTCCTATTATATCACAAACGCCGAAAGCCGATAGAAAGCTTAGTGTATCATATACCCGATATGTATTCACAGGGTGTATTTGAAAATTTTGTATTATTGTGCCCGTTGTAAGGCCGTTTATTCGATTAAGGGGAAATCATGCAATGATTGGACAACAATGGATGTATATCAAGCTTATCGGCTCACATCATAGAGGGTGGCTTGCAAGTAATACAGATTGGTTGGTACATGTGGTTAGCCTCATATGTGCAAGTGTACTGTTTCTTTTGCTGGTTATCTACAGTTATATCTTATGGTTGAAATATAATAGCAGACGCAGGGAAAAAGTGAAGACTACACTGATGCAGGAATTACTTTCCGAAGATTCAGTGTTACAGCAGTATCTGGGCCAAGGAGAAGTGAAAGCTGACTTACTGAATATGAGTGGAGATCAACAGAGTGTTTTGCAGCAACTGTTATTGCAACGGCTTGCTCAAGGTCCGGAAGAGCACGAGACTCTGCGAATTCGTCTGTTATCCTGGCAAGTCTTTGGAAGTTCATACCGGTCGGTTCTGAAGACGGGGAAGTGGAGTGAACGGGTCAACACGTTGTTATATATTGAACAGTTTCATATGATAAAGCTTCTGCCCAGGTTAGAGGATATGCTGCGGGTTACTTCCTGTACGCCGCTTGAACGCTTCATCATATTGCGCATATATGCCAGAACCGGTTATTTCAGAATCGTGAAGGAATTGATGCGTGAGCAATATGTATGGTCCGATTCGCAGTATCTGCAGATTCTGCTGTTGCTTACCGATTCATCCTGGACACGTCTTAAGGATCATTTCAAGGAGGTACCTTATCAGGTCCAGTCTAATATCGTCCATGCCATTCGTATTCGGGATGACCAGACGGAGGGTGCTGTTGTCCTACTGGAGAAGCTCATTCTTGGAGAGGATGCGCTGCTGCGTACCCATGCTTATCAGGCATTGTCTCAAGTGGGCAGAGGTCGCGAAGAGTTGCTGAAGGGGCTATTGCTGGTATGGAACGAATCTGGCGAGGAAAGGCAACGCTCTGAAAGACTAACAGTGACCCAGCTTATGGGCACTGTTCATGCGGATGCTTTTATTCCTAGACTGAAGGTAATGATGGGTGATCCTTCTTTTCAGATCAGACAGGAAGCGGCGAACTCCCTTGCCCGGTACGAGCAGGGACTTGAAGAACTCCGGGATACGGCTGTAAACCATCCGGATAGATATGCAAGGCAGATAGCGGAAGAAACGCTGGAAAGGATGCAGTATGGACGAAAGATGGATTGAGATGCTGCGGAGTTTTGTTTTGGCATGTTACGAGGGTATATTTATCTATCTGGTGCTTGCGATTTTGACGTGCAGTGTTCTGGTAGTTGCTGCCGCTCGCACATTGATCCCGAGAAGGGATCTGGACCCGCTGCAATATCACGAGATGTTGGATGAAGAGTTGGCTCCGGCGGTATCCCTGCTTGTCCCCATGCGTAATAGCGAGAATACGATCGTACAGCGAATTAATTGTCTGCTGGATATTCAGTATTCACGCTATGAAGTGATTATCATTAATGATGGATCAGAGGATGGAACAATGCCACAGTTAATAGAAACCTATGATCTGATGCCGATTCGGAGTAAAGTTCATTACTCGGGACTCGGTCAGGAGACGGCTCAGATTAAATGTGTCTACCAATCCAGGCTGCATCATCGTCTGATTGTGATCGACAAGGCGTATGGAGGACGAATGGACTCCTTGAATGCAGGTCTGAATATCTCGCAATATCCTTATATCGCCTCAGTTGGACCCCGGACATTTCTGGAACGGGATGCATTGGTGAAGATTATGAAACCCGTTATGGATGCTCTCCCAGGAGAAGAGGTCGTTGCTTGTAGTGGACGAGTAGATCTCATGGCCCCCAGAAATACGGATCAAACGGATTCAACCGACAACAGCACAAAACTTACGGGCAGTACATTGTATGTTATGCAGACCATTGAATACGTGCGTGCTTTTCTGATTAGCGGCGTGGGACTCGTTCGTTATAATATTAATGTGCTTTTATTTACAGCAGAAGTATTCGGTGTATTCAAAAAGAACCGGGTGATGGAAGTTGGGGGTTACAAGAGCGATGACCAGGTTGCTCACATGGAACTGGTAATGCGGTTACAGAAACATATGAAGCAGATCCGGGAACCTGGCCGTATTATATATATTCCCGATCCGATCTGCAGGGTAGAAGTACCTGGTACATGGCGTAAGCTGTGCAGACAGCGTATCGGTTGGCACATGCAGCTTGCAAGCAGTCTATGGACTCAGCGGAGCATGATCTTCAATCCGGCCTATGGCTGGATGGGGATGGTATCCATCCCGTATTTTATTTTGATCGAATTGCTGGGACCTGTGATGGAACTGGGAGCGATTTTGCTGTTCATCTCAGGCATAGGGCTACAATTGGTGGATATCAACCTATGCATCATTCTCGCTCTACTGCTGACGCTCTATGGTTCACTGTTGTCCGCAGGTATGGTAATGTTCGAGGTATGGTGTTCACGCAAAGCGTACACGTCAAGAGAGGTGACGCGTCTGTTATTGTATGCTTGTTCGGAGACGTTCTGGTTCAGACCACTGAATAACATATCCCGTATATATGGCATGTTGCAGGCTATGGGATTGCGGAAGGCAGAGGAAAAGGACAGCAGACATGGATTAGGGTAATCTAACGACCGATCCTGACAATACCTTGGAACAGAGCAAGGAGGAATACGCTTCATGAAAAAAAGTTACAGGCCAGCCACGATGTGGACGCTGGCTTGTTTTACAGTGGTATCAGTGGTGCTGGTTGTCCCCTGGATTATGTGGCAATCCCAGGCCCCGGTTCCACTGAACATCATGATTATTGACAAGAGCAGACCAGACTTATCCTATCAGGGGCACAAGGGGTTGGTTTGGCTTCTGAATCAACAGAAGATTGTACAGCACACAGGGGAATACTACTCGTATGAAGAGGATTATTACGGCTATGATCTTCAGGACGGGCTTCCACGGATGAAACAACTGCTGCCTGATGAGGTGACGGATACGGATCTGATCTATCTGACGGCGAATCGGAGTAGTCTGTCTGCACACAAGAATGAACGGAAGCAAGACGAAATTTATGAAGGATTAACAATATATGATGTGCAGAAGATCCGCGAGGCTGCGTATAAAGGGGTAACGGTTGTCGCTGAATACAGTGCATTGGCAAATACGGCTTCGAAAATGACCAGAGAGCAGCTGTATCCCATTTTGGGAGTGAACAGCAGTGGATGGCAGGGGAAATCGGTATCTAATCTGCAAAGTATGGAAGAAGTCCCCCGGTGGGTTCGGGCGAATTATGAGCAGCGGGAGAAGAAGAAATGGTCTTATCACGGAGCGGGTATGCTGCTGATCCATATGGATGGACAGGTCATGGTACTGGAGAAAGGTCCGGATGTGAAGACAGGCAATATACAGATTGCATTTACACCGGCAGGCAGCGATTGGAGCGGTATAACCCAGGATATACATTACAATGGCTGGTTCGATATCATTGTCCCGCAACAGCAGAATTCCATACTGGCCTGGTATAAGACGGATCTGACGGAGACAGGCGAGCAGAAGCTGGTGGATGCAGGAATTCCCGCGGAATTTGCTGCACTTGTCCGATATGACGACTATAATCGGTCGTATTACATGGCAGGGTCATTCGGAGAGATGAAGCATTATTCTTTTTGGCGCCGAATCCGGGGTTGGGAGGTCGTCCGGTCCAAGCTTACGCCAGATCAGAAAGATGTTCCGGACATGTTCTACTGGAAGGTGTATGTGCCCGTGATGAAGCATATTTTGAATGAAGTGCAGGATGGACGGCAACAATGGCCATAGGGTGGGTGTAAAGAAAAACGTTCGGATGGAGAGCAGGTAGTGAAAGGCCGTTCTTCTGGAGTGAGGACCGGGGATGTACATATTAGAGAAGCGCGTAGATGTGAGGGGCAGAAGTTTTGAGCGGAGCACGATATGTATCAGGCGGAAATTGAATTGCAATGTGTAATGCGATGCCGCTATGGCATCATGAACTGAAGTAACATATGTAGCAGACTCTAACGAACGTAGCGCGTCTTATTCGGCCTAATTTGCTACGTTGGTAGATCTAACGAATCACAGACACGTTAAATGATGGAATATGCTCATTTTGCCTGTCCCACTGCCAGTTTTCTATGAAATAGGGTGTGTGGGGTTCGTTAGATTTTTCTATCCGCTCTAATTGGTGTTATAGCGTGTCCTGGGTTCGTTAGACTTTGGCAAGAAGGTGGAACAGCAACGTAAAAAGGACTGCAGCGAATCTGCAGTCCTTTTTATGATACAACCCGTGCGTACTAGTTTTCGTGAAGATGCCGGAGTCCGTGCAGAAATGCGGATACGGTCAGACGCAGACTTTCGTCCGGATCAAAGTCCATGCCGAAGCCGCCTTGTGCCTCAATGGAGGCAAATCCATGGCAGAGGCTTCGCAAACCACGAACGGCGTGTAATGCTTCCGCTTCGGTTAGCGGGTAGGGCTGCAAGCTGTGCAGCAGCAACTCCAGCGTGGCTGTGCTGGCCGCGGCGAGCTGTGGCTCCTCGCGGTCCGGGGCATGGAATGAGGCTTCGTACAGCCCGGGGTGCTCGCGGACGAAGCCAATGTATGCCGCAGCGATGGCCTGGATGGCATCATCGCCAGTGCGGTCAGCAGTAGCCGCGGTTAATGCGCGGCTGAGCTGTTGTACGGACATCAGCGCCATTTCCTGGCGAAGCCCGGGAAGTCCGCTGATGTGGTTGTAGAGCGACGGCGAGCGCACATCCAGCCGCTGGGCGAGTGCGGCCAGTGTCAGCGCCTGAAAGCCGTCGCTGTCAGCAAGCTGGGCTGCGGCGCTGAGCAGAGCGCCGCGATCCAGCCCTTGCCGGGGGCTCATCGTTGCCCCCCGGCAAGATCGTACCGCTGCTGTGCATCAGCGGTTGCCGCGCGCATGGCGCCCGCGGGCTGGCGCAGCATCCGTCCGTGGCCTACAGCCAGCACGGACGGTTCCAGCTCCGCCAGGCGCTTCGCGCTGGCCAGAGCCGCTTCGCGGTTCCACGTTGCCAGCGCGGGGAACGGAAAGAGCGGGCGCACGCGGCCGGATACGGCAAGGCCGCCGTGCAGCTGGTACGCGTCGCCAGCGATGAGCACGCGGCTGCGCGTATCCATGAAGGACATATGTCCCGGCGTATGTCCTGGTGAGGCAATGGCGACCAGTGAACCAATCTGGTCACCGTCATCCAGCAAGTGGTTTGGCTGGGTGCGCACCGCTTTGGGCTTGGGCACGCCGCCGCGTACCGGGGTTTGTGGTTCACCGGGAAGAAGGGAAGTGTCACCCTCCAATAGCCGTGCATCCCGTCTGGAGATGAAGACCTCAGCTTGGGGTAGTGCCTCTTTGAGACGATCCAATGCACCAATATGGTCGCTATGAGCGTGAGTCAGAATGATCTTGGTAATGGGTTTTCCAAGGGACTGGGCAGTTGCCAAAATCCCCTTAAAACTGAACGGTATTCCGGCATCAATCAGGGTTAATCCATCTTCCTCTTCAACCAGATATACGTTCACAGGGAAGAGTCTTGGAAAAAACGTAACTTGAACGACATCAAACTCTCGGGTAATGCGCATCGATAAACCCTCCTTAAAACTAATGATATTAGTATAATAACTAATGGCATTAGTTTTAGCAATACTTGTTGTTCATTTTATTCAAATAAAAAAAATTTGAAATAATGATTCACTTTACAAAAAAAGCGTTTTCAAATTGAAGATTACCGATTATAATAATCACGTAAGCCCTTTCATATGTCTATCTTATTGGAGCCCTTCGCGTAGCGGAAGGCTCACTTTTTTTGTCTTTTTTAGATTAGAATGAAGACGGGATGTTAATCCCAGCTTAATTGTGTTGATGAGCTGTAAGTATTGGTATAACAGGAAAAATCACGTTTGATCTCCATCCTGGTTGAAAGTTGACAAACATAACTGTTATTCATATAATGACAGTTATACTTACCTTGGGTTGGAGTTCATCGGTGTTGTAAGCCGGGAAGGAGTAAGTTATGAACAGCGAATTTACCATAGCGGTGCATTGTCTTGTTTTTCTGTCGATGAGAGATGAGTGTATGGCCAATAGTGAAGATTTGTCCCAGAGTGTGGGTACACACCCGGCCAGAGTCCGTAAGGTACTTAGTGTTCTGCGCAAGCATGGTTACCTGACGACCAAGGAAGGTGCTCATGGTGGGTACTTGCTTAGCCGTCCAAGTGAAGAGATCAAGCTTGGAGAATTGTACAGACTGGTAGCTGGTGGCTCACTCGGTCCCAATTGGTGCTCAGGGGAGTCCGGTTCATCGTGCGTGGTATCTTCCAATATGCAGGATGTGATGGGGAACATATATAACGGAGGCGAAGAGGCGCTCAGCGCTTATTTTGACCGTATATCCATTCAGGATGTGAAAGAGCGTATAGGTCATGGGGAAGCGATAACCTTGTCGCTGAATGGATTGCCTGCAAAGGAGAAGTCCTGACGGAGTCCACAACGAATGGTTCTTCATGACATGGCCTTGGTTTAGTCAGGCATGGTGGACAAGTTATGGCATTGGCGTGTGCTCCGGTGAAAGATCCATTGATGTTCTCAGGCGATTCCGGGCATAACGTGAACACAGATGGGGAGAGATCGTCTGCGCTGATGTTATTTTCGGAAGGCAAATCCTTGGTAGAGTAAACTTCGAGATCACCTTGCGGAAGTAAAAGAAGAATAAACAAATTAGATTCTGGGGAGTGGAACACATGTCAGGCATTGAAAAAAATGAAACACTTCGCGTCATTAGCGAACGCCATGCTGTCAAAAAGTACGAAAAAGGGTTTGAATTGCCTGAAGCTGATCTCAATGCGATTCTGACAGCAGCTGTGGAAGCACCATCTTCATGGAACCTGCAACACTGGAGATTCCTCGTGATTGAATCCGAAGCAGACAAAGCGAAATTGCTGCCAGTTGCTTACGGTCAAAGTCAGATCGTGGAAAGTTCGGTTACGATTGCTGTTCTCGGAGATTTGGAAGCAAACCGTAACACGGTAATCTACGATCAAGCTGTTGAAGCAGGCGCACTGACTGCTGAGGTTCGTGACGCATTGGTTGGACAGATCAACGGTGCTTACCAAAGCCCGCAAATCGCTCGTGATGAAGCGATCCGCAATGCATCCTTTGCTTCCCAAAATATTATGCTTGCTGCACGCTCCCTGGGTTACGATACATGTCCAATCGGTGGATATAATCCACAAAAACTGATCGAAACATTCAACATTCCTGCACGATTTGTGCCAACGTTGTTGATCACTGTAGGTAAAGCGGCACAGCCAGCTCGCCCGTCAGGACGTTTGCCGTTGTCTGAGGTTGTTGTTAAAGGTTCTTTCTAAGTTAGAAAGTTAAATCTGATGATTTTGCATCAGTGATATAAGTATAATACAAACAGCCGTACTTTCCTGTTGAGGGAAAGTGCGGCTGTTTGGCATATTGGGGTTGTATGGAAAAGTCCAAACTCACTTTAGTGGTGACTCCAATAGATCAGATTCCACACTAAAGTGAGTTCGTAGCTTCCAACATGAAATGATTACTTCTCAGGTGTTTCCGGGATTTGTGGTGCATGGAACGATTCCATGTACTCGATTGCGTTATACATCATCACTGCTGCTTCGGCACGGGTAATCGTTTGTTTGGGATTGAAGTTTCCGTCGGCATCCAGTTCATTGATTTTGAGAACAAGTGAACGCTGAATGGCACCTTGATACTCTGGCGTAAGTTCCTGTTCGTCGGTAATATCCACAGGTTTGATATTAATCATTGGCAGACCGCCTTTGGCCTCGATGCCTTGCATCAGGAACAGTGTGAATTGTTCACGAGTAAGCGGTTTGGACGGATCGATACCCTGTGACATCTGGATGCCATTATATTGCGCGCGGATAAATGCATCACTGTACCATACGCCATCTTTTACAGCAGAGAAGTAGTCACTCGGTACCGGCATTTTGATAAAACGAATCGTGTCCAGATTCAGATTCAGGCCGTCCGCAATCAGTTGAATGCCCTGAGCGGTATTTAACTCCAGTTCAGGTTTGAACAAGCTGTCACTCACGCCTTTGATGAATCCATCCTGATGGAGAGATTCGATTTTGTCAGCTCCTGCGATACCTTGAATATCCGTGAATTGGGCCTGCGCCGCGTTGATCGGTCCTGCACTTAGAGACAGCGTGAGCAGAGCTCCCGCAGTTAATGTAGCAAGTATATTTTTTTTCATGATAGGTTCGCCTCACTTTTCCAGGGATGATCCCTTTATATAAAAGTTATTTGCCCCTATAGACGACCCTTCTGTTCAAAAGGTTGCTGGAATTTGCCAATTGAATTCATGAGGATTCTGAAAGGCTTAAGTGAAGCACACGGCATCTATCCTTTGGATTTATTTCGATAATCCGTGGGTGAACGTCCCATCATTTTGCTGAACAGACGGGAGAAGTAGTACGGGTCCTTGAATCCAAGTTCCGAACTGATCTGTTTCACGGTCCAATCGGTAAAATCCAGATAGCGGCAGGAATGCTGAATCTTGAGCCGCAGGAAATAATCGATGGGCGAATGCCCCGTAGCTTGCTTGAATAACTGAGAGTAATGAGGGACAGACAGCCGGGCATGTGCCGCCAGTTCCTTGAGGGTGATTCCGTTCTCCAGGTGCTCCAGCATATATTGAACGGATTGTTCAGCCGCACGTTTGCTGCTTACAATCCCGCCATCCGTTCCGGTTGTCTCCGGTCCATAAGCGAGCATACCAAGCATATAACCGATAATCTGGGAGGCATATGTCATCGTCTGCATGGAGTAACCTGTCTCTAGCGCGCCGTAACATTCATGGAACAGCTCAAGCCATTTTTGAGCCTTGGCTGGTGGCATGGTGGTGATATGATGGGTTAACAAGGGTTCTATGTAGGTTAAAGCGTGTTCCCCGCGCAGATGAATCCAGAAGATGCTCCATGGTTCAGCTGTGTTGGCACCATACACATGAGGAACATGTGCAGGCAATATGACGAGGTTTCCCGGGCGGACATCATAAGTCTTGCTGCCATCCATCGTATACCAGCCTGTACCTTGGGCACAGTACATCAGAATGTGTGACTCACAACCATCGGGACGGTCTCGGTAATGATGCTCCGCTTCGTGAAAATAACCGATATCGGTAATGTATAATCCGGACGTGACCGGATAAGCTGCGGTTTCTTGCAGCAGTGAGTCCGGAAGCACAATGAGTTTTTGCATACGAAATCCGTCAGATTTACGCTGTAGGGGTGGTCTGTTGTTAGGTCTCATACTTTGTATTATGGTGAGAGGGGATAAGGGAGTCAATGACGGATATGAGAGCGCTCACCGGAGTTGTTCTCAATATAGAAAGCCACGTTACAGGAAGTGAAGCAGTAGCCCGTGAATTGGGTAAGTACATACTAGTGGGAAGAATCAGAACAGTGAATATATAGGATAAGGGAGAGATTAGATATGGAACCAGTCACAACTCAGGAAACACTTTTCTATACAGGTACGTATGCGTCAGCGGATGAACCAGGAATATTCCTATGTGCGTTGAATGCGGATACAGGAGAGATGCGAATCGTCAATCACATGGATGGCGTGGATAATCCGTCTTATCTGGCGTTATGCCCAGATGGAAACTGTCTGTATGTGGCGAGTGAGACGGACGAGGGAGAGGTGTTGGTCTATCGTAGAGATGCAGCAACGAGTGAGCTGCACCTGATGGATCGAAAACAGACCAGAGGGGCTTCTCCATGTTATGTGTCTGTTTCCACGGATGGTCAGTGGGTGTTCTCATCCAACTATAGCAGCGGCAGTGTCAATGTATTCCCGGTTGGCGATCAGGGGACGCTTGGTGAGATGAGTGCATGGGTGGAGCACACGGGAAGTGGAATCAACGAAGAACGGCAGGAAGGGCCGCATGCACACTCCATTCAGCCAGATCCGTCCGGGCAGTATGCTGTCGTATGTGACCTCGGTCTGGATCAGATCATTGTGTATCGGTTGGAAGAGGGACGTCTGGTAACCCATCGTGAGATGGATCAGCCACCAGGCGCAGGGCCAAGGCATCTTGTGTTCCATCCCAACTCGAAGTGGGCATATGTAATCAACGAATTGAACAACACCGTTACGGCATTCCTATACGATGAGCGCAGAGGGGAGTTCACTACGGTGCAGCACATCTCCACACTTCCAGAAGGGCACAAAGGAGAGGGGACGGCTGCAGACATCCGTATATCTCCATGTGGACGTTTCCTGTATGCATCCAATCGGGGAGATGACAGCATCGTGCTCTATCATATTGATCAGGAGAGCGGTGAGTTGGAAGCCGTAGAGTGGACGTCCACGATTGGGCAGACACCGCGTAACTTTAATATTTTGCCAGGTGGGATTCTGGTCGTGGCAAATCAGGACAGTAATAACCTCGTAGGTTTCCAGATCAGTGAAGAAGACGGACGCCTGACGCATAACGGGTTCAAGCTGGAACTGCCTCGTCCGGTATGTATTGCGCCTGTGGTATAAAAGTTGTAATACGGTGAAGAGAACGTGAAATACTACATCTAAAAAGTGGTCAAATAAGCTGTGAAATCATGGAGAAACACATGGTTTTACAGCTTGTTTAGGCTTTTTATGCGAACATGGGAATCGTCCCATATCCGTGAGTCAGTTGATTGCGATTCCAGTTGACTGAAGCAATTCGAAGAATGGGCAACGGCTAACCGAAGGAGAAATCCTTCGGCTTTTTTATGTACCAACCATTCATTTACTAAATTAGACCTATAGATGGAATTATATGTTTAATTTAAAATGAATATATTAAAGCGCTTACATAAAAGATGGCGCTACAAGGGCATCGGGCTTACCAATACAATTGGGGAGGCAATTGTTTATGGGAAATCGTTCATCATTGTGGAAGCGCACATTACGTACAGCGGGAGTGTCCCTGCTGAGCTCCGTGCTACTGGTGACTTCGCTTGGCCTTGGTAACACGCCGGTTACACATGCAGCGGGTGCTAGGCAGATGGAATATCTGGATCGCGGTGTGGTGGCTGTGAAGACCGGGACAGGTGTGTTTGTCAGTTGGCGGCTTCTGGGTACGGAAGGTTCGAATGTATCATTTAACGTTTATCGGGATGGAACCAAAGTGAACGCTACGCCCATAACAAACAGCACCAACCTTCAGGATGCAAGCGGGACAAGCAGTTCCAAATACACGGTTCGCGCTGTAGTGAGTGGAACGGAGCAGGCTGCTTCAGCGGCAGCGAGCGTGTGGGGCAACAACTATTTGTCTGTTCCTCTTAGTGTACCCGCTGGTGGGACAACGCCTGATGGAGTAGCCTACACCTACAGTGCCAACGATGCCAGTGCAGGTGACCTGGATGGTGATGGTGAGTATGAATTGATTGTGAAGTGGGACCCCTCCAACTCTAAGGATAACTCTCAGAGCGGTTATACCGGGGAAGTGTTTATCGATGCCTACAAATTAAACGGAACACGCCTCTGGCGAATTAGTTTGGGCAAAAATATCCGTGCCGGCGCTCACTACACCCAATTCATGGTGTATGATCTCGACGGTGATGGCAAAGCCGAAGTTGCGATGAAAACGGCAGATGGCACCAAGGATGGCACCGGCGTGGTCATCGGGGATGCAAGCAAGGATTACCGCAATTCCAGCGGTTATGTGTTGTCTGGTCCCGAATTCCTGACGGTTTTCAATGGGCAGACTGGCAAAGCGCTATCCACAGTGAACTACGAACCAGCACGTGGCAATGTGTCCGACTGGGGAGATAACTACGGCAATAGAGTGGACCGATTCCTTGCCGCCATTGCGTATCTGGATGGAGAGCGCCCAAGCCTGGTCATGGCGCGTGGATACTACACCCGTACCGTACTGGTAGCTTATAACTGGCGGAATGGACAGCTGACCAAACAATGGACATTTGATTCCAATACGTCCGGTAACTCAGGTTATGCTGGGCAGGGTAATCACAATCTGAGTGTGGCGGACGTAGATGGAGATGGGAAAGACGAGATCGTTTATGGTGCCATGGCGGTGGATGACAACGGCAAAGGATTGTACACGACAGGACTTCATCATGGCGATGCCATGCATCTGAGTGACCTCGACCCGGACCGCCCTGGACTTGAGGTATTTCAGGTCCATGAGACACCGTCCAATGCCGGAGTGGAATTCCGGGATGCAGGTACAGGCCAATTAATCTGGGGAGCCAAAACAACGAAAGATATTGGACGCGGCATGGCGGCAGATATCGATCCAAGATATAAAGGCGCTGAAGTATGGGCAGACGGCAGTCTGTATACAGCCAAAGGGCAGAAACTCGGGACAACCCTGCCGTCCTCCACGAATTTTGGAATCTGGTGGGATGGTGATCTGCTCCGTGAACTGCTGGACAGCAACCGAATCGATAAGTGGAACTATGCCAATAACACAACGATGAACCTGCTCACCGCTTCCGGCGTATCTTCGAACAACGGAACCAAGTCTACGCCGAATCTGCAGGCCGACCTGTTCGGAGACTGGAGAGAAGAAGTGGTATGGCGGACGAATGACAGCTCAGCGCTGCGGATCTACACCACAACAGCAGTTACGGACAAACGCCTCTATACGCTGATGCATGATCCAGTGTACCGTCTTGGCATCGCTTGGCAAAATGTAGCCTACAACCAACCGCCACACACCGGCTTTTATCTAGGGGAAGGCATGAACACACCACCCGTACCGAATATCAGGTATGCGGGCAGATGAGGAATGGACAAGGTGTGGCCGTCCAATTCCGTTCATGTTTACAATAGCCAGCGAAGCATGGGATTCGCTGAAGGGAACAACGGACGATGGTTCGTTGTTCCTCTTTTTTTTGCCAATAGCCCAGAAATCCGGTAAAAATCGGAAAAAACGTTTGACAGGTATATAGACTGCCTTTATTATACGTATATAACTTACTAAACAGGTAGGAATAATAAAAATGAGTCTGTTTTCATTGTGAAAACGGTCATTTTAAAGACAGATGCAACCATGCAACCTGAACAGAATAACGTTCTCACCGTATAGACGGAGGAACACCGCAGCGCATCCTTTCCGGATGAAGCATGCACGGCCTTAAGCCGGCATGACTTTATGGGGAGAAGTGCGCGGGGGTTCCTCCGTCTTCTTGTTTTTTTACGGGGCGTTCGATCCTGTTCAGCCGGCCTGAGGTAGTCATGCAGATCTATATCGGGGGAGTGTTATTCATGAAAAAGAGAATTCATAAGGGTATTTTGGTTGGTCTGGCACTGGTATTAACAGGAGTTCTGGCAGCATGCGGATCGGATAGTGGCGGGTCCAGTGCGGCAGGAACATCGGGGGGAGCGGAAGGCGGCACAGAAGGGCCCAAGGCCATCGAACTGCTGAATGTTTCCTATGATCCAACGCGGGAACTCTATGAACAATATAACAAAGCGTTTGCGGCGCATTGGTTGAAAGAGAAAGGCCAGGAAGTGACCATCAAGCAGTCCCATGGGGGATCGGGTAAACAGAGTCGTTCTGTTATTGACGGACTGGATGCAGACGTGGTGACGCTGGCGTTGGGATACGATATTGATGCGATTGAAGATAAAGGTCTGATTAACGAAGGCTGGCAGGATAAATACGAGTATAACAGCTCTCCGTATACCTCTACGATTGTATTCCTTGTACGTAAAGGTAATCCAAAAGGCATCAAGGACTGGGATGATTTGATCAAAGGGGATACACAAGTCATCACACCGAACCCAAAAACGTCCGGCGGGGCGCGCTGGAACTATCTGGCGGCATGGGGATATGCCCTTAAGCATAATAACAATGATGAAGAGAAAGCGAAGGAATTTGTTGGTGAATTGTTCAAACATGCGCCTGTGCTGGATTCGGGTGCTCGCGGGTCTACGACAACGTTTGTTGAACGTGGCATTGGGGATGTGCTTCTTGCTTGGGAAAATGAAGCTTTCCTATCGGTAAAAGAGTTGGGTCCGGACAAATTCGATATTGTCGTGCCTTCGGTTAGTATCTTGGCTGAACCACCCGTTGCAATTGTGGACAAAAATGCAGACAAAAAAGGAAGCCGCGACGTGGCGGATGCCTATCTGAAATATTTGTACAGTGAAGAGGGACAGACGATTGCGGCTGAAAATTATTACCGCCCAACGCTGGACAGCGTGGAGGAAAAATTCAAGGATCAGTTCCCGGCGCTTGAACTGTTCACGTTGAAAGATGTATTCGGCACATGGCGGGATACTCAGGCCAAACATTTTAATGACGGTGGTATCTTCGACCAGATCTATGTTCCAGGCAGCTAAGATTGCTCTGTTTAGTGAACACCCGATCAATCGCGCTGTGAGCGGCCAACCAGCCCTACCGGCTGAAGGCAGAGAGGATGAACGTGCATGAGCAAGGTGATGGTGGCGCGGAGACGCACATTGCCGGGATTTGGATTAACGATGGGTTACAGTGTGTTCTACCTAAGCCTGGTTGTACTTATTCCACTGGCTGCGCTGTTGTTTAACTCCACAGGACTGACGTGGGCAACCATGATTGAAGTTGCGACCAATCCCAGGGTGCTGGCTTCATTCCAGGTCAGCTTCCTGACCGCAGGTGCAGCGGCGCTGATTGATCTCGTGCTGGGGTTACTCCTGGCATGGGTGCTTGTTCGGTATGAATTCCCGGGTAAAAGGCTGTTTGATGCGGTCATTGATCTGCCTTTTGCCTTGCCGACAGCGGTAGCAGGGGTTGCTCTTACGGCGATCTATGCCGGCAATGGCTGGATTGGTCAGTTTGTAGAGCCTTTGGGCATCAAGCTGGCCTATTCACAGGCCGGGATTACGCTGGCGCTGATGTTTATCGGCATTCCGTTCGTAGTTCGCACGGTGCAACCGGTGTTAGAGGAGCTGGAGGCGGAGGTGGAAGAGGCGGCTGCCACACTGGGAGCAGGAAGATGGCGGATATTCCGTACCATTCTGCTGCCGGATCTGATTCCGCCACTGCTGACCGGGTTTGCTCTGGCTTTTGCCCGGGGCATTGGCGAATATGGCTCCGTTGTATTTATCTCAGGTAATATGCCGATGAAAACGGAGATTGCCCCCTTGCTGATCATGGCCAAGCTGGAGCAGTTCGATTATGCAGGCGCTACAGCTGTAGCTCTGCTGTTGCTACTGGTTTCTTTCATCCTGCTGCTGATTATTAATTCCTTGCAACGTTGGAGCCGGAAGGCGGGCAGGGCATGAGAATGAAACATGATGCAATAAGGATATTAAAAGACGTCACTCACCCAAACCAAAGGAGGTGCGGCATATGGCGGGTTCCGTTCCACTGAGCCCTGTTCCACCCGTACGAGCTGGCCGCGGAACGAACCGTGCAACAACGGAAGCTCCATGGGTCAAATGGTTATTGATTGGACTGGCGAGCTTGGTACTCATATGGCTGCTTATATTGCCACTGGCCATTGTGCTCATGGAGGCGTTGAAGCAGGGATGGGGCGTGTATATTGCCGCTCTTACCGAGCCGGATGCCATGTCTGCACTGAAACTCACGTTATTGGTTGCGGCGATTACAGTGCCGCTGAATACGATATTTGGTGTGGCCGCTGCCTGGGTCATTACCAAGTTTCAGTTCAAGGGCAAGGGACTCATGATCACGCTGATTGATCTTCCCTTTTCCATCTCACCTGTGGTGGGCGGGTTGATCTTTGTATTGGTCTTTGGTTCCAATGGGTGGTTTGGGCCGTGGCTGTCCGAACATGATATCAAAATCATTTTTGCGCTGCCAGGCATTGTCATAGCAACGTTGTTTATTACCTTCCCTTTCGTAGCGAGAGAACTGATTCCGCTGATGGAGGACCAGGGAACCCGGGAAGAGGAAGCGGCGGTTACGCTGGGTGCTTCCGGGTGGCGAATCTTCTGGAGTGTAACCTTGCCCAACATCAAATGGGGGCTGCTGTACGGCATTATTCTGTGTAATGCCCGTGCTATGGGTGAGTTCGGAGCGGTATCTGTGGTCTCCGGACATATCCGCGGAGAGACCAATACACTGCCGCTGCATGTGGAGATTTTGTATAACGAATATCAATTCTCGGCTTCGTTTGCCGTAGCTTCCCTGCTCCTGATTCTGGCTCTTGCCACGTTGCTGCTCAAGAGCTGGCTTGGACATAAAGCCGTTTCAGAAAAGTGATTATGAGAAGAAGAAAATACAGATTGACAGCTACTGGAAGCCCTGATAATGTATAAACCAAGTATATAGGTTGGATAAGAATGATTTATAAATCCGTTGGATGACAGCGTACTTAGGAATATGGCGGGCAATAGCCCGAGAAGAGGAGGCGGCTCTATGGCTAAGCCGTTAAAAGTGGATGAGGTATGGTTGGACCGAATTGCCGGACAGCTGAATGACATGGAGTTTGGTTCTTTGCATATCGTGGTGCACGAAGGTCAGATTGTGCAGATGGAGCGGACCGAACGCAAGCGTTTTGAAAATACGCCCTCAGGCAGCGCCTCCAAATCCGGAAGCACGGCACGAAGCAGTTCAGCCCGTTCACTACGCGGATCAAATGCGAGTGCAAAGGGATAGAGAGTGCCGTTGTATCAGGGAAGGATGGGTGTATAGGAATACACATGTATAATCCAGAAACTCATGGGAAATGTATGTTTCACACTGTCCTACCTATTGCGCACGACTTGTTTCCTTATGCTCCTTATACCAATGATTCGCTTCAAGCAGCACCTGTTGCCCACCTGCATCCATGAATTCTTCCACAAAGGTATCGAAATACCCCACAGGCTGATCGCCGGTGATGATGGAGATGTACGCTCTGTCTCTCATGCGAATCAATTCAGATGAATATTGAATCAGGGCAGGGGTTGCAACCTCCAGGCGATTATAGATACCATTCTCCGTCAACCCTGCAGATGCAGCCCACTGTTCACGTTTATCCGAGGGTGTACCTGGAACCGTCATGCCGATACTTGAGCCGATCATATTAATATAATTCTCCATTCTGTTGTATGGGTAAAGTAAATGGAACGAGTTTGGATCTTCAGCGCTCCAATTCCAGTGTTTTCCTGGAAGGCCATACTCCATTTTGATCTGCTCCTCCGGATCGGGGTTGGCACTTACATAATCGAGTATCTCCAAAATTTTCTCCAGTTTCCCCGGCTCCTTCGCAGCCTCAGCACCTATAGCAATAAAATTCATCAGCAGATTGTTCCCTTTTGAACCGCTATGTCCATCAGGACCAATAACAGGAGAACCAAATACAACCTCTGCAGCTGCGTTCTTCTGTAACAGCTCATTAACATTGAACGAGGCTCCCACAGGGGTTGCTTGGCCATTTTCATTGAGGACACTGTAGTCTCCCTCTTGATTCCAATGATAGTAGTTGCCCATCGAGGTCATCCCAATTTTTCCATTAATAAAAGCATGGGATAGATGTTTATAACCACCCTTATTTTCGCCGGTTATAAATTCAGGGTCGATAATCCCGTCCCGATACCACTTTTGCATATAAGTTAGGGCTTTTTTCATCTCCGGCTCCAAAGCGCCGATCACGAGTTGGTTGTTTTTTTCATTAAAATACAGCTGCTCGGTGAAAACGGTCTGTCCAAAGGCGCCAAACACGACATTTAAGCCCTCTCTGGATAGGCCATACGTATCCTTTTTACCATTCCCGTCCGGATCATCTTTGGCAAAAGCATACATAACCGTCTCAAATTCCTCTAATGTCTTCGGTACGTCCAGACCAAGCCGCTTAAGCCAGTCCTCTCGATATACGACAGGAGTTCGATAGATGTTGGTCTCATTTATGGCCGGTATTCCATATAAGCTGCCGTTTATTTTTCCATACTCCAGATAACGTGAGTCATAATTGCGAATTCGCTGTACGATATTTGGCGCATATTGTTCAAGTACATCCGGGGGGATTTCCGCTAAAACCCCCTGCATTTGATACTTCAGCAGATCATGCGGCTGCCTAATCCGGAACAGATCCGGTATTTTACCTTGAGCAAGCTCCAGATCAAGCAGTTCCTCGTACCGCTTGTTCTCAAGGTTCCACACCTCCAGATCGACATCAAACCGATCCTCAATATAGGCAATCATCTCCGCGTCTTCAGGAACAGGAACATTTTGATGCATGGTCCAGGATATCGTGTATTGTGGTGCTGTCTCCTTCTCAGCGCTTGCTAGATGGTCTTGCTGCACTTGTGCTGTTTCTCTCCCTAGAAAGGTACACCCACTTGTAAACACGAGAAGGAGAAGCATTGCGGAATATAGACATAGCTTTCTCGAAAGGTTGATGTTCATAGCAGCTCCTTTACTAATTTTAAATTCTATATAGGTTCAAATTTAACATTTACACAATAACGGAGAGGACAGAAAGAACCTGAAGAAGCGAAGCGTTCGCCTTTATTCCCGGATTTCCACTTTTAGAAAAGGGATCAAAGAAATCTGGGAATAACAGCGATCGGAAGGTTGTTCTGTCATCGGAGTGTCCGTGTAAATATTCCTAATTGACCCTATATAGATCCCTGTTCCATTAGACTGCGCATAAAGTTTTTTGGCGTACAGCCGTGAATTTCTTTGAACTTTTTAATGAAATAAGCAGGGGTTCGGTAACCGACAGTACTTGCGACCTGCTCAACCGTAATTTCGCGTTGTGTCATGAGTTCCCGTGCGCGTTCCATTCTCTGATTCGTAACATATTCGGAATAAACAATCCCGGTTTCTTCCTTGAAAAGTTTACTGAGATATTTAGAGCTGATGAATACTTGCTCTGAGACATGATCCAGCGTGAGATCGCCCGATAAGTGCTCACGAACATAGGCTTTGACAGCCGAGATGGTATCCACACTTCGTACCTCACTTCGCTTCTCCATATGCATCACAAATTCGGTGACGAGATGAATGATCCATTCCGAATAGCGGTTGATATTGTAGAACAATGAAAATTGCTTGTACAAATTCAATGAATTCGCCTCGGCGGGCTGCCAACGAACCTGATTAATACACTCAGCGTAAATAGATACCGTTTTTAATAAGATGATCCGACTGTATTCGGCGGAATAGGGGCCTTCCTTTAATGTCGCGACCAATTCCTGAATGGCCTGAACCGTACCTTGCACATCCCGAGTCTGCAATTTCTTCTCAAAATTTACGAGGTATGAGTCCGAAATTTCCAAGCTGCTGGCTTCCCTGTTCAGAAGATCAAGATCCTGAATGGCAGATTGCTCGGGAAAAAAGTAGCTGTATCGAATCAGGGTATTCGCCTGATGATAACTTGTGTGAATCTTCGTGAAGTGTTCTACCCATCCGCCTAACGATAGTACAAATTCCAGACCAAATCTGCTGCTCGCCTCAGCGTGAATAAAGTCTACAATGTGATCAGAGAGAGGTGCCTCCGGTTGATTGGTACAGATGATGACCGCGATTTTGTGATCCTGCAATTCCTCTGCCAGCAGTTGAGTTCCATCCATTTCTGCGATCTCCAGTTGCTGGATCATCGTATACAACGTATGCTGCAACTGTCGTGGCTGCAGATCCTTCCACTTCTCATTGACAGGGTCAATGACGATGCAGCGAAAGCGGGAGTAAGCCATCGAAATGTGAACAGATTGCAGTTGCTCCGTAAGTTCCTCAGGTGTAAATCGATTATTTAACATATTAAGCATGATACTATGCTTAATCATTCTGTGATTGGCCTGTAAGGTTTCTTCAAGACTATCAACTTTATTGGACAGACTATTAAACGTTGTATCGATGAACCGATATTCGTCCTGCTTTAAGCTGGTTGGGCTATCCATCCGGCTCTTGATGTTATTCAGGATTCGCTTAAGAGGACTATAGTTGGCCCTGGTAAAGATAGACGACATCGCTATCCCAACCGCAACAGCCAATAAACCGAGAAGAACCGAAATCTCCTTCAAGCTATCCAATTTATAATAGAAGCTTTCATTAGGTGTGGTGGTGTAGATTCTCCATGTATTTCCTTTAAATTGATCTTGGGTAACGACATGAGAGTCATAGTTAAATACAGGCGTGAAGCTCTCATCTGAAGAATGAAAGGTGAGCAGCGACTGCGTCAGATTCTCCTCCGTGGAGCTGCCTATCAACGTTTTGTCCGCGGCAGATATGACAGTTCCGTCCTGGTCGATGATTAATGTATTCGCATAGTCAGCAGGGAGCATATTTTTAATGATCTGACTGATCGCTGACTCTTTGATATCAATCGCAATCATGGCCGTACTGTCCTGTCCAGACGATTGAAACGGGTAACTGTGGACATAGGAAATCAGAGGACTCATGTTGTCCTGTTCCCGTGATTCGATATAAGCATCCTGAGGCACCATGCGAGTCTTCATCCATAAGGAGCTTTCTGGAGTCTCTTTCATCGCAGCAATCCAATCCGTCGTATGATCCACACTCGAAGGCGTGTCCTCATAGAGCAATAGCCCATATACAGATGAGACAATGAAGTGGTTCTTCGTATCGTACACATGAATAGCTTCAATGAGATCGGAATAATTTTGCACCATATTTTTGAGGGACTGTTCGATGTCCAGGATTTTGCTATGGTTTCCTTTTAAGCTATCTAGATCGATACTTGCAGCGTTACCGAGTGCCAGGGACAGATAAACCTGATTCACCTTCTGGATAACGGAGCTCTCAATAGTATTGACAGTGCTTTTCAGCGAAAGTTGATTATTGATTCGAATTTCTTTGCTGTATTGATGGGAGAAGAAGAGGTATAGAATGGAGCCGAAAAGAAGCGCAATGACAAGAACGACAGCAAGGTAGGAAAGAACCATTTTGGATCTCACAGATTGAAATGGCTTAAGCATTCTTTTTCCCCCTTCATTTCTCTTTTCTAAACAACTTCATCATTATATAGCAGGCCGAGGACTAGAAATCATGTTGATCGAAATTTAACAAACTCCCACTCCATAATTTACTTTCAGTTAATAAAGCGTTTACAAAAGTAGGTATTTTAATTGATAAATGTAGTATCTAACTCCATTGTTGTTGGCATATAAGCTCCGGAACGTACGATTTTGATATAAAACGGAATTTGTTCTATAGATGCGAAACGCTCCCTAATGCTACAGTAACGGCAGATCAGACATCTGTATAGAGTCTTTCTTACTCATTTGCAGATGCAGAAGCAAAAAAATAATTTACCATAACGGGAGCGTGTATTTGCAAGCCATGAGAAAACCACTTAAAAAGTCACTGGCATTACTTCTAATGTTGTCTATGGTTGGTCCGACATTTGCAGAGAAGAGTTTTGCAGCCGATCAGAAGATTCAGTTCTCTGATATTAAGGGACACTGGGCGGAAGCAAATATTCAAGCATGGGGTGATGAAGGATTAATTCGAGGTTACCTGGATCGTTCATTCAAACCGAATACGTATATTACCAGAGCAGAATTTATGAATTTGGTAAACGGTGCTTTTGGATATTCCGGACAAGCTAAAATTACCTTTAACGATGTGTCTGAGAGTGCATGGTATTACGAAGCAATTTCTATTGCAAATGCGAATGGATATATAGATGGATACACCGATGGCACAATGAAGCCACAAGATCCGATCACCCGTCAAGAAGCAGCTAAAGTGATCGCTGGCATTTTGAATCTGGAGTTAAATGAAACAGCAGCGAATGTATTTAGCGATTCATCGTCTATTGCGGCGTGGAGCAAGGGAGCTGTAGGTGGAGCGGCAGCAGCGAAAATTATCTCCGGTTATGCAGATGGAAGCTTCAAACCGCTTAATTCCATTACGCGTGCCGAAGCGGTGTCTGCGCTCGTTAAGGCTGTGGAAACAGATGCTACTACAGCTGCCAAACCAGCTAAGCCAAAAGGAACGGCAACCGTACTGAATGTTAATCCCCCAGCAGATGAAGCTCGGTTATCCGCCGTGAAGCACGGAGCCAATGCCGGAGACGACACCTTGAAAAATATTGCCGAAACCAATCCGTTTATTGATATTTTGGACGGTTTTGATCAAGTATGGTCCATGAACCAAGCGGATTGGAGAGATGGGACAGCGGCAACCAAAATTGGAGCTGACGGCAAAAATGCAAAGTATGGAGATGGACCGTCCCCATATTATGATGGCTTTAAAAACGATCCAACCGTAGCTGTCGCTGATCAGAAAACATATGCAAATGAAGAGATCCGAAACAAAGCGACTTGGGAAGCCAATATCAAATATGTAGAAAAGGTCACGCAAAATCGCACGGCTGAAGAGACATTGGCAGCCTATTATGATGACCAAAGAGATAAGATCTATAGCGTGATGGAGGGCTTTGGTCCGTTGGCTAACACGTATGTAGATATCATCAAGCCAAAGACAAACGTTGAACGAACGGTGGACGAAATGAATGTGGTATTGACCGAAGAAACAGTGGAAGATGAAAGCCAAGGCATTGGAGATTGGGAAGCAAAGACGGAACTTTCAGACTTGGTCAATTTAGTTGATCTGGTTCGATTCAAAATTCCTGCCTCATCTAATCCTTCTAAATATTTCTACTCTTCCCCTAGACCGTGGAGAATGAATTCCAATGGAGAAGTGAAAGAAGTTGTTGACAGCAAGGGACTGCCTGTATGGGAAACCTTGGGCGAAGGTGAGAAAAAAGAAGTACCTTTGGCTTCAGGCGGCACCAAATCAACAGGAGAAAAACATTACCAGCAATACGAAACTAACGTTAAGCTTATTCCTGCGTTAACTTATGTCAAACGAATCGCTGAGGATGGAAGAGGAAAAGATGGCGCATTTCCGAGCGGACATACCAGTGCAGCTTACTTATCCGTATTTCCTTTGGCATACGCTACACCAGAACGATTCTCTGAATTGTTAACGAGAGCAGCTCAGTTGGGCGAGAATCGAGTCGTAACAGGGATGCACTCACCGCTTGATATTATAGGAGGAAGAATACAGTCGACAGCCATGGCTGCCTATGCACTTAATCAGGCTGAGAACAAAGATGTGTTAGAGAAAGGCTATGAGAATGCAGGAGAAGTATTTGGAGCTGCAGCCAAGGAAAACAATATGAGTCTGTATGAGTATGCACACACCGTAACCGAAGATTACACGTTCAAGAGTGCTTACGATGAACACAAATGGGAAGATCATGATGCCAATAAAGCCTTCTATAGAGAGAAGATGACTTATGGTCTACCACAAACAGGAACCAAAGGGTTGGCTCCCGTTGTACCGCAAGGAGCAGAAGCTCTGTTGGAAACACGTCAACCGTATTTAACAGATGAGCAACGCAGACAAGTATTGTATACAACATCCATTGACTCTGGATATCCTGTACTGGATGAATCCAAGGGCTGGGGTAGAATTGATCTGGTCACGGCTTCGGATGGATACGGTGCATTTTTGAACAATGTAACTGTGGATATGGATGCTTCCAAAGGACGGTTTAATGCAGAAGATTGGTGGAGAAATGATATTACGGGTAGTGGAATGCTTACGAAAAAAGGAACAGGAACCCTTACATTGACAGGAAAAAATAGCTACACAGGCGGAACCTTACTGCAAGCAGGAACATTGGTAGCCGAATCCGCAACGGCTTTTGGTACGGGTGATCTGTATGTAGAAAATGGAACAGTTGTTGTAAATGTCGATGGAGCATTAACCTTGAATAGAAACTTCACCATGGATAAGGGGACGCTGGAATTGGTTGTCGCTGATGGCAACAGTCAACTGAATGTTGGCAGAAAACTCTATATTGAAGGAGGAAGTCTCAAACTCGACTTGTCCAACTATAAGATTGAAGGTTCCAAAGATATTACGTTAATCACGGCTAATGGAATTACAGGTGAATTCGACAGTGTAACGGCAGATGGTTATGACGTTACGGTCACGTATGAAAAAGGTCGTATCATTGCACATGTTGTAGCCAAATAATGAAGTAATTATTCCATGATACAAAGTGAACTAAAGAATGTCACACATGCGACTTCGATGACAGAATAACCTTACGATCATTCTTCGCGAGACAAAATTAGTAATATAGAAAAGGGCTGAAACTACATTGTAGTTTCAGCCCTTTTTGCGTACAGATACGTTGGATTTAGAGCGTTCTTTCAAAATCTACTGAAAGCCGAGACGTATATTAACGAGTCCAGAGTTGGAAAGCGTGCTGCATACTGAATAAGAGCAAGCGATCAGGACTTCACAAAGGTGGCTTCCCTATTTTCCTCTACCAATGAAAATTTTCTTTTCGTAAGGGAGGGACACGAGCTTGTCCTCTCAGTCGCTCTTGGAACAGAGCATGAGCAGGGATTGAGCGCTAACGAATCTGAGGCGTCGTATTCAAGGATTTGAAACGCCCGCAGAAATCTAAAGAATCTGAGACACGTTATATCGAAATGTACGGCGTTTTAGAGCATTTTTATCGAGCGATTTTGGGAAATAACGTGTCTGAGGTTCTTTACAATTTTGAAAGAGGCTGTAGAGGTAATATAAGACGTTCTGTGTTCCTTAGAAAATCGACTGGCTACTCAATAGGAACAGCCAGACGGGAGCTCGATAATTTTGGGACACTGACATTCATCATCGTATAGCATGCCGAGTAAGGAGACACGACCTGATCGGTGGAAATCCAGCCGAGAGAGGAACGAGTCTCGTATCATCGAGGTGGGTATCTAAGTTTAATCATACGGAAGCGGCTGGATGCGTAGGTTATTCGTCGGTGTTGGTACCAGATGTACGACGTGTATTCCCTTCTATCTCCGTAGAGACTTGCTTCGTAGGTTCCAGATCCGTATGTCCTGCGTAGGGGCGATCACTGCGAGAGCGCGTCCCAGTCAACCCGAAACCCGAAGTAAATATAATCAGCTGTAGTCCCAGTGCATAGGGTGCAGCAACAGGTCCAATCAGATGGAGCAAGGAGCATAGGGCGATCAGCAAGGAGAGCATTTTGGTTACTGTACGTGACCTATCCCGTCGTGGGCTGGCCCAGAGCAGGTAACCATATATTATGGTGATCATTAGGGAAATTGCGCGAATCCATGGCAAGATGTTGTCCCATGAGTCCACAGAAACGTCCAACATCCGCTGACGAAATACCAGATCTGTAACCAGAAACCCTGTGGCCGCCAGTGCGGCAGGTTCGGCTACAGGCCGAAGGATGGTCCAGACCGCTGTGCCCCAATGATCTGCAAGAGTATCCCGGCTGAGTTCATCCGATAATACGGTGCACTCCCGTTCCAGTGCTCTGTGCATCAGTCCGATTCTGGCAGGATCATGATCCTTAATACAGTCACGGATCTGGTCCTGTAGCTGAGGGGATAGGTAAGATGCAGCTTTGCAGGCTAACATTGCCGTTATCAGATCGTTATGTTCGTGTTCCGACCGTTCATAATTCCGATTTTCCTGGATGGTAAGTTGTCCCAAGAGGGCTGTACTTATGTATAATGTATCTCGTATCCTTTGCATTCGCCTTTCGTGGCTGCGGCGAACTTCAGTGGCAGACCATATGTATATTCCCAGAAGCAAAGCCATGACGCCAAGCAGCACAGCCACAGCACCTGGGCGTGATGTCAGATCCTCAATCCAACGTTGAAACACACTTGTTCCTCCTTTGCAGCAACTTCACGTATCATGAAACACGCTTCACGTAAGCTTTCTCTCACTATTACACAGGAAGTAGATGAATTCAAGCAGAAAGGGGCACAATTCATGGATCATGTGAGTATTGAACACACACCACCCGCAGCAGTGGAGTATCTTGCCTTGCGGCAGATTGCCGGCCTTAGTGCAATGAGCAGGGAAGGGGCGGAGATTGGATTACCGAATAGCCTGTTTGCCGTATGTCTGCGTGAAGAGGATATGCTGATAGGCATGGGGCGAGTGATTGGAGATGGAGGTTGTTTCTTTCAGGTCGTCGATATTGCTGTACACCCGGATGTTCAGGGAATGGGGTATGGAAAACTGATCATGAGCGAAATTATGAATTATCTGCGTAAAGCAGTACCTGCCCGTGGTTTGGTCAGTCTGCTGGCGGATGTTCCGGCTGATCAACTTTATGCTCAATTTGGATTTGAATACACCAGCCCAAAATCGGAGGGGATGTGGTGGAGGCAGGGAGACTAGTGAACTAGTTAAAAACATATTCGGCGAACCTTTGGATATCCAAAGGTTTTTTGCTTTACAACCATTTATTTACAGGTATAATGTAAATTGAATCCAATTTACGATTTACAAATTACGATATACGCGTGCACTCGTGAAGAATGGAGGAATTGAATATGTACAATGACCAGAAAGCTCAGTTTAACCAGATGGTGGAACGATCTGTGGAGCAGGCGAACAAAAATCTTTCGGGAGCCAAGGGAGTTGTTTCCGTTCGATTAAGTCAGGAAGAGATTGATATCATAGATCAGCTTGTATTTCTTGAATTAGCGAAAAACCGTTCTGATGCGACTGCAATGTTGATTAGGGAGGGTATACGAACCCATCAGACCTTATTGAACGAGATACGCGAGTATACGGCTGAACTGGAACGGGTAAAAGCCAAGATACAACAGACCATTCGAGATTCAGGTTTGGTTACGCGTCTGCATCGTATTAGTGATGATGAATCTGTTACGTACGAGGGAGAGGTGCGTGAAAAAGATGAAAAATGAAATTCGCGGCGACAGCTATCGAGCGGTTTTGCGCCTTCCTTCTTTTGTTGTGCTTCTTGTTGGTAGATTAATTTCTGGCGCAGGTCAGATTTTATTTTCTATGGCGACGATGTGGTATATCCTCCAATTAACGGAGTCGGCACTTGCTGCCGCACTGATTCCGATGTTGCCGTACTTGATCTATGCATTTTTGGGTATTCCCTTGGCTACGATCAGCGATCGCCTGCCGAAAAAGCAACTTTTGATCTGGACAGATATATTGCGTGCAGGCGTAGCTTGCATATTGGCTATTTTGTTCATGACAGGATCCATGCTTCCGTGGCATATTTACGCAGCCAATCTGCTCATTGCAATCCTTGGTTTTTTGTTCAATCCGGCAACCCAGACAGTCATCCCCGCTATTTTGCCAGAACCTGCAAAACAATTAGCTCCAGCCAATGCACTACTCAACTCTTCCTCCAAAACGATTGAATTGCTTGGATACGCCTTGGGGGGAATATTGATCGCGCTCATCTCCGTTCAGTCCATCCTGTTCATCTATGCCGTTACATTTCTGCTATCCGCCATATCCATTTTTTTTATCCGCATCCCTGTAACCAAAGTAGTGAAACAAAAAGGAGTCTCCGGTTTTGTTAAAGATAGCATGCAGGGAATTACATTCCTGTTTTCCCGTAAAATTTTGGCCTGCTGCATTATCTTTGGAGCTATTATCAATTTTGCGGGGGCGCCACTGCACATTTTCACGCCGATTTTTGCCAATATGGTGCTGCAAGCCGGACCACAAGGCTACGGTCTGCTTCAGTCAGCCTTTGCCGCTGGCAGTATTGCAGGTTCTCTGCTCAGTGGTAAATATGCCAAACGACTCTCGCTCGCTCACTGGTTTTTGATCAGTTATCTCATCTCAGGTACAAGTTTGCTGCTCATGCCGATGTTTCCTAACCTGTATATCGCGATTGCATGTTCATTTTTGTTGATGATGGGACTTGCTCTTGTGAATGTACCATTGGTTACTTCCATTCTTTTATCCACCCCGGAAGAAAAGAGAGGACGTGTCATGAACAGTATGGGTGTTTTGATGAGTGGCATTAGTAATCCGCTCGGGTTGTTGCTGGGAGGGTGGTTCATTGAAACGTACAACCCTTCATGGGTGTACATGGGGATTGGTACATTTGTTATTTGTATGGGCATGGCAAGCCTATTTGTCCGACCTTTCCGTGAAGAACGTAGCAAGCGTACCCGGCAACAAACGACCTCGATGTAGTCTGAAATCTGATGTCATATTGCGCCTCTTTTTAGTCTGAGGAAACAAGTAATTTGACATGATCAGGCGAAATAAATGGATTAAGTAAATAATTTATGTAAAATAATTCAATTAAAAAGAAGGAATATCAAATTTTATGTAGAATTTGGTTTATAAGAGGGGGAGACAAATGGGAGGTAATATATCATGGAAAACAAGGAAATTTTATCTGTACAGGATTTGATGGCACTAGAGGTTGAAGAGGATAACAACATGTTTGAGGAAACAAGCTTGTGTACAGTGTGCAGCTGGACTAGCTCACAAACAATCGTTGTTGAGAGCTAGGAACTTCTTTTCACGCTCTATTCACTGAATCATTTGAAAGATAAGTCTTTGATTTTCGCGCATTACTAAAATAATTGTACCTCCCCCTCTTACTTTATTCAAAAAGGAGTGATTCTCATTGAAATTCGCAAGCGTAACCCCAAAGAAGGACGCCTTTGAGAACGCTTTGGAACATATAATCCGGGAACTTCCCCAATCCATCCAATGGTCGAATGACGGCCATTGGATTTGTTTTAGACCGGAAAAATTAAGGCTTCCCGCACAGGGCTGGAAAATTCATCTGTCTGTTATCCCTGTGGAAGGAGCTGAATTGTTGCGACGCATTGCACCTGTTCTCACAGAAAATGATGTGCAATGGAAAGTAGTGAGCAGCGGGCTGAAACTGATTGAAACATCTAACGGTTCCATACCTCTCCCTCAGACTGGGAAGTGTGTCACCATCTACGCACGAGACGAAGAGCAATTCTTGAAGTTACTTGAGCTAATGCATTCATGTACACGTGATCTAAAAGGACCCGCTATTCCGACAGATCGGGCATACCTAGGTAGCCAGTGTGTATTTTATCGTTATGGTGCATTCACTGATCGTTTCTACTATGACCGGTACTCGGGTGCAAAAGTGTATGCCATCCAGAATCCAGAAGGCATGCTGGAGGAGGATCGAAGAACACCTGGCAGGTATAAACCGGAGTGGGTGAATGAACCTGAGGAGTTACTGCGGATTCAAGCCATGGAGAAGAACCAGGCTGCTTCTCGTCACTCCGATTCCAATAACAATGAGTTTGGTATACGAAATATTCGTGTGAGACGTGTACTCAAGAAATCCGGCAAGGGAGGAGTATTTCTCATCTCTGGCACATCCTATGAACAGGCTGTCATGAAAGAAGCGGTCTACCGCATGCGTGTAGACGGTGGTGGGCGCTCTGCTCATAACTATTTGGATAATGAGTATCGCGTGCTTGATCTGATGAAGGATACGGGGGTTACCCCAAGGCCGCTTGATCTGTTTAGTACTGAAAATAACCGCTATCTGATCCTGGAGTATTTTGAAAGCATCAGCTTGCGTGAATATATACATCGCAGACATGTAGCCGCAGATTACAACCGGGCGGATATGCATCGGATGGGTATACATATTCTCAATATGGTGCAGCAATGTCACGATAAAGGAATTGTGATCAATGATCTGACGCCCAACAATATTGTTGTGCTGACGGACGGAAGTGTACGCCTGATTGATCTTGAACTGGCTTATGTCAGAAGTGATGAGAGTCAGGCTGATCCATTGACCGGTCATACTCCGGGCTATGTACCACGGGGACGTGAGCACAGCAGGCGATCCAGTTATGCGGATGATCTTTATGCACTGGGAGGCGTCTTCTATTACATGGCCTCATCCATCGACCCCTATCTGAAATATCGGCAATCCCATCTGGAAGCTGCACAGGCTTATCTGGATCATCAGAGTAATACACAGCTCCGTGGCTTGGGAAGTCTGGGCATCGAGATCATGTCAGGCGGATATGTGGAGTTATCAGAAATTCGTAAAACACTGGTTACATTGCTGGAGCGGCAAGAGGTCAATTCAGGAGGAAGCAAGGATGTAATAGAGAAAAATGAATGCAATATGGAGCCAGAAGAAGTACTCCGTCAGGCCGAGCGTATGGTAAACACATTGTATACTTCTCTTGATTTTAATAACCCCTTGCAACTGTTCCCGGAAAACAGCATGGGCAAGATGTTTCATCCGGCGAATTTCAACTTTGGCTGGACAGGGATGATCTTTGGTTTTAATCACCTTGGTCAGATTACACAAAACAGACAATACCATCAATATGCGTATGAAGTATTGGAATGGATTTTGACGAATCACCCTTACGTTCCAGATGAGACACCTGTAGCATTATACTTTGGATATGGCGCTGTTCCCTGGGCAATGGCAGAGACGGCTGAACGAATAAATGATCCATCGTTGCTTCGACGTGCAGAGGATCTGGCATTGGAAATCACCCGGCATGAGCCAGTACAGACCAATATTAGTCATGGAGCGGCGGGGTTGGGATTGATGCTGCTTGAAATATACCGTATTGGCGGCCGCCCTGAACTTCTGGCAAGAGCAGAGGAACTTGGTGTTTATATTTTGGAACAAGAAGAGCAGACAGATGAATCATTGAGTTTGTGGAAAGTGAAAGATAAATCGGACAAAAAAGGCCATCATTCCCTTGGATTCTCTCATGGCATCGCAGGCATCGGATATTATTTGCTTGCCTTGGCGCAGCGTACAGGAAAGGAAGCGTACTATTCTGCTGTGAAGCGAATTGTAGATACACTTGATCGTACGAGTCATGGAGGACAGAATGGCGTGAGCCTGTGGCCTGCATCCCCGGAAAAACCGGATACACTCTGGGTACATTGGTGTAATGGATCGGCGGGTATAGGTCGATTTTTGATGGCAGCGGCTGATATTTTACAAGATCCCCTCTGTACCAGACTTGGTCTTCAAGCAGCGGATGCAGTGGCACAGGCAACGGTATTTGCTTCTTTTGGGCAGTGTCACGGAATTGCAGGCAATGGAGATTTTCTGCTCTTGGCTAACCGCAAGTTCCCAGGCAGATATGAAACCAAACTAGCGGAGTATACACAGAGTTTGTATGTATTGCGAAGTGATCCACAGGAAGACATATGGATGTGGCCTCTGGAGGACATGGAGTCCTTCTCCCCGGATTATATGACCGGTTATATGGGGATCTATACATTCCTGCTACGCCGTTTTTATCCGTCTGTTACATCCGAACCACTGGTTTATTCAGGTTTCGATTATAACAGGGAGGGGAAAGCGTATGATGCTAACATCCATATCTGACATCCTGCCGCAATGCCAGCACGAATCAGGGAAAACGGGGGATCGCTATTATGCAGTTGAACCTGGAAATGAGAATACCCTATCTTCGTTCATGATGATTGATCAGGGTGAGGGGCAGTACACATTGGATTTATGGAGTGAAGCACATTCCAATCCTTATTGGGGAGATCGGATGTCATCCGTTTTGGATAAAATCACATGGTCCTCTCTATATGCAACTGCTCCTGCCTCATTTCCGTGGGAGAAGCTTGGATACCGGGCGGATGTTCTTGCCCATCGGTATCGATTTTTCGGCAAGTTGAAAGACGTTCCCGTGCCGGTTATGCCTAATGAAGACGCGGTTTGGATGTCTGCGGAGGGGCAGGCGGATTCCCTTGCACACTTGCTCCAGGCCAGTGATCCTACCTGTCCAGGTTGGGAAGCTGCTCGTCAAGCTATCGGAGATATTTATCAGGGTGTATATGGCAAGCTGCTGAAAGGTTCCGGGCTTGTGGAACTGGAGGGAAGTAAGATTGGGGGCTGCCTGTTAAGCGATGAGTTTGGGAGTGTACTCCTTGCTCATATATTCACAATACCAGAAGCGAAACGTCAAGGTTGGGCCCGTTGGCTTGCTGCATATGGTCTCCATCGGTACAGTTCAGATCCGGATCAGCGGATTAAAGCTTCACTTGATGCAAACAACCGGGGCAGTTATCAATTGATGACGGCGTTGAATTTACAACAGGTACCTGAACTTATACACGTATGCCGAATCACGAAAGAGAGTGAACTTTCATGATGCCTGTCTCACTGGAAAGTACGGATTATCATGATCTGAGAAGTAAATGGTTTCGTGTGAGTCATGAACCTGGATTGTTTGTTGTTGAAGGGACATCAGATGCGGTGAAGCATGAAGTTCACAAACTGAAAACGCATTGGCAGGATAAGGTTATACAAATTGCGGTTGGTGATCCGTATGCTACTCTCCCGCTGATCTATCAACTAAATCCATTTCAGCCAATAGATGATCTTGTGGCATGTAAAAATGCGTTATTGAGATTCCAAAGATCAGGGTGGACGCCTGGTAATCGGAAATGGGTTCTGGTTGAAGTATCTTCCTACCTTCACCCTGCGGATCTGGGAGCCATCCACTATATCTTGTATCGACAGAAGCTAAGGGGAGTAAGCGTAGTGCTTTTTTTTCATCGCTATCCAACCATGGCGAGTCATCCTGAGGACATACCCAAACTTCCGGTATCCCTTGTCAGGGATACGCCCGATCAGACCCGACGTTTGTTGGAAGAACAGCTACAAATGGTAAGCAAGGATAAAGGGAAGGAAAAAGAGGCAGCATTGGCGCTTTACAATAGGCTGGCCTGGGTTTTGTTATCCAAATCGGCTGATCCGGCCCGCTACAGGTCCTGTTTTCATTTTTTTGACCATAATTCGTTATTTCAACGGTTGTCGGCGACACAACAGGCAGTACTCTGGTTTGAGTTGGGTCAGCTGTTGACCAAAAACGGGAAGCATTATACCGAAGCGCGACACTGTTATTCCAAAGCTCGGGAAACCATTGCCCATGAAGAGTTAACTGAAACGTATCGTACTGGGAAATGGGCTGCACTTGATAATGGTGAAGCATTAATTGAGATGCAGGAGGGCAATGTAGAACGCGCAATTACGTTGGAGCAACAGGCGGGTCAGCGTATACGCCAGCTTCCTGATGGACCCGATCAGCAGGTTTTTCAGATTCAAACGCTACTAAACATTGCGGGCTTGCAGCTCCGAGCGGGTCTTTATGCAGAGGCAGGTAAGACGTTGCTGGCTGCGGAGAAGTTTTGTGTTGATGCGTATGTAGATTGGTTGGGGCATGTACTGCAATTAAAAATGGTATTACATCAACAGCTTGGTGAGCAGGAGCAGGAATATGAACTGTTGATTCAGTTGTTACGCATGAAGACAAACACTATCCATTCCAAACTGCTTGGCCGTGCCGTGGAAATCGCTGGCGCGCTGATTACTCAAGGATCAGAGGAACGGGCATCCCGGGTGTACCGTCTATTGATGATGGGGCTGCCGGTTGCCAGTCTGCCACAGATCAGATTGATTCGGGAAACATTAGGCAGACTGGGGACCGTTACGCCCCTAGATGCATACACGCAGGACCAGTATATTGATAAACTGGAATCGCAATTGGAGGGATGGGAGCAGTTAAAGAGCTGGAATGAGAGGAGGAAATCCGGTTGGGTTATCCATTCTTGACACGAATGAGCGTGAATAAGGAACGAACGAGTATGCTCTTGGGCTATGATGACAATACATGTGAATGGTGCAGTCTTGATGATACAGGCCGCATGGATAGCCGGCAGATCCTTTCTGAACATGGGACAGAGTCAGAGCAGCACACGCAGCATATTCAGTTTATGGGCAGGAACCGTGTTCTGGTGATTACACAGGACAAGACGGGGAAATGGCTTCATATATACGAGGATGAGGAGCAAGCAAGGCTGGTTCAGAGTCTTTTTGTGAAGTTTCCATTTCCTGTGATGCAGGCCGCTTGGCAAGAGGGGCAATTAATTCTGCTATTTTCCATTAGACATCGTTCAGGAGCTGTTCGTATAGGTCTTTACGATCCCGAGAAGGATGAGGCGCGATGGGTTACTCCTGATCTGGACAACCCGCAATTTGTATTCTGGTCTGCATCAACACGAGAGGTTGGTGTAAACGTTGGTGGATTTGGAAGAGTGTACTCGTATTCCGAAGATATCCTTCCATCATCCAAAATACCCTATAAGGAGTATGCCTACCCTGTGATGGATAAGCAGGGGGATCTGATAGCCGTTTCTATTCCTGTGGAAGATGGCTTCCAGCCGGGATGGATCAGGCAGGGAGAGGATCGGGTGCATGAATGTTCAACGGATAGCCAACCCTTCTCTGAACTGATCAGAATGCAACTCGATCTACATCAACAGCTAGTCCTCTGCGAAGGGATAACCTGCGGCAGGTGGCAATATGTTCAATATACATTGGACAGAGAGAAGAGGTATGAGCTGTATGATTATCCGGGAATCTTGACACAGGCTGTGCTCAGCAGGGACAGGCAGGGCTTGATCGGAAAATATGAATCTATTGTAAGTCCTCCGGTGCCGGGGATATACCGGTTTTTGGAACAAACGCGTACGATTACCCGTTTCCCGGTTGAGCGAGATGAGAGAATTGGCAAGCATCCTGACGAGGAACCCGATGTAATCTATGGATGGGTTCGTTATGGACATGAGATGATTCCGTACATGGACATACACCCGGAGGGCGCAGAACAGGTGGTTATCTATCTTCATGGCGGACCTCATAATTGCCTGTTTGACAGCTTTAGTCCGGTCATCAGCGGATTATATCAGGCAGGAGTGCGGGTTATCGGGCTGAACTATCCCGGTAGTTCAGGGTTCGGCACGGATTACAGGATGCGCATTCAGAACGATTGGGGCGGCGTGGATGCAGATGTCATCCAATTCATGCGGGAGCAGATGTTATCTTCCTATTCACACGTATCTCTCTATGGGGTGAGCTATGGGGCTTATCTGGCATTGCTGGTAGCAGGTAAAAGTCCGGCGTTATGGAGTACTGTGGTTGCCTGTGCACCGTTTACGGATCTGGAAGGACTGTACGCAGGCGGAGGAGCGAAGCTGAGATCATTCTTGGAAACTGAAATCGGTGAGCTTTTGCATGATCCATCTGCCCTGCGGGATAGAAGCCCAACAGCTTATGTATCCGGACTCAGTGAGGTGGATATTCAGCTCATTCATGGTCAGGCTGATCAACTGTGTCCCGTAGAACAGACGGAGAGGTTATATCTGGACATCATGGAAAACAAGCAAATGTCTGGTGCTACAGGCAGGATTGAGCTTCATATCGAGGATATGGCGCATGAAGCTTATTCGGAGCGAATCTGGGCGCAGAAGGCTGTTGATTTTCTAACCTGCAGTAGAGTATCCACGTAAGATAAATACGTGATGTTGAAGCCGCAAATGCGGCTTTTTTGGCTATATTTAAGGTAACGATATGGAAAGGAAATGTTGTTGGGGAAGTGTTGTTCGTGGTCTGATGCGTAGCTTGAGAGGTTAAGCGAATGAACATTAACGTTTACAAGATGTCACATCCGGTTTAAGATGGCGTGAGCCGTTTAAGGTATATAACAATAGGATTAAGTATTAAAATAACGGTAAGTTGACAAGATGATATCTACAGAAAAGAGGGAATTCATATGAAAGTAGCCATTTTTGGAGCAACCGGAGCAATTGGCAAGACGATACTGTGGGAGCTGATGGATCGTGGGCATGAAGTGACAGCGGTAGTGCGTGACCCTTCGAAGGTTGAGATGGTGCATGAGCGTTTGCGTGTAGAACAGGGAGATCTGCTTAACCCGGATCAGGTGGCTGACTTTGCAGCGGGTCAGGAAGCGGTTGTGAGTGCATATGGACCGAAGTTTGGTGGAGAAGAAGAGATGCTGGAAGTGACACGTTCGTTGATCGAGGGTGTGCGCCGGGCAAAAGCAGGACGTCTGGTTGTAGTTGGTGGAGCGGGAAGTTTGCTAACCGATTCAGGTGATATGCTGATGGATACGCCGGGATTCCCGGAAGAAGTCAAACCACTGGCAAAAGCACATGCAGAAGCATATGACCTGATTGAAGCATCAGGTATTCACTGGACCTATATGAGCCCTGCTGCAACAATCACAACAGGACGTCGGACTGGCCAGTTCCGAGTTGGTATGACCCGTGTGATTACAGATGATATCGGGGAAAGCTCAATTTCTGTTGGTGATTTTGCAGCGGCTTTGGTGGATGAACTGGACGATCCGCAGTTTATCCAGGCACGGTTTACGGTAGGTTATTAAGCGAAGACGGGCTTTGGAATGGATAATTTAATCTGAAGGTCTCGTACACGGAATCGATAGAGTTTTCGATGATGTATCGATTGGATTGTGGTAACTGGATGAGGTAAGGGGAAATATAGTGATACACATATAAGATGCAGCGTTTAGGTGCAAAGTTGCTACTTTTAAGTATGAGATGAGCTTGTCACGGGGAGGGATGAACGTTGTTTATCGTAACCGCTGAACAAATGAGAGCTGTGGACGAGTATACCATTCATAAGCTGGGTATTCCTGCTGCCAGTCTAATGGAAAATGCAGGCCGCGCCATAGCCGAGGAAGTCATCAAGCTGTGCCGGGAAGGGCAGGCAGCAGGCCGGCTTGTGGATTCAGGGCAGCTTGGCTATAGCAGCAAGACCGATGCGAGGCGGGCACACACCGGGCCCGGTGATTGGCAAGGTTATGGTGGCGACATCATCGCCGATCCGGCGCTGGTGATGGAGCGCCCGGGAGATCAGCAGTGGTACATGCTGATCGGCAAGGGCAATAATGGCGGCGATGGGCTGGTGGCCGCGCGCCATTTGGTTGAAGCAGGGCTTGGCGTAACATTGGTCTACGCCGATGCCCCTGAGGCATTGCGTGGCGAAGCCGCAGTGCAACGGGATGCCGCTGCGAAGCTTGGCATCCCCGCTCTTGTCCACGGGCGCGAAGCCGTGGACTTCAGCCGGTGCACAGGCATCGTGGATGCGCTGCTGGGCACCGGCTCACGGGGGGCGCCGCGCGGAGCTTACGCGGCGCTGATTGAGGCGGCGAACGACAGCGGCAAGCCGGTCGTGTCCGCCGATGTGCCAAGCGGGCTGGACGCCAACACCGGAGAGGTGTACGAGCCCTGCATTCAAGCCCGGGTGACTGTATGCCTCGCGCTGCTCAAGCGCGGGCTGGTGCAGTACCCGGGCGCTTCTGCCGCGGGGCGCATAGTGGTGCGCGCCATCGGCATTCCCGCGCGGCTTGCGCCAGAGCATGGCCCCTCGGTCCGTCTGCTGACGGACGAGGTGCTGCGCGTTGCGCTGCGCGTGGACACAGGCCGTCTCCGGGCACCGGACGGCCACAAGGGCACCTACGGCCACGTGTTGCTGGCCGCAGGAAGTCTGCCGATGAGCGGCGCTGGCCTGCTCTCGGCCAAGGCCGCGCTGCGCGCAGGCTGCGGGCTCGCCACATGGGCGCTGCCCGCGGCACTGCTGCCGCATGTCATCGGCACCGTGCCCGAGCTCATGCTTGCTGCCGCCGCCGATGGAGACAGCGGCGAATGGAACGCGGCTTCCGCCGACGCAGTGCTGCGTCTCGCGGAGAGCCGCGACGTGCTCGCGACCGGCCCCGGCCTCGGCCGCTTCAAGGGCGACACAGACTGGCTTCGCCGTCTGTGGCAACATACGGATCGTCCGCTCGTCATCGACGCGGACGCCCTCAACATGCTGGCAGACGCTGGCCCACATGGGCCTCGCGACTGGGGCCAGCGAAGTGCGGCGACAATCCTGACGCCGCACCCTGGCGAGATGGGTCGACTGCTGGGCATGTCGACCCAAGAGGTGCAGCGTGACCGCATTGGACACGCTGCAAAATACGCCCGCGAGCAGGGCGTGACCCTTGTGCTCAAAGGAGCACGAACGGTCATCGCAACGCCAACCGGCGAGGCGTACATCAACACCACCGGGAACGCCGGCATGGCGACTGGCGGTGCCGGGGACGTATTGACCGGCATCATCGCCGGTCTGCTTGCCCAAGGGCTCAGCGCGGAGCAAGCCGCCACGTTCGGCGTATATCTCCACGGACAGGCCGCCGAACGAGCAGCACTGCTGCGCGTTGACCCATCGTCCCTGCTGGCCGGAGACATCATCGACGCACTGTGAGGATGGGGCAGGTGTGAGACAAGCTCGCGGTTTTGGGTTACTGTCTATGACTAATTATTTCTAAACTGCAAGTGACCCATCGTCCCTGCTGGCCGGAGATATCATCGATGCACTGTGAGGATGGGACAGGTGTGGGACAAACTCGCGGTTTTGGGTTACTGCCTATGATGATTCGTTTTCAAACTGCAAGTGATCCAACGAACCAGCGCACCAAAAGTAGATGAGTGCACGTTGTCCATTGCTCAATGCTAAATGCCCATTGCTCAGTACTCAATGCTCAATACCAATGCCCAGTGCTCGATGCCCTAACGAACCTGATACACCTTATACCGCGGTTTACATCGAGGGTCAAAAGCTAACGAATCTCATCCACGTTATTTCTGTGTATTTCAGAGAAAACACCTGAAAAACCAGGCTAAATTAGGGAATAGAGTGCCTGAGATTCGTTAGATTTTATAATCTGCAATTAATGGCCCAATAAGGTTTGCAGGGTTCGTTAAACGTTTGGATATGAAACGCTGCTGCCCTGTTATCTAATCTATATAAGTTGATCTAAAGAATATTTACACTGGACATTCCGGTGACAGAACAACCTTCCGATCGCTGTTATCCCCAGTTTTTTTTATAAACTAGGAAATCCGGGATAGCGTATGCTTCCGAAGCAGCTTTCTTTCAAAAAGCTCTTAGGCGAAGTGTATGCTTCCGAAGCAGCTTTCTTTCAAAAAGCTCTTAGGCGAAGTGTATGCTTCCGAAGCGGCTTTCTTTCAAAAAGCTCTTAGGCGAAGTGTATGCTTCCGATGCGGCTTTCTTTCAAAAAGCTCTTAGGCGAAGCGTATGCTACCGAAGCAGCTTTGTTTCAAAAAGCTTTTAGGCGAAGCATATGTTTCCGATGCAGCTTCTTTCAGATAGCTTTTAGCTTCGCTTCTTCAGGTTCTTTCTGTCCTCTCTGTTTTGTGTAAATGTTTAGTTCAATTTATATACTTTCATATCTTGAAACGATTAATTTTCAGATGGAACAACGATTAGTTACTGAAAAGGGGAGCCTTGTCATGATTCATGACGGAGGCTCCCCTTTATTTGTTTGTATGTTCACGCTACCTGATCCTGGCTCGGATCTAACCTGCCCATAACTTGCCTAAAATCTGCATCTAAAATGGTATCTAAACTAAATCCGACCTACGTTCGGTCTGAATTCTCCCGGCATCCTGCTTATAGCCGGAATCGCAGCAGTTCCTGATGCATCTCCGCACTGATATCACGCAATGACTTCACCTTGATACTTGCATCAGCGAAGGAGCGTTGTTGTTCCGACGTGGAGGCGGTAATCTCTTCACTGCTGGCAGCTGACTGCTCGGTAATGGCACTGATATTTTCGATGGCCTGTTGCACCTGTGTACTGAGTTCATTGGAGTGTTGCATGTCCTCCGCAAGCTGGTGGATCCCCGTACTAATGCGCTCCACACTTTCACGAATGGCGGAGAAGGATTCACGAGTCTGGCCAGTGGCTTGTTCCTGTTCGCCAAATAGCTGCATGCTCTGTGCTACAGAGTTCTTCACCTTGTCCATGGAGGATGTGATCTCGCCCACAGCCGCATAGATATGCTTGACCGATTGCGCAGATTGTTCGGCGAGTTTGTTCACCTCGCCCGCAACAACAGCGAAGCCACGTCCGGCTTCTCCAGCGCGAGCAGCCTCTATGGAGGCATTTAACGAGAGCATGGTCGTTTGTTTGGCAATCTCCGATACATATGCCGTCATCGTAGTGATTCGAACCGCGCTTTCTTCCAGTTCCCGTACCGTTTGTTCCACCTCTGACATCGCCATGCGATTCACTTCGGCCAGGCGGAGTTGCTCTGCTACAGCCTTATTGCCTTCCTCAACGGTAGTTAATACTTCACGACCATCGATCACCGATTGGGAAGTGGCCTCCAGATTGCTATTGAAGGTAGACTGCATTTTGTCCACAACCATCACCGTTTCACTCAGATCCTCCGCAATCTTTTGACTGCCAATCGACAGTTCCTCCGTGGTGCGGGATACTTGCTGCACAATCGCTTGGGCTGTATCATTGCCACGGTCAATATCTTGCGCCATCAGATCGACACGATGCCCCGCTTCACCAATCGACTGAATAATGCCGCGGATATTATGGGTCATGATCCCGAAGGAGCGACTCAGGTCATCGAGTTCATCTTTGCCCCGAGCTTCCGGTAATTGTCCGGTCAGGTCACCGTCCGCAATTTGTCCCGCGGCGTCTTTGAGTGTTCGAATACGTTTGGCGATCTGACGTGAAGTATACATATTAAACAGCATTACGGCGACGAGCAATACGATGGCTCCTACCAGAGCGGCTTGCCACGTTTGCTGAATGTCATGTTCCAAATCGACGGTATATTGATCATAACGATCCCGAGTCATCTCATCTAACGAATAGATATCATTCTGTATGCCCCGAACCCGAGTGCTGTACCGTTTCGCTTCCGCACTGTTCATTGCGCTCATCGCTTCGGTGGCTCCCTGGTTGAGAGCTTGTAATTTTGTCTCGATGGACTGAATAAGCTGTAACTGCTGATCTGTTTCGAGCAATCCGTCCGTAAGCTCCTGAATCATCGTTTGACCTTCATCCAGCAAGCGAAGTACGGCGTCCTGGTTTCCTGCTGTCATGGAGAACGAATAGACATCCAGCGCTTGCTGGGTTTGAATCTGATTGGCGTTCAGTTCACTCACCTTGAGCATGGCAGGTACCAGATTTTGATTTTTGGCATTCATACCGAGCAATTGCATGATGATATAAGCGACTAGCACAAGGCATAGAAGTAGTGAAATTAGAGCATTAAGTATCAGTTTTCCCTGTAGTTTCATGTGCGTACCTCCTCGTATCCGATGGGTTATTGATCAAGCGTAATTTTGATTTGACCGGAAGAGATCTTTGCCTTCAGATCTTCGAAGGTTTGCTGTTGTTCATCACTGAGCGTGATATTATGTAGAGCAGTCAGACCCACGGCGTTCTCCGCCAGCCCCTCCACGATTTCCTTTTGAGGGAAGGTATGATTGTTTTTAATAAACGTGTTAACGGCATTATAGATAGAGACATCCACATTTTTCAGCATGGACGTAAGGATGGCTTTTTCCGCCAAAAAGAATTGATCGGTATCTACACCGATGGCGTATTTCCCTAATTTCTGAATCTCCGTCAGTGCGCCCACGCCTGTGAGACCGGCAGCTACGTAGATCACGTCAGCGCCCTTTTCCTGAATCATCTGTGCAGCCAGTTGTTCACCGAGCTCGGCATTACCGAAGTCCCCTGCGTAGACCGCATCAACGGTTGCATCCGGCTTGACAGCCAGAACACCTTGCTTAAAACCCTGCTCGAAATTACGAAGGACCGGTATCTCCATCCCACCAAGGAAACCGACATGATCTTCCGTTGTCGCCATGGCGGCAATAACACCTGCCAGATAACTTCCTTCTTCCGCCCGGAATGAAATGGAGGCAATGTTAGGTAGTTCAGACTTACTGTCAATCATGAGGAACTGCTGATCAGGATATTTGGCTGCAACTTTCTCCATATCTGCTTGGACCGTATCACTCAGGCCGATAATCAGATCGAATTTGGCTTCTGCAAACTCCTCAAATGCAGCTTCGGCAGTTAAATTATCGCCCGGTTCACGATAGTCGAAGATAATGCTTTTCTCATTTCTGGCCTGAACCAGTCCATCAAAAGCAGCATCATTAAAAGAACGGTCACCCAGACCCACTTCCGTAAGCACGATCCCGACCTTTGTTCTTGTGTCTGTTGCCGTTGTTGTATTATTGGCTGAACATGCCCCCAGGATCAGTACCGTCAGGATCATCATTATGGTGAGACCTAGACCTGCGCGTCTGTTCTTGTTTGTTTTCATGTGTGGTACCCTCATTTCTGTAGTCGCATTTTTCTTTTTTTGCATGGTTCCTTAGCTCCAGGGAATGACGTGTACATGATGACACGTATGGCGAGGATTTCCCTTTATCTATATCGGTCAGAAAGGCACTGTGATTTATGTTATGTAGTGAAAATTTACGAAAAAATAAATATTTTTCATGAATTATACAGTATTTTTACATTTCTCTGGTTAAAAGGGTACATAAATATCTACAGTATGTTGTTTGCTGATGTTATAAGTCCAAAAAAGGCACAAGAGAGATGAAATGAATCATCTCTCTTGTGCCATAGAATAGCGCCCTATACGGATGATAAGGTGATCATCCTATTATAAAAATGACACGGGTTTTACCAAGCCGCAATTGAGCCATCCGCTCGGGTTTCCGTACCCCCGCATAATACGCCATTGTCCGGGTTGCGCCAGATGATCTGACCGCGTCCAAACTGGGATGGATCAAGCGCCACTTGAATATCATGTCCTTTGCGGGCGAGTGCCTGTGCAATGTGCTGCGGGAAATCCGGTTCCACGAGAATTGTTTTGCCCTTCGTCCACTGCCAGCGTGGAGAATCTAAGGCGGCCTGTGGGTTCAGGTGATAATCAATCGTATTCATGACCACCTGTACATGACCTTGCGGCTGCATGAAACCACCCATGACACCGAATGGCCCGACCGCTTCGCTCCCGCGGGTGAGGAACCCCGGAATGATCGTGTGATACGTCCGTTTACCCGGCTCCAGGGCGTTGGCATGATTCGGGTCCAGTGAGAAATTATGTCCGCGGTTTTGCAGAGCAATGCCTGTCCCCGGAACAACAAGTCCGGACCCAAAGCCCATGTAGTTACTTTGGATAAAGGAGACCATGTTGCCTTCACCATCCGCTGTAGCCAGATAAACCGTTCCACTTGCTCGTGGATCACCTGCCTCAGGTGCACGTGCGGTATCACCAATGAGTTTGCGCCGTTCTTCCGCGTAGGCCTCGGATAGCAATTCCTCCACCGTCACGCCCATTTTGCGTTCTTCGGTAATATATTTCTCCCCATCGGCAAATGCCAGCTTCATGGCTTCGAGCTGCTGATGATACGCCTGAACCGATTCTTTCTCTTCAAATTCATATCCTTTCAGCAGATTAAGCGCCGCCAGAGCAATCAATCCTTGTCCATTCGGCGGAATCTCCCACACATCGTATCCGCGATAGGAGACGGAGATGGGATCAACCCACTCCGGCTGGAAAGCCTTCAAATCTTCGCGAGTCAGATAACCACCGTGCTCTGCCATAAAGGAATGAATGCGTCCTGCCAGTTCTCCTTCGTAAAAGTCTCGCGCTTCGCTCTCGCCAATCTGGCGCAAAGTCGCCGCATGATCCGGCGAGCGCCACATCTCTCCAGCTGCGGGAACACGCCCGCCTGGAGCAAATGTCTCAAACCACGCACGCCCTGCCGTCGCATCACCCTGGCGTGCATAGATCTCGGCTGCCCTTGCCCAGTGGCGGGCCAGCCCAGGCGCAAGCGGGTAACCTTCCTCCGCGTAGCGGATGGCCGGTTCCAGCGCTTCCGCCAGCGTGAGCCGCCCAAAACGGCGGCTCAGCTCAGCCCAGCCCGCCGGTGCGCCAGGCACCGTCACCGGAACAACCCCAAGCTTCGGCATCTCCGTATAGCCTGCCGCTTGAAGCGCCTCAATGGATATGCCCTGAGGCGCAGGGCCGCTGGCATTCAGGCCATGCAGTTTGCCCTCGGTCCAGACGAGGGCAAAAGCATCGCCGCCAATGCCATTGGACGTAGGCTCCAGCACCGTGAGTGCTGCCGCAGTTGCAATGGCGGCATCGATGGCATTGCCGCCTTTTTTCAATACATCCAGGCCGGCTTGTGCAGCCAGTGGCTGTGACGTGGCGACCATGCCTTGCTTGGCATACACAGGCACGCGGTAAGAGGGGTACGGTTGGTAGAGTGGATCGAAGTTCATCAGGTTGTTCAGCTCCTTGTCGCTAGATGTCAGGCTCCGGCATAACCGGATCATACTCCTAACCCTCTTCGCAACCGGACAACCGATATCCTGCCACACCTGCCAAATCCAACCTGACATCAGCCTATGTCGTCACCATATCGCCGCCATTGACATGAATGCATTCACCTGTGACGTAGGATGAATCGCGGGAAGCGAGATAAACGTAGGCTGCCGCCAGTTCGTAAGGCTGACCAGCCCGACCCATAGGCGTCTCCGTTCCAAATACTTGCACATCCTCCGCTGAGAAGCTGGAAGGAATGAGCGGTGTCCAGATCGGGCCGGGGGCGACGGAGTTCACGCGAATTCCCTGTGCAGCAAGCGATTGGGCGAGTACCCGAGTCAGCGATACGACGGCTCCTTTGGTAGAAGAGTAGTCGATCAGTTGGGTATTTCCTTTGTATGCCGTAATGGAAGCCGTATTAATGATAGAGGCACCTTTACACAGATGTGGGAGAGCGGCCTGGATCAGAAAGAAATAGGCGAACACATTTGTTTGAAAGGTGTGGTACAGCTGTTCTTCTGTAATATCAACGATGCTTGGCTGCACATACTGTACGCCATGATTGTTGACCAGAATGTCGATCTTCCCATAGGTTTCCATCGTCGAGCGGATGACGGCTTCGCAGTTTTTCTTTAAGCGGAGGTCAATCTCGATTAAGAGACAGCGCTGTCCCAATTCTTCGATCCGTTCACGAGTCCTTTCGGCATCTGTCCGTTCATATAGATAAGCGATGACGATATCTGCACCTTCCTTGGCAAAAGCGATGGCGGCCGCCCGTCCGATTCCACTATCACCACCCGTAATAATGGCAACTTTGCCTTGGAGTTTGCAGCTGCCGATGTAAGCAGGATCTTCACTAATCGGTTCAGGCACCATCAGGGTTTCCAGACCGGGTTGCTGGTCCTGATGCTGGGGTGGAAATGCCAGCTTTTGCTCCTTGCACACCGTTTTCTCACCATAAAAAGGATAGACAGGATTCATTCGCTTTACATCCTCCTCGAACGTTCATTGATACGGATAACCTATGCATTCGCCCAGAAGAAGGTGCGGGAGGAAGCAGCAGAGCGGTTGTTTTTTGCGCAGAATATACCATAATAAGGATAGATCCTTAAATCGATGGAGGTGTCAGGAGCCACATGAATATTCAAGGAATTAATCATTTGTGCTTTTCCGTATCCAATCTGGAGCGGGCTATTACCTTTTATGAGCAGGCTCTCGGTGCCCGAATTCAGGTGAAAGGACGCAAACTGGCTTATTTTGAGCTTGCCGGTCTGTGGATTGCCCTGAATCAGGAGGATGTTATTCGCAACTATACGGAACGAACCTATACCCATATTGCATTTACCGTTACAGAAGAGGAATTCGACGCGTCTGTACAGCAGCTGCGAGCAGCCGGGGCGGACATTCTTCCTGGAAGGCCCAGAGATCCCCGGGACGCATTATCTGTTTATTTTACTGATCCGGATGGTCATTTGTTTGAACTGCATACAGGTACGATGAAGCAAAGGCTGGATTATTATCGCGAAGACAAAGCGCATATGACCTTTTATCCGTGAGTTCATGTGCAAATCGAGAAAATCTGGAATTATAACTCACATATCTATTGTCTAAACATTGGCATTACCTATAATATGGACAAATGGTACCTTAATTTACCAATGTTAAATTCGTTGGTTCAATTCCAAGGAGGTTTGTCATGATTCAGTTCCCTAAACCGGATGTCGAGCAATATTTTCAGACGTACCGTATTTCGCATTTTGCCGTATCGGCAGACGAGAAACGTCTGTTCATGGACAGTAATCTGAACGGTCAGCCGAATATTTGGGCGATGGATTTGCCAGGAGGATATCCGTATCCTTTAACGTACTTGAATCAGAGCAGTCAATTTATCAAAGCAGACCCGCAAGGACGTCATCTGCTTACCGCGTTTGATCGGGATGGAGATGAGAACTATCATCTGTATGCACTTCCACCCGAGGGTGGTGTTCCACTGCCTGTGGTTCCGGCAGAACCAAATGATCGCTGTTATTTCTCTGAGTTGTCCGAGGATGGACAACGTCTCTATTATGTCACCAGCGCGGGTAATCCGAATTATCTGAATTCACGTCGCATCGATCTGGAGACAGGGGAAGATGAACTGTTATACAGTGGAGAAGAGGTTACGAGCAGTCTGTTTGCAGTAAGTCCTGACGAGAAGAGTTATGTTATTTTAAAAATGTACTCCAATACGTATCAGACGGCGCATCTGTATCGTAATAATGAAGAAATGGTGATTCTGCCAGCTTCAGAACGTCATAGTCAGGTATCCGATCTGATTTTTGCAGATGACAATCGTCTTCTGTTCATTACCAATGATGACTCCGCATACGCCTATGTGGCTGAGTACCGTATCGATACCCGCGAATTCCGTTTATTGTGCAAAATCGAAGGGGAAGATGTGGAGTTTATCCGCTGGCATCAGGCTTCCGAGACCTTATATTTCTGGACACTTACAGGTCCGGAGAATCGTATGTACGTATTGGGCAAAAATGCCGATGAGCCTCGGCGCATAGATATGCCGCTGGATACGATAGAGCAGGTGAACGTTACGAAGGCTGGCAATGTGTATATCCTCGGACGTGGAGCGATCCAACCGCATAACATCTATCGCAAAATGGCAGGTGCTGAGTCCTGGGAGCCGCTGACTGCCAATCGGGTAACCGGACTGGACCCAAGTGATCTCGTGTACCCTGACGTTATTCGGTATAACTCCTACGACGGACTGGAGATCGAAGCTCTTTTGTTCAAAGCAAAGCCAGAGCAAGCCAATGGTTACACCGTATTTTGGCCTCATGGTGGGCCGCAAGCATCCGAAGCAAAGTTTTTTCGGCCGATGTTCCAGATGATGCTCGCTCAGGGCTATCATGTCTTTGCACCGAATTTCCGGGGCAGTACCGGATATGGTGCGGAATTTGTCAAGATGGTTGAGCGTGATTGGGGTGAGGGTCCAAGGCTGGACTGTGTTGCCGGGATCAACTGGTTGTTTGATCAGGGAATCACCTCGCCAGAGCGGTTGTTTGTGGTAGGGGGTAGTTATGGGGGATATATGACCCTGTTACTGGCAGGTCGCCATCCGGAGCTGTTCCGGGCTGCGGTCGATATTTTTGGGCCAAGTAACCTGTTCACATTCCTGGAATCCGTACCGGAAGACTGGAAGCCGATGATGGATAACTGGTTGGGTGATCCGGTCCGTGACCGCGAACGTTTAACGAAGGATTCACCGATTACGTATCTCGATCAGATGGTTAACCCCATGCTGGTCATTCAGGGTGCCAATGATCCAAGGGTCGTGAAGGCCGAATCCGATCAGATCGTGGCTGCGCTCCAGTCGAAGGGACTTGATGTGGAGTACATCGTTCTGAATGATGAGGGTCATGGCTTCTCCAGAAAGACTAACGAGATTCTCGTATACCGCCGGATGCTGGAGTTTTTGCAGAAACATCAGGAGTCACCCGTCGCACAAGCTTAAGTTGAGAGATTCCATCGTTGACTTAAATATAGTGAGATGAGGAAAACCGCCAAAGATCAAGGATGATCTCTGGCGGTTGTATGCGTGCGCCCGCATGTTGGGCGACATATATGGAACGATACATACATTAGTTTGGAAGGCCGCTATCCATTGAGCGACCTGCCCAAATCTAATAACTAATCTACTAATCTAGCAATGTGACAATCGAATGGATGGACTGCTGCGCCCACTGTGCAAAAGGCAGGTCGGCTGCCCACGTCACTTGTCCTGTCGCTTTGGCTTCGCCCCACCACAAGATACGTTGATAGAGCAGATGCATGCTGAGACGTGTGCGGAAGTGCTGGCATTTCTCCTCATCTGCTGCACAGACCAGATCCCGGTAGCAGCGAAGGAACTGTGCGGCAAGCTCTGGTTGACCCTCACGAACATACCTGGTGGATATTTTGGTTAGGTCGGCTGTACCATCTCCGAAATAGGCAGTTGTAAAATCGAACAGACCACTAATCTGCCATCCTGAAGAACGGCCGTCCAGATTTTGAATCAAAATATTTTCGACCTTGAAGTCTCCCATGACAAAAACCGGAACAGCTTTGGAACGAAATGCTGGTTCAGCATTCTTGAATTGCTCGTCCACCCACTGAACATCTTCATCCGTAATCACCGAGTACTGTTCAGCATCATGTAACCAGTGACGACTGGTTCCGTACAACCAGTCCAGATAATCGCCTGCAAAGGAAACAATCTGCTGCGCTACAGGATCATATTCCCCGGCATCAGGCACCTTCCAGCGGTGCAGTTCAGCCAAAGTATGGGCAAACATACAGGCGATCTCTTCCTGATCTTGCTGTGACAGTAAAGCCTGGAATGCTGGATCATACAGGTGATTCCCGGGCAGGCGCGGCATTATGGCATAACTCCAGCCTAGCAGATGGGTATCTTCATGTAATAAATATGGATCAGGGACAGGGATGGACGTATGTTTTGCCAGTTGTTCTACAAAGAACTTTTCTTCCTGTAACTGTCCTGCATATAAAGGATTGCCTTTCAGAATATACTCTCCACGGGAAGAGCGAATGAGCAGTGTCTGACCCATAACACCTTTATCCGTTCGTCGATAATCTTCAAGGGTTCCCAGGTCAAGCTCATTCAGCGCATCCTGCAATGAAACTGCGGCCACTTCGCCAAGTTGATTGGAACCAAAATATATACGGGTTGTCATATGGCCGGACCCTCCTGGGTGTTAGTCCTCATTAACTTCGTCAGACAGGTCATACGTATCCTCATCGACCAATCCACGGATGAAAGCTTCAAAATTCGGCGCAAGATATGTAATCTCATAATCATTTTCCTGATCCACATGAACTACACAGGGTTCACCTTCAGGGCCACAGAAGCGATAATCCAGCATAACAACATCATGACCAGCGGATGGACAATCACAGATTACAATCCCCAGATCGGGGTATCCCCAATCTTCGATCATGAACCGACTTCCCAGCTCACCAGCGAGTGCGTATATTTTATCGTGTCCGATTCCCATAATGCTTGAAATGGCAATGTGATCCTCAGCCCAGGAAGTCGCTTCTTTGGTGGGAAATACAGTGAGCGCAGGGATACCGCCGTTTTGCGTATTCATCAGTTGGATATAGGAAGCGGGCAGCTTGTAACCCAATTCTTTCTCAATAGTCAAAATCTCTTCTTCATCAAAAGGTTCTGATACATGGTTGTCCTGCGCATAATCACTCTGTACCCAGAACGTTGCGGGATCATAAGTCCCTGAAGCGGCTCTTAGATGGTTCTGTGTACCGCTCTGTTCCAATGCTGCGATATTCTCTTCATGACGTTGACGATCCATCCGCATCTTCTCCGCTTGGGGACGAATCTGGCGAAGGAATTCAAGGGTAGATTCATCATGGGGCAGAAGTTCGTCAGCTCTCTCAAAAGCGAGTAGTGCCTGCTCATAGCTCGCGATGTAACAGTATGCGTAACCCAAGCGATATTGCCAGAGCGGGTCGTTTACCCCTTGCTCCTCGACAGACAACAAATGTTGAATAGCTTCGCGGTAACGTGCGTCATTATTATAGGCTCTGGCGAGTTGACCAATCAGATCATAATCCCGTTCTGAGACGGGGATACGTTCAATACGTTCAATAATAAGTCTGAATTGGTCCTGCTCATGCCACAAGTTGATTTGTTCCAGCAGTTCTCTTTCCATGAATAGGCCTCACTTCCGTAGGAGGGGTATGAATCTCTTTCATTATATAATAAGTGTAGGTTGGTTGGAGAATGTATAAATCAACCTCTTCGTAGCCTGGATGAATCTATCTTTGAAAATGCTGATATTTTTAGAGAAAAGTATGTTACGCTTCTCAAACATGCGTTAAGTCAAGCAGTGGATGTACCGACAGGAATTACAGACAGTGGTGTTCCTTCTATTGAAGCTGTACGTTCTTATACTCCTAAAGAATTATCTGTATTTTTTGGAGTAAGTATTACGATTTTCAACTGGATTGATCAAGGCCGTTTTATGGGAGTTCAAAGAGCCGGGGCCAACAAACATAATCTCATTCCAGACGATACTACATATGTGTATGGAGCAGGTAAGAGAACGACGATTAAAGAGATTGTGACTATGTGGAAAAAGGAAGAGGCAGAACGCCAATCAACAATAGGAGTCAGTGACCTGGATTACCACACAGGGCAAATTGCCTTATATGGAGATAAATACAAAGGGGAATTCGAACGGACACTCGGAACTAAATTGAACTTAACACCTGAAGAAGAAACCGATGCACAAGTTTGGAACACCATTTGGGGAGGCAGCGTCTTGGCTTTAAAGATACCGAAAAGTAATTTTCGTTTTATTGAGAATGATTTTTCAGATATTATCTTGAAAAGAAATATCTCTATTAAATTATAATAGTTCAATACTGATATGAGATTGTACATACGAATTAAACAACACTCCCTGAACTTAGGCGTAGTAGCCACAGTTCAGGGAGTGTTGTTTTTATTTATAGTGTATGTGATTAAAACGATATGAATTGAACTAATCATTTACACAACAACGGAGAGGACAGAAAGAACTTGAAAAAGCGAAGCGTTCGCCTTTATCACCGGATTTTCCCTTGAGAAAGGGAATTAAAAAAAATCTGGGGATAACAGCTATTGGAAAGTTGTTCTGTCATCGTAGTGTCAGTGTAAATAATTTTCAGTTTAATTCGATATGAGGAATCTTTATTACAAATCGTCAAATCCGTTATCGTCGCCAACTTTACCGTAGTTACGGGATTTAGCTTCGAAGAAGTCGGTTTTGGTTGCATTCAGTGCTTCATCGGAGAATGGTTTAATCCAAGGCATGCAGTTTACATCCACACCTTCATATGCTTTTTCCATACCCATCAGACGCAGACGTTTGTTGGCGATGTACTTGATGTAATCTTCCAACTCGTTCAGGTCAATACCGCGCACGTTGCTGAGTGTGTAATGTGCCCAGTTGGTTTCAAGCTCAACAGCACGATGGATGGTTGTGTATACGTAGTCCATGTTCTCAGGTGTGTTCAGTTCAGGGAAGTCCACCAGCAACTGTTTGTACACTTCAGCGAAGAAGTAACAGTGTTGGTTTTCATCCCGCTGGATATAGGAGATCATCTGGCTGGTTGCCATCATTTTCTGGTCACGGGCCAGATTGTAGAAGAAGGCAAACGTACTATAGAAGAAGATTCCTTCGAGTACCAGATCGGCTACCATAGCCTGGAAGAACGTCTGTGGAGACGGCTCGTCCCGGAATGTTTGGTAGATGTCTGCGATGAAACGGTTACGGTCAAGCAGGACTGGATCATGTTTCCAGTATTCAAAAATTTCCTTTTGCTCCCGATCCGATACGATCGAAGACAGAACGTAGGAGTACGATTGGTTATGAACGACTTCCTGTTGTCCGATAATGGCCGAGATCGCCTCGAGTGAAGAATCGGTAAAGTAACGTTTTACGTCACCAACAAACATCGTCTGCATGGAATCGAGTACCGCGAGCAGGGAGATGTTGATTTTGAACGTACGTTGCTCTTCCTCATCCAGTTGAGCAAACTGGGAAGCATCTTTGGACATTGGAATCTCGTCTGCGATCCAGTGGTTGAGCAACAGTACTTTGTACAATTTGTACATATGAGGCATGCGAATGTCGTTCCAGTTCAGGATACCGGAGCATTCACCTTCAATTATACGGGTTGATTGGTTAGGGGCTTCGGTGTTGAAAATTTTCTGTACTTGCATGGTTCCGTTCACTCCTTGAAATTTCATAATGTTCTGCCGACAGAACTTTGGGAAATCATCTATATCAACATCTTGCGATGCTGTGATCATGTTTTAGGCAAAAAAGAACCAGGGCAGCGCCATTTTGCAATCAAAACAGGATGCCCTGGTGGTCACCTTGAATCTAGTAAATCTTCTCTATCATGGATGAAACGCAACTTGCGCAAAAATCAAGATTCTTCAATCGTTAATGCCCGGCTACGAACATAATAAGTTGATTTCATGCCGGCTCTCCAGGCGTGCAGATGCAATTCCAGGAATTCTGTTGCTTTAATATCTGGTCGAACGTAGAAGTTGAAACTTTGTCCCTGATCGACGTGGCGCTGACGGGCAGCCGCCATATTAATGGAAGCATGTTGGTCCACCTGGAACGCCGTTTGGTAATAAGGGCTTGTTTTTTCGGACAGATCCGGAGCCGGGTTGGCAATTTTGTATGTTGTTTTCTCTTCATAAGATAACAGCTCATAGAGCGGATCAATACTAGCCGTTGAGCCGGCAATGATGGACGTGGAACCATTGGGTGCAATGGCGAACAACCAAGCATTACGTACACCGTTTTGTCGTACTTCGGCTTGCAGTTCTTTCCACTGTTCGGTTGTCACGAACTCGCCTACGCGCTCACCTGATGTGTACTCGCGTTGGTCGAAGTAGTGACCACTTTCCCAATCGGAACCTTTGAATTTCGGATAATGTCCTTTTTCCTTGGACAGCTCCATACTGGATTTCACGAGCAGATAGTTAATTTTTTCATACAGATTATCGTTATACGTTACCGCTTCTTCAGACTCCCAATGAATGCCTTCGAGAGCAAGCAGGTGGTGAAGTCCAAACGTTCCCAGACCGACTGCGCGATATTGGCTGTTGGTATATTGGGCTTGCAACACTTCAATGTTGTTAATGTCGATAACGTTGTCCAGCATGCGCACTTGAATCGGAACGAGACGCTCCAATACATTATGAGGTATAGCACGTGCCAGATGGATGGAGTTCAGGTTGCAGACAACAAAGTCGCCAGGCACTTTGGAAATCACGATGCGAGTTTGTCCATCCTTGGTTACGAGTTCTTCCTTTTCAATCACAGTGGCAGACTGGTTCTGCATAATTTCGGTACACAGGTTGGAGGAGTATACCATACCGTGTGCACGGTTAGGATTCGAGCGGTTAACCGTATCCCGGTAGAACATGTATGGCGTACCTGTCTCCAGTTGGGATTTCAGTACACGCTTCATGATGTCAATCGCCTGTACTGTAATCCGGGACAGCAGTGGGTGATTTACTGCTTCTTCGTATTTATCACGGAACGCACCTTCGCCAAAGGACTCATCATAGAAATCTTCCAGTCCGAGTGCACGACCATTCTCGTCCTTCCAGCCCATTACTTTCTTTGTTTCGTGCGGACAGAACAGGCTCCATTCGCCGCGAGTGGATACCCGCTCCATGAACAAGTCAGGCAGACAGATGCCGTGGAATACGTCATGCGCACGCATACGCTCGTCACCGTTGTTCAGCTTCAGATCGAGGAAGGCCAGAATGTCTTTGTGGAAAACATCCAGGTAGACGGCAATGGCCCCTTTACGCGTACCGAGCTGGTCTACGCTGACCGCTGTATTATTCAGTTGGCGAATCCAAGGGATTACACCGGAACTTGTATTTTGGTGACCACGGATATCCGAACCACGAGCTCTGACTTTGCCGAGGTAAACGCCGATGCCGCCACCCATTTTGCTCAGACGAGCTACATCCGTGTTGGAATCGAAGATACCTTCGAGTGAGTCGTCCACCGTATCAATGAAGCAGCTGGAGAGCTGACCGGCTACTTTTTTACCTGCATTGGACATCGTAGGAGTAGCTGCGGTCATGTACATGTTGCTCATTGCCCAGTATGCTTCCTTGACGAGATCCATACGTTTCTCGGCAGGCTCTTGGTGCATTAGGAACATGGCGATAACCATATAACGCTCTTGCGGCAATTCCATTACTTTTCCATCAAAATCGTGAGCGAGGTAACGTTCTGCCAATGTGAGCAAGCCGATGTAATCGAAGAGCAGATCGTTGCGGTAGTCAATGCACTCAGCAAGTTCGTCGATCTGTTCTTTGGTGTAACATTCCAGCAATTCTTCGCGGTAGATACCTTTTTTCACGAGATCTACAAGAAGAGGATGGAATGCGCCATAAGGCTCGTCCGGGTAAGACTTGTATCTGCGGTTGGTAGCCGCTTTTTTGTACAGGGAAGTGAGCAGGGAGCGTGCCGCTGCAAATTTCCAATTAGGCTCCTCTTTGGTTACCAGTTCCAGTGCGCTCATGATAAAAGCGTTGCTGATTTCGTCTCCGGTAACTTCATCACGGCGGAGCTTGCTGTTTACCCCACGTACCAGACGTTCCTTGTCCAGCATTTCCAGTCCTTCCAGAGTACGGTCGGCATATACCGAGATGCGCATATCATCAAAGGCAAGCTGGCGGTTGTTCGGCTTGGTCACAACTTGTGGCATGAATATTCCTCGCTTTCGCATGTTTAAGAGATAAATTGGAGAAATTCTTTATATAAAGAATTGAGTGTTGTCTTACGGTGAGAAAAAGGTAAAGGTTGCTTTTGGCAGACTGAAACGGCGGTGACAAGTTCATGTCTTAAATCGCTCAACTTGAGGAGCACAAAACAGCACAATGCAGAACATGCTCATATAAAAAGCATTCTCCCGCCTCGCGGCTGAAAATGCCCATGGATGCTCTGGCTTCCTTACTGTCTTAGAGGTTCAGGATATCGACAGAAAAGGGTGCTTATGTAAGCTTTGGTCTATTGCAGATGTGCCTGTAGTTTGAGGATACCGGATGCAGTCCAAACAGCCCCGTTAACCTCCATGTCAACTCTGTTTCGAGAAAGCGATTTACACCTACAGGGACGTGCCTTTGGAGGTGATTTCATCCTGTTTTTCGCGAGAATGCAGAAGGTGACTAATAGAAGCGGAGAAATCTAGTGTTACTACATTTTGTAGCTGTCAACATACTGTAACCCAACATATTGTGTTTGTAAAGTGGGCCGATACAGTAAAACGTAATTCCGAGTATACCATTTAAGCCAGGAATCCGCAAAGGAAAAGGACTGGAAGATTTGAAGATTTATCAAAAAAAATTTTTGGCCAATTTGAATGACGTCTTCACGTCAGTTTGAATTGTAACGTATTCAACTGGTAGAATAAAAATAGTCAAAAATCGACTAAAATTAGCGGCAGCGGTTGTTCACGGGGCCCAGAGGAGGCGGAGCAAAATGGCAATAGCAGAAGTGACTGTAATTCCGATCGGAACGGGTACAACCAGTCTAAGCAGTTATGTGGCGGACATGCAAAAGGTATTGGAACATCAACGGGGCATTACATATCAGTTAACATCCATGAGCACCATTATTGAGGGACCGCTTAACGAGATCTTTACAGCAATTGCGGCTCTGCATGAAGCACCGTTTTTGTCAGGAGCTCAGCGCGTTTCCACATCCGTCAAAATTGACGACCGTCGTGATAAACCGGATGCCTCAAGTATACAGAAGTTACAATCGGTTCAGGATAAACTTTCGTCACTTCAGGCAAGACCTAATTAATGGTTTAGTATAAACATCCGTAAATACGGTTATTCGCTATGTTATTTAATTAAAGGTTAGATTGTGTCTGTCTGTGTAGTTAACGTGAATTTCTGACATCTATAAACAGAAAAACAAAAAGACCAGCTTAACGTTCATTAAGCTGGTCTTTTTGTATACTCATTTAACATTTTCATTAATCTGCAACTACCAATGAGGCTCCAATCAAAGTGGCGTTGGTGTAACCACCGCCAACATTTTCAAAAGAGAAGTTGGTAATTGGCGCACCGATAACAGTGGCATAATCACCATCAAGCAAATCTCCGGTCGTTGCAGGATATAACGCTATAATATCGTTTCCGTTCTCATCCATGACATGAACGATAGAGAAAGTTGCTCCGAGAGAGCTATCTTCTTCAACGGAAATGACTTCCCCGTTAACTTGTACGAAAGTATTGTAATAGTTGGCTACATTTTTATTCAGATGACGGGTCGTTACATTGGAGTCAACGAGCCCTTGTACCTTTTTGCTTAGTTCTGCCGTAATGGCTGGGAATACATCGTTATGTTTACCAAAGAAATCATAAGATGCCTGCTCCATAAAGGCTGTGTCTTCTGTAATGTACGGAGTTAACTCATTAAAGAAATCGGCAGCTGATGCCGTAACAGATGAATTTCCAGTCGTTGCAGTTGGTGCTGTTTGCTCCAGAGAAGCAGTAATGCTTAGGGAATCAAGGATATCTTTGATCTCATCCTGATTATAAGTATCCTTGGCGTAGGTTAACGTCATGGTATAGAGTTCTGTATTGGTCGGAATCAGATACTGCACAAGGATAACATCTGTACCCGAGGAATGCTTATAGGCTCCTTCCAAGACACCAGCGCTATATTCTTTATAAGGCTTGTTTGTATAGCTGGTTTTTTTATAATCGGAAATGCCGATGCTGGAACCGCTTTGTGTGTAATAATCCACTATATTATTGGCGTATTCTTCAGGATTAATTGAACCGGTTGAACTGGCCTCAATCGTCAGATTCATATTATCTGCAAATGTGACTGATGAAGATTGGTCTGAAAAAGCAGCTTTAATGGATGGAGCATTCATTTGACTTGTATCTACGCTTTTCCAGGATTCAGGATATGCAAAAGAAAATCCTTCTCCACTATATGTAGTGTATTTCGTAGCTTTTGCTTCTGTTGAGACAGTTTCAGTTGCCTTGGATGCTTCGGTCGTGGGGCTATTGGTTGTTGTGTTTGTTTCTGAATTACTACAAGCACTAAGCAATGTGGCTAATGCCAAAATCGTAATAAGTTTCTTCATTATGTCTAATTTCTCCTAATGTGCTTCCCATCGGTTGGGATTTTTTCTAAGGTCATCATTTCGTTTGTAATCTAGTTTAGGTGGTGGGGATAGAAACTCCTTTCTGCTTTTATTAGTAAAATAATAACATAAATAAAAATTTCAGTATTCATAATTACTAAAAAGGTAATTTATCTGTATTTAACAAGTTAAAAGCTAATAATGGACCGTATGGGTATCCATTTTGAACGATAGTACATACATTTGGTTGATATAACCGTGAGCCCATTTTCGACCTGAGCCCGGTCCCATGTGTGATTGGTGCATATAGTGAACTGTACCTCAAATCAAAGGAGGGGTTTACATGAGTGGAGTAGTAGGTGGATACGGCGGCGCATGGACATCGACTGGCGCGATCTTGGTTCTCTTTATCTTGTTGGTCATCATCTCTAAAGCATTCTTGATCTAATAAACCGCTTGGACCCTAATATATTTGTAAAGGAGGGTTCTGCATGAGCAACGTAGTTGAAGGCGTAGGATACGGCGGCTGGACATCGACTGGAGCAATCCTGGTTCTGTTCATTCTTCTCGTAATCATCACTAAATCTTTCTGGGTATAATATGGCGAGCTCTGCCGGGCAACCGGTGGGGTTTTTTTTCTAGAGGACAAGCATGGTGGAGAGCCAGGAAGATAAGATAGCTTCTGGTTGAACGGAAGAATTGGTGGAATTCAAGTAATGGAAGGACGGCGTATGTTTCTCGAAAATGGGAAAGGTACCTAATGGCTAAACGCCCATTTTGTCAAAATGAGGGCGATAGCCCGGTCCAGAAGTAGGCTGAATACATAGCTTAGGGGTGTAGGCAAATGTTAAGGAGGAATGAACAATGAGCGAAGTAAAACCGAATTCACCGAACGGACAGGGACACGTATACGGACATATGGGAGGTTATGAGCATATGCAAGGATACCAATACACAGGTCATGAAATGCATGGGTATGGATATGGTTGTGGAACAATGCCAATGGGATATGGCTATGGATACGGACACCATGCCAATCAGGCTCCAATGATGCACGGTTATCAACAGGGTTGTGGAGTATCCTATGGTCATGGCGGCGGAAGCTGGGGTTCCATGGGTACGATCCTCGTACTGTTCATCTTGCTGGTCATCATCTCCAAAACGATGTTTATCTAAGTATTTGTGAGTGCAAGGAGACTGTACTGATCGTGGATCGTTGCGATAGGTGCTCTAAATAAACTCCGAGTTTGAGTTCCATGTTGGGGCATAACGTACCTATGATTCAGAAAGGGGCAGCGTAGGATTTCATCCTGCGGTGTCCCTTTTTTATTAGAAGTGAAGGAGCGTTGGGATTACTTTCTTTAACGAACTCCACAGATGCTATTTCATGCATTTTTGCCATTTCACAAGTTTAACGAATCGTAGATGTCTTATTTCCTCAATCTGGGCATGTTTGGAGCCTATATTCATGAAGTGACATGGATTAACGTGGCTGAGATTCGTTAGATTTTACATAGCATAGAAATCCTCAATATAAGGTGTGCAGGATTCGTTAGCGTCTGGTGAGCGTATACATTTGCTTTATAAGCCGGAGTTATTTGCACAATTGGAGAAGTAAGGAAGTTAGGAGTGTAGTCAGTGGGAGAATGGAAAAGTTTTAAAAGCAGAGCCGAATTTATCTGGTTAGTCTGATAAGTGAAGGAGGACTTTACTCAATGGTGGGGGCGGCGCTTGTCTGTAGATGTTGCTAAATTGGATATGTAGACATGGATAAACACCCGGAACCCAATTCCGGGTGCTTTGTGTATGTTTTCAATCTTCTCAAGAATAAGTGATATCCAAAACAACAAAAGCCCTACCTCTCTTTTGTCCTTGCGGCTCCGATGACCGCGCCAGTGTGAATGGGAACATCTTGTGAAACTCTGTACTACCGGGTTATTGTGATTCAGGTTCTTCAATCTTCATAGGTTAATTGTGCTTAAAAATTCGCTGCGGTCGCAGCATGAAGAAAATATTCCGGGGTTTAAAGAAGACAGAAATCATATGAGGTTGTTTAATACAACTTTTATAGTATACCACAGGTTGTAATTTTCTGCAATAAAAAGGAAAGCGCGACCAGAGCAACATGTTTTCGGACTGTTTTTATGTTAGAAAGTGAAAGATTGTTTTGAAAAGATACAGAAAATTTTTCAAACTATTTCTTCATAGGGGTAATCCTCTTCAAAAGATTCTGCGTAGGTTATAATAAGAGGGAAGAAACAGAAAGGGGCCCTCGCATGACTGAATCGATGGAGGACAGCAGGTTAATGCGGCAGATCGCGGAACGTGATGCCTCCGCACTGGAGCTTTTATATGACCGTTATGAGCGAGCGGTGTATTCTTTTGCCTATCGGATCGTTGGTGATCCTATGACGGCAGAAGAGACCGTTCAGGAACTTTTTATGCGGGTCTGGAATAATGCTGAACGTTACGATGCCTCACAGGGGAAGCTGACCACATGGATGTTTGCGATTACGCGTAACATTGCAGTGGACATGCTGAGGCGGAAATCAAAAGGGGCAGCGGCTACTTCAGTTGAACACGAGACACTGGCAGCCTATGCCGATGAGCATACGAACACGGAAGAAGAAGTGCAGCGTAAATGGGAAGGTACCCGGATTAAAGAAGCGTTGTCCCAATTGAACGGTGATCAGCAACAAGTTATCGAATCGATATATTATGCGGGATTAACCCAGCAGGAAGTATCCAGCCGATTCGGGATTCCGCTGGGTACAGTAAAGAGCCGTGTCAGGCTTGCCATGCGACAGCTCCAAAAGTTGCTGGCCGATGCTGAATTGCATCCGGACGCGGGAAGGGAGGGCATACATCCATGATAGAACGACATGAGGAGTGGTCTGATCTGGCACCGATGTATGTGCTGGGCGGACTGGAAGCAGAGGAAGTGGCGGCGTTTGAAGCGCATATGGCAACTTGCGAACCTTGCCGCCAGGAGGTGAGGGAATTGCAGGAAGTGACTGGCTTCCTGCCACTTGCGGCGGAACCTGTAGCACCGCCGCCAGGCATGCGAGCACGTGTGCTGGGCAACGTGCTCGGACATGTGCAGGAGAGCGCCGAGGCGAAGCCAGCGGCTGCTCCTGCAGAGCCTGAAGCACCGGTGGTGCTTCAGGAGGATCTTGCGCCGCAGCACAAACGTGCGGCGCAGCCCGGACCAGGCTTGCCGCCGGTAACGGCGGTGCCTGCGGCCCGGGTGGAAGAGGCTGCCCAGGCACAGCCATGGCAGCCACAAGCGCGCGCGCGTGCGCGCAGCAGCAGCGCCTGGCGCATAGCCAGTGCCGGCCTTGCGGCCGCGGCACTGTTGCTGGTCGTGTACACGGCGCAGCTGCGGAGCCAGATCGACTCGCTGACGCAGCAAGCGGCGGGCTCGTCGGCTACGCAAGAGCAACTGGTGCAGGCACAGGCGCAGAATGCGCAGCTGCAAGAGCAGCTGGCATCAGCTCTGGAACCTGCACAGGGCATGCAGACTGGCGAGGCAGTGAAGCTGAATCCTGCAACGCAGGACATTGTAGCTCAGGGTCTCGCAACCATCGTTATTGACAGCAAAGGCACTCACCTGGTTGTACAGGCTGAGAACCTGCCGAACCTGGAAGGCAACGAGGCTTTTCAGGTCTGGTTGATCAAAGGAGATACCCCTCAGAATGCCGGTACGTTCCTTAGTCGTGACGGAACGGGAGCAGTATATTACACATTGGATTCGGCCAACGACTATGATACGGTTGCCATCACGCTTGAACCGGATGCAATGGGAGATGAGCCGCGTGGCACAATGATTCTGGCTGCCAAGATTAAAGGATAAATATAGGATATATCACTAAAGGCTGCTCCGTCGTGGAGCAGCCTTTTTGTGTTTTCCAGTTCTGATGCCCACCCATTGGATTTTATTAATTTTTTTAGTCGAATCAACCGATAAACAAATAGAAGGCAATACCCTTAATCTCCCTGTGTCTCAAGGGAGAACTGGTTGCACATAGAGAGTGAGGGGTTCAGTTGGAAGCATACCGTTCATTTATCTTTCGCCTGATACGCAATTATCTGATCGGTTCACTGGTAGCTGTTTTTGTTGTCGGTACAGTAGTTATGGTATCTACTCTGCAAATACCCAATATTCAATTTGTTCGACTCATCTTCATTGTACTGATTTCACTCTTGTTCATGATGGTTGCAGAATTAATTACGCTGTGGGTGCAGCTTGGCCCCATAAGACAATTTTTCACTTCCGAGCATCATGAGAGAGACGAACTGAACCGCATGTATGAGAAAATTCATCGTTTTCCGGGACAGACCATATATCGGATCATGGGTCCGCACATGCTTGGTTTTTCACTTCCGGCAGCCGGATTAACAATATGGATGATATCCACAGGGTGGCTTGAATTCCCTTACTTGTATATTGTCGTGGCCGCTGCATGTGCCTTTCTGATTGCCATCATGCATGCGCTGATAGAGTATTACCTGACGGTGCGGGCGATTAGACCCCTGTTACTTGAGATTCGTCATCGAGGCAAAGTCCAATACGGGATGGAACCTTCACTGGGAGGACGCATTCTCGTATCGATCCAGCGTAAATTTCAGCTAAGTACGGCACTGATTGGCTTATTTCCTCTATTTCTATTTTTCCTGGCTACATATATCAGACTTCAGTATATGGACAGTGAATTTGCGAAAGAGTACATTCTGTGGGGAATTCTCATCGTTGTTCTGGGCGCGGGGTTTGCGCTGGTAGGAAGCTGGCTGTTGATTCGTGATGTTCGTGATCCAGTTGCTGAACTGACACATGAGATGAACCGAATTCAGGGGGGAGATCTTGGCAGACGAGCTCCGGATCTATATGCGGATGAGTTTTCGGCACTGATCTCCGGCTTCAATATGATGATTAATCGGCTGGAGATGAGACAGGAACGCAATCGACAGCTGTTGCAAAGTTATTTTTCTACACTGGCTGCTGCTTTAGACGCCCGAGATAAGTACACGGCAGGGCATTCCATGCGTGTGGCAGAGTATTCGCTGATGATTGGCAAGCTGAGCGGAATGAATGAGGAACAGGCGGATTTATTGTACAAATCAGCCCTGCTTCATGATATCGGGAAAATCGGCATACCTGATGAGGTACTGTTGAAGGATGGAAAACTAAGCGATGAGGAATTCGCCATTATTCGCACACATCCCGTGCAGGGAGAGAGTATTTTGTTACAGATAGAGCCTATTGATGCCATGGCCGACTTTCTGCCAGGTGTACGATCTCACCATGAGAGATATGATGGCAAAGGATACCCGGATGGGATGGCTGGTGATGATATTCCCCTTTTTGGCCGCATCATTGCAGTAGCCGATGCCTTTGATGCCATGACGTCTGATCGACCATATCGGAATGGGATGAGTCACGAGAAAGCGCTAACGATTTTGGAAGAAGGAAAAGGGACCCAATGGGACCCCTATTTTGCAGGTTTGTTTATTGATGAATGGAGACGACAACATCATCTTCAGAAACCATCGAAGTGAGGGATCAGTTGATCCCCTCTGTCCACTTCGATTCTTTTCTGCGTCTCCGGTGTAGAGCGAGGCCTGTTATGATGGTGAGAACACATTCACCGAGTATGACTGCACCCAAGGCATCATAGATCACATGTTGTTTGATCATTAGCGTGGATACGATAATGGTTGCTGCCCCGGCGGCCACCAAAATCTTGATGGGTTTGCGGATGCTTGGAACCGAGAGAACGGCACGCATAACCAGATAAGAGTGAAGAGAATGAATACTTGGAAAACAATTATAAGGACGATCCTGGCTATAGAGCCATCCGAGAACAGATGCTCCCAGGCCTGTACCCGTCAGTTCCGGGCGCGGTACCATGGTCTGAAAGTTGAAGTAGATCAGATAACATATCCAGACACAGATATTCATGGATAACAAGACACGGTAATACGTCAGGCGATCCTTGGCACATAGGTAAGCGAGCACACCGAATACAAACGGGTACCAGCCCAAATATGGAATGGACATGCCAGGCACGTAGGGAATGATCCGGTCGAGCGGTGAATCAAGAACTACGAACCCGCGTTCCGGACTATTAAGAATATCATAGAAGAGCCCCATGACGGCCAAAGACAGCATTAAACTCAATGACAGCCAATAGGATTTGCTTTTTAACAATTGCACAACACCTTACTCCTTTCATTCATGCTCCCTAGGAGCATGACCCCAGCAAATAACTATATAAGTTGCACTATACATTCATTTACACGAGAACGCAGAGGACAGAAATACCCTGAAGAAGCGGAGCTAAAAGCTTTCTGAAAGAAAGCTGCATCGAAAGCATACGCTTCGCCTTTATCCACGAATTTTCCCTTTCAGAAAAGGGAATCGAAAAAATCTGGGGATAACAGCGATCAGAAGGTTGTTCTGTCAACGGAGTGGCCAGTGTAATTATTCTTTAGTTCAATCTATATAGTAGTTTAAATTTAAACAACAATATATTCTACTACGACCAGCGCACAAATTGAATCCTGATTTGTGTATTTTTGTGTATTTTTTTGACGAAGAAGGAATGCCGAAGTTTCAATGGGCATGATATGATAGAGACACATACGGACGAAGGCGCTTTGGCCAGTAAAGTCGGTACAACAGGAGTGAGTGAATGCAATTTTCAAAAATGTTCGTATTGAATATGGGGATGCTTATTACCATTGCATATCTTGCTAGTGTGTTCTATAAATATGTCGTAATACGTACCTCTTCCCGAGTGAAGCAGATCAGTTCAGTACTTGTCCTTATATTTGCAGGTTGGATCAGTACGGTTTTTGGGTTTCAACTCACCGATGAAGTGGTCTTTGATCTTCGTTATGTTCCTTTAATTGTTGCCGTTCTAACGTATAGACAACCCTATAGCGTAATTATCGTGGGTATTGGGATTGGGCTGTCGAGGCTGACTTTTGGCATCACGGATGCTACATTGGCGGCAGTACTTAACATGTCTGTTTTGGGCGTGATATGTGCAGGTCTGAATATATGGATGAGACGCAGCAACTACAGGCTGATTATTAAAGGAATCCTTGTTACAGTTATCGTCAATGTGGTCAATAGTGTAAACATTGCTATCGTTGGTGTGATCCCGGCTACATACTTCTTTTCACATATTATGCCTTATACACTCCCTACAGGCATTTTGCTAAGCCTTATTTTTGCATTTATTTTACGTGATTTTCAGAATGAACAGAATCGTATTTTGCTGATCCAGAGTACGAACCGGCTATTGTCTGTGCAAAAGGAAGAGTTACAGAAAGCCCAGATTGTACTGGAGGATCGAGCGAAACAATTGATGATTGCCTCACAGTACAAATCGGAATTTCTCGCCAATATGTCCCATGAACTGCGTACACCGCTCAATAGTGTCATTAACTTTGCCCAGATGATCAGCGAGAATGCCGACACGATGGATCAGGAGGATATTGTACGTTTTGCCAATATGATCGACCACTCCGGGCAGGAACTGCTTACGCTCATTAACGATATTCTGGATCTTTCCAAAGTAGAAGCTGGGCGGCTGGATATTGTACTGGAGGATATCAGTGTCGCACAACTTACAGAAGATGCCATGAGCCACTTTCAGCTCGTTGCCGAGAAAAAAGGTATTCAGTTGGTTCTGGATAAGAAACCGGGACTGCCTGATACGCTTTGGTCTGATCCCCAGCGGGTTCAACAGATTTTACGGAATCTGATGTCCAATGCCATCAAGTTCACTCACCGGGGGAAGGTCACGCTGACCGTAAGCACCAAACAGATTAAGAATGCAGGTATTCAGAATCGATGGCTTATTTTCTCCGTTCAGGACACAGGTATTGGCATTTCTGAGGACAAGCATCATTCCATATTTGAAGCATTTCAGCAGGCTGACGGGTCGATTAGTCGAAAATTTGGCGGTACCGGACTAGGCCTGTCGATCAGTCGGGATTTAGCGAGATTACTGGGGGGATCGATTGAACTGGAGAGCACTGAAGGTAAAGGAAGCACCTTCCATCTCCATCTTCCGTTGGACCGTGAAAAAATGAGTTGACAACCTTCGCGCTGTGAGTAGAATTTGGGATGACAACTAGCATCGACCGGCTTTTGAGACCCGGTCTAAGGAGTGTATCCCCATACAGAAGACGGTCAACGTTAACCCTCCCCCGTCAGCAAGCAAACCACGGCGCAAGGGTTCGACACAACGCATGAATTTATCGATTGCAACATGGGAGGGTGTACCGGCAATTATTTTACAGACCTTGCTGGGAGGCCCGTTTTTAACCGGATTTCTGCTGTACCTTGGGGCCGGGTCGAGACATATCGGCTTTGTGCTCGCGATTACAACGTTCGTAAACATTGCCCAGATCGGAGCAGCTTACTGGATGCAGCGTATTCGCAGCCGAAAACGCATGTTGCTACTATTTGTGGGCACACATCGTATCTTGTGGAGTGCGACGGGACTGATCCCGTTTATATTTCCCAAAGAGTGGTGGGTAAGCGTATATATTGGCGTGTATACGGTTGCTTTTATATCAAATACCATCGGCGGCATGATCTGGACTTCACTGATTGGCGATATCGTACCTGCCAAGGTGAGAGGGCGTTATTTTGGAATTCGAAATACGATTCTGAATGCTCTTGGAAGCGTATGCTTATTCGCTGGTGGTATTGTTTTGGACCGTTACCCCGGAGAAATGGGCTTTCTGATCCTGTTTATTCCGGTTTGGATCTGTGCCATTGCCAACACAGTCATTTATTTCTTCTATCCGGACGTTCCATTTGAACGTTCTACCGAAAAGGTTTTCTGGCGCATGTTCATCAAGCCGTTCCAGGACCGTTCTTTTCTGAAAGCAACGCTGTTCCTGGCTGTCTGGTTATTGATCCAGACCTTGATTGTTCCGCTCTATTCCTATGTTATGCTCGATTTATTGAATATTAATTATCAAACTGTATCCCTGATCACGGTAGTCCAGACGCTGGTTATGATGGCCGGTTTCTATGTCTGGGGCAATCTGAATGCCAGATTCAGCAACAAAACGCTCCTATTTTGGACATTGCCAGTCATTGCGCTCTCCTGTCTGTCGTGGGGGTTAATGTCGTTCATGCCTGTATTGATCGCACTATTTTTATCACATATCTTCCTTGGGATTGGTGTAGGTGGATTCAATCAGCTGGCGTTTAACTTTACCATCGGAGACACACCCAAAAGTGAAAGACCGATGTTTGTCGCGGTGTATTCGGCTCTGACCGGAGTAACTTCATTTATTGGGCCGCTGTTGGGCGGCTGGTTGTATGAAAAGATGGGGACTTGGTCCGATGCGCTGGCCTGGATCTCAGCCTATGGATTTCAGGTGGGGGTCGGTGTCGTGATGTTGATTCTTACATTTACCCTTGGACGTCGTGTACTGTTAAAATAGATATTGAATATTTACACTGGCACTTCGATGACAGAACAACCTTGTAAATGTTTAGATTGATCCTATATATCTGGTATGACTTCAAAAAAAGATGGCGAAGTGGAGGGATGTAATTGAATCGTCTCGAACGGAAAGCCATGGTGATTGGAGCCACGGGGCTTGTAGGCGAATTACTGGTTCATAATCTGCTGGAGCACTCGGTATACAGCTTGGTTCGGGTTCTGGTTAGACGTCCGCTTGAGCTGCAACATCCCAAACTGGAACAGCATGTGGTGGACTGGGAACAGCTGGAGAGCCAAGGCCACTTGTTTGATGGAATCGATGACCTTTACTGTTGTTTGGGTACAACGATCAAAAAAGCGGGCAGTCAGGACAATTTCCGTCAGGTGGATTATCATTACCCGGTTCGTGCAGCTACTATGGCGAAGCAACATGGTGTATCACAGATGCTGGTAATCTCCTCCATGGGAGCGAGTGCTGGTTCCAGGGTCTTTTACAGTCGGACCAAAGGGGAAATGGAGGATGCATTGTCCGATATCGGTTTTCCGTCATTGCATATCTTCCGCCCTTCCTTAATTCTGGGAGATCGAAATGAGAAGCGGTTTGGTGAGCAGATGGCTGCCCATGCCATGAAGTTTCTGGATCGCTGGATGAAAGGCAGAGCAGACAAATACCGGGCGGTACACGCCGCAACCATCGCACAGGCCATGACAAATATTGCGTTGGTGCAAGCCAAGGGAAACCATGTGTATTCGAATGAAGTCATTCATGTCCTTGGTGTGGACGGGGGCTAAGAAACCTTTGAACGAGCTGTTTGCTTCATGTGGCTAGTGAGGAGCGTTTCTCGCTTGAGGTAGATCGTGGTATAATAGGCAACAAAAATGAGTTCGAACCCTGACTCCATGCGGCAGCAGGATAACGAACATGAAGGAGAACTCGTCCATGAAAAAACCAATCTCTACCGATCAGGCGCCAGGCGCCATCGGTCCATACAGTCAAGCCGTTGATGCAGGCGATTTCATCTACACTTCCGGACAGCTTGGCCTGAATCCTCAAACGGGTGAATTCGGTGCAGATGTACAGGAGCAGACACGTCTGTCCTTGAGCAATGTGAAGGCTATCCTTGAAGCAGCAGGCACAAGTATGGATAAAATCGTGAAAACGACGGTGTTCCTGAAAGACATGAACGATTTTGTTCCTGTGAATGAAGTGTATAGCACGTTCTTCGAACAGCCGTATCCTGCACGCAGTGCAGTGGAAGTTGCTCGTTTGCCAAAAGATGCACTGGTGGAGATTGAAGTTATTGCCCTGAAATAGGACAACCTTCATCCGCTGCGGTATACATAAAAAGCCGATTTCAGGTCTTAATGACCCGAATCGGCTTTTTGCTATTGGTGTTATATTTAAGCGCTATATCGAAGGAGAGATTTTAATCGCGATCCTGATTACGGGCGAAGAACAGCCATACCGCGTAGATGGCCAGTACGATCGCAATGATGATTGCCGTATAATATACGGAAGTGACATCCTTTTGTTTAAGTGCAATGGCGATATACGCCCATGTGAACACAAGTGGGTATATGCTATCGCGATAACGGAAGCTAACGAGTACAGCCAGAACCATACCCACAATCAGCATAATGATCGTCCAGGTTGGTTCGCTGATACCAAAACCATCCCAGCCTATTTTATATAACAGCACAGCTGCATTGACAATGGTTGCCACGCTAATCCATCCAAGATAAATGCTGAATGGCAGCTTCACAAGCCAGATCTCAGCAGTGGTTGGAACCGTAATGGTACGTGTTTTTACATACAGAACGATCAGAGACAACAGAAGCAGTACAATGATTAGTAAAGCGAGACCGGTCTGCAAGTTTTGAAAAGCAAAAATCCAGGCTACGTTGAAAGCACAGCTTGCCAGAAACCAATACCCGAGACGGGTAATCGAATCCCTTTTCCAAGAAGCGGGCACGAACTGATAGATCACGAACCCTGCTAATAGCAGGTAGATCAGACCCCATATAGAGAAGGCATAGCCAGAAGGTGTGAGCAGCACAGGGTACATATCCGATACTTCCTTATTGGTTCTGCCCCCGATCGGCAGAGCGTTGGAAAGGTAGTTCACGATAATTACAGCGATAAAACCAATGGCGTTTAACCACTTGTACGGATTGTTACGTGACATTGTGTTTCCTCCTTGGTTTAACGAAATGAATGAACCACGGGTCAGTCTACAATGAATATACCCAGTTCTTGCACATTCTAATAACAGCCGCAAAAAATTCACAAGTTGATCTTTCAGATCCTTGCGCTCTGCCGCTATGTTGGAACGGTACTCTGTCCCAATGTACGCGAAACGATGCAGAAATATGTCCATGCCCATGATGTCTCACTAATGAGAGGAGGCAGAGAATGCTTACAAGAGAAACGATGGAGCAACAGCAGACTTGGTTCTATGTAGTTGCATTGTTCTTAGGAGCAGTGATCGGGCTGAGTAATCCGGTATGGGGGAATGCTTTACACTACACCGTGTCCCCGGTTCTTGCCGTTCTGTTATATGGCATGTTTGTACAGATTCCCTTTTTACAGTTAAAAGAGTCCTGGTCGAATCTTCGATTTATGGGGGCGCTATTGGTGGCTAATTTTATCGTTGTACCTGTAGTCGTATGGTTGCTTACACTGGTCTTTCCACAATCACCAGGCGTTCTGATTGGAGTCTATCTGGTACTGCTAACGCCCTGTATTGATTACGTCATTGTGTTCACACAGCTCGGCAGGGGCAATGAGAAATTGATGCTGGCCGCAACCCCCCTTTTATTTGTTATACAAATGATTCTGTTGCCGTTTTATTTATGGGTATTAATGGGTGCTGAGGTGGCGCAGGTCATGCAGGTAGGGCCGTTTGTGGAGGCTTTTCTGTTCCTGATCGTTATTCCACTGCTGCTCGCTGTTGTTACACAAGTTCTCTCCAGAGGTAAAGCGAGCGGCGAACGGGTCATGAATGCGACGGCATGGCTCCCGGTTCCGATGATGGCACTTGCGCTGATCGTGGTTGTCGCTTCCCAGATTGGCAAAGTCTACAATGATATGGCGATCATCGTGAACGTGATTCCGATCTATGTTGCTTTTCTAATCCTTATGCCTTGGATATCTCGGCTTATTGCTACTTGGTTTGGATTGAATCCGGGTGCAGGGCGGGCGTTGATATTCAGTTCAGCCACACGGAATTCGCTGGTCGTTCTGCCACTGGCGCTGGCACTCCCTCCACAATGGGCAAACATAGCCGCAGCTGTTATTGTTACACAGACGATGGTGGAGCTTGCAGGGGAGCTAATCTACATTCGGCTTGTACCTGCGGTGATTTTGCGGGATCGGTGAGCGGACTAGGACGTATCTATGTTATGATTTAATATAATTAATAAAACCATTTTTGGTAAATAAAAGGGAGGTGAGAATCCCTATTTATCGGAAGATTATGTTCTACCTGGATATTGTCCTATTACTGTTCAGCCTCATCTATTTCCCCGTAGTGGCTCATAAGACAGGAAATAATATGGCTTATGGATTTATGGCTGTGATTTTAATCGGGACAATATCTCGGATCGTATCCTATCTGAGAAAATTAAGAATCAACAAATCGCCATGATATAGGCTATTTTCTGTAAAAGAAAAATATAAAGAGTACTTCCGGTGGGTTATGCCGGGAGTACTCTTTTTAATTCGGATCAGGTACTCGTTACGTACCAGCCTCCAATAATATTTTACGATATTCCGCTGGCGTGATGCCCTCCATTTTTTTGAACACTTTGCTGAAATACTTTTCATCCTGGAATCCAACCATCTCCGAGATTTTGGCAACTCGCAGGGAAGGGTTTTGCAGTAGCAGCTTGGCGTTATTGATTCGCAGTTTGCCCAAATATTCCGACCAGTTCAGGCCAAATTGCTGTTTGAATTTACGGGAAATATACTCCCGGCTCAGGTAGAAACGCGCGGCAATCTGCTGCAAGGACAGGTCCTCCTGATAATGGGCGTCCATATAACGTGCAATCTCACTCATGGGATCGGGATTGGCGTGGTGATGAGCGGTGAGCGCCTTTCCTGCGGCAAGAAGCCGTTGTTCCAATAATGAACGAAGCAGGGGGAAGGATAACAGTCCTTCAGCGTCCAAAGGTAACTCGGCAAAGGGAATAGACTGTTCCTCCGTTACTTCTTCCTCTTTGGGTGACGAACCTGCCGTATCATCAAGCCAGCGGCTCAGCATCCATTCCAGCTCGTCGATCCATTGCTGAATCTGCTCAGCACTGACAACTTCAAGATCAGTAATCGGTTCAAGCCACTCGGCGACCGCAGCAGATACACTGGAAGACCGGCAGCTCATGGCTGCCATACGCAGGGGTTCTTCATGGGCGGTTAAACGCCTGATTTTATTCCCATTTGATGATTCCACTGTAGCATGGATTCGCTGTTTGGTTTGCACAGCATTACGTCTCCACAGCCTTGAACTGGCTTCCATATAGGCCGCTGATATTCCGCCAGGGTAGGACTCACAGGTGGAGATGCCATAATGAAGCCGGCGCTGAATCGTCTGCTCCAATCCCTGATTAACCTTGTCCAGAATATGTTCCAATGAAGGGGATGGGCCCCAATGCAGCAGAACAATTTCGTCCGGTTGATCCAACTGCCGAAACATTACGCCATCGTCTGGTGTGGATAACATCTCGGCACAGATATTGAGCACCGAGAACACAAGCAGATCTGGTTGACTGCGGTATTTTGCCAGACAATCTGCATCCAGATGGGACAGGCTGGTGACAGCGATACTACAGACAGGGATAACACTGGGGAGATTCAACTCATCCTGCAATCGCTGCATGTGTGATGAACTGCTGCCTCTGCCGACGGCAAGTTCGGTGAGCAGACGATCCTGGTAGTGGGGGCGCATTCGATTAACGACAATGGATTGCCTGGTGGATTGTATCCGAATGGCGTCTTCCTCTCCCCAAGCTGTAACGGCCTTTAATAGAGAGGCATTCAGCTCATCTGCTTCCACAGGTTTCAGGAGGTAGTCCATGCCACCATGTCTGATTGCATGCCTCACGAGTTCAAAATCATCATATCCACTAATGACCAGCACCTTGCTGTGTGGGGTATGAGTCGATATCCATTCAAGTAATGCCATACCGTCCTTGCCTGGCATACGCATGTCACTGAGTATGATTTGAGGTTGATGTGCCGTGATGGCGGCGATGGCTTCATCCCCGTCTGCCGCTTCGATTAACGTATCAATGCCAAACTCTTCCCAATGACCAAGCAACCTTATGGCATCGCGGACATGTTTTTCGTCATCTACAAGCAGTGCCTTCATGTTGTTCACTCTCCCGCGTATAGTTTAACCCTGATCTTCACACCATTGGGTTCCCGATTGTTGATCTCAAGCCTGGCTGAGTGACCGGGATGTGAGTTCAATTGAAGTCGGCGTATTACATTTCGTAGACCGATGGATTCAGACTCGTCGGATTCTTGTGTGGATAACCCGGTTGCTGTATGACTTTGATGCAGCCATCCGCGGATCTCCAGTAATTTATCTTCAGGTATGGAAGGTCCGTTATTATTCAGTTCTATTTCAATCCAATGATCGTTGATCCGGCGGCTGGATAGGGATATGTGACCTTTGCCAGGCTGAATATCTGCTCCATGTTTAAAGTAGTTCTCAATTAAAGGTTGTAACGTCATTCTTGGCATTTCGACAGATAGCGTATCTTCGGCAAAATTCAAATCCACCTCAAGGCGGTCACCGAACCGCTCCTGTTGCAGTTCCAGATATAACCGGGCATGCTCCGCCTCTTCGCGTAAGGTCACGGAGGTCTGATCCCGCATGCTGTAGCGCAGCATTTTGGACAGGGAAGAGAGTAGTGTATACGCCCGTTGTCCTTGTTGTTGAAGGGCAAGTGTACCGATCGATTGCAGTGTATTATACAGAAAATGCGGATGAATCTGCGCTTGCAACGCTTTGAGCTGATTTGTTTTATTGGCGATTTCGAGTCGATATTCCCGCAAAATAAGATTATTTACCGTATCCATCATATCTCGGAAATGACGAGCGAGCACCCCGAATTCATCTCGGCTGGATAGATGGATATCCACGTGCAGACGCCCGGCTTGGATCTGGTTCATATATCGCATGAGTTGCTTGAGTGGACCGGTGATTCGGATGGAGATGAACAAGGTTGCAACAATGACCAATACAAGTGCCGCAATGGCAATCATCGCGTTATTCCACGTAAGTGTGGTCGCTCTGGCGTATAACGTCTCATTCGGAATCTGTTTGACAATGGTCCAGTCGGCGTACGTGCTGCCAAGCTGCTGGTATACATACATGGAACGATCCTGTTCAAAATGTCCTGCGACATTCTGGGCTGTACCAGCGCCAGTTCGCGCGATATTCAGTTCACTGGCCGTTTCCTCTCGCAGTGCATCCGTATGATTGGCCTCGGAACGTCCCTGGTAAATGATCTGATTCTGACCATCCACAACATAGATCTGTTCCTTAGCCGGATCATACAGTCTGCCACAGATTGCTGCAATGGTATTCATATTCAGATCAATGGCGAGTACACCCAGACGCTCTGTGGACGGAATATCCTTGATCACCCGATGCAGGGTAATGACCGTTCTTTCAGGATCATCGGGGGAGGCAGCCTTGAATCCGTACGTGTGACTCATATGGGCCGATTCCACCCAGATATCCGGGCTGTCACCGCCTGTTTTTCCATGGAGCGAGCCGGAATAGGCCTGTTTGCGTTCCTCCCGCTTCGGAAAGGGATTTGTAATTAAGGTGGATTGATTGGCGGCAAAAGAGTGCAAATACAGCTGGAATACATCCGGCACAGCCGCGCGTATCGTCTGCAAAGTGGTGTACACCTCGGCAACCGCACGATAATCACCAGGAATTTTTGCCAAGTTGCGCAGAAAGTTCGGGTCATTATACACAGCCAGCGATGCTCTGGCCACGTTATCCACATAGTTGTTGAGATTGGTGGACGCTTGGTAGATCAGGCGTTTGTTCTCTTCAACAGCCTGTTCCCGCAAGGCTGTCTTGGTCTGAATAAACGTCATGCTGATCGAAGCGAGCAGTGGAAGTGTGGTAGCGATGAGCATAAAGGCAATCAATTTGGTGCGTATACTGTAGTATTTGGACATCGGAACACCCCTTCTGGTTGCAGGTTAAGAGAGGACAATATTTTACCCCCAACTGTTCACAAGGGTCGGTGTTTCCCTCGGCGATAATGGGGTTTAATAGAAAAAGAGACCAATTTCATCCATCTATAGAAGGGGAGAACGATATGAAGCATCGCAAATCTTCACAGCTGTTACAGCAGCTTGTGTTCGTGGGTCCCTCCATCGTGTTTTTTATTCTCATCATCGTGGTCCCTTTCCTGCTTGGCATGGTGTATTCCTTCACGGACTGGAACGGGGTATCCGAGAACATTAATTGGGTAGGGTTCGATAACTTCGTGCATGTTTTTGCGAATGATCCCAAGTTCCAAACGGCGTTTTGGTTTACGGTGCGCTTCACCGTGGTTGGTGTGGTACTGACCAATGTGATTGGCTTTTTCCTGGCGTATTTCCTGACCAAACCGCTCAAGACGAGAAACATTCTGCGTACGATCTTTTTTATGCCTAACGTGATCGGTGGGTTGTTGCTCGGCTTTATCTGGCAGTTCATATTTGTGAAAGGGTTTTCAGCAGTAGGCGATGTAACCGGCTGGTCCTTCTTCAACCTTCCTTGGCTGGGAGACGAACCAACCGCCTTCTGGGGAATCGTGATTGTGTTTGTATGGCAGACCGCAGGATATCTGATGGTTATCTACATCTCATCTCTGACCAATGTATCCCCTGATCTGCTGGAAGCTGCCGAGATTGATGGCGCAAGCCGCTGGCAGGTACTGCGGAGCATCATTCTTCCGCTCATTATGCCGGGTGTAACGATCTGTCTGTTCCTGGCGATCTCCTGGTCGTTCAAAATGTTCGATCTCAATCTGTCGCTGACCAAAGGTGGACCGTTCGGATCAACAGAGTCGGTTGCACTTAATATTTACAATGAAGCCTTTGTGAATAACAGATATGGCATCGGAACCGCCAAAGCGCTCGTGTTCTTCGTAATCGTTGCCATCATCACCATGATTCAGGTACGTCTGACGAAGAGCAAGGAGGTAGAAGCCTAATGGAGACGACGAAAAATTACCGCTTAAGTACCATTTTAACCGAGATTGTCATGGTACTCCTTGGACTTTTATTCCTGGTTCCGTTTTACTTCCTGTTTGTGAATTCGGTCAAAACCTTCGGTGATCTGCTAACCAATTCGGCTGCATGGCCGGAAGTGTTCCAGTGGGGCAACTATGCGAACGCTTGGGAGAAAATTAACTTCCCGTCCGCGCTGATGAACTCGCTTATCGTTACGGTGGTCAGCAATCTGTTGCTTGTGCTGATCAGTTCCATGGCCGCGTACCGAATGGTCCGCAGCGATACCCGGTTCAACCGGATTTTGTTCGGCATGTTCATTGCCGCCATGGTGATTCCGTTCCAGTCTATCATGATTCCACTCGTTACTGTAACCAGTAATCTGGGATTGATCGACAGCCTTGGCGGACTCATCATCTGTTATCTCGGTTTCGGGGCACCGATGTCGGTCTTCCTGTTCCACGGATTCGTAAAATCCGTCCCACTGGAGATTGAGGAAGCGGCACGGGTAGATGGAAGCTCTGCCTACGGGGTGTTCTTCCGGATCGTATTTCCACTCATGAAACCGATGTATGTAACCGTCATCATTCTGAACACACTCTGGATCTGGAATGATTATCTGCTCCCATCCCTGATCCTGCAAAGCTCCAACCTGCGTACGATCCCGATTGCGACCTTTGCACTCTTCGGTCAATACACGAAGCAATGGGATCTGGCCTTGCCGGCACTTGTGCTCGGCATCATGCCGATCATTATTTTCTTCCTGCTGATGCAGAAGTATATCATTCAGGGGATTACGGCTGGATCAGTTAAAGGGTAAGTGCGAGGGAAGGGTCGCTGGCGGGATCAAGCGTGGAGTGCGAGTGCAGGTCGCTGCGGGATCAAGTTGCGCTTTCGGTCGCTGTTGCTCCTCCGTGGCCTGAATGGATTAGGGCAAGGAAGCCACCGAGTATCAAAGGCGAACGCTCCGCTCCTACATCGCATCCTGATCCCTTTGCTCCCACCTCGCACGTAGGTGTGCAAAGGGGAGTCATGCCCGCATAGCTTGGGCATGACTCCTGGGGAAAAGAGCAATAAGAGAAAAAGACCAATAAAGAGAAAAGACCAAGAAAAAAAGATTTAAAGACCAGGTTCGATAATGCAGAAGGTGAGTGTGTATGGGGAGGTCGCTGCGGGTTCAAGTGGGGAGTGCGAGTACAAGGTCGCTGCGGGATCAAGTTGCGCTTTCGGTCGCTGTTGCTCCTCGGTGGCCTGAATGTATTAGGGCAAGGAAGCCACCGAGGTTCAAAGGCGAACGCTCCGCTCCTACATCGCATCCTGATCCCTTTGCTCCCACCTCGCATGGAGGTGTGCAAAGGGAGTCATGCCCGTATAGCTTGGGCATAACTCCTGGGGAAAAGATTAGTCAAGAGAAAAGACCAAGAAAGACGCTTGTATAGCCAGGAACTTCTTTTACAGAGTGATGGTATGCTCCCTGTTCAAAGCGCTAACGAACCCACCGCATCTTAATAGTTGGATAATCAAGGAATAGGAAATTATAACGAATCTCAGTAACCTTATTCCGGTGAAAAAAGGCGTCAGAGCCTTGAAAATCGACCAAATCGACGAAATAGCGTCTCTGTGATTCGTTAGGCTGGAGATTTGCGCAAATAGGAGCGAATAACGTGCGCTCGGTTCGTTAGAATGAAAACACGCTTTAAGGGAAGGTTTTTCTGTCATCAGAGTGCCAGTGTAAATATGCATTAGTGAAACTGTTATACTGAAACTACTATAGGGAGAGTGTATGTATGAAAAGAATGACAAAGTTGACGTTGCTTATGCTGATTGCTTTTTCGGTAATGCTTGCGGGTTGTGGCAATGGAGACAAGAGTGGCAGTCCGGTCAACACGGATACTCAAGGTGGTGGCGAGGCTGCTGCTGGAGATAAAACTATTAAAATCTTCCAATTCAAAGTCGAAATTGCGGAAGCGCTCAATCGTCTCAAAGCGGAATATGAATCTTCCCATCCAGGCGTCAAACTGGACATTCAAACCGTAGGTGGCGGTAGTGACTACGGCGCTGCATTGAAAGCCAAGTTTGCCGCAGGCGAACAACCGGACATTTTCAACGTAGGTGGTTATCGTGAATTGGATACATGGCTTGAATATTTGGAAGATCTGTCTGGAGAATCATGGGCCAAGGATGCACTCGAAGTAGCCAAAGAGCCAATGACCAAAGACGGCAAGCTCTATGGACAGCCGCTCGCGCTGGAGGGTTATGGTTTCATTTATAACAAAGACCTCTTCCAAAAAGCAGGTATTACCGAAATTCCAACAACACTGGAACAATTGGATCAAGCTGCACAGAAACTTCAAGCCGCAGGCATTACCCCATTCTCGAACGGATATCAGGAGTGGTGGGTGCTGGGCAACCATAATGTAAACGTGGCATTTGCAAATCAGGCAGATCCGGTGAAATTCATCCAAGGACTCAACGAAAGTACGGAGAAGATTCCTGGCAACCAAGTGTTCGCCGACTGGATCAACTTGCTCGACTTAACGTTGAAATACAGCAACAAAAACCCGCTGACAACCGACTATAATACACAAGTTACGTTGTTTGCGAGTGGAGAAGCCGCGATGATGCAGCAAGGGAACTGGACTCAAGTACAGATCGATGGAATCGATCCGGATCTGAATCTGGGTATTCTGCCGATGCCAATTAACAATGAGCCCAATGACAAATTGTTTGTCGGCGTGCCGAACTATTGGGTTGTGAACAAGAATTCCCAAGTGAAACCGGAAGCAAAAGAGTTTTTGGAATGGCTCGTAACTTCGGATATCGGGAAACAATACATGACAAAAGAATTCAAATTCATCCCGGCGTTCAGTTCCATCACAGCATCCGAAGAGGATCTGGGTGACCTCGCCACAGAGATCATGAAGTATAGCCAGGAAAATAAAACACTCAGCTGGAACTTCAACCGCTTCCCTGAGGGGGTTCCACAAGAGTATGGCAGCACAATTCAGGCTTACGTTGCAGGCAAATCGGATAAAGCCGGATTGCTCGACGCATTGCAACAGAACTGGGATAGTCTGAAAAAATAACGGCTTCCCCTTCAATGAATGAAGGTGTGGATAAGTAAAAACATATAAAAAGGTGACTCCAGATTAATTGGAGTCGCCTTTTTATAATGAGAAAATTTCCAGTTAAAAAGTGCAAATATGAACCCAAATATCGACTAATACAGATGGTCGGGTGTTTGTATGGTGTCTACAACCTGTTGTTAGTACACATAATGGCAACAAATAGCCAAACTTTAAATATTTGTAATTTTTAGATTGACAGTTCCAAGTTATATCCATATTATAGAAAAATATAGCAGAAAGTAAAGATATTTGAATCGGAGGTGAAGTTCTTTATGAGGGATATTGTATTCCTGTGTGACAAGCGGATTAACACCAAAACAGGGTTTCTCGAAGCCTTGTCCAAAATTTCGGACACAACCAACATTTTGCTGGTGGAACAGGGCTATGAACAGTTTGCTACATTACCAGAAGGGCTGTTCAGTGCAGTGTTCGAAGTGGGTGATATTACTCGGATTGACCAGGTGGAAGAGGTTTTTGAGCGCATTTTGGATGAATATGATGTGGAGCGCATCATTGCCCCGACTGAAAATGTGGTTGAGACAGGCGGGTATCTCAGAACACGTTTTGGTATCCCTGGTATTCAAAAGAATCAGGCTGAGACGGTACGTAACAAATGGATCATGAAGGAGACATTGCGGCAGGCGGGAATCCACACGTCACAGACACGTATTGCGTCCAATGCAGTACAGATCAGAAAGATTGTCGCAGGCATTGGTTTTCCCATCATTATCAAACCGATTAGTGGGTGGGCGACGATCATGACGTACAAGCTCAATAATCAAGAGGAGCTTGAGCAGTATATCAACCATTCCTGGAATCGGGAATCAGTGCTCATTGAGGAATTTATTACGGGTAGGGAGTTTCATATTGACTCCATCGTTTCAGAAGGTGAGCTTGTATTTTCCTCCGTCTCTGAATATTTGTTTAATTGTCTTGAGATTGTCCAAAATGATCGCCCTTCCGGTACGATCTGTTATCCCACTAATACACATTATGAATATGTAGAACGGATGCAGTCGTTTAATGAAGAGATCATACGGACACTGGGGATACGTAACAGTGTGTTCCATGCAGAGGTATTTCTTTTGCCGAATGGGGAGATCTGTTTTGGAGAGATTGGAGCAAGAATTGGAGGGATTGTCATCATTCCACCTATGGTGTTGAATTCCCATCAGGTTAACTTGTTTGATGCAGCCATTCAAACGGAACTTGGAATATATGAAGCGCCAACTTCGGTTAATACAGGCAAGTACACCGGTGCGGTTAATTTTCCATCTGCTGTAGGCAAGATCGAAAGCATCTCATCCGCAGAAGATTTCAAATCGATGGAAGGACTCATTGATATTCGAATTAACTATACATCAGGCCAGTCCATTTCAGGTGGTCGAGATACGATGTCCAGATCCGGATTTGCCATTGTGGAAGGCCCGGATATTGAATTCGTTAGAAAACAACTTCTAGAATTACATGACAAGTTTGTCCTGGTTCACCATTAAACCATTCTAGGAGGGCTTTGGGTTGTTGCTAGATAACGCTGATGTGAAGAGATTGGATAGTCATGATTGGAGAAAGCAGGAATTTGAGCATTTTGAAAAGGATATGACCAGTGACAGCCCTCGGTTTCCCTGCATTTTCGGTTCCATGGGGCTTAACCGCAATGAGCTGCGGTTCTCCTTTTTGGATGATGTAGAAGACCATTCCATAGAAGAGCTTGCAAAGGCATTGAGAGAATATGTGGAACAGGCAAGGAGCTTCGGAAACTACACCTCCATGGTTACATTTTTTAATATTGATAAGGATCTATCCATCCATGAATATCAGCATACGTTTTGGTCCATCCTGACCCGGCTGCACACCATCGACTTGAAAGAATGGCCAGAATTCATACCGAATGAAGAGAATGATCCTTTGTGGGAATTTTGCTTTCATGGGGAACCCATTTTTGTCGTTTGTAATACACCAGCACATGAGGTGAGAAGGAGCAGACATGCCAATACATACATGATTACCTTTCAACCACGATGGGTCTTTGAATCGATTGGCTTGGGAACACCAAAAGGAGATAAATCCAAGGATTTGGTGCGAAGCTTGCTTCGGCAATACGATGCCATTGATCCATTCCCGCATCTAGGGATCTATGGGAATCCGAATAATCGAGAGTGGCTGCAATATTTTATTCCAGATACCAATGAAGTTTCTGCTACAGCGCAATGCCCATTTCATCATATGAGGAGGAATAGTATGAGTTCAGTTCAATATATTAAAGGGTCTGACATAACACTTGAAGAAGCTGTAATGCAGTTGCTGCCTGTAACCGGTTCGGTAGAGGTTCAAAGAGATACACCATTCAGGGAGCACAAATCTCACACCCATCCTACAGACGAGACACTTCTGATTATCAATGGAGATATTACCTTCTTCACAGAAGAAGGAGAACTGCATTGCACGCCAGGTGACCGCATTTTGCTTCCGGCTAATACGGTGCACTCCTCCAAAGCCGGGGAGAAGGGAACGTTGTATATTATCGCTTTGGAGTTTGTGGAGCAGCCGAAAGAAGAGGTTCTGGCATGACTCGTTCCTCCGTTGGTTTGCTCATGAGAAAAGGCTTATCCCTGCACGGGGATCATATTGAAGCTCTGGGAAGAATTTTCGAAGAGGTCCATTTATGGACCTCTGTTTCTGGATATGAACAAGATCCGCGCTTTCGTTCTGTTCAGCATATTCCCAAGAATGAGAATGTGGAAGAAATGATCGTGCAGGCGAGACAAATAGGCGTTCCGTTTTTCATTACCTGGCAGGAGACGGATATTGTACTAAATGCGAGATTAAATGAAGGATTGGGAAGACAGGATATTCCTGTCCAAGCGGCCGAAATTGCCAGAGACAAGTCCAGACAGCGTCAGTTCCTGAAGCAAGAGAACGTGGCCTGTCCTGAATTTCATGCCGTAAATACGTTGGATGAGGCTGTTACAGCCGCAGCAAGTGTAGGCTATCCGGTGATTATTAAACCCACACTGGCCGCATCCAGTAGCCATGTTGCGCTCGTTCATTCGCTTGCCGAATTGAAGGAGGCCTTCGATAGCATATCGCAACTGGCCATTTCGCAATCCGGGCTATATTTTGACGAGGAATGTCCTGCAATAGCGCTGATTGAAGAGTTCTTGCCGGGGGAAGAGATTACGCTGGATGGAGTAGTTGTGAATGGCCGGTTTTATCTGGGAGGAGTACATAACAAGCTCAGAATGCCAGGTCCTTACTTTGAAGAGGATGAATATACGCTACCTTTTCAGGGAGAATCCAATGTAGAACAAGAACTTTGCGAGATGGCTCAGCAAATATGTACAGGTCTGAAACTTGAAAATGGTCTGTTTAACGTTGAAGCCAGGCAAAACGCCAACGATGAGTATAAAGTGGTGGAGTTCAGCTGTCGTATCAGTGGTGGGCATGTCTATCGCAATATACGTGATGTGTATGGGACTGATCTGGTGACCGCTCATGCTTATGGTCTTCAGGGCGAGGAAACGTTGGCTGTCCATTTTGCGAAAAGAACAGCTCCCAAGTGTGCTACCTGTATCAAATTTGTATACCGTGATGGCAAGGTGTTGAATAATGCCAGCGGTGAGGCAGCAGATGATGTCAGGTACCGGGCTTATTATCCAGTGGCTGCCAAAGGTAGAGTGGTCCATTCTGCTCCGAAAGGATTCGATATTACTGGTCTGCTGTCTGTGCGTACCCAATATGAGGGACCTGAGGACATCGAGTCGGTAAAACAAGCCGCAAGATCTCTGGAACAAAAGCTGGATTTGCAAGTTGCTGAGGTGAGACAGCTTCAATGATACAGACTATTTTGTTCATACTATTTCTGTCGATTACCCTATGTGGAGATACGATTCTAAATATTACTCTGATCTGGTCTGTACTGGAGCAGGGCGGATCTATTACTCATCTGAGTATTATTATTACGATCATGAGTTTGGTACCTATTTTATTGCAAAAATATAGCTTTTTTCTCAAAACTGCGCTTAAAGAACGACCCTTGCTGATTTTCAGCTTGGCACGCATCTTGGGCATTGTGTTTCTGCTTGTGTTTTTAATTCAATTTGCGGGCAACACCAATGTGTATGGCTTATATCTGATTGGTGGCGTATTCTCCGTGATTCTGTTTTTGACCAATCAGAGCCTGGAAATCTACATGTCCCAGATGGTGCTGGATGGGAAAATCAAATCACACAAGGCCTCACATGACTTGCAGACTGCGATTCAAATTGGTGCCTTTGGAGGAAGCGCAATAACCGGAGTTCTACTCAGTATAGGCGGATTGCCAATGATCTCAACGGTACTGATGGTGACACTGGCTGTGGGCATGATGGCTCCATGGCTCATTCCGATTCTGTCTCGATCTGGTCAGGCTGAGCAGAACATACAGAAAGAAAAAACGGAGGCTCCGCAGATTACATACTCCGACGCCGTGCGAAAAAAAGTACTGAACATGACCATATTGGCGGTAGTTGTATTAACCGTGCAATTGGGAGCAATTAATTTTATCGTACCGATTTTGTTCCACGATATCTTCAATTGGGACTCATCCCGTTACGGGGCCATCGGAGCAGCGATGGGGTTAGGTGCCTTTCTTGCAACGCTGATTCGTAAGTGGGAACACCGAATTCCAATGTATCTATTTATACTGATCGGCGTGATCGATATCATCATTGGCACGGTACAGGTGTTTGCGGTGTCGTTAATCTGTGGATTCATGCTTGGGTTTGTGTTTAACCGGACTCGTATTATGCAAAGGTCTGTCATGTTTGATAACTTACGCAGCCGCGAAGAGACCATGAAGTGGTCGGGGAGATCAACGTTCGCCACTCAATTTACAAGATCAGTTGTCCCATTGGTGCTGGCACTTCCGTTGTCCCTGATGGGGCAGGAGAATACAGGCGTACTGTTAGGAACACTCGGTGTTACGGTGACGATAATCCTGTTTGTCGCCATCCGATTGGAGAACAGATTGCCGCTTCAAGGTACCGAACCGATTATTGCTGGGGACAGTAAACCTTCGGTTTAAAGCAGGGAAACAAAAGTAACAGTTGGAAAATGAATTGTACGAAGGGTCAGCCGGGTGCGTTCTGGTTGGCCTTTTTTTGTTTTATTCACTGGAATACATGTGGATAACCCAAAAGCAGTTTAACGATCTCATGACGTATTTAACACAGAGTTAATACTATATGTGGATATCCTGTGTGTATAACACTCTAAATGTGGACAAGTAGGGAGTAGTTGGAGTAGGAAATCCTCTTTTGTTAACAGAAATACTTGTTTTCAACTTAATAGTACTGTATAGTTCTAAATATGACAAATCAAAAAATGAACATGAGACCTGCCAAATCCAAAAGTTCCAATCCGGTGAACCGGACCAAGGCGGTTGAAGTGGCGGCACAATTATTTCTGCGTCAGGGGTACAGCTACGTCAGCATGGATGAAGTCGTGCGAGTGAGTGGGGTATCAAAGTCGAATATTTATTATCATTTTAAAAACAAGGAGGAACTGCTCCAGGCCGTGGTACAATACTGGATTGCCCAGTATGAGTCGGAGCTGTATCTGCTGCTCAGTCAGCGTGAGCGAGGAGTGGAGGAGCGTATCTACTCATTTATGGCATTACTGTCGGCAGGTATTGAGGGCCGAAATTACGAAGGGAGCTGTCCTTTTGTTACGTTATATATGCAGACACCTGACAGTGCACCCCAAGTGAAGGAAAGCATATCCAGATTCTTTCGTGAGCTTAGACCTATGGTGGAGAAGTTGTTTCAGCAAGGTGTGGATCGCGGTGAATTTCGCAAAGTAATCGAACCAGGACCGGCTGCGTTGTTGTTTATTGCAGCACTGGAAGGTTCACTAATCCTCGCGGGAACTGCTCGTGATGTTGGGATTATAGAACAATCGGCGCGTACTTTTTGTCAGATGCTTCGTTAATCGAAGCTCTTTTTTTGAATATAACTAGTACTATATAGTACTAAAAGGGGCCGTAACAGAATGATTGTACATACTAACCGTGTATCCAATGAAGTAAACACAGCAGCAAATTCAACAAACATGAATCAGGTAATAAGCAAGTCTGATATTGCAGCCACAACCATTTTTATGACAGGAAGCACAGGTTTTATCGGCAAAGAAACGGTCAAACAGCTCACGCAAGGAGAAGCTCAATTACTCTTGCTGGTTCGTTCGGAACAGCGAGCCAGAACTGTGCTGAAGGCTTATGGAGTGAAGGATTTCGACCGAATTACCTTTATTACAGGTGATTTGTCCATGTCGGGTCTTGGGCTTACCGCAACGGACCGGGAGCGTGCTCTTGAAGCAAATGTGATCATTCATGCGGGTGGAACGATGGACGTCACTTTGGAACGAAAAGTAGCCGAGCAGATATTCATGAACGGGGCCAGAGAAGTGGCACAGCTAGCACAGGAAATCCACCGTACTCATGGATTGAGACACTTTATCCACGTTGTTGGTTATATGAGTCCTTATGGAGAGCGGAATGAACAGGGGAATTATCTACAGGTTGAGCATGTGGATAACAATGAAAGTGCATATGAAGAGATGAAGTTCCATGCCGATCTGCACATTCGCGAGCATGCAGAACAGCATCACTATCCCTTATCCGTTGTAAATCCGAGTACAGTGGTTGGACCACGTCCCACAGGTGAAACCGAGCAAACGGGTGGGATTGGACTGCTCATTCAGGCGATTCAGAAAGGGCTTATGCCGGTAGTGCCGGGAGGTTCATCCTATTGGTTACCGCTTGTGGAGAATGACATTGTTGCACAGACGCTTGTTTTTCTATCCAGGGAAGCTGCTCCAGTCGGAGGAACTTATCCACTGTTGGCGCGGAAGGAGGACAGTCCCAATATGAAGGAACTGCTGCAACTCTTGGCGCAGCAATTGGACGTACCCAAGCCCAAAGGGGCTGTGCCACTACCATGGATTCAATGGATCATGAAATCAGGTGGTTCACGCATCAGTGGTGTTCCAGCGGAGTCGGTTGCTTTTATTACCAACAGGTCATTCCCGGTTGAAGAGACGGAGGCTCTGTTCACACGTATGGGGCAATCGTGGCCGGACATCCGGGAACAGCTTCCGCTGGTTACAGCTGATCTGGACTATCGTCTGCGGTATACGCCGTTACCTGAGGGTTTTCCGACAGATTATATTCGGTCACGGAGCGGAAATATGGCTATGCTTGGTTGGGAGGGTGAGGGAGAGCCTTGGATTATTGTACATGGTCTGCTTCAATCTGCGGATGAGATGTTACCGTTAGGAAAACAGCTTAGGGACCGGACCGGGAACCCGGTATGGTTAATCGATCTCGCTGGATTCGGACGGTCCCCGGTGCATCAGGGGGATGAAGCATTTGAAGGTCAGGTGGATGCACTGCTTACGGCTCTTGGTGAGTTTGAAGGTCCGGTGAAGCTGGTGGGCCATTCAATAGGGGCTGCTATTGCAGCTGCGGCACAGATGCGTAGCGGGCGGACAGACATTCGGTTAGGTTTGCTTCAGCCAGTTGCCAACAATTCGAATCCGAATGTGCTAAGATGGGTTTCCCGTTTGCCAAGAGGGGTGATGCGCTCCCTGCTGCGTGGACGATCGGAGAAAAGTTGGAATCAAATGTTCAGTTCACATAGCGGCGTAGGCGACAGCAGTGTTATGGCCCATACCATGGGCAAGAGAATACGTTCTAGTCTCCAATCCCCTCGCATTGAAGGAGCACATGCAGACTTGTTGCGCTGGATTCACTCGGGTCAGAGGAAAGGCGCCAGATCAACGTTGTGGGCGAAAATGGAAAGTCAGCATTATGCCAAGAATGCATTAGTTGTATGGGCCAATCAAGATCGGGAATATCACTATCCCCAGGATATGAACTCACAGGTCAAACGGATAGATGTACCCTATGGACATTACTTTCCGACGTTTCAGTATAAGGAAACAGCCGCAATCCTCGCCGAATGGGCCGATACCTTGAGGTGAGTTCAGGTTTGGACATGCAGGAATCCCGTGCCAATTGTCGAAAGGGTCAAGTCGACTTTTGAGAGCTGAACCAAAGACAGGAGAGATGAATGTATGAGCAAGCAACGTGTGGAAATCAGTAAAAATGTGCTAACGGAATGTCTCGGACTGCGCAGCGGAGAGAATCTGGTGGTTGTCGCAGACGATATGAAACGGGATCTGGCTGAATCCATCTATGAGGCAGGCAAAGCACTTGGTGCTGAGTCGGTCCTGTTAATTATGGAGGAACGCAGCAGATCTGGAGAAGAGCCACCTGCGCCGATTGCAGAGGCCATGATTCGAGCAGATGTAGCCGTGTGTGTAACGCGATATTCATTAACACATACCCAGGCACGCAAAAAAGCCGCTGCTTCAGGGACCCGAGTGGCAACCATGCCTGGCATGACAGAGGATATGTTTATGAACGGAGCCATTACAGCTGAATATTCGCAAGTAAAGGCGTTGACAGAGAAGGTAACGGCTCTATTAACCGCAGGTCGCCATGTGCGAATAGAGAAGCAGGGCCATAGTCTTTCCTTTTCGATTGAAGATCGTGACGGTGTACCAAGCACAGGTATGTATTTGAACCCTGGTGAATCGGGCAACTTGCCGTCAGGAGAAGCCTATATTGCTCCCGTTGAGGGCAAGGGCGAGGGCAGTATTGTTGTAGATGGTTCCGTTGCTGGAATTGGGGCACTCCGTGAACCGATGCTATTGACCGTTAATGAAGGACGGTTGGTGTCAGCTGAAGGACCAGATGGGGCTCAATTACTGGAAACGCTTGGTGAGGGCGATGGTCGTTTTCTCGGCGAATTCGGAATTGGTACCAATAACAAGGCACGAATCACGGGTGTAGTGCTGGAAGATGAGAAGGTGTATGGCACAATTCATGTAGCCTTTGGCAGCAATAACACATTTGGTGGAACGATTGCCGCGGGTGTTCATATTGATGCAGTTGTACAAAAGCCGGACGTGTACATCGATGACAAGCTGATCATGCGTCAGGGTGAATTGGTCGAATAACTACAGTGAAGGAAATTGGGCATGTCCACAACGTGTCCACAGTAAGGGATAACTGAAGCGGAAATTCAGATTTTACGTTAGATTTACAAACAAATACACAACATGTCCACATTAAATTAATGAATATCCACATGAAACGCCAAAGATATCCACAGCATGTGTGCAATATGTGCACAACTTATCCACAAATCAGGTATAACTCGTGTTTTCATCCGATAAAACAGTCGTTTTGGAGTAATGAAACAAGTTATCCACAGGAATATCGCTTTTTTGTTCCAAGTATTTGAAAACATAGAAACAGATCCATAATATATGGGGATAAAAAAGACCAAAAATCGGCATAAAGCTGATCTTTGGTCTTTTTTTTGAATATAATTTTTCAATCCAATGTCAGGTTACTTACGCTCACTACTAAAACGACTGACTTCCACCACCCCCCACAACAGGGCAAATGAGCAGAGCCGAGACAGCAACCGTAATGCAACGTCTGTTGAAGTTGGCAAAATTGATCTGAAGCCTAAACATTTGATCAAAAATAACCGATACACCAAAGTAACATCTAATAGGACGAAAGTAGTCTGATTATACGGAATGAGAGGGTATGGGGATAACTATGGACGAGGGAATGCAATATATTAATTTTTCGGTAGGAGACCAGATTTTTGCACTACGAATTGATGAAGTTCATGAGATCATCAGAATGGTGCAGGTGACTACGGTCCCGTTTGGAAGTCCGGAGATCAGAGGTTTTGCTTCGTTGTACGGTAAGGTCGTTTCGGTAGTGAGTCTTCGAGTATTGTTAGGCATGCCGGACCAGGAGGATACCTCTTCTACACGTATTATTGTGGTGCCTTACAAAGGAGGATTTGTACCTCTAATCGTCGATATGGTTGATTCTGTCGTAAGTTACGATCGTTTCGAGGAACCTGCTGAGGAACACCGCCGTTTCATGCTTGGCGTTTTTGACAAAATCGGGTTCTGTGCAGATCACCGTGCAGGCATTTTGAACCTGGATGTATTACTGGGCAGCTTGATCAGATCATAGTAGTATAACGATCCGTTATTCTTTCAATTTTCAGTATTATCCTTCGGTTTACCCAAATGTTCCTCATCCGCTTTTCGGGAGAAGGGACATTTTTTTGTGCTGCTAGGGCGTGTCTGAAAACTCCGAAGGAAGCAGATTTTGCCGAATTTTCGTTCCAAGCAAGAAAGTTTTCCGCAGGCGTGCCGGGGCACGTCAAGGGAAAGTGACGCAGCAGGGGGCGAAAAGGGGGTGAAAGATGCACTTCAGCGAGTTTTGAGACACGCCCTAACCATCGAAATAACCACTTTTTATGGGCAAAGGTTTTTAAATCCGGTCATTTTCGTATATGATGGAGAGTAACAATGCGAAGGGATGACGGGAGACTTTAATGATGCAATCGCTGTATGGAGTATGGCTTGGTGACGTATTTTTTTGTTTTTCCGGTGAAACATCGGAACCACGTGTGGATGCATGGAGCCACGTGGTAAGAAGGTTGAATTTTGGCGACGGGGGTCGTCTGTTTCAGCCTGCCGCTCTGCGTCTTGCGGAGCTGCGCTGGCCGAATCCGCTGAGGAACACGGCTGAAGCCAAGAACACGAAGCGGCGTCAACTGCTGGGACGCACATTGGAAGGATTGGCAGTCTCGCCTAAGGATGCCTTCAGGTTGCTGCTGCAATGGGATGACCGTTTGTTAAATGCAGCCGGAATTCAGGTTGGAGAAGAGATGCGTTACTGGATCAAGGCAGCGCAGTTCACACAGGAGCTGCTGTTGCGGGGAGCAATTGCTCCATCGGCTGAATTCGCAGCAAAGACCGGAGCACGGCGACGGACCGGGCAAGAGACATTAACAGGCGTATGGCGGCCACGCTTGCAGCAGGAGGAGGACATTGAACGCTTCCGCGATCTTGCTGAAGCGATGCCTCCGATTGGATTGGCTGCTCCTGGAGCTTATGCTTCATTGGAACCGGAAACGCGTGAAGAAGCAGGGGCTGCGGTATTATTTTCATTCATGAGTGGCATGATTCATGCTGTAGTGACAAGTGAACTGGAGGGCATGGACAGTGAACTGTCCCGTTACCGCACCCCATATCGACGCGGATCTTCGCCAGTAGCCGAACTCTGGTGGAACAGTCTGATCTCGATGTTCCGTCCTGTGACGGTGCAAGGGCCGACGGACGATATGACAGCGTTTATTCATACGCTGCAAGAAGTTGGTGGAACGTCAATGCCAATCGTGGGAGCAGAAGAGATGGCGCCTGCTGAAGGCCAATTGAAGCTGGTGCTCCGCTTGGAGCCTCCACTGGGCGAACATGAAACGATCTGGGGAATAAGCTTTTGGGTGGACAGTGAGCAGGAACCAAGCCTGAGGTTGCCTGCACGGACCATCTGGGCACATCCGGAGCGAGATCTGGACCGAGGTAAGGTGTTATATACCTCGGCGGCAGAGCAATTATTGATGGCACTCGGGCAAGCAGCAGAATTGGCACCTGAATTGGAGACGGCGCTGCTTACCGCTCGCCCAGAGGAAATTAAGCTGGAGCAGCAGGGTTTCTTCGAATTTCTCACGCATGCAGTTCCACGTTTGCAGAAGGCTGGGATAACCGTTCTCATGCCTTCAAGGTGGAGTCGTGCCGGGAAACGTCGTGCGGGACTCCGTCTGCAGATGTTGAATCGGGGAACAGAGCGGTTGCCTGGAGCCACATCGGCACTGGGCATGGAGCAATTGGTTGCTTTCAAAGCGGAGCCTATGCTGGATGGTAAACCGGTCACGGCGGAGGAACTGGCAGCGCTCGCTGAATCCACAGTTCCGTATGTTATGTTCCGCGGTGAATGGATTGAAGTGGATACAAAAGAGATTCGCCAAGTCCTGCGTTATATGAAAAAAGAAGAAGAACAATATATGCCTCTCTCCGAATGGCTGCATCTGGCAGCGGATGAAGGGGAGGATTCCGCATGGAAGGGTCTTTCCGTCTTTGGCGCCGAATCTGATGGGATGCTCGCTTTCCTGCTCGATGGACAGGTGCTTCGCAGCATTGAGCCTCGTCAGGTTCCGGCAGAATTGCATGGTGAACTCAGACCTTATCAGGAACGAGGTTACCAATGGTTATCCGCGATGCGTGAGCTGGGCTTTGGCGTATGTCTTGCGGACGATATGGGACTTGGGAAGACCATTCAGGTAATTACCTGTCTGCTGGACCGCAAACACGAGGAACGCCAGGCGGCTGAAGAGGAAGCACGTGAGAATGAGCTGCTGAATGGATCAGATGATTCTTTCTCGGCGGATCAGCACACGAATGAGCAGCCTGTTCATCTGCCTGCACTTATTGTGTGTCCTACCTCGCTGCTCGGAAACTGGCAGCGTGAGCTGAAGCGATTTGCCCCGGATCTGTCGCTGTACATTCATCATGGCGGACAACGGTTGCACGGGAATGATTTTCAGGCAGAAGCGCAGACACATGACATTGTACTGACGACCTATCATCTGGCAGGCAGAGATGGCCCGGATCTGGCTTCGCTGCACTGGTCCACGATTGTGCTGGATGAGGCTCAATATATTAAGAACTACCGTACCAAACAAGCGCAAAGTGTGATGCGTCTGTCTACACTTCATCGTATTGCGATGACAGGAACACCTGTGGAGAACCGACTGAGCGAACTCTGGTCCATTTTCCAGTTCCTCAATCCGGGATATCTGGGCACAGCTTCATCGTTCCGTCAGCGGTATACGGGACTCGGCCCATCCGAAGAAAATGCAGCATCTTTGCGTGAGCTTCATCGATTGGTATCTCCGTTCATGCTGCGCAGGCTGAAAAGTGATCCGGATATTCGCAAGGATCTGCCAGAGAAGCTTGAACTGAAATCCTATTGTTCCCTGACGCCGGAGCAGACGGTGTTGTACCAACGTGTAGTGGATGATCTGATGGGGGGGCTGGACGGCAGAAATGGCATTGCCCGTAAGGGGATTGTGCTGTCCTCCCTGACCAAGCTCAAGCAGATCTGTGATCATCCGGTGCTGGCGGACAGCAATCGGAAAGACCACGGCAAGGCTGAGGCATCTGGTAAGATGGAACGTTTGCTTGAACTGCTGGACGCCATCCGTGATAACGGGGAATCTGCCTTGATTTTCACGCAGTATGTTGCTATGGGAGATCTGCTGGTATCGAGGTTGAAACAGCGATATGAGGAAGAACCTTATTTCCTGCATGGTGGTGTGTCGAAGGCGCAAAGAGATGATATGGTGGAGACTTTCCAAAAAGGAGAGGGGCCGTCCATGTTTGTTCTATCTCTTCGTGCCGGAGGTGTGGGTCTGAATCTGACACGGGCGAGTCATGTCGTTCACTATGATCGGTGGTGGAATCCCGCGGTTGAGAATCAGGCGACGGACCGTGTATTCCGAATCGGACAGAATCGCAACGTGCAGGTGCATAAGTTGATCTGTCAGGGAACACTGGAAGAACGGATTGATGAGCTGATTGAGAGCAAGAAGGCACTGTCCGAGCAGGTCGTTGGTTCGGGTGAGAATTGGCTGACCGAGATGTCGGATGATGAGCTGCGTGGTCTAATCTCACTTCAGGGTGAGACGTGGCTGTGACCTTGAACTTTCAGAGGAATATAGATGTTGAGAAAGGGGGATTATTGTGAGCGAAAAATGGAAGATCGAGCTGCATATGTCCCCCGGTGGATGGACAGCAGAAGTAAATACAGCAGCGGAAGCGGACCAGGAAGTTTCCGTTTCCGCTTCCGCTGCTGAGGGCAAGACCGGATCAGCCGCAGGCATGTTCACGGTCACGGGAACGCCCGCGCGACTGAGCGAAGCCCAGCGCGAGGCTGTACTGGCTCAGCTGCGCAAGCGCCCGCTGACGCTGTACGCCCTGCTGCGCGGTGGCCCGGCGTCCGAGGAGCTCGCCGGGCTGCTGCCGGCTGCGCAAGCGCCCGATGGCTCGCCAGGCGCAGCAACGGCCAGCGCGGCCGTGGCGTGCACCTGCGGCCGCACTGGCTGCGCGCATGCCGCGGCCGCTGAGCGCGCCGTAGCCGCGCGCCTCGCGGCCGAGCCGCTGCTGCAGCTGGCGCACGCCGGCCTGCCGCGCGAAGCGCTGCTCGCCGGCGTGCTGGGGGCATGGGCGGAGGAACTCGCCCATGATCCCAGCGGCCCCGGCCGCGCAGCGGAAACGGCTGGCCGCCCGCAAGTGCGGGGCGGCGAAGGCGGCGCGGCCGTCGGCGAGTGGATCGCCGAGGCCGCCGCGGACGGCGCCATGCACCAGCCGGGGCCGGGCTTTGGCGCCGTTGAGGTGCGCCTCACGCAGCCGGGCAAGCCGCCGGCCTTGCCGGAGCTGACAGCGCTGCTGCCGGGCGTGCCGGCCACCGCAGGGCTGGATTTGATCCGCGAGCGTGTAGCCGCGCGGATGTGGCAGGCTGTCCAGAAGAAGACGGACAGCCCGGCAACCAAATGATGCACCCATCAGAGCGGGGGAGATCTCAGATCACCCCTGCTTGTTTTTATTGCAGCATGTTGCATTATTCGATTTAATTCATTTCCCGGTACAAGATGAATATTGTCTTTATCTAACAATGCCAATGCTCATTAGTAAGTGCATCTCGGTATAATCACTTTTTTTGCATATTGGATATATGAAGGCATATTCCCATTTCACTTTTATTGTGTACGGCACGGGGATGTTGCTCTAAAAGTCCAAAAAACGATCATACAGGCTGTACAGCCCGTATATGTTCATTCGGATCTCTTCTAAAGGAGGTCTTTACCGGTGGAGCTTCGCTCCCAATTAAGGTATACTGTCGCAGGGAACACTGCACGCAAGAGAACTATATAACATTTATTTTATTGCGATAGGAGTTTTTACATGAAATCAACTACAGGAAGACAGCGCCGTATGGTGGTTATGCTGTCCTCATTGATGATATGCGGTGCATTGCTTGCCGCGTGCCAGAACGGTTCAGGCACAGGGGAGAGCCAGAATCCGAATGGAACGGGTAACACACAACAGGAGACGGACGGCACAACGGTTCATTTTACGGAGGATAAAGGAACGGATGGCGACAATGCTGGCGGAGATGACACATCATCTTCTGGCAACAGTGGTGAAGGCACGGATAGCGAGTCTGGGAATGCTTCAGCGGGCGAAGGGCAGGGCTCTTCGGACAATGGTAACGGGGCGACAACGGAAGATCCATTGCTGGAGAAACGCAGTATCAGCGCACTGCAAACGACAATTGATTCAAAATCCGTGGTGACCAATGCCGAGTCTATGACCGTCATTGTGAACAAGCAACGGAGTCTGCCTGACGGTTACGAGCCGGACGATCTGGTAGAGCCGAATGTACCGTTCTCCTTCGACGAACCACACGAGAAGCGGCATATGCGCAAGGAAGCGGCGGAGGCACTGGAGAAGTTGTTTGCAGGTGCAAAAGCGGATGGCATTGAGCTTCGTGCGGTGTCCGGTTATCGTTCATATCAGCGTCAGGTATCCATCTATAACAATAATGTCAAAACCAAAGGTCAAGAATACACGGATCGTGTGAGCTCTGTGCCAGGCCGAAGCGAACATCAGACGGGTCTTGCCATTGATGTATCCAGCCCGAGTGTGGGCAATGTGCTGGAAGAGGTATTTGGCACATCGAAGGAAGGCCAGTGGTTGGCTGAACATGCTGCAGAATACGGATATGTCATCCGTTATCTGAAAGGTGAAGAAGATACCACAGGTTACGTCTATGAGCCTTGGCATATCCGGTACATCGGTACCGATTTGGCACCGGATGTGGCGAAGAGTGGGTTAACTCTGGAAGAATACTTCGATGAGGCTAATATCAAGTTGTAATTTGGATGTTTCATCCTTAAAGAAAAAGAAAAGATACTAATTTCATAAATCCCCGAATGAGCCGTCCTTGATCTAACCAATGGGCAGTCATTCAGGGGATTTTTTTCTGTGCAAAAATGTTAATGGAGTTAAGATAGAATTAAACTTGATTCCATTGTCCGAGATGATGGGAGACTGATATAATTCATGTTTAATCCGAAGAGACAAATTCAACCAAAGCGAGGGACAAGAGAATGAGCAGACAGCAGGTATTTACCGGCTCCCCATGGGAACCGTTGGTGGGATATTGTCGTGCCATCCGTGTAGGTAACCGAATAGAAGTGGCGGGTACAACCGCGATGCAAGATGGTGTAGTTGTTGGAGCAGGTGATCCGTATGCACAGACAAGGTTCGTTTTGCAGACGATCGAGAATGCACTGAAAGAACTGGGGGCGGACATGTCGCATGTGGTGAGAACCCGGATGTTTGTGACCGATATCTCCAGATGGGAGGAAGTTGGCAAGGCGCACGGTGAATTTTTTGGACAGATCCAGCCTGTAGCCACCATGGTTGAAGTTAGCGCACTCATTGATCCCTTGTTGATGGTTGAGATTGAAGTGGAAGCGATTGTTGAAGATGAAGTCACAGCCGATTGATTCTGACGGTTATCCGGATGATTTCTAAGGAACACGGGACGTCTTATTTGGCGATAAGGTCCTCTTGCTAAAATGTAAGGAACATCAGACACGTTATTTCCCAAATTCCTTTGATAAAAATGATATAAACAGCTATTTATTCAAACATAGCGTGACTGAGATTCCTTAGATTCCTGCGGGTGCTTCAAATCCATGAATAAGATGCCTCAGATTCGTTAGTATTAACACCGCTTGCTCTTACATTCGGTATGTAATGTATTTCGTATGCAGCGCATCGCACGTGTCTGCTCCGGACAAGTTTCAGATATCCTTCGGTTTTAAGCAGTTTGTAGACACACTCTAAAAAAACCAGAACCAGAACCAGAACCAGAACCAGAACCAGAACCAGAACCAGAACCAGAACCAGAACCAGAACCAGAACCAGAACCAGAACCAGAACCAGAACCAGAACCAGAACCAGAACCAGAACCAGAACCAAAACCAAAACCAAAACCAAAACCAAAACCAAAACCAAAAAAAAAACCTTACCCGTGCTTGTCAGAAGACAAGCGGATAAGGTTATTTGAATTGACTTCGCCGCCTGGCCGCACGGCTGAGCTCTTGATGCACCAAACTCATTACACCGCGCGCCAGGAGCTACATGCGGATGGCTGGTCTTATGATGCTCCACACTCATGACCCCGCGTTAAGCGATGCACGCGGTCGTCTGCAACAACATATAACATGTGTTTCAGCCAGACGTTTTTCTAACCGTATTATTTAGCTTCCAGCTCTGCTGCAGGTGTTTCAACAACCACTTTCCAAGCTGTTCCGATTGGAGGCAGGCTGCGTGTCAACACAGGGCTGTAGAATCCAATGACTTTAGTTCCTTTGGTCAGTTCTTCAGCTTTCACTGTTTCACCTTCGTGGTTCACGATCATTGTGTCTTTAGCAATGTTCAGCACGACATGGTCAGGAGCCGTCTCAGTTAATCGTGTACCTGTGATCTCAATTTGTGAGATACTGCCTTCAGCTGTTGTTACATTTTCAATCGTACCAGCCGTCCCCAGAACCTCTTTCAATTGTGATTTCGCACCGTCATCCAGCACAGTGACTGTATAGGTCGGCGTTTGTGGTGGCAGACTGCGGGTGGTGATCAGGGAATGTTCAGCTTCCACGTTCATGCCAATGGCCAGATCAGTCAGTGCAATCTCTTTCCCCTCAACTGAGATGAATTTCGTCTCATCGCTCAGATTGAGCACAATACCATCCGTACCTGCACCGCCAATCTGGATGGACTTATATTTATCTTGGTTCGAGATTCTGGTAATTACACCACGTTCAGTAACCGTCTTCACGTCCTCTTCACTGGAGATAGTCACTTGATTCCCCGTTGTGTTCACTTGTCCATGCAGTACCTTTTCAGCAAAAGAAGCAGGTACATACAAAGTGCCGCCTGTGATTTCAGGCGCTGTGCCCAGCGTGAGCAGCATTTTATTTACGGAATATTGGTCCTTGCCTGTAATTACCTGTGTCCACAGAGCACCCCGAGTCAGCTCTGCAGTTTTAGTTTCTTTATTCCATTTAAGTTCAATACCCAGTGCGTCGGTAAGATCACGCAGCGGGATCATGGCTACTTTACCATCCTTTTTCCAATAACCATCGGAGATGGATGCACCATTCACGGATACGTTTACTACACTCACTGCGTTACTATCTGCTGAAACGGATGTTTGATGGACTGGTTTTGTGTTGTCCAGTGTTGCTGCATAAGCGGCTCCACCACCCAATGCCATGGATAGGGCCATCAGTGCACTTACTTTTTTCATGTTGTTGTTCATCAATATTCATCCCTTCTAATCTGTGTACTGACGCGGTAAAATCTTCCTTAGGGCCGCGCTTCAAGTTAATAGACGGGACAAATCGTCTAAGTGTTGCAGTTGAAATGCAATGAATGTAAGCGGTAGATTAGTTTAAATTAGAAATATCGCTTGTATTGCAGGTTATCCGCAGCAGGATCAGGTTAATTTCAGGTAAGTGGCCAAACCTTTGTCCTATTTCACATTCAAGTACGAGGAGGAACGGATTAGATGAGTGATATGTTGGTAGCGCTCTATCGTTTACCGGAGCAAGAGAGTGGACTGAGAGCGTTGGAGGAATCCTCTATTGTGATTCGAAGAGCCATTGCCCCAGAGAAACAACTTGTACTGGATTGGGTGAGGTCACATTTTAGCCAGGCTTGGGTGGATGAATGTGAAGTCGCTTTTGCACGTCAGCCGGTGTCCTGTTATATTGCGGTTGAACATGGGAAAATGATTGGATTTGCCTGTTACGAAGCGACGTGTCGCAACTTCTTCGGACCGACGGGTGTGAGCCAGGATGCACGGGGCAAAGGTGTAGGCACAGCCCTGTTACTGGCCTGTATGCATGCGATGAAGGCGGACGGTTACGGGTATGCGATTATCGGATCAGCGGGACCTGTGGATTTCTATGCCCGGACGCTGGGTGCCGTGAAGATTGAAAATTCAACGCCGGGTATTTACGAAGGCATGCTGCGGGCAGACTAAGACGATAATGATGTTGTGGAAGCTGTGGAAAAGGAAGGGAGGACGATGATGAGCACGAAACAAATGTTGCACATCGGAATGATCGGTACAGGATCAATCTCGGATCTTCATATGAGGTGTTACGCCAAAAACGAGGATGCCGTCATCTATGCCATTTGCGATCTGAACGAAGAACGGGCTAAGGCTGCGGCACAGAAGTATGATGCTCAATCCGTTTACACCGATTATCGGGAGATGCTGGAGGACCCGCATGTGGATGCTGTCAGTATCTGTACCTGGAACAATACACACGCCGAATTTGCCATTGCTGCACTGGAGGCAGGCAAGCATGTATTGTTGGAGAAACCAGTAGCAACCAATGTGGAAGATGCGCTGCGGATTGAAGAAGCGGTGAAGAAGAGCGGACGTACCTTTATTGTTGGATTTGTGCGTCGGTATGATAACAATATGCAGATGATGCGCAGATTCATTGATGCCGGGGAGTTTGGTGAACTGTATTATGCCAAAGCCTCCATTCTGCGGCGTCACGGCAATCCAGGCGGTTGGTTTGCTGACAAAAGCCGTTCCGGCGGCGGCCCCCTGATTGATCTCGGCGTACATATTATCGACCAATGCTGGTACCTCATGGGCAGGCCGAAACCTGTTTCGGTCAGTGGTAATACGTATCGGAAGTTGGGCAATCGTGCCCATATCGAACATCTTTCTTTTTACAAAGCAGCCGACTACAGCGCAGCTGTGAATGACGTGGAAGATATGGCGAATGCGCTCATTCGGTTTGAAAACGGGGCTTCGCTGGCGGTGGATGTGAGCTTTACCCTGCATGCACGCGGAGATGAATCTTCGGTGAAATTATACGGCGAGCGTGGTGGGTTCGAACTGGAGCCAGAGACACTGATCGTCACGGAGAAAAATAATACCATCCTGAATATTGAACCCCAGACGGACAATACGGGTCTCCATATTCATAGTGCATTCCAGAACCAGATTGACCACTTTGTGGATTGCTGCCTGAACGGTACAGAGCCGATCAGCCCAATTGCGGATGGTGTGGCTTCCACGCGCATGTTGTGCGGAATCTACGAATCCGCTGAGAAAGGGCAGGAAATTCGTCTGGATTGAGTTCATTTTACACATGGCAGTTGTAAAAAGCATGCGTCTTCCGCGTGATCTGCGGTTACGCATGCTTTTTGGCATCAGGTTATTTATTCAGTGGTGAATTCTCGTATCCAGGGTCATCATAATCCGTATCCTGCAGCCTTGGAAGCACGTTCATGCTCTCAATTGCCTGCCGGGTATCCGGCGTGCCATGGTCATACAGAAAGGTATACAGCAAGGTCATGCCATCCGAAAATTGCTCTGTTGCCTCATCGTGGTCTGCCGACTTGTAGGGTACCGGGGCCCGTTGCAAGGTATAGGCATCGTCATCCTCCAGCACCTTCATCAGATCTTTCAATCGGCCCAACTGCCCGTCATCCACCAACACTTCAAAGGGTGTAGATTCGTTCTTTGTTCGTTCAATCAGGTTATGAGTTACCGATACATACAGATGTTGTTTGTCGTCCTGCATAATCCAACCCCCATTCTGAAATGGAAAAAAGACGCTTCTACTGTTAATAAACAGCAAAAAGCGCCCTGAAACGAGCTAGTATGCTCGTATTATTTGAGTTATTTCCCAAATCTCCCCGTTACGGGAACCTGGCGGGTGCTGGCCTCCATTGATCCTGAACACAGGGGACAGGCGGGAGGGCCTGATGATGCCTTCTTGGTTACTTTAGAAGGCACAGCCGGCTTCTGTCTTAGCCACGCTTTACAGGTGGAGGAACTGCACTTCCAGACCGCAACGGTCTCCGTACGCTCAGCATTACCTGAACCTGAAGTGTACGAATGTGAACTAGAGGAACTCGCAGCTGTCGGACTTATGCCTGTGGTGCTGAATGCCTTATGGTTGCGAATTTCACCACTGCCACGCCGTTCACCGAAGCGATCCTCATCACGTTCGTTGTGAACCTCGTAGTCTCGACGGTCACTGTGGCTGATGGCACGACGCTGTGCCACATCCCGACCTTCGGAACGGGCACCTGAGCCCGAGCGGGCATACTGTCCATTACCTTTACCATATGAAGCCTGACTGCTCGTCCGGCTCTCCTCACGAGGTTTACGTTTGTCCGGAACTTCCATGCCGAAGGCTTCAAGCAGGAAGCGGGACACATCCGCTGGCTTTCCGTGATGGCTCGCCGGTGAGGTAACGTACAAGTACTGCTTGGCCCGTGTGATGGCAACGTAAGCGAGCCTGCGTTCTTCCTCCAGTGCCATGTCCAGCTCCGCGTCTGTCTGCTGCGCAGCAAGCGCAGCTTTCTGATCCTCAGGGATATCCTGGCGCAGTGCTGTACTGTGAGGCACAATGCCTTCACTGGCTCCGATCCAGTAGACACAAGGGAACTCCAGTCCTTTGGCCCGATGAATGGTCATCAGCTGCACTGCGTCACTGTCCTGTGCGCGGCGCAGAGATTCCATCTCCCGGTGTCTGCGGGAGAGCTCATCCGCGAATTGGATGAACTCTTCCACGGTTTCGAATTTTTTGACGGCAGCTTCAAATTCATCCAGGGTTTCCAGCATCGTTTCCTTATAATGGGTGAAGATGCTGGGATCACCACTTTCCATATACTTGTCGTAGAACTGCCTGCGCATCTCTTGAATGGCGATGATGGGCTTTAGTTTGTGCAGTGATTTGATCAGCTTGATGCGTTCCTTGACCTGTTCCTGCTGGAACGGTTTCAGCTTGTCCCATTTTACCAAATGAATAAGCGGATATTTCTTCGCCTGTTGTTGTTCACAGCGCTGAATCCACTCCAGACCCGCATCACGTGATACATAGAGCGGTCCCAATGCACTGGGGAGAGCATCCATGGCACGTGGATCAAGGGACAGACGCAGATGATCCATCAGGGGTCTGATGAGAGACTGGTCATAGAACACCGGGGAAGCACCATGCTGTACAAAAGGCACGTCTTTCAACACAAGCTGCTCAAATACAGCCCGGCTGCTGCTTGCTGTCCGGTGAAGAATCGCAATATCACGATAGGTGTGTTGTCCTTCTTCAACCTGCTGGCACAGCTGGTTTACGACCCATGCCGCTTCTTCCTCCGCATTGGAAGGTGTAGCGAAGCGAGGCGCATCGCCGCGGTTTCCGGCGGCACGCAGCCGTTTGTCACGTCTGCGTTTATTGCGGGCGACCAGTTCACTTCCGAGTCCCAGAATGCGTGCATCACTGCGATAATTGATATCCAGCGTCACAATGCGTGCACCGGGGTATACTTTATCGAATTCCAAAATCGATTCCTGGCGTGCGCCATTAAAGGTATAGATCGTCTGGTCATCGTCTCCCACAACCATCAGGTTGCGGTGAGCGGAAGCCAGTTTTTGCACAATTTCATACTGTAGGTGGTTGGTATCCTGGAACTCATCGACCATAATGTACTGAAAACGCTTCTGAAGCGGCCCCAGAACAGCAGGGTCACGTAGCAGGGCGGCTGCCCGCAGTAAAATATCATCAAAGTCCATTTTGCCCCGATCCTGTTTCCAGGCTTCGTAACCAAGCAGAACACGCTTGGCATCGCGTTCTTCCTGCGATTTTTCAGGCAGGTCGGTTGTTTCCGATCCTTGCATCTTCCATGCAGACAGCATGGCCAGCAGACTTTCAGGTTGGAAGGCTTCACTCATGCCATTTTGGCGAAGAAGCATCTTCAGCACCGTGTGCTGAGCCCGCGACTCGCCAAAGATCTCTTCCTGCACACCGTAATGACGCAGCAATGTCAGCGCAAAAGAGTGAAAGGTACGAGCCTGCACGGCTCTCGCGGCTGCCGGGCGTATACCTGGCAAAGCCGCGATCCGGTCTTTCATCTCGGTGGCGGCCTTGTTCGTGAACGTCACCAGCAGGATACTGCCAGCATGTACACCGCTGACCTCTATGAGGTAGCCAGCTCTTGCAGCCAGTACAGTTGTTTTGCCACAACCGGCTCCGGCGAGCGTCAGAATCGGTCCTCTGCCGTGACGGACTGCCGAGATTTGTGGTGCGTTTAACTTGATGCCTGCCTCTTCCAGAGAACGAAAATAAAAGGCATCCTGTTGCTCATTACCCACGAGTTGCCGACTGGTCTCCAGCGGAGCAGACGGGGACTGGGGCAGGGACGCCGCCGGGGTAACCCCGAGCGGACGGGGGTAGAACGTTGAGTTCGGACTTAACATGTTTCATCCACCTCTGTATGCATTCAGGGATAGGACTATCCCGGCTAAAAGTAAACCATTTGCCCTTTTCACAATCACATTGTAAATTGGTATGATAGAGTTAGTCGCCTAATCAGGCGGTTAAGTATGGTCAAAGCTTCATTATACCCGAACATATGGTCTTGACGAAAGCCCCCGATTTCATCCAGTATCGGTATAAAACGGGCACCTGCACGAGATTACGCAACTTTTTGGCATGATATCGTATAAGTTATATGCCTGAGCATTTTGCATGAAGGATGTAATATGCTAATTTACTACTAAATAGAAATGATAATATTGGTTTTGACGGGACAGAGGAGGAATGGTCATGAAACTGCTTCAGCGCATCAAAGACGGAGCGAACAAAGCAACAGAGCGTGCCCAACACGCCGTTGAGATTGGGAAACTGAACAACCAGATTGTGGGCTTGCAACAGGAACAGGAAGTCCATTTTACAGATATGGGTCGCATCTTTTATGAGGGTTATCGGGCACAGGATATGACGCGTGCGGAAAAAGAAATGGTGGATCTGTCGCAGCTCTGCGACGAATTGCAGGACGAGATTGATGGTCTGCGCAACAAGATTGCACAACTCAAGAATGAACGGTTGTGCGAGTGTGGACACGTCGCTTCCCTGGATGCCAACTTCTGCCCTAAATGCGGACGCAAGTTGGGTGAACTCAAGACAGCAGCGCCCAAAGTAGGAGCAGCAGGAGTCGCAGGAGCCACCACAGCCGCAAGACAGGAGGCAGCTGTAGCTCAGACCCCAACTGAAGAGCCGGACTTTTACGATGCGCCACCTGAGTTGGAACTGGAGGAAGACGAGCCGTATCATACGGTCATTCCGTCCATAGCGGATCTGGAAACGGAATCGGAATATAACAGTACGGAATTTACCCAGGAAGAAAAGGAAGCGTTTGATGCGGAGTGGGAACGTCGCAGAGATGAAGAGATGCAACGGGAACGTGAGCGTCAGCAGGAACTGGACGAACGCATCCGCTACTGGAAAGAAAACAACCCGATCGTGAACACGGTGGACGTACAGACCGAAGTATCACGTGAAATGGTGAATTGTCAGATTTGTGCAGCCGAGCTGCCCAAAGGGTCGAAGTGGTGCCCGCGCTGTGGTGCCGAACAGATCTGATCTGATGCAGTAGAAGCACTGCCGCATCAGTGTGAGGCAGTGCGGGTTGCTGACAGCATGGGGGGACGGGAATATGGACCAACTGCTGCATCATTTGCGTCATCTCGGGTTTACCGAGATGGAATCTAAAATTATGGTGGAACTCGCTCGTCAGGGATCAGCCTCAGGATATGAGGTTGCGAAGCGGCTGGGCGTGTCCCGTTCCAATGTATATGCGACCCTGCAACGGCTGGAACAGCGTGGGTTCTTGCGGTGTAGTCCGGGGGAACCGGCGAAGTATAGTGTGCTGAAGCCGGAGGAGATGACACGTATGATCTCCGATCAAATGCGTACCTCTCTGGATTATGTTCAGAGCAGCATGCCCAAGAGTGAACCGGAGAAGCCTGTCTTCTATAACGTCGAAGGGGACAAAAATGTGTTTGAGAATCTGAGCCGTGAATTGGCCGAGGCTCAGCATGAGATTGTTGTGGACGTTTGGCGTGAAGAGGCAGAACTGCTGCGTAATGACTTACAGCAGGCTGAAGCTCGGGGTGTGCGGCTGTTATGGTCGTGTGATGGTGGCGAAGGCATGCTCGATCAGCCTGTCCCTTGGTCGGGTCTGCCTATGTATGGTACAGGTAATGGTCGGAAATTTTCCCTGGTGGTAGATCGCCGCTGGTGCATGCTGGGCATGCGCGGGGAATCATGCGCCACACAGGCAGTGGTGACGGAGCATCCGGTGATGACCGGACTGCTGCTGAATCATTTTGCTCAAGAGCTGGTGTTGTACGAACTGGAACAGGATATGGGGGAGGAACTGGAGTCCCGATATGGGCACCGGTACGAAGAACTCTCTGCGCGTTACTGGTCTTCTCCTTCAGGAGAGGGTGACCAGAGCTAGACAGATCGGCGACTAATTCACTTCTGATGGAGTGAACATGCCAGCACAAAGGTATCTATCTTGATGAAACGAATGCGTGTGTACATAAAGCAGGCGCCGCCCGAAGGCAGACGCCTGTTTGTGCTGGTTTGAGATATGACAGTGATGTTCGTCACAGCATCTGTTTCCAGTCAAGTCGATAGTAAAGGTATGAAGTTATGCTATTTTTGAGAAAATGAAGCTATGAACATTCGAGTGAACTGGATCGGGTTGGACAGGATTGTACACGATCATTCTTTGGGCACGTGATACAGAGCTTCCAGCACGTCCGTATAATAAGCTGTACCATGGGGTACAAATTCCGTTGCCCGAATATCGCGAACGATACGTTCCGGTTCATCAGCTGCATGATCACTGCTTGACGGGTCCTTATGACCGATGGAATGTGGCGGTGATATCAACGGCTGAGTCTGAACTCCGGTAGCTTGAATGACGTCGATCTCATTACGAAATAAAGCGAGTAGATCATCCAGAGGCACTTCATACAGGCTATCCACCTCGCTAGGCTGCAGAACGTAGGCTTCGAGCGGCTGGTTCAGACATAATCCATAGACGGCGCTGAATTCCCGATCTATGAATGGGACACCACGCACCTCTCCTTGGAGCTGTTGTGTAGCCGTGAGTAGATAGGTTAGTGCCTCGAATGGAGTATAAACACCCAGTTCTTCCTCCAGCTCACGACTGGCGTCTTGCAGTTGTTCACCTGCGGTGAGATGACCTGCTGCTGTAATGTCGTAACATCCAGGAAAGGTATCCTTAATATCACGCCGCCGCTGAAAAAGGACCTGTCGCTGCTCGTCTTTGTCACGCACGATCCAGCAGTGGAATGAACGGTGCCAATATCCTTTGGCATGGACCTCGCTGCGTAGTGAAGTGCCGATCCAATTTTGCTGATCGTCATAAATGTCGAAACGTTCTGGGGTCATGAAACGTATCTCCTTATATAGCAGATTTTAAAGTTCAAAATTTCACAAAGTATGTTTTAAACGAAAGGGGAACGATCGTATGGAATGCATTGTACACTTTCAGGTGATTTATCCGCAACCTCAGGAACGTAAAAGTCTTAGAGGACTTATATTTGTAGGGCAAGGTCAGGAACCGGCTAACAGTCAGTTAAGCAGCATGTTTAAGGATATGGGATTTAATGTACGTTTGGAAGATGAGGCCCAATTGTTGTTCAAGCCAGTGGATGCTTCGGCAAACTTTGAATATATTCGTGTGACAGAACTGGATACCGGGGAAGAAGTTTACAAAGAAGATAAGGATCTGAAGTCGATTCTGGAGCATTTGCTGCCACGCCGTTTCTAGTTCATGAGCATGGCTGCAAATGACATTCATGGGGGAGCACGTGTAACACATGTATGTTAGGCACAAAAAAAGGCCCCACCTTTACGGTGGAACCTTCAAACCTTTAAGCTACGCAACCATTTTTAATGAAGCCCATATGGCTAGCTTTTCATACATAAACCCTAGCAAGTAAGAGGTTGTCCCCCGCATCAGGATTTATATCCGTAATTCAACTCGGTGCGTCTTTAAACGTTCATTGTAATTATGCTAGAGCGCCGGTTCCTTCTGCTTCGAGCTCTGAAGTGCAGTGCGAGCAGCGGGTAGCTGCGGCTGGAATTTCCGATAGGCAATACTTGCAAGCCTTGGTCGTTTTTTGCGGCTCGGGCTTTTTGTGTTCTTTGCTTTTCAGATAGTTGATGCCCTTCACAAGCATGAAGATACAGAACGCAACGATAAGAAAATCAATCATGACGTTGATGAACTGACCATAAGCAATCACGGTAGCCCCAGCTTCGTTGGCTTGAGCGAGGGTGGTGATTTCCTGTCCGTTTGCTGTTTTCATGTCTCTATCCAGGTTGATGATTTTCTGACTGAAGTCAATTCCACCCAGCAGTTTTCCAACTGGAGGCATGATGATATCATTCACAAGGGACGTGACGATTTTACCAAAAGCAGCCCCAATAATGACACCGACCGCCAGATCGATGACGTTGCCGCGGACGGCAAATTCCTTGAATTCTTTAAGTACGCCTTTCATGTGTGCATATCTCCTTTGATCATTCGATTCAAAATATAGGTCGCGTTTCCATCCATTCTCCGTTCAGATCCGCGCTTCCGTTCTCATATTGTACATAAAAAACAGATTCCAATCACCCCCTGTTTGCAAATTAAGACAAGTTTCCGCAACTTCCATGAAAATACTTCTTTATTTCACGCCGCCGATTCGGTATACTTCTAACATTGTCAGTTATGTTTAACCATTTACATTCAGGTTCGCGATCATACATTGTAACGAATCATGGAGCCAAAAAATTAAATATGCCGTTACTCGTATATGTGCAGGAATAGGCCTGCATGTCTCTACCCGATCACCGGAATGATCGGACTACGGGAAAGATGTTGCAATGTTTTGTATGGTTGGCATGAGATCATTCTCAGACAGTTTGACTGAAGAGCAGGTTCAAGTGGCTTTTATCTGTTTCTGATTACACTGTTTGAGGTTTCTCACAACAGGATTGAACTTCTGTCATTCTGTCCATCCAGCACACTTGCAGCATCCATACGGCTTGTCCATATACGTACAAGTCCGTCTTTCCCGTCTCCGGTTATTCCGTAGCGTGTGAAAAGGCGGGCTTTTTGCTTTTTTACCATGTGATTGGAAGAGCATGTGGGATTCTGTGCGGAGGGCATTCAGGGGGAAGAATTACAATGCAATTGTTAAAAGACAAGGTAAGACAGGAAGGTATCGTCCTGTCCGAGCAAGTACTCAAAGTGGATTCATTCCTGAACCACCAGATGGACCCGGTTCTGATGAAGGAAGTAGGTAAAGAATTCATTCGCCGCTTTGAAGGTGAGAATATCACACGAGTGCTGACAATTGAGTCGTCAGGGATCGCACCGGGCATCATGACCGCGTTGGAGCTGAACGTGCCGCTGATCTTTGCACGGAAGCAGAAGTCGCTCACACTGACGGAAGACATTCTGGTAGAGAAGGTCTACTCCTTCACGAAGCAGGAGACCAATGAAATTACTGTTGCCAAGAAGTTCATGAAGCCTGGTGATCGCGTGCTGATCATTGATGATTTTCTGGCGAATGGTGAAGCAGCATTTGGTCTGGCTCGCATTGTGGAGCAAGTTGGAGCAGAAGTGGTGGGTATCGGTATTGTTATTGAAAAAGCATTCCAGCCGGGAGGTCGCTTGCTGAAAGAAGCGGGATACCGTGTGGAATCGCTGGTTCGCATCGGGGCACTGTCGGATGGACAGGTTACATTTGCGGACGAGGAGGGCACGAACTAATATGGCACGCGAACGTATTTTTCAACGGCATCGGCATCCAATCAAAACGTTCTCCCTCGGACTACAGCACGTGCTTGCTATGTATGCAGGAGCCGTCGTTGTCCCATTGATCGTTAGTAACGCATTGGGTTTTACACAGGAACAACTAACCTATCTGATTGCCATTGACCTGCTCGCATGTGGTGTGGCTACACTGCTTCAGGTATGGGGAAATAAATATTTCGGCGTAGGGCTGCCTGTCATGCTCGGCTGTGCATTCCAGGCTGTGTCTCCGATGATCCTAATCGGGATGAACAGTGGGGTATCTGCCATTTACGGAGCAATTATTGCTTCAGGGCTTTTCGTATTGATATTCTCCGGAATCTTCGGGAAGCTTATTCGGCTCTTTCCGCCAGTGGTTACGGGTTCGGTGGTTACGATCATCGGTTTAACCTTGATTCCGGTTGCTTTCCACGATCTGGGCGGCGGTCAGGGGTCAGAAGATTTTGGCAGCGGAGTGAACTTGTTACTCGGTTTCGGCGTGCTGCTCTTTATCATTTTAATGACTCGATTCACTACAGGTTTTATCCGTTCCATCTCGGTACTGATTGGTCTGCTGGTAGGTACAGTGGCAGCAGGGTTTATGGGTGAAGTGAACTTTGCCCCTATTCGCGATGCAAGTTGGTTCCACGTTGTTCAGCCGTTTTACTTCGGCAGACCTACGTTTGAGATTGTACCGATCCTGACGATGATCCTGGTGGCGATTGTCAGCGTGGCCGAGTCCACAGGTGTATTTATGGCTCTGGGCAAAATCCTGGACAAGGACCTGTCCTCCAAGGATCTGGCCCGCGGTTATCGCGCAGAGGGTCTGGCCATTGTGTTGGGTGGTATTTTTAACTCGTTCCCGTATACAACGTATTCGCAAAATGTAGGACTGGTACAGATGACACGTGTGAAGACACGTGATGTCATTGTTGTGGCTGGTGGAATCCTGGTGGTCATTGGATTTGTACCAAAAATTGCAGCCCTCGCACAGCTCGTTCCAGGGGCAGTACTTGGCGGCGCCATGGTGGCCTTGTTTGGCATGGTGGTATCATCAGGCATTCGGATTATCGGCAGTCAGGTTGATCTGAACCGACATGAGAATCTGTTTGTCATCGCTTGTTCTGTAGGTATGGGCCTGGGTGTTACCGTTGTGCCTGAGTTGTTCGCAGGTGCACCGGCCTGGGCTCAGATTATGCTCGGTAATGGTATCATTGCAGGCAGTTTCACGGCGATCTTCATGAACCTGCTGTTCAATGGTCTGGGTACCAAGGAAACAGCCGCCAAGATGGCTGAACAACAGGCAGATGCCATCCTTGGAGAGACGGGCAAGTCAGCTTAATTAGCCGAATTAGGCCAGGATTATTATCCAGCAGTATGGTTATGTTAACTGTTATGAATAGACGATTCACAAGATGAATAATGAATCAGGTTAATCATGATGATATACAGCATGAATGGTTTATGACATACATCATTTATGCTGTGAATGTTCAACCACATGAACAAGTCATCTTTACATGTGAAATACCGAAGATCCGTTGAAGTGGGACATATAATCAAAAGACGATCCACCCCCGTTTGAAAGGGGATGGATCGTCTTTTTTTTTTTTTGGATCATGTCTTCCTAAAGTTACAGATGTCGCATCTGTTTCTCCGCAAAATCGCCAACCCACGGCAGTTTTAGCCATTTCCCCTGCAGGCTGGTAACGACCATGATAAGCCAGACCACTACACCAAGCAGGGACAACAGCGATGCCACCAGTGGTCCGAACAACGGAAGGAAAGCCGATAATACATGCCCGACCATAATGATGCCAAAGACCGTTACAGATTGCAGCGCATGAAATAACACGAACCGACTCCGCTTCTCCACAGCGAGAAAGACAATCCCGCCTATAAAGGTAAACAGATAACAAAGCATACCGGTAATATTTTCATCCAGACCGCTAGACGATTTCATGGGGGACATCCGGTCCAGCCTCCTTTGTCCTTTTTAAATAGGTTATGAGAGAGATGGACAGAACTGAACCGATGAATTGATTTGCCTTTGAACGGATGGGGATTCAACACATAGGAAAAAGCAAACAGGGGCAGAGCAAGCCATTGCACAGCCTGCTCTGCCCCTGTTTTCGTTTACGATTAATACGTTGCACGAACGAAATCGTTATCCGCCCTCGATCTGTCTGCGAGGGTTTGTAATCTTGCCCATTTTATCGGTGTCGTTTTCTTTGGGAACCAACCGCTCATCGGTTCGTCCTTCGTGATGATTATCATATGCATATTCGGTCAGTTTCCATTCTGACTTGCCGAGAACGGGATCAGCCGGGAAGTGTTGCCCGCGGTGCAAATGTTCCTCACGTCCGGCTTCGTTGATATATACTCCGTCGACTTCCACCTTTTCATGTGAGAGGGGCAGCATATCCTGTTCTTTGCGTTCCATGAAACGGCGCCTCCTTTGGATACCAGTAATTTAACTGTATGGGTTGTCCGTGATAATATCCCCCGAATAGTTCAGTGTTATGCTGGATATATTAATTCCGTATAGAATGGTGGCAATCTTAACATATGATTCGGAATTAAACTTTTTGGGCATGAAAACCGTTATATTTATTAGAGGAAATCGTCAAGTCGTAAGATACTTCCGAATATGCTACAATAAGATTATGATTCATTCCGAATCATATCGGGTATTTATAGTGTCAGGTACTTGCTTTCTAGCGAGGTTCCCGACCTAAAGCTTGCTTTAAGCCGCGCACACAACTTCATGGATGGCATTTAAGACTTATTCGGCATTCTCTAAACGGAGCATTCACTTTCAACGTTTTGGGAGGGAATTACAATGGCAACGAAAGGTCACAATGAGGTCAAAGAAAGTTTGAGGGAAATGACTCGGATTTTCCGTCCTAAAGATCCAAAAAAATTCGTGAAGGAGTACGTGAGAAAATACCGGATTACGGGTGGATACGAGGAAGAATTGACTTCTGTGGTTGAGCATGAGCTTGTCAAGATGGATTCTTCCGTGTCCTGAAACAACACACAACTCTGATTATACTGTTCCGATAATGAATAGAACCGTCTCCCGGGCGATAAGCTCCGGCAGGCGGTTTTTTTTGCGTTCCTGCTGCATATATATGGGAGTACACCTACAGCGGGAAGGATGAATGCATGTGGACCCTATTTTGAAAACCAAAGAAGAGATTGGCTACATGCGGGAAGCTGGACGAATTTTGCGAAGTTGTCACCAGCATATTGAGCAGTCGATGATCCCCGGTATCACGACAGCAGCGATTAATGAGCGGGTGGAAGAGTTTCTGGCAGCACGAGGAGCCACACCGGAGCAAAAAGGGTATAAAGGATATCCGTACGCGACGTGTGCCTCTGTTAATGAAGTGGTCTGCCACGGATTTCCAGGGGAAGAGGAGCTGGCGAGCGGGGATGTAGTGACCATCGATATGGTGGTGAACAAAGACGGCTGGCTTGCTGACTCGGCCTGGACATATGGAATTGGTGAAACAAGCAGATCCATTCGCAAGCTGATGAGACGCACGGAGAAGGCACTTGAGCGGGCGATTGCCCAGGCAGTCCCAGGGAATACACTCGGAGATATTGGAAGTGCCATTGAACGAACAGCCAGATTGTATCGGTACGGAATTGTGAAGCCTCTCATTGGTCATGGGATTGGTCAATATATTCATGAACCTCCAAATGTTCTGCCTTATGGCAAACGCAGAACGGGCACGATGCTTACCGAGGGTATGGTTATTACGATTGAACCGATTTTTACAAAAGGCAGTTCCGGGGCCGTTGTGTGGGATGAAGATGGATGGACGGTAAGGACCGTAGATGGCAGCTGGGGGGTCCAATATGAGCATACGGTTGCGATTACTGGGAATGGCCCCTTGATTCTGACCGATGGCACGTGAGATGAATTCAGTGAAGAAGAGGACCTGAGTTGAACTTTCTCCGAAATGCTCCATGCTGTTTTGAGCTTGAAAATAGCGGTATGGAGCGATAGGCATGTCTTTGGAATGGATATGGAAGAGGTATTCCATAAATTCTGATCTTTCTTTTGCATAATAGCACATGTTTTCAATGTGAGAAAAATCGCCAATAAATCGAGATTTATCACCGAAATTTGGCAAAAATTTTCAAATGTAGAGTGTAATACTTTTAACTGAAATCGTTTGCAAATCAAGTTGTAGAGCGGTTTTTTACATAAAGTGAACAATTTGTGAACATGTGTCCAAAGATTGACAAAATCATACCCTCAACTTATATTTAATAAGTGATTGAAGCATATAGAATGAATTGGAAGAATGCGCAGACATGCCCTGAGCAGGAAATCACGGGAGTACTGGAAGCGTTATTTTTGTAAGCGTTCTGTATGATGAAGAGGATTATGCGTATCGTGCTGAAACGTACCTTTTGTTGCCTTTCTACCGAACGACAACGGTAATCTACGAAAACGTAAAAAAGTGGGGTAGATCAATGATGAAACAGTGGCAGGTTGCAAAGCGAATTCTCCCCTTGCTGGCGGTGTTCTCTTTGCTGCTATCCGCATGCGGGCGGGAAGACTTGTCGGTAATGAAACCTCAGGGTCCTGTAGCGCAAGGCCAATATGATCTGATGAAGTTATCCATCGCGATTATGATCGTGGTGCTCATCATTGTATTCGCCATAGCGGCCTATGTTCTGATCCGGTTTCGTAGACGAGCCGGGCAGACTGAGATGCCCGAACAGGTTGAAGGTAATTTCAAGCTGGAAGTAATATGGACAGCCATTCCGTTATTGCTGGTTATTGTTCTGGCAGTACCGACGGTCCAAACGATTTTTGCCCAAGGCGAAGATCTGTCCAATGACAAAAACGCACTTAAGGTCCAAGTCACCTCGCATCAGTACTGGTGGGAATTCACTTATCCTCAATATGACGTAACCACCGCTCAAGATCTCATCATCCCGACCGGAACAAAAATCGCATTCGAATTAAAAACCGCTGACGTGCTTCACTCCTTCTGGGTGCCGTCACTTGCGGGCAAAATGGACACAAACCCGGATGGAACACTTAACAAGTTCAGTTTCTCTGCACCGAATGAAGGCGTTTACCGCGGTAAATGTGCCGAATTATGTGGCAGATCGCATGCTTTCATGGAGTTTAAGGTAAAAGCAGTGAGTCAGGAATCCTTTGACAGATGGGTGAACCAGATGAAAGCACCCGCAGTCCTTCCTGAAGACACTCAATTGGCCGAAAAGTTCAAAACAAACTGCCTTTCTTGCCACGCTGTTGGTGATCAAGGTGGACCGGTTGCACCTAACCTGACGGGAATCGGCGGCAAGGAATCTGTCGCAGGCATTTTGCTGAATTCTCGTGAGGGACAGGAAGAAGGTAGCCCGGTACTGGATAACATGAAAGAATGGCTCCATGATCCACAATCCGTGAAGCCGGGCAATACCATGCCGAATCCCAAAGATCTTGGGTTGACGGATGAAGAAATCGACGGAATTGCCGAATATCTGGCCAACTACAAATTGGACTATGAATAGAACAGCAAGGACGAAGAAGGGGGTACACAACCTTGGCTCATGCGCATAGCGTCAAGAGGTACAGGGGCTTGATGGATTGGATCACCACCGTCGATCACAAAAAAATCGCCATTCTCTATTTGGTTGCGGGTGGATTTTTCTTTGGAATCGGCGGCATTGAAGCCATTTTGATTCGGATTCAACTGATGAAGCCTATGAATGATTTTGTATCGGCACAGGTCTTCAACGAATTGATTACAATGCATGGAACAACAATGATTTTCCTTGGTGTCATGCCACTTATTTTTGCCATTATGAATGCTGTCGTGCCTTTGCAGATCGGGGCACGGGACGTTGCTTTCCCGTTTCTTAACGCGCTGGGTTTCTGGACTTTCCTGTTTGGTGGATTGTTGCTTAACCTGAGCTGGGTTATGGGCGGAGCACCGGATGCGGGCTGGACCTCATATACGCCGCTTTCGGGCAGTGAGTACAGTGGAACGCATGGTGTGGATTTCTACACCATCGGCCTTCAGATCGCGGGTCTGGGAACGCTCATCGGGGGCATTAACTTTCTCGCAACGATTATTACAATGCGTGCTCCAGGCATGTCCTACATGCGGATGCCGATGTTTACATGGACGACATTTATTACATCTGCCATTATCCTTTTTGCTTTTCCTGCCATCACGGTAGGGCTTGTACTTTTGACGTTTGACCGTATACTGGGAGCGAATTTCTTCGATGTCGCAGGTGGCGGTAACCCCGTACTCTGGCAGCACATCTTCTGGATCTTCGGGCACCCGGAAGTATACATTCTGATTTTGCCCGCATTTGGGATTATTTCGGAGGTTATTCCGACCTTCTCGCGTAAACGGTTGTTTGGATACAGCTCCATGGTATTTGCCACCATCCTGATTGCCTTCCTGGGCTTCATGGTATGGGCGCATCATATGTTTACAACAGGTCTGGGTAATGTAGCCAACGTGCTTTTCTCCATCTCCACGATGTTGATTGCTGTACCTACCGGGATCAAAATCTTTAACTGGCTCTTTACGATGTGGGGTGGACAGATCCGCTTTACAGCGGCAAACCTGTTTGCTGTTGGATTTGTTCCAACCTTCGTTATGGGTGGTGTTACAGGCGTCATGCTGGCATCTGCTCCGGCAGACTTCCAGTTCCATGATACGTACTTTGTTGTAGCCCACTTCCACTACGTTATTGTAGGGGGACTGGTGCTCGGCTTGTTCTCGGGACTGCATTACTGGTGGCCGAAGATGTTCGGACGTATTCTCAGCGAAACACTGGGCAAATGGACGTTCTGGACATTTATGATCGGTTTCCAATTAACGTTCTTTGTACAGCATTTCCTCGGTCTGATGGGGATGCAGCGCCGGATCGTTACATACCTGCCGAATCAGGACTTTGACCTGCTCAATCTGGTCAGCTCCGTCGGTGCGTTTCTAATGGGTGTTGGGGTTATCATGTTCCTCGTGAATATCGTGATCACAACGAGAAAACCGGCTGGCGCGCCAAACGATCCGTGGGAAGACGGCCGTACACTGGAATGGTCTATTCCATCTCCGCCGCCGGAATATAACTTCAAGCAGACGCCGCTGGTACGCGGAATTGATGCATATTGGAAGGAAAAAATGGCAGGACATACGGAGATGACACCGGCAGAACCTGTAGGTTCGATTCATATGCCTTCAGCAACACCGTTGCCGTTTGTAATGTCAGTAGGTATCTTTATCGCCGGACTTGGCTTGATGTTCAGCAAGGACGAATTTGGTAATGCATTTATGAATGTCATTTTTAACAATTATATTGTAGTTATTATCGGTCTCGTAATCACATTTGGCGCAATGGCACTTCGTTCACTTTATGATGATCATGGCTGGCATATTGAACCGGAGGATCAGGATGAGAAGGGGGCTAGAACATGACAACCTCACATGCCGAACCGGTGAACGACAAATTGCCGCATGAACCGGAGAAAGCAACGCTGGAAGGCCGTAACAAACTTATCGCCTTCTGGTTGTTCCTTGGCGGCGAGACGGTACTGTTCGGTACACTCTTTGCTACCTTCCTGGCTCTTCGTGGCCAAACCAATGATGGACCTACGGCGAATGAACTGTTCCACCTGCCACTTGTGGCCGCTGCAACGTTCATTCTCCTGGTCAGTAGTCTGACGAGTGTATTTGCGATTCAGGCCATGCATAAGGGCAAGCGAGATGCACTGGCGTTGTGGCTTGGCATCACGGTAGTGCTGGGTATGGGATTTCTCGCACTGGAAATTTACGAGTTCTACGAGTATGTGAAACATAAAGAGTTTGGCATGACCACGAGTGCATTCAGTTCAGCATTCTATACACTGGTCGGGTTCCACGGAGCCCACGTTGCTTTTGGTATTGTGTGGATCGGAATCATTATCGGTCAGCTGTTCAAAAAAGGATTGACGGTCGTAACCGCACCTAAAGTATACGTCTCCGCAATGTACTGGCACTTTATTGACGTGGTCTGGGTGTTCATCTTTACGGTCGTGTACCTGCTCGGAAAGGTGGGGTAGCACATGTCGGCACAGGATAAGACAGATCAACAGCCTGTGAAACACCGTCACCGGACGGAAGGGCCACAGAAACACGTCGTGGTGTTTATCTTCTCCATTATTCTCACGCTGATTGCGTTTGCGGCTGCTTCTGCCGGAGGGGTCAACACAACCTTTATCATTATTATTTTGCTCGTCATGGCTATTCTTCAAGTATTCGTTCAATTGGGTTATTGGATGCACTTGAAGGACAAAGGGCACTTGATGCCGATTCTGTTCATGGCCTTTGGCTTTTTCGTAGCCTTTACGTGCATCATTATGGCACTCTATTGGGTCTGGTGGTAAAAGAGATGGCGGCGGCGCATTGCCGCCGTCTTTTCCCCTTTTTGGCGAATGAATCTTCACAAAGTAATGAAGGCAACAACCAAATCAGGTCACGGGGAGGTTTCCCGTATGCTCGGGTTGCAATATTTTAGCTTCAACGACTTATGGAGTCCGCTTATATTGGCTTTATTTCTGATCATTGCTGCGGCTTATCTGGTGCTTGTGGGACCGTTAAGCGAGCAAATAAAGGATGCAGAATCTGCGACTGTTGCACAGAAAATCATGTTTATTACAGGGTTGTTTGTCCTGTATCTGGCTCAAGCTGGCCCATTTAATCTGCTTGGTCATGTAATGTTTAGCTTCCACATGGTGAGCATGGCGTTATCCTATCTGGTAGCGCCGCCGCTTATGATGAAAGGTTTGCCGATCTGGGTATGGCGCAGAATCGTACGCTGGTTGCCAACACGCCAGCTATCGTTCCTGGCTCATCCGATCGTTGCGGCTGTGATCTTTAACGGGCTTTTCTCGCTGTATCACCTACCGATTGTACATGATTATGTCATGCTGAATTTTACCGTTCACCGGTTGTATTATATTGCACTGTTCATCACCTCGATGCTCATGTGGTGGACATTGCTGAATCCGTTGCCAGAGGGTAGACAAGCGTCGGGGTTATCCAAGATTGGTTTTATTTTTCTGAATATGGTATTGCTCACGCCTGCCTGTGGCTTGATTATCTTTGCATCAGAGCCGTTGTATCAGACGTACAGCAACCCGGCAGTATGGGCTGAAGCCATGCGGTATTGTGTGTCTGGAGATTCTACGGCTTTACTTCGCTCCTTCGGTGGGCCAGCCTTCTTCAACTTTCTGTCTTCCGCGAAGGAAGATCAGCAGGTTGGTGGCATTGTAATGAAGTTTATTCAGGAAGGGATCTTCGCCTCCATGCTGGCTTATGTCTTTTTCCAATGGTATCGGAAAGAGAAGCAGGAAGACGACGATGATTCGTATCCTGCAGGGGGCGCAGGGGGGCCGCTCAATCCGGCTGCCAAATAATTAAGTCAATGTTCTGACAAGAGGGGGAACACACGATGGATATGTATTTTTGGCTACCCACGATCAGTACTTCTTTCATTGTGATTAGTGCAGTACTGGTGGGGATTGGATGGGTACTGATTATTCGGGGTAAACGTGAGGCTCATCAGTCCGCCATGGTAGCAGGTGCGATTGCAGCTCTAATCTTCTTTGTGATCTATATGTCGCGAACGGTGTTCGTGGGTAATACGGCTTGGGGCGGGGACCCGGATCTGGAGATCTTTTATCGGATATTTCTGATCTTTCATATTATCCTCGCTACCGTGGCAGCGATATTCGGCATCTCCACACTGGTCCTGGGGTTCAAAAAGAAGTTCGGAACACATCGCCGCTGGGGCAAGTTCACGTCCATGATCTGGTTCGGATCAGCGCTAACAGGTGTTGTTGTGTATGTTCTTCTATATCTCTTATATCCTGGTGGTCATACACGTCCGGTATGGGAAGTTATCCTCGGCGTATAAAAGTATAGGTATAACCTCTGGCTACTTAGGCGTGTGTCACTATGACCTTCTGAAACTATGAAAATAGACGAATCTAGTAGACGATTCGTCCACGCTCCCTTTCTCATTCATTCATAGAATGAGTTTGAGAGGGGGAAAGTAAATGAAAAAAACAGTCAATGTCAGTCAAACGTATCCACGTCTCACGGTGTATTCTGAAGAGAACTACAGAGGGAGAAGCCGCATTTATCGTGGCAATACGGGGCTCCGCAACCTGGACAATATTTTGGATGGGGTGGAGAGCCTACGCTTTTTCTCAACAAGTTCGAATGCAACGCTGGTTGTGTTTACGCGTCCTAACTTTCAAGGTGGATTCCGTGTCTTCCGTGGCAACACCAACTTGAGAGATTTGGATGATCTGATCCGTGGCAATGACGTGGAATCCCTGATCTCTACGAATCAGCGGTTGACTCTGGCCGAGATTCGTGCGATCCGCGCCAACCGCAGTCTGCCTAGTGGCTATAACCTCGTTTAATCGTAAGGCCTCTTCTTCTAACAGGTGCTAGAGAGCGGCAAAGGGCTGTACCCGAATTGTGTTTACACAATAACGGGTACAGCCCTTCTTTTGTGATTGGGAAAAGATGTTTAATCCCCGCCACCCCCAATGTCGCCGCCGCCACTATCCCCACCACTGTCGCTGCTGCTACCACTATCGCTGTTGTGATGAGAATGTGTGTCTGATGAATAATCCGACTCATGATGTTTGTGATCCGGTGTGTGTCTGGAATGTCGATCGTAGGAGTCATCTCCTGTAATGACCGGATATCCCGAAGCAGAGTCGGTATAACCGTTGTTACGACGGATGCGGTGTCTCCCTTTTTTGGCAGAATGACGATGAGGCTCGTCCCGAAGGACCAACCATATTACGACGATAAGGAAAAGTAGGACAAATCCGATCTCTACCAGCCAATCCATAGCTGTAACCTTCCTTTCTTTGATTTGTTACTATAATTTATTTTAACGTAAATTCGTACTGCGTCCCATCCCTTCTTCCTGATTAAGGAAAATTAGGGGTTGACGGGATGAGAAATAGGTCTGTATACTGTGTATATTGATATATACAGTAAACACAGTAAGCAATATGAGTGAATGACAGGTGAAAGGCGGGCAGGCATATGAACGAATGGAAGCAGGCGTGGTGGTTGACCCGCAGCCAGATGAGTAAGGATAAGCTCCAATGGCTATGGTCTGCATTATTCATGATATACACTGGCGGCATGAGCGGTGTGATGTTTTTAGGACAACAACAGACAGATATCATTAATCCAGTGGTGGATGCCTTCTTTTTGATCATGTTGCCATTTCAAGGGTTTATGTTCTGCAGGCGCTCCTTCCGTTACATACAGGAGGATTCTTATACGCAGATGCTGGCCTACTATCGTAGAATTCCCATCCCTGAACAAGTGGTGATGTGGTCCAGGCTACAGCAGTCTCTGATGGCGTTTACGTACAATGGAATCTTTTTCTACGGATCGTTATACGTGGTTAACTTTCATGCCGAAGGATTCCGATGGGATCAGTATCTGGCCTTTAGCCTTACCTGTACAGGTTATGGCCTTTTGGTAACAGGATTGTATATTTACGGAGAGTTTCTGAACAGTGGTAAGAAATACTTGCTTCTCAGTACGCTTTTTATACCCATCGCCATTGGCATATCCATACTGATTCGAATGTCAGGCAGTTACGGATTACGGATTGTAATGGATGGAAGTAAATCATGGGGGCTACTTTCCCCGATCATGTGGATTTCTCTGGTGGCTGGCGTAGCGGGACTGTGGCTGTTTAGTCGCTTGACGCTGAAGAAGCTGGTTCAACGGGATTTGAATTAAAATGAGAATTGAGCTTATGTACGAATACAGGATGAAACCGGCACGGTCAGGTAACAGACTGGAGTGTACCGGAGGGCGAGGTGCAAGATGTGAAAATACCCATTCAAATTAATGAAAATAGCGCTGAACCTTTATACCACCAAATTGAAAATCAGTTAAGATCGTTAATTATTACGGGTCAGTTGGGGGAGGGAACACATTTGCCGTCCATTCGTGAGTTCGCCGGAGCACTGAATTGCAGTGTTATTACGGTTAGACGGGTCTATCAGGATCTGGAGAATGAAGGCTTGCTTCGTACGAAGCAGGGGACAGGTACATTTGTGGCCCAGGTAGAAGCCGGCGACAGAGAAAATTATAGATTAAAGGCCGCACAGGAAGCGATGCAAGCAGCGGTGCAGTCCGGGAAATCGGTAGGCTGTACGGAAGAAGAGATGGAGAGCCTGTTCCGGGAAGTCCTGAAGGCTATTTACGCGAAGTAAGGGAGTGATTCATACGTGGAACCGATAGCAATCCAGTTGAACGGCGTATCCAAAATGCGAAAACGTAGAGTTATTGGCCCAATTGATCTGACCATCCCGGAAGGGTATATAGTGGCTATTCTCGGTCACAACGGTTCAGGCAAAAGCACCCTTCTTAACATGCTGCAGCAAGTGGTGCTGCCAGATGCTGGGCAGATTATATGGTTTGGTCAGGAACATGATGGGCCACTTCCCATTGAACTGAGACAACAGATTGGTTTTGTGGCAGATAACGCTGGTTCAGAAGAGAACCGGATAACAGCACAGGAAGCAGCCCATTTCCGGGCGTACTGGTACCCACGTTGGGATATGAAGTTGTTCGACCAACTGATTCAGGATATGGAAGTACCTGTTGATGTGAAGCTGAACAAGATGTCCAAGGGAGAGCGGCGAAAATTTGAGATTGCAGCTGCAATTGCAGCTCGCCCAAGATTATTGCTTTTGGATGAGCCTTCATCAGGATTGGACCCCTTTGCCTGGAAAGTGATGGTTGAGCAGTTCCGTACCTTCATGGCGGGGGGAGACACCACGATTCTGATTGCAACACATATCGCGGATGAAGTCAAAAGGCTGGCGGATTACATCGTATTGATGCACCGTGGTCAGTCACTGGGGATGGCCGAGAAAGATATGGTGCTCGATCAGTGGAAGGAAGTCTGGTATGAAGGAGACTTAAGGCCAGAGAGTATCCCCGGTGTTGTGGAATCTTCTATAGAAGAGGGAAGTCTGGTTCGCGTAATTACAACCCGGGTCAGCGAAGCGCAGGAAAGGCTGGAACTGTCGAATAACCGGGTATTGAGAATCCGTAACTTGGAATTGGATGAAGTGCTGGCATTCTGGATTGCCGGGTATGCACCCGTACAGTGGAAATAACCGAAGGGAGACGATAAATGATGAACCGATTGGAATTGAAGCAAGTCGTCAAGCAATATGCAGACAAAACAGCCGTTAATGGAGTCACTCTCAATGTAAAAGAGGGGGAGATTTACGGATTGCTCGGAGCCAATGGTGCAGGTAAAACAACAACAATGCGCATGGTGCTCGGACTGATTCACCCTGATGGAGGGAATATCCTGTACAACGGCAAACCCTATAATACGGAGCTGCAACAGATTATGGGTTATCTTCCGGAAGAGCGCGGATTGTACCCCAAGGTGAAAGTCAGCGAACAGATTAATTACCTGGCACGACTTCGTGGCATGAATGGTAAGGACGCAGATCAGAGCCTCAAGTACTGGCTGAATCGGTTTGAGGTACCTGAGTATTACGATAAAAAGATCGAGGAGTTATCCAAAGGTAATCAGCAGAAAATGGGCTTTATCGCGGCTGTAGTGCATAGACCGCAGATTCTTATTCTGGATGAAGCGTTCAGTGGTCTGGATCCTGTGAACGTGGAATTACTCAAGTCCACTGTCAAAGAATTGCGTGACGAAGGCACGGCCATTCTGTTCTCAACACACCGTATGGAGCACGTTGAAGAGTTGTGTCGTCAGATCACCATTCTGCATCGTTCCAACACGGTGGTACAAGGAGAGATCAAGGAGATCAAGAGCCGGTATCCGCGTGAACAGGTATTCCTGGGTACGATTGGTAGTGTGGAAGGACTCGAACAGTTGTCTGGTGTGACGAAAGTCGAGCGGAATGAGCGTGGTTACCTGATACATATTAGTCAGGTGGAAGCGGCTCAAGAGATTCTGAGAACAGCCATGACTCAGACGACAGTGGAACACTTTGAACTGAAGGAACCAACGCTTAACCAAATCTTTATTCGTGAGGTAGGTGAGTCGAATGAATAAAATGGGAACGATTACGGGTTTTACATTTAAAAACAAAGTTAAAACGAAATCATTCATGGTAACGACCATTGTACTTGCACTTTTAATTTCAATCGGACTTAATGTTCCATATTTCATTACCTTATTTAATGGAGGTTCCATTGGTGGAGCTTCAAGCAGTAATCCTGTAAATATTGTTCTTCTGAGTACAGGGCAGCCTGAAGTTTCCGAGAAACTGGAGAGCTTCTCTGCGGCTCAAGGGGATCAGGCCTATCGATTCATTGCCAGTGGTGACAAAGATGAGGCTGCTCTTGCGGCGGATGTGGAAGCAGGGCTTACCGATGGTTATCTGAAGTTTGAGGCTGTTTCCGGGCAAGAGTTCCCGCAGCCCATTCTATATTCAGCAGAAGACGTATCACCTCAGATCATTGCATCCATTGAAGCGGCATTACAGAGTGTGAAGCTGGATGTGGTTGTGAAGGATGTACTCACAGCGGAGCAGAAGGAACTGATTACAACACCTGTGAAGCTCACCGAGCAAAGTTTGAGTACAGATGAGAGCGGAGCAGGTACTGAGTCTGAAGGTGCCATGAGCCCGATTAACTATATTGTGGTGTACTTGCTGATCATCCTGCTGTTTACCTCAACGATGATGACAGGTAACATGATTGCCTCCGAGATTACAGCTGAGAAGAGTTCACGTATTATGGAGATTTTGATTACGAGTGTATCACCGCTCAGTCAGATGTTTGGTAAAATCATCGGTATATTCATGGTGGGGATGCTGCAAATCGGGATCTTCGGAGCGGTGGTTGCCGGAAATATCTTGCTGCCGCATAACCGTGCAGTATTAGGTGACTTCAATATGAGTCTGAGTGATGTGAATAGTGCAGTTATTGTGTACGGACTTATATTCTACATTCTGGGTTACTTCCTGTATGCCGTGTTGTTCGCTGCCATTGGTTCAATGGTAAGCCGTACTGAGGAACTCGGTCAGGCTGTTCTGCCGATCACGATGTTGTCGCTTGTATCCTTCTATATTGCGATCTTCAGTATTTCTACGCCGAACATTCTGTTGTTAAAAATCGCAAGCTTCATTCCATTCACGTCGCCGACCGCGATTCTGGTACGAATTGGCGCAGGAGTTGCGCCAACTTGGGAGATTCTAACGTCCTTAGCAATTCTCATTGTATCCATTATCATCTTCGGATGGCTTGCAGCCAAAATCTATCGCACGGGTGTGCTGATGTACGGTAAACGCCCAACCTTCAAGGAATTGTTTAAAGCGATGAAGGCTTATAAGATCTAGGTTGAGTGTTTGAAGGGAAGGGATTGGATAAGTGCTGCTCCGTTTGTGGAGTGGCACCAATTCCCACTTTTATCCGTAGTATCTAAGTATGTTTATTCTATTAAAAATTGGATTGGCAACTATATTCAATAAAGGAGATTACATAATATGAAAAATTGGAAACGCATGCTCTTATCTCTTACCATCTCGGCAGGTTTGCTCTCATCTGCAGTGCCGGCTATGGCTGCTCCACAAGGAACTTCCGTCAAGGTCAATGACCAGGCTGTGAAATATGCTACAGGAGCACCAATCTTGGATAAAGGTACAACATTGGTTCCACTGCGGACTACGCTGGATGCTATGGATGTGAAGCTAACAACTGCGACAGATAATACGATCACGGCTGTGGTAGATGGCAAAACGATTACACTCAAAAGCAAGCTTACACGTATCAACGGTGTAACGTATGCGCCAATCCGCATCGTCGGTGATGCAGCGGGTTATGAAGTTCGCTGGGATGCTGCAACGCGCACAGTACTGTTGGTATCCAAGGGCGGAGCAACCGAAACTGCTCAAACCGGTGGACGCGGCTTCATGTGGGAAGTTGAAAGCAATGGCAACACGGTCTATCTGGTAGGGTCAATGCATATTGCTGATGAGAGCTTCTATCCATTGCGTCCGGAGTTCGAAGAAGCCTTTGCGGAAGCCGACTATCTCGGGGTAGAGATTGATATTAGCAAAGCCGCTGATGAAGAGCAGCAAAAGCTGGTTCTAAGTCTGGGTTCGTATCAGGATGGCACAACACTGAAAGATCACATTTCCAGTGAAACGTATACTAAGCTGGGCGATGTATTGAAGAAAAATGGTCTAGAGCCTAATGCTTTGGATGCATTTAAGCCTTGGGTAGTGGAGAGCACACTCGCAAGTTTGAAGTCCTCAACGGCTGGATACGAAGCATCTGCAGGAGTGGATCTGTATTTCATCCAGAAAGCGATCGAGCGCAAAGTTCCAGTTATTGAGTTGGAAAGTTATCAATCTCAACTTGGCATGTTTAACGACTTTTCCAAAGAAACACAAGAGGAAACACTGAAAGCGACAATCGAAAACTTCGACGTGTTGGATAACAGTGTAAATGAAATGGCTGAGATGTGGAAAACGGGTAATGACGAGCAACTGCTTGAACTGACAAACAGCTTCTCCACTAACGAGGAATATAACAAAGCAATGTTAGTTGATCGTAACATTGGTATGGCGGACAAAATCGATGGTTACTTGAAAAACGGCAAAGGTGAGGAATATTTCATTGTTGTTGGTGCGGCACACTACTTGGGCGATCACGGCATCGTGAAACTGCTTGAGGATAAAGGATATAAAGTAGAACGTAAATAAATATAGATTACTATAGAAGGTAACCCTTTCGTCTCGAATATAAGAGTTGAGAGGGCTACCTTCTTATATATAGAAGAAAGACAGATTAAATAAAGAAGATCAAGCTGTAGGATAATAGAATTGAACCTAGGAGTTCAATGTAGATTCATGGCCCTTAATATGGTTAGATTGTGGATTTGATATGTTTTGAAATTAACTCTTTACAAGTGTGTGTGTCGCATGGTATATTCTATTTCCGGCCCAAAAAAACACGAGATACACGGTGCGGCAAGCAAATGAATTAAGCTTCGAAAGAAGCTTGAAAAAAAGAAACTTGCAAAGTTGGTTCGGACATGATATTATATAAGAGTTGCTGAAGAGAACGACATTCGGTAACAAAACAAGTTTGATCTTTGAAAACTGAACAACGAGTGAGTAAACATTCTGCTTGCAGAATGAACGCGAAAGTTGAGACAAGCCTTGGCTTGAATCGACTGGAGCACAAATGAGATTTTTAATCTCGTCAGATTCAAAATGAGCTTATCGCTCTTTTCAATACTTTATTGGAGAGTTTGATCCTGGCTCAGGACGAACGCTGGCGGCATGCCTAATACATGCAAGTCGAGCGGACTTGAAGAGAAGCTTGCTTCTCTGATAGTTAGCGGCGGACGGGTGAGTAACACGTAGGCAACCTGCCCTCAAGTTTGGGACAACTACCGGAAACGGTAGCTAATACCGAATAGTTGTTTTCTTCGCCTGAAGAGAACTGGAAAGACGGAGCAATCTGTCACTTGGGGATGGGCCTGCGGCGCATTAGCTAGTTGGTGGGGTAACGGCTCACCAAGGCGACGATGCGTAGCCGACCTGAGAGGGTGATCGGCCACACTGGGACTGAGACACGGCCCAGACTCCTACGGGAGGCAGCAGTAGGGAATCTTCCGCAATGGGCGAAAGCCTGACGGAGCAATGCCGCGTGAGTGATGAAGGTTTTCGGATCGTAAAGCTCTGTTGCCAGGGAAGAACGCTTGGGAGAGTAACTGCTCTCAAGGTGACGGTACCTGAGAAGAAAGCCCCGGCTAACTACGTGCCAGCAGCCGCGGTAATACGTAGGGGGCAAGCGTTGTCCGGAATTATTGGGCGTAAAGCGCGCGCAGGCGGTCATTTAAGTCTGGTGTTTAATCCCGGGGCTCAACCCCGGATCGCACTGGAAACTGGGTGACTTGAGTGCAGAAGAGGAGAGTGGAATTCCACGTGTAGCGGTGAAATGCGTAGATATGTGGAGGAACACCAGTGGCGAAGGCGACTCTCTGGGCTGTAACTGACGCTGAGGCGCGAAAGCGTGGGGAGCAAACAGGATTAGATACCCTGGTAGTCCACGCCGTAAACGATGAGTGCTAGGTGTTAGGGGTTTCGATACCCTTGGTGCCGAAGTTAACACATTAAGCACTCCGCCTGGGGAGTACGGTCGCAAGACTGAAACTCAAAGGAATTGACGGGGACCCGCACAAGCAGTGGAGTATGTGGTTTAATTCGAAGCAACGCGAAGAACCTTACCAGGTCTTGACATCTGAATGACCGGTGCAGAGATGTACCTTTTCTTCGGAACATTCAAGACAGGTGGTGCATGGTTGTCGTCAGCTCGTGTCGTGAGATGTTGGGTTAAGTCCCGCAACGAGCGCAACCCTTATATTTAGTTGCCAGCACTTCGGGTGGGCACTCTAGATAGACTGCCGGTGACAAACCGGAGGAAGGTGGGGATGACGTCAAATCATCATGCCCCTTATGACCTGGGCTACACACGTACTACAATGGCCGGTACAACGGGCTGCGAAATCGCGAGATGGAGCCAATCCCAACAAAGCCGGTCTCAGTTCGGATTGCAGGCTGCAACTCGCCTGCATGAAGTCGGAATTGCTAGTAATCGCGGATCAGCATGCCGCGGTGAATACGTTCCCGGGTCTTGTACACACCGCCCGTCACACCACGAGAGTTTATAACACCCGAAGTCGGTGGGGTAACCGCAAGGAGCCAGCCGCCGAAGGTGGGATAGATGATTGGGGTGAAGTCGTAACAAGGTAGCCGTATCGGAAGGTGCGGCTGGATCACCTCCTTTCTATGGAGAATCGTTTCCCGAGTGGAAACATTCAAATATGTAGCTAAGCTACAAAACACTCACTCGTTGCTCAGTTTTGAGAGCTCAAACTCTCAAACAGCTTGCTTTTGCATGGAGCTTGTTCTTTGAAAACTAGATATCGAAACGAAACAAACGCGAATTAGAACATTCCTTTAAGCTGATCTTGTGTAAACAAGTGAAGTGTTTTTATAAGGTAGATTGCATGAGCGAGTGATCGAAATGGAACGACTTTTGGATTTGCGCAAGCAAACCAAGCGGAGTGACAGCTCGAACACGAGCGATATGGTTAAGCTACTAAGAGCACACGGAGGATGCCTAGGCGCTAGGAGCCGATGAAGGACGTGGCGAACAACGAAACTGCCTCGGGGAGCTGTAAGCAAGCTTTGATCCGGGGGTGTCCGAATGGGGAAACCCAGCTGGGGTAATTTCCAGTTACTCACAACTGAATACATAGGTTGTGTAGAGGCATACCAGGGGAACTGAAACATCTAAGTACCCTGAGGAAGAGAAAACAATAGTGATTCCGTCAGTAGCGGCGAGCGAACGCGGAGAAGCCCAAACCAGAGAGCTTGCTCTTTGGGGTTGTGGGACGTCTCACATGGAGTTACAAAGGAACCGGTTAAGCGAAGAGGTCTGGAAAGGCCCGCCAAAGAAGGTAAAAGCCCTGTAGTTGAAAGTCTGTTCCCTCCGAGACGGATCCCGAGTAGTGCGGGGCACGTGAAACCCCGTATGAATCCGGCAGGACCATCTGCCAAGGCTAAATACTTCCTAGCGACCGATAGTGAAGCAGTACCGTGAGGGAAAGGTGAAAAGCACCCCGGAAGGGGAGTGAAATAGAACCTGAAACCGTGTGCTTACAAAAAGTCAGAGCCCGTTTTAGGGGTGATGGCGTGCCTTTTGTAGAATGAACCGGCGAGTTACGTTCCCGTGCAAGGTTAAGGTGAAGAGCCGGAGCCGCAGCGAAAGCGAGTCTGAATAGGGCGACTTAGTACGTGGACGTAGACCCGAAACCGGGTGATCTACCCCTGTCCAGGGTGAAGGTGCGGTAACACGCACTGGAGGCCCGAACCCACGCATGTTGAAAAATGCGGGGATGAGGTGGGGGTAGCGGAGAAATTCCAATCGAACTCGGAGATAGCTGGTTCTCCCCGAAATAGCTTTAGGGCTAGCCTCGGAAAACAGAGTCGTGGAGGTAGAGCACTGATTGGGTGCGGGGCCCGCAAGGGTTACCAAGCTCAGTCAAACTCCGAATGCCATAGACTTACTTCCGGGAGTCAGACAGTGAGTGCTAAGATCCATTGTCAAAAGGGAAACAGCCCAGACCATCAGCTAAGGTCCCCAAGTGTGTGTTAAGTGGGAAAGGATGTGGAGTTGCACAGACAACCAGGATGTTGGCTTAGAAGCAGCCACCATTGAAAGAGTGCGTAATAGCTCACTGGTCGAGTGACTCTGCGCCGAAAATGTAACGGGGCTAAACACACCACCGAAGCTATGGCTTGATGCTTTGCATCAGGGGTAGGGGAGCGTTGTATAAGGGTTGAAGGTGTACCGTAAGGAGCGCTGGACATTATACAAGTGAGAATGCCGGTATGAGTAACGAAAAGATCAGTGAGAATCTGATCCGCCGAAAGCCTAAGGGTTCCTGAGGAAGGCTCGTCCGCTCAGGGTAAGTCGGGACCTAAGGCGAGGCCGAAAGGCGTAGTCGAAGGACAACAGGTCGAAATTCCTGTACCACCGTAAGCCGTTATGAGCAATGGGGGGACGCAGTAGGGTAGTGACGCGGACTGATGGATGTCCGTCTAAGCAGTAAGGCTGATGTGTAGGCAAATCCGCACATTGTAAGGCTGAGCTGTGATGGGGAGCGAAAATTGTAGTAGCGAAGGTCATGATCTCACACTGCCAAGAAAAGCCTCTAGCCAGGTGAAGGTGCCCGTACCGCAAACCGACACAGGTAGGCGAGAAGAGTATTCTAAGGCGCGCGGAAGAACTCTCGTTAAGGAACTCGGCAAAATGACCCCGTAACTTCGGGAGAAGGGGTGCCCCGGTAGTGTGAATAGCACGAGGGGGCCGCAGTGAAAAGGCCCAAGCGACTGTTTAGCAAAAACACAGGTCTGTGCGAAGCCGTAAGGCGAAGTATACGGGCTGACGCCTGCCCGGTGCTGGAAGGTTAAGGGGAGTGGTTAGGAGCAATCCGAAGCTGTGAACCGAAGCCCCAGTAAACGGCGGCCGTAACTATAACGGTCCTAAGGTAGCGAAATTCCTTGTCAGGTAAATTCTGACCCGCACGAATGGCGTAACGACTTGGGCGCTGTCTCAACGAGAGATCCGGTGAAATTTTAATACCTGTGAAGATGCAGGTTACCCGCGACAAGACGGAAAGACCCCATGGAGCTTTACTGCAGCTTGATATTGAATTTGGGTACGATCTGTACAGGATAGGTGGGAGCCTTTGAAACGTGAGCGCCAGCTTGCGTGGAGGCAACGTTGGGATACCACCCTGATCGTATCTAGGTTCTAACCTGGTACCGTAATCCGGTGCGGGGACAGTGTCAGGTGGGCAGTTTGACTGGGGCGGTCGCCTCCTAAAGAGTAACGGAGGCGCCCAAAGGTTCCCTCAGAATGGTTGGAAATCATTCGAAGAGTGCAAAGGCATAAGGGAGCTTGACTGCGAGACCTACAAGTCGAGCAGGGACGAAAGTCGGGCTTAGTGATCCGGTGGTACCGCATGGAAGGGCCATCGCTCAACGGATAAAAGCTACCCTGGGGATAACAGGCTTATCTCCCCCAAGAGTCCACATCGACGGGGAGGTTTGGCACCTCGATGTCGGCTCATCGCATCCTGGGGCTGAAGTAGGTCCCAAGGGTTGGGCTGTTCGCCCATTAAAGCGGTACGCGAGCTGGGTTCAGAACGTCGTGAGACAGTTCGGTCCCTATCTGTCGTGGGCGTAGGAAATTTGAGAGGAGCTGTCCTTAGTACGAGAGGACCGGGATGGACGTACCGCTGGTGTACCAGTTGTTCCGCCAGGAGCACCGCTGGGTAGCTATGTACGGACGGGATAAACGCTGAAAGCATCTAAGCGTGAAGCCCCCCTCAAGATGAGATTTCCCAGTATGTAAGACCCCTTGAAGACGACGAGGTAGATAGGCTGGGGGTGGAAGTGCAGCAATGCATGGAGCTGACCAGTACTAATCGGTCGAGGGCTTATCCAATAGCAAGTTGTAATTCGCGTGTTTCGTTTCGAATCTAGTTTTCAGAGAACGATCTCTGAAATGTAAGCTACGCGTTTGGTGGCGATGGCGGAGGGGTTCCACACGTACCCATCCCGAACACGACCGTTAAGCCCTCTAGCGCCGATGGTACTTGGACCGCAGGGTCCTGGGAGAGTAGGACGCCGCCAAGCAACAGAAGACACACTTGATGATATCGAGTGTGTCTTTTTGTGTTACTATTTTCTACCGAGAAGCACTAACTATATAGATAAGACAGCATTAATATTTCATTTATATGAAGTCTCTCTGTATTAATAATTGGACTACGGATTAATGCTGATATACATACTTCCATCTGATCAACTTCTGACTCTTAGCTCGTTCAGCAACCTTTCAGTTGAATTTAACGTACGTTTCAGTGGGATAGGGTATAGTGAAGCCAAGTAAAGAGGAGGAGAATCATAATGAATATATCTTCTACAGCCAGCTCCACTACATCTTACATATCGACATCTTCGAGCTCGGACAATTCAAGTAGCTTGGAGAAACAAAAGACGAAGCTCGAAGCACAACTGGAGAAAGTGCAATCCAGCAAGGACGATGAACAGATTAAGGAGACAAAGACCAAACAGCTTGAGCAGCAGATCAAGCAGATTGAGGCACAGATTGCACAGCAAAGCTCTCAAGGAGCCGGTACAACTGGTACGAAGGAGGCACCACCTGCCCAACCTCCATCCAATGGAAAGGGCGTAGCTACCCCTAAGGAGATTGCAAACGCAACAACAGATAGTAATGGCCGATTTGATATACGCATATAATGACATCTAATTTAGGATAAAACCAAGCCCTGACCGATCTATATTGATCGTGCAGGGCTTGGTTAATTTGTTTATTAGATTATTTTATGAGGTCTACCTGCATTTTATCTACGTTCTATTGATCTTCTATCTGTTACTGTTATTATCTGTTAACGTTATTCAGCCTGCAACGCTTTGATTCGATCCGTAAGGGATCGTTTTCTATAGTACAGGGCTATGGTTGCGAGAACCAGCATTTCGGACAACGGTACGGCAAGCCATACACCCGTGACACCAAAGAATGAAGGCAGGATCGCAATCAACGCAATCATGATGATCATTTCACGCGCAGCTGTAATCCAGATGGCCATTTTGGCATTACCTACAGATTGGAAATAAGTGCTCATGACAAAGTTAACACCCATAAAGACATAGGCAAATGTAAATATACGTAATCCGTAAATGGCATTATCCGTTACGCCACTACTGAAGTTTCCAAAGATTTGCACGAAATAAGGTGCACCGATTTGAACAACAATCAGTAATAATAGACCGCATGCCAGAGCTGTTTTAGTCGCTAAACGTATCGTTTGTTGTACCCGTTTAATCTGATTGGCACCGTGATAATAACTTATCAGAGGTTGGGCAGCGGATGCCAGACCCAGGAACGCTAACAGTACCACACCATGAATATAGTTCAACACGGTAAAGGATGCTACGCCATCCGTGCCCGCAATGCGGTCCATGGAGATATTATGGGAGACAGAGAAGACCGACATGCCGAGTTCAGCCAGAAAGCTGGGGAATCCAATGAGCAGCAGAGAGGCCAGCAGTTTGTTATTCCATTTGAACCGGGTGAACGTGAGATTATTTGTTTTTTTGAAAAAGTGAGTGAACAGGACAAGCAGCGCAAGAGACGCCGATACGATTGTACCGATGGCTACACCACGTACACCCCATTCGAGTACATACAATGTTACATAGTTAATAATGATATTGGCCACAGCAAAGGTAATCTGAGCGTACATGGATGTGTTGGGATTCCCATCGTTTCGTACAAAGACAGAGAGTGCATTCTCAATGGTGAAAACAAACCCGAACAGTAACATGATATTCATATAGTCCGAAGCAAACGGGAAGGTCTCGGCGTTAGCACCGAGGGAGTATACCAGCTTGTCTTTGAACGTAAATGCAGTATATCCAATGGCTATCGTAACTAACATAATGAGCATAATAGATTTGGTGAAAATTTGTTTGGCTGATGTGATATCTTTTCTACCCATCGCGTTGGAGTACAAGGTTGCCCCACCCATACCAATCCACAATGACATGGCAACAAAAAGCGTGTAGACAGGAGAGGCAATGCCGATCCCGGCCATCGCGGTAGAGCCCAGTTTGTGTCCAACCATAATGCCGTCGATAATAAAATTAAAAGCAACTACCAGCATCCCCAATACGGAAGGCACAAGGTAACTTATAAAAGCTTTACCTACAGATTGCCCTTCCAGTGGATGCGTCCATTTCGTATTCATAATGACCTCCGTTAGTAAACTGAATGTTCATTCTGTATTAAATAATACTGAACGTTCGTTCTGTATAATAACACGTCATGAATTCGCTTGGCAACTTTTACGTTTCAATATCGTTTATGTGATAGAGTAGGTGGATATTTATAAGGCGGGAGGAATCGCTTAATGAAACAAAATAAATACGATGAAGTTGAGTTTTTTGATAACTACAGTAAGATGGCTCGTTCTGTTCAAGGGCTGGATGCAGCTGGGGAATGGCATGAATTGCAGACCCTTTTGCCTGAGTTGAAAGACAAACGTGTGCTGGATTTGGGATGTGGTTTTGGCTGGCATTGCCGGTATGCGCGTGAACAACAAGCGAGTTCAGTGATCGGTGTAGATTTGTCTGAAAATATGCTTCAGCGTGCTCGTGAAATGACGGACGATCCGCAGATCGAGTACAAGCAGCTGGCGATTGAAGATATTGATTTTGCACCGGGACAATTTGATGTTGTGATCAGTTCACTTGCTTTGCATTATATTGAACGGTTAGACACGGTGTATGCTAAGATCAATGATTGTCTCGTAGAAGGGGGCACATTTGTACTATCTTCCGAACATCCCATCTTCACCGCTCGCGCTGCGCAGGATTGGCATTACGGACCCACAGGTGAGATTCTTCACTGGCCCGTGGATGATTACCATGATGAAGGGAAGCGTGTGGCGAACTTTTTGAATCAGGATGTGGTTAAATATCATCGCACACTGGCAACACATATGAATGAACTCATAAAGGCAGGGTTTGCTATTCAACAGGTAGCTGAATCCAAGCCATCACCAGAGATGATTGAACAGGTCCCAGGCATGAGAGACGAGAATCGGAGACCGATGTTTCTGATGATTGCTGCGGTGAAAGTATAACGATGAAAATGATACGTTAGATCAGAGGGTAGAAAGAAACTGTGGAAGTGGAGCGTTCGCCTAAAAGCTTTCTGATAGAGATTTCTAACTAAGCAAACTTGAAGGAATCAGTGTGTTCAGAGATGTTGAACATGCTGTTTTTTATTTTGCTACAATAATAAGAAATAATGTCCAAAACAGGGAACCAAATCACATTAGATTCAGTCATATTAAGTGAGGTGAACAACAGTTGGATGATCAATTACTGGCACAGGCTCAGACCATAGACAATTACACACTTAGCAGCATAATGGATGACTACGGAAATGACGTGTGGAATTACGCTTATTTTCTGACCAAAAGTGCCGAACAGGCAGATGAATTGTCGCAGGAGGTATTTATTCGAGCGTACTCGGGGATCGCTCATTATCGTGGAGATTGCTCACTGAAAACATGGCTGTTGACGATTACTAGAAACACGACTTTTACATATCGAAAATCCAGATTCTTTCGTAGCAGTCTGTGGGGAGAGACGTTACCCATTGAGACAGAGCGTGGGGGTTCGGGCCAAAGAGTCATGATTGCAGAGCAGCCTGCACATCCTTCGGCCGAGATGGAAGTGATGCGTAAGGAGCATATCCATGAAATCTGGGATATTGTTCTGGCGTTGCCAAAGAAGTTCCGGGAGATTCTTTTACTGAATCTGAAATATGAGCTTACGACGAGTGAGATTGCTGAGATGTTGAAAATCAGCTTAGGCACAGTAAAATCCAGACTTTCCCGAGGTAAGGATAAGGTACGGAAACAATGGGAGGAGCGAAGCGAATGAGACACAAGGATGAGCAATGGGAAAAGGAAATCCGGAAGGGACCGTTTGCGTCGTCTCCTTTTACAGAGGATCACAAGCGGAAGGTGCTTCAACAGGTGGAGTGGATGAAGAAGTCGGAAAAGGGAAGCAAGGGAGATAGGTCAGAGGACAGTTCCAGGTCATCCAGGTCGTTTAGACCGAAAGTAGGCAACGTTTCACACAAACGTCGCACTAGAAGAGGGCCTCTTGTTGCAGGCATGGGTGCGTTGGTTATTGCTGCGGGATTGTTCCTATGGATCTGGGATGATGGACAGCTGGTGAAACCCGTAATCGAGCAGGTCTATCCGACAGCAGCGTTACAGTTATCCGATGGTTTGAACACAAATCTGCTAACCGACAAAATGAAAAGAAATGTTGCGACTACGATGCGAGATGATCTGGGTAAACAGCTGAAGATTACGAAAGTGGAAGACTTGCCTGTGTCCGGCAGAATATATGTAGAGGCTGGTAGCGAAAGCGAGAAGGAGTACGCGCAGATATGGCTCGATGCGACAACAGGAAATCTGCGTGAAATACAGATGAGACGTGAGATGCAGCCAAGCGAACTGGAACACCGTTATTTGCGTCAAGTTCCATCGCTTTTGCAAAGTATAGGCAGCACTCCAACGCTTAAACCTGTATCAGTCCAGCGTTATGTGAGTATGAAGCAAGGGGAGTCGGAGCCAATATCGCATACGACATTAGCGTTAGAGAATGAGACTGGTTATGGGGAGATTGTATGGCAGCAGGACAAGGCTGTTTCGATCACAGGCGACCTTAGTCCTGATCAGGTATCCCAGGTGGCACTGACGGATGCCAGAAAAGCAATTGAGGCACTGTCTGGTAAAGCCAATCTTGATCTGGTAAGAGCAAGTCGAAGCAAAGATAATGAACTCGGCAAGGATACAGTCTTTTTTTCCTTTAAAGATAAGTACTTTGTGCAGATGACCGAAGGAAAAGCGGGCTTGGGTTATACGGTTGGGGATGCTAATCACTATGAGCAAGACTTTGCAGACTGGGAAGAAATAGAGGCTTATTATCAGGAACTATATAACATACAGGAGTCTCTTCTTAGAGGAGAAGTAGAACCTATAATTAAAAAAATATTTAAAATAGATCTTCAAGCGTATAAACTTCACCGTAATCCTGACCATCCAGGCATGGTCACATTTGAACTGGAGTCGAGCAAGGATGTTTTTCAGGTTGAATATAGGGAAGATGGACGGATCAAGATGATCACCAGAGGCGAGTTATAGGGCTGACCTTATATGTTACAATTTACTTCATAGATGGAATGGGTATAAGGAGATAACGATGAAATATTTGGTGAGTTCATGTCTGGCAGGGGTAGCTTGCCGTTACAATGGAACAGCGAGCCTGGATGAGAAGATTCAGGAGCTTGTGGAGCAGGGGCAGGCTAAGATGGTATGTCCGGAGCTGCTTGGCGGATTCTCCACTCCACGGGAACCGGCTGAAATTATTGGTGGCACGGGTAAGGACGTACTGGCAGGCACTGCAAAAGTGATCGAGAAAAGTGGCAAGGACGTCACAGAACTGTATATTAAGGGAGCCTATCAGACGCTCGAATGGGCGCGAGAATTTAATGTATCGTGTGTGGTATTGAAAGAGTTCAGTCCGTCCTGTGGTACACAGATGATCTATGATGGTAATTTTGCCAATCACAAGGTAATTGGAGAAGGTGTCACCTCAGCATTGCTGAGACAAGAAGGATATACCGTCATTTCTGAAAATGAATGGATGGATCATTTATAGGTCGCACAGATATCGTTTCATATTTACAGAAAAGCCGCTGGATTATATCCTGGCGGCTTTTCTGTTGTCTCCCATTACTTTTCTCATTAAAAGAATAAAGTCGATTTTCCTGAAATGCTAACAAACAGTATGTATACATACGATAAATATATAAGATATATATGGATATCAACTACATAAGCGGGGGAATACTCATGTCAATTCAGTCTAAGTCAAAATATAAGAAAGGAAATAAACTCAAAAATATAAAATTAACAACAACGATGATCATCATGACTTTAATTAGTCTAATCGGCTTGTTTACTGTCTTTCTGATTGGGATTTTCGGAATGAACGAAGCAAAAATGGGACAAGGTATCCTCTACAATGACCGCTTTCAGCATCAAACCAATGTTCTTGAATTGAAAAGTAATTTCTATAATATGCGTGCCAATTATACAAAGGTTCTTGATAATGCAGAGTATACCGACAAACAGTACGATCAGGTTCAGAAAGGTAAGAAGAGTATCACGGATGGCTTGAATGAATTTTCAGCAAGAACATTGGATACCAAAGAAAAAGAGATATTTGCAGATTTGGTAGCAAAGATGGATACATATTATCAGGATATTGAGCAAATCATGGATACCAAAAAGATGTCGGGCACCTACGATAGTGAAGAAAGAGGAAGAATTAACAAAAGCAGTACAGCGATTGTGGAGACGATCACCCTTTTGAGTGCGTATAACGAAGAAGAGTCAGCCAAGCTCTATGCGGATACACAGGAAGTGATTCAGCAGCGAGCCTTGGTGCTCGGTTCGGTTCTTTTGCTTTCGCTCGGGGCACTCATTCTTATTTCATTTGTAATGATTCGCAGTATACGTCAACGAATGAAAGCAATCACCCGTTATTGTGAAGAAATAACACAAGGTAACTTAACGGCATCCTTAGACCCGCATCTAACGCAGGGAAATAATGAGATAAGTGTCATAGCACGAGCTATTCGTACAATGACCGATTCCACAACAAACGTCATTCGTGGTGTAATTCAGGAATCTCATCATATCAACCAGGTTAGCGATCATACCAACCAGAACATGGCTGGTCTGAATGAACGGATTCGTGAAGTATCAGCTACAGTTGAAGAACTCTCTGCTGCAATGGAAGAGGCTTCAGCCCATACGGAAAATATGAATCATTCAGCTAATGAGATGCAACAAGGAGCTGAATATATATCGGAACGGACATCTAAACAAGCAGAGTCCGCCTATGTGACCAGCACGAAGGCTGAAAAGTTGAAGCAGGAAGCCCGCGAATCTAGTCGAGCAGCCATAGACATGTATGATCATACGAGTAAGAAGATGTCAGAAGCGCTGGAACGTGCAACAGCTGTAGATCAGATTGGTATATTATCTCAGTCTATTTTGGATGTTACAGCGCAGACTAACCTACTTGCACTCAATGCATCCATTGAAGCTGCAAGGGCTGGAGAAGCAGGCAGAGGTTTTGCGGTTGTAGCAAGCGAGATTCGAAAGTTGGCTGATGATTCCAGACAGGCTGCTGATCAGATTCAGCAGGTCACGGAAGAGGTTATGCAGTCTGTAACCAATCTGTCCTCGAATGCCAAAGAGTTGCTATCCTTTATGTTCAATCAGGTTGGCAAAGACTATAAATTATTGGAGGATACAGCTGAACAGTATTATGTCGATTCTCTTGATCATGCCAATGCAGTTAAAGATCTCAATGCAACCTCACAACAAGTAACTGCGAATATCAAAATACTAGTTGGTTCCATTCACGAGATTGCATCAGCCAGTGAACAATCTGCCGCATCCAGTCAGGAAATCGCAGGACATATGGTCGCATCTGCTGCGCAATCTGTGGAAGTAGTTAAACAATCTGATCAAGTGAAAGATAGTGCATTAAATCTGAATAAGCTGGTTCAAGATTTCAAAATTTAAAAGGAAAAGAGTCGTAGATAATCCACTAGGCCATGTAAGTGCCCAGTGGATTATTGCTGTCTTTCTCCATTACTTACTTTTATAAACCAAGAAACAATAATGTGCGTACTTTTAATTTATATGCATAGGGCCTAAACTAATACTTGAGATGAAACCACTTAAACATTATTGTTCAACATAAAAAAATATTTAAAAAGGACGTGGAGCTACATGGAAGTTACAGCAAAGTCAAAGACAAAGGAAGACATCTTAAAGGCATATCATTTCCGGCATGCAACAAAAATATTTGACGATACCCGCAAAATCTCGGATGAGGATTTCCAATTTATATTGGAAACAGGCAGATTATCTCCAAGTTCCATTGGTCTTGAACCGTGGAAGTTTCTGATTGTACAAAATTCAAACCTGCGTAAGCGTCTGTCCGAAGTCTCTTCCGGCGCTCAAAAGCAATTGGCTACAGCAAGCCATTTTGTTGTTATTTTGGCCCGATCAGATGCCAGTTATAATTCTCCTTATGCGGAGTACATGTTGAAGGAAACAAAGGGAATGCCAAATAACGTATTTGAGCTAACAAGTGAGGCTTATGGAAAGTTCCAAAATAACCAGAAAATTCTGGATAATCCACGATCATTATTCGACTGGGCATCCAAACAGACGTATATTGCACTCGGCAACATGATGACGGCGGCAGCTCAAATCGAGATTGATTCTTGTCCAATCGAAGGTTTCAGCCGTGAGGACGTCCACCGTATTATGGAAGAAGAGGGCTTGCTGGAAAATGGCGCATGGGGCGTCTCTATGATGGCAGCCTTCGGTTATCGGGTAGAGGAGCCCCAGCGTGAGAAGTCCCGACAATCCGTTGAGAAAATCACGCAATGGATCAACTGAATTCAGCATGAATCCAACATGAATTCAAAAACAATTAGCTAAGATCTAACATTATAGATAAGGATTAAGCAGATTCGGAACAGCCCGATATTTTCCACATGCTAGAAGGGTGGAGAGGGCTGTTTTTCTTTTTATAAAAAAGAACTTGAAAATACATAGATGTCTATGTATAATGAGGTCATGCCAAAATACAACGCAATTGCACTGATTGCAAGAATCAGGGACCATGTCAACAAACGGATTGTACACGAATTGGAACAGCATGAGGTAACAGGGATTGTTCCTTCTCATGGGGATGTATTGATGTTCTTGTACCGGGAAGAGACGCTGTCGATCAAGATGTTGGCTGAACGTGTTCAACGCACGCAACCAACGGTAACGGTACTGGTCAACAAGCTGGAGAAGCTTGGCTATGTTGAACGCAGCAAGAGTGCCGAAGATAGCCGAGTGACTATGATTCGCCTAACCGACCAGGGGAAGCGACTCGAACCGATCTTTTATCAGGTATCAGAGCAGATTAATGACATCATCTATAGTGGCTTGTCCGATGAACAGTCAGAGCAATTGGAGAGTTTGCTGTCCATGATTGTCCGAAAGTTATAATGAATGAACTCTTCTGTCTGCAACCCATCCAGATTTGAATGGGTGGAGGCAGAGGAGCCCAAATATTTTTTTAACCACATACATAGATATCTATGTATGTGGAACGTATCAATGTAACCCCATTTTCGCAAGCTAACTCAAACCAAACCTGGAGGGATTCACACTATGAAACATCTTATCGTATATGCTCACCCGCACACAGACAGCCTTAATAACGCAATCCTCAATACTGCTGTAGAAGCTCTCGAAGCTCAAGGCCATGAAGTGGTAGTTCGTGACTTGTATAAGCTTGGATTCCAACCCGTACTGACTGAAGCCGATACAGCTTCCATGCGAGCAGGACAGACACCACAGGATATCGCTACAGAGCAACAGTTTGTTACAGATGCAGAAGCCATTACATTCATCTATCCGATCTGGTGGACAGGTCTTCCTGCCATTATCAAAGGATATGTTGACCGTGTATTCGCCTATGGTTTTGCGTATGCAGCGGGTGAAGCGGGAATCGAGAAATTGCTGACAGGCAAAAAAGGACTCATCATCAACACACATGGTACACCAAGTGAAATTTATGATCAGATTGGCATGACTGCTGGATTGAAAATAACTTCAGACGTAGGTATCTTCGATTTTGTAGGCATTGAAGCCGTAGATCATCTGCTCTTTGGAAGTATTGGATACCTGGATGCACCCGCATATCAAGCCATGTTGGATCAGGTTAAACAAACGGTTACAACCAAATTCTAATGTGGATGTTGATTCCAAATACGGATTCCATATGATACCAGACCGACTCGATCATGAGTCGGTTTGTTTGTTCATGTGTTTGCAAAATGGATGAAAGGGGGTATAATCGTACCCATGGAACCTATACTTATATTTAAAGCATTATCGAACGAGACACGTAGACAAATCCTGTTGTGGCTCAAAAACCCGGAGCAACACTTTCCACCGCTGGAACTATCTCAGCATCCGGATGGTGGCAAGAACGGAATCTGTGTTGGCACGATTCAAGTGAAGGCTGGACTGGCTCAGTCGGTTATCTCCAGTTATCTGCTGACCATGCTCAAGGCAGGGTTGCTGCTCTCCGAGCGAAGAGGACAATGGACGTATTATCGGCGCAACGAGGAGACAATCCGTCAGTTTGCTGAATACGTGCAGAACGAGTTATAAGCCGGATGCCGGAACGGAAGCTAGGATGCACATGCAGGCAGGGATTCCGTCCGGATGTAAACGGCTAGTTTATCATCACATCACCATATCCAGTTGCGATTTAATTAATCTACATATCTGGATATACAAAAATATAATCATCGAGGAGATTAAACGATAATGACTACAGAAAATACAGCTTCATCCCATAAAGAACATATTAATGATGTTAAGCTTTCCATCCTGGATTTGGCTCCCGTCGTTGTGGGTGCAACACCTGCTGATGCTTTGCGCAACAGCCTGGATCTGGCACAGCATGCTGAGCGTTGGGGATATCACCGTTACTGGGTAGCTGAACATCACAACATGCCGGGTATTGCTTCTTCCGCAACTTCGGTCGTTATTGGATATCTGGCTGGTGGAACCAAAACGATTCGTCTTGGTTCAGGAGGCATCATGTTGCCTAACCATGCACCGCTTGTCATCGCTGAGCAGTTCGGCACACTGGAATCCTTGTATCCTGGCAGAATTGACCTGGGACTGGGTCGCGCACCAGGTAGTGACCGCCGTACATCGCTTGCACTACGCAAAGATCTGAACAGTGGGGAAGATTTCCCTGAGCTTTTGGCAGAACTTAGAGCATACTTTGATGCTTCGGCGACATCTTATCATGCGCCTGTTCGCGCAGTTCCTGGAGAAGGATTGAATATTCCAATTTATCTCTTGGGGTCCAGTGATTTCAGTGCACGTCTGGCAGGTCAGCTGGGATTGCCGTTTGCTTTTGCCAGCCACTTCTCGCCCGATTACACCCGGATTGCACTAGAGACGTATCGAAATAATTTCCAACCATCTGATAGCTTGAAGGAGCCACATGTGATTGTTGGTGTTAACGCTGTTGTTGCAGATACAGACGAGGAAGCCGCATGGCTGGGTACAACGATGCAACAGCAGTTCCTAAACATTATTCGCGGCACAACGGGATTGGTACAGCCTCCGGCAGAGATGGAAGGCAAATGGACGGATCGTGAGAAAGCTGGTGTGGAGCAGACGCTGAAGGCAGCTGTTAATGGTTCGCCAGAAACCGTACGTGGACAGCTGGAATCCTTCATTCGGCAGACGCAGGCAGATGAGCTGATTATTACGTCGATGATCTATGATCATAAGGCACGTCTGCATTCCTATGAGTTAATCGCACAATTGGCGGGAAAAGCCTGATCTTAAATTTTTCAGCATAAAAGCTGCTTAAAGGTAAGTTATAGATACAATTTTACGGTTCGTCTCCCAATGAGGCGGGCCGTTTTTGAATAGGGAGAATTTGCAAATGTTTCGTGTGGGGCAGAAGACTCATTTTGGGGTAAAATGACTTTACCGGTTTAATTTGAAACGGTTAATCAGCACCATACGTATAAATCCAGAGTGTTATACATATGTTGGCTTGTACAAGGTACTTTATTTTATTCGTGTGTAAGGGGCGTTTATCTAGATTTACAGTTTGAATTTTTAATTAAGGATACATGAGAGAGGACGACACGCCTATGGAGCAACCTGAGCAACCCCGCGTTTGGCCGGAGCGGTTCAAGCGATTTTTTCTTAACAACAAGTTTGTGCTATTTCTGCTAATTCTGCTGTTGGTGGGACTGAATGTCATGGTTCTGACCAAAGTATCCTTTGTTCTTCATCCGCTCGCAGTACTCATCAAAACCATTGTGTTACCTATTATTCTGTCAGGCATACTCTACTATCTGCTGAATCCGATTGTGGATGTGATGGAGAGGTGGAAAATCAAGCGCGGCTGGTCCATTCTGATCCTGTATCTTGCGATTGGAGGCATTCTGACAGTCGTAGTATTGGCGGTCATTCCGGTTGTGCGTAACCAGATTGTGGGGCTGATTGAAAATTTCCCAACGTATAGTGAGACGGTAAAACAGCAGTTTGAGGAGCTTACGGGCAGTAAATTGTTCGGTCAGTTCCAGGAAACGGTGAATCTGAATTCGCAGGACTGGTGGGGAACAATCTCCCAAAAGGCTACTGAAATTCTGAACTCGACCTGGACCAAATTGGGTGGATTCCTCGGAGCTTTCACGGAGACCGTGCTATCCATCGTAACGGTTCCGTTCATTCTGTTCTATCTGCTAAAAGACGGCAAGAAGCTGCCAGCGAAAATTCTGTCTTTCCTGCCGATCAAGAGCCGTACGGGCGCAATGCATGTGCTGGAAGATATCAATCACCAGATCAGTTCATTCATTCGTGGACAGATTATCGTCAGCTTCTGTATCGGTATTCTGCTGTACATCGGTTATATGGTCATTGGTCTGGATTATGCACTGATTCTTGCAATTATCGCATCGTTCACGAGTGTTGTTCCGTATCTGGGACCTGCAATTGCGATTACACCAGCATTGATCGTGGCACTCGTCACTTCCCCGGTGATGCTGCTGAAAATGGTTGCCGTGTGGACGATCGTACAGTTAATTGAAGGTAAATTCATCTCACCACAGATCATGGGTAAAACGCTGAAAATCCATCCGATCACGATTATCTTTGTCATTCTGACTTCGGGTAATCTGTTTGGAGTCGTGGGCATTCTGCTCGCTGTTCCAGGATACGCGGTGCTGAAAGTATGTGTATCGCATATCTTCAACTGGTTCAAGGACAGATCGGGCCTTTACGATCCAAACAAGAACAATCTTTTATAACCAAAGTGGCAAGTTCCAATGGATAGTTAATCAGAAGATTTAGTCACTTTTTATTTTGTACAAAACGGTACCCTTACCAAGAAGAACCCCCGTCCATCGGCAAATAGCCGAGAGGCGGGGGTTCTTCTTCATGAACAAGCTTGGCTGCTGCCTAGCTGTGTTTAATATGCTGGAGCGTTTGCAGGAAAATCTGCTCAATATGAGTATCATCCAGAGAGTAGTACACCGTCTTGCCTTCCTTGCGGCGCTTGACGATCCGCATGTTGCGGAGAGAACGCAGCTGGTGTGAAATGGCCGATTGTCCCATGTCTAGCAGAACCGTCAGGTCATGAACACATAATTCCTTCTGTAACAGCGCATCAATAATACGTAGACGTGTTGGGTCGCTGAATGCTTTGAACCAATCTGCCATCTCGGAAGAGGTCTCCCGATCTATGAGTGAAGTGCGAATCGTCTGCACATCCGCTTCAGTACCTGAGCAGGCTGCATCACATTCGCTTGGTGCTTTAACCGGTTGTTCCATTTCCTATCACCGCCTATGTTAACTCAACATTTTGCATAATTCGATTTAACCATTTGTAAGTACAACAACTAGACGAATAAAACCATTTCGATCTTGTTGTTGATTGGAATTCTCTGGTTCGGATTTATGCAAAAGTTTAACTATAGCTCTATTATATCCAAAACCCGCCTAAAGCGAAATGATTACTATTAGCATAATCTGTATGAAAAATCAACAACGATTGTTGACACTCATGTTTAGGCGTGCATATAATAGGGGTAACTAAACATATGAATGAGTGCTCATATATTGAAGGCAATTGAAATATAACATCGTTTTTGTACTGCAAAGGGGAGAATTCACATGGGAACCGGACAGGAACAGGTGAAAAGGGAACTGCTGCTTGATGGACTGGATTGTGCGAACTGCGCATTAAAGATCGAGAATGGCGTCAAAAAAATTAAGGGCATTAACGAATGCTCTGTCAATTTTGTGACCAAAACATTATCGCTACACACCACTTCCGACATGGATGAACAGGTAGTGGAAGAAGCAAAACGCAAAGTGCTTCGGCTGGAGCCGCATATTCGCATTTCGGAAAAAGGAAAACACGTGAACGGACATGTGCACACCCATACAGGGAGTGCAGGTAGTGCAAATAACCACAGTCATGACCATACTGGACATGATCATGGACATTCACATTCACATGGCAAACACTCGCATACTCATGATCAACATCAACATGGTCACGCACATGATCATACACATGAGCACGGGAGTCATGCTGGACATGATCACAGCCATACCCATGATGATGCTCATGCAGGCCACTCGCATGAACATGGTGCAGGCCAGACAAAAGTATTGCTTGCTCGTCTTGCTGCCGGTTCTGTATTGCTTGCCGCTGCGATCTGGTCGCCGCTGGAGGGCTGGGCACAGTTTACGCTATATGCGCTCGCTTATCTGATTGCCGGAGGAGATATTGTGCTCCAGGCGTCCAAAAACATCATTCGCGGTCAGGTGTTCGATGAATACTTCCTGATGTCCGTCGCTACCTTGGGTGCCTTTGCCATTGGAGAGTATCCGGAAGGGGTAGCGGTCATGCTCTTCTATCAGCTCGGAGAGCTGTTTCAGGGCATGGCGGTTAATCGGTCACGCAAGTCGATTCAGTCACTGATGGACATTCGCCCGGACTACGCGAATATCCTGACGGGTTCGGGTGACGAGACCCGGCGTGTATCTCCGGACGACGTACGGATCGGTGATCGTATTGTCGTGAAAGCAGGAGAGCGAGTACCGCTGGATGGTATCGTTAGAGCTGGGCGTTCCATGGTGGACACTTCTGCACTGACAGGGGAATCGGTACCTCGTAAGCTGGAGCCCGGAAGTGATGTACTAAGTGGATTTGTTAACAAAAACGGTATGTTAACAATTGAAGTAACCAAAACGTTTGGCGAATCAACGGTATCCAAAATTTTGGATCTGGTGCAGAACGCAAGCAGCCGGAAGGCAAAAACAGAGCATTTTATTAGTAAATTCGCCCGTTATTACACACCGGTTGTTGTTATCCTTGCAGCCCTGATTGCATTTGTTCCGCCGTTGATAGTTAGTGGTGCAACATTTGCTGACTGGATCTATCGTGCATTGGTCTTCCTGGTTATCTCATGCCCCTGTGCGCTGGTGGTCTCTATTCCACTTGGATTCTTTGGTGGTATCGGAGCGGCTTCACGTAACGGGATTCTCGTCAAAGGCAGTAACTACCTTGAAGCGTTGAACGATGTGAAAGTTGTTGTTTTTGATAAAACGGGTACACTAACCAAAGGTGTATTCAAAGTAACAGCCATTCGTCCCGTAGGCGGACGCACGGAAGAGGAATTGATGAAGCTGGCAGCCATTGCCGAAGCGAATTCCAATCATCCGATTGCCGAATCCATTCGCGCAGCTTGGGCCAAAGCGATTCCCACGCAAGGTGTGGAAGGTTATGATGAAGTTGCCGGACACGGGATCAAGGTGAGCGTGGATGGTCGGGAAGTGCTGGCAGGCAACGCCAAATTAATGAAGCAGGCAGGTATATCCTATACCACACCGGAGACGGCCGGAACGATAGTCCACGTGGCTGAAGCTGGCACGTATGTTGGTCATCTGATCATCGCCGATGAAGTGAAGGACGATGCAGCTGCTGCGATTCAGGCGCTGAAGAAACTCGGCATCCGCAAAACGGTCATGCTGACAGGAGATGCCAAAGCCGTAGGTGAAGCGGTAGGACGTGAGCTGGGTGTGGATGAGGTCTATGCTGAATTGCTGCCACAGGACAAAGTCGAACGACTGGAGCAACTGGAAGCTGCCAAATCTCCGAAGGAAAAAATGGTGTTTGTCGGTGACGGTATCAACGATACCCCTGTGTTGGCACGCGCCGATGTGGGCGTGGCGATGGGTGGACTCGGTTCAGATGCCGCGATTGAAGCGGCAGATGTGGTCATCATGACCGATGAACCGTCGAAACTGGCGAGCGCAATCCGCATTGCAAAGCGTACACGAATGATTGTATGGCAAAATATCGCGTTTGCTCTGGGGGTTAAGGCGATTTTCCTGCTACTCGGTGTGTTCGGCATAGCCACCATGTGGGAAGCGGTATTCTCGGATGTTGGTGTCACGGTGCTGGCTGTCCTGAACGCCATGCGTGTACTTCGTGTGAAGAATATCTAAGTTTACGAAACGATCCAGGCGGCTCTTCGTATATACGTAGAGCCGTTTTTATATTTTTTTCAAGGCATTATGTAGATAAGTCTAACTAGACATTTACACGAGAACGGAGAGGACAGAAATAACTTGAAGAAGCGAAGCGTTCACCTTTATCCCCGGATTTTCCCCTTTCAATAGGGAATCAAAAAAATCTGGGGGTAACAGTGATCGGAAGGTTATTCTGTCATCGGAGTGTCAGTGTAAGCAGGTCTATGGAAGACAACAGTGAAGGGGAGAATATTTTGACTGGAGCAGTAGTTGGGATCATCATTGGAGTGTGTTATTTCATTCTGGGGTTAATGGTGTTCAAAAAACCACCGAAAATGATTAACGGAATATATGGTTATCGGACTCCGCGTGCAATGAGTAATCCCGAGTTGTGGGACGAAGCGCAAAGTTATAGCGCCAATCTGATGATGCAATTTGGTGTGATTATTACGGTATTCGGCATTATCGGTTTCTGGCTTACAGATGTACGAGCTTTGGTGCTCAGTCTGGTTGCTACAGGGTTCTATACGATCAGACTATTTACCAGAGTTGAAGGGCGGTTGAAGCAAATGCAGCGTGCTCAACAGCAACAGCAACAGAATGAGCAGAACGTTTAAGGTAAAATGAATGAATAGTGTAGAGAGGAAGACCTGCGTGTGAAGCGGGTCTTTTTTTGTTGAAGTAGAGAAGCGAAGAGGCTGTTAAACTCGCTAAGACTTCATACATAAAATCTAACGTTGACGTTAACGTTAATATTATATATAATTATGTACATAACATTATAGACAAATTGAAGAGGTGAGGGAAATGAGTTTATATAAAATCGACGACGTAGCCAAGGAATGCGGTTTGACCAAGCGAACCATTCGGTATTATGAAGAGATTGGTGTCATGCCTTCACCTCAGCGGACAGATGGCGGGACGCGATTGTACACTCGAGAGGATATCGATTATCTGAAGAAGGTGGTTCGCGCCAAAGAGGTACTTGGATTCTCCCTTCAGGAGTTACATACCTATGTGGCAACGGCAGATGCCTTGAACGAACAACGTTTTGACTACCAGCAGACGACCGAAGTAAGAGAACGGATCGAGAAGCTTGCCACGATGGAAACAACGCTGGATGGTCAGCTGCAACTGATTGAGCAGAAACTTCAGAGCATACATGCCGTACAGACTGAACTGGAAGAGCTGCGTGAACGCGTTCGGAGCGGTATTCAGAAGTTACAGGCACATGATCCGCAGAGTGATGAGGACGGCTAACCGAATTAATCTAATGTTTAATAACAAAACTGTATACACATAATCGCTACATGGAGTGAGCACCATAGTACCTGTGGCGATCCTGTACAAACACCGGATGTTCCGGTGTCATTTGTGCCGTTTTGTTACCTCTATTCATGAAAATGAACGCATTTTTTCATCGTTTTCACGGTCGTTTTCAAATAAAAAGTTTCACCACATAAATTATTCACAGGAGGAATTACGTATGAAAAGAGAGCCATCATTACCGGACGAATTGCCGTCATCACGTGGGGGCCTGTTATCCCAGCCGCGAGCGGTATGGGCGGTTGCCTTTGCATGTATCATATCCTTTATGGGTCTGGGTCTGGTTGACCCGATTCTGCCCGCCATTGCAGATCAGCTGCATGCTTCCAAAAGCCAGGTGTCACTGCTATTTACCAGTTATAACGCTGTAACCGGGGTAGCGATGCTGATTACAGGTGTTGTATCCAGCCGAATTGGTGTGAAGTGGACGCTGCTCAGCGGTATATTGTTGATTATTATCTTCTCGTTCCTCGGCGGTACCTCAGACACGGTAGGTGCACTGGTTGGTTACCGTGGCGGTTGGGGACTGGGGAATGCCTTGTTCATCGCAACGGCGTTATCCGCCATTGTGGGACTGTCCACGTCGGGGACAGCCAAAGCGATTATTTTGTACGAAGCAGCACTTGGTCTCGGGATTGCGGTTGGTCCGCTGCTTGGTGGTGAGCTAGGTTCCATCTCTTGGCGTGGCCCGTTCTATGGGGTGGCTGTTCTGATGGCGATTGCCTTTATAAGCATTACATTTATGCTGCCCAAAATGGCTAAACCGAAAACACGAAGTTCTTTGTCCGATCCGTTCAAAGCATTAAGTTATCCTTCATTGAAAACATTGGCGATTACCGCCTTCCTGTATAACTTTGGTTTCTTTACCTTGATGGCTTATTCACCATATGTTATGAATCTGGATGAGCACGGCCTGGGTTACGTATTCTTTGGCTGGGGACTGATGCTGGCGATTACGTCTGTATTCGTCGCACCAAGATTACAACGCCGATTCGGATCGGTTCCGTCCATGAGTGTCATGCTTACATTGTTCGCGATTGATCTTGTTGTTATGGCTATTGGTACGGTGATGGGTTCACCAACTACCGTTATTGTGGCGGTCATTGTAGCGGGGATTTTCCTTGGGATTAACAACACGTTAATTACAACGGCTGTTATGGAAGCTGCACCTGTGGAGCGTTCTGTTGCTTCTGCTGCATACAGCTTCGTTCGTTTCCTGGGTGGTGCACTTGCTCCATGGCTTGCAGGTAAATTGTCCGAGTGGTTCCTGCCGGAAACACCGTTTTATTTTGGCGCATTAATGGTTCTGATTGGTGTCGTGGTACTGCTGGTACGCCGTCATCATCTGCGGGATATTGATTCCGCCATTACATCTCATTAATTCACTGGAGGAGGAATTGCAATGCTGAAACATATATTGGTTGCTGTTGATGGTTCGGATCATGCGCATAAAGCTTTGGAGCAAGCACTGATTCTGGCTGAGAATATGAAACAACCCGCAAGTCTGTTGATCGTGCATGTTAATTCTGCCATCTCCATTAATGAACCTGCATTGGGTGTTGATCTGGAAGCTCGGATTGCCGAAGAAGGGCAACATATCATAGAACCGGTGACCAGACAGATGTCTGGACGAGACGTTGCATATGAAACACTGCTGATTGCGGGTGATCCCGTTAATGAGATCTGCCGTGTGGCGCGTGAACGAGATTGTGGAATGATCGTGATGGGCACGGGTGGGAAAGGCATGCTCGCAGAGATGATCGAGGGCAGTGTCAGCCATGGCGTGTTAAAACATGCAGAATGCCCCGTCCTGACGGTTAAATAGGTTGTGAAATCCTTTATAATGCAACAGCTCAAGATCGCCACAATGGCTCATCAGGTACGTTACAAGCTATGATTGCCGAACACCGTAGTGGGTTGATGGAACGGAAATAGTGTATAAATAGATAAGGTAATATACCGCCATATTCTTGAAGTAATTATTGGATGGAGGATGCAGCATATGAAAAAACAACATCTGTTTATCGGTGGCAAACCGACCGAATCCGTAGATTATAAAACACTTCAAGCACCATACTCCGGGGAAATGCTGGCAGAAGTCTCTTCGGCTTCAGCCGAGGAAGCGGAGGCTGCTGTTGCAGCTGCGGTTCAAGCTGGGAAGGCAATGCGCCAGATGCCTGCACATCAGCGTGCAGATATTCTGTACAAGTTGTCCTCCATGCTCGAAGAACGCAAGGAAGAAGCAGCGCGAATCATAGCGCTTGAAGCGGCGAAGCCGATTACCGCTGCACTGGCCGAGGTTGACCGGACGGTGGAAACGTATCGTTTTGCCGCTGAAGAAGCCAAGCGACTGACCGGAGAGACGGTTCCGATGGATGCAGCAAAAGGTGGGGAAGGGCGTATCGGTTATACGATGCGGCAACCTCTAGGCGTCATTGGAGCCATAACGCCGTTTAATTTTCCAATGAATCTGGTAGCCCACAAGGTAGGTCCAGCGCTGGCAGCGGGCAATACGATTGTTCTCAAACCTGCGGAGCAGACGCCTCTGTCTTCCTATTACATTGCTAATCTGCTTCAGGAAGCCGGATTGCCGGATGGTGCACTGAACGTGGTTAGCGGTGATGGTCAAACGATTGGTGATGTGCTTGTCGAGCACCCCCATGTTGCTCACATTACGTTTACAGGCAGTCCAGCGGTAGGGACGAGTATTCGTAGCAAAGCAGGGCTGAAACGCGTGACACTGGAGCTTGGGTCGAATGCAGCGGTAATCGTGGATAAGGACGCAGATCTGGACAAAGTGGTTCCTCGATGTGTGACGGGAGCTTTCACGTATCAGGGACAGGTATGTATCTCGCTACAGCGAATCTACGTACATCGTGACATCTCGGAAGAATTCATCCAGCGTTTCGCTGAAGCGGCTAAACAAGTAGTGGTCGGAGACCCGCTGAACCCGGATACGGTGGTCTCTGCGCTAATTACCTCCAAGGATGTACAGCGTACACTCGACTGGATTGAAGAAGCCAAACAGGCCGGGGCTGAAGTAGCAGCAGGTGGTCAAGCTGAAGGAGGCGTTCTGCGTCCAACGGTACTGATTAACGTTCCGCGTGATGCGAAGGTATCTTGTCAGGAAGTGTTTGCTCCCATCGTGGTGATTAATACCGTGGATTCGGTTGAAGAGGGCATTGAACATGTCAACGATTCGATATACGGGCTTCAGGCAGGCGTATTTACAAACGATATCCATACCGCCTTCCATGCTGTCGATCAGATCGAAGCAGGCGGAGTTATGATTAATGATATTCCGACATTCCGAGTGGATCATATGCCCTATGGTGGGGTGAAACAGAGTGGTATCGGACGTGAAGGTGTAAAATATGCTGTAGAGGAAATGACGGAATTGAAGTTTGTCATGTTTAACAAAGGGTGATTCTTTTCGTTTTCCGTGCTCTATATTCTGTATGCCAATGAGAACATAATCATACGATCCTGTGCCACGATAATGGCGCAGGATTTTTTTATAGGAGATCATAGAAATTATATAAGTTCAACAAAATATTTACACTGATAAAGGAGTTAGGACAGAAATAATCTGAAGAAACGAAGTGGTCGCCTTTATCACCGGATTTTTCCCTTTAAAAAGGGAATCAAAAAAATCTGGGGATAACAGTGATCGGAAGGTTATTCTGTCATCGAGTGGCCAGTGTAAATATTATTTGGTTGAACTTATATATCAAAAAAATACATGCGAATTCTTAGCCGACTGCGGGTTCACATCTGATGAGACGGGTATAACATAGTTAACATACCGCAACATAGCTGACCAAACGCCGCTCATATCACCGAAGCATGATGTACCCATCCAGAGCACGAGCGGAATGAAGCGGTACAGCATTGCCGAAAGTCTTATATTCTCTCATTATTCAAATAAAATGCAGTATGAATTAAGCCTGAACTCTGGAGTTGCAGGACAGGCAGGAGGTGTATTCAAATGGCGTATTCCATGGTTGACGTATCGGGAATGTCAGGCGTAAGTTTGAACGAACTGAGTCAGTATGCAGAGACAGGTCTTCTTAATCCGGCTTTTGGGGATGTAGATGAGGACATCTATTATGAAAAGCAAGAATTGTTGAGACTCCAGCAAATCCTTTTCTGTAAGGAAGTAGGTATGAAGGAGAATGAGATTGGACCGATGCTCCGGGATAATCCTCAGGATGTCATACGCATCATGAAGCAGCACCGCATTGATATTCTGGAGAAGGCACTCCGTCTGCATGGATTGATTCAGACACTGGACAAAACGATCTCTCATTTGCAAGGTGAAAAGGAAATTGATGAACATGAGCTTTATTTCGGTTTTGTAAATAAGGGGCGTCACCAGTTGCTGAATGAATCGGGTTCTGACCCTGTAGTCACTAATGATATGAGCCATGTGCAGACAGACGGTGCTCAGAGGTCCGACATCCAATCTTCCAATTCATCCACATTGCCTGAAAAGCAGGAGTTGAAGTCAAAAGAAGATTATCTGGATTCCCAGGCGAAAATTGATCAAGTTCATCTGGACTTGCAACAGGCCATTGAGGATGGCTTGGAACCCGGTAGTGCAAAAGTACAACGGATTATTGGCAGGCATCTTGAATGGATCAAAGGTTATTATACACCCACCGCTGAGATCTATCGGGATTTGGCCAATCTGTATGTAGAGCATAAAAATTTCCGTCAGATGTATGATGGTTACCACCCGAGACTGGCTGAATTCCTGCGGGATGGGATGATGATTAAAGCGGAACATGATTTATCCTAGATGCATAAAGTAACATGGGCGAGCAAGAACATGGGTGTGAATCATAATGGATAACAAAGAGCGCAGACCTCTGAGAGGACTGCGCTCTTTGTTATTACGGGCTCTTCATCATCGTGTGTGATGAGACTCCGATCACCTTGTTCATCATTTCCTAAAGGGGTATGGTTGCCTCCAACTGCTCTGTGAGCAGGCTTACGGCTTTCTCCAGGAAGACGCGGTCTTCGTCGTCAAAACGGTTTTTGATCGGGCTGTCAATATCCAGCACCCCGTACAGTTCGCCGTTTTTGATAATCGGTACGACAATCTCACTGTTCGATGCTGCATCACAGGCAATGTGGCCTGGGAAGGCATGAACATCATCAACGACCAGGGTACGTTTTTCCGCAGCAGAAGTGCCGCATACACCACGTCCCAGTGGAATTCGGATACAGGCAGGAAGTCCTTGGAATGGCCCGAGGACCAGTTCTTTTCCATCATACAGATAGAAGCCGACCCAATTGGTGTCGGTCAGAAATACATTGAGCAGCGCAGCAGCGTTCGCCAGATTGGCAATCGCACTAGGTTCATCGCGGATCAGAGCACTTAACTGTCCCAGGACGGCGGTGTGCTGCTCACTTCGTGTTCCTTCATAGGAAACAGCTTGAAACATGGTAAATCACCCTCCCGAGCAAAATGGTACTTATTTTCAAGATAGTGCAGAGGATGCGGTTAGTCAAGCGGAGGATTTCGGAAAGGGAAGGGAATACCTGAAGAATCCTCCTGTTTCTCAGCTTCTTGCGTGGGGTAATTACTTAGCAACCACGGAGGGCTACAACCCGGGAAGGAGCTTGGCTTATGCATGCAGAGGTACAGAATCTTTTTGTACGGATTCATCTACTATATTTCGCGCAAAATCAGGATTTGAACGTTAGCGAGGCACTGCCCCTATTGGAAGAACGGGGATATCGCGTTGGAGAGCGGGAGATCAAGCAGGAGCTTGAACACCTGACACAGGAGAACTTCCTGACTGCCCACGGGGACCAATGGAGCCTAACCGGGACTGGCATCGAAGAATTCAAGGAAATCACGGCTGTGTTTGGCCGGGTTAGCGATGAATTACTGGGGAAGGGCAAGAAAACGTCCAAAGCTTAAAATTCATTTGGACAAGCCATGATTCCGTAATTCACTCAAACTTGAATGGATCCATACGTACAACAAGACCGGGAGTGAAATTGGCCCGGTTTTTTGACGTGTGTGCATGACTGAATAGTTGCCATTCGGCGCAGGTTATGATTAGATGACTATTGAATATTATGGTCTGCGGAGATAGATCGGATCGGAGTGTCTTTATATGTATAAATGCAAAGGAAGAATTCCCGAAATGGAGACTGCGCGGCTTCGTCTGCGTAAAATGCGTCGCCGGGATGCGGCCCAGATGTTCGCATGCTGGTCAGATCGCGAGGTGACCCGTTACATGAATCTTGCACCCATGATTGGGACAAGCGAAGCGGCGGACATGATCGCACTGCTCAACCAAATGGCAGGGGAAGAGGATGCGATCCGGTGGGGGATTGAACTCAAAGAAACAGGCAAGCTCATCGGAAGCTGTGGATTTAACACATGGCAGCTTGAAGGCGCATTCCGGGGTGAGATTGGTTATGAGCTGGGACGTGATTATTGGCGCCACGGTTATATGACGGAGGCTTTCTCGGCATTGCTGCCCTTTGGGTATGAGACCATGGGTCTTAATCGAATTGAAGCGCTGGTTGACCCACGCAATCTGGCTTCCGGCGAGTTCCTGACAAACCGCGGCTTCACACGAGAAGGGTTGCTGCGACAAGTACAACATACGTCCACCGGATACAAGGATATGGTGATGTATTCGATGCTGTATGATGAGTTTCTTCGTAAGAAAAGTAAATAAAAGAAAAAAATATAATTGTTTTTTAATTTACAGGTAAACGGAGAAACAGAACAAAGCTGGAGAAGCGAAGCGGTCGCCTTTATCACCGGATTTCTCCTTTAGAGAGGAGAAGAAAAAATCTGGGGATAACAGCGATCGGAAGCTTGTTCTGGTTCGTAGTAGATGTGTAATTTAACGTACCAATTATATAGAGAACAAAGAGAGAAGGGTTTGTGTGAATGCAACTGGAGGTTTGAAGCGCAGTTTCATCTTGACGGGGCTGTTGCTCGCGACATTTCTGTCAGCGATTGAAGGTACCGTAATTGGTCCGGCAGGGCCGACCATTGTCAGTGAGCTGGGGAGTGTACAGCTGCTGAGCTGGATTTTCACCGCATACCTGCTGACAATGTCTGTGAGTACGCCCATTTTCGGTAAAATCAGTGACTTGTATGGACGAAAGCCTGTATTTCTGATTGGCTGTGCCTTATTTTTACTGGGTTCACTCTTGTGCTGTCTGTCGCAGAATATGGAGCAGTTGATTATTTTCCGTGCTATTCAGGGGATTGGTGCGGGTGCGGTAGTTCCTGTTACATTTACGATTATCGGGGACATCTACGCCATTGAAGAACGTGGCAAAATCCAGGGCTGGATCAGCTCCGTGTGGGGCATTTCCTCTCTGGCGGGACCGCTGCTTGGCGGTTATTTTGTAGATAATCTGGGCTGGCAGTGGATCTTTGGTTTTAATGTGCCGTTTGGTCTGCTCGCGATGTGGTTTGTATTTCGTTATCTGAAGGAAGATATCTCTCCGCGTACAGCCAAAATTGACTATGTTGGTGCGCTGACCTTCACGGTGGGTATTACCGCATTGTTGTTTGTCCTGTCAGCGGGTGGGCAGTATTATGCCTGGAGTTCTCCGTTGATTGTAGGACTGAGTGTGGTCGCCGCTCTGTTTATTATTTTATTTTTCGTGGTGGAAAAAAGAGCTCAGGCCCCTATGGTTCCACTACATTTGTTCCGAATTCGGGACATCCGTGTGGCGAATATCGCCGGACTGTTGACCAGTACTTTGATGATCGGCCTGACCAGTTATTTGCCGCTCTGGGTGCAGGGGGTTCGGGGAGGTAATGCGACGGAATCCGGGTTGCTGCTCGCGCCGATGTCGGTAGGTTGGCTCATTGGTAGTGTGTTGGCAGGCCGCCTGTTGATGAAAATTGGATCACGATTGACCGCATTGATTGGATTAACCGGAATTGCGATCGGATCGGGTGGACTCTTTCTGGTGGGCGGGACATCCCCGCAGGCTGTGCTATTTATATTGACCTTTATTTATGGTCTCGGCTTCGGGTTTGCATTCACGATCTTCACCATTATTGCGCAGTCCTCCGTAGGGTATAAGGAGCGTGGCTCCTCCACGGCACTGCATACGTTCATGCGTACGTTGGGACAGACGATTGGTGCAGCGGCTTTTGGCACTTGGTTGAACTATCGAATCTCCACGTTATCGAGTGAGCAGAATCTGGCGGAGGCTGGAATTTCGGAGAATGATCTGAATGAACTGCTCGCACCACATACGGATGCAGCACTATCAGATGATAAATGGGCGCTGCTGCGTAACGTGCTGGAAGGAAGCTTGCATTCCCTGTTTGTCATTATGTTTGTCATTGCACTGGTCTCGTGGGTAACGACGCTTGCTCTACGCAAACGTTTAATTGTACCCGAAGATGCAGATGCTCCCCCGCAGCCACAAGGCTCAAAGTAAAAAGAAGATATATACGAAAAACATATGAAAAACCGGATTCGCCAATGTGAGGCAAATCCGGTTATTTTTGTTGGCACATGTGCAGTGGACTAGAGTGTATCTTCAAACTCAGGCAAGTGATACGTTGGGGGATGCCCGGGTCTAAAGCATTTTGAAGTACAGGCTGGCTGATCCTGTTGAATCGTCCAGACGAATTTCTAAGGAACGGAGGACGTCTTATAAGACCTTCTACTCCTCTTTTTAAATTGTAAGGAACATGAGCCACCTTATTTCCCGAAATCACCTGAAAAACACGTTGTAGACGGCTGTGTATTCAAAGATAGCGTGTGTCAGATTCCTTAAAATGCTGCGAGCGCTTCAAACCCCTGAATAAGACGTCACAGGTTCGTTAGCGTTAACGCTAACGCTTTCGGCAGGTTTGAAGATACACTCTAGCTGCTTGCTGATAAACGGTCTGCAGAATGTGCAAGCCTTCCCAAAAGTTCGGACAGCAATTCCTTGTCTTCCTCACTTAGTCCACTTACCGCCCGATCAATCTTCAACGCATAGCCTGGATAGATGTCATCCATGGTACGCTGTCCTTCTTCGGTCAGTTCCACAAAGATGATACGTCTGTCTTGCGGACAATGTTTGCGATGTAACAATCCTTTTTGCTCGAGCTTATCGATCACATAGGTCACATTACCACTTTGCAGCAGAAGTTGTGCGCCAACCTGTTGAATCGGCTGTGCTCCTTTCATATATAACACTTCGAGCACCCCGTATGCGGTGGGGTTGAAGCCATGCACTTTGCTTCCGGATACAGCGTGTTCATTCACGCTCTTGAATGTCTGGGCCAAGGTGCGGTACAGATGAAGTGAACGTTCGGTTCCGATTTCTTGTAATTCCAGCATGCTGATCCCGCCTTTTCAGATTAGTTTTATAAGTTGAAATGAGGAAGAGGGGTCCTCTCCGTTATGCTGTTCATGTAAAAGAGTATTTCAACTTATATGAGTTGGTTAGTTATGTTTGACGATTCAGGTTGTCGCCATGGTTTAATTGTAAACTTCTATTTCTACGAAAAACATGCGATATGTCACAAGATTTGCATTTTTAGCATTTAAAATTTGATCATTCATCATGCTAAAAAAATCATCCTTCAGATGTCGCTTCTTCTCCGCCTCTGGCAGGAGGTTGAGTCAAGCCCTAATCTCTTATAATGAGTTCATATTATGAATTCGGAAGGTAATGGAGGAGAAGAAGGATGACAAGTGATTTAACGTTTGCAGGACAACGACCGCTGAAAAATAACCGATCTTTTGTAACATTGATGGTGGCACAGGCCATTTCCAATCTGGGTGATTGGCTGCATCTGCTCGCAATCCTGACCCTCGTGGGTATCCGCTGGAATGCAACGCCATGGGAGATTACATTTGTCACACTTTCCGCAGCACTGCCCATTCTGTTGACAGGGCCATTCGCAGGCACGCTTGCAGATCGCCTGAACCGAAAATGGCTGATGATTGTAGCTGATGGTGCAAGGATCATCATTGTGGGTGCATTAATTTTTGCTGACCAGATCTGGCACGTTTACATACTGCTTGTCCTCAAATCCCTGTTCGATGTAATCTTCTCTCCGGCCAAAAATGGAAAGCTGAAGGAAATTGTACCTCGGGAACAGCTTGCGCAAGCTGTATCCATCAGCTCGGTGATCGAACAGATGTCCAAAATTATCGGTCCAGCGCTTGGTGGACTGCTGGTAGCCGCTTTTGGCATCACCTGGTGTTTTGTTCTCGATTCAGCCTCTTTTCTGATCTCCGGCATCATTTTATTGTGGATTCCTGGAACTCGGGTGATCCAATCTGCAATTCATAACGTAACAGAAGTAGAGGAAGAGACAGCTGGGGATGTTCGCAACCGCCCAAAAGACTCTTTTTGGAAAGAAACACAGGAGGGCATCCGTATGCTCGCATCTCTCCCTCATGTAGGAACGTCTCTGATTTTGCTTGCTTCAGCCATACTTTTTCTGCAATTTGCCGATTCACAGACTGTGGTGTTATTCAGACAACTTCCCGGAATTTCAAGTGATCTGCTGGGATGGTGCGTGGCAGCCAGTGGCGTAGGCACATTAATAGCGGCGATGAGTGTACGGAAGTGGAGGCATGCAGGGCATGTTTTGAAAATGGGTCTGGGTACCATACTCATGGGTCTGGTTATCGGCGGAGCCGGAGTTATTGTTGGGATTTGGCCGCATGCCGGGCTAGGTGCCAATCTGTTGTTAGTATCCCTTTTTGCCCTGGCAGGTGTCGGAATTGGGTTTGCGATTGTACCCTTTCAGATCCTGTTGCAGGAACAGACACCTGAGGCAATGACAGGCAGGGTATTTGGAACGGTAGGCAGCGTAATGACAGCCAGTAATATTATGGGCCCGGTGGTAGGCGGATTCATGGTCACCTCATTTGGTGTAGTGCCGGCTTTTGTCTGTTCAGGCATTTTGCTCACCCTGCTTGGGTTGATTTATTTGATGAAACGTAGCGGGGAAAAAGCCGATCTGAATGGCTCCATTGCAGCCAAGACCATGGTTGCAGGCGACTGAAAACAGGCCGAATCTGCTCAGGTTAGAACAGTTGAAATGAAGGTTTGAATTTACTTCAAATTTTAAGTTTATGATTAAAAAGCGTTTGAGTAAACGCCTTCACGTTTAATGAGGAACAGGCATAAATCCCTGTATTCAAATTAATCCTAGGGGAAAACTCATATGCCTTGTCCCACCAACGCATTAGCGGAAAGGGGGTGAAGCAACTTGAATGTAAAGTTACCAAAATCGATTGTGCGTCTTGGAAGCATACCACTGGCTATACTTGCCGGGACTTTGCTTCTGGGAGTTGGATCGTCACATGTATACGCCGATGATGCTCAGGCATCTTCTGAAGAACCGTCCAGCGGATTGTCGCTAAATTTGTTTTCACGTGATTCGGATGGCGGGTTGAATCTGACTCCGTCGGTATCGGTATCCACACCACTACTGGATGTTGAAGTTCCGTCGATCAAAGCGAATGAATCGACAGGTAAGCTGAGTGTATCTGAGTTGAAAGTAGATACACCGCTTGGATCGGCCGGAACATCAGAGATTGGGATTGATGCGAAGAAGGGAAACGTCGAACTGCCGTCTGTACAGGCGGATACACCGGTGATCAAAGCCGATGTATCAAGCAGTCAGGTGAACCTCAACGAAGGTACAGCTTCCTTGCCTGGCGTTACCGCAGAGGTACCCAAAGTGATCAAGGCAGAGACGTCTGCTGTGAAAACAGACCTTCGACAGGGTAAGGTTGAATTACCTTCCGTGAAGGTGGATGTACCCGAGGTTACTTCGGTCAATATCTCTTCATCCCGAGTGGATCTGAGTAAGGGAAATGTCCAGCTCCCTTCTGTGAGAGCAGAAGTTCCAGTTGCAGACGTATCCGCTGAACTCAATCCTGATCAGGAAAAGGTGGAGATTCCAAGTGTGAAACCGGAACGGCCTGTAGTCACTCCGGAACAACAGGGGGTCGTCAAAACACCAAATGTTGAAACTTCCAATACGAGTGCACTCGCAGATTCTGTTTCATCACAGAACAACGAGGAAGAACGGGACCCAGTACAGGTTACGGGCAAAGTGATTAAGGTCACCCCGGAACCAGAAGTACGTCCAGAACAACCTGTTGTCACGCAGGCATTGCCTGTGGAAGGGACCGATCTGACGCCGGATTCCGATGTTAATGCAGGTTTGCCCGATAACGAGTTATTCCTCGTAGATCAGTCATCTGCTAAACCAACTGTCACTGAACAAGTGCAGAGTAACCAGGAAGCCAATCTGAAGCAAGATGATGCTGATGCAGCATCTCCATTACAGCCTCGCACAGAACGACCAACAAGTTGGTCTGTTGCGGCAACTTCTCCCGGAGCAGCTAATGCTTCCGCAGGGACAAGCTCCGGTTCGTCGGGTTTAAATGGGGGGGGAGCAACCGCTCCAGCCGCTGCACTTCCGGGAGCAACAACGGGTCTGGTTACGCCAGATTACGATTTTGCTTTCCGAATGGAACGGCTCGATGGATTCAGTCAATGGTCACAGGCACCGCCTGGGCGGCCGCCGCAATATACCTCTTTCTCTCAATAACAATGGCGTTAATTCAACCAAAATTGAGAAGGAGTGTATATAATCATGAAAAAAGTGAATCGTTGGGTAAAATTGTCGGTATTGTCGGGTACGTTGGTGGCTGGATTGCTGGGAACTTCGCAGGCAACTTACGCAGATAGCTATAGCAATAACAGCAGTGGAAATCTGGATCTAAATGCAGGTTTGCGCCTGGAACTGGGATCTCTTCTGTCTGGACACCGTGACACGGGTTACGGAAACCATGGTAGCTATGGAGGTTCATCCAGTGCAAGCGGAGCATTGAATTTGGATCTTGGACTCAATGCCGGCTTATCCTCAGAGAGCACGAACCGATACAATGATCGTTCTTCCGACCACACTGCTGAGCGTAGCAGTGCTGGCAAGCTGGGCCTTGGCCTGAATGCCAAGGTGTCGGGAGAAGGTACAACGATGAGCGACTATTCACGAGGCGGCGATGATCGGAAAGTAAACAGCAGCTATGCGAGTGAAAGTCGTGGAGCGCTGGATCTGGGTCTGAACGCAAAAGCAGAAGGAGAGAGTGCGACATGGACTCAATCCGAACGCAACAATAGCGTGAATGACCGTGAGCGTAACGTAAACAGTAGCACTGCGAGCGAAAGCCGTGGAGCACTGGATCTGGGTCTGAACGCAAAAGCTGAAGGAGAGAGTGCAACGATGGGTCAATCTGAACGCACGAACAGCGTGAAAGATAGCGAGCGTAACGTAAACAGCAGCTATGCGAGCGAAAGCCGTGGCGCCCTGGATCTGGGTCTGAACGCGAAAGCTGAAGGAGAGGGTGCAACGATGGCTCAATCTGAACGCAACAACAACGTGAAAGACAGCGAGCGTAACGTAAACAACAGCTACGCGAGTGAAAGCCGTGGAGCACTGGATCTGGGTCTGAACGCAAAAGTAGAAGGCGAGAGTGCAACGATGGCTCAATCTGAACGCAGCAACAGCGTGAAAGACACCGAGCGTAACGTAAACAGCAACTACGCGAGCGAAAGCCGCGGCGCACTGGATCTGGGTCTGAATGCTAAGGCAGAAGGAGAGAGTGCAACGATGGCTCAATCCGAACTCAACAACAGCGTGAAAGACCGTGAGCGTAACGTGAACAGCAGTTATGCAAGCGAAAGCCGCGGAGCACTGGATCTGGGTCTGAACGTGGATGCGGATGCAGAGAGTGGAACTACATCTGTGGTGGAGACAAATCGGTAATATGAGATTTTCACTGTAATATGAAGAAGCAGGGGATCCGGAACCCCTGCTTCTTTTTTTGCATTGTTACGACATATGAGTTAGCGTTCTTCTGAATGTTCTTCTAATATGCGCACTATCTTTTCAAATGTATACTCGCCTTCGGCAATGTTGACCATAAATTCTACGGCATATTTACGTTCCATCTGCAAATGGTAGCCATTCACTCGCAGAAAGGACTTGGTTACAAGATAAGCTGTACGTTTATTTCCGTTATAGAAACAGTGGTTTTTAACCAATGACTCTAATAAGGCAGTAGCTTTATCAAATATGGAAGGGTAGGCAACCTCTCCAAACAAACTTTGGAGAGGTCTATTTATCGCAGAATCCAACAAAGCAGAATCCTTAACCCCAGCTTGTGCTGTATCATTCATCTTCTTCATCATAAAATGGTGAGCGGCTACTACTTCTTCAATGGAAAGGAATATGGTCATCTTAACGATCCCTTAAATCATTTAGGATATCCTCATCTTCTTCGAAAACGTCGAAGAAAGCTTCCAGTACTTCGGGTCTTACATGTTCGGGTATTTTCATTTGTTTAACCTTTTTTAGTACAATTTCTCCCTGACTATTTTCAATAAATTCAATCTCATCGCCCTGAGAAACATGGAGCTTATCAATCAAAACCTTAGGCAAGCTAATGCCCAAGCTGTTTCCCATCTTGCCTATTTTGCGAGAAAGAATTTTTCTTTTGGAATGCTCCTCTTTCATCTGAGCCCCACCATTCATGATATATTCCTCCTATAGTATGATCTAACTTATGAAAGTAATACATTTGTATGTAATAATGTTAGTATGTAATAACATTATAACATGGTATGTACTTCAAAATGCTCAAAATGATCAAACAAACAGCCCGTAACTCGATTACAATAAAACATAAAGAATGAAATAAACGCCTGATCAGAACAGGGAGTGAATGATATGGGAACGGAATATAAAAGCACGGAAGTACAGGAGTCCATATTGGACGTACATATTACCGAGGCAGGATACGAGCCGGGACAATCGACCATACGCAATATTCGAATGAATGTGGCGCGAGGAGAGCTGGTAGGCATTATCGGACCAAATGGTGCGGGCAAAAGTACCACAATCAAAACGCTGCTTGGTCTGCTGGAACATGCGAACTATGAAGTGACGATTGGAGGAGATGGTCGTTATGCCTATATCCCGGAGCAACCGGTTTTTTATGAATATATGACGCTATGGGAACATCTTGATCTGGCCGCAGCCGCGTATGAAATGGAGGAAGAAGCTTTTGTTGTCAGAGCGGAGGAACTGTTGGTTCGTTTCGGTATGGACCACGTTCGAAATGATCTTCCAGCCAGTTTCTCAAAGGGCATGCGGCAGAAAATGATGCTGATGATTGGATTTCTGTCTTCGCCGGATATCTATATTGTGGACGAGCCGTTCATCGGACTGGACCCTCGTGCAACCAAGGATTTTTTAAAATTACTTGATGATGAACGTCGCCGCGGTGCAGGTGTGCTCATGTCTACACATGTGCTGGATACCGCTGAACGAATCTGCGACCGGTTTATTCTGATTGCTTCGGGCAGGTCTGCTGCCGAGGGAACATTGGATGAGATTCGTGAAGCGGCAGGATTGCCGGAAGCCTCTTTGTTTGACTGTTTTGATATACTGACGTCTTAGATAGAGAGAGGGTGAGAGAGGATGGGAACTTCCCAGCGTTATACCCCACTTCGTTTATACAGACGAAGACGCAAAGAGCATTTCAGGGAACAGATGAAAAATCTCAGACTCGTCGTGGATTGGACGGTGTGGGTATACCTGCTTGTGCCGGGTCTGCTCTATCTGATTGGATGGTACACCAGTCTGTGGACCAAACCTCTGCCTGCATGGGCGACTGGATTACCGCTTCCCGTACTGACTGGGCTGATTGACGTCGTTATGCTTACCGGTGGTGTGTTGATATTTGTGGAGGAAGCGGATGTATTGTTTCTGAAATCAAGGCCGTTGTGGATGCGCACGTTAATGAGGCAAGGGCTCTACCGGTCCTGTCTGCAACATCTGGGCAAAATGATCATGATTACAGCGCTGACTGCTCCGCTATGGTCCCGTGTCTATGAGATGTCGAATCTCCAGATTGCACTTATGGCTGTCTGGTTTGGTGCAGTAGCTTCATTCCAAGCCATAACACTACATATGACAAAGGTTCGACATACAGGATGGCGACGCTGGATTCAGATGATCCCTCTCGTCATAGGCATAGGTTATATGACCATTCATACGACATCATGGATGCATGGACAGACGTGGAAAATCAGTTTTGGAATCGTAATTATCATGCTTCTTCTAATTACAGTTGGACAGATGAGGCTACTGATGAAGGGAACATTTGAAGGGGATGTGCGGGAGGATCTGCGGAGCAGGCTGCAGCTTACAGCTCTAATGTTAAGCCGGGCGGTGAGCAAGCCGAAAGCCCCACGAACACGGTCCATCATCTTCCGCAAACCGCGTAAACTGTTACGCAAGCGTTCCATCGCGAATCGGACAGCGGAGATTGCGTTCAAGGCATTTTTCAGGAACTCGGCCACGATGAAATTATATTTACAGCTTGGCGGACTATCCATCGCAGCGGTGGCATTGCCACCTTTTCCGGTCAATGTCATTGTGTGTGCGTTATTAATCATCATGTTGACGGTGATGTTTTATCGTTCCTGGGATGTTTTTGCCACGTCCGACTATGTTCAGCTTATAACATATGACTCGGAGGCGCTGCATCTTGCAGGTTCAGTGATGGTTCGGATGTTGTTTGTCCCGATTGGTATTCTTATGGGATTCACGCTGGGAGTGGCTTGGCTCGGCTGGATCGTCGGTATTCTGACAGCTGCAGGTGCGGTGGCTTTTGGACTCTGTGTCTTATCTATTGCTGGATGGGTTCGGCTGACCCGGGCCTAAAGGAATTCCTTTCTAATTCGGAGCATATCGTGCGCTATATCTGCCCATGCTATAGAAGAAGAATCTCATCTATGGATGATGAGAGATTAGCTGTAGCAAGGAGGAAGAGACGATGATGGATAATAGCGAACTACAGGTGCACTTTTCAGACGATTCAGCGTTGAATGCCGCTAGAGCAACCTTGGAGGAATTGGGATATAAGCCATATCAGTCCGGCCCGCTGGAATTGTACATCCCCACAGATCGCCAAGATCCTCAGTCTGCCGTAGAGATTGTACAATCTCATGGAGGAAGTGCCGTATTTGCCTCACAAACGGAAGAGCTGGATCAGTTTCAGAATATATCGATTCCGGCTCATCTCGTGAATGAAGACTGGAAAGAGGGTTATGCGAGCGGAAACCAGGGAAGCCAGACGGAGCAAGGCAGACATAACTATAGCGAGGACCCGACATACGATGATTCGGCTGATGGATTCTCAGGCAGTGTCAAAGCATAGAAGGGAAAAGATCACAAGTTAAGAGTGGTTCGTTCCGTCTTTCTAAAATGGCATAATGCCCAAAAACCCCGATCGTCCACAAATAGTGGATATCGGGGTTTTTGGTATTAGAGCTAATTCATAATAGGGTTAGAGTGTGTAATACCTATTATAGTTTAGCGTGTTTATATTCTGCCGCATGCATGCCAGCCGTATATCCGGTGGAGAATGCAGCGGTGATATTATACCCTCCGGTGTAACCGTGAATATCCAAAACTTCACCGCAAAAGAATAGTCCAGGCAGCAGCTTGGATTCCATTGTTTTTGGGTATATCTCCTTTAAGTGGATTCCTCCCCCAGTAACAAAGGCTTCTTTGAGCGATCTCGTTCCGTCTGCACGGAAGGTAAAAGCTTTCATTAGCCCACACAAGTTGCTTAACATACCTTTAGGGAAATGGTGGAACGTGAGGTCATCGCTGATCTCTGCCCGTTTCATCATTAAGGGAATCATACGTTCAGGAACCCATGTTTTTAAGATGTTTTTGACAGCCTTGCGGGATTCTTGTTCCAATACCTGTTGCACCTGAGCTTCCAATGCACCTGGGGACAGCTCCGGGAACAGATCAATACTCATAATGACCTGTGGGTTTCCAGACTTCATCTGAACCTTGCGGATAAATTGGCTGCAACGCAGTGCGACGGGTCCGGACACCCCAAAATGCGTGAAGATCATATCCCCGCGATGGGAGATGACTGTTTTTCCCTTGGCATCCACTACGGATAGAGCGATATCCCTCAAAGACAAACCTTGCAGTTCTTTGGACTGAATCCAACTCTCTCCAGACACAATGGGCACTTCGGTCGGATATAACTCCGTTATCGTGTGGCCCGCAGCCTCAGCCCAAGGATAACCGTCTCCGGTTGATCCGGTTTGGGGTACGGATTTGCCGCCGGTAGCGATGATGACAGATCGCCCAAGAATGGTTTTACCGGATATCAATTTAACACCCTGTACCTGTTGACCGTTCTGAATAATTTCCTTGACCGGTTCTTTGGTGCGAATCTCAACGCCGAGGGAGACAATCTTTCCTACCAGCGCATCCACAACTGTTTTTGCTTTATCGGTTACAGGGAACATTCTGCCGTTGTCTTCTTCTTTCAGGGCAATTCCGAGATTCTCGAAGAAACGCATGATTCCCTGGTTGTCCAGATTTTGAAACGAACTATATAAAAAGCGTCCATTACCCGGAATATGTCGGATGAGTTCATCCGTTTCCTTGGCATTGGTTACATTGCATCGACCTCCGCCAGAGATGCCGAGTTTACGACCCAGTTGATCTCCTTTATCCAGCAGAAGCACGGAGGCTCCATGCTCGGCAGCAGCAACGCAAGCCATCAGGCCCGCAGATCCACCACCAATTACAATGACATCATACATATGTTATTACCCTCTTTTTTCATTGATTTTGTCTGTTTTACGTAAAATGTGTCTACTCCTGGCTTTTTCTGAAATATAATGGAGTTATGAGCAGTTCTATTGTGCAGTCTTAAGGGATATATTGTAATATACTGTCGCCTATGTTTTAATCAGAAATACATGAGGGAATGTGCAGGCAGAGGAGGAGATGGCATTGTGGTTGCGTTAAAGGACATGCTTTTACAAGTACTGCTGGCAGGGTCGGCGGTATTTCTGATTCCCTTATTCCGTCTGGTACTCTCCAAGCGGGCTATTGCCAGAATGGAACATGCCGGAACCGTTGATACCAGTTTTGCTGTTACAAGTGTCGCGAGCATTTTATTGTGTATGGTGTTTGCGCTCGATACAAGCCCTGTGACCGTACCCATATCATTAAGCATCGTACCTGTGATACTTGTTATTTTGTATTGTAAGTCCGTTATAGGCATAACGCTGTCCATTCTACATATTCTCTTCTATTTTCTTTTTGCGCATCCCTATGATCTGTACGGATTTCTCCTTCATACGGGCATTCTACTCTATCCTATTGTATGGTTGTCTGCCAAACGATTCAAGCATAATACACCTTCGCGCAAAATGGCGATCCTCATCATCCTGATTACAATGGAACTGGTTGTAACGAGTCTGTTATGGATCGCATCCCTCCAGAATGAATCCACACACTCTGCGACCTACATGATACTTACAGCACTTGGATATACCGCTGGAGCCATTGTTGCGGGCAGTCTGAGTCTGCTATGGCTGGAACGGATGAAGCACTATCGCGGGCTGGAGCAGCATCTCTCGGAAGTCCACCACCGATACATAGCCGAAACGGAGAAACTTCATCAGATTTTGAACGCAGTGCCTCTCTCCATTGCTACCGTAGATAAACAAGGCACAGTGATGTTTGTCAATGAGATGATGGAGCAAACCGCAAGGGAGCAGCTACCTTGTACCTCCACGCCTGATCTCATTGGACAGCCTGCCAGTCAATTTGTTGAACAAGGTCAGGCGGACAAGATGGATAAAAGCATTCGCAGAGCTATCGTTCATGGTGAGATTAGTGGGTTGACCGTTCGTTACGGTGCGCACGTATTTCAGTCCCGAACTGTACCGATCTACGCCTTTTCAACAGAGCCTGCGAGAGAAGTTACAGGAGCCATGCTGATCATTCAGGATATCACGGAGCTTGAGATGTTGCGAAGTGAACTGGATAATGTGGATCGTCTCAGTCTGGTGGGGCAGATGGCTGCAAGCATTACGCATGAGGTGCGTAATCCAATGGCGGTTGTGCGGGGTTTTCTTCAGCTTATGCAGGAAAAGAGTCCTGACTCCCTCGATCACTATTACCGGATCGTTCTGGAAGAGCTGGACCGGGCCAACAGTATCATTAATGATTTCTTGTCTTTGGCTCAGAATCGTGTTGCCGAGAAAGAAGAATCCCAGTTACACGATATCATACATGAACTCAGTCCATTGTTATGGGCGGATGCGAACCTGCGTGGTCAGAGTATAGAACTCATGTTGGCCCATAATGTGCCGAAGCTGAATCTCAATTCTAAGGAAATCAAACAGGTGGTGTTGAACCTGGCCCGTAACGGGATGGAAGCCATGAATGAGAAGGGTGTGCTTACGCTGGAGACACGGATAGTGGATGATAAGGTGGAACTGTGTGTACGTGACACAGGACCTGGTCTACCCAGAGTGAAGAAGGAAAAGCTGTTTGAACCGTTCTATACGACAAAAGCCAAGGGAACCGGACTTGGATTGTCCATGTGCCTGAGTATTGTGGAACGACATAACGGAACCATTACTGTGGAATCGGAGGAAGGCCAGGGCACGACCTTCAAAGTGGCATTTGAACGTTAGTCATTCAGCATATTTTGCCAGACATTGAGACATAATATTATGGAAGAGGCCTTTCCGCAGGCGGTTTCTGAATCTTGCTTTCATTGCTTATGGATGTATAATAGGAATAGCACATCATTACATCCATAATGTTCGATATGAATGTAACGTTGTTTTGGAGAGTTATTCGCCTTTAATTCTATCGAGATCATAGAACAACCATTTATAAGGAGTGAAACCGAATGTCGATGTCATTTGATCAATACATGAAAGATATGGTTCAACCCATGCGGGATGAGTTAACTCGTCTAGGAATCCAGGAGTTGCGTACTCCTGAAGAAGTGGAAGCAAGTCTTCCGGATGCAAAAGGAACAGCGCTGGTTGTCATTAACTCTGTCTGCGGATGTGCCGCAGGTCAATGTCGCCCAGGTGTGTCCCAAGCACTTCAGCACGATATTACACCGGATCACCTGTACACTGTATTTGCTGGTCAGGACAAAGAAGCAACTGCAAAAGCACGTGAATTCTTTGCACCGTATCCTCCATCTTCACCGTCCATCGCTCTGATGAAAGACGGAGAACTCGTTCACTTTATCGAGCGTCATCAAGTGGAAGACCGTTCTGCAGAGGATATTGCGGCTGATCTCAAAAGTGCATTTGACCGTTACTGCCGTTAATTCGCTCCAATAGAACGCCCCGCCCTTCGGATCACCGATGCCGGGGCGTTTCATTTTGGATAGATAAGGTTATTGAACCATTCGGACCTTTCAAGCTGGACATCAAATTTCATTCATTGAGAAACGGGGTGTGTGAACGATGAGTTTGCAAGAACAGATCATCGCTGAATTGAAGGTTAAACCAAGCATTAATGAAGAAGAGGAAGTACGCAAGCGTGTTGATTTTCTGAAGACGTATGTGAAAAATGCGGGTGCCAAGGGGTTGCTGATTGCGATCAGCGGCGGTATTGACAGTGCAGTGGCTACGGCGCTTTGCAAAAAAGCGACGGACGAGCTTACGCAAGAGAACAACCAAGAGTACAAAACGCTTGGTGTGTTCCAACCTTATGGTGAACAATCCGATATCGACCACAGCTACGCTGTAGCCAAAGCATACGATCTGAAGCATGTCGTGGAAACCAATATCGAAGATGCAGTTAACGAGATTGCGCTCGAAGTGGAGCAAGGTTTCAAATCCTTGGGCAGCCCACGCCATATGACTCACCAAGGCAAAGGTAATGTTAAGGCGAGAACTCGTATGGTTATGCAATATGCGCTTTCGTTTGAAGAGAACCTGCTTGTTGTAGGGACGGATCATGCGTCCGAAGCTATTACAGGTTTCTATACCAAATGGGGCGACGGTGCTGTGGATATCACACCACTGAGCACCCTGAACAAACGTCAGGTACGCCAGCTGGCAGCATATCTGAACGTGCCACAGGCTATTTTGGACAAGGCACCATCTGCAGGATTGTGGGAAGGTCAGACGGACGAAGATGAGCTGGGAATTTCATATGAAGCAAACAGCGACTATCTCGAAGGCAAACAGATCGATCCGGCTGCACAAGAGCGCCTCGAAGCGTTCTATACGCGCACACATCACAAACGCAATGCCATTCCTGGTATCTAATACGGGTGGATGAGCATGATCGATATAAGCTGTTAACACCAACATTGAATACCGTCCCTCTTAGGGAATGCAAAAAGAGTCACTGTTCACACAGTGACTCTTTTTGTTATGTGGAACGAGAAACCGCAATAATCCAGGTGACTACTATATTAAAGATGAGTTAGTTATTCCAGTCTTTGATCTGTTGCAGGGTTTGGGTGATGGCTTGCTCCAGTTGTGGAGTGGTTTCTTTAAATGGATGTACAGTATTGAAAGTGTGGTTGCCCTCATTAATCTGGTGCCATTGGATATCAGGGCGGGCTTGCACAAGTGCGGCAGAACCGTCACGCAGACGCTGGGGATCTTCTGTTCCCTGAATGAGTGCGACTCGCAACGTTGAAGCACCCAAGCGGTCAATAATAGCATATCGTTCGTGATGCTTGTCCAGGTCTTCCAGTATAGACACGTCCAGTGGCATCTGCTGGCCTGTTCGTCCGTTAACGACATGGCTGCGGCCATGCGTACGCATTTCTTCTTTTTGCTCCGCTGTGAAGAGATCCAGATTGGTTACGCCATTCCAGGAGATGACACCTGCCACCTGCTCGGGATGATCCAGTGCATAGACGAGACTTACGCCCGCACCGCGGCTATGACCAACCAGGTATACAGGAAGTCCTGTGAGTTCAGGTTGTGTAGCCACATGTTCCAGTACCAGGGCCAGATCGGCAAGCTCCCGGCTGTAGGTATTCACTGCGAACTTTTCAAGTTCAGAGAATTGCTCCAGATATTCGCCGATACCGTTGTGAGAGAAATTAAAGGTCAGCACATGATGTGTCTGGCTTAGCTGTGCAGCTGCATAGGGGAACATGCCCCAGTCTTTGAAGCCTTTGTATCCGTGAGACAGAATGATAACACCTTGAGCGGGTTGTTGTGCAGGAAAAAAGTCTCCGCGAATGATCGCATCTACGTCAGTGGGCAATTCAAAAGTTATGGGCATTATTCAGACCTCCTAAGAATTTCAGACGATTCCTGATTCATATTTTAGCATATATGGTAATGCGGATAGGTACTCGCTTCTGATCGCCCCTCCTGCTACAATAGAATACGTGTTCGGAGAGTTACGGATCATGTGATTGAATGGAGATCTTTTACAATGAAGGTTCAAAAAGAGCGGTTTTCAGTACCGAGAAGATGGAACTTTTGAACAACCTCTTACAGTATAAAAGATTAAGCGGGTGAAGCGTTGATGATATATGGCATTGGTAATGATGTGCTGGAGATTGGACGTATGCGGAAGCTGCTGTCCGGTCGCCATGCGGAAGCATTTCTGAAACGAATTTTAACGCCAGCAGAGTGGGAGATCGCGGTTCGTCGAGGGAAGCGGATGACGGAGTTTGTATCCGGTCGATTTGCAGCGAAAGAAGCGGTGTCTAAGGCATTTGGCTGCGGTATTGGTGGTGTCATGGGTTTTACTGACATTGAGGTGTTGCCTGATGGGACAGGACGTCCAGTGGCCTCGCTGTCCAGTCAAGCCTGGGAACGTCTGCAGCTGCCATACGATAAGCAATATGATATTCATTTGAGCATTACGCATCAGACGGAATTGGCAGCGGCCTTTGCGATCGTAGAACAGATGGAAAAGTAGCTAGCTTGGCAATAGGAGAGGACGGAAATATGGGTTTACAGGAACAGAAACAACATTTCAGCGTGAATTTGCTGGACTGGTATATGGTCAACCGACGGGATTTGCCGTGGCGTCGCCACAACAATCCGTATTTCACATGGGTATCGGAGATTATGCTTCAGCAGACTCGGGTCGATACGGTAATTCCGTATTTCAATCGTTTTATCGGGAATTTCCCGACCGTGCAGGCGTTGGCGGAAGCACCCGAAGAGGATGTGTTGAAAAATTGGGAGGGACTCGGTTATTACTCCCGTGCACGTAATCTTCAGGCAGCCGCGAGACAAGTCATGGAGCTGCACGGAGGCGAGATGCCGCAGGACAAGCAGGCTGTCTTTGCATTAAAAGGGGTGGGCCCGTATACTGCCGGGGCCATTCTCAGCATTGCCTTCAACCAGCCGCAGCCTGCGGTAGATGGCAATGTCATGCGGGTACTGTCCCGATACTTCCTCATCGATGAGGACATTATGAAGGGCAGCACCCGGGTGTTGATGGAAGAGCTCGCAGGAGAGCTCATTCCGGAAGGGCGGGCGCGTGATTTCAATCAGGCGCTGATGGAACTTGGCGCGCTGGTGTGTACACCCAAAGCGCCGCACTGCCTGACTTGCCCGGTCATGGAGCAATGTTCCGGCCGTATCGCCGGAAGAGAGCTTACGCTGCCGGTTAAGACCAAGGCGAAGCCGCCGCGCCCTGAGCAGCGGCTGGTCGCGATTGTGGAGGGCCGCGGTGCTCATCGCGGCCAAGTGCTTGTGCGCCAGCGCCCAGACACGGGCCTATTGGCCCGCATGTGGGAGCTGCCGCATGTGCTCGCGGCGCCCGCCGCAGCGAGCAAGAAGGCGGCGCCGCTGGCGGATGAGCCGGCCATGGCATTGCTGGCCGGCAGTCTATGGGCGGAAGGCTTCGCTGCCCGCCCGGAAGGGCTGGCTACCCATGCGGAGCATGTGTTCAGCCACATTGTCTGGAGCCTGCAGGTGTACAAGTGTACCGAGCAGGACCAGAGCAGTGAGCTTCCGCTGATCGCAGCTGAAGCCAGAGCCGCCTACGATGCACAGGCGGCAACAAGGGAGGGCACAGCCTCATCATCAGCTGTGTCACCTGAGCCAGCCACAACGCATTCATCGGAGCCAGGCACGCCTAATGCGCAGAACATCTCAACATCGCTTAACGATGGAGAGATGTTGATGTCATCATCTGACGTTAGTGACCTAGCGCTGAGCACTCCGACACTGACTGGTAAAGGCGATGGCTTGACCTACCGCTGGATCGGTCCGGAAGATATGGACAAGATGGCATTCCCCAACATATTTCTGAAGCTGATCAGCAGTTATTTTGCTGGTGCGTATGATCAAGTGAATGATTAAATGGGAGAGCTAACGAACTCCAGAGGTCTTATCATATGGATAAACCACAATTGTAAATTCTAACGAACCTGAGTGACGTTATCATAGCCAAATCAACCCAAAAGCGCGCATCAAAGCCCGTATTTGGGGAAATAGCTACTCTGAGATTCGTTAGGTTCGCGATACGATGAAATATGGTGCAATAGCGACTCCTGGGTTCGTTAGAAACAAAACACCCATTAACTATAACTATAGTGATAGCAAAAAGAGAGCCTGATCACGGTCATGATGACCGAATCAGGCTCTCTTTTATGTTAACTGTTGCATGCTAACAGTCTTATTTTGCAGAAGCGTAACGTTTGTTCACTTCATCCCAGTTGATTACATTCCAGAAAGCGGCGATGTAGTCAGGACGTTTGTTTTGGTAGTTCAGGTAGTAAGCGTGCTCCCATACATCCAGACCCAGAACCGGAGTCAGACCTTCGAAGAGAGGGCTGTCTTGGTTAGGTGTGCTAGTGATGGACAACTTGCCATCTTTACCAACTACGAGCCAAGCCCAGCCGGAACCGAAACGAGTTGTAGCTGCTTTAGCAAAATCTTCTTTGAATTTGTCAAAGCCACCCAGTTCGCTATCGATAGCTGCTGCGATATCGCCTGTAGGAGCGCCGCCGCCGTTAGGTCCGATGATTTCCCAGAACAGGCTGTGGTTAGCATGTCCACCACCATTGTTGCGAACCGCTGTGCGGATGCCTTCAGGTACGCTGTCAAGGTTAGCAATCAGATCTTCCAAGCTTTTTTCTTGCAGTTCAGGAGCGCTTTCCAGAGCTGCGTTCAAGTTGGTTACATAAGTATTGTGATGGCGATCGTGGTGGATTTCCATCGTTTTTGCATCGATATGTGGTTCCAGTGCGTCGTTAGCGTAAGGAAGTGCTGGTAATTGAAAAGTCATAATGAAATACCTCCTGAGATTTTAGGTTTTTTTGAAAACAGGTACATATGTAATAATACCCTTGCCACTAATATTAAACCGCATTCGAGCTAATTAAGCAACATTTTTGTTTATTAAGTCCCCCGAGGCGTTGATCTAATGAAGGGCCAGAGATAACAAACATATTTTACCCTTTATTCAACTATTTATGTGTTTTCAGGCGTTTAAATGGAGGGAAAGTTTAATATTCGTATGTAAACGGTTACAATTAAGCGCTTTCAAAAGAAAATGCGTGTTTTATGGAGAAAAGTATGGTTTAATTGACGAAGAAGCGGTATTTTCTCGTTTTTTGTCATTATATGAACATTGGGTTTTTGGTAAAAAGGGATTCCCTTTTTGTAAAAAACCTCATCTAAGCTAACGAAAAGGGAGATTTAAGACATGCACGTTCGTTCCTTTCAGTTGAGTGATGCAAGCCAGATGACGGAGCTTCTCCAGGTTGCACTATCGGAAGAGTGTTATGAGAACACGATGGGCCCGTTTGCCCGTCAATTGTCATGGGATTCTGACCTGATCATGGTTGCGGAAGAAGAGGGAGACCTCGTAGGCGCTTTGATCGGTACGATTGATCACAACCAAGGTTGCATCTACCGTATTGCGGTACATCCAGACTATCGTCGCCGTGGAGTCGGTAAAACACTTGTCGAGGCTATGGAACAGCGGTTCCAGCAGCGTAAAGTCAGCCAGGTATGGGTGGCGGGTGATGAGCACAACAAAGTAGCCATGCCTCTATATGAAGCAATGGGTTACGGTGCCAATCAGATTATGAGCGCTTTCCAGACTCTTAGTATTTTGTCTAAAGCTTAGTTTGCATGTTTAAAAAGAAATAAAAAAAGATTCTCATTTCATATTAGGCATATCTCTTTAACGTGTAATAACGTGAGGGATGTGCCTTTCTATTTATATGAGTGTTCTTCACGTCATATTCCTCTGGTTTCCTCATTTACTGAACATGCTTCGGTGTCTCCGAATTTTATTTAAACCACCGCGACTATCCCGGCTTTATTGACGATAACCAAGGTATTGGTGCTCATAACCAATTGTTTCACTCTCCCAAATGGAGTAGACTGAAAGGGAGTATGGTCACTATGTTACAAGTTTAATTCAACTATTTAATAAATGAGGTGTCCCTTTGAATTCCAATAATCATTCAATGGAACATGTGACTTCCGAGCAACGAAATGAACCGTCAAAGCCTGAACAACCGGGCAAATCCTGGGTTGTCGAGCTGTGGGACTGGGTCAAAACGATTGTTGTTGCTTTTGTAATCATGATGCTGCTGAACCTGTTTGTGTTCAATCTGTCGATGGTCAAGGGACAGTCCATGCAGCCGACACTGGTTGAGCGAGATCGCCTTTTCGTCAACAAAATTGTATACCATCTGGGTACTCCTTCCCGATCAGATGTGATCGTACTTCGTGATCCAAGCGAAGGCGTGGAGAAGAAGGATTTTCTGGTGAAACGGATCGTTGGACTTCCGGGAGATACAATTGAAGTCAGGGATCACCATCTATATGTGAACGGCGAGCAACAAGCGGAAACGTACACCGATATTGAGGTGCAGGACCCGGATTTTGGCCCAATCACACTGGAGCCGGATCATTTCTTCGTGATGGGGGATAATCGTCATGAAGGCAAAAGTAAGGATAGCCGAGTGTTTGGCAGTATTACATCTGACCAGATTGTAGGCAAGGCTGAATTTATTTTCTGGCCGTTTTCTGAATTGAAGAAATTGTAAAATGCTGACAGGACAACAACTTCAGACTGCATTTTGCGTTAAACCATATAGACTTGTTCCGTTTGAATTCAAGTATGCAAGGCATATATAGAAATTAACGCCTGTCCTCTTACCGTGAGGCGGGCGTTCACTATTTACGGAATAAGTATCGGAAGAAGAGAGGGAAGAGAAATGACGAGCGTACAGACCGGGGCAGCACAGGATGCCTCCGTATGGGAGAAGTTAAAACAGGAGATCAAGGCAGCTGGCCCCGGACTGGGCATTGATGATATCGGATTTGCTTCGGCTGATCCCTTTGTTTCCCTGAAGTCGCTGCTGGAGCAGTCGCGGGATAAGGGGTATGCTTCAGGTTTTGAAGAGCCGGATATTGAAAAAAGAGTGCACCCCGCCTTAAAAGATGGCGAGCCCGCTTCACTTATTGCAATAGCCGTGGCATACCCATCCAAAATGGTGAATCCGCCGAAATCGGAGCCTGGTGCGTATCGAGGCATTTTTGCCCGTTCGGCTTGGGGTCAGGATTATCATCAGGTCCTGCGTGCAGCGATGGACAAGCTGGTAAACTTTATACGTGAACGTGTACCTGAGGCCATGATCGAAAGCATGGTAGACACCGGAGCATTGGTGGATCGTGCGGTGTCCCAGCGTGCGGGGATTGGTTTTAGTGCCAAAAACTGTGCCATTATATCACCCAAATTTGGTTCATGGATTTTTCTCGGAGAACTGGTGACAAATATTCCTTTTCAACCAGACACACCTGTGACCGAAGACTGCGGTGAATGTACAAAATGTATCGATGCCTGTCCTACAGGAGCATTGGTGGGGCCGGGGCAGTTGAATTCACAGCGTTGTATTTCTTTTGTAACCCAGACGAAAGGGTTCGTGGACGAAGAATTTATGCTGAAAATAGGCAACCGTCTGTACGGTTGTGACACGTGTCAGATTGTCTGTCCGAAGAATCGGGGCAAGAACTGGGATCACCATCCCGAGTTTCACCCCGATCCGGAGATTGTGAAGCCACTCCTGCTGCCGCTGCTGGACATCGGTAACCGGGAATTCAAGGAACGTTTCGGTCAGAGTTCCGCCGCTTGGCGGGGCAAGAAGCCGATTCAACGCAACGCCGTTATTGCCCTGGGCAATTTCAAAGATAAAAGTGCTGTACCCAAACTTACAGAAGTATTAAAACGTGATCCGCGCCCCGAGTTGCGGGGAACCGCAGCCTGGGCGTTAAGCAGAATTGGAGGAGAAGACGCCATGAGAGCAATTGGGGAAGCTGCCGCTAACGAACAAGATGGGAACGTACTAAGCATGCTGCAGAAGGCCGAGGAGCGACTGAGTTCGTCCGAGACCTTACCCAAACAGCCACAGGCTGGGCAAGTGAGTAAGAAGCAGCCAGAGGAACAGAACAACGAGAACAATGCCTTGCGTGCGTTACAACAGGATTTGAAAATGGAAGCTGGGATTGAACCGGGTAGTGAGCAGTCTGCACAGCCTGCCAAACCGGAAGCCGCAGCGTGGAAACCTTCAGCCGTTACGGGTCTTCATGGCAAGCCCGTATACTACGATGAGATACTGACACCGATTGGTACTCTTACGTTATGCGCGACGGATGAAGGGCTGTGTCACATAGATTTTGGCGCCTTTCACGTACGCGAAGCTCATCTGCAACAATGGGCTCGCATCTGGATTGGCGAGTATCGATATGAGAAGAATGAAGAGAAGCTCAGCGAAGCTGCAAAGCAGTTAAAGGAGTATTTTGCAGGGGAGAGAAAAACGTTCGACTTGCAGCTTGATCGGCTTGGAACACCATTCCAGCTACAAGTATGGCAAGTTCTGTCCGATATATCTTATGGAGAGGCCTCATCACACCAACAGGTTGCGGAAATCATCGGCAGACCCAAGGCTGTTCGTGCAGTTCTGGACGCCATTAGCAAGAATCCGATTCCGATTATTATTCCCTGTCACCGTATCAGTGGTAAAGACGGTACCCTGGTGGGTTATGTAGGCGGTCTGCAAACCAAGGAGCAATTGCTCGCATTGGAGCAGCTATCGTAAGAGCGGGGGACGTTCATGAAGTATGTAAACGTGGAGAGCGTGGAAGCGGGGGAGCTTCTGGGCAAGACGGTATATTCCAGTAACGGCACGGTACTGCTGTCTGCCGGAGTCCAGCTCACCGTATACATGGTCAATACGCTGAAGCGTATTGGCGTGACCATGTTATACATCCAGGATGAAGCGTATAAAGATGTGGATGCAGAAGACATTCTGGATGAAACCACGAAACGGGCAATAATTAACGAAATGAGTGTCACACTCGAATCCATTCGCTCCGGGAAAGACTGGAGCCCGAGAAAGGTTGCCCTCAGTATAGAGAAGTTGCTGAATGATGTACTGAACGGGCGTGAGATGCTTGTGCAGCTCACCGATATTCGTACCAAAGACAATGCACAGTATGTTCATGCGATGAATGTATGTTTGTTGTCTTCGGTCATCGGACTGAATATGGGACTCAATTATAATCAACTGAAGGACCTTGCTGTGGGGGCATTATTGCATGATATTGGCAAAGTGGGGGAACCTCCGGGCAGTGGCTCTGCTGCGAATTCTTCGCTACACCATACATGGCGTGGATTCGAAGTGATTAAGAACAAACGGGAGTTCAGTCTGTTGGTCGCCCATACAGCCCTCCAACATCATGAGCATGTAGATGGTACAGGCATGCCGAGAGGAATCAAGGGGAGTGACATTCATCTGTTTGCAAGAATCGTTAGTGTGGCTAATATCTATGATAATCTCATTAATGGTTTATCCAAGGACAGTTTGATGCCACATGAGGCCTGTGAAGAGATGATGGCGTTGTCTGGTACGAAGCTGGATCGGGACATTCTGATTGAGTTCAATAAGAGTGTATCCGTGTATCCCAATGGTACAGCGGTACGACTGTCCACCAAGGAGACTGGAGTCATTGTGCGTCAACATCGGGGATTGCCCGGCAGACCTGTAATCAGGGTGGCGCGCGGAAGTACGCGTTATTCTCTGGATGTGGTTGAAATTGATCTGGCTCAGCATACAACCGTTTTCATTGAAGCTGTCATGACGTAGCTTGTGTGCGGTTCAACTGGAAAATCCGTTTGCTCAAGGCGTGCGGAAATGCTATGATACTTTCAGGAAATCCGGTCTGTGTCAGGTTTGCAACTTATGTGTTGAACATCATGAAGTGACACGGATTATCAGGCTTTTTAGAATGCATACAGAGGTGTCTAAGAGATGGATATTGTTATACCGATTATCACATTGATTGTTGGTCTGGTCGGGGGATTTTTCATCGGGGTGTTCTACTTGCGTAAACAACTTGAGAAAATGCAAAGCAATCCGGACATGCTTCAGAAAATGGCGAAGCAAATGGGCTACAACCTGAATGGCAAGCAAATGCAGCGTGCCCAGCAGATGATGAAGAATCAGCAGCCAGGAGCGAAAATGCCTCAGCCGCAACAGCATCCTGCGCGTAAAAGTTCGGGCCGCCGAAAATAATAGCAGGGAATAACTGCTTAAAGTGCGTGTTCAAAAAGTTGGGTTTTCAGTACCTAAAAGCGGACTTTTTGAACAACCTCTTAAAGTATGTGGTTCGAAAGGAGGCGTTTGGCAGTGGCTGGCGTTAAAGATTATTTGAATTCAAAAGTATCCGACAATCGGGAAAAGATCGAATATCATGTAGAGCAGATCCTGAAATTGATCGGAGAAGATAGTACACGTGAAGGGCTGCTTGAAACGCCTGCACGTGTGACCCGAATGTATGAAGAAATTTTTGGCGGATATGAAGTAGACCCGCGCGATGTGCTCGGTGTCACGTTTGACGAGAATCATGAAGAACTGGTTATCGTCAAGGATATTGTCTACTACAGTCAATGTGAGCACCACATGGCGCCGTTCTTCGGCAAGGTACACATTGGGTATGTACCAAGTGGCAAGATCGTTGGTCTGAGCAAAATGGCTCGTCTGGTCGAAGCAGTAACACGTCGCCTGCAAGTTCAGGAACGTATTACTTCACAGATCGCTGACATTCTGACAGAGGCCGTTGAACCTCATGGAGTTATGGTCGTTGTGGAAGGCGAGCACTTGTGCATGTGTTCCCGCGGCGTGAAGAAACCGGGAAGCAAGACGGTAACGTCTGCTGTACGTGGTTCTTTCCGTGAGAATCCGGCACAACGTGCGGAGTTCTTGTCTTTGGTAAAAGATTAAGATCAGGTATGTCCACTTACTGGACAAGCTGGATGTGTAAGTTCCTTTGGTTTGGAAGCAGCAGTTCTAAGCCATAGGATGTGATATAAATAAGCCGTGTTCCCAGGGGAACCGGCTTATTTATATATGGCGTTGTCATACCTATAAATACTGAATACATATGAATTCGTTAAGCCGGAGGTAATGGAACGATGAGTGCACCTTCCCATTCAGAACACCCGGTTCAGCCGGAACAGGGAATACAAGCGGATAAACATGCTACATTGCGTCTGCAAATCTGGGAGACACCACTCAAGCGACATGGTAGCAGTGTACTCGAAGCTTTTGCTTGGGAAGAAGTTATGTGCAGGCGGGTTGGGGCAGGACATCTGCCTGTTGCACATATATGGAGGCACCCAGATGCCTTTGTAGCGGGTCTGCGTGACCGCAGGTTGCCACAGGCTGTAGAAGCGATGGAACGGATAAGAAGCCAAGGGACAGCGGTCTGTGTTCGGCCTTCCGGTGGAGCGGCAGTACCCTTGAATCCAGGGGTAGTTAATGTGTCACTGATTCTGCCTAATCCCGGACATGCCATTAATATTCATGATGATTTCCGGGAGATGGCTTCGATTATTGCCGAGTCGCTAACGCCGTGGTCGAATCAGGCGCAAACTGGTGAGGTTCAGGGTGCTTTTTGCCCGGGAGATTATGATGTCAGTGTAGGTGGGCTGAAATTCTGTGGTATTGCCCAGCGCAGGCAGGCAAAGGCGTACATTATTACTGCTTTTATCATCGTGGAAGGTCAGGGAGATCAACTGGCAGCGGACGTGCGTCAATTTTATCAGCATGCAGCAGGTGGGGCGAGTGAAGGATATCCCGATGTTCAGCCCGGCACGATGGCAAGTCTGAAAGAATTGGCAGGTGTACCTTCAGCTGCGGCATATACTGCGGCTTTGGTTCGAACACTGCGCGATCGCTATCCACAGGCGGAGACCAGCAGGGTGCTTAGCATCGGCTCTGAAGAAGTACGCCTGACAGCTGAGCAGATGAAGCTGCGCTACGATTAACACTTTTTACTAGGGCTTGGAATTGGTTAATAGAGATGATATGATGTGATTTCGGAAGGAGAGTGTTAGGATGGACACATTGAGATATACGTATTTATATGAGGTTGTATCAACAGGCGAAAAATCCGAGTTCAGCCAAATGGCAACAAGCAAGGAAGAGGCTGCTGCACTGATCGTTGCACGTATAGCCGATCTGGAGTTTACAGATGAGTCTGATATCAAGCTGGGCGATCTGATCTCCATTAGCAAACAGGTTGGCGACAACTATGTGGCGTGCGAGGGCTGTGCTTCTTAAGTGAACATTTAGAAATAGGAAGTCTCTCAAAATACAAGCAAGTCTCTTTTTACAGGAGGCTTGCTTTTTTGTATACACCCAAAAGAGATATCTTTCAGTCATTCGGCTGGAGATATCTCTTTTTTCTCTAATCCATCTAACCCCAAGCTTAATAAGGCGGCCACAACAACTTGCGTGCCGTTTCGTAACGCTCGGCAACAGCGGGCCAGTAGACAACATTCCACCAATCCTCGATATACTTTTTGCGTTCGTTTTGATGTTTCAGATAGTAGGCATGTTCCCACACATCCAGTGGCAGGAGCGGTACGATATCGGACTGGGACAGGTTCTGGTGTTTTTCCGCCTGCAAAATCTCCAAACGATGTGCTCTCGGGCTCCAGACAAGCATCGCCCAGCCACTGCCTTCCACCTTGTTCGCGGCTTCTGTGAATTGATTCTTAAACGCTTCATAACTCCCGAAATCTCGCTTGATCTGCTCTGCAAGCATGCCGGAGGGTTTGCCACCGCCAGCAGGATTCATAATCGTCCAGAAAATCGTATGCAGGTAGTGGCCTGCCCCGTTGAAGGCGAGTTCACGTTCCCAATGTTTGATGAGTTCAAAGTTATTCTTTTTTCGCGATTCCGCCAGCTTTTTCTCTGCTACATTTAGTCCGTCCACATAAGATTGATGGTGTTTGTCATGATGGATACGCATCGTCAGCTCATCAATATGTGGCTCCAGCGCATTGTACGCATAGGGAAGGGGAGGCAGTGTGTGTCCTCCAATGGGAACCGGCTTCTCTTTTACGGGAGGTGCTGTAGAGCTTGGGGTGGCTTGTGTTGTTCCGGTAGAAGGCGGTTGAATGGTTGCGGATTGGATCTGAGCTGAAGCGGCAGGTGCATTTACATTTCCCTCTGGAGAAGTTGGAGCTTCTGAAGCTTGGCGATGGATGCTACCTGACTCTGACGTATGCAACGCATTTTCCAGAAAAAGTGACGGCTCCGAATCCGTTTCCCGCAAGATGCCAGGTTGGCCAAGCGTATCCAATACGCCCAGAAAATATTCCGATTCGCGGATAAAATGCAGAATGAGTACTTTGGCAAGCGGAACAGCTTGCACAGCAGCACTTTGTTCCAGAAGAACATACAGCTGTCTGATGAACTCTCTCGATTGCTGCCGAGCTGCCAACACAAGTTGATCGATACAACGAACCATGTAGGGAGCAGGTGGATGGGTTGCGGGCAATAGTTGTTTTAAAAGCTGATTGGCTACTCGCTCACTGTTTGCAAAGGTAGCCTCCCATTCCTCCAGTAGCTTGACGTATGGGGGCTCCAGATCAGGAACCAGGGCACGAATGACGAGTGTATGTTCTTTCTCCTGCTCTTTCCAGAAACGGATTTCCTCCAATGTCCGCAGAGGCAGTAGGTGACCATATCCATACCAGTTCATCTATGTTGAACCTCCTTCAGATGAAATTCATTACATACAGACCATCTGTTCATGCGTCCCAAGAGTATATTCCACGAGCTTGTTGTCCTATGAGTGCAAAAAAAAGAGCCCCTGAGGGCTCTGGAAAAAATTCAATGATTGAAATTTGGTTATTCTCCACTATTCGTGTTTTGCACATCGTCACTGCTTGTCTTCGTTACATGACTCAGGAAAGTTGAGACACGGCGCAGGTATTCTTTCGGATGCTCCCGGAAGATCAACTCATGATGCGCATCCTGGACAATCCATACATCGGAGTACGGATTGGTCTGGTTGGCGGCGAGCTGCTCCGCAATTGGATAAGGCGCCTTCTCGTCCTCTGTACCATGGATGAAGAAAATCGGGAACGGATAATCTTCCTTTTTCACTTCCTGATACGGGATCTGTTGCAATCCGGTACCATTCAGAACAGGGAACAACAGATTCATGATCTCGAGTGTAGGCTGACGCGGGAGATCGATCTGGTTATGAATGTTGTGGTACAGCGTATCCGGCTCAAGCAGGAACGTACTGTCCAGAATCATTGCATCCACTTCCTGTGTAATCAGCCCAGTCTGAAGCGCTGTACCGGCACCCATCGAGAAGCCCCAGACAACCAGTTCCTGCGCACCACGTTGCTTGGCGAACTGGATCGCACCGAGCAGTTGCTGTGACTCAGCTTTGCCACCTGTGGCTACGGCTTTGTTCACCTGTGAGGCGAAGCCATAATCGAACATGACCACGTTGAACCCAAGTTGATGGGCATAGTGTGCCAGGTCATACATGGGTACCCATGTTTCTTCACGATTGGCACCATAGCCGTGACTGAAAATAATCGTTTTGCTTGCAGCATTGTCAGCAGGTATATACCATCCCTGCATCGTCCGGCTGCCATCTGCTGCCGGGAACGTGATGTCTTCATACTTCATGTTCTTGGCTTGCATCGGATTGGAGAAGACCGGCGCTACCGTTGGATTGGATAATACCCATGCGATATAACCATGCAGTGCGATAAAACAAAACAGTAGAAAAAATACAACGGAGAGCAGCAACGCTACGATAATATGTTTGAACCGAATCAGCCTCGGTGATAGGGAAGAGGGCAGATCGGACACTTTTGTTTGCAGCGGGGCTTCGCTCTGGGATGTTGGATACATGAATGCCCCTCCTTTGAAGTTCAGTTGAAGATAACAACGACATGAAAAGAGAATTGCGTCGATTTCAGAGCCTGCTTCAGAGCGATATCTTAATGTAATATATCTTTATCGTATGTTCCAATATAGTCAAAGTCAATTGATTGAGGGCATTTGTTACGCAATTGTTATATAGTTCTTAAGATATATGGGTAACATTACCTTAGTGTGTAAATTACAGGGGATTAAGTCTTATAAAAAGGAAAAATTTACAGGTTGGCCTATTTTGATTTTGGCTCTTTTTGGTTTACAGATGAGACCGTTTCTCATATAATTTATGTAACCAAGTTTCATGTGATGAAACATGAGGAGGGCATTATGCCATGGAAGATCGCAAGTTAACCGTCCGGGCTGTGGAACGGGCGCTGGATATATTATTATGTTTTACCACACGCAGTGATCTGGGACTCACCGAAATTGCCAGCCAGATCGGCCTGCACAAAAGTACAGTGCACCGTTTGATGGCTACGCTGGAGGATCGAGGGTTCGTGATCCGTGATGCAGCAACAGAGAAGTACCGACTTGGCATCCGAATCTGGGAGCTGTCAGCTCATATGTCCCGAAGCGATGATCCCGCTATTCTGCTGCTGCCTGCAATGGAGCGACTGAGAGATCGATTGGGGGAGACCGTGAGTCTGTACCTGCGTGATGGGAGTGAACGGATACGGATTCAGGCTGTGCAAAGTGATCAGGCGATTCGCCGAGTCGCTCCCGTTGGTGTTAGACTCCCGCTGTCTGTGGGCGCTTCCAGCAAAGTCCTGATGGCGTTTGCCACGGACGAGGATCGTGAAGAACTGATGAACGGGCCGGAATGGCCGGTGTTTATTGATCCGGCGGTGTACTTGGCGCAAATGGGAGATATCCGGGATAACGGATATGCGACGAGTTATGAGGAACGTGAGCCGGGAGCTGCCGCGGTATCTGTACCTATTATGGATCGCAGAGGTAATATTGCAGCTGCCCTCTCGGTCTCAGGGCCTGTCAGTCGACTCTCGCAGGAGACATTGCATGAATACGCACCTGTGTTGAAGGATGCTGCTACGCAGATGGGGCTCATGTTATCCTGATGTTTATGTAAGTTTTTTTCTCCAATTGAGTTAATGGTCTGGAATATAAAGGTTGTTTTTATGTTCCGGTTGCGCTACTCTGTAATGGACGGCCCAACGGGGCCAGCTTCATTGAATATGAACGGCGGCTTATGTAAGTCGCAACTTACTAACGTTACTGGGGGAGTCCGAATTGTCCGGACTGAGACGGAATCGCATGAGATTCCGGACCCTTTGCACCTGATCTGGATCATACCAGCGTAGGGAAGTAATCGGCGATATGACCACAACCACCACATGATGTGACCCTGGTAGGGCTCCGTTAAGGAGCTGATTGAAGGTGCATTATTGGTGATGGACATAAAAGTCGGTTCCTTCGGGGACCGGCTTTTTTATATACAGTGAACGGGCGATATAGCGCGGATTTTATGGGCTCCTTTTTCAATAACCTGCAAAAGTGGGCTTGGATGATGAGAGAGAAGTCGCCATAGATTCATGATCTGTGGCAGCCTCCGTCTGTTGTGAACTGTACATGAAAAGTGTCTCCCCTGGTCTGGCGTAGGATCGCTCTTTCTTCTCTGCATTGTGCATGATTTGGGACAGGTACGTAAGCGAGCTAACGATGATACCAACCAAACAAGCGACGAACACTGAGGAGGAGACAAGCGAACATGAGTACAGGAAATCGAACGGGACAACAAGCGATGGAACAGGAACATAACGATCAGCAGGTGGAAAAGGAAACAGGGGCGGCCGGACGGGTTCAGCCCTTTCCGGGCAGCCGCAAAGTCTACATTCAGGGCTCACGGCCGGACATTGCTGTACCGGAACGTGAGATAGCCCTTCATGACACAAATACTCCCCAAGGGGTGGAGCATAACGAACCGCTGCGTGTCTACGATACGAGTGGCCCGATGACCGATCCCGCATTTCATGCGGATATCCGTGCAGGTCTGCCAGCCCTGCGCACCCGTTGGATCACAGAGCGTGGCGATGTCGAAGCTTACCAAGGCCGTACAGTTAAACCGGAGGATAACGGACTGAAGCCCGGGGGAAAGAGAGCCGGCGCCGAAGAGTACCCTGGATTGCGTGGAAAACCGCTACGGGCACAGACAGGACGCTGTGTGACCCAGATGCACTACGCGAGGCAGGGAGTCATTACGGCAGAGATGGAGTTTGCCGCCATTCGTGAAGGCGTGGAACCGGAATTTGTGAGGCAGGAGCTGGCGAGTGGACGGGCCATTCTGCCATCCAACATCAATCACCCGGAGAGTGAGCCGATGTTGATCGGTCGTCATTTTCACGTGAAGATCAATGCCAACATAGGTAACTCTGCCGTATCTTCTTCCATCGAGGAAGAGGTCGAGAAGATGACCTGGGCGGTACGCTGGGGATCGGATACCGTGATGGATCTGTCCACAGGCAAAAACATTCATACCACCCGGGAATGGATCATCCGCAATTCACCTGTGCCGATTGGCACGGTGCCGCTGTATCAGGCGCTGGAGAAGGTGAATGGCGAAGCGGAAGCACTGACCTGGGAGTTGTACCGTGACACACTCATTGAGCAGGCAGAGCAGGGCGTGGATTACTTTACGATTCATGCAGGTGTACTGCTGCGTTATATCCCCATGACCGCCAAGCGGATGACAGGCATTGTGTCTCGCGGTGGGTCCATTATGGCAGCATGGTGCCTTGCGCATCATCAGGAGAATTTTTTGTACACCCATTTTGAAGAAATCTGCGAGATTATGAAAAGGTATGATGTGGCGTTTTCGTTGGGAGATGGACTTCGTCCAGGCAGTATCTACGATGCCAATGACGAAGCTCAGATGGCGGAACTGGCTACGCTCGGGGAACTGACGCAGATCGCATGGAAGCATGATGTGCAGGTGATGATCGAAGGGCCGGGTCACGTGCCGATGCACAAGATCAAAGAGAATGTGGACTTGCAGATGGAGATATGTAAAGAGGCACCGTTCTATACGCTGGGGCCGCTGACGACCGACATTGCTCCGGGATACGACCACATCACATCCGCCATTGGTGCGGCCATGATTGGCTGGTTCGGCACGTCCATGCTCTGTTATGTTACACCAAAAGAACATTTGGGCCTGCCCAACAAGGATGATGTGCGGGAAGGGGTCATCGCCTACAAGATTGCAGCCCACGCCGCCGATCTGGCAAAAGGCCATCCACGTGCTCAACGCCGGGATGATGCATTGTCCAAGGCACGCTTCGAGTTCCGCTGGCGTGACCAGTTTAACCTGTCACTGGACCCTGAACGTGCGCTGTCCTACCATGATGAGACGCTGCCGGCAGAAGGAGCCAAAGAAGCTCATTTCTGCTCCATGTGCGGACCGAAGTTCTGTAGCATGCGCATCACGCAGGACATTCGTGCCTTTGCCGCGGATAAAGGATTGTCCGAGAGTGAGGCTGTAGCAGCGGGCATGCAGGAAAAGGCCGAGGAATATCGGACACGTTCCTAGGAGCGGGTACAGCGCAAGCTGGGCAGTCTGAAATAGAGATAAAGCCGTTTCTCTCTGTCATTACAGAGAAGAACGGCTTTTTTTTAGTGCTATGTCATGTATGTATTCTTAACCATACTCAGCCTTTATCAGAATCAGCTTTGTGATTAAGTGTGGTCCATATCTTATACAGAATTCCTGCGATAACGAATAAAAGAGCATCACTGAGTTTTGGTGCTCCTCCGTATAGAAATGCGGAACAGGAAAACCCTACTATAAACAGTAAAACAATATAGAGGAATCGCATATTAGTTCACCTCGTTAATTTTTGGTGTTACTAAGTAATTTTCAGATAGTACTTGTTACTTCACTCCAAACCCACTACTACTGTCGAGCCACGCCCAAATTCTTCTCCAAATACGCCGCAAGCAATGCCAGCGGGCTATGGATCGGAATACCACGATTCGTTGTAACCTGTGCAGCAGCGGGAGCCATAGACAGCTGGGCTGCAACTACCGTTTTACCCGAATACTGCTCAGCAATCTGCTGTAATCCTTCACGTACCGCTTCGAGATACCCTTGCTGATCTCCACGCATAATCAACTCAAATGTCCCAGGGATGCACACCACTTCCGTCTGAGATGTCTTGGCAACGTGTAGTTGCCCATTCTCATCCTCTTGCTGTAAAGCCTGGTTCACCCGTGCCATCGTGCCTTCAATGGTTGCAGGGTTGGTGAATGCTATGATGTAATCTCCTGGTACTCGCCGCATCTCCTGCAATAGCGGATCATCTATGCCAATCACAGGCACAGGGACCTGTGTGGCCTCCTGCTCCAGTACTGTCGCAAACAGGGTACACGTGATCAGAATGGCATCGGCATGACACTCAGCGATCCATTGGAGCGTCTGGGCTACTTTCTCGTGAATGACGACCGCGGAAAAGTCAGCGTCATGTTTAAGGCGGTCCAGACCTGGATCGACGTAATGGACCAATTCAACTTCATAAGGAGCAAGTGTCTCTTCAATTAAGGCGATGTTGGAATAGTGAGCGTGAAAACAACCGATGGTGATCATGTGCTAAATCCCCTTTTCCAGTTCGTATATGTCATGTCATGGAAATGATTGTAGATATTTAAACCATTATAGAAACATGCCTGAGAACTGTACAGTCGTTTGTTGCTCAACGCCAATAACCGCCCTTCCGCCAAGCTGCGGAAAGACGGTCGATAACCGGACTCGAATAGGGTCCGGTGTCCATTTTTATCTAAGGGAAGGAGAAGCATTTTTCTTCGCCATTTTTTGCTGTAGAATTTCATGAAAGGATAGACCTTGAGTGTTCTCATTCTCCTTTTTAGGAGCAGTGGTCGCCGTGTTGCGCGGATATTGGTGATGGTACGGGATCATTTGCTGAATAGGCATGCGGATCATCTTGGTTCCTCCTTTGATGCATTTTTTATAATTATGTATTTCGACTGGTTACCATGCCAGGTGCGCATATAGGTACATGTGACTTGTTAGACGAAATAAAAGAGTTTAAAGCGTAATTCCAATTGGATTGTAGTGATTTTACCCGGTTTTAAGGAGATGTAAACGTTTTTAGGGAAATTCAGGAGTAAAGGACCTGATATGAAAGGTTTGATATGGGAGGATCGAATCGGTTGTTATGTGAATAGTCCCAATTTTAAGGAAGTCAATGGTACCCGCTTATGAGGCATATTGTCTGATTAAATGATGCAAAGCATGCTAACTAACTTGGTACCATGGTCGGGTTGTTTAGGGGGTAATGTAGTTCCGGATATAACAAAAAAACTGCCGAGCGAACTCGGCAGCTTGCATGATATACAGAAGGATGCCAGGGAAACTTTGATCCTGTGTGAGGTGGTATCGTGTTGGTTTTATCTACTTTGGCGAACAGCGATGTATATATCCACTTGTACACTCTCGGGATTCAGGCTGCGTTCATCATATAATTCAAAATCCCCGGTGAACGTACGATCGCTTTGTTTGTCCCATGCCCATATGGCTCCCCAGGCTTCGCCAACAACCTCTGCCATCGGTCCTTTTCTGGAAGTGAATACGGCGTAAGTTGCAGGAGGGAGTAAAATGTCATCCAATCCTTCAGGCAATGATTCGTTCGGACTGACCTCATGCCCTACCAGTATGGTGTATTCTCCGGTTATCCCATCGGTGTAATCCGTGTAACAACCATAGCGAACAACTTCAGGTGCAGGGAGGTGCTCTGAGACAAAATAATTGTTCCAGAGTCCCTGAATACAGCCTTTGCCACTGATCTCAATGGCGTTGGTTGTGCGGGCGGATACGCCGGCAATGCGTTTGCCAGGAAGAGTGACATAACGAACGGGCTGGGCAGAGAACGAATGATCTGTTGTTACCTGACCAAGATTAGCAGAAGCAGTAGGGTTTTCAGCCAGAGATTCTGTATGTTGATCCGTTGTATTTATGCGCCAACGCTTCAAAAAAGGAAGCTGGTTGCGCAGCATCGAACGAGCGGATTCCTCATCCATGCCCTCGTCCTTCAGAATGGCAGTGCACATCTCCGTCATGCCTTCGAGTGAAATACCGGGCTGCTCGAACTTGCCCTCTTTGTAACAATAGATACAGTACTCACGGGTTGTGCTCCCATCTGCTTCTGTTCCGAATTGGGCAGGTGCTGTGAGCGGCATGCCGCAGCTTTGACATACAGTGACGTTCATGATTGGTTCCTCCTCATATATGTACAGATTGTATATATCTGAAGTATACGGGGAGGAACTGGACAGCTGTCTGTCAGGTTTGAGTCGGAGGTATATAATTTTGTACAATTTGCTCCGCGATACGGCAGATCTCGTCCCGAATATGCTGAGGTTCCAATACTTCAACGTCCGCGCCGAAGCCCAGAATGAACCCATATAACCAGCCATCCTCGGGAAAAGCAACCTGGCTAATATAATACCCAGTCCCATCAGGCATGACGTTCTCGATCCCAAACCATTCTTCCGCAATATGACGGACGCGAGGATGGAATTTCAAGGTTAACCTAGCCTGATTGTCCGGACGGCTCCATTCCTGCTGCCAGGGTCTGTCCTGTGGGTTGATGACTTTACGATCGAAGTGCTCATTAGCAAGTGTGACATCTTGCATGCGCACAAGCTTGAACATGCGAAATTGATTCCGCTCGTGGCAAAAAGCATACAGATACCAGGAATGCTTCTTGAGTACGATGGTATGAGGGTCGGCAGTTCGGTGAGTATGGATACCTTCCGCACTGCAGTAGGTAAAGGTTACGGGTCGTAATTGATCCATACCCTGTTCGATAAGTTCAAGCTTGATTTTCAGCGCTTCGGGATGCGTCCAGGTTGAATAATCCACGATGAATCGATTGGTATTGGCCTGAAAATCGTCATTTTTGGATTCAGGTACGATACTGCTGAGTTTTTCGACCAGAAGCTCACGCGCCGCATTGGCATGGGAAGTGGATACACTGCGCAGTGCAGTGACGATGGAAGCGAGGTCCTTGTCTGTTAATACGTTTCGATCCAGACGGTAGCCCTCTGCCAGACCAATCCCGCCACTTGCCCCCTGATACGTCACCACAGGGATACCTGCTTGACCCAATGTATCGATATCTCGATAGATGGTCCGGATTGATACTTCGAACATATCTGCCAAGTCTTTGGCTTGTACCCGTCCACGATTGATTAGCAGCACTACGATGGCTAATAAACGCTCCAGTTTCATATGTATGTATTCCTTTCATTGGTTTATCTGTTGGATTCAAATATGTTATAATGCCCAGCATCACACATAGGAGTGGAATAAGCAATGAAGCGAATTACGATTCTGATCGCAGACGATGAAGTTGAGATCGCTGATCTGGTTGCTTTACATTTACAAAAAGAAGGATATCACACCATCAAGGCCTTTGACGGGAAGGCAGCGGTTCAAGCTGTTCAGAACCAAGCGATAGATTTGGCGATTCTGGACATTATGATGCCTGGCATGGATGGGTATGAGGTGACCCGTAAAATTCGGGAACAGCATCATTTACCGATCATTTTCCTGAGTGCCAAAACGTCAGATATGGACAAAATTACGGGACTTGTGATGGGTGCGGACGATTATATGACCAAACCGTTTAATCCGATGGAGCTTGTTGCCCGGGTTAACTCCCAGTTACGTCGTTCTCTCCAATTCAGCCAGTCTGTGCCTGTGCAGAGGTCCATTCTGGAGAAGGGCGGGCTCATCATCACGCCAGATCAACATCGTGTTACACTCTACGGCAAACCAGTGGAACTAACACCGAAGGAATTCGACATCTTGTATCTGCTCGCGAGCCACCCCAAGCAGGTGTTCAGTGCAGAAAACATTTTTGAACAGGTATGGGGAGAAGCCTATTACGAGAGTGGCAATACCGTGATGGTCCACATTCGGACCCTGCGCAAAAAGCTGGGGGAAGATGTGAACAAGAACAAGTTTATCAAAACCATCTGGGGTGTGGGGTACACGTTTAATGACTAAACGAAGAAGTTTTCGTACAACCATGATTATGTTGCTAGGGTTAAGCATGCTTGCCTCTGGTGCAATTACCTATGGGATTTACAAGCTTATGCAAGCCTATTATTCGGGTGTCCGTGCAGAAGATCAGCTCGCTGAATATCGTCATTTTATGAGAAGTATCGGGGATATCTATTTCTTCCTGATTTTATTTATCCCACTGGCCATTCTATTTTTCTTCTGGTTTACCAAGCCCTACGCGACGTATTTCAAGGACATTTCCACAGGGATCAGGCATTTGGCCAATGGAGACTTTCAGCATCGTGTGCAGATATCCTCGAAGGACGAGTTAGGTACGATTGCGGAGGATGTGAACCTGGCAAGTGAGAAGTTAAAGGAAGCGGTAGAACGAGGGGATTTTGCTGAAAATAGTAAAGACCAGCTTGTCGTCAATCTGGCGCATGACCTGCGAACACCACTGACCTCTGTGCTTGGATATTTGGATCTGCTTATGAAGGATGATCAGCTGACAGAGGAGCAGGTGCGTCACTTTACGTCGATTGCATTCACCAAATCACAGCGTCTGGAGAAACTGATTGATGATTTGTTTGAAATTACCCGTATGAATTATGGCATGTTGCCTATAAACAAGACACAGCTGGATCTTAGCGAACTGCTGAAGCAGATGAACGAAGAACTCTATCCTGTATTTGAAAAGAACCAACTAGTCGCCCGACTGAAAATAGACACTGACCTTACGGTCTCCGGTGATGGCGAGTTGCTGGCTCGTGTGTTCGAGAACCTGCTGATTAACGCTGCACGGCACGGCAAGGATGGCATGTACGTAGATATTAATGGATATCGGGATGCAGAACAGGTCATCATTCAGGTAATTAACTATGGTGGACATATTCGTCCTGAGGAATTGCCACATATCTTCGATATGTATTACACCGGAGATCGTGCCAGAACCCCTCAAGAGGGTGGGACAGGCCTTGGACTGTTTATCGCTCGCAATATTGTAGAGCAGCATGACGGTACGATCTCGGCCCAGAGCGACGTGGTACGGACGTTATTCGAAGTTCGTTTGCCCGTATTCCAATAAGATTGACGTCAAATTTAAGAAAAACTTTAAAATTGCCCTGCTTTTTCTTTAACTTGTGTTGTCTATCCTTGATGTATGAGGTAAAAGGAGGAACAAGCATGAAAAAGTGGGGCTTTTTGATATGTATTATTTTGATCGGATATATCGTTACGCAATCACCGGGTTGGATTCAGCAGAAGGATGAGTTGCCCATCGAGATTCAGAATACGCGTGAAAATCCAGCAGGTTATACCGTATCCGTCACCGGAAACATTCAGGATCAGGTACATAAGGGCAACTTGTTACTGGTTGATAAGCAATACCCCGTTCACCCGGAAGGGGTTAAATCCGATATTGTATATGTGGCACATGAGGATGATCTGCTTCGTGGATATGGAATACTGGATCAGAAAATCATGTTATCACGACAGGTGGCCCAGGAGTTTCAGAGGATGGTTGAAGCAGCAGGCGAAGAGGGAGTCCGATATTTTCTCGTCAGCAGTGGGTACAGGGACTTTGAAAAGCAGGACGAGTTATACCAGGAAAAGGGTTCAGACTATGCACTTCCTGCGGGTCACAGTGAGCACAATCTCGGGTTATCCCTGGATATTGGCTCCAGCCTGGCTGCGATGAATGAAGCACCAGAGGGTGCGTGGCTGGAGAAGAATGCATGGAAATACGGATTTATTTTACGTTATCCAAAGGATAAAGTGCGCATCACCGGTATTCAGTATGAACCATGGCACTTTCGATATGTAGGGCTACCGCACAGTGCTGTCATGTATAAGAATAATCTGGTGCTGGAAGAGTATCTCGATATGCTTAAAGAGAAAGAGAACATCACTGTGGAAGTAGAGGGTGAGGAGTATCATATCCGCTATTATCGAGCCACCCGAGACACAACCGTTTACATACCTGAGCAAGGACAAACTGAAATATCGGGTGATAACAAGGGTGGCGTCATTGTCACCGTGAAGAAATAACAGGGCAGCACAAGGGAGGCGAAACAACATGAAGCACAACAACCAGAAGAAAAGCAAACATTACATCCTTTGGATTGCCGTTTTCATTATCTATTTATATCTGCTGACTAAGCTGATCCTGTTCAAAGGAAGCCCGGTCGATTTTGGCATCGTGAAGGATCGACTGATGGCGTTCTTGCAACAACCGGATCTGGTCCATACGCGAACCGTCAACCTGACACCATTTCAGGAAATCTCACGAGACTGGAACAGTCTGTCGTTACATCGTCCGGGTACCGCAATCCATCTGGCAGGTAATATACTGGCCTTTATCCCGCTGGGCATCTTCATTCCTGTGTTGACGGGCAACAAGTTATTCTCTGGAATAAAGGTGCTCCTGCTGTCACTGCTGCTCAGTCTGGGTTATGAAGTGACACAGTTAGTGACTGGCATGGGCATATTTGATGTGGATGATCTGATGCTTAATACACTCGGCGGCTTGATTGGATATATCATTTATACCATGGCTATGGGTCTGAAAAAGTTGTTGGTGGGAGGAGAATCCCGCGTGACGACGAAAAAGTTGAATTCTAAGGAAAGTCACGTGTAAGGAGGAGAAGAACTTGATTATAATGGCTGTACTGTTCATTAGCGCAGGGCTAATGTTTCTCGTGTATCCACACAAGGTAACGGATGCTTCGGAAAAACAGATTACGGAGCGAGTGATCATGTCTAGATGGGTCGGAGGCTCGTTAATTGCTCTGTCGTGTCTGTTTCTGATCATGGGCACGATTCAACTGTTAGATCAAGCCTCACATCACATTGGGCATTAGAAGGCAGTTGGCTTGAAGATTGATTTTTAAACATATCCCGATTATAAAAAGCAAAGCAAAAGAAGCTCCCCACCACGTGCTGATTGCACGTAATGGGGAGCTTTTTTGTATAAATTCATCACATTAATGATTTATATCATTAAGCTTTTTTCATCATTTGACGCAATACAGTTTGCAGGATACCGCCGTTATGGTAGTAATCCACGTCAACCATGCTGTCCAGACGAGCGATAACAGGGAAGTCAAACTGTGTACCGTCTTCACGAGTTACGGTAACTTTCAACTCTTGTCCTGGCTTCACATCATTGCTGAGGCCAGTAATGTCATACGTTTCACGTCCGTTCAGACCAAGGCTGGACCAGCCATGACCTTCCTGGAATTGCAATGGCATTACGCCCATGCCGACCAGGTTACTGCGGTGGATACGCTCGAAGCTTTCCGCGATAACGGCTTTGACGCCGAGCAGGAATGTTCCTTTTGCCGCCCAATCCCGGGAGCTTCCTGTACCATACTCTTTACCAGCGATAACGATCAGGTTCTGTCCTTCATCCTGATACTTCATGGAAGCATCGTAGATGGACATTTCTTCGTCCGTTGGCAGGTACTTCGTGATACCACCCTCGGTGCCTGGAGCCACCTGGTTACGAATACGAATGTTGGCAAACGTACCACGCATCATGACTTCATGGTTACCACGGCGTGAACCGTAGGAGTTGAAGTCTTTGCGCTCTACGCCATGCTCTTTCAGGTACAGTCCAGCCGGGCTGGATGGTGCAATATTACCTGCTGGCGAGATGTGGTCCGTTGTTACGGAATCCGCAAGCAATGCCATCACGCGTGCAGAACGGATATCTGCGATATCGTTCAACTTGTCGCCAAGCTCTTGGAAGAACGGAGGATTCTGAATGTACGTGGAGTTCGGATCCCACTCGTACAATTCGCCTTCCGGTACAGAAATTGCATTCCAACGCTCATTGGCTGTAAATACATTCTCGTACTTGTTGCGGAACATCTGAGCGTTCAGGGAACTAGCGATAGTATCCTTAATTTCCTCGGAGGTAGGCCAGAGGTCTTTCAGGAATACAGGCTCATTGTTCGTATCATAACCGATTGGATCGGTTTCAAAGTCAATATTCACTGTACCCGCAAGTGCATATGCCACAACGAGTGGTGGTGACGCCAGGTAGTTGGCCTTAACTTGTGCATGCACACGGCCTTCGAAGTTACGGTTACCGGACAATACAGCCGCTACGGTCATATCGTTCTCAGCAATAGCTTCGCTCACTTCGTCCGGCAGTGGGCCGGAGTTACCGATGCAAGTTGCACAACCGTAGCCGGCAACGTTGAATCCAAGTTGGTCGAGGTACGTGATTAGGCCTGCTTTTTCCAGGTACTCGGTAACAACAAGGGAACCTGGTGTCAGACTGCTTTTCACATATCCTGGTTTGGTCAGGCCGCGTTCAACTGCTTTTTTCGCCAGTAGACCCGCTCCAACCATAACACTTGGGTTCGAAGTGTTCGTACAGCTTGTAATCGCCGCGATCACAACAGCGCCTGCTTTCAGTTCACTGGTGGAACCGTTCGGGTGTTTCACAGGCACGGTTTGTTCGATTTTCTCATCACTCAGCCCGTATCCGCCTTTATCTACAGGTGTACGGATGATGCTGTTGAAGCTTTCTTTCATTTGTGTCAGCTCAATGCGATCTTGTGGACGTTTTGGTCCGGCAAGACTTGGTACAACAGAGCCGAGATCCAGTTCAATCACATCTGTGAATTCAGGGTCAACGGTGCTGGAAGTACGGAACATGCCTTGAGCTTTGTAATAAGCTTCAACCAATTCTACTTGCTCGTCAGGACGGCCAGTGCTGCGCAGATAGTTCAACGTTTCACTATCAACAGGGAAGAAACCGATCGTTGCGCCGTACTCTGGTGCCATGTTGGCTACTGTTGCACGGTCAGCCAGACCGATGTTGGCAAGACCTGGGCCGTAGAACTCAACGAATTTACCAACAACGCCTTTTTTACGAAGCAATTGGGTAACGGTCAGTGCCAGATCCGTTGCTGTTGCGCCTTCACTCAGGCTGCCTGTCAGTTTGAAACCGATAACGTCCGGTGTTACAAAATAAAGCGGTTGGCCCAGCATGCCTGCTTCGGCCTCGATTCCACCAACACCCCAACCAACAACGCCAAGTCCGTTGATCATGGTGGTGTGGGAGTCTGTACCTACGAGGGAATCCGGGAATACAACGGTCTCGCCGTCCACGGTTTTTGTTGCTGCCACGGAAGCCAGATACTCCAGGTTAACCTGGTGAACGATCCCTGTGGATGGTGGAACTGCACGGAAGTTGTTGAATGCCGTTTGCGCCCAACGCAAGAAGCGGTAACGCTCTTCATTACGCTCGAACTCAACTTTGATATTGTAATCAAGTGCATCGTTGGTACCAAAAGCATCAACCATGACGGAGTGGTCAATAACGAGATCGACCGGTACGAGTGGGTTGATCTGTTTTGGATCACCGCCTGCTTTTTTCACAGTATCACGCATTGCAGCAAGGTCAACGACAACCGGTACACCGGTGAAATCCTGCAGAACGATACGTGCAGGGATGAATGGGATTTCCTTGTTATTATCACGGCCATCTGCCCAGCCGGTCAGTTGTTTTACATGTTCTTCGGTAATGGCACGTCCGTCGAATTGACGAATTGCTGCTTCAAGCAACACTTTAATGGAGAAAGGAAGCCTGGAAAGATCGCCGTGGCCGTTTTCCTGAAGAGCATCGAGACTGTAGTAGCGGTAAGACTTGCCTCCAACCTCAAGACTGCGAGCGGCGGAGAAATGATTCTTTGCTGACATACATGTACCTCCTTGGGATGTGTCGGTGAGATGAAGAAAACGTTCATTTAGGTGAAGAACAGGCCTTCATCGTTCCGTGTTCTTGTTCGTTAGTTTCATCAGATGAAACGTAATTTCATAATCATGACTTTAGTTTTAAGTATACCGTTTTCACCTCCGTACGTAAAGGTCTTTTTGCCTGATCAAGCAAGCTTTTGAACCAATGAAGGCGTTTTCGTGAAGCGGGCAGGAATAAGATATCTCGTGTACCTGTATTTGCTGAATTTTGGATCTCCCTCCCGAGCCGTGTACATACAACCGAGGACCCTTTCATATGAATAGTAGGAGTTTATATACGCAATGAAATATTCCAGACAGAACTCATGCCAAAGGGGGACATAGGCTTGGAACGGGAATGGAAGAGTGCCTTATATACTTACGTGAACCAGTACAATCGCTGTGAGATCGACTACCGTCCACAGACTAGCGAACGGATCGTTACCGATCCTGACTTCGTGGTGGAACGAGGAGAGCGTATGGCAAGGCTGGACGAATGGTATCGTAAGCGGCGCGCCGTGCCTCTTCGCAGCGAGACCAGCGCCAAGCTTGTGCGCACGCTTATGGATGGCCAGGAAGAAGCGGTGGTGGATGTACAATTGTACAGCAGACTGTTCTACGAGAAGAGCGGGATCACCCACCGGGAGGACCGGATTGAGCGGGAGCGGTTAACCTTTCTGCGGCAGAGTGGTGGATGGATTATTGGACGGGTCGAGCGAGAAGTGCCGGAGCGTCGCCCTGCTGGGGAAGGACGCCCGTTTCAACAAGCTGATTTTGTACAGGCGATGAATCGGCCGCTGCTGAATCGGGAAGTGCTGGGTCAAGGAAGAAGCTCACGGCAACAGTCATATCGCAGAGATTTGGCGGTTGCCTATGCAGATCGGTGGTGGAATGCGGGGAATCCGGCATTTGAGGAATTTGATGTGGATTGCACCAATTACGTGTCCCAATGTCTCTTTGCAGGGGGCGCACCCATCCACTATACTGGTAGAAGAGAAGCTGGCTGGTGGTATAAAGGGTATGTGAACGGCTCCGAAATGTGGAGTTACAGCTGGGCAGTCTCCAATAGTCTGGAGCGTTATTTATCAGGCAGCAGCTGGGGTCTGACTGCGACAGAAGTGGAGCGTCCTGAGCAGCTGATGCTCGGCGATGTTATTCTCTATGATTGGGATGGAGATGGGCGATTTCAGCACAGCACCGTTGTGACCGCATTTGATGCGGGTGGTATGCCGCTTGTTAACGCACATACGGTTAGTAGCCGTCACCGATTTTGGGATTACCGGGATTCTTACGCTTGGACGGAGCGGACGGTATACCGGCTTTTTCATATTGCAGATGAGTTTTGATGACGAAAGTTTTTCGGGATGCGGTGACGCAGACATCCAGTTCCGTGTAAAATAAGACCAGATAATGCAAGCAGAATAACAAGGGTGCTGAGCATGCAAGCATGACAGCATCAGGCACAGATAATCGGAGGGTATACATGAGTATGGATAAATTAAAAGTAGGCGTCGTTTATGGCGGAAAATCAGGCGAGCATGAGGTGTCGCTGCAAACGGCGTTTGCTGTAACAAACGCATTTGATTATGAAAAGTATGAACTGGTTCCTTTTTATATCTCCAAGCAGGGGACGTGGAAAAAAGGACCTGTCATGCATGCGCCGTTCGCGCAGATTGAAGATCTGAAGCTGGAGCAATCGGCGGGTGGAACGCAGGATGCGCTGAACGCCCTGTTTGGCCGTTTGTATGGCGGAGCAGAAGCGCTGGACGTGATGTTCCCTCTGCTGCATGGTACGTTTGGAGAGGATGGCACCATTCAGGGCATGTTTGAGATGGCGGATATGCCATATGTAGGTGCAGGTGTACTGGCTTCGGCTGGCGGCATGGACAAAGTGGTCATGAAAAAGCTGTTTGCACAGGCTGGCATCGACCAATGTGCCTTTACGTATTTTAATGCTACACAATGGAAGCAGACAGAGCACGAAATGATCGTACAGGTCGAAGATCAGCTGGGGTATCCTTGTTTTATCAAACCGGCGAATCTGGGCTCCAGTGTGGGCATCTCCAAAGCGCGTAACCGCGATGAGCTGAAGACAGCTGTTGAGTTCGCACTTCGGTATGACACGAAGGTTGTCATTGAGGAGTTTGTTGAAGCCCGCGAAGTTGAGGTCAGCGTCCTCGGCAATGACGAGCCCATGGCTTCCGTTCCAGGTGAGATCGTATCCTCCGGTGAGTATTATGACTATGCAGCCAAGTATATTGATGGTCAATCACAGATGCTGATTCCAGCTCCACTGGACCCAGAGGCCGCAGATCGCATTCGCGAGGCAGCTTTGCAGGCGTTCCGTGCGATTGAAGGTAACGGTATTTCACGTGCGGACTTCTTCATTCGGAAAAATGACGGCGCTTTGCTTATTAATGAAGTCAACACCATGCCTGGTTTCACACCATACAGCATGTATCCACTTCTTTGGCGTGAGACAGGAGTATCGTATGCCGAACTGCTGGATCGTATGATTGAGCTGGCACTGGAGCGTTACAACCGCAAGCAGGCACTGAATTACGAGAACGGCGTACAGGCGTAGCCTGCGACCACAAGATCAGGAGGGATATGCATGGGATTTCAGACTGAATTCAATTCCGTATGCAAGTTCAAGAATGAGCAGGAGCTGTTCGAACTGCTTGAATACGGACGCGGCAAAATGGTCAAACAGGGTTTCCGGGTATTTCCTACCGGCCAGAAAGTGATTGCATACACACCGGATAACGTGGCTGTAGCCATCGTCAAGATCGTGGTTTCCATTGCAGAGATCAACTTCCAGGGGCAAGAGGTAACCGAGGTGGAGATGCTACTCGTCCGCAAATTGACTGAGGAAGAATCACGCATCCAGACTGCACTTGCGGATGAGATGTTCTTTGGAGAGCAAGCACAGGAGTAGTTGTTGACTGTAAGTGCGAGTCGGAAGGACTGATTTGCCAGAATACGATTATGGTCACTCTTTTAGGGTAAAACTTGGTTATATACAGTGACGGTACATCCTGACGGCTGAATATGCCGTGCGGGTTTTCCGCCCTAATAGAGAGGAAGAGATTCATGCTCGTACGCTTTGGTTACGTGGCAATGTCCGTGCTTATAGAGAACGCCTCGCCTTCCCGGACCATGACCATGTCGAGTTTTAACAAAATCGATGACAGGGAAGCAGCGATCCGCAAGCTCGAACGGATTGCAGCCGAGAACCTGCACAATACATTACGTTTGCTCAGGCACAACAAGGGTAGCCATATTCATGTATATCGCTTCTCTTCCAAATTGATTCCACTGGCAACACACGAGGACCTGAATGACTGGGACCCGTTCCCGGCACTGAAGCAGGACTTTGCGGCCATTGGTGATTTTGTGAAGGAAAATCGTATGCGTGTGTCCTTTCATCCGGATCATTTTACCGTACTTAGTACCCCACGCGAGCAAGTTCTGCACAACTCGATTCGCGACCTTCGTCATCATGTTCGGATGCTGGATGCCATGGGGCTGAATGCCACTGCCAAGAACAATATACATATTGGTGGTGCATACGGGGACAAGCCTTCGGCGGCGCTTCGTTTTGAAGAAAACTTTTTGAAGCTGGATCGGGACATCCAGGAGCGGCTCACACTCGAAAATGATGACAAAACGTTCAATGCGCCTGAGACACTAGCCGTGTGCCAGCGCTTGGGATTGCCCATGGTACTGGATATCCATCACCAGTGGGTGAACAACGAAGGAGAACAGGCATGGGATCTGTGGCCTGATATTTTAAAGACTTGGCAGTCGCCGCTTGCTCAGGCAGATTCACCGGCTGATCAGCCATTGCCACCCAAAATCCACGTCTCTAGTCCGAAGAGTGAGAAGGATCTGCGAGGTCATGCCGATGGTGTGGAGGTAGAGCCTGTGCTCGACTTCTTGCGTCATATCGCAGCAGACACCCCAAGGCTTGACGTGATGATTGAGGCGAAACGCAAGGATGAGGCCCTTGTGCAACTGATGCAGAAGCTGGCATTCTATCACGAAGAGGGTGTGGAGTGGGTGGACGAGTCTACCGTCATCATTCATCCGTAGTGCCAAAAGGGGCCTGGGCAACGAGAAACTTTACGACCTGTGGGGCGTATACTTTTAACAAGTATTTCAACTTTTCGTAGATTGATATAGAAAGTAGAGTGAACGCTTTGAATGAGAAGGAAAAGACACCTTATGTCGTGACAAGCAAAAGCTATACTGCCGTTGCCATTAATGCAGCTTCCAAAGCTGGCGAATGGATCAAAAGCCGTCTTGGGACGGTAGCTGAACTTGGCACCAAATATTCACCCCAAGATCTGGTGACCGAAGTGGATAAAGGAGCGGAGCAGATGATCCGCCGCCTGATTCTTACGCATTTTCCCCACCATGCCATTCTGGGTGAAGAAGGCGTCGAACCGGGACCGGAAGCTTCGGCAAAAGCACTGAAAGAAGCAGAGGAAGAAGAGTTCCTGTGGATTGTTGATCCTGTGGATGGAACGACGAACTTTGTACACGGATTCCCGTTTTATTCGGTGTCCATCGCATTGGCTCACAATGGTGAAGTCATTGTCGGCGTGATCTACGACCCTTCCCGTGATGAAATGTTTGTTGCGGAAAAAGGGAAAGGAGCTTACGTTCATGGAAACCGGATGCTGGTATCTGGTGAAAAGGAATTGGCTCAAAGCCTGATTGCGGTTGGATTCCCGGCAGACACAACCTTTGCGTTGCCACTGAATATGGCCGCTGTGCAGGCTCTTGCTCCGCAAGTTCGTAACTTGCGTGCAGGCGGATCTGCCGCCCTCCATCTGGCATATGTTGCAGCAGGACGTCTCAGCGCCTATACCGAAGTTGGATTGAAACCGTGGGATATTGCCGCAGGTGCGCTGCTGGTTGAAGAATCAGGCGGCAAGGTGACGGATACCATCGGAACACCTTATCAACTGTCTGTGAATCATGTCGTGGCCAGCAATGGCAAAATCCATGATGCACTGACAGATGTGCTGAAGGAAGCGAAAGCTACTGGTCTGGAGTGAGTCTATTCAACTCATCGATGCTTTAATTACTTTTAATTGTACATTAACGGAGGGGACAGAAGGCATCTGAAGAAGCGGAGCGCTCGCCTTTATCACCGGATTTCTACCTTGGAAAAGGGAATCAAAGAAATCTGGGGATAACAGCGATCGGAAGACGGTTCTGTACACGAAGTGAAAGTACAATAGTAATAATTAACGCATGTATGACTTTAATTAAAGGAGCGAAAACAATGGATGAATCCAAAGAACTGGAACGACGGCTCAGTGATATGCTGACGGAAGGGGACATGGAAGAGTCCGGCGACACCGATCAGCGTGAACGCCAGCTGATTCCTCCCAAGTATGAAGTGCGAATCCAGACGGAACGTGATCCAATTGTCGAGGAAACGTTAAAGTACCGGAAGATGGCACGTGAATTGGATGATCGTTATGATCGATATCTGGAGCGAGCTACCGGGAACAAACCGGAGAGCGACAAGGGTCATTCGATTGCTGAAGACTCAAATAAGCCGCAATCTTAACTAATCACTGAACGTCATAGCTGAGCTTAACCAGTAACAGGCTCCCCTTTAGGGAGTCTGTTATTTCATGTGTGCTCTCAGTAGAGAGGACAACACCTACTTTAAAATGATAGAATAGAGTAACACCAACCTATGTCATTGGAATGACCGATGTACTATATATTAGTGAGGTTGTTCAAAAAGTCCGCTTTTGATTACGAAGGATGCCTAACGGCATCATCAGCATCGAATATGGAATTCAGCCGAAATAAGCGGGAGGCTTACGAAGTATGTTTCCGAAGGAAACATTTTGGTTGCTCACGTAGTTTTCCCTACGCTCCGCTACTCCATTTCTAGCTTCATCCCATCTTCTCGGTACTGAAAACCGCCCTTTTTGAACACGTACATTTAGTGTGAAATTATTATAGATTCGCGAAAAGGAGTGTTACTTGAATGAAGCGTAAACGTATATGGGAAAATACAGCTGCCGGTATAACGGTAAGCATGTTGGCAGGAATGCTGCTCTTTACATCATCTGCATTGCCTGCACACGCGGCTGACACCAAAACCGGTGTATTGCCAGCAGGTACAAACGAGACTTCGCTGACGGCGAAGAAAGATGCAGTAGCCGTAACCAAGGAGTTCCGCATCGTCACATTGGGAGATTCCATAACGGTAGGTTATGAGCCCAACACAAAAGAATTGCCTTATGGTTATGTAGAACGTTTGCATGAGCAGGGTTTGCTGCATGGACGTACACAGGTGGACAACTACGGGATTGCCGGATTGAAAACCACTGGCCTGAAAAACTTCACTACTGCAATTAAGGATGGCAAAACACTGACTTCTGAAGCCATTCAACCAAGTCTTCCTGATCCAAGAGCGGGACAGATCGGAGCCAATACTGCTGCAATCCGTGAGAGTGTAGCACAGGCCAATCTGGTTGCAATTACCATTGGGGGAAATGATGTATCTGAGCTTCTCGGTACAGCAGACAAACTGAGTGATCAGGAACTGCAAGCGAAGGTAAAAGAATTACTCGCAACATATACAGCTAATGTTAGTGCAGCGATTAATGATATCCATGAAATTAACCCGACAGCTACAATTGTCATCGCCGACCAGTATCAACCGATGCCAGAAGTAGCAGGCAAGGCACTCTATGCCAAACTGATGGAGGCATCCCAAGGCTTCACACAGACTATTGATGGCATTGCAGCACAATTTACTGCTCAGGGTACCGATGTCAAAGTCGCACACGTCGCCAAGGAGTTTGTTGGTGGTGAAGGCACGATGACACATATGATCAAAGATCGTGATTTCCACCCGAATCAATTTGGATATGCGGCCATTGCCGAAGTATTTGCCAAAACGATCTGGGGAGATTACACCAAGCTGACTGCACCTGCCACAGGTGAACCAATGAATATTATCGTGAGTGGCAAAACATTAAATACACCGTACAAACCGATTATCCGTAACGGCAAAAACTTTGTGGCGATTCAAGACATCGTGAATGCGGTCGGTGCTACTACAGTGTGGGATAACAAAACTTCAACCGCAACCATTGCATATGGAGACCGAAAGGTTGCTGTGAAGATTGGTGCCAATGCTGTGAAGGTAAATGGAGCATCGGTTACCGTGGATACACCTGCATTCCTAAATAAGGTAGGCAAAGAGTCCAAAACATATGTACCACTTGCCATGGTGGCTGAAGGTCTTGGCTTTGATGTGCAGTATGTAGCGAAGCTGAAAACTGTTTTTGTTAACCCGTAAATTGTATTTCATACTTTAACATGATGTTATTCAACAGCCAGAATACCTTGATCTGTTCAAGGTATTCTGGCTGTTTTGTGTTCTTTTTGAGTTGCTGACACAGATGTATACCTTCTCTAATGACCTAAAATGTTGCATAAATATATCTTGTCAGATGACCAATGGATGTGTAAATATGAAAATAACTTACAATAAAACCACTAACCTATAGCATGGCAGGCACCCCTCGCAAGCCAAAGGAGCGCTTAGGATGAACAAAATTAAGAACGCTTTCACAACACTGCCGATTCATCACAAAACGATTCTTCTCATCGGACTTTTGATGTTAATCAGCTTTACGTTTTATGCGTCCGTACTCCGATATGTGTTCAGTATCTATGACCGTCAGATCTATGAGAAATCTTCGCAGGTCCTCAATATGTCCTCGGTAGGTATTGAGAATCAACTACGTGAAGTTTCCAATCTCTCCTTCAAGGTTATGTCAGACGAGCCGCTTCAACAATATTTGCTTCAACTTGAAAAGGCCGAGACGGGATATGAGAGAAATGGTCTGCGCAAGAAAATTACCAACCGATTGGTTGCTTATGCGGGTTCTGAGAAATACGTCTATTCCATGCTATTTATCGATAATGATAATAACGTCATGGCTGCAGGGAACCGGGAAGGGATTTCGGAGTCGAAGCAAAGGGAACTGGTATCGCTGGGAGATCAATATACAGGCTCCAATGTCTGGCACACTAGCGGGGATAAACAAGCCAGGCTTTTATCTGTACGACAGGTGAAATCTTTTACTGGGGGCGCATTTACACTGGATAAGCTCGGGACTCTAATTATCCGAGTGCGTCTGGACCGAATCGTACAGGATCAGATGCAGGAACCCGCAGAGGATTCACAGTTATTGATTTCGGATGGAAAAGAAGTAATCTATCCAACCGAATCTTCGGTAAGTGAAGCTGAGATTGAATCGGAACTGAAGCGTACCCAACCCTATGGAATTGCCATGTTTGAGCAGGGGAGACACTTTGTGGCCCGTGCCAATTCTTCCTACACAGACTGGACGTACCTGTACACCACTCCTTTTGACCAGATGTTTAAAAAAATTCAGTTTGTTAAACAGTTGGTCACGGTTATTTTTATCATGATTTTTCTGGGGGCACTCATAATTGGAGCAAAGTTCTCCCGCAGTATTACCCATCCGATTGCGCAGTTGATCAAAAAGATGCGTAATATCGAAAAAGGTGATCTGGATAAATTGGAGGAAGCTGCCTTAGGTAACGTTCCGATGTCTCCACAGAATGAGGTTGGGCTGCTGCATCGCACATTCAAGATGATGCTTCAGCGGATTCGTGAATTAATTGATGAGAATTATGCGAAGCAACTGGTGATTCGTGAGACTGAGTTGAAAGCGCTTCAAGCACAGATTAATCCTCATTTCCTATACAACACGCTTGAATCCATTAACTGGATGGCCAAAGTACAGAGACAACGTCAGATCTCGGAAATGGTTGAGGCGCTTGGATTCCTGCTGCGCAGCTCTGTGAATATGACGGAGAAGTGGATCACGCTGGAAAGAGAGCTGGACATTGTCCGCAGCTACGTTACAATTCAGCGCACCCGTTTTGAAGAAAGACTGGATTTTGATATGGAAATTGCACCTGAGGTGGGATCAGCACGAATTCCCAAGTTAACATTGCAACCGCTGGTGGAGAACGCCATACATTATGCACTCGAACCAAGCATTGATCCTTGCCGAATTCGAATAAGGGCGAGAGCAGAGGGAGAACAAGTCATTATTGAAGTCGAGGACGATGGTCCAGGGATGACACCGGAATTCCTCGAACAATTACAAGAAGGACGTATACAGACAAGAGGACAGGGCATTGGGTTATCTAACATCCAGGAACGAATCAGGCTGACCTTTGGCGAAGAAGGCAGAATGGTGATGAGCAGCAAGCCCGGATCAGGAACTGTAGTATCGATCAGCATACCTTGGATTAGAGAGGACGATGACGATGTACAAAGTGATGCTCGTAGATGATGAACGTGTCATTCTGGAGGGAATATCCCAAGTGGTCGATTGGGCCGCAGCAGGTACGGAATTAGTGGGTACGGCGCGGAATGGGATTGAAGCGCTGGACAAAATCGGGCAGTCGAAACCCGATATTATCATTACGGATATTTCCATGCCGGGTCTGGATGGTCTGGGACTCATAGAGAAAGCATCCGAAGCATACCCGGGAGTACGGTTCATTATGTTATCTGGTTATAAAGAGTTCGAATACGCCCGTAGAGCGATGCAGTATGGTGTGAAGCATTATTTGCTCAAGCCTTGCAACGAGAATCAGATCCATGATGCGTTAACTGAACTGTTGCAGGAACATCAGGATGCGCAGGTGAAGGAGCATGTCGCTGGTGAGATGAAACAGCGTTTGCAACGGGTCCTTCCCCATGTAAAGGAACAATTTTTGCTGGAGTTCATGACGAACCGAACCTATGGGCCGGTTGATCTGGAATATTACCAGGAGCTGTTTGATCTGGAACTTGAAGATACAGAAGTTCGGTTACTACTGTTCCGAATTGCAGATGAACATGATTACAGTCATTTATTTGCCATCAAAAATATCGCCAGTGATCTGCTCCCACATGTACTGTTAAGCACAACCATTGAAGGTAGACTCTTGATCCTGCTTGCAGATTCAGCTGATCCGGCTGGACTGAACGAGAATATTGAAGAAGTTCGGGCTGCATTTACCAGACTATATAAATTGGAAGTGACCGCTGCACTGAGCGAAGCAGATCGAATGATCCAGTCACGGCGATTATTCCGTGAGGCATTACAATATTTGAATCATCGCTTCTTTATTGGTGAAGGCAAGTTGATTACGAAGAATGATCTGGTTCTGGCCGGAGAATGCGACGGGTTGCATGTAGAACAGGATGCCGAGCAGTTGTGTCAGTTGATCAAATCGGGCAATAGCGAGGAAACAGCCGCAGAGGTGGATCGTCTTTTCGATCTATTATCGGGTCAGCAGTTGGAGATTGAGGTGACACGTTCGTATGTAGTGCAGCTGTACTCGGCGATGATTCATGTCTGTCCGCCTGAAGAGGCAACAGAATTTACTCAGCGTATGGCAGAGTTGCCCCATATGGACACGTTATCTGCTTTGAAGTCTTTTGTAGCGAGCAGTGCAGCCCGGTTAACCTCTGGTTATTATAAAAATCATATAAGTCGCCAGTCTTCAGCCGTGGAGAAGATGATGGACATCGTGGATCGTCATTATGGAGAGGCAGATCTTTCACTCAATGGAGTCGCCCATCAGATGTTATATATGAATCCGGATTACCTCGGTAAAATTTTCAAAAAAGTCACGGGAGAGAATTTCTCCAACTACGTGAATCGTCTGCGCATTGAACGAGCATGTGATCATATTCGCAGAGGCGGGGATGTGAAGGTATTCGAGCTTGCGGAATTATTCGGATTCGGCGGTAATTCACAGTATTTCAGTCAGGTGTTCAAAAAATGGACGGGGATGACACCTACGGAATTCCGCAGGATCGGCATATAACAATGGGCTACCAATCATGTGATTCTTGTCTGGGGAGGACGAACAGCGCCGAGAGGGGGACTGTTGTCCTCCTCTGTTTTTTGAACCAACAAGACGGTTTTGTGTATTCAACTCTGGTCGTACATTTGCGAAAATGACATTAACAAGTTTGTGAAAGCGTTATCAGAAACGAGAAGATAACTCTTTCATACAACCATATCAACATAAAAGGGGAGATTGGCATGGTGAAAAAGGCAATATTCCTAATGATGGCTGCTTTGCTCGTGTTTACAGCGGCATGTAGCTCAGGTGGAGGAACTGAAGGAGCATCTGGAGATGACTCAGTTACCCTGCGGATCGCTTGGTGGGGCTCGGATGCAAGGCATGAATATACACAGAAGGTCATCGACCTGTACAAATCGAAAAACCCGAATGTCAAAATCGACGTGGAATATGCTTCATTTGATGACTACTGGAAAAAGCTCGCACCACAAGCAGCGGCAAATCAGTTGCCTGACATCGTTCAGATGGATATTTCCTACATCAGCCAATATGCACAGAATGGTCAGCTTGAGGATCTAGCGCCTTATCTGGGCAACCAGATCAAAGTGGACGATGTGTCCGAGAATGTTATCAGCACAGGTGTAATTAACGGTAAACAATACGGTGTACCTGCCGGTGTTAACGTTCTGGGCTTCCAATATGATCCGGCATTGCTTAAAAAAGCAGGCGTGGATGCAATCCCTGACAATATGACTTGGGAATCATACGAAGCACTGGGTAAACAAACCGCAGAGAAAGGTCTGTATTTGGATGGAGGGATAGCTCCGGATATTTTCTTCCACTACTTCCTGCGTACCAAAGGACATTCCCTCTACAATGCAGAAGGAACTGGTCTTGGTTATGATGATGACCAATTGTTTGTGGAATTCTTCGGACTTATGCGCCGCATGATTGAGCAGGGCGCAGCACCTACACCGGATGTAGCCAACCAAACCAAAGGCATTATTGAGGAATCGGATCTGGTGAAGGAAAAAGGAATCGGCGTATGGCAATGGTCCAACCAGTTCGTAGCCTTGCAACAGGTAGCGAACCGTCCGCTCGAAATTGCTCCAATGCCAGGACCAGATATGGAAAAAGGACTTTATATGCAGCCAAGTATGTACTGGGGTGTGACGTCCAACTCCAAAGTGAAGGAAGAAGCGGCTAAATTCATTGATTTCTGGGTGAATGACGTGGAAGCCAACAAACTGATCAAAGGTGAGCGCGGTGTACCAATCTCAGGAGCAATCAAAGAAGCTATCGCACCTGAGCTGAGTGACGCAACGAAACAGGTCTTTGAATTCGTAGCAGCCATGGAGCCAAAGGCTTCACCAATGAGTTCTCCGCCACCGGTTGGTTCACCGGAAGTAATCTCTGCTCTGGCAGATGTAGTTGAAGAGTTGAACTTTGGCAAAATTACACCTGAACAGGCAGCAGAAACATTCCGCAAGAACGCCGAATCTGTACTTGCGAACAATAAATAACAGTTGAATGATGGCTTGCTCGTCCCACTTCAGGGATGGTCGGGAATGGGGCTACTCGCGAATGCGAGGGCCTTTCCCCGTCCAGATGACCGAAGCAAGGATGAGGGAGCAAGCTGATCCATGAAGGAGGTTCGTTCCATTGAGGCAGTATTCGTCGTTACGTAGAAACTTAACCGGATATGCGTTCATAAGCCCGTTTATTATTGGATTCCTGGGCTTCACACTGATCCCCATGTTTGTGTCCTTATATATGTCGTTTACGAGTTATAACTTGTTCACTTCTCCGCGGTGGATTGGGCTCGATAACTACACCAAAATGTTTTTTGATGACCCGAAATATTGGAACTCGGTCAAAGTGACGTTTCTGTATGTATTCATTGGGGTACCGTTAAGGTTGATCTTTGCCCTCTTCGTAGCGATGGTCCTGAACACTGGCTCTCGTATGATTGGAACGTACCGGACGCTGTATTACCTGCCATCCATTATCGGTGGTAGTGTGGCTGTATCCATCATGTGGCGTAACCTCTTCAGTAATGAAGGTGTTATCAACAGTGCTCTAACGGCAATTGGGATCGGGCCTATCAGCTGGTTTGGTGACCCGAATGCGTCCCTCGTTATGCTTATCTCACTGTCTGTGTGGCAGTTCGGTTCGTCCATGCTGATCTTCCTGGCTGGCCTCAAAAATATCCCCACTGAGATGTACGAGGCAGCAGGTGTAGATGGTGCAAATCCTATTCGGAAATTTTTCAGCATTACCTTGCCGCTCCTTAGCCCAATCGTTCTATTCAATATGATTATGCAAACGATTGGTGCATTCATGACGTTTGTACCTGCCTACATTATCTCCAAAGGAGAGGGCGGTCCAATGGATGGTACGATGTTGTACTCTCTGTATCTGTTCCGTCAGGCATTTATGTTTAACAACATGGGTTATGCTTCGGCCATGGCCTGGATCATGCTCATCATGATCGGTATACTCACGGTAGCTGTATTCCTGACATCCAAGTACTGGGTGTTCTACGAATCTGAAGGAGGGAAGTAACGATGGTTTGGAGAAATGTGAAATGGCCCATTTATCACCTGTTCGTTGCAGCTCTTGCCCTCCTGATGCTCTATCCCGTCCTATGGATGCTATTCAGTTCATTCAAGGAAAGCCGTACGATTTTCGTCACAGCGGATACCCTGTTTCCTGCGGAGTGGATCTGGAGCAACTATGTGGATGGCTGGAAAGGCACAGCTGGAAGACCGTTTATGGATTACATCACCAACTCACTGGTAATTGTGGTTATTTCCACCATCGGTGCTGTAATATCGTCATCGCTGATCGCTTTCGGTTTTGCCAGACTGAATTTCAAGGGACGCACGTTTTGGTTCTCCTTGATGATGTTAACACTGATGTTGCCACATGACGTGGTATTGGTTCCTCAGTACATCATCTTCACGAAGCTGGGTTGGCTGAATACAATTCTTCCAATCGTTGTCCCTACATTTTTCGGAATGCCCTTCTTCATCTTCCTGATGGTGCAGTTCATACGAACGATTCCGAAGGAGCTGGATGAGGCTGCAACCATCGATGGATGTAACAAATTCAGGCTGTATATTCAGATCATTATGCCTCTGATCAAGTCTTCTCTGGCAACTGCAGCGATTTTCTCCTTCTACTGGAGATGGGAGGATCTGCTCGGTCCGGTATTGTACCTGAACTCGCCTGAAAAATATACCGTATCCATGGCGTTGAAAATGTTCCTGGATAGCGAGTCTGCTTCCAACTGGGGCGCAATGTTCGCCATGTCCATCGTCAGTCTGGTTCCGGTTGTAGCTGTGTTCTTCATCTTCCAGAAACAAATTGTTCAAGGGATGAGCACCAGCGGATTGAAAGGATAAGCCAGATTACTGTATCTTCGTATCTTCGCCCGAATGAACGTTTACGAAAGTTAACCAAGGAGGTTATCGCTTTTGAATAAAGCTCAGGGTAGTCAGGCCGTTGCCATGGAGGCAGCGGCAGAGGGCCAGGTAGTGTCCGTGACCAGCTGGAAGTTTAACTTTGGACCGGACTCGGGAAGAGTAGATGAGACAGGGGATTATCTGAAAGTAACTGCAACAACCGCATATGAGGAACGCGGAGGATACGGATTCGAGGCGGGATCTCTGGTGTATGAGAAACAACGCATTCGTGATGACGATGTGTCGGATCCCACGAAACAACATCATATCAATCCGGGGCAGACAACCATGTCTGCTCGATTGCGTTCAGGCTTCTGTATTCCGCTCAAAGCATCGTTCATCGTGGATGTTCCCGACGGAACCTACCAAGTATTACTCGTTGCAGGTGATGAATTGGCTGAGACAGTGACCCGCGTGAAAGCTGGTGAGGGTAGACTTGTACTGCCAACCATTCGCACACTTCCCGGACAATGTGCAGAGGTGCGATTCTCGGTCGTTGTTCGCGGCGGCAGATTTCGTCTGTCATTCTCTGGTCCTGCACCGAGAATCAATGCGTTAGAGATTACTCTTGCGAATCAGACCATGACTGTATTTCTTGCCGGGGATTCTACCGTAACGGATCAGCAGGAAAGTGGATATCCGTATTGCGGTTGGGGCCAGTTATTGCCAGCGCAGTTCAAACATGATGTGGCAGTAGATAATCACGCCCAGTCAGGGCGCAGTTCCCGCAGTTTTATTAATGAAGGCAGACTCAGCGCCATTCTGGAGCGAATCAAGCCTGAAGATTTTTTGTTTATTCAATTTGGACATAACGATGAGAAGCCGGACCCCGAACGTGGGACGGACCCATTCACAACATATAAGGAATATTTGAAAAAGTATATCGACGCTGCCCGGGAAGCCAAGGCTCGTCCGGTGCTCATCACCCCGGTGCATCGTCGCTATTTTGCGGATGATGGCACTTTGACCGATACGCATGGCGATTATATCGTCGCCATGCGTGAGCTGGCGGAAGAGGAAGATGTTCCACTGATCCATCTGGCTGAGCGCAGCCGTCTTCTGTTCGAGCAGGCGGGCGTTGAAGGCACCAAGGACGACTTTATGTGGGTACTGCCAGGCGAGTATGTGAACTTCCCCTCAGGCGTGGAGGATAACACGCATTTTCAGGAACGAGGTGCCCGCCGCCTTGCCCAGCAGGTGGCAGAAGCCATCCGCGAGTTGCAATTGCAACCGTTGCAGATGTATCTGCGGTAGGTTCATGCCCTAAATAATTAAGCAAGTTAAACGAAGTAACGAGCCAGCAAAAGTTGCCCAGCGAAAGAGCGAAGGCAATAATCTTAAAAAAAACAGGGCGGAATCGGGTAGAGGGAGCGAAGCGTCCGCCTTTGGAGCGGGATTTCCCCTGCTGAGGGGGGATGAATAGAAATCCCGAGCCAACAGCGGCCCGCAGCCCGATCTGCCCACCGAAGCGACTGCCCCGCAGCTATTCAGGGTTTAAAAGCTGTAGCGAGTTAAACGAAGTAACGAGCCAGTAAAGTTGCCCAGCCAATAGCGAAGGCAATAAACTTTTAAAAAACAAGCGAGCGTAGCAGCGGAGGAGGGCGGAATCGGGTAGAGGGAGCGAAGCGTCCGCCTTTGGAGCGGGATTTCCCCTGCTGAGGGGGAATGAATAGAAATCCCGAGCCAACAGCGGCCTGTAGCCCGATCCGCCCGCCGAAGCGACTGCCCCGCAGCTATTCAGGGTTTAAAAGCTGTAGCAAGTTAAACAAAGTAACGAGCCAGCAAAAGTTGCCCAGCGAATAGCGAAGGCAATAATCTTTTAAAAAACAGGTGAGCGTAGCAGCGAAGAAGGGCGGAATCGGGTAGAGGGAGCGAAGCGTCCGCCTTTGGAGCGGGATTTCCCCTGCTGAGGGGGAATTGAATAGAAATCCCGAGCCAACAGCGGCCTGTAGCCCGATCCGTCCGCCGAAGCGGCTGCCCCGCAGCTATTCAGGGTTTAAAAGCTGTAGCAAGTTAAACGAAGTAACGAGCCAGCAAAGGTTGCCCAGCGAAAGAGCGAAGGCAATAATCTTAAAAAAAACAGGCGAGCGTAGCAGCGGAGGAGGGCAGAATCGGGTAGAGGGAGCGAAGCGTCCGCCTTTGGAGCGGGATTTCCCCTGCTGAGGGGAAATGAATAGAAATCCCGAGCCAACAGCGGCCTGTAGCCCGATCCGTCCGCCGAAGCGACTGCCCTGCGAGCTATTCAGGGTTTAAAAGCTGTAGCGAGTTAAACAAAGTAACGAGCCAGCAAAAGTTGCCCAGCGAATAGCGAAGGCAATAATCTTTTAAAAAACAGGCGAGCGTAGCAGCGAAGAAGGGCGGAATCGGGTAGAGGGAGCGAAGCGTCCGCCTTTGGAGCGGGATTTCCCCTGCTGAGGGGGAATTGAATAGAAATCCCGAGCCAACAGCGGCCTGTAGCCCGATCCGTCCGCCGAAGCGGCTGCCCCGCGAGCCCATTTATTTTTTACCTATATTGCACTCGCAAAAAAAGGAGGATGTATTTCAATGACACCTGACCAGACAGAATCAGGCACATCTGCCCGTAAGAATGTTTCAGCAGCGACAGGTCACACCTACTGGGTCATTCCGGATGGCTACATCCCGCCTGAGAGCAGCGGCACACTGGAGAGTCACGAAAGCATCTGTGTACTGAACACCAGTGCAACGGATGCGGAGCTGCACATCACGATTTACTTTGAAGATAGAGAACCACTCGAAGGTATTGACGCTGAAGTGCCAGCAAGAAGGACGAAGCATATTCGCACTGCATCGCTACGATCCGGGGAGCAGACTATTCCTACGGGCGTACCTTATGCAATTACGGTTTCGAGCAACATCCCCGTTATCATCCAGTACAGTCGTTTGGACACGACCCAGCCTGAATTGGCTTTGATGAGTGTCATGGCGTATCCATTAGGATAACTTCCCTAATCGACAACATAGTTGGAGATGGTAAGAAGCCCCGTAACCTTGCATCCAATGCAGGCACGGGGCTTCTTTTTCTTCATTTAATCGCTGTATTTATACGTGCTCGCATTAAGGATATCCACATGGACCTCTACTTTGCCGAGCTTGAAACGCTCCAGGGGGTCAGCACGTTGGGAGACCTCTTGTTGCCATAAGGGCAGATTGTGGCGATAGAGGTGTTCCACGAGACCGTATGAATCGATCTTGCGTGACTTGGTTTTTTCGAACGTATCTCGGATTTGGGATTCGATTTGTTTCTCCGCTTCCTGTTCCATGGCATGTGGAGACCGAGGAGCCCCATGATCTTCGGTGATGGAGCTTTTGACCGAGGTAACCAGATCGAATGTGACGCCGTCTCCTTGTTTCCTTGCCTTGATTCTAGTCTTGGGATGACGAAGCATCAGGGTTAGATCAGGAGTCTTCCCACCATTTCCATACACGTACAATGGATATTGATGAACACGCTCATATTTTACGTATCTTGTACCATCTGTGTCTGCTCCTGCAACTCTACCCTGACTTTTGCCATTGGAAATGACATAAAACCCATCCATTCTAACAAGGGGGGGCGTTTTATCGCCGTTGAACCAGGTCTCGTTTCTCGTTGATACCGAGGGTAAAAGAACGACGGAAGCCGGCTCCCGTAGTCCATCGAGAAGCTGATGGAGCCGGATAGGTTCGAAACCGGAATGCTGTTTGTATAGCCTCATGGGCTCGAATAACTCAATCGTCTGGGCAGATTGGTTCAGCAGCGCAGATGGGGAGAGCACATCCGGAATGTTCTGCTCTGTCGCGTAAATCCAGGGTGTATATCTCAGTTGACCTGAATGCAGCAACGTATTAAATATATCCTCCAGCTTCCCTTCCAGAGCATTTTTCGATAAAACAATGGCTTTAACATGAGTCCAGAGCGTTTGCTGCTGTGATGTTTCATACAAGTCGTTAATAGCCATGCTCAGTGTTGAACCTTCGCCCCGTCCAATCCAGATATCCCTTGTTTCCCGGGAAGTTGGCGTTTCCTGTTTTGCAATACTGGAGAAGTCAATCAACTGGGCATACGCAATATATTGGTTGTCCACATAGTCTATTCCAATGGCCGTGATGAAGTTAATACTTTGCACCTCTTTGGAATCCCAGCATCCCGTTAGCAGGATCAAGCACCCCGCAAGTAGGCCACTCATGGACATCCATCTGGTCATGACCGTTTTCTCCAGCGAGTGGAATCTTGGGTGTGAAGTGCTTCTGGACGCTTGTTTTTTTTCATGGAAGGGGGCATGGATACGGCCTGAGTGAAGTCTCCTGGAATGTAGGGAGATACGGGTGACAGATAGGATACGCCATAACACTCCAACGATACGAGGTGTACCAACAGAGCGAACAGTCCGATCATAAATCCAAATAATCCAAGGATCGAAGAAATAATGAGCATTCCGATACGAATTTGTGCAGTAGCCCCGCTGAGCACGGTATTCACGAGAATATAGCTGGAGATGACTGAGATCGCTACCGTAACTATGATGGTGGGCGATGTAATCCCGGCACGAATGGCTGCATCCCCGATGATAAGTCCGCCGACCACGCTGACCGTCTGCCCTAACGCACGTGGTAACCGCCGACCGGCTTCGTTAAATAGCTCGAACATAAAAATCATTAAAAAGGCTTCCAGCGTCACCGGCATGGGCAGGCCCATTCTAGTACCAGCAATTGTAGCCAAGAGAGGTAGCGGAATCTGTTCCACATTGAAACTGGTCAGGCCGATGTAGAAGGCTGGGAAGAAACAGGCAATCAGCAGACCGGAAATACGCAAAATCCGTTCGAAGGTAACGATGAAAAAAGGTGTGCTTTTGTCTTCCGGGGACTTCAACTGATTGAAAAGTGTAGTTGGTGCGATGACCGCCACAGGAGAACCTTCAATGAGAACGGCAAAACGTCCATTTAACAGGGAATCGACGACAAAATCAGGACGTTCAGTATTATCTGTGAGTGGAAAAATACTCCGAATCCCTCCCATGACAGCTCGCTCCATGATTGAGGTACCCAGAATGCCGTCAATCTCAATCTGATCCAGATTGTGTTGTGCTTCTTTCAGAATGTCTGGATTAATAATATCTTTCACATATAGAAGTCCAATGGCAGTTTGGGTGCGACCACCTTTGACATATTTCTCATAACACATCGAAGATGTTTTCATTCGTTTGCGAATAAGGGCCACGTTGGTAGTGAGTTCTTCGGTGAATCCATCGCGCGGGCCTTTAACTGATGTTTCAATGGCTGATTCTTCTGGACTGCGTCCCGGGATATCAGCGATATCCAGACTGCAGGCCTGCACACCATTACCAAAAATGATCAGTAGTTGTCCACTAAAAATCAAAAGATTAAGTTTCTTGGAATCAGTGAGATCCTCAATCGGATTTAAGGTTAATCCCAGTTCGTGGGGATGTGATTCCTCAATGATCAGGGAGTGTTGTTCCAGACGGGGAATAATAAATTGATTGATTTGTTTGCCGTCGACCAGTCCTTCGCAATAGAGCAAAATGACTGGCTGATCGGATTCATCTTTGACAGGAAAGGTCTGAATAACAACATCTGCGCATGGATTGAACTGCTCTTTCAAAGAGGCAAGCAGTGTTTCATGGGACGTGGTGTCAATCGCTTGATGCTCCATGATGTTTCCTCCTCTGATGGCGTGAATGGATAAAGGCAACCGTCGTCGCGATAATCGCAAGTCCGCTCAGATACAAGAGATTGAACGGAAATATGTATTCGACCAGAAGCTTTTCGAAGGTCATATCATCCAGAGGATACAACATAGTTAGAATAAAGAAGACACCTAACGAGATACAACTGATAAGCCTTCTGGTAGAGCTCTTAATATTCCATATTTCTACTACAATATACATGGCGAGACTAATCCGGGTGAACGAGCCTGCGAGCCATTGGTAGATGGAAAAGAAGTCGGTTTGGGCGATGTATTTGCCCAAGGAGGCAATTCGCCATTCTTCAAAGGCGGGATATCTCATTTTGGCAGCCTCAAAAGGATCGAATTCCACAATCGCCCCGATGAGTGGGCCGACAGTCAGTCCCACAAGAATGAGTGCGAGCATCAGATACTGCCATACACGTATACGTTTGGAGAGATGAGGCTGGATATACCAGATGAACAGCAGTTCAAACATGCCTGCAAGACTGTAAATCATGCCATTCAGCACCGGATGCCAGCCATGTTCTAACACAGGCAGGAGACGGCTATAATCCTTGTATTGAGTGTTCACAATTGCAACATAGAAGCCCAGCAGTACCACTAGTGGAAGGATCAATCCTGCCGTAAATGCCAGTGAGCGGATACCTTTATATGCCCCATAGGCACAGAGAGACATGATGGCAATACTGGTTACCAGAATTGGCGTTTCTGTCAGATAATTTGTTTTGGCCCAAGTGGTGGTATCGTGCAGGGTGAAATAGATTGCGCTCAGAAAAAAGAGGCTGTTCCCAACTCGAAATAACATGCCAATGGGCTTGCCGAGACGGGATGTTAACCATTCATGCAAGGTTTGATGCTGGAGGAAACGAGAGACATAAGCGAGCATTAGCGCAAATATCAGAAATGGTCCGGCTGATAACAGGACGGAAATCCAAGAATCCCTTTTGGCCGCAGCCAAAAGGGCAGGAATAATTAGAACATGGCTGATCAAGCCAACGGACAACATGATCAACATCATAGCTTGTAAAAAAGAAGGTTGTGTTCGTTTCATGCTGAGGGGTCTCCTTTTCCCGATAGACTGTCCTCAGCAGTGTTAACGGGATTGGAGCGCTTCATACTGTCAGTCAAAATAACGAATACCCATGGCTTCTCTTACCTCTAACATCGTTTCCCGGGCCGCTTTCCTGGCCTCACGGGTACCCTCGATAAGAATCTCTTTCACTTGATCATCACGCTGTTCATAATAATTCCGTCGTTCGCGAAAAGGAGCAAGCAGATCATTGATGGCTTCACCTGCGATCTGTTTACAATCTTTGCATCCAATCCGCCCCTGACTGCAACCGGCATGTATTTCGTCTGCGTTCTCCTTGCGGAAAAGCTGATGATAGGCAAAAACAGGGCAGATATCCGGGTGTCCTGGATCAGAACGATGGATGCGGGCAGGATCAGTCTTGGCCTTGATCAATTTGGCTTTTACATCTTCAGGACTTGCATTTAATGAGATCGCATTCCCCATGCTTTTGCTCATCTTACCAACGCCATCCAGTCCTCCAAGCCGCTCTCCGGTCAAAATGCGGGGTTCGGGGAGAATGGGAGCGTATAACTCGTTGAACCGGCGAACCAATTTTCGTGCTGTCTCAATGTGAGGAATCTGATCTTCCCCTGCCGGAACAAGGGTGGCTTTACAGAATGCAATATCAGCAGCCTGACTGACCGGATATCCAAGAAATCCGTAGTACAGGTCGGTATATCCGCGATCACGTGCTTCGCTCTTGATGGTCGGATTATGCCGGAGTGTATTGACGGTAACAAACATGGAGAAGATCACAGTCAATTCCGCAATTTCCGGAATCATGGATTGAATGAACAGGGTAGCTTTGTTCGGATCAATGCCTACGGCGAGGTAATCAAGCGTGACTTGATGAACACTATCTGAAATCAGGCCAGGTTGATCATAGTGGGTGGTGAGTGCCTGAACATCTGCCAGTAAAATATAGGTTTTGTACTCTTCCTGCAATTGTACCCGACTGCGCAGGCTGCCTACGTAATGGCCGAGATGAAGTTGTCCGGTAGTCCGATCTCCTGTCAAAATAATATCCTTGTTTTTGTTCATGGTTTATTCTCCTTTGGTTTTGTGATTTTTCAACATTGAGCTGTCGCCACCAGCCGTCTTCCACGACCATCACCTCCTTTCAGCCTGCAAAAAAATCAAAAAAGCTTCGTCTTTTATCCCATTCCCCGGTTGGGAACAGAATAAAGGACGAAGCTTGTGCCTCGCGGTGCCACCTTCATTGGCCGCTCTGTTGCGGCCCACTTGAGGGATACGGATGAGGTATCTACCAGGAGCTCTTTTATGAGCTTCCATGCCTATCGATATCCTGTCCATGGATAACGGCTGGACATGCCGCCTCGCCTACTGAAAGTGTGTATTCCTAGGAACGGATACAGACTTGGTTCAACTTGGAACTCCGAAGCCCATTTCCACATATCCGATGCACCGACTCCCACCAGCCGCCGGCTCTCTGTAGCATCCTGACATATGTACTTCTCTTCATCATCGTGGATAACAAATGTTTACAATTTCCAGAATTATATCACGCTTTGATTCCACTGACCAGCCTATGTTTGCGACCACTCATATTGGTGCCAAGCACACCAGCGATAATCAACAATGCACCAATATAGTGGTAGCTACCCACTGGTTCATGCAATATCCATGCACCTCCTACGATGGAGATGAGCGTGGACAGATTGCTGAATACACTCATTTGCGAAGCCTCCAGATGGGTCAGAGCATAGCTCGCGAGCAGGGTGGAGATCATGGTGGAGAGAATTGCCAGATAAGCGAGCGCACCCAGATAGGATGTATCTCCAAGTGGTTTGATGTAGTCCATCATGGAACCGCTGGAAGCATGACGGATCAGGGAAGCGGCGTTAAATACAATACAGCCAACCATTAATGTGACCCATGTTAGTTCCATTGGTTTGTACTTCTGGGTTAATGGTCTTGCAAGCACACCATACCCTGCAAAACAGACTGTGGATAACAGCAATAATGCAATGCCTTTCAGGTTACCTATAGACATGCCGCTTCCTTGCATTATGAAGATAAAAACTACTCCAGCGACAGACAGAAGCAGGTACATCTTCTGCATCGTGGATGTGCGTTCCTTCAGGAAAACTGAAGCGAGAACGAGTGTGAATACAGGAGCCATAGCCTGAATAATACCAGCTTCCGATGAGTTGGAAGATACAAGTCCAAAGGCTTGAAAGGCAAAAAATAAAACGGGAGATAACAGCCCCAGTGGAATAATTCTCCACAGATCACGAAGGCTAAGTCGAATTTTGATCCAGCCAAAAATGATAGGAATGCTGACAACGATCAACGACAGCGCGAATCGGTGGGCAAGCACATCAATCGGATGTGCAACAGTGACGGTCATTTTAACAAATAGAAAAGATAGACCTATAATAGCTGCGTACAGTATAGCTGCGATATAAGCATATCCCCGAGTGTGTGTTGTGTTCATGAATGCTCCTCCAATACAGTAGTCATAGCGTTTTATCTTTCATTATCCTGAATTATGTCAGGTTCGAGGCATGTGCTGGCCTTATTCAATATACTGCCGGGTGCATCGTGCTACAATAGATAAAAGGTTAAACTGTATCGGTACAGTTGTTGGAGAGGGATGGGTGCATTGAGAAAATACGAAGTGATTGCCGAAGCGTTAAAGCAATGGATTCAGGAACAGATGCAGCAGCAGGATCGTCGCCAGTGGGCGGATAAGGGCATTCGACTGCCAGCAGTTCGAGTTGTAGCAGAACAATATCAATGCAGTGTAAGTACAGCGATTCGAGCATATGAGTGGCTGGAACAGCGGCATTTGGTGTACGCCATACCTCAATCCGGATATTATGCTGTACAGAACGGGACAGGTGCTCAGGACATGGACTGGCAGGGAGCGTTGGACTTTGCTTCAGCTGCTCCCGATCCAAGGGTGTTCCCTTATGCAGACTTTCGTCACTGTGTGGATCAGGCGATGGAGAAGAAGCAGGCAGAGTTATTTATGTATGGCACGGATCAGGGATTACCTTCGCTAATTCTGCTGTTGCAGAAGCAGTTTTCGGATTATCAGGTGTTTGCGAGAACAGAGCAGTTCTTTATCACGTCAGGTGTGCAACAGGCACTGGCTGTACTTGCATTGATGTCTTTTCCCAATGGAAAGAGAAAAGTACTGCTTGAACTACCGACCTATCATAATATGCCCTCGCTACTGAGTGGATTGAATGTGCCGATTGCCGGTGTGAGACGTACCCTGGCTGGGCTGGACTGGGCATCGCTTGAACGTCAGTTCGCTGAGGGAGATATCAAGTTTTTCTATGTCATGCCGCGCTTTCACAATCCAATTGGCACATCGTTAACTGTTGCGGAGAAGAAGAGATTGATCCGGCTTGCTCAGCGGTACGATGTCTATCTGGTGGAGGACGATTATCTGGCTGATCTGGAGGACAATACGAAACAGGACCCGCTATGGTCATATGATACGGAAGGCCGGGTCATCTATCTGAAGAGTTACTCCAAAATTTTGTTTCCAGGCTTGCGCATTGGTGTAGCTGTTCTGCCTTCGCCTCTAATTGAATCGTTTGGTGCATACAAAAAAATGCTCGATATCGACACTTCAGTCCTGTCTCAAGCTGTTCTGGAGATCTATGTCCACAGCGGAATGTTTGCTCATCACAGGAAAGTGATTCGTAACCGCTATGCTGCCCGGATGAACACGGTGCATGAGCAACTGGACACATATACAGACTTTGCTCCATTTATGGAGGCTCCTCGAACAGGAGGGGAGCATACCGTATTGCCTTTGGCGGGCGACATGCCGCTTCGTGTTCTGCTATCCCGGCTTCAAAAGCGTGGTGTCATCGTTGATACGACAGAACGGTATTATCCGGAGGGAACATATCAGGTGCATGAGGATCAAATGCTGCGATTGAACATCTCCAATGTGCCGAAGCAGAGAATCGAAGAAGGGATGCAGGTGATCCGGGAGGAAATTTTGAAACTTCAGATCAGGCAGAAATAACGTGAAGAATCGGAGTGTCCGTATATAACAAAAGGCGTCCACACAAGTTGATCACTTGTTGGACGCCTTTTCCATGAATTGTTTTCCACCGACCATACAGCTTGTACGCTATATTGTAAATGGAAATAATCCGATTTATTCCTGAGCCATCGCCTTGAAGGAAGCTTCTGCAGCTTCCAATGTAGCCTGAACATCCTCGTCTGTATGGGCCGTGGTCAGGAACCAAGCCTCATATTTGGATGGAGCCAGGTTAATGCCACGGTTCAGCATGTGACGGAAGAAGGAAGCAAACAGCTCTCCATCCGTGTCTTGAGCATGATCATAATTCGTAACCGGATGGTCACAGAAATGGGTGGAGAACGCACCGCGGATCCGGTTGATTGTCAGTGCAATCCCATGACGGTCAGCAGAAGCTTGCAAACCTGCTGTCAGGTCGATAGCAAGGCGTTCCATCTCTTCGTATACACCTGCGCCTTGCAGGACCTCCAGACATGCGATACCAGCTGAGATGGATGCAGGGTTACCAGCCATCGTTCCCGCCTGATAAGCCGGCCCGAGTGGAGCAACCTGCTCCATAACATGTTTGCGTCCACCGTAAGCACCGATTGGCAGGCCCCCACCAATAATTTTACCAAGAGCCGTCAGATCCGGTTCAATCTCCGCATGATTATCGAGTCCGGCATACGTCTGTGTAGAACCGTAATGGAAACGGAAAGCCGTAATAACCTCGTCATAGATAACCAGTGAGCCGTTGGCCCGTGTCATGGCACAGAGACCTTCCAGGAAGCCAGGCTCCGGCATAACCATACCGAAGTTCCCAACGATTGGTTCAACCATGACTGCGGCAACATCGTCACCCCAGCGCTCCAAAGCATCCTTCAGGGCTTCCAGATCATTGTAGGGCACAGTAATGACTTCTTGTGCAATACTGGCTGGAACTCCCGCACTGTCAGGAATTCCGAGCGTGGACGGCCCAGAACCCGCAGCCACAAGCACCAGATCCGAGTGACCGTGGTAACATCCGGCGAATTTTACGATCTTGTTGCGTTTGGTGTAGGCACGGGCTACGCGAATCGTGGTCATAACCGCCTCTGTACCGGAGTTTACAAAACGCACTTTATCCATGGAAGGAATGGTTTCTTTCAGCATTTTGGCGAGCTTGATCTCAAGCTCTGTTGGGGTACCGTACAGCACACCATTTGCTGCAGCTTCCGTAATTGCCTGCGTAATATGAGGGTGAGCATGTCCTGTAACAATCGGACCGTAAGCGGCCAGATAATCAATATAACGGTTGTCATCGACATCCCAGAAGTGGGCGCCTTGGGCTTTTTTCATAAATACAGGTGCACCACCACCAACGGCTTTGAACGAGCGTGAAGGGCTGTTAACCCCCCCAACAATATGTTCAAGTGCTTCTGCGTATAGAAGTTCGGAACGGGAACGTGATGTATTCATAAGATAACTTCCTTTCGTAATGCAAAATATGATAAAGGTACAAGCTACAGAAAGATATGATGATTTTCTCATAATAGTATAACCGGGCACAACGAGAGGGCAGCGTAATGGCTGCCCTCTGCATGTTTAGATTACTGAGCCGGTTGCTCTGACTTTTGATCGTCACCACTGGCTGTTTTATCTTCGGTGCTGGTTGTACTATCATCCGTTGTAGCAGGCGGGTGAATAATATCCTGAATATGCTGCTTCAATTTCTCTTCATTGGTAACCGTCAATACTTGCGCACCGCCTGCTGTACGTTCTTCTTTCAGCAGGTTCATTGGCGGGATCTGCTCACTGCCATTCATGCTGCTCTGGTAACCGAGGCCACCCAGTTTCCACATATCGGAGAGTGTCAGATTCGTATCCACATAAGGATTAACCTGTTCCAGAATGGAAGGCAGCTTGGCAATGGTTGTTGTTGACTGCATTTTCGCCGTCACAGCTTTCAGCAACTCACGCTGACGCTCGGAACGAGCGAAATCCGACATCGCATCATGGCGGAAACGAACGTACATGAGGGCTGTTTCGCCATCCAGATGCTGATACCCTTTTTTGAGATCAATATCGTATTCGTTATTGTCTGCTTTACTTGTATAGTGCATGTCTTTCTCCACATCAAAATCAACACCGCCAACGGCATCCACCAATTTGATGAATCCCTGGAAATCCGTATACACATAATACTGTACAGGAATGCCGAGCAGGTCGCCGGCAGCTTGCATCGCTGCATTAGGACCATGGGTGATGGCAGTGTTGATCCGTTCCTTGCCATATCCGTCAATATTGACGTAAGTGTCGCGCAGAATGGAGAACAGATTGATTTTTTTGGTAAGTGGGTCGAGCGATACAACCATCATGCTGTCGGAGCGGGGAACTTCACCTTTTTTCAATCCGCGCGCATCGACACCCATAACGAGAATATTTACCGTTTCTGTGCCTTCCCATTTTGGAGGGTCAGGAGTATTTACTTTCTCCACATTCTCGATACCTGCGAATGGTGATTCGTCGCCGTCTTTTGCCAAACCGTCCAACTGATTGAGAATAGAACCGAAATAATATGCCGCTGCTCCTCCGATAATTAACACGAAGGCGGCAAGAGAAATCCATATGGTTCTCTTCGTCTTTCTGGTCATGCTAGCTCTCCTTTGTATTTGAGATGAAATAAAAAAACGAGTTCGAGTATTCAAGTAAGATCTAGTCGAAGCTTTCCGTACACGTCTTTTCCCAACATAAGGGCAGGACGCGGCTCCAGACTATTTTAAAGCTTGCTGAATTTTGACTGATACCATTATAATTTCTTTTTGGGCTACAAGCAATTTCAACAAAATCCAAGTGAGGTATAATCATGCTGGCGATTGATGTCAAAGATTTGCGCAAGTCGTTTAGCGTCCAGAAAAGCCGAGGTGGGCTGAAGGGCGCATTCCAAGACCTGTTTGCACGTCAATACCAGGAGGTATTGGCTGTAAATGATATTTCATTTCAGATTCCGCAGGGCGAAATTTGCGGATATATTGGGGAGAACGGTGCCGGTAAATCAACAACGATCAAGATGTTGACCGGCATTTTGGTGCCTACTTCAGGGCAAATATCGGTTGGTGGATATGTTCCGTATCAGGAACGGGAGAAGTTTGTACAGAATATTGGTGTTGTTTTTGGTCAGCGCAGTCAATTGTGGTGGGATATTGGCGTTATCGAATCCTTCCATTTATTGCGCAAAGTATATCGTGTAGGAGAGGTCGATTTCCGGAAACGTCTGGATGAACTGGTTGAGCGATTGCAGCTTCAGGACCTGTTAAGCCGTCCGGTGCGGAAGCTCAGTCTTGGTCAGCGTATGCGCTGCGAGTTAGTGGCAGCCTTGTTGCATAATCCGAGTATTGTTTTCCTGGATGAGCCAACTATTGGTTTGGATATTGTGGTGAAGTCGGAAATTCGGGATTTCTTGAAAGATATGAACAAGGAGCATGGAACGACCATCCTGCTCACCACCCACGATTTGCAGGACATTGAGGCCCTGTGTTCCCGGGTGATCATGCTTGATGCGGGCAACATCATCTATGATGGTGGTCTGGATCATCTGAAGTCCCAGTGGGGCAAGGAGCGGGAGATCCGCTTCAAGTTTGGCTCAGCTCACAACATCAGTCAGATGCAGGAATGGACTGCTGCGTTGCCTGTGCGTTGGACAGTAGAGAATGAATTGTCCGCATCTGTATGGATTCCGCTGGAACTGAATGTTTCGGATGTACTCGGACGTGTCGTTGGACAGGCTGATATTACCGATATTCAGATTATCGAGATCAACACGGATGAGATTGTGCGCAGTATTTACCAATCCGGTTCCGCCGAGCGTCCCGAGATTGTGGGAGCAGGGAAAGAAGCGGTGGGTGTATCCTGAGATGAATAGTGCATTTATTGATTTTATGCGCATCCGTTTTCTAACGATGCTGGCATACCGGGTGAATTATTACTCCGGCATTTTGATATATACGCTGAATATCGGCGTGTATTACTTTACCTGGCAAGCCATTTACGGCAGCAGTGGTGAACTCGGCGGTTTCACGGCAGCGCAGATGACCACTTACATCGCTGTATCCTGGATGGCACGTGCTTTCTACTTTAACAATCTGGACCGGGAGATTGCCGCAGACATACGGGATGGCTCCATTGCGATTCAATTCATCAGGCCGATCAATTACGTTATGGTCAAAATGATGCAGGGTCTTGGTGAAGGCATTTTCCGCTTCCTGCTCCTCATGATTCCGGGGATGCTCATCGCCATTCTGCTGTTCCCGGTTGAATTGCCTACGGCGCCATCGGCGTGGATTGGCTTTCTCGTCATGCTGTTCTTCAGTTTCCTCATTAATTCCCAGATTAATGTGATAACGGGACTGGCAGCATTCTTTGTGGAAAACAATGAAGGCATGATGCGTATGAAACGCGTCGTAGTTGATCTGTTCTCTGGTCTAATCATCCCGATCAGCCTGTATCCAGGCTGGATGTCCGCGGTGATGAAGGTATTGCCTTTTCAGGCCATTACGTATCTGCCCGGTTCCGTGTTCACTGGAAGAGTGGAAGGTACCGCCATCTGGAATGTACTCGGTATTCAGGTGTTCTGGTTTGCCGTGTTACTGCTCCCGATGGTATTGATCTGGCGTAAGGCGCGCAAGCGTCTGTTCGTGCAAGGGGGATAACGGAATGTACTATATGGGTCTGATCTGGGAATATTTGAAGAACTACATGAAAACACGACTCACGTACCGTGCTGATTTCTGGGTGGAGATCCTATCGGATCTGCTGTTCCAGGCAACCAACCTGATCTTTATTTTTGTGGTCTTCCGTCATACGGATAACCTGGGCGGCTGGAGTGAGAGTGAAGTACTCTTTGTTTATGGATATTTTATGGTGCCCTATGGCATCTTCAGTTGTTTTATCAATCTGTGGGGGTTCAGCGAGCGGTATATCGTCAAAGGTGAGATGGATCGTATCCTGACACGCCCTGCACATAATCTGTTCCAGATCTTGCTTGAAAATGTAGACCCGCCTGCACTCGTGGGCTCGTTTATCGGCTTGATTATCATGATCTTCAGCGGAGCAGAGATGGGCTTGATGCTGGAGTGGTGGCATATTCCTGCCTTGATTATTTTGGCACTCAGTTCAGTAATGATCTATGCCGGCATTTATACCACACTGACTTCGTTGTCCTTTTATTCAGACGCACCAACAGGTATTCTGCCATTGATGTATAACATCCAAGGGTATGGGCGTTACCCTGTGACGATCTATAACCGTGCCATTCAGGTACTGCTAACCTGGATCATTCCGTTTGCCTTTGTGGGCATCTATCCGGCAGCCTTGTTCCTGGAGAGATCCGAGATGCATCGGATGGCGCTCCTCACACCTGTGATGGGACTGGTGTTTGGTTCCATGGGCTTGCTTCTGTGGAATTATGGCGTGAAACGGTATCGCGGAGCAGGATCATAATAACGCCCTGATAGCATTTCATGGGCAAGACTAGGGAGGAACTGACATGACGTTAACTGTAGGCGAACTGGCACCGGATTTTGAGCTTCCGTCCAGTACGGGAGAATCAGTAAAGCTTTCGGATTACCGCGGACAGCGGGTACTGCTTTATTTTTACCCCAAGGATATGACTTCGTCCTGTACACAACAGGCTTGTGATTTCCGGGATCGACATGCTGAATTTGAAGGGCTGAACACGGTCATTCTCGGAATCAGCACCGATCCAATGAAACAACATGACAAGTTTATCGCCAAATATGGACTGCCGTTCACCTTGTTATCGGATGAAGAGCATGTTGTAGCCGAGCAATACGGTGTATGGCAGCTGAAGAAAATGTATGGCAAGGAGTACATGGGTATGGTTCGCTCCACTTTTCTGATTGATGAAGAGGGGAAATTGATCAAGGACTGGTCCAAAGTTCGGGTCAAAGGACATATCGAGTCTGCGCTTGAGGCTTTGAAAACATTGTAATTAATGATTTAGACATGTGTGAATAAATCATCTTAACCGTTTCATCATTAAAGGCTGTGTTTCGCGGAATTAACCGTGAACACAGCCTTTTTAGGTGGGCAATCGTTTTTGATTGGATGAATTGTTCTTACTCTTGCCAGAACGAAGCCGATGCACGAGCAGAAGGAATAGCGGAATAATAAAGCTTACCGTGATATCCCAATCCACCCAAGCGGGCATGATCGTATTGGTGTAGAAAATGACATTGGGAGAAATCAGTACAGCTAACGCGAATAATAACATCGCTGATGGCAGGATGAGAGGTTTGTATTTCTTTAACCGAAATAGCTGAGCTGTTCCAACGACAAACGAGAACATATACAGCAAACTTTTGAAATAGGTAGCAATTAACCAAGCAGTCGCCATGAACGCCTCAATTCGTTCGAAAAAGTTGCCAATATTAATTTTCTGGGACAGGGTATAGGAGATATAGATGTCATGTTGGGTAAGAAAGGGTCCAAAAACCATGAGCGAAATGAGCAAAAGTGTAGTTAGCAACAGCCCTCCACATAAAGTAGCGAGTAACATGTCCCGTTTGATGTGAGGCCCGGACATCACATAAGGAAGAACCATGGTGATCACGATTAGTTCACCAAAGGAAGTAAATGCTCCCCGAATGATGGAATGAACCAGATGGAGCCAAGGGGTGTTCAAGTAAGGTTGCAGATGTGAACTGTTTACTTTGGGCATCAGCCCCAGAAACAACAAAATCATAAAGGCAACAACGATGGGGGTCAGCAGTTCACTGCTACTTCCTATTGTATGCAAGCCATGCATAAGCCCCCAGACCAGAGCGCACATAAGGATAATTAGAATGACCCGGATGGGGGTCTGAAGGTAGATCTGTGTGGTCATAAAGTCACCGACTTCACGGATACATATGACAGCGCCTATGGCGAAATAAAATAGATATGCAGCTGCCAAAACAGACCCTGCCCACCGGCCAAGTATTTTTTGGCAGATTTCAATAAGGGAAAGATCAGGATGCGTCTGATGAAGTTTATATAGCACCCACATGATGAGTATGCCGATCGGTTGACCGATAAGAGAACAGATCCACGCATCCTGTTGACCCGAAGCAGTAACCACGGAGGGATAGAGTAGAATCATGTCCCCAATCATGACGAGAAAGGTAAGGACTGCAAATTGCCTAATGGTGATTTTCTTCTTAATTAACATAGACACCATTCTCCTTCTCTATATTCAGCATGGATGATATTCATGGATGAAATCCATCTTTCCATCCATACCAGGCTCCTTCCCCCCACAAAAATAGTACTCATTCCTGTGAGGAATTGTTTGGAGTAACCGATGATTTTCTGTAAGACTTGAGCAATTGTATCAGCAGAAGACAGCCCGGCAGAATGATTCCCAGTGTGGTATCCCAATCTACCCAATATGGAACAATGGTGATCACGATAAAAGTGATGCTTGGTGAGATCAGATTGGCTAATCCAAAAATGAGTATAGACGCAGGGAGTACCAGTATCTGATATTGCTTAAGCTTGAACAGTTCTGCACAACCAACAATAAAGGCGTATAAGTATATCATCGCTTTGAAGTACGTCGAGATCAGCCAGGAAGAGGCCATAATGGCTTCAATACGTTCAAAAAAGCCTCCAATACTAATTTTCTGGGACAAAACAAAAGAAGCATATATATTATGTTGCGTAAGAAAGGCACCCAGAACCAGCAGCGATATGGTAACGAGCGTTGCCAATACCAAGCTGCCTAAACCAGCTGCAATAATTACGTCCCGTGTTCGATGAGCCTGCTTGGCAACATAGGGCAGTATCATCATGATGGGAACGACTTCACCGATCGGATATATAATGCTTACCAGAATGCCTTGCGAGATAGAGACAACACCCGTATCACTTACTGGCTTCAAATTTCTAATATCAATCTGGGGAAGCAGGCAGACTGCAAGGACGACAATAAACACAATAACGACGGGCATCAGTAGTTCACTACTTCGCCCCATCGCCTCTAATCCGTGAGACACTCCCCAGGCGATCACGATGACGAACATCAGAATGATGATGCGAATGGGAGTGTACGGGAAGATTTGAGTGGTCATGAAATCGCCGACTTCTCTCGTATGCGTGGAAGCACCAATAATGAAAAAGAACAGGTAGAAGCAGGAAAAGAAAGTACCTGGCCAGAACCCTAGGATGCTTCGTGCCATCTGCACCAGATTTTTTTCTGGATGCATACTACACAGCTTCAGGATCATGGCCATCAGTGCCATCCCCAGAGGAACGCCTATAAAAGCACAAATCCAGGAGTCTTGTTTCGCATAGGACGTGATGACCGAGGGGTAGATCAGCATCATATCCCCGACCACCATCATAAAGATGAGAGTGGTCAATTGTCTTGTTCCAAGGCGCCCCTGTTCCAGCATAATGGTCCTCTCCTTTTTCTAGGTTCCTGTCAGATGTGCCAAGAATTGATTAACAGGTTCATAGATCCACATGATGATATAGAGCGGACTGGGGAAATCCCACAGGTTGGCTGCAATCACACTGAACCCTGTGGCTATGACGAGCATTCCACTGTACACAACTGTTTCCCTCCATTCCTTGCGACGGATGAGACCTGGAAGATCAACCATGCCTACAAGGCCCCCTATGACAATGACAGTAATTGTAATCAACATCCGGTCTCACTCCTTCAAATCCTCCTTGAATGAATCATCCAGTGTACCTACACGTTTGATCTGTACATTGGCTTCATACTTAACATCCAGATTTTCAAAATATTGATCCCAATCCTTCTCAATCTTTTTAAAAAATTTAGGATCGGCATGATACACTTCCTGACCAAATCCAAAAATGTCAATATGGAACTTTCGCCGCACTGAATTCACGGAGTTTTCCATCAGGTCTATCAGTCGCTCCTCACTGTCCTTTTCCAACTCTTTGAGCGTCTTCATTGAACCAATTCTGATTCCGCACTCTACTGCACCAATGGAAGACACATTTTTGAGTTTGATGTGGATCACAGGCTGGTCGTTAATGACCTTTGCTTTTCGTTGGGTCTTGGTACGGAGAGCTTTGAACGTCACATTTCCTCCCTTTCGGCAAGGCATGTGACTGATGGTAGACACCACATTGTCGCGGATGTAGTTGTATCCTTTCGATTCATCTTCCGTTAACCAGCCGATCAGTTTGTCCTTTTTGAAGATGCTTAATCCCGTAGAATACAGTCGGGCGGGAGACTTGATTGTCGCAATATTATCTTTGCTTCCGCTTCTCGCTAAATTGCCAACAACCTCTACACCAGTGATTACAGGCTGTATTCCAGGCGTCAGCATATATTCAATTAATTGGTCTCCGGTTACGGTTGTTGTGGGAGACCAGGTCTTGGAAGACACGTCCAAAGAATTAAATAACTTCTCCGCAGGAATGTTTTCCAATGGAGTAAGTACGTCCAGTACTTTGGAAGCTGTAGTATTTCGTGCAACCATGACGTAATAATCGGGTCTAGCAGTAGGTTCTCGCATTAACGCTTCCATGACATCATAGATGCCCTCTTTACGTGCATATTCTTCTCCGAACACCAGTACACGGATATGTGCCATGAATATACGGCGTGGGCTTGTCTCGGTCAGCTTTTGAATTGCTTCAAACAGCGTGGGCGCGGACGCTTCGTACAGCGTGACAGGAGTGCCATTGCCTCCCCCTGACTTGGAGGAAACTTCATTTGGCACAACGACCTGAGCACTCACTTTAATCAAATCGCCATCCTTGTCTACACCAAGACCCAGCATAATGCCAAGTTCATTCAGTTCCTGGCGATCCCAGCATCCGGTAAGGAGAGGGAGCAGGAATACAATGCATACAATTAATCGGAAGCACTTGTTCATACGTTCTTCTCCTTACCGAATTAACGCTTCATTTTTTTGCTGGCTTGTCGGATTTTGTTCGGGGTACCCGTAGAGAATGGACGTGTTTTCATATGGGACCAGGGTACACGAAACAGCGTATCTTTCAGATCTTTCTGAATTAGAGGTGCAAAGGGGGACATATACGGTACGCCAAAAGAACGCAAGCTGCACAGGTGTGTAACTGTAATGAGCAGAACAATTAGAATACCGTAGAAACCAAAAGCTGCCGCGAGTATCATCAATACAAATCGCAAAATTCGGACAGAGATAGAAAGTCCATTCTCTGGAATGACATAACTGGATATGGCCGTTATGGAAACGATAATAACCATTGCGGCGGAGACAACTCCTGCATCTACGGCTGCTTGGCCAATTACCAGTGTTCCGACAATGGAAACGGCCTGACCGACTGTTTTTGGAATACGTATACCTGCTTCTCGCAAAATTTCATAGGTCAGTTCCATCAGTATGGCTTCAATGAATGCGGGAAAAGGAACGCCTTCACGTTGAGCTGCCAGACTAATGAGCATATTGGTGGGTAACATTTCCTGGTGAAAGGTGGTAATGGCAATATAGAAGGATGGAGCTAGTAAAGCGATAAAAAAGGACAGATAACGAATCAAGCGAATCAATGTGCTGATATCGGCCCGTTGATAGTAATCCTCCGGCGATTGGAAGAAATGCACGAACAAGGCGGGAACCAGCAGCACAAAAGGCGTACCGTCCACGATGATGGCTACTCTGCCCTCAAGTAAGGCAGCACAAACCGTATCTGGACGTTCACTATTGTAAACCGTGGGGAATAACGTTCTGGTTTCGTCTTGTACAAGTTCCTCGATGTACCCGCTCTCCAGAATCCCGTCAATGTCGATCTCATCGAGCCTGCGCCTTAGTTCCTCTACCACTTCTGGATCAACGGTATGCTTCAGATATAAGACCGCAACCCTTGTTTTGGTGATACGACCAATCTCCTTTTCTTCGATCCAGAGATGAGGGTCACGAATCCGTTTGCGAATCAAGGAAGTATTTGTACGCAAATTTTCATTAAATCCCTCCATAGGACCCCGAACAACGGTCTGTGAGATGGGTTCACCAACAGCACGGTCTTCCCACCCAGCTGCGGCAATTTTCAATCCTCGTACACTGCCTTCGATTAGCAGGATGGCCGAACCGGACAGGAGAGCATTAAGCACATCTTCCATGTCATCCACAAATGTTACATTGCTCGCAGCCAGAATGTCATTCTGGAGGTAGCTTAGATGCTCATCATCTGCGGAGAATTCTGGAAGTTCATGTGTCTTTAACAGGGATTCCAGGATGGAATGATTCAGAATCTGAACATCCACTAATCCATCAATGTACAACATGACTGCAGGCCATTTATGTAAACACTGGAGAGGGCGCATCATCAAGTCGTTGCTGTTTCCCATCACTTGCTTGCAGTATTCCATATTTTCGCTTAGATCCGGAGAGATTTGCCTCTGATCTTGGCGTTCCAGCGACGATTCACTCATGCCTTCACCTCCCTATACACCCTATATTTTCAAGTTAGTATGACCTGGATGAATTCGGATTATCACAAAAAAAGGAGCTGCGATTATTCGCAACTCCTTGCCTGCTTATTATAGATGGACTTTTGTCCGAATTTACTTTTGTCTTTGTCGAACAGGGGCTGGCTTGGATACGGTGGATCTTGCTGCCCATGCTTTGCGGTAACGATAGAACACGGCTGCGATGAGCAATAGGCCGATTCCTCCCACGATATATGCTGCATTTTGATGAGCCAGATGGAATACGGCGTTCCACTGAGGGCCAAATATTTTGCCAATGCCCAGAAACAGTACAACCCAGAACAGTGCGCCTGAATAGGCGTAGAGAGCGAATTTGCGAAAGGGAACAGCGGCTATGCCCGCGAAATACCCGGTGAAATGCCTTACACCCGGAATGAAATAACCGATGAAGATTAAGGCATTACCATACTTGGCGAACCACTTTTGCGTTTTATCGAGCTTGTCCTGCTTCAGCAGAAACCATTTTCCGTATCGTGTTATAAAGGGCAGACCTGCTTTGGCTCCAATAAAATAAGTGACGGTCATGCCAATCGTTGTCCCCAGAAAAGCCAGTATGGTGAGGATTCCAAAGTCCAGATGCCCCTTGTAGGAGAGAAACCCTGCGTAAGCCATCGTTGTTTCACCAGGAAAGGGAAGTGCGATGAATTCAAGCAACAAGCCAAAAAACAAAACGCTGTATCCGTAGGACCCAAACAGATGTTGGATCTTCTCAAGCAATTCCAATAGATTTCACTCTCCTGAATACGGGCTGGGAGCATGAATACTCTCCAAGGTGTTTTAATGTGTTCTGCCTTTTCATTATGCTACCTAATCTGAAGCGAAGAATCAATCAGGCTACATAGCAAATTGTGAAAAAATATTAAACAAAATCACGTCTTTTTTCAATGAAGCCTCCATATAATTCTAACAAATCTGCTGAAGTCTATCAGCAAATTACTAGAGACGGTGGAGGTCGATTCGTAAATGGTACAGAGACCAGAATTGAGAAGCAAGGAAAATGGGGGAAACTCTGCAACAACCATACATATGTTTTTATCTGGACAATGGTCTGTCATTCTCGTGCGAATTGCGATATTGCTATGTGCATTCGCTGTATATGCAGGCACGGTTTATGCATCTTCTGCTTCCGGCTCAGGTGATCCAATTTCGGAAGATAAGAATACTCAAGACAAGGTAGTCTATCTGAGTTTTGACGATGGACCGGGTAACCATACCCGTGAAGTATTGGATATTTTGCGCAAGGAGAAGGTTTTGGCTACATTTTTTGTGCTGGGTGAGCAGGCAGAGCGTTATCCCGAGTTAATCCGGGGGCTTGTGGAGGATGGACATGCTTTGGGCAATCATACGTTTAATCATCAATACGAACAGCTATACAGTGATTTTAAAGTGTTCTGGAAACAGATCAAGCAGACAGAGGAAGTGCTGGAGCGTATAACCGGTTTCCGTCCGAATCTGGTGCGAGCACCAGGCGGTACATACGGGCATTTTGATCAAAGTTATTTTGATTTGCTGCAATTGGGTGGCTACACGGTTATGGACTGGAACGTCGATAGTGGCGATTCCAAGCGTAAAGGTGTTCCGGCCAAAGAGATCCTCAGCAATTCGACCAAAGTACCTGCGGGAGCACGTTCGGTCATTGTCCTGATGCATGACGGTGGTGCACATGCTGAAACGGTAAAAGCACTTCCGGGTATTATCAAATATTATCGTGATCATGGATATCGTTTTGACACCATAAAGAGTACGGATCAACCAGTTCAATTCCGTGTTCATCCAGATGGTAAGTATAAGGCCCGCAAGGCGCCAGGAAAGGCCTGGATCGCAGAGCATGTAGAAGCGAACGCGACGTTATGGCTTGCAAGCAAGAAGCTGAAGGTAGAGGTGGGATTGGCTGCGGCTACCTTGCAACCGGGTGAGTTCCGCATGGAGGGGCAGCGAATCATGGTGCCTTTGCGTACTTTCATGAAAAAATTCGGGGGTAGCACTCGTTGGGACTCTGAAACAAGGACAGCCATAGCAGTATGGAAGGAAAGAACGATTCATGCAGACAGTGTGAGCGGAATACTGACAACAACCGGGGCAATTGAAACGGGAGCAGTACAGAGTCAGGGGGGAACCATCTGGGTTCCGTTACGTGAGTTACTGGAGCAGATGGGGTTGAGGGTGAATTCCTTAACCAGTAATGAAGCAGAGTGGACGGTAAAGGCGGGCACTTCCAGATCCATTTCGGCAATGAACAGCATATTTAAGTATAAAATGATCTGAAGAAAGTCATTCTTGCAGGACTATTCTCTCTACTTCCGGGCAACACTGAATCATAGATTACTATGGTTCAGGAATGCTGATGAACGGAAGGAGATCAGAGAAATGTCTTATATCCGAATGGAACATGAACATGCGGTCGAATTGTTAAACAGGGTCATGAAGCGTGTTGAGAGTGTGATTATTGGCAAAAAAACAGAGATTCGTTATGTCCTCACTGCAATGCTCAGTGGAGGTCATGTACTTCTGGAAGATGTGCCGGGTACCGGGAAAACGATGCTGGTTCGTGCCGTTGCTTCTGCACTGGACTGCTCCATGGGCCGGATTCAATTCACGTCCGATGTCATGCCGGCAGATGTTACGGGCACTTCAATCTATCATCCACATACAGCTGAATTCAAGTTTCGGCCCGGGCCTGTCATGTCCAACATTGTCCTGGCTGATGAAATAAATCGCGCTTCACCACGCACTCAGTCTGCCCTGCTGGAGGCAATGGAGGAACGACGTATTACGGTTGATGGCACAACCTATGCCTTGCCACGTCCGTTCTTTCTGCTGGCGACACAGAATCCGTTACAGTTCGAGGGTACGTACCGTCTGCCTGAAGCGCAGCTGGATCGATTTATGATGAGAATTGGACTGGGGTATCCCGATCCGGAACAGGAATTGGAATTGTTAACCCGCATGCAAGGTAGAGAAGCGCTTGATGAACTTCGCCCTGTCCTGCTTGCTGAAGAAGTCGTAGCCATGCAGCGTGAAGTCAAACAGGTACATGTTGATCCGGTGGTCAAACAGTATCTGGTGGCCGTTGCTGTAGCCTCTCGCAGCCTTCCGGCGGTCAGATTGGGCATCAGTCCGCGTGGAACACTGGCCTGGATGGCTGCGGCGCAGTCATTTGCCTATCTTCAAGGACGCAGTTATGTCATTCCGGATGATGTGAAAGAGGTAGCTGTGCCTGTCCTTTCCCACCGTATTCAATTGAAGGCCCAGAACAGAGCGGAGGTTTGGGGGCAAGTACAAGTCATTGAAGAAGCATTGTCATCGGTCCCGGTACCTGTACAGATGGCATCACAGGGAAGGGGACGGAGGCAATGACTGCGCTGGGACAACGGATTGTGAGTGCTGTCTTGGTGGTGGCTTTTGTTTCCTTGTATCAGTGGCATGGGGGCAAAGTGGCGTTGTTTCTATCCGTTATAGCTTTCTTGATGTTCACAGGAGGTCTGCTTCTCCATTGGTTCGGACCACGGCGTATTCACATCCGTCGTAAAATACACACGAACCGGATTGAGGCAGGCGAGCAGGTACGGGTTCTGGTCGAACTGGAATTCAATTGCCATATTCCATTGTTATGGATCGTTCTGTGTGAGAACACACCTGCAGGTGTTCATCGCAAATTAATTTTCCCGGGAACACGGCGACAATTTTCCTATCAATATGAATGTTCCGGGTTACGCAGAGGAGTCTACAGATGGGATACGGGCAGATTGTACTGGGGTGATATGTTTGGCTGGAATACCCTCTCCGCAGAGACCGAAGGAGGTACACCCCTGATTGTTGTTCCTCAAGCAACGGCTTGGGGGAAGGGTGATTCGGTAGAATTCGCAGCGATGATTGAAGGGACTCTGTCGGAGCGAAGAAATAGCCAGGGAAACCGTAGCCCTGAATTCCGTGAATATCAGCAGGGTGACCCACTGGGACGAGTTCATTGGAAAAGTACAGCCAAAACGGGTAAACTTCAGACCTTTCTGCCTGATACCACGGATCTGGCTTCACTGGGCATCCTTGTGTATGAAGGCGCGTCGGGTTATGACGTAAAACAACGGGAGAACATGGATGCACCTGCTTTTGAACGAGTGGTTCGTGCAGCTGCCCGCTGGATTCATACCGCTGAGCGGGATGACATTCCTTATCACCTGTGGATGGAAGGCGGCGATAAGAGCTATGATGCACAAGATCAATGGCAGCATGGGCCGTTCCATGCAGATGATGAGAATCATGGACTGGACAAGTTAGCGGGGGCACAAATATCCAAAGCACAATCAGGCTCTGTTTCACTCCGAACGGAGATGCTGGATGGACTGACGAGTGGGTCGCGAATTGTGGTTCTCACCGGTAAGATGGATCAGGTTCTGGCCGAATGGATCTTAACTGCAGTCGGGTCGGGTTATCGTGTAGAGGTGCAATTGACTGAAGCAAACCAGAACCAAAACCAATTAGGATCAACGGATAGATTGATGAATGGATTGGGATATGACAGCTTAAGTTTGGAGCGGCTTCGTCACAGCGGGGTGCCGATCCATGCGGTTACAGACGTTGCGTTATCTTCATTGGGAAAGGTGGAGGTAACGGATGTGGGAGCTTAATGGTAACCAGCAACCCAATTCCACTGTGGCCGACTTAGAGTCTACGGACCGTACGAGAATGGAATCGGCCCATTCCGTATATAAAGTTGTGAACCAGAATTCTGTGAAGGATATAAAGGATGAGGGATATGTGAGCGTACCTGTCCTGTACAAAATTGTTATTTCGGCCATTTTACTTATACTGTCTCTGGAGTGGATATATCCAGTTACATCATCAGATCAGCAGGGCAGTGAACGGTTCTTGTCCGTAATGGCGGGATTAACGGGAGCATTGTTGCTCGCGGGGTTAATTCGTACAGGATGGATCACCGGAGTACTGATCCGATTATTCATTGCACTCGCTGCGCTATGTCTGATGTACGGAGGAAGTGAACCTGTCCGTTGGGCGGTCGCTTATCCGGGAATATTTTCAGCGGATATGGACACTTTTATAAATAACTGGCGATTTCACTCGATTAGTACAGAAACGAGAGGTTTGTTCATGATGTGCGGCTGGAGCATGCTCATGGCTTCTGTGCAATCCCTCGTATTGTTACGTCGAAGCGTTATGCTGTTTGGCAGTGCAACACTGCTCTATTTGCTTTTGCTTGAATCCTTTGCGGGGCTGGATGTGTATGCTTCTGTAATACGGTCTGTCCTATGGACTTTTCTTATTCAGGCTCTGCTCCAGCTATTACGTCTCAATGCAGGAGTCACTACTCCGAGTTATCGCGGCAGCCCCTATGGCCGTTGGAGTGCAGTAACTATCGTTGCTTCCGCAGGTATGGTGCTTCTCTCCGCGTTACCTGGCCAGTTTACTTCCATTCCTCAGCCGGAACGCATATCTCTGGAACAGATGGGTGAACGAATAGCTCGCTGGGCAGGTTATACACAGCACAGTAGTATCCCTGCTGCAACGGCAGTCACGGGATATAGCACAGCGGACGCGCCTATGGGAGCACCGTTGGTGCAAGGGAACTCCATCTTTTTTATAGCAAAGAGTCCAAAAGTCACGTATTGGCGAGGGGAGACCCGTTCATATTATAACGGTAGTACTTGGAGTGATCCGGGTCAAAGCTTCGAAACGGCAAGTCCATCCGGAATGCTGCGTGCTGATGGTTGGGAGAATCCAACCTATTGGAGTCGCATTCGCCAAACCGTCACGATGCAGCGAGAGTGGAAAGGACCAAATCCTCTCTTTACCGGGGGGATACCGGTTAACGTATCGTTCCAGGATAAGAACAAGGATAATCAGGAAAACATGTTTTCTTTGCTGTCTAATCGCGATTCGGCAACATTGTGGCTCGCGAGCTCAGGGGACGATAAGATAGTTAAAAATTATTCAGCAGACGTCATGGTTCCTATCGCAACACCTGAACAGTTACGTCTGCTTGAGGAAACGAATAAAGGGAAAGATCCGGCAGCCATTCGGAGGGACTATCTGCAATTGCCTACATTACTCCCTGGTCGAGTGCAGACGCTTGCCAAGGAAATCATTCAAGGCAGTGAGACCCGGTATGACGCTGTGCAGGCCGTCAAGACTTATCTGGCTGCTCATGCCGAGTATACGTTGGATACCCGTATGCCACCGCGTGGAACCGATTTTGTGGACGATTTTCTATTCGTTACCCGGCAGGGGTACTGCAATCATTTCTCCACAGCCATGATTGTGTTGCTGCGTGCAGAGGGTATCCCCGCACGTTGGGTTAAAGGTTTTGGCCCCGGAGTAGCTGACCCGGATGCACCCGGTCAGTATGTGGTTTCACAGGGAGATGCACATTCCTGGGTAGAGGTGTATTTTCCGGGTGCAGGCTGGATGCCGTTTGAGGCCACGCCAGGCTTCACCATGGCGCAAGGCGCGGGCGAATATGCTGCAGCGCTTGCCGGGGCGCAGCCTGTTGCGGAGACTCCGTCGTATATGAGCGGCGGATTGGCTAAAGCGGGCGCATGGCTGCTCGCCCGCGCACGGGCCATTGCCGCGGAGCCATGGCTCGCGGCAGCCCTTGTGGCAGCGGCCCTGCTGGGCGCCGCTGCTCTGGTCCGCATGCGGCGGCTACGCCCCGCGCTGCGGATTAAGCTGCTGCTGGCGTGGCCACGCAGCAGCTTCCCGGACCGCGAGCGGCTGCTGGGTGCCGCCGCTCCGGTCTGGGCCGCGCTCGCGCGCCGGTACGGCCCGCGGCCGCCGGGGATGACGCTGCGTGAATATGCAGCGTCACCGGCTTTGGCCGCAGGCGCGGACGGCACGGACATCGCGCGGTTTGCAGCCGACTGGGAACGGCTGCTGTACGGGCCAGACCGTCCGCTGCGCGCGGACAGTCTGGACTTCCTGCGCCGGGCACTTCGTCTGGCCCGGCGATTGCAGACGTTGTAACACAAGCATGTTACAACGTTACACCAAAGATGCGAAGCTGCTGCCATACAATCGCTATCGCTTTCCAATAGAGCTTGGCCACTTGTGGGCAGATGAAGATCGCCATTGGCTGGCGCATTGTTATTTAAACGCAGCGTTTGGTTCATCGCTGCATGCCACACATAAGACGCCTTTCGCGCTACGCTGCGAACGAGGCGTCTTTCCACGATCATACACTTGAACCAGCATCTTGCTGCCAAGCTTTTCTATTCGGAATTTCATATTTAAAGGCATTTGGTAATCCTGTTTTGATATGTCGAAAAAAGGAGTTTCGCCTTTCCTTGACGGTATGTTTTGTCGTTGCGTATAATTAGTTTCATTGAATTGAGGGAGGCACGGTTATGAATAAGCAGAATGAGATTGTGGTTGTCCTTGACTTTGGGGGCCAATACAACCAGTTAATCGCCAGAAGAATCCGGGATCTTGGCGTATACAGCGAGCTTTTGCCGTATAACACACCGGCGGAAAAGATCGCAGAAATGGCACCAAAAGGAATCGTATTTTCAGGTGGGCCGTCCAGCGTATACGCTGAGAATGCTCCACACGTGGACCCAGGTGTTTATGACCTGGGCTTGCCAATCTTCGGTATCTGCTACGGAATGCAGCTTATGGCCCAACAGCTCGAAGGTAAAGTAGAACGTTCCGAGAAGCGTGAGTACGGTAAAGCCGACCTGGAGTTTGCTGCTGGATCTACACTGGCAAAAGGGATTGAAGGCGAACATACGGTATGGATGAGTCACGGTGACCACGTGGTTACACTTCCTCCAGGATTCAAACTGGATGCAGGTACGGAAAGTGCGCCAATCGCTGCCATGAGCGACGATGAGCGTAAATTGTATGCTGTTCAGTTCCATCCGGAGGTACGTCACTCTGTTCGCGGTAACGACATGATTCGTAACTTCCTGTTCGAAATCTGTGGTTGCGAAGGCAACTGGACGATGGAAACATTCATCGATGACACCATCAAAGACATTCGTGAAAAAGTTGGCGACAGTAAAGTACTATGTGCGCTTAGCGGCGGTGTAGATTCTTCCGTTGTAGCTGCATTGCTTCACAAAGCCATTGGTGATCAACTGACATGTATGTTTATCGACCACGGTCTGCTGCGCAAAGGCGAAGCGGAAAGTGTAATGGAGACGTTTGTCGGCAAATTCGACATGAAAGTGGTCAAAATTGATGCACAAGAGCGCTTCATGTCCAAACTGGCTGGCGTGGATGATCCAGAACAAAAACGTAAAATCATCGGTAACGAGTTTATTTACGTATTTGACGAAGAGTCCAAGCAGTTCGATGACTTTGCATTCCTCGCGCAAGGTACACTGTACACAGACATCGTGGAAAGTGGTACAGCGACTGCACAGACCATCAAATCTCACCACAACGTGGGCGGTCTGCCTGAAGACATGAACTTCAAACTGATCGAACCGCTGAGCACGCTGTTCAAGGATGAAGTACGTAAAGTGGGTACCGAGTGTGGCCTGCCGGACGAAATTGTTCATCGTCAGCCGTTCCCTGGTCCGGGCCTTGCGATCCGTGTTCTTGGTGAGGTTACTGAAGAGAAACTTACCATCGTTCGTGATTCAGACTACATCCTGCGTGAAGAGATTGCCAAAGCCGGTCTCGACCGCGAAATCTGGCAGTACTTCACAGCTCTGCCGAACATGAAGAGTGTCGGCGTTATGGGTGATGCGCGTACGTATTCCTACACAGTAGGTATCCGTGCTGTAACATCCATAGACGGTATGACTGCGGACTGGGCACGTATCCCTTGGGATGTGTTGGAGAAAATCTCCGTACGGATCGTTAACGAAGTCGATAACGTAAACCGTATCGTCTATGACGTAACTTCCAAACCACCTGCAACGATTGAGTGGGAGTAACCGGTGTACTGTCGTTAAACTGCTTAAAAAAACCCTTTTATCTTCATTAATTGTAGATAAAAGGGTTTTTTTTTGATCTTAAACTATTAAGATAACATCAATTAATCAAAAAGATTATTGAAACAATATTGGTGTTTTGTCTCTAACATTTCAGGGCCATAAATACCGATATAAACTTATAAGTTTTTTTGTATTTGGACCAGATTTGATTATTTTGTATTAGAAATATTTATTTTTATAAAAACTGTTGGGTAAAAAATAAGGAGTGTAATTTTGAATGAATCGGAATGAGATTAACAAATTGATTACAAATATAATGAATTGTAGCGATGAAATTGTTATTTATGGTACGGGAAACAGTTCTGCAAAATTAGTAGCTGAATTGGGCTATTTTTATTCTAAAATCTCATATTTTATTGATAGTAATAATAAAGGGGATTTTTGTGGAAAAGAAGTGAAGAATGTAAAGGAAGTAGATTTTAAGAATGTAAAAGCAATTATAATTGCGAGTATCTATCAGGATGAGATAGTGATGGAATTAATGAAGTATATATCTGTAGATAAAATAAACATCTATTTTCCATATAAACATGAGGCAGAGATATTTGATGTTAATAAACGCCTTAAAAATAAGTGTGGAAAATATACTTTGGGTATAAATAATGATACGGTTGCTGTTGAGAGATATCTAAAGAGTGTTGGGAGCTTTTGTTCCATCAATCATACTGCAGCTATAGGCAGTTTGGGAAATCATCCTATCGATTTAGTAACAACTTCGAATTTTATTTATAATCCTATTTGGGGATTTGTGGATGAATTTGACGCTGAATTAAAAGATAAATATAATCCCCCTATTGTGATTGAGAACGATGTATGGATTGGAACAAATGCAATTATTTTACCAGGTGTAACCATTCAAAATGGAGCAATTGTTGGAGCAGGTGCTGTTGTTACTAAGGACGTTCCTCCCTATGCTATTGTTGGAGGAGTACCTGCTAAAATAATTCGATATAGATTCGAGCCATATATAATTGAGTCCTTGCTCGATATACAATGGTGGAATTGGGATGATGAAAAAATAAAAGCAAATTTCGATTTGTTTTTTAATATTGAAGAATTTGTTAAGGCACATCGTAAGTCAAAAGTTTAAATGTGATTAATAAAATATATTTTTATTGATAACGTAAACCGTATCGTGTATAACGTAACTTCGAAACCACCTGCAACGATTGATTGGGAATAGATTTTGATTACTGTACAACACTAAAGAGTTTATATATGCTCTCTTGTATCTGTAGGTTACCGGATACGGGAGAGCATTCTTCATTTGGAGTTATAAGGATAAACTTTAATTATTCACATATTCTACGGATAATAATAGAAGACTGGGGGTGATTTCATGAAAATTATGCATTATCTTTCTGCAATGAATAGTCAGAATCAATTAAACAAAAATAATAAGACAGCTTCAAAATCACTAGAAAAGCTATCAACTGGTTTGAGAATTAATCAAAGCAGCAGATGATGCAGCAGAGCTTGCCATATCTGAGAAGATGCGTGCGCTAATACGAGGGTTTGCTCAAGCGGAACTGAATATTATGAATGGTATATCACTAATTTAAACAGCCGAAGGCGCATTACGGAGCATAAAAGATCCTGATCTTTTAAGAATTCGAGAACTAGCCATACAAGCTGCAAATGGTGCATTATCTGACTCAAATAAGATTCATGACGAAGTAGATCATATCAAGCAGAGTATTAATGAGATCGCCAATAATACATACTTCAATGGAATAAGGGTATTAAACAATGAAGCTGGAACCGGTAGTTGGTGAAGTGAAAATAAACTGGACACATAACATAGGAGCTAAAGAGCTATTGAAAACAGAAGATGGAGGCAATGTTGGTGCGTCGCATTATGGAAATTATTTTAAATTAGATAGTACGGTAAGTGTACTATGGTCAACTTCATTCACTTCTTTAGAAGTGGCGAGCATTAAGGAAACTAGTGATGGTGGTTACATCGTATTGGCTAACAATTCATTAGTATCGCACGATCAAAAAATACAGATTATTAAATTGGATCGAAATTTAAAACAGCAATGGAAATCGAGTGTAATAGGACTATATACAACGGAAGGAAAAGAGGTTATTGAGAATAGAGATGGTTCATTTGTTGTAGCAGGTATTGGCTCAGGTATTCAAAAAAAGTGATGGTATTGTTGCGAAATTTAGTAGTGAGGGTACACAACTCAGTACTTCAGTTAACGGTTCATTTCAATCTTTTCCTGTAGGATATGGAGGAGATGAATTTAGCAATATTATAGAAACTTCAGACGGTGGTTTTTTAGTTGTGGATAAGTCCAATCTTAAAATCGGAACGGTTTAAAAATATGATAACAACCTAACTCTACAATGGATCTTAGAGTGGAGCCACGGGAAATGATGAAGGATTAGATGGCATCACAACAAGTAATGGAGGGAGCTATCGTAGTAGGTTCTTACAACGACTCAACGAAAAGAAGTGGATTGATTTACAAAGCAGATATCAGTGGCAACGTTGTATGGCAAAAAAACCGATCAAACTTTTCAGGATAGTGTGCTTCACAGCAGTTAGAGGAAGATTAGATGGTAAGTACAATCTATCCATGTTTAATTCGCAAGTAGATGAAATAGCTGTGTCTCTTTTGATGGTGGCACTAATTATTCGCATAGCTAAAATTTTATACGTAATGATGACGGAAGTTACACGATGTCCAGCATTGATTCTAATAATATCATTAATTTTAATTTAGAAAATATCTCCGACCTTCGCACATCAGTGAAAACTTCAAGTGGGTTCAAATTAAGGGGAGACTTTTCATGTTATTCTAACAGATGCGAGAACTAAAGCTCTAGGTATTAATGACATCGATCTTACAACAATACATGGTGCAAATTTGGCAATATCAAAAATTGATAAAGCTATGCAAATCGTCTCTTCGGAACGATCAAGTATGGAGCTTATAAAAATGCATTAGAGCACAGTTATAACAATGTATCTAATTACAATCTCAATCTCACTTTGGATGAATCCAGGACTAGAGATTTAGACATGGCAAGTGAAGTAATGAGGCTTACTCAAAGAAATATTCTATCCCGAGCAACGCAAGCTGCTTGTACAAGCTAACTTACAACCACAGGGAGTGTTAGAAATGCTGAAGTGAAGTTGAAATCGAAGATTACAATTGTATTGATACGTTTACTATGAGAAAACTGTATATATATGAATTTCATCCCATTTTAAAGTTCACTTCATGATCCTTTCAGGTCCGGCCTGTACAATAAGTACATACTAAAGGCAATATGTCTACTGAAGGGAGAATTGAATGTATGCGTAAAACCGACTATATGAGCAAATGGAAGATGGGCATTGGAAGTGCGTTTCTGATGGTGATGCTGGCAGGATGCGGTTCAGGTATGCAAGATCTGGCTTCTGGTTTGGGGGACTTTCCATTTGTGAACTTAGAGGCAACGGATGCTTCTTCCGATCAGACCAGAAACCAGGAATTATCCTCTGACTCAACAACGAACGCAAATCAGGAACAACAAGAGGTACAAGATGCTCCGCAGACAGAGATATAATTAACATAGGACTGATCCGGTAAAAAATAGCCCCGGAACATGTCGCAAATTGCTCCAAATACCTAATGAGTATAAGCCTTCGGAATACGAGATATCGTTATTCCTAGATATCATTCACCTGATTGCTAAAACGCATCAGAAACATAAGTTAACCTGATTAGAGCGCTTCTCGCCCTTGGATCAGGTTAGCTTTTTTATGTTATCCTGCGGAACTTTCGCCATGAAAGAATGGACATAATCCATTGCAATTTCTCCGAAAAAAGCGCATTCAATTGGGTTGTAAACCGCTGAACTGGTTCAATCTGTTAAATAATACGAACGATATTATAAAAGGGTGATATTAATATTCGTTTTTCTCATTGACAAAAACATACTGCCCTCCTAAAATAGTGATGGGAAACAAACAAATAGCGCATACTTATTCGTATAATCCTGGGGATTGGCCCGGGAGTCTCTACGAGATCACCCTAATGATCTGGCTACGAAGAGGAGAAGGCTAAGCACATGAATTCTACATGATTGCGGGGACATCACGCACATTAGAATTTTTTTTGTTCTTAGTAAAGGCATCATGCCACTCCTTGTCAGTTGAACCCTGGGTGAAGAATTTTCATCAGGGTCATTTGTCGTTTTTCAATATGGCTTCAACATCTCTAAGGGGGAGTTAGTAATTATGGATCGTTTCTTTAAATTAAAAGAAAACGGAACAAACGTTAGAACGGAGATTGTTGCGGGTCTCACTACGTTTATGACAATGGCTTACATTCTTTTTGTAAATACGTTGTTCTTGGGACAAGCCGGTGCGGGGATGTCGGATAATGCAGTATTCTTTGCAACAGCCGTCGGCGCCGGATTAATGACTATTATTATGGGATTGTTCGTGAATATTCCGATCGCACTTGCACCAGGTATGGGGCTGAATGCGTACTTCATGACTGTCGTTCTAAGTTCGAATGGAGCGATTACTTGGCAAGCGGCTCTCGGAGCGGTATTCCTTTCCGGTATCGTGTTCATTATTTTGACCGTGACGAAGATTCGTCAAATGCTGCTTGTTGCAGTTCCACAATCGATCAAAATGGCCATTACGGTTGGTATCGGTCTCTTTATTACCATTATTGGTTTCAAACTTGCTAATCTCGTGGCTGTAACAGTTAATGTTGCACCAGATGCAGATCTGAGTCAGCCGATTCCAGGTAGCAGTTTTAACCTGTCATTGGGTAACTTTATAACACATCACGATGCATTGCTTGCTCTGATTGGTTTGCTCCTTATTGCTATACTGATGGTTATGCGCGTCAAAGGCGCTCTGCTGATCGGGATCGTAGCAACAACGCTGATTGGTATTCCGATGGGCGTTACGAATCTGAGTGGTCTTTCAGGCGCAAGCTGGTTGCCTAACTTCAGTGATCTGGCGGTTGGACAGCTGGATTTGAAAGGTGCCATCAGTCTCGGATTGTTCGAGATCATCTTCATCTTTACCTTCGTTGAATTGTTCGACACGTTTGGTACGATGGTAGGTACTGCAACACGTATGGGGATTATGAAAGATAAGAAAAAAGGCGAGAAAACGATCGGTAAAGCGATGCTCGTCGATGCAGTTGGTGTCAGCGCAGGTGCTGCACTGGGTACAAGTACCATTACAGCATACGTTGAAAGTGCTTCAGGTGTTGAGGCGGGTGGACGTACAGGACTGACTTCGGTAACAACAGGTTTGTTGTTCATTTTGGCCCTGTTTATCGCACCGCTTGCGCTTGTTGTTCCATCCGCTGCGACGGCTCCGGCATTGATCATCGTGGGTGTGCTTATGATGAGTCAAGTGCGCAGCATTGATTGGGATGATTTCCTGCAAGCTTTCCCCGCGTTCCTTACAATTGTATTGATGCCTTTCACAGGCGGAATCGCAAACGGGATCTCCGCAGGTATCGTATCTTATGTGATTCTGGCGGTGTTCAGTAACTTGGTTACAGAGCGTAAAGTGAAAATTCACTGGCTCATGTGGATCTTGGCGATCATTGTAGTCTGCCGATACGTATTTATTGGCGGGGAATAAGCGTACATTAGTTTTAATGAAGAATACGGAGATAAGTTTGTTACCTTATATATGAGAAAGAAGCGAAAGCCACGGGATTTAAACCCGGAGCTTTCGCTTTTTTGTATTCTTTTCTTGGGAAAAATGAATTTTAAAAATGTTTTCCTTCTATATAGAAGGAATGAGTATAATGTTCTATGATCTGTTGGTTGTTTATCCAATGAAATCATCGGTTAATAAGTTTCTATAACGTGATGAGTCTATACTGTATACAAGATGAGTTTCTCTATAATTGGATTAGGGATCATGTGAAAAACTTTTTGCGTATATAAGTTAATTACTCCGATCATTAAAGTTAGTGCGCAGATGTATCATTTAGCCGGTTATAAGGAGATACTTGTTAAAAGGTCTACAGAGTACTCATTTTATAAGAATTTGATGTTTATAGAAAAAAGACTTGCGTTCCATAACTGTACATGGTATATTCTATTTCCGGCCAAAAAAACACGAGATACACGGTGCGGCAAGCAAATGAATTAAGCTTCGAAAGAAACTTAAAAAAAAGAGCTTGCAAAGTTGGTTCGGACATGATATTATATAAGAGTTGCTGAAGAGAACGACATTCGGTAACGAAACAAGTTTGATCTTTGAAAACTGAACAACGAGTGAGTAAACATTCTGCTTGCAGAATGAACGCGAAAGTTGAGACAAGCCTTGGCTTGAATCGGCTGGAGCACAAATGAGATTTTTAATCTCGTCAGATTCAAAATGAGCTTATCGCTCTTTTCAATACTTTATTGGAGAGTTTGATCCTGGCTCAGGACGAACGCTGGCGGCATGCCTAATACATGCAAGTCGAGCGGACTTGATGAGAAGCTTGCTTCTCTGATGGTTAGCGGCGGACGGGTGAGTAACACGTAGGCAACCTGCCCTCAAGTTTGGGACAACTACCGGAAACGGTAGCTAATACCGAATAATTGTTTTCTTCGCCTGAAGGAAACTGGAAAGACGGAGCAATCTGTCACTTGGGGATGGGCCTGCGGCGCATTAGCTAGTTGGTGGGGTAACGGCTCACCAAGGCGACGATGCGTAGCCGACCTGAGAGGGTGATCGGCCACACTGGGACTGAGACACGGCCCAGACTCCTACGGGAGGCAGCAGTAGGGAATCTTCCGCAATGGGCGAAAGCCTGACGGAGCAATGCCGCGTGAGTGATGAAGGTTTTCGGATCGTAAAGCTCTGTTGCCAGGGAAGAACGCTTGGGAGAGTAACTGCTCTCAAGGTGACGGTACCTGAGAAGAAAGCCCCGGCTAACTACGTGCCAGCAGCCGCGGTAATACGTAGGGGGCAAGCGTTGTCCGGAATTATTGGGCGTAAAGCGCGCGCAGGCGGTCATTTAAGTCTGGTGTTTAATCCCGGGGCTCAACCCCGGATCGCACTGGAAACTGGGTGACTTGAGTGCAGAAGAGGAGAGTGGAATTCCACGTGTAGCGGTGAAATGCGTAGATATGTGGAGGAACACCAGTGGCGAAGGCGACTCTCTGGGCTGTAACTGACGCTGAGGCGCGAAAGCGTGGGGAGCAAACAGGATTAGATACCCTGGTAGTCCACGCCGTAAACGATGAGTGCTAGGTGTTAGGGGTTTCGATACCCTTGGTGCCGAAGTTAACACATTAAGCACTCCGCCTGGGGAGTACGGTCGCAAGACTGAAACTCAAAGGAATTGACGGGGACCCGCACAAGCAGTGGAGTATGTGGTTTAATTCGAAGCAACGCGAAGAACCTTACCAGGTCTTGACATCTGAATGACCGGTGCAGAGATGTACCTTTTCTTCGGAACATTCAAGACAGGTGGTGCATGGTTGTCGTCAGCTCGTGTCGTGAGATGTTGGGTTAAGTCCCGCAACGAGCGCAACCCTTATATTTAGTTGCCAGCATTTCGGATGGGCACTCTAGATAGACTGCCGGTGACAAACCGGAGGAAGGTGGGGATGACGTCAAATCATCATGCCCCTTATGACCTGGGCTACACACGTACTACAATGGCCGGTACAACGGGCTGCGAAATCGCGAGATGGAGCCAATCCCAACAAAGCCGGTCTCAGTTCGGATTGCAGGCTGCAACTCGCCTGCATGAAGTCGGAATTGCTAGTAATCGCGGATCAGCATGCCGCGGTGAATACGTTCCCGGGTCTTGTACACACCGCCCGTCACACCACGAGAGTTTATAACACCCGAAGTCGGTGGGGTAACCGCAAGGAGCCAGCCGCCGAAGGTGGGATAGATGATTGGGGTGAAGTCGTAACAAGGTAGCCGTATCGGAAGGTGCGGCTGGATCACCTCCTTTCTATGGAGAATCGTTTCCTGCAACGGAAACATTCAAATATGCAGCTTAGCTGCAAAACACTCACTCGTTGCTCAGTTTTGAGAGCTCAAACTCTCAAACAGCTTGCTTTTGCATGGAGCTTGTTCTTTGAAAACTAGATATCGAAACGAAACAAACGCGAATTAGAACATTCCTTTTTAGCTGAACTTGTGTTAAACAAGTTTAATAAATTGGTACTTAATTGCTTTTGCGATGGTATTGGGTGGGAGCGACTTTTGGCTTTGGACGTAGTCCAAAACAAGGGAAGCGAGCAGTCAAAACCGGAGCAAACTGGTTAAGCTACTAAGAGCACACGGAGGATGCCTAGGCGCTAGGAGCCGATGAAGGACGTGGCGAACAACGAAACTGCCTCGGGGAGCTGTAAGCAAGCTTTGATCCGGGGGTGTCCGAATGGGGAAACCCAGCTGGGGTAATTTCCAGTTACACCTAACTGAATACATAGGTTAGTGTGAGGCATACCAGGGGAACTGAAACATCTAAGTACCCTGAGGAAGAGAAAACAATAGTGATTCCGTCAGTAGCGGCGAGCGAACGCGGAGAAGCCCAAACCAGAGAGCTTGCTCTTTGGGGTTGTGGGACGTCTCACATGGAGTTACAAAGGAACCGGTTAAGCGAAGAGGTCTGGAAAGGCCCGCCAAAGAAGGTAAAAGCCCTGTAATTGAAAGTTGGTTCCCTCCGAGACGGATCCCGAGTAGTGCGGGGCACGTGAAACCCCGTATGAATCCGGCAGGACCATCTGCCAAGGCTAAATACTTCCTAGCGACCGATAGTGAAGCAGTACCGTGAGGGAAAGGTGAAAAGCACCCCGGAAGGGGAGTGAAATAGAACCTGAAACCGTGTGCTTACAAAAAGTCAGAGCCCGTTTTAGGGGTGATGGCGTGCCTTTTGTAGAATGAACCGGCGAGTTACGTTCCCGTGCAAGGTTAAGGTGAAGAGCCGGAGCCGCAGCGAAAGCGAGTCTGAATAGGGCGACATAGTACGTGGACGTAGACCCGAAACCGGGTGATCTACCCCTGTCCAGGGTGAAGGTGCGGTAACACGCACTGGAGGCCCGAACCCACGCATGTTGAAAAATGCGGGGATGAGGTGGGGGTAGCGGAGAAATTCCAATCGAACTCGGAGATAGCTGGTTCTCCCCGAAATAGCTTTAGGGCTAGCCTCGGAAAACAGAGTCGTGGAGGTAGAGCACTGATTGGGTGCGGGGCCCGCAAGGGTTACCAAGCTCAGTCAAACTCCGAATGCCATAGACTTACTTCCGGGAGTCAGACAGTGAGTGCTAAGATCCATTGTCAAAAGGGAAACAGCCCAGACCATCAGCTAAGGTCCCCAAGTGTGTGTTAAGTGGGAAAGGATGTGGAGTTGCACAGACAACCAGGATGTTGGCTTAGAAGCAGCCACCATTGAAAGAGTGCGTAATAGCTCACTGGTCGAGTGACTCTGCGCCGAAAATGTAACGGGGCTAAACACACCACCGAAGCTATGGCTTGATGCTTTGCATCAGGGGTAGGGGAGCGTTGTATAAGGGTTGAAGGTGTACCGTAAGGAGCGCTGGACATTATACAAGTGAGAATGCCGGTATGAGTAACGAAAAGATCAGTGAGAATCTGATCCGCCGAAAGCCTAAGGGTTCCTGAGGAAGGCTCGTCCGCTCAGGGTAAGTCGGGACCTAAGGCGAGGCCGAAAGGCGTAGTCGAAGGACAACAGGTCGAAATTCCTGTACCACCGTAAGCCGTTATGAGCAATGGGGGGACGCAGTAGGGTAGTGACGCGGACTGATGGATGTCCGTCTAAGCAGTAAGGCTGATGTGTAGGCAAATCCGCACATTGTAAGGCTGAGCTGTGATGGGGAGCGAAAATTGTAGTAGCGAAGGTCATGATCTCACACTGCCAAGAAAAGCCTCTAGCCAGGTGAAGGTGCCCGTACCGCAAACCGACACAGGTAGGCGAGAAGAGTATTCTAAGGCGCGCGGAAGAACTCTCGTTAAGGAACTCGGCAAAATGACCCCGTAACTTCGGGAGAAGGGGTGCCCCGGTAGTGTGAATAGCACGAGGGGGCCGCAGTGAAAAGGCCCAAGCGACTGTTTAGCAAAAACACAGGTCTGTGCGAAGCCGTAAGGCGAAGTATACGGGCTGACGCCTGCCCGGTGCTGGAAGGTTAAGGGGAGTGGTTAGGAGCAATCCGAAGCTGTGAACCGAAGCCCCAGTAAACGGCGGCCGTAACTATAACGGTCCTAAGGTAGCGAAATTCCTTGTCAGGTAAATTCTGACCCGCACGAATGGCGTAACGACTTGGGCGCTGTCTCAACGAGAGATCCGGTGAAATTTTAATACCTGTGAAGATGCAGGTTACCCGCGACAAGACGGAAAGACCCCATGGAGCTTTACTGCAGCTTGATATTGAATTTGGGTACGATCTGTACAGGATAGGTGGGAGCCTTTGAAACGTGAGCGCCAGCTTGCGTGGAGGCAACGTTGGGATACCACCCTGATCGTATCTAGGTTCTAACCTGGTACCGTAATCCGGTGCGGGGACAGTGTCAGGTGGGCAGTTTGACTGGGGCGGTCGCCTCCTAAAGAGTAACGGAGGCGCCCAAAGGTTCCCTCAGAATGGTTGGAAATCATTCGAAGAGTGCAAAGGCATAAGGGAGCTTGACTGCGAGACCTACAAGTCGAGCAGGGACGAAAGTCGGGCTTAGTGATCCGGTGGTACCGCATGGAAGGGCCATCGCTCAACGGATAAAAGCTACCCTGGGGATAACAGGCTTATCTCCCCCAAGAGTCCACATCGACGGGGAGGTTTGGCACCTCGATGTCGGCTCATCGCATCCTGGGGCTGAAGTAGGTCCCAAGGGTTGGGCTGTTCGCCCATTAAAGCGGTACGCGAGCTGGGTTCAGAACGTCGTGAGACAGTTCGGTCCCTATCTGTCGTGGGCGTAGGAAATTTGAGAGGAGCTGTCCTTAGTACGAGAGGACCGGGATGGACGTACCGCTGGTGTACCAGTTGTTCCGCCAGGAGCACCGCTGGGTAGCTATGTACGGACGGGATAAACGCTGAAAGCATCTAAGCGTGAAGCCCCCCTCAAGATGAGATTTCCCAGTATGTAAGACCCCTTGAAGACGACGAGGTAGATAGGCTGGGGGTGGAAGTGCAGCAATGCATGGAGCTGACCAGTACTAATCGGTCGAGGGCTTATCCAATAGCAAGTTGTAATTCGCGTGTTTCGTTTCGAATCTAGTTTTCAGAGAACAACACTCTGAAATGTAAGCTACGCGTTTGGTGGCGATGGCGGAGGGGTTCCACACGTACCCATCCCGAACACGACCGTTAAGCCCTCTAGCGCCGATGGTACTTGGACCGCAGGGTCCTGGGAGAGTAGGACGCCGCCAAGCAACAGAAGACACACTTGATGATATCGAGTGTGTCTTTTTTGTTTTTCCTAAATGCTTAAATAAACCTTAACAGCCTTGGTTATTTACTAGGGCTGTTAAGGTTTATTTCAATATTTATGACAATGTTAAATAACTTTAAAAGGATCATTTCTCTTTCGTTCATTTAATTAAGCAACATGTGTCTATACTTTGATGTGGTTGCAAGCCTCCGAAAGGATTGTAAGGGAGTTCTGCAATGCACGCTGGGTTTCCGAATCAATGATGACGCCTTGTTTGTTCATTTTCAATGTAATATGAGGAATAGTTAAGCAGCCCTCTTGTAAGACTTGTGCATTAATCATGTTTAGTGTAAGCAATAAGGAAGCATGGGCTTTGTCACCTCCCATGGGGCTTGGGGAAGCAGCAATGACAATGGTGGGTTTATTGAGCCATTCTCCAGAAGATACAATCCAATCTAGTGCGTTTTTTAAGACCCCAGGAACGCCATTACCATACTCTGGCGTGCAGATAAGGACACCGTCCGAATGCTTAAGTTGGGCTCTCAAGTTCTGTACGGACACTGGGCCCTCCACGACATCGATGTCAGGGTTAAAATGCGGTAGATCATTTAATCCATCATATATTTGAAACTTAAGGTTAGGCGTAGCCAGCTTAATCATGGCGTGCATTAGTAACGTATTGGAGGACTGATTGCGCAGACTTCCGGAAATGGCAAGGATATTTAATTCTTTTTTCATGGGGATAGATCATCTCTATTCTTTAGTAATGTAGGGCAATCTGTTTATTTTCCTCTTGATGGAATGAGCTGTCTATAGAAACGCATTTAATTAAGGCATTCTTCATGTTAGTCAGGCGATATCCACAATTCTTCATCAAAAATGCATGCCATAGTTTGTATTACTCTGGGTAATAGAATGAAGAGATCACTTTAAAATAAACAACTAACGAAAGAATCATAATAAATATTTTATAAAATTAGTACCAAGTACTAAGACTTAGTGCTATAATAATAAAAAACAAGTGAGGTGACTACCGGTATGAATCATCAATCAAAGGCAACCATCACGGCAATGGGAACGTATGTACCGGATCGAATATTAACGAATGCTGATCTGGAGAAATTGGTCGAGACAAGTGACGAATGGATTGTACAGCGTACTGGTATGAGAGAACGGCGAATTGCAGCTGAAGATCAATTTGTATCTGACCTGGCTACGAAGGCTGTAGAAGATATGATACGTCGTTATGATGTAAGTGTAGAAGATGTGGATATGATCCTTGTGGCTACAAGTACACCTGAATATGCTTTCCCAAGTACGGCATCCAGAGTACAGGCTAACCTTAAGATCCCACACACGGGCGTACTGGATTTAAATGCTGCATGCGCAGGTTTTACCTACGGGCTACAGCTTGCTGACAGTCTGGTGACCAGTGGAATGTACCGCAAAGTACTGGTTATTGGAGCAGAGACGTTATCCAAAATTACGGATTACACAGACCGCACGACTTGTGTACTGTTTGGTGATGGAGCGGGGGCCTTCTTGGTCGAGAGATCATCGGGTGCTGAAGGTGACTTTATGGCAGCCATATCAGGTACACATGGAGAAGGTGGTGTACATCTCTATAAGAGTGGTCTGTCTTCGGAGATGAATGGTGTGCCTTTGCAGGGTGAGGGATGCCTTGTTCAGAATGGGCGAGAGATTTATAAGTGGGCTGTACGGACGATCCCAGAGCAATTAGGTAATCTTATAACGAAAGCTGGATTAAGACCTGAGCAGATTGACTGGTTTGTCCCGCATAGTGCCAATATGAGAATGATTGAGGCTGTTTGCGAGCGTGGTCCGATTCCTTTGGAACGTACTTTAACCAGTGTGGAGTATCGTGGGAACACCTCTGCTGCTTCCATTCCGCTTGCTTTACAGCTTGCAGTGGATGAAGGGAAATTGAAAGAAGGACAGAGCGTAGCTCTCTTTGGCTTTGGTGGTGGTCTGACGTACGCAGGTCTGGTACTGAAATGGGGCGTGCCGGACAAGATTCAGGAATGAGTAACATACGACGGTATGCAACACAAAGATAAATAGAGAAAAAAAGAGACCACCCAAACTTCATGCAGTCATGAAGAGGGTGGTCTCTTTAGTGGGTTAACTCGTTTCAAAAAAAGTGGTATGATTGCATCTATTTTTTGTGTTAACCGGAATTGCTTAATCCCATAAACATTTTACGGCGTAAGCTTAGGCGCTTGGCGGTGATGAGTTCCTTGTTCGTAGCTGTAAGCCAGCTTGATCAAGGTACCTTCATCAAAGGCACGACCCAGGAACTCCATGCCTACAGGCAAACCATCAGTTGTGAAACCAGCAGGGACCGTGATCGCCGGGAAGCCGGAGAATGGACTCAGACGGTTGTTACCACCGGAGTTTTGTCCTTCGCCAATAACACCAGCAGCTTGTGTGGACGTAGGATAGATGATGGCATCCAGGTTATTGTCTGCCATAACTTTCAGCAGGGACTCACGTGTAACTTGGGTACGTTTCAGGACGATGTCCTTGTATTCGGTAGTCTCCAATGTTTGGCGTGCATCCCGAGTCTTCATGGATTGTTCTTGTGACTTATCAAACTCTCCGGAAGCGATGATCTCGGACAGACTGTGATATGGAGCATCTGCACCCAATGACTCCAGATAGTCATTCAGCTGGAACTTGAATTCATATCCACTAAGGCTTGGGTATTTGTTGATCTCAGCCAAGTTCGGGATAGAAATTGGAACTGCGGTAGCGCCAAGTGACTTCAGTTCTTCCACAGCTGTGTTGATTACGTCAGCAACGGCTTTTTCTTCAGCTTTGGTACTTGGGATGAGCTCCGTTGCCACACCGATGCGTGCACCTTTCAACCCGTTTACATCCAAGAAATCAGTGTAGCTGGAAGGGATTTTTCCAACCGCGTAAGCTGTAGTGACATCTTTTTTATCATAGCCGGCTGTAGCATCGAGCATGATTGCAGCGTCACTAACTGTACGGGCCATAGGTCCACCGACATCCTGTGTCAAAGCCAATGGGATAATGCCTTCACGGCTGGACAGTCCAATGGTTGGGCGGATACCCACAAGGCTGTTGAAGCTGGATGGGATTCGGATTGAGCCACCAGTGTCTGTACCCATGCCGGCTGCGGCAAAGTTAGACGCAATGGCAGCACCTGTTCCACCGCTTGAGCCACCTGGATAGTGGTCCAGGGCGTAAGGGTTCAGTGTTTGTCCACCCAATGAGCTGGATGTCGTGATGCCAAATGCGAATTCATGCAGGTTTGTTTTGCCCAAAATAATGGCCCCAGCTGCTTTGAGTTTCTTCACTTGTTCAGCATCGTGAGCAGGAATGGAATCTTTCAGACAGATACAGCCTGCGGTTGTCGGCATGTCATTGGTATCAAAATTGTCTTTCACCAGAATTGGAACGCCATGTAGAGGTCCACGGGCACCTTGAGCTGCACGTTCTTCATCCAATTGCTCTGCAATTTGGAGCGCATCCGGGTTCAGGGTTAATACTGCGTTGATGCTTACACCTTGATCATCGTATTTTTCAATGCGGTCCAGATATTTCTGAACCAACTCTTTTGATGTCAGTTTTCCTTGCGTCATAGCGGTCTGGAGATCCATAATGGTTGCTTCCTCCAGGACAAACGGTTTTATGTAGTTATAAATGCGGTCTTTCAGTATGGAGAGGTCATTCTCGGTAAGTACAGCGTTTGGAAGGAAGAGTGATTCCGTATAACCTTTCATCAACCCCGCAGTGTTCAATGCACCAACAGCACCTGCGAAAGTGGCTTCATCCGGGACATCCTTGAATGATTCGGTAGTCGAATCCAGCTTGAGCCATTGTTGCAAGGCGACCGCAGCATCTTTACGTTGTACGGTTGTGCCGGAGAGCTTGTCCATGGTAAAAGGAACACCTGCAAGTGTAGCTGCTTCTTCCATGGCCTGAACAAATGCTGCTGGAGTAGCAGGCGCTTTTCCTTTGGATACAGCAGCTACTGTTGTTTTACTCGTAGGCGTTGCCGTTGCAGCTGATGCCGAAGGTAACGTTCCTCCCCATGTTGTGGCAACAACAGCTCCCGCCAGTAACAAAGCCCCACTTTTTTTCAATACAGATCCATGATAAGTCATGCATCCACGCTCCCTTCCTGTGTCTCATTGATGTGTGTAGCAGCGATTCTGTTTCTATGCTTTTGACACATTGTATAGTTATGTTAGGTAATCTTACAAGGTTTATATTTATCCAAAAAAACGTATACATCAATACTGTACAGTGTTAATACTTATTCATGCTTCTGTTTACATGTACTCAGAAAAACTATTACATATTTTAATGTTAGGTAATATAACACGTAATCGATATGTTGATTAAACATGAGGTTATAGGATACGAGTAGATTAGGAAGTAGAGATGACAGAGCATACCTTTAGTGTGAAATGATATAATGAATAGATAGGTATAAAAGAGACATAACGTTCTACCAGAGAGGAAGAGATATGAAGTGAAGACATTGGTACTCGCAGAAAAACCATCTGTAGCACGCGAAATAGCCAGAGTTATGGGTGCGCGTGATAAACATAAAAGTTACATGGAAGGCCCGAAATATATCGTTACCTGGGCGCTTGGACATCTGGTTGGATTAGCTGAACCCGAGGATTACGATAAAAAGTATGCAACATGGAATCTGGAGGACCTGCCCATTCTGCCAGAGCGTACGAAACTGAAGGTACTTAAAGAGACCAACCATCAATATAAAGCCGTGCAGCAGTTGATGAAGCGTCAGGATGTGGGCGAGCTGGTTATTGCGACGGATGCAGCACGTGAGGGAGAATTGCTGGCCCGTTGGATCATGCAGATGGCGGGGTGGAAAAAACCTTTTAAACGTCTGTGGATTTCATCCCAGACAGATAAGGCGATCAAAGACGGATTTGCTTCGCTGAAGCCAGGCAGTCAGTTCGACCGTCTTTATGAATCTGCACGCTGCCGTGCGGAAGCCGACTGGATGATTGGACTTAACGTGACCCGTGCACTAACCGTTCGTTTCAATGCGCAGTTGTCTGCTGGACGGGTCCAAACGCCGACCTTGGGCATGATTATGGACAGGGAAAATGAAATTAATGGTTTCCGCTCTCAGGAGTATGAGACGTTAACGGCAGATTTGGGTGGTTTTCAGGCTGTGTGGCGGGCAGCTGGAGGAGATTCACGAATTTTCGACCCTCAAGAAACGCAAGAATTGAAGAAACGGGTAGACGGGCGCAAGGGCACGGTTGCCCAGGTGAAGAAAAGCGAGAAAGTTGAGCCACATCCACTGGCATATGATCTGACGGAACTGCAACGGGACGCCAACCGGAAATATGGTTTCTCTGCAAAGCAAACATCAAATGTCCTGCAACGTCTGTATGAACAGCACAAACTCGTGACGTATCCACGTACGGACAGCCGGTATCTGACTTCCGATATGACAGTTACATTGAAAGAACGGCTGGACAGTGTAGCCATTGGGCCTTATGCGTCTCTGGCACGTCCTTTGCTGCGCAAAAATCTGAATATCACCAAACGTATTGTGGATGACAGTAAAGTTACGGATCACCATGCGATTATCCCCACGGAGCAGACGGTGCTTCTGAATCAACTGAATCCGGAGGAACGCAAATTGTACGATCTGATTGTGCGTCGATTTATCAGCCTGTTTTATCCGGCAGCGAAGTACGATTCGGTTGCGATCACGGTTCAAGTGGGGAATGACTCCTTCCATGTCAAAGGAACAACAGTGAAAGAAAGTGGATGGCGTGAAGTATACGGCGGTGATTACAGCGATGATGACGATGACCGTGCTGATGATGCAACAGACCATGAGCGTGCGCTTTTGCCAGATGTGCAGCAAGGACAGTCCGTGACGGTTCAGCGTTGTCACATTAAAAGTGGACGGACGATGCCGCCCAAACGGTATACCGAAGCTGCTTTGCTTTCTCAGATGGAAAAGCATGGACTCGGGACTCCGGCTACGCGGGCGGATATTATCGAGAAGCTGGTCAGTTCCGATACAATAGATCGTCAAGGCAACAGCATGCACCCGACTGGCAAAGGAAAACAGTTGATTGAACTGGCTGCTCCGCAGCTTCGTACACCGGATCTGACTGCTCGCTGGGAAGCTGAACTGGAACGCATCGCTCGTGGGCAAGGGAAACCGGGGCCGTTTCTGGATAGTATCCGATCCATGGCGAAAGAGCTGGTGTCTACGGTAAAAGGCAGCAAAGCAGAGTACAAGCCGCATAATGTGTCCAATAGCCATTGCCCGGATTGTAACGCACGGTTGTTGGAGAAGAAAGGCAAGCGCGGCAAGTTTCTTGTATGTCCTACCGAGGACTGCGGGTATCGTCGTTCGGCAGAAAAAAGATTGTCCAATCGTCGTTGTGCGCAGTGCCACAAAAAGATGGAAATCAAAGAAGGCAAGGCGGGGTTATACGTACAATGTCTACCTTGTGGTATTACTGAAACGTTGGATAAGGATAAACAGCATGTGAACAAACGCGATCAGCAAAAGCTGGTGAAACAATATGCTAAGCAGGAGTCCATCGGTTCCAATCTGGGTGAACTGCTGAAGGCGGCTATGGAGAAAAAGGGAGAGTAACACGCTTGAGGGTAGTTGAGGTAGTATAAGATCCTCCGTTTTCAGGCAACGTAAGCCAAGGAGGTGATACCTATATGCCGCATAACAAACCAGAGAAAATCCATAACCAGCAAAACAAAGACAGTATTCGGGAAGAGAGTATCGCTGTGCGCCCGGACAAAGCAGCCAAAAGAGCACCAAGCCTGAACGGAATTCCAAAACAGGAGTCCTAAGTCAGAGTGAGGTAGCGTTTATGCACCAATTTCCGGTTCCCTACCCGGTGCGTTGAACATGTCTCTGATGAGGACTATAATGGAGACAGGGAGATGTCCCGGGACAGGGGGATCGCTAGAATTATATGCAAACCGGACTTATATTGTGGTTTTTATTTATTAATGTAGTTGGTTATCTGGTGATGTCGGATGATAAGAGGCGTGCACAACAGCGTCGTGACCGTACACCTGAACGGACGTTATTCTTGCTTGCGTTTATTGGCGGTGCTTTGGGAGTCTGGATCGCGATGTATCGGAAAAGGCATAAAACCAAACATCCCAGCTTCACCATTGGTATTCCATTGTTGTTGTTCCTGAATGCGGTAATCTATGGTTACTTTATTCAATGAATACATGGAACACATGCGTAACCGTTCAAACTTTGGTTTCATATGTAAATTCATTCGTATAAATGGTTCATTGTGGCTGCGGAACGTTTAAGGAGTTATATGGTTCTGTTAGTTTATTACATGTCAGACCGAAGCTTGCTTCGCGTGCTCTACATATAAAGGAAGGGACGGGATTCACATGTTATTTTCCAAAATATTAGTGGCTTATGATGGTTCGAAAGCTTCAAATAAAGCACTTGATCGTGCGATTGAGCTAGCTAAAGTGTCCCCAAATGCAGTACTGGATGTCATTCATGCTTTTGATTTCCCGCGTGTATTCATCGGTGAGGGGTTGGCTCCACTGCCACCTTCACTTAATAATGACTACTACAATCTGGCGGTACAGACGACAGATGAAGCGAAAGAACGAATTCAGGCTGCTGGTGTAACGGCCAATGTGGATCTGATTCAAGGATCGGCTGCGGAAGTACTGCTTGATTTTGCCAAAGAAAATGATTCTGATATCATTATTATTGGTAGCCGCGGACTCGGTGGAATTCGGGAATTTGTCCTGGGTAGTGTCAGTCACAATGTGGTGCAGCATGCGCAGGTTCCAGTACTGATCGTAAAATAATGGATGAAGTGTGTACGCACTGAAAAGCAGGAAGCCGGTTGTCTTCGAGAGATTGAAGAGGAGCCGGCTTTCTTTTATGGGATGAAATGGATGGCTAACCGAATTTAATGAAGCAATTCCCGAACATTATATTTGTCAATATGTTAAATGTTCGTCTTTAAGTTGACATTAGCTGTAGGGGATTGTTAGAATGTTAGATGTGTCGATCAGGTAAGAATAAGGTCGAGTAGGAACGAAATATGTAATAAGAGATTACCAAAATGAACGAAGATAGTTTGATAGATATTTGCTCGTATAACGCCGGGGATAGGGCCCGGAAGTATCTACCCGGGAACCGTAAATTTCCGGACTACGAGGAGATACGGCTGAGAGTCGCATGCAACCAGATGCGGACAGCAAGCCCCCTTTTGGCATGCCCAAATGAGGGATACGTATTTCTTGGAGTCCGGTGTCCGGAGAAAATGTGATGTTTTCGCGGGTAGCGGATTTTTTCATTTCACACTGTAATAAGAGTTCCTTAATAGTCAGATGTAATCAAAAAAGCGCAGACGGGAGTTGGATGTATTCATGTCACTGCAAGTCGCTGTAATTATGGGCAGCAAGTCGGATTGGGAAACGATGAAACATGCGTGCGAGGTGCTGGACGAGCTGGAGATTGGGTATGAGAAAAAGGTGGTCTCCGCCCATCGTACACCGGATCTGATGTTTGAATACGCAGAGCAAGCAATTGATCGAGGATTCAAGGTGATCATTGCAGGGGCAGGCGGGGCAGCACATCTACCCGGTATGGTTGCCGCCAAAACGATGCTTCCAGTCATTGGCGTACCGGTTCAATCCAAAGCATTGAATGGTCTCGATTCCTTATTGTCCATTGTTCAGATGCCTGGTGGTATTCCCGTCGCAACTGTGGCGATTGGCAAGGCAGGGGCAACGAATGCAGGATTGCTGGCAGCTCAAATGATCGGTGCTTTTGACCCGGATGTCCAACGTCGCTCTGAAGCTCGCAGAGAGCGCATCAAACAAGAAGTACTCGAAAGCAGTGAAGAACTATGAGTAGAGAAGGTTTACAGTCGGGTGCGGCAGGAGAACTGAAAAATGTCCTGCTGCCCGGGAAAACAACCATCGGCATTCTTGGAGGCGGACAGCTCGGACGTATGATGACGCTCGCAGGAACGGCAATGGGGTATCGATTCGTTACTCTTGATCCCGCTGCGGATGCACCTTGTGGACAAGTTGCTCGTCAGATTCAAGCTGGATATGATGATGCCAAAGCTGCACTTGAACTGGCTCGGCAATGTGATGTCATTACGTATGAATTCGAAAATGTGGATGCAGAAGTCGCTGGGCTGCTTGAGCGTGAGTCATACGTTCCGCAAGGAAGTGCGTTACTGTACACCACACAACATCGGTTACGTGAAAAACGAGCAATTGAAGCTGCTGGAGTAAGAGTTGCGCCTTATCGTGAGATCACAAGTGCGGATACGATGCTTGCTGCTGTTAGCGAACTTGGAGTGCCATGTGTACTGAAGACGGTTACTGGAGGCTACGATGGCAAAGGCCAGCGTGTAATTCGGGAAGCGAATGAGGCTGTGGCTGCGTACGAAGAACTTGCAGCTACAGGTGCGGAACTGGTGCTGGAACAATTCATCAAGTTTGCATGCGAGATATCGGTCGTTGTAGCGCGTAGTACAAATGGGGAGATCAAAACGTTCCCGCCAGCGGAGAACATTCATGTGAATAACATTTTGCATGCTTCAATTGTACCGGCTAGAGTTGCCGCGGACATCCAGATTGAAGCGCAAAAGCTGGCAGCAGCGGTGGCAGAATCAATGAAGGCTGTTGGGTTGCTTGCTGTGGAACTTTTTGTAGCGGCGGATGGAAGGCTGTACGTCAACGAACTGGCGCCAAGACCACATAATTCCGGTCACTATACGATGGAAGCTTGTGCGACTTCTCAGTTCGAACAACATATCCGTGCGATCTGCGGATTACCACTTGGGGACACATCTTTATTGAGCCCGGTTGTTATGGTCAATGTGCTTGGAGAACATCTGGAAGGCATTATCGCCAGAACAGGGCAACCTGATGCGGAAGCGATAGAACTCGGTGTGATTCCCAAGCTTCACATATATGGTAAAACCGAAGCAAAAACAGGACGGAAGATGGGGCATGTGAATCTGCTCTGTCAGGATGTTGAAGAAGGATTGCAATGGATTGAACAAACTAACCTCTGGAGGAATACAAATTCATGATTGAACGTTATAGCAGACCCGAAATGAGAGCCATCTGGACCGAAGAGAACAAATTCCAATCGTGGCTGGAAGTTGAAATTTGTGCATGTGAGGCGTGGGCTGAACTGGGTGTTATCCCTAAGGAAGAAGCAGCATTGCTTCGTCAGAACGCATCTTTTGACATCGACCGCATCTATGAGATTGAAAAGGAAACACGTCATGACGTTATCGCATTTACACGTACGGTATCTGAAAGCCTGGGTGCAGAGCGGAAATGGGTGCACTACGGTCTGACTTCCACGGATGTCGTGGATACGGCTCTGGGTTATGTACTGCGTCAAGCGAATGAGATTCTGGAAAAGGATATCGTGAATTTCATTGAAATTCTTCGTGAAAAAGCACTGACGTATCAGCACACACCGATGATGGGACGTACGCACGGGGTACATGCAGAGCCAACAACATTTGGACTGAAAATGGCGTTGTGGCATGAAGAGATGAAACGGAACCTGGAGCGTTTCCGTCATGCAGCAGACAATGTACAATACGGCAAAATCTCAGGTGCAGTAGGAACGTACGCGAACATCGATCCGTTTGTTGAAGAGTTTGTCTGCGAGAAGCTGGGCACGAAACCTGCGCCAATCTCGACTCAAACATTGCAACGTGACCGTCACGCGGAGTATATGGCTACATTGGCGTTGATCGCAACGTCCCTGGACAAGTTTGCTACAGAGGTACGTGCACTGCAGAAGAGTGAGTTCCGTGAAGTGGAAGAGGCTTTTGCTAAAGGTCAAAAAGGATCTTCCGCGATGCCGCACAAGCGTAACCCGATCGGTAGCGAAAACATCTCCGGCCTGTCCCGCGTCATTCGCGGACATATGGTATCGGCATACGAGAACGTAACACTCTGGCATGAGCGCGACATCTCGCATTCTTCCGTAGAACGTATCATTCTGCCGGATGCAACGATGCTGCTGAACTACATGTTGAACCGCTTTGGCAACATCGTGAAGAACCTGACGGTATTCCCTGAGAACATGAAACGCAACATGGAGCGCACCTACGGGGTACCATTCTCCGGTCGCATTATGACAAAGCTGATCGACAAAGGTTTCAGCCGCGAGCAAGCATACGATACGGTTCAACCACGTGCGATGCAAGCATGGGAAGAACAACGTCAGTTCCAGGATATCGTGAAATCCACACCGGAAATCACGGAAGTACTGAACGAAGAAGAAATCGCAGATGCATTCAACCCATCATGGCACCTGAAGCACGTAGACACCATCTTCAAAAAGCTTGGTTTGAACGACTAATATATTAAGGCTTTGAATTATTCTACTCCCTAAAAGTATAGGTTGATTATGTGTTCACGCTGGAACGGAGAAGGCAGAAAAAACCTGAAGAAGCAAAGCGCTCGCCTTTATCACAGGATTTTCCCCTTTAGAAAGGGGATCAGAAAAATCCGGGGATAACAGCGATCGGAAGGTTCTTCTGCATTCGGAGTGGCCCTGCGTGATGAGGGGAATTGGACGTATACTTTACATCTCCTGAAAGAAGGTGAGCCCATGGCACTGTCCACTGCGGCAGATCTCGTTAAAGCACCTCTGTTATATAAAGGAAAAGTACGTGAATTGTACGATCTGGGTGAACATTTTCTAATCGTGGTTACCGACCGAATCTCGGCATTTGATTATGTGCTGGACCCGGCAGTTCCCGAGAAAGGAAACGTACTGAACAAACTCAGCAGCTTCTGGTTTGAACTGACAGGTAGCATGATGGACAATCACGTGGTTCATACCGATGTGAATCAACTGGGTGACCTGATCACAGACCCTGAATTGCTCAAAGACCGCATCATGGTAACCCGCAAAGCAGAACGCATTGATATTGAATGTGTCGTGCGTGGATACATCACTGGTGGTGGATGGAGACAATATGAGACAAACGGTGAAGTGAATGGGATTAAATTGCCTGATGGACTTCGCAAAAACGCCAAGCTCGAAGTTCCCATTTTCACCCCGGCAGCCAAAAACGATGTTGGTCATGATGAAGACATTCCAATGGATCGCATGAAAGAACTGGTAGGAGACGCACTTGCAGTGGAGCTTCAAGAAAAAAGCTTACGCCTGTACGAATTCGCCCGTGATTACTGTGATCAACGTGGCATCATTCTGGCAGACTGCAAATTCGAGTTCGGCATCGTGGATGGCAAGGTCATCCTGATTGACGAAATCTTCACTCCAGATGCTTCACGCTTCTGGGCCAAAGAGAATTACGAACTCGACATCGAGATCGACAGCATGGATAAAGAGCCAGTGCGAACCTATCTCGCTGGAACCGACTGGGACAAGAACAGTAAACCTGATCCACTCCCACAAGAGGTAGTTGAAGCAACTACCGCAAGATACGTCGATATTTATAACCGTTTAACGAAATAATAAAGTTTAACGTTTGAGGTGGGCTGCGGGAAAGTTTGAGGAAGCTAACGTTTGAGCGAGCTATGGGGAAGTTTGGCTTTCGATCGCTATTGCCCCCGGAATGTTCTGATTTGAATCCTTTTTTTCAAAAGGAAACATTCCGGTTGCAAAGGCGAACGCTTACGCTTCTCCAGCTCAAATCTTTCCCACCGCCAGTGACAAACTGGGGGATGAGGCAATTAAGACCAAAGACTTCTATTAAACAGGAAGTCTACAAATATAAAAATAATAAGGTTACTAAAGTAACTTAAAGACCATTCATTGTTTTCACGTAATGGTCAGTCTCGACCATTACACACCGTGCAACGTAAAAGGTTTAGGCCTTTAAAAAACGTCGCATGGACTAGCGGAGGGGCGGAATTGTTCTTAAAGGAGCGAAGCGTTCGCCTTTGTCCCCGGGTTTTGACCGCAGAGCGGGCCAAAACAATCCAAAAAACCTGGGGACAACAAGCGACCGGAAAGAACAATCCGCCCCGGAGCAAGCTCCACACCCCATTTTTAACAGCATAAAGCATCTATCCCGTTCATTACTGAGGAGGAACATAAGGATCATGATCAAAGCAACCGTATATGTCACTATTAAGCAAAGCGTACTCGACCCGCAAGGCGTAGCTGTTCAAGGAGCCCTGCATTCCATGGGATTCAACGAAGTGGAAAGTGTACGGATCGGTAAAGTCATGGAATTGAACCTGGATACAACAGATCGTGCGGAAGCGGAGAAACGATTGAAAGTCATGTGTGAAAAGCTGCTGGCCAACACCGTTGTTGAAGATTACCGCTACGAATTGGAGGGTTAATCTCATGAAATTTGCAGTTCTTGTGTTCCCTGGCTCCAACTGCGACATCGACTGTTATAAGGCAGTGGAAGATGCCATTGGGCAAGAGGTTGATTATGTATGGCACACGGCTACAGATCTATCGGCTTATGATTGTATTTTAGTTCCGGGTGGTTTCTCTTATGGTGACTACTTGCGTTGCGGAGCGATTTCCCGCTTTGCACCGGTAATGAACGAGGTAGCGAAAGCTGCTGAACAAGGTAAATATATTTTGGGTATTTGCAACGGATTCCAGATCCTGACGGAAGCGGGATTGCTTCCAGGTGCATTGATCCGTAACACTTCCCTGAAATTCCGTTGTCACGATACGGTATTGAAAGTAGCGAACGCAGATACACCATTTACACGTGACTATGCACCGGGCGAAGAGATTATCATCCCGATTGCTCATGGTGAAGGCAACTATTATTGCGACGAGGAGACGCTGGCGAGTCTGCAAGCGAACAACCAGATCGTATTTACGTATGGCAACAACCCGAACGGTTCCCTGGGTGATATCGCGGGAGTCTGTAACGAGGGTGGAAACGTGGTCGGCATGATGCCACATCCAGAGCGTGCAGTGGACTCACTGCTAGGTTCGGAAGACGGCAAACGTATGTTTACATCTATTTTGAAAGCATGGAGGGATCGGCATGACGCAGCAGCTATCCGCTAAGGAACCAACAGCAGAACAGGTCGCAGAACATAAACTTTACGCACAAATGGGCGTATCTGACAGCGAGTACGAGCTGATCTGTGAGTTCATGGGACGCAAGCCAAACTACACGGAGATTGGTGTGTTCAGTGTAATGTGGTCTGAGCACTGTGCTTATAAAAACTCCAAGCCATTGCTGCGCCGTTTCCCAACCACTGGACCACGTGTCCTGATGGGACCTGGTGAAGGTGCCGGTATCGTGGATATCGGTGATAACCAGGCTGTTGTATTCAAAATTGAAAGCCATAACCATCCTTCCGCGGTTGAGCCTTATCAAGGTGCGGCAACAGGTGTGGGCGGCATTATCCGTGATATTTTCTCCATGGGAGCAAGACCAGTAGCAATACTGAACTCCCTTCGTTTTGGTAAGTTGGAGAGTGATCGCGTTAAATATCTGTTCGAGCATGTCGTATCGGGTATTGCCGGATATGGTAACTGTATCGGGATTCCTACCGTTGGTGGCGAAGTGATGTTTGATGAGAGCTATGAAGGCAATCCGCTGGTTAACGCCATGTGTGTGGGTCTGATTGATCATGACAAGATTCAGCGCGGCGTAGCTAAAGGTGTAGGTAACCCTGTGTATTATGTTGGGCCGCCAACAGGCCGTGATGGTATTCATGGAGCAACCTTTGCATCGGTTGAATTGACGGAAGAATCCGAGTCCCAACGGACAGCCGTTCAGGTTGGTGATCCATTTATGGAGAAACTGGTAATGGAATCCTGTCTGGAATTGATCGACACGGGCATCGTGCTCGGAATTCAGGATATGGGTGCTGCTGGTCTGACATGTTCGAGTGCAGAGATGGCAAGTAAAGCGGGTAACGGTCTGGAATTGTATCTGGATCAGGTACCACAGCGTGAAGAAGGCATGACGCCTTACGAGATGATGTTGTCCGAGTCCCAGGAACGGATGTTGTTCGTTGTTGAGCCGAAGGATGAGGCGCAGGCGATGGAAATCTTTGAACGTTGGGGCGTAATCTGTGCGAAAGTCGGTAAGGTAACGGATGACGGACGTCTGAAATTGATCCATCACGGCGAAGTGGTCGGAGATATGCCAGTAACGGCACTGGTTGACGAATGTCCAGTCTATGACAAACCTTCTTCTGTACCTGCATACTACGAGCAAAGTGCTTCTATCGACACGCTTCGTTACGACGAAGTGTCGGATCTCGGCGGAGCATTGAAACAAGTGCTGGCTTCACCAACAGTAGCAAGTAAAAAATGGATTTATGATCAATATGACTACATGGTGCGTACAAGCACTGCCGTTCGTCCAGGTTCGGATGCAGCCGTAGTTACGATTCGTGGCACACGCAAAGGTCTAGCGATGACAACGGACTGTAATGGACGTTATGTGTACCTTGATCCTGAAGTTGGTGGACGGATTGCCGTAAGTGAAGCAGCGCGTAACATTGTATGTTCTGGTGCTGAGCCGCTGGCGATCACGGACAACCTGAACTTCGGTAACCCGGAGAAGCCGGATATTTTCTGGCAAATGGAGAAAGCGGTAGACGGTATGGCAGAAGCTTGCCGTGTGCTGGATACGCCGGTCATCGGTGGTAACGTAAGTTTGTATAACGAAAACGCCAAAGGCTCCATCTATCCAACGCCAGTTGTCGGTATGGTAGGTCTCGTTCATGATACGGATCATATCACGACGCAAGCATTCAAATCCGAAGGTGATGTTATCATCCTCCTCGGCGAAACAAAAGCTGAACTGGGTGGCAGCGAGCTGCAATACGCGGTTCATGGTCAGACGGAAGGTCGTCCACCAGAACTGAACTTGCAAACAGAAAAAGCGTTGCTCAGCACGGTGCTGGAAGCTATTCAATCCGGTCTCGTTAGCTCTGCACATGACTTGTCTGAAGGCGGCTTGGCTGTTGCACTCGCAGAGTCTTGCATCAGCGGTAACGTAGGAGCCCAGGTGAATGTGGAGACTGCACTGCGTGCAGATCACGCCCTATTCAGTGAGAGCCAATCCCGTATCTTGTTGTCGGCTACGCCAGAGCAAGCGGGTAAACTTGAAGCATTTGTACGTGAGCGTGGTGTACCTGTAGCTGTGATTGGACGTGTAGAAGGAAGTAACCTGACGATTGAATTGAACGGAACATCAGCCGTGAGCGAACCTGTAGGAGGTTTGGCTCAGGTCTGGGAGGATGCGATTCCATGTCTCATGAACTGACGACAGGACCGTTGTGGACAGGCGATTATTATAATGAAGGGTCCGGCAAGGAAGGACTCGACAAATTGAAAGAAGAATGCGGTGTGTTCGGGGTGTTCAGACACCCTGACGCGGCTTCTCTCTCCTATTATGGACTGCATGCGCTGCAACATCGGGGCGAGGAAAGTGCAGGCATGTGTGTGAGTGATGGTAGCCAGTTTAACTATCATCGCGGCATGGGTCTGGTGAAAGAAGTGTTCACCAAAGACCTGATGCAGACGTTGACCGGGGATATTTCCATTGGACATGTCCGTTATTCCACAAGTGGTGACAGTAAACTGACAAACGCACAGCCATTGGTATTCAAATACCGTGATGGCGATTTGGCGGTAGCGACCAACGGGAACATTGTGAATGCACCAACGATCCGGCGCGAGCTGGAGCAGAGCGGGTCCATTTTCCAAACAACAAGTGATACCGAGGTCATTGCGCATCTAATTGCACGATCCTCCAAAGGGCTTGTGGAAGCGGCAAAAGAGGCGTTCCAGCGCATTGTGGGTGGTTATGCATTTCTGATCATGACCAACGACAAGTTGCTGGTTGCTTCCGATCCGCACGGACTTCGTCCGCTGACGATGGGTAAGCTGGGAGATGCGTATTTGTTTGCATCTGAGACGTGTGCACTGGAAACAATCGGCGCAGAGTTAATTCGGGATATTGAACCGGGGGAACTGCTTGTGCTGGATGCAGAAGGTCTACACGAGGATCGCTTTGATCATCACAAACACCGCAAGGCATTATGCGCGATGGAATATATTTATTTTGCCCGTCCGGATAGTGATATGAATGGTACGAACCAGCATGCTGCCCGTAAACGGATGGGAAGCCGGATGGCGATTGAGTCGTTTGTGGATGCGGACTTGGTTACGGGGGTACCAGATTCCAGCATCTCGGCGGCGATTGGATACGCTGAACAGACAGGCATTCCGTATGAGATGGGTATGATCAAGAACAAATACACCGGACGTACGTTTATCCAGCCAAGCCAGGAATTGCGGGAGCAGGGCGTGAAGATGAAGCTGAGCGCTGTGCGTCGCGTTGTGGAAGGCAAACGTGTGGTCATGATTGATGACTCCATTGTACGGGGAACAACCTCTCGTCGGATCGTGAACATGCTGCGTGATGCAGGAGCAACGGAAGTACATGTACGGATTACATCACCACCTTTCAAAAACCCGTGTTTCTACGGTATTGATACGCCTGACAGCCGTGAATTAATTGCTTCACAGTTGTCGGTGGAAGAAATTTGCCGTGAAATTAATGCGGACTCCCTGGAGTTCCTCAGTCCCGATGGACTGATCGCATCGATTCAGGGAGATAATCAGGATGACCCTAAAGGCGGACTATGTCTCGCATGTTTTGATCATGATTACCCAACCCGCCTCGATTTTGGCGGCGAAGAAAAATTCGGCTGCAGCTGTTAGCCCTTAAGCCCCGCCTTGCGGAGCAACAGGGGCTAGGCAGCCAGGCGAAGCAGCTGCCACCGGGCCTAGCTCGAGCCCTTAAGCCCCGCCTTGCGGAGCAACAGGGGCCAGGCAGCCAGGCGAAGCAGCTGCCCAGCGGGCTTGCCCGCAGCGTAGCTGAGCGGGGTTCGCCGACCGATGGCTTGCAGCCAACGGAATCGGCGAACAATCCCGCGAGATCACGTACGAATCAACCATAGCAAGATCACACCAGCCACCTCTGCACCGCTTTTTTGGCGGGTGTCCAGAGGGCCTGCCAAGGTCCTATGGGGTCCTCCCGGGCGGGAGGATTTAGGTGGGGCGAAAAAAAAGGAGATGATTCCACTTGTCTGAAGCATATAAAAAGGCCGGCGTCGATATCGCGGCAGGTAATGAAGCGGTTGAACGGATGAAAAAACACGTGAAACGTACCTTCCGTCCGGAAGTGATGACGGATCTGGGTGGATTCGGTGCCCTGTTCGGTTTGAACAAAGATAAATACGATGAGCCTGTGCTTGTATCCGGTACGGATGGCGTAGGCACCAAGCTGAAAATTGCATTTGCCATGGACCGTCACGATACCATCGGAATCGACGCGGTAGCGATGTGTGTGAACGACATTGTGGTACAGGGTGCAGAACCACTCTTCTTCCTTGACTATCTGGCATGTGACAAAGTTATTCCTGAGAAGATCGAAGCTATTGTTGCGGGTATCGCTGAAGGCTGTCATCAATCTGGTTGTGCTCTGATCGGTGGCGAGACGGCGGAGATGCCGGGCATGTACAGTGAAGGCGAATACGATATTGCCGGATTCACGGTGGGTATCGTGGACAAAGCAAAGATCATCAACGGTACAACCATCGCCCCTGGTGACACAGTAATTGGATTGGCCTCCAGCGGTGTACACAGTAACGGATTCTCGCTGGTACGCAGACTTTTGTTGGAAGATGCGGGACTTGATCTGCATGATGAAGTCGCGGAACTGGGCGGTAAACTGGGTGATTCCCTGCTGGAACCTACGAAGATCTACGTTAAACCTCTGTTGTCATTGCTGGAAAAGGTAAAAGTAAAAGGCATGGCACACATTACAGGTGGAGGCTTCATCGAGAATATCCCACGTATGTTGCCAAACAACGTGAATGTGGATATTGACTACGGCTCTTGGCCGATCCTGCCGATCTTCAACCTGTTACAGGAAAAGGGTACTGTCTCGAACCGTGACATGTTCACCACATTTAACATGGGTGTTGGGCTTGTACTGGTGGTTAATGAAGCAGATGCAACGGAAGCGCTGGAACAACTGAAAGCATCTGGTGAAGAAGCGTACATCATTGGACGTGTTACTGAGGGAGATGCGCGAGTAACCTTCACGGGAGCGGATGTTTAATGGCGAACTACCGCATAGCTGTATTTGCCTCGGGTGAAGGGACTAACTTTCAGTCATTGGTCGATGCAGTACGGAACGGTGGGCTGAATGCATCCGTAGATCTGCTCGTGTGTGATAAACCGGCTGCACGCGTTGTGCAGCGGGCACAGGACGCAGGCGTGGATTGTCATCTGTTTACTCCAAAAAATTATGCTTCCCGTGAAGCCTATGAGGCAGAGATCGTGGAAGTGCTTGAATCCAAAAAAATCGACTTGGTCGTTCTTGCGGGATATATGAGATTGTTGACTTCGGTTGTGGTGGATCGTTACGCAGGGCGGTTGATTAATATTCATCCGTCCTTGCTACCAGCATTTGCGGGCAAGGATGCGATTGGACAGGCTCTCGAATATGGCGTGAAAGTTACAGGCGTGACGGTGCACTTTGTGGACGGTGGCATGGATACAGGGCCGATTATTGCCCAGCATCCCGTTCCCATTTTGCCAGAGGATACGCCTGAGTCAATCAGCCGTTCCATCCATGCAGCCGAACAGCAACTTTACCCTGAAGTGGTATCCTGGTTCGCTCAAGGTCTGGTTCAATTAGACGGACGTCATGTTACTGTTAACAAACCGGTTTGATATAGTTTTAAACTTTTTACACATTAACGGAGAGGACAGAAAAAACCTGAAAAAGCAAAGCGTTCGCCTTTATCACCGGATTTTCCCTTTAAGAAAAGGGAATCGAAAAATCTGGGGATAACAGCGATTGGAAGGTTGTTCTGTCATCGGAGTGTCTCGTGTAAACATCTTGGTTCCACTTATATAACAGAAGTCGAATATTGGTACGCATTTTGTGATATTTCTCGGGAAATAAATCGGCTGTGTTTCGTCAGGAAACGCGAAGCCATGGGACATTAAAGGAGGAGCATATTGTGAGTATCAAAAGAGCGCTGGTCAGCGTATGGGATAAAACAGACATCGTGGACTTTTGCCGCGAGCTGTCGCAAATGGGTGTGGAGATTATTTCGACAGGAGGTACAAGCAGCCTGTTGTCGAAGGAAGGCGTACCTGTCATCGGAATTTCGGATGTGACCGGGTTCCCGGAAATCATGGACGGACGTGTTAAAACATTGCATCCAGCAGTTCATGGTGGGTTGCTGGCTGTTCGTGACAGCGAAGAGCATAAGCGCCAGATGGAAGAGAACGGATTGGGTTATATTGACCTCGTTGTCGTAAACCTGTATCCCTTCCAAGATACTATCGCCAAACCGGATGTGACGTACGAAGACGCAATCGAGAACATCGATATCGGTGGTCCAACGATGCTTCGTTCTGCTGCCAAAAACCATGCCTTTGTCAGTGTTGTTGTTGACACAGCGGATTACGGCAAGGTGCTTGAAGAAGTTCGCAGTAATGGAGATACCACACTCGAAACACGCAAACGGCTTGCGGCAAAAGTGTTCCGCCATACAGCGGCTTACGATGCAGTTATTTCTGACTATCTCTCCAACCTGAACGGTGATCCACTACCAGAGCGTCTGACGGTTACTTACGAAAAACTCCAGGATTTGCGTTACGGCGAAAATCCACACCAGCAGGCGGCATTCTACCGCAAACCGCTGGCTGCTCAAGATACGTTGACAACAGCTGAGCAATTGCATGGCAAAGAGTTGTCTTACAATAACATCAACGATGCGAACGCAGCATTGCAGATTGTCAAAGAATTTGAAGAACCGGCGGTTGTTGCGGTTAAACATATGAACCCATGCGGCGTAGGTATTGGCGCAAGTATCTATGAAGCTTACAGCAAGGCATATGCTGCAGATCCAACGTCTATCTTTGGTGGCATTGTGGCAGCAAACCGCATTATCGATAGTGATACAGCAGGCAAATTGAGCGAGATTTTCCTGGAAATTATACTTGCTCCTGACTTTACACAAGAAGCTCTCGATATCTTGACGAAGAAGAAAAACATTCGTTTGCTGAAAACGGGTGAATTGAATGCTGCTCGTAAACGGGAGAGCCAATTCGTGGTAACGTCCATCGACGGCGGTATGATCGTACAACAGTCCGATGTACACTCCATCGAAGCGAGCGAACTGAACGTGGTAACGGATCGTGCGCCATCGGAAGAAGAACTGAAACAGCTGTTGTTTGGCTGGAAAGTAGTTAAACATGTGAAATCCAACGCGATTGTACTTGCAGCGAATGATATGACGGTGGGTGTGGGCGCTGGACAAATGAATCGTGTGGGTGCAGCCAAAATTGCGATTGAGCAAGCTGGCGAGCAAGCAAAAGGTGCTATTCTGGCATCCGATGCGTTCTTCCCAATGGGTGATACGCTGGAACTGGCAGCAAAAGCCGGAATTACAGCGGTAATTCAACCTGGTGGTTCGATCAAAGACGAAGAATCCATCAAAGTAGCCAATGAATACGGAATTGCCATGGTCTTCACAGGCGTTCGTCACTTCAAACACTAGAACGAAAAAGGTTTAATAAGGGGTGTCGCCAGTCATACTTATGACTTATGGTACACCCCCTCTTTTTTAGGTTTTTCAACACGCGATAGCGTAACAAATCCAGTTATGCACGGAGGGGGAACAGAACGAATGGATATTCTGGTAGTAGGCGGCGGTGGCCGGGAGCATGCAATCATTTGGGCTCTGGCGAAGAGTCCAAAGGTAGACAAGATTCACTGTGCACCGGGAAATGCAGGTATTGCTCAGCTCGCTGAGTGTCATGCCATTGCGGTAAATGAATTCGATAAACTAACGGCTCTTGCTGTAGAGCTTAAAGTGGGTTTAGTGGTTATTGGTCCGGATGATCCGCTGGCGGATGGGATCGTGGATGCATTTGACGTGACAGGTATTCCGGTATTCGGACCCCGTCGTAATGCAGCAGAGATCGAAGGAAGTAAAACGTTCATGAAGGATCTGCTGCACAAATACAACATTCCAACCGCAGCCTATGAAAAATTCGACAACTACGAACAGGCTCAAGCATACCTGAATGAGCAAGCAATCCCGGTTGTCATCAAGGCAGATGGACTGGCAGCGGGCAAAGGAGTGACGGTAGCTTATTCCCGTGATGAGGCTGATCAGGCTCTGCGCAGCATCATGGTGGACAAAGTATTTGGTGAAGCGGGAGCCAAAGTGATCATCGAGGAATTCCTCGCAGGGCAGGAAATGTCCATTCTGGCTTTTGTCGATGGGGAGACGGTTCGTCCGATGGCCGCAGCGCAAGATCACAAACCTGTATTCGACAATGATCAGGGGCCAAACACAGGCGGTATGGGTACATATTCACCATTGCCACATATCCATGCTTCTATTATTGAGGAAGCCGTGGAGACGATCATTAAACCAACGGCTAAAGCGATGGTGTCCGAGGGACGTCCATTCCAGGGTGTATTGTTTGCCGGACTGATGATTTCACCAGATGGTAAACCCAAAACGATTGAGTTCAACGCACGGTTTGGTGATCCCGAAACACAAGTCGTACTGCCACGCCTGAAGAGTGACTTGTTTGATATCTTCTGGGCAACCGTTCATGGCAAGCTGGCAGATATTGAGATTGAATGGAGCGATGAAGCCGCAGTATGTGTGGTACTTGCTTCAGGAGGTTATCCGGGTCCTTATGCCAAAGGCGTAGTCATTGAAGGTCTGGATCAAGTAGATAATGCCGTGGTATTCCACGCAGGTACTGCGCGTAGTGAAGCAGGAGACTGGGTCACGAATGGTGGACGAATCCTGGGCGTAGTTGGCCTTGGTGCGGATATTGCCGAAGCTAGAAACAAAGCCTATGAACAGGCGGAGCTTATCCATTTTGATGGCAAACATCAGCGGACGGATATAGCTGCCAAAGCACTGGTATAGAATGAATACAAGAGCCCGTATAGATGTGTACCGGAAAGGTATTTGCATCCTGCGGGCTCTTTGCTGCGTATATAGATGTATCTTGTGCAAACGGCCAAACTTGTCCATAAGGGAAAGACATGGGAAAGATACGAAACAGGATATAATCTGGGTGTTTAGGCATGTTGTTTAATACCCTAAAGTACAGGGTAGTATTTTTATAAATTGGACTATACTAATCATGTGAACAATATCACATTATGAGGTAATATCAATCATATTATATAAAGTACGTAACATACATAGAGACTAATTTGTGAACATTATACTGTAAGCTTGTGCCAAACCATAACGTGCAACTGGATGGTTGAGCGGGAAACATGGTATACTTTTCGGAAACAGGAATGAGTACGAGGGGAGGTGGATATCTATTGGGTAGGCGATATTGTAAATTGTCCAAATGGCGAATCTAGGTGGAGTTAAGCGAGGAACAATTGACAGCATGAGGGGTAACCCGATTTGAATGAAGAAGTTTCTGCATGTCATTGACTTCATCTTGAATTCCTGTTTTGGTTTTACAAGGTCAAACACGTACGACATATACAAATATGATCATTATCGATTTCATATAAGGCATACGCCATCATGAACGACAAACAGCAGATGAATGGTTAACGTAGTTAACGGATCACACTGTAACTATCTCTGGAGGTGAATCCCTGAGAACCGGGGAAATCATTGGACATAATTACCATATTGAATATCGTTTTACTTATTATCTTGATTGCATTGACTGCATTTTTCGTAGCATCGGAGTTCGCTGTAGTCAAAATTCGTACATCAAGAGTGGATCAACTGGTTGCGGAAGGCAATAAAAAGGCTGTACTCGCCAAAAAAGTTGTCTCGGACCTGGATTATTATCTATCAGCCTGTCAGCTCGGTATTACGGTCACTGCTCTAGGACTGGGAGCGCTCGGAAAACCGACGGTTGAGAGATTGTTATACCCGGTATTCAATTATTTAGACGTACCTGCTTCGATCTCATCAATTGCTTCCTATGCGATTGCCTTTATCCTCGTCACGTTTTTGCATGTGGTTGTTGGTGAGATGGCACCGAAAACATTGGCGATTCAATTTTCAGAAAAACTGACATTAATGCTTGCCCCATCACTATACTGGTTCGGTAAAATCATGTATCCGTTCATCTGGGCGCTTAATGGAACCTCTCGTGTTCTTCTGCGAGGATTCGGTGTGAAGCCTGCCAAACATGATCAAGCCTACTCGGAGGACGAGATCAAGATCATCATGAACCAGAGTTATGAAGGTGACGAGAACAACAAGACCAAGCTTTCATATCTGGAAAATGTATTTGTGTTCGACGAACGTGATGCCAAAGACATCATGGTACCACGTACGGAACTGGTGACGTTAGATCAGGATATGACCTATGACGATATTATTCCTATATTGGATGAACATAACTATTCACGTTACCCTGTCATCGAGGATGGGGACAAGGACCGCATTATCGGCGTTGTGAATGTGAAAAAGATTTTGCCTGACATGGTTGCCGCAAGATCGTATCAACTGAGCGAATTCGTTCGTGAGATCCCATTCGTTTCCGAAGTTACACGTATCCAGGATGCGATGATTAAAATGCAACAGGAACGTGTACACATGGCCGTTGTCGTGGATGAATACGGTGGTACTTCGGGAATCATTACGATGGAGGATATTCTGGAGGAGCTGGTCGGTGAGATTCGTGATGAATTCGATGCCGATGAGGTGGCTGATATTCAGGAGACCGGAGAGAATCAATATCTCATTAATGGTCGGGTACTTTTGGATGAAGTGGAGCGACAGTTCGGGCTTAGCTTTGAAGGAAACGAAGAGATGGATACCGTAGCCGGATGGATTCAGTACCAGAAGGGTGTAGGTGTGGAAAAAGGCGACACGGTAGAACACGGCGATTATGTCTGGACCGTTGTTGATACCGAAAATTATCACATCAAGCAAGTTCTTCTGGAGCGGGTAAACGGCGCGCAGGTTGAGGAAGCTGCTAGCGATCTTGCGTAATGTTGGTTCGATCATAACTGTAATCTAGGGTAGACGGCCCTCAGAATTTAAATGTTTTGGCAACGTAACAGTGTAGGGGACGGAATCGATTCTGAAGAAGCGTAGCGTTCGCGTTTGCAAACCAATTGTATACCTTTGAAAACAACAATCAGGGAAATTTGGAGGCAATGGCGATCGGAAGAACGAGCCGTCACCGGAACGTCACTCGTGCAACCTTATTTTAAATTTTAATGGAGGTGAATCCCTCAACCTGAGGGAAATCATTGGACGGAATAATAGCCTTGAATTTATTTTTAGTAGCCGTATTTATAGGTCTGACAGCCTTTTTCGTTGGAGCCGAATTTGCAATTCTTAAAGTACGGATGTCCCGAATCGATCAATTGATCTCGGAAGGTAACAAAAAGGCAGTACTGGCCAAAAAAGTGGCGCACAACCTGGATTATTATCTGTCGGCATGTCAATTGGGGATTACCATCACGGCGCTGGTATTGGGAGCCTTGGGTGAACCTACCGTTGAGAAAATGCTTCATCCGCTCTTTGAGCGCATGGAAGTGCCGGCGGCATTGTCTACCGTGCTTTCCTATGGTATTGCTCTGGCGATCATTACGTTCCTGCACGTGGTTATTGGTGAATTGGCACCGAAAACACTGGCGATTCAGTTTGCAGAGAGAATGACGCTGTTGCTGGCACCCCCACTGTACTGGTTCGGTAAAATCATGAATCCGTTCATTTATGCATTAAATGGAGCTGCTCGTCTGTTGCTTGGTATCTTTGGTGTAAAACCTGCCGGGCATGATACCGTTCACTCGGAGGAAGAGCTGAAACTGATTATGGCACAGAGCTATGAGAGTGGCGAGATCAACCAGACAGAGCTGGACTATCTCAAAAACATTTTTGCTTTTGATGAGCGTTTGCTTCAGGAGATCATGATTCCACGAGATAAAATTGTTACGTTGAATAAGGAAATGCCGCTTGATCAGATCATTGAAACGCTGAATCGTCACGAATACACCAGATACCCTGTTATTGCGAATGGGGATCAGGCTCATTTTGTGGGCTTTATTAACACAAAAGAAATGTTGACGAGTGTCGCTGCGGGCAGAGATTTTAATATGGAGACATTTGTCCATAATACGCCGAGTTTCTCCGAGCGTTCTCCAATCAAGGATGTGCTGATCCAGATGCAGCAAAGCCGTGTACACATTGCTACCGTGAAAAACGAGGCAGGTGCTACGGTAGGTATGGTTACGATGGAGGATATCCTTGAAGAGATTGTCGGAGATATCAAGGATGAATACGAGCATAAAGATTTGGTGAATCCACCAAAAAGAATGAAACTGGTTTAAGAAGCAGTAATACAAAATTGATACAGGAATACGAAACAACTAAGCAATCGTTATAACGCTAAGCAGGTTCCCGGAGTGATCGGGGCCTGCTTTTTGTATTAAATCTTAATTTTAAAATAAAAGCTTGCATATTGAAGTACAATGGATTAATATAAATTTAAAGAATCTTAATTTAAAGATAAATAACGACGAAAAGCAATAAATAAAAGAAACAAAAACAACCTATGATACAACTAAAACCAAGGGAGTGGAGATTATGTTCAGAACTTCAGGAATTCATCATATTACAGCTTTTGTTGACGATGCGCAGAAAAACGTTGATTTTTATGCAGGTGTGTTGGCGCTCAGACTGGTGAAAAAAACAATTAACTTTGATGCACCGGACGTGTATCACTTGTATTACGGGAATGAGCAGGGTGCACCGGGCACAATCATTACCTTTTTCCCGCAGCAGAATTCAAGAAGAGGTGTCATTGGGTCAGGTCAGACTGGAGTTACCGTATATGCGGTTCCTGCAGGAAGCCTGCCTTTCTGGAAAGAACGTCTTGCTTCCTTCGATATTCCATATGAAAATAAAACCAGATTTGGTGAGCAGTACATTCGTTTCTTCGACAAAGGCGGTCTGTTGCTTGAACTGGTTGAGCGTGAAGGCGGTCAGCCAAGCAACTGGAGTTTCAACGGTGTGACACCGGAGCATGCCATCAAAGGATTTGGCGGAGCCGTATTGTTCAGCCACGTTCCTGAGAAAACCATGGACGTCTTGGTGAGCAAACTGGGTCTGGAGCAAGTCGGTGAAGAGAACGGACTCCTTCGTCTTCAGGCAAGCGGCGATATTGGTCAGATCATTGATATTCAGTCCACAGGTATCCAACGCGGGATTGGCGGAGCCGGAACGGTTCACCATATTGCATGGCGTGCCAAAGATTACGCGGAACATGAACAAATTCAGCAGGATCTTGAACAATCCGGATATCATCCAACGCCAGTCATTGACCGTCAATACTTCAACGCTGTGTATTTCCGGGAGCCGGGTGGTATACTGTTCGAACTGGCTACGGATCCTCCGGGATTTGCACGGGATGAACCAGCAGAGAGCATGGGTGAGAAACTGATGTTGCCTGAATGGTATGAACCACAGCGTGAGCAGATTGAGCAATTGTTGCCACGAATTGAAGTACGTGAATGGAAAGGAGAGTCCAAATCATGACCACAACCAATACAATGAAACATATCTATAAAGCAGGTGCTCAGCCGGATGCGCCAACAATCCTGTTGCTTCATGGCACAGGCGGAACCGAGAACGATCTGGTGGGTCTGGCGGAGATGATCGCACCAGGAGCTGGCATACTTGGGGTACGGGGTAACGTATCGGAGAACGGGATGCCCCGTTTCTTCCGCCGATTGGCCGAAGGTGTTTTTGACGAAGAAGATCTGATTGCACGTACGGCGGAGTTGGGATCTTTTGTAGATGCAGCTGCGGTGGAATACGGTTTCGATCGGTCCAACGTGTATGCACTGGGCTACTCGAATGGTGCCAACATTGCGGCAAGCCTGATCTTCCATCAAGCGGATGTATTCAAAGGTGCAATTCTGCATCACCCGATGGTACCGCTGCGCGGACTGGAACTGCCCGATCTGAAAGGTATGCCTGTGTTCATTGGTGCAGGTGAGAATGATCCGATTGTACCAAAACGTGAAACGGAGGAACTTGCTTCGCTACTGAGCGGTGCAGGTGCCGATGTAAACACGCATTGGGAGCGTCAGGGTCATCAGTTGACTCGTACCGAGGCAGAAGCCGCGGCAGCTTGGTTTAAGACTCAGGCGTAAATTGGGTGGATAGACGGTTATGAAACGTATAGAGACAGCCTGATCGTGAAGATCGGGCTGTTTTTCCTTTTTATTTTGATCATCGTCAGGAAGAGGAAATGATTGACTGGTGTTATGTAACCGTTTCTAACCGGGTAAACATTTGAATGTGTGGTAGATAACCTTGTATGCTTAGTGATATAGCTATGTATCAACATCATGAACTGGAGGGGTTAATGTGGAACGTAACATCAAGGAACTGGTACAGCGGATGACACTGGAAGAAAAAGCGGGTATGTGCTCGGGACTGGACTTTTGGCATCTGAAAGGGGTGGAGCGTCTTGGCATTCCATCCATCATGGTGACGGACGGACCTCATGGGTTACGCAAACAGGATGGGAGTGCAGATCATCTGGGTCTAACGTCGAGCGTGCCTGCAACCTGTTTCCCATCTGCGGCAGGATTGGCTAGTTCATGGGACAAGGAGCTGGCGCGTCAGGTCGGAGTGGCCTTGGGTGAGGAATGTCAGGCCGAGGATGTAGCGGTACTGCTTGGGCCGGGTGTGAACATTAAACGTTCCCCGCTGGGCGGGCGTAATTTTGAATACTTTTCCGAAGATCCGTTGTTATCTACGCAGATGGCTACTGGTCATATTCAAGGTGTGCAGAGTCAGGGTGTGGGTACGTCTCTCAAACACTTTGCAGTTAATAATCAGGAAGAACGGCGCATGTCGATTGATGCGGTGGTGGATGAACGGACACTACGTGAGATTTATCTGGCAAGTTTCGAAGGTGCGGTGAAGGATGGACAGCCGTGGACGGTGATGTGTTCTTACAATAAGGTGAACGGTACGTACGCAGGTGAGAATGAATGGTTACTTACGGATATCCTGAAAGACGAATGGGGACACGAAGGTCTTGTGGTGTCAGACTGGGGCGCGGTCAATGAACGTGCAGACGCCCTTGCAGCAGGACTGGAACTGGAGATGCCTACAAGTGGTGGAATCGGTGAGCGTAAAGTGATCAATGCTGTAGAGAGCGGACAACTGCCGCTGGACAAGCTGGATCGGGCGGTGGAGCGTCTGCTTACGCTGATCTTCAATGCTGTTGATCAAAAGCAAGAAGGGGCAACCTATAACAAGGATGAGCACCACCAACTTGCACGCAAGGTGGCAGCCGAGAGTATGGTTTTGCTGAAAAATGAAGAGAGTATCCTGCCGCTGGGACGTGAAGGCGAAGTGGCGTTAATCGGGGCATTTGCGCGCAAACCTCGCTTCCAGGGCGGCGGCAGTTCCCATATTAATCCGACCAAAGTGGATGATATTGTAGAAGAGATGACCCAGGTGGCTGGCGAAGGTGTAACCTTCTCGTATGCCCCGGGTTATCGGATTGAAGCGGATGATGTGGATGAGACATTAATGCATGAGGCTGTTCACGCAGCGCAGTCGGCGGATACCGCTGTTGTGTTTGTTGGATTGCCGGATCGTTATGAATCCGAAGGGTATGATCGTGCCCATCTGCGTCTGCCTGACAATCATATTCGGCTGATCGAAGAGATTGCGAAGGTTCAATCACGTGTCGTCGTTGTGCTGAGCAACGGATCTCCAGTAGAGATGCCTTGGCTACCTCAGGTGCAAGCCGTGCTCGAAGCTTATCTTGGTGGACAGGCTGTTGGTGGAGCGATAGCTGATTTGTTGTATGGAGAGGTAAATCCGTCCGGTAAACTGGCAGAGACATTTCCTGCCAAGCTCAGCCATAATCCATCTTATCTGAATTTCCCGGGCGAAGGAGATCGTGTCGATTACCGGGAAGGCATCTTTGTTGGGTACCGCTATTATGATAAAAAAGAACTGGAGCCACTGTTCCCGTTTGGCTATGGACTGAGTTATACGACATTTGAATATGCTGATCTGAAGGTAGATCGCACAGAACTGACAGATCAGGATGAGGTGAACGTGCAAGTTAGGGTCACCAATACCGGAGACAGAGCGGGCAAGGAGATTGTACAGCTGTATGTCAGCGACGTAGAGAGCACAGTTATTCGTCCAGTCAAAGAACTGAAGGCTTTTGCCAAGGTGGCCCTTGAACCTGGAGAGTCAAAAGTAGTGAGCTTTACACTAAACAAGCGTTCATTCGCCTATTACAACGTGGATATGAAAGACTGGCATGTGGAGACCGGAGAGTTCGATATTCAGGTAGGTAGTTCCTCACGGGACATTCATGTGCACGCACGTGTGAATGTAGAGTCTACAGCGACATTCCTTCCAACCTATACGCGTAATAGTACATTGGGGGATATCCAGCGTGATCCGGCCCATAAAAAGCTGCTGGACCAGGCTTTGCAACAATTTCAGGAGGCCAGCGGGTTTGGCGGTGATGATGCTGGTGATCACGCAGATATGATGGATGCGATGATGAAATATATGCCGCTGCGTGCACTGGTTGCGTTTAGCGGCGGGGCCATGACGGAAGAAGCGATGAATGAGCTGCTGGAGCAGTTGAACAGCAAGGATCATGGTATTCGGGGATAAGGGACTGCGCCCTTAAACCGAGTAGGAGTCCATCCTTGGATTAAGCGATTACGATTATGCGATCGTGCAGGAAATGCGCACGAAGCCATAAGAATGTGAATGAGGGCCAGCCGCATAGTGGCTGCTACAGTTACCCGATCCAATCATGGATCGGGTTTTCTTTTTCATAAGGAAAAAGGAGGGTTAACGGAACGGCGGGGTGTGGGGTGATCCTACAACGTGACAGAGGTGACAGGACTGCTATAACTTGCTAAAGCAACATGGTTGTGGTAAAGGATGGATTATTCTATAATGAAGTAATTGATAATCATTTTCAATTAGATTCGGTGAAAGATGACTATGCACGTAATCAGGAGGGGGAATATGAATCCTAACCCTAGCTCACATACATTTGGTTCAAGTGCGTTTGTTCAGACCCGCGATGGTCGAAAATTACATTATATGTCCAGGGGAACAGGAGATCTGACGGTGGTGTTTGAGTCCGGTATGGGCGCTTCCAGATCGAACTGGGGACTGGTTGCACCAGCCATTGCTGAGCATGCACGTGCAGTCGTGTATGACAGGGCAGGGGCGGGACGAAGTGATGTCGACTCGGCTCCACGCAGCCTTGAACGCATTGCAGGGGACCTTGGTGAACTGCTGACAGCTCTGAGCCCGGGCCCATTCATTCTGGTTGGACATAGCTGGGGAGGTCCGATTGTACGGGCTGCGGCAGCTGCACATCTATCTCGATTACGTGGCATTATCCTGGTAGATCCATCAGACGAGCATTGCGAAATGTATTTTTCCAAGCTTACTAAAAAGAGCTTTGCCATCAATGGTTTCATTATTCCAATCATGGCACGTACGGGGTTATATAAATTGCTCGGCAGCAAAGCTGGAAGCATACAGCCTGCTGATGTAGCAGCGGATCACCTCAAGGAGGATTTCACTGTACGGGCAGCCAGCACGATGCTTGCAGAAGGTAAAACATTTTTGGATGACATGGCAGCACTGCTGGAACATCCCCCGGCTCTGGGTGATCTGGAAGTTAGCGTGATCTCGGGTACGAAACCGGGCAAGGGAGAGGGGAAAATCAGATCTGCTCTCATCTCGGCGCATCGCCAGACAGTGAGCAAGCTATCCAATGCGAAATGGATTGGGGCGGATCAATCGGGACATATGGTTATGTATACAGACCCTCAGGTCATTATCGACGAAATTGTCCGAATGATAAACGATGTGAGCTCAGGCGCAAGAACAGAACAAAAGTGATACAATACAAAGAAAAGCAGTGCGCGACATTGCTAAATAAGTTGAATTAATGATTTACACGATAACGGAGAGGACAGAAAGAACCTGAAAAAGCGAAGCGTTCGCCTAAAAGCTTTCTGAAAGAAAGCTGCATCGGAAGCATACGCTATCAACGGATTTTTCCCTTGGAAAAAGGGAATCAAAAAAATCTGGGGATAACAGCGATTGGAGGGTTATTCTGTCATCGTAGTGTCAGTGTAAATGAACTGTAGTTCAACTTATATAGACCATATAAGCGGAGTGTGGAGACAACATGAAACCAGTTGAACAAGAACCAACGGGAACCACAAGTCCCGGTCGTGCCAGTGTTGGCATGGAAGATATCGTGCGCGCACATCATGTGCTGCGTGAGGTCATTGTAAGAACGCCGTTACAGCGGGATGCTGTATTGTCGGCCAAATATAACTGTAATGTGTATCTGAAAAGGGAAGACCTTCAAGTGGTGCGTTCGTTCAAAATCCGAGGCGCCTACAATATGATTCGCAGTCTGACGCCAGCCGAGATGGAGAAGGGTATTGTCTGTGCAAGTGCAGGCAACCATGCTCAAGGTGTCGCTTTTAGCTGTAATGCCCTCGGGATTAACGGCAAAATCTTCATGCCGAGTACAACGCCGAACCAGAAGGTGAAGCAGGTGAGACGTTTTGGCGGCAGCAACGTTGAAGTGGTGCTGATCGGAGATACGTATGACGATGCATACGCAGAAGCAATGCGTGCATGTGACGAACAGGGCATGACGTTCATCCATCCGTTTGATCAACCGAAGATTATTGCAGGTAATGGTACGGTAGCGATGGAAATTATGGAAAGTCTCGATGAGAATGCCGACTATGTATTCGTGACGATTGGTGGCGGAGGGCTGGCAGCCGGCGTGGGAACCTACATGAAGACCGTGAGTCCGGAGACACGCATCATCGGTGTCGAGCCACTTGGGGCAGCCTCCATGAGTGAGGCGATGTTCCGCAAACAGGTTGTGACGTTGGATGATATTGATAAATTCGTGGATGGCGCAGCGGTGAAACGGGTTGGTGATCTGACCTATGATATCTGCAGCAGTATACTTGATGACATTGTGAAAGTGCCAGAAGGCAAAGCCTGCACAACTATTCTGGAGCTCTATAATGAAAATGCGATTGTGGTTGAGCCTGCCGGTTCCTTGGCTGTTGCGGCGCTGGAGCAGTATCGTGAGCAAATTGTGGGCAAGACAGTGGTTTGCGTCATTAGTGGCGGGAACAACGATATTGACCGGATGCAGGAGATCAAAGAACGTTCCCTCATCTATGAAGGTCTGAAGTATTATTTCATGGTTAATTTCCCACAGCGTGCAGGAGCTTTACGTGAATTCCTGGAGGAAGTTCTAGGGAAGAATGATGATATCACCCGATTTGAATATACGAAAAAGCATGATAAGGAAAATGGTCCTGCCTTGGTGGGCATCGAGCTGATGTACAAGGAAGATTACCAACCACTCATTGAACGTATGAACCGCAAAGGTATCGCCTATACCGAGCTGAACAAAAATCTGAATCTGTTCAACATGTTAATCTGATGAAACATTCCAGTATGCAATCAGACCACCAAGAAACATCTCCTCTGATCAGACCTGCGCGTATGGAAGATGCAGATCAGGTCATTCCGTTACTGTATCAGGCGATAGGAGACATTGCATACGCACTTGCAGGTGAGGCGGATCATGAGAAGGCGATGCAGATTTTGCAGGAGTTCTATGTACAGGAAAACAACCGGATTAGCTATCGTCATGTGACGGTGATGGAGCAGGATGGGCTGATCGCGGGGATTCTGGTGGCCTATGATGGCGGCGAAGCAGATCGTCTGGACCAGCCGATTCTGGATCGCCCTGGACGAAGCCAGGAAGAGAAGTATGCATTGGTCAAAGAAACCCGTCCGGGCGAGTATTATCTGGATACTCTCTCGGTAAGTGAAGCATATCAGGGGCAGGGCATCGGCCGCGCACTGATGGCTGCTTTTGAGGAGCAAGGCAGAGATCTGGGTCACTCGCAGGTATCCCTGATTGTAGAACGGGACAATGGCCGTGCGCTAATGCTGTACGAACGGCAGGGATATGTCAAAGATGACGTGATTGTCATCGCAGGACATGAGTATAATCATATGGTCAAACCGATTCAATAGTACAGAGCGCTGACGGTTAGTCAGTTTTGACTATAGAAGCATGAAGAAAACCGCCACAGGAGCGAATTCTGTGGCGGTTTTTGTTGTGGTTAACTGTTGGAATTTAGCATGAATTTGAAACGGATGTTAACCTGGGGAACAGATTACTTAATAATTCGCATAGTCGCTGACCGGCACATTCTGCTCCAGCCATTTCTCGACAGCAGCCGTTTTTGCATACTTCGATTCATTAACCACGTCCATAAAGGAATCCAGCTTGGTGAGGAATTCACTATCGACGGATGCAAGACGCTGCAAGACGCCGTTGTAGCCTCTTTGGGCGTTCGCAATCATTTTGTTCGTGTCATAATCAAACAGCGGTGTATTGTTCAGCCCATAAAAGGTATACAGGGTATAACTGTTTAACAGGTTATGCACCTGCTTGGCCCGATTTGATGTTGGATGCAGCTCCAGGAATCTTTCCTGGCTGAGTGCTCGAAGGAGAATTTCCTGATAGCCAATGACCAGAGCACCGTCATCCGCAGGCAAGTTTTTCGTTTCCTTTGTCATGATATGGATGTAGCTTGAGATATCCTCTTTAATTACAGAGGTATATTTCACGAATGCCGCATAATTCATTATGGGATATAGGGAGCCTTCGAGCATGACGAGGCGATAGCCGCTGTCACGAGCTTCTTTTAACAGTGCACGCAGATCGGAGTCCTGGGTACGCTCCATAAGTTTGGTGAAGCTATCGTTCAACTTGTAAGCCTTGATCATCTTGTCCTGAACGTTAGGAACGAGCAGGCGGTCCGTCATGGCACTTAGCGCCTTCAGGCGAGCATTCTCCAATTGAAGCACCATCAGGGTGGCGTGATGCTTTGTTACTTTTTTGATATGAGATTCGAGATAAGTATCGGCGGCAGGCAAGCCGTTCTTTTTGTAGAGCATGGACTGAAATGTTTTATATATGGTTGTTGAACTGGCAGTCGTGACTTTGTTGGTATCTGTACTGGAAGATGCGGCAGCAGCGACTCCAGATAATGGAGCGATAGCCGTTTGTAGCAGCATGAGGATAGCGGTGACTGTAATGAAGGTGCGCATGCTTTTAGGTGTGGCAGATTGGAACGATGATGTCATAGATATGAACCTCCCGTAGTTAAGAAAATGATAGGCGTTGTTCACTAGTCACTATACATTAACGCAATTGGGGCAGGATGTGGTTGCGGAATGGTGACAAATTCTTCTGTTATTTTTAACTTTTGGAGGGTGGAAGATAGAGGAAGATTTCTGCGAAAATATTTTTTGTACAACTGGAAACTTTTGAGCTGATCTGAACGTCTTAGTTGTGCATAGGTAAATACAGGAATTATTGAAAATAACAACGAATCTATTTCGATGTTAACTACATGCGAGAATGGGGATATGGGATATGAGGAAAGCGGGAGGAAAACAAGTGAAGAAGGTAATGTCAGCGCTGGCTGTATCGGCCATGCTGATGTCCGCACTTCCAACGTCGGTTATGGATGCAGCTGCGAGGATCAGCATATATATTAATGATGCGGAGTTATCATCTGCTCAGGCACCTGTGATGAAAGGTGGACGCGTACTGGTTCCGCTTCGGTCGATTTTTGAAGGATTGGATGCGAAGGTACAGTACACCAACAGAACCAAAACGATTGTTGCAACTCGCGATGATCAGGAAGTTACTTTGACACTCGGTTCCAAAACGGCATACATCAACGGGGAAGCGATATCGCTGGATGTACCTGCTAACACGATTAAGGGTAACACGATGGTTCCCATTCGTTTTGTCAGTGAAGCTTTTGGGGAAAAAGTATTCTGGAACTCACGCAATCAACGTGTAGATATCAAGACAACGGTAACACCTCCAGTGGATGAGACACAATATGCTGCATGGAACATCTATGGTTCGGTATCCGGAAGCAACGGAGATGGTCGTGACCTGACCGTGAGCTTCACACGTCCAACTTCAGAGAAGGCGGTATCTGCCTACCGGATTATGTTGGTGAAAACTCGTGATGTGAATAGCTTCACAGAGTCCTCAGCAACTGCCGTTCCTGCTGCGAACTATACATCCATTACACCAAATGGCAGCAACCCGAAACTGACGCTTAATGCACAGACGCGTGACGTAAACGGGGATCTGCTCAATAGCAACGAAACGTATCGCCTGTATGTACTGACTGTTGGTAACAGCAGCAACAATTATAAAAATGCATTGAACTGGTCTTCCCAAGCTTTGAAGCTTAATAATGTGAAATCCACAGTACAGGCGGTTACAAGCCTGCGTGCTACAGATATTAGCGACTATGGCGATGGTCGCGATCTGGAGATTAACTTCACGCAGCCGAGCACAACATCGAACATTACGTATTATCGTGCTTTTGTTGTTAAAGCGAAGGACTCTTCTGCGTTCAATCTGGCTGCGGCGAACAAAGTATCCAGTGCTAACTCCACGATCATATACAAAGGAAATAGTACCGCAGTGAAAAGCCAGCTGACTTCTTCAACACGGGATACGTCCGGCGAATTGATTAAAAGCGGCACAGCGTATGTGGTATACATCTTGTCCGTAAGCACTAATACAACAACAGATAGCAAGTTGTCCGCGGCATCCTCTTCACTTACGTTGTCCGTAAACACAGCAACATCTCCGGTAATTACGCAAGTGAGAGATAACTCGGATTATGGAGATGGTCGTGATATCCAGGTGAGCTTCAACCGTTCATCGGATGAGTCCAAGGTGGCGAATTATCGCGTCTTCGTGGTGCGTAACTCGGTAGCCAGCAACTTCAATCTGACGACAGCAAGTAACCTGTCCTCCAGTCTGTACTATACGGTGAATAAAACAGGCAACAACATTACAACGACATTACCTTCATCCATGAAGGACACAAGCGGATATAACGTAACGAATCTGCAAGATTATCGCATCTTTGTGATGGCGGTGGGCAATCAGCAAAATGGATACACCAATGCGCTGTCAGCTTCCTCCACTGTGCTGAGACTGACAACGAACGGTAACGCGGGAGTTATTAGCAACCTGGCTGTTGCAGATATTGGTGACTACGGTGATGGTCGTGATCTGCGGGTTTCTTTCAACAAAGCTGCGGATGAGTCCAGAATCTCTGCCTACCGAGTATATGTAGTTCGTTCCGCTAATGTGGGCAGCTTCACGTTGAGCGCAGCTAATGCGTCGAGCAACTATACGCAGGTGAACAAAACGGGTGGTAACCTGTCAGTAACGCTTCCGAACTATGCGGTAGATACCAATGGTTACACCATTACGAATAACGTTGCTTATCGAGTATTTGTGCTGTCGGTGAATAACAACGGAAACTCCAGTCAAAATGCTTTGTCTGGTTACTCTTCCCAAATTACGCTGACACAGAATGCAGCTATAACGGCTCCGAGTAATGTGGCTGCAACGGACATTGGGGATAATGGAGATGGTCGCGATATTCAGGTAACCTTCAATAAATCCGCAGATGAGACGAATGTAAGAGAATATCGAGTGTTCGTAGTGAAGGCGAATAGTACGTTGAGCCTGTCTACGGCGAGTGCTTTAAACAGCGCATACTATACGTCAGTGGGGAAAACGGGAAATAACCGATCGTTCACATTGCCGAGTGGGACAATAGCGACGGATGGTAGCAAGATTATCAACGGTGTAGAATATCGTGTATACGTTTTAGCTGTAAATAACAACGGGTCCCTGTCAAATGCGCTTTCTTCAGCATCAGGCATAATCAAATTAAACACTACGTCTACAGTGGAAGCAGTGAGCAGTGTTAAGGCAACTGTGAAAGAGGCATCGCAAGCAACAGGGGATGCAACAGATATTTTGATTACTTTCACGAAGCCCCGGAATGACACTGGAATTTCCAATTATGCAATAATGATAGTGCCTTCAAGTCAGGTTGATGTGTTTAACTTAAGTACAGCTAAAGCAGTTTTGAAATTAAATAACTACTTGAGTGTATCTAAGAATGGGTCAAGTACCGACGTCCAGCCTTTTGCGGTTACAACTGATGTTAATGGAGCTCCAATCGACTCAAGTAAATCCTATCAGGTCTTTGTCTTATCCGTGTCTGACAGCAACACACGTGAATCAAGTCTTTCTGGAGCGTCTAATATTATTAAGGTGAATCCGAAACAGCAACAACCGGTCGAAGTGAAGGCCGCAAGCCTTACTGCAACCGATGCAACTGGAGCTCAAGGACCTGCAATAAAAATTAATCTTACTCCGAATGCAACTGAACAAGGAATATCTCAATATAAAGTTTTTGTTGTGAAAAACGGTTCTAACTTTACTTTACCTGTAGCAAACGGTGTAAACAATACTGATCGCTTCCAGATTTTAGTAACAGGATCTAAAGAAGACCTGACACTGACCCTTTCGAAAGATACAGATGGCGATGCAATTGCTGCTGGAACGTCTTATCAAGTGTATGTCTTGTCTGTTGCGGATCAACAGCAAGCGACGGTTAACGCTTTATCCGCTCCTGCCTCAGTGCAATTGGCAGCTGCTCAGCAGCCAGCAACAGGTAGTCCAGCTTCTGATACCCCAGTGGTAGATCCAAATAATACAACATCACCATAAATTTGTGGCTCACGTGTTTCAACTATGAATTACTGTTTAACTACTCAAAACTCTCTTTTCATTTGAAAAGGGAGTTTTTTTATTATCCTAGCGCAACTGTCTCAATTAATAATTGAAAATCTTGTCGCTAAAAAGGTTCCTTAGACCATTGCTGGAACAGGACAACCCGATGGATAATAGAAGGAATAAGCCAGAAGCCTATGAGCCGAAAGGAATGATGGAATGCTTGCATTTCGTTTGACGGGCCTGCCGGATTCCCGGTTGCCGCTGTACCTGTATTGTGTGGGCACGCAGGAAGAGAAAGTTCTGCATAGACCGGATGGATTTCCGGTGTATCAGTTGTTTTTGTCAGGCGGCGGTGAAGGGCAGTTCAGGCTTCCGGGAAAAGGGACATGGACGATGGGAGCAGGGCAGGTATTCATCGTGGAACCTGGGATTGCGCATGAGTATGTGCCTCATTCCAAATCCAAAGGAGAACTTGGTTATATCGGTATTGGCGGTGCATCGGCTGGATCGGTACTTCAAAGCGCAGGTTTGCTTCAGAACGAGCCGTACCCTATCTCCGGTTTTGACATCATCTGGTCACGGATGACCAATCTCTGGCATGCGCTGGATCAAGGTGCAACGGAGATGTGGAACACATCAACCCTGATCTATCAGCTCATTTTGGATATAGCACAATCCAAAATTCCATCTACTGTCGATATCGGAAGTGTTAGACCATCTAAGGAACAGGAGAGCACTCTAACACGTTCTAATCGGGAGTCAGATCCGAGCAAGGATGCACTGGATGCACTTACCCGAGCCGTAGCTTTGATGCATACACATTACCAGGACGATCTGTTATTGAAGCACATCGCTGACGCAGTGGGTTATTCGGTGCAGCATCTCAATCGATTATTTCATCATCATTATGGCGTGACAGGACATCAATATATGCAGCGATTGCGTTTGCAGAAGGCTTCGGACTGGATGGACAAGCACCCACGAGCAAGTGTACGAGAGGCGGCAGAGACGGTAGGCATGGAAGTGAACTATTTTATCCGGATGTTCAAGCGGGAGTTTGGAGAGACACCGGGAAAAGGAATCAAACATCGCAATCAGCTCCAAATGGAAAAAGGGACCCACAAGGCCCCTTAATCGGTTATATATCGTGTTATGCTGATTTCTTTTGTCCAAATAAAGGCCTTAACGTTGCTAGCCCCACAACACCGATTACCGCACTCACCCACGGAGCCAGTGCAAATACCGGAAGCTTATCACGCAGTGGATACCCCACAAACAGCACAAGTACCACGATTACGATGTAGATGATGATTCCCTTGAGGTTAACCTTAGGTACGGTGTTCTTGTCCGCTCCTTCATCGTCCGGTCGCTCAGCAAGACGGCGAAGCATCTCCACCAATGCAATACCGCCAACTGCCGCAACGATCAGAGAGAACAGACTGATGTGTTGGAACGGCTCCGTATCTCCGCCAGTCCAACCCACGAACAATCCCACACATCCTTGAATCAACATGACAAAAGACAAAGCCGCCCAAGCAATCATGGCATACCACTTTGGTGTCCGTTTCACAGGCTCTGGATTCTCCGTTGACTGTGGTTCTACAGCGTTGGCTTTCTTTTTTGATGAAGCTGATGGACTATTACCACGGGTTGGGCTGGATTTACCCACCTCAACGGCAGCTGTCTTCTCCGGTGCTGTATTTGTTATCCCGAGCTGTGCATGGATGTCTTGTTCCAGATCAGGTCCGTATAACTCGCGAGCGGGTTTGTTATCCCGCTGAGCCTGTACGATTGCTTTTCCTGCGGAGAGTATCCACTCTTCCTGTGTTCTCTCGTCCGCTGGCGCATGACGTGCAATTGTGCTGATCTCGTCATACAATTTCACATGTTCAGGTGTCATTCGACTCATCTCAGTTATTTGCCGATTCTGTATTTCTTTAAGCTTCTTATAGGAAATCCCCAATGATTGCTCCCCCTGTCTACACACGTTCTGATCTTCCAATTGACTGAAGACCCTGACGGTATTTTAGTATACGGGAAGGGCTCTCGTTTCGCAAAGTCATTCCTTATAAAAAAGCTGCTCATGGTGGACCCATATCCATACACAGGCCAGTATAACGCAGGTGCATAACAGCACCAGTTTACCGTGATGTTGAATCCATTCCAGTAGATGTTCCATGAATTCATTCCTTTCGGCATAAGGACTCCGAGGCATATGCTGCCAATGATTGTTCGTTTATTTTCCCCCGTTCATGTGAAAAAAATCCCTCAGGCCTCCCAGATCTAACGATTGTGTGAAGTATGCATAAAGAGCAGCCGATTCCATCACAATAGTAGCATTTCCAACAGAAATCCAAGATTGGAGTGTGCTTGTTATGGACAAACAAACAGATTTGACGCGGAAGCTGCTACTGAACAGCAACTCCCGTGGAGTCGTGGACGAGGTTGTATCCTTTGAAGAGAACCTGGAGGACACGGAGTATGCAGAAGAACTGACAGATGGCAATTTGAGGGGAAGAAGTTTCTGGGACAATAGTGATTCGGGTCATGAGCATGAGTGGAATGGACGGGTGGAGACCCACGAGATGTTCCGTAGAAGCTACGAATAACGATCCTGCAACACTTGTTTGAATTCCAAATGATATCCGGGCCAGCTGTCATCAGCATGGCTCATTTTTTTGCGCTCATCAACCGATAAAATGTAGATTAGCAGTCAACGTAGAAAGGGTTCTTACTTACGTTGACTTGCAGGGTACGGGATGATAATATATGAATAACATCTTAATACACACTAAACTTATCGGATTATATATGTTTAATAATGGAACTCAACAGGCTAAGCGTGGAAAGGGGAAATCGGTATGGAACGTCAGATCAGTATCCGTCATGGACAGGAAGAATTAACAGCCACCATTCATTATCCGGTTGTGAAAGATATCAAGGAGGGGAAGAGTCAGCAGCGCGTACCTCTGGCAGTCATCTGCCACGGCTTCGTTGGTAGCCGGATCGGCGTGGACCGTTTGTTTGTAAAGACTGCACGGGAGCTGGCTGAAGACGGTTATCTGGTCCTGCGTTTCGATTATATCGGTTGCGGAGAGAGCAGTGGGGAGTATGGAGCGGAGGGACTGGAGTCCATGGTGCTGCAGACCCGTTCGGTGCTGGATTACGCGGTGAATTGCAGTGATGTAGATCCTACGCGTGTTACGCTGATTGGTCATAGTCTGGGTGGTGCCGTTGCATTGCTAACTGCTGTGCGCGACAAACGTGTTAAGAACCTGGTGATGTGGTCCTCCGTGGGTTATCCATTCAATGATATCGTGAAGATTACGGGACGGGAAGTATACGATGAAGGCGTGAAACTGGGTGCGGCTGATTATCTTGGATACAAATTCACACCAACCTTCTTCGAGTCTCTTGCTGAACAACAGCCATTCCAGGAAGCAGTTAAGTTTAGTGGTGATGTTCTCGTCGTGCATGGTACATCAGATGAGATTATTCCTGTAGACTACGCATTCCTGTATCAAAAGGTATTCTGGATGCGTCAGGAAGGTCGTTGCGACAAGGAGATCATCTTCCAGGGCGATCACACCTTCTCTTCAGGTAAAGAGCGGGAACAGCTCATTACGCGTACGAGAGAGTGGCTGGGCGAACGTCAGAAGATCGAGCAGGATTGGCAGCACTGGATGATATAAGTGGCAGGATTACAACTGTTTGGGGATGTCAGCTTGGAAAAGCGCCTTCTTAGGGGTAAAATAGAAGAGTAAGCATTCTATCCGTGTCTGGAGGTTGGCAGCAATGACATTACCCGCACTTTTCATTGCGCATGGTTCTCCCGCTCTTGCGGTGGAGAGCAATGACTACACTCACTTCTTGAACCAGCTTGGAGACAGGCTGCCGGCTCCGAAAGCCATTGTCGTATTTACGGCGCATTGGGATTGTCCTGAACCGTCCGTGACGATGGATGATACACATCAGACCTTGCATGATTTTTATGGATTTCCTTCTACGATGTATACGATGGAATACCCTGCATCTGGGCAGCCAGATCTAGCGAATGAGATATGTGCTTTGTTCACACGTAGCAATCTGGCACACCAGCCGATTCGTGGCCGAGGGCTGGATCATGGCGTATGGGTACCGTTGCTCCATATGTATCCCGAGGCTAATATCCCTGTGATCGCTGTATCAGTAGACTCGCTGCGTACGCCGCAGGAACAGTATGATATTGGCCGAATGCTGGAACAGCTGCGTCATGATGATGTGCTGATCATTGGCAGTGGTGGAACGGTTCACAATTTACGATTGCTGGGCAATACGGATGAACCGCAAGAGTGGGCGGTGGAATTTGATAACTGGATCGGTGACCGCTTGCAGCAGTGGAACACAAGAGAACTGTTTCAATATGAGAAAAAAGCCCCTCATGCACGCACGGCAGTTCCGTCGTATGGTACAGAACACCTTGCACCTTTGTTCTACGCCATGGGTACAGCGGATATGTCCCGATCAGCGAAGCGTTTATTCCAGTCTTACCCTTATGGAACGCTCAGCTTGAACTGCTGGCAGTTTGGAGACGGCGTGTAACTTGGAACAGACAACAGCCTAATTATGGTGTTTGAAGCCAGTTGGGTACGGATAACTTGTGTTAATGTATACAATTACAATATATAAACAAAAGAAGGTCCCTGTACACCCTTGATGGGTTAAAGGAACCTTCTTTTCAATACGAGGACTTATTTATGCAATAGATCTTTATTTGCGGATTTCGAACAATTCACAGTCTGTACGGGAATGATAAGCGAGCTCACTGACACTGGATTGTACAACTACGGTGTTGCTGTCAAAACGGATAATGATGCCACCCGAGTCAATCTGGTGATTATCTTTAAAAACTCGAACCTTATACTTCATATTCATGGCTTCCTGGAAGTCCGCATCGGTCTCAAGACGTCGCTGGGTCGGCATTATCGTGTACTCCTTTGAAGTTCAACTTTATTTCATCATAATATGATTTTCTGTGGATGAGCAAGTCAGTGAGGGCATTCAGGCTGATCTTGAAGAGTAAAAAGCCCTGCTCTCCAGGGGGATTGGGAGCAGGGCTGAGAATTCTATGAATGATTGCTTAAGCTGTTTTGTGAGTTGGGCTAATCGTTGGTGTGTCTTTAGGATGATTGCCTTTATTGCGAGTGATCAATCCGCGAAGGTAAGGCAGTACCCAGTTGTCCAGACCGATTTTACCTGCATTTGCACCAGCAACAACAAGGAAGATTTCCATTACAACCAGTTGAGCATTCGTGCTTACTGTTCCCGAGAAGAGGAACGCGAAGTTCATGACCATAGCCATCAGTGCTGCCAGTGTAGTGAAGCAGCCAAGGATGAGACCCAAACCTACAAGGAATTCACCCAAAGGGATAACGAAGTCGAACAGTCCTGCATTTGGTACTGCGAATTTCTCAAGGAACGTTCCCCACCATGCTTGAACTGCTGGATGATCACCCGTTGTTTTTTCCAGTGCTCCTGCAAGGAACCCCCCAGCTTCGAATCCGCCAGTCAATTTGCTCCATCCGTGAGTCATCCAATCGTAACCGATATACACCCGAAGTACTGTCAAAATCCACATTGCTACTTTGTTTTCTCTAAGCCATTGGTTGAAGCTGAACATATGAACCACTCCTTCATGGAATCTAGTGTGTGTTGTTTTTGTTTTTTCTAAGTGATCACCTTTGATGTCTTTATTGTATAGTTCAAAAGTCGTTTTGTTTGTGATTAAAATCACAATCTAGTTCAAATTTTAAGTAAGGTTTGAGAAGTTCACATTTAGGACATATTTTTCTCGCGATTCGCTGTTTCAAATGTGAATTTCACGCTGTATCAAGGCCTTCTGGGCGCAGACAAATCGGATGGGGTGTGATTAAATGGAAAGAAATACGTGAAATGGTTGCCCACATGAGACATATATCACAACTTAGAACCAGGCCATATCGTTCAGGAGGTCCTATATTGAAGCTTTTTAAATGGAACAAAGCAGCATCGGCTGCATCTCTGTTTATTCTCTCATTAAGTCTTGTTGCCTGCCAAAACCAGGAGGTGGCGCAGATGCCAGTTCAGCCAGAACCGACACCTGCACCTGTACAAGAAGAACAGACTGTGGAAGAGTCCAATACATCTCTCTATACAGCACCTTTGACGGGTCTGCCTGTAGATGAAGCGATTACGCGTCGACCACTCGCCGTAATGATTAATAATGCACCAGCGGCTCGGCCCCAATCGGGTCTAAGTTCAGCCGATATCATTCTTGAAGTCCTCGCAGAGGGTGGCATTACCCGTTTCATAGCCATCTTCCAGAGTGAAGGCGGTGCGGAGACGGTTGGACCTGTTCGCAGTATACGTCCATATCTGATTGAGCTTGGTGAGAGTTATGATGGGGTACTTGTTCATGCCGGAGGCAGTCCGGAGGCGTATTCCATTTTGCAAAGGCAGCAGAAACAGCATATGGATGAAATCTCGAATGGTGGACCTTACTTCTGGCGTTCCTCGGATCGTAAAGCCCCACATAATCTGTATACTTCAGCGGACAAGCTGAGAGAAGGAGCAGATATCAAGGGGTATAGCCATGATTTCAAGTCTCCCGTATACATCTATAACAAAGAAGGCGCGACATCCACAGGAGAGGCAGTGAAGCAATTCGATATCCATTATTTATTGGATAGTTACCGGGTGACGTATGATTATGATGAAGTTAGTGGACGATATATGAGAATGGTGAATGGTAAGGCAGATCAGGATCTGGATAATGGGACACAACTTGGCGCAGCGAACATCATTGTGGCAGGTGCAGATCACAAGGTGCTTGATAGTGTAGGTCGGTTGTCCGTTAATTTGGAACAGGGCGGGGAAGCCATGTTGTTCCAGAAAGGCAAGATGATTCGTGGGCAGTGGGTGAAGAAGCAAGGGGATATTATACGGTTTGTTCAGGATGGCAGTGAAGTGGCTCTTGTGCCTGGCAAAACCTTTATCAGCATTGTTCCCAATCAACCGGAATTTTCTAGTCATGTGAAGCTGGCTGTGCAGCAATAAAAGGATGTAATGAAAGAAAACGATGAAACATGTATCCATTTTGTCGTCGAAAAGGCATGATATTGTACCTTGGCGTGAAAAGTAGAATCTTGTCGATTTTGAAATTTGATGTCGAATTGTAAACGCAGTGTAAAATCTTGACTTGAATTTACCATTATTCCAAATAATTAAGATTCATTTCAGATTAATGTGATAAGAATATAAAAAAGGATCACACCTTTTGTACAAACCATGAAACAAATATGATAAGATATCAAAGGTTGTCATTTCATGTTTCATCGGTTATCGGCAATTTTTCTCGTAAAGGGGATAGAGCTATGAAGCTTAAGAAGAAGAAGGATATATTTTTTGAGACACTGGAGAATATGGCAGATACGGTTGTTCAAGCGGCAGATTATTTCTCCCAGCATGTTTCCAACCTTCAGGATGTGACTCTTTTTGCCAATGAAATGAAGAAGTACGAGTCGAAATGTGATGATTACGTGCATACGATCATTACAGAACTCAACAAAACATTTATCACGCCGATCGAACGCGATGATATTATGGAGCTGACAACAACACTTGATGACGTATTGGACGGACTCGAAGCAACGGCTTCCCGTTTCTATATGTACCAACTGACGGATCCGGACGAATTTATCGTTCAGTTCTCTGAAATTCTGCGCCAATCGGCTTACGAAATTCAGAAGGCGATTCATCTGCTGTCACAGAAAAAATTGCTGGCCATCCGTGAATACACCATTCGTTTGAATGATCTGGAAAACCAGGGCGACGAAGTGCTGCGCATGTGTATCAAACATCTCTTCGCTACCGTGTCTGATCCGATTGAACTGATCAAGCGTAAGGAAATTTACGAACGTCTTGAGACAACAACGGATGCTTGTGAAGACGTGGCGAATGTGCTCGAATCCATCATTATGCGTAATTCTTAAGGAGCCAGAGAATAATGGAAACAACGATTTGGGTATTAGGTATAGTCGTCTTCCTTGCACTGGCGTTTGACTTCATCAACGGTTTTCACGACACTGCGAATGCCATTGCTACTTCGGTATCAACACGGGCACTAACGCCACGTCGCGCGATCCTTTTGGCAGCGGTGATGAACTTTGTCGGTGCGATGATGTTTACAGGCGTTGCGAAGACGATTGGGGGGAGTGTGACCGACCCCACCACGCTGGATAACGGGATCGAGGTCGTCATAGTCACCTTGATCGCAGCGATTATCTGGAACCTGGTTACATGGTGGTTTGGTATTCCGTCTTCCTCATCACATGCACTTATCGGAGCCCTTGCAGGTGCCGTGCTTGTTGGCGCAGGATCTGACAAAGTGAAGTGGAGCGGATTCATTGATATCGTCGGAGGTTTGCTATTATCACCTCTGATCGCGTTTGCCATCGGTTATGTGGTCATGACGATTCTCAAATATATTTTCGCCAAACGCAGTCCGCATAACGTGAATAAAGGTTTCCGTACGGTACAGATTTTCACGGCTGCACTGCAAGCATTCACACATGGTACGAATGATGCACAGAAAGCGATGGGTATTATTACGTTTGCTTTGGTTGCAGCAGGTGTGCAAGATCATCTGGAAGTGCCGCTGTGGGTTAAAATCTCAGCAGCAACCGCGATGGCTCTGGGTACATCCATTGGTGGTTGGAAAATCATCAAAACGATGGGTACCAAAATCTTTAAAATTGAACCGATCAACGGATTCGCCGCCGATCTGTCAGCTGCTTCCGTTATTTTCACAGCAACGTTGCTTCACCTTCCAGTTAGTACGACGCACGCGATCACATCAGCTATTCTTGGTGTAGGTTCCGCGAAACGTTTCTCTGCTGTGAAATGGGGACTAGCTGGACGTATCATTATTACGTGGTTCATTACGATTCCGATTACTGCGGGACTGGCAGGATTGCTCTACTGGATTATTTTCTAAAAAGAGAAGTTATCCCGAACGAATTCGGGGTTACCAGACAAACTGTTCATAACTGTGTGAATATCGGGATATGTGGATAAATATACAACCAAAATCAAGAGACGCCTGTGCATGAACGTGTGGACAGGCTGGATATGTGGATAGCCATCCGTGGAATGATAAACCAAAAGAAGATATTCCTGTGGATACAGGGAACTGTGGATAGGGAAATGAGAGAAGCCAACAGGGTTGGCTTTTTTTGTTGTCGAGTTTGAAGGCACCTGTGTACAATAACGTATAGATACAGGACAAGGATGTGATCTGATTTATGATTCGTACACTCGCCATTACAAGAGAACACCAAGTCTCCGTTAACGTACCACTTACACAGTTGGATCTGAACGATTACGCCTGGGTATGGGCGGATTTTAACCAGCCAACGGAAGAGGAAAGCCGTTTGCTGGATACATATTTTCATTTTCATCCATTAGCCATAGAGGATTGTCTGCATGTGTTGCAGCGGCCCAAGCTCGATTATTATGATAATCTGCAGTTTCTTGTGCTGCATGCACTGAACCCGTCCACACTGGAAGCCGAGGAGGTTGACTTGTTTCTCGGATCAAACTTCCTAGTGTCTTTTCATCATGGCGTATTGGAGGAAGTGGATGAAGCGTGGGAACGGTTGTTGCACCATGCACATGAACGAACCATCTGGGCGCGAGGTCCGGTGGCAGCAGCCTATACGGTGATGGACAAGCTGGTCGATCATTATTTTCCGTCTTTATTTGCGATTGAGGATGAACTGGCTGAACTGGAGAACCGGGGTGGACAAGAGTCAGTTGAAGACTTGATGAACCAGGTGTTTGATCTGCGGACTCGATTGCTGAAGCTTAGAAGAACCGTAGTACCGATGCGGGATCTGCTCTATCGGGTGGTGAACTCCCAGCATGTGCAGCGAACAGGTGAACATACGGCTTATTTTACCGATATCTATGACCATTTATTGAAGCTGACAGACATGATCGAAGCCGATCGGGAGATGACGGCCGACCTACGTGACAGTTATATTTCCCTGAACTCCAACCGGATGAACCAGATCATGAAGACACTTACGGTGATTACGACCGTATTTATGCCGCTCACGCTGATCGCGGGAATCTATGGCATGAACTTTGCCTATATGCCTGAACTTCAGTGGAAGTTTGGGTATGGGGCGGTGTTATTGTTAATGTTTGTACTTGGAGGTAGCATGGTGGCCTGGTTTGTAAAGCGGGGATGGTTTAAGTAGAGAACATGACACTTTACTGCTCTAAATGCAGTTCCATCTTTCGGTGATAAGCGCACGCTATTACGAGCAGATCATCAGAAGAAGATTGCATAGTTGAAGCAACGTTTGTTACATATGAAAAGGGCCACTGGACAAGGATCTCAGGCAGGAATGGATTAACCTGTCGGAAGATGATTGCCAGGTGGCCTTTCTGATTCTTCTATTGGAAGTTTTGAAAATAAATGTATCCACATGTGAATAACTATTCCGCAGCAATAAGCTGTGTATAACTTACGATGTCTTCCTGTTACTCCACTTCAAGGATAAAAGAAGTCGTTGCCGCCTCTTTACCATTCACAACAATTGTTAGCGTATGCAGTCCAGCATAGTATTTTCTCGTTGTGATGACTTTGAAAGATTGTTTGGTGGCTACCTTGGTTCTGCCTGTCGGGTACATTTTATCAGAGCATTTGAATCGTTTGGGAGCCTGTTTGCCGTTTGCCTTCATATAACCCATCTCATATTCAATTCGCAGCATCTGTGACTCGCCGCTCTCATTAACGACATCAAACGAGAAATGAAGATCCTCGCCAATGCTAATCGTATCCTGGACAAGCTGAAGCTGCTCAATGTGAATCGAATCCTGCTCGTTATAACCAAAAAGACTTAGTGCTTTGCTATGTCCTTTCTTCAGTAATGACCTGCTGGCATGCCGGACAATCCAGTCGGTGTGTACATGTTGTCCGTACCAGGTCGTGGCCAGATCCATAACCAGTTCAGGGTGGTCCTTGGAGATGTCATTCAGATGATTGGCGACACTTTTGCGAACATAGAGGGACTCGTCCTGTTTCAATGCATGCAGAATCGGAAGTACAGGTGTTGGATCAGTGATAAAGTTCTGGAGTTTGGCACCCCATGGCAAACGTGGCCGGCTGCCTTCACTGGCAAGTCTGCGGATATGCTCGTTGTTGCTCTCTGCCCACGCCATCATATGTTTCATCGTTTGGATTGGAAAATGTTTAATAAACGGGCGTACCGCGAACTCGGAGCTGGAATAAGGTGTGAAGAGGGTCAGATACTTCATGGATAACTCGTAATCCTCTGGGTCAAGTCCGTTCACTTCGATAAAATCCGGTACAAACAGATATTCAACGCCTCTCATATTCGGAGCGGCTTGTTCAATAATATGTAATGCTTCCTCATAATTGTCGGGCAGTACTGCAGTCAAGGCCAGTGTGATTCGGCGAATGCGCGCTTTGAATTCCAACTGTTCCCAGCCTTCAGCAAAAACCAATTCATGAAATTGCTGTGTATCCAGCTTCGGGTAGAATTGACGCAACTGTTCGCCGGTCCGATCGATTAATGCGGGAGTATATTTGTCTTTGATAAGTTCCATGGTCCGCCTCCTTTAGTTATTATCAAGTATACCTCAAATTGCAGAAATAAGAACATAAGTTCCTGAAATTTTTGATATATTAATGAACGGTGTTAAGGCACCCACCTTCTGTAAGGGGGTGCCTGGATGAATTTAACCTTTGCGACTTTTGGGACGGCGCTTGGTGGTATTGGATTTGCGGCGGACTGGAGTTGTATTGCGGCGACGTGTAGCATTCGTTGTTTTGTTCCGACGTTTGCTTTTACGTTTCCGGGGGGGCGTATATTCTTCATAGTCTGCATCAGCTGCGCTGTTATTCGATTTTCCTTTTCCAAAAGGCAGAATGCCCATAACGAGTTTCATCATCGGAGCCATCTGCTGGATACCACCAACGACCTTCTGCATTTTGCCTATTCCACTCATAATCCCGTCAATTCCGCCGAAGCGGTCAATCATTCCTTTTAACTCACCAATGTTGGCTAACGAAAACCCGGAACTGCCTGTAGCAGCAGGCGCCTGTACCGGAGCAGGGGGAACCACCTGAGCTGCACCTCCATAAAAGTTCCCGCCTGGAGCACCTTGCCCATACGGTACGATGGCAGATGCTTCGACTTCACCGAAGCCCGGGTAATGGGGCTCTACTCCAGGGTACATCGGTTGAATCTGAGTTTCATTCAAAGACCGCGGAACCACACCGGGCGGCATATAGGCAGAAGTACGTGCCTGCCGATGAGCATGAGAAGACGGACGTTGCCCTTGTGCTGGCTGGCGGTGATAATAATGCTGTGGCATGAACGATCACGTTCCTTCTATATTGGATTTCGGAATTGCGTTCCACAAGTTTCCTGACAGATGTATATCATATACGGTAGTGGAACTCCCTTTTGTTATACTGTATGTCATTCGCGGAGAGACGGCGTAGGCGGGTATCCCGGAAAACGGGATATTTGCGGATTTGGGCGCATGTATGATGGCAGGTTCACGAAGAGTAAAATGCAGTTTAGACACAAAATTGTAACATTTAGGAGGATTGAAATCCTACATAAGTAATCGGATATATACAGGTGAAAACTGGGAAATAGCGCGGTAAATTCGCCCGATGTACGCGAGGGGAGGACAATAGTACCTTTTGTAAGCGGTAACATGTATTTTTATTCTGTAGTGCGTGAAATCGGTAACGCTTGAAATACCAACTCAGGGTGAGTACAATGTAGGTACACAGTAACCGCTAGGGGATGATGATGAAATGCAGCTGAAAAAGCTAAATGATAAAAGCATTGAACAACTATTTGAGGCTATTTTGACGCTAAAAGATATTGAAGAGTGTTATGTTTTCTTTGATGACCTCTGCACAGTAAACGAGATCCAATCCATGTCCCAGCGGCTGGAAGTGGCTCGTATGTTGGGTAAAGGCAATACGTATAACCAGATTGAAGCAGAGACAGGTGCGAGTACAGCTACAATTTCACGTGTGAAACGCTGCCTGAATTACGGCAATGATGGTTATAAAATGACGCTGGAACGCCTGGGACGCTAACATGAAGAAGCCGGGTGTACTCATCATCAGTCACGGTTCACAGGAGCAGACCTGGGTGGAATCCGTCGATGACGCGATCTCCCGGTTGAATCTGCCTGTTCCATTACCGGTTGAAGCCGGTTTTCTGGAACTTGTGGAAGGACGCCTGATCCAGGACGGTATCGACCGACTGGAAGCACAAGGCGTAACCGATATTCTGGTCGTACCTCTATTTGTTTCGTCCGGGAGTACACATGTGGATGAAATTGAATATGCCATCGGTGCAAAGGAAACACCTGATCGCGAAACGGATCTGGAACCGTTCGATGTGAAGGCTCGGGTTCACTTTGGTTATCCAGTGGATAACGATCCGGATATTGCCGTGATGGTGTGGGACAAAGTCCGATTACTGTCGCAGCAACCGGAGGAGGAAACGATTCTGCTTGTAGGACATGGGAGTATTCATGATGGTTTTCGCGAGCGTTGGGAAGCCGGAATTTCTTCCCTTGCAGAGCGTGTGCAGGAAGTTAGTGGTGTAGCCCATACGGATTATGCATTGCTGAATCCGGAGAGTGTGTACGACAAAGTAAAGTACTGGAGTGAAGAGCGGGGGAACCGAGTCATTGTGGCGCCGCTATTTTTGAGTGCCGGTTATTTCACGAGGAACGTTATCCCGGATCGGCTGCAGGAACTGAACTATGTGTACAGCGGTGAGACACTGTTGCCACATCCATTGCTTGTGCAGTGGCTGGAGCGCCAAATCCAGATTTTGCTGGAGAGATGTAATGAAGTTAAAGTTTCTTCTTGAAATGATTGCTTTGGCATAGGTGTGTAATCACATCGCTCGTAATGATGCAGTATCAATTGAGTTCAACTCCATAGCTTCATAAACAATCAAACCACGTCGAAGGACGTGGTTTTTGTTTGTTGTAGATCACTTGAGCGAGGATTAATTTATCCATTAATGGGAGCGTGCAATTGCAGATGTAGCTCCAGTAAACTTATTAATTGGTCAACGATCTCCTCGGCCGGATAAGGCATGGAATTCATAATCCACCACTCCAGGAGGCCCACAGCAGCGGAAGCAAGAAACTGTATGGTGATCTCTTTTTTCATACCTTCCTGGATGCCACAGGCATCCATCTGTTCCTCCACTCCCTGGACCAACAATCCCATCAACTTACTACGGAATGCCGGAATACCTTTTTTGGTTAGAAGTGTAGTATAGGTAGAGGCGTGCTGTTCCAGATAACGGAAAGTTCTGAGCAGCGCATCCTTGGCTGTAACGGGTGTTGTAGTAGAGCTTTCGATCATACAGGCATCTAACAACTGCTGCAAATAGGTCTCAATGCATTGATCCAACAGGTCGAACTTGTCAGCGTAATGCAAATAGATGGTTCCTCGATTTACATTAGCCCGATCAGCAATATCGTTTATCGTAATTTGCTCAAAATCCTGTTCCTCCAGTAACCCCACAAAAGCTTCAATTATCGCCTTTCGTGTCTTGAGTACTCGTCTGTCCATGGCCCCTCCTATGATGGTTTTCAACAATAAGGAATCATTCGTTGATTATTCAACAAAAACGGATATTTTAACGATTGAAGCACAGTAAGTGCTTTGATACTCTTATTTTATCAACAAATGTTCATAAAGCAACGAATATTGATAAAATATGAAATAGAGGGATAGCCAATGAAGATATTAGTGTATGGTGCAGGTGTTTTGGGCAGTCAACTGGCGCAAGTTCTGGTGCGTGGTGGCAATGATGTCACTATTCTGGCTAGAGGGAAGCGGGCAGAGGAGCTGGAGAAGGATGGAATCGTTATCCGGCATGTTTTCCAATTCAAAACGACAGTTGATCCGGTTCGGGTAGTCAGAACGTTGGAGGCAAATGACCAATATGATCTGATTTTTGTTGTCATGAAATACAACGATTTTCCTTCCGTGTTACCTATTCTGGCAGAGAATCAGAGCAACAATATTGTGATCGTGGGAAACAACGCAGATGCACGAAGCATGCAGACCTATCTGGAAGAGCATAGTCCGAGGGGAAAACAGGTCGCGTTCGGATTCCATGTGAGTGGAGGTAGGCGTGACAAGGACCGCATGTTATCCATCGGTGGAGGGAGCGCACAAATGGTGATCGGCAGTCTGGACGGTGAGATAGGCTTCAAACCTTTGCTGGATCAAGCTTTCCAACGTGTGAAATACAAGTTAAATTATTTAAGCGATATTGATGCCTGGCTGAAAAGCCATATCATCCCCATTCTGATGCTTAATGCGGTGAGTTTTAATGAGGAGCGTGAGTTAAAAAAACTGGATGGCAACAAGCGGCAACTTGTGCATATGATTGAGGCGATGGATGAGGGTATCAGCGTACTGGAAGCTATGGGTATATCGGTTATACCAGAGATTCAAGGCAGATTGATTCGTAAACATAAACGCATGTTGTATCTATTATTGAAAATCTATAGCCTTCTTCCGATGCATAAACTTTTAGCTGGTGTTTTTGGTGAAATCGAAGCGTTAAGTGACGCATTCACGGATTGGAAAAAGACAACAGGCACCCCGACTCCCCATTGGGATGTATTGAAAAGAGATTTTACTCGCCTTAAATGAATGTTGCTCATTGCCCCAATACCGACTACAATAAAACCAACTAATAAAATGGGGATAAGGAGATATGCAAATGCGAGAAGTGCCCATGCGTTATGTGAAAGCAAATCAGGTCGGTATTGTTTTGTTTGTTTTACTCTCGTTTGTGTTCAATCCGCTTGTAGTTCTCGGCGCGCTCTGGAGCATTCAGGTGGTTGGTCTGGCTTCCAGTGGCAAGCTTAATCTGTTTGTGCAGATTGGGAAAGCTGTGTTAACTGGTAAAGGGACAGAGACGCAGGCAGTAGAGCTGCAGCGATTCAACAATATTCTGGCTGTGCTCTTCCTGTCTCTGGCACTCATCTCGTTCTCGCTTGGCTGGGTAGCCGCAGGTTATGCATTTTCCGTCATGCTTCTCGCAGCTGCAAGCGCGGCTCTGCTGGGGTATTGTGTGGGCTGCACGGTGTATTTCTGGTACAAACAGCTGCGTGCAGGCAGAAAAATCGGATTTTGAGGTTGGCTGAAGAAGTGATACAGGTATCCGGGATACTACGATAACTTCATAACGAAATCCCCCTCAAGTGAGTTGTTCACTTGAAGGGGATTTTCTTTTTTTTCTTATCTGAACCAGGCATTATTTAAATTGTTGGTGAAATTGTTATCGTTGAAAGGCACGTTGGCACTGCCAAAGTTCGTCGTGTTGAGTGCATTTCGTGCCGCAGAAGTCAGATCGTCCCATCCGATTAAAGGCTGAGTTCCACCCACAGCATTAGTAACGCCAAGCTCATGGTTCAGCGGCCAGGTACTATTATAGGAAATCAACGGATGGTTACCTTGTGTATTGTTATTGCTCGGTGTAACTTTGGTGAACTGGCCGTGACCGGAATAGGCGATGGAGAGGATTTGGGGATTGGCCGCTGCCGGATTGTCTACCCACACGACGATACCTTCCCAATCATGACGATGGCCGAGTCCAGAGGAAGGGGAGTCTTTGGGGAAATACCACGAATACATGATGGCCCACACCCCATTGTGCCAGGTGGAACGGGAGTAGATCTGTCCTGTACTTGAGCTACAGTTTCCATTCGATGACCCGGATGTATTCAAGCCAGCGCTGGTATTGCCCTGTTGATCCACTGCGGGGAAAGGCACACAACCATGATAGACTTTTAGAAATGGCTGAAAACGCTTGGCTGCTTGCTGTGTCACGGTAACAGGGGAGACTTCCTGAAATCCGACAACCTGATCATGGTTAATTTCTGCTGCTTCAACAACGGTGACCCAAGGAATACATGCCATAAGCGAAACCATGAGCATTAACACGATTTTTTTCATTCACAATTCTCCTTCACGGGTATGATGTGGTGTTAAGTTGAGGGTGCACTAAAACTATAGTGGAAAAAGGTTTATATTATTTATCTTTTCATCTTAAGAATTGTAAATTTGTAGCATATCTATGTCATAATCATATGAAGGTATCGAAATTGAAGACTAATTCCTGTCCAAGCGGGCAGAATGGTTGATTAATGAGACTATTTTACCTAAAAGGTAGTGGGAAAGATTCAGGATCGGTGCAGGAGGTTTATTGGGTAATGGATGGATTAGTGGATACATATATGAAAAAATATACTTATAGATTACAGGCTAGGACATCTTTACATTTGATGATATGATAGGAGTTAAAGGCTTTGGAATGAGACGGAATTCCTGATGCATAGATATAGGTAAGACGAAAGATTAGAGCAACATTAACCGAAGTTCATTATTGTGTAAAAAATATGCCCTTTTGTGGACTGATGCAACGTAAGAATATGAGGTCGTTTAGACTCATGGATAATGTGGAATAGGTGGCGTATGAGATGAAAAAAGCTCGCTTAATATATAATCCGACCTCAGGCCGGGAAGAAATGAAAAAACGTCTGGCTGATATTTTGCAGCGTTTGGATCAAGGTGGTATTGAAGCTTCATGTCACGCAACAACGGGTGAAGGTGACGCAACCCGGGAAGCTGAACTTGCGATTGAACGCGGATATGACATGATTATTGCTGCTGGTGGCGATGGCACGTTGTACGAAGTGATTAACGGTATGGCCGAGCGGGAGAACCGTCCTCCGCTGGGTGTGTTCCCTTTGGGAACGACGAATGATTTTGCACGTGCACTCGGCATTCCGAGACAGTGGGAAGATTACGTGGATCTGGTCATTAACCAGCAACTTCGTCCGCTCGATCTGGGCAAAGCAAATGATAAGTATTTTATCAACATCGCCGGTGGCGGCTCATTGACTGAACTGACCTATGAAGTACCGAGTCGTCTGAAAACGATGATTGGGCAACTGGCCTATTATATGAAGGGTATTGAGAAAATGGCGAGTCTGTCTCCTCAGGAGCTGATTATTCGCGCCGACGGTCAGGAAGAGATTCATGATGAATTCATGTTATTCCTCATCGCCAATACCAATTCGGTCGGGGGCTTCGAGAAGCTGGCTCCGGGTGCAACCATTGATGATGGTCTGTTCGATGTCATTTGCGTGAGGAAATGTAATTTGGCTGATATGATCCGCCTCGTAACGCTTGCGCTGCGTGGGGAACATCTGAACGACAAGAAAGTGGTTCATTTCCAGACGAGTCATATGGAAGTTACGTCACCGGGATATGTCCAACTGAACCTTGATGGAGAGTTGGGTGGAACATTGCCAGCTACGTTTACAAATTTGCGTCATCATCTGATGTTGTATCGTTAAACTTGGCACTTGGCGCAGAATGTGGTCGCTTGGGGAAAACAGTGATGCCATAGTAGTCGTTGCACAGCACCGCACAAGTGATCAGGAGTGTTGGATTCAGCTCTGCCGTAAGGCGAGATGGAAGTAGTTTTTCCAGTTGCTGTGTACGGTGGGATCGCGTATAATCTCATGTGGTCACCATGCGTTGAACTGTTACAGCAAGGCACATTGTGGTAATTGAGTGAACGTGAACAGCGAACAGGTGAACAGTGAACAGTGAACATTGAAGGTTAAAAGCGCTATTCTTGTTCGATGGTACTGCGATGTGGTACACCGTGCTGAAAGTAACAGTTTGGTTGGGTGCCGGCTGGCGGCTAACGAACTCAGAAAGCCTTAATGTGGCGAAATCGTCGAAGCTGCGAATCTAACGAATCTCAGCGTCGTTATTTTGGAGAAAATGACCGGAAAAGATCGGAAAACACTATCCGAAGATGATATAACGTTTCTGAAGTTCATTAGAAATTCGGAACGTTATTTTTGATGTGAATAAGGTGTGCCAGGTTCGTTAGAATCGGGAACAAAATGAAAAAGAGATTTCTCCCTCGTCTGCATAGGCAAGGGTACTATATAAGAAGAAAGAAGTGAATGTACGTTGTCTAATACGAACCGCAGCGGTCGTGGAAAAAACCGCCGGAATTCGGCTGCCTCTCAGGGGCAAGGGAACGCTTCAGCGTCCCGTCAGCCAAGTCAATCATCTCGTCCATCTACACGTCAGCAGGTAAAAGAGGTGCGGCCACAAGGCGCATCTCTTTCTGCCGTTCGTCCAAAGGGGAGAGCGCGTGAATCTGCATCAATCGAAGGACTGCCCGTTAGCAAAAATGAAGAGACCGTCATCGACATCATTGGGATGAACCATGACGGCGAGGGTGTAGGTCGTGCGAATGGGTACACGCTCTTTGTGCAGGGTGCGCTTCCAGGTGAAACCGTGCGTGTTCGCGTGATGAAAACCAAGAAGCAGTATGGCTATGCCAAACTGCTGGAGATCGTGAAAGCAAGCCCGGATCGTGTGTCCGCGCCATGCCCGATCTACGATCAGTGCGGCGGCTGTCAGATCCAGCATATGAGCTATACCGGACAGCTTGCGTGGAAACGCCAGTTGGTGATCGATAATTTGCAACGGATTGGCAAGCTGAACGTGATGGTGGAGGATGCGGAGACGTTGGCATCCAATACGCAGGATGATAAAGAGGGCGCTGAACAGCGTGTGCAGGATGACGCTTCAGTTGGTGATGCGAATCAGACAACTGAACTGGCTACTTCTGAAGTACAAATGATCGGCAGCAATCGTATTCGCCTTCGCCTTGAAGGTGTCATGAACGAAGAGGATACGGAGCAAGGCATCCGCGTACTGCCTACGATGGGCATGGACGAGCCATGGCGCTATCGGAATAAGGCACAGGTGCCGATTGGAGCTGCCGAGGGTGGTCTGGTAGGTGGTTTTTACGCTAAAGGAAGCCATCGGATCATTGATATGGAGAGCTGCCTCATTCAGCATGAGCACAATGATGAAGTGGTTGCAAAGGTTAAGGAGATTGGCAGTCATTTTGGAATTAGCGCCTATAACGAAGAGACAGGTCGTGGCTTGCTGCGTCACGTGGTCGTGAAGAAGGCGTTCCGTACAGGCGAGATGATGCTTGTTCTGGTTACGAATGGTCGAGACATTCCGTACAAAGACGAATGGATTGGCAGTATCCGTGAAGCGATTCCGCATGTAGCGAGTATCTGCCAGAACGTGAACAAAAAACAGACCAACGTCATTTTCGGCGATGAGACCCGTGTCCTGTGGGGCCGTGATGTAATCTATGATTATATCGGTGATGTGCAATTTGCGATCTCAGCGCGTTCGTTCTATCAGGTGAATCCGGTGCAAACGGAAGTACTGTATGGCAAAACGGTAGAGTACGCTGGACTGAGCGGCAAAGAAACTGTAATTGATGCTTATTGCGGCATCGGTACGATCTCTCTTTTCCTCGCGCAACATGCGGATCAGGTGTACGGGGTAGAGATCGTGCCTGAAGCAATCGAGGATGCGCGTAGCAATGCGTTGTTGAACGAGATGAAGAACGTGAAGTTCGAAGTGGGTGCATCCGAGGATGTTATTCCACGCTGGAAAGAACAAGGCATCGAGGCCGACGTGATCGTTGTCGACCCGCCGCGGAAGGGCTGTGATCCACGCTTGCTGGAAACGATCCTGGAGATGAAGCCGGAGCGAGTGGTGTATGTGAGCTGTAATCCGAGCACATTGGCACGTGACTTGCGTGTGCTGGAGGATGGCGGGTATCGCACGGTTGAGGTAACGCCGGTGGACATGTTCCCACACACGGTCCACGTGGAGTCGGTGGCGATGTTGGTGAGGGATAATTACAGATACTAAGAACAATTGATATCTAAGAGATTATCGTCTGATGCAAATATCCTTGGTTTATATAACAGAGTACTCGAAGCAGAATTACCGCAAATATGCTTAAGGCTCTAAACCGAAGAAAACTAACAGATGATAAAGAAATGAAAGACGCTGGGAAGAAATTTACCCAGCGTCTTTTTTGTCAGTTTGCCTTTTAATCTATACTAAATCGATTCTTGAATTTATCTGCCGCGACCTGATCAGCGGGATGAAGAGCATGTCCATACTAGCATCAGACTTGGTATAGTGCTGTAAAAAACTAAGATTCCCCTTTAATTTGGAGTAAGAATTCTCTTCCATAAAAAATTTGGTGTGGGGGGAATGCTTCGAATGAGGAAATCATTTAAGCAGGTCGTTTCCGGGTTACTTGCAGCGGCTATGCTTCTTCCGGGCGGCTTGATAGCCTATCGGCATCTAATTCACAAATTGTGTATCAGGAAACATTCCAGAATAGCCAAGGCAAGGTAACTCAATCAGGTGGTGCTGGATTCGAAGCGGAGTCGTCAACGGAAAAGGTGGCAAAATTGCACCAACTGAATTATTGACCCGCGCTGAAGCAGGGATGATTCTGTCCCGGATCTGGGTAACTCATTGAAGCTGCTGTCTGTACTTTACAGGCGGCAGCTTTTTCATATTCCATTTGCAGCTCAGCACAAATCATTCGTTCAGGCAATTTTATTACAGGAGGAACCGCTACTCAATGCTGAATATTGTCGATCCAATACATAGACATCATAAATTTTACTTTTTTCCACTTTGCAATAAAGATGGAATCTGATAGGATAAGTTTATAAATACGATGGTTTTAGTGAGGATTAAAAAGGAGGCCGCCTTGCCATGCAAGAATTAACACATCTGGATCAACTTGAGGCTGAAGCGATATACATTATCAGAGAAGTAGCAGCGGAGTGCGAGAAACCGGTCATGTTGTATTCCATCGGCAAGGACAGCTCGGTCATGCTGCACTTGGCCCTAAAGGCTTTCTACCCCGAGAAGCCGCCGTTCCCATTCATGCATATCGATACAACCTGGAAATTCAAGGAAATGATTGAGTTCCGCGACCGAAAGGCAAAGGAATTTGGTATCGAAATGATCGTGCACTCTAATGAAGAGGCTATTCAACAAGGAATTAACCCCTTCGACCATGGTTCCGCATATACCGACATTATGAAAACCACAGCCCTGAAGCAGGGATTGGATAAATACGGATTCACGGTTGCGTTCGGTGGCGGAAGACGTGATGAGGAGAAGTCGCGTGCGAAGGAGCGTATTTTCTCGTTCCGGAACAAGAATCACTCGTGGGACCCGAAGAACCAACGTCCGGAGATGTGGAAGCTGTTCAACACGCGAATCAACAAGGGAGAGAGCATTCGAGTCTTTCCGCTGTCCAACTGGACTGAGAAGGATATCTGGCAATACATTCGTCGGGAGAACATTGATATCGTTCCGCTTTACTCCGCGGACGTAAGACCGATCGTTAATCGTGACGGGCATATCATCATGGTGGATGACGAGCGGATAAAGCTTGAGCCTGGCGAGAAGGTAGAGATGAAGAAGATTCGCTTCCGCACGTTGGGTTGTTACCCGCTCACGGGCGGAGTCGAGTCCGATGCCGTTACGCTGGATGAGATCATTGAGGAGACATTGGGTGCGTTATCTTCCGAACGGACCAGTCGGGTTATCGATCAAGAAGCGGCGGGAAGCATGGAACGACGCAAACGGGAGGGCTATTTCTAACATGAAGAGTCTACTTAAATTCATTACCTGCGGAAGTGTGGATGATGGCAAGTCCACGCTGATCGGACATATGCTCTATGAGGCCAAGCTGCTGTTTGCCGATCAAGAACGCGCGCTTGAGCTCGATAGTCGATTGGGAAGCCGAGGCGGCAAAATCGACTACTCGCTGCTCCTCGATGGTTTGCTGGCCGAACGCGAACAAGGGATTACCATTGATGTGGCATATCGTTATTTTACGACGTCTCATCGTTCCTTCATCGTGGCGGACACACCGGGACACGAAGAGTATACGCGTAACATGGCTGTAGGCGCTTCCTTTGCCGATCTAGCCATCATTCTGGTGGACGCTACCAAAGGCATCATTACCCAGACCAAACGCCATGCCCGGATCTGCGCCCTGATGGGGATCAAGCATCTCGTATTGGCTGTGAACAAGATGGATCTGGTCGGCTTCGATCAGAGGACGTTCGAGGCAATCAAGGAAGAGTTCATCCAAACGACGGCCGAATTCCAAATCAAGAGCATTCAGGTCATTCCCGTGTCGGCTACGGAAGGGGACAACATTACAACCCAGTCGCCGAATGCACCCTGGTACGAGGGGTTAGCATTATTGCCGTATTTGGAAAGTATAGATGTTCATACTACCGATGATACGAAGCCTTTCATGATGCCAGTTCAGCGTGTAAGCAGACCGGACCATACGTTCCGCGGGTTCCAGGGCCAGATCGAGGCTGGAAAGATTTCGGTTGGAGACGAACTCATGACTCTGCCAAGTCGGGAGAAAGCCAAGGTTAAGCGGATTTTGGTGACGGACCAAGCTCAGGATTCGGCTTATGCTGGCCAACCGGTTACGATACAACTGGACCGCGAAGTTGATGTCTCGCGGGGCTGCGTGCTCACGATAGACAATCAAGTCCAAGAAGCTGACAGCTTCGCTTCTACGATCCTGTGGATGGACGATTCCGTCCTGACTCCGGGCAAGCATTATTGGGTAAAGGTCGGAACGAAGACTCTTCCAGGTACTGTAACGGCGATTACCCATAAAATTGACATTAACACGGGCCATACCGTTCCGGCCGATCAAATTGTTAAGAACGAATTGGCCAAGTGTGAATTCACGCTGTCGGATCAGATCGTCTTCGATTCCTTTGAACACAATAAGAGCATCGGAGGTTTTATCCTCATTGATCGTGTCACCAACATGACGTCTGCTTGCGGAGTCATCGATCAAGCTCTGAAGGGAGAAAGCCGATTTGCCACGCTCGATACGGGGATCACGAGAGATGTTCGCGCCCAGCAGAAAGGACAATCTCCGCTCACGGTCTGGTTTGCTGGTTTGGATACGGTAGCTCTCGCCAAGGAAGTGGAGAAGCGACTAATGTCATCCGGTTACCATACGATGCTGCTTGAGAGCGTCAGTGGAGAAACGCTCCGCGGTACGGCGGAGATGGCAAAGGTGTTGAACGACGCCGGCCTGATCTCACTGGTATCCCATGATTCTATCAGTGCGGGCGAACTTGAGACAGCTCGAGAGATTATCGGGGGCAAAGGATTTATCGAAGTTAACGCGGACGAGATCGGCGGAATGTCCACCCAGGATGCCGCGAAATCCGTGGTTAAACGAGTCGTGCAATCCGTTATCGATCACAGTCCTTCGAATAACTACGACATTTAATAAGCATGTCCGATAAAGCGGTTGCCGATCAGGCAGCCGCTTGTTTGTTTCGTCAAGATCCCTTTATATGGGGAGAGGGACCTCTGGATTTGCTTTATCCTGAGGAAGGAGATCTGTATATAACCTATGTTATACTTTACTTGATTTCCGCTAGTAGGGATGGTTCCCAGTAGATAGAACGGATAGAGTATGAACGGAGAAGATCGTTAGATGAGAAAGATGCTTGTGGCACTTATTGCAGTTAGCCTTGGCTGCTATATTTTATTATTTGGGCTATTGGAAGCAACGGAGAATAAGGGCATAAAACCAGAATCAGCAAGGAACGGGACGTTGGATCTGACGACATGGGATTTTGCTTCCGATGAAGTGGTATCGCTGGACGGACAATGGGAATTTTACTGGAATGAGCTACTGGAGCCGGGAGTTCAGCCGGTTTCATCAGCGCAGCTCATGAACGTACCGGGATTTTGGAGAAATACAGCGCTAGATGGGACTCTTCAGGCAAAAGGGGGAGGCACCTACCGTTTAAAGGTGAAGCTAGATCCATCTTCCAGGGTATACGGGTTACGAATATCCAACATTCGGATGGCAAGCACAGTTTATGTTAATGGTGAGAAGGTAGGTGAGAGCGGTGTCCCTACGTTATCCCATAGTACATATGAATACGCGAACAGGCCATATAATGCTTTTTTCACTGTACAGGGTGATACGGCAGACATTTTGATTCATGTAGCCAATTATGAAAATATGCAAGGCGGCATCCCATATAGCCTTTACTTTGGGAGTGCCCAGGGCACTCAAGTCCATAACACCAACAAGAACATTCTTAATTTGACTCTGATTGTATCGCTGCTGATGCTAGGATCTTATCAGTTGGGTGTATATATCATTCGAAAAAAGGAAGAAGGGCTTCTCTATCTCGGCTTAAGTTGTATTGTGATTGCCTGGTCATTTGCGAGTAACGGCGAGCGAATTATTGTAGAGTATTTTGACATGCCAACAGAGGCCTATTACAAGATTCAGGCCATCTCTTTATATCTTTCCCTGATTACGATGGTGTTGTTTATCAAATCCATGTGTAAAGGACTGATCTCTCGCTGGTTTATTAACACTCTTATCTATGGGATGGGAGTATATATTGCTTTTGTCTTGGTCACGCCATTCCAATGGTATTCCGACTTCAATATATATGCCAGCACTTTTCAAATCGTGGCTTACATCATTATTGTTGGTGTGCTGCTCTATTCTTACCGCAGGAAACGATATGGTGAATTCACCAAGAAGAGTCTGGCACTCTTTATTATGGCCTTATGCAGTTACTTCGTTGGTTTGATCGATTATGCTCTATATCTAAGCAGTGTTACTACAGATTACAGGATTGGATATTATGCAATATTGGGATTTTGTTTTCTGGCGTCATTCATCATGTCCTACCGCTTCTCAGAAGCCTATCAGACAATTGAAGGCATGGCTACCAAGCTTCAGAAGGCAGACAGGCAGAAGGATGAGTTTCTACTTCAGACCTCACACGAGTTTCAGACACCGCTCCATGGCATCATTAATCTCTCTCAAAACATGCTGGAAACTGGTGCGGATGGACTTAACGCCACCCACATGCAGAATCTTTCCTTAATCCGTGATACTTCGAGAAGGTTGTCCGCACTGGTTCATGACATTCTGGATATGGAGAAAATGAAGCGCAATGAGCTGACCATTCATGCTGCCAGCGTGGATGTCCGTGTAACCGTGTCTCTCGTATTTGATTTATTCAAGCATCTAATCACAGGGAAAAAAATTAAGCTGGTCAATGCCGTGCCTAGTGAATTGCCTCTAGTCTACGCAGATGAGAACAGGCTGAAGCAGATCATCCATAACCTTGTGGGTAATGCGGCTAAATTCACTCAGGAAGGCACCATTACGATAACCGCACAGGCAGCGGATGGACAAGTTACCATCATCATTGAGGATAGCGGGGTTGGGATTGCTGAATCTGAATGGGATACGATCTTTCACCCCTTTGAGCAAGCGCACTCTCCATATGAGTATGGCGGAACAGGCTTGGGGCTATTTATTTGCAGGAAGCTACTAGATCTAATGAATGGAGAAATCTATATCGATTGGTCTGAGCAGGGTCGTGGAACGGGCATTGCCTTTACACTTCCGGTTGCGGATGAGGGCTGGAATAGTACCTTAGAGACAGCCGTAGCTCTAGAGAATTACTCCACAGATCAAGAGCAGATGTTAGTGGAAGTACCCCAGCTTGGGGTGAGAATATATACGATATTGGCAGTGGATGACGAAGTGTCCAATCTTCAAGTTCTCTCCCGTGTATTCGCGAGTGAACCCTACAACATCGTATGGGCGACCAACGGGGCAGAGGCTCTGAAGATGTTGAATAGCCGTTCTGATATTGACTTGGTTCTGTTGGATGTGATGATGCCCAGAATGTCGGGCTTCGAAGTGTGTAGAGAAATACGTAAGCAGTTTTCTCTGTTTGAGCTACCTATTGTACTGCTGACAGTGCTTCATTCACCTAGCGATATTGCCGCTGGTTTTAAGGCAGGTGCCAATGATTTTGTGGTTAAACCCTTCGATGCCTTGGAGGTACGAGCGAGAACCGAAACGCTGCTAAAGTTAAAGAAGTCTGTTGAGGATGCATTGAAGGCAGAGCTGGATTTCCTCCAATCGCAGATCAAACCACACTTCCTGTTCAATTCGTTGAACTCCATTATCGCTTTATGTCGGACAGACGCGCTGCGTGCGGAGAAGCTCATTACGCATCTGAGCTATTATTTAAGAAGAAGCTTCGATTCCAGACCAGACAGCTATGTACTGCTGCAAGATGAGCTTCAGTTGGTTGAAGCCTATGTAGCAATTGAACAAGCTAGGTTTGAGGATCGACTTACCGTTATATATGATGTGCAACCGGAGACGTTGAAGAAGAAAATTCTACCTTTAACCATACAGCCTTTGGTGGAGAATGCCATCCGGCATGGTGTGATGAAAAAGGAAGATGGGGGAACGGTTCGTCTATCCATCTCGTTGCATGAGGATACACTTCATATCGAAGTATGGGATGATGGGGTCGGGATGAGCCCACAACAATTAGAGCAGCTATGGAAATGGGAAAGCTCCTCATCCCATAGAAGGGGAGTAGGTCTAGCCAATATCCACCGGAGATTGGCACATTTCTGCAAAGAAGAATTGAGTGTAGCGAGCGTAGAAGGAGAATGGACAAGAGTCCAGTTCCAGCTTAATATATGACCTTGAACGAGAGCAGTGAAAGAGAGATGGGGATTCATGAAAGTTGTCATCATGGATGATGAGAAACTGGCGGTTATGCGGCTACGGCAAGTTCTGGAGGACAGGCCGGAGGTTGAGGTCGTTGGGGCGTACACCAAATATTCCGAGTTGCTAGAGGATTTTCCCCGTTTACGGCCGGATGTAGCTTTTCTGGATATTGATATGCCTGGGATGAATGGTCTGGAACTCGCCTCTGCCTTGCTGGAGATGGAACTAGACACGGAAATTGTATTTGTAACAGCCTATGATCAATATGCACTGGAAGCATTCCGGGTGAATGCGCTGGACTATTTGTTGAAACCCGTAGATGAAAGTGTTCTGGAGGGTACCCTTAAACGGATTCTTAAACGTAAAGAACGAGCTCCTGTAAGTAAAAGAGATCCGGGTGCTCGTATCCAATGCTTCGGTCATTATATCGTTCCTCGAGCAAACGATGGGAGCCCTGTTGATTTTCCAACGTCGAAGGCAGAGGAACTCCTGGCTTATTTCCTGATTCATAGGGATACGAATCTATCCAAATGGATTATATGCGAGAGCTTGTGGCCGGAGCATGAGCCGCAGAAAGCAGAGCAAAACTTGCATACCACCGTATTCCGTATGAAGAAAACGCTGCTGGAGAACGGAATCAATATTCAATTAAGCTCCAAGAAGGGATTTTATCATTTTCAAATACTGGAATCCTGCGACTACGTTCGCTTTGAAGAGTTAAGGAAGGAAGGTACCACGCAGATCGCTAAATTTCCAGCTGTCGCAGAGGATATTCTAAGGCTGTACAAGGGACAGCTGTTTGGCTACAAAGATTATTCCTGGTGTGAAGCGACGAGGGAGCAAGCTAATCAAAGCTTCCGAGATATGTCCAAGACTCTGGCGCGTGCATATATGCAAGCGGGAGAATACCGGCAGGCTCACGATTTTCTTCAATTCGTTCTATCTATCATTCCTTATGAAGAGGAAGGGCATGAGATGATTCTAAGAATTTATATGCATTGGAAAGATCGAACCTCTTTTTCTATGCATTTCAAAAAAATGAAGGAAACGTTCCAGCAGGAGATGGGGTATGATCCGCCACCTCTAATGGGACAGTTGCTCATAGATATGATGAAAGATATATAGTTTCAAGAAGCTCCGAGGTATTCCTTGATAAAAAGGGATGTAGCGGAGCTTTTTTTGTGCTGTTTTTTGGGATTTGCTTTTGTAAGCATTTTGTAAGCGTGGATGAGTAAAATTAGTGCTTGGGACCCAAGGCTGTCGAAAGAAGGGAGAATTACTCGATTGGTTGGAGTTCATATAAACGTATTGGAAGGAGAGCGCCTGAGCCTCATTAAGAACAGGTCAAAAAACCTGGACATGAATGAAGAGGGAAAACAGTAACAGTATCAAGAGGATTATGAATATTTACTTAGGGAGGAATAAAGAATGCTGCAACGCGTTATGGGCAAGAACAAGCTTCGATCCTTGTTTTCTATTGTTCTTGTTTTCAGTTTACTTTTGAGTTCGTTTCAATCGATTGCTTTTGCGGATGATCAAACATTACTTGAGATCGGAACTATTTCTGGAGATCCCGGGGATATAGTAGACGTTCCTGTGTATATATATCCTGGGGATTTTAGTATTTATGGCTATCAGATCAATTTTAACTATAATTTTAATAAACTTGAACCTGTGACAGAGGTAGCAACCTCGAAATGGAGTACAACTAACTTTAATGCGGGTTTAACTCCAGGCAGTTCTGAAGTTTATGTGCAAGCGAGTTTTGGAGAAGAACACCCCATTGTGAATGGAAAGCAAGAGGTATTTGTTTTACATTTCAGAATAAAGGAAACCGCGAGTGAGGGTTCTGCCCATGTCATTCGGTCTTCGGGTAATTTCATGAAGAGTGATGGAAACACAATCCTTATTGAGAGGGACACTCCTGGTTCTGTCACGATAAATTCTAACCAAGGAAGTGGATCAGGGGGCACGGAACCAACGGAGGCTCAATCACCCCAAGTTACCCAAGAACCTTTGGATAAAGAGGTGAATCTGAATGATATGAGTCCTACGTTGAGCGTAACTGCAACAGTAAGCGACGGCGGAAACCTGACCTATCAGTGGTACCGCAATACGAAGAAAAGCGTGGAAAGTGGAGTAATTGAAAAGATTGAGGGAGCGACGCAAAGCAGTTATGACGTACCAACGTCAACAGTGGGAACAACGTATTATTTTGTTGAGGTGAAAAATACAATTGGTTCCCGATTCAAAATAACGCCTAGCACAGTAGCTACTGTTGTAGTGAATCCGTTAGTTGAGGGAGGGAACTGGATTGATATTACGGGTTCTGAGAGACCTGTGTTTAGTCCGGTTGATATTGCGGTTGATCCGAATGGTACGGTTTACGTGGCAAGTTCTACCCAAATTAAGATGCGTTCTGGAAATGGTAACTGGGTCGATATCACACCACAAGAAGGCCTTAACTACGTTTCGGGTATGGCTGCTGACAGCAACGGATCGATTTATGTATCGCGGAGCCGCAGCAGTAGCATTCTGAAATACACAGACGGTGCTTGGGAAATCGTTGGTGGTACAGGACTTTCGACACCAGTTGATGTGGCAATTAGTGAACAAAATCAGATTTTTGTCGCGGATGCAGAATATAGTAGAGTTAGTACGCTAGTCGGTGGATACTGGGGTAGCATCAGTAATATCCCTGTATATAATCCCGTTGGATTAGCAGTAATCGGAGAAAATAGATATGTAACAGATGCTGACAATCGAGTTCTAAAATTAACATATGATTCCTGGGAAGACATCACGGCTGGAGTAGCCTTTAATATGCCAAAAGGAATAGCCGCGGATGCCAATGGAGATGTGTATGTAGCGGACTACAATAATCAAATTGTAAGGAAGCTGTCGGATGGTGTGTGGACAACGATCAGCACATCAGACGATTTCATTGGTCCTTATGGTGTAGCAGTAGATTTCGGCGGAAACGTGTATGTCGTTGATAACGAGAATGGACATATTAAGAAGCTTATTGCCAATGCAGAGGAGCCAGTTATCCATGCGCAGCCAATCGGAAGCACGGTAGACCAAGGAGCGGAGAGTCCGAAATTGAGTATACATGCAACGGTTAATGATGGTGGGACATTAAGCTACCAGTGGTACAGCAACACGACAAATAGCATAGATAACGCAACGCTGATTGAGGGAGCAACAGGGAGCAACTATTCTGTACCGACAACTCAGTCAGGAAAGCTTTATTATTTTGTAAAAGTGAAAAATACGAACCTTGCTGCCCGAAATCAAACGGCAACAGTCAACAGTGATGTTGTGAGTGTGACCGTGAATCCGGTTCAACTTCCGGCTTACAGCGTTACTTTCGATCGGCAGGACGGCTCTAATCCATTCTCTATGGGGGTAACTCAGGGTTCCAAGATTCCAGGGATTATCGTCAGTGAAAGACCGGGCTACACCTTTGAAGGTTGGTATAAAGATGCCGCAGGGACAACAAAATGGAATATCGAGACAAACGTTGTAACCGATGACGTTATCCTTTATGCCAAATGGACAGCTACAACGAATAGTGGTGGAAACGGCGGAGGCAATGCGGGTGGTGGCACTGGCACAGGGAATGCTGGCAGTAATAATAGTGGCACCACTGGAGGAGCTAACGGAAGTAGTACAACTTCCAACAATGATGCCGTCATTGTCTTGGTGAATGGCAAGGAAGAACGAATCGGTAAGTCCGTGGCTTCTACTGAGGGTGAACGCACGGTAACAACGATAACCGTTGACCCACAACAGTTGGACACCAAACTGAAAGCTGAGGGACAAGGCGCAGTGGTGACTATACCGGTCTCTGCCGAATCCAATATCATTGTTGGTGAGCTGACTGGACAGATGGTCAAGAACATGGAAGAGAAACAGGCGGTACTGGTTGTGAAAACCGGAAATGCAAGCTATACACTTCCTGCCCAGCAGCTCGATATTAATTCTATCTCTAAGCAATTGGGTACGGCGGTAACGCTGGAGGATATTAAGATTCAGATCCGCATCGCTTCTCCGGAAGCGGCTATGCTGAAGGTTGCTGAAGATGCAGCGGAGAAAAATGCACTTTCTCTCGTGGCTCCATCTTTTGACTTTACAGTCAAAGCAACATTCGCAGACCATACAGTGGATGTGACCAAATTCAATGTGTATGTGGAACGTTCGATTGCCTTGCCTGAAGGAATCGACCCGAATAAGATTACTACAGGTATCGTCACAGATCCGGACGGATCAGTTCGTCATGTTCCAACCAAAGTTACGGAGGAAGATGGCCAGTTTTACGCCAAAATTAACAGCTTAACGAACAGTCTGTATTCAGTGGTATGGCACCCGTTGATGTTCAAAGATGTAGAAAATCATTGGGCTAAGGATGCTGTCAATGATATGGGCTCTCGCCTCATTGTGAATGGCATTGGTAACGATCTATACAATCCAAATACGGATATGACACGTGCTGAATTCGCAGCGATTATGATGAAAGGATTGGGACTGAAGCCAGTTGATGGCAAGGCGCCTTTTGCAGATGTGGATGCTTCCGATTGGTATCATTCCGCTGTTCTGACGGCCTATGAGTACAATCTGATTGAGGGCTTTGAGGATGGAAACTTCCGCCCGCAAGAGAAGATTACTCGTGAGCAAGCCATGGTGATCTTGTTCAAAGCTATGGCAATTACAGGTCTTCAGGAGAAGCTGGCGACGAAGGACAGCGATGAGATGCTGAAGCCGTATACAGATGCAATTGCTGTGTCGGAATGGGCGAAAGCCGCTGTTGCTGCAAGTATTGAGGCAGGTGTGATCAGCGGCAGAGGAGCACATGAACTGGCTGCGAAAGCCAACATCACCCGTGCTGAGGTTGCAGCTATCGTCCAAAGAATATTGAAGGCTTCTGATTTGATTTAAAGCACTGAAAGGGTTTCCCCATGCAAGAAGAGCTGCATAAGGGGAACCCTTTTTGTCTTTGTTTCAATACCATCCATTAACTACAATAGTCTAAAACTCCCCTTCATCCCAAGCGGTAATTAATACACATGCACACTCGCTCCAACCACGGATTTGTTCTGTACGGAATTGCCGGATAGATATACCTTTTGCAGATCAGGCAGCTGGCTTAGGGGCTCGATATTGGAAATGGAGTTGTTCTCGAGATGAAGCTCTTCTATGACCTGCCAGTTGCTCATGAATTCGAGAGAAGCCAAATTGCTGTCTTGCAGAGTGAAGGAACGCAGAGCGGACATGTTGTACAAAAGTTACTTTTGCAACTCTTACAAAGAGGGTTAATAAATTGCCAATTGAAGTGAGGGCATGCATTCATTTTTGTGAAAAAAGGACACGTGTAACCCATGTCGTATTATGTTTGCGACTTCAACGTTTATCTCAGTTGGCAATTATTGCTGACTCTTCATCAATAGGAGATTAAAGCCGATATAACTTATATAAAATTAAATTTCGTGTTTGTGAAAGATAGAATATTACAGGAAAATAACATTCATACAGGGGCGAGAGTTTAATGAGGAAGCACCAACAAGAGAAGATTCAGAATTTAGTAACAACACTCTATGAGGCAACGGATGAAATCAAACGACAATTTATGCAGGGAAATATACCGATTGTAATCGAACTGTTGATTGAATGTCAAAATATGGCGGTTCATATAGGCGAGTTTATAGAGAGTGTTGAAGGCGAAGATACACGAACGGTTGAATTGTTAACCCAATACCACACAAGTCTTTATCATATTGCCGTGGATATTGAAACTTCTAATGTGAATTTCGTAGAGCAATTAAAAATAGAACTTAGAATGATTGAAAACAACATTCAAAATGAGTTTAAGCCAAAAATTGAGGTTGTATTTTTCCCTTACAAGGCCTCAATGTGGGACTCGCTTGAAAGTGTATGGATGGCAGCAAATGAAGATGAACAATGTGATGCGTATGTTGTGCCTATACCATATCGTGACCGAAACCCTGATGGTTCATACGGTGAGTTTCATTATGAGGGCGGAGATTTGCCTGATTATGTTCCAGTTACTCATTACGAATCCTATGACTTAAGTATCCGCAGACCAGATGTGGCTTATATTCATAATCCGTATGACAACCACAACTTTATTACTTCTGTTGACCCAAGGTTCTACTCCTATGAATTAAAAAAGTATACAGATACGTTAGTCTATATTCCTTATTATTCTACTTCCGGTGGTATGAGTGAGGGACAAAAGATTAGTTCTGCTTATTTTCATGCAGATTATATCGTTACACAAGCTGAGAAATATCGTGGTTTTTTTGATCCTGCCTTCTCAGAAAAATTACTTCCGCTAGGTTCACCAAAGTTTGATAGGGTTATGAGAATATGCAATAATCCACCAGAAGCTCCTTCAGCTTGGAAAGCTAAAATGGCAGGTAAAAAGGTATATTTCTACAACACCAGTATTAGCGGTATATTGAGCAATGCAGAGTTGTTCTTGAAAAAAATGCAATATGTATTTAATGTATTTGCAGCTCATGATGATGTTTGCTTGTTGTGGAGACCTCATCCATTGCTAGAATCATCACTAGATTCAATGAGACCGCAATTTAAACAGAAATATTCTGAATTGAAAAGATTCTTCATTGAAAATGATATCGGTATTTACGATGAAACCCCAGATATCGCTAATACCATTGCACTCAGTGATGCTTACATTGGTGATTCGGGAACCTCGATTGTCTCTCTATTTGGCATTGCAGGAAAACCGATTTTTATTCTAAATAATCAGATTAATACAGAACCTGATGAGGATGACTGGCGCGGCGAGATCATTAACAGAGGATTCAATGTGTATTCAGATGATCAATGGTTGGTTACTCGTGGGAATAAACTTTATTATTCCCCAGATAACGATTTTAAGTATCAGTACTTGCTTGATTTGTCCAAGTATGCATACGGGGATTATTATTCATATGCTTTGAGTTTCGGGAATGAGACATATATATGTCCAAGAAATGCACAGGATATAGTCGTTCTTCATGAGAACAAGATTAGCAAACGTATTAAGCTGGAAAGATACATTGAACGTCCTGGCTCATTTGCAGGAGCCGTAAAGTGTGGGGAACATATCTTCCTAATACCATTTTTATATCCTGCTGTAGTAAGATATAATACCTCAACTGGAGAAATTAAATATTTCGATACTAATCTTGATGTTATTATTGAAAATAAAAACGGAGAACGTCTGCTAGGTGGATATTGTGTTCAAAATGGATATTTGTTTATTGCCTCTCCTGTGGATAATAGAGTATTGGCAATTGAAGCTGAAAGCGGCAAAGAACAGGTCCTAATTACAGGAGCTAAAAATACTAGTGGATGTATGATTTTGAATTCCGATGGGAGTAATTTGTGGTTTATGCCTTTTTGGGGAGCTAATGTTACTTGTTGGAATCCTGAAACTGGTGAAGTTCAAGAATACTCTAATTATCCAGAAAACCTGAAATGCAAAAATATTAATTCTGGCATTGAATGTATGGAGAGGCCTTTTAGCCATCCTACTTTCTGTGGCGATTATGTCTATTTTGCCCCATATTGGTCGAATATGTATATTAAGCTTAATAGATTTACTGGGGAGTCTATTGAATGGAGACCTCCTATGGATACTCCAGATGACATTGAGAACGGATATTATTTTTCATGGTGTAAAAGTATTTTTCATTATTCTATAGATAAGGCTAAGAAGTTCTATAATTTAGTTTCACTTTACGATAGAAAGTTTTACAATATAGATTTGGAAACATGCAGTTATGAAGAACTTAACATAGAATTTAACATCAATGAGCTAAAAGTAAACGAGCCGGGATTTAGCAAGAATTCCGAATGGTTGCAATATTGTTGCGAAGAAAATGCTTTCAACTCACTTGCTGATTTTCTTGAGGAAAATATCACAGGGAATCCCTTTAATAAGGGAAAACAGGTTGCAGCTTATGGTGAAATAATCGCTAATAATAATGGAACATGTGGTGAAAAGGTTCATGAGTTCATAATAGAGCGTCTTAGTGGAAAGTAGGGGCTATCGGTATGACAAAAGTAATAACATACGGTACATTCGATTTGTTCCATGAAGGTCATTACAGACTGCTTCAAAGAGCCAAAGAACTTGGTGACTATCTAATTGTTGGAGTTACTACCGAGGGATATGACCAGAATAGAGGAAAGCTTAATGTAATCGATTCATTAATGACTCGTGTTGAGAATGTCCGGAAAACGGGTTTCGCTGATGAGATCGTTATTGAAGAGTCGCCGGGACAGAAATTCCGAGATATTAAGAAACACCATATTGATATTTTTACTGTAGGCTCAGATTGGACGGGACATTTTGATTATCTTAATGATTACTGCAAGGTTGTTTATCTTGAGAGAACCAAGGATATTTCCAGTACCATGCTGCGTACTCAAAATAAGCATATTCAAAGAATAGGAATCATTGGAACAGGACGTATTGCTGAGAGATTTATACCGGAAGTGACGCTGGTTAGTGGTATAAGTGCTCAGGGTGTGTACAATCCGAATAGAGAAAGTTCTATTAGATTTGCTGAAAACTGGAATCTTAACTCCTACACTGTAATTGAAGATTTTTTTGCTGCAGTTGATGCTGTGTACATTGCATCGCCTCATGAAACTCATTATGGATACATCAAAATGTCGCTTGAGCATGGAAAGCATGTTCTTTGTGAAAAACCTATGGTTTTGAGAAAAACAGAGGCAGAAGAGCTATTTCAATATGCAAAGGATCGTAACTTGGTCCTTTTTGAAGGAATTAAAACAGCGTATTCTCCAGGTTTCAGCAAGCTGATGGGGATCGCATGTAGCGGATTAATAGGCAATATACGTAATGTGGAAGCTTGCTTTACTAAGCTTGAAAATCCCGAAAACCGGGAACTGAAAGATTTGAAATTTGGAGGGAGTTTCACTGAGCTTGGGAGTTACTCGATCCTTCCTATTATTAAGATTTTTGGAACGGAGTATGAAGATATACGGTTTGAATCAATAAAAGATGAGAATGGCCTGGATATTTTTACGAAAGCATACTTTAAATATGGAAATGGAATTGGGACTGCCACTTGCGGTCTTGGAGTGAAATCCGAGGGCCATCTTATTATTTCAGGCACAAAGGGTTATATCAAAGTTGATCCACCATGGTGGAAAACAACTTATTTCGAAGTTCATTACGAAGACCCAAATGATATTGAAAAATATTCGGACAGGTTCCTTGGTGATGGTTTGAGGTATGAAATTAATGACTTTCTTTCTATGATTAATGGTGTTTCTGAGACGGAATTCAAGCTAACACCTAAAGATTCGATTGCAATAGCGGGAATTATGGAAAATTTCTTGTGGGGACGGAATAAAACAAACTAGTGGCGTTTGGGTAAAGGATAGCTTTATGACAAACTGGTTACTTCCGAGAAGGGATATACAATGGATCGAAACCCAGAAACTTATAATTTGTCTCCTGAGGATTTAAGGCAACTCCAATCCATAGAACTGGAACTTCTTGTTGAATTTGATAGAATATGCAGAAAACATCATATTACTTACAGCATTGATGGCGGCACATTACTCGGTGCTGTAAGACATGGTGGATTTATTCCATGGGATGATGATGCGGATGTAATTTTAAATCGCACTGAATATCAGAAGTTTCTATCCGTGGTGGATCAGGAATTAAATACAGATAAGTTTTATCTGCAAGATATAAATCGGACACCTGGTTATAGGTGGGGATATGCAAAGTTACGTCGGTTAGATACGGAATTTATTAGGCTTAATCAGGAATACATGCCGTATGAGCAAGGGATTTTTCTTGATATATTTGTTTGTGACAATGTTCCCGATAATTACATAGCACGTGCTTTATGTAATTTTCACTCATTTATTTATCGGAAAGTATTTTACTCAGCAGTAGGAAAACATACTGCAAGTGGAATAAGTAAATTGGTATATAAAGTATTAAACGCAATACCTGAAAAGATATTGAAAAAGTACTACGCCAAGTATGTTGAATTTCGAAATAGAAAAAATACTGAAATGGTAAAATGTCTAACCTTTCCTGCTTGTAATCGAGTCTACGGATATAAGCGTTCATGGTATGAAGATACTATTGATATGAAGTTTGAAAATGTAACGTTTAGGGCTTGTCGCGATTATGATGAATATTTAAAGTTTCTTTATGGTGATTATTCAGAACTTCCACCGCTAGAAAAAAGAAAGGTTCATCCCGTATCAAAGTTGACGTTCCCAAAGGACAATGAAACATAATAAACTTATTGGAGGAAACGCAATGAATAAGATCATGTTTGATATTATGCTCCTTATCAAGGACGAGAATAGCTGGGACGTCAAGGAGTATGCCCGAAAACTATTTAAACCTTATTCAATTATAGAACAAGAATACAGAAGCCTTGTATATGATAAATACATTGCTGAGGATAAGCTTACTCAAAAGGGTGAGGGGTATTTAAGTGAGCATGTTATTGACAATGCTATTATTTTAGCCGCAGGGGTGTCTTCGCGTTTTGTACCTCTTTGTTTCGAAAAACCCAAGGCTCTATTAGAGGTAAAAGGCGAAGTCATGATTGAAAGACAAATACGCCAACTGAAAGAAGCTGGGATTTCAGAGATTATCATTGTTGTAGGTCACATGAAACATATGTTTACGTATTTAATTGAAAAATATGGTGTTAAGTTGGTAGAAACAGACACATATAAAGTACGTAATAATCATGCAAGTGTTTACGCAGCAAGAGAACACCTTAAAAATACCATAATTACATCGGCAGACCTATATTTCAATGAAAATATTTTCCGAAAGTATGCATTCGACGCTTACTATTGCACTGTTTACAAAGAAGGGGCAACGGAGGAACGTGGTATTGAAACAGATGTACACGATCAAATTTGTAATACATTTTATGGCGGATCAGATACATGGGTAACCCTGGGATATGCATTTTTCAATGATAGATTCTCGAAAGCTTTCTTAGAGATACTGGATAAGGAATATAACGATCCCAAAACCATGCAAAAATTCTGGGCGGATATCCAGGATGAACATCTTAGTGAGTTGTATATGTATGCGAAACGTTGTAGTGGAAATATAATTTACGAATTTGATTCTCTTGAAGAATTACGCGAATTTGATACTTCATATTGTAATGATGCTCAATCTGCCCTGCTCGGTCAGATAGCAGAAGAAATGAATACAAGTGAAAATAATTTAAGAAACTTCAAACCTATTACAAAAGAGGATCTGGGGCGCGGATTCACATTTACTTTTGAACAAAAAAGATATATCTGTCGTATTACAAAAGATTTGAAGGTTCTCGATATAAAGCGATATGACAACGAAATACAGGAATTGGTTAATTTGACAGAAAGTTTTATATCTTATTATGATAGAACCCTACCATTATGTGCAGCCGAGAACGTGATATCGCCATTTGCCAATATGCCTCTTTCGATGGGATTTCAGGAAAGATATATTGTCGGGAACACATATTCTTATTCAGAACAGGATAACTTTATAGGAAGTTCTTACTTGCTACCGTTTTATCAAATGATTTCTGATCAATGTTACAAATTATTTGGTGCTAAGTATTCTGATGCAAGAACGCTTACAGGGATGAATTGCCTTATGATGGTGCTTTCTTCTTTAACACAAATTGGAGACCGTATTTTGAATCTAGGAGCTGCCGCAGGGGGCCATGCTTCTGTTAAGCCAATTGCAGAAAGATTGGGACTTGAAGTTGGTGAAGTTCCGTTTGATTTTGAAAAGCAAGATATCAATTATGAAGAATTAAATCGTCAAGTTCGTGATGAGAATATAAAGTTTGTTTTGCTTGCTCCTTCGGATATTGTACGAGCATTCGATTTTGATAGAATTGATACAGCCAATACCACTATTTTATATGATGCCAGTCAGTTGTTAGGTTTAATCGCTGCAGATTTAATCGATAATCCGATAAAAAGGATCGATAATATGGTGATGTTTGGAGGCACGCATAAAACATTTCCTGGGCCTGCAAGTGGTTTAATCCTGACGAATAGTGATGAATTGCATAAGCGATTGGAAACAAGCATTAATCCTATTTATATACGCCATACACAGATGCATCAGAAAGTAAGTCTATTGTTTGCCATGATTGAATTTGAAACTTTTGGCAAGTCTTATCAAGAGCACATTGTGGAGCTTTCAAATGTTTTGTCTGCAGAGTTGGAAGAACGCGGATTTAATGTTGGTAGAGTCGACGACAACAAATATACCAATACACATGAGGCCTTTATCTATACAGATAAGGAAACGATGGACAGAATATTTGAGAATGGAATACGATTTGGGATTACATTGAATAAAAAGAACAAAAAGCTATTTTACGGTTATGGAATCAGACTGGGTACTCAGGAAATAGCGCGTTACGGTTGGCCAAAGGAAACGATGAAAGCAATAGCAGAAGTTATATATGAAATTTCTTTGCCAAATGTGGATGAAAGAAAAGTTCAGCGCTTGCTGTCAGGCATGCCACCTAAAAAGATTCAGTATACTTTTGATGATGCAACAGCTGCATATTTCAAAAAGTTTATACAATAGAGGCTGTTTTTCATCTGTATGGTTTAGTATAGTTCCATGTTATTTCAAAGATATCAAATGTAATTCACAATTAAACTAATATATTATAGCGCTCCTTAGGGCATTTACCTCATTACAAGAATTTCGTGGTAGTGCCCTGTAGAGTCTGTAATGTTGAGGGAGATAGCCAGATTGAATAGTATAAGGACTGTTTTTGAGCGGTACCAAACTTCAATTACAGATAAACAAATAAAGTACAATGTCATTTTTGGTTCGGGTAGTTTTGGGGCGTTGATATCACGGAAATTAATTAATAGCGGGATCAGAATTGATTTTTTTTGTGATAACAATCCTGATAAACAAGGGACCATTATTGATAATATTCCTTGTATTTCAGTAGCGGATTTGCAAAAGATTGCTGATGATGTATTGGTTTTTGTGTCACTTAGGTCACCTGCAAATAAGGAGAGTGTTTATCGTCAATTAAAGGAAGTTGGTGTGGTTTGTATATTTCCCGAAGATTTGATGGAGATATTGCAATTTTATCCAGTTACCGAAAGTGATCTATTTCCTATAGGTCATTTTTATTCGTTGTATCCAGATTTCGAAGAAATCAGTAAGAATGCTGACAAAATCTTCAGTAACAACAAACCAGTACGGGACATTGATTTTAATACAGGACATCAGTTATCTATTTTAGAAGATATGTTTCAAATGTATACAACTTTGCCAGCCTGGAATGATTCTGTAGCCATTACGAAGGCTAATAATTTAAGGTATCACTATAATAATAATAATTTTGGTGCCGGTGATGCAATAGGACTACATTGCATGCTGAGGATAATCAAACCTAATAAGCTGATTGAGGTTGGGTCGGGGTATACTTCTGCTGTGACACTTGATACGAATGAGTATTATTTTGAAAACAAGATTAAATTGTCATTTATTGAGCCATATCCTGCATTATTAAATTCTTTGCTTAAAACAACAGATAACATTGAGCTAAATGTCTGTGGATTGCAAGATATGCCAATTGATTATTTTGAAACTCTTGATTGTGGAGATATTCTATTTATTGACTCAACACATGTATCAAAGGTGAATTCTGATGTTAATTATTTGTTTTTTGAAATATTCCCAAGACTAAAAAAAGGTGTATATATTCATCTGCATGATATATTTTATCCATTTGAATATCCGAAAGACTGGATTTTGAAGAATGGCATGGTCTGGAATGAACTATATGTACTCAGAGCATTTCTCCAGAATAATAAAAACTACTCGATACAATATTTTCAAAATATGATGGAGAAACAGCATATGAATACAATCATGGAAAAATGGCCTTTGAAAGCAACTCCACATGGTGGAAGTATCTGGTTAAAAAAAGAAGTCTGATCAATGAAAGGAATGTAATTATGGATGAACTAATAAGCGTTATAGTACCCATATATAATGTTGAACCATATTTACGACAGTGTATTGCAAGTATTGTAAATCAGACTTATAAAAATATTGAGATAATACTGGTTAATGATGGATCTATGGATAAAAGTCCTGACATCTGTGATGAGTATGCTGCCAAAGACAAAAGAATAAAGGTAGTACATAAGATGAATGGCGGACAGGATAGTGCAAGGAAAAAAGGGATGGAGACTGCGAATGGGATATACATTGGCTATGTTGATGGGGATGATTGGATTGAACCGGAGATGTATGAGACTTTGTATAGACTTGCCAAGCAGTCGGGAGCTCTGATTGTCGAATCGGGTGTAATTGATACTTATACAGATAAAGAGGTGGTGCGTAAACCTTTTTATAATGAAGGATTTTATAATGATAAGAAGTTTTCGGATATTATACCGACAATAATATATACAGGTAATTTTTTTCAGCATGGAATTTTTCCATACATGGTTACTAAGCTCTTCTACAAAGAATGCATAGTTGATTACCAGATGATTCCTGAAAAGAGCAATAATCTTGTCGACGACGTTATGTGTGTGTTCCCTAGCGTAGTTAACTCTCAGTCAATATATGTTACACATAAATGCTTCTATCATTATAGAATAAGGAATGATTCAACTAAACGCACAAGAAGAAATGATATTCCTACTGTGGTTAAAAATAATTATTCTGATTGGTTAAAAAGATTTAATGCTCCGGGCTTTGAAGAAAGTATTGAAAGCCAGTTAAATTATTTTGTAATGTATTTATTTTTATCTAAAGCCATGGATGCATTTGACGTTAAGGAATCAGATTTGTATCTAGTCCCATTCGGTGGAGTTAAAAAAGGTTCCAGAATTGTACTGTACGGGGCCGGTGCGGTTGGAATACAACTTTATAATTACATCTTAAGCAATCAGTGCTGTCATATTGTTTATTGGGCAGATAAAAATTATGCTTCATTTACTGATTTAAGCGTCAAAAATCCAAGAGAAATAGTCAATCTTGATTTTGACTATTTAATCATTGCTATTTTTAGTAGAGATGCATATGTTAGTGCTAAAAATGATCTGATTTCAATGGGAGTAGACGAGAATAAAATACGTTGGATTGATAAAAAATATTTAGAAAATCCAATGTTTTTAATAGAGCAGAGTTTAACATAGATTACTTTTAAGAAGACCTAAAAAATAATGCTTATTCGATGCGCTCTATGGCCTCAGAACTGGGGGAGAAAAGATGATATGCAGTGTAATAGTTCCAATATATAAAGGAAACAAATATATTGAAAATATAGTTGATATGGTACAAAAATGGGTTGTGGCGGATGATATTAGACTCGAAATTATCTTTGTTAATGATTCTCCTGAACAACCTATTATCTTGCCTCAGTGGAAGAATCAATCCATGGTATCCATTTCTGTACTAGATAATCAACGTAATATGGGTATTCATTACTCTCGAATTGTTGGAGCACAATACGCAACGGGAGAATACATTGTGTTTCTGGATCAAGATGACACATTGAACGAGAATTATCTTAAGAGTCAGTTACAGCATATAGAGGAAGAGGACGCAGTAATCTGTAATGGGTTATACAGAAATGGCGAAACGATCTTTTCTCTATCTAACCCTATGAAAAATGAAAATTCCTTTGAAGAATACTTGGATCATGGTTATCCTTTGGTTTCATTAGGACAGCTGCTTATCAAAAGAAAAAGTATACCTCCAGATTGGCTTAATCATGTAATGATGCATAATGGATGGGATGATCATTTCTTATGGGCGACTATGATGGCTAATAACATCACGGTTAATATTAATGATGATATTTTATATACACATGAGGAAGATGGTAATAACACTTCTTTCATTTGGAAGCAAATGAGTCGCTCAGGTCAGAATTTCAAAGACATATTTATGAAGTTGAACTTCATGAACGATATTCAGGAAAAAAAATTCAGATTCATGACAGATTCCAAAATATCGAAATACGAAGATTATCACGAGCTTGAAATATTATTAAGCGGGATATCCTCGAATCAGTTTAAAGAATATTTTCACTTGAAAGATATACGGGATATTGCCATATATGGATTCGGGGTATACGGAAAACAATTATATGAAATTCTGATCGATAGTGGATTCAAAGTAGCCTATTGCATAGACAAAAGAAGCGATGTGAAAAATGTTGATATTTCTGTAGTTTCACTTCACAAGAATATGCAAAAGGTTGATGCGATTGTCGTATCACCAGTAAATTCTTTTCATGAAATTAAAAGAGAGATTGAAAAATATTGCTCTTTTGAAGTCCTTTCATTATTAGATATTCTGAAAGAAATAAATAGTACTGGGTTGAGCGAGTAAAACATATTTTTTGGGGAGTTGTGAGAAGTATTATGGGTATTGCTTTTGAAAATTTGGAGAGTCAAAATTGTATTCTTCCAATTAACTACTTAACAGATCGCTATGATAATCAAACTTTACGTAATCGGGTTGCTGTGGTTATTCATCTGCATTATTCAGATACTTTCGAGCAATATAAAGAATATCTTGATCATATTCCTCAAGAAATTACTCTTTTCTTCACCACCTCTAATGATGAGTTGCGCAGTAAAATTGATATTTATGCTAACAGTAGAGAAAACTGTAGAATGATACAAAAGAACAATCGGGGTAGGGATATTAGCTCTTTTTTAGTAGCTTGCCGAAAAGAAATTTTGAAATATGAGTATATTTGCTTCCTACATGATAAAAAGGAAAAAGATCCAGAAATGAAAGCCGATACGGACAATTGGATATATAGTCAATGGGAAAATATGTTAGGTAGTGCAACATATATCTGTAATGTACTTGCTTATTTTGATAAACATAAGCAAGTGGGTTTACTACTGCCACCAATTCCAGTTAGTGAGCGCCTCTCTTTTGCATATAGGAATAACTGGTTTAACAATTATGAAAATACTATCAAGTTGGCAGGTTGTCTTAACTTGAATTGCGATATCAACAAAGAAATCTCTCCAATGGCTTTAGGAACAGTATACTGGGCAAGGGTTAGTGCTTTAAGAAAGCTATTTGAACATGAGTGGAAATACGAGGATTTTGATGCTGAACCATTGGCTGATGATGGAACATTAAGTCATGCAGTTGAGCGGATTTTGGAATATGTCGCTAAGGATGCGGGATACGAAAGTAAATGGGTTATGACAGACCGATATGCAGAAGAAAGCTTAGGATATTTTACGAGCGCCTTATCAAAGGCATTTGAAAGGCTTCGAAGTTCATTAGGTCTTCGGTATATATATGATTTAAATCAATTTGATGCTAGGTCTTCAGAATTGAAAAAAATGCATCAAAGTTACAAAAAAGTATATATATATGGAGCGGGTTTATTAGGAAAAGATTGTCTTCATTTTATGAAGTTTATTGGCATAAAAGTGGAGGCTTTTATTGTTTCAGAGATGAATAGAAATGAGCCCGTAATTGAAAGCATCCCGGTATATCCTTTTAATGAAATTGAATTTGACAACGAAACACTTGTAATCATAGCCGCCAACCAGAAATATCAGGAAAATATTTTTGGGAATTTAAAAAAGAAGCAGCTGTCTGCAAGTGCTCTATATAATTGGTGTGCATACTAAATTGAGTGATTTGCCTTGAGCATAGTGAAAGGAATGATGCTTAATATGGATCTCGAAAAAAAAAAATCAAGTGATACTAATTATAGATTTGACATAGATAAATTTAATTTCCAAACGTGGGGGGATTTTTGGGCTTTTGCAAAAAATAAATCCGTGTTTATATTCGGTATCGGTTACGGTGCTGATTTCTATTTTGAAAATTATACAGACATTATTGTAGGTATTATTGATAATGATGAAAAAAAACAAGGGCTTCCAATTGATTATTTTATTGATAAAAATGCATTTGATAAGTGTCAGGAAAATAAAGTTTTGGATGTATCTGTCTTAAATCGGTTTAATAATGATAATATTGTTATTCTAATTGCTAATCTTAACGCATCGGAACAAATTGCAGAACAACTTGAAAGCTTAGGAGTAAACAATTATTTTTCATTGATTGCAATGGAAGCTATAAGAAGAAAATCCTTCATTAAAGCTAAAGATTATATTATTAATAGTATCGTAACGAAAAGTACCGATAAAATTGAACCAAACAAGCTTGTATTTTATACCACGGGTGGTTATTTCGGGCATGGTAAATATATTGCTGAGCAGCTCTTAAAAATGCGCACTGATTTGGACATTGTTTGGATTGTTAGCGATTTGACGTTAAATGTGCCAAAAGGTGTTAGACTTGTATTTTGGAAAAATCGAAAGAAATATGTTCATGAGATGCGGACTGCTAAGATATGGATACACGATGATATGGTTCCATTAGACATTCATAAACGAAAAGAGCAAATTTATGTACAAGTTAAGCATTGGTCCAGCGTTACATTGAAAACGTTTGGATTCGATTTTACAACATATCGCAACGACACTGTTGAAATTGCGATGTGCAAACACAATTCAGAAATGATGGACTACATTATTACAGGCAGTAAATTTGATACAGATACTTGCAGAAGCGGCTTTGGCTTTGAAGGTGAGATTATACAGGCGGGTTCACCCCGTTCTGATATTCTTTTTAATGAGAGTAAATACAGACAAAAAATATGCAGCTATTATAATTTTGATAATAGTAAAAAAATCATGCTGTATGCACCGACCTTTCGCTACAAGCAAGGTGGATCTAATATACGTGAGGCGTATGAAACAAATATCAATTACGAATTAATAGTTAAAAAGCTGGCTAGTAGATTTTCTGATGAGTGGTGTGTACTTTTAAGATTACATCCATTAGTATCCGAAACAAGCCAATCAATAAAATTATTAGATTACGTTATTGATGCGAGCAATTATCCTGACAGTCAAGAACTTGTTGCCGCTGCAGATGCAATGATTACGGATTATTCAAGCATTATGTTTGAGCCTGCTTTTGTAAGAAAGCCGGTGTTTTTATTTGCGCCTGACCGTAAGGAATACATCAACGGCGAACGCAAGCTGCTGATTGACTATGACACTCTGCCTTTTCCCATTGCGGAATCAAACGAAGAGCTGGCATATAATATTGAGAATTTTAACCAGGAAGATTATGTGAGACAAGTTGATCTTTTTATGGAAAAGTATGGTGTGCATGAAGACGGACATGCCAGTGAAAGGGCGGCCAAATTTATATTGGAATTAATTGATGGTATAAGGAGTTAAATGAAATGCCTAAAGTTTCAGTAATTATGCCTTCCTTAAACGTGGCAGATTATATTGAACAGTGTATGGAGAGCGTAGTAAACCAAACGCTGAGAGATATAGAGATCATTGTTGTAGATGCGGGGTCAACAGACGGGACTCTTGAAATACTGAAAAAGTTCGAATCAGAAGACAACCGACTCCACATTATACACTCTGATAGAAAAAGCTACGGCTATCAAATGAACCTGGGGATCTCAATGGCTCATGGTGAATATATTGGAGTTGTGGAAACGGATGATTATGTAGAGTTAAATATGTATGAAATTTTATACAATCAAGCTGCAGAATCGCAAGCGGATTATGTTAAGGGTAGTGCTGTAAGGTTTTTGGCAGGACAAGCCGAAGAGATAACGTATACCAGTCAAATTGAAGTTTTTAGCAAAAAGGAATTTGCATCAAATCAAGGTTCAGTATATATTAACCCAGGCATAACACCGGAACTTATTCTCAAAGACTACTACTTATGGACAGGTCTTTACAGAACTGATTTTGTCAAAAAGATAAAATTGAATGAAACTCATGGTGCGGCCTATCAAGACATTGGTTTTCTTTTTCAGACCTTTTGTAAAGCGCAAAAAGCAATTTATATGGATAAAGTACTTTATCATTACCGACAAGATAATCCAAATTCATCTATATATAATCACAAGGCATTCCGTTACATTGTTGAAGAGTATCAATATGCAGAGGGTATGCTTCAAAATCAAGACGAAGATTGGCTTACATTGAGCTTTTGCAAAATGTTTCGTCAAACAAATCAAAGAATTAGATTAATGGCAATTTCGGGCAGTGTCTGGGATTCGGCAGTATCGGATATGCAAATTATCTCTGACAGATTGAAACTAATTATGGCTAATAATTATATTGCTTCTAAACAGTTATTAACTAAAGAGTGGTCAGAGTTAGAATTATTGATAAAAAATCCGATAGATTTATATGAATATTATATAAAGATCGAAAATGAAAAACGTAGTATTCTCTCTATTTTATTAAGCAGGTTGTCTTCTGCTCAGCCGATTGTTGTTTTTGGATCGGGTTACTTAGGAGGATTCCTTCCGATTTTGCTAGAGTTAAACGGAGTAGATCAAATGGAAGCTTATTGTGATAATAATTCCTATTTGTGGGGCAGTCAATTACAAGGTAAGCCCATAATTTCGCCGGAACAGGCTGTTCGGGATTATCCCCAAGCATCATATATTGTGGCTAACAAGGCTCATCGTCAGGAAATTAAGGACCAATTAGCAGGTATGGGCATTGCAGACGATCGTATTTTTGAGTATACCTTAGATGCGGATATATTATTTTTAAGTAAAGCTTATTTGCATAGTAAATAGCCAGTTATTCAAATTTTTAACGAACGGAGCTACGTTATGACTAACGGTATTCCTCATCCGTTAAATGAGATCGATGCGGATATAGGGGCATACATCCATTCGCATCCTGATAATAATTTCATAGATGTTATTAGAAAAGATCAGCGTTTGGAAGTTTCACGCTACCTAAGCGATATTCCAAATAGTTTGTTCGCATGGTACCCATTTGAGAGCACTTCGAACGTATTGGTGATCGGAGGCTCATTTGGTGCTTTCTTAATGAGCATATGCAGAAGAACGCAAAACAATATCGTTGTGGAAAAGGACGGTTACCGTGCGCACTTTCTTCAAAAGCGTATGAAAGATGTCAACAATCTTAGTGTGATACATTCCGATGTGATAGAGTTTCAAAAAAATTCTGAGCAACTTTTCGATTATATCATTTGGGCCATTGACGAAAGCGTTGATCGTTTATGTGAAAAAGACTATGAGATTTATTTTTCAGCTATGAAAAGTATGCTCTCTCCAAAAGGAAAAGTCCTTGCTGTAATTCCAAATCGCATGGGTGCTCGTTTTTTTTGTGGAGAAAGAGACACTCAATCGGGATTGCCGTTTGAAGGAATAACTGATAATCACGCTGGTACGCATCGATTTACCCGCAGCGAACTTCTTCATTTTCTTGGAGAGATGAATTTTAAATCTGTAAAGCTATATTATCCATTTCCTGACTACAGAAATCCTCAACTTATCTATACAGATGATTATCCTCCAAAAGAGGATATATCAGAGCGCATAAAGTCATATATCTCCAAAAACGAAGAGAGAGTTTTAAGTGAAAAGACCCTGTATCGTAAGCTTGCTCAGAATAATGTACTGACTTCATTTTCTAATTATTTTATTGTCGAGTGCGGAAGTGATGTTAAACACACTAATATACTGTATTCTGCTCTTTCTTCGGAAAGAAACCGTAACAGATCTTTTGCTACGGTTATCTCTAGTGACAACAAGGTAAGAAAGATACCCATATATGATGAAGGGATATCAGGCCTTGAAGAATTAAAACGAAATGCAGAAGAGCAGATAAAAAGAAACATACCTTCGCTTAACATAACGATGGAAAACGGCATGGCAGTTATGGATAAGATCGAAGCCCCAACATTATCGAATTATCTAAGAAAGTTGATCAAGGATCAGGATACTCAAGCTATTTTTGATTACTTGGATGTATTATACAAGCACATCCTGAACTCATCGGATTATACTTCTGAAAATTCTTTTTCAAGCATGGCTCCTAATGAAAATTGGGGACCTATACTTAAGAAGGCTTATATTGAAATGATTCCAGTGAATTGTTTCTTTCTGGATGGAGAACTATTGTTTTTTGATCAGGAATATACCATGAACCACTGCCCGGCAGGATATGTAATGTTTCGGGCTGTGCATGATATCTATAATTTTATACCTGAGATAGTTAAACTGATTCCACTTGAAGAAATGCAGGAAAAATATGAGTTAAAAAGTTTGTGGAAGTATTATTTGAAAACGGAAGGCGAGTTAAGCAGAAAGATCGTAAATAAAGATATATATACTGGACGTTCAACGTGGATGAATGATTCAGAATACATTCTTAGAAGCAACAGGAGGACGATGAAATTGAGCAGTGATCGTTCAATTAAGCTTTTTGACCCCGTTTCAGGCCTCAATGATAGAAAACTCGTTCTTTTTGGATCAGGTAAATATGCAGATTATTTTATAGATAAATACGGAGAGCAGTATAAAATTGAATTTATAATGGATAACAACCAGGATGTATGGGATACAGTCAAACGAGGGATCGTTATAAATTCTCCTGATGAAGCCAGTCGACTTATCTATGGAACATATCGAATTGTTATAGCCGTTGCAAACTATCAACCAATTGTTGAGCAATTAAATGCTATGGGTATCTATGAGGACAGTTATCGTATCTACCAGAAAAGTATGGATGACTTATTGCCATTTACTATCGCGGATACCCAATCTGAAGGAAAATTTAATATAGGTTATGTAACAGGAGCGTTTGACTTGTTTCATATCGGTCATCTTAATCTTTTGAAAAGATGCAAGGAGCGCAGTCATTACTTGATTGCAGGCGTATTAACAGATGAAATTATAGAAAATGAAAAGAATAAGACTCCGTTCATCCCATTTGAGGAGCGTATTGAGATTGTTAAGCAATGCAAATATGTGGATAGAGTTATTCCGATTGATAAGAACAATACAAATAAAATAGATGCCTGGAAAGAGCTTCGTTACGGCTGCTTGTTTTCGGGTAGTGACCATGAGCTTCATTGGACAAGACTTCAAACACAGCTTCGTAGTTTAGGCTCGGAGCTAGAGTTTTTTCCTTACACACAAAGCACAAGTTCATCTATGCTGCAAAAGGCAATAAGAGAACAAATCGCAGGTCAAACTCCGTCATGAAGAGGCTTATCGTTCTGATGGGAAGCCGGGATGAAAAGCTGTTAGAACTCTAAAAAGGCGGTGATTTTTAATGAAGTACGACTACTTGATTGTTGGTGCAGGACCCTTCGGCGCTATATTTGCATATGAAGCCATGAAGTGTAATAAAACATGCTTAGTAATCGATAAACGAGACCATGTCGGAGGAAATATTTATACGGAACAAGTGGAAGGTATTAATGTGCACAAATATGGTGCCCATATTTTTCATACCAACGATAAAGAAGTATGGGATTATGTGAATCGTTTTGCTACATTTAATCGTTATACCAACTCGCCAGTAGCAAATTTTAATGGCGAGATGTACAATCTGCCTTTTAATATGAATACATTCTATCGGTTATGGGGAGTTTCTGATCCGACAGAAGCAGAAAAGATTATAGAGAAACAACGAGTGCAATATGACGAGCCGCAAAATCTTGAAGAGCAAGCTCTTTCGTTGGTTGGTCGTGATATTTACGAAAAACTGATTAAAGGCTATACAGAAAAACAATGGGGGCGTGCCTGCAAGGACTTGCCTGCATTCATTATCAAACGCTTGCCCGTTCGTTTTACATGGGATAACAATTATTTTAACGACCAGTATCAAGGAATACCTGTTGGAGGATATACGCCAATCATTGAAAAGTTACTGGAAGGTAGCGAGGTTAGACTGAATACGGACTATTTCGCACAAAGAGAGTATTTTGATGGAATCGCGACGAAGACAGTATACACAGGAATGCTTGACGAGTTCTATGAGTATCAATTCGGACCACTTGAGTATCGCACACTCCATTTTGAATCAGATATTCTGGATCAGTCCAATTTTCAAGGTAATGCGGTTGTGAATTACACAGATCAGGCAACGCCGTTTACCCGTATTATTGAGCATAAACACTTCGAATTCGGCACTCAGCCTAAAACTGTAGTCACACGCGAATATTCAAAAGAGTATCAACCGGGGGACGAACCATACTATCCGGTTAATAATCAAAAAAATAACGCTAGTTATTTAAGTTACAAGGAGCTTGCGGATAAAGAAGAAGGCGTAATTTTTGGTGGCAGACTAGCTGAATACAAATACTACGATATGTGGCAAATCGTTAGGAATTCGCTAGATACAGCAAGAAAAGAGCTGAAAAAGGTTTAAAGCTCATCGTTGTAAATAGGATTTGGGGAGTGGATTTCTTGGAGGTTTCATTAACTGGTCTTGTGGGGCTGAAAATACGAGCGGGTGACGGTTTACAAGAGTTAGGGCATCCTGAGATGCTAAGCACCACTCTTTTTTATTTGGCCCAACCTGGTGACATATTGCGGCTAAAGAATTCCGAGTATAAGTTCAACGTTGCAACCTATGCGGCGGAAGTGCAGGATCGTTGGATATACACGTATGCCTATGCCCCAGATGAGAGCTGGACGGTTTACCGAAAGGATTTGAGCGGGAACAGTTACAGGCAAAACGATTATGTGTTTACAGAGTCCGTTTACTTTCGTGTATGTCTAAGGAAAATGAATGGAGCAGAATTTGAAAGTTCTGAGGACATCAATCATATTCTTTCATTTAAAAAAAATGAAACTCCTCCGCCTGAAATGAAGCCGTGGCTCAGAAACGAAGTAGAGCGTGTCTCAAAGCAGGTTATGAGTATAAGGGAAAATGGAGATATCCCCTTTCTATTATTAACAGATACACATTATACAGTAAATGGTACTTGGGATGACACCTCTGCCTCCATTCAACAACTGCATAAGGAGATAGGTCTTGATGGAATTATTCATCTCGGAGATTTTACGGATGGTATGACCTCGCGCGAGGTGAGTCGGCATTATGTAGAACAGATTTTTGGAGACTTGAAGAAGAGTGGAATACCTTTGTGGGTAACGCTTGGCAATCATGACACAAACTATTTCGGGAATAACCCGGACCCGTTTTCACTGAAAGAACAATGTGAGCTATATTTAGGTAGAGATGAACCGCGATATTACGTTGATTTTAGCAGACACAAGATGCGTTTTTTATTCTTGGATTCCTTTGATCCGGATGAAAAATTTCGGTATGGATACAACGTAGAGTGCATTCAGTGGCTAAATACACAACTGGAAAATACACCTGATGATTGGAAAGTTGCTATCTTTTCTCACCTCACGCCTGTTAGACGTTTACAGCATTGGGCTAAAGAGCTACGTGGAGAAAACGAGTTAATAGGGTCATTGAACAATCATGCAGATAAAATTCTTGCCTTTATTAATGGTCATAACCATGGGGACTTTTTGGACAATGAAGAAGGGTTCCCTATTATATCCATAGTAAATTCAAAGTGTGAAGCGTTCACAGAATATAAGCCTGAAGGCTTTATTACCCCTGATCGAAAACTCGGCGAGACCTCGCAAGAAGCCTTTGATATTATGCTCGTCAATTCAGAAAAGAGACAAATCCGCTTTGTGAGGTTTGGTGCGGGTAAAGATAAATTTGTTTCGGATGGAAAGGCGAAGTGGCTTTAATGAAAATGTGCACCAAAATGTGCGGTGACATTTAAGCTTAGGAGAATTAAATTGGTGAATAAACTAAAAGAGTTACAGGTTGTTGAACTTGATATTCTTAGAGAATTTACAAGGGTTGCAAAGCGTGAAGAGTTAACGTGGTTTGCCATGTTTGGAACTCTTCTCGGCGCTGTACGTCATAAAGGTTTCATCCCGTGGGATGACGATATTGATATTGCTTTGCCACGCTTGGAATATGATCGTCTCCGGCTTTCACAGAATTGGTTTAATGAACCCTATTTCTTGCAAACACCGCAGAATGATCCTGCTGCCGCTCCCCATTTTATAAGGCTGCGGCGAAGCGATACAGCGGTCCTCTCGAACTTTCCTAATGGTTTTACGAGAGGCGGTCACATGGGAGCCTATATCGACATCCTTCCTCTGGACGATATGCCTAGCGGGGATGCTGCAAGACGTGTTCAGGAAACCGCATTGAAGGTACAAATTCAAATGTACGCTTCGACTGCTCTTGATGAATGTGAGGGGCCAGAGATCTCCGAAAATAAAGAGGCATTTTGCTACGGTGCTGGTGGGATATCGGGGCAATACGATTTTATTGCAGAGCGGTATGAACGCTTCTGCTCAAAGTATTCTAACCAGTTATATTATTCTATCCCCGTTGTAATGGGCGAGCATGGCAGCAGAGTGTATGACAAGAAATGGTTTTCGAAAAGTGTAGAAATGAACTTTGAAGATTTAAAAATTCCAGTGCCTGTGGGGTATAAGGAAGTACTAATTGCATCTTATCCTGGCGGGCTATACGAGCCTGATGCAAAGGAGCGTAAACCGAAGCACATTGATCTTAGTATTGTGGATATGGGCCGGTCTTACAAAGAATATGTTCGTCCCTATACTGACATGCTGTGCGATATTAAAAATAAAAAGGTATATATCTTCGGTGCGGGCGATAGTTTGCGGATTTGGATGGAGCGTTACAGCAGTGGGTTGAATGTGGTGTGCGCTTTTGATAATCGTAAAGCCGCATGGGGGAGTGTAGCATATGGTGTACCCGTGCGGTCTCCTTCCGAATTAACTGTGTTATTGGATGAGAATTCACGGCTGATTATTGCAAGCATCTATCATAGAGAAATAGCCAAGCAACTTGAGGAAATGAATATATTTGATTACTACTTTTTTGTTGACGGCTTAGGATATACGAAAAGTTAGGACAATACGGAGTAAGTGGACATAGTTGTATCATAGTACAGCGAAGTGAAGCCTGGTCAGCGTAATTCTCCAGTAATAGGAGTATCAAGAGTGCTTCCCGCTTACGGTGCATGTGGAGTCGGTGGCGATGTTGGCGAGAAGCTAAAGAGAAGGGGTTCGAGAATTTATACATAATTCTCGAACCCCTTCTCTTTGTCAATATCATCTATTAATTTGTAAGTAATCCTGGAGTGAGTTCATTGAATGACATGAAGTCATATAGAATCTTTATAATTATTTTCAGTCAGTAGGCATCGTACTTTATATTACAATCTGTGGTCTACAAACAGATCATACAGATGTAGATGTACTATTAAAAATAGTAGTCTAAAACAACCCAACATCCCAGGCGATAATTAATACACATGCACACCCGCACCAAGCACGGATTTATTTTGAACGGAATTACCGGATAGATATACCTTTTGCAGATCAGGCAGCTGGCTTAGGGTCTCTATATTGGAAATGGCATTGTTCTCAAGATGAAGTTCTTCTATGGCCTGCCAGTTGATCATGAATTCGAGAGAAGCCAAATTGCTGTCTTGCATAGTGAAGGAACGCAGAGCGGACAGTTTGGCAAAGTAAGGCATCATTTGGTCAACTTCAGTAACAGAGGTGTTGTTTATGCTGAAATACGGCTGCTCTAAGGTTAAATGTTCAAGCACGCTGTTCTCCGCGGCCGCCTTTTGTTCAAAGTTCAGCCTGCACTCGGAGCACATCAGAGATCTCACCTGCTTCAAACGAAATAAAGCATCGCTCTCCTTATATAGTGACGAGTCGTAAATGTTTAAGGTCTCCAGGCGGGACAAGCCGTCCAGGGCGGCCAGACGGGTTATTTCACTGATCTCCCAGAGGGAAAGCTGCTTCAGCTTCGGGAATTTCCCCAGCGCAGCCAAGTTCAATTCCCCACTTCCGCCACGGAGCGTCAGACTGGTTGTAGTCGGGGCCTTTAGCCCGGGGAGAAAAGAGCTTGGAATTTCCACTCGCTCTACTTTAGGCAATGTCAGCGCTTCTGCATTCTCGTAGTAGCCGGACAACGTTAATTCCCGCAGAGAGGGTAGACTGTTTATGGCTTTTACCGAACCAAGCTGACTTAGAGAAGCCAGGCGTAGTGTAGTAATGGAGTTTTTGCCGGTCAAGCGCTCCAGGCTCGAGATGTTTACATTTTCGATATCTAACGTTTGTAAAGCAGGCATATTTTGTACAAAGTCGATGGACTTTACGTTCGTTAAATAGGACAACTGAAGCTCCTGAAGCTGGGTCAGGGCGTACAGCGGCTGCAGGTCTGTGGTTTCACTGTACTGTATAGACAAGGATGATAACCCGGTCATGGACGACAACCATCCGAGTTCATCGACAAAGGTGAGCGACAGGGACTTGATTGGCAATTGGTTTAACAAGTGAAAATCTGTTACGGACTCATCCACATAGGTAATGGATAAAGAGTTCAGATTGGGGAATTCCAGCAGCAGGGCCAATTCCTGATTGCTGCGAAGCTGAGTGGTAAGCTCCGTGATTTTAGACTTGTCGCCAAAGTAGCCCGAAAATGTACTGAAGGATTCGTTAAAAGCGCCTCCATAACTTTTTAATCCGGGCATATGGGCCAAAGTAGTTTGGTCCGTCTGGGATATTTCATAGGTATTTGTCAGGTCCAATGCCGTCAGTCCCGTAAAAGCTTCAAAATCTCGCTGATCAATCCGCAGGCTATTCAATTTCTTGTCTTGAGTAACATAAGTGAACTTCTCGGCCTGTTCATCGCTGAATGGATCGGAGAGACTATATGTAAACTTCCACTGATCATTCTCCGAATGCTCTACGGTTAAATAGCGAATACGAGCCAATTCCTCCTCTGTTGGCAAGGCAGACCCTTTATCGAAGATATCTCGCAAAAATGAGAGCAAAACCTCGCTTTCAGGCATCTTTCGCACAGGCAGATTGGCTTCTGTTTTTGAATAGGTAGAGCTGTTGCTATAATAGAGAAATGTACCGATGGCGCCAGCCAGGACTAACATCAGTATCAGCATTACCTTTACGGAGGCAGTCTGCTTCAGCGGTGCTTTAGGGGGCGTTCCGTGGTAATGATTAATGGTCTGGTCTACGTAATAGACATGATTTTGCTTCAATAAAAGCTCTGTTTCACAATAGGGACACTTTAAAACCTCATCCTTCTTGTATTCAATTCTTCCGTTGCAATTGGGGCAGTTTAGCGGGATAAACGCCACGAATGTCCCCTCCTTCATTATGATGGTCATAAGATCATGCTGAACGGTCATCTGATTTCATTATACCTTGTGAATTTACGTTTGATGAGAGAAAGAAGTTTCACATAGCGAAGGAGCAGGGGAATCCTGCTCCTTTTTGGTCTTATTTAAAGTGTGGCTGGTGGTAGGCATTATTAAATCAATCATTAAGCGATCGAAGTAATCGGATGTTTAACGTGCACAGGGTAGAGATGTTCACCATGGGTTCTTACAAATAAACCTTCATTGGTGATTGTACTTTTTAGAACGATATGATCCGTTACATCTGGAGTGAAATGGAAAGTTATTTTCTCCGTATCATCATCTGCGATCTTATCCAAAATATCGTTCATATTCATTTCGTTTAAGCTAACAACGTCGAAGAGCTCAATATGATTATCTTCTTTCTGATAAATAACAATGACGTTTTCGTTTTCCAAGTAATAAATATCATTACTAAAAACATTCAGGCAATAAAACATGAGTATTCCTTGAGCATGATGGGTTGCGAAATGATGAGAAACAGGTAATCGTTCCGATGCGAATTTTTGAATAAGACGTAAATCCTCCGCGTTAGTTACATTTAGTTTTCGGATATTCGCAGGTTCGGGTGATTTTTTTGCCGTATAATTCATCGAAAAAAGATGTTCTTCCACAGGTTTAAACCCAAACTTGGGGTAAAAATCAAGCACCGATTCATTGGCAAAAAGGTACATGTAATCATACTTGTTCTCGTATTCCTCTAAAACTTTATTCATTAAACGTGTAGAGAGTCCTTTCCCCCGATAATCAGGATGTGTCATCACCGTGCCGATTTGAATCGCTTTTTTCTTCTCACCGTGAATGATGAGCTCAAGGATGTTAACGGAAACGTTGGCAATAACCTGGTCTCCATCGACATATGAATAAGGGATGTAACGCTCGCCCCAGTATCCTTGTTGATACCAATCTTCAAAATTGATCTCAAACGTGTTGACAGCAAGCTCGAAAAAACTCTTGCGCAGTACTTCATTGTTTTTATAATTCTTCATAAATATTAATTCTTGCATGGTATTACCCCCTTAATCCTCAAAAATGACTGTTTGTATAGTGGTACGATCCCGTATTTAACTATGTAAAATATGATTGCAGGTGACAATTCTGCTTATAAGTTGTTGTTGGATAAGCAAGATTTGCAACAAGAGAAAGTGGAGTATGATACGGAAAGAGACGCGAGCGAGTTCGCGTCTTCTTTTTTGCATGCTTTATAGGATATGCTTAAATGCAATTGCGTCAGTGAACTGTTTTTCACTATTGAGAATCTTGGTCCATTAATCTACGGCAAAATGCACGATTGCACTATATAACATCTTGTTGCGAAAAGGGTCAAATGTTACTTGATGTTGAACCTGCTTCACGCGCAGCATTAATGCTTTGTTCATTCCGATTCGCTCTTCGATCGCTCGTTCGAGTTCACGGAAGTCATAAGCCTGCAAGCATTCGACTTTGTCTTTGATCATATCCAGTGAAATTTCCATATATAATTCAGGCCTCCTTAAATCTCGATTTGCAGGTTAAAAGCCTGTCGAGCTTCATTTTAGAGGAGCTTTTCCAGTTCGGCAAGAGCAATCGGGCTGAAAATCTAATAAAGACGTGATAAAATCGGGAAAGGGCAATTTTAAGATCATCGAACACTCATTAATCTGAAGATCTAATGGAAGTTATAACAGATACTGCTGTTTGAACAAAGTTACATTTGCATGGTATAAGTGAAGAAGAAGCTAGGACACCATAATGTGAATCGCAACGAAACTGCGAATGATCATGTAAATGATAGGCAAGCAGATGCAAAGAGTTACGTTTTATTATTATTAATGAGGACAAAGACTGTCCTGGAATGTATAGAGGAGCTTTTGAGATGACAAAGGAAAACTTTTGGCGTGAATTGCCACGACCATTTTTTATACTGGCACCTATGGAAGATGTGACCGATGTTGTGTTTCGGCATGTCGTAAGTGAAGCGGGCAGACCGGATGTGTTTTTTACGGAGTTTGCGAACACAGAGAGTTATTGTCACCCGGAGGGGCACCATAGTGTGCGTGGACGGTTGACGTTTACAGCGGATGAACAGCCGATTGTGGCTCATATCTGGGGAGATAAACCGGAATTCTTTCGTGAGATGAGTATCGGTATGGCGAAAGAAGGATTTAAAGGCATCGATATCAATATGGGCTGTCCTGTAGCGAATGTTGCGGAGAATGGAAAAGGAAGTGGCTTGATCTGCCGGCCAGCCCTTGCGGCGGAGATTATTCAGGCGGCGAAAGCCGGAGGGCTGCCGGTCAGTGTGAAAACGCGTCTCGGATTTACTGAGGTCGGCGAATGGCGCGACTGGTTGACCCATATTTTGCAACAGGACATTGTGAACCTGTCCATTCATCTGCGGACGAGAGAAGAAATGAGCAAAGTAGACGCTCACTGGGAACTGATTCCGGAGATTAAAAAACTTCGTGATGAGATAGCTCCTAATACACTGCTGACGATTAATGGGGATATTCCTGAGCGTGAGACAGGCCTGAGACTCGTGGAGCAATATGGTGTGGATGGTATTATGATTGGACGCGGTATTTTCCAGAATCCGTTTGCTTTTGAGAAGGAGCCGAAGGAACACAGCAGTAAGGAATTGCTTGATCTGCTACGACTGCATTTGGATCTCCATGATCAATATTCTGAGCTTGAACCGCGTTCGTTCAGCCCGCTGGCCCGTTTTTTCAAAATCTATGTTCGTGGCTTCCGCGGTGCTAGTGAGCTGAGAAACAGCTTGATGAACGCCAAAACCACTTCTAAAGTACGCGAATTGCTCAATGAGTTTGAAAGTAATGAACAGGTGGAGTAGAGTAAGACGTAATCATGGATACGGAGTATGATTCAGGTAGATTTAAAAGCAAAAAAAGAAGCGGTAACTCTTCCGCTTCTTTTTTTTGCTTTGCTGTTTAACGCGTATACGCAGGCTTTTCCATAGCGACCGCTTGAGGATTGGCAAGCACCCATAACACAGCCAACTCGGATAATCTGGCAGGCGCATCAAAATCGTATCCGTTATGAAGCTTGCTGGCCAAGTCTGCTGCCTCTTGGAGAAGTGCGGGGGCGAGTGGCGCTCCAGTGCCCAAGTGACGAATCAGTGCATCCAGCATCTTGCGATACTCTGCATCCCAGTTTCCTCCGCCATTATCTAATACTTCATGGGACACACGTCCTGTGATGCGAACGACCTCTCCCTGCACCGTTTGAGCGTGGCCCTGAGCCGGGATGAGATATTCCCACAGCTCTTGGTGCTGCTTGGGCCAGGTGGTTGCCTTTACCTGAATGAGTGCAGTTCCATCGTGCATGATCCGATTCGCTACCGGCTTGACATCAAATAGACGGTACAGTTTGATCAGCGCGTCTGAAACTCCATCGACCTTGTCCTTATTGAACTTCTCACGGACGAATTCAAAATCCTTACCGATCCGCTTCACCGATTCTTTCATATCCGGGGTGACCGATGCTCCGGCATCCAGCAGAATTGCGGCCATCTCTGCCAGATTAACTATATCGCTATTCCTACAATTGACTAACCCCTTAGCTAATGGCGTATTACCCTGTTTATTTTCTACGTTAATCGTAGCGCCCTGGTTTACCAACTCTTGAACCACTTTGGTTCGATACCCACTGACCGCTGCATGTAACGGTGTTTCATTTTGGTAATCCACAGCGTCCAGATCCGCACCTAATTCAAGGAACAGGGGTACATTTCCTGACCAGTGTGAGGCATGAGCATGTAGAGGCGTGCGTTGATATTTGTCACGTGCATTTATATCTGCCCCTTGCTCTATCAGCCAGCGGACCAATTCATCCGAAATATGCCGAAAGCTGAGGGCCGTACCTTTGCTATAACCCCCGCGGGCATCCCATTCGCATTGCTCAAAGACTTCTTTTACGGTTGCGATATCATTATCTTTAACGAGTTTTTCCATATGAGCAGGTAAGGCTGCTTTCTTCGTAGCCATTACACTCTTCCTCTCCTTTGTGAATAACAACGTAAGTTCCAATGGTAGGTTATGACGATTTAATAGTAAGTAGATAATTTTCTGCAATTTTATCACATAGGGGAATTCAAAACCAATAACTGGGTTTCTTCCATCGTCAATTTGGTTTGCTATGTTATAATTTAGATGAATGTTGATACTGGAGACGGATTGAAAAATATTTGAAATGATCGCCGCAATTCATGCGGTAGGCTTTTGATAATAGGAGGATTTATGTCCTGGAGTAAATTGAAGCAACAACTGGAGAGTTTTCTTAGTCCTGCGTTAGTTGGAAGGGTCGAGTACCGTGCCACCAGCTATCGCTATTCACCTGATAAATCAGGCAATTGTTATATTACTGTAGATAAAAAGAATGTACTCAACATGAGTGATACAACAACCCCAATCCGATGGTATCAGACAGAGCAGGAGATCAAGAGCGATCCGGAGATCATGATTCCTGTGAGCGATGAAGAGATTGAAGTTATTCGAAAAGATTCCAAAGGACCCATTCCCGAGGATCGTCTTCAAGTCATGGCAAGAAGCAGAAAAATCTCCGTACATGCCAAGGAGCTTTTGTTGGCTCAGACCGCACTTAGTAAATCGAATTTTACCGTTGCAGCCACGACGTATTTATCAACTTCTATAGAGGATAATCTGGATAGCAAGGATATTTTGTTTAATATTCTGGCTTTAATGGACAGACGAGTTGGCAAAAAGCGAATTCTGAACATGTCGGAGCAGGTCAAATTAAAGCATCCAGCGGTACAATATTTTTATGAACTGCGTCGTCGTACGTTGTGAAATTGATTAACTTTTGATATAGCTTTTAACTATAACCAGTTATGGTTTTTTAGTATCCCTTCTAACTGCTCTCAGCGTGATATGATCATTGTATACAACGAGGGGGTTTTTTACATGACTGATAAGTTCCAGATCGTAGGAAGTTTATTGCGGCCGGATGAGCTGCTGAAATATAAAACGCAAATTGAACATAATGATGATATCCAATATCCGTTCTATGAAAACTACGAAGGATATGAGAAGTGTGAGACGGAGGCAATTAAACAAGTTGTGGCTAAGGAAATCGAACATAACTTGTCCGTGGTTACCGATGGCGAATTTTCCAAATCGATGTGGCATCTGGACTTTGTATGGGGATTTGGCGGAGTGAAGCGTTACATCGCGGATCATGGCTATTTTTTCAGAGATGTGGACGGAACTTCGAAGTATGAAACACGCAAAGATATCGGACTGCGCATCACTGATAAATTGAGTGGAAAGAACCATCATTTCATTCAACTGTTCCAACAACTGCAAGACACGGCTGGCGAGCAACAAACGAAACTTTGCGTACCGTCTCCTTCCCATATTTTCGGTGAACTTTCCTGGTCGGATAACATTGGTGGAACGGATGCTGTATATCAAAACATACAGGAACTCAAAGAGGGTCTTGTGATCGCGTATAAGGAATTCGTGGAGGAATTCGCTGCAGTGGGCGGTAAAATTCTGCAATTCGATGATTGCTTGTGGGAACTGTTTGCAGACGACAACCCGAACTCTCCGTTTACAGGGGAAAATATTAATCAAGATGAAGTAAAGGGACTTGCTACCGAATTCATTGATATTAATAATACCGTGATTGACTTTGGTCACAGCCTTGGCTTGAAAATGTGGACACATAACTGCCGCGGCAATTATGATTCCCGCAACATGGGTGGTGGATCGTATGCCAAAATTGCGAATCTGTTCCTGAAGCAATTGAAATATGACCGTTTCTTCCTGGAGTGGGATGATGATCGTGCGGGTTCAATTGAAGCTCTGGAAGTGTTCAAGGACAGACCTGAAACGGAAATTGTACTGGGTCTGTTGTCATCCAAAACGAGTACACTCGATGATGAAGCACGTGTTGTCCGTTTGCTGGACGAAGCTTCCAAAATCATTGATAAGGATCGGCTGCTGTTATCTCACCAATGCGGATTTGCATCCTGCGATGGTGGTAACGAATTAAGCGAAGCTCAGCAATGGGCGAAGATCGATCAAGGGCAGAAGATTGCAAAGCAATATTGGGGCAGCACCGTCTAGGATTTAAGCTGAATGTATTGTGACCTTATAAACACATTGCTCGATCAATAGTGTTCTGTGCAATAATGAAACGGCGACTTTTCCTCTGGAATCTATCCAGGGAGAAGCCGCCGTATTTGTTGTGGAACGTACACATGGGTACGTGCTCATTTCTATAACTTTTTTAAACTAATGATGAGGCAGGCATGTCTTTCTTTATTACTGCGATTCACGATGAGCCAGCCATTCCTTTTTCAACAAAGCATATTGATACGTATTCTCGTATTTCGGTGTGCCGTCCTCATTTTTGACAAATGAAATGAACTCCAAAAAAAGACCTTCCCGGCGCATGCCCAGCTTCTCACACAGTTTCTGAGAACGGAAGTTATCATCCTCGACATAGGCGTACAGTCTTCTTATTCCCTGTTCCATAAAGAGATTTTCGATGAAAGCATTGGCGCTCTCTCTGGCGTACCCTTTTCCTTCATATCTGCCATTAAAATTCCAACCAATACTATAGGTATCTGAATTCGAATCCTTATCCGTATCGGAATCCCGATCTTCCCTCATACCAAACAGCTCACCGATCAGCTCGTTACTGTCTTTTAGGCAAACCGCGATGTGGGAATCGTCACTGCTTCTTTTTGCAACCTCTGCCACCGCGTCTTCCAACGTTGAAATTCGTTGCTCCATAAAACAATTCACTCTGGGATTTGCGGTGTATTCCAACAGTCCGGCTGCGTCCGTTACGGTGAAATTTCTCAGGATTAATCGATTGGTTTTAAGTATTTGCATAAGATGATATACCTCCGGTTTTCATATCAATAGATTGGCTTTGTTCATGTTGTATCTCTTTTTATTTTACGAGACTCCCTATTCTTACTATAACTCGGTATGGCCTTGGGTTTGGCTTTGGTACTGTCTGACCGGGAGAACAATCCCACCAATTTCTCCCTATAGATATAACCGAGTACAAACCCGATCACAGCGATAACAGAAATAATAATGGCGATGTTGTATTGTTGCATATGAATCGTGGACCCTATAACGGTAGATGCGATGATCCACGGCAGACGACCGACGATAAGGATCGTGAAGAACCTAAACGAACTAATCGATGTAAGTGCGGCGACAAATACAAGCATGTCTTTGGGCAAGCCGGGAATCACGAAAAAGATAAATAAAAAAGCGGAGAACTTCTTCTCATCATGAATTAACGACATCCACTTATTATTTTTCTTTTGCATTAGTCGTGAAATATAGGCGCGACCGATATAACGGGTGAAATAAAAGGCGATCGCTGAGCCTATAATCAAACCTATTGTAGTATATAAGGACCCAAGTGTAACCCCATAGATATAACCGCCTGCGACCTGTACCACTTCTCCTGGAATAGGTGCAACCACGATCTGAAGAATCTGGAATAAAATAAACATGACCGGACCCCAATGGCCTGTTGAATGAATATACGCTCTGAAATTGTCCATGGAAGACATGATTTTAATAATGGCAGGAGAATAATACACCAGTAGACCAATAGATAACATGATGAACAGACCCAACAATATGTTAATCATTACTTTTTTCGAAGTTTGTGGCATTCCTGACGACCCCTTTGTGTAATAACTTCTACATATTTACAGTATAAGACGAAATTATTAAGAGATACCTACATAACTTCTGAAGAATTCTTAAGTCGATTGTATTTGCTGGTAGTCGCTAATAGCGCATATTATACTGAAATTAGACGGAGGGATCAGATGAGCAAGAAAATTCTAATTGCTGATGATAACAGTGAAATTCGTGAAATTGTAAGGATTTTGTTAGAGAGTGAGAATTATGAAGTGATTGAAGCGATAGATGGTCAAGATGCGATTGATAGAGTGAACGAAGAGACGGATCTCATTATTTTGGATATGATGATGCCCAATAAATCGGGGCTGAAGGCTTGTCTGGAGATTCGTGAAAAAACAAGCGCACCGATCCTGTTTCTCACGGCGAAAACGCAGGATTCTGACAAACAATTGGCCTTTTCCTCAGGCAGTGATGACTTTTTGTCCAAACCCTTTTCCTATACAGAACTCGTTTCACGGGTGAAGGCTTTACTACGGCGGTATTATGTATATCGGGGCAAGGAGAAGACCGAAGAAAAGGACCAGATTATCGTTAAGGATCTTACCGTCCATCAGGATTCAAAAGCCGTGTTTGTTGGGGAGAAGGAGATTGCTCTAACTGAAATTGAATACCAGATATTGCTGCTGTTGGCTAAGAAGCGACGAAAGGTATTTTCGGCAGAAAATATATATGAGAGTGTTTGGGGGCAACCCTATTTTTATACGTGTAATAACACGGTGATGGTTCATATTCGTAATTTGAGAGGCAAACTGGAGGATGACCCGCAGAACCCTAAATATGTGAAGACCGTTTGGGGGAAGGGGTACAAAATTGAATAGATTATTAATCGGAAAAAAGCTGAAGATAAAACTGGTTCTGGCGGTTGTCATTTCTTTGGTCATTTCCATAAGTGCACTCGTTATTTTACAAGTTGTTGGCGAGACTGTATTGGATAGTTATTTAAGCAAATCCACTTTTGTAGAAAACAGGCAGCAAGATGCGCTTGATCGATTAGAAGCATTTGTGGATAACCAGAACGTGTCAACCCGTGATCATGAGCAATTGTCTGCTTGGATAAGACATGAGCGCTACTTAAATCTGTATATTTTTGCAAAAGACAAATTGATATTTTCCTCCAACACGGAGATTGATCCGGCCATTAATGAAGAACTGTTAACTCAATTCGTGCCATCAAAAATACCCATCACCACCATCCATTTTGCGGATCAGGATGCCCAGATATACTTGGTTAGCTTTTATGAGTATCAATACTACAACCTCATTCTGATTATTGGTGTTTTCATAGCGGCCATTGTGTTCCTTGTTTCCTTTCTACTGATGATTAATAAGAAAACATCTTATATTGGCGTGCTTGAACAAGAGATCAAAATACTCGAAGGTGGAAATTTGGATTATTCGATTACGATATCGGGAAAGGATGAACTGTCATCTCTGGCCCAGAGTATTGATGAGATGAGGAAATCATTTGTGGAGCGGCTGGGCAGCGAGGAGAGGGTCAGGATGGCCAACCGTGAATTGATCACGGCGATTTCCCATGATTTGCGAACGCCACTCACGATTCTATTAGGATATATGGATATCATAGAGCTCAACAAATATAAGACACATGAGGATCTGTTGCAGTATATTCATAATAGCCGGGAGAAGGCCTATCAGATCAAAGTGCTGTCGGACAAACTATTCGAATATTTTACGGTATCTTCTGCTGCTGAAGAAGAGGAAGTAGAATTTGAAATGTATGAGGGCAGAGCGCTTATCGATCAACTCATAGATGAGCAATTAGTGGTTTTGGACGATATAGACGTGCAGGTTCAGACAGATGCACATCATGAGGAGTTTTTGCTGGAAATCAATCTGGTCGCCATGCGTCGCGTAATGGATAACATATTTTCAAATATTCGAAAATACGCCGATCCAGGGTATCCCGTTCATATCCAGATTTCTTTGAAGCAACAATGGGTGATTCTTGGGGTGGAGAATAAGATTAAACATGTTGGCAAAAAGAAAGATAGCAACGAAATCGGGCTCGTTAGTTGTCAGAAAATGATTCAGCAGCATAACGGGACGTTGACGGTATCGCAGGAAGAAGATATTTTTTCACTACAGATTAAGCTACCTGTTATCATCAACAAACCAACTCAGACTCATATATAACAGATCTCTTGAAATGATGCTGATTGTCTTCCGTTGGATTTCTCTGGCTGTCTGATTTGGTTACCTTAGACTGCTGTAGTGGAGTATCTTGCTAATAGGCATAGGCGAATGAACATCGCTCTGCCATTCACACTATACAAATAGAGCCATGCGACAGCATGGCTCTTACATATATCGTGAGAGGGCAAACCTCATGTTTTAAACAACAGGTGCACTCTGTTTCATGAAATATTGATTAATTAGAAACGTGAGCATTGGTCCTGGCTCAGCCTTTTGTAATTGAGCCTGATCGCCAAATTCCATGAGATACGGCTGTTCCGTAGTACAAGGAATCCAATGAGGCATCGTTTTTCCGGTGGAGTCCGAGCCGTTTGGGTCACCTGTAGCAATAAAGTTGGATAAATAATTGCACATCTGGCGGGCCAGATCATAATACTTGCCTGTGAATGGCCGCCAGCATTTGGCGAGTGTTTCGAAGAAAAACCACAGATCGACGGAGTGAAAAGTGCCTGGCTGATCCCAGCCCGGAATCTCGGCGTCGAAGTTATAATAGTAGAGAGGCGTTTCAGACGGATGACCGCTGTTCGCGCGGATGGCAAGCAGAATGGCATGTTGGATCATGCGGACCGATGCTTGTTTCAGAGCATGTTCGATTTGGCCGGTATCTGCCTCACATAGCTGCAAAAAGGCAGGAGCATTCTCGCCAAACAACTCCACAGCCATCTGCTTCAGTTCTTCCAGATTGGCTGCGGCGGGACGGGTCCAAAATTCGGAAGACGTATGCCCCAGCATTACGGGTATCGCTTCGCGCTCCTGCTGAACAAAACGAGTAAACGGATCGCCTGCGCAGAATTGTTCGTCGATGACGGTTCCCCAGAAGCTTTTGTATTCGAGTGCTTTGTCACGAAGATATTCAGCATCCAGTTGTCTCGCCTCAGCCAGGGAAGATACGCCCAGGAAGCTGAAAAATTCAACCCCTGCTTGCTCTGCATCTCGCAGTGTGGAACGGACAGAAGGCACGCGGACCTTCGGGTACAACTCGGTAGCTATACCACTCATGATGACGGCTCGCTGGAACAAGCCTTTATTTTGCGGAGAGGTCATCTGGCTGAGTACACTTCCTCCGCCTGCCGACTGTCCGCCGATGGTGATCTGGTCTGGATCACCGCCAAAGGCGGCAATGTTGCGTTTGACCCACTGGGTACCTGCTTGTTGATCGAGATGACCAAAGTTGGCGGGTGCATGGGGGGATTCGGCACTAATCTCAGGATGGCACAGGAAGCCAAAGGCATTCAGCCGATAATTAATCGTCACAACGACAATACCTCTACGAGCGATTCGTTCGCCATCAAATTCCATTTCGGCCGTATGGCCGACTTGTAGGCCCCCGCCAAAATACCAGACAAAAACAGGCAACTTCTCGTCCGTACGCTTGGCTGGTGTCCAGACATTCAGATACAGACAATCCTCGTCCATGGGCAGGTCGGGATCAACGGCCCATTCGCGGGTATAGATATTGTTGTCATCGATGACTGTTGGGGCTTGCATGGAGACGGGAGCAAAATCAAAAGCTTGCAGTACACCTTCCCAGCTCGACTGCGGCTGTGGAGCGCGCCAGCGGTTCTCACCTACAGGAGGTGCGGCAAAAGGAATTCCCTTGAAGCTGGTAATCCGCGGGTCCGCTGCGGGCAGTCCTTGCACTTGTCCATGTTCTACCGTAACCAATCTAAGCATACAACATTCTCCTCTCTGGATTTAGCTTGTAAGCGTTACCGAACATCTGATCAACGTGGCATTAGAAAGGGGGAATCTAGGTTGAATCCGATTTGGCATGAGAGCAGTAGAGCCAGTAATTTGTATTTTATCAGCGGTGGTCACAAGCCGGCCAACGCTCACCAATGGGGGCCAGGCGTGCGTGACGTTTATGCGCTGCACTATATTATCCGTGGTCAAGGGACGCTGGAGACGGGCGGGCGCGTTTTTCGGCTAGTTACGGGGGAAAGCTTTATCATATTTCCGCAAAAGGAGATTTACTATTATCCAGACCCGCAAGATCCATGGGAGTACGTCTGGGTGGAGTTTAGCGGTGAGGATGCCGGGCGGATGCTGGGGCTGACACAGCTCTCAGAGTTACAACCCGTGGTGTCGGTCTCGCCGGAGACATTGCAGCCTTTTTTCCACCTTGCCTGGAACGCGGGTGCATCATCCTATGAATTACTGCGGGCAGATGCCCGTTTGCGTCTGCTGCTTTCTTACTATATGGAACATTATCCGAAAGAGCCGCAGGTGGACGCCAAGGATTATGTCTGGCTGGCGAGAAAGTACATCGAGCAGAACTACTGGAAGCCGACATTGACCGTCACGGAGATCGTAAAGGCAGTTAATCTGGAGCGCAGTTATTTGTTTCGTCTGTTTAAGGCAACAACCGGCAAGTCTGTTTTGGAGTATATTACATCCTGCCGAATCGGGCGCGCCTGTGAACTGCTGAAGACGTCGGGTCTACCAATTCAATCGGTAGCCTATTCTGTCGGCTACAATGATCCGTTATATTTTTCCAAAGTATTCAAGAAAGCAACTTCACACACGCCAACATCTTACATGATGCTGCATCGGACGAAGGCATAACGTTAACGGAACAGGGCGCAGTTCCCGGACTCTCGGAAATAACGGATCAGCTTCTCAATAGGCTCGCGTCCACAGTTCAGCTTAACTCCTATACAATCGATGCACAGAAATTGCTGGGCAGAGCGCGAGATCAATTTGAGGTAGATGCCCACATCATCTGAAGAGAGCGGAACCTGACAGGAGGTGCACAGGCGATGTTGAGCCATTTATTTCACCAGTTTGGCACGCACAATTAAACAATCATGTGCTGCGACAACGGGAGCGAAGCGTTCACGGAACACGCCAAGCTCTTGATGTTCCCAGCAGTCATACAGGGACAGCGCATAACCGGCAGCGTAAGGCAGACCCATATCCCAAAATTGCAAAGACAATTCCCGCTGGCTGTCACTCAGGTTGAAGAAACCAATAGCTAGATCACCATCTGTGAGTACCTTCACCAGCATAAATACATCGTCTGTGTGAAACCATTGCGGCTCTGGTTTAATGCGGTAAGCTCCGCGCGCTTCTACATCCTGATTGATGGCAAGCAGGTCAGGATTCAGGAGAATATCTTTGGTGATCTGGTTAGCCTTGCGCACGTCACATCCGATCATTAATGGGGAACCCATCATGGACCAGAGTGAGAAGTGGGTTTTATATTCGATGTCGTTGCATCCACCGATGCTGCCAATATAATCATTGTTGCTTCCACCGTACATACCAACGATTAGCATATCCATGTCGTTATGACAGAAGGAGCCGGTGTAGCTTTGTTTCCCCAATTGAGACAAGGCAAGTTCCTTCACTGAATCCCAATTGTCACGGATATCACCGGTAGAGCGGTACATATGAGCACCCGATTCCCGAATCCAATCGTATACATCGTCGGCCCCCCAGTTGCAGGCGGAGAACAGGATATCGCGTCCGCAGTTTTTGAGTGCAAGGCTCATTCGTTTGTACAGCAGCTCGCCTGAGATGTGTCGCGGCTTGAAGCAGTAATCATACTTCAAATAATCAACGCCCCATTCGGCAAAAAGGGCGGCATCCTGGAATTCATGCTCAAAGCTGCCTGGATACCCTGCGCAAGTATGCGTGCCTACACATGAATACATGCCGAACTTGAGTCCTTTGCTATGGATATAGTCAGAGAGCGCTTTCATTCCGCTGGGGAATTTCTCCGGATCAGCCACCAGATTGCCGCTCGCATCACGTTCCTTCAGGCTCCAGCAATCATCAATGACAATGTACTCGTAACCAGCGGCCAGATAACCTTCCGACACAAACACATCAGCGACATCCCGAATTAATTGTTCGTTAATATCCCACGTAAAGGTATTCCACGAATTCCAGCCCAGGGCAGGGGCAAAGCCTAACACTTGATTGTTGCTCATGCTCACGCATCCTTCCTCATCTCGGTTTTGTTAACAATACTAAACTGAACATAAACGATGAGCGACGTTTCCTGCCATAGCTTAACGTTGCTTGGATATGGACATATGTTGCTCTGCTGTGCTGGGGGAATTAGCTCTTCCAATCAGGCTCTCGGCAGGTATCAGAAGTTGCCGGTAGAAGCATAAGAAAGGAAAAATGTCTGTCTGCGAAGAAGTTATATCTATCTTTTCAGGGATCTGTGCGAAACTATGGTATAGATGTTATGATCGGTGATAATGCTCGAACAGGATGTCAGAGCAAGAGGGAAATCTGAATAGTATTCAGTTCTTTCAGGAAAAATACCCCAGTGGGGAATCCCTCATACGAATGGTAACAATCCCGCCGGGACGATTATGCATATGGCAGAAGGGTTCCAATTGGATAATGTGCGATTTTCCATCGGTTTTTTGTTAAACCTAAGTGTCCGTTTGATATGATCAGATATAAAATTTATAGGATGGGGAGTGTTGCCAAATGAATCTAGGTGAAGTGATGCAAGAGTTAGAGGCGCTGGGCAAAGAACGAACGAAAAAAATCTATATCTCTAACGGTGCGCATGAACCGCTATTTGGCGTGGCAACCGGAGCGATGAAACCAATGGCAAAGCGGATCAAAAAGGATCAACCTTTGGCAGAGCAACTATATGCGACGGGGAATTATGATGCGATGTACTTTGCAGGCGTGATAGCCGATCCTCAAGCGATGACAGAAGCTGATTTTGACCGTTGGATCGATGCTGCTTATTTTTACATGATCTCTGACTTCATCGTTGCCGTCACGTTGGCGGAGACGGATATTGCTCAAGCAGTTTCGGATAAGTGGATCGCGAGCGGAGATGAGCTGAAAATGTCAGCAGGATGGAGCTGTTACTGTTGGTTGCTCGGTAGTCGAAAGGATGCTGAATTTTCGGAGAATAAACTGATGGAGATGCTGGAACAGGTGAAAAAGACGATTCACGAATCTCCGGAACGAACGAAATATTCGATGAACAACTTCCTGTATACCGTTGCAACATCCTATCAACCGTTGCACGATCAGGCAGTGGAGATAGCCAAGACTGTGGGACCTGTCGAAGTGAACAAGGACATGCCCAAGAGCAAGCTGCTGAATGCCTCTGAGAATATCCAAAAGGCAGTGGATAAAGGGCGGACGGGCTTCAAGCGTAAATATGTAAGATGCTGAAATTTTCGCCGTATCGTCAGTTTTAACATACGGAACATATGGTTATCTTGGGATTGAAATCCACAATCTCCATGTTATAATGAGGACAGAAACAGCTTATAATGCAAAGAGAGCCGTGCGCTAACACGACTCTCTGATGCAATAGCCGCTTTTAAGGGCGGTGGGCTTAACAAGCAGGGTACACGATTAAGTAGACCGCAACCTTTGCAAGGGTGGGCGGTCTATTTGTGTTTTCAACTCGATATAGCAGCATCAAATCTACGTATAATATAAAAAACCGAAACCTCTACATATCGTTCCTTTTAACCATTTCTTTGGCTTGCTGCCTGCCCGCCGAGAGAAAGCTGTCGCTAAGCTCAGGATCACTAACAGAGCGTGCAAGTACAAGCGAGCCAACCATTGTGCTGAACAGTGCACGACCGCTGGACACATCGATCTCAGCCAGATTGGAGATAAAAGAGATCATCCGCTCCAATTCATGGGTGAACACCTGCCGAACCTCTTCTGACGAACGGGATATTTCGCTGGAAAGGGCGGGGAAAATACAGCTCATTTCCGTTTGGTCGCGGTGATACGGACTCAAATAATAATCGATTACTTTATTAATTTTGGAATTCTGCTCTTCCTGATCAGCCACGTTCTGTAGAAGTGTAATGGTATCACTAATGGCATATTCACAGGCTTCTGCAACCAATTGTTCCTTGTTGTCAAAGTGTGAATAGAACCCTCCGTGAGTTAATCCAGCTCCCTTCATAATAAACGGGACACTCACCTCCTGGATACCATTGGTGCGAAAAGCTCGAGCCGCACTCTCAACAATCTTACCTCGTACTTTTATTTTATGTCCTTTGGGATAGGGCATGATCATTCACTCCATAGTTTCATCATTCTATAGAAATTGAACTAAAGAATATTTACACCTTCCACTCCGATGACAGAACAACCTTCTGATCGCTGTTATCCCCAGATTTTTGTGATTCCCTTTTCCAAAAGGGAAAATCCGGTGATAAAGGCGAGCGCTTCGCTTCCTCAGGTTATTTCTTTCCTCTCCGTTCTCGTGTAAATTTATAGTTCAATTTCTATACTTTCAAAATATTATAGTCATCATAATAAAGCCTGTCAATTTGGTAACTGGATGTCTGTTCATTTTCAAAAGGGCCAAATACGATTGTTGACGGTCTTAAAATATGATGGTTATAATATATTACGGTCATCATATTTTAAATTGACTTCAAATCGGGAGGTATCAGAATATGAGCAAGCTTGAATCTGTGGATACGTTAGTTATTGGATCAGGTCCAGGGGGATATGTGGCGGCGCTTCGTTCTTCGCAGTTGGGGATGAAGACGGCGATTGTTGAACGTAAACAGCTTGGCGGGGTCTGTACACATGTGGGTTGCATACCATCCAAAGCCTTAATTGCGGAATCGCATCGTTATGATTGGTTCAGACAGTTTAATCAAGCTGACGCGGCAGCGACATTTAAGAATGCTCAGGATTTTAAACAGGGGGTTGTGAATAAACAGGCAGGTGGTGTCCACTATTTGTTAAAGACTGCGGGTGTGACCATTCTTGAAGGCGAGGCTAGTCTGTTGGATGAGCACACAGCGATGATCCGGCAAACTGGACAGGAGCAAAGCATTTCTTTTAAAAATCTCATACTGGCAACGGGGTCTCGTCCGATTGAGCTGCCAGCATTTCCAGTTGGAGGTCGTATCTTATCTTCCACTGAAGCATTAACTCTACAGGAGGTTCCGAGTAGTCTGATTGTGATCGGCGGAGGTTATATTGGGGTGGAGCTTGGACAGACGTATGCCAAATTCGGAACAAAGGTAACGATTCTTGAGGGTGGCGCACAAGTGTTGCCCGGATTCGAGGCGGAACTTGCAGCCCCTGTAGTCAAACAATTGAAGGCGGATGACATCAACATCGTAACCGGAGCGATTGCTGAAAAGGTGGAGCAGAATGCGGATTCCATTACACTGCATTATTCGAAAAACAAGGAGCAGCAACAAGTTACGGCAGAATATGTATTGGTCACGATCGGAAGGAAACCCAATACAGACGGACCGTTAGGACTGGAACGCATAGGTGTGCCCGTAACGAACAAAGGACTGGTTGAGACGGATGAACAGTGCAGAACGGTTATCCCGCACATTTATGCCATTGGAGATATTACAGCCGGTCCGGCACTTGCCCACAAGGCATCCTATGAAGCCAAAGTAGCCGCAGAAGCCATTGCGGGTCTTACCTCCAAAGTGGATTACAAGGTGATTCCGCTTGTCGTGTTTTCTGATCCGGAGATATCCAGTGTTGGGGTAAATGAGACGGAAGCCAAAGCACAGGCCATTCCGGTGGTTATTGGGAAATCTTCTTTCGGAATCAACGGAAGAGCGTTGGCGTTAAGGGAAACCGAAGGTTTTGTGAAAATAGTGGCTGACCCGACATCAGGAATTGTCATTGGTGCGCAAATCGTTGGCGTGGAGGCATCTACACTGATATCGGAGCTCGCACTCGCCATTGAGATGGGGGCAACCGTGGAAGATCTGGCCATGACGATTCATCCTCATCCGACTTTGGGAGAAGTGATCATGGAGGCAGCCGAGAACGCAGTCACCAAAATGAAAAAGCAAAATAGTCAGTAAATTTAACCATACACGAGGACTGGGAATGGGAGAGATAAAAAGATGAAGTTAAAAGCAGGTTTGTATATCGGGATTGCGATGGTGTTTATTATTGGAGGTTCACTTCTTGCGGTTAAAGGGAAGGATGCTGTTAGTCAGGCCGAGAGCCGGAAACAAGGCATACTTGAGGCAGAGCAAACGACTTTAATTTATCAGAATAGCCCCGGAGCAATTGCAGAGGTTGGTGCGTCTGCAGGTGACTCCGTGAAAGAGGGAGAAGTACTTTTCAAAGTGAAATCAGCCGGGGAGGGAGATGTGGATGTACTCGCACCGTATGACGGGTTGGTTGACCGAGTTGCTGTAAAGCAGGGAGATCAAGTTCAAGCAGGAGTCCCGCTGGCAGTTGTACAAAAGAATACGTATTACACCGACCTTTACATACAGGAAAGTGAAATTCAACAGCTTGAAGTGAATCAAAGCATTGATGTTCATTTCCCGTATGTGGATCAGCCAACGCAGGTGAAGGGGAGTGTTACTTCCATCTCAACTGCTCCTCAGTTTGCAACCTTGCGGATGTCTCGTGAAAAAGGGCAAGCGGATTTAAGTATGTTTTTGGTCCGAATTTCGATGGATTCAAATACCGATTTGCTTCCGGGGATGACGGCAGAGGTGAAACTTGATGAAATCACTGATTGACGAGTGGAAGTACGTCGTAGGCAGTAAGTATATACGGCTAATTTTTATTGGGCCAATGATTGCAGCCTTATTTTTCGGCTTAATGTTCTCGCAGAATCAACTCAGTAAATCACCAGTTGTGGTCATTGATGAGGATCATAGCGAATATTCACGACAATTGATCTCCAAAATAAATGCGTCTCAATACATGAGCGTCAAAAGCGTATATGCAAGCCGAATGAGTCCTGAAACATTGCTTGCCAACGAGCAGGCTGTAGCGGTCATTATGCTTCCCAATCAGTTGGGATTGCGTCAACAAGAAGGGAAATCGACGAATATCGGTATATTGATGGATAACACGATGCCCTCGGGGCTGACCGGTATTCGCACTGCGATTCAGGAGATCATCCAGACGGAAAATATGACCCTTTCCATGACACGTCTGATCCAAAAAGGGATGGCTACCGAAACAGCTAAAGGAATCGTGTCACCGTTATCCCTTCAGCAGCGGATGCTGTTTAATCCAACCTCCAGTTATGTTGGTTTTATGGTGCTTGGATTTGTGAATATCGTAGTATTAATGATTACAACAAGTGCAGCGGGCTCAATTGTACCCCGGCTTCGTCAGGAAGGGAAACTTTTTGCAAACGGAAAGTCACCTTTCCAGCTATGGGTGCGGAGTGTACCTTACGTTGTGTTGAGTTCCCTTTCGCTTCTTCTATCCTATGGATTGTTAAAGCAGGTGGGGGGAATGCGATTTGAAGCAGAGCCTTATCTTTTCATCATCCCATTGGTTGTTTATGCTTTTGCCTTGTCACTCATGGGTATGCTGATCGGATACACTGCCAAAGACATGTCGAAAGTCAGCCTACGAACCAGCTTTGTATTGTATCCCTCCTTTTTAGCTACGGGAATTCAATTAACGCCGCTGGCGTTTCCAGAACCGTTCCAAATGTTCGCATGGGCATTGCCGATGAACTGGCTTAACCGTCTAATTCGTGGAATGGCGTTTCGGGACGGGGCACTGACAGCCTACAGTCAGGAGTTGGGGGCATTGCTGATTATTATTGGCGGAGTGTCCTTGTTCGTGGGATTACTGTTTCTGCGGGAAAAAAGGAAAGTTTCTTCCAGCAGAGCACCCCTGTTGAATACGGATATATTGCCGAGCAGTAGTTAATTATTTAAGAATCGTTAAACAACGAAAAAAGGCGCACGGGAGTCATTCCTGTTGCGTCTTTCCTTTTTATTACTGCAGATGACATTTAACGATAAAGTTCCTTTTATATAAGTTCAATTAAACATTTACAAGATAACGGAGAGGACAGAAATAATCTGAAGAAGCGAAGCGTTCGCCTTTATCCTCGGATTTTACCATATAAAAAAGAAATCAAAAAAATCAGGGGATAACAGCGATCGGAAGGTTGTTCTGTCATCGGAGTACCAGTGGAAATATTCTTTAGTTGAACTTATATAGCGAAGGTTTTTTATATCGTTTATACTTGTAAGGCCAATTTACTTGAGGAGTTGTCTAACGAATCATGAATAAAAAAGAAGTCGCGCATATACGAAAGCAGTTTAAACTCGATCACGATCTACTGAATATTTACGATATTCTCAACGTGTATATTACGAAGGAAACCAATGAGGTCTATCACTGGGAGCGTCACCCGTTCGAACTGGTGGACAGAGAGAAGCAGGAGCTGTACATGGGCAATTTCAAAAAATTGCTGACAGGTGATTTGGATCAGAAGTTATTCGAATTGAAGTTCCAGGAAGCGGCGGAGGATCCAGCACAGGTACTGCTTCACCAGGCTCTGGTAACAGGTGATCCGGACGAATGGCAGGATCTCATGCTGTTGCTTGTGGATCGAATGTTGGTGGATGCGAAATATGAGCGGGACATGGTAGCTACGTTTGTGCGTGGACAGTATTATCTCCCGACCAAAGCTAGAAACGAAGCCACGGAAGAGAGTGAGAAGAATGAGGTGTTCGCCCATCCGTTCATTCTGTGCAGCGTGAATTCCACGGAGAAACAGCGGAAGACGCTCTTGTTTGATTACGTGGAGAGAGAATTCAAATATAACATTATTGTCGATCCGATTATCAAATTAAGCACGCCAGAGCAAGGGTTCCTGTATCCTAGCGTAACGGACAACTACTCCGATGTGAATCGTGTACTCTATTGCACAGGGAAATCTAATTTCCCGGACCCGCATTTTGTTGAAAATGTTTTGAATGGAGAAAGATCCGTAACCGCACTGGAAGAACGGGCGATCTTCGAAGATATCGTGAAGGAAGTGGCGGGTGAACAGCTCGATTCAGCGACCATTGCACATGTATATGAGGAGATTAACCGAGTCATCGAGATTAACGAAGAGTCCCATGAGGAAGAACCTCCGAAGCTGGATTATAAAGATCTGGAACGTGTACTGACCGCAAGTGGTATAGAGGATCTGACAACGGAGAAAGTAGAACGTGCCTTCGAAACGATCGTTGATAACAAGAATTATGAGATGAAAGCGACCAGTGTTATGCCGAAGTTTACGTCCAAGTCCATTAAGATTGAGACCAAGGTTGCTACGATTTCGGTTAGCCCGCAAGACCTGAGATATGTGAAACAGGTGAACTATCAAGGCAGACGTTGCATCATGATTGAAGTGGACGAAGATGTTGTGATTGAAGGATTTACGCTTAATACCGAAAAACTTATAAATGAGGATTGATTGTAGACCATGATGAAGTAAAATCATCGGACAAGTACGAATGAACGTCCATCTATTGCAAAAAGCCCATCCTAAGGCATTATCGCCAAGGCATGGGCTTTTTTGCTGTTTCATGACTGCCGCAGTAGTTGTTTGATATCCGCTGCCGGACTGGAGCCAAGCTCCTCTTTGAGCAATTCCTCCAGCACCAGATACTGTCGCTGCGCTTCGGTTCTTCGTCCAAGCGACAGATACAACAGGATGATTTCACGATGAATATCTTCTCGAATTGAATCAATCTGGAGGATCCGTTCAAAATAATACAGCGCCCGTAACGGCTCGCCTGCCTTCGCGTGATAGTGGGCAGCAGTTTCCATCGTCATGATGAAATCCAGCTCCAGCTGTCTGGACCACGCGAAAGCCCACTCATAATGCCTTCCTTTCAGAAGTTCACCCGTATACAACGTGTCCATCCGCTCGAAGAGCTCGGGGCGATGTGCCGATGCCTGACGCATCTGCCGGAACAAAGTCTCGAACTCGTACAGATCACAGTTGATCGCTTCCCGGTCGATACGGATGCCATTTCGGTCCTTGAGAATAATTGGCACGTCACTGTTGTCCCCGATGGCACGTCGTACGTAGTACAGTGTGGAATTGATGTTCGTCCAGGCCTTCTGCGGACTGAGGTCCTTCCACAACGTATCGGCTAATGCATCGCGGGTAGTCGATTTGGTATACAGCAAGAATGCCAGCAATTCTTCCGTCTTGGGCGTTCTAAGCTTGATGGGATTGTCTGCTCCGGCACCGCCAAACACAGTGAATTCACCGAACAGACGAACGTTCAGTTTGGGTTCAGGCACCGCTGGTTCAGGTGTTGGCACGGACTTGTGAAGCTTTTCCTGCAATCGCTTAATGCTACGGTTCAGTCGCTCAGCTGTGACCGGTTTGATGACGTAATCGATCACCTCTTTGTCGAAAGCCTGCACCGCATACTCCTCATAACCGGTCACTAGCACAATGGGGAGCGAAGGGTGATGTTTACGCAATTCACCAATGAGTTGCATACCCGAGATGCGAGGCATCGTAATGTCCAGAAATGCCGCATCGAAGCTATTCTCTGCTGCATATTCACAGGCTTCCTCCGGGTCATGAAACGCACGAGATACCTCAACTTCTCCGCTTTCTGTCAAAATGCGATTCAGTCGCTTCAGCGACAAATCCTCATCATCCACGATGATGACTTTCATCATGTTTCATAACCCCCGTTCCCATCTGTGCTTAGACGTTGATTTGGAAGATCAAAGGTAATCCGCGTTCCCTCGCCGTCCAGACTTTCCATCTGAAGGTGTCTGCCATACAGCAGGTTCAACCGACTGGAGATATTCCATAGTCCAACGCCGTTACTGCCGTCCGTGGATTGCCGAATCTCATCCATCCGTTGCTTGGTTATGCCAATTCCGTTGTCCTCGATGGTGAAGCGTGTTTCCGTATCATTCAGATTGCGGATAGACAACATGACGCGACCACCGCGAATACTGGACATCAGCCCATGCCGAATCGCGTTTTCAATCAGGGGCTGTAACGTGAGCGGAGGAATGTCCATGTTCCGGTTCACATCAGCATCCACATCGATAATGACCTCCAACCTTGAGCCAAAGCGGGCTTGCTCAATCGCTACGTATGCCTCGATCATCTCCAGTTCGTTCATCAGGCTAGTCTTTGAGTCCAGATGTTTAAAGTGCACACTCCGCCGTAAGTAACTCGATAATTGCAAAATCAATTGTTCTGCCCGATTCGGCGCATCCACGCACAATTCGGCAATGGCGTTCAGGGCGTTATATAGAAAGTGCGGGTTCATCTGAGACCGCAAAAAAGATATTTCCGCATCTCGCGCAGCTTGCACGGATGTTTTCATCCGAGTCAAACCGCCGATCCGTGCCAGCAGTTCCTCCGATTCGAACGGCTTTGATACGAAATCATTGGCGCCTTTTTCCAAGGCCAGCTTCAATTGATTAGCTTTATTACTCGCCGTCAGCATGAGTACAGGCAACTCGGAAGGAGAGAAGCGCTCCCTGATTCGTTCCAGCAATTCGTAACCCGACATGTCCGGCATCATGATGTCGGCAATGACCAGATGTACAGCTGGGAGCTGGTCGAGCAGTTCCAGTACAGAAGGGGAACGTGCGGTTACCGCATAACTGTACCCTTCCAGCTTCAAGAGATTCACGATTGTCTGCAAATTAGCCGAGTCATCATCCACAACGATGATCCATTCGTTGAGATGCCCTTCCACAATCGTTGGTTCTTCGAACCTTAGTAGCTGATTACCATGACTTGTAGGAGCTATGGTAAGTGGCATGGCGTTAGATCGTTTCTCTCCTTTGCCATCTGCGAGAGGAAAGGTCAAGATGAACGTGGCCCCCTTGCCGGGTGCCGATTCCGCATGAATAGTTCCTCCATGGAGTTCGACCAACTTGCGCGTAATGCTTAGTCCAAGACCGGTGCCTCCAGCAACGGCTGGACCGGTATCTGCTTCCTGCTCGAATGGCAGGAAGATGTGCTCCAGCTTGTCCTTGCCGATACCACGACCCGTATCCACAATGCGTATTTCCGCTTTGCCTTGCACGACCGCAGCTTGGATGCTTACCGTGCCACGTTCCGTGAATTTAACTGCATTACCGATCAGATTATGCAAAATCTGAATCAGTCGATTGCCGTCTGCATAGATCGGCGGGAAATGTGACGGGATGCGGTTGATAAGCTCCACCTTTTTCGCGCCAAGCAGGAAGGAGTGCATCCGCAAGACCGATTCGACAAACGAGTACAGATCGGTCGAAGACCGGTGGAGCGGGATGTCGCCATGTTTCATTTTCGAATAATCCAGCAATTCATCCACCAGATAGGTTAATCGTCGGCCGCTTCCTGTCACGATCGCCAGATTGTGCGCCTGTTCGTCGGTAAGCGGGCCCTCGGCGCCTTTGAGCAGGCTTTCACTGATATTTACAATCGCGTTCAGCGGTGTTTTGAGCTCATGCGAGGTATTGGACAGGAAGTCGTCCTTCACCTTGTCTAGCAAGAGCAACTGATCTTTGAGGGTGCGGACCGTACGATAGGCCTCGAAGAACCGAAGCACCGCCAGAAACAGCATCAGGATGCTGAACAGGACAATGGAAGCCTGCCCGATGTTCATGTTTTCCTTGAGTGAGATCGAGAAGAGATTAATGTCCAGACAGTACAGCACGATGCTTAAGAGAGCCGCATACCACAAGAAAGTAGAGAGCCGTTCGCCCTTCTCACTGGTCAGAAACTGTGATGCGCATTGATACAGCAACCACAATAGCAGCAACGTGTACATAACGACGACGTAAGGCGCAGCAAGCCCATAGACGGAAATAGGCAGAAGCGCGACCATGCATAAATAAGCTCCGAAAATGATCAGGATCACCGTTGTGAGCATACCGGACAGGATGCCTGTTTTGAATCGGTAGAAGTAAAAGGTCAACAGACCCAGACATGCGACAGAGCAGAAATCTTTTAATTTATAGAGCGTGCTAAAGGGAATTTCCGTGCCCGCCATGGATAACACACGTTCGCTGATCATCCCGTTATAGAGTGCATATAACAGACAGATTAGACCAATCAGCAGTAGGGAATCGTCCCTGTTTCGGTAGAGTGCAGACCCCACGTAACTGACGAGGAATATGATCGAAATGGTAGCCAGTACAGCGAGCGTGCCGAATTCGATAGCTGTGTTGAATTGATGTTTTTTCAGCATGGCTGCTTGTTCGCCGAAAAAGAGTGGACCCGGAATACCAGAGTCCGTGTAATCGTAATTAGCCACCCGAATCAAAATCTCAATGTCACCGCCATGATAGGGGAAAAAGCCAATCTGGGGGGAGTTGCCTGGTCGGTAACCTGCTGATTTTGCCACAGCATGCCCGTCTTCCAGCAGCTTGTTGCCATTGATGTAGATCTCGCTGGCAAAACGAATGTTCATTTTTTTGATCGCCAGCGTTCCTTCAACAGGTGCGTTACGTAGCACCAGTCGATACGTGGCGAAGCCGTGGGTTGGCAGTCGCTCGCCATCCACTTTAAGTCGATTCCAGGAGCCGGGAACGGTTGCGTAGGTGTCGGGTGCTTTCGCTGGACCAGCCTGATTCGATGTGGCAGATTCGTCAGGAAGCAATCGCTCCCAGTAAAATTCCCACTCCCCGTCCAGCTTGATCCGCTCGTCTTGTTCAGGGTTCCAGGCCGAGAGGTCCAGAACACCTTGACGGGCATGAAGAGCCGCAGATTGGGGTTCTCTGATCGTTGACAGCAGCAGTACGGTAATAGCGAGTACAACAGTCAGGACAACGCCTGAAATTTTTAATAACACGAAATGCTGCTCCTTTAGAGATTGTTCAATCCTTTGGTAGCTTCGGACAAAATCTCTTGTATTCTATCGGCATTGTAGCGAATATCTCTGGGGGGCGCAATCACATTTCGACATTTTTTTCTGTTTATTATTTGTTTATTGTGATCCATTATAATGCGGAAGCAAGATATGTCGAACGGACGCAGAAAAAGCATCGAAAGACCTATCTTTGCGCGACTATGGGCTGATGGAGTTGAGAAAATGGAGAGAAGCATCACATCTTGGCGTTTGCGGCCGCGGATGATTGGCATTTTGGCTGTACTGATTGCTGTGGTATGTCTGAATGGGTATACGGGTTCATCTGTCGCAAAAGCGGCTAGGACCGGACAAGTGGCCGTATCGGGAGCTGAAAAAGTGTATCAGTCCGCGGCGCAAGCTGTCTTTTACTTGAAAGCGTATCGCAAGGACGGAACGCTCAAGACGGTAGGTACCGGTTTTCTGATCAATGATGGTAGAGCACTTACAGCAGCCCATGTTGTGAAGGACGGGATATCTTTCGAGGCGGTATTTGAAGATGGTTCCATCCAAAAGATAACGGTTCTGAGCACTGACACGGATACCGATGTAGCTATGCTGTCTGTGCAGAATAGCAAAAAACGTCCGGTACTTACCCTGTCAGGGGACAAGCAGTCTGCAAGATATGGGCAACGATCGTTCGCCATCGGATACCCGCTGAAGGATGGCAAGATCATTACGGAGGGCATCGTGAATGCACCAACCGCTGAGGTGAACGATGTCGTTCGCTTGCTGACTTCCGCGCAGGTGTCTGCGGGCATGTCGGGTGGTCCTTTGTTAAATGAAGAGGGTCGCGTGATCGGATTGATCTCCGGTTCGTTCCGGACAATGAATGGCATTCATATCTGTGTAACGATCGAAGATGTTCGCAAGCTGATGAAGAAGTCGCATACATAACGGGAAAAAGGGGAATCTCGCATGTTCAAAAAGTTATCACTCTGCCTGCTTGCGGCCTTGCTGACGTTGACGTCTGTGAGCTGGCCACACCTGCCGACCGTTTCCGCAGCTGCGGAGTACACGGATATTTATATTCCGAATGGTGGCGGAAAAATCATCAATCGGGGAGACATGTCTTCCTGGAACAATAATATTAAAAAGTTCGAGGCGAACAGCTTTGGTATTTTTGCTGCCGGAGCGCCGGGTACATCAATGGAGAAGGAAGATATTGAAGCTGTAGGTGCAAGTCATGTTAGAACGAAGGGAGCAGGTTTATTTAAAGCCAAGATTTCGGTGGCGAACAATCCATCATTAAGACGATTGGCTGAAGGTGGAGACGCCAGAATGCTCCTTAAGATTGGATCGATTGACGTTTTTATCGGTGGTATGAACGTCCGAGTCGATGTTAACGGCAAAGAGAAGTTCAATCAGTTCAATCATGATAAATCGGCTAATTCGTCATGGATCGCATTTGGACCCAATGATACGATCGAAATCACATTGTTTGGTTTTTTCAAAAGCGCCAGTGACATTGAGCTCTATTTCGCCGACATCACACCTCCTACATACAACGGCAATACACTGACCCATACCGGGGTAGTGCGATTCAATGGCGATCCGGCAGTACAAAAGAATGAATTGTTCCTGAAGCAGGGAAGTAGCCTTAACTTGGCGCTGAATTTCAGTGAGCCGGTATTTCCGTCGACTGCAGAGAATGCCTCTGACCGGATTGATGGCAAATTCAGCTTCATGCGTACCGAACTGTTCAGTAATCCGGGTGGAGACGGCTTCGATCCGTCTGTTTATTATCTAACGAGCGCAGATAGCGGATACAGTGACTTTGCGCAGGGGGGACTGGATCAGAACAGTCATGCACGCTCCACCTTTAACTTTCGTTATCAGGCTGCGTTAAATGATAGCACAGGCAACATTCCTATTGATCCGAAACGCCTAATCGCGCCCTCCGAGGAGGACCGTCCAACATTACTCGAACGGATGAATGAGGCTGGTTTCATCGATGGTGCGGGTAATCCCGTTGCAGCTTTTAACGGCATTGGAACAGTTCCTTTTGCAGATAACGCAAACCCGGGCGGTACGTTCCGTACCATTATCGACGCACGTGTACCTCAGTACTCAGCATCCCGCAACGGCGTGCAGCCTGAAGTATTAACGGGACTTGTGCTGAACAAGGGCGACGTTGTTGATTTTACCGTGTACCTCAACGAACAGGTGATCAGCGCGTTTACCCCGACGGAGGATACACGACTCAAGTTTGCCAACGGCTTGACCGCCGCATATGTTGGTGGCCAGAACACGAATACATGGACGTTCCGTATGACAGTGCCAGACGGCAAGAGTATCGAAACGTCATTTCTGGAGACAGCTGCTTTGGAGCATGCCAGCAATCCTGGGGACGGGAAGGCTCTGACGGACTACGCCGGTAACGTGCTCACCGAGCCAGTCAAGAAGATTGATTGGGCTGGATTGTCTGTGGACAATACGGCACCTGAAGTGAATTTTGTCTATGAGAATCAGGACGGAGAGATTATTCCTGAAGGACAATACGTAGGAAATGGATCATTCACGATCAATGCATTCGATCCCGACTTGAACGGTCAGACGAGCAAAGGATTGTTCCGGCCAGGCAGTGGTTCAGGGCTCGTGTATTATGTGCTAAACCAGAGTCCGAATGATCCCTTCGCTGGGCAAAACGACAACTTTGCCGCAGTGAAACGGTATTCCCTGACGCAGAAGCAGCCTTCTGAAGAATTGTATGCATCTGGTTTCCAGGATGTTGTACTGTCTACCGGACAGAATGGCGTGAAAGTAGAACTGCCGGATGACGGCACAGGTTTGAACGGGAACTGGTATTTGCATACATGGACTGCCGACATGAGTTGGGACTCGGCTCGTCAACGGATGCAATACGACAAAGGCAGCAACGAACGTGCAGCTTACCTTGCCCAACATCCGGATGCGACACCTGCCGAGCTGGAGGAATATTATCGCTCAAGCATTCTGCCGAATCTGTCTGATTACGGCAATACAGTACAGTGGCCTTTGGCCGATTTCAAACAGGATGATTCCAATTGGTCGTACCATGTCGGCCTGTTGAAGATTGACAATGACGATCCAACCGTCGAAGTTGCGAACATCGTGGACAATAACTCCGACAATGTGAAGATTACGGTTAAGGCCGCTGATCCGACTTCTTCTATTAAAAATAACAAGGTGCAATACCAGTTCGTGGCCGTGGGCAAGAGCCCTGCCGCTTCCGGGTGGCAGGATGCCGAGCTGAATGCACAAGGTGAAGCTGAGATATCAACATTGAATGATCCAGCGATCTCCAAAGGTGGACAATACGAGCTACATGCGAAAGCCGAGGATGTGGCGGGCCATTCAGCCACCGCCGAGCCCAAAGCAGTTGATGTGCTTGTCATCTCAACCAAGTTCAAAGCCTATCCGGGTACCTATGCGATTAATGACGGACCCGACTTCACCGTAGCCGGTGTTCCAATCGATACGATTGAATATCAATACAGTGAAAGTTCCGAACGTCCTGTGGGCAACAGCAAATGGGTTGCTTTTGAGGATGAACCGAAGGAAACGAAGCTGGGGGATGTTCCCGCCGAGCGCTACAGCTTCCCTGCCGACAAAACGTTGAACGGGACCTGGTACGCCCACGTACGTATCAAGCAACAGGATACCGGACGTTATTACTACTATTATCAGGAGTACAAATTCGACCATTTGCCACCTGTCACGAAATTCGGTTCGCAGGGTTATCTGTATCCGATGCCAGAGCAGACGGTACAGATTGATGTGTCTGACACGCTGGTGGACTTTAACGGTGTTGCAGCCAAGAACATTCGTTACCAATGGATCAAGGTGGTTGACGGGCAAGACGAGAAGGAACCAGATCCGGAAGGTAAGGGCTGGAGCGTTTCGCCTGCGGATCGTGTGATCACTTTGCAGGTAGACAACAAAAAGGACAACGGTAATTACCGTCTATACATCCATGCCAGCGATAGCTTGGGTAACAGTAAGCTTTACCACACAAGTGGTCTGTTCTCCGTGTTTTATCTGAGCAGTGAACCACCCGTTGGCAGCGCGCGTTTGATTCGGACAGAAGGTCCAGGAGATGACGGGTACACCGCTATTATGGAACTGACGGTTGATGTGCCAGCACAGGAAGGTTACTTTTATTCCGTTTCCACCAACGGCGGAGACAATTGGAGCACTTGGCTGCCGTATACGAACTATGTCGGCGTTCCTGTTGATACAAACGATTCGGGACAACTCAAGTCACAGGTTCGGGTCAAATTCAAAGGTTACTACGACAATATCAGCGATATCGTAACACCTGAGATCGAGCTTCAGGATGCCCCTGCCTATGGGCTTGCTTCATTGGAGCAGATCATGCCGGTTCGCGGAGGCGAGAAGGTGCAGGATGGTGGGCAGAACGAAGGACAAGAGATCCTGTTCGACCTCGTGGATGGCAAGACCGTGAAGCCAACGAACAGCAACCCGGAAATGCCGGAAACGTTGGAGGCGAACAAACGATTCAAAATATACCGCAACGGAAGCTACTCCTTCACCGTGAAGGATGGCAGCACTACAGCAACCGTGTTCATCGTGGTCTCCAACTTCGATGATACGCCGCCAATGGTAAACGTGAAGTATTCCACCATTGCGGCAACGAATGGCACGGTTAAAGTAAGTCTGCAATCGAGTGAACCGATCCGCATCACCAATCTGCCGTCGTCGTCCAAAACGTTCCGCGAGAACGGAGAATTCACGTTTGAGTACGAAGATGCGGTTGGCTTTACAGGCAGTGTGACAGCAACAGTGAGCAACATCGATACCACGCCGCCGGAAGCAGATATTGTCATGCACTACAACCATCCCGATCTCAAAGCGTTGATCCGTTACGGTAGTGGTACTGCTGTCGTGGATAGCGCGGGTGATGGGTACAATGCAAATGGAGAATTTACTCATTTCGCAGCACCGACAACAGGTAATGTGATCGCGTCTAATCTGATCGTGGCGCAAGTGCTGCCAAAACAGGGACAAGTTCAGGATTACCAGGTGGTCTCCAATAGCTCAGGGACGAACCAATCCTCATTGGTCATGACTTCAGGCAGTAAAGCACGCTTCTCGCTGGCAGATGCCGCAGGGAATAATGCGAAGCTGGAATCCGAAGCGATTACAACACTCGTTGGATCAATTCCCGCAGTAGAAGAGATCACGATGGTTCGGGTAGACAACGACGGACAGATCATCGATGACAGCAAGCTGGTGCAGATCGGGGATCAAGCCTACTCCAAAGGCAAAGTACGTGTAGGTCTTGTGATGCCATCATCTGTAGTGGAAGGCAATACGATCTATGCGGGGGCAACCCCGGTAGCGAGTTTTAGCGCCGACTACGCCAGCAATGGCGAGCATTCGATTTTACTTTCAGACGTACTTGGTAACAAGAAACAGGTTAACTTTACGATTGCGGGTCTCGATAATACGGCACCAACGATCCGTCTGAACAAAGCTTCCACAACGGTTCTGCAAAACAAACCAGGCTTCGATCTGGCCACCGATCTGGGCGGATACACAGTGAGCGATAATCTCACATCTGCGGAGCAGATTCAGGTGACGGCTGCGGAATACGTGCTGGAAGGCGGACAATACGTGGAGAAACCACTGAATCTCACGGTGACGGGTAAACACACGATTCGTTACACGGCGAAGGATCAGCTCGGCAATGCAGGCTACGCCCTGCAAACGGTATTTGTTCGTTCGACAGATGGCATGTTTGTTACGGCCAATGGCATTCCGTTGTCGGATACCGAATCCGAAACAGCAATCGTGAATACAGGTACGGTCACGTTCAATGTGAACAACTTCCGCACGATCGAGACTGCTGGGGGAACCAAGCTGGAGAACGAACTTGGCACGTATGATATTTATTATTTCCCGGGTCTGGTGCGCGAAGGACAGATGAAATATATCGCTACCCGAGTGACCTATAAGGAACTGATCAGCAAAGACTTCAAGATTACACTGCCCAAAGCAGGATGGTACACCATCATTGTGCAAAATCAGGAGCGCGAACGCGTATACTCCACGCTGCTTGTTAATCGGGCCAATTAGAGAAACGGAAGGGGTTCACCCATGCGACGGAACAAAATTATTCGGATAATCGCAACGTTGATGGCCATGGTCATGCTGATCAGCGTCTTGCCGCTTCACATCGCGGCAGCGGCCATTTCCTCAGCGGGAACGACATCCATTAAGAACGGGTTCATCAAGGTAACAGTGGACAATGCAAGTGGGCGCTTCAGCATTCGTACAGAAGACGGCCAGCCAATCCGCAAAAAGGATAACGGCGTGGATATGATCTTTGGTGGAGATAACCCGGAGACGTCGTTCACGACATTCCGCATCAACGGAACGGATCTGATCTTTGGTAATCCGTATAAAATGGCACCGAACTGGACCTCGGAGGTTACACCTCCAAAGGTCGTTACGGGAAATGACGGTACCCAGAGTCTCGTGACCGTATGGACCGTTCAGGGCATTCGTATTAGCCAAGTGATCACTTTGCTTTTGAAGGAAGACAAGGATCAGGGCGGTAATGCGCGTGTTCAATATGTGGTGGAAAATACGACAAATGCCAAGGTAGAGATCGGGTCACGTGTGTTGCTGGACACGTCGGTCGGTGGCAATGATGGCCCGGCCTTCCAGATCGGGCAGAATTATTCCGTTCCACTTACGGTGGAGCGCAAACTGGTTCACGAGCCAGAGAAGCTCGGTTATGACAAAAACGTGGACGAGCAGGCATATAATTTGCATAAACTGCCACCGTACTGGGTGATGCGGGACAAGCTTGATCTGAGCAACCCGCTGGCGACAAATGTCATTGCCTATGGATTCAACAACTTGTTCGAGGGCGGTATTAACATCGTTGATGAAATGGTAGTAGGCCATTGGGCCAATCTCGCCGGAACGAAATGGGAATATGAACCGGACGAGAATCTTGATTTTACGCAGGATACAAATGACTACGGTACAGCCGATACGGCCGTGGCTTTCTATTGGGAGCCTGATACGGTTCAAGCTGGCGCCCAGCACTCGTATGAACTGGTGTACGGTTTGGGAGAGATTGTATCCCCGGAGAAGGTATTTGATGTTCGTTTCCTGGATCCAACGCAGAAATTGGAGACCAATGAGGAAGAGACGGGTTACGTTAATGACGGCGTGTTCGAAGTGAACACGGAGATCGAGAACCTGGAGATGTTCAACACAAACCATAGCCAGATTGATGTGACTCTGACACTGGAGAACGGTCTGAGCTTTGTGGATGAGAATGGGAAGGAACTCAATGCAACAAGCCAGAAACTTACCTTCCGCAAGGATGTTCCGCCGGAACAAGCTGCACAGGGCATTGAATTCATTCCGTATAAACCGGGCGAGGTCGTCGCAGCCAAATGGCGAGTGAAGGGTACAGGTAAAGCTTGGCCTTCAACGCGCCAATATATGGTGACGGTGAGCAGCCCGGAGACAGAGAAAAAGCTGGAGACGGCTGCTCAAGAGAGCGAGGGGCTGCCGGAATCGGAAATTCGCGCAATCTATGAATCGTCAAGAGCAGGTTTTATTTTCCTGCCACCGGTTGGCGAATTAAGAGAGACTTTGGTCTACGCCATGTCACCGGAGGAAGCGTACAGCAAGGACGAGAAGTACATCACGCTGAACGTGTCCAATATCGCTGCCTACAATGTTGGTAATGAAGCTACATCTACTGCTGCCAACTTTGACATGTATCTGGTGAACGTGAAGAACGGGGATCGTTACAAAGTGCCAGTGACCCGATCTGTAACATCCCAGCCGCTTGGAAACGGGTTCGCGGGAGATTTGAAGCTGGTGTATCGTGGCGGGGAAAAGGTGAAGGCGGATGGCACAACGCTTGAAGTGCTGAACGATGCGTTCTTGCCGCTTGGAGAATATGCCGTGCAAGTGGACTATCGGGACAAGTCAATTCCCGAGCTGGCCGAAGCGCTGAGCTTCAAGACCGACCAGACTTTTGCCATAACCGAGAACGAAGAGAACCGGGTTCGCAAAGCCGGAATTCTCGCTGTGTATAAAACTAAACTGGACCTAAACGCAGGTGCTGTTGAGAAAGCGACGTTTGCGAGCGTGCTGCCATGGACGTACGGTAACCTGACGGACGCGCAGTTCAAAACAAAGCTGGATCAGGATCGGGCGAGACTGACTGCTGCCAAGCAGGAAATGGTAGCAGCTTCACGTAAGCTGGACCCTGCTCTGGATGTAGCTGGAGCCATCGATGTATCGGCTTCGCCGGTATATGCGGTCCAGACGTTCGAAAATGAAGCAGCATTCGAAACATTCGAAAAAGGACTTGATGATGATACCGAACAGGAGGTTGTTCTGGAAGTGCGCGGTAAGATCGTGCAATCCGGTACGGGTGCAAACGCCCAATACACGGTTCAATCGGATACAGAACCTGCGATTCTCAACAAGAGTGTAGCTTACAGCGGGAAAGACCTCACCATTTCAACAGGGAATTTCCCGCTCGCCAAAGATTTGAGAGCAAATACGGACACGCCGTTCTTGCAAACCCTCTTTGTGGGTGGCGACGGTACCCTAAGTGTGGCGAATAGCGGGTTCGTATTCCATTCCGGCGAATGGACCGTTGATTTCTACAACGGATTCGATAAGTCACTCGGAACGGAATCAAAGCTGACGGATGAAGAGCAGGCATGGGAGGAAGGACGCAATCCGGAAGACCCTACCCTGAACGGAACCTTGACTTGGGCTAACGGTATGCTGGGCGATGCGCTCAATCCATACCGCAATCTGCTTGTCTCCTATGTGTACTTTAATAAACACACGTTGTTTTCAACACCTACCTTCTCGCTGAATGGCTTTGGGTTGAAACTCAATGACTTTGTGCTGCGGCAGGATGGTGTGTCCTTCGGTGGTGCAATGAAGATGTTTATTGTAAATGGGGAAGTAAGCAACGTTATGTTCAACCAATCGGGATTCGTGGGCATCGATTCCTCACTGGCGTTTGAATTGGATAATAGAATCGGATTGTTCAAACCGGACTCCGAGGACAGTGTAAAAGGTGGCATCAATGTTACGCACTATAAAGACCCGAACAAATACGGTGTTATGAATTCGTACGGCGTTAACTTCGAGGCGAAACTGGAAAACTTGTTCTCCATTAGTGCGGAACTTGCCTTTAAACGGGTTCCCGACGGACGTATTATTCCAGACGTCATTGCTTTTGGATCGGACCTTCCTGATCCGGGCATCATGATCAATCCAGCTACCAAAATCTCAAGTATTCGCGGCGCAATCCGTGAACTTGCGATGACAATTGCCGGTGGTACCGAGCGCTTGCCACTGACGCTGGAGGCAGGTATCGACATGGAACTGGGTCAGAAACCGGCTGTTTTCTCAGGTAGTGTAGACCTGACGCTCAAAGCTACCGGATTCAAAGTGGTGGGCAAACTCGGCTTTGGTGAAGGCAGCAAAGTCATTCCGATGCTGACGGAAGCACTGGTTCAAACTCAATGGGCCAGCCCAATGTTTATCCGTGCGCGGGCACAGATTGATGTTGGTGGTTGGGATATCATTGTGGGCAGTGCCAGCTTGTTTATTGGTGAGAACTTGGAGAAGGGCCGAGTCGATTTTGAAGGCATGGTCAGCTCTAAAATACAGATACCAAGTTCAGTGCCGGTTGTCGGCGGTTTAGGATTTGGAACTCGTGCAGGCGTTAATAACGATGAACTGTGGGCAGGGATTTCCTTGTTATTCCTCACCCTGGGCATCAAATATTACTGGGGCGGCGGCATCTCATTTATGACCGATGGATCGGCTTTGGATAACGAGGCACTCGCACATCTGGCGATTAATGATCCAGAACAGGGTCCGCGCCTGTTACAGATCGGAACGGGAATAGAGACGCTTGCCACCTCATGGGAGAATGAGGAGCCTGAGCGTTACGAGATTCGGTATACTGCCGTTGGTGACGGCATCGATATGATCGAGGATAGCTCGCAAAATCTCGGCATTGGCGGCATTCGTACGTCCAATGGAGGGAAAACACATGTGATCCCGATGAGCGGAGTGACAGGGGATGCGCTCCTTGAATTGGAGTATTTTACAACAACCAGACCTACCCTGACTCTGAAGCGTGACGACGGAAGCACTTACGATATCGTGTACGGAGAAGCAACCGATCGGAACGCAACGGCGTTTGAACAGATTATCAAAGCACCTAAAGAGGGCGATCTGAAGAGTGACGGTACAACAGTGACCAAAAAAGAAGAGCTTCAGGGCACCGATATCCGTCGGATCTATGTTGCCATTCCACAGGAAGACGCGAAAACGGGAAGCTGGACACTGACGTCCAGTCAATCGGTCAAGTCCAAGCTGATGAACATTCCGGTACTTCCGGAACTGTCTTCGACGGAACTTGCAGTAGATCCACAGGATGCGGACCAATTAACGGCAACTTGGACCGTGGACAACGCTTCGCCTGGAGATACGGTTGATCTGTATCTGTCTTCGGACCGTTTACAGGCAACGCCTACACCGGATGAATCCATTGATCCAGGGATCATGATTGCCAAAGGCATCGAGATTGAAAGTGCCGATATTGGTGCTGACGGTCGTGCATCCGGCGAGATGACCTTTGACGTGAAGCAGATTGCGTACCTCGGCGGAGCAGACCTTCGTGGTCTGCTGCAACAAGGCACATATTATCTGCGTACGGAACTGAAAACGGACATGGCATTCTCTGTCTTATCTTCACAAGAAGGGTATACGCTCGTAGATCGGTTTGCTCCGAACGCCGTGCCAGAAGTGGAAACGAGAAGCATTGGTAACGGGCAGTTCGAGGTCTCTTTCCCGGCGATCACCAAAACGGCTGAAGAAGAAGCCGAGGAGTTCACTTACATCCTGACCGCATCGGATGAGCAAGGATATCTGTATGATCCGTTTGGCGAAGAAGGATACAGTGAATCCGACTTGAAAGCTACGCTCAAGGATGGCATGTATCATGTGACTGTGGGCGGATGGAATGCACTAGGAACACCTAAGCTGGGTGCTGACGGCAAAGTGCAGCGCAATGCAGACGGCACCATTGCCATGGAGGATAAAGAGGTACGCCATTCCGGACTGGAGCCGGGCAAATCGTATCGTATGGGCGTTACGGTCGCACGCAAACCGGCATCGGACGATCAAGCGAATCTTCGTTTATCCACAACGACGTATAGCGGGTCGAAGCTGCTTCCTGCCCCTACAGGGCCAGTGCTTTCGCTCGATAACAAACAAGTGGTCAACAACAAATACGAGGTGGTTACAAGTTCGAAGCAGGTGACCGTGAACGTGGCTTCGAATCAGTCGAACGTTGTTGTAGAGGCTTCGACGGACGATGGTTCGCTCGGTACCACTAACCTTGCAACAACAGACAAGCTGAAGTTCAACTTTGAGGTGGATGGTGTATATGCAGTCCAGCTCAAAGCACGAAATACTAACACAGGGGATACGTCGGTCACGATGCTGTATGTCACGATTGATACGACGGCTCCGATGATCTATCTGGATTCACCTTCACAAGGCGAACGGGTACAGGGAGGCGTTGCGCTCGTACAGGGTACAACGATGACCGACGCCCAAGTGACAGTTACGGATGCCGATAGTGATCAAGAATTGGCACAGTTCAAACCGGACGAGAATGGAGTCTTTAAACATGAGGTGCCGATTGATGTGAATCGCATGAAGACCCGTCTCCGCATTAAAACCGAGGACGCGGCAGGCAATGTGAACTCTGCCGTTGTTGAGGTGCTGAACGGCGACTTCAAGCTGCCGCGCAGACTGAAACTGGTTATGCCGGATGAACTTGTTGCTGGTGGAGAACAAGCTGCGGTTCAGACTTATGTGGAGTATACGGATGGGACTCGTGAACTCGCAGATAACGATAGCATCACCTACAGTGTGGTTATGGGTGAAGCGAATGCAGCCGTTCAGGATGATGGTCTTCTCGACGGAAAACGTGTTGGAGCTGCTCTAATCCAGGCAGATTATACATGGCAAGGTACAGAGCTTAGCACGACGGATATTGTATCCGTTGTTGCACCGAAGACGGGAGCTGCACCACCGGATTACATGGATACGATTAAAGCATCCACGATCGGAACGGGCAAAAAGGGAGAGACACGTGTCTCGATCAGCGCTGCCGGACACAAAGGCAACATGGTTGGCAGTGAACTGGCATACCGTATTTTCACGGACCAATCGCAAGTGATGCTGCCAACGTTCGAACAGGATATCAGCGGATGGAATACGCTGCCTTCCGATAAAGTCATCAAAGCAAAACCAGGCGAGTGGGTTGTTATCGCCAAACGAACAACGAGTGAGCCGAAACTCGCAACAGCATCTTCTAGTGCGGTGAAAGTAAATGAGCGGATCTCTTCCAATGTGGAGCCAAGCGCGCCAAGCTCGGGTGGCAGCAAACCACCGGCATCGAATGTGCCTGTTGGTCCGTTAACGGTGGGTGGCGTAGCCATCGATAGTGCCGTTGGAGGTAAAAACATGAAGATACCTCTGGAACTGGATGCAGTGCAGAAGGATGGATTGTTGTTGGTCGATGTAACGCCAGGCGTAAGTGGCCCAACTGTGGTTGCTCATCCTGTGCGAGAAGCGTTGCTTGATGCAGCCAAGCAAGGACAGCGAATTCGTTTGCACGTTGCGGGCCAACTGGAGCAGTTACGCTTCGAGCTGGATGCGGATCTGATTAAACAACTCGCTGCCAAAGACATTTCGATGGATCTGGAAAGCGATTGGGGCAGCTACCGTTTGGATTGGAATGCTATAGATCTGAAAGCACTCGAAGCAGCTTTCCCGGCGAAAAAGGCCGAGGATATCAAAGTAAGCCTGAATGTGGGCAAACCGGATCAGGCATACGAACGACTTGCTGCGAAGCTTACTAGTGAGGGACGTACGATTCCGAGAGGAACCCCGGTTACCTTCAACATGACGGCAAGTGACGGAAGCAAGTCAATCGAGATTGATAAACTTTTGAAAATGACAACCAAAGAACTGTACCTCCCGGTTGGAGAGGACGAGCGTTCCGTATCAACCGTGGTCGTTCTTGAGTCTGATGGCAGCTTGCGGCATGTGCCTACTCGCTTCGAAGTGCGGGACGGCCGAATGGTTGCCATCGCAAGCAGCATGACCAACAGCGTGTACTTGCCGATCCGATATGACACTTCGTTTAGTGACATGAAGAGTCACTGGGCAAGCGAAGCGGTTCATGATCTGGCCTCACGTCTGGTTGTGAATGGCGTGTCGACTTCTCGCTATGAGCCTTCGCGTAGCATGACTCGGGCAGAGCTTGCTGCACTGATGGTGAGAGCCTTTGGCCTGAAACCAGATACAGGCGCAAGTTCAACATTCGCAGACGTTAAAGCAGTGGATTGGTACAACGATGTGGTGCAAACGGCAACTGCCTATGGCCTCATGACAGGCTACAGCGGTAATCGTTTCGGTCCACAGGATGCCATGACGCGTGAGCAAGTAATGGTCATGCTGATCCGTGCATATGAGATGGCAGGACATACTGCGCCAGCTGTGAGTAGTGCAGCTAATAGCCTTGACGGTTATACCGATGCGTCTACGTTGTCTGATTGGGCCAAAGACAGTGCCGCACGAGCGGTGAAACTGGGTCTGATTCAAGGCAAATCGGCAACGACACTTGAGCCAAAAGCTCCGGTAACTCGTGCCGAGATGGCAACTCTTATCCGCAGATTACTTGTGGAACTGGATTTGCTGTAAACATGAAGTTGTTGATTTGAACTGGAAAAGCCCGAAGTCATTGCGACTTTCGGGCTTTTTTGTATCTTTTTATGAGAAAGGTTATTTCAATATGTTGTACGTGAATTCATACCCAACCCGTGAATTCCAATATCGACGCTTTTGCAGACTGTGCTTCTGTATGAGCCCCTTTGCGCCAGGCTTTAGGTGATTCGCCCATCAGTTTGGCGAAGCAGCGGTTAAAGCTGGAGATGGATCGGAAGCCAACCTGCTCGGAGATGGACAGGATGGAGGCCTCTGTGCTTTTTAATCGTTTGCATGCCTCTTCAATCCGGGTACTGTTCAGAAAATCAAGCGGTGTGGTTCCCATAATTTCATGGAACTTGCGGCGAAAATGCGTTGTACTCAGATGACACAGTTCAGCGAGGTAATCGATGGTCACGGGCATCATAAAATTTTTGGTGATAAACTCCAGCACGGGTGAGATGACCAAGTCACCTTGGAGGTCTCGTTCCCGTTCCTGATCCTGAGATGACAAACGCTCGCTACTCGCATGAATTCGAAGCAGTTCGATATATAGAGACATCAACAAGCCGTACGCGCTCTCCCGATAATAGGGGGACTGCTGCTTAATCTCTTCTACCACTGATGTTGCGAGTGTGTGAATTTTGGGATGCTGTTCCTTATTCAGAATGCAATTGGTTCCCTGAATCGCCCATAGATTCGGTTCAATGTGAGTTTGTGCTGTTTTGAGCGAATGGCGGAAGAGTTCTTCCGGTGAAAAAAAGATATAAGCCCACAGGCTGGCGTTATTAGGCGAACTGTATGTGGTATGCGGAAGGTATCGGGGAATGAACGTGATGTCGCCTGCCCGAAAAGGCACAGATTCTCCCTTAATCTCCATGATGCCTCCATCTGAATAACAGATGCCAATCTCCATGTGGTTATGGAAATGAAGATGCTCACTCTTGATATCGGATATTCTCCAGCGGTCTCCACTGAGCAACAGGACAGGAAAATCAATGGGCAGGCTATAGTGACGATATTCAATGACAGGTTTCTTCGGTTTGGGCATGTTCGAGGACTCCTATATATAAATGATTGAAATTGCGCAGTTTTGTTATGAATATGCTTAGATTGAGACTATTTTACTGCGTACAATGGAATAAGTAAAGCGTTTACAAAAATGGACGGACACCTCTCAGGACGCACTTGGGGGCGTGTGCGAAGGGAGAGGGGAATAACAATGCTTCAAGTGAAATATGACAGGGAACAGATTCTAAACGTAATCGAGAGCGTTACCAAGAAAACACTGGATATGGATCTGACATGGGATTGGCCCGGTGGAGTGGCTTATTATGGCGTATCCAGAGCCTATCAAACAACAGGCAACCAAGAGATTCTGGACAGGCTGGTGAAATGGGCGGACGAATATATCGAGCTGGGTCTGCCAAGTTGGACGGTAAATACATGTGCCATGGGTCATGTGCTCATCACTTTATATGAAGAAACCGGAGATCAGAAATATTGGGATATTGTCCTCAGCAAAGTCGATTATCTCCAGAATCATGCACTTCGCTTTGGAGACGATGTGCTTCAGCATACGGTATCCGTTTCCAATGATTTTCCGGAACAGGCTTGGGCGGATACCTTGTTTATGGCGGCATTTTTCCTGCTTCGCGTAGGTAGCAAATTAAAAGATGAAGCCATGATTCAGGATGCGCTGAATCAGTATTACTGGCATATCAAATACCTTCAAGATCCGAGCAGCAGTCTGTGGTATCACGGTTATAACAATATCAACAAGGACCATATGTCCGGATTTTATTGGGGAAGAGCAAACGCTTGGGGAGCCTATACGATGTCTCAAGTAAAACCTCAGCTCAACGACTGGTATTTGTATCCGCAATGTATGGATGTAGAGTGTGCCCTTCGTGATCAATTGGCGGCTCTCAAGCTCGTGCAGACCGAGAACGGCTTGTGGCGTACGGTGTTGGATGACGAAGATTCGTATGAAGAGGTATCAGCTTCCGCTGGTATTGCAGCAGCGATGATCAATAACGGTAATCCACTGCATACCAAATATGTGCAAAAGGCACTGGAAGGCATCCTGAACAACATTAGCGAAGATGGGCGTGTGCTTGGTGTATCTGGCGGTACGGCGGTAATGAAGGATCGGGATGGCTATCGCAATATTCCAAAAGACTGGATTCAAGGCTGGGGTCAGGGCCTGGCACTCGCTTTTCTGTCCGATATGTTGAGATAGGGAGGGAACCCAATTGTCCAAATTAACCAAAGGCTCCTTTACACTACCGGGAGAATCCGGTTATGAGGAACTGACGCTGGAACTTGCCGATCGCTGGGGTGCCGATGTGATTCGAGACAGTGACGGTACAAAGTTGTCCGATGAGATTATCAATGCCGGATATGGCATCTATTCAACCATTTGCATTATTCGGGATCATAATGAGTGGGCATCCCGTAATCTGGATAAACTGCAGCAATGTTTTCTCATTACGAATCCGAAGGTCGCTGTACAAGATTATATATCCATCTATCTGATGGAGGATTTCTTCGCTGAACAATTCAGGGTGAATGATTCCAAAGAAGCGTTTAAATATTGGCAAGTTTATGATCGAACGACTGGGGAAGAGGTACCTAGAGGACAGTGGAATTATGAAAGGGAATCTGGCAATGTTGTCATTACTGGCGTTGCTCCTTGGCATAAATACACGGTGAGTTTCATGGTTTATCGGATATGGGAAGAGATTTCCATGTACAATCACACGACGAATAATTGGGACAAAGAGCATCTGATGCAGATTGACCCGATCTATACGGACACACAAACCTATCTGCTGGATTGGATGGAAAAGTGGTGCCAAGAACACCCGGAAACAACGGTTGTACGTTTTACGTCCCTATTTTATAACTTCGCCTGGATCTGGGGCAGTGATGAGCGGAATCGCCATCTGTTCTCGGATTGGGGTTCATACGATTTCACAGTAAGTTCGAGAGCGCTGGATCTGTTTGCTCAAAAATATGGGTATTCACTCTCCGCCGAAGACTTTGTGAATGGCGGTAAATATCAGGTCACTCATATGCCTGCGGATCAGCGCAAACTGGACTGGATGGCATTTATCAATGATTTTGTCATTGAATTCGGTAAAAAGTTGATTGATATTGTGCACAAACATAACAAGCTGGCGTATGTCTTCTATGATGACAGCTGGGTAGGCATGGAGCCGTACAATGATCGCTTTGAGGAATTTGGATTCGACGGCATGATCAAATGTGTGTTCTCCGGTTATGAGGCTAGAATGTGCTCAGGTGTTAAGGCTGATACCCATGAGATTCGCTTGCATCCCTACTTGTTCCCAGTTGGCTTAGGTGGGCTTCCTACCTTCAAGGAGGGCGGAGATCCTACCCTGGATGCGAAGAAATATTGGATTAATATCCGGCGTGCGCTGCTGCGTGAGTCGATTGACCGGATTGGACTGGGTGGATATTTGCATCTGGTTGAGCCTTACCCGGACTTTGTGGATTATATCGAGAAGATTGCCCATGAATTCAGGGAAATGAAAGAGCTGCATCAGGCTGGAAAACCATATCAGATCAAGACAAAGGTAGCCGTGCTGCATAGCTGGGGCAAGTTAAGATCGTGGACCTTGTCCGGTCATTTTCATGAAACACATATGCATGATCTGATTCATGTGAATGAGGCATTAGCCGGGTTGCCTGTTGACGTACAGTTTATTGATTTTGATGATATTCGTCAGGGCGCATTGAAGGATGTAGATGTTGTCATCAATGCCGGCTCTGCAGGTTCAGCATGGAGTGGCGGAGAGCACTGGAGTGACCACAAGTCTGTGGACTTATTGACCCAATGGGTATATGAGGGTGGTACCTTTATAGGCATTAACCAGCCTTCGGCATTGGACGGGTATGACAGCTATTTTAGAATGGCTCATGTGCTTGGGGTGGATGAGGATACAGGCGCCAGAGTTGTTCATGGAAAATGGTCGTATGAGGTTAATGATGAGTATGGTTTGGTGCCTGAGGGGGCCAGCATACTTCCGAAAGATAACATTTATCTTACGGATGGATCAGCAGCTGTAGTGAGTGAAACGGATGGTCAGATCACACTGTCCACACATGCTTTTGGAAAAGGAAAAGGGATCTACCTGCCTTCCTTCGAATTCAGCTGGGAAAATACAAGACTACTTCTGAATTTGATTCGATTTGCAGGCAATGAATTCCATGAAACAAAGTACATCACGGATAACTTGTATACCGAGTGCGCGTACTACCCTCAGAGCAACATATTGGTTGTGATCAATAATAGCGATCAGGTTCAGTCCACGACGATTGATACGGAGCATGGAAAACAAACCATGGAATTAGACCCGTATGATACGGTGATCACCAAAATTGGTTTAACAAAATCGGTATCCCCATAGAATAATGACTCGATAGACCGTATTCCTTAACCAGGGAGCGGTCTATTTTAGTTATTAGGGCGTGTCTGAAAACTCTGAAGAAAGCAGATTTTATCGCACGGATCCTACTGTATAGTGTTAACACTATCTAGTAGAATATTTAAATAAGGATAGGGATCATGAGCCCTAATATATTATTGGTTTCATCTTTTTAAAGGAGAGAGTGCCCTAATGTACAGTTATAAATTGTTGGACAAAATAAGCATGGAGACACTTCACGAGGCTTTTGTGGATGCGTTCTCCGACTACCAGGTTAAAATGGATTTGCCTTTTTGGAAGTTTCAACAAATGCTCCAACGACGGGGTTATCACCCCGAAATATCTATGGGAGCCTTTAAGGATGAGAGAATGGTCGGATTTGTTATCAATGGGCTTCGAAGCTGGAATGGAAAGGAAACTGCATATGACCTTGGAACAGGCGTTGTAAAAGATTGCAGACGGCAAGGCATTACAAGCGATCTGCTCTTGAATATTCAAAAGCTTTTAAAAGAAAAAAATGTAGAGCAATATTTGCTGGAAGTCATCCAATCCAACGAATCTGCAGTTCAGCTGTACAGTAAACAAAACTTCAAAATTCTAAGGGAATTTTCATGTTTCCAGCTGCAAAAAGATCAATTCATACCGCAAACGACCTGCATGGTGGAATGTGTGGAGAGAATCGATTTGGAGCAGTTCAAGGAATTTTGGGATGTGGAGCCCTCCTGGCAAAATTCAATTGATTCCATCTACGCTTTACCGGAAGTTTTTATCTATGTGGTTGCACGTCAGGATCAAAGCATTGTTGGCTATGGCATTATAGATCAAAAAACAGGTGATGTTCCACAGCTTGCAGTGAACCAAAATTACCGGGGCAAAGGTATTGCAAGCAGCATCCTGACAGAGATGGTCCAACGCACAGAATCGCCTAGAATCAGTGTCCTCAATGTGGAGTCTCATCTGAAACCGATGCAAGATTTCCTCTTGGCCAAATCAGGTTTTTCATATCATGTGGGCCAGTACGAAATGCTCTTGAAATTATAACGTGATCGTCGTTTCGACTTAAGATCAGATCGGGTTCAAACGAAAATATGTGGGGTGTTAGTGTCTGTCTTGTTGGGCCAGTTGAACGGGAGGTTGATTAAAGGCTTCCCGGAAATCGTGGATTACAGTATCCAACCCATCCTGTACTCGTTATAATAATGTTGATATATGACATGGTTAGAGGAGACAAAGACATAACATGAGCCGCAAGACTTACTGTAAGCGCATTCAGTTTCTGGATGATTGGAGTCTCAAAACCAAGTTGTACATATTGTTCATTTTTTGTGTGCTGGTCCCGGTCCTGGTCACAAATACCGTGTTTTACCAAAGTATCAAAGGTAACATTGAAGAGAAGGAGCATAGCCGATTCAATGAAATGCAGCAAAGGATCAAGTTCAACCTGCGGAACAGTATAGACAATAGCTTGTATGTGTCCAATTTTCTCTATACCGATGGAACGCTGAACCGGTTCATGGAGTTCAAGTATCGCGATCAGGAAGACTATTACTCTGCCTACTATGATATGCTTAGCAACAACAATCTGGTCAGGTACTATTACAGCTACCAGCAGGTGAATCAAATTACGTTTTATGTTGGCAATGATACCTTCGTCAATGGAGGAAACTTCATTAAGCTGGATGATGAGGTGAAGAAAAGTGATTGGTATCAAGCGCTGATGAACACAAGCGACCATATCATGATCTATTCGTATTTTGACAAACAACAGGCGGAGATGTCGCAAAGTCAGGGAGGACGCAAAGTAAGCATTATTCGTAAGCTGGATTACTTTGGGGAGCAACAAGTTGAAAAGGTGTTAAAGGTAGATCTGGACTACGCTTTCATCAACAAATCGCTTAAAAATGAGGGAGCAAATGGGAAGGTATATGTCGTTTCGGATGGCAGGGTCATTTTCTCGAACGATTCAAAAATGAATCAGACGCGCAAGCCATTTCATCTGATTGCGGACAGTCCAATTGACCCTGTTCAATCCATGCAATCGATTCCCGTCGTATCCGAGGATTGGCAGATTGTCGTCAGCACGGAGAAATTGGACGTTCTGTCGGAGATTGTTAATTCAAAGCTTAATTTGACTCTACTAATCATTCTTAATCTGTTGGTGCCGACACTGCTAATCTGGTTGATATCCAGATCACTGGTCATCAGAGTTGATCGGATAGCGAAGCACCTGGATCAAGTGAAGCAGGAGAAATTTGAAGTGATATCGGGACCTGTGGGCAAGGACGAGATCGGCAGCCTGACCCATAGTTATAACATGATGGTCATCAAGATCAAGAACCTGATTGAGATTGTGTTTAAGGGTCAGGTGGAGCGGCAAGCCCTTGAGCTCTCCAAGAAACAGGCGGAGCTGAAAGCCCTTCAGAGTCAGGTGAATCCCCATTTCATGTTCAACACGCTTGAAACGATCCGTATGAGGAGTTTGATCAAGGACGAACTTGAAACCTCTGATGTCATTCATAAACTGGCACTGCTGTTACGTCAGACGATCAATTGGGGCGACGATCTGATTACAATTGCAGAGGAAATCAATTTTGTGGAGAGTTATCTGAGTATCCAGCAGTATCGCTTTGGCGAAAAGCTGCAATTCGCAATCCGGATCACAGACGAATCCATAGCTGCCATGATGATACCAAAGCTCACCGTCCTCACCTTTGTGGAGAATGCTTGTATCCATGGCATTGAGGGGACGTCGAATAATGGGGTCGTGGAGGTATTATTCGAAATTCGAAGCAAGGATCTGTACATTTCCATTCGAGATACCGGAGTCGGTATGGATCAGGACAAGCTGGCCTCGCTCCGCAAAATGATGCAAGACCCGAGTATGGATCGGATGAGCGAGCTTAGCAGCATTGGTATGATGAATGCATATATTCGGCTGCGGATGTATTTTGATGATTTTGTTCAGGTGCACATATTCAGTGAAAAGGGGAAGGGAACAACGATTGGCATTCAAATTCCTCTTATGCAGGCATCTCAAGAATAAGGAGCGAGGATATGATCAACGTGCTGATTGTGGACGATGAGCCATTTATTCGCCAAGGACTTCTATTGTTAATTGATTGGGAGTCTTACGGATTTCAGATTTGCGGTCAGGCTTCCAATGGCATGCAGGCATTGGAGTGCATTCGCGCTATGCAGCCCGATCTGGTGATTTCCGACATTAAGATGCCGGAAATGGACGGATTGCAGCTTGCCCAAACCTTGTACGAGCAATATAGCGGTGACATCAAGCTGATTCTTCTAAGTGGATTCTATGAGTTCGGATATGCCAAGCAGGCAATTAAATACCAGGTAGATGACTATATTCTCAAGCCTATTGTGAAGACCGAACTGGTTCAGGTGCTTGAGGAGTTCAGGGTCGCATTTAATGCGCGGACGGAAGAGAAGCGATATCAGCAAAAAAAAGATCGGATTATTATGGCTCAGCATATGCAGTCAATTTTGCTTGGGGTGGCTGAGGAGGATGCTGTTACGAGTCTGCAGCCCCACTATCAAGATGCCGGCATACTGCGTTGCATCCTGATTGAGGCGGAAGCTGGTCCAGAACAGGGAACGGATTGGTGTGCTCGGGTTGAGGCATGGGTGGGCAAGCCCTTTCCGGGACAAATTTTGAAGCCATTCACAGGTGATAAAAATGCGGTTCTGCTCATTGTTACGGACCTGATGGTGAGCCGTGAGGCAGTGACCTTGGAGCAATATTTGACCCGGTTACATGCCGATCTGAGCCATGGTCAAGAGGCGGCTATTGCTTGTTATGTCGGGAAGGAAGTACATGAGTTGGAGGCGCTGCACGAGTCTTATCAATCCTGCGGCATAATGAAAAGCTTACGTTTCTTCACCACTTGCAGGCCCATTTATTACTTCGAACTTATGGATACGACTTTATTTGTTAATCGGCCGGGACAGTTCGAAAAACAATTGTTTGATGGGCTAGTTAAGTCTATTGAGGAACAGCAGACGGATGAGTTATACAGTCATGCAACGGCGATTTTTCAATTTTTTCTGGATGAGCGAATCGAGCCTGGTATTGTCCGCATCCACTTGCATTATTTGGCATACACATTGCTGGATCTCGTGAATAACGATACGGTTACTCCAGATTCCACGCTGATGGAATCGACTTTTCTGAAGGTGAACTACGCGATGTTATCCATGGAGGAAAACATTGAACATTTATGCGAATTTTCGCTCATGTGCGCAGAGAAACTGAAGGAGCAGCAAAAGTCGAATGCAATGGGCGTATTAGCCAAAATTGAGGCTTTCATTCACGAGCATTACAGAGAAAATATCAGCCTGAAATTGCTCGGGGAGCAGTTTTACATGAATAGTGCATATCTGGGTCAGATTTTCAAAAAGCATTTCTCGATCAGCTTCAGTGATTATTTGAATCAATTGCGTATTGAGGAAGCCGCCCGGCTGTTGCGCAGAACAGATCAAAGAGTATACGAAATCGCAACAATGGTGGGATATCGGGATTCCGATTACTTTATTAGCCGGTTCGAGAAACTCATGGGGGAGACTCCTGCACAATATCGTAAAAGTGCCCATGCTGCGTACTCTCTTGATTAACATCCTGCACTCCTTGACGGAGCGGCGGGATATTTTTTTTCGCAGATGCTGGAATTAGTGGGATTCCATCTATAGTTTATCCCGTTGAGAGGGGCATGGAAGCATGATAATTTTAAGTCAGCCTTTGGAAAGCGCTTTCCAAAAAGCTTCTGTCAATATAATCGATGGAGGGGTCATGATGAAAAAGGATGTTAGAAAAAGAATCAAGTATAGTGCTCTGCTCGCTTTAATACTGGTCATCGCACTCGCTGGATGTACACCGGGATCGTCCTCGAAAGGGGAAAAGACAGCAGATGGAAGGGAATTGAAACAATTTTCCGCATTTTTTGCCGTACCAGGAAAAATTGCGCCTGACGATAATCGGGTGTTAAAGGCTATTGAGGAGAAAACAGGCGTCAGAGTAACGATGGACTGGCTTACGGGCCAAACAGCCAAAGAGCGGATTGGTGTACTCATTGCAGGCGGCGAATATCCCGATTTTATCGATGGGAGTGATGGTACTCAGCAACTGGTAGCAGCAGGGGCGTTAGTACCACTTGAGGATTACATCGATAAATATCCAAACATCAAAAATTACCTGGGCGAAGACTGGAAGAAGATGAAAAATACGACGGATGGACATATCTACTTCATTCCTCAATTCGGCAATATACAAGAGAAATCGATGAAAGTATCCCATGACGGAGAAGCATTCTGGATTCAGAAGGCCGTACTGGAGTGGGATAATTATCCGACAATCAAAACGCTTGACCAATACTTTGACTTGATTGAACGGTATAAAACAGCTCACCCGACCGTTGATGGTCAGCCAACAATTGGATTTGAAATTATCTCCTATGACTGGCGTTATTTCGCACTGGAGAACCCTCCGCTCTTCATGGCTGGTTATCCGAACGAAGGCGCAGCCATTGTTGATAAAGAAACGCTGACGGCTAAAAACTACAATACCATTCCTGAAGCGAAAGCATATTTCAAGAAGATCAATGAGGTATATCATCAAGGCCTGGTCGATAACGAAACCTTTACAGCAAACTATGATCAATATATCTCCAAAATTTCAACCGGACGTGTGCTGGGCATGGTGGACCAAGGATGGCAGTTCCTTGACGCCGAGGCATCACTCGTGAAACAAAAATTGTATGACAAAACCTATGTACCGTTGTCCATTACACTCTCCGAGGATGTTAAAGGGCGCTATCAGAACAATCCAATCCTTAACGTGAATGGCGGCTTGGCCATTACAAAGAGCTGCGAGGATATCGAGGGAGCACTTCAATATATTAATGATTTGTTGGACCCTGAGATGGAAGTATTGAGAACCTGGGGACAGGAAGGCGTGGATTATCAAGTCGATGACAAAGGCGTGTTCTCCAGAAATGAGGAGCAACGTGCGAATTCCAAAGATCCGGACTGGGTACTGGCGAACACGGGAAGCCCATTGGTCTATTTCCCGCATCATGAGGGCATGACCGCTGACGGGAAGAATGCACTTGACCCTAAGGAGCAGCCGGAGGAGTACCTTGCCACATTGAATGACATCGACAAAAAAGTGCTGAAGGCCTACGGATTCACGAAATTTACCGACTTCCTTGAGCCTGCGGAGGAAAATGAACCGTGGTTCCCAATCTATACCTATAATTTCGAACCAAATAAACCGGAGACCATCGCCAGACAGAAAATGGACGATGTAAAACGCAAATGGCTGCCAAAAGTAATTATGACTTCACCAGCTGAATTTGAGAAGGCTTGGGAAGAATATCAAGCCACACTCAAGGAAAGTGCAGATATTAAAGCGTATGAAGATGCGCTGACGGAAGAAGTCCGCAGACGTATGGAACTGTGGGGGTAAAGTCCTGTCACACAGAATGGCTATGGGGAACCCCGTAGCCTTTCTTACACGCTAGATTTGGAGATTGGATAGGAATGGAATCGATTCACCCAGACTGGGTGATATAGATAAACTCGTAAGCAAGGAGAGAAAAAACATGGCCAAAAAGGAGTTGCAGCCTTCGTTAAAAACCAGCCATATCCCAGCGGGAACAAGCTGGATCGGGTACAACCTGTCCAGAATGAAAAGTCAGCGACAATTAATGTGGATGTCATTTCCGTTTATTGCGTTTATCGCTATTTTTGCGTATGGACCATTATGGGGCTGGTTGATGGCGTTTCAGAATTATAGACCGGGCATTGGTTTTATGGAGCAGGATTGGGTGGGGCTGGATCATTTTCGAACGTTATTCACGGACCCTACATTTTTACGTGTCATTCGCAATACGCTGGCGATGAGCCTGATCAGTCTGTTTCTGGGATTTGTCGGCTCAATTGGTCTGGCGCTGTTATTAAATGAGCTGAGAATGGTATTGTTCAAACGCGTGGTACAGACGGTTTCCTACCTTCCTCATTTCCTGTCGTGGATCATCGTAACAGGTATTGTTGCGAATGTATTATCAACGGAAACAGGAATAGTGAATGTGCTGTTGACGAAATTGGGCCTGATTGATGCACCGATCAATTTTTTTGCCGAACCCAAATACTTCTGGGGGATTGTAGGTCTGTCCAGCATGTGGAAGGAAATCGGATGGGGCACGATTATTTATCTGGCGGCCATGGCGTCGATTAATCCAAGCCTGTACGAGGCAGCTTCCATCGACGGAGCCGGACGGTTTCGTAAAATGTTCAATGTCACACTTCCAAGCATCAAACCAACGATTATTATCCTGCTTATCATCAACGTTGGTAACGTACTGAACGCAGGTTTTGAGATCCAATACTTGCTGGGGAACGGACTTGTGCAGGATGTATCCGAGACAATCGACATTTTTGTTTTGAAATACGGGATTAATCTCGGCAACTACTCACTTGCTACCGCAGCAGGCATTTTCAAAAGTGTGGTCAGTCTGGTGCTCATATTTATCGCCAACGGGATTGCCAAGTCTCTTGGTGAAGAGCGATTGATATGATAAGGGGGCAGAGCTGTGAAGCGATTTAGTAGAAAACGAAACTTGGGAGATTCTATTTTTGCCATCACCAATGGCATATTTATGTTGCTTGTCATGGTGGTTACGTTATATCCTTTTTTAAACACTATTGCCGTATCTTTCAATAACGGGCTGGATACGATCCGCGGGGGAATCTATCTCTGGCCGAGGGAATGGACAATGCAAAATTACATCTCCGTATTCCAGAATCCGAATCTGACACAAGCCGCATTTATTTCGGTTGCCAGAACTGTAGTTGGAACGGTGGTACAGCTATTCTGTACAGCCATGCTGGCCTATGTGCTGAGCCGCAAGGAGTATATGTTTAACAAATTGGTCACGACGCTGTTCGTAATGACGATGTATTTCAGCGGCGGCTTAATTCCGGGATACATGCTGATCAAACAAGTGGGGCTGCTGAACAGCTTCTGGGTATACATTATTCCCGGGTTGATCGGGGTGTTCAACATGATCGTCATTCGTACCTACATTCAGGGACTGTCGGAGGGATTGATTGAATCCGCGAAGATGGATGGAGCTGGAGATTTTCGGATTTTCATGCGTATCGTGCTTCCCTTATCCAAGCCGGTTCTGGCTACGGTCGCACTGTTTATTGCTGTAGGTCAGTGGAACTCCTGGTTTGACTCCATGTTGTACACGGCGGGAAATCGGAATTTGACCACCTTGCAGTATGAACTCATGAAATTGTTATCCTCTGCGACCTCACAGGGGGGAACCGTCAACGTGGATTCATTCAAAAATGTAACCAACATGGTGACGCCTGTGTCCATTCGGGCAGCCATCACGGTTGTGACGGCAATGCCGATTGTTTTACTGTATCCGTTCTTGCAAAAATACTTTGTGACTGGACTAACCATTGGAGGGGTAAAAGAATGAAAAATGCAAATCAAAGCGAACAATGCACGTTTAACAATCCGATTATGCCCGGGTTTTATCCAGATCCGTCCGTATGCCGGGTGGGTGAAGATTTTTATCTGGTGACATCAACATTTGCTTATTTTCCTGGCGTTCCTATCTTTCAGAGCCGTGATCTAGTGAATTGGAAACAGATTGGCAATGTGCTGGACCGTCCTTCGCAATTAAATCTTCAGGGAGCAGGCCATTCACAGGGGATATTCGCTCCAACGCTTCGGTATCATGAAGGCACTTTCTATATGATTACAACCAATGTATCACATGGCGGTAATTTTGTTGTAACCGCTACCGACCCGGCTGGGCCATGGTCAGATCCTTATTTTATTGAAGGCGCAGAAGGCATAGACCCTACGATTTTCTTTGATGACGGCAAAGCGTATTACCTTGGTACACGTCCTTGCTCCGAGGGAGTTCGTTATAATGGGAACTGGGAAGTGTGGCTGCGGGAGTTGGATCTGGGCAGTATGAAGCTGGTGGGAGACAGTTACGTTCTGTGGCGCGGGGCGATGGTGGATGTCATCTGGCCGGAAGGCCCGCATCTGTATAAGATCGATGAATATTACTATTTATTGATTGCAGAGGGAGGCACAGGACCAAACCATGCCGTGACCATTGCTCGTAGCAAAAGTTTGACCGAAGGATACGTCGGGAATCCGAATAATCCAATCATTACACATCGCCATTTGGGTAAACGTTACCCTGTTGTTAATGTAGGACATGCCGACTTGGTGCAGGCTGAGAACGGTCAATGGTTCATGGTCATGCTGGCTTCGCGTCCATATGGAGGGAGCTTTAGTAATCTGGGGCGGGAGACGTTCCTTGCTTCTGTCGTTTGGGAGGACGGATGGCCTGTTGTCAATGAGGGCCGCGGAATCCTGGAGGAGCAGGGCACATTGGATTTGAAGCCTGTTCCGGTAGAGCCGCAACTGCGTTTTGACCATTTTGACAGTGATAAACTGGGCTTGCAATGGATGTTCCTGCGCAATCCTCATGAGGATCTCTATTCATTAACCGAACGAAAAGGATACTTGCGGCTGAAGTTGAAACCGCAAACATTGAAGGAAAAAGAAAATTCCAGCTTTGTTTGTCTGCGTCAAAGGCATATGGATTATGTCGCAGCTACAGCGATGGAATTTGTGCCCGGGAATGCAAACGAAACTGCTGGTCTTGTCGTCATTCAGAACGATCTGTATCACATACGGATTGAGCGTGCTCTGACCGAGAACCAGCAAGTGCTGCGTGTGGTGACCGTTATAGATGGTCAGGATACCCACATTGCGCAAGTCGCGCTGGATGATGAAGTATCACGAGTGTATATCAAACTGGCCGCGACAGGTCAGCAACTAAGCTTCTACTACAGCACGGATGGAAGTCAGTATCATGTGGTGGCGGAACAGGTGGATACAAGCAGCTTGAGCACTGAAGTAGCTGGCGGCTTTGTTGGCTGCTGTATCGGAATGTTTAGCAGCAGCAACGGAACTTCATCTGATCAGGTAGCGGACTTTGACTGGTTTGAATATGGTTCATATAATAATTAGATGATAGAATGACAGCAAGAGAGCTCAATCCGGTGGCTGTAGTCCAGGGATTGAGCTTTTTTTTCGTTCTTTTTGTCAAAGAGAAAACTGTGGGGGAGTGCGGGGTGCGTTACAGTTTATTGTCCAGCTTCATGTGCTGAGCTTTTTATGATGTTAACTATTTTACGCTGAGCATCCTTGGCTTCCGGAATCGGATAGAGGACAAAGACATGGTTCATTTTGGGGTAAACGTACGTTTGGTGATCGATTCTTTGATCCGTCAGCAGTTTGTCGAGCTTCATATTATCAGGAAACAAGCCCTCGTGAGTCCCGATAAAGATGCTGATTTTGCCCAGACCGGCGAAATCTCCGTAGATTGGACTGATTAACGGATCGTTCAACGGTTTTTCAGCTGCCCAGATCCGCCGGATGACATCATACCCTTCCACAGCGAGCATAGGGTCGCGGGTCTCGTAATCGAATATGACCGGATTGTCCAGCACCATATCCACACAAGGTGATAACAAGATGATATCTTTGGGCTGCGGGAGATCATGCATCTTCAGATAATGGGCCAAGGCTAGGGATATGTTCCCGCCTGCGGAATCCCCCATAATGGTGAGTTGTGCCGGGTCGTCCACGGAGGCAAGCAGATCCCGGTATAGATTGAGCAATTTCGGATACGTATGCTGATAATTAAAATGCGGAACCTTTGGATAGATGGGAGCAACAACTTTGGCATTCAGAGCCTTAGCCATGCGATCCATGAATTTCCAGTGTAAAGATAGCGGCTGGTGTGTATGTGCCCCGCCATGAATGTAGAGAATGACTCTCTGTTCACGGGAATGCTGATCGTTTAATATGAATACCTGCATGTCTTCATGGGAGCGCTCTTTGATGGAAGATGACAGTTTTGTTTTACCCAAGGTATAAGGTTTAATGTTTTCCAAGCCCATATGATCCAGGTGTTTGCGGGTAAGCTCGCGTGTTGAAAAAAACTTCTTGGTATCTAACGTTCCGATATATTTCTCGAATAGAAAGCTCGTCAACGAGCGTTTATGGTTATGGATATACATGTTCATTGAGGAATCACCCTTCCTGATGGAGATCAGATATAAGATCTGTGGAGACTATAAGTAAAGTATAAAGGTTGAAGTGTACTTCAAGGTCAATCTTAATTTTTCCGTCAAACCGTTTACGGTTAGAGTAAAGCATGGTACCCGTTCTATGTTATGATATTTGCATCTTCAAAAGTTCGATTGAAGGGGCATAGCGTATGAATCAGAGCATACAACAGTTTAAAGCGGATTTTTTCAAAGCGTTGGCACACCCGATGCGAATTCAGATTCTGGAGCTGCTGAGTGAAGGAGCCAAGAATGTGAATGAACTGCAAAGCATTCTGGGATCGGAAGGCTCTGCCGTTTCACAGCAACTGGCTGTATTGCGCAGCAAAAACGTTGTCCACGGAATCAAAGAAGGGACAACCGTCACTTATTCGCTGCGTGATCCGCTGATTAAGGACCTGCTGGCAGTCACCAAACAGATTTTTGACAATCATCTGGTTGATGCCATTTCCATGCTGGAAGATATTCGTAAAGAGTCCTGACACAATAAACAAGAGCAACTGGATGTAATCACCGGAGGTTCTTGTTTTTTTGTGTTAGTTCCCGTTGGAATTGTGCGTAATCCGATTGACAGGACGTATGCAGGGGAGTAGTCTTTTAAATATATTCAAATATTCAAATATATGAAGAAAAGAAGGTTTTTGTACATGAGATGGATGGGGAGATATGCAGGGTATAATGCTGCCGCTTTTCGCAAGGATCTGTTATCAGGGCTGATTGTAGGTATCATTGCGATTCCACTCGGTATGGCATTTGCCATCGCTTCCGGGGTCAAACCGGAGTATGGATTGTACACCACTGTAATCGCAGGGATTCTCATTTCCTTGCTGGGTGGGTCCAAGTTCCAGATTGGCGGGCCAACGGGGGCATTCATTCCAATCCTCTTTGCCATTGTGATGCAGTATGGATATGAGAATCTGCTGATTGCCGGAATGATGGCCGGCTTGATGCTTGTACTTATGGGCGTATTCAAGCTTGGGGCGTTAATCAAGTTTATTCCAAGGCCGGTGACTATCGGTTTTACGGCAGGGATCGCCGTCATTATTTTTAGCGGACAAATTACGAACTTCCTGGGACTTCGAGGCATCGAGAAACACGAGGATTTCTGGTCCAATATGAAAGAAATCGGGATGCATATCTCAACGATTAATATATACAGTGTGCTTACAGCTGGAATCTGTCTGGCTGTTCTTCTGCTTGTGCCCAAGTTTGCACCAAAGGTGCCTGCATCACTGGTGGGGCTGGTTCTTTCGACGGTAGTCGCGGCGTTCTTTTTTGAAGGGCAGGTGGCTACGATCGGTTCGTCCTTTGGCGCCATACCTAACGCTTTGCCTCAGTTTCATATGCCTGAGATCACTTGGGAGCGTATCGTGAACTTGCTGCAACCCGCTTTTGTCATTGCCATGCTGGGTGGAATTGAATCGCTGCTGTCGGCTGTTGTTGCCGATGGCATGACCGGAAGTCGGCATAACAGCAATCGAGAGTTGATTGGGCAGGGAATTGCTAATATGGTGACGCCGTTATTTGGTGGTATTCCTGCAACAGGAGCGATTGCACGTACAGCAACAAATATCAAATCCGGCGCAGTATCGCCGTGGTCTGGCGTGATTCACGGTGTAGTGGTTTTGCTGGTACTTGTTCTCTTTGCGCCATATGCATCCCACATTCCTCTTGCCAGTATGGCTCCCGTTCTCATGCTGGTTGCTTGGAATATGAGTGAACGAAGATCCTTCATACATGTCATGAAAACCAAAACGAGCGATTCACTCGTTCTGCTGATTACCTTTTTGCTGACCGTATTTACAAGTTTAACAACGGCTGTAGAGGTTGGGTTGATTCTGGCTGTTCTTTTATTTGTTAAGCGGATGAGTGAGATGTTGAAGGTTGCCAAAGTACTGCCCGATCCCGAGCATAAACATGAGAAAGTTATGGCCCACATGGTTCGGGAAGGACATGACTGTCCGCAAATAAGCCTATATACAATTGAAGGGCCACTGTTTTTCGGGGCAGCGGATATGTTTGAGAAGTCGGTCATGGATTCGATTCATCGGCGACCAGGCACTCTGCTGTTGCGCATGGGCAAGGTGCCTTTTATGGATACAACAGGTGAATCCAATCTGGCCCGTGTTGTCAAACATATGGAGAGATCCGGGGGCAGAGTTTTACTTTCAGGCATTCAGGCGCAACCGTTGGAAATGCTGAAGAGAACAGGTTTGATTGAACGGATTGGTTCGGATCATATGTTTGAGCACACGGGTGAAGCTATCAATTATGCATTGCAGCATCTGGATGTTCAGAAATGTAAGGGGTGCAAACATTTTGCCTTCCGTGAATGTGCTGCATTGTCGAGCACTGGCGGCGATCCAGCGCGTAATAACCTGCTTAAATCTGGAAAGCGGGCCAATGCAAATAACCTTATATAATTCCGCTGATGCGAGATGGAACTATAGGATTCTTAAAGAGTATTTACTCATCAAAATATATATTCTGGAAAATAAATAAAAAATATACTATGTTATAGGTTGATAGGTGAAAGGATTACATCGTTCATCAGATGAGAAATAATCATATTAAACCGAAGGAGCAACCATATGTCCATTCAACCGACTGCTTTACGTTCAGTGCTTAACCCCAGGTATCTGGAGTCTGCATTGAGGGATCAGTATAACATTGGAACATGGGAAGAATGTTTGTTTTGGCTTAGGGGATTGAATGATACCTACCGGATTCGCACATCCAGTGGCATGTATATTCTCCGTATCTACCGCACTGAAATTTCGGAGGAAGATGTTCACTACGAACTATCGTTATTGTCTCAACTGAAGAATGTTCTAGGTTCTGCGGAACACACCGACATTGGAGAATACATCGAGAAGAAAGATCACACGGGATATACGGTGTTGGAGGCTGCGGAAGGCAAGCGGGTTGCTGTGATGTTTCGGTATATTGAGGGTACGGAGAACAACCTGGAGGATGAGGAGTCTTGTTACGCCTTTGGTCAATCTGCCGCTGAATTGCATAAGGCTATGGATCAGGTGAACGTGGAGCTGCCACGATATGAGCTTGATTTGAAATTTCTCATTGATGAACCCCTTAAGCGAATCATCCACTATATCGGTGAGAACAATGAAGCAGCAGCATTTCTCCATACGTTTGCCACAACGTTAAAAGAACGCATCGTTGCCACTTCCAGACAAGATCTGGACTTTGGTCTGTGCCACGGCGATATGCATGGGAATAACAATGCGTTTCAACAGGAGCATCAGTTCATCCACTATGACTTCGAGTGGGCAGCCAAAAGCTGGCGTGCTTACGATCTGGCCCAAGTGAAGGTGAGAAAGAGACAGTCTGAAGATCAAAAGGCAGTATTATGGAAAGCGCTCATCGCAGGTTATCGTTCAGTCAGAAGCTTCTCTGCCGAAGATGAGCAGGCGGTTGATCTCTTTATTATCGCTCGCCGATTCTGGGTGATGGGTCTGGATGTTGCTTTTATTGAGAGTGATACGGGTGGGCTGGACTATGGTTCGGATTGGCTGGATAGTTTCGTGGAAGAGTTCCGGAATACGGGGATTGTATCGTAGCGAATGATGAACATTATTTTAGGTGTAGGTTTGAATGTTTTAAGACCCTTCCGAGTGAACTTGAACTCGGGAGGGTCTTTTTCAACTCATATTGAAGGTAACATGGTCACTTGTTACTTGTTAGTTCGATGATGATGAAGAAGCGGCTGCAGCCGATGCTGCGGCAGCTGCTGCCATGGCGGCCTGCTGGGCGATGATAATATTCGTGATACTGGTTGAGATTGCTGTCGTAAGCACACCGTTTCGCAGATCCTCCACATGTTGAATGGCTATCAACGCAGATGAGAACAGGAGCAACTCCTGTTTGTCGATTGACCAGGCACCGAAGCCTTTTTGAGTCCGTAACCAGTCATTTGTTTCCGCGACTTCATCTACTAACGCGTCTCTGTCCGAAGGCAGTAGGGAAAGTATCCCGAGAGAGGGTAATGTATACGTTTTATCCATTCGGAGATCCCTTTTACGAAAAGCTTCATTTAAGGCAATCACACGAGTACCTGCATCCGGGGTATCCTCTCCAAGAACCAGTACCTGTGTTAACGCCTGCACACTGTTTCTGGAAGAGAACTCTGGTTTTAATTCCCTATAGAGTTGTTCCATACGTGCCACACCAGTATCCACGTTGAGATCGGAAAGGGCTAACATGGCAGCAAAAATGTAGTCATCCTGTCCAGTGAGGAAACGATGCTCTGCTTTCATGCCGTCATAAAATAATTTGGCCCGCTCCACCGTAGGTTGAAACTGGTCAGGTGATGTCTGAGTAGCGATCTGATAGGCGGCAATAACCAGATAATCAGAGTTGCGGAATTTGATCTCTTTCATCAAGTCATAGACATGCAGGGTATCTACCAATCTCGTCTCTTCATCTGTTGTAAGGGAGAGCATTGTAGCAATGCTAATAGCCGAATTACCTCTGAATGCAGAGAAGAGTTTTGTGTTTTGTTTGATCAACTCTTGGCTTTGGCGAATGACTTCCACATCAGCAACTTTATTCTCCGCTGCATAGAGCAAGGCGGCCAGACGGTGAATCATCCCATGTTGCCATTTGAACGACTTCTTGATGATCTGAGTGTTGGAAACGAATAATTCAGCTCGTTCTGCATGATGTTGTTGCATAGGCACACCTCCATATTCACTGTTATTCAACAATACCCTTCCAGCTTCCTTCATTCCGTCGGTGTAAACAAATTAGATGATTAGGAATATCGAATGAATTAAAGCAATTATTCCCATAGGGTAGATCAATGATCTGGAGAACCCGTTTTTAAATTTATTTCGAGGATGTTTTTCGAAAAAGAAGTGTAATACGGTATGTATGATGAAAAAGATATCCAGCACCCAGAATGTAATGGTCTGATATGAGCTAAAAAGCAGAGAGAGGATGATGGTATACATTGGCAGGTGAATCCAAGTGAAATACCTATACGCTTTATCATCTTCCATATCTTTTAACACCATAAACAATTTCCACTCGGACCGCCTGATGGCATCCATTTCGTGAAGCAGAAAGAGAGACAGGTTAAACAAAAATAAAACCAGTAAAAAGTCAGGCATGCAAAGTCTCCCATTTTTCAATTTTATACAAGCAGGTCAATAGCGAACAAGTCACTTACGGTATTGCAACCCACATATACAATACGTGAGTTGTCCTTGGGGGTTTCAGCAACCTCCCTGTCGAGTCATGTATTAGAAAGTCTCTGTCACTTTGTTTACACAACGCTGCAGTGAATTGTTTATTGAACTGTCTGCCATATTCATTAAGCGGTTATCCTATACCTATATGTGCAGTGAATCCGTTTCCTCACATTCCTTGTTGTATTTCTGCGGCACATCTCGTACAATTTGGTGAAGTAATTCTGCATTGCGTTAATGTGAATGTGAAAATTAAAGATTACATCAGGAATCTGTACACAAGAAAAGGGGAGAATCGTTTGGAATCAAAGCAACTATCTAGAGGGCTAAAGCCCCGCCATGTAGAGCTGATTGCACTCGGAGGTACAATCGGCGTTGGTTTGTTCATGGGATCGGCAAGTACGATCAAATGGGCAGGACCATCCGTGCTGCTGGCCTATTTACTGGCCGGTATCGTTATCTTTTTTGTCATGCGTATTATGGGTGAAATGTTGATTCAGGAGCCGGTCACAGGTTCGTTTGCTACATTTGCTCACAAATATATTAGTCCGCTTGCCGGATTCCTGACCGCCTGGAGTTATTGGTTCCTGTGGGTTACGGTTGGTATGGCGGAAGTTACGGCGATTGGCATCTATGTCGGGTATTGGTTCCCGGATATTCCGCAGTGGCTACCGGCACTTGCTGGGGTGCTCATCATTGCGGCGGCAAATCTGGCGGCGGTGAAGTTCTATGGGGAATTTGAATTCTGGTTTGCGATGATCAAAGTGACTGCTATTGTAGCCATGATTGTGATCGGAACAGGTCTGATCTTCTTCGGCTGGGGGAACGGAGGACAGCCAATCGGGCTGTCGAATCTGTTTAGCCATGGCGGATTCTTCCCTGGAGGGATCAAAGGTTTCCTATTTGCACTGTGTATCGTAACGGCTGCGTATCAGGGGGTTGAAATGGTTGGTATTACAGCAGGTGAAGCGGAGAATCCGAAATACACCTTGCGTAAAGCGATCAAAAATATCGTGTGGCGTATTCTTATTTTCTACGTTGGCGCCATATTTGTTATTGTAACCTTGTACCCTTGGAACGAAGTGGGCGAGACGGGCAGCCCGTTTGTGCTCACCTTTGCCAAAGTTGGTATTGTTGCTGCAGCGGGAATCATTAACTTTGTGGTGCTTACGGCGGCCATGTCGGGATGTAACAGCGGGATCTACAGTGCGGGAAGGATGTTATACACGCTGGCTGAGAATGGGCAGGCACCTGCCTTTTTCAAAAAGCTGTCCAAAGGCGGGGTTCCCCGCAATAGTATCGTCATCACAATCTCCTTGCTGCTGATTGGGGTTGTGCTGAACTACCTGATGCCGGACTCCAAATTGTTCCTGTACATCTACAGTGCAAGTGTTCTTCCGGGTATGGTTCCATGGTTCGCGCTGGCGTTCAGCCAATTCCGATTCAGAAAGCGTTGGGGTAACGAAATGGCGGATCATAACTTTAAGTCCAAATGGTTCCCGATCAGCAATTACATTATTATTGTGTATCTGATTCTCGTCATTATCGGTATGGCGTTTAACCCGGATACGCGCTTGCCTTTGATTGTTGGTGCTACGTTTATGGCCATCGTGGTGGCTGGATATTTTGCATTTGGCATCGGAAAAAGACAACGGATAGATGGCGGCGAAGATCGCTAGTCTAATATTCAAAAATCAACTTAAATCGTAATATCATACATGCATTCCTTGAAATGATTGAAGAACCTGCGGGTGATTCAGCGAAATTCAGGGAGTGCATTTTTTTATTCGCAAAATTCATGCTTGAATCTCCTGTAACTGGAGGTTTTAAGATTGGAGGCAGACAAGGGGGCATACATCTTATGAGGATAGTAGAATGGATTTATCTTATTTTCAACCTGCTTATATTAGTGGGGGTAATCGGGATTGGGAGACAGAGTCAACATTTTCGGAAAATGGTATGGGGCGGATTTGCCATATCGGGTGTGCTGCTGATTATCCATGGTGTGGTCGAAGGACTTCGTTGGCCGATGATTCCGGCGTATCTGCTCACGTTGGTTCCACTGGTTGTGTTATTTACAAAGGCAAGACGCCAGCAACAGTCAGGTGTAACCTCGCTGAACAGTAAACGTACCGGGGCATCTGCTTCGAAATCACCTGTGGCGGGGAAATTCGGACGTGTTCGAATCATCGCAACGTCTTTCCTGGTGTTGCTATACGCTGTTGTGAGCATTGGCTTGCCACTGCTGTTCCCGGTGTTTTCGTTTGCCAAGCCAGCAGGTCCTTATGGAATTGGAACGGTATCCTACGATTGGATAGATAACAGCCAGGAGGAGTTGCTGACGAGTGACGCCGGAGATAAACGGGAGCTGATGGTACAGATCTGGTATCCAACAAATCCAGAAGCAGAGGGAGCAACAGCCCCTTATGTTAATAAGCCGGAGATCTACGGGACAGCCTTCAATGAAGTGCTGAAACTGCCAAAGCTTTTATTTTTCAGTCTGAGTCAGGTCAAAACACATGCGATTCAGGAAGCTCAATTATCAGATGCCGAAGCCAAGTATCCGGTTGTTCTTTTCTCTCATGGTCTGCATGGCTATGAAAATCAGAATACGTTCCAGGTCGAGCAACTGGTCAGTCAAGGTTACATTGTTGTAGGCATTAATCACACGTATAGCAGTCTGGTGTCCGTATTCCCGGATGGACGTGTGGCGCAGTTTGAATCGGAAGGGAAAGAAGGCTTTGAGCAGCTGCAATTCAGTTACATGGACAAGTTGAATGAGACATGGGTGAAGGATGCACAGTTTGTACTGGATGAGGTAGAGAAGTTGGGAACGGGAGATCCGAGCGGACGCTTTACAGGACATATGGATCTGGACAACATCGGCATGTTTGGGCATTCATTTGGCGGAGCAACGACAGTACAGATGTTAATGGATGATCCGCGTGTGAAAGCAGGCATGAATATGGACGGTGTATTGTTTGGCGAGAAACGTATCCCTGCGGAAGGCGTGGGCAAGCCGTTCCTGATGATGAGTGCAGACTCGACCGTTGCAGGCACAAGTGTGATGAGTGACGAGGAAATTGCTGCGATGGGCACGACCCGTCCGGAAGCCGAGAAATATTACGAGGAAGTGTACGCTCGGTATGAGCCGGTAACCGCAGGAGGGAACTTCTGGATGGAGCTGACCAACACCAAACATCTGAGTTTCTCCGACCTCTACCTGATCTCTCCACTGCTCGAATGGATGCAGGGTGTAGATGCGCGGGGGACGCAACAGTTGGTCAACGATACAACGATTGATTTCTTCAACCACTACTTGAAAGGGCAACCGCTCCATATGGACACGAAAGTGGGAGAACATGAATCCTATTTGTTGAAAAAAGGCTAAACGTATAAATGGAAGGAGACTGGAGTTCAGTCTTCTTCCATTTGTTTTAATCGTAACCGCATGCCCTCCTGCAACAGGTTAATGCCATCTACAATCTGGCTCCATTCGGGATTCATTACCTTGCACAGCTTGTTAAAACGCAGAATGCGATCCGTCACGGAGTCCAGCATATATCGGGCCTGATTGCGAAAAAATACTTCTGGTGCTTCCGCATGCTCAGCACTTGCATACATCAACACAAAGTCCCACACCATGCTTTGCACAGCAGGGCTATCGATTGCCCAACGCTTGTCCAGAGCTTCGGTAGTGCGAATGCGAATAGCCTCCATTTTTTTCACCCAGACGTCCGCTTCGACTTGTGGCTGATTCGCCATAATGAAGAAGGGAACCTCCAACCTAGCCAGATCAGCCCAATAGGCCGGATCATTGATCAGTTCCTGAATTTCCTTCCAGGCCAGTGTTTGCTGAGCCGTCAGTTTGGTATCTTTCATCATGTATTTGTCGAAAAAGTGCAGAAACGACACTCTCCAATCCTGCGGAATGCTGTCCAGCAGATGGGATTCATCCATCTTGGCAGCAACAAATTGTTTTCGCCTGCTCGCATTGGCCGTCAGGGATTCTACCAGACTGGAGATATACGTGAGAGACTGTTCCGAGCCAAGTGAAGTTTTTTCTTCATGCTGCCTCGCTTGCTGCAAAACAGAGAGCATGGAATTCATCGTGCCGATCTGGGTTTCCAACGCTTCAATCTGCAGATCCAGCGCCTGTGCTACCGCCAGTTCACCCGACATGAGTTTTCGAATATCCGGTATGCTGAAATTCAAATAACGTAGTGTTGTAATGAGTTCGAGTTGCCACAGGTCTTGCGTTGTATAGAGTCGATGCCCACCTTCCGTATGACTGGAGGGCTGTAACAGTTCAATCTCATCGTAATAACGGATCGTTTTCACCGTGGAGCCGATCAGTTTGGCTGCTTCACCGATGGAATAGGGTTCTTTGTTTGCATTCAACGAGATCACCTCATGATTCATTATACAACCTCCTGTCACTGGAGATTCAATGTTAGACGACTGTCATGGAATTCTGGCGGGCTTAGTTTAAATTCCACCCATCTCGGTTACAAAGGAAGGAGTGCAACTTTTAAGAAAACAACTTCTGAACATAAATTTAACATTTACATGATAACGAAGAGCACAGAAATAACCTGAAGAAACGGAGTGTTCGCCTTTATCACCGGATTTTCACCTTATATAAGGGAGAGAAAAAATCTGGGGATAAGAGCGATCGGAAGGTTATTCTGTGATCGTAGTGATCAATGTAAATAACCAAGGAGGAAATTGAACATGGCTAATCAAGACCAGCACACCATGCAAGATCCAACGACACAATATCCGAAGGCTACACCGGAGTGGAAACAGCAGCAGGATGAGCCGGGACTTCAGCGTGAGATGACTCCTGTTCCTGATGCGGGTGAGAAAAGTTATAAAGGCAGCGGACGTTTAACAGGACGCAAAGCGGTTGTGACCGGAGCTGACAGTGGAATTGGCCGGGCGGCAGCGATTGCGTTTGCCCGTGAAGGTGCAGATGTCGTTCTGGCTTATTTGCCGGAAGAGGAAGCAGATGTGCAGGAAGTTGTGAAGCTGATTGAGGAAGCCGGTCGCAAAGCAATCACAATGCCAGGTGACTTGAAGGATGAGAAATACTGTGAGGAACTCATTGAATCTGCTGTAAAAGAGCTTGGTGGGATTGATATCCTCGCTAACGTGGCAGGTAAGCAGCAGTTTGTAGAGCAGATTGCAGATCTGACCACCGAGCAATTCGATGCTACGTTCAAAACAAATGTCTATTCCATGTTCTGGCTCTGCAAAGCAGCTGTGAAACACATGAAGCCGGGCAGCTCCATTATCAACACATCATCGATTCAGGCGTATAAACCTTCGCCAATCCTGCTGGATTATGCGACAACGAAGGCATCCATTAACACGTTCAGCAAAGCGTTAGCACAACAGGTGGGTAGCAAAGGGATTCGTGTCAATGTTGTTGCACCAGGACCGGTATGGACACCACTTCAGGTCGTGGGTGGACAACCAGTCGAGAAGCTGGCTGATTTTGGCTCCAACACACCGCTTGGTCGAGCAGGACAACCTGCCGAGATGGCTCCAGCATTTGTGTTCCTGGCAAGCCAGGAATCCAGTTATGTGAGCGGCGAGACATTGAATGCGAATGGTGGTACGGTTAGTCCGTAAATAGTCTTAGGTAATCCGATCATGGTATCAGAGGATACGGTCTCCATATTGGGGCGGTATCCTCCTTTTTGTCGTTAAGATGAGAGAAATACATGGTAATATACTCAAGAACATGATCTTCGCTCCCAGCTCTGGGAGTGCGTTGCTTATACAATTAATCTGTTCAGATCAATACACTATGCCTAGGAATCGAAGGGGGAATTCTGTAATTGCCAAGAATGTACTTAAACTAGGTGACCCTGTCATAAGCACGTACACATCATATGGGACATTAACATCCGTTATGCACGAAGATTTATGGCCATGGATTTTCAATAACTTTATACAAATCAGGTATGCACATGGATGGGGAATTTTTTGTTTGATTCTCATCAGTTTCTGCTAAGTACCTGTCCGGGAATTTCCTTTTACAACCTGCCACAAGAAATTGTAATTAGCAAATGGGGAATATCACTTAAGCAAGTGATTACGGAAGCGATAGATATGGGATATTATCTATATTTTTATACAGATAGATACTACATTGCGTGTACAGACTATTATCAGAAAGAACATCTCATGATGAATTATTGGTGTATGGGTATGACCTGGATCAAAATTTGATATACATTGCTGATAATCTTGATGATGGTAAATTCATACAAACCGTATGGAGTCTGGATGAACTTGAGAAAGGCTACTGGACCATGTCTAATGCGTACAGTTTTTGGACAGAAGTGAGATTTCTCAAGCCTATCCAGAATATCAACTATGCAATTCATGTGGAGCAGATTATAACGGCGATGGAAAACTATCTTAACTCAAGCGAGACATATGAGTTAGTGAGAAATCAGAAATACGATTTTGGAATGCAAGCCATTCAACGCATCTTTACCGACATTGAGCAGGCAGCCTTAGTTGGAGAAGCATTGGATTCAAGAGTCTTTCATCTTTTGTATGAACACAAGCTACTTATGGAGTTACGTTTATCTTATTTAATGGAGAAGAAATCAATCATTGAACGAGATTCAACCTTTATGGAATTAAGCACTATTCTGAAACAGGACTACTTTAAACTGAGAAATATAGATCTGAAATACAATATAACGCGTGATGCAAGTACATTCAGTAAAATTAGTGAGAGATTGCAAGAGAATCTCATGAAAGAGAAAGCATTTATTTCTTCTTTTATTACCAGATTTCAACAGGTTAAATCAATGGCTTGAAATCATCTAATAATAGACAAAAAATCCCCTTTGCTTGTTGAAAGCAAAGGGGATTGCTGTGTAATTAAGTTACTTCTGCTCTGGTTTCGGGTCTAGAATGGCATAACTGCCTAGCGTGGCATAGGTGAGAGGATAGGGTATAAGTCCTGTAGAACAATAGAACAGTTGTAATTCCGTAGCGAGGGGACCATGTTAAAATACAAGAGTTACTACATATTTAAATATATAACAGAATAATTTGAATAGAATGGGGTGCCGTATGACAGCGGAACAGATTGTCAGAACCTTTTTTGAAGAAGTCCGATCAGGTCGGAATCCTGATTATGCAAGCATCGTGATGGCAGAACAAGTACTGGCCCATCAAGTGATATCTGAAGAAGAGGTCACGGTCACCCGAACACCTTCCAATTATGCGGATCATGTGCGAGAGATGATTGAAGCATACGGGGAATTTTCACTCGAAATTCTGGAGTTGCTGACGCAAGGTGATAAAGTTTATGTGCGCTGGAGACAAACGGGTACCCATATTGGAGAAGTGGACGGATACAGCCCAACGAACCTCCCGGTGATTGAAATTGCCAGTGCGGTATACCGAGTAGAAAACGAACAAATTGCAGAGTATTGGATACAGATCGACAGGTTGGGCATCGAAAAACAATTGGAACGTAATCGGAGCTGAGTTTCTCAGCTCTTTTTTAGTTTTCAATTCCTTGTAAGCGTTCCCGTGTTATAATGAACAAAGTTGTATACAAGTTACCTAAAACGTTTTCTGTCTTTTGACTCCATTATCTGAAAGTGAGGTTCAGTGATGATTAAAGCAACGGAAGATAATCAATATGTTGAACTAACAAGCCCGACAAGTTTACCGAAGGCATCCGGATTCCTTTGGAATGAAAAGATGATGATTCATGTGAATTGCCGGGGATACGCTGTGGCCCAATTCATGCAGCCCGAACCTGCTAAATACTCATATGCGCCCAACCTGGAAGCCAAGACGTTTATGCAGCCGGAGCAGCCATATTATGCCCATCATCCGGGACGGTTTGTCTATATTAAAGATGAAGTAAGTGGCGAAATCTTCTCCGCCCCGTATGAACCGGTTCGCAAGCAGGCGGAAAGTTATACGTTCGCTGTCGGTAAACACGATATTCATTGGAAGGTGGTTCAGGACGACATTTGCATCGAGATGTCCCTGCGTTTACCGAAGGAAGATGTTATGGAGCTGTGGCGTGTGAAGGTAACCAATCTGTCTTCGAGAAAACGCAAGCTTAGTATCTACCCGTATTTTACAGTCGGCTATATGTCATGGATGAACCAATCCGGTTCATATGTGGAAGATTTGCAGGGCATTGTCTGCTCGGCGGTTACGCCATATCAGAAATATCAGGATTATAGCAAAATCAAAAATTACAGCGACAAAACCTATCTGCTTGCAGATCACCAACCGACCGCCTGGGAAGTGAATCATGAGAGCTTTGAAGGCGAAGGCGGACTACATAATCCTTCCGCCCTTCAATCGGATACGCTCGCAGGTGGAGATGCACGGTACGAGACACCTGTAGCTGTATTGCAATATAGAGTCGAACTGGAAGCAGGAGCGGAGCAGGCGTATCGATTTATCTTTGGCCCGGCTCATGATGAGACAGAGATTGAGGGCATTCGTCAGCATTATTTTGTGAAGCAGAATAAGGAAGGACAGGATGGTTTCACCGCAGCCGAGCAGGAGTATGCTGAGTATATTGCGGAAGGGCAAGGAAACATCCAGATCGAGACACCGGACAGCTGGCTAGATAATGTCGTGAATCACTGGCTACCTCGTCAGATGTACTATCATGGCAAAACCAATCGTCTGACAACCGATCCGCAGACGCGGAATTATTTGCAGGACAACATGGGCATGAGTTACATTCAGCCACAGATTGCGCGGGCTGCGTTCTTGACTGCTTTGTCTCAACAGCATATAAGCGGCGCGATGCCAGACGGAATTATTTTGCACCCGGACGCAGAATTGAAATATATTAACCAGGTTCCTCATACCGATCACTGCATCTGGCTTCCTGTCTGTATGAAGACCTATTTGGATGAAACGAATGACTATAGCATTTTGGAGGAACAGGTTGCTTTTACAGACAGTGAACAAAAGGTTTCTGTACTGGAGCATATGAATCTTGCGATGCGCTGGTTGATCCATGAGCGTGATGCGCGTGGGTTGAACTATATCAATCAGGGTGACTGGTGTGATCCGATGAACATGGTGGGGTACAAAGGCAAAGGCGTATCCGGCTGGTTAACCATTGCGTCGGCATATGCGTTCAATGTGTGGGCAGATATTGGTGAACAGGCAGGGCATGGCGAGGTTGCAGCGGAATTCCGTCAGGAAGCCACTCAGACCAATGCGGTAGCCAATGAGTATCTGTGGGATGGGGACTGGTATGCCCGCGGAATTACGGATGATAACGTAGTGTTTGGTGTAAGCAAAGACGTGGAAGGGCGCATCTATATCAATCCTCAGAGCTGGGCACTTATGAGCGGTGCTGCGGATCAGGATAAACAGGAGAAGTTAATTCGTGCCGTAGAGGAGCAATTGGAGACGCCATATGGTGTCGAGAAGCTCGCGCCGTCTTTCACAGCGATGCGGGAAGATGTAGGTCGTGTCACGCAAAAACATCCGGGAAGTGCGGAGAATGGTGCAGTGTACAATCACGCGGTGGCGTTCTATATTTATGCGTTGTACCTGGTGGGCGAGAAGGAGAAAGCGTATCGTCTGCTGCGTAAAATGATTCCTGGCCCTGATGGAGAGGATATTCTCCAGCGGGGTCAGCTACCCGTATTTATCCCGAATTATTATCGCGGAGCTTATCGGCAATTCCCACGTACAGCTGGGCGCTCCAGTCATCTGTTCAACACCGGCACAGTACCTTGGGTGTATCGCTGCCTGATCGACGGGTTGTTTGGACTACAAGGTCATGCACAAGGACTTCAAGTGCGGCCGCTGTTACCAGAAGATTGGAACGAGGCATCAGTTACGCGGTTGTTCCGCGGGGCTGAGCTGAATGTAAACATGAAGAAGGATGCAACTGTCCAGCAGATTGAAGTGTACGTTGACGGTGAACGGATCGAAGGCGACATCATCAAGAACATCCAAGCTGGCGTGAATTATGAGGTGCTGGTTAAGCTGCCATTGTAGTAAAGAGTATGTATTACTACTAAACGTTGTGAAGAGTTTTGTACAATCCAGAAACCGAATTAAAAACTGCTTTTCCTTCATAGGAGGAGGGCAGTTTTTAATTTCAGCTTGATCAGGACTCATTCCATTCTTTGACTCTGTACCAATAGCTATAAATCTCCGAATAACCAAGCTTCGCGTAGAGCTTTAATGCAGGTGCATTATTTGCAACCACTTGCAGGTAACTGGATGTAGCACCTTGTTTTTTTGCCCAATGCAATAGATGCAAGATCATCTGTTCCGCAAGCCCCCGATTCCGGAAGTTAGCGTCTGTTATGATGTCATACAACCCGATATAGCCACGCTCGATTACACCGAACCCACAAGCGACGACTTGCCCATCGATCAACAGCGAGATGAAACCTACCTGTGTGCGGATGTTATGTAACATTAATTCCGTCGTTTCCCGTTGCAGATCATTCACCTTGTTCAATCGGCAAAAGTGATCCAGCCAAGCTGTGGTCAACTGTTCGTCGATCTGTACAACTTGGTGCACAGGCTCTTTGATCTCTTCCAGACTCCGAGTTTGGATACGGGTCAGATCAACAACGCCATACCCTTTGTCTTGCAAAAGCTGGTCAAGATGATCCGGCTGAATAAACGGCGTGATTTTGAATATGGTACTTAACTGATTGGAAGCATAGATACGCTCACATTCCTCAATCTTTTCATGCACATCCAGAGTTGAATAGTGTATGGGTTGAATGGAATTGGCACGTTTGGTATATCCTTTGGCAAAACGGAGTACCCAACCGTCATATAGTAAGGTGGACAAGGGCTGCCAGTGGTTAAGCGATAGTTCTTCAATGGTTTTGAGTTCTGTATCTATTGTATAAGTCATATCCAACCTCCGATTTTGTAATTAAATAATAATACATAATAATGTATAAAAATACAACAAACATATATATCGCCGAACAGTATGCATTATAGCCGGAGATGGTATACAATTTGATTTGGTTGAATAACTTCAGAAGCGGAGAGCATTATGTTAACTATAGAATTAAATAATCACAGTATTAACTGTCATATCCAATACGGCAAACGCAAGAAAGTGTCTATCACGATGGACTTGCCTTACATGGTAACGATCAAAGCACCGAATGGTACCAGTGAAGACATGATCCGGCAACTTGTAGAGCAGCACGGGGATGTAATTTTGAAGAAATCCGCTCTGATGCAGCGGGCACTCGACGGTCCTCAAGCCAAGGAATACGAAGATGAGGGCAAAGGGAAGTTTTTGCTTTTTGGCAAGGAACACGCACTGCATGAATTAATTCCTGTAGAGGGTTTGACAGAAGAAGAGTTACGAGCGAATCTGAAGAAGTTTTATTTTGCCGAGTGTAAACGCATGATTGGAGAGCGCATTGGACGTTATCAGCAGGAGTTGAAGGTGAAGCCGAAGTCGGTTGAGATCGTAGATTCTCCCACCAAGTGGGGCAGTTGTAGCTGGGACAAAAAACTTACGTTCAATTATCGCCTGGCGATGGCGCCACTGGAAGTGATCGATTATGTCATCATTCATGAACTTTGCCATATTCACCACATGAATCATGACCGCTCTTTCTGGCGGCGGATCGGCAGCATCATGCCGGATTACAAAACAAAAGAAGATTACCTGATGCGCAATGGTCGAGCCATGACGTTGTAAATATAATTTTCAACACTTTATTGTATTTGTTATCAGATTTCATGTTTCTCTAGTATAATGGATAGTAAGTCCTATACATTTTAGTTAAAGAGTAGATTAAGAGGTGAGAATTTGATAGTTAAAAATAATATACTTGGCTTAAATATTACCAATAGATTAAAAAATACTAATAAATCAATCTCCGAATCAACAAGTAAATTATCTTCTGGTTTACGAATTAACAAGGCAGCAGATGACGCAGCAGGATTGAGTATTTCTGAGAAGATGAGGGCTCAGATTCGTGGTATGAATCAGGCGGAAAGAAATATACAAGATGGGATATCATTAATTCAAACTGCTGAGTCAGGACTAGGTAATATACAGGATCCATTATTAATTAGATTAAGAGAGCTTGCTGTGCAAGCAGCAAATGGTAGCTTAACAGATTCGGATCGTTTGATTATACAGGAAGAAGTTCGACAGATTAAAGAGGGCATTAATGATATTGCCAATAATACATATTTTAACGGGATTAATTTGTTGAATAATGGATCAAATGAAGTTGTTAATCAGGATGGAGAAATTAAACCAGGCTCAGTAAGTTTCATTACGTATGTAGGAGAAAATATATCCACTCTCGGCCGATCCACCTTGATTGGTAATAGTGGAAATATTCAGAATGCTATTGGAGTTGAAATCTTATCCGGAATTAATGATCAGTTAACGATAAAATTTGACGATACGGCATACACCATTAATATCAGTGCAGGTGTGTATCGTGGATCCTCTACTGCACTATATGATGATATTAACTCAAAGCTAAGGGCTATCGGGGCTCCAGTAGAACTCTCGAATGCTTACAGTCATTGGGATGATACACATATGAGAACGCTATTGACCAGCACAATTTCAGGTAATCACAAGATAGAAGTAGAAGGAACAGCGTTTAATGAAATATTTACGGAAGAGCGTACACGCAGCATTCGATATGAAGTGTTGGGTAGGGAAGCCGACTTTTCTATAGGTTATTCGGTTAAAAGTGGTGTGAATGATACTCTTCATTTTAAGGATTTGGGCGTTGACAAGACAATAGTTCTTGCAGAAGGAACGTATAGCAGAGATGAACTTCTTGACCAGTTAAATAACCAGTTTGATAACGTGGGAGCGGATATTTTGGCTAGTTTTTCACCTGCTTTTGGTGTTAATGTAAGTGATGGACCGGGTAACAAACACTACATTCTAAGTTTGACACACAAATCAAGTGGTTCTCCGAACGCAATTCAACTGGTTTCAGGTAACGCACTTAATCCTCTTTTTATGCGTCCAGTGATTCCAGGTGATGTTTGGAATCCCAAAACGAAGAGTTTTCTAACGACAAATCTTGATCTAACTAATGGTATTGTTATTAATGCAGATAGTAACCGATGGGAAATTGGTCTTGAACGTTCAATAAATAAAACATTTATTCTAGATGAAGGTAGTTATTCTTCATCAGAATTTATAGATTATCTGAACAGTGAATTTCAAAAAAAAAGTGCGGGAATTATTGCTGTTGATGATAATGGTATGCTGAAATTTGAAAGAGAAATGAACGGTAGTAGTTATCAGATAACTGATTTTAAAATAACTGATATTAGTGGTAATGAAAATGGTTCAAGTTCTGACCCAACATTTTTAAGTTTGCAAGTTGGTGCTAATCAAGGAGCAAATTACAAAGTTCAGTTGGCAGATGTCAGAACGAAATCGATTGGAGTAGAGAGTATTAACCTTTCTTTACAGCATGAAGCCAACAGAGCACTAATCCAGATTGATAAAGCTATTGAAGATGTGTCTTCACACAGAGCTAGGTTTGGCGCTTACCATAATGCCCTTGGACATGTATTGAATAATGTTATGAACGCTTCTTCTAACTTATCTGCTGCAGAATCTAAAATAAGAGACGCAGATATTGCGAAAGAAATGATGAAAAATACGAAAGAAACTGTTCTTTTACAAGCGACACAAGCTATGCTAGCTCAAGCCAATCAAAAATCATCAGATATATTGCAACTGTTGAGATGAAAAATCAAATGGTCGAGCCGTGACGCTATAATGCCAGACACAAGCTTGTACTTAAAAAGATACATTTCTCCATTATTATTCGTAAAATCCGCGAAGGTCCCCCTGTTTGCAGTGAGTGGCTTCGCGGACTTTTGTTGTGTCTGGATATTAGGAATAAGATAATTGAACGCCGTATTGTGTGAAAAAATGAGTAACTGCATCCATGTCCATTCGGTCATCGAACAGATGCTCAGGATAATAGATGCCTGGAGCCATAGGCTTGTCCGTTGGCATCAACAGTATCTTCTCGGCTTGCACCGCAGCGCCGAGTGCAGTCATATGAGTTTGACCGAGTGGGTCAGAGACTGTCATCGTTCGTTTAACGTCATTTCCTTTTGCATCCAGCCCTTTCAATTGAATGACCAGATGATGTGCACTCCCGGTTCCCGGATTATAGAGCAATTTCCGCCGGAATGGCTGGAAACGTTCACCACTGATCATCTTCCATACTCCGGTTTTGACCAATCCGGCGAGTGCATAGGTAGATACTTTACTATCGAATGAAATACGGAAACTGGCGGAATCGATATGGCTGGTATGAGGCAAAGTGACGTGATCGGGTGTGTCCAGTCTGTAACATGGGGTTGTATACCCGTTCGGAAAATGTACTTTAATCGGATCTGTCATGGGATAGACGAGTCGATTTGTATTAGATTCGGTCACCTGAAAAGGAATGCTCATCCGATCCATGAAGGCCGCTGAATCAGGTCCGGCCTTGTCTCGCAGCGACCATAGGGCATGAATGTTTAATTCGACATGTTGCAGCGAGTTAGAAAGTATCATGGCAAATAAAGAAGCTGTTCCTGCCATCCATCCAGAGGATAGCACTACAGGGGCATGAAGTTCCTCCTGTTCTACTGAACGGATCGCTTGATTGAACACCTCAGTCCAGCGTGTTACATCGATAAGTGGAATTTTTCTCCGCACTGCCGATACCAGTAGCCGATCATCCAGATCGTTCACTGCATTAATGATTAACGATATATTCTCTCCTGCGTGAATCAGTGGATCGTCTGCATTGGTATCAACAACAACCGTTTGGACACGATTGGATGGAAAAGGTGCTTCTTTACCCGCAGAACGGCCTCCCAGTACCAATTCCAGATCAGGATGCCTGTCATGCAAAATGCGGGCAAGCTGTGCACCTACAGCACCATAACCTCCAGCGATAAGAACTCTTTTTCTATTCATTCGATAAACCTCCGTTGATGTGTTTATGTACTTATATGTTTAAACTATTAAACATAAAAGAGTGAAGAAAAGGAATGCAGTACACCAGCGCGGTATGCGCTAGCTCTGACATTCCACTTCCACGAGATGAACGAGCTGTTTGATTAATTCGATCGCATCGTTGAACTCCAGCTTGTAATACATCTCCGTACCTTTTTTCTGAACCGATAACAGCCCGGATTGACGCAATATTTTCAAGTGATGAGAGACCGTAGGGCGTGACATGGGGACATGCTCTGCAATCTGTGATACGTTCATGCTCTCTTGATCAATGAGCAGCGATATGATTCGCTGGCGAACGGGATCTCCCAAACCTTGAAGATAAGGACTTAGATTCTCGAAAATATCAATAACTTTTTGGTTACCCATCGACTCGTTCATGGCTCACTCCGTTATAATGTTTAATTGTTTAAACGTATTATAAGGCTTAGTTCACTTGAAAATCAAATTTAACATTCCAAGTTGCAGGAAAATAGCTGTTCCGCTTGTCCATTTGAAGTACAATATAAGCAAATATGCCCATACCACGAATCCATTGATGTATCCGTGGTGGAAGGAGTCCAAGATGGCTGAGAGTAACCATTATTCGGTGCTGGTAGATGAATATATCTCGGAGTTTGCACCTGATGTACAGGTGAGATTACAGGCTTTAAGACAGATTATTCGCGAGTCGGCTCCGAACGCCGAAGAGAAGATCAGTTACAAGATGCCTACGTATGCACAGCATGGGAATCTGGTTCATTTTGCCGCTTACCAGCATCATATTGGGTTTTACCCTGCTCCCAGGGCAATTCAAGCTTTCCAGGAGGAACTCTCCAAGTATAAAGGGGGAAAGGGGTCTGTCCAGTTTCCGCTGGATCAGCCATTGCCCGAGGATCTCATTCGCCGGATTGTGGAGTATCGCGTGAAAGAAAATGTGGAGATCGCGTTGGAAAAGAAACGCAAAAAAGGAGCACCGAAGTAATTAAAGCTCCTATCACAAAAAGCTCGTATCATAAACTATAAAAAATAGTCGGATGCCTATGCATTCCGACTGTTTTTGTTTTTAGATTCTAGGTTTTACTCTGGTCGTACTTCATTCTAATTTAGTTTATTCCTATGCTCTTGCTTCGCTTCTATTCAAAGTAATACGTAACGTCTGAATTACTTGCTGTAGGAATCAGATACATAAAGCTTGGGTCCACTTGCAAGTAGATGGTCAGGTCTGACACGCCCAGATTAGGAACAGTTAGACTGAACCGACCGTTAGCGTCCAGCTTCACCGTTTCAGTGCGAATATGTTTTTCGTCAGGTGAAGGACCGTGGATCTGGAATGAGAATGTTTTGCCTGCATAAGCCGTGAGTGTTCCTCGTACTTTCAGCGTACGATCCGCTGTATATTCGAACTGCATTAGATGGTTATCCAGGTAATCCTCGTTCCCCGTATCCGGGTCCTGGGGCTCTGTTCCAGGGTCTTGTGGTTCTGTCCCAGGATTCTGTGGATCGGTTACAGGCTCTTGTGAAGGATTGCTAACCGAGAAGAAACGTGTCTGATATGAAATTTCTGCTTTGGACCCGTCTTTCTTTTTCAAACCGGTTATGCGAACGTTGAACGTGTCGCCTGCCTTCAAGGATTTCAAATTATCTGGGCGGAAAATAACAGCATAGTTATACCCATAACCATCGGAATTTACATTGAAATAGGCCTTTGCAGGATCACTGCTAACCGGGGTTTTTGCTCCCAGTACCCAAGTTTTCTGATCCGATGAACGCACGATCTCCACCTGTACCTCCGAATTGGAAGGCTTCGCGAAGACGTCCGGATTCAGCTGTGCAGACCAAGCTTGTGACACATTGAATGCCTCAATCGGGAATGCCCCTTTGTTAGGATACAAGTTGTAATTGTAATTGAGTTTTCCTGAACGGCTTGTATCCATCACTTGCATGGTGCTGAAGTGGCTCGCATAGTTTTTGTTGTCCCGGGATGCAATCCCGAAACCAACTTTCTTCAGTTGCGGACTCAAAATCCAGCGACGATGGCCGAGTGCAGCAATGTTACTGGCATCCGAATCATCCATATAAGCTTCTACGCTTTTGACTGCAAGGTTTCCTTGAGCACCATAGGAAGCGTACAGGTTGGAGCTTGAAGCCGATTTGGCTCCCAGATCAAAAAAGTCTTTTGGCATATCTGCAGGACGAGCCGGGAAGTGAGTCAATTCTCCGGTAGAAACAACGACTGCTCCATGTTGGGCTTGACGATTGAGAGCAGCATCGAGAACGAGATCTCCATCCAAACCGGAGAGATAACGATAGAAGTTGGCTGCACCTAGGGCCTGCTCTAATGTGGAATCACTTACTACACCAGCGACATAAGGTGCCTTGGTCGAGGGATTCTGAGTGAATGTAGCAGTTTGGTCCTTGCCACTCATCCATTGCGTCCATTTCTGACTGATTTCTTGCTCACTTCGCTCAGGCAGCAGACTGTCGACAGGGGCAGCAGCGATCTGCTGGGTCCCCAGCAGCATGAATAAGAGGCCTGCCAGAGGAAGAGAGAGTAACGAGCGGATGTACCTTTTTTGAATAAACATGTTCTAATCTCCTTCTAGTAAAAAAATATTATTATGTATTCGATGTATATTATCGACATTAAAGGTATAATTCGTTAGTTTAATGAATGCAATTGTTTATTCGAATTCAGCGATTTTTCAGCCAGAGCCATTATAATACTCACGGAATCCTGTAATGGAAAAGGAGTTTTGGCATGTCTAAGATGCTGCATAAGTCGTTTTATCTCATTTTGCTCGTGTTTGTTGCGGTGTTTATTGCTTCGTCCTTATTGGTGAGGGCACAGTACAACTACGCCTTGTATGGGGACAATCCCATTTTGGGCATGCAGCAGTGGAGTGTTTTTCTCCCGGTCATTCTTTTGCTTCTTGGTTCAGGTGTCGGGTTATATGCTCTGTGTCTGAAAATGAACAAATACAGCCCGAAGGTTGTTATTCCGATTGTGTTGTTATGTTCTCTGGTCATTCAGATCATCATCATTTTTGTATTTCCGAGAGTGCCTACCGATGATTCGCAGACCGTTCTTTCACTGGCCATGAACATGCTGTATGACCAAGACTACTCCTCGTTTGAAACGGGTGGTTATCTGCACATGTTCCCGTTTAACTACTCGATCGTGTTGTACTTGAAGACGTTGCTGTACCTGTTTCCGGATAACTATCTGGTCATCAAACTATTTAATATTTTGTTTTCAACGTTAACAACGTTCATGATTTATCTTATCTACAAACAAGTGAATGACAGATCCACGGAACGTGATTACGGTGTGTTGATCTTTGCAGCAACGTACCTGCCTTCCTTGTTCCTTAACAACCTGATCTATAACGATGTGATTGCTACAGCATTTCTGACATCTTGTTTATACTTTGTTATTCGTTTTGTACGTGAAAAGTCTTGGAAAACAATCGTCATTGCCGCCGTTTTTCTTGCGATGGCTAATTACTTCCGAAGCATCGGCGTGATCGTGCTAATTGCTGCCATCATAACTATCCTGCTGAATATGCGGAGCATCGGAATGAAGAAAGTCATCATTTCCATCGGTGTGTTGGGTATGTTGTTTAATGTCCCAACCTGGACTCAGAACGCGGTTCTTCAATCCTCTGGAGCTGTGAGCGAACCTGTTGGAGAGAACTCTGCACCGGTCTATATGTGGCTGAATATGGGGATTAATCTGGAGCGTTTTGGCTTCTGGGACAATATGGAGAGTTATCAGATCTATCAGAGGCAGGCCAACTACAATAAGGCTGAGAGCGCAGATTTATTCAAACAAGAGATTGGCAAGAAGCTGTATGAAGCAAGTGCGAGTGACTTGGTGCAGATGTATTACAAAAAGATCATATGGACCTGGACCGAAGGGACATACCAGATGGATCGATACGGAATCGGCAATGAAAGTTCCATGGGTGCCGGAAGAGGAAGGGGAGGCGGAATCGCAGGCTCCTATAGTTACACGAATGTGATAACAGAACTGTTGCAGGGGGATTCGGCTTATCGGACGGGGTTACTCTGGATCGTATATGTGATGAATTTCTTGATGTACTGTTTTATTTTCATCCGGTTGGTCGGTGGAATTCGTCGTAAACGGTATGACGAAGTTTCATTGATCCTGGTTATTCTCGGATTCATCGGGTTTTATATTCTGTGGGAGATTAAGTCCAGATACATCTATCCTGTATATCCGCTGTTGGTTGTTCTGTCCTATATGGGGTTCAAAGATACGTATGACTTCATATTCCATCGTAAAGGTACCTTGGAGAAATATTCCCTGAGAAAAAGGTGATCATATGCGAAAAAATAAATATTTCACATCGGTTACGTCACTCCTGCTGATGGGATGTTTGGTTATGCTGACGGCCTGCGATGTTATAACCGCCCAGAATATTACCAACACCGGTTCTGTGCAAGGCATGAATGGATTCGGCATGCCGAATGGTGGTGGCCTGGGCATGAATGGAGGGACACCGAGAGGTGGAAGGGGCGGCACGGGTATGAATGACCGTACAGGCAGTCCGGACATGACGCAGGGGATGATGAATGCCGACATGATAGGTAGAGTCATTTCTGTGAATGGAAACACAGTCACGTTAGCGTTACTTGAGGTGCAGGACACCTCATCCCCAGGCATGGAATGGAAGGATACCGGAATGGAGATGAAATTAAATATAAGTGATGATGTTGCTATCACGGAAGGCATGGGGACGCCGCGCTCGGGCAGTTCCAGCTCACGTGCGAACTCGTCCATTCAAGTGTCTGATCTTCAAAAAGAAAACATCGTGATGGTGTGGTATAAGGACAACACCGAGACGGTGGAACGGGTGATGGTTGTCCAGTAAAAAATGATGGGATTATCGTCATTTTGTAATTGCTTACATTTGGCTTATCGGCTATTATGGAAACAACTGGTTTTTTGAAGGGAGTGAGCGTCATGAAACGACGGTCTAAGATGGTATGTTCTATCACTACAATGAAGGTAAGCATAAATTGAATAATTCCGGCAGACCATTCAGATACGGTGTGGGACACATCCAGTTTCCCATTCCGATCTGAGATCTGCCGATATATAGGGATATAACTGCTCTCATTTTTTCTGGCGTATGCGAGATTTATTTGCTTGTGCAAATTTCTCATACACTCAGAATTTTTAAAAGCCGCAGGCATAGCCTGCGGCTTTTTGCGCGCCCAAATAGGCACTCGATGGCTGTAAGCAATACAAATGAGATGATCAAAAAGGAGAAATGCCCATGTTAAAATTAAAATATTTATTTCAACATAATGATCTTGCCGAGATGATTTTAAAGAATTGGAGTTATGATCCTGAATCGCTGGACATGTTTCAGTATTATCGTATATCCTCCAATGCCGTGTATCCGTTCAGAGATCAGGGAGAAGTGAGATTGCTTCGATTTGCCCCGGTAGAGGAAAAAAATCGAGTCAACCTCAGCGCTGAACTGGAGTTCCTCCGTTATCTTCGAACGAAACAGTATGGAGCCATGGAGCCTGTACCTGCCCATTCAGGGGCAGAACTCGTAGAGGCTCACACCCCATGGGGAGTGTACTATGCTTCCGTATTCAAGCGAGTACCTGGATCGCAGTTAGGAAGTATTGATTTGAGTGATTCCATCCTGTACAGCTATGGTCAGGCATTGGGTGAGCTGCATCATCTATCGCGCGCATTCATGCCTGAGCAGAAGGAGAAACGCTGGACCTATAAGGATGTTTTGAATTGGATGCAGGAGATCTTGAAGGGTTTTCCTGGTGAAACGGCTGCTCTGAACGAGGTGGAGTTTCTCCGAACATATTTTGCGACTTGGCCGATGACCCAGCAAAATTTCGGACTCATCCACTACGATTTTGAATTGGATAATGTCTTCTATGACGAAGATAGCCAGTCTTGTTATGCCATTGATTTTGATGACTCGATGTATCACTGGTACGCGATGGACGTGGAACAGAGTCTGGATAGTTTACGTGAGGAGATCGAGCCTGAACAATGGGAGCAGAAGAAACAATTGTTCCTGAAAGGTTACTGGTCCGAGGCAGGAGAACGTTATGATCTGGAGAGTATGTTCCCCGCTTGTCGCCGTTTTGCCAACTTGTATGGCTATGTGCGTATGCTTCGATCTGTTGCAGAGCAGTGGTCACATGAGCCGGAGTGGATGAGCGGACTAAGAGCTAGGTTAGCGAGGATAATGACAGAAAAGGCAGAGCAATTCGGTCATCCGATTTAAAGTCTACACTTAAAAAGTTATATCCACCAATAATTGAACACTGAACATTAAACGTATGTCATGTCTCATATCAAAATCAGTCCTCATAACAAATAAACCAGCTGGGAATTCAATGTAGAATTCCTAAGCTGGTTTTTACATGTTACTCGGTATAATCACTTATCGCAGTTCGCCCTGCCTCTACACTGATCCAGTAGGAATAATCTTCGCGTACGTCCACATAGAGGTTAAGTTCCTTCGCATCAAGGTTACTTACCGTGAGTTTAAAATTGCCATAGGCATCCGTTGTAACCTGCTGCGTCTGGATGTGTTCTACAGCAGGCGAAGGACCATGGATTTTAATCGGCATCGTCTGGTTGGCATACGCCGGGAACGTACCTTGAAGGACCAACGTGTGATCGTCAGAATATACTGCTTTCATGGTCTGATCCGGTAGTCCACCGTTCTTTTCATTCTCGGTAGCTTCAGTGGCATTCTTAGGTCTGCTCCATAGTTCGAAGCCTTTTTCCTTCAGGTTCTGGAGAAAAACAACGGCCTCTGCCCGGGTCAAGGATTCTTGTCCCGCATAACCTTGCACCGTAGCTGCTGTTTTGCCTGAAGAGTATCCCATGTTCAGCAGATACCGGATGGCATCGTCATCCTGAGTATAATTTTTACCGCCAAGCCCCGCCACGATTACAGCTACTTCTGTTCGGTTCAAGGCATGATTGCGCAGCTTCGGATTCTGTTTGCTGGCATCCAGATTTAGATTCAACGCGGAAGCATAGGTATAATAACGATCACTCCAGATGTTTCCTTTGATAGCTTGTCCCTGTGCAGCATCGATGCTCTGAATGACATGGGAATTCGCATACAGCTTAAACAACATGGAGAGGAATTCGGCTTCACTCACCTGATTGTTGGGTTTGAACGTTCCATCCTCGTATCCACTGACCATCTCCTGTTGGACGGCCCATTGAATGGCATCTTTCGCCCAATGTGTACGGACATCAGTTAATTGGGGAATTCCCGTTACCGTAACAGAGACAACCGCTTCTTTCCCTTCAAAACGAATCCGAATTTCGGCTTTACCGGCCTGAAGTCCGACTATTTTTCCATCCTTGATGGCAATGCGATCTGACGTCGTGGTGAAGGAAACGTTAGATTGTGGAACATAGGATGTTCCGTTATCATTCACTGCAGTGATTGAAGGCAGATCAATCTGTTCTCCTGCTCGGACATTCAGGTTTTGTTGTCCTGGCGTTATACGGGTAAGAGTGGCATCTTGAACACCGTCAACATGGAAGAAACGTGTGGAGTATGAGATCTCCGCTGCTGTACCATTTTTCTTTTGCAGACCTGTAATTCGAATGTCGAACGTATCGCCGTTCTTTAACAATTGCACATCGTCCGGACGGAAGATGATGGCGTAGCCATATCCATATCCACCTGTCTCTACATTGAAATAGGCTTGATTAAACCATTGTTTATCCGCAGGGTCCACGTTGTAATAACCGGTTGGAAAGCCACTGTTCTGATTCTTGGCATTAAAGGTCCACGTACGTTGATCGGAAGTCCGAGTCATCTCGACCTGTACCTCAGTTAGTGATGGTTTCGCGAATACATCTGTATTCAGTTGAACAGACCAGGCCTGTGTACTGCCAAAGGCTTCGATTGGAAATGCACCCTGATTCGGGAACAGGCTGTAGTTGAACGAAGTTCCCCCAGTTCTGCTTTTATCAAATACCTGCATGGCACTATAGTACTGATCATATGTCTTGCCTGCTTCACTACGAGTGGCGAGTCCAAATCCGATTCGTTGCAGTTGTGGACTCAAAATCCAGCGCCGATGACCGAGTCGATCGATATTGGAGGCGTCTGAATCATTCATGTAGGCCTGTATGCTTTTTGTCAGGACGTTATTCTTGGCACTGCTGGTAACGTACAGATTGGAGCTGCTGGCAGACTTTGAACCGATGTCAAAGAAATCCTTTGGCATATCTCCTGGCTGCTCTGGATAATGGGACAGGTATCCACCCGTGGAGACCACAACAGCCCCATGCTGGGCTTGACGATTCAAGGTAGGATCAAGGACAAGATCGCCCTGTAGCCCCGTGATAAAACGATAAAAGTTGGCTGCGTTCAGCCCTTGTTCCAGATAGGCGTCACTTACCACACCAGCAGAGTAGGGAGCACTTGTCGAAGGTGTCTCTGTATACAGGGGAGATGTATCATTGCCATTCATCCACTGATTCCACTTCTGAACAATCTCCTGCTGACTTCGCTCAGGCAACAAACTGTCGACCTGTTCCGCATGTGCCGCTTGAGCACCCCATAACAGAAACAGCAGGCCTGCCAAGGGCAGAGCGAACAGCGAATGCATTTTATTTTTCCGGTAAACCATGTTTCCAACCCCTCTCATATCTGAACGTACGAAGAACATATGCATGTACAGCATTATGGTATATTCATCGACATTACAGCTTGTTTTGCTTAGAGCCAGGCATGGGAGCATAAGGCCGAGCGTATGAAGGAGGGGGAAATTAGGCAGTTGGTGATTCATTTGTGAAAAAAAGAGCACAGGCTACCCCGCTGATTCGGGACAGCTTATGCTCTTTCTACATATGTATCTACTTTTTAGTCGAGACTCAGGTCGAAATCAGGCTCACACATATAATCTAATGGGTACAGATCATCTCGTGCCGAGATTAATGCACGGAAATGCAGATCCCTGATACCGTGCTCAGTTGCACTTTCATCTGAGCGATTGGAAACAAGTTCAGCTACCACAAAAACGTCTTCTGCGAGGTTACATTTAAAAAGAACATTTTTCGGATGAATGACTTCCTCCAGGTAACTATACGTCATCACGTGAAATGTTTGTCCACGCCAGTTTGTCTTGATCACTTTATAGGACTGTGTGCGAACCAGATCCAAATAACGTTCCAGCTGGAACGTATGTTCAAATTGCGTAATATAACCTTTTTTGTCCACATCAATCGTAAACTCCACATCATAGCTCACATGCATTTCATCTTTATAAGATCCGTTCATGACCTTCATGTTGTCAAAGTGTGATCCGAATTCCGGATCTTCCACATAGGGAATGGTAACGAGTTCGGGATCAACATGATCTGTAATCTGGCTGTTACTGGAAGGTGGGGTGTAATACTTCGATGGCTGAAGATCAATTGATCCAATCATGCTTCCTGGGAAACCGGGGCTGCAAGTTATTCGCATAGTCATCTCCTTAGTTGTTGGTCAGTAGTTAGACGAACGAGTAAGAATAAAGTTGCACCAGAATAAGGAAATGAAGGACGGGAAGAACCCAGTATGTCTATCTCCCAAAACATCGAGTAGGAACGAATGGTAGGCAAGTATTCTTTTAAGTCATGAATCGCACGTCTACTTCTGTTCCTGCTACTTTCATATGAACAGGAGTACTGGCACTATTTCCAATCTACTTACTCTTTTGATACAGTATCTGTAGGACATATCGGAGGTATATATTATGTATGGAACAATGTTTTCATAAATGGGTCATGGAGAACCGTGCCCCATATAGCTCTCGGAGAGGAATCCATCTAATGAATGTGAATGAACATGTGATCGAACAACAGTCCCTTACCTTTGTGGGCGTCAAACGAACGTTCTCTTGTGTGGATGGTGAGAATTTAAGAGAAATTCCTAAGATGTGGCAGGATGCATTGGCAGACGGAATTGAGGAACGTTTAAATGGGTTCAATAACGGAGCTATTCCCGGTCTGGTGGGCATCTGTGTAGATCAGCGAGAGCTGCAGGACAATCAAATGGAGTACTGGATTGCTACCTCTCACTCTGGTGAAGTGCCTGAAGGTTTGGTGTCCATCGAACTTCCCGCGTCCCATTGGGTTGTATTTGAAGCGGATGAATTAAAGCCGGAGGCGATACAACGGTTGTGGCACCATATTATGACAGAGTGGTTTCCTTCCACTTCATATCAGCATGCAGGGATTCCAGAACTTGAAGTGTATAGAGGTCACGGCACACCTCCCCAAATCTGGATACCCGTAAAATCTGTGTGAGCAAAATTGAATTAGGAGGTCTACGATGTTATCCAATAAAGTAATTGATCATTGCCAGGAGCAAGGCTGGTGGCATGAAGATGTTCCAGCAGCATACGAAGAAGCATTGCGGAAGCTTGAGATCGATCTTCAGTCGGATTTCGCACAATTTTATTTACATGCAGAGGATGGACCGACTTTTTACAGCAGGCATCAGGAGTTGTATCAGATCTGCTGGTTTATGGAGAACACCGTATATATGGAAGACATGAATGTAGCACAGCTTACACTGGGACTTCCCGAGGCGTATATTCCACTGGACAGTTTTGAAGGTGAAGGTGGATTTTTCTACAACCGTCAGACGGGAGAAGTGGTGCTGGTGGAACTGGGCGAATCGATTGAACGTTTTCTTAATGGTGAGAGTGAGCCACAGTGGGCTGATTTCAATGCTTTTCTGGAGTGGTATTTCGTCCTGGAGGAGGAGACGGTGCAATGAAAGATCTGACACCGGAACATGCCGAACTGGAGCGACAAATTGTAGAAACGGTAGAAGCCGGTAATGTGCTGGATGAGACGCAACAACATGAACAAGCACTTATCTATTATGATCAGGCATGGGGCATGTTGCCCGAGCCTAAGATGGAATGGGAGATTGCAAGCTGGATCGCATCCTGTCATGCGAATGCACATATCGATCTGAAGCAATATGAACTGGCGAAGCCATGGGCTGAGATATCGTTAAGTACGCGGAGTTCAGATAGAAGTACGAGTCCGTTGATCGATCTCGGCATGATCTGCATGAGACTTGAACAGCATGACGAGGCGTATTCGTATTTGCATCAGGCGTATGAGTTCGGCAAAGAGCGGGCATTCCAGGGAAGCCCAAGGGACGTGTTGAACTATTATAAGGAAGAGCGCGCCAAGCGTACCTAGAGTGATTCCGACCATATCATGAAATAAAAAGGGTACCCCGGTTTGGCCAAACATGACCACAGGAGTACCCTTTCGAGTTGAATATTCGTTTATTACTTATTACAGGATGTTCCACTTCATCTAATCCGAAATGTTGCGCGTATAGTATTCAATAATATCCTTACGACGGATAATACCGAGGAAGACACGATCGACATCCACCACGGGCACAAAATTTTGGTCTGCTGCAAGTGTCAGCATATCCTCCATTTCAGCCTCAATGAATACACATTCATTATATACCCGATTGTTAATCTCATGGACTTGGACCTGATCCATCGTGTCAAAAGTTAATCCGGGTGTATTTCGCATTTTCCATAACAAATCGCCTTCGGACAGGGTAGCAACATATTTTCCATCCTGGTCAATCACGGGAATGGCGGTGTAGTGTTGCGATTCCAATTGCTCAATAGCATCTTTCATGGAAGCGGTAGACTTGATATAGGCCACTTCGGCTTTGGGGAGTAAAAAATAGCTGATTTCCATCATCGGGCTCCTTTTCAGCCTTTTGCATAGCAAAAAAGCTTTAGTATGTAATCTCTCTCTTCTTATTTAAACATATTATGTGAGCTTTCGGCTATTTTTAATGATAAATTCGTCAGATTTGTTTCATTGTTTAAATGGCTCTGGAAATCTATAGTGTATATTAGAGGTGATGTAACCATGAAATCCAAACGTAAATTAATGTACGGACTGCTGCCCATCTTGTTTGCAGGTGGAATCGGAATGTATCTATACATGCAGAATAATAAAGAAGCAGAGGCCAAGCCCCAAACTACCGTGAATCAGTACATAGAGCATCTGCAAAAAAAAGAGTTTGACCAGTTGTACACCTTGATGACACCTGCTTCGCTGCAAGAGTCGGGCATGAACAAGGAACAATTTGTTGAGAAATACAATGCGATCTATTCGGGTATGGAAGTATCCACCGTCAAGGCGGAGGTTAAGCCTATGGATGTTGCCGAAACGGCTTCCGATGGCAGTAAGACCGATACAGATAAACAAAACCCGGATACGTATGAGGTGGATTATAATCTGCAACTGACAACTTTTTTGGGGGAAGTCAGTGAGACGCATACATTGAAACTGGTCCGGCAAGAGCTTGAGGACGGGGGCAAAAACTGGCAAATAAACTGGCAGCCTTCGCTGATCCTTAATGACATGGTTAAGGGCAGTAAGGTACGAGTGAGGACGCTGTTCCCGGATCGTGGAGACATTGTAGATCGTGATGGTTTGCCACTCGCTACCAAGGGCACGATGAATGAATGGGGAATTGTACCTGAGAAACTTGGTGATAACCCGGACCAGATGATTGCTCGAATCGCGAGCCATTATCAGGTTTCGGAAGATGCCATTCATAAGGCGCTTGCGCAGACATGGGTGAAGCCGGAGTATTTTGTCCCGATTGGTTCAACGGAGGAGTTTGACGTGCCAGAATCTTTAAGCGGGGTTACGATGCAAAGCAAGGAAATCCGCTATTATCCACTTGGTGAGGCAGCTGCGCACCTGATTGGTTACGTGCGCAAAGCCACCAAGGAAGATCTGGATAAGGATACGGAAGGGTATTATCGCGCAGAAGATTGGATTGGTAAAGCGGGTTTGGAGCAGTCCATGGAGAAACAGCTGCGTGGTGAACGTGGTGGTCTGATTGAAATCACGGATGAATCCGGTAACTCCCGTTCTGAGCTTATTCGCAAGGATGCTGTAGATGGACAGAATGTTCAGCTGACGATTAGCTCCAAACAGCAAAAGAAATTATATCAGACATTATCCAGTGGTGGAGACGCCGGTGCAATGGTTCTAATGAATCCGACGGACGGCAATCTGCTGGCGTTGGTCAGTGCACCTTCCTATAACCCGAACAAAATGGTCACAGGACTTACACAGGCAGAGTGGGATGCTTATTCGGCGAATGAGAAGCTTCCTTTTATCAACAGATTCACTACCCGGTATGCACCAGGATCAACCTTCAAAGCGATTACAGCCGCAGCGGGACTGATGGAGAAGGTGACTACAGCGGACAAAACACATGATATCTCTGGCTTGCAATGGCGTAAAGACGATAGTTGGGGCGGTTATTATGTCAAGCGTGTGAAGAGTTTATCTCCGGTTAACATGGTTGATGCACTGGTATACTCGGATAATATTTACTTTGCCATGGAAGCGATTGAGATGGGCAGCGCCAAGTTTATTGATGGGATTCAGAAGTTTGGTTTTGGTGATAACTTTGGACTGGATGAAATGTATCTGAAGCCAAGCCAATATGCCAATGAAGCACATCTGGATCTGTCGTCTGAGGTATTACTCGCGGATACGTCTTACGGGCAAGGGGAGATGTTAATGTCCCCGATTCATCTTGCAGCGTCATTTACACCTTTTATTAATGAAGGGAAGCTGGTGAAACCTGTTCTGATCGAGGGAAAAGAAAGCACTAACCCTGAGGTAATTATTACTCCGGAAGCCGCAAATACGGTTAAGGATGCTTTGGGAGAAGTTGTTTCCCGGCAGGGAGGCACCGCCCACACCTTGAATTCAGTTCCTGGAGGACTCGCGGGCAAGACGGGAACAGCGGAGCTGAAAGCGAAGAAGGGAGAGAAGGGGCAGGAAAACGGATTTTTCGTAGTATTTGATAACGATTCTCCGACCTTCCTGTTATCAGCTGTAATTGAAGAGGTGAACGGCCGGGGCGGAAGTCACTATGTCGTGGATAAATTAAAGCCTTTTTTGGAAAAGTTGGAGATTTCGCAGTAACTCTGATTTAATATATAGCCTCGCAAGCATAATTTAAAGACCCGGTCACCATGTTATGGTTCTCACATGTGATCGGGCCTTTTTTTATTTTATTCAATATGGAATCATTTATTTCCTTGCAGTGATCATGAAGCGTGCCGAGTTGGTACGAATGCCCTTCTCGTCGTGATTTTCTTTCACAAACTGCTGGAATCGCTCGAAGTCAGTGTCTACCTTTCCGAAATCAGGAATGATGGGTGCATGGGTTAGGAGAAACATCAAATCTTCGGGTGTAGCGTAATGCTCCACCACATTATATTCACGGGCCTGAATGTCATGGAAACCTGCTTTTTGAAGTTCATGTTTGTACCGTTCCATCAATGTACCAGGTTGAATGCCAAGGCTCTGTCCACGGCCAAAAGCTTCTGAAATGTTGGATTTATCGTGTTCGCTGACCTGCTGGGTTAGAAATATCCCGCCATCAGCAAGAACCCTTAATACTTCTGAAGCAGAGAATCCGGAGTGTCTGGAAGATACCACATTAAAGAAGCAATCTGGAAAATCCAGTTTTTCTGCGTCCATATGAAGAAAGCGTACATTGGAATGACCGCCCGTAGCCTGAAGATTATGCTGTGCGGTCTCAATCATTCCTTGAGCGAGATCAATTCCCACCAGTAATAAGGCATCTTCCGCAATGGACAGAATAGCTTCTCCGCCACCTGTTCCAATATCCAGCAACAGATCGGACGGTCGTGTATGGCGAACAACTTCCTCATAGAAGTTCCATCCGATTTTCTCCGAGACCACGTTCATGGAGCTGAAGTTCCAGCCATTCGTCCGGCCTACGCGTTCGTAAAAGTCAGCGTAATTTATGTTGTTTTTCATTTTCATATTCCTCCAATGTGAGTTTGTTTGAACAGGACAAGAGAGTTGTGCCAAATCGTTCTAGTGTATAGGTCGAATACGATCAAATGGACAGACGTGTCCCTTGATAGCTGGTACGCGTTTTGACCCAGCCCGACAACTATATACTTCGAACAATACGGAGCAACATCCGTGTCACCTCACAAGTTGGAATGTCTCCATTATATTCAATTGACAGCGTATTCGCGAGGTGTTATTTTGAGGTGGAATGTATTCTATGAGTTCGAGGTGATCCATGGTGGCTATTCGTGCGAAGCAGATTTTTGTCAATTTACCTGTTCAAGATTTGAAGAAATCCGTTGAATTTTTTACCAAGGTGGGGTTTGAGTTCGACGCCAATTTTACGGACGAGTCTGCTACTTGTATGATCATCGGGGAAAATATTTACGCCATGCTTCTGGTGGAGGAACGTTTCCAATCCTTCATCTCGAAAAAAATCTCCAATGCTGCCGATACAACCGAAGTCATCGTTGCCCTGTCTGTAGATAGCCGTGAGCAGGTAGATGTGATTGTACAAGCTGCCCTCGATGCAGGAGGGAAGCCATCCAACGAACCACAAGATCATGGATTCATGTATGGATGGAGTTTTCAGGATCTGGATGATCATCTGTGGGAAGTCTCCTATATGGACCTAAGTGCTTTTCCTTCGGCGTGACAAAATGAAAATAAATAGAGCCTTCCTAAGTTTATAGGAAGGTTTTTTTGCATCCATTTATTATCGGAAGTATGCATTCACACATCCCCATGGACATGGACATGAATAGGATAACCCAAGCTTGTTAAAAACGATTACAGGGAGATGACCATGACTCGTTCAAACGTGAAAAGTTATCGCTATCGTATTGGTAAAAAGCAATATATCGTAATACAGATTCACCAAACGGCGAAGGGTTATGCCGATTCAGGGAATGTACTTGCAAGTAATGCAGTCAACGTGCAGATCATGAAACAGAAAGGTCGCCGTTCTTCTCGCAGACGTTAGTCTGGCAGCAGAGAAGAGAAGTGGGGAGGGGGATGAATAATGAGTACACGCAGAAAGAAAGCAAAACAGGTTAACCGGGTGGACGTAGACAAAAGCCGTTTGAAATTCCAGGCACGACAGTCAGCCAAAGCTTCGGTTGGACAGGGCGGTAATGCATTCGCGATCAATGCCAACGAACTGGGCAACATCCGGGTGCGCGCAGGACAGCAGGGCTGAACAGGAGGAGATACCGCGTGTCGGTATCTCCTTTTTCGTTTATGGAAACACACACAGAATTTATCCGGATTACATATGGTGTATTTTACCTTTTTGCTATATGATAAGTGTCGATTCCTGTTGACACTAAGTATCGAAAGATGCCTAAAGCTGATGTACTAAAAAGTTAGAAGGTAAGTATACATACGTTTCTTTTTGATGGAGGGATTAGGATGTATTGTCACATATGTGGGACCAAAAGTAGTCCTGGGGATAGTACGTGCAGAAAGTGTAACACAAAATTGAAAGATGCAAGCTCCACAGAGGAACAGATCTGGGCGGAAACAGCCGTGGGTTTGGAAAAAAGAACAGAAGAAACAGCCGAATTATTATCCCGGCAGCAACAGCCTGCACCCAGACAGAGCAACACCAGTCAAGGCCGCGCATTTAGTTGGATCATTCCACTGCTACTTGCAGCCGTGATGGGGGCTTTACTAACGTTTTACTACAAGCAGGAGATGAGTATTAATGCGGAAGTGAAAACTCTGCATCAACAGGCGGAACAAGCTGCACTAGAGGGGAAATATAAAGAGGCTCTTCAGCTGCTGGACAGCGCTCTAACGAAACGACCGAACTATGATGCACTTATACAGGATCGGCAAATTACGGCGAAAGCGTTCAATCTGATGAATCAGTTGGATGAGGCATCCACAAGTCTGAAGACAGGAAAGCTGTCCGCAGGAGACAAGACCATTCAAGCTGTAGCCAAAGCGTTGATGGAGCGGGAAGAACCTGTTTTTGCCAAAGTGCGTGCCGCATTCAACAACAGAAAGGTAACGCTGGCCGTATTGAAGGTGAAAAAGGAAATCGACAGTTTGACAACAATTGAGGCACTAGCTGAGAAGCTGGATACCGTATCAAACTTGAAAGGCAAGGAAGCTGAGACGGTAGAGAAGCAAATTGTCGACAAGCTCGCAAGCATAAGTTATAAAGAGGCGGAACAGCAAGTAAAGCAAAAGAATTTCACAACTGCTTTACAAACGGTCGACCAGGGATTGTCCTATGCTCCGGAAAATGAAAAACTGACTTCGTATCGTGAACGGGTGCTCAGTGAAAAAAAGGCATTTGAAAAAGCGGAAGCGGATCGCATTCAACTGGCGGAGCAACAGGCTGCAGAAGAAGATCTGATGAATCGAACGGCGGCAGTAAGTGTCGTGAACGTTGATGCGACGCTTGATATGTACGGGGATCTTTATATTAGCGGTTCATTGATCAATAATGCAACTCGTCCGATCTCTTCCGTTACAGTTTTGATTGATATTTATGATATAGACGGTGTATACCTGGGCCAAACTTATGCAGATGTGTATCCAAGCTGGCTGGATGTAGGTGAAGAAGGTTTCTTTGAAACCTATTATTATGGTGTGTACGAGGAAGCGGAAATCTCTGTTGTGAATGCAACGTGGTATCTCGAATAGGGGGACAGGTTGGAATGGCCAAACGAACATGGAGTACAATCATATCCAGTGCTATTATCATTGGTGCTGGAGCAGGAGGCGTGTTCTGGATACACCAGCATTCAGCAGATCAGTTGCAGGATGGGCCCAGACTGGCAGTTGTTGCCGCGAAGGAAACGGAAAATGCGGCAGCGACGACTGCCTCCAAGCAACCTGTGAAGAAGACACGCAAACAGATTATAGAAGAAAGCCAGAAGAAAGTGGTAACGATCGAGAGTAGCAGCGGATTGGGCTCCGGTTTTCTCTACAATGATCAGGGAGATGTCGTGACCAATGCGCATGTGGTGGAGGGGGCGAATGAAGTAACTATTCGGACCTTGAACCATGAGGAATACAAGGGGACGGTTATTGGTATTGGGGATGAAACAGACGTAGCTGTAGTCAGGGTTCCTGATTTGAAAAAAATTAAGCCGTTAATCATCGCCAAATCCAAAGCTGAGACCGGAGACGAGATTCTAGCATTGGGTAGTCCACTTGGGCTAGAGAACACCGTAACAACCGGAATCATCAGTGGATTGGGGCGTAGCTTTGAAATAGCGCCTTACATCTATAGTAACCTCTATCAGATCTCGGCACCAATAACACATGGCAACAGTGGTGGACCACTCATTAGTGCGGAGACTGGTGAAGTGATCGGCATTAATTCGGCGGTCGTGGAACAGGAGGGGGGAATAGGATTCAGTATCCCTATGACTAGTGTGCTCAAGCAGGTGCAGGCGTGGTCCAAAAATCCTTCTGGCACAACGTTGGTACGGACGGCTGGAGATACTCACTTGGGTTCAGCCACTAAGACATTGCAAGCAGAAGGAATTGTAACGGACTTTTATACAAGCCTTAATCTGAGTGATTATGTCACTGCTTATGCACTGCTCGGAAGCGAGTGGCAGAGTGCTACAACATATGCCAAGTTCAGAGAAGGATATCTGAATACAAGTGAAGTGACCATCAGTGAGGTGTCCTCAGTCAATAAAGGCGATGACGAGATGGAAGTGAAGGCAATGATTACAGCAAATGAACGCAAGGATGGGGAATATATACTATCGCAATATCGGGTCGAGTATCAGTTGGGTTATGAGAATGGTCAACTGAAAATATTGCATGGTAAAGGTAAAAAAGTGAAATGATTGTGGAGGGAGAGTTGGCCTATGTGCCAACTCTCCTTTTTGATTGCTTATATTCGATGTATCTGTTAAAATACAGAACGAATGTTCAGTATGTATGGGACGGAGTGAAATGGAATGAATATGAATAAAAAGCAACTTCAAACCGAGCAGACCAAGAAGAAACTTGCGGATGCTTCCAAAGCCCTTTTTGTACAAAAAGGTTATAAAGCAACGTCCATTGAGGATATTGTAGCTGCGACGGGCAGCAGCAAAGGCAATATATATTACCATTTTAAAAGTAAGGAAGGTCTGTTCCTCTATCTAATCGATGAGTGGGACCGGGAGTGGGAAGAGAGCTGGGCGGCCAAAGAACATCTCTATCGCACCTCCACGGAAAAGGTTTATGGTTTGGCGGAACAATTAGTTCTGGATGATATGAATCACCCGCTGACGAAGGCAGCTGATGAGTTCTTCACAGGGGAAAAGAAAGAAAATGATATTGAGGAGCGGATCTCCTTAATGTTTGAGCGGCATATTCAATTTAATAAACAAATGATAGAGCAAGGCATTGAGAGCGGTGAGTTCAAAGCAGACAATGTAGATAATCTCGCACTCATATTGGAAAGTACCATTATTGGTCTTAGTCAGATGTCACGGGGCATGGAGCCAGATCAGGCTCTTGCGTTATACCGCCAGGCTGCCAGTGTATTCTTACATGGGATTGCAAAAGATAAAGCTTAAGCAACATTTTGACAACTACGGAGGATGGAATCATGGCATTACTTACACGGAACAGGGGCGCACTGCTGCTGTTAATGTTTAATATTTTTCTTGTTTTTACGGGTATTGGTCTGGTTGTGCCGATCATGCCTGCGTATATGGATCTACTGCATATCACCGGATTCACGGTTGGATTGCTGGTAGCGGCATTTTCCTTCACCCAGTTTCTGTTCTCCCCGCTTGCGGGTCGTTGGTCGGATACGTGGGGACGTAAGAAAATTATCGTTGGCGGCATGCTGATCTTTGCCGTATCGGAGTTTATGTTTGGTGCGGTCAATGCACCAGTCTTGCTATTCGCAGCCCGGATGTTAGGAGGTATTGGTGCGGCGATGATCTTCCCGGCAGTTATGGCATACACCGCGGATATTACAACAGAGGAAGAACGCGGCAAAGGTATGGGATTGATTAATGCAGCGATTACAACCGGATTTATTATCGGTCCGGGAATTGGTGGGTACATTGCGGACTTTGGCATTCGAATTCCGTTTTACGCCGCTGGGGTTGCCGGGTTGCTGGCATCCATCATTACATTGATTATCTTGCCTGAATCTACGCGAAGCACAGGAGAACAAAGTAAACCTATCCCTGGCTTAACGAAGGTCAAAGCTCCAGGTATGGTATCCCAATTGCTGAATTCATACCGTGAACCATACTTTTTCAGTTTGATCATCGTGTTTGTTATGGCATTTGGTCTGGCGAACTATGAGACGGTATTTTCACTGTTTGTGGATCACAAGTTTGGCTTCACGACCAAAGACATTGCATTTATCATTACATTTGGTTCCATCGCGGGTGCGGTTGTGCAAGTATCCCTGATCGGTTGGTTGCTCAATCGGTTTGGTGAAAAGATGGTCATTTCGGTCTGTCTGTTATTTGTAGCCGTATTTGTACTGTTGACCTTGTTTGTGCATACGTACTGGCTCATTCTTGTTGTAACGTTTATCGTCTTTCTGGGTATGGATATTTTACGTCCGGCGATCAGTACACAGATGTCCAAACTGGCACAAGAACAACAGGGCTTTGTAGCCGGACTGAACTCGGCGTATACCAGTTTGGGGAATATCGCAGGTCCAATCGTAGCTGGAGCACTGTTCGATGTGAATATTAACTATCCTTATGTTTCAGCAGCAGCCGTTTTGGCGATCTGTTTCCTGTTATCCCTGCGGGTACTCAGAGGGGCCAAAGCGGTAAAGCAACCGAAGGCTGAAATGTAATTTTATAATTGGAAAAGAAAGCTTGCATATCAATGCATCAACACCAAAAAAGTCGACTACACATGTTTCATGTGCAGTCGACTTTTTTAATAGTTCGGTATTAACGAATTTCTCCATTCGTTTCAATCAGTTTTTGATACCAGTGGAAACTCTGTTTGCGGATACGTCTCAATTCCTTGATATCGAATTCCTCACGATCCACATAGATGAATCCATAACGTTTGCTTGATCCTTGATGTGTGCTAACCAGATCGATCGCAGACCAAGGGCAGAAGCCAAACACATCCACGCCGTCCGTGATCGCTAGTTGAATCTGTTCGATATGCTTATTGAAGAATTCAATACGATATGGATCGTTAACCACGTCGCCTTCCTCGAGTTTATCAAATGCCCCCAGACCATTTTCCGTAACGATCAATGGCAGATGATAACGAGAGTAGATCTGGCGCAGGGTAGAGCGGAAGCCCACCGGATCAATTTCCCAGCCAAACTCCGTTTTTTGCAGATTGGGATTCACAGATCCTCTATATGCGCCCGGTTCACCTACGATTTCATGCTGATCTCCTGTATGGGAGAAGTCATTGCCATCGTTCAGGCTTTCACCAACCGTTTGGGAAGTATAGTAGTTAAACGCAATAAAGTCAGGGTTTCCTTGAGCCAGGATGTCCATATCTCCGTCTTCAATGACAGGTGTATATCCTTTCTCCTCGAGATAACTCCAAGCAATATGATTATAACGTCCATATACCGCCATATCGAGATAGAGCCAGTTACGAATGGCAGCATAGTTATCAGCCGCGAGTGTGTCTTCTGGTTTGGAGCTCGCCGGGTAAATTACACCGATATTAGGAGCTGGGCCAATTTTGGCTTCAGGCAGCATTTCATGACATAGCACCATGGCTTTAGCTTGAGCAACCAGCATGTGGTGATTTTGCTGATACAGTGTTTTTTGCGGATCAACAAGTGTTGTATCCAGTGTACCCAGAGAGCCAGGATGCAGGATCAGCATATTTTGTTCGTTAATGGTCAACCAATATTTGACCCGATCTCCGTAGTTCTCATAAAGGGTCTTGGCATATTGTTCAAAAGCATCAATCGTTGCACGGTTGGACCAGCCACCTTTTTCTTCAAGTGCATAAGGAAGATCGAAGTGATACATCGTCACAATGGGTTCAATACCGTATTTAATTAACTCATTAATGAGAGAATCGTAAAAGGCGAGTCCCTTCGGATTAACCTCACCCGCTCCTTGCGGATAGATGCGTGTCCATGCGATGGAGAAGCGGTAGGCTTTAAAGCCCATTTCGGCGAGCAACGCCACATCTTCTTTGTACATATGATAGTGATCACTGGTTACCTTGAAGTCGGTTACGCCTTCCACATGATTGCCCATGTCGATGACAGAAGGGCCTTTGCCATCTTCATTCCAGGCTCCCTCGATCTGATAGGCAGAGGTTGAACCTCCCCAGAAGAAATCTTTAGGAAATGGTTTCAGTTGAGTATGTTTCATGTTTAGTTCCTCCTAAGTTGAATTCATAATATATAAGTTGGGTCAGACAACGAGAGTCAGCAGGACATCATTTTTCTGTACCTGTTCCTGAGTCGTTTCGAACACATCTACTTCTTGCTGCGTTAGGGTCACAATGACAGGTGTTACGGTTTCGTATCCGGCTTCCTTGATCTTATCGATGTCAAACTGGATCAACAGATCGCCCTGTCTGACGATATCCCCTTCCTGAACGACAGGAGAGAAGTGTTTTCCTTTCAGTGCTACTGTGTTGATGCCAATATGAATCAGGATTTCCGTTCCTGCGTTGGTGGTTAGTCCAATGGCATGTCCAGTTGGGAAGAGGGAAGTGACAACACCGTCTACCGGAGCGACAACTTCACCAATCTCAGGGACAATCGCCAAACCTTTGCCCATAGCACCAGTCGAAAAGGCGGGGTCATTAATAGTACTAAGTGCTACGGCTTTACCTGTAAGTGGGCTATAGATTTGTTCTTTCTTGATCTCCGTTGTTTTGGTCTCAGGTACTACAGGAAGTTCTGCTGGTGTACTTTGAGCCGATGTGTTGGAGACAGATTCATTTTTCTTGGAAACTGTGTCTTTCGTTTTGCTTTCATAACCAAACATCACTGTTAATACCGCGGCTACCGCAAAGGAGCAGGCAATTGCAATTACGTAGACAACCGTTGGTGTATAGACAGGAATGGCAAATATATTGTGGAACACATAAGCAGTCATTTTAACACCAAAGTGACCATTGATGGCACCGCCGATCGCACCTGCGATAACCACGATAGGAATCACACGTTTATAACGCAGGATCAGACCGTATACGATTGGTTCAGTGACTCCTGCAAGTAAACCTGTAAGGCTGGTCGAGCCAGCAAGAGTGCGCAGGGTTTTGTTTTTTTTCGCTTTCAGGAAAATACCGAAGGCTACACCGATTTGTGCAAATACAGCTGCAGCAGCCATGGCTTCAATTGGATCGCCGCCAACCCCGATATTCTGTATCGTGATTGGAGTGAAGCCCCAGTGGAGTCCGAACACAACCATGAAGGTCATGAATCCACCCAGTACAACCCCTGATAATATACCGCTGACGCCAATGAGCCAAGTTACGCCGGAGGAGATCCAGTCACCTACCGTAGTGCCGAATGGTCCAAAGGCCATTGCGGACAGCGGAACCATAATCATCAGAGCAATCATCGGTACAAGGAACAATTGCAGGTCTTTCAAAATGATTTTCTTGAGTAACTTATCGAGAACAGCGTAGATACTAATCGATATGAAGATTGGGAATACGCTGGCTGAATAATTCATCATCACAACCGGTATACCCAGGAACGATACATCTGAGCCCTTATCCATGAGCCCGGTGAAGCTCGGCTCCATCAGAGCGGCACCAATTACACCAGCTACATAAGGATTAGCTTTCAGCTTCATACCCAGTGTGATGCCGAGGAAAATGGGCAAGAAATAAAATACAGCGTTGCCGGCAGCAGATAGAATCAGGTATGTGTCACTTGTATCCGACATCCATCCGAGCATGGTCAAGACAGTCAGCAAAGCTTTTAGCATACCTGATCCTGCCATAGCCGGGATTAACGGTGAGAAACTTCCGGATATTATTTCAAAAACTTTGGATAATAGCGAGGTTTTTTCCCCTGTGGACTCAGCCGATGAGGAGGAGTCTCCTCCGAAATCCCGGTTTTTCATAATCTCCGCATATACATGAGCCACGTTACTACCGATGACCACCTGGAACTGGCCGCCGCTTTCGACAACGGTAATAATACCGTCATGCTTTTCCAGCGTTTCGCGTTCGGCCTTTTTCGAATCTTTCAGGTCGAATCTCAGCCGGGTCGCACAGTGGACAAGACCATTGATATTGGCTTCTCCGCCGACGAGACGAACGATGTCATCCCCCATTTTTTTATGATCCATGTTCATTCTCCTTTGTTGTTAAGATTGCCTGAAAACAAAAAAATACCTAAACGAATGGCTATGATCATCGGAAAGATGACCTGTTGCCAATCATTTAGGTATCGCCTGCTTGAGCAGTAACAATCCTTGTCGTTAAGTTGTGAGACCTACTATATCTGACGCCGAAATCGTTTGCAAGCTTTTTTTATTCCACGTCAAGCAAATCGTTACGGGAAGTGACACGTTGAATATGGATCGTTAAATACACCTTTTCATCAATGGACATGGCACTTTCAAACTTGTCTTCAAGGTACTGATTGATCCGTTGTGTGCATTCAAATGCCTTGTTATATTTGTCCTTCACCTGTTCATACAGAAAGTTATCTCCTGAAGCAAATTGCTCCTGTTCATTACTCAACATTCTCTGCACAAAATATTGAAGATGGGTAATAAACCGGGAATAATTAAACGAATTTTCATCCAGGGCAATTTGGTAATGATTAGTCACAATATTGAAGATATCATCAATCACTTCGGTAATTTCAACGGTTTGTTTCATACCCTGAGCATCTTGGCGTGCGTTTACAAAATGCATGGCAATAAAACTTGCCTCATGTTCATCCATTTGAATGCCAAATTGTTCCTGGATCAGTTCCACAGCGTTCATGCCAATCCCAAATTCCTTCTTGTAAAACTTCTTGATCTGCCACAAAAGAGAATTCTTCAGCCCGACGGATTTACGGTACCGGGTAATGGCAAACTGAATATGATCGATCAATGAGATATAGATATTATCACTAAAAATATCGCCCATTTCCTGTTTTGCATGGCCTACAATTTCGTCTGCTAACTTCAAATATTCGACCGACGTTTCCCCAATCAGATCAATGAGTTTTTGCGGTATTTTATCCGATTTCAGCACAAAGGTTTTTTCAATTTTATCCTCATCCACAGGCTGTCCATTTTTCTTTTTGAAGCCAAGACCGTTGCCAATGACAACAAATTCGTGACCAACCTGGTTCTCAGCCCGGATGACATTGTTGTTAAAAATCTGACGGATGATCATATATGTGTTTCACCTCAATTGGTCGTAATAATAACAAAAAACCCAAACTAAGGCTTAATAGACAGCCTTGGTTTGGGTATCGCCTGCTTACCAGTAACAATCCCGAAGAAGACGCAGCTTCCTCTTTCAATTATGTCCACTATACCGCTTTCATAACAGAATAACAATACAATGATTTATGGAAATGGACGTAAAGACGTGGATTTTTGGTATAATAAGAAATGCTGGAAGTGAATTAGATGGGCTGGGTTGCATAATAAGTTACCGAGGACGGTCATTTTTAAGCATATACAGGATTATTGGAGTGATAACATGAGCAATGCAAAAGGAAAAGGCGGCACCGGCCGTGGTACGGGTAAAAAAGGCTGGAACCGTTGGCAGGCCGCTGCTAACCGGGCGAAAAGTGCCCCAAAGCCTTATAAAAGTAAAGGTACAAAGAAGAAGGACGATACCGAAACTTCAAGTGACAAGTCCGAGTAAGTATGGCTTGGCGATGCCAGAGGAGAGAGCTGCCTGACTAACGGGTGGGTCTCTTTTTGCTTGAAAAGATAAAAAAATTAAATTGACAGTATTGTAGATATGGTAATAATATAGAGCTTACGCAAATTAGATGGTAGTGCTACTATATAGAGAAAGGAGCATCAGCATGCCTGTTAATATGGATGATAATCCACTTGGACTGATTCTGTCACGGACGTATCTGGCATACAAAAAAACAACAACTAGAAATCTGAGCGAACAGGATATTACGCCGGAACAATTTGCAGTTCTGAATGAATTGAGCAAGGCTGGAAGCCATATATCACAGAAAAAACTGGCTGAATTAACAGTGCGGGACCAGACAACGGTAGGCAAAATTATAGACAAGTTGATTCGCAAAGGTCTGGTGACAAGAGAAGAAGATCCACAGGACCGCAGAGCGGTTTTGCTTTGTTTAACGGCGGAAGGACTGGAAATGAATAACGTTCTGACACCTAAGTCAAAAAAGCAAGAGCAAGAGGCACTCGCCGATTGTTCCCCTGAAGAGCTTGAAGCATTTATGAATGTGATGAATCGGATCTACGAAAAGATGAAATAAATTTTTTTTGGTCTAATATGTGCATGTGCATATATATGTAGTGCAATTATTTCAATTTTAACTAATGGGAGTCGTGAACGAATGAAAAGCTTCAAAGATTTTCTTAAAGTGCCGCAGACAAAAATAGGGTTGGTTTTTGCAATAATTGTTCCACTGTTATTTGTTGTGATCTGGATGACGGGTTATCATCAAGCCACGGAGAGAGTGGATCAACTTCAAGTAGCGCTGGTGAACGAAGACGGGACACAGGGAACAGAGGTGCAGAAGCAGATTGAAACGCTCGCGCCTTTCCATGTCAATGTACTGGATTCTGCCCAGGAAGCCGAGAAACAGATGAATGCTGGTAACTATGCCATGGTTATTGTTATTCCGGAAGGATTCACTGACCAGATTGAAGGAGGTACAGAGGCGAGCTTGTCCTTTTATATCAATCAGGGAAATGCCGATGTAGCCAAATCCATTGTGGAACACGCGGCGACTGGAATGACTGCACAAATGGGACAAGGGATTTTGGAGTCCAAGGTTCAAGTCACCCTTAACCAGGATAGTATCAACAACGATGAGTTGAGTGCCGCTATTGGACAAGCGATGGCAAAGATGAATGAAGGGCCTGTGAAGGCTGAAATTAATAAAACGAACAGTGTAAGTGATTTTGCTACATCGATGCTGCCCATGATTCTGGGTTTTATCACCTACATTGCTGCGATGACTATGAACATTCAGTTCAATATTACGTCGAATATGATGAAACGTACCCATTCCAAGTGGGAAATCTTCTGGGGACGGCAAATGTTGTTACTGTGTATAGCAGTGATTGTTCCTCTAATTGTGGATACAGTTGCTCTTCTGTTCACGGATGTAGCGAGCTCCTTCGGCGCGTTGTATCTGTATCATGTGCTGGTGAGTCTGGCGTGTATCTGTTTTACACAGATGAGTTTTGCCCTGTTTGGCAATGCAGGCCCTCTATTTAATGTAGCGATGGTTCCACTCCAGTTGATGACAGCAGGAAATATCATTCCAGCCGAGATGCTGGCGCCGTTCTACCGTTATATCGGTAACTTTCTGCCCGCTTCCAATGGGGTACAGGGATTTATGCGTTTGATCTATAGTGGAGAGGCAGTAGGTGGATACATGGTTCATCTTCTGTTGATCTCCATTATTACGTGGGGAATTACGTTGCTGCGAGTTGGCATGCAAAAAGCAGGTAATGGACAGTTGACGATGACGCCTCCAGCATCAGCACAGGCACAACATTAATAGTTTCCTTCTATATATAATGTAATAACACACAAGAAAGTGGTTCACGTATAGTTATATGCGTGCATCACTTTTTTTGTGTATCTTCTATAGTAGTTCTACTTATACTCGTGGTAACTTACAGTCGCCCCAGTAATCTTGAAAGATTTTGATATGAGGGATAAGCATAATTAAACATATTAATGAAGCTAAAATATATTAGAGAAGATTTAGCCCTATTAATTCTAAAAAAAATTAGACATGTATTGCGTTGTATGAATGGATTTTAGGATATAAACACGATGCAACTGGGATAGAGGAGAGCAACACAGTAAAGGTGGTTGATTTGTGGTAAATGAATTTTATTAAATTAAGTATTGTAATTAATATCTATGCGTGATATATTATTAGTCCGGCCAAGAAAACACGGTTGAATACTGGTGCGGCAAGCAAATGAAATAAGCTTCGAAAGAAACTTGAAAAAAGAGCTTGCAAAGTTGGTTCGGACATGATATTATATAAGAGTTGCTGAAGAGAACGACATTCGGTAACGAAACAAGTTTGATCTTTGAAAACTGAACAACGAGTGAGTAAACATTCTGCTTGCAGAATGAACGCGAAAGTTTGAGACAAGCCTTGGCTTGGATCGGCTGGAGCACAAATGAGATTTTTAATCTCGTCAGATTCAAAATGAGCTTATCGCTCTTTTCAATACTTTATTGGAGAGTTTGATCCTGGCTCAGGACGAACGCTGGCGGCATGCCTAATACATGCAAGTCGAGCGGACTTGAAGAGAAGCTTGCTTCTCTGATGGTTAGCGGCGGACGGGTGAGTAACACGTAGGCAACCTGCCCTCAAGTTTGGGACAACTACCGGAAACGGTAGCTAATACCGAATAGTTGTTTTCTTCGCCTGAAGGAAACTGGAAAGACGGAGCAATCTGTCACTTGGGGATGGGCCTGCGGCGCATTAGCTAGTTGGTGGGGTAACGGCTCACCAAGGCGACGATGCGTAGCCGACCTGAGAGGGTGATCGGCCACACTGGGACTGAGACACGGCCCAGACTCCTACGGGAGGCAGCAGTAGGGAATCTTCCGCAATGGGCGAAAGCCTGACGGAGCAATGCCGCGTGAGTGATGAAGGTTTTCGGATCGTAAAGCTCTGTTGCCAGGGAAGAACGCTTGGGAGAGTAACTGCTCTCAAGGTGACGGTACCTGAGAAGAAAGCCCCGGCTAACTACGTGCCAGCAGCCGCGGTAATACGTAGGGGGCAAGCGTTGTCCGGAATTATTGGGCGTAAAGCGCGCGCAGGCGGTCATTTAAGTCTGGTGTTTAATCCCGGGGCTCAACCCCGGATCGCACTGGAAACTGGGTGACTTGAGTGCAGAAGAGGAGAGTGGAATTCCACGTGTAGCGGTGAAATGCGTAGATATGTGGAGGAACACCAGTGGCGAAGGCGACTCTCTGGGCTGTAACTGACGCTGAGGCGCGAAAGCGTGGGGAGCAAACAGGATTAGATACCCTGGTAGTCCACGCCGTAAACGATGAGTGCTAGGTGTTAGGGGTTTCGATACCCTTGGTGCCGAAGTTAACACATTAAGCACTCCGCCTGGGGAGTACGGTCGCAAGACTGAAACTCAAAGGAATTGACGGGGACCCGCACAAGCAGTGGAGTATGTGGTTTAATTCGAAGCAACGCGAAGAACCTTACCAGGTCTTGACATCTGAATGACCGGTGCAGAGATGTACCTTTTCTTCGGAACATTCAAGACAGGTGGTGCATGGTTGTCGTCGCTCGTGTCGTGAGATGTTGGGTTAAGTCCCGCAACGAGCGCAACCCTTATATTTAGTTGCCAGCATTTCGGATGGGCACTCTAGATAGACTGCCGGTGACAAACCGGAGGAAGGTGGGGATGACGTCAAATCATCATGCCCCTTATGACCTGGGCTACACACGTACTACAATGGCCGGTACAACGGGCTGCGAAATCGCGAGATGGAGCCAATCCCAACAAAGCCGGTCTCAGTTCGGATTGCAGGCTGCAACTCGCCTGCATGAAGTCGGAATTGCTAGTAATCGCGGATCAGCATGCCGCGGTGAATACGTTCCCGGGTCTTGTACACACCGCCCGTCACACCACGAGAGTTTATAACACCCGAAGTCGGTGGGGTAACCGCAAGGAGCCAGCCGCCGAAGGTGGGATAGATGATTGGGGTGAAGTCGTAACAAGGTAGCCGTATCGGAAGGTGCGGCTGGATCACCTCCTTTCTATGGAGAATCGTTTCCTGCAACGGAAACATTCAAATATGCAGCTTAGCTGCAAAACACTCACTCGTTGCTCAGTTTTGAGAGCTCAAACTCTCAAACAGCTTGCTTTTGCATGGAGCTTGTTCTTTGAAAACTAGATATCGAAACGAAACAAACGCGAATTAGAACATTCCTTTAAGCTGATCTTGTGTAAACAAGTGAAGTGTTTTTATAAGGTAGATTGCACGTACGATGGTATCGAATGGGAGCGACTTTTGGCTTTGCGCAAGCAAAACAAGGGAAGCGAGCAGTCGAAACCGGAGCACGAGGTTAAGCTACTAAGAGCACACGGAGGATGCCTAGGCGCTAGGAGCCGATGAAGGACGTGGCGAACAACGAAACTGCCTCGGGGAGCTGTAAGCAAGCTTTGATCCGGGGGTGTCCGAATGGGGAAACCCAGCTGGGGTAATTTCCAGTTACTCACAACTGAATACATAGGTTGTGTAGAGGCATACCAGGGGAACTGAAACATCTAAGTACCCTGAGGAAGAGAAAAATAGTGATTCCGTCAGTAGCGGCGAGCGAACGCGGAGAAGCCCAAACCAGAGAGCTTGCTCTTTGGGGTTGTGGGACGTCTCACATGGAGTTACAAAGGAACCGGTTAAGTGAAGAGGTCTGGAAAGGCCCGCCAAAGAAGGTAAAAGCCCTGTAGTTGAAAGTTGGTTCCCTCCGAGACGGATCCCGAGTAGTGCGGGGCACGTGAAACCCCGTATGAATCCGGCAGGACCATCTGCCAAGGCTAAATACTTCCTAGCGACCGATAGTGAAGCAGTACCGTGAGGGAAAGGTGAAAAGCACCCCGGAAGGGGAGTGAAATAGAACCTGAAACCGTGTGCTTACAAAAAGTCAGAGCCCGTTTTAGGGGTGATGGCGTGCCTTTTGTAGAATGAACCGGCGAGTTACGTTCCCGTGCAAGGTTAAGGTGAAGAGCCGGAGCCGCAGCGAAAGCGAGTCTGAATAGGGCGACTTAGTACGTGGACGTAGACCCGAAACCGGGTGATCTACCCCTGTCCAGGGTGAAGGTGCGGTAACACGCACTGGAGGCCCGAACCCACGCATGTTGAAAAATGCGGGGATGAGGTGGGGGTAGCGGAGAAATTCCAATCGAACTCGGAGATAGCTGGTTCTCCCCGAAATAGCTTTAGGGCTAGCCTCGGAAACTAGAGTCGTGGAGGTAGAGCACTGATTGGGTGCGGGGCCCGCAAGGGTTACCAAGCTCAGTCAAACTCCGAATGCCATAGACTTACTTCCGGGAGTCAGACAGTGAGTGCTAAGATCCATTGTCAAAAGGGAAACAGCCCAGACCATCAGCTAAGGTCCCCAAGTGTGTGTTAAGTGGGAAAGGATGTGGAGTTGCACAGACAACCAGGATGTTGGCTTAGAAGCAGCCACCATTGAAAGAGTGCGTAATAGCTCACTGGTCGAGTGACTCTGCGCCGAAAATGTAACGGGGCTAAACACACCACCGAAGCTATGGCTTGATGCTTTGCATCAGGGGTAGGGGAGCGTTGTATAAGGGTTGAAGGTGTACCGTAAGGAGCGCTGGACATTATACAAGTGAGAATGCCGGTATGAGTAACGAAAAGATCAGTGAGAATCTGATCCGCCGAAAGCCTAAGGGTTCCTGAGGAAGGCTCGTCCGCTCAGGGTAAGTCGGGACCTAAGGCGAGGCCGAAAGGCGTAGTCGAAGGACAACAGGTCGAAATTCCTGTACCACCGTAAGCCGTTATGAGCAATGGGGGGACGCAGTAGGGTAGTGACGCGGACTGATGGATGTCCGTCTAAGCAGTAAGGCTGATGTGTAGGCAAATCCGCACATTGTAAGGCTGAGCTGTGATGGGGAGCGAAAATTATAGTAGCGAAGGTCATGATCTCACACTGCCAAGAAAAGCCTCTAGCCAGGTGATGGTGCCCGTACCGCAAACCGACACAGGTAGGCGAGAAGAGTATTCTAAGGCGCGCGGAAGAACTCTCGTTAAGGAACTCGGCAAAATGACCCCGTAACTTCGGGAGAAGGGGTGCCCCGGTAGTGTGAATAGCACGAGGGGGCCGCAGTGAAAAGGCCCAAGCGACTGTTTAGCAAAAACACAGGTCTGTGCGAAGCCGTAAGGCGAAGTATACGGGCTGACGCCTGCCCGGTGCTGGAAGGTTAAGGGGAGTGGTTAGGAGCAATCCGAAGCTGTGAACCGAAGCCCCAGTAAACGGCGGCCGTAACTATAACGGTCCTAAGGTAGCGAAATTCCTTGTCAGGTAAATTCTGACCCGCACGAATGGCGTAACGACTTGGGCGCTGTCTCAACGAGAGATCCGGTGAAATTTTAATACCTGTGAAGATGCAGGTTACCCGCGACAAGACGGAAAGACCCCATGGAGCTTTACTGCAGCTTGATATTGAATTTGGGTACGATCTGTACAGGATAGGTGGGAGCCTTTGAAACGTGAGCGCCAGCTTGCGTGGAGGCAACGTTGGGATACCACCCTGATCGTATCTAGGTTCTAACCTGGTACCGTAATCGGTGCGGGGACAGTGTCAGGTGGGCAGTTTGACTGGGGCGGTCGCCTCCTAAAGAGTAACGGAGGCGCCCAAAGGTTCCCTCAGAATGGTTGGAAATCATTCGAAGAGTGCAAAGGCATAAGGGAGCTTGACTGCGAGACCTACAAGTCGAGCAGGGACGAAAGTCGGGCTTAGTGATCCGGTGGTACCGCATGGAAGGGCCATCGCTCAACGGATAAAAGCTACCCTGGGGATAACAGGCTTATCTCCCCCAAGAGTCCACATCGACGGGGAGGTTTGGCACCTCGATGTCGGCTCATCGCATCCTGGGGCTGAAGTAGGTCCCAAGGGTTGGGCTGTTCGCCCATTAAAGCGGTACGCGAGCTGGGTTCAGAACGTCGTGAGACAGTTCGGTCCCTATCTGTCGTGGGCGTAGGAAATTTGAGAGGAGCTGTCCTTAGTACGAGAGGACCGGGATGGACGTACCGCTGGTGTACCAGTTGTTCCGCCAGGAGCACCGCTGGGTAGCTATGTACGGACGGGATAAACGCTGAAAGCATCTAAGCGTGAAGCCCCCTCAAGATGAGATTTCCCAGTATGTAAGACCCCTTGAAGACGACGAGGTAGATAGGCTGGGGGTGGAAGTGCAGCAATGCATGGAGCTGACCAGTACTAATCGGTCGAGGGCTTATCCAATTAGCAAGTTGTAATTCGCATGTTTCGTTTCGAATCTAGTTTTCAGAGAACAACACTCTGAAATGTAAGCTACGCGTTTGGTGGCGATGGCGGAGGGGTTCCACACGTACCCATCCCGAACACGACCGTTAAGCCCTCTAGCGCCGATGGTACTTGGACCGCAGGGTCCTGGGAGAGTAGGACGCCGCCAAGCAATAGGAAGACACACTTGATGATATCGAGTGTGTCTTTTTTATTTCAATGTAATTCATTTTATGTAATTCATTAGTTCTGATTTGACTTGTTATATACATAAAATACTGGCGTTCCAATCCTTAAAGCTGTGATACAATAGGTGAGGTCTATATAGAAAACGGAAACACGCATAAGTACGAGGAGGAACAGTGAACACGATGAAATCAGCCCCGTTTATTGCCGTGGAAGGTCCGATCGGAGCGGGGAAAACAACGCTGGCAACGATGCTTTCCCATGAATTGAATCTTCCGTTAGTTAAAGAAATCGTAGAAGAGAATCCATTTCTGGCTTCCTTTTATCAGGATATCGACGAGTGGAGTTTCCAATTGGAAATGTTTTTTCTGTGTAATCGGTTTAAACAACTGGAAGACACGGGCGCTCATTATGTAGAGCAGGATACCCCAGTTATTTCAGACTATCATATCTATAAAAACATGATTTTTGCCGATCGTACCTTAAAGGGAACGAAACGGGATAAATATCGTCAAATTTATCATCTGTTAACAGATGATCTGCCAAAGCCCAATCTGGTGCTCTATATTGAAGCTGAACTCGATACGTTGATGTACCGCATTAACAAGCGTGGGCGCTCATTTGAGCAGGATATGGACCCGGCATATATGGAACAATTGATCGCTGATTACAAAACAGGCATGGATTATCTGGCGAATAGCTCAAATCCACCAGTAATCATTAAGGTTAATGCAGAGCAACTCGACTTTGTGGAACATCCTGAACACTTCAGGCAAATTGTTAATCAGGTAAAGGAGTATATCATATGAATAACTATGGCATTCCAACGAATGCATTAATTACGATAGCAGGTACGGTTGGAGTGGGTAAATCCACGTTAACAGCTGCGCTTGCACAGCGTTTGAATTTCAAGACTTCTCTGGAGCAAGTTGATCATAATCCATATTTGGAGAAGTTCTATCATGACTTTGAGCGTTGGAGCTTCCATCTGCAGATTTATTTCCTGGCAGAGCGCTTCAAGGAACAGAAAAAGATTTTTGAACTAGGTGGGGGATTCGTACAGGATCGTTCCATCTATGAAGATACGGGCATTTTTGCACAAATGCATGCAGATCAAGGAACCATGTCTGCTACAGATTTCGAGACATACAGCAGTTTGTTTGAAGCGATGGTAATGACACCGTATTTCCCACATCCAGACGTGCTGATCTATCTGGAAGGCAGTCTGCCTTCGATTTTAAACCGTATTACGGAACGTGGACGCGAGATGGAAATCCAAACGGACCGTTCGTACTGGGAGCACATGCACGAGCGCTATTCCGTGTGGATTGATCAATTTACGGCTTGCCCTGTGCTGCGTCTGAACATTGATGAGTATGATGTGCATGATCCGGCATCGGTGGATGCCATTTTGGCACAGATTGCAGCTGTCATTCAGCCTTCCAAGGAAGTGCAAAGATAAGATAGAGCGAGTTTTCCAATATAGTTTTCTGGATTACAGAGGTTATATCTATGATATAGATACGGACAACGTCCCTTCTACGGCTATTATGCTGTTGAAGGGATGTTTTTTTATGTGCCAAGGGAATGATTATGAGATGTTTGTGGACAAAACTAAAAGGATATATTCGAGCGTATAAGGAAATGGATGCTTAATATATCTTTTCTATTATATAAATACATGGTCACCAAAAGTAGAAAAATGTTGAATAATAGGTCTTTTTGTGGTTTCATAGGAAAGGTGAATTCTGGAAAAGAAGCATATGCATGACTCAGGAGGGAAAGACAACGTGGAAGAGAAACAAGGAGTTAAAATCGGTATGCCGATCATTGGTGGCTTAATTGCAGCCATTCTGGGAGGCATCGTATGGGCAGCTATTGCCGCAATGACCGAGTATGAGGTGGGATTAATTGCGATTTTGATTGGAGCGCTCACGGGCTACGCAGTTGTGTTGTTCTCCAATAAACGAATTGCGACGGTGCATAAAGTCATTGCCGTACTTTTTGCGCTCGTCGGCATTCTGCTGGGGAAATATCTGACGGTGGTTTATTTTACTTCCGAACTGTTTGGTGATGTAGGCGTGATGGAACTCGTGTTTGATAGCGAGATGATCAGTGCGTTTGTGGAAACCTTCCAGGACTACTTCAGTCAACCGATTGATTTGTTATTCATCGTGCTTGCAATTGTATCTGCATGGCAGATTCCTGGCCGGATGGCGAGAACCAGTTTAGCTACGGATGCATCTTCATCGGAGCACGCGCCAAGAGCTTAATCGGATGGACGGTGGACGCTTGGCAGCAAAATGAAGAACGTTTGATAGAAGAAACTTAATGCTCATCATCCTAAGCACTTGTGAAAAGGTTATATCGAAGGACTGGTAGCAGAAGAAAAACGTAGTAAAGAGCATCTGCTTTAAAAGATATTTATAAAGTACTCAGAGTGAGCAGCAGTTAGGCATGTTCACATTGCGGCTGAGTTACTTGCATACATAAAAGGGACGATACGCCTGAGGGTGTACGTCCCTTTTGTGTATCCACCAGGTAGGGGTGGATATTGCTCATAACTTTTGCAACAATTCGGATCGAATTAAATTACTTACCACATAACCCTAGTAAATATCCAGCATGTTCATAAGGTTAATTACAAGAAAGATAGGGTCACCCCAGGAGGTAGGTTCAAATATCCGAATGGTCATTTACAGCGATAAAGCTGATGATGAGAGATTACTTTTACCACTAGAGGACAGAGCTCTAAGTTCCAGATTATCGTTTAAAGCGCATATCTTACGGCAATGAGAGTTGAATAATACTGTATGAAGTTGAAGACAGGGCTATATTATTTGTTTTGGTCAGCGAATACAGCCATGGCATCTTTCATAAATACTGCCAATCCATCGCCAAACTGATCAATATTACGAGTGAAGCGTTCATCGTCTACGTACATCTGACCAAGTCCTCTAAAGGCCTCAGGTGAGTAGCTTCCCATTTGGTTTAGCCAAGTGTACCACTCTTTAATGCCTGCCTGTGCCTCCGCAGACGCTGGTTCTGTGTGACGAAGTGAAGCCAGATGTTTGTAGATTTCGTTCATTTGATCGGATAGAGCTTTCTGATCCGTGGTTGATTTACTGTGGAGCTTCTGATTTGCCTGATCTACGGCTTGGTCTCCCCACCGTTCACGCGCTTCCTGTTCATACGGATTCTGGCTAAAATCAAATCCTTCGAATTGTTCTTTGGCTGTCATTTTAATTTCTCCTCTCACGTGTAGAACTGTTCTATCAATAGTAGCAATCATCTGGTCCAAGCGTTGGCGCTTCTCCAGCAAAATAAGTCGGTGCATATTTAGTGCTTCTTCTGGATCGAAGGAGGGGTTGGTGATAATGTTTTTGATCTCCTTCAGAGAGAAGTCGAGTTCCTTGAAAAACAAAATCTGCTGCAACCGTTCCAGGTTGGCATCTGAATATAATCGATACCCGGCAGCAGTTACTTCGTCTGGGGTTAATAGTCCGATCTCATCATAGTGATGCAGTGTGCGCACACTGATCGAGGCAAGTTCGGCAACTTCTTTTACCTTCATGGCCATGTGTGAAACCTCCTTACAACACCGATTGTACAGTGTCACGTTACGTGAGAGTCAACAGTTGAAAATGAAAAAACAAGATGCAAGCATGGAGGCTGCATCTTGATTATGGATTGGTGGCTGGATGTGAATAGATGTGATGAAATTATTGTATCATTCAGTCACTGTAGGGGAGCGGCTGTGCTTCTATGTCGAAGACATGGGTTGCTGCCGCGCCGCGGGGGTGTTTTGAGGCTCCTCTGTTATGGAGAGGAGCGTGAACAGTTGTGGGCTGCACCATGTATGCGGTGCAGCCCACGGGGCTGGCAGTGCAGGGAGAGCAGGGCTACGCCTGCACCCCGCGCACTGCCGCAGCGAACTGCGCAGCCGCTGCGCGCACATCGGCCGCGCCCGCGATGGCGGAGATGACGGCTACGCCGTCGGCTTCAGCCGCCATCACGGCGGCCGTGGTATCGGGCGTAATGCCGCCGATACCCACAACCGGAACTGCGATGCCTGCGGCGCGCAGTTCTGCCACCCCTGCGGGGCCCAGCACAGCATGGGCATCCGCTTTGGAGCGCGTCGGGTATATGGGCCCGACGCCAAGATAGTCGGCGCCCGCCTGCACCGCACGGCGCGCCTCATCCACGGAGTGGGCGGATACGCCAAGCATCCGCCCATCTCCAATGCGGGCGCGTACCAGCGCCGCGTCCGCATCTTCCTGGCCGACATGCACGCCGTCGGCCTCCACCGCTACAGCCAGCTCCACATCATCGTTCACGATGAACGGCACCCCGTGCTGGCTGCACACCTCACGAAGCCGCATCGCAAGCGTGATGCGAGCTTCGTGAGCCAGGGCGCCAGTTCCCTTTTCACGGAACTGGAACAGCGTGATGCCGCCAGCAATGGCCTGGCGCAGCACTTCCACAGGGTCTTGCGTTGTATTAACGCTGCCCATCACCAAATACACCTGCATCGCGCGTCGTACTGCTTCTGCATCCCAAGGGCGCATCACTGCTCACCCCGCTGTCTGCGCTGATACGCAAAATGATTCGTCGGCCCATGTCCGGCCCCAATCCCCAGCTCATCTTCGATGGCCGCCTGAATGAATGCTCGCGCAGTCGTAACGGCAGCCAGAACAGGTGAACCCTTGGCTAACTCTGCGGTGATCGCAGCAGAGTATGTGCATCCTGTTCCGTGTGTATGACGTGTTACCACACGAACATTCTCCAGATAATGAAAAGACTGCCCATCGTAGAGCACATCCACGATCATGCCACTTCCTTCATCATGACCACCTTTGACCAAAGCATACGTCGAGCCCATCTGTACAATCCGTCTTGCGGCTTCTTCTCGCTGACTCAGATTCGTAATGGCCATCCCGGTAAGCAGTTCCGCTTCAGGAATATTAGGTGTTGTGATCAGGGCATGGGGCAACAGCTCCGTAACCAGCGCCTGTACCGCTTCATGCTGGAGCAGGGGGGCGCCACCTTTGGCTACCATCACAGGGTCAATGACCAGATTTGACCAACGGTATTGCTGCCATTTCTCAGCCACTAGACGAATAATCTCGGCACTATATAACATCCCGGTCTTCGTTGCGGTTGGTTGAAAGTCCTCCCCGGTCGAGTCCAACTGTTGAGCGATACCATCGTAAGGGATGGGAAAGACACCCTGCACTCCTGTTGTATTTTGGGCAGCAATAGCGGTGATGACGGTCATGCCGTATACCCCAAGCTCCTGGAATGTTTTCAGATCGGCCTGAATTCCTGCGCCGCCCCCGTTATCAGAACCTGCAATGGTTAGCGCTTGAGCAAAGCTCATATTGCACCTCCACGGATCTGACGGATCTGTGCGCGTTCTGACAAGAGGTCGGTTGTAACTTGTGCTAATTGATTCAACAATTCAATCTGGAAGCTACCCGGTCCCTGATGAGCCGTTCGCTCTGCCGCCAGTTCAGCTGCTACACCATAAAACACGAGCGCTTCAACAACACTGCCTAGAAGATCGGCTTCTGATTCCGCTATGGCTGTAAAAGCGCCAATCACCGAACTGAGCAGACAACCTGCACCCGTGACCTGAGTGAGTAAGGCATGTCCATTACTTGTGAGGAATGTGGATTGTCCATCAGTAATGATATCTTCTTTCCCGGTAATGACCACAACACAGCCAAGTTGTTGTGCTGCCCGCTCAGCAATTCCAATCCGGTCACCTTCACCTGATCCTGCGTCTACACCTTTGATACTCCAGCTCTCACCGATGACATTGGCGACTTCCGCCACATTGCCGCGCAGCACCGTGAGGCGAAGCTCACGAACGAGCATCTGCACGGTTTCCGTGCGATAGGTGGTTGCCCCTGCGCCGACGGGATCAAGCACCACAGGCACGTGATGCGCATTAGCCGATTGGCCTGCAAGTCGAATCGCCTGAACGACATTGTCATCGAGTGTACCAATGTTGAGTACCACGGCACCTGATATCTTGGCGACATCAGCGACCTCTTCATGAGCATAGGCCATAAAAGGGGACGCACCGAGTGCAAGTAGACCATTGGCTGTGAAGGGAGCAACGACAAGGTTGGTAATATTGTGTACCAGCGGATTTTGCGTACGAACACGTTCCAAATAAGACATATAATTTCCTCCTTGTTTTGAAGTAACCCCATCGGCGGAAGTCCGATATCTGGAGTCACTCAGCAGAATAATAGGATATGAGTCTCCTTGTTGAGTAGGGGTGCAGAGTAAAACAACAGCCAGATGCATTAATGCGGGAAAAGCAGAAACGTGAAATCTAAATTCTAAAATCTAAAATCTAAAACAATTTCATAACTCACTAAAAATGAATTTTTGTAAATGGATATAGACAAATTGAATCATTCTGATCGATATCTAGCCTTGATTGAAATAGCTAAAAGGTAGATTCATATAAAATGTAAATTCGCAGATAGACAACAGTACAAATACGAAACAATAAAAAAAACGAAACGATACAAAATACAGAAAGTGAACCGAAGGTATTTCTCCAAACTCAGGCTAAAAATACGGTGATAGACGTTTAGCTTCCAACTAGTGTCTTGAAGCCCAGGCTGGTCGATATCCGACTGATCGAGGGGCGATCGGGCACCAATGGTCAGACGATGTTTCTAAAGAACCCAGGACGTCTTATATGGCTGTCAGATCCTCCTTTTGAAATGTAAGGAACACAGGACACGTTATTTCCCAGAATCTCCTGACCAAAACGCTGCAAACAGCTATTTATTCCGATATAACATTTCTCAGGTTCCTTAGATTTCTGCAACCGCTCCAAATCCATGAATAGGGCACCCTCAGATTCGTTAGCGCTCGCTCCATGTTCTACTCTGAGCATATTAGGGCGCGATTCAGCTCCCAGTAGGCTTGAAGATAGGAGCTAACTTACATTACCAAATACATATCAACAAGCCACCAAAACTCATATCAAGCTGCCCAGATGCACATCAGGCCACTTAGGCTTGTTATAAATTCTGATCCTCCGATGCTTGATTCAGGCCAATTCCATTTCGCAAACCTTCATGCATCAGATCCTACGTTTTTGCTAACTTTGCTTTCATTCCCTTTGCGTTCATTCACTTCTCCTTCATTCACGTTGCACTCCTTTACTTACTCTCCTTGCAGATGAATAAAAGCATCCTCGGCTTTCACCGATTCAGGAATCAAAGCCTTTTCAACGAGCCATGCGCGTACATTTTCCCATGATTCCATTTCCTGCCGGCCAAATGGTTGGCCTTCTTCATTCATGAGTGGCAGTAGAATAGCCAGACTTTTGGTTTCGATCTCCGGGTCAAGCGGAGACGTTTCATTCTCATGAGCGAGCAGAATATTCAAGGCTTCTTCTGGATGCTCAGTCACATATTTCTGTCCTTCCTGGATCGCTTTGACGAAACGGGTAAGTTGGTCTTTTTTTGCTTCAATGCCAGCTTCACTCGCGGTCAGGACCAATTCATAATAATCAGGCACACCATAATCGACGGGGTTAATGGATTTCATGGCATGTCCTTCTTTCTCCAAAATCAATTGCTCATGGTTAATAAAACCACCCATAATCGCGTCCGCCTGTCCAGAAGCCAGCGAAGGAATCAGATCGAACCCAACGTCGACCAGATTCATGTTGTCGGGATTGCCACCATCGTGGCTGATCATCGTACGCACCATCGCTTCATACAGGGGAATTGAGGAATAACCAACAGTTTTTCCTTCAAGGTCTTTGGGTGAGCTCACGTTGCCATTTGCTTCGGTCAACAGATGCACAAGCGGGTGGCGAACAACAGCAGCAATGGAACGTACAAGAATGTTCTCACCACGAGCGAGCAAAATTTGGGGCTGGTAGCTTAGAGCCAGATCAATTTTTCCAGCAGCAACAAGTTTGAGTGAATCATTGGTATCCGCAGGCATCTGAATTTCGACATCGAGACCTTGATCTGCAAAGTATCCTTTTTCTTGAGCGACGTAGATGAAGGAGTGTACTGCATTCGGGTACCAGTCGAGCATAATGGACAGTTTATCTTTGGTGTCAGATGCTGTTTCGGTTGCAGCGTCTGTTGTTGGCGTGTTTTTGCTGGTATTCGTGGTGCTGCATCCGCTAACGATCAGCAAAAGGCTAATGAGCATGATGGGAAGCAGGGAGTATATACCTTTGTTATTCATAAATGAAGGTCCTCATTTCATCGTTTTGATTTGTAGAAAATGGACAGCAGCATGTTAACGACAACGTGACAGTGAACTGATTGAAGATGCTGCTGAAATTGTGCATAAGATATGTTTTGTTTTGAAGATTGTAACTCCTGTATTTACATCTAATTTCTGTCTAAGTATTATCCAACCTTTCTTTTGCCTCCATGACGATGACGCCGTATGCTAAACCGTTTCTCCAGCCAGGTAATCAGTACAAACAAAACGATCCCAAGCAGGGATAACAGCAAAATGGCGGCAAACATCGCATCCGTGTTCATGTTGCTGGACATACGACGGCTGAAGTACCCTAGACCTTTGCTACCACCGAGCCATTCGCCAATCGTTGCCCCAACCACGCAGTACACCACAGACATCTTTAGCCCCGGGAAAAAAGAGGGAAGTGCCAGTGGAACCTGGAGTTTGCAAAAAATATCCCATTTGTTGGCGCCCATGGTGAGCAGTAGTTCACGCTGCTCCGGATCGCCTTGGCGGAGTCCATCGTAGGTACTGACCACAATAGGGAAGAATGCGATTAAGAACACCACCGCGACTTTGCTCCACAACGTGTAACCAAACCACAAGATAAATACGGGAGACAAGGCAATCAGCGGGATGGTCTGACTGATCACGATGAAGGGATACAAGGCCTTTTCAATTGATCGGTTCATATGCATGCCTGTTGCTAGCGTAATTCCGGTCACTATGGACAAGCCAAAACCAACAACAACCTCCATAAAGGTAGCAGGTAGATGGATAGTCAACAGCAGACGGCGATGCTCAACCAGTGAGCTTACGATGGCCGTGGGTGCAGGAATGATAAATGAGGGCACCCATCCCATACGCACAATCGTTTCCCAGATCGCCAGTAAAAAGAACATGAGCATAATAAACAAACCATATTGGGAAAACGACCTCGAGAGCCACTTCGAACACCACGTCCAAACGCTAACCTCAGCTCTATCATTTTGCATGTAATTGTTCCTCCAGTTGTTTCCTCATCTGCACGAGAGCGGGTTCGTAGATCATGTCCGAATGCCTTGGGCGTGGTAAAGGAACCGTTATCTCCCGTAACTGCTGACCTTGCCCTCCTGGAGTTAACAGAATGATACGGTCACTTAACAGCAGGGCTTCCTCGATGTCATGTGTAATGAACAGCACGGTTTGTCCAAAGTCCTTCCACAGCTCCAACAACCAGCGATGCATTTCTCGTTTGGTTAAAGCGTCGAGTGCACCGAAGGGTTCATCCAGCAACATGAGCTGCCCGCCTGTAAGCAAGGTACGCAGCAATGCCACCCGCTGCCGCATGCCGCCGGATAACTCATCCGGATAGGCCTGCTCATAACCGGACAAGCCAAACCTTGCCAATCCAGCGATGATATCGGCTCGTAGTTTGTCCTTGTCCTGTCGGCCTGGTGCCAGCTCGGCAGGCAGCAGGCAGTTCTCCATGACGGTACGCCAGGATAACAGCAGGTCTTTCTGCGGCATATAGGCGACTCGTCCGAGCCGTTGTCCTTGCGGTACATCAGCAATATCGATGGTGCCAACGGTTGGCTCGTGCAAGCCTGCGAGCAGCTTGAAGAGTGTGCTTTTACCTGATCCGCTGGAGCCGATGAGCGAGACAAATTCTCCTTGTTGAACCTGAAGCGACACATTGGAGAGCACGGGTGAATCTTTTTTTTCGGGAAAAGCGAAGCTAACGTTCTCAATGGTTACATGGTTGCTCATCTGATCCTCACCCCCTTGATGTCAGACTGCTGGAATAACAACGGCATCCTGTACTCTGCAAAAGGAACAAAAAAGACCCACCCATTTCCGGAGAAATGAGTGGGTCTGTAAGTTAAATCCGCAATTTATCTTCACATACATGAAAAAATTCCGCTTACTAAAAGGCCGCTCCACTTCCCTCCGCTGGTATGATCCAGATCAGGTTCAAAGGGTCCGAATAGTCATATTCGTCTCAGCCGCAAGGCTCCCCTAGTGCAAAAGTTCAAGATATGCAGTTGTCTGTTCAGCATATATCACTCGAACATGAACTGTAAAGAGGCAGCATGATAACTGAACAATTTACCTTGGCTCATGAACCCGATATAATAGGGATGGCCCGTATAGGCCGGATCACAAAATGCAGGTGGGATTGTTCTCCCTCCTAGGCAGAATGGGGACCCGAGTTGAAAACGTTCAAAAAAGTATATATTGAGATCACGAGTATCTGCAATCTGGCTTGCAGCTTCTGTCCGCAGACGCAGCGTGCCAAAGGATTCATTGACCCTGAAGTCTTCAACAATATACTGGAACAAGTTAAACCACACACCAATCATATTTATCTACATGTCAAAGGCGAACCCTTGTTGCATCCCAAAATAGATCTGCTGCTTGATTCCGCACATGAGAAGGGACTCAAGGTGAACATTACAACGAATGGTACACTCTTGCCCAAGACTCAGCATAAATTGCTTGGCAAACCGGCGCTGCGGCAGATGAATTTCTCCCTGCACAGCTTCGATGGGCATGAAGGTTCAACAGACCGTGACGGATACCTGCGTCATATTTTGTCCTTTGTACACGAGGCCGTTAAGCACAATGTCATCATCTCATTCCGACTGTGGAATCTGACGCAGGATAACTTCACAAATGCTCAGATGAATCGAAATCGGGAGACTCTTGAAGTATTGGAACGTGAGTTCAATCTGGACTTCCGCATTGAGGAAAAAGTAGTTCCAGGCAGTGGGGTCAAAATTGCCCCGAATGTATATCTGAATCAGGACCATGAGTTCCAGTGGCCAAGTCTGGATGCACCTGAAGATGACGGCAAAGGCTTCTGCCATGCATTGCGTGGGCAGGCAGCTGTGCTTGTAGATGGAACGGTGGTTCCATGCTGTCTCGATGGCGAGGGTGTAATTAACTTGGGTAATGTGCACGAGAAGTCATTCTCGGAGATTATTGAGGGTGAGCGAGCGAACAATCTGGTATATGGTTTCTCCAAGCGGGAAGCTGTGGAAGAGTTGTGTCGAAAGTGCGGTTATCGTCAGAGATTCGGAGCCTGATATCTTATATCAGCAAGACAGAAGCCGTTCAAGATCACACATTTGGAGACAAATGTAGTGGTCTTTCTTTGTTATCGGGGATTCAAGTTAGGGGTACATACGTTACAAATGAGCATACCAGAGGTTGATATCAGCATATTGCTTGAGAGACCTGGCATGCAAAAAATGCCGATATGACAGGGATTGTGCGGTTTCATGATATATCTGATCTAATGATTATTCTAGTTACCTTCCTTATTTGGTAGGATTAGGTTGTGGGTCGGACAGAGGTGCACCTCTGACGAACTTCCAGGACAAGCTTAGGCTTGTACACTACCAAATAACGAGAGAATAAGGGAGGAATAAAATTATGAAAAAAATATTGACGTTGTTGTTGTCCGCTGGTTTGGTTGCTTCCATATTTGGTGCAGTTCCGGTTGCTGCTGCACCTACAGTTGTTAATTCAACGATTGTTGTTCCAAAGGGCACGACCTATGACGGTCAAGGCAAAACATTTGTAGCCAATCCTTCCACACTGGGTGACGGTTCTCAAGCAGAGGGCCAGAAGCCAGTCTTCCGGCTGGAGGCAGGGGCCACGCTCAAAAATGTAAATATCGGATCACCTGCTGCCGATGGTGTTCACTGTTATGGTAACTGTAATATATCGAATGTAGTCTGGGAGGACGTAGGCGAGGATGCTCTGACATTGAAGTCGGCTGGAACGGTTAATATTACCGGTGGGGCAGCGTACAAGGCTTATGATAAAGTGTTCCAGATGAATGCAGCTGGAACGATTAACATCAAAAATTTCCGTGCAGATGATATTGGCAAACTGGTTCGCCAAAATGGTGGAACTTCCTTCGCAGTTAATATGACGCTGGATAACTCAAACATTTCCAATGTGAAAGATTCGATTATGCGTACAGACAGCAGTACATCACAAGGCAAAATTACGAATACCCGTTATTCCAAAGTACCAACGTTGTTCAAGGGGTTTGCTTCAGGTAAGACCAGTCAATCCGGCAATACGCAATATTAAACAGGAGATTGAATCGCTGGAGTTGGTAAAAGTTTAAGCTCCACTTGTGATTTGAAGTTAAAATATAACGCCAAAAAGAGCGTCCCAAGGTCATTGCCACACTGACTTTGAGGGACGCTTTTTGTAATGCAGATGTCATAGTATAGTTCTTATAGTTCTCCTGAGCAATGTTTTATAGCGGAGGCTCATATTATTTTTCTCCCAGAACTTCAACGATGATTTTGCCTTTCTCGGGGGTAACAGAACCGGTATCAATAGAGCCCAATTTGTTCATGATTTCGTAAGAGGTTTCTTCAAGCACGCGAGAGTACTTGAATGATACGAGTGTTTGACCTGCTACGGAAGGACGAGTCCCTGCTTCAGCAACGGCTTTGGTTTTAATAAAGAACAGGTCACCGATGGTTCCAGCACTTTTGCTGATGTTGGCCTGCCATTGTAGTAGGGCACTTCCATTTTTGAGGATATAATAACTGATCAGATCGTTATCCTCAACAACGAAGAAACGATCTTTTTTGCCTTGTTCAAAAATGTATTCAATGGATGAATCCACTGGACCCAAAGGGTTGCGAATGTCCAGACGTGCTTGTCCCAGTTCAGAAAAGCGGGGCAGATGCAGTGCGGCTTCACGCGCCACAGTCAGATCGGAACTGTTATATTCTTTTACAATCGTAGCATCGGTAGTGTAAATGTAGGCTTCCTTGGCCTTCTGGTTCCACTGCACCTTGGCACCAAAAGCTTCACCGACGGCACGGAGCGGAAGCATCGCTTTACCATTCACCAGAATCGGCGCTGAAGACAATGTCGCATTTTGACCATTTTTCTTCATTGTTTTGCTGTTAGGTGTAAGGACATACTTATCGCTGCCTGTATTAATGCTGATCTCTTTTGTTTTGTTATTGTAACCAAACGTATAGTTGCCGAGGAATTGAAGCTCCGTCAATGCCACGTACGTAATACCCTGCCGTATGACAACATCATATTGAGCTTGAACATTGTTAATATAAGCTGTCGGTTTAGGTTTGGTTGCTGCGGCTTCCGCCACAGTGGATGAGAGTAAGGCAGGTGCCGTGCCTGCGGTGAGTATCGAAGCGGCAAGGACCATTTTCCATGTTTTAAGCTGCCAAACAGAGTTGTAATCTTTCATCACTATCAATCTCCCTTCTAATGTTTAAGACGGACTACATAACCTAAATGTTTCATATTATGGAAAGTGAACCATCCGATGTCCTGTTCCCTGTTACCCCAAATAAAGCTTTTTCTAGGGATTGCCACAAATACCCATCTGATGTACATTAGAAGCAATGAAATAAGTGAACCGGGAGCTCAATGAAGTTGGGCTGAGAGAGTGGCCTTGTGCCGCTGACCGTACATCTGATCTGGGTAATGCCAGCGTAGAGAACAAGGATTTGCGATATGTAAGGGTGAATTGTGAGGAATGAACGTGGATGAACAACTGACCTTCTTTGAGCTGTGGTGATGTATCTGCCAGGGCGGAGAGGGAATGGTTGATATTCCGTATTTTCGACATCCATCCATTACATCATTGTGAGGATTGTACACTGTACGTAAGGCCTTCCCGGAACCGGGGAGGCTTTTTCGTTTATTTTTAGAGGTTGTTCAAAAAGTCTGCTTTTGATTACGAAGGATGCCTGACGGCATCATCAGCATCGAAGATGGAATTCAGCCGAAATGTCCGTTGCTCGCGTAGTTTTCCCTACGCTCCGCTACTCCATTTCTAGCTTCATCCCATCTTCTTGGTACTGAAAACCAGTCTTTTTGAACACACACTTTTACAACCCTCACAGGGAACAGAGGAAGGACGTAGAGAACATGGCAACAACAGCAGGCAACAAGCGATTGAAACTAACGGATATTCTGGTAACCATCGTGATCGCAGTAGTGTTTGGGGTGATTTACAAGATATGGGGACCTACATATGACTTGATGAAACCATTTGGCGTTCATGCGGAGCAGATGATCTACGGCATGTGGTTTATGGCGGGCACGTTTGCTTTTGTTATCATTCGTAAACCAGGCGTGGCTATTCTTGCCGAAGTTGCGGCTTCAACGGTAAGTGCCTTTCTGGGCAGTGAATGGGGCATGTCCACACTTGTATACGGTCTGTTGCAAGGATTGGGAGCCGAGATATTCTTCGCAGCATTTTTGTATCGAAAAACCAATCTGTTTGTCACTTGTCTTGCAGCCATAGGAGCCGCAGCGGCTTCGCTTGTGCTGGATTATCAGTACGGGTATATTGATTCACTCTCGGCCTGGAATTATACGTTATTTATCGGATTCCGCTTCATCGGAAGCATCCTGATTGCAGGAGTGTTCGCTTATTATCTCGCAAAAGCATTGGAACTGACCGGTGTAACACGCTCCCTCAGACCGGTATCCAAACAGGATTATGAGGCGCTGGATTAGATGAGCGGAGAGGGGAATTCGCAAGCGGTAAGTGTGACAAATCTAAGATGCAAGTTCCCGGGAGAGAAAGCCTTGGTATTTCAAGGCTTGTCTCTTTCTGTGCGTCAAGGAGAGAAAGTGCTGTTGCTTGGCCCTAGCGGCTCCGGTAAATCAACGTTATTGCAAATTCTGAGCGGTTTAATTCCACGTTCGGTTGAGATTCCGATGAAATGTGATGATATTCAGGTTCCCGCCAAAGCAGGAGTGGTCTTCCAAGATCCGGATACCCAGTTCTGTATGTCCTTTACGGATGAAGAGATCGCATTTGTTCTGGAAAACCGAAATATTCCACGTGAAAAGATGCCGGCTCTGATTGAATATTATCTGAAACAAGTGGGGTTATCCTTTGAACAGAATCGTGTATTGATCGAGTCCATGTCACAGGGGATGAAGCAGCGTCTTGCGATTGCTTCGATGCTTGCCATGGACCCGGAGGTATTGTTTTTGGATGAACCCACTGCACTGCTGGATGATGAGGGCACTTCCCAGGTGTGGGATACCGTTAAACGGATCGCCAGTGACAAAACAATCATCATCGTTGAACACAAAATTAATGAGATTGTGGATATGGTCGACCGCATCATTGTGTTGTCACCTGAAGGAAAGATTGTGGCGGATGGGCCAGCGCAGCAGGTATTCACGGATGAAAGAGGCAAGCTGAAGGCTTATGGAATCTGGTATCCGGGCGTGTGGGAGGAGCGCGAGCAGGCAACCAAGGAAGAACAGGAAAGTATCTCTGGAGAGCTGCAAATGTGTGTGGATCAGGGCTTGCCGAGCTTGGAAGCACAGCAATCGTCTGGTTTATCCGAAACAATGGGGATATTCCCCGTAGCTCACGTCTCTTCCTTATCACCTGTATCACCCACCTATCAGCCTGCACTGGACTTGAAGCAGTTCACCGGATGGCGTGGGAAAACACCCTTTATTCAGGTGGAGCAGGCCAAGGTATGGCATGGAGACTGGATTGGTGTTGTCGGAGCTAATGGAGCTGGCAAGAGTTCATTATTGTTATCTCTGATGAATATCCTGAAAACAACAGGTCATTATGAGGTGGACGGTCTGCCTTCTGGCAAAACGGAGCAGCTTGCAGATCAAATTGCGTTTGTATTTCAGAACCCGGAGTTTCAATTTGTGACCAACACCGTCGCGGAAGAAGTGGAATTTTCATTGCTGGGGGGCAGGCTAACAACGGAAGAAAGACTTGCCAGGACGAATCATATGCTGAATCAATTTGGATTAATCGACCTGTCCGAGCGTCATCCCTACCAATTATCGATGGGGCAGAAACGACGCTTGAGCGTTGCCTCTGCACTGGTGAGAGAGCAGCGAATACTGCTGTTGGATGAACCTACTTTTGGACAGGATGCCCGCAATACGTTTGCCATGTTAGCCCAACTGGAGCAATTGCGGAGAGAGGGAACAGCCATTGTTATGGTTACCCATGATCGTGAAATTGTAAAAAGATATTGCACCCGAATTTGGTCGGTGGATGAGGGGAGGTTATCTGATGCAACTGTCGTTTCCTCACCGTGAAACCTGGCTTCATACCGTTAATCCGGGATTAAAGATGATTATTCTGACGATGATGTTTGTCATCGTTATCCTTATTCACAATCTGAATGTAATGGCCAATGTTGCTGTGGCGATGATGTTATTACTGTGCTGGACAGGTCACCCATGGTATAGATTGATCCTGTACGCGTCCCCATTCATTCTGGTGTTTATCTCCACATCTACAGGTATGATGATGTTTGGTAAGGGCGAGAACACATGGTATACGTGGGGACTGATTCACATAACCGAAGAGAGCTTCTATCGCGGTCTACACTTGGGTTTTCGCTCGCTGAGCATGGCAGCGGCTGGGTTACTCTTTGGTCTTACGACCAAGCCGGTACGGCTGTTTTATTCTCTGATGCAGCAGTGGAAGCTACCTGCAAAATATGCTTATAGTTTTCTGGCCGCGATGCGCATGATCCCGATTTTGCTGGATGAATTCCAGACGCTCCGTTACGCTATTCGCATTCGGGGGACAAGGCAACGTGGTTCTCGCTGGAACGTGTATGGTACGCTGAAGCGTTACGCTATTCCACTGCTGGCACAGAGCATTCGCCGTGCACAGCGAATGGCGGTAGCGATGGAAGCGAAGGGATTCACGGATGGGGCCAGCCGGACGTATTACATTCAGATTGGCTATTCCCGAGCTGATCTGTGGTTTGTATTTTATTATATCCTCACCTTAACAGCTGCTTATTACATCGGGGTTACCTTTCCTTATCATGCTGCGATGGTGGATGTAAGGTAATACGGGGAGATAGAGAGAAATATATTGAGTTAACCGGTAACTTTTTCCTGTTTACAGCGTCTATATGGAAATAACTTCTAATGGATGGGGATGAACGAGAGTGAAGACGGGTCCTGACTGGCAGAGAACGGGGTACAAATGGATTACCATGACTGGATTATCAGTTGTGCTGTTGACGGGATGGATGCTGCTGGATTCCAAAATGGTCGTGCTTGGAGGACAAGCTGTGGCTACAACGCCACAAGCCTTGGGGGCAAGTTCTCAAGTCTTATCAACACAGTTGGCCTACAAACAAGGAGATACCGTTACGCTCATCAATGACATCCCTCTGTTCAAAAACAGAAGGGACGGCAGTGTGGCTGCTGACCAGCTGGGGATTGAATACTATACAACAAAAAACGAAAAGTATACGTTGGCCTCGGTTCGAGGCGAGTGGGTACAGCTTGAGTCAACCGAGCATGGAGACTTTTGGCTGCCAAGTTGGTATGCACTGAAGGAGAGCAGAAGCATGACGGAAACGGCTCCCCAAAGCTTCACGCTCCAATCAGGCAGCAAGCTGTATCTGGCTCCAGATAGTTCTACAACCTGGTCTAGTGAGAAAGCGCTAACGGATAAGGCTGTTATTGTTGCAAAGTGGAAAGGATGGTATGGGGTTTCCATTGCCCCACGAGTCTGGGATAAAGAATCCTTCACGTATCGGCCAGGACTCTTCTGGATCAAGGCACAGGCTATAGAACAGCGGATGAATGTGGCGGATGGTTGGTTCCAACAGGATGCATCGCTGCCAACTTCGGTTATACGCCATCTGACAGATATGAAGCTGAACAAGGCAACCACCTCCGAACAAGTGGCTGGGTGGTTAGGCGAGCCGGATTGGAAAGAGAGTTCTAGCAATTTGAATGATACCGGTTATGCAATGAGTATTGGGCAGACCTGGAGATATGAGCGGGAAGATGCGCAATTTCTGGTCATGTTCAACAAGAATGGCAGACTGGTCAGAACACGCTGGAATTTAGCACAGGATAATCGAAATACTGTCGTTTCCGATTGGAACATCAGTCGGGCGGATGAATATGGGTTCACGACAAAAATCTATGGCACAACGCTGCCGACGACAATACCTTGGAAACCGGTATGGACGAACCAGGGAGATATTAACTACACTTTTTTACAAGCAGCCACGGATGATGTGCTCCTGATGAAAGGCGATGACGGTGGATTTAGCGGAGGTTACTACGAAGGCTCCATATATGCTCTTGACCGACATACAGGCCAGAAATTATGGGGGATCAATGGGGGCTTTGGAAGACAGCAGGCAGAGGTGGATGCAGAGCGCAAATACGTTACAATCTACACCGATTATGACCCGGAAAAGAAAAAATACGTGGATCGTATTCGTCATCTGAACTTGAAGAACGGAAAGGTCACGTGGACGTACACCCCTAAGCAAAATTTTAGACTAAATGGTATCACCGCTGCGAAGAACGTTGTGGTTGTGGATAACCCGGTTGTTGAGAGCTCAAGCAACAGTTGGTTAACGGTTCTGGACAGTGCAAACGGAAAAACATTGTGGACGCGAAAACTGGCTACGGGTTATGAATTGTTGAACAAGAGTGCAGATGACCCCTATGTGTTGTATTGGGAAAAGAATAAGCTGGTTGCAGTCGATCCGCAATCAGGGCGAACCGTATGGAGCTTAAAGGGCAAACGATCCACCATAGAACAATTTTGGAGTGATCCATATACTGGTGGAATTGAACGTCTTGATCCCTTTGCAACCACGAATGCTGAAAGATGGCTATCACTAGATAATCAGTGGTTGCTGCTTGATCTGAACACGGGGAAAAAGCTTGCCCAATTTCCTGCTCGGGTAGGACAGAGATTTGAGGTGCTGAATGATGGCATGTTGTTGATCCGTGAGAACAAAAACGGCAATCATTACGGCGAATATGAAGATTTTACAACCACCCTGTATGATGCCAAGACAGGCAAAACATGCTGGACGCTCAAGGGCAAGATTGAACGAGGACTGGTGGAAGAGGATCAGTTGTATGTGATTAAGAATGGTTATCCAGCGGCTTTGGATTATAAAACGGGGGAGACGCGTTGGAATGTCAAAGATACGATTGCAACACTAAGGCATCCGACGAATCAGGGAAGTTATCTGATCATTGATGATCAGTTGCTGTTGCCCATGGACGAGAATCTGCTCATAATGAACAAAAAGAATGGAGCACTGTTAGGTCGTGTACATGACGTTGTGATGGGAAACCCGGAGCACCGGGACCGGGATGCGAAGAATGGAACGATCAACCGGATCGGTAATGAAGTGTATGTGGGTTCGTCCAACGGACGTTTTCGTCTATATGAAGCCAGCCGCCTTCAGTAGGCAATCTCACCTTAAAAGCTTGTCTCGTAAGGGATGTTGATTTATTATAAATGAACAGGATTGCTCGCGCTCCGGTTATCGGCTGTGCGGGCTTTCTTCATGTGTTCTTGAAGAACCATGCATGATCATTCACGGGAGGACTCTCCATGATCTCATTATATGGTGTAAGCAAACGTTATAACGAGCGCGGTTCCCGTGCAGATCAGGGATTCGAAGCGTTAAGCTCGGTGTCGCTTGAAGTGGGACAAGGTGAAATTCACGGCATCATAGGTTCGAGTGGCGCAGGCAAATCCACGCTTCTGCGGATGCTCAATGGTTTGGAAAAGCCGGATGATGGTGAGGTTGTTGTGAATGGGCAGCACCTGACCCAGATGAATGAACAGAGTCTGCGTCAGGCACGAAGATCCATTGGCATGATCTTTCAACACTTCAATCTGGTCAGTAACCGAACGGTGAGTGGCAATGTCTGCATGCCGCTGGAACTGGCGGGTATATCTCGTGCGCAGCGAGTTGAACGTGGACTTGAGGTACTGCGGTTTGTTGGACTGGAAGACAAGGCAGATCAATATCCTGCTCAGCTTAGCGGAGGACAGAAGCAGCGTGTGGCGATTGCACGGGCGCTCGCCAGTCGTCCGGATGTGCTGCTCTGTGATGAACCGACCTCTTCGCTTGATCCACAGACCACAAGCGGTATCCTGGATGTGCTGCGTCATGTCAATGAAACGCTGGGCGTGACCATTGTTGTAGTGACGCATGAGATGGAAGTGGCTCGCAGACTATGTCACAGGATATCCGTCATGAAGGATGGGCGACTCGTTCGTACGTTGTCTAAAGTGGAAGTGAGCAGTATCCCCGCTCCACAGCCTGATCTGCTGACCTCCTTGCTTGCGGGTGACGAATACGGGATGACAGGTTCGTCTTTGTTCCGTCAGGCAGAACAGGAGGACAAGTCATGAGGTTACCTGAGTCTGTGCTGAAGTATCAGCATGAGATATGGCAGGCGATCGGAGAGACTTTTGTCATGGTGGGCATCTCCATTGCGGCAGCTGTTCTGATCGGGTTACCTCTGGGTACACTGCTGTACTTATTCCGGAGAGGACAACGGTATCAGAATCAAACGCTGTCTTTTGTACTCGGCAGTGTCGTCAACATCGTTCGTTCGTTTCCGTTCTTACTGCTGGTTGTATTCATGATTCCATTCACACGGATTGTCGTGGGAACGTCCATAGGTACGCTGGCGGCAACCGTGCCACTCTCGGTCATTGCGATTGCCTACTACGCCAGACTGGTGGAACAAGCGTTGCTGGATGTACCTAGGGGAGTGGTTGAAGCTGCTGCTTCCATGGGGGCATCGACGATGCAACTTGTGGTGAAATTCTTGTACGTGGAGGCACGATCTGGCCTTGTACTGGGACTCACGACAGCTACGATTAGCTTCATCTCCTACTCGACGGTGATGGGCATTGTAGGTGGCGGAGGGGTTGGCGATTTTGCCATTCGCTACGGTTATCAGCGCTTCGAAACGGAGATTATGGTATTTACGATCATCATTATGATTATCCTGGTACAGATGATCCAATTCACAGGCAGCAGACTGTCCCACTGGCTGGATCGCAGATCCTGAACGGTTGGACCGCGCATTATCACGAATAACCAATACAGATTATACGATGAGGGGTAGACATGAAATGAAAGCAAAAATGATGCTTATGTTGCTTGCAGTAATGCTGGTTGTAGCTGCTTGTGGCAAAAAAGAAGAAACACCTGCGGCTGAAGGAACGAAGGAAGACACACAAGCTGCACAAGAAGTTACGCTGAAAGTGGCCACATTGATTCCGCCGATGACAGACGTACTGGATATTGTTAAACCGCTATTGAAGGAAGATGGCGTCAACCTGGAAGTTGTTGTACTGTCAGATAACGTTCAACCAAATACGGCACTCGCGAACAAGGAAGTGGATGCAAACTTCTTCCAACACGTGCCTTACATGACTCAGTATAATGAAGCGAACAATGCGAACCTGGTGGCCGTGCAGCCTATCTATAATGCCATCTATGGGGGCTACTCCAAAAAGTACAAAACGATTGAGGAATTGCCAGAAGGTGCAACGATTGCAATTGCAAACGATCCTTCCAACATTGGTCGCTCTCTTGTGATGCTGGAGCAGAACGGGTTGATTAAGCTGAAAGAGGGCGTAGGTTTTAACGCCACACAGGCAGACATCACCGAGAATACAAAGAACTTCAAGTTTGAGGAAGTGGACTTGTTGATGCTGGCTCGCATGATGGATGATGCTGATCTGGTAGCCATGACACCTGCATATGCAAGTCCGCTCGGTCTTACACCGAAAAAGGATGCATTGTTAACCGAGAAGGATGATTCCCATTTTGCGATTACCCTGGTTGCTCGTGAGGATAATAAGGACTCCGAAGCGATCCAGAAGTTGGCTAAACGCATGGCGGGTCCAGAGGTCAAAGCCTTCTTTGAAGAGAAATACGCCGATATTGCGATCCCGGCATTTAAATAGAGAATACGTTGGTCCAATACTAATAGCCTTTAGATCTGAGCGATAACGCTTGGATCTTTTTTTTTGTCATCTGCGTGCTTATTAACAAGTATTTAGAAAGTTAACAATTTGGTCATATCCCCGGAACACTTTATTTAATAGTTTTTTCGTATAATTTGTTTGAAAATAGTTCTTTTGGATTATAAATTAAGAGATTTGTGCGAGTTTTTTAGTGTGAAAAGTGTTTTTTACAAGAATGGAGACCTAGTTTTTAGAAAGATGGTTTACAATCTATGAGAGCTTTACAAGAGTTAGATCAAGTAAATCTAAAATTAATCTGGAAGAGGTAGAGAAATTTGTCCCAAAAAAATAGCAAATCGAATTGGTTCAACAAGATGCATAATAACTTTAAGACGAAGTTGATCGTGTCCTTTATTGCTTTCCTGGCCATTCCATCGTTCAGTATTGGAGTTTTATCGTATAACAGTGCAAAAGATGAAGTGGAGAAGCAAATTTTACATAGTGCGATGGAAAACGTGAACCTTGCCAGTGCAACGATTGATCTTTCGATCAATGCCAAGCGGAATCATATTGAATACTATGCGAATACACTTGCAGAGCAATTACGACAAGAAGATGCCGAAGTTCGGGTTGTGAACGAATTGAAGGGGTACGCTGCGCAGAACACCGATATCATCACCATAGGTGTGGGAACAGAAGCCGGTGTGTATCTGATGTCCTCTGATGCAGAGATGCCCAAGGATTACGATCCCCGAGTAAGACCATGGTACACCGAAGCAATGGGAAAACCAGAGCAGGTCATTGTTACAGACCCATATATTTCTGCCGAGACAAACGAGATCACCATCACCATCGCCAAGGCATTGAATGACCAATCTGGTGTAGTCCAGCTGGATCTGAATCTGTCGAATATCAGCACCTTGGTGAGTGGAATTAACGTGGGAGAACAGGGATATCTGATTCTATTGGATGCCAGCGAAAAGTATATCTACCATCCCACGGTAGAACCCGGAACAGATGCAACAGAGGATTTTTGGAAACCGGTGTATGCGAATGAATCGGGCAACTTCAACTATACCTTTGATCAGGTTGATAAGGTCATGTATTACGCCACGAATGCATCCACGGGATGGAAGGTCGCTGGCACAATGTTCTCCTCTGAAGTAGAGGATGCCGCTGCACCTATTCTGAATCGAACGATTATGGTCATCGTTTCTTGTCTTGTCATCGGGATTTTGATCATCTGGCTGGTGATGCGATCGATTGTTAAACCGATCCGTCAATTGAAGGATCAGGCGATTCAGGTGAGCGAAGGGGATCTAACCCAGACCATTACAAGCACAAGTCATGATGAAATAGGTGAACTGAGTGATGCCTTTGGCAAAATGCAGCACAATCTGCGTGTGTTGATTCAAAATGTGGAGAACAGCGCCAGTCAGGTAGTCATTTCATCGGATGAAATGACTCAGAGCGCAGAATCAACCAGTGCAGCCAGTGAGCAGGTAGCGCGAGCCATTCAGGAAATTGCGAGTGGTGCGGAGAAACAGACCCAGGGTATTGAACATAACCATCAGGCCATGAATGAAATTACGATTGGTATTACAAGAATCGCCGAACGTTCCATACATGTCGCTGATTTGGCGAAACATACAACCGTACAAGCAGAAGAAGGCGGTAACACCGTCAAGCAGACGGTAAGTCAGATGCAATCGATTCAAGAGACGGTAGAACAGACAAACCAGTTGATTCAGGCGTTATATGAACGATCACACCAAATTTCAGCGATCACGGAGTTAATCGGAAATATAGCCAAACAGACAAACCTGCTCGCACTGAACGCATCCATTGAAGCTGCTCGTGCAGGTACACATGGCAATGGATTCGCCGTTGTAGCAGCAGAGGTTCGCAAGTTGGCAGAGCAATCCGGGCAGTCCGTCAATGAAATCACCGTGCTGACTACGGCAGTACAGGAAGATATGGCTGCTTCCGTTCGCATGATGGAGAAGGTGACTTCAGAGGTTGGAGAGGGTATGGACATCTCTACAGAAGCGATTCGGAAGTTTGAACGTATTCTGGATAGCATGCGGGAAACGACACCTCAGATTGAAGAGATTGCTGCCACGTCGCAAGAGATCACAGCAGGTGTACAGGAAGTATCTGCTGTATCCAATGAGTTGGCAGGCATTGCGTCAGGCAACGCCGCAACTTCCGAAGAAGTGGCCGCTTCCTCAGAGGAGCAACTGGCAGCAATGGAGCAGATTTCTGCCTCGGCTCGTGGCTTATCTACCCTGGCTGAAGAGCTACAGCGCCTGATTAGACAGTTTAAGTATTAAACGGGATCGTAGAAGGGAGTATCACACAGGGACAGCATCACATCATGTTTCATTAGAGGGAGTGGACAACCATGCAACTGGAACTCAAAGCCTTCTTACTGCTAACGGATGCGGTCATGATTACGGATGAGGAGGGTGTGATTCTGGATGTGAATTCCGTTTATGTAACCAAAACAGGATTCTCACGGGAGAGCACCATAGGTCAGCCTGCCCGATTGCTAATGGATACCCACTGGAGAGGCAATCAGACCTGGTCGGGCGTAGCTAAACTGATGAAGGCTGATCAGGAAGTGTGGGAAGCCCAAGTTACGATTACATCGGTTCATTTGGATGATTCTCTTTTTTATATCAGCATATTTAATGATGAATTTTCATGAAAAAAAATCGTTGTTTGGTGATAAGGGTATGTTAGCTGAAATTAGTAATTATTTTCAAGAAAATGGTCAATATCGTCAATTGAATAAGGGAGCCTGGCATACTATGATTTGTGTACTGAGGAACTGCGACCATGAATCGGACAACATTCATTGAATGCATGAAATCCTGAAGTCGTAATGTGGACGGTGACCATTTGCTACGCGATCTTGTATTAAATTTCACGCTAATTTTGATCTTTGTTTTCCTAATTCATCACTATCTGAACCATACAAATGCTACCCGTTCAACATCCATCACGACTCGGATCATTATTGGTATTACGCTGAGCATGTTGGGCACGGCGCTCTATTATTTCTCTATTGTGCTTGAGGATGGTACATTGTTGAATTTCCGGGCCAGTGTGTATCTGCTTGCTGCTTATTTTGGTGGGAGTGGCTCTGCGTTCGTTACTTTTGCATTCATGTGGATTTTTCGGATTAATATGGGGCGTAATCCCTTGTTGGAGAACTGGCAGTATGCGTTGACAGAGTTGTTATTTGTTGTAGCCATATGTCTGATCTTTAAGTATATCAGGGGATTTATACAGAAGTGGTTGTCCGGAGCGTTGCTGCTGATTACTGTGTATGAACTTTCTGTACTAAAGACAAATTCTCCTTCTCTGCTAACGATGGGGCAGATTCTCTTTTTTCAATGTATCTGCCTGCTGTCCGTTATATTATTCCTGTATTATCTGAACCAAAATCATCGATATAGGAGATTGGTCATTCAGAGGGATCAGGAAATGCTGGAGATGCTTCGGATGCAGCCGGGTTTTACTTTTAAAATCCGAAAACAGAACGGAAAATTCGAGTATCTTGTGCTTGAGGGAGAGATGCTCTCCCGACTGGGCTTGGATATGAGTAGTCTGAAGCAAGATTACAAACTGGGCACATTGGATATTTTACCTCAGGAAAAGGTAGAATTTCTGCGAAAGCAGTTTAACCGGGCATGGGAAGGGGAATCTTTTTTTTACGAGATTGAGCATGGAGGTTACTATTCGTTGGTGAACGTTCGCCCTCTGCGAGAAGAGGGCGTGGTGAAATATGTCGTGGGATATGGACTTGATATTACGGAACACAGAGCGGTTAAACGAAGGATTCAAGAAAGTGAAGAGCGATATCGAACACTTGAGCGAGTGTCGGCAGACTGGTTTGTCGGATTGGATAACAACAGATCTATTGTGTCGGTTGATCAGAAATTTCTGGATGTTCTCGGTCTCGGCAGGCAGGAAGTGATTGGGCGTCAGCTTGAAGAATTGTTGTTCATTGAGCAGCTAGAGAACTGGTTGTTCGTTTTCCAAAAAGCCTTACATCACAATATAGCACAGGATACGGAGCTGAGTTTCATTGTTGGAGAAGGTCATGAGCAGCATGTTCGGGTTCACCTATACCCTGTTAAAGTATTAAACTCGAGTGAGAAAATTAAGGCAGTCATTCATGACATTTCGGATCACTATAGACGTGTTAAGGCCGACAAAGCAAGCCAGGCGAAGAGTGAGTTTCTCGCATTCATGAGCCACGAGATTCGTACCCCACTGAGCGGTATTATCAACTTTTCGGTGTTGCTTCAACGAACGGATCTATCTCCACAACAAAAGGATTATTTGAGTAAAATCAACGCGTCCTCCCAAACCTTGCTTGCCCTCGTAAATGATATTCTTGATTTTTCAAAAATAGAGGCAGGCAAGCTGATGTTGGAGAAGGTCTCTTTTTCACCAGAGGAAGTGATCAAACGTGTGGCAGATCAGATCGGTGTGGCTATTGGGCACAAAGATATCGAAGTGATCTTTACAACCGATCCCGATCTGCCGTTAACGGTAATTGGTGATCCATTCCGACTTGAACAGGTGTTATTGAATCTTCTGAGTAATGCGATTAAATTTACGGAGCATGGATATGTAACGTTGCAGGCAGAGGTTCTTTCATTGGAGACGGAGCGAGTTCATGTCCGTTTTGAGGTAGAGGACACGGGAATCGGAATGTCACCCGAACAATTGGAACGGCTCTTTGTCCCGTTTACTCAAGCGGAACCCTCGACGTATCGAACATATGGTGGCTCTGGTCTTGGGCTGGTCATCTGTTACCTTCTGGTCACCTCTTTGGGAGGAAGCTTGCGGGTGGATAGTGTGCTCGGAGAGTACAGTCTGTTTTCATTTGACTTGATATTTGAACTCGCAGATTCGGAAGAAGAAAGTTCCTTCCTGCAAACATACCCTCTTCTATATTCTGCCGATGATGTGGTTATCGTTGAAGAAGATGAACGAATGGCCGAAAATCTGAAGCAGTTACTCTACTCATTCGGAATGAAGCCGAAGCTGTATCCTTCGTTGAACCATATGATGAAAAGTGATTGGTATGTCCCTCATGTAGATGGGGCAAGTTCCATGCTGATAATGATGGATATGGATGCAGAGGACACCGTCCACGATTCGTCATGGGACAGCTTCATGAAGCGATTGAATCGAACCAAATTTCAAATGGTGGGTTATACCCATGCTTTTAGTGAAAATGCCCTGTGGAGTGCGGAGAAATCCTTTCGCCCGGATCTCATGATGATCAAACCGATTACTCGTCTGGGATTGTTCGAAGTGTTACTTGCACTTCAGGGTGAAGGGCCATTGGAGAAAAAGCGGATGATAGAAGGCGATGAATCTTATTTGCTTAAATCCAAAGGGCACATTCTAATCGCTGAAGATCATGAAATCAATCAACTGGTCATTCGGGCCATGCTGGAACATACCGGATTCAAGGTGACGCTGGCAGACAGTGGCACAGAGGTTTTGAAGAAATTGGACGAACATATATGGGAACTGATCCTGATGGACCTCTATATGCCAGATATGAACGGAATTGATGCAACGCGACACATTCGCAAGATGAGGAAATATGATCGTACACCCATTATCGCGCTTACAGCGAATAGTTTAAAAAGCGACCATGAATTATATCTTGAAGCAGGCATGAATGCCATATTGACTAAGCCCATACATGAACAACAGATCGCAGACATTTTGGAAATATGGATTGATCTAAAAGGCATAAGGGAGATCAATGGAATTGATGCAGATAAGGCGATCAGACAGATGGACGGCAAGCCGCATATTCTGCAATATGCGCTCACGAAATTCAGAATGGAGTATGGCTCGTTTCAGAAAAAACTGGCGATTCAACTTCAGCAACAGCAGATTGCTGATGTCATTCGTAGTGTTCATTCTCTTCGAGGCGTAGCTGCGAATCTGCATGCAGTGGACCTGATGTGTGCGGTTCTCCAATTGGAATCGCTCTTGTCCCGTCCGTTATTTAAAGAAGATGAACTGCGTTCAGTATTGGAGAAGGTACAACAGGAAATTGATACAATCACCGAGTCCCTGCCATGGTGATCGGAATGAAGCTGTGTTGTTTTAAGGTGTGAACTTATATCCGACCCCCCAGATGGTTTGAATGTATTGGGGGTTTTTTGGATTGTCCTCAATTTTTTTACGAAGCTTGGTAATGTGCACATCGATGGTGCGATCATTAATGTACGCATCAATACCACGAATGGCTTCAATCAGGGCATACCTACTGTAGACCTTGCCAGGATTGAGAATAAACAGCTTCATGATCTCAAATTCGGAAAACGTCATCTCTACGCGCTGGTTATTCAACAGAACAGTTCTTCGGGCCAGATCGAGAGATATTCCGGATTCCTGTTCAGTGACAACAGAGCTGTTCAATATGGAGTAGCGGCGCAATACGGCCTCAATACGTGCCTTCAGCTCCTGCATGCTGAAAGGTTTACATACATAGTCATCAGCACCATCTGTTAATGATCGAATCCGCTCAGAAACCTCGGTTAACGAAGATATGACAATAATGGGGATTGCCGTATGCTGGCGCATGAGAGAACAAGGATTCTTATTACCCGAATCAGGGAGCATCAAGTCAAGAAGCAGGATATCAGGCCGCGCTTGAAGCTGTAGAAGACCATCTCTTGCGTTATCGACACGGATAACATCATACCCTTCACCTTGCAAATACAAGGATAATGTATCGCCTAACATGTTGTCGTCCTCTATGATAAGCACTTTCGTCATGATATTCCTTTCTGAACCCCCTTCTTGTAGAAGGACTAAGATCCATGAATTACTTAATATACCTGATATTTAAAACATGCAACATGAGGAAGTCAAGACTCTAACATGACTCCAAGAAGTTGAGAGACTCCGATTTAATGCTTGCCAAGATGTGGATCAGTTTCACGCTCGATCAGGCGCATCAGTTTGCGTTCGGTAGCGCTCTCTGGCGCAGGGGTGTAGACACTGCAACGAAGATCGGAACTACCCTGAACCTGCAACGAAGTCAGATCAAACAACATTTTGCCTGCTTTGGAATGTCTAAATTCGATTAATACGTCCGGGGCACTGCTGACGCTGCTTTGTTTCCAAAGGGTATGAAAATCGGGATGTCTGTTCATCATGTCATCCAGAAATAAATTATACCATTCATCATCAACGTACTGACCATAGTAAGCACGAAAAATCGCCAGAAATCCGCTAACAAAATCCTCCCAGTTCACCGCGAGCCTGCGAAATTCCTTTCGATCAAATAACAGACTGATCATATTCCGCTGTTCGGGGGCAATCTGTTCAAAATCCATAAAAACATGCCGGGCTGCATCATTCCAGCCAACAATATAACAACGCCGATCCGAGATCACGGTAGGGCAGTGGTGAAGCTCTTGTAAAATTTTCTGCAAGGAAGGGTGAAGTTGAACCGGTTCTTCTTCCAGTGTGGGCAGCTCCATATGATGGTCCATGGCGAGCGAAAATAGATACTTTCGTTCATCTGCAGTAAGCCTTAGTGCTGAAGCAATGTTATCCAACACGGAATGGGAGACCTGAATATCCCGACCTTGTTCAAGCCAGGTATACCATGTTGTACTCACTCCTGCCAGTTGGGAAACCTCTTCTCTTCTCAGCCCAGGCGTTCTTCTCCGACTTCCAGTGGGTAAACCGACCGATTCGGGAGAAATTTTGGAACGCTGTGTTTTCAGAAAAGTGGACAATGCCTGTAACCTGACATCGTAGTTCACTCCATCACCTTCAATCCTCGTTATCATGGTAGTCATTATACTATTATAATTGACAACTTGTAATAGGATATTCAAAAGTGCACTATTAGTGGCAGAGCGTAAGAATAAGGTAGACAACAGCGCTGAAGGAGGATGGACATGGAACGAGTCGTGATTACAGGTATGGGAGTCATCTCTCCTTTGGGAAATGATGTACATACATTCTGGAATGGATTAATTGAAGGTAGATCAGGTGTATCGCCTATAGAACATTTTGATACAGCTTTGTACAAAACCAGAATCGCTGGTGTAGTCCGTGATTTTGATGGTGAAGAGCGTTTTGGACGCAAGGAAGCAAGGCGTATGGATCGATTCGTTCAATTTGCTGTTGCTGCTGCGGATCAGGCTGTATCACAATCGGTTCTTGTGATGGATGAATTGGACCGTGAACGGGTAGGTGTATATATTGGTTCAGGTATAGGCGGCATCCAGACATTAATGGAACAAGGCAAGGTCCTGTCAGATCGGGGACCTGCGCGAGTCAGCCCAACACTGGTACCGATGATGATATCCAATATGGCGGCAGCTATGGTCAGTATGAGGTTTGGTTGCTGGGGGCCGACATTGTCACCAGTAACAGCTTGTTCCATTGGCAATACAGCCATTGGAGAGGCTTTCCGGGTAATTCGTCATGGCGGAGCTGATGTCATTATTGCTGGCGGGACAGAAGCGGCTGTAACGGAAGTGTCACTGGCAAGCTTTGGTAATGCAACAGCGTTGTCAACAAGAAATGAAGCGTTCCAAGCAGCAAGTCGTCCATTTGATGCGGGGAGAGACGGTTTTGTCATGGCGGAGGGCGCTGGAATTCTGGTTGTTGAGTCACTATCTCATGCACTGGGAAGAGGGGCGAATATTCTTGCCGAAGTGATTGGATATGGTGCCAGTTCAGATGCGTATCATATGGTAGCTACCCATCCGGAAGGGCGGGGTGCATATCTGGCGATGAAAGCAGCGCTGAAAGAAGCACAGATTGGTCCTGAGGATATTGATGTGATTAACGCTCATGCCACCAGTACGGAGGCAGGTGATCTGTCTGAGACGAGAGCGATTAAGCAACTTTTTGGGACAGGTGCCTATGATATTCCGGTCACAGCGAATAAGTCCATGACGGGACATATGCTTGGTGCAGCTGGTGGTGCGGAGGCGATCTCACTTATCCAAAGTCTGCGGCATGGCATCATACCTCCAACAATCAATCAGGAGCAGAGTGACCCTGAATGTGATCTGGATTATGTACCAAACGAGGCAAGAAAAGCGGATTTGCGGATTGGGATGTCTAATTCCTTTGGTTTTGGCGGTCATAATGCAGTTATTGTTCTTCAAAAATATTCATCTTAAGTCAAAAAGAAAAAGCTGCTTTAAGCAGAAAGAAAGCCGTAACCAAAGAAACAGCGCTGCCTGATGAGGCAACGCTGTTTCTTTGGTTACTTATGGATCACTCGTAAACACCATACCATTGGTTAACGGCCAAGTGGTTGTACGCCTCAGGAAGAGAGGGATGTTGATTCCGCCATGCCTTTGCTGCCCCGATTCAACCAGCTCACACGCCAGCGGGATTGCATGAAGAGAACCAGGAACAGGGAAGCTGCTGCAATCAGGCTAAGAATGACAAAACCTGGTGTATAGGATTGATAACTGCTGTACAGTTGACCGAGAATCAGCGGCAGTGCATACCCGCCCAATCCGCCAGCGGCACCTACAATACCTGTCATTAGACCAATCTCGTTACCGAAGCGTTGGGGAACCAGTTGGAACACCGAACCATTTCCGGCTCCCAGACACATCATGCCGAGGAACAACATGACTACCACAACGGGAAGTGGTGGCATGAAGGATACACCGATCAACATGATACAGGCACCTGTGTACAGGAAAGTTAGCATGCGAGTTCCCCCAATTTTGTCCGCCAAGTACCCCCCAACAGGCCGGAAGAAACTGCCTGCGATCACACAGAAGGTGGTAATGTCTGCGGCACGAACAGGAGAGAGTCCATACTGGGTGTTGAAGAAGATGGTGAGATAGTTACATAATCCAACGAAACCACCAAAGGTTACACAATAGAAGGCACAGAATACCCAAGCATCTTTTTGTTTAAGCAGACTTCCATATTGAGACAATTTCTTGGGTTCAGGCCGGTTAGGGCTATTCTTGGCAAAGATAGAAAAGAGAATAAATACGATAGCAATCGGTATAATAGCAAGTCCGAACACAACTTCCCAGCTGCCAAAATGCGTAGCCAAGCGATTGGCAAACAACGTCGCGAGTACGGTTCCGCTGTTACCCGCCCCGGCAATACCCATGGCCAGACCCTGATGCTCCTTGCCATACCATTGGCCTGCCAGAGGTAGCGCAGCAGCAAATGAGGCACCTGCGACACCAAGCAAGAGTGCCACCACGTACAGTTGGCTTAAAGAGTCAACCCATAACCAGCCGAGTAATAAAGGAACTAAGGTGACGAGCATCCCGATCTGTGCGGTTAGTTTCGGACCAATATAATCAGACATGAAGCCAAGCACAAGGCGCAGGATGGAGCCGCCGAGAATAGGCAATGCGACCAGATTGGCCTTTTCCAGCGGAGTCATCGGATAGTCCAATGCAATGACAACTGCGAGTGGACCCAGCATCCCCCATATCATAAAACTGATGTCAAAATACATAAACGCCCCGAAGAGGGTGGGCTTATGCCCGCTTTTCCAAAAACTTTTGCTCTCCATCATCCATCATCGCTCCTCATCCAATTGAGATCTTCGTGATTTGTCTATGTGCGTGTTAAGGCAGAAAAAGGCCGCAATTCGTCCAGATCTGAACGATTTGCGGCCCCGTTGCCGACAGGCGGTACACGTCATTGTGTTCCCGCATCTGAGTTGATCACAGCACTGTGATTTTGATTCAAATTATAATCAAGAAAAAATAGATGTGTCAACAAAAATAACATGAAATTTTAAATAATTCATTTTTAAATGTATTTCGAAGTTTCTGTGTTAATTATGTTGACATTAGATTCCGATTCCCTTAATCTGAATCTAATATGAATCCACACAAAGGCGTGTGGATTCCGGAGGCAACGGTGCCCTTTTCCGAATCATGGAGAAGGGATTTTTCTGTTTATTTTTAGGTGAGAGAGATAGGGGGGCAGCCCATGAGCAGAAGCAAACTGGTGATTATCGGAAATGGCATGGCTGGAGTGAAGTGTGTTGAAGAGATCATCGCACTGGAGCCTGATACGTATGAGATTGTCATCTACGGCAATGAACCCCGTCCCAATTACAATCGGATCATGTTATCGAAAGTATTGCAGGGTGAGCATTCGTTACAGGATATCATAATCAATGATTGGAGCTGGTATGCCGAGCATCATATACGGCTATGTACAGGTGAAACGGTACACCGGATTGATACCCGTGGAAAATATATAGAGACGGAATCCGGACTAAAAGAAACCTATGATGTCCTGATTCTGGCGACAGGGTCTTCACCTTTTATCCCATCGATTCCGGGAATGGATAAAGAGAGGGTCATGTCCTTCCGAACGATTGATGATTGTACGCGCATGTCTGATTATTCTAAAACCTATCGCAAGGCCGCCGTCATTGGTGGTGGATTGCTTGGGCTGGAGGCTGCGCGCGGGTTACTGCATCTGGGCATGGAAGCTGTGGTGGTACATAACGCACCTTACATTATGAACCGGCAGTTGGATGAGAAGGCTGCCGCGATGCTTCAGGAGGAACTTGAAGCGCAGGGCATGTCCTTTCTTTTGGCCAAGAATACGCAGAAAATTACCGGACGATCGCAGGCCCAGGGGCTGCTATTCACAGATGGTTCCAAGCTTGAAGCTCAGGTTGTCATTGTCGCTGTAGGGATTCGGCCAAATGTGGATCTGGCCAGACGAAGTGGAATCGCCACGAATCGGGCAATTATGGTAGATGACTATATGCGCACTAGTGTACCTGATATATACGCAGTCGGGGAATGTGCTGAACATCGGGGGATCAGTTATGGTCTGGTGGCTCCCTTATACGAGCAGGGGAAAGTACTCGCACGTACGCTCTGTGGGCAGGAAACTCCTGAATACAAAGGATCTATTCCCTACTCACAGTTGAAGGTATCGGGGGTTGATGTTTTCTCAGCGGGTGAGATCAGTGGGGAAGGCATGCAGACCGCAATTCAACATCTGGATGGCATTCAAGGCACATATAAAAAAGTGCTGATGCAGGCTGGTAAAGTGCGTGGAGCCATTTTATTTGGAGATACAACCGAAGGAACGGCATTGCTTGGACTTGTGCAACGGGGCGCAGATGTGGCGGAATTGGCTCCGCGTGAAGGGGCCCCAGACCCGGCTGAGATGGCTGCTGCGGCATTACCGACTCAGGAGACCGTATGTGCCTGCAACAATGTGACCAAGGCGGCCATTATGAAAGCTATTCAGGAACAGGGTCTCGAGACGGCAGATCAGGTGAAGGAGCAGACTAAGGCGTCGGGTTCATGCGGTGGCTGTCGTCCGATGGTGGCTGCTCTATTGAAACATACACATAATCTGAAAAATAACGGGGGTACAGGCGTGGTAGCCACACCGGATAAACCTGCTCCAATGCCTGTGTGCAGTTGTACGGATCTTGGGCATGCAGAACTGAAGGAAATACTGGTTGACATCGTTGTTATGAAGATAGGGCTACCAGACTTATCTTTGATCTTGCAGAAGCTGGGTTGGGATTCGGAACATGGTTGCTCGGTATGTCGCCCGGTAATTCATTATTACTTACAGGTATCCGGTGGAACGATTAATGACAGAGAGATCGAAGGTCACTCAGAGATTCAGGTGCGCTGGGATGATCGTATTCCACAGTTATCCTATGCAAGAGATGCCAGGGGGTTGGCTGCACAGCTCCGTGCGAGTTGGATCGGTGCTGCGATGCCGTCGCCGGTGAATATGGGAGTCGCACCAGGACCCGGGTCATTGGTGAGCGCACTAGTGCAGGATATCGGCTTGCTGGCTTCACCGGCTGGATGGGAGATATACGCAGGCGGTCACGCAGAACATCCGGTCAAGCAAGGTGGCTTGCTCGGGGTGGCTGAAACAGAGATACAAGCGGCAGCACTCGCATCAGCCTGCCTTCAATGGTATCGACAAACCGCTTGGTATGATGAGCCGTTATGGGCATGGACGGAACGATTGGGATTCATGTCGATTCGGGAAACGCTGCTGGATGACCAGTTACAGAAGGAACTTGCAGCTACACTTCAAGCTGATATATAGATGAAAGGCGGGGATGGAAAGATGGGATTATCCGTGAGTTCAGAACCAACAGCCTCCAAGCTGTATGTAAAGGAAACCCAGTGTCCGTATTGCAGTGTGCAATGCAAGATGACTGTTGAAGAACTGGCTGCACCTGTTGCGGGCCAGCGTCGTGGTGAGTATACGGTTCAGGGTGTCCCGAATGAAGCCTCTCAGGGCAGGTTGTGTGTGAAGGGCATGAATGCTCATCAACATGCGCTCAGTGGTCAACGATTAATGCATCCGCTCATTCGTCGTAATGGCGAGCTTGAACCCTGTTCCTGGGAGGAGGCCATTCAGACCATCGCAGAGCGGGTTCAGGACTTGAAAGATTCATACGGAGCAGATACGGTCGGAGTATACGGAGGCGGATCTCTGACAAATGAAACAGCCTATCTGCTCGGCAAGTTTGCCAGAGTTGCATTGGGGACAAAATATATCGACTATAATGGACGGTTCTGCATGTCAGCTGCGGCTTCAGCTGGCAGTAAAGTATTCGGGATGGATCGTGGATTGACGTTTCGTCTGTCCGATATTCCTAAGGCGGGCTGCATTGTACTTGCAGGTACCAATATTGCAGAATGCCAACCTACCCTTCTGCCATACTTCAATCAAGCGAAGGAGAATGGAGCCTTCATTATCGTTATTGATCCACGCAAGACGGCAACCGCTGCCATTGCCGACCTTCATTTGCAGGTGAAACCTGGCATGGATGCTCTGCTGGCAGATAGCATGTTGAAGGTGATTATGGATGCCGGATTGGTGAAGCCTCATTTTATAGACCAACGAACGCATGGTTACGATCAATTGATACAAGGGTTGGCTGATCTGCAACTCGAACAGGCGGCACAAACGTGCGGGGTTGATCTGGCGCTGATTCGTCAGGCAGCGATGGCCTATGGTGAGGCAGAGACAGGCATGATCATGACAGCACGTGGTGTGGAGCAGCAGACGGATGGGCATATGGCCGTCAGGCACTTTCTGAACCTGGTGCTGGCGACTGGCAAAATTGGCCGAGAAGGCTGTGGATATGGTGCCATCACAGGTCAAGGCAATGGTCAGGGCGGACGGGAGCATGGGCAGAAGGCTGACCAGCTGCCGGGTTATCGATCCATTGAAAATGAAGCTGATCGTGCCTATGTGGCATCCGTCTGGGGTGTAGACCCTGCAAGTTTGCCAGGCAAAGGGGTATCCGCCTACGAGATGATGGAGAAGGTCCATGATCAGGAGATTCGGGCATTGCTTGTAATGGGCTCCAACCCGGTCGTATCCAATCCCAATGTGCGTTTGGTGGAAGAAGGTCTGCGCAAGCTGGACTTTCTGATCGTGGCAGACATGTTTCTATCCGAGACAGCGCGAATGGCTGATTTGGTTCTGCCGGTTACGTCTTACATGGAGAATGAAGGCACACTGACCAATCTGGAGGGGCGAGTTCTGCTTCGTGAACAGGGGCGGCCTGCGCCGGGAGAAACGCTCGATGATTGGGATATATTATGCCGGATTGCCGCGCAATTGGGTAAAGCTTCTTATTTTGAATATGACACTGCTGAGGATATCTTTAATGAGCTTCGGGTGGCGAGTCGTGGCGGAGTGGCTGATTACTATGGCATTACCTATGAGCGTTTGCGTAACGAGAAAGGGGTATACTGGCCGTGTTCTGCCCTGGATGATCAGGGAGAAGGACTGCTGTTCGGTGAACGATTCGCACACCCGGACGGCAAAGCGGCATTCACATTTGAATCCAGCCCGGGCTGGAATGATATATCTTCGGAGTTCCCCTTAATTCTCACCAATGGGCGTGTGTTGCCTCATTATCTTACAGGGGTGCAGACACATCGAAGTCCGGCATTGGCAGCTCGTGAATTGGAGAACTTTGTTGAACTTCACCCGGCTACCGCTGCCCGTTATCGTATTCACGATGGAGAGTGGGTGGAGATTCAATCGGTGTACGGAAGCTTCACGGTTCGTTCGCGCATCAAAGATTCGATTCGGGAGGATACCTTGTTCGTGCCGATGCATTGGGGCGGCATTCAGAATGTGAATCGGGCCACCAGACCAGAGCTAGATCCGTTCTGCCGGATGCCTGGGTTCAAGACAGCAGCTGTAACCATTCGACCTTTGCGCTTGGCCAGATGATTCATGCAGGTTTCAGTTTATAAAGGTTCTCAGGCGACATAAACTGTTCTAATGGTAGCTTAGCGGCTGCGCAGTCCATATTTATATGAGACTGTGCGGCTTTTTTTGCGTATATGTACGCAAGTAGGCCATAGTTCCGTGGTTCCACGTAAACATGAGGATTGGCTCATGAATATGGATTGAATTTTAGTTATGATGTTCATTAGGGGTACATATGTACGTATTTTTGATTTTATTTTGAGACAGATGGTCATTTTGAGTTTAGGTTATTTCGCATCGTGGTATAGATATCGGGGCTTATGGAAGCTTCTTCAAATAGGGCAGGACATAGGGGGGAACACGGTGAACGTATGGATAACGGTAAAAAGTCTGGGTAAGCGCAAGCCGGTACTTGCCAAGCAAGCTGCCGAACTTCCGGAAACAACTCATACGTTAAGGCAGCTCATTGAGAACATGGTGGCTCTGCAAGTGAAAGTCCTTCAGGACAAGAAGCAACAGGCAGAATTGCTCGCCTACCTGATGCCGGATGATATTAAGGCGCAAGGAGCGGCGGGGAAAGTCGGATTTGGCGCAGTATACAATGAGGGTGTTCCTGATCTGAATGTTGCGATGGAGACAGCTATAACCGCCTATGAGGATGGGTTATATAAAGTATTTCTCAACGATGATGAATTGCAGGAGCTGGATGAGTCACTTGTTGTAAAAGACGGAGATAACGTGGTATTTATTCGTTTTACAATGCTTGCCGGACGTCTGTGGTAGAGAGCGATGAAGGAGGAGAACAGGATGAATCAGGAAGATCAAGTACAGGTGTATATGGATGAATTGCAGGAAAGAGCCAAGTCATTAACAGGGGTACAGCTTGAGCTGGCAGGCTATGTTGTGGAGATCGCCGGGTCTACCTATTTGCGTGGAGATGAAAAGATGTTTTTGAATACTGATAAGCTGCTTGGAAGGCTGGCTGCAGAAACGCAGAAACCATTATTCCAGCCACTATTGGATGTACTCGAGCATCTGGCGAGCGAGTCATTGGTTGCACGATTCCGTTATATCGCAGAGCGTGCGACTCGTTTCCCATACAGTAACAACTATGAACGCCGGCCTTTCCGCACATCCGATCCGGAGCAGCATGTAGAACAAGTCATCCGTAAACTGATGGGATTGTTCCGTATGGAAATGAAAAATTTCTCCTTGGAAGAATATGTGTCACTACGTGAGTACAAGCTGGATTATCTGCATGAGATCCGTTGGGTCCTGGCCGATTGTATCGCTTATGAACTGGATCATCAGGGTGGAGATATGAAGCAGGCACTGCACGATATTATCTATGGTGACAATCAGACGGCGTTGTTAACCCATGAAATGATCAAAGGTATATTCATGAGCGATCAGGCAGATGCCTATCAGATGGTGGGTGAGTTGCTCGTTGCAGCAAGGTTGCAGGAAGGGCTGCGCCAAAGCATTGTGGAGCGGATGGATGAAGGAACACTGGAAGCCTATATTTACATATTAAAAATCATCATCGACAACAACCTGATCCGTTTCAGTTCGGTGGTAAGAGCACTCGCCGTATGGACGGGAATTGGTATAGAAGCAGCCAATCAGCGTGTTGCTGCACAGCTGATTGAACAGGCGTATGAGGCGCTTGTGCAACCAGAAGTGCGCGAATCCTGGCAGCAGGAAGCGAACGCCAACAAGCTCTTTATCAGCCTGTGGGCGACAGCGGTCATTGAAGAGAATGAACTGACGAGCAAGATCATCGAGATTATGGATCAAGGCCAATTATATCAGAAGATTGTTGCCCAATACGTACTGGCTAACAGCCAGAACAGAGAGCTTCGTTTGCACATTGCACGTCGTTATCTGGAGGCGCAGGATACCGAGTTGATGCACTGGATTGTGACCAACTATGATGCCATGTATATGTACAACTGGAGTTTCGAGAATGGAGAGAATCAGCGTAGTGTCTACGTGTGGCCATTGCCTGCGCTTGAAGATAAGGCATTGAGACGTCAGGACTTTGATAAATTCAAACAGATGTTGGCTGTCATTCCAAAAGGCGGATCAGGTGGACCATCGGGTGTACTTGAGTATGTTCACTACCGGATTGATACAGATGATGTAGTGAAGAAAATGTTATATCTGGCCGCTTATGATATGGACCCGGAATGGATCGGCGAAGTCATCGCAATCAAGGACCGTTTGAGCCCAGAACTGCGCGGGGAACTGTTGTCCCAGTTTGTTCAGCATCCCGATAATGAGGTGCAAAGACAGTTTGTGTTTGAGAGTTTGTCTGATAAAAGCATCAGTAATCGGGAAAGTGCGCTCTCCAAGGCGAAGCAGCTCACGTTGACGGTTGAAGAGATGAAACAGATGGAGGCGCTGATGAAGCTCAAGACAGGCTCACTTCGTCAGAAGGTCATCCATGTATTGTTACTACAACCCGTGGACCAATTGACGGTTTCACTGAAGCGACTTTTGCAGGCCAAGAGTGAGTTGCAGCGTCTAGGCGCGCTCGAATTGTTGACCGAGATTGCGGCAGATCCGGATCGGGCAGATCAGCAGGAGCAATTGCAGCCATTGGCACAGCTGATTGAGACGCCAACCGCGAAGGAACAGAAGTTGCTCGACAAGCTGACGGATCAGGGGAGTCGCTATACGGCCGCTAATGGGTTTAATTTATTCGATCCGAAGCGACGTGAGCCATTGCTGGAAGAGAAGCGTGACCTCAAAGGCCACAGTCCGAAGGATATCTTTACACTTTCTCTGGATAAGACCAGACCATTCCTGCAGGGGCTCGATGAATTAGTGCATGAACACAGGGATCATGAGTATGAAGTGGAGTACTATGCTGGCTACAAAGACACGTTGTTAGTCGGAGCGAGTCTTCGCTCCAAGGTTCCGTATGGAGAGCGGAATGAAATGAAGCAGATGGAACAGTTCCCGCTACATGACATATGGGAAAACTTTATTCAACATGCTGGGTTTAGCAGTGTGGAACTGATGCAGCTATACATGGTTATACAGCTCCGGGATTTCAATGGCAAATTGAGTGACCATTACAGTTACTTCCATGATCAGTATGACTATGAAGAACTGCAAAAGATTCCGTTATTGGAAGGCTGGCGCAAGTCGTTTGCCGACCAGATCTATCCTCTGGATGACATCGAAAAGCTACAGCAGATGCTGGATTCGTTAACGTATAAGGATCAGGTAGTGGCACTGATATCGGCGGCATTTCTGGATAGCGATCCGATCGACACGTTTGAAATAGCTGAGAAAACCTGGGCCTCCATCATCGCGAGTATGCCTGCTGATCGACTCGAGAAAGAGTCAGGCATGCTTCATATTCTGACTGGACCTTGGAATTATGTGGTTCGTGGCAAAATCCATGACGATAACAGCTTCAAACGTTTCTTCCAGACAGCCTACCAGTTCGCCAGTCTTGTAGAAAATAGTCAACCGTTGTCCTTGCTGTCACTTGAAGATTTCCTGCGTGCGTACCAGTTGAACCTGATTGATGAACAGGAGATATACCGACAGGTTCTGGTCGGTGGGAATCGTCTGATGTTTATTCGGGACTTAACATCCACTCGTACAGAAGTGATCGCAAGTGATCCCAAGCTGATTCATTTACGGGATACGGTCGTTAATCGGATTCTGGAGATCGAGCTGACCCGGGGAGAACTCTCTACAGAAGTAAGTACACTTGCCATGAAACTGGAACGAATTGAAGGCATGGAACACTGGGTACATCTGGTCTCGGCGATGGATCAGGATACATTTGTCCGTGGATATATCTACAGTTATGGGGACAACACAACACGTAAAGAGACGTTTAGCTATCTAATTCAGAATTGTCATCCACGGGATGGAGAAGATGAGAAGCGTCTTGGAGAATTGCTCCAGAAGTATCCGGTGAATGAGAAAAAATTGCTGGAAGCAGCTATGTACGCCCCGCAGTGGATGGAGATTGTTGCAAAACATCTGGAATGGGAAGGTCTCCGCAGTGCGGCATGGTACTTCCATGCTCATATCAATGAACGCTTTACTGCGGAGAAAGAAACCATCGTGGCCCACTATTCTCCAATCTCACCACAGGACTTTAATGAAGGTGCGTTTGATATCGCTTGGTTTGAAGAAGCCTATGCTGCTGTCGGTGAGGAACGGTTCAATCTGTTATACGATTGCGCCAAGTACATTTCCGGGGGAGCTAACCACCGCAGATCCCAATTGTTCGCAGATGCTGCACTGGGCAAGCTTCGATTGGACGATATGCGTGATTCCGTGTCAGACAAGCGAAACAAGGATCATTTGTTAACCTACAGTTTGATCCCATTCGCCGTAAATCGGGAACAGGATCTGCGTGAGCGATACGACTTCATTCAGAAGTTTCTGTTGCAGAGCAAGCAATTCGGTGCACAACGCCGTGCCAGTGAAGGTGTAGCATCACAGATTGCACTGGGCAATCTCGCTCGTAATGCAGGTTATGCTGATGTTACGCGGCTGATGTGGGACATGGAAGCACGTAAGTTGGATGAGATGAAATCCTTCTTTGAACCTCATGCATTAGATGCTGACACGACAGCACAATTGGTCATTGATGAGGAAGGCCAACCCGAAATGGTTATCGTTAGCAAAGGCAAGACACTCAAATCTGTACCTGCCCGGTTCAAAAAAGATGGATATATCGCTGAACTGAAAGAGCTCAAATCGGATCTGGTGGATCAGTATCGCCGGGCACGGCAGGAGCTGGAACGTTCGATGACTGCTGGAACATCCTTTACACGTGAGGAAATTACCAGTCTGATGCAAAATCCGGTTATACATCCGCTGGTAAGAACGCTTATATTCCAGTCAGGTGACAAGACGGGACGATTCGATGTATCATCCAATGGTTTGGTTGCTCCTGGGCCGGAGGGTACGAACCATGCACTATCGGAACAGGATCAACTGTTGATTGCTCATCCGCTTCATCTGTATCAGAGCGGAAGCTGGAGTGAATTCCAGCGGGATCTGTTCACCCGTCAGGAGCGTCAGCCCTTCAAGCAGGTATTCCGTGAGCTGTATCTTCCTAACGAGGACGAATTGGCTAATGGTACGGTGTCTCGTCGATACGCCGGATATCAGATTCAACCGAAAAAAGCAGTAGCTCTGCTTAAAGGACGCCAATGGACTGTCAGTTATGAGGAAGGTCTGCAGAAGGTAAGTTACGAGCACAATCTGATTGCGAATCTCTATGCCATGGCAGATTGGTTCTCACCTGCAGATACGGAGGCACCTACCTTGGAGACGGTGCAGTTCTACGATCGCAAGAGCTACAAACCTGTAGCGCTGCAAGATGTGCCGCTGACGTTCTTCTCGGAAGTTATGCGTGATATCGATCTGGTGGTCAGCGTTGCACATGTGGGAGGCGTAGATCCGGAAGCCAGCCTGACAACAATCGAGATGCGTCACGTCATTGTGAACGAGTCGTTGCGTCTGCTGAAGATCGACAATGTACGTTTGGACGGGAATTACGCACGAATTGATGGTGAATTGGGTGAGTATGCTGTTCATCTGGGGAGTGGTAATGTGTTCAAACAAGCTACAGGTGCACTTCATATTGTTCCGGTGCACAGTCAGCATCGGGGTCGAATCTTCCTGCCATTCCTGGATGAAGATCCGAGAACAGCTGAGATTTTGTCCAAGGTGATGTTGCTCGCCGAAGATAAAAAGATCAAGGACCCGCAGATTCTTGCACAATTACAGAACTAGAAGTGATTGAACAGAAGTGAGCCGCCCCTCTTGGGGCGGTTTTTTATTTGCTACTCCGATTTTAATGTAACTTCGAATCTCAATATAACGAGTGTAGAACAAGAATCATGGACGGAAAGTGGACAATATGGAGCAATTCCAACATAAAGGCAGCTGAAGAACCTGTTAAAAGGGACCTCAGTTGCTTTTATATTTTTGGATATTTCAATGGACCGGATTGGTTCCGTTTTCAAATAGACTTAGGACCCAGAGTGTGTCGACATATTCCTTAATCTGATAATTAATTGCATTAATTGGTTGATCGGGAGTGGGTCGAACCGACTGTTTTTAAAAGTAAAGAATTTGTTCGAAAGTAGTTACGGAAATGTAAATAATTCGTTTTCTTGTTTTGTTATCTGAATTGTTAATATGGTGATTCCAAAGAACTAGGCTTGTTCTAATCGGTCATTTACCAAATTTAAGGGGATGTAATTCATGATCATGTCGGCTATCGTTAGGAAGCGAAATCTGCTGACTTGCTTGCAGGCTGCAGTTTCAGAAGCCATGTGCAGGACAACCTGAATGCTTGAAAGACTGGGATCAAGCCAGTTTGCATTCCCTTGTATACATGTATTCAATATGTGCACAAGAAAAATGATCAAGAGAGAAGGAGAACTTACAACATGAACAGAAGACTCAATCTGATTTTCCTCAAACGATGGTTTATGTTATTAATCATCGTGGCGGTTGCGGCTATGCCGCTGCACGCCTTCGCCGCGGAGGCGGAATCTGGGGCCAATCGTCCTTGGATGAACAAATCCTTGTCTGCGGAGGAACGCACCGAGCTGCTGCTCAAGGAGATGACGCTGGAGGAGAAAGTTGGATTCGTAACCGGTAAAGTAAATAACTATTATGGTTTCTATAATGATGGATTGGAGCGCCTCGGCATTCCGGCATTACAGATGGCAGACGGACCTGCAGGGGTACGTGTGGCTAACCCGGATGTGCAGGACAAAAAGTCCACGGCACTGCCTGCACCCATCGCGCTTGCCGCTTCCTGGGATACCAATCTGGCCAAGAAATATGGCGATCTGATCGGTCAGGAAGCACATGATACAACACATAATGTAGTGCTTGGTCCTGGGCTTGATATTGCACGTACACCATGGGGTTCCCGGAACTTTGAATCGCTCGGGGAAGATCCATTGCTGGCTTCCGGCATGGGTGCAGCGTATGTGAACGGGATTCAAAGCAATCCGGTTATCGCTACAGCGAAGCACTACATCCTGAACAACCAGGAGACAGAGCGTTTTACCACCAATGCAACAGCCAGCGAACGTGCCATTCAGGAAGTCTATGCACGTCCATTCCAAGCGATTGTTGAAAAAGCGGATCTTGGTTCTGCAATGTGTTCATTTAACCAGGTGAACGGTACATACGCTTGTGAGAACAAGAAGATGCTGACCGATGTCCTTAAGGACCAGTTCGGCTTCGAAGGGTTCGTCATGAGTGACTACGGTGCAAACTTCAGCACAGCCAAATCCGCCAATGCGGGTCTGGATCTGGAGACACCTGGAGAGCCGTATGGCAAATGGGGAGACAAATTGCTGGAAGCCGTGAACAAAGGTGAAGTCAGCGAGCAAACCATTGATGAGAAGGTTAGACGTATTTTGCTTCAAATGTTCGATAAGGGGCTGTTCGATAACCCTGTAACGAATACACAAATCAATGCCAAGAAAGACGGCAAACAAGCACGTGAAATTGCAGAAGAGAGCATGGTTCTTTTGCAAAATAACGACAATGTGCTGCCGCTGTCCAAGAAAAACGTAAAATCCATCGCTGTCATCGGACCGGATGCAGATAACGCATCCGCAGCCGGTGGTGGTAGCAGTCTGGTTAATCCGACGTATACGGTGAGCCCGTTTGAAGGGATTCGTAACCGTGCAGGAAACGGTGTGGATGTAAAATATGCTGCCGGAACGGATCCTATCTCCGCAGGAGATGCATTTAATGGACCATCCGCCGTACCTTCTACTCTTTTATCACCAGCGGATGCTCAGGAGAGCGAAAGAGACTATGGTACAGATCGTGCGGAATATGGTCTGCGTGCTGAATACTGGACGAATAAAGATATGGAGGGTAATCCTTCTTTGGTCCGTACAGATAATCAGGTCAACATGAATCTTGGATTCTACAACTATGAAGGTTTTAACGCACAATCTTCCAAGCTTCCAGTGACACCAACGAAATTCAATGCCAAAATGTCTGCTCGTTGGACAGGGGCGATCACAGCACCTCAAACGGGTGAATATAAACTGTCCCTGACCAGTCTAGGTTCTGCGAAACTGTATGTGGATGATAAGTTACTCGTAGACAATCAAGGTGAAACATTGAGTACAACAAAGAAAGAGATCTCATTCAAAGAAGGCGAGTCCCACAATATTCGAATTGAGTATCGTACGGATTTCCCGGTACAGACCAATCATGATATGGGTGCACAGGTTCGTTTTGGCTGGGAAGCTCCAGAAGACGCTGTGGATATCAAAATGCAAAAAGCAGTTGATCTGGCGAAAAAATCCGATGTTGCCGTCGTGGTAACTCGTACGTATGACAGTGAAGGTTACGTCGACCGTTCCGACCTGGAGCTGCCGAATAACCAGGAGCAGCTGATCCGCAAGGTAGCAGCAGCCAATCCAAAAACGATCGTGGTGCAAATGAGTGGTCGCGCTGTTGAAATGGATTCCTGGCAAAAAGAAGTGCCATCCATCGTTCAGGCTTGGTATGCAGGTCAGGAACAAGGTAATGCAGTAGCACGTGTTCTGTTCGGCGATGTGAATCCATCCGGTAAGTTGCCGGTGACGTTCCCATCAGATGATTCCCAAACTCCGGTATCCACTGCGGAACAATTCCCGGGTGTGAATGGGGTGGGCAACTACTCCGAAGGTATCTTTGTAGGGTATAAAGGATATGACAAAGAAGGCATGACACCGGCGTTTGCCTTTGGACACGGACTGTCTTATACCGATTTTAATTATCGTAATCTGCATGTGAAAAACACAGGCAAAGGCGACAAAGCAACCGTAGAAGTATCCCTGAACTTACGTAACACCGGTAAAGTTTCCGGTGCAGAAGTTGTACAGGTCTATGTTGGCAATCTGCCAACTAAAGTTGAAACGCCAGAGAAGCAGCTTGCTGGTTGGGCGAAGGTAGATCTGAAAGCAGGCAAGCAGCAACGGGTCAACATTCAACTGGATCGCAGCGCATTGTCCTATTGGGATGAAACATCGCATGAATGGTTAATGCCTAAGGGTAAGGTTCAAGTGTATGTTGGTAGTGCATCCGATGATATTCGTCTGACAGGTAGTGTGAATATCGGAAGCAAGTCCGGTAAATAAAAGTGCAATAAGGGAGATCGAAAAGCTGTTCTTCCCATTGAATATATCTGTGTGAAATGCAGTTTGTTCTAATTTATATATATAGCGAAATGAGTCGTGGCCTAGTGGCCGCGGCTTTTTCCACAATGGAAGGAGAGTGAAACGTGATGAACATAGGCTGGCGAGAGCATCCCAAACGATGGATGATCCTGTTGATCGCAGCTGTTTGTAGTGTTGGTATAGGAATCTGGCTTATCTTCAACCGAGGTGAACAACCCGTACCGCCACCGGTTGCGGACAAGCAGAGAGCGGTCGAAGTCTGGTTAACCACGGGAGATCAGCGAAATCTGCTTACACCACAGAAGCCCATTCCAATTACAGATCACCATGATGCTGACCCAAGTTCTTCAGTTTTTTCAACGCAGGAGTCAGACACATCTTCGTCGGATTTCACCATACAGATTGACCCGGACAAGACGTATCAGACCATGGATGGATTTGGCGCAGCGATGACGGGTTCGTCGGTACATCTGATTAATCAGCTTCCAGAGGAGCAGCAAGAACAACTACTCAAGGAGATGTTCTCGACGGAAGGGCTAAACATGGATATGGTACGTCATACGATTGGTGCCTCCGATTATTCGGTAGATGAATCAGGCGCGGCTTCAAGTTATACCTATGATGATATCGAGTCCGGCACGGATTATGATATGGAACACTTTTCAATCGAAAAGGATCAGGAAGTCGTGAATATGCTGGAGCGTGTAGCTGGTTTGAAACCGGATCTTAACGTACTGGGCACACCGTGGACGGCCCCTGCCTGGATGAAGTATCGGGAGAAGACCACTAACGGTTGGTTTCTGGATTACAACGATCCCCAGGTGTATGAAGCGTACGCAAGATATTTTGTGAAATATATCAAAGCGTATCAGACAAAGGGCATTCCCATCTACGGGATCACGTTGCAAAATGAACCGGAGTTCACCTCGGATAAATATCCGAGTATGAGTATGGGGGCCGAAGAACAAGCCATGTTCATACGGGATTATCTCGGCCCGGCCCTACAGGATGCAGAACTGGACACGCGAATCATCGCGTATGATCATAACTGGGATCAGGCGGTTGAATATACCAGCAAGGTGCTTGGTGATGAGCAGGCTGCTGCACATATCGATGGATCTGCTTTTCACTGTTATGCAGGTGATCCATCTGCCATGTCGGAAGTGCATGAGCGCTTCCCAGACAAAAACATCTATTTTACCGAATGTAGTGGTGGGGAGTGGAGTCCTGATTTTGGCGAGAATCTGAGCTGGCAAATGTCCAATCTCATCATTGGTGCACCTCGCAACTGGGCGAAAAATGTGCTGCTCTGGAACATCGCACTCGATCCGCATGGTGGACCCACGAACGGTGGTTGTGAGAACTGTCGTGGGGTTGTGACGATTGACCCGGAGCGTGATGAAATCATCAGAAATGTCGAGTATTATGCGTTAGGCCACATCAGCCGTTATGTACGTCCGGGAGCCGTAAGAGTTGCTTCTACGCAAGAACAGGGCCAGCTCGAGAACGTAACCTTCCGTAATCCGGATGGAACGATGGTGCTGGTTGCAGCTAACACGGGTGAGGCAGAAGTTTCTTTTGATGTAGTCATGGACGGAGATTCGTTTCGATATGTACTGTCTTCCCAATCGGCAGTTACCTTCCGTTGGAATCCAAAAATGAGGTAGAACGTTAACTCAAGTTTGGCAATTATGGGTACAGATTGAATGATGGACATGGTAAAATAAACGAAGAGTTATTTCAAATTTGATCTATCAAACAAGTCCGATCCCAAGATCGGACTTTTACATAACCTTTTACTAGAAAAGGAGAATACGTTGGACATGTTAGTCGTTGCATATCGGGAACAGGATCATGACAAGTTGGTTGGAATCTGGGAGAGTGCTGTGCGGGCAACCCATACGTTTTTGGAAGAGCATCACATTCAGTTCTATAAAAAAGTGGTGAGTGATGTGTTGCAACAAAGACAAGTCGAGGTTTGGGAAGTTCTGAATATGGAGCAACAACCTGTGGGTTTTATTGGTGTGGATGATAGCTTTATCGAGATGTTGTTTGTGGATCCGAGCCAACACGGACAGGGTCTGGGACGTCTTCTAATAGAGCATGCCTTCAAAATCAAAGGCCGTCACCTCAAGGTGGATGTTAATGAGCAGAATACTGGAGCAGCCCGATTCTATCAAAAGATGGGATTTGTACAGATGGGTCGTTCCGAAATGGATAGTTCCGGTAATCCGTTCCCGCTGTTGCATCTGGAGATCAAACAGGAACAGGCTGAGAGATTGTCGTAATGGATAGACCACGTGATATAAATGACCAGGATGAGGAGTGTGCAGGATGACACAGATCAAGGTGACACCGGAACAACTGGAGACGGTCAGTGGGCAGTTCGCTCAGGCACATCAGCAATTATCGGGCTTCATGTCCACATTGGACGGCAAGATGAGTGTCATGCGCAGCAACTGGGATGGGATGGAACGGGAACGCTTCTATAACGATTATTCAACCGCTCAAGGCACGATGAAATCTGTTCTGGAACTGGTTCTGTCCATTCAATCGGAGCTTAAGAAGATTGCCGAGCGTTTCCGCACGACAGATGAAGAGGCGGTGAGCCAGGCAATTATGACGGCGCTGACCGCAGCGCGGGCGCTATCAACCATGGGCAAAATTAAAGGCGATGATCTGAACAAAACGCCAGGTCCACCAAAGAACATGGATGAATGGGCTGAGAAGGATGCCGAGAAATACCAGAACTATGAGGAAATGCTGAAGAAAGCCAAAGAGATGGGTGACGAAGAACTGGCACAGCAGATTCAGGCCAGCATGAACATCATTCGGCTTCAGTATGAAGATGTAATCTATCAGACTGACCCCGATACGGGCAAAACGGTGAAAATTACCGAGGATTCCATCGTAGGTACGTATCAGGTGAAAAGCGATAAAGGCGAAACAACCACCATCAGTCTGGATAAACAGGGCAATGTGGTGGACTATACCAAAGATACGGAAAAGTATAAGTATTCGGAGCAAACGCACACCACGAGTCAAGGCGAGCATCTCTTTGGCAAAGCAGCACAGACGGCTACAGCCTACGGCATTGGTCTGTTGCTCACAAGCAAGACGGGCTCTGCCTTCACGGAACATGCGACAGGACTAGGTTCATCCTTCGTCGCGGACAAATTCCTGTTCTCCGTGCCGGAGGAAGGCGAGACACGTACGATGATCTACCGTACCAATAAGGAAACGGGCAAAATGGAGAATATGATCGTGGTCACGCGTGGCGACAACGATATTGAATATACTCCGTGGCGGGATTACTTCTAAGCCACGGATGGGGTTGGCAAGCGGCTTATCCGTGAGCCTGCCCATAGAGAAACACCCCGGCAACCTTCTCGCTGAGATGGAAGGTTGCCGGGGTGTTTATGGTTTTGCTTACTGATTCGCCACGGTCAATGGACCGGGCCGGAAGGGACTCTTTTTTTGCCAGAGATTAATGGGTCTCTTCATCCAGAAACGGTTTGTTCACCGCATAATACATAAAGCCCATCAGCAGCACACCACCCACCAGATTACCCAAGGTCACGGGAACCAGGTTGTGAAGCACACCTTCAAATGAGATTGTCCCCGGGTGATTCAACACAAGTGCAATCGCGAACGTACACATATTGGCGATGCTGTGCTCATATCCCGAGATGAAGAAGCAGAACACAAAGAGCATCATGGCAAACATTTTGGCTCCATTCTCCTTCATGAACATCGGGACAAAGAACGCCATACATACAAGCCAGTTACACAGGATTCCCCGGAAAAAGAGCTGCATGGTCGGAACTTCCATTTTGTGTTCCACCACGCTTAGCAGAAAACCGTTCACCTGGGACGAGTCGAACAATCCGGTCAGGTAGATTAACAAGGCAAACACGGCTGCGCCCATCAGGTTACCGCTATAACTCGCAATCCACAGCTTGATCACTTCGAACCAGCGCAGTTTCTTGCGCAGCGCCGCATACGTGTAATAAAACGTATTGCCCGTGAACAGGTCACCTCCACCGTACGCGATCAGGATGATTGCCGCGCCAAACGTAATTGCCGCCATCGGATAGGTAAACGGGGACTGCTCCATATAAAAGAAGTTACCTGTCTTAAACGCCACGATGACGCCGAATCCGATAAACATACTGGCCAGCATGGAGCGTGCGAGGTACCTAATTAAGCTTTGTTTGTAAATCTTGTGTTTCTTCAAAGCTAGTTGTTCCACGTTGCGTAAAGCTTCCGTTTCCATAATTCTCCTCCAATAGCATGGTGTCTTGCTTACCATTATAACGAAATTATGGAAATTGGGGAGGGGGACTTGGTTTATTGATTATAACTTCCTTGATTCGAATGCAGTACCCGCATTGCAGAAGAGCCAAAATCAGGATCGGATTGAAGCGATTCTAACGCGGATGTTGCACCATTAACTTGTTGATGTGCAACAAGAATAGCAAAGGCAGCTCCTCTGACTAATATGTAGGCATTTCCCTCCAGCACTTCCTGAGCCAATTGGATCTCGGCTTCTGTGACGGGCAGTAGAGCGAGAGTTTGCAAGACGTAATTCTGTACATCCTCATCTTCTTCTGAGTCACGAACAAGTTGCGCCGCAGCATGAAGGATTTCACCCAGAAGAGCAGAGGAGCCTGCCATGCCTAAAGCTCGCCATGCTTCGATACGGATGAGATCTTCTTCATGTGTATCCATGCCAATAGCGAGAACTTGCTGAGTAAGGTGATCATCGGTTAGTTGGATCAGATCACGAAGTGCTTGTAGTTTTTCTTCTCCGCTAATTTCGTTAAAATCAAGGTGTTCATTGTTGTTATTATGATTTAAATCAGACATGTCAGACATATCCTACCGTTCACCTCCTGAAGAATATTAAGATTGGGGTGGAAGCAGGATGGGACGGGCAGCCAAGGCTTCTTCCACAATCTGTTCAGGCGTCAGGTCTCGATCATCCCAGAAAATCAAATTGCTGATTTCCGCATGTGGAACCTGCTGCTGTAGCTCCGTCAACATGTCATCCAACTCGGCTTCCGTTCCTTCGGCATCCATCAGTTTGCGAACCAATTCTACCAAATGTAATCGATTGTCCATATCGATACCTCCTGAATGATTCATAGTGTGAACCAACTAGTCTTTCATGGGCTGATTCAATGGATCATACGTGATGAGCACCGGAAAAAATTTGGGCTCAAGCATCAGACTAATGAGCTGTTCGTCTTGATCAGTATAAGAAATGAAATAGTTCCCGAAATGAGACTCGTAGTTGAAGTCTTGGAATTGAAATGAATGTTCGGGATATTTTATCTTCACATATAACGTAGTAACTCCTCGGGCTAAGGTTTCTTTTAACATAGGAATTTGGGCCACAATGATAGTAGCAATAAGAACAATTAGTATACGTTTAGCGAGACGGGTCAGATGGATTCACCCCATTATCGTAAATCAATTTTCAATAATTCATGAAAGCCCATCTCAAAATAGATGTCACTCCATAAGGATAGCCAGATTACCAAATTGCTCGCCGTTTTCCATACGTTCGAATGCTTTCACTGCGTCTTGCAACGGATATACCCCATCAATGACAGGATGTATGTCATGTTGCTCCACCCATTGCAGCATCTGGATAAACTCCTCACGGCTGCCCATAGAGGTGCCGATTAGACTGATCTGCGGGAAAAAGATAGAGCGAATTGGTACGGTCAGATCATCCCCCGAGCTTGCACCATACATCACGATACGTCCACCTGGTCTGATTATATCAAAATATTTGGGGAACATGGCTTGTCCGATGCTATCCAAGATGATGTCCACAGGTTCCAGATCGTTCTGCATACGCCAATCGGCATGACTATCCAATGCATGGGCAGCGCCCAAGCGCAGTGCCTCATTTCTTTTGGCTTCACTTCTGGAGGTGACGGTCACCTTGGCACCAGCCGCAACCGCCATAAGCAGGGCATAGGTCGCTACACCACCGCCAATACCGGGAATGAGCACATGTTCACCTTGCTTTAATGTGCCGCGAGTGAATAAGGCGCGATAGGCCGTCAGCGCTGAAAGGGGCAGCACGCCTGCTTCCTCCCAGGATAGGTGGGCTGGCTTAGGCAGGGCATTTGCAGCAGGCAACGTTATATATTGCGCGAGCGTTCCATCCGTAGGACCACCAATGATATCGGGTACGGTCGGCACTTCAGATGAATATTCCCAACCGAGTGTAGGATGGATAATGACTTTATCTCCTATCGCGAACCCTCTTACGCTTTCGCCAATCGCTACGATAATACCTGCTCCATCGGAACCGGGAATAAGCGGGATGTCCTGGGTTTCGCGTTCTGCCATGATGAATAGATCCCGATGGTTGATTCCAGCGGATTTTAATTGAATCTGCACTTCCCCGGCTTTTGGTGCCCGAGAGATTGAATCTGTATATTGAAGACCTGCAAGGCCGCTCTGGCCCGAATGGATAATAGCTTTCATGTTCAATATTCCTCCTGTCTGTGTAGCCAGATTTCACTACTGAGCCTCATTGTACAGACGGGGCAGATTCACGTAAAATGAACAAAAATGATTGTCAGTATCATTGAAAATAATAGATAAGCACTTTGCATGAATCGGATGATGCAGAATGCCGATATAACGACGAGCAGGTGATCAGGGTATGGATGCAGGTGATTTGAAAATATTTCAGGCGGTTGCCCGCGAAGGTAGTATCAGTAAAGCTGCGCTCTCACTTAATTATGTGCAGTCCAATGTAACAGCACGGATTAAACAGTTGGAGACTCAACTGCAAGTACCGCTATTTCATCGTTCCAATCGGGGGATGTCGCTTACACCAGCAGGCGAGAACCTGCTTGGGTATGCGGATAGAATATTGGAATTATTATATGAAGCAGAGCAGGCCACGCAAGTGGGTAACCCACCAGCTGGCATGCTTCGTCTAGGTGCCATAGAGACAGCAGCTTCCACTTTTCTGACGCCGCTCTTGGCTGAATATACTTCATGCTACCCGAAAGTACAGCATTCGCTTGTCACGGGTGGGACCCATGAACTGAACCAGAAGGTCATCCAACATGAATTGCATGGAGCCTTAATATATGGCCCGATTGATCATCCTGAGCTGAACTATATGAAGATGTATGACGAGGAATTGGTGTTGATCGCTGAACCTGGAGCGCATGAGATGTACACGTTATTGTCCAGGCCGATGTTGTTTTTTGAGATCGGATGCACACATCGTGATCAGGCAGAATCCTTTTTGAAAGATCAGGGTATCCACACGCTTAACATCATGGAATATGGAACACTGGACACGATTCTGAATGGTGTATCTGCCGGGCTCGGTGTATCATTGCTGCCACGTTCTTCGGTTACCAAAGCAGAATCAAGAGGTGAGATTGCAGTGTTATCTTTGCCTGATCCTTATTGTCGGTTGGAAGTAGGATTTGTGTATTCCCGTGGTGAACATATATCTAGTGCGCTCAACGCTTTGGTTGAGATTATTACAGAACCAGAACTATAAGAGGTTGTTCAAAATTCCGTTTATGAACATGCACTATAAAGGAGTGAGTGATCTTGAAAGAAACTCAGTTAACGTTGGCTGATGCATTTAATCAGGCAGACTTTATTGTAGGCGGTCACGGCAGTCGCCAAGTGAAGGTGCTTCAGAACGTACTGGAGCAGATCGATGGGGAGTTGTTTAGTGACCACTACGGCAACGGCCCCCTCATTGAAGAATTTCAGCAACAGATGGCTGACGTTCTCGGCAAGGAATCGGCGGTGTTTTTCCCAAGTGGAACGATGGCGCAGCAGATTGCATTACGGATCTGGTGTGATCGCAAAGGGATAAAGCGAGTAGCTTACCACCCTCTGTGTCATCTGGAAATCCATGAGGAAGACGGATTGAAAGAGTTACACCAGATTGAATCGATTTTGCTGGCGGACAAGGATCGTTTGATTCGTTTGGAAGATGTACAAGCGCTTGACCAGGACATTGCCTGCCTGCTGTTGGAACTGCCGCAACGCGAGATTGGTGGGCAATTGCCAGCATATGAAGAACTGGAAGCGATCTCGGCCTATTGCCGTGAACGCGGGATTAAGCTGCATCTGGACGGGGCACGCCTGTTTGAGATCACTCCCTATTATCAGAAGACGCCTGCGGAGATTTGCAGTCTGTTTGATACGGTGTATGTTTCCTTTTACAAAGGGATTGGAGGCATTGCGGGAGCCATATTGGCGGGTGATTCGGATGTGATGCAAGAATCGAAAGTATGGAAACGTCGGCACGGGGGCGATCTGATCGGCCTGTATCCCTATATTCTGAGTTCCCAATACTATTTCAATGAACGGATTGGCAAAATGGAGCTTTATTACGAGCAGGCTCAAGAACTCGCCTCCCTACTGAATGCGTGTCACGGGATACATACCTTACCCGAGGTCCCGGTATCGAATATGTTCCATGTTCACTTTGCGCTGGCTGCTGCCGAAGTCGAACCGATTCTTGTGCAAATGGCTCAGCAGCATGGCATAGCAGTAACTTCGTATTTGAACAAGACAAGTGGGAACAGCTGTGCCTTTGAATTGTCTACGGGTGATCGTTATGAGAAAATTCCCCAGGATAAACTGCGTGCAGCACTGGAATGGCTGGATCAAGAGTTGCGTAAACAAGTGAGATAAGAAGTTGATTTTAATGTTCGACTCTTTTTTGGGTAAGGTGTTGCGCTTTAAGCAGAACTATTGAATTCACAACGGCTGATCAGTGGGGAAAAGTACCTTAAGGGGGAGTTCAAGTGACGTCGATAGAATTGGAACCGATTCGTGATCTTTTGGTGAAAGCCTACGATACAACAATGGGAGAAGGATGTACTCCTGAGACGCAACAGAGCATTGAGGATTTTGAGCAAAAGCATAATGTAAAACTGCCCGCAGCGTATCGCGCACTTTTACTTGAGTTCGGTGCATGTAATTTCGGCGACCCTGCCTTGTATTCGGTGAAAGAACTGAGCTGGGCTTATCCGGATTTTTTGGAAGTATACCGTGAATATGAGAAAGAATACGAGCTGCCAGCTGACCTCCAACCTTTCCCGATTGGTGGATTTGGTGAAGGAAGTACGGCTATACTGGATCAAAATTCAGGCAAGGTGCTGATGTTGATCCACGATGCAGGGGAAACTCCTCTGCGGGAAATTGCTGTGGACTTTAATGAATTGATGACTATGCTGGCTGAGTCGGCAATCTGGGTTCAGGAACAGATGAATTAACAAGGTAGACGGAAGGATGCGCAATCGGCTTATGGATATTCGAAAGTTAAGATACTTTATCACCGTGGCAGAAGAACTTCATTTCCACCGTGCAGCGGAGAAATTAAATATGACGCAACCACCGCTGAGCCAGCAGATTCAGAATTTAGAGGATGAGCTTGGCGTGAAGTTGTTGGAGCGCACCAGAAAAATGGTTCGTCTCACCCCGGCAGGTGCCGTATTTCTGGAACAGGCCAGACTGATCATGGCCCAACTTGATCGATCTATTCAGCTTACACAAAAGGCAGATCAGGGCATCATCGGGCATATAACCATAGCCTTTGTGGATTCGGCTTCGGGGAGCATTATGGTGGATGTGCTTAGGAAATTTCGCGCTGCGTATCCGCAGATTGAATTGACGCTGCGTGAGATGACTTCATCCCAACAATTGCAGGCACTGGAAGATGGACAGATCCATATTGGATTTTTGCGATATCAGGAAGATACCCGCCATGTCTCGTTCCGCCCCTGCCAGATGGAAACGTTGATTGCCGTGTTGCCAGATCATCCCCCGTTGGCTTCTCAGACTCAAGTTTCAATTCGAGAACTGGCGGATGAAGATTTCATTTTATTCCCACGGCATCTGGGTTCTCCGTTCCATCGTCTCGTTCTGGATTATTGCAGGGAGCATGGCGTAGATCCTCGAATTACACAGGAAGCGATCCAAATGTATACGATTGTGAATCTCGTTGCGGCTGGCATGGGCATTTCCATTGTTCCGTCATCGGTGGATGTGTTCCAGCGGAAGGGTGTAGTCTTTCTTCCATTACAAGAAAATCCGCCCTCCGTACCGTTGTACACGGCATGGCGGACGGATATGAATCAGGAAGTGATATCCCGCTTTATGAGCATTGTTGAGGGGGAATATGAGTTGCACTAAAGGTTATTTACACTTACACTGCGATGACAGAACAACCTTCCAATCGCTGTTATCCCCAGATTTTTTCGATCCCTTTTCTCAAGGGGAAAATCTGGTGATAAAGGCGAGGTGTATGCTTCCGATGTAGCTTTCTTTCAGAAAGCTTTTAGCTCCGCTTTTGCAGGTTTTTTCTGTCCTCTCCGTTATCGTGTAAATGATTAGTTCAACTTAGTATGGTCTGAGTAGTAAAAAAGAAACTATCCCGTCTTGGCTGGATCACGCTCAATCCATGGATTCAATATTTCGTCGATGCGAGACATGATCTCAGAGTCCAGTTTCACACCGGAGGCTTTTACATTTTCAAGTACCTGCTCTGGTCGGGATGCACCGATAATAACGGAACTGACATAGGAATGTTGTAGAACCCATGCCACAGCGAGTTGAGGAAGCGTTAGACCAATCTCTTTTGCCAAAGGAACAAGCTGTTGCACAGCGGTAAGAACATCTTCACGTAACCACTGACCAGCCAGTTTATTGAAAAAGGGTGCTCCTGCCTCAGCAGCTGCACGTGATCCGGTGGGCAATGCTTCGTTAGGCGCATACTTGCCTGATAGTATACCCTGAGCCAGAGGAGACCATGTAATCTGCCCAAGTCCTGCTTGGTCGCTTGCAGGTACGACTTCTTGCTCAATCACACGCCATAACATTGAATACTGGGGCTGACTTGCAATGAAGGGGACATGAAGTTCCTTAGCCAAAGCGGCTCCTCGTGCAATCTGATCTGCGTTCCATTCACTTACGCCAATGTAATGAACTTTGCCTTGGCGCACCAGATCGGAGAATGCTAGAAACGTCTCTTCCAGCGGAGTGTTGTGGTCATAACGGTGAGCGTAATAGACATCGATATAATCGGTCTGTAGCCGCCGTAATGAACCATTGCAGGCTTCCATGATGTGTTTACGTGAAAGTCCGCGGTCATTATGACCTGAACCGGTTGGGTGACAGACTTTGGTGCATAGTTCAATACTTTCTCTTCGTATATCCTTAAGAGCCTGTCCTAACACGGATTCAGCCTTGGTATTTGAGTATACGTCTGCGGTATCAAATGTGGTAATACCTGCATCCAATGCGGTTCGCACACAAGCTTCTGCTATTCCATCCTCGACTTGCGCTCCATGCGTAATCCAGTTGCCCAGTGAAATCTCACTGACGGTTAATCCACTGTTTCCTAATTTGCGATATTCCATTCATGTCGCCTCCCTAAGTCATCTGGACTCCATTGTAACAATGGCAGATTAATAGGTGAAATATCTTTTAACCTCATCTTTGATACGAAAAAAGTATCAGTGAATCTACATTTTCTCCTGGAGATATTTGCGATAGAGAGCGGGCGTAATTTCCTCGAACTTTTTGAATATTTTGATAAAATATCCCGATTCATTAAATCCCAGCTCATCACTGATCTGTGAGACAGGCATGTCGGTGACCTCTAGCAATTGTTTAGCCCACTTAATCTTGAGTTTTGCCAAGTAGGTTGTGAAGTTCTCACCGGTTTCCTTGGCAAACAGTCTGCTGAAATAACTCGGACTCAGGTGGCATAGATCAGCCATTTGTTTGAGTGAAACTTGTTCGCTTTTGTGACTGTGAATGTATTCAAAAGCAGGCTGGAGCACCGGGCTGGAGCTTTCCGCATCACTTGGGCTGTTCTTCAGATAAGCATCCGCAATGGCATTGGTCATCTCTTTTTTGATTGACTCGATATTACGAATGGAGTAACCCGGCAGAATGGTGGAGAGGTTTAGAGTCTCCTGATTGCCTGAAGCTTTCTCGAACATTTCAACTAACAGATTTTTGTTAAGCGCTTCTTCCACAATGTAGTTGCAGAGCAGGGATAACATGTTGGAGATTTTCACAATCTCTTCATAAGTCATCACAGGCAGCTGGGCGTAATCATCCTTTAATTCCTCCAGCTTGGCTGCATGCATGGGTACGTTTTTGGACGTGACAATTTGCTCCAATTCGCTACCCTTTTCCGGATCGGCGAGTTTCACTTGTCCTGCCATGACGGCGCCGATATATTTGCCATCAATCGTGATCGGAATCGCGATATCAATAATATTGAAATGGCATAGATATACATAAGGCTCATTCAACCGAACGGCTTCCAGACCACCGCGTGAATCACATTTTTGACAATAGGGGAGAAGCTCAGGGTCTTTACGCACATTCTGGCAGAAGGCCTGACAGCTGCTGTGACTGGTTACGGGAATGCCTTTATAATCAACGGTGAGGATCGCCAGTTTGGTTACTGTTGCGAGAGAATCTTGTAGACGCTTCCATTTATTAAGGTCGAGAATTTTGTTGATATGCAGATATTCTTTGATCATTGGTGCAACCTCCATAGGCTAACCTGATTCATAATTTAGGCCGTTAAAAGTTAGCAAGTTGTACATATTAAGATGTAATGATGACGGGTAATGTATAATGGGAGGTCAAAATTCAACCATCTCATGACAATAAGATACCATGATTGTGCCAAAAAGCAAAAAATTACGATTGTAAATTATAATAATTTGTTATCAAAGTCCACTGTAAACCTGCTGCTCATGCGTTATATTAAGGTCAATTGTAAGAAATTAAAATTTGATGTAATCACTACACTATTTCATATCCTTAGGAGGCATATATTATTATGAGAAAAGCATTTATCAGCCCAACCAAATATGTACAAGGCGAAGACGAGTTGTTGAACCTGGGGTATTTTGTTAAATCTTTTGGAGAATCTGCCTTGCTGATTGCACATCCGGATGATGTACAGCGTGTCAAAGCAAAGCTTGATGCAACAGCGGAGAAATTTAATATTACGTTTGTTGAAAGCGGTTTTAAAGGGGAATGTTCCCGTGAGGAAGTTGCTCGTCTGCAAGCGATCGCAAAGGAAAAAGGATGTGACTCTACCATCGGTCTTGGTGGTGGTAAAGCCATTGATGCGGCTAAATGTGTAGCTGAAGGGGAAGCACTGATCATCTGCCCAACAATTGCGGCAACAGACGCACCGACAAGTCACTCCGCTGTATTGTATACACCGGATGGTTCTTTTGATGACTATGCTTATTTCAAACAAAGCCCAAGTGTGGTACTCGTTGATACAACGGTAATTGCTAATGCACCAACACGTTTCCTCGTATCCGGTATGGGAGATGCGCTCTCTACATACTTCGAAGCAAGAGCAACAGCGAAATCCTATTCCCGTGTAAACGCAAGTCTGCCAATGGGGTCCCGCGAAGGATATACCCCATCTGCAGTAGGTACCAATGCTGCACTTGCACTGGCAAAATTGTGTTATGAAATGCTGCTGACTGACGGTGCAAAAGCAAAAGTAGCGAGTGACAGCAACGTTGTGACCCAAGCGCTGGAAAACATCGTTGAGACCAACATTCTGTTGTCTGGTCTTGGATTCGAAAGTGGCGGACTGGCCGCAGCACATGCAATTCACAACGGTTTGACTGTTCTGGAAGGCACACATCACTTCTTCCACGGTGAAAAAGTATCCTTCGGTACAATCGCACAGCTCGTCCTTGAAAATGCACCAGCCGAAGAGCTGCATGAAGTCATGGACTTCTGTCTCGAAGTGGGACTGCCGATCAGTTTGGCGGATATCGGTGTAGACACGATTAGTCAGGAAGAGTTGTTGAAAGTTGCAGAGATCGCTTGTATTCCGGAAGAATCCATTCACGCCATGCCGTTCCCAATCACCGTTCCTGAAGTGGCTGCTGCCATTGCAGCGGCTGACCGCATGGGCCGTGAGTACAAAGCAGCTCGCCGGGAGGTAAAATAATGAAAAAAATTATTAACCAGGCCGAACATGTTGTTATGGAAATGTGCAACGGTATTGCCCTTGCACACCCGGAGCTGGAATTTCTGAAAAAATATAAAGTCATCAAACGCAGAGAGATTCAGGCCGATAAAGTCAGCTTGGTCAGTGGCGGCGGCAGCGGACATGAACCGGCTCACGCAGGTTATGTGGGTAAAGGTATGCTGGATGCAGCAGTATGTGGAGATGTATTCGCATCTCCTTCTCAAATCCAGGTGTATCAAGCGATTAAGGCAACAGCCAGCAACAAGGGTACACTTTTGATCATCAAAAACTACAGCGGCGACATGATGAACTTCAAGAATGCAGCACATCTCGCTGAAGAAGATGGCATCGACGTACAATATGTTCGTGTTGAGGATGACATCGCTGTACAAGACAGCTTGTATACCGTTGGACGTCGCGGCGTTGCGGGAACTGTACTGGTTCATAAGATTGCTGGAGCAGCAGCAGAAGAAGGTCGCAGTCTGGCAGATGTGAAATCCGTTGCCGAGAAAGCAGCTCAGAACGTTCGTAGTATTGGTTTTGGATTCACATCCTGTACCGTGCCCGCCAAAGGCACGCCTACATTCGAAATTGCTGAAGATGAGATGGAATTTGGCGTAGGGATTCATGGTGAGCCAGGGATTCGCAGGGAGAAAATCGTATCGGCTGATGAATTGGCAGGACGTATGGTCGAAGCATTGCTCGCAGATATGAAGTTGGATAAGGATGCATCCGCTGAGATTGCGGTGCTCGTGAATGGTTTTGGTGCAACGCCACTGCAAGAACTGTACCTGCTCAACAATTCCGTTCAGCGTGAGCTTGCAGGACATGCAGGTCTGAAGGTCGCTACTACGTTTGTAGGCAACTACATGACAAGTATTGATATGGCGGGTGCATCGGTTACGATCCTGAAACTGGATGAGGAACTAAAAACGCTGTTGTTCAAGGAAAGTGATACACCTGCATTTAAAGTGTCTGGCCCTCCAGTTGCACAAGTGGCGTATTCCGAAGCACTGGAAGCTGTTGTGGGTGAAGACGTTCCCGTATCTTATGAAGTGGAGACGGATGCATCAGCTGCGGTAATCGAAGGCAATCAATTTTCACTGGACAATGTCGTCTATCTGATCGATAAAATGGGTGAGATCATCATCAAGAATGAAGTACCTTTCTGTGAACTGGATTCCCATGCCGGTGATGGCGATTTTGGTATGAGTGTAGCAAAAGGCTTCCGCCAGTTGAAACGCGAATGGAACCACATCATTAACGAAGATAAAAAAGACATCGGATCGTTCCTGGATGCATGTTCCTTGGTCATCATGGAATATTGTGGCGGCGCATCCGGCCCGATCTGGGGTTCGGCATTCCGTGCGGCTGGCAAAGCAGTAGGGGATAAACAGCAATTAAACGTTGCTGAATTCGCTGAGATGATCCATGCAGCCGTGCAAGGGATTCAGTCTACAGGAGAACGTTCCTTCGGACGTGGTGCCGTTGTAGGTGATAAAACCTTGATTGATGCGCTCGTGCCGTGTGCCGATTCCTGGACACAAAGTGCGGAGTCTGGCGATGACTTCAAAACAGCATTTGCCAAAGGTGCAGCAGCAGCCGTTGAAGGCGCGAAGAAAACCGAAGATATCGTGGCACGTATGGGCCGCGCAGGTACCGTCGGCGATCGTAGTCTGGGCTACCCGGATGCTGGCGCGTATGCGCTGGGTGTTATTTTCACAGAGCTGTCCGAGTCCATGAAGTAAGGAAGCTTATCGTTCTAGATGAATTACTGATGTTTATTTTATATTATAATGTCGGTAACTTTTTAGTATTTTGTCGGTAGTTTTATTTTATGTTGTCAGCAAACACGCAAACTCCAATTATTCAATGAGTAATAAATAATTACGTAATGTTCTTTCAACAGAATGCAGTATCCACAGTGATACTGCATTTTCTGTTGTATAATGTGCTTTATGTATTTTGTTAACATGGTAGCAGCTATAAAACAAATAACATATTGCAACAGTGATACTTGTTTGTTACAAAAGTGATCTGCGTTAAAGGATGCCCTGATGGGTACAGGCTCTATTAGTGGTGTATCAGATTGTGGCGTGCAATGAAGAGGGATTTGCTGCGCTGGAACAGAGTGTCACCCAATCTTAATCTTTATTGTATTAAATTTAGATGGGACCTTCTATTATTATACAAGTTTCAAACTACTATTATACTTAAAAGAGAATACATAATGTGAATAAAATGGAAACATATGCTTTTGGATAAAGGAACAATACTTGTGCTGCTGCGATCCATGCTGGGCGCAATGGATGTGAAGCTCACGGCAGCAACAGATGATACGATTACGGCCATGGTTAACGGAAAGACGATAACTTTGAAAAGCAACTTTCGCGCCGATCCGTATTGTTGGAGATGCTGTAGGTTGTTATGAAATTGATTGGGATGCTGCGACGCGCATGGTATTGCTGGTTTCCAAAGGTGGGGAAACGGAAACCGTTCAAACGGGCGGACGCGGCGCAACAGAAAATGTTCTAGATATGGGACATACCAGGAATGGTACTACACTGAAAAGATCACACCTCCAACGAGACGTATACGCGAGTGGGAGACATTTTGAAGAAAAATAGATTGGAAGCGAATAACCTAAATACTTTTGAGAGTATGTTAGCCAGCCTGAAATTTATGAAAGTAGATATGATGTTTCTGCTGCAAGCCGGACGGAAGTCGTTATCGGCCACTGGAACAGCCGCTTCGCTCTTAAAGGTGAAGATTGCTCTCCCTGTTCGGAAGACGAATCGTAAGTGGGAGAACGTTGCAAATTATTCCTTGAAGAATATCCGATTCTCATCTATTTTGCTACATGCCTGATCAGATTTGATTTGTGCTGCTCACTAATGCCCCTTCAAAAACGAGAGAAAAATCAATCAAGCTAACTTAGTACCATATTTGAAAGACAACAAAATAATATGATTATTTATCATAATGTCATTATTACTAATTAAGTAATAGAAACTTATTTAGGAAATCAAATGATAAGTTTAAGTTTGCATTTGAAAAAAGTATTTATTTGGGATATATTATACTTTGTATTTATTTGCATCATTCTTTGGAAGGAGTATTTAAGTGTCAAACGATATTTTTCTTTCGCCTGAAAATCTACGAGAAATGAGAGTCGCAGTTGGTATAACCGTCCCTACTGTGCCTGAGGCTCATATTGTTAATCCACTAGTTTTTATGACAAAGAATGGTGGAGAGTTGGCAATTATGGATAAAAAACTTGCTCATAGTTTACTGGAAGTCATGGTTATTGAAAACAGTAAGAAAGAGAAGAGGACAATAAATCAACTTTCAGGAGAGGAAAATCTTCTATATTTTGATTTATTATCATCATTCATTGACTTTATTCATGAAGAAGAGGTCATTGAAAAATATGATCTAAACGATACAACAGCAAGAATTGTATTTAATCATGACCCCTGGACACTAGATCGCGATGGATTGCAACCTGTTAAACGATTTCATACCCATTTTTACATTGTAAATAACCAAGTTGAAGATCAGATACAAAAGAATTCTACCGTTTATGGAGAGTTAACAGATAAATATGAAAGAAGGAGAATTGTAGATCCTTTTAGTTTTCTAGGAGCGAGTATTTTATTTGATATACATAGTAACTTACTGAAGACAACTGATCTTTGTATTCAAGTTACGGAACCTGATCCTGAACAAACCATTGAAAAAGGACTGCCATTGGGGTTAAATGTAAAACTTTCTACTATAGGTGCTACAACAGACAAAGCAAGTTTGAGGAAGTACATAGTTAACTTGAATGCACTTATTGACCATTCGTATAACGAACTCTATCTGGCAATAACAGGTGAAACTTCGCCAGCGAAACTATTAAAGCGTCATGGTGTATTGAACAAAAAGACCGTTTTAGAAAACTTATCTAGAATAAGTTGGTTATCGGCAAAGAGTTTTCAGGGTCTCGAAGAAGCGATTATGAAACTAAGACCAGCTTCAGATAAGTTGTTTATGAGGAAGCACCACCTCGATATGCTCATTTCTCATAACATGTTAAATGGATTAGCGTATACTTTCTCTATTAGTAAATTAATATCTTCTGATCGCTCAAAAAGTGACATTCTTGATATAAATATATCCATTAGATTATTTGGAGATACAGGTGGAGCAGGTATGTTTGGTTACTCTGGTAAGAGCGCCATTGTATTAAAACGCGGAGATGGGGTTTATAGCAGGATAGAATTGGCTAAGAGGCATAACTTTCAAAAAGATTTTCAAACGTATTTAATAAAGCAGCTGAATTCTAATTATGCTTATAAGAGTATGAAGTCTGCACAAGCAAACAGACTATTGAATCCCTATTATAATAATAAAGTAAAGGCAAGTTCCGAAATATCCCAAGAATTAATTCTAAAAATCATTAACCATCATAGAAATAAATGATTTTTATGCGATGAATTGTAACATGAAGTACCCCACCTAATTGCAAGGGTATACAAATATTAATTAAATGAATTTAGAGCAGTTGTAGGATTTTTCAGGTTACTCAAAATAACATATTTCTTATGAAATTTTTATCAAAGATTCCTGATCTATTTTTGAAAACGTAATCAATGAACTATAGAATTGAACAGGTTTCCGAAATTTTTGTTGAGAAAGATAAATTAAATAATTTCTTGAAGAGGAGCGATTTTGATGGGTAATAATGAAACTGTTTTAGGTAAATTGGAAGTAGCATTAGGGAATCTATTAAATACTCAAGAAAAAATTATGGCGGAAGAGAGTCTATCAAAATGGGGACTCGATTCCTTAAAGACGATAGAACTCATCGTTATCTTAGAGAATGAATTTGATATTGTTTTTGATAATAATGATCTGTTGCTTGATAATTTTGGAACCATCAATACTATAGTTTCATTATTAACAAGAGTAAGATCAAGTTGATAATTTGCGGATGTAATTTGGAGGTAGAAGCTATGAATGATGTAAAATTGCCAATGATAAGACCTTCTGTACATGGCTACCTATGTAACGCCTATCCACTCTCAATTGTAATGCAGCACAGTCAATCTGAAGCTTGGTTTTACAGCAATTATATTCAATTGATTTGTGCTGGGAACTTTCCAGAAGGTAAATTCTTTTCGTTTTATACATCTAACTTGCCTTGGTACGATTTCTTTATGAGTTGTCCTCTCATTAATTATCAGAAAATTAATCAACGCTTTGTGGAAAAATATATAGGTGGGATTATAGGCTTTATTTGTGATTCTATTGATCAAAATCAATATGTTCATTTGTATGTAGATGAAAGTTATATAGCACACAAAAAGGCGTATAAAAATAATGCTTTGCCTCATGAGATGCTGATTTTTGGGTATAACAAAGAGACAATGAAATTTCATGTGTCAGGATATAATTCAAATGTCATATTTGGAGAATACGAGGTAGACTTTGAAGAATTTCTATTAGCTTTCAACAATTGTGATAAAACTAAAAATAGAGAATATTTATGTTTATTGTCTTATAACGAGGAGCATAACTACCACTTTGATCTAAACTTAGTTATTAGATCTTTAAAAGAACTTAGATTTAGTCTTAATTCATCCTATCATTATCGTTCGATGAGCACTCCTTCCAATTGGATATTTGGATTATCAATTTATGATCATATTATTAAATATCTAAATAATCAAATTAGTGTATTAAAGGAAAAGATCGATTTCCGAATCTTTCATACAATGTGGGAGCATAAGAGTGTGATGCTATCTAGATTAGATTATCTGAAAAAACATCATTATTTAGAAGATGATGACGAGCTTATAAAAATTTATTCTGAAATTAAATCGGATTCATTAATTTTAAGAAACATGGCTATGATGTACAACATAAATGAAAACCCCACTATTATAACTTCTATAATAGAAAAAATGACAATGATTAAAAGTGTAGAAGAGGATGCATTAAGTCACTTGATTTCACAGTTGGAAAGCGTGGAGATTAACGAGAAACTTCTGAGTCATTATTATCTATAATGTAAACGGGAGTATTGCCGAACAACAGGACAAGATATAAAGAAATGAGGTGCGGTATGAGTTATAGACAACTAGGTAAAACCGATCTTAAAGTAAAAAGAGTTGGATTTGGCGGTGCCGAAATTGGTTTTGAGAATAAAAGTGTAGATGAAGTGAGAGACTTACTTAATAGTGCTCTGGATGATGGTTTGAACGTTATCGATACAGCAGAATGTTATTTATCAAGCGAGGCTTTAATAGGGGAGGCGATCTCACACAGGAGGGAAGAATACTATCTATTTACGAAATGTGGGCATAAGAGCGGTTTGGATTATCCTGATTGGAGTTCAGAATTAATTAACCAAAGTGTATACAGAAGTCTTAACAATTTAAGAACGGATTATATTGATATATTGCATCTACATGGCTGTCCTAGAGATGTAATGGAGCAGACGAATATTATAGATTCATTGATAAAGATCAAAGAGTCTGGTGCGTGCAGATACATTGGTTACAGTGGTGATGGGGAAGATGCACTTTATGCAATACAGAGCGGAGTATTTGATACATTGCAAACTACGATTAATATTGCCGATCAGGAATCGGTTTCTTTCTTATTGCCTGCAGTTGAAGAACGGAATATTGGATTAATTGCCAAGAGACCAATAGCCAATGTTGCATGGATTAAAGGTGAAAATGAACATAAAAAATATCTGCAGATGTTAGATATGTCATCTAAGTTAGGTAAGAAACTAAATATTCCTCCGAAGGCAGTAGTCACATATTACGATAGATTAAACAAACTAAACTATGACTTTAGTCATCTTATGAAGCATGAAGTGGAATTATCCAATATAGCGCTTCGTTTCACGCTATCAATTCCGGCTGTTGATATTGCTATTATCGGAACCACTAATCCATCAAGATGGAAGGAAAATGAGGCATATCTACTAGAGGGGGCATTACCAGAAGAGATTTATCATTATATTAGAAACAGGTGGGAGGAGGTTGCAGATCCAACATGGAGAGCAATCAATTAATTAGCGCAAATGAAATTCAAGGATGGAGAAACAGTTTTTTTCAAGAGGGATTTGTACTTGTTAAAAATATTCTTGATGAAAACACTATTTCTCAACTAAAGAATTCATTTATTAGACTCATGAGCAAAGTAGACGATGATCCTATAAGTTATAAAACGAGATACACTCTGAATTCACAGACTGACAAGGATACTTGGGGAGTAAACAACATTTTTGATTTTAACTTATATGAGGAGTCATTCGGTGAAATCTATAACGTCAATACAGTCATGCAAATCCTCACGTCAATATTGGGTGATGAATTAAGGTTTTGGGGAGCTCATGCGTTATGGGCGCCAAAGAAGAGCGATTATGAACTTAGGTGGCATCGAGATTATGGGGACAACTCGTATTATAACCCGACTGGGGAGTCGAACCATGTACAGTTTAACATTCCTCTAGTGAAAGATAGTTGTTTTATTGCAATTGCAGGCTCTCACAAAAGACAATTAACTGTCGAAGAGCAACAAGAAGTAGACAACGATGGAACGAAGTATTTTGATAATCAGGTAAGGCTTACATGTGAGCCAGGAGATATTTTGTTTATGAACGCTCATACTCTGCACAGGGGAAGTTGTAGCGCTGGAACAGAACGTATGACTCTCCATTACAGTATTCAAGCGAAAGATCAGAACTATGGAGGACATACTTCGTTTGGAGAGATGAGATTAGATGGATACTTAGATCGTATGAATCCAAATGTGAGAGTCCTTATGGAGAATCTGATTGAATGGGATAATAATCATAAACTAAGTGTCAAGGATGCAATTAATCAAATGAGAATAAAAAAGGAAATTGAGTTGTATAACTCTCGGAAAAAGAGCGGTCAATAAAGCGAAGGAATTAGTGTTTAAGATATAAAAGTTGAAAGAATAACTAAACCGAACAGGTAATACAGGCCGGCTGTTCGGTTTTTTTTCTTTCAACTTACCCGGAAAACCAGGAAACAATGTAAGCGTCAACTCCGCACATCTAGAAAAGCGATGCGATTCAAGAGATCGTATGCGTAGCGAAATTTGTGCGCGAAGTAAATAGATGCGAGCTGTTTTTTGAGTATTAATTTGCTTAATTCACAAAGGAACTTCCACACTTGATTTTACAAATATTTAAAATAAAAAAAGCATATATTGACATTTAATACGCTTACATAATATAGTATTAGAGTTACTCAAAAGGAGGTCGTTACATGAAGAGAAAAATATTACCAATGGGTGACCCATTAATAAATACATATAACATATATGGAAGTATATTCTCAATTATTGCGGATGAGCAAAACATGCTGGATTGGGTTTATAACAATTTTATACAGATTCAGTATGTGCATGATTGGAATACGCTGTTCTTTGATAAGCATCACCAACTTTTGGATAATTGTCCATGGTTGGCTAAATACCGAATCCCTATAAATTTGGTTAATGAAAAATGGGACGAGAAAAAAGACTTCTTTATACAAACAATAGAAGAAGAATATTATATATATTGCTATGTCGACAGATTTTATTTACCTAGTTCAACTTCTTTCCATAAAGAACACAACTATCATGAGGTTTTAGTGTTTGGCTTTGATCTTGAAAAAAATGTATTTTATCTTGCAGACAACCTTGCGAATGGAAAGTATATAACTTTAGAGATAAATGTTACAGATTTTGTTGCTGCATTTGAAAACGTCTATTCTGATAATGACTTTTTTACGGGGATTCATATTATGAAAAAGCGAGCTGAGGACACTTCAATAGATGTTAAGCAGATTTTCAATTCCTTCCAAGATTTTATCGATTCTAGAAAAACCAACAATTTAGAATACAACGTGGATGTGGTTTACGGACAGGAGGCTTTGAATCAGGTTCGTCTTAACGTGATTGATCGAAAAGAGTCTAAAGTAAAACTTGATGTTAGAGCATTCCATCTACTTTGGGAACATAAAAAACTTATGTCTTTGCGATTAGAATTCTTATACCAGAAAAATCTTATCAGGGAACATTCATATGTAGAGGAATATAAAAAAATTGAAAAAGAAATGTTACTAATAAGAAATAATGCATTGAAATATAATTTGGTAAAGGATACAAAAATACTAGACTGGATTGATTCCAAGTTATTTAGCAGTACCGAAACTGAAAAAGAGATTCTTGAAGCTATAGTTGGAAGGGCCGAACGATAAAGAACCTAGTCTTTTTGTCATTAAAAGATAGAATGAAGATTTCTACAAATACTAATATGCCAAGTTTCACTGCTGTTCATCTAACAACACCATTAGCATTTTAAAACAAGCGTTAATCGTACAGTTTATGAACGGACTAAAAGGTTGTCGGAATCTGATTTTAATAACTATTTTTTGAGAACATTGAATGATTATGGAGTTGAAGTTTCGAGAGATTCATCATGTATTTACTGGAAATAAGGAGGATGTTCCTTTAAATCAGAGGCCAGCTCCATTTACAGAGTTGCAAAAGTAATAAGACCAACAAGTAAATCGTATTCAGAAGTCAAATAAACATCAAAAATTATTACTTCATCATACGAAGTTAAATGGTCTTGCTTACTTTTTCGCTTAATACAGACATAAGTATTAATAATTTTAATTCCATGAGACTAAACTTCTCGTTCAGACAGTTTGGAGGAGTGGGGGCTGGATTTCAAAGATCATAGTTTCAATCTAGCCTACAAAAATGGTTATTAGTTGATCTAAATAATTTCTATTAAACCACTCTGAAAAATGCTGCATCAGTAAATAAGCTACTTAACCCTTACTGTGAAAAAATTTGAATTAGATAAAAAACATCAAGAAAGCTTGTGGCGCTTCTTGCTCAAATAAAAGTGAAAACAAGAATTTTTAAACTATGGAGGGTAATTTAAGTGGAAATTTATGCCCAAACTCCGCATAGCCAAAGCACAGATAATTTTGAAGATTATATCTCTAGACTAACTACATTGGCAGAAAAGTATGGTTACAGAGGCGTTCTGGTTACTTACTCTACGACAAGCCTAAACCCTTGGATAATAATAAATTTCATAATAAATTCCTCGAAAGACATTGAGTTACTTATTGCTGTTCAGCCTGAAACACTTCCAGCCAGTACATTAGCTAATTTAATCCAAAGTGTAGAGGTTCTCTATAAGAGGAAAGTTGCAATAAATGTAATTCATGGAACTGCCAAAAGATTAGAAGAGAATATTGAAGTTGTTAAACAAACGAATAGATATGCCTGGCTCAAAGATTATATTAATAGTATAAAAGAAAATTTGTATAATAACCAACCTTCCTATGACTTTTCTAATTTTCAAAATCATTCATTTAAAACTGAACGAATTACAGCTGAATTTTTTATTTCAGGAACCTCACTGGATGGATTTAAGACGACTACAGAAGCTGCTGCTGATGCATATCTAACGATTCCAAAGCCTATTGATCTCTTTAAAAATGAATATAAAAATTTAGTTATAAGTTCTATGGGGGTATGCTTTGGTATTATTGCTCGTTCTACCAGTCAAGAAGCTTGGGAAATTGCTCGCTCACTCTATCCAACTAACAGGAAGAACGAAGTAGAACTTTTAATGAAAAAGAATTCTAAAATGAATTCGGTAAGTTTTTTAGCAGATTTAGCATTAGAACATGAAGTTTATGACAAAGTATACTGGCTTGGTGTGTTTAAGAGTGGAAAGAATATTTATCCTTATTTGGTAGGAGACTATGATGAAGTAGCATGTTACTTGAATGAGTATAAAAAATTAGGCGTGAATAAAATAATTCTAAATACCCCATTCACTGAAGAGGAATTTATTCATCGAAATGAGGTCTTTGAAAAATTAAAAAAACTGTAAAGGAGAGCATATTGGATGGACATAATACAAGTAGAAAATGTAAGTAAGTCATATTTAAGAAAAGATCAACGGGAGGGGACTTTAGGAGGGTTAAAAGACCTTTTTAAACCGGTTTGGGTACAAAAAGATGCTGTTAAAAATATAAATTTTTCGATTAAATTGGGAGATTCAGTTGGATATATTGGATCAAATGGATCTGGAAAATCAACTACAATTAAAATGCTCACAGGTATTTTAACTCCTACTGAAGGCAGAGTACTCGTCAACGGACTTGAACCCTATAAAGATAGGATGAAAAATGCAAAAAATATAGGTGTTGTATTTGGTCAGCGTACTCAACTATGGTGGGATTTAGCCATCCGTGAGTCATTTGAACTCTTTAAACATATATATAGGGTTCCTGATAATGTATTTAAACTGAATAAAGAAAAAATGATTGAATTATTGAGACTGGATGAATTTTATTCAACTCCAGTAAGACAATTAAGCTTGGGACAGAGAATGAGAGCTGAGGTAGCCGCTGCCTTTCTACATAGTCCTTCAATAGTTTTTTTAGACGAGCCAACTATTGGGCTTGACGTAGTGGCCAAAGAACAGATAAGGAAATTTCTGAGAGAAATAAATAAAGAACATAAAACAACTATTATACTAACTACGCATGACATGGATGATATTGAGCAGGTGTGTGAAAGATTGCTTTTAATCAATTCAGGAGAACTAATTTATGACGGTTTTGTCAGGGGATTTATGGATGATTTTGGAAATCAGCGAGTTATTACTGTTCATTTTGAAGAGCCTATACAAAATATTTATACTCCATTTGGTACAGTTCATTCTCAAGCTGGAAACATAGTGAAAATTATATTTGAAAAATCAGCAGTATCAGCACCAAAAATTCTGCAGGATTTATCCGCAAGGTACCCTGTAATTGATTTTCAATTAGAAGAACCTAAGATTGAACATTTAGTAAGACAAGTTTATGAAATTAGGAGTTGAAGAGATGAGGGAGATTTCAAAATCAGTAAAAAGTAATTTGATAATCGCCCGGCAAACTTTTTTGAATTCTATGGTCTTTAGAACAAACTATATTATTGATATTGTTGTAGACTTAATTTTTGTTTTATTGAGCATAATGCTTTGGACAACAATTTTCAAAGATAATCCTTCTCAGAATATCACTAGTCTAGCAACTTTAATTACTTATGTAGGGCTGACCAAAATTGTAGCACAGATCGATATGAAATTCGTTTGGGATATCCAGAGCAGAATTTTGAGCGGCGAAATAGCTATAGAATTGGTTAGACCCATTAAATTAAGGACGTACCTGTTTGCACAGGAACTGGGAAGGTATTTTAACAATCTGTTAATTAAAACGATTCCACTTTATGTGTTGATCTATTTCTTGTTTGGGATAGATCTGCCAAAAAGTTTTAGTGCGGTTTTATTATTTATTCTTAGTATCTTTCTTTCATATATTCTACTATTCAATCTCAACTATATAACTGCATTGGCTGCATTCTGGATCACTAAATTATTTAGTTTAAGTGTCTTTAAAGACCAGACCATTCGTTTGCTTTCAGGGGCGATTGTTCCATTATGGTTTTTCCCGGATTGGCTTTTTTCAATAACTAAGTATCTTCCGTTTGCGGGGATTGTTTTTTTACCATTGAATATTTATCTGGGGAAAGTTTCTACTACCGAAACCATTGAGGCATTTATGTTGCAAATCATTTGGATTCTGATTACTACATTTATCGGAAGTATGATGTGGAAAAAGATAGTTAGCAATTTAGCTATAAATGGAGGATGAGATGAGCGGGTTAAGATTATACATTAGATCAATGATCTTACAGGTAAGGTCTAGCCAACAGTACAGATTTAATTATTTTCTAACCATATTTACTGTTGTATTCCATTATGCAGTTCAACTTTTTGCCATTTGGCTTACTTTAAGTCACTATGATAACATCCGCGGATGGAATATATATGAGATAAGTTTCATTTATATGTTCTTTGTATTGTCTTATGGGATAATGATTACCTTTTTTGCAGGGTTCAGAGATTTTTCAGTTTTCGTCCGTAACGGAGATTTTGACATTCTCTTGGTTCGTCCACACAGTACATTATTTCAAGTATTATGTGGCAGATTAGAACTTACATCAATTGCTCAGATAGCAAGTGGAATCGTATTATTTGTTTGGTGCAATTATCATTTGCATATTGAGTGGAGTTTAAAGAATATCTTTTTATTGATTCAAGGTATAGTTGGTGCTTCTATTATACAAGCATCTTTATTGCTTTTTTGGTCTTCTTTAAGTTTTTGGATTGTTGATACTAGTGCTTTAGTGCGTTTTGGTTGGACACTAAATTCTAATTATCTTACTTATCCTATAGAGGTATTTAACAAAACGGCGAAATGGATATTCACTGTATTCCCTATAGCATTTATAAGTTATTACCCAGCAAATGCAATTCTAAATAAAGATGAGAACGGATTCGGATTTATTGGTCAATTTACAATATTACCATCAATTTTATTTTTTGCCCTAGTATTCTTGTTTTGGTTGTATTCTATACGTCATTACAATAGTACAGGGAATTGAAAAGGAGAGAATCAAGATTAGTAATCAATCTAAACAATTATTTACATTGTTATATGAAAAAAATATCAATAATTTGAATGCTTTCTACTCTGGTTTAGAATTCCAAATCTCTTATTCGGACTTTTTTGAGTCAGTAAATGAAACAATGAGCACATTAAAAGAAAAGAGAATACAAGAGGGGGATGTAGTGGCGCTTCAAATCCCTAGCTCCCTTTCGTTTATCAAACTTATATTCGCAATATGGGGAGTTGGGGCTAGCGTTCTCATTGTAGACGCCAGGATAAAAGATAAAGAGAGGGCGAATTTATTTGATGAAATTCGACCAAATTCACACATATATGCAGTAGGGACTAACTTCTTGACTTTCGAACATGAATTTAACGTCATGTTTGATACTATTAGTGATACGAATCATAATGAATGGCCTCCCTTGATATTATCTACATCAGGATCTACTGGTAAACCTAAAATTATTGGGAGGTCTTTTGATTCCATAAAAGAAGAATTGATACGTTATACTGCTCCTTCCATTAGTGTGAGAAAAGATGATGTAGTTATGATACTTTCGCCTATTACTTTTTCTTTTGGATTAATGAGTGGGTTATTACCTTCCATATTTACTGGTGCAAAGATAGTGTTAACTTCTTACAAAACCAGAGAAATTGTTGAAAATATCAAAATTCATAAAGTATCTATTGTATATGGGGTGCCTTATCATTTTTCACTAATTGAATCGACCATAAACTATAGTGATGTGATTTTTGTGAAGAAAATAAGAATGGCTATATCAGCTGGAGAAACTCTATCAAACATTACAAAAGAAAAGTTTCATGAGAAGTTTGGTGTTAACATAGGTCAACTCTATGGTATGTCTGAAGCTGGAGTAATTGCAGTAGATTTTTTAGGTGAAGACATTTCTAGTGTTGGTAAACCACTGCTCCCAATAAAAATAGTAGATAATGCAATAATGGTCAAATTGAAGGAAAATCCTTATTTAACAAGTGTAGAAACCGGGGTTTTTACTGACTGTTGGCTAAAAACCGGTGATGTGGGAGAAATAAATGAGCACTCAGGTCTACTTTTCCTTAAAGGAAGATCAGATTCATTGATAATTAAGGGAGGGATAAAATACTATTTGATTGATATCGAAAATCAAATTAAAACTATTAATGGAGTGGAAGAAGTTTTAGTTATGATAAATCCTGACCAGAAGATCACAGCATATATTGCCAAAACCCAAGATGGAAATAACTTGAATATACTAAGTGGCTGTAAATTAGAAATTGCAGATTATAAGTTACCGAACAAACTAGTCTTCATTTCTAATTTTCCGAGAACACTAAGCGGGAAAATAGATAAGAAAAGCTTGTTTAATATCTCTGATGCAGAAGTCATTAATCTTTAGGAGGATGTTTTATCATGCTTAACAATATCAAAATTAACCTATTTGAATATCCGAATTTCACACAATTTTATATTACATTAGATTTAAATCATGCACTTAATGAATCAATGGTTCATGAAGAATACTCAAATTTGAATAAGTATTTAACGGAGAATGGTATCCAGGTAGTTTACGAAAAATGTTTTGGACAGTTATCTTTCAAGGACAAAGTGCTTGATATTAAAAGAAGCGTAGAAAGAGAAAAATTTCCCCAGTGGCCTTTGTCCTACATAGAAGGAAATCCTGCCCTTAACTCTTTTATGTCCAGTATAACTATCATGGGGATACGTAGTCTCAATAAAGAAGTTAAAATTGAGTATATTGAGTTTGAAGACCGTATAATTGGGACAAAAATGATAGATTTAAACGAAGAATATTTATATCTAATGGGGTTAGCATCTGATGCAAGGTATGGAACGAATGAATTTAATGTAATGTTTGAGCAGTTAAAAGGTATATTAAATATTTCTCAATTTTCAGAAGGTGACATAGTAAGGACTTGGATCTACTTAAATGATATTAAAGATAATTATGTTAATTTTAATGAAGCACGCAGGATTTTCTTTGAACAAAGTAACATAGATTACAGTTCATCTTCTAATGTACTACCGGCAAGTACATGTATACATGGTATAACAGATAATAGGTCAACTGCTATGATTGATGTAATGTGCATTAAGAAAATGAGCACATATGCTAAAATTGATAGAATATACACACCACTTTTAAATGAGGCAGAAGGTGATAGCTACTTGTTCAAACCCACTTTCTCCCGAGCCTTAAGTATTGACTCAGATAATCATATTGAAATCCAACTTTCAGGTACGGCAAGCGTAGATCAAAACGGAGAGACTGTATTTAAAGATGACCCATATAAACAGATCCAAAAAACTTTAACAAATATTGAAAGTTTATTAAGTGTTCATGATCTTACATTTAAAGATTTTGTTCAATCGACGTGTTTCTTTAAATCGGAAGAATACTACATAATCTTCCAACAAGTAATGCAGGAAATGAACATACCTCATTTTAGCAGCACCTTCGTGATAGGAGACATATGCAGACAGGATTTATTGTGTGAAATCGATGGAGTGATCAAAAAGAATAAAAAACAAGAAAGAATTGATGAAATTCAAAATGGATATAGTAATGAAGTAACGGATATAATTAGAAAACTTCTTCAAACCCATGAAGAAATTTCACTAGAGGAGAATTTAAGATCAAAAGGGATGGATTCGTTAAAGACAATTGAATTAATAGTTAACTTAGAAAGCACCTTTGACATTAATTTTAATAATGATGAACTTTTACTAGAGAATTTTGAGTCGATACGTTTGATTTGTGATTTGATAAACATTAAAAAATAAAAAATGTTCAGATCCAACAGCATTTTTTTCTTTATATAGGTTAAAAAAGAATTATTAATTAATGATGAAAAACGACATTACACTAAACGTGGATATAAGTAAGGAGACCGCTCTGTAGCTTGGCTAACAGAGCGGTCTTTTTGATATGGAGGAGCGATCTCTTGCGCCTAAAAATTGGATTAGCGGTTCCAGATAGTGTAATCTGGAGGTTAGATACGAATCGGTAAAAAACCATTAGAACGAGAAGGGATCGGGATCATCAATGACACAAAAAATCTATTATGACTCTGCTTATACAAGAGAGTGGCATACAACAATTACAGGCAAAGTGGACAAGGAAGATGGTATATATGTCACGCTGGCGGAGACTGCTTTTTACCCGCATGGGGGTGGACAGCCTTGTGATCTGGGACAAATTGGCGGCATCGCTGTGCTGGATGTGAACATCGAAGACGGAGAGGTGTGGCATAAGCTGGAACGCGCCCCTGAACAGAACGAGGTACATTGTGAGCTGGATTGGGAGCGAAGATTCGATCATATGCAGCAGCATACGGGTCAGCATTTGTTATCGGCAATCACGCTGAAGCTGACAGAAGCGATGACGCTCAGTTTCCATCTTGGAACGGAGTATGACACGATTGATGTGGCTGCGGCTGAACTGGGAGCGGATCAATTAACTGCCATTGAACAAGAAGTGAATCGTCAGATCTATCGTAACGCTCGCATCAACACTTCCTGGGTTACAGCAGAAGAGGCGGCACAATTGCCACTGGTGAAGCAACCTACGGTAACGGAAGACATTCGCATCGTCGAGATCGAGGGTGTGGAGTATAACGCCTGCGGCGGAACCCATGTGTCGGCGACAGGTGAGATCGGCATCATCAAACTGTTGAAAACCGAAAAGGTGAAGGGCGGCACTCGCATTTATTTTAAATGTGGCACAAGGGCTCTGAATGAATTCACAGCTACACAAAACGTGCTCAATAGCATCATGGTTAAATTAAAGACCAGCAAGGACGAATTATTGGAGCGTATTGAAAAAATGGAGTTGGAGCAAAAACAGCTGCAAACCGAGCTGAATGCAGTGAAAACAACGAACGATGCCTATTATGCGGAGGAACTTTTGGCCGCTCGGCAAGGGATTGTGATCGCTCAGGTTTTTGAAGACAAATCGCTCAAGGATATGCAGAGCCTGGCTACCAAGCTGACGGCAGACCATGAAGGCCTTGTACTCTTTGCCAGTATCTCAGAGGCCAAGGTTGTTCTGGCGCAGAACGGACAGCCGCCTGAATGGGCTTGTGGACCTTTCTTCAAAGGCAATCTTGGAGCCTACAATGGCAAAGGTGGCGGCAGTGAAAAGATCGCTCAGGCAGGCTTTGCCAGCAGTGAAGATGCGCTTGCTTTTTATGAATTCACCAAGGACCAGTTGGGACATCACTGATTGCGTTTTACTTTACGAGACAGGCAATATTGAAAAAGGAGTAAGGACAAGCACGTCACATTGTGGCGTGTTTTCCATTGCCAATAGTTGAAGGAGGTTGGAATATGACAGAACGAATTCCGTGTATACGGGAGGGGTGTGCAAATACTATTTTGCCAGCAACAGCTGCCAGAACAGGCGGGTATTGCATGCCTTGCAAGCAGGAGATGGAGCGTGTGGAGCGCCAGAGATACATTGAAGAGAATCGACGTGACGTGAACTTGTATGCAGGTATCACAGACCCGGTCGAAGTTCTGAAAATCATGCACGAACCTCAGGTTCGCGATCCTCTAATTGGTTATGTGCCATATGAACAATCTAAGGAACAAGTATATCTATCCTTGTCTGTAGAGCAACAAGATCAGATGAAGGATTACGCGATGCAACGGATTCGTACAGGTGATGAAGATACGGGCAAAGACATTCTGGTATATCTGGTCTGCTACCATGATATATCGTTGACTGCCGAAATTCCTGAGCTGCTGGAACAGGAGATCTATTATCCTGCCGTTTTGTATAAAAGCGCCTCGCCAGCAGTGCGAGATCATCTCTTGCAGCAGGTGAACACCGATGATGAGAATCGGAACCACATATTGATCATACTGGCTCATATTGGGGATGATGTTGTCGTGCAGCAGTTCCGGCATTGGAGACAGTCTCCGCCATCTTGGGCGAGCGAATTATACGTGGCACCTGAGCATTACACCACTGAAGCTGGTTGGGAGCTTACGAAAGACGGGCAGTGCAGAGAATTATTCACCACCCCAAGTTATTCACTCTATAAAGTAACAGAAAATGAATCAACTAACGTGGCAATATCCGGAGCTTCACTCTCGATGCTGACCCCGAGCACCAATTGCTGTCCATGGTGTGGTGGTGCGTTAACGACATTAATTAATCTGGATGTTAAGCATCCAGCTCTGAAGAACGTGTCTTGGCACGCTCAGCGACTTCAGATACAGACTTGCGTGATATGCAGCAGTTACGGTGTGGTTTACATGGAGCTGGACGCAGCAGGGGAACCGTTATGGAGTTCATATAATGTCATGCCTCTAGGAATGGACGAGATTGACCTGGACGACTATGGTAAATTTGCACCGGATGTTGGCCGGCTGTTTCGGATTGCGAATGCATCACGTAATGCATTCCATGCCAGTGAGTGGGCGATGGAGCCATCGCTATCTCAGATTGGAGGCCATCCGGGTTGGGTTCAGGATGCGGATTATCCACCATGTCCACGCTGTTCCGCGAGAATGAAGGCTGTCGCACAACTGGATTGGGGCGAGGTTGAGGAATATGGTGAGGGTATGTATTACATGTTCATATGTGAGCCGTGTCAGATGACCGCCGTATCGTATCAGCAATCTTGATGGTGGAAGCTAGTAGAAGCTATTATAAGCAGTCATTTTATTATAATATTACACCGCTGTTAAGGTGGTTGGAATGACAGTAGTAGACAGACTATAACAAAGGGGCATCCCGTAAGTTCTTGGAACTTCATGGGATGCCCCTTTGCCCTGCGCAGGATGGATGGGAGATATCTTTTACAGTTAGCCGGTTAAGTTATTTATTTAGCCACCAGTGAGAATGGGGTGTTTTTCTACATGCAGAAGCAGCTTGTCGTACTCACACAATCTAACGAACCTAGCACATCTTATTGGGTGAATTTGCAGCACTGTAGAATTCTAACGAATCGTAGCCACGTTATTGCTTCTATTGGCAAGGATTTTTGAAGCAAATCAGAGGTTTGGTCTGTAATAAGACTGCTGAGATTCGTTAGAATTTCATATGCCTGTAAAACTGCGACATAAGGTGTGTTCGATTCGTTAGCGCTTGGCCAAAACCCAAACTCACCTTATACATACCACCCGCACATTACGGCCCACACCATACGTTCGGCACATTACCACCTAAGTTACTACTGGGGCGTATGTGCCTCTTCACTACATCCGTCTACAATTCCGCAGATGCCTGCTTTAACAAACCAGCCAACCATTCATAATCGGGTGTATCTTTTTCCTTGAGCTTGATCGTTTTGCGTTCTTCCGGGCCTTCGAAGATCCCATCGGGTAGATCAAGTCCGGATGCATGGAAGATGGTGAAAGACACGGCCTGTTTGGATGGCGAGATGACCGCAGCATACTTTCCGTTTTTCAAAAAATGAGGTTTCTTGTATTGCACGCGTTCTTCTACATCTGGGATGGTATCATGCACTAACTCGCGCAATTGTTCAGAGACTTGTATTTGCCAGGGGATCTGAATCTGTTCAATAAACGCAGTAACTTCTGCATTCTTGGTCATGCTTGTTCACCCTCCGTATGGATCTGATTGTGTGTTTCCCATTCTGGTCTTAGGATTCCCATCATCAAGCGGTCATAACGCTTACCATCACGAAATACAGCTGAGCGTGCCCGACCTTCCAACTGAAAACCAACCTTCTCATAGGAACGGATTGCTTTGGCATTGTAGGCGATGACATCAAGGCCAACCCGGTCCAGATTCATCTCGTGGAACGCATATCGTAAAATAAGATTCAACGCTTCCGTGCCATATCCCTTGTTGCGATGTTTGGCAAGTCCGATGCCAATGGCGAGCTGTCCGCAGCGGTTGTTCCATTCAATGCTATGAATGACGACAAAACCAATCAGCATATCCTCTTTATGCGTGCGAAGTCTGAAGTAAACTTCCTTGTTCTTCGTTTCGCCCTCATCTTCTAACTGTTTCTCTGAATAGGGAATGGCCAGATCAGTATCCACATTCCGAAGGTACTCCGGGTCTTCGTTCCATTGCAGCATGGTCTGCACGTCTTCAGAGCGTGGTGGCGTCATCTTTAATCGTTTGCTATAAAACAGGTTGTCCGTTGTTAGTGTCATAGGGGTCTCCTTTAAATTAAGTTAAGCTTGCTTCACCTTAGTTCCACGTTTAACTCTATGTATATTTCGCAATAGACCTCGCCCCTTTGGCATATGATAGCCTCATCATACTGGAAATTACAGGTGAATCACAATAGCGTATTTTAGTGGATAAAAGTAACCTCTTGTCATAAAACCTGACACGGTAGTAAGATGAAATGATTGATATACATTCAGTGATAGAACCAATAAAATGTCGGTGGGAGTGGTACGTTTTGGAGATTAAAGTGGATGATTTGAGTGGAGTACAGGTTAAGGCATTAATCGCTGAGCACTTGCAAGGGATGGCAGCCGATTCGCCTCCAGAGAGTATTCATGCGTTGAATCTGGATGGACTCAAGAAGCCCGAAATTACAATCTGGTGTGCTTGGGAAGGAGACGACTTGCTCGGCTGCGGGGCCATCAAAGAACTTGATCCAGAGCATGCAGAGTTGAAATCGATGCGTACCGCTTCGGCTCATCTGAGAAAAGGCGTAGCGAGAAAAATTTTGGCTCATATTATGGACGTTGCAGTAGATCGTGGTTATAAGCGAATCAGTCTGGAGACGGGCTCGATGGATTCATTTATCCCGGCACGGAAGCTGTACGAAGACTTCGGATTCGAATATTGCGAACCATTCGCAGATTATATATTGGACCCGAACAGCACGTTTATGACAAAAACAATCTAAGTGGAATCGAATGAGAAACCAGAATTCTGTTTTTTTACAGGATGCTGGTTTTTTTATTTTGCAACATATCGTACATTTTAAAAGTTGGAAAAAGAGTAGAATAAACTCAATAATGCAGCATTAAAGCAACGTGGCCTTGTGACGAAGAATGTGGAGGGAGTCGTGCATGATATATTGGTGGTTCGATCATATGAATCCGCTGTTTGCTGTCTTGGTGTTATGTCCAATAATTGCTGTGGTGCTTGGAGTATGCAGTTATTTTGCCAATTGGTTTAGACTCTTGGGAGCGCTGGTTATATCTTTTATGCTGCCTTTGTTGTATATCGCGAGTGATCTTTCAACAATGGGTAGTAACATAGGGGCTTGGTTCATCTATGGGGCAGTGTACAGTTTGCTAACCTGGATTGTACACAGATTGCTCCGTGCCATTGTGGGGTATAAAACATAGGTTATGTTCATAAATGTTTGGGATGAATTGGCCATAAGGAACTTCTGGGCTGATTGATGGACAATAGGGTATACTGGACATTATGTCTATGAAACAAGACAGCATTACAGACGTTTTTTACATCAGGAGGACTTGAATTGGCTCAGACAGAAGGAACACTACAGAAGAAGCTTAAACCAAGACACATCAGTTTTATGGCTATGGGTGGTGTCATTGGAACAGGAATTTTCAAAGGCAGTGCAGAGACGATCGGACTCGCAGGTCCGGGCGTTATTGTCACGTACATTTTTGCCGGATTATTGCTGCTGGTTGTTATGGCCGCGATGGCGGAGATGGCTACGGTGTACAAGAACAAAAATATGAAAGACTTCGTGCAGGAAGCATTTGGTAGCCGAGTATCCTTTATTATGGGATGGATGTATTGCTTTCTATGGTTATCGGTATGTGTCATTGAGGTGATTGCTGCCGGGAGCTTTTTGCAGTATTGGTTCACAGAAGTACCGCTGTGGATGCTGAGTCTGGCTTGTGCGGCGTTCATTATACTGGTTAACCTGCTCAGTGTAGGTGTGTTCGGGGAATTTGAGTTTTGGCTGGCCGGGATCAAAATTGCCATGATCATTATTTTTATCTTCCTGGGTGCAGGGTTGATCTTTGGCATTATCCCAAGTGACAACACGCCATATCTGCAAAATTACACGCAAGCGGGAGGGTTCTTCCCGAACGGTTGGTCATCGATCTTCTCGGCACTGCTTGTGGTCATGTTCTCTTATGGGGGATCGGAGCTGATTGGTCTGACCCTGACCGAGACGGAAAATGCAGAAAAAGTGATGCCCAAAATCGTGGGCAATTTCATGCTCAGAATTATTCTGTTCTTCACCTTGCCGATTCTCATCATCTGTGGTCTTATCCCGTGGAATGAGATTGGGCCGGAAAGCAGTCCGTTTGTACAAGTGCTTGCCTCCACGGGACTGCCGGGAGCAGCACACATAATGAACTTTATTTTGGTGACGGCAGTTCTGTCTGCTGCGAATTCAGGGATCTATGGTGCATCCCGGATGATGCACTCCATGGCAGTGGGCGGGGAAGCTCCGAAGGCATTGTCAAAGACAAATCGCAGCGGTAGCCCGGTAAATACCTTGCTGGTATGCGCGGTTGTATTGCTCGGAGGTTCCATGCTTGGCCTGTTCGCGCAGGATCAACTGTTCCGCGTATTGCTCGCCGTTCCGGGGTTTGTCGTAATCCTTGTGTGGATCTGTATTGCCTCATCACAGTTGAAATTGCGGAAGAGATATCCGGTTCAACCGACCTTTAAAGTTTGGGGATTCCCTTACATAACCGGAGTCGTGGTATTATGTCTCAGTGTGATTGCGGTGATGTTTGTGTTTGATGAAGGCAATCGGTTCAGCATTAGCATCTGTCTTGCCGTACTTGCGTTGCTAATTATCTGGTCCCTGATTCGATTCAGGAAGACGAATAAACAAACAGTTTAATATGAATGGGTAGTATGCAAATTTAGAACAACATGACATCTCGGCGCTTGCGCCGGGGTGTTTTTTGTATTTAGTAAGGTAATGGTTTTATTTTGGAACTAGAACCTCTGTTTTTGTTATAACTGGGACAAATTAGGGGTAATACGAACTAGATAAATAAACCGGCAGTCTCTACGAAATGATCTGTGTTCACTTTATAATAAAAGCCCATCTGTACATATGAATCTTATAGCATTCTAAACAACAAATGTTCGTATAACAACGAAATATATTTAGAACGAGGTCTCCCATGACAACGATAAAAGTCACACCTGAACAGTTGATATCTGTTTCGAAACAATTTACAACAGCCCAGAATCAGGTTTTTCAGATGAATAACATCTTGAAACAACATTTATTCGAAATCGAAAGACAGTGGGATGGTAGTACGAAGGAAAGGTTTTATGTTGATTTTATGGTTGCGCAGCGGGTTATGGATGACTTTGTCTCACTATCCTTATCCATTGCGAAGGAGCTTGAAGGGCATGCGGAGAAATTCAGACTTGCTGATCAGCAAGCTGTACAATCCTATGATGTGAGTTGTGTACCACCACCGCCAGATGAATGCAGGGCACCAGCAACCGACACCCGTAATGCTTTTCAGAAGTCTGCTGATAGTTTAGTCGAATTGGGACAAGCCTTTATGCAATCTGCGAATGATCGATATCAAAAGCGTTATGATAGTGTAGGTGGTTTTCTGGATTATTGGACATTTGGTATTCCAAGTGGTCTTGTTCAGGGGTATGTAGACAGGGCGGATAAAGCATTCAACTCCCCGAATGATGCTGCCAACTGGCTCACGTTTGGTATCCATGGAACGATACGGGAAGCCACCTTTCCCACCAATGCCTGGTCCAGTGAACACTGGGCGAATATGATTGGGTTGGGAGGTCTAATGGTTGGAGGGGGTTATGCTTCCACGATGATCAAGCCGCATAATCTTCTGACTTCGTCAGGAGGCGGTGCGAAGATTAATTCATTCAATCGTCCGCCTGGTACAGGGCAGTTAACAGGTGGCTTTAATGGACTTCAAGATCAACGCCTTCGAGTTCTAGATAACATTGCTGAGAGTAAAAAGGTGAGAGAAACCTCTAAGTTTTCCGAGTATCTGGGCAAGGAAAAAGAGGTTGGGACACGCTTAGATAATAGTAAAGATATGTTCAGAAAAGGTATAGATGATCCATTAAAAGAAGTTCTTGGCCCTGGTAGGGAATCTCATCCCGAGAAATGGAAAGAAATTATTGATAACTTGGAATCAAACGGTGTCGAAGTCATTCATAGAGGCGAGGATATGGCGTATTCTCCAAAAAAAGGGGGACCTGGACAGTTAATTATAAATGAGGATGCATCCATAGGGGCGCTTTTACACGAATACACACATTATCTAGACGATATGAACAAAGGTTTTCCGGGAATGAGTTATCATTTTCAGACTATGAATCGTGTTAAAATGGAATTAAATGCATACATGAGAGAAATAAAAATAGCTGATGAATTAGGTCGAAATGATATTGCAAATGCTCTGTTTGAAAATTATGTAAGAGAAAGGCAGACCCTTACGAGTCATTTGAAATAAAATTTAATGGAGGGTAGAAATATGAATTTAATAAAGAAAATTGAAGAAGGACAATGTTCAATTGATGAGTTGCAACTTTTATTAAATGAATCAAATCCAATAGTCTTGTATCATGTAATGACTTATATAGGCAAAGAAAAATTGGGATCAACTGGTATAAATGAAAAACTGGAGGAACTTACATCGAGAAGAGGGCCATCAGATAAATTATTAGGTTATTATAAAGTCGGAGATTTAGCCATAGCTACTCTCATCAAATTGGACAAAAAAACAGATGAAATAGCTATTTTTAAATCAATGGATGATTTTGATAAAAAAATGATATTTAACTTGATTGAAGAGTTAGAATGGTAAATCAAGTTACAGAATAAAGATAATTATCAATCTTTGAACATACTCTAATGCTTGCATTGGAGTTTTTATGTTCCAATGAACAAAGCTACCACGGCCATGATAGCGTTTTTATGTAAACCCAATATTTTCTTGCCTAATTCGACATATTCGTTTACTATTTTCCCATACATAGTGCTTCAAGCATGCGTTTTTTGGGTAGCGCCTAGTCAAAAAGGCTTGGGTTCACGGGAGAGGAAGAGGAGCGGATGATTGGTTTTTTTAGAAAACGTTTGGTGGTGCGCATTGTTGCAGTAGTTACGCTGGTCATTATGATTATAGCCGTTGGAAGCATGCTGTTACAGGTGGCCAATATGAAACTAGCTGCGCAGGAGGCCATTTCGAGTTACAACATCCAGATTGCTCAGAGTTATGTGAATCAGCTGGATACAGCATCTTATGCCGAGTTTGCCAAGGACCCCAAGGAGAATGACGAATTCTTGAAGATTCGTGATGAACTGGATGACTTTCGCGTAAGCATTGGTGCAATGTATGTGTATTTCGTCAAAATAGATGACAAAGGTACGCCACTTATTATGGTGGATGGTATGAAGGATGCAGATAAAGCCTCACCGATTAATGAAGTTACGGATGTCCCTCAGGAGGCTGTGCAGAAGCTGTTGCAGGGGCAAACAGCCAGTTCTTCGATTATTAACAATGAGGAGTACGGCGACTATATTTCCTCTTACGCTCCCATGCTGGATAGTAATGGCGCTGTAACAGGTGTAATTGGTATCGATACGGCGGTATCGGTCATCGGAAGCATTGAATCGGATATTATGAAATCGAGTATTCCCTTCTATGCCTTATTGCTACTAATTACACTTATAGGCATTGCTGTTGTCATGTGGTTTATCGTAAGGGGACTGCGACCACTTCAACCGCTGAAGGCGAGTGTGGAAAAAATGGCACAGGGTGAGCTTGCAGAAGCGAACCAAATTTTGACGTCGTATCGTTTGCGCAGCCAAGATGAGATTGGAACAACATATCAAGCGATGATACATATGTCCGGTAACTTGAATAAGATTGTGAGTAACATGGTTGAAGGCGTAGCAGTAACCACAGATATTTTATCCGAATCAACGAAGGAATTTAATCGCAGTACCGAAGAGATGCTTGAGATGGGCAAGACGGTTGATCAATCTGTCGAACAGATTAGGCAAGGTGCACATACGCAGAAGCAGGGTGCAAGCGATAGCGCGCATGCGATGGAAGAGATTGCAAAAGGCATAACGGATATATCCGAATCCTCGATGATTGTATCGGATGCAGCAACAAGTGCGCTTTCTACGGCGGAGTCCGGTAAACAGAGCATGACATTAATGAAAACACAGATGGAGAGTATCTCAAATGTCTCAAGTGAAGTTGTAGCGATGGTTCAGGTGCTGAACAACTACTCCCAGGAAATTGGTGGTGCCCTGCACACGGTTCGTGATTTTGCGAGTCAGACCAAGCTGCTTGCGCTTAATGCATCCATAGAGGCAGCACATGCAGGAGAACACGGCAAAGGTTTTGCGGTTGTGGCGGATGAAGTTCGGAAGCTTGCTGAGGCCTCAAGCACATCCATGGAACGGATCTCCGACTTGTTGCTTCGTATTCAACAAGAATCACAGCAGATTGGCTCACAGATGGGGGTTACTGCAACCGAGATTGGACAAGGTGTTACAATTACCGCAGAAGCGGAGCAAGCTTTCGCTCATGTAGTTGATGCGTTCCAACTGGTGACCAGCCGCATTCAGGAAGTGTCCGCTGCGGCAGAGGAAATCTCGGCAGGATCGGAAGAGGCTGCAGCCTCCGTCAATACGATCTCGCAGATATCAGCTGGTGTGTCGGATCATTCGGATGAGATTTATCGCTTGATGCGTGAACAATCGGCCATGTTCAACAGGGTGGCGCAGACCTCCACAATGCTGGAGCAGCAGACGAACGAGATGAGTGAAGCCGTACGTAAAGTTAAAGTATAGTTTGAGTAAGGTGTAGTAATAGTAACGCAAGAGATAGTCAGAAAAGTGTTCCGCTCTTGGAGAAGTTGGTGTTCATCCCAAACTTCCTTCAAAGGGTGGAGCACTTTTTTAGATTTAAACTTTTAAATGATCCAGCTCTATCGCCTGTCTGAAGCGTTGGGCGAATCGTTCCGCGGCTACGGCGCACTCCTTGGATTCTGTCTGCACGAAGCCAATTTGCATTTTCGGTTGATCAATTCCAGCGATCTCAACCATCTTCACCAGACCTTCTTTCCATAATTGATTTTGGTGAAAGGAAAAGTCGTGACCAATCGTGGCGGCAATATCGTTTCTTAATACCATGTTGATCGCTTCAGAGTTATTTGTTTTGAACAGAATGGACAGAGGTCCATGATCATAGGTGAATTCCTTGATGAAGTCTTCGATGAAACCATCTCGATAGAGTGCCAGCTTGTGTTCTTTTAATTGATCCGGTGTAACGCGGCTGTGCTTGGCAAGTTCAGACAGGTGATGCGTACCGACTACTAGCTTACCCGAGTACATGGGACTGAAGTGAAGTCCATCGAATTCCCGCAGCTGTTTGGCGTAGATCGCGATAAAGCCCAGATGGGTCTTGTTATTGCGAATATCCTCGATAATTTCCATGGACCCTTTCTCTTCAATGGAGATGTTAAGTTGCGGGTGCTCACGCTTCATATCCGCAGCAGACTGGACAAGATAGGGCATGACACTTGGAAAAGTAGCCACATGAAGCTCTCCGCTAAGAGAGGAGGCTTCTGCGTTCAGGGATTTTAATTCATCAATCCGCTGTAAAATGTCCAGTGCCTTGGCAATGAATTGTTTGCCTTCAGGAGTGGGATGAGTTCCCTGGCGCGAGCGTTCGAACAGGATGATACCCAATTCTTTCTCCAGACGATGAACCGATTGGCTGATCGCCGATTGTGTGACATGCAGATGCTCTGAGGCGGCGGAGAATGATTGCGTCTTCGCAATTTCAACGACATATTCGAGTTGTTCCAGATTCATGATTTCATCTCCGTTTAGCATTAATACAACTAATGTTAACATTAGTATCTATAAATATGAATAATACATGAACAGCGATATAATATATAGACAAGCGTTATAGTTCTTTACTATATAAGTAGAACCTTTCTTTTACACCAGAAACGCAGAGTGCAGAACCAATCTGAAGAAGCAGAGCGTGCGCCTTTATCACCGGATTTTTCCCTTGGATCAAGGGAATGAAGAAAATCTGGGGATAAGAGCGATCGAAAGATGGTACTGCAATCAGCGTAATTAGGTGTAACATTTCTAGTTCAACTTATATAGACAATCATATAAAGGGGATGAACTTTATGAAAGCAGCAGTATGGTATGCCCATAAAGACGTGCGTGTGGAAGAGCGGGAGGTTCCGGTTGCTCAAGCGGGTCAGGTCAAAATCAAAGTGGAATATGCGGGGATCTGCGGCAGTGACTTGCATGCCTATCATCATGGTGTAGGAATCCAAGAAGGCGAGAATCATCCGCTCTCAGGACAGAAAGCACCGTTGACATTGGGTCATGAATTTGCAGGAACCGTGAGTGAATTGGGAAGTAATGTAAGCGGTATCAGTGTAGGGGATCGAGTTGTGGTAGAGCCGTTGTACCATTGCGGAAAATGCGAGTACTGTATCCAGGGGCGCTATAACCAATGTACTCAATTTGGATTCGTTGGACTGAATGGTGATGGTGGTTTTGCGGAGTATGTTGTTGTTGAAGCATACATGGTTCATCCCATACCGGATAACGTATCTTTCGAAGAAGGTGCGCTCGTAGAGCCTACGGCAGTAGCCTTTCACGCGGTTCGTCACAGCAAGCTGAAAGTGGGGAACAAAGTAGCCGTATATGGAGCAGGTCCAATTGGATTATTGACCATCCTGTCTGCCAAAGCTGCAGGAGCCTCTGAGATCTATGCAGTTGATGTATTTGAGGAACGTTTGGACTTGGCAGCCAAGCTGGGAGCGATTCCGGTGAACAGTGCCAAAGTTAATGCAACAGAGGTGATCTTGCAACAATCGGGTGGCATTGATGTGGCTTATGAAGCAGCGGGTGTACAACCAACGATGGATAGCGCCATTGCGGTTGTCAAAAAAGGTGGAGAAGTTGTTGTCATCGCAGCCATTCCGAATCCGCTTCAAGTGAACTTCTTCGATCTTCTGGTCAAAGAAGCGAATCTAACGGCAACGCTGGCATATCGCCACATTTTCCCTGAAGTGATTTCATTGATTGCAGAAGGGTCGCTCGATGTGAAACAGGTCATCACCAAGAAAATTAAACTGGACGACATCGTGCAGGAAGGACTTGAGCTGTTGATGAGCGACAAGAGCCATGCGAAGATTTTGGTGGAGATTGGCGGCTAAAAAAATCAATAGCGATGTATCATTTCAAATGTTATATAAGTTGAACTAAAATTTATTTACACTGACACTACGATGACAGAATAACCTTCCAATCGCTGTTATCCCCAGATTTTTTTCCATTCCCTTTTCTCGAGGGGAAATCCGGGGATAGCGTATGCTTTCGAAGCAGCTTTCTTTCAGAAAGCTTTTAGGCGAACGCTTCGCTTTTTCAGGTTTTTTCTGTCCTCTCCGTTATCGTGTAAATGATTAGTGCAACTTATATAGTTGACATTTATAAACGTAAAACAGACCGTTCATGAAGATGATCGGTCTGTTTTTCCATTTCATTCTCTGTTCCCTAATCCCGTGTTGGTGTTAGCCAACACTAGGAATCATAACGGTAGCAGATCGCCTTGCCCCCGCCACTCTCGGAGCTGAATTCCTCATCCTCTGTAAATCCGAAACGCTCATATAAACGGATGGCATTGACCATCTGACCGCCCGTATATAAGTACACCGTATTTTTGCCCATTTCTTTGGCAGAATCTACGCATTGCTGGAGCAATACTCTGGCAATCCCGTGACCTCTCCATTTTGGATCAACACCCAGCAGCCGAATAAACGGATAATCAATTGGCAATTCAAAGTTTGGATAAGCCTTGCGTGCTGTTTCGAATAATTGGACTGTACCGACAATCTGATCATCAATCTTTGCGATCCATAATTGTGTCAGGTACGGATTAACCACAGACTCTCGAATATCTTTCAGGTAGGCTTCCCATCGTTCATTTTGTTCAAAAGTCTCACGATACTCGGCATAACTTGCAACAAGGATATCTACAATCTCTGGATGGTCTGCTTCTGTGGCAGGGTGAATCGTAACGGCAGCCGTTGTCATCTTATAATTCCCCTTCTCTTATGGGTTAAGTATGGAATATAGTTTTCTTGCATTTTACCATAACGGATTCAATCCGATTCATTCAAATTTTCTATAGGTAACTCAGTCATTTCTATAGATCAAAACGCATCAGCGATTGAGCTGTGTGGAATACAGATGATTGCGATATTCGGTTGGCGTATTGCCTTCGTATTGCTTGAACATGCGCAGGAACAGCTTGTAGTCGGAGAAGCCGCACTGTCCGGCAATTTCTTTTACACTGGCATTGGTGTTGAGCAGCAATTGTTTTGCCCGGCGAATACGTTCTGTGAGGATATAGGTTTTGAGTCCAGTACCTTTCTCGCGTTTCACCATTTTGGAGATATAGTCTTTGTTAAAATTAAAATTTTCCGCAATCTGACTCACCGTGATGTTTGTATGCAGATGAATATCCACCCACTTGCAGATATGGTCGACAATCGCATTGTGCGGGCGATAATCCGTCTCTATATTGCGCTCCAGCTCCTTGAACAACAGTAACAAAGCAGCATTGGCTTCTTCTGGTGAGAAGGATGACACATGCAGCAACTGCTTGAATAACTGATTGGCCATGGAAGGTACCTGAATGGTGGCATGTGTCCTAAACTGGTTGAATTCTGCCGAAATGGAATCATAGTGAACCCAGTAAAAGCTGACGGGTGTGTCGCTAATCTGGTAGCCGTAATGGGTGCGACCGGCGCGCAGAAACAACAGATCGTTGGCACGAACTACATATTGTTCCTCTTCTTCCGCGATGTACATCTCACCTTCCAGCATCAAAATAATCTCATGCACAGGCATGCTGCGTCTCATGTGGCTCCAGTTGCCTTCGGATATGAACTTGCCGCACAGGTAGTGTTCCAGTGGCTTTTGCATAGGACGGATTTATCCACCTTTTCTTGGATTATGAGTCTGATGTAATTGTATTTTATTTGATAATATGAGGATATTCAAGCTCTGAAGTGGATTGATGAGTATTAGTCCTATAGCTAATAAAACGGATTTTACCCCTCAAGAATGAATGGATATCTATTACATCCCGAGAAGGAGTGAGTGTCATGATTGATACGAAAAAAGGATTTCTGGGACCGGAACATGTAGATCTGTTAAATGGTGTGTTCCAAACATCACAAGAGGTGGGGGAGCGTTACCTATTATCGCTGGATATTGATCGATTCCTGGCTCCATGCTTCGAAGCTCATGATTTACCTGCCCGAAAAGAGCGCTACGCGGGTTGGGAGGCACGTACCATCAGCGGACATTCCCTTGGACATTATCTGTCTGCCCTGGCTGTGACGTATCAGGCAACCGGGAATATCACGTTAAAAGAAAGATTGGATTATGCGGTTACCGAACTGGAGAGAATCCAGCAGACCACGGGGAGCGGATATATCGGTGGTTTGTCCGAAGAACCTTTTCACATGGCTTTTCGAGCAGAGAATATCGGTGGATTCAATATCGGTGAATACTGGGTTCCCTGGTACAGTGTGCACAAAATCTATCGCGGCCTGATTGATGCCCATAAACTCACTGGCAATAGACAGGCACTTGAGGTAGTTACTCGATTTGCAGATTGGGCGGTAGAAGGTTTGCTCCCGATGACAGAAGAACAGATGCAGACGATGCTTCAAAGTGAACACGGGGGCATGAATGAAGTATTTGCACACTTGTACGGGATCACGGGCAAAGCCTTATATCTTGAGATCGCTAACAAGTTCACCCATCAATTGATCCTGAGACCCTTGGAGCACAAGCAAGACGATCTTCAAGGCAAACACGCCAATACGCAGATTCCCAAAGTAATCGGTGCAGCCGAAATCTACAATCAGGACCATACCCATGATAGTTATCGGACAGCGGCAGAGTTTTTCTGGAACACCACAGTGCATCATCGTTCTTACGTATTTGGAGCGACGAGTATTTCGGAGCATTACGAAGCAAAGGGCATGGAGAGTCTTGGCATCAAAACAGGAGAGAGCTGTTGTACTCACAACATGTTGCATCTAACGAAGCAACTCTTCGCCTGGAATCACGATAGCGCTTATATGGACTATTATGAAAACGCCATCTATAATCACATCCTTGGCACGCAGGACCCGGATACGGGGAACAAAACGTATTTTGCATCAACGCTGCAAGGCCACTACAAAATCTATGGGACTCACGACACCGCCTGGTGGTGCTGCACAGGATCAGGTATGGAGAACCCGGGCAAATATGCCGAGGCGATCTATTTTGAGGATGAACAGGACCTGTACGTCAACCTGTATATCGCTTCCCAATTGGATTGGGCGTCACAGGGATTATCCCTGAAGCTTGAAACCAACTTTCCTTATTCGGAAAAGGTGACCCTGACGATCACCGGAGGCAACGCCTCGGCCCATCTAAGATTACGCGTGCCCTCGTGGCTGCAACAGCCAATGACGGCAACGGTTAATGGGGATACGGAACATCCGTATACACGGATGGAACCCGGCTATCTTTCCATCGACCGCACATGGACAACGGGCGATGTCATCACAATCACACTGCCGATGTCACTCCGCCAGTACACTTCCCGGGATGATGCCCACAAAGTAGCCTTCTTGTACGGCCCAATTGTACTCGCTGGTGCACTAGGAAACGAGGGTCTTCCCGAGGATACGATTGTGGACGAAACAGCGCTGAATCCCAAGACTGCACCTGTACCTGTAATCTGGACGGAGCAGGAGGATGTACGAGAGTGGATCAAGGTTGTGGATGCAGATACGTTAACATTTGAACTTAGCAAAGATGTTACTTCCACAGGCGAAGCCGTGAAACTCATTCCGTTCTATGATGTGCATCACGAATTTTATACCGTGTACTGGCCGTTTAACGATGAAGGGGATGCGCTGGAGAAAGAGTTGAACGATATCACGATCGACAGGGTTCAGGCTGACGGTCAGCAGGATGAGATTGGACATCAACTGGATAGCAACTGCCGTGGGGAGCACCACAACGGTTCAACCACAGATGGCCGTAAGAAGTTGCATATGTGGCGAGAGGCTTTTGGCGTCAGTGGGGCTTACTTCAGTTACCAATTGGCGGTAGATCGCGAGACAACCAATTATCTATGTGTGGCCTATTGGGGCGGAGATCATTCCCCGTTTGAACGGGAAGGTACGTTATATGACAGACAATTCATCATCTCTGTGGATGGTACCGTCATCGGAGAGCAGCGAATTCATATGAACAAAATCGGCGACGTGTTCTATGTGACCTATGATATTCCTGAGGCGGTTACATTAGGCAAAGACAGCGTTACGGTAATGTTCCAGGCGAAGGGCGACAATGGTTGTGCCGGAAAAGTTGTAGAGGTACGCACCACGCGAAGCAAACCGGAATCCATCTTTTCGTAATAAGAGGCATGGTCTGAAAAGGCGCAAAACACATCTAACGAACCACACACACCTTATATCGGGAATTGATGTGGTGGAAAATGTAACGAATCTCAGCGATGCTATTTCATTCGAAATAGGCGATAAACAACGTTTTTACACCTAATACGCGAATATAACGTGTCTCAGGTTCGTTACATTTTCAGATGAGCTGAAATGCACCGAATAGCGTCACTTCAGTTCGTTAGCTTTAGAATACGGCATCAAAATTTCAATAAGAACACCAAAAATGAAGAACCAATGCATAAGGGACGAAAGCGGATGATCTCCGATTTGTCCTTTTTGCATTGCTCCTTTTTCAGACAAGTCTTATATAAAAAATGACACGCATAGCTATTTTCCACGTATTACCTGATAACATTTCTTCTCCACAATCTGCTGTCTAGTAAAACTCACTTTTTATGGATTGACCACAAAATTTCCTGCCAAGTTCCACGTTGTCCCTGAAAATATGAAATGGGATAAGCCCAAACCACGTATATTATGAGTATCCAAATATCCAATCATATCCACCTGAGAGCGTTAACATCATGTACAATAAGAATAAGTTGAACAGGAAAATTACGACATGAAGCACCAATATATAACATGAAAGGAGGTCGGATGATTGAACATGATCAAGTACATAAAATTGTTGGGATTAATCCTCGGTATTGTGGCTGTGAATGTTCTCGCATTCTCACCCGGCTTTATCGGACTTAATTTCGGGGAGGGTGCATTCACAACTGCGCTATCCGTTACCCTTCTGTTCGGTAGTGCAATGGCGCTCCTATATGGGAGTTATACCCTGCTGTTCAGGCAACCGGTAGTCCTGCCCGTGAAGCATATTGAAACGCATGAAGATTATGTGGAGGCACTATCTTTTTATAGACGCATTAAAGTTCTCGAAGAAGATATTACGCTGGGGCTGTCCCAACTTAGCCGAATGAAAAAGAAGAAAGAAACACTCCTGAATGTGCTCCATCAACGATTTGATCCCGGGGAACTGAGCTACAAGAAATTTGCTTCGGTCACAATGGAAGTGGAGAAGCTGTTGTACCTGAACATCCGCAGTGTGCTGAACCGGTTGAATGTATTTGATGAAGCTGACTATGCCAACATGATGAAATCCAAATCCGAAAGCATTCCCCAGAAGCTTTTTCAGGAAAAAACCAAGGTATACAACGATTATCTGTCTTATGTGAAAAATGCATTACACACCAATGAGGAAGTTTTGCTCAAGCTCGATCAGTTGTTACTGGAGATCTCACGTCTCGACAGCTTTGAAGCCGGAGATATTGAACAGATGCCTTGTATGCAGGAGATTGATCAGTTAATCAAGCACACCAAATTATACAGACAGTGAGGGGTTGCTCGTATGGCGAAGAAAGGTAAGTTTTTTTTCATATCGATTGTAATGCTGGTGCTCGTATTTGGTCTGGTCTATGCAGGGATTACACTGACGTCGAATTTTGGCAAGTCAACCACACAGGTGAGCACAGAGAATGCAGGTAAGGAACTGGGGAAACTGTACGCGGACATTGCGCCAGCGACGGCGGAACCGGTCAAAGGACAGATTGATCTCGACCCGGTCGATGTGGCAGAATCACTGCCGGATATCTCCAAATTTGCGATTGCTGTAGAGAATACAACAAATGATTACGTCGAAATCTTCTCTTCCACAGAGAAGTCAGGCAGCGGGGTAGACGGCTGGTTAACTGAGGTGGGCGAGGAGTTCAACAAAGCAAACATTACCGTTGGAGGCCAACATGTATCGGTCAAAATCCGCAACATTGCCTCCGGTACGGCTACCGATTATATCAAGTCTGGTAAGTATATGCCGGATGCATTCACACCTTCCAATGAACTGTGGGGCGAGATGGTTGAGGCCAGTGGGGTGAAGACAGAGATGGTGTCCGAGCGACTGGTTGGGAATGTTCCGGGTATTGTCATCTCCAAAGCCAAATATGATGCACTGGTTGATACGTATGGCTCCGTTAATGTAAAAACCGTGACCGAAGCCATTGCCAACAATGAACTCGCGATGGGATATACCGATCCATTTGCCAGCTCCACAGGACTCAATTTCCTGGTGACCGCCCTGAATACGTATGACAGCGCCAATCCGCTTGGCGAGAAGGCTATTGAGGGATTCGAGAAATTCCAGACGAATGTGCCGTTTACCGCTTCAACAACGATTCAGATGCGGGAAGCTGCCAAGTCTGGCAGACTGGATGCCTTTGTACTCGAATATCAGACGTATGTGAATACCGCTGATCTGAAGAGCGGGTACGTCTTTACACCATTTGGCGTGAGACATGACAGTCCGTTGTATGCATTGGGACAATTGCCGCAGAACAAACAGGAAATCATCCAGAAGTTTGCGGAATTCGTAACCCAGGCGAAGTACCAACAATCGGCGGAGGAGTTTGGTTTCAACGGGTTGCAGGATTACAAATCCGAACTGGCTACCGTGGATGGCGGCACGTTGTTGTCTGCACAGAAAGTATGGAAAGAGAAGAAGAACGGCAGTAAACCAATTGCCGCCGTGTTCGTGACGGACGTGTCCGGAAGCATGGATGGCGAACCGCTCAACCGACTGAAGGAGTCCTTGCGCAAAGGGCAGAAGTACCTGGGTACAGAGAACAGTATTGGCTTGGTCTCTTACTCCAGCGGCGTAACCGTGAATCTGCCGATTGCCAAGTATGATACGAACCAGCAGTCCATGTTTGTTGGAACAGTAGATAGTCTGCAAGCTGGCGGTGGTACGGCGACCTTTGACGGGATCGTGGTGGCGATGAAGATGCTGGAAGATTATATGGTTGCTAATCCGAATGTGAAGCCGTTGATCTTTGTCCTGAGTGATGGCGAGACCAATGAAGGTCATACCCTGAAGGATATCCGTGATCTGGTCGAAACGTACAAAGTACCAATCTATACGATTGGGTACAACGCGGACATCAAGGCTTTGGAGAGCATCTCCAGCATTAACGAAGCCGCAAGCATCAATGCCGATACCGACGATGTCGTGTACAAGATCGGAAACCTGTTTAACGTACAGATGTAATCTAAAGGGGGAACTGTAGATGTCATTTTCAATGGAAATACCGAGCCAGAAGGAAATTCAGAAGGTGATTGAAGAAGAGGTAAAACCCGTGCCCGCCGAGGTTGCGGAGCTTCAACAAGTGGCAAATGCCAACGTAGAAATGATCATGACACTGGACCTCGAATCCCTGGAGAAGCGCAAAGAGATTTTGCAATCCATAGACGGTTTTGGCATGAACACGATGAGATCCTCTTCTGAGAAAAACGCCTTGCTTCAGGTCTCCGTTGGACATCTGTCCAAGACGGGAGACGAGGGCGGTCAGGTCGCCAAAGGCTTGACCGAGCTGCATATGCAATTGAAGGATCTCGACCCAAGCGTGGTCGACTTTGCGAAGACCGGTTTCCTCGGGAAATTGTTCAATCCGCTTCGCGCCTATTTCCTGAAATATCAGAAGGCTGACGCGGTCATTGCTGACATCGTAACCTCTTTGGATAAAGGCAGATCCACCCTGCGTAACGATAATACAACGCTGGAGATTGAACAGCAGAACTTGCGGGAACTCACCAAACGATTACAAAAGGAAATCCAGCTTGGCGTACTCATGGATGAGTCCATCGATGCGCAGATTGAAGCGGCCAAGGTTCGCAATGAGGACCCCGAGAAAGTCCGCTTTATTACGGAAGAAGTGTTGTTCCCACTCCGTCAACGGGTGATGGATCTGCAGCAGATGTTGGTCGTGAACCAGCAGGGTATCATGGCGATTGAAGTAGTCATCCGCAATAATAAGGAACTGATCCGAGGCGTAGACCGGGCGAAGAATGTAACGATCTCGGCATTGAAAATTGCCGTTACTGTCGCAAGTGCTTTGTATAACCAGAAAATTGTATTGCAGAAGATTGAATTGTTGAACCAGACAACCAATGATCTGATTGCTGGAACATCCAAGATGCTCAAGGATCAGGGGATTGCCATCCAGAAGCAGGCATATGAAGCCAGCATCTCCGTGGATACCATGAAACAGGCGTTCACCGATGTGTTGTCAGCGCTCGATTCAATTAGTCTTTATAAGCAGGAAGCCCTGCCAAGAATGCGCGAGACGATTAACCAGTTCCGTGAACTTGCGGATACCGGGGAGCAGCAAATTCAACGATTGGAGAAAGGGCAGAAGCTGGGGTTGTAATCAGAAGAGAGAGAGAGAAATAAAATTTTTACGTAATAGATTGTTATCTTATTTTATAATTAGAAAAGCGACCATTCCTCATTAAGTATGGGGAATGGTCGCTTTTTGGGCTTTTTATGAAGATAGATACTAAAAATCGTAACCCAAACTGTTTGCATAAGCGCGTAGCTGCTGCTCGGATTGCTCCATGAGATCGATAGCGGTTTTTATTTTGGTATTAGCCTGTTTCAGTATCCTTTGATTCACTTTGGTCTTGGATACTGCCTGCTTGTACAACAAGAGCCCTTCGAGCTGATTGTAGTTTCCTTTGACAAATGTGGCATGAATTTGCTTGAGTTTCGGATTGGCAGGCTTAATCTGTTTCAGTTTGGATACCAATTTCGTATAATTGGGGATTATCGTATTTGTAAGTTTAAGATATATGGACTTACGATTCGGTGAATTTGCTTGGGAGCCGATGCTTTCCATAGCGGTAGAAGCTTTGGCTAAATAAGTTTTCAGAGCTAGTATCTGATTAACATAATCGACAAGCTCCTGCTGGTCTGCGGTAAGTTCTGCCTCATCTAATTCTAACTCGTCCATAAGTTCTTCGTGCAAATAATCATCTTCACTATAACTCTGATCTGAATATGTAGAGGTTGCTACTTTGGCTGCATCAGCAGAAATGGCTGGAGAGAGAAGCACCCCGCCAAGCAAAACAAAACTGGTAATTAATGATATAATCCACGACTTCTTCAAATGTAATGTCATCCTCCTTTTGTTTGTATTCCATTGGATAACCTAACATATAAATACCAGAAATTACAGGAATACATTTACATAATTTTGGTGGTAAAGCTTTCTTGAAATTCCTCTCAATCTCACCCTACTAGATGCTAGTATGGCGATCTGGATTTTCAGTCTTTTAATACGACATTGTCAGGCTTGTAATGGATGATCTTGAACAATTCCTCGGCCATGTAGGCGGGGCTGTGCTTGAAATCTTGTCTGATCCACTCCATGATCATGCCAAATATCGCATGAGATTGGTAGCTTGCCAATATTTCATGGTTGATGTGCGGAGGGAAGATGTGGTTCAGATCCTGTAAGGCCAGATCCCGAAGAACATCACAGATCATGCGCTGAAAGTTGGAGGAAGCCTCGGATTTCACAACCAGTGTATAGAATTGTGCATGATGATGCACATGCTCAAATATAGTGATCGCCGAAGAGGGCATTAGATTGACTTCGAACTTTTCCTCATCCTGATAAGGTTTACGAAAAGAAGTTACCAGATCCTGAATCACATCATCGATAATCTCGTTGAACAGATCTTCTTTGTACTGATAATGCCTGTAGAAAGTTCCCCGATTCAGGTCGGCTCGCTGCACAATATCCGTAATCGATATTTCTTTAAAGGGATGTTTCTGCATCAGATGGATGAGTGCATCCTTCAGTGCAGCTTTTGATTTTTTAATTCTTCGGTCCATCGAATTCAGAGTTTCAGACATCTATTTTCCTCCTCGCTATATAAGTTGAACTAAAGAATATTTACACTGACCACTTCGATGACAGAACAACCTTCCAATCGCTGTTATCCCCAGATTTTTTTGATTCCTTTTATAAAATGATAAATCCGGGGATAGCATATGCTTCCGATGTAGCTTTCTTCCAGAAAGCTTTTAGGCGAACGCTCCCGCTTCGTCAGGTTATTTCTGTCCTCTCCGTTTTGTGTAAATGTTTAGTTCAATTTATATAGTTCACTTTATCAATTAAAGTACATTCGGGCTTATTAGTGTTGTTTAACGTACAACTGGACAAGCTTTTACTGATTGAAGAGAAACGCTATGACTTATTATACTAAGGATAAGAGTTAATGAACATTTGTTTGTTAACTTATTGTAAACGAATACACAAAGGAGGATACATGGAATGAAACTTCAAGATAAAGTTGCAGTTGTTACAGGTGCTGGTTCAGGTATGGGGAAAGCAATTGCCACGTTGTATGCTCAAGAAGGCGCGAAAGTCGTCGTATCGGATATTAACGAAGAATCCGCACAAGCGGTAGTGAATGATATTAAGGCCCAGGGCGGAGAAGCGATTGTCGTTCTGGCCAATGTAGCCAAAGAAGAAGATGTGCAAAATCTGATCGATACGACGGTGAGCACATACGGTACAGTAGATATTCTGGTTAACAATGCGGGAATTATGGATGGCATGGAGCCGGCAGCAGATGTAACGGATGAGAAGTGGGAGAGATTGTTTGCTGTGAACACAACCAGTGTGATGCGGACAACGCGTAAAGTATTGCCAATCTTCCTGGAAAAACAAAAAGGTGTTATCGTGAACATTGCTTCAGCGGGTGGATTGCATGGTGGACGTGCAGGCGCAGCCTATACAGCTTCCAAACATGCGGTCGTAGGATTCACCAAAAATACAGGATACATGTATGCTGAGCAAGGCATTCGCTGTAATGCGATCGCTCCAGGAGCCGTAGCAACCAACATCAGCGCATCTATGGCTGGTATTAGCCCATACGGTGCAGGTCGGCAACAGCTGGGCATGGCAATCAACCCACGCATCGGGACGAGCGAAGAGATCGCCAAAGTGGCCCTGTTCCTCGGATCTGACGAGTCCAGCTTCGTGAACGGAACTGTCGTTACAGCAGATGCTGGCTGGAGCTCTTACTAATCCACTCATGTGCAGTCGAGCATGGCGTACGGAAATATTGTGTGAATTAAGGAAGCCGCATAAGTATATGCGGCTTCTTTTTTTGCACCTATGCACCTACGTACGGTGGATAGCAGCATCATATTCCGTTTAGGACAAACGTTTGCATCACTACACGGATGCTCGAATTGAATCAATCTGAGGGTGGTTTTGGCTTGGAAAAGAGTGAGGATTCACGCACGATCAGACGATGGGGAATAATGACCGGATTATGAGGCTGTGCTTCCCCGCTTAGAATTTTTAACAATACCTGAACGGCTGTATAGCCCAGCTGATAGGTGCCAATGTCTATAGAGCTTAATGGTGGTGAAGCCAGTTCGGATAACGCAATATTGTTAAAACTGACCACGCTGATATCTTCTGGCACCCGATAATGAAGCTCGGCAAGAGCTCTCAGTACCCCGAAGGCCACATTGTCATCAATAACAACGATTGCGGTCGGTCTATCCGGTAAGGACATGAACAACGACATCGCCCTGAATCCACTTTCCTGAAGAAATTCACCTTCCACAATCCAGTCACTATTGGCATCCAGCCCGGCTTGGGCAAGCGCTTTTTGATATCCTAACATGCGATCATGCGATAACGTAATGTCTGGTGGTCCGCTGACAAATCCAATTCGCGTATGCCCTTGGGCGATCAAATGGTGCGTTGCATCATAAGCCGTCTGCACATTGTCGTTATCCACCATGGGTGCATTTGGATGAGCTTCACTGCGACCGATTAACACAAAAGGAAACTTTTCCGCTTCCAAAAATGAAATGATGGGATCATCCCGTTTGGACCCAAGCAACAGAATACCATCGACTCTGCGGCCATGAACAAGGCGGGATATCGCTTGCAGTTCATTGTCTGATGATGTTTCGGTTGTTAGCAGCAATTCATAATTCATTCGGGTGGCATGTGTAATAATACCTCGGAGCAGTTCCCCGAAAAAGTAATTTTGAAACAACTCTTCTGCAGGACGCGGGAGCATAATGCCAAGGGTGTGTGTTGTTTTGGAAACCAGGCTCTTCGCGATGATGTTGGGATGGTAGTTCAATTCTTTCATAATTTGTTTCACTTTGAGAGATGTCTTGGTGCTGATTCTGGGATGGTTGGAAATCACCCGTGACACTGTAGAAGGGGAAACACCCGCCAATTTGGCAATATCCTTGATCGTAATCATGTAAAAAATCCCTTCTGAACAATCGTATAAATATTCTCCTATGGTAATCCAAAGGATACGAGAAATCAATTGCTAACTGCCGATTAAGGGATGCACGTGAAGTAAAATTAAGGAAGAAAGAGTCAGAACAAGGAAACAGGAAATTACTGTAGGTAGAAGAAAGAAAATGGTTAAAATTGAGCGAATATGGCTTGTGCAAACGTTTGTGCAAATAAAGTTCGTTATTGTATGATTTGATTGTTATTGTAGCGCTTACATCTGTGGATTTACATACTTCTTGACTTGTTTACCCCTATATATTGAACGGAGAGGTCATCTTGTCTTCCATTTGAGCAAACGTTTGTACAAAAAGGGGATATGGGATGCAAAACCTGACAACATACGCAGACAAAAGGGTGAAAAGCGCGAACTTTGTTGGACCAAGCAGAGGGAAGGGGACATTTTACATGAGAAAATGGCAAGGGGCAACATTGTCCGTCATGATGGCTTTTACACTGGCTGCGTGCGGTGCTGGAGGCGGAAGTCCATCTCCAACTACGGCAGGTGAGAATCCGGAGGAAGTTGTAGAGCTGACAGCCGAGAATCTTCAACCGGAAGAAGGGGCGACCCTGGTGATCTGGGAGGACAAAAATCAAAGCAGTTTTATTGAGCAAAGAGCCAAAAAATTCGAAGAGAAGTATGGGGTAACGGTCAAAATGGAGGAATTACCTCCAACCGATCAGGTAACCAAGCTGACGACGGATGGCCCAGCGGGTCTGGCGGCAGATGTGGTTGTTTTCCCGCATGATAAGATTGGTAGCGCTTCAGAAGCGGGACTTATTCTGCCCAATGACATATTCGAAGCAGAGACCGTAGAGAACACCAGCGACAACGCGCTGAAAGCGGTGACATTCAAGGATATCTTGTACGGCTATCCGTACAGCGTGGAGACCTATGCTCTTTTTTACAACAAAGCATTGTATCCAGAAGCTCCGAAAAACTTTGATGAGATTATTAGTTTCGCCAAGACGTTTAATAACGTGAAATCCAATCAGTATGCGCTGATGTGGGAATTGCAGCAATTTTACTATAACTATGCATTCCTGGCTTCACAGGGCGGTTATATTTTTGGAGACAACGGGATGGATAGCACGGATCTTGGTCTGAATAACGAAGGAGCCCAGAAGGGTGGACAGTTCTTGCAGACGCTAAAGTCGGAGGTGCTGCCGCTTAAGATGGGTGACGTGAACTATGATATCAAAAAAGGATTATTCTCCAGCGGCAAACTGGCTATGGACATTAACGGTCCGTGGACCATTGCCGATTATCGCAATGCAGGTATTGATTTTGGCGTTGCTCCGCTTCCGGCAATCGATGGTAAACCGATGACCTCCTTCTCAGGTGTTAAAGCCTATTATGTAAATGCATTTACACAATACCCGAATGCGTCGAAGCTCTTGGCAGCTTTCCTTTCCAATGAAGAGGCCCAGATGGAGAACTTTGAACTAAACGGTACACTTCCTGCGAACAAAAACGTAGCTGCTGATTCGAAAGTGCAGGAGGACCCGATCAATAAAGCGTTCCTTGAACAGTTCAACAACTCAACACCAATGCCTTCGCTTCCTGCCATGGACAGCGTATGGGGACCCATCACGTCGGCCATTACGGATATATGGGATACCGATAAGGACGTGAAGGCGTCACTGGACAATGCTGTGAAACAGATCCAGGAAAGCCTTGCCACCGTCCAATGAGGACGAACGACGAATGCGAAGATATGCATAAGAACTGCATAAATTGAACTTCATATTTACACAAAAACGGAGAGGACAGAAGGAAGCTGAAAGAAGTAGAACGTGCGCCTTTATCACCGGATTTTCCCTTTTGGAAAAGGGATCGAAAAAAATCTGGGGATAACAGCGATCGGAAGCTTATTCTGTCATCGGAGTGGTCAGTGTAATTACACTTTTGTTCAATGTATGCAGGTTAGCAATAGGCGGGGAGGAGAGAGCGAATGCAACAGCAGCATGTCCCGGTGCCCGTTGGACCGAACAGGGAAAGGCAGCACCGGATGACAGCGGCTATATGTTCCATCATACTGCAAGGTCTTGGACAGCTGTACAATCGACAGTGGATTAAGGGAATTTGTCTACTGTTACTGGAGGGAGCAGGGCTTGCGTACCTGCTTCCTCGGCTGTCACAGGCCGTATGGGGCATATGGACACTGGGGGAAAATACACAGCGTTTTGTCAAAGTGAATGGGTCTACCGTACTTCAAAGGGGAGACCATTCCATCTTTTTGCTGCTTGATGGCATTATCGTATTGCTGGTGTTTTTTGTGTTTATTCTGATCTATATCCTGAATATCCGGGATGCGTACGTCACAGGACTTGCGAGGGAAGAAGGCAAGCTGACCCTGGGCGCAGCGGCATCGCTTCGGAACATGATGGACAAAAACTTTCCGTATCTGTTTCTGTCCATCCCGGCACTAGGCATACTTTTCTTCACCGTTATGCCCATTCTGTTTACGATCACGATTGCATTTACCAACTATTCGGCCCCGGATCATATTCCGCCAGCCAAACTCGTGGACTGGGTGGGCTTCAAGACGTTCAGTGATCTGATTCAGCTGAAATCCTGGAGCCAGACATTCTACGGCGTGCTCACTTGGACGGTCATCTGGGCCATCCTGGCTACAGTCACCACCTATTTTGGTGGCGTACTTGTGGCGCTGTTGATTGAACAGCGGGGCATACGCTTCAAGAAGCTGTGGCGGACGATTTTTATTCTGCCTTATGCCATCCCGCAGATTATTTCCTTGCTGCTCATGCGTAATCTGTTCAATGGTCAATTTGGTCCAATCAACACCTACATGAGAGCATTTGGGCTGGAGGGATTGCCCTGGCTTACAGATCCATTCTGGGCCAAAGTCACCGTCATTGTTGTCAACATGTGGATTGGTATTCCAGTCAGTATGGTGCTGATTCTGGGTGTATTGACAGCCATCCCTCGTGACCTCTATGAGGCTGCCGAAGTGGACGGAGCATCTGCGTTTCAGAAGTTCCGGATCATTACGATGCCGTTCATTCTTTTTGCCACGACCCCGGTACTCATCATGCAATTTGCCGGAAACTTCAACAACTTCAATGTCATCTTCCTGCTGACCAACGGAAATCCATTGCGGGGAGACTACCAGTACGCAGGGGCAACGGATCTGCTGGTAACCTGGCTCTACAAGCTCACACTCGACAATAACAAATTCAACATGGCTTCAGCGGTAGGTATTATCATCTTCCTCATTATCGCTTCATTCTCCATCTGGAACTTCCGCCGCTCCAAATCATTCAAGGAGGAGGACATGATTCAATGAAGACACGTAATAATCCGCTGCGTTTGGCCCTGAGTTATGTGCTGTTGCTGATCATCGCCGTTGTCTCCATCTACCCGGTACTCTGGATCTTTCTCTCTTCCTTGAGACCCGGCGCGGCATTGTTCAGTGAACGGTTGTGGCCGGAAGCTTTCACGCTGACCCATTACGGTGAGCTGTTCAATAACCCGTCCTTTATGTACGGCAGATGGTATATGAATACGCTGAAAATTGCCTTTTTCACGATGATCTTCTCCACATTGATGGTGACACTTGGGATGTATGCCTTGTCTCGCTTCCGCTTCCGTGGACGTAAAACCATTCTCTCCACCATGCTGATCCTTGGCATGTTCCCAAGCTTCATGAGCATGATTGCAATCTATATCATCTTGCTGCAAATTAAATTGCTCGACACCCACGCTGCGCTCATTCTGGTCTATTCATCAGGAGCGGTACTGGGCGGATTTATCGTCAAAGGTTTTTTTGACACCATCCCGCGCAGCCTGGACGAAGCGGCGCGTATGGATGGTGCGAGTCACCTGCGGGTATTCACCAGCATCATCCTGCCGTTATCCAAGCCGATGCTGACTTATGTGGCACTAACCAGCTTCACGGGTGCGTGGATGGACTTTATCTTCGCCCGGCTGGTGCTGCGGACGAAAGAGAACTGGACGCTTGCGGTGGGCATGTGGGATCTGGTCAACCGGTATCAGGACAGTAACTTTACGATGTTTGCTGCGGGGGCGGTATTGATTGCTATCCCAATTACCCTGCTGTTTGTTTTCCTGCAACGATTCCTTGTTCAAGGGCTGACGGCAGGAGCTTCGAAAGGGTAAACGCAGACTCCAGGAAGAAACATTATAGGACTAGGGACAATATCATCAGCTAAGCTAACGACCGCATAATTAGCCTCGCTAGCGTAACACTCACTTAACTCAGGCACTTCCGTAATGTCATGTCTTTGTCGACTGACAGAGCTGCGGAAGTGCCTGGTTCTGTATGGGCTCGAATCATGATTAGGGAGGAACGTGATGTATGGGCATGAACCCATCCAGTGAGCATGAGATTATGGGATACCAAGATGGACAAGCTGCATTGCATAATACTATAGCTCCGCCAACACTTTGGCGTAATGTTACCTTTCGAAGGGTTTTGTACGGCTACGGCATCTCGGTCTTCGGGGATTGCTTCAATGGGATTGCGATCAGTCTGTGGGTGTTACAGACCACAGGCAGTGCGAAGAGCATGGCGGCCGTACAGATCTGCAATATGGCCGTCAGTTTTTTATTTGGATCGGTGGCAGGTACGGTCGCAGATCGATTGGATCGCAGGAAGCTGATGTTGGCGTCTGATGTATTTCGCGGTGTGATGGCTGTGCTGATTGCGATTAGCTTATTCGGTTGGCATGCGCCGTTCCCGGTGGTGCTGTTGTTGCTCTCACTGTCCATGTTTTCAAGTTTGTTTCAGGCACCTGCATTCCACGCCTCTGTAGCAAGTATGGTAGGCAGGGAGCATATTCAACAAGCAACCGGTACCATTCATATGGTGGATAATCTTGCCCGAATCAGCGGACTAGCCGCGGCGGGAGTAGCTGTTGCTGCATTTGGAGGATTTGTCGCCATATTAATTACAGGGGCAACTTTCCTGTTGTCCGCAGTCTGTGTGCTGGTGGCAGGCCGCTTTCCTGAGGTACAGCGATCCATTAATCAGCAGACCACGTTTGCTCAGGAGTGGCGCAGTTCGTTTGGCTACATCTATCGGAATCCTTTGATCCGATCCATCGTATTGCTCAATCCGGTGCTGATTTTGTTTTTCATGTCAGCCATGATGCTGGTCCAAGTGATGGCGGTCAAGGTATGGGAGGCGAATCCGGTACAGTTTGGATTAATTGAAACCTGTATTCCACTTGGATATATGATTGGCTCTGCAATGCTGATTGCTTCGGGAAAACGATTGAAGCGAAGAGGGAGATGGGTATTTATCGGTCTGATTGTGTTGGGACCGATATATATTTTTTTATCGAACGTATCCTCGTCAATCATGGCACTGCCGTTAATCGTGGGCGGAGGTGCGATGTTTGCCTGCTGTACGATGCTCACTCAGATTATGCTGAGGACAGCCGTTCCGGACGAGCTGCAAGGAAGGGTCTATGGTGTGGTTGGAACAATCACCAGTACAGCGCCTATTCTGGGATTGACGGTTGTCTCCGTATTGGCAGATCAATGGGGGGCAGCTTCTGTGCTGCAAGGCGTGGGCATATTACTGCTGGCAACAGGTATTCTGGCCGCTACAACACTGAAGTCGATCCGAACCTATCAATGACATGTATGATACATCAAAATGAAATGAGTTGAACCCACATGTATACATTCAACAGAGAGAGGATAGAAGCAATCTAAGCAACCTCGCTAGGTACAGCAAAACCCGGAGCAAACGCTGCGTTAGCGTAACTCCGGGTTAGCTTGTGGACTGAATATTTTATTGCCAGTTTACATTTACAGTCGCTGTACCGCTGGTTGGTGTGGTGAACGTGTGGTTGGAACCACCTTCCCACGTAATGGTTGCACCATTCTTCTTGAAGAATTTGAACTCCAGTTGTTTCCCGGCTGGCACGTTCACATCATAGTACCAAGTTGGGTAGGCATGGATAACTTGATTGAAAGCAGGGCCAATAGCTGTTGTGCCCGTACTCCAGTTGCCGAGTTCTGCCACATTACCTGTCAGATAGATGTTCTGACCCAGTGTGGTGGAAGCATTGTTAATGACGAATCGTACAGTGACCTGATCACCCGTAAGGATGGTGAAGTTGTTATACGCATTGCTGTTGACGCCATTCGCAGCTACTTTTACAGCATAATTGCCTGCTGCAACTGCTGGGATCGTCACTTTGATCTGTGTATCTTCCCAGGATGTGATCGCAGCACCGGTAACGGCTGTTGTACCGAAGTATACTGTGCCTTTGGTGGCACCGAATCCACGTCCGCTAATTGTAACGACATTACCCGGTTTGCCCATGACCGGACCTACATGTCCGATCGTAGGTGTTGTTTCGCTTGTTGTATACTGCCAGACCGCGGTTGCTCCGGCTGCCAGTGTGAAGGAAGAGACGTTGCCATTGGTGGAAGTGATGTTATTACCATTCAGTGCGCCGCCCAGCACATCGGTGTAGTTGCCTGTTGGCAGTGAAGTGCTTAGATTTGCAATGCTTGCTGGTGTGGAGAGATTACGGTTCACCGCAACAACAGCTACACTTTTGCCGAATTTGCGTTCATAGATATACACATCATTATTGATCCAGCGTTGCTGAGTGGAGCCATAGGCGATTGCCGGATTGGATTTGCGCAGAGGTGCCAGCTTGCTGATCACGTTGAAAGCAGTGGTTGTTTTGGAGAAGGAAGGCATTTTGGCACGATTGTCAGGGTCCCCATTACCTGTCAGATACTGTTCAGTGCCATAATAGATGGCAGGTACGCCGCGTGAAGTCAGCGTGAAGGCCAGCGCTTGTTCCAGGCGACGATTGTTCACGGCACTTGTTTTGAACCGATCCATATCATGGTTGTCGATGAACGTAACTTGATCATTCACCTGATTGTAATCTGCCGCTGTGCCTGTAATCATCGAATCGAGGGCATACATGTTGGATGTGTTATCCCGGAAGACGTTACGTACGGCAGAGTTAAAGCGGAAATCAAGCAAGCTCATCCCGGATTCATTGGCAAATTCCGTGTTATCCGCATCGGATGCAGCAGATCCCAGGAACCATTCACCGAAGGTAAATACAGGTTTATGTGCATAGATGGAGGACATCCAGCTCTTTTGCCATCCGAGAGGCATATGTTTCACCGCATCAACGCGAATGCCATCCACGCCCATATCAAGCCATAGTTTGATTGCGTCTTTGAAATATTGGTCAATAGTATTGTTGTTGTGATTCAGGTCAGCGAGGTCATAGAGGTTTTTGTAGATACCATTCTCCAGGGAGGAAAAATCGGAGCCGCCGTTGTGATGGAAGTAACCATTTGTATCATTCGTGTATCCGCCAACAAGATTACCGTTATCGTACAACTTGCCATTCTCAGCAAAGGACGTATCGGTTTCCATGGCAGGAGACGTATGGTTTGGTGCAAAGTCAATTACGATCTTGATGCCTTTGGCATGAGCGGTGGAAATCAGATTTTGAAAGTCGGCCATCGTTCCGAAATACGGATTGGTCTTCTTGAAATCACGTGCCCAGTAGCCATGATACGCTGTGTTGATCACGCCGCCGTAGTTGATCGTGGCGAAGATATTTTCGACCGGCTGGGAGATCCACAATGCCGTAACGCCCAGATCGCTAAAATAGTTATCGTTGATTTTGTTGATCAAACCCTGCCAGTCGCCGCCACAATACAGCTTCAGGTTGCTACAAGTGGCATCGTAGGCAGCTCCGGTGGGATTGTTGGAAGGATTGCCGTCCAGGAAGCGGTCGGTAAAGATCTGATAGATGACGTCTGTACTGAAGTTCTGCTTGTTGGTAACGGCGGTATCCGCATCGGCATAGATCGCGGAAGCAGGCAGATAGGGAAGTGCGCCCCCTGCAAGTAAACTGAGTGTCAGTGTTGTGCTGAGGAGTACGCGTTTGGCCATTTGAAACATAGTAATCCACCCTTCTCGTGAATGTAGTAGTTTAGATAAACAACCAACCTGGCTCTTGAATAATAGCGCTTTCAATACAACGGAGTGTTACGCGGTGGATAGAAGACTTCCCTCCTTTTGACACGCTAACAACCCCGGCATCTCCTTCGGGAGTTACCGGGGTTGTCCTAAACCGCTCAGGTTTAAAAGCATGGCCCTCGAGTTATGATCACAACGTTATCGTAAGAAATATTGGATCTTATGTCAATAACTTTTTTGAGAGCATTTATTTTCTATTTTTATGTTTACAAAAGCATGTCCGGGGATTTAAACTATTCGCAGATTCACAATATAAGGGCTATGTATCCCGGAACACTTACGTGTGTTCTGGGACAACCCCGTCTCTTCTGAGGCGGGGTTATTTGTATTATGCAATCGAATCGGGAGAAGAGAGGCGGTTGATGATCGTTGAGTACCCATTCTGTCATTGAATGTTTGGAAGGCATTCAGGCATCGCGGCTGGGCAATATCCGCAACATTTATGTGTACCTCCCGCCTGGTTACCATGAGCAGTCAGCCCGGCATTACCCGGTTCTGTATGTTCATGCAGGGCAGCGGGCTTTTGGTCCATCCGGGCCAGGCAATGAAACATGGAATATGGACCAGGCAGCAGACGGTCTTATTTCCTCCGGGCAGATTGAATCCCTGATTATTGTCGGCATTACGCATGTCCGTCCAGTCACACACAACGAATTCTATCACTTCATCGCTCCGGAGAGAGAGGCCGTGAGTGTGGGTTGCTCAGGCATCGCCTATGAGCATTTCATCATTCATGAACTCAAGCCGATCATTGATCATCGTTATCGGACGCTGCCGGACAAGTCGAATACCGGGCTGTTGGGTTCATCTGCCGCAGCGCTTTGTACATTGCACATGGGGATGCGAAATCCGGATGTTTTCGGAAAACTGATCATGATGTCGCCATTCAATGTGGATGTGCAGCTGGACGACACATCGGAAAGTGGACTGTTGGAAGAGAACATGTATCGCTTGCCAGAAGAGGTACCCGACGTTCGAATGTGGATGGATATTGGAGATACGGAAGGTCTGTTTCTGCCTTCCCAGGTCAGAAGGGTAGCTCATCAATTACTTGAACGCGGAGTAGGATCGGATGAGGAATTGGCATTTCTGGAACAGCAGGATGCCTGTCATCAGGAAGGTGACTGGGGAGCACGCGTTCATCTCCCGTTACTATACATGTTCGGCCACGTGGGTAAGCCCTCCTCGCTCGAACTGCTTGGAAGGGATGTCATCGGACTACAAGGTGGAATGACCGTGTGTATCAATGCACAAATGCACTACGAGAGTGGATTGGTTCAGAGTCTGCTGCATGGCAATTATACTTCAAGTGACCCGGATGTCATCCAGGTTCGTTCGAGTGGAGAGCTGGTGCCTGTTGGTATTGGGAGTGCATCCATCACGCTAACTTTGGGGGAACTGTCTACTACACGCATCTACATGGTTGTTCCTGAATTGTCCACTCATGTGGAGGTCTGCATTCATGCAGAGGTAATCTCAGAGGAAGAGGCGGAGGAAACGATATATGGTGGGATGGGCATGAAGCTTGTCCGTTCCGATAAAGGTCGATATGAAGGTTGTTACCGAGTCCCGCGTGATAGTGGGTTCTCCTTCCGATTTACTCGCGGTTTCCGCCGTTTCGAGACCGATGTGGATGGCAAACCTATTGCCAATCGGGTATTTCGAGCGACAGATGATATGTCTGTGCATTACCTAATCCAATCCTGGGGCAGTACGTCAGCCAAAACGGGAACAGGAGGCCCAAAATGATCATTCCTTCATTTGCTCCAGTGCTGGACATTCCCTATTATTATCCCTGCAATTTCCCTCTGATTCATGAAGTGCTCCATCGACAAGGATCTATCACAAGTCTTGCACTGCTGGCGGCAAGTCGGTTGTACAGCCTTCCTTCGTGCGGGGATAACGGACTGGTGAAGCCTTATTTCCACAAACTGGATTATATAGAGCCGATCTGGGAGATGTATGGTCAGCGGCAGCTGGACAGCTTCGAGGAAGGCATGGCGGAGATCAGGCAGCATATCGGCGAAGGTAGGCTTTTTCTGGCTACAGGAACCAGTTATCATCTGCCTTATTGTGAGGATTATCAGAATCCCGAGTACATTCGCAAACACGTGAAGCAAGGCTCCCGACTGCATCTGGTAGATCATTGGATTGCCGTATATGGCTTGGAAGATGAGCATGTTCACGTCTATGATCCCGTGCCCTCCAAGTATAAGGGAAAGGTTACTCAAGCAGCCTTTCATGACTTCTGGAAAGGGAACCAAAGCATACCCGAGCTTGCTCAGGCCAAGCGCAAAGAAGAACTCCGAACGTATGGAACCATGGACATTCGGGCGACTGTAAAGCTTGACTCTGCCGGGTACCGAGACATGTTGACTCAGGCGTTAACAACGCAGATTGAAGAGTTTCTGACAGGCCGGACGATTACACAAGAAGAGCGGAATTTTCATTTTGGACATGCGGTGTCTCTGCGGCTCTTAGATGCATTGCATGGGGCGAATGATGAGGATCAAGCCAATGAAATGTTGATATCCGGTCTGCTGTTTGATATGCGATGGAGTCGGTATTTTCTTCGAGATCTTCTTCAGGAGTCTGCCTTATGGCTCGGTTCTCCACTTGATCAATATGCGAGAGAATTCAGCGACATCATTGCACGGTGGGAGAAGGCCTACAATATGCTGCAGGTCAGCCGGATGAAGCAGCGTGAGCACTGGAGAGTGCAGCTAACAGGTGTCATTAAAATGTTGGTCACGGATGAATGGCACTGGTATGAGTCACTTCGACAGTCCATGCCTCAGGCAGATTGCTTCCCACGCCAGACTGTGTCGATGATTGGACAAGAACACAGGGAGGATTTGCTCCGTATCGTCTTGGATAGTTGCCGGGAGTTAAATGCGTACCATAATACATCGATTCCACTTGGTGAGGGTGGTAACGCTCCACTGTACGGACGAAGTGGACAACTGGATTCGCTGGAACTCGTGTCATTACTTGCAGTGGTGGAGCAAGGAATCGAAGATCGATGGGGGACGGGAATGGGAGCTACTCTGTCGGAGATAGCTGCTGCTTCCATGCCGGAAAGTCCCTATCAGACTGTAGGCTCACTTGTTGAATATCTCGCACAGCAATGGACGCCTGCCCGAGAGGAGGATGCAAGATGTTGAACCAATTCTTGCTTGAGCGATTCGCGGAGCAGGGACAGCAACCTGCGCTGATCTGGAGGGAACAGGAGTACAGTTACCGTTGGCTGCTGGAACAGGTTGGCATCATGAGTGAGTGGATTACAGCAGAAGGGCTGGCTGGGCAACTTATAACGCTGGAGGAAGACTATTCTCCCTATGCAGCGGCAGCATTGATTGCTTTGCTCGGACAAGGCTGTATTGTGCTTCCCATGGATCGTTACCTGGTTGAAGCCAAACGAGAGGAATATATCCAACTGGCACAGGTGAAATGGCGTTTGGGCATTGAAGAAGGCCAGTTGTGCATTCGGCAAACGTGTGAATTATCTGGAGAGGTTCCTGTGTTGTTATCTTCGCTGGCAGAGGAGGGCGTAGGAGGACTGGTACTCTTTTCATCTGGATCAACCGGAGTGAGTAAAGCGACTGTGCATCGTGCAGATCGGCTGTTACATCGTTTTCGGCGGCAGGTTCGGCCTTTGCGAACGATTCCTTTCATGATGTTTGATCATATCGGCGGTGTGAATACAATGCTGCAATCCTTGTCCAGTGGGGGCTGTCTCTGTATCATTGCGGATCGATCTCCTGAAGAAGTATGCCGAACGATTGAGAAGTTTCGCGTGCAGGCACTGCCTGTCTCTCCAACATTCATGAATCTGTTGCTGCTGGGCAGAAATGATGAGGGGTATGATCTGTCGAGTCTCGAAGTTGTGTCATACGGATCGGAAGTGATGCCTGAATCCGTACTGGCAGCCTGGAACCGGAGATTTCCACAACTAAGGACGATACAAGCCTATGGCATGTCTGAACTTGGCATTCTGCCAACCCGCTCCAAAGAGCCAGGTTCTCTGCTGTTCTCCATTCAAGATGAAGGGGTCAAGTACCGGGTGGTGGAAGGAGAATTGCAGATTCACACGGAAACCGCGATGATTGGATATTTGAATGCACCATCACCCTTTACAGAGGATGGGTGGCTGCGAACTGGCGATGAAGCTGTGCTGGAGCAGGGGTACATTCGTATTCTGGGACGTCGTTCCGAGATCATTAACGTAGGGGGACGGAAAGTGTATCCTGCCGAGGTCGAGGGTGTTCTGGAAGAGATGGAATGTATTGAAGCGGCCGTAGTTTCGGGAGAACAGAGTGGTATCACGGGTCAGAGGGTGAAGGTGACTATCCGGCTGGCTACAGAATGTACTCTCACCGATCTGCGGCGATCCATCTGGGAATATTGTCAGGACAAGCTGCCTTCATACAAGATTCCGCAGAAAATCGTAATTACACAGGGAGCGCTCGTAAGTTCAAGAATGAAAAAAATACGAAAACCGATGACTTCGGCACCCTTCGCCTCGGCTAGGAAATAGGTCGCTGCCATCAATGAGTATCAGGCGGGAGAGTAGAGTAGTGAACTTTAACCTATCTGGAAACACAAAAGGGAACAGAAAAGGTGCTGCCTCGAAGAGTTTCACCTTGCTTGAATCGGTATCGCTAACGAACCTCAAACATCGTATTGAGTGGATAATCAAGAAAAGTAAAACCTAACGAATCTCAGTAACGTTATTGCTTCAAAAATACGGATTCTGGTCTCGAAAATAGACCTATTGGACGAAATAAGCTCTCTCTGATTCGTTAGACATTTAGCCCGCGTATAATAAAGCAAATAACGTGTGCTGGGTTCGTTAGGGTATGAAGTATAAGATGCACAAGACGTACAAGATGCAGAAGAGGCTGTCCTTGGTCGTCAATATGACCTGGAGGACAGCCTCTTTGAAGTTATTTTCCTTGTTAGCTGTATTTACCTCAAGCCTCAGCTGGTTGTTTCACCTCAAGTTGCATCAGGGAGAATCCGTATGCTTCCAGATCAAGGGTCAGTTTATTTTGCCGAGCTTCCACGGTGTTTGATGTAAACAGATTTCGCCAGACGTTACGATCTGCCAAAGGAAGTTCAAGGGTACACGGCTCATCACCCGCATTAAGAACAAGAAGCATACGCTCACCCGTATGCGAATCCAATCGTTCGATGGCAAGACAAGGGTCTCCGGCTTTTGCATATACAATCTTCAGTTCTGTGCTGCGCAGGGCAGGGTGCTGTTTGCGAAGGGCAATCGTACGGGTGAAGAAATCCAGAAGCTCGCGATTCTGCTTGGTCTCATCCCACTCCATACACTTGCGGCAACCCGGATCATATCCTCCATCAAGTCCCACTTCGTCTCCATAATAGATACATGGCACACCTGGATACGTAAGCAACAACGTAACGGCAAGTTTCATCTTGCGCTCGTCTCCATCACACAAAGTCAGCAGTCTGGGTGTATCATGACTTCCAAGCAGATTGAAGGCCGCTTCTGTTACAGGCTGTGAATAGGCTGCGAGCAGTTTACCGATCTCATTGGCAAATGCTAGGCCGTCGAGCTTGCCGTGCACCGTATAGTCCAATACCGAGTTGGTAAACGGATAATTCATCACGGCATCGAACTGGTCTCCCTGAAGCCACATGAGCGAATCATGCCAGATCTCACCAAGCAAATAGGCGTCAGGCTTGATGGCTTTTACCGTCTGACGGAATTCGCGCCAGAACTGATGATCCACCTCATTTGCCACATCGAGTCGCCATCCGTCAATGTCCATCTCCTCAATCCAGAAACGTCCTACCTCCAGCAAATATGCCTTCACTTCAGGGTGTTCCGTATTCAGCTTTGGCATAAGCGGTTCAAAGGCAAAGGTGTCATAAGTTGGTATACCATCCTCCACACGTGGCGGCCAGTCTTTGATATAGAACCAGTCTGCGTAGGGGGAAGCGGCTCCATTCTTCATGACATCGACAAAAGGAGGAAACTCTCTGCCGGAATGATTGAATACCGCATCCAGAACAACGCGTATGCCGCGCTGATGACAGGCATCCACAAACGCTTTGAACTGTTCATTGGTTCCAAAGTGAGGATCAACTTTCATATAATCGCCTGTATTGTATTTGTGATTCGTCGTGGCCTCAAACAGCGGACAGAAGTAGATGGCATTGATGCCAAGCTGGCTTATATGATCCAGATGATCAAGCACACCTTGGAGATCCCCACCGAAGAAGTTCACCGGTGTAGGTTCCCCTCCCCAGGGTTCAGCATTTTTGGGACTGATGGATGGATCGCCATTGGCATAACGTTCAGGGAAAATCTGATAAAACACAGCATCCTTAACCCAGGCAGGCGGCTCAAAAATGTCGACCGGGTTCATAAATGGAAAATCAAAGAATTCAAGTGGATGATCAGGCAGCGCCTGCTCGAATCCGCGCTCTGTCATCCAGACCGATTCCTCTCCCTGAATCAGTTGGAAACCATACCGTAATCTGCGATAGGGAGGTGAAGTCTCGGCTTCCCAATAATCGAACATTTCATCCCGGGCAAAGATGTGCATGGGAATGTGTGTAATCGTCCGATCCCAAGCATATTTGTCCCCGGTAATAGCGATCACTGCATCCAAATCACCGCGTTTTGAACGAAGTCGCAAATGCATGGTCGAGCGGTCATAAGCATAAGACCAATTGAGTTTGGGGCGATGGTAAACGGCTTCAAGAATCATGTGAATCACTCCTCGTCAGATGATGAAATTCAGATAAAAGTGGCCATTAAACGCAAAAAAGGCACAACCTCTATTGTTCACGAGGTTGTACCTTTCGGCAGCATAGCCTTTTGATTATAGTGCTATTATACGAACTAACTCAGCAAAAGAAAACACTTTTTTTCCTTAAATTTCAAATTTTTTATTCGAAATGTAGGACGCATATCTGCAATTACTGTTTTTTATAAATCAAATCCAAGTTTATTGGCATATGCAGAGAATTCTTTGTGAAACTTCTCGATATTTTTCTTGCCGGCAGCAATTTTGGCATTGGATTGTTTCAGGATAGCGCTGTTTACCGTTGTTTTGGAGACCGCTTTTTTAGCGAGTTGGAATCCTTCCAGCTGTGTATAGCTACCTTTAATCAGGTTGGCATGGATTTTTTGCAATTCTGTATTTTGCGGTTTAATCAGCTTCAGCTTGGAAACATATTTGGTGTAGTTAGGAATCGCTGTGTTGGTCAGTTTCAAGAAAACGGACTTGCGATTGGAGGATGTAATGTAGAATCCACCTCCCAAAGCATTGAAGGCTTTCTCCTCATATACCGATGCCTTATCCAACTGATCAAGGTAGCTCAGGAAATCTTCTTCTTCAACTGTAGGGATCGGTTCTTGTTCTGACGTGTCAACTTCTTCATAGTATTCGTCTTCCGAATATGTAGTGGTTGAGTCATCCGCAGCAGAGACGTAGGACCCTGCAGGTGCAAATACCCCGCCAAGCAAGACAAAACTCATAATAAATGATAAAATCCAAGATTTTTTCACGTTCCAATTTCCCCTATCTATAGATGTGATTTTATTCCAATGGATAATCTAACATAGTGCGACAAGAAATTACAGGAATTGTTTTACAGTAAATTCATCAGTCAAACGCATATGATTGAATAATGATCCACCAGCAAAAAGGGCATGTATTAGATGAAGCTAAAAGTAAGAAGAGAGATTTGTATATTTAGCAGGTAAGAAAAAAATTACATATATGGTTTATGTGTAGGCGTATTGTATCGATATATATTGTATTGATTTAGTTAATATATCTTTATTTAATGTTGTTTTACGAAGTTACAGAGTTCGACAGGGAGTGAGAAGTTTTTCCAAATAAAATGCTTGTATAATGATTTCATCTCCATTACAATACAATTGATAATGAGATTCAATATCATTTAGATAAAAAAGGGGAGACGGATTTCATGTATAAAGTAAAGAAAAAGCTATACATTTATGCAGCACTTATTCTGATGATTTCACTACTTGCTGGCTGTGCTTCGGGTGGAAGTGCTGAGACAACGAATACATCCAGCCAAGCTGCAAGCAGCAATGAGAGCAATAATGAAAGTGATACAAGTGCCAGTGCGACTGAAGATCAGACCCGAGTGATCAAGCATGCTATGGGCGAAACTACAATCAAGGGAACCCCGCAAAAGATAGTGACACTGTTCCAGGGAGCGAATGATGTCGTTGTTGCACTGGGCGTGAAACCGACAGGTGTGGTTGAATCATGGGTTCAGCAGCCAGTCTATGATTATCTGAGAGCAGATCTGGACGGAGTTCCACAAGTAGGACAGGAATCGCAGCCCAATCTGGAAGAGATCAACAAGTTGAAACCCGACTTGATCATTGCTACCAAGATCAGACATGAAGAGATTTATGAGCAATTGTCCCAGATCGCACCAACGGTAGTGACGGAGACCCTGTTTGACTGGAAAGAAACGGTGAAAACTGTTGGAGAAGCGATGAATATGGTTGAGCAATCGGATAAACTGTTGTCTGATTGGGATGGCCGTGTAGCAGATTTCAAAGAGAAAATGGGCGATCGTCTGCCAATTGAAGCAACCATCACGAACTTTAGAGCCGATCAGGTTCGTATTTTCTACATGGGTTATGCAGGTAAAATTCTGAATGAGCTCGGATTCACCAGACCCGAAGGACATGATGCAGATACATGGGGCGTTGAATTGACTTCCAAAGAGAACATTCCGGACATGAATGCAGACATGATCTTTAACTTTAACTCAGGCACAGAAACAGATGCCATTCAGAAAAATTATGATGATTGGACCAGCAGTCCACTGTGGAAAAACCTTGATGCAGTCAAGAACAACCAACTGGTTCAGGTCGATGAAGTGGCCTGGAACATGGCAGGTGGATACACATCGGCCAACATGATGCTGGACGATCTATATAAGCAGTTCAACCTGAACTAACTAACAGGAGCAGGACCTGCCATGCACCAGGACATTCGTTAACGAAGTGTATGGGCAGGCAGGTCCTATTTCATTTTACAGATGAGAGAGTGAGAGTATGTTTCCCCTTTTTACAAAGGCAAGCGCCAAGATCTATGGACTGGCTGGTTTATTCATATTACTTTTACTTGTTTGCCTAGCCAGTATGATTCTGGGACGTACGCATATCACGTTTCAGATGGCATGGGATGCACTGCAATTCTATGACGAGAGTTCTGTGGAACATGTGGTTCTGCTGACGGAACGGTTGCCACGTACGGTGATTGCTGCTGTTGTGGGAGCAAGTTTGGCCGTGGCGGGTGGACTGATGCAAGCATTGACACGTAACCCGCTGGCATCACCAAGTGTGTTCGGGATCAACGCAGGTGCGATCTTTTTTATTGTTATTGCCATTGTTGTATTGTCCGTATCCTCGCTAACCACCATGATGTGGTTTGGTTTTGCTGGAGCTGCGGTTGCCGCGGCGATTGTATATGGGCTAGGTTCCCTCGGTCGTGATGGCCTGACACCGATCAAAATTGTACTGGCGGGGACGGCCATCTCAGCATTGTTTGCCTCTTTCACACAAGCCATTCTGGTACTGGATGGAACCGGATTGCAGGATGTACTGTTTTGGCTTGCCGGTTCAGTAAGTGGTCGAACGTTGGATATGTTATATCCTGTTCTGCCGTATATGACAGCCGCAGCTATTATCTCTCTGTTCATGGGCAGAGCCATCAATCTGCTCTTGACGGGTGACGATATCGCCAAAGGCATGGGGCAGAATGTACTACTGGTCAAAGTACTCATGGGAATTGTTACTGTGTTGCTGGCGGGTGGTTCAGTTGCCGTAGCCGGCTCAATCGGTCTTGTTGGTCTGGTTGTCCCGCATATCATGCGTGCACTGGTAGGCAACGATTACCGCTGGCTCGTTCCTTATTCTATTGTAGGGGGAGCGATTCTGCTGCTGTCTGCGGATGTGGTTGCACGGCTGGTGATCATGCCGCAGGAAGTTCCACTTGGTGTCATGACTGCACTGATTGGCGGACCCTTCTTCGTGTACATTGCACGCAAGGGGGTGACGAAGATATGAGGAAGATGTTGACTTTCCGCAACAAAAAAGACACCGTCTCAGTACAAATGGAACAAAAATCACTGGTTGTCATCGGCATATGTATCCTCTTGTTCCTGATGGCAGGAGTGGTCGGTACCAGTGTAGGCAGTGACTTTATTTCTCCGCTGGATGTGCTTCGAACGATATTTGGTCTGAATGAAGGGGAGCATGACTTCGTCGTGCTGACCTTAAGACTGCCACGGGTGTTATTATCTCTGCTCGTAGGAGCAGCCCTCGGTATGTCAGGTGCGCTCCTGCAAGGTATTATCCGTAACCCGCTGGCATCACCGGATGTCATCGGTATTACTGGCGGTGCAGCTGTTGCGGCTGTAGGTTTTGTTACATTGCTGGGCGGAGCGGTGAGCATCAAGTTGTTACCACTGTTCGCCATCGCTGGCGCAATTGTGACGGCATTGATTATCTATATGCTTGCTTGGAAAAAGGGAGTCAGTCCGATCCGCCTGGTGCTGATCGGGATAGGAGTGTCAGCCATTACCGGAGCTGGAACAACCTTTATGTTGATCCTGAGTCCGTTCTACACGGCAGGTCAAGCCTATATCTGGCTGACTGGAAGTGTGTACGGAGCATCCTGGACCGATGTCCGAACCATTCTCCCGGTTATCATTATTGTTGTTCCTTTGGCGATCTGGTTCGCCCGCAGCCTGAATGCACAAGAATTCGGGGACGATCTGGCCACAGGGCTGGGTGTAACGGTACAGTGGCATCGTTCTGCATTGCTGTTATGCAGTGTACTGCTGGCAGGAATTGCCGTGGCGGTTGCCGGAACCATTGGTTTTGTTGGTCTAATCGCTCCACATATTGCCCGGAAGCTGGTTGGCCGGATGTTTGGCAGTATGCTGATCGTGTCCGGACTGGTTGGTGCTCTGCTTGTATTTGCCGCAGATCTCATAGCCCGTACGGCCTTTCTACCGCTTGACGTTCCCGCAGGGGTATTCACTGCAGGTGTAGGCGCACCATTGTTCCTGTATTTGTTATTCAAGAATCGAAATCAGTTTTGAGGAGGAGAGGGCTGTGAGTATTCTGGAAGCCAAGGAGCTTACGATCTCCTATGGAGCAGATCCCATTATTGAAAATTTGAACCTGACCATTCCCAAGGGACAGATTACCGTCCTGATTGGCAGCAACGGCTGTGGCAAATCTACGCTGCTGCGTACGATGGCCCGGTTGCTGAAATCCAGCTCCGGTTCGGTGCTGCTGGATGGCGAAGAGATTGCAAAGCTGCCAACCAAGGAAATTTCAAGACGCATGTCCATCCTGCCACAGGGCCCGACCGCTCCGGAGGGCCTGACGGTGAACCAACTGGTTAAGCAAGGACGTTATCCACATCAAACGTGGCTGAAGCAATGGTCCCGAGAGGATGAGCGTATGGTCAAGCTGGCACTTGAATCCACACATCTGACAGAACTCGCGGATCGACCTGTGGATGCATTGTCCGGTGGACAGCGTCAGCGTGCCTGGATTGCAATGACACTTGCGCAGGGTACTGAAACCTTGCTATTGGATGAACCTACAACCTATCTGGATATGACACATCAGATTGATATCCTCGATCTGTTGTTTGAGTTAAATGAACGAGAAGGACGCACGATTGTTATGGTACTTCATGATCTGAATCTGGCATGTCGTTATGCGCATCACATTGTGGCTGTTCACAACAAGTCCATCTACGCAGAAGGTAAACCGGAAGATATCGTTACACAGGACATGGTCCGGAAGGTTTTCCAGATGGAGTGTGAGATTGCAATCGATCCACTGTTCGGCACACCAACCTGTATCCCGCATGGACGGGGAAGGAAGCTGAATGGAGAACAGCGGTACACGCAGCTGGCTTGACGATCAAAAAGTCGGCTTTCGATTACTTCAATAATGATTCAAAACTCCACATCAACTGCATTGCATGAGCATGCAGATAATAAATTTAGGCAAGCCGTTGGTAAAACCATATCCCAGGCTTGCCCGGTTTGTTGTGCCTATTATTCGATAAAAACATACCTGCATTGACTCAAACCTACACTAAATTCAATCTTATTTTTCCTTAAAAGTTTATTATTGACAATATAGCTCGAATTGCCATAAAATAGATTTTATGTGATATTGATAATCATTATCAATATATAATTACAAAAAAATGATGAATGTATGAGCAATATAAGTTGAATTAATCATTTACATGCAACGGAGAGGGCAGGAAAAACCTGAAAAAGCGAAGCGTTCGCCTTTATCACCGGATTTCCCCTTTGTAAAGGGGTTCAAAAAATCTGGGGATAACAGCGATCGGAAGATGGTTCTGACCGCGCAGTGATTTCGTGTGAAAACTCTATTCAACTTATATAGGAGCGAGTACCTTCATTCGATCGAGGAGGATTTTCAGTGTTTCCGAAAGGGATTCATAATCTGCAAAACCGACTCATTATAAGCAAAGCGAGAGAAATGGGCATCACCTGTGAGCCACTTCTTGAGGGATGCGAAGATTTTCTGAAGCTGTCTGTAGGGGATAAGCAGATCATCATTAATAAAACCAGATCTCATCGTCTGCCGTTAATTGCCGGTTTGCTCGCGAAGAACAAGCAGGCATGTAATATGTTGTTGCATGAACAGGGAATGCCTGTGCCATCATTTATCGTGATCCCGGAGATGGGAAGCGAAGCAGCAGATTTTCTGGAAAGGCATGGCTCTATTGTAGTGAAACCGCTGGATGCGAGCAGCAGCATGGGGGTGACGCTGGATGTGCGTACCCCAGATGAACTGGAGGCAGCCATTCAACTTGCGAGTGTCCATGGCAGCAGCATCATGTTGCAGCAATATGTAACTGGGATCGATTACAGAGTGCTGATCATTAACGGTGAAGTGGTGGCTGTGAACCAGTATCGACCTGTCTATGTCGAGGGAGATGGAACTTCAACCGTTCGGGCATTAATCGAGCAGTTGAATCAGGATCGAATCGAGATGACGCACATAGGAGAGTATGAAGCTTTTCCTCAGGTTGATGCAGAAACGGAACGACTGCTGGAGGTATTGCGTGCACAAGGGACAACTCTGGATGAAGTTCCTGCCATCGGAAAAGAAATCGAGCTATACGATCTCCGCAATTCTGCCGCCGGAAAAATCAGTGAATTCTACAAGGATTGTACCGAAATTATTCATCCCGAAAATGCCCGAATGATCATTCAGGCGGCAAAGACTCTTCAGATCGATGTAGCAGGGGTCGATGTTCGTTGTTGTGATATCCGCACTCCGATCTCCAGAGAACAGGGAGGCATCCTGGAAGTGAACGCCCTGCCAGATCTGACACACCACGTCTTTCCCCATGGTGGAACAACTCGTGATGTGGTTCGGTTGTACCTGGAATACCTGTGCCAGGAACAACTTGAATATAAGACGTATAACAACGTATAGATGACAATGTATAACGGATAACAGATGACGGATACCATCATTTATAGTTCGGACCTTATCAATATTTTGAACCAGTACCATGTCATATGCAAAATGAAGAACAAGAATCACAGGCAGCAGGTTCAGCCTGAATCAATTATAAGGAGCGTTAGAGGGCTATGTCAGTAGAGGTGCAGACGGAATATCTGAAGATGCAAAATGAGAAGGAATCCAATGCAAGATCGTACCCCAGACATTTCCCACTTGTCATTAGCAAGGCACATGGGGTGAAGATTACTGATACGGAAGGCCGTGTATTTTACGACTGTCTGGCGGGTGCAGGAACATTGGCGCTGGGGCATAACCATGACACGGTGGTCAACGCCATTCGCGATGTTCTGGATCAGCAGATTCCGCTTCATACACTGGATTTGGCAACGCCGCTGAAACTTTCATATATGCAAGAACTGTTTTCCATTCTTCCGGCAGAGATGCGAGACAAAGCCAAAATCCAGTTCTGTGGTCCAACCGGAGCGGATGCAGTAGAAGCAGCCATTAAGCTGGTCAAACATGCAACGGGTGGCAAATCGATTCTTGCCTTTCAGGGAGGTTATCACGGTTCAACCCAAGCAACCATGTCGATGAGTGGCAACCTGAGTAAGAAACAACATCTGCAAAGCCTGCTGCCGGATGTGCATTTCCTGCCGTTTCCTTATGAGTACCGCTGCCCATTTGGTGTTGGTGAAGGCATGACGGCCCGATTAAGCGCACAGTATATCGAGAACTTGCTCGATGATTGCGAGAGTGGTATTGCCGCACCATGTGGGGTCATTGTGGAGACGGTACAGGGAGAGGGCGGAGCGATTCCGGCAGATATCGAATGGCTGAGGGAGCTGCGCCGAATTACGGCAGAGCGAAGCATTCCGCTTATTATCGACGAAGTGCAGACAGGCATTGGACGGACAGGACGAATGTTTTCGTTTGAACATGCCGGAATTGTACCCGATGTAATCATCTGCTCCAAAGCAGTTGGCGGAAGTCTGCCCATGTCTGTTGTCATCTACCGGGAAGAGCTGGACCAGTGGCAACCTGGTGCACACACAGGTACGTTCCGTGGCAATCAGCTGGCCATGGCAGCGGGACTTGCGACACTTCGTTATATTCGGGAACAGGATGTTCTACACAACGTACATCTGCGCAGTGAGCAGTTCATGAATCAACTGAATGCATTGAAAGAGCAGTATGCAGAGATTGGTGATGTGCGTGGCAGAGGGTTGATGATTGGTGTTGAGGTGGTTAATCCGGCAGGAAGCAAGGATCGTCTGGGACATTATCTGCCTAATGGTTCGCTGGCTGAGTCTATTCAGCGTGAATGTTTCAAGAATGGATTAATTGTGGAACTGGGCGGGCGTCATTCAGCGGTTGTTCGTTTTCTGCCGCCGCTGAATATTACGGAGCAAGAAACGATTGCAATCCTTGCGATCTTTGAGAAATCGGTAGCTGAAGCGATTGCCTTAGCAACGGCTGCATGTTGAAGCTATCCCTGATGAAAAGGCATGCAGTATTACTCGCGATTCTGATCGGTGCCTTTTCGCTGGTACTGACCAACAGTGCATTTAACCTGCTGCTGCCTTATTTTGTGCAATACTATCAGATCTCTACCACAGCAGGCGGATGGATCATTGCGCTGTACATGCTGGCTATGACGTTAACAATGCCGCTGGCTTCCCTGATCGTGGACCGACTGGGCCGTAAGCAGACGTATATGCTGGGCATCACCATCTATGGACTGTTCTCGGTGGCAGGTGCGTTGTTTTATCACTCCATCGAAGTACTGTTGCTGGTACGTTTCATGCATGGGGTTGCCGCGGGGCTGATGATTCCGTTATCACTTGTGCTGCTGTTTGATGTCTACGGACCGGAGGTAAGGGGACGAATTACCGGAGCGTGGGGCTTGCTGCTTATGCTGGCTCCGGCTGCTGGGCCAACGCTGGGTGGTTTCATCATACAGTATGGACGGCTTGAAATGTTGTTCTGGCTCAATGTGCCACTGGCTATATTCTCGTTGATCGGGTGCGGTCGAGTCATTCAGACCTATATCCCTGCCCGCAGGAAAAAATGGCATCCATCCAGTGTCATGCTGCTAATCTGCTCGGTAAGTGCCCTTAGTCTGGGGGTACAGTTGTACGCAAGTCCTGTCGTGGCAGGATGGGTACCTTGGATATTGATTGCGCTCGGTGTGGTGCTGCTCATTCGTTTTGTCCAGACCGAGAACAGTCGCAAGGAACCGCTGATCCGGTACCAGTTGCTGCGGCGTAATGTCGTCTTTCCGCTGACTGTACTGATCTCGACTATTCAGGATTGTGTCATGTTTGGGGTGATCTTTGCATTGCCACTATTGTTCCAGGACGTTTTCCACCTATCGCCGTCCCTGTCCGGTGCACTGTTCATTCCCTTATCGATCTGTACAAGTCTATTCATGTGGATTGGCGGCAGCTTGCTGGATCGCGGTCGGTCCATGCAATTTATCGCATGGGGGACGTTGCTGGTTTCGATATCGATCTTATCGTTTGCGGTTCTGCCCATGGGAGCATCAATCTGGATCATCGGTATGCTCATGGCGTGCCGTGGAATTGGTGTTGGTCTGTCAGGCATGAGTATCTCTGCGATTGGTCTGCAAGCATTACCGGAAGAAGACATGCACGAAGGGTCGGTGTTATCAACCACGATTGAGCGTCTGGCTTCTTCGTTTGCGGTGATGGGCATGACTCTATATTACGATATGCGTTGGCAATGGCTTGCCGGGGCAGGAACGTCCATGGAGATGGCAAAATGGGGAGCACTCAAAGAGATCTGTATCGGACTTGGCTGCGCCATACTGCTTACACTTCCCCTGGTCTTACTTATAACCCGAAAGAAGGTTGGCATCATTGTTCGAGATGGAAAACAAGCTCAGGTCTGAAGCTGAGCAGCAGGCGCATGAACATTCGTGCAAACTGCTGCTGAACTGTTACATCCGTGAGCTTGCGTTAGAGAAGGAAAGCGATATTCGTATCAATCCGAGTACGCTGACGTACGCTGTTAATTTTCAAGCCAGTAGGGTGAAGGTGACAGGACGCTTGTCTTATTACTCTGCCATGGGGGAGCATGAATACCTCAGCATGGAATCTGGCGGGGAAACAGTGCATTATGGCGACCTGGTTCGTTGGATCACATCTGAGCTAAGCGGGAATGGGGAACAGGGGGCGAGTTCGGATCAACATGGAATGAAGAAAAGTGTGATGGAAATGAAGAGTTCACTTGAGTTGGAGAATGTATATCCATTGGGTGAGAATACGAATCGTGTCGAGGCGGCGTATGCCAGAGATTTTGCACAAAAGGTAGATAACAGTGTGGGCAACCTTACATTGTATATCGAACAAGCAGCCGGTCTCGACATCCACGACTACTGTACATCGGAACAGTCATTGTTGTATGGTCATCCGTTCCATCCGTTCCCGAAGAATTCCAAAGGCTTCAGCAAGCAGGATGTACAGAAGTACAGCCCGGAGTTACGGACATCGTTTCAACTCTGTTATATCGCCGTGAGGCAGGATGTCTACGTGCAGGAATGGGTCGATGACGAGACGGCAATGGATTTGCAAGACTTACTGTGGAGCCATGTGGAGCCTATTTTAAAAGAAAAGAGTGAAATGTATGGGCTGCTGCCTGTCCACCCATGGCAATACGCATACATATCACGATTGTCCGAGGTACAGTCCTATTTTCGAGATGAAAAATTAATCCTACTTGGTAGTGCGGGGCCTACCGTCTATCCAACCTCTTCGGTCCGTACAGTTTATGTTCCCGAATGGAACTGCAATATCAAGCTGTCACTGAATATGCAGATCACCAACATGATTCGCACCAATAGTGCTGAGCAGATGCGCAGAACACTGGATGCCTCCAAGTACGTCAGGCACCATGACTGCTTCGGTGCTGAACCGAACACACATATTGCGTATGAGACAGGTGTAGCCACTTGTGCTTTTGAAGATGAAGAGTTAACCAGTCTGTTTACGATAGCGTATCGACCCATTGAGTTTGATGTTGAGAATACGTATGTCTTATCCAGTCTGGTTGAAGCACCGCTTCCTGGGATGCGCTCTAGGCTGATGACATTACTCGGTGGTGGACGTGACATAGCTGAGCGCTGGCTGGATCGATATCTGCAATGTTCTCTGCTGCCGATTGTACGAGCAGCGGGAGAGAGAGGCATTCACTTTGAAGCCCATTTGCAGAATACCCTTGTGACCTTAAAGGATGGGTTGCCTGTGGAGTTTATCGTCCGCGATCTGGAAGGGGTCAGTGTGGATGAACAACTTATAAGTGAGCAGGATCGTGCTGCGTCGGATTTATTATTTTATTCGCGAGAGAAAGCCTGGGCGCGGACATCGTACTATTTTATCGTCAATCATCTGGGGTCTCTAATTCATGTGATGGCGCGAGATGTGAACGTCCCCGAGGAGCATTTCTGGAAGCAGGTACGTGAGGCCCTTGTGGAGGAACTGGAACGAACTGGCAATGCATATGTGCAACATCTGCTGACAACGGATGCATTTCTGGCCAAACAAAACCTGGTGAGTTGTCTAAGAGGGATCAGCCAGACCCCGGCTTACGTGCCGGTGAGCAATGTAATGAAACGAATAGGGAGTGAAGTGCGTGGGAGTCGTGGGATACAGGGCTGAAGCAGGCGGCAGGACAGAAGCAGTATACGTGGGTGTACAGGAACGGATTATGCGGCAGACGTTGGAGGCGATGTGGTTCGAAGGCATTCTGGACAGTCATGTAAGTGGGAGCGAATGGCGAACCAGCGGCCTTACATCTTCCGGCGATTCTGTGGCGTACACGTGTGAAGCGGAGCGAAAGTTTTCATTTGGCCGGGTGAAGGTGAAGAAGGGTTCGATTCAAAGGGAAGGCGTACCTTGCACCGATCTGGATCTGTTTTTGGAGGAAATTGTGCTAAACGCTTTGAAGGGTGCAAATGTCACGGCTTTTATCCAGGAACTGCTCGAAACGATGGCAAAGGACAGTCAGTGCCAAACTATGTTGCCCTTGAACATTCCGAATGAAGATCGACATTATGATGCGCTCGAAAGTCATATGACTGACGGTCATCTGTACCACCCGAGTTATAAGTCGAGGTTGGGATTTTCTTTGAAAGATAATCTGGCCTATGGCCCTGAATTTAACTCGGAGGTTGCATTAGTCTGGGTTGCTGTGAAAAAAGAATTTGCTCAGACCGCTGTATCCGCAGGGTATAGCTCTGAAAAATTGGTGGGGCAACAACTGTCCGCAGAGGATATGCAGCGATTTGAACAGATCCTGCAACAACAAGGTCGTACGGACCCGGGTGAGAACGTCAACGCATATGCGGCGAGTACAGATCAGTTTGGGAGTAGTGCCGAGGTTGGTGAAAGCGTTGGAGAGACAATCCAAGCGAAGCTTCATGAGGCAGTTCGTGAAAAAGGCGAAACAGTCCGTAGCTCGGGTAGGGAAGACGGCAAGGTTGGTATAGAAATAGCTTCTGACGCAGGTGATCGATATGTATTCATTCCGGTTCATCCATGGCAGTGGGAGCATCAGTTGGAGTCGGTATATGCCCGTCAGCTGATGGATGGGGACATCGTGTACCTCGGCCCATCGTCTTCGCCCTATCGCGCGCAGCAGTCGATCCGTTCACTCTCGAACCGGATGAATCCGGAAGCCCCTTACATCAAACTGGCCCTCAGCATCACCAACACGTCGAGCACACGCATTCTGGCACAGCATACAACCCAGAACGCACCGCTGATCAGCGATTGGTTGGATAAACTCGTTCGTGATGATGAGCTGTTGCAGCAGGCGCAGTTTGGCATTTTAAAAGAAATTATGGGGCTGTCGTTCCGATATGAGCAGTTGCCTGCAACGCAGTATGGACGGGCCTACGGTACACTCGGAGCCATCTGGCGAGAGAATGTATCGGTTCATCTGAAGCAAGGTGAGACGGCGTGGCCGCTGAATGCACTGATGTTGGTGCAGCCGGATGGTGTTCCATTTATTCAGGATGCTGTAGAACGACATGGTGTGGAAAAGTGGAGCGAGGCCCTTGTTCGCACAGTTACCCTGCCGATTATTCATTTGCTCTATGCACACGGGATTGCGCTGGAATCTCATGCTCAAAATATTATTTTGGTACTGGAAGATGATCTGCCGAAACGAATCCTTATCAAGGATCTGCATGATGGTGTTCGCTATGTACCGGATCAACTGTTGCACCCGGAACGGGCACCGAAGCTGAACCCGGAGCCGGAAACCCACCGCAAGTTCAATCGGTATTCATTCATCTATGCCGGAGATGTGTCGGAAGTCCGTGACTATACGTATGACGCATTCTTCTTTATCTGCATGACGGATATTGGGCTGGCTTTGGAGAAGTTTGGTTTGTCAGAGGAAGCGTTCTGGCAGCTGTGCGCAGGTGTAATTGTAGATTATCAGCGAGAGCACCCGGAGTATACGAAACGGTTTGTGGCATTTGACCTTTTTGCCGAAGATGCACTGATCGAAGAGATGACCAAGCGCCGTCTGTATGGGGATGGAGAGTTATATTTCCGCAAAGCGAGCAATCCGCTCAAGATATCAAAGGATGCACTTGAATCAGTAAGAACACCCGAATTAAAGGGAATCGTCGAATGAGGATTAACACGCTGAAGGAAAAAATTGCACGCAAACAGCCTGTCTATGGCCTTTTTGTATCCATACCACACCCGGTCATCATTGAGATGATCGGACATGCGGAATATGATTTTGTCATTATTGACCTGGAACATGCCGCAACATCGATGGAATCGGTGGAAGAGTTGATCAGGGCGGCGGAACTCGTGGGCCTAACCCCGGTGGTTCGAATTTCTAAGGTGGAGCGAGCGGAGATTCTTAAGGTGCTGGACTGCGGCGCACAAGGTATTGTTATTCCGCATGTCGAGCGACTGGAGCAGGTGGAGGAAGCAGTTCGCCACGCCTACTATCATCCGTTTGGCATGCGTAGCTTGAATAGCGGTCGTCCCGGTGTATTCGGAAAATATCCGCTCACGGGATATATCGAGGAAGCGAATGAACAAGTGATGGTTGTACCCATGATCGAAAGTGTGGAGGGCGTTCGGCAAAGTGCACAGATCCTTTCTCATCCTCAGGTGAGTTTTGTATTGGAAGGTGCGGCTGATCTGTCGCAATCTCTCGGTGTGCCATGGCAGACAGAGCACCCGGATGTGAGACGTGTGCTGGATGAATTGCATGCTACTGCGCAACAGTGCGAAGTATCTTATGCAACGGTCATCAGAGGCGTGGAAGACATGTCGCTCTGGGCTGAGCGGGGAGTACATATATACGTGCTGGGTGATGATCGGAATACGGCTTTTCGGGCATATGCTCAGAAACGGAATGACTACAGGAATGCGGGTGGGCAGATATGAAACCTAGTGTATGGCAGGTGATCGATGAACTTCAACGGAGGAATGAAGACCCGGTATGTGCGTATGTCTATGATCTGGCTGGCATTCAGGAACAGGTACGTCAGATGCTGGGCAGCATGCCCGGCAACACACAGTTGTTCTACGCTATTAAGGCAAATCCAGATCCGCGGATTATTGAGGCATTGCTTCCAGTTGTGAAGGGCTTTGAAGTGGCTTCAATTGGAGAGTTGCTCAAGGTTAGAGCTGTAAGCCGTGAGGTTCCGATTCTGTTTGGAGGTCCGGGTAAAAAGGAGAGTGAGCTGCGTCTGGCGATCGAGCATGGCGTGAGCTACATCCATGTGGAGAGTCTGCTGGAGCTGCGGCGGATCATTGCGATTGCGAAAGAGAGGGCGATGGAGCAGGAGCAGGTGCAGGAGAGCAGGCAGAAGCAAGAATGGGAGCAGAACCCGGAGCAGAGATATGCGCAAGAGTATGGCGAGGAACTGATTCAAGAGCAGAAGCAGGATCAAGGACAGAAACGGGGACATGAGCCGAAACAAAAACAACAACAGAAGCAAGCGCAGGAAGTGCGCATTCTTCTCCGGATCAATCTGCGAGGCAGTACGTTACCCCGGACGAAGATTGTTATGGGCGGTGGGCCGAGTCCTTTTGGGATCGATGAAGAGGCAGTGGAAGAAGCCATTGAACTCATTCGTGTGGAAGGCGCGGGTGTGGTTCGGTTAAGCGGATTCCATTTTCACTCCTTGTCCAACAATATGGATGCAAGGCTGCACGCCGAGATGATCGAGTTGTATTTGCAAAAGGTGGAACAGTGGCAGCAGCAGTATGATCTTCCTGTGGAAGTGGTGAATGCAGGAGGTGGGTTCGGTGTTACGTATGATGGCAGCCCCGGATTCGACTGGCCATTGTTCACTTCCCTGCTGGAGCAAAGTGAAGCCAGAGAGCGGCTTGCTTCACACGGAGGTCAGCTGTATTTTGAATCGGGCCGACTGCTGGTGGCAGACCACGGGTATTACGCAGCAGAAGTTACGGATATCAAAACCTCTCATGATCAGTATTTTGCCGTGTTAAGGGGAGGTACGCACCACAATCGTCTGCCTGCTTCATGGGGGCATAACCAACCGTTTCAGATTATGGAGACGGACCGTTGGAAGTATTCATTTGCCCGTCCAGAGGTAAGAGATCGTCGAGTCCATATCGTAGGTGAGCTATGCACACCCAAGGATCGCATGCATTCCGATGCGGAGGTAGCACTGCTGCGCGTGGGAGATATTGTTTTGTTTGAAAAGTCTGGGGCTTATTGCTGGACCATCTCGCATCATGATTTTCTGGGGCATCCGCACCCGGCATTCCATTATCTAACGGAGGACAATAATCATGTCAACACTGATGAAGCGTTCCAGTCTGCAAGCCGCTGAACGCCGGATTATGGCGGATCTGATGAATTCATTTTTGTCGGAGCAATTACTCCCACTGGAGGATAACCCATTCATTGATTTTGCCGAAGCACCTGCACCGTTCCGTCGATTGTACAAGGGATATGACAGCGAAGAGACCAATCAGAATGTAGCGTCTCGCTATAGATTGCACACTCAAGGTGTACTGTGTCTGGTTGAGACAGGAGTGAGACAGGGGACTCAATGGGTTCAGGGTTCACCAATCTACGAGGAGAAAGCAGATGGAAGCTGGGTTCTACTTGATTCTCCGGCAGAGGTTGGACGTGCAGTGTTGCAGAGGGCTTTGTCAGATGAAGCCTATGCACAACCCGGAGTGGCGGAATTCCTGGTTAGTCTGGACATTGCTGTGGAGCAGTTTGCTTTGGGCTGGGAACAAGTCCAGTATCTGTCCGCCAACGTTCCGGCATCTGCTTATGAATGGTTTATCAAAGGTGAACGTGTTGCTGCATTGCGGGATCGTCCATTTCACCCATCATCCAAAGCCAAAGTGGGATTTAATGCAGAAGATGTCACACGGTATGCAGCGGAATTCGGGAAGGCGATTTCGCTACGCTGGGTGGCTATACGGCTGGATGCTGTGCAGCAAGGTTTCGAAGATGGACTGTCCATTTTGGACATGTTAGACGATGTTCAGCGCGGAGTGGTGGAAGCCGAGTTTGCCCGAAAAGGGATCACGTTGGATGAATATCTGCCCATGCCTGTTCATCCGTGGCAATTGGAACATGTGATACTGCCTCGCTTCACGGGGGAGATCGAAGAGGGCAGCATTGTCGTATTGGACATAGAAGTGGGCGACGTACAGGCCACATCCTCTCTGCGCTCGATGGCTCCGTCAACTGAATCCACCCTAATGCTCAAGCTACCGGTTAGTGTGCTGTCTCTTGGGGCTGCTCGTTATCTTCCGGTAGTCAAACTGTTGAATGGTCTTGCCGGAGAACGGATGTTAAGACAGGCCGTTGCCTGTGACGAGACGTTGAAGGACAAGGTGTATATGTGCGAAGAGCAGAACTGGTGGGGCTTGATGCCAGAATCCATGGGACTGTTCGATGATCATCCCCGGCATCTGGCTGCACAGATTCGTGTATATCCCGCTGAATTGCTTAATGAAGCCTACAAAGTAATCCCAATGGCCGCACTGGGTGTGAATCTGGAAGGGCATCATCTATTAACCGAGATTCTGGGGGGTAACCTGAGCAGCGCGGATGTCCTAGACTTTTATACGAGTATAGCTACTACGTTTTATGATATCGTGATGCGTCTGTTCAAGGTGGGCGTTGTACCCGAGATTCATGGTCAGAACTGCTGTCTGGTGTTGAAGGATAATGAGGTAAAAGGTCTCTTGTTCCGCGATCATGATTCCGTGCGTCTGCATCAGCCTTATCTGGACAAACATGGCATTGCAGACCCTGCCTATCATATTCGCCCAGGCTACTCGAACAGCCTGTATAATGAGACGGTTCAGAAGCTGATCTTCTATGTGCAGTCTTTGGGGACGCAGGTGAATCTGGCTGCGATCATGGGGGCACTCAGCGAGGTGTATCACATCCCGGAAACGAAGTTATGGGAGATCACCGAGCAGGCTTGGAAGGAAGCGCTGCAACAAGTGCAGCTTCCCGAATCCGACCGGGCCGCGCTCGCTCATGCGATATTCGAGAGTAAGGAGTGGCCCGTGAAGTTAGTTGTCCGTCCGCTGCTTGAAGCGGATGGGGTGCCTGGTGCGATGCCATCGGGCAAAGGCAAAGGGTGGAACCCTTTTTACAAGGGATAGAGGTTAGGTGAGTTTAAAGATGTATAAAACATATTCAAAGAAGAGGTGACTTGAGATAATTCAAGTCACCTTTTAGATTTGCTTAACAATAATCTTGCAGTTCGAAGTGTAATAAATACTGAACTATATACAGTCTTCATGCAGGGAATGTCATTTCGATGCCGAAACTTCTAATTAAGTTAGAAATAAGCAAGTTATGGAGGAACTTATGAGTAAAAATAATTGGTTTATTAGAGCCGGAGAGAATGCATACCTCTTTGAAGAGTTCAAAGAAACACAGATGATAGCCATTGGTTGGAATGAAGTAGGTTCATTGGCAAAAGTGAGACATATCGATGATGTGAAGAAGCGACTTCGTGACGAGTATCCTGACTATAAGGATGGCAAAGTAAATATAACAGCGGGTCAGTTAATCAGATTTGCTAATGAAATGAAAGTAGGAGATTTGGTTGTTACATATAATCCTCAAACACGCGAGTATCTGATTGGGGAAATTACTTCAGACTATGAATTTGGTGAAGGGGTTATTTCGGACAAAAATCACTATAGAAAGGTGTTGTGGAACGGGCTAGTTAATCGGGATGTTTTAACAGCGAACACACGTAATTCTCTAGGTTCGATAATGACTCTTTTTGCATTGCAAAATGAAACAGTGAAGGAACTGATCCATTTTTTGAAATCCAAAAGTGCTGAGTCTTTTGAATCACAACCGGAAGAAACTGAGAAAGAACAGGCAGAACTAGATACAATCAAGGAAGATGTAATTGAGAGAGCACATGAATTTATAAAGGACAAATTCAATCATTTAGATTGGGAAGAAATGCAGAGTCTGGTAGCTGGTGTCTTAAGAGGCATGGGATACAAAACAAGAATATCTGTAAAAGGACCTGATCGCGGTAGAGATATTATTGCATCACCAGATGGTTTGGGGCTGCAACAGCCTAGAATTATGGTGGAAGTTAAACATAGGAAAAACGCGATGGGATCCAATGAAATTCGAAGTTTTATCGGGGGGTTAAGACCCGGTGATCAAGGAGTTTATGTTTCAACTGGGGGATTCACCAGAGAGGCTAAGTATGAAGCAGAACGTTCTAACATTCCAGTTTCTTTGGTAGATGCAGATCTTCTGGTAGAGCTGATTAATCAGCATTATGATGCATTTGATTCAGAGGCTAAATCATTAATGCCACTAAAGAAGATATTTTGGCCTTTATAGAACAGAGAAGGTGACCCGGTTGAAGGGTTGCCTTTTTGGTATGTTGTCATCGAGATTTACAATGCTTGGAGGGAATAAAACGTTCATCATTATGGCTAAAAAATCTTATGAAAAGGAGTTACAGGAAAGAGACTGATGGTATAATCGGGTTATGTGTTATAGTCATACTTGTGTATTACCGAAAAGGTTTTCGGAAAAAGAGACATCTACTGTTGTAACCGCAATCATAATTTACTTCAAGAAAGTGAGAATCTACCATGAATCAGAAGAGGCTTTTTAATGATGGATGGCAATTTGCGAAAAGTAAGCTGGAAGTTACGGAACCTGCGGGTCTGGTATTCGAACCTGTGGAGCTTCCCCATGATTGGTTGATATATAACACGCTTGAACTGTACGAAAACAGCATTGGTTGGTACCGCAAGACGTTCCATTACACGAAGGATGAGCAGCAGCTTTTGCTTTGTTTTGATGGCGTTTACATGGATTCTTCGGTGTATGTGAATGGGCAGCTGGTTGGAGAGTGGAAGTATGGCTATTCTGCTTTTGAACATGAGATCACGAATGCACTGGTGGAAGGCGACAATGAGATTGTTGTCAAAGTGGTGCATCAGAGCCCGAACAGCAGATGGTATTCCGGGGCCGGAATCTATCGCCATGTGTGGCTGAAGACGAGAGACCGCAACCATATTGTTACGGATGGAATCTATGTATCCATCAAGCAACAGACGGATGGCTGGCAGGTGGAAGTGGATACGGAGCTGAACCTGGAACAGAATCAGAACGCAGAGTTGGTGCATACGATCCGGAATGAAGGTCAGGTGGTGGCATCGACGAAGACGAATGTTACGGCTTCGCTGGGTGAGAATGCGGTCGCATTGGCAGATAGCCAACAGATCATTGTGGAGAATCCAAACCTGTGGAGCCCGGATGCACCGCATCTGTATGAACTGGTGACAGAGCTGCGATTGATCTCGGATGATCAGGAAGATCGGACAGTTGAATCGGTATCACAGCGTATTGGATTCCGGGATATCAAGCTGGATGCCAATGAAGGGTTCCACCTGAACGGACTCAAGATGAAGCTGAACGGCGTGTGTGAACACCATGATCTCGGGGCACTGGGAGCTGCGTTTAACCTGACAGCATTGCGTAGAAGATTCGTTTTGCTCAAAGAAATGGGCGTTAACGCCATCCGTACCGCGCATAATATGCCTGCCAAAGAGTTCATGGAACTTGCAGATGAGATGGGTATGCTGGTTGTGTCTGAAGCCTTTGATATGTGGGAACGTGCCAAAACGCCATACGACTATGCGAGATTTTTCCCCGAGTGGGTGCATACCGATGTGAAGAGTTGGGTGAAGCGCGACCGTAACCATGCCAGCCTGATTATGTGGAGTATCGGGAACGAAATTTACGATACTCATGCAGATGAGCGTGGACAGGAAGTAACCCGGATGCTGATGGATTATGTGCTGGAATTTGATCCAAAAAGTAATGCGGGCGTGACGATTGGTTCGAACTACATGCCATGGGAAAATGCACAAAAATGCGCGGATATCGTGAAGCTGGCAGGTTACAACTACGCGGAAAAATATTACGACAAACATCATGAAGAACATCCGGACTGGATCATCTATGGTAGTGAGACGTCTTCTGTGGTGCAGAGTCGGGGCATTTATCACTTCCCGTTCGAACAGCCGATTCTGGCAGATGACGACGAGCAGTGCTCGGCTTTGGGTAACAGTACGACCAGCTGGGGCGCGAAGTCGGCAGAATACTGCATCTTGGCAGAACGGGATACACCGTATTCGCTGGGACAGTTCCTGTGGACTGGATTCGATTATATTGGAGAGCCGACACCGTATCATACGAAGAATTCGTATTTTGGACAACTGGATACCGCAACGTTCCCGAAAGACTCTTATTACATCTACCAAGCGGCATGGACCAATTATAAGAAAAGTCCGATGGTTCACCTGTTCCCTTATTGGGATTTCAGCCCGGGTCAGATTATTGATGTACGCGTGTGCAGCAACGCGCCGAAGATTGAGCTGCAACTCAACGGTAAAACCATTGGCACGTACGATATCGATCATGCCAATGGAACACAGTTGTCGGGCTGGTGGAAAGTGCCTTATGAAGAGGGCGAGCTGAAAGCGATCGCTTACGATGAGAACGGTGAGATCATTGCAACCGATGTGCAAAGATCCTATACGGATGCGAAGAAAATCCGTCTGCAAGCGGATCGGGAGCAGTTGCAAGCGAATGGCACAGACCTGATTTTTGTAGAAATTGATGTAGAAGATGAAGCGGGTAATCCGGTGCACAATGCGAACAACCGTGTGCAAGTTCAGGTGACGGGTGCAGGTCGATTGCTGGGTCTGGATAACGGGGACAGCACGGACTATGATCCATACAAAGGATTGAGCAGAAGACTATTCAGCGGCAAACTGATGGCGATCATCGGAGCAACAAATGAAGCTGGAACAGTACGGATTGAAGTTTCTTCTGTAGGGTTGGAAGGGGCTGTAGCTGAGTTTGAATCGCGTATTGTGGATGCGGAACTGGTTGATGAGAAACAAGTACAACCTGTCTTCATGAACAATGAAGAACGTCCGGTGCTTACGGGGAACGCTCAGGAGATTCCTTTGCGCAAAATCGAGATCATCAGTACTGCAGGACAGTTGCTCGATCCGTCCAACCCAGAGCTGACTGTAACCGCCAAACTGTATCCGGAGAACACTTCCTATCGCGATATTGAGTGGGCTGTTGTGAATGATGCGGGGATTGAGTCCAACATAGCCAAAGTAGAAGCCGTTCAAGCGGAAACGGGCGACAACGGCGAGCATCAACATGCGGTAAAGGTATCGGCTATAGGTGACGGGGAGTTCCGACTTCGCGCAACCAGTAAAAATGGTACGGATAAAACGAAACTGATCTCCCAGCTGGAATTCAAGGCGGACGGTCTCGGAACAGCTTACAAAGATCCATACGGCTTCATCACGGGCGGACTGTACGATTACACCAAAGGTGATGTAGGTAACGGCAACGAACGTGGGGTAGCGACAAGTCGCGACGGAGAGACGCATGTAGGCTTCCGTAATATTGACTTCGGACCGTATGGCTCCGATACCATAACGATTCCTATTTTCACGCTATCTAGTGAGGAGTACTTCATTCAGATCTGGGAAGGTATGCCGGATGAAGAGGGAAGCACGATGATCGCAGATGTGGTGTATGACAAAGAGTCCATCTGGAATGTGTACCAGGAAGAGACGTACCAATTGTCCAAACGCCTTAGCGGGATCACGTCGATCTGTTTTGTACTGAAACAGAAGATTCATATTAAAGGATTTTCCTTCGAACGTCAGAGTCGGGCCTTCGAACAGAATGCCGCTGCATCCTGTGACCATCTCTATGGAGATACTTTTAAAATTGAAGCTGATCGTGTTGAAGGCATCGGGAACAATGTATCGCTGGAGTTTGAAAACATGGACTTTACGGCAGAAGGTACATCCAAGCTCGTGATCTACGGTCATTCACCGATTGATAAAAATACGATTCATATTCGCTTCGCAGGCGCGGACGGACAGAGCAACCAGCTGGTTGAGTTCACCCAGTCGGGTGGATATGAGGAGCGGGTGTTTGAGCTTGAGCAGGTGACAGGTGTGCAGAAAGTAAGCTTTATCTTCCTGCCAGGCAGTCAGTTTGACTTTGGCTGGTTCCGATTCGAGAAATAAGTGTGATGGAAATATAGCTACCCTTCAAGTAGGCATCGGTTCATGAGAACGTGGATCTGAATCGCTTGCGTGAAGGGTTTTTCTTGTATGTAAGTGTGAGAGAAAACATCAATGAAACTGCTCAGCTTCAACTGAGAGATCTAAGTGATGACCTATTCTGCTATAAATGTACAACTTAATATCCGTGTCTTGTAATGCAAGCAGATTGATCGTTTTATCACTATTTCTGTGGATAGATGTTTCCATAGGTTCACTTACTTCATCTACATACATCTTCACATACACCGTGTGGTTGCTGTTGTTTCCAACTGATATGTTGGCATGTGTTCCGTTTGAAGCAACCATTGTGAAGCTGCCGTTGTATGCGGAACGACCTTCATGTTGAGTTGGGGCAATGAGCAGAACAGGTGTAGATGTTGGGAAGGATTGCTCCGTTTCATGGGCAAAACCGGTTGACTGCCGTTCGTGCGTTGAAGATAGAGTCGCTGTATTGGCCGAATGGGTGGATATGAGTACAGATAGAGACAGTGCTACACCTAGCATTGTTTTTAATGTCATTAAACTAACCCCCTGCTGAATGATAAATCACTAAAATTTTCGTTCCTGTTTATACATTTCTATGATTCTAAACGTTCGGGACAACGAGAGAGTTACAGATAAATTACAAATTAAGTATAATCATGCAACAAAGGATAGTATTGAACCGTTTCATAGATGAGGTGATGGAATGAGAAAAAGTATGCTTATCCTATCGTTAGCTTTAATGCTGTTAACTGCTTGTGAAGCAAATGATCCAACAACGAATGCTTCCGAAATTACGCAAGCTTTTCCAGAAATTATTGAGCCCCATAATCCAGAGCAAGCGGAGCAAAGCGGGGATGTGGTTGTGCTTCATGGAGGGATGCGGAACGGGGATAAGTGGAACATATTTATGAAGAATGTGGAGAAGAAACAGCAGGATCAGGTTCGTGTGACGATGTATACCATTGAAGGTGGGCCCATTATCCAGGAATTGATCTATGATGGTACAACTATTCAATCGACTTACGATAACTCAAGGGATGCCTATGGCTCCAAACAGGGAATGAAGACCGACACCTGCAAAGGGATCGGGGCAATGAAGAGTGAGCAGGGACATATTTTTTACGTGTTAACCGGGTGTGAGAAGGAAGAGAATCCCTTTTGGATGCCTAAGTTGTAAATGAACCTTCGGGGCTATGGTATATACGATTGGCAATTCCGGCGCAGGCTAACTGTTCTCCATCGGTAAAATGATGGGTTCGGTCTACCTGAGCCGGCGATGTTCATGGCTCAGGCATATGGGGTGGAGCTTGCCATTACCCAGGTGCTGGTACTGCTCGATGTACTGATGCTGACCTCCAAAGGCGCTGCCGGAGTTACCGATTCCGGCTTCGTATCGTTGCGTGCAACGTTGAATAAGATTTATTTTGAGACAGTTGGCTCCATAAGATTGCTTTTTACAATATTTGTTTGTTATGCTTAACTACATAGAAATGCATAGTAGGTGGTGTGTGAAGCTGAGAAACGAAATGATTAAAGGATACATCGATGGAATTGTACTGTCTGTACTGAATAAGCAGGATGCATATGGATACGAAATATCCAGAACGGTGAATGACGAGACCAATGGTCAGTTTGATCTAAAAGAAGGCACGTTGTATCCGGCACTGAAACGTATGGAGGCTAATGGATACATAGAGGGTTATTGGGGAGAGCAAATTAGTGGACCGCGGCGGCGATATTACCGGATCACCCCTGATGGCCAAACTCAGCTCAACACATTGAGGACATCATGGACGGAGAACATCAAGATTATTGATATATTCTTGGGAGGGGATCTGCATGGAAGTCATTGAACAGTATTTGGATCAAGTACTTCGATTTACATTTTTAAAGAAGAGGGAAAAGTCTGAGTGGAGAGAAGAAATGGCCGCTCACCTCTATTCCTCGGTGGATCATCTAAAGCGCCAGGGGTTGGGAGAGACGGAGGCCATCGAACGTTCCATTCAACAATTTGGCTCTATCTCAGAACTGCGCAAAACGGTAACCAAAGAAACGTATGGATTCAACATGAAAATGATTTTTGGCTGTGCCTTAGCAGGTTTGCTCCTATTCATTGTAACACTGGCGGGTGGACTAATCGCGAATCGATATGGTGTGCATAATCGGTATATCGAATTAATGCCTATTTTTTGGATTACGGTGTGTGCGTTAGGTGCCTGTCTTGTGTTTACGCGCAAACGTGTGGATCGTCTTTGCCTGTTATCTGCGCCCCTGTTATTCACTTTAGGGTATCTGCAAGCTTATTTTCAGGTGATGTATCATTATTGGGGTGAAGGACTTACGTTTAATATGTTTGAAAAGTTATTTTTTAGTGGCGTGCTTCATACGTCTGGTGGATTGGGGTCCACCTTGATCGCCTCTATCTTCTTGGGTGCACAGGCACTCATTATGTTCGTGATAAGTAAAAATAAGTATATATCCATTCTTCCCTTTGCCTTTTCCATCATGTATACCTTTGTTCATATGCTGATGTTTAGTCTCTATTATGTATTTTTTGCCTCAGAGCAGTTCAGTTCCGCGGTGACTCAGGGGTACAGCGTTTTCCTGAATGGGAATATGCAGCGAGTGGTGGAGATGGGGATGAGTCTGACCATGGCAGTAGCGTTATTTGTAGTATTCCAAGGTTGGAGCTATTGGACAGCAAAAAGGAAGTTAAGCTCCGCTTCATAATTAGACAGTGAAGGCATATGGGCAAGTCAAAGGACTAATGGGAGGGACCATTGTCTTTTGAGCTAATGGGCTTCCATCATAGTTATTCGCACACTCTCCGAATGTGCCACTGACATATACATAGGGCATACACACTATGTGCATCGGCCTAAGGAGATGACCATTTTGAAGTATCTGAACAAGAGGACAGCCACCCTCAACAAATTAAGGCCCAGTCGTTCTACGTCGAAATGCAGAAAAAAACACTTGGTAAAACGAAAGAAATGCCATATTATCCGTAGGTCTTATCGGAGAAAACGCTGCTCACTGAAGCGTCCATTAAGATCACAGAAAATGGCCCGTGACAAAAAAGTCATTTCATTACCGAGAGGGATGGGTAGCAACCCGGTATGTTGTGAGCCCGCCCCCCTGCTCGCTCCGTTGAGACAACATGAATTGGAGACGGTGAGTCTCCCTGGAACGCAAGGTGTGGCAGGTGCCCAAGGCCCCGCAGGCCCTCACGGCGGGCCGGGTCAACAAGAGGTTCCCGGAGCGCAGGGTCCCGCCGGATCTCACGGTGAGCCGGGTCAACCGGGGCTTCCCGGAGTGCAGGGTCCAGTTGGTCCTCAAGGAGGGCCGGGTCAACCGGGGCTCCCCGGAGCACAGGGGCCCGCTGGCCCTCAAGGTGAGCCGGGTCAATCGGGAGTTCCCGGAGCGCAGGGTCCCGCAGGCCCTCAAGGTGAGCCGGGTCAACCGGGGCTTCCCGGAGCGCAGGGTCCCGCAGGTCCTCAGGGTGAGCCGGGTCAACCGGGAGTTCCCGGAGCGCAGGGTCCCGCAGGTCCTCAGGGTGAACCGGGTCAACCGGGAACTCCCGGAGTCCAAGGACCAACGGGTCCCCCAGGTGAGCAAGGTCCGCCGGGCACCATACCCGGAATTGAAATCATTCCTACGGCAAACCGTTACTTCTATTTTCCGGACACCGATCTGGATTTGTCCGCATCGGTTGTAATTCCTGCCACAGCATTCACAAATGACGATGGCGGCAGCATAACCGAATTTGCCGGAATTGGACTTAACAGTTTTAATAATCTATATATCAACGGGATCGTCCAACAGGGAAACTCATACGATGTAAGTGCTGAGAGGTTGTTTTTTTCGATACAAAGCGGTGTGATCTTTGCAGGGACACCTATTACTATAGAGATAATTATAATAACAGCCAATATCATAAATGGTTAAAATTGGTTTTAGTTGCTGGTTCCTTTGCCTTCACTACTCCCAAACCTACCACATATACTATGTTAGGTAGGAGGTGAGAAACATGCCACTTGTGACACCATTTCAGAACAGTTTGAGATTTGCTGCAACCATTGGTGATGGGACCGGCACTGGGGCAACGTTTGCCATTGCTGCGACAGCCTTTACAAACGACGCTGGTGTAGCTGCAACCGCATTTCCAGGCACCTACAACTACTACAATCTTTATATTAATGGCCTTATGCAAACAGCAGATACATCCTCGGCTACGACGACTACAATTACAATTCCCGGTGGAGATGCATTAAATGATGGAACTCCAATTGTTGTACAATTTGTAGTGTCTTAAAAAGATTTAATCCTACTGTATCGTTATCTTGTGCGACTTCTATCTGTGATAGAAGTCGTTCTTTTTGTACAAGATTCCAGTCGACTCAACGGTATTCATTCGTGCATTAATATGCAAAAATGGTTACCCAAGGATGCTGCTCTACTACCGTATAACCTCTGAGGAAATGATCCTTCCGTTTGATTCCAATCCTCCTTCTCACTTGTTAAAATTTAGGGACATAAACTACGATCAGGTTGGCGGGTGATAAGGAAATGCAGCGAATTGAGGTACATCCCGATCTATTGGAGGAAAAGGCCCGGTTGGTCCAGCAGAAGAAACAGGAACTGGAGCGAATGGTCTGGGAACTGGAGAAATCAATTTATATGTTGCAATCCGAGTGGTCGGGTGTGACAGTAGAGCGTTTCTTCTGGGATTTTATGCAGGTGAAAGAAGTGTTCCCGACTACAATCGGGCTGTTGGACGAAATCCAGAAAGAGTTTACGTTTATCGCGAAGAACTTCAAAACAACGGACGGCTCAGGCGAGGTTGCGCTGTACATTCCAGAGGAACTAAAGCGAAATTTCGCTGTAGGGCTGCTTGATAAATCAGTAGGAGAAACAATAACGGGAATGGGCCAGACGGCAGAAGCTTTCTTCGAGAACCCGTTCAGTACATTAAGCAGTGTGGCATATGCCATGACAGTGGGCAAAGTTGTTGACGTTGGGCGTGGTATTCAATTTGCATGGGATACCGCCTGGGGCACTGGAACGGCGAGGTCGGATATAGAGCAATTTGTGGAAGAGCAGAAGAAGCAGATCGATGCGAATGGAGCAGGGTATTACGGTGGAGCGATGACGGGACAGGCCCTGGCATATGTTTTGTTTGGCAAAGCATTTCGTTCAAAGGACGACATTGGGGCGGGCGGAGGCAAGCCTGAGTCGGGGAAAGGAAATGAAAGGACAGGTAGAACTCATTATTTAGAATCAGTTAATAAGTTTGAGGATCAAATTCGAAATAAACCCTTGGAACACGGGCAATTTTTTGATAAGAATGGTAATTTAATAGGAGAAACGGTTGTTGGTACTGAAAAGTCTATAAATATAAGTAACCATAAAGATGTAGCTAAAGATACGGTATTTACTCATAACCATCCAACTAACGGGCCGTTCAGTCTTGAAGATATAGCCACTGCAATAGATTTTAATATGGCTGAGATAAGAGCTGTTTCTCCAAATGGTACTAATTTGAGTATGAAACGAGGGGCAGAAGGTTGGAAAGAAAATGCAGAAGACATAGGAATTATATTCGCTAATATTCAAAAAGAGCTAAGAAGTGATCTAAAAGCACAAGAATTTTTCAAAACTGGTAATAAAGATGCAGTGTGGGATATGCTATTTGACAGAGTTGCCAAAAAAATAGGTGGGGAATATACAAAACATTAAAAGGTAGGTTAAACAATGAATAAAGATTTTCTTTACACTAAGCCCTATGTTCCCGGGATAATAGATGATACACCAGTGGACCTCGAATCGTGGTTTCTAGATGATTCAAGAGAGAGGATGGAAGAGAAATTAAGAAATATTTCTCTGAATGACCTAATCATTGAGTTAATTAATATATTTAAAGACGGAGATCCGAATTATCAAGTTCTCTTAGGGTTATTAGGAGAAAAAGTGGGTAAGGAGGATAGAGAAGACAAGATTGTTTATTGTCTAGGTGATATTTTGCGTGCTGACGACGATATAAAGAGAATCGAGATTGAAATTGATGATGAGGGTCTGAATATAAAGAAAATGAACATTTTTGTTATTCCAGCCGCGCTTTTGGTACTTCAAAAGGAGATAACTAGCCTTTGTGCTGATATTCAAACTCAAAAAACAAGCGATTACTTATCAATCTTTATTAAAGATAAGATGATAACCTTATTTTCAATTTAAGAGAGAAGACCGTCATACTAACTTATAATTCTAAGTGATATAGTGAAAAGCTGATATGAGTTGCGCATATCTATGCACGATTTAAAGTCATATCATTAAGCACTTCTACCAAACCAAAAGTAGAGGTGCTTTTTCCTATGAAATCAAAACAACTAATGAAATCTTCCACAGGTTGGTCGATAATATAGAAGAAGTAATTTTTAGCTCACCATATACATAGAGAACTATCCACAACCATCCTACACCCACACGAGGTACATTCATGAAACAAGGCATATATGAACAGCTTATCAACACCATCACCAGGCAGGAGATTTCGGCGCTGGACCCGGATGTGTATAACATTGGGACTGAGAAGCTGGATGCAGAGGAAGCACGTAAACTGCTGTCCACGTATTTGGCGGCGGTGACCCGGCGAGCGCTCAAGATTGTACGGGAACAGACAGAAGATAAGACAGCAGTGTTGGCGCAGATCCGAACGTGTAATGAGATTATTGCTACGCTGAAAGGCACGCTTGGGGAAGAAGAATATAACGAATTACAACTGGATGAACAGGGGGAAGTGCTGATCCATGTGTATTCCAAGCTGAACAGCATTCGTGCGGTCCGGGATACCAAAATCGTTCGTCCAGATACGCCAATCTCCCAAAGCTCTTTATTTACAGGTGCAAAGTCCGAGCCGAGTATGTTATTGGAGCTGCAAAAGGAGATCGTGACCGCCGATCGGATCGATTGGCTGGTATCGTTTATCAAATTCAGCGGGCTTCGCCTGCTTCTGGAACAGCTTCAGCAATTTACAGCATGTGGCGGGAAGCTGCGTATCATCACAACTACATACATGGAAGCAACCGACCTTAAGGCCATCACTGAACTTAGCAAACTGCCCAACACGGAAATCCAGATTTCGTATGATACCAAAGTGACTCGGCTACACGCCAAAACGTACATTTTTCACCGCGATACTGGATTCACCACCGCTTATGTCGGCTCTTCCAACCTGTCCAACCCGGCACTGACCAGTGGTATGGAGTGGAACCTCAAGGTGACGGAGAAGGATTCACTCGACGTGCTGCGCAAGATTGAAGCGACCTTCGAGAGTTACTGGAATGACCGTGAATTTACGCGGTATGTGGCTGAGGATGAAGGCCATGAGGCACAGTTGAAAGCGGCTCTGAATCGCAAAAAAGATCAGTCTAACCACTTTCACCTCGACATCCAGCCTTACGATTATCAAAAGGAAGTGCTGGAACAGCTGGACGCCGAGCGTACGCTGTATGGACGAACCCGTAATCTGATCGTCGCCGCCACAGGTGTTGGCAAAACGGTCATCTCTGCCTTCGACTACAAACGATTCCGTGCAAGCCATGCGGGAGCAAAGCTGCTTTTTGTCGCCCATCGGGAAGAAATCTTGAAGCAAAGTCGGGATACGTTCCGGTATATCCTGAAGGATATGAACTTTGGCGAGCTGCATGTGGGGAATTACCGAGCAGAGGCGCTGGACCACTTGTTTGTTAGCATTCAGAGTCTTAACTCCATGAAGCTGACGGAGATCACTAGCCCAGACTATTACGATTACATCATTGTGGATGAATTCCATCATGCGGCTGCTCCTTCATACCAGAAGCTGTTGTCCCATTACGAACCGAAGATTTTGCTGGGACTCACTGCAACGCCTGAACGGATGGATGGTAAAGACATTACCGCCTACTTCGATCATACGATTGCCGCCGAGATCCGTCTGACTGATGCGATTGATCGGAAGCTGCTCAGCCCGTTTCAATATTTTGGCGTCACCGATACTGTCGATCTATCTCAGGTGAAGTGGTCGCGTAAAGGCTATGATCTGAACGAACTGGAGAAGCTCTATACCCATAACAAAATCCGTGCCAACCAGATCATCCAAAGTCTGAACAAATACCTAACCGATCTGGATGATGTGAAGGGGCTTGGTTTCTGTGTTGGGGTGGATCATGCGATGTATATGGCCAAAATATTTAACGAAGCCGGCATTCCATCCATGGCCCTTCATGGCGGGTCGAACGAACAGGAGCGTCATTCTGCGAAGGGACAACTGGTGAACGGGGAACTGCGCATGATCTTTGTCGTTGATCTGTACAATGAGGGCGTGGATATCCCTGAGGTGAACACCATCCTGTTCCTGCGTCCTACCGAGAGTCTGACCGTATTCCTGCAACAGTTGGGACGTGGACTGCGGATGGCGGAGGGCAAAGAGTGCCTGACCGTGCTCGACTTCATCGGGCAAGCGCACCAGGAGTACAGGTTCCAAGATAAATTCCGCGCCCTGATCGGAGCTACCAAACATTCCATCTCGCACTACGTTGAGAACGGCTTTTCGAACCTGCCACGCGGTACGTTCATTCAATTGGAGAAACAGGCGAAGGACTACATCATGCGTAACCTCAAGCAGATGAGTCGTAATCGTAGAGCGCTGATCCAGAAGCTGCAAACGTTCCAGCAAGACACCGGACTGCCGCTGATACTGGCTCATTTTGTGGAACATCACGGGATGACACTATATGAATTGTATGGTGGACGTACGGGCAAAAGATATTTCCGTGGCATGTTGGCCGAAGCTGGATTAACAGTACCCATTGAAGGTGAGCAAGAGGAATATATCCGCAGACTGCCGTCTGTGCTGACAATTAACTCTCGAAGCTGGCTGACGTTCCTGATCGACTTTATTGAAAAAGGCAAAGAACCGACGACCGCGGATAAACGGCGGATGTTGATCATGTTCTATTATACCTTCCACCGGGCTGCGCCTGAGAAATTAGGATTGAGCAGCATCGAGGAGGGAGTACAGCGTGTGCTGTCTTGTGAAGCATTACGAGCAGAGCTTGTGGATATTTTTCGATATAATCTGGCTCATCTACGATTTGTGGATAAAAGCAATTCGTTCCCGTACACTTGTCCACTAGATATCCACTGTATGTATTCCATCGACCAAGTGCTCGCCGCCTTCGGTTACTGGAATGCCCAGCAATCGCCCGCCTTCCGTGAAGGCGTAAAGTATTTTGCCGATGAGCAGACCGATATTTTCTTCATTACACTGAACAAATCGGACAAAGACTTTTCACCCTCCACGCTGTACGAGGACTATGCGATTAACGAGCGGCTATTCCATTGGCAGACTCAGAGCCGGGTGTCGGAGCATACGGCTACTGCGCATCGATATATTCATCATCGAGAGACGGGTAACCGAATCGTGCTGTTCGTAAGGGAGTATAAGGAGGAGCATGGCTATACGTCTCCGTTTGTGTTCCTGGGCGAAGCCGATTATGTGAGTCATGAAGGGAACAAACCGATGAGCTTTGTATGGCGACTGCGGGAAGAGATGCCCGCGAAGATGGTGGCGGTGGCGAATAAGTGTATTGTGTGAGAAAGCGAAGAAGCCTTATTTGAAAAGTCTCTTAATGAGACGAATTATAATATGAAGTGAGAACACCTGTTAGAAATTAATAAAAAAAGGAACTGGTCATAGAAGTGTACCCATAGTCTACCGTTTGACAACAAGTGGTTCTTAATAGGACAAGTATGAATTGAGGGATAGTCGCGATAGACTGTTTAAATGAGTGGTCATCATTGTGATTGTTTTTAGGGGCACAATCAATTTATCGATTTTATAACTCTTTACTATCATTAGTGATTTCTCAACAGGCCTAGGGTCAAATCTAGGTGAATTTATATATGTAAAAGGAAACGATTTAGGTATTAATCAAATCATACAAAGACAAAAGTGTTAGACAATTTTCATCTGCGTTCGTAAACATATATTGCAGAGATGAAAAGATAGGGGTAGACTTGTACATGGCTATTTACTTAGAGGTGATAGGTGTGGCCATTAGTTATAAGAAGTTATGAAGTTCTTGTTGATAGAGATATGAAGAAAAAGGATTAACGTTAGCACTTCTTATATGGAAAAAAATTGGTGTTGTTGAAAATGAAATAACAGATGTTCTTGTTAAGATCTGTAGATTATTAAATGCAATATCTCAGGAGATATATGGAATTAACTCCAGACAACACCGACTAAGTGAAATTCAACATGATCTTGAAATTGGGTAAGACCAATGGTTACCAAGGGGTCAAGACAGGGGTGCGATGTGAGAATTACAAAAAAACAAAAGTATTTACAAAATGCAATTAATTCCTTTGTTTATGGAAATTGTGAAGAAGTATTGAAACAGATCCCTAATGAAAGCGTGGATTTAGTTGTTACTTCTCCTCCCTATGCGGATCAAAGAGACTATGGATCGTTGGAGTCATCAATTTCGCCAGATCAATATGTGAAATGGTTCGCACCTAAGGCAAAAGAAATACATCGTGTACTTAAGAACAATGGCAGCTTTGTACTAAATATTAATGATAAAGTTGTAGGTGGTTATCAACATCTTTTCGTTTTTGAATTGGTATTACACCTGTGCAAAAAAACAGGGTTTAATCTTGTTCGCGATTATATTTGGTACAATCCAGCCACCCCCCCAAACGTTTTCTCTCGAGGCGGCTACGGCCGAACGAAGAAATCGCATGAGTACTGTTTTTGGTTTAGCAAAGGACCAGAATGGACATTTAATCTTGATCCAATCAGAAAACCGTATGGTAAGGATATGCTAAAGTTTCTTGAAGGAAAAGGTAAGGGTGATAGGAATCAAAACACACGCCCTAGCACACATAATTTTAACTGTGAGAAGGTTTGGACCAATAAGGGTGGTTCCGACCCGGGTTCTGTTATTGAACTAGGTAATACAAATAGTAATGACGTCTTTGCAAAGCTTTGTAAGGAACGCGGAATATCTCATCCAGCAAGATTCCCTGAAAAGTTAGTAGAGTTCTTTATTCTTTCAGGAACCAAAGTAGGCGATGTCGTACTTGATCCTTTCTCAGGTTCAGGAACAACAGCTATCTCTGCTGAACGTAACGGTAGGAAATGGATTGGTATTGATGGGAATGCAGATTACTGTGAATTAGCCGCGGCACGAATGGAAATTGAATTTGGAGGAGAGAGCCGCGGTGATTGAACGATTGGAGCATACAAAATATGCTGTGTCTTGTTGTGATGGTGCATCTGGTTTACTTCAGCTTCCAGATAGATCAATAAAACTATTATATGGATCTCCCCCCTACCCTAATGCAGAACGTGATTATGGGGTTTGGAAATCAGGTGAATATATTGAAAAAATATCTCCTTTTGTCGATGCTGCTGCAAAAAAACTTCGCGACGATGGATTCCTTGTGATAAACGTAAAAGCAACACGAGAAAAAGCAACCACACATACATCTACAAAGCGGTCATTGGTAGTCGAAAAATTAGCAATTATGCTTGAAGAGTATTGGGGTTTTCATTGTGTGGATATTGAAATTTGGGTAAAAGAGAATCCTGTTCCAACAGGACTTAGGGTGGCATGTCAGGATGCTTACGAGCAGAATTTATGGTTTTCTGTAGCACCAAAATGGAAAATAAATCTTGATGATATTCGTAGACCCTATGTGTCTCATAGCGTCAAAACATATGGTGAGTATGAATACAAGCCGCGATCCAACGGACTATCTTATGTTCGGAAAAATAAGCGAATTCAGCCCAATCCGCTTGGGGCACTACCTATAAATATTATCAGTGGCGGGGTATCCTCTCGTATTTTAGGGCACCAAGCAACACAGCCCTTATATCTACCGGAGAAATATATAAAGGCAACCACAGGGCCAGGTGATTTAGTTGTTGATCCATGGATGGGAAGTGGTACGACTGGTATAGCAGCGCTTGCTCTAGACCGAAGGTTCATTGGATTTGATCGTGTAGAATCTTACGTCCAGGATGCAGAAGAACGCTTTAAGGAAACCCTCAAGGGAGGGAAATAACAATGAGCACAAGGGTTTCCAAACTAAATAGGGCTAGGTTAAATTCTTTATTCGTGAATAGTCTTGGTAACGCTGTGCTCAAAGTGGAGAATTTAAATGAAAAGCCGTTATTGCTCGATCTAGGAAGGCCATATCCGTTGAGGCTACGAGTGTATTTATACAACTGTACGAATCCTCCTGGTGGTCGTGCACTTGATGAATACAAAATTCAACTAATTGTACCGAATCAAAAGCGTCGATCAAGAGCGAATTTTGATTATTCAGATGGTCGTATGGCCCTCTTGGGTGCTTATGTTCGGCTGTCTGAAGAAATCGAAAATGGTGTCTTTGTTCTATGGGATGCAACTAAACATAACGACTTTTCATATAGTGCGAATATTCAAGTGAAATCGGAAACCATAATTGAAGCTCTGTGCATCCCGGTAGCAATAGGATTAAGAGGAAATAATGAGGTAGTCGTAGCTTCACGGCCACAACATCTACTGTCTGCCATTGAGAAGCGAATGGATATAATGATCCGTAATATTCAGGAGGAATCGTATGAAGCTTGATAACTACGATTTTAAGGCAGTGTACAATAAAGCAGAGGATGACGTGGCCAGAGAGTTTTATCTTCCATGTATGAGAACTGCTTCTTTCTATGATCGTATTTCTGGATATTTCGGAAGCACGATCTACATAATTGCTTGGGACGCCTTAAAAAAATTCATTAATAACAAGGGGAAAATGCGGATTATTTGTTCTCCATATATTTCAGATGAGGATCAGACAGCCTTATCAGAGGGATATTCTGCACGCAACAGTTCACTAATTGCCAACTCAATTAGAGAAGAAGTAGAGAAGATGTTTGCTAATCCATATCTTTCTGCACCATCTCGCTTGTTAGCCTATTTAGTATCGACGGGTATTATTGATATAAAAATAGCTACTGTTGGAAATGAGTTGAACGCGAATGTAAAACGTTTATTTCATGATAAGGTAGGAGTATTCCATGACACCCTAGGAAATGCAGTTGGTTTTCGTGGATCAATGAATGAAACCTATAAAGGGCTCTCATCTGATGGTAATATAGAATCGATTGATGTGTTTCCTAGTTGGGTTGGAGATCGGGATAAAAGCAGAGTCACGGACGCTCAGATAATTTTTGAACGCCTGTGGACTAATGTAGTAAATGATGTAACAGTGTACGATTTTCCTGCAGCAGCAAAAGAAATCCTCAAAGAAAAGTCTAAGAACATTAACTGGGAGCAACTACTTGATGAAATAAAGGTAACCGAAATTGCATCTCAGAAGTGGAAACCTGATAAAAGAACTAGCAGTAAAGCACCACGTCCACACCAAATTGCGGCTCTCGAGGCATGGGTGAAAAACGGCCGTCGAGGTATTTTTGAACACGCTACTGGTAGCGGAAAGACATTTACGGCTATTTGTGCGATTCGTGATGCCTTAGATCAAAACGAGACAGTGTTGGTTCTGATCCCATCCAGAGATTTATTAAATCAGTGGTATTCCGAACTGAGGGCTACCCTTACTGATCATGATATTTTCTATCTACTTTGTGGGGATGGAAATAATGAATGGAAACAGGAAGGCACCCTAAAATTATGGTCATCATCAAGTGAAAAGCAAAGAAGAATTATTATTGCTACCATGGACACTGCCTGCTCAAAGTCCTTCCTTCGGGAGATTACGCCAGGGGAACATTTATTTATCGTTGTAGATGAAGTGCATAGATTAGGGAGCCAAAAACGCCAGCAAGTGCTCACGATTAATACGGGAGCCCGTCTAGGGTTGTCAGCTACTCCTTATCGATATGGCGATCCTACTGGTACAGCTATTTTATTCGACTATTTTAGTGGCATAATTCCACCACCATTTACGTTAGAAGATGCAATAAAAAGTGGCGTTCTTACTCGTTATTTTTATCATCCACAGAGACTTTCTCTCACTGAAGACGAACAGGTTAAATGGAATGAGATCACAGTAGAGATTGGCAAACTTGTAGCAAAAAATTATCTAGAGGGGACAGATTCGTTTGCTAACCCCACGCTCCAATTATTATTAATACAACGTGCTAGAATAGTTAAAAATGCATCCAACAAGGTTCCACTAGCGATAGACACTTTAAAAACACATTTTAAGAATGGACAGAAGTGGATTGTATACTGTGATAACATTAGACAGTTAAAAGCTGTACTAAATGGTGCAACAAATGCAGGATTCGATGCTTATGAGTATTATGCTGACATGCATGGTGATCGTACAATGACCTTAGCATATTTTGAGGCTAATGGAGGAGTATTAGTATCAATAAAGTGTTTAGATGAAGGTGTGGATATTCCATCTACAACTCATGCTCTAATCCTTGCTTCTTCACAAAATCCGCGTGAGTTTGTCCAACGTCGAGGCCGTATACTTAGAAAATCAACTAATAAGCATTTTGCTCATCTTTACGATGCAATTACTATTCCTGTAATGTCTGATTCGGAGACTGATAAAAGCCTTTCTATAATTATAGGTGAACTTTCTCGTGCAATTGAGTTTGGGAAAAGTGCAGAGAACCCAGCTTGCATAACAGATCTTAAGAATATAGCATTAGATTTTCAAGTGGACTATAGCAAGCTCAAGAATGGAGGGATGGAAGATGAACAGGAATGAAATTGAAGTAGAAGAGTTACTCCGTGCTTTGGAAACAATTCGGGATGAACAATACCCTGATATACCAGCAGAAATTATTCGAGAGATAGTCCTGACACAGTTTGAGAATCAGGATGATCGAACTGAAGCTCGACGGAATACAGTTAAGCTAATTGATAGCTATCTTAAAAATATTAATGTTATACCTGAGTAGGAGGTGAGGACCGTGCTTCGCTTTACTAGTTTAACAGTTGAAAATTTTGGACCTTTCAAAGGAACTCAGACAATCACCTTATCTCATCAAGATGGTGTGTGCATTGTTTGGGGAAATAATGGCCGCGGCAAAACAACCTTGCTAAACATATTCAGGTATGCTTTATTCGGTAAGATCCACAATCGAACAGGTGTAGTAAAAGATCTTATCAGTATCTCGAATCTTGAGAGCCGATCAGAAGGTAACTACGGATTTAAAGTCATTCTAAGAATGACTAGTGGCGGAAACAATTATGAACTTACTCGTCAATTTAAATTAAGGAGCGGTATAACTAGACCTACAAAGGATGATGATTACGAACAAACAGTATTCCTAAAAGAAAATGGCTCCATTCTTTCAATTGCTAGGTGTGACCATGTCCTTAATACAATTATGCCAGAGCAAGTATCTAGATTTTTTCTATTTGATGGCGAGTTATTGCAAGAGTACGAGGAACTGCTTATGAATGATTCCGATGCGGGTACAAAGATTAAAGAGTCAATTGAAAGAATACTTGGGGTACCGGTGCTTACTAATGGGGCTATAGATGTAGAAAGTATACTTGAGACTTATAAATCAGCTAAAACGCGTGCAGCGCAAAATAATCAGCGTACAATGAAAATTGGAGCGCAGATAGCGACTCTTGAGGCGAAGTTGCAGGAACACCGTAAGGAGTTTGAGCGTTTACGTGAGGAGCTAACAGCTGAGCTTAATAATCGTAATATCCTAGAGGATAAACTGACACAGAGTGAACGGATTCGAGGACTTTTATCTGATGCAAAAGCGCTAGAATCTTCCATTGAGGAGAAGCGGAGTAGGCAGGGGAGTCTGCTTTCTTCGATTCGTTCTGTTACTAAGGAGGCTTGGAGAGGCTTAACAAGCGAAAGGATCAAAACGGCATTATCTGCAATCGATGAACAAACAAGAGTCTTGGAGGAAAAGGAGCGAACCCAACACACAGCTGAGCAATTCCTTGAAGGTATGCGTCAAGCAATAAGCGAGAGTCATTGCCAGCTATGTGATCAAGATATAGAAGATGATGTCCTTTCCAAGATGAAAGAGCGTATAAGACACATTGAATCCGAATATGGGAGCTTAACCTTAGAAGAAAAGCAGATATTGTTAACATTACGAAACCGAAAACAAATCTTGGAGGCAATGATTTATCCAAGTAGTAAAGAAAAGTTAGAAATCTATGAAGAGCAGTTTGCGAATGTGACGGTCGAAATAAATCAAGCGGAGCGTCAATTAAAAACAGTACGTGAAGACATTGATCGTTATGGTGATATTGATGGCTTAACTGAATTAACACAGCAGCATTCACAGTGTCTTACGAAGATCAATAACCTTCAGGAAGGTAAGCGTGCGGAAAATATAATCATTTCAGAAACACAAAGTTCTCTTGCTACACTGGACACCCAGTTGAATCGTAATTCAAGTGGTACAGATATGTTGCTCGCGAAGCGAAAGGTTGAACTTTGTGAACAAATTTGCGGAATTTTTGAAAAAGGAATTGAGGCCTATAGGGAAAAACTTAAAATGGATGTTGAACGAGATGCAACTGCTCTCTTCCTCCAGATAAGTAATGACCCTGATTACACTATACTAGAAATTAACGAGAACTATGGTCTGTCGATGGTTCATGTTTCAGGTGAAAAGGTACCTTACAGATCAGCTGGCTTTGAACATATAGTTGCACTGGCTCTCATCAGCGCTCTACATAAGAATGCGCCTCTTAGAGGTCCAGTTATTATGGATTCCCCGTTTGGTAGATTGGATCCTATCCACAAGAATAAAATTACCAAGGCGTTACCTTCGATTTCCGAGCAAATTATTCTCTTAGCTTATACTCATGAAATAGATGAGCAAATTGCACGCTCAACGCTTGGAAATAATTTAAAAAAAGAATACCGCTTGACACGTCAATCATCGTTTTATACAAGAATCGAATCCCAAACTGAATGAGATAGGGTGGTTATAAGTGGCAGAGGATCTTGTCAACATACGTTTATCGTTGTATGCAAACCAAGTAGCTGAGAGACTAGTTGGAACAGGATATTTTGATTTCACAACAACAGCTGCAAAGTTTGCATTAGCTTATGCTTTAAAGAATCACTTTAATGAGATAAAGCCCATGGAATACGAGATCTCTGATACAGGTGGATCTAACTATAATGTAGGCAGTTTCGATAGTGATGGCCAACTCGCGTTACTTTTAAAATCATTATATCCTGAAACGACCACTCCCTATTTGTATGCGAGAGCTCTTATGGTTTTTGGTCTTACTAAGTTAGGTAAGCGGATTGACCAAGAAGGACTTCAGTCCATTAGCTCATTGCTATAAAAAAATTCATTGCCTTAGTGTTTATAAATAGATATAACTAGAAAAAAAAGCCCGCCTTGTCTTTGAGGTGGGCTTTGCCTTGTTAGATTCCATAAGTCTCTGATTGAATTGATGCGTTGTAATGTGGTTATTGCATATTAACTTGTTGTGCTACAGGAGACATGGTTTGTAGATAAATCCTATGAAGTCTCTTCGACCCATGCAAGAACTATAACTACTCTTACAAATAAGTCAGAAGCATGGCAGTATCTACGTATTTTCAAATAATGAGCCCAATAGAAAAGGGCTTAAAGTTTGATTGAATATCCATAGTTGGTCTCAAATGTTGTTTCAAATTCGGGTGGTGGTCATAGCCCCGTCAAGTAGACAATAAAAAAAGAGTTTTATTAAGCGGCGACTTTTTCCCGGAATTCAATCGGGGAGAGGTCGCCAAGTTTGTTTTGGAAACGTTCCTTGTTGTAAAACAAGATATACTCCATAATTTGGATTCTTGCTTGCTCCAGATTCTGAGGCTTCTCCAAATACAACTTCTCCGTCTTCAAATGGGAGAAGAACGACTCAATACAAGCATTGTCATAGCAGTTCCCACGCCGACAATGGCTTCCTGTGAACTTCTTCTCTTCAAGCAACTTGGCATAGCTTTGCGTTGTATACTGAAACCCCTGGTCCGAATGGAGCAAGGAAGGTCCACATTTCAGTTTCTTCACCGTGTCTGTAACAAGTTTTAAGTCATTTCGCTCGGAGAGTTCCCATGCCACAATTTCGTTGTTGTACAGATCCATCACCACCGAGAGATAAGCAAAATCATGCCCAATCCGGACATACGTAATATCCGTCACAAGCTTCTGCACGGGATCTGCCGCCGAAAATTCCCGATTTAAGACATTGCGGAACAGAACGGACGGTTTCCGGCCAGCAAATGGACGTTTCTTGCGAATCACGGAACGAATCTGAAGTTCTCTCATTAAGTGGCGTACCTTTTTGTGATTCACCACAAGGCCTTCCTTGCCTAAAGCGGTTCGCATACGTTTGTAGCCGAAATAAGGACAGCCGGTGGATACCTAAAATATGTGATTTTAAATCCGCATCCCGACCTGCTCGTTTCTCTCGAAGTGCAGCATTTTTCCTCCATTTGTAGTAGCCTACACGTGAAATTTCAGCCATTTTACACAGCCAGACCACAGGTGCCCACTTGCTTATTTCTCGAACGGACTGGCACCGGGCTTCGAAATCCAGCTTCCCTCTCCGTGCAAATTTGGATTGAGCTTTTTTAGATATTCTACCTGCGCTTTCAGATAAGCATTTTCTTCTTCTGCACTACTAAAATGTTTCTTCGTCCAACGTCCCCGGTAATCCTCAAAACTCTCCCCATTTTGGCTTTTACGAACCCATGTGATAATCTGGCTCTCACTCTTAATCCCAAACTTCTCCATGATCCGACTGTACGCTCAACCTTCTTCCATCCGCAGACGAACGGCTTCTTTCTTCGTTTCTTCGCTATATCGATTAAAGGTTTGGCCTTTCTTCGCTGACATAACAAAAATCCCCTCCGGTATCCAGTGTTTGAGTTCATTGAAACATGTCCTCTTTTTTCACTGTCTACCATGAGGGGATAATACCAGTGGCAACCTAGAGTACAAAATCTTTTTTTATTTTTATTACATTAATAGCCCTTTAATCACATTTTTAGCTACCCGGATGTCTTCTGATGAGGAATTTCTAAGTAGTTGAACGACCTCATAAATTTGTACATCATTTTCAGTTACCTCAAACTCTTCTTCCACATACGCAAATAATTGAATCAAATTAACATCCAGTGACTCAGCAATCTTTGCCAAGTTCACCAGAGAAACATTCTTTTCTCCACGTTCAATCTGCCCTATGTATGAAAAATGAAATCCACCTTTTTCTCCGAGGGATTCCTGTGAATACCCTCTTTCTTTGCGTAGTGCGCGGATTCTGGCTCCCACCAGCTTCAAAACTTCTCTGTCCTCGTTCACGGTATTCACCTCTCTATGTTCAAAAGTGTAGACAAGTTTCCTCAAGGTAAACACCAAACGAAGAATACAAATAATTTATTTGATTACTATAGGTATCATTTCATTGTATAATACTGGTATTAACTCTTTGGAGGGATGACAATGGCAAGAAATTGGTCCATAACCGAAGCACATTGTAATCACCAAGTAGATTTTACTCCACGTTCGCAAGACCATGATATCTCCATACAACCTAAGTCCAAACATACTCCTGCTTACCACAAGCTACATACTACAATCATGGAATATCACCAACATGCTAAGTATCATCTCAAACTTGCCGCCATCATGTGTAATCACAATCAGTTTAAAGCCTGCCTAATTCTATGTGATTGGGCTCTAGCCTCCATGATTAAGGCGCTTTATATCCATAAGTATCATTCAGTTCATCCACCCAAGGAACTCACCATGAACGAAATCTTGCCTTTAGTGCATACGGACACTGAACCGGGATTGGATATCGCTTTGTTCATCGGCACGATGCAACATATGTCATCTTTAGAGGAACGCCAAGAGGATCAATATTTAGACCTTGATAACATCGAAAAGCTTCTTCAACGAACGGAAGACATTTTGGAGGAGTTAGCCCCTCGAATGAATGATAATTCATCAAAATTTTTCTGATATAAGGCATGCCATGATGATCTGGAGGTTCCTTTCACAGGAATGGGACTGGAGGATTATAAGTACTGAAAGGTACTCATTTGAAGAAAGGGGAAATCAGGATAATAGGTGGATGTATTTGCAACAAACTTCTGCTAACATTGTAAAATCATAATTCTAACGGCGGAGAATGATATGAGTACAATTAAAGTAACACCAGAGCAACTGTTGCATGTATCTAAACAGATTGAGCAGGGCAGGCAGCAGTTGGAAGGTATACGTAATGACCTGACTGCTAGGATCGGATTCATCCAGTCTCAGTGGGCGGGAGCAACGCAGGAACGATTTTTCTATGATTTTCAGCAGTCACGTTCTGTACTGGATCGAGCACTGGAAAGTATGGTTAAGTCATCCCAAGATCTGTTCGCGATTGCCGAGAGATTCAAACAAGCGGATCAGGAACAGGTGAGCTTGGGAGCCGTTGCTGGACAGATTGCTGCCCATACAATGATGAACCATAATATAGGTAATACAGAAGAGCAACGACGAATGGTATATAATCCTTTGTTTGGAGTTAACATGCCTGCCAGTGAAGCAGAGGATGGGATGCCAGGGCAAAAAGAGTTTGTTAAGTATTGGGAACAGGGTGGTACCTATGAAGAAATGAGAGCTGGACCGAAGCAACCGGAGTCTGGTGGTGGGGATATATATGATGAACAGATTAGTGCGTTTAAAGAAGGTCGTCATCCCATAACTGGAGAATCCATACCAGCATGGCAAGCAGCAGTTTCTATAGGAGGTTTACAGACTGCTAAGCTCGTGTTGGCTTTTACAGGAACGTATAATAAGGGGTATAAGGTTCCGACTGGAGGATTGAAGTTTCCAAAGTCTAAGCTAGATAACTTGAATGGTGTAAACCCTGTGATATTTAACAGAGATACCGTTATTAGCTCTGCTACTGCTCCCAAAAAAGGTGGAGAAACCGTTGTAGGACATGCTTTGCAGAAACATGCAGGGCGAAACCCAGATATATGGGGAAGAGTTAGAGGTGGGCCTGAACAAATTAATCAAGTAGCTCAAAAGCATTTACAGGATATACTTGATGCTCCAGGTGAATTTAAGAAAATTACAAATAATAGAGGTATTACTTTCCTCGAAAAGAATTTACCTGATGGTCGCGGAGCAAGGCTTAACCAAGATGGTTCATTCAAAGGATTTATCGATCAATGATGGAGGTTGTGAATTTGGAAAGTTTAGAAATTATTTTGATTGATTTTAACAAAAATAATCTAGATCGATTCATTAAGAATGATTTGAACATTCAGGTGGATCGGATCAAAAGTTCTCACTTTTATGATAACCGTAGTGAAAACGATATTGAATTTCAGCAAATAGAGAGCCTTGAAGAGATTCTTTCTCCTAAGGGAACGGGGAATATATTATTATCTCAGCTTAACTTAGGCCATAGCTATAACGACGTGATGATTGTATTTTCATTCGATGAGGAATCTGGAGATATCGTTATGAATTTTCCTGAAGAGGAGTTGTTCAGCGGAGAAAATTCAGAGACAACGTTAAAAGCTCAGAAGTTAATAGAGTATATTCTTGATATTAAGAACAAGTATGCAATTGAGAAGGTTAGAATCGGTCATGAACCAGCTATGGATGATGACACTTGCTTGGTCGAGATTGAGAAAGAAATGATGGATACAAATGTTATTGTCTCGAAACTGTTGGCTTAGAATCCTTCTGAACCAGAGTTTGATGCAGAACAATTTGAAATTAATAATGGCAGAAAGCCCATTTCAACTCGAATCCGAGTAGTCATGGGTTATTTTTATCTCCTCAATCCAATCCAATCCAACCACTTTACAAAATCAACCGATCCCTTCAGTTGAAAGTATCCAAGCCGTGAAATCTATAATTTTGTTCCTGAAGTTGCAGATCTTTATTTATTCTATCGCATTTCAGCATAATCAAAGTATTCTGATGAATTCAGCAAATACTTTTTACATGTAGAGCTTATCGTAATCAAAGACAGAACGTTTTTTAGATGGATTTAGGTAAAGTATATGACATCTGGTTACGGGCTACCGCCGCTTCGCAGGCGCTTCTTCCAAGTTTTTTTAACTTACCTACGACCATACTTCTGACATAAATGATAATTTACAGAATTTCATGATGAATTACACAGCTTAGTGTGGACAATAAAAAACATTATTGGTAATATTATGTATATATTTGCGCTTTAAATTCTTGCTGTTCGAATTTTCCGGATTATGAGATAACAACATTTTGTAGTGGGAGGTTTTTTTTTATGAGAAGGACTTTTGTATTCATTCTGACTTCAATGTTGTTACTTGTGGCATGCTCAAACTCAGGTCATAATGAACTTCAAAGTTGGGCATTTGATGTCGTAACTTGGGAGAATGGGATTTACAAGGTGACAACTGAAACTGTTACTACAACTGATGTGGAAATCGAAATTGGAACAATTAAAAAATACTCTACAAATGAAAGTAATAAATTACCGAATCTGTTCTCCAACAAGTATAAAAAAGGGACAAAATTATTTAAAGTAAAAAATGTAGAGACAGACGATTATATTGCAGTAAAAGATAATGAGACTTACTATAGAGCAGTAAAGATGGATGGAATGAATACAGCGGCCAATTAAGACCGCTGTATTCATTCCATCATTTTAATGTGTAGATTCCTCTATAAGTGTCAATTCAGAGATGATCTTAAGACTTTGTAAATTTATAAGCTGCTCATTAGTTCCCACTTTAAAAATACTCACATCCTCATTGATTGGAATATACTCATTGTCGCCAATTTTCTTTAAATAGAGAATTACACTATCATTTTCAACAAGAGGAGTTGTTCCATGATATTTGACTACAACATTTTTATCTTCACCACCCATTTGATAGAGTGTGACTTTTTGGTTGAGTAAAGCAGAATCACCCTTTAGAACTTTTTGGATGTTTATTTCGGACTTTTGCTTATAATCATAAAAATTCTCACCCGTTACAACTGTACCGTTTTGGGCTGTTACTTTTGCCTTAACAACCAGATCAGCATCCCTTGTAAGATCTTTTAGATTGAGATACCACTTGCTCCACGATACATCAAGATTAACTAGTTCTTTGCCTTCTACAAAGTCATTTTCGTTCAAAATGGATTGTTCTGACGTTAAACTATTGTTGTTGTAAATACTGTTTACGGAGTTTTCATCTCCAATTCCAGGGAAATATTGAAGACGAGCAAACGTCCCATCTGATAAAAAAGTTGCTGGAACCATTACGGATAATGTTCTTTCTGGTGCATGTGCCAAACCTAAAGCATGACCTAATTCATGAGTTGCAATACTTTGAATTGCATTATCTGTACTGATGTACTCGAACTGTGAAGTATAGAAATCATTCACCCAAACTTTAACAGATTTAAAAGTCTTGTTAGCATTATAGACAGGTTCCATAATTCCATCCCATGTAGCATTAGCAACCGTCTTATTTCCTGCTGTAAAATTAGAATTGGTTCCAGACGAAAGGTTAACTACTGTGGAATCATTCCATTCTTTTGCTCCAGTAGTCCATAGACGTTTAAAGACTGTATTTGATCCATTATTCTGATACGTAATATTCTTACTGCTCCATTTATAACCTAACACTGGTGTATCTGCAGCAAACACTGAACTAGCAAATGACATAGTAAGAGATGTTACAAGTAATATTGATAAAATTTTTTTCTTCAAAAATAATTCCTCCTATAAAGTTGTATTAATTGTTTTTTTATTTCTTTTTCTAGAATATTACATCTTTCTGAAAAACCACCCTCCTTTTTTGTTCGTAAATCAACTATAATTGGATTATACTTGAAATTCAACTTAAATTATCCATAAAAATAAAAACGATCTTTTATATTATGTTTTTAGACAATATAAATCAAATATCGACAATATACTTCTTCTTTAATTTGTGGTTTTATAAGTTTTTTTAGATGAATCAAATTTTATTGACATATGAAGAGGAGAATAAAATGGATTAAAAGTTTTTTTAGTTATTTAATCACAAATTCAAAACATTACTAATTTATATTATCTAGTGCAAATGCTTGAGATGGCATATCGGACTGAACAAATGGAACGAGTGGTACATATATCTGACCACCTATATTCTTGCACAAATGAAGTATACAAGCTTGACTCAATTCCTAGAAGCCAAAAACAAGAAGCATCTGAAAATCAATAGGCCACTTGTTTATTAATTCGGAAAATCTCACTTTTGAAATGTCTAGCCCTGCAAAAGTTGAAAGGGTATAAAGGAATCACTAGAATGTATTGACAAATATCGGGAACTGGGTTGGGCTAATGGACTATGACCAAGTAGCTATATACTTTTTTTACTTTCAATCGCTCCCACCCACCACTTTACAGAATCAACCTATCCCTCTTCTTAGCAAATGGTATAATGGCAAAAAGGGAGATTCTGGCGCGAGGCTTGAAGGCTCTCACAGCAGAAAGGATGTTATACCACATGCCTACATACAACAAATTGGTGCGGGACAAGATTCCGCATATTATCACATCCAGCGGTAAGGAATGCCGCACACGCATTCTGGACCCGGAGGAGTATAAGCAAGAACTAAGAACAAAGCTGCAAGAAGAATCGAATGAGTACTTAAGTGCAAGAAGCGATCAGGAAGCGCTAGAAGAACTGGCCGACATGCTCGAAGTGATCCGGGCGCTGGCTGAGGTGCATGGAGCAAATGCGGCGCAATTGGATAAGCTACGGGCGGACAAGGCTGAGGCACGCGGTGGATTCCAGGAGAGAGTGTATCTGATCGATGTCGACGAAGCTTAACGTTAAACTCATTACAGATAACTTGGCAGACGAACTGATTGCCCGGATGCAGCATGCATCCGGGATTTATATTATGACGTCCTTTATTATGCAGTCCGGGGTGAGACTGCTGGCTCCACACTTAAAGCGGGCGGCGGAGCGTGGAGCAGAAGTACGGATGCTCGCAGGAGATTATCTGTATATCACACAGCCGGAAGGTTTGCGGGCGCTCTGTGAGGTTGATTCACGAATTGAGACACGTCTGTGGCGAAGTATGGGTACTTCTTTTCACCCAAAAGCGTATCTGTTCGATCATGACAACGGAGAAGGACTACTGATCGTCGGTTCATCGAACTTTTCGTTCACAGCGCTGAGGACGGGGTATGAATGGAATCTTGCGATGAATGCGGAAGCGGAGCCGTATACGTTCCAGATGGTTTTGGACAAGTTCATGCAGAGTTTCTACCATGAGACAACGCTGCCGGTGAACCCGGATTCAATTGAGCTGTATGAGGAAGAGTACCGAAAGTATCACCAGAAGAACCCGGAGATGATCCAGCGGATCACGGAGATGGAAGAAGCGGAATTTGGCACAGGTCTACCTGAGGACAAAGAGGAAGAAGCCGCCGAGCTGTCGCTTGTCCCGATCCAGCCGCGTTTGGCGCAGTTGGATGCGCTTGAAGCACTCCATGGCACGATGGAGGAGCAGTACGACAAGGCGATGGTCGTCATGGCGACCGGGCTTGGCAAAACGTATCTGGCGGGCTTCTTCGCGCAGCGGTTCAAGCGGGTGTTGTTTGTGGCGCATCGGGAAGAGATTTTGTTCCAAGCGAAAAAATCTTTTCAGCGGATCATGCCCGAGCGCAGTCATGGCATCTATAACGGACAGTACAAGGATGGGGCGGCGGATTGTGTGTATGCTTCAATCTTTACGCTGAGTATGCAGAAGCACCGGGATGGATTTGCGGTGGATGCCTTTGATCTGATTGTGGTGGACGAATTTCATCATGCGGCTGCGAAGACGTACATGTCGGTGATTGAACATTTTCAGCCGAAGTTCTTGCTGGGCATCACGGCGACTCCGGATCGACTGGATGGTAAGGATGTGTATGCGCTCTGTGATGGGAATGTGGCGTACCAGATGCATTTTATTGAAGCGATCCGGAGAGGTTGGCTGGCGCCATTTCAATATTACGGAGTATTCGACGATACGGACTATTCGCAGATCCGCTGGATCGGGACGAAGTATGATGAAGAACAGCTCATGGCTGTTCAGTTGCAAGAGGAGCATGTAGAGACGATCTATGCGGCCTGGGCCCGGCACAAGCAGACGAGAACGATTGGCTTTTGCTCCTCGATCCGGCAGGCGGACTATTTGGCTGCGTATTTTCGCAGTCAGGGGGTAAAGGTGCTCAGTTTGCATTCGCGCACATCGGAGATGTCGCGAGAGGAAGCCATTCGACAGCTTGAGGCAAGTGAGCTGGAGGTTGTGTTGACGGTGGATCTGTTCAATGAAGGAACGGATATACCGCGTGTGGACACGCTTCTCTTTGTGCGTCCAACGGAGTCACTCACCGTGTTCACCCAGCAGGTAGGGCGCGGTCTGCGGCTGGCTGAGGGCAAATCTCATTGTGTCATCATCGACCTGATCGGGAATTACCGCAATGCGGATGTGAAGCTGAGTTTGCTGGATGTGCGCGGAGAGCTGGAGGGAACCGCGAAAGTCCGAGATTCGGCTGTGCCGGAAGTTCCGGCTAACTGCGGGATTCATCTGGAGACCCGAGTGGTGAATCTGCTTCAGGAGCTAAGCCGCAAACGTTTGCCGCGCCGCGAGAAGTTACATCAGGATTTTCTGGATGTGAAACGAGAGTTGGGGCGTATTCCGACGTATCTGGAGCTGCATCTGATGGGACGTTCGAAGAGTATCGGGTACCGGAACGAATTTGGCTCCTATGTTGGATTTCTCTATTGGGCGGAGCTGCTGTCCCCGGCTGAGGGAGAGGTGTACATCCGGCATGAGGCGTGGCTGCGTGATGTGGAGAAGACACTCATGAACAAAAGCTACAAAATGATCGTGCTGCTGTACATGCTGGAGCGAGGCGAAGAGCGCTGGATAGGCCCGATCACACCGGGGGAGATGGCAAGGTTTTTCCATACGTACCTGACGGAGAAGGAGTACCGGAAACGGAAGGACTTTTCGGACAAAGGCAAACTTGCGATCTGGGAATGGAATGAGAAGACGGCAACACGGATTGAAAAACTGATAATCGACATGCCAATGTCTATGTGGAGCGGGGCGAAGGGTAGTATGACCCGTTTCGAGGATGGCATGTTTTCGCTGAATGTAAAAGTGCAGGATACGGAGGAAAAGGCGCTACTGTATCGTTGGACGAAGGAGATTTGTCAGTATCGTTTGCATGCGTATTTTGAGCGGGGGACAGGTAAGTAGAGAAGAAGCTCTTATACAGTCAGTCAAACTGAAATTTTACTTGAAATTAACTTTTTGTAGTTCACTTATATTATTCGAATAGGGGAACTGTCTAATAATTGCAGAGAGATCGAACAACAAATATATCAACTTAAAAAAGATTAGATATTATTAATATTAAAAGAGGGTTTTATTATAATTTATTGAATAATATATAATATATGGAAGTGGTATCGTCATAAGGAGGTGAACTATTTAGACCTATTTTTTATGAAAAAGTAGATTGTGCCAGAAACTAGTCCAGCTAAGATAAGAAGGCTAACAACGAGAATAAGTATATTATTCCACACAATGTGCATTGTCGAAACCCCTTTCATAATAATTTTTAGGAGGTATTTAAAGTGAAGAAGATCAGTATGTTATTGACATTATTCTTGGTTTCAATATCCATTTCCGTTCTTTTTACTAATTCAGCCCACGCCAGTACAGGTGAGGAAGATACAGCCTTAAAAATACAAAATATACTAGATAAGTATGAAGTGAACGAACCATTTTCTGACGAAGATACACAATATTTAAAAGAAAACTCAGCTTTAAACAATAATATAACATATATTCAAAATAAAGGGGACGTATCAGTCTTTTCGGTCTCAAAGAAATTTTTCACAGGTAACAATAAAACATTAGCTTTAACTGGTTATGTAGAATACGATAACGGATTCGGTAAAAATAGTTGGAATTTCTATATGGACGCATGGGACACAGCTGGCATAAAAAGAAACATCCGAGCAGAAGTTAAAATTGATTGTGTGGGTATTGTAAATTTTGAAACTGGAGCAATAGGTAAGATCTATAACAATACAGTGAGCCAGACATCGTCAGGCAAAGTGGATTTCCTTACCTTAAATAAGTCTGATTCATTCACAGGCCTACCTATGTTTGTTTATTATTATCCAAAGGCTACATTTGACGGAGTTGATCTAGCTGGTGAGTTCAGATAAAAACATTTCTAGAAATTAAAATATCCATCATCAAACCCATGGCTAAGGTGCTCTAGCCATGGGTTTATTAGGCGTTTAATTGATATTACCATTGTGCCGTATTTTTTCAGTGCGTTCTTTCGGAGGTCACCTAACATCTTTCACAGCTGATATGACCCCAACCTCCACATTGACCATAATCGCTTGATACAAAAACCTCAAAAAATCCTCATCACCAAACTGATCAAAATAACCCGCATAGCGGCGATCCGTCGTATAGGTCTCCGCGATACACCTCAGAATCTCATCATCACAGACCATAAACTGTTCCAGGCAACTCTTCCATTTACGCACTAACGCTTGAACCTCACCAGAAGCAGGACTCAGATCCTGATGTTTCGCCAATTCCCGAAATACCTGCTCCATGCTGACCGAGAACTGCTGGTAGGCTTTTTCTTGTTCTTCCGCAGAAAGTTGGTTCACATTGGCTTCAAATTCCTGATATTTCTTGGTATCTCCATATACAAACTTCGCCTCAGATTCATATTGTTCTTGGATGGAAAGGATGGAAGAGTCGTCAAACAGATGAAGATGAGAGATATCCGTTCCATCCACATACTCGTCCAATTGGTCGATGATGGTTTCGAGTTTTTGTTTGCGTTGAACGAGTGTACTGCGATGCTCTCTTAGGATATCTTTCTGTTCTTCTTTGGAGAGTTGCATCATGGCTGCAATGTCTTTCAATGGGAAATTCATTTCTTTGAACAAAAGAATCATCTGCAGATTCCCCAGTGCCTCTTGATCGTAATACCGATAGCCATTGTCCTCGACTTTGCTCGGTTTTAAGAGATCCGTTTTATCGTAATAATGTAATGCGCGTTTGGTGATGCCTGTAATCTGAATGATATCTTTAACGGTGAAATAAGGTGTCTTCATTCCAAAATTCCTTTGTTTCCGCAAGGATGACACTTGCCGGAGTGATGGTCGCTTCGGTAATCGATGTACCTGTTTTGTTCAGATAATATTGGATTAAGTGATAACCACAGGCATAGCCAGCCGCGTAGGGCATACCTACGGGCGTGAAGTTTTGCATGATGGCAAGTTCATCGCCGTATAGATACGGATTAATCTGGTCAAAACCGGTGACATGCAGCTAGTCTTTCATCTTTGGTTTGATTACGGTATTCAATGTCTCCATATCCGTTTTGGCTACCCAGGGGCCTAAAAATTCTTCTCCATATAGGGATGTCGCAAAGCTCTCAGCCAACCCCTCACTAACAACCATTTCCCCAAGCGTAATCTGTGGATTCCACTGAATATATTGATACCTCACGTTATGATTGCATTCATGGGCTAACACGGATTGCATACGAGGTAGAGTATATCTACTCGGGATCAGGTTCGCAATAATATAACCGGGGATTCCACCATCTCCGCTGATGCCTTCGTTCATCATGAGTGAGGGGCTATTTTTATCGCCTAATAAAATCGTATATAGATACTCGGAGACCGATAGCTTAATCCCGTGATCTGTAAAGGTGGATAGACTCGTACAAACAGCTTCATGAAACTGTTGCCAAAATGCTTCGGACGAAATCGCTGCTAACGATTTGTTAATCTCAGGTGTAATATCTGCTGGAGCGATATTCATAAAGTTATTCATCATAATCACATCGAAGCCGTGAGGCTCTTGAGAGCGAAACGGGATCTGTTGTATGTTCCATTTGTTCATGAATGGACTCATCATTCGCTCGCGGTATAACTCCAATTTCTCATCGGGTGCAGCCTGGATGATCTCCTCATAGATTTGATCTGAACGTAACGCGGTAATTTTCATCCTTAATTTCTCCTTCATGTAAGCTTGAGATCATTATCAAGTATGACCTAACGTTACAGTCAAGCGTTGATGTTACGCTGCTGGCTCTCTGAGTGATTCTTCATCTTCATTGCGAATATCAGACCAGACAGGATATAGATCAGGCTTAACAAGAGATAAGGGAGTTGCAGCGAGAATACGCGGTCAAAAGTCGTTTCACTAACCCGCACCAATAATCCGCCGAGAAGCGTACCAATAGCACTAATCCCAAAGGATAGAAAGCGAAACACACTTCCAACCCTGCCGAGCATCTCATTAGGAACGGAACGTTGCAGGATGGAGGAACGGGTAACATTATAGACAATAATGAAAAATGCAGCACAGAAGTACAGTCCGCCTACCATATACGCATTTGTAGTTAGACCCACCACACCGTAGATGATTCCCATGCACAGAATGGAGGAAATAATCAATTGTTTTGTATTCCATTTCTTGTGCATATATGCAACAGCCTGACTCCCTACAATGCTGCCGATTGTTGCAATGGAGATGAGAATACCAAATGCAAAAGCATCCAACTGAAGCACATCTCGTACAAAAAAGATCTGAGTAGCCAGGATGATCGAATACATCAGCGTAATGGTAACAGATAGAATGGCTAGTCCGCGGAGAAAACGATCACGATAGACATATTGAATACCGGACCACATCTCTCGTTTCCAATTTTTCATCGGGCGAACTTCCTTCTTGGTTGTTTCCGTATCCCCTGGATAGAAGTTTCCCTTCAAACTAATTAAAAAGAGCAGAGCAATAACAGCCGTTACAGCGTCTATGGCAAAAGGGAAAACAATATGCAGGGTGATGATGAACCCTCCCAGAGCAACGCCCAGAATATCACTTGTGATTAACTGTCCGGCGGTGAACTGCCCATTTGCTTTCTCCAACTTACTCTCATCTACCAGTTGTGGGATCACCGTCTGCACTGTACTGTCGAATACAACTCGGCTCAGGCCAATCCCAAACATGAACAGTGCCAGAATCGGAATGCTCACCCATCCTCCCCAGATACATAACGTCAGGACAAGCAGTAGGATCATTCGCGTAAAGCCTGCCCCAATCAGCATATGTTTGCGTGAGTAACGGTCGATGAGGACACCTACAGGCAGACTGAATAGTAGCCAGGGTAAACGAAGTGCCGTCATGGTGACAGAGGCATACAGCGTATCGCTCGTAAGTGTTGATATGAGCCAAGGAACCGCAGCAAGTGTAAGTCCATCACCCAAAAATGTAAGAGAAAATGCACCAAATAACTTGGTATAGTTCGACTTGATTTTCATCGTTCCCTCCATCAATAAGATGTTAAGCATAGCAACTTTGAGGTTGGAAAATAATGTGTTTTCACTTAAACCAAATTTAAGTTATTCTAAAATGGTTTTCAATCCTATTTTTACAACAAATAACTTCACAAAACGCTTACAAACTTTCAATTCTACCCTACCTTTTCCGCTACGAAGCTGAGATAATGGGAGAGGAATAAGGCATGAAACAGACGCGACAACCATGTTCACCAATAGTCTAAAAATAAAAGCTGCATATCCATAGGAGGATTATTAATGACGACACAACCATTGAATCTGATCCAATCCACGGAGGGCCAAGCGTTGCTTGCCCAAATGTATGGACAATCACAATTAGAGGAACAGACCGCACGTTACACGAAGCTGAACGCAACATTCGAAGAGTACTTTGGCGCACAAGAAGGAAGCAAGTTGTTCAGCGCGTCAGGACGCAGCGAGATTGGCGGTAATCACACGGATCATAACCATGGTAAAGTGCTGGCGGGCAGCATTACGCTGGATACGATTGCAGTGGCAGCACCAACTGCGGAGTCAGTTATTACGTTTTACTCAGAAGGTTATGACAAGAAATATGTAATCGATCTCACGGACCTCACGCCAAATACAGAAGACGATGGCACAACAGCATTGATTCGCGGTATGGCTGCGGGATTTGGAGAATTCGGATATAAGGTAGGCGGCTTCCAGGCGTATCTCTCCAGTAATGTGTTCTCGGCATCCGGGGTGAGTTCCTCAGCGTCATTTGAGATGCTGATCTGTACGATTTTGAATCATTTCTATAATGATGGAGCAATGGATGTTGTCACTTTGGCCAAAATTGGTCAGTATGCGGAGAACCATTATTGGAACAAACCTTCCGGTCTGCTGGATCAGATGGCTTGTGCGTACGGCGGACTTATTGCCATTGATTTTGAGAATCCTGCACAGCCGGTTATCGAGCCAGTTCACTGGGATTTCCAACAGAACGGTTACTCATTGGTCATTGTGAACACTGGTGGCAACCACGCCGATCTGACTGAAGATTACGCGGCTGTGCCCAATGAGATGAGAGCGGTTGCTCAGGCGCTGGGCAGTGAGTATGTTCGGGAAATTACGGCAGACGCAATCTACGCCAACCTCAAGAAGGTTCGTGAAGCGGCTGGAGATCGTGCCGTGCTGCGTGCGCTTCATTTCCTGGAGGAAAATAATCGTGTCGATGGTGAGGTTCAGGCGTTGCGTGATGGACGGTTTGCTGATTTCCTGAAACTGATTACGGCGTCCGGTAATTCGTCATGGAAGTGGCTGCAGAATGTATATCAGAGTGGTGCTGTGAAGGAACAGGAGATTGGCATCGCGCTGGCATTGACCGAGAATTATCTGCAAAACCTGGGTGATGGCGCTTGTCGGATTCATGGTGGTGGATTCGCAGGGGTTATTCTGACGATCCTTCCAAACGAAAAAGTAGAAGAGTATATGTCATGGATGCACGACATGCTGGAAACGCCAATCATTGTTGTTAATGTGCGCGCACAGGGTGCGGTATGCTTGAATGCATTGATCGCTAACGCGAGCTAAACGCAGTCAGATTAATAGTTCTAATATGATTCAACGAAGTCCGGGCTATGCTCGGGCTTTTTGGATTGTTCATTTTTTGAAAAAAATTCAAACTTTGAATGTGCGTAATGTGTTATTTAAGTAGTGTGGTAGCTTAGTGAGGTAGATAGTGACTAGAATACAAGGGTATTTGTAATGGTTCGATTAGGTGAGAGGCTGTATCTCAATAATGTTCTCATGGGAGGAAGGATCAGATGATGACATCTACAGTGGCTGGTCAGGAAGAGGCTCAATTATATGAGGAGTTGCAGCGTGCAATTGAAGATGTGGAAGAGGGCGAACAGCGGCAAATAGTTCTGAGTCGGATGATCAGACAGCTCAGGTTCGCCAAGTGGCGCAAAGATCGGATGAGCAAAGTTGATGCATACTGCCAAAGAATAAAGCCCGCGACACTTTGGATCATCTTAACCACAGGTGCTCTTGTGCCGGTCTTGTTATTTACGATGTTCATCTGGGTATCTCTATGGGTAGAGTAGCAGACAACTAGAGAGATAAGGAGAGATCTATTATATATGTTATTTATTGTGTTTTTGATTGCGATCGTATTTGGTACTTTGTTGATTCTTCGGATGGATGAGGATAGAAGGCTAAAAGCCGGAGCGCTGACCGTAGTCGTGTTCAGTATTCTGCTGTGTATGCTACTCATATTCCAAATGGGCAGTTACGGAAGCGATTCTTTTAGCTATTTGGGTTTTTTCAACATGTCATATGAAGCAGCCAACGTATGGATTCACATCTTTATTGTGACGACGCTGGTGGCGTTACTGACGTATCTGGGTGCGAGTGAGTAGCAGAGAAGAGAGGTTAGACAGTGAGGGGAGTTGGTCGGGATTACTCGTCACTGTCTAACCTTTGGCATGTAAAGAAGTGTAACTAATCTCACAAAAGGGCCATGCTTTTTTTACAAGGATGAGTCACTTGGGTAAACAGAACCAATACTATTTAGCGTGAATTGGGATTACTGCTGTTCAAATATTGTACTTTACCCTGGATGTATTGGTGGTAATCGCGGAAGCTGCTGATGTGATGCAAGGAATCAGAATTCTCGGACTGGATCTTAATTTTACCGTCCTGAGGCAATTTTTTCATCTCAGCAATGACGGATTTGGAACCTTGGATATCACCGGACATGTCTTGAATTCGCTGTAATAATGCCGGATGTCCTTCATGTTGGAGCATTTCGGCGAGTGGTCTCATTTCCTCCAACTTTTGGCTCGAACGTTCAAGTGTGGTCATCACTTTGTCTCCATCTGTACTTGCGCTAAGCGAAACCATTCGGTGGATGTGATCCTTCTCCATGCGCTCAAGTGCCTCAAGATGAGAAGCTTCCAGTCGTTTGGGATCGCTCCAACTCTCCGACCGAACGGTGTCAATCTGTTGTTTGGAAGCATTATTCGTAGTACCATTGCCACAGCCCCATAACAGAGTTGAGCAAGTTAACACAGCTCCAACGGCGATGAACCTTTTTAACCTCATGCTGTCACTCCTTCGATTATTTCCTGAAGGTAGTATGAGCTATAATATCCAAAATCATGCTTCATCTTTTCATTTCTTTCCAATAAAAATGGAGCGTACATACTTTTGGCTACGGATAATCAAAGTGATAGTAATGTAGCAAATGACCCCAATAAGTGAAGTTACAATTGCAACGTTATGTAATGAGGTGAGAAGCTTTATGAATCTTTATACTAATAACATATGGCGCTGGACCATCAATCTTTTGTATCCTGCCATTATCTTTGTCTTTCAGAGCTGGGGACCGATATTGGATTCTTGGATAGGTCCTATTTTGTTCGTCGCGGTGTTCTGCTTTCTATGGAGCGATGTGAAAGACTTGTTCGTCTCGACGGGATTGACATGGTTTATTGCCATCCCGTGTTGGTGGTATTGGATTGAACGTCCAAAACCATCATTTGGTGCAGAAAATCTTGCCGCACATTTGTGGTTAATTGTACTGATGTATATTGTCTTCGTGCTCATTCCTCAGACTTTAATCCTAACTACTCGGTTGCGGGTAATGCATTATTATAAGAAGTGAAAGTTAGTTGAGAGTAAGCGCCTGTTGGCCGTCTTTTTAAACAAAATGAACGCATGGGAGAGAGTACGCTTGTTAAGCAAAGATATAACGAGAAGTAAAGAAAGAAGTTTTTTGTACATTATGATTTTCACCTTAATATATGGTCTGACATTACTGATCTGGCCGTTGATCGCATTTGCCATGGGAATGTCGCTCGCTGCACCCACTCCATCTGAGTATCAGGTGGCAAGTCGTTTGGAAGGCAATATACTGATGTCATACCCACTCTGTGTTATTGCGGCCTTGGTTTCGGGATGGGTTTCTTACCATGAGAAAAGATACATCTTTCCTTACTGGATCATGCAGTTACCATTGTTATGGATCGCTGCATGGATGCTGGTAAATTACTTCGGGGCAGCACTATCTGCCATACCATTTCTACGATAATTAATTGTTTATAGAGATTCAATTTTAAGGAGAGGTTAATCTATGCCCAAGACAAGCAACCGTAAACGCGTAGCGTACGTGTTGTTCTTTGTATTGGTCACTCTGTTTTTGATACGCTCTTGTGGTCCGCAAGACATCGACATAATCTTAAGCGAAAAAGGTATTCCCCCAGAACAGGTAAAGCTAGTTACAACTATTGAACCGCGAATACAATTGGTTTTATATCAAGATCTCACTACGAATAACCTGACTCCTGCTCTGATCCAGCAAAAGATGTGGTTCCCCCAACTGGCCAGAATAGGCGGTGGTTTGCAAGATAATCCGGTCGAGCCGCTTTCTTCTCATATATCAGGATACGAGGAGTCTAAAGGCAAAATGATCTATATTATATACGGGTATCTCCACGATGCTGACATTACCCAGGTGCATATTCGCTACGAACCAAATCTGGCATCTTCACGGTTGGAAGCAGAAATCGTGAAATCGTCTTCCAATCAATCCAGCGGCAGGTTGTGGTATGCGGTAATCCAGCAGCCGATTCACGAGATGATATGGGACATAAAAGGACTGAACGACGAAGGTCACGTCATCTACTCATCTCTCGATAGTGAGGATTAGGAAGCAGGCTGGCTAAAGGAATGGAGACTTCGCAGTCATAGATCCGCATGACCCGAACTGCAAACGAACTACATCCATCTACACAAACACCCCTTATCCGGTTTCAGACGGACAAGGGGTGTTTTACGCGTTTCCTACACTTTCCTCTTATATTTCCCTGTATACGGGATGGTGAGGTGGATTTTCAGATCTTGAATCGAGTCTTCGGTAAGCATCATCTTGCTGCCATTGTTGGATAACTTACGCCAGAGCTTTGGATTTTTGCGATACAGCTTCTCCTGAAGACCGTAAATATCTACACCACGCTCAAGGCCGTGACGATAGGTCTGCATGATCTGCTCCCGTAACTTCACTTCACTAATCTGGATCATCTCTTCATAAGAAGTGGGCACCAGGTATTCGTACAGGGCAGTTAGGTAGTGGGCATCAATGTTGAACGTAACGTCTTCACCCTGAATGACAGGTTTAATTTTGATCTTTGGCAACCCTACACTGAGCGCCCCGTAGATCGTTCCATCTTTCTGGACTAGTAAGGGGGCCCGTCGCATGTCCTTGATCAGCCAGTGATAACCGGGAAGCTGACTGCGTGGAAAGTATTCAAAGTCATAGCCAGTCTTCTCGAAAAAGGCCCCTTCCACCAGAAACAAATCATGTTTCTTCTCATTCTCAGCCCACTGGGTATCGTTCAATGCAAGACTCGGCAGATACGTCGTGGTAGCGGGATCATTATGTGTTGCAATGAGTTTAAAGCTGAGCACAGGCGGGTACAACGATTCTTCCATGTATGTGGGGAGCGGATTGTGAAGAATGCTGTCCAGTGGCGACATATTATAGATGGACGTTGCACTCAGGATTTTCTCCAGAGGCTCTCGTGTTCCATACACCCAGGTTGTATAACGGGATTCTGGAAATCGTCCCAGCATGTCGAACACTTCTTTGATGTGTTTGCTGGTGAGCACACCTTCGGCCATAACGATGGCTGTCACATGCCCCCAAGCCATGTGTAATTGAGCCGTACGGAACAGTTCGTTCAGCGCCAGACTCATCGTTTTCCCTTCGGCATGTCCGACCCATACAGGCGGTGTATCTGCACTTTTAGTTGAACTTTCACTTTTGGCGACACTGGCAAAATCCAGTGTTTGAACATACAGGTGATACATGCCGTCCTTATAATCAATCCCAAATGCTTTGGCGTAGTCCACCTGTTGGATTTCAAAGGCACTCCAGCATCCACTCGTCATCACGCACATCAATAGGCTTAACAGACCCAGCAAACATCGCTGTAACAAGTGTTTCATCGTCCGTTTCCTTTCTTACGCGGTTCTTGAGTCTCAAGATAGACGGGTCTTCGTTTACCTAACCCCTTTGGCAGTTTGAATAATGAAGCTATCGCTTGTTTGAAATGAAGCGGTGTTAACGGCGTGAGATACGGAATGCCAAATGATTTGAGATCGGTCAGGTAGATGAGGAACAGAATCAACGACAGGATGAACCCATAGATGCCGAGGGATGCCCCCAGGACAAAACAAAGGAACCGCAGGATCAGCACAGAACTGGTCATGACCTGATTCACAATGGTTGCACCAGCTACGACGGTAACTGCAATGATGACAATCATGAGGGGAGAGACCATGCCGGCTCGAATGGCGGAATCCCCGATGATCAAACCGCCAACGACCGTTAATGTCTGGCCGATGGCACTTGGTAAACGTACCCCCGCCTCTCGGAACAGCTCCATTAGCAGCATAATGAGAAACATCTCCACTCCCGATTCCATTGGAAGTCCCATGCGTCCAACTGATATCGTTGCGACTAGAGGAAAGGGGATCTGATCCATATGAAAGGATGTCAGCGCAATATAAAAGCCAGGCAGGAACACGGTGATCATCAGGCCAAGAAAGCGCAGCATCCGTCCTACGTTCACAGGCAAGAAGGGAAAGCTGGCATCCTCCGGTGATTTAAGCAAAAGAAACAGATTGACTGGCCCAATAATGGCGCTTGGATTGCCGTCTACAATGAGGATAAAACGTCCGTTAAGGAGACATTCTGCAGCAAAGTCAGGCCTGCCCGTATAATGGGTAACGGGAAATAAAGTAATCTTCGAAGGCGACAGCAATTCTTCCAGTTCATTGGCGGTCAAGATGCGTTCGGTCTCAATCTTACGCAACCGATCCTGAACGTCTTCGATCAGCTCCGGATTGGCGATATTTTTGATATACATCAATGCCACCTTGGTTGCAGAACGTGTACCGATCAGTTCGATATTGCAGGCCAGTTGGTTCGTACGCAGACGGGTGCGTATCAAGGCAACATTGACGGCAAGGGGTTCAATGAACCCATCTCTTGCCCCACGGATCGAAACTTCGGTGGTTGATTCCTCCGGTGTTCGAGTAGGCATGTTAGATATATCAATACTCCACATGGTTTGCAGGGAAGGAATACAGATCAACATATGGCCTTCAAAAACACGGAGAGACATCAGTTCAGTTCCAAATGCCGGATCTTGCAGATCCATTCGGGTCCAATCCAGGCTGATGCACTTTTCAATGTCGGATGTACGGATAAAGTGTGTATTTTCATATGTTCGTTTGAGTTCCGGGAGAATAATATCGTAGATCGCTTCACTATCTACCATACCGCTGCAATAGGTCATAAGAAGTTGCATCGGAGGTTCTCCGATCATATGACTATTGATGATGACATCATCAGATCCGGCAAAAAAGGTATTCAGGTTATGCTCGTTCATTCGGAACGGTTCAACGTCAGGATTATTCTTGGGCTGGGTTGAGATCGGCATGATCGGGAGCCTCCTTGTCCTTTTTATGGATTAATGCAGCAATGGTTAATATCACGGTAACGATTGAGACATAAGCGAGCATGACGGGGAACTGAATATGATCCACATAATAATCCACGTAATCAATGCGCCACCATTGCATCGCCATGAAGCTCATGATGACGGTAATGGTGAGAATCGCGATATATCGTTTCTTCGGTCTGCGGAAATTCAGCAGATCCACGATGAGATACATGGATATGGCGACCCTTGCAAAGGAACCACTGAGCCACTGATAGATGGACAAAAAATCAACGTGTTGCAACAGTTTACCTATATTCACAAGTTTCCATTGCTCATAGGGACTGTTTCGTTGTTTTGCTGCTTCTTCGGGACCAAATTCCACGATGGCTCCGATCGTTGGTCCTATCGCCATACTGAGCATAAACACGCCTAGGATCAGAACATACCACCAACGAATTTTGCCTTTGACTTCATGTTGGAATAACATAAGAATCCAGATTTCCATAAGACCGGCTAAGGAGTAGATCATGCCCCTCCACACGGGACCCATGCCGTTCTCCATAATCGGGAACAATAGACTGTAGTCTTTATATTTCATATTGGCGGACATTACAAAATAACCGAGCAGTATCACAAAAGGCAGCAGCAAACTGGAAGTCATCGCAATGGAGCGTATGCCCTTGGCCGCTGCCCAGGCAGCAACCAGTGCTCCGCCACCTGCCAGAACATAGGGAGGTGTGAATTGAAGATAAGTGGAAACCGTCCAGTTGGTTGTCTCATACAGCGTATGTGTACCAAGCGTGAACAGCAGAATGGAAGCGGAGATTCGGAAGATCCAGGAAGGAATCGGTCCGAATTCTCGCGTAATCCAATCTGTTAATCGCTGTCCACGTACTCGCCGAATGATGATATACATCATACATAGAAACAACATGAAAAAAGGGCCAGCCGCCACGACAGACAACCATCCGTCTCTGCCCGCAGCTTCCAGAATTGCTGGAATGGACAAGACATGGCAGACCAGTCCGGCACTTAATAAAATGATGGAAAAGGACAACCAGATGGTAATTTGACCTTTTTCACGACTCATGCGAATCCTCCTTTCCAATGAAGGAAGTTTCCGTTAGGTTGTACAGCATATAGGAAGTTGATTCCTTTTTCAGATTTTTTCACAGAAAGCTGCAAGCAATATGGACGGACTACGCAGAAAGCTTTAACATACAGATATAGCAATGTCGAAGACAAGCACTGAGCGAAGCATAGAGAAATAGGGAAAATAGGGAGGAAACCTACGATGACAAATACAACGAAGGCACCTGGAGAGACAAAAGTTGGCTTTATTGGTACAGGCGTGATGGGTAAAAGCATGGCTGGGCACATCCAGAGAGCGGGATATCCGCTGCATGTGTACACGCGAACTGCTGCCAAAGCGGAAGCATTGGTGAAAGAAGGTGCCGTATGGCATGACACACCAGGCAAACTGGCTGCTGCGTGTGATGTCATCATCACAATGGTAGGGTATCCGAAGGATGTGGAGGAGATTTATCTCGGTGAGGATGGACTCGTAGCGAATGCCAAACCGGGTTCATATCTGATTGATATGACAACATCCAGTCCGTTACTGGCTGCACGAATCTTTGAAGCTGCGGAAGCCAAAGGGCTGCATGCACTGGATGCACCTGTGTCGGGCGGTGATATCGGAGCGCGCGATGGGAAATTGTCCATTATGGTTGGTGGTAGTTCGGAGGCCTTTGAAGCCGTGCGTCCGCTGTTTGAGCAGATGGGCACCAACATTGTGCTGCAAGGCAAGGCGGGAGCCGGGCAGCATACCAAAATGTGCAACCAGATTGCTATTGCCTCCGGCATGATGGGCGTATGCGAAGCACTCGCCTATGCCAAGACGTCTGGTCTGGACGCGGAGACCGTGCTGAAGAGTATTGCTACCGGTGCAGCCGGAAGCTGGTCGCTCAGCAATCTCGGTCCGCGCATGATCGCAGGCGATTATGAGCCTGGATTCTATGTGAAACATTTTATCAAAGACATGGGAATTGCACTGGAGTCTGCCAAAGCGATGGGCATGAAAACGCCTGGGCTGGCTCTGGCCGAATCTCTGTATCAGGAAATAGCGAATAACGGTCTGGAAGAGAAGGGTACTCAGGTGCTCTACACCTATTATCTTCAGGCTTAACATCCAAGAGAACAGCAGCGTATTCTTTTTCTATTCAGGAAAGGGTTGCGCTGTTTTTTTCAATTTTGCGGTTTGTTTATGCGTCTAAAGTCACGGAATTGGTTAAATGTTCATATGTGCTATGCGTATTGGAGAGATTTGATCGTTTACCCTTTATTTTTACCCCGCTTTATCCGACATAAGTAATAGAAGTTTACATAATGAATGTGTCAAAGGATGTTATTCCTCCTGTAATGGTCACCCGTAACCCACACTATAATAGAACGGAGCTTGCCCATGTTCAAGAAAATCCTGTCTCTGTTCAAGACACAACCAGAGCTTGCGAACCAGATTACAGCCTCCGCTTCAGCGTTACCAGCGACGACAACCATTCCCCCGCGTATGGTCCGAAGTAAGCGCAAGAAAAAAGCAGAAGGGGATTGGACACGCCAGCCGGAGGAGCCTAGTACAGCAGATCAGCTGATAGGTCTTCCAAGTCAATATAAAGTGCTGAACGACCTGCTCGTTACCAATCCGAAGTCACGCTCCGGTTATTCGCAGATTGATCATGTCGTGATCGGCCCTCGGGCAATCTTTGTGATCGAAACCAGAAATCTGACGACAGGTGAGATTCGCGGTGGAAGAAGAGAGGCCAATTGGTCGGTCAGCAGCAGCCGGGTCAAAATGTACAATCCACTCATGCAGCATCGTGCCCATGTGGAAGCTATCCATGCACACCTCGGAGACTACAAAAGAGTACGCCTCGTCTCCATGGTGACCTTTACCAACCGTTGCCGCATCAGTGTTGATCCTGCTGTGAGGTATGTGAATTCGGACGAACTGATCATCTACGATCATGAATTGGTGGAAACGATTCAGCGCAAGACAGAACGACTTGAGACAGAGGTTCCCGAAACCGTATTTCAAGAGAAGGATATCCAGGCGATCTACGCTCTGTTATCTTCGGTCAATTCCACCGATCCTCAGATTCGGTCAGAGCATATGGAGAAGGCTAAAGGGATCAAATAATTACGCTTCACGAACACTGTTGTCCATATGGACGGCAGTGTTTTTGTGTTGCGGTGGTAGTTAATGCGCGCATAGTAAAAGGCTTTAGACACAGGTATATCGTCGTATACAACCGATTTTTAACTTATGATAGAATGTAGACCATGTCCAATTGTGTGAATCAAGTATGTTATATGAAAGGATATTTTTGTAAGTGAGTGTTCAAGTCTTGGAGCAGAGGTTAATGGTTCTCAGGAATATACATACGATAGGGGAAGATTATACGATGAAATGGAATTATACGATAAAGACGTTCACAGTGATGCTTGGTTTGGCAGCGATTCTGACAGCTTGTGGTGGCGGAGCGAAAGACACGTCTTCGCCGGAGTCTGCTTCCGGTACAGAAGTTGCTTCATCAGAAACAAGCAGCACGAATGCTGCCGTAACAGAAACCGCAGCAACCGGTTCGAATTGGAGTGAGGAGACAGGTTCAACTACAGAAGAATCTTCTTCAGCTGACGACGGCAAGATTGGAAAGGACTCCACACTGGAAGAGTTGAAGCAGCAGTATGCGGATAAACTTGGTTATATCCGTGTCCCTCTGAATGATTATCCGGTGCGTCGGGTCAGTGAGGCAGGTTCCAAAAATATTAATGTAGCCAATTATAGCGATGCCGTTGTGGACATGAATGCAGGGGTGCCGATTCATTCCGATTCGCAGCGGTTGATTGATGATGCCTTTCCATTTTTCACAACCGTACAAGCACCTGACGAATCTTATATAACTTGGGAAGAAGCAACCAATCTGGAGCGTGCCATGGTGAAAACACTGTTTATCGCCCGTGAAGGCCTGCTGATTACCGAGGATGCGATGAAAAATAAGGATTATAGTAGTGCATCGTTCCAGGATTCGATGGATTTCTTCAGAGTCACAGCGAAATTTGAATCCATGGCACCTGTTGCACAACATCCGCGTGATATTACGTTGAGTACGTTATACGACAAAGCCCGCACGTCATGGGGCAAGCTTGCTGCGATGGACCCGGAGCAGGATGAAGCGGCGTTTACCGAGATGTATAAGACGACGAGAACCGATGCCAATAATGCCATGGGGTTGCTTAATGTTCTGTTGTCTACCAATGAGGAAGAACGTGTAGAGGAGATTTACGGAAAGGAATAGTAGTATTGAATAAAATTTGAATGAGTTGAACGAAATATATATATGCTGAGGTATTTCATAGAACCTTGACTGCCGAGACGATCGGTGGTCAGGGTTCTATGTGTTGTGTGTGAGAGTGGAAATAAGAAAAGAGGTGTCGAGCAATTTTTTGAAATCCGCTTGAAACTATATCCAGAACGATGCGTATCATAAGGTATTAATTGTTTTTTAATGTAGAATATTGCCGTATTTCAGAGTATAGTTAAGGAATAATTTAACTTATATTCAACATGATGTAGACATGAAAGTTACTGAAAAATCTTGAAAAGAATGTACGGAACACCAGGTTGAAACTATTGGAGGTTGAGTATGAGTTCATTTAAAAGCTGGTTAAATTCAACAAAACAAGGACTTGAAGAGCAAGTCAAAAAGTTTAAAAATAAAGATTTTATGGATGCCGTGGTTGCAGGGTGTGCACTGGTTGCTTTTGCAGATGGTTCCATTGACGAAGCGGAAAAGAACAAGATGGCCGGTTATATCAACCTGAGTCAGGAATTGAAAGTATTCGATATGGCTGAAGTGATTACACGTTTTAATCATTATGTCGCGAACTTTGAGTTCTCTCCAGAGATCGGGAAGCAGGAAGCGCTGAAAGCCATTGGGAAATTCAAAGCCAAGCCGGATGTAGGACGCGTTATTGTGGGCGTATGCAGTGCGATTGGTTCAGCTGATGGCAACTTTGATGATCAGGAGAAAAGAGTCGTTGCAGAGATATGTATCGTACTTGGACTGAACCCGAGTGAATTCAATCTCTAAGTAGCTATTTTACATATGAAGGGAGGTGAAAATCAGTGGCAAGCATTAATTTGGTCAAAGGACAGAAAATTGATTTAACCAAAGGCAATGCAGGACTTACTGAGGTGATTGCTGGTCTCGGTTGGGACCCGGTAACTGCCAAAGGTTTCTTTGGAAGAAAAAAACAAGCGGATATCGATTGTGATGCATCGGCGATCATGTTGAATGAGGAAGGCAAGTTGGTCAAGGATTCCAACCTGGTTTGCTTCCACAACAAGCAAAGTGCATGTCGTTCGGTTATCCATTCAGGTGACAATTTAACAGGACAGGGAGACGGTGACGACGAACAGATCAAAATGGATCTGTCCCGTATTCCTGCTGATGTTCATAAAGTATTAATCGTTGTTAATATCTACGATTGTGTCAATCGCAAGCAAGATTTTGGCATGATTGAGAAGGCTTATATTCGTATTCTGGATGGTAAAAATTCCAGTGAGCTCGTGAAGTTCAATCTATCCGATAACTACACAGGTTCAACAGCGTTGATCTGTGGTGAATTGTATCGTCATGGAGGCGAATGGAAATTCTCGGCAATTGGAGAGGGTTCCCATGCGGTACATATCAACGAACTCGCTCGCAGGTACTCCTAAGTACAAGATTTAACCTAAATCGACAATAATCCTGATATTCATATGTCACGATAACTACAATACACTTAAATAAGCGAGGATGATTATACGATGGCAATTAATCTTTCTAAAGGTCAAAAAATCGATCTGACTAAAACGAACCCAGGTTTGACAAAAATCACAGTAGGTTTGGGCTGGGATACCAATAAGTATGATGGCGGAAAAGATTTTGACCTGGATGTATCGGTATTCTGTGCCAATGCAAACGGTAAAGTAGAAGGCGAGAAAAACTTCATCTTCTTCAACAATCCACAAAATGAAAATGGTTCTGTTGTTCACACCGGTGACAACCGTACAGGAGATGGCGATGGTGATGACGAGCAGATCAATATCGACCTGCCTAACGTACCCGCAAATGTAGAGAAAATTGCATTCTCCATTACGATCTACGAAGCTACAGAACGTAGCCAGAACTTCGGACAAGTCTCCCGTGCTTATGTGCGAATCGTCAACGAAGCAAACAGCGAAGAACTGATTCGTTTTGACCTGGGAGAAGACTTCTCCATTGAAACGGGTGTAGTTGTTGGTGAATTGTATCGCCATAACGGCGAGTGGAAGTTCAGTGCCATCGGTAGTGGTTACCAGGATGGATTGGTTGGATTGACACGCGATTACGGTTTGCAATAGGACGTACAGAACGACTTACAGGATGGGAAGAACCGTCTCCTGGACGGTTCTCCTTTTCATTTAATCACATATCTTGGAAAGGTGGAAAAACAAATGACGATCAGTCTTGCCAAAGGACAACGTATCGACCTGACCAAAACGAATCCGGGCCTTACCCGTGTGGTAGTTGGTTTAGGTTGGGACACAAACAAATATAGTGGTGGAGTCGATTTTGACCTGGACGCTTCGGCTTTTTTGTTGTACGAAGATGGAAAAGCCAAAGGTACGGATGACTTTGTTTTTTACAACAATCCAAGCGGCGGTGCGGGTTCAGTGACACATACCGGTGATAATCGTACGGGTGAGGGTGATGGCGATGATGAGCAAGTTGTCGTTGACTTCAGCAAAATCCCTGCGCACATTCACCGAATCGGTATTACAGTAACCATCTACGATGGAGATGGACGAGGGCAGAATTTTGGACAAGTCTCCAATGCTTTTGTTCGTGTTGTAGATGCTGCAAGTGATCGGGAAGTGCTTCGGTTCGACCTCGGAGAAGACTACTCTACAGAAACAGCTGTGGTATTCTGTGAGTTTTACCGTGCAGGTGCGGACTGGAAATTCCAGGCGGTAGGCAGCGGCTTCACAGGTGGACTATCTGCTTTATGCAAAAATTACGGACTGGATGCACAATAACTTGGCATAGAAAGGTGATTCTGCTATGGCGATTTCTGTCGTGAAAGGCCAGAAGAGTGATCTGACCAAAACCAATCCGGGCTTGTCCCGTCTAACGGTAGGCATTGGTTGGGAGGCAGCCTCGGGTGTAGAGCTGGACACATCAGCATTCCTTCTGGGTTCAGACAATAAAGTGGCTGGAGATGAGGATTTTATCTTTTATAATCAGCCCTCTACCTCGTTCATCACGTATATGGATGGTGGACAGATTGGTGGCGAGAAGAAACAATTCGCCATTGATCTTGGCAAAATCCCTGCCCGAATTGAGAAAATCGCCTTTAGCCTGACGATTCATGACGGTGAAGCACGACGCCATCATTTTGGACAGGTTCAGCATGGTTTTCTACGGTTTGCCAATGCAGCTACAGGTCAGGAAGTAATGAGATATGATCTGGGAAGCGGTTTTACAGTGGAGACCGCGATTGTCATCGGTGAATTGTATCGTCATAACGGAGAATGGAAGTTCAATGCAATAGGGTCGGGTTTTGCAGGTGGTTTGAATGCACTCTGCGCTAACTTTGGTGTGGATGTGGATGGTGGATCAGACCCTGCAACAACGACTTCAACCGTTCCTCCGACAGCTGTACCGACTCCGCCACCCTCGGCACCCGCACCAGAGCCGACGCCTGCTCCTGTGAATTCGATCAATTTCAACAAAATTGAATTGAAGAAGAAGGGTGACACCATTAACCTCAAGAAAAATGCGGGGGGACTTGGTGAAATCCTGATTAACCTCAACTGGAATCAACAGGGTAGCAAAGGGTTATTTGGTCGCAGCAAGAGTGTGGATCTGGACTTGGGCTGCCTGTTCGAGATGAAAGATGGTACACGAGATGTGATTCAGGCCTTGGGACAGACGTTTGGTTCACTCAACCGTTTCCCTTATATTGCCCTGGATGGGGATGACCGGACGGGATCGGTTAAGACGGGAGAGAATCTGCGGATTAATGGTGCCCGTATCTCGGAAATTGAGCGCATCTTGGTATTCACCTATATTTATGGTGGTGTGGCCAACTGGTCTCAAGTAGACGGTGTGGTAACCATTCAGCAGAAGGACGGTCCCGATATCATTGTTCGAATGAATGAATACGGGAGCCCGCTTGGCATGTGTGGCATCGCGATGTTACGCAATGTGAACAATGAGACATTCAGTATTGAACGAATCGTGCAGTTCTATAATGGGCATCAGGCGTTGGACGAGGCTCATGATTGGGGAATGCAGTGGGTTGCGGGAAGAAAGTAATCATTTGTATTTTATTCAATATATAAACGCTGTATCGGTCAGCACCATTGCAAGGATACTGTTGACCAACGTTATCCTCGATAATAGACCATCAATCCCTCCAGATTAGGAGGGATTGGTTTTTATGCCCCGACAGCTGGAATCAACTATTGCAGATTGGCTATTGCCAAAGGTGCGAGGAGGAGACACCCCTGAAATATTTTAACTTTTTGAGTCTGGAAGAAGAAGATACTTTATTTTTCTCTTCACCCGTCTCGTTCAATCACCGGACTTCCAAAGATCTACTGGCATATGCTGTTGGGGCTGCTTTATATATGCCCGCGACGCGCACACATATCGCGGACGACATTATGAATGGTAAACATGAAGGTCTGACGACCATTATTATTGATCTGGAGGACGCTGTGGGTGACGACCAAGTAGAGTTTGCCGAGCAGTGTCTGGTACAGCATCTAACTCAACTGATGACTTATATGGAGACAGGTATGCTGAGTCAGGATCAAATGCCTCTTCTGTTTGCTCGTGTACGTTCACCACAACAGTTGGAACGTCTCATTGATACGTTGGGAGAATTGGTATCCATGCTAACAGGCGTGGCTTTGCCTAAGTTTTGTGTGGGCAATGGAAGAGCCTATTTTGACCAAATCCGCAAGTATAATCAACGGAAACCGGATCATTATCCCGTTCTCTATGGAATGCCTATATTGGAAACGGCTTCAATTATATATCGGGAGACACGTTGGGAGACCTTACTGGGCCTTCGAAACATCCTCGATGAAAATGTTGAATATGTGCTCAATGTACGCATAGGTGCGACCGATTTCTCCAGCTTGTTTGGACTACGCCGAAGCCCGGAATTGACCATATACGATATCGCCACGATCCGTGACTGCATCTCGGATATTATCAATCTGTTTGGACGGATGGACAAGCCGTATGTGATCTCAGGTCCTGTGTGGGAATATTTCAGTCAGCGGGAGCGCGTGTTCAAACCTCAATTACGACAGACTCCATTCGAAGAAACCCTGGGCAAATCAGGGCTACATCTGAGAATGAAATATATTACGAACACAATGGATGGATTGATGCGTGAAGTCATGATGGACAAGGAAAATGGAATTGTAGGCAAAACGATCATTCATCCTTCTCATATTAAGCCTGTACAAGCGATGTACGTTGTTACACATGAGGAATATTCCGATGCACAAGACATCATCGCCCGTAATGATGGTAGCCTGGGTGTGTTCAAAAGTAATTACTATAACAAAATGAATGAGATTAAACCACACTTGAGCTGGGCGAATCGAATTCTTATCCGATCACAAATATATGGGGTGTTACATGAACAGCAGCATTTTGTCGGGCTCTTGCCCAAGCATGAGCAACAACACAACTACGTTCCCAATTCTTGATCAATTCAGTCTAAACGTTCAGGTTACACATAACCCGCTGCAACTTCCACTAGAATCTCTATTTTCCATGGCTGCACGAATCAATAAGAAACGTTCATTTCTGTTTGTAAGCAGACTGCTGGGGAAGCACATCCCGGTTAACCCGTATACCTCGCTTCTGAGTGGCGCGGCATTGGCTATTCTGTTATATGAGCACCTGACTGAAAAGACGGAAGAGATCAAAGATCAAATCACCGAGTGGAAACGGGAAATGGTCGAAGGTTTGATTGATCCCAAGCGAGCTCGGCAAGTGTACGGCATGTTGTTGCAAGAGAAATTGAGTTTGCCGGAAACGATTCGTTTTGTTGGTTTTGCGGAGACAGCAACAGCGCTGGGCCACAGCATGTACGAGATGTTTGCTGATCAAGCTTCCTATATTCACACCACTCGCGAATATGTTCCAGCGATGCATCCAGATATTCAATTTGAAGAAGAACATTCCCATGCGATGGCTCATCGTTGTTACGCGTTGGATCATGAAGCCTTTGCAGGAGAGGGTCCGATTGTTCTGGTGGACGACGAGATTACGACGGGCAAAACGACGTTGAATATCATTCGGGATATTCAGGTTAGATACCCCCGGAAGCAGTATGTGATTGCTTCGCTGTTGGACTGGCGTACGGAAGCGGACGAGAATCGATTTGCCGAGTTGGAAGCTGAATTGGGAATTACCATTACACCGTTAAGCCTGTTGAAGGGCCGTATTGAAGTGGTGGGTACTCCACAGTTGGAAGCAACACAGCAAGATGAGCAGCTATCCTATCCTGCCGTGACGATTCAGACCTCTACCGTTGCAGATGCCTTCCATCAGCTGCACGCTACTTCCGAGGATGGTGAAGGTAAACGTAGCACAGCGAGCTACGTCCAGCATACGGGCAGGTTTGGTATACAATCTCGTCATAATGGCGTATTGCGTCAGGAGATTAGCCGGATTGCAGAACGACTTCAGTCGCAGTGTAAGGGAGAACGGACGTTGGTGATGGGAACAGGGGAGTTCATGTACATTCCAATGCGTATTGCTGCCGAGATGGGAGAAGGCGTGTTGTATCAATCGACTACCCGCAGTCCAATCCATACACATCCGGCTCCAGGATATGCTGTTCGTAGTGGTGCCGGATATGCCTCACCGGAAGACGCATCCGTTCGTAACTTTATCTATAACATCGCCCCGGGACAATATGATGAGATTTTTGTTCTGCTGGAGAGACAGATGTCCGAAGAACGAATGGAACCGATGGTGAAGGCACTGGAGCAGTTGGGATGCGGACACATTCATATTGTGTATTGCGGCTTGCCAGAGAAGACAGGGGACAACGAGCAATGAACTTAACTACACTGGAGCTAATCAGACAACGTGAGATTCAGTCTCCCGAACCGATGGGCAGTTATGCTGCATCGGACGTTGTTTTCTTACTGAAGGATATCAGCCATGTGGATCTGGAAAAGGGAACGGGTGAACGGGAGCAAGCGATCCAATCCGGGGTTCATTATTCGGAGATGCTACCCGTGGAATATCAGCCCACAAAAGAATACATCGAGCTGTTCCATCAGACGCTGGAACAATCCGCTGCAAGAATCGCTCGTCATACCGCCATTGTGGCTGAGAAGATTGTAGAGCGCAGGGGACTTAATCTGGTGCTGGTATCTCTGGCTCGAGCCGGAACGCCTATAGGCATCCTGATCAAGCGTTATATTGAATTGAAATACAAAGTGACGATTCCGCATTATAGCATTTCAATTATTCGTGGCAAGGGTATGGACGAGAACGCAATTTTATATATTTTACAGCAGCATGGGCTGGAAACAGCCATTCAGTTTGTAGACGGTTGGACAGGCAAAGGGGCTATTCGCAAAGTGCTGAAAGAGTCCTGTGACCAAATGGAACGGACTTATGGTGTAAGTCTTGATGATGATCTTGCTGTATTGGCCGATCCGGGTCAATGCTCAGGCACCTTTGGGACAAGGGAAGATTATCTTATTCCTAGTGCTTGTCTGAATTCCACGGTATCGGGACTGGTGAGCCGTACCGTACTACGCGATGATCTGATCGGGCCGGCAGATTTTCACGGAGCCAAATGGTATCGTGAATGGTCTTCTGCGGATGTGTCGACCCAATACGTGGATACTATTGCTCAGCATTTTCCGCAAATGATGGACCAAGTGGAGATTCGCTCGGACGACAATGCTACCGATACTTCGGAAATCACCTGGAAAGGCTGGCAGGATATCGAGGCCATCCAGCAATCTTTTGGCATTACGAACATTAATCTGATCAAACCTGGAATCGGAGAAACAACCCGGGTGTTACTGCGCCGTGTCCCTTGGAAGATTCTTGTGGACCGTCTGGATAATCCGGATTTGCAACATATTATGATGCTCGCCAGAGACAGAAATGTGCCGGTTGAGGTATATCCCGGACTAACCTATTCCTGTTGCGGCATTATTCAATTCCTGGGAGGTGGAGGAGAATGATGATCTACGCAAGTGATCTGGACCAGACGCTGGTGTACTCCCGTCGTGCGCTCCGTATTCCCGAAGATACACCGGGACTTGTTCCCGCAGAGTGGATTAACGGCAAGTTGTCCGCTTTTATGTCAGCATATGCACTGGAGCGGTTGCAGTCTTTGCCACAAGACATTGTATTTATGCCTGTGACGACACGTACCGTGGAGCAGTACCGGCGCATTCATATTTTTCAGACCGAATGTATTCCGAAATATGCGGTGACGAGTAATGGTGGCAACATCATTGTTGACGGTCAGGTAGACGATGAATGGAACCTGCATATTCGTTCTTTGCTTCGTCAGCAGGCAGCTACTCCTGAAGAGATCCTGGATTTGTTTGACGATGTACTGAGCCCGGAATGGGTGATTAATCAGCGATTGTGTGATGAGCTGTTCTTTGCATTGCTGATCGAACGTGACAAGCTTCCTATGGAGCGCATTACGGACAAGATTCGGGTGTTAGAGACGCTTGGATGGGAGAGTTCGATTCAGGGTCGGAAGCTCTATCTGGTGCCTTCGGCCGTGAACAAACGAGCTGCAGTGGAGCACATTAGGCAACGCATTGGCGATGTGCCTGTAATTGCTTCGGGCGATTCCTTGCTGGATCGCTGTTTGCTGGACTTTGCGCAGCATGCCATTGCTCCATCTCACGGAGAGCTGCATGTGGAGAGACAGCGTGCACCTGAGCTGGTGCCGTATCAATTTACGAAACAATTCGGTGCTTTTGCAGCAGATGAGATTCTCGATTACGTCCACCGTATTCATAACGATCAACAGACCCAGATAGACCATGCCGAGATAAGGGAGACCGTATAAATGAAAAAAATGAAGATTTACTTCAACCGTTGGTTCTCTGTAACGTATCATTATATGAATGCAATTCGGGACAATGAGGACGGCATGGAATTTGAGATCTACGGTACTCATCCTGATCCGGGACACATGGCATTACAGGGCTGTGATGTTGCAGAAGTTGAACCGCGTGTAACGGGCCGGGAATATGTTGATTTTTGCCTCGACTTTTGCCGTCGTCATCAGATTGATGTGTTTATTCCACGCTGGAACATGCTGGACATCAGCAGACATATCTCCCTGTTCGAAGAGATCGGTACACGGGTTATCGTATGCTCGGACACGGAATTGTTGGAACAATTGATGGAGAAAGACCGCTTCTATGAATCGGTGCGTGAGAAGGGCATTATGGAGATTCCGGATTATTTCACGGTCAGTAATGCTGCACAATTCCAGCAGGCCTATGAGGCGTTGCGTGCACGTGGACATGATGTATGCTTCAAACCATGTAATGGTGAGGGCGGCATGGGATTCCGGGTGATCAACAATGAGCGTGATCCTTTGCAGGAGTTGTTCGGATATGCGCTTAACTCCATTTCGTATGAAGATGCCCTGCGCGCTTTCTCTTCTGCTCCGTCCTTTCCCAACGTCATGGTGATGGAGGTACTGGAAGGATATGAATACAGCATTGATTGTCTTTCGGACCGCAATGGGAAACTATTAACGGCTATTCCGCGTAGAAAAGAAAGAGGACGTTTGCGTTTGCTTGAAGAAAACGAGGAATTGCTGGCGATTGCCCGCAATGTGGCAGAGGTATATCGGATTCCTTATAATTTTAATATACAGATGAAATATCGCAAGGATACACCGAAGCTGCTGGAGATCAATCCGCGTATGTCGGGTGGGTTGCACATGTCCTGTCTGTCGGGCGTGAACTTCCCGTATCTGGCGGTCAAGTCTGCACTTGGCCATGATATTGGACCACTTCATCCGAAGTTTGGCATACTGGGAAGTCATATCGAACAGCCATTTATAATCGACGTTCAGAAGGTAAGCGGAGTACACCACGTCTAGCTGAGAATTTTCCTCAACATTGACACCTTCTGGATGGTTTTTTTACAATACGGATGAGAGGTTATTCAAAAAGTCCATCTTCTCGGTACTGAAAATCAGACTTTTTGAATATGCACTTTATGTGTTGTTAAGGCAGGAGGACAAGTAATGTTACGGAAAACGAAGATAGGTATAGGCGCATTGGTCGGTTATGGTCTCGCGGCAATCTCGAGTCCTTTTCTACCGGATGTCATCACGTGGGCAATTCCGGCACTGGCAACTGTGGTCGGGGGATTGATTCCTTCACGTTCCACACCACGCACACAGGTGGATGGTTCGTCATCTGCCCCTGTACCAATCACAGATATCGGGAATGAACCATCTCGCTTGAATGGGGGACAAGCGTCGAGCGCAGTGCCAACAGGGGCAAGAGATGCTTCTCCAGCACAGCCCCATTCGAGTTCTACTCCCGCACAACATGCGGGCTCAGAACAAGCGAAGTCTTCCCGGACTGAACCAGATCCTGTATTTGATCCGGTGATTGAATACCTGGAAGTTCTGGAGGACATGATCATCTCCGAAGGTCAGAAGAACGAGCTTGATAATGAGATCGTGGAGAAATCATTGGCGTTGTTTGCCCGTTTGCAGCGTGTGATTCCTTCCCTTCAGGAGCTAAACAACGGGGATATCAACCATACGGTGCGCAGACTGATTTTGAAAGACCTGAACGGTTTTATTAATCCATTTCTGCGTTTAAGCGGAGAAGCCAAACGCAATAATCGGCGTATGCTGCTGAATGGTCTTCGCGACGTAGATTCCAAGATATCGGATATTGTATCAACGATTGAACATAAAGACTTAATGGAGCTTCAGAACAAAGCGGAACTAATACATCAACGGTATAATAGCTCTGAATTATAGGAGGGATTGGCATGGCAACGGAATGGGCTCAGTTGAAGCAGGAAGATGAGCAACGGATTAACCAGGAAGCAACGCAGCTTATTCAGAAAGTGTCCCAAAGTGATCCGGCTCACCTGGATACCTTAATGGATGATATCGGCAAGTTGGGCGTGAAAACACAAGAGAGAGCAGGACAGACCCTCAAGCTGCTTGATCGTCCAGTCAATGAACTGATGTCCGGGAATCGGGCAGAGGTATCCAACATGATCCTGAAGCTCCGTGATGAATGTGAGAGTTTGCAGCAGAGTAAAAATGTGAGTTTTGTCGGGAAGTTGTTACGTAAAAGCCCGCTGAAAAACTATGTATACCGTTATCAATCCGTTCGCACGAACATTGATGCCATCATTAACGGGTTGCGGGACGGCAAGGACAACCTGGAAGAAAGCATCGTGAATATGCGCCAATTGAAACGTTCTTCCATTCAGGAGATCTACAATCTGCAGACCAAAATTTCCTTCGGTAATCAATTGAAAGCATTGTTTGAAACCGAGATCGCCAAGCCTGAGAACGAGAATCGCAAAGCACATCTGGAGCGTGGGTTGCGCAAAGTGGTAACACGTACCCAATCCATGACAGAGATGATCATGCTTTACAATCAGGCAATCGCAGCTACCGACATCATTAATGATAACAATGACAAGCTGATTGATTCCGTTAATAACGCTATTGATAAAACAGCGAATCTGATCACCGTTTCGGCCATGATTGCTATGGCTCTTAATGATCAGGAGAAGGTCATTTCCGCTGTGGAAGCTACGAATAAGACGATTGAAGATCAATTCAAGGAGAACGCCAGATTGTTGAAGACAACAACAGAGAAAACGAATGAACTGTTGTCCAAACCGGCTATGTCCCTTGAAGCGGTCAATCAAGCGATGGGTGATCTGATGTCTGCGCTGGATCTGTCCGAGCAGTCCAATCGCCGGATCATCGAGAGCTGTAACGACTATACCAACAAGATGACAACACTTAACGCCAAAATGAGTGATCGATTGGGTCTGGAAGGGCCGAAGGCTGCTGCCATTCCGGAGAAAAACAAACCGGATTCCAGCGCATTAGGATCTTTCTTGGATTAGGGTAATAGGGTAAGACTCGCTGTATATCGTATCAAGATTGCTACATGTATTTATTTTTTACGAGGGACGCTGAGTGCGTCTCTTTGTTTCATTTATTTGATAGAATATAGCTAAAATCTGGGGTTGTGCGAAGGAGCTTGCTGAACATGCTGGACTTTTCATTTGAGATTATTGATGAGACCAAGATTAATATTCAATACAAATATGGCAGTGAGTTCTTTAACTTTAACCTGTATTATGCGAACGGGAATTGGACACTACATCCTTTTGACGGCATACTGATCCAAAATCGTGAAATGTGCAGTCTGATTGTATCGGAGCTGCTCCGTAACAAAGATTTTCATGTCATGTTGGCCAAAGAGAAAATTATCCTATCACAATTGCGCACCAGTGTTAACCTCCAGTCCAATGAGCCGGATGAATGGGTAGCAGATCGAAGAAATACAGATTATTCCAATCATGATGATGAGTTGATGGATTACATAGGGAACCACAGTTTCGAAGACATATTACAGCTTGAGCAAGAACAGATTGAGGCCAGAGTGCAGTTCTTCCAACAGATTATTCAGAGAATGTTTATGGAGGGACTTGGACCTGAGGATGCTGATTTTATCAAAGTTCAGGCCGTGATTCGGATATATAAGGAGACGTACGATCGCCTGGGCGAGTTGAATGATGACTACCGGGGTGACCGTGGAGGCAGAAGATGGTAGGAAGTAAACTTGAAAAAAAGGTTCATCAGCCATAGGCAGATGAACCTTTGTGTTCTTCTGATACTCAAGGGAGATGAATGGTTTGGATATGATCGGTATGCATAATTAAAGAAGTCCCATCCGCTTCTACCAACGCAAGCAAGTGGCTGTCTGCATTTTTCAATAACCCTGCTCGGTAAGGCTTGCAACCGAGGTTGAGTACAACAAGTTCACCTATCATTTTATGAAGTTGCTGATCGAGTGTACGGGAGAGTGACATGGACGAAGGTTGCATAGGGAAATGTTGCTTACTAAGGGAGTAGGGTGTGCTGTTAGTAGGGGAAGGAATAATATACTTCAGATGATTAATGGAAACATAGATAGAATGATATAACGGAGAGTAGAACATGAAGTAGTCATTCATAATATTTGTAATATAACCATGCAATGTTTTCCCTCCGATGGAGATTTCACTGAAACGTCCACGGGCGTTCATCAGCATTTTGCGGTAAGAGATGTTGGTGTGATCCATCTCGGGGTCAGGTGTTGGCACAATCATACTTGAATCATCTGCTGTGCCGACATGCATGGATTGAACATGATGAAGTGGAATATAGACAAATCGCTGGTTTCCGTAGACTACAATCAGATCCTGGCCTACATCAATGATCTCACCCTGGATCGGTAGTTTACAGCCAGATAGCTCCAATTCGACGGATTTACCCAGCCAATGCGTAAGAAGTTCCACAGTATTCCTCCTCTCAATAGAGAATAGATGTCCAAATATATAGTGAAATTAGGCTAACAATTAGACTGATTGGTATCACAATAAAGGTAACTTTCATATACTGTTTCCAGGAGATTCGAATATGATGGGTCTTTAATATATACATCCAAATTAACGTTGCCAAGGTGCCAATAGGCGTCAGCAAGGCTCCGATATCACTTCCCAGAATGTTCGCAAGATATGCAAGATGCAGTTGAGATTCACTTAGTGGAAGATCTGTAACAGCAAAGGTCCCAATCATGACGGAGGGCAAATTATTGAATAGATTGGAAAGCAGAGTGAGCATTAACCCCGACACAGCAATGATGCTGGCATTTCCTCCTTCTATTATAGGTTTCATCCACTGAATGATCCAAGCGGTCATGCCTGCGCGGTGAAGACTATCCACAATAACATAAATGCTGAAGGCAAAGAGTAGAATGTGCCAAGGCGTTTGTGTTATCACATCTTTGAGTCCAGTCCGGGTGCGATACCAACGCACAGCGAGCATGAGAATAACACCAGTGATTGCAACTACCTCCATGCGTATACCGACTTGCTCAGCTAGAAAATATCCTGCACGGATAAATACAACGATACCTATACAGACACGGAACAGCCACCAGTCTACTTTATTCTCGGATTCAGTTGTCTGCAGCGGATGATATCCTGAACCTGATGAAGACTGCAGGGATATAGGGAAATGATGAATAACTTTGGGAATACTTCTGCGAAAATAATAGAACAGCAGTACAGTCATCACCATGATCGCAAGCATGGATGGCACAAACATCATCTGAGTATAAGTATTCAGATTTAAGCCAACCATTTGCAGAGCAATCAGATTAGCCAGATTACTAAGTCCAATTGGCGCACTGGAAGCCGTAGCGATTAGAGCACCGGAGATCAGGTAGGGTAACTGTTGATGCATTTTCAGACGAAGGATAGAACAGATTCGAATAATGATCGGAGTTGTGATCAGAATACTGCCATCATTGTTGAAGAAGATGGTCATGAGAAAACAAAGTAATAGAATTAGCCAGAACAATCGAAAGCCGGAACCTCTCGCTTTCTCAATCATATTCAAAGCGATCCAGCGAAAAAAACCGATGCTATCTAAAATAATCGACATGACAATGGTAGAGAGAATCGTTACGGCTGCACCAGATACGATCCCGAAGATTCCAACAATGTGAGCATAGCTGCTCACTCCAGTTAAAATAAGAAGAAGGGCGCCAAGCGAGGTGGGTATAGATTCATTCAATCCGCCAGGACGCCACATCAGGAAAATGACAGTGATGATAAAGACCCCGAAGGTTAACCACAACTGGTAGTCAGGCATTTACTGTGATTCACCTCCCAGGGGGAGAAGTCCTGACGAAGCCTGAAGCAGATGTTCATGGGATGGAGTGGGCCTTCCGGGTGCAACGATCCAGTAAAAAGGCACACCAATCAAGACTAATGCGACGAAGATCAACATGATGATTCCCCCCTTTAAGCTGGTAAATAACTTAGTTGTCAGTTTATTTCAGTTACTTCTTTTTACCGCCGGATTTGTTGCCACGGGATTGATTGCCTTGGCAACTTTGGCAACCTTGATTGCCTCGCGACTTGTTGCCACCTGATTTATTGCCTTGGGATTGGTTGCCTTGAACTCGTTGCCCCTGAGAACGATTGCCTTGATTGCTCCGCGACTTGTTGCCGCCGGACTTATTACCCTGGGATTGGTTCCCTTGAGAACGGTTGCCTTGAGCCGCCTGATTCCCTTGGGCTGCTTGGTTGCCTTGACTTGTATTATTACTGTTGTTGTTGTTGTTGTTCCCACCACCACGTACGAGGGATACAGATTTCACATGTTGCATCGGAATACGAACAATCTCCTGATTTTTCAAAGTCATAATCAATTGGTTCTGGTTGGCATCGGCCAGGATGCCTTCCACTTTTTCAGGTCCTCCCCGGTTAATCTGAACACGGCGGAAGCGGAGTGCTTGCATAACGCCCAGAAACGTGTTGGAAGGAATAGGATTCCCCATGGCTGCATTTCGGTTACCACCGGAACGGCCTGTATCTGTTATGCTTTTTACATGTGATTCATTAACGTAGACAATCCCTTCTTTGCAGTTCATCGCCATGTAGTCCCAGCGTACGTCCGTAAGTGTACCTTGTACTGAATCAGGTCCTCCCCGGTTAATCTTAATCTCTCTTCCCAACAAACTTCTCATTCCTTGACCATTCATAGACATTGTGTTTGACCCCTTCCATGATATAAGTTCAGATGGACAAAAATGGTGGATGTAATTATGATCCCTTCCATTCGTCATTCGTGTCTGTCTGTAGTTTAAGCATATGTGACATGCCTCTTGGAGGGACTAGCCAGTCAACTATATTTATACTATTTTGGCTATAATCTATTAGAATTTATGTATATTTATAGATTAATAACTCGATTATTCCGCATAATGACAAGTGAATTTGAATGTGATATGTATCAGCACTGTGCATTCGCCCGTACGACTTTCTGTGCATCTGCATAGGATGATGTAAGAGCCTACGGGCGAATCTTACAGGTATTCGAAAGGCGGATGGAAATGGCTCTACCTGTCTACCATATCAGCTTGTCTCCAACCGAATATCAACAGTTAACGTCCAATATATGGTCAGAGACGTTTGTGAACAGCACGATGCAGATGGACGGCAAGCCGTTTCCGATCCGGCTTCGATACCGGGGAGGACATACACGCGGTTATCCCAAAAAATCATTTGAGGTTCGTACATCCAGCCGTACGTATCATTTTAATGCGGAGTATGATGATCCTTCGTTGCTTCGCAATGCACTTTCTTTTCGTTTTTTTGAGTCGATTCGTGTACCCGCACCGTCTACACAACACTGCGTACTCTATCTGAACGGGCAGCTTTTGGGTGTATACCTGCGGATTGAAGGGGTGAAATCCTTCTTTTTTCGTCAAAGGAAAATCCCTGTACGCAGTATCTTCTATGCGGTGAATGATCATGCTGGTTTTACGATAAATTCGGATACCTCTTCAACAAGTACGGATATATTGTCCGGTTACAGCTTAATTCGGGGCAAAAATGTGGATCGCACAAGGTTGCGTAACTTTATTCAGCAGTTGAACACCAAGTCCAGGCTGGAATTGTTTCGTTTTTTACAGTCGAGGGTGGATACGGACAATTATTTACGCTGGTTAAGTGGAGCTGTGCTCACAGGGAACTTTGATGGATTTCATCAGAATTACACATGGTATGAGAAAATCAAAAGTGGGAAATACGGTATCCTGCCTTGGGATTATGAGGGTACTTGGGGGAGAAACTGTTATGGAACACGAGTTGACCCCAATCTTGTTCGTATTCAGGGGTATAACAGACTTACCGGACGATTGCTGGCATTCCGCAGTTTCCGTCAACAATATAAGAAGCTGATGCGCCAGCATCTGATGAATGCTTTTACAGAGAAGCGAATTATGCCTCTAGTCCATCTATTGCACAATGAGATTCGTGAAGATGTCTACAAAGACCCTTACATGAAATGGCCCATGGATGTATTTGCAGGTGAACCGGAAAGAATTCGCGAATATGTGGTGAAACGTCGGGAGCATCTAAGTGAAAAACTACGTCAGCTGTAAGCACTTAACTAGCTTGGGGAAGGGAGACCTTCCTTTTTTTACTGCCAAAATGAAGAGAAGTTTATTGTATTGGGAAAAGTAGGGTAATAAGAATAGAAGCGGCATTGTAAAATACGCTATAATAACCATATGTGTACATAGAAATGATTACATATTGGACGCTGTGGAGAAAACAACATGTCTAATGGAGGCTCTGAGCTGGAACGTGTTATCGGTTTAGGGTGCTCCGAGCCGGAGGAATGCTTATGATCAAGCTGTTGTACTACTTGAAGAAGTACCGAGTTGCCGCGATTGCAGCCCTGGTCATGATGTTAATTGAGCTTGCGGTGGAGCTGGCTCAGCCTTATCTGATCTCCAAGATCATTGATAACGGCATTCAACAGGGAGACTTGTCTGTCGTCTGGTTATGGGGTGGCGTGCTGGTCGGCAGTGCTGTTGTGGCTTTTGCTGCCGGAATTGCGAGTTCGTTCTTTGCATCCCATGCGAGCTTGGGGTTCGGATACGATCTGCGGGAGAAGTTGTATGAGAAAGTGCAAACGTTCTCTTATGCTGTCTTTAACCGGTTCGCGACATCGTCCCTGATTACCCGATTAACGGGGGACGTGACCCAGGTTCAGGACACCGTCTTCATGAGTCTGCGATTCATGACACGTGTGCCCCTGGTGGTGATTGGTAGCATGATTATGGCAGTGATCGTGAACCCGAGGTTGGGTCTGCTGTTGGTTGTCATGGTGCCTGTACTGCTCATTGTTGTAGTGTGGATGATCAAAAAGGCAGCGCTGCTGTTCCGCAATGTGCAGCGCAGACTGGATGCCGTCAATGGAGTCATCCAGGAGAATCTGACAGGCATTCGGCTGATCCGTGTCTTCGTACGGATGGGCCATGAGATTGAACGCTTTGCCGGATTCAGCGGCAAGCTGATGAAAGGCACAATCTCCGCGCTGCGCCTGACGGAGACGACAATGCCGTTCATGCTGCTGATGATGAACGTTTGTATCATCGCCGTGTTATGGTTTGGACGAGTCGACATTGCCTCCGGTAATGCAACCGTGGGTGAAGTGGTCGCCGTCATTAACTACCTGCTTCGCACAATTGGTGCCATGTCTGCGTTGTCATGGATCCTGGTAACCTTCTCAAGAGCAAGCGCTTCGGCGCAACGACTGAATGAAGTGTTTAATACGGAGGATACATCGGAGACTGAACAGAATAATGCAGTATCCGCGTCTGTACCATCTGCTGGATCTGTGAATTCTTCGCATTTTCCGCAATCTGTATACTCTTCGAAGAAACAGCGCGCTGTGCAGGGAGCGGTTGAATTCCGCAGTGTAGGTTTCAGTTATCCGAATAGTGAAATTACAGTACTGGATAACATCACATTCACGGCAAAAGCGGGGGAGCGTATTGCCATTATGGGAGCAACAGGCTCAGGCAAATCTTCGCTGGTACAGCTTATTCCGCGTTTATACACAGAGGATCAAGGAAAGGTACGGATTGATGGTGCCGATGCATCAGAGCTGGATCTGTCCATGCTGCGTGGTGCGATTGGTTATGTGCCTCAGGAGGTTGTCCTGTTTACCGGTTCCATCCGGGAGAATATTGCCTGGGGTCAGGAAGATGCTACCTTGGAGGAGATCGTGGAAGCCGCAAAGCGCGCGCAAATCCATGAAACGATTGAGAATTTACCAAACGGTTATGATACATTGCTGGGTCAACGGGGAGTGAATCTCTCCGGTGGACAGAAGCAGCGACTTTCCATTGCACGAGCACTGGTACGTAGACCAAGAATTCTGATTCTGGACGATAGTACAAGTGCGCTGGATGTGGCTACAGAAGGCAGACTGCTCGATGCGCTGGAAGAATTATCGTGTACCACGTTTATCATCACCCAGAAGATCAGTTCGACCACTTCGGCAGACCTGATTCTGCTGCTTGATGATGGACAACTCATTGGACAGGGAAAACATGAAGACCTGATGGAATCGTCAGAGCTGTATCGTCGAATCCATGAATCACAATACGGGGAGGGTGCACAGCATGTTCAAAGCATTCATTGAGCCTTTCCGTCAGCCGCCGCCACCGATTGATCCGGAGACGTTACGATCAGGTGGTGGTCGCAAACCCAAGGCACGGGCGAAGAACTGGTCAGGTACACTAGGTCGTATCTGGACCTATCTGGCACGTCGCAAGGTTAAGCTGTCCATGGTACTGTTGATGGTGTTTGCCAGCTCCGCGCTCGCATTGCTTGGCCCTTACATGGTAGGGGTGGCCGTGGATGATTTCATCGCGGGAGAAGGCGGGGCAAGCTGGACTCGGTTTCTGATTGGATTAACCGCAGTGTATGTCTTGTTCTCTCTTACATCCTGGTTACAAAATATATGGATGATCGAAATTGCACAGGAAACCGTGTTCCGCATGCGGTATGATCTGTTCTCCCATCTGCACAAGCTGCCGATTCCATTCTTCGGTAAACGCCAGCAGGGGGAGATTATGAGCCGGGTGACCAATGATATCGAGAATGTCAGCGGTACGTTGAACAGCTCGGCGATCCAGATTTTCTCAAGTGTATTAACGCTGCTCGGCACGTTTGGGGTTATGCTCTGGCTCAGTCCGCTACTGACCCTGCTTACCTTTATCGTTGTGCCTTTGATGGCCATTGGTATGCGCTGGATTACGCGCAGAACGGGACCGCTCTTCAAGGAGCGGCAGCGCAATCTCGGTGAACTTAACGGTTACATCGAAGAGACATTATCCGGTCAGCGGATCATTAAGGCATTCTCCCAAGAGGAGCGGGTGATTCGCGGTTTTGAGGAACGGAATACCCGCATCCGGATTTCCGGTTTCTGGGCACAGACGATCTCTGGTTTTATCCCGAAACTGATGAATGGTTTGAACAACCTGAGCTTTGCGATTGTTGCGGGCATCGGTGGTATTCTGGCGATTCAGGGTTCGGTTACAGTCGGGGTGATTATTATTTTTGTAGAATATGCTCGTCAATTCACCCGTCCGCTGAATGATCTGGCGAATCAGTGGAATACGTTATTGTCCGCAATTGCGGGGGCTGAGCGCGTATTCGAGGTGCTGGACGAAGATGAGGAAGCGAAGGATGAAGGGGCAGCGGTATCTCTGGACAAGGTGGAGGGAGCCGTTCGTTTCGACAAAGTATCCTTTGGATACGATGAAGGACGTAACATTTTGCATGACATCAGCTTTGAAGCCAAACCGGGGGAGATGATTGCCCTTGTGGGTCCGACCGGAGCGGGGAAAACAACATTAATTCAGCTATTATCCCGTTTCTATGATCCGACAGGTGGCACATTAACGGTAGATGGTCGCGATATGACCACCATTCGACGTGAGAATCTGCGGTCACATATGGCATTTGTACTACAAGATTCATTTCTGTTTCAGGGCACGATTCGGGAAAATATTCGATTTGGCCGTCTCGATGCGACGGATGAAGAGGTGGAAGCAGCCTCCCGGCTGGCGAATGCCCATTCCTTCATTGTGCGAATGAAGGACGGGTACGACAAAGTGCTCCAAGCCGACGGGAGCGGCATTAGTCAGGGGCAGAAGCAACTACTCGCCATTGCCCGGGCAATCTTGGCAGATCCATCGATACTCGTACTGGACGAAGCGACGAGCAGTATTGATACTGTTACGGAGATTAAAATCCAGGAAGGGTTGCAACGCCTGATGCAAGGTCGTACTAGCTTTGTTATTGCCCACAGGCTGAACACGATCCGTCAGGCCGACCGGATTCTGGTGCTGAAGGATGGGCATCTGTTGGAGCAAGGATCGCATGATGCGTTGCTGGAACAAGGCGGTTTCTACAGCGAGCTGTATTACAGTCAGCTGCGTAAAAAGGCGCAATAGTCATTTTGGATAATATGGGACATGTATTAGAAAAAAAACTTGTAGGTATGTAAAAAGAGCAGGGATGAGGGCACGATGCTCCTCACTTCTGCTCTTTTTGCATATTTTATTGAATAAACGTGGGAAATGGAACTGTGATTGTATGTTAAAATAAGGATATATTGGAATAGGTCCGTTTTTGGAAGGTTGCCAGCGGTTTTGAAGCATGAGAATGAATTTTTACACGTATGCCTGTAGTCAGTCATGTGATGCATTAAAAGAGAGGAGGGCAATGTGGAATGGAATTCAAATTTGGGAATGCTGCTCTTCTTTTTCCCCCTTTACACATTACGATTATCGCAATCATTATTATTTTCATTCTAGTAAGGTGGAGCAAGCAGTTAGAAACAAGACGTTTTACGGTTTTCTTTTACTTTTTGATTAGTACGTTCATTACGCCAATTTATTCTCAAAGTACAACAAATGGTGTCTTTGAGCTATGGATCCCCGCAGGGTTTATTGTGGTTTTCTTATATTTGATTCGCAGCGAAAGAAATCATCCATCTAAAATGAAAGCGAGTATCTTAGGATTTTCAATAGCGTTATATCAGTTAATCCTTCAATATATCGGATAACGGGACAGTACAGGATAGGATAATTCAACAAGAACAAGTAAGCAGCTGTTCAACCAACTGGTTGTTTTTTCTTTAAGCTAATGGTCAGTTCAGTTCCAATATGTATTAAAATTATGAGGCTGAAATCAACTACATTACGTTTCTATACGAAGTTATAGGTAGAAAACAAAAGAGCAGATCCTGATCACAGGACCTGCTCTTTTTCATTTAACTTCCAATAACTTTCCAGTTATCCGCTTGCTCCACCGTTAACGGCTGATGTCTGCGGATGTAATCTTCCACCAGTGCGGCCATGTCCGTGGCACCCTCGTGCAGTACCTTTTTGCCCGGGTACATTGCATAATCCCCGCCGCCAGCAGCGCGGTAGCTGTTCATCACCACAGAGTACATGCCATTCATGTCCATTGGCTTGCCTTCACGTTCCAATTTCACAACTCGACTGCCCACAGGTTGGGAGATATCCAACTCGTATTCCATGCCAGCCCACATATCGTAATTATAATGTTGGGGTTTGGGCTCCATATAAGCCGGATTGACTGCCACCTCGCCAGAAGCATTCACTTCAAAGTAACGAGCCGTTTGTTCCAGTGCCTCCCGGATATCCTGACCACTCAACTCCAGTACCGTCAGTGTATTAGGATAGATAAAGTTGGATAACACGTCCCGAACGGTGATGTGACTCCCGAAACCGCGAGCTTCTTCACTCAGCATGGCGGTATTGGAGAGCTGCGCTCCAGTCGCTTCCATCTGCACTTGATGTACAAAAGCAATGAATGGATGTGCCTTGAGTCGCAGAGCCGTAGCGTTGGTGATGGATAAATCCCCAGTCACTTCGCCAATGGGTTGATCAAGCCATGCTTGAGCCTCAGTTTCCAGCTCTTCTGTCAGTTGCATGACGTTTGCATCTGGCTCAACTTCACTATGTTCTTCCAGAAGTAACAACCGAGCCTGCTTATCTGTAATCTGCCATTTCCCGTCCGATGATTGTTCCAACTGAACGGTTACATGCCCCGAACCATTCCCACTGAATCCCGGCTGAACGACGGTTACACCATGAATATTAGCGGTAAGCTGACGATGCTGATGTCCGGTAAGCAACACATCGATGCCTTCGATGTCCCGGCAGATGGCATAACCTTGATTTTCTCCAGTTAACCGTTCGGTGGGCTCGCCTGTCTCCAGATCACTCTCAAATCCGCCATGATAACTGACAACCATTACATCTGGTTGTTCATGCTGATGGATATAGCTAACCCATGTACGAATGGTCTCCAAGGCATCCAGGAACTGTAACCCCTCAATATTTTTCGGGTGCTCCCAGTTCGGTATGTAGTGCGTAGTTGCGCCCAACAGGGCTACTTTGATGCCTGAAGACAAGGTTTTGATTAGATACGGAGGGCCGTACGCAGGTACGTCCGTTTGCTCATCTTTTACAATATTGGCAGACAGCCAAGGGAAGTTGGAAGCTTCAACTGCTCCGCGCAACAGATTCTGACCATAGTTAAACTCGTGATTGCCCATCACCGCAGCATCATAACCGAGTTCATTCAATACTGTTATGAATGGATGCATTTCGTTTTTGGAAACCTGTGAAGCTGCATAAGAGGCCAAGGGTGATCCTTGCAGCAGATCCCCGTTATCCACCAGCATCAATTCAGGTGAACGTTCACGTTCCTTACGAATCAGGGAAGCCAGCAGGGCAAGCCCAGCCGGGCAGTAGGCATTGGTATTGTAATGAATGGGACGGATCGCACCGTGCAGATCACTGGTATACAGAATATCGAAGCTTGCCGTATGGTTTGTGGATGTCATTTTACAATCTCCTCTAATATATAAGTTCAGATATATGGAATTACCATAAAACGGAGAAGAATGAATAGCCTGAAGAACCGAAGTATACGCCGTTATCTCCGATGTTCTTCTTATATCTTCAACCATAATGAGCCTATTCTAACAGATACAAGTCGCGCTGACAGCCTGACAGGAAACTTTACAAAACTCCAAATTTCGTTTCACATCGCGCTAATATTTGGCAACTATAGTAGATAAGTACTGAAAAATAGAAACTCTTTGGAGGGTGTTCGTTTGAAGAAGTCTGCTTTATTTTTACCATTGTTGATTTTGGTTCTGTTTCTGAGTGCTTGTGGGTCTAGCAGTAGTACAACAGGTTCGGCTAACGGGGATAATACGAGTTCCAATGCATCCGGTACGTCTACGGCAGAGACAGAGAAAGCTGTCGAAGGTTATGTGCCAACTGAACTGACGGTTCAATTTGTTCCTTCCCAGAACGCAGATACGCTTGAAGCCAAAGCGAAACCGCTGGAGAAGTTGCTTGGTGACAAACTGGGCATTCCGGTAAAAGTCAGCGTATCCACCGACTACAACACAATTATTGAAGCAATGGCTTCCAACAAAGTAGACGTAGGTTTCTTGCCTCCGACAGCTTATGTACTGGCTAAAGAAAAAGGCGCTGCGCAGGTTATTTTGCAAGCACAACGTTTCGGTGTAAATGATGAGACAGGTGCTCCAACCGAAGAGTTGGCGGATTCCTATAAATCCATGTTCATTGTAAAAAAAGATTCTCCGATTCAATCCATCGAGGACCTTAAAGGTAAAAAAGTTGCTTACCAAAACGTAACGTCTTCCGCAGGTTATGTATGGCCAGCAGGTCTGTTGCTGGACAGAGGCATTGATCCATTAAAAGATGTAACACCTGTAACGTTGAAAGGTCATGACCAAGGTGTTATCGCTGTATTGAACGGTGACGTTGATGCAGCAGCTATTTTCCAAGATGCCCGCAACACGGTAGCTAAAGACTATCCGACTGTATTTGAAGATACACGTGTACTGGCGTTCACTGAGCCTATTCCTAACGATACCATTGCCGTTCGTACAGACATGAATGCAGATTGGACTGCGAAGATCAAACAAGCCTTCATCGATATCGGTAAAGATACTGAAGGTCACCAGATCATCAAAGAAATCTATACGCATGAAGGTTATGTAGAGTCCGATGATAGCAAGTTTGAGATCGTTCGCCAGTATGGCGAAAAAGTGAAAGGTGAATAATTCTGATCCAAAAGTAATTCGGGATCTGTTCACTTTGTAGTAGCTTTCTAGGATGGGAACAGCTTAATCGTAGCAATGGACAGGCCAGTTCAGCGTAATCTACGCTGCGCTGGCTTGTGCCATTATAGCAAGGACTCATGTATGGTTGATCATTATGAATGAAAGAAGGATATTGTCATGATTGAGCTTCATAACGTTACCAAAACTTACGCTAACGGCACCAAGGGCCTGGATAATATTAATCTGAAATTTGAGCAGGGTGAATTCATTGCTGTAGTGGGTCTGTCCGGTGCAGGTAAATCAACACTCTTACGCTCCATTAACCGACTGCACGACATTAGTGAGGGCGAGATTCTGATTAACGGAAGTTCCATCACGAAGGCACAAGGCAAACGGCTGCGCATGATCAGACGTGACATCGGCATGATCTTCCAAAGTTTCAATCTGGTGAAACGGTCCAGTGTACTACGTAATGTACTCGCTGGACGCGTTGGATACCATTCCACCATGCGTACCATTCTCGGACGTTTTCCAAAAGAGGATATTGAACTGGCATTCACTGCGCTGGATCGTGTGAATATTTCGGAGAAAGCTTATTCCCGTGCAGATCAGTTGTCTGGTGGACAACAACAGCGTGTGGCTATTGCCCGTGTACTGGCACAGGAAGCAAAAATCATTCTGGCCGACGAACCAGTTGCTTCACTTGACCCGCTTACAACAAAGCAGGTTATGGATGACCTGAAACGCATCAATCAGGACCTTGGGATTACGACCATCGTCAACCTTCACTTTATTGATCTGGCGAGAGAGTATGCGACCCGTATTGTCGGATTGCGAGCAGGCGAGGTCGTATTCGACGGTCCGGTGGAAGAGGCAACGGATGAGCGCTTTGCAGAAATTTACGGCAGACCAATTCTGGCTGACGAATTGCTGGACAAGCAGGCTGTACATGAGCAGGGAGAAGTTGTGGTATGAAGGGGCAGTCCAACGTTCCACTTCAGAATTCAGGCGGAGTAGGGAAGGGACCTGGTTCCAGCGCGGCTCAGGTTGTAAATCGCCCAAAACCACCTGGGCGTACGAAACATTTGCTCACTTTAGTGATCATTCTGCTCCTTCTATGGGCCAGTGCCAAACAGACGGATGCCAGCTTTACGGAGTTGTTTGAAGGTTTTCCCAACATGTTGGATCTGCTAAAGGAAATGTTCCCACCCCGTTGGAGTTACTTTGATAATATCGTGCAAGGCATGCTGGAAACGATCCGAATGGCCCTGATTGGGACAACCATTGGTGCGATTATTGCGATTCCCGTCTCGATCATCTGTGCTGGTAACCTGATGCCAAGTCGCTGGATTTACTATCCGGCGCGCTTTCTGCTGAACCTGATTCGGACCGTGCCAGATCTGCTGCTTGCTGCTTTGTTTGTTGCTGTGTTTGGTTTGGGGCCCATCCCCGGAATTTTGGCACTGGCTGTGTTCTCGATAGGTCTGATTGCGAAGTTGACCTATGAGACGCTGGAAACCATTGATCAGGGGCCACTGGAAGCGATGACGGCTGTTGGTATGAACCGGATTCAGCTCATTGTATATGGCGTGGTGCCGCAACTGGCTGCCCAGTTCACATCCTATGTGCTGTATGCCTTTGAAATTAATATACGTGCTGCTGCCATTCTGGGACTGGTGGGAGCCGGAGGAATTGGACTCTATTATGAGGCCACACTTGGATTCCTGGAGTATGACAAGACCAGCGTAATTATTCTGTTTACTCTCGTCATTGTCCTGATCATTGATTATGTAAGTACTAAGCTGCGGGAGAAATTGCTATGATGAAAAATGAAACAAGCCGCATCCGGCCTAAACCACGGAAGAACCCGCTTCGCTGGGTCATTGTGTTACTGCTGATCCTTGTGTATGTCTGGGCGCTTGCCGGTGTACCATTTACTGGTTTCAAGGAAACAGCCGCTCAGATTATGAAGGCCATTGTAGCCGGGATTTTCTCACCGGATTGGAATTTTGTATATTTGCCTGAAGGAGAAGATTTGCTGCGAGGATTGTTGGATACGCTGGCAATCTCTGTGTTAGGTACCGTGATCTCAGCTGTGCTCTGTATCCCGTTTGCCTTCTGGGCTGCCCGTAATATGAGTGGGCATCGTTCCATCTCGGGTGCAGGTAAAATGGTACTCAGTTTTATCCGCACGTTCCCTGAGATTATCATGGCCTTGTTGTTCATTAAGGCAGTAGGTCCCGGATCGTTTGCAGGGGTTCTCGCTCTTGGGTTACACTCCATCGGCATGTTAGGCAAATTATACGCGGATGAAGTTGAAAATATCGACTATGGTCCATCTGAGGCGTTGCTTGCCTCCGGAGCCAATCGCATGCAGCAGTTGTGGTTTGCCATCCTGCCACAAGTTATGCCTGGATTCCTGAACTATACGTTGTATCGTTTCGAGATTAATGTACGTTCCGCGACCATACTCGGCGTGATTGGAGCAGGGGGGATTGGTACACCGTTAATCTTCGCGTTGAGTACTAGGAACTGGCCGCGAGTAGGTATTATCCTGTTGGGTATTATCGTGATGATCACGATTATTGACCTGATCTCGGGTTATATTCGTAAGAAGCTGGTGTAGTGTTAATGTGGAGTTACGAATATATTAGATGATAAATTAAGATTAGATGATAGCGTAAGAAGAGAGGGCTATTCGGTGCCAGAATATTGGCAGGGATAGTCTTTTTTCGTGTCTGCGAATAAACAACGGTGCGTTTTTGTTTCTCAGCTAACTTTTGAGGAATAAGAGGTTTCCAAGAATATGTTTAAAGATGATTGAATTATTTTCCAAATACATGTAAGATTAATAGGTTTCTATATAAAGGGAATTAAGGATATTAATCAATACTCCTCCTAGATACCAATAAAAGAAGTGAGTTTTTAAAGGAAGGTGACCTATGGAAATATTTTATTTTATATGGATTGGGTTTATGGTACTCCTGCTACTATACAGAATGATCTTTCAGAAGTTTAAAAAACATAACAAAGAAAATATTGGGCTCAGTGCAATCCTGATTATTTTCACGGGAAGCAGTTATACATTTACACAGATGAACTTGATTTTTGTCATTAGTGTCATCGCCGTGGCCGCTTATTGTGCTGTATGGAACAGCATTCTATTTGTTAGAAATGGATATGAGCCGGAACGTTTGAAATGAACCTGTTCTGCATCGGCGATAAAGAATTTAAACAATGAAGCATAGCCTTGCGGGAACTGGGCTAAGGAACCTGAGAGTCCCTGTTTAGCCTCATAAGGCATCACTGGAATTCTAACGAATCGTAGTGACGCTATATGTTGCATTTTGTCCGATTTGATCCTTTGGTAACTGAAATGTTGTTCAATAGCGATGCTGAGGTTCGTTAGATTTTAAAATTCGTCCCAAATGGCTGAATAAGATCTGTCAGGTTCGTTAGCGCCTAGGGAGTGCAGCAATTTGGAAAGGCTGAAGCCGGCAAAATTATCATTAGCGCCACTAGTGCAAAAAGTGCAATAAATGCCACAAGTGCCACGAGTGTCTACTTTCTGACCAAGTGTTCTACATGCACGATCATCAAAGAAAACGTGACCACTTCACCGTTTTATCGACATGTGTCCTTCCATATAAAAAAACCGAAACCATGTTGCCCTGTGAATCAGGCAATGTTGGTTTCGGTTTTTTAGTTGCTTGGTTAAACGTTAGGCTTCTTAACTGAGACTTAGCTAGCCAAAGGCAATGCTTTGGTAACTTGAACCGTAATTGTCTCGGTGCTGGTTACACCTGCGGCGTTGATCAGCTCAGCACGGTACGTATACGTTCCGTTAGCGCGACCGGACAATTCCGTTGTAGCACTTTGAGAAGCTGGTGTAGCAGCTTTCAATGCTTGTGTATCAATCAATACATCATTCTCATAGAGACGGTATTCGGTTGCGTTCGTACCCCACCAGAGGTTCATGGATACGTTGTAGTTGCCGTCACCATCCCAGTTGTTTTGGGACAAGTTCGCTTTCCCGGGAGCAGCGTTCGTTACTTGAACGGTCAGCTCGTCACTGCGTGTAGTTCCTTTGTCGTTGGTCAGCTCAGCTACATACGTGTATGTTCCGTTAGCTTTGCCTGTAATAGCCGTTTTGGAGGACTGAGCCGATGGTGAAGCCGCAGTCAACTTCTGTGTATCGATCAGAACGCCATTCTCATACAGTTTGTACGTGGAACCATTTTCGCCCCACCAGAGGTTCATGCTTACGTTATACGAACCTTCGAACAGGCCAGTTGTATATCCATTATCAGAAGAAAGCACCGGTTTACCCGGTGCCCCTTCAGCTGGAGTGGAAGGTGTTTCCCCTCCACCTTGATTTTCCGCAGGTACAAAATCATTCAAGCTTCTAGGTTTCAATTGATATACGTCTTTGAAAATAGCGGAAACGCCTGTGATATCGATTTTGTCACCAGCAACATAAGGGAAGGCAGTCTCCGTCACACCTGTACGTGTATCTACACGGATATGTGTGCTCGTGCCATCTGCTGCTACCGCGTCGAATTCAAAAGATCCAACCGGTGTAGCACTGATGATATTCTCGATCGTTACATCTTTCAATTGAACCAGTTGACCCTGGTTCGCATCTGTAATTGCTGTAACTTCGGTTGGAGCAGGTACGGAAGCCGTACCTGTTTTCTCAATCGCAACGATATCCGTAAGCTCGAACTCGCTGTTATAGATGGTTGTTGCTGCCGTTACTTTCACCTTGTCACCAGCATGGAAGCCGCTAGTATGCTGGAATACGTAGATTCCGGCAGTTTCATCTTGAAGATAGAAGGCTTGTCCACCAAATGCACCCGGTTCTGTCGTCACAACACCTTCGATAGTTACGGTCGTACCAACTGCTTTGGTGCGTGCTTCAGCAACGGTGATAGCCGCTGGAATCGGTCCTTCTTCTTCCGGAAGCTGTTCTGCTGGCACATTGCCAACAGTCACGGCATTGGTGATCAGGTTGCTGCCATTCAGACGCAGACGCAAGCTCGCAGCACCAGTTGTACCCGGTTTGATACGGACGTTCAGGTCTTTGATCCCGCGACCTTGGCTGTCCGAGGTTACACTGAATGTGGAGCTATATCCGTACGAAGTTGGCCATGTACCGCTCTCATTCTGGATCATGGCGACCTGTGTTCCGCCAGTCAGATAGATACCGGCACTATAACCGGATACGGTTGTGTTTGGAGCCATATTCTCCACAACTACACGAATCTGGAAGTCTTCTGCATTTGGAAGTATATCCTGCTTCACGAAGCTGTAAGCAGCGTTTGCGATGGATGCAGGTCCGCCGTAAGAACCAGCCTTGAACGTGGAACGATCGTACCACTTGTATCCGGCAGCGGGTGCGGCCCAAGGTTCAGCCTGTGGTTCCGTGGAAGCAGCCGGTTCTTCGAATGGCAACAGCGCTGTAGCTGTGTCCAGTTCAAGTCCGTTCACTTCAGTTAGGCTTGTGTAGTTCTCTTGTGTAGCGAGCCAGTTTACGGTGTTCACGAGCAACACGGCATCATCGGCTTCTTTGAAACCGTCATAAGTTGTTTTGCGTGTGCCTGTCTCTTCACGCAAATATTTTGGTGATGCATCTTCAACCGGAGAGGAGTCACCGATGAAGGCAGCTTTACCTGCGCCCAGCTTGGATACAGCCACGTAAGGACCTTCTTCAATCCCGCCACCGTTGTAGACACCTTGGTCTACCGCGTTATTCCATTTTGCGTTGGTTTTTGGCAGGTACACAATACCTTTTGCCTTTTCTGGATCGGTGATTGCAAGTGTTGAACCGGCGTGCATGGCTACAGCCGATACGCCTTCTGTGATGCCGAAGGCTTGATCTGCCGGTACTACGATATTGGCGTTGATATCGCCAAGTGCGTTATAGCGGAAACGTACGCCGAAGTTATCGGACAACCAGTCCGTGCTAGTTACATTTTGCATGGCATCCGAGTTACGCTCATCGGTGCTCATACCTTTGGCCGGATCTTCAAAAGCTCCCCGACGGTAACCGTTGATGACTTCAGAGCCATCCCAGCGGTTTTTGTTACGGTCGGCATTATAGTGATCTCCAACGAAGAAGATGCTGCCGCCCGTTTCAACATATTGTTTGAGTGCTGCTTGTTCGGATGTTTTGAAAGGAATTTGAGGCTCTGCAATAACGAATACGTTATACTCTTTCAGATCATCATAGGTAAATGGAGTTGTCTTGCGAAGTTCTTTGACATAATAACCATCATTCGCGAGTGCATTCCCGAAGTCGGAGAAACCTCCATCAATGACCCAGTCTGCAGCTCCAGCCGTTTGGCCGTGAGAGTTGTCGAACAATACTTTTTTACCTGCATTTTGGTTCACAACCTTTGCCTGGATGAACGGTGCCGGGTCTGTCGGTCCTTCCGCATGAACCGATGCATCTCCGTTCCATAATCCGACCTGAAGCGGCAAAGCCATGGACAATGCCAGGAGTGATTTTAAAAATACTCCTCGCATACCTGTTAATTTACCCAACCAAATCCCTCCCAAATATTAGTTGATTCATGAGTTCGTCCATATTCTACCACATGAAAATCTCACATAGTCATAACAATTTGTAAAAATTAACTCGATATTTGTAAAATTGGGTCTTTTGACATATCCATAGGTAATTCGATCCTGTCTTTATTTATCCAATCTACCCTCGTATATTGATTTCGGCATAAAAAAAGCCATCTCCTATGAGATGACTTTGGCCCGAATTCGATTGACGGCATGGAAGACAGAGGATTTAATCATGCCTTCACTGCGATTCACCAGCTCTGCCGTTTCCTTAATGGAGTATCCATGGATGAGGCGAAGTTCTAATATTTTACGATGTTCGGTGTTGTTAATATGGGAAACAAGATCATGAACACCTTCGCTAATTTCAAGGTGAGAAGTATCGACGTGGTGGGTAGGTACCTCCAGACGACTGTCTCGTCTGAGTGTACGGGTCCGCCTGCGGAAGCTGTCCATCGCCAGGTTACGGGCAATGCGTTTGAGATAATAGAGAAGCCGATCTTCAGGGATATCCACGGTAACGTTCATCAGTCGAATGAAACAATCCTGTGCCAGATCTTCTGCGTCTTGCGGTTGTTTGACGATATGGGATAGATACCTTGTGATTTCTGATTTATAGTTGACATAAGCATCATTAATTTGTGTGCTGTTCATATGATGTGAATCCCCCTTGGATACAGATCAGGCTTGGGTCCGGTCTGGTATGAGTCTCTTATGATCCAAGTATATCGGGAGGTTGTTTCCAAAAGGTTCAGAGTTGTATCGGAGTTGTAACATTTCGTCCTTCCCTCTATTCAAGCATACGGCTTGGGATACAAAATATAGGCAGATGAAATTCATAGAGCAGGGAGATTACGAGGGTATCATGAGACAAAAAGAGATTTTAATTATTGAGGACGAGGAGTCCATTCGCGATATTTTGTCCTATTCGTTACGTAAGGAAGGATTTGAGATCAAGGAAGCAGCTACGGGAAAAGAGGGGCTGGATCTGCTTCGGGATTCGAAGCCGGATCTGATTCTGTTGGACCTGATGCTGCCAGATATGAGCGGTTTTGATGTGTGCAGACAACTATCTGTGAATTCCAAGATACCTGTCATCATGATTACTGCAAAGTCGGACATGCTGGACAAGGTACTTGGCATGGAGCTGGGGGCAGATGACTATATCACGAAGCCTTTTGATATCCGTGAAGTGGTTGCGCGCATTCGGGCGATCTTTCGCCGGATTGATCTGATTAGCGAGACACTGGAGAATCAGTCCTATGAGGTGGTAAGGCTTGGCAAACATATTGAGATCCGCAAGGATGAACGGGAAGTGTGGAAAGACGGGGAACGGGCAGGACTCACGAATAAAGAATATGATCTGTTGTTATTTCTCGTGACCCATCATCGTAAGGTTCATACACGTTCTGAACTACTGGACAAGGTATGGGGATTTGATTTTGCAGGGGACACTCGAACGGTGGATATTCACGTGCAACGGATTCGCAAGAAGTTGGATAGTGGTGCGCAGGGCATTTCGATGATTGAAACGGTATTCGGTGTGGGGTACAAGCTGAATATTCAGGTACAGACATGAAGTGGACGATCCAGTTCAAAATGGTGGTGTTATTCTCGGTCATTGTCTTTATCGGATTCTCTGTTCTGCTGATTCTGTCCAATAAGGTGGCAGAGGAGAATATGTACCGGGAAGTGCATGAGGATATGGTGCAATCCAAAAGAAATCTGGACATCGCGCTCAATCAGTACTTCCTGATTCATAACAAACGCATGAGCAGAGACTCGCTCGAAGCAGGAAGTCGCGAGCTCGCGGAGCAGATTGGATCAGCCGTTGGCGGGAAGATTACGGTATACCGTCCTGATGCTTCGCCTTACGGATCTGCTGGCAGCGAGGTTAATGTTGCCAAGCGATCTGACCATCCTGATGTGGAGCAAGCCATACAATCCCGGATCGCTTACACCACCGTTGTGGATAAAGGTCGGGTCATCTCCAGTCTGTCCTTCCCACTTCAGATGGATCAACAATTGATTGGCATTGTACAGTTGGAAAAGGATTACACGGATTTGTACAAACGCAATCTTCGGTTCCAGAATACGATCAAGCTGTTTGCAGCGGTTATTTTCGTATTTGTATTTATCGGGTCCATCTTTATTTCCCGGAAAATTACACAACCCATCCGTGTACTCACGAAACGTTCTGCGGAAGTGGCTCAGGGAAGTCTGAATGCGGACATTCAGATTACAACCAAGGATGAGATCGGTGAATTGGCTTCAAGTTTCACCGTCATGATTAATCGGGTACGGGAGCAGATTGATGTGATTGAGCGAGAGCGGGACGAAGTAAAACAAGTGCAGGCGCGAAGCAAAGTCTTTTTTGACAATGTGACGCATGAATTGAAGACACCCTTAACAACGATCCTGGGGTACGCCCAGATTTTGCGGGATAACGGATTTACCGATCAGGACTTTTTTGACAAAGGCATGAATTATATTATCAAGGAAAGCCAGCGTCTCAACACGATGGTTGCGGATATTCTGGAGGTCTCTGTCTCCTCTGCGGTCATTCAGGCGTACCGTTTCGAACGTATCGATGTATCGGATATTATCCGTGAAGCTTGCGAGGATATGTCGATTAAGGCCAGTAAGTACAATATAGGGATTCATTATGAGCTGGAGGAACACCAGTATCTTCAGGGAGATCGGGATAAGCTGAAGGAGGTCTTCCTCAACGTTCTGGATAACTCGGTCAAGTACAGTGATGTGAACTCCATCATCGAAGTGCAATCCTTCCGGTTAGGTGATTCCATTGCTATTGTGATCCGTGATCAGGGAGAAGGAATTGGTGCTGAAGCGCTCCAGCATGTATTTGAACCCTTTTACCAGGATAAAGGAATCAACAGGGCCGAGAAAGGCAGTGCCGGGCTGGGACTGTCTATTGTGAAGAACATCGTTGAGCGTCATGGAGGAACAGTGGAGATGAAGAGCATCATGCGGCAAGGGACACAAGTAAATATCAGTCTTCCGGGGGAAATGAACGCATGAGACATCCTGGATTTTGGCGTAAACACCGAGACATATTGATGCTGTCCGGGCTGTTGATCACATTTGTCAGCGGGATTTTTGGGATTGGAAGTCTGTTCAGTATTGGAAATCTCAAGCCTAGAACAGTAATTTTGCCAAGTGAGCAATTCAACAGTCGTCTGGCGCCACCACCGAGCAGTACGATTCAGATCGAGTCGGCGACCAAGATTCCGAATGACTTTGCGATCTTTGATTTTGAAGTGGTAGACCGGAACACGATTATATTGAATCAATCGGAACCTTCCTATTCAGGGCTTCAGCTGTCTCTCCTGCATCTGGATGATAATGAAGTGAAGAATATTGCGAGTAATACGGATTATGGCTTTGCAATCAGTCCAAATCACAAGAAAATCATATATTCCCAGTACCGGGCGGGTCAGGCGCAGAAGACATCGTATGAGTATGTGATTGAGGATGGGAAACGTCGCAAGCTTCCGAACGACAACTCGTATTATCGAGTGTTTGTAGGGAACGAATCCTACATTGGTCAGGATGATCTGTTATTTAAACAAGTTGATCTGAGCCAGGGGACGAGTCATATCATCTACACGTATGAAGAGCTGATGGACATGTTCACAGGATCGAAACAAGGGAAAAGTTCGAATGATACGTTTATCGTAATGGATGTGTTGCAGGTTAGCGAAGATCTGAAGCAGTTTTATATGCTGGTGATGCTGAAAGACAAGTATGCCATCTATCGTGTATCGCTTGGGGACGGGCATGAAGTGAAGGCGTATGCTGCAATGGAAGACATTCTACAATTCAAGTTGCTGAAAAATGGTGACATGCTCATCCAGGGAACGATGAATAAGGTACAGGGACTATATCGGTATCGTGCAGCGCAGGAGCAATATGATCTGGTATTAAAAGGTTCTATCTGGAACTTCGAACTGGATGCAGATGAATCGCGAATAGCTTACTTTTACCCGATGGACAATCAGAATCAGAAGAGTGAGTTGCATGTTGCTTACCTGAATGACAGCAAGCTTTCGTCAGATACGGTGATCTACCGCAATATTGATAACTTTACTAATCTGAAGTGGAATAACGATGAGCTATTTGCAGTGGGCAGTACGATGGATAAAAGTGAGTTGTACCGCTTTAGTTTCAGAGCCTGGTAAGCTGTGGAAGGTATACGAATATAAGACCTTGGTCTGGTGGAGCTGGCGATATCTCCTCTGCGGACAAGGTCTTTTTGTTATGACATTTTACAAGTTGGATACAACTCCGGTCAGCCCGGATACATCTCCACCCTATAATTAAATAGAAATGTGCTACGCGAATCTTTTTGAACAACCTCTGTACATATTTAGCAAGTAGAAAGGAAGACATGTAGCAATGCTTCAAGTTGAACAATTATCCCACTCGTTCCGCAATGGCCAGGGAACCGTGCCGGTGCTTCAGGATATCAACCTGACGATTGAAGAAGGCAAGATGGTAGCCCTGCTTGGCAGTTCTGGTTCGGGGAAGTCCACGCTGCTGAATCTGATGGCGGGGCTGATGAAACCGGATCAGGGCAAGATTCTAATTGCGGGACAAGATATTGTGCGTTTCAGTGAAAATCGCCTGGCTGAGTTCAGGCGCAGTCACATCGGGTTTATTTTCCAGTCCTATGAGCTGCTGTCTAATCTTACGATCCGGGAAAATGTAGAGTTACCTTTGGTGTTCATGGGCATCAGCCCTTCGAAACGCAAAGCAAAAGCATTGAAGTTGCTGGAACAGGTTGGACTGAGTGAAAAAGCAAACTTGTTCCCGTCTCAGTTGTCGGGCGGTCAACAACAACGTGTCAGTATTGCACGCTCGCTCATTACCGAACCTTCGGTGATCTTTGCAGATGAGCCTACCGGGAATCTGGATACCGAGACGGAGGAAGAGATTATTGCGATTTTGCAGCAGCTTAACCGGGATATGAATACCACCTTTGTCATTGTGACACATGAAGCAGAGGTCGCGGAGCAGATGCAGGTCGTACTGACACTGCAACATGGCATACTGGTCGAAGAAGCAGTAAGGGAAGTTTGAGGCAAAAGGAGAGGAAATGTGAGAATACGGGATGTAGTACGTATGGCCTGGGGACAGATCATTCGCAGAAAAATGGTCACACTGCTGTGCATGATGGGGCTGTCCATCGGCTCTGCCGCCATGATCATTGCACTTAGCGTGGGGCAGTCCGTACAGACCTACAGCGAGAAAACATTGAACGACAATTACAAGATGGATGAAATCACGATTACACCCAATGAGGGCATACGTACTGGCAACGGCAAGGGGAATGGTCAGACATCGAAGTTTGAACGGGGAGCATTGACGTTGGAAAAGATTCAGATTATCCAAAGACTTCCTCATGTTGTTGCCGTGGCTCCCATGTTAAAGCTGGATTCGCTGGAAATGGTGCTTCCGGATGGTCGCAGCACGTATGTTGAGGTCATTGGTACCCAGCTGGAGACCTTGGGCGGGTTTGGATACAAGTACGCTGAGGGACGTGGGGCAGAGGATGGTCGTATGGCGGTAACCAGTTATGGGGCTGCATTCGGACTCGTGGACCCCAAAGTAACTCAGAAGTTATTCGAGCAGTTGAATGCTGATCCGTATAACACTGAGCTTTTGGAGCAGTTTACGGAAATGTCCGCCAAGCAGGATCAGCTGGTTCAGCAGCTGGTTCAGTTCCGATATGAAGATTATGCAAATGCGAGCAAAACCAAAATGAGTGGCTCTATACGCGTGTCTGGAGAGTTGACGAAGCCTTCCAACATGGATGAGATGAGTGCTCAAAATGATAAAAAGGTATTTCTGCCGCTCGATACAGCTCGTGCATTGCAGGATGAGCTTGGATTACAGCAGGCCGACAGCAGTGCGGCCAAACATCTTAACTCGGCTCTGGTCAAGGTTGAGGACAAACGTTATGTATCTCAGGTGGAAGAACAGATTAAAAAGCTGACGTTAAACACACAGAGTAATCTGTTCCAGGAGGAAGCGATGGCAGGTCAATTGGCGATGTACCAGAAAGCGGCATTGGGGATCGGTGGTTTTATCATGCTGCTGGCCTCATTATCCATTATTGTAGCGATGATTATGTCTACGCATCAGCGTCGTAAACAGATTGGTGTGATGAAGGTGCTGGGTGCAAATCTATGGCAGATCCGCCAGATGTTTATTACGGAAGCAGCGATGCTTGGATTGATGGGCGGCGTGGCTGGTGTTGGGATTGCCTTTGCTGCCCTCGGCGGGGTGAACAGCCTGCTGGCGAGTCAGATGGCAGATCAGATGAATGGTCCGATGACCGTCGTTATTCAGCAGTCGGCTCTGCCACTTGGCATCGTTTTTGCTATTCTGGTTGGCATTGTATCAGGTATATATCCGGCAATCAGCGCATCTCGGACCAATGCATTAACTGTGATCAAATCAATGTAATTTTATCAGTGAAAGGGAAATTGGGCACATGAAGAAATGGATTAAAATCATTATCACTGTTGTACTTTTGGCAGGTGCAGGGTACTGGCTGTATGAAAAATACAAGCCAAAACCGGAGGCGCCTATAGAGATTCCGCCCCCGATTACCTTTGATGTGACACAGGAAACGATGACGCAATCGATACAGGTGAAGGGGAAATCCGTATACACCGATCAGACCGATATCTTCGCTCCGTATGCTTCCAACATCAAGCAGTGGCACGTGAAAAGTGGTGAGCAGGTGAGCAAAGGGGATATCCTGTTTACTCTGGACACATCCACATTACTAACGGAAGTAGAACAACTGCAGAGCGATCTGGAGAAAGCCCAGTTGGAAAATAAGATGAATCAGGTTAGCCTGGATCAGGCGAATATGAGCGAGGCGCTTGGCGTGACGGAAGAGGAGCGCAAGAAGGCATTTGCAGATCGAGAAGGTAAACGCCTGACCAATGAGTTGAATCAAAAAGCGCTGGTCCTCAAGGAGAAGGAGATACAGAAAAAGCAGGCAGTAATAAGTAAGTCTGTTGTGTATGCTTCTGCTTCCGGTATATTTCAGATGAATGAAGAGGACAGCAAGACACGTGCAGTGACGGAAGGACAGCTAATCGGGTCCATTACAAATATCAGCAAACTGAAATTCATGACGATTGTTGGTGAAGAAGAAATGTTCAGGCTTAAGGTGGGGATGCCGGTTAAGGTACGAATGACAGCGCAGAAAGACCTGGAATTCACCGGGAAGGTGAGCAAGGTATCCAAATTCGCCCGCAAGAGTACCGATACGGACCTCAAGCAAGCTTCCCAGTTTGACGTGGTCATTGATCTGAAGCCGGACGCCAGAATGTATGGAGGCGTGAGTCTGGAAGGGGATATTGAGACGATGCGTAAGGATAAAGTGACGGTTGTGTCCAGCCTGGCGATCATGCGAGATCAGACCGAACCTTACGTACTGTTAGACAAAGGGAACGGACAGACAGAGCCGCTGACCATCCAGGCTGGAATGGAATCGGGGGACAAGACGGAAGTGGTTAGTGGCTTGAAACCGGGAGACATTGTCGTTTTGCCCTAGACGTAGGAATTTAAGAACAAGGCATCGTATGTAGTGACGATCTAGATGAGCGGGTTTATTCGGCATTGAAAAACACGAGGTTCATTGTGGCAGATTGCCAGGATGAACCTCGTGTGTCTTTTGGAGCAAGGGATGTCCAGAATCCTGCCTGAATTATGGAAAAAAATATAATTAAATTTATATAATTCAATTTACAGTAATATTTACATGTCGTATAATCAGAACATAAGGAGGTGACACCGAACATCATGTTTGTAGATGGATAGGCGAAGGCCTTTTTTTTAACTGTTTAAAGAAAGCGCTTACCCAATTTGGGATTCAGACATCCCGTAAGTCATTGTTCACACTTCTTCATGTCTAACACACGTTTAACCACACCCACCATATTATACTCATTCACATGATTAGCCCTCACACACCATTTGTTTGCTCAAGATTCCAGTCATACAACCATTTCTTTTGGAGGTGATACAACCAACTCATCCGAACGTTCTCTTCGTGCTAAGCATCATAATGACACAGAGGATCAGACATGAGTACAACCCAATCTAACTAAAGGAAAGGTGGAACTATGAAGACTAAATTGAAAACCAAATCGAGAGGTAAGAAAATCCTGCGCAAAGGTGTAAAACAAATGCTGGCTGCAACGCTGCTCGCTGCGGGGATTTTCCCTGGATTGTCTCCAGGCTTGACTCAGGCGGCTGAAGCACATGTGGATAATCCATTTGTAGGGGCAACCGCTTATCTGAACCAGGACTACTCGGCTCTCGTGGATACGTCCATTGCGCTGACCAACGATGCATCGTTGAAGGCCAAGATGGAGACCGTCAAATCGTATCCAACCGCAGTATGGATTGACAGGATTGCTGCAATCTATGGCGGCTCGGACAACGCTGGTCGCAAAAGTGTAGAGCAACATCTTGATGCCGTTCTTGCTCAAAAGAAACCGGGTACGCCAATAACGGCTTCATTTGTTATTTACAATCTGCCCGGACGGGATTGTCATGCACTTGCATCGAATGGTGAACTTCCACTAACACAGGCAGCACTGCAGACGTATAAAACGGATTATATTGATGTCATAGCAGATATCTTCGCAGATCCGAAGTATCAGGATATTCGTATTATTGCTGTCATTGAACCGGACAGTCTGCCTAACCTTGTGACCAACCTGAGTACACCAGCTTGTGGTCAAGCCAGCTCAACAGGTATCTATGAGGCGGGTGTGAAGTATGCATTGGACAAGCTGCACGCCATTCCGAATGTGTACAACTATCTGGACATCGGCCACTCCGGCTGGCTTGGATGGGATAACAACCGTTCTGCAGCAGTCGCGCTGTATACAAGTGTTGTGCAAGGAACAGCCGCAGGTCTGAGCAGTGCAGATGGCTTCATTACAAATACAGCAAACACTACACCGCTGGGGGAGCCGAACCTGTCTAACCCTGATCTCAATATCGGTGGACAACCGATTAAATCGGCCAAGTTTTATGAGTGGAATCCTTATTTTGACGAAACCGATTTCACTGCTGCGCTGTATGCCGATTTCGTACAAGCTGGCTGGCCAAGCAGCACAGGTTTCCTGATTGATACTAGCCGGAATGGGTGGGGCGGGGTAGACCGTCCAGCATCTGCTACGGGCAGCAACATCAACGATTATGTGAATTCCGGACGTGTAGATCGCCGGGAGCATCGGGGGAACTGGTGTAATGCCAGTGGCGCAGGTATTGGTGAAGCACCTAAGGCTGCACCAGGACCAGCGCATCTGGATGCTTATGTATGGGTGAAACCTCCGGGTGAATCCGATGGCTCCAGCTCCGAAATTCCGAATAACGAAGGCAAAGGTTTCGACCGGATGTGTGATCCAACCTTCACAACTCGGGATGGTGTATTAACAGGTGCGTTGCCTAATGCTCCGGTATCGGGTCACTGGTTCCATGATCAATTCGTGGCACTGGTGAAAAACGCATTCCCTGTACTGCCTGCCAGTAACGGTGGAGGCAATCCTCCGGGCGGAACAACAGCTCCGGCAGCACCAGCAGCATTGACGGCTACTGCCGGTAATGCTCAAGTCTCCTTGACGTGGACTGCTTCGGCAGGGGCTACAAGTTATAGTGTGAAGCGGGCACTGAGTGCAACAGGTCCATTCACAACAATTGCAGCCAATGTAAGTGGAACATCTTACAGTAACACCGGTTTGATCAATGGTACAACCTATTATTATGTGGTAACGGCAACAAATGCAGTAGGCGAAAGTGTTAACTCTGCAACAGCAACAGCTACACCCGTTGCAGGTGTAACGGCGCCAGCTGCACCGACTGCTCTCACAGCAACCGCGGGCAATGCACAGGTGAGCCTGACGTGGACCGCTTCTACAGGTGCAACAAGTTATAATGTGAAACGCGCACTGAGTGCAACAGGTCCGTTTACAACAATCGCGGCGAATGTGAGTGGTACGTCCTACACGAACACTGCCCTCACGAACGGCACAACGTATCATTATGTGGTAAGTGCAGTGAATACAGCAGGGCAAAGTGCCAATTCCGCTGTAGCTTCCGCGACACCTCAAAGTGTCGTTGTACCAACGAGTGATCTTGTCGTGCAATATCGTGCTGGAGATACCAATGCTCAAGATAGCCAGATCAAACCGTTTTTCAACATCAAAAATCTGGGTAGTACTGCTGTGAATCTGAGTGATCTGAAGATCCGGTATTACTTCTCCAAAGAAGGCTCGGCTGCGATGGATTCTGCCATCGATTATGCTCAAGTTGGCGGAGCCAATATCCAGCGGACCTTCACAGACTCCTATGTTGAGCTGAGCTTCACATCTGGCGCTGGCAGCATTCAGGCTGGTGGACAGACTGGAGACATCCAGCTTCGCATGTACAAAACAGACTGGTCCAACTTTGACGAGACGAATGACTATTCCTTCGATCCAACGAAAACATCCTATCAGGATTGGAATAAGGTAACGCTCTACCAAGGTGGAAACCTGGTATGGGGCATTGAGCCTTAAGCTTTAATTGTAATTGTCTTAACCGCAATCCTCAGTATATTAGAGGATTGCGGTTTTTTGCTATTCATTACAAGAGTCATCTTGAAATGAAGTACTTGATCAACTGAGGAACGTAGTGGAGGGGACGAAATCGATTCTGAAGAAACGAAGTGTTCGCCTTTATCACCGGATTTTAACCTTGGAAAGGGGATGGAAGAAAATCCGGGGATAACAGCGATCATAAGAACGATTCGTAACCGGAACGGATATCCCTCACAGCTGCAAGTTCTTTTTCTCAAATGACTCTAAAAACACTGATTATTGATCGTTTTGGACGGATATTTGCCTAGGGTCTGGCAGGCAGGATGTCTATAATAGAACCCGATGGGCGGGATCACCCCGCTCGGATTGGAAAGAGAATGGAAGGGGGACCGCACTCTGGTAGTCGGGCAAGCTGATTTCTCTTTTTTAATTTTGTAAGCGTAATCATTATGGCGAGTCTGGTCCGTCGAAGAAGGTCTGTACGAATGATCGAACGTCCAATCATCATCAATGTGTATAAGCGTCACCTATTCTGTCTCAAGGAGCGTGAAGGTGGATGAACTCAGAAACAACAGCGCCGGTACATAAGGGATCGGTGTCAGGTCGGCAATCCGGTCGCAGGAAGGCAAGTATGCCACTTGCAGCCAAGGTGCTCTCTTCGGCACTCAGCGTAGCTTTGCTCATAGGAGGAACAGCTGGCGTTACGGGAGCGGAAGCTTCCAACGGTAATGGGGCGTCGGAGGCTGGCCTTCAATCACATAAGGGGGGCAGTCACGTGAAAGAGATTCAACTGGAATATCTGGATCGCGGTCTGGTGGCTGCATCGACATCCGAAGGTGTTTTTCTCAGTTGGAGATTGCTTGGTGACGAGGCCACAGGGTATAGCGACAAAGGGCTGACAGGTACGGACTTTAACGTCTATCGTGATGGTAAAAAGATCGCTACGGTCACTGACAGCACCAACTATGTAGATTCCGCGGGTAAATCGTCTTCCCGTTATGAAGTGGCAGCGGTGAACAAGAAGGGCAAGGAGAGCAAACGCAGTGCATCCGTCAAACCTTGGGCGAACGGGTATGTGGATATTCCACTGCAAAAACCAGCCGATGGCGTGACGCCTGCGGGAGAAGCTTATACGTATTTCGCCAATGACATGAGCGTGGGGGATGTGGACGGGGATGGCCAATATGAGTTTTTCGTCAAATGGGACCCTTCCAACGCCAAGGACGTATCGCAAAAAGGATACACCGGTAAAACCTATATTGATGCTTATACCCTGGACGGACAATTGCTGTACCGGATCGATCTTGGGGTCAACATTCGTGCAGGTGCTCACTATACACAGATGCTCGTTTATGATTTTGACGGGGATGGTAAAGCCGAGATGATGTTCAAGACCGCTCCGGGCACGAAGATTATCCAATATAACAAAAAAGGAAAAGTAACCTCCGAGAAATACATCACGCTTCCCAAGCAGGATCGCAAGGCAGGGTACTCGAACGAAGATGATTATCGTTTAAGTGCGGATGGTTACTACGATCACGTGGTGGATATGTTCAGGAACTGGCATAAACACGATGAGGTTGTGAAGGGCAACTGGCCTGCAACATTGGAAGAGGCTTTTGGAATGGAGAAAAAATATAACTACCCATTATCTCAGCAGGATGCCGAGAGCCTGGCCGACTACTTCATTGATGTATATGCGGTAGAACGCAGCAATCGCAATGAGTTGCGCAAGTTCGAAGGTTTTATTGTGGATGGTCCGGAGTATGTTACGGTATTTGAAGGGAAATCAGGCAAAGAGCTGGAGACCATTCCCTATGAACCTGAGCGTCATGATGACGGCCTGATGTGGGGCGATTATGCCATGGCACGGATTGAACCGGGGAATCGGGTGGACCGTTTCCTGGCAGGCGTGGCGTATTTGGATGGCAAGACACCGTCTGCTATCTTTGCACGCGGATACTATACACGTTCAACGATGGTTGCCTACAATTGGGACGGCAAGAAGCTGAAAAAGGAATGGAAAGTGGACAGCGGCTGGACACCGATGAAGAACCCGTTTAATGATGGGCCACATGGTGTGGATGGCACAGATCCGCAGTATGGCTCCATTACAACTCAGGGTGCGCACTATTTCAGTGTGGCGGATGTGGATGGAGACGGCAAACAGGAGATTATCTATGGCTCCGCTACGATTGATCATGACGGCAGCGTGCTGTACAGCTCCACAGACCTGATGCCTGCCGAGAGTGCTGCACCGGGAACCATTGCTCGTCTGGGTCATGGGGACGCACTTCATGTGGCAGATATTGACCCGGATCGTCCGGGACTTGAGATTTTCATGGTTCACGAGGGTGGCCCTTGGGCGCCATACGGCTATTCCCTGAGGGATGCGAAGACCGGAGAAGTAATCTATGGTGGGTACACAGGGAAAGATACCGGACGCGGCATGGTAGGTGATGTTGATCCGACTCGTCGTGGGCTGGAGACATGGGCTGTAGGATTATGGACAGCTAAGGGTGAGAAAATCAGTGATCAGATGCCGGGAACAAATATGAATATCCGCTGGGCTGGTGACATGACGACACAGATCGTTGATGGTGCGATTGATGTTACACCAACCATCAAAGACTGGAATCGTGGCACGTTGCTGACGGCAACAGGCACATTGACCAACAATCACACCAAAGGTACGCCTTCTCTCGTGGCTGATATCTTCGGGGATTGGCGGGAAGAGATGTTGGTGAGAACGACGGACAGTTCAGCGATTCGTATCTATCTGAGTACCGAGAAGACAGACCGCAAGCTGTACACGCTGATGCATGATGCGATGTATCGTGTGGGCATTGCTGGACAGAACAGTGGATATAACCAGCCGTCCTATCCGTCCTTCTACATGGCATCGGATATGGACTGGTCGAAAGTAACGCTGCCTAAGTTCTTCACGCCAGGTAAGGGCGGAAAGTAAGCAGACCGGAGTAATAATAGCTAGCAATAGCAATATAATGTGTTCATGATCAGACTGTAACGTAACGCAGCGTCGTTAGTTTTAGGCGTTGGCTTCGAAGCTTGGAAGCTCTGGAATCCCCATGTGTCTCGGCACATGGAGGTTTCAGAGCTTTTTTACATAAGGATCTGCGGGCAGAGCTTGGCGTGTTCCCAGCCATCCGTGTTACATCATTCTTTTTCATCGTTGGAGTCTAGATGCTTGGTAGAAGCGAACGCTTTAATAGTGTAGTTTCCTTTATCATGGATCAATGTGGTAATGGAGCACTCGGGGATCAATTGGTTCTGCATAGCTATAAAATCGGAATGCCAGACGTTAAGCTCGCGCTCGGTTAAGGTTTGCACCAGAAAATCAGTAATGAGTCCACCATGTGCAACCACAATAATGTTACTGTTCTCTGGCTCTTCATTAGCTAATTCGGTTAGGAGGGAGGCCAGACGCTCACCAGCCTGTTTGGCCGAGTCTCCCACGGGTGGGATGTAATCTGGGTCAGACGTACATCGATCCCACATCGCAATGAATTCTTCGAATGACTGATCCGGGCAATCGCCCCAATTGGCACGTTCGCGCAGGCGAGGATCTTCGGTTATATGGGAATGGGTGTGGCGGGCAATCATACTTGCGGTTTCTTGGGCTCGTCGAAGTGGACTGGTAAGGATTTTAGTAACGGGAGAGATGGCTTTGGCAAAATGAAGTGCTGTGACTTCGGCTTGTAAAACCCCTTCCGAAGTGAGGGGAACATCCCCGATTCGTCGTTCTTTGAGACCATGTCTCACCAAATGAAAGGTGGTACTCATGAGTGGAAACCTCCTTAAGTATAGACAGTCATATATATTAATTAGATAATATGCTAATTATACGTTTATCTAATTAAATAATACAATGAGGCTTTTAACTAAGACAGTTTATATCGAACATACAGAATTGTTACAATAGAGAAAAGTGAGGATCGATCGTTGAAGGACTGGAGGTATGGATATGAGCATCACGAATCGCTGGACAGGAAGCCTGTATCAGGAGGCGTTGCGAACAGAGGATTGTGGACCGCGTTTTTACGCGTACTACTATAAGCAATGGGACAACTATCGTATGTCCTATCACCATCATGATTCGACGGAGATCATGTATATTATTTCGGGAATGTGCCGGGTGGATGTGCAGATGCCGGATGGGGGCTCGGAGCAGGCCGTTTTGAAAAAAGGACAGTTCATCATGCTCGACGCAGGTGTCCCGCACCGTTTGCTGGTGGAAGATGGTGTGCCTTGCCGGATGCTTAATGTGGAGTTTGGATTCTCAGGCTCACCTCCCGGACAGTTATCCATCCGCCAGCTTGCGCTGGAAGAGGAAGAAGTCCAAGCTTTACTTACTAATGCTTCGCCATATCTGGTATTGCCTGACCCGGAAGAGGTGTATCACATTATGAAAAGTCTGGTGTTGGAACTCGATCAACGCGGTCTGCTGGATCAAGGAAGATCAACCGTGCCGATGAAGATCATTCCGCCAGAGGAAAGGTTGCGGCACCGCGAAGCCCGGAATCTCTCGTCCCCGGAACAGGGTATGCTGGTGCGTACGCTGTTCATCCAGTTGTTGGTTCGTGTTGCACGTCTGCGCGGAGAAATGAGTCGTAGCGCGACAGATCAGGCGGAGTTGTATGTCAAACGAACCATTGAATTCATGCATCACAATATGGATCGCAACATTCAGATGAAGGATATCGCGGCAGCCGTCAATCTGCATCCGGGCTATTTACATCGCATTTTTCGTCAGCACACGCAGCGGACACCGACCGACTACCTGACGATGCTTCGCATGGAGAAGGCCAAGATGCTTCTTCAGCAGACCAATATCCCGATTTCAGAGATATCCGATTATGTAGGGGTAGGCAGTCGTCAGTATTTTCATATGTTGTTCAAAAAGACGACGGGCATGACTCCGGTCGAATTTCGCTCCTCTATGGAACGACATGTTAGTCAGTACCCGTCGGATGAATAGGCCAATAGCTGTTTATTTCGAATGCAAATGGATTATCGGATCTAACGCATAAAAGTTAGGATTTTTGACAACAAGATCTTGAACAGGTCATGATTTTGATAACGCTTCCCTATTTGTCGTTGGTACAATGATTTCATGAAGAGAGTCATTAACCGAAGCAAAAGATTCGGATTAGGGGAGGACATAGCATGTCGTTTAAAGTGGCGTTTATCGGGGCAGGAAGTATCGGATTTACACGGGGATTGCTAAGGGATTTGCTCACGGTACCGGAGTTTAACAACATTGAAATTGCGTTCTGCGATATTAGCCAGCACAATCTGGACATGGTGACTGAGCTGTGTCAGCGGGATATCCGTGAGAATGGATTGAATATTCAGATTCAGCCGACAACGGATCGTAAAGAAGCATTGAAAGATGCGAAGTATGTACTGTGTACGATTCGTGTCGGGGGACTGGAAGCATTTGCAACCGATGTGGATATTCCACTGAAATATGGGGTAGATCAATGTGTTGGCGATACGCTGTGTGCAGGCGGCATTATGTACGGACAACGCGGAATCGCCGAAATGCTGGATATCTGCAAAGATATTCGTGAACAGAGCGCACCTGACGTGCTGCTCTTGAACTATTCCAATCCGATGGCGATGCTCACATGGGCCTGCAATAAGTATGGCGGTGTACGGACGATCGGACTGTGTCATGGCGTACAGCATGGTCATCATCAGATTGCGGAAGCTTTTGGATTGAAAAAGAGTGAAGTGGATATTGTTTGTGCCGGCATCAACCATCAGACCTGGTATATCCAGGCTTCTCATGAAGGTAAAGACCTTACAGGAGATCTGCTCGAAGCCTTCGAGAAACATCCGGAGTACAGCCGCACTGAGAAAGTGCGAATCGATATGCTGCGCCGCTTCGGATATTACAGTACAGAATCAAATGGTCATCTGAGTGAATACGTGCCGTGGTACCGCAAACGTCCGGAAGAGATCAACGACTGGATTGACCTCGGCAACTGGATCAACGGAGAGACGGGTGGATATTTGCGGGTGTGTACCGAGGGGCGCAACTGGTTCGAGACTGATTTTCCAAACTGGATGAAGGATGAACCGATGCAATTCATTCCGGAAAAACGGGGCGAGGAGCACGGTTCGTACATTATTGAAGGGCTGGAGACGGGACGTGTCTATCGTGGACATTTCAATACCGTTAATCATGGAGTAATCTCGAACCTGCCGGATGATGCGATTATTGAGGCACCGGGATATGTGGATCGCAACGGTATCTCTATGCCGCATGTAGGGGATCTGCCTCTTGGCCCGGCTGCGGTATGTAATGTGAGCATTTCCGTGCAGCGGCTTGCGGTTGAAGCCGCGGTGAACGGAGATGACAAATTACTTCGTCAGGCGTTCATGATGGACCCACTCGTGGGTGCCGTGTGTAATCCAAAAGAAATCTGGCAGATGGTCGACGAGATGCTGGTTGCACAGGCCCAGTGGTTGCCGCAGTACGGAGATGCGATTGCAGCTGCAGAAGCAAGACTTGCTGCAGGTGATCTGATTCCAACGAAGGAATATGAGGGCGCTGCTCGTCTCAAAGTGAAAACGGTGGAAGAGATGCAACAGGATCGCGATGCTGCGAACAAAAATGCGGGCGAATCCGATAAAGGAAAAGATCGCGAGAAAGTGCAGCAATAGATAAAGGCAGGATGTACAACAACGAAATATAAAGAGTAGACGGGGCCCTCTCCAGTATTGGAGGGGCTCTGTTTGATTCTATTTTTTCTCAACGACACGAACCACAAATGTAAAAGAAGTATCTCCCAGGCTGATCTGTGAATCTTGAGGGGAAGACCAGCGGACAAATGCTCCATAATAATGTGTCCCTGGTTCCTTGGGAAGTTGGAAGGTCCCATCCGAAGAAGTAACGTATGCATTGCGGTTGTCCACAAATTCAGAAATACTTATCTCATCCGGGGGGATATCTGTGCCCATGTCTATGGATAAATCCTCACCGGCAAGAACTTGGACCGGAGTGTTGTCTTCAAAATTTAGACTAGCGTAATCAGCGCAGGTGCCTCCCCAGCAATAACTGCCCTGTATAGCAGGAATAGAGATGCCGCTTTCGCTCTGAATGGTTGGCGTAGGCAGTTTCTGAGGTAAGTTGGGTTCCGGTTCATGAACCTGTTTTGATCCCATTTCGACTTCCTTTGTACCATGACTTGAAGTAGGATTACAGCCGGATAATATCAGCATAGTTGAAAGAAAAACCAATGTGGTCAATATTCTTATCGTATTGAAGAATTTTATTTCATTCACCTCCCTAATATTTTCCAGACGAAAAGTGAGAGAGAAATGTTGCTAATCAATGAGTGGGTACGGAGTTGAAGGGGCTACAAAATTGGGATTTCCAATATGCGAGAAGCTGGTAGAACCGGCACAAGTGAAAGAGGTTTTTTCACAGATTGTTGACAATTAAGCTGCATGAAATAGAAGGAAATAGGCAAGAGACTCGACTCTTCTCCCATGCTATGTTATTATAAATCTCTGATAACGTGGTAACGAACTAAAGCGTTTGGGTTTTGGTTATAGACATGGAGGGGTTCGAGAGATGAGAAAAAAAGCGATTCTACTATTATTCATTAGCATATGTGTATTGATTGTGGCTGGTTGTTCCAGTTCCGCAAGCAAAGACGATAACACGATTGTTGTAGGAATTGATGACAAGTTTGCTCCAATGGGTTTCCGGGACGAGCAGAATGAAATTGTTGGTTTTGATATTGATTACGCAAGAGCTGCAGCGGAGAAAATGGGTAAAGAAATCACATTCCAGCCAATCGACTGGTCTTCCAAAGAATCAGAGCTGAACAGTGGCCGGATCGACATGATCTGGAACGGGTACACCATTACGGATGAGCGTAAAGAGAAAGTGCTCTTCACGAAGCCGTATTTGGAAAATAGTCAGGTAGCCATTACCTTGGCAGACTCACCAATTACGAAGCTGGATGAACTCGATGGCAAAAATGTGGGATTGCAGGCACTGTCCTCCGCGGCAGATGCACTGGCAGCCAGTCCTCTGAAGGATAAAGTGAAAGCTTCCGAATTCAAGGATAACGTGCTTGCACTGACTGATCTGAAGACAAAACGTCTGGATGCGGTCATCATTGATGAAGTGGTAGCGAGATACTACATGTCCAAAGAAGAGGGAACATTCAAACTGATGGATGAATCTCTTGCACCGGAACAATATGGCATTGGTATCAAAAAAGGCAATGAAGAGCTTCTGAATCAGTTGCAAAAAGCGCTGGATGAGTTGAATGCAGACGGAACAGCGGCTAAGATCTCCACTCAATGGTTGGGTGAAGATAAGGTTCTGAAATAGGCAGGTTACACACCTGATATATAGTTAGAAACAAAACGGACCCCGTATTCCATGCTGGAGCGATTTATGCTTCGGAGGAATGCGGGGTTAACAGATTAGAGGAGACAAAATAATGAGTTGGGATTATCTATCGACCATTTTAAAACCGATGTTAGAGGGTGCACAGACCACCATTTTCATGTTCTTGCTGGCGATCGTGTTATCTGTGCCGCTTGGATTTGCAGTCACGCTCGCGATGAGAAGCCAAATTAAACCGCTGGCGTGGATTGCCCATACCTACGTCTACGTAATGCGAGGAACACCACTGCTGCTCCAAATTCTATTCTTCTGCTTCGGGTTACCGTTGCTTCCGGTAATTGGGGAATACTTGGTGTTTGATCGTTTTGTTGCGGCAGGGATTGCGTTCATTCTGAACTATGCGGCTTACTTTGCGGAAATCTTCAGGGGCGGACTGCTTTCCATTGATAAGGGGCAACATGAAGCGGCGAAAGTTCTGGGATTAACGAAGTGGCAGACAATGACCAAAGTCATCATCCCTCAGATGATTCGTGTAGTATTGCCCGCAACGGCCAATGAGTCCATTACGCTCATCAAGGATACGGCACTGCTCTATGCTGTTGCTGTACCAGAGCTGTTGTATTATGCACAAGCGGCGGTGAATCGCGACATAAAGCTGTTACCTTTCTTCGTGGCGGCGGTTATGTATCTGCTCATGACACTCGTACTCACCGTGCTGTTCAAGCTACTTGAGAAGCGGTTTTCATTTGAATAAATTAAATCTGATCAATCAAAGGACTGTCTGCATATGACACATATAATAGAAGTAAATCAGTTGAGAAAATCATTCGGTACACTTGATGTGCTGAAGCAGGTATCTTTCAACGTGGAACCAGGAGAAGTAATTGCCGTGATTGGACCTTCCGGTTCGGGTAAAAGTACAATGCTGCGCAGCCTGATTCATCTGGAGGATATTTCGGGCGGAACGATTCGTATTCAGGATCAGACGCTGGTTGATAATGGTCGTTACGCGGGTGCCGCAGATATTCGCAAGATGACGGATCGCATGGGCATGGTGTTTCAGCATTTTAACTTGTTCCCGCATCTGACTGTGCAGGCTAATCTGGAACTCGCACCGAAGACTTTGAAAAAAGAAAGTTCAAGCGTCATTCGGTACCGCAGTCTGGAATTACTCGGCAAAGTAGGGCTGTCGGACAAGGCCGATGTCTATCCAGCCAATCTGTCCGGTGGACAGAAACAGCGTGTAGCTATTGCCCGCGCACTCATGATGCAACCGGATATCCTCCTGTTCGATGAGCCTACGTCGGCACTCGATCCGGAGCTGACTGGAGAAGTGTTACGCGTAATCAAACAACTGGCACAGGAAAACATGACGATGATGATTGTTACGCATGAGATGGGCTTCGCCCGTGACGTTGCGGATCGTGTATTCTTCATGGATAACGGTGAGATCGCAGAGGCGGGGCCTCCAGAACAGATCTTTGGCAATCCAAAGCTTGCACGTACCCGGACGTTTTTGCAGCGGGTGGAAGTGGAAGGATAGAGAAAACTTCAAATTTAATAAATGTCCATAGAACGCAATCCTATGAGTAATAAGGGATTGCGTTCTTTTTTTGAAAGTAATGCTTATGTCCACAGGTATATGTTCCAGATCATCAATACCAGGGTCAACACGATATAAGTTACTACATTCCAACGTGTTCGAATTCGATAAGTGGTGTAACTCATGATTCCAAACAAAACAATACTAAAACATAAAACAGCTACATTATTTTGATAAAAAGCAATAAGTACAAGTATCAAAATCATAAGTATATTCATGACTTTATCGATTTTCATCTGAGTAATCCCCCAAAGATATTCAGAAAAGTATTACGACTATAATAATATCTATATGTTAGAGGTATTCTTGATTTGTATCATCACACGGATAAACGGTTCTTAAATTCATATCCTTGAAGTACAATCTACAAGCTTATGGATTTATATATGCGTGTCCGGGGATGATGGAAATAAAATAAATCTAAAGGTAATTCATAATTAACACAATATGGATATTATTTTTCCTATTAATCAATTATAATGAACATACTTAAAGAATAGGGAGGATTTACCTTGGAACATCGCGAAAATGATGTGGATCGTTATTATAATGACACATTGCCACCACCGCCTTATGTAGTACCAAAGACCAATAGTAAGTCAATTGTATCACTAGTTTTGGGGATTCTGTCCGTCACGATTCCTTACGTGGGAATTTTAATCGGCATCATCGCGATTATATTTGCATCTTTAGCCTTCAAAGAGATCAGAGTTCGCATGGAGCAAGGCAGAGGATTAGCCATTGCTGGACTTGTTTGTGGAATCATCGGTACAGCGATGTATGTATTACTTATTTTGCTCGTGCTATTGTTTAGTTTCGCTATCTCAAGTTCTGAAATTTACTCTACATACTAGAAATATGAAGTTAGCAAACTTAGATTGTAGCTAAAACTAAAAAAAGCGAAGGCGTACCTTAGCCGAACACCCCTTGTTGTCCAGAAGAGGGTGGAGCTTAGGTACACGCCTTTGCTTTTTATTTTACTTTTTATAGGTCAAGTACGACCTCACCGCTAACGTCCTCAACCTCACGGGTGCGATGCACCATGAAATACGTTAAGGTTCCTCCAAGCCCAATCACAGCAAAGATGCACAGAATCCCGATCTGATCCCAAGCCACGCCGAACTGTCCACTTGAGATGACTGCTTTATAACCCGTTACCGAATAGGTCATAGGCAGCCAAGGGTTGAATACTTTCAGCCAATTTGGAATTAGTTCGAGCGGGAAGGTGCCCGCGCTGGTAGTAAGCTGGAAGATCAGCATCAGAATCGCGAGGAAACGACCCGGATTCTCCAGCCAAGTTACCAGTGCCTGAATGATGTACATGAAGCTTAGGCTGGTAACAAAGCTGAACAAGAGGAACAATGGAACGCTCTGAACATTCAGACCCAAGCCATACAAGACCAGCCATGAAGCAAGCAGGGACTGTACAGCACTCATGAGTGTAAAAGCCAGCGTTTTACTCACAAAACGATTCCAGCCACTTGCGTCACTAACCGTACTGCCGCGTGTTGGCACTACCAGTGTGGCAATCAATGCCCCTACAAATAGCCCGAGTGACAGGAAGTATGGCGAGAATCCTGTACCATAGTTAGGAACCTCGTTATATTTATGCTCATCGACCTGAACAGGCTCTGCATACATGGTTACCAATTCATCGGTCTTTTTCACACTACCCGTCTGCTCAGCCGCTTCATTCAGCTTGGTGGCAAGTTCGCCAGAGCCGTCCGTTAGCTTAAGCGTACCTTCTTTTAACTGACCGGCGCCGTCATCGAGCTTATGTGAGCCATCTGCCAAGGTTGAGATTCCGTCTGTAAGTTGGCTTACACCCGCAACCAATTTGTCTGCACCAGCATTCAATTGACCTGAACCATCCGCAAGTTTGGCTCCTCCAGCGGCAGCCTCAGATAATTTGGAATTGAATTGTTGTAGACCAGTCGCAAGCTTTTCTTGTCCGGCGGATAACTGCGTAGCTCCTTGTACCAGTTGTTGTTCACCCTGTACCAACTGACTGCTGCCTTGATGCAGTTGTTGCTGTGCAGCATACAGGTTTTGGCTGCCTGCGACCAATTGCTGTCCACCCTGATACACTTGTTCGCTGCCAGCGGCTACGGCCTGGCTGGCTGCCAGTAGCTGCTGCACAGCAGGACTTGCGGCCAGTTCCGGGCTGGCTTCAGCTAATTGGGCGAGCCCTTGTGCAACTGCTTTGGCACCCTCGCTAACTTTGGCGCTACCCTCAACAGAACTTTGCAGCCCAGCCGTCAGCTTCGCACTGCCTTCCTCGGAAGCCGCCAGTCCTGCATCCAACTTAGCTACGCCTTCCTGAGCAGACTGAAGCCCAGCCTGTAGCTGTTTGCTACCTGTCTCAGCCTGGGCTGCTCCATCACTCAGCTTCGTGCCTGCTGCTGCCAATTGGGACAGTCCACTGGACAGGGCGCTTGCGCCAGTATGAAGATCACCTGTGCCTTGGGCGAGAGTGGACGTACCTTCCTTTAACGGAACTACGCCTGTTTCCAGCTTATCGGTTCCTGCGGCCAGTTTAGAGAGGTTCTCTTTTAATGTAGCAGCACCCTCATCCAGCTTAATCGCACCATCATGAATCTGACCTGCACCATCCCCGGCATCCGCCAAACCGCCAGAGATTTTTTCGACCTGATCCAATAGCGTTTCGGTATACGATTCTGTGACTTTGGCAGCGACCTTGGAGCGAATTTGTTTGACCGCCGTGCCGCCAATCTGACCCGCGAGGAAGTTGTATCCTTCATTGGGTTCATAGATCAGGTCTGCTGGCTCAGGGTGCTCATCCATCAGGGTCGTTGCTTTGGTGGAAAAGTCCTCCGGAATCACAATCGTCATATAATACGTGTTGTCTTGCATACCTTTTGCTGCTTGTTCACGAGTCACGAATTGCCAGTCGAAATCATCACTTTTCTTCAATTCATCGACCAGATTCTGACCGACCTCCAGTGATTTGTCGTTGTAGACTGCGCCCTGATCCGTGTTGACCACGGCCACAGGTAACTCATTCATTTTGCCATAGGGGTCCCAGAATGCGTTCAGGAACAGGCCGCTATATAGCACCGGAATGAACAGTACAACGAGAATCGGAATAAATACTTTTGGTTTCTTGAAGGCGGACTTCAGATCCTGCCCAAATACGTGGAATGATTTCATCATGTTCTCTCCCTATCCTTACGCTAATCCGTTTGTTCTATCTCTATTATGTGTTGAATCTAGTGGCATGCCTTTCTCGAGGTGGGGATAAGCCATTCTTGAGAAAGAGGCCCACAAAATCCTTGATCTGATCTTTATGCAACGTAGGATGTGCTTTGTTCCAATCTGAGGTTAAGGTGACATACAGCTTCAAGAGGACAAAAGAAACCAGCTTGGGATCGTCCCCGCGAATCTGCTCTAATTCCATGGCACGGCTCACCTGACGCTCCAGATATTCAAGAATGGCTGTCTCCACTTTCTGCAAACCTTCTTTGGCTTGCGGCGTACCAAACTCGTTAACCTCCTGAAAGAGCTTGATTAACAGCTCATGTTCCTCCCGGTACTCCAGCAAAGAATCCATGCTCATATGCACGTTATCCAGAAAGGAATTCTCTTCCTTCACGGTCTGCTCTGTAATCTGTCTCATATCCGCAATGATTGAGCGCAGAATCTCGCTGAACAGTTCTTCTTTATTTTCGAAAAAAGTATAGATCGTTCCCTTGCCCACATTGGCAAGTCTCGCAACCTGCTCCATCGTTGTGGCCTTATAGCCAAACAAGGCAAAGGATTTCTCGGCAGAATCCATCACCTGTTGCCTTCGATCTATCGTTTTCATCGCATATACACCTCCTTGTAGATTGAAAGGATAATAGTAAGGTAAATCCTTTATTGACCGTTTTACTATTACGGTCAGTTGGTCGTTAACAAATGTAGCACTTAAACAGGGAATAAGGATGTGAGCTTTGTCATAATGTGGGCTGGGGGATGAAAACAATAAATGAGTAGAGGAAAGTACGGATGAGGAGTTACTATAATATGGAAAAGTGTTATATATATCAGTTATAGAGTTGAATAGCTATAATAGCAAAGGGTGGCGAAGAAACAGTAAATATTAAAATACAGCAAAGAATGAGGAGTACGTATGGAACACGTTTTATGGACGATCTATCTTGGATTGCTTGGCACAGCATCACTCTCGTATCTTATTAAAGGAAAGTATAAGTCTAAACTTAGCAAAATCGATTTTGTCGTATCCGTTATTACATGGATAGGGTTGTTAGGATATGTAACGGAAACGGCTATTTTAAATCCTTCTTTGTGGAAATTTATTACTGTGACAGCTCTGTTATGGGATGTATTATTCGCAATGCTTTTAAAGGATAACGAAGGGGAAGAGATTTTGGATGGATTACCAATTATGACGAGGAGAGTTTGGATGTTGATAACATTAGTTATCGCGATTGGACCTCTATATTATGGGCTGTTTAGATATGCTTTCTCTTAAGTGGAGAACTTCTTATATATTTTATTAACAATGTAACTTAATGGTACAATTCTGCGTCCAAACTCTAAGAGTCAGATTATATATTAGAGTGAGAGGAGGTCTACTTTGAAATATTTCTCCTACCTCCTGATGATGTGTCTTGTCCTAATGGGTTGTTCCGATTCATCATTGGAAAGCAACGATACAGCACCAGACCGAATTCAAAGAGAAGGACAGACGATGACGGCAACCAGGCAATTGGGTGAATATGAACTCCGATTAAGTGTCCAACAATTTGGTGATCACGACTTCACTTTTAAACCGGGGATAAGGTATAGGGGACAAGATGCCAACCACGAGATTTTCCATTCGAAACAGTTTTTCGATATTGATCTTCAAATGGATGGAAAGACGCTTCTCCCGCCGAGGTCAAGTACCAGTGAAGAATTGGCAACCGAATTAAAGAAAGATAGCTGGTATTCAGAAGAAGTTGAAATAATCCTTACACCGGAGCAGGTTCAATATATATCGAATGGGGAGGCCGATCTTATTCTTAATGCTGGATTTCGATCCGAACAATCTGGCTACAATGACGAGAAAAAGATGATTATAAGTGGGGAAGACATACTGTTTAAACAAGTAGATGCTGATCGAAAGGAATAAAACACCTGGTAACAACAAAAAACCAAGGCTTTGAGTGTAGTCACTCATGAGCCTTGGTTTTTACTGTGTCGTATTCTTGTTATCTGTATCCTATTGCTTCTATTCTGCGCGTACTTTAAAGAATGAGATCAGTTCTTGAAGTTGCTCGGATACAACCGAGAGTTCATCGGAGGCACTCACAATGGCAGCCATGGAGGCTTCCTGCTCATCAATTGACTGCTCAATTTGTTTACTGCTGCTTGCTGCCTTGCTGACATTGGCAGACAGTTCATCGGCCGTGGCAGACATTTCCTGTGTGCTTGCCGAGATTTCTTCAGTAGAACTGGAGATATCCTGGATCTGGTTTGCAACTTTATTCGTAGCAGTCAGAATATTCTCGAAGAATACACCAGTCTCTTGGGTAACTTCCAAGCCTTTGGTGACTTCCTTGGAACCCAACTGCATCGCTTCGGAAGACTGCATGATATCCCGTTGAATTTCTTCAATTAACTGTCGAATTTGCTTCGCTGATTCCTGCGATTGCTCTGCCAGGTTACGTACCTCACCTGCAACCACCGCAAAACCCCTTCCTTCTTCACCTGCGCGGGCTGCCTCGATTGAAGCGTTAAGTGCAAGCAAGTTGGTTTGTCCAGCAATCTCCGTAATCACGTTAACAATGTTGCTAATCTGGTTCGAGTTATTTTCCAAAGACTGAATCGAGTTTGACGTATTTTGCACCGCACCTGAGATCAGGCGCATCTGCTCAATGACTTGTTGCATCACCACATTACCTGTGCTGGAGCGCTGCTCCATGCTGAGTGCTTCATCTGCCACATCGGCTGAACTGCTGGCGATCGTCTGCACTACCGTTGACATCTCTGTCATGGCACGTGCGTTCTCCACAGTGGCTTTGTCTTGTGACACCAGTCCAGTAGATATTTCTCGAATATTGGTGCTGATGGATTGAATGTTCACATTATTTTTCTCGGAAATGCCCAGTAGTTGTTTGGAAGATTCCGAGAGGTGATGTGAAGCATTCTGTACTTTATAGATGGTTGTATTGAAGCGATGGATCATCGCATTAAACTTCTCGTTGATGATACCCAGATCATCTCGCCCGGTATCGATGGTTACGTCCAGATTACCCGTGCTGACTTCTTCGATACCTTTCATCAGATTGCGGATCGGAAGCAACGTTCTTTTCAGCAAAATGAATTGCAACACCATGAACAGGATCAGGAAACCGATCAGGAACATCAAACCGTACGTAAGCAGTTTGTTCAGACCTTTTGGAACGGCACTTGCATCTACATCGAAGTAAAGAGCAGCGTACATGGAGCCATCTGCGTTATTAATCGGATAGATCAGAGTGGTCCAGGTTCCGTACTCATCCGTGTAGAAATCACTGAAGGCAGGTTTTTCGTCCTTTTTCATCTGTTCCAGTACTACGACGTTATTCTGAGGCAGCGGGTACATGGCACCTGCGGGCAGGTTACCTTCCTCGAATGGTTCCAACAGATTCGTTGGAATCGCGATGATGGACGTTCCGTTTCCTTGCTCAAGTTCTGAACCAAAAATGTACGCTTGCGCGATGTTTGGATAGAATTCATGGATGGAATCAAGATAAGCTTTCATTTCCAGCTGTACAGGACCGGAATAGCTTTTTTCCTTAGCCGCTTCTGCCACTTTGGCAGTGTCGAGATCATCGTACCATTTCTGGGTGATGACGGTAGCCTGGTCGTGCAACTGTTCAACCAAGATGTTTTTTTGCAATTGATACGCGGCAGTAATCAGGATTACACCGATCAACATGATGCTGCCGAATGAAATCACCAAATTTTTGATGAAGAAAGGCATGGTACTCCAGCGAAGCTTATTAAACAAGATGGTTCACTCCTTCTACGATTGTGACGAAGGACTTATCCTGGGTGTTGTACACGCTATGTAATTGTTGGCTTAAAAACTGTGAAATCGTCCCTAAAACACTGTCTGATCAAATTCTCTTTTGTTTCTAAAAGCTTTTCGTAATGAGTTTTGCTATTCACGTATATGAACTCCAGGTAAGTTCTACTCTTCAGATATATCGTTATATAGGCATATTAATGTTAGATATTTGCAACAAAATAGGACTTATGAACCGGTTCCAAGGTTATAATTTCGCTTTTTTCATTATGTTTCTTGTATATCCATGAAAATTTCATAGTGATACATACTATTTATTTTTGTGGTTTATCGCGTTTAAGATTCACTAAAGGTTCATCTCCTAACATGTTTACATAAGCCACAGTTGCTTAACAGAAACCAAGAAGGAGGATTCATCACTTGAATATTTTATTACGAAAAGCTGCAGTAACGGCATTATCCGTGACCATGGTAACGTCATCTTTTGGGCTGATCGGAAGTCCGAATGCAGCATATGCTGCAGAAAGTACAGCGACAACCACGAGTGCAGGCGTGACGCAAGCTTATGAATCGTTGTTCCAGACGGATAACGTCATTGATGTGAATGTAACGATTGATGATGCAGACTGGAAGAGCATGCTCGAAAGTCCGCTCGATAAGGATTATAAGAATGTTAGTGTGGAAGTGGACGGCAACAAGCTGGACAACGTCGGTTTCTCCACCAAGGGCAATCTGACCCTGAAAGCCGTAGCCTCAATGGAAGATTCAGACCGTTACAGCTTCAGACTGAAGTTTGATAAATACGACAAAACACAAACGCTGCTTGGACTGGACAAAATGGTACTGAACAACAACTACGCCGATCCTTCGTATATGCGTGAAGTTCTTCATTATGAAGCACTGCGCAGCATTGGCATGGATGTACCAATGACGAACTATGTTAATCTGTATGTTAACGGCGAGCTGGTGGGTTTCTATACTGGTGTTGAAGCAGTGGATGATAGTTATCTGGAGCGCAACTACGGTGAGGATTACGAAGAAGGCGTCCTCTATGATACGGATGAGAAGAGTTATCTTCAATATGAAGAGGGCAGTGACTACAGCACAATTACCAAAGACTTGGGTACGGATAAGGACAAAGCCAAACTCAAAACCTTCATCCAAACGCTGAACGAGATGCCAGAAGGTGAAAAAGGCGATATTGAAAGTGTACTGGACGTGGATTCGGCACTTCAATATATTGCAGGCAACATGGTTTTTGGCAACTATGACAGTTATAACGGCGACAAAGGACACAACTACATGCTCTACAGTGATGCCGCTGGCAAGTTCACCGTTGTTCCTTGGGACTTTAACATGTCCTTCAACGGATACTCGGGTGGAGGCGGACGTGGCACAACAACCGGATCAACCACGACCAACACCAACGCAACAAACGTATCTGTGGACGAGCCCGTACTGGGCATTAGCATGGAAAATGTACCGATGATTAATAACCTGCTTGCTGTGTCGGAGTATAAAAAAAAATATTTGAGTTACGTCAATGAACTGACGGACTATATGGAAGGCATTCAGGATCGTATTACTGACCTTGCCAATGAGATTCGTCCTTATGTAGAAGCAGATCCTACGAAATTCTATACGACAGAACAATTTGAATCCAACATTGCTTATTCTGCAAATGCAGATGCAGCAGGTGGTATGGGCGGTACTCCACCAGAAGGATTTGAGGGAATGACACCACCCGAAGGCATGGAAGGCATGACGCCGCCTGAAGGTTTTGAAGGAATGACTCCTCCAGATGGAACAACACCTCCGACTCAGCCGGGTGCCGCAACTGGAAACGGTACAACAGATGCAACAACGGGTACAGATAATACGCAGACACGCCCTGGCGGTAACTTTGGCGGCGGAGGTATGGGCTCCATGGCAGCTGGATCACTGACGACATTTGCACTGAACCGTCTTGTGAATCTGCAAGAGCAACTCGGACGTGAAGTAACGCCTTTGCCTGAGACTTCGGAAGAGACAGGTTCGAATACCTCATCCGGAACAAACGACAAAACCATTACCGTAACACTCGATGGTAAATCGATCACATTCCCGGATCAGGACCCGCTGCAGCAAAGTGGCCGAGTGATGGTGCCTGTGAACGCAATCCTCGAAGCGATGGGTGCAGAAGTGACTTGGGACAAAACGGCGAAGGCGGTAACAACGGTTCTGAATGATCAGACCCTTGTGCTCAAGATCGGAAGCAGCACCGCAACCGTAAATGGAGAGACGCTCGAAATTGATGCACCAGCAATCATTCAAAACAGTCGCACACTCGTGCCTGTACGCTTCATCTCAGAAGGACTGGGACTTACCGTGGACTGGGATCAAACCGCTGCACAAGTAAGCCTTACATCCAAATAAGCAATATCTTCTGCGGTGCAACGTTGTTGCACGGAGAAAGAGAGAAGGGATTCGATGGTCAGATCGAATCCCTTTTTGCGCTGCTTTTTCAGGTTAGACGGAGGGAACCGTTAGCGATTAGCTGAGCAATCGTGTACAGATCCTCTGATGTCGGGAATTTGGAATTAAACTTGGCTGTAACGCCATACTGCGCTGCTTTTTCGGCAGAAGGCAGTTGAGTTAACGATACCAGTTTGCCCCCAGGCACTTAAATATGTGGTTGGCAACATAAATGAGCTGAAATATTTTTAGTACTACCTTCTATATGAATTTAGACATATCCAATTTCTCTTTCTAGATTGTTTAAATTTCCAGACAGCAGATCATTCTCACATAATTACGGAGAAAGAGGAAAAACTTTGATTTTTAATTTCAATTACTGTGATAAATGTCACTGAAATATTATAAATATTGTGAACTCTCCTACCGATAAGACTATAGTGATATTCGAAACGGAATCGAAATTGGCTTGAATATCCCCACAATTACATAGGGAAAAGGGTGGCTCACACACATGCGAAGCATGAGCATCGGTACCAAAATCAGTTTGATCGTTATCAGTATATTTATCGTCTTCTCATCAGCCGTGGCGGTAAGTGTAATCCTGGAAATGAGGCAGGGGATCACGACGTTTGCTACAGAGAAGGCAAAGCGAGATTTGGAGATGGCGAATCGTATCATTACATATAAGCATCCAGGAGATTGGGCCATTAAGGGCGGGCAATTATTCAAGGGAGATACCGCGCTGGAAGGTAACTTTGAACTTGTAGATGAGATTGGAGAAGCATCCGGGGACACGGTAACGATCTTCCGAGGTGACGAACGTGTTGCTACGAATGTTATGGTGGACGGGGAGCGCGCTGTGGGCACGAAGGTATCAGACGAGGTCGCTCAGACCGTTTTGCAGCAAGGCGAAAAATACTTCGGTGAAGCTGTGGTTGTGGGTCAGAAATATCAAACGGCCTATGAACCAATCAAGAACGCATCCGGAGAGATTATCGGAATTTTCTATGTTGGTGCTTCTCAATCATTAATTGATGTGATTATCTCCTCGTTCCTCAAGACATTCCTGATCGTATTCCTGCTTGCAATGTTGGTCGCAATTACCCTGATCCTGCTGTACGTTCGCAGGGTGAGAGCAAGAATCGAACGGGTCTCTGTGGCGATTAAACGTGCGGGGACGGGCGATTTTACACAGCCGGTTGTGGACAACGTCCAAGACGAGATTGGTATGCTGGGTGCGGGATACAATGAGATGAGAAGCAATCTGCAGGTCATCATTCAGGGTGGACTTCAGGCTGCAGAGAAAGCAGAGCATTCGACCGGGCTACTACTGAAGATTGCGGATCAAACGGCCAAAGAATCATCGCAAATAGCATCCTCCGTTGAACAAGTCGCACAAGGAGCCGAGAGTCAGACAATTAGTACGGAAGAAAATCTGCAGGCCATGGAAGAAGTGGCGATAGGCGTACAACGTATGGCAGACAAGGCCTCCAGCATCTCGGACGCTGCTTTGTATTCACGCAAACAGGCAGAAACCGGAGGTGAAGCGGTGCAACTTACCGTTCAGCAGATGTCTACGATTGAATCTTCCGTTACCACAACGGATGAAGTCATTCGTATGCTGGAAGGGAAGTCGGCACAGATTAGCCAGATGGTTTCCGCCATTCATGAGATTGCAAATCAAACGAATCTGCTCGCCCTCAATGCATCCATTGAAGCGGCAAGAGCAGGGGAACATGGCAGAGGATTTGCCGTCGTATCTACCGAGGTTCGTAAACTGGCTGAACAAGCCGGAGACTCTTCAGATCGTATTGAAGAACTGGTCGAAGCCATGGAACAAGATATGCAGCAATCGTTATCGGCCATGTCGAGAGTGAAGGACGAAGTACAGGAAGGACTGCGCTTGACCCGGGAAACGGAGCAAAACTTCAGCCTGATCCGGGATACGAACCTGCATATTGCTACAGAGATTGAGGACATGGCTGCGACGAGTGAAGAGATGTCCGCAGGCGTTGAACAGATCGTAGCTTCTGTGCATGAGATCGCTCGCCATGCGCAGACGGCCAGTACCAATTCACAGCAGGCTGCCAGATCTGTTCATGAACAGCTCAAGTCGGTAGAGCAGATCAAGGCATCTGCGGCTATTTTGTCCGATGTGTCGACAGAGCTCCAGAACTCACTTAGTCCGTTTAAGATTTAATATCTGTTACAATAGGGAAAAGGAGGGACTACAATATGGCCCCTGATAAAACAAAACTTTTCCCAAATGAGAATATCCGTACGGTATGTTACATTCAAAACCTGCCGCCGCGTTCCAACGTGGACATTGGTGATTATACGTATTATAGCGATAACACAAATCCGCCAGAGCAATTCTATGACCGGATACAGCATCATTATGACTTTATTGGTGATCGCCTGGTCATTGGCAAGTTCTGTGCAATTGCGGAAGGTGTGACATTCATTATGAATGGCGCGAATCATCGGATGGAGGGTATGACCACGTATCCATTCAATATTTTTGGTGGAGGATGGGAGCGTGTGACACCTACACTGGAACAACTTCCATATAAGGGTGACACGGTACTGGGGAACGATGTATGGCTTGGACAACATGTGACGATCATGCCTGGTATCACGATTGGAGACGGGGCAATCGTTGCCTCCAATTCAACCGTTGTTAAGGACATTGAACCCTATACGATTGTTGGTGGTAATCCAGCCAAGACTGTTAAAAAGCGTTTTGACGAAGAGACGATTGCACTGCTGCTGGAATTGAAGTGGTGGGATCAGGATGAGGAATGGCTGGATACGCATTTGGAACGCCTTGTCTCTACATATGATCTACAGATCGTGCGCGAACTTCTGAACAGCAAATAGGATGGTTGTGTATAAAAGACAAAAAAGCTGGTTCCTGACGGAGCCGGCTTCCAAGCAAATCAGGCCCTGGACCGTTTTGAGCGGATCAGGGCCTCTTGTTGTCCAAGATGAAATGTTAATTTAGCGGGTGGGTGGTCGTAGGTTGCAATCAGACTGTACTGATGGGGGCTTTAAATGAGTATGAGCTTCTGCATGATCCGAGTTTGTCTGTTTGCCTGAATAAAAGTTAATGATATCATCAACGGTAGTAAACACGACATTTAAATCCATATTATCATTGTGTGTTTGAATAAAAACCTCTTTTCAATGGGTTGTTACGTTTGTTACGTGGTTTAATTTAAAGCTTCTTTCATGCTTAAGCCTGCTGTGAATACAGGAACTTTACCTGCAGGTAGTTGAATTTCTTTGCCTGTTCTCCGACTTCTTCCCGTTCTTGCCTCACGCTTTTGTACTTCGAATTTCCCAAATCCAACCACTTGAACTTCTTTACCTTCTTTGAGAGCTTCGAGAATCGAATCCAGTACAACGGTTACAGCTTTTTCAGCATTCTTCTTGGAGAAACCGCCAGCCTTAGCTACTTCTGTGATCAATTGTTCTTTATCCATGGGAATACCTCGCTTTCATTCTTGGGATGTGAAACTTTGCTGTGACACCTATGAGTAAATAAAAAGCTGCCTTATTAATAAGGCAGCTTTCATATAATTAAAGTTTAGTAACGTTCTCAGCTTGTGGTCCACGGTTACCTTGAGTTACTTCAAATTGAACGCGTTGACCTTCGTCCAAAGATTTGTAACCTTCACCTTGAATTGCACTGAAATGAACGAATACGTCTGTTCCTTCTTCAGTTTCGATAAAGCCGAATCCTTTATCCGCGTTGAACCATTTCACTGTACCTGTTTGCATGTGATTCCTCCAAAAAATAAGTTTTTAGCCGATCATTATGACGAGTATAATTTAAAATTGACACTCACCTGGTGCATTTAAACCACGAACTTGATGTCCGCTAATGTATCGATTAATATTATAATACCATGTCCGCTAATATAAGTCAAGATTTGGAGGTATTTTCTAATGAATCAGTCATCAGGCATATCGGTGCAGCGGGAACCGACGATAGAAGAATTCATTCATATGCTTACCAATGAGGATGGATTGCATCCCAAAACCGTGAAGGAATATGCAAGTGATCTGAAGCACTTTATCGAATGGTACAAGGAAAGCACCATGCTTAGCGAAGAAATGACATTGCGAATCGAAGACGTAGATACATCCACTTTAGTCAACTATCGCGAAGATGCACACAAAGTTATGTTATTGAAGCCAGCCACCATTAACCGGAGGTTGATTACGCTGAAGCGTTTTTTCAAATGGGCTGTCTTGGAATCCAGGCTCAGTCATGACCCTTCCAAACCATTAAAATTCATTCCGGAAGACAAAGTAAGTCCACGCCGAATGACATCCGAAGAAGAGCAGGCATTCCTCGCGGCAGTGGAGAACGGTAATTCCCTTCGTGATCAGACCATCTTGACCCTTATGTTTCACACAGGCTTGCGAACGATGGAGGTATGCAACCTCAAGCCTCATGATATCGAACTAGGTAGACGAAGCGGTCACCTGACAATTAGAGCCGATAAACGCAACGTGCAACGTATGATCCCTTTGAATATGCAGTGTATTGTAATGTTGAATCAGTACTTATCTGATCTACCTACCGATCCTGCTTACCTTTTCCCTTCAGAGAAGACAAATGATCGTTTAACGGAGAGAGCATTGCGCCACCTGATTAAAAAAGTAATGATAGCAGCAGGGCTGGAAGGACTGAGTTCACACGACCTGCGTCATCGTTTTGGCTACGCCATGGCTGAGCATACGCCACTGCACCGCTTGGCCGAGATAATGGGACACACCAACCCAGATACAACAATGATTTATTTTAAAGCATTAAGTTCGAATCATCGTAGAGAACAAGAATGATGACTCTGAATTATAGTCAGAATCAAAACACCTCTTATTAGAAGCGCTTCGAAATTTCCCGTGTTTGTATTACTTTAACCTACGCTTAGCATTCATATACTATCCTACCCATTTCACTTAGGCAGTGCCCGACAGGGTTGCCTTACCTCTATTAAAGAAAGCGATTACATATCCCTGATAATATTGTATATTATGATGGCAACCTTGGAACAGATCAACATGATCCCTTTGCATTTTGCTTAAATTCGGTGGGCAATAAGAAATCAAATGATTCACAATGCTACATATATTATTCGTTGCTAGGGCATAAGGCTCGTCATAAAAGGGAGGAATCCAATCGTGTACCGGGTACTGCTGGTGGATGATGAAGAAGATGTGCGTGAAGGACTTGTTGTAGAGGTCGATTGGGAAGCGCTCGATCTGCGGATTGTCGGTTTGGCTGAGAATGGGCGGGAAGCATTGGAGATGGCGGAGCGGGTAGAGCCGGATATTGTGGTGACGGATATCAGCATGCCATTCATGAATGGTCTGGAACTCGCGCAAAGATTGAGGAAGCGTAATCCACTCGTGAAGGTGGTCATTTTGACTGGATATGATGAATTTGATTATGCGAGGCAAGCCATCTCGTTAAGTGTGGATGAATATCTGCTGAAGCCGTTCTCGGCAGGACACCTCACCGAATTGCTCACAAGACTGCGCGCCCAGATGGCGGCTGAAGTAGCCGAGCGTGAAGATGTACAGCAGCTGCGTGAGCACTATCATACCAGTTTGCCTTTATTACAGGCAGATCTGATGGCGACCTTGCTCCATCGGCAGAAATCTTCGACATATATTCATAGCAAAGCCAAACAATGTGGATTGGATCTGACAGGAGAACGCTATGGTGTGTCCGTATTGACGCTGCATATGGATGGTGATGTACAGAAGGAGAAGTCTGAGGGAGTATTCAGCGAGCCCCCACAGCGACATAATCAAACTACATCTGAGGTAGCGGATCATTCTGAGATATTCGTTCCCGGAGGCTCCTTGCGTCAATCTGAGGATGCTGAACTGAAACGCTTTGCTGCACTTAACATTGCGGCAGAAGTTTGGGCGGAGCATGGGGCTGGTCATGCCTTTATGCATCAGGAGACGATTGTCCTGCTCTATGTGGATCGTTCGGGCGATACAGATGGAGCGAAGCGGCAACAGAAGGCATTGGAAAATGTGATGCGCAGCATTAACCACTATTTACGTATCCCGGCTACGGTGGGATCTGGTCAGATTGTTGATACACTCGCGGATGTGAATCATGCCTATGAAGATGCCCTGCTGGCATTGGATTATCGGCTTGTGCCTGGGACGGATTCAATCATATATATCGCGGACGTGGAGCGACAGACAGCGGGCAAACTGCGGTTCGACGAGTTGAAGCAGCAGACGCTGACACGTTGTCTGAAGGCTGGTACGCAGGCAGAGCTGGAGGAAGCACTTGCGATCATTTTCCGGGAAATTACCGTGGAGCACGGGCGAAGTGATATTCAGCTCTATCTGATTGAAGTATTAACAACAGTATGGAAGGCCGCACAGGCATCAGGGGAAGAAATGGAAGACATCTTTGGTGCAGGGTTCCAGTTGTATGCGGATTTGTTCCGACTGCCGGGACTTACTGAGGCACAGAAGAAGGTACGGGAGGTCTGTCTACTCGTACAACATCGCATTGCCAGCGGTCGCCAGCATGTATACAAGGATATTGTTGAGCAGGCATTAGTCTTCACCAAAGAGCATTATGCCGACCCGGACCTGTCCATTCAGAAGGTGTGCGGACATCTGCATATCAGTTCCGGTTATTTTTGTGGCATTTTCAAAAAAGAAGTGCAACTTACCTTCCTGCAGTACCTGATGCAGATTCGAATGGAGGCAGCGCGTGAACTGCTTCGCTCGACAGAGCTGAAGTCATTTGAGATTGCGGAGCAGGTTGGCTTTGCTGAACCCAATTACTTCAGTTTTTGTTTCAAAAAACATATTGGCGTCTCGCCCAAAGAATATCGTAAACAGGCTTCTCAGACGGCAAGTGAAGGTTCGATCCGATGAAGTTCTTTTCGAGATGGGTGAAGTCCATGGGACCTCAATTACGCTCCCGGCTGCGTTCGTCCAGAGTCAGCAGTATCCGGTTTATTATTACGTGGTCCTTTTCCGTTTTCATCGTCTTGGTGCTGACCATCATGGCAATGCTTCTGCATGACAAGTTCACGCAGGCTGCCGAGCGAAGTGCGGAACTGACGACGAGACAGATTGTGGATCAGGTCAGTTATAACCTGGAGGATTACGTCCGCAGCATGTCTCATCTGTACCGTGCCATTGAGGAACACATGCTGCGTGACGGGACATGGGAAGGGGAACTGGTGGACAAACAGCTCGACACACTGCTCAGCAGTCGTGAAGATATCATCTCTATTACTCTGCTTGATTCCACGGGGAAATTGCTTAAGAACCGACCTACAGCCGAATTAAAACCGAGTGCCCATGTGACACAGCAAGGGTGGTTTCAGTCTGCGCTTCGTGTGCCGGATCACCTGAGTTTCTCGTTACCTCATATTCAGAACATGTACACAGGCCCATATAAATGGGTCGTTTCCATGAGCAAAGGCATAACGATACGGCAAAATGGTCAGGATCGGCAGGTTATCCTGCTGGTCGATATCAATTTCAAACAGATGGATGAACTGAGCCGTCGGGTCAGTCTGGGGCAACGAGGATACGTGTATATCATCGATGAGAGTGCGGGCAATATCGTGTATCATCCGCAGCAACAATTGATGTATATGGGACTCAAAAGCGAGAATATCGAACAGGCTTTAGTGGCTTCCGGTAGTTACGAAGATGAAGCAGATGGACAGAAAAGACTGAATACCGTAAAGTCCGTTGCCAATATCGGCTGGAAAATCGTTGGTGTTGCTTATCTGGATGAGATTATGACAACGCGTCAGGAAGTGAACGGATATCTCATTCGTGTATTGGTCGTTGTACTGGTGCTGGTCATTCTTGTCTCGCTGTTCTTATCCTCCAGTCTGACTCGTCCGATTCGGCGAATGGAACGTAAGATGAAGGCCGTAGAGCGCGGGGATTTCAACGTGGAGTTGCCTATTGAAGGGCCACTGGAAGTGGAACGTTTATCCCGTCGCTTCAACCTGATGGTCAATAAAATCCGAACCCTGATGGATGAGATCATCCACGAACAGGAACAGAAGCGGCGTCTGGAGCTGGAAGCCTTGCAGGCCCAGATTAATCCACATTTTCTATACAATACGCTGAATTCCGTGGTTCGCATGGTAGGTATGAGCCGTAATGAGGAAGTGATCACGATGATCACGTCTCTTTCGCGCCTGTTCCGCATCAGTCTCAGTCAAGGTAAAACGATTATCACGATCAGGGAAGAGCTGGAGCATGCGCAGCATTATTTGACGATTCAGCAGATGAGGTTCAAGCGCAAATTCAACTTTACGATTAAGGCCGATGATACGCTCCTGGAATGCCTTACATTAAAGCTGGTGCTACAACCCCTGATTGAGAACGCCATTGTTCATGGCATTGAGTACCACATGGACGAAGGACGTATTGAGATCGATGTTTATCGTGAGGACAACAAGCTGGTGTTTCGCATTACAGATAATGGGGTCGGCATGACGGAAGAACAGCTGTCGGGATTATTAAGTGGTCGTCCTGTGGTCAAAAGCGGTGCAGGCTCCGGCGTAGCGGTGCGCAACGTCCATGACCGAATCCGGCTCTATTATGGGGAGGGCTTCGGACTTGAATTTGCAAGTGAGCTGGAAGAAGGCACCACCGTCTGGATTCGGATCCCCATTCAATCGGAGCAGAAGGAGGGCGAGCCTAATGGCAGACAATAAGGAGAATAGGAGCGATATCCACAGCCACAGAGTTGTAGGGTCATACATTCGTACGTTTTGGAAAAAGGTTCCTGCGAGCTTCCCTGGAATCCGGAAACGTCGGTTAGTAACCCTGACAGTTGCAAACTGCTGTCTGCTCATATGCTGCGCCTGTGGCTTATCGAGTCCCGATGCTACGGCAGTAACGCCACGTATCGCGCTGATTACGCCAGCTGGAACAGGGGAACTTGCAGAAGCCATCCGGCTTGGTGCCGAAGCGGCTGCCAAAGAGAGTGGAGCGGAACTGATGACCGTGGAGGCATACCCTTCCGAGGGTCATATGTACACACCTGCCATTCCGGACTCCGTGGGTAGTCAGTTACAGGTTAAGCAGGCCAAAGCGGGACGTGGAACGTTGTCTCGCAGTGTGCGGGAGCAGGCTCAGGTGGAAGCCGCGGCATTGGCTCTGAAGCAGGGAGCATCAGCTCTATTAGTCGATCCTTTGAGCGAGAAGGCGCTTAGCGACATTGTTCAGGAGGCGCAGGCAATGAATTCAGATGGAGCCATCATTCCGGTCATTGTGCTTAACGATGAATTTCCTGTGAAAGGCATTACCAGCATCATCTCCATGGATAACATTGAGGCCGGGAGACAGGCGGGTCAGGCCATGGCGGAGCTCCTGGAAGGGAAAGGGCATGTAGCCCTATTGGGTCCAGACCCCGTTAATTCTGGTCTGATTCAGAGAGAGCAGGGGGTTATGGAAGCCTTGGAACAGTATCCTGATATTCAAGTGGAACCCAAATCGATATGTAATACACGGGATGGTTGTTGGCAGACTGCAAAGCAATTACTGGACCAGCAGGAGGTGGATGGCTTCATTACTCTTCAGGAACCTGCTTCTCTTGGAGCAGCAGATGAACTGAATCGACGCAAATCTGCGGACAAGGTGAGGATTGTTGGATTCGGCAGTGAACAACAGCAACTGGAGCAATTGCAAGAAGGGGTCTTTGATCATCTCATCGTCCAGAATGGATACAGTGCAGGTTATCTGGGAGTGAATCAAGCCGTTGCGCGGCTTAATAATCAACAGGTGCAAGCGAGAGTGTTGCTTGAGACCAAGCTGGTTAGTACCGACAATATGTTCTGGATGGATAACCAGAAGTTGTTGTTTCCTTTTGTACAATGAATGAATGTTGGAACGAATGCTGTATGAAGAAATTAAAGTGTTTGTTAACTTGAGGAAGATTTCGATAGAACAGGTGAAGATATTGTATTCGAATTTAATGTAAACCCTTTCATAATAAAGACATCGGTAAAGCCGAATGAACTTGGGGGAGGTCATTAGGATATGAAGAAAACATGGATGACACTGTTAATTACGGCATGTATGGTTGTGGCGGCGGGTTGTAGCAGTGGCGGAGACAGTGCAGGTGGAAGTACGGGAACAGATACAGGAGGCCAGACAGCAGCCGGTACGGAAACTCCCAAGATTGGTGTTGCCATCTACAAATTCGATGATACATTCATGACGGGTGTACGTAATGCGATGACCGCAGCAGCGGAAGGTATTGCGACCCTGGATATCGTGGATAGCCAGAATGCACAGCCGACCCAGAATGAGAAAGTTGATCTGTTTGTGTCCAAGAAATACAATGCAATGGCCGTGAATCCGGTGGATCGGACGGCGGCAGGGGTCATCATCGACAAGGCCAAGGCAGCGAACATTCCAGTGGTATTCCTCAACCGTGAGCCAGTGGCGGAAGATATGAACAAGTGGGATAAGGTGTACTACGTAGGAGCAAAAGCGGAGGAGTCCGGTACAATCTCCGGTCAGTTGATTGTGGATTACTGGAAAGCACATCCGGAAGCGGACAAAAACGGCGATGGCAAGCTGCAATACGTCATGCTGAAAGGGGAACCCGGTCACCAGGATGCAGAGCTTCGGACCAAATATTCGGTTCAGGCGATCCAGGATGCCGGTATCGAAGTGGAAGCGCTGGCGGAAGACACGGCGATGTGGGATCGGGTGAAGGGGCAGGAGAAAATGCAGGCGTTCCTGGCTTCCCATGGCGACAAGATTGAAGCCGTTCTCGCAAACAATGATGACATGGCCTTGGGGGCCATTGAGGCATTGAAAGCAGCCGGATACTTCAAAGATGGCAAATCCATGCCGGTTGTAGGTGTGGATGCAACAGCTCCAGCCATTCAGGCTCTACAGGATGGCACGATGCTCGGCACGGTGCTTAATGATGCCAAGAATCAGGGTGCAGCCACGGTGGCACTGGCTTCCGTACTTGCCAAAGGTGAGACACCAACGAAGGAAAATACCAAATACGACATTACAGATGGTAAATACGTCTGGATTGCATACAAAAAGATTACAAAAGACAACATTGCCGACGCCCAATAACAGCACGAGACAGGGACGTCCGACATTCGGGTAGCGTCCCTTTTTTGCCGATCATATGGAAGGGAGGAACCAAGATGGAGTCACCTTACCTGCTGGAGATGAATGGAGTTTCGAAAGCATTTCCGGGTGTGCAGGCACTAAGTCAGGTCACATTGAAAGTGAAGCCGGGGACGGTTCACGCCTTGATGGGAGAGAATGGAGCGGGGAAATCCACACTTATGAAATGTCTATTCGGCATGTATCACCCGGATGAAGGAACGATACGCATCGAAGGAAAGGATGTGGATATTCCGAATTCCAAAGCGGCACTTCAGCAAGGGATATCCATGATTCATCAGGAGCTGAATCCGGTCCCGCATCGTCCGGTGATGGAGAATATATGGCTGGGTCGTTTTCCGATGAGGGGAATACTGGTGGACGAGAAACGGATGTATACCGATACGCTGGCCCTGTTCAAGGACTTGAACCTGGATATTGATCCGAAGGCTCTGGCCGGAACACTGTCTGTCTCCAAGATTCAATCCATGGAAATTGCCAAGGCGGTCTCTTTTCAATCCAAAGTCATCGTCATGGATGAGCCAACTTCTTCCCTGACAGGCAAGGAAGTGGATCAGCTCTTTGCCATTATTAATGAACTGCGCAGTCGCGGCGTATCCATTATCTATATTTCACACAAGATGGAGGAGATCCTGACGATCTCGGATGAAGTGACCATCATGCGTGATGGCTTTGTTGTCGGGGCATGGGATGCTACTGATCTAACGACAGATCTGATCATTACGCGTATGGTTGGCCGTGATCTGGACGAACGTTTCCCGGAACGGACGAACGTACCCGGTGAAGTGATATTAAAAGCCGAGGGTCTGACATCAAGCCAGTCTAAATCGTTTTGTGATGTATCCTTTGAGCTGCGAAAAGGTGAAGTGCTTGGCATTGGCGGCCTGGTTGGAGCACAGCGGACAGAACTGATTGAGTCCTTGTTTGGACTGCGCGGACTCGCTTCAGGTACGATTTCGATTCATGGGCGCAAGGTGAAGATTAACTCCCCCGCAGCAGCGAAGCGTCATAACATTGCGTTGCTCACGGAAGAAAGAAGGGTTACAGGGATATTCCCTGTGTTGTCAGTGTATGAGAACACGATCATTGCCAGTCTGGGGCGCTATCGAAATCGCGTGGGCTTGCTGGACGAGAAGAAGGGCCGGGAAGAGGCACGGGAACAGACGCAGAAGTTCAGAACCAAAACGCCTTCAGTTAACACGTTGATTCGCAACCTCTCTGGCGGTAATCAACAGAAGGTTCTGCTGGCCCGTTGGTTGCTGACCGACCCGGAGATTCTGCTGCTGGATGAACCGACACGTGGAATCGATGTAGGGGCCAAGTTCGAGATTTACACCATTATTACGGAACTGGCTCGTCAGGGCAAAAGCATTATCATGATTAGCTCGGAGATGCCCGAACTGCTGGGGATGTCGGATCGCATTATGGTGATGAGCGAAGGGCGTCTTACCGGAATCGTGGACGGAGCAGATGCAACAGAGCAGGATATTATGAGGCTGGCCGCGCAGCAGCGGATGGCTTAGTCAGGAGGGAAACAGATGAACACACAGATGATCAATCAAGTGAAACAATATGTAACACAGCGCGCCATCTTTATCGTACTGATTCTGCTCATCATTGGTATAGCGATTGCCGATCCGAATTTTCTGGCCTTCTCCACACTGCGGGACATCTTACAGCAATCCTCCACACGGGCCATTATTGCGCTCGGTGCAGCCTTTATTCTTGTCACGGGCGGGGTCGATCTGTCCGCTGGACGGGTGGTTGGTCTGACGGCTGTTGTATCAGCATCGATGCTGCAAATTGACGAGTATGCAAACCGCTTCTTCCCCGATCTGCCCCACTTATGGGTGGGTCTGCCGATCCTTGTCGGGATTACCGCGGGTCTGTTTGTGGGATTGGTAAATGGACTCATTGTCGCCAAATTACATGTGCCTCCTTTTATCGCAACGCTGGGTACGATGGTTGCTGTGTACGGACTGAACTCCATTTATTTTGATACGGAACCCAACCAGTCACAGCCGATCGGAGGATTGAGACCTGATTTTACCGTTATTGGCTCTGGATACATTGATCTGGGCGGGGGTTATTCCATCCCGTATATTGTCCTGATTGCGATTGCGGTGGCATTAATCTGCTGGGTGATCTTTAACAAAACACGTCTCGGCAAAAACATGTATGCGATCGGTGGCAACATTCAAGCAGCGCATGTATCCGGGATTCATGTAGCTCGCAACCTGGTTGCCCTGTATGCCATTGCTGGTGCGTTGTATGGTCTGGGTGGTGTGCTTGAGGCAGCACGCACAGGTGGAGCAACAAACAATTACGGTAACATGTATGAGCTGGATGCGATTGCCGCATGTGTAGTAGGCGGCGTATCGACGGCGGGAGGTATTGGAACGGTACCTGGAGTTATGGCGGGTGTGCTGATCTTCGGGGTCATTAACTATGGTCTGACGTTTATCGGTGTAAGTCCATACTGGCAGTTGATTATCAAAGGGTTGATCATTGTTGCTGCGGTGGCTTTTGATATCCGTAAGTATATGGCGAAGAAATAAGATCAACGTGAAAGGTTACACCGTTGTACTCCGAGTGCAGTACCATCTTCCGATCGCCCTTATCCCCTGATTTTCTTGATTCCCTATATTAATAGGGGAAAATCCGGTGATAAGCGTATGCTTCCGATGTAGCTTTCTTCTAGAAAGCTTTAGGCGAACGCTATCGCTTCTTCAGATTGGTTCTGCACTCTACGTTATGGTGTGAAAATTCCATTCATCTTATATGGAAAAGCAGCAAAGAAGCCAGCCCTCGGGATCTAGAGAGCTGGCTTTAATTGTTTAACCATTGACCATCCAATCGATAACGGGGATAACTGGTCCAATAATACATAAGAGCAACATAAATCCGGCGACGTTATAAGATACACTTGTACCGAAATGCGCACGATATTTTTTGGCAATCAAGAAGGTCGGAATCCAGAAGAGGGCTGCTACTACAAAAGGAATGTGAAGTCCTTGAGTTCCGTTGCTATAGATAGGCATGTTTATTAAGTTGAACAGGTAATGGCTGATCATAAAATTTGCTTTGCCCCATGGAAAGTTAAAGGCGAGACCCATCAATAGTACGAGTAGAGAAAGCGTTCCAAGGCCCAGTGGTTTTCGTTGTGTTGTCATGTGATGTCCTCCATAACTAAGAATTTATCCTAAATTAATCCATTAATGTATTGTACCACAATAATGATATGCGAAGAGGAATTGTTTCACTTTTGTTGATTACAATTACATCATATGTCCTATTGCCTTCATAATTTATACATTCGTGCGAATTTGGCGAGCCTCCACTAATCGACAACATCAGCTAATCATAATCGCTATAATACATGTACATAAGTTGTTTGATGTGAGTTTTATGTCAAAGGGGGCGAGGCTGTTTGCTTAGTTACACGATGAAAATGGTGATATTCCCGCTAGGTTGTCTGCTTGTCATTCTGTCCTCTTATGTTCTCAGGCTTACCCCTCATATGGCAATAATGTCACTTTCGGCGACATTATTGGTAGCAAGTATTTATGGGGAGAGACGATATCCTGTGCTGCGGAAGTTTCAGTGGATTTTTCTCGGGATATTCCATTATTACAGTCAACTGAACTGGTGTAACATGCTGTATTATATGCTCATTATTTCAATGATCCAGGACAAACCACGGTTGGCGCAGACCTTGCCGATTTCATTGCTGCTTATGCTGCAATATACGGTGATTCGGCTTTCTTATGTGCCTGTAGATACATATGCTTTGCTGGTTTCATTATTTGACCTGTTAACCTCGGTTGTTATCATTTTTTTGTATCATACCTTAATCAACAGTGAGGTCGAGAAGCGCAGGCTTCGGGAAAAAAATCGGTTCCTGACCCTTCATGATCCGCTTACGGGACTGTTGAATTACGAAGGTTACATGGAGGTGCTGCATAAGACAGTAGAAGAGCGTCGGTCTTTTCTGCTTATTCTTTTGAACGTTAATAACTTTAGCGGTTTTAAAAAAGATTCAGAAGATCCTTGGTGTACGGTAATCACAGGTACAGGCGAGATGATCAGCAATCATTTCACCGAAGCCTATGGCATATCCCGGTATGCAGGAGACCGATTTGCGGTCGTTTTGCCGGAGATACAGGATGTGGAAGAACGAATGTCGTCACTGCTATCCGTGCAGCTTCAAGGACTCCAGGTAAGCTACAGCATCTCTCTGTACCCAGAAATGTCAGATTCGTTGCAGCACTTTATGACGGTAGCCGAGGATAGGCTGCTTCAACAACAGCGCAGCAAATGGCTGAAAAATGAAGAAGAAGTATTTCGTTCTGAAAGACTAAGGGCTGTAGGTGAACTGGCCGCGGGTATGGCCCACGAAATTCGGAACCCGCTTACCGCAATTCGGGGATTCCTGCAGCTGTCACGTGGACAAGCGTTTAATATCGCGCCATGGTATGAAGTGATCATGGGTGAGGTGACGAGAGTAACCGATCTGACGGCTGAATTTTTGCAGTTTTCCAAACCACATGCCAATCACATGAAGCCGGAACAATTGGGGCACTGCCTTGAACGAGTAATGTCTTTGACCGAGTCAGATGCGGCATCCCGAGGGCATCGAATAACGCTTGAAATGACTAATGAGCCAGTTGTGATCATCATGGATCGAGATAAAATTGTGCAGGTATTGATCAATCTGATTCGTAATGCTTTTGAAGCAATGACAGACCCTGGTGAGGTTCATATGGATTTGTTGCAAAACGGAGACGCAGTACTCATTTCAATTACAGATACAGGAAGCGGCATTCCGGAAAATTCGCTATCCACAATCTTTAATCCCTTTTATACAACCAAAGAAGAAGGTACGGGACTTGGACTTGCACTCTGCCAGAAAATCGTTCAGGATCACAATGGTAAAATTACCGTCCATAGCGAAATGGGGATTGGTTCGACCTTCACGCTTCATCTGCCAATGGAGACGTAAATCATATAACTGACCCAGAGATAGCAATTACACAGTCATTAGACAAAAACATAAAAACGCCGCCTGGGTCCTTAAGAACCCCATGCGGCGTTTATTATTTCGATTGACTAATGTGTGGAGTCCACATCGGTTCAGATCAGACTATATTGGGTTGAACTAATCATTTACACGTAACGGAGAGGACAGAAAAAACCTGAAAAAGCGGAGCGTTCGCCTTTATCCCCGGATTTTCCCCTTGTGAAAAGGGAATCGATAAAATCTGGGGATAACAGCGATTGGAAGGTTATTCTGTCATCGTAGTGTCTGTGTAAACAATCATTAGTTCGACTTATTGAGCTGTCCCTGATGTAACTGATAGTAGAATCCTTGTTGCTGCATCAACTCATCATGGCTGCCCCGTTCAGCGATCTGTCCATCATCAATGACGAGAATCTGATCGGCTTCACGAATTGTGCTCAGTCTGTGGGCGATGACAAAGCTGGTGCGGTCTTTCATTAAAGTGCGCATCGCTTCCTGGATCTTCATCTCTGTACGCGTATCAATGCTGCTTGTTGCTTCATCCAGAATAAGAATGGCCGGATCAGCCAGAATTGCCCGGGCAATGGTCAGCAGTTGTCGTTGTCCCTGACTCAGGTTGCTTCCCCCTGAAATGATGGGGGTATCGTAACCCTGTGGCAGTTTGCGGATGAACGAATGTGCATTCGCCAGCTCAGCCGCCTGTCTGATCTGTTCATCCGTTGCGTCCGGCTTGCCGTAGGCGAGATTGTCGCGAATGGTACCCGAGAATAGGTAGGCATCCTGAAGTACAATGCCGAGTTGCCGACGAAGTTGATCCTTCTCCAGTTCCGAGATGTCACATCCATCAATGGTAATCCTTCCGCCTGTAATCTCGTAGAAACGGGGCAACAGGTTGATAATGGTCGTTTTGCCTGCGCCGGTGGGTCCAACAAGTGCAATCATCTCCCCAGGTTTTGCAGTAAAACTAACCTTCTTCAGAATGTCTCGTTCCGTACTGTACCCGAAGGAGACGTCTTCAAATACCACTTTACCTTTAATCTGATCCAGTTGTTTCTTCTGTTCTTCCACGTATTCACCAGGCGTATCCATGATGTGGAACACACGTTCAGCACCTGCGATTGCAGCCTGAATCAAATTATACTGATTGGCAAGATCATTGAGCGGCCGCTCAATCTGACGGGAGTAAGCGAGAAAGCTGACGATCAGTCCGATGGATGTTAGATCATGATAAGCCATCCATCCACCTAAAGAAGCCAGTATGGCAAACCCGATATTGTTCATCACGTTCATTGTAGGTCCAACCAAACCCGAAACGGTCTGGGCCTGTGTGCTGGATGTGCGCAGTTTCTCGTTCAAATTCTGAAAATGTTGATGTGCCTGATCCTGACGGTTATAAGCCGCTACGACTTTTTGTCCAGCAATAGTTTCCTGAGCATACCCATTAAGCTCACCGAGCAATTTCTGTTGAGCGGTGAAGTGTTTGCGTGTTCTTGACGCGATCAGGCGAGTGGCGATGGTAATCAAGGGTATAGTCACTAGACTGAGCAGGGTAAGCCGAACATCCAGTGCAAACATGATCGACAAGGAGCCAACGAGCAAAATGGCGCTGGACATCAGTTGGGTTACACTTTGATTCAGCGTTGTAGATACGTTATCGATATCATTGGTGGCCCGGCTCATCAGGTCCCCGCTTTGATTTTTATCAAAAAAGCTGACAGGCAGCTCTTGCAGTCGGGAGAACAACGCATGTCGCAGATCTTTAACGGTCAGTTGGGACACACCAATCATGACATAGGATTGAGCCCACATCAGGAGCGAACCAAAGACATAAACACTCAGCAAGAGGAGACATTCCTTCAGCAAACCCGCTGTTACTTTGGGCACGATATGTTCGTTAACGGCGCGGCCGAGAAGATAAGGCCCTGCCAGATTGAGCATTGTGCCGAGAGCGGTTAGAACCAATGCAGCAATGACTCCTTTGCGATGACGTCCCATGTACGACCATACCCGAATCAGAGCATGGCGAGCATTTTTGGCTCGGACTTTGGGAACAGGTCCTCTTCCAGCTGGTCCGGGTCTTCCGATCGGAGGCACGACGGTTTGTTGAATGGAGGAAGATGCAGGTTTACCCAAATTGAACATCCTCCTTCCGTTGCTGCGAATAATAGATCGCTTGGTAGTGTGATGAATGAGCCATAAGGTCATCATGTGTGCCCCTGGCAACGATCTGTCCTTCATCAATGATATATATACAGTCTGCATCCTTCACGGAGGAGATCCGCTGTGCAATCAAAAAGGTGGTACTGTCTTTCATCAAGGATTGCAAAGCCTTCTGAATACTCGCTTCCGTGCGCAGATCCACAGCACTGGTGCTATCATCCAGAATGAGCACTTCCGGTTGCATGAGCAGGGCGCGTGCAATGGATATACGCTGTTTCTGCCCACCGGACAGATTGACGCCGCGTTGCCCCAGTTCCGTGTCATACCCATCTTCCAATTTCATAATAAAATCATCCGCTGCCGCAGCTTGTGCCGCAGCACGCAATTCAGCATCCGTTGCACCGGGCCGGCCGAAGCAAATGTTATCCCGGATGCTGCCGCTGAAGAGGATGGATTCCTGTAGCACAATGGATACACGGCTGCGAAGATCCTGAAGATCCCAGTTGCGAACGTTCACTCCATTCACGAGCACTTCACCCTGCGAAGCATCGTATAGACGGGGAATCAGCTGCACCAGCGAGGTTTTGCCTGAACCTGTTGAACCGATCAAGGCCACTTTCTCACCTGGACGAGCTATCAGGTTAATGCCGGTAAGTGCATGGTCTCCGTCATAACGGAAAGATACGTCTCTGAACTCCACTTGACCGTCTGTGCGTGAGGAAAGGGAAGACGTTTGGTATTGGGATTGATCACGGGTAGTCGGGGGTGACTGCACATTCCCGGAGTTGTCGGTTCCCGATTGAATATCCGGCTGTGTATGTAACACCTCGTTGATCCGTGCAGCTGATACCTTGGCGCGGGAGAAACTCATCATCATCATGCCGATCGACGTGAGGGAAGAGAGTACAACCGTGACATAGTTGATAAAAGCAATCAGATCTCCGGCAGCAATATCGCCTCCCACTACCTGGAAACCTCCAAACCACAGCACGGCTACAATGGTAGCGTTCAGCATCAAGCTGAGCACGGGTGCATTCAGCGTTACAATACGCCAGGCTTTGACGGCGGTTGTAGTGTAATCTTCGTTGGATTGCTTGAAGCGCTTTTTCTCCAGACGTGCACGTGCAAACGCCTTGACGACACGAATGCCGGCAAGATTCTCCTGAAGCACAGCGTTGACCTGATCAAGCTTGCTCTGCACACTGGCGAACAGCGGATAGGATGCTTTTATCAGAATAAATAAAATAATAAACAGTACGGGTACAGTCGCAATAAGAATCAAAGCCAGCTTCACACTGATTGTAAACGCCATGATGATACTACCGATGATCAGCATTGGCGAACGGATAAACATCCGCAGCAGCATCTGTACAAAGGTCTGCATCTGCGTAATGTCACTGGTCAGACGAGTGATCAGAGATCCTTCCTGAAATGTATCCAGATTACGGAAGGAGAAGGTCTGAATATGGTCAAACAGCTCCTGGCGCAGATCTGTGCCGTATCCCACGGCGGCTTTGCTTGAATAGAGTGTACAGCCTGCGCCGCCAACCCAGCCGATTAACGCAACAAGTAGCATGATTAGACCTGTAGTCACGATATGGGGCAGGTTCCCTGCAAGCACACCATCATCCACGATGCTGGACATCAGCTTGGGCTGGAGCAGGTCCATGGTTACCTCAAGTACCATGAGCAGCGGGGCGATGATTGCTGCCGACTTATACGGGGTCAAGAATCGTTTTAACGTCCACAATAGGGAATCACCTCAATGTTCATTGCATAAGTATTTTCTTGTAAACGATGTCGCGAGTCTGCATCACCTCAGGATTCACGCAGGTTTTGGAGCATACGCTGTGCAAGCAGAGACATGATCCTGGATTCTTCCGGTGTAAAATCTTTCTGGGCCTGCTGTTCCAACTCCTGAATCACTTCTCTCAATTCTTGTAACGCGGAGCGCCCCTGATCCGTCAGATAGACCCGCAGACTGCGCAGATCCTTCGGGTCTGCTTCGCGTCTCACATAACCGGATGTTTCCATGCGCTTAAGCATGACGGTCACCGTTGCGGGGCTGCGCTGAAGTTGTTCGGCCAGATTTTTCTGGGATTGGCCATCTTCCCGTTCAAGCTGGAACAACAAAGGGGGCTGCCCCGGGTATAACTCGGGGTGGTTCACAAGTTTCTCATGAACCTTGTAACGTTTCAGTTTCACGAGTTCGGATAGCTGTCCCATTAACCGATCGTTTTGGACTGGGTTCATATCATCTACTCCATTTCTACCTTCATTCCATCTTCTTGATACTGAATACCAGACTTTTTGAATACGCACATTTAGTTAGTCGACTAACTAAATCTTAAGTTTGATTTGACATATCGTCAAGTGAATACAGATCATTTATTTTGGACTGGAAATATTGACCTAAGATAAAATGATGTGATAAATTGATATTATCTAATTGTTAATAACATAATGTTAATAACAGAATGGAGTTTGTTTATTATGACTTATGAAGGTTCCTCTGGAGGAAAAGCTCCCGATTACCGGGAGCATCAGGATCAGGCACATATCAGTGAACAACAGTTTCTGGAAACGTATAATGCTGGTGATTACGAACGTCCTTCCGTCACCGTAGACATGTTGGTCTTTACGATCCGCAGTGAGGCACAGGAGAACTATCGCAAGCTTGCGGAACCCGAACTCCAGTTACTGCTGATCCGACGAGGCGGCCATCCTTATCTGGGACAGTGGGCGTTACCGGGCGGATTTGTCTCCATGCAGGAATCATTGGAAGATGCTGCTCGTCGGGAATTGTTGACGGAGACGGGGCTGGATGATATTTATCTGGAGCAACTGTACACCTGGGGAGATGTGGAGCGAGATCCGCGTACACGGGTCATCAGCTGTTCCTATATGGCGCTGGTGGATAGCAGCGAGTTGGAGCTTCAGGCTGGCGATGATGCCAGTGAGGCCAATTGGTTTCGGGTGGAACAGCGACTTTTGGAAGAGAAACGGCATATCCATGAGCGTGGACGTGTGACAGAACGCAGGCTGCAGTTGATTTTGACCAATGGAACAGAAGAGTTATCGGCAATTGTTGAGACGAAAGAAACGATAGAAGGAAAAGTACGGAGCCATCGTTTGACGTTGGGGGAGGTTCAGGGGATTGCATTTGATCATGCCAAGATCATTCATTATGCGCTTGAGCGTCTGCGATCCAAGATCGAGTACACGGATATTGCATTTAATCTGATGCCGGAGACGTTTACGCTGACTGCACTTCAGAAAGTACATGAGATCATCAGTGGCAAAAAACTGCTGGCTGCCGCTTTCCGGCGCAAAATCGCCGATTGGGTCATTGAGACCGGAGAGTATGCGAGCAGTGCCGGTCATCGACCATCCCGCTTGTACAGATTGAATCCAGAGAGGCAGACACCGTAGAAACGAAACGGTAAGAATCAATGAACTCGGACGAAGTGATTCAAGCCAAGGCGGGATCGCTACATACATGAGGAGCAAGTAAGGAGGGGATATGGATGGAAAAGTTTACGTTTTTCTGGCGGACTGCATCTCCGTTCTCACAGTGGCACCCGGCGGATTTTACCGTGAATGGGATTCACTACACGAGTGCGGAGCAATACATGATGTACCAGAAAGCGCTGCTGTTTGGGGATCAGACCATCGCAGACAAGATTCTGAAGGCAAGCTCTGCTTCGGTACAAAAAAAGCTGGGCAGACAGGTCGCAGGCTTCGACCGGACTTTATGGGAAGCTGAGTGCCAGCGCATTGTCTACGAGGGTAATTTGGCCAAATTTACACAAAACGAAGAACTGCTAACCGTGCTGCGTGCCACTCGTGGAACGACCCTTGTGGAAGCAAGTCCAGATGATCGCATCTGGGGTGTAGGGCTGGCGGAGGAAGACCCGCGTATTCGTAATCGAAGAACATGGCGGGGAACCAACTGGCTGGGTGAGATTCTGACCCGTCTAAGAGAAGATATAGGAAGTGATTCAGATGAGTGATCAACAACAGGATAAGAACAATAGCAGCAATAACAAAAATAGCAACGGGCGTAATAGCCACGACAGTAAACTCGGTAGATCAACTGGTAATGGTGGCTCCAATTCACGTTCCATGCGGGCTAATATCGCACAGCAGACGTTGGCTATTTTGGATGAAGGGCAGTACGTAAATGGGTATGATCGCAAGGTTGAGATAGGTACCGATGTGCAGCAAGCCATCCGAAATTCGGCGTTATACCGTCCAGCAGAATTGTCCGCGCTCAGAGAAACGCTTCGTACAGAAGCTTACGTTGGAATTCAACCCACGGCCCCATCCGCTGGAGTTGAGGCTGCACCGGGTCGCATTGAAGTTACTGGCGAGACTACACTTGGAGCTGCTTTACGTTTGACGGTAGCTGAAGGAAGAGAAGATGTGGTCTGTTTGAACTTTGCATCGGCGAAAAATCCTGGCGGCGGCTTCCTTGGCGGAAGTCAGGCACAGGAAGAGAGTCTGGCCCGAGCGACAGGACTATACCCGTGCATCGCCCAAATGGATGAAATGTACGATTACAATCGCAAACAGCGATCGGGTCTCTATTCGAATTATATGATCTATTCACCGGATGTTCCGGTGATTCGTGATGATGAAGACAGGCTGCTGGACAAATATTATGTATCATCATTCATTACTGCGCCGGCGGTGAATGCGGGTGTGGTGAAAGAGCGTGGAGAAGCGGATGATCTACAGATTGAGTCCGTGATGAAGGAACGTATCCGTTATATTCTGGACGTGGCTGTTACGAATGGTCATCGGACGATTGTTCTCGGTGCATATGGTTGTGGCGTATTTCGTAATGAACCGGCAGTGGTGGCGAAGTATTTTCATGATGTGTTAGTGGGAGAGGGATTTAAGGACTCCTTTGAACGAATTGTATTTGCTGTATATGATCGATCCGCAGGTCAGAGAACTTTAAAGGCATTTCAACGTTTTTTGGCAGAGGCCTAATAAAAAAATATGGGATATAGATTGAATGAGAGCGCTTGATAAAGGAGAGGAATGCCATGCAGTTTCATGAGAGAGAACAGGATTTATTTGAACTGGGGGATGAGTACACGCTTGCACACTGCATATCAGCCGATGCAAGGATGGGCAAGGGCATTGCGGTACAGTTTCGCGAGCGATTCGGTTTGGAAAATCTTCAAGAGCAGGCCAAACAAGAGCCGCTTGAGATTGGACGATGTTATCCGGTAGGGCGGACGCTGAATCTGGTCACCAAGGCAAAATTCTCCAATAAGCCGACGTACCAATCGTTGACTAATGCGGTAGAATCCATGCGGGACGTATGTGTGATGGATGGCATTACGAAACTGGCTATGCCCCGAATAGGATGTGGGCTGGACAGGCTGAAATGGGAGAAGGTCAGTCCGATTATACAGGAAGCTTTTGCCGATACGGATGTTGAGATCATTGTCTGTACAGTGTGAACGCGCAGGTTGGAAGAGGATGGACTGCAGCTTGTTGGCAGATCCAAAGCAAAAAAACCTCAGCTTTGAGGGGAATAGACCGTAAGTATGATTCATACCTACGCTGTTCCATTCAAAGTGAGATTTTTTATTGTTTTTTATAGATGATGGGTATCAGATGTACGGGACACTTTATTTTTTGGAGAACATTTCTTTGGCTTCATCCATGGCCATTTTATTACCGATCGATGAGTAATCCAGCCAAGGTTGTGCGCCAATCGGGTAGACATGACCGGCTTTGACTGCTTTCAGACCTTGCCAGATCGGATTGTTTTGCAGCTCCTTGAACATTTCTTTGGCTTCATCATCCGAATTCACAACCACAAAGATTGCATCTGCATCATAGTCCGGCAATATTTCACGAGAGACGACTTGATACGGTTTAGTCGAATCGATATCTGTGATCCCTTTGGCAGGAGTCAGACCGAGATCCTCATACAAAATGGGACCCATGGGACGGCGTGTACTGAACACACGTAATTCTTTGGCAGTAACACGGATCGCCATCACAGCACCATCACCAATCGTGTCATGAATCAGAGATTTCACTTCTTCCGTTTCGGTCGCATAGTCCTGAATGTATTGCTCGGCTTCCTTCTCACGATTTACGAGTTTGCCAATCTCTTTCAGATGATCGCGCCATGTACCGTCATCCAGATTGAAGACATGCACCGGAGCAATCTTTTCGAATTTGGCAATATCATCACCGGAGAATTCTTCGTCCAGATAGATCACATCGGGTTTCAGGGCAAGCAAAGCTTCCATATCCGGGTCTTTAACCGGACCAAGTGGCGTTGTATTTTGAAGTTGATCAGCAACATGGGACAGGAAGCCTTTGGCTTCGCCACCAATAACGGAACCAACTGGAGTAATACCGAGAGACAGCAGATCATTGGTCAGATGGATCGACATGGAGGCAATACGTGGCTCTCCTGAACTTGCACTGTTGTCCTGATTATTGGTTGAAGTATCCGTGGACGAACCGCCAGAAGCAGATGATGAATTATTGGCCGTTCCACAGGCTGCGAGCACAAGCACCAGACAGATACTCATGACAAGCATAAGATTTTTCTTTAACATGGATAGTAACATTCTCCTTGAACATCTCTTGGATGTCTTTATTGTTTTTTGAAAAAAAAGATCACTTGCTTCGTACTAAAAGGTACAAAAAGTAAGGTGCACCAATCGCAGCAACCACCACGCCTGCCGGAATGGCGTTAGGCTGAAAGATCGTTCGTCCGATCGTATCGGCGGTCACCAGAATAACCATACCGATGAGCCCGGCAGCAGGGATCAGATGCCGATGCATCGGACCGACAAGCCTGCGCGCCAGATGTGGTGCCGCCAGACCGATAAAGCCGATCCCACCAGCCATCGATACACTGACGGCAGACAAGGCCACGGCACAGAGCAGCAAAATAACACGCTGGGATCGAACAGGCGTCCCGATACTGGTTGCGGCAGCATCACCAAGGTTGAAGGCATCAAGCGTTTTGGATCGACACCAAATGTACGAGATACATAACACCACCCAAGGAAGCAATGCTTGCACATGAATCCAATCCCGGCCCCAGACGCTTCCTGCCAACCAGCGAGCGGCAAAGGAATAGGTGTCTTCATCCAAACGCAGGGATAGGTAGAGTGTCAACGCATGGAACCCGGCCGCTACCGCGATTCCCACCAGAATCAGCTTAATGGGTGATACGCCGTTGTGCCGATCATAGGACAGCAGCATGATGATCAGGGCGGCAGCAACACTGCCTGCAAAAGCAAACAACGGAATTAACAAGGCTACAGAGCCATCCATTGTAAAGGAGAGACTAACAAACACCATTAGTCCAAATGCTGCCCCAGCATGTAATCCCAGAATACCCGGGTCCGCCAGTGGATTGCGGGTGATCCCTTGCAAGGCCGCTCCAGCAATACCAAGTCCTGCTCCAGCAAGTACAGTTACCAGGATGCGAGGCAGTCGGTAATCAAACAGTACAATCTGATCATCCGAACTGCCATTACCAAGCAAAGTCTGTAACACAGCCATTGGGGAGAGACGAATGGTTCCCGTGTTCAGGCTGATCACAATAACGGCAATGGCGATGCAGAGCAGCGTAATACTGACAACTATCGAACGTTTACCTCGTGAGGGTGTATTAAAATTCATCGCTATAAGGCCCTCCTTTCTTTACGGGCCAGATAGAGGAAGAACGGTACACCGACAAAAGCGACCATAATGCCTACCGCGAGCTCCTCGGGCGGGTTCACGATGCGTGAGCCCAGATCAGCGAGCACCAGTAATATCGCTCCAAGCAGAGAAGACATCGGAATGATGAGTCGATAATCCACACCCACCAGTTTGCGTGAGATATGGGGGATGACGAGCCCGACAAATCCAATTGAGCCTACTGCCGACACGGACACACCAGCCAGCACAACAACCGCTGCGAGGGCGAGAAACCTCGTCCAGCGCAGGTTGATCCCGAGATTAATCGCCACTTCTTCACCGAGTGACATAAGGGATACACGCCGGGCGAGTGGCATAATCAGTACTAGTGTGGCGAGCAGCACGGGAAGAATCAGCTTCAGATGCCGCCATTCTATTCCGCCAAAACCTCCCGCATACCAGAAGGCCAGATCCTGACTCAGGTCAAAATAAATGGCAACTCCTGTGCTGAGCGAGGTTAACATGGCTGCAATAACCGCCCCGGCAACGGTCAGTCTGATGGAATTCAGACCACCCGGTGCTGCCATTCCAAGCAGGAAGATTAGCAGTGTGCCCAGAACAGCCCCCACGAATGATAAAACCATGATCCATCCATATGACAGTCCGGGCCAAAAGGCAAAGCTCAGTGCTACGACAAAAGTGGCTCCAGCATTGATGCCCAGAATGCCCGTGTCTGCCAGCGGATTACGCGTAATACCTTGCATTAAAGCTCCTGCAACGGCAAAGGCAGCGCCGATAATAACCGCGGCAAGGACACGAGGCAGCCGCAGCTCATGAATAATCTGATGTGGTGTCAAAGCTGGGTTGTACTGAAATATGGCAGCCCATACGGTTTCCAGCGTTAGCCCTTTGGCACCTAACGAGATTGCGACAAACATACTTAGCAGCAGTATGGCTATGGCAGACAAAAACGTGAGCCCAACGGTCACTGCAGATTTTTTTGAATTAGACGGACGATGTGGCAGTCCCGGATGTTGAATACGGGTCACTCCTTTGGTACCAACAACGCATTTCATTGTTATTGATTATCATTATCAATTAGTGATCATTATAGAATCTTAATTCAGGCCCGTACATGGCATAAATTAAGATTTTGGAGATGGACATTTTTTAGATTACAAAAGTGAAGGTTTGTTCGTCAACATAGAGAGCGCTTCATCGAGCTGGATGTTGATGGAATATGGAGCATATACGACCCATGAGTTCCAGTCGATGAGATGTACACGTCCGTTTTTTACCGCAGGATGGCTGTTCCATAGTGGATTCGAAGCCATCTCTTTCAACAGTGTTGCCTTTTCATACATAGAATTAATCGCCAGTACCAGCACATCTGCCTCCAGTCCGTCCCATTCTCCTGGTGTGAAGGGCAGCCAATTGAATCCAACGCCGGGAGATTTGCCAGCCAGTTCGGTCTGAATCCGCTGAGGAGCGGCCAATTGCAAGGTTCGATAAAAGACATGTCCAAAGTTCCGATGGCTGTACATCCGTGGACCTTTAGGCGTTAACGTGCCAACGGCAACGGTGATGTCCCCGACGAATTCCTTGATTTTTTTGCGTGCACGCTCTGCCTTGCGTTCATGTCGATCCAGCCAATCTGTGGCTGCTTGGGTACGATCCACTATGGATGCAATCTGATGCAGATGACCAAAGACGTCTGTCTGGTTCCAGGGAATCGTGATGATGGGGGCGACATCGCCAATATGCTCCATCGCTGTGGCAGCTGCATTGTCCTTGGTCAGAATCAATTCAGGATTCACATCCAGGAATGCCTGACGTCCCTGTTCCCACGGTTCATAAGCGTGGAAGGGCAGTGCCAACGATTTGGGCATATGAGGCAGGTGGCCCTGAATCTGAGCTGCGCATGGTGTGATACCCAGTGTCATCAGGTGATCCGTGTATGGATAGGAGAGCGACACAATATTCCGATGCACCTGCTTCGCATAGGAAGTGGGAGCATATCCAGCATGGTTCCGGAAACGTCGGCTGAAATAAAATTCGTCACGGTAACCCACTTCACGAGCCACATCACGGATACGCAGATCGGAAGTGAGCAACAATTCCTTGGCCCGGTTCATACGCAAATGAGTGATGTATTCAATCGGATTCTTCTGCATGCGGCTCTTGAATAGCTGCGAGTAATAGGATGGATGCATGTCAGCCAGTTCAGCCAGCTTTTCCAGTTTGATCTCGTGCATGTAGTTTTCGCGCATGTATTGCAGGGTGGACCTGAGCCACTGTTCGGGTTCATCCTGCCCAGCCCCTACGTCAGTCTGGTCTTCTTGAGGCCAGAGCATATGTAACAGTTCAGTTAGGAAGAGCTGTGCCTTCAGGCCTGTTTCCAAACCTTCGTTGGTCAGTTGTGTAAGCTGTGCGGCAATGCGCTGTATACCGTAAAATGGGCCCTGAATCCAGCCTGTAACAGGTGAACTGAGCTCACGTTCGTAGATTCGTCTGGATTTTGTTTTCTCCGTAGCCCGATACAGATCAAAGTGAATGATATACAGTTCAATATCATGGTCTTCATCACTAATCAGTTCAATCGCAGTTCCTGGTGTGCACAGACAAGCTGATTTGCGAACCACGTGGGATTCGGTCTCATTCATAATCAGTTGGCCTGTGAATTTGTGCATGTATATGAAGGTATGATGAGCAAGCTCAGTTGTGGACCAGCGCCATTTCCCTCGGGTTATTATATGTTCTGCCTGACGAAGTTCAATCAGGGTATCATTCAAGAATGCATCCAGGCCTGCCCGGGTTGAGGATTCCTTTTCTGCATTGAGACTTGTCTGCTGATGTAACATGTGTGGATTCATGTCGTTGTGGGTGGTACCAGGGATGGTAGTCATGGTGCTATGCGACCTCCTCTCTTTTGAACAGTTAAGTAATAATGAATGAATCTGATACGTATCGTATTTTCTCGGGCCTGAACGTCTTACTTGAACATCTATTGATGCGTTTTGCATGATGCTATAATTATTAGCTGCCTTGGCAAAAAAACGCGTTTGCAGTATAGTCAGATGTTTTCTGAATAGCACACGAGTATGATCCCGTTATCAGATGTGATCGATAGTTTAAGCAGATTGTCGCTAGTTACAAGTAGTTTAGGGACAAGACTTCTTGGCCCTAGTCTGCTGATAATCTTAGCAAATCTACTGGAGAATTGAAATGTACATAGATATGTTCGAGGCCCTGATGAGCTTAAATTCTATTGAAAGCACATAATCGAAATCGTTTTCTGACGTAAGCGTTTCTTTTTGGTAAAATAAAGGGGATAACATGTTGGCCTGATCTGAATCATGAACCTTTTCAACTCAAATTGCAGTAGGGAGGCTTTAATATGACAGAAGTAGCGGGACGGGACAAAGTACGTTGGGGCATTATGGGTACGGGATGGATTGCATCCCAGTTTGCAAAGGATCTGGAGCATGCCGGGAACGCAGTGAAGGCAGCGGTAGGTTCACGGACAGCGGGAAGTGCGGAGAAGTTTGCAGCTGAATATGGTTTTGCACGCGCTTACGGTTCTTATGATGAGATGCTTCAAGACCCTGAGGTAGATATTATCTATGTGGCAACACCGCATCCTGTGCATAAGGAGAATGTAATGGCTTGTCTGGAGGCAGGCAAGGCGGTGCTCTGTGAAAAGCCGTTTACGATGAATGCACGTCAGTTGGAGCAACTGGTGGAGACGGCACGGGAGCGTAACCTTTTCCTGATGGAAGGGATGTGGACACGCTTTTTGCCACCGATCGCTCAAGCCAGAGCATGGATCGCAGAAGGACGAATCGGTGAAGTACGTTTGCTCCAGGCAGACTTTGGATTCCGTGTCGGCTGGGAGCCGGAAGGTAGGTTGCTTAATCCGGATCTGGGTGGAGGCGCATTGCTGGATGCAGGGGTGTACCCGATCTCCTTTGCATCGATGATCTTTGGTGAACAGCCCCAGCATGTATGGAGTACGGCCAATATCGGTGAGACGGGTGTGGACGAGCAGTTTTCCGTATTATTGTCCTATTCCGAGGGACGTTCTGCGTCACTGAGTGCTGCCATTCGTCTGAACCTCAGCAATGAAGCGGTCATATACGGTACGGAAGGCAAGATTCGTCTCCCTTTATTCCTGGCGGGCAAAGAAGCTTATCTGCATGCGAATGGTCAGGATGAGCCGGAGAAGTTCACGGATGATCGAACGTGCATTGGTTATGCTTTTGAGGCAGAAGAAGCGGGACGCTGTATCCTAGAAGGCCGCACGGAGAGCAATACCATTAAACTGGACGAATCTCTGGAAATCATGAAGCTGATGGACACCATTCGGGGCCAGTGGGGTTTGCGTTACAAATCGGAGTAAACAGACAGGAGCTGACATGTGATGGTGAAGATTCTGATATCCGGGTTTGAACCGTTTGGCGGGGATGCGGTGAATCCGACGGGGGTGTTAATGGAGGCTCTTGCAAACGAAGTGATCGAGGGTGCTGAGCTAAAAACAGTGCTGTTGCCCGTGCACTTTGATGAATGTGCAGACCTGCTGATCGCAGAGATGGAAGCCTATCGGCCAGATGTGGTCATCGCCTGTGGGCTGGCCAAGGGCAGAACATCCATCACACCCGAGCGGATTGCCGTGAATGTCAAAGACATTCCGCCAGGCTCCTTCGCGGATAACCAAGGCCAGCGTCCTGTGGACGAGCCCATTGCAGATGGCAGCCCAGACGGTTTGTTCTCCACGTTGCCCATACGTGCCATGGTGAATGACATGTCCGCAGCAGGTATTCCGGCTGCCGTATCCAATACAGCAGGTACATATATCTGCAACAACACGATGTACCGGGTACTGGATCACATTCGAGTAGGGCAACTTCCGATCCGTGCCGGATTTGTACACTTTCCCGCCTCCACAGAGATGGCTGTGTTGCAGCCTTCCGTCCCTTCGCTATCTACTCACATGATGCTGGATGCGCTGCGGATCATGATTCGCGCGGTTGTGGCTGATTCGTAGGGGATGGTTCCGATTGTTCGGCTGCGGTTGCAGCAAATCGTAGGTGACGGTTGGATTCGTAGACCGCAGTTGTGAATGGGAGAGCAGTGGATTGGGATGGGTTGCAGTAGGGTTCAAGATGACTTGGAGAGCGTTGAGCTGCATGGGGTTCTTTCTGCTTCAATCTTGGGTTGAGCAGAGTGATAGATATGAGTATAAATATGAAGTTGAACATAGAGTGAAAAAAGAGCTGTCCCATCGTCATAAGTCTGACGTTAGGGGACAGCTCTTTCTATTTTGTGTGTCATGTGTAGACCAACATGGTTAGTGAGGCCACTAGTTTGCAGCAAGTATCTTGTTGCAAGTATCTCGCCTAGTTAAAAATTAGACTCTAAAACCCCAAACCCGAAACCCGAAACCCGAAACCCGAAACCCGGTAAGGCTTGTACAATCTTGCTGGAAAGTAGTGATTCAGCGAAATAGGTGCGGGGGAGTTTAAGGATAGACTCCGATTCGTAAGCCTTCTAAGCTTCTGAATACAACCTCTATTAACCCGAAGTAACCAAGCTCTTACAAAACAAGACGCAAGGACACCGCCATCACCCTGGCTAGCTAAGAAGTTTGTGTCCACGAATGAACCCCGAATAGACTTCTACGAAGCTTGCTCCTCAGAGCGTCTTGGAACGGACTCTAACGAACCGAGCACACGCTATTCGCCGAAAATCCGCACATACTAATTTCTAACGAATCGTAGGATGGTTAATGTGTGGGAAGAAGAGAGTTTATCGTTGATATGACCGATTTCTAGCTGTATAGAGTGTCTGGGATTCGTTAGAATTTTCGTCGCATGATATTTGGCTAAATAAGGTGCATAGGGTTCGTAAGAGAAAAACCTGCGAATTTGTAGCACCCTAGCCTACTTTTACAAACCATTTAAATTTCGAATCCCCCGAATAGGTTTCTACGAAGCTTGCTCCTCAGAGCGTCTTGGGACGGACTCTAACGAATCGAGCACACGTTATTCACCGAAAATCCGCACACACCAATTTCTAACGAATCGTAGGATGGTTATTGTGTGGAATAAAGCGAGTTTATCGTTGATATGACCGATTTCTAGCTGAATAGAGTGTCTGGGATTCTTTAGTATTTTCGTAGCATGATATTTGGCTAAATAAGGTGCATAGGGTTCGTAAGAGAAAAACCTGCGAATTTGTAGCACCCTAAGTCTACTTTTACAAACCTCTTAAATTTCGAATCCCCCGAATAGGTTTCTACGAAGCTTGCTCCTCAGAGCGTCTTGGGACGGACTCTAACGAATCGTGTACACGCTATTCGCCGAAAATCCGCACATACCAATTTCTAACGAATCGTAGAAGCGTTATTGTGTGGAATGAAGCGAGTTGATCGGTGATATGAACGAATTTTAGCCGAATACGGTGTCTGAGATTCTTTAGAATTCTCATACCACGTTATTCGGCTAAATAAGATGCGCTGTGTTCTTTAGATATAGAGCGTACAGATATAGATGTTAGATTCGCAACAGATCAAGGTCGAACTCGGGAACGAGTCCTTCTTTCATGGCACGGCCAAGCAGTGCAGTGATTGCACCGTAACCATCATCACCCAGGTTGGCGCTGAACTCATTAACATACAGTCCGATATGCTGTGCAGCTACGTCAGGGTCCATTTCTTGGGCATGTTCCATAACGTATGCTCTCGACTCATCCGGGTGCGCCCATGCATATTCAACGGAGGCGCGTGCCCATCCGGCGAGGGCATGAGCGTCCATGTTGCGACGTGCGATGATCGCTCCAAGCGGGATCGGAAGGCCTGTGTCGCTTTCCCACCAGTTCCCGAGATCCGTCATCAGTTTGAGATCATAGTTCTGGTACGTGAAACGTGCTTCATGGATGACAAGTCCGGCATCAATCTTGCCGTCTCGCACAGCAGGCATGATCTGGTCGAATGGCATGACCACAATCTCGCCTACACCGCCCGGAACATTTTGCGCTGCCCACAGACGGAATAATAGATATGCTGTTGAGCGTTCACTCGGCACAGCAACTCGTCGTCCAGACAGATAGGCTGGATCGGTTGTACCGTTTGCGGTCAGAACCAGTGGACCGCATCCTCTGCCGAGTGCGCCTCCAGCAGGAAGCAGAGCATAGTCTGATAATACGTATGGCAGTGCTGCATAAGATATTTTCATCACTTCAGGTGTGTCAGGTCCATCGGGATTTGCCGCCAGACCATTGGTAATATCAATATCAGCATAACGGACATCCAGCTCAGGTGCGCCCGGGATCAATCCGTGCACCCACGCGTGAAAGATAAATGTATCATTTGGACAAGGGGAAAATGCAATTTTCATGATGTAATAACCTCCCGTAAAATGGAACTTGCAGCCTGAAGCGCATCGAGGGCATCCTTGATGCGCCAAGCGTCGCGGTCGCGTGGACCGACCGCGTTGGATATGGCCCGCAGTTCGAGTGCTGGCACGCCGAACTGCTGGGCAGCTGTTGCCACGCCGAAGCCTTCCATACCTTCGGCGGCGGCATCCGGCACGCGGCGCAATAGCTCCGCGGCCGTCTCCGCTGTTCCGGTCGCCGTGGACACGGTGACCGCAGTGCCTCCGCTGACGGCGAGCCCAGCCTGCTGCAGCTCATGGCGCAGGCGAGAGGCAAGCTCCGCGTCCGCCGCCACAATGGACGAGCCGAATCCGAGCTCGTCCACACTAAGGAAGCCGTCTGGCGTCTGCGAGCCCAGATCGGCAGCAACCATGGCGTCGGCTACCACGAGGGAGCCGACGTCTGCCCGGCCGGGGAACCCGCCGCCGATGCCGGCACTGATCACCAGCATGTAGGCTGGTGAATATCCGGCTCCGGCAAGGGGCCCCGGCCTTGAAGATGTGGCAGATGCCTGTGCCACATCGGATGGGCTTGGCGCAGTAGAACCCTGCGCCAACGCCCTAGTGCTTGCAGCCGCTACGGCATATGCCAATGTAGCGGCTGTTCCTGCTGCGGCCGAGGCTGGGCCAACGCCCGCTGCGATGACGTCAAATCGTTCCGCGCCCGTGTCTCCCAAACCACGGAGGACCGCATCTTTTTCCGCATCAACCGCGGTTACAATTAACACACGTTGTGATGAATTTGCTTGTACCGGACTTATATCTGAAGTGTTTATTTCCCCAGTTGAATCCCCGTGGTGTCCATTATTTTCGAATGATGCGTTGGGTTCATTATTCTGCTCTTTATCCTGTCTATGTTCATTCATCTCGGATTCTCCTTGTGAGGTATTCGAAGCGTAACCTATGCCTCCATAATATCTTTCTTACAGCAAGCTTTTAACTACACTTCTTAGGGTTATTACTGCCTTCTATATTTCCGTGTACATGTATAGTTCAACTTATATAAATGGAATTCGGACATAGTTTTGTCCACTAGAAAAGGACATTTATCTTCATTTTGTCTTTCAAAGAGTGGACACTTTTTCTAAAAAGGTACTATACCCATCCTTTAAAATAACACACTACATATAGATTTTTTCGGACGTAAAATTACAAATGATCTATATGTAGAAATCAAACTCCAGAGTGCTTTCTCATGTCTGTGTCCACCCTTTGAAAGACATATCTACAATATGTATGCTCAGTGCGGACAGCACGAGTTGGCGCTCCAAAAAGTCAGATAAACGATTGAAAAGGCTGGAGTCTGCCCCGACTCAATCAACGCTAATCATATATCGATTTTCGGATTTTAAACCAACAAACCAAATAAATAACTGGCCGACTCTACACCCGATCCCTACATAGTAGCTCATTTGTGTAAACTCATTTGTGCAAACCCGAACTTAAAGCAAGTACATAGTCTCGCTAACTCTAATTTAGCTACCTGCTGAACAGCCAACTACTGTGTAGACATTAGATCTATAACGCAACACAACATATCTAACGCATAACTGACCTAACAATCAATCAGATTAAATGCGCACAAAAAAGTAACCAAGATACAGTGATTATTGAACAATACTTCATCTCCATCATAACGGAAGGGGAAAGACCTGAACAACCTTTACATGTAATTCTGTCAAAGCGGTAAAGCAAAGGTTTTGGGTAGCTGGCCGCATCACTTCTTCAAGTAGCCACATCTAGCCACATCGCTTCAGATAGCCGTTTTGCCTCACCTCATGTGAACGCCACCATGATCGTGCCGCGTCCTAAGCCGGAATGAACCTGCTTTCCAAAATTATATATGTCAAATAAACCATATAACCTCTCTTTATTAACGTACTCCCAATAAAACAAGAAGTCAAAGTCAACGGTTGACAATTCGATTTAACTGTATTAATAATAGTAGTACAGTTAATACACCTAAGAGTTGAATAGCACGGCACTACAGCTGTACAGCTTAGGTAACGCCTTTTTACACCTAGATATTTGCACATACACCTCAGATACAGTCATTTAAAACCGATAGGTTATTTCACACATGTACAGAAAGGAGGTGCGGGATGTTCGAATTAGATGTACGCAGCCGTAAGGCGATCTACGAGCAACTAGTGGACAAAGTCAAAGAAATGATCGTATACGGTATTCTAAAGCCCGACGAGCAGCTTCCTTCCGTTCGTGCGTTATCCACGCAGCTGACCGTAAATCCAAATACGATTCAGAAAGCGTATCGCGAGCTTGAACGTGAAGGTTACATTTATTCTTTGAAGGGAAAAGGGAGCTTCGTATCATCGTCTGTGGAACATCCGAATGAAGCCATGAGAGATGAGATCAGAGAGTCTCTGGTGAAGTTAATTGCAGAAGCTTCGTATTCCGGTTTGACCAAAGCGGATATGACGCTTTTGTTTGAGGAAGCGATGGCCCGTATAGAGAAGGAGGAGCCTCATGATTGAGCTGAATCAAGTCGTCAAAGCGTTTGAACAGGAAAAGGCAGTGGATGGCGTAACGATGAACATACATAAGGGGTCGATCTATGGTTTGCTCGGTTCCAACGGGGCAGGCAAGACTTCGCTGCTCAAAATGATGGCTGGCATTTACCGTCAGGACAGCGGGACTGTTCGTATCGAGGGTACTGAGATTTATGAAAATATGGATCTCAAAGGCCGCACAATTTTTATGGCCGATTCGCCGTACTTTTTTCCGCAATCTTCAATAACTCAAATGGCTGCATTTTATCGTTCTGCCTACCCGCGCTGGAATGAGGAGCGGTTCAAGCAACTGGCCACCGTATTCAAACTGGATGTAAAACGCAAGCTGCATCGTATGTCCAAAGGCATGCGCCGTCAGGCAGCCGTATGGCTGGGACTTAGCTGTATGCCTGAAGTGCTGCTGATGGATGAGCCGATTGACGGCCTCGACCCGGTCATGCGCCAGCAGATCAAAAACTTGCTGTTCCAGGAAGCAGCTGAGCGTCAAGTAACTATTGTTATCTCGTCTCACAATTTACGTGAGATCGAAGATCTGTGTGACCATGTGGCGATTATGCACAAAGGCCGAATTATTGTAGAGAAGGATCTCGATGATCTGAAGGCCGATACGCATAAAATCCAGGTCGCATTCCGCCACCCGGACCATGCCAAAGCCATGGATGAGCAGATTGATATTTTGCATGAAGAGAAACGGGGAAGTGTGTCCCTGTACATTGTCAAAGGCAACCGACAACAGGTAACGGATAAATTCCGTGTACATGATCCGTATCTGCTGGATGTACTGCCTTTGACGCTCGAAGAAATCTTTATATATGAAATGGAGGACGCAGGGTATGATATTCAACCGATTGTTCTGTAACCGGGGCATCCTGATCCAAAATTTCAGACAGCATGGATGGATAGGCATTTTATTTCTCATCACATTGTTGTTCTCGTTACCTTTATATATTGCTACCGAGTACAGAGATGTGCCACAGCAGATTACAAGTTTGTTTCAGGCCAATGGTGAAGTGCAGATTTTGTTCGCTATCACACTGCCCGTAGCGGCTGGCATCTTTCTGTTTCGGTATATTCAGTCCGGTGCACCGTCTGATCTGTTCCATAGTTTGCCGTTACGTCGTAAACATCTATTAACGGTTAACTTGTTGACTGGATATGCCATGATTTTGCTTCCGATCTGGATTACAACTGCAATTACCGGCTGGGTATGGGCAGTACTGGATCAACCTGCCTTTCTGTTCGATGGCAGCACGATCTGGATGTGGGGCTTGAGCATGAGCATATACTCGCTATTTATGTTCATGCTTACTGTGGCGGTCGGCATGTGCATCGGGCAGTCTGTGTTGCAGGGGCTTACCGTATACGCGCTCCTCTTGTTACCTGTTGTCGTATGGTTCATTATGTCACTTCATCTCCAGCATTATTTGCTTGGATATCCGTACGATGAATTGGGACGTAATGCGGAAGAAATGTCACTTGTTCTTCGCATGGCTTCAATCAGTTATGCTCCTATCACTAATGGAGAACTTATAATCTATTCGATATTCGCAATCCTGTTTATTCCTCTGACTTATGTGCTCTATGCGAGAAGACAGGTTGAATCTGCTACGCAAGCAGTTACATTTACTCTTGTGAAACCTATATTCCGATTTGGTTTAATGTTTACGTTGGTTCTGATTGGCGGAGCTTACTTCACGATTATTGCTCCAAGAGGATCAGCTGGATGGGGAATCTTCGGATATGTTCTTGGTGGAATTGTAGGTTATATCGTTGCCGAGATGATTATTCGCAAAACATGGCTGATCTGGAGCAGCAGGCTGCTGCCCAAGCTGATTTTGTATGGTATTGTCGCTGGTTTGATATTGTACATCCCTATTGCCGGCTGGAATGGATACGCTGCGCGAGTGCCTGAACTGAACAAAGTGAACAGCATCAAGCTTGGTGGGGAGCGTTATATCTATAGTAACGGTGTCAATCAGAAGATGGACGATGCTCACCTCTATTCTAATGATCCGGAATACATGGGGGCAGTTATCGCTCTTCATCAAAAAATTGTGGATTCCGATCTTCCTATACTGAATGATCCAATCAATCCAGGTATGCGTGATGATGAGTATGTATTTATTAACTACAAGCTGGATAACGGCAAGGTGATGAAACGTAAATACTATATTCCAGAAGCCGAATTCCATCAGGAATTAATGGCTCTGAAACAGTCCCAGGATTACAAAAGAGTCGCCTTTGAAACGTATAAGCTGGAAGAGGATGCATTAAGTTTTGGCATTCGCTCTTCCACTAGTTCATACCGAAAGGTGTACATTAGCAATCCGGAGCAAGTCCGTGAATTCAAGGAACTCTTGAAACAGGACATTTTGGACCAGACCTATGAAGAACAGCGCTCGCCGTGGCAGTCGTTTGCTTACGCGGAGATGAATCAGGATTCTACTTCGAAAGATCCATCTCAACCGAGGGAGATGTGGAACTTTGAGATCAAACCTAGCTATGATCGGGTATTGGCCTGGCTGAAGGAGAACAAATTATACGATCAGTTGCTTGTCCAAGCAGACGAGATTATCTCCGCACAGTTTGCGAAGCAGGAGATCAACAGTCCGGGTTTTCTTCAGTGGGCGAATCCGCAGCCAGAATATATCGATGGGAGTCTAAGCATCAAGAAGCAGGTCGCAACCCAAAACAAAGAAATCATTAGCGATTTGCTCAAACGTCAACGGTCTGGTTATAAAACAGAGAAAGATACCATCTACCAGATCAAGTTGAATGTAACTCGTGGCGAGAACATCTACATGATGCTGAAAGAAGAGGATCTGACCGAGGCAATGAAAGCTATTTTGGTCAATCAATAAGTTGAGCTGTATACGTTGTTGATTAAATGCGGGAAGGGTTCTCCCGTTGATCGAAGGGTTGATATTAGACCAGGAAAACTATAAAAATTGAACTAAACATTTACACAAAACGTAGAGGACAGAAAGAACCTGAAGAAGCGGAGCGTTCGCCTACAAGCTTTCTGTAAGAAAGCTACATCGGAAGCATACGCTATCCCCGGATTTACCCTTTATATAAAGAATCAAAAAAATCTGGGGATAACAGCGATCGGAAGGTTGTTCTGTCATCGGAGTGTGCAGTGTAAAAATTCATTAGTTCAATTTATATAAACACGACTTGACCAGATACAACGAATGGAATATATTAGAAAAAGGAAAGGTTCGAGCGACTCGTTCAATCGAATCTCATATGGAACGGCTTATGAGGGAAGCACCCGTAAGAGCAGGCAAATGCCTGACTTGCGGGTGCTTTTTTGTCGTTCGCTGATTTCGTTGGCTATTCTGCTAAATATTTTAGAAGAAAGGGTGTTAGAGACGCATGCAAACAGAAACGTGGAAGGAAACGATAAATGAACAGGAGGCAATGGAGTGTTGTTCTTCCCTATTGGAACGAACAAACTCACATAACTTCATAGAACATGACGGCCTATTGGAAGAAAAAAAGGGGCGACAGCATATCGAAGATATAGCTACAGAAGATATAGCTTTAATGGAGACGAGTGACATTCTATTCCCTTCTCCAATAGCAGGTAGCCATAGTCACATGATGGAACAAAGTAACGTTCGGCGTGGTCAATTGTCATCGTTCGCTCATCTTATTTTCAGATCACGCCTGCTTATAGGGCTTATAATACTTTTCAGCGCAGGCACGATCTATTTTGCTTCTTCAGTGGAGGCTGCGGGCATAGATCTTGGCGTAACCGCGCAAAAAGCATGGGATTCCGTTTTGAACAAAGCCGACGCACAAACCAAGTTAACGTTGAAGCAAGCATACGAGAAAGTGGGGAACTGGAAGGCTCAAGAGCAGGTTTGGGAACAAAAAATAAAGACACTTCATGCCGCCAATACCGCAGAATTGGAGCGATTACGTGTAGAAATAAGACAAACCGATGATGCGAAGGTCGCAGCTCTAGCTGAAAAGGTAAAGCAAACCCAAGCCCGATATGAACCGCTATTCGCCCTATACAGTTCAGTCAATAGACAGTTGGATGCAGCCAAGGCCATCAAAAATAAGGAATGGAGTGCAGCAATCCGCACTCAGGCAGAGACGTTGAGACCCTTTGTGAAGCTTGCCAGAGAAGACATCCGGATCAAGAAAAAGGAACTTGCTGAAGTACGTAAACGGAAGAGCGCTGAAATAAAACGTTTACGAGCTGTGGTAGCAGGGGCTGACTCCGCGAAGAAACAGATTCAAACGGCTAAAAAACAGGCGAGTCTGGCTAAAGAACGATATTCCAACGCATTACAACAGTTCAAACAGAGTACAAAGCAAGGCCAAACGTCACGTGTACTCAGCTCATTGAACACATTGGCTTCTGCAGCAGAGAAGTGCGCAGGTACAAAACAAAATATTTATACACTGGAGCAAAAAGTATCCACTACATATGTGAAAGTCAGACAGGAAATCGCCAAGAGACCCAAATAAGAGGAAACCCGGTCCTCTCCGCAACGTACACAACTTTAGATGTAAAGACGCTTCGATGATGATGGAACGAGGTGGAACTATTGCAGTCCAAGTTGGAAACGAAACGTACGGGGGCAAAAGGTTTTAAACGTAAACGTTACTGGATTCCCAGCGTTGTACTAATTTTGATCATAGGTTTTATCGGGATTGGTACACAATGGACACCCAAAATAGCTGTATTTTTATTAAAATCATTAATTGAAACTACTAATCCAGATACGAGCAGCAAGGACCGTATGATCTCGGAAGGCGTAACTCGTGTTGCGAATGTACCCTATGCAGACGAAGGGCGTAATGACAGTACGCTGGATATCTATTATCCTTCCGTAACATCGGAACCTTTGCCTGTTGTGCTGTGGGTTCATGGCGGTGGATGGGTATTGGGTGATAAAGAGGACATCGCAGATTATGCCGTACAATTAGCCAAACAGGGTTACGTTGTGGTCAGTATAAATTATGCGCTCGCACCGGATACGAAATATCCCATTCCCGTGATCCAGACGAATCAGGCTTTGACTTACGTGAAGAACCATGTCAGTGAGTATCAGGGTGACCCGGAAAACATATTTCTCGCAGGCAATTCAGCAGGTGCCCAGATTGCAAGTCAGACCGCGGCAGTGGTGACCAATCCATCTCTGGCTAAACTGATGAATATAACGCCAGCCGCCCAGCCGGAAGAGTTGCGTGGGGTTCTTCTATACTGTGGTCCATACAATCTAAGTACGGTAGCCAATACAGGTTTTCCACTCATACGGACATTTCTCTGGTCATATACAGGAGTCAAAACATTCGAAGATTATCCACGTTTGCATGAAATGTCGACCGTGCTTCAGGCCACAGCAGCGTACCCGCCTGCATTTATTACCTCAGGCAATAATGACCCGTTGACCAGTCAATCGATTGAGCTGGCACAAGTATTGAAGCGCCTTGATGTTGAGGTGGAAACCTTGTTTTTCTCGAACTCGTCAGAGAAGCTGGGACATGATTATCAATTTGATCTGGAGAGTGACGCTGGACAACAGGCGATACATTCGGCAGTACGATTCATGCAACAGTATAGTCGATGAGCAGACAAGTCTGTGGTACACTCGAAGCAAATGAGGGCGCAGGAGGAGAAGCATGGCAGATAAAGAAGATTTGACCCGGTTCGGGGTGGCGTTTCCTACACCTCTGATTGAGCAATTTGACCAGTATATTGAGGAACAGGGATACAAAAACCGATCCGAGGCTTTCCGTGATCTTGTTCGAAAAACATTACTGCAACCTTCTGCACTGCAATCCGATCAGGATGTGGCAGGCACCATTGTGATGGTCTATGATCACCATATCAGTGATCTTCCCATTCGTTTGATGGAGCTGCAGCACGAGGCGCATCATGACATCATTTCCAATATGCACGTACACCTGAACCATGACCAATGCCTGGAGGTTATTGCCGTACGAGGGAATCTGGGGCGATTGCGTCATCTGCATCAACAGATCCAGGTGCAAAAAGGGGTATTGTATGCAGAATTGTCTGTGACTTATGTGGATGAACTCAACAAACTGGCTCATGCTCAGAGTCATGATCAGGATGGCAAGCCGGATCAGAGTCTGGATCACAATCACAGTGCGGGTCAGCATGGTCACAACCATCATCATCGCTCTTCGGAGTAAGACAAATACGAGTGTAATTTCTATGAAAATATAGCAAATCTAAAAAACAGACTATTGGTTAGATGCCAACCGTCTGTTTTTTTGTTTTTTGTTTTTTTTGTTTGTTATAATACCTGACTCTATAGAGCGCTACAAATGCTCGGTTAAAGAATTTTTTAATTATTAATTCTGAAATATGAAAAAATATGGATTGTGAAGTTAACTTTGTTGACATATAATTTGTGTTTTGTGCTACAATTTCTCTAAAAAGTAACACGAAATAAGTGAGTGCAGCACAACTTTAGAGGGGGAACGACCAGAATGGGCAGATTTTCATGGAGATGGGGAAAACGAAAAGTTAGAACAGGATTAGGCATCTTGCTTGTATGTTCCATTGGTTTATCTGGTTGTGCACAGGGCACAGCGCCAACAGCTTCATCAGCAGAGAATGGACAATCAGGTACAGCCTTAACCAAAGATGAATTGGTGCTGGCCGTTGGCACCGAACCGGAAGGTGGGTTTGATCCAACAACCGGATGGGGGCAATATGGGTCACCACTTTTCCAGAGTACCTTGCTGAAGCGTGATGCCAAGTTACAACTGGTTAACGACCTGGCTACGGCATACTCAGTTAGTGAAGATGGGCTGACCTGGACGGTTACACTCCGTAACGATGTAAAATTCTCTGATGGGGAGCCGCTTACGGCTGAGGATGTGAAATTTACGTTTGATACGGCTGCTCAGAGTGGATCTGTGATTGATTTGACGAATATGGCTGATGTGCAGGCACCTGACGATAGCACGGTTGTATTCACATTGAAATCGCCGCAGTCTACATTTATCAGTCTGCTGACGACACTTGGCATTGTACCTGAACACGCCTATGGTGCTGATTATGCGGAACATCCGGTCGGATCAGGGCCGTACAAGCTGGTACAGTGGGACAAAGGACAACAGGCCATCGTGGAAGCCAATGAAGAATATTATGGTAACAAGTCTGCATTCCACAAACTCACCTTCCTCTATCTGGATGAAGATGCGGCCTACGCCGCTGCGCAGGCAGGTACGGTGGATATCGCTGCTATCCCGGCAGCGTTTAGCAAACAACAGGTGAATGGCATGACATTAGAGGCCGTGAAAACCGTAGATAACCGGGGCATCATGTTCCCCATGCAACCTGCTGGTGCCAAGTCGGGAGATGGTCTTCCCGCAGGGAATGATGTGACATCTGATCTGGCGATTCGCCAAGCGGTGAACGTTGTGATTGATCGTGAGGCTTTGGTTGAGGGCGTACTGGAAGGGTACGGTCGTCCAGCGTATTCCGTCAGTGATGATCTGCCTTGGAGCAATGCAGATGCTGTATTTACGGATGCCAATCTCGAAGAAGCAAAGCGCATTCTGGCATCTGGTGGCTGGGTGGATGCGGATGGTGATGGTATTGTTGAGAAAAACGGCGTTAAGGCCGAGTTCAATCTGCTTTATTTTGCAGGTGATTTAACAAGACAATCTCTGGCGTTAGCTACTGCGGATATGGTTGCCCAGGCGGGAATTAAGATCAATGTTGAAGGCAAAAGCCGTGAAGAGACAAAAAAGATGGCTTACTCCAACGCTGTATTATTTGGTTGGGGCAGTCATGATCCTTTGGAAACGTATAACCTCTATAGCAGTACCCACAAGGGAGAAGGATATTACAATGTAGGACTGTACAGTAATCCTGTCGTGGATTCATGGATGGAGAAGGCCCTTCAGGCAACCAGTGAGGAAGAGGCATTGCCTTTCTGGCAGAAAGCGGAATGGGATGGCACAACAGGTTTCAGTTATCAGGGGGATGCACCTTGGGCATGGCTCGTAAATATAGATCATCTGTATCTTGTTAAGAACGGCCTGAACATTGGCGAGCAACAGATCCACCCCCATGGTCACGGCTGGCCGGTGACATCCAATCTGGAGGAATGGTCCTGGGATAACAGCACGAAATAAGAAGCTCAGCGGTAGCTTTAGCCTGAATTGGGGAGAGATTGGATGACGGGCAGGAATGGATGGGCTAGATTTGTTGGTTTTAAATTGTTGCGACTTGTATCTCTGTTGGTTGGGGTCAGTGTGTTGTCTTTTATATTAATGCAATTCTCTCCTGTGGACCCGATCGAAGCTTATATTGGTGGAGACATGATCAGGGTAAGTGCCGAACAGCGCAGTTTAATCGAAGAACGTTGGGGATTGAATGAATCTCCCATGGAACGATTGCTGACTTGGGGACAAGCGCTGATTCAGGGAGATCTGGGAACTTCGATGATCTACAGACAGCCTGTAGCGGATATTATTCAGGAACGGTTCATGAATTCTGTCGCGCTTATGGCTGTAGCTTGGATGTTATCCGGCATCATTGGTTTCACTCTTGGTGTAGTTGCTGCCATGAGACGGGATTCGAAGCTGGATCACCTGATCTGCTGGTATTGTTATACGCTGGCCTCCACGCCGGTATTCTGGATTGCACTGTTGCTGCTGATGGTATTTGGGGTGTGGCTCGGATGGCTGCCAGTTGGCCTTGGAGTACCCGCAGGCATGTCGGCTGATCAGGTCACATGGGGAGATCGGGCTATTCATATGATTCTGCCAGCGTTGACTCTCAGCTTGACTGGGGTAGCTTCTATTGCTTTGCATACCCGGCAGAAGCTTACGGATGTGCTCGAGTCAGATTATATTCTGTTTGCGAGAGCGCGGGGTGAGCGTGGATTTCAGCTGTTCCGTCGACATGGGTTCAGACATGTTGTTTTGCCAGCCATAACACTACAGTTTGCTTCGTTCAGTGAACTGTTTGGTGGGGCTGTACTTGCAGAACAGGTATTTTCATACCCCGGCCTTGGTCAGGCAACGGTTCAGGCGGGGTTGCGTGGAGATGTTCCACTGCTGCTTGGACTTGTGATGTGCAGTGCAATTTTTGTTTTTACAGGTAATATGGTTGCAGACATTCTGTATCGTATGATTGACCCGCGGATGAAGGAGGAGCTGATGTCATGAAGCAGACGGTAGAACGCTCCTCTGAGCAGACGGCAGAAACAACCGAAGTACAGAAAGTGAAAACTGCGACTCAAGAGGTAAGGTACAGCATTAATCCGGGGTTACTACAAGCTGAGACTGGAAAAGGAACAGGAACAACACGCCAAACGAGAAAAGGTTATGCGGGTGCCAGAGACCAAAATTTCCGCAATCCTCGCCAAAGAGCGGTGATTTGGGGAAGCCTTGCGGTGATCTGGATTACCGTTGTGTGGTTGACGGGCAGGCTGCTTCCGGCTGGTTCTACGCTGACATCATTAATGGATCGGAATTTGGCTCCAACCTGGGCGCATCCATTTGGCACAGATTGGCTCGGAAGAGATATGTTCATGCGCACGTTAAAGGGATTGGCAACCAGCATTCAAGTGGGATTACTTGCTGCATGTGGTGGTGGAATGATCGCAATGTTATTGGGTTTGGCTGCCGCTTCAAGCAAGGCTGCTGACTGGGTGATCTCATGGATTATCGACCTGTTCCTCAGTGTGCCTCATCTGGTATCGCTGGTTATGCTGGCCTTTGTATTTGGTGGAGGTTTGGCAGGAGTGGCGGCAGCGATTGCGCTGACACACTGGCCGAATCTGGCCCGGATTGTACGAGCAGAGATGATTCAACTGAAATCGGCAGAATATATTCAGATTTCACATAAGTTAGGTCAATCACGGTTACAGATTGCGGTGCAGCATATGCTGCCACATCTGGTTCCACAACTTTTCGTGGGCGTGCTGCTAATCTTTCCCCATGCGATTCTGCATGAGGCAGCCATTACGTTTCTGGGGCTTGGGTTGTCCCCGCAACAACCGGCAATTGGAATTATTTTGTCCGAGTCGATGAGATATTTATCTGCTGGCATGTGGTGGCTCGCTTTTTTCCCGGGACTGGCATTGTTGTTGGTTGTTCGTGCGTTTGATGTATTGGGCAACAGTCTGAAGACAATGACGGGAACAGGTAGTTCAAGGGAGGTGAGGTAAATATGGCTCTTCTTGATATTGAGGGAGTATCGGTGGCATTTCGGCGTGCTCGTGGTTGGTTTGGACACGAACAGACTTACGTTATTCAGAATCTGGATCTTTCCATAAACGAGGGCGAGATCGTGGCTGTTGTAGGTGCAAGTGGATCGGGTAAAAGTGTGCTGGCGCAGGCCATTATGGGCATCCTGCCTGCCAATGCCAGGTTGGAGGGGAGAATAAGCTATAGTGGCAAGCCTTTGACTCCAGAGCGGCAGCTTCATCTGCGTGGTGAGGAGCTGATGTTGATTCCACAATCCGTCAGTTATTTGGACCCGTTGATGAAGGTGGGGAGGCAGGTTCAGCCTGTAACCCGAGATGTGGGAAGGAAGCGCAGATTCATGACTCGATCCCACTTGAAAAAGACGGAGCAGGAGCTGACGGAGCGATATCATCTTCCTCAAGGAACAGGCGGGAAATACCCGTTTGAGTTGTCCGGAGGGATGGCAAGGCGGGTGTTGATGGCGACAGCGACCTCAGGCCAGCCGAAGCTGATCATTGCTGATGAGCCGACACCAGGTATTCATCCCGAAGTGTTGGCCGAGACGATGAGGCAATTTCGTGAGCTTGCGAATGATGGCGCAGGCATTCTGTGGATTACCCATGATGTCACGACTGCCCTGACGGCAGCCGATCGCATCGCTGTATTTTATGCGGGTGCCAATGTAGAGACGGCGCTGGTTGATGATTTTACGGGGATTGGAGAACGTCTGCGTCATCCATATACGAAAGCCCTCTGGAATGCGTTGCCGCAGAATGGATTTCAGCCACTTCCGGGCTCCCAGCCATTGGCGGGTCTAGAGATTGCAGCAGGATGTTCATTTGCTCCCCGATGTAGCGCAGCAACCGCAGCATGTACCCGCGAACGTCCTCAGCTTCGTAATATACGAGGCGGAGAGGTGAGGTGTTTCCATGTCACTTGAAGCACGGAATGTAAGTTACCGTTACGATCAGAAATCGTGGGTGTTTCAGCAGATGAATATGCAGGTGCAACAGGGCGAAGTCGTTGGCTTGTGGGGGCCGAGTGGCTGTGGCAAAACAAGCCTTGGGCGCATCCTTGCAGGATATGCCGAACCTGTGGCAGGACAAGTACTTTTGGATGGAAAACCACTCCCTCGTAAAGGAGTATGTCAGGTTCAGCTGGTGTTCCAGCACCCGGAGAAAGCCGTGAATCCACGCTGGCGGATGCGTCGTGTACTTCAGGAGGCGGCTGTGCAGGATGAACAACTGCTCGAAGCTTTGGGTATTCAGCAGAATTGGCTGGACCGCAGACCGGGTGAATTGTCCGGTGGAGAACTGCAACGATTCTGTGTGGCGCGAGCACTCGGTACAGCGACACGTTATGTGATCGCAGATGAGATGACAACGATGCTGGATGCAATCACTCAGGCACAGATCTGGCATACCGTGATGGAAGTGGCTCGAAAGCGTGATCTGGGGCTATTGATCATAAGCCATGATCGGGAGTTGCTGAACAGATTGTGCGACAGAATTACACCGATGCCGATAAAGATGTCATTATCATTTTAATTATGTTTTGAATAAATAAAATGATCGAATACAAAAGGGGTGCCCCTTGTGAAGTCATTGACCATGAATGTGAGTCATGGACTTGACTAGGGAGCACCCCTTTTTCCATTTTACAAATATTCACCATTTAACGAACAGTACACGTTCTGTTCGCAACGCATATAGATGTAACTGGCAGCTTATTTGCCCGACACATTGCTTAACAACACAGATAACCTGCGCATCGCCTCTTCAACCGTAGAACGTGGACAGGCTACATTAATACGCATGAACCCTGTACCCTCTGTTCCAAAGAAACTCCCGTCATTGAAAGCAAGCCCTGCTTCATGAAGAAGCATATTGCATAGTTGTGCATGTGGGATATTCAGCTCCCGGAAATCCATCCATAACAGATAGGTCGCTTCGGGCAGATGCATTTTAATCTGAGGAATATGTTCCGCAACATATTGCTGTACATATTCCATATTTCCACGGATATAGGCAATGCACTCATCCAGCCATTCCTCGGCTCCGTTGTATGCAGCTTCGGTTGCAACAGCCCCCAATGTGCTGATATTGGCAAGTCCCATCGTTTTTACACCCTGCGCGAACGATTCCCACAACTTGGCATTGGGGATGATGATGTTGGATGTGCAGAGGCCAGGAATGTTGAACGTTTTGCTTGGAGCCGTGCAGATGATGCTTAGATCAGAGACGGCGTCCGAGATCAGGGTCAGAGGTGTATGAGTTCCGCGCTGATGAGCAAGATCGGCATGGATTTCATCTGAAACCATCAGTACGTTGTATTGCAGACACAGTGACGTAAGACCTTCAAGCTCTTCACGAGTCCATACCCGTCCAACCGGGTTATGAGGACTGCACAGAATCAGCATTTTGACCCGACCGGTCTGCAAGCTGGATTCCAGTTGTTCCAGATCCATCGTGTAATGACCGTTATTCTCTACTAAAGGATTGGTGATCAGTTCACGACCTTGACCACGTACTACTTCATAGAAGGGCGCATACACCGGAGTTTGGATGACCACTGCATCTCCCGGCTGAGTGAATCGTTGTACAGCAATGCTGAGTGCGGGCACAATACCTGGAGTGAATACGATCCAGTCATCGTTAATTTTCCAGTTGTGGCGCCGTTCCATCCACCCTGCAACAGCTGCATGATACGCCTCAGTCCGCACTGTATAACCAAAAATCCCGTGCACCATCCGTGTTTTCAGGGCCTGAATAACGGATGGTGGAGCAGCGAAATCCATATCGGCCACCCACATTGGAAGCGCATCAGCAACGCCGAAGATATCCTCAAGTGCATCCCATTTTTCTGATCCGGTAGAGATCCGGTTAATAGACTGATCAAATGTACTGTTATTGTTCATCGTATAAATCCCCCTTGAATTCCGTTCCTTCGACCACAAATCGACAAATAATTATCTAATACATTGGTTAATTTCGCAACTGTTGTGCGTGTATGATTGGCTTCATATGTATGGTCCGGAATTCAGGACTTTATTCATATAAGAACAACTTTACGAGCGAGAGAAGAGCAGGCATACAACAAAGACTATTTTTGTACGCCCTTGGTCCTGTTTTGTCCATTTATCGTTTACAACCTCTTGTTAGATGCTATTATATTGCTAACATTTGGTGGAACAACGGGCTGTTATCCGAATAAGCTCGTGCCCATACATGATGAGCATAACTACATGAGTCTTTCGAGTACATCGAGCGATCGCTTGAATCGTATTATGCATAAGGCTGACATTTGAACTCAGGAGGCGTTTAGGGATGAAAAGCAAAAAGTGGTTGATTGCTGCGGGTGTGTTTGGCATGGTGTTAACCGGATCGGCAGGTGTATATGCAGGTACACAACTGGAGACGATCAAAGCTTATCTGAACCATGGGCTCGCCATCGAAGTGAACGGACAGAAATTTACACCGACAGGTGACCAGGGCAAAAAACTTGCACCAATTACATATCAAGGCAGTACATATCTCCCCGTTCGTTCGATTGCTGATGCGTTGAAGACCGAAGTGAAGTATGATTCCCAAAACAATAAAGTAAGCATCGGCTCTTCAAGCTCTTCTGGCGGATCAACATCCACAGGCAACAGCGGATCGCAACCATCTACAGGCACGAACACACAGGCGGCAGGTGTGAAGTCCAAGTATCTGCCAGCAGATTTCCCATTACCGAAGGATGCGAAGGCTACGAGCTTGATTGAGAGTAATGTGGGTGGCAACGATAAAAAAGTAGTCCTCACCTACACAACCAAAGAAACGTTGCTAACCGTTGGAACATCCTACAAAGACTACTACCAGACCAAAAACTTGAGCCAGAACACTCAGGATATCCAGGCAGACGGCTTCAGCATCGTGGGTCGTGAAGATGGCAAATATGCCGTAACGATCACAGGTTCGGTGTCTGCAACCAACAAGGATCTGAATGAAATCACCGTAGTGTGGGGCGAAGAGTAATCTTTCCTTCTATAAAAGGTGAACAGCAAAAGCCGTCCGTTGAAATCATAACAGATTTCATTGGACGGCTTTTAGGGTTGAATCTATATCTGGTCTATACTCTAAATTAATAGTGTAATTAATAGTCTAACTATTAGTCCGTTACAAGTACTCGTTAAACCAACCGGCAATATGCTCCAGACGACGTACTCTTAAGTGGGGATGACCTCCACGAGATAACTCGTGGTTGGCACCTGGGAAACGAACAAGACGAGTGGTCTGTTTGCGTCGTTTCAACGCAATGTATAATTGCTCGGCCTGCTCAATCGGACACCGCAGATCCTGTTCGCCATGCAAAATGAGTAGCGGAGTACTGACGTTGCCGACATAAGCGAGCGGGGAATGTTTCCACAGTTTTTCCGTGTCATCCCACGCGTTACCACCAATTTGATCTTCTGTGAAGAAATAGCCAATGTCACTGACGCCATAGAACGATAACCAGTTGGAGATGGAACGTTGGGTAACAGCGGCCTTAAAGCGGTCCGTGTGTCCAACAATCCAGTTGGTCATGAAGCCACCATAACTGCCGCCGGTTACGCCCAGTCTGGATTCATCAATAAACGCATACTGGGACAGGACGTAATCCACGCTCTCCATAAGATCGCGATAATCGCCACCGCCATAATCTCCGCGACAGGCATCTACGAATTGCTGCCCGTATCCGAGCCCTCCGCGTGGATTGATATACACAACAGCGTAGCCTTGTGCGGCGAGAATCTGGAACTCGTGCATAAATGTAAAACCATACATCATGTGCGGGCCGCCATGAATCTCCAGAATGGTCGGGATTTTGACCCCGTCGACCATGCCATGAGGTTTCATGATCCATCCTTGCAGACGCAGGCCATCTGAGGAATTAAACCAGAAGGTTTCCGGTGTACTAAGGTGGATCTCATCCTCAAGCTGTGGATTACTGCGGGTGAGCTGAACCGGTTCTACCCCGGGATCTTCCGGTTGTTCATACATATAGAGATCACCAGGATTTCGTGTATCGGCAACAGCAGCAACGATCTGCCCGTTTTCCAATTCGGCAAATTGATAAATCTCCCGTTCGTCAGGCCGTATATAGTCGGCACTGCTGCCGTCTCGTGCGAATTTGGCGATGCGTACACTACCATGGATGGTCGCCAGACAGAAGATTGAAGAACCATCCCTGCTGAATAATGGCCCCGTAGTTGTCAGATGTGATCGCATGTCGCCAACAATGCTGTGATTCAACTGTACGTCCCAATCCGTGCTCAGACATACGAGTTCACCACCTGATACTGGAAGGGTGTACAGCTTCACAAGTGTGGCATTTCCATAGGAACGGTCACTGGCGAGCAGTGCAATGGATTGTCCATCCGGTGCAAAGGCCAGTCGGCTGAACGTATATCCTTCCGGGGTTAACTGCTGCACATCCGATCCGTCTGCTTTGGCAAGGTACACATGATTAGTCAGGGTATAATCATTATGATCCTCGCCTTCTTCAGGCATTTGCGTGATCCATACGATGGATGTTCCATCCGGGGACCAGGCGTAGTCTCCAACGTCATAATGACCTGAAGTTACCGGGGTTGCTTCCGCGTACGCGTCAATCGGCGCGATGGTGAAGAGATGGGAACGTCTTCCTTTCCACAATCCACTGGCATCTGATTTCATTCGAATCCGGTCAACAACATGTTCTTGCAGCAGTTTGGGTTTATCGTTTATAGGATCTGTAGGTTCTAATTCTTCTTGTCCGCTCATATCCACGGATGATTTCACAAGTAAGGTATGACCATCTGGTGACCAGAGCAGGGAACTGACGCCATTTTTCAGGTGACTGATTTGCCGTGCTTCTCCGCCATCTGTTGCAATGATCCACACTTGGGATTTACCATCAACCTCTCGTATAAAAGCAAGCTGAGACCCATCTGGCGACCAGGCAGGGGAATGATCCTTCTCTCCAGAGGTAAAAGGCCTGTCCTTCTGACTTCCCAGATGCAGCAGCCTTAGGTGAGAACAATAACCGTCACGTGCTTCATTCGTTTTCCGGCTTACATATACCAGTTGTCCGCCTTGAGGGGACGGAGTTGGATCATTAACCCATGTAATCTGATAAAGATCTTCCGCTGTTATGCCGCGCTGACTCATCATTGTTTGTCCTCCCACCATGAATTAGAATTGGTTAATTTCCTAACCTTTCCATTTATATTAACGGAAAGCTAGGGGCAGGACAATAAGGGTGACAATGGAGGGGACAGAAATAACCTGAAGAAGCGGAGCGTTCGCCTAAAAGCTTTCTGTAAGAAAGCTGCATCGGAAGCATAGGCTATCCCCGGATTTTCACTTTGAAAAAGTGGAATCGAAAAATCTGGGGATAACAGCGATCGGAAGGTTGTTCTGTCATCGGAGTGGTCAGTGCAAACATTCTTTGTTCAATTCATATAGGTGTGTTAAAAGGATTTGCTCGAAGGATGACGAATCCTAATGTTGAATAAGCGCAGAAATGACGAAAAATGGTCTTAATTTAATGTTTAACATTGGTGAATTTGGTTTAATGTACAATGCAATTCCTGTTCAACATTCAGGTATTTGGTTCATGACCATTCGTTTATATAGAACTTGTATGATTCAGTCGCAATGGAGGAGGAACGTCACGTTGAGCACATCCTATGAGCAGCATGTAGAATATCCAAACCGGAAACGAATGGCGTGGCTTACGGCAGGGGCGGCACTCTTTGTGGCAGCCGGATTTTTTTTGATTTTTGATCGTTCTTCAGTTACGAATGATTCCATCCTTTCGGATGTGATTGGACTTCTATCCATTTTGTTTTTTGGGCTATGTTTCTGCTACAGTTTGGTAAAGATGATTAAGAAGGAACCCTCTTTTGTGATCGATGAGGATGGGTTTGTGGATGCATCTTCTTATACCGCAGGAGGGGCAGTGGCCTGGAGAGACGTTGAGAATATTTTTATGTATGAATTGATGGGACAGAAAATGATCGGGGTCAAATTGCGGGACGAGAAAGCTTTTCTGGATCGCCAGAACGGGATGAAACGCAAATTGATGACGGTCAACAGCAATATGGTCGATGCAACCATCAGCGTTGCCCAAAGTAGCCTCACAATGTCACTGGATCAGTTGTATATCATGATGATGAACCACTGGAGGCATGTGAGTGATAACATGATTTATGATTCGTATAATCGTCGTTAGAGAGGTTACAATGTCCATAAGTCTTCAGAATGGAGGAGTATAGATGATGCATGGTAATCAAACACGCACGATTCTGCTTCCGGATGGAACTGCCCTGCCTGCGATAGGACAAGGCACATGGTACATGGGAGAGAAGCAATCCAGCCAGGAAGAAGAAGTACGGGCACTACGTTCCGGTATTGAACTGGGAATGACCGTGATTGATACGGCGGAGATGTATGCAGAAGGTGGGGCAGAAGTCGTTACGGGAAAGGCCATCTCAGGCCTGCGTGATGACGTTTTTCTCGTATCCAAAGTATATCCCCATCATGCAGATCGCAAGCAGATGATTACAGCCTGTGAGCGTAGTCTGACGCGTCTTGGTACAGATCACTTGGATCTGTATTTGCTTCATTGGCGCGGAGGAATACCGCTCGAAGAGACGGTCCAGGCCTTGGAACAATTGAAGCAATCCGGTAAAATCCTGCGTTGGGGTGTCTCAAACCTGGATACAAGGGATATGCAGGAATTATGGAGTCTGCCGGAGGGGTCTCGGTGCATGGTGAATCAGGTGCTTTACCATGCAGCTTCGCGTGGTATTGAACATGATCTGCTTCCATGGATGCGGGAACGTAGCGTTCCTGTAATGGCGTATTGTCCACTGGCACAGGGTGGCAGACTTCGCAGTGAATTGTTGGAGAATCCAGTCATTCAGGAGATTGCACAGGATCGAGGAGTTACAACTTCGCAGATCGCATTAGCCTGGGTGATCAGGGACGGAGATGTGCTGGCGATTCCCAAGGCGGTACAGCTGAATCATGTGGCAGACAATGCAGCAGCAGTGAATATCGTTTTGACACCAGAGGAACGGACCCGTTTGGATGAGGCATTCCCTGCGCCTAAAGGTAAGGTACCTTTAGATATCGTGTAGCTGGTTCTACTTTATCGGATAAGCATATGAATGAGATGACAATACGATTAATGAGTTATGCAGAGCAGATCTTCACGATCTGCTCTTTTTTTGTATGTATTTGGATAACCAAAGCTTGCTCATCAACTGAGCGATTATATATTTATAACAAATGGGCTTTACAACACTATTTCACTAGTGTACTATGTAACTAACACACCAGTACAGAGAGGAGCGAGAGCTTTGTGACTATAGAATTTGATAACAACTTACCGATATATCTGCAGATCATGCAGTACATCAAAAGACAGATTGTAACCGGGACACTTCAAGCAGGTGACAAAATTCCTTCGGTTCGTGAACTGGCGGCCGAACTACAGATCAATCCAAATACAGTACAACGGACATTTCAGGAGCTTGAGCGGGAAGAAGTGGTCGAAACCAAACGGGGCTTGGGCAGATATGTGACCAGTGAGGAGCGGAAGATTATGACGATCAAAAAAGAGATGGCCGGTGAATTACTGGAACGTTTTCTGACCGGAATGCAGGAACTGGGGATTGAAGAGCAGGATATCTTATCCATCGTAGCCGATGCCGTTGCGGAAGGAAAGGGAGGAACAACGCATGAGTAACATCCTTGAACTGAACCAGATCAATAAAACATATGGCAATAAGAAAGCGCTCAGTAATATTACTTTGGATATTGCTCCAGGGCGAATCGTAGGTCTGCTGGGTAGCAACGGCAGTGGCAAAAGTACGCTCATGAAGCTGGTTGCAGGTTTGCTGCATCCGAGCAGTGGAACGATTCAAGTCACAGGTAAGCCTGTGGGGCTGGAGACGAAGTCACTGGTTTCATTTATGCCGGATCGTCCATTAACCGAAAAGTGGATGAGAGTGCGGGATGCGATTTCGTACTATCGCGATTTCTATGCTGATTTTGATGAGGAGAAGGCACGGGAGATGCTGGACTTCATGAATCTTGTCGAGAGTGACCGGGTACGGCATCTGTCAAAAGGGATGAATGAACGACTACAACTAACACTGGCACTTTCTCGTAAGGCTCGTCTGTATTTGCTGGATGAACCGATTGGCGGAGTAGATCCGGTTGCGCGTGGCAAGATTCTGGATGCGATCGTCAAATTCTATGATGAAGAGAGCAGTCTGATCATCTCCACACATCTGGTGAATGATATCGAACGGATTTTTGATGAAGTGGTCTTCATTCGTGAAGGTCAACTGGTGATGCGGGAAGAAGTGGAAACTCTCCGTCTGAAATATGGGAAAAGTGTGGATGAGATGTTCAAGGAGGTCTATGCGGAATGATGACATTATTGAAGTATGACTTTAGAAGGAACTGGAATACACTGCTGGCTGGGCTAGTTATTTTGATTATCGCTCAAGTAGGGCTTTCCCTTTTCGTGTCTGAGGTCACAGGGATTGTGCTTGGCATTATGGGTTATGTTGGAGTTGGTGTGGCTATATATGTGAAAATGATTAAAACATACACGTCCAATATCCGCTCTTATAATCGCCGTCTGTTACCCGTAACGGGCCTATCACATGTGTTGTCTCCTTTGATCTTTGGACTACTTTGCGGGTTGGGGTTAGTCATTATTTTTACGACTCATGCCTACATCTATATTTCAATGAAGCTCAGAATGAACATGGCTAGCAATATTGATCTTTCGGGTCTGCATGTTTCGGATTATATTAGTTTGTTGCTGTTTAGCGCATGGGTTATGGTATTCATGACCGTCATTATCTTCCTTTCGATCTCGATTGCAGGCAGCTTCCGCTGGAAAACGGGACCATGGATCGGAATCGTTGCATTCTTTGTCCTCGTTAATCTGATTGGCTGGTTGGAGAATATTATTACGACTGGACGCTTCAGTCCAAATGAGATGTTCCGGTATACGGAAGAAAGTACAGGTATTGCAATCACAGCCAATGGCGTATTATGGTCGGACGGCATGTGGGTAAGCATTGTATTTGAAATGATCGTAGCCGTTATCTTGGTGTGGGCAACCATTTACCTGAACAACAAAAAAGTTGAAGTCTGATGACAGGATAACTTGAACGTGATGCGAGCAACTAGGGTTGCTCGTTTTTTTTTTACATCCAGTGTTAATCCATATTTTGAATCCACTACCATTAATTATACGTATATATAGATATATTGTGTGCTCGATGCGAGATTAGGTTAAACAGAACAAAAGGATATGTAAGGGAAAGGAGCAATCGTTATGGAACTATACTTTAGGGATAACTTTTTTAATGCGGGTTACACCGAGATTATGAATCCAAATCAGGAACAGGCCGGGCATCTCGATTTGAAAAGTGTTTTTGGCTCTTCGCTCGATGTATCAGATAACTCGGGATTGGTTTGCAGTGGCAAATTCCGCATGTTAACCAATCGTTGGGATATCACTGCAGCCGATGGGAGACATCTGGGCGTATTGCGAGCGAGATTTAGTTTCTTCAGCAAAAAGTATGAGTATGATGCAGGATCACGCGGTACGTATGATGTGTCTGCTCCAGCATTTTCGCAGGAATATGATATAAGTGGCAGTGGTGGCCGCATCGTGGCAAGTTTCCGCCGTACCAGTGGCTGGTTCAGTTCAGGCGCATTTGTATTAGACAACCAGTCGGAACAACTGGACACGTATGAATTAATTGCCGTGGTTATGGGCGTGCATGCGATTAATAAAAGACGGAACTCGGCAGCCAGCAGTGGTGGAGCAACGTAAGTGGATCGAGTAGAATTACTTCCGCTGATAAGTTTACGACATTACGAGCAAGTAGGTATAGCAAAAAAAGGTTTGGATAAGGTTATCCAGACCTTTTTTGCTATATGGGGCCAAATCATTGGCCATCGACTTTCGCAAGAGAGCCTTCCTCGTGTTGGCGGTGCTGAACTTCATTCGCGCGTTCGGGATGCATATCAGGATCTTTTTCTACATAACGGGCCAATGCCTTGGCAGCTGTCTCGGACATCCTCTCCCGCAGCATCGTGTGGTCAGCGATTCGAACCCGTTTGCCGAGAAAACGCATCTTGGATAAAACATAATCCATCTCATTCCGCGGAACGGTCAGCTCGATTCGATACGTCTGCTCGGCTTCCAGGTACTCGACCTGTTTCTCGAAGCAGGAGAAGGCATAGAGGATTCGGGATAACTCCTGATTGAACTCGGGCAGAACCTCGATGGTGATGGTCGTTTTGCGCTTCTCCGTAATTGCAGCAATTCGAGCAGTGTAACCAGAAACGGTATCCGGCTCAACGGGTTGGGCTTCCACGGTAACGATGCTGTGCAGCTTGGTGGACATGAGCTTGTCGAAGCGAGGCGCGTACCAGAGCACATACCATTCTTTTTTGACCATGGAATACTCCAGTTTATATGGGAAACCAAATTCATCCTGGCTTGTGCGTCCATTGCGGACGCGACCGATCAGCCGAAATCCCTGATGATGCAGAATGATTAGCCGTAACTGTCGAAGTAGTGGGTGAGAGACACTGTTTTCTTCGCTTTTGGCTTTTTCGGTCAGGTAATCTTGAAGGTTCAGGTCCTGCTCACTATTCAACATATTGTACATTTTATCCAATGTTACAGCGCTCAGTGCTTCTCTCGCAGCAGGATGATTCAGCATCATGCGAAGCCAGGCCCGTTCCTGTGAGGTCCAGGTGAATAGTCCGGTTTCATTCAATCGCGTCATCATCTGGTAATTGAACATCTTCTCGAACAGGTTCATAATATTCCGCAATCTCCTTCCATTCCTTGATCATCTCCTGGCGTAGTCTCTGAGGTGCAATTATTTCGCAGCTTGAGCCAAAACTCCGTAACCACGGTTTGATCTCGGTGGTACCGTTGACCTGGATTTCGTAGAGAAAGGTATGATCCGTTTCGGGTATAATCTTGCCCCATTGACCTTGCAGACGAACCCGATCCAGAATGAAGTTGCGCTGACCACGCTCCGGGTGGAAAAAGCGTGCTTGAACCGTCACGGTATTCCCCGTATCCACGAGCCAACTGTAGCGACTAATGTCGGTCCACTGCTGCTTCAATTCGAGCATGTATTCCTCTTCTACTGAATCCTGTTCCTCCAGTTGGGTTATGCCTTCCATCCGGAATTTAACAAAGCCGCGGCGCCCCTGATATCCAATTACATACCAACGACCATACTGATGGTCATAAATCACTTCAAGGGGCACGATCCGATTGGATCGACCATCTGCTTCCCGTTCAAAGCGTGGATTCGTATTCTGTGAACTGTAGCTGGATGGTTTTTTCGGTGAATAGTATAGGAACTGCACACGTTTGCGCTGACGAATCGCACTAAGCAGCGTGTAGAGATGAGCTTCGTCCAGAATACGAGAATAATAGTGATACTTATAGATATAGGGTTCGGTAGCTTCTTCTTGCGGAAAACTTACCGTAATGGCTTTCTTCAGACTGTCCCGCAATAAGTACCCCTGTACGGAAGGAACTTGGGTATTCGCCATCATATCCACAAAATCATACAACTCCAGCTGTTCCTCCACAGTTAATTGGGTAAGGACATCCTGTTGTAAAGCATATCGATATGGCCTGCCACCTGGCTCTTTTCGAATAACCCCAACCTCTTCCAGATACTTTAGATCAGAGCGAATGGTTTTCTCGTCAGGTAACGCTAGATCTTCCGGCAGATCAGCACAGCAGGCGTCCAGCAGTTCCATCGCGGTTAAGGCTTCATCTTGTAAGGTATGCAAAAGGACAGAAAGCCGCTGAACTTCAGTCTCTTTCATCGACTTGGCACGGAAGAGAAAGAGCAGCATAGGCTCTGCCGACTCCCCGTATTGGAAGCGAACGAGATCGGCCATTTCCCGGCTTGCGTCGGCACCTGGGCGTTGATCAGCGACGGTCTGCATGATTTCTTTTAACCTGCGATTGGTTTTATCAAAGGTATGTACGGATATGCCAAGCCGCTCGGCATATTGTTTGCGGTTATATGCACCGCTTGTTAGGGATAACATGCGTAAGAACTGAATTTCTTTGTCAAAACTCTCTCTTGCCATGAACATTCACTCCTCGTTATCCCTTCATTGTAGCAGGATGAGCGGCAGGTTTCATTTTAAACTTGTGAAGGTTGACTCCATTTCAGAAAATGATTCGTCGCCATACTTTCGCCATGTTCGCGTGTAGGTGCGTGAGGCATAATGAGGTTGTGAAGCGGGGCAGCAACAAGCACTGTGGATCAAGGTTCCGAGGCGCCAGGGAGGGTTACTTCGACTGTTAATCGACCAGGTCGTTGGTTCGAATCCAATCGCCGCCGTTCATGGCGGTGTAGCTCAGCGGTAGAGCGGGTATTATACCTTCCCACCTTTTTCCTCGGAACATTTTATTATGAAAGAACAGCAAATAGACTCACACCGGGAGGTCATGAGTGATGAGCAGAGCGAAACAATTATTTAATCAACCTCAGCCAACGACACGTAATCATGGGGGCTATGGAGCCTATGAGCGATTGGTGGAGGAACAATATATACAGATGTTGATGACCAATACATTGAACAATACGTTCTATGCAGATACCCAGCAACTGATGGACGATGCGATGGTCAGTCATCAGGAGATGGCTGAGGTCGATGCAGGATTTATGGCACGGGCGCTGGTCTATGCTCGTAATGAAGGTTTGATGCGGTTACAGCCTCTATACGGGCTGGCATTGCTGTCCAAAGTGGACGCGGATCAGTTTTCGAAAGTATTCTCCAAGGTGATACAGACACCGGCTGACTTGGCCGATTTTCTGACGATTCTAAGAGGAACTGGTCGGGGACAGGGCGGTCGAGCGGTGAAGCGTCAGGTGAGTCTCTTTTTGAACGGGATCAGCGAATACTGGGCGATCAAATACAACGGACGTGGGCGTGGATACAGTCTGGGCGATATGATCGCTACAGCACATCCCAAGCCGATAGATATGAAGCAGCAAGCCTTATTCCGTTATTTGCGCGGGCATGAGGTGGATCTTACGGAACTTCCGCAGTTGCAGGCGTTGGAAAAGCTGAAGGCTACCCCAAACCCGGCAAGTCGGATGCATCTGATCGAGAAAGGTAAACTTCCGTATTCGGTGGTCACCTCGATCATGCAACCGACACGTACGGTGTGGGAGGCGTTAATGTCACAAATGCCGACTTTTGCGTTGCTGCGCCATCTGAATGCAATGGATCGGGCAGGTGTTTTTGAAAAATCGAAAAATATCGATTATGTTACACGTCGTCTAACCGATGTTGAGGCCCTGCGCAAGTCGCGGATTTTGCCTTTCCGATTCGCCAGTGCGTATGAAATGATTGCCAGAGAAGAGCTGCGGGGTGCTTTGCGACAAGCGGTGGAATTATCCATTGGCAACCTGCCAACACTGCCGGGAAGAACGGCTATTTTCCTGGATCGCTCCGGTTCCATGCAAGGGGATTATTTGCGGATTGGTTCGGTGCTGGCACTGGCACTATATAAACAAACACGAGGTAACGCGCTGTTCTGGTTATTCGACCATATGGTTGAAGATGCTCGTCCGAAGATGAATGAGAGCATTATTTCCCAAGCTCACCGTATTCGCGCACAAGGTGGAACAGACACGGGTCGGCCGGTGCGGGAACTTCGGGATATCGGAGAAAAAGTGGATCAGATCATTATGATCACCGATGAACAGCAGAATGAAGGCAGCCCGTTATATGCTGAGCTTGAGCGATATCGGCGGATGATGAATCCGGAGCTGAAGGCATTTATTGTGGATATAGCACCTTATCAGCAGGCTATGGTACCGCCACGGGATGGCAAAACCTTTTACATCTACGGTTGGAGTGAAACGGTATTGACGTATATTGCCGAGACTGTGGCTGGATATGATACACTCGCGAACCGAGTAAGAGAGATCGAGATTTAAATAGGGGAATTTGGAGGCGGCTGACCATGACCTACGTTCATGAAGAAATGAAAGATACGATTAGACAACAGCTGAAGCAGATTGAACAGGAGGAGCAGGTACGGATTATCTATGCCTGTGAATCAGGCAGCCGGGCGTGGGGGTTTCCATCCCAGGACAGCGATTATGATGTGCGTTTTCTGTATGTAAGACCGCTGGAATGGTACTTGTCGATTGAGGATAAAAGGGATGTGATCGAACGCCCAATCAGTGATCAGCTCGATATCAATGGTTGGGATCTGCGCAAGGCGTTGAAGTTGTTTCGCAAATCAAATCCACCACTGCTGGAGTGGCTGCAATCCCCAATTCAGTATGATGAACAGTATAACGTGGCACAGCATATCCGTGCGCTGTCGCCTTTGACCTTCTCGCCCAAGTCCTGCATGTATCATTATCTGAATATGGCAAAGGGGAACTTCAGGGATTATTTACAAGGGGACCAGGTGAGAATCAAAAAGTATTTCTATGTTCTTCGCCCCTTACTGGCTTGTGGCTGGATCGAACGTCATGATGCGATGCCACCCATGGCATTTGAAGAGCTGGTGCAAGAACTTGTACCTGCAAATACACAGCTATATACGGAGATTCATGAATTGCTGCGCCGGAAAAAGGCGGGCGAGGAACTGGATCTGGAGCCGCAGTTGCCCGCAATACAGGCTTTTTTGGCGGAGAAGATCGAGCATTTTGAACGACTGGCTGGCCAGATGGAGAATGAACAGATTATTTAATTTGAAGAATTGGACCGGATTTTCCGTTTTGCATTACAAGAGGTGTGGGGCGAAGGGGAATAAGAGAGAGAAAGTTGCATGTGGGTAACACTATCGCTAGAGTCGGAGTGAGAATATCCGCGTTTGTGAACTGTTATGTGAAAATAAATTTTGTTATTCGCCTATATTGTATGGGTAATTATGGTATGATACTCTGGCTAAACTAATTGCTGGAGGTTATCCGTATGCGTATCAAAGTAATAAGCAGTTTGCTTGCCATGTTCATGATTTTTGCTACTGTTGCGTCTGCTCATCCAGGAAGAACAGATTCGAGTGGAGGGCACACCTGTCGTACCAACTGTGCAAAATGGGGGCTGAAACAAGGGGAATATCACTATCACAACGGAGGTTCCTCTTCGAGTTCCAAATCTTCATCTTCAAGTTCATCCAGTTCAGGAAGTACCAAGAAAAGTAACAAGTCTTCAACGACAACCAAAAAGAAAGCCACTCCTAAACCAGAATATATAACGTCTTCTGTTCAGGTGAAGGTGAATGGTTCCAAGGTTATTTTCACTGAATCTCCAATTGTAATGAATAACACAAATCTCGTACCCCTGCGTGAGATGGCCGGAGCGTTGAAAGCCAAAACGTCTTGGGACAGTAAGACTCAAACCATTACCATTACCAAAGATAAGTACAAGCTAATCTTTACCTTGGGCAGTAAAAAGGTGAAGGTTAACGGGAAAGAGGTCACCCTACAGGCAGCGCCCAAAGAAATTAAGGGAACGACGTACATTCCCCTCAGAGTTTTGGTAGAAGGGCTTGGGGCATCCCTCACTTCATCTGGTAATACGCTGGCAGTGAAGGTGAAATAATAAGATTAAGAAATCAGAAAGAAGCAGGTTAGGAGTTTATCCGGCCCTGCTTCTTTTTTTGTGTATGAACTTCGTTAAAGCGAGACCTCATCAGGCCATTTTACTTGGCTCTGCAACGTTGGATATGACCAGAATCAGTCGGTATGAGCAACGGCGCGAATCTCAATCAGTTGATGAGGGAAGGCGAGTCCGGATGTCCCAACCATCGTAACAGCTGGACGATGCGTACCAATGTACTCTTTATACACGGCAACACATGGCTCAAGATGCTCCTGCGGGTGAACCAAAAAAATCTCCAGTTCAGCAATGTTCGACTTGGTCACGTTAAATCCTGCGAGCACGCGATCCAAGTTATCTAGTGTCTGGCGGACTTGTGCTTCAATATCATCGACACCAATAAACGTCCCCTCCATATCATGCGAAAATTGTCCTGCAATGTAGATCGTACCGTTAATGCTGTATCCCTGAGCAACACTAAATGCTTCTTCCCAGGGCACACCGTGGCTATATATTTGAGCTGTAGTCATAAGTTTCTCTCCTTTGAAATTCAAGATAAGGTTAGTATAAACGGATAAAAACGACTTGTGCAGTACGCACTTTCATGACAGTGACTATCCATAAGGATAGTGTGAACACGGTGTTAGTAAGCCTAACGACTCATTTCGGAGAATCTTTATATCAGGATATTTAATTTAGGTATAACTAACTTAAGTCCTATATCCTTCCCCTAGAATCTGGGTAATAATTATAGTAGGCAAGTGATTAATGGAATCTCATAACGTAACGATAGGGGGTAACCTGTATGGCATCCATGATTCTGCTGGTGAAACAGACGGAGGACGATGAGAAGGTTATTTATCGATTCGGACCGAATGAGCGAAAGATGGGGCTCATTGAGATGAATAAGATCAAGGAAAGTGTGAGGGAACTGGAACCTGTCCAGGTGGATGGGGTAAGCCCGAGTTTTTTCTTTAACCGAGCCGCGCAGCGACTGGTACGATGTTTATTCAGGGAAGGCGGCAAGTTCCCGGAACGAACGACGTTTGAATCATAGTACACACTCGTTAAAATAAAACACTCTGTATCCCATGTTGTAGACTGGATACAGAGTGTTTTTAAGTTCTATTTGCTTGAATATTTTTTAAGTGTACCATCTGCTTGTAAATCGAGATATAACCTGTGAAGAATAGTTGCTGCTTCTGCTCTTGTTATTGTTTTTCTGGGATTAAACAGGCCTTCATTTGCTGTCATTATACCTTTCTTTTGTAAGGCTGCGAGACTGCTACCAACCAAAGCTGAGTGATCATCACTAAGTTCCAGTCCTTCAAAAAGTAACGGGTAGACCTTATTGGTCCCATCAACTTCATAGTTAAAGCGTCCATCTTTCAAATGTTCATCACTATACTCGCGTTTGGGGATATCCTTCATCGTGTGTAGAATGTCGTAGACTTCTTGACTGTCATCAATCTCATCGTATAAGACAGGTAGCAGGTTTACTACTCCGATACGAGTGAGCTTGTTATCAGGATAGAAGTAGTTGTTTCCCTTCTTAATGGCATATGTTGAATATGTAAACTGTGAGAGTGCTTTGGATGTGGAACTGTAAGCCCAGTGACTAGAAGGAACATCTTTAAACTTTCGAGTTGGCATGTCATCGTTCGTTATGTATTTATTAAATAACTGTGAAAACATCGTGATGAATTCTGCTTTGGTCACACTATTATCGGGTTTAAATGTGCCATTTTGGTAACCTTTGATTATTCCCTTCTTACTCATAAATTCAATGGATTCGATAGCCCAAGAGTGTTTGTTTTGGGTGACATCCTTGAAGGTGGAACCTTTGGCACTGGCAGCTGTAGAGCCTGCGATGAGAGATGACAAGAGGAACATGATGATAACTAGCTTTTTCATGCTGACTTCCTTTCTAAATGTAGATTCAAATTTTGGAAACTCCTAAATCTTAGCATAATAAATTTCGAGCGTATACTTATTTCAGGGAATAAAGGGACTATTTATCTATTCTAAAAAGGGTGCTGTGGCATTTGCTTAATGTAATGGATGAAAAAAGGCCCATCTCCACAATGTGAAGACAGACCGTTCTATGAATGCTAAGGATATTTATTCCATTCTAAAATTTCAGAACGTTTTGGCATAAGAGATCAGCGCCGTAATCGTAATGATGTTCAAGAGCGTTGAGATTAGCACCGTCTGGGCTGCAAAATCGGGTTCGTTATCGTATTCTTCCGCCAGGATGGATGCGTTGACACCGGTTGGCATACCCGAAGCGATAATGAGTGCCTGTGCAGCGATACCTTCCAACCCAAGCAGAAGCACAATTGAAATGCCGATAGCCGGGCCAATCAGAAGACGCAAAAATGTGCTAATATACACATCAAGGCGATACAGTTGAATTGGATATTTTACAATCTGTGCCCCGAGTGTCAGAAGCGCCACGGCAACCATACTTTGCTGCGCATAAGTCAGCGGCATGGACAGGAACGTAGGCAAGGGAACTTTCCACATGTGTAACAGAATCCCCAGCAAGAGCGCATATGGAACAGGCATTTTAAGAAAACCAATAATCACGGCACGGTAATTACCTTTGAGCTTCGCGCCCTGAATGGACAACACGCCATAGGTGAATGTCAGTAATGCCTGTAAAGACATGACCAGCGCCTGAATGGAAGAGGCGAGTGGATCGCCTCGGAATACCAGTGCATTGATAGGCAGTCCATAGTTGCCTGCGTTATCCAGCATAATGCTGTTGTTGAAGGCAGCCTTCATGCCTTTATTCATCTTAAGTGAACGCGCAAATACAGAACCTACAATATAGAGAATCAATACATATATCGCGTAAAAGAGTGTCACGGTCCCAAGCAGTTCGCCCGACATATCCGAGTGGTACATGCTCATAAAGACGGCTGCGGGGGTAATACAATAGAAATTGATTTTGGCGAGTGTGTACAAGTCCAGCTTGAACACCTTTTGCATCCAGGACCCGACGGCAATCAGGAGAAAGACGGGCAGGACGACTTCAAGCATGATGTCTGCAATCATTAGTTCAGCTTCCTTTTTCATGAAAATTTCAATCCGATTTCGAAAATACTTTGCTTATTATATCATTTTATACACACACGAATGTGGGAATAGGCTAAAAAAGATCAGGAGGGGTTGCATCATGATTCCAGATCATCTGGATGTTGGTTTATCGATATTGTTTATTGGTTTCAATCCTAGCATTACGTCTGGAGAGACGGGTCATCATTATGCTTACAAAGGAAACCGGTTTTGGCGCATTCTTGAACGGTCGGGAATAACCCCGCGTTTATATGATGCAAAAGAGGATAGAGAGTTGCTGAAGCTGGGGTACGGATTCACGAATATTGTGGCCCGTCCCACCAGAGGTATGGAGGATATTACGAAGGAAGAGTACGCAGAAGGACGACAGATTTTACGGCAAAAGCTGGAGGAATACCGACCGGACATCGCCTGTTTTGTCGGGAAAGGGGTATACACCCAGTACAGCAAACGTGCCAAAGTGCAATGGGGATTCCAGGATGACCCGGTCGTCAAGGAGATTCAGGAGTTCGTCGCTCCGTCGTCCAGTGGACTCGTACGCATGTCGATGGATGAGATTGTGGCGATCTATTCCCAGCTTGCTGATTTTGTTACGGAGAAGAACAGGGAAGATTAAGAGGCATGTAAGCAGAGTTCACCCAATTGGCTTCGCCGATAAGGGCGAATTCTTTTTTTTGGATAAAGTGAGAGGTTTCGGGAACGACTACCGTCTATATAGTACAGAACCATGCATGGAAGCTGTAGAGAAGGGGGATTAAATGACTCATCAGATACCGGAGGAGGAGCTTATTCAACGCATTGTTGCAGGGGATAAGCAGTTGTTCTCCGTGCTTGTGGATCGATATAAAAATAAAGTCTACGGCATCATGCGCGGAATGGGCGCGAGTCATCCGGATGCACAGGATCTCGCTCAGGATACGTTCATTCGCATCTATCGTTATCTCCCGTCGCGGCGGGAGGGAAGCAGTTTCTCGTCATGGGTGTACACCATTGCGGTGAACCGGATGCGGGATTTTATACGGGAAAAGAAACCCGTGATGTCTCCGGTCGATCAGGCGATCGAACCTGTCAGTAATGAAACACCGGAAAAACGTGTGCTGCATAAGGAGATGCAGCGTGAAATATATCGACAGCTCGAACAGTTACCTGAATCGTATCGCCTGGTGTTATTACTAAAGTACACAAACGAGTTGAGCTATGAAGAGATTGCAGATATTACAGGCATGAGTTCAACCAAAGTGCGTAACGCCCTTTATCGCGGGAAAAAAACGCTGAGGAAGCAAATGGAACGCAAAGGAGGTTTAGCTACGTATGAAGCCTATTTCAAAGGATGAAGATCGGTTGTGGGAGGAGCACCTATACCGTGAGGAGCCGGATGCGGATTTTACGCTGAAGGTCATGCAGGAGCTGGATGGGGTGTCCATGGAAAATGGAGAAGATGAGCATCCATTCGTGAAAAAATCCAAGAGAGCGCATTGGATGCGCCGGACGGGTATCGCTGCAGCGGCAGTTGTGATTCTTGCGGGAGGGGCCTGGTATGCGTTTGATCACACAGCAGAGCCAGCACAACCCGCGGTAAATGCTGTGGATCGTCTGCCATTGCCTAATATACCTGTGCCTGAAGCATTGAAATATTCCTATTTTGCGGATGATTACAAGCGTCTTAAACCTCTCGGACTTGTGGTTAATCCGAACATCTATATTAATGACCAAGGCTACACGCTCAAGATTGAAGACGTGCTGGTAGACCGATCTCATATGGTAATGACCATGCAACAAACAACACCTGATGGATTAGGGTTATCACGGTTACTGTCTGAGCTGGGGAGAATTCATGTTACGGATGAAGAGGGGAGACAGGTTGCCACTCTTGCAAGAGATACAAGAACAAAGGACCCTCTAACTGAACGATTGTTATTTCAGTTTCATGATGAAATTCCGGATCAGGTGATCGTGCGGGGTGAACTGCGTAATTTAAATATGGGCAGCTATTATAATTACGAGAAAAAATCCTACGAAGATAGAGAAGTTAAGGTAGACTGGAGCTTCCGATTTAAAATCGATATGACCAAAGCCAAATCATTGGCTGTTGAAAATCCTATGGATAACACATATACGACGCCAGAAGGACTAAAGCTTGATATGACACAGCTTGTACGCACGCCAAACGGAACCCGGCTTGACCTGAATGTGAGTCTGGATGATGAACTTCGTGCCAAAGTTGATGAGAATTGGGCGAGCTATATGAGTATCATCTACCATCTTGAGATTCCTGAAACAAATGAATATCGAATTTTCAATGGAATAAGACCAGATGCCCGTCAAGCCAAGTTCCAGCTCCAAGATCAGAGTGACTTAAGGAACGGTGGGCCGTTGAGGTTGTCAGAGACATGGGACCCTGCGTTGGTAACGGTAGATGCGAAGAACATTCGCTTTGTTCTGGATGGTTACACCCTGCCGGTGAAAGAAGAGAAATCAGTGGAAGTTGATCTGAATAAGAGGCGTAAGGACACGAATTTTTATACTTTTGCACAATTTGAACAGCTTGGAGATAAAATATTATTCTATGATTTTGAGTACGAGCCACTGATGGAATCGTATGATCCTCCGAAGATTGATGTAAAGGAAGGGTATTCACTAGTTCTGAAGGGGAGTGGGACGTTCCGAAATGCTTTCATGGGTGATCGCTGGGTTGCAGTAGATTCGGATGAAAAAGAGTATCCTGTTGAAGTGAACGGTTATCCGGATCAACCTAATAATAACGGTGAATACGTTGAAGATGATCTGCAATTAAAAATTCGGGGGTTTAACGAAGAAAAGGGTACAAAATTCACTTTGAAAAGAACCGTAGTCAATAGAGAGTATCGCGATGTGAATTGGGAAGTGGATCTTCCATCGTACAGTAGCCTGCCTTGGCTGAAATAACCAGTAGTACAATTCTTTAGACATGAAGTAAATGAAGCTTAGAATGGATGATATAAGGATGGGTGGATGAATCAGTAGATTTAAGTCTGAATGTACAGGAATATAAGGATATAAGCCTAATATACGAAAAAGGCCCTGCATAATGGTATGCGGGGCCTCTTTCGTATTCACCAGACTCACGGGGACAGCATGTACCTAACGAATCTATCTTCAAAAGAGCGGTTACCCTTTCCGAATTAGGCCGATTCCCTTGGAATCAACGTAGTTGATAACATAACCGTTTCTTTCGGTGTCCCCGGGCGTTCGATCCGGCGTTGTAAAGCTTCAACGGCACGCTGTCCGAGTTCCTCTTTACACAGATTAACTGTGGTCAGAGGTGGGGAAGACGTAACGGCAGAGTGTACATTGTCGATACCGATGACAAGGCAATCTTTAGGTGTGGAGATGCCCATCTCCTGTAATTTGTGCATCCACTGCAAAGCAATATCATCATTAACACCAATCCAGGCATCGGGACGTTCATCATCTGGCATGTTTTGAATTGTGGTGGCCAACTGGTTAACCCATTCCCCGTTCTCATACGGAATATTCCATTCTCTGAAGCTGGTCGTATGACTGGTGTCCACATGGAAATGGTTCAGGGCCAACTCAATCCCGATCTTCCGCTGCGCAAAGCTGGCAGCACGACCATCATCTGTGATGAGGCCAATCCGTCGGCAATTCATAGACATTAGATATCTAGCCACAGTGATGCCAGCTTCCAGATTATCATGGCTGATCGTATCACAATTCAGCAGGGGTTCCTGATGATCTACCAAAATAATAGGCCGACCCGTCTGAGAGAGTCGTTGCAGAACCGTATGCGGGAAAGCCCCCATGACAATAATCCCGGCACAACGTTCCCAGTCCAAGTGAGGAGCAATCGCTTTTTCGGGAGAGGTGTTCTCGTCCGTCACTCCGAGTGAGGGGGATACAATGGCATGATGCCAACCACGCTCATTACAGGCGGAGATCATGCCTGACAGAACACGTTGCCAGTAGTGAGGTTCACCGCGGTTGAGCTGATTCATGCATATGAGAGCAAACGGTGGATCGGACGGATCTGCATGGTTTGAAGTAGCAGGACTATTGCTAGCACCAGGAGTACTTTGACGATATCCTAAAGCGCGAGCGAGTTCCAGTACCCTTGCGCGTGTCGCTTCACTGACACCCGTCTTGCCACTGAGTGCGCGGGAGACGGCATATTTGGATAATCCGAGCTGGTCAGCCAGCGTCTGAATGGATACTTTGCGTGACATATCATTACTCCTTCATTTGACGATCATCTTCTGACACAGTACACTTACAAATAATAATGTTATTATAATTTATCATAACAAAAATAACAATAGTGTTAGGATCATATAGTCAATCTAAACCAATCTATATAAGTTGAACTAATCATTTACACGATAACGGAGAGGACAGAAAAAAATTGACAAAGCGAAGCTAAAAGCTTTCGGCAAGAAAGCTGCATCGGAAGCATAAACTTCGCCTTTATCACCGGATTTCCCCTTGAGAAAGGGGATCGAAAAAATCTGGGGATAACAGCGATTGGAAAGTTGTTCTGTCATCGTAGTGCCAGTGTAAAAATTTATTAGCTGAACTTAAATAAACCAATTCAAAGGAGACGACATCCATGGAACAGTTCAGATTACCGAAAATCCCTATGCCGCAACTGGAATTACCGCAAGCTGTGCAGGATATTCTGACTGAGGCGGACGAGCGTTTGCAACATCGACCGGGGTTGCTGGCTCAGTTTCGCAATTGTTTTCCTAGTACGTTGGAAACGACCACAAAGCTGCTCGATGATGGGACAACCTTTGTGATTACAGGAGATATTCCCGCCATGTGGTTAAGGGATTCCGTAGAGCAGGTCATGCATTATGTTCCACTTGCGAAGGATGACGAGAAGTTGCAGCGTATCATCGGAGGGTTGATCAAACGTCATACGTTCTACGCTGATATGGATATCTATGCCAATGCGTTCAATGAAACAGCGAATGGATGGCATTGGGATGCCAATGATGAGACGGAGATGTCACCTTGGGTGTGGGAACGGAAGTTTGAGCTGGATTCCCTTTGTTTCTCCATGAAGCTGGCTTATACATATTGGCGGGAGACGGAACTGACGGATATATTTGACGAGCGCTTCAAGAAAGTGATGGAGAATATCGTAAACCTATGGGAGACAGAACAGCATCATGCAGAACGTTCATCTTACCGGTTCATGCGGCGCAATTGTCCAGCCCATGATACGCTGCGTAATGAAGGATTGGGTATGCCCGTAAATTACACGGGGATGATCTGGTCCGGATTTCGTCCGAGTGATGATGCATGTGATTTTCATTATAATATTCCGGCGAATATGTTCGCTGCGGTAACCTTGCGTCAGATGGGGGAGATCGCGAAGTGGGTGTTCAGGGATGAACAACTGGTAAGCCGGATGGCTCATTTGGAAGAAGAAATACGACACGGTATCTCTCTGTACGGTACTTATCGTCATCCAGAGTATGGGCAGATTTATGCCTATGAGACGGACGGTTACGGAAACTTTTGTCTGATGGATGATGCGGGTACGCCTGGACTGATGTCCATTCCGTATATCGAGTATGCTTCGATTGAAGACAGGGTGTATCAGAACACACGGCGATTCATTTTGAGTAAGGAAAATCCGTTTTATTATGAAGGGAAGGTAGCCAAAGGAATAGGTAGCCCCCACACCCCTCCGGGATACATCTGGCACATGGCGTTATCCATGCAGGGCTTAACCGCAAACAATGACGAGGAAATACTGGCGATGATTGAATTGCTGGAAAGTACGGATGCGGGTACCGGATATATGCATGAGGGCTTCCACGCCGATGATCCCAACACGTTCACCAGACCATGGTTTGCCTGGTCCAACAGCCTGTTCTCACAGTTGGTGTACAAGGCAATGAAAAAAGGAATTCTATAAGTGATACATTTTTAAAAAAGGTCCTTACTACTCGTAAAGCGGCCGTTTCGGTTACGAATCGTTCTTTTGATCGCTGTTATCCCCGGATTTCCTGATCGACTTTTGTAAAGTCGAAATCCGGGGATAAAGGCGAACACTTCGTTTCTTCAGAATCGATTTCGTTCCCTGCACTACTTTTACTATCGAGCACGACTGTTTTTGAACGATATCATTTTTAGAATAGGAGAGTAGGTAAAAAACAGGAAAGCCCAAACTGCTGAACTTTGCAGTTTGGGCTTTGTTTAGTTGAAAAACACAGGCGCTTCGCTATGTGTTTTTTAGTAGATCGGCGATGAACACTTTTTGGCCTGTGCGTGCGCTTTCCAAAGATGCGAGGACCATGGCCATGCTGAACTGGTTATCGCTGCAATCGGTCTCAGGTAATCGTCCGGATTCCAGTGCAGCGAACATGTCTTCGAGACAGCCGTGATGACCTGTTTTGTCCATGACAGGCAGTTCCGCTTCAATCCGCTCACTTGGCTGAAAAAAGGATGGTTTGCCGTCAGCATCCAGGCTTTGCGCAGTAACTACTTCAGCATAGATGTCATCATGACCATCCCAGATGGCGGTTCCTTTTTCACCGATTACACGCCAGCTTGCTTCCCATGATGTGGCTACACCTTCTGCGCACCAGGATCCGCGATAGTTGAATACGGACCCGTCAGACATCTCAAATATACATAACGCCATCGCATTGCCCTGATACCAAGACCCTGGAGGATTGAATTCATGACAGTATACCGATACCGGGTTGGCTCCGAGAATATACCGTGCCTGATCAAATGTATGTATCGCCATATCGAGCAGCAGTGGACTATCCATCAGATCCCGGAATCCGCCGAAGTGTGGCCCGAGGAAGAAGTCGGCTCCTGCGAAACCTACCTGCCCTATAGCTCCGCCGGAAATGAGGTGCTGGTAGGCGCGGATACGCGGATCGAAACGACGATTCTGCATGACGGCTTGAATGTGTCCTGTGCTGCGAGCGGTTTGCACAATGTCTGTGCATTCGGAGAAGGACTCTGCTAGTGGTTTCTCGCCAAATACATGACATCCTTCCTTCAAGGCTGTCATGGCAATGCCGTAATGACTCGCCGGAATCGTGACATCGAATACGATATTCGCGCCAGTCGCTTGAATGCCTTCACGGATATCGGTGAACGTAGGGCAGGTGAGGCCATGTCTAGTAGCAAAAGCAAGGGCTGTCTGTTCATACAGATCGACCAGTCCGACGATTTCTGTATCCGGCCTTTGCAAGGCATAGTCCGCCCACGTGTTTGCCATAGCACCGCAGCCAGCGATAATTACCCGATAAGGATGAGTCATGTTCTCATCTCCTTCGTATGGATTGTGTTATACAGCTCGCATGGTTTCCTATACCGGATTGGGCACAAAATCGCCGCCGCGGCATTGTTTCAAATATCGCAATGCATGCACCTGTCCGGTCATTTCGAGTTCGTCTTTGTAGACGGGATCATGCCAGCCTTCAATATCAATCGTGCCCTGATAACCGTTCTGGCGCAGAATGGTGATGATGTCTGCCCAGTTGTTATCCCCGAAGCCGGGTGTGCGGTGCCAGACAAATTCCCGTGGACCGTGTACGCCGTATTCCTTAACAATATCCCAGGCAATCGTGGCATCTTTGCCATGGACGTGGAAGACTTTATGAGCCCATTTGCGTAGCTGTGGAATAGGATCAATCAGGCTGGACATTTGATGGCAAGGCTCCCACTCCAAGCCGACATTTTCATCAGGAACAGCATCAAACATCATCTCCCAGGCCGTTGGGTTATGTGCGATGTTCCAGTCGCCTGTCTGCCAAGTGCCTCCCATATCACAGTTTTCAAAAGCAATCCGTACACCCCGGTCTGCTGCCCGGCGTGCCAGTTCACCAAATACTTCCTTGAACCGGGGGATGGACTCGTTAATGGGTTGATCCGTCAGACGTCCGGTGAACCCGGAGACGATATCTGCACCGAAGAGCTGTGCGTGATCGATCACTCGCTCCCAGCTTGCCAGTGTATCGGCGTTGTCTCCGGCTCCCGTGAGCGGGTTACCAAATACACTCACCGCGGAGATGACGATACCTTGTTCGTCCACGATTTCACGGACACGTTTGGCTGTCTCTGCCAAGTCCAGGTCACCAGTTGTTTGCCAGAAGGTCAGGTTAAATGATTCGAAGCCGTGTTGCATGATCTGCGGGATAACGCGGACGGCGTCCTGCCCGCCTACAAGGGTACCGATGCGTAATGATTTATTCATGGTTGTATTTCACTCCAATATTGGCTTATAGTACTTCGTGACACACTCATTATAGCCGTGGATTAACGGGATGGCTCTAAACAATCTTGTGTAATAATAGTCGGATCTTGTGAAGAGGGGGAAGAAGTCGTGCTGGATCTGAAAGCGCTTCACGAAAATACCCGAATTGACCATAAATCACATCCATTTCAGCTGTTCCAAAATAGGTGTTCAGATATGAAAGCTGAAGAATGCATTTTGTATTTGCATTGGCATGAACATTTTGAGCTGATTGTTATGCGCAAGGGAAGTGCGCTGTTTCATATTGATAGCAAACCTTATGTAGTTCGAGCAGGTGAAGTCATCATCATTCCTGGAGGCACATTGCATGTTGGATATGCTCTGGATGAGGGGGATGTGCATTATGATTCCGTTGTAGTTAACCGTGCACTGTTCCATGATTTCACCCATGATCCTGTGCATGAGCAATATGTCGCGCCGTACTTGGAAGGAAGAGTGAGATTTCCGGTCAAACCGGCAGAGGAAAACACAGCCTGCACAGGCTATTATTCTTTGCTGAATGAAGCCGTAGAGGAAATGGCGTTACAGCCCCCGGCTTATCAGCTCGTGGTGAAATCCAAGCTGCATGCCTTGTTCACCCTGCTTGCGCGAACCTTTATGCCGCAGCAGCTACCGGATAAATCGGTCGGATCGTATTTTCCCAACCGCGAACGTTTCAAACAGTTGATTGCACAGATTGAAGCGGACCCCACAGGTAAGATGTCTGTTACGGAAGCGGCAAGTCATGTGGGATTGAATGCGTATCACTTCTGCAAAATGTTCAAAAAGCTGACCGGACGTACTTTTGTGGAATACGTGAACGGTTGCAGGATGAGTGAGGCAGAGCAACTGCTGCAAGGCAGTAGCCTGACCATTACAGAGATCGCCGCCAGAGTTGGTTGCGACAATGCGAACTATTTTACGAAGTTATACAAACAATACAAGGGGATGACCCCCTCGCAGGGACGTGGAAGAAAAGAAGGTTGAGCACGACCAGTTTAGCAATAGTCTCGGATAAAATGTCTATAAAGATGATTGTGACACTAAGTAACTCGCAGTCGCAATTGTGAGCAGAAGCAGAAGTAGAAGTAGAAGTAGAAGTAGAGCACACCGCAGTGATTACCGTAATAATAACCATACGCAAATACGCACATCTACAAAAAACCACCCGGATAAAGGCCTCTTCAAGGCTGTTATCCGGGTGGTTTTGATTCAATAATATCAAGACAATCCTCTATGTGTACAACGTGCTTATTTCATAAATCTGGAGAACAAACGATTGGCTTTCTTGGCGAGGTCGTCCATTTTGATGTTGGCATGATCGAACTGATTGTATCCCCATTTGATCGTTTGCAGCATGCGTGGAGATATGGGTGTTCCTTTGATGCGCGGATAGATGTTGTGATAGGCCCAGACAAGATGCTCCCAGCGATTGTCATTGCCGTCCTGAATATACTCGGATACGTCAATTACTTTCCCGCGTCCGTTCTGAAGAATTACATTTTTCAGATGAATGTCGCGAGGGTTCAACCCGCGGCTGCGAACGGCTTCTCGCGCTGCGTCCACATCGAGCATGACCTGCTCGGGGACGGGGATTCCCTTTTCCAAACATTCCAGCAGTGTATCCCCGGGTTCAAAACTGATCACGAGTACATTCCGGCCGCTGCCGTAATAGGTAGGGAAGTATGGCAGACCTTTGAGCTGCTCGTATACCTGTTTTTCATTTTCGAGTTTGTCCAAGGCATGATCCGAGTACATCTTGAAGGCATACTGCGGCAAGCCGTCATACGTAAATACAGCCGCATCCGTACCTGTGCCAATGCAATTTAAACCTTCTACATCGCCGATGATGTTCACCAGCTCATTCCGGTCGCTTCCGATGACTTGGATCTGTTGTAATGCTTCTTCCGCCTGGAACCAATCCGGTCGATTCATGGGTGGTGCCTCCTTTTAGGATATGCCTGTACAATTTTTTTATATAATCATTTTCTAACGAACCGAGTAAGTCTTATTTCACGTAAATCGGCAGATCTGAAAATGTAACGAATCAGAGACACGCTATTGACTCATTTGCTTGCAATAAACACGTTCTACAACCGGAATAAGACTAATTAGCGTGTCTGGGGTTCGTTAGATTCCGTAAAACCTCATAATCCACGTGATATGGTGTGTGAGATTCGTTAGCGCCGGGCCGCACTGGCCCCGGGCTAGACCCGTACTAGCATCCCGGTCCCAGATTCGCTGCCCTCTATAGAGTATATTATGCGTTCTGCTCCGCAATTTCATCTTTTGGTGATGTTACTATATAAACGATACGGATCGAATCGGAAACGGTTGCGTCAGAAGAAAATAACGGAAGCGCGCTTGCGGCAAGGTTGCCCGGGCTTTATACTGTGAGCATCAAGGGATCTCATGCAGATCCGGCATACAGAAAGGCAGATTACTTATGGCACAATACCCGCAGTGGTCTTATTCGCAGTCGCGGGCGAGTATGTTCGATGAGTGCCTGCGCAAATATTATTATCATTATTACGGTGCCCATAACGGCTGGAAGACAGACTCTGCTGATGAGATGCAGGTTCGTCTGTACCGTCTGAAGCAGCTCAGCAATCTGTATCTTGTCTTCGGAGACCTCGCGCATCGGATGTGTGAGTCGGCGGTACGCAGCAGGGAAGAGGGCAAAGATAAACCGCGTGAACACTTTCTGGAACAGACGATACGCAAGCTGCTGAATCAGGCGTATGTGGAATCGATGGACGCGGATCAGTGGCGGCTGAACCCCAAGAATCGCACGATGCTGTCCGAGATTTATTACGGGGATGATACGTTGAATGACCGGATCGCCACGATTAAGGAGCGGGCTTCGGCCTGTGTCAGTAACCTGTACCAGACGCTTACGTGGGAGGACTTGTCCCGGGCAAGTACAGACATTCTGGAGATCGAGAAATGGGATACCATGATGCTGCACGATACACGCGTGTATGTGAAGATGGATTTATTGTATCGGCGCAGTAACGGCAATATTGTCATTGTGGACTGGAAGACCGGCAAGGAAGATGACTTTTCGGATCAGCTAATGCTGTACGCATCCTATGTGAGAGAGCACTACCGGGTTCCGTTGGAGCAGATTGAACTGCGAGTGGAGTACCTGTTAACCGGAAAACACCGAGAGTTTACAGCCACAGAAGAGGATATCCGGAAGGTGGAGGAGAACGTGGGTCGTTACATCGAGGAGATGCGATCCTGTGTTGAGGATGAATACTATAACCGTCCAAAGGACGTCACCTACTTTACAGCGATGCCTTCCCACCGGTCCTGTCGGGATTGCAACTTCCGCGAAGTTTGCAGTGAGCGAGCAGTCTGAAGCGCCAAAACCGGAGCAACCTAAAGGCCTTATACCAACTAATGAGTTATTTCATATGTGAAAAAAACAAGAAGCGCAAGCCGGGAACATCATCTGCCCGACTTGCGCTTCTATTACGTTCCACAGGCCTGGCGACAAGGCGCCGGGTGGAACGAACGTATCAAGATTACTGGACAGCGGCGGTATTCTCCAGCGCCTGACCCGCAGGAACATAGGCATGCCCGAGATCCCTGGCAACCGCCTCATACGTGATGTGTCCATTCAGCGCATTGACCGCGCTACGAATGGACGAACTGCCGCGAATCGCGGCGGCTGCACCATGGTTGGCCAGCTGCAGCGCATAAGGCATGGTGGCGTTGGTTAGCGCCACCGTGGACGTACGCGGCACGGCGCCCGGCATGTTCGCCACCGCGTAATGCACGACGCCATGTTTCACATAGGTCGGTTCATCATGGGTTGTGATATGATCAATGGTCTCAACGATCCCGCCCTGATCAATCGCGACATCCACAATGACCGAACCCGGTGCCATCGTCTTCACCACTTGCTCGCTGACAAGCGTTGGCGCCTTGGCGCCCGGAATCAGCACCGCACAGATCAACAGATCTGCCGCCGCAACAGCTGTTGCAATGTTGGACGGGCTGGATACCAACGTGTGGATCTGATTGCCGAAGATATCATCCAACTGGCGCAGACGATTCAGATTCAGGTCAAGGATGGTCACATCGGCGCCAAGACCAATAGCAATTTTGGCTGCATTTGTTCCCACCGTTCCACCCCCAATAATGACCACTTTCCCCCGACTGACGCCTGGTACACCTGACAAGAGAATGCCCTTGCCACCTTCTGTTTTCTCCAGTAGCTGTGCTCCGATCTGGGAGGCCATACGGCCTGCAACTTCACTCATGGGGGTTAGCAGGGGGAGAGCACTGTTGACCTCCAACGTCTCATACGCAATAGCCGTTACCCTACTCTTTATAAGGGCTTTGGCAAGCTCCGGTTCCGCTGCGAGGTGCAGGTAGGTGAACAGAATCAGTCCGGGACGAAAATATCCATATTCACTGGCAAGCGGTTCTTTCACCTTGATGATCATATCGGCCTCGGTCCACACTGACTTGGCATCCATCCGAATCTCGGCGCCCGCAGCTTGATATTCATGATCCGTGAATCCACTGCCGATCCCCGCGCCTTGTTCAATCAGTACCTGGTGACCGGCTCTGATGAAATCAGCAGCCCCGGCCGGAGTCATTGCTACACGATTCTCATTATTCTTGATTTCTTTGGGAATTCCGATTCTCATCACCATGCACCTCGTCCATTTATTGGTTGTTAGCTTATACTACAAGTTTATGACTTGGATAATCGTTTTGCACCTTACTTAATGTCTAATCTTTAGAAATTGAACTCAACATATTGTCGAAAAAGACTGTTCAGGACATTTGTCCATGGATTATAATGTAAGAAAAAATAACACGAAGAGGGATCGCCATTGCGAAATGACCGTGTGTTTACGATCAAAGATATCCTTGCACGTCCGGTATTTGGCCGAGCACGACTAGCAGCAGGGAAGGATGGAGTGAACCGTCAAGTTGGCTGGGTTCATGTATTGGAGATTACCAATGTATCTCCATTCGTAAGCCCTCATGATCTTATTTTATCCACTGGACTGTGGCTTCAATCGGAAGAAGGGCGCGAAGAGTATCTGCTTCAGCTCATTGGCAGTGAGGCAGCGGGGCTATGTGTGGAGTTTGGTACCAGCATATACGGAATCCCGGAAGAACTGATTGAACTGGCGGACAGACACCAGTTTCCGCTGATCGTGTTTGAACAACCGGTCCGCTTTGTCGAGATCACACAGGATATTCACTCTCTGCTCATTAATCATCAGCATCAACTGCTGAAAAGTCTCGAAGCATACTCCCGTCAGCTTCAGCAACGAACATTACAGAGTACGGATATGTCTGCTGTGCTGAACCTGCTGCATGAGTACGCTGCCAAACCGGTGGTGTACATTTCGTCTATGGAGCCGGGCAGTTTTGTGCCCGAACTTGTTCCGGAGATGGAACAGGCCATCTATACCTGGTATGAGCAAGAGGTAGAACATCTGGATTTGAATGATTCAGATACCGAATTATGGTTCCACATGGACGAAGAGAAGGCTCTGTTGTGTCATCCGGTCGTCTGTTTTGGCCAGGTATTTTCGGCTGTAGGCATGATTGTGCATCCCGCAGCTCCAGTGGAATATCTCAAGCTGTTGCTCGATTATACGGCGAAGGCGGCGGCAGCGCTTACGCTTCGTTCCCAGTTTCTTGAAGAGAAGATGGTCCGCAATCAGAATGAACTGATCCAGGATCTGATGAATGGCAACATCCATCAGGAGGAACAGGCTCAGACCCGAATGGGGCTTCGTTTACTGGTGAAGGGACAGTATTGGTTTGCTGGAGGGGTTATAGAGATTGAGCATCGGTTGAAGGGTACAGGCCGGGAGCGAATGGAAGCGAATCATCAGGATGTTCTTGTCCTGCTGCGTTCCCTGCTCAAGAAGAACAATCTGCCTAGCCTGATTATGCTGAAGAACAATCAGGTATATCTGTGCTGTGCGAAGGAAGCGGTATCGGCTGCTGCACGTCATCAACTGCTGCGATTGCTGGAAGGGATTGCCCAGGACGTGAAACGGTTTGCCAGTCGTAACTTGAAGCAGGTTATGATCCATGTGGGATTTGGCAAGTTACGCAGCCGTTTGACCAGCCTGCCGGAGAGCCTTCAGGAGGCCTATCAGGTGATCGAAGTTTCGAGATCGGTAGATCCGATGGAACATGTTCACTTTTACGAACGTATGGGTATATATCAAATGTTAAAGGCGTTACCCCAATCCTTTCTGCAACCCTTTGTCCAGGATCACCTGGGTATGTTGATTGAACATGACCAAACGCATCACCTGCGATTGGTGGAGACGTTGGATGCTTACCTGCAGAACTTTGGTTCCAAGCGCGATGCGGCCGCCCAGTTATTTATTCATCGGCAAACGTTGTACAACAGACTGGAGAAGCTGGAAGAACTGATGGGTCCAGGTTACATGGATCAAGGGAGAAGAATCTGTCTGGAGATGGCGCTGCTCGCGCACACGATGATCGAGAATGGACAGTGGCAATCCTCTTGATGAGGTGAAAGGGATGCAACACAGACTGTGCATCGATCTTACACTACCTTGTGCACAGTCTAGCAGTTTTTACTAATCCGCCGGGTATGTTGTAATGAAGCAGGCAGGCGTTGCAGGGTGGAAGTGGAGCGTCGGCCCCGATACAGCTTCGTTTGACCGGAGGAAGGTGCCAGTGATAATGAAGAAGGAGCAGCCAGCCGATACGGGGGTGACGACCGGTCGGGACGTCCTTCCTGTTCTGCTTCATTGTTCTCCATTGAAATGCCACTTTGGTGCAGCCATTCATTAAGTCGTTTGGGATTGATTCCAAGTTGTCCGCTCAGATTACAGATATCGAGGTTTATTCTCACACAAATCCGCCTTTCCTGGAATATCGGGCTGGTAGTAGGGTATGAAAGGGAAGCATGAATTCGAGATCAGTAAATGCTCATATGCATGTTGGCTGTGCTTGATCGGCGGAATGATTCATTAAGTTAAGAAAAAGCGTGGAGGCGTCTATATACCGTGTTAAACGTTTCCATGTCCGCTGTTTTGAATATTTACTATAAATTGGCTTTTAACAAGATTCTATCACTTCACACCCAATTGCGCGTCTCAATATAGTCTCAATTTTGTGAGAAAATAGAATCAATTTCATAATACCTTCAGCTGCTTCAATCAAAGGTGGATATAGATCAAAACGATTCAATTTGTCTATATCTAGTTACAAAATTGATAGTTTACTGAGTTATGAAATTGATTCAAAAAATATATTAAAAGTACCAGTATCTAGTACGGAGGACATATATGGGAAACAGTAGTGAGGCTCAATACGACAAATATGTTGAGGATGGCAAACGTTTCATTGGTCGAGCCAAGGAACTGAAGACACTGGAGCGGTGGTTCAATCATCCGGAAGCCCCATTAACCATATTTTCAATTACGGGCATGGGAGGCATTGGTAAATCTTCCTTGCTTTCAGAGATGTTATCTGTCTCTCGGGATCGAGGTGCGACGGCAATCTGGATGGATGGTCGATCATGTGGGGCGACTCCTTCCGTCTTTATGGATTATCTGTCCTCTACATTAGGATTGGAAACAATGGATAGTGAAGGATACCCGCGGCCATTGAGTCTGCTGAGAGACTCATCGATTGAGAAGAGATTGGTCCTGGCCGTGGATAATTATGAAGAGCTCGCTCTGTTAGAAAGCTGGTTCATGGAAGTCTTTGTATCCAAACTTCCGTTAAGAGGGATACTTGTCATTCTTGCATCACGCCCGGAACTGGCATCCACCTGGCGGACACATCCCCGATTACATCAGAGATTTATACAGATGCGGCTTCAACATTTTACAGTTGATGAGATTACGGAATACATCACGGTGGCAGGCTTTCTGAATCAAGGGATGGCAGGTACCATTACGAGAATGACCGATGGACATCCGCTGGGGCTGGCCCTTGCTGTAGAAGCTGCAGATCAGAGGAGGAATCTTCCGCAGTCCGAATGGGCTGAACTGTCACATATGATCAGTGCTCGATTATTATTGGAACTTACGACACCCCGTCTGCATCCCGTAGTGGAGGTACTAACACTGCTTGAGACAGCCAATCAGGAATTATTATCATCAGTACTGGATATGACCGTGACAAAAGAAGAGTACCACATGCTGAGACAGATGTCGTTTATCCGTTCCGGCCCGGATGGTCTTGCCCTGCATGATATGGCCAGAGTACATCTACTACGAGATTTTCGCCAGCGTGAGCCTCATCGGTTGCAGACCATGCGTATCAAGATTGTGAAGCTGCTGAAACCACTGCATGAGCAGGCGGGTCCACATGAGCGTCGCCAGATCGCCCGGAAGATGCTGTTGCTCTGTCAGGAATCCATGCTTCAATACCGCAAGTACGCAGATGTGTCCCGTGATTCCTTGTTCTCACCTCTCGAAACGATGAGAAGCGAGGATCTGCCCGTTCTGCACAGCCTGTTACAGCAATGGTGCGAGTACAGCGTGGAACCATGGCAAGCCGCATCCTATGGTCCCTTCCTGGATGAACTGGCACATCGTTATCCCGAAGGAATCGTATTAATGCGTGACAAGCTTGGGGAGACAATTGCCATGTTCATTACCGTCCTTGTACATAGGGAGAGTAGTGAGTTGTTACTAAAATATTTTCCAAATGAGATGTATGAATGTTTCACACCACAGGAACTTGAGAATGACCCGGATCAGAGTGATACGCACTTTGCTTTGCTGGCTGCGGCAAGAGATGATGTGCCTGGTTATACACGAGAAGAACTGGTGGGATACATGGCACTGGATCGACTATCTCTACTGGGTGATGGTGCGCGAGCGATACTTGTTGCAACGAATCCTCATTTGAAACTGTTTTTGCAGAGCATTGGATTCCAGATGCGAAGAACCCGCACCCGTGTCTGTGACAGATTCGAGGACCGGGCGGACGTACTTGATTTGGATTTGCGTAGTGGGCAATTCGGAGAGTGGGTCATGTCTCTGCTTGATCCGGAATCAACAGAAGATCGTATACAGCCGGAAACAACGGAAGTGGATGGTGTAATCTGGACTGAACAGGATGTTCGCAAGATGTTGGGGGATCTTCGTTCCCCGGGAGAATTGCATGAATATGCTGGCAGGGTTAGAGGAGTAAAGGATGGAATCCAGTTACAGCTGTATGTCATGGATCTGTTGGAAGGCAGAGTACATGGCCTATCTCCGCAGGATCAGATGCTGTTATACGCGGCCTACTGGACGCATGCTGGCAATCCAACTGCCGCAGCCCAGACGTGTTCCATGAGTCGGGCGACATTCTATCGCCATCTCAGAACAGCACTGACTCGCTTGACGCGGATTTTGTAGGGTTCTATTCGTTCATCATACCGATCATAACGACAAGAAGAGGCTGGTCATAGACCGAGCCTCTTCATGCGATTGTAGAGCGTTGCCCTGGAGATGCCGAGTTGTTTGGCGAGTGTTCGTTTGTTGCCACCTGCTGCTTTCAGATATTGAATTAGAAGTTTCGCCTCATAAGTATCCAATTTTTGCTGGTAGGTAACGTTGGAGACAAGTTCGGAATCATCTGAATGATCTAATTCGTCAGCATTTGCAGCCGTTCGAGGTTCTTGTTCTGGTTCTGCTCCCGCCAAATCCTGACGTTGTTGATTTTTGCTGTAGGCATGTGAATGAATGCCAGATATCAGTTGAACTTCGGACTGTTCTTGCATGATGAGGGAGGTAAGGGTATCAGGCAGGTATTCCTGCTTCACCTCACCATCTGTCGTCAGAATGGTCAGGCGTTCTATCACATTTCGTAGTTCACGTACATTGCCTGGCCAATCATATTGGAACAGTAACTTGAACACTTCAGGTGGAACCAACTCAATATGACGGTTATAGAGCAATGAGAATTCTTGAAGGAACGTCTGGGTTAATTCATATATATCTTCCTTGCGCATGCGCAAAGGAGGGATGACAAGGTTAATGACATTCAGCCGATAGTAGAGATCTTCCCGGAATTGATTGCGGGCAATCATACTTAATAGATTCTGATTGGTCGCAGCGATAATCCGGCAGTTGGCCTGTTTCATGCGCGTTCCCCCCACAGGAAAGTAACTCCTCTCCTGCAACACCCGAAGCAGTTTCACTTGCAATTCCAATGGCATCTCACCGATCTCATCCAGAAAAAGAGTCCCCCCTTCGGCAAGCTCAATCTTACCCTTTTTGCCTTTGGGATCCGCGCCGGAGAACGCGCCTTTCTCATAGCCGAATAATTCACTTTCAAACAATGAAGCAGGAATTGCCCCACAGTTAATAGCGATAAACGGTGCAGTCTGCAATTCACGAAGATCATGAATGGCTTTGGCGAATAACTCCTTGCCTGTGCCGCTCTCTCCGAGGATAAGTACGGTTGCTGAGGTGGTACTGATCTTGCGAATGGTCTCTAAGCACTGCTTGATGACTAAGCTGCTGCCCTTGATTCTGGCGAATGGATCTAATTCGGGACGTAGCCGAGCAACGGCTTTCTCCAGATGCTGGACTTTGGAAGTCATATGTAATAGTTCCTGATGTAATCGGATTTCGGTTGTTATATCCACTTCAGCAGCAACTGCACCCACAATATGTCCATCCAGTTGGACAGGACGAGCGTTAATCAGGGCGAACAGGTCGGGCCTTGGCTGATGCTGTTTGCGGTAGACCGTTTCACCGGTATACAACGTCTTGAGAGATTGTAGCCGATCTGGAGGAAAAAAGTCCGCTGCGGGTTGTCCGATGATGTCTTTTTTGCTGATCGAAAAAACATGCTCCGCGCCAGTTGTCCAGTAGGCCACCTTGGCGTCTTCATTAATTAATGTCAGAGCTGAACCCGCTGTCTCCAGTGTGGTCTCAAAATAAGCTTCTATTAAGCGATGGGCATGCATCATGGCATGCAAAACATCGGATACGGCGATATATCCCAAAAGGGGTCCATCATCCTGAATGAATAGATAAGAAGATGTGTCGAATAAGGAGATGGCATCTACCAACGATGTTGATGACGGAATGGTAAGTGTGGGGAGGTCTGTATCCAGAACATCCATATCCGTACGCAATAAAGACATTAATTCTGGAAGTAAATGTTTCATCGATATCACCTCAGTTAGAACATAACTTTTGGAAACGACTTCTTTTACACGAGTTACTTACAAAGTAATCTACATATGAAATGACTGGAGAATGATGGTTACCCATATTATAACTTTCCAAATGAGGTGTGTATATATTTTTTGACATGAAGCATACATGTTGTCGGTATAGAAGAGATCAATGTTGAATTTTCATTTATTTTATTCCCTTTTACTATTATTTAAAGGAATTAATGCTAATTTGTATAGACCATTTAGTGGTTGAGGTGAGGGTTAAGTTATTAAAATTGACATTTAAAAAAACAGATTAAACGGTTATTTCTCAATATGCTACACGGGCAGTTGAAGTGATTATTCATATAAAACATGAATTGTCCACACCATTAAGAAACTTCTGAATAATGCTATATGAAGGCTCAATCCGCATGAAGAAGAATAAAGGAGGGTGATGAAATGACCATTCTATCAACTGGGCCCATTGAGAATAATATTTCAGGGATAACAGGGATCAGACCGACTCAATCCGTTACGGTCAAAATCGATAACCGGAATGCGACAGATATGTTCACAGTGCTTCTTATGGGCTATTACCTTAATGGGGTCAGGACGTTATATGTAGAAGAACTGCTCAATGTGTTGCCTAATCAGGTCATTACCAAAAATTATTATGGCAATTTTGATGCATTCGAGTTTGTATTTTCAACAGCAGACACGGCTGCTCCAGAAGCACAAATATCCGTATGGGGCAAAAGTGCCCAAGGTGGATTAGTCGCGGCTCACCGATTGGTATCCCAAGAGTTACTGGGAGAAACGCTGAGCACAACGGGTGTAACTGGAGCCACAGGAGCGACGGGCATTACGGGAGTAACGGGAAGCACCGGGGCCACTGGAGTGACAGGAGCGACGGGTATTACGGGAGCAACGGGAAGCACCGGGGCTACTGGAGTTACAGGAGCCACGGGCGTTACGGGAGTAACGGGAAGCACCGGGGCCACTGGAGTGACAGGAGCGACGGGCGTTACAGGAGTAACGGGAAGCACCGGGGCCACTGGAGTGACAGGAGCTACGGGCGTTACGGGAGCAACGGGAAGCACCGGGGCCACTGGAGTGACAGGAGCCACGGGCGTTACGGGAGCAACGGGGGGCACCGGGGCTACTGGAGTGACAGGAGCCACGGGCGTTACCGGAGTCACAGGAGCAACAGGCGTTACGGGAACTACGGGTGTGACAGGAACCACAGGAGTTACCGGAGCAACAGGTATTACAGGAGTTACGGGAGTTACGGGTGTGACGGGAGCTACTGGAATTACAGGAGCTACGGGTGTTACAGGGACCACAGGAGTCACGGGAGCCACAGGAGCCACAGGAGCCACAGGAGTCACAGGAGTCACAGGAGTCACTGGTGCAACTGGAGCTACGGGACAAGGTTTATCCTCATATGCTTATATTTTTAATACTTCAGCTCAGACTGTAGCTACCGAAGCGGACATAACCTTTGATAGTAACCAAAATCTCACTAATATTACTCATACGCCCAATACAGCTGCGATTATTATTGGTAATGCCGGGGACTATGCGGTGTTTTTCAACGTTGCAGGTGTGCAGGCAAACCAATTCACACTTTATCAAAACGGAGCCCCTGTAGGTGGCAGTGTCTATGGCTCAGGAGCTGGGACTCAACCGAATCCAGGCATGGTCATTATTACCGCTGCTCCCGGTGATGTGCTGACATTACGGAATCATTCCAGTGCATCAGCTGTTGATCTGCAAACTCTGGCAGGCGGAACACAGATCAATGCCAATGCCTCGATTCTTATTCAACAATTAAGTAGTTAAAAGGCTTTTCGAGCTTGTAATTTTAATTAATAAATGGGTGTGTCCAGATAAATGGACATTTAAAATTGGGGATGCTAATTTTTTAGACATTAAGAGAAGAACCGGAGAAAAGGAAGGTTGGATATTCTTCTGGTAAGTGTCACCCATACAGAAAAAAACCATGTGCCCAGAAAGAAAGAGGCAGCATGGTTTTCTTTTGTCTTTTTTCATATATATTGATCCAGCTGGAAAATAATTATCTGAACATATTCTTAACGACCATCCAGAGATTAGCCGGTTTTTCGGCCAAACGGCGGGTATAGTACGGATACCACATGGTGCCATAAGGTACGTAACAGCGAATGCGATAGCCTTCTTTGGCGAGACGTTCCTGTTCGCTCATGCGCAGACCATATAACATCTGAAATTCAAAGGCATCCGGAGAGATTCCCCGATCCTTGGCGTATTGTTTCGTCCAGTTAATGATGTGATCATCATGCGAGGCAACCGCAGTGTATACACCCTGATCGAGGTGATTACGAATCATCGTTTTGAATTGATGAATGACTTCAGAAGCATTCTGATAGGCGACTGATGCGGGTTCTTTGTAAGCACCTTTAACCAGACGAAGCCTAATGCCTTCCCGAATCATATCGCGTGTATCTTCTTCGGTGCGATGAAGGTAGGCTTGCAATACTGTGCCTGTATTATGCAGTCCTTCCGAGTGCAGTCTTCGAACTATATCCAGCGTTGCTTGAGTAAATGGACTATCCTCCATATCAATTCGGACAAATAGATCATGCAATTTGGCTTGTGCGGCAACGGTACGGATATTTCGATAGCCCTCTTCCGGGTCTAGTGCAAGGCCCATCTGGGTTGGTTTCAGCGAGACGTTGGAGTCTGCTCGTTCACGTGCAATGCCTTCTACCAGTCGTACATACTCATCCCTGTATAATGCCGCTTCGCTCAGACGGGTGATGCCTTCCCCCAGATGATCGAGCGTAGCCATAATGCCTTTGTTATTGAGTATGCGGATCTCTTCGAGAGCTTCTTCCAAGGTGTTTCCTGCAATAAACTTTCCTGCCAGCTTCTTACCATATCTGATGGACAGGTTCTCTACAGCTTTGTTGCCTGCCACGGTTAATAAGGTTTTGCGATATATTTCCGTTCCCACACTCATCTTCGGTTCCTCCTTCAGCATTGTGCATCCTTAATTCAAGCAAGAAACGTGCCAGAACCAGCAAGATTCAATGTTTTTTATTTTTCAGCGAAAAATATTTCAGTTCCAACCAGAGTTGGCACGGATTTTGCTACATATATTTGGTGATGAGTAACATGCAAAATAATTCAGGCGAGCAGCCAGCGAATCCCACATCCTGAAGGAGGAATCATTGATGAATATCCCTTTTGTTAACGAACCATTCACACCCTTTGCGGTCCAGGCGAACCAGGAAGCATTTGAAGACGCACTTCGTCAGGTAGAAGCTGAACTTGGGCAGGAATACCCGATTATTATTGGTGGGCAAAAAATAACAAGCAGCCGCACGTTAACTTCCGTGAATCCCGCAGCCAAGAATCAAGTTGTCGGAACGATCCATCAGGCAGATCAGGAATTGGCCGAAAAGGCTATTCAGATAGCTGCGGAGACATTCCACACATGGAAACATACCGACCCGAATGAGCGGGCTCGTTATCTATACAAAGCAGCTGCCATTATGCGTCGTCGCAAGCATGAGTTCTCCGCATGGATGGTCTATGAAGCCGGCAAGACCTGGCCTGAAGCCGATGCGGATACAGCGGAAGCCATTGATTTTATGGAATTTTATGCACGGGATATGCAGCGACTGAGTGAACCGCAGCCCCTCGTGCGGATTGCAGGGGAAGATAATGAACTGAGTTATATACCGCTGGGCGTGGGTGTTGTCATTCCACCTTGGAACTTCCCACTGGCGATTATGGCAGGCATGACCTCTGCTGCACTGGTCTCCGGCAACACGGTGGTATTAAAGCCTGCCAGCACAACTCAGGTGATTGCCGCGAAGTTTATGGAGCTGCTCGCAGAAGTTGGCCTGCCGGATGGCGTCGTGAACTTTTTACCAGGACCAGGCAGTGAAGTGGGCGATTACCTCGTGGATCATGCGCTCACCCGGTTTATCAGTTTCACCGGTTCCAGAGACGTAGGACTGAGAATTAATGAACGTGCAGCACGTACAGCACCAGGTCAGAAGTGGATTAAACGGGTCATTGCAGAGATGGGCGGCAAGGATTCCATCGTTGTAGACAGTGACAGTGATCTGGAACTCGCGGCAGAGTCCATTACCGCTTCGGCATTTGGTTTCTCAGGACAGAAATGTTCGGCGTGTTCTCGTGCCATTATTCATAAGGATGTATATGATGAAGTATTGCAAAAAGTGATTGAACGGACACAGAAACTGACGATGGGCAGTCCACTCGAAGTTGGCAGTCAGGTTGGGCCGGTTATCGATGACAAGGCATATGCAAAGATCACGGAATATATTGAAATTGGCAAGGGTGAGGGGCGTCTTGTGCACGGTGGCGGTACTGGGAACGTTGAAGGTTATTTCATTGAACCAACCATAATTGCCGATGTGGACCCGAAAGCCCGAATTGCTCAGGATGAGATTTTTGGACCTGTGCTTGTGTTCATCAAAGCAGAATCCTTTCAGGATGCATTGGATATCGCGAATAATACAGACTATGGTCTGACCGGCGCGGTGATCTCACGTAATCGTGAACATCTGGAACAGGCAAGACGCGAGTACTTTGCGGGTAATCTGTATTTCAACCGGAAATGTACCGGAGCACTGGTAGGCACGCATCCATTTGGCGGATTTAACATGTCAGGCACAGATTCCAAGGCAGGTGGAAGAGACTATCTGTTGTTGTTTACCCAGGCGAAGCTGGTATCGGAGAAATACTAGACAGAAACCCATGATCTGATTAAAAACTTCTTACATTTGCTTGAATAGTATGCTATTATCCCTGCAAATCCTTTTGTTCGTATAAGAAACACAGATGTTTATTACCGAAGGCATAAGGAGGGTAACGGATGTTAGGTGTTCAGTTGGTACAGGAACAACGTATTCGGCTGTCCATCACGCCGGAGATGAAACAATCCTTTCATTTGCTAACCATGTCTGGCCAGGATCTGACTCGTTACTTGCTGGACGCAGCGGAGGAAAATCCAGTACTTGAACTGGAAGAACAAGCTGCGCCCCTCGCCCGGATTCCGCGGCGAATGGATCAGCGCAGGTATGATTCCTACGATCCGCTGCTTCAGGCCAAAGGTGCTGAACCTACTCTGGAACAATTGCTGATTACGCAAATTCGAGTGATGACACTTCCAGACGAATTGGAAAATATGGCGGTATATTTGGCAGGATGTGTAAATGATGATGGTTATCTGACGGTTGAACTGGCAGAAGTGCAAGCAGTTCTTCAGCTTCCGATGAGCAAGATTGCTGCAGGACTGGAGCTTCTCCAATCGCTGGACCCTGCTGGTGTAGGGGCGCGGAATCTGCAAGAATGTCTGTTGCTCCAGATCAGACGTGATCCATTGGCTGTTCAGTACGCTGAACGTATGGTGGAAGCCGGATTGGAAGCACTGGTTCCTTTTCACCCAGGTAGAACAGGACGTCGATTAGGCATGACTTCGCAAGAAGCTCAGGTTGCCTACGACTATATTACACGTCTCGACCCCAAGCCCTGTCGATCCATCGGATGTACAGAACGACCACATTACATTATTCCGGATGCCATTGTTGGGTTGCGTAACGGTGAAGCCTATTTTAACCTGCATGCAGCAGGTAACCCTCGTGTATCGATGAATGAATCGTGCTTCCGCTGGATCAGGGAAGAGGCTCCGGACGCAATCTGGTCTACGCGCGTGGCAGAGGCGAGGGCTATCATTCGGAGTGTACACTTGCGGCGCAGGACTTTAGTGCGTGTGCTGGCGGCCGTGATGGAAGAGCAGAAGCACTTTTTGGTCAAAGGCCCATCCGCGCTAAAACCGCTTAATCTGGGTGTTATTGCAGAGAAGATTGGCATGCATGAATCAACGGTAAGTCGTGCGGTGAACGGTAAATACATTGAGACCCCACATGGTGTATATGAACTCAGGGCTTTTTTTGCCTCGGGAATCAGTACAACGTCAGGGGATAAAACATCGGCATCAGCGGTAAAACGCAGATTAAAAGAAATCATTCGCATGGAACAGGCTCAGCGTCCATACTCGGATAGTCATTTGGCCACACTGCTCGCCGAGGAGGGGGTTGTCATCTCCCGCAGAACGGTTGCCAAGTACAGGGAGGAACTTCAGATTCTGCCTTCCCTTGAGCGTAAACGGTGGATTTAATTGAATAGCTGGCGTCTTATCATCTCTGAATACAAGAACCCCCGCAAACCGGATGAATGGTCTGCGAGGGTTCTTGTTAATTATTCGTTCGTGTTTGGGTTGCTGCATCAGTTTTCCTGATTACCTACAAACGTTCCATATTACGCAAGAAGTGTTCTCCGGCAATCCCTGGTGTAGTCATCTGTTCCGGATGAAGAATCTCTTCCAGTTCTTCCGGTGTCAGCAGTCCGCGTTCCAGGATAATCTCCTGCAAGGAAAGTCCAGTCTTGAGCGCTTCCTTCACGATGGAAGCTGCCACATTATAACCTAAGTGCGGGTTCAACGCTGTAACCACACTGAAACTTTGCTTCATGATTAATTCGCAGCGTTCACGGTTAGCTTCCATCTCTTCCACTGCATAACGTGTGAACACATCGATGCCGTTATTCATAATTTTCAGCGATTGCAGCAAGTTGAACGCAATAACTGGGCCCATGACATTCAGCTCGAATTGACCGGCTTCACACGCCATACAGATCGTATGGTCGTTCCCCATCACCTGGAAGGATACCTGGTTAATGACTTCCGCCATAACCGGGTTGACTTTGCCCGGCATAATGGACGAACCTGGCTGACGTGGTGGCAGGCGCAGTTCATTGAATCCTGCACGTGGACCTGAAGCCATCATGCGAATATCATTACAGATTTTGGACAGGCTGACTGCACATACCTTCAGCGCCGCTGAAAGTTCCAGATAGGCATCCGTGTTCTGCGTTGCATCCACGAGATCCTCAGCAGTTTGCAGGGGCAATCCGGTAACATCAGACAGGTGCTCTGTAACCTTAACGATATATTCGGGTTTGGCATTAAGTCCAGTACCTACCGCAGTTGCACCCATGTTAATGGTAAGCAGGCGGCGATTGGCGAATTCAAGACGCTCGATATCCCGTCCGATGACGCGGGCATAAGCACCGAATTCTTGTCCAAGGCGAATAGGCACGGCATCCTGAAGATGGGTACGGCCAACCTTAACCACATCGTTGAATTCCACTTCTTTTTTATGGAACGCCTCCTGCAGTCTTTTCATGGTAGCGAGTAACGTCTCCGACAGTTGGTACGCCGCAATACGCAGTGCTGTAGGTACCACGTCATTGGTAGACTGGGACATGTTTACATGATTATTGGGATTGCAATGGAAGTAGTCTCCCTTGCTTTTGGTTAACAGTTCCAGCCCGCGGTTGGCCAAAATTTCGTTCATATTCATATTCATGGAGGTGCCTGCACCGCCCTGAATGGAGTCTACAATAAAATGATCCAGATGATGGCCTTTCATCATTTCTTCAGCCGCCATGACGATCACATCGCCAATCTTGCTCGGCAGCATCTTCAACTCCATGTTGGTAATCGCTGCTGCCTTCTTCACCGCAGCCAGAGCCGTGATCAGCTCCCGGTGTACCGGAACGCCGGTAATCGGGAAGTTTTCCACGGCCCGTACCGTCTGAATTCCGTAATAAGCATAAGCCGGGATTTCTTTTTCACCGATAAAATCTTTCTCCGTCCGTGTGGACATAGTAGACATCTCGTTCGCCTCCAGTGGCATCAATAAAAATAGTTCGGCTCCAGCGTTGCTGAAGCGCACTCAGTATATCATTTAAGCAAAATGGATGCCAATCTAAATCATTTGGCCTCTTGTGCCGATAATAAATAAAATTAGGGATATTAAATGGAATATTATTCAATTTTTAAGAAGGGGAGGGGTAGCCAAGCTTGTCTTATACATTATGCGCTTTATGGTAGAGAAGTCATGCATGAACGGCAACTATGGGGGAAATAGAACGTTTTCAGTGATGTATATCACATGAAATTTGGTACTTGATTGGTAAAATAGGAAAAAAGGACTACGGGGTGTGCACATGAAATGGACTTTAGGAGCAAAGACTGTCGCAGGTCTGGTACTGATTTCGATTATTACCTACGGAACTAGCGGCTTTTTTATATTTTTTGTCAAAGACTGGGTTACGTTAGATATTCCGAATTGGGTATACATATCGATTATCCTGATCATGGGAGTATGCTGGAACGGGATTCTGGGATGGTTTGCCTCACGCTGGCTGACTCGTCCAATCGTTCACCTGTCCCGGGCTGCACAGCAGGTTTCAGCGGGTGATCTGACAACCGAAATTCCGCAGCGACGCACGCAGGATGAACTTACAGTATTATATGATGCTTTTCGCGCAATGGTTTCTAACCTTCGAAGCATTGTAAATGATATTGCAGACAGTACAAGAACGACCTCACAGAACGCACAGTCTCTGAGTGAAGCGATTACCCAGGCCGCCGAACAGATCGAGATGATGTCGGATGCGGTGGATCATATTGCGGTAGGCGTAGAAGAGCAGAAGGTCACTTCCCATCAATCTCTGATCACTGCGGATGAGATGCTGAACGATTTCCAGCGTATGCATAGCCAGTCCATGGACATGACAGAGATGTCCGGTCAGATGGAACGATCGGTGGATCATACAAAACAGACTTTCTCATCGTTGATGAAAGGGATGGACGAACTGGCCGAGTCGCACAATCGTTCTCGCGACATTATGCTGTTGTTGGAGAAGGAAGCCTCCGATATCGAGGTAATTACACAATCTGTCAAAAATATTGCTGAGGAAACAGGGCTACTTGCCCTGAATGCTTCCATTGAGGCTGCGCGAGCTGGCGAAGAAGGTTCTGGCTTTGCGGTTGTGGCGCAGCAGATTCGTAAGCTGGCAGACGAGAGTAAGGAATCGGTGCATCGTATTAATGAGCTGATTAGTCGTGTTCAAGAGCGGATCAGGGAGACGGCACAACTGTCTCATGAGCAGCATGGTCTCGTGGTTAATGAATCGGAGCGGACCGTCTCTGTGGATCAGACGTTGCATGAACTGACAGGAACAGTGGAAGTATTTATGAAGGGTGCGCATGATATCGGCTCCAAGATTGCAGAACAGACCGGTCGCGTGGAGCAAACGCACGGTCATGTGAAGAAGATCCAGGGGAAAGCAGGATCGTTCTCGGATGAGGCGAGACGAATTATGGATGCCGCACACGAAGAGACAGCCATCATGGAGGAGATTTCATCCTCGGCTGAAGAACTGAGACAATTAACCGATCGGTTATTGGACAAAACCAAAGCATTCCGGATGCAGCCTTAAGCTGTGTTCGGGATTTTTTTTGTTTTTGGAGAACAGTTTTGGCATGAGAATTTGCTTATTCTGGTTAAAGCCGAACGTTCTTTCGTGAAAATGAAAATTTGTAAAGATTATTTTATGAAAGATTAACAAATTCGCAACTTGCAGGCGATAAATGAAGATATAATAGGATTATCACAACAGATAAAGGAGCCCAGTATATTGAAAACTTGGACAGGTATCCTGCTGATGATTATTTTGGCGGTAGCTACGATTAGTACAACTTCGGCTGCCAGAACCATGAATGAATCGCAAAAACAGCTTAATATAGATGATCAATCCAGCCAGACCGCAGAGGTCGAGGCTTCCAATATAGATAAACTGCATGACACAGCGAAGACAACACAGGAATCCATTCCTGTGAAAGATGAATACGTTTCGGTAGCTCCAGAGAATGAGAACGTCAGATTATACCCTATGAAAGTTGAGGGTTCAGGATATATATACAACGGAATGATTTTGGAAGTGGACGGCAAGACAAGAGAATTTAGTGATTGGCAGGGAGAAGGCGGGTCTTACAAACCCGAAGTGCACGAGCTGGATCTGAATGGAGACGGCCAGAAAGAAATTATCGTTTTGTACACGAAAGGTCATGGAACAGGGATTTATTTGGGACAAGCACGTATCATTAATCCGGTAACGCTGGAAGAGATGAAGATGCAATCTTTGGATGAGATTGCGAAACAGCATGTGAAATCAAAAGTTACGGTTAGATCAGACCGTGTGGATGTTGATGTCGTCGTTGATGGCGTTCAAGCAGAACCTTTACGGATCGAGGAAGATACGAGTGGCGGCGTATATAACGAAGAGTTGGGATTCGGTGGAGTAACCTATTACAGTGTAGAAGATGGCCAGCTTGTCGTATCAGCAGCAGGATCTTACGGTGCGGCTTTATATGCGGGTGATCTGACATTCACTTATGAGTATCAAGATGGCGAGTGGAAGGCCGTAGATTTGAAGTACAGCATGGAAGTGTATGAAGAAGAATATTATGAATCGTTTGATTAATATCATCCTGTTGATATCGTAGTAAAGCGGGAATTGAAAGTTCTCATGTATGGAGTTAAGTGAACATCTGACAAGAATATCTTCCTTTCTATCTTTGCGGACAGTGGGAAACAGGACGAGGCTGAAAAAAATCGGGACATACAGCCTCGTTTTGTGCTGCCTACAGATAGGAACTTTGTACTAAAAATGCAGTAAACAATTGACATTATCACTTTAGTCGTTTAAATGTATAAAGGACAAATCATTTTAACGTTCAGGAGGGATTTTGATGAAGAAGAAGGTTGTACTGGGTCTGATGGTAGGCACATTAACGCTTGGTATCGGTACTGGTGCGCTTGCAGCAACAGGGTTGGAGCAGATTAAAGCCTATCTAAACAGCAAGATTACGCTAAAAATGGATGGTGCCACGGTGACAGCCAAAGATGCCAATGGTAAAACGGTGTTGCCTATCACTTACAACGGAACAACTTATTTGCCTGTGCGTGCTGTGGGATCCTTGCTTGGGACAGAGATCACTTATGACAGTGCAACTTCATCCGTCCTGATTGGCGGAACGAATGGATCTGCGCCCGTAACCAACGGAAAAGTAACACTGAGTGCACTTGGAACATCCGTACTGGGATCTACCGCTTGGCACACCAAAGATCCTAAGGATACCACATATAAAGGCAAGGATTACAAGGATGTTTATCTGCATAATGATCCTACGAAACAGGGGGATGATATCCAGATTAATACGGGTAAAAAGTATTCTTCTTTGCACTTGGAACTTGCCGCGCTGAAAGGAAATCAGGAGATTCATATCTATGATCAGGATCTCGCTACACTCAAAAAGTTCAATATCACTCCAGAAAGCGGTATGATGAGTCTGGATGTGGATGTTAAAGGTACAGACGCTGTCTATGTAGAGATTGTATCTGAAGATCCGGGTTCGGCTCTGTTTGTACCGCTCACAACATCGTATCTGACGAAGTAAAACACAATCTGCAAGTTTGCGACCTTACAGAAGGGGCAAGGCAAGCATAAACATAAAAAAACGATGATTCACTAGGCGATTCCTGAACAGTATCCGGTATTCAGAGCTGCCTGGTGAACATCGTTTTTATTTTCTTTTTGTTACGAATATTAACGAATGACGGTATCCAGCGGTTTGAGATTAGCTTCAATCTCAGCGCGGCGACCTTCAAGGAATGGAGGCAAAGCAAGCGATTCTCCCAGATGCTCCAATTCTTCGTCGGTATCAAATCCCGGACCATCGGTTGCAAGTTCGAACAGAATACCGTTTGCTTCACGGAAATACAGGGAGCGGAAGTAGAAGCGATCTACAAAACCGGAGTTAGGAAATTGGAAGTTATGCACCCGTTCCACCCATTGTTTCAGCTCTTCTTCATTATCCACACGGAACGCAACATGGTGTACGCTGCCACGTCCAGGACGTTCTTGGGCAAGGTCATTCCGTTCCTCAACATGCACCTCGGAGCCGCTGCCACCATCACCGGATTCAAAAACGAGTACATCAGGCTGACCTGGAGTAAAGGCAGGGTAACTTCCTTTGGCTCTGAAACCGAGCAGTTCGGTAAGAACCGGAGCGGTAAGGGAAGCATCTTTTACCGTAAGATGGATGGGGCCAAGGCCTACAATGCCATACTCGGCAGGCACAGGGCTCTGATCCCATGGTTTACCACCAGCGACACCTGTATTGTTTTCATCGGAGACCAGAATCAGACGTTGTCCTTCAAAGTCTGTGAACGAGAGCGTGGCACGGCCACCCCGTTCAACAATCTCTCCATGTGGGACTTCGAATTCGTCAAAACGTTGCTGCCAGTACGTAAGTGCCGCATCACTTGGAACGCGCAGTGACGTTCCAGATATGCTGTTCACCCCTTCACGAGTCTGTCCGGCCATCGGAATCTCGAAGAAGGTAAGTTCGGTACCCGGATTACCTTTCTCATCGCCATAGAAGAGATGGTAGACGGATACATCGTCCTGGTTGACTGTTTTTTTAATGAGGCGCAGACCCATGATGTTGGTGTAGAAACGATAGTTCTGATCGGCATGTGCTGTTAGAGCTGATACGTGGTGAAGTCCTTTGATTTGCATAATAATTCCTCCTAGTTAGGTTATACGTTCAACTAAGGATTATTTACACTGGCACTTCGATGACAGAACAACCTTCCGATCGCTGTTATCCCCAGATTTTTTGATTCCTTTTTTGAAAGGGGAAATCCGGGGATAGCATATGCTTTCGATGTAGCTTTCTTTCAGAAAGCTTTTAGGCGAACGCTCCGCTTCTTCAGGTTTTTTCTGTCCTCTCCGTTATCATGTAAATGTTTAGTTGAACATTTGTTGAGTGCTGTATTTGTATTATTTCGATTAAGAAAGTTACTAACTTTTCGTGTGTTTTGTTTCTGAATTTATCTTAACATAAAGATATTTAAATTACAATGCTTATTTAGAATTCCAACTGGACAGTAATTTCATTCAATGGCAAAATGAAAAAGTTAACATTAAAGAGAGATAATGTTGGTGAGATCATTACAAAGGAGAGAAGAGATGCATGGCGTATCCACCATGGCTGGACCCTTATGACGCAGAGCCGTTTATTCTGTTCTCCACTTCACATATCGTTTCAATTAGCGTAATTACAGCATTGATTGTACTGCTGTTTTTGCTTCGACACCATCTTCGATCATGGTCAGAGAGGGCACGCCGCACCCTGCGGATTGTTCTGGCCTGTATCATGTTTGCCTGCGAAATCGTGCTGCAACTCTGGTATGTGTACGGAGGGATATGGAGCCTGCAGACGTCACTGCCACTCGAACTATGCAGTCTGTCTCTGCTATTATCGGCGTTGTTACTACTGACACGCAGTCGACTGTTACATTCTGCACTGCTGTTTGCAGGCATTGCTGGAGCCCTTATGGCGATCCTGACTCCTAATCTGGGTTATGGTTATGCACATTTTCGATTCATTCAATTTTTCGTCGCTCATGCCTGCATCATTCTGGCTTTACTCTACATGACCTGGGTGGAACAGCTGCGACCTAGCTGGAGATCTGTAGCAGGTTCGATGATATTTGTGAATGTGGCAGCATTAATTGTATATGTTGTAGATGTCATGCTTGACGCGAATTATATGTTTTTGAGACACAAGCCGAGTACACCCTCGGTGCTGGATATGTTAGGTCCGTATCCCATGTACATCCTTGGGGAAGAGATACTTGCGCTAGTTTTGTTCTCGCTAATGTACATTTTGCTCTTTGCCATTCCAGACCGGTTGAAGCATCGTGTGAAAAAAGGTAAAAGTTCCGCGGTGTAGTGATAATCCTTGTAGTTGCAACTGCGCCAGATTATAAACTTCTTATAAATAAAACATCCCGCAGTAATCTGACCGGATCAGATCGCTTGCGGGATATTCGGGCGTTGTCCCTGAATCGGGTCAACTTATATTTATATGTTTATCCACGGAGCAGAGATTCCGCACCATCCACGTAGATTCGTGTGCCTGTAACATGAGAGGCTTCATCGGAGGCCAGGAACAGAACGAGATTCGCCACTTGTTTCGACGTTCCAGGTTCGCCCTTGAGCGGATGTTCATGACCCTCAGGGAATTCAACAGGAATCTGGACTTCTTTCAGATCATCCGACGGATAGGTGTTATCATCGATGTTGGTATCGATGGCTCCTGGGCAGACGGCGTTTACACGGATCTTATAACGAGCCAGCTCCAGTGCAGCCATCTTTGTAAACGCAGTTTGTCCCGCTTTGCTGGAAGCGTATGCAGAGAATCCAATTCCTGAGAAGACCCGGTTACCGTTGATGGAACTGGTGATAATGATGCTGCCACCATGTTCTTTCAGATGGGGGATGGCATATTTGACGGTTGCGAAGGTTCCGCGCATATTGATCTCCATCGTCTGGTCCCAGTCCTCGATTTCCATCGTTTCAATCGGGGCCATCGTTCCGTTAATGCCAGCATTCGCAAATATGATATCCAGTTTACCCGCTTCAGCCGCAGCCTGATTGATTGCCTTCTGCACATTATCCGGTTTGGAGATATCACATTCGATAACATACGCTTCTCCGCCAGCCTTTTCAATCGTCTGCTTGGTTTCCTCCGCATTTTCGGGTGTGCGATCCAGCATGTACACTTTGGCCCCATGCTCGGCGAAACGAATAGCGGTAGCCTGACCAATCCCCGATCCACCTCCGGTTACAATCGCGACTTTGCCTTCCAAACGTTGTTCTGTCATCTCTGATCCCTCCATGAGTTAGATTATCGTTGTACGCTCTACTTCTAACATACCCGGCTCAAGATGCGTGAATCATATGTGTATATATCAAAAAGAACAGGACCGCAATGCGGCCCTGTTCTTTGAACAGATCATCTTCATGATCTGTCTGCTGTAATATTATTTTGGCATGTGTGATAGAAGACACCCTTAGGTCATGCCCTGGTTTACTTATGTTTCTTCCAGTCCATAGCGCTGTTATTAAGCAAATATTCGAAGTCGTTATCCCGGCGCTTCTGCTCCGCTTGGCGAGCTTCTTCTGCTTGCTGACGTTCCTGCTCTTTAAGAGCCGCTTCGGCAGCCTTGGCTTCATCCGCCTGAGCTTTCAGCTTCTCCAGCACATCACTGCTAAGCAGATCCTTCAGTGTTGTGGGTTTATCCTGTGCTACTGCTGCTTTGGGAGCAGGAGTGCGTTTTTTGGATTTTGCCATAGGAAAATCTCCTTTCCAAACATGAATCAGGTTCCATTTATCGTACAGTAGTCATAGTATATCAGGTTCCCGTAAAGCATTCCATGAATCTGCGGAACAAAAGCAGGAAAACGAGGCTTGCGTGACGAATGAAAACGGGTATAAAATCATATACTATTACCGATACTGCGACTATTCCCTGGAGAAAGGAGTCGTTGTTCGTGGAAGTAAACCGTGGTTTACTGAAAGGGCTTGCATGGGGCGTTGCCTTTAGCTGCCCGTTATGGATTGCGATTATCGGCTGGTTACGTTTGATGGGATGGATGTATTGAGGATGATGCCGGAAGAGGTCATTTTTTATAAAGTCATAGATGTAACCGCTATCATTAAAATCAAAAAATAAAGCTCTGCCTTGCGAGATTCGCACAGGACAGAGCTTTTGTTTGTTTAGATTTCATTAACAAGTCATAACCATGGATTATCATCCGTTTGGCATGGAAGTTCATTAAGGCATTTTTACCGGTTCTGGATATTCCAGACCGTGGGTATCTACCGTAACTTTTTTCATAACTTGATCCGTAACCGGTTTGTCGGCTTCACCGATTTCCTGAGCTGCAATACCATCAACAACTTCCATACCTTCTGTTACCTTGCCGAAGGTGGCATATGAGTTATCCAGGTAATCTGCGTCAGCTAGCATGATGAAGAATTGAGAACCTGCCGAATCAAGATTATCCGATTTACGCGCCATCGAAATGATTCCCCGAGTATGATTCAGGTGATTCTTGTGACCGTTGGATGTAAATTCACCTTTGATCGTGTACCCCGGGCCTCCTGAACCGTTGCCCTCTGGATCACCACCCTGAATCATGAAGCCGGGAATGACCCGGTGAAAGATCAGGCCGTCATAGAACCCTTTATTCGCAAGGGAGATGAAATTATACACCGTGTTGGGCGCAATCTCGGGATAGAGCTCAATAACGATCTTTTGACCATCCTGCATCTCAATGGTAGCCACCGGGTTTGGACCTTCAGGCGCGGCCGGAACCGGCGTTTTCTCGGCACTGGTCGCAGGGCGTCCGCAACCACTAATGACGATAAGCAGCATCGCAAGAACGAGCGATACTGCGGTTGTTTTTTTCCACCGTAAAGACATGAAAACGTTCCTCCTTGCATCTCTGCATTATATATTTGCTCCAAAATCATATTTGGATATTTACCCAACTATCATACCGTTTTTGTGGACAGGATGGCAATGTAATACATGTGTTTATGGTGAACAAGGGATGGCCTTCATGGAATGATGGGTGTAAAATAAGGAAAATGCTTCTGCATCGGGGACGTACGGGTCTGTTCCGTCCGCTCCAATACACGGCAGTCCCGGCGTCAGTAACGGAAAGGGCGTGCGGGTATATGAACTTCTCGTGGAAGCGCAATCTGGTCATATTGTGGATTGGTGTATTTTTTTGCAGCACCGCGTATTCGATCTCGATTCCATTTCTGCCCCTGTTTCTAAGTGCTGACTTGGGGGTTCGTGATCACCTGGAATTATGGTCAGGACTGGCATTTGGCATTACGTTTCTTGCGAGTGCACTCGTGTCTCCGTTCTGGGGATCACTGGCTGACAAATACGGACGCAAGCCCATGTTGATCCGGTCGGGATACAGCCTTGCCGTCTTGTATTTAATCAATTATTTCGTGCAGGACCCATACTCGCTGATTGTTGTTCGATTGTTTCAGGGTCTGCTTGCAGGGTTTGTTCCGGCAGCGATTGCCCTGGTAGGTACGAATACACCTGAAGAGAAGACTGGCTATGCACTTGGTATTATGTCCACTGCAGGAGCCACTGGTGGTATTATTGGACCGTTAATTGGTGGCGTGGTGAGTCACTATTATGGGAACCGGAATGCATTTTTGTTTTCGGCTATTGTTGTGTTAGTCTCAGCAATCATCGCAACCTTCTGGGTAAAAGAAGAGAACTTCAACCGGAACAAAGCTCGTTCCCACGTCATGGATGACATTCGTGAAGCGAGAGCGAATCGTTTGTTTATGACGGTGCTTGGCATGATGGGCATATGTACGTTCTCCGTCATGATTCTGGAGCCACTATTGACGGTCTATGTGATGGAGATGGGCGTTCAGCCGGATCGTGCCTCACTCAGCTCGGGTATTATTTTCTCAGCGGTGGGGGTAGCAACCGTTATTATGGCGCCGCGTTGGGGCAAGATTGGTTCAAGGATTGGATACGGTAAAGTGTTGATCATTGGACTGGTTGGTGGGGCTGTAGGGAATCTTCTGCAGTTCTTTACAACAGGTTATATCGCATTCGGCATTTTACGATTTGTGTATGGTTTATTCTTTGCGGCTGTATTTCCGGCAATTAACGCCATGATTGTGCAGGCTACCGCATCGAGTTTCCGGGGAAGGGCCTTTAGTCTGAATCAATCCGCTGCCCAGATCGGGACGATGGCGGGACCGATCATCGGTGGTGTACTTGGGGGCTGGCTGCCGATACGCTGGATTTTTATCATTAATGGACTTGCACTGATCATCACTGCGATTGTAGCGAAGTGGTCTGGATTGGATCACAAACTGCCCGTGGCAAGTAAGGTTTCTGCTAAACAGTGAAGCTGAGTTGTAAAGAGAAATTGAACTTACAAGTAACGAAACGAAAAAAGATGACGCTGTGAAATTACAGACGTCATCTTTTTTAAGTCTAATACGGATCTATATAAGTTAAACTAATCTTTTACACGAGAATGTAGAGGGCAGAAATAATCTGAAGAAACGGAGTGCTCGCCTTTATCACCGGATTATTACCTTTGAAAAGTGAATCAAAAAATCTGGGGATAACAGCGATCAGAAGGTTATTCTGTCATCGGAGTGGCAAGTGTAAAACTCTTTAGTTCAATTTTTATAGGGAGCCTTTAATGGTCATCTGAAGAGGGCTTACGAGAAGCCTTCTCTTTAGGAATGGCATGCTCGACCGCATCACGTTGATCCTCATCCTCAAGTGCTTCGGGGAAGGAGTCCTCAGTGAACAGTCCGAAATCCGGGTCAATATCCCGTTCGGTCACGAGATTATCCGGTTCATGCGCATGCTTTTGGCGATCTTCCTTCATCGTGTAGGCACCTCCTCATTCAGGATGTCATAACAGCTGTTAATGTCGTGGTGGAATGTCGTTCTCTGGTTTGGCATCCGCACCAGCACCATTAAGCAGATCGGTACCATGCAACGCATCCGGATCGGGTGCAGCAGGATCAACCGGACTGTTCGGTTGCAGAAGATCTGCATCCGGTACAGATTCCAGCGGTGTCTCAGCCAAACGTGAATCCAATTCCGGCTCGTCCACAGCAGTTGCGGCTACGGGTGCCAGATCCGAATCTTCCGTTACAATCCGTCTGCCGGAAACTTCATCAAAAGTATCCATATCGCCTTCCGGGACTTCCGTCTCTGGCGGAATATCGCGGGACCTCTGATAACGGTCATAATAGCGGTCGCTCTCTTCGTTACTAATTGGTTTGTCAGACATGAGTAACACTTCCTTTCGTTGTCGGTTGCCCAAATGCTTCTTACCCCGTAGTTACCCAAAGCGCTAGTGTTGTAATCTTGCACAGGTTATTATCTCCGGGTGTTCACTACGATATGAATGCCTTAGAATTTGGGGAATACATATTTAACCAAGAAATATAAGAATCCAAAAAAGATAATGATATATGCGGCATATTTAATAAATGTGGAAGCGACCATACTTGAATCCGATTTATGCTGAACATCCTTATGTTCCACCTCAACCGTACGATGGGGCTCATTCATTGTAATCATCTCCTTAGCGTGTTTGTTTGCTTTGAGAAACCATTACACCCGGAGCAAAGGATTGAATCGCAGCCACCGTTTTTACAGCTTTTCCTGTTTTGCCTATGTTATGATGAAGCTTGAATATGTAAGGGAGGGATTTCATGTGGACTGGTTCACACTGGGCAATATGATCACACGCATCCGTATCGGGCAAAAGGCGTCCACACCCGGGTTCTCCCGTACCGTCATCCGTCGTCCGGATGGTTTGTTTTGGGTAGGTGGTATATGGTCGGGGCAAGTTGTCCAGTTACGGGATTTCCTTTTTTCCGACATATGGACCATTTATGATGATGAGGAGACAGAGCAGTGGCTTGAATTTCGCAGTCAAGTTGAACAGAAAGAACGGGAAATGATAGTGAACCAGTTCGAAGACCTGCGTGATTAATCGGATAACTTTAACAATAAAATGGAAATAAGACTATAAATCGACTTAAATGTGAAATTTCATTTTATCTCAAGAAGGTGACGTGACAAACGGTGGCGAATGATAAATGAGAGAATTTAAGATAGGGAAAATTAGAACTTTGAGGTGCTGTGAATGAAAAATGTGCCCAAAGCTATCGTCATCTTATGGATGAGTGTATTGATTATTCTAGGCATGCCACATGGGATAGTCTTTGCAACTACAGGAGTGGTTCAGCAACCTGTATCCATTACAGGATGGGAAGTAAAATGGGGGAACGTTGACGATCAAGGGTTCATCAGTGAGGTTAAGGGAGCAGACGAGATATGGGAAAAGCAGGGCAGCGATAAGTTAGAGTATAGCAATACGGATCGATCGAATTCCTTATGGACACGCCTGACCATCCCTGAATTGAGTGAGGAAAGTTCAGCCATTCGATTTGAGAACATTAAAGGCAATCATATTGTCATCTATCTGGAAGACCGCAAGGTCTACGAGAACTACCATTACAATTATGATAATAATGCTGTGTTGCTGCCCTTATCCAGCGAAAATTCAGGTGACACGCTCTATGTATGGTCGCAAAATGAAAAAGGCCGTTTGGGGATACAAGGTACTGTTCAGGTTGGACCTTATGCCGCGTTACAGGAGAAATATATTCATAACGGACTTATTGATGTAATTTTGGGCGCGACCTTTGTTTTCACAGCGATTACGATGCTGAGTTGTACGTTCTTCCTTGGCAAGTTCCATAAGGGATTATGGATCTCGCTATGCATCGTAATGGGTTCCATCGGCACGATGATCATTACGTACTCGCAATTTTTGTATACGTTCTATCAGGTATATGGTGACCTGTATTCCGTAGTCTTTGATCTGGCGATGCTGCTGGGTATGCCAGCGCTATGTTATTTTTTTGAACAGATTATCGGACCAGGACTGCATGGAATCTTCACCAAACTGCGAAAAATACTATTCATATATTCAGTTATCGCTGTGTTCTCTCTATTTATCTATGTTACTTCAGGTGGGCAATGGGAGATCCTCTACAATCTGCTCGTACAGCGTGTGGTTGGCATGGTGCTTGTCATTCTGCTGACAATCCTGTTGGTTGGTACCATCGCCAAAGCGCTGCAACGAAATAGGGAAGCTATGCTGCTTGCGACGGGATTCGGTACATTTGCCTTGATCAGTGTGGCTGAACTGTTGTGGTATTATCAGCGGAGTGGAACGTATCATCTGTTATGGTGGAAATGGTCCATGGTTGCATTTGTGATCTCGTTGATTGCCATTCTCGGAAGTCGTTTTGCCGAAAAACATACCAAAGTTTTAGAGTATTCCAAGGAACTGGAGCTGTTCAACAATGAGTTGCAGCGATCCGAAAAGATGGAGATTATTAGCGAACTGGCCGCTTCCGTTGCCCATGAAGTACGTAATCCACTTCAGGTGACAAGAGGGTTCTTGCAACTTATGACGGAACAGGAAGACAACAAAAATAAGGGGTATGTGCGAATTGCACTGGAAGAACTTGATCGGGCTTCGGGCATCATAACGGATTTTCTTACCTTTGCCAAACCTGAGTTTGACCATATTATCTCGCTCAATATCTCGGATGAGTTCAATCATATTGAAGGCATTCTTGTACCGATGGCTAATCTGGAAGGTGGTAAAATCACCACTGACATTCCGCCAGATCTATATATTCGAGGCAATTCCTCGAAGTTCAAGCAGGCTTTTATCAATATTATCAAGAACAGTATTGAAGCTCTGCAGGGACAAGGCCAGATTGATATCTGGGCGTACAAGCAGGACGGAATGATTAAGGTGCATGTCAGGGATAACGGAGAAGGAATGGACGAGGAAGCACTCTCCCGGTTGGGCGAGCCTTATTTCTCCAATAAAATCAAAGGCACAGGCCTCGGCATGATGGTGACATTCCGAATTGTTGAAGCGATGCAAGGACAGATCAGCTTTACAAGCACCAAAGGGGTAGGAACAGAAGCGGTTGTATCTTTTGCCGAGTTCGTCGATTGACGAACTCACAGAAGGATACAGCGGCTTTTTTGTTCCTACCCCTAATTTCTTACATTACCAATAACTCACCCGGTTTAACTTCTCCAAGGTCCGCAATTCACATCATAATTTACTTTGGAAGGATTGGGAGGTATGACAAGCACGTAGTCATTTTGCTGCTCCTCAACGGTACGCACCTGAATGTGCTCCGGGATTATGATACCGAAAGCTTCACGAAGCGCCTGCTTCGGATTGGAGTGCAATTGTTGTCTGAAGTGCTCGTCAGTCCAAGCCTTTTCAATAATATCCTCATGCAACGTTTTCTCTGATACCATCATCGTCAACATTCCCTTCATATTTAAAATTAAACTGAATCAGCTTCATCCTTATGTTCAGAATCCCAACTGTTGCTCGCTAATCCAGTGATGAAACCCGCCATGGAGGAGCCGTTTCTTCCGTTGTGTAATGTCCTGAACAGCTTGTACTAAAGTGCTGCATAAATAAGAATTAAACGCCTCAAGATGCGATGTTCCTAAGTTAGACGATGTTAGTGTACGATTATAGTGATAAGCAATGTCTACGTAAGAGTTCATGAGTTGTGTATTGTATACATTGTCATGTATACGTTCGCTTAGAGGATAAACTGGATAGTTGTGATTCAGTGCTGCGGATATGTGGGAGAGGTAGCTGTTGTAGTTTCCATGCACAGCATCTTGTTGCGTGTCTGTGAAGTCATCGGTCATTTGAAGTGTCATGAGTGTAATGTTGATAGCAGAACACATCGGGATGATCCGGTCGGACTGATTCAGCAGAAGCAGTGCACCAGTAGCTCCAATGAGCAGAGGGGCAGCCTTTTGCGCAATCAACAAGGGATTCTGTTGGAAATAATCAATGGAGTGCTCACCCGTAACACTCACGGCCCAATCCACTACATATTGTCTGAAATAGACCCAGAACGTGGAGGAAAGATTGAATAATACCGAGTAAGATTGAAGTGCATCCATGTAATATAGATTACCCAGGGATAACTTCAATGTGGCATTCTCCGGTTGTTCATCCATCACGTCGTCCTGATTCAGAAAATATAACATATGGATGAGGCAGGCTGTACTTAATTGGTGTGCTTTCTCTGGGGGTAGTTTATCTGAGTGTTGCGTCCAAAGTGGAATGATGTACCCGATGTAGCTGTGTCCCGAATCTCGTAACAGCGGATTAACCGAACGAAGCTGCTCTAATGCATGTCCTGACAAGGGTTCGGGATATTCCCGTACGAGTTGTTCCGCTGAAGCAAACACGACCTCCAGATCGGATCTAAACGGATCTAACCAATCTTTCCGCATTATTACGTATCGTCCTTCCTGCGATAAGGTAATCCAGGACTGTTCAACTATATTAGTTGAAATAATCATTTACACGATAACGGAGAGGACAGAAAAAACCTGAAAAAGCGAAGCGTTCGCCTAAAAGCTTTCTGAAAGAAAGCTACTTCGGAAGCATATGCTATCACCGGATTTTCCCTTTACGGAAATAATCAAAAAAATCTGGGGATAACAGCGATTGGAAGGTTGTTCTGTCAGCGTAGTGTCAGTGTAAATAATATGTAGTTCAACTGATATAGATCATGAAGTTACACTTAGTATAGCGGAAATAAACTGAAAAAAATAGGATTTTTTGTGATCAATTGTGAGAAAAATGATGACTTTTTGTATTTTATGGCATAAAAAAGTGGATTTTAGGCTCAAACTAGGAAGGCACAGGATTTCGACATCGGAAAGGCGGCAGAAAAATGAAATTGAAATGGAAAACATGGATGGCAGCCGGATTGGCAGCCGTAGTCATAACAGCAGCAACAGGACATGTAGCATTCGCTGATTCAACGGTTCGGATTGAGGAACATGAAGATGCGTCAAAAGCTTCTTCCTCTGCTAAACCAGCGAAGCCGTGCATGCAGGCAGGACACGGTCTGTTCATGATTGGTGAGACGGCAGACTTGCTTGGGATTGGACTTCGGGATCTGAAAGAACAGATGGAACTTGGCAAGACGTTGTCCCAGATTGCGAAAGAGCGCAAGGGGCTTAGTGAGGAGCAGTTATTGCAGAAGTTGAAGCCTACACTCACACAGCGTCTGGATCAAGCTGTAGAAGAAGGCTGTCTCACCAAGGAACAAGCTGCAGCCACGAAGGCGGACATGGATACCAAGTTGAAAAAGGTCATCAATACTCCGCTTCGTGATTTGCGGCGCGAGTTTGCCCACCATGGCAAACGTTCCATGGTAGATAAGGGCGAAATTGCCCGGTTTATTGGAGTCACCCCTGCTCAACTTCACGAGCAGCTTCAGGGAGGGAAATCTCTGGCTGAGATTGCTCAGGCAAAAGGCATTAGTGAAACGCAGCTGGTGGACAAGCTGAAGGAACAATTAACGGGTGATCTGAAGAGATTTGTGAATCAGAAGGGCAACGTGCATCCAGCCCCGGGTCCCCAGGAACCTGTTCCTGGACGATCAACTTCGAGCGAAGTGAAATAAAGAAGAGCGTCTCCGTGAGGGGACGCTCTTCTTTATTTTAAAACGGCTCACTCGTTCCCGGACTGCGAGTTGGGCCGGGTGACGGAGTTCGCTCAGGTGAATTTTTTTTGCCCACAGCAGCTGATGGATTGGGGGTTAAACGTGGTTTGCGCATTAACCCTACGGTGAAACGTGAGCCAGGAAGCTTGGACAGCGCCCAACTGATTGCAAGAGCGATAACAACCGTTACAAGGAACGATAGCAACGTTACAGGCAGATGCCATCCACTGAGTTGAAGCGGTCTGGTTACATAAGCGATCGCATAGATCACCAGTGCATGAACCAGATATCCACCAAATGAATAGCGGCCAATCCAGGATAACAGGCGCTGAAACCGTGTATCTTTGCCCCGCATTAGTACAAGGAAACCATACATCATAAACATCTGAGCCATAATGATCAGGAATGTGGTTGGTTTCAGATAGGTGGAGATATTCAGATTAACGACATCCCCGGACCCACGCAGCACATCGTAACCAAGCCATATATACATCCCTATAAACAGACAGATTGTCCATGGCAGGATCTTGGTGGTCCAACTCCTCCAGCTATCCACTGACCAGGCACATACGGCACCCAGTAAAAAGTAGAACCAGTACATCACCCATGAATAGGAGCGATATTGCAGTAACGTTGACCAAGGCTCGGACATGGATTCTGTCCAGCCCCCCATATTATAGTAGGACCATTGCATAAGCAGGGCATATAGTGCTGCTGCAAAGAGAATTAGCCCCATCATGACTTGCATGGGCGTGAAACGCTTGGCTTTCTGGATACGTCTCTGAATGGCTTTCGCTCCCGCCAGGAACAGGGGGAACAGAATATAGAACTGAAACACCATAATGACAAACCAGAGATGGTATCCTGTCTGCGGGACAAACAGTTCACGAATCAGACTGCGAAAATCCGGTATACCTGTAAGCCAGAACGCGGGGGTGAAGATACGGACAGAAAGCCAGTAGATCAGTGTCCATACGACAAACGGCATATAGATATCGCCAAATCGCTTTCGAATGAAGCGAGGATAATCCGGTTTAGTGTTACGGTGATGGTAAAACAACATTACACCTGATAGAAATACAAACGTTGGCGTACCAAATCGGGTCAGATGATAAATCATGGTCAGCATAATGGAATCCGGTTGTTCAATATCAGCGCGATAGATATACTCAGCGATACTATGCTGCATGACAATCGCCAGAAAGGCAATGCCCCGCAGTTCGGTCCATTCCGCTATTCGTGGTTTTTTCACATTGTAATCCTCCCTCCAGGAACCGGAGTTCATCATATAAGGGTACCTGTTAAACATTAAGGCTGCATTAAATGGAGAAAATAGGTACTAAAAAAGACGGCTTCGGCCGTCTTTTCTGTTGGTATAACTCATGTTAGTTTTAGTTCTGTTCGTCTGATGATTGGGGCTGTGAAGATGCGGCATCTTCTTCAAACAGTTTCTGAATGTAGGACTGGAGTTTGGTTACATCGACACCGAGCACCTGAGCTGAACCGACCAGTTCATTGGTGAGCAGCTTGTTTGGTGGAATCTGCTGCTGATCAATATCGTTCACATGGATATCAAAGCCAAGTGATGCGAGTTTTAACATCTGGGTTGGACTAAGGTCTGTCTCAATGTATGGAGCGATGGCTTCCAGGATATCCGGGATTTTGAAGAGCGACGTGGTACTCTGCATTTTCTTGGCCAGCTCGGTCATGAAGATCCGCTGCCGTTCGGTGCGTGTAAAATCCGAGGTGGCATCATGCCGGAACCGAACATATTGTAGGGCGGTCTTGCCGTCCATATGCTGCAATCCTTTTTTCAAGTCAATGTCGTACATATGTTTATCTGCTTTACTGGTGTAATACATGTCTTTCTCCACATCGATTTCAATGCCGCCTACCGCATCAACAAGTGCCATGAAACCTGTAAAGTCTGTGTAGACATAATGCTGAATGGGAATACCGAGCAGATCACTGACGGTTTGTTTGGTCAGCTCCGCACCCCCGTAGGAAAAGGCTGCATTAAGTCTGCTTTTGCCATGCCCCGGAATGGCTACATAGGTATCTCGCAGTACGGAGAATAGATGGGCTTTCTTGGTGACCGGATCAATGGAAGCGACCATGACCGAATCTGAGCGTCCTGCATCGTCACCTCTTGAGTCTCCACCAAGGAGCAGAATGTTCACCCGTTCCTGGCCCTCCCATCTGGGAATCGTTGTAGATGGTGTGTCTGAATCGCTGTCTGTGCCGGAAGAGGACGAGTTGGATGAAGTCCCGGAAGCAGTGGAGATGCTATTGGCAAAATGAACAATCGAATATCCGTAATATACAACGACACCTGTAATCGCAAGTGCCAGGGTCAGGGCTGTACCCCATAACCATTTTTTAAGCATAATCTTCACCTTTCTATGATTGAACTGATATGTAACCCAAACTAGTTTAACAAAAAGAAAGCAAAATGTCCTCTTTGATTTCGTAACTTCGGTCAATATGAGGATTGTTTGACAAATAGTTAGTGTATATTTATTATGTAAAAACTAATCTTGTTTTGTGTAATGGGGGTATTAAAAGCCAGTTATGAATCAATCACTATTTAATTGGATTAATCAGTATGCAGACCAAATACCGTTTCTGGACTGGTTTATGATCACATCATCCGAGTATGCGGTCTGGGTTATGATCGCACTGCTCGTTATCGTATGGTTTCTCGGCGATCCATCGAAACAACGAATTGTTTTCTATGCTTGTGTAGCTTCCATTGTAGCGCTAGTTCTGGCCAAATGGGGGATATCACCAGCAGTGGGTCATCCAAGACCTTTTGTAGAAGGGACTGTGCATCAGCTGGTTGCCCATGTACCTGATCCTTCTTTTCCAAGTAAACATGCTTCCTTTGTATTTGCTCTCGCGGCTGCTTCATTCTTCATTGGGCGTCGCTTCGGGTTATGGATGCTGTTACTCGCTGTGTTGACAGGGGTGTCTCGTGTATATGTTGGTGTGCATTATCCAGGGGATATTCTGGGAGGATTCATTCTCGGAAGTCTGCTTAGTGTGGTTCTGATTACAACCCGCAATTATACCAAGTCGATTCCCGACTTTTTCATTAACATACACCGACGTGTTTTTCGTTAACGTCTGAACGTAATATGGAGCGAAATCGTAATAGTTTTGTTCAATAAAGAAGTCTCTTATCTCTGGTTCTGCCAAAGATGGGAGACTTTTTTTGTGTTATGTTCGAAGTTACATGAAATTTATAGAAATTGAATTCTAACATCTACAATTCACCACGATAGGTGACGATATATTATAAATATGTATTATTTTGAGGAGTGGGACACATGGAAGACACGCGGGGGAATAAGTTGGGGATATTGAAGTTAACGATTCGAGGCAAGTTACTGACTGGTTTTCTAATCGTCGTGGCTCTGCTGGTTGTTGTAAGCGTTTATGCGTTAATACAGATCCATAATATGTCTGGAAAAGCCAATGATGTGGATCAGACCTGGATGCCGAGTGTAAGCCTACTAGGTATGATGAACGGCGATGTTTCGGATGTAGAGCGTTTGGCGCTTGCAGTCATCGTTGAACAGAACGAAGACGAATCGGTTAAGCTGAATGAAGCGTTGCAGCTACTTCTCAACAAGATTGAAGATGAACGAGCACAACTGCAAACGTACATTGCAAGTAATGAAGAAGCACTTAAGCTGTATAATGAGGATTTCAGTACGAATTATGAAGCCTATCTCGCAAAAATGCCTGCATTCATCGAATTGGGTCTGAAAAATGATTATGCGGGAGCAAGCAGACTTCATACCGAGGCTTATCCAATGTGGTATACAGCAAACGACACCCTTGCCAAGTTAATTACCTTGGGCAATGAAGGATCGGATGCAGCAACGAATGATTCTGTCGAGTTGGCTGAGAATACATTTAATGTGATTTTGGCAGTGACGATTTTTGCATTCCTGGCAGCTGTATTTATTGCCTTCTTCATTGCAAGCATCATCTCACGTCCAATCAAAAAGATGAATGAAGCAGCCATGGCGATTGCCAATGGGGATCTCACGGGTGAGACGATTGTACTGAAGAGCAAGGACGAACTGGGAATGTTAGCAACTTCCTTCAATACCATGAGTGGCAATTTGCGCTCCATGATTGAATCGGTATCGATCACTTCCGAACAGGTAGCCGCTTCATCGGAGGAGCTTCTTGCAAGTGCAGAGCAAAATACTCAAGCCTCGGAACAGATCTCCCAAACGGTCGAAGAACTGGCTGTAGGTACGTCGGATCAAGTTGATATTGTGAAGCGTTCTTCACAGGCGATGAATGAAATGGCTCTCGGATCAGAGCAGATTGCCGAGCTTGCTCAGAGTGTATCCGTATCTGCTGTAGATGCGGCGAATCAATCTTCCGAAGGAAATATGATTATTCAGCAAGCGGTTGAACAGATGGGTTCTGTTCGAAATTCTATTGCTTCGCTTACTGAATTGGTTACAGGGCTGGGGGAACGTTCAGCAGAGATTGGAACCATTACCGAGGTAATCAACAACATTGCCCGGCAGACCAATCTGCTTGCACTGAATGCAGCCATTGAAGCCGCACGAGCAGGAGAGCATGGACGTGGTTTCGCCGTGGTTGCCGGAGAAGTGCGTAAGTTGGCTGAGGAATCTTCCACATCTGCGCAAAGAATTACGGATCTCGTTCAATTGATTCAGAAAGATACGGATCATGCTGTTCAGGCAGTCAAAGTGAACAGCAGTGAGACAGAAGCAGGAATCGAGATGGTTACTGCGGCAGGACAAGCGTTCGAGCAGATCTCGGATGCGGTCAACAAAGTAGCGGGTGAGATCCAGGAAGTATCTGCTGGTTCAGAGGAAATGTCGGCGAGTACAACTGAGGTTGTAGGATATGTAAGTCAGATCTCCAACATCGCCGGAGAGGCAGCGGGCGGGGTTCATAATGTATCTGCCGCAACTCAGCAGCAACTGGCTTCCATGGAAGAGATCGCTTCATCCGCAGGTTCATTATCCAAAATGGCCGAAGAACTGCAGGAGCAAATTAACAAGTTCAAAGTGTAACCAAAGAAAGAGATGTTCTGACACCTAAGGTGTACAGATACACACAGACGAGATGGTCAGAGTGCCATTTGATCTGTGGTGTTGATCAAAGCAAGGGCGAGAAGCTGTTTCTCTAACGCGCATATGCGTCAGAGAAACAGCTTTTTTTGTCGCTTGACGAAGAGGAGGTCACAACAATGTTATTTTAGAAGTCACCAACGCTTATATAGCTAGTGAAACAAACGACTATAATGGTAATTAATGGTGGAAGTTACACTGAAATACACCATGGGGAGGAGCGATATAAACTCGCAGTCCAGAGTAATGCATACGGAACATTGATGAAGAGGAGATGAATAGTTGAACATGAAAGGGAGCTGGTGGAGACGAGTCGCCGTGATCGCGTTATCGGCAGGACTACTGGCAGGGAGTTTATCGATGGGTACAGGAATTCGTAAGGCGGATGCGGCCGCCGGAAATCAAAACTATGCTGAAGCACTGCAAAAGGCCATCTACTTCTATGAAGCACAGCGTTCGGGCCCATTGCCGGCGAGTAATCGGGTCGAATGGCGTGGTAATTCAGGCATGCAGGATGGAGCTGATGTAGGCGTTGATCTGACCGGAGGATGGTATGATGCCGGAGATCACGTGAAGTTTGGTTTTCCGATGGCTGCTTCCGCAACGATGCTTGCCTGGTCTGTCGTGGAATACAGCGACGGATATGAACAGGCCGGACAACTGGAGGAGATCAAGGATAATATCCGATGGGCGACCGACTATTTTATGAAAGCGCATACGAAACCAAATGAATTATGGGGACAAGTGGGGGCAGGCAATACCGACCATGCCTGGTGGGGTCCCGCAGAAGTCATGCAGATGAGTCGTCCCTCGTTCAAAATCGATGCTTCCTGCCCGGGCAGTGATCTGGCGGCAGAAACGGCTGCAGCGCTGGCAGCGTCATCGATTGTATTTGCAGATGATGATCCGGCATATTCGGCCAGACTGCTCCAACATGCGAAAGAGCTGTATAACTTCGCAGATACATATCGGGGGAAATACACCGATTGTATCACTGATGCTGCAGCGTTCTATAACTCGTGGTCAGGATACGAAGACGAATTGGCATGGGGTGGCGCATGGCTTTATTTAGCTACTAATGATAGCGCTTACTTGTCCAAAGCCATTGCGGCTTCGGATCGGTGGTCTGCCAGCGGTGGTTCTGCAAACTGGCCCTATACGTGGACACAGGGCTGGGATAACAAAAATTATGGTGCCCAGATCCTACTTGCCCGAATTACGTCCAGTTTGAACATGCCGGAGGCGACGAGATTTATTCAGTCGACTGAGCGCAATCTGGATTATTGGACGGTTGGAGTCAATGGGACACGAGTCAAGTATACGCCAGGAGGTCTGGCGTGGCTGGATCAGTGGGGCTCGCTCCGATATGCAGCGAATGCATCCTTTATTTCTTTTGTATACTCCGACTGGGTTAGTGATCCTGTGAAAAAATCAAGATATCAGGATTTCGCTGTCTCACAAATGAACTACATTTTAGGCGATAATCCACGTCAGAGCAGTTATGTGGTCGGATATGGGCAAAATGCACCTCAACATCCGCATCATCGGACCGCTCACGGTTCATGGCTGAATAACGAAGATATCCCGGCTAACCATCGCCACATTCTGTATGGTGCCATGGTCGGTGGCCCGGATGCATCGGATGGATATACCGATGATATCGGGGATTACGTGAGTAATGAGGTCGCAACCGATTACAATGCTGGTTTTACCGGTGCACTGGCAAAGATGAATTTGCTATTTGGTCAGAATCATCAGCCCCTTGCGAACTTCCCTGCACCTGAGGTGAAGGGCGATGAGTTCTTTGTGGAGGCTGCTATTAAATCATCAGGCGCCAATTATACGGAAATCAGAGCACAGCTTAATAATCGTTCCGCTTGGCCTGCCCGAATGGGAGATCAACTTTCTTTTAAGTATTTCCTGGATTTGAGTGAAGTGTATGCTGCCGGACGTACGGTATCGGACGTGCAAGTGACAACCTCCTATACGGAGGGGGCGACGGTATCCCAACCAGTTGTGGTAAATGCAGCCCAGCATATCTATGCCATTACGGCGAACTTCGGTAATACCAAGATCTATCCAGGTGGGGAAGGAAATTATCGTAAAGAAGTACAGTTCCGCATTACAGGCCCACAGGGTGTATGGAATGCCAGCAATGATCATTCGTTCCAGACGCTGACCACAGGCACTCCTGTGAAGAGCATATACCTTCCAGTCTATGATGCAGGGGTAAAGGTGTATGGACAGGAGCCTGGTGTTACACCAGTCACGGTTCCAGGCGCACCTGCTGGCGTGCAGGCTGTGGCGGGAAGTAGTCAGGTTAACCTGACTTGGGCCGCTGTATCCGGGGCTGAATCGTATACGGTGAAGCGCTCCGAGGTGAGTGGAGGACCATATACAACTGTTGCGACAGGGGTTAATGGATTGACCTACACAAACACGGGGCTGACCAACGGGACGGCTTATTATTATGTAGTGACTGCTGTGAATTCAGCAGGGGAATCATCGGGTTCTGTACAGGTGTCGGCTACCCCGCAAGTAGCTTCGACGGTGCCGGGAGCACTGACTTTAAGTGGGACAGCTGGCAATGCGCAGTCGGTCCTGACCTGGACAGCAGCCTCGGCCGCTACTAGCTATAAGGTACAACGTTCGGTGGCAGGCGGGACATATGCAGATGTGGCAACCGGTTTGTCCGTGTTGACTTACACCGATACAACAGCGCTGAATGGTACCACGTACAATTACCGGATTGCAGCTGTGAATGCGAACGGACAGACACTGTCCAATGTCTTGGCACTGACACCTACTTCACCTCCGGTGACGACCGGTACACTCGAAGTGCAGTACCGCAGCGGAGGTTCCGGGAATTCAAGTAATGCGGTGACTCCGCAGTTCAACGTGAAGAATACGGGAACACAGGCGATTGATCTCAGTACCGTGAAGATCCGATATTATTTCACCAAGGATGGTGCGGATCAAATGACTTTCTGGTGTGATTATGCCGAAATGGGCACGGCCAATGTTGAAGGTACATTTGTCGCAGTGAATCCGGCGAAGGGTACCGCAGATACGTATCTGGAGATTAGCTTCAAGTCGGGAGCAGGCAGTTTGGCCGCTGGAGCAGAGACCGGCGTGATTCAGGCACGCTTTTCCAAAAATAACTGGAGCAATTTCGATCAAAGTAATGATTATTCCTATGATGCTTCCAAGACGGCTTTTGCCGCATGGAACAAGGTAACCGGGTATCAGGGAAACACCAAAGTATGGGGCTTGGAGCCGTAACTGACTGAATGTCAGAAGAAGATCAGCATGGGCAGACCAACAGCGTTTATATTCAATTTCCACTATTCCAGGGAGGTATATATTAATGTTGAAATCAGCTGCGAAAAAAAGTTTAACAGCCATGCTGGCGGGAACCGTCATGTTGACCGGATACACCGGACTCTGGGCAGGGCCGCAAACAGCACATGCCGCAGATCAGGCCATCGAGATTCAGGCAGACAGCATTAATGAAGCCCGGTTTTTGCAATTGTATGATCAGTTGAAAGATCCGGCGAACGGATATTTTTCTCCAGAGGGTCTACCGTATCATTCCATTGAGAGCCTGCTCAGTGAGGCCCCGGATTATGGTCATATGACGACGTCCGAGGCATACAGTTACTGGCTGTGGTTGGAAACCATGTATGGCCACTACACGGGAGATTGGTCCCAATTGGAAGCAGCATGGGACAGTATGGAGAAATACATTATCCCGGTCAACGAAGGTGACGGCAAGGAAGAGCAGCCTACGATGAGTTCATACAACCCAAACAGCCCTGCTACGTATGCAGCGGAAAAACCTTTTCCTGATCAATATCCATCGCAACTTAATGGTCAATATGCAGCGGGTAAAGACCCGATTGATGCCGAACTTAAGGCGACCTATGGTGACAATCAGACCTATCTCATGCACTGGCTGGTCGATGTGGATAACTGGTATGGATATGGCAACCTGTTGAATCCATCACACACGGCTACCTATGTGAATACGTTCCAGCGTGGCGAGCAGGAGTCTGTGTGGGAAGCCATTCCGCATCCATCCCAGGATGATAAATCTTTTGGTAAGGCAAACGAAGGTTTCATGAGCTTGTTCACAAAGGAAAATCAGGTACCGTCAGCGCAATGGCGTTACACAAACGCAACGGATGCCGATGCACGTGCTGTACAGGTGCTGTATTGGGCGAAGGAGATGGGATACAACAATCCGGAATATCTGGATAAAGCGAAGAAGATGGGGGACTATCTGCGCTATGGCATGTATGATAAATACTTCCAGAAAATTGGAAGTGCAAAGAACGGTACACCGACTCCGGGTACAGGCAAGGATTCCAACATGTATCTCATGGCTTGGTATACGTCTTGGGGCGGTGGCCTGGGTCAAGGTGGGGATTGGGCTTGGCGCATTGGAGCGAGCCATACCCATCAGGCTTATCAAAACCCGGTTGCAGCGTATGCTTTGTCTGATCCGGCTGGCGGCTTGATTCCGAAATCAGCAACAGCGAAGGCAGATTGGAATGCTACGCTGAAACGTCAGTTGGAATTCTACACTTGGCTACAATCCCATGAAGGAGCTATCGGCGGGGGAGCAACGAACAGTCTGGATGGTTCATACAAAGCCTATCCGGCAGGCGTAAGTACATTCTATGACATGGCTTATCAGGAGGCACCTGTATATCGTGATCCGGATTCCAACACCTGGTTTGGATTCCAGGCATGGCCGCTGGAGCGTGTAGCCGAGATGTACTATATTCTTGCGGAGAGCGGTGATTTGACCTCTGAGAACTTCCAGATGGCCAAAAAAGTAATCACGAAGTGGATCGACTGGAGTAAGGATTATGTATTTGTAGGTGAGCGTCCGGTGACGGATGCGCAAGGTTATTATCTGAATGTGGCTGGACAGCGCATTTTGGGTGGAACCAATGTTCAGGTAGCAACAACGCCGGCTCCGGGAGAGTTCTGGATTCCGGGTGGTCAGGAATGGCAGGGTCAACCGGACAAGTGGAACGGATTCAGTTCGTTTACGGAAAATCCGAACTTCCGTGTAACGACCAAAGATCCAGTGCAGGACACAGGAGTTCTGGGAAGTTACGTTAAAGCTCTGACCTTCTTCGCAGCGGGAACACAGGCAGAGAACGGCACACTTAGCGCGGAAGGCCAAGAAGCCAAGGATTTGGCCGAGGCTCTGCTGGATACAGCTTGGGATTACAATGATGGTGTGGGGATTGTTACGGAAGAAGAACGTAAAGACTACTTCCGCTTCTTTGCCAAAGAGATCTATATCCCGGCGAACTGGTCAGGAACCTTTGGTCAAGGCAACACGATTCCAGGTACAGCAGGTGTACCTTCCGATCCGGCGAAAGGCGGCAATGGCGTATACATTGGATACTCCGATCTGCGTCCGGCCATCAAGCAAGATCCGGCATGGGCTTACCTGGATAACCTGTACAAAACGTCGTATAACCCGACCACGAAGCAGTGGGAAAACGGTGCACCTACCTTTACGTATCACCGGTTCTGGTCACAGGTGGATATGGCTACAGCGTACGGCGAGTATGATCGTCTCCTCGGAGATTCCGATAGTCCGGAAGTGGAAGTACCCGCTGCTCCTGCTGGAGTAACAGCAACTGGAGGAAGCGAGCAAGTGGTTCTGAATTGGAACGCAGCTGCTGGTGCGGCCTCGTATACTGTGAAACGTGCAACAGTGAACGGTGGTCCTTATACGCCTGTAGCGACAGGAGTCACAGGATCGACATTCACAGACACAGGTTTGACCAACGGCACAACGTATTATTATGTCATCACTGCGGTGAATGCCGTAGGTGAGTCCGTACCGTCGACACAGGCATCTGCAACACCATTGGCAGGTACCGTTGTGCCAGGCGTATTCAACCTTACTGGAACGGCTGGCAATGCCCAGGCGGTACTGACATGGACAGCATCAACTGGTGCAGCAAGTTATAAGGTGCAACGTTCGGTAGGCACCGGAGCATATGCTGATCTGGCAACTGGTTTGACTGCACTGACGTATACCGATGCTACAGCGGTGAATGGTACGGCTTATAATTACAGAGTCGTAGCCATGAATACGAGTGGTCAGACGAATTCGAATGTATTGGTGTTGACCCCATTAGCACCTCCAGTCACAACGGGAACGCTTGAAGTACAATACCGTAATGGTAGTTCAGGAACTTCGGGCAATGCGATTACTCCACAGTTCAATGTGAAGAATACAGGAACAACTGCTGTCGACTTGAGCAAAGTGAAGGTCCGGTATTATTTCACGAAGGATAGTGCCGCTGATCTGAGTTTCTGGTGTGATTATGCACAGGTTGGCAGTGGTAATGTGGAAGGGCATTTTGTTTCGATAGATCCGGCCAAGGGCACGGCAGATACGTATCTGGAGATTGGATTCAAAGCGGGTGCAGGCAGTTTGGCCGCGGGTGCCGAGACTGGAGTCATCCAGGGACGTTTCTCGAAAAATAACTGGACGAATTTTGATCAAACGAATGATTATTCCTTTGATTCCACTCAAACGGCCTTCAGTGCCTGGACGAAAGTGACAGCTTATCAGGATGGCGCCAAGGTATGGGGAATTGAACCTTAAATGAGTTGATCGACTAGCTGTAGAGAGATGTTACTCATCATACAGGTTAAGCCGGGGAGAGATCCCTGGCTTTTCTTTTTTTATGGAAAAGCAAAAATGAAATACGAAATAATCAAACGGACACTGCTGATAAATCGATCCGTATTGAGGCTGGAGGCAAAAATGTGAATTCGGGCAACGGTAATCGGCAAATGAATCATAGTAATGTTTACCATATTTGCGATTTTAAACATTAAAATCTAGGTCATATGGCATATGCCCTGAATGAGAAACGACCTAGCTCTTGTATCGCGGAAAAATCAAGCCTATCAAATAGTTACAATAATTTAACCTTTCAAAAAGAAGGGATCAGCAGTGAATTTTTCCAGCAGATCATGGACAGAACCTGATACTTAGTGCTCAAATGTGCCTATATCAATACAGGACTTTCGACTGATGAACGTTATGGATAGCCCGTTTACAATGGGGCAAGCCCGGGAGAACCAAGCCAGGTTAAAATTCTGTAACATCAGGGGGAACTCGACATCATGAACTGGAAGAAAACGATTATTACGGCAAGTGTCACAGCAACGATGCTGATGGGAAGTCTGACGACAGGAGCACTAACGGCACAGGTATCGGCAGCTGCTGTTGACAATTCACAAGTAAAAGTAATTTGGGGCGTAAACCTACGCACAACACCTTCTTCTTCTGCGAAGATTGTTCGCTTGGTTGCTAAAGGGGAAACGGTAACGGTGCTTCAGCAATCCGGTTCGGATTGGTATAAGATTAAGGATTCTGCTAACCGGACAGGCTACATATCTTCTTCATCCAAATACACACAAGCGATTAGTGGCGGCACAAGCGGATCGGGTTCGAATAGTGGTACATCGGTGACCGGCAATGCATCTGTAGAAAAAGTGATTGCAGCGGGAATGAAATACTTGGGAACACCTTATGAGTTCGGAGCCAGTCGTAACAGCACAGCGACTTTTGACTGTTCCAGCTTTGTACGTCAGGCTTTCATCGATGCGCTGGGCATCAAGCTTCCAGCGGATTCCCGCAAACAGGGAGCTTATGTAAAAGCCAAGGGTACAGTTCAGACCAACTGGAAAAACCTGAAACGCGGAGATCTGATGTATTTCATGTCGTATAAAGGCAGCTCTGCATCATCGTATTCCGGCGTGAATAAATCTACCGCAACCATTACGCACACAGGGATTTACCTGGGCGACGGAAAAGTATTACACACCTATTCTAACGCTGGCGGTGGTGTAACAACTAGTGATATCTCCGGCAAACACTGGGAGTACCGCTTCCTGTTTGGTGGTAGTGCGCTGTAGGTTAGAACAAGAACCTTCTTAGAACTTCTACGAACTTCTAGGATATTCTAGGATATTCTACGGTATTTTGCGGATGTTCATATGTATATTAAACACCTTCCATTTGCCTTTGAGGGCGAGTGGGAGGTGTTTTTGTGTTTTCTATTGAGCCGAAGAGTTCAATCCTGATAGTACAGTCGGAACAGGATGTCCTGATTGTAGTTTCCGAATCCCTCACCATACAAGGTGAGCCCACCTACATGCCGGGCATCTTCCTCCACCGAAAGACGAAGAGTCCATTGGTTGCGTTCAACCGGGATATCTGCGAGTGTAATGTCGGATAGATGTTGTCCATCAATAAACGTACCCTCATTGGTAATTCGGAGTACCTTGAGCATGCCGTATTGATTGACACTGTCACTCCACCATTCCGGGGTGAACATGCCACGTCCGTTGCCTGAATCTCCAGGGCTTGTCCATTCCCCTAATCGGATGCCATTCAGCATGAATGTAATATCCGAGGGCCAATTCGGATTAACCGAAGGGGCTTCTGACCCGATCTCTAGGGACAATTCAATGGCATTGATCTGCTGTCCGGATAAGATATAGTTTGGAATTTTGTACTCCACAAATCCACGACCAAACCACAGAATATGCGCATGCATCCGCTCGGGGTCGAGAAAATAACGAGGATCATCATACTGTCCGATAACATGATTGGACGTAGCCAGACCACATGTCGGGTAGACGTCAAAGTGAGTGTAGTGTCCCACAGGTACAGAAACTTCGTGCAGCTTGCGCGCTGTCCCGCTTTCCTGCGGCATGGAGATGCCAATCCAGTCTACAGCAAGACTGTTCATTTTATGTGTGCCGCCGTCTTTGCGTATCATTTTGGACTGAATAATGCCCACATCCTGAAGTTTGCGGACATGCATGGTCACGATAGCACTACTTAGACCCAGTGAAGCAGCAAGGTCTTTCACATTCATCGGAGTCTCTGCAACAAGGCGGATGATCTGTAGACGGACTTCACTGGCAAGTGCTTCATATAGGGGGAGCCATTCGGCATCGGTATTTGCTCTGATCACAGTTGTTCCTCCATTTTTTCTGTATAGAATTAAGTTAAACATAAATTCAGTAAAAAGAATAACATTTTGCAAAATTCAGGTTGAAATTAAGGCTATAATCGATTTTAATATAAATATGAACGTTGATCCATAGAATATCAATTAATTTTTATATTAATCTTAAGGAGTTGAAATTCATTATGGAAAAAGCAAAAATGACGGTAGATAAAGATTTTACTATTGGTGTAGTGGATAAGCGCTTGTACGGATCATTTATTGAGCATCTGGGACGTGCAGTCTATGGCGGGATTTACGAGCCGGGGCATCCATCAGCGAACGAACAGGGTTTCCGCACGGATGTGCTGGAGATGGTCAAGGAGTTGAATGTACCGATTGTACGTTATCCTGGAGGTAATTTTGTATCCGGTTACAATTGGGAAGATTCGGTTGGACCTGTGTCAGAACGCAAACGCAGACTGGAACTGGCCTGGAGAACGATTGAGACCAATGAATTTGGCTTCAACGAATTCGTGGACTGGGCGAAACAGGCTAATTCTGAAGTCATGATGGCCGTTAATCTGGGAACACGGGGCGCCGATGCAGCACGTAACATTGTAGAGTACAGCAACCATCCAGAAGGTTCGTATTATAGTGATCTTCGCATCAAGCATGGATATAAGCAGCCCCATGCGATCAAAACATGGTGTCTGGGCAATGAGATGGATGGACCTTGGCAGATCGGTCACAAAACGGCAGAAGAGTATGGACGTGCAGCCGTTGAAGCGGCAAAAGTCATGAAGTGGACGGACCCGACGATTGAACTGGTAGCCTGCGGAAGTTCAAACCTGAATATGCCATCATTCCCGGAATGGGAAGCAACGGTGCTGGATCATACGTATGATCACGTGGAGTATCTGTCCTTGCATCAATACTACGGCAATCAAGAGCAAGATACGCCAACGTTCCTGGCACGCTCGCTTGAAATGGATCGTTTTATCGATACCGTGAAGGCAACTTGTGATTATATCAAAGCGAAGAAGCGCAGCAAAAAGACGATGTATCTGTCCTTTGACGAGTGGAATGTATGGTATCACTCCAATGAAAATGATTCGAAGATGGACCCTTGGCAGATTGCCCCACCACAGCTGGAGGATATCTATAACCACGAGGATGCACTGCTTGTTGGTTGTATGTTGATCAGTATGCTCAAACATGCGGATCGGGTTAAAATGGCATGTTTGGCACAACTCGTTAACGTGATTGCACCGATCATGACAGATACGGGCGGTGGTTCATGGAGACAGACGATCTTCTATCCATTTATGCATACGTCTCTCTTCGGGCGCGGAACAGCATTGGTGCCATTGATTCAGTCTCCGAAGTACGATACAAAACAAATCACAGACGTACCTTATCTGGAAGCTATTGCGGTGCATAACGAAGAGCAGGGTGAAGTGACTGTATTCGCAGTCAACCGTCATCTGGAAGAATCCCTTCCGCTCGAAGTGGACCTGCGCAGCTTCGGGAAGTGTACCGTGATCGAGCATATCGTGCTGGAAAGTGATGATCTCAAAGCAGTTAATACAGCGGCACAACCAAACCGCGTTGCTCCTCATAATCGTGGGGGTGCAGTCATCTCCGATACACTGATTACGGCGAGCTTGGCGAAAGCATCATGGAACGTGATTCGTTTGAAAGTTCAGTAGGGGATTAGCGTAAGCGTAAAGGGCTAGGACACGTGAGGGCGCAATGGCAGGCTTGATGCCTGAGAGGGAAAGCCAGCGAACAGCGGATTAGCGTGTTCCTTCAATCAAAAAAGCTGGGTGCGAGTTCATCGCATCCAGCTTTTTTCGTTGTGTTTTGTAGGGAAAGGGAAGGCATGGGAGACATGAGTGATGATGTGGCAGACAAGGTAGCTTATAAGCTAGGTAACGGCGTGTGTTGAAAATGAAGTACATGGTCCTGTCATACGCATACGCGCTAACGAATCTAGGCCACCTTATTGTGCCGATTATCGTTATAGTAGAAATTTAACGAATCGGAGACACGTTATCCTGGCAAAGAGACGGATGAATCTCGGTAAAAGCGTGCCTAGAGCGGAAATAAGGTGTCTAGGATTCGTTAGAATATTAGATTTGCTGGAAACAGACTAATAGCGTGTGCTGAGTTCGTTACAATCCACCCACCTATGTGAAAAGGTTAATTCTCTTCTGCTTTGATTCAGCGTAGCTTCCGCTTCAAAATTTAAAACTCAAAACTTTCGCCGTCACGTGGAATAAGCACCTGTCCATCCATCTGCTCGGATGCCAGATAAGTCGCAAGGTCCGTACGAGACATCACACAATGGTTAATCGCATCCATGTGCACAGCGATGACATGAGCAGACGGCGCATGGCGCTTCACGGCGACAACGTCAGGGCCGTCCATCGTAATGGGATCACCCTCCACAAAGCGTGCACCTCCGGCATTCACGACAATGACTTCAGGCGTATATTGGCGGATGGCCTCAGCAGGTTCTTCACACCAGATCGTATCCCCGGCAATATAGGTGACAGGTTCTAGATCTGCTTCAAGTACAAAGCCGGACACCTTGCCCATACGTTCACCGATCTCACCTGTGCCATGATGCCCGGATGTACGGGCGAATCGGATAGAGTGATGCTCATGTTTTTCATCTACAGCTGTTACATTCGTGAATCCGGCACCCAGAAATACATTCTCATCCCCAGGCTGGCAGATCAGAGGAATGTCTTTGCCAAGTTGTTTCGCCGCTGCTTCATCCCAGTGATCCAGATGGGTGTGTGTCACAATCAACAGATCCGGATTCAGATAATCCGTTTCGGTTTCGGGCAAGCTCACTCTTGGATTACGTAACTCATTGGGTGTGTTCGGGAATGCAGGCATGACTTCGGCGTCCATCAACATCGGATCAACGAGAATGTTCAGCCCTCCATATTCCAGCCACAGTGTAGCATTGCGAATCAATTGAATTTTCATTATATTTGCACTCCTTCGAGTTGTTTAATAGTATTACCCTTATATGGTATACAACCCGTTTAACGGCGTACATAACATGATGAATGGAATTAGGCCACGCTAATTTCACCGTGAAAGGATTGCTGAAGCAAGATGAATGAAATGATAGATGCCACAGATATACGTATTTTGCAGATTCTGATTCAAGATGCCAAACGTTCTCACAAAGAGATCGGTGAAGAGGTTCATCTCACGGGACAGGCCGTTGGTGCAAGAGTGCGCAAGCTGCAAGATCTGGGTGTGATTGAAGGTTATACGGTAAAATGGAACCCGGAACGCCTTGGCCTCGGCCTACAAGCATTTGTCACAGTTTTCTTGAACTCCGGCGACAGACATGCTGCCTTTCGTACATTCATTGCTGAACGTGAGGACATCGTTGAAGTCCATCGCGTCAGCGGAGAAGGCTGTTATCTGATGCGGGTGCAGACCAGTACCACAGAGCAACTTGGACAACTGCTGGAAGCATTGCTGCCTTACGGCAATTACAAAGTTAGCCTGTCCATAGGTGTAGAGAAATCACAATGATGTGTGGGAAACTTGTCCTCATCCATCCCGATACTCAACCATTTTGCCGCTGTTCCTGCAAAGTCTCCTGAAGCAAAGTCACTGCCTGGTTCAGCTCTTTTTTGCTGAGTAGATGATCCGTTTGAATATGAAACCGTGTGCCGTCCTTCAAGTACAGGACAAACATGGGAGAAGTAGACAGAAGCCACTTGCTGCGGGCAGGTGAGGCGAGTTCCACTTTGCGAATCCGGCTCCATGGAATCTTCCGTTTACCCGTGCTCAACGCATCATCATCCCAGGATAACAACACGGCGGGAGTTCTGGTTAGTCGTGAGACGAACATGAAGAACAACGGTCCAACAAACCACATACCCAGTACGGCTGCGATGGAATAGTATATCGTCTCCAGTCTTTCGGCTTGTCCGTCCACGATGATCCATAATAGGCTCACGCACAAGAGAAGGAAAAGAAAGCATAAACTTCCTTTCCATAACGCAGTGCTGCGTTGGTAAAGAATCTGCTGATGGTCACGCTTGGGTGTTTCAGGTTGTTGCATACATGCTCCTCCTAATGAACAATGCTGATCAATATGCCAAACGTGCCGCCTGCATGAGCAGAGCGGCATGTTCAACGTTCTGTATTTACTATAACTCAGGTTCATTACCCTGATATAGCTGAATTTTTACCTGCATCACGCGCATGGGTGTACAAGTCGGCATACACACCTTTGGCTGCGATTAGTTCCTTGTGCGGGCCTTCCTCCACAATCTCACCATTCTCCATCACTAGAATTCGATCGGCATGCATCACCGTGGACAGACGATGGGCAATAACAATGGTGGTGCGTCCCTGGGATACCGATTCCAGCGCCTGCTGCACAAGCTGTTCCGTGTGTGAGTCCAGATTGGCGGTTGCCTCATCCAGGATGAGCACTCGGGGCTGGAACACCACGATCCGGGCAAAGGAGATCAACTGCCGCTCCCCGGCGGATAGTCCGCTTCCGCGTTCGGATAGATGCGTATCATATCCTTGAGGCAAACGTGAAATCATGGCATGTGCTCCGACAAACCGGCAGGCCTCAATCGCCTGCTCTCGCGTAATATCCTCACGAAACATTCTCACATTATCAATGATGGAACCGGAGAACAGGAAGGGTTCCTGTTGAATCAGACCCACGATCCGATGAAGCTTAGCCTGCGGCAGATACCGAATATCGGTACCATCAATCTCAATACTGCCCTTGTTTACATCATAGAAGCGATTGAGTAGGGAGATCAGTGTGCTTTTGCCAGCGCCTGTTGTGCCCACGATACCTACCATTTCACCCGGATAGAGGTGCAGGTTCATATGTTGGATCAGGGGCCGATCTGCCCGATAACCAAACGACACATCATTAAAATCAATCTGGCCCATCACATTTTGTGGTTCAAGCGAGGAGGCCATCCCGGGTTTGGGATCAGCAACTTCAGGCCGTGTATTCAGAATGTTCCAGATGCGATCCATCGATACGGTCGTGGACTGGAATGTATTCCATTGCATCGTAATCTGGTTAATCGGTTGAAAGAACTGACGGATATAGCTGATAAACGCATACAATACCCCGACTTGCAGGGACTCACCCAGTACGGCGCGACCTCCAAGCCAGACCATCATGACCAGTGCCGCATTGCCAAGGATATCAAACGTCCGGTTGAATATGACATTGGAGCGGGCTTGAGCAATGTTGGCTTTCAGATGAAGCGCATTTTGTTCCGAGAAACGTTTCTTCTGTTCTTCTTCCTGGTGAAAAGCCTGAATCAGGAACATGCCGGACAGGTTCTCCGCCGTAAAAGCGATCAGACGGGAAAGCCGGGTACGAGCATTTTGATAAGCTTTCCGCAGTCGACTACGGAATAACACCGCAACAACCGCAATGACAGGCAAGACGATCAGAGAGTAACTCGCCAGTACAGGATCAAGCTGGAACATAAAGACGATAATGAGCACCAGCATCATACCATCTCGAATCAGACTGAGCAGTACTTGAGTGAAAAAGCTGCTGATGGTCTCCGTATCACTGGATACGTTCGTGACCAGACTGCCGATATGAAAACGGTCAAAGAAGGACATGGACATTTTGGATATATGCTTGAACAGGTCCTTTCGGATCCGGGATACAATGTTCTGTCCCACATGCTGCAACAGATTATTCTGGATATAGGTAAAAATAAAACTGATGACAGCCAGCCCGAGAAAGATGGCTGCGAGCTGAACGAGAAAGCCCACACTGGTCTGGCCCACGGCCAGATGATCATCGATGGCGATCTTCACCAGATAGGGTTGCAGCAGATCTGCCGATATGCCAAGAAGTGAACAGAAGAAGATACCAGCAAAAGCCCATTTATGGGGTTTGGCGTATGCCATCATCGCCTTAAATGAAGTTCGTTTACTCTGATCGGCCTCTGCGTCTGGGCGAAGTTCAGCGTTAGCGTTAGACATGATGTAATCCCTCCTCCTGCAAACGGTAGGTGGCCGCATATAACCCCTTGGCAGCCATCAGCTGAGCATGTGTTCCCTGCTCAGCGACTCGCCCTTCATCCAGAACGATAATATCGTCCGCATGACGGACCGCGCTGATGCGATGAGAGATGATTAATGTAGTCTTGCCCTTGCCGATTTCGCGCAAACTGCGCAGAATACCACTCTCGGTGACGGCATCAACCGCGCTCATACTGTCATCCAGAATAAGTAACTGTGCTTGTTTGATCAGTCCTCTTGCCAGGCTCGTTCGCTGACGCTGTCCACCAGACAGGGTGAGTCCACGTTCGCCAAGCAGTGTATCAAAGCGATCGGGAAAACGGACAATATTGTCATAGATCATGGCTTGCCGTGCACTATGTTCCACTGTATCCAGCGATACTTCCCGGTCGCTGAATGCGATGTTATCCCGGATGGTGGTACTAAACAGGAATCCATCCTGAGGGACATAGGCGATGCGCGATCTTAGACTTTCCAGCGACAGCTGCCGAATATCGGTACCATTGATGCGAATCGTTCCTTCAGGTGGTTCATATGTACGCAGCAATAGCTTAACGAGGGTACTTTTACCTGAGCCGGTCTTGCCTACAATACCGACCGTTCGCCCGGCACGGATATTGAGTTGAATGTTTTTGAGAGCAGGAGATGAACTGCCAGGATAGGAGAAGGTTAGATTCTCCATCGTGATGTCTTGTACGGTTTGGAGCGCTGTCGCTTCAGGAAGTTCACGTACATCCGCTACTTCGCTGAGCAGGTCATTCACCCGCTCCAGTGATGCGCCTGAGCGCTGAACGGTATTAATAACATTGCCGATCTGTTGAAGCGGTCCCATGATAATGCGCAGATATAAGGTTAAGGCGACAAAACTCCCGAGTGTAATAGAATTCTGCATGGTCATAATACCTCCAACAAGCAGAGAAACGACCAATGAGATGGCTCCCAGCAGTGGTAGCAAGGCTTGAAACAAGGAAGACAGACGAACCAGTCGAAGCTGTTTGCTCTTGATTGCATCGACGGTAGTTCCAAAGCGTGCACGAGCACTGTCTTCAATGGCAAACGTCTTGGTTACGCGTATGCCACCCAGCTGCTCTTCTGCTGATTCCGTCATGGTTGCAAGAGCTTCCTGCACGTCGCGAGAGCGCTTGCGAATCCGCGGACCAAAAAACACGACCAGAAATGGAATCGCCAGCAAAGGAACAACACTGATTAGAATGAGCGTCAACGGAATCCCGCTAAGCAGCATCATGACAATGCAGGACAACAGCAGGAAGGTGGCATTGGTCATGAGTGTCACGCCATTAGATATCGCTTCACGTACGGAAGTAACGTCATTCATGACATAACTGAGCAGCTTTCCGTTCCCCTGTTTGGAGAAATAATGTTCGCTAAGTTCGGAAAACTTACTAAATATACGCTCACGCGTCATGAATTCGAAGCGTCGACCGAGCTTCATAATCATGAATTGCCCGGTACCGAACAGCAGATTATACCCGATGGCAATAGCCATAAGAGACAGGCTGTACCTTACGACCGTCTGCATCTGAAGCGTGTTCTGCATCAACTGATCCGTGAAGCTGCCGAGTATCCGGGGCAAGGATGCTTGCCCGACATTGGAGGCGATAATCAGAAGAACAGCAACCAGATAAACAGGCCAGTTCGACACAACATAACCGCGAAGTAATCCTTTCTTGGACATAAGCGTTGTTCTCCTTTTGTTATAGGTGAAGTCAGTTCAGGCAGGTGAAGTCAAGAAAAGGGCCGACACCTGTTATTAGCGCGTCGTGCCCTCTTACTGTATGCGATCTAGTTCGTTGTTTATCCGTCATCCGATAGATTTCTCTATTCTTATTTTTGCGCTAATCCGATGGGATGTCAACGAAGCCAGTTAGCAAAAAGCAGGTGATCGGATTAGCGACGTCGGAAAGGAGCTCTATGCCGTGTTCCTGTGTTGTATTCACCAGATGTCGAAATTACTGAAACATTTTCTAGGGATACCCCGTCTGTAGGAATGAAGAGGTAAAAAATAGGCTTTACTAATCATATGGAGGTGCCAGGAAATGAAACATAAAAAAGGTTTGGCTGCAACACTTGCGCTCTGCGTTTCTTTGACAGCAGGAGGTGCATCGGTATTTGCTTTCACAGATGTGAAGGATGAAGGTCAGAAGTCGATTGTGGATTCATTGAAATCAAAAGGCATTGTTAGCGGAGTAACAGCGGATCTGTTCCGTCCAGATCTCGCATTGTCCGAGCCACAGGGTGTTCAACTGATTGTGAACGCATTTGGTCTGAAAAATGAATTTGCGGAAGCATCCGCTCAGAATAAAATCAGTCCGGATACGTGGTATGCCGATGCAGTGCAGGCCGCTACTCAGAATGGACTGTCCATTCCGGTAGAATTGAATCCCCAAGGCAAGATGACACGCGAGCAATTTGTTATTTTGCTGCATGAAGGCATTAACACAACCGGGAATTATCCGGTCATCATGAAGTATAATCTTGTTAAGGACGAAAATAAAATCGGTAAGGACGCCATATCTGCAGTCCAGAACTTGCTGAACATGAACATCATTGAACTGGATAAGGACGGTAACTTCCGTCCAGATCAGTCGCTTACCCGTATGGAGGCTGCAAGCATGATCTTCAATGCACTTGAATTTGTGGATAAACACGGCAATGGCGGCTCGACAGAGCCAGCTCCAACTACTCCAGGTGAAGGCCAACAAGCGATTGTACCTGAAGTAACAACGACGAAGGTTGATGACAAAACAACCAAAGTTAAACTCAGTGCTGAAATGCCGCACCCTGGTTATGGATTGAAGATTGATGATGTGAAATTGGAGAAGGATGGACGTGCGATCGTGCTCTATTCCATTATTCAACCTGATCCAGACATGATGTATCCGATGGTTATCACAAATGTGACTGCAGAAACGGATATCCCAACAGGGTATACAGCAGAAGCTCAACCTTCTGGTAAGTAAATTCACTGCAAACCCTATAAACTGAACATGGTTAAAACGGATGTGAATCTTCAAAACCACTCTCCATGCATGTATGGAGAGTGGTTTTTTATTTGAGTTGAAACTGTACACAGGTTTTTATATGATCATTTATATTACATGTAGTGTAATTAATTATGTCATTATTTATGAATGAAATGGATATCTGCTTAGGTTGTAAAGCCATTTCGTGTTAGCGGAATGGCTTTTTTTAATGGTCTTTTCTGAAATATCTACTGTTTTCAGATTCTACGCCTTGTGCAAAATCTACATATATGACTTCATATTTCCAGTATTTATAAGCGTTTATGTATCCTACAGGCAAGATAAAAACAACATATATACGAAAGAGGGAGGAGAAATATAGAATAAAGGCAAGCCATTACAGGCTTGTAGTATGCGAGAGATGTATGATAGATAATATCACATTGTATCACATCGGTAAAACCTTGAAACCTGCAATCCTTAGAATTCAGTATGATGCTTGTAGACTTGAATACCGTGTCCAATGCGTATATGTGGGTTTTGACTTTAAGGTCTGTTTTCTAACCTAAGTTTGGATCTGACATCTTTCAAGTTCATGTAATGAAACTCTCAATGACAACTATAGGAGGGAAATAGGTCAAATTCTACATGTTTTACAACCCCGAAATGACAATGACAAGCTGGCAACAAAAGTGTAAACCCCCGTTGTAACAGTATATTCCGTGATTTTAGAAGTGAAGATTGAAATGGCATATTTACGGATTAGGAAATGAACCATAAACTCGGTATGTAAGCGTTACCAAAAAAGGAGGAAACAACTGATGCAACCAGATGGGAAGTCCGCCTTATCGCAAAACTTATCGGTATACACCAATCCGAGCAGTAAGAAAAATAAATTATGGAGAAGGGCGATTCGGAACTGGGAGTTGTATCTGTTTATTGCACCAGCCTTTTTATACTTTCTGATATTCCATTATGGTCCGATGTACGGCATACAAATTGCATTTAAAAACTTTATCCCAACGCTTGGTGTCACAGGAAGCCCATGGGTCGGATTCGATCATTTCATCCGTTTCTTCAATTCGTATTATTTCTGGGATTTATTATGGAATACCCTTAGCATCAGCTTGTATGAGCTGGCCATAGGTTTTCCACTGCCGATTATTCTGGCATTAGCGTTCAATGAAGTGAAGGATTCCTTCTTCAAGCGTACTGTGCAGACCGTCACGTATGCACCGCATTTCATTTCGGTTGTTGTGATGTCGGGGATGATCATTACCTTTTTATCACCCTCGTCAGGCATGATTGTCAATTTGGTACAGGCCCTTGGATTTCAGTCACCTCAATTCCTGACGGACCCTGCGTGGTTCAAGACAGTGTATGTACTGTCGGGAGTCTGGCAAAGTGCAGGCTGGGGCACCATTATATACCTTGCCGCTCTATCGGGTGTGGACCCGCAACTGCATGAAGCGGCTGTGGTGGATGGTGCGAGCCGGTTCAAACGGATTTTGCATATTAACATACCAGCGATCATCCCTACGATCACCATCTTGTTAATTCTCAATATGGGCAGTATTCTGGGCGTCGGATTCGAGAAAATCCTGCTGCTGCAAAATCCGCTGAATATGGGCTCGTCCGATGTCATCTCAACATTTGTCTATCGGTCCGGTCTGGTCGATGCGCAGTACAGTTTCTCTACGGCGGTGGGATTGTTCAACTCCGTAGTTAATGCGATTCTGCTTATTACCGTGAATCAGATTGCACGCCGTACCAGTGAAAACAGCCTATGGTAAAAGGAGGGAATACACATGTCATCCGCTGTGAAAGAAAGCAGAAGTGATAAATTGTTCTTATTGTGCAATTACATCTATCTGACGGTAGCGCTCGTCATTGTGCTGTATCCACTGTTATACATCATCAGTGCTTCAATCAGTGATCCCAAATATGTAGCCTCCGGTGAGATGTGGCTACTTCCAAAAGGGATTACGTTTGAAGGTTACGCTCGGGTGTTTGAGAACACCAACATCTGGATTGGTTACAAAAATACGATTATCTATACCGTTGTAGGCACCATCGTTAACCTGATTGTTACACTACCGGCAGCCTATGCGCTCAGCCGCTCGGACTTTGTGGGACGCGGATTCTTCATGGCGATGTTTATGGTAACGATGTTCTTCGGCGGAGGGCTTGTCCCGAGTTACCTGCTGGTTAAGGATCTTGGTATGGTGAACAGCATGTGGGCACTTATTCTGCCCGGGGCTGCATCCATCTGGAATATTATCGTATGCCGGACGTTCTTCCAATCGACCATTCCCAAGGAGTTACAGGAAGCGGCGCATATTGATGGGTGTACTAACACTCGATTGTTCATCAAGATTGTGCTCCCGCTTTCCATGCCAATCATTGCAGTGATGGCGCTCTTCTATGGAGTCGGACACTGGAACAGCTATTTCAGTGCCATGATCTATCTGAATGATTCTTCCAAGTACCCACTGCAGCTCTTTCTGCGCCAGATTCTGGTGCTTCAGGAAATGGCGGCACAGGGGGGAGGCGCTATCGATACGTCTTCAGCAACGGCGATGAACACCAAAGCGGAGATCGCTGCACTGGTCAAATATGCTGTCATTATTGTTGCCACCCTACCGGTCATTGCGGTGTATCCATTCCTTCAGCGTTACTTTGTACAGGGTGTTATGATCGGTTCCGTTAAGGGATGATCTTAATCCATATACCACATTAAACAAGGGGAGTTGCTGTCATGAAAAAGCTTCGCAAGGCTTCATCCATTACACTCTGTCTCACCTTATTCGCAACATTGCTTGCAGCTTGTGGTTCAACCAATGAAGATGGAAGCACGACCTCCAAAGTAGAGGGGGTCAAAAAAGAAGGTTTCCCCATTGTAGACAAAACGCTAACGTTAAAGGTCATGTCCCAGGATGCGGGTGTAGCCGATTGGAGCACGATGCCTGTGCTGCAAGAAATGGAGAAACTGTCGGGCATCAAGCTGGAATACCAGCTCTCACCGATCGACAGCTTTGAAACGAAGAAAAATCTGGTTTTCGCGAGCGGAGACTTGCCGGATATGTTCTATGCTGCGGACCTCAAGCCAGCCGAACAGGTGACTTATGGCAGCCAGGGCATCCTGATCCCGTTGGAAAAATACATTGACGAAGGTTACGCACCAAATATCAAAAAGATACTCGATGAGAACCCGGATGTCCGCAAATCATTTACAACACCAGATGGACATATGTATGCACTCCCATTCATTGATAAAGCGGCTGTGTGGTATAGAGGGCCAATGTGGTACAACGGGGAATTCTTGAAGGCACTTAACGTAGAAGAGCCTAAGACCACGGAAGAATTGTATACCTATCTCAAGCGTGTAAAAGAAGAAGATCCTAATGGCAATGGCCAGCAAGATGAAATTCCGCTTACTTCTGTGAAACTGGATGATCTTCGCATGTTTTTCTTCGGCTTCTGGGGAATGTACAACGAAGGCATCTATTCCGATAAGGACGGTAAAGTTCACTACCCTTATCAAGAAGAAGGTTACAAAGGTTATCTTACATTCATGAACCGCTTGTGGAAGGAAGACTTGCTGGATCATGAGACCTTCTCTCAAACAGGTGATCAGAAAAAAGCAAAAGGTGAAAGCAACAAACTTGCACTGTTCAACGATTACCATCCATACTTCACGCTCGGCGGTGAGCCTAGCACGGATCATCCGCTGATGACACCGGTGAAGAGCGAGGTGGCAGATTCTCCGGTATACGGCAAGCATCCGGGCATGTCGGCTCGCGGTACTTTTGCTATTACGAGCAGCAACCCGTCACCCGAGGCGACGATGCGATGGATCGATTACTTATACAGCTATGAAGGTGCGACTCTGTTCAATCAAGGTCCGGAAGGTGTGTTGTGGAAATTCAAAGACAAGGAAAATCACGTGAAAGAGTGGCTCCCCGTTCCTGGCGGCGGTGATCGTGAGGAATACCGGGGTAAAATCACGCCGAACTTTGGTATCTTGACACCGGGTATTAATGATCCGGATGTAGCGAAGGGTCTACGCACCGAATTTGATGAGTGGATTGACCAGCAGAATCAAGAGAAGTTGGTACCTATCGGAAAAGCACCATTTCCTAACGTTTATTTGACGAATGAAGAGCAAAGCGAAGCAACCGCTCTATTGTCTGATCTGGATACGTACGTTAAACAGATGGAAGCGAAGTTTGTGACCGGCCAGGAACCACTTGAGAACTGGGATAAGTACATTGCACAGATGAAGAAAATGGGCAGTGACCGTGTCATCGAACTGTATCAGGGGGCATATGACCGCTGGAATTCGGGGCAATAAAGCCTATCGAGATACATCCCATGCAAAAAGACAGCAGTTAGCTTCAATAATGTTAGCTGCATTAAATTTTTCGCATATAAGAATTCTCGGGGGAGGTGTGAACCGTTATGCAGAAATGGTTTCAAGAAGCCAAACTGGGGATATTCATCCACTATGGCATCTATGCGGTGGACGGGGTAGCGGAATCCTGGTCCTTCTATAATGGCAGGATATCCTATGAAGAATATATGAAACAGTTGGATGGTTTTACGGCATCGGAATTCAATGCAGAGAAGTGGGCGGACCTGATTGAGAAGTCTGGTGCCCGGTATGCCGTGTTAACAACGAAGCATCATGATGGCGTTGCTCTATGGGATACGCAATATAGCGATCTCAACGTCGTCAAACAGACTCCAGCCAATCGGGACATTGTGAGGGAATATGCGGAAGCGATTCGGGAAAAGGGCATTCATCTGGGGATGTATTACTCGCTCATTGATTGGTCACACCCGGATTATCCTAGCGTGTATGAAGGTGGAAAAGTACCGGAGGATCTCAGTAGTGTCAACCGGCATTCAAGTCCTGTGGACGGCGTTCAGGATCAGGCAAAGTGGCAGAAGTTCCTGCAATTCAATAACCATCAACTGAGAGAGATTTTAACAAATTACGGAAAGGTGGATCTGCTGTGGTTTGATGGGGACTGGGAACGGAGTGCCGAGCAGTGGAATCTGCCGGAGTTCAAGCATTATCTGCAATCTTTTAACCCGGATATCATCATCAACTCCCGCCTTCAAGGTTATGGGGATTACAAAACGCCTGAGCAGGGCATTCCGATTACAAGACCGGAGGGACCCTGGGAGTTCTGTACCACGATTAACACATCTTGGGGTTATGTGCCAACCGATCATAAATATAAATCCCTGAATCAGATCATTCGGATGTTCTGTGATTGTATATCGATGGGCGGTAATATGTTGCTGGATATCGGTCCGCGTGAAGATGGCACCATCGATCAGAGGCAGGAGGATATTCTGCTTGGGCTGGGAGCATGGATTCGAACCCATGAAGAGGCCGTCTTCGGAACGGGTGAAGGCATTATGCCTCGCTATTATCTGGGGGGAAGCACCGTATCTGAGGATCGAAAGACGCTGTACCTGTTTGTGTATGACGATCCAAAAGAGAATGTGTGCATCAAGGGGCTCTGCAATCCGATCAAGAAAATTACCGTGCTGCATTCGGGCAAAGAGCTTAATCATGAGATTCATGGGGGCGTGCCTTGGTTCAATATCCCGGGAACAACGTGGATTAAGATGACCTCGAAGGATACACATGAACAGGTGACCGTTCTTAAGCTCGAATTCAATGAGGAGCTGGAAATGTACGGCGGCTCTGGAGCCGTTGTCACCCATAACTAACCATTACGGGGAGGGCGTGTGCCGATAGACGCATGTCCTCCCTTACGAATTGGAGAGAGTGACATGAACCGAAGTGGAGTGCCAGAACCCAGGATTGAGTATGCTCCCAAACATTATATATGCAAGCGTGCGCAGGAACCACTGGTGTTAGATGGCCGTGTGGATAAGGCATTTTGGGATGCGGCCCATTGGACAGATGATTTCGTTGATATCGAAGGTGATCTTCGTCCGAAGCCAGAGAAACAGACACGGGTAAAAATGCTGTGGGATGACGACTATTTCTATTTTGCTGCCGAGCTGATTGAAGATCAGATATGGGCTACCCTGACTGAACGTGATTCCGTTATTTTTTATGACAATGACTTTGAGATTTTTATCGATCCCGACGGGGATTCCCATCAATATTATGAGTTCGAGATCAATGCGCTCAATACGGTATGGGACCTGTTATTAGTGAAGCCGTATCGGGATGGTGGGCCTCCGGTTAACGGTTGGGATATTAGCGGTCTCAAGACAGCCGTATATATCGATGGGGAACTGAACAGACCTGGTGCAGAGAACCGGAAATGGTGCGTGGAAGTCGCGATTCCTTGGGCCAGTCTAAAGGAATGTGCCGAGGGAAACCGTCCACCTGCGCCGGGTGAATTCTGGCGTGTCAACTTCTCGCGTGTGGAGTGGCAGACGGAAGTGCAAGACGATGAGTACCGCAAGGTATTGAATCCAGAGACGGGTAAACCTTATCCCGAGGACAACTGGGTGTGGTCACCTATGGGCATTATCAACATGCATTACCCGGAGTTATGGGGTTATGTTGTATTCTCGGATGACGGAACGGATCAGTCATTTGAATTGCCTGAAGACGAACGAATCAAATGGGAGCTTCGCAAGCTTTATTACCGTGAACGTAATTATTATGAAAAGCATGGTGAATTTACCCAAGATGTGAAGCTGCTTATGGGTGAGGAATCGTGGAGCTGTGAGCCTGTTATTGAAACGACTCGCAGCCTGTTCCAGATTACTGCGCCGTCTTTGGACGGAGCGGCCTTGATCTGTATTCGGGAAGACGGAAAGCTGTGGAAGGAGTGATAACGCAATGACCAGCCAAACCTTGGTATTTTCCCTTGATGCACAGTCATTGGAGAGGATCGAGCAGAAGTTCCAGGAGAAGGTACGTTTTGCAGAGGCTCGCAAATCGGAGTTGTTTCATATTTTTCAGCAGGAGCTAACGCAAGAAGAGACGTGGGCATTGAAGTATGTCTATGTCTATATGCCGGTAAACGACATGGCTGATTATAACGGGGACTTGTTCTTGAGTCATGTGCGCCGGGCTTTGGACACCCGTAAACGTGTGTCATGGGGAGAACGTGTTCCGGATCATTTGTTTCTTCATTTTGTGCTGCCTTATCGGATAAATACGGAAAATATTGAAGATTACCGCGGCTTACTGTATGACGAATTAGCCAAGCGAACTAATAACTTATCCATGGCAGATGCCATTTTGGAGACCAATTATTGGTGTCATGAAAAAGCGACCTATATAGGCAGCGATCTGCGCACGATATCACCGCTGACGATGATCCGCAATGCTCGTGGTCGATGCGGCGAAGAATCCACGCTGGCGGTGGCCGCTCTTCGCAGCATCGGCATACCTGCCCGCCAGGTCTATACGCCGCGTTGGGCTCACTGTGACAGCAATCATGCTTGGGTAGAAGCTTGGGCAGATGGTCAATGGTATTACATCGGGGCATGTGAGCCGGAAGCCCGTCTGAACCAAGGGTGGTTCAGTCCTCCAGCCCGCAGGGCCATGCTGATTAATACGAGAATCTATGCCGACTATCCCGGACCAGAGGATATTACGCTTTCCGAAAAGGGATATACGGAAATTAATTTGCTTGAAAACTATGCGCCAACACGCAACATCTATGTGAAGGTGAAAAATGAGCAGGGAGAGCCCGTACCCGGCGCGAGTGTCCGTTTTGAGCTGTACAATACAGCTGAATTTTATCCAATTGCCGAGATTAGGACGGACGCACAAGGGGAAGCGACCTTTAAGACTGGCTGTGGAGACCTTTTGATTCGTACGGTCAGCGGCGGCAAGTGGAGTGAGATCCTATTTAAGGCTCGGGAAAACAAGGTTATAGAGCTTGTGCTGAACTCATCAGAGCAGCCTACAGGGATTGTAGATTTCGATATGGTTCCTCCTCCGGAAAGGGAGGGAGAGGTCGTGCTTGCATTACCGGAAGAGAAGATTAAGATTCATAATCGTCGTCTGGAGGAAGGAGCGCAGACCCGGAGTGAGTATGAGGACACGTTCCTGAGTGAGAAGGAAGCTGTCTCGCTGGCTAAAAAGATTGGATTGCCCTCGGTTCGTGTATGGGATGTTCTCCGCAAGGCACGGGGGAACAGCCGTGAAATTGCAGCTTTCCTAGAGGAACGTTCCAATCCATACGGTGAGTGGCCGCTCCGGTTGCTGGAGTCGATGAATGAAAAAGATTTAATTGATACCCTTCGCCAGACGCTGGACGATCATCTGATTGGTGCACTCTCGCAGCAAGGATCATGGGCGGAAGATACGTTTGTGAGATACATCCTGTGTCCGCGGATCTCCTATGAGATGCTGGTCCCTTATCGAGGTGTATTCCAGAATGCCTTTTCGGCAGAGGAGGTAGTGACGTTCAGGGAAAATCCTGCGACGCTTGCCCGAATGCTGGAACAGGAATACGAATACTATGAAGATCTTCCTAATCTAAAAGGTAAAGGGAATCCGATAGGGACGTTTAGTCTAATGAAGGGAGACTCTCAGTCGCTGGATATTTTGTTTGTGGCTGTATGTCGCAGTTTGGGTATTCCGGCCCGATTACATCCGAGCGCACAGAAACCACAGTATCTAAGTGACAGAGGCTGGGAGGATGCAGTGTTTAGTCTCGCCTTACCTCAAACTCAGGAGAGCACAAGCTGGGGAATGCTCCAACTTCATAGGGATATAAAAGCTTCGCAGGATACACCTGAAGCATCCTATTTCGAGAACTTTACGTTTGCCCGTCTGGAAGATGGCGTCTACAAGACGTTGATTTATCCTTATTACAGTACGGATGTCTATAGTGAGCTATATGAGGTTGAGGCAGGAGCTTATCGCTTAACGACAGGCATTCGTCTGAAAGATGGAACGGCAAAAGTACGATTCGTTTACTTTACCGTGAACGCCGGAGATACAACTGATGTTGTATTGTCTTATCGCGAGACTGAGTTTGATATTCCTGTACTGGGTAAACTTGCACCAGGAAGTATACTGACCCGTCTGGATGGTTCAGAGGTAGAACTGGAGGAACTTCTGGGATCGGAGGGTGCCATTGCTGCCTGGATTGAACCGGAGCGGGAACCGACGAAACATCTGATTCGTGAGCTGTGTGAGCTGGCAGAGCCGCTGGATAAGCTGGGTATACCCATCGTACTCATGATCGGAGATATGGAATGGAACGCTGCCTTTGACCCTGCTGATTATCCAAAACTGCCTGTACGCACGGTTTTTGTACGAGATTCCAGTTATGCTTCCTTGTCCGGCTTCATTTCGAAGCCTGCAACTCACGAAGCGGGTTATCCACATCTGTTTGTGCTGGATACTCAGCATCAAGTTCGTTATTTGGCTTCCGGGTACAAGATTGGTACCGGGAAGGAAGCCTTGCAGATTGCTGCTGCGATATCTCAATCATCGAACGGATCGGAGTGAAGAGAGTGACCAAATATATTGCTGCCGGTTATGCTGTTGATTCAGTTCTTCCCGACATGACACATGAGGATCTCTTGAAGTTAACACATCTGAACGTAGCCTTCGGACATGTCAAGAATGATGCAATCACCACCGAGCATTTAAAAAACGGCCATGTGATCCAGCACATCAAGCGGGAGCATCCGAATCTTACAGTGCTGTTGTCTGTAGGCGGATGGAGCGCTGGCGGTTTTTCCGAAGCCGCCTCAACCCAGGCGGGGAGGGAGAGCATGGCTGCATCGGCGGTTAGGGCGCTGGAGGAATATCCTTTTGACGGGATCGATCTGGATTGGGAGTATCCTTGTTACGGTGAAGCCGATATTACATCCAGCCCTGATGATAAACGGAATTTCACCTTGCTTCTCAAGACGATCCGGGAGACATTGAGTGCCAAGGGAGCCGAGGATGGTCGTCATTATCTGCTCACCATTGCGGCAGGGGCCGATCAATACTACGTTGATGGTACAGAGATGGCTAAGGTGCAGCAGTACTTGGACTACGTGCAGTTGATGACCTATGATATGCGTGGCGGTTTTCAAGTCCTGACCGGACATCATACGAATCTGTACACGCCCACCGGAGATTTGTTTCGAATTAGTACGGATGCTTCCGTGAACCTGTTTGTTCGCGCCGGTGTTCCGAAGGATAAAATTGTGATCGGTTCCGCCTTCTATTCACGGATCTGGACTGAGGTTCCTGACCGAAACCACGGGCTTCATCAAATGGCTGGCAGCACAGGCGGTTACGGTCCGTCATTTGCCGAACTGGAAGCGAAGTACATTAACAAGAATGGTTACACTCGTTATTGGGATGAAGAAGCCTGTGCACCGTTTCTGTTTAATGGGTCCAGCCTCATATCGTATGATGATGAAGAATCGATTCAATGCAAATGTGAATACGTAAAGGATCAAGGTCTGGCCGGGATCATGTTCTGGGAGTACGGCTGTGATCCAACTCACCGTTTGCTGGGTGCAGTACATCAAGGGCTGAAGGTTCTTCCAGCTGGGAAATAGGATAAGCACGTCGAAGCCGACGGATCGATTATGTCTACGGACTAAAAACATACGAAGGGGCCGTCCTAACGTCATGAGCATGACGTATAGGACGGCCCCTTGTTTGCGTTATTTTGGTCTAATGAATCAGGCACGGTTATTCGCTCTCATATACATTGTTTACTGTTTTGAGATGTAACCATTCACAGAGACAATGTATCCCTTTATCCAATACATTCCTCGTCATCATCATCAGGGGAATCGACGGAGCCGTTGGGACGGTGCATTTTACGGTATTGCCCTGGGGTATAACCCGTCTCTTTTTTGAATTTTCGGATGAAGTTTGGTGTATCCAGGTAACCGACACGCGTGATGATATCTTTTAACGGATCGGTAGTATGCAGCAGTAGTCGAATGACCTCATCCATCCGTTTCTGCCAGATATATTGGGTAAAGTTCATGCCGATCTTTTCTTTGAAAGAACGACTGAAATAGGATGAAGAGATCGTGAATTTCGATGAAATCGTACCCAGACTGAGATCATAATCAGAGAAATTGGCATCGATATAAGCAACAATTTCATCCATCAGGGAGCTTTCTTCCGTTTCACTCTTTGCCTCGACATGGGCGCAGATTTCGGCGGCAAGACCTGTCAGTTTTTTCTCCAAATCCTCCAACGAGTCGTAGGAAGTGATCCTTGGAAGTTGATCAACCACATGATGAATTCCAAGCTCCGAAGCGGTTTTGAGCATTGTATTCAGAATATCAAAGCAGATGCAACGCAGCAGCGGTACAGACGGCATTTCGGATTTCAGGGTATTCAACGCAGTTGACACCATCTGAACCGCCACATCATAGCTGCCTTGTTTTAAGCTCTGAACCAGCTTTAATAACACATCCTTAGGAACCCAGAAGGAAGAATCCTGTACATCGGAACCGGAAAGGTTGTTAAAGTATGTACTGCTGCCCTGTCCATGCAGCATCGATGCTTCCAGAGCGGTCGAGGCCTCAATGTAGGACTGATTCAGCTGTTTCGGATAAATGTACCGATTGCCTATCCCAATTGCGGGCGCGACCCCGGTGTGTTCTGTCACCATCCATTGCAGTTTTTCAACAATAGGCTCCATACGGGCATTCAGTCTACCTTCATGCTCTATTTCGGCATCGAATCCCACGATAAGGGCCAATTGGTCTGCTTGTGGCAGCTCCACGCCGTAAGCATATGCAGACAACTCCGGCAGCTCCACATCGTTCATCAGCTGCATGACAGTAGGTTGCTCGGGGTTATCACCGTTAGGAAAAGCATGCATTTCCCAGCCCATGATCATGACAAAATAATGGGATCGGTTAAAGCGTATGCCAAGCTTATCCGTAAACTCAGATGGGAAATCTCCGGTGTGACCGTGCTTCAGCAACATGAGCAAAATATGATTGCGAGCATACGGTTCCTGAAGATCTACGCGCTGACTGTAATCATGCAATGTTTTCTTGATCCATTCCAGCTCGTTGGTGGTGGAGGATGGATCAGGATCATTCTTCAACCGAATGAACTCCATTAAGTCTGAAATCGGATGGTACTGTCTTCGGGCCAACATAATGGCGAGGAACGTGCCCATCACCACCATGAAGGAGAAAACGAGAACAACAAAGGTGCGAATATGAACGATACGGCTAAAAAATTGGTTGCTGGGCATAGCGGTTACATAAGTCCAACCCGCATCCGATTTAACGGATACAACCGAATGTGGTTCTTGATTTAAGGAGATGCTGTGCGTTCCGGGTTCAAGAGCAAACAGAGCGTTAACTTCCTGTTCGGATATGATTTCTCCCTTGTAATTGGCTGCCAGTACTTGCCCGTAATTATCGAAAATATAAGTCATCCCGTGATAGTCGCTGAGGATGGAATCAATTAGGCCCGTCAGATTGGACTCGTGAATCAGGTACATGACGGTTCCATGGGCGGGCGTATTGTTAGGTGCAATCGGTACAAGGTAGGCTAGCATGGAATTGGGTATTCTGGTTCCTTGGACGACCTGCTCCGCTGGACGTATCGTGGGGGACTGTACGTTATTCAAATCCCGGATCATGTCTGTTTTGTTCCAAGTAGTAAATTTGTAGCGGCCAGTGAATACATCCAGATTCTCAGAACCTTGAGAAGAATAGATGTTATCATCTCCGCGGAAGAACAGGAATAACTCATCGATAATGGAACTGGTGGCTTTATATTTGACCAATGCGCCGATTGATTCCCGGCTATAGTACGGATGGTGGGTCCAATACCGCGTTAACTGCTCATCGTAGGCGATGCGAAAAGCGATGTCTTGGAGTTCCTTCATGCGATCATCGATGACAGTTTTGGCTTGAGTGAGCTGATTGACATTGGTCTGTTCAATCTCTGAACGGAGCGTGTCTACAGCATTGTGATAAATAATGATGGTTAATATAACAAGAGGGATAAGGAAAATGGAGATATAGGATAGTGTGTACTTAAGCAGAAGCTTGGACTTGAAGTGATTCCATTTCATATCTGCAACCTCCCGTTTTTCTTTCGTGCTGCAGCGATAGCGCTCTCATATGGGGCAGTGAAGTTACTGCCAAGATGGGAGCTACTGGGGTGTTCCTTCTAAAAATACTAGGAGAACTTCTCTAATAAAGCAATGGTTCTTTTATAAATTCCAGTGCAATCATTGAGAAAAATATAAAGATAGCAAAATCCCCTGAAAGTTCACTCATTTCCTTATGCTACCACACAAGGTTTTTCAAAGAGTATCTACTTTAAGGGGATAATTTTAGCTGATCATATATTATATTTTCTATTATTGAATATAGGAGTTAAAACGATTATTCGTCCAGAGGTTCATAGTCAAACCAATCGTAACTTGCAGGCGTACACTCCCCCGATGGGGCGTAGGCGTACATGGCGATCATCACACCTGTGAAACCACTTGCGACTTCGGTAGATAACAGATGTGTTTCCCCTGAACCCACTTCGATGGCATCGGATGAACCTTGCTGGTAGAGGAACGTGAAGTGATTACGGTCAGCCTTGATTTGTAATACAACCGGCCCCTTGTCACATTTAAGTACCTGTTCGGTTCGCAGAGAGCCAACGGTTCGCCGCAATACGATTTTCTTCTGCCCATCGACCTGTGTTACAGCCAAATCGTAATGATATTTATCATTCATAAATAAGGTTAATCCAGCTTCCTCACCGCTCGCATTTGGCTCATAACACAGCTCGGTGGCCATATTGCATAAAAAATGGCTCAATCGACGCCCGACAAAGGCTGGATTTTGTCCATCATCGAGTGAAACCGAATGACCTCGGAGGATGAGTTGCCCGGGATTTTCAGTGAGCGTCCAACTACCCGGAACTGGATTACGTAAGAAGATCCAGTTCATTCCTAATGATGGTTCGTCAAAATCATCCCGAATAGCCTGAGGTGACCAAGGGTGCTCAGCCAACAAAGGCCCAGTCATCTCCTGCTCAATATGTCCGTCCACACCGATCATCGGCCAACCGGTATCCGTCCAAGTGACAGGTGCCAGGAACGTTTCACGTCCCAGATGGTGCCGCATGGGGTAACCTGCTGGACGAATGCCAAGAGATACGGCCCACCAGCTTCCATCCTGGATCTGGACAAGGTCTGCATGACCGGTTGCGTGAATGCTGGATTTCATGCTCCGATTGGACAGTATCGGATTATGTGGACATGGATCAAATGGACCATATGGCTCTGTGCTCCGAGCAATGGTCTCCATATGACCATACTCGGTTCCACCTTCGGCGATCATCAGATAGTAGAGGCCGTTTATTTTATACATGTGGGGAGCTTCGGGGGCTGCTCCTCCGGTTCCGGTCCAGATTAATCGGCTATCCGTCAGTCTCGTTCCGGTCTTAAGGTCTATCTCGAACTGATAGATGCCCTCACCTTCATCGCCGTTACAGGCCGTTTGAAAATACACATGTCCATCTTCATCGAAGAGAAAAGAGGGATCAATGCCGCCCTGATCAACAAAAATCGGAGCAGACCATGGTCCCTCGGGCTGGGCACTACGTACATAAAAATTTCCGCCGCCGCTGACATTGGTTGTTGTCATATAGAACCAGCCATCATGGTACCGGAGTGTTGGGGCAAAAATGCCGCCAGAGCTGCCTGCGTTCGCTAAAGGGAGTTGCTCAGTTGTTGTGAGGACATGGCCGATCTGTCGCCAGTTCACAAGGTCTTTGCTGTGGAAGATGGGCACACCAGGGAAATATTCAAAGGTACTGGTTACCAGATAATAGTCTTCATCTACACGGCAGATACTCGGATCTGGATAAAACCCCGGAATCACCGGATTGGTATATTTCATCATTTATGCTCCTATTCATTTCGAGAGTTTAATATGGATCTGAACGTGAACGTATGAAATGTATCCTTGCTACAAGGGGAATTATATCGTCTTTAATCATTTCCAACCTTGATTTTTCGGTCCTCGAATAGCATGATATAGACATTCAACCCAACATGGTTTGCGGAGGGGAATGCTTTTGAGTAATGCATATTTGAGATGGTTTACTTCAGATCAACAGTTTCCATTTTTCATTCAGTATGGTGGACACGACCAAGACATGGAACTTCATAATCATGTGGACTTTACGGAACTTGTCATTGTTCTGAGTGGTCATGCAACCCATGTGGTGAACACCGAGGAATTTTTTATTAAAAAAGGGAACGCATTTGTGATTAATGGCGACACTCATCATGCGTATAAAGACCCTCATGATTTTAGGATCTGTAACATCATGTTCAGTCCCGAAATGCTTGCTTCGGCTGGGCCCGATCTGAGAAAATCTAACGGCTTCCAGGCGCTGTTTGTTTTGGAACCTTTTTATCGTAATATTCACTCCTTTCCGAGTAAATTGGCGTTATCCATTTCCAGTCTGGAGTATGTAGAATCGCTGATATCGTTCATGATTGAGGAGTATCAGAGTAAACAGCAAGGGTATCAGACGATGTTGATCTCACGTCTTACGGAGATGGTTGTATATTTGTCGAGGCAATATGATACGCAAGAGAAAGGGATCGAAGGTAATAATCTGATGCATCTGGCAAATGCCATTTCATTTATTGAAGATCATTATCTGGAGCCACTGTCGCTAGAGGATATTGCGGGGAAGTCGAATATCTCAATAAGGCATCTGAATCGGATTTTTCGATCCTATTATCAGATGACCCCGATCTCTTATCTGCAAAAGTTGCGTCTGGAGAAGGCATGTCATTTGTTGAAAAACGGGAACCTGTCCATTACGGAAATTTCATATGAATGCGGGTTTAACGACAGTAATTATTTCACCCGCCAGTTTAAGAAAGCTTTTGGCGAATCTCCCAAAACATACAGGCAGAATCATTAATACCTGACCGAATAAAAAAAGCAAAACAGGGCCTCCTCATAGGGAGGTCCTGTCTGCTGTCTTAGGGAAAAGGGAAAATTCAATAGTCCAAAAGCCGTCCGTTGTCATGCCACTGACCGTACATTTTATTTTCCTTTGTGTTGGTTATGAACTTATCCAATCTGCTCTGGAATAATGCTGGCTGATTCTTAACACTTTGGATCGTATCGATCCGAACGTTTTGATACAGGGTAGGGAAGGCCATGAAATTTGCATAAACCTGATGGTCTTCTTTCAGCTTTTGTTCGATCACGCCATCAATAATGAAAGCATTCTGATCCATAACAGGAAGAACCTTTCTCCCCTCGTCATGCATCAAGCCCAACTTTTCAAGACGGCGGACACGTTCCTTGTTCAATTCAGTCCATGAGCTACGTTTACTCCTAGGAGATAATCTCTGTGCTAATTGAGTCTCGGATATTTTCTTTTTGACTCCATCGATCCAGCCAAAGCACAACGCCTCCTCAACCAAGTCCAAATACAGCAGGGTATTTGGCACGGGTTTCAAACTTATCATTACCCAGCAAGATTTCTCAAATTTTCCATGCTCTCGCAACCAATTTCTCAATTCATCCCTTGACGTCACGGGGATACAATGTACATTTTCCATCCGATTATCGACTATGCTTGAGCCAGTTCCTGATACCAATAGAGAAAATAGTCATTCATGATGGAGGCATGCCCCAATTGACGCAGCATGGTAGAAACATTGCCTCGATGATAGGTGCCGTGGTTAACTGCATGGAATACGATTTCCGATAAGCTGGTTTTGCGAACTCCGGCAAATGGATTATCGAGTAGAATGGTTTGCTCCAGATCCGCTTGGCCTCGTAACCACTCACTGTATTGTGCCGACAGGTCGGTAAAACGTTTGATGTACTCATCCACAGAACCGTGAATCTCACCATTAAGCAGTATACATGCTTGCAGTGCCTCGTGCATACCGGTGCCATTCAATACCTCGTACCACATTTTATCTACCGCGTAGATATGGCTGAGTGCGTGAGCAATGGTTGGAAATGAACTGTTCACTTCCTGACTCAGTACAGAAGAGGGCAATTCCTTGATTCTGCCCAGGATCGTTTGGTTGGCCCATGCGTGGTAGTTATACATTTGTTCTGGATGATTCATTGATGATCGTCTCCTTTAATTTGGCAATAGATTGGGTTAACTTACTGAGATGATTATAAAAAAAGAAGTATGACAACAGCGTGTCATACTTCTTCATAGAGCTTAAGTGCATTTTGAAGTTGTTCTTTCAGGATGCCTCGTAATTCAATCGGTTCAAGCACCTCAGCACCACTTCCCAAACTAAGCAGAAACGACCAAAGCCATCTGGCTTGTAACGGTTGATGAACCTGGATCCGCATCGTCATAGTTCCATCCTCATGAAATTGCTTATCTGCCTGTTGGAAATGATCCATGGCTTCCGCAAGTCCTTCCGGATTCACCCGAAATACAACATCACTTACCTGATCTTGCCATGACGGATCTGATACAACCGTCTCTTGAGGAATCTCAAGATGGGGTGGGAAGTGTTCCGATGTCAGTTGTACGTTCATCATCCGGGACAGTCGGAACTCGCGATAATCCTGCCGTGTCTGGCAAAATCCATACACATACCAATTACGATATTTAAAATGAAGTCTTACCGGTTCCAGATGGCGGGGGGTATGTTCATTTTTATAATTGATGTAGTCAAAACGGACAACCTGATGTTCTGTAATACCTTTACGCAGATGAGGAAGGGCATCAGGTTCGGTTCGGCGAGTCTCCAGATCCACCGATAGGCTTGAGGTTTGATGCTCCGGTCCAATCGTTTGCAGACGTTCAATCGTGCCTTGTGCACGTGCATCTTCGAATACTGTGGATAGACTGCTCAGGACAGTTATCAGGGAATCCACATCATAAGAACCGAGCAAGCTTTTATCCATCTTGTATCCGTCCATCATGCCGTAGCCGCCTTTGAGTCCCTGATGGGAGACAACCGGGAAGCCGGCGGCACAGATTACATCAATATCCCGATAGATCGTTCTTGGGGACACCTGAAACTCTTCCGCCAAGGTGGAAGCAGACAATACTTCGTGGTTCAGCAGTTTATATATGATTGAGATTAATCGCTCCAATTTCAAAAGGTATCCCCGCCCGTTGTTCCATTTTTGTCATTACAGGCCATTATTATATCACGACATGGTGAACAACATGGAGGATCGCAGGGGGCTATAAGAAGTCATATCATCCAGTATGTTTGTTTCAACTTGGTTAAATAAGTTCTTAGGCGAGATGAAAAAAAGAGTGCTGGATAGCACCCTTTTGAAGACACATTGTTGTTGCTGTTGTGTTGAACAGTTACGTTAACAGTTGGGTCGAGCTTAATTCATATCGAGTGAATAGTCAGAGCTGGCTCTACTCTTCTTGCACGTTATAGAGAACCCGAGCGAGCAGATTCTGTCCATAGTTACCGAAGTTTTTGCCAAAGATCGTTAAGCCCCGTTTGTTCAAAGGTCCGTCCGTAACCGCAATGCGGAAATGAATATCGCTTTTGTAATCCAGCCCAATCTGGTCCAGCGTTACGTCCGAGATGCGGCATCCGTCGATATAGCTGCCTTCCTGTGTAATCCGGATCAGCTTCAGCATGCCGTACTGATTCAAGTGTGGAGGCCACCATTCCGGATTAAAGGTACCGCGTGTATTGCCAAAATCCCCCGGACTTGTCCAGCAGCCAATCTCAATCCCATTGACATAGAAGTAAATATCCGAAGGGTAATTGTCACAAAAGCCAGGGGCCTCCGATCCCAGTTCCATCGACAACTGAATTTCGCTAAAGGACTGATTAGGTTTGAGATAGTTTGGAATCCGATACTCGAGATAACCTTCAGCCAGCCAGATCATCTCCGCATCAATTCGCAGTGGATCAGCAAAGTACCGCGGATCATCGAACTCTCCAACAATGCTGTCTCGGGTAGCGAGACCACATGTAGGTGCAGCCTGATAATCGCTGTAATGACCGACCTGAATTTCGACCTCATAACGATTGTTAATCTCCTGTGAACGCAGATCAACCATCAATTTTTCCTCATTGAGATAACATATCTTCTGAATTCCATGTTTGCCAACAGCGGTGTTGATCTCGATCAATCCGCTCTCTTCAAGCTTCTTAATATGCATTGTGATAGCGCCATTGCTCAGTCCAAGCTTGGTTGCAAGATCATTGAGATTAAGACTTTGGTTCTTGGCCAGCAGCTCGATGATCTGAATCCGGATTTCCGAACTGAGCGCTTTGAAGATATTCACACCCGACATCAGATCTTTAATATAAATCATAGGTGGATTTCCTTTCCCCGTTCTGAACAAAGTCTTCGACACAGACATTTGCACATTTATATGTTTTATTTCAGATAATTATAAATCATTCCCTCATGGAAGGGAAGGGTGGAGAAATAGAAGCCAAAACCCTTGTGTATAGCCCAAATACGAAAATATAATCTATATTTTGTTCACTATTCCGGTTAAAATAAGTGTTAATCAGTTCACATATATTTGAAATATACCATTGAAATGTAATGTAACCGCTTTTATAATCCTATTATACCTAAATTGATTCATTACTTCATGAACCTAATTAACCATTTGATCAGGAAAGGTGGAGTTTGGTTTGGAAAAGTTAAGCAATGTGAAGAGGTTTAAGTGGAAACGGTTGGCGTTACCGGCATTACTTGTGATGGTATTACTGCTGGCAGGTCAGTCAAAAGCTTTGGCGGCGTTCTGGAATCTGACCGGAGATACCGCTGTTCATGATCCGTCGATTATCAAAGAGGGCAGTTCCTGGTACACCTTTTCAACCGGCCCGGGCATTCAAGTATTGAAATCCGATAATGGATCGTCCTGGTATCGTGTTCCACAAATCTTCTTAAGTAAGCCATCCTGGTGGGCTTCTGCCGTTCCGGGACAAAGCGGATTGGATGTATGGGCACCGGATGTAGAGCAGTATAACGGAAAAGTATGGCTCTATTATTCGATCTCCACCTTTGGCTCCAATCGGTCTGCAATTGGTCTTGCGTCTGCGAACAGTATTGGTGCAGGGCAATGGAAGGACGAAGGATTGGTGCTTCAAACCACGACCGCCAATAATTATAATGCCATTGATCCGAATCTGGTCATTGATGCTTCAGGCAATCCATGGCTGGCCTTCGGTTCTTTCTGGAGCGGTCTGAAGATTGTCAAGCTGGACAAAAATACGATGAAACCGACGGGAAGTATAACTTCCATTGCTGCGCGCCCGAATAACGGAGGGGCTATTGAAGGACCAAGTATTGTATATCGTGGCGGTTACTATTACCTGTTTGCTTCCATCGATTCTTGCTGCCAAGGGGTGAACAGTACCTACAAAATGGTCTATGGACGTTCGACCAGTATAACAGGCCCTTATGTGGACAAAAACGGAGTTAATATGCTGAATGGTGGCGGAACGATATTGGATACAGGCAATGTGAAATGGAAAGGTCCAGGTGGTCAGGACGTGTACAACGGTAATGTCATCGCAAGACATGCCTATGATGCAGAGGATAATGGCAATCCGAAATTGCTGATTAATGACTTGCTTTGGGACTCGAATGGCTGGCCGAAATACTGATTTGTTTTAAATAAATATAAAATATTTTATAAAAGTGTTGACTAAAGTGATCTGGATTTGATAAATTTAACAACAGAAATCTTATTTCATCCAATTGAATGCGGTTACAAGTCCAGATCAGGAGGGGTTCAGATGGTAAAGAAAAAGAGTTGGGTCACATTTATGCTTCTTATGCTGGTAAGTGCGCTGGTACTCGCAGGTTGCGGGGGAAGCAGCGGTGCAAGTGGGGACAAGGAGTTAACGTTTATGTTCCGCGGCGGTACAGACGAGCAGAAAGCATACCAGGCGGTGGTCAAGAAATTTGAAGAAGATCATCCGGGTGTGAAAGTCAAAATTATCGTAACGGCTGCGGATCAATATGCAACCAAGCTAAGAGCGGCAATTACAGGCAACAGCTTGCCTGACGTATTTTATATCAATCCGGGCGACGTGAAAGCATATGTGAACAGCAATGTGCTGATGAACCTCACTTCGTATATTGAAAACAATCCGGATGTGGATCTCGATAATATCTGGAAATACGGCGTGGACCTGTATCGTTATGATGGAAAAATGGCAGGACAGGGCGATATCTACGGTATGCCGAAGGATCTGGGGCCATTTGCACTGGGCTACAACAAAACGTTGTTTGAAAAAGAGGGCATCCCACTCCCTGACAAGGATAAACCATACACATGGGAAGAGTTCATCAAGGTGAACCAGCAAGCGACCAAAGATACCAATGGGGACGGTAAACCGGATGTGTACGGTACCGGATTCAACGTACAGTGGGCCCTGCAATCCTTTGTATGGAGCAACGGTGGGGATTGGTTGGATGAGACCAAAACAAAGGTAACAATTGATGATCCGAAATTCGCTGAAGCCTTGCAATTCTTCGCGGATATGCAGAACGTATACAAAATTACACCTTCCATTGAGGAAGCGCAAACATTGGATACGTACCAACGCTGGATGAAAGGTGAGATGGCTTTCTTCCCTGTAGGCCCATGGGATATGAGTACATTTGAGAAATTACCTTTCGATTATGATTTGCTGCCATTCCCTGCGGGATCTACTGGTAAATCGGCAACGTGGATTGGATCTCTGGGAATCGGAGTATCCGCGAAAACGAAACATCCAGAAGAAGCAGCGGCATTGGTGAACTACCTTACGGCTTCGAAGGAAGGCATGCAGCAACTGGTAGATGCCAAGGTACAGATTCCAAACTTGCTTGATATGGCAGACGAGTGGGCCAAAGATACATCCACGAAACCAGCCAACAAACAGGAATTCATTGATATCGTTGAGGATTACGGCCGGGCACTGCCAGGTAACTACACTTACAATGCGGAATGGTATGACCTGTTCTTCACGGACATTCAGCCGGTATTGGATGGCAAGATTACAGCCGCAGACTATGTGAAGCAGCAACAACCGAAAATGCAGAAACTGCTCGACAAAGCGGTTGAACAAGAAAAGAAATCTCAGAAATAGTAGATAGGAAAGGGCGATGCCGGCAGCCTGCAATCATGCTGCTGGCATCATTCGTATTGGGACTTATTGGATTCCATACGGGCATGTGGCATTCGTTGATCGGCAAGGTTCAATCGAAGAATGCCACATGCTGATACTAGAAACAGGGGTGAACGCCGTGATTACGAAATCGAGTTTGTATCGCAAAGAGATGCTGTACGGATATCTGTTTATTTTACCTCCGATTCTTGGGTTGCTAATCTTTGTCATGTTCCCGTTCCTCTATTCCCTCTATGGTTCCTTTACCGATTGGGATGGACTGGGACAGATGAATTTTATCGGTTTGGCCAACTTCAAGGATCTGCTCACGGATGACCTCTTCTATAAAGCGATGTTTAATACATTCTTCCTGATGCTCGGTATCCCGATTGGTCTGTTGTTGGCTTTGTTGCTGGCAATGGGTCTGAATCGTAAAATTCCCGGCACAACGACATTCCGTGTAATCTATTACATTCCGGTTATTTCTTCCCTCGCTGCGGTGTCCATCATGTGGAACTGGGCATACAACGGGGATTACGGTCTGGTAAACCAGTTCCTTGACCTGTTTGGTATCAAGGGTCCAAACTGGCTCGCGAACAAAGACACGGTCAAACCCGCTCTGATTATTATGACGGTGTGGAAGGGTCTTGGATACACAATGTTATTGTACTTGGCGGCACTGCAAAGTGTATCACGTACATACTACGAAGCGGCTGAGCTGGATGGAGCCAATGGGTTCCAGATCTTCCGCAACATCACCTGGCCTATGGTGAAGCCGGTTACTTTTTTCCTCATTGTTACAAATATCATTGGTGGTTCCCAGATCTTCACCGAGATGAACATTATGACGCCTACGGGTGGTCCTGAATATTCTTCGGCATCGATCGTCTTCTACATCTGGCAGAAAGCCTTCAGTAACTTGCAGATGGGTTATGCCTCAGCGATGGCCATGATTCTTGGTATTTTCATTTTTGTCATTACCCTGGTGCAATTCAAAATGAACGAAAAATCAGCCTATGATGGGGATTGATTGTCAAGGAAAGGAGTGAACCGGAGATGTCTTACAGTCAAAAGAGGAAATTAACGAACTCGATCATCTTTATCGTACTCGCGATCGGTGCGATTGCGATGATTGCACCACTGATCTGGATGTTGTCCACGTCATTGAAGGAGAAGCAGGATGTATTCGCGCTTCCGCCTGTATGGATACCTGAAGTATTCCAATTTGGAAAGTATAAAGAAATCTGGGAAGCAGGACCGCTGCTCAGCGGGATCAAAAACAGCCTCATCGTTGCGGTAAGTGTAACGGTGGTGGGTACGTTTACGTCCAGTATCGCGGCCTTTGCCTTTGCCAAATTAAGATTTCCGCACAAAAACAAACTGTTTCTCGTGTTGCTGGCATCCATGATGATTCCTTATCCAACAGTCATGATCCCGCAATTCATCATGTTTGCGAAGCTGGGCTGGGTGGATACGCTATTGCCACTGATTGTTCCTGGCCTGTTCGGTAACGTAATCATGATCTTCTTCCTTCGCCAATACCTGCTTAGTGTACCTGATGCAATTATTGAGGCGGCCAAAATCGATGGAAGTTCCTACTTCCGGCTGTACTCCAGTATTACGTTTCCGCTCATCAAACCGGCGATTGCTGCACAGCTGATTCTCTGGTTCATGGGCATCTGGAACGATTATCTGGCACCAATTATCTATCTGAATTCACCGGAGAAGCAGACGTTACAACTCGTTATCGCGAACTTCAACGCGACGTATGCAATTCAAACCGATTACCCGCTTATTATGGCGGCGTCGATTGTGGCTCTGTTACCTGTATTAATCATCTTCCTGATCTTCCAGAAACAGATTATTGAATCGGTTGCCATTTCGGGAGTGAAGGGATGAATCAGCGGAAGAGATTCCGAGGGTGGACATTTTCGAAGAGAGGGGTTGTTGCTTCCATGTTGCTGTTGTTGATTACTGGGGCTATCGGCTGTGCTGGAGAAGGGGCGGGAGAAACGGTGTCCCGTCCGGTCTTTCCTGAAGCTCCTCAAGATACTCAGCTGTATGACACATCCATACTGGATGATGAATCCCGTTGGACGGTAAACAATGCGCATGATCCAGCCATTATCAAAACAGAACAGGGGTACTATGTCTATTCCACAGACGTTCGTGTAGCAGGAGAGGCGAAACCCGGTGTCATGGTACGCAAGTCAGATGATCTGATCCACTGGACATGGGTAGGTCAGGCTCTGCCCGGTATTCCGCAAGAAGCGCTGGATTGGACAGGTGCAGTCAATCTGTGGGCACCGGATGTGATCCAGGCTGGCGATACCTATCGGATGTACTATTCGGCTTCTTCTTTTGGCAGTACCCAGTCGGCTATTGGTCTGCAGACATCCTCATCTCCAGAAGGTCCATGGACAGATGAAGGACTCGTAGTGAAAACTTCTGCGAATGAACAGGACAAATTAAATGCCATTGATGCCAATCCCATTGTGGATGCCGAGGGCAATTCGTGGATGGTATATGGTTCATTCTTTGACGGCATCTACATTGCGCCACTTGATCCCGACACCGGGAAATTCAAGGACGAGGGTTATGGTACTCGCATTGCTGCTCGGGATCGTGCAACTGAAGAGGGCGCAGTGGAAGGTCCATACATTGTGTATAACCCGGAGTTCAAAAAATATTATCTGTTCGTCTCATATGATTCCTTATTCGAGGACTATAACGTGCGGGTTGCGCGTGCTGATTCAATCACAGGACCGTACACGGACATAAACGGCAATAACATGCTGGATACAGAGTATCTGCCGCAATATGAGATCGGCACCAAAATTCTCGGGGGGTATCGCTTCACGGAAGGCGAGGGCTGGGTTGCGCCCGGACATAACTCTGTGTTGAAGGACGGAAGCGATTATTACATCGTGCATCATGCACGGGGTGAGACGGATAAAAACTGGCCATATCTGCATGTACGTAAAATGTTATGGACGAAGGACGGCTGGCCTGTCGTTTCACCTGAACGGTACGCTGGTGAGACAGCACAGGATGTTCCGAAGTCCATGATTGCCGGGGAGTGGGAAGGCATGGCAATTGATCCGTCCGTGGACGGGCAAATTCAAGCCGTGCCTTATACCCTAACGGACAAAGGAAAAATCCAAAGCGAAAAAGGTTCAGGAACCTGGACGTTTGATGACAAACAAACACTGACACTAAAGTGGAAAGAAAGCCCATGGGGCGGAGCTACCACGGAAGAGCTGCAACTGCTGCCGTCCTGGGACTGGGAGCGAAGCCAACCCGCGCTGGTGGTGACAGGCCTCAATGACCGCGGCGTGGCGGTCTGGGGCAAGCAGATCAGCGCAGCGGAGGAGTAAGAGGTTGACCAGCGAGCAGTAAAAGAGCGAGCGACTGCTCCGAAGGTGCACAAGCAGTGAGGGGGAGGGAGGAGCCGCAGGAGCGAGTTTGGCATCCGATTTCAACCGCAGAGAGCGGTGATAAAAAGAAATCGGAGGACAAGAGAGCACCAAGGTCCTACCGCCACCGAACGTCTGCTGTGCATGGCAAAGCTGGCCAATAGCTCTGCGGCTAGCCCTGCATTACATGGGGAGAGTCGACTGTGCGAAGCGGTCAACCCCATAAGACCGAGCCAACAAAAGGCTCGAAGTGAGTTTGTAACCCAGCGAGCGCGGTGAGAGCGAGCTGCTGCGCCAAGGTGCACAAGCAGTGAGGGGGAGGAAGGAGCTGCAGGAGCGAGTTTGGCATCCGATTTCAACCGCCAGAAGCGGTGGAAAGAGAAATCGGAGGACAAGAGAGCACCAAGGCCCTGCCACCCCCGAACGTCCGCTGTGCATGCAAGCTGTCCTATTAAGGTGCACTAACGCAGATAGACACTTAAGATTCATCTGTGCTGGCCTATGTCTGAGGCCAATCATGCTCTAAATATGGGGAGAGTTGACCGTGCGAAGCGGTCGGCCCCATAAGACCGAGCCAACAAAAGGCTCGAAGTGAGGCTGTAACCCAGCGAGCGCGGTAAGAGCGAGTTGCCGCTCCGATGGTGCACAAGCAGTGAGGGGGAGGAAGGAGCCGCAGGAGCGAGTTTGGCATCCGATTTCAACCGCCAGAAGCGGTGGGAAAAAGAAATCGGAGGACAAGAGAGCACCAAGGTCCTACCGCCACCGAACGTCTGCTGTGCATGCAAGCTGTCCTATTAAGGTGCACTAACGCAGATAGACACTTAAGATTCATCTGTACTGGCCTGTCTGAGGCCAATCATGCTCTAAATATGGGGAGAGTTGACCCTGCGAAGCGGTCGGCCCCATTAGACCGAGCCAATAAAAAGGCTCGAAGTGAGGTTGTAACCTAGCGAGCGCGAAAAGAGCGAGCTGCCGCTCTAAGGGTGCACAAGCAGAGAGGGGGAGGAAGGAGCCGCAGGAGCGAGTTTGGCATCCGATTTCAACCGCCAGGAGCGGTGGGAAAAGAAATCGGAGGACAAGAGAGCGCCAAGGCCCTACCACCCCCGAACGTCCGCTGTGCATGACAAAGCTGGCCAGTAGCTCTGCGGCTAGCCCTGCATTACATGGGGAGAATTGACCGTACGAAGCGGTCAACCCCATAAGACCGAGCCAACAAAAGGCTCGAAGTGAGGTTGTAACCCAGCGAGCGCGGTGAGAGCGAGCTGCTGCGCCAAGGTGCACAAGCAGAGAGGGGGAGGAAGGAGCCGCAGGAGTGAGTTTGGCATCCGATTTCAACCGCCAAGAGCGGTGGGCAAAAGAAATCGGAGGACAAGAGAGCACCAAGGCCCTACCACCCCCGAACGTCCGCTGTGCACCACCCAAAAAGGTTTTCGTTTTTTGCGCAATTGGGTTACATCCCCAAACTTCGAGCCAAACAACATTTGAAAGGGGAGCATTCCCATGACTGATTCTATTACATTTACTAATCCCATTCTGGAGCAGCGCGCTGATCCTTGGGTGTACCGTCATACAGACGGTTACTATTATTTTTCTGCTTCTGTACCAGCCTTTGATCGGATTGAGATCCGTCGAGCAGAGACTTTGGAAGAGTTAAGAGATGCCAAGCCAGTAACGGCTTGGACCAAGCGTGACACGGGGCCGATGAGTGCCAACATCTGGGCACCGGAGATTCATTTTATCGATGGCAAATGGTACATACACTACGCTGCGGCTCACACCAGTGAGACCAACGAAGGACTGTTCGATCATCGGATGTATGTTTTGGAGAACGATTCCGCGAATCCACTCGAAGGAGAATGGGTAGAAAAGGGACAGATACACACACGGTGGGAATCATTCGCGCTGGATGCAACAACCTTTGAACATAAAGGAATACGCTATCTGGTCTGGGCACAAAAAGATCCGGATATTGTGGGCAACTCGAACCTGTACATTGCCGAAATGGAAAACCCTTGGACGCTACGCGGCGAACAGGTCATGATCTCTACGCCTGAGTACGATTGGGAAATCATCGGTTTTAAGGTGAATGAAGGCCCGGCTGTGATGCATCGTAATGGAAGGTTATTCATTGGATACTCGGCGAGCGCGACCGATTACAATTACTGTATGGGTCTGCTCACCGCAGATGAAAATGCCGACTTGCTTGATCCGGCCAGCTGGGTGAAATCACCCGAGCCGGTATTCCAGACTTGTGAAGCGAACGGTCAATACGGTCCGGGCCATAACAGCTTTACGGTGTCACCGGATGGAAAGACCGATATTCTGATTTATCATGCCCGTAATTACAAAAACATCGAGGGTGATCCTTTGTATGATCCGAACCGTCACGCCCGTGCTCAAGTGATTCGTTGGCGTGAAGATGGCACACCTGATTTCGGTGTTCCGGCACCGGATGGCAGCGCAGTAGCGGAAGCAAAATAAGAGGTCGTTTAACCTTTCATACGAGAGTCCTTAGTTAGCGAGTGATGCTGATTAAGGGCTCTTCTGTATGTGAACGATAAGATAGAGCGGCCTGAACATATGTGTCCTGGACACAAATCAAAGCAACCACAACCATGATCTCTGCGTATGAGAAAGATACAGATTACGATGCAGAACCTATTAGGAGGATCAAATATGGATTCACGCGAGGCGTTGGATAAGGAACTTGAACAGATTTTGAAATGGGAAAAACAACAGAAGGACTTGTTTATATGGGATAAAATCGGGCGTTTGCCCTTTGCGATGTTGGATAAAGTGATGCCTAAAGCGCTGAAACAGAAGATAGGAGATTCCCTGAACGACGTGGGTCAGTATGTACAGCATGGGGGCAAGTTCCTCGTACAGAAGAAAAAAGTAGCCAAGCTGCTGCAAGAGGAAGCAGAGAAGTCCGGTTATTCCATGATGGACACGACCTATCGTCTGGAGCAGGAAGCTGAAGCGGAGGGAACAGCGAAAATTCATAGTGTGGAGAATCTGCCACTTCAGGTGCTGGACCAGGTTGCTGATAACATTACCGAGAGTCGAACCAAGTTTGCTGCGGCTCAGGGGGCAGCTACAGGTTTTGGTGGCATTGTAACCATTGCAGCAGATATTCCGTTAGTGATGGGGCTTTCTCTGAAGGTACTGCAGGAGATGGCACTATGTTACGGTTATGACCCAGATGAACCGCTGGAGCGTATCTTTATTGTCAAATGTCTGCAATTCTCTTCTGCCGATATTGTGGGCAAGAAAGCCATTATTGAAGAACTCGCCGCTTACGACGATCCGGACAAGCCAATTGAAGTGGTATCGCAGATGCAGGGGTGGCGGGAAGTGTTTAACTCCTACAGTGAATCCTTTGGCTGGAAGAAGCTGTTCCAACTCGTGCCGATTGCCGGCATGGTGTTTGGTTCCGTGAGCAACAAAAATACAATTCGAGATGTAGCCGAAGCAGGCAAAATGTTGTACAAAAAACGGCTGATTCTTCAGCGTTTGAAATAAGGTTAAAGAAGAAGTAGTCTTATAGAAGAATATTTATATTGAAAGAGTTGAATTTGATATGTTAAACAAACAGGGTTTCTATGATCTTTTAGATCGCAATAATATCGTTTACGAAAGTATTGAACATCCCGCAGTATACACGATGGAGGAAATATTCTCTTATCAGATTCCACATACAGAACGTATTGTTAAAAATCTGTTTCTGCGTGATGACAAGAAGCGCAACTATTATCTGGTGACGATTGCTGGAACGAAGTCCGTTGATTTGAGAAGTTTAAGCGAAAAGATACCTAGCCGCAAACTCAGTTTTGCTAGTGAAAAGGATTTGTTGGAGTTACTCGGATTGGAAAAAGGGCACGTGAACCCTATGGGAGTGTTTAATAACATACAGAAAAACGTGACCGTAGTTTTTGACAAGGATCTAGTAGGTCAGAAAATCGGAATTCATCCGATGGAAAATACGGCAACGGTATTCCTTGAATTTGAAGATGTGAAGGAACTAATTACAGCTCAAGGTAGCAACGTTGTCATGTGTGACGTGGAATAAACGGTTGAAGCTAAATACGAAAACAACCAATATAAAAAAGGGTTCCTGCAAGTCTGTGAATACAGAGTTGGCAAGAACCCTTTTGTTTTGGTTCAAACATTTTATTCATACTGTAAATGCAGGTGACTAAAGTGAAATCTAACGAACTCAGCAGACGTTATTCGGCGATATTTCACTAATCCCGATTTCTAAAGAATCTCAGACACGTTATTTCTGCATTTCAACGCACATTCCAAGGTTTTCGGCCTTTTTCTCGGGAATAGCGTTGCTCAGATTCTTTAGATTGCGAAACCAGCAGTATTCGTTCAAATAAGTGCTGTCAGGTTCGTTAGCGCAAGATAACGTCTTATAAGGGCGATGCTGCCACGTAAGGATTGGATCTAATATAGAATAAAAAATGGACACCTGTTGATGTATTTTTTACTCTTCACTACTGTTTTCTTTTGCCCAGATATTCAGCAATTTATCGGATGGAAGCAAGAACGTGAAGATCCCGAGCAGGGGCAGGAAGCTGCACATCTGCATTACTGGTGATACACCGAAGACATCAATCCAGTTCCCTAGGACGAGTGCACCTAGCCCTCCCATACCAAATGCGAGACCTGTGATCAGGCCAGAGACCGTTCCGATTTTGCCTGGAATCAGCATTTGCGCGTATACAACAGTAACCGAGAAGCTGGATAACATGATAAAACCAATAATGGTTAGCAGTACGCCTGTCCAGAACAGATTCGCATAGGGCAACAACAGAGCCAGAGGAGCAGCTCCGGCCATGGACAGGAAGATCAGGTTACGTTTGCCGAATCGATCCGCCAAGGGGCCTCCGAAGAACGTACCCAGTGCTCCGGCAGCCAGGAACAAGAAGATATAGATCTGCGCGTCCTCTGTGGACAATCCAAAAGTATCTTTCAGATTAAACGCATAGAAGCTGCCAATGGAAGCGATATACCAGGAACGAACAAAGACGAGCAAGATCAATAGCGTAATGGCGGCAGTAATCTTTTTGCGCAAAGCAGGATTGGGTGCACGACGGGCAGCAGCCTGTCTACGCAGATATCCTCCCGATTGCAGCATACGTCCATACCAACGGGCTATGTAGATCTGAACTGCAATCCCCATGGCAGCAATGCCTGTAAATCCAATGGCACCGAACAGTCCAAACGGGATAAAGATCCAGCGTGTAAGCAATGGGGCAAGGGACTGCCCGGCGTTACCACCAACTTGGAAGATGGACTGTGCCAGTCCACGGCGTTGACCAGCAGCCATATGGGATACCCGTGAACCTTCCGGATGGAAAGCGGCGGAACCTAGACCGACAAAGATAACGGAGATCAGGACAGCCATATAACTGTCAGCGAAAGCCAACAGCAACATGCCGGTAAATGTAAAACCCATGCCAATGGGCAGGATAGATGGTGTCGGTTTTTTATCAGCAAACCAGCCTACGACAGGCTGCATAATGGAAGCGGTAAAGTTAATAGCAAATGAGATCCATCCGATCTGAGTATACGTGAGATGCATAGAGTCTTTCAAAATCGGAAAAATGGCGGGAATAACCGACTGGATCGAATCATTGAACAGATGAACCAGACTTATTGCAATGAGTATCCGGTAAACGGTGCTTTGGGCATCCGATCCGGGTGGGGCTTTCGAACGCGCTGTGGCGTCCTTGGTTAAAGTGGATTGAGTAGACATGTACAATTCTCCTTTGGTCGCGGTCACGAGGGATCAGCGCCTGATGTTGTAATATATGCGTGTAAGCATATTGTTACATAATAGGATAGATTGATTGGACCGACAAGGGGAACAAGGGAAAACGTTGATGAATTGAACTCTATTTCCGAGGTGTTTATTAATAGCATTACATTTACAAAAGAAACGTATTACTTTAGCATCTACTGTAAGAAGACCCATATTTATGTGTAAGAAGGATAGAGGAGGGATGGATATGAAATCCTTATCACCTTATGAATCCGCTAAACGTGAGTTGGTGATGACTATTTTGTATATGGCTGTAATAACGTTTCAGGCTATCTATGTAGCACCGAAATCTCTATCTGCTGCTATCGTCATATTTATCATTTTTCAGCCAATTGGTGTTTTGATGTTGAGACATTACGTCAAAAAAGTCAGAGAACTAAAGGACGATCAGTCTACTTGAAAGTGTCTCCAAGCTTAGGATTGAGACAAGGAGGTTCTACAGGTTTATACTAAAAAGCCGAACTTCTTAAGCTATATAAGCTGAATTAATCATTTACACGATAACGGAGAGGACAGAAAAAACCTGAAAAAGCGAAGCGTTCGCCTAAAAGCTTTCTGAAAGAAAGCTGCATCGGAAGCATACGCCATCCCCGGATTTTCCCCTTTAGGAAAGGGAATGGAAAAAATCTGGGGATAACAGCGATTGGAAGGTTGTTCTGTCATCGTAGTGCCAGTGTAAATAATCTTTAGTTCAACTTATATAGCAGAGTTCGGCTTTTGGCATTCTATGATTCTATCTTATACAGAATAGATGAACCTGACGGATTAACGATTATCAATTGTCTCCGGATACATATCATGATTCATCATGCGGTGCTCAGCCATTTGCTCATACTTCGTTCCTGGCTTACCATAGTTCGTGTAAGGGTCAATGGAAATGCCGCCGCGCGGTGTGAATTTGCCCCATACTTCGATGTAGCGTGGGTCCATCAGCTTGATCAGGTCGTTCATGATGATATTCACACAATCCTCGTGGAAGTCACCATGGTTACGGAAGCTGAACAGGTACAGCTTGAGTGATTTACTCTCGACCATTTTGATATCAGGAATGTAACTGATATAGATCGTCGCAAAGTCCGGCTGACCCGTAATCGGGCACAGGCTGGTGAACTCCGGGCAGTTGAATTTTACAAAATAATCGCGGTACGGATGTTTGTTATCAAAGCTCTCCAGAATGCCCGGATCATATTCAAACGTATATTTTACGTTCTGGTTGCCCAGCAACGTCACATCTTGCATCTCATCAGGTTGTCTCATCGGTTATTAAACGCTCCTTGTTTCCGCCAAAGCCCAAAGCCTCGCGGTATATATGAATAGGCCATTTTGCCTGTTAAATTCTCTTTTTTTCTAAGGACATTTCATCCTCATCCTTACATCATGCCGCCCATTCCACCCATACTGCCCATCACACGCCGCGTTTGTTGCCCCATACCAACGTATGAAGCTGCGGAAGCAAGCGAACGTTGTTCAGGTCATCAGATGCACTAACTTGGTCAATCAGCCACTCATAACGAGCAAGTAGCGAGGACGCCAGATCTGGCGTATCGGCAGAAGTCACATCCGGGTTCCCGGTTTGTAAAAATAAATCCGTGCCCGGATACCGTGCATGCACACGGCGGGCATAATCCAAATCGGTCTCATCGAAGATCACGATCTTCAGACTATGACTTCGTTCTACCGGGCCAGCGGCCAGCCTTTCGATCAGATCATCCAGCACGGCCCAATCGGTGTCCATGCCGGAGCTGGGTGGCTTGGGCGAGACAGTGACTTCGTCAATGTCCGCCAGCCAAGGCTGCCAGCGGGAGCCCTGCGTCTCCACCGCAGTGCGGATGCCGTTCTCCCGCAGCAGGGCAACCAACCCGCCCAGCGAAGCGAGCAGGGCGGGATTACCGCCAGAGATGGTGACATGGGAGAAACGCGTGCCGCCAACGCGGCGCAATTCTTCCCATACATCCTCTGGCGTAATCATCCGAATCTGGTCCTTGCCACTGCCGTCCCAGGTAAAGGCCGAGTCGCACCAGGAGCAGCGATAATCGCAGCCCGCGGTGCGAACAAACATCGTTTTTTGCCCGATGACCATGCCTTCGCCCTGAACCGTCGGGCCAAAAATCTCCATCACGGGAATACGAGCCTCTTTGCGAGTTCCCGTCTCATTCACCTGCTTTGTCACACTACTCATCGATCATCCACTCCCGTCTCGCTTCCGCGTAACTGGTTGGTGTCTCGAAGAGTCGGACAAACTCCGTCCGACCACCATCGGTCAGCCCGGCATAGGGTTCTGTCTGGAGCGCATGTTCCATCTGTTCGAACAGCCAAACGACCATATTTTCAGCCGTTGTATTCATTAAAGGAAGTGTCTCGTTAAGGTACTGATGATCCAGATATCCCTCAATCTGAGTTTTCCATATATCTTTGATATGTCCAAAATCAACCGTCAGCCCGGTTTCACCCGGATAACCGCTGATGCCAAAAATAACTTTATACGTATGACCGTGCAGGTTCTTGCACTTGCCTTCATAACAATGCAGGTGATGTGCTGCGTCAAAGGTAAATTCTTTGCTTACAAGCACACGTTTGCGGTGATAGCGCAGCTGGGTGGGTAGAATATCTTCTCCGATGCGTTGCAGATGCTCTACAATACGGAATGTTCCAGGTTCTCTCATCGTACATCCACTCCCGCCGATTCAGCAGCAGAACGTTGCTGTACATAGCGATCCAGTCCGGCTTTGCGTAGTTTGCAAGCAGGGCATTCTCCGCATCCATCGCCGATCACGCCGTTGTAACAGGTCAGGGTACGCTCGCGTACATAATCAAAGGCACCGAGATCATCGGCCATCTTCCACGTTTGGGCTTTGTCCAGCCACATGAGCGGGGTATGAATGACAAATGGATAGTCCATCGACAGGTTAAGCGTCACATTCATCGATTTCACAAATGAATCCCGGCAATCCGGGTATCCGCTGAAATCCGTCTCGCATACACCTGTAACCAGGTGACGTGCTCCTTTTTGCTTTGCCATAATGGCCGCAAAACTGAGGAACAGCAGATTCCGTCCATCCACAAATGTACTCGGCAGTTCGCCTTCTTCATGCGTAATCTCGACATCCGTGCGAGTGAGCGCATTGGGGGCAAGCTGATTTAACAGGCTCATATCGAGCACCGTTTGCTGTACACCCAGATCACGAGCAATCTCGGCTGCACATTCAATCTCCTGCTTGTGGCGCTGACCGTAATCAAACGTAACAACCTCGACTTCGGCAAACTGTTGTTTGGCCCAGAACAGACACGTGGTGCTATCCTGACCGCCGCTGAATACAACGACTGCTTTTTCTTCGTTCAACATAAAAAAACCTCTCTATCTTCTTGAGATCAAACCATGCACGTAGGCATAGAGTGTCGGAAGAACAGAGAAGTTCATGAACTGGCATCCATCAAAAAACACACCTTCTCGATAACCGCTTCAAAAAAGCAGGTAAGAGTCAGTGTCCTTAGTTTTTTACGTACATTCCGTTAAGTAACGTGTACGCAAGACTTATACTGACCATCACATGGTCAAGTCTTATAGAGGGAGTTCGCGAACCTCTCCCATGCCACAGGCATGGATTTTCTTCTTCAATTGTCTGAACCATTATAACATGAAACCGCGTGGTGACCACCCCACTGGAGCATAGTGGCAGCTAATCGGTCGGCTCCATCAACTAACAGCTTATTTGATCAGTTTATTTTATCAATACATTGCCGAAAGGGATCACTTCTTTCAGAATTCGTTTGAACAGTCCCTCATCGTTAAGATCCTGTTCCAAGCGGTGATTCTCACGTCCAGCCTGAAAGAGTACAGATCCATGTCCTGTCATCTTCCAATGATAATTCATATGCTGACTGGCAAGGTTGTTACCATATACGGTGAGTTCCAGATGTGCATTTTCGGGATAGGCAATAATGCTGCCAGCATCCACATAGAGCGGCGCTGTCGGGTGAAGCTCCTGTTGGCAGACCTGGCCTTGAGTGAGCAATCCGATTTTGCCTTTGCCGGAAAATTTCATTTTCACTGCATCACGGGTGATCAGCATGTTTTTGATTTTCTGAATTTTGGTATGCATGGTTACACCATCAGAGTAGAAGAACAGGTGGCGGAAGTCATAGAGCAGATCACTGTCCTCCGTGAGCTCCACTTCCTTCATCGTGAATCCGGGAGGCAGGGCAGCCACAAATTGGCAAGGTCCGGTAATTTCGGATTTAATCAGCTTTTTTTTGCGATATATGCCCGTGATATTCATGAATTTATCATTGCGACTCCCACTTGGACCGCGGAAGGCCACAATTTGCTGCGGATGCAAAATATGGAGGCGGTCATCTTTAATCAGTGAAAATGTGACAACTTGTCCAGCTCCGCCTGCTTCAGCATTGTTCAGGTGTATGTTCATGCAGTTGCTCCTGTTCTTTTATACTCGGCCGGAACGGCGACGCATTCCCCAGCGCATCACACGAATCAGAACAAAGTAACCCAATATGAGAGAAACGACAGTGATGATCGTCGTCTGAATTCGTTTGGTGGTAGCTGCTTTGGCATTCTGGTCGTCCTGTAATTTACTTACCATTTCAGTGAGTTTCTGGTTCTGAGCCAGCAGTTGTTCGTTCTGGGTCTTAAATGCTTCGACATTGGCCTGGGCTTGTCCCAACTGAGCAGACGTTTGATTTAATTGCTCCATCGTTTGTTTATAACTTTCCTGCAGAGCATTCACTTCTCCGGGCAGTTCGGAGACTCGCTCCCATCCGCTGTATATATCCGTAAAAATATTGGCACTGGCTGCACTTACTGTCGAAGCGATCGAAACGGTAAATAGAATGCATGTGGTGAATAACACCCGAATGAAATAACCCTGAATGGATTTTGGCATCGTTAACACCTCTTTCTTCGGTTAGATAGATCCATCGCCGAATTCGTCGTCTATTGTTGAAATACGGCTCTTACATTATACGTCAAAACCGGGATGATGGGTTCAAGATGATATCGTTTTATTACCCGAAATATATAAAATTATTTAGGAGAAGGGCTGTTTAACTTGCAAATCTGTGGGGTAATAGAACGATAGGCAAGCACACCGGACCGTTTTAACAGATCTTTTACTTCAGTTCCGGGTGCATGCTATTCACAAATGCGCAATTTAATGAACGATACCAATATATCCGATTGAATATAAGATCGTGAACATGAAGGAGTAGAAACATATGTACACAACAGATCAGAATACATCAACCAAAACGATCATGATCACTGTGAATGGAGAGCCAGTAGGGCGTAAGCTGGTCATTGACAGTGTCACCTATGCACCGGTAACCGAAGCAGATGGTACACAATATTTACACAAAATGGGAATCGATCATCCTACTGTTTAATTTGGGACTTGTCATAGATAAGTGATTGATAAGCTTGGCCTAGTGCCAGGCTTTTTCGTCGTTTATTGTCGTATTGAGACGGATTTAGGGATATAAAACTAATATATTGGAAAAATTTAATGAGAACATGTGTTCCGTGACAATATAGTGTCCATTCACCCTGATAACTTAGAAGATAATACACATAAATCGGGGGAGAGACTACCAGTGAACTCAGTCTTTGAAGTATCTTATTCGTGGAATAAAGAGGCCATACCGACAGGGGGAGCCGACCCCGTATATATGATGGTAGAGTGGCGTAACGGTGCCCCTGCCAAAAGACTTAGGAAAATAGCACCCAAAATTGTATCAAGAGATTTGGAACTTTTGCTCAAACCGGAATATGGAGTACAGCTAAAAGGCATCTATGGATGTCGTTCCAAAGAAACGGATATTGGCTGGTTATTGAGACTTGGGGATATGTACAAGGGAGAGAGTAAACAAATTTTGCTTGAATTCGTCATGGGACCCCGTGTATCAGGAAAAGCTGCCGTATGTTCAGCCTACTGGAGCACAAGGAAGTTGAAGCAAAGTCAACGTGTATTGTTACGAAGAGAACAGTTGTATATTCAGTACACCAGTCATCTGGGCATGCTGCGACAACCGGAAGATCCCAAGGTGGAGAAGACGATCAAATTAAGTGAAACCGTGCCCCTGATCAAACAAGCCCTGCGCGCCTACGAAAGAGGCCGGGTTCAGGAGGGAAGTAATATGTTGCGTCGCCATGCTGATGCGTTGTTAATTGAAGCTGCGCGGAAGCAAGATCTGGACTATTACGCGGAAGCCGAGATCGTTGAAAAGTTGCGTTATCACTATGAGATAACGTTTACAACCGGATATCATAACCGTGAAAAAAAGATATTAGGCGAATAGGGATGATTTCAGATGGTAACGGTATAGAGAGAGTCTACATATTTGAAGGTGAAGTTTAGGAGAAGGTCGAATGTATGTATCAATATCATATTAAACTATGGATGGAGTTGTATCAAATTTATTGAAACAACATCGTGGAGGGTCCGGCAAAATGACAGACCGACTAATCCGATTAATGCGCATTATCACGCTAGTGCAAGCCAAGCCGGGCATTCTGGCACGTGAGCTTGCCCAGCGATGCGAGACAACGGAAAGGACGATATACCGCGACATGGAGGCCCTCAGTGCAATGCATATCCCGATCGCCAATATGGGACACGGACAAGGGTACATGTTTATCAGCCATTTTGCCATGTATCCGCTAAATTGGTCTGATGAAGAAGCCCAAGCATTCATGCATCTTGCTGAAGTTATGGAGAACATTCGTCCTTTGCTGAAACCTGCTTTTGAGAGCGCTTATGAGAAAGTGGTTGCTTCGAGTCAGAAAAACAAAACAGAACGAGTGGAATGGTCGGAGCAAATTAGTGGATTGTTCAAAGCGGGATTGCCCGCATGGCAAAATGAAAACAACGATTCGCAGAATCAATCCCTGATTACCCTGCTTCAGGCTGGCATTTCACAGAACATCATTGAAGGGGAGTATCTGTCTCAAGGTAAAAAAGGGATCGTACGTATAGACCCTTACTGTCTTATCCCTCGTGAATACAGATTTGAGCTGTTAGGGTATTGTCACCTGTCGGAGAAACTTCGAATATTTCAGGTGAGCCGGCTGCAAAAGATACGGATATTGCCACGCACGTTTCGCAAAGAGGATTATCTGATACAATCCCACTTCCGCATTCCTTGGGCATACGAGGGAAGTACGGAGTGGACTGCATTCAAAATTCGATTTGCACCCCATGCTGTAGAGCGTGTGATGCAGGAACAATTCTTTATACGCCCCATCTTAACCATAGAACCGGAAGGTAGCCTGTTATTTGAAGCCATATTAAGTGATGTTGAGGAATTTCTCGTATGGATATCTAAATATGGACCTGATGCGGAAATTCTCGAACCTGAGATCTGCCGCATTAAGATGAAAGAACGCCTGAACAGCTGGCAACAAATGTACAATAGAAGTTGAGATTAGCATGCAATCTGAAGCAGAACAAAGATGCTAAAACACCAATAAGTACCTACTGTGGACGGTTACTCTTTGGTTTTGAAAAGGCTTGCCAGATTGCCAAAAGGTGATTCTTTCTCTTCATCTTCTGTGGAGCTGGAATAGACAACCTTGGATGTAATGCCCTCATCATCGGCTGCACAGTTGTTTTCGAGAGTGAAACGGTCAAATTGATGCATAAACACCTTGGCTGTATTGATGGCATCATCCAAGGCACGGTGCTGGGTACCATCAAATTCAATTCCGCAGATTTCAAGAGCCTGAGCGAGTCCGAGTTGACGGAACTTGCCTTCTTTACGAACGGTGCGGGACCATTGTTGCTGGAGATCGTTATGATTGGTGATCCAGGCTACATCAAGTTGATGGGTGCGACAATGAGAGATCAGTTTGCTGCGGTCATCGGGTCCCCAGGAACACATGTAATAGGGGTCACTTCCCATCCAGGCAATAAATTGGTTCAATGCTGCCGGAAAAAGAGGGGCTGCATCAATATCTTTCTGCGTGATACCTGTAAACTGAATCGTGTCAGTGGACAGAACAGACTTATTGGAAGGACGAACATACGTATGGAACGTATCCGTTACGACCAATCCATCTGCACTTTCCGTAACTTTGACGGCACCGATATCAATAATTTCAGAAGAATAGCGAGTATTGCGGCTTACCGTGAATTCAAGATCATATATGATATATGGCATAGGACAAACTCCTTTATCGATTAATACCTGTGATAGATTTCTATTTCTCTATATTACAGGGAACGTGCTGCCATGTCAGCCATCGCTAGAGAATTCATTGTATTCGGGTGAATGAACAGTCTGAGTGTTTAATGATCTTTCTGATGCATTTCCGGTTTTGGTAAGTCTTTACTTCACAAAAAGTGGTCGTTATAATGAGGAAAGTTAGGGCTTTCCTATATTTTGTTTGTATTTATGGCAACATAAAAGTAGAATTTTTCGTCTTATTATCAAAACTTCCTAACACCGTTTGAAGTGTTGGGGAGTTTTTTATCATTTATAGCATACTCATGTAGGAAAGGGGAAAAAGTTAGTCGGTTGTTGGTATAACATAGGAAAATTACATTATGAGTTAGTATTATTGAATTTAAAGTACATATGGAGGTTTGTTTCTTTGATTAGTAGAAAATTGAAAATAACAGTAATTACAGCCAGTGTGTTTATTGTTTTAATGAGCGCTGCATATGGTGCATTCTATATTTGGAACAAGAATTATAAATTTAATAATAATTATGTATGGCAGCCTTTGGAGGACGTGCAATCTACACTAAACCTGAAAGATTCCTATAACGTTATTGTAGCTGGAACGGATCCGGAAGGTATTACTGCTGCTTTATCAGCTGCTCGTAATGGGATGCGTGTATTGCTGGTGGAAGCAAGAGATCGCAACATGTTGGGAGGATTGTTGACCGAGGGAGGACTTAATACGCTGGATCTAAATTATTCCCCTGAACAACCGCAGTTATTGAGTAGTTTGCGGGAGCCTGACTTTTTGAACAAAGGCATTTTCCAGGAATGGTTCGACCAGATCGAGGGTAGTTCATTTGATACCAATACAGCGGCTAACATTTTCTATCGGATGGTTCGTTCTGAACCTAATATTGACCTGTTGATGAATGCTAAGGAATTAGTTCCCCTTACTGAACAATCTACGGGAGATCACACGACAATAACGGGTATGAGCATAACTAAAGAAGATGGAACAACTGTTCAGATCTCAACCCGCTCCATCATTGATGCGACGCAAGATGCGGATATTGCAGCAACTGCAGGAGTTCCATATTCCATAGGTAGACAAGATATTGGAGATGGTAAATCCAAAATGGTCTCTACGCTTGTATTCAAGCTAAGCGGTGTTACTGATGAGGTATGGCAAAAGTTTAGGGAAAGAGAGGGAACCGGGGTTGATAAGATGAGTGCTTGGGGGTACGGTGATGCTAGAAAATATGAATCCTCCAATCCACAACATATTAAGATTCGCAGTCTGAATATCGGAAGACAAAATGATGATACAATCTTGATTAATACAATGCAAATCTTTGGGGTAGATCCGTTAGATCCGATATCTGTGAAAAAAGGTCTGGAAATTGGGCGTAAAGAAGCTCCACTAATTGTTGATTTTCTGAAGGGAAATTATGATGAATTTGCAGGGCTACAATATGCTGGAACAGCGAACGAACTTTACGTAAGGGAATCACGTCATATCTATGGCGAGTACCGATTAACATTAGCTGATGTCATGGAGAATCGTGATCATTGGGATGCCATTGGATACGGTTCATACGATATTGATATTCAGAGCACAAGTGTTGGAAATCCCGGCACGATTATGTTGAGTCCGATTCAATATGGTGTACCCTTTCGCTCGCTTGTACCGCTAAAGGTTGATGGTTTGCTCGTCGTTGGACGTGCAGCAAGTTTTGATACAATCCCACACGGTAGTGCAAGAGTTGTCCCACTGGGAATGGCAGAGGGGGAAGCAGCAGGAGCGGCGGTCAAGCTGGCATATATCCATAAGGAGTCCTTCCGCGAACTCTCAACTTCCGAAGAGCGAGCATCTGAACTACGTAAGATGCTGGAGAATCAGGGGATGGATCTGAAAGTACATCGTTTCGAACAGCCTGATTATATGGAACATAAGGATTACAAGGGATTGCTGGCTGCAGCGAGTATGTATATGACTTCAGGCAATTATAATAACGATGGTTGGGAACTGGATAAAGGAATGAATCCAGAACGATTTTTAAGTAAATTGAAAAGAATGCAAGCGATGTTTCCAGAAGCCTACTCAGGCAGTGCCGACCAAGCTCTAGCAAATATGGAGAATGCCGTAACCCTACCTTTAACGTTGGATCAGGCTGCGTATATGTTATGTCTGGCAATGGGATATTCAGAAACGGAAACTTCACTTGAACAGGCACTTACTCATTTGCAAACACAAAACTTTATAAGTGCCGACACGCTTGCTGGCATTACGGACAAGAACAATCTTACCAATGGGGATGCGTTTATGCTCATTCGTGATGTAGTGGAGTATTATTCTGGAGTTGTATTCGACTAATTGGTTGACAATTACTTGTAAATGAACTAATGTGGTCAAAAATGATAACAGCGTTATAACGAGGACATGATTGTGCAAGCCAGCTTCAACAGAGAGGGAACAGTGTGGTGCAAGGTTCCTGTAGCTGCTTCATAAATTCCTACCTCGCGAGCTGCGGAAGAGAATGCCCATACAGGGTTGCAACCTCCGCCGGCAGGGCCCGTTATGCCCCGTAGGACTGCATGTTACAGATCGCATAGGTTGCGAACGGATTAATTTGCAGTTAAATAAGGGTGGTACCACGACACATTCGTCCCTTGACGGATGTGTCTTTTTGCTGTTTATGCGCCGTATTTGATAACAAAAAGGAAGATTAGGAGTGTGTTATGATGCGTCAAAGTGAAATGCTTGTCCCAACATTACGTGAAGCGCCAGCGGAGGCAGATGCAGCAGGACATCGCTGGTTACTGCGTTCCGGCATGATTCGCCAACTGGCAGCAGGGATCTACAGTTACCTGCCCCTTGGACGACGTATATTGTTAAATGTTGAACGAATCGTTCGAGAAGAGATGGATCGTGCCGGGTGTCAGGAAGTATTGCTGCCAATTATGCAGCCAGCCGAACTGTGGGAAGAGTCCGGAAGGTACACACAGTATGGTCCTGAATTAATGCGTCTGAAGGATCGTCATGCACGGGAATTTGCTCTTGGACCAACACATGAGGAAGTCGTAACCGCTTTAGCGCGGGACGAGGTGAGTTCGTATCGTAAGCTGCCATTCACCCTGTACCAGATCGGAACCAAGTTCCGGGATGAACGCCGTCCTCGATTTGGATTGCTGCGTGGACGTGAATTTATCATGAAAGATGCGTACTCTTTTGCTTCGGACTGGGAAGAGCTTGATCGGACCTATCAGGCCATGAACACAGCTTATAGTCGCATTTTGGAGCGTTGTGGTCTGGACTATATCCGTGTTGAGGCGGACGCTGGAACGATTGGTGGTCAAGGGGAAACACATGAGTTCATGGCTCTTGCTGATGTGGGTGAGGACACAATTGTAACCTGCAAACATTGTGGATATGCTGCAAATCTGGAGAAAGCGGGTTATCAGACTTCTGGAGATATGGAGAAAAAAGAAGGAAACTTGGATGTTCCAGCCGATTCTGTAAGTGCAGACTCCACGCTTCAAACGGATGAACATTCAGGAGCGGAAAACGTAGTACGCATCTCCACACCTGGCGTTCGTACGATCGCAGAGTTAACCACTTTTGTGGGCAAAGGTGCTGAACATATGATCAAAACGCTGCTTTATGTGGCGGATGGTCAGCTCGTCGCTGCGCTTGTGCGTGGAGATCATGAATTGAATGACATCGCATTGAAGCAGGTGTTGGGGGCAGAGGAACTGATCCTTGCAGACGATGCAGCCATTGCGGCACATCCAAATCTGAAGGTAGGATTCCTGGGTCCAATTGGACTAAATCTGCCGATGGTGGTGGACGCTGACGTGGCAGTGATGAAAAGTGCAATTACAGGAGCCAATGAAGTGGATGTGCATGTTTCCGGCGTACGCCCAGGCATTGATTTTGCATTGGAGCGAGTAGAACGAATCCGCTTTGCTGCGGAAGGGGATGCTTGTCCAACATGTGCATCACCACTTGTGTTTACCAAAGGTATTGAGGTTGGACACATATTCAAATTGGGAACAAAATATAGTGATGCCATGGGTGCTTCATTCCTGGATCGTAATGGTCGGCAGTGTGCGCCAGTCATGGGATGTTACGGCATTGGCGTATCCCGCCTGATGGCCGCAATAGCTGAGCAGTATGCAGGAGATGATGGCATAAGATGGCCTGCCGCTGTTGCGCCTTATGATGTGCATCTGATTACAGTAAGTTGGAAGGATGAGCAGCAGCGTCAGCTCACCCTCGAACTGGAACAACAATTAATCGATGGCGGTTTCACCGTATTGGTTGATGACCGGGATGAACGTCCGGGTGTGAAATTCAAGGATGCAGAGCTGATCGGATTGCCTGTGCAGATCGTTATTGGCCGAGGAGCAGCAGAAGGACAGGTCGAACTGGGATCACACGCACTTGCAGCATCAGGTGAATCGAAACGAATCGCTTTGACCGCACAGGAGGCTGTGCTTTATGTGAAGGAACAGCTCACTTCCTAAATTCAGGGGACTCGCTAATTATATGAGTTCATATAATAGTACCGAATATAATGCGGTAGCTGATTTTGATTACTGAAATTCCAATGTGAGCATGAAAAAGAGGGCTATAGGCATGCAATTTGGTAGGATTCTATGAGTGATATCATACGAAATAACTATATTTGGATAGTTGTATTTAGTATACAAATGATTTTATGATTAAGGATTTGAAGATGATCATACTCAGGCGAATCTATGTGCAAGTATGCAATTTTGAGAAGATAGAGATGTCGAAATTAAATGTACAATAACCGCATGAACACGGTCATTCCTGAGAGTTTTTATATAGTTCGGTGTCGAAGGCACATGATAAAGTTGGTCCGTAAAGGCCTGGCTGGGATTTATTTTTGCCTCAGATGATTGTCAGGATTAGCAGGATATGTCCACAGGAAATGTTCAAGTATCTGATGTGGATTGATGTTAAAGAACAGAGATACAAAAGGGTGTTCCCTAAACCAGTAATCTGGCTTTGGGGACACCCTTTTGGTTATGACAAGATAGATCCGTATGCTGATGCACTATAAACGGTCATGCCTATATGCACTTTGCTTTGCTGAGCTTAAGAAGCTGCAGGCAATTTCAATTGTTGACCTGGATAAATCCAGTGTGGATTTTTGATATTGTTCAGCTTTTGCAATGCCTGCCAAGTTGTGCCGTATTGTTTGGAGATAGAGTACAGGGAATCTCCGGATTTCACAACATGCAGTTTGGCTGGAGCTGGTTTACTTGGTGTTGGTTTAGACGGTTTTTCCGGTTTTGGTGTTTCTGGTTTTGGCTTGGTTGGAGCTGGTGTTTCTGTTGCCGGAGTTTCCGGCTCTACTGCAGGTTTTACCGCTTCACTGATCCGACCATCTGTTTTGATGTCTACAGCGCCAAGCTTCTGCATGTAATTGATCAATGCTTCGTCCAGCGCGCCATACATACCCGTAGTTGGATATTTGGCAAACATGGTGTATTCGTCACCACCAACAGCTGTGAAATCATTGGTTGCCAGTGTATATGTTGCTTCCGGATCAAGGGCTTTATCGCCCACGGTTACGGAATGTACACGGCTACCTTCAGCAGCGGAAGTATCGATTTTGAACTTGATACCAGATACTTGCGGGAATCCACCGCTTGGTTCCGGGTAGGAACCTACACCGACTTCAAGGGCTGAAAGAATATCGGACCCTTTCACTTCAAGCGTTACAACTTGGTTACCAAAAGGAAGCACTGTGATGATATCACCTTTGGTTACGGTCCCTTTTTCAATGGAAGCACGGATACCACCACCGTTAGTCAATGCGATATCGGCTTTGCTGACATCACGAATGGCATCTGCAAGCAGGTCACCCAGATTAGTTTCTCCTGCACGTACCTGTTCACGTTTACCATCCAGCAGAATAGCTGTATTGGCTACTTCTTCTTTCAAGATAGGTTCTTGTTCTTTTTGAATGGAGTTTACGAGAGTTGCAACCTTCTCATTTGGTTTGATGTCTTTTGCTTCCGTTTCATCAATTAATGTTGCTTGTTTCTTTGTTACTTTACCCCCGTCTACCCACAGATCGATGACACCAACGTAGTTAGTGTATTCTCCTGCACTTGCAATCAATGTTCCATTATCGGATACAAGGCCATCTTGCAGTACAGTGTGGCTGTGACCATCGATGAATACGTCGATGCCAGGGACTTCTTTAACAACTTTAAAGCTAGTATCCGTGCTGGATGCATCTTGACCAAGGTGTCCCAATACAACAACAACATCTACTTTGCTGCGGATTTCGTTTACCAGAACTTTGGCTTCCGCAGATGGATCTGTAATATCAAGACCTTCTACGTTTTTTGGATTCGTTTTGTACAACGTTTCTGGTGTAGTCAAAGCGATGATACCAATCTTCACACCATCCACCTCTTTAATGAGGTAAGGATCGAAGAGACGTGTTCCGTCTTTTTTCTTCACGTTGGCACTCAGCATAGGGAAGTTCATCATGTCCGCCAGTTCGATCAGACGATCTGAACCATAGTTGAATTCGTGGTTACCGGGTACGATGGCTTGGTATCCCATTTCATTCATGACTTTCACGATGCTCTCACCATTCACGAGAGTGGCAAAAGTTGTACCATGTACAGCATCTCCAGCATCAAGCAAGAGTGTGTTCGGGTTTTCGCTACGATATTTGTCAGCGATTCCAGCTACTTTGGCAAAACCCATAGCAGGTGAAGATTCAACTGCACGGGCATGCGTATCATTCGTATGTAGAATGGTAATGTGTTTACCTGTGCCCGGAGTGGTATCCGTTGCAGCTGCGGCAATACCTACACTGCCAAACAGCAAACAGACCGTTAGCAGAAGTGAAACGTAATTCTTCCAGATTTTCATATGAATCCGAAACCTCCCAAAATAATAATCTACTTGAGCGTTTACACAGCTCACGTAGTATTTTAACAGACTATTATTAGGAAATCTCGCGAATTACGTAAAAATACGTAACCTGAAAGTGACATCTAAATCTGCTGTTGGAAAATATAATCTCTTTAAGGAACGTATGTTCTTAAATGGTGTAAAAAAAATGCTGCGCTTCACGCGGCAGTCCGGTACGTAAACAAAATTTCTCCAAAGATTCATCCGGTTCAGGCATCACTCCGGAGGTTAGCAACTGAATGGCAAAACGGTTAGCCTGTCTTTCCAGCTTGCCTGGAGCAAAATAGGAATGTTCCTCCAGAAAGAATCGATTAATCCCTTTATGAAGCCGGTCATGACCAAGCTCATGTGCGCACACGAACCGTTGCCATTCCGGCGGCAAATCATTGTGTATGACGATAAACCTGCGCCGGAGCTTGCGAAAGTAGAGTCCCTTGGTGGACTTCCCCAAATTGGTGAAACGAATCTGTATTCCAACCGCGCGGGCAATGCTGAACGGGCAGTTGGTCCGATGTTTTCGAATCAGCTTTGTTACGATGTCATCCATATGATCTCACCTGCTGCCTCATTAAATTCAGTGGGTCATGCCTCATGGGCGATTGTCCGATTCGTCTGTCTTTTTGCGTTTGTTCATCTGTTTGGCTTCCCAGAACAGACCTGTCAGTACATCCTTGATTCGTTTCTTGTCCTCTTCATCGAGTGGAATGCCGTCAAACATCAGATCATCATCGTCCTCCAGCATCTTTTTGAAATCACGACGGTCTTTGTATGTAGCCCATTCCGGTACGTCCTGAAGTTCAGCAGTACTCCCTGGTTCAATATAACCAGCCTGCTTCATCATCTCTGTATAGGGCACCGAGAGTGCATCTGAAATCTTGCGGATGGTCGCTGGTTTGGGCACACCCCGGACCCCATTTTCGATACGTGAAATCTGTGAGTTGCTTATTCCAGCTGCTTCGGCGAGCTGATTGATGCTGTATCCCTGTTGCTCGCGCAGTTGTTTCATATAAGGACCAAAAGCGTGCTCCACAATTATGCCAACTCCTTCGATTCGTACAAGTGCTTGAGTTATAAATTAAGAGAGCTCGTGCTGCACAGATCACTCCGATGACAGAACAACCTTCCGATCGCTGTTATCCCCGAATTTCCTGAATGTATATCCTCATAGGTGGAATTTCGATGATAAAGGCGAACGCTTCGCTTCTTCAGGTTCTTTCTGTCCTCTCCGTTAACGTGCATATCTAATCCAAATCTTAACTTATAAAAATCAAATGACTTATACGGAAGTTCATTAATTAAACAGTACTATAACGTATATATACCATTAGGTAAAGAGATATGAAACAATTATGCCAAAAGGCATAGGAAATGAGAGCGAAGGTTTTATTTTATCGTCAAAACGAACCAAAATGAAGGTTTACTCCGATCTCCAGAAAGTGGTATCCTCAAATAGAAATACGAACACTATACGAACAAAATGTAACAATGACACAGGTTGGATTTTAGAAGTGACTCTTTGAAGAAGGTAATTCCCCGGATTATACCGATTTGGAGTGATTCCAAAAGGCAACAGGGGAAAATTGAAAAAATGTCGTTACTTTTTTAGAAAACTGGACAACTCTATGAATAAGAGCATTTTGCCATCGAGCAAGAACGATTGCAAAACAACATGACGTGAACGATAGAGTGAGTGATATAAAGAACACTAAAGGAGGAAGATAAATATGGAATTGATGCTGCCCGAATTGGATCGACGCAAAACACAAACGGCTGTTGAAGCTGCGCTGGAGAAATACCGAATCTATAAAACCATTGCATTTGAAGAACGAGAGGTTATGGTGACGGCAAGTTATGCCGAGCGTTTCCACGGTGCAACCAATGTGACGGGGGATTCCACGGCGAGAACGGCGATCTACAATGTGGACGTGCAGCGCGCACGTCAGGCATATTGCGATACGATTGATTTTGTTGTGTCCCGACTGAGTGAAAAGGAACGTGTACTCGTCTGTGAACGATATCTGAAAGACGATGATGTGTTTGACTATAAAGTGTATAACCATGTGTTTGATCCACCTGTCAGCAAGGATACGTACACGAAGATTCGTACACGTGCTTTCTACAAAATGGCACTGGCTCTGTCAGATCGAGGTCTGATTAATATGGAGCCTTTGTCTGTGTCCCGCAAAGAGCGACAGAAGCTGGGCTGAGTGAGTGAGTGATTGAAGAAGTTGATCCTTTAATATCCAAGGTGGATTGGGTACAATAGTTGAACAAACCACAGTTGGCACAGCCAAAGGAGAGAAGTCTGCCATGTCGGAAGAAGTCGGAATGCAGGAAATGGTCACGTTGAAGACAATCGCGGAAACGCTCAATACGTCCAATGATCTGAACTTAATGCTGGATACCGTTGTCGGCAAATTACTGGAGTTGACCGGATTAACGGCAGGTTGGATGTTTCTGATTAATGAACGTGGAGACTATACCTGTGTTTCGGATTACAATCTGCCCCCGGCATTGCTGCGTAAAGATAAGGAGCCCATGCGAACGGGTACCTGCTGGTGTGTGAACCGCTTCAAGGACGGTCGTCTGAATCATGCGGTCAACATCATTAACTGTAAACGGCTGGAGGATGCGGTGGAATTCCAATGGGGAGATACCCATGATATTACCCACCATGCAACCGTCCCGTTAAGGTCAGGTGAGAAGATGCTCGGCCTGCTCAACGTGGCTGCGCCAGCCAAGGAACATTTCAGTGACAGTGAACTGGCGCTGTTACAGAGCGTGGCGTACCAGATTGGTAGTGCGGTAGAGCGGATGAGATTGTATCGTGCGGAGCAGCGACGAGCTGATCTGTATGCCAAGCTGGGGGAGTTCAGCACGGCTTTGGGTCTTGCAGTGAACGAATGCAGCAATTCTGATGCTTTTTCTTTAAAAGTTGTACAGCTGCTTGGACAGCATTATGATTGGACTTTTGCTTCAATCATTCAACAGAAAAACGGAATGTTCGTTGTGCAGGCAGCCTATGCAGATGATAAGGTTCGAACGTTATCAGGTGCGCTGGTATCTTCAGAAGTGGCAAGCCATATGAACCGAGTAATTAATAGTCACCGTGCTACAATTTTGTCTGCAATAGAGATTGCTGAGATATTTACTCTGTGCGAGCCTGACCCGACTATGAATTCCATTGCCGGAATTGCTGTTCCCCTTCCGTACCATACGCCAGGGGAAACGGGAATTCTGGTGATCGGAATCGGAACTGGAATAGGAATAGGAATAGGAATAGGAACAGCATTTCCTGCGCAGGCAGACCGTGAAGTGCTGGAGGCATTGGCCGAGCATATTGCCGCCTCATGGGAGAGTCTGAAGCTGGCGGAGAATCGCCGCGAACTGGCACGGCTGGAAGAGAGAAACCGGTTGGCTCGCGATCTGCATGATTCGGTTAATCAGATTTTATTTTCACTATCGTTAACTGCTAAGGGAGCAGAAAGTATGTTATCTGGCTCCGAACAGTTGCACCCGGCAGCGGAAGCGATGAAGGATATTCGGGCTTTGTCGCAGGAGGCTCTCAAGGAAATGCGCACATTGATTATGCAGCTCCGTCCCGCGGGACTGGAAGCAGGGCTGCTCCATGCGCTACAGGAATACGGCACCAGCCAGGGGCTTCAAGTGGTGATGAATCGGACGGGAACGCGGTCTTTACCGCGTAATATAGAAGAAGCATTGTGGCGAATCGGACAGGAAGCGCTGAATAATGTACGGAAACACGCTGATGTTTCTTCTGCTGAGGTCACCCTCAAGTTAAGTGATCATGAAGTGGTGTTCACCGTCACAGATCAGGGAAAAGGTGGTGCGAACAGGCCAAAAGTGTCGTCTGGAAGCTCGCTTGGCCTGTCCATTATGAAGGAACGGGCCCAATCGCTCGGGGGCAACTTAGAGATAGTGAGTTCTCCCCGCAAGGGAACAACAGTAACGGCAGTCATTCCACTTCCGTTCGAATCTGTATAAAGTCAGGGGGAAGAAGAGATGCCGATTACGATTTTGCTCGCAGATGATCATGCGATGGTGAGACGAGGGCTGCACGTTTTTTTGACCACACAGCAAGACATGGAAGTTGTTGGTGAAGCATCGAACGGGCAGGAAGCTCTGGCGCAGGCGGAATTGTTAAAACCTGACGTGGTATTAATGGATCTGCATATGCCGGTCATGGACGGAATCGAAACAGCCAGACGGCTGCGTGCATTAATGCCAGGAACGCGAATTATTGTGCTCACATCGTTTTCGGATCAGGATCATGTGGTTCCTGCTGTGCGTGCAGGGGTGAAAGGATATCTACTCAAGGATATTGATCCGGAGGATCTGGCTGTGGCCATTCGCAATGTGCATGCAGGTCAGGTAGAATTGCATCCTGCCGCAGCAGGTCAATTGATGCATGTACTGGCTTCATCCGAGTGGTCTATAAACGATCAGTTATCAAAGCATATAACCGCAGATCAGTCAGCAGATAGTCAACATCAGGAGCCAAAGCAGGTTGGAAAATCAAATGAAACATCCCTTGGTGGTCCGGATATGCTTACTCGCCGTGAACAAGAGGTATTGGGGCTGATTGCTCAAGGATTGAGCAACAAGGAAATTGCAGTTCAATTGGTCATCACCGAAAAAACGGTCAAAACCCATGTCAGTCATCTGCTCGACAAACTGGGTCTGGCGGATCGGACACAAGCGGCTCTTCATGCCGTAAGAAATGGCTGGGTCGTGTGACCAATTCCGACATATGTTCATACTTAAGTCGTATAAACTCAACCTAAAGGTTGAGTTTTTTGGTATTTCAAGTTAAGTCTATCTGCTGACGATTTGGATGCAAAAGAAAGGTAAGATAAGGATAGCCAAAGACGGATCGGTTGAAGGAACGTTAGAGTTTGAAACAATAAAAAAAACCAAGGAGAGTGACATGAATGAAGATTGTTATTTTGGCAGGCAGCAATCGGAACAATGCAACCAGTACACGTCTGGGAGAGTATGCTGTGGAGATTATTCGCGGTCAGGGACATCAGGCTAGCCTGTTTGATCTGTATCAGACACCACTTCCATTCTATGCACCAGATGAAAAGCAGGCGGATCATGAACATCTGGCAGACCTGAACACACGTATGCTCGCGGCAGATGCCATCATCCTGTCTACACCAGAGTATCACGGCAGTATTAGCGGTGTGCTCAAAAATGCACTGGATCACCTGAGTCAGGCTCATTTCAGCGGCAAGCCCGTCCTGTCCATCAGTTCCTCTGGTGGAGCGGTGGGGGTAAGTTCACTTTTACAACTGCAAGCGATTGTCCGCAATCTGCATGGTATCAATGCCCAAGAGTGGATCTCCATTGGTGGTGCGCAGCGCAGACGATTCGAAGCGACATTTGACGGATACGAAGAGTACGAAGGCAGTCAGGATATAGAAGAACGGGTGCAGCGGGTTATTGGATCGTTTTTAAATCTGGCACAGACGTTAACGAATGCGCGGAATTCTACGATGAGTTGAGAACCAAGGAAGATTAAAAATGGGAAAAGGAAAAGAGGTTGAGCATTATGATTACAGGCATATTTGAAACACATTTGAACGTGACGGATCTGGAGAGATCCCATCATTTCTATGAAACGGTCCTGGGTTTACCCCATGCTTATGGGCAGAAAGAACGTGGGAACTCCTTCTACTGGATTGGTGGAAAAGGCAATGCCATGCTGGGATTGTGGCAAAAGGATCCTTCCGAGGTGAAGCGTCAGCACTTTGCTTTTCATGTATCTCTGGAGGATATGAAACATGCGGTGGCTCACTTGGAGAACAAAGGAATCAAGACACAGAACTTCCTGGATGATGATATCGGTGAACTGTACGTCTTTGGCTGGATGCCTGCGGTATCTGTGTATTTTAACGATCCGGATGGTCACTCGCTTGAATTCATCGCCATGCTCCCGGATGAAGCGAAGCCTGAGCTTGGCATGGTGCCATGGAGTCAGTGGGAGGAGTTGCAGGAGAAGGCCGTATGATGATCGAAGAATTGCAGTTATATACAACACGGCTGGAGGACCTCAAGCATTTTTATCGTGATACGTTGGGAATGGAGGTGTCCAATGCGACAGATCAGGCCTTCAACCTGCAGGTTGGAGGGACAAAGATGATTTTCAAACCGTGTGAAACAGATCATGAGCCCTTTTATCATGTGGCCTGGTTGATTCCGACAAATCAGTTCAAGGAAGCAAAGCAGTGGGCAGCATCACGTGTTGTTTTAAGCAGGGAAAAAAATCGGGATGAGACATACTCTGCTAATTGGGACTCTCATTCTCTCTATTTTGAAGATCCAGCAGGCAATATTATTGAGCTGATTGCTCATCATCGTATTCAAAACGAGAGTGACCATGACTTCTCGACTCAAGATATATTACAGGTGTGTGAAGTTGGACTGGTGACGGAGGATGTTCTGTCTACGGTGAATGAGCTTCAGCGGATTGGACTCACGCGCTGGGGTGAGGTTAGTGATACCTTTGCTCCTGTAGGAGATGTACATGGTTTATTTATTGTGGTGAAGAAGGATCGGACGTGGTTTTTCTCCAAGCAAAAAGCAGAGATCTATCCGCTGGAAGTGTCCATTCGTGACTTGGGCAGGCTTCGAATCGGCTAAACTTTGCATTCCGGGGCAAAACGGGCATATGTGGAGCATTTCCATCATGTTATAGAAGTAAACGCTTTATTTATTCATTAGGATATATAAGTTGAACTAAATTTACACGATAACGGAGAGGACAGAAAAAACCTGAAAAAGCGAAGCTGAAAGCTTTCTGAAAGAAAGCTACTTCGTAAGCATAATCTCACATTTATCACCGGATTTTCCCTTAGGAAAGGGGATCGAAAAAAAATCTGGGGATAACAGTGATTGGAAGGTTGTTCTGTCAGGCTTACATATGATGAAGGGTGGTGGCAAGCTTGGATCGACGTTTGTTGGAAGAGGGACTTGCGATTATCGTTTCCAGTCGGGAACGTACAGGAGATCTGTGGCACGCCCATTATGGGGCGGGTGCGATTGCGGCATATTTTTGGGTACGGGAAAATCGTCTCACTGCCCTTGCCGCCGGCAGTGTTACGGCCGAAGCAAAAGCCATGCTTCGCCAGCATGGGATCAGCCCTGGTCAGACCTCCCCGATTGGTGAAATGATGCCCAGGGAAGATGCTGAAGCGCGTATTACGGACGCATTGGATCGAACGATTGGAGAGCTGCACTGGGTTGGACACCAGGCCATCTATGGGGCAATCAGCCTGAAAGCCATTCGCGAACTGGATGGATGGGGCACTGCGGAGGACATTGGTCGGCTGGTTGAACTGATCGATTCTTTCGATCGAACCATCCCGGGAAGATCCTGGATGAACACAACCGTGAAAGAAATTCGCAATCTGAAGCTGGAAAAGAGTGATGGTTTCCCCGAGATCGAAGATCCAACACAGTTGTCACGCCTGATTCTGGATGAGCTTGGTGCGTTCCAGACCATATATCACGCGGAAGCACATCATGATCTGATTGGTCATATGCTGACCTATGGACATGCGCTTAACATATTATATGAATTGGGTTATCCGGCATTATTCCACAAAGGCATTCCGCCTTTCCTTACCATGGTGAAGGCACTACGCTTAAGCCGAGATGTGGATATTGAACAGGAGATGCCGACATTGCAATCACCCGTAGACCTCCTGCCACTAGAACGGGCGGAACGATCAGTGGCGCTTCCCCATGAACTGGAATACTGGCTCACCGATAGACGTTCTCGTGACTGGAACGGAGGTCATATATTTAAATTCCCGTTCAGCTTCTATCATCATGCCAAAAACGGGGAGCCCGTACCGGAAACATGGGAGAATTTTCGTTATATCATCGCGTGAGATAAACATTCATTTCAAAAGGGGTGTCCGTCATGACGGACACCCTTCTAGGCATTATTCTAGTTTACCGAATCGTGGGCAGCCTGCACCTTTTTAACGGGGCCAAATTTCAAGGATAAAAAGGATCAGCATGACTCTGGACACCAGCATGTATGGTGATTTTCGTACGGGCTGACGCGCTGCCCATATTCCCCAGGAACTCATAAGTGCAATACTCCCCCAGAACATCCATAAGGAGATGCCTTCGGGTGTAAATAGAAAGGACAGCTTGGGCAGTCCCCTGTTGCCAGCCCCAAGAAGAACAGTGGTCATATAGACGAGGACAAGGAAAAACAACTCGAAGAGCAGGGTTTGCAGCCAGAAATAATAGATGTTGAACACTCGTAGCATGATGACTGTGATCAGGATAAACAGGATACCAACGGATAAGAATGTTGCCGCGGTCCATCCAATCAGAGATGTTGTTATAACATCTGTTTCCTGATATAAGATGTACATCGCCAACGCATACATAGCTGGGCCCGCCATATAACTGGTGACAGCAATCCAAAGATAGAAGAAATACCTCTTTTTCATCGTCATATCCATCCTTTATTGTTCGTAGGATTTGAAAGCTACTTATGTCATATAAACATCATCAGGATGGGTTTGGTTGGATTGTCGATAGGATTTTCTCGCGAGAAACCGACATTTAACCGCCACGGAGACGACCACATTCATGCGTAATTCATCCCGATTTCCATCAGCGCGAGTGGGCAAAGGCGGTAAAATGGTATTATCGGATCAGCAGCAAGGAAGACACACTGACAGCTCATACGCTAAAGTACAGACCGGCCATGGGGCCGGTTTTTTAATTCGGTGATTGCATCCTTGCCCTGATCGGGTATTAAAGACTAAACAGATAACAGGAGGCTACGTGATATGAAAACAGTATTGTATGTTCCACTGGATGATCGTCCAGCGAATCTGGATGATGTAATTGTGCAAGGGAAAGCAGCCGGTATCCATATCGTTACACCGAACCTGAGTGATATTAAGAATCGTCTGGACTCGGAGAAAACCGTAGATGGCACAACGCTGCTCGGCACCTCCACGCCGGTTTATGGCAAACCGTCCAAGATTCACAACTTTATTCTGAAACATGCTGCCAAGGTCGACGGATTCATTATCTCATCCGATATGCTCGCCTATGGCGGTCTGATTGGCAGTCGTCAGCTCCGCGAAGATGGAGGGGGCGCCTATCCTGAATATGATGATGAGACCACTCGTTTGCTGGATGTGATCCGCGTGATCAAGCAGAAATATCCGCGCAAACCCGTATTTGTCATGGACACCATCATGCGTTTGGCTACAACCTCGTTTGCAGATGGCTTGGCGCTAGATGCATATAATGAGTCCCGTGCGTTGATGCAGCAGCCACGTCAGACATACACCGAGTTTGAGGATATTATCGAAGGTTATAACCTGTCCCCAGATGGGGTGGAATATGGGGCAACGACCTATTTTGATAAAGAACAGTATTACAATACAAGACAACATAAATTCAAAACAAATCTATACATTCTGGATCAACTGGCTCGCACAGGTTATATCGATTTCCTTGCGGTTGGCGTCGACGATGCAAACACGCAGGGTGTTCAGATCAATGAAATCAAATATGTAGAAGCGCGGATCAATGAATGGCTGGGTGGAACCAATGGACAAAATCCAGATCGTGCTATCATCTTGCCGGATGCGGATGGTCTGGGGCACGCTTTGGTTGCTCGCATGGCTAACCAGTTGTTCCGAGGTGGGGCGAGGATACGTTACGCAGTGAAGTATTTTGGTCCTCATGGCAATTCCATCATTAACACGTATGAATACATGGATGTACACGAGAATGTGGTTCGTCATGTGGATATTGTAGGTGGTGTGCTTGTAGCGGATTCGGCATATCCTGAACCGGAGGTGGTGACGGATGTGGGTGCTGGCTTGGAAAATGAACAGCTGGTGGCTGTAGCAGCCGATCAAGTTGTCCCGTTTGACATGGCCTCCGAACTGGATCGTATGACGAAGGGTCACCCGGGTAATTCCGGAGAGAACACGGGCATCGACATCGAGATTATTGCCATTACCGCTCTGGATCAGGTGCAAGCTGCGTTGGAGCAACTGACGCTGAATAGTGAGCAAGGTCTGCCTTCGGTATTGATTGATTTTGTGGGTAAAGGACCAGCCAATGTTGATGTTGCCGAAGCGTTACTAAACAGTCCATATACCGGGCGGGTTCTGGGTTATAGTGCCTGGAATACACCAGGTAACAAGATCGGTATTGCTGTAGGTATGGGGCAGTCGAGGTACGCGTTAATCACAACAGAGAAGCATGAGCATAAGTTGCGAGATGCTATGAATGCGCATGGCTCGCTGTTGTTTAAGCGATTCCTGAAGGATTATTACTACAAAGCGGTAGCGATTGCGGACATCCGCACGTATTCCCGAGCCCATGCGCTGTATACCAACGTGGCTACACTTTCGGATCAAAATATGTTGCTGTTCAACTCAGAGGAAGACTATGCCCATTTGCAAACATTGCTCCGTGACTTGATGCAAACTTACACAACGGCACTCGGGAATAAGACAGCCTTCCAGACAGGAAATGTGGCGATTAAGCAGATCTGTAATGACGAATTGTCCTACGCGACATATGCTAGTGCGCTGCTGGAATATGCGAATCCCGATTTCATTTGGGGGCGTGCATTTGAGATTACGTTGAACCCGCAAGTTACGCTGAACTAAACGGTTATCTCACCATGGGCTCCTCATGTTTGGGATCATCACTGGTATGACTGTACTGCTTAATCTCTCCGTTGTTAAAAATGATATATTGATACTTCGCTTCGAGTTCATCCGCAAATGTTACTGAGGCACCGTAAGGTGCTTCAGAACTTTTTGAGGAGTAAGTACCTTGTACTTCGATAAGCTGTTCGGGTGAGTAACCTTTCTGTTCAATCAGGTAAGTGGTTACCTGTTGTTCAGCATCATTTTTCTTGAGCGGATTACCAAGCAGTCCGATGTAAGCCCAGCAGGATATCCCGAGTATAAATGATAAGATGACAAGTGAAGTGATCTTGAAAGTTTTACTCATAGGTATTTCTCCTTCTTTTACGTAAGCGACAACGAATTTGATAATGAAATATTAATATATTTGGATAAATTTATCAATTTTTTTTGATCTTAATGCTTAATTATTTATTCTTTAAAATGATGCTTCCAGAATCGTCTTTTTTCCACCCGAACGACGCCCTTAATCGCACCGAAGTCGTACGGAACACCATCCGCGCTAGGAATAAAAGGGTATAAGATTGTATTATCGGATCAATAACAAGGGACGCACCGAAAGCACATACGCTAATGTACAGACCGGCCAAGTGGCCGGTCTTTTTGATGCGGTGAATTAGTCCCGGTACTGGTTCGGTCGGAATACAGACTCTGAGTTAAAAGGGGGAGCCTACTGCTGCTGCATTGACGCTGCATGGTGTGGGCAGATCTCAAACTTGCAGCCAAAGGGGGCGAAATGAATGTGTCTATGAGAAATGAAATTAGCACTACCGTGAGTACCAGTAAAATGAGTACGCTCATTAAAAAAACGCTGAAACAGAAACTCGCGGTACTTGTTCCAGATTGGGACGGTCATGTACTCGATGTACCTGCGTCAGGCGCAGTGTTAACCGGGCCTTGTGCAGTGGTTGCGTTTGCCGAAGAAGTGCCGAAGTCTGCTTGGGCGGGATATCGACGGATCATCAAAATCTCACCATACGCTCGTCCGGAAGATGGAGGCGCTGAACAAGTGGAAGCTTGGTCAGCCCTTCTAATCGAAGGGTTGCATCAAGTAAGGCTGGTGGATGAAGCAGGTGAGTCCTTTACTTGTATCTATCTGGGTTCTTCAGATAGTGACCGGGTGGATGCAGGGTCTGGCATGCTTACGCGCAGTCTGCGGTTCGGAGTGTATGTTCCCGAAGACTCGGGAGCTGTCCTCGCTGAAACAGGTGACGCGTGGCTAGCTGCGCTTCAAGACTGGACACAGCAAGAGCTTGGCTCGAACTGGTCGGTATATGGTGAGGTCTGGCCTGGAGGATATGAGATGCCATCTGTGTTATGGCGATTGGCCGGATGCAGCACGTCTGTGGCGGGCACTTCGGCATTAGAGGTTCGACAACAGTGGATTGGGCATGTGCTCTCCGATCATTCGGTGTTAACACGCCAGACCGTTACTCGGTTGGTAGAGCAACTTGCGGTCCAATCTCGTGTTGCCGTCACTGAAACGGGTGGCGAAGAGCAGGAAGGTAACACGCGATATATCACAGTGGATGAAGTCACGGCAGATTTACAGGCAGATGCCTATCTGAACGGACAGATTCGCCTGACGTTGCAACAGCGAATTCGTCGTCCGGGTACGAATGTACCTTTGATTCGTGAGATTCACCATAGTAAAGGGATGGAGTAAAAGTTGTGCCCAGAGGAACTCCATCACAGGTGGTTCCAGATGATAACTTTAGAATGAGAATGTAGTTTTGGAATGATAGATGTAGCTTCAACATTATAGCTTCAAATTCATAGGTTCATAGGATCAAAAATTCATAGATCAAGCTTAAAGGTCAAAGTTCCAAGATTAGAATTAAAGCCTGAAACTTAAAGCTTTAAGTTTGTAGCTTGTAGCTCGTAGCTCGGAAATCATAGCAATAAGTTCATCAATTCACAAAATTAGTAGTCCAACAAATGAGGTGAGATGGCAATGGCAAGCTCAGTGAAAAAAAGCAAACAGACAGCCCCGCGGTATACACGGGCAGAACTGATGAATCATGCAGAAGCCCTCTTTGCCGTTAAGGCAGAGGTGCTGTACGGTGCGCTGTACGAAGCGGCGCAAGAGACGTTTTCCATTGAAGAAACGCAAGAACGAATTAACCAATTTATGAAAGCGAAGGTGAAGGGATAATGGCAGGTGGAAATTGGGAGCAAACGAATCGTCCGGTCCTTCCGGGCTTATATATGAATTTTCAGGCGGCAGCATCTTCGGCCATTCAAGCGGGTACGCGGGGAACCGTCGTTGTGCCAGTCAAGGCCAACTGGGGTCCTGTGGGGACTTTTGTTGAAGTAGGGAGCGAAGCGGCGATTGAACGTATCTATGCGGCGAATGTGCTGGACAACGGTACGGCTTATACGTCCTTGAAGCTCGCCCTGTTGGGTGGGCCGAAGAAGTTGCTCGCTTATCGTGTAGCAAGTGCTGCGGCTAAAGTTGCTACGCTTACTTTGAAAGACAGCAGTGATGCCAATGTGCTGCAACTGGATGCGAAGTATCCGGGGGATCGTGCGAATGGGTTCTACGTCACCATCCAGCCGGGTGTGATTGATAATACGAAGCATGAAGTGCGCCTTTTTGAAGGTAATCGGATGTTGTATGCGCTCCTGACAGCGGATATTACGGCAGCTTCTCTGGCAAAAGAGATTAACGCGGATGAACAAAATGTCTGGGTGACGGCGCAGGCGATTGGCGATGGTGCAGGTGTAGTTGCAACAATTGCGGGTGCGGCATTCAAAGGTGGCGTAAGTGGTAACGATGACCTGACCAATGCAGAGTATATTGCTGTGCAAGGTGCGTTGGAAGGGGAGCAATTCGATGTCTTGGCTTTGGATCAGGCGGCAGACGCACCTCTGCTTGCGAGTTTTGCTGCATGGGTGAAACGTGTGCGTAGTGAAGGTAAACCGGTGGTGGCTGTATTTGGTGGTTCCGCAGCGGATGACACTTCTGCTACAGCAGCACAAAAAGCAGCATCACGTTCGCTTGCGCTGAACCATGAAGGTGTGATTAATGTCGGTACAGGCGTGCGCCTTGGAGATGCATTCTACAGCTCGGCGGAAACATCCGCCTATGTTGCAGGTCTGATCGCCGGACAACGTCTGAACCAATCCACAACCTATGCAGCTACTCCGTTCGATGATGTGACACGTCGCTGGACGCGTGTAGAACAGGAACAGGCGGTACAGAATGGCGTATTTATTTTCTTCCATGATGGTCGTCAGGTGAAAGCACTTCGCGGTGTAAACACACTGGTAACCCCGGCCGCTGGACAGAATAATGCGTGGAAAAAAATCCGTTCCATTCGTGTGTTGGACGCCATCAACACGGATCTGCAACGTTCTGCGGAAGATACGTATATCGGTAAAGTAAACAATACCGAAGAGGGTCGTCAGGCGTTGATTAGTGCCATGAAGGCCTATTTGGCGCTGCTCGCACAGAGCAATGTGATTGAAGCTGACGGTTATGATGTCATTCTTGACCCGGCATATTATGGCGCGGCACCAGTTCTCAAACCGGAAGCAGATCAAGTATTCCTGCAATGGAATGTGAAGCTGACGGATGTGATGGAGCAGTTGTTTGGTACATTTTACGTGCAATAAGGTTGTGTGAGCGGAAAGAACCGTTTTCTAGAATAATTACTATATGTTGAACTGATGGTTTACACGATAACGGAGAGGGCAGAAAAAATCTAAAGAAGCGAAGCGCTCGGAAGATTGTTCTGACTGCGGAGTTATACCGTGTAATATTTATTAGTTCAACCAACCCAAGGAGGAAAATATATGTTGGATGCGTCAAGAGTAATTCTCGGTACCCATGGTCAGTTGCATATCGATGGTGTGTGGCAGACAAACATTAACAAGCTGGAAGCGAGTGTGGAGATTGAAAAGCGTGAGCTGAACCTGGTTGGTAACGACTGGAAGGTGCACAAGAATGGCGCGAAAAAAGGAACAGGCACGATGACGGGCTACAAAGTCACTTCGGATATGATCCAGCGTGGCTTCACCAAATTCGAGATTATTTCCAAGCTGAATGACCCTGAATCATATGGACATGAAAGTGTATTGCTGAGAGGTTGCATGGTGGACAAAATCCAGCTTGCCAACTGGACAGCGGGTGAGGAAGTACCGGAGGAAACGGGCTTTACATTTGAAGGATTTGAATTGCTGAATCCAATTGTGGCGAACTAAAAAGGACTTTAATGGAGGCCGAGATGATCTCGGTCTCTTTGTTGTCTACTTAAAGCAAATTTAGTATCTGCACGATAACGGAGAGGACAGAAATAACGTGAAGAAGCGGAGCGTTCGCCTAAAAGCTTTCTGAAAGAAAGCTGCATCGGAAGCATAGGCTATCCCCGGATTTTCCCTTGAAGAGGGGAATCAAAAAAATCTGGGGATAACAGCGATCGGAAGGTTATTCTGTCATCGGAGTGGCTAGTGTAACATTATGATTACCAAATGTGAACAAGAAGGAGATAACACCCAATGAGTATGAATGAAAATATGTCCGAAGAACAGATTTTGGATCAGTTGTTTGAAGCTGCAGAACGTTTGCCAGAGGAGAATGTACGCATTCAGCGTCTGGATTTGTTGTTGACCTTGCGTGGACTGACGTCTTCCAAAGTGGATCACATTCGCGAACGCTGTACGATTCGTAAAACGACCAAAGGCCGCACCGAGGAAAAGGTGGACACCGAAACGTTTAACGCGCTGCTCATTTCCGAAGCAACGGTGAAATTGAAAGTCCGCAGCCTGGAATTGTCCGGCTGGGGTGACACCCGGATTACCGGTCGCATGAAGTTGTCCGGTGGAGAACAGGCGGTACGTCGTATGTTGCTCGCGGGTGAATTGGATGCTGTAGGTGATAAAGTGCTGGAGCTGTCCGGCTTCGGTGTGGAGATTGAAGACCTAAAAAACTGATTCACTCCGGCGGGATGACCACGTTCCTGTATCATATGTGGGTGCGTCATCATCTCCGGCCCGGAGAGTTCTGGTCTTTGCCACGCGGGGAGCGCTCGCTGTTGATTGCGTTCTCGGAAGAAGAGATGGCAGCAATAACCTCGCAAATGAATCGATAACGATATAAGGCAGGAGGTGAAATAATGGCAGAAATGATTGTAGGTTTGTCTAAATCTAATGCGGAAATGCGGACAACCCTTCGTTATCTGGATCAGATCCAACGCTCAACCGAACGTCTGGGCAGAGTTCGTTATCAGAGTCTGATTAAGGTGAACAATGAACTGAGAACGACAGGACGCAGGTTGGAGCATATTTATAGTATGGCTGTGCGAATCAGCAGGCTGCGAATTACACCGACGATTGGGTTGATTGATAAGCTCAGTCCTGCACTGGATCGCGCATGGGCGAAACTGAATAGTTTCAGGGACCAGTTGGTTACGGCTTCGGGAACAGTATCGTTTGAGGTTCGGCAGAAGATCGAAGTGGCGATGGGCAAAGGTGGGCCAACTGGCCCAACTATGGCTGTCGTGATCCAGAACAACAAAAACATTACTAATAATACGAAGGAAGAAGAACCTAAAAAGTGGTGGGAAAACGTACTTGCAGCGGTCCAAGCATTCAATGATTTGAAGGATGCAGCCTTTAATGTAGGAGATATTTTTAAATTGTTCAAAAAGAAAAAAGAAGAAAGTCCTGCATCAGATCCAACCAGAAGTCCAGCATCCAAATGCTGCTGTTGCACAGGTGGAAAGATGGGCAAAAACCGTAGAGTTCGTTCACCGAATGCGGATGGTGGTGGATCAGATCGTGGAAGACGAAATTACCGAAGCGGTAGAAGGTCTAGTAATCGTTCGAACCGGGGCCCATCACCAGTACCCAATCCTGTACCTGATACTCCAACTCCTCCGCCCGATCGCAACCGTAATAGGGGAGGCGGTAGAAGAATACGAGGAAGCGGTAGATTAGGATTTGCGGATGGTGGATTGGGATCTTTAACCGACATGCTGGCTGGTAATGGATTGATGGATAATTTAAGTAGTGGTTTTGCCAAAGGGGCAAAAAGGTTGCTTGGACCCATCAGCATGCTTGCTGATGTGGCAAATTTAGCGACAGCACCCCCGGAAGAGCGTGGCCGTGCTGTGGGTTCGATGATTGGCGGCACAGCAGGTACTGCGATTGGTAGCGCCATCGGTAGCGTTCTTTTGCCTGGCATCGGGACATGGGTTGGTGGTGCAGTAGGTGGTTGGGCCGGAAGTGCAGCAGGCGGCTGGATTGGAGACAAAGCGAAGGATATTGGAAACTTTATGTCTAGTGCTACCGAGGGTGTAGGGGATGCATTGTCGGGTGCAGCTGATTATGTTTCTGAGAAAACAAAAAAAATCACGGATGGCATATCCGGCTTCTTTGGATTTGGTTCCAAAAAAGAAGAAAAGACTGTCTCGGCAGCAACGGTGGCTGCACCGTCTCCAGTTGCAACAGGCCCGCAGATGGCACCTGCCTATATGCCACCGACACTGACCATGACAGGCCCAACGGCTTATATGAACAGCAAAGTCGGTCAACCTACATCTGCTGGATTCATGGGAACAAGCATGATGCAGAGCCAAGCGATGGCGCTTGGTAACGGTGCGCAGACGAATGGGAAATCGTCCACGATGACGGTACAGATATCTGAAGACCAGATGAGCAGTCTGTCCGGATACTTGAAGGATTTCAAAACCGAAACTACCAATCAGATTGCAGTGAATATCGCGCCAGGTACAGTACAGGTGACGGTGCGTGAGAACGCCATTGATTATGATGCTGTGAGTCATCAGGTGGGGCAACGGATCTCTAACGAGTTTCGTCGTGCGATGCAAAATCGCAAAACAATTATGGCCTAAGCAGAAAGGAGGCCGCAGATATGTCAGTATTTGAAGATAAAGTTGGTCCTAACAAAATGTCATTTACGTTGAAGGACGGCAACACTCCATTTCAATTCCCAGTGAACCCTGAAGAAGTTAATATTTCCAGGTCCAAAGGGTATGAAACGGTCAATATGTTGGAGCATGGCGAGTTTGATTTTGCACAAGGGGAGAAGGTGAAGGAGATCACCTTCTCTTCTTTTTTTCCAAAAAGATTTGATCCGTCCTATTGCATGGATGAAAAATCTTTTCTGGATCCGCGTGTAGCGATGAATGTCCTGAACACATTTCTGATCTCCAAAAAGCCGCTGCGCCTCATCATTTCAGAGACGGGCGTGAACGTGCCTGTTTTTATTGTTTCGCTTAATTCGAGCTTTCGTGGGGGGGAGACAGGAGATATTTACTTCGACCTGACCTTGCGCACATGGCGGGATTCCAAGGTGGAGAAGGTGGGCTCTGCGGCATCCGCGAGCAAGTCAGGTTCGCGTACCGATTTGAAAAAGAACAGCAAGACTTACACCGTCAAATCTGGCGACTCCCTCTCCAAAATAGCAAAGCTTGAGCTGGGCAGCAGTTCCAAATGGAACGAGATCTACAAGCTCAACGCAAAGATCATCGGGAGTGATCCGAACCGGATCAAGCCCGGGCAAAAGCTGGTGATGCCATGACCTACAAGGTCATTGTCGACGACAAATATGACATCACCAAGCTGGTGGAAACGATTACGCTAAAGGATTCGCTCGACCAGATTGCCTATCAGGCCAACATCCGGCTGGCGGTTTCTGCGTCTTCTGGTCTGCCTTCGATCTCACCTGGGATGGCGGTGCGGATTAGCGGGGTTCCTTTTGGTGAAAAATCCATGGTTCATTTGCTGCATCCTGCGGTCATCTGGGAGGTGGAGAGTTCCAACAGCGGCACCAAGCGGCTGTCTCTCACGGTGTACGACCGAATGATTTATCTGGAAAAATCAGAGGACGAGTTCCTGTTGCCGAAGGATCAGACCGCTACGCAACGACTCAAAACCTACGCCAAAGAGTGGAAGATTCCATACGGCACGCTGCCGGATACCAAGACAAAGCTGGGCAAAGCCGTCTATCGGTCACAGACGATTTTCTCGATGATGTTTGCCGATCTGAAAGAAACGGCGAAGTCCGGCGGGGACATGTATCATCCACGGATGACACCCGGCGGTTTGCAGCTTTTTAAGGTGGGAAGTAATGCGAAGGTGTATGAGCTGGATCGGCTGATTGATCTTACCCAGATGCGTACGCTCGAAGGGGCGGTTACCAAAGTTAAAGTGATGGCAGCGTCGGAGTCCGGTGGTAGTGGCAAAGAGGTACCTTCGAAAGTGCTGGCGATTGAGCAGAGTGATACGGAGCAGCTAGGTACGTTGCAAAAACTGATCGAGGATGATCAGGTGAAAACAGCCGCCGCCGCGAAGAAGCTGGCAAAAAGCAAGCTCACAGGTATTCAGGAGACGTTTACAATCTCCGCTCCGGATATCAATACGATTCGCGCCGGGGACGCAGTGTTGTTAAAAGGGCTGAAGTTGATCGTCATGTCGGTAAGCCGTGATCTGTCTGCCGGGCCTGGAACAATGACGTTGGAGCTGGGGACGGCTGAGCTGGTGAAAAGGAGGGTTTACCTTGAATAAAGATGATCCGTATGGGCATTTTGCCGACGTTATGCGGGGTGCGATGAGTACACATTCCCGTCAGGCCGTGAGTGGTCTGGGCGCGGTTTTGGGTACGATGACCTCATCCGGCGTGAAGCTGGATGATTTCAAGCACGAAGTGCAGGATTATCTCGTGGCCGAGTTGCCGGGCACGCTTGGATTGCCGGAGCGCGAGGCTACTGGCGCGATCTCGGGTATATCTGACGTGGCAAACGGCGGAACGACGGGCACGGGACGGTTTCTTTTGCAAGAAGAGGAAGTGGAAGAAGCGGTGTGGTCTCTTGGTAAAGGATTGAAGGCGGGAGATCGCGTACTGGCGATGCGGGTGAATGGCGGTAACGACATTGTGGTGCTGTGTAAGGTGGTGAGTGCGCATGCCTAGTTTGTTCCCGGAAACGGGTGTGGTCTGGGGAGATGAGGAGGATCTGTCGGGGGCGACTTCGGAAGAGGTTCGCTTTGGGCGGAGCTGGCGATTCGATTACGATGCAGGAGATTTTGTACTGACTCCAAGTGGCAAAGTCGCTGCGGCTGGTGGGCATGGAGCCTGGGTGCAGTGGTGCATTAAGGCCGTGAAAACTCCACGTTACAGACATGTGATCTATTCCCGGAACTATGGTTCGGAGCTGGAGGATCTGGTGGGGCAGGGCGACAGTCGGGGTGTGATGGAAAGTGAGATTACCCGGATGGTAACGGAGACGTTGCTGGCTGATCCACGCACGGATTCGGTAGACCAGTTTACGTTTGATTGGAATCGGGAGCAGTGCATGTTCTCGTGCCGGGTGGCGAGTGTGCAGGAAGAGATGTTTATTCTGGAAAGTGAGGTGATCTGACGGGATGGCTGAGATTCCGCGTTATTTGGAGGACCAGACGGAGGAACAGATTATGCAGCGTATGCTGGATCGTCTGCCCGCGGATCTGGATAAGTCGGAGGGTTCGTTCCTGTGGGATGCGGAAGCTCCGGTAGCGTTTATGCTGTCTGAGGCGGCGTTGTGGGCGCAGGAATTACTGCGGCGGGGGTTTGCAAGTACGGCTGCGAGCAGTGATCCGAATTTTCGTTCGGAAGAGCTGGATCTGCGGGCGGGAGAGCACGGTATTACGCGGCGAGCTGCTGTGGCAGCTCAGGGTGCTGTGAGATTCGTGGGTACGCCGGGGAAAGTGGTGCCTGCTGGAACGGTCGTAGCTACGCTCGCGGATGAAGTATCTGCTGAAGCTTCGCTCGAATATGAGACGGTAGGACGTGTGGAACTGGATGCTGAGGGCTCCGGGGTGGTAGGCGTGCGAGCGCTTGTTGCCGGAAAAGAGAGCAATGTGCCTGCGGGCACGGTAACTGTGTTGTCTACACCTGTAGGTGGCGTGACCTCTGTCACGAACGTTGAGGTGATCAAAGGCGGTGCAGATATTGAGGCCGATACGGCGCTGCTGGAACGTTTTTATGCCAAAGTCCGCAACCAAGGGACAAGCGGCAACAAATCGCAATATGTGCAATGGGCCAGTGAAGTGCCAGGTGTTGGCGCAACGCGTGTTATTCCGTTATGGCAAGGGCCTGGAACGGTGGGATTGTATCTGCTGGACACGGAAAAGCGCGCTGCGGGAACCGATCTGGTAGCGGCCGTACAGAAGTACGTAGATCCAACGCAGGATGGACAAGGTGAAGGAGTTGCGCCCGCGGGGCCAGTGGTGTCCGTGATGCCAGCCGAAGAAGTGCCGATGAATATTCAGGTGAAACTGACGCTTGCCAGTGATGCGACATTGGCCGATGTGCGGGCATTGATCGAACGCGGGGTGACCGCGTACTTGAAACAGTTGGCTTTTGCCGATCCGCTTGTACGCTACACCCGGATTGCCGCAATACTGCTGGACATTCCACCAATTATCGACTATTCGGAGCTTACCGTGAACGGTGTGAGTGACCAAAATATCGAGATGACCGCGAGTCAGGTGGCCGTGCTGGGGACGGTGGATGTGCATGAGTAGTGTTGGGCAGATGGTGGATGAGGAAGTAGTTAGGGAGTGCGGCGATGAAGGCAGTATGGGACATCGGGAATGTTCTGACTATGCGGCATTCGGTTCAGCTGGAAATGAAGAGAGCAGCGGGCAGGAAGAGTGCTTGGGTCGTGCGGTACGCCACTCGGGAACGCAGCATTTGAGCGAAGCAGTATACGTTGATGTGAATGGAAAGGAGGATGCTGGTCATGAGTGCTCCTTCTACTGTAGATGCTGGACTGACGAGTGAGAAAGGGCGGGAGCTGTTCTCGTATTTACCCAATTATTATGAGACTTCGCGCGTTATGCAGGCCGATATGCAGACCAAAGGCACCGAGATGGATCTGCTGTACCAGGCGCTGGATGAGACGTTGGAGCAGTTTTTTGTCCGTACAGCGACGTGGGGGCTAGACTTCTGGGAGCAGGAGCTTGGCATTGAGACGGATCGTCTCAAACCTGTGGAACAGAGGCGTGCCGTAGTGGAGTCGAAGCTGCGTGGGGCCGGGAAATTCTCTGGCAGGCTGGTTGCGAACGTGGCCGAGGCATATGCCGGGGGCAAAGTGGATGTAACGTTTCAACCGGAAGCATGGAGTTTTACGGTGAGCTTTGTGGATACGATGGGCATCCCGCCCAATATCGAAGATCTCAAACAGGCGATTGAGGAATTGAAACCGGCCCATATGGCCGTGGAATATGAGTATCGCTATCTGGTCTGGGACGATCTGGACAAGAAGCAGAAAACATGGGATGAACTGGACGCCGCGTCCTTGACGTGGAATGAACTGGAGGTGTGGGCGTAATGCCAAAAGAAACAGATCGACTGAAATTGCCTCTTCCCTTGGGGAACGAGAATGTGACCCGGGAGAGTATTAACGGGATTTTTGAAAAGATTGATGCTGGTGTGGCGACACGTGAATCCATCCTTATACCTGCGGAATCTGATCTTAATAGCTATATCACAGAAGGGGAATATTATTGCCCAACGAACGCCACAGTAGGAACTTTAGCTAATTCTCCAGTAGGAGTAGCCTTTCATTTGACGATAGAAAGACATGCTGGTGTGGTCCAAACTCTAACAACCTTTGAACCGAGTAACCTACAAGTTTTTCAAAGGAACTACTATGTCGGATGGGGTCCATGGAAAAAAGTACCTACAACGGACGATATTGAAGAGGTAAAGGAATACACCGATCAGAAACTCGGAGAAATCGTTATTAATGATGCATCCTTAACAGATAAGGGTATCGTCCAACTGTCCAATGCAGTTGATGGGACCCGTGAAGATTTGGCTGCGACGGAGAAGGCGGTTAGGGATGCGAGAGTTGCAGTAGCTTCAGACTTAACTAAAGAAGCCGATTTGCGAAGTTCTGATATTACGATTACTGTCGGAAAAGGTACTCCTAACGCTCAGTTTTCAACAATACAGTCAGCAGTAAACTCTTTAAAGAAGTTTAATGCTGGTAGGAGAACGATTAAGGTTGAAAGGGGGACCTCAGATGACACTGGAGTATTTACGGAGTCAGTAAGTTTAAAAGATTTCCATGGTGGACCAATTCATATCGCTTTTGATCCTAAAATTAAATTAAAAGGTGGGTTTTCATTTGATGATTGTAGTTGTGAAATTTTAATTAATGGTAATTGGAGTACACCACTTGAAATTGAGAGTGATTATTATTCAATAACTGCTCAAAGTTGCAGGAATTTATCCCTTCTCCATGTCCACAAAATTACTAAAGGGTTAGGCTACTTGTGGGCTTCCAAAGTTCAATCTCTATATTTATTTAATTGCAAATTCTCTAATCAACAGATACCTTTCACTTTACATCAAGGTAGCTTCGCAACATTTGAAAGTGTATCTGGAACTAATAACGCTTTTGGTGGTGATATAAGTGCATCTATATTAATTTTAGATAACTACACTGCTTCAAGCGCTCCATTTAGTATCATAAAAGGTGGACAGGTCTTTAAGTAATGTTTTTTAAAACTATAGGATAACACTAGTAATTATATTCATTACACTAATGAGTAGTTAGCAAGCTACCTTTTTAGTTTATATTTCAAACCTAAAGGAGGTGAACCATGACCACAAATCAACTAACCACTACCACCGCTAATATACTCTCACAGCACTTCCCAAACATCCCGATCCACCCAGCAAAGGGCACTAGCCCTACCCCGGACACTAGAGGCATCACCTACCGCTTGTTGTCCGCTCAACTCACCCGGGAACGCAGCGATCGCTTCGTGCAATCTCACGCCTTTGAAATCCGGTGGCTTGACGCAGACAATATCCCGGCAACACTGCCGGATGAGCTCTTCGAAGCGTTGGAAACCATCGACGTGGAGGGCACACCTTATCGCGCAACAGAGCTACGTTGGGAGACGGAGAACGATACTCCGCGAATGCTGGTGTACTATACCATGCGAACCACCAAAGTGTCGGAGTCCGCCGCTACCATGCAACAACTGGAACAGCGACCTACCGCACTTAAAGCTACAAGAGAATAAGGATATGAGTCAACGTAACGAAGGTTGTTCTGCCATTGGAGTGGCTAGTGTAACCTTTTTTTTATGAACTTAACTAACCAAATGAGGGGATCAGTATGAAAGGAATAGGAGGCGCATTGGCGATGTTTACGAAAAAAGAACCGGAACCTAAAAATCCGGAAGCTCACCAGAAAAACAACCAAAAATACAGCAAAGCACAGTTCGCCGAATCCCGGCAACTTAGCCGGATCGAGAAAGACATTTTGGCAGCAGTTCTGCTGGAACAAGAGACTTACACCTTGCAAGAAGCGCAAGAACACATCCAACAATTCATGAATGGGGAGGCACAATAATGGCTGGAGGAACATGGACGACACAAAACAAGGTACGCCCCGGCGTATATATGAATTTTGCATCAGAGGGCTCATTGCCGGGTACGGTAGGGGAGCGGGGAACGGTGGCTTTGGCCCTTCCATTGTCATGGGGACAAGCTGGCACCATTCTGACCGTGCAAGCAGGTGAAGATGTACAAGCCAAAATAGGCTATGACTGGACAGCACCGCAAATGCTACTGATCCGCGAGGCATTGAAACGGGCGCGGACCTTACTTCTGTACCGACTCAATGCAGGGACCAAAGCCAAGGCAACCTTGGACAAACTGACAGTGACAGCCCAACACGGCGGCGTACGTGGTAATGATCTGGCTGTTGTAATCTCTGCCAATATCAATGAACCGGAACAATTAGATGTCTCCACTTTGCTTGCGGGTAAAGAAGTAGACAAACAAACTTCATCTACCATTGAAGCTCTGGAATCCAACGCATACGTCACATTTACTGGTGAAGGGGCACTCACAGCTACAGCGTCACTTCCACTAACAGGTGGATTAGATGGTGCAGCAACCAACCAGGAGCATTCCGATTTCCTGACGAAGCTGGAAGTACTGGATTTTAACACAGTCGGTCTGATTTCAGACGATGCCACACTCAAGTCAGTCTATACAGCCTATATCAAGCGCTTGCGTGATACCGAGGGCAAGAAGGTGCAACTGGTTCTGTCCGATTATCCGGCTGCAGATCATGAAGGCATTATCAGTGTCAAAAATGGTGTTGTGCTCGCTGATGGTACGGTCCTGTCACCAAAACAAACCGTAGCATGGACTGCAGGCGCAACAGCGGGAGCTAACCTGAATGAATCCCTGACGTTCCGTGCGTATGACGATGCCGTGGATGTGAACGGACGACTGACGCATAGCGAGACAGAAGCGGCATTGCGTAATGGCGAGTTTGTGTTTACGGCGAGCAGCAACCGCGCAGTGGTGGAGCAGGATGTGAATACGTTCCGTTTGGTGACACCGGATAAGGCACGTCATTTTGCCAAAAACCGTGTTGTCCGTGTACTCGATGGCATCGCTAATGATATGAAACGTATTTTTGAGTCCTATTACATCGGCAAAGTGAACAACAACGAAGATGGGCGCAGCCTGTTCCGTTCCCAATGTGTCACTTATCTGAAGCAACTTCAGGATATTGGGGCCATTCAAAATTTTGATTCCAAAACAGATATCACTGTTGCTCCGGGCAATGAAATCGACAGTATTCTGATCGAGATTCAGGTCCAACCTGTGGATTCCGTTGAAAAAGTATATATGAAAGTGAAGGTGGTTTAAGATGGCATTTCTGAAAGCAAGTGACACGATCTCCGGCCAGGAAGGCCGCGCATACGCAACGATTAACGGACAGACGGAAGAAATGTTCTACGTGAAGACGCTGGAAGCAACAGTGGAGAAACAAAAAGCAGAGGTCAAAACCTTGGGCCGCCGTGGCGTACAGCACAAAGCAACCGGTTGGTCCGGTTCAGGTTCCATGACAATTTTCTATACCACTTCCCGTTTCCGCGAGCTGATGCTCCAGTACATGCAGAATGGTGTGGACACGTACTTCGACATTGAAGTGACCAACGAAGATCCTTCTTCTACGATTGGCAAACAAACCGTGACCCTCAAAGGCGTCAACCTCGACAGTGTGATCATGGCATCCCTGGATACCGAGGCCGAGGCGTTGGAGGAAGAAGTGAGCTTTACCTTTGAAGATGTCGATATGCCTGTATCGTTCAATCTGCCGAAGTAATGTAGCGTGAAAGCATATTGATTTGAGATTCATAAAGAGTTTAACTTAGCAGAGGGTTTGTAAAAGAAACCTGTTCAACTTGCCTGTGTTACGGGCTATTTGGCGTGTCAAAATACTGTTCTTCGCCGCTTCGTGCGGCGGGGGACCTAACTTTAGAGGAGGAACAATACATGAGTGGATTGAGTATGTTTTTTGCCCAAAATGCAGCAATGGATACAACGGAGGAGTTTATCGTATCCCCCCGTTTTAAAGATGAGAAAGGTGAACCAGTGGCATGGAAACTGCGCAGCATGACCGAGGACGAAAACCAGGAATGCCGTAAGGCAGCTACCCGCAAAATTAAGGGTAAGAACGGTGTCTACACACCCGACATCGATGCGAATGATTACATGGCTCGCCTGATGAGTGCAAGTGTAGTTTATCCCGATTTGAAAAACGCAGAACTCCAGCGGTCATACGGCGTGATGGGGGCGGAATCGCTTTTGCGGAAAATGCTGCTGCCTGGGGAATTTGCTTCGCTGGGTGAACAAGTTCAGAAGCTGAACGGCTTCAATCAGGATATGAACGAACTGGTGGATGACGTAAAAAACTAATTAAAGAGGGCGATTCCGAGGCCAATCTGGCTTATTACGCTCTCCATGAACTTAACATTTTGCCGCATGAGCTAATGGCCTTCTCCATGCGAGAACGAGCGGCCATCTATGCGATGATCTCCATCCGGGTAGAGGAAGAGAAGAAAGAACGGTCCAAGAGTCGCGCCCGGAAGAAATAAAAAGGAAAGGAGGGAGAAATAGATGTCCGATACAAGTATCGATGTAATTAATCCTCCGTCCATGAATACCCTGATCAATAATCTAAATCTGGTTCAAGTAAGAACAACCGAGATCCTTAATAATTTCAACCAGATTAACCGGATTAATCTGAACCAATTCAACCAGACGAATATATCCAACCATTTTAATGAAGTAAATCAACAACTAAATGTAACGATTAATCTGATGGAAAAGTTGGAGGATACGGCTGATGATACAAGCAATGCTTTGGGGGATAATCTGAGCAAACTCTCCAAGTGGGTTCAAATGGTAAAGTCCGCTGGAAGTGTCGTGTTAAAAGCGGCTGCTGAACAAGAAGACTTCAAATATCGTTACATGGTTGCCGCAGAAGATCCGAGGCTCGGGGAAAACATCTATAATAAGTTTCGAGATCAAGCCTCCAGGAGTGGTCAAGACGTCAATAATTCGCTCAAGTCTTCTCTAGGGTTTGTGCCGTTGGCACAGAATACAGGGCAGGTAGATCAGTTAAATGAAATGACTCAACGATTAAGTATGTTGTCACCGGATAATAAAAGTTTGACCGATGCATCCAAGGCTATTGTTAGTGCCATGAATGGAAAAAATACTGATTTGGCGAGTCAATTCAACATACCGGAAAGTACATTAACCGGGGCTGGATTGGGTGAATTTATACAGACTAAAGACCTTGACGGTTTTATACAAGGTTTGCAGACGGTTATTGAAATGCAAGGTTACACACAAGAAGCCTTTGATACGATGCTGGATTCTCCAATGCAAAAATGGACGGCTCTCGTGAATCAGTTCAATGGAATACTATCTGAAATCGGAACAAGAGCTTTGGAAGTTTTATCTCCTGTGCTTGACCGATTAAACGAAGCCATAAGCTCAGGTCAGTTCAGTGCTTTCATCGAATGGATTGGTGGGGCCTTCGCAATTATTGCTCAAGTGGTGGCATTTATCGTGGATGGGTTCATCAATTTTGCTACAGTTGTACAAGAAAATTGGGCTATCATAGCACCTATTTTGACTGCTATTGCTATGGTGCTGCTTTACAACATGATTATCTCACTTGGCATTGTGATCGCTGAAGTGTTTTTGCTTGCTGTAGCATGGTTGGCTGTAAACTGGCCTATATTGCTGATCATCGCAGCAATTGCTGCAATGATTATGATTTTCCAAATGTTCGGAGCAACCGGTACCGATATTCTCGGGGCTATTATTGGTACATTTATGATGCTTGGCGAGATCATCAGAGTGGTAATTGCTACCGTGTGGAACATATTTGCTTCATTGGCAGATTTCTTAATTAACCTGTTTATTGATCCTGTCTACGCAATTCAAAAGTTGTTCTATGACCTAGGCATGTTTGTTTTACAAACTCTTTACAATGTTATGGTAGGTATCGAGGATTTTCTTAAAAGAGCTGTAGGGGCCATTAGCGATGTTGCTTCATTTATCAATGATACCTTTGGTACGAACCTGAGTGTGATGTCTGAATCGGATATTAACATTGGCAGCAAGAACATTAAGAGTTGGATGGACACTCTGAAGTCTATGGAGCCACAGAGCGACAAAAATGTATTTGAGTCTATGCGAATGGACGGAGAATATAATCCCAGTGTATATGGGGAGGGTCAGATAAAGGCTCAGGAGTGGGTTTCTAAGTTCTCTTCCAACCCGAAGGATGATTCCAAAGATAAAGATTTACCAGGTAAATTTGGCAAGGACTTCACACCTGAAATACCCAAAACACCTTCCATGCCATCGATGCCAACTGCACCTGCTCCCACCGTTGTCCCGAGCAATAACATGAGTAACATCAACAAAATCAACAATATCGGACAGGTGGACAAGATCGGTGACGTGGATGGCACAGTGGATGTGACGAGCGAGGATCTGAAACTGATGCGTGAGCTTGCCGAGATGCAGGCGATTCAGCGATTCGTCAGCCTTACTCCAACCGTTCAGGTTACCACAGGGGATATCAACAGCGGACATGACGTGGACAGTATCATCAGCAAAATCACTGATGGACTGAACAGTCAGATCGTCTCCAGTGCTCAGGGGGTGTATGGATAAGTGGAATATTATATTCAACTAAGCTTCAATAACCGCTCCGAATACATGTTTTTCCCAGTGACACCAGAGAGCATTGAATTTTCGGATTCGGGAGACGGCAGTACGTTTAACGTTAGCGCTTTGGGTGAAATTAACGTGATTAAGTCGCCGAAGCTGCGTGAAGTCAGTTTCAGCGGGATTTTTCCCGCAGACTACAGCCCGTATCATCTGAACTACGATGCAAGACATCCGGCAATTCAGAAGCAATTTTACCGTGATCCCTATGAATATGTGAAAAAGATCATCCGTTGGATGCAGACGGGCAGACCCGTCAGACTGTTCTTTTCCAGTGCAAGGTACACCATTAATATGGCGGTTTCCATTGAGAGCTTTGACTGGAAGGAGACTGCGGGTACGGTGGGGGATATCCAGTATGATATCAAGCTGAAGCAGTTCATTTTTTATGCCGCCAAAAAAGTAGTGCCACTCAAGGACAGCAAGGAAACGGCTGCTTCGAAAACAAAAACCAAAGTCTCCCGGCCCAATGAAAAAATCCAACCCAAGACGGTCACTCTCAAAGCCGGAGACTCCTTGTGGTCTGTAGCCAAAGCCCATTTGGGAGATGGATCTCGCTGGAAAGAGCTGCAGAAACTGAATAGCATCAAAGATGCACAACTGAAGAAGCTGCCGATTGGACTTGTGATCAAGCTTCCGTGAAAGGAGAGGGAATATGCAAGAGCAGATCAGGCTGGATGATAAGCTGGCCAACATGAAGGAACGGTTATTACTGGATGATAAGCTGGCCAACATGAAGGAACGGTTATTACTGGATGACAAACAGGGCAACATTTGGGACATTAGCGAAATTGCTGGCGATATTACGTACAAAACCTCCCGTATTGGCAAGCCTTCCTCTCTGGAATTCACGTTGATCAAGGGCAGCCTGTACCAGAATAAGAAATTCACATATGAGAATGGATATATCGTGAAATATATTAGCAACGAGGTAGGCATATTTTACGGATATATCTTCTCGGTGGATAGTGGCAAGGACGAAAGTGTCAAAATCAAAGCCTACGACCAGACTCGTTATCTGACCGCGAATCAGACGTACAAGTTCGTTAACGCAACCGCTACGGATGTGATCAAACGAATTGCTACCGACTTTCAGTTGAAGGTGGGCGAGCTGATCCAGCCGAAATATGTTATACCGCGTATGTTGTTTGATAACAAAAAGCTGATTGACATGATCTGTGAGGCATTGGACCGAACGTTGATCTATCTCGGAAAAAATTACATCTTCTACGATGATTTTGGCAAGCTTGTGCTTCGGGATGTGGAAGAGATGCCTTACGGCTTTGTTATTGGGGATAACAGTCTGCTCACGGATTACAGCTATACGCGGTCGATTGACGACCAGACGTATAACAAGATCAAGCTGTATCGGGATAACAAGGATACGGGAAAAAGAGAAACGTTTGTTCATCAGGATTCAGGCAGCATCCGTCAATGGGGGCTGCTTTTTTTGTACCAAAAAGCGGATGATGGCCTGAACGAAGGCCAGATTGATGCCATGCTGAAGACCCTGATGACCCTCCGTAACCGTGAGACGCAGACGTTGAAAGTGGATGCGCTTGGTGATTTCAAGGTGAGGGCAGGTAGTTTTGTCAACATCCAGATCAATGAACTCAAGATTAATCAATATTTTCTGGTAGACGAATGTACGCATAAGGTACAGGGGGGCGTGCACACGATGTCACTGGATTTGAAGGTGGTGTAACGATAAATGATGCTGGACGTGATTAAAAAGGCGGCGGTGGCCGCTGTAGATGCCAAGTCTCCCGTTCAGGTAATGTACGGAAGCGTGACAAACACCCAGCCTCTGGAGATCACCGTTGAACAACGGCTGGCATTGGCTGAGCCTTTTCTGGTACTGCCGGAATCCGTAGTGAACAAAGCTTGGACCGTGGGTGACCATGTCTTGTTATTGCGTGTTCAAGGTGGAGACAGCTTTGTCGTGCTGGATCGGCTGGTGAATCCATGATTCCACAGGGTGCGCAGATTAGCGCAGAAGATCAGGAAGAAGCTGCTGTGCTTCCGAGTCTAACTTATGTATTTCAAGCTTCGGGACAACGAATTGGAAGATTGCAACTGGATGGAAAAGATGCGGTAAAACAGGCGGTGTATAAAGCGTTGTCCACACGCCGCTACGAGCATCTAATCTATTCTTCGGATTACGGCATGGAATGGTCCTGGGAAGGAATGGCCGGGAGATCCATGGTTGAATCGGAATTGGAACGCTGGATTCGCGAAGTGTTGCTTCCAGATGATCGCATTTCAGATGTAACCGAGTTCGATTTTGTCCACGAGGCGGATGGAGTGCGGGTGTCTTTTACCGTGGAAACAGATTTTGGCAGCTTCAGGGAGGAGACGGAGGTGAACATGGATGTATGATGAGCAGACGTTTGAAGTTATTTTAAACCGAATGCTGGATAGGGTGCCGGATGGTGTGGATAAACGTGAAGGTAGCATTATCTATGATGCGCTTGCGCCAGCGGCTGTGGAAATGGCTCAGATGTATATCGAGCTGGATGTGAACGCCAATCTGAAGTTTGCGGATACAGCTTCTGGAGAGTATCTGGATCGCGCGGTGGCTTGGTCTGGCATTAGCCGAAAGGCGGCCACGAAGGCACGTTGGGTTGGCAGTTTCCGAGATAACGAAGGGAAGCCTGTTGAAGTTCCTTTGGAGAGTCGTTTTTCCACAGGGGATCGGGTGTATGTTGTTGTGGAACGCATCGCGGCAGGGCAATATGTGTTGGAATGTGAGGTCGCGGGAGCGGAAGGTAATGAATATACGGGGGCACTGCTGCCCATCGATTATATTGCTGCTCTTACCACAGCCGAATTGACACAGTTGCTGGTTCCTGGTGAAGACGAGGAAACGGATCAGGCCTTGTACGACCGATATCAGGACAAAGTTTCCCGTCCGGTTACGAGTGCGAACAAATATCAGTATGAGTTATGGGCACGAGAAAACTCCGGTGTTGGCAAAGCGAAAGCTTTTCCACTGTGGGATGGTCCGGGTACAGTCAAAGTGGCATTGCTGAATAACGAAATGCAAACACCTGCTGAGGCGGTCATTGAGGCGGTGCAGGAATATATCGATCCAACTCAGGATGGAATGGGTGAAGGTGCTGCTCCAATCGGACCCGTGGTCACAGTAGTGGGAGCGCAAGAGATACCTATTGATGTGGAGGTACAGGTCACGCTTGCTTCTGGTTCAACGTACGAGGGCGTGAAGACGCTGATTGAAACGGGAGTTACGGCGTATCTGAAAGAACTAGCTTTTGCCGATCCGTTAGTTCGTTGGACACGTATTGCCAATGTCATTCTGGATATCCCGCCCGTGATCGATTATAGCGATCTGCTAGTGAATGGTGGTATGTCCAATCTGGAGATCGCACCCGGCGCAGTAGCTGTTCTTGGGACGGTGAAGGTGACATGAGTAAAGCAGAGGTATTAATGACTCTTTTGCCCCCGTTGTATGAAAATGTGCTGGAGATGCAGCTTCTTACGGAGACCGAAGGTGTTGAGCTAGACAAGCTTACGGTGGGTTTGGAAAGTGTGCTGGATCAATTCTACCCGGAGTCTGCGACCTGGGCATTGGAACATTATGAGAGGGATTTGCAGATTCCGACGAATCAAGCCAAGCCGGATGATCAGCGGAGATCCGTAATCATTTCCAAAATGCGCGGCAGCGGCAAAGTCTCTGGCTCCATGCTCAAGAACGTGGCGCAGGCCTACGAAAGTGGTGGGATTGATGTATCCGTGTCGCCTGAGGAATACTTGATCCGAATCCGCTTCATCGACACATGGGGCTTACCGCCCAATCTGGACGATCTGAAGGCAGCGATTGAGGATATTAAACCAGCACACATGACCGTGAAATACCGTCTGCGGTATTTGACGATTACGGAGGTTGAAAGCATGACCCTGGAGGACATTGAACAGACCCGGCAGGATAAATTTGCAGGAGGTGGAGCATAGATGAATGAACCGAAAACACCAAATTTGGGATTGAATAAGATTGACCGTTCCTCGCCATCGACGACTTATTTTGATCTGGACAAGTATCTGGATCAGAACTGGGAGAAGGTTGATGGTTTTGCGGAGCAGATGGAGGAAAAGGTTGGGGAGACTGCTGGGCAGGTCAGCGATATTCAGGAGCGGTTGGATACGGAGAAGCGGAGATCAGTGACGTTGGAGCCTGGGTTGCAGATTATTAATGCGGAGCGTACCTCGGCGTTTAAGTTGGAAGGCTTGAAGGGCCGAACGCTGGTGAATTTGTTAGGGCGGGATGGAGGGTGTGAAAATATCTCTCGTTGGCTGTTGTTTCAAGGTGCAGCCTCAATAGATCTTGCAAACAAAACTGAAGGCTCCAGCGGAATCAAGTTAACGGTTACCTCGGGCACTTTTGCCACGGCCACAGCTGTAAATACGATCAATGCCAAAGCAAACAGGTTCTATATTGCTGTAGTAGATGCCAAAAACGGCAATGCGACGAACGCCGCTTTTTATTCCAACGGATTAACGGCTACTAAAGGTGTCAATTCCACTACCGATGCTACCAAATTCATACCTTTGTGGAGGGCATATGCTCCTACATCGGATGTCGTTGCATCGGTAATTATACAAACCAATAGCAGTGCTACAGGTCAATACGCTTATTTTGACGCAGTGAGATTTTATGAAATCACCGCTACTGAATACGCTGCACTCGATAGCATGACGCCGCAACAGGTAGCTGTTGAATATCCATATGTAGATAGCGTCCAGTCCGTTCAAAACCCGTATGTCATCCGCTATGGGGAGAATTTGATACCGCCGTTTTATGAATGGAATCACTTAGGGCACAATTTATTGACAACTACCCCATACATCGCTACAGGCGAGTTATTACTCGATTCAATAGGTACAGATGCATATGCAGTTACCTATCTGAATGTACTAGCAGCTCAAGAATATACGATCAATAACCCAATAGAGAGCACAGGGAAAATTCGAATAAGTGTATACGATTCTTCTGGAAGAGCACAAGGGATGTTTATCAATCCGGGAGAGTCTAAAACGATCAAAACAGCACCAAATTCTTTAGTGATGGGAGTACATCTTAGTGGTGTCACACAGTATAGCGACGAATTTGATGTGAATAAATGGACATGGTCCGTCGGAAACAAAGCGAGTTTTATACGGCCTGTAATGACTATTGGAAAAATCGCCAAACCATTCAAACCTCGCGAAGACTCCATGCTCGCATTACAAACAGAGCTATACGCTAATCCAGACACCGGAGCCAACCCAGATATGGTGTTTGAGCGAGATGGGCAGTATTTTAAACTGGCGAAGTGGCGTAAGGTTGTGCTGGATGGTAACTATTTTCGGGAAGTGTTGTCCGTATACTCAGGCTACAAATCTATAACCAGTCCAGCCAACGTAGTGAACGCTCTCTTGGTTGATGAATTGGGCGTACTTGCATCCACTAAATATAATGGGGATATTTTAAAGCCCTATAAATCTAACGTAACATCAGACATGGCTTGGATTGCGGCAGATCAATCGATACGTATTAGTATTTCCAATACAGACAGTGGATGGGGAGACGCTTACACACCGACAGCAGATGAGATTAAGGCGTATTTTATGGGATGGAAAATGTATGATGTAAATACCAATCCCGATGGCAGTGGTGTTTATAATCGGACTGATGGGGTAGGGAAATGGTTTGTTCCAGTTGATAGATCTTCTGGCGGTGTAAACATACTTCCGACAACTAAGGTTCCAACTGTTGCGCCATACCAACTCCTATACCAGCTTGCTACGCCAGTCGTCGAACCGATCATGTCAGAAGGACAATTGACGTTTATTGAGGGAGATAATCAGGTTGAGGTAGGAACGGGGATTGTGTTGCGTGAGAGTACTAAACCACTATTATCTGCGATATATAGTACTTACGAGATAAATTCCGTCAATACAGTTGGGTCAGTAGCCCCGAATCCTCTAGAATACAAAGCTCGGAAAGTGCTGACGATATACAAGAATAATCGACAGGATAAGTGGTTGAGGAATTCTGACACGAATAGCAACGGATTAGAGCGTGCGTTTTTAGATGCGTCGCTGTTCGATCCTTCCGCAGCCTATAGCGTCACATACCTAATGCTGAACAACTATCCGGTAGCAAGCTTTGAAGGAACTTACTCGCTTAACGAGAAGACGTTTCTACTTGATACAGTGAAGTCACTCCAAGAAAACACAACACGCATTTCGGTGCTTGAATCGAAGAAGGCCGAGAAGGACGCTCCTGCATGGATCACGCCAACGTTGCTTAACGGGATTACGTTCAATAATTATCCCATTAACCGACAGGGGTATTACAAAAATAGCTTGAACGTAGTTCAACTCTCCTTAGCTATAATTGGTCCGAATAATGGTGGTATCGCACAGAATACTTTAATTTGCATATTACCTGTAGGGTACAGGCCTAGCAGCAAGGTGTTTTTAACTGGTACTAATACAAATGCGCAAGGATTAAACGCTCAAGTACTATCTATTGTCATTAATAGCGAGGGCCAAGTAGTCTTAACATCATTGCCTACTACGCCTTCACAGTTATCCGTAACGGTTTCTGGCGTGTTCTTAGCCGAACAATAAAGGAGAGATCATATGAAAGCCGTACCTAAAGTAAATATAGACGGCCTCTATCTGGAGGATGAGTTGGTGGACGATGCCTTTACGGGTGTCGTCCCTTTTTATGCCGAGCCGGAGCCGAGTTTTTTCAATCCTGAAGCTATTGAGCAGCCGGCAGTACCAGAGGAAAAGGCTGTGCCGAAAATTGCCGGGTATCTTGTGGGCTTACCAACTACTGCGGGTCTGTTCAGACCACGTTTTGATCTAGCAGCCTGGGAGGCATACCAGACTGCTCTTGAGATTGATTCCCAAGCAGGTTTTCCTGAATTATGGGTGGAGGGGTTGGGCCAAGATGAAATTGACAAACTCATCGAGCGTACACCTCAAGAACCGTCCGAACTTGACTTGTTGCAACAACGTTTAGTTGAGGCTGAGGCTAAATACTCGCAGTTGGCTGCAGAAAGCACACTTAATCAAGTGGCTCTTATGGAATTGCACCAGATGCTGCTTAAAGTACAAGCCAAGTAACGATTGGCAAAGTACACCCTATTATTGGGGGAGTTCATGTGGGAGGTGAGGGGATGTTAGCGATCTATGTAATGCTGATCCAAAAAGATATCATTAAGCTGGAGGAAGTACCGCCAGAAAGCCGTGATAAAGTGAAAGAAATGTTACAGGCCACAGCTTCCTAAATGAACTTGGCGATTAAACAAACGTAGTAATGTCAATAGCATGCCTCATTGATTTCTGGGAGGAATAAGGATTTTTATAATCAGATGATGGAACAAAGGATATGGAGGTGAAATTATGGAACGATGGGATACCCTATGGAAATGGGGAATTGCGCTAATGAGCAGTTCGGCAACGTACTTCTTTGGCGGCTGGTCGGGCGTGCTAGGTGTACTCTTAGTATTCGTCATCCTCGACTACCTAACGGGCATCGCAGCGGCAGGAATGACTGGCAAGTTGGAGAGTAATGTCGGGATGTTTGGCATCGCACGAAAAGTGTTTATATTTGCAATGGTATCGGTAGCTCATCTGGTGGACGGTGTTCTGGGAGACGGACATTTGTTCAGGGATGCGGTCGCCTTTTTTTATATCGCGAATGAGCTGTTGTCCATTATTGAAAACGGGGGCAGATTGGGCGCACCAATTCCGCCTGTTATCCGACAGGCTATTGAAGTACTCAAGGGTAAGGGAGGAGACGGGGGGATTCCCGCTAACTTCTCCCCAAGTGCCAAAGACTCTTTTTCACAGGCTGATCCGGACGAGACAGAATCACCGACAACCAAAGATAACGTTAAGTAGCGATTAATATTGCGAGTGTATAGTTATATTAAACATTTGTTGATTAGTACGAATGCAGATTAAACAGAACTAATCTAAATAAGCAATGCTATATTAGGCATCTATACAGATTGAACTTAACATTTTCACACAATAACGGAGAGGACAGAAAAAACCTGAAAAAGCGAAGCGGTCGCCTTTATCCCCCGGATTTTCCCCTTTATAAAGAGAATCAAAAAAATCCGGGGATAACAGCGATTGGAAGGTTATTCTGTCATCGGAGTGTCCGTGTGAACAAGGCTCAGTTCATTTCCAACACATCAGGGACACGCACACAAGCAACCCCTGATCCAACTGCATTAACTATATACAAACGGCAATTTGCCGCATAAAGGGTGTGAGAAATATGCAAACGAGAAGTTCGGGCAACACACAGGGCATTGACGTCTCCCGATACCAGGGCAATATTGACTGGGCCAAAGTGAAGGCGAGTGGCATGACATTTGTGTTCATCAAGGCAACTGAGGGACAGACATATACCGATCCAAATTATCAGAAAAATGTAACAGGTGCACTGGTGGCGGGTATGCTGGTCGGAACATATCATTTCTTCCGTGCGACATCCACCGAAGCAGCCAAAGCAGAAGCGGCGCATTATGCTAATACACTTAACAAAGTTGGAGGCGCCAAGGCGTTACAACTGCCGCCTGTCATGGACTATGAGAACAACCCTGGCAACCTGAGCAAAGAGCAGATGAATACAGTTGCCAAAGCTTTTTTAACCGAATTACAACGTCTGACAGGTGTAAAACCGATCATATACACGGGCAATTCATTTGCCGGGAATTTTGACACATCACTCAGCTCATACGATCTGTGGATCGCGCGTTACAGCAACACTCGTGTACCAGATGACCAGCCGACATGGAAACGTTGGACGTTCTGGCAGTATACGGATTCAGGCAAGGTGAATGGCATTAGTGGCAACGTGGATATGAATGAATTCGAGGGAACAGCGGCACAACTCAGAGCAAGGTACGCAGCTGCCACTCCGAAACCACCGGAGCCATCCAATCCAAGTAATCCGAATCTACCAACCGAACCACCGAAAGGGGGCGAACCGATGACAGCCGAAGAGAAAGCAGCGTTTGATGCGCTCAAATCCCAGGTCGACAAACTGCAGGCCCGTCAGCAAATGGAAGTTCCAGTATGGGCGAAAGCAGCTGTGGATGCAGCTCTGGCATATGACACCAAAAATCCATTGTTCAGCATCGATAATGGGGCGAGTTATGATTTTTACCGTTTTATTACCGTGATGCACCGCAGAGGGTTGTTTAAAAAGTGAGCAGATTCTTAGCAAATTAAAATGTTGTTTTATATAAATGTGGATGGAGTGGAGAAGGGACACGAGACGCTTTTTGTCGAACTGTGTTCCTTTTTTGTGTTTTGTGTAAGTAATATTAACGCATATAATAAAGTTGAAGACTTATGTCTGTAAATCTCTTGTCTAATTGATTAATGTGATGTAAAGTAAGTTACACGAAATTGTTTTTCACCACAGTTTATTTACACAATCCTCCTCATCATGACAAAACCATAACATATGAAGTTATTGTAATGTCTCCCTGTTGTACAATCCAACATCTCAAGATGTCTCGCTCATACGTTTTACAAATCCAATCTGCAAGAGAAAACCACCCTAACAAACAACTTACACATCTAAACAACCTAGCCTATGCTGAGTTTCTTTCATACGTATTGCAAACGAACGAACGATGCTTAATTGGGTTCCCACACTTCATGCTCCAAGTCGACACACTCAAGGAACAGACGTTATTGGTACCCAGCAGCAGCGTAATATCCATATGCCCATCAATATTTTTAATCTACCTACTTAAACTTGCTCGTATCGCTCCGTAACCATTTGCTGTTGCTAATTGACCTTAGTTCAAATAAATCGCAACTAACTCATTCCATTCGACAGATTCATCCTACAAGATACTTTGTTCGTTGTGCGTTTTCTTTTTCTATAAAAGTAATCTTCCATATCCGTAATCCGTGAGCATGGTGATCTGACTTTTACTTATATCCATTGTTCTCCTTTCTCCCATGCTGTTTTTACGTTTCATATACATGCCTTATTTTTCCCGGAACTTTAATTCAGGTATCACAGGCACTTAAAGCCTTTCATTGATACAAGCAAGCACCGAACCAATGGCTATCATTGAAGTTTTTTCATGCCAGCATCACACACATTATGAGACAGGGAAGGGTGTTGTACGTATGCGAATGAGAAAGAAATGGATGTCCGGTTTTTTGACTCTGGCTTTGAGTACCGTTTTGGTGTTGTCAGGCTGTTCGAGCAATGAGGGGGCTGGGAATTCGCCTGCTCCCGCGGAAGGCAGCGAGCCGCCAGCCGAAGTGACGGAAGCGCAAGATACGATGATTATGGGGCGTGGCGGGGATTCCGTCGCACTCGACCCGGCGATTGTGACCGATGGGGAGTCGCTGAAGATTGGACAGCAGGTGTTTGATTCATTGCTGGATTACAAGGAAGGTGGAACAGAGGTCGTTCCTGGACTAGCAGAGAGTTGGGAGATTTCGGCGGATGGGCTCAAGTATGTATTTAAGCTGAAGTCCGGTGTGAAATTCCATGATGGAACTGACTTCAACGCTGAGGCTGTTGTGTTCAATTTTAACCGCTGGGGTGATCCGGCGAGTGAATATAAATTCGAAGGAGATTCCTTCGATTATTACGACTCCATGTTTGGTCCAGAGGACGGACGTGTGATCAAGGAAGTGACGGCGACGGACGAGACTACGGTGGAGTTCACATTGAACCAACCACAAGCGCCTTTCCTGCAAAATATTGCGATGACGCCATTTGGCATTGCTAGCCCAACCGCGATTCAGGAGAAAAAAGAAAACTTTAAGAGTGAGCCTGTGGGCACCGGCCCATTTGTATTCAAAGAGTGGAAGCGTAACGACTCCATCACCCTGGAGAAAAACGCGGATTATTGGAAAGAAGGACTGCCGAAGCTGAACAAAGTAATCGTGCGTTCAATTCCGGATAACACCGCTCGCTTCAATGCCCTGCAAAATGGCGAGATTGATGTCATGGAAGACCTGAACCCGGACGATCTGTCCATCCTTGAAGGCAACAGCGAGTTACAGAAGATCGAGCGTCCACCGTTCAACGTGGCGTATATCGGCTTTAACTTCAAGAAGAAACCATTTGATAATGTCAAAGTCAGACAAGCCCTTAATCATGCGGTGAACAAGCAGGCCATTATTGATGCGTTTTTTGCTGGACAAGCTGAGCCTGCCGTGAACCCGATGCCGCCAACGCTGTGGGGGTACAACGATACCATTGAGGATTACCCATATGATCTGGAAAAAGCAAAAGCTCTACTGGCCGAAGCTGGCTTCCCTGACGGTTTGCCTGATCCGGTAACCTTCTATGCCATGCCGGTATCCCGCCCGTATATGCCTGATGGCAAGAAGGTAGCGGAAGCGATCCAAGCTGATTTTGAGAAAATTGGCGTTACGACGAACATTGAATCTCCCGAGTGGGCAACGTATCTGGATGATGCCAAAGCCGGGGAGAAAGACGATATCTACATGCTCGGCTGGACGGGTGACAACGGGGACCCGGATAACTTCCTGTACACTTTGCTGGACAAAGACGCCATTCCGGGCAATAACCGCAGCTTCTATGTCAACGAAGAGTTGCATGTGCTGTTGACGGATGCGCAGAAGGAAACAGACCAAGAGAAACGTGCCGAGCTGTACAAACAAGCTCAGGTGATTATCAAGGAAGACGCACCGTGGATTCCACTCGTGCACACCACGCCAATTCTGGCGGGTAAATCAAACCTGAAAGGTTTTGTACCATCTCCGCTGGGCAGCGAATCTTATGCTGGTGCCTACTTTGAGTAACGCAGAGGTAAACTGAATTTCTGTCTCTATCTGTATCTGAATATGCATCTAACGCATTAACCATTCTTTCTATCAAAGCGCTGGTCAGACGCAATGCTTGGCAGAACCTACATCCGGACGTAACTATCCAAAAAGCATGCGTGTCTGCCGGCGCTTTTTATTTTGCACGATATGTCGAAGGCAGGTGAACAGGATTGAACAGCTATATTGTCAAACGTGTGCTTGTGTTGCTGCCCGTACTGCTGGGCATGACCCTGATTGTCTTTTCCATCATCCACGCCATTCCGGGTGACCCCGCTGAGACCATACTTGGGCAAAAGGCAACCGAACAATCCAAGCAGGCCCTTCGTGACCAGCTCGGTCTGGATAAACCCTGGTTCCAGCAATATTTCGCCTACTTGGGCGATTTGCTCAAAGGAGACTTGGGAACGTCCATCCGCACCAAGGTGCCTATTGCCCAGGAAATTGTGCCTTATCTGACAGCAACCCTTGAATTAACGATGGCGAGTATGTTGTTTGCTGTCATTATTGGGGTGAATGCCGGGATTGTCAGTGCATGGAAGCACAACTCCTGGTTTGATTACTGCTGTATGGTCATTGCTTTGGTGGGCGTATCGATGCCGATCTTCTGGCTAGGTTTGATGGAACAATGGCTGTTTGCGAACAAGTTACAGTGGCTGCCGTCCATTGGACGAATGAATGCACGTGATCCGGTGGAAGCCATTACGGGCTTGTATGTGCTGGATACGATGATTGCTGGACAATGGAATCAGTTGTGGACCGTAACGAAACATTTGATTCTGCCAAGTATTGCGCTTGGTACGATTCCGATGGCCGTTATTGCTAGAATGACGCGTTCCAGCATGCTGGAAGTGATGAGTTCCGATTACATTCGTACTGCAAAGGCGAAGGGACTGGGACCGTTTTTTGTTGTATATGGACATGCACTCAAAAATGCGTTTATTCCCGTACTTACGGTTATCGGCATCCAGACCGGATCGTTGCTTGGGGGTGCGGTGTTGACTGAGACGATCTTCGCTTGGCCTGGCGTGGGACGTTATATATATGAAGCGATTAGTTCGCGGGACTATCCAGTGATCCAGAGTGGCATTCTGATCGTGGCATTCTTTTTCGTGGTGATCAATCTGATTGTGGACTTGCTTTACGCTGTGTTTGATCCACGAATTAGTTATAAATAGGGACTCAATAAAGAACCACTCTGCAGAAGCGAAGCTAAAAGCTTTCCGAAAGAAAGTTACATCGGAAGCGTAGGCTGCGCATTTATCACCGGATTTTCACCTTTAAATAGGTGGATCAATAAAATCTGGGGATAACAGCGATCGGAAGATTGTAATGCAATCGTAGTGCTTGAGTGTAATAGAACTCGTTGATCTTTTGTTATATTCATGTTCAAGAAAGGAGACACCGCATGGCCAAATTATCGACCAATACCGGACCATCCATTGACGCTGCGTCGGCGAGCACATCCGGTCCATGGCGGGAAGCGTGGAGAACGTTTCGGAAAAATCGGCTTGCGCTTGCAGGTCTGATTATTATCGTATTTTTTATCCTGTTGGCCTTCCTCGCGCCATATATCGCACCTTACGATTACAAGGAACAGGTGCTGGTGGATCGGCTTCAGGCCCCTTCGGCAGAGCATTGGTTTGGTACCGATGATCTGGGGCGTGACGTGTTTTCCAGAGTGCTGCATGGGGCGCGTATTTCCTTGTGGGTGGGCTTCTTCTCCGTCATTGGTTCCATTATCGCGGGTACGTTGCTTGGTTTAATTGCCGGTTTTTATGGAAAATGGGCGGACATGCTCATCTCGCGTCTATTTGATATTTTGCTCGCATTTCCCGGGATCCTGCTAGCCATCGCCATTGTGGCGATATTGGGCCCGTCGTTGCAAAATGCACTGCTCGCCATCGCCATCGTGAATATCCCGACCTACGGAAGATTGGTGCGCTCACGGGTACTCAGCTTGAGGCAGGAGGAATTCATTACGTCGGCACGGACACTTGGAGCAGGCAACGGGCGAATCTTGTTTCGTCACATCTTGCCCAACAGCCTTACTCCGCTGATCGTGCAGGGTACACTTGGAATTGGGACGGCGATCATCGAGGCCGCTGCACTCGGATTTCTAGGCATGGGTGCGCAACCACCCGACCCGGAATGGGGAAAAATGCTGTCGGACTCCCGTCAGTTTATACAAAAAGCACCGTGGACACTGATTTTCCCCGGCGTTTCCATCATGTTGACCGTGCTCGGCTTCAACCTCATGGGCGATGGACTACGCGATACCCTTGATCCGAAAATGGCCAAAAAGTAGTAGTTTCTAACTCTAATCGTAAATGTCTTTCACCATGCCGGTTCGAACTTTGGTTCGAGGCGGCTTTTGTTTTACTTGCGGGATTACGTTAAAATGATTGGTGATGTGCAAAAGTTGAAGGGGTATTCAATCTTTTTGTTAAAATAACCGCCTGCGTATTGACACCCAATTTTCCCATATGTTATATAAAAGGAAGGGTTTAGCACTCCGATCATTAGAGTGCTAACAAATGATGTTTTTACTATAAGCCTACATATGGAATGATTCTGTTTTTGAAAATAGATATTGAACCTGAGTCAGACATGCGAATTCCAAAGGGGCACAACAGACCTGAAGCGGCATTCCACGTTTAATAAAAGATATCACTTCATTGATGATCTCTATCCTAAAAAATCAGTCGCTGATCAGATGCAAAAATAGTGCAGGGGACGAAATCGATTTGGAGGAAGCAGAGCGTTCGCCTTTATCCCCGTATTTCTTTAATTCCCTTTTTAAAAAGGGAATTAAAGAAATACGGGGATAACAGCGATCCGAAAAACGATTCGTAATCGGAACGGCTATATTGCAGAACGTCATGCACTTATTTTTTATAATGAGCCATTAGAGTGAATCACATATCTGTGGACTAGAGCGATCAAGGTTTTTGAGTCTACTAATGGCCGCAGGATTATCTCAGTTACTTCCTATTTTCAACTCAATCATTCGATATCCCAATTTGAAAGGAGTCCAACCACTCATGGCTAAAAAAGAATTCCAGGCAGAATCCAAACGTTTGCTGGATATGATGATCAACTCCATTTATACCCAAAGAGAAATCTTTTTGAGAGAATTGATCTCCAACTCCAGTGACGCCATTGATAAAATTTATTACAGAGCACTAACCGACGATTCACTCGTTTTCAACAAAGAGGACTACTTCATCAAGCTCACAATCGACAAAGAAAACCGCACGCTCACACTGACGGATACCGGAATCGGGATGACGCAGGAAGAGCTGGAGAACAATCTGGGCGTGATTGCGAAGAGTGGTTCCTTGGCGTTCAAGAAAGAAAATGAAGCAAAAGACGGCCACAACATCATCGGACAATTCGGGGTTGGTTTCTACTCGGCATTTATGGTGGCGGACAAGCTGACCGTAACAAGTAAAACGCTGGGCAGCGACGAGGCTTGGAAATGGGAGTCCGAAGGCGCGGATGGTTACACGATCACACCAGCTGAGAAAGATTCTGTAGGTACAGAGATCGTCCTGACGATCAAAGAAAATACCGAAGAAGATTCGTATGACGAATTTTTGGAAGAGTACCGCCTGAGATCCATCATCAAAAAATACTCCGACTTCATTCGCTACCCAATCAAGATGGATGTAACGGGTCAACGTCCGAAAGAGGGCACAGAGAACGAGTTCGAGGAATATCAAGAAGAACAAACCGTGAACAGCATGGTACCGATCTGGCGTAAAAATAAAAGCGAATTGACCGAAGAAGATTACACTAACTTCTATATGGAAAAACGCTACGGTTTTGACAAACCGCTCAAACACTTGCATATCAGTGCAGATGGCGCAGTGGTATACAATGCAATCCTGTTTATTCCGGAGAATACGCCGTTTGACTACTATACGAAAGAGTATGAAAAAGGCCTTGAGCTATACTCCAACGGTGTTTTGATCATGGATAAATGCGGGGATCTGTTGCCAGACTACTTCGGATTTGTTAAAGGTATGGTAGATTCCGAAGATCTGTCCCTGAACATTTCCCGTGAGATGTTGCAACATGACCGTCAGCTTAGCCTGATCGCGAAGAACATCAAGAACAAAATCAAGAGCCAACTGCAAAGCCTGTTGAAGGATGAGCGTGAGAACTACGAGAAGTTCTACCAAGCGTTTGGTCGTCAATTGAAATATGGTGTATACAGCGACTATGGTGTGAATAAGGATACATTGCAGGATCTGCTGTTGTTCACGTCTTCTAAAGAGAGCAAACTCGTGAGCCTGGACGAATACGTCTCCAGAATGCCGGAAGATCAGAAGTACATCTACTATGCATCCGGTGAGTCCATTAGCCGTATTGAGAAGCTGCCACAGATCGAGGGTGTTCTTGAGAAAGGGTACGAAGTATTGTACTTTACCGATGACATCGACGAGTTCGCGATCAAGATGATCACGAACTACAAGGAGAAAGAATTCAAATCCATCTCCAGTGGTGACCTGGGTATCGAAGATAGCGCGGACAAAGAAGAAACGGACGCTCAGGACAATGACAACAAAGAGTTGTTTGAAGCAATGCAAGCTCAATTGGCTGGTAAAGTCAAAGCGGTTAAAGCTTCCAAACGCCTCAGAAGCCACCCGGTATGTTTGTCCACTGAGGGTGAGCTGACGATTGAAATGGAGAAAATCCTGAAAGCTATGCCGAACAGCGAAAACGTACAAGCCGACAAAGTGCTGGAAATCAACGTAAATCACGATGTCTTCAAATCATTGAAAGACGCTTTCGCGCAGGATCAGGAAAAGCTGAACCTTTACACAAGCCTGCTGTATCATCAGGCATTGCTGATCGAGGGACTGCCAATTCAGGACCCAGTAGAGTTCACCAACGATATCTGTAAGGTTATGGTGTAAACTTTCGTACAAGCGTGCGATAATATCCTTGATGCAAAAATTCACGTAGCTTCGAGAGTAGACTACGTGAACATTAAGTTTAGAAGTTAAATCACTTCGCTGCACCCACCATATTCATCCGACAGGGCATTTCCGTCCTGTCGGTTTTTGTTTTTTTTACCCACAACGGGGAGGGCACAGGGGAGGCAGACTATCATTGTAATGATGGATGATATTATTCTAAGTTGAACTTGATTTTCACTCGTTTTTAGCGAGATAACTGGTGAATACCATATTGTATTTAAAGGACAGCAAAAGTAGTGAAGGGGACGGAATCGATTCTGAAGAAGCGAAGCGCTCGCCTGAAAGCTTTCTGTAAGAAAGCTGCATCGGAAGCATAAGCTGTCTCCGGGTTTTTCCCTTATTAAAGGGATTCAGAAAACCTGGAGACAACAGCGATCAGAAGAACGATCCGTAACCGGAACGGCCACGCAAACTGTTTAAGTCACTTTTTTTCATCATTAGTCACGATAGTGTGAGTTTAATATGAATCATTGTCATTTAGATGCACGGATGATAGTCTGGCAGGGTATAATAAGAGAAGATGACTGTTCATTACAAGTTGATGTAAGAAGAGATGACAATCGCAGACAGGTTTTACTTTTCGAAACCACAGATGTTGTGTATAATCACTCAAAATAGAGACAGTCGGCTAGGAGTGATCCCCATGCAATGGAACGATCTGAGAGAACATAGACAATATCCTGAATTAACCAAATTGGATGGATCTCGTGCAGCGTATGAACGGGACTATTCCAGACTCATTCATTCACCGACCTTCCGTCGGTTACAAGGCAAATCGCAGGTGTTTGGCGCAGGAACGGGTGATTATTATCGTACTCGTTTGACCCATTCCCTGGAGGTGGCACAGATTGCACGAGAGGCTGCCCGAAGTTTGATTCGCCGTTTTCCTGAGGTAGACTGGGACCGTGCGGACAACCCCGGCCTTATTATTGATTCAGAAGTGGTGGAGTGCGCTGCAATCGCACATGATTTTGGTCACCCGCCGTTTGGACATAAAGGTGAAGAAGTATTAGATGGTATTCTGGATGACCTCATTAACACCGAGGCTAAGAAAATCATGAAAAAAAGCCGCAGTGCCAAAGTTCCCAAGGTGGAGTCTGAAGTCCGTGCCGAGTTAAAACGAAAATACGAGCATTTTGAAGGCAATGCACACAACTTCCGTCTCATTATGCACTTGGAGAAACGTGAAGATATCGACGGACTGAATCTGTCTGATGCGGTATTACTAGGGATAAACAAATATCCGTACCCTGGGACAGAGAGCAAAAAAGGCATGTATCATCATGAGTGGCAATATATTCGGGAGATCCGTGATCGCTGGAACGTGCCGGCAGGCAAGAAGACGCTGGAAGCACAGCTGATGGACCTTTGCGACGATATTGCGTACTCCTCACATGACCTCGAGGATGGCATCAAAGCAGGTAAAATTGAAGTACATGAGCATTTCCTGCAAGATCCGCATGTGAATCGACTGATTGTGGATAAAATTACAACGCTGGAGGATCTGTTCTGGAACGGATGGACCCGAGAAGCGATTGGGCAAAAGGTAGAAGAGGTCCTCGCTTCGTTCCTGCGCATCTGGAATGAGAAGATGCCGTTCTGCGAGCATGATTACTCGCGTACCCGTCGTGAAGTGAAAGCCTATTGGGTGAGCTTTTTTGTAGGCAGCCTGGGCGTTATTGACGACGGTGACTGGAAGAAGGTAACTTTTGTCCGTGAAGGGGCTGAAGACCTTGATATGCTGCGTACGGTGAGTGTGCTCAAGAGTTTTGCCTGGGTGACCATGATTCGTGACCTACGTGTACAGCGTCTACAGAAGCGCAGTGAGTGGATGATTAAGCGATTATGGGATGCATTCCTCGATCCGGAAACGTCCAAATCGATTATTCCATCCGACTGGCTGCAGCGGTATGAGAAGGATCAAGCCAAAGCCCAGCCGATCTGGACTTGGGAACACATGGTGATCGATTATATCGCAGGAATGACGGATGCATTTGCCGAGAAAATATATAATGAACTCTACGGTCTGAAGGTGGGTTCGATCTACGATCTGGATTAAAATTAACCGATATAAAGGGAGATGAGACGCGTGGCTAAGCGAATGAGTGAGATGTTCAGTCTGGGCGTACTTGACCTTGTGCCAAGGTTAAACGATGCCACAGCGGAACAGGCACTTCAACAATCGCTGACACTTGCGCAACATGCCGAGGCTTGGGGATACGCCCGATACTGGACATCAGAGCATCATGATATGGCTGAATTGGCATCGGCCTCTCCCGAAGTACTGTTATCCCACATCGGAGCAAGGACAACAACGATCCAGCTTGGCTCTGGTGCGGTCTTGTTGCCGCATTATAGCCCGCTCAAGGTTGCGGAGTCGTTCCGCCTGCTGGCTGCGCTCTATCCTGGGCGCATTGAGCTTGGGCTCGGACGTGCTCCTGGCGGTGGACCTCATGCCACGATGGCACTCAGTGGCAATTACTTGCAGCATGTGTCCAAGCTGCCTGAATCGCTCGCAGCACTCACGGAACTGCTCGAAGACCGCTACATGTACGAGGATCATCCCGTGACAGCTCGTCCGATTCCCAAGCTTCCGTTATCACTCTGGATGTTGGGAACTAACGTGAAGAGTGCAGAATTTGCGGCACGGTTTGGCATGGGATATGTCTTTGGTCAATTCATGAGTGATGCCGATGGTACAGAGGCTGTAAGGCGATACCGAGAAGGATTTATTCCTAGTGCAACGATGAAGGAGCCTGAGGTTATGGTGGCAGTCAGCGTATTGTGTGCCGAGTCAGAGACGGATGCTTTGGACTGGAGTCGTGACATGGCGGAGAGGCGCAAGCTGGATGGGGAAGAACGTTCAACGGAGCCGAATTCAAGTGGTATCGCGGTCTCTAACACGAGTGATGAAGCCGTTAGTGATCAAAATGAATCGGTACGGCACTATGCAGGTACACCTGAGCAGGTATGGGCTCGATTGCAACAGGTGAGTCGCAGGCTGGATACGGAGAGGATGCTTCTGGTTACGGCAGGACCAGATTATGAGCGCAGGTTGGATTCATATCGATTGCTGGCTGAGCATAAGACAGCAATACTGAACTAGGCTGATCGCTTTATGATGTTAGCCGTTGGAATCCGAACAAACCGAAGAGCTGCAGATCGGGACTTTACCGTATGCTGCAGCTCTTCGGTTTGGACACTGTCAAGATTCAACAATCTTTTACAAAACCAAGCATCTTAATGACAAAATAATGTTATAATACTTTACGTCTATTTTCCTATCGATATAATATAGATAAGCTCTTTTGACAAGAGGTCAAAAGAAGGGGAAAACAATGACAAAAGCACCTGAATTCGGGATGACCGAAGAGGTCAAGGGGGAAATCATATGTTCAGCAGATTTAAGATCAAGAGTATCGGTCTGCGTATCAGCATCGCGTTCTACTTGTTAATCCTCTGTTTAATTATTTTGAGTGTCACGATTGTCACCCGGATGAATTCAATTGAAACCAACACTAATGAAATTACGAACAATTGGATGCCATCAATCCAGCAAATTAACCGGTTAAATTATACCACAGAGCATGTCCTGTCACTAAGTTATCGTCACTTTGACGCGGAAGAAACAGACAAGGCATTTTTGTCAGAAGAGCGTACCAAGTATATTCGTGAAACGACGCAGGCGATTAAAATCTATGATCAGCAGGAGAAGTCTCCGGAAGAGCTCGAACACTGGACTGCGTTCAAGAACAAGTGGGAAGCATATCTCAAGATTAATACGCAATCGATTAAGCTGAGTGATGAGGGTCAGACACAGCTAGCGAAGGAAGTAGCTGATAAAGGTGCTGATTCCTTTGACACCATGCAAGTCGATCTCGATTATCTCGTGGAATACAATCAGGAACAGTCCAATCTTGCGGCGGCCCAAACGATCAGATCGGTGCAGGATGGTAGGTTAAGCATCATTATCGGTGTTCTTGTCATGATTGTCATTACAGCGATTAGCATTCCGATTATTCGTTCACAAGTCGTGAAACCACTGCTACGTGTCATTAGTGCGGTGAAACTGATTGCAGAAGGCCAATTGAATGTTCAGGACATACATACCAAACATGAGGATGAAGTCGGTGTTCTGGCCAAAGCGGTGAATGACATGAAAGGTAACCTGACTTCCATGGTTCTGAGCGTCAGACGAATTGCGGAAGCTGTCAATCTGCAAAGTGGGGAACTGGCAATATCCTCAGAAGAGGTTAAGATTGGTAGTCGTCAAATTGCTGTGACCATGGAAGAGTCAGCCAAGGCCGCAGAGAGCCAGGCAGAGACAGCCGTGGAATCAGCCCGGACGGTTGAAGCGTTGAATGATCACATTCAAAATCATACGGAACAAGGCAGCCAGTTGCGCGTCATGTCGGATCTTGTTCTGGAACAAGGGCTGAATGGTCGCAAGGCGATGGAACAGTCGGTGCAGCAGATGCAACAGATTTCCGGTTCGGTCTCGGCTTCCATGAACAAGATGGAACGGTTGAATCGTAAAAATGAAGATATTTCCAAACTGGTTCAGGTCATTCATGACATTGCACGCCAAACCAATCTTTTGGCATTGAATGCATCTATTGAGGCAGCACGTGCGGGAGAGAGTGGACGTGGATTCGCTGTAGTTGCATCAGAAGTGCGGAAGTTATCTGAGGCTGTGCAGACTTCGGTTGAAGAGATCACGGTGATTACCGAGGATATTCAGCAAGAGTCACAAGGGGTGGTTTCGGAATTACGTACGGGCGTTCAGGAGACCGAACTGGGTCAGGAACATGTGCTTGCTTCAGGTCAACTCTTCCGTACAATTAACGAATCGGTGGAAGGCATGGTTGGTGTCATCAGCACGATGACAGATGGACTGGCAGGCATGCAGGAAGCAAGCGGACGAATGAATGATTTCAGTCAGCAGATTTCCGCTGTTTCGGAACAATCGGCAGCGAGTGTGGAAGAAGTTTCTGCATCGGCGGAAGAGCAGGTAAGTTCCATGGAAACGATTAGCGGCAACATTCAAAGTCTGAAAGAATTATCGGAAGATTTGCTTACATCCATTGAAAAATTAAAAATATAAGCTTCTTCTTATAATAGAAGAAGCTGGAATCACGCAGGCGGCGATTGGTGAGAAATCAGTATGATATATGAGCTGTTGGCCTATAACGTTTGCTGGCAAGAACGATTAGATTTCCAATGTTATAATCTCAAAATAAAGTAAGGCGTTCCTCAATAATGGGAACACCTTATTTTTTTTCTTTCCAAATAGATACGTGCAAGGAAATGGATAGTTGTCTAGCGGTCTAACATTGTATACAATGACTACCTGAAGCTTTCGTAACAGCCGATATTTGATATGTCTTCAATGAGCTTACTATTTATATAGAAGAAACATGATTAATGAAGGAAGGGGAGGAGGATTTTGCCTGATGAAACACTGGGTACACACGGTACTTCTGGGAAACACCTCTACACCTTTGCTTGCCACGAGAACGAGCGCGAATTATGCATGCTGGAGCTGAATACGCTGCTTGAACCGAGTTCAGAGATCCGTATGGATATGGGGTCGTATGTGTGGTCTGAACGATGTATTCCACCTGGACGTAGCCCTTTTATCCACGGCAGACTGGACGTGATCGGCGAAGGGGGCAGCGTGACTGATCTGCTTCCTCTTGCCAAAGAGATTCATCTGTTGCCAGAAGAGACATTTAAGGTAGTTTGTCTGAAAGAAGGCGATCATGCCCCTGATTATGAACAGTCTCGCCAACTGGAAAAAGAAGTTGGCATGTGCATTAAAGGCAAGGCACAGATGAAGCAACCTAAGGTGACTTTCGGCCTAATCCGAACAGGAGAAAAATGGATCTTGGGCCAGTGGACAGAAGCTGATCGATCATGGCAGATTCATCGGCAGAAGCCGCAAAACTACTCGACTGGATTTGGCATCACGCTTGCGAGAGCGCTGGTTAATATTGCTGTTCCGAGAGTAGAAAACCATCGGTTACTTGATCCATGCTGTGGTATGGGAACGGTTGTCATTGAAGCTTTATCCATGGGAATTGATGCAAAAGGTAACGATCTGAATCCGCTGGCTGTCCGAGGTGCGCGAATTAATCTGCCGCATTATGGATATGATTCGAATCGAATCACACTGGGGGATATGAATGAACTGCAAGATCTGTATGATGCAGCAATTCTGGACATGCCTTATAATCTCTGCTCTGTACTTCCAGATGGTGAGCAACGAGCCATGCTGGAGAGTTTGCGCAGATTGGCAAAACGGGCAGTGGTTGTTTCCACAGAGTGGGTAGAAGAGCACTTGTTGGAAGCGGGATGGACTGTAAAAGAGTACCGAACAGTACACAAAGGCACGTTTATACGTCATATTTGGCTGTGTATGTAAGCGCAAAAAAACAAAAACTCTACCTCTGAGGAAATTTCCAGAGGTAGAGTTTTTTATTGCTTACAATATCCATTGAACTAATTGTTTAGACGAGAACGTAGAGGACAGAAATATTCTTTAGTTCAATGTATATCGTTGATCTGATTTGCACAATATTGCATGGGAACGGGTGTTTGTGTTAATATTTATGACTATAATCCACGAGGTTCACCGGCAGGGTATCGCCAGCGACGTAAGCTTCCAGATTTTTGACGAAAATATCGACTGCTCGATCCGCGTATTGCTCTGTACTTCCTGCGATATGAGGCGTAATTAACACGTTATCCATGCCCCATAGCGGGTGGTCTGCAGGAAGAGGTTCTTCTTCGAACACGTCCAGTGCGGCGAAGGCAACTTGGCCGTTTTGGAGTGCATTCAGCAACGCTTCCGTTTTCACACTGGGGCCACGGCCCACATTGACGAAGCAGGCACCGGATCGGAACTGCTCAAATGCAGTTTGATCATATATATGTTTGGTTTCATCAGTTAGCGGTAAAATGTTAATTACATAATCGCCCTGGCTCAAGGCTTCATGTAAACCGGTCATGTCGTACATTTTGTCCACATTGGGGACATCCTTACCTGAGCGGCGAACTCCGATCGTACGCATGCCGAGGGCTTTGAGAATACGGGCTGTTTCTGTGCCAATCTCACCTACACCAACGATGACTGCTGTTTTGCCATGCAGTTCCGGCAATGGTTTGGCAGGAGCTTTCCATTCGGCCTGCTGTTGATGCAGCATAGCTTGTCTCAGCCAGCGACTGTGGGATAACATCATGCCCAGAATAATTTCGGTGATTGGAATCGCGTGAACTCCATTTGCACTGGTGACCTGAACGTTCTTTTGTTGCAAATCTGCGAAGGGGAGATTGTCCACACCGGCAGACCAGACCTGAACCCACTTCAACAGGCTGTCCTGTTTCAATGCATGTTCTGTGACGAGTGGGGACCAGCCGAGAATAATCTCAGCTTCTTTCAACTCAGCAGGGTCCAATTCCTTGGCTTTTCCGAATTTCAGGGTGTATCCCGGTGCAGCATTCTGAATGCGTTGTTGCTGTTCTTCGGATAGAGATGGAAAACATACAATTTTACCCATAATGTGTGGTCCTCCTGAGATAAATAGTTTGATGAGTTTGATAATTAAAGTGTATCAGATTTGGTGTTGGATGTGCATTAAGGTGGGAAATGCAGGAATCTAGCCTTATTTGCAAATGGTTATATTTGTGTCACTCTATACTTACCCAACTTGAAACGATATGTATAGTCATGAAATAATAGAGCGAACTTTAGAGAGGTGTATGCAATGAATAACCAATCACATCAGGATCATTCATCCCGACGGGAAAGATTGTTTGTGGCAATTCGTATTCCTGTTACTGTTCAGCAGTCTCTTCAGATGGATGCAAGGCTTGTACAGAACAAGCTAGATTTTCGTAAATGGACAGATCATAGAGATTATCATATAACCTTGCAATTTCTGGGGGATACGTTAGTTAGTGACATCGGGCACCTGCGAAAAGCATTGCGCTCAGCAGCAAGCGGATTTCAGCGGTTTGAACTTCAGCTTTCCGATTGGGGCACATTTGGACTTGAAGAAGCACCTAAGGTGCTTTGGAAGGGTGTTAGCGGAGAGATAGAGCACTTGTTTTCATTGCAAAAACAAATCGTGCAGGCGACTTCGCCCCTTGGGTATGAAGCTGAATTAAGACCTTATGCTCCCCACATTACCATTGCCAGAAAATATCTGGGACAGCTTCCAGGTAATGAAAATAAAGGGGTATCTGGAGTGCTTCCGGAACATTCCACAGGTGCTAATTCATGGATGGTGGAGTACATTGTACTTTATGTGACAAGGCTGGGCCAATCGCCAATGTATGAGGTCGTGGATACGTTCGCTTTTTCCTGATAATCATTTTTATGCCATAAAATCACATTGACATAACGTTTATCCCTATGTAATATTAGCCATCGTTATTCAAATTCTTTTTTTTGGGTTACTTAGTTAAGGGAATTGTTTCGACAGGAGGAATCTTCGAATGAACATTATAAGCAAAAATCGTTGGGTAGCACCGATGTTAACAGTGCTGCTTGTATGTATAGTGGGGGTAAATGTCGTTCAGGCGACGGGGAAGTGGAATGAAGCTAGTGATAGTAAACAGATGACCGAACTTGCGGCTTCTGTGCAAAATAACCAAACATCTACGCAAGAAGAGAGGCGTATGATGGAAGATGGGACAAGTCTGTCTTCTAATTTGTCTGCCCAAACCGTAGCGTGGACTGAATCTCTGCCAGCGAAGAACTGGCTTACGACTGCTCAAGAAGAGCAGGAACTGCAAGAAGCCAAGGCCAAGAACAAAGCTAGAGCGGTAGCTGCGGCCAAAGCCAAAAAAGAAGCTGCACTGAAATTGGCCAAAGTGAAACGTGCCAAAGAAGTCGCTGCTGTAACAACTCCCCCCCAAAAACTATACTTTACACGGACCAAACTTCTGAACCAGGAAGACTCGAAACTCGCAACCTGGTCATACAGTGTGTCCGATAAAGAACTGCATCTGCTGCAAAAAATCGTCATGGCAGAAGCGGAAGGTGAACCGTACGAAGGCAAAGTGGCAGTTGCCAATGTTGTCTTAAACCGGCTGCGGTCAGCCAATTTTCCCGATACCATTTACAAGGTCATCTATCAGAAATCCCAGTTTAGTCCTGTAGCGAACGGACGTATGAAACGTGTGGTTCCCAACGAGGACAGCATCAAAGCAGTGAATGCTGCGTTGAACGGGAAGAAGGAAGTTGCTGATGATACGTATTATTTCTTATCATTGACGCTTGCCGACGATCTGACAGTTGCCCGCTCGCAGAAAAAAGTAAAAACGATCGGTCATCATACTTTTTACAAGTAATCGACCCGTAAATTCTGCAAACAGGCAGGGTAGTTAACTGTGTGTGCATCACACGGCCCTTTAAAAAGCCTGAATCGTAGTTTTATTTCGTTATTTAAAATATCGTTATACTCTAAATTACCCTTTTTTCTGCCAAATCATACGGTGGAATTAGTGAAAATAAAAGAAGGTTCCCTTCCAAAAATTCGGAAGGGAACCTTCTTTGTATATCGTGAGCAATTGTCTTGTCCCCTATAACACCTCGTGAGAGTTGTTCTATAGGTCCATAGAGGCGTCAGAATGGTATTCTGGTACCTGACAAGGACGTGGCAGCAATTCCGGCTGTGAAGCGCTCCACGGAGGTTGTTGTGACTTCTGCCGTAGTCGGGAACAATAAGTTATGAACAGCTTGAGCACAGCACTTCGGATCATAGGCCGAATGGTTACCTGAAATATGTGCTACGTTCAGCGGGCTTTCAGTTTGAGTAGACGCCTGTTCCACTAGTTGTCTGAAACGATTGGTGATCACGTCGGCAGAGTGAATGACCTGGCCGTATCCGGCTTGTACAAAGTATTCACAGTTCTCTTCCTCTTGACCTGCAATCGGAGGAATGAACAACATCGGTAGACCCTTGGCCAGCGCTTCAGTGCATGTCATGCCACCTGGCTTGGTGATCAGCACATCGGATACATCCATCAGTTTGCTTACTTCCCGTGTATATCCCAGAATACGAATATTCGGATGCTGGAAGCAAGGCATTTCCTTCATTTTTGCGATCATTTTTTCATTGCTTCCTAGACAGAAGACCAATTGAACACGATCTGCCCAGGACGTGAGAGCTTTCATATGATCCTCATCAAACGAAAGTCCCCATCCACCACCCATAAGAAGCGCCGTAGGCATGTTCTGAAGCCCCATCTCTTCCCGTAGCTTCACCTTATCTCCTGCTTCCCAGAAGTCTGGATGCACAGGGATTCCCGTGATCTGAATATGGGAGGGATCGACACCACGGATCTCAAGCAAAGCTTTGACCTGAGGGGTAGAGACCAGATATTTGTTCACTTCCGGATTAATCCATGTTCCGTGCACGTCATAATCCGTCACAACGGTATAGAGTGGGATATTCAGACCCTGGCGTTTGAGCCGGGAGATGACAGCATTCGGAAAAGGATGGGTACAGATCACCGCATCGGGTTTCAGTTGGGATACGACCTGTGCCGTCTGTGTATAGAAAATTCGGTGCAACGCCAGCTTGGTAAAACCATTTAATGATTTGTTGTACTGTGTGCGGTACAACAGGCTGACCAGTTTGGGTTGAACCGATAGTGTCTTTCGATATGCAGAGAAAATTAGTGGAGCAACGGTTGGGTTCAAAAATTTGCCTAGTTCAATGACACGACTGTGAACATGTGGACTGACTTTTTTGATGCCATGTGCCAGCGCATGAGCGGCCTGAGTGTGACCGGTACCGAAACCTTCCGATAATAAGAGCACTCTTGGTTTTCGCATGAGTTCACCTTTATTCATAAGTTTTAATTCAAAATGAAGATATTCATTGTTTATTCTAGCTATGGAATGCGTTACTACATGAATATACATTGAAGCGCAAAATCATGTTTCTTCTATGAATATTTACACCATATATCTTACAATGAGACAACCTAAACTTCATTATATATACGTATTATCTGAGTCATCTTACACTATAGACGACGACAGAAGGAGTTTCCACTGCATTTAGGTTAAAAAATATTAACACAATTTTTAAAAAGTTAGGGTTGCAATCTGTTTTCGAAGGTGGTATTGTAGTTTTTGACCGAATGACTGAATTGTATTTTTGGTCATTTATATAGAGCGATTGAACAATGAATGCGATTAAAGGAGGGATTAGATGGCTCCGATTGACAGGAGACAGCAGGTTATTCATGCAGCAGCCCAGTCGTTTGCCATGTTTGGATACAAAGCAACGACGATGGATCAGGTCGCCAAGATTGCGAACGTTGGCAAAGGAACGATCTATACGTTTTTCACCAATAAGGAACAATTGTTTGATCAGATCCTGGTAGAAGTGATTCAGGAAATGAAGAACATCGCGCATCGTGAAGTACATCAGGAAAGTGCATTTTTCGATAATCTGTTTCGAGTACTGGATGCCTTGTTGGAGTTTCGTCGTGATCACGATCTGCTCGTTAAGTTATCTCAGGAGCTGAAGGACTTTGGAACGCTGCAGGCCAAGGAAGGTTTGGACAAGGTGGAGAAAGTAATCTCCGACTTTCTGGCTAAGGAGCTTGAGAAAGCAAAAGACAATGGAGAGATTCGAGATTGTGATCCGCAAGTCGTCGCATTTATGATGATTCGCCTGTATATTGCATTAACCTCAGACTGGAGCAAACAACATCAACCGCTGAGCAAAGAGGAAATTAAGACTTACTTTCGCCTTTTCTTAATGGAAGGAATTGCTGCTGTAACGTAATCCGAATTTAATCTACTATAATATAAGGATTTTTATGCGTATCAAGCAGGGAGGCTTGTCGGAAGACAGGTTGTTTTTTTGCCCTGAAGTGACCGTTTGAGGAAAGTAGTCACTTCGTGTTTCAGTATGTTTTCTGGAATGCGACATTGTATTTCATTATGGTTATTCCTGCTCATGGAGCAGAGAGATTAAGGGGAGAAAATGACATGAAATCTTTATCCGTGTTTTTCAAGGATGTGGGATCGGCCGTGAGAAACCCGAAGGTATTGATCCCTGTTATTGCAATTATGTTTATACCGATCCTGTATAGTGGCATCTATCTGGCGGCATATTGGGACCCGTATGGTCATGTGGATGAGATGCCGGTTGCCGTTGTCAATCTGGATAAAGGTGCTGAGCTGGAGGGCAAATCCCTCCATGTAGGTAGTGATCTGGTGGATGAACTGAAGAAAAATGCCGATTTCAAATGGGATTTTGTCAGTGCAAGCCAAGCCAAAGAAGGCATGAGTAATGACAAATATTATATGCAAATTACGATTCCGGAGAACTTCTCATCCCAAGCAACAACATTGCTCGATGACAAGCCGGAGCCGGCTGATCTGATCTATGAACCGAATGGCAATTACAGCTTTGTCGGTGCACAGATCGGTAAGACCGCTATTAAGGACCTGAAAGCAAAAGTCTCAGCCAAAGTAACGGAATCCTATGCAGAGACATTGCTCGACAAGTTCTCCGAAGTATCGGATGGCTTGGCTGAGGCAGGCGATGGGGCAGGTGAACTGAATACCGGCGCAGGCAAACTGGATGATGGTGCTGTTAAGCTCAAGGATAACCTGGCGAAGCTTGCATCCGGAACGCTTGAACTTCAGGAAGGACTTTCTCCGTTAAGTGATGGTGTTAACGCGCTGCACACAGGGGCAACCAAGCTTGAAAGTGGAACATCGAATCTTGTATCCGGTCTTCAACAGCTTCAGGCAGCTGCTTCGAGCCAGCTTCAGAGCGGGGCAGATCAGTTGAAGGATGGCAGCGCCAAGTTGGAAACCGGACTCCAGTCTTCACTGGATGGCACAAGTAAGTTGCAGTCTGGCCTGAAATCGTCAGAACAGGGCAGTGCGAAGCTGTCGGATGGTCTGCAAAGTGCCGTTCAGGGCAGCGGCACACTGGCAACAGGCTTGCAATCGGCTGTAGATGGCAGCTCCAAGGTTGCTGATGGTGCACAGGGCGTAGCCGCCGGATTGAAACAGCTTGCTGCATCGAACCCCGAACTGGCCGAAAATGCGGATGTACAGAAGCTGCTTGCGGCAAGTGAGGCTGTCGCTGATGGCAGTGCACAACTGCATGAGAGCGAGCAGAAGCTGGCGCAAGGTGCAGATCAGCTGCATCAGGGCAACCAGCAACTGGCTGCGGGTGCAGTCGAGCTTCATGGAGGCCAGGAGCAACTTCTTGCTGGTGCGAACCAACTGGTGGATGGTCAGAAGCAATTGCTGGCTGGTGCCGGACAGCTTAGTCAAGGGGGAGCGAAGCTCTCCGATGGTCTGAAGCAGTTCAGCGGCAAACTGGGTGATGCTGCAAGTGGCGGTACATTGCTTGCAGATGGTGCCAAGCAGCTGGGCTCAGGGACAACAGCTTTGCAAACGGGTGTAGGTAAACTAAGTGGTGGCGTTAGTTCACTAACCGATGGTTCCAAGCAACTGGGTGATGGAGCAGGTAAACTGGCTGACGGTCTTACTGAACTAAAAGATGGCTCAAGTGAACTTGAAACCAAGCTGAATGATGCCGCACAGAAAACATCTGAAGTTAAGAAAACGGATGATGTAGTGAACATGTTCGCTGAACCTGTAAACTCCTCGGAGAACACAGCAGAGAACGTAAGCAATTATGGTACAGGATTGACACCGTTCTTCCTGTCGATCGGTCTGTTTGTAGGATCGTTGATTTCCACGATTGTATTGAAAATGCGGGAAACGTCCGTACCTGGTGCAACAGGCTGGAATCGTTTTGTCAGCCGGACACTGGTATTTGGCTCGGTGAGCATTTTCCAATCGGTTATCGTGGCAAGCTTCATGTTATATGGTCTTGGACTGGAGACGCATAGCGTAGGGCTGTTCTATCTGTTTACCATTATTACGGGGCTGACCTTCATGTTGATTGTTCAGGCACTTGTAACCTGGCTGGATCTGCCTGGACGGTATGTTGTCATTCTGCTGCTGGTCTTCCAACTTGCGGCGAGTGCAGGAACCTTCCCGGTAGAACTGATTCCATCATGGCTTCAGGCATTTAGCCCTTGGTTGCCAATGACACACAGCATTATGGGCTTCAAAGCCGTGGTATCGAGTGGTAATCTGGATGTGATGTGGCATCAGGCAGGAATTCTTAGCATCTATGCAGGTGTATCCATTCTGCTGACGCTTGCTTACTTCCTCTGGAATGGCAGACGTCCGAAAAAAGAAGTCGAACACGCTGATTCTGGTCAAGTTGTGACGGCATAAGTCGAACCTGATCTTCAGCAGGGTCATATTTTTGAAAAAAAACTTTATTTTCTTGTAGTGAAATTATGCAATATAGTAGTCAAATAGTGCAAATAGCCTGTGGCCCCAAAAAGGGGTTGCAGGCTATTTTGTATACAAATGCATAGAGAAGTAAATTTTCGCTGGCTTAAGCAGTGAAAATTTGGTGGAATTATGGATAAACCTAGGCCGCACATGGAACGATTTTCTTCTGTCAGCAATTTAATTCAGTTGTACTCTGGCATAAAAAGTGTATAATTATTCGAAAAAGAGATGAATTTAAACGTCACTACTGTAAAGCTGTACTGCAAAACATTTCTTATCAGAGGTATTAAAAAGTTTAAATTGCGCTGATGTTAGGTCGGTGTTAAAATAATAGAACTATATCAAAAAAACGTCGCTCCATTTCAGTAGCCGTGCCAGCGGCTGCGTGTTGATTTATACATGCTGTTTGCCGGATCGTCCGGATCAGCTCATCTCATTCAATGGCTTCTGCCCAATAGCAGGCATTATTTTTGACAGTCTCATGCTGTCACCTCTTCTATCTAGCAGGCTCTATCGCAAGCGAAAGGCCAGCTCCTCCCGTTTCATTGTTGCCTGTTGCCTATGTTCTTGATCTTTCCGAAATACTTCATTATAGAAAGGTTGCGTTCCATGAGACACATCGGATTACCTCCAAAACAGGGTCTGTATGACCCGCAGTTCGAAAAAGACGCATGCGGAATGGGTTTTGTTGCCAACATCAAAGGAGTACCTTCACACGATATCGTTAGTCAGGCACTGACCATGCTCAGTAACATGGAGCACCGTGGAGGACAGGGAAGTGAACCGAATTCCGGCGACGGAGCAGGTATCCTGATTCAGATTCCACATCGCTATTTTGCACAGGAAGCAGAACGTCTTGGTTTTGCATTGCCAGAACAGGGTTTCTATGGCGTAGGGATGTTGTTCCTTTCCCAAGACCCTGCCATTCGTAGTGCACATGAAGAGAGCCTTAAGAAGATTATTGAAGAAGAAGGACAGACGTTCCTGGGTTTCCGGGATGTTCCTACTTTTGATGAAATGCTTGGCCGTTCTGCGCTTGCAGCGAAACCTTATGTACGTCAGGTGTTCATTGGAAGATCCGCAGATGTGAAGGATGAGCTTGGATTCGAGCGTAAGCTGTATGTTATTCGCAGACGCGCTGAGCTGGCTATTCGTTATTCGGCAGATGAAGCAGAAGGCGGTTCATTCTACCTTCCAAGCTTGTCTTGTCGCAAAATTGTATATAAAGGCATGCTGACAACGGAACAGGTAGGAGAGTTCTATCTGGATCTGCAGCAAGACCTTGTTGAATCGGCTATTGCACTTGTGCATTCCCGTTTCAGTACAAACACCTTCCCAAGCTGGGAACGTGCCCACCCGTATCGCTTCATGATCCACAACGGTGAGATCAACACGATGCGTGGTAACGTGAACTGGATGCATGCTAGACAGTCCTTGTTCGAGAGCGAGTTGTTCGGTAACGACATCGCGAAAGTAAAACCGGTCATCAATCCGGACGGTTCGGATACAGCCATGTTTGATAACACGCTGGAGTTCCTGTATCTGAGCGGCCGTTCTCTGCCACACGTGGCCATGATGATGGTTCCTGAACCTTGGAGCACAGATGAAGGCATGGACCCTGCCAAAAAAGCATTTTATGAATATCACAGCACAATGATGGAGCCTTGGGATGGACCAGCAGCAATGGCCTTCACAGATGGTTTGCAAATTGGTGCAACACTTGACCGTAACGGTTTGCGTCCAGCTCGTTATTATGTAACCAAGGATGACCGTATTATCCTGTCCTCCGAAGTTGGGGTACTTGATATCGCGCCGGAAGAGATCTTGTACAAAGATCGTCTGCGTCCAGGTCGGATGTTGCTTGTGGATACACAAGAAGGCCGCATCATCGCGGATGAGGAAGTAAAAGCAATCATTGCAGCCGAGAATCCGTATCAGGATTGGCTTGATGAGCATTTGATGGATCTGAGCGAGTTGCCGGAAGCACCGGAACTTCCTGATCCAAAACATGATAACGTGACCCAGCTTCAGCTGGCATATGGTTATACATTTGAAGAACTGCGTAAAATCCTGGAGCCCATGGCAACAACAGGTATGGAAGCTACGGGTTCGATGGGTTATGATGCACCGCTGGCTGTGCTGTCGGATCGTCCGCAGCGTCTGTACAACTACTTTAAACAGATGTTTGCCCAGGTAACCAACCCGCCAATCGATGCAATCCGTGAAGAGATTGTAACGTCTACGGCAACAACCATTGGACCTGAGCGCAACTTGTTGAATCCAGAACCGGAGAGCTGTCGCCAGATCCGTCTGGATACACCGGTATTGTCCAATGAAGACTTTGCGAAGATTCGCCATGTGCGTCGCCCAGGCTTCCGCTCCATGACGATTCCAATCTTCTTCACCGCTGCGGAAGGAGCAGAAGGACTTCGCAAAGCGATGGATTTGCTCTTCGAAGCTGCGGATCGTGTCATCGACAAAGGTCATAACATTCTGATCCTGTCTGACCGCGGTGTGGACGCAGAGAATGCTGCCATTCCTGCATTGCTTGCTGTAGCAGGTCTGCATCACCATCTGATTCGCCAGGGAACCAGAACCAAAGTCAGCATTATGCTCGAATCGGCAGAACCGCGTGATATTCACCACTACGCGTTGCTGCTGGGTTACGGTGTAAGTGCCGTGAACCCTTATCTGGCTTTTGAAACGCTGGATGACATGATTCAGCAAGGGTTGCTGCGTGGCATCTCGCATGAGAAAGCAGTGAAAAACTACATTAAAGCAGCTACCAAAGGCGTTACTAAAGTGTTGTCCAAAATGGGGATTTCTACGATTCAATCGTATCGTGGAGCTCAAATCTTCGAAGCGGTGGGTCTGAAATCAGACTTCGTTGACCGTTACTTTACCTGGACACCTTCCCGTATCGGTGGAATTGGGCTGGAAGAAGTGGCAGCCGAAGCGCTGACACATCATAACCGTGCCTTTACTGAGAAAGATGGTAACGATAAAGTATTGGATTCCGGTGGCGATTATCAATGGCGTAACGACGGAGAAGAGCATCTGTTCAATCCGCAAACCATTCATACCCTGCAACATGCGGTACGCACTGGGGATTACAAGCTGTATAAAAAGTATTCCAAACTTGTACAAGGTGAGAATGATCAATTGTTGACCATTCGCTCCATGCTGAAGCTGAAACCGGTGGGAGCTTCCATTCCACTCGAAGAAGTTGAATCCGTAGAAGATATCATGCGTCGTTTCAAAACAGGTGCAATGTCCTTTGGTTCGATCAGTAAAGAGGCACATGAAGATCTTGCCATCGCTATGAACCGTGTTGGAGGTAAATCCAATACTGGTGAAGGTGGAGAAGATCCGGCTCGCTTCATTAAAGATAGCAACGGGGATTCCCGTCGCAGTGCGATTAAACAGGTAGCATCCGGACGTTTTGGTGTTACATCCAACTACTTGGTTAATGCCGACGAGATTCAGATCAAAATGGCTCAGGGAGCTAAACCAGGTGAAGGTGGACAACTGCCAGGACGTAAAGTGTATCCTTGGGTTGCTGAAGTTCGTGGATCTACACCGGGTGTAGGTCTGATCTCGCCACCACCGCATCACGATATCTACTCAATCGAAGATCTGGCAGAGTTGATCTATGACTTGAAAAATGCCAATCCGCGTGCTGAGATTAACGTGAAGCTTGTATCGGAAGTGGGCGTGGGTACCATTGCAGCTGGTGTAGCCAAAGGCCGTGCCGATATTATCCTCGTCAGCGGTTATGACGGTGGTACAGGTGCATCACCGCAAGGTTCGATTCGCCACGCAGGTATGCCTTGGGAACTAGGTCTTGCAGAGACACATCAAACGTTGATGCTGAACAATCTGCGTGACCGTGTTGTCCTCGAAACAGACGGCAAAATGCTTAACGGCCGTGACTTGGCTATTGCAGCCTTGCTTGGAGCAGAAGAGTATGGTTTCTCTACAGCACCGCTCGTTGCACTTGGCTGTATCATGATGCGTGTCTGTCAGATGGATACCTGTCCGGTTGGTGTAGCGACACAGAATCCGGAATTGCGTAAAAATTATATGGGTGATCCGGCTCATGTGGTTAACTTCATGCGATTTGTTGCTGAAGATGTGCGTGAGATCATGGCTGATCTTGGTTTCCGTACTATTCAGGAGATGGTCGGACGTACAGATTGCCTCGAAACGGTAGAAGCCGTAGATCACTGGAAGAAAAAAGGTGTGGATCTGTCTGTATTGCTGCACGTGCCTGAAATGCCGGAAGGCTCTGCACGTTACCGCACACAGCATCAGAATCACCAATTGGAAGAAACGCTGGATATGCAACAATTGCTGCCACTGGCACAGTCTGCTATTGAATCCGGTCAACCGGTTGAAGCGGTGCTTCCAATTACAAACGTTAACCGTGCAGTAGGTACCATTTTGGGTAGTGAGATCACACGCAAATATGGACTCGCAGGATTGCCTGAAGATACGGTTAAATTCAAATTTGTCGGCTCTGCCGGACAAAGCTTTGGGGCCTTTGTACCTAAAGGTATGACCTTGACCGTTGAAGGGGATTCCAATGACTACGTAGGTAAAGGACTGTCCGGAGGTAAACTGATCGTGATGCCTTCTCCGAAAGCAACGTTTGAGGCGGAAGATAACATCATTATCGGTAACACGGCTCTCTACGGAGCAACAAGCGGCGAAGCGTATATCCGTGGTATTGCGGGTGAGCGATTTGCTGTACGTAACTCGGGCGCCAAAGTCGTCGTTGAAGGTGTAGGCGACCATGGTTGTGAGTATATGACAGGTGGACGTGTCGTTGTACTGGGCGATACAGGTCGTAACTTTGCAGCAGGGATGTCCGGAGGTATTGCCTATGTGTATGATCCGGAAGGCACATTCCTGAAACGTTGTAATCTGGAAATGGTTCTTTTGGAGCGTATCGAAGATGTGGCCGAAAGTGCAGATCTGCGAGGCATGATTCAACGTCATGTTGCCAATACAGGAAGTGCTGTCGGTCAGCGCGTTCTGGATAACTGGCAAGATGCGCTGAATCAGTTCGTTCGGGTTATTCCGAAGGACTTCAAACGTATGACAGAACAGATCGAACGGATTCAGGCAACAGGTTTGACGGGAGAAGCAGCGCTGCTTGCAGCATTTGAAGCGAATATGCGCGAACTTGCACGTACTGGAGGTTAATAACTTCCTTGTTCAAAGGTATAAGTGCATGAACAGGTTGTATTAAGAATAATAGGAGCAATGTGGTTGCCATTCCGGCACCATATTGCTCCTATTTTGCTTTCGACAAAATTAGAACCCCTTCAAAAAACGTTATCGCCATGAGACGACAACATCGAAGAACGTTCTCAAGTATAATAAGGCTAGTTTTGGAGGGCAGGGAAAGTATAAAGATAAGAGAGGTTAGCGGAATGAATATGAAGCATCCAAACAGGGACGATCGTAGGCCGACAGGTAAACCAGTCGAAGCAACCCAGATGGACATCATGAAAGTTTTACTGCAATGCGGAATCGACCCGGAGCGTTGGACCCATTTCGTATCCTCCGTCAACAACAAGCGTCCTTGACACAATAGACAAGCATGGAATGAAAGGGAATTAACACACAAAAAAGCCCAGAAGCCAGAGAGGTTATCTCTCGGGAACTGGGTCCTCTTTTCGGGTTTAGTCCATACTGCGTTCCATTCGGACAAACGCAATAAAACGACGTGCCTCTTCTTCTGTTAAGGACTTCCCATCAATCATCAGATCGAAGCGTTCCAACACTTCCTTATCCGATAACTCCAAGGTATCAACGAATTCACGTACGTCTTCATCCATCACGACATCGCTTTGCTTTGTACGTCCTATAAGATAATCAATAGACACCTCAAAGATGTCAGCAAGTCTCGTTAACACTTCGAAATCCGGTTTACGACGGTTCTTCTCGTAGTGGGAGAGAGCAGCTCTGGTGATATGAATGGAGCTCGCAAGTTCTTCTTGAGTAAGTCCCCGCTGTTCCCGTAATTCAGCAATGCGATTTCCGTAGCTCATAAGCTATTTCCCCCTGAACGACATCAAATATATATTGAAACAATCCTGAGCCAAGTGTTTGATCAGGGCAGCTTTCCTGCAAAAGAGTAACTCCTCATGTGTTTCCTTTAACCCATTTTCATTTGTAAATAGGTCTGTCTAAGGACATCTCAAATTGTCGTAAATCAAAAGAACCATGTCCAAATACCGCTTGACATGATACGTATTGTATCGTAAATTGGACGTATGGAGTTACAAAATGTATCATTTGGAATATTTTAAGTATCTCCTTGTTGCCTGGACCATATACCTGTGAGAAGGAAGTGTAGGCAGTCCATGTAGGCTAATCCATTCTAAAGGAATGAAACCATGTATTCAATAATTCAGGAATGGGCTGATATGAAATTAAATGTCCATATGTACATTCAGGAGTTTCATGGGAAAATGATAGACCGCAAAAGACGCCCTGTTCTGTTACTTGGAATGGACACTCAAGCAATCACCTTCCTGAGCGACCTGAAGTTGCCGGTATCATCAGAAATGCTCATTGGTTTGGATGTTGAAGATCAACATGTATGTGTACGACTTCACGCAAGGTTGCAATGGAAACAGCCCTTCGGAGAGCTTACAATGTATCATTCAAACTTGCATATTCAGCACGAACAGAAACTATATATAACTGGACAGTTAAACACAATGCTTACTGAAGTTCAGTTTCCCGCGGTTTCCCGTTTTCAGTATGAAAAGGCAACAGAGCAGAAGGCTCTGCAGAAACCCTATCATTACATTGATTTCACCATATAATTCCAAGTCGATTCTTAACATTTTCTGAACAAAACATGTACTTAACGCCATTTTACTATATTTCATAGCGTTATGCATTAGTTCTTTAACACCAAAAGCATTTGCGCAATGAATAAAGGGGCGAGGGGGCTCATACTATTTCAGGAAGTTTGGATATGGTTGAAATGCACTGCCACATATTATCCGGCCTAGATGATGGTCCTGTTCGAATGGAGCAGTCCGTTGCGATGGCTGAGAAGGCGGCAGCCTCAGGAATTACCTCCATTATTGCTACTCCGCATCACCTGAACGGGCAATACAACAATGAACCGATGGTGGTCAATCAGGCCGTGAACCTGCTTCATGCAGAACTTCGCAAACGCAACATTCGCCTGGAGATCCGTCCCGGACAGGAGATCAGGGTGCATGACAACCTGATTGGAGACTTATATGCAGGAAAGTGCTGCACACTCGCCGGAAGTCGTTACATGTTGCTGGAACTGCCCTTTGGTCATATTCCCTCACAGTTCCCCAGGATACTGCATGAATTACGAATAGCGGGAATTACCCCTATTATTGCTCATCCGGAACGCAATCGTGTCATTTTGAAGAAGCCAAGGTTGTTGGCTGATTACTTGAGTCAGGGCGGACTATGTCAGCTCACAGCTCAATCTTTCACTGGGCTTTTCGGACGGAAAGTTCGGCAGTGGTGTTTTCATTTTTGTAAAGAAAACGGGTTTCATTTCATTTCATCAGATGCACATGATACGTGCAAAAGGACATTTGCCATAAGTGAAGGGGAGCGGGCGATCGAGCGTCGTTTTGGAGCTGAAGCCGTTAAGCGGCTGGCAGAGAATGCGTCGCACATTCTATCGAATTCGTGTCTGGTCACAGAACGCTGGAAACCTCGCAAATGGCTACTGTCCATCTGGTAGTTACATAGGATAGATCACAACGTATAGGAGGAATGAAAGTGGAACTGAAAGGATATTTTCGACTCTTACAAAAGAAACTGTGGTTGATTGTTGCAATTGCTTTGATAGCCGGTGTGGGTGCAGGGGTCAAAAGCATTTTCTTCACCCAGCCCATCTATGAGGCAAGTTCCAAACTGATCGTGAACCAGACCTCTAACGTTCAAGGCCAGGCGATGATGGACTTTAGCATGATTCAAACCAATATCAAACTCATTAACTCATACAGAGAAATTATTAAATCTTCGGCCATTATGGATAAAGTCGCTACTACGTATCCGGACTTAGGCTTAACCTCTGCTCAACTCATGAATAGCACCTCCGTCTCTACAGCCAGCGAATCCCAAGTGATGAGCATAACTGTACAAGGGACTACCTACGAAAAAGCCGCCAAAACGGTCAATGCCATCTCCAACGTGTTCCAATCTCAAATCCCCCTAATTATGAAAATCGATAATGTGGCTATCCTCAGTGAAGCAAAAGTGGATAGTAACGCATCTCCAATCAATATGAAAACCACATTAAGCATCATTGTCAGTCTGTTCGCAGGTCTTGTGCTCGCGATTGCACTCGTATTCTTGCTGGATTATCTGGATGACACATTCAAATCCGAAACTGAACTTGAAAAAGAGCTGGGCCTGCCTGTGCTTACAGTGATATCCAAAATGAAAAAAGATGATCTGAAAAATACGAAAAATTACGTGTCTCAACAGAAAGTGGGGGATGGCAAATATGTCGCGGCAAACCAATGAAAATAACAGTCTGGTGACCTATTTTAACTCCAAATCTCAAATCTCGGAGGGATACCGTAAATTACGGACGAACATCCAGTTCTCCTCAATCGACAGTCATATCAAAAAAATCATGGTGGCTTCCGCTGAATCCGGCGAAGGCAAGACCACAACCATTAGCAACCTGGCGGTAACCTATGCCCAGGAAGGCAAAAAAGTTCTGTTGATCGATGCGGATCTGCGCAATCCTTCCTTGCACCAGGTGTTTTCCGTACCCAATCATATCGGTCTGAGTAGTGTGCTGTCTAATCAGTACAGTGTGGAAGACGTGCTTAGAGAGAGCTACATCGACAATCTCCAATTATTCACTTCTGGCCCAATTCCGCCGAACCCTTCCGAGATGATCGGTTCCAACCGGATGAAAAGGCTGATTGAGAAGTTAGAGGATCAATATGATGTCATCATGTTTGATACACCGCCGGTGCTCGCTGTAACGGATGCACTCATTGTGAGTTCGCTGTGTGATGGTGTGCTGCTGGTCGTGAACTCGGGCAAGGTCAAGAAGGAACTGGTGAAGAAGACCAAGGCTGCTCTGGAGCATGTGAATGCACGAATCCTGGGCGCTATCCTGAACAATATCAAAAACGTTGCAGTTCCGGTGGGTTACGGAGAGAAGTAAACCTTCCATCCAATGCTCCCAAGTAAACAGGTAATGTCTACTGCACCTTTATCACTGTAGGCACTCGGTCATGCTGTGGGTTCAATGAACCTTAGACGTTAATCGTCGAAGGTATGACGTGAGGACGGGTTAGATGCCCTGGTTCAACTTTTATCAAACTAAAAAAAAAGAGGATAGGGTGGTATTTATGAAAAAAGTGAGAAAAGCAATCATTCCTGCAGCTGGACTAGGTACACGATTTTTGCCAGCCACAAAAGCGATGCCCAAAGAAATGCTCCCTATTGTGGACAAACCAACTATACAGTATATCGTTGAGGAAGCCATTGCCTCTGGAATTGAAGACATCATCATTGTAACCGGTAAAGGGAAGCGGGCAATTGAAGATCATTTCGACAACGCTTTTGAACTGGAGCACAACTTGCTGGAAAAAGGGAAACTGGGCTTGCTTGAAGAGGTCCGCAAATCTTCTAACGTGGATATCCACTACATAAGACAAAAAGAGGCCAAAGGACTTGGTCATGCTGTCTGGTGTGCACGTAACTTTATCGGTGACGAACCTTTTGCCGTGTTGCTCGGAGATGACATCGTCGTATCGGAAGTGCCATGCACCAAACAATTGATTGATCAATATGATCAGGTTCAACATTCCATTGTTGGCGTACAAACCGTACTTGCTGAACAAACAGACAGATACGGCATTGTAGACCCGCTTCAATCGGATGGCCGTTTGACAGAGGTTCTCAGGTTCGTAGAGAAACCTGCCCAAGGCACAGCGCCTTCCAACCTGGCGATTATGGGGAGATACGTACTGAGTCCAGAGATTTTTGATCATCTGGAGCAACAAGAGATTGGTCAAGGGGGAGAGATTCAATTAACAGATGCGATTCAGCGCTTAAATGAGACACAAGGAGTGTATGCTTACGATTTCGAGGGAGTACGTTATGACGTGGGCGAGAAACTGGGATTCATTTTGACAACCATCGATTTCGCTCTGCAAAAACAGGAACTTAGAATTCCAATGCTGCAAGCTCTGCAACAGATTCTGGAAAAAGAGTCGGTAGAACATGCAGCCGGGGGGGAGTTTGAATGAGTCCATCTCCCCAATCGAAGGAAGCGGAGATTGTTATGGACCCAAGTCTGGGGTACAATGCATCAACGATGTCAGGACAAAATGCGGATAAAGTGTATCTATTTATGAAAAGAATGCTCGATTTGCTGGGTTCTTTCATAGGTTTGATCATTTTGTGCCCCTTGTTTGCGGTCATCGGATTACTGATCAAAATCGAGGCCCCGCAGGGGTCTGTTTTTTTTCGTCAGGTACGGGTGGGACAGAATGGAAAAGAGTTTCATATGTACAAATTCAGGTCCATGGTTGCGAATGCAGAAGATCTGCTGGAACAATTGATTGATCAGAATGAAGTGAATGGAAATATGTTCAAAATGAAAAATGATCCCCGCATTACCCGGATTGGCAAGTTCATTCGGAAAACCAGCCTGGATGAACTGCCTCAGTTGTGGAACGTATTCAGAGGAGAGATGAGTCTCGTTGGACCCAGACCGGCTCTGCCCAGAGAAGTGAAGAACTACACTTCCTATGACAGACAACGCCTTCAGATGATCCCGGGATGTACGGGATTATGGCAAGTCAGCGGTCGAAATAGTGTTGGTTTTGAGGAAATGGTGGAGCTGGATCTGACGTATGCCCGTGAGCGCAGCATGATGGTGGATATCAAAATTATCTTCAGAACGTTCAAGGTGCTGGTAGGTTCGAAGGATGCGTTTTGAAACACGATTCTGGCTTTGAGGTGGCATAGCAGATATGCAAAAGACCGGTATACTTGCTGCATTAAATATGAAGTCGTTTAATATCATTCTTTTTTCGCTGGTAATTGTCTTCGCAGCAATCTATCTTCCGCTAGTCTCGGTTGTTGCACTCATAGCTGTGATTCTGCTGGGCGTTTATATTAAACAGCCCAGCTGGATTTTTATGATTCTCATCGTAAGTTTTTCATTGTCCATTGATAAAATATTTAGCATTCATCTGGCAGGACTGGATTCGCTGTCCTTCTACAAGCTGGCGATTCTGGGTTTTGTGGTCTCTCTTTTTTTACGCTTTGGTATTCGCAAAGATCTGATCTATCCTGCACTGGCGATTGGGTTTTTATTTGTGGAAAGTTATTTTCTATCTGATCTGCCCAGCAAGGTTAGTCCGCTCGATCCATTTAAGGCCTTTCTGGGAGTCATTGTTCCTTTTTTGTTGCTGATGCCCCATTTTTCAAGAGAGATCAGTCAACGAATTATACGTGTACTCGCATGGTTGCCGCTGTTCAGTCTTGCTGGTGGTTATATTCTGCAACTCGCCGGCATATTGTCCATTACTAACCTGGAGATGTCGGGTGTAACCCGGTTACAAGGAGCTAACATCGCCGCGCATCTGGCCATGTTGTGTTTTATCTCCATTTGTGTCTGTCTGATTCAGATCAAGCAAGGCCATCAGGTTGTTCTGTATTACATGCTTACCTTGACACATCTGGTTATTCTGGTCCAGACGGGAACAAGGGGGCCGCTTATTGCGCTTATTCCGATTATACTGGTCTATCTTTTTGATCAACTGAAAGCCTTCATCAAAGGCAGAGTCAGTGCCATTATTCCTCTCATTCTGTTTGTTGTCGCTGTGGCCTATATGGTGATAGCGCAGTGGGACAATTATGAGATGAGGTCAGAGAGCAAAGGCTTGTCGGGAAGGGATGTAGCCTGGAATTATTTTATTGGCAAAGCAAATGAGTATCCGATATTTGGACGTGGACTCGGCTCAACTCTCGTAGCGAATGATGGAAGTATCTTTTCTGGATTCGTTGTTCCGCATAATGAATACATTCGTTTTTATTACGATGGCGGTTTAGTTGGAGCCATCCTGTTGTTTCTAGCGCTGCTGCTGGTGTTCCGGGCCGTGTACTTCCGGTTGAGCGGCATGAACCGGTTGTATTTTGCCGGAATGATTATCGGTTTCCTGACCTATTCCTTTTTTGACAATACCCTGTCCACGGTTCATCTAATTGCTCCATTCTGTATCTTCCTGAACGCGTTATATGCTACGGGAAATGGAGTTCATTCCAAGTCAGTGGCTGAAGCAGAAGTGGATATACAGATACAGCGAGCCAAGGACGTATCCTTTTCAAAGGAGATTAGAACATGAAGGTCTGTTTGATCAGTTCTACAGGCGGTCATTTTGATGAATTAACCAAAATTATTCCTGCGGTTGAAGAACATGATTATTTCCTGATTACCGAGAAGAATAAAAGCAGAAAAGTAGAATCGTCTCAGGGCAAAGTATACTTCTTAATGCAGCAAGAGCGTAAAAATGCGATGTTCTTGCTAATCTTTGTGGCTAATATTATCAAGTCGTTCTTTCTATATCTGCGTGAGCGTCCAAAGGTGATCATTACAACAGGGGCGGGAGCTACCTACCCTTTTTGCCTCATCGGTAAAATCTTCGGTGCCAAGCTGATTTATATCGAAAGTTATGCCAAAATCTATTCCTCCAGCGCAACCGGGAGATTGATGTACAAAATCTCGGATGAGTTCTTCATCCAATGGGAAACGTTGCAGGATAGCTATCCCAATGCGAAGTACAGGGGGGCTTTATTTTGATATTTGCTATCGTTGGAACCCAGCGTTTTCCCTTCAATCGGATGTTTGAGCTTATTGATGAGGCGATTGAGGCAGGAATAATTGAAGAAGAGGTTGTTGCCCAATCCGGATATACCGAGTATAAGCCGCGAAATTTCACTGTGATTCCTTTCCTCACGCAGGAAGAGATGAATGAATATGTGGAGCGCAGCAGATGCATTATCTCTCATGCGGGTGTTGGCTCCATTACGAATTCGCTCGAACGTGGCAAGCCGGTGATCGTCATTCCACGCCGGAAAGAATGGGGCGAGCATGTGGATGACCATCAGCTTGAGATCTCCAAGGTTTTTCAGGATAACGGCTATGTGGCCGTCGCGGAGAGTCAGGCTGATTTGCAAAAGCTAATTCCTTGCATAGAGGAGCTGACGTTCCAGCCCTATGTAAGAAAACAGTCTGATCTGATCTCATCCATTAAAAATTACGTGAATAGTCTGTAAGTGGTCTGAAGATTAACCATGAAAAAAAGGAGTCTATCATGAAACCAAAAGTATTGGTTGTTGGATCATCCTTGAAGGATATGGGTGGAATTGTGAGTGTCATCAAAAACATTGAGGATTCCTCCATCTCAGAAATGTATGCCATGCAGCGGGTCGAGACATATATCACGGGCAGCGTATTCTCACGGCTGCTTATTTTTATACGGGGATTCATTCAATTCTGGATGAAGCTGTACACGTTTAAGCCGGATATCGTGCATATTCATATGGCAAACAACGGGAGCTTTTATCGGAAGTCTCTATTTCTGCTAACGGCACGAAAGTTGTTTCGAAAGTCAGTCATTCTGCATATTCATGCGGCCAGCTTTGATGATTTCTACAATCAATTTGCTCTACAGCGCAAGTATTGTCACTACATTCTGAATCAGGCAGATAAGTTGATTGTCTTGTCCCAGACGTGGAAAGAATACTTTGCTACGATTGTGCCGGAGACAGCGATTGAGGTTCTTTATAACGGGGTCTTTGTCAAAGAACCGTTTGCGAGAGAACAACAGGCAGCCGTTAATGCTCTCTTCATGGGCAGACTGGGTGAGCGAAAAGGAGTCTACGATCTGCTTCAGTCCATTCAGCAATTGAAGGCGCTGGGCGTTACAGCCACCTTTAATCTGGCAGGGGATGGTGAAGTCGAAGAAGTCAAAGCAATCGTGCAGCAGTATGGAATAGAGGATCGTGTCAATGTACTCGGCTGGATTAACGGAGAGCAAAAGGAAAAGCTGATGCGGGAAGCGGATCTACTGGTCCTGCCTTCTTATCATGAGGGATTACCTATGGCCATACTTGAAGCAATGAATTGTGGCTTGCCCATTATATCGACCACCGTCGGAGGCATCCCCGAAGTGATTACATCCGGTCATAATGGGCTGTTAATCGAGCCGGGAGATGTGCACGGGCTGACATCAGCGCTGGAATATCTCATCATGGATGAAGAGGTTAGAGCAAGAATGGGTTCACATAACAGAGCGATTATATCGGATAAGTTTGATATGAATCTTCTCGTGGGCAGATTGTCAGGAATATATGATGCACTTCAAGTGAAGGTATCCTAGTGAACAGGAAAAGGTGATGAAATGAACCCCTTGGTATCTTGCATCATTACGACCCATAACCGGGCCGAGTTATTGAAAAATGCGTTGAGAAGTGTACGTGAGCAAACACATCCGTATCTGGAGATTTTCATTGTGGATGATGGTTCAGAAGATCAGACGCCGGAAATCTGTCAGGCGTGGACCCGGGAAGATTCACGGATTCGGTACATCCGGGTTCCATATCCCAAAGGAGCCAACCATGCACGGAATGTAGGGATATCCCAAGCCAATGGCAAGTACATTGCCTTCCTGGATGATGATGATGAATGGATGCCTGACAAAATAAAAACCCAGGCGGAAGTGCTGGAGCGTACACAGGAATCATTCACCTTTTGCAGCAAGTATCTCGCATACACGAATGAGCAGCATCAGGTGGTCAAACGGAAATTGTCGGTGGAACCTCGCGATGTTATTCGGTATGAGGATCTGCTTACATTCAACTGGATCGGGGAAACGTCCAAAATCATGGTACTTACCTCACTGGCCCGTGAAGTTCGATTCGATGAAAATCTGACATCCGCTCAGGATTATGACTTTTATCTGCGCATATTGAAACGAGGCTACATCGCCGTGAATGTGAAAGAACCGCTGGTGGATATCAACATCCACAGTGGACCACGAATTTCAACCTCTACAACGGCCAAGTACAAGGGCCAACGCAAGATTATTTTGAAATACTACAATGACATGTCCAAGGAACAGAAGCGCCGTCAGTTACACCATTATCGAATGCTGGAATGGTCGAGAAATACGCTTCGCAATAACGTTTATTTGAAAAAAGCACTGTCGCTGTATCCCTGGTGGAAAGATTGGGTACTGCTCAAGCGTAATACCAAAATTATGCTGCAAGGATTTCTAATGAGATTTCATGCAAGGCGCGCAGTTGGAACGTATACAGAGGAACCTGTGCGAATGAAACTAAAGTAAGAGGTGCCTGGATGGAAAATCCGACGGTGTATATGCTGCCCAAGATGATTGAGAACAATAAATTCAATGAGCTATTATCCGATTCCATTGAGAATAAGGGATGGGAAGTAAAACAGTTTACCAAAAAAGATCTACTCAAACTGAGAAAAAATGATGTGCTGCATTTTCATTGGCCCAGCTTCTATTACAGAGGTTCGTCCGTGCTGACAACAGTGATCAAATCGATTCTGTATGTATTGATGATTTGTTTTGCACGCTTGCGAGGGGCCAAATTGTTCTGGACGGTGCATAACATCTGGCCTCACAACAGCGGCAAGACGCGGTTTGATTATTGGATGAGAAAAATACTGGTCCAAAATTGCTCCAAGCTGATTGTCATGGGTAAACCCCTGATCTCTGAGATCTGTTCGACGTTTGGGATTGACTCCAGCCGGATCGAGGTTATTCCGCATGGACATTACAAGGGAGTGTATCAGGGGAAAGGCGTGAATATCCGCTCCCGGTTTGGCATCCCGGAGGATAGTTATGTGTATGCGTTCTTCGGTCAGGTGTCGCCGTACAAGGGCGTGGATGATTTGCTGGAGGCATTCAAGGATCTGGATTCCGAACAAGCCCATCTGTTGATTGCCGGTAAAAAGGTAAAGGATTATGACCTTGGAGATGAATTTCTCAAGAGCGGACATATTCATACCCATTTTCATTTCATTGAAGATGATGAATATTCGGACTATTTTGATGCAGTCGATTCGATCATCCTTCCTTATAAACAGATTGCAACTTCTGGCAGTGCGATTCTGGCATTGACCTTCTGTAAACCGGTGGTGGCACCACGGATTGGCTTGTTGGAGGAATACCTGCCGGAAGATTGTGCGGTACTCTATGAACCTTCGGATCCGGATGGATTGCTCAAGGCAATGAATATGATCCGATTAAAACAATCGGAGTTTCAGGAAGGCAGTGGTTTTGTCAAAGCGTTGGAGCGGCTGGATTGGCCAGTGATTGCCCAAAGGACACTTACCCTGTACTCCAGTTAGTGCAGATGAACGGGTGGACCTAATTGAAAAATATGGGGATGAAATGATGAAGGTAACCGTCGCGATCTGTACGTATAACCGTGCACATGATGCGGTAGAGGCCATACGAAGTGCAATACAACAGAATTACGCAAGCAGCGATTATGAGATCATACTCATTGATAACAATTCGAAAGACAACACACGGGAAATCGTGCTTCAAACCATCTTGCAGCATGAGAACCATTCGATCCGGTATGTGTTGGAAGAAAAGCAAGGCTTGTCTGTAGCCCGTAACCGGGCCATTCACGAGGCGCGCGGCGAGTATATCCTGTTCCTTGACGATGATGCCTTTGCTTGCAGGGATTGGATTCGCCAGATCGTTAGCGTGTTTGAGATGAATGAAAATATCGGTTGTGTCGGAGGCAAGATTGATCCGATCTGGGAAGTGCCTGAACCAATGTGGATTCCACCCGAGAACAGGTCGCTGTTCACCATTCTGGATTTTGCAGATGAAGTCACTGAGATGAAAAGTCCTTATATTCCATTTGGTGCAAATGTGGCTTTTCGTTTATCCGTCTTTGATCAACTTGCTCCCTTCCGTGAAGATCTTGGAAGAGTGGGGAACAACCTTCTCTCCAGTGAAGAGAGTGAATTAATTGCAAGAATACGGACAAAGTTCAAGGTATATTACACGCCATATGGCGCGGTACAACATAAAGTAGCCAAAGAGCGAACGACAAAGAACTGGTTTCTGCGCCGAATCTATTGGCAGGGTGTGAGTGATGCCATTCGGGATCAGGACCGTGGTGTTGTGCGTACAGCCAAACATGGCATCAAGCTTGCCCAGGGGATCACAACCTCTCTGATCTACATTTATAATGCAGATCGGTTCACACGTCAGCTTGCCAAAGTATGTTACCGAAACGGCATGATCGTTGGGTCGCTTCGTCAAAACAGTAAGGGATGAGGATCGCTATGGCGCAAGTTGCACTTCGCAAAGTATTCAGAGGAAACGGCTTAATGAGTGCCATATTCCAGACAAGTGGAACCAATCTGCTGGTCATGACACTGACGATGTTGTCTTCCATTTTGACGTCACGCATGTTCGGCGTAGAGGGAAAGGGCGCATTCTCGGCCATCCTGTTCTGGCCAGCGCTCTTAACCGGATTGGTCGGATTTGGACTACCAACTTCTATTATTTATAACATCAAACAGAGCGCAACCGAGAAGAGTGCACAGTATGTTCGGTTAAGCTTTCTTTTTCAAGTTCCGGTGTGCATCATCATTGGTGTTGTGGCCTGGTTTGGATTACCTTTCTGGCTCTCCAGCTTTCCGCCGGAGGTCGTGCAGATATCCAGATGGTATACGATTGCTACTGTTCCTGTACTTATTGTCATCAATCTCATATCAGCCCTCTCGCAGAGTCGGGAGAAATTCGCTGTATATAATGGTATCCGGTTAATGATCCCCCTGTTTAATGTAGGCGGGCTTTTTGTGTTATGGGGCCTGGGCATGCTGAGCATTCAACTCGCGGCTGCGATCTATTTTGTAACCAGCTTCTCCGTGGTGGCGTGGGCTATCTATGCCAACCGTAATGAGTTGAGACTGAGATGGTTCAAAGATCGGGTGGACCAGAGCTCAGCCAAGAAGCTTTTTGGTTATGGCAGCAAGGTGTATGGCGTTGAATTGTTAGGAACATTGTATACCCAGTTCGATAAAATCATTATTTTGGCGTTGCTCACCCCGCGTGATTTTGGATTGTATTCCGTCGTATTTGCGTTATCGCGAATCTACAATGCGGTACAGACGGCGATTAGCAATGTTGTTTTCCCAAAAGTGACCGGATTGCCTCAAGAGCAGATTATTCGAACAGTCGGTAGAGCCTTCCGCATCTCGCTCATGGTCATGATGATCATAGTAATACCCACCATGTTTGTGGGGAACTACCTGATGGGTCTTCTGTTTGGCTCCGAATTTTTGGAAGCGAGCGTAGCATTTTATATTTTGGCTGTGGAATGCATCATTGGTGGTGGCTCCTGGATTCTGGCATCCGCATTTAATGCACTTGGTCGGCCAGGGCTTGTGATGATCAGACAGCTCATTGCACTCTCGGTGACGGTGGCTTTGTTCTTTGTATTCACCCCGCTGTGGGGGCTCAACGGCATTGCAATTGCCTTATTGATCGGGTCCATTGTACGAATGGTGGTTACTGTGGCTGCGATGAAGATTGTATTTAAGGTGAAGTTTGCCGCCATGTTCTATGACAAGGAAGATATACCGTTTCTCTATGAACGGTTAAACAAAAAAAGAAGAAGAGTCACCCAAGGAGGAGATGGAGATGCTGGGCACTAACAATATTCATCCAATGGAAGAGTTGAAGGGACATTTACGTCAGATTTTGAAGGTCATTCCACCGCGTACCGAAATCTATTATTTGGATTACCCGGTGCATAGCAATGGTGGCGACTTGTTGATTATGAAAGGTACTGAGGCTTTCTTCCGGGACAATGATATTCAAGTACGTGCCAGATACAGCATTCTGGATTGCCCTTTGTCCCTCAAGGTTCCGGAAGGTATAACGATCGTGTTGCACGGGGGAGGTAACTTTGGTGATCTGTACCCTGCCCATCAGAAATTGAGAGAGCGAATGATTGCACAACATCCGAATCACCGGATTGTCATTCTGCCACAGACGATGTTTTACAAGAGTGATATTGAATTGAAGAAGACAGCCCAAGTATTCAATCGTCATAAGGATGTACACTTTTTTGTCCGGGACACCTTATCTTATGAGATAGCCAGTAAAGAATTTCAACAAACCAATGTGTACCTTTCTCCGGATATGGCGCATCAGTTGTGGCCTCTTAAGTCCAAGAGCAAGCCTAGTGCAGAGATGTTGTATTTCTTTCGTAAAGACATTGAGAAAACTCAGAATCAGGTGCATTACGAATCCGTCAGTGGACCCAAGGCCACGTTTAAAGACTGGGAGACATTGTACAACCGGGTCGACCGGAAGATCATTCGCATGATTACGTCCCGGTTGAAGTCAGGGAAAGGCAGCTCTTTTGCCCGCTGGTTGTGGTACAAATACTCTGATCGGATGGTACATACGGCCATTAAGGAATTCAATCAATACCAGACCATCACGACATCCCGTCTGCATGGACATATTCTGGCCTGTCTCCTGGATCAACCGAACATCCTGCTGGATAATTCATACGGCAAGAACTCGAATTATTATGCAGCTTGGACCAAGAGCAATCCGGCAGGCAGACTGGAATCCAATCAGACCAGCACATATAACAAGCCAACCGAGACCAGCAAGGGAGCGAGTACGGTTGTGCTGTCGGATGGTGCAGCGCTATGAGAAGTATTCTGTTATCCGGCGGTTCTGGCAAGCGTCTCTGGCCGTTATCCAACGATTCCAGATCCAAGCAATTTCTTAAAGTACTCCATGGGCCTGAGGGGAATCCGGAATCCATGGTACAGCGGGTATGGCGACAGCTGAATCATGCCGGACTTGCATCAAAGGCGCTTATTGCAACCAGTTTGCCACAGGTGGAGATTCTGACTTCTCAGCTGGGAGACGATGTGAGACTGGTTGTGGAGCCTGAGCGCAGAGATACGTTTCCAGCGATTGCGCTGGCAGCCTCTTATCTGTATTCCGTAGAGAGTGTGAGTCTGAATGAGACGATTGCAGTGTTGCCTGTAGATCCCTTTGTTGAAAAAGAATTCTTCGAAGTGCTGGCAACCTTACCGGAGATGCTTGATAAGTCTGGTGCTGATCTGGCCTTGATGGGAGTTGTGCCGACATACCCGTCAGAGAAGTACGGATACATCATTCCGCAATCCCTATCTTCCAGTGAAAATAACAATGAATACGTGAATGTAGCGAAGTTCCAGGAGAAACCCTGCGAATCCGATGCGGTCCTCATGATTGAGCAGGCCGCATTATGGAATTGCGGGGTTTTTGCTTTTAAACTTGGTTATTTGATTAATCTGCTCATTGAGATGGAACTGCCGATCCAGTATGACGAAATGCTGAAGCAATACGGAAGATTGAACAAGATCAGTTTTGATTACCAGGTTGTCGAGAAGGCGAATCAGATTATCGCTATTCCGTATAACGGCTTCTGGAAAGACCTAGGCACGTGGAACACACTCACGGAAGAGATGGGAAGCTCAGTAGTAGGAAAAGGGTGGATTACGGGAGATTCCCTGAATACGCACCTGGTCAATGAATTGAACATTCCGGTTGCCATATTGGGATTGTCGGATGTGGTGGTCGCCGTGAGTCCGGATGGCATTCTGGTCAGTGACAAAGAAGCCAGCCCACGTATCAAGGAAATCTTGAAGAATGAGGATCAACGCCCCATGTATGAGGAGCGTAGGTGGGGGTGCTACCGGGTTCTGGATTACACAAGAAACGAAGCTGGCGGCGAGGTTCTCACCAAACGAATCTGCATCAGTGCCGGGAAAAACCTGAGTTATCAATACCATGTGCTTCGCAATGAGGTATGGACGGTTGTATCGGGAACAGGGGAATTGATTCTGGATGGGCAGAGCCGAATGATCGGGCAAGGAGATACGGTGATCATTGACCGGAGTATGCTTCATTCTGTCAGAGCCGTTACGGAACTGGAGATCATTGAAGTACAGATCGGCAGCCAGCTGATTGAGGAAGATATCGTTAGAGTGTCTACCGAATGGCAGGACATTGTTCAGACATATGTGAAGCACGCGTAACCAACACATTAGGACATGGGGGAGATTATGGAATGAATATTACGGTGATTGGCACAGGGTATGTGGGTTTGGTATCGGGCGTATGTTTTTCGGAACTGGGAAATAACGTGATCTGTGTAGACAACAATGTGGAAAAAGTGAATATGTTAACGGACGGTCATGTTCCGATCTATGAACCGGGTCTGAAGGATATCATGAATGCCAATATGAAAGCAGGAAGGCTGTCCTTCACCACCAACATTCAGGATGCCATCAGTCGTTCGGATATCATCATCATCGCGGTGGGTACGCCATCCCTGCCTAATGGCGAAGCAAATCTGAGTTTTATTGAGCTTGTCGCGCGAGAAATAGGTTCTTATATGGATAATTATAAAATAATAATGACTAAAAGCACTGTTCCTGTCGGAACCAACGATCGTATTCAGGAATGGATCAGCAGTTTGACGAATCATCCATTCGACATGGCATCGGTACCGGAGTTCCTGCGAGAAGGTACCGCTGTCAAGGATACGCTCTATCCTGACCGGATAGTCATTGGGACACATAGTGAGCGGGCAGTCGCCACGTTGAAAGAGCTGCATCAGCCATTAACCGATCAGATTATTGTTACGGATATTCGCTCGGCTGAAATGATTAAATATGCATCCAACGCTTTTCTGGCAACCAAGATCTCATTTATCAACGAAATCTCTAACATCTGTGAAAAAGTAGGAGCAGATGTCAGCCGCGTTGCCGAAGGCATGGGCTATGACAGACGAATCGGTGCCTCCTTTCTCAAGGCAGGCATTGGTTACGGAGGTTCCTGTTTCCCTAAGGATACACAGGCTCTGATACAAATTGCAGGTAATGTGGATTATGACTTCAAACTGCTGAAGTCCGTGGTGGAAGTGAACAAAGATCAACGCTTCAACGTCATTCGTAAACTGGAAGATGCACTAGGCTCACTCGAAGGGAAGGAGATTGCCATCTGGGGGCTTGCTTTCAAACCAGATACCGATGACGTTCGTGATGCTCCGGCGATTGAAATCATTCAACGTTTGCTTGAGCAGGGGGCAGTGATTCGGGCGTATGACCCCATCGCTACCGAGAACTTCCGCAAAGAGGTGGATTCCCCATCCATTACGTGGGAGGATCTTGCCATGAACGCGGCGGAAGGTGCTGATGCACTCTGTGTTCTGACGGAATGGAAAGAGTTCATGGAGGTTAATCTGACTGATTTGGCAGCGCATATGAATCAACCCATCCTGATTGATGGAAGAAACATCTACGGAGAAGATCAGATTAAAGATACGTCCTTCCAATACTACTCCGTTGGTCGTCCAGGTCTAACCAATATCGATGGAAGAAAAACGGCAGTCATCTAACGGAGGCCATAACATGAGACGCGGGATCAAAATAACATTAGGTGCCCTTTCCCTTGTTGCAGTTGTCATGATTGGATATTCGGTGTATCTGTATCTGCATGTTAAATCTGCGGCGGATCAAATGTATGAACCCCGGGAACCCATCAAGCAGGTATCTATTGTAGACCAGCGGGGTGGGGGAGATTTCCCTGTGGACATGGAGAATGAAGAACCTTTTAATGCTTTGATCCTGGGTGTGGATGAACGTTCCAATGATCGGGGGCGCTCCGACACCATGATTGTATTAAGTGTTAATCCTGCGAAACAATCCGCACTTATGTTTAACATCCCCCGAGATACCAGAACGAATATTGTTGGTCACGGCACGGAGGATAAGATCAACCATGCCTATGCTTTTGGGGGCGTTAACATGTCTGTGCAAACGGTGGAACAATTGCTTGATGTTCCCATACATTACTACATGAAAGTGAATATGGAGGGCTTTGCACAGGTCATCGACATGGTGGGTGGGGTGGATGTGAATAACCCGTTTGCATTTGACTATGAAGGTTATCGGTTCGAGCAAGGAAATATTCATCTGGATGGTGCAGCAGCTTTGGGATTTTCGCGAATGCGTTATGATGATCCGAAGGGGGATCTCGGGCGGAATGACCGTCAGCGGGAGATTATCAAACAAGTGCTGAAGAATACGGTTCAGGTATCCAACGTGTTGCAACTGGAGACGTTGCTGGATGAAGTAAGTGCTCACGTGAGAACTGACGTTACCTTTGATGAAATGAAGCAGATGTTCTCCAATTACCGCCCGGTGCTGAATCATATCGAGTCTGTTGAGATCAAAGGCACGGGCAAGAAAATAGACGGAGTGTATTACTATATCGTGGAACAGTCAGAGCGAGACAGAATACATCAGATGATTGAAGAACATTTAAAATGATCGGATAGGGCGGTGAACCAGATGCGTATCTCCAGGCTATTGAAATTATCTCTGATTGTGCTCCTAATGTATATGCTCATGATACCTGCAAGTACAAACGTTGTTCAATCAGCTCAAAACTATCAATGGAAGAATATACCTATTGGTGGTGGGGGGTACGTTACAGGTGTGGTTATTCATCCGACTGAGCCTGATCTGGTTTACGCTCGAACTGACGTTGGAGGAGCCTATCGGTTGGATGCAGCCTCAGGAGATTGGGTCCCGCTACTGGATCATTTCGGAGATGAGGACAGCAATCTGTACGGTGTGGATGGGATTGCACTGGATCAGCAAAACCCTAATATCGTGTATATCGCTGCTGGGAAGTACGGGAATGTGGGGCCGAGCGATATTCTGAAATCTACAGACCGGGGAGAAACCTGGATTCGAACCGGACTTAATCTTCGGAATGAATCGAATGGAAATATCCATCGCGCCATGGGAGAGAGCATCGCCGTCAATCCCACGAACTCCAATTACCTGCATGTTGGTACACGATATGATGGATTGTACACTTCCAGTGACGGGGCAGCAACATGGAGCAAGGTATGGGATGTACCTAGCGGGCTGTCCGGTGAGGGAATACGAAGTGTAGCTTATGGATTGAATCCCGTCACGAAGCAAGGTCAAGTTGTGTATGCGGGGGTTCGCGGCATCGGTGTGTATAGCAAAGCACCAAGAAGCAATGGGCAGACCACCTGGCAACTTACCGGAAGAAGTCCCGAATATCCTGCACGTATGACTGTGGCGAAGAACGGGACGTTGTATGTGACCACGGATAATCAGGGCGTCTACAAGTTCAATGGTGTGCAGTGGACGAATATAACACCCAGCTCCAGTTACTCATCTTATTATGGAATCACGATTGATCCCAATAATGATAATCACATCCTGGCAGCCGTTCGAACAGGCGGAGATAATCTGCCACTGTATCGTTCCGTTAATGGCGGACAGAGTTGGACAACAGTGAGCAAAACGCTGGTATCCAAACCGTCATGGTGGACACCCAACATGTTTTTCTCAGCGACGTCCAGTATCAAGTTTGACCCACATAACCCGGGCACGGTATACGCTACAGACTGGTTTGGCGTGTACAAGACGGATAATATCAATGGTACCAATGGATTGACCGGTAGTACTGCGAGTACTTGGGAAGCCATTACCGATGGTCATGAAGAAGTCGTCGCACTCACTGCATCCACACCACCTCAGGGTGTTTCATTCTTTAGTGGTTTAACGGATCAAGTCGGGTTTAGACATGAAAATGTAAACGATGTTCCTCTTAATAAAATCCCGCTCGCAGGTATGCGAGAAATTGTGAGTATTGACTATCATGAGGCAAATCCGAATTACATGATATTTCTGGGAAGCAGTGACTGGTATGGTACGACCACACGTTTATTTGTTTCTTCCAATAACGGAGTTACGGTAACGCCGGTAAACGTTCCAGCAGGTTCTACACTGGGGCGGGTGGCCTATTCAGCCATTAATCCAAATGTAATTGTTTATTACCCCCAGACAGGTAATCCGGTCAGAAGCACGAATCGTGGCGCAACATGGCAAAATATGAATGGTGCCCCTTTTCAGGCTATCGGGGGAAATATGGTCTTCGCCTATAATCATCCACTGGCTGCCGATCGCATCAATGGATATAAATTTTATATGTATGCTGCTGGTTATATGTATCGCTCAACGGATGCTGGTGCCAACTGGTCCAAAGCCAATACGGTTCGCCTTCCTGTTAATACGGATATCAATACAAGCTTCATTAAAGTTGAAGCTGCACCTGGCGTGGCGAATAATGTATGGGTGAGTCTGGGAACCGATGGACTATATGCATCAACGAACTCAGGAAATACATTTTCCAAGATCCAGGGTGTACAGAACTCCAAATTATTTGCCTTTGGTAAAGCTCAGCCCGGCAGATTGGTTCCAGCTGTTTATGTATATGGCACCGTAAATAACGTGAATGGATTCTTCCGTTCAGATGATATGGGGGTAACCTGGAACAATATAGGTCCTTTAGGTAATGGAATCGGGCTGGGCAATGAACCGCAAATTATGGCGGCAGATCGTCAAATCTATGGTCAGGTATATGTAGGTACAAATGGCAGAGGTATGTACGTTGGATCAATAGAATAACAAGAGAGATATGAAAGTGGTGAAGATCAAAATGATGGAGGAGGGCTCCGGGCGCACGAGACAAAAGCATGTACGAAGAACGTACGGATTTCTCATTGCTCTGCTGCTGATTGTGATCTGGATTCTGGTTATCTGGTCCATGTCCACACAATCCTCTCAACAGCAAGACATTCAGCCTTGGCTTCATAAATGGTCTCAAAAATTGCACATCGGTTTTACGCTTCCTGATGTGCAATTCACTTACGGGGAGTATGAGTATTCGCTGAAGCAGAGGCCGTATGATTTTGCAGAGTTCGTCTTCCGCAAGAGTGCGCACTTATTTGTATACGCTGTGCTCGCCGTGCTTGTGTACGGCGGGCTGCGGTACAGAAGAACATCCCTTGTGACCAGTATCGTTTCTGCTCTGGCTGTGGTGTTTGTTATAGCCTCCATTGATGAATATATTCAGCAGTTCAGCCCGGACCGGACAAGCTCGATACGCGATGTTGGAGTAGACTTGCTCGGCGGCTGCTGTGGGATTGCCATATATGCAGGACTTCAGTCCATTATCCGAAGGATCAGAAAGGGAAAGCGTACTTCCATTCACAGTGAGTGATTTCCCAGGAAATTAGATGTATCGTTCAACTTCTACTTGTCTGCCATCCATCATAAGTATGGAGTAGGACAAGGAGGACTGGACATGCTGCGAAGAAGGAACCGGAATGCTTTGCTCAAAAAGATCGGGTTCATCGCGATCATTGTATTATTGCTGTGGTTGATTGCCAGAACCATTCCGTATCTGTTTCAGGCAGATACATCGGATGAAGCTGCTGCTGTTGCCGAAGAGTTTTACAAATATGAGCAGACGGGTGACTTCGGCAGTTCATGGGAACTCTTTCATCCCCTGATGAAAGAGCGGTTTCCCAAGAGTGCTTACGTACAGAACAGAGCACATATATTTATGCAGCATTTTGGCGTGGAAACGTTTGAGCTGGAGATGGAAAAGCCGGAGCGCGAGTTTGATGTAACGGTGATCGATGGCGTTAAGCCATTTTCTGAAGCCTACAGAATCCAGGTCACCCAGAAGTACTCAGGTACCTTTGGCCAATTCGATATTGTGCAGACCTGTTATCTTGTAGAGGATGGCGATGAGTGGACATTACTCTGGTATTATCCAAATCAGAAAAATGAGGATACCTCGCAGGTCGACAATAGTGACTGATCAGGAAATAATATTAACCCATACGTTGCACCGAATTGTATCATTTACCTTACATGAAGCTCTGTAAATGCGAGACTTTTGTCGCATTTATGGAGCTTTTTTTGTGTTTTTCTTGTTTTTATGCCTGTAAAGCCTTGACAATAGTCCCGGTGTCAAGTAAATTACGAGGTAGATACAAAATGTATCAATTTTCAGCGTCTAACGACAAATAACAAGGACTTCTAAGCTCCTTGTGAGGGGAAGGAATATCATTGATCGAAACGGGCCGCTTTTACTGTGTCAGTTGTGGGATGATTGTGTCGGTCGCTAGAAGCTCTGTCGAAATGAAGGAAGAGGGCAATGGAGGCAATCACGTATTTCGCACCGGATTCTACCGGAGTGAAATGCCGCTTGGATGCTGTGAAGCGTGTGTAGTTGAAGCGAAACGTCAGGGGAAATCCCAGTTTGCGGGACAATATACTAAAGATTATGATACACTATGTGCATATGAGAAACGGGCATGAAGTATATGCTCGTCCATGAAGGAGGGGATTGAATGCAGCAGGAGCCGGTCGTCCGGATTCAGGGCGTCAGCAAAATCATATCCTCCCGATCATTGGTCAGCGACCTGACTCTGGATATTTCTCCGGGGCAGGTTTTTGGTTTTTTAGGACCTAATGGCGCGGGGAAAACAACAACGATTCGGATGATGGTTGGACTGATGTCCATCAGTAAAGGTGATATTTTCATCTCGGGACACAGTGTGAAGAATGAATTTGAGAAGGCGGTAGCCCAGGTAGGAGCTATTGTGGAAAATCCGGAAATGTACAAGTTTCTGACCGGGTACCAGAATCTCGTTCACTTTGCCCGCATGTCGCCGGGAGTTACAAAAGAACGCATTGCGGAAACGATTGAGCGTGTGGGGCTTACGGCTCGTATTCACGATAAGGTCAAAACCTATTCACTGGGCATGCGCCAGCGTCTGGGTGTCGCGCAAGCGATATTACATAAACCGAAGCTGCTTGTACTGGATGAGCCGACTAATGGTCTGGACCCACAGGGTATACGGGAACTGAGAGATTATTTGCGTCAGCTCACCCAAGAGGAAGGTATTACGGTCTTTGTATCCAGTCATTTGTTGTCAGAGATGGAGCTGATGTGTGATACGGTGGCCATCATCCAGAATGGCAAGTTGATTGATGTAAGAAACCTTCGGGCTGAAGCTGGTTCGGATGCATTAATCGAAGTTGCTTTTGAGCTGAATGATGCAGACCGCGCTGCGGATCTGATTCAGGGTGCTGTCGTACAGGGCAATGTCCTGGTGATGCGGGTGTCTCGTGAGCAGATTCCGTATATCAATGCCAAGCTGGTTAGCGAAGGGTTTCAGGTATACGGTATTCGTAACGTGACTCACACCCTGGAAGAACAATTCTTGCAAGTCACTGGGGGTGGAGGCATTGGGTAGTTTTGGTAATCTGATATTGAATGAGAATATGAAAATTTTCCGTCGTCCCCGTACCTGGATTATGTTATCGATTCTGGCGCTGATCTCGCTATTAATGCCAGTGTTACTGCGAGAAGGCATGGGGTCCAATGAAGTGTTGTACTGGGAAGCGGCTGTAACGACCATCCAGATTACGTTTTTCCTGAACACGATCTTCTGTGTCGTGATTGCAGCGGAATCGGTCGCGGGCGAATTTACCTGGGGAACCATTAAGCTATTGCTGATCCGTCCATGGTCACGAAGCAAAGTTCTCGCTTCCAAATATCTGACCGTCATTGGCTTCAGTATTGTCAGTACATTGCTGGTCATCGTGATGGCCATGCTAACGTCTTATATCCTTTTCTCGCATGATGCGCCGGGAGGAAGCAGTAGTCCGGCTACGAATGCTCTGACGTTATGGGGATATTTGTACGTTGATCTGTTCATTACGCTTGCGATTGCCTTTATGGTGTCCTCCGTATTTCGTTCAGGTGCACTTGCGATTGGATTGTCCCTGTTCATTATGTTCTCACAGAGTATCTTCTCACTCATATTCAATCCGGTCCGTTATGAGTGGGCCAAGTATGTTCTATTCAACAACATGGATCTTAGCAAATACATGACCTCCGGGGCGGATTTTGCGTTAATGGGTGGTCCAAGTGCAGGAATGACACTGGGATTCTCTATTGCAGTTCTGGCGGTGTATTACGTTATTTTCATGGTGATTTCCTGGGTTGTATTCAGCAAAAGAGATGTGGCAGGCTAACGCCTGCTTTTTTTTTTGCTCTAATGCTGTTTTGGAAAGAAAAAAGGGTATATTCAACATCGCCTGTGGCATGACTGTCATTTAAGGGTACTTAGTATCATAAGTAAATGACTAGATATACATATGAACGCCGCAGTCACTTTGGCAGAGCAGCGCATGGAGGGATCACGTTTCTTGATAAATAACAAGTTCTACCGCATATGCACAGCGATTATTCTGCTGCTGCTCATCGTGTATCTGGGGGAAAAAGTGAACTTTATTTTCAGCCCCCTGACCTCACTGATTCACATCATCATCATTCCGCTGCTGATTGCCGGTTTCTTCTATTATCTGCTGCGTCCGCTCGTCGATTATATGGAAAGGCATAAGATCAAGCGTGCATTATCAGTTCTGATTATTTACGTCGTAATTGCATTAATACTTGCAGGTTTTAGTGTGCTTGTATGGCCTTCCCTGCGTGAACAATTAATGAATTTCGTGGAGAATGCTCCAGCGTTGGTTACTTCACTCAGCGATCAGTTGAATGCACTTGAAAAGAGCAATGTTGTATCCAGATACCTGCCTGATGATTCCAATCTATTCTCACGATTATCCGATGTTCTGAGCCAAGGGATCACTCAAGTAACCAATTATGTCTCCGGGTTATTCTCCGTGGTATCCAATCTGGTTATTATTCTGGCAACGTTCCCGATCATGTTGTATTACATGCTCAAGGAAGGCAGCAAGTTTGGAACGAATCTGACCTTATTGTTGCCAAGGCATTATCGAAAGGATGGGGAAGAAACCGTCCATGAGATCGATGAAGCACTAAGCAACTATATTGTTGGCCGGGTTATTGTTAATGTAGCCTTGGGGATTCTGATGTACATCGGTTTTCTCATTTTAGGTTTGCCTTACGCATTGCTGCTGACTGTTGTATCGATTATTCTGAACTTCATCCCTTATGTGGGTGCTTTGCTGGCAGCTATTCCGGTTGTCATTGTTGCGTTTATCGAATCACCTTCGATGGCGATCTGGTCACTGGTCATCATTGTAATCGCACAGCAAATTCAGGATAACCTGATCTCACCTTATGTCTATGGCAAACAGCTCGATATTCATCCACTGACTACCGTTATCCTTTTGCTCGTGGGTGCTGACTTGGGAAATATCTTGGGTATGATCATCGTGATTCCCCTATATATGATTCTGAAAATTATAGTTCGCAAAATCCATTATCGGATTGTCGAAGATAAGACTGAAACTTAAATGGAATTTGAAATACAACGCTGTCATGTACCACTACTAATATTTGTTCTTGAATCACATCGATAAGCTCAACAGGATAAGCCGCATAACAATGGTGAAGGGTCAGGTAAGTTTGCCCTCGCCATTGTTATGCGGCTTTTTTCTCATACATATTGCTCACTTATGTTATATCTGTTATACTTGATATATAACAGATAACAAAAAGAAGGTGAACTCTTGATTATTCAACTGGATATGCAATCCGAACTTCCTATCTATTCGCAACTTGTTTATCAAATTATTGAAGGCATTGCTAGTGGTGAGTTACAGCTAGGTGAGGCGTTACCTTCAGTTCGGAATTTGGCCGCAGATATCGGTGTTAACCTTCACACCGTCAACAAGGCTTATACATTACTCAAGCAAGATGGATACATCCTGGTTCATAGACAAAAGGGAGTTGTAGTGAACCCTGATGGAATGCCTGGTTTAACGGATGATTTTTTGAAAAAGCAGCAAAGCGAATTAAGACCGATTATTGCCGAAGCGATCTGTCGCGGAATGACCAAAGAGGAACTATCTGCGGTGTTAGACCAAATGTATGATGATGTGAAGATGGGTCACAACAGAGAATAACGAATCAAGGGAGTGTGTTATGTATGCAACTATTTAGTATATTACCTATCATTTTAATCTTTGCTCCATTAGCCTTACTTCTATCCTTTGCACCATATGTGACAAGGGAAACCATTAGCTTTGGGGTTACGGTAAGTCAATATAATTACTACACACCCATCTTACGTAAGCTAAGGAGTACATTTGCTACAGTAAGTCTGATCGGAAACGGGATGATTATACTTGTCTGTCTGTATTTTCTCCGATCTGCTAATGAAGATTCTACCGCAATAATTACCGGTGTTAGCACAATGATATTTATTCTGTACTGGGCAGCACTACAGATATTATTTCATTTCAAGATGAAAAAGATAAAAGGATCACTTACAACTGTAGAAGCACCTCAAAGAGTTAAAATCGATACCACCTTCCGCCAAAATAAACTCACCTATTCCAACTATTGGTTTCTCATTCACATTGCTATTATTGCAGCCGTTGCGATCATTTCGATCCTGAATTATAAGGCACTCCCTAACGTCATTCCAATAAAATATGATCTTCAGGGCCATGTCACTTCCAGTGTGCCTAAAACCTATCTCTCGGTACTGGCTATTAATCTTGTACAGCTAGGAATCATTGCACTTATGATGTTGGTTAACTGGAGTATTAAATCAAGCAAACAACAGCTTACTACGTCTAATCCGGGCCAATTTGCTGCTGAAAATATTCAATTCCGCCGTAAATGGTCCCTGTTTACGCTTGTAACAGGCTTACTTCTTACCATTTTATTTGCCTTCATTCAGATCAATATGTTCGTCCCTAATCTGGTCTTGTTAACAGCCATTAGCTTCATCACTCCTGTGGTGATCGTGTTAGGTGTTGTATGGCTGTCTCTCACAGGCAGACAAGGCGGTGGGAAAATTCGGAATCATCAGGAAGATCGCGAACGATCCAAAGAACAGCCTGTGAATGACGACGATTATTGGAAGCTTGGGTTTATTTACTTCAATGCCAATGATCCTTCTTTAACCATAGAAAAGCGTTATGGAATAGGCTGGACGATTAACTTCGCTCGTCCACTATCTTGGGTCCTGCTGTTATTCATCATTGCTATTGTTGTTATAAGTATAGTTCTGAGCCAATAAAGGCTCATAATTCTATGCATATAATAGATGAAATTAATTATTAGGAGGAGTTATTACAATGAACAATTGGAAAAAGCTATTACTTTCTCTTACTTTCGTAGGTCTCATCCTTCCGGTAACATCCATCTCAGAAGCTGCTGAAAAATCCGCTGGTAGTGGAAATCTTGTTCCTATTCGTGAGATTGCAGAAAAGAATGGGGCAGAGGTATCTTGGCAACAAAAGACAGGAGAAATCACAATACGAAAAAGTGAGCTTACGATTGTAGTTAAGGTAGGAGAGAAACAGGCGATGGTGAATGGGCAAGCCATATCCTTAGACAATCCTGTTCAGTTAACGAAAGGAGTTACCTATATGGATGGGACATTTCTTTCCGAGACGCTGAAGGCAGAACCTGAGGATATATTCATTTCCCTTATTAGTGAGGGCGATGGCAAGGAGGCTGCCAAGTATGTTCATACCTCTGTGAGTGGCGTGTTGTCACCCACGTTGTTGAGTCAGCTGTGGGGAGCTTTAGAAGGACAAAATGGCAAAATTACAAGTGAAGCCATAGCTAAACACGTAGAAAATAACACAGTGCATCGCAATGTCACCTATACGTTCAAAACAGAGCTAACTCGTATAAATATTACGGTCAGAATGAATCATAACGGACTTGTGGATGATTTGCATATTGCCGCCGCTACGCCAGATGTGTATCAAAAACCAAGCTACGACGACCCATCTGCCTATACAGAACAAGACATTACGGTTGGTCAGGGTGATTTAGCTTTGCCAGGGACATTAACTTTGCCCAAGGGAGAGGGACCTTTCCCGGTTGTCATTCTGGTACACGGATCCGGGCCTAGCAATCAAGATGCTGCCATTGGTGGAGCAAAGCCGTTTCGCGATCTTGCGGTAGGTTTGGCTTCACAAGGAGTTGCTGTATTAAGATACGATAAGGTCACGTATGAGCATACCTATAAGGTGGCTTCACAGCCTAAATTCACATTAAAACAAGAGAGCGTAGATCAGGTAAACGATGCAGTGGAATTGCTTAAAAAGAATGCACATATTGATTCTACAGCGATTTTTGTAGCTGGACATAGTCAAGGCGGGTTTGCAATGCCGTTAATTATTGCTGAGGATAAACAACATGATATTGCAGGAAGTATTCTGCTTGCTGCACCAAGTAGTAGCTTTGCGGATGTGCTTACCGAGCAGCAGGACGAATTGGTAGAGCGGATGAAGCAGCTTGGTTTAGACACGGATGTCATTCAAGGGCAAGCTGATTTTTATAAAAATGTGGCTGCGATGGTTAAAGATCCAAAATATTCTGTAGATCATCTTCCTGAGGCGTTTCCACTTCAACCTGCTTATTGGTGGTTTGAGCAGAGAGATTATGTACCTGCGGAACTGGCTAAAACACAAAATACACCTATGCTTGTTATACAAGGCGAAAACGATGTGCAAGTGTCTATGAATCAATTCCAAACCTGGAAATCGTCTCTTCAAGGTCATTCCAATGTAACGTACAATAGCTATCCAAAGGTAAATCATCTGTTATCCAGCTATGATGGACTTTCAATCGGTCAAGAGTACGCTGAGCCATCTAATGTCTCCAAAGCCATTATCGATGATATTGCGAAGTGGGTATTAAAATCAAACTAAAACGGGAGTTCCATTCTTTGGTCGAGTGATAACATGGGGAAGTGACACATGGGGCGAGATATAAGAAAAGGAGCACTTACCATTATAGGCAAGTGCTCCTCTTCTTATTTATAAATTTGCTTTATTTAGACCAATTGGACTCTTTCTCGTCTTCATCGGTATAATCAGACATGGTCAGTGGTTCCTTGGGAACAACGGCCACTTTGTAGAACCGATTCTTGTCTTTTTCCAGCAAAACAAAGATTAGATTCTCGAACTCATATTCTTCCTGTTCGTTCATCTCGGGACGATGGCTGTAGAGCCATCCACCAATGGTGTCCCACTCATCTGCATCCAGGCTGGCCATAAACATGTCGTTCACCTTTGATAAGGAAACCTTGCCATCCATAATGACATAGTTCTCATTGATGACTTGAATATCTTCCACTTCGTCTGCGTCGAACTCGTCGCGAATCTCACCAACAATTTGCTCAAGTACATCCTCGATGGTTACAATTCCGGAAGTTCCTCCATATTCGTCGACAAGTACGGCGATATGTACCCCATCCTTCTGCATTTTCTTGAGCAAGTCCTTCACAGGAGTTGTTTCGTGAACAGCCGATACAGGCTGAATCAGTGAGGATAGATCAACAGGTTCATCGTTTCCGTATAGTTCCAGGAAGAATTGTTTCGTATTAATGATACCGATGATATCGTCTTTACTCTCATTCACAACTGGAAAACGTGTATATTGTTCTTCACGAATGATCTCCAGGTTTTCCTCGTTTGTTCTATTCACATAAAGGCAGACCATATCGGTCCGGGGTACCATAATTTCTTTGGCTAACATCTCATCAAAAGCAAAGATCCGGCTTACATAACCGAACTCGGCTTGGTTGATTTTACCACTTTCAAAGCTTTCATTAATGATGATCTGCAACTCTTCTTCGGAGTGTGCATCTTCATGTTCAGAAGCAGGTTTGATTCCGAACAGTTTTACCAGTTGGTTCGCTGAGCCGTTTAACAGCCAGATAAAAGGATACATAATTCGGTTAAACCAGATGATAGGTGTAGACGTCAGCAGTGCAACAGTCTCGGCTTTCCGGATTGCAATCGTTTTTGGAGCGAGTTCACCAACCACAACATGCAGATACGTGATGGAAGCAAACGCAATAACAAACGATAAGAATGAAGAAACCGCCTCAGGAATTTGCATGCTTTCGAACACAGGGTGGAGAATCTTCTCTACCGTTGGTTCTCCCAGCCAGCCCAGTCCCAGAGATGTGATCGTGATTCCAAGCTGGCAGGCAGACAAATATCCGTCCAGATTGGCAACGGCTTGTTTAACAGCCAGCGCACGCTTGTTTCCTTCTGCAATCATTTGGTCGATCCGGCTCGGTCTAACCCGTACCAGAGCGAATTCCACTGCGACAAAAAACGCCGAAAGTCCTATCAAAATCGCAACCAATACTAAATTTAACGCATACCTCTCACTGTCCATTCACTACTGTTCTCCTTTAAGTAATAAGTTTTTAACGATTATTATATCTAATTTTACGTAAGAAGACCACCTCCAGACAAAGAAATGAGGAAGAGTCTGGAAGGTGGAATGAGCAGATTGGCGTCACAATGCGAATCTGCTCATTCATTAAACTGATATGTAGAAGGTAACACAGTCAGAATATACAATGAACAAAGTAGAAATTTGAATTTCCAGAATGAAGTATTCCGTCTGCTTATGTAAAGTTTTATCTAAGCAAACGTTACGAATAGGGGGTACATTGGGTATCTATGATTAGCTGTATACATAATCGTCAAAGATGTGTAGGTGAGAGAAAGGCAAGGTCATGAAGCTTGCCACTTGAGGAGGAAGCCGAATGTTCTGGCTGGTCATTATATTACTCGTATTTATTTTCCAGGCAGCCACAATTCTTTTGCTGGAATTTCGTAATCCGGCTAAAGCTGTGGCTTGGCTGTTTATTTTGTTCTGCGTGCCTTTGATCGGTTTTGTAGTGTACTATTTTGTGGCGCAGGATTATAACAAACGAAAAAAGCTCCGCAAGGGTGGATCGCGCATCTTCCGTGAAATGAAGGAAACGATCTGGGAACAAGCCCACATCATTGGAGATGTCAAACAGATGCCGGGCGATCGTTTCAGTCACCAGCTTCGATTGTTTAACCTGTTATCCCATCTGTCGGAGAGCCCGATTACAGGTTGTAACCACAGTACGGTGCTCACAAATGGTGAAGAGGCGTTTGCGGCAATGCTGAGGGAAATGGAAAAAGCAAAGCACCATCTGCATGTGGAATTTTACATTTTCCGTGATGATGTCATCAGCACCAAGTTTCAGGATGTCATGATTCGCAAGGCACAGGAGGGCGTGAAGGTTCGGTTTATTTGTGACGGTCTCGGCAGTCACAAGATGAGCTGGAGTTTTATCCGCAAACTGCAAGATGCAGGTGTGGAGTTTCATTATTTTCTACCGCCACTGATTGCCACGATTGACCGAAGAGTCAACTACCGGAATCACCGTAAAATAGTCGTTGTGGATGGACAGGTTGGCTTCGTGGGTGGCATTAATGTAGGCGATGATTACCTTGGACAATATCCGGAGGTGGGTTTCTGGCGGGATACACATGTGCAGATCGAGGGAGATGCCGTGTACTTCCTGCAAAGTACGTTCCTGAACGACTGGAAATTGGCTTCCGGTGAGCGAATTACCGAACCCCAGCTTGCGGAATTGTTTCCACCTCATATCTGTAGCGGGGAAGAACGAATTCAGATTCTGGCCAGTGGGCCGGATCAGGACTGGGATGCGATTCAGGAAATGTGTTTTGGGGCCATTTCGGTAGCCTGTGACCGGATTTACATTACCACCCCTTATTTTATTCCTGATCCTGCCCTGTATGAGGCACTCAAAACAGCTGCTGTCAGTGGCGTTGATGTGAAAATTATCATTCCGTATCAATCCGATTCAAAGCTTGTTCATTTGGCGTCCCTTTCATACGTAGAGGAGTTACTGCGAGCAGGTGTTGAGTTTTTCCAATATCGCAAAGGTTTTGTACATGCCAAAGTGATGATTGTGGATGAGTTGCTTGCAACGGTAGGCACGGCCAATATGGATATGCGCAGTTTTTTTTGCAATTTTGAGTTGACGGCTGTCCTGTTCGAGTCCTCTCCGATTCGTCGTTTGATTACTGACTTTGAACGTGATCTCGGGGAGTGCAGTCAGATCGATGGGGAGGTATTTCAGAAGCGTTCACGACGGCAAAAAGGTGCAGAAATGCTTTCTCGGATGCTTTCACCGCTTCTTTAGCCGATTTAGGGCAGATTTCTGAAGATAAGTTCACTTTTTGTGAATTTATCTTCTTTTTGCTAAGTATTTTGCGCAAATTTGATCTTTTATGATATAATAGATATATAAATCATGTCTTGGCGAAGGAGGGGAGTCTGCGGGAAAACAGGCTCCCTTTTGCTCTCTTTTGAAAGTGCAAACCGGGATGAATAACATTTTGAATCCATTTTATATCGCCTTTAGATGCTTGCGCTGTATAGCCAGGGTACATATAGAACGCAGTTTGCTGTTCTCCATATGTAGATTCACCCTGAGTATTTAAATGATTTATAAAATGGATTCACACACTGATTTAACGGGGGGGATACCATGTCCAATGTAACAGTGAAAGAACTAACAGCCAAGCAAGCTGACCGCGGGGTCAAAAGCTCGGTGTTTACATTAAAGCTGCTGCAACGTATTGTGATGATTCTGATCGGTGCTGCACTAATGGCTGTATCGCTTGAAGTGTTTCTCGTACCGAATGGTGTTATTGATGGTGGGATTACGGGGATTTCAATTATGGTGTCAGAACTTACAAATTTGCCACTCGGAGTATTCCTGACCTTGCTCAACTTGCCTTTCCTGATTCTGGGTTACAAGCAGATTGGTAAAACATTTGCGTTATCCACGCTGCTGGGGATTGTGGTCATGTCCATCGGGACATCATTATTGCACCATGTTCCTGCATTAACACCAGGGGAGCCTTTGCTCGGAGCTGTATTTGGCGGATTGATCCTGGGTGTGGGTGTTGGACTTGTCATTCGGTCTGGCGGTTCACTGGATGGTACGGAGATTGTGGCCATCTTGCTTAGTGAGAAGTCACCTTTGTCTGTAGGACAGATCGTATTGTTCATTAACGTGTTTATTTTCGCAGGTGCAGGATTTGTATTCGGCTGGCCGAATGCCCTGTATTCCATGATTGCATATTATATTGCGATGAAGATGATTGATATTGTGAATGAAGGACTTGACCAGTCCAAATCGGTATGGATCATTAGTGAGAAATATCGTGATATCGGTTCAGCCTTGACAGACCGTCTTGGTCGTGGTGTAACTTTCCTGGATGGAGAGGGCGGATTCAGCGGGGACGAGAAAAAGATCATTTTTGTCGTGATCACTCGTTTGGAAGAAGCGAAGCTGAAGACCATCGTTGAAGATTGGGACCCGCAAGCCTTTGTGGCTATCGGTAACATTCATGACGTGAAGGGCGGACGTTTCAAGAAAAAAGGTATCCATTAGCGAATTATATACGCATGAATGATAATAGCCGACACCCTTGTGATGAGGGAGTCGGCTATTTTTTCTTCAAATGTTTGAGAATGAGCTCTACCGGTTGGGGTTCAACAGCTGCGATTAAATCACCGGTTTTGTTCAAACGTTCAATAATGTTCATCAGATGGTAATCCTGGATGGAGACGTTACTTCCAACCTCTTCCCAGGTAAGAGGTGTAGAGACAGTGGCGCCGGATTTGGCACGTGGTGTATAGGGAGCGGCAAGGGTCTTGCCACCGTAATGCTGGAGGTAGTCAAAATAAATGCGGTCTCCACGGTCCTTTTTAAGTCGTTCCAGTGTGAACAGATCCGGGTGCTTTTGAGTGACATATTTGCCCACAAAATAACCGATATCTCGTAATTCATCAAAGGTTACACCTTGAATAATCGGAACGATGATCTGAACGCCTGTTGCGCCCGAAGTTTTGGGAATCGACCTCAGACCAAGGGAAGTCAGGGTTTCGCCAACGATGAGTGCAGCTTGCATGATCCGGGGTTCATGTTCCTGAGAGGGGTCCAGATCAATCATCCATTCACTGGGAAGATGGCTCCCCACAGCATGCAGAGAAGGATGAAATTCAAGTGCGGCCAAATTGCCAAGCCATAACAATTCGGGAAGTCCATTCATGACTACATAGCGGATGCCGTCGTGAACTTCAGTCCGCACATAATCTGGTACAGGCTCAGGGGCATTCTTTTGATAGAAAAATGTCCCTCCAGCACCGTGAGGATACCTTATTGTGGTGAGAAGTCGATTGCTCGTATACGTGAGCAGATAAGGAGCCAGAGCGGCCAGCTTTTGCAGATAGATGGCTTTGGTGACACCTGCATCCGGCCATAACAGCTTGTCTGGGTTCGTGACCGTCAGTTCTATGCCTTCTATTATGATGGTTCCCTGGATCTTGGGGGCCATATGGAATACCTCCTATACGTGTAATCAATCTTGGACTGACTCATTGAAGAAGCTGGTTCGCCAGACAATCCTCACGGGTTACATCCGCGAAGGTCTGAATACTGGGATGGCGTAGAGTATTATGATGAGTTAGCTCCATATATTGCACTTTGACTCCTATTCGCGGTTCGACCCAGGTGGTCTCTGCACTGCGCTCGGGTACATTATGGAACGGCCTGTCCTGCCTGATCAGAGGCTCGACTTGATGTGTGAGTTCCCGCCACGTATTGGAGTTCAGTTTGCCAGTCCCAACATGACCAATATAGACAAAATCAGGCCCATCATATACACCAACCGCGACGGCATTTACAATACCGCTCCGGTACGTGACTCCCCCGATCATGGCATATACATCATGCATAATTTTGACCTTCTGCCAGCGCTGGTCCTTGCCCTGTATGCCATAACTGCTGGTGAGATCCTTGCAGACAATGCCTTCCATCTGATGTTGTCTCATGACCGTAAGCAGGGAAGCAGCATCAAGCGTATTGGTGACCTCCTGAACATGGGGAGCGGTGTTAAGAACCTCGTGCAACAGGCGCTGTCGATCTGCCAAAGGCTGATCCGTCACCCATTTTCCCTCATAGAGCAGGATATCAAATACCATATATGTGACTGGAATCTGATGTATGGCTTGGGCGATGCCTTCGGGTCTGCTCATCCGATCCCGCCGCAGAACGTGATAAAACGAAGGTTTTCCGGTGTCCGGGTCCAGCGCAATAACTTCTCCATCCAAGATGTAAGAGGAGCCTGAACATAAATTGCGTGGTGTTACCAGCTCGGGATACTGTGCGGTTCGATCATGTAATCTTCGATTCACCAGGCGCAGCTCATGCCCGTCCTCATAGGCAAGCATGCGGACTCCATCCCACTTAACCTGGGCAATCCATTGCGGACCTGTGGGCAAAGTATCTCTGGAGATAGGTTCGAACGGAATCAACGGTTTGAACATGGGGAACTCCTCTCTCGTACACCAATTAGCGCAGGTTAATTCGGAATTTTACTATATTTTTTGAAGCGGGACTTCATATGTTGCACCAGAATTAGAAGTAACGGAAGTGCTATGCCACAGGTCAGATCCCAATCAATCCAATAGGGAATAACGACCTTGAGATAAAAGTTCTCGTTCGGAGAGATTAGAATAGACATGGCGAGAATAAGCATGGCACCCGGCAGGATCAGAGAACGGTGACTGGACAAGCGAAACAGGTGAGCGACGCCCAGGACAAAACCATAGAAGAACAGAGCGGCTTTGAAGAAAACAGCGATAATCCAGACCGATGCTATGAAGGCTTCGATGCGTTGCATAAAGTTTCCGATATTGATTTTCTGTGAAAGGATGAATGAAGCGAACCAGTGATGCTGGGTCATCCATGGTCCCATAACGAGCAGACACATACTGAGCGTCAGTGTGAGTAACAATCCGCCAATCATCCCTGCTAACAGGATGTCCTTCTCCAGATGGGGCTCTTTTTTTGTGTAGGGAAAAAGCATCATGAAGATGCATAGTTCACAGTAGGGATATGTGAGTACAGCAACAAAACCTTTGAATGGATCAAGAAATCCTTGTGCAAGCACAGGTTGGATGTTGGCCAAATGTACATGGGGGATTAGACATACCGTCAGAATAAGCAGAAACAACACGATCAGAGGAAGAAAGACCTCAGCAGTTTTACCAATGCTCTCCAGACCCGATAGAAGCCCCCAGACAAGCGCACACATAAAAACCAAATGCAGAATCAGTAATGGAGATTCCGGCAAGATCTGGGTAGACATAAAATCGCCAATCTCCCTAATGAACGTTGAGGTACTAAGCAGGAAATAAAAGAGATAAAAAGAGCCAAACAAGGTTCCGATCCAGGGTCCCAGTGTTCGAAGGGCATTTTGAATCAGATTCAACCGGGGATGCAGTTTGTAGGCAACAAGCATAATGAAGAGTATGCCAAGGCCCCCTGCGACTCCCAACAAGGCTGATAACCAGGCATCCTGATGAGCGTAGGATGTGATCATGGAAGGGAAGACCAGAATCTGCTCCCCAATTGTGCACAGGAACATGAGTGAAGCGAGCTGTCTAACAGTCAAACGTCCCTTTTCGATCATGAGGTATCTCCTTAACATATCTTGTCTATGTATTGGTTAGAATGCACCAATTGTGCCAGTTTTATAAAAGCCAACTCAAAAAGCCCGTGCTACCGATCTCTCTGTGATGTAGAGAAATCAGTTACCCGGGCTTAATAAAATGAGGTTAAGCAAACATATGGTAACGCCTAAACAAAATCAGTTCGCAGTTGTCAGACGGATACGAATATTTTGTGGGTCTACCGTAAACCATTTACCCCCCACTTGTGTAACGACTGCACCGGATTGGCGCAATTGTTCAAGTGCCTGATCCAATTGTTCGTTTGTGGCGTACACAATGGTGAAGTAGTCAATTCCTGTAGCGTTATCTGGATTAACAGGTGCATTCACTCCTGCCCAGATATTAAGTCCCAGATGATGATGATAACCGCCTGCGGATACAAATAGTGCTGACATGTTCGCGAAGTTACCCACGATATCAAAACCGAGTATGCCGGTGTAATAGTTGCGGGCTTCTTCCAGGCTGCGGACGTGGAAATGTACGTGACCAATAACGGTGCCAGCAGGCAGACCCTGCCAAGGTTCATTCTCCGATATGGCAAACAAGCTTTCCACATCAACAGGATCACTTGCCATCACGTAGTTATTGTCGCTATCCCGTTTCCACGTATCACGTGCACGGTCAGCGTAGATCTCAATCCCGTTCTGATCGGGATCGGAGATATAGAAGGCTTCGCTGACCAAGTGATCGCCTTGGCCGATATCGATACCGGATGCAGCCAGATTACGAAGAGCAAGACCCAGGGACTTGCGGTCAGGCAGCAGGATGGCGAAATGATACAAGCCAGCGTGTGAGCGTTCCGGCAGGGTAATTCCATCGGTGAGCTCTTCCAATCGCAGCAGGGACTGTTTTCCGTCGGCTGTCAACGTGGCCACTTTGCCACTACGGTCCAGTAATTTCAATCCAACGACATCGGTATAGAACTTAATTGAACGCTCTAGGTTCATAATTCGCAGACTCACTTCACCCAGATGGGTTGTCGCAGGGATTTGATACGTTGTATTCATGATTGTTTCCTCCTGAGAATAGATAATATGGGTTCTCGTTTGATTGTGTATATGCGTTGAAAACGGATTATTTAATTGCATACTGTTGAAGCAGAATTACAGGGTGACTGTATATTCATAAATAAGTTACTTTTCATAAGTTAATATAAAATATAAATCAGCTTTCGTCAATCGTATTTTGCAATTATAGCTGTAGTTGTATTGACAAGAACTGCTTCGATAGTTCTGTAAAACAAAAAAATCCGACTGTGAAGCCGGATCGGAGTAAACATCATTACATGAGTTATATAACGGAATCGGTCTTGCCTGGGCGACAGTCAAACTTTTGGTTTGGGTGTGGCCTTTTTTCTTTTGGCTGGTGCAGCAGGTGTATCGGATTCTCCTCCGGCAACCGCTTGAGCGGGCGTTTTTCGCGGTGCACGTTTCTTAGGCTTGGCCGTTGTTGTTCCAGGGTCAGCCGGAATAGGCTTCACGGCCTCGATACTTGCCTGCAAGGCAGCCATCAAATCCATCACATTCGCTTCAGGTTTGGCTGGAGCAATCTTAATTTCTTCGCCTGCCACTTTGTGCTGGATAAGATCCAGTAGTTTGCTGCGATAGTCATCGGTGTATTTACCGGGTTCAAAAGGCGTGGACAATTGATCAATCAGCAACTTTGCCATCGTAAGTTCCTTTTCATTCACGTTCTGCACTTCCGGCAAGTTGGGCACCTGGGAGACAGGACGAATCTCGTCCGGATAGAAAATTGTCTCCATGGAGAGGCAATCTTCCAGCACGCGTATGGCAGCCAGACTGCTCTTCGAGCGGATGGAGATTTTGGCGATGCCAATTTTGCCGGTATCCCGCATCGCGTTCATCAACAGCTGGTAGGCATTTCCCCCAGCCTGATCGGGCGATAGGTAATATGTTTTCTGAAAATAGATCGGGTCAATCTCAGTCAAGTCGACAAAATCCAGTATGGTAATGGTTTTGCTGGTGGAATCATTTAACGCTTCCAATTCATCTTTCTCGAAGAGTACAAACTTTCCTTTTTCATATTCATAGCCTTTGGTAATCTCTTCCCACTTGACGTCCACTTCACAGGATGGACATTGACGAACATAAGCGAGCGGGCTGCCGCAGACTTTATGGATGTATCGCATGGAGATGTCTTTGTCTTCGGTAGCCGAGAACATTTTGACAGGGAAATGCACAAGGCCAAAACTGATTGCACCTTTCCAGACGGTATGCATAGATCGGCTCCTTTCATTGAGGTACCTTTTAGAGGTTGTTCAAAAATTCCATCTTCTCGGTACTGAAAACGGACTTTTTGAACACGGATTTATATTTAATAGTATGGGCATCTGGCGCAAGGGATAATCGTCTAATGGACGAACGAATTCGTATGGTTCGGCGAGACTCGGGGATGATAACAGAAACATGCTTGAATTCCTACGGGAAGATGGGCATGGGATAGGTAGTTATTCTCGCAGGGCATATGCCGGGAGGTGCAATATTGAAGAACAGACGTGATGAGGAAGAAGCACACAAGCATGCATTTTCTCCGTATCCTCTTGGGGAAGCCGAAAGCGCTGAAGAATTTTATACACCAGCAACAGATGTGAATTGGGAAGCGGTCACTTCTGAAGAATTGCCCCTTGATCGGGAGTCGTTCATGCTCGACATTGACCGGATGGTGAATGAAGGGTTAGGCGGGGGACAGGTTACGGAAGATAACGGATATATTGGTGAAAGTACAACAGATAGCATGGTTCGAGAATCACATGATGATCCGGAAGGGGAGTATGAATAAGATGATGGATGCAAACCGCGCCAAAGCGATATATGATTCCAAGGATACCATTGCCGTTACGCTGGAGGGAGATCCGGTCTGGATCGAGAACGTGGATGAAGCCAACGGTATGGCGACCGTTCAGGTTGGCAGCAGACCGGGAAATACCCAGACGGTACGTGTGGATCGTTTGGAGGAGTAGATAGAGGTAACATGATTGAGGATTTGGAGAATGAATAAAAGCTGAAATATATGCCTTGCATGGCCGGTACCGAAAGGTGCCGGTTTTTGTTTTTTCCTGGTGGGTGTCTGAAAACTTCGAAGGAAGGGAGTTTTGAGACACGTCTAATCATGCATGTTTATATTTCGGCTTGCCTCCTTGGATGTTGCGGGGGAAGAAAGGGACCGATATAATAAGGTTCAAAGTGAACTCAGGCGGCTGGACCGCCAAAGGTGGGGCGAATATTGAATCAGACGCACGAGCAGTGGGTGTATCAATCCCATGGCATTGCAGATACAGAAGCACTTGCTTCCGCACTCGCCAGACAGGCAAACGAAGGTATGGTGATTGCTTTGGATGGTGATTTGGGCGCGGGAAAAACGGCATTTTCACAGAAATTTGCCTGGCATTTGGGTGTGCGTGATGTGGTAAGCAGTCCCACATTCACGTTAATCAAGGAGTACGAAGGGCGTTTGCCTTTGTATCACATGGATGTATATCGCATTTCGCTGGAAGAAGCGGATGAGCTTGGACTTGATGAATATTTCTATGGAGCCGGAGTCAGTCTGGTGGAGTGGTCGAGTATCATTCCCGAATTGCTGCCGCAAGAGCATTTGCATGTGCAGATTGAAACAACGGGCCTGGAGGATCGAACGATTACACTGGATGGGTACGGCGAGACTTATGCAGCCATGTGCCGACAGTTCAGACAGAATGGGGTCAAATGATGATGGAAGATTTACAAAAAGAGCCGCGTCAGCGGTTTTTGGCGTTGGATACATCCACTGCAGTGATGGCAGCTGCGATGATGGAAGATCATGCGCTTCTGGAAGAACGCAATGAACGGGCTGAGCGCAACCATTCGGTACACGTTGTACCGGTGATGGAGCAGCTGCTGGCCGCCAGCAACACACAGCCTGGCCAACTGGACGGCATTGCCGTTGGCGTTGGCCCAGGCTCGTACACGGGCATCCGCATTGCGGTGACCGCGGCGAAGACACTTGCCTGGGCATGGGACATCCCCGTAGCCGGGGTGTCCAGCCTTCAGGCCATCGCCTGGGGCGGCTGGCACAGCGGCCTCGCCGCCAAGGCGGAAGCTGCGGCAGAGGATGCCGCAGCAGGGGCTGGCGGAACGCTATCCGCGGACCAGGGCAGCACAAGTGCTGCCCCTGTCCACTGGATCGTTCCGCTTGTGGATGCACGGCGCGGTCAAGCGTGCACCGCGCTGTTTGCCTCCGCCGGGAGCGATGCGCCCCGGCGTCTGGCGCCTGATGCCATCCGCAAGATGGACGGATGGCTGGAAGCCCTCGCCGCCCGCATGGCGGAGGCGGCGCCGGAAGAGCGGCCCGCAGCCGTCTGGATCGTCGGCGAGACGGGCCCTCATGCTGCGGCAGCGGCGGAGCTTCGCTGCCCCGCAGGAACGGCGCTCCAGCTCGTACCTTATGAGCTGGAAGGCCGCTGGGTTGGGCGCCTTGGCGCCGCCGCGCTGCTTGCAGGTCAGCGTGATGACGTGCATGCGCTGGTGCCGAACTACACTCAGCTCTCTGAAGCGGAAGCCAATCTTCTGCGCAAAAGCTGAAGGGGGAGGGGAAAGCAGATGGACAACGTGGCGAATAATAAGCAGGAAGCAACGCTTCAGTTCAGGTTCATGACACTCGCGGATATTCCCGATGTGATGGAGATTGAACATGAGGCCTTTACCCTGCCCTGGACGGAAGAAGCATTTCAAAATGAATTGACACACAATCATTTTGCTAAATATATGGTGATGGAATTGGAAGGCAAAGCCATTGGTTATGCCGGGATGTGGACGATTATGGATGAAGCCCATATTACCAATATTGCAGTCAGAGGCGCGTATCGTGGACGCAAGCTTGGTGAAAAGTTACTGGATGAATTAATGAGTACAGCGGCTTATCTCGGGATGGAACGAATGACGCTGGAGGTCAGAGTTTCGAACAGCATAGCTCAGCGTTTATATCAGAAAAAAGGGTTTGAATCGGCAGGTCTTCGTAAAGGGTATTACTCCGATAATGGGGAAGATGCGATGATTATGTGGGCGAACTTGCCGTCTGCAGGCCGGAGCGGCGAAGAGGAAGGAAGCGTACTGGATTCATGAACGAACTCAATGAAAAAATAAATTCTGCACCATCATACATTTTGGCGGTGGAGACAAGCTGTGATGAGACATCGGTAGCTGTAGTTAAGGACGGACGGGAAGTGCTGTCCAATCTGATCTCAAGTCAGATCGAGACGCACAAGGCATTCGGCGGCGTTGTACCTGAAGTGGCTTCACGCAAACACGTTGAAGTCATTACGTTGATGCTGGAACAGGCGATCGAGCAGTCCGGCATTCGTCCGCGTGATCTGAGTGCGATTGCTGTGACGCAAGGCCCGGGACTGGTTGGGGCATTGCTGGTAGGCATCGTTGCGGCCAAAACGCTGGCGATGGCACTGGGCAAACCGCTTATTGGTACACATCATATTGCCGGGCATATCTATGCCAACCGACTTACTCATGAACTGCAATATCCAGCGATGGCACTGGTCGTATCTGGTGGACATACAGAACTCGTGCATATGGAATCCGAGGGTAAGTTCAAACTGATTGGTCGTACACGTGATGATGCTGTAGGCGAAGCGTATGACAAAGTAGCACGTGCACTGGGTTGTCCTTATCCGGGAGGCCCGCATGTGGACCGGATGGCGTCTGAAGCGGAGAATGTAGTGCCATTACCACGGGTATGGCTGGAAGCAGGTTCGTACGATTTCAGTCTCAGTGGTCTGAAGTCTGCTGTACTGAATGCGCTCAACCAAGCCAAAATGCGCGGAGAAACCTTGGAGCCTTCAGCGGTTGCACGTGGTTTCCAGGAAGCTGTTGTTGAGGTACTGGTGGAGAAAGCCGTTAGAGCAGTTCGTGAATATGGTTCACGTCAACTGTTATTATGCGGTGGTGTTGCAGCTAACCGGGGGTTACGCTCGGCATTACAGGAGCGATGTACGAAGGAAGGGCTTGAACTGTTAATCCCGCCAATGGAATATTGTACAGATAATGCGGCCATGATTGGAGCGGCTGCGTATCTGAAATGGCAGCGGGGAGAAATTGCTGAATTTGATGCCAAAGCTGATCCGGGACTTTCTCTGGAGGAATGGTCCGTTCAATCTGTATAGTCAGGCAGTTTGAGATTAAGAGTTGACAGCTGGGATGTAAAGAATGTATATTTAGTTACAAATTTAAACAGGAATTCAGATTCCTGAACTGATAAACGCGATGAACAGGAATAGTAAGGTCATTCCCGGTCTTAGAGAGCTGCGGTATGGTGCAACGCAGTCGAAGGAAACCTGAAACTCACCTGGAAGCGGAACGATGGAACACGGTGACTCCCCGGGAGAATCCGAAGGCCGATCATGGCCCAAAGTACATGGTTACGGGTTGCCTCCGTGAATGGGCCGTTGTCGGTAGGACCGTTATTATAAGGATCAACTGACGATAACTGAGGGGGCTTTTAGGCTGCTTCAAGTGATCCGGATATGCGAAAGCATTCAGGGGTTGTCTTGAATGAACAGGAAGGAAGTCAACAAGAGTGGTACCGCGAAGGTGAACAGCCTGTCGTCTCTTGCATTATTGCATGAGGTGGCAGGCTTTTTTTGATTTTCAAAATAAGGATGAATGAAGTTAGGTCATATTATAAATGTGATGAACGGGAGCAGTAAAATGATAAGGCGCTCAGAGAACTGCGGGGTGGTGCGACGCAGTGGCTAAAATCATTCGAATCTCGCCCGGGAACGGAGCTGTGGAAGCGTGGGAACGATATCAATCGCCCAGTTGTCCTGATGGACAACGACATGTGTTACACAGCAACGGTTAACCCCCGTTATAGGGTGTTTCTCCGAATTCCAGTGGTGTCGTGCGTACACACACATCCAGCGGATCTCGGAGACAACGAGGTGGATGGAGTCTGGCGCAAGCCTGGCCCATCAAGCAAGAGTGGTACCGCGGAGGGGATAATAACCCGCCGTCTCTTATATGAGATGGCGGGTTATTTGTGTTTGCTGCCGGCAGCAGGGTGGGCATGGGAATGAACCATATGGAGATTGAAAAGTCAGAAGGTCAGGGTGTAAGTCGACGTACACCCTGTCATGAGGGTAAGCAGGATATGCATCGAACGAGCAATGAACATGTAACATCAAGTATAGACACTAAATATTCAACAGGCATTAGTGATCACCAAGGACTAAGCTACAAACGACATACGCGTTTACAAACAAAATATATAACAACAGTGACGGCGATTAGCGGGTGTTCTGTGGCTCATGGATCGTAACGAAAATATTTATAAAAATTTGATGGAGGTTGATGGACATGACAACAACTAATAACAAACGCATGATTGAGATTTTTGATACAACGCTGCGCGATGGAGAACAGGCACCAGGAGCAAGTCTGCAACCCGAGCAAAAGATTGAACTGGCACACCAACTGGCTTCTCTGGGTATCGACGTCATTGAGCCTGGATTCCCGATCTCCAGTCCAGGTGAGTTCGCGGCGGTTCAGGCGATTTCGAGACAGTTGCAGAACGTGGAGATCTGTGGATTCGCGCGGGCGGTCAAAGGGGATATCGATGCTGCAGTTCAAGCAACAGCGGATGCAGCACGGCGCCGAATTCACCTGTTTATCTCTTCTTCGGATATTCATATTGAGCATCAGCTGCGTCGTCCACGTAGTGAAGTAGTGGCTACGGCCCGTGAGATGGTGTCTTATGCACGACAGTTCACGGACATCGTAGAGTTCACAGCCATGGACGCTGCTCGCACCAAGATGGATGATCTGATTGAAATGGTTGAAGTCGCCATTGAAGCAGGGGCCACCATTATCAATCTGCCGGATACCGTTGGTTATGCTCTGCCACATGAGTATGGCGAGATGTTCCGCCGGGTACGTGAGGGTGCAAGAGGTGGCGATCAGGTTCGCTATAGTGCCCACTGTCACAATGATCTGGGCCTGGCCGTAGCCAATAGCTTGGCTGCGATTGCCAATGGAGCTACCCAGATTGAAGTGACCATCAATGGTATCGGAGAACGGACGGGGAACTGTGCACTGGAAGAGCTGATTATGGCGCTGGAGACTCGGGGAGACGCAATTGGTGCAACGACGAACATTAAGCTGAATCAGCTGTATGAGACTTCACGTCAGATTAGCCGGGCGATGCACTTCCCGATTGCGTACAACAAACCAGTGGTGGGACGTAATGCGTTCCAGCATGAATCTGGCATCCATCAGGATGGTCTGCTGAAGAATCGGAACACCTATGAGATTATGGACCCGGAAGCGCTGGGTATTCCGCGCAGCATGATTATTTTGGGCAAACACTCCGGTCGTCACGCCCTGAAGGATCGGGTTCGCAAATATGGTTTTGAGCCGGATGAGCAACAGATGGAGCAATTGTATGAGGTGTTCAAAGAAACCGCAGACCAGCAAAAAGTGGTCAGTGACGACCAGTTATTACAGATGGTTAGCCAGACCATGAATATTCCTGCACAGGACTATGAACTGGTTGAATTGCAGGTGACGGCGGGCAGCATGACGGATCGAATGGCCGCTGTACGTATTCGCACAAGCGCTGGAGAACAATCTTACTCCGCTGTTGGCGGTGGACCCGTGGATGCGACCATTCGTGCGATTGGTCAGAGCATTTCCGATGATATTGCATTTGTTGATATGGAGATGCATGCATTGAGTGGGGGAGAAGGTGCAAGTGCAGAAGCTGTAGTTACCGTGGAGCGTGCAGGGCGTGAGTTCCGGGGGACGGCAACACATAATGATATCGTCATGGCTGCCGGTCTTGCTTATGTAGCGGCTTGTAATGCTGCTGGGCTGAAGGCGGAATCTTCCGAACATCATGAACAAGAAGCACATGCGTAAAACATCTTTGCCAGATCGCATCTACAGCGACAATAGTAGCAATTGCAATTCGATGTAAATATGCATGGCATATAGTAAATAAATGACGGGCAGGCCTTGAACAACAAAGGTCTGCTTTTGTCTTATTATGGAGGTGCATTGAGTAGCAGGAGAATGCATTTGTCAAGGTGTGACTATAGTTATCCACATATCCAGTGTAATTTGTGGGTAACTACCGCAAAGTCAAACCAGTATAGTTTTCGAAAGGAAAAGGGTTTAGGGGATAGAATGACTCCTTACTATCCACAAAGTTGTGGATAAAGTGGATAACTTGGTGGATAAATATGGTTTTTGTGTGTAAAAGGCTATTCTACCGCTGTATAATTAAGCTTATTAATGTGCTTGCTATCTTGCTTTCTTGTGGATAAGTGTGAGGAAAAGGGGGATAAAAATATTTCTCTTCATTCGAGTAAATTTGACAAAAGCCAAAACAGCTTCCTAACCTTCGTAGGTTAGAGTTCAATCTCAAGGAACATACAGAACATAAGGTGCATGGCTTCAATACTCGTCCTCAACAAACAAAAAGCTGATCCCAATAAGGAATCAGCCGGTGGTACAACTATACTTGTATTGGAGTGATCAAGCCATGGTCTGAGTCTGTACTATTCGTACTATTCCATAGCTAGTTCTTCCCAGTCCTCGTATGCCTTGGTGAGTTCTGCTTTGTGTTCCTCCGATTGTTGCTGGAGTTCTTGCAGCTTCATGTAATCCTGATAGATTTCAGGCAGAGCCATCTGTGACTCAAGCTCTGTAATCTTCGTTTCCAACTCCGCAATCTGTTGTTCCAGAGCTTCTTGCTTGCGTTGCCGGTTACGCTCTTCACGCTTCGCCTGTTTTTCCGCTTCGAATGAAGCCGCTCCGGATTTTTCGGTTGTGACTGTGTTCAGATCGGATTTGGACGAGTTCTTGGCCGAAGCCTGACGTGCCTCAGCAGCTTCACGTGCGATGTCCTCAAGCTCCTGTTTTTTCTCCACATAATCATCATAATTACCGAGATAGTGCTCCGTGCCGCCTGGATGAAGCTCGACTATCCGTTCAGCCATTTTATTGAGGAAGTACCGGTCATGGGAGATGAACAGCAGGGTGCCTTCATAATCCATTAATGCCGCTTCCAGCACTTCTTTGGCAAACAGGTCGAGATGGTTTGTAGGCTCATCCAGAATGAGCATGTTGGCTTCCTTCAGCATCAGCTTGGAGAGAGACACACGTGCCTTCTCACCCCCGCTGAGGGAGGAGATCTTCTTGAGTACATCGTCACCGCTGAACAAAAAGTTCCCCAGTACGGTCCGAATGCGTGCTTCTTCCATCCCGGGATAGGCACTCCACAGTTCTTCCAGAACCGTGTTGGACGGATTGAGGCCAGTCTGTTCCTGATCATAATAGCCAATCTGCACTTTTGTTCCCCATTGGATATCTCCATGTACCGGACGTAAACTTCCGGTCAGACACTTCAGCATGGTGGATTTACCAATACCGTTTGGTCCAATCAGAGCAACGGTTTCCCCGCGCCGCAGATCGAAGGAGACGTTGCGGAACAATGGAGAAGCCTCATCATAAGCGACAGACAGCTGATCCACTCGAAGCACTTCCTTGCCGGACATAACGGCGGTTTCGAAGGAGAAATGGGCTTTTTTCAGATCTCCCATCGGTTTATCAAGCCGCTCCATTTTGTCGAGGGCTTTGCGGCGGCTTTGCGCCCGTTTGGTTGTCGAAGCACGTACGATATTTTTCTGAACAAAATCTTCCATCTTGGAGATTTCGCCCTGTTGTTTCTCATATTGCTTCATCTGAGTCTCATATTCGGCAGCTTTGAGTTCCATATAACGGCTGTAATTGCCCGTATATTTTTTGGAGCGGTGCCGTTCGATCTCAACGATGGTCGTTACGAGTCGATCAAGGAAGTACCGGTCATGGGATACCACGAGCAGTGCGCCTGAATAACCTCTTAGATAATCTTCCAACCAAGTAAGGGTGGCGATATCGAGATAGTTGGTAGGCTCGTCCAGCATGAGCAGATCAGGTGCCTGAAGCAAAATACGAGCTAGTGCAAGGCGTGTCTTCTGCCCGCCGCTTAGAGTAGCAATAGGGGTGTCTGGCGAAAATTCGCCGAATCCCATCCCGTGCAGTACGCTGCGAATGCGAGTTTCCATCTCATAACCGCCATGGTCCTTGAACCAGTCGGAGCGTTTCGCATAACGTTCCAGCAGGTCCGCATACTTTTTCTCGTCTTCCATCTGGGCAGGGTCGGCAATATCGCGTTCCATCTGACGCAAGTCGGCTTCAGCCTGTGTCAGGTGAGCGAAGACGTTCATCATTTCTTCCCAGATGCTGCGGTCCGATTGCAGCCCACTGTTCTGAGCCAGGTAACCGAGCGTCGTTTCTTTGGATTTGAAAATCTGTCCCCCGTCATAGGACATTTCACCCGCCACAATTTTGAGCAAAGTGGATTTTCCTGCACCGTTTACACCAACGAGGCCGATGCGCTCGCGTTCTAATATTTGTAAGTTCACGCCGTCCAGGATTGGATCGACACCAAAACGTTTGATAATTCCGGATACTTGCAGCAGCATAAAATTAAGTTCCTCCATAGGTCCAGTTCTTGATATGACAACTATATCCCAGTTTACATGAAATACAGAGCAATTGCACCGATTGGGAACGCATGGGGCATGTAGTCTTTTTGATCAATCAATGATAAACTGAAAGAAGGCATGTTATTACATGAGGATTTTACAGAAAATGAATCATTTTAACCATTTCAACAAGATGACAACTGGTCATAACATATAAATTGTTTTTAATGAGAGCTTTTTTCTACCTTCCCTATCAACAGGAGGTTATTCAAGGATATGCAGGATCATGCGGAACTGAAAAGTCAGCTTCGATCCAGACTGAGACAGAGCCGTGATTTGATGGATGCAAGCATGCGTCAGCAGGCAATGACTAAGATTAACGCTGGAGTGAAGCGGGAACTGGAGCGCCTTAGACAGGCCAAGAGTAAGGTCGTGAACAGACCACTCGTTATATTCAGTTATTTGTCCTATGGAAGCGAAGCATCTACAGCTTTTCTGTTTCAAGAGGGCTGGAACCATGGAGATGTGATGCTTGCACCAAAAGTATTGGCGAATCCACCCCGAATGGAGCTACGGCGAGTGACCGGAGAACAGGATCTGGAGCCAGGCATATGGGGGATACCGGAACCTAAGGATTCCTGTGAAGTCCTGACGTCTGAAGATTGGCCTGATATCGATCTCGTATTGGTACCGGGGCTTGGTTATGATCTTCATGGCGGGCGTATTGGTTATGGTGGCGGTTATTATGATCGTTTTGCCGAGACGCTTGCAGCAACATGTGTGATGACGGGCAAGAAACCGTTGATGGCTGCGATGGTATTGCCGGGTCAGCTACAAGAGGAGATCCCAATGGACCTGCTCGATCTGCGGATTGATCTGTTGATAACAACCGAAGGTATATTACATATCGAATAAAGGGTTGTGATGTGATTGAGTTCAGAAGTGAACAACGGCCAGTCTTCGGGAGGCAAACTGACCCATTTTAATGAACAGGGGCGGGCCCGGATGGTTGATATTTCGGGTAAGGAAATTACCGTACGTACGGCTGTGGCCGTAACCAAGGTGACGATGAATCCAGATACACTGGAAGCGATTCGGGAGGGCCGAATCGGTAAAGGTGATGTTCTGGCTGTGGCTCAGATTGCCGGGATTCAAGGCGCGAAGAAAACGTCGGACTGGATTCCGATGTGCCATCCGCTGGCACTGACGGGTGTGGATATTCGTTTTCATGATAACGGAGTGGATGAATTACACATTGAAGTCACTGTCAAAACCGAAGGCAAAACGGGTGTTGAGATGGAGGCGCTCACGGCTGCCTCAGCTGCAGCACTGACGGTCTATGACATGTGCAAGGCCATGCAAAAAGATATGATTATCGGTCCAACCATGCTGAATTCCAAGAGTGGTGGCAAAAACGGTGATTACAGCCGATAGGCAATATTTATTTTCATAGAGGAGAAGGGTGATCTTTATGGTGTGGAGAACAGCAATCCTGACAGCCAGTGACAAAGGAGCCCGCGGGGAACGTGAGGATACGAGTGCACAAGTCATTCGGGAGCTGGTGGAAGAAGAGCTGGGTGGTCAAATCGTGGAGTACCGTATCGTTCCGGATGAACCCGATGAGATTATTGCGGCTTTGATTGAGATGACGGATTATTTTCACGCCGATCTGGTGCTGACTACCGGTGGCACGGAGCTGGCCATTCGTGATATTACTCCGGAAGCGACCCGGCGCGTAATTGAGCGGGAAGTTCCCGGGATGGCAGAGGCCATGCGGTACAGTGTAATGAGCAAAAACCGTTCTGCAATGCTGTTCCGTGGGGTATGTGGCATTCGTGGACGCACGCTGATTGTTAATCTGCCAGGTACGCCAAAGGGTGTGCACGAACATCTGGCTGCCATTATGGATCAGCTTCCGGAAGCGCTGCTGATGGTTACGGGTCAGTTCAAGCAATAATCGAGCATGGACTCTGGGCAAGATATCCGATTCGCCATGACTGTTGTTAGATTGTTCTAGTGACATCTCTTATTTGTGAATTTTGCGGGTTATGTAAGTGGTTACATCTATGGTATGATGGGCTTAAATTAAGAACGCAGCAGAGACATCTATGAACATCTGGCCGAGTATGCGCATCTTCGAAGCTTGAGACGAGGAGGAATATCAATGTTTAGTTCCATTGGACCAACGGGTTTTATTTTGCTGGCCGTGATTGCATTGTTGTTGTTTGGACCCAACAAACTTCCGGAACTGGGACGTGCAGTTGGGCGTACCTTCCGTGAATTCAAAGAGGGCGCTCGCGAGATTATCTCTGAGGATGACTCGTCCAATCGCAAAGAGCAGGAGAAGGCGAAACCGCTGGCGGCTGAGAGCACACCTGCAGACAAGCCTGCTGATAAACGCCTGCCGGAATAATCTTGACGGCAATGAAAGAGAAATCCCTTCCTGCCGGAAGGGTTTTGTATTTTAAGCTGGCAATAATGGGGGGCAGGCATGACGCAGCAAATGGAAGAAATGTCGATTACGGAACATCTGAGTGAGCTGCGGAAGCGGCTGATCTACGTATTAAGTATTTTTGTGCTGGGACTGATTGCAGGATTTTTTGTGGCGGACCCGGTATACCAATATCTGACCAAGTCAGAGTCGGCAAAAGGTTTTGTGTTACATGCCTTCTCGTTCTGGGACGGAATTGGCATTTATATGAAGATTGCAGGGTTGTTCTCACTTATTATTACACTGCCGTTTACGGTGTATCAGATCTGGAAGTTTGTTAGTCCAGGGCTAAAGCCGCGCGAACGAAAAGCAACGCTGAAGTATGTGCCCTATGTGTTTCTGTTATTTCTGACAGGTATGGCTTTCTCGTATTATGTTATTTTTCCGATGGCACTTGCCTTCACAACAGCGATTACGGAGAAGATGGGGCTTGTGGAGACCTACGGGATGAAACAGTATTTCAGCTTCCTGTTTGGCATTGTGCTGCCTGTGTCCCTGTTATTTGAACTTCCTTTACTTATTATGTTTCTGACAGGACTGCGGATTCTGAATCCAATTCGTCTTCGCAAGATGCGCAGAGTTGCTTATTTTGTTCTGATCTTCATTGCAGTGGTTATTACACCTCCAGACTTTATATCTGATCTGCTGGTGATGATTCCTTTGCTCCTGTTATATGAGATCAGTGTGTTATTATCCGCAATCGTATATCGCAAGCAGCTTGCAGCCGATGAAGAGATCGAATCCCGCTACGTTCGTGCCGAGGATAAGAAACATGTGGGCTGAATGAGGATAAGCTGTAATGTGCCCGGAGAAGACGGTCTGTTCTTATCCGGGCTATTTCTGTAGACTGCCGACCAACACGACAGGACAAGCAGGCATATTATGTTCAACAATGGATACAATGGGAAAGGGACTGTCCGCTAACGTTGCAGAAGGGCTAAACAATTTCGTAGAATAAGATTAGTGAATTGCAACATATAACCAGGCGCAGCGGGTGTAATTTGGTTATGTTCGTGTAAATTCAACGTAAATTCTCGCAGGAATTCGTCAAAAGGACTTGAAATCATGCTTCAAGTTGAGTATCATAAAGTTGGTTGTTAGCACTGAACACTGTCGAGTGCTAATACATATGGCTACAACCTACAATGTAACGTTATATAATTTCAAAAGGAGGCTATTTTTCATGATCAGACCTTTAGGTGAACGCGTATTGGTAGAACCACTGGAGCAAGAACAAACAACTTCTTTCGGGATCGTACTCCCGGACTCCGCCAAAGAAAAACCGCAAGAGGGTAGAATCATTGCAGTTGGTGCTGGAGTATTGAAAGACGGCGTACGTGTAGCTCTGGAAGTGAAAGAAGGAGATCGCGTTATTTTCTCCAAATATGCCGGTACAGAAATCAAATTCGAAGGTAAAGAATATTTGATTATGAAAGAGAGCGATATTCACGCGATTCTCGACTAATTCAAATTTAATCGGATAACCGAACCATATAGCACGACCATTTTCCAACAAAAACTAGGGAGGTTTTCTTAACATGGCTAAAGACATTAAATTCAGTGAAGACGCTCGTCGCTCCATGCTTCGTGGTGTGGACGCATTGGCTAATGCAGTAAAAGTAACACTCGGTCCTAAAGGCCGTAACGTGGTTCTGGAGAAAAAATTCGGAAGCCCGCTCATCACAAACGATGGTGTAACCATTGCTAAAGAAATCGAACTGGAAGATGCATTCGAGAACATGGGTGCACAACTGGTTAAAGAAGTAGCGACAAAAACCAACGATGTTGCCGGTGACGGTACTACAACAGCAACTGTATTGGCGCAAGCGCTGATCACAGAAGGTCTGAAAAACGTAACTGCAGGCGCTAGCCCAATCGGTATCCGTAAAGGGATCGACAAAGCGGTTAAAGCTGCGGTTGCTGAATTGCAATCCATCTCCAAACCAATTGATTCCAAACAATCCATCGCACAAGTTGCAGCAATCTCTGCAGCTGACGAAGAAGTAGGCGAACTGATCGCTGAAGCTATGGAAAAAGTAGGTAAAGATGGCGTAATCACAGTAGAAGAATCCAAAGGATTCGCTACAGAGCTTGAAGTGGTTGAAGGTATGCAATTCGACCGTGGATACATCTCTCCTTACATGATCACTGATACGGACAAAATGGAAGCTGTTTTGGACAATCCGTACATCTTGATCACAGACAAAAAAATCTCCAGCACGCAAGATATCTTGCCATTGCTTGAGAAAATCGTTCAACAAGGCAAACCGCTGGTATTGATCGCTGAAGATATCGAAGGCGAAGCACTGGCTATGCTGGTTGTGAACAAATTGCGTGGTACATTCAATGCTGTAGCTGTTAAAGCTCCAGGATTCGGTGACCGTCGTAAAGCAATGCTGCAAGACATCGCTGCCCTCACTGGTGGCCAATTGATCACGGAAGAACTGGGTCTGGACCTGAAATCCGCTGTTGTGGAACAACTGGGTACAGCTCGTCAAATCCGCGTAACAAAAGAAAACACAATCATCGTTGACGGTGCTGGTAACAAATCCGATATCGATGCACGTGTTAGCCAAATCCGTACACAATTGGAAGAAACAACTTCCGAGTTCGACAAAGAGAAACTGCAAGAGCGTCTGGCTAAATTGTCCGGCGGTGTAGCAGTAATCAAAGTTGGTGCGGCTACTGAAACAGAATTGAAAGAACGCAAACTTCGCATCGAAGATGCCCTGAACGCAACTCGCGCTGCGGTTGAAGAAGGTATCGTATCCGGTGGTGGTACAGCGCTCATGAACGTATATAGCGCGGTTGCGGCTGTAGCTCTGTCTGGTGACGAGCAAACAGGCGTAAACATCGTCCTGCGTGCTCTGGAAGCACCAATTCGCACAATCGCAGCTAACGCTGGCGAAGAAGGTTCCGTAATCGTGGAACGTCTGAAAAAAGAACAAACAGGAATCGGCTTCAACGCTGCAACTGGCGAGTGGGTTAACATGATCGAAGCAGGTATCGTTGACCCTGCGAAAGTAACTCGTTATGCATTGCAGAACGCGGCTTCCGTAGCTGCAATGTTCTTGACTACTGAAGCAGTTATCGCTGACAAACCAGAACCTGCAGGTGCTGGTGGCGGAATGCCTGACATGGGCGGTATGGGTGGAATGGGCGGCATGATGTAATAAAGGCTGCGAAGCCTTATGGGGCAAGAGTTTCTCTTCGGAGAAACCTGGTTTGCCCACATTTTGCCCACATTGTGTAAAACGAAGACACCTTAGAGTGATGGAAATCGCTCTAAGGTGTCTTTTGTTTTTAAGAAAGAGAGGAGACGCTGATTTGGAAAGTAACCATCTCGAAAAATTTTTTGGAATGACAGATTGTCAAATCAAGTGCGACAGTTCCTCTGTGAAAGGTTCGTGAGCGGTTCTCCAACCCAAGCATTTTCGTGGTCTGTGGTTAATTAAATCTAGTGAACCGGCGAGATCTTCATCCTCCACTTGAGCGAGGTCGGTGCCTTTCGGGAAGAATTCCCGAAGCAAGCCATTCGCATTTTCATTGGAACCGCGTTGCCAAGACGAATATGGATCAGCAAAATAAACGTGCAGGTCATGGCTTGTTTCCAGATTGGCATAGCATGCAAACTCTTTTCCACGATCAGCCGTGGCTGTGAGAAAAGTACCTGTAGGATACTGTGAGATGGCTACACCAAGTGCAATTTCCATGGACAAAGCTGTGCGATCAGGCATGAGAATCGCGGTATACAGACGGGTTTTGCGTTCAATGAGCGTAGCTACGCATTCTTTACTTTTCCCACGACCCGAAACAACGGTATCCAGTTCCCAGTGCCCAAATGTTTCACGGGAACGAACCTCTTTGGGACGATCCGAAATCGATCTGCCGATAGCGAATTTACCGCGAGTTTCTGTGGGCTTCCTACGCTTCCCTTTGTGCCGGAAGGACCTGCAACGTGCCTCGAACCAGACGCCCAGCGTAGAGCCAGCGATAGATAGTTTTAAAGGAGATCGACGGCACACCATCAATGCGGAAACGTTCCGTGATTTGTTCCGGAGACCACGTTGCCTGTAGTTTTTCCTCCAAGGAAATAGCGATGCCTTGGGACCATTTACCGGGTGAGATCGAAGCTTTACGACGCTCCTCATAAGCGCTCTGAGCGATAGGGTTGCGTTGAAGTAGCACGATCCAATTCACGACAAATCGTCGAAGGATGCCTTCCTAATTCTTTTGCGATGGCTCTTGAACTTTGACCTTGCCGATGGAGGATTTCTAGCTTGCTGCGCTCAATTATGCTAAGATGTGTGTAGCTCATGGTGGATTCTCCTTGTGTGAATGTGGTGTAGGAACCTTCCACGAATCCGGCCATGGGCCATTTCTTATTTATTTCCAGTAGGTGTCGCACTTCATATTACAATCCGTCAATATTCACTATAATTTGTAGTGACCTTAAGGTATATTACCTCTACATGGTATTTTAAAGACGTTGAGAGGCAAATGATTTCCTAGTGTCTTTTTATCTGTAATTAAAAGGTAATCCCTTCTGGTTTTGAGGAACTAACCTTGAAAACACTGAAGGAGCTTTGGGCGCTTCCGTGAAGGAGTTACGATAATGAGTTTAGAACGTTTGAAAAATGATTTAGAACAAATGAACATAACATATGTAATTGTAGAAGTACCTTCAAGTGATGAGCAGACTTATAGATTAAGTGATAATTCACCCGCAAACGTTGGTCCTGATGGGCGAATCTTCGTCATGGAGAGACTTAACGAGGAAGAAAAAATAGAAGCGATTGCGCATGAATTAGGACATATATTTTACAGGCACTCTGGTCAAGTTTCTTTAGATAATTATGAAGACCAACATAATCTCCCGCTAGAAATTAACAATACCATCTCACATCGATCTATTATCGATTTGTTAATGACCCGATATGAGATCGCTAGTACAGCTCACATTTCCCGAAGAATAACGTTGCTGGAAGAGTCAGAGGAGTATCTAATTAATTTGGAAGAGGCTCTTTTAAAGAAAGAGATTGATTACATTGATTATAATTATTATCTCGCGATGTTTGGAGTATATTTATTAGATATCGAGAAGTGTCTCGCTGATCGGCAAGATCAGGTGAATTCAGTTGTAAGGACTAATCCCAGATTAAGTTTTATTTTAGATACTGCTAGAATTCATTTATTTGATGTAGCCGAGAACCTTCCTGAGTCGGAACAAAGAAATAGAATAGAGAATTTTCTAGTAGCACTCGGATTTAATATTCAAGACTTCTCATATTGTAACTGAATATTAATCGCGCATCGTAAGGTTGATAAACTTAAACCGACATATTGTGTATGTAACGTACAGGTGGACTAATTTAGCTGCTATCGCAGTTACGGACTTCATCATCATCTTCCGGTCCTTACCTGTAATAGTACTTTCATCGTCACGCTTTAGGGTAAGGTCTACAAATAAAGTTTGCCTAAAACTTGAAAGTCTGCCCATAGCTTAAAAGTTTATCTAAGTCGAGCGAGATTTGGGGGTTCACTCCTGTATTTCCTCGGCTTATTCTGTTTGAACAAAGAACTGTTAAAAATCATGCTTAGAAACATTAACTAAACTGAGAGGGAAAACCATAATGTTTGTCGAATTCAACAGACGTATTCCAATGTATCTCATATTTTACATTGGAAAATGGGACCTGAGGTTCAGTCTTTATAGTTAGTTATTAGCTTGATCTCAGTTGGGCGGATTGACAAAGAGGGAGGGGATTTTCTTGGAACACGCACATAATGGTCGATTTAAAGAGGCCCTGCAGACTTGCAGAGAAACTGCAAAAGAAGCAAATAAAGAAAGTCTATTGTTTGCCAATGGGGTCAAGTATCAGGTCAAGGAACTCACTCGGAATGTTCGAGTTCAAACTGATGAATTATTTCGAGATAAGGATGCGGAAAACTTTAGTTTTTTTCCTGTATTGAATGGAATTGTACATAAATTAGAAAAGCAAACTTCGGAAAGTATGCAAGACCTCAGTCACTCTATTGAGGTCAAAAAGAAGCATCTAAATGATTTCACCGTAGCTTTGTTCGGGCGAACAAAAGCAGGTAAAAGTACCATTCGTGAAGCTTTGACTTGTGGCGATGGAGTGACGATAGGCAAGGGAGCACAAAGAACGACCCGGGATGTACAAGAGTATAATTGGAACGGGCTTCGCCTTCTTGATGTTCCGGGCTTCGAAGCCTTCAAGGGTGATGATGATACAGCCAAAGCACATGACATCATTGATCAATCTGATTTTATCTTGTTTCTGGCATCGGATGATTCCATTCAACCTGGAGAGTTTGACCATATGGCGAGGCTACAGGAGATTAACAAGCCATTTATGATTTTGCTTAATGTAAAATACAATATTAACAATGAAGTGGAACTAAAGCGATTCCTTCGTATGCCCCATAAAATTTTCGATAAAGAACGTCTTGATGAGCACCAAAAGCACATCCGAGCGTACGTGAAGCAACACATGAATATTCCTCAGGTCAAAATCGTGAATATTCATGCGGATGCTGGGTTCAAGAGCACTCTGCCGGAGTATGCGGCACACGCTAATGATCTGTGGAGACTGAGCAATTTCGATGAAGTTCATAATGCGATTAGTGCTGAGGTTCAAAAGCGAGGGAAGCAAAGGAGACTTCTCACGTTTTACGACAGTGCGATCTATTTTGCAGATACCTTGGAGAAGATGATGCTTGAAGAGCAGCGCTCAATCCGAACCCAAGCAAAGTTCATGCTTAACAAAAAGAAGGAATTAATGTCCTTTTTTGACGGATTTGCATCGGATAGTAAGCATCAGATTATTACCGTTTGCAAAAAACATTTTGATCGGATCAAACAATGGATTCCAGGATTTATTGATACCAATTTGGCTTCTCCTGATGTTGATAAGCTGCTTACTGCTAGGCTGAAGGCAGAGCAGGATGAGTTGAAGTCCAAGATGGTGGGAGAACTTCAAAGAATTGTGAGAGAACTTCAAGAAAAATTAACGGAGTTCACGAAGCAATATCAATTCGACCTGGAGCTATTAGAGACTGATACGGCAGAAATGGGAGGCCTTCAAAAAGGGCAAATCGGGCGTGTTGTCAAATGGGGTGGCGTTATTGCAGGAGGGGTATCGGCAGGGGCGTTTATTCTTGCTAATGTCGGGGTTGCAAATTTTTGGAATCCGGTAGGCTGGATCGCAATGGGAGTTAGTGTAGCTGCAGGTTTATTCAGTTGGTTGTTCGGGGGTTGGGAAGAAAAGAAGTGGCGTAAAGCAAAACATGATGCAAAAGAGCAGCTAACAGCGATGATTGACGATACCCATAAAAAGGCTGTTGAAGCCTATTTGCAGTGGTTTGATCGACAAATTATCCGTAAGGGTAAAAGAGAGATGTTAGATCAGGTATCTACTTATATTAGTGGACTCTTTGGAATTGCAGATGTGTTGAAAGCATTTGCGTCGGAAATAAGATTGAGAAAGACGAACATGAATAAGAAGCTATTTGCAAAGCTGCTTAGCTTCGAAGGGGTAAATTGCACAGAGTTGCAGATTATTGCTCTTTCTAGAGAGCAAGGCCGCGCCACGAAAATCATGGTTCCTAATGGTTGGCAGATGGCAGGTAGCATCAAAACAAATTTAGATTCTATTTGTGGTGAACAAGTTCATCTATTTAGTGATGGTTCCAACACGAAGGAACGGGTGTGCCGCGCTCTATATCCCGCTGATATAACTCCGGACATGATCAAGCTCAGCAAAGCTACTGAGGGCAAGCAAAATGAAGCCACGATTACCGTTCCTTCAACGGAGAAGGGGAAATTGATAGGCAAACAGGGAATCAACATTCGATTGGCTAGCGAGATCACTGGAATCAGGCTTAAGATTTCCTAGAGGCACCTAGTCATTCTAATTTCCAAACAACAAATTACTATATGCGGAAGGAGTGGTAACTATGTCTTTTCAATTTCATACTTTGGCAAAGGAAATTCAAGAGTTTTATGATCATGCCTTCGAGCTACTAAAGAACGGAGACGAAAGTGCGGAGAATAAACCTCTTCTACTGCAACTAGAACAGTTTATGGAAGAGTACGAGAGCCAAACCCATCTTACCATTTCTTTTGTTGGCCAATATAACGCAGGAAAATCGACCACAATAGCTGCTTTAACAGGAGCTTCGTTCAAACGTAAGGAAGTGGTGGAATCGGAAGTTGGTTCTAAAACCGTCATGGTGTATGAGGCAGGCAATAAAGACATCAAGATCGGGGCCCAAATTCTTACGGATCGAACAGAGCGGTATTTGTGGGACGAATTGCTACTCATCGATACACCCGGAATTTTTGCTGGGCGCAACGATCACGATGAAGTAACCCTGGATCAGATTTCAAAATCCGATTTGCTGGTGTTTGTTGTTTCTAACGAACTGTTTAACCCTCAAGGAGGAGTTTTCTTCCGCAAATTAGCGTTCGAACTACAGCGTCAAGGTCAAATGATTCTAGTCGTTAATAAGATGGTACGCGAATCTGGAAGTCCCGTGACGTTAACGAAATCTTTACTTAAAGTGATGGAGCCTGCCCACCCGGATGATTTTTATACATGCTTCATCGATTCCGATTCGTATTTGGCAGCTCAAGCAGAAGAAGATGAAGAGGAGAAAGAGTATTTAGTTGATAAGTCGAATTTTGCTCAATTGTGGAATAGGCTACAGGAACTATCGGATAAGAACAGATATACGGCCAAGCTGGCCACACCTTTAAATCGTCTAATCGATATCTTGGACCAGGCTTACAACCTAGCTGTAACGGAAACCCCTTTAAGCCGAAACATGATGGAGTTACTCCGTCGCAAAAAACTTATTTTGCGTTCCTCAGAGGGGAGGCTTACCAACCAATACAAAGCTGAACTTAGCTCTCTTGACCATGAGGTGCTAATGGAAGGGGAGACGGTCGCAGCACTTGTAGACGGTCAGCATACGTCAGAAGAAATCAACAAGGCTATAAAAAACTCGGAGCGAAATATTGAACTGAAATCCAAGGAGTCGTTGGATGCTATATCCAAGATTATTGAAGGAGAAATGAGCAGACTCGAAATAGAACTTGATCAGCTAAGTAACTCCGAACTAGGATCTATTGTAAGAAGGCAGATTCAGGCTGAATTAGTTGAGAATAAGCATACCATTAACGAACGCGAAGTTGATGGCGGGAACTCTTTAAAATGGTTGAGTAAGGGACCCCAAGCTCTAGAAAAGTTGGGTGGTATGGCAACTAAGGTCTCCAAGGATACAGTATATAACTTAGTAAAGATGTTCGGCGGGAAATTTAAACCATGGGGCGCTACAAAATTGACTAAATTCATTAATAAACTTGGCCCGGTGTTGTCTATTATAGGTGTGATGCTTGATGTATTCCTGACTCTCAAAGGTGAAAAAGACGAGGAGGACCAGGCGATAAAGCTTAGGGGGGCACGAACTGAGATTCGGCGAGAATACCGGATAGTTGCTCAAGAAATGAGGAACGAATATGAAATGGGTATTGCTAAGGAATTAAGTAGCTTTTACGATACGGAGCTTGAAGTGATCGAAACAATTCGCAAGGAAATTGCTGAAAGCGAGAACCGGAAGGCATCTTTGACATCTGGCATTGAACTGTTGATGAAGAAGGCAAAGGCAAAATTAAGAACCGTAAAATAGTAAGGGCGAGTGCTTAAAGGCCATAAAATAGTATGCTTCCGAGCATTCGCGGTGTCCTGACATTTGGTAGTAGTGGGAACGGATTGGGGACGAAAGCCATCATTTTGGAGCTAACTTCAACCAAATAGAACCACTCACGATTAGAGAAAAACCATATAAATCAAGGTTTTAGTCGACCTGGACAACCGGGAATCAACTTGCCAATGTTCCCGCATACGGGGCATGTTGAAGTCGTTTGTTCCTTGATTTATATGGATTCTGAGTGATGGATGAAGAGGTATGGGAACGCTGAGTTTCGCGTCCCCATATACTTAGCAATTTTTTTGTGAGTGCAATGATGTTTTGATGAGATCTGTTACACTTTAATAAGTGAGGTAATGCTAATGGAACAGCAACAGGAAGTTTATTTTAATGCTCTATCCGTGAGTAGATCAGAGAGTGCGAAAGCCCTTGAGGGATTCGCATTGCGTGGGGTAAAGAACAGTGTGGTTGAGAAATATTCTGATCAAGCGCACTTTATTTACGAGCTACTTCAAAACGCTGATGACGCTAAAGCAACATCAGCTCGCTTCGAGTTGTTCAAAGACAAACTTATATTCGTCCATAATGGGACACGCCGATTTACGGTCTCAGACCCTGCCACAGAAGCCCAAGACCTTGAGAACAGGGTGTTGGGTGACATAAATTCTATAACCGCTGTCGGTGGTTCCAATAAAACGGATGAAGCAACCATTGGAAAGTTTGGTGTAGGGTTTAAGGCGGTATTTCAATACACTGCTACACCGCAAATTTATGACCCTAATATCTTTTTCAAAATCGAACGGTTCATAGTACCGATCTGTCTAGAAGCCGATTACGATGGAAGAAAAAATGGTGAAACCCTGTTTGTCTTCCCGTTTGACCACGAAAAGCGTAGTGTTGAAGATGCCTATTCCGATATTTCGGAAAAACTGCGCTCGCTTGATTACCCGCTTCTTTTTCTGTCTAACCTTAAGGATATATCATTTGAGATATCCGGCATTTTGGGTTTATATGGGAAGACCGTTGAGGAAATACATAACATTGATAATACTATCGCCGAGTTTGTAAGCCTCACCCAAAATGACGGAGAGAACCGCGACGACCTCTACGACGATAAGTTATGGTTGTTCTCCCGTGATAATGATAAAGGGCATACGTACTCTGTCGGCTTCTTTGTTGATGCACAAGGACATCTGATGCCAAAGACACATTACGCTTTTTGCTTCTTTCCAACAAAGGAAGTTACCGGGTTGAATTTTATACTTCATGCTCCGTTTCTGCTTACCGACAGCCGTGAGGGAATAAGAGCAGGTGTTCAGCATAATATTGACATGATTGCTTTGCTTTCAAACTTGGCAGCAGACAGTCTTCTATATCTCACGGAAATCGGGCAGAAAATAAAGGTGCCACTGATTGACGATAATATTCTCGACATTGTGCCATATGATGAGAGTGGCTTTGTTGATGTTAACAGCAAGAAGACAATATCGTTTAAACCTTTCTATACTGCAATTAAAGAAGCGTTTAGATGCACGGCAATCATTCCGAGTTTAGATGGATATGTAGCTGCCGGGGATGCATATTGGGCATTTGTACCTCAAATTGCCGAGTTATTTTCAAATCTTCAACTAGCTCTGTTAAGTAAAAATGAGACGGCTAAGTGGGTGTTCACATCTTTCGGACGTCAGGACACTCGCCGTAAAAATGAAGCACTCACTGATTATATTGATTCAATAACCGAAGTCTGGTTAGATGAAGGGAAAATACTCAAAGGTTGGAAGGTCGATTCTGGAACTTCTTATGATGGAATCACACCTGACTTCATAGAGTCACAACCGATTGAGTGGCTACATCTTTTCTATAAATGGATTGCAGAGACGAAGGGCAGAACAGAGCTGATTCTAACAAAACCGATTTTTCTCAATGAGGGCGGAAAAGCAGTTGCTGCTTTTGACGTTAAGAAGCAAGCCATATTGTTTCTACCAACTGAAGGCGACAGTGGTTACGCGACCATCAATAATTCTTTGTTGCATAATGAGGAAACGCTTGCGTTCATAAAGCAACTTGGTATCAGTGAGCCTTCTTTACGGGACGAGATATACAACATTATTCTGCCTGAATACAAGAAAGGGGGTGCCATTGGTACCAGACCTCATTTCAAAAAGTTCTTCCGATATTATCAGGTGTGTTCTCAGGCCGAGGCAAAGTCTATTCTATCCTTAATTAAGGAATATAGTTTTGTTTTGTATAAGTCCAAATACGACGAAACTCAGTATCGCGGAATAGCGGAGGGACTTTATTTCCCATTTGAACCTTTGCAGCAATGGTTTCAACCAAAGTCGGAAACGAAATTCGTTTGTTTTGATGAGTATCTGCAACTTGTCGGCGAAGATAAGAAAGAGGAATTGATCAGTTTTTTGACGGATCTTGGCGTTAAGGATACACCGAGAATTATTTCCTGTGAATTAAGCTTGCAAGAAGCGAATGAAATTAAGACTGATTGGCCACGTTCAACAGGGTATCAAATATGGAAAGAGAACTACATTGATGGTTGCAAAGAATTAGTGGAAATCACTGCTAATGAACGAGACTTTGAGAAATCCTGTTTTGTTTGGACTCAGTTACTTAAATTGGTTGAGTACGGACTTTTAAACGATAACTATTGGTCGCAGGAAAGTGTTTTGTGCGGCAAATACAAATACTACTATTACAGTGAGCGTACTGAAAAATTCGATTCAACCGAAGCTAATCGACTTCGGACTCAACCATGGCTCGCCAATCGCGAAGGAGAATTCCTATCCGCCAATGAACTGACCGTTGAAACTCTTCACCTGCAATATGATTTATCAAGCGACGAAGCGGTCGAACTAATCAGGCTTCTAGGAATCAGGGAAGAAGTTGAAGAGACTGAAGAGGATAAGATTGATATCACCTCTTATGCCGAAACATTAGGATTGTCAGACGAGGAGCAAAGGCAGGCTCTATTAGAGTATGCCAAGCGCAAAAAAACCGCTGAGGTTTCTGATGCTGAAGAGGAAGATGAGGACTTGCTCGATGATGAACCGGAAGAAACCACACCTGATCCCAGTCCTACAGTTAAACGCGTCGTAAAGGAAATCTTGAAACGGGCAACTTCCGCACAAGGAAGGCGGATTATGCAACAAGATGACGATATTGAGGACGCGCCGATTGATGAAGACGATTATTCAAAGCCGTCTGTCAACATCAGTAAGAAAATTGAAAAAGTTAAGGAACAGGCTGAGCGGGACATTAATGCGATTGCCCGCCTTGAGGATTTAAAGCAGCAGGCGCATGCGGCTGAAAAGTATTCATACGGATGGTTCAAAGTCCTTCTTGAGTTGGAGTCGATCAATAGTGGCGAAAATAATGCAAGCAGCAGAGAGGTTTCCATATCGTTCTCTAAAGTTAAGCTTGAGGAAGGTACATCTAGAACCTTAATCTTAAAGCATCCGAACCGCTATATCCCTCAGTCCATGGAAGACCTTGCGGATATTCCACTTGAATTGCATTTTGAAAATCATCCTATGGTCAAAGTTGCAATTGAAGTTGTGAATGTAAAGTCATACACTTTACGGGTGAAACTGAGGACGAACGCTCAAATAGAAGGGGTTGATTTATCACTCGTCAAAGAAGCAAGAATCGTCGCAAAGAACCCTGTATTCCTACTAGAGGAATTGCGAAAAGCATTCAATAAACTCGGCTTCGAAGACGACTATGATATGAAAGGCAACCTATGCGAAAATATTGAGTTCGTTTTCGGTCCTCCCGGCACAGGGAAAACAACGCATCTGGCGAGAGAGGTTATTCTACCCATTATGAGGGAAGTCGAGAATTTGAAAGTTCTTGTTTTAACTCCAACAAATAAAGCGGCAGATGTCCTTGTACGGCGTATTATGGAAATTAAGGACGCAGATCATAGTTACTGTGACTGGCTTGTTCGTTTTGGAGCAACGAACGACAGCATCATTGAGCAGAGCGGTGTTTTTCGTGACAAGAACTTCGATATTCGTACGTTGTCAAGAAATGTTACTGTCTCGACGATCGCCCGTTTTCCGTACGATTACTTTCTGCCAGACGAAAGCACTAGGCTTCATTTGAGTGAACTAAAGTGGGATTATATTATCATTGACGAAGCATCTATGATTCCATTGGTCAACATCGTTTTCCCGCTTTATAAGAAGACACCTGTGAAATTTATTATTGCGGGAGACCCGTTCCAAATAGAGCCTATCACTAGTGTAGATCTCTGGAAGAATGAAAATATATACACTATGGTGGAACTCAAATCGTTCACCGAACCCACAACGGTACCTCACTCATACAATGTTGAACTCCTGACTACTCAATACAGGAGCATACCAGCAATAGGAGAGGTGTTCAGTCGGTTCGCATATGACGGAGTATTAAAGCACAACCGCACTACTGAAAGTCAACGATCACTGCCTATTGGTGATTTTATTGATATTAAACCTTTAAACATTATCAAGTTCCCTATTAGTAAATATGAGAGTATTTATAGGCCTAAGCAGTTACAAAGCAAAAGCAACTATCAGGTGTATTCGGCTCTATTTGCCTTTGAATTTGTAAAGTATCTATCATCGATTGTCGAACTTATGAAAGATGATAAGATGTTCCGAATTGGGCTAATAGCTCCGTATCGGGCGCAGTCGGACTTGATTGATAAACTGATGGCTGCAACTACCTTGCCGAAAAATATTGATATTCAGGTCGGCACGATACACGGCTTCCAAGGCGACGAGTGTGACATCATCATTGCACTGTTTAACCCTCCCCCGTTCATCTCGACTTCAAAGGAGATGTTTCTCAACAAGATTAACATCATAAACGTCTCCATTAGCCGTGCGAGGGATTACTTGTTTGTGATTATGCCTGATGATAACACAGAAAATGTGGGCAATCTCACTTTGATTAAAAAAGTTGAAAGGCTGTTCAAAGAGCAGCCGGACTGGACTGAACAGCAGTCTCCTGCAATAGAAGAATTGATTTTCGGGAGCAAGAGCTATCTTGAGGATAATTCGTTCTCAACAAGCCATCAGTTAATAAATGTGTATGGGAAGCCTGAAAAACGATATGAGGTTAGAAGCGAAGATAATGCTGTGGATGTTCAAATACATGAATAATGGAAGGTGAAGTAACAAGATGAATATCAATCATAATAGATACTGTTATGTTTTAAATCGTGATCCAAGTGGTATAATGGTAACAAGGATTTCATTAGTGGCAGGTTAAGAAGCGGATGGGAACCCAACCGCCTATGTTCCCGCACATGACACATTCACCTGAGTAATTCAATGCCCACATTTTGCCCACAAACTCTACCCACACATCTTACTAACACGGATTTATCGAACCAATTTTTCAAGAAAACCGGATAAAATCGTCACAAATAGACTCAAAAAACACATAAAAAAGCCTTTGTCTCATGGGCGGCATGATGTAATTAGCCCCATAAATACCTTAGTATATAAGGGTTTACAGGGTTCTTGAGTGCTCCGTTGTCACAGATTGGTTAGCGTTTATATAATTAGAGGCTTTTCACGAGTTCTCCGAACTTGTGAGAAGCCTCTTTTAAGAGTTTTGGTCACATGCAAATAGACACCTTAGTGAATTCGGGATCTAAAGACCCCTGGATTTTCTAAGGTGTCTTTATATTAAATATTCAATGAAGAGATAGCCTAGGTATTTAAATTGAGTTATCGGATGATGTTTTTACTGTGGACGAATTGAACAAGCTACAAAACGTATTGGCTTCTGAAACTCAGGCTATATGCTTGTTGCCAAGGATGCGTTGTAATCTGTAGGTTAAATTCATAAAAAAAGCGGCGCAGGGAGTATGATATGCTCCCTTATGCCGCTATGTTTCTAGTTATTATATTAGGTTATCTTCTGAATATCCACTCGGTTTAGCTCAGTGAATCTAGTAGTGATTTCACCTGCGGATCAAGATTCAGTGTGTTCAAAATGATCTCAAGCGCTTCTGCGCGAGTGGCATTGCCTTTAGGATCGAATCGATCCTTTCCTTTGCCATTGACGATGCCCACTTGCGCTGCCGTTTGAATTTCGTTCGCTACGTAAGAACGACTCAGATCCGTGAAATGACCTTTGGATGTATCTTTAGTCATCGTATTCAGGTTAGCGATGCGAGATAAAAGAATGACCATTTTTTCACGTGTAATCGTCTTCTCAGGTATGAACGTCCCACCCTCATAGCCTTGGATTACTCCTGCAGCGGCAAGGTTCATAATTACGTCTTTCGCCCAGTGCTTGTCTAGATCGTTAAATGTTACGTTGTTACTGTTGTCAGCTTGGATGTTGAATGCGCGACTTAGCATCGTGGCGAATTCGGCGTGCGTTATATTCCCGTTCGGTCTAAATGTGTCGTCTTCATAGCCGCTAATCAACTGCACCTTCAAGAAGGTATTGATCGTTTGTTTCGCCCAGTGTCCATGAGTATCCGCAAAATCAGTTGTCGTATTAGCAGTATTTGCTGCTGAGACTTGGGCAGCGAGCTTCTCGACCAGGCTAGCGCGATTCACAATGTTACTGTTAAATACTTCAACTACAGGTTGCTGCGTTGGCTTAGGAGTTGGCTCAGATGTTGGCTCAGGTGTCGGTTCAGGTTCTGGTGAACCTGTAAAGATTGGACTCGATGTGCCTCCGCCGCCAGAAGTTACAGTTGCGGCAAATACATACGACAGCGTAACCGTTTCGCCCGTGTTGCTTGTTACTGTAGCAGCCTTGCCGTTAATCATTCCTGTCGTATGCGTAGCTGCAAAAACATAACCGCTATTCGCCGTTAGCGTCACAGTAGCGGTGTATGCGGTACTCCCTGCGAATGTAACTGCCATTGGACTCCATGTTACAGTGCTTGCCGTGAAGTTCGCTGTGCCAACCGTTGCTGTCGTACTCGGTGCAGCTCCCGTTACTGGGGCAGTGACAGAGATTTTCGCATCCCGCTGCCAATTCGGCAAATGTATACGACAGCGTAACCGCTTCGCCCGTGTTATCAGTCACTGCAGCAGCCTTGCCGTTAATCGTTGTGTCGTAAGCATAGCTGCGAAAACATAACCGCTATTCGCCGTTAGAGTAACAGTAGCCGTGTAGGCCGTACTCCCTGCGAAAGCTTCTTCATCTGGACTCCATATTACGGTTCTCGCCGTGAAGTTCGCTGTACCAACCGTTGCTGTCGTACTCGGCGTAGCTCCCGTTACAGGGGCAGTGACTGTAATCGGTGCGCTTGTAATAAATTCAATAGAGCGTAATTGGACGTAAGAAAATCCTCTGAATGTGGTAACATCACCGTTAAAACTGCCGCTCCCCGTCATCGTGCTAGGCGCACTATTGGTGGTATTCGTCCAATATGCGTATGATCCACTGACACTAAGCGAATCCAAACGACCAATAGAGCCACTCACGATTCCTGCGCCACCATCACTACCAGTTGCTTTAATATCGCCACCAGTTATCGTAATCGTACCACCAGTACTCCATTTGCCGCCTCCGATCCCTGCGCTACCCTCATGCCCAGAGGCTCTAATGTCCCAGATCCAGTAGATTGTGCATAAATCGTCAAGAGGTTGTTATTAGAAACATCAATTCCTTGAGGTGCCTCTACATCACTGCCATCCTCAAGGATAATATGAACATCGCCCGTTATGTTAATCCTATTAGATAAGCTCCATGCACCACTAAACAAATACCAGCCGCTTGCAAGTGTAGAGTTATTCAAATCAGATGCATCATGGATGACCGCTACATTCTCGTTTGTTTGTAGATCGCCATTCTGGTCTAGATACGTTACCCCCGTATTCGCCGATACTGTCGATGTTCCCGCCGGAAGAAGTGAAACAACCAATGCGGCAATGAGTAACATCCGAACGAACGACATCCATCCTCTTACCTGTCTTCTCGAACTAAACCGCCATGCTTGTGTCTTGATGCCTCTGCCTCTCATTTCAAACACCCTCCATCTAAAAAATAGTAACGATTAATAATTTCTTTTCATAGCTTCTTCCTAAAATATGTAGAATTATATCATTTTAATTATCATGAGTTTATCATAGAAAACGATCTCATCAAGGAAATATAAAGAAAACTTTAAATTTCATGGTTTGGGGGAGGAGAGTCCTGATCTTTGCTGGTCGCTAGAGGTACATGGCAAGCGTAATCTTAAAGTTTTCGTTATATGGGAGGTGGTTCTTCCCTACATTGCAAGTTAATATTGATCGGTCGTTTAACATTCCAGATGGTGTTGACCCGAATAATGGTGAAAAAATGGATGTAAGTCACTTATCTGATGATACAGGGAATTCTAATAGCTCTGTATTTGATGCAATCAGAACAGCTATCTAGTCCAATATTTTTTGTTAGTGAGAATTAGAGAAACAACGAGCGAAGTATTATCACTTATTAAATGAGACTAGAGGTGAAAATTCCAAATGGTATAATTGGTTTAGATGACTCTCAACAAATGGCTGAGAAGTTAAACGTGTTACTAGATCAAGCAGAGCAAATAGCAAGAACTGGTTTGGCAAAATGTGACGGACATTCAGAGAGACTGGTATACTTAATGACTTTCAGATATCCCAATATTACAGCAGTACAGGCCGCGGAACATGTTGATATTGCAGCTTCAACAGCAAGAAGAACTTTGAATGCCTTAGCTGAAAAAGAACTGGTATTAAAGATCCAGCACAAAAAAAAATGTCGAATATTTTAACTATGATGTATTAGGTTTATTCGATAAATAATAATAAAAATACACAACTGAATTGAGGAGGGAAATGATTTTGAGAAAGGGTACGAAGTGGGTATTATGGATTCTGGGCTTGATGCTCGCTGCAGTTTTCATCAACTTCTATATGAATCTATATAGCTTTGCTTATGCGCTGATTACCGTGCTTTTACTTGCCTTTATGGGGTGGGGATTCTTAGCAAAGTTAAAAAACGACGTTCGTCAGCATGAAGATTATCATCGAAGAGAACATCAATCTGCGATCGATGACATCGATAGATACACCAGGTAGAATTCAACGAACGTATCATATTTAGCAGATAGCATCGATGATACGTTATAAGCAACTTGCACTGAAATGATTTATGGCTCCCTAAAGTGTACTCTTTGTAAAGGACATTTTGAAAAAAACCTAGGCAACTTGTTGAATCTGCTGTCTGTATTTTACAGGCGGCAGCTTTTTTAAGTTCCATTGCCCTCGATAGTGATTGTAATACGTCATGTAACTTTTAATTTCACGTTTCACTTCTTCTAATGTTTCGCATTCTTTTATATTTGTTTCATCCTTAAAATGCCCAAAGAACGATTCTTGGGGGCATTATCCCAACAGTTTCCTCGGCGTGACATCGATTGACGTAATCTCATTTTCTTTACTAAGGTTTGGAATTGTGGGCTCGTATAATGAAAGCCTTGATCAGAATGAATTAGGACATCCTTTGTTAAATGCCGGTGCTTCTTCAATTGATGGAGCGTGTTCAATGCAATGTCTATGCTTAACGAGGAAGATACTTCATACGCTAAAATTTCATATGTCTCTGCGTCTTTAATGGTAGATAAGTACGCGCGTTTACTACCGTTGTACGTTAAATAGGTGATGTCCGTTAATAACACCTTTCCAGCTTGTCCTGACTTGAAATTACGCTGTAATTCATTTGGACATGTACGATGCTCTTACGTTGCCTTTGCCATTTTACGGGCTGGATTAGCTTTTCGAATGGGACAGATGATCTTAAATTTCTTCATAATTCGGCGAATACGCTTTAAGTTGTACGTCACTTTGTATTGATTTTCTAAGGTCATTTTGATTTGACGTGCTCCTTTGTTTCGCCCCCGAAAATGATACGCTTTGTAGATCATTTTCTTTACATGCTCATCTACTTCGTCTTTATTTACACGCTTTTGCACTGATTTTTCACTGAAGTAATTGTAATAACCTGAACGTGATACTTCCATGACGTCGCATAAATAGCTCACCAACCGCTTTAATTTGTACGTTTTAATCGTCTGATGAATGAATTCAAACTTTAGTTCTGTTGCCACTTTGACTTCTTTTTCTTCATCTGCCTTTCGAGTAGATCTAGCTTTTTTAGTAACTCATTCTCCGCTTGTAGTAATCGGTTTTTTGCTTCTAATCGTTTAATTTTTTCCTCTAATGTTAATTCACGTTTTGATGGGCGGCCTGAATTCGTTTTGCGTGTATCTTGTAAGCCTTCTACACCTGCGTCACGATACGAAGCACGCCAACGTTTCCCGGCAGAACGGATCCGGTCTAAACCAATACATTCGACATCTAAGCCGGCTTCTTCAAAAATTTCACGAGGAATTTTACCTTGTTCATGAAATGGCGCTTAAATTCATCGGTATACGTAATCGCCTTTTCACTAACAGCCATTACATTTGGATTCCGTTCTAGCTGTTCTTGTTCTTTCTTCGTCAGTAATCTTTTCGTCATCACATTTCCGCTCCAACATCTTTTTTTTCATTATAAACAAAATACCCTATAAGCTGGACTTTTTTCAAGTGTCCAGCTTATAGGGTACATTTTACCCAAGAGGGAGTCTTTTTTATGTTAATTTTTTTGAGGAATTAATAGTGATGTTTTCTACTCTTGCTAAATAGACAGTAGTTAAGTAAAATTAACGTATGAACAAGTGATCATATATTAATATATAACAATATTGGGGATGATACATATGTACGATGTATTGGTTATCGGAGCTGGGCAAGCAGGCTTGGCGGCAGGTTACTATCTTCAACAGTCGGGGTTAACTTTTTTAATCGTTGACGCTGCCTCAACTGTTGGGGAATCTTGGCGTAAACGGTACGATTCCTTGCGTCTTTTTACCCCACGAATGTATGATGGCTTACCGGGAATGCCTCTTAGTGGTAATAAAAATAGCTTGCCAAGCAAAGATGAAATTGCAGATTATTTGGAAAGTTACGCCAAGCAAATGCATCTTCCTATAAAGTTAAACTGTTTAATCTCCCGTCTCTCGAAGCAAGATGAGATGTACTATGTTGAAACTAATGATGGAATGATTGAAGCGCGCAATATTATCGTTGCGACGGGGCCTTTCCAGACCAAGAATGTTCCTCATTTTGCGAAATCATTATCCGAGAGTGTAATTCAGCTTCATTCATCAGAGTATAAAAATATTTCTCAATTGCATCATGGAACAACAGTCGTTGTAGGTGGAGGGAATTCAGGTGCCCAAATCGCTGTAGAGTTAGCATCAGATGAACAACAAACTGTATACATATCCATAGCTCGAAATATAACCTTTAGGCCTTTGCATATCATGAAACGAAGTATATTCTGGTATTTTGAAAAGCTCGGCGTATTACGTGCAAGTGCAGATCGTATGGTTGGAAAGTGGTTGCGAAATCAGCCTGAGTACGTATATGGTTATGAGTTAAAAGAGTTGATGATCCAAGGGAAAGTTAACATGCGCCCACGTGCTGTAAATGCAATAGATGACCGCATCCTATATGAGGATGGTAGTGAGACACGAATAGACAATATTATCTGGGCGACTGGATTTAAGCGAAACGATAGTTGGATCGATATCAATACTGCTTTTGATGCCCAAGGTGTAATTATACACGAGAGAGGCGTATCACCGGTTGCTGGACTGTACTTTATAGGGCTACCTTGGCAAACAACGCGAGGTTCAGCACTGTTGGGATGGGTCAAGTACGATGCTCAGAGAATCGTTAGTCATATCAAAGGTAAGTCACATTAAACTATATAAATTGGACTAATCATTTACACGATAACGGAGAGGACAGAAAAAACCTGAAAAAGCAAAGCGTTCGCCTTTATCCCCGGATTTCCCCTTCGGAAAAGGAATCAAAAAATTCTGGGGATAACAGCGATTGGAAGGTTATTCTGTCATCGTAGTGTCTGTGTAAATAACTTTAGTTCAACTTATATAGATTAGATATCAGGAATGAGTAGAAAATATCATAACTCACATTTTTGGGTATATTCCTAAAAGGAGGGATATTATGAAATTATTTAAACTGCCAATGATTCTTTGTGTTATAGTGCTTGTATCTATTGTCTCAGCTTGTGGTGCGGATGATAGGTTACACGGAAAGAGCGATAACTGGGATGTGTCCCTTCAGAGGTCAACAGGGATCTATAGTATTACTTATATAGGTGATGAAAAGCGTATAAAAGATTTTGTGTTTGACCTTACCGGCAATAATATAAAACAACAGGGGAAAGCGCTTGTAGAACAAGGGGTACCATTCAGTATGTCGGGAACGGTTACTGAGGCGGAGAAAACGAAAGACCCGATTACCTTTAAAATGAGTTGGAACAATCAAAGCGAGATTGTAACGTTTGAGTAACTCTCGCATTCGGGAGGTGTTCATCAGTGGTTTGGTGGCAACTATTAATTGCGTGGATATGCATTATTTGTTTGATGATCACGTTCAAAGACAGGATCAGTAAATGGATATTATACCCTGTATCGCTTTTTTGTATCGTGATTACTTTAATATTAGGACTCTTTAATCCCTAAAAAGAAGAGATCAAAATTAAATTTACTTAATCATTTCTATAGTACATAAGTACATACATCATACGTTAGGCCGTTCCCTCAGGGAGCGGCCTTTTTGCACAATCGCATCTTATTTCGCAACAGTTATTTCAAAAGTAGAGTGATCATGATCCTGAACGCTGAAGCGATATTCCAATCCGTTGCGAATAGTCGCCCCATCAAAATCAGACTGATTCACATCACGATCCAATAGACCGATATCCTGGATGACATCTTGTGCATCGTTATACGTGTACTCACTATTGGTTGTGAGAATGAGTGTGGCGATAGCAGTCAAAAAAATTCCACCCGTTGGTTTACGCGTATCACCATTTCCATATAACCTGACTTCCTGTACGCTCTCATCTGCATTCACTACACCAACCAAGCGCAATTCATCATTGATTATATACTCGAAAGCGCTAGTGCCCTGCTCAGAAGAGTTATTCATATTCAAGCGGGTAATACTCAAACCATTCAGTCGATATTTGCCCACGGCGCCATTAAATTTATTTTGGAATTCAACGGTAGTCATATGGAGGCCAGAAAGTTCGATTTGGGATGAAGGGTTCTGATCTATTTCAGACTGATTAGAGTTCGAAGATAAAGTCAGCATGCCATACAACCCAATTGAAGCAATGGCAAAACAGGCCGTTGTTAAAAAAATGTATTTGATCGGCAACCTATTACCTTTGCGCATAGATAAGATCATTAGAACAAGAAATCCCATGAAAGCAATGAAACCAAGAATGAAAAGAGCGGTAAACAGATATTGCAAATTCTCACCTCGTAATCAAAATAATTTCATCGTTTTAGCACCTCATTTATTATAATGTTCTCATGAAAAACTTCAAACTCATACATCAAGGCAGGCAGAAGCTGAAATCAATTCATTACTGCTGGGATCAAGGCATCCCAATGCTCTCCATTGATCTCTCCTTCGAATCGATAAACTGGCTGATAATAACCTTTCGAATCATAGGTGTAAGTCAGTTCATACTTGTTCACATGTAGTTTGTCTCCTTTCTTTAAGTTGTTATAGATCGAAAAGTTTCCCTTGGGAATTTCTTCGTATGCCTCAGCCGGACTGATAATATCAACGACTCGCACATAAATATTTTTATTCATAGAGTACAATAAATTCTGAGGAATCATAGGTTCTGCTGATGGGACAATCATAATTAGTCCGGTATCATAATTGCTGTCACCCTTCGCGATATCTGTAACTGTGTTTTCGATATCCCATCGAACCGTGTCTCCATTTTGCGTGCTGAATATCGCTTTATTAGGCAATAAGTCATTCTGAGTCAACCAACGGCCATACTCTTGTCCTTGTTTGATTAAATCTTCCGGCTCTACAGGAGTGCTTGCTTCGATATTAGATGCCAGCCACCATGTGCCTGTACTGACGTCATAATTAAAGGTATATTCTGTTCCCGTATTGTCAAGAAAAGTCCAAATTCGGTTGTATCCATCAATAGATATGCTACCTTTCTGATGTAATTCAAAATAATCCTTCATTAGAGAGGCAACTCGTTTGGCATATTCCAGGTTGTGAATTTCACTACTGCGATAAAGAGACACTTTCTCGGCCTCATCCGGTAACCTTGTGTTAAGCGTGATTTCGACATGATTCATATTTTGAGAAATAGCTGGACGTATGGAGAGATTACCAAGTTCTTTGTTGTGATAAATGATAAAAGCACTGGAAAAAAGCATCGTAAAAACTAGTGGTATGCAGAGTGCCTTCCATAGTGATCTTAAGGTGATCTTTCTTTGCTCAACACTGTCGAGGATCGCTCTCATCAACAAATATCCTGCCATACTACCTAGTGTATTATGTAGAATATCATCAAGTTCAAATATCCCCCTGCCGGTGATCATTTGAAAAATTTCGATTCCCAACGTTACCAACAGCGATATGAGTAGCACGGGCTTAACGTGACGCGTTTTCATTCCGATATGCGGAAGTATGAAACCGAGTGGTGCGAACATCAACATGTTAAAAATGATGAGCTGGAATTCGCTCAACGACCATTGATTCCATGCATTTATATAGCCACTGAATAGCTCTAAATTGATCCAACCCTCATAATTAGCTCCTCTGCTAAATGTGGTTAAAGTCATGACAATAACAAACCAACCCAAGAGCAAAAATGACGCTATAAATTGCCTGCGGGTTATGCTTCGTTTACCCCCTCTTTTTTTGTATGCAATATATACGGAATAAGTAATACCGATTACAACAACTCCCGCAGCCAATGCAATAGCTAAGATAGGCAATATTCTGCCTATAATCTGTATTAGATCCATTTGTAACCCCTCCATTTATTTTATATTCATTGTCAGCATCTTGTTGGTTTAAAGTATAATCAATGTTAGTTGTAACTCCTATGTATCTATCTTTCACGAATCTTTCAATAATGTAAGATTGTATGAATACAAAAAAAGCACTGCCGGCATATTGCCAGCAGTGCTTGCTTGATGTTATACAGGTTTTACCGTAAAGGTGAAGTGATACGCGCGGTTGGCTGGCAAGGTGTACTCAGCGTGGGTACGTGCGCCCCAGCTGTCATCTCCGCCAACACCCATTTGTTTGTAATTGATGCGGGCGACAGTCTGTGTGCTCTGAGGTAATTTGTACACATGGTCGTTTGCTTCCAGTTCCTCCGGTGTCCACGGCAACGCATTGATTTCAAATGGTATGGTGGCTTCTACATGCAGGCCACTTTGACCATCCGTTGACGTTATTTCAGCGAAGCGTACATCCGTTTTGTTACCACACTCTTGTGGTTTCAGATATGGAACAAATTGATCTCGAACCGCACCTGTGTAATAGCCGAGACGTGCACTGGTTAGACGGTCTGCATAATTGTCATGCGGGCCTCTGCCGTACCAAGAGATTGTATCCAAGCTGTTATTCAGTTGCAGCAACATGCCGAATTCCGGAAGATCGGGTAGGCCCTCGCCTGGAATAAGAGTTTGACTGATTTCCAATACACCATCCGGATCGATTCGGTACGTAATAGATAGCGTACATCCCGGATGTTGATCCCACGTGTAATCGCTCGTCACGAGAATGCCTTGCTCGTCTGCATGGTGCTCGAAGCGAATTAATCTGTTGGTAGCGTGAGCATCTCTCCAGAAGGCAGAACGCTCATTCAGGCGGTTCCCCATATCATTGTCTGTCATGGCTCTCCAGAAATTCGGCCGGACAGGTGCGAGCAATTGCTCCTGATTATTGATCTGATAGGACGTGAGCGTGCCAGTAGCTGGATTGAAGCTCAACGTGACTTGGCCTGTAGCCACTTTCAATTCATCCTGCAGATCCTGTACCTGCGTTTCATTGTCTTGTCCTTGACGCATCGGTTGGATTGGACGCAATCGCGGAGATACCACGAATTGATCCCAGGCAATCTCATGACCTACTCCTGCCCATTTGGTTGCGACTTTCGTAACCAGAGATACAGTCAGCACCGCTTCGTGGAACAGATCGGACGATGGCGTATATGGGATGCGGACTTCAACCGATTCGCCAGGAGGTACCGCGATATCCAGCGTGCCGTTTTCTACAGATACACCATCGTGTGTTACTGTCCATACGAGCGAATATTCACTCAGATCCGTGAACAGGAACTGGTTTTTGATGCGCAGCAGGCCGTCTTTGACATCAACGGTTTCCATACGAACGTTCTGATAACATTTCTTCACTTCTTCCAGCTTCGGTGTAACCGTCTTATCTGCCAGAATGAGTCCGTTCCCGCAGAAATTGCCATCATGAGGGGATTCACCGAAATCTCCGCCATAAGCGAAATATTCTACACCGTCTGCCGTAGTGGTACGAATGGACTGATCGACCCAGTCCCAGATGAATGCACCCTGCAACACATCATATTTATCGAACAAATCCCAATACAGATGCAGACCTCCACAGGAGTTACCCATGGCATGGCTGTATTCGCAGATAATATAAGGTTTCTTCGGACCCTTCATGCGAGCATAATTCTCTACATCTTGTGGGCTGATATACATTGTCGATTCAATGTCACTTGCCGAATCAGAAGGGCGATAATGGAAGGTGCCTTCATAATGAACGAGACGGGTTGGATCGACCTGTTTCAGATAATCGTACATGGCGATGAAGTTATCGCCGCCGAAGGATTCATTACCCAGAGACCAGATAATAACGGACGGATGGTTTTTGTCCCGCTGGAACATCGAGTTACAGCGATCGATTACGTTGTTACGCCATTCCGGCTTGCTCGCGGGAATATTGTTTTCATTCATTTCCTTTTGCCCATAATCCCAGGTGCCGTGAGTTTCCAGATTCGTTTCGTCAATGACATAGAGGCCATATTCATCACACAGTTCGTACCAGAGTGACTGATTCGGATAATGGGATGTGCGCACGGCGTTAACGTTATAGGACTTCATCAACTCGATGTCACGGATCATGTCTTCCCGCCCAATGGATCGACCCTTATCCGGGGAAAATTCATGACGATTGACGCCTTTAAACACAATGCGTTTGCCATTGATTTGCATCAGGCCGTCCTTCAGTTCAAACTTGCGGAATCCAATCCGGCTGCGAACAGCCTCCAGTGTTTCGCCCGATTCATTCTGAATGGACAGCACAAGTGTATATAGATGAGGGGTCTCGGCGCTCCATAGAAGCGGCTGGATAACCTCTGCTGACAAATTAAATGAAAGTTCATCCTCACCTTGGAAAGTAACGGCCGCAGTAAGTGGCTGCTTCAGTACAGTCTGTTGCTGTGCATCATAGAGCTGTGCCTGAACGGACAATCCGTCAGTATTCTGCGCAGCATTATGATTAAATAACTTCAGGTCCAGCAGTAGCTCCGCATCCTGATAGGCGTCATCCAGTTCAGTACGAACAAAGAAATCCGCGATCTGAACCGGTGAAGGTGAATGCAAATATACACCACGGAAGATGCCGCTTAACCGCCAAAAATCCTGATTCTCCAACCAGCTCGCATCACACCAGCGATATACCTCCACAGCGAGCTTGTTCTCACCTTCCGTTAGATACGAAGTGATATCGAATTCTGCGGGTGTGAACGTGTCTTCACTATAACCGACCAGCTCTCCGTTCACCCATACATAAAAGGCAGATTCAACGCCCTCAAAGTGCAGCAAGACAGGACGGTCTTTCCAGTCAGCAGGAACAGTAAACGTGCGGATGTACGAACCCACCGGATTATAAGTTGTTGGTGCAAATGGTGGCTTCAATTCAGGCTCACGCTCGACCCACGGATACGTCATATTTGTATAGTGGGGATAATCGTAACCTTGCAGCTGCCAGTTGGAAGGAACGGCGATCTCGTCCCAGTCACTGGCATCATAATTGTTTTCATAAAAGGATGTAATCCGTTGTTCTGGAGTCTCCGCAAAGGCAAACTTCCATTGACCATTCAGTGATTCGTACCATGGCGATGCGCTGGAATCATTGGACAATGCTTCTGTTATAGATGGAAACGCTACCATAGAAGCATGTGCGGGTAGTCGTCCTACTTGAAAAGTCTCGGGATTGTTGTTCCATTCCGGGTATCCATTTGCCGGAGGGGTGTGTACCAGTTTCTTTCGCATAACAGCAACTCCTTCTGAAATGTTATAATATTGTCATTATAGAATTGAATGATGACTTAGAGAATAAAGAATATTGCCCATATATATCACAATATGAAACTAACGATGGAGAAAGTGGTGTACTGGATGGATACCCGGATTTTTTTTGGTAAAACAGAAGAAGCTGCTCGCCTGCCGATCTATATGACCACGGTTGGTTACTGGGAACACCAATATGAAACCGAGCGTCCAGAGGGATTCCCGGATTATCAGATCCACCAGATTATTCATGGTCAGGGGAGACTGATTATACAAGAAGACGAGTATATCGTTGGACCGGGTGACGTTTTCTTTCTGTATCCCGATGTACCGCATCGATATATGCCCATCAGTGACCGTTGGGAACTGGCGTGGGTCTCGTTTCAGGGGAGAGAGGCTAGCCAGTTATTATCTTATGCGGGGATTACCGGTTCACGCGTATGCAGACTCAGGACAGCCACGCTGCTGCGTGGCCTGGAGCAACTTCTGGTTAGAGGAGAGAATGGGGATACTACGGATTACGCAGATTACGATGTGGAATGCTCCAAACAATTATATGCCCTGCTGCTGGATCTGAAGCCACTACTTATCGCATCCGCCAATTATAATGATGAACTGGAGCGCTTGAAGCCTGTGCTGCGTTATATCGCAGAGCATCTGGATCGTTCGCTTTCGCTGAAAGAACTGGCCGATGTGGCTGTGGTATCTCCCCAATATTTGTGCAGGCTGTTTCAGAGGGCACTCCATACCAGACCTGTATTTTACGTGAACCAGGAACGGATCAATCGAAGCAAACAACTCATGTTCAGTGAGAGAGAGCTTCGAATATATGAAGTTGCTGATCGGGTGGGTTACGAGAATGCCAGTTATTTCTGTGCGATGTTCAAAAGGCATACAGGCATGAGTCCAGAGCGTTTTCGCAAACTGCACGGACTGAATTGATGGAATTACAATTTTAGTGCGCCACTTGCGGTAGGAGCAACAGAGTACACTTCACTTAAATGACATGCAAGATACACTTTCATCCAACCCTCGGAATCGTTCAGATCAATACGTAGAATCTCCTCTATTTTGCGCAGGCGCAGATACAGCGTATTGGTATGAATATGCAAACGTTCTGCTGTGGCTTGCACAGATCGATTCGCAGCAATATAGGTTTTGAGTGTGAGTTCAAGCTCTCCTGATTTTTGCTGTTGAAGAGGGGACAGAATTTCATGAATGTAATTCTCGATATCGGAAGGTTCCTGATTCAGAAACAGCCGATTGATCCCGATTTCTTCGTAGAGCATCACGCCAGCTTTGTTTTGTTTCAGCAAAAAGGACAATGAGCGTGTAGCCTCATCATTGCTTTTGCACACATACTCAAGCCCTTGATAAAGTCCACCTATACCGATGGATAGGGCAGGAGTTTTGGAGGTGGTCCATTTCTCCACAGCCGTTTCCAACTTGCTGATGATCGAGTGTCTGACCTTGGGCTCGGATGCAGCAGCCAAAATCGTAATTTTGTGATGTGCACTGAACAATAGATGTTCACGGGTGCCTAGTTCCTTTTCGATAAAGCCAATCAATTTGCGCACCCAAATTTCAGTTGTTTTCATATCAGGATGTTCCCCATAGAGCTGCAATTGTGCGACGAACAAGGACTGATGGGCTGGCAACTGAAAGCTGGAAAGTCGTGCCTCCAACTGCTGTGGTTCTCTATATTGCACGAGATCGCTGAAAAAATCATGGTTTTTCCGATAGGACATCTCGGTGAGTGAGTAGGTATTCACCATCTCCAGCATTACAATAGCTCCGCCTTGTTCCAAAATCACATGATCCAACTGGCCTAACGGATGATCTAACTGGATGGCAAAACAGCCCAGCACCAGAGATCCATTCACAATGGGATACAGGTAATAATCGCTATGATCATTTCCACCGGATAAGGTGATAGGGTTAAACTGACTGTCTAGAGCGGTATAAATATCGAGCTCACTTAGCAAGACACTTTCCGGGAGGAGCGGGTACCAGTCATTTCTCGCCATATCCACATAATAGGTGGGAAGCTTCAGCATCGATCCAACCGTCTCAATGATATGTCCGAGGCTCACATGTTCAATGGAAAGTGCCGTGAATTGATTATGAATTTCATTGCGGCTAACGAGATATCGGTTCGTCTCCAGCAGTTCTGAATACATGGTTGCGTTGGAGATGGCAATGGCTGCCTGATCCGCAAACCCTTGCATCACGTTCAGATCATGCGGGGCAAATCGTCTGTTTTGTTCAAATTGGTATACCAGCATCACCCCGATTTTGTGGGTGTTCATGGTCACGGGAACGGCGATAAGTCCTTTAGCCATAATACCGTCTGGCAGTGAACTTACAATGATATTCGCATTCTCCTGACTGACATTGCCCATATCCTTAAAGGCATCATCCGGTGTGCTATACATTCGGCCAATGCCTTCCTCGTATACCTTTCCCGTAATGCCCTCATCCAGCTCGCCCTGATATTGATACACACTATCCTGAAAACCGACCTTGGCTCTAGGAATCATCTTGCCAGAGTCCGGATCAACCATCATGAACAGTCCGCAGGAAAGAGAGGGGATGACATGCAGCGCATTCTCCATGATTTTGAGTAACAAGTCGTTCAGCTCCAGGGAACAGGTTAGCTCTCGCAGCCCGGTCAACCATCGATCATTGTGCGCACGTTCCATCTCAATCTGCTGCTTCAGCAGTCCTTCCCGAATCAAAGACTCCAGACGTTCACTCTGTAGCAGAGTAAGCTGCTTCTGGGTATCGATAACCACACGAATGTTGATATTGGACAAAAAAATGAATGTATACCTGAGAGTCTTCCAGGAGGACTCGAGCTGTTCATAATCTGTATATTCAGGTACCTCTCCTTCACGCAGCCAGTTATTCCACTGGAAATCGTATTCATCCTTGATCCAGATTCCGTACGGAGCAGCTCCAAAGACCTGAACCATAAATGAGCGAACCGCTTCATGAATCATAGCAAACGTACCCCTTTTGTGTTCACATGGCAAAATGCTTTCATATATAACATGATCTTCACTATGCTGTGTGATTTATATTTTGTATTGTGTATATCACCATAATTAATATTAAAATGCTGTTGCTATCAACAATGACATTATACATTTGCAACTTATATAATGTCATTAACTTTAACACGATACAATTTCATTGTAGTACAACAGTAGAGCTGTAAATCGAACATGTACACGTAATATTTAAGTTCAACTTAACTTTTTACACGAGAACGGAGAGGACAGAAATAACGTGAAGAAGCAAAGCGTTCGCCTAAAAGCTTTCGCAAGAAAGCTACTTCGGAAGCATAGGCTATCCCCGGATTTTCCCATTGGAGAAGGGAATCAAAAAAATCTGGGGATAACAGCGATCGGAAGGTTATTCTGTCATCGGAGTGGGAGTGTGAATATTCTTTAGTTGAACTTACAACCAAGTCTGAAAATGAGGTGGAGTACAGATGAGTCAAATTACTGCTTTTGTAGGTGCATTGTTGATTGATGGACAAGGTGGAGAGCCTGTTTCCGATAGTGTGGTCCTGGTTGAGAACGGGAAATTCATAGCAGCGGGTGCGAAAGTAACCGTTCCAATTCCGGAAAATGCCGAGCTTGTTGATGTAAAAGGCAAAACGGTGATGCCAGGATTAATCGATGCCCATGTCCATGTACACGGGGCCAAAAATCTGAATATGGCTGCGGTGGCGCTGGAAGCCAATGAACTCCAGATGGGGAGAGCACTTCAGGATCTGCCGAAGCTGATCAACGCGGGTTTTACAACCGTCAGGGATGTGGGTAGCCATGTTGCTGTATACATTCGCGATCTGATCAAGGAAGGTGTGGTGAAGGGGCCACGGATTAAAACTTCCCGTCATATGCTCTCTCAGACGGGTGGGCATGCAGATATCCATATGATTCCAACGGAACTGAATATCTTCACCGTGTGTGACGGCGTTCCGGAAGTCATTAAGGCAACACGCACGCAGTTCCGTGAAGGGGCAGATTTCATTAAAGTGTGTTCCACAGGCGGGGTACTTTCGGAGAAAGATGACCCTCGCTGGTCACAATTCCGCATGGATGAGCTGAAGGCAATCGTGTATGAAGCGGAAGCGGTGCAGTCTTATGTGGCTGCACATGCGCAAGGTGCACAGGGGATCAAAAATGCGCTGGAAGCTGGCGTACGCACCATTGAACACGGGATCTACATTGATGAAGAAGGCATTGGCATGATGCTGGATCAAAAGGCGGTTCTGGTTCCAACGCTGGCCATTGTACATCGGATCATCAAAGAAGGGCATAAATACGGTGTTCCCGAATTTGGCATCCGCAAAGCCCAAAGTGTATATCAGGAGCATATTGAGAACATGATTATCGCGCGTAAGGCAGGCGTAACCATTGCAGTAGGGACAGATTTCTGCACGTGTGCACCTGTTGAGCATGGCGGGAATGCACTCGAACTGCGATTGCTTGTTGAAGATGTTGGATTTACGCCGATGGAAGCGATCGTAGCCGCAACAAGAGATGCGGCGAGAGCGATGCAGATGGAAGCGGAGATCGGTACGATTGAGCCTGGCAAAGCTGCTGATCTGCTGGTATTGAATGTGAATCCGTTGACGGATATTGGACTTCTCGAACACACAGAGAATATCGAACAGGTCTATTTATCAGGTGAACGCTTGAAATAAGAAAGATGGTTCCACGTGTACTGAACTGACAACATAGAGAATGGGGAGAAGCCACCATGTTTAGTCAACCGATATATATCGCCACAGTATTACTTGTTATTTTAGCTATAGGGGAACTGGTTTCGATCTGGTCCAAAGCGCGAATTCCTTCCTTGCTTGTTATTCTGATCGGATATTTGCTGCTGAACTGGGCGGGGTTATTTCCTAAAGGAGTGGTCTCCAGTTCTGCTCTGACGGCGTTCGGGGCTCTCATGGTGGCTCCGCTGATTGTACACATGGGGACATTAATACCGTTGAAATTAATACGTTCCCAATATAAAGCAATACTGATCTCATTGTTCGCATCACTCACGGCGACAGGTCTGATCCTGTTGATCGTATCACCGATCTATGGTTATCCTACAGCTGTTGCCGGATCAAGTCCGGTTGTTGGTGGCATTATCTCTTATCTGATCACAACCACGAAGTTGCAGGAGATGAACTTGGGTCATCTGATTACAATTCCGGCTGTCATTCTGGGTATTCATTCCCTCGTGGGGATGCCGATTGCAACCAATATGTTGCGCAGATATGCGTTAAAACTGCAGAAGCAGGGCGCATTTGAAAACAAGGTTGCAGGGGAAGGACATGTGAACATTAAAGAAGCGAATGCCAAAACATTCCTTCCACAGCGATTCCAGACCGCACCTATCCTGCTGTTGCTCTTGTTCATTATGGGCAGTCTATCCATTTATCTGGGCAATATAACCGGACTTAGCTACAGTATCTGGGCTCTGTTGCTTGGGGTTCTCGGACATCTGATCGGACTGTTCCCATCTCGTATTCTGGATAAAGCAAGTACATCGGGAATTGCCATGATAGGTCTGATCGTAGTCGTTATGACAAGTATGGAGTCGATCACTTTCGATGCGGTGGTTAGTTCCATTATTCCAGTGTTGTTCATTATCGCAATCGGTGTAATTGGGGTTCTGATCGGTGGATTTGTTGGCTCCAAGCTGTTCAAATGGGACCCGCTCAAAGGTCTGCCTGTGGCACTGACTGCACTATTCGGTTTTCCGGGGGACTACATTATCTGTGAGGAAGTAAGCCGTTCAGTTGGACGTGATGAAAATGAACGCAAAGCCATCCTCGATGAGATTTTAACGCCAATGCTGGTAGGTGGATTCACAACGGTCACAACAGCATCCGTGTTAATTGCGTCCATACTGATCAAGACACTTTAAGAGGTTGTTCAAAAACGGTCTTTTTGAACACGCACTATAAGAAAAATTGATGTTCTTTTCATCCCAATTTCAGTTTTTATTAAGGTTGGGAAGGTAAGATAAGTCTTGTAAACCCCTTCTCGTGTTAAATAGATGTGTGACTGGCCCTATCGGATTGTCCTCCGGTAGGGCACTTTTTTTCTTCATTTCTTCGGTTGGTGGTATGATAGATGAATACATAATGTGTAACCAACTCTAGTGATCGGAGGATGGAATTGTGGATCACAGCTTGCACCCGTTGTTTAAGCCTATTCAGATAAATGGAACGTACCCTAACAGTTATTATGTTGAGAAAATACCTGCTGCCGGCTTGATGGCTTATGTGGCCTGTTATTGGGAATCAGGATCTCTTCCGAACACACATGCGGATGTTGCTAATAGTGAAGGTCCAGAGCGAACGATGACGACGGCACCTGCCCGGGTATTGCCGGATGGTTGCACGGACATGCTGATTACATACGACCCAGTCTGTTCAGAGCACTCCTATGCTTACTGTGGCAATTATACACAGCCGTTTGCTGTACCTGAGCCATCCGATGATGGTTCCCCTGCTGGAGACTACACCTTTGGTATCCGGTTCTTCCCGGGCGGAGCGCATGTCTTCCATGGCATGCCTCTGGAGTGGTTTACGGATAAGCGAATTGCCCTTCAGGAATGTTGGCCGGAGAAGCTGAACGAGCTTCAGGAACGGATGGCCGAAACGAATCATTTTGCAGAGCGAGTGGAGGTTATGAATGCGTACTTGAGTCCAATGTCTGTGCAGGCAAGTACGTCTGAGAACGATCTGATGAAAAACGTGCTGCACCGCATCTTTATAGATGGGGGACGTATGAGTGTCCAAGAGCTGGCGATGCGTGAAGTGATCAGTGAGCGGCAGTTGCATCGCAAGTTCTCGGAATGGGTAGGAATCAGCCCCAAGCGATTCAGTGAGGTGGTTCGTTTTCATCGTGTGTTGAGTGATATTCATCAGGGGAACACGGCAGATTGGGCAATGCTTGCCCAGAATCATGGATTTTTTGACCAAGCCCATCTAATTCGGCAATTTCGCAAGTTTTATGGAGAGACTCCGTTGACGGCAGCCAGGGAGCACGGCAGAATGTTGTCCGATTTGTACAATAGATCTGCAGCACCTTCGGTTATACTGAAGTCGTGAGAATAAAAGATAAGGGAGACATCATATATGAATGGAACATTGCAGATTCGGGATCACTTGTTAAATGAATTGGAAACAGGCGTACGGACGGGGGCTTCGTTAATTCGCTTGATCCGTTCGGAGGATTGGTCGTATCGTCCACAGGAGAATATGCGTTCATTGGCGGAGCTAGTGCATCACTTTATCCAGATCACAGCATCGGATCTTGCCATTATGCAGGAGAAAGGTGAAGCTGAGGTTGGGCTGGTAGAGAATAGCCTGTCGGGGACCCAGGATATCGAGAAGCTTGAAGCAACGTTATGGAGCAATTTCGAATCCTACAAAGCCTATATTACGGGATTGAGCGAAGACGACTTTTTGAATCGTTCAACAAAAGCTTTTTATATGGAACATGGTCACTTGCAGGTTCAATGGCAGATTGAAACGGTAACACATGTATTCCATCACCGTTCGCAGCTGTATAACTATCTCAAGCAGCAGGGCCATGAACTGAACTTTTTCATGCTGTATGCGTAATTAAACCTGTAATACTAAAGTAAGCTTAGTTGGCTTCACCGGATGGTCCGGTGGGGCTTTTTTTGCGTACATTCGTCTATCAATCTATGAAGTCTATCAAAATTGGACATTATGACGCTGGTAATTCACCGTTGCTTTAATAGATTTCAAGCATAGAATACCGTATCAAAGCAAAAGGAGGTGATTTCAATGGCCATCCTTTTACCGATACAAAATTATAACCTTCCTGCCGGTGCGGGCAAGTCCTACTACGAAAACCTGGCTGGAGGCACAAATGCCAGTGCTACAGTGAACAACGCTGGACCTTTTCCGGTATCTCTCGTGATCACACGTGTTAATGCACCAGTAGTCACTTACGTTGTTCCTGTAAACAGCAGCCTTACCATTTCTGCAGGTGGAGTTCTGGTTTTTGCCTTGTTAGCAAACGTTGGAGGCGCAGCTTCCGGAACAATTCAATTCGCCGTAGCAGATTTGTAATTGATGTGAACTGGATTGGAATGGCCTCTGTCGGACATCTTGTCGGCAGGGGTTTTTCTTTTTTTTATGTGGAACCTTCTGGATTAAAAGTGATATTATACTAGAGTTTTATTATTTGATTTATTAATAGGTTGTTATAAGAATTAATTTCTTATACAGCGAGAGAAAGGGAGATTTGATGTTTAGAAAGATGTTCATCTGTATTTTGGGGATAACCTTAGTATTGTCTGTAATTCTTTTACCACATGTTGCTCAGGCTGCGACTGAGTTGGCTACTCTGGAGTATGGCAATGGGGCTACATATTATGGAGAGACCAAAAATGGAAAACCTCACGGGAATGGAACCATGACCTGGGGGAAAACCAAAACCTACAAAGGAAGCTGGGCACAGGGGAAACGTTCGGGACACGGCGTATATAAAGTTATAACACGCGGAGAGGACAGTATTACAGAGTCCAAGTATGATGGGAACTGGAGGAATGACAAGAAAGATGGTCAAGGTAAACTTGAGATAAAAAAACTTCTCTGAATGATGTGATGTTAAGAATACGTCTTCAGAGTGGGGCGTTTGTCAAAGATCAATGGGTAACTGGGTATGATATTCAGCATGTAGCAGTAGCAGACCCTCCATATTCGTTTGCTTACAAAGATTCGAAAATGAGTCTTAAAATCTTGGGAGATGCCGGAAATATTTTGAATGGATTAAAGAATAACTATTTCTTCTCGTTTACATACCAAAAGGGAAAAATATATAAAAGTGTTGGTGTTGGAGATGAGTATGATCGCAAGCAATTTAGTTCCTTCATAAAAAGTGTAGAGAAAGAGATCAAGCCTCACATCAATCAATTTGAGGAATTGGCTAAGCAATTATAAGTGTAATTAGAAGGTATGAACGTATACAGATTATAAATGTTGTTTATCCTGACGGTCATTCGATTAATTTAAGGTATAGGCGGCACGCAAATTGGTGTTGGCATACAGGAGGTTAGTGGATGATGAACAGAACAATCTTATTTGAAACGGAACGGTTGGAATGTGCGACTTGGAACGAAGGAGATCGTGCGCTGGCGTTTGCATTGTGGGGCGATCACGAGGTTGCCAAATGGATTAGCAGCAAGGGGTTCCTGAGCGAAGATGAAGTAGAAGCGAGATTAACACAGGAGATTCAAAGGCAGAAGGAAGCGGGTGTGCAATATTGGCCCCTTTTTGAGAAAGAGTCGGATGTGTTTGTCGGTTGCTGTGGCCTGCGTCCGTATTCTTCAGAAGAGGATATGTATGAATTGGGATTTCATCTAACCCGGGATCACTGGGGCAAAGGGTATGCGCAGGAAGCGGCACGGGCGGTAATTGGTTATGCCTTTGACAAAATGAACGTGAAGGCACTGTTTGCCGGGCATCATCCGGATAATGAAGTGTCACGTCACATCTTGATCAAGCTGGGATTTGAGTATACAGGTGATGAACGTTATGAACCGACAGGAAAGATGCATCCATCGTATGTGCTGCGAAAATAAGAAACCCCCGACCAGTGAAGGACAGGGATTACATGTTAGGCGATACTGAATAATACGGTTTTGGTTCCCACAAGTATAGATCCGCTGTTAACAAAATAATAGTTGGAGGCGGCATCCAGCGTTAAAGGTCCTGTCCAGGTGATCGTAGCAAATTGACTACTGAATATGCCTGTTGGAGGCACGTCACTTAAGGCGAGTGTGACGGTCACATTGCCACTGATCGTGGAATTGGTAATGTGGGAGTATCCTCTGACGTTAATGGTACTGTCTGAAGCACTATCTACCATCCGTTGAATGTTCAAACCGTTATGAATCATCGTGTTGATGCGACTGTGATACAGGTACGTATTCAGATTACCCATATGACCCGATTGTACAATATTTCCTACGACTCTGGCATTGAGCAGTTGAAATTCAATAGTCGTGAACGGGTCACCAACAGCTACATTCTGAAAAGTAACGTTACCACTTATAATGGCGCCGTCCGTGTAGTTGGTATGCGTACTGACGGACGTGCCGTCATTAAACGTTCCTATAACCGTAACAGGACGAGCATCAAATGCAGGTCCCTGAACCAGATAGACATCTTCTGCAGCCTGGCTTGTCTGGATCGTGACATTGCGGGGAATGGAAGAAGCGAAGTTGGCCAGATCCGAATTTCCGAGTTGCCAGGGGCCAAGTCCCAAAATTTGCACATGTCTTGCAGGAGGAATAACAATGTCTTCATTGAAGGATGAATTGCCGGCAATTAGAATAATCAACCGGGCTCTCATGCCAAAAGTAACCGCAAGAGGGCTGTTCGTGGCTGCGTCGATAGCAGCCTGCAGAGAATTAAATGGATCAAAGGGTGATCCGGTACCCGGTCCAGGAGCACTGGAATCCGCCCAGTAAATTGTCTGTCCCCACTCGAAGTCGGGAGTGCCACCTTCAGCACCCAGCAACTCAGAAGTCACCAGTCGATGGGCAGCGACCAATTGTCCTGTGGCATTTTTGCCCCACATGGAAACGTCGGTTAAGCTCTCCGCCAAGCCACTGGTAGTGAAAATAAATTCGAAGCCATCCAAGTTTGCAAAATAACTCTTGGTGAAGACTTCATTGGGCGCAAGCGAGATAGATTCCAGTACATACAAGGTCCGCGTTCCGTTCAGCGCATATCCTTCGATAAGAACATTTGAGGCGTTGATTGGATCTTCGTTATCTATTTTGACAGTAACCGATTGGGTAAGTCTTGATCCGGATACCAGATTGTTCTCAATGGGTCCGGATGAGATTGTGGCCATCTTTGTTTCCCCCTTTTTTTATAGAGCTAGTTCATTTGAAACAATGCGGTGTGCGGTGACGATTTGCCCGGTGCTGTCTTTTCCCCACACCGAAATTTCAGTCAATGCGGCTGCGTCTCCACTCGTTGTGAATACATATTCGTATCCATCCAGGTTGGCAAAGTAGGTTTGAGAGAAAACTTGCCCGGGGGTCAAATTAACGGATTGCAGCACATATAAGGTCCTCGTTCCATTCAGGAAATAACCTTCAATGAGTACATTGGACGTATTGATGGAATCGGTGTTGACCATTTTGATGGTGACTTGTTGTGTAGGCCTGCTGCCACCGGAGAGATTGTTCTCGATCGGGCCTGTAGAAAGGACTGCCATAGGTTCATCTCCTTTTATATGAATGTCTTTTCCTGAGAAAAGCTAGAATAGCATATGTTAGAATTGGCAAAAGCGTTTGGACAGAGAGATAGATGTACTGACTGAAAAGAAGGCACTCAAATTTCTGTCCAGAGGGGATATATGTTTTCATGCTTTTTTTATTTCGCTTTCAGCTTCTATTAAGGTAGCAGAGGTAAGATAAGTCTTGTAAACCCCTTCTCGTGTTAAATAGATGTGTGACTGACCCCGCCGGACGCCGGTGGGGTATTTTTTTTGTTTTATTTTCAAATAAACAAAACTAAACAAAAATAAATAAAAGTTTATTTCTGTGTTTTTTATTGACTATCAAAGATAAACAAAGGTATAATGAATGTGAAATAAAGAACTTACTATGTACGTGGCAAGCCATATGATTTTCAATATAAGGAGAGATTGATCATGAACGTGACCCTTACGAATGACACAACACAGGTTGCAGGTTTCCATATTCCATTTGTCCGTGAGATGGCTGAGATTACACAACATATGTGGAAAAATGGCTGGGATGAGCGCAATGGTGGTAATGTCAGCTATCTGCTGGAGGAAGAGGAAGTAGCCCAATATATCGATATCCATCATGTGATTCGCAAGATCAAACCGGCATTTTCGGTGCAGGAGCTGGCAGGCAAGTATTTTATTGTGACGGCATCAGGCAAATATTTTAAAAATGTACTCGCTGATCCTGAGAGCAACCTGGGGTTGCTACGTGTTTCGCAAGATGGTCAGGAGCTGGAAGTGCTCTGGGGATTGAAGTCGGGGGCAAACCCAACAAGTGAGTTGCCTACACATTTCATGAGCCATATTGAACGTTTGAAGCTGGACCCGAACCACCGGGTTGTCATGCACAACCATGCCACTCATGTATTGGCCATGACGTTTATCCATGAATTGGATGAGGCAAAATTTACGAAGACCCTCTGGCAGATGTGCACGGAGTGTGTAGTTGTATTCCCGGATGGAATTGGCATTATTCCATGGATGATTCCTGGATCGAACGAGATTGGCCGCGAAACGGCTGAGAAAATGAAAGAATACCACGCGGTCATCTGGCCGCAACATGGTATCTTTGGAACAGGTACAACGATTGACGAGGCTTTTGGTCTGATTGAGACCATCGAGAAGGCAGCCCAAGTGTATATGCTGGTTACTGGTCACGAGATCCGGCAGAGAATTACGGACGAACAGCTGACCACACTGGCACAAGCGTTTGGTGTTACTCCTCGTCCAGGCATTCTGGACGTGAAGGTGTAACGAATTAATCCGAGGTTAACAACAATTGAATGCTTGATCTGACGCGTAGTGATTCTGATTGAGAATATTGATTCGTTATATACAGGAAGTGGTCTTTGGTTCACTGAACCAAAGGCCATTTTCTGTTTTTCGGCTAACAAACGTCGTTTTGGTTCAAAATAGTTCAAAATACTAAACAAGAATGGCTTTGTTATCGATTATTGAATCGTAGGATGCATTATCACGCGCTGGCGAATTTCGGGTGAAATGACGTATTGTCAATGGCTCTGCGATTTTGCATAATAACAATGCTTCACAGATGAGAGACGGAAGGAAGTTATGATCATGCTTGGCAAAATGAAGAGAATCTTAATAGGCAAGCCAATGAAATCGGCTGAACTGGATGGAGAAAAATTGGGGAAATGGAAGGCACTCGCCATCCTATCCTCGGATGCCCTATCGTCCGTTGCCTACGGTACGGAACAGATTTTGCTGGTGCTCGTTGCGGCCGGATTCGCCGCCCTGTGGTACTCCGTTCCGATTTCCATCGCCGTGCTGGGATTACTCGTCATTTTAATTTTTTCCTATCGCCAGACGATATTTGCTTATCCAACAGGGGGCGGCGCTTATATCGTAGCCAAGGATAACCTGGGTACAACATCCAGTCTGATTGCCGGAGGATCTCTGCTGGTCGATTATATTTTGACCGTTGCGGTAAGTTCGTCCGCAGGGACGGATGCGATTACGTCGGCTTTTCCTATGCTGCATGATTACAGTGTTGTGATTGCACTCATTATGATTGTTTTTCTAACCATTATGAATTTGCGGGGAGTGACGGAGTCAGCGTCTGTGCTGGCGATCCCCATCTATCTGTTTATCTTTTCGATTGCAATTCTGATTATCTCGGGCGGAATCAAATTTCTTGCCGGGGGGATGGAAGCAGCTGCACCTGAATTCGGAACAAGTCTATCCCATGTGAGTATGTTTCTGTTATTAAAAGCATTCAGCTCCGGATGTTCGGCCTTGACTGGTGTGGAAGCGGTAAGTAACGCGATCCCGAACTTCAAGCAGCCTGCCGAGAAAAATGCCGCAGGTACATTACTGCTCATGGGTTGTATATTGGGAGCAATGTTCATTGGTATCACCTTACTGGCTTATGGCTACGGAGTGAAGCCTGATCCCAAAGCAACGGTCATTTCCCAGATTGCTGAAGCGACATTTGGCAGGGGCACGATGTATTTTATCATCCAGGGTGTAACGGCACTAATTCTGTTCCTGGCAGCCAACACAGCATATTCGGCTTTTCCGCTGTTATCCTTCATGATGGCTAAGGATAAATACATGCCGCATGCATTTATGGTCAGAGGAGACCGCCTTGGGTTCTCGAACGGGATCATTTTCCTCAGTGTGATGTCTGCGCTGCTGGTAGTTGGATTCAAAGGAAATACGGAAAGTCTGATTCCGCTCTATGCGGTAGGGGTGTTCATTCCATTTACCCTGTCACAGCTCGGTATGATGATTCGCTGGATCAAAGTCAAGCCTTCTGGCTGGCAGATGAAGTTGCTGGTCAATACGGTCGGTATGTTGACTACATTATCGATTACCCTGATCTTTATTTTCACCAAGTTCACGCAGACATGGGTCATCTTTATCTTTTTGCCTTTCGTTGTTTATGTGTTCATGCGTATTCACCGTCACTATTGTAACATTGCCGATGAGCTGCGGATTGATATTCAGGTCGATAAGCCAGCCAAAAAAGGCAATACGATAGTCATTCCTGTTGCGGGCATTACCCGAGTCGTCATGAATACGATCAGTTACGCCCAGACGATGTCGGATCACGTGGTCGCACTGTACATTGGATTCGATGATGAGGCTATACGCAAAATGGAGCAGAAGTGGGAAGAGTGGAATCCAGGTGTTCGTCTGGTCGTGATCAAATCGAGATACCGTAGCATTATGGGCCCGCTGAAGAAATTCATTGATACCGTAGAGTGGAAAACGGCTGAGACCGATCACATCACCATATTAATCCCGCAATTCATCACCAAGCACTGGTGGCAAAATGTACTGCACAACCAGACCAGCTTCATGATTCGGGCCTATCTGATCAATTACAAAGACGTGATTGTCACCACGGTGCCATATCATCTTAATCGTTAACTCGAACGGTTAATTGCTTCACCTCGTTTGGAAGATTTACAGATTATTGTAAAATGAGTCATGTTCTTTAACAGGCAAACGTTCATATTCCATTTACACATCGAACCGCAGGGATATCTCCAAAAAGGGGAGTTCTTGCGGTTTTTTTGTCATGAGATAAGGTCTGGATATCGCTTTCGAATGGATGCACATTTGCGTAAACTCCCTTGTCCATGATTAACGTTACGTTGATTCAGAATGAATTTTGCTGTGACATTCGACTCTTACACTAGATAACGTGGTGCTGAAGTGGATGTAACAATTCACACACACTGAATGCGTGAAACAAGGGGGAAGAAAATCCGATGAGTGAGCTTGATAACCGGATCAGCTTGCCCGCCGCCAAACGGCGCGTATCCGGTACGAGTGAGCGCCGGACAGCCTCGCTGCGTGTGCAGCGAATGCGGGAGAATCTGCTGGCCTATGGTTTCCTGGCACCATCGCTGCTTTTGTTTGCAGTGTTTCTGTTTTACCCGATGTTTAAGTCCGTGTACCTCAGTCTGCATTCCACAGATCCGACGGGGCAGATTGCGGCTTATGTAGGACTGGATAACTTCAAGGCGGTGTTCCAATCAGGACTGTTTATGCAAGGGATGAAAGTGACGTTACTATTTGTCCTGTTTACAGTACCCACAGGTATGCTGGCTGCTCTGATTCTGGCTGCACTGACTCACAATAGGTTCAAGGGAATGCGTGTGTTCCAATTTGTGTTCTCTCTGCCCGTGGTGTTATCCGTCGGCTCGTCAGCGGTCATCTGGAAGTTTCTATTCCATCCGACCCTGGGCATGCTGAATTATCTGCTTGGCAAAGTAGGCATCGACCCAATTCCCTGGCTTACCAGCCCGGATTGGGCATTGATCTCGATCTCCATCATGACGATCTGGATGAATCTTGGATTCAACTACATTATTCTATCCAGTGGTTTGGCAGGCATCCCGGATGAGATCTACGAGAGTGCCAAGATTGACGGCGCAGGACCAGTACTTACTTTTCGCAAAATCTCGATGCCGCTCCTGTCACCCACGTTATTCTTTGTTACGGTCGTATCGATCATTGGTGCTTTTCAATCGTTTGGTCAAATCAACATTCTAACCCGGGGTGGTCCGATGGACAGTACAAATGTTTTTGTATATTCCATCTATCAGGAAGCCTTCGTTAATTTCCGCTTTGGTACAGGTAGTGCACAGGCACTGATCCTGTTCGTGGTGATTATGCTGCTGACCCTGATCCAGTTCAAATGGGTAGAAAGGAAAGTGCATTACCAATGAGTGCAACATGGACCAAAACGCTGTTGTATGGATTACTGACGATCTGTGCAGCGCTTGTGCTGTATCCGGTGATGTACACCTTTTTCATGGCCGTGATGACACCGGAAGATGCGAGCGCTTATCCGCCGCATATCATTCCGCATTCCATCGATCTGTCCAACTTTAGCGAGGTATTTGATATTGTTCCGATTGGTCGATTTATCGGCAATACCTTTCTTGTCGCAGGACTGACGACACTTGGTCAATTGATTACAGCGAGTATGGCAGCCTATGCGTTTGCGAAAATGCAGTTCAAAGGCAAAAACGTCATCTTCAGCATGTTTGTCGCAACGATGATGATTCCATGGGAAGTGACGATGATCCCCAACTACCTGACAGTTCGCAGTTGGGGTTGGCTTGATAGTTATCAAGGGCTTATGGTGCCGTTTCTGGCAACGGCGTTTGGTACATTCCTGCTAAGACAGTTCTTCATGCAGCTACCCAAGGAATTGTTCGAGGCTGCGAGGATCGACGGTTGTGGTCATATTCGTTATTTCATATCGCACGTCTTGCCTTTGTCCCGTCCGGCACTTGGTACACTGGCAATCTATTCATTCTTAAGCATGTACAATTCGTATCTCTGGCCGCTGCTGGTGACAAATACACCGGAAATGAGAACCGCTCAGATCGGGATCTCGATGCTGGAGTTCCAGGAATCCACAGCGTGGAATCTGGTATTTGCCGGAACAGCGATGGTCATTATACCATCCTTACTGTTATTGATTTTCGGGTTGAAACAGCTTGTACGCGGAATGGCCGCAGGCGCACTGAAGGGGTAAGGAGTAAGGTTTTAAAACTATTTAATTGAAGTGTAAGCTCTGAAGGTTTTGATCTAAAGATTTTGATTTAGAGGTTTTGAATAAACCATGTATCAGGTCTTAAGGTCTGGATACCAGGAGCGAATAAAATGAGGCTCGTGTTTCAAATAAAATGTTGAAATGAACGACGGTAGTAGTGGAGGGGACGAAATCGATTCTGAAGAAGCGAAGCGTTCGCCTTTATCCCCGGATTTCCCCCTTTGAAAGGGGATGAAAGAAATCCGGGGATAACAGCGATCAAAAGAACGATTCGTAACCGTAACGGCCACACCGCGTCATCCCCAAGATTTTATTGTACGCGAGCCATATAAAAGGAGAGCGATTTCGTTTGAAAAAAAGAGGAACATTTGCATTAATGCTGGCTGCACTCATGTTGGTCATTTCCGCTTGCGGAACAAAAGCGGAAACAAGCAGCCCGGCAAGTGGAGCTCAAGCAGAAGCGGCCGCAGCCGAAACAACACAATTGACGTGGTGGCACTCCATGTCTGGCGCTGGGGAGAAAGCCATTAACCAACTCGCTTCCGACTTTAACGCAAGTCATCCCGACATTCAGGTGAAGCCCATCTATCAAGGGAAGTACGATGAGAGTCTGAACAAACTCAAAGCATCCATGGGCTCAGACAGCGGTCCTGACATTATTCAGGTCTATGAGATTGGCAGCAAGTTCATGATCGATTCGGGAATGATTACACCAGTACAACAGTTCATCGACAAGGACCAGTTCGACCTTTCCCAACTGGAGCCAAACATCATCCGGTATTACACCATCGATGGCAAGTTGAACGCGATGCCATTTAACACATCGAACCCGATCTTGTACTACAACAAGGATATGTTCAAAGCAGCAGGTCTGGACCCGGAGAACCCGCCGAAGACGTATGAAGAGTTTGAGCAAGCGGCAAAAGCACTGGCGAAAGACGGTAAGCCAGGAGCATCCATGGCGATCTATGGCTGGTTTATGGAACAGTTTTTTGCAAACCAGAATGCAGATTATGTAAACAATGGAAACGGAAGAACTGAAGCAGCTACTGAGTCTCTGCTGAACTCCGAAGCTGGAGTGAAGACATTAACGTGGTGGAAAAAGATGATTGACGAGAAAACCCTCTCCAATCTGGGACGTAGCACAGACGATACAACAGCAGCATTTACCGCTCAGCAAATCGGTATGACCCTGGATTCCACGGCTGGCCTGCGTAAAATCGTAGAAGGTTCAGGTGGCAAGTTTGAACTGGGAACAGGCTTCCTGCCTCGTCCAGCGGATGCCAAAGAAGGCGGAGTTGTAGTGGGTGGAGCAAGCTTGTACATCATGAATAACAAATCGGAAGCACAACAGCAAGCGGCATGGGAGTTCATCAAGTACTTGGCTACACCAGAGGTACAAGCGAATTGGAGTGTTGCTACAGGATACTTCCCTATTACGACAGCAGCCTACAATGAGCAAGTATTAAAGGATAATATGGCGAAGTACCCGCAATTCCAGACAGCAGTCGATCAATTGCACGCTTCCGCGGATTCGACAGCAACATCCGGGGCATTAATGGGTGTATTCCCGGAAGCCAGACAACTTGTCGAAGGAGCGATTGAAACGGTTCTGAATGGACAAGGTACACCACAGGAAGCATTGGATGCAGCAGCCAAACAAATTACAGACAAGATTGCGCAATATAACAGCACGGTGAAGAAATAACGGTAAGCTAATCTCAAAATAAACATGCGGCGATCAATCCTGATCGTCGTATTGTTATGCCTGTGTCTTGAAATTCTATAAGGCGTAAGTCTGATTTTTCTTGAGAAGGGATAAAAAGATGCTGTAAATAAATGTCGAAATACTAAACGATTTACATCTTTTATGTTAGTTTATATGACGCTTATGGTTTAATGTGCACATGAATATGACTCAAAAAGATCAAAAAGACACAATTTCGATCTGAAATTAGTCCTAATTAGCTTTGAATAATAGAAAATGGTTTCTTTTTGTAATGTATGTGTTCTATTTTCTTTCATAACGAAGAAATATTGTTTACACAAGTCTGTTATTCAGTTATCTTATATTTGAACTAATGTACAAGCTATCTGAACAAATGATTGCCAAGTTGAAAACATGGGGGTAGGACGAATGAACAACAAGCAAGTGAAACGTTGGGCACAAGGGTTTCTGGTTTTCGTTCTTGTCGTTACAGGTGCGGCACCAATAGGTGGATTAAGTACCACCGCATACGCTGATGAGGAAAATGTAGTAACTGAACAGCCGCAAACAAGTGAACAGGAGACCTCTATACCGGATGTTGTTTCAACGGAAGAATCGTCAGATCTAGAGGGAACAGAGTCCCCGAGCAACGAAGATGGTGTTCTTGATGGAACTGAAAGTGAGGAACCAGCAGAGACGGATAACTTAGAAATGCAGGAAGCAGACGGGACTGAAATCATATCCATTGCTGATGCGAGAGTCCTTGCACCAAATACAAATGTAGCCGTTTCAGGTGTCGTAACGTACAGTGAACTCTCCGGAGAATTCACGAATTATTATATTCAAGACGAAGAAGCTGGCATTGTAGTCCGAGCGAAAAATCAAGTTGACGTGGGGGATCGCATTGAAGTGTACGGTCCAATTACCCACTACAGCGGACTCGTCCAGATTGAGAAGGATAAGTCAGGTTTTACCGAAGGATACATGAAGGTCACTGAGCAAAATGTAACACTCCCCGGACCCAAAAATATGGTGTCCACAGACTTTGTCAGACCAGCAGACCAAAGTAACAAAGGTCCGGGTGAAAAGTATGAGGGAATGTTTGTCGAAGTAAGAGATATTCAGGTAACACGGGGTAGTAGTTCGACATTCTACGCTACGGATAGTCATGGTGCTGAGATGACGATTTATGCCAAAAACTCGCCTACCGCGCTAACTGTCGGCAAAACCTACGAATATGTGCAGGGTGTTCTCACGTTCCATACAAACTATGGTTTGGAACTGATTCCGCGAACAGCAGCGGATGTTGTAGAAAATAGCCTGTCTGTGATGGCAAGTGTTCCATCCGGCGGGATTCCCCGAAACAATGAAGTCACATTAACCTCTCCAGCCAAGGGTGCGATCGTACACTTCACAACGGATAATACAGAGCCTACTTCTTCTTCCACCGTGTATAGTGGCCCATTAGTGATTGATCAAGACATCGTAATCAAGGCTGTTGCCATTCTTAATGGACAATCCAGTGCAGTGTACACCTTTACGTATCAAGTACTTCCTGATAAAGAAAACTTGCGTATCCATGATATTCAGGGCGCAGGACATACCTCTGTTTTTAATGGATACGATGTTAAGGATATCGAAGGTATTGTTACTTCCGTCAGTACAAGCAGTTTTTACATGCAAGAGCTTCCAGGTGAGATGGACGATGATGTTCGAACTTCCGAAGCCATTCAGGTATATAAACCCAGTCATGGGGTTATCGTTGGCAACCAGGTGAAGGTATCCGGCAAAGTTACGGAGTATGGGGCGGTTAACGAATTAACCACCACGCAAATTACGGCAAATACCATTGTAAAAGTGTTAGATAAAGTTGATCTACCTGTTCCTGTGAAGTTGGGGGTCAATGGGCGTATTATTCCCACAGTCATTGACTCGGACTCTTTTGCAGAATTTAATCCGGAGACGGATGCTATAGACTTCTATGAAAGTCTGGAAGGCATGCGTGTTGAACTGGAAAAGCCTGAAATTATAGGTCCTTACTCCAGTCAGCCAGGTCTGGCCGTTGTTGTGGATAATGGTGAGAATAATCCACTTCGCACACCTAATGGTGGTGTTATTCTGACTGATAACAAGAAAGATATGAATGAGAGTGATCTCAATCCGCAGCGTCTGTTTATTGGCAAGAAACCTTCCAAAGCAGTAAAAACAGGTGACAAATTGGATGGCAATGTGATCGGAGTAATGACATATTTTTCCGGTAATTTCAAGGTGAGTCCTGAAGGGAATTTACCAGCAGTCATCCCGGGAGAAACGAAACAAGCGGTTACTTCCATTGAGAAAGCAGCAGATAAACTGACCATTGCTACGTTTAATGTGGAGAATTTCAGCAAAAAGGATGCATCACGAGCAACTAAAATCGGCAAAATCATCGTGGATAATCTGAACACGCCAGACATCATTGGTATTATGGAAGTTCAAGATAACGATGGTGATGCCGACACGGGCACAACAGCGGCCAATGAGAGTTTTCAGACTCTAATTGATGCAATCAAAACGAACAACGGACCAACATATCGATATAGTGAGATTTCTCCGGAAAATAACAAGGATGGAGGGGCACCTGGTGCCAATATTCGTGTAGGATTCCTTTATCAACCGAACCGTGTATCGTTGGCTACTGGTATCGGAAAAGGAAATGCTACGACAGCGATCACAGTCAAAGCAGACGGTAGCTTATCCAATAATCCGGGTCGTATTGCACCGGGGGATGAGGCGTTCGCCAGCTCCCGCAAACCACTTGCCGCTGAATTCGAATTCAATGGTGAACGTGTAGTGGTGATTGCCAACCACTTCAATTCCAAAGGCGGAGACCTGAAACCTTTTGGAAATATACAGCCTGCCACTCGGAGCAGTGAAGTTCAACGGGCGAAACAAGCTGCATTGGTGAATGGATTTGTGAAGGAGTTACTGAACAAAGACCCTGAGGTCAATGTCGCCGTTCTCGGTGATTTCAATGATTTCCAATTCTCAAATACCTTGAACATTGTCGAAGGTAATGAACTAGACAATCTGGTAAACGAACTACCAGAGAACCAACGCTACTCCTACATCTATGATGGAAACTCTCAGACACTGGATCACATTCTGGTGAGCAAAAACCTGACTAAGACAGCAGCCATCGAAGTCGTACATGTAAATGCCGATTTTGAGACAGCGGATGGACGAGTGAGCGATCATGATCCACTGCTCGCACAATTGAGTATTGGAGATCCAGTGGAAGAAGGGGACTTCAACCTTCGCGTGCTGCACACAAACGACACGCATGCGCATCTGGATAACATCCCGCGCCGAGTAACGGCAATTAAGGAAACACGCAATGATAATACCCTGGTGCTGGATGCAGGGGATGTATTCTCGGGTACATTGTACTTCAATCTGTTTAACGGTCTGGCTGATCTGGAATTCATGAACATGATCGGATATGATGCCATGACCTTTGGTAATCATGAGTTTGATAAAGGTCCAAGCGTACTGAAAGCATTTATTGAAAAAGCAGAGTTCCCGTTTGTGAGTGCCAATATTGATTATTCAAAAGATGCGAATTTAAGTGGTTTGTACAACAATCACATCGGGAATCCGGGTGAGAAAGCCGAAATCTATCCGGCGATTATTACGGAAGTGAATGGTGAGCGAGTCGGTATTTTCGGACTGACAACACCGGACACGGTATCTCTTTCTTCACCGGGGGATGGCTTGAAGTTTGCGGATTACAAAGCAAGTGCACAGGCAACTGTAGAGATGCTGCAAAATGAAGGCATCAATAAAATCATTGCTTTGACTCACCTGGGCTACTCAGAGGATCTCAAATTGGCTGAAGCCGTAGAAGGAATCGACATTGTGGTAGGTGGTCATTCACACACCATTCTGAACGCACCAGTTTTGGTGGATACCCATGCGGACCCAACTTTGGTTGTGCAAACTGGGGAATATGATGTTTCTCTTGGTCAATTGGATGTTACGTTTGATGAAGCAGGTATATTGAAAAAGTGGAACGGCAAATTGCTGAGTCTGGATGCCAAAGATGCAAACGGTCAATTCGTCTATGCTGATGATATGGAAGCCGCAAACAAGCTGAAAGAATATGCGCCTCAGCTGGAACAATTCAAGGAAAAAGTTATTGGTAAAACAAATGTCTTCCTGGATGGAGAACGTGGCACTGTGCGGAAACAGGAAACCAATTTAGGAAACCTGATGACAGACGGTATGCTGGAGAAAGTGAAATCCATTGTGCAGGAAAATGACGTCAAAGGATACGTGGCGATCCAGAACGGCGGTGGCATTCGAGCTTCATTCCAGACAGGGGATATTACGCTGGGAAATCTCCTGTCTGTGATGCCATTCGGTAATAATCTGTCTGCTTTGAAAATGACAGGTAAAGAAATCACAGCCGCGCTGGAAAATGGCGTTAGTGGTGTGGAAACGGGAGAAGGGCGCTTCCCGCAAGTGGCAGGCATGCGGTTCTACTACGATTCCACGAAACCAGGCGAAAAAATTGATGCCACGACCAACACCGTAACCCAAGTTGGTCAACGTGTAGTCAAAGTTCAGATTAAGAATGCAGATGGTACGTACTCGGATATCGATCCGAATGGGTATTATATCGTCGCTACCAATTCATTCATGGCTAACGGTGGAGACTTCTATCGTGCTATGAGAATGGCGAAAGATGATAATCGATTCTACGAATTAAATCTGGTCGATTATGAAATCTTCCATGAACATCTGGACCGTGTAGGTACAGTTGATCAAAAGACGGAAGGACGTAGTACGGATCTGAAGGGAGCGCCACTTCCGGGGGACGGTAATGGAAGCAATCCTGGTAATGGTGGCGGCAATAATGGAAGTAATCCGGGCAGTGGTAACAGTGGTGGAGGTTCTACAACACCTACTACGCCTGTAACCCCAACCACACCGACTACACCAACCAATCCTACGAACCCAACTACGCCAACCGTTCCTGGTAATGGAGGAGGTACTAATCCAACCCCTCCGGTCGTAGACCTGAAGGACATCGGAAATCACTGGGCAGCTGCTGCCATTGAGCAGGCCATTTCCCGGGGAATTGTGAACGGGTATCAGGATGGTAATTTCCGTCCGAATGCACCAGCCACACGCGCCGAATTCATTGTTATGTTGGGAAGAGCATTTGAGCTTCCAGCCAGCAACAAGGCATTGACGTTTAAGGATGCTGCGGGGATACCTGCATGGGCACAATCCTTTATTGCTCAGGCAGTCGATCAAGGCATCATTAGTGGATATACGGATGATACGTTCCGTTCATCAGGTAAAGTATCACGGGTAGAGATGACAGTTATGCTTGTTAGAGCACTCGGTCTCCCGGTACAGTCGAATCCGGCACTGAGTTTTGCGGATGCAGATAAAGTACCGACGTGGGCTGTTCCATATATCGCTGCTGCATATGATGCAGGACTGGTGAAGGGAACAGGAAAAAATATGTTTAACCCTCTCGCTGAAGCAACACGTGCTGAAGTGGTGACTCTGCTATTGTCGGCAAGCGAGTTGCAAAAGCAATAAAACGTATGATACAGACGTAGCAGAACAGCTTGCAGACTTCCATCTGCAAGCTGTTTTTTTCTAGGGCGTGTCTGAAAACTCCGAAGGAAGTAGATTTTACCGAATTTTCGTTCCAAGTAAGGAAGTTTTCTGCAGGCGTGCCGGGGCACGTCAAGGGAAAGTGACGCAGCAGGGGGCGAAAAGGCGGTGAAAGATGCACTTCAGCGAGTTTTGAGATACGCCCAATTAATGCCTGTTAATTTTCACCAAGTGAAGGTATAGTAGACAGGATTATATTGAAGGAGTGTTGACGAAATGCAAGATCAACCCGTTTTAATCGCACTATTTGCCATAGCGGCAGGGATTTTTAGTTTGCTCGGTGGTATCAACAATTGGGACTGGTTTATGAAGAGCTTCAGAGCAGGGATTTTTGTGAAGACTATTGGACGGCAGGGCGCGAGAGTGGTATATGGTATTCTCGGTGTAGTCATGATTGTCATTGGTGTACTACTGTTACTGATTGGTAAAGTGTAGGATAGAAAAGAAAAGAGAAGAATTTGCAGATCCTGAGTACATAATTCAGTTTCACAGCCTTTAATGTAGAAGGTAACGATTAGTACGTTTAGCTTTATGCTTGAGATTTTCGAAGTTAGTTAGGATGTGGAGATTAGCTTTTTAAAATGTCTTGAAGCCCAAGCCTTTATACCCTGGGGAAAGGGAGACCATTTTCTAAGGAACTCAGGACGCCTTATTTCGCCTTTAGTTCTTCTCTTTACAAAGTAAGGAACATCAAACACGTTATTTACTGGAATCCCTGACAAAAACACAGCAAACGACTGTTTTATTCTGATATAGCGTGTCTCAGATTCTTTAGATTTCTGGAATCACTTCATATCCTTGAATAAGACGTCTCCGATTCGTTAGCGCTTGTATTTGCTCTGCTCTAACCGTGAGTGAGTATTCTACTCCTGATCCTATCCAGAGCGAAGCTTTTCATTAAAAGGGAGAAAATCCACTTTAACGGCACTTCAGGTACATTCAGGCTTTGATTAGGTTTGAAAACATTACCAAGTAAAAGTTACACTCAAAAAGACCACCGAAAAATTTCGGTGGTCTTTTTACCAAATTCAGGTTTATACAACTCAATCTGGTTTAATTATCTTTTAAGTCTTCAACAGAGTTGATATCCATGTATGTTGGAACAACCAGACCTTGTTTGACTCCAGTCATACTGACAGCTATGTCTTCAATCTGGTCTCCATAAGTCTCCCAATAATCACCATGTGTAAGCGGGAGCCATACGGCTGGGGAAGCATCAATATCACCTGCTGCCAAACCTGCCCACATGGGTCCAGCTTCGACTTGTAGTGCTTTGACGGTATAACCGAGATCCGTCTCCAGCACATACTTCATCAGGTTGGTACTCGCAATTTCAGAGTCCCATGCAACATAACCGAGACGTAAATTGTCACCTTTAACAGGGGTTAACCCCTTGGTCCACTCTTCAATTTGGTCCGGATGCTTTTCTGCATAAGTCTTGGCAGCTTCTTCAGGCGAAACGCCCTTTTGAATGTCTACCATGATTTCACTCATCTGATCCGCAGTCCAATTAAAGCGAGAGAAGAACTCGTAGGCAACGGGATGATCTTCCTTGATTCCCTTACGTCCAACCGTGTGAACTTCCTCTGCATCGCCGAAAATTAAGTCGGGATCGTCCAGGTACTTCAGATCATACTGGTTGAACATCCAGTGGGGAGTCCAACCCGTAACGATGATGGGTTCTTCATTTTTATAAGCTTTGTCCAATGATGCAGTCATTGCTGCTCCAGAACCTTCAATCAGATTCCAGTTAGACAAATCATAATGCTTAATGGCGTTTGCTGTGGCCTTCATCAGACCTGCACCTGGATCAATACCAACGATTTGGTGATTAACCTCTTTGCCCACATCGGCACTTGCCGATGGAGTGGAGGAAGAAGTAGCACCTGTCTCCAGATCTGCAATCGAATTGACTTCAGTCATGTAACTAGGAACCACGAGGCCTGTACGTACACCTGTCATGTTGGCACCCAGATCGTCCACCTGGTCTTTGTAACGTTCCCAGTAGTCTGCGTGTGTTAATGGCAACCAAGCTGCTGGAGAGGCATCTACGTCGCCTGAGGCAACACCTGTCCACATTGGTCCGGCTTCGACTTGCAGAGCGTTAACTTTATAACCCAATTCGTTTTCCATCACATATTTCAGCAAGTTGGTACTTGCGATTTCGGAATCCCAAGCCACATAGCTTAGTTTGAATGCATCACCGTTCACTGGAGTCAGACCTTTGGTCCACTCAGCAATCTGATCGGCATGTTTCTCAGCATAAGCTTTAGCTGCTTCTTCTGCGGATGTGCCATCCTGAATGGCAGTCATCATTTCACCCATTTCATCCGATGTCCATTGGAAACGGGACAGGAATTCAAACGCAACAGGGTGATCTTCTTTCAGACCTTTACGGGCGATGGTGTGAATTTCTTCAGCATCACCGAAAGATTTTTCTGGATCTTCCAGATATTTCAGATCATATTTGTTGAACATCCAGTGCGGAGTCCAACCTGTAATAATGATTGGATCTTCATTTTTGATGGCTTTGTCCAATGTAGCAGTCATGGCTGCACCAGAGCCTTCAATCAGAGTCCAGTCAGTCAATTTATAGTCTTTGATCGCTTTTGCAGCGGACTTCATGATGCCAGCCCCTGGATCGATACCAATAATCTGATAATTTACTTCTTCACCTACAGCATTGGCTGCTGAATTGTTGCCACCAGCGGAAGTTGTGCCACCAACAAAGTATTGTGAGAAACCAGCTACAAGCACAAGGAATGTTGCCGCAGCAGTGATCCATGCTTTTTGCTTGGCTGTAATGCGTGAGGTCTTTTTGCGACCTGGCATAAACACATTTTGTGTAAAACGGTCCAGAACAATCGCGAGTACAACAACGGCCAGACCGGCTTCGAAACCTTTACCGATTTGAAGTTGTGTTACGGCACGATAAACTTCCGCACCAATACCTTGTGCACCGATCATGGATGCAATAACAACCATGGATAGTGACAGCATGATGGTCTGGTTAATACCCGACATCACGGTAGGCAAAGCGAGTGGAAGCTGTACTTTGAACAACTTTTGCATGGAAGTTGAGCCGAATGCATCAGCTGCTTCAACCAATTCGCCAGATACCTGTCTGATACCCAGGTGAGTCAGACGAATCGTTGGCGGAATCGCAAATATAACGGATGCGATAACACCTGGAACGACACCTAGACTAAAGAATGTGACCGCAGGCAGTAAGTAGACAAATGCAGGCATTGTCTGCATGAAGTCAAGCAGTGGTGTAATGATACGCGCTGCAGTTTTACTGTATGCAAGCCAGATTCCGACCGGTACACCAAGCAGGATCGAAACCAATCCTGAAGTGATAACCAGACCGAGTGTATCCATCGATTGGGACCAGTATCCCAAGTTATCTACGAGCAAGAACCCGATAACCGTAAATAGTGTCAGTGGGAGTCGACCTACGAGGAACGCAAGAACTCCCAATATAGCAATGAACAAGAGTGGATGCGGCAGCATGAACAGCCCGGAGAAGAATCCGACTACTGCCTGAATAACAACAGAGATTACATTAAACAATCCGGAGAGCGAGGAGCTCATCCAGTCAACGATGGATTCAATCCACGATGCTAGTGGTATTTTGGGAATCATTCACAAGTTCCTCCTTTACTGCAACTTCACCGCTAAGCGCACCCAGCAGGGCACCGCGGACGATAACACCTTGCAGACGGCCATTCTCACCAACAACAGCGAGCGGCACATGGGCAGAACTTACAATCTCGAACAATTCATGAATCAGGGTCTCAGGCGACACCGTCGGCCCGTCCGTGATCAGAATGTCGTTCAATAATTTGTTTTCGCGCATGGCACGGGTTGCATCTTCAGCTGTAATAACACCAAGTAGTTTGATCGAACGGTCAATGACAAACAGGTTGGAAATACCACGTTCGCGCATTAATTCGAGGGCAACACGAGGACCACGATCAAGCGTAATTGTTTCAGGGCGACGCATTACGTGAGATGCTGTAAGGACCTTGGACAGATCCACGTCTTCGACGAAGCGGGCCACATATGAGTTGGCCGGTTGAATCATGATTTCTTCCGGTGTACCGATCTGCACAACTGCGCCGTCTTTCATAAGGGCAATACGATCGCCGATGCGCAGCGCTTCGTCCAAGTCATGGGTAATGAAAATAATCGTCTTTTTCATTTTATCCTGAAGCTCGATCAACTCATCTTGCATATCACGACGAATCAATGGATCAAGTGCACTGAAGGCTTCATCCATTAGCAGTACTTCCGGGTCATTGGCAAGTGCACGCGCCAAACCGACACGTTGCTGCATCCCGCCACTGAGTTCATCTGGCATTTTGTCTTCCCAGCCCTTAAGGCCAACCAGCTCAAGTGAGGTTTTTGCTTTCTCCCGGCGTACTTCCTTATCTACTTTTTGTATTTCCAATCCATACTCCACATTATCAAGAACGGTACGGTGCGGGAACAACGCAAACTTCTGGAAGACCATGCTGATCGTTTTCCGGCGCACTTCGCGCAATTGTTCTTTGTTCATCTTGCGTAGATCCTTACCATGGACCAGGATTTCTCCGGATGTTGGTTCAATCAGACGATTGAACATCCGAACCAGTGTGGATTTACCACTCCCGGACAGTCCCATAATAACGAAAATCTCGCCTTCCTTAATGTCCATGTTGACCCGGTTGACACCAACCGTTATCTGTTTTTCTTTGGCCAACTTTTCTTTACCCCAACCTTGCTCCAGTAATTGCAGACCTTGCTCGGTTTGGGGTCCAAACAATTTACTTACGTTTTTCACTTCAAGTATGGTCATGTTTTCACCCCTTCTGATGTGTTGTGCACTTCGAACGGCTTTCAGCATCCATAAGCCCATACACTTATGCGCCCAGCCACGAAATCCGGTAGTTGTTGCTTCGCTTCCCGTCTTTCTGGGTAACGTTTTGTATTCTAACAATACTTACCCCGTATAGCAACCGAATAAACAGTACATAATGTTTGTACAGTAAAAACTGTACAAAGTTTTTCTCCCATATGCTCCGTCATTCTCCTTATTCTGCCTAATAAGGTTCCTTTACATTTGATATCGCTTTTTCTACAATAGAAAATGAGCTGAATTGAAGCTGAATTTTTTGGTTAAAAGATAGTCATAGGCAATTGTAGCCTGGTAAAGTTCCCATTTTCATACATTGGGTGAATGAAAGCCCTCTGGCATATATGATGTCCGGCCGAGTGCTTTCCCATGTAAGCAGGACTTTTAAAGTGTTGCAATTATTTCGCCAAAGACTGTGGAATGTTCAGAATGGAGGTTGCAAGCATGGGCTTGGACCATTTACAAGAGGAACAGCAGGCAACCGTGCTGAAGATTCGTAAGCGCGTCATTGAAGCCATTGGACGTAATATGGATCTTTACGGCGTTACGCTGTCGACGGGACACTTATATGGATTGCTATTTTTTGCAGACAAACCAATGACCCTTGACGATATGGGACGGGAAATGGAAATGAGCAAAACGAGTATGAGTACAGGTGTACGAACACTGCTGGATTTGAAAATGGTAAATAAAGTGTGGAGCAAGGGCTCCAGAAAAGACCTATATGAAGTGGAATATGACTGGCATCAGACGTTTACGGATTATTTTGCCATTAAGTGGAGAAAAGCCGTGGAGAGTAACCTTCAGGTTCTACGCAAATCAATTGAAGAACTGAATCGATTACTCGAAGATCTGGATGAAGAGGCGGATGCTGAACTGATCCACATCCTGATGGAAGACAAACACAAAGTTTTGCAAGCGGAAGCATATTACAAATGGTTGGATCGGTTGATTGATACCATGGAAAATGAAGAGATATACAAGCTTGTTCCGAAGGAAGAAATCAAGGAACATTTATAATTACACGCAAAGGGCCCTTTCCGTTATAGGAGAGGGCCCTTTGGCCTGTGCAATATCTTACTGAATTATAATGAAGAAACACGATGTAAAAGATAACCTTGCCCATCGTATCGACCTATGTTCACATCTAATGTCCGATCAGACCTGCCTGAGGAAAGACTACAGACTGCTGAGCAATCTCTTCGAGTTCGTTCAGAATCTGTAACCGTCCCGCCGGGGTCCAGCATAACCGTTGCCAGTTCGAGATATCGTGAACGTTACCATACAATACAGCAGGAGATCGATTCCACGATGCTGTTTGTTTCATGCGTCGGAACAGCTTTTCACTGGCAGGCTGAAGCGAAGCACGATGGATCAACAGGTAATCCGTGTCCAGCACGGGAATACTATCCGCAACATACTCATTTCTGGAACTTTCGGGAGATACAAGCTGAGCAGGCTGGAGTCCCAATTCAGCATACAACAAGTGATTTAATGGATGCTCGCCAGTCCCCTGTAAGCGAATGAACTGATTCGTAACCTCCATCAGAGCCAACCGTTTTTGTCCGAAATAGGATTGCAGGTTCAGGCTTGTTTCAAGCTTGCGAAACTCTAGTTCTTTGAAATTCAGCAACGCCTGCTGCTCACGTCCAACCAGTTCGGCTAAGCGAATATGGTTCTCTTTCCAGTCATCAGTGGACTCCAAGATGATGGTGGGTGCAATATTTTTCAGGCGATCGTAATAGGGCTTATGGTACAAATCACCGATGATCAAGTCTGGCTTCGCCTGCCGAAGTTGATCGAATTGTCTGGTTAATCGGCGTTCTTGTTCATATTCATCCGATTCTTGGTCAAACACACCTTCACCTTGCAGCACAGCTACCGGGCGCAGTCCAAGTGAGGCCAAGTTCTCATGAAATCCCATAATAGATGCCGTAGCTACGCGAAGTTGGTCTCTTTTCATATATACGCTGGGGGCAATCCCTAAGGTTTGTTTGAATTTGCGGCTAAAATAATACTCATTGCCATACCCGACAGATACCGCGACGTCTTTGAGGACACATGATTCCTCTGCCAGCTGTTTTTTGGCTTCGTCTATACGTAAACGATTCAGGTAATCGGTTGGTGACATGCCTTTGGCCTTCTTGAAACTGCGCGAATAGGAGCTGGGTGTGAGTCCAGCAATCTTGGCAAGCTGATCCATGCTGATTCCTTCACTCATGTAACGTCGCATATACATAATACTGCGTTCCAAGGCAGGGTCCACTTTCTCATGATTGGCTTCCAGCCTGTTCTCCGAAAGAAACTGCAGCAGATCATGCAGCTGGCTATGTATGCTGATAAAGTGATCCGGTTGAAGACCGCGATAGGTTTCATAGAGTTGCTCGAAACGTAATTTAGCCTGCTGCTCGTGACGGACCAGCAATCTGCCTGTTTGCCAATCCAGCGGGAAGGCGGGTGAGGAGGCCATTTTCCATTCCCCGCGTACTTGCTGCAAACGAACCGTATCCATGCTGAGCAATATACATTCGGTCACATTCGAGCGTGCAGCGCCCTCAATGGTTGTTCCTGCTTTCAGTACAAACAAGCTGCCCGCTTCAGCCGTATAGACTGTATCATTCAGGACCAGAACACCGTCTCCTTGCAAAATAAGACAGAGCATGGGCCGTGACACCGTCTTGCCTTGCACACGGAAATTCTCCCCACGACGCACACGGCACATGGAGGAGAGGAGCGGTAGAGATGAGGTTTCAGCAATGAAGGGAAACTGTTCAGTCATACGGACCATCCTTTTGTCTTATTTTCTTAATGATAACAATTATCATTCTCATATGGAAGATGTTTTTGAAAAATAGTTTTCGACAACCAAAAAAGGACTACCAAGAGCCGTTATGGCTGCAAGGTAATCCTTTTTGTTATGGACAAGTCCGTTGAATGGGCTATACGCCTGAATCAACAATATATGTTAGTACGGTGTCACCAATAGAATATTGTCGAGGAAAACTTCACTCATTACTTTTTTCCCTGTTCCACCCGTTTGCACGTGATACAAGCGATATTGATCTTTGGCATTGATGTAGAAGAGGCCCGCAACATCATCTCTGATATGGAATGCATCCCATTCGTCCCCGGTAAGTTTCGTTACCTTGAGAGCTGTATTGACCGAATAGAGTCCGTTGTTGCCCGAGATGTATGCAGCCGTAGCTGTACCATTGGTCAATTGATTCGCAACATACGTTACATTGTTCAGGTTCAGGTTGGCAGACTTGGTCACTTTGTTGCCCGAGACCGTTTTGGCATAAGCCTTTTTGTCTGCATCAATAAGGACAACCTTGTCTGTACCTAAGGCACTTACTTCACGAACGCTTTTGTTATGAAGTTGAAGTGTTTTGGCTGAAGTTGTTAACGCAAACGCTTTGCCTTTGGCATAATTGTAATCTTTGTTGCTGTCGAGAACGATTCCTTTGTTATACACGTAAAGATTGTTTCCCCAACCACCGGAATATACAGCATTCACATCCAGTTTGGCTTTGGGATTAACAGCGGTCGCCTTACCAGTGTTGTAATTCACCTTATACATGACAACAGCATTGGTGGAATAGAAATCCTCGTAGGGGTCTGTATTTACCATCAGTTGCAGTTCGTTTTTGGCTTGGTTCGTAAAATAACGTCCTTCCACTGCGCCTGCGGCAATCCGCTGCACAGCTCCAGAACCGTTGGACGTTTTGGACACGATCCACGTGTTTCCATTAACCAACGCATTATAGTAGGCACGCCCTTTGGTTACCAGGAGAAACGGAAAGTCGGTATCGGCCTTGTCAGCAATCTTGGTGACAGATGAAGCGTCACTATTGCCATTCGCCCGATAAATGGTACCTGTAGCATCCAGATAATAGATGAATCCGTTATCCGTATAATAGCTGAGTACATCTGTAGCAAATGTCTCTGCCTCATCGCTGGACCCGTCATTCGGAACCCGGAGCAAGGTTGTGGAAGAAGCAGTCTGCGTGTAGTAGAGATAAGAGCCTGCCGCGAGCAAGTCTACACCTTGGAAATCAATTAATACTTCTGTTGTATTGCTGCCATCAGCGGATACTTTGTACAGGACGCCATCTGACTCATAATACACTGTGGATTGGCTGAGTGAAGCTGCCTGGGCTGCGGTTCCACCTCCCAATGTCACTGCTGCAATGAGTGTAAATAACAGCAATGTACAGATGGTGCGTTGTAAGTATGTATACCCTGTTTTCATTCGTTCATCGTCCCCCTCGTTCTTCTATATGTATGTCGTTAATTCCTTATGTTATATCGGTAAACTATGGAAGATATGTTAGATCTCAAACATGAAAAAAAGAAGAGGATGAAATTGAATTTCATAGTCATTCAAACCTGAAATCGAATTGCGCATGATGCTGCCAATCCCGTCCCAAAGCATTCTCCGCCTGACTTGATCGTGATAACATAACTCTCAACCAGAGCAGAGGAGTGAGCGATTATGGAATTGAATATGGCGATCATCGGATTTGGGAACGCAGTGGTGAATTATCATTTGCCTTATCTGGACAAGAAAGAAAATATCAAGGTGAAGACAATATACCGTCGCGAGGAAGACCGGGTTGGCGATACAGAGCGTGAATTACTTTATCCCGAGATTACTTTTTCGACCAATGTCGAAGACATATTGCAAGATGATGAGATTGAATTGATTGTTGTTGCCACCCATGTGGATAGCCATGTAGAATACGCCAAGCTGGCATTGGAGAACGGGAAACATGTGCTGGTCGAGAAACCTTTTGCCTCCACTTCTGCGGAAGCCAAAGATATCTTTGAACTAGCCAATCGTAAAAATCTCATCGCCATGGCGAATCAAAATCGCAGATTTGATGGTGACTTTCTGACATTGAAAAAAGTGATTGAGAGCGGCAAACTAGGGAATATTGTTGAAATCCAGTCCCACTATGATTATTTTCACCCACAGTACACCAGAAGTGGATTTGGACTGCTGCATGGTTTGGCTGTACATACCATCGATCAGTTGATCTCCATCTATGGCGTAGCCGACCGAATTAATTATGATGTTCGGAGTTTGATCACGCCGGGTGAATCCGATGATTATATCGATATTGATTTTCGTTATGGACGAATAAAGGCCACGATTAAGTGCAGTCTGCTTGTGAAGATCGAACATCCAAAATTCATTGTACACGGGGATCGAGGGAGCTTTGTTAAATATAGCAGCGGACATCAAACGAAAAATGGAGATGGACGAACCCGGGTATCCATTGAAGCTGAACCGGAGAATAACTGGGGTACGATTAGTTATGTGGACGATAAGGGAACATCACATACGGAGAAAGTTCCTTCGGAAGCGACAGACTATGGCATTTTATATGATCAACTGCTTCAAGCCATTCGACGTAACGGTGATAAACCGGTCAAGGATGAAGAGGTTTTATATGTATTGGATATTTTACATGACGGAATCGAAGCGGCGAAGAGAGCCAACTGACAAACAACCAACGACAGGAGAGAGACGACATGATGAATATAGCAACGATTGGTACAGGGTCCATTGTGGATGCCATTTTATCTGCGATCAATGAGCTGGATGATGTTACGTGTACAGCGATGTACTCCCGGAAGAGAGAGACAGCACAGGAGCTTGCGGGGAAGTATGAGGTCGATACCATCTATACGGACCTGGAATCCCTATTTTCAGATACAAATGTAGATCTCGTATATATTGCTTCACCAAACAGCATGCACTACGAACAGGCCTATCAGGCACTTCAACATGGCAAACATGTCGTCTGCGAAAAACCGTTCACGTCCACGCTTCAGGAAGCAGAAACGCTGATTGCACTTGCAAAAGAAAAGAATCTGTTGTTGTTTGAAGCTATCTCCAACATTCATCTGCCCAATATTAAAGTCATACAGGAGCAGCTACCAAAGCTTGGTCCGATCAAACTCATCCAGTGTAACTACAGTCAATACTCGCGCAAATACAATGATCTGCTTGCAGGGCAAACACCAAATGTATTTAATCCACAATTCTCTGGTGGCGCGCTGATGGATATCAATATTTATAATCTGCATTTGGTCATGAATCTGTTTGGCAGTCCGAATACCGTATCGTATACCGCGAACCAGCATGCAAACGGCATTGATACATCAGGAGTAGTGGTTCTCAAGTATCCGGATTTTATTGCCGAATGTGTAGGTGCCAAAGACACAAACAGCATGAACTTTGTGCTCATTCAGGGCGAGAAAGGTTATCTTCAGGTTGTGGGAGGAGCAAACGGTTGCCGGGAGATCAAGCTTCAGATCGGGAATGAGCCTGCTGAGGTGTATAATGCCCAGAGCCAATCCAATTGGCTGTACTATGAGTGGGAAGCGTTCAGGGACATTCATGCAAGTGGTGATTACAAACGGTGTTACGAACTGCTCGAACACAGCCAGTCTGTGATGAGTGTACTCATGAGTGCACGTAAGGATGCCGCGATTGTATTTGCAGCGGACCAGCTTTAATCATTAATACGTATCGCTAATGCTCCCCATGTATAACATGTCGAAAATGTAGAGTACCGAGACCATCGAAGACATTTTGGATAGCCTTAATTGTTCATTGTATCCATAAGCCAGCAGCGTTTCATCACAATGCTTGGATAGGGTTGAATGGTTGTTGCCCGTGACCGCGATGACTTTCATCTGTTTGCTATTGAGCACTTTGGCGGCTTCAATCATGGATTGGTTCTCACCTGTGTGCGATATAACAAAAGACAGCGTCAGGCTATTCGGATTCATCGTGTTCAAATAATGCATGTTCGGACTATTGTGAGCAATCGCAGATATGCCGAGTTCATTCCACTTGGTACAAGCCTGTTGAGCCAGATAATAATTCATATCACTGCCATAGACATCAATGCGTACGGATTCTTTGACCCAGCTAGCGATTCGTAGCAAAACAGGAGCGTTTAACATCCGGCGGGTATCCTCCAGCGCCTGCTGGTACAGGTAAGGAACTGAGTCGATGGCAGCCAGCACATTGCCTTGTTCTGCGAACGGAGAATCCAGCGTCTGCAACGCTGAAGGCATCTGTTGATATTCAAGAGCAAGCTTTAACTGAAAGTCTGGGTACCCCTTGGTACCCAGCTTTTTGCATAAGCGAACAATAGTGGATGAGCTTGTATAGGTCTGCTGAGCCAGTTCATGGGCTGTAGAATCAAATACAACTTCGGGATTGTTCAGGATATAGTCCACAATATGTTTCTCCTGTGCGGTTAATTGTGAAGCATATTTTAATTTTTGAAGTAGTTTGGATTCCATACAGTTGTTCCATTCCTCTCTAAGATCATCCCATAGCATATATCTCCACATCATAACCTGCACTTATTTATTTCTCAATCTGTATAGCGGAGCGACAGTGTAATCTGTTGAATTTCTTCGTTACACTCCACATCGTTCAGATCTGACTTTCAGCCAGTTGCTGGCGACTATTCCACGACGTGACCAGACGAAGAAGAACCACACTTATGAGCAGGAGCACTGCTCCAATCATGAGTAACATCCAAGGACCAATCAGCAGCATGCCACTGGCTTGACCAGCGACTAAGGCGATGAGGGGAAGGACAATTAATCCGCCGAGCTGATAAGCTTCCTGGAACCCACGGACCTTGGCCGAGATCAGGACGTTTAATAAAATGACCATAAGACTGCAAGCGGGAACAACCCACACGACAAGTATTATCCAGTTCAGATTGGGAAACATCAACGTTCCAAACATGGGGTACATCAGAATATTGGCAATGATTCCGTAGATCAGGAAAGTAACCCAGGATAATATAATGGAAGGGATCAGGGCAGCTAGTACTTTACCTTTAAAAAGAGTGTTCATACTGATCGGTGTGAACAACAATCCTTCCAGCGTTTTGTGTTCCTTCTCCCCAGCGAAACTATTGGCCGTCAGAATACTGGATGCCATCACCGGAATGATGAGAAACAAGGGAGCGAACATATACATGGCCAAGTAATAGACAATACGATGATTATCTGTAGGCATGGAAGCAAGCTGAGGAATCTGTCCACCATGGGTTAACGCATCCAATGATTCGAGCAGAAAGCTGATGTTGCCCAGAGAACGAAGTTCCATTCTGGAGGCCGCCCACAGGAGAGCAGAGGGCATAATGATTCCGATAATCAGTGGAACGATCAACATGGGCAACCAGAGCTGAACGCTGGCTGTGATGGACCTAATATCTTTGCGTACCAGTGCACGTATGGCTTGGCTGTTATTCATGGTGGTGTGCCTCCCTTATGGCAAAATAGATACTTTCCAGATCACTGCCCGTGATGCGGGCCTGATAGACTTGACCATGCTCCGTTAATTGCCTTAGCAGTAATGGAATATCTTCACGCGATGTAAGCTGGAATGTCGCTTTATGTGCGGAGATTATTTCAGGTGTAAAGTCGGTTGTCGTGTGCCATCCATCGGGCATGTCGGCTTCTACTTCGAGCTTCGGAGTGGACAGGTACCGGCTAACAATCTCCTGTTCCGTGCCTTCCTCCACGATGCGCCCCTTTTCCATGAAAATATAATGATCACAGACGGCTGACAGTTGGGACAGCACATGGGATGAGACCAGGATTGTCATCTTTTCTTCCTTATTTAACTGACGGATCATGCGCAGAACCATCTGAATTCCATCCGGATCCAGGCCATTGGTGGGCTCATCCAGAAACAGGATGGAAGGACGGTGCAAGAGTACTCGTGCAAGGCCCAAGCGTTTCTTCATGCCTGTACTATAGGTGCCGACTTTTCGATGCTGATAATCCTGCAACTCGAACAGAGTTACAAGCTCGTCGATTCGTTTCTTGGCATGCTTCAGGCCAAAAACATCTGCGAAGAAAGTCAGATTGTCACGCCCGCTCATATTTTCATATAATCCACTTTGCTCGGTAAGGGTGCCACACATGGCCAGTACTTTCTCCGCCTCACGAGCGGCGTCCAATCCGTTAATGGTTACCTGTCCACCGGAAGCGCCCAAAACACCATTCATGATACGGATCAGTGTGGTTTTGCCCGAACCGTTGGGTCCAATCAACCCGGTGACACTGCCTTGTTTAACTGTGAAACTGACATCATGCAGTGCTTGATGCTCCTTGAATTGCTTGGATATGTTGCGTACTTCGATCATGTATATTCACCGTCCGATCTGAGTTTGGAGATTATACGTGCGGTAGGCTGATATCGTTCAAATGGACGACAAAAAAGATATTTTCCTCCTTCAATAGTCCCGAATGTAGGATGCATATTTACCCTGAAGTCTGTCTGAAATCGGGTCTCAGGTTTGTTTTTTCTCTGCCGTGTAACATGTATCCTTATTTTAGGGTAGAACATCCGTTTCATTGCTATTCATAACGTGGTAATGGAAGATAAGGCCTTACGTCTCATGAATGCCTGTAATATTCATCTAACGCCGGTCTTGGTTATCCAGGGGCGGCTTGACGTGATGTTTAGGCGTGCCTGTCACGGGAACGTCTGTTTTTAACGATTACATAATGAATTCGTCTAACACATCCATATGATTACATCGTATGGGTACATATTGTGCTTGGACGTAGAGGAAGGTGAGTGAGTCATGACAGCATCCAATGAATATCGTTTTCAAGTGAACCTGAGCGGGATGATCCAGATTTTATCCAACCATCTATATAGCAGTCCGAAAGTGTTCTTGCGAGAACTGATGCAGAATGCGACGGATGCGATTACTGCACGAACGGAGGCCGAGCCAGGGTATCAGGGCAAAGTTCGTGTGGAACTGACAGGAACAGGTGAACAATTGACCATGATGGTGGAAGACAACGGCATCGGCTTGACCGAAGCTGACATCCATGAATTCCTAGCTATGATTGGACAATCTTCGAAGAGGGGGCAGCAAGCGCTGCTGGATGGAGAGACTTCGTTTATCGGGCGTTTCGGGATTGGGTTGTTATCCTGTTTCATGGTGAGTCACGAAATTGTCATGCTGACGCAATCCGCGAAGGGCGGCCCTTCGATGGAGTGGCGGGGCAAGCCGGATGGCACCTATACGATTCGACAGTTGGACACACAGCTGTCCCCGGGGACCAAAGTATATCTGCGTTGCACACCGGACGCGGCGCACTACTTTGAACCAGATTATGTGAAAGAAGCTCTGTTCTATTACGGAGCGTTATTGCCGTATCCGGTCATGCTGGATCATGACGGCACCCAACATGTGGTGAATAGCGAGACACCGATCTGGCTGATGGACCCTGCACTCGCACGTTCACGCAGATCAGAGGTATTGGCTTTTGGTGAACGTCTGCTTGGGGAGCAGTTCCAGGACTTCATTCCGTTGACGACAGCTTCAGGCCGTACCGGGGGTGTTGCTTTTGTACTGCCACACGCGGTTAATCTGAATGCCAAGCGTTCTCACCGGGTTTACCTGAAGCGAATGCTGATTTCGGAGAAGGCTGAGAACATTTTGCCAGAGTGGGCTTTCTTCGTGAAATGCCTGATCTGGACAGATGAGCTTCAACCGACGGCATCACGGGAACATTTTTATGAAAATGAAAAGCTGGAGGAAGTTCGCTCCGAACTTGGAGACGCACTTCGCAAGGGACTGGCCGACATGGCTGAGAGCCAGACGGAACGGCTACAGAAGCTGATTCGCCTGCATGCCTTGTCCATGAAGGCACTGGCTGTACAGGATCAGGCATTCTACGCCATGATTCATCGCTGGCTGCCATTTGAGAGCACGAGGGGTCACCGTGAACTGGGTGAGCTAATCGATGAAGGAGAGAAGTTGTATTTCATGTCTTCTGTCGATGAGTACCGTCAGATTCATCATGTAGCATCCGCACAATCGATGTTGGTGATTAACGGTGGTTACATCTATGACGGCGAGTTGATGGAGACATTGCCGATGGCTGTGCATAATGTACAGACGGAGCGTCTACAACCGGACCAGGTTTCGATGAGTTTCACCGACGTACCTCCTGCTGAACGTAATCAATATTATGATGCATTGCGACTGGCAGATTCTGCCTTACAGCGCTTCCGTTGTCGGGCTGAGGTGAAAGGTTTCAAGCCATCGGATCTCCCGGTGTTGTTCACGCTGTCTCAGGAATCCTCAACGCTTCGTGCGCTGGAAAAAGCAAGCGAGGAGAGCACGGAATTGTTCTCATCTGTTCTGGGTTCATTGTCTTCTGGCATGAGTTCAGCAGGGTACTCAACCTTGTATCTGAACGTGAGTAATCCGATCATTCAGCGGGTACTGACATCACCGGATGATCAGATGACACCGATTGCCATTGAAATGTTATATGTCAATGCACTGATGATGGGTCATTATGCCATGAGCAAACAGGAGCTTGAAGTGTTAAATCAGGGCATTGTTCGTTTTATAGATTGGGGTTTACGTGCAAATACAGATCGTAAGGGGGATGCCTGATGAAGACAGAGATGGATTTTGAAGAATTGATGGACGAGGCCTATGGCTTACCCAATGGTCCGGCGAAGCTTGGTATGCTGGAGGAAGCGGCAAGAGTTGCCGATGTGAACGGCATGGAGGAAGAGGCATACGAAGCAAGATCGGAGATTGTGGAGACAGCAACATTCTGCGGTTATCCGATGAAAGCACTGATTGCTTTTTCCTGGCAGCTGGGCAAGTTCGACCAACAGCCCGAAGAATATGATGAAGAAACATTAATGTGGTCGTACAAATGGATATTGGGCAAGATGCCCGACTTCCCGGAAATATCACGTGAGAAGATCATGGAGTTGTTGGAGGATTTTGGACGGCGTTTCAAGTCGTACGGTTACAGCGAACGCTCCTACTGGTATTATCGATTCCGGATCTTTATGGATTTTGGGGAGCTGGAGGAGGCGGGACGCAGTTATGATCGATTCAGAACGATGGACCGTGACTTTATGAGTGACTGCGAAGCCTGTGAGCAGGATGAGATTATGCGATATTTCCTGTTAAAAGGAGACGATGAGAAGGTGTTGGAGGCGGCACAGCCTATCCTGAAAGGGCGTATGAGCTGTGCGGAGATTCCTCATCTGACCTTGTCCGAGATTTTGATGCCGCTATACCGTCTGGGACGGACTGCAGAAGCAGATAAACATCAGACCAAGGGATATCGACTGATCAAAGGCCAGAACGATTTTGTGCAGAGTTTTGCGGAACAGATGGATTATCTCACACGTACGAACCCTGCAAAAGGCATTGATGTGCTGGAGGAAACACTGGTGTTGGCTGCGGATCATGAAGATCCTTACGCCAAAATGTTGTTTTATGCCAGAGCGGCATCGTTGCTTCGCCGCTGGGTGGAAGAATCTCCAGAATACCGATTGCGTCTGCCAGCATCCTTCCCGTATGAAGGCGATCCAGGCGACCTGCTCAAGCTTGCCGATTACTTTGCGGAGCATGCGCAGACCGCTGCAGCCAAGTTTGATCAGCGCAACGGGAACCCCCATGTATCTTCGTTGATCGAATAGAGACGGATATCACTCAGTAACAGATCGCTATAATAATAAGTTATGAAAAGTAACAAAACAGGCTTGTTCAAGAAGGATCGTATCCTTCTGAACAAGCCTGTTTTTCTTGTCATAAGCATGATAAATCTAATCGGTATGAGATATTTTATTTTTATTGTGCTGATGCTGCAGAAGGGACCGGCGCTGGTACAGGAACCGGCGCAGTTTCAGATGTCTCCTCTGCAGGCTCGGCTCCTTCAGCAGGTTCAGCTTGCGGCTGCTGAGCAGCCATCAGTTCAGCGACGATTTGATCTGTTGGTTGGGTAAGCAGCGCATACATAATCGCAGCCTCTTCCTGACGAATCAGAGGTTTGCGGGAAAGTAAATCAATGGACCCATCTTCCAGCACTTTTACCTCGGGTCCATGGATACCAAGCTTCGCCATCATCTGAATGGCTGGTACAGCCCATGCATCTGTGTGCCCCGCAAGTTTCACATCATTGAACAGTTCGCTAGGATATTGCAGTTGCATAATTCTCCACATCATGACCATTGCTTCCTGTCGGATAATCACTTGATCCGGCTTAAACTGCTGTTCGTCCGTGCCAGTAATCATACCCAACTCATATCCGAGTTGAATATATCCGGCCGCTGTATGGTCTGCCCAGTCGGTGTCAGCAGGAGGCGTAGTTTTGCTGGGCTTCAATCCACTCAGTTTAAGGGTGTTCTCAATAAATTCAGCTCGTGTTACACCTGTTTTTGGTTGGAAAGACTTGTTGCCATCATTCTCATAATATCCAAGAGATTGTATGGCGTAGATGGCTTCAGCATAAGGACTGTTCTCACGAACATCCCGGAAGCCCATAGGCTTTTGACCTTTTTTCTCATAACCCATAGGGTTGAGGTAAGGTTCTTTCATGTATGTGGTGCCATCTGCATATTCTTTGAATGCTGTGAATTGACCAGTCAATTCATCTTTGAAGAGATTATCTTCCACCTGAATCAGGTTGCGTTGACCTAGGAATACATCGTTAATGCTCAGTTGTCCTGGCTTATCCCCGCCACCTTTCAGGGAACTTACAATCGTGCTAAGTCGAAGATCGGCGTACAATCCGGTGAAGCGTTGCAGCTCAGCTACGGATTGCGGCGTGTATTCCTTGAACTGTACAGGCTCTGCATATTGCGGGAAGAAACTTTGAATGAATGCCGGGTAGAACAGATTACGAAGTGCTCCATTTTGATTATACGTCAGGAAAACGCCTGTATTTTGCTCGGGAATAAGGAAGAGATAAGAGCTGAATCCGGTCAGGTCGCCTCCTTTTGTAATGATACTTGGATTACTTCCTGCTCCGGGAAGCTGAAATGCAGCTTCGAATCCATACGTGGTGTTTGGTAACAGTGGATGAATGGAAGACCGGTACTGTTCCATGCTTTTCACTGTGGATTCCTTGAGAATACGCTCGTTGTCTTTCACGCCATCATTCAGGAACGCAATCATGAACTTCCCGATGTCTTCTGCGGTAGACAACATGCCACCTTGAGGCATTGGTGTTGGAGAGATGGTGTACAGATCAAGCGGATTGTGTGCCGCATCATAGCCTGTAGCAAGCTGCTTCTGGAACTTTTTGTCCAGCATGAAACTGCTGTTATCCATTCCCAACGGTTTGAAGATATGCTGTTGCATGTAGGATTCAAAAGGCTCGCCGCTTACATTCTCGACAATCATGCCAAGCAGCAAAAACGAAAAATTATCGTACATGTAGGCGCTACCAGGCTCTCGAACGACAGGAGGCATGTGTTGCTGTGCGTAATCCTCCATCGCTATGTACTTGTCAAAATCAGTATGGATGTCTTCCTGCTGCGGATCACGGATCTCGAATCCGGTCGTGTGGGTGAGCAGGTTCTCCACAGTTACAGGTTTGTCAAAAGGATTATCAAATTCGAGCCCTTTCACATAGGTCTGAAAATCAGCTTGCAGATCAACCTTGCCTTGCTCCACCAGCTGCATTACAGCAGCAGACGTGAACGTTTTGGAGACAGAGGCTACACGGAAGGCCGTATTTTTCGGATCGATCGCTGTTTTGCTCTCCACATCGGAGAAGCCATAGCCTTTTTCCGCCAGAACTTTGCCATCCTTCACAACAACAACGGAGGCTCCCACATAATGGGCTTTTGCCTCAGGTGAATCGAAGAATGAATCCAGAAATGCTGTAGCCGATTCAGTTGTCAGCGCTTTCGTCTTTCCTTGTTCAGCAGCTACTGGAGTCGCTGTCTCCGCCTGGACTGCGGGTACCCATAGACTGAGAGACAGAACCACAGCCATGAAAGCTCCTGTTAGGGAGGTGAACCTGAAACGGGTCTTTCGTTTGGATAAATGCATGCAAACACTCCTTTATGAAAATATTTACAAAATAGTTACTTACCCATGTATTACTGATTACTCGCACGATAGGTTTCACGATAATAGATTCCAATGTTGGCAATCCAGATCACAGAGAGCATTACAATTGGGAATGGAGCAAAGGTAAAGAGCATCGAATATAGAACCATAGAGACCATTCCGACACCAAGAAGTACATTCATCATCTGAAAAGAACGATAGGCTGCGCGATACACAAGCCATTTCTCGCCTTCATCCAGCTTCTCAAAATGATCCTTCTTCATATTGCGCGAGTTCAGATCCAGAGTGCGTTCAGGATAATAACGGTTGTATCGCTTCACAGTCAGAGTTTGCACGACCACAACGATGATAATGGAGATACACGAAGCAACGAGATTCAAGAGGTTAAACAGTTCTGGAGAATTCGGCATGGTTCGGTTGGATGCATATAAGGACAAGGCGAGTGCTGCCCAGGTAAACGTAAGAATAACGCTGAATCCGCTGAGGATCATCGCTTTCCCAAGGGAGCGCTCTGCGGGAGAGATGAGTGAATCGGAATCTCCATAAGCATCATCTTCCATGGGAGGGACAGATGGCGTGCGGGAGAGACTGAAGATGTTCCACACCGTCATAACTACCACAAGAGCCGCCAGTATTGCGAATAAAAGATCATAGTCATAATACACGGACAGCGTCCAGTTCAAGTCAGAAGGGAGTTTACTGACTCCGCTAGCTCCCAGAAAACCAACTACAGCGCCACCTGCTGCATACAAGGGAAGACGCAACCGCTTTTTGATGGACGAGGATGATGAATTTTTCATTTTAATCTCCACCTTTCAGTTCAAAGATTTTTTCGACAGGTTCACGAAATACATGTGCTATTTTTAGTGCCAGAACGACCGACGGAGAGTAATCTCCACGCTCAATCAGGGCAATGGTTTGACGGGATGCACCAATGAGTTTGGCCAGTTCCGCTTGGGATAGCCGGTCTCTGGCTCGTAACTCCCGAACGTGATTGTGTAATTCTTCCACTTGCTCACCTCCATGAACCTAATGTACATGATATTTTACTAAATGTAAACTATAATATACAAAATGTTAAAGATAATTTACCTGTATGCGATGAGATTGGTCATGAAAAAGAGAGCCTGGCAGGCTCCCTTGGATGATTATTTTGTTGTCGGAAAAGTTGTCGGAAAAGTGAAATCAAGATGCATCTGCACACGGCAGATGTTGATTCTGTTCCTCTGCCTTCCGAAGTAACATTCGGAAAAAGATGAGCGCTCCAAGCCCCATCAGGATATACAGACCAGCCATCGCATAGGAGGGCAGAAAGGCTCCAATAGTTAACCCAATACTGCCGAGGAGGGCAGCAACGTTATAACTCAACCCGTCAGCAGCCATATAGGCAGCACGGTCCGAATCTGGAATCATACCCGCGAGCATGACCAGACGAACAGGGGCGTACATCAATTCTCCAATGGTCAGCAATATAGCGGAGAAGATAAGTAACCAGGCCCAGTTGCTGAAAGCAAGTACGGTGAAACCTGCGGTATAGAGGAGCATACCGACAGTCATGATAGATCGGGACTGGAAGCGACCTATCCATTTGGAGAATGGAATGGCAACCAAGGCGACCAGTACGGTGTTGATGACCATGATTAGGCTGAACATATGCAAACCTGAGATATCTGAGCCGAACAGTTGAGCGGTGAATTCTTTTTTTAGACGAACAGCGATGTATTTATCCAACTGAAATTCCAGGGAGACTGCAAGTACCGTAGCCGTGAAAAATATCATGAAACGTTTGTCCTGAAAGACCGCCCAGTACGTTTTCAATATGTTCCTCTGGATGGGAGCATCACCATAACCAAGTACACGTTTATCCATTGTTTCACGAATCATAAAGATCAAAATAAACAGGGTAGCTAGGCTTTCTAGGCATACCAGACTGAACAATAGGAAACGAAATGATTCGAATAATAGCCCGCCCATCAGTGCGCCAAAGGTTACAGCAACGTTTGTTGTCCAATATTGCAACCCATATACATAATGACGTTCATGTTCACTGCTCACGTCAACAATCATGGCATTAGCTATCGGCACTGTGATCCCTGAACTGAGACTGCTGAGCAGAAACATGAGGCAGGTGACGATGATTGAATCCATCCACGGCGAATTGGCGATGGCCAAGCCGAGTAGAGCCATGACTTGGAGACTTTGTGCGATCACCATCAATTTCTTCCGACCAATTCGATCCGACCAATATCCTGCCCACAATCCCACAATCATGGAAGCTACAATATTGACCGTCAGCAATACCCCCGCCATACCTGCGCCAATCTGAACACTCAGATAGATCGCCATGAATGGAATGATGGACTTCTGGGTCAAATCGGTGAAAAAATCAGTAATGATTCGTATCCTGATGTTAGGGTGCAGATCAGCGTATTTCATAAGTCGTTTTTCTTCCTTCCCACTGGTCATGTTGATGTTACTGAGTATAATGGAGGAAAACCTGAAGAAAAACTGTAGAAGCATCCGGATGGATTTCGTATTTTAGCAGAAGGGAGGACATATATGGACGTATCAGAACATTACATTCAACTGCGATTAAACTTTCCACATGTGCATGATGAACAAGAAGTATATACAACGGTAGGTGAACTTGCCGATCTTTTATGTTGTACCATGCGCAACATGAACCTCATTATGAACAAATTCAAGGAGAACGGGTGGGTCAGGTGGAACCCGCAGCGTGGCAGGGGCAAAAAATCGATGCTGGTATTTTACATCCCGTTGCTTGAAGTGGCGCGTGAACGGTTTGAGCACCTACTGAATGGGAACAGGATGGAGGACGCCTATGAACTGGCCGCCGCTTTGCCAATTACGATGCGAGAACATCTGATGCAGCAAATGCAGACTCAATTCGGTCTGCGTTCGAATGAAGGGGACAGAGGGCGAGTGGATACTTTGCGAATTCCGCAGAATACACCTTTTAAGACACTCGACCCAACGCAGACGGGGATGTGGGGAGAAGTTTTCATCATTGCAGAGGTCTTTGATCGTCTGGTTCGTTATAATGCTGAACGCCAAGTATGTGAGCCGAGTCTGGCTATAGCATGGGAGAGTCATGAGGACGGAAGGGAATGGACCTTTTATCTGCACAAAGGCATACCTTTTCATCATGGAAGGATACTGGATGCAGAGGACGTGAAGTTTACCTTTGATCGCATTATCTCTGACAAGAGTAACCCGTGCAGGCCTCTGTTTAGTTCCATTGAGAGCATAGAAGCGTATGACCAGTTGACTGTACGTTTTGTGTTGAATAAGCCCAACTTCATGTTCCCGGATCTAATGAGCAGTATGTGTGCATCTATCCTGCCTAGAGACGTGGAGATGAACCCGCTTCATCCAATTGGCACAGGACCTTATCGGTTGACTCGTCATGATTCGAAGCTGCTTGTGCTTGAGGTATTCCTTGCTTATTTCAAAGGGAGGGCTTATGTGGATCGCGTTGAAGTGTGGCAGATCCCCCACTCGGGAAAAGCGGAGTCCATCATCAAACATGATTTATTTTCGGATGCGGAGCCTCGTGCTGTACAGCATGAGATGCAGGGCGGAGTGTATATGACGTTTAATATGCAGAAGGAAGGGCCACAGCATGATGTGAATTTTCGCCGGGCTGTTCAACAGCTATTGAACGCTTATGAGCTGACGGAAGCGCTCGGGAGCACAAACACACAGCCTGCTTATAGTTTAATTCGAGGACGAGTACAGAAGCAACATCTAACGGAGGGTGCGGATCAAGGGGAGCTATGGAAACAGCATTCGGAACAACCGGATGGTTCGGTCACACCTGAAACAGTACTTTCCGTCGAGACCTCACTGGCGAGGGCCTCAGCATTATTGCGTCGTAGCTCTTACCAAGGGCAAAGTTTAAGTCTGTGGGTGGAAGAAGGAGAGATGATGGAGGCAGATATGGTCTGGTTCGCAGAGAGATGTAAACAGATTGGCCTACATATCAACATTATGCGGGGAGATCCGATCCATGCAGTCTATCAAGATGAGTTCGGGAATTGTGATCTGATCTATACAGGAGAAGTCTTCAATGATCATGTCATACTGAGTCTCGTGACGATGTATACCTTCCAGAACACGTTATTCCTGATCGCGATGAATGATTACTGGAGACATGAACTGGAACAGGAATGTGGACGAGTGGTCATGATCCAGGAACCTGCGGAGCGGTTGAGTAGATTGATTCGGCTAGAAGATCGACTGATTCAGGAGGCGTTGCTTCTGCCCACATACAGCTTCAAGGAAGAACACGCCCATCATGATTCGTTGCGAGATTATCGTCTTGCGGGGTATGGTCTGCCTGATCTGCGCAGATTGTGGGTGAAGAGAAGCCCTGGTGCCGAGGAAGAGGATACGAGTTATCCGGTGTATATTCCGTTGTAGTAGGTATGGCTACCACAACGGAAATGAAGCAGGTGTTCTCTATATAAATTGAATTAAACATTTATACAAAACGGAGAGGACAGAAATAACCTGAAGAAGCAGAGCGTTCGCCTTTATCCCCGGATTTTCCCTTTATGAAAAGAAATCAAAGAAATCTGGGGATAACAGCGATCAGAAGGTTGTTCTGTCATCGGAGTGACCAGTGTAAACATTCATTAGTTTAATTTATATAGGTTCTGATCATTTACGAAACCCTAATGAATTCAATAGGCTTTGTACCCGGCTCAAGCAACAAAGGAATGGAAATGGATTGTGCAACTTCTGATGATTCATTCAGGGTGAACGTATATGTGATCTTCAGACCGAATAACACAAATTCGACGGAAAACGTATCTTTTCCGGTGTATTCCATAGGCATTTCGATGGCGTTAAAGGTTGCTTGTAACCCGTCCGATGTTTCCTTAATAGACATCTCGCCATAACCAGGATTCGTGTAAATACCTGCATAAGTGATGAGAGGACGATCACAAGGTGTAATGTGAGGTTCTTCAACTTTTTCCTCAACGGCAGAGTCTGGCTGAATAGGTACTTCCAAAGGATTCTCCGGATTAGTCTCCGTTTCTGCTGATTCTTTCCCCATTAATTTGCTCATTCTGGAACTCCAATTGACGGGTTCCAATCCAAGCAGTCGGTCCATGATATGAAAAGCAACCGTATATGGAATAACACTTCCGTTGGTATTGCTCAGTACTACGATCCCGATCTGCTCCTCTGGCAAAAAGGCAACCTGTGATGCGAAGCCATCAATAGCCCCACCATGATGAATCATGGCATGTCCACGATATGGCTCAATCATCCAGCCCAGACCATATGTACCTACAGGCAGCTCTTTGCTGTTGAATGGTGAATCAAAAGCCATCTGAGGACTGTGCATAACCTTCATCTGTTCCTTAGAGATCAATGATTTTCCTTTCCATTCTCCTGAATGCAATTGGAACTGAAGCCATGCAATCATATCGACTAGATTACTGTTAATGGAACCAGCGGGTCCTATGGTATCGATGGCTCGAAAAGGAGTTCTAATATTCTGACCATCTTTCTCTATATAAGGACAGGCATAGTCAGTCTGAAGCTGCATCTCATCGACAGAGAATAGGCTTGAGTTCATACCTAGTGGGTCAAATAGAGACTTTTGAACAACCTCTTCCCACGAATTTTCTTTCAATTGTCCAACCAGATAACCTGCCGTCATGTACATCAGGTTCTGATACTGCCATTTGTTTCGGAAATCCTGATTTGGCTCCAGATACTGTAATGTACGAACAAGTTCTTCTCTTGTGCGTGGGGAGTTGTACCATACCAACTCATGCCTTGGAAGACCGGAGCGATGACACAACATGTCGCGAATAGTGAGACGTTCTGTTGCGACCGTATCAAACATCTTGAAGTCTTTCATATACGACTTCACAGGGGTATCCCAGTCCAGTATCCCCTGATCCACAAGCAGAGCAGCGGTTGCTGCGGTAAAGGCTTTGGTACTTGAACCGATGGCAAACAACGTATTAGGGGTAACTTCAAGTTTGGACTCCAGGTCACGATAACCGTAGCCTTTTTGCCAGATGACTTCATCCTTATGAATCACAGCCACCGCTGTGCCGACACCATTCCATAATTGAAGCTGCTCGTCGATGAATTCATCCAGTCCTTCCAGTGATGTACGAAGCTTAGTTGTCGTCATACCTTCCCCTCCCAATATTCAATAAACGAATAATTTCCTACAATCTACTATGCCTTTTCTGGATAAAGTTAACATCCTCCCCGAGACTGATTTTGCGTAGCAATGCCTTATTAACGGACTTCACCGATTGCTTGTCAAACTAGTCCGCATATATCGAACAAGTCCCTCATAACATGTACTAATCAAGTAGGGGTTCTGCTGCAAGCACAATCCTGAAGTGAAAACATGTGCTAAAGGGGATGATGTCATGCGCCGAATATCATGGATGCTTGCCATGGTATTGGTCTTATCGGCCTTACTTGCCGCCTGCGGGAAGAAGGATGCGGCAGCTGTGGTCAAAGATCTGAACGAAGTCGTAGGAGAGATGGAAAGTTACCAGGGGGCAGGCGTGATGACGCTGCATACCGGAGATACGCCGCAGCAGTACAAGGTCGAGGTATGGCATCAGAAGCCTTCCTATTATCGTATTGCGTTAACGAATGCCAAAAAGGATGTAACACAGATTGTACTGCGTAACGATGAAGGCGTGTTTGTTTTGACGCCGAGCCAGAACAAAAGCTTCCGTTTTCAGAGCAATTGGCCAGATAATCAGGGACAGGTATATCTCTATGAAACATTGATTCGGAGCATTACGGGGGATACAACCCGTCAGTTTGCGGATGAGAAGGAGAGCTATGTTTTTGATGTAGCTGCCAATTATAATACACACGCACTTGTCAGACAGAAAATCTGGCTGAACAAATCGGATTACGCACCTAAACAGGTGGAGGTATCCGACTCCAATGCCAATGTGGTTGTGGATGTGAAGTTTGACTCCTTCAAATTCGGGACTGAATTTGAGAAAGATGCCTTTGATATGCAACGTAACATGACAGCCAATACAGAAGAAGGCGGCAAAACAGGAACGGATTCTGGTGTAACTCCTGCGGAGCAAACAGGTGAGGGCGGTAAAGAACCTGCCAATCCTCATACAGCGCCTGAACCTGATGGAGCCGTTACTGATGGACAGTCGGGTGTAGGTGGTGACACAGAGCAGCAAGGTACAGAGGGTGCTGCAACAGGTCAGGAAGGCGAAGAACCAACGCTTGCAGAGCCGGAAGGGGCAGACAGTTTTGGTGTAATTCAGCCGACTTATGCGCCAGAAGGTGTGCAGCTCAAGGATGATCAGATCCTGGAAGAGGCTGGGGACTATTCGGTTATGCTTCGTTATGAAGGAACATATAATTACACGATATTCGAAGCCAGACCGCAGGATCGAGCTGTATCGCTTGCTCCATCCAGTGTAGTGGATCTTGGATTCACACTGGGGATGATCAGCGGAGATGCGTTGCAGACACTGACATGGATGACAGATGGTATAGAATATCGGATCACCAGTGCAGACCTGCCTCAGAACGAAATGGTACGCATTGCAACTTCGATGCAGGAAGAGTCAGGTAAATGATTTTTGAACGAATGAACGAATAGTAGCATAAACATAAGGAATGCTAAGAAGCATCGGAGACCCGTTCTCCGGTGCTTTGCTTTGATGTAAGACAGGTATTCATCTGGCGCCGTTTTTCTTACTCAATACACCCAATAATGCAAAATGCGCTTCTACGCAGAGGGAACCGGGTAAATAATCGATATAAGCAGATTTTGCTGGGGTGGGAAAGTGGAATTTAGCCCTGCCAATCTCGCTTATTGGTCTTCTTCTGTGTTCGCATTTGTTCCTCAAACGGCGCACCTTACATCTGTTTTTGAATGCGAAACTTCGGTTCATTTGACAGTCACATGCTGGAGCATTACGATGGAGTCTGACGTGAGCCGGATTAAGATGATTAGAGAAGGTGACTTAACGTGCAAGGACAATATCGGCCGACCCAAGCGGACATCAATTTGGATCATTTGTGTACTAACGTAGAAACTTTCCGCGAGGCATTGCCTCAGGGCATGAAATTCCTCGCCTGTGTGAAGGCCAATGCCTATGGACACGGAGCGGTGGAGACGGCTAGAGAACTGGAACGAGTGGGTGTGGATTACTTAAGTGTGGCTTTTCTTGACGAAGCTCTGGAACTGCGACAACATGGGATTACGATTCCAATTCTGGTATTGGGTTATACGCCGCCTGAAGGGATCGCTGTTGCATGGCAACATGATGTGACCGTCACACTGTTCAGCAGGGAAGTGCTTGACGCCATTCGACATCTGGATGCGAGCACATTCGCTAACAAACTGAAGGTTCATATTAAAATCGACAGCGGCATGGGCCGATTAGGTCTGTTGCCTGGCGATGAGGCATTGGCTTTCATTCAGGAAGTAACTTCGCTCAATCAGGTGATGCTGGAAGGCATGTTTACCCATTTTGCCAGAGCAGATGAAGAAGACAAAACCTATACACTGGAGCAGTATAGACGGTTCCAAGGCGTGGTTCATGCGCTCAGGGATCAGGGATGTTCCATCCCGATTATACATACGGCGAACAGCGCTGCTGCCATTGATACACCGGAATTGTCCTATGACATGGTACGTGTGGGAATAAGCCTGTACGGACTGTATCCTTCGGCTGAGGTGAATCATCAGGTGGTGAAGCTGTCCCCGGTATTGACGCTGAAGACAAAAGCGGTTCTGGTCAAAACACTGCCACCCCATTGGGGGATCAGTTACGGAACCCGTTATTTTACGCAAGGTTACGAACGAATAGCGACCCTGCCGCTCGGATATGCAGACGGATTCTCCAGAATGCTGACAGGTAAAGCACAAGTGCTTGTACGCGGCCGCCGCGTCCCTGTCGTCGGTACGATCTGCATGGATCAGTGTATGGTGTCGTTACAATCTTTCGCGGAAGAGGCGGAAGAAATTCAAGTCGGCGAAGAGGTTGTCCTCATCGGTCATCAGTCTGGTGGCGTAATAACCGCAGACGAGGTGGCAATCCAGCTCGGTACGATTGCTTATGAGGTGATCTGCATGATGGCGCACCGCATTCCGCGGGTATATACCCGCGGGGGAGCAGTTGTCGCCAGAATCAATCCACTTTTGACATCCTGACAGCTAAACTGGACGTCATTACCAATAAACTTTTTTTCAGAACAGAAGGAAAACTGTCGGAGCATCTCGAATTATGTATGACGGTAAGGATTTAATTCCTGAATTGAGATGTTTGGTCTGTACGAATATTGTTCCCCGTGTTTATAATGGAGTACAGCATACTTGATATACTCGGGGCATATATATTCCTTTGTATAAAAGTTCTGGAAAAACGTAATACTGGTTCACAATGGCGAAAGGTTTGTGGGGGTGGAAGAAAGGTGGCCAACTTGCAGAACACCAAGCGGATCATGATCAGTTTACCTGATTATCTTTTGCAGGAAGTGGATGGCATCGTAGCGCTGGAGAATTCCAACCGCAGCGAATTGATTAGGCAGGCTATGAAGCTGTATTTAACGGAGCGTAAGAAACGTTACATCCGTGAAACGATGCAGCGAGGGTACATGGAGATGGCAAAAATTAATCTGACCATGGCATCCGAAGCCTTTCATGCGGAGGAAGATGCGGACAGCACTCTGGACCGCTTAGTTAGCGGGGTGTAGACATTGATCGTAAAACGTGGTGACGTTTTTTTTGCGGATCTTTCTCCCGTTGTCGGTTCCGAGCAAGGTGGAGTCAGGCCGGTTCTGGTGATCCAGAATGATATCGGCAACCGGTTCAGTCCAACTTGTATTGTGGCGGCTATCACCGCCCAGATTCAGAAGGCAAAGCTGCCAACGCATGTTGAAATTGATGCGGCGGCACACGGCTTTGACCGGGACTCGGTTATTTTGCTCGAACAAATACGGACGATTGATAAGCAGAGGCTGACTGACAAGATTACCCATCTGGACGAGGAGACCATGAAATTGGTCAACGAAGCCTTACAGATCAGCCTTGGTTTAATCGATTTTTAGGCAGTAACCAGCGTCTTGTACGCTGCCCTGCCGTCCGTTGGCAATGGATGTTCCTGTAAGGGAACACACTGAATTCAGACTGTAACCAAAAGAGCGTATGACATCCTTCGGGCTGTTATGCGCTCTTTTGATTAAAGCTTGATGAAAGCGTAGAACATTGGCGATCTTTTCGCTATAATGAAACCTGAGAAACCGTTTACCCGAAAGACCTATATATAGAGGTGGAGGAGACATATGAGCATTTACATCAATCAGGAGAAACTTCAATTTCATTTACAGACCCGCGAGGCCAGTTACGTATTTCAGGTACTGCCTTCAGGATATTTGGTGCATTTGTATTATGGCAAAAAATTACGCGACACCGATCTGAGCTGGTTGCATGTACGGACAGAACGAGCGTCCTTTAGCCCTAACCCTGTGCCAGAGGATCGTACGATCTCATTCGATACGTTGCCAGTGGAATTGCCAGTGTATGGCACGAGTGATTTCCGTAATCCTGCAATCCAATTGGAACTTGAGAATGGCTCAACGGTTTCAGAGTTTACGTATACAGGTCATCGATTGATCAAAGGAAAGTCAGCGCTTACTGGATTACCAGCAACGTATGTTGAATCTGATGAAGAAGCAGAGACGTTGGTTATTGAGTTGGAAGACCGCGTTGCAGGCATCAAAATTGAGCTTTCCTATACAGCCTTTACGGCATTTAATGCAATTACACGTTCGATGCGTATCATTAATGAGAGCGCTACCTCAGTGAATGTGGTGCGTGCGCTCAGTTCATCTGTTGATTTCCCGCATGCGGATTATGAATTGTTGCAATTGTCAGGTGCATGGACACGGGAACGTGATATTGTTCGCAGACCGCTTGCTTCAGGCCTGCAAGGAATTGAGAGCCGTCGTGGTTCAAGCAGTCACCAGCAGAATCCATTTATTGCGCTGATGACACCAGGTACGGACGAAGATCAGGGTGAAGTCTACGGATTCAGTCTCGTCTATAGCGGTAGCTTCACTGCACAGGCTGAAGTGGATCAGTTCCACACCACCCGTGTATCACTCGGGATCAACCCGTTCGAGTTCAGCTGGAAGTTGGAGCCACAGGAAGCGTTCCAGACACCTGAAACGGTTATGGTGTACTCGGCTGCAGGTTTGGACGGCATGTCACAGTCCTACCACGAATTGTATCGGGAGCGTCTTGCGCGTGGTAAGTTCCGTAATGCGGAACGTCCGGTTTTGGTCAACAACTGGGAAGCGACTTACTTTGGATTTAATGCGGACAAGATTGAACAAATCGCTCGTGCTGGACAGAAGCTGGGTATTGAGCTGTTTGTCTTGGATGATGGCTGGTTTGGACATCGGGACAGTGACAACTCCTCGTTGGGCGACTGGATTGTAGATAAGAACAAATTGCCACAGGGTCTGGATGATCTGGCTAACCGGGTAACAGGTCTGGACATGCAGTTCGGATTGTGGTTTGAGCCTGAGATGATCTCACCAGACAGTGAGCTGTACCGTGCGCACCCAGACTGGTGTCTGCATGTGCCTGATCGTCGCCGGACAGAAGGACGTCAACAACTGGTACTCGACTTCTCTCGTCAGGATGTACGTGATGAGATTGTGCGCATGTTAACAGACGTACTTGGTTCTGCACCAATCACTTATGTGAAATGGGACATGAACCGCAATATGACGGAAGTGGGTTCTGCGTTGCTTCCGGCAGATAGACAGCGTGAGACAGCGCATCGTTACATGCTCGGACTGTATGACGTCATGGAACGAATCACTTCGGCGTTCCCGAACATTCTGTTCGAGAGTTGTTCAGGTGGTGGTGGCCGCTTCGATCCAGGCATGCTGTATTACATGCCACAGACGTGGACAAGTGATAACACGGATGCCATATCCCGTCTGCGGATTCAGTACGGTACCAGTCTTGTGTACCCGGTAAGTTCGATGGGATCACATATCTCGGCGGTACCGAATCATCAGGTGAACCGGATCACTTCGCTTGAGATTCGGGGACATGTTGCGATGTCGGGCAACTTCGGGTACGAGCTGGACCTGACAAAATTCACGGAGGAAGAGAACGACATCGTGAAAGCCCAGGTTGAGCTGTACAAAGAGATTCGTGGAACGGTTCAATATGGAACATTCCGTCGCTTGCTCAGTCCGTTTGAAGGCAATGAGACAGCGTGGATGTTTATTGCACCAGACGGAAGCGAAGCCGTTGTATTCTACTTCCGCGTGCTCTCTGAGCCCAATGCGCCACTTCAGCGGCTGAAGCTGAAAGGATTGGACCCTAATGCGGATTACCGTCTGAAAGGCGGATCAGAGACCTTTACCGGCGATGCTCTTATGTATGGCGGTATTTCGGTAGGCAGCACATCAGGAGACTATCTGAGCGAGATGTTCCGGTTCGAGCGCGTCTAGACTGCAATTGCATATAAAGTTTTAAAAAAAGGAAGGACCGGGGAGCGTCGTGATGACGTTTTTCGGTCTTTTTTTGACGTAATGGGGAAGGCTGGAGGATAACATGATTCTGTCAGAACTTGTATGCTCAAGGATTGATGGAAATCTGGACGTGATTTTGTGATAATATAGGGTAGAGTGGAAGAAACAAATGGTTTAACTATACTGTAATTACAGCAGCAAAGCTGCCCTGAAATGATTGTAACGAACGATTCAGGAAGGAAAGAGGGATTTATTTTGTCTGAACAGGAAACGGTTCTGGAACCCAATGAAGAAACAATAAAGGCAGAACGCCATGAACGAATCATCAAACAGGTAGCCAAGGAACTGTCACTGTCCTTGAAACAGGTCCGCACGACGTCGGAGCTTCTGGACGAAGGCAATACGATTCCATTTATCGCCCGCTACCGTAAAGAAATGACTGGAGAGCTGGATGAGAACCAGCTGCGATCGATTGAAGAACGCATTGTTTATCTGCGTAATCTTGAGGATCGCAAATTGGAAGTCATCCGTATTATAGAGGAACAGGGCAAACTGACCGGAGAACTGAAGCAATCCATTACGCAGGCTGTGAAGCTGCAGGAAGTGGAAGACTTGTATCGACCTTACCGTCAGAAGCGGAAAACGCGTGCCAGCGTGGCAAAAGAAAAAGGTCTTGAACCCCTTGCTGTATGGATCTGGGGTCAACCGAAACAAGGCGATGCACTCCAGGAAGCTGCGAAATATATCAATGCTGAACTGGGTGTAGAAGATGCGGAGGCTGCGCTTCAGGGAGCCAAAGACATTCTCGCTGAGAACATCGCAGATGATGCTGCCATTCGTGCCTGGATTCGTCGGTACACCTTGGATCACGGGATGTTGACTTCAGAAGCGAAGGATGCTCAAGAGGAATCCGTGTACGAGAATTATTATGATTACCGCGAACTAGCCAAAAAGATGCCTCCACACCGTATTCTCGCGATTAATCGCGGTGAACGTGAGAGTATTCTGAAAGTCGGCCTGGACGTACAGGCAGAACCGGCCCATCGCCATATGGAAGGACAGATCATTCGTGGTGCTTCTGCCGTGCAGGATATCCTGCGTGATGTGATTGAAGATGCATACAAGCGGCTTATTGCGCCTTCCATTGAGCGCGAAGTTCGTGGAGAACTCACGGAAAAGGGTGAAAATCAGGCTATATCGGTATTCTCGGCCAATCTGCGTAACCTGCTGCTTCAACCGCCGATTCATGGCAAACGTGTGCTGGGTGTCGATCCGGCCTATCGTACCGGTTGTAAACTGGCTGTAGTAGATGATACGGGCAAGTTGCTGGAAGTGGCTGTGACCTACCCAACGCCACCACACAACAAGAAACGTGAAGCTGCCGAAGTATTCCATCGCATGATCAAGCAATATGATATCGGACTGATCGTCATTGGTAATGGTACCGGATCGCGTGAAACGGAGCAGTTTGTTGCCGAGATCATTCAGGAGAACGGTGATGAAAGTCTTGTGTACCTGATTGTTAATGAAGCAGGCGCGAGTGTTTATTCTGCATCCAAGCTGGCCCAGGAAGAGTTCCCGGATTTGGATGTTGCGGAGCGCAGTGCAGCTTCCATTGCACGCCGTGTACAAGACCCGCTTGCGGAGTTGGTTAAGATTGATCCAAAAGCCATTGGCGTGGGTCAATATCAACATGACGTTTCCCAGAAGGTTCTGGAGGAAAGCTTGAAGGCTGTCGTGGAATCCGCAGTTAACCATGTGGGTGTGGACGTGAATACGGCATCACCTTCGTTGCTGTCATATGTTGCTGGAGTTAACGCTACGATTGCCAAAAACATCGTGAAGTACCGGGAAGAGAATGGCCGGTTCACGAACCGCCGTCAGCTTCAGAAGGTGCCACGTCTGGGTGCCAAAACCTATGAGCAGTGCGTAGGATTTATGCGTATTGGTGAGGGCGAGAATCCATTGGATCGTACACCTATTCACCCTGAGTCTTACAAGGTTGTGGATCAGCTGTTCAAGGAGCTTCAGGTTGCACTGGACAAGCTGGGCAGTAAGGAACTGTCGGTATTACTGTCAGAGCAACAGCCAGAGCAATTGGCTGTGAAACTGGACGTAGGTGTGCCTACATTGCGTGACATTCTGGACAGCTTGCAGCGTCCGGGTCGTGACCCGCGTGAAGAAATGCCGTTGCCAATCTTCCGTACAGATGTATTGAAAATTGAGGATCTGGTAGAAGGCATGGAGCTGCAAGGTACGGTTCGGAACGTAATTGATTTTGGTGCCTTTGTGGATATTGGAATTAAGAGTGATGGGCTTGTCCATATTTCACAGCTCAGCAACGGATATGTTAAACACCCGATGGATGTTGTATCTGTCGGGGATAATGTAACGGTCTGGGTTATGAATGTGGATACCAAAAAAGGCCGTGTCGGCCTTACGATGAAGAAGCCTGCTTCTGCGCAACAGTCTTCTTAAGTAATAGGATTGGAGAACAGCCTTCCCTGACCAGGAAGGCTGTTTGTTGTCGACAGTAATAGTCCCGTTGTTCGTTCTAATTCCTCTAGTAAGTACGGTGGGCAATATGTGCATTTTCTTAAAGTGCGTGTTCAAAAGGCCATCCTTCGTAATCCGATGCAGACTTTTATGAACAACCTCTTAAAGTTCGTTCTCCGCGCTGCGTGGTGTGCCATTTGCTGGTTTGTTACGATAAAAGAACCAGCATTCGTTCAGCAACTTGATTTGCCGGCTGTCCTTTTTGTGAAATGCACGCATCAGTTGATTGCAAAGCCATTGAGGCAAGGGTATCTCCTCCTCTTGCATAATTCATCTGTACGTTAGCATATGTGGCAATAGCCTGGACTGTGCGGGATAAGTGGAGGCCTCCGGCAAATCAATCTTTTTCACTCAAAAAAAAGCACAAATCCCAATTCAGGGAGATGTGCTTTTTGTTCTCATCATTATAAAATGATACCTGCGGTGAATTAGAGAGCTTCCATCTCTTCTTCATACCATTGTTCCAATTGGGCCTGAAGAGCCCGGATTTCGGTAAGCAGAGAAATCAAAGGATAATGGCTTTCACGTAGTGCTGCAAAAGATTCTTCAAGCGCATTGATATAATCAAGGCCGCCGATGATAGTAAGATTTTCGTTTAGGAGATCGAGGCTGTCACATTCGGCGATCGCCCAAGGCAGGACAGGGACATCTGCTGCAGTGAGTTTATCAATTTCCTTGTGCAGGCGCAGGTTGAGCGCACTGAGTTGATAGGCGTAATCTGCCGGCATTTCCACGAACTGCAATTGTTGTTCCTGCTGCAGGATGACATAGCGCATTGTAGGCATAACGAGTAATAATCTCCCCTCATACATTCTACTTGACAGTGTAGCCTACGAAACGGTTAAAATTCAAGTATTATGCCGGAAAAACAAATGCTCCGAGGGGGTGCAAGGAGAGGATACCGATGGAAAATGAGGAATTGCAACAATGGATTGAACAGGTATCACTGGATCATTTCGGAGTACCGTTCACCCATGAAGCGTTGTTTAACAGTCGCCTGACCACGACGGGTGGGCGTTATATGCTCAAAAGTCACCGGATTGAGATCAATCCGCATCAACTCGAAGCCTATGGGCGAGATGAGGTTGAGAAAATCATCAAACATGAGCTGTGTCACTATCATCTGCATATTCGTGGGCGCGGCTATCAGCATCGTGACCCGGAATTCAAGGCTTTATTGCAGAAGGTAGGCGGCTCGCGTTACTGCCAATCACTTCCTGACGGCAAAGGCAGAAAGCCGCTGCCATATCGTTATAAGCTGGTGTGCAAGAGCTGTGGTACGGAATATTTGCGCAAACGGAAAATAGATCCGAAGCGTTATCGCTGTGGTCGTTGCGCGGGAAAACTGGGCCTTCAGAATATCTGATGTGTGTATCATCCAATGTATTAGAGAAAGTGATGGAAGGGATGTTGACTTGGATTATTAATCATGATAAATTAATCTTATTCAAGTTAATTTTCCCTGATAGCTCAGTTGGTAGAGCACTCGACTGTTAATCGAGTTGTCACAGGTTCGAGCCCTGTTCGGGGAGCCATTTCTTGGAGAGATACCCAAGTGGCTATAAGGGGACCCTCTGCTAAGGGGTTAGACTGCGTAAGCGGTGCGAGGGTTCGAATCCCTCTCTCTCCGTTCTGAATTAAACTTCTCTGCAAAGGGATGAGAACCCTAAAGGTTCGTCGGAGCATAAGCTTCGTTAGCAATACTTCGCAGTCTCGAACGAAGTGAGAGTACCCCTCTCTCTCCGTTCTGATTGCACAAAAAATCCCCTTCACATTAGACCGGTTAACGGTCAGTGTGAAGGGGATTTTTTGCGTTTACTGATCTTTGGTTATCCCTCGTGTACGCTTCAGCCTAAAGTGAAATGCTCAACATCTCATATAAACCTTTCTTGCCTGCTTCCGTTACTTGGACAGAGCGACTTCCTGTTTTTTGACGAATCCAGTCCAGTTCCGCTAACCGATGTCTGAGTTGTTCCCCAAGCATACCTGAGAGATGATGACGGCGTTCGCTCCAATCCAGACATTTGCGAGCGATGGCCCGGCGTGATCCCGGCTTCATCTGAAGTTCAATTCCGAACGTAGTGAACCACTGTATTCCTTTCTCTGTAACTTGATAATCCTTGCTGTGTGCCTCTTCGGGCTCTGAAAGATACCCCTTCTGTACTAACGCTTCACAGAGCGAGATTCCCAATTTTCCGGCCAGATGACTATAACAGGTCCGTGCATGGCTCAGTTGTTGAAGCTGATCGGATTGTTTGAGAGAACGGATCTGTACAGGCGGAGCAATACTGGCCATCGTTTCAATCAGATTAGCAATTTCTTTGTTTGCCAGACGGTAGTATCGATGGCGTCCTTGTTGTTCAACTTCAAGTAATCCTCCCTCTACGAGTTTAGCTAGATGGCTGCTTGCCGTCTGGGGAGTGACACTTGCCATATGAGCAAGCTCTCCTGCGGGCAACGCACGCCCATCTAGCAAGGATGACAGAAAAATAGCACGGCTTGGATCAGCGATTAACGACGCAATAACAGTAATATTCGGATATACATTCATACTTCGATCATATCTGAACTATTACTGTATTACAATCCAGTTGTATCGTCCCATATGGGTCAGATTGAGCTTATAAATCATTGGAATGGGAACAGGAGAGGTACAGGGTGAAAAAGATAACGAAACAGGACTTTGCTACAGGGCAGTTGTCCGAGAGTCCAGCAGTGATTCAACATGAAACGATTAATCCCAGTATTTTATATTATGGTACGCCTGTATTGCTGCTAAGCACATTAAATGAGGATGGGTCAACCAACCTGTCACCATTATCTTCGTCTTGGGCGCTTGGAGACTGTCTGGTTCTCGGTCTAGGTACTCAAGGCAAAGCCTATGAAAATCTGAGTCGACATCGGGAGTGTGTGATTAATTTGCCGGATGCGACTATGTGGAAACAGGTTGAGGCATTGGGTCGTTATACGGGAGTTAGCCCGGTTCCTGAGGAGAAAAGGCAGATGGGCTATGAATATTGTCATGATAAATTCACCGTAGCTGGACTGACATCTGAATGCTCGGTTCAGGTGGCTCCAGATAAAATAGCTGAATGTCCGCTCCAGATTGAAGCGGCTGTACAACACATACGTATTCCCGAACATACACCGTTCATGGCGATTGTTGAAGTGAAAGCATTGAAGGTGCACGCGCACACAAGATTAATATCTGGGCCGAACAAGATTAATCCAGAGGAATGGCATCCGCTGATATATAATTTCAGACATTATTTCGGATTGGGAGAGAGACGAGGGAGTAATTTTCGGGCAGAGAATTGACATGAGTAGAGGCTTTTATTGTATAAGATGAATTAATCATTTACACGATAACGGAGAGGACAGAAAAAAACTGAAAAAGCGAAGCTAAAAGCTTTCTGAAAGAAAGCTACTTCGAAAGCACACACTCGCCTAAAAGCTTTCTGAAAGAAAGCTACATCGGAAGCATACGCTATCACCGGATTTTCCCTTGAGAAAAGGAAATCGAAAAAATCTGGGGATAACAGCGATTGGAAGGTTGTTCTGTCATCGGAGTGCCAGTGTAAATAATCTTTAGTTCAACTTATGTAGTCAGGGAAAGATTGGGTAATAGTAAAGATAGACACATGTAAGCATATACATAATGAAAGAGGTGATGTGCATGGAAGTGGAATACTTGATGCGTGTACTCATAGCTGGAATATGTGGTGTGCTAATCGGATATGAGCGCAAGAATCGAATGAAAGAGGCAGGAATTCGTACTCATTTTGTGGTCGCCGTCGGCGCTGCCCTGATGATGATTGTGTCGAAGTACGGATTTCAGGATCAAGCCGGTTGGGACAATCTGTCCCTTGATCCATCTAGGATCGCTGCACAGGTTGTTAGCGGTGTGGGATTCATTGGCGCTGGCATGATCTTCACGCAGCGGCATACGGTCAGGGGATTGACCACAGCGGCTGGCATATGGGCTACGGCAGGCATGGGACTTGCTGTGGGTTCAGGTCTGTATTGGACGGGTGCAGGCGTGACGCTGCTTATTGTCGTGGCACAGATGTTACTGCATAGACCCACACGCTGGCTGGTATCCGCCCGAACAGAGACCTTAACCATCCATCTGCAAAATGAGGGAGAGGCCCTGAAGACTGTTTTGGCACTGCTGGGGCAGGAGAAAATCTCGGTCATCGGATTTAAGACAGAACAGCAAACAAGCACAGACTCCGTGGAAGAGACTGTGCTTGAGTTCACGTTGCAACTGCCGGGTTCATACCGGGGCGAGCAACTGATTATTTTGTTACAGGACGTGCCTCACGTTCGATCTGCGGAATTAAAATGAATTGAACCAGCTTGGATCAACAGGCGACCAAGCTGGTTCAGTGCTTAATTCAGTATGGGTTCAATTACTGACCTTCTCCGACAATCGTTTCCGGACGAGCCACCGGTTTACCCTCAAGCAGGCACTCGATGGCATGGGCAACACCGTGCTCCACATTGGTTAGCGTTATGGCTTTGGCTAATGCCTGGATTTCGGGTTCGCCATTACCCATGGCGATGCCGAGTCCTGCCATTTTTAACATGGAGACATCGTTGAAGTTATCGCCGATTGCTACTGTATCTTCCATGGAGATGTTCAGGTGAGCCGCCAGTTTGGTGAGGGCATTACCTTTGGATACGTCCGGGTGCTGCATTTCGAAGTTATGCTCAAAGGATACAACCATGGCGACATCGGATCGGGATGCGAAGTATTCTCGTCCTGTCTTTACTTTGTCCGGATTCATGGAGAAGGCCATAATATTATAGATGTAGGCTTCTGCCGGAATTTCCAGATGGCTGTTTACGCGGTGGTAGTCTTTTTTGTCATAGTGTTTCTTGATGGAGCGAATCATGCGTGCAATGTCCTCACCAGGGTTCGAACCAAGAACACGTTCCATCTCGGCGAGCAAGGTCTCATGACTGCTACGCGGGGCATAGATGCCTTGTTGCGTTGAAGCCTCATAATAGACATCATGATCTTCCAGCCACTGCATGACGGAAGCTGCTGTATCACGCTCAAGCGGAAGATGGAATAAACGTTCACCGTCTGCATCATGAATTGTCGCTCCGTTAGAGCCGATAATTGGGGTTTTGATTCCGCCTTCGCGGCTGATGGTCACAACATCGGAATAGACGCGTCCTGTAGCAATGGTAACCTTCATACCGGATTGCTGGGCCTTTTGGATGGCTGCGGCGTTCTCCGGGCTAATCTGGCTATCTATGTTCAACAAAGTTCCATCTAAATCTGTGGCAAATAATTTCATATATTTACAACTCCTTATCATCTGTTGGTTCAGGAATGAGAATCTCAACCTGTTGTTCGGCTAGAAAAACAAGCCATTCTTTGGTTGGCCATTGATCCGTAATCAATACATCCACCAATGACCAGTCGGCAAAACGATAACCATAACGTCTATCAAACTTGGATTGATCTGCAAGAACAACAACCTTCTTGGCAGCTTTCATCATTTGGTGTTTAATTTTCCCTTCCTCTTCGGAAGCGCTGAAGCCATCCATGGTGATACCGCCAATACCGATAAAGGCTTTATCTACATAATAGTGGGAGAGGGTCTCGATAACAGAGGTACCGTAGACATAACGTTGTTCCTTATCTACTTTGCCTCCGAGCAAACGAATCTGGACAGCAGTGTGATTGGAGAGAAGATCAGCGGAATGAATCGAATTAGTAATGACGGTACAGGATTTGCCGTTCAAGTTCTCGGCACAGGCCTGCACAGTCGTGGAAGAGTCCAGAATAATGATCTCGCCTTGCCTTACAATGGCCGCAGCGAGTTTGCCGATGGCCCTCTTTTCCTCAGATACATCGAGTAAACGGTCTTTGTAGGATCTGAATTCTTGCGGAGGAGGGGGGAGAATTGCGCCGCCACGTGTTCGGATAATAGCATCCTGTTCCTCAAGCTTAATCAGATCCCTGCGTGCAGTATCCCGTGATACATCAAACAAGGAGACAATATCATCGGCTGAGATGCGATTGTGTTTGCGTAGATGTTCAACAATGAGCTGCATTCGTTCTTCTTGAAACAAACATGTCACCTCCGAGTGTATGGATGACCGTACTTATACTGATACTTTAATTATAAGTATTCTTAATGTGATTTGCAATATTATAAGTGAACGTAAGTTTTTATAAGTGTTTTAATGAATGATTTACATTTTTCCTGCATAGTGATGACATTGGCATGAATAGGGGAGGTGGCGAATAACGGGGCTCTGAAGAACAGTATGCAATGGACAAAAAGGCTTGAAAAATAAATTTTAAAAAAAGTATTGCAAGTTCAAATTGTCCTGTGGTATACTCATTCTTGTCGCCAAGAAAGACAACTTGTTATTAAGGCCCGTTGGTCAAGGGGTTAAGACACCTCCCTTTCACGGAGGTAACAGGGGTTCGAATCCCCTACGGGTCATATCTTCACCACCTCATGAGATGTACATTTTCGATGAGTAATTCTCAAAGTCATTGCTCTTATAGACAAGAATGAAGCATGGCACATCCGGTGAAGTTTACAGCAAGAGCCATTAGCTCAGTTGGTAGAGCACCTGACTTTTAATCAGGGTGTCGAAGGTTCGAGCCCTTCATGGCTCACCATTTTTACAATTGAATATGCGGTCGTGGTGGAATGGCAGACACGCTATCTTGAGGGGGTAGTGGGTGTATACCCGTGGAGGTTCGAGTCCTCTCGACCGCATCACAGCAACAACATAAGATAGACTTCTATGATCATTCATGGGAGTCTATCTTTGTGTTATACGATATACATCATTCTGTGCCAGGCATATAAAGGCTGAGCATTCAGGAATAATGTGGTATAATTTAAGCAGATGAGTTGATTATTACGGTTGGAAGGCGGTTCTTGTATGCAGTCGATCTATGAGCGAATTGAACACCTGATTGCCGAACGAGGAATGACCAAGAAGGCTTTCTGCCAACAGCTGAAGATTAGCACAGGCAATCTGGGTGATTGGAAACGTGGCAAGTCTATTCCGAGTACGAATAAATTAATTGAGATTGCTTCGTTTTTTGATGTGAGCCTTGACTGGCTCATGATTGGACGTCCATCGAAGGAAGCGATGGTTCGGGAAAAACGGGAGGATTATTTTTTTGACGTTTTGCGGCAATTGAATTGCCAAGAAAGTGAATTATCGACTGTGGAACAGTCTTTTATCAGCGAATATATTGAGTTCACCCGTTACCGCAAATCGAAAGAAAGTAAGGATGCAGGCGACTATCGCTATAAACCTGAGAACAAATCAGAGAACGATTCTGAGGAAAACGAAGCGTAAGTGATATGAGCAGCATCCATAGACTGAATGTACAAAAACCTCTGGACTAATCCGAACACACTCGGAGACAGTTCAGAGGTTTTTTGTATTAACCATGCATGCTTCATGCCCTTATTTACGAAAGACAAGAGTTTCTTTGCCCAGCAGATGGGGGCGGAGTGTGTTCCAGATCTGAAGACACTGCTCCTGAAGCTCCCAAGCTGCCATGCCAAGGAGTCGAACGCCGATGCCTCCGGTTGCCAGCAAACTTGCACCTGCGAGCATCCGTCCATCTGGTGGCAGCGCGGATCTGACTTGCTCCAACTCCGCAGTACCAAGCCCCGGTGCGATCATCCACAACGCAGCGGTATGGGTATAGTGAAGGAGAGACGCGGAGTGTTTGGGATCATCGGTATCCGGTTCGAGTCCGAATCGATCCCAGACAGCCAGTTGTTCACCTTGCCATATCTCCGTCAAGCTGCGGTAACGCTCGAATTGGAAAACTTCTCCCCGATGAATCCGTCCGGCAGACCAGATATCTGCATAGGCCAAGATTGCCCTTTCTTCCAGCTCAAAGGTTACAGCGAGCGAAGAAGAACTTCCTTTGAAGGGAATGACGCATTCAGGAAAGTATTCCAGCGTGGCCCCTTTTCCCAACCGAAAGTGATGATTAACGGATGAGGGAATGGAAGGTGTAGGATGAAGTCTGGTAGCAGATGTGCTGCTCAGCATGACATGGGTACCTTCACCTAATTCCCACTCGGAATGATAATGATCCCCGTTAAGGACTCCGGGGGAGACGTCTGACGTGTACACACATAATTCGGTTCCGCCTCCGGGAGGTCGAAAGGATCGGCTAAACCGGAGCGGTGCGCTGTAATAACGATCAGTCATGACAGTCCGGTCGCCTTGGAAGGCAAAGGTGGCCCGAAGCTCGCTGCGGCGTGTGACGGGCGCACCTGCACTTTCATTCCCATTTATCTCTGTTCCCGTGGGGACAGAAGATGATTTAATGCGAGTGAGTGCCATGTTCATGGCTGTGTGAATGCAGATGTGCAGCGGAAGCATCGTCATCCATATATTGATGTTCAAGCCAGTGGACAATCTCGGATACACCTTCACCGCTCATTAGATTAGACATGACATAAGGGCGGCCTTCGCGTACCCGCTCGGTATCATTTTTCATAACTTCCAGGCTTGCTCCAACGTAAGGGGCAAGGTCGGTTTTGTTGATTAACAACAGATCTGAACGCGTGATGCCAGGACCGCCTTTGCGAGGAAGTTTCTCCCCTTGGGCAACGTCGATAATGTAGATGAACACATCAGCGAGTTCCGGACTGAATGCAGCAGAGAGATTGTCACCACCGCTCTCGATAAAGATCAGTTGCAGATCCGGGAAACGTTCAATTAACTCGTCAACTGCTTCGAAATTCATGGAGGCATCCTCGCGAATAGCGGTGTGCGGGCATCCGCCTGTCTCTACGCCAATAATGCGCTCTGGTGCCAGTGCATTCTGACGCAGCAAGATTTCGGCATCTTCCTTGGTATAAATGTCATTCGTGATGACAGCAAGGCTATAACGTGTACGCAGTGCCTTGGACAGCTTCTCCACCAGGGCTGTTTTACCTGAGCCTACCGGTCCACCAATTCCAATTCGCATCGGACGACTCCGATCAAATGCCTTACGTTCCCACTCTGGATGATGCGTATGATTAGCTCCTCCACACATAACAATTCCTCCTTGGTTAGATAAAAGTTGTAGTTAAGACATAAACAGCCGCGCGGGTAAGGTCTCATGCCGCATGGCGTAGATTTCCTGGGCGATTCCGAAGCTGTGCATATCTTCGGGGTCATTGTCCCGTATGAGAGCCCATTCCGCTTCGATATCATCAAGCAGTTTCTGAATCAACATCTGCGCTTCGGTTTGTCCGATGGGCAGCAGGCGAAGTGCGCTGTTCACATAAGCGTTCACTGAGGTATACAGATGCCCGGTAACGGCTTCATCCAATTCAATCTCCAACTGATAGTTGATATAACCGTGAATGGTCGTGATGCCGCAATACGCGCCATGTTCCCGGATGGCCTTATCAATCAGGGAAAAGTCCATCCATGGATAGAGTGAACGGGCCAGCTTGAGCAGTCGTTTTCCCATTTTGTGGCCGCTTTCCCTGAGTTCCCGAGGGGAGCGCTGGGCGTGGACACGTTTATCATACAGGGCAAGTAGAGCGGCATCTTGCTGTTTTATCGCCTGATAGACGCCTTTGATGGCAAGACCATCTAGTCGTACAAGACTGGAATGAAGTTGGCTGCGAATAAACTGTTCAAGCTGCGCGGTATTTTGCACGGTGCCATCATGCGTGTAAGCTTCCAGACCGAAGGAATGGGAGAAACCACCGATAGGCAGGGCCGAATCCAGCAGCTGAACATAACGGAGTAGCTTCGTGCCACTGTTCATCATGAGTGCCCCCTTATCAGCTAATCCTTATTTCTATCAAAACATAAAGTACCGCTGTGCCATAGGCAACTCGTCTGCGGGTTCACAGGTGAGAAGCTCGCCGTCGGCGCGTACCTCATAGGTTTCGGGATCGACTTCAATGACAGGGGTGACGTCGTTATGAATCATGTCTTTTTTACTGACCGAGCGACAGCCCTTGACGGGTTCAACCCGCTTTTTCAGGCCCAATGACTCTTTGATCCCCGCATCTGCTGCGGCTTGGGAGACAAAGGTGATGGATCCGCTGGCAATGGCGCTCCCATAAGCTCCGAACATGGGTCTGCCAAATACCGGCTGAGGTGTCGGAATGGATGCATTGGGATCACCCATCTGGGCGAATGTAATCATGCCACCTTTGATGACAATCTCGGGTTTAACTCCGAAGTAGGCTGGTTTCCATACGATTAGATCGGCCAGCTTTCCAACTTCCACCGAACCGACGAGATGACCGATTCCGTGTGCAATAGCTGGATTGATGGTGTATTTGGCGACATATCTCTTGATCCGATCGTTATCGGAGGGAGAATCCGGGTTGAGTTCAAGTTTACCGCGCTGTTTTTTCATTTTGTCGGCTGTCTGCCACGTACGGATAATGACTTCGCCCACTCGGCCCATGGCCTGTGAATCGGAACTGATGATGCTGAACACGCCAAGATCATGCAAAATGTCTTCGGCTGCGATGGTTTCGGGACGAATCCGCGAATCCGCAAAAGCGACATCTTCCGGGATGGAAGGGTCCAGGTGATGACACACCATCAACATATCAAGGTGCTCTTCTACGGTGTTGCGTGTGTACGGTCGTGTTGGGTTGGTTGATGAGGGGATAACGTAGGACTCCCCAGCGGCCCGGATGATATCCGGTGCGTGTCCGCCACCAGCGCCTTCCGTATGGTACGTGTGGATCGTCCGGCCGTTGATCGCAGCCAGGGTGTTTTCGAGAAATCCGGTTTCGTTCAGTGTATCGGTGTGGATAGCGACTTGAACATCATGTTCCCCGGCGGCAGTAAGGCAAGCATCGATAGCGCTCGGCGTAGTGCCCCAATCTTCATGCAGCTTCAGGCCGATTACCCCAGCTTCAATCTGTTCAATTAAAGGTGCGGTACTGGAACTGTTGCCTTTGCCAAGGTAACCGATGTTCATGGGAAAAGCCTCTGCCGATTCTAACATCCGGTGGATGTGCCAGGCTCCTGGTGTGCAGGTTGTGGCTTTGGTTCCTGTTGCGGGTCCTGTTCCGCCGCCGATCATGGTCGTGACCCCGGAGGATAATGCAGTCTGAATCTGCTGTGGGCAGATGAAATGAATATGGGTATCAATGCCGCCAGCAGTTACAATCATGCCTTCACCGGCGATGATTTCGGTGGAAGCGCCGATGACCAGTGCGGGATGAACGCCATCCATTGTATCCGGGTTACCGGATTTGCCAATGGCGCAGATGTGACCATCCCGAATGCCGATATCCGCTTTTACAATGCCCCAATGATCGATAATGATAGCGTTGGTGATAACAGTATCAGGAGTGCCGTCACTTCGCAGAGCAGTCGTAGACTGGCCCATCCCGTCGCGGATAACCTTGCCGCCCCCGAACTTGCTCTCATCTCCGTATACGGCATAATCATGTTCAATCTCTGCCCATAGTTCGGTATCTGCAAGTCTTACGGCATCGCCGGTTGTCGGTCCAAACATGGACGCGTACTGTTCACGGCTCATTCGTTTCATGAAGATTCACCCCCATCTTGTATGGGAGGGGAGAACGTCTTCAGGAATGCCTCCAGTTTCAGTGGATCAGGAGCTTGATTCGCAGAGCCTTCGGTTAATCCGTTGAACCCGTGAATCTGGCGTTTGCCGCCAAAGGTTGTGAGTTCAACAGGTTTCTCTTCACCAGGTTCGAAGCGGACTGCGGTGCCTGCCGGAATGTGCAGGCGATGTCCAAAAGCTGACGTGCGATCAAAGTCCAGTGCTGCATTAACTTCATAAAAGTGAACGTGAGAGCCGACCTGGACGGGGCGGTCGCCGCGGTTAAGGACAATGAGTCGTAGGGTTAAACGATCCGGATGACAGATGATGTCGTCATCTGGCTTCAAACGGTATTCACCAGGAATCATGGTTTCTCCTGCCTTTCTCAGCGTATAGGTTCGTGTACAGTAACCAGTTTCGTACCGTCAGGGAATGTGGCTTCTACCTGTACTTCAGGAATCATATCGGGAACACCATCCATACAGTCTTCACGTGTCAGGATGGTGCCTCCGTATCTCATTAATTCGGCAACACTCATTCCATCCCGTGCTCGTTCCATCAGTTCGGAGGTCAACAAGGCGATGGCTTCGGGAACATTCAACTTGAGTCCGCGTGCTCTTCGTTCACGGGCGAGGTTAGCGGCTACGGTAATCAGGAGTTTTTCCTTTTCCTGCTCAGTCCAGTGCAAGGCAATCCGACCTTTCGCTTATAATGTCTGATATGTTCATGGATCATGTTATATGTTAATTATACTCACACAGGGTGAATCCTTTGTCAATAAGCTTCAAGGCATATTAGCAGTATGCATGAAACGAGTAGGCATGAAATAAAATTATGTAAGCTATATTGACATGAAGAGTGTAACCCTCCATAATTTGGATCAACGAACATTTCGGACGCAAATGACCTTAATGTTCGTCAATAGACTAAAAAAAGGGAGTGTAGGCTATTGAAGAAGAGGTCGGTCAAGTTATGGAGTATTTTGCTCGGTGTGGTCATTGTGATGACAGGATGTGTGGAGGGCACTGCGCCGCCTGAAGCTTCGGGTTCAGGTGGTACAGGAGAGCCGGCTGCCTCCGGTGATACGATTAAAGTTGGCATTCTTCACTCTCTCAGCGGAACGATGGCGATCAGTGAGGTATCTGTTAAAGATGCCGAGATGCTTGCTATTGAAGAGATCAATGCCGCGGGCGGAGTTTTGGGTAAACAGATCGAGCCTGTAATTGAGGATGGCGCTTCGGATTGGCCTACTTTTGCGGAGAAGGCTGGGAAGCTACTACTACAAGATAAGGTCGCTGCAGTATTTGGCGGATGGACCTCTGCGAGTCGGAAGGCGATGCTCCCGGTGTTCGAACAGAACAAAGGTCTATTGTTTTATCCGGTGCAATATGAAGGATTGGAATCATCGCCAAATATTTTTTATACAGGAGCAACCACGAATCAGCAGATCGTTCCATCTGTAACCTGGTTACTGGAGAACAGGGGCAAGACGTTTTATCTGCTCGGTTCAGATTATGTATTCCCGAAAACGGCCAATCAGGTCATTAAGGCACAACTCGCAGCAGAGGGCGGCGAAGTGGTGGGTGAAGAATACACACCGCTGGGCCATACCGATTACAGTACCATCATAAGCAAAATCAAGGCTGCAAAGCCGGATATTGTATACAATACGCTGAACGGAGATAGCAATGTGGCTTTCTTCAAACAATTGAAGGATGCCGGAATCTCCTCGGATCAGATGACAACCCTCTCGGTAAGTGTGGCGGAGGAAGAAATCCGTGGTATTGGCGCAGACGTATTGAAGGGGCATCTGGCTTCGTGGAATTATTATCAGACAACCGATACACCTGAAAATGCTACATTTGTTGCCAAGTACAAAGAAAAATACGGTGCTGATCGAGTGACAGCTGATCCAATTGAAGCGGGATATGTGGCGGTTTATCTCTGGAAAGCGGCGGTGGAAAAAGCAGGATCAACCGACGTGGAGAAGGTGAAGGCAGCTGCCAAGGGTCTGGAGTTTGATGCCCCGGAAGGTAAGGTAACCGTGGATGGAGAGAATCAGCATATCTACAAAACCGTACGGATCGGTGAAGTGCAGGAAGATGGGCAGTTCAAGGAATTGTGGAATTCTGGTGCGCCTGTCAAGCCGGACCCTTATCTGAAAACGTATGAATGGGGAGCTTCCCTCAGCGCTAAATAACATAGAAACCTCGCAATAAAACAGGCAACTCGATTCAATGCAGCCGAAACATAAACGAGGGTGTGACAACACATCCTCTCACCATATCGCGGTAAAGCGTTACTGTGATGTGAGAAGTGTTGCTGCCGCTAATTTAAGTTGTGAAATTTCGAGAGTCACGGTATGGAGGAGGGGATAGCGATGGATATGTTTATCCTGCAGATGTTCAACGGTCTGAGTATCAGTTCAATTCTGTTGTTGATTGCATTGGGGCTTGCAGTAACGTTTGGGCTGATGAATGTCATCAATATGGCTCACGGTGAACTGATCATGATCGGTGCATATGCAACGTATGTAACACAAAATCTGTTTATGTCCTATGCTCCAGCGGCGTGGTTTGGTGCCTACTTTGTTGTGGCTCTACCGATTGCGTTCATTGTAGCGGCTCTGATTGGCTGGTTGCTTGAAGTGGTGCTGATCAGACATCTGTATGGCAGGCCGCTGGACAGTCTGCTTGCGACATGGGGTGTAGGCATGATGCTGCAACAACTGGCCCGTACGATATTCGGAGCGCCAAATGTAGGAGTATCCAGTCCGGCCTGGCTCAATGGGGGATTGGCGATCTCGGATGGCATTGTATTCCCATATAAGCGAATTTTCATTATTGCACTGGTTGCGGTTGTGCTGTTGTGTATGTATCTCTATATCTATCGAACGTCTTCCGGAAGACGAATGAGGGCTGTAATGCAGAATCGGAGCATGGCGGGGTGTCTTGGGATTTCGACCAGGCGGGTAGATGGCATGACCTTTGCGATTGGTTCGGGCATTGCCGGAATTGCTGGCTGTGCATTAACGCTCATTGGTCCGATTGGTCCTTCACTTGGTACGTATTATATTGTGGATGCGTTCATGGTCGTTGTCCTGGGTGGTGTGGGAAAATTGGTCGGAACCGTGTGTGGTGCATTGGGGATTGGTATGTTCAACACGCTATTCGAAACCTATACATCGGCTTCCATTGGCAAGGTGCTCGTGTTTGTATGTATCGTTGCTTTTCTGCAATGGAAACCACGCGGTTTGGTCGCGATGCGTACACGAAGTCTCGATTAACGTGAAAAAGGGGGTTAGTTCATGTCCGCTTTACTCAAGACTGGCAGTCTGAAAATGAGGATTATCTGGGCGGTTGTACTCATCATGATGTGTCTTGCTCCACTAATCTCCACGGAGTTTCGTCTAAGTCTGTTAGCCAAGTTTTTGGCGCTGGCAATCCTGGCCATTGGTCTTGATCTGATCTGGGGTTATGGGGGTGTGTTGAGTCTTGGGCATGGTGTGTTCTTTGGGCTAGGTGGATACGCGATGGCGATGTATCTGAAGCTTCAGGCCAGTGGAGCAACGCTTCCTGACTTCATGGGATGGAGTGGTCTCGGTGGTCTGCCATGGTTCTGGGAACCATTTCGCTCTTTCCCGGTGGCGCTGTTATTGGGGATAGCCCTTCCGGCATTGCTTGCCTTTGCCCTGGGGTGGTTTACGTTCCGTAACCGGATCACCGGTGTTTATTTTACCATCCTGACTCAAGCCTTGGTTCTTATTACGGTAACACTCTTTGTTGGTAAACAGGAATGGACGGGTGGAACAAATGGCATTACCGGATATAATTCGATCTTTGGTTTTACACTTCATTCCGCTGGAACGACGATTGCTCTCTACTATATAACGCTTGCTGTTCTGGTGATCGCTTATATGCTCTGTCGTCGAATGGTGAACAGTCGGTTCGGCCAAGTGCTTGAAGCTGCGCGGGATGGGGAGAATCGGGTACGATTCCTCGGATATGATCCGGCAGGATATAAAACGCTGGCTTTTGCTTTTTCCGGTGCGCTTGCAGGCATCGCGGGTATGTTGTTTGTTCTTCAGGTCGGTATTATCTCGCCATCGATGATGGGGATTGTGCCTTCCATTGAGATGGTCTTGTGGGTTGCGCTGGGTGGCCGCGGTACGCTTATTGGAGCGGTCATCGGAGCGGTGGTGCTGAATGCAGCCAAAACAGGCATAAGTGAGGCTTATCCCGAAGGATGGTTGTTTGTCATTGGCGGGCTCTTTGTAACGGTAGTTTTGTTCATGCCAAACGGTATTGTAGGTGTATATCGTCATGTCGTTCGCTTGCTGAAGCGGAGAGGAGAGAGTGCGCATGTCCAAGTCACTCGGGAAAAACCTGAAGTCTACTGAGGAATCGACGGTGTTGGTAGCCGAGGATATTACGGTGGCCTTTGGTGGGTTCGTTGCTGTCAAAGGCATGAATCTGAAGCTGCATGAACATGACCTGCATTTTCTGATTGGACCGAATGGTGCGGGGAAAACCACGATGCTGGATGTGATATGCGGCAAAACCAAACCGATGTCCGGCTCGGTAAAGATGGCGGATGGTACGGAATTAACAAGACTGAAGGAGCACCAGATAGTTCGCAAAGGGGTGGGACGCAAATTCCAGGCGCCATCGATCTTTGCGGGTCTGACGGTGCAGGAGAATCTGACACTGGCGGCGGAGACTCGCCGTTCCCCTTTGCAAGCCATTGGCATTCGGAGATATGGGAAAATGAGTGCTGCCATGGAGCATGTTACCCTCCAGATTGGTCTGCAAGACCGCGTTGATGCTCGTGCAGGAGCGTTATCACATGGGGAGAAGCAGTGGCTGGAGATCGGCATGTTGCTTCTGCAGGAGCCGCGGGTGTTGTTGCTGGACGAACCAGCCGCAGGCATGACGGATGAAGAAACACACAAGACCGGGCGGCTTCTGCAAGAGATTGCGCGTGAACGCTCGGTTGTGGTGGTGGAGCATGATATGGAGTTTGTGCGAGAGTTCGCAGCCAAGGTAACGGTGATGCATGAAGGGAAATTGCTGAAGGAAGGTACGATGGCGGAGGTACAGGCAGACCCGAAAGTGGCAGAAGTGTATCTGGGCAAAAGGAGGGATGACCATGCTGTCGCTGCAACGAATTGAATCCGGCTACGGGGAAAGCAATGTGCTTCGTGGTGTGAACCTGGATATACAGCCTGGACAGGTGGTGTGTCTGATGGGCCGCAACGGTGTAGGGAAAACAACGTTGATGAAAACATTAATGGGGCTGCTCAAAACACGCAAGGGCAGTATTCAGTGGCAAAACCAGGAGTTATCCACTTTGGACACAGCCAAGCGGGCAAGGGCAGGGATCGGTTATGTACCGCAGGGGCGGGAGATTTTCCCGCAGCTTACGGTGAAAGAAAACTTATTGCTTGGTCTGGAGACAAGTGCACCGGGAGTAAAAACGTTCCCGGAGGATGTACTGGCGATGTTTCCAGTACTTGCGACGATGTATGGACGGCAGGGCGGGGATCTGAGTGGTGGACAGCAGCAACAGTTGGCATTCGCCCGGGCATTGGCTTCGCGTCCGGGGTTGTTGCTCCTTGATGAGCCGACAGAAGGCATCCAGCCTTCTATCGTAGAGGACATTCGGCAGGTTATTTTGCAGCTCAAGGCAAAGGGGAACCTCTCGGTTCTGCTGGTAGAGCAGAGTATTGATTTTGTACGGAGTGCCGCAGACTACATCTATATCATGGACAAAGGGGCCATAACCCTGCATGGGACACCGCAAGAATTGGATATGTCGCAGTTTGAACATCATCTCTCCGTGTAGTTGTAGTTAGTGTGGCGAGTGGAGAGGTTTCAGGAACGCTTGTCCAGGATATTCGAGTATTTGGGATATAACCGCCGGATGCATTCCGGACAGATGTCATGGGTGAATTCGGCGTGGGTATGCTTCTCCAGATAACTCTCAACGGAGTTCCAGTGTTCCTCTTCGTCCTTGATTTGTTTGCAGACGGCGCAAATAGGCAGCAGTCCGCGCAATGTGCGCACTTCAGACAATGCCTTCTTCAATTGGTGTTCTGTCTTTCTCTGTTCGGTAATATCCATGTGTGCAATCAAAGCGAGATCGGTATCCTGAATTGAATTTGCATAAGATAGAGGGGTGAGTTCTACACGAAACCACCTCTTTTCGTTGTATACAGTATACACGCAGATGTCATATGTATGATTTCGATTAAAGGGTATTCCGCGTTCTTTCAAATTCTGTGCGACAAGTGCCATGTTAGCGTTCTTGCCTCGTTTTGCCCAGGCTTCTGTCAGATGCAGGTAATGTCTATGACTACTGTGTGTATCCGGGTTTGGTGAGCATTGACCGAGTCCCTGTTGCCAGGCACGGTTACAACTTTGGATAATCCAATTGTGATCAACGATGATGAGTTGGTGACGTATGGACTGGAACGATAGCCTCTCCAGATCGGATGTAACATGTCTCATGGATAGGACCCTCCTTTGGCAGAAATCTTATCTCAGTTCATCTGGAATATCCAAAATATCAGCGACCAGGTGCCTGAATCGGGTTGCTTTGCGTGTGCCGTGAATGAGATTGGATAAACGATAGGGTGGGATGCCGTGCTGTTCACAAAAGGTCTTCTGGTCCACTTGAAGTTCGGTTAGCCGTCGTTTGATGGCCCATCCGAACGGAGTAACTGGTTTTTTCTTGTTCAAAAGGGTTCACCCCTGGTTAGAATGTAGTATTCAGCCGCCCTTTCTTCATGTAAAATGTATAGAAATGCGAGCTGTATGTTTCATTATATACGTAAATTCGTCATCTAACAATTAAAAAAGACGGAAAAAAGTGTATTTTGTGATGATAAATGGCGTAAATACGTAAATAAAACAAATAAAATGACAAAAAACACGTCGGCAAGGAGGTTGCCGCGTGTTTTTTAGTTTGTCTGAATAAAGGGGAGCAGGTATGAGGAGGAAGAGGATTAGGCCCTGTAGGCATGAAGTCCAGCTCCAAGCATATGGAAACTGGGGAAAAATGATTTCATGGACATCGAGGTTGGCTGTGCCAGTCCATCCGCAGCCGAGGCGCTGACGGTCTTCCATTCATTCTCCAGATCTGTGGCCAGGCGGACCATCAGATCCTTGGTTGTATCGTTGTTCAGGGGAATGACTTTGGAGGCTTCGGTTATGCAGGCATTCATGGCTGAATGCAGGTAACCAAGGACCGCCTCCTCGACCGGGATGTCGAGGTGGTGGTTAATCCAGGCGTGAACAGTGGAGAGGCAGCCAACCGAATCGTATTTGGCAAAGATCTGTTCGAGCTGGCTGAATTCAATCCAGGGGTGCAGAGCGCGTGCAAGTCTGATCAATCGTTTACCCATGGAGGCAGCTTGTTCTCTGAGATCTCCAGGGGTTCGCTGAACATGGACGAGCTTGTCGATTAGAGCTATCCGCCATGTATCCTTGTGATCTGCTGCGGTATAGATGCCTTTGATGGCCATACCTTCTAGACGAACGATGCTCGGATGCAACTGACAACGCATGAATGATTCGAGATCTTCAGCATTACGAATGGTACCCTCCCTGATATGGATATCCATGCCGAAGGAATGGGTGAACCCTCCAACCTGAATAGAGGAATCAAGCAGTTTGACATAATCGAGCAGCTTATTCCCACGGTTCACAATCATTCGCCTCCTGTGTTCGTTAAATGTAACTTAAAGTGACATCTATATTCCTTTTTGATTGCTTTATGTTTAAAAATCCGAATTATATGATAGTTATCATCCCATAAATGTCCGCTTTTTGTCAATAGTGTCCGTGAAATTTAATGGATTAAATCTGGGATTCAATATTTGTGTTATTTTATATAACATATAAGGTTAAATATCTGCGAAGTGCAGGGAGGACTAGATATAAATGAATCAATAAGATCAGCTCAATCCGGAAAGGAGGGGATCAAATCTAATGTATGCAGTTCATGGGTAAAGATGACGAGAATATGCGTTTTTTGTGGAAAATGCCTAGCTGTAAAAGAAGTATTAAAAAATACTTTACTTTTAGTTCTGAACCCGGTATAATCAATTCTGTTGCCGATTATTTACGACATGCGGTCGTGGTGGAATGGCAGACACGCTATCTTGAGGGGGTAGTGGGCGTATGCCCGTGGAGGTTCGAGTCCTCTCGACCGCATCATATGAACGATTAAGAAGAAGCTTTCCATTAATGGAAAGCTTCTTTTTTTGTTTTTTTAACAGTCTGACATCAAAGTTGAGAAAAAAGGCCATCCATTACCGGGGCAATGGTGCTCTACCTTCCGGCTACGGGTGGCCAATGTATTATTTTTGCAGCAAGTTCTTGATATCTTCTTCAATCTTGTCCGGTGTTGTTTTGGGAGCATACCGTTTAATGACCTGTCCGTTCTGATCCACAAGGAATTTGGTGAAATTCCATTTGATTGCTTTGGAGCCGAGCAGGCCAGGAGCTTCTGTGCTAAGGTGCTGGAAGAGAGGGTGAGCGCTTGAGCCGTTCACATCAATTTTCTCAAACATAGGGAAGCTTACGCCATAATTCATCTGACAGAACTCGGCAATATCATCGGAAGAACCTTTTTCCTGTGCAAACTGGTTACTTGGAAAACCAAGGACTTCAAATGGCGCATCCTGGAACTTGTCTTGCAATTCTTGCAGACCTTTGAATTGAGGGGTAAGTCCGCATGAGCTTGCCGTATTCACAATCAGGAGCACTTTGTCACGGTAGTCGGACATTTCAACTTCTTGACCGCGAAGGGTATTCACTTTGTAATCGTAGATTGTCATCTAAATCGCCTCCATTTATTTACTCTTATATCTTCTATTATATTGGTTGCAATTAAATATTGCAAAACTAATGTGGTGTTAAAAGCATCAAAATAGGCAAGTTGTGCAGAATACGTGAATGAATTGCGAAGTGATTTTCGTCAGAGTGAGAATTAGATAGATTTAAAGAGATGGATAGAGTATGACCTTGTTGTAAGCGCTATTATATGTGAGTATTGCCGAAAATCTGTCGATTCGGTGATCTGTGCGGACTTTACACCATCATGGCACGGGTGTATGATTCATAACGTAATTTCAATTTAAACTAAATTGTACCTGAAAAACGAAACAAACGATAATATCGCTCGATCTTATCCTTAAGATATACGAACGATGTTTTAATCGCTGAGTTTCCATTCATTGATGAGTGGAAAACGGGGGAACCAACAGAATGCGCTGTCCAGGACAGTAGGCATTCATGGGGTGAATTTTCCGGTGACAGCCGGAAATAGGGCGACTCTCGCGCCCGAATCCGTCAGCTAACCTCGTAAGCGTTAAAGGGAGAGGCAACAAGCCGTACGCTGGTTCATGGTCTTTTCGCCATGGATTCTTTAAGAAGCGTTCGGGAGGCCTTGGTCCCCCACGCTTCTTTTTTGTTGTCTTTTCACGCCAAGGGAGGAACGAATGATGGATACTGAGATGATCTTAGTGACTGCTCCAAATGAAGCAGGACGTAAATTTATCAAATTACTAATGTACAAAAAAATGCCGTTTGCCGTTCTAACCAACAGTGCAGGGGAAGAGCGTAGACTCCGTAGAATCGGAGTCGAACATGTCATTCGCATGAATACGGCTGCAGCTCAAAAATGGTTTTTGCCGCAGGGCAGCGTAGGCAACGTGTTTATTTTTGAGAACAGCCTGAATCTGACCTGTCGTTATTTACAGATCTGCCGTTCATGGACATCGAAATCCCTGTGCGTCATTACGGAGCAGAGTCATCCTAAGGGCATCTATCGGGGCATGGGCGCAGACCGGATTGTATATTCGCTCAATGGGGAAGTTGGCTTTCTCCTCAATGGTTAATGCCATAGCTTGTGATTGCTCAGGTGTAAGGTGCCTGTTATAATTGAATGTATCGATAAACGGAAGTTTGAGGAGACTCATGCAAGATGGTGAGTCTTCTTTTTTATGGTTTTAAAGGTAGTTCAAGACTTTTTGAACACGAACTTTTAGATTGCCTGTGGCTTACAAGGAGGAATTGGCGTGCCGGATGTGGGTGGATTAAAGTGGTTGTTTTTTGATGTTGGAGATACACTGGTGGATGAATGGGAGCCGGTTGATGATATTATCGGACAGTTCGTCCGTGAAGCCTGTGCTTTGGGGTATCCGGTGACAATTGAGGCGGTACGCGAACTGTTCGCGAACTGTTACCAGAAATATGAGCAACGGCCTATGAGAGTGGCGATTCGCACCTTCGTTGAAGACGAGGGACACCAGAAACAGATTCAGGACAAGTTGAAGTTTCAAAAAGATCTTGAACGTCCTTTTCCTTCAGCGGATTCCGTTCTTCAGCAGTTGTCACGGCATTATCGCATTGGCATCATTGCCAATCAGAGTCCCGGAACGGAAGAAAGACTGGAGAGCTACGGCTTGCGGAAGTATGTTGACGTTCTCGCCTGTTCTGCTGAAGAAGGTGTGTCCAAGCCAGACCCTGAGTTATACGCTGTAGCCTTGAAACAGGCCGGCTGTGAACCGGAGGAAGCCGTCATGGTTGGGGATCGGATCGACAACGACATTATACCTGCTCGGAAGCTGGGCATGCTTACGATTCGAATTATGCAGGGTTACGGAAGATTCCAGCCAGACCGATCGGATGAGGAACGTGCGGATTGGACTGTTGACTCATTGGATGAACTCCTGCCGTTACTGGTGCCCAATCAGGATTAGATAATTGTTTATTAGAGTTTAGCGTTTTACTATAAAAGGAAACACGTTGCTGTACTGCAACAATAAAGGCTGATCAACTTGGTATTGAATACCGGAGTTGATCAGCCTTTTTAGTATTTGGTCGATAAAAACGAGATTAGAATAACCGAATCGTCTGAATGATCAGATATACATTCAGCACAACGATAATCGCGGCAATGACCCATGAGATGATTTTGAGCCACAATTTGTTGGCGAATGCACCCATGCTTTTTTTATCACTCGTGAACATCACCAGGGGAATTACAGCAAAGGGCAATTGAAGCGACAGCACGACCTGGCTCAAAATGAGCAGTTCTTCTGTGCCATGTTCTCCTGCAATGGCAGTGACAATTACCGCCGGGATGATGGCGATCAGACGTGTGACCAGTCTGCGCAGCCAAGCCGGAATTCGAATGTTCAGGAAACCTTCCATAACAATCTGCCCAGCGAGTGTACCTGTAAGGGTAGAGTTCTGACCTGATGCTAACAGCGCCACACCAAACAGAATACTTGCAACCGTAGTACCCAATAGAGGTGTCAGCAGATGGTAGGCATCTGCGATCTCGGCAACCTGTGTCATGCCTGCACTGTGAAATACAGCAGCAGATACAATCAGGATGGCCGCATTGATGAACAGGGCGAGTGTCAGTGCGATTGTCGAGTCCATGGTCGAGTACCGAATAGCTTCTTTTTTACCCTGTGGTGTCTGTTCGATCTGACGGGTCTGCACAATGGAAGAATGCAGGTACAGATTATGCGGCATCACGGTTGCTCCGATAATACCAATGGCAATATAGAGCATAGCCGGGTTTTGCAGAATCTCAACATTTGGTACAAAACCATGGAGAACACCGCCCATATCCGGTTTTGCCAGGAAAAGGTCAATCCCGAAGCAGAGGGCAATGGTCGCCATCAGCACAATGACAAGTGTTTCCAAGGCGCGGAATCCTTTGTTTTGCAGTACAAGAATCAGGAGTACATCAACTGCGGTGATGATCACGCCGTATAACATGGGGATGTTAAATAACAGCTTTAACGCGATGGCAGAACCTATGACCTCAGCCAGATCGGTAGCTGCAATGGCAAGCTCACACAGTATCCATAACATCATGACAACAGGCATGCTGAAGCGTTCGCGACAGGCTTGGGCCAGATCCCGTCCAGTGACGATTCCAAGCTTTCCGGCCAACGATTGAAGTACAACGGCCATCAGGTTCGATAACAGGATAACGGATAACAAGGTATACCCGAACTGTGAGCCACCTGCGATATCTGTTGCCCAGTTCCCGGGGTCCATGTAACCTACGGCAACGAGGTATCCTGGGCCTACAAAGGCGAGGAATTTCTTCCACCATGCAGCATTCTGCGGGACTTTCATGGAACTATGTGCTTCTCCAAGCGAAGGGGCCATGCCCGCAGTAGACAATGATTCTCTTGAAGGAGCGTTGAACGGATTTTTTTTACTCATACGATAATCACCTGACTTTGAATTATTGATTTGGTAATATTGATGCGGGACAAACCACGCATGATATATCTAAATTTTTATGTTTATTGTTACATTGTACTCCTTCAATAATTTTTGTCTAGTGCAACTTTTATGTATTAACACAAAATTTCGGTTCTAATTTGAAGATGCCCCTTCGTATATTACCCAACCTTAGGAAAAATACAGCCATGGCGTTGAAATGCATGAAAATAATAAAGTTGTAAAAGCTTATAAAGAACTAAAATGCGTTTCAAAATGAGCCAGAAGTTTAAATTGAAAGGAAGGCAGTAAAAACTAAATGGATAAGGGAGAGATTCTTAATGGAAGCTTTATATACAGCAGTAGCGACAGTTAAAGGTGGACGTACAGGTTCAGTAACTTCTTCGGATGGCGTGCTCAAACATGATTTGAAAATGCCGAAAGAGCTTGGAGGTTCCGGTGGTGAAGGTACCAACCCTGAGCAGCTCTTCGCAGCTGGATATGGAGCATGTTATGAGAGTGCCCTTGCCAATGTTGCTCGTAAAGCAGGTGTGAAATTGGAGAATGTGGTCGTTACAAGTAACGTATCCATTGGTAAAGACCCAGCGGATGACGGTTTTCAATTATCTGTTCGCCTGGACGTGAGTATGCCTGGTGTGGATCACAGTCAAGCAGAAGATCTGGCCCGCAAGGCACATGATTTCTGTCCGTATTCCAAAGCGACACGTGGCAACATTGATGTTGTATTAAACGTAGTCTAAGATTTGACTCCCTGCAAGTAAAGGGAACATATAGAGCAGGGTATCCCAGATACCTGATGTTCGACTACAAAGCCCTGCTGGCAATCGGCAGGGTTTTGTGTTGATTATAATATAAGGACATGATGCAGGAGATTAGATGCCAGATCGCGTACTATTTTACATAATTGCACTCTCACTTCATGCTACACATTCCATAAAGGGGGAACAAAGATGAGTATTGAAGAGATGATCGAGCGGCGATTTGTGTGTACAAAATGCAGAGGCACGGATTGTAACATTAAGGAAGTTTCCATGTCAGGAGCAGGCCTGAGCAAGATGTTCGATATACAGCATAACCACTACCTGTTCGTGGCTTGTGCTTCCTGCGGGTATGTTGAAGTATTTGATCCGGATGTCTTGAAAGGGAAAAAACAGGGGCAGGTAGGGACTATTCTGGATATTCTGTTTGGCGGGTAGACATGCGTGAGTTGACATTGATCTGAATTTTCTTTAATATAACTTAGTACTGAGTAGTGTCATTGCATGAACCAAATTTGAATTAAACAGGTGATATCCATGTCTTATAGACCGCGTATTGCAGATTTAGAATTAGCTTATGGTAACAAGGAAGACGGATTGTACGAATTTAAAATGAATTTGGTAGACGGTACAAAATGCCGTGTATTCTACTCCCGTTCCCCGGAATGGAAGATGACCAATATCAGTCGTTTGCAGAAAACGCCTTGTCCAGTATGTCGCAAAGATTTTATTTGCAAATGTATGGACCAGTGGGCAAGTGACCTGCATCAACAAATGATCGATGACCAATGGATGGAAAAGGCAGTTACGGAGTAATTGTCGGACAGATACGAGCGTAGGCACAGTGCCTGCGCTCTTTTTCTTTCTATTTCCCATTAATGCGAGTTCAAAAAGAGTGGTTTTCAGTCTTTTTGAACTACCTCCATAAATAAATTTAGAATTAGTGAACAAGATGGCTCTAAGTGGGTAAGTTACTCTAACCGCAACAATAGGAGGCAGCCAATATGACAGCAAATCAAACGGATGTGCATCAGGGACATCCCATCGTACTGGTGGATGGCGTCTGTCACTTCTGCCAGGGCTTAACCAAATGGATTATTAAGCGTGACCCGGAAGGGAAATATAATTTTGCATCGCTTCAATCGGATGTAGCCAAGGAACTGTTGAAGAAAGGCAATTTGTCGACAGACAGTATGGATACCTTTGTTCTGATTGAAAATGGAAAATACTATACACGTTCAACCGCCGCACTGCGACTGGCTAAGGGTCTGAAGTTTCCTTATCCGTTGTTATATGTGTTCATTATTGTACCGAAATTTATTCGTAATGCAGTCTATAACTGGGTTGCTCGCAACCGTTATCGCTGGTTTGGCAAGGATGAAGCGTGCATGTTGCCTACACCGGAGATCAAAGATCGATTTTTATGATTAATAACGGAAATAATTGGGTAATGAATACAGATCATATCTATTTTGGGAGGACAACAACTTGAAGAAGTGGACTACATTATTTATCGGGGCATTATTAGCAGTGAGCTTGGCAGCATGCAGTAACGATACAGATAATACGGCAACGCCGCCAGCGACTAACAACGAAACATCTAACGAGGGTAATACACCTGCAGAGCAGGAAACAAAGATCCCTACCCTGGACGAATTGATTACCAAAACCAATGCAGCAACCAAAGAAATGAAAAGCTTCACAACTGAAGCAAACATTGATCAGAATCTGAAACTGGATGCTGGTGAACAGTCCCAGGATCAACAGGTTAAAACATCGCTTAAGATGGATATTATCAAAGATCCAATGATGATCTATCAAGAGATGAAAATGGAAATGTCGGGACAGGAAGCTCAGAACGTGAAGCAGTACATCACATCGGATAAAATCTACTCTCAAGTTGGGGATCAATGGGTTGCGATTCCTGAAGCTCAAACCAAGGAACTGATTGAGCAGATGAAAGCAAGTATGAATCCCGAAGGTGAATTGGAGCAATTCAAAAAGATCGAAGAAGATACTGAAGTGACCGAAGAAGGCGACAATTATGTGATTAACGCTGACGTATCCGGTGATAACGTGAAGGAACTGGCCAAAGCCGTGATGGAGCAGAACGGATCGGATGCCCAGATGCAAGCCATGCTTGATCAGATGAATATCACCAGCATGAAGATGAAATACATGATCAACAAAGAAACCTACCTGCCTGCAAGTACGGACGTAACCATGGTCATGGAAATGGAACAGAACGGACAGAAAATGACGATGGACATGAAGATGAACAGTACGTTCTCCAACCAGGATCAAGTGGAAGAGATCAAGATTCCACAAGAAGCATTGGATAGCGCTAAATAAAACAGGCACCTCTGAACTAGATCTGTGTGAGCCGAGAGGTTTACCGGATTAAAATCAGGGGTGTTTTTCTGTTTAGCGGAGATTATGGTCAGGGTTGAAGGTGTTATAGTATAGTCATATTGAAGTAGAGAGGGGATATAAAAGATGATCGAATATGCACACATCCACCATGTTAGTCTGGCTGTACGTGATCTGGAAATCGCGAAGAAATTCTATTCGGGGTTACTGGGGATGCAAGAGATTGAACGTCCGGCTTTCCGCTCCACAGGTACATGGTATGCCATCGGTAGCCAGCAACTTCATCTGTTACAGCACCCTGAGGGTCACACGTTACGTGAGGCTGGAATTGATACAACAGACGGCCACTTTGCGATCTGGGTGACCAGTTATTCAGGGACTATAGCCTGGTTGGAGCAGCAGGGAATTGAGTACGAAGCGAGACCTGATAGTGTGGCTGGATTCGCACAGATTTTTGTACTTGATCCGGACCGAAACATTATTGAGTTCGATTCACCGTACAACTCTTAAGGAGAAATGGGTTAGAATAAATCCCTTGCTCCCCCAGAAATTGTATGCTATATTATCCATACATTCATAGCACGTGACGGAAGCACCGTCCATATACTGCATATTCATGCGGTTATTGGACGGTGTTTTTTTTGTGCTTTTTGACAGGGAGGGAAGGAAAATTTGATTGTACTGAAGGTAGTTCTGGTTTCGAAGGATAGAGATTACATTAGCGCCTGGCTTGATTATGTACAGGGAAATTCGCCTGGTCTCCATGTGCGTTTCACGGCATTCTCCCAAGGGGATTCGTTCAAGGATCACATGAATGAGCAAGAAGGTCGAGAATTACCGGATCTGGTTATTGCGGAACCGGAGTTTCTGAATGACTGGCTGAATAACGGGGGAGAAGGATCAGGTGTACCTTGGCTAATGCTTAGTGAAGGGATGGAAGAGGTGGATGAGACCAAACGGCTGATGAAATATCAACCCTTGCCTGCTTTGCTGGATGCTGTGATGCATGCTTGCCGACAGCCACGCCGTAAGAAGGTTCACCATTCGGGGCAAGAGACTCTCTCCATCGGTGTAGTATCCGCTTCGGGTGGAAGTGGCAAAACGGCAGTAGCCCTGCATATGGCGAAGCAATTGGGACTTGCGGGATATGCTGTTCTCTATCTTAATCTGGAGACGCTGGACAGTACGCTCCCGTTTCTGGAAAAGGGACTAATTAGAAGTGGGCAGCGTCACCCGGATGCGGAGACGGGATTGTCACGCCTGTTATACGATTTGAAGGTGGGCAGAAAGGAATTCGGCAAGCAGTTACAGGCGCAATCGAAGGGCGTAGATGGATATGTGGTCCGGCATGAAGCGCTGAGATCCGATGTATTCTGGCCATTATCGAATCGGAAAGAACTGTTGCAAATGACTCGTGAGGATACGTCGAATCTGCTTCGTTATTTAACGGATTGCGGACAATATGACGTGTTGATTCTGGATGGGGATTCCGATTGGGATGGGCGCAGTGAAGGGGTACTGGATGCAGCAGATGCATTTGTCTGGTTGGTTGAGGATGATATATCTGCCATGCATCGATGGGGGCAATGGTTACAGCATGCTGAGCGTACGAAACCAGATCTATACGAAAGTATATCGGAGCGTTCACGCTTTGTGGTTAACAAATATCGGGACAATGTCGTCAATGCACTCCCACGTCCTGATCTGCATCTGGATGCAGTGTTGCCCTATATCCCTTCTTGGAAGCAACTCAGTCAGGAGGAAGTCATGCTTAGTTCTCCGATCTTTCAACGCGAAGTGAAGAGATTATGTGCCATGCTGGTACAAGATGGCGAAGAAGAATTGAAGCAGACGGGACGAATTCAGAAGCAGGATCGGTGGGCACTATGACGGATTCATCCAATAGAATACTGGATCGTGAAGAACAGTTTCAGATGATGCGCAGGGAAGTCAGGGCTGGCCTCGATTTAACCTCTTCCGCAGGAGATGATGAACTGTGGCAGGGGATAGAACGCAAAGTTCTTACTGACCCGAAGCTGGATGATCTGACCTCAGGAGAGCGTCATACGCTGGTACAGCGATTGTTTGACTCCTTTCGTGGATTGGATATTTTGCAGCCACTTGTGGATCATCCCGATATTACGGAAATTATGATCAATAGTCACAAGGAGATTTTTGTGGAGCAAGAAGGTGAAGTCAGCCAGATCACCCTTGAATTTGAGTCCAGGGAACGGCTCGAGGATATCATCCAGATGATTGTGTCCGGGGTAAACCGGATTGTGAATGAGTCTTCTCCAATCGTAGATGCCCGTTTAAAGGATGGTTCGCGGGTCAATATCGTGTTGCCTCCTATTGCCTTGAAAGGCCCCACGATGACGATTCGTAAATTCCCCAGTGAACCGATGAAGATGTCCGATCTGATTGACAAGGGAGCCCTGCATGAAGAAGCGGCAGAATTATTGCAGCAGTTGGTACGGAGCAAATACAACATTTTCATTGGAGGTGGGACCGGATCGGGAAAAACGACCTTTCTGAACGCATTATCACAGTTTATCCCTGCCGATGAGCGGATTATAACGATTGAGGATTCGGCTGAGTTGCAGATTGTTACGGTACCAAATCTGGTATCACTGGAGACGCGGAATGCCAATACCGAAGGCAAGGGGCAGATATCTATTCGGGATCTAATCAAATCTTCCTTACGGATGCGTCCAAACCGGATTGTGATTGGGGAAGTCAGGGGCGCAGAAGCGCTGGATATGTTACAGGCCATGAACACTGGCCATGATGGAAGCTTGTCAACTGGGCATGCGAATACCATCTCGGACATGATTAGCAGACTCGAAACGATGGTGCTTAGTGGTGCGGATCTTCCCATTGCCGTTGTGAGGCAGCAGATTAGTTCAGCAATCGATATTTTTGTACATCTGTCCCGGCTACGAGATCGCTCAAGGCGGGTGACAGAGATTAGTGAAGTGATTGGGATGCAGAACGGTGAGGTTTTGCTGAATCCACTGTTTCGTTTCCAGGAACAAGAAGAGCGTGAAGGCAAAATTATTGGCGGGTTAGTACAGGTTGGAAAGTTGAATCAGGTGGATAAAATTCAGATGGCTGGGCTTGGGGAATGGCTGGATGGATACATAGAACAATATAGTGTTGAAACAAATTTATCAGATAACAACGTGAATTAAAGTCATTGGAAGGTGATTACTGTTGGGTGAAGCCAGACAGATGTTGACGGATTACACCGTATATACGCTTTCCCGGAGACAACGAATGGTCTGTATGTTGATTAGTGGTCTGCTGTTTTTTGGCATCGGAATTCTGTTCTACCATCACTGGTTGGCTGGAGCGATCCTGGCTGCGGGTTGCATATGGGTACCAAAACATTGGACTAAAGTGCTGTTGGAACGAAAAAGAATGACACTCAGTTTACATTTTAAGCAAGCGCTATATGCATTATCTTCGGCACTAGCCGCTGGAAAATCGGTGGAAAATGGATTCAAGGAATCCGTGGAGGATCTGCGGATGTTGAACCCGGAAGCGGATACCGATCTGATTCGTGAGTTCACGATATTGCGGACACGGATGGAGTATGGACAACCAATTGAAGAGGCACTACAGGATTTTTCGGATCGGGCGCAGATTGAAGATATTACGAATTTTGCAGATGTGTTCATCACGTGCAAACGAACTGGCGGGGATCTGGTTGAGGTTGTGCGTCGTACCTCTGCGGTGATTGGGGAGAAGCTGGACATTCAGCAGGATATTATGGTCGCGGTTTCGCAGAAAAAGTTCGAATCAAAGGTGATGTTTGCCGCTCCATTTATTTTTCTGATATTCCTCAATCTGACCGCTAAAGACTTTATGGAGCCGTTATATAGCGGGATGGGCTACCTCATCTCAAGTGGTGCCTTGGCAGTACTCGCCTGCTGTTATCTGTGGATTAATCGCATTATGGATATCAAAGTATAAGGAGCTGAAACGATGCTGCTTCCCGTTATAGTCGCAGGGATGCTCGGAGCGGGATGGCTGGTGCTGGATCGAACCCGGGGACAGACCTACCGGCATCTGCGCAAGCTGGATATGGAAGGATTACGACTGAAAAAATTACATGGCCCCTTCCTGTTTATATTGGACAAGTTTGACATTGGACGCAGATTGCCAGTGCTCATGTTTCGAATGCAACATGCCATTCAGAAAATGTATGGCATACAGCACAGTGGAGAAAAAACGATGCTTTATTGCGCCGAAATGTTGACCTACACGTGGCTCATGCTGCTGGTGGGATGCCTGTTATCACTCGTTGGAGATATGGGCATCGGAGGTATGGTAGGTGGGCTCGCGCTTGGTGCAGCGTTACCTTTTGCGCTCTACAAAGACCTCAATACAAAGGTGCAGCGAAGAGACCAGGATATTCTTATGGAACTGCCTGAGCTGCTGAACCGAATTGTACTGCTGGTTGGCGCAGGGGAGACCGTGCAACGTGCCATCGTTCACTGTGTGACAAGCCAGGGGGAACGGGATCATCCGTTGTACAACGAACTCAGAAAGACGGTGGGAGATTGGAATAATGGGTACTCGTTTCAACAATCATTTGAACAGTTCAGTCGTCGCTGCGGTGTACAGGAAGTGACGATTTTTACGACAACAGTGCTGCTGAATTTCCGGCGTGGGGGAGGTGACTTTGTATTGGCGCTGCGGGATCTGTCACATGTGTTGTGGGAGAAACGCAAGGCTGTCAGTCGGGCGAAGGGAGAACAGGCTTCTTCCAAACTGGTGTTTCCGATGGTACTGATCTTTTTTACGATTGTGGTCATGATCGGGGCACCTGCTTTTATGATGATGAATATGTAGGAGGAATTGGGATGATGGGATTATTGAAAAACAAGGTAAACGCATTTTGGAAAGAAGAGGACGGGCTCGGCACGTTGGAGCTGATTCTGATTATCGGGGTTATTATCATTATTGCTTTGATTTTTAAAAACCAAATTAAGACGTTGGTAGAGAGACTTTTGAAGAATGTTAGCGATAAAAGTAATGAATTTTTCGAATAACAAGTTCAAAAAAGAAGAAGGGAGCTTCACGGTTGAAGCCTCCCTGATCTTTCCTGTTGTGCTGTTTATTCTTGTGTTGTTGCTCTTCTTTACCATGTACATGTATCAAAAGACATTTTTGAATCAACATGCCTATGCAGCTTCCGAACGTGCAGCCTATAGCTGGGACAACAGCCACAAGCAGGCGATGACGGGTGAAGTTGTCGCTGGAGAACATGACAATCTGTACTGGAGACTGACGGATGATCGTATGCTTGGAGCACTATTTGGCTGGGCGGGAGCGGATAATCAGGTTAGCGTTTCTATACCTGCTGGTGAAGGCGGCAATCTTTCGGAACAGAAATTAGCACAAGCGGTGCAGCATATGCCTTCAGCTATGAAAGGAACGATTGAGTATCAGAATTCTCTGATTCAGCGGAAAATAACAACCAAGCTGGAACAAGTAATTTCTTTGCCTCTTCCTTCTTTTTTGTTCGATTCAGGTAACCATGTCCTCACTCAAGGATCGTCCGCAGTTGTTGAACCAGTTGAATTCATTCGAACGGTAGATCTGGTCCGTTATTACGCAGCCAAGTTTAAAGGTAAAGGCGGTGCGGCCACCAGTACAGCGGCAGAAGCCGGACAGGTTGTGCAGCATTTTGGCAAAAGCAAAAAGTGAGAAAAGGAGGAGGGCGGAGCTGTTTAGAAAAAAAGACGGTGAGTCGGGAGCCGTAACCCTTTTTTTAATATTAATATTGGCCGGAGTTTATATGTTTGTAGCAATATTTATTGATTACGCTCGTATAGCGGCATTCAAGGTGCAGACTGAACGCATGACTCATGCTGCGATGAGATCCGTCATGTCAGCCTATGACACATCACTCCGGGAGTATGGTTTATTCGGGTATGGCGACAGCAGTGGGGATGCAATTATGGCTAAAGTGCTGAATGATAGTGTGAAGCCTTCAGCTGTAAAAGATGGATTTCCCATTCTGGATATCCAGTGGGATACAACTTCACTGAGCATGGAGCGTGAACTAGGCAGATACGATATATTTAATCGCCAGATTCAGGAGGACATGAAGTATCGGGCTCCGGTTGATTTTACCCTTGAAGTGATCAATCGGTTCAAACCGATGTCAGACGAGATGAAGGAAGCTGCGCACACGGTAGACTTGCTGAAAAAATTACAGAAGTTATATGACAAACGTGAAGAATTGCTGGATGAAGCCATTGCTAATCAGACGGAATCCGCGGAGAAGCTGAAGAATCTTCCAAAGTTGATCATGGACCCGCCTTCACAAGTTATCTATGAAGAAATGTTGGAAGAAACACCAGAGACAGCTGCCGAGGCAGCAGCACGTTATGCAGATTATCTTAACAAGAAACAGGCGGATGAGGGATTGCCGTTCAGAGAGCAACGATACATATTGGAACTGGCTCGTTATCGGGCCGGTGTTGGTAATGTGGTGACAGGCATCAGCATGATCATGCAGCCCGCGTTACAGGCCCATCAAACAAAGCTGGAGGAAGCACAGTCCAAAATCGAAGAAGCACGCAAGATCAATGAGGAAATGAAACGTGTGATCGCGGAGGGGGAGAACCGTTCGGAGAATGCGAGCTATGACAACGTGGGCAACTCGAATTTGCCTGGAACGAGTCCTGTATCTGAAGGATCAGGCACTGAAGCTAAAAGTACACGTTCTCTTGCTTCGGAGCTTGTGAGGGCAGATAGCCTATTTGATCAATTGAAGGCACGGGTTGTTTCCCAGAATACGGACTTCTCTAACGTCAGAAGAGACAACATGGAATTGAATACACAGCTTCGCAGTGTCACAGGCATGAGCGGTGTTCCGATTAAACCGGCGGTCAGACAGGCAAGTCAGGTTACGGAGCGATATATGGACACCTATGTACGTAGCGGTCCTGCCAATCTCATCCTGCAAAGTAAGCAGCAGCTGGAGAGTGGTCGTGGGTCGGATGCCCAGCGCAAAGCGAATGACAAAGAATCCAAAGGGAAATTGAAGGATGTCAAACGAATCTTGTCGCAGATTCAGAATGGAAGTTCGGGGTCCATGGACGCTTTCAAACAGCTGGAGGAATATTACAACGCTAATATTGCTTTTAACGAGGCTAGTCGTGAGGAGGCCAAAAAGGCAGAGATTGCTGGAGATCCTTATGACTCTGGTGGAGATGCCATGAAGGGAATGGACAGTTTGTTTGGCGGGATGTCCGGTCTGCTGGATAATCTTGGCGACGAATTGTTTCAGAATGAATATGCTTTAGCCTATTTCAACTCCATGGATTTTGGTCAGTTATTTACCTGGACTGAAGGTGGTGGAGATGCTGGTGATGTCTTCAAACTGGAGAATCAGGAACTGGAGTATATCGTTTACGGGTTTCATAATCCTTCGGGTAACATCGCTGCGGCATATGCGGAGATATTTGGGATGCGGCTGGCTATTCGGACGGCAGAAGGGTTAATTGAGCACAGCAAGCTTGGGAACCCACTTCTGGTATTATCGGCGGCAATCTTATACGGGATTACAAACGCCATTGCCGATATGGTGAAACTAGCAAAAGAGGGCAGTGTGGAATTGTCCAAGTATATCAAGGTCAAATTGACGTATAGGGACCATCTTCGATTGTTCCTGTTGATGCATAGCAACAATGAACGCAAAATGTCCAGAATGCTGGCGCTAATTCGATTGAATACTGGGGTGAATCCAGATGAGAAACAGACGTACGCTTCGGGTAACATGCGTAGTAGCATCAAGCTGTGGTTTTTACCAGGGGTGGTTAGAAGCATAGGTGCAGTTATGGGTAGTGAGGATCAGGTTGAAGATGGGCGATTTTTCATTGAGCGGAAGGCGGATTATTCCTATTGAATGATCAGGATCGTTTTGGTGGAGGGATTATGGATAAGCAGCAACATTATGAAAAAGAAAGCATACAAAAGCAGATTCGTTTAACACGAATAATCAGATTGCAACGATTGAAGTCTCTGAATAAGCAGATATGTTCTCCGAAAAAGGAACAGGGCAGCATGGTTCTGGAAGCCTCACTGGTGTTACCTGTCTTTCTGTTCTTTATCATGTTTCTCATTTTCATTGTGCAAATGACTCTAATCTCCACAGCGCTACAGAGCACGGCAGGGGAAGCAGTAAAGCAATTATCAACGAAAATATATCCCGTTTCCCTGGCATTCACACCTTCTGATTCTGCCGGCGGAGAAGGTTCTGGAGGGGGTTGGAAGATACCAGAATTATCTCTGACGGAATGGGCAGAAGGTTATGCTTCTTCTCTACCTGAGCCATTAAGTGATTGGGTACGTTCAGTAGCGGCTAGTGGTGAACAGCCACTACAGGAGGTCAAAACATCCGTCTTGGAAACTGTACTTGATCCCACGGTAAAACCGCTGCTTCAACCATTTATCGAGCCAACGCTGCTGAATATGGAACGTGTTCATGTGAATGGCATTTCGATACCTGATCTCAAAAACAAAACAAATCCATATTTCCGACTTGAACTGAGTTATGAATTGCCGGTAAAAGTTCCCTTTCTCAGTAAACCGCTACGGATTCAGGCTGCTGCGGCAGAACGGGTATGGATTGGAGATACCGGAGAAGGATCAGATGGCAGCGCAGGAGATGGGGATACTGCGGGTTCAGCAACGGTACTGTCGAAGCCTGACCCGGCTTACATAGGCAACAATGCAACGATCAAGGTGAAGGTAGAACCAGGAGCGACAGCCAACTTAACGATATTTTACAAGTCAGGTGAAAGTTCTGCGAAGCACATCGGATGGGCCACCGCAGATGAGAATGGAATTATTGAATGGAACTGGTTTGTTGGTACTCGGACAACAGAAGGAACATGGAGTTTTGTTGTCGAGACAGGGGAAGGTGCCAAGACGGAGACTACATTTGCAGTGGCCTCCAGAAAATAAGGAAGGGGATGATGGAGGTGGAGTGGTTCTACATTGCATGTGGCATATACATTATTGCAGCTTTTATTACCGATATTCGTTCCATGAAAATTCCAAATCGATTGACTTTACCTGTGACTGTTGCAGGCGTACTGGCCCATATCATATGGGGAGGTTGGGATGGTTTCTTGTTCTCAGCCGCTGGATTTGCAGCAGGTTTTGGCATTTTGTTTCTGATGTATGCGATTGGGGCGGTAGGAGCAGGAGATGTGAAATTGTTTGGTGGAATTGGCGCATGGACGGGGTTTGCTTTTGGCATTCATGTCATTATTTACTCCGTTTTGTATGCGGGAGCCATTGGTTTAGTGATACTTCTATTCCGCAAGGACTCAGCGAAACGGATTCGGGGCATGGCAGGCAGTCTTGCAGGTTTTTTCATGCTCGGTTCGCTCAAGCTGGTAAATAAAGAGAAGACATTGAAGTTTCCATTTATGCTGGCGGTGTTACCTGGATTTATCACGGTCCTTGTCTCAAGACTTTTCCCTTGATATCAGGAGTCTGGAAAACGTTAGGATAACAGCGATCGAAGATAGCACTGCGATTGGAGTGGAAGAGTGTGGTGTATTGTAACTCAACTTATATCAACTAAACTTTTTACACGAGAACGGAGAGGACGGAAAAAAACCTGAAGAAGCGGAGCTAAAAGCTTTCTGAAAGAAAGCTGCATCAGAAGCATATGCTTCGCCTTTATCCCCGGATTTTCCCCTTTACAAAGGGAATCGAGAAATCTGGGGATAACAGCGATCGGAAGGTTGTTCCGTCATCGAAGTACCCAGTGTAACTTTCTTTAGTTGATCCTATATAGCAACGGAAAGAGAGGATTGGCATGTATGGATTAACGAGAGATTTTATTCGTAATGGCGGAGCGTTCATGGTTTTGGAAAAAGCAGAAGGGTTACGAATGGAGGAATTGAGCCGGGTGCAGATGGGGATGTTGTCCTCCAATCAGATTCCGCGACTTCTTCCTGTTCATATTCGGGAAGTCGATCGAAATGTAACTTTGCAGTACGACATATCAGGGTACAAGATGTTATGCCAGATGTTAAAGTCAAGCAAAATCAAGTTGCGTGTTCTGTATGGTCTGTTGTTTCAACTAGCCGATGCCTTTATGGAATGCCGGCAATATATGCTGGAGCCACGTAAATTATTGATCCAGGAAGAGTACTTGTTCATCAACGGTTCATTGGAACAGGGTGAGCTTGGGATGGTATATGTACCAGTCATGGATACGGTTGAAGTTGATCCAACATCTCAGCAATTCCGTGAGCTGGTGATCAGGCTGATGGCACATGTACAGGAACTGCAGGGAGAAGGCATTCAGCGTGTTCTGCAGTTATGTGACAACGAACGCTGGGATATCAGACAGTTGCGAGAGCTTCTGCTGGAATTATATGCTGACGAGCAAGAGAATGGAGGAAGCGCAGCATTTCTCTCGTCCAGAACTTCGGAAACCTTCGATGATTCAAGAGGTAATCTTCATTTGTCGATTTCTGAGCGGGATAGCAGATTAGCCAATTCTCTATCATATCAACCCGGTGCTCCTGTTCAAAATGTTGCTGTGGAGCCGCAACTAAATTTCCGTCAGCCGCAGAAAACGAGTGAATCCGAGGTGGGAGACATTCCGTTGAGATCTCGAACCTTTCCAGGCAGGCGCTCATCTGAGCAATCTTCATTAGAGAGATCAAACAGCATGGATCAGGGACTGAGTAATCGGTATGATTCTCTAGAGCGTGTTGATATGGAAGTAGAGGAGAAGCCCGGTTCTACCAAAGTAACCTATATCATATTGGGCTGCATGGTTGCCATGGCATTGGTATGGAGATTTATTTACATGGAGCAACCGGGACAGACGCAGATGATCCTGTGCATGGTACTAAGCCTTGGCTTGCTTGGTGTAGCAGGATGGACGTGGAAGCGCAGGGGAAGTCCTCATAATGACTCAGAGAATAAGAGGTCTTTTTCATTTAATTTAGGTAAGAACAAAGGCGAGCAAACGGAAGAGGATGAGGAATTATTTCAGGAGAGTTGGCGCTGGAATACAGCTGAAAGGCTAGCAGAACGCATAAATCAAACAGTTGCATCCGCCTCAGAAGGTGGTAGCGAGCATTCTCGTTATCAAAGTCTGCATATGACACCTGAACACTCCGAACCACCGATCGTTCAGCGTCATGTGGAAACGGTAGCTTCAACTTCGGAGCTAATTCGACAGGATGCAGTTGCGGAGGCAACCGTGAATTTGCAGAATCTGAGTGGAGGTAATGTTATAGGGGCAGGCCCGGTGATGGCGTCTTATTATCTTGAACGAAGATCTGGCACCGGTGACCAACATGAACGGATGGATGTGCAAGGAGCATCTTTTGTCATCGGAAGATCAGCAGACATGGTTCAGTGGGTGGACACAGCGACCGGCGTGTCCCGTGCTCATGTGGAATTGAGCCGGAACAAATCGGGCTATGTGATTAAGGATCTGGGTTCCGTCAATGGCACCGTTCTTCAGGGCAATATTCTTGCTCCGTATAAGGAGTATCCATTGGCGGATGGAGACACATTTACACTTGCGGAATCAGTTTACACCTATCGGTCGGTTGGATAAGACATAGTTCAATCTCGTGGTACAATCAGTCGGATAAGCCACGGTGCTTCAGATCTTCCAGTGCCTGGGTTAAGGTTGGGAAGGTGAACTGGAATCCGTGGTCGAGAGCTTTTTGCGGAATGACTCTCTGCCCTTGAAGCACGACAACGGATAGTTCTCCGACCAAGGTTTTAATTAGGAAGCTGGGTACGGGGAACCAGTGAGGGCGATGATACACCTTGCCCACCGTGCGACCGAATTCATCATTGGTGACAGGGTTCGGTGAGGATGCATTGACCGGACCTGATACTTGTTTATTTTGAATACTAAAATCAATGAGTCTTACGATATCCATAATGTGAATCCAGCTAGTCCATTGCTTGCCACTGCCGATCTTGCCACCAACACCCAGCATGTAAGGAAGTTTCATCAATGGAAAAGCCCCTCTTTTATGTCCAAGAACCAGACTTACCCGGATTTTAACGAGTCTTACATTTTTGATTGCATCTGCAGCAACTTCCCATTGTTCCGAGACCCGGGAAGGGAAATTCATTGATTTTTGCGGACTATTCTCGTCAAAGGTTTCGTTAGGGGAGGTTCCATAGATGGCCATGGCCGAAGCCTGAACGACCACTTCCGGCTTTTGTTCCAAGGATTCCACCAATCGGGCTACCCGCGCTACGGTCGTGACTCTGGATTCAACAATCTCCAGCTTCGCCTTGGTTGTCCAACGTTGATTCAGCGTTTCTCCGGCAAGGTTAACGAGAGCGTCCATACCTTCCAGCAAGTGAGGTTGTTCTTCGACTTGTTCCCACGATATATATGAAAGATTTTTACTTGGATTATGCAAGTCAGGCAGTTTTCGTGTAATAACTTTCACATGGTGCCCGGCTTGCAGCCAGTAATCTACAAGTGCTCCTCCCACAAATCCGGTACCTCCACAAATGGCAATTTTCATATCAAACATCCTCTCTGATTTTCACTGCGCTGATATATACCGTTGAATCGACAAACAGCCCCGTGCGGTAAGCAATGCCTGTTGGGAACAACTTACCTGACGGAGCATATCTGTATCTAATTAACCAAATCCATATGCCACTTAACTCATCTTTTATTTTATTTAATCAAATGTTGATAAGGGGAATAATCGATTTTGTTTTTCTCCAAAAATTTCACCAAAAACTTATTATCCCGCTTCGGTGTGGCAATAATGTATCCTTTAATGCAATGATCTCTCGATACTTCTGTTGCGTTGTCTTCGACTGCAATTTTACCAATCTCTGCAGCAATGGAATGTTTGGCGATGTCACGAAATGGCCCAGGTACAGGCTCCACGAGTTGATCCAAAAAAGCTTTGGCTTCATCTGTCCACAAGTGACGGCTGGCTTCAACCCAATAATTCTGCCAATCCAGCTTGGACTTTCCGTCCGCTTTTGGTAGCACTTTTAAAAACTTGCGCATCATGAAAAATCCACCGATACACATGCTGCCAAGCAATACAAAAGTCCAGAATGCGATCGTATTCATAAACCAATTGCTGGGGGAACTGCTGGTCAGTATCATCGCGTAGGAGTCGAAAATCATTGCGGAGTCACCTCGGTTCATTGATTTTCACGGAAAGACGGATTCCGCCTACCCATGTTCCACATATTAGCTGTTAAAAATAGCCTCTATCCCGAATTATAGCGCATTTCTAGATTTATTTCGATAATCGCGTTAGAATAAGGGATAATTCAGATTAAGGGGGATCAATAATGCTGAAAATCGGCTCCCACGTGTCCTTCTCGGACAAGGGATTATTGAGTGCAACGAAGGAAGCGTCCTCGTACGGTTCCAGTTCGTTTATGATATATACGGGTGCACCACAGAATACACGTCGCAAGCCAATTGAATCCATGTATATTGAAGAAGGCAAACTTGCCATGCAAGAGGGTGGAATGGAAGATATCGTTGTCCATGCACCGTACATTATTAATCTTGGCTCATACAAAGACAACACGTATAGACTCGCTGTAGATTTCCTTCAGGAAGAGATCCGTCGTACACATGCCATTGGTGTGAAGAACATCGTATTACATCCCGGCGCATTTACAGACAAAGATGCCCACTATGGGATCGGACGGATCGCAGAAGGGTTGAATGAAGTGCTGGAGGGTGTGAAAGAGACAGATGTGAACATTGCTCTGGAAACCATGGCTGGCAAAGGTACGGAAATGGGTCGCAGTTTCGAAGAGATCGCTCAGATTATTGAGAAAGTAACGTATAACGAGCGCCTCACTGTGTGTATGGATACATGTCACATTCATGATGCCGGATATGATATCGTTAATGATTTTGACGGTGTACTGGAACAATTCGATCGCACGGTAGGACTTGACCGCATTGCCGTAATGCATATTAATGATAGTAAGAATGCTGTGGGTGCGCACAAGGACCGTCATACACCAATTGGCTCCGGCTGGATCGGGTTTGAGGCGATTAACCGCATCGTCAACCATGAGAAGCTTCAAGGACGTCCATTTATTCTGGAGACACCTTGGATTGGTAAAGAGGCCAAGACACAGCGTCCAATGTATGAGGTGGAGATTGCCCTGCTTCGTGGGGATGTTGCCGGTCGATTCGGCCAGGATTTCCTGACAGAAGTAGAACAGTTGCAACACTTTTTCAAAGGTAAAGAGATTGAGTCTCGTTCGTATATTCTGGATGTGTGGACGTTGCTCAAAAATGATGCCAAAGCCAAAAAGGCAGATCCGCGCGAACCGCTGGAGCGCCTCTATGACATGGTGACTGAAGCTGCTTTATTCCCGCATTTGAATGAAGAACAACTGAATCATCGCTTGATTGCATGGCTTGCGGGTTAACCCCGCAGGTCATGGCTTAATTGAAGGAGGAAGAATAACCCGATGGAGATCCACGCTAAACAAGTACGCCCTGATTCTAAAAACCGCGCCGATCGTGCGCGCATGCTTATTTCCTGTCCGGATGGTCCAGGAATTGTAGCTGCCGTCTCTCACTTCTTGCACCAGCATGGTGCAAACATTGTTCAGTCGGACCAGTACACCATGGACCCTGCTGGCGGCATGTTCTTTATGCGAATTGAGTTTGATCTTCCGCAATTGTTGGTCAATTTACCGAAACTGGAAGCTGATTTTGCAGAAGTAGCAAGCCGTTTTCAGATGGAATGGACGTTATCTGCGGTTAGCCGCAAGAAGAAACTGGCTATCTTTGTATCCAAAGAAGATCATTGTCTGGTTGAATTGTTGTGGCAATGGCAGGCAGGCGACCTGGATGCCGATATTGCGCTTGTGGTCAGCAACCATCTGGACATGAAGGACTATGTAGAATCATTTGGCATTCCATATCATCATATTCCGGTTACAGCAGATACCAAGAAAGAAGCAGAACAGCGTCAACTGGACGTCATTGGCAATGATGTGGATGTGATTATTCTGGCTCGTTACATGCAGATCATCTCTCCCATGTTCATTGAGCACTACCGTAATCGAATCATTAATATCCACCATTCGTTCCTGCCAGCCTTTGTGGGTGGTAAACCGTATGCGCAGGCGTACAACCGTGGTGTCAAAATTATCGGTGCGACAGCGCACTATGTTACGGAAGAACTGGATGGCGGCCCGATTATTGAACAGGATGTGCAGCGTGTAAGCCACGGGGACGATGTAACCGAGCTGAAGCGTATTGGACGTACCATTGAGCGGGTTGTGCTTGCACGTGCCGTGAAATGGCATGTCGAAGACCGTGTTCTTGTTCACGAAAATAAAACCGTTGTATTTTAAGCTCATGCTTTAATACTGTGCAAGGTTGATTCGGAACCACGTAATAGACTAACAAAAAGGCGACCCCAATTCGTTTACGAAGCGGGAGTCGCTTTTTTTGCATTCATAATATACTTTCCGCACAAGCCAAGCACAATACCAAACAGCAGATGTCCTACAATCCAGTAGAAGATGGCGGACACATCGTACAGATCTGGGACACGTGGTGACAATTGAGAGAGTGGAATGTAGAGCAGGGATGAAGCGGCACCGAGCAAGAATCCTTTGAACATGGGACGCCCTGTGCGCCGTATCCACCACAGATAGAAGATGCCAATCACAACGGAAATAACTAGATGCAGAGAAAATTCAATCAATTCGGGTAAGGTTGGCGGAAGACCAGGTACAAAATCAATATTCAGCAGCAGGGTATATACTTGTTCACCTGTGTTGGCCTGAATCACTTTAAGGAAAAATCCCAGGAGAACTCCCGAGAGAACCCCCGTTAAAATACCGGATATCCAGGGTAATGAGTATTTTACCGATGTTGATGGGTGAGCCGCAGGATCTGGCATGATCGCAACCTCCTATGATTGACGTATGTACATCTGAAAAGTAAACCATAGCCCAACTTTCGAATCCATATTCAGGAACATTATATGTGAATTGAGGATGAATATCTAAAAAATGCATGGTTTTCAGGTTAAAGGTTATACTTCATGCGATGGATTTGTGAGGCTCCTTAAGTCTGCTTTTGGAATTTAGTACCTTTTAAAGTACGATTTTTGCTTGATTGGCCAAGGATTATTCATCACAAACAATCGATTTTTCATGAACTTCTCAAAGAAGGTTATGGAAAAGCTTCACGCCAAGTGATACAATACAAAAGTGAATAAGTCAAAATGAAACACTCAAGCGGATTCACTTATTGTGAAATTCGGTTTGCTTGTATGATGAGAGGGATTCGCTTGCGCACCCGACTTATCTAAAGACATGAGGAGGACAAACCATGACTGACAAGAACGAAGCGATTCAAAAGGACGAGAACAGCACGATCGACAACCTGTCGATTACTACCGTACGTACTTTGGCGATTGATGCAATTGAGAAGGCAAATTCCGGACATCCGGGTATGCCTATGGGCTCCGCTCCAATGGGGTACCAACTTTTTGCAAAAACGATGACTCATAACCCGGACCACCCAACTTGGGTTAACCGGGACCGTTTTGTCCTGTCTGCAGGACATGGCTCCATGTTGCTGTACAGCTTGCTGCACCTGAGCGGATATGATCTTCCAATGGAAGAACTGAAACAGTTCCGTCAATGGGGAAGCAAAACACCGGGTCACCCGGAATTCGGACATACTGCAGGTGTTGATGCAACTACCGGCCCACTGGGTCAAGGTATTGCAATGGCTGTAGGTATGGCGATGGCTGAAGCTCAACTGGGCGCAACATACAATAAAGACAAATTCAACGTAGTTGATCACTATACTTACGCAATCTGTGGTGATGGTGACTTGATGGAAGGCGTATCTCATGAATCAGCTTCCCTGGCTGGACGTTTGCACCTGGGCAAACTGATCATGTTGTTCGACTCCAATGACATCACGTTGGATGGTAAATTGGATCTGTCTTCTTCTGAAAGCATCGCTAAGCGTTTTGAAGCTTATGGCTGGCAAGTGCTGCGCGTTGAAGATGGTAACGATCTGCCTGCAATCGAAAAAGCAATTCAGGAAGGTCAAGCAGATACACTGCGTCCTACACTGATCGAAGTTAAAACGGTTATCGGTTATGGTAGCCCGAACAAACAAGGTAAAGGCGGCCACGGCGGTACTCACGGATCTCCACTGGGTGCAGACGAAGCCAAATTGACTAAAGAGTATTACAAATGGGTTTACGAAGAAAACTTCCACGTACCAGCTGAAGTTCGCGATCACTTTGCACAAGTGAAAGATCGTGGTATCTCTGCTAACAAAGCGTGGGACGAGAAATTTGCCGAGTACAAAAAAGCTTTCCCTGAGCTGGCAGCTCAATTCGAAACAGCGATTAACGGCGACCTTCCAGAAGGCTGGGACCGTGATCTTCCTAAATATGCAGCAACAGACAAAGCTCTTTCCACTCGTGTAGCATCCGGTAACGCTTTGAACGGTCTGGCGCACAACGTGCCACAACTGACAGGTGGATCTGCTGACTTGGAAAGCTCCACAATGACTCACTTGAACAACCTGGAGAACTTCACACCTGAAGATTACTCCGGCCGTAACATCTACTTCGGTATCCGTGAATTCGGTATGGCTGGAGCAATGAACGGTATGGCACTGCACAGCGGTGTGAAAGTATTCGGAGGTACGTTCTTCGTATTTACCGATTACCTGCGTCCGGCTGTTCGTCTGGCTGCCCTGATGGGATTGCCTGTAACGTATGTTCTGACTCACGACAGTATCGCTGTTGGTGAAGACGGTCCTACGCACGAACCGATCGAGCAATTGGCATCCCTGCGTATCATTCCTAACCTGACGGTTATTCGTCCGGCTGACGGTAATGAAACTTCGGCTGCTTGGGCTTACGCGCTTGAGAACAAGAGCAACCCGGTTGCACTCGTACTCACTCGTCAAAACCTGCCGATCCTCGAAGGTACCGTTGAAGGTTCACGTGAGAACGTGAAACGTGGTGCTTATGTTGTCTCTGATGCAAAAGATGGCAAAGCGGTAGCACAAATCATCGCTACAGGTTCTGAAGTGCAATTGGCTGTTAAAGCTCAAGCAGCACTTGCAGAACAAGGCATCCAAGTTCGCGTAATCAGCATGCCAAGCTGGGATCTGTTCGAGAAACAAGACAAAGCTTATAAAGAGTCCGTTCTTCTTCCGGATGTTAAAGCTCGTCTTGCAATTGAAATGGCTTATCCAATGGGCTGGGAGAAATATGTTGGCGATCAAGGTGACATTCTCGGAATCAGCACATTCGGTGCTTCCGCGCCTGGCGACCGTGTTATCCAAGAGTATGGCTTTACAGTGGACAACGTGGTTAGCCGCGTAAAAGCATTGCTGTAATAGAGGTTGTTCAAAAAGTCTGCTTTTGATTACGAAGGATGCCTCACGGCATCATCAGCGTCGAATATGGGATTCAGCCGAAATGTCCGTTGCTCACGTAGTTTTCTCCTACGCTCCGCTACTCCATTTCTAACTTCATCCCATCTTCTCGGTACTGAAAACCTGACTTTTTGAATACGCAATTAGCTTCATAAGCGCTGCTATGGTTGAGAGGGCATTATGCTGTCCTGATCCATGGCAGCAAGTTATTTCCGCAGAACATGGGCGGTGAGTCGTTATCGCCCTGATCTGTTTTGCCTTTTGTTTTCATTAACTTCAGGGGAGCGGGTACGCATGTCACAATTCGATCAAGTCAGTGTAGTGAAAGAGGCCAACATTTATTATGATGGTCAGGTAACCAGCAGAACGGTTATTTTGGGGGATGGCAGCAAAGTGACTCTGGGCATCATGCTTCCAGGCAGTTATGAGTTCGGTACGGATTCTCGTGAAATTATGGAGATTCTGTCCGGAGATCTGAAAGTATTGCTTCCCGGAGAAGAAGAGTGGCAAGAGATTCAAGGTCAAGCTACGTTCCACGTGCCTGCCGAATCCAAATTTAAACTGGAGATACGCAGCGTTACTGACTACGTCTGCTCGTACCCGGCGGAATAACATAAGAAGGGTAAGCAGAACCGCAACCTGCGGATTCGGTTTACCCTTTTTACTTCTTGAATTCTAACGACAAAGTTCGAGCTGCAAGCTTGTCAGCCCCGTGGATTTGAAGTATCCTTAAGGCAAGTTGTTTAGAATGGAATACGGACATAATATAAGAGGTTGTTCAAAAAGTCCGCTTTTGATTACAAAGTTTGAACACGCACTATAATCGAAATCAGGAGGTTTTTGAGATCATGGCTAAAAAAGTGACATTTGACTATAGCACGGCATTGCAATTTGTAAATCAGCACGAAGTGGATTATTTCGCAGAACCGATTCGTCTGGCTCACGAGCAGCTTCACAACGGAACAGGAACAGGCTCCGATTATCTGGGCTGGATTGACCTGCCAACAGCTTATGACAAAGAAGAATTTGCCCGCATTCAAAAAGCGGCTGCCAAAATCCAAAGCGATTCCGAAGTACTGATTGTTATCGGTATCGGTGGATCATACCTGGGTGCACGTGCAGCGATTGAAATGTTGACACATTCTTTCTATAACAATCTGCCAAAAGACAAACGCAAAACGCCTGAAATCTATTTTGCAGGAAACAATATCAGTTCCACATATGTAACTCATTTGCTGGATCTGGTTGAAGGTAAAGATTTCTCCGTAAATGTAATTTCCAAATCCGGTACAACAACAGAGCCAGCAATTGCATTCCGTATCTTCCGTGCAGCACTGGAAGAGAAATACGGTAAAGAAGAAGCACGCAAACGCATCTATGCTACAACAGACAAAGCGCGCGGTGCACTGAAAGAACTGGCAAATGCAGAAGGATACGAATCTTTCATTATCCCTGATGATGTTGGTGGACGTTACTCCGTTCTGACAGCTGTAGGTTTGCTGCCAATCGCAGCAGCGGGTATCAGCATCGAAGAAATGATGCAAGGTGCGGCTGATGCATCCAAAGAATACAGCAACCCGAACGTAGCAGAGAATGAGGCTTATCAATATGCTGCTGTTCGTAACGCTTTGTATCGCAAAGGCAAAGGCACGGAGATTCTTGTAAACTATGAGCCTTCCCTGCACTTCGTGTCCGAGTGGTGGAAACAACTGTTTGGAGAGAGTGAAGGTAAAGACTACAAAGGAATCTATCCAGCATCTGTTGATTTCTCTACAGATTTGCACTCCATGGGTCAATTCATCCAGGAAGGTAGCCGGAATATCTTCGAAACTGTTATCCAGGTTACTGAAGTTGCTGAGCATATCTCAATCAAATCTGATCCGGACGATCTGGATGGTTTGAACTTCCTTGAAGGCAAAACTATGGACTTTGTTAACAAAAAAGCGTTCCAAGGAACACTGCTTGCACATACAGATGGTCAAGTACCAAACCTGATTGTGAACATTCCAGATATGACTCCATATTCTTTCGGATATCTGGTATACTTCTTTGAAAAAGCATGCGGTATCAGTGGCTACTTGCTGGGCGTCAATCCATTTGACCAACCAGGCGTGGAAGCTTACAAGAAAAATATGTTCGCATTGCTGGGCAAACCAGGCTTTGAAGAAGAGAAAGCAGCGCTCGAAGCGAGACTTTCCGAATAATTCATCGGTCTGCTCATATAGTTGAATAAGGTAATGTAAATCTAACCGGGAATCACTGTTCAAGTAAGATGCAGGGTTTCCCCGGATGTAGATAACCAGGGCAGTTCGTCCGCGTTCGCGCGGTGAACTGCTTTCTTGTAAAATGGACTCAGGAAAAGATCAGAAAGTTGGATTTAGGATGATTGAACGTTATCGCACGGTTCGAGGACCGGGCAATCTGGAAATTGTAATCAAGAAGTCGCGATTTATCGGTCATATTATGCCGGTCACGACAGAGGAAGAAGCTGTTGCTTTTATTGATGAGATCAAGAAAAAACATTGGAATGCGACTCACAACTGCTCTGCGTACATGATTGGGGAGCGGGATGAGATCCAGAAGCAATCCGATGACGGGGAACCCAGCGGAACAGCAGGGAAACCCATTCTTGAAGTGATCAAAAATCAGAAATTAAAAAATGTGGCAATTGTAGTTACGCGATACTTTGGGGGAATTATGCTTGGAGCCGGTGGGTTAATTCGTGCTTATACGGATGGTGCTGTAGCAGCCATTGAAGCCGGAGAAGCCATTACCAACGTGCTGCATCGTGAAGTGTTTGTTGAACTGGATTATACGTGGCTGGGTAAAGTGGAAAATGAGTTAAGAAGCCGGGAAGTCCGTACAGGTGAAACTGGATTCACCGATAAGGTTACGTTGACTTGTCTTCCGCCGGATAGTGAAACCGAGGCATTTATAGCCTGGATCACGGATTTGACGCAAGGGCAATCCCGGATCACGGAGGGACAGCGGCTTTATTTTATTGAAGGGGAATAAAATATATGGCTAGAAGAGCAGTCGAACAGGAGTTGTCGAGGGAGCGGATACTGGAGGCGGCGAGGCACCTTTTTATTACCAAAGGATACCGCGCCATTTCGATGCGAAGCATCGGCCAGCATCTGGGCTATAGTCATGGGTCGCTGTATTATCACTTTAAGGAAAAGGCAGAGCTGTTCTATGCCATCGTGGTTGAAGATTTTAATCATCTGGGGCATTTGCTGCTGCAAGCTATGGTCAGGCCGGTTCGTGATGATGTGAGCAAGGTAGAGCACATTATGATGGAGTTTATTCGCTTTGGCCTGGAGAATCCATACCAATACGAAATCATGTTTATGATCAGGGACGAAGAACTGTTGTCTTATTGTCGTACCGAACAGGGACGTTGCTTCGAATTGTTTGCATCGATTATAAGGCAGTATATGAATGAAGAGAACTGTACGGAAGAGGATATTCAAAGAGTACCGCGTACGCTATTTTTGGCTATGCACGGATTCATTTCTTATTACATTCAGGACCGTTTAACGTTTGTGGAGATTGAATCGTCTGCGCTGTCTCATGTCAAAGTGCTGTGCCGCAATCTGGGTCAGCAGCCTGGCGTCCAATAATGGCGCTATTGTTGCACCCCTACACTTCAGGGCGGTGATTTGTCATAACTTTAATTCTTTATAACGTTATCTCGCGAAAGTTAATATGCGCAGCAGACCAAGTCAGGCGGCTCCGACCCGAAATGAGGGTGGACCGCCTGTTTGTGTTTGCAAAAATGAATGAGTAGGTGGCAGGTCTAATGGACCCAACTAGCCTTCCATAATTTTGAGAAAATATTCCCGCTCACGTGGTCCATCGAATTCGCAAAAGTAAATGCCTTGCCAGCGGCCAAGCAGCAGCCTGCCTTCGTGAATAATCACTGTCTGTGATGGCCCTGTTGTAATGGATTTGAGGTGAGAGGCTGTATTGCCTTCGGCATGTCGATACTCGGGATGCTCCCAAGGGTACACTTCGTCCAGGCGCAACAAGACATCGTGTTTCACATCCGGGTCTGCATTTTCATTGATGGCTATACCGGCCGTCGTATGTGGACAGTAGATGAGCACCGTCCCATTCTGCACCCCGCTACGCTGGACAACCTGCTTCACGTCCCATGTGATATCCTTCATTTCATCTCGTGTGGAAGTGGATATATTCTTCGTATATAACATGTTAAATCACTCCTTAGGATCTCATTTCTTACCCTCGATTGTACCTTAACCACTACATACCAAACAAACCACATATGCAAGGTGAAAGAGCAAATCGCATGATAACGGAGAGGACAGAAATAACCTGAAGGGATTTTATTAATTGATCTCGGATGTGCCCCAATTTTATTCAATAAAAGCATTGACGATTAGCACTGCAAACTGGTAAAGTATCAGAAAAGCAAAACCAAGTAGACTAATGGGAATAATATTAAAGCAATATCATCCAACTTAGGAAAAATGTCGTATTGAAGCCAGGAAGACTGCCGACCGGAGTTAAAGCCGGAGGCTGGGAGGGAACGCAGCAATGAATACCGTTCTTCGTCATAAGGGATGGACTTGGGGATTTCGCAGTACCGTGTTGTTATATTTTATCGTACTTATTGTACTTCCAATCATCGGTGTGTACGTCAATTCCTTCTCCGAAGGATGGAGCAACTTTGTTCAGAGCATTATGGACCCCATCGCGTGGAAAGCCGTACTGCTCACCATTCGGCTGGCCGTCATTGCCACGCTGATTAATGTGGTTTTGGGCACGATGATCGCCTGGGTGTTAACAAGGTATCGCTTTGTGGGCCGATCGTTTCTAAATAGTCTGGTTGATCTCCCGTTTGCACTGCCAACAGCGGTGGGCGGCTTGATGATTATGCTGCTTTTGGGTCCGGTCAGTGCCATCGGGAAACTGGCAGAATCCATGGGATTTGAGATTGTGTTTCATCAGCCCGCCATTGTTATAGCGATGACCTTTGTCACGTTTCCGTTTGTTATCCGTGCAGTGCAGCCTTTGCTGGAAGAAATTGATCCTTCCGAGGAAGAGGCCTCTTATACAATGGGGGCATCCAAGGCTCGCACGTTCATGCAGGTTATTCTGCCGTCCATGGCACCTGGCATGATCAGTGGGGGGATGCTTGCTTTCTCCAGAGGACTGGCTGAATTCGGGGCTGTTGTGCTGGTGGCTGGTAACATTCCAGGAAGAACACTGACCGCTTCCGTATTTATCTACGGGGAGATTGAAAGTGATAATCCAACGGGAGCTGCTGCTGTATCCGTGTTGCTCCTGACGCTCTCCTTCCTGATCCTCTGGCTGATCAATCTGGTGCAGATGCGGGGGAGAAGACGATGAGACGACTGTTAATTGGACTGACGTTTGCGGTATTTATTGTACTGCTGATTATCCCGCTTGGACGAATTTTTATTGGCGCATTTGAAGACGGGGCAGGTGGATTCCTGAAAGGGTTAATACGCCCTGAGGCGTTACATGCCTTGATGATGACCGGACTGGTTGTCCTGGTGGTCACCTTGTTAAATACATTGTTTGGCATCATGATGGCTCTGTATCTGGTTCGTGCCGGATGGCTGAGTGAACGGATAAAAGGGCTGCTGAACAGCATTGTAGACCTGCCTTATGCCGTATCTCCTGTCATTGGCGGTTTGATGATTGTGTTGATGTTGGGACCTAACAGCATTATGGGTGCTTTTTTTGAAGGGATTGGATTCAATGTGGTCTATGCCTTCCCGGGTATGGTGATCGCAACGTTATTTGTTACCTTTCCACTGATGGTCAGAGAGGTTATGCCTGTCCTGCAGGAACTCGGTTCTCAGCAAGAGGAGGCCGCATCTACACTTGGCGCCTACGGCTGGAGAACGTTCTGGAGTGTGACATGGCCTTCGATCCGCTGGGCGGTAGTGTATGGTCTAGTCTTGACGGTTGCGCGCTCGCTTGGGGAATTCGGTGCAGTGCTGGTTGTATCCGGTAATATTATGAACAAAACGCAGACAGCAACAACCCTGGTGTATCAGGATGTTGAGAATTTTAATGTAGCTGCCGCAAATGGTGTGGCATTGGTGCTGGTCACCTTCTCCGTCGGGCTGCTGCTCATGATGGAATGGGCCAAGAAGCGAAAGGAAGTGCATTGATATGCATGTAGAAGTCCGTGATCTGAACAAACATTTCGGTGATTTTCATGCGGTAAAAGATGTCTCATTCGATATTGCCAAAGGCCATCTGATCGGTCTGCTTGGACCCAGCGGAGGCGGGAAGACGTCCATTCTGCGGATGCTTGCGGGTCTGGAGAATCCGGGTTCCGGAGAGATTCGCTTTCACGGAAAAGTCGTGAACCATTTGCCTCCACAGGAGCGGGGCATCGGATTTGTATTCCAGAACTATGCCTTGTTCAAACATATGACGGTATTTGAGAATATTGCTTTTGGACTTAAGGTCAAAAAGACACCGAAAGCCCAGATTCGTGATCGGGTGATGGAACTTGTTGAACTGACTGGGTTAAAGGGTTTCGAACAGCGCTATCCACATCAGTTGTCTGGTGGGCAGCGTCAGCGTGTGGCTTTTGCCAGAGCACTCGCCCCGGAGCCACAGCTGTTATTGCTGGATGAACCGTTCGCGGCTATTGATGCGAAGATCCGTCAGGAACTGCGTTCATGGTTACGGGAGCTAATCGAGCGAGTGGGAATCACTTCGATCTTTGTAACGCATGACCAGGATGAAGCAATTGAAGTCGCGGACGAAATTATGATTATCAGCCAGGGTCGTCTGGAACAGAAGGGCACACCTTGGGATATCTACAAAAACCCGCAGACACCGTTTGTCGCTACATTTATCGGGGAGTCTACAGTTGTGGAGGATGCTTCCCAGCTGAAAGGATTCGAACATGCCGTTGAGGGTGAACATACCAAAGCGCTTATTCGACCGGAGTATATTGAGATCGGCTTGAAAAACGAGTTCACCATGTTGTCTGCAACGGAAAAAGGTACAGTCAAACATCTTCATTTCCGCGGCAGTGAATGGATGGTAGAGGTGGACGTACAGGGGCACAAATTAATTACCTATCGTTCCCTGGAGAAAACGACATTGGAGATTGGTCAACAGATTCGCGTCCTTGTACACCGTGCATACCTGTTCAATGACTCAAACAGTTGGGTGGTTGAGAACCGACTGAAGGAAGATCCGATGCCGGTGATGATTTAGATCAAGTGGAAGAAGGGGGCTGCCCATGCAGACGAGGAAGAAAAAAGCCATACTCTTATATGTTGCCCTCATGCTTCTGCTCGTCTGCATGACCGCTGGATGCAGCAAGCAGGAGGAGTCAAGCGAACAGAACGAGTCCGCTGGTAACGATTCATCCAATACGCTGGTGATTGGTGCCTATAGTGTAGCGAAAGATGCTGTAGGCGAATTGCTGCCCAAGTTCCAGGAGGAGTGGAAGGCGAAGACTGGACAGACAATTAACTTCCAGGAATCCTATGAAGCTTCGGGTACACAGGCCAGAGCCATCGTTGGTGGATTCGAGGCTGATGTGGCCTTGCTCGCGATGGAGAGTGATATCGAGAAGCTGGTCAAAGCCGATCTGGTTAGCTCCGATTGGAAACAGACCCCTAATGAGGGCATGATCACCCGTTCGATTGTTGTTCTGGGTACAAGAGCAGGCAACCCGCTCGGAATTCATGATTTTCAGGATTTAACCAAGCCGGGAGTGAAGGTGCTCTACCCTAATCCAAAGACATCCGGGGGCGCACAATGGGACATTAATGCCATCTACGGTGCTGGATTGAAACTGTCGGAGGAGCAAGAGGGGAAGAAAGATCCTGCCGCAGCCAAGGCTTTTCTCGAACAGGTACATCGTAACGTTGAATCATTGGACAAGAGTGGGCGTTCTTCGATGGCGGCATTCGAATATGGTGTGGGTGATGTAATCGTCACGTATGAAAATGAATTGCTTGCCCGGATTGCCAAAGGTGTAGATTATGACATCGTCATTCCGAAAAATACGATCCTGATTGAGAACCCGGCAGTTGTGGTGAATAAATATGCCGATAAACATGGGAATCGTGAACTGGCAGAAGCCTTTATCGCATATCTGCGTACACCAGAAGCACAGCGCATTTTTGCCAAGCATGGTTTTCGTTCAGTAGATCCGGATGTATTTGCACAGACCGAGTCGACATTCCCAACGCCTGAAGGATTATTTGATATCAACTATCTGGGTGGATGGGATGAGGTACGCAGTACGTTGTACTCCAAACGCGGCGTGTGGTATCAGGTGCTTGCGGGATTATGAGTATTGCTGATGTAATCGAATAGGTGACCGAACATGTGGAAGCTAAACCTTCATTTCAATGGAAGTAGAGATGGAGGTTTTTTACTGCCAAAAGGTTATAATAGAGGTATACTGAATCATGATTGTTACATAGTACTAGCAGGAAGGTGTGAGTTGGATGAGTGCAGAGATCAAATTATCCCAAAGTACAGCGATTCGACTGGAGCAGGCCCGCGGTAAGGGGATGCTTGAGGAAGAACTTTTAAAAGCCATTCAAGCCAAAGACATTTCCGCTTTTGACGCCGTGTCTGAAGAGGAATACCGATATAACGAATTTTTCTCCTATGCGGACGAGCATGGTGAAAATCTGGAGGCAGCAGTGAAAGACGGCTACCGGATTACTTTTAACACGCGTGGTGGGCTCGGAATCTGGTTGGAAAAGGCCTTTAAGGTGCAGCCGGAGAAAGACTTCACGGTGGGTGAAGGTATCGTAACCGGATTACAGTTGAAACCGGAACAGGCAGAAGTGCTGGCGAAACGGCTTGCGTCGAACTGGGTGATTACGGATTCGAAGGATGTACCCGCAGGCCGGGAACTGACATTGAAGCTGCGAGCACTGGTATAGTTCCAGCGCCGAGTGGATGTGACTTGAATTAATCGGTCGTGGCCTGTGAAAAAGGTAAGGCCTGCTCTTCATATGGGTGACCCACCTATAGGAGGGCGCACCAGATGTGGATGAGCGGAAGCTCCCGATTGGAGCGAAGCATGGAATTGAAGTCTGACGGTGAACGGTCAGAATACGGACTGTCCCGAATTGCAGTGGAGAACTGCAGCGGGATGGTCTTTTTTTTGCAAAAACAGAGGTGGACGATTACAATTTACATATCATTAATTCAGGGGGAATGCGGATTGAATCAGCTAACATTTCTGGGCACTGGCGATGCGATGGGCGTTCCACGTGTGTATTGTGATTGCGACGTATGTACAGAGGCAAGGCTTACGGGAGAAAATAAACGGAAACGCTCTTCTGTTCTGATTGACGGTGGTAGGGATGGTGCGAGTGAACAGTTCATGATTGACTGCGGACCAGACTGGAGATCACAGATGGAGGATCAGGGATTGCGTATGGTGCATACGCTGCTCATTACGCATGCCCATTTTGACCATATTGGAGGATTACCGGAATGGGCAGATGCGTGCCGCTGGTTGGGTGAAAAAGGGCGTTTGTATGCACCACGTGAAGTGATTGCCACCATTCAGGGACAGTTTCCCTGGTTGGGTCGTCATATGGACTTTCTGGAAACAGATGATGATATTGAACTAGGCGGCTGGAAGGTACATTCCTGGAAAGTATGCCATGGACATAACGGATATTCGTACGCATATCGACTGGATCGAGACGGGTATAGCTGGGCGTACTGTTCAGATGCTATTGACCTGAAAGACGCCGAGAAAGAGCCATTGCACGGACTGGATATGCTGGTGCTTGGAACAAGCTTTGTGCATGAGCTTGCGGAATTCTCAACACGTTCCGTGTACGATATGCGTGAGGCGCAGGAGCTGCTGTGGGAACTGAAGCCGGGGCATACTTATTTTACACATATGTCTCATGACGTAGATGTAAGGCAGAATTATAATCTGGATCAAGGTATTACGATTGCCCTTACCGGGATGAAGGTGCCGCTTGGAACATTAAAGCTGGAAACGAATGCGTAACCCAACTTAACTAGCGTAATAAAAATAAATTCAGAAGAGCGTATCCTTTACAAGGGGTTCTTCGTTTACATAGTGTAAGTCAAAATCAATCAGGAACCAGCAAAGGGGGGCCCCCAAGATGGCCTTTGTGAAGTCCGTGGATTGCAGAATCAACAGACCACATGATGATGGTAAACAAGATAAATTCGATATTGAATTCAATGGCAACGACAGAAAAAATCAATTGAACCAAAGCATCCATACCGTACTACCCGATCTGATGGGTTCGTTGTATGCGTATTGTTTATCTCTGACGAAATCAGTTCCAGACACGGAGGATCTGGTTCAGGAGACCTGTCTCAAAGTGTTGTCGTCGAGTGTAGTTGGAACTTATGGGATGAATAAAGATATAAACTGGGAAGCTTATCTGATCCGTATTGCACGCAACAGCTGGATTGATATCTTACGTCAGCGGGAGAGATTAGCCTGTAAAATGGATAGCTTGAAGCCGCTCCTGCACGAGATGGAGGAGGAAAGGCGATTCGAGGAATTGGAGTCTGCCGTACAACTTCTTGTAAATACGCTACCACCGTGGCAGCGAGTGATATATGTATTACGTGAATTAATGGGTTATAAGGCGGCAGAGACTGCGGAAATGTTGGATACAACAGAAGGTGCTGTGAAAGCAGCGTTAAGTCGTGCCCGCTCTGCCATAGCCGAGGTGAGGCACAGGTTGGAACAATCAGACGGTGAATTGCAGTATGAGGAGGGCACAGTGGTGGACAATCGGGAGGAACTGCGCAGTTATCTGCTGGCATTTCGTAATGGAGATACAGCTCAAATCATTGATCTGTGCCTGAATCGTTCGGATGATCCGATGGCTGTGGCGGGGACGATTTTGCAGCAGACTTTGCCGTCTCCATCCATGCAGCCAATGATGTACGGGTACTCCACTTCTGGTATGAACTCGATGTCGTATGGAGGCGGGTACACGGTCAACATGGTTGCCTAAACCGAGGAGGCGACACATATGAATGTAGTGCCGTATGTAGTGGAACAAACCGCTCGCGGAGAGCGGAGTTATGATATTTATTCACGATTGCTCAAAGACCGGATCATTATGGTGTCCGGAGAGATTGAGGATCAGATGGCAAATGCCATCGTGGCCCAGTTATTGTTTTTGACTGCAGAGGACCCGGAGAAGGATATCCAGATGTACATCAACAGCCCTGGTGGGTCGGTGACTGCGGGATTCTCGATCTATGACACGATGCAATTTGTGAAGCCGGATATCTCCACGATCTGTACAGGGATGGCGGCAAGTTTTGGTACGATATTGCTGGTAGGTGGAACAAAAGGCAAGCGTATGGCGCTGCCCAACAGTGAGATCATGATCCATCAGCCACATGGCGGTACACGAGGGCAGGCGTCGGATATGTTGATTCATGCTAACCGCATCATTCAGCATCGTCAGCGCCTTAACAAGCTGTTAGCAGACCATACAGGACAGTCAATTGAGCGGATTGAGAAGGACTCGGATCGAGATTATTTCCTGACCGCTGCTGAAGCAGTCGAATATGGATTGGTGGATAAGGTCATATCCGGCTCATAACAGTAGCCCGGAAGGTCATGTGACCTTCCGGGCTTGATTAATCAAGAGGACGAACAGGAAACTGACGTCCTCTTTTTTGTCGTCCAGATTAGCCAGTCCACGTCTATGGAATGATTCAGAATGAGAACAATCTGAAATAAGGATTGACCATCGGTAGGTATAGTGTGTATATTATATATACACACTATACCTACTGAAAACTATTTAACATCAATGAGGTGAGGAAAGATTAACATTTTAATATCGAACGCTTCGAGCGATCCGATCTATATGCAGATTTTAACTCAGATCAGACAGAGCATCTTGAGCGGAGAATTGGTTGCTGGAGATAGTCTCCCCTCCATTCGGCAGCTCGCCAAGGATCTGCAAGTCAGTGTTATTACAACTAAACGTGTCTATGAAGAGCTGGAGAAGGAGAAACTGATCGATTCAGTTGTAGGAAAAGGGAGCTTTGTATCCGGAGCCAATCAGGACTTTATTCGAGAACGGCGGATGAAACAATTGGAAGAGAAGATGCTCGAAGTGATTCGTGAGAGCAGAGAACTGGGCATGAGTTCACAGGATGTAATCCATCATCTTACATTGTTGGTTGAGGAGGAATAAGCATAATGAACGCTATTGAATTACGTAATGTAACCAAAACGTATCCCTTATTTAAAGTAGATAATGTATCTCTTGATTTGAAAAAAGGATATATCACGGGACTTATTGGTCCGAATGGGGCGGGAAAGAGTACTTTGATCAAAATGATCACGGGTCTGATCCATCCCGATAAGGGGAGCCTCAAGACATTGGGCAGTGAGATGCCCAATCAGGAAGTTGACATCAAGCAGCGCCTTGGCATTGTGTCCGATGAATGCTTTTATTATGAGCATCTAACGATCCGGGAGATGACACAAATGATTGCTCCTTTTTACACCAAATGGGATAATAAAGCGTTCAATGACTACTTGGATCAGTTCGAACTGTCTCCCAAAAAGAAAATCCAGGATCTGTCCAAAGGCATGAAGATCAAGTATTCTCTCGCCGTAGCTTTGTCGCATGAAGCAGATCTGCTAATTATGGATGAACCGACATCCGGGCTTGACCCTGTATTTAGGCGGGAACTGCTCGATCTTCTTGCAGATATGATACAGGACGAAACAAGGTCCATTATTTTCTCGACGCATATTACGACCGATCTGGAACGTATTGCAGACTACATTACGTTTATTCATCAAGGAAAACTGGTGTTTAATGAAGCCAAAGATGATGTGCTGGAAAGGTATGCGATTGTAAAAGGGGATACGAGTCTGCTTGATTCCGACATTCGGAAACATTTCATCGGAATACGAGAGACAGCCGTTGGTTTTGAAGCGTTGTCGGATCATAAAGCAGAAGCCGAACAGTTATTTGGGAGGTTAGCTCTTTTACAAAGACCTACGTTGGAAGACCTCATTTATTTTACGGCGAAGGGAGGACGCAAATATGCTTAACTTGCTTCGTAAAGATTTCATTGTACTAAAAAGTTCACTGTGGACGATTGGGTTATACCTGGTGGTGTTTAGTCTTGCCTTTATACCTAAGAGTGAACTGTCAATGTATTTTGTAGGCATCTACACAGCCTTTGGTTCGGTCATGCTGGCAACCATGATTGATATCAAGAACCATAATCATAATTTTCTGGTCACGCTCCCGGTTAGCCGCAAACAGATTGTGAAAGCCAAGTACCTCTCTGCTATAGTCTATACATTTTTCGGGGTGCTCGCGTCGTACGGAATTCACGAGCTTGTGAACCTGAATTATCCTGAACTGAACAAACCGAATTATTCACTTAGGGATATTGTCATTGCCGTAGGTATGGTGCTTGCGTTAGTTTCCATATACATGCCTCTTTTCTACGGACTTAGCAAAAAAGGGGCAGGCATCATCAATGCGATATTCATGGTCTGCATGATTATACTGGCGCAACCCGTTGCGTACCTCATGAGTATGGCCAACGAGAACGGTATGATTACCACAACGACAATGGCTTTGGTTTCCGTAGGCATTATAGGTTTGTTTGTGGTGTCCTATCTCATTACGATCCGCCTGTTTGCAAGAAAAGACCTTTAAAACACAGAGCGGATGCAGGTAGAAAATATAGAACACCAAAAGTAAAGTCGCCACAAGGCGACTTTTTTTGATGCAGCGATACGAGTGGCAAATTACACTTGATATTCTTCGGAGTGACGTCAGTTCCTGGAAATCCAAACTTTACAATTCTTTAGCCAGCGAGATAAGTCTGCTCATGCCTTCCCGAATCTGCTGCTCATGTGCATAAGAGAACGAAAGGCGCAGCTTGCGACTGGCTGAATCATCCGAAGAATCAAATACGGTTCCGGGTACAAAGGCAACGGATTGTTCCATGCATCGGTGAAGCAGTCTTCCGGTATCCACACCCTCAGGAAGCTCCACCCAAAAGTTGAGTCCGCCCTCCGGCCGGGTCCACGTCCAGTCCGTTTCCAGCAGAGATTGTTCCATCACTTCCATCCGTAGCTGGATGGCGGTCCGCAGCTTGGACAGATGCTGATGCATACGTTCTGACTGAAAATAACGGAGAAAAAGCTTCTGGTTCAGAAGGGGCGATCCGTTATCTGTCAGTGATTTTACAGCCTGTAGTCCTGGCATGAATCGCTGGCGGCATATGATGGCTGCAATCCGTAGCCCGGGTGCAACATACTTGCTGTAACTGCGAATGTACAGAGTGTGTCCGGTGGTGTCGTAGGTGAAAATGGGTGCAGGAGGTTTCTCCTTAAAATAGATATCATAGGTGCTGTCGTCTTCGAGCAGAAAACAACCATACTGTTCTGCAAGTTCGGGTAACTGCTTGCGCTGTTCTACTGGAACATTCATGCCGGTTGGATTCTGAAAGGTCGGTGTCATATAAAAGAGACGTGGCTTCTCACTCTTCATCAGATGTTCGATCTGCTCCAGATCATAACCCTCGGGATGAATGTCGGTAAAGACGAGCCGGGCACCTTGTTTGCGGAAAATCTCCATTGCCGGTCCATACGTAGGCCGTTCCATCAAGACCCGATCCCCGGGCTTGACTAGCGTCCGCGAGATGACGTCGATCGCTTGCTGGGCACCCGATGTAATTAACACCTCGTCTGCGGAGAGGTAGAAGCGTTCCTTGGTTGTCAGATGGCTTGCCAGCGCACTTCGCAATTCCAAATCTCCCTGAATCGTGGAGTACGTTCCGAGCAGACGTGGATATTGATCCAGCAGATCACGCATCAGTTCTCCCCAATACCGATTGGGAAGCAGGGCGGGATCAATCAGTGATTTGGAGAACTGGAATTCGGCTTCAAGCGACTGTACACGTGCGAGGGAGTCCCAATGCAGCCAGGCAGACACGGCGGGATCATCCGCCTGATCCGTTACTGAGAATGGAGTTGCTGGACTGACATAATAGCCGGACTTATCCTTCACATAGACATTCCCATGTTCTTTTAACTCCTGATAGGCTTTGAAAACAGTCAGACGATGTACGCCGAGTAGCTCGGACAGGCTTCGTACAGATGGCAGTTTTTCATGTTCGGCCCACTCTCCCGCTTCTATACGTACAACGAGATAATGGATTACTTGCTCATATAGTTTCAGGCTATTATCTGTCATCATCATGGTTCTGCCCACCCGGCTCACACTCCTTTTGAACTCTATTGTAACAGCTAATGGGAGAGAACTGTTCTGTTTTGTTCATTCTGTTCTATAGACCATGAGATATGATGGAGAACAGATAAAGGAGTGGTTATCATGGTGGGGATTGCATTTACGGTCATGTGTCTTATTTTCGGTACAACGTTTCTGGCTATTAAAATTGGAGTAGAGGCTGGCATGCCGCCTTTTCTGTCAGCTGGATTGCGATTTGTAATCGCGGGAGCGCTGATGTTTGCATGGATGTGGATGAAGGGCAAAGTGAGCTGGTCGCTCCTGTTCCGCAAGGAGATGTTGTTGACAGGAGCGGGTCTGACCTTTGGCACCTTTGCCACATTATATTGGGCTGAACAGCATGTGAGCTCGGGTGTGGGTGCCATTCTGTCAGCGACAGGGCCGCTGATGATTATGTTGATGCAGACGGCGTTGTTACGGCAAAAAACATCTGGCCGTATGATTACAGGCTGCCTGATCGGGTTCACCGGTGTGGTTCTGGTTGTGCTGCCAGGTGTATCGCTTGGTGCAGGTTCCCTGTTCATGTGGGGTTGTATCGCGGTACTGGTGGGAGAAGTCTGTTATTCAGCAGGTGCATTATACTCCAAAAAGGTCATTCATCAGTTCAAGGAGGCTAGTCCTGTAGCGATTAATGCGGTGCAGATGATGTATGGGGGATTGCTCTTAACTCTGCTCTCGGCCGGAACGGAATCGTGGAATATGTCTGCTCTGGACTGGGTGCCTGCCGTCTCGTCGGTGATCTATCTGACTGTCATAGGCTCCATGGTGGGGCATAGTCTATTCTATTGGATTATGTCGCGCACCAATCCGTTATTCCCGGCAACCTGGTTATACATTTCTCCGCCCATTGCTGTAGGTCTTGGTGCTGTTGTCTATGGTGAGCATGTCAGCTGGGTTACATGGATCGGCGTGGTACTGGTCGTTTCAGGTCTGCTGGCGATGAATGAGAAGGTGAGCGGCTGGTTGAAGAAAGGAAAGCGTGCGAGGATGACAGTGCAGGCTTCCGAAACTGTTTTAAAATAGGTAAAGTTTGAAGGTATGCAGCTCAATCTCAAAATCAGCCCTTGATTTTAGGTTGAGCTGTTTGTTATTCCAACATGATGTTCTCGTTAACCAGTTGGTAGTAATATTCATCCATCTGTTCTGCCGTAACATTTTCATCGAAATGTTGTATCCACCACGTCACAAGTAAACGAATAACCCCCGAGTGGAACTCGGCTACCAGTTCAATGGGAAGTGAAAAATGTTTACCTCTTCTCTTCAATTCCAGAAAATCTCGTCTGAATATCTCTCCGATATAATGTATGAAAAAGTTGTTAAACCCCTCATCCTTCTGCTGGTTCTGCACGATAGTCTCCAGTACATTTCCGAACAGAATTTTAGATACGCTTTGCAAAGGCTGCTGTATCCGATCTTCTACATTCATGTGTAAATAATCCCGAAGGACCCAAGTTAGGGTGGAGGACAGTAGAGCAAATTTATCCTTGAAATGTTTGTAAAATGTTGTTCGGTGAACCATAGCTTTGTCACATATTTCATTAATTGTGATGTTGCTGAATAGCTGGCCTTTCTCACATAACAGATCGAGAAGCGCCATCGTTAACAATTTATGAGTTCGGGTAACTCTCAAATCCACCTTTTTATCAATCATTTTCATCTACATCATTTCCTTATTGTAGTTTAGCTATATAGTATCCTGATATTGATTCTTACTTGATGCGAGATTCCAAGTGTATATTGGTATTATAAGTAATTTTTTGATAGGGCTACAAGTGTAGATAAAATATGATGGATTAGAGAGGATGAAGTGGCGATGTCCGATATGAAAAAAGCTGTGGTAATTGGGGCAGGTATTGCAGGATTAATAACTGCAAGGATGTTATCTGATTATTATGATGAGGTGTGTATCATTGAGCGAGATGAATTACCTTCTGAACCGGGGAATCGGCAGGGTGTGCCTCAATCCTTTCATCCACATCGTGTATTACCGCGCGGCGGACTCATTCTGGAAAAGTACTTTCCCGGATACAATGACGAATTGGTCGCGCTTGGTGCCATTCCTTCACATGAAGAGAAATTTGTGATTGCCAATCGCTACGGTACATTAGTTAATAAGGCAAATGCTAATTCCTCATTCAAAATTGCATCAAGCAGTAGAGCTCTCCTGGAATGGGTACTGCGTCAGCGCGTCCAGAACATCGATCATATAAGCTTCTTAACGAGTACGGAAGTTACCGGGTTAATGGCATCCGAAGATCGGCGTTCCATTACAGGGGTGTATACCAAAGAAAGAGGCCGGGATAATAGGGAAGAAATGCTTGCGGCAGATATGGTTATTGATGCTGCGGGACGTTCTTCCAAATTGATCAGATGGCTTGATAAGATAGGGTTATCCGTGCCTGAGCCGGAAGTGCTGAAGGTGTCTCTTGGTTACAGCACCCGCTATTATAAGATACCATCCTCTATTCAAAATGACTGGGGAACGGTGATAACAGAGTCCGATCCTGTGCAAGGAATTCGTGCAGGCATGTTGTGGCGCATTGAAAATGATATCGCTGGACTATTACTGTTCAACGCAGGAGGAGATGAATATCCTTCAACCCATCCGGATGAGTTCCAAGAGCAAATCAAACATCTGTTTGCTTCGGATGAAATCGTAGCGTTGGCAGACCAGCTGGAGCCGTTTCAAGGACCGCGGGGATACCGTATTTCCGAGTCTGTCCGTCAACATTTTGAACTCATGGAGAATTGGCCCTCAGGATTACTGGTCCTTGGCGATGCATTTTGCAGCTTCGATCCGATCCATGGCCAAGGCATGACGGTCGCAGCAATTGAAGCCGAGACCATAGGAAAATGTTTGGATGAGCAGCGAATACATCCTGAGCCGCAGTTTGAGCGCCAAATCCTGCTTCGTATGCAGCAGGCGATTGAACCGGCCTGGTGGCTTAGTTCTGTGGCCGATCTGCGATGGAAAGGGGTCGAACATGTTGGGCCTTCCCGAATGAAAGGGGTTGCGTTTGCTCAGAAGTATATAAACTTGTTTACTAAGCAGGCGATGAAAAAGGCGAGTCAGGAAAACAATAATCATCTCTTTTTTACTCAGTTCCTGATGAATGCTCTAATCCTTCCTCCAAGTGAATACTTTAAAGGTGAAATCCTGAACATGATCCTGAACGACAATGGTTCCGAAGAAGAAATGGAGTTAAGAGCGGAGCTTGGTGTCCAAGATCCGGAGCTATTCCAGCAAAGAATAGATGAGATCATTCCGCCATTTCAACTGGAATTTGATGGGCAAATCAAAAAACTGTTGGAGTCTTTCCAGCATGCCATGAGCAAGTAAGAGACAATGAATCATGGTGCGTGAAAGTAGGCAAAACATGAAACGAATAATTTTAAATTTCATAGCTAGCATTTTAATCTCATTTATTGTATTTTTTATTGTTTTGTTTTTTGCTGATGTCCCAGATACAAATCGTGTCATCTTATCTATGGCGATTACGATTTCACTACAATTATCCTTGATTACCGCATTGTTGCTCTCAAAACATAAAAAATAAGAGAGAAATATACCTAATATAATCGTTTATATAGGATAATGAACATATTTTTAAAATCAAAAAAACAGCCCTGCACGGCGAAATTCGCCGACAGGGCTGTTCGTTGATCTTAATTACTCTGCGTTCAGCACAAACTTCTCAATAACCTCTTTTACGCCGTCTTCGTTATTACTTGCCGTAATGTAGTCTGCCAGCTCTTTCAGCGCAGGAATGGCATTCCCCATCGCTACACCAAGACCAGCAACTTCGAGCATCTCATGGTCATTCCAAGAGTCGCCGATGGCAATACACTCGCTGAGCTGGTGACCGAAATGGTCAGCCAGGAAGGTCAGGGCATGGCCTTTAGTTCCTTCATTATGCATGATCTCCAGGAAGTAAGGTTTGGACTTGGTGATATGCACTTGTGGTCCGAGCAATTCACGCAGGTCAACGGCAACCTTATCCAAGTAGTCTGGCTCATCGATAATAAGCAGCTTCGGAGTTTTTTGTTCGATGACTTTGATGAAATCAGATTCGATGTAATATTGAGTGCCGTTTAATTTGGCATAATCCCGCAGCTTGTCGTTTTCCTCACGGGCATACAGCTTGTCCTCAATGTATGTTTGAAGGTGGAGATTGTTCTCCAGGCAGTAATCATACAATTTGCGGGAAGCTTCCTGTGGAACGTAACGCTCATAGAGGACTTTTTCGTCCAGCAGGTTTTTCACCAATGCGCCTTGATACGTAATGATCGGCACGTTAAGTCCGGTTTGACGAGCAAGCGCTTGTGCGGAAGCATAAGCACGTCCAGTCGCCAGCGTTACAGTTACACCATGGGCAACTGCTTGTTCCAGTGCAGTCTGTGTAGCAGGGGTTACTTCCTTGTTGTCGTTGATCAGTGTGTCATCAATGTCGATTGCAATCAATTTGTAGGTCATCTGTGTTTCTCTCCTTTTTTATCTGTATCTATATTAACGAACGAAAAATAAGTTTTACACGAGGCCACTCCGAATACAGATTCATCTTTCGATCGCTGTTATCCCCGGATTTTTGATTCCATTCCCCAAGGGGAAATCCGTTGATAGCTTATGCTTCCGATGTAGCTTTCTTTCAGAAAGCTTTAAGCGAACGCTTCGCTTCTCCCGATAAATTCTGTCTTCTCCGTTAACGTGTAATCTTACACTTCGTTCTAAAACTATACTTACATCTAAATTTTATTCTTCTAGGAAAACAAGGCCAATAAAGTCTTCTAGCTCAAGGTTGCCGAAGTAATGTTTTACATCCAGGCCCTCAAGCGCAGTACGCACCTCGGTTTCCTCATACCGCTTGCCGCGCAGCATATTTTCGATATCCGCCACATCACCTACACCGAAGAAGTCGCCAAAGATTTTGATATCTTCGATGCGTCCATCCTTGATGTTCATGCGCAGATCGATGATGCCAACAGGGAATTTGCGAGTGTGCTTCACATTGCTTTCCGGAGACAAGCCATAGTTCCAGTCCCAGTTGTTATAACGCTCAGCGGAGATTTCCTTGATTTTGTCCCAGTCCTTGTCAGTGAGTGTGTACTGTGGAACGTCCTTAGGCTCCATCCCGAAAATGTGACGTAACAGCTCATCGCGGAACTGCTCAATCGTCAGGTTGGTGTCAATCAGGTCCCGTATGTTGGCGACCCGGCTGCGCACGGACTTGGTGCTCTTGGATTTGAATTTCTCGGGATTGACGTTCAGGGAAGCCTGAACATGCTCCAGATTCAGATCAAACATCAATGTGCCATGACTGAACATGCGCCCACGTGTGGAAAACTGGGCGTTGCCCGAAATTTTCTTTTCGCCTACTTGCAGATCATTACGCCCGGTCAACTCCGCATTTACACCAAGCTCGTGCAAAGCTTCAACCACAGGTTGGGTAAACTTGCGGAAATTGTGGAAGGATTGACCGTCATCCGCTGTAATAAAACTGAAATTCAGGTTGCCCAGATCGTGATATACCGCTCCGCCTCCCGAAAGACGACGAACCACCTGGACACCGTTATCCTGAACGTACTCGATATTAATTTCTTCAATCGTATTTTGATGCTTTCCGATGATGATCGACGGACGGTTGATGTAAAACAGCAGATAGCTGTCATCCTCCATCGGCAGATGTTTCAGAATGTACTCCTCAATGGCAAGGTTTACAGAAGGATCTGTAATGCCCTGGTTGTCAACAAACAGCATGGTCATTCCTCCATTAATGTATGTGAGGGATTGCTAGTCCCTTATGTAGTGAACCTTGTATATCAAACGGAACCGAAATTCCTCTTCTATTGTAAACGAATTATGGTTGGGACACAAAGAAAACAGGATTGACCCACACCTCTCGTGCCATCCATAATAAAAAGGACATACAGAAAGGATGACGGAAGAATGACCGGTTATATCGAAGTGTTCGGACATGGCGGGGATGTGGAGACGGCTGCGTCACGATTTGGGAGGGAAGCCGCTAATTTTCTGGATTTCAGTGCCAACATTAATCCGCTCGGTCCGCCCAGAGGGGTGCTGGAGGCTATACAGCAAGGATTGCAGTCGGTGATTCGGTATCCCGATCCTGGGCATCGGGGATTCAAAGCACTGCTGAGCGAGCGTCTTGGTGTGAGGCAGGAGCAGATTTCCGTGGGCAACGGTGCAGCCGAAAGTATGGCGCTCATTCTGCTGGGGCTTGCCCCGCGCAAGGTTGGTACGGTGGAACCGGGATTCTCGGAGTACCGCGCGTTGGCACGACAATTCGGTGCCGAGGTTGTACATACGGAGGGCAGAGAAGAGCTGGCGTGGCGAGCGGAACCGGAGGACATCGAGCAGCTCATGGAAAAGGTAGACCTGCTCTTCCTTGGCCAACCCAACAATCCAAACGGTGTACAATACCCGCTTGAGATATTGCAACGGCTTGCCCGCAAAGCGGAAGAAACGGGAACCGTACTTGTCATTGATGAGGCATTTATGGATTTTATTCCGGTAGCCCGGCGCCAGTCTTTGGCAGCACATCTGAATGACTATCCAAATGTGATCATCATCCGCTCGATGACGAAGTTTTATGCCATTCCGGGCTTGCGTCTCGGATATGCTTTGGGCCGTGCGGAATACATCCAGGCGATGACGAAGAAACAGGTGACCTGGAGTGTCAACGGTCTGGCGCTCACGGCAGGTGAAGCCTGTCTGCGCAGCGGAGAACCGTACGAACAGGAAACCATGTCACAGATCACGCGGGAACGGGGGCGTCTCATCGAAGGACTGCAGGCGTATGGATGTGCGGTGACACCGGGAGAGGCGAATTTTATTTTGGTACGTGTGCCGGCCCCCTGGACAGCAGCATCAATGCAGGAGGCACTGGGCCGAAGGGGTATTCTGATTCGCAGCTGTGCCATGTATCCGGGGCTTGACGAGGGGCATGTACGTTTCGCGGTCAAGGATGCAGACGCCAATGCTACATTACTCGAAGTGCTGGGCAACGTGCTCGAAAGCAAGGCATATCCAAATGTCGATCAGACCTCCATTCATGAATCAAGTCAGCAGGAGCAGACAAAAGGTTCGGAACAGGCACAGGGAGGGAAGCGGTCGTGACACTCCCGTTTTATAACTACTTTACGAATGCTGAAACAGGCGAGAATGAATATGCTTCCTCTTCCTGGCCCGGACTGAATATATCCGCACATGAACGACATATCAAAGCTCAGAGCCCAAGGGCTACCCAAGCGCTGTCGAGTGCGGTATATGGCGGTGGGATGTTTGAACTGGATCGCATTTTTAACATCTATGTGGACAGGCATTACCGCTGTGATGATCCGCCGCGTGATATCGAACAAGCACTGAACGAATGGCATGAGCCGCGGGATCAATGCGCCGGATTATTGACGGCCGTAAGGCTGGAGCATACCTCCATTCAGGAATATACAAGTGATGAATTTGGTCTACTGTGCTGTACCACTGCGGGTGTATCGAATGCAGCACGCGCGGGATCGGAGAGAACGGTATTTGATACGGTGGGAAATAAGAAGATGTCTTCCGGCAGGGAGCGCTGTGCTCCTTCAGCACGGAATCTAACGATTCACCCCTATGTCCCGGGTACAATTAACATCATGCTCTGGTTGAATGGACGCATGACCACCGGGGCGATGGTGAATGCGGTACAGACGGCGGTGGAAGCCAAAGCGGCCGCGCTGGCGGATGCGGGTGTTCTGGATTCGGAGAACGGGTTGCCCGCCACCGGTACCACAACCGATGCCATTGTGTTGGCGGTACGTCAGGCAGTGGAAGAACCTCAGCCGATGATCACTTATGCCGGGACAGCAACTACGGCAGGGGCGGCGATTGGCAGATTGGTATACGACACGGTGACGGAGAGCCTTCAGGCCGGACTGTTATGGAAAGAGAGGATCAGGCACAAATGACTTTTGAGCTGGAGCATCTATGGACCTGGTCATTCTGGACAGGCATGGCGGGAGCCTGGATTATTATACTGGCGTACCTGTTGGACCGATGTATCGGAGATCCGCGCTGGATTCCCCACCCGGTGATTGGTATGGGAAAAGGCATCTCGGCGTTGGAGTGTGTCATTCGCTCGCGTGTGCGCACAGATTCGGGGCTGAAGAGAGCCGGGCTGTTGTTCCCAATTGTGATTGCGGGGGGTTCTTTTGCCATCACCTGGGGACTCGTATATCTGCTTGGGCTGATTCATCCTGTCATTGCAGCGGCAGCTGAAGTGGTGCTCATTGCAACGACCATTGCTTCAAAAGGGCTGAAGGATGCAGGTATGGAAGTGTATCGTCATCTGAAGCAGCAGGATTGGCCAGCGGCCAGAACTTCACTGGGCATGATTGTTGGGCGTGATACGGCGCATCTGGACGAACCGGAGGTTGTGCGGGGAACAGTAGAGACGGTGGCGGAAAATATCGTTGATGCCATTGTATCGCCGTTATTCTATGCGCTCATTGGAGGCGCTCCGCTTGCCATGGCTTATCGCGCCGTCAACACGCTGGATTCCATGGTCGGATATAAAAATGACAAGTATCTGTATCTTGGCTGGGCCTCGGCCCGTCTGGATGATGTGGCGAACTGGATCCCTGCCCGGCTGACCGCGGTTCTGTTAATTGTGGGTGCCTGGGTCATGAAGATGGACGCGAAAGGGGCATCGCGCATGGTCGCACGGGATGCTAGACTGCATCCAAGTCCGAATAGCGGTTTTCCCGAATCAGCGGTGGCTGGAGCACTGGGCATCCGGCTTGGCGGACATAACGTGTATCACGGAGTTGCTTCATTTCGTGCCTATATGGGCGAGGCCACAAGGTCGATGGAAGCCGAGGATATTGTGCAAACATCACGCCTGATGTTCTGGTCGGCAGGGGCTTTTGTTGTACTGTGCATGTTCATAACGCTGGGTGTGTGGCTGGCAGGAGGGACGCTGTTATGGCTGTAAATAAAGGGAATGCAGGCAATGAAGTACATACGGATCAACCCGGCTCACTGAAACGAAACATTCTGTGGGTCCGTCACGGGACAACACTGTGGAATGTGGAAAAAAGATACCTGGGGCATACCGACATCGGTCTGCTGCCAAATGCCAAAGAAGAACTGGCTCCGCTTCATGAACAATTGAGCCGTGTTTCGTGGCACGAGGTATATTGCAGTGATCTGCTTCGCTGCCGGCAGACGCTGGAACAGATTCTTCCTGATGCCAGCGGACAGGTGAAGTTCGACTCACGCCTGCGCGAGAATGATTTTGGACAGTGGGAAGGGCTGACGTATGAGCAGCTCAAGGATAATTCTGTGTACCGAAACTGGATAGATGCCCCGCAGGAGGTCACTCCGCCTGTGGGGGAATCGTGGCAGGAGTTTACCGGACGGTTGGACTCCTTTCTCCAAGAGATGTTATTGGAGGGCCGTCCTTCGACGCACGTTAATGAGGGTCAAGTGCCAACCATAGTTGTGGTTACGCATGGTGGTGTCATCCGATATGCCTTGTCCCGTCTGATTGCCGGGCTTGGGTTCTGGGATACACATGTCGTACCGGGACAGGCGATTCAGGTTCAGCTTGAACAACAGGGGAATGAGTGGTTTGGCAGCAGAATGACTTTTCCGCCGATCGGGTTGTAAGGATGTACAATATACCCTATAATCACAACAGAAGTGTGACTTCAGCATGGATACAGATACGCTGCAGGTTGTGAAGCCTGAATGAGTATGCAACATGCAGAAATTACACGACAATGGTTTACCATATCAGCGACCAAGGGTCCCGCGTGTGAAGGCTGTTTTCATGGCAGATTAGTACGAGTCACGAAACACACAAGGGAGAAATGGGGAAGCCGGTGCAAATCCGGCACGGTCCCGCCACTGTAAAACAGGATGATTCCTGTAAGTCAGGTTACCTGCCCTGGACGTACAAACCGGTGTTCCTTCGAGGAAAGGACAGCGTTTCGGGCTATTCTATGCGCATGGACAACCCTTGGTTGAACATGTACAGATCGCCATATGCGAGACGTCATCCCTGATCCTTGTCCAAGGATTGGGGATTTTTTATTGTTCATGTAAGATGAACCGAGACCAATTTTACACGAGGTCACTCCGATTGCAGTACCATCTTCCGATCGCTGTTATCCCCAGATTTTTTGATTCCCTTTTTGAAATGGAAAATCCGGTGATAAAGGCGAACACTTCGTTTCTTCAGATTGGTTCTGCACTCTCCGTTAGCGTGTAAATGTTGCAGTTCAAACCTTACACAGGAACACCAAGACATGGGGAATAAGAGTTCGAGCACGATGCAAGAAAATATTACAAATAGAGAAGGGGAGAATAAGAGAATGAATTTCAAGAATTGGAAAAGCGTAGCGTCCCTGCTAAGTGCAGCGGCACTTGCACTGGCTTTGGCCGGATGTGGAAATGCAACAACAAACGAGGGCACAGGTACTTCACAGCAACCGGCACAGGAGCAATCCCAAGGCCAGGCGCAGACGGACCTCAAAACACAATATCCACTTACCGTTACGGATGCAACGGGTGAATCGTTCACCTTTGAAAAGGCACCAGCCAAAATCGTATCCGTGTCTCCGGCTGAGACGGAATCCCTGTTTGCCCTTGGATTGGACGATCAAATCGTTGGTGTATCCGACTATGACGATTATCCGGAAGCAGCAACAACCAAAGCTAAAATGGGCGGTATCACCAAGCCCAATGAAGAGTCCATTATTGCAGCTGAAGCCGACATTGTCTTCACAGGTATCTCCATGAGTGAGGATGCAGTGAAGAAACTGCGTGAACTGGGCATTACCATTTTTAAAACGGATCCTAAATCCATCGACGATGTGATGAACAATATCGAAACCTTCGGTAAAATTACCGATCATCAGGAAAAAGCACAAGAAATCATCACTCAGATGAAACAGGACGTTACGGATGTAACGGAAGCAGTGAAGGCAGTTAAACCGGAAGATAAGAAAAAAGTATACGTTGAATTCTCCCCAGGCTGGACTGTGGGTAAAGGCGAATTTATGGATGAACTCATCACTGTAGCCGGTGGCAGCAATATTGCTTCGGACAAAGAGGGTTGGTATGAAATCAATGAAGAGAACGTGATTGCCTCCAACCCGGATGTGATTTTGTATGCTAATGATGTAATTGATGAAAACTCCAAAACACTGGATCAGATCATCAAGGCGCGCAGTGGCTGGGATCAAATTACGGCTGTGAAAAATGACGCGGTTATTGGCCTGGATGCCAACCTGCTGAGCCGTCCGGGTCCACGGGTAACTCAAGGGTTGAAAGAAGTAGCCAAAGCGATCTACCCTGACTTATTCCAATGAGTAAAAAGCTGATCCTGTTCGGAACGACGGGCATGGTGCTGCTGGTGCTCACCGTGCTCATCTGCACGGGCATTGGTTCAGTAGCTTTGCCGATCCGGGATATTGCAGGTATCCTGATTCACAAAATTCCCTGGGTGGGCGATTGGATTACACCGGATTGGAATAAGGCAGCCGAACAGATTATCTGGAAAGTCAGATTCCCACGTGTACTGCTTGCCGTGCTCGTGGGCGCATCGTTGGCGATTGCCGGTGCGGGCTTCCAGGGTGTGCTGCGTAATCCGCTGGCCGATCCGTTCACCCTGGGCGTATCATCCGGTGCTTCGGTGGGTGCAGCCTTTCTGATTTTCTTCGGATTGCAGTATGCACTGATCGGAATCTGGACGTTGCCACTGGTGGCGTTTTTGACGGGTGTAATCACGTTATGGTTTGTTATGGCACTGGCTCGTGAAGGGCGTAAAATACCTACACACAGCCTCATTCTGGCTGGTGTGGTCATGCAAAGTTTCCTGGGCGCAGTTGTTTCCTTCCTGTCGACCATGTCGAAACAGACGATTAATGAAATTATATACTGGACGATGGGAAGTCTGGCTCTGCGTGGGTGGTCGTATACGGCCATCCTTTTCCCGTATTTTCTGTTAGGGCTGGTCTTTCTCTGGAGCCGCGCACGCTCGTTGAATGTGCTTGCACTGGGAGAACGTCAAGCGGCACATATCGGGATCGGAGTGGACAGGCTCAAGCTGTCCGTGCTGGCAGTTGGCACACTGCTGACTGCAGGCGCTGTCTCGGTATCAGGTGTCATCGGATTTGTTGGATTGGTGATCCCGCATATGTTGCGGCTGGTGGTGGGACCGGATTACCGACTGCTGGTACCTTTGTCAGCCATTGGTGGAGCGATCTTCATGGTGTGGGCAGATACCATAGCAAGGTCGTTGCTGGCGCCAACTGAAATTCCGCTCGGTGTTGTCACCGCCTTTGTTGGTGCGCCATTCTTTGCTTACCTGCTGCACCGGAACAAAAAGTTGCAGAAGGGGATGATGCCATGAATTCCAGTACCAGTTCCAACTCGACTTCACTTATCTCCATTAAGGGAGCAGGGAAGTCATATGGCAATCATCAGGCATTGCGCAATGTAGACTGGCATGTTGGCGAAGGTGACTGGTGGGGAGTTGTCGGACCAAACGGCAGCGGCAAGTCTACCCTGATCCAGCTAATTGCCGGAACGGAACAGTTAAGCGAAGGTCAGATCCGTATCGATGGTCGAGATATTGGCTCTTACAGCCGTAAGGACCTGTCGCGCATGATCGCTGTATTGCAGCAGGATGGCTTGCCAGCCATCTCCTATCCTGTACGAGACGTGGTGGAGATGGGGCGATATCCATACCAGAACTGGCTGGGCCGGGAAACGGGTGATGGGGCGCTTGTGGTGGACAGGGTGCTCGAAGACCTGGGATTGACAGAGCTGGCAGACAGACCGCTGGATGCACTCAGCGGCGGGCAACGGCAGCGGGTCGCACTAGCCAAAGTTATGGCTCAGGAGCCGAGGTTACTGCTGCTGGACGAGCCGACCACGTTTCTGGATATTAAATATCAATTGCAATTCATGGAATTGTTATCGGCATGGCGACAGAGAAATAACATTACAATTGTGGCTGTGCTGCATGATCTGAATCTGGCCGCGTTATTTTGCGATCACATTCTGGCGCTCCGTGAGGGCATGGCGGTTGGAAAGGGCACACCTCATACGTTGATCAATGATGAGAATATCCAGGATATATTTCGCGTTAAACCCGCGATTGTCTCCCATCCCGACCATGCCATACCTCAACTGCTGCTGCGGCGGGACATCGATTAAATGAAGCGGGGCAACCCATATTTTGATGAAGGAAGTGCTGGTTGTATGAATAATGAACAGGTGTTGGAGCATTTAATAAGTAAGATTACTGCTCCTGATCAGGAAGTCGCGGCAGAAACCTCTGGACATGTGGATTCGTTGACAAAGCCGCCGGGGAGTCTGGGCAAATTGGAAGAGCTGGTGATCCGTTTGGCAGGCATGACGGGCAATGCACGCCCGCGTTTTGAACACAGAGCGGTCATTGTCATGGCCGCAGATCACGGCGTAGTGGAAGAAGGCATCAGTGCCTTTCCTGCTGAAGTGACTCCGCAGATGGTCCTGAATTTCCTCGCTGGGGGCGCAGCCGTGAATGTGCTTGCACGTCACGCCGGAGCTGATGTGATCTGTGTGGATATCGGGGTGAATGCCGATCTTGAACATCCGGACCTGCTCTCCCGCAAAATTCGCAAAGGCACGGCCAACATGGCCCGAGGGGCAGCGATGACCCGGGATGAGGCAGTTCGGGCTATCCTTGCAGGAGCCGAAGTTGTATCGGCAGAGGTGGCGAAGGGAACACAGCTGTTTGTCACCGGGGAGATGGGAATTGGCAACACAACTGCAAGTGCTGCGGTAATGAGCGCGTTAACCGGAGTTGCACCAGCTGCCGCTGTGGGGAGAGGTACAGGGATTGATGATGCAGGCTTGCAGCGCAAGGCTGCTGTAGTCAGCCAGGCGCTTAGTGTAAACGCACCGAACCCGGATGATGCACTGGATGTTCTGTGCAAGGTGGGTGGACTGGAGATTGCTGGACTCACGGGGGTTATCCTCGCAGCAGCTGCTCATCGGTGTCCGGTCGTTGTAGACGGGTTCATCTCTACCGCGGCAGCGCTGGTTGCAAGACAACTTGCACCTCTGAGTACGGCTTATATGATCGCTTCTCATACTTCACATGAAAATGGGCATGGAGCGCTGCTGCGTGAACTGGACCTGAAATCGATGCTGGATCTGGACATGCGTCTGGGTGAAGGCACAGGCGGTGTGCTTAGTCTTCATCTGATTGACGCAGCATGTCTCATTCTGAACGAGATGGCAACCTTTGCAAGCGCGGGTGTCTCGGACGGGGCAAGCCATGCTTCGGACTCTGCTGCGTCGGTTGATTCATCCCTGCAAGGAGAGAGTTCCCGATGAGCGTACTGGTGACAGGCGGCGCACGCAGTGGTAAAAGCTCCTTTGCCGAGCGTCTCTGCATGCAGCGTTCCTCGGAGGCCTGGTATGTGGCGACAGCTCAGGCCTACGATGATGAAATGCGTGAGCGTATCGCCATGCATCAGCATCAGCGTGAGGCATCGGGATATCTGTGGCATACAACGGAAGAGCCGATACATCTGCCTGCTTTGATAAACCGCATGGGTGAAGGGCATACAGGGACTTCTGCACCCACCGTTCTGGTGGATTGCCTGACGCTGTGGCTGACAAATGTTTTGTTAGCGCATGAGCATGACGAGAAGCAGGTGTTACAGGGACATTTGGACGCGCTGGTTGAAGCGATTCGAACCTATCCCGGTTTACTTGTTCTGGTTACGAATGAAGTAGGGGACGGGATCGTACCGGAATATGCCCTTGGCAGGAGATATCGGGATTTGGCCGGTGTACTGAATCAGCGCATTGCGGCGATATGCGGTGAAGTGTTTCTGGTGACCGTAGGCATTGCGATTGAACTAAAAAGCAAGGAGTACCGCTTATGAAGGATGGCACGCCTGCTCCTCAGCGCAAACATGCGGCGGCAGCCGCTTTTCAATTTTTGTCCCGTTTCCCTGTCAAAATGCAAATCGATTTTGTCCCGTCGCTGCTGCGGGAAAGTGTTGTCTTTTACCCGCTGGTCGGTGCAGCAATTGGTCTGTGTGTCTGGCTCATGGGAGCCTTAAGCGGTGCAGTGCTTCCCGCCTTCCCGGCAGCCGTCCTGACCTTGACGTTATGGGTATGGCTCACCGGAGGGCTCCACCTTGACGGATGGATGGATACGGCGGATGGTTTGCTCAGTTATCGTACCCGTGAGCGGATGCTGGAGATTATGAAAGACAGTCGTGTCGGGGCAATGGGCGTGATCGCCTGCGTGTTGCTTCTGATGATGAAGGCTGCGCTGATCGCCGATTTTATTGCCCGGGGCCACTGGATGTACGGTGCGCTGCTGATCCTGCCCATGATCTGGAGCCGTTGGTTCATGGTGTATGCAATGTCGGCCTGGCCGAATGCACGCGGAGATGATGGACTTGCGGTATTGTTCAAAGGTCTCGGTGAGCGGAAGGAAGTCCAGCGTTCACGCAGCTCAGCCGTGGGGCTGACCCTGATCGCAGGGGCAGTTACGTTTGCCGCGGTGTGGCTTTTGAAGCCGGATATGGGGATTGCAGATGCGATGGTGAGTGGGCTGGGAACACTGCCATGGTGGCTATACCCGGTGACGGCGGTTATTGTACTGCCTGTGGCGTGTTATTATATCGGCCGATTCGTGGCTGCCCGGATCAGTGAACGGCTCGGTGGTTTAACCGGGGATACGTATGGTGCCATGAATGAGCTGCTGGAGGCGGCTTTGTTGACCGTGCTGAGCGTGCTTCAAGGACTGTTCTGGCTGTAACTTTTGAAGTATGAAGCAGTATGGAAAGTGTTACGCATGAGGTTGGTAGCAAGGTGATCTGGATATAACACGGAGACAGGGGGAGAGAGCGTGGAAGATAGGCCATCACAACCAGCGGCGGTACTGATGCTGCAAGGAACGGCTTCCGATGTAGGCAAAAGTGTCATCACAACGGCGCTGTGCCGTATATTTAAGCAGGACGGCTTCAAGCCAGCCCCGTTCAAGTCACAGAACATGGCACTGAATTCCTATGTGACGGAAGATGGCAAGGAGATTGGTCGGGCTCAGGGGGCACAAGCTGAAGCCTGCGGTATTGAGGCGACAACCGACATGAACCCGATCCTGATCAAACCGGTGCGGGACATGCATTCGCAGATCGTGGTACATGGTGTACCTTTTGCCCAGATGAGTGCATCAGATTATCGGCAGAAGTTCCTGCCTGAAGCAAAGCAGACGGTGATGGATGCGTTGAATCGGCTACGGGATACCTATGATATTGTGCTGATGGAAGGAGCGGGCAGTCCGGCCGAGATCAATCTGAAGGACCGGGATATCGTCAACATGAATCTGGCAGGCTGGGCCGATGCGCCGGTGATTCTGATCTCCGATATTGATCGGGGCGGAGTGTTTGCTTCCATTGTAGGTACGCTGGAGCTGCTGGAACCCCATGAGGTGGCGCGAGTCAAAGGGTTCATTATCAACAAGTTCCGCGGTGATCTGTCCCTGTTGCAGCCGGGACTCGACTGGCTCGAAGAACGGACAGGCATTCCAGTATTAGGGGTATTGCCTTACATAAGAGATATTCAGATTGAAGCAGAGGATTCAGTGGTGCTGGACTCCATGCGTCATGGGAAATCCGGTAAAACCGAGCTGGATCTGGCGGTGATCCGATATCCGCGAATTTCCAACTTTACAGACTTTGACGCACTTTCCCGTGAACCGGATGTGAATGTGCGTTACGTGACCTCGCCAGAGGAATTGGGAAGTCCTGATGCTATTCTTCTACCGGGTACGAAGGATACCATAGGTGACCTGGCATATCTGCGTGAGTCTGGGCTGGAGCAGGCGATTGCCAGCCAGACCGAGCGTGAGCATGTTCAGCTCGTAGGAATATGTGGCGGGTACCAGATGCTGGGACGTCATCTGAAGGACCCCTTTGCTGTGGAGGCGAATCAGATTCAGGAAGCGAAAGGGCTTGGCTGGCTCCCGCTATCAACAACGTTTCTTCAGGAAAAGCAGACCGTCAGAGCTTCCGGACGGGTGCAGCCTAATCACCCGATTCGTCTGTATGGTGAGCGAGATGTAGCAGATGCTGCATTACCTGTTAATGGATATGAGATTCATATGGGCGTTACGGAGTGCCACGAGCCTGAACGTGTAACCACGTTGTTTGAAATCTCACATCCAGGTGGGCAACCTTTCCAAGAAGGCTGGGGCTCAGTAGATGGCAGCGTGTGGGGAACCTACCTGCATGGTTTGTTTGAAAGTGATCAATTCAGACGTTCGTGGCTGAATGCCTTGCGTGCAGGAAAAGGACTGCCGCCGCTTCAGGAGACATATAGTGCGCATGAACGTAAGGAGATGGAGTTCGATCGGGTAGCCGAATCGTTGCGTTCGGCATTGGATATGAAGCGTGTGTACGAGATTATGGGTGTTCAGGCACCCAAGTGAAACAACAATACCCCCATGCCCGACAAACCGTTCTCTAGAAACGGAATGTTAGCGGCATGGGGGTATTGTATATCCTATGATTAAATGAGGTTTAAAACAGGTGATGATAGGTTAATGGTTAACCTGTTAGTTTATTTTGAAATTCTTCATAGCGGATTGCAGCTCTACAGCTTGTTCATGCAGATGACGAACCGTATTCGAATGTGAATCCATCTCGCTGAGCTGAAGATCTGCTGTTGAAGCAATCTGTAGCATACTTTCACGGGATTTGGTCGTAATTTGTGCCGTTTCTTCAACGGACGCACTCACTTCTTCAGCACCAGCAGATACTTGTTGTGTAGAAGCAGAGACGGTCTGAATGGTCAGATTCACGTTCTGGATCAATTCATTCAGCTGCTGGAAGGCTGAGCCTGCTTGTTGAACAACAGTTGTACCGGAACCAATCTCCTGGGTTACACGGTTCATGGCGTCAACGGAACGTTCAGCGTCTTCACGAATGGTACCCAGATAATCCGAAATTTCTTCGGTGGCTGTCTTGGATTGCTCGGCAAGTTTGCGAACTTCTCCAGCAACAACAGCGAATCCGCGGCCATGTTCTCCGGCACGTGCTGCTTCAATGGAGGCGTTGAGTGACAGCATGTTAATCTGTTTGGTGATTTCAAAAATGGAAGCAACAATGGTGCCGATAGCTACCGAACGTTCATTCATAGTTTCGACATAACGCAACGATTCGCTTGCTGTCTGGCCTACACGCTCCATCTGCTCAATGGCATTCTGAGCCAGTCGGTTACCGTTAACTGCCTCGTTGGCTGCTTCACCAATCTGGTCAGACACTTCAGCGGAAGAAGAAGCAATATGCATGATACCTTGCGTAATTTCTTCCATAGCTCTCGCGTTCTCGGATGCGCTTGACGCAATGCTGATGCTGCCTTTTTCTGCATCTTCTGCGGAGCGGCTGGAGTTTCGAACCATACCAGACATCGATTCAACTCGCTGAAGCAGGTCATTGGAACCTGACACAACTTCATTGGATGTAGACAAGGCACGGCTAATCATTTCTTTCAGGTTATGCGTCATCGTCTGGAAGCTTGCGGCAAGCTGGGCAATTTCATCTTTACCTTTGATCTCTAGCTCAGCGGTCAGATCGCCTTGGGAAATTTGTTTACTATGTTGGACAAGCTTGATGATCGGTTTGGTCACTCTTTTGATCATACTAGTGGAGATAAGCCACCCAAGCACAAACACTAATGCTGTAATCCCAAGACACAACCAGAAAATCTGGGTAATCTTGTCTTGAATGAACTGGGCATCCATGCTCACAGCCATAATCATATTACTTCCTGCAATGGGGATAAAGGCTGCTTTATGTACACCAAAGGAATCGGAGTAGACCTCACTGATTACCATTTCTTTGTTCTCAATAGCTGCATTCATTGCGGGTTCTACACTGATCTCATCCTGCGCTTTCATGCCTGAGGAAGAGTTGGCAACAACCACTTTGGCGGTGCCATCTTGAATAGCAACAACGTAAGCAGCATCCAGATTATGTTCTTTTGCTTTATCTGCCAGATACGATTCCACGGTCATGGCAGCACCTTCAGAACCGGCTCCGCCACTCTGTACCTGTAGGATTTTGGATGCTGAAGTATTCTTGTATATATCCTGAATGGACGTGTTTAGGACTTTGTCAAACTGCGGCAGCACGTAGCTTTGAATAATATTCATCGAAACGGCGTAAAAACTAATACTGAACAACAGGGAAGCAACCAGCAGAACGAGGAACAAAGTGCCTCTGATTTTACCGGCAACGGTGCGATTACGAAACATATGATCATCCTTTCACGTCAAGTTCATTAACATTGTCGCTTTTCCGTAATCCTAAGACCTATCTACCAATGAAGAAAGACCTAAATTATACGTTGAGAAAACTTGGGAATAAGCGGATATACCTATATTACAAAATTAACCGGAGGTTGAATAGAACAATTTTCACGATTTGGTGTATTTTTTTCAGAAATAGATGAATCTGTTACATGCATATTACATAATATCAATTAATACCTACCAGAATAGTTTGTTATATGTTATATTGTAAAATGTCTTTGTCGGAAGTACAAAAGATAAAAGAGAAAATCGGATATTTTCCGGTTACACACATACCTGAGGAGGATTTAAAAGAAATGGATACTTTTCTAGTCATATTGAATGTAGTGGTTATGCTTGCCTTACTTGGCATCCTCTACTGGATGCAGAAAAAGCATATCTCCTTTACGAAACGCGTATTTGCGGGTCTGGGACTGGGGGTTGTGTACGGGGTTATTCTTCAATTGGTGTACACATCAGGTTCTGATGTCGTTACGAAATCAGTCGATTGGTTCAATCTGGTCGGTTCAGGATATGTTCGTTTGTTGCAAATGGTCGTGATCCCATTAATCATGGTGTCGATCATCTCAGCCATTATGAATCTGAAAGGCAAGCAAAATCTAGGCAAGATGAGTGTTTCCATTATTGCCATTCTGTTGATCACCACAGCGATTGCCGCAGGGGTCAGCATTGTGACCAGTCTGGGTTTCAACCTGACTTCCATTGAGATTCAAGGAGGAGACCGGGAGAATGCGCAGATTCAGAAGGTGGAGGAACGGCTTGTTGATGTGAAGGATCAGACCATCCCGCAGCAAGTGCTGGAATTCATTCCTTCGAATCCATTTGCAGATATGACAGGAGAACGTCGTACATCCACACTGGCGGTGGTTATCTTCTCCGCGTTTATCGGTGTAGCCGTACTTGGACTGGATCGCAAAAAACCTCAGCAGGCGGAGACGTTCCGCGGTATGGTTAATGCGGTATATGCGGTGGTTATGCGAATTGTTACACTGGTGCTGAGGCTTACGCCTTACGGGATTTTAGCACTGATTACAAAGGTAACGGCGACAACCAATGCGGAAGAGATATTAAAGCTCATCAAATTCGTGATTGCGTCTTATATCGCGCTGGCGATCATGTTTATTATTCATCTGATCATTATCTCTCTGTCCGGCTTCAACCCGGTTACGTATTTGAAGAAGGTGCTGCCAACACTGGTATTTGCCTTTACGTCCCGTTCAAGTGCAGCGGCGATCCCGCTGAATGTGGAGACACAGACGAAGAAACTCGGCGTATCGGACGGCATTGCGAACCTGTCTGCAAGCTTTGGGGCTACGATTGGGCAAAACGGCTGCGCCGGGATCTATCCGGCCATGCTGGCGGTGATGATTGCTCCGACGGTCGGTATCGACCCGCTGAGCTGGGACTTCATTGTGACTTTGATCCTCGTAGTCATGATCAGTTCGTTTGGTGTGGCTGGCGTTGGCGGCGGGGCAACCTTCGCTTCCCTGATCGTATTGTCCACCATGAATCTGCCTGTGGCTCTGGTTGGACTGCTCATTTCCGTGGAGCCGCTGATCGACATGGGTCGTACAGCGCTTAACGTGAACGGGTCGATGACATCAGGACTCGTGACGAGCAGAATTTTGAAGGAAAACGATCGGGACACGTTTAACGATCAAAGCCGTGAGCTGGATTCTGCGGCTCAGGCTTAATACAGAATGGATTAGATAAAAGCTCACATTAAGATAGCTAGAGCCGTCTACAAATCAAGTGAGAAAAGCCGTCCTTCGGAGGAATCCGGAGGGCGGTTTTTTTTGCGGAAATCAAACTATACTGTGCACGGTGGTGAAGCAGTCTTCTTTTTCGATACACGGGGCAAGGGGAATCGGGGTAGGAAAAACTAGTATGGTGGAGAGAGACAGAGGAGGAATATAGAAGGGATCGTAGTCAGTCAGGCACACTTGGAGTTATTTAGTTCTGTTCATGGGACGAGAAATGTGATAGAGTATTCATGTTTTGGCCCTGAGCCAAACCGCGGTTCGTAACCATCCCGCGTAATCAAAACTAGGAAGGCAGTGTATGTATTTATGTTTAACTTAGGGTGGGGAGCAGTTTTTGTTCTCGTAACTTATGGATTTTTCTTGCTGTGTTACCGCTTGTTCGGTAAAAAAGGTCTCTATGCCTGGATTGGTGTGGCTACGGTTATAGCCAACATTCAGGTGACCAAAACGATAGATATCATGGGAATCGTGCTGACGCTTGGTAACACGATGTATGTCAGCATGTACCTGACCAGTGACCTTCTTAATGAGAAGTATGGACCAGGTGAGGCACGCAAAGCCGTATGGTTCGGATTCTTCACGCTCATCATGACGACGGTTCTGATGCAGATGGTGTTGTTCTTTGACCCGGCACCGACGGACTTTGCACAGGAATCCATGGCGAAGTTGTTCGGTCTGCTGCCACGTCTGGCACTCGGAAGTCTGACGGCTTACTTTATCAGTCAGTTCCTGGATGTACGATTGTACTCCTGGCTGCGCAAGGTGGCCCCAGGACGCAATCAGTTGTGGATACGCACCAACGGTAGTTCGATCATCAGTTCATTTGTGGATACACTGGTGTTCTGCACAATCGCGTTTGCGTTTATCTACCCTTGGGATGTTTGGCTGGAAATCTTCCTGACGACGTATATTATCAAATTTGTATTAACTGCGGTTGGAACACCGTTTCTGTATGCCGCACGCAGCTTTAAGTTTAAGGATGAAGCTTAGACAATATTCAAAGAGTATCACTTAAAATCACCCTCTGCGCAGTCAATTGTAATTCGGACTCAGCAAGGGTTTTTTTCATAGAAAAGTCCCGAAACAAGAAAAATCCTTTTTACATTTTTATGAAAAAGTTATAATATAAACGACCTGTCGTTTATGAGCGTGTATCATTTATTATTAGCCAACAATGACTTCATACAAAGGGGAATCGCACATGTATTCTACACTGCGTTATACACTGGAAAGCAATGGCACAACCTACGAGAATGATAACATTAATGCCTCGTTATTGGTGGAGTTGATCTCCAATCTGGAATTGCATGAATACGTAGTACTTAAACCTTCGGAGCTGGTGGAGGGAAGTATGTATATGCAGGCTGCTGCGCTTGAGGAACCAGGGCAAATGGTGGCGGAGATTCGTTTGCAGGAAGGCGAGGACGGTTTCCGGCATTACAGCTGCAGCACAACAGATACAACTGGGATTATTCAATGGTTTCTGGATTACTGGGGGAAGCAACAGTTGCCACAGCTAGAGTCTTGGCAGGATATCACGCATGAGTTTGACTAATGGTAAATGAGTGAGCAGGAATAAGATTACGTAGAATGCAGACGGAGTAATTTAGGATATGCTTTGTATTAATTACAATCCCGCAACCCATGATATTCATGGATTTGCGGGATTTTTGTGTTCGCGTGTGTACTTGCACTTTTTCTGTATACAGGCCTGAGGCGTACGCGAAAGAGTATATTATTTTGAAAACAGTTCAGCACAGTTTCGTGCAGTTTAGTTCATGATGCATAATATCGGCTGAGCATTGATGTATATGGGCTGTTTTTGACATAGATCCAATTGGATTAGTCGGTAAGAATGTGCAGTTCTTTCGGAAATGTCGTCAGAACTTCGAAACCCGTCTCGGTTACAATTACATCATCCTCGATACGAACGCCACCTGTTGCGGTATAGATGCCCGGTTCAATCGTGAATACGGTGCCTGCATTCAGGATGTCCATATTCTCTCCATGGAGAGAAGGATACTCATGCACGTCAATACCCAATCCATGGCCTACTCTATGCATAAAACGTTCGCCGTATCCCGCTTCTTCCGTTACCTGACGTGCTGCACGATCCACTTCAGCGCAGGTAATGCCTGGTTTCACGATTTGGATAGCAGCTTCGTTCGCTGCGAGCACAGTGTTATAGATGGATTTGAGTTCAGGTGAGATGTCACCAAAGGCGAATGTACGTGTGATATCCGAGGCATATCCTCCAGCATACACACCCATGTCAAACATCAACAGGTCACCATGTTGCAGTTTCCGTTCACCCGGTGTACCGTGTGGCAGACCAGTTTTGGGTCCCGTGAGCACCATGGTATCAAAGGAAGGGCCATCGGCACCCAGCTTTTTCATCTGATACTCCATCTCGGCGACAAGTTCAATCTCGGTTACACCTGTGCGAACATGAGAGAGGCCTTGACGAAGAGTTTCTTCAATTAGATGAATGGCGTGGCGAATGCGGGCTACCTCATCTGGTGTTTTTTTCACACGTAATGTGCGAAGCAGGGGACCAACATCTTCAAAGCTGGCTGCACCGAGAGCGGCGGTCAGCTGCTCATAACGTGCAACCGTCACGTATTCTTTCTCGAGACCTACTCGGCCCAAGCGCCCCTGATAACGATCGAACAAAGCGTACGGATTATCCGTATCCGTGTGCGTGGCAATGTTGGATACCGAGGAAGCGGCAGCGGCAGCTTCTGCGTCCAGTGCGGGTACAATCAACAGGGGCTCTTCGCCGCGTGCAAGAACCAGACCAAGGAAGCGTTCATGCGGATTGCTCGCAAATCCAGTTAAATAGTAGATATGTTTCGGATCTGTGATCAGCATGGCGTCCAATCCTTGCCCGGACAGATCGGCTTCAAGACGAGATAAAGGGTTTTGATTCATAAGTGTAGTTGTCCACCTTTCCATTCATACTATCCTTCTATTATAAAAGATTATGATGGAATTCCAAACTGCGATGATTTCATGTCCTCGGGATCCCTTGAATTCTCGGTTTAAGCGGCTGGTATGAAGGGTAATACAGGGCGAAACCGCTTTACACATGAATAATAACACCACAACAATAGAGTACAATATATTAACAATACGTTGAAGCTTGGCTTAATTATTTTATACAAGAACGATATACGAAGGGAGATGTAGTCATGAATAATCGAGTAAACGTTCCGCTGTATGCTTCATTATTAAGTGTGGCACTGTTAACCGCGTCATGTTCTTCAGGCGAAACCTTTACGGGAGGGACAGAGCAGACGTCTCAGGGACAGGGAACAGGTCAGGGAAAGACGGCCAACGGAGGCAATACCGGTGCAAGTGGAAATGAGAGTGGAGCGCAGGGAGAGACGGTTATTCCGTATCAGGCTTCCGTACTGGTTGAAGGATTGAATGCACCATGGGAGATTGTAAGTGTGCCTGATGGTCGGATGTTTGTAACGGAACGCCCTGGTGCAATTCGGGTCATTGAGGATGGAAAACTGGCCTCTGAACCACTGATTGAATTCTCAGCTCCGTTTAATGAAGAAGGTGAAGGAGGACTGTTGGGTCTTGCAGCTGATCCGGACTTTGAGGAGAACGGTTACTTGTATGCATACCACTCCTATCTGGAAGGCGACGACATTGCCAATCGGGTGTTACGCCTCAAGGTGAATGATGGCAAAGCGGTCATAGATAAAGAACTACTTGGTAACATTCCAGGCGGAACAAATCATAACGGTGGGCGGATCAAGATTGGCCCGGACAAGTTGCTCTATATCACAACAGGTGAGCGGTATGAACCGGAACTGTCACAGAACCAAGATAGCCTTGGAGGTAAAATATTGCGGATAGGTCTCGACGGATCGATCCCGGCAGACAACCCATGGCCGAATTCACCTGTATACAGTGTGGGACACCGTAACGCACAGGGACTGGCCTGGAACCCGGACAACGGTTATCTCTACTCCACTGAGCATGGTCAGCGTAATCATGATGAGATCAACCGGATTGTAGCTGGTGAGAATTATGGCTGGCCTGAGGTGGAGGGAGACGACGATGACAATGGCGCATATCAGGCTCCGCTTGCACATAGTGGGAATGATACATGGGCGCCGTCTGGTGTAGCTTTTGTTGAGGAAGGATCTTGGGCTGGATCACTGATTGCTGCGAATCTGCGTGGAGAGCAGTTGCTGAAAGTTACTCTTTCGGAGGATGGTACACAGGTCGAGCAGGTGGAACCGATCTTTGAAGATGAATGGGGTCGAATTCGCAATGTGAGTGCTGGTGAGGACGGAAAGTTATACGTGCTTACGAACAATCGGGATGGACGAGGATCGCCACGTGATGGGGATGACAAGCTGATTGTACTTACTCCGGAGAGCTAAGTCGGGGTCAAAGGAGATAAAATCAGTGTTACAGGACAGCGTCGAACCGGATTGGTATCCCCGTAAGGTTGAGGATGGAGTAAGTTTAAAACGAACGGTTGCCGCTTAACTTTAAGCCAAAGCCCTGAAGTGCCCTAATCTGAATCGCTCTAAATAAAATTATTCTAACGAACCTGACGCACCTTAAATAGAGGTTTGGTGGCGTTCATAGTATATAACGAACCTCAGTCACGTTATATCGCCAAAATTCACTAGAAACCTGCCGAAAAACCAATGAAATGAGTAACTAAGGTGTCTGGAGTTCGTTAGAAAATACTGATACTCAAAATTCTGCGTATAGGGTGTCAGAGATTCGTTACAAAACAACTCCAGTGCAGTAGTATATGCACATGGTTAGTTAATTAAAGGAGCTGTTCCCGTCAAATTCATGACTTATGGGACAGCTCCTTGATTGTAATGTATGTGTCGCCCTAATCTTGAATGAGCTACTCCGCACAATGCCGCACGAAGAGAAACAGCGTTAATAGGATGCTTGTGTCATTCCAAAAATACTCACAGCTCCGCGTTCTTTACTACTCTGCGCTCTCCGCAAGTGTGGCAATGCGCTGAGCGGGATCATTCGTGTACTCTCCACCGTGATAACAGAGGACTTTATCGAGCTTAAGGTCGGTCAGTTTCTTCAGGCTTCGTAGCGCTTCAGGCATGTCCGGTGTCGCGGGTGGCGCTGGGCCAACCAGTTCATCATCGACCACACGAAGTTCATCGGCAGCGAGCAGGAACTGCTGCTCACCGAAATACAGGCAGATATGACCTGGGGTATGTCCCGGTGTATGAATAATCTGTGTACCACCTTGAAGGGGTAACATGTCCCCGTCCGCCAGTGTTCTGCTGATGTTCACTTCAGGCAGTTGTAAGAGCAGTTGGTCTGCCAGTGCCAATACGGGCGCGGGCAGCAGCGCACGACGTTCAGGCGTGAACTTGATCAAAGGTTTCTCACCTGTTAGATAAGGAATTTCATCGGTATGTGCCCAGATTTCCAGATCGGGAATAGCATCCAGAAGAGCGCCCAGATTACCGATATGATCGATGTCCTGATGGGTAATAATCACACGTTTGACGTCCGAGAGCTGTACGCCTTCTTGTTCCAATGCGGATTGAAGTTCGGCAAATTGTCCAATCATGCCTGTATCCACCAGGGTTACCCCATCTTCGTCACGAAGCATGACGGGGAATATGGGGCTGTTCCCAGAAGGTGTGGGAATCTGAAGATTTAGCACAGTAATCGAAGTTGTTGGATGGCTCATGGTTGTCCGGACCGTAGTCCGGTACACCTCCTTTTCTTTTTTAGCGATGATTGTTGTTATTCAGGGCGATTATATTTTAAGTGTTTTCTATATTTTTTTACCGTATGGAGTAATGTTTCAAACGTTTCTTCTTCATTACTGCCATCCTTAACGATGGAGACAAATGAGAAGTTATCATGAACAAGTTTGTTCCTCGTCTGAAACACCTGGCTAAGGGCTTCTGCGAAGTGTTCTTTTTCGGATTCAAGAGCAATGAATTCTTTACTCAGTTCGGCTTGAATAATCTCCATGTTGGAGCGCGCACGATAGGCAGGAGTTTTCATCAGCTGGGTCGAATTAAACTTTTTCTGATATACGTCTTTGTACAGTTGATGTAACATTTGTTCAATAATGGCGCATAGTTCGATGACCAGTGAAGCATATCTTCGGTTTTTGCGTTTTCGGGTAAGTTCACGTGTTTCTTCTTTGTCCAAAATACCGTATTTTTCATACAGCGTAGAATCAACGTTCTGCAAGATTTCCTGATATTCCTGTTCGAGTAGTGCGATTTCAAGTTTGGCTTGTTTTTTAACTTTTTTAAAATCTTCTTTGGTCAGCATACTTGTCCTCCCATGGAAACCGAGATGTGATCCTATCATTATCTCATATTGTCCGTCGTTGCGCCTCTAATTTCGGAACCTCAGGTTCAGAAGGGAAGTACCTCATGTCCAATCAGACAGCAATTGTAACAGGAGCTAACTCAGGTATGGGGTTGGCAACCACTAGTGAACTTGCAAGACAAGGATATCGGGTAATCATGGCATGCCGCAGTGAGAAGCGCGGACAGGAGGCTCTTCAGGAAGCTGTGCGTCAGTCCGGCTCTTCTGCGATTGAATTGATGTTGTGTGACCTGGGTTCACTCGAAAGTATACGCCAGTTTGCCCGCACATTCCGCGAGCGTCATGATCGTCTTGACGTTCTGGTTAATAATGCGGGGGTGGTGATGATCAAGCGGAAGGAAACCTCAGATGAATTCGAACAGAGTATCGGCATTAACCATCTGGGGCATTTCCTGCTGACTTTACTCTTGATAGAACCTCTGAAAGCCGCGAAGCAGGGGCGGATTGTGAACGTGTCGTCAGGGGCGTACAAGGCCGGCAAAATCCACTTCGAAGATCCACATTTGCACAAAGGGTATAATCCGATCAAAAGCTACGCTCAATCCAAACTGGCGAACGTGCTGTTCACTCGTGCACTGGCCCGCAAACTGTCAGGTACGTCGGTGACAGTGAACTGTCTACACCCTGGTGCGGTGGGAACGAGCATTGGCGTAGATCGCAATACCGGATTTGGCACACGTATTATGGCGTTTGTGGGCAAGCTGCCATTCTTTTTGTCCCCTGAAGAAGGGGCGCGAACGGCTATTTATCTGGCCACAAGTCCTGAAGTTGTCGGCATCACCGGGCGTTACTTCTATCAACAGAAAGAGCAGCAGCTGAAGGCACATGCCGTTGATGATGCTTCAGCTGAGCGTTTCTGGACATGGAGCGAAGAACAGGTGGGGCTAAAGCCTGATGAGAAGTTGTAATTCAGCACAAGCTGATAAGTGACCAATAGATAGAGTCGTTACTTCTTTTATATTTTTGCCTTCACAGCTTGTTGGATCATTTCAATAACAGCTTCAATACGTTGGATGCCTTGATCTCCCTGACCGTATGCACGGACAGAGGCAGATGAGGCATTTTTCTCATTCTCACCAAGCACGAGCGAATAAGGCACTTTTTCCATCTGGGCTTCACGGATTTTGTACCCGAGCTTCTCGCTACGCAGATCTGTTTCTACCCGAATGCCCGCAGCCCGGAGCTGGCTCTGTACTTGGAGCGCATAATCTGCGTAATGATCCGATACAGGCAGCAGCTTCACTTGCACAGGTGCGAGCCAGAGTGGGAACGCTCCTGCATAGTGCTCAGTCAGAATGCCGATGAAACGATCAATGGAACCGTAGATGGCACGATGGATCACGACAGGACGGTGTTTCAGGCTATCCTCGCCAATGTAAGTGAGGTCGAACTTCTCCGGCATTTGAAAATCAAGCTGGATTGTTCCGCACTGCCAGCTACGCTTCAGCGCATCGAGGATATGAAAGTCAATTTTTGGTCCATAAAAGGCACCGTCTCCTTCGTTAACGCGATACTCCACGCCGCGGCGATCCAGTACATTTTGCAATGCACGTTCCGCTTGATCCCACAGCTCTTCCGATCCCATGGAATCTTCCGGGCGAGTGGACAATTCAATCTTATATTCGAATCCAAAGATATCGTACATACGTCCGATCAGTGAGATCGCCTGATTAATCTCGTCCTCGATCTGCTCTGGCATGACGTAGAGATGAGCATCATCCTGGCAGAATGTCCGCACACGCATCATGCCGTTCAGGGCACCTGAGAATTCATGACGGTGAACCTGACCAAATTCCATCATGCGAATCGGTAATTCGCGATAGGAATGGAGTGTGTTTTTGAAGATCAGCATGTGCCCAGGACAGTTCATCGGTTTCAGTGCAAAAGTGGCATCGTCCACTTCGGAGAAATACATGTTGTCCTTGTAATGCTCCCAATGGCCGGATTGCTCCCACAGCCGGTTGTTCATCATGAGAGGAGTCCGAACTTCCTGATAACCTTCCTGTAATTGCAGCTCACGGGAGAATTGCTCCAGTTCAGTGCGAACAGTCATGCCTTTGGGCAAGTAGAAGGGCATGCCTGGCGCTTCTTCGGAGAACATGAACAGTTCAAGCTCTTTGCCGAGTTTACGATGATCCCGTTTTTTTGCTTCTTCGAGCATGTGCAGATGTTCATCCAGTTGGGCTTTGTTGGGGAAAGCAGTGCCGTAGATACGTTGCAGCATCTTATTATCCGAGTTACCCCGCCAGTACGCACCGGCTACATTCAACAGCTTAAACGCTTTGATTCGACCAGTGGATGGAAGATGGGGACCGCGACACAGATCGAAGAACTCTCCTTGATCATAGATTGAAAGTTCGGCGTCCTTCGGCAAATCCTGAATGAGTTCAAGCTTGTAGGGGTCCTGGATCTCTCCGAAGATACGGAGGGCTTCCTCCCGGTTAACGACCCGGCGACTGATCTTATGATTCTCCTGAATGATTTTGCTCATTTCCCGCTCAATGGCAGCCAGATCACTGATGGACAAGGCATGCTCCAGATCAACATCGTAATAGAATCCATCTTCAATGACTGGGCCGATACCCAGTTTCACTTGTTCTGCACCGTAGATGCGTTTGAGCGCCTGTGCCAGCACATGTGCTGCGCTGTGACGATAACGATACAGACCTTCCGCGCTGTCCAAAGTAACAATAACGAGTTCGCAATCTTGCTTGAGCACCCAATCGAGATCGACATTCTGACCATCTACAATACCGCCGATAGCCTGTTTCCCAAGACTTGTGCTGATGGATGAGGCGACCGCCCCTACAGTGATGCCTGCTTCGTAAGAACGTATCGCGCCACCTTGCAGACGGACCTCAATGGAATGACTGGATGGTTGAAGATCATTTGCTTGGTTGTTTATTTCGTTACCTGATTTGTTGCTTGCTGAGTTACTGTTTTCTTGTTTGCTCATGTGAACCACTCTCCATTTCTTGAAATGAAAGCGCAAAAAACACCCGTCCCGGAAAAGGGACGAGTGCGCTTGGCTCGTGGTTCCACCCTAATTTTGGTTATGGTGCACCCTGATCTCGGCCAGCCGCCGGAACAGAAAACATCATAACCCTCATTGGAATCCGTTATCGGGGATCAGGCGGTGAACTCTACTGACAGCATGTCGAACATCCAAAGGGGTCCAAAATGCTGAGGTTCGAGGTCACGGCTGCAGAGGGGTAATTCCGGTCCGTTCGCTGAAGAAGGTTTCACCAATCCCCTCTCTCTCTGGGCAGCACGCAAACGAAATCTTGTCTCTGGTCATCGCCAAATATGTTAGATCAAACTCATTTGAATTATTCTGAAATGTGTTGCATTCAATATCAATATATTGGAACAGGTGTTATTGAGTGTCGATTATATAGACTGAAAATGGAAAGGTCAAGCGGAACATTTTATTTGGTTTCGGACGGCTCATCCCATATTAAGCGAATGATCGTTCCTTCACCAGGGGTGGACTGTACCTCAATACGACCATTCATGGCTTCGATCAACCCTTTGATTACCGCCATGCCCAGCCCTGATCCAACGTCCGATGTACCTGTATCTGTGCCGCGATAGTATCGTTCAAATAACTTCCATACCGTTTCGGAGTCCATGCCTTTTCCATTATCGGCAAACTGAATGCTGAATTCATCTGCCTGCGTACCAGAATGCACACTGACAACCAGGATGGACTCGGGCGGATTATGAAGAAGGGCATTGGCGGTCAGATTATCCACAATTCGTTCAAACGACGGAATATGGACAAGTCCATACACAGGCACTTCGGACGGTTGGAATATGATGCGACCTTCTCCATATGCCGGATTCCGTTCAGCGCGCTGGATCAGATCACGGAGTAACGTATTTACGTCAGTCTTTTCCACCACAGGTTGATATCCTCCACTGCGTAATCGATAGGTCATGGCAAGGTCGTTGACAAGCCTGTCCATATACATGGACTTATCGAGCATTATACCTGCGAATTCTCTGACTTCCTCCGCGGTCCAGCTATACTTATCCGCCTCAAGCATATGAGCATATCCCTGAATGGAGGAGAGGGGTGTCTTCAGGTCATGTGTTATGCCAGCAATCCACTCCTCCCGCAGAGAATCGGTCTGTTTCCGAAGTTCTTCATCTTGCTTCAAAGTGTGAGACAGGGCCTGCATGGAGCGAAGCACTTCAGCATACACGTTGTATTTTCGCTTCCACTTTCCGTTACGACGCTGACTGCGAGGCACTCCAAAGGCTCCGGTAGGTTCCTCGTAATGTCCTCGTTCCAGACGCTGTAACCATTGGAGCATATGCAGCATAGGTGAGCCGAAGCGGTTGGCATACCAGAAGGCAAGCAAAATGAGCAGAATGATGATGGACACGATCAATACAACCAATGCCGGTTCCAGAATAAAACTGTAGGGGTTTTGATTTCCGGTCGCCAATGGATCGCCAGGGATGCTAATCAGCCAGGTGGTTTCATTCTTCTCATCGTACCACGTGGCAACAGACATGCCTGATCGACTCGGATAGCGAATTTGCAGAACCAGTTCCTGAATGGTGTATTCGCTTGGTACGCCCATGGCCGGTTTGTTATAGGAGGAGAGTTCGCTTCCTGACGCGTCCAATACTTGAAGATAAGCATTGGCGGCACGGAGGGCCTCCTGTTGATCGGGCTGAAGATCAAGCTTCCCGTTGGTGAAAGCAAGGTCTGAACGAATTTTATTCATTAAGGACTTGGCCGGGTTACTCTCGCCATATAACAAGGTGAATTCCTTCCCGTTTTTCTCCCGAATCAGCATGACAATCTGATAAGGGAACGGCTTCTGGATTTCCCAGTATGCAATCAATTCCCCCGGTTTATAGTGAGTAGGAACATCGGCAGGTGTGTGATATTCATCAATAGCGTAACCTTGTTCATCCAGAACCTGGAGCCAGCCTTGATTTTTATCCACTTGTTTCAGCAATTCGGGGTCATATCGGATCGTATTATCTGGCAGAATCTCTGCTGTATTAATCAATTGGTCCAGACCATTAACAGCAAAATCATCCACCAGATTCACTTCATTTACCTTTTGCACGACCCAGTAGGTGGCTACAGACCCAAGCAGGATGATAAGAACGACTGCACCGGCAAGCATCCCGATAAACCGGGTCATTAACCTGCGACGAATACTCATGGGCGTGACACATGTTCCGGCTGAATCAGTTTATAACCCAGACCCCGGACGTTGACGAGAAACACCGGATTGGAAGGATCGGCTTCAATGCGCTCCCGAATGCGGTGAATATGAACCATCACGGTATTGTCATCACTAATGGCTTCAGAGCCCCAGACCCGTTCATATAGATCTGACTTGGTGAAGATGCGATTGGGATGTTTGCAGAAAAAGAGTAGTAGTTGAAACACAAGTGCTGGACAGGATACGGACTCACCTTCAACACGAAGCTCACCAGCCCATTCCAGCACTTGAAACCGTCCAAAGTCGTACACGCCTTCCGATGTGCTGGGAGATGACGTATTTACGTTAGATGGGATGTGATCCGAGATCGCTGCGGTTTTGGAAGGTAAATAACGCTTCAGTAATGATTTAATTCGAGCAACGACTTCCAGCGGATTAAAGGGTTTGGCGACATAATCGTCGCCACCAACAGCGAATCCGGTTAATTTGTCATAATCGGTTGTTTTGGCCGTCAGAAACAGGATGGGCGCATCGGTGACCTGCCTTAGAAAAGGACAGATTTCCAGTCCGCTTTTGCCAGGAAGCATGATGTCGAGCACGATGCAGTGGTATGTCTTGTTGTTGCATGCCTCAATGGCAGCTTCGCCTGTTGTAACGGTATCAATATCGAGAAACTGCTCTTTGAGCAGAACGGTTTTGAGCATATGCAGAATGGCCTGTTCATCATCCACAAGCAGTAATGAGACGTTATCCATAGTTTAAAAATGACCTCCTGATCCTTCCGTTGTGTGTATTGCTAATCATACCATCCAAGAAGGCTGTATAGCGTATGAGCTATCTTAACGGAATCTTAATTATACAGCGTTATAGGGTAAGACGAGTTTAGCTACTGGTAAGTTGGGGTTAGACGAAGGATAAGACTCATTCTGTACACTTAACTGGAAAGTATAACGATTAGTAGAAGGGATGTTGAGAATGAACAGAGAAGGTCATCTGAAATCAGAGCAAAATACACATTTGAAATCACAGAATAAAAGGGGTTGGAAGGTGCTTGCGATTACCCTTGGAGCTTGCGTGATACTGTCTGCTTGCGGTAACAGCAACTCCATTACTTCTGACCAGGCGGAGCAGCAGTCAGCCGAAGAGGCGTCCAATAATGAAGCGAGCGAGAACTCGAATCAGGAGCAGAACTCAAGTTCAGAGGTGAGCACGATGGTTACACCAGACAATTTCATAGATACCTTGATGAACGGTTCAAAGGATGCAATCTATAATCAGTTCTCTCCGGAATTAAAGGGGACGTTAACGCTTGAGCAGTTCAAAACGACCGCTGATCCTTTTCTGGAGGGTGTTGAATCATGGGAGCAAGTGGTAGACGCCAAAATGAATCAAATATCTGAGGTGGCCTGGAAGGATCAGACTGGGACCAAAGGGATTCGAGCCTATTTTTCCGAAGAAAATCAAATTGAAGGTCTCTCGATCCAACCACTGCAAGCTCATGAGGACACGGATGCCAAATTCACCAAAACGGAATTTCAATTGCCGATGAAGGGGGAATGGTACGTATTCTGGGGAGGCAATGATGCCTTGTCAAACTATCATTATGAGCACGAAACGCAGCGGTATGCGCTAGATATCGTTCGGACCAAAGAACAATCCAGTTATCAAGGTGATGCAACGGCAAACGAAAACTACTATGCTTTTGGTGAACCACTCTATGCTGCTGCGGACGGAACAGTCGTCGAAATCAAAAACGATATTCCGGACAATGTACCAGGTGTCATGAATCCGGAAGAGCCGGCGGGTAACTATGTGGTGATCGATCATGGAAATGGTGAATACAGCATCACAGGACACATCAAGGAAGGCAGTGTTTCGGTCAAAAAAGGAGATAAGCTCAAGCAAGGAGACCCTATCGGTGAGCTCGGTAATTCGGGTAACTCCAGTGAAGCTCATCTGCATTTCCAAGTGTCGGACGGCCCGGATCTGTTCACATCTCGCTCAATTAACATTCGTTGGGCAGACCAGAGTCAGCAGTTCACTCGTGGGAACACAATACAGGGACTTCCAGAGTAATTCTCTGTCAGAATGTTAGAGGTGACGAAAACTTCTCTTCTCCGTTATAATATCCTCTATGATAATAGAACGATCTGAGATGATGGAGGAATAGCGATGAAACTGGAAGATGTGCAGATTGAATATGCGCGCCTGGAGGACTTGCCGAGGATTGTGGAAATATATAATTCCACTATTGAGGGCCGTATGGCAACAGCGGATTTGGAGCCGGTGACGGTGGAGCAGCGTATTCCGTGGTTTGAGGACCATTCACCGGATCATCGTCCGCTTTGGGTGATGAAGCAGGCAGGGCATGTGGTAGCTTGGGCAAGTCTCAGCTCGTTCTATGGACGCCCTGCGTATAATGGAACGGTGGAAGTCAGTGTATACGTGGATCAGCAATGCCGCGGAATTGGGGCTGGCGGACGTTTGCTCGAAACGGTATTTGCAGCATGTCCTGCACTTGGAATTACAACCATTCTCGGATTTGTCTTCGGGCATAACGAACCGAGTCTGGGGTTATTGCGCAAGCATGGTTTTGAACAGTGGGGATATTATCCCGAAGTGGCCGTGTTGGATGGTGTGAATAGAGATCTGGCGATTTTGGGCAAAAAAATATAAGTGTCGTTCTTATTCGTAACATAAGAACACTGAAAACCTCCAACCTAAATTAATAGGATTGGAGGTTTTTTTGTCGTTAGACTATATTCTTCGCTATGTGAAAAGGAGGTTGTGTTTATACGCCAAGCTGCTGTTTAATCTCTTGGATCTGTCCCAGATGACGTTCCTCATGATAACTTGTAAAGTCAATCCATTGAGTAAGATCCATCTCACCAAATACGGGATGAGGAAAGGACTTGCTGCGCAGCAGGTCAGGATCATGATCCAATGCAAAGTTGTTTAACGCTTGGTGAGATTCGTCCAGATCACTGCGTACGTCTGCAAGTGCTTCAGGCGCTGCTGGAGGCTGAAGATGGGGTGGTGCCTCGACGGAGCGGCTGCGGTCCAACGATAATTCATATGGTTTTTTGTCCACAGACACCGTCTGTTCCTTCTCTAGGGCAAGGCGGGCTTGTTTTCCAATTACATTTTCCATCAGATTCAGATGTCGTAGTACTTGCATAATACTCCATTGTTGGGGTGAAGGTTTTTGGTTCAATTGTTCTTCTTCGAGTCCCGAGATTGCTTCCCAGATTTGGTTGCGTATATTGTCATTACGGGTAAACATTGTGCAATCCTCTCCTTATATATAGGTTCTATGATGCGGGTAGTCTGTGTATGTTCATTACCCCAAAAGTGGATGCTTATTCTATAAGCATTGAGAATGGAAAGAGTGAATGCGAACCTGGGCAAGATTAGCCTTGTTAGATGTAATCTGTGCCAAATAAAAAAAGCCGTTCTCCATGAACGGTTCATTTAAATCCATCACAAGTCCAAAAAAAGATTGACGGGTAGACCCCGGCAAACTATAATCGGTACAAGTAACTTGATATGTAAGGAGTCCTGACATGATATGTTAGTAATCGACGAGGTGTATCACCATACAGCATTGCAAATATCATCGTCCGATTTATTGTACCTTATCGAACGGCTGAAGGTCAAAAAAGAAAATGAGATCGAAACGCTCAAACAGAAGATCGAACAGTTCGAACAAAAGCGTCGAGCGGAAGAGATCGCTTATCAATCGTTGTCGCCCGTACGCAAATGGTTTGCGGGACGCCCCGCATCCCATCATCAGGCGGTAGAGTATATGGTGCAGGTGAAGGAACGTTTTCGCAAGATGGAACAGATTCGCAGACGCATACGTGAATTGGATCAGATCGCAGAGCGAATTAAGCATCCGGACAGCATTGAGCGGGACAAGATTGAGCTTGCGCCCGAAACAATCCGTGAGCTCAGACAGCTTAGTGAAACGGAGGATGTACAAGCATGACTTTGGAGACGTTAAGCACCGGGATTGATACGGTCTGGGTCGTACTGAGTGCAGCGATGATTTTATTGATGGAGGGTGGATTCGCCCTGCTCGAGGCTGGCTTTGTGCGTTATAAAAATAGTGTGAACATTATTATGAAGGTTTTTGCTGACATTACGATTGGAACGTTGCTGTTCTATGCTATCGGTTTTGGACTGATGTATGGTTCGGACGTTGGCGGTTTTGCGGGAGTAACGGGATTTTTCCTGAATGGGGATTTGTCTCACCTGGACGTACCGGTATCTCTGGAGACATTCTGGTTGTTCCAGGCTGCTTTTACCATTGCCGTTATTTCCATCGTTTCAGGAGCGGTAGCCGAGCGCATCAACTTCCGTGCCTACCTGTTATATATCATATTGATGACGGCGATCATCTATCCAATTGGTGGACACTGGGCATGGGGCGGCGGCTGGCTTAGTCAGCTGGGGATGCAGGACTTTGCCGGTTCGGCCGTCATCCATGCGCTTGGCGGATTCTCGGCACTGGCTGCTGCGATTATCATTGGTCCGCGTAAAGGGAAGTACACGCCACTTGGCGTAAGTGCCATCGCACTCCCGAGCAATCTGCCACTGGCATCTGTAGGTGCATTTCTGTTATGGTTCGGCTGGTTTGGTTTCAATGCAGGTAGTACACTCAGCGCGACGGATGTAAGAATTGGTCACATTGCGATTGTTACGATGTTATCTGCGGCTTCGGGTGGTGCAGTCACGTTGCTGTATACGTTATTCCGCTTCAATCGTTCAGATGCACCATCGGTCATTAACGGTTCGCTTGCGGGACTGGTCGGCATTACGGCAGGGTGTGCTTTTGTTGGTGATGCAGCAGCGATATTCATTGGGGCCGTATCCGGCTTATTGATGATGGCTGCCACCAACTGGCTGGACCGTCGGCAGATTGATGATCCAGTTGGTGCTTTCCCGGTGCATGCCGCATCAGGAATGTGGGGCACGATTGCCGTAGGTCTGTTTGCCACGGATGGTGGATTATTCATGGGCGGCGGCTGGAGGTTGCTGGGTGTTCAGGCACTTGGCCTTACAGCCTTGGTCATCTGGGGATTCGCCATGACCTGGATCGGGTTAAAGTTGATTGGCAAAATTGTGCCTGTACGTTCGACAGAAGAAGAGGAAGATCTGGGTCTGGATATCAGCTATCATGGTGTGATGGCAGCCCATCAGGCCCATGAATTCCTGGATGGTGAGGAGCATATGCGTGCTTACCAGGAAAAGTCTTCTGATCCAAATCGTTAAATGCAATATAGGATAAAGAAGTAGACTGACAAGGAGTGTCAGTCTCTTTTTTCTATATAAATTGAACTACACATTTACACGAGAACGTAGAGGACAGAAAGAACCTGAAGAAATGAAGAGTTCGCCTTTATCCCCGGATTTTTACCTTTGCAAAGGTGAATCTAAAAAATTCTGGGGGTAACAGCGATCGGAAGGTTGTTCTGTCATCGGAGTGGTAAGTGTAAAATAATCTTAAGTTCAATTTATATAGAAGCAGGGAAAGACGTCCGGGCGGAAGAATATACAGGTGTGAACCTGAATATGTCTCAGCATAGGTGTATTGTCAAAAGGGGAGGATCTATATGATTAAGCCAGAACAATGTGAACGTCTGACCAGAAAAGCCCGTAAAACACTTGAGGAATATGGTTTGGGAGTTGCTGCCGATCTGCTGTTGTCCTCAAGCCGCTGGGGAATTCGCCTCGATGTATCCACACTGGACGAATATCGCAGGACAGGAAACTCACGTGTGGGTGGGCATCCGGATTTGCCGAGTCGCATGGAATGGCCCGTAACACAAGAAGGGGTTCCAATGACTTTCCTGGCCCAACTGAACCTGGTGGATTTGTCGCCGTATACGCCGAATGATGGGCGCGGGACTTTGCCTGAACGTGGAATGTTATACTTTTTCATTGGCACGGATGAATCTGCTTGTCCCATTGAACATCGTGTGATTTTTGAACCGAGTTCTCATAACCTAATAAGGCGAGAGCCTGAAGGTGATACCGCGCTGGATGGAGCCCCGTTTGTTGCACATTCGGTGACTGTACTGCCTAATCTGGAGTTTCCTACATATGCATATATAGACGCCAACGCGCTGAATGAGCTCTCGCCGCCTCAGCTTGAGACCGATGAGGCCGAAGCGGAAGTGAGTCTGTATGACCGATACCTTGAGTTCGAGTCGAGCTGGAATCATCCGAGTACGCTGAATTGGGGTGGAATGTTTGGATATCCTGACGGGCAGCATCCGGATGCCGAGCATCGGGCCTTGTTACAGATCGCATTGGGAGAAGAGTACGATTATAATGAGCAGGAGTGTGAGAAGAAGCTGACCAAGCATTACGGCGGTGATGAGGATCGGACATGGCAGGAACTATCCGATACGCTGCTGCTGTTGAAGATAGATACACATGATGCTATTGGTTTCCAATGGTGGGATTGCGGGGAGCTGCAATTTTTCATTCGCAAGTCTGACTTGGAGGCTGGACGATTCGAGCAAACGTATTGTTCGTTATACTCAAGTTGAGCAAAGATTTGAACTCATATAGGCAACAAAATGTCCTGAATCCCGTCTATAAGAAGGAGGAAGGACTTTTTTGTTCGTAGATGTTTATATAAATTGAACTAAAGAATATTTACACTGCACACTCCGATGACAGAACAACCTTCCGATCGCTGTTATCCCCAGATTTTTTTGATTCCTTTTATAAAGGGGAAATACGGGGATAGCGTATGCTTCCGATGTAGCTTTCTTGCAGAAAGCTTGTAGGCGAACGCGTTGCTTCTTCAGGTCCTTTCTGTCTTCTACGTTATGTATAAATGTTTTGTTCAATTTATATAGATTTGGGGTATATATTAGGGAGGGATATCTTGGTTGATAACCGATCATATGTTCTGTATAATGGGATAAAAAGGAAGTGTATCTGTTGATTCAATCTGCGTTCAAACATATTGACGTGGCCGTAACATCGTTGATTGATATATGTGATCAGTTGTCGGAAGAAGACTTGGCTTTGACTCCAATTGAAGGTAAACGGCCTGTTGGAGAGTTACTAGCCCATCTGTCTGTGATCTGCCGAGCGGATGTTTATATTTCCGAAGGTGCATCGGAGGAAGAGATGGCTCAATTCTATGCAGAGAACCAGGTGCATTCGCTCCCTGAGATCAAGCAGGCACTGATTGATAACCAGATGTATCTATACCAACGTTACAGGCAGTTTAACACGGAAGAGTTACTACATGTGACGGATTCGTACTGGGGAGCTTCCTATAGTCGGCTGGAGTGGTTGCTTGAGATAATGGGGCATGTATATCATCACAGGGGACAATTGTATACGATGCTGACCCTGACGGGCAAAGAACCCGAATCAGTACTTTTTAAATAGAAACAGATAGAATACATATAAGCATGTTATAGGAAACATCATGGGTTAAAGTGGGAATAGACCGACGATACTACACGTTATACGTGAAATAACGGAGGATTCTGGTATGGAACGACATAATACATGGAATGCATCGATGGACAATACGTTGATTGACAGGTTAAAACAGATTCCTGAACTTGATCAGGCTACACGGATTGAACCCGTTTTGAAGGGGTATTCAGCGGATGCTAAATTCAAAATGTTTGTCCCTGGCCAAGGCCATGTGTTGGTGAGGGTATATGATGTTGCTGAGGAATCGATGAAGCAAAGGGAATATCAATGTTTGAAGAGCATGGAACAATTAGGTGTACTGTGTCCAGCAACGTTAGGCACAGGTAGATTGGATGAGAAGAACGGTTATATGATTCTTAGCTACATTGAAGGCGAAGATGCTTCCGAGAGACTGCCTCAACTGAATGAACAACAGCAGTGGGCGGTTGGCTTTGAAGCAGGAGCGCAGCTACAACTGATTCACAAGTTGCCGATGGAGGAACAGACCGAATCATGGTACATACGCAAGAGCACGAAGCATCAACGTTACGTAGAGCGCTATAAACAGTGCCCGATCGTGATGAAAGAGGATCAGGCCATTCTAACGTTTATTGCAGACCATTTCGGTTGGATGAAAAATCGTCCAGATGGATTTCAACATGATGACTTCCACCCGAGCAATCTTGTCGTTAAGCAGGATAAGCTCGCAGGAGTGATTGATTTTAATCGTTATGATCAAGGGGATCCCATTCATGAATTTTTGAAGCTGGGTTTGTTTGCTTCGGAGATCAGTATTCCATATTCCAAAGGTCAGATTCAGGGCTATTTCGATGGCAATGAACCGAATGAGTTATTCTGGAGATTGTATTCACTGTATACGGCTATGGCGCTGGTGTCTTCTGTGGTGTGGATTCAGCAGGTGAAGCCGGAAGAGACACATGAGATGATGACCAAGATCGAGCGTGTCCGTGAAGATCACGATGATTTTCGCAGTTTCATCCCTCGGTGGTATACTTTGAACAGATCATGAATTATGGAAGGGAAAGGAATAATGCCGTGGCACAGCCAGCAACCATTCTGCTTGTGGATGATGAGCAGGAGATTATTAAACTGATGGAAATTTATTTTGGCAACGAGGGTTATCGGATTCTCACTGCGAATGATGGGCTTGAAGCACTGGAACAATTGAAAAAAGAGTCGATTGATCTTATTATTCTGGATGTTATGATGCCAAATATGGACGGAATCGAAGCTTGTATGAAAATTCGGGAAGAGCAGAAAATGCCGATTATTATGCTGTCCGCCAAAAGTATGGATATGGATAAAATTACAGGGCTAAGCATCGGTGCTGATGATTATGTGACCAAGCCATTTAACCCGCTTGAACTTGTGGCACGGGCCAAATCTCAGCTGCGCAGGTATCATACCTTCAATGAAGGTCGGGAGAACAAAGAGCACGAGTGGGTTATTGATGATCTGGTCATTAATACCGATACACATGAAGTTTGGGTGGATGAGCAGCCGGTTCGTCTGACTCCGCGTGAATTTGCTGTTCTTGAATTACTGGCTCGCCACCAAGGTTCAGTACTCAGTATGGAACAGATCTATCGTCAGGTCTGGAAGGAAGAATTCATGGAGTCGAATAATACTGTCATGGTACATATTCGCAAGATTCGTGAGAAGATTGAACTCGACAGCAAACATCCCAAGTTCATTCAGACCGTATGGGGTGTGGGTTACAAGATGATCAAACCGCAATAAACATGTACATCCACAGGATGTCATGTGACATGAACACATTCAGGGAGTTCCTATTATGAATTCAAAGTTGATTAATACAGTCCGATGGAAATTTATCTATGCATTTTTGCTGAGTGGCATATTAACTGCAGTTATTTTATACGGGGGCAGTCAGGTGGGGCAGACCATTCTGGAAGCTCAGACGTATCCGGATTATTCCATTCCGGCCCAAGGGATCAGGTGGTTGGTGAATAATATCGGTTCGGTGCCTTTGATGATTGTGGTAGGCGTGCTCAGTTTTGTGCTGTTTTTTTTCCTGTTTTCTCGCAAGGTGATGCGGGTTCTGGATGAAATTACGGCAGGGATTCAGGAAGTTGCCAAAGGAGAGCTGTCCCATCGCATCGAAGTGAAGACCTCGGATGAATTCGGAGTGGTTGCTGCAAGCATTAATCAGATGGCTGAACAATTGCAGTTATCGCTTCAGGAAGAGCGTAATGCAGTTGCTGCCAAAAACGACCTGATTACGGGGATATCACATGATCTGAGAACACCGCTCACTTCTATTCTGGGATTTCTGGAGTACATTGAGAAGGATCGCTACCAGGATGAGATTGAGATGCGCTATTACGTTAGCATCGCCTATGAGAAATCCCTGACTCTTCGCAAGTTGATTGATGACTTATTCGAATATACGCGTGTGAGTGGCGGGAGTCTTCCGTTATCTTTGCAAGCGTTGAACCTGAATTCGTTTCTAATGCAGCTGGCTGAAGAGTTTGCTCCCATGCTGGAGGATGCTGGCATGACCTACAAGATCATTGGCGGGCAAGAGCCACTATGGATACAAGCTGCTCCTGGGGAGCTTGTACGAGCATATGAGAATCTGTTCAGCAATGCCATTCGGTATGGTTCGCAAGGTAAACTAATGGAGATTGGGCTGGCCCTTGAAGGTGAAGAGGCTGTAGTCCGCATCAGTAATTATGGTGAACCGATTCCGGCACAAGATCTGCCACATCTGTTTGATCGATTCTATCGTGTGGATAAATCGCGTTCCCGTGAAACGGGAGGTACGGGTCTCGGCCTGGCGATTGCCAAATCGATGATTGAATTACATCGAGGAAGTATCGTTGCCTACAGTGAAAATGGCAGAACGGATTTTGTTACCCGATTCCCTGTAACTGCTGCTCCGCCAAGTAATTACGAAGAGCAGTAATAATTAAGAATTTGGTAAGAAGTTAACTACTTCCTTATTAAGAAATATTAGGTATGCTACCTCTATTACTTATTGTTGTATAGAGGAGGATACCGAATATGAAGACCCGATTCAGTACTGTAAGATTAAGATACATATACATTGGAGGAGCAAGCGCGTTACTGAGCGTAGCGCTCCTTTTTGTCGTTTATCATGTGCTGCGATTTGCGCATAACCATGTCCTTCCTGATACAGCATGGATAACGCGTATGATGAACTGGGGAATCAACCATATCGGAACAAAGCCGTTTTTCATCTTCATTGGTGGAGCCGTATTTGCGATCTTTTTCTGGATTCGATCCCAGAAGATTGCGGAAGATCTCAGTCAACTTGCGCGCGGAACAGCCGAACTTGCATTGGGCCACCATCCTGGAAGAATTGATGTTCTCAGTGGTGGTGAACTACGACAAATTGCTGCCAATCTGAATACGATTGCTATTCTCCTTCATGAGGATGGGCTGAGCATATCAGAACCGAAACAGGAGAGAAGAGAGATAGAGGGAGCGTCTATTAAGCATGAGCAACCCGGACTTCAGCAACATATTGCAGAAGACAAGGAGAATGCTGAAACTAGTTCTACACAGGTGGACTTACCGATAAAACTTACTCTCTACGGTATTCAATCTTCTCTGGATGAGATCATCCAAGGGCGGTGCCAGGACGAGGTGGAAGTTCAGCATTGGGTCAAGTTCGCGTATGAACAGACATTGTTGCTTCAACATGCTCTGGAGATTACACAGCGAGATAGACAGGAACACGAAGTTTCAATGGAACGGGTACACAAGGAGCCTGAATGTTGAAGCGCGGGAGCAAGCGATGGATTTATACCGTATTTGATACAGCAGTGGTTGTCGTTTTGATGTTGGCCTTTTTCTATCTCTATCTGATTACTTATGGCGAAGGAATGATTGGAAATCATCCAGAGGCCATGCAGGTGGCCTCTTCAACCTTTATTACGAATGCAGAGGGGACCGAAATTTCGAGGTTGCATACGCAGACCAAAGGGGTTTCCGAATATGCTGACCTGAGCGCCATGCCAGATTTATTAAAGATGGCTTTTTTGGCTACAGAAGATCGACGTTTCTACAACCATGATGGACTGGATTTCATCGGTCTCGGCAGGGCCATAGTGCAAGATATTATACATATGAATCTGAGTCAGGGAGGAAGCTCCATCACGCAGCAACTGGCAAGAAATCTGTACTTGAATGGGGATAAAACGTTGAGTCGAAAGGTGAATGAGATGTCGATTGCAATGGCTCTTGAGAAGAAATACAGCAAGGATGAACTTCTGGAAATGTATCTGAATCAGATCTACATGGGACGCCAGCAGTATGGTGTAAAAGCGGCAGCCTGGCGGTATTTCGGAATTAAGGATATGCATCAGTTGGAACTATGGCACATTGCTACATTGGCGGGAATGCCCAAAGGTCCATCCATATACAATCCAGTAGATCATCCTGAACTTTCCAAACAAAGACGTGCCGTTATCCTTGGACTCATGCATGAACAGGGACTAATTACACGAAAGCAGATGCTCGAAGCCCGTAGCGTCGATTACACGCCGCCTGAAACCGTGTTGAATGCAGCAACTTCACCGGGCCTGAGCGAGCCGAGATATGTGTCTGCCGTGGATGCTGTGATTCAGGAGGCTTCTCGGCTCACAGGTAAAAGTGAAGCAGAGATTCACTCGGCAGGTTGGGTTATTCAAACCGGGCTAGACCAGCAGGCACAACTGGCGATGGAAGAAACATTTGCAGACACTACCCGATTCTCCGATGATCGCCAAGACGAGCTGGTTCAGGCAAGTATGGTTATTATCGACCAGCATAACGGTGAAGTAAAAGCGATGATGGGTGGGCGTAATCCCTTTAAAGGGGGTGTCAACCGAGCGATTATGGATTCGCGGCAGCCAGGTTCTTCGTTTAAACCAATTATTGCATATGGCCCTGCTTTGGAGTCGGGGAAGTTCAAGCCAGAGAGCATACTACCGGATAAACCCATGAGTTATGGCAACTATCACCCCAGCAATCTGGGTGGGCGTTACAGTGGTTCAATATCCATGTCCCAAGCCCTGCAAAAGTCCATCAATGCCCCAGCCGTATGGCTGCTTCATGAGACAGGGCTAAACGATGCACATCAATTTGCGGCACGACTCGGTATTGAACTGGGGAAAGAAGATCTAAACCTCTCGATTGCTTTGGGAGGTGTGCATCAGGGGGTGTCACCAATGAAGATGGCACAGGCCTATACGGTGTTTGCGAATAATGGCAAGTTGAATACAGCCCATCTGATACGCCAGATTACAGATTCCCGTGGACGAACAATATATGCTCATAAGTCGGAAAATAAGCAGGTAATCTCCTCGAGCACGGCGAATGCCATGACCAGAATGCTGCAAAATGTAGTCAGTCAGGGGACAGGAAGTCGTGCACAGTTAGGTCAACACAAGGTAGCAGGTAAAACGGGAACAACACAGGCTGCATTACCTGGTGTGGGAAGAGAGGCCAATCGGGATCTGTGGTTTGTGGGCTATACGAGTAACTGGACTGCGGCGGTTTGGATGGGATTTGATCGTACAGATACAGAACATTATATGAGGTCAGGAAGTGGTGTTGCAGCGGAGTTGTTTGCAACGGTAATGAGACGTGCTACCCAATAGAATGCAAGAGAGAGAACGTAGTCCAGACGGTTCTTTCCTTCTCTTGGATAACACAGTATGTAGCCTCTAATGTATAATATGTATCTTATCTATCGTAAACGGAGGCTGAAATGAACTATAAATATAGGAAATCGGAACGGGATACAAGCTCGCTGCAGCCTAAAAGTGGTATCAGACCGGAACGGCCTGGCATCTCCGGATTAGGCGGATGGCTTATTTTAATTCAGATTGGCCTGTGGGTCTCACTGGCGCTTCTGATCGCGGATATGTCGCAGGTAAATGTCATTATGGATCCGGTAAGATGGGAGGGTGTCCGCGGTGTCGACTCGGAACTTTATACTGAGGGAATACGCCCGCTCCTTTGGTTCGGAGTCATAAGCAGCGTCATTTTACTAATGATTGTTATCGTGAATCTCGTATTGTTGTATAAGAAAAAGAAACAGTTTCCACGCATGATGATTGTGCTGTGCATTGTGAATTTATTCATTGGAATCATGACATGGATTATGATCGCACGAATTGAGACTCCGAGAGAACAGCATGTGCTCGATCCAACATCAGCATTTAATTTGACGATACGATCCATTCTGACGTGCTGTATCTTCATTCCATATTTCCTGAGGTCGGTACGTGTGAAGAATACGTTTGTGAAGTAAATAGACTTCTTTGATTGTTTCACTGCACTATAGTGCTCTATAGGATAGTGATACGTAAGGCCCGTTGGTATACAAGATCTCATCCTGTATGCTAACGGGCCTTAAGTGTGCTGATATGTGAAAAGAATAATCATTTCGATGATGATTTTGTCCGCAGTGAGGCGGGAATTCGGCGTATCATCTGGTTTAATACCTCGGATAACACTAGGCCTACGGCAATGGCGCCGGATAACATGAGTGCTTTGGCGGCCATCTCCATAGCGGCACTGTAGTCATTTTGCACAAAACTTCGCATCGCATTATACGCCAGTCCACCAGGAACCAGAGGAATGATGCCTGCAACGCTGAAGATGATGACGGGGGCGCGAAACATGCGAGAGAATATCTGGCTGATGACACCTACGGCTATGGTCGCTGCAAGTGTAGCAGGAACCGCATCCGCTGCATATTCAAGCACGATATAGATAATCCAGCCGATCATGCCGACAAATCCACCGTGGAGCAGCATGCGCCGTGGTGCGTTGAAGATGATCCCAAACGCGGCTGAAGCGACAAAACTGGTTAAGGCTTGTTCAATAAAATGGAGCATATCCTGCATTCCTCCGTCTTACATAAAAAGTGAAAATACAACTGCAATGCCGGTACCTATGGCAAAGGCAGTCAGAAATGCCTCGGCTCCCTTGGATAATCCGGATACGAGATGCCCGGCCATCAGGTCGCGTACAGCATTGGTAATCAACAGCCCCGGAACCAGCGGCATCACCGAACCAATGATGATTTTGTCCCGTTCATGACCCACTCCCATATAGATCAGGAGAAAAGCGAGTATGCCAATAACAAAGGATGCCGTAAGCTCGGCAAAGAATTTGACCCGTACCAACCGGTGAAAGGCAATAACGGCTGCATAACCTATGCCCCCACAGATCAGCGCCGGAAGAAAGTCCCTCCAGCCCCCGCCAAACATAATGGTAAAACAACCACTGGATAACGCTGCGGCCGTAAGCTGCACAGCCGTTGAATAGGAGGAGGGCTTACCTTCGATCTGTACCAACAGATCATGGGCTTCCTGAGCGGATAGCTCACCTTGTCCAATACGGCGGGAGACCGCATTCACCTCGGACACCTTGTCCAGATCCGTTGTACGCTCAGAGATGCGAATCAGCTTGGCGGGTTCGGTTGCATCAACAGAGAAGAAGATGCCTGTCGGGACAACGTAACTGTGCGAATGGGGTAAACCCAGCGCCGCCGCCATACGTTTCATCGTATCTTCCACACGGTAGGTCTCACCACCGCTTTGCAGCATGATTTTGCCTGCGAGCAGACAGATGGCAATCACGCGGGATTGTTCAGTAGGGTTGCTGCCAATCATACCCGTCTCGACTTGTGATACGGGTGATGAATCATGACGTATGTATTCCAACCGGATCAAGCTCCGTTTCATATGAGATATGGGGTGGTGCGACACCATTGTATCATATTTCACACGCTCGCAAGGAATCATACCGCACCATAGCCGAGACCATAAAAAAGCTTCGTTCCCAAGACTTGAAGATCTCAGGAGCGAAGCTTCTTGGAACAGGTTCGGATATAGAAGTACAATGCCACTACATCAACAGCGTGATAACCAACAGTTCATACAGCACAAGCGGCAAAATTGTTGGTCCAAACAAGGCACGCGGTTCAGGATATCCATGAATCGGGGTAACCTGGAGATACAAAATTCCCCGGTCCGCACTGATGATGACACCTTCCCACACTTGCCCATCGATATTCTGGACTTGTACCTTCTTGCCTATATGCTGCCGAGCTGTATGATGAAGCATATTCCGCACACTTTGCACGGATTGAAGCATCGGTTGATTGGCTTGATACACGACACGCGTGGATGGCGTGGATGTCGATTCAGACATGATGCACAACCCTTCCTCAAAATAAGTTCTTACTTCAAGGTATGCATCTGCCTATAAAAGGTGATTACACAAACGCCATCTCAAGGCTCCCGCGTCCATTTTCATAAGCGACTTTGCCTAATGCTCCATTCACAAAGGTGAGCTGGGGCGGAACATGGCCGAGATCCACATCGTACAGTACAGGGACATCCAGATCCCCAAGTGCAGAGGATAGGGCATCGGTAAAATTGAAATTGGCTGTATCAGAATACCCTGCAGGCCGGCCGAACATGAAGCCTTTCACGCCTGCAAACCAGCCAGCCTGTTTCATCTGCCATAGATGACGATAGATATCCCCCGCGTTCATCTCACAGCTCTCCAGATACCAGATCGTTCCTTCATCTGCACAGTACTGATCCAGATACGATTGGACGGGTGCATACGGGGTGCCGATTAGACAGGTGATTGTATCCATACAGCCGCCGATCAGCCGACCGGAGAACGCCACAGCTTTATCTTCATCTTCCGAGTGGCCGAGCTGTTTCCAGCGCGAAGGTGTGTCCAGATTAAATCCAGGCAGTTCCATTTTCCATTCAGACTGATAGTGTGTGGAAGACGATTGGGTGATCTGTCCGCCGTAATTGGTCTGTAAAACATCAATCCAGCGCGCAGTCACCGGATCGAGAGAGCTTGATCTTAGATCAACATAATTGGTGCCGTGCGCTGTCGCTGTGCCGGTGATCAGGGTATAGGCGAACAGGAAGGTACTGATATCCGAGTATCCCATGACCCATTTGGGCGGCAAGGTTTTCAAAGCTTCCCAATCCAGCAGGGGCAGGATATCCATAAGAAACTCTCCACCCCATGGAGGGATAATGGCCTGAATATTAGGATTGCGAAAAAATTCATTCATCTCTTCGGCGCGTAACTCTTTGGAGGCACTCACGCATTTGGTGTTATGACGTAGAGAGGGGCTTTCCATCACGCCAAAACCCAGGCGCTCCATATTGCGTTTGCTCTCCTCAAGATAATGGTGCAGGGATTCACCTACACCGCTGGAGGGGGCTGCCACACCGATGGTATTTCCCGGAGCGAGTGGCTGCGGATAACGGATCGAACGTTGATTCATTATGGAAACACCCTTTCTTGTGAATATTGCTCATCTTCATGAATATTTCCATTATATAGATTAATCCGATTATTGAAAGCACGTTGTGTTCAGATTAAGGATTCACAGGAATCTCCAATGAGAATGGTGACTTGATTTTCATCGGATAGGTGGATATGTTCATCTTCAATTCACCTTTTAACTTGGCTCCATTTTCGATAGTAGAAGAAACAATCGTATGACTATCATCCGTCCCTTCCCCACTACTCCAACTGGTTCCAGGAATCTCATATGACTTCCCTTCACTGTCTTTAACATTTTCGAAAGAGAGAACGAACCCACCTTGCATACTGCCAGCAACAGAGAAGTCAATAATTAAATCGTTGCCTTCAACCTTGCTGCCAACCATCTTCAATCCAGGAGGACCACCTGTAATCTGACGTGACTTCAGATCAAGTGAAAGATTCAGATCCTTTTTGTCCAATCCCGAGAAGCCAGATCCCTGTAAGGTCAGCTTTTTCGGTATGGAGAAGTACATGCTTTCGAAATAAATGGAACGTTCATCCCCACCTGTTGAGGTATCTGTTCTCCACGCGCGACCTTGCTCGTCGACCAGTTGAAGATCACTGAGGCCAAATACCTTCTTGGTATTTTTAGGATCAAAATTCACATCAAGCACAAGACGGGTTGGATACAGGGTAGCCTGTTTCACATCAATACGCTGCCCATCCACCGTTAATGTCTGATTCACGGGAATGACTTTTTTCATGCCTTTGGTAAGATTTTTGTCTACCGGGAATGTCAATTTCCACTCTTCAGCACTTGCTGTATCTCTGGACTTAAACACAACACTCAGCTCTTCAGGAGGAAGGGCTCCATCTGTGAAGATCACATCAATCATATCCTCATATACATTTTTGTCTGAAGCCGGTTTAGGTGAAGCGTAACTAAATGCAACAGGAAGATCTTTTCCGTTCTCATCCAGCAAATCAATGTCATAATTGAATTTCTCCGAATCTTTCATGCCCTTCATCGTGTAAAAAATGACCATACGTGACTCGTCTGTAATAATGCCTTCAACGGTCAAGGAAGCACCATCATGCTCGTCGGTGACACCGACCTGCTGTAAGAGGGACTTATCGATGGCCATCATTAATCCTTTGTCCTGGCGAATCATACTCACAATGCCTTCCATGCCGGGCAATTGCTCCACGAAGGACGCAAAAGCGGGAGAGACACGGATACATCCGGTAAACAGCAGGATGAAGGCCGCTACCGAGATGGAACTCATGTACCAGCGCAGCCGGGACTTGCGTTTGCGGGCAGCCTGGCGGATTCCGGACTGAACAGCCTGATAGGCAGCATCCGGTACAGGCATGGTTTCATATTCCGTCTTGCGAGCATTCAGCCGTTCTTCCAATGCGTCGAACGAGTTTTGTTCATCCGTCATGAGGATACATCTCCTTTCGTTTCAAGTTGATCACGGAGCCGTCCGAGCGCCCGATGTAATCGGGATTTTACGGTTCCGGTCGGGATGTCGAGAATATCGGCAACTTCAGTTAAGGAGAAGCCTTCGAAATAACTCAGGATAATAATCTGTTTGCAATCCCGGTCAAGAGTTGAGACGGCGGCAGCAAGATCGGGGTCCGCAGGACGATCCCAACTGCTGGATTCATGAATCTCGGTGACGGGACTGAACCGACTTTTGCGTTTGCGTTCGTCCGCACAGTAGTTGAGCAGAATGCGGATGAGCCAAGTGCCAAAGTAGGAGGGCTCTTTTAATTTTTTGAGTTGACGGAACGCCCTGAACGTTGATTCCTGAATAGCTTCGAGGGCATCGCCTTCATTGTGCAGGTAGGCATAGGCGATACGGTACAGTCGGCTCTGATGTAATTCCATTAAGGCTGCAAAAGCCTCGGCATCCCCTTTTTGTGCGGCGATGGTGAGCTGGGTAGGGGTCACATGGCTCCTCCTTTCATGGATATGTTGAGTATTAGACCGCGTAAGGCTCCAAACGGTTCTTATTTTCTAAAAAAATATGATGTATTGCGATTTCTATAGAAGTTGAACTACGTATGTATACGAGAACGTAGAGGACAACAAATAACCGTCGGACCTTCTCTTTGTACTCCAAAAAGAGTCCTGACGGTTATTCACGGTATTGCTCACGTTATCTAATCATTGTTGCTGCTGTGCTGCCAAGGCTGCTCGCAGACATGAAGCTGTAGACGTGTTGCCACGTTCAAGTGAAATCTCCAGTGCGGTCTGGCCCGCTGAGTTTAGCGCGTTTGGATCAGCTCCATGCTGAAGTAACATCTCGATAAGTTCAATCTGATCCGTATGAAATGCTGCCGAGTGCAGCGCATTTTGTCCATCGCTGTCCAGAATGCTCGTTGATGCCCCATGTTCGAGCAAAAGGTGGATAACTTCTGGCGAGCGTTCTCCCGCAAGTGCGGCATGCAGTGCAGTATTGGACGGAATAAAGGAAATCTTGGAATGAGAAAGGGCGTTAACATCGGCTCCATACTCCAGAAGAAGACGAACTACTCCAGCTTGTCCATAATGAGAGGCATACCCCAGCGGAGTTAACCCATCCTGATTTTCAGTATTGGTGAGTTCCGGGTGAGAAGCGAGCAATAATTGCAGGTTGGCCACATCTCCAGCCTGTGCAGCCTGAAATAGTTGATTAATCTGTTCTGCATGATTCATAAAGGAATACCTCCATCTGATGAGATAATGTAATTATAGATGTTCCTCTTCAGAGGTTCTTCTTCATAATCACCTTTTTGCCCGCAGCTGGGAAGGAGAGCTATGGAAGCGTCTAGTGAATAATGAACTGAACGAACCGAGGCTTTCGAAGCCCACATCATAACAGATATTGGTGACCGACCTGTCCGAATCTAGCAAAAGCCGCTTTGCAGCCAATAGCCTGCATTCAGTCAGATAACGATGGGGTGAAGTACCAAACAACTTTTTATAACTGCGTAGAAAATGATTCACGGATAGTTGTGCAGCCGATGCTGTCTGTTCTAGCGTTAACGGCTGATCATAGTAGGCGGAGATATACTCATGCCCGATATACACTCTTCGGTACAACTCTTCTCGGGTTGAACGTCTGATCATATCCAGTTCGTTGATCTCTTGCTGAACGTTACGGTGTAGATCCAGCATGTGAACAGCAAGCTGATGAAGCTGCTCCGCTATTGCCCAGGAATCCAGCGTGTCTTGACTGTAGAAATTACGCAAATGATTCAGGGCTGCGCCAAGCCGATTATCCATCGCGTATGTACGTTCTACCCACTCCATCTTGTTTGAGGATGAATAACTATACGGCTCATCAAGTAGCTGAAGATCACTGGTAATTAGATTCCGGCCGATCTCTTCCACATAACCAGGAGGGAAGAAGATACAGAAGGATTCAACTGGAGTAGATGAATCAATGTGAAGACTATATTCCTGGCCCTCATTCAGAAGCAGATAGTTCTCATTATTGACTGCGAAGTGACCGCGCCCCGCTTCATAGAGCGTTTTTCCGTTATGGAATGTTTTCAGTGATAGCGAGCCGCTGCCTTTCCAATCGAATTGGGAACTCGATTCATGCAGAATGAAGGGTACAGGTCGAGGAAGAGGAATCTCCAACACTTGCAAGCACCTCCAAGCTTAATTCTGGTTATATAACTTCTTCACAGCTTCCAGCCCAGGTATGGCAAAGCAGGCGAGTGGAGAGGGCAGATCATGGAGTGGGAACCAGCCGATCTCACCAATGGCTCCGCCTTCTTCCAGATTACGAGCATGGCCGCCAATCACCTTGGTGGAATAGAGCACGGATATCCAATGTTCCTTCTGCTCTGGCTGGATCGTCTCCGCCGTACAGAGCAGACTGTCGATGGCGATATCCAGATTCACTTCCTCCTTGATTTCACGGATGACGGCAGTCTCCAGTGATTCATAGGGATCTACTTTCCCGCCGGGAATACTCCAAGTGTGCTGTTCGGGTTGACGATTCCGCCAGGCGAGGAGCACTTCGCCCCGTTCATTCAGGATAACCGCACCTACGCCGATGCGAGGTGAAATGTCAGATTCAGCTTTTGGATCTGAACTTAATTCCGACAGGGACAGCGGAGTTTGTTCGTCCGCATAACGCTGTGAGAAACGATCCGCGGCAACTTTCCCAGATTCAGGAGTACGATTAGACCGGAATGATAAAGGAAGCCCAGACTGTGCCGACCATTCTTCGGCAAGGATACTCATCGAGATCAGGTCATAATGCATGCCATCCCGCAAAACTGCAGAACGCTGGCGACCCTCTTCCCGGAATCCGGCTTTTAGGTACGCACGTCTCGCGGCTTCATTGTATTCGATGACTTCCAGCGCAATCCGGTTCAGGTTCAATTCGTGGAATCCATATCGAAGAATTAGAGCAAGGGCATCACTGCCGTAACCTTTACCCCGATCATTTTCTTCGCCGATACCAATGGCCAGACGAGCAGACCGATTGTTCCATTCAATTCGGTATAGGGCTGTGAATCCAATGAATCGGTTACCCTCCAGTGTACGTAATGCAAATTCAAATCCGTTATCGCGGCGGACGGAGGAGGACCCTGTCTCATCCGGCGTTAACGGGATCGCGATATCGGTATCCATGTTGCGCAAATATTCATAATCGTCTGTGAAGCGGGAGAGACGCATGCAATCTTCCGGGCATGGGGCCGCTAATCTGACTTTGGAACCTTGAAAACCATTTAAATGACGTGGAGACATGTTGCACCTCTTTTATTCGATATGAATTCATTCGTTTCTCCCCATTATACTACGAACAGGAGAGGATACCGAAAAATGGAACCAAACGAGCTACACTCAGGGAAAAAGATCACAAAAAAAAGCAGCCATTTCGGGCTGCTTGTACATTCATTATTTCAGATCATTCAATAAATTCTTCATTTTTTTGTAATGTCCACTGACCCGATCAACCATGTAGTTATACATGAGCTGGTTCTCTGAAAGGTCCGCCATTTCCTTGTCAATGTCAACGTTATTGTTGTTATTGTTCATCGTTGTTTCGTTGTTCTCGACAATTCGGTACTGTACGATGGAAGAATTGGGATCACTGACAGGGAAGTGTTTGGTATGAGTCCGCTTCATGGCGAGCTGATCGGTTTTGCCATTTTCAACGATACGTCGCAACTCTTCCTGAAATTCTACCGTTTTCTTTTTGTAGTTGGGTGTGTCTGCATTGGCAATGTTATTGGTAATCGCATTGTGTTGTGCAGTCAGTGCTTGTAACAGTGATTCGTTACGTCTTGTTGTATTCGTTTCGATCACGGGCTCAGTCTCCTTCACTGTAGATTGTACAGTTACTTCTATAATAAGAAATAAAGTTGCACACTGTCAACAAAACAAAGAAAAAGACAAGCACGTGCCGGAGGTCCCCCCGAAAAGAAGAACCCTACCTTCATGAAATCTTGTCTTAGACCTTGCCCTTATGGATCAGCGTTGAACAACCTCTTTAAGAGGGACGATTAATATTTTTGCCGTAATAGATCTCGTCCATCTCCAGCTTCAGCCATTCTGTAATCTCCTGTTGTTCCTTCTTGCTGAGCTTATCTTTGGTGTACCCAAACAGATAATTGTCGAGATCGAACTCCCTCAGTTTACACTTGGTGTGAAAAATATTCTCCTGATAGACGTTCACGTCAATCATGTCAAAGCTGCTCTTAATCTCGTCCGGAATATAATTCTGAATCGAGCCGATCTCATGGTCAATGAACAGCTTGCGCCCGCTTGTATCCCGCGTAAAACCACGCACCCGGTAATCCATCGTCATAATGTCCGTATCAAATGAGTGGATCAGATAATTCAGTGCCTTAAGCGGTGAGATCTCACCGCAGGTGGAGACATCAATGTCCGCACGGAAGGTACTGATACCTTCACTAGGATGAAATTCAGGGTAGGTGTGCACAGTGATATGGCTTTTATCCAGCTGCATGACAACGTTATCGGGCAGAGGGCCGGGAGATTCATCAAGTGATTCTTCAGGGATCTCCACGATTGGACCTTCGGAGACAAGCATCGTCACACTTGCACCTTGAGGCACGTAATCCTGCTGCGCAACATTCAGGACATGAGCCCCAATGATATCGGAGACGTTGTTTAGAATTTTACTCAGCCGGGCGGCGTTATACTGTTCATCAATATATTCAATGTAAGCTTCACGTTCGTCTTTGGTTTTGGTATAACAAATATCGTACATATTAAAGCTGAGCGACTTGGTCAGGTTGTTAAATCCATGCAGTTGAATGCGCTGCTCTGGCGTAATTGTCATGGTTGCAGTTCCCCTTATCCCATACGACATATCATCGCAGTTATAATACTACTTATACCCAACCTGCCTCGAAAAAAAACATATGTACGTCATTCAAAATACGATTCCCTTCTGATGAAAGCTATGCATGAATGGACTTCAGATGATTTACATTTTTTCAGAATGAAGAATCGTCAAAGTCTATAACATCGTTCATGCGCTCATCCTCAGCTACAGATTGAATATCCTCTGAAGTGACACTGATGATTGTATAATCCTCGTTCTGCTGTTTCTTCACGGCTTTTTCCTTCACAAAACGGGGGCTGCCTTCTCCAGCATCTTCGTCATAGACGAGCAGAAGACCGTCGCTTTTGCGCAGCAACAGGTCATCCCGTGCAGTGAACTGCCACGGCCCGATATAAGGTTGATTGCTAATCGCACCGTAATAGTCCACACCCGAGAGGATGGAACGGTAATACTCCTGCTTGTCTTCTTTCCATTGCTCTTCCGGGTTTTGAAAGGCAGTAATGATCGACAGCTTCAGATGCGGATACGTCTTCTTTAGATCAATCACCACTTCGCAGGCCCACAGGTCCACACCGTATTGTCCCGGCGTCAGCACCCATTCCAGACCGTCCTCGACAAGGGGAGTGAGGCGGGAGGAGATGGCTTTTTTGATATAAGGAATACCTTCATGTTTCTGTCCAAAAATTTGCAATTCATGTGCCCGGTAACCGGTGATCAACAGGTTTTTCAGTGTCCGTTCCTCCTTTCAGGCATGATCAAGGTGCAGTTATTTCGAAGGTGGAGCATCTGCACGGAACGGATACAGGAATGGCTTCGGAATATCCGTTTCAAATGACATCAGCTCATCCGTTGTGGGATGAATAAACGAGAGTATACGTGCATGAAGTCCGAGACGGCCAAGGTCTCTTGTGCGTGCACCATATTTTCTGTCACCGGCAATCGGATGTCCGAGATCTTCCATATGCACACGAATCTGATTTTTACGCCCTGTCTCCAGACGCACTTCCAGCAAGGAGAACTCACGGTTCGACTTCAGACGTTTGTAATGTGTAATGGCGTGTTGTCCATCATTCGGACGAGAGCTGGAGTACATTTTCAGCGTTTTGGTTTCCTTCAGCCAGGAAGAGATGGTACCTTCTTCTTTGGCTACTGCACCTTCAACAAGGGCAACGTAGACGCGGTCCTGCACATTTTCCTTCCAGTTGTTTTGCAGCTTCTGCTGTACCTCTTCACTTTTGGCAAACATCATGACACCCGACGTATCCCGATCCAGACGATGGACAACAAAGATCCGGTTGAGCGGATTAGTGCGGCGTACATGCTCTGTCAGTTGGCGGTATGCCGTCAGGTCATCCGTCTTGTCAGCGGCAATGGACAGCAGTCCAGCTTCCTTACGGATCACAATGATATCATCGTCTTCATGCAAAATGTTAATACCCGTCAAGGACGGAGCAGCGACTGCACCTTCTTTTCGAATATAGACAATCTGACCTGGCGTCAGCGCTTCATTAAACTTGGTTACGACCTTCTGATCCACGGATACCTGTCCACGACCCAGAATGGATTTTACTGCATTCCGTCCCGATTTCAGATGTTGCAACAGGAAGTTCAACAGTTCATCCGGTTCGGTCACTTTGTACTGGCGTGGTGGTTCCTGCTTGCGATAATAGGAATTGCCTGGTCGTTTGGATGCGCTGGCATTTTTGGGTTTGTTGCCTCCAGCTTTCTTGGGTGCACCCGATGATTTCGCGGCTATTGGCTTCTTATTCTCCTCCGTATTGCGTGATGCGGAAGCACCTGATGTTTTGGCAGATGAGAAGTTGGACTTGCCGGAACGTGCTGAGGATGAACCTGCATAAGATTTCCCCTTGGCCGAGGCCGATGTCTTGCCTGTTGGACGTTTGCGTTTATTCATGAATAGTAATCTCCTTCTGAACAGCCTGTACCGCTTGTGTGCATACGATCCGTTCATTTTCGTTATGCAGTTCAATATACCATTAACAGTCGACAAATAAAAATAGGTTCATGCAATCTGCTATACATCCAATCATAAGAGTAGTGAGATTCATAGGATAGGGTATCCCATAGCATTGGAGGTGTTACTCATGGGCGTGTTTCTCGATATGAGAACTTCGATGAACTCGGCAACCGTAGGACAGCCCGGTTTGTCACTGTCAGAATCCCCGGCAGCCTTCGGCACCATTGGTCTACAGACGCAGGGTGTGGTGAATCCCATTATTACGTTGAACGGGACAGTAGGTGTTACGGGAGAACTGGGAGATACCTTTGTTGTGGAGCTTGTGCGGGGTTTTTTATATGATCCTTTCTATATCATCTACCGTGCTGAAGGTACGATTGGACAGAACGGAGGTGCCGAATTCCATTCGTTCACAGCTCAGGATCTGTCTGCACCACCAGCATTGGAAAGTGTGTATACTTCGTTCATCTCGGGGGTGTCCACAGCAGTAAGAACCGGGCCGGAGATGTTATACGGTATTGCAGCCACCGGTTAGTAGTGAAAGGCGAAATATAACAAGCAGAGTGCTTCGTCATCACTTCTGTTGACGGCAGAGTTCGCTTCATACCCCAGAAACGCAAGACAATACTGCGATAGGTTTCGCCTAGCGCTCAGCAAGAAACCCCCGGCTTAAGAAGTCGGGGGTTTTTGCCGTACAAGTATCTGCGCGACTCAATACAACTCACGAATCTAAAGTTTGGAACTGTCCAGGATCAGTTGGCACGGCCTTTCAGAATGATGTTGTTGGCTTTGCCAAAGTCGATAGCAACTTTGCCTGCGAGTGCAGCTGTTCGCTCCGCAAGGATAACCGCGTTGACGCCACAGGAGAAGAGAGCAACATCGAAGGTATGTTGATTATTCTGAATCCAGTGCAGCGTTTCATCCATCTGATCATAACTGTCGAAGGGCAGGGCAGTCACAATGTTCAGATTATACGGCTCACGTTCGAGCATGACACGCAGAGCCTCAATCTCACGAGTAACGAGTAACACACGCTTGCCTGCAAGCATCTGCCAGAAACGTGGGTTCTGCGCCAGTTCCCGATTAACACAGGCATGACAAGTCATCGGAGGAGAGATGCCAAAGTGTGCAAATACCATATCGGTCAGGGGTCTTTTGAGATAATCCGGAGCATTAATAGTGTTGTCACCACGAGGAAGAATGCCCACGATATCGGCACGTTGCAAGGAAGCGGCGACTTCATCCCGGAGTTTCGGGTTGGGCAGACGAAGTCCCTTTTGCCCTAAGTTGGCTTTCTTGGCCCAACGCTCCTGAAGGACCTGTTCCGTGGGCCATACGGTTTCTTGAGACATGACGATATTCTCGCCATCACCGACTCTTACAAGAGACAGCGGTCGGTGTTCCAGGAGTGCCACTTCGAGCTGATCAAGCACACCTTCCATTTCAAGATAGATCGAATTCATTCGATGGGTTGCCTCCTTTGAAAATTGAACTGTTCTATTCTATGTTGCGACTACAGTTACGATATGTACGTTCGACCCGAAGGGCGCCATCTTTGGTTGTATATCAATCTATTTATAGGAAAGTTAGTACATCTGTCGGTACCGCTTCTATCAACGTTTCATACGTTATAGAGTGCTGGATTCACAAGCGAGATGTGGCTTGTAAACGATCAGATAGATAGAAGATGGTCTTCGTAGGAAGACGGCATCAAAACTATGAAAACAGTCTGTATCCGACAAACGGAACATGCAGCGTACATGAGGAGGAGTGTTATGTCCAGGAAAATTGTGATTGAGATTAACTTTAACAATTACGGAATGGACCCGCAGCGATTGACGCGAGAGTGGCTGGAGCGTCGGATGAGCATCTTCCGCACGTTCACATTGCATTGCCTGAAGGCACAGACGAATCAGGATTTCCTCACAGTGGTGAAGTTGTCCAAGGAATCGGGGGAATTAATGCAGGAGATTCTGGCGGATCAGGAGCCGCTTCCTTCCAATATTCGTTTTGGAACCAATATCGAGAGTGTGCGTGCCATTTTGGCGTTTGCCAAAGGTACGGAGCGGCTATATATTGCCCGTCTGGATTCGGATGATCTGTATCATAAAACCTTTGTTCAACAGCTCTACGATATTCAACCACAGCCGCAGACGATGGCACTGATCAACCAGAACGGATATCTGTGGGACAGTGTGAATAACGAGATGGCCCCGGCGTTTCACCGTTCTCCGCAATTCTATGTCTACTTATATCAGACAGCCGAATACGCAGCAGGATACCGGGTCAAGCTTCCGGGCAGAGGTACACATGGCAATGTCATTGAACTGCCGCACGAGCTGCTTGCTCCGCGCAATTATGTCAACATTGTACATTCGAGCAATACTTCAACCAAAAAGGTACCGCCCAAAGACCGGTTAAGCCGGGATGAGATGGCACAGGTACTACGCGAATTCATGATCTGATCAGGGAGGGATTCATCCATGATTCAAGGACAAACGATTCTGATCACCGGAGGAACGGGCTCCTGGGGTCAAAAGCTGACTGAGGTACTGCTGGAGCAGAACCCGGCTGAGATTCGCCTTCTGTCACGTAATGAATACGCCCAGATTGCGATGCAGCGAGAGTTCAACCATGATCCGCGTCTGCGATTCATCATTGGGGATATCCGCGATTTTCGGGCAGTGGAAGATGCATGCAGAGGTGTGGATGTGCTCTTCCATCTGGCTGCGCTGAAGCATGTTCCGGTCTGCGAGGACCAGCCGGATGAAGCGTTCAAGACCAATGTGATCGGGACCCAGAATATTATTCGGGCTGCGATACGTATGCAGGTTGCCAAAGTCATCGATGTATCCACCGATAAGGCGGTAGATCCGATTAACGTATACGGCATGACGAAGGCATTGGGTGAAAAAATGATGATCCGTGCCAACTGGCTAAGTGAAGGTACCCGGTTTGTCTGCATCCGTGGGGGCAATGTGCTTGGAACCAGCGGCAGTGTCGTGCCCCTGTTCCGTCGTCAGATCGATGAAGGCAAAAGCCCGACCATTACGGATATAGGCATGACCCGTTTTTTCCTGACACGTACCGAAGCTATACATTTACTGCTTAAGGCGGCTGAGGCGGCCGTGGGTGGAGAGACTTTTGTGATGAAAATGAAAGCTTGCAAGATGACGGAACTTGCATCCGTCATGTTGGAACAGGCAGGCCGTCCATCCTTCGATTATAAGGTGACGGGAATACGTCCAGGCGAGAAACTACATGAAGTGCTGATCTCGCCCTATGAAGCGCCGCGTACGTACCAATACGATGCACAGTATTATGTCATCCTGCCGGAGCATAAGGACAAGAGCCTGACGGATCAGTACAGCAGTCTGCCTCGTGTGAACTTCTCCGAGTATCGCTCGGACAGTGCCATGATGAACAAACCAGCGATTGCCCGGTTTTTACGTGCAGGGGGCTATATCGATTAGGGTGTGTCTCAAAACTCGTTCGGAGTTCTCAGATACGCCCACCGAAGGGAGGCGGAGCGTTTGGAGGTGGAAGGAATGGAAGGAAATTATCAGCACAACCAGCACGAAGGAAATGAAGAGTTACAGCAACGTAGCCTAATACAACATATTAATGACCGCTCCCTAAAAGCTGTTGTCATTGGTCTAGGCTATGTGGGTTTACCCATGGCTGTAGAAATGGCACAGGCAGGTTATCAAGTCCACGGGATTGACATCGATACCTCCAAGGTAGCCAAGCTGAACGCCGGGAAGTCGTATGTCATCGGTATAGAAGATGATGTTGTGCAGTCGCTTATGCAGGCTGGGTTATTCACGGCAAGCACCGATTATGCAGCGGTGGCACAGGCGAATGTCATCGTGATCTGTGTGCCCACCCCGCTGACTGCCGAGCATCAACCGGATATCTCGTATATCTCGGCGGCGGTGGATGGCATGACTCCGTATTTGCAGGAAGGCAGCCTTGTTATATTGGAAAGTACGACCTATCCGGGCACAACGGAGGAACGCGTGAAACAACCGATTGAAGCGGCAAAAGGCTGGCGAGCCGGAGAACAGTTCTACGTCTGTTATTCTCCAGAGCGGGTAGATCCGGGCAGTGTACATTATGGTGTGAAAAATACCCCGAAAATCATTGGCGGCTCCACACCCGCTTGTCTGAATTATGGTAAACAGTTCTATGGCTCGTTCCTCAACGAAGTTGTTCCGGTTAGTTCAACAACGGTAGCGGAGACGGCAAAGCTGTTCGAAAATACATTTCGCAGTGTCAATATTGCACTCGTGAATGAGCTGACCCCGGCCTGTGAACAGATGGGGGTAAACATCTGGGAAGTACTGAATGCGGCGGCAACCAAGCCATTTGGTTATATGCCGTTCTATCCAGGTCCTGGCATCGGCGGACATTGTATTCCAATCGATCCGCTCTATCTGTCCTGGGCTGCAAATCGTCAGGGATCGGAGCTGCAATTCATTCAGCTGGCGGATGCAACCAATCGGCAAATGCCAGAGAGAGTGGTGAAGCGTGCTACGGAGCTACTGGAGCAGAATGGTGTATCTGTGCGGGGAGCACGTGTTGTACTCGCAGGTATGGCTTACAAAAAAGACATTGACGACCTGCGCGAATCGCCAGCATTGGATGTCTTCCGGCTGCTGAGTGTAGCGGGCGCAGATGTGGTTTTCACCGATCCGATGGTGCCTGTCTTCCGTAAGGATGATGGTACAGTGTTGCACGCTAGTCCGGCGGTGCCGGAATTGTGGACAGGAGCTGATCTGGTGATCATCACCACGGATCATTCGGGATTCGATTATCAGGAGATGGCAGATCATGCAAAGCTAATTTTTGATACACGCAATGCAACGGCCGGATGCCACGGGGGAAATATTGTGGTACTGGGTCAGCCTGTACGGCATGAGGCCAAGAGAGTTTACGAGCAACAGGAACCAGTAGAAGGGTCCGGGCAAAAAGAGGAAGTCAAGGTGGCAGTCGAGGGCGCCGTAATTCGTCGTGAAGCTGCGATCGATCCAGACGAGGATCAGGGAGATGCCCATGGCAAATCATGATCGTGTAAGCGAACGCTATTACGGCGAGATTAATTCGGAAGATTCTCATGAAGCGACGAGAACGCGTATCCACTGGATGTGCCGTGAGGCAACAGGCAAACGCATCCTGGATGTCGGGTGCAGTCAGGGCATTACGTCCATTCTGCTGGCACGTGAAGGATTTCGTGTCACTGGCATTGATTTGGAAGAGGAAAGTGTCCGGTATGCGCAAGCTGAGCTTGCAAAAGAATCTAGGCCAGTTCGAAACAATGTGGATTTTCGAATGCTGGATATTACGCAATGGAAAGTAAGAACTACTTTTGACACGGTGCTGCTTGGAGAAGTGCTGGAGCATTTTGCTCATCCGGAGACGTTATTGATCCAGATTCATCGGCTGTTGCAGGAAGATGGGACACTGGTTGTAACCGTGCCGTATGGGTATCACCCGTTCTATGACCATAAGCAGACCTTCTATGCGGGAAGTCTGGCGATAACCCTGATGCCGTATTTTGAAGTCTTGAAACTCGAAGTTCATCATAAATATCTATGTTGCGTGGCCCGCAAACGTCGGAGTACACAACTGCATATGTCACCGACTTTGGATCAACTGTTGGAGTGGATGGAGCTGGATCATGTCCATTTTGCCGAGGTGGAACATCAGCACCTCCGTGTAATGAAGCAGCGCAAGAAGGCACTGGACAGTGCAGTGGAGCAGGTGAAACGGCTTCGCAGTCAGGGGAGTAGTGAAGGGTAGCAGTGTTGTTTAGTATGACGACAGAACTATTCTATGTTCTAACGAATCTCACACGCCTTATTTTGATGATTTTGGAGAGATGAGAAATTTAACGAATCTCAGCGACGTTATTTCATCCCAAAGCTGCGCTAAACGACGAATGGATGCCTAAAATGTGAAAATAGCGGGTCTCAGATTCGTTATATTTTTCAAGTGGCTGAAATGCACTGAATAGCGTAAGCTCAGTTCGTTAGCCACGGTGAAAATGAAATGAATTCCGTGACCAATACCACATACCAAATAAATTGGAATAAACATTTACACGAAACGGAGAAGCCCGAATGAATTTCAAGAAGCGGAGCTAAAACCGTTCTGAATGAAAGCTGTATCGGAAGCATATGCTTCGCCTTTATCCCCGGATTTACCCTTTATAAAAGGAATTAAAAAAATGGGGATAACAACGATCGGAAAGTTTCTGTCATCGGAGTGTCCAGTGTAAATATCTTTTAGTTCAACTTACGATAGTACTTTGTTCGAAGTATTTAACCAACGAAAGAACAAATCCGTTATGAAATTTCGCAATACGCGTACGACAGGAAGGGGCTCAAAACGTGATCACCATCAGTCTGTGCATGATTGTGAAGAACGAGGAACGCACGCTTGCGCGCTGTCTGGATTCGGTTGCCGGCATCGCGGACGAGATCGTTATAGTGGATACCGGTTCATCGGATCGCACGATGGACATCGCTGCGCAGTATACCAACCAGATCTACACGTATGAATGGAAGGAAGACTTTGCCGCAGCGCGGAATGAGTCATTCGCCAAGGCCACTCAGGAGTATATCCTGTGGCTGGATGCGGATGATGTGCTGCTGCCCGCGGAACGGGCAAAGCTAGAGGTGTTGAAGCAACAGCTTCCGTCTGAGGGGGAGACGGAAGCTGTAATCTTGAACTATACGCTGGCCGAGGGGGCGGAGGGGAGTCCACTTGTGACGGACCGACGCCTTCGCCTGGTCAAGCGGGATGCCGGGTGCCGCTGGCATGGCCGGCTGCACGAGCAGCTCAGCTTTCCGCGGGGCGAGGTCATTACGGCAGACATTGCCGTCACGCACCGCCGCGAAGCGGGACATCATTCGGCGCGAAACGTGCGCATTCTGCGCAAATGGATCGCCGAAGAGGGCGTAGCCCAAGGTCGTCTGCTGTTCTATTATGCAGGCGAATGTTATGACCGCCAGCGTTATGCGGCGGCGGCACGCGGGTACGCGAAGCTGCTGGAACAGCCAAGCGGTTACCGCGAGGATCGCCTGATTGCTTGCGCGCGGTTGGCGGAATGTTATGAACGACTGGGCAAGCAGGGCCATAAGCTCGGCGCATTGCTGCAGTCGTTCCAGTATGATCTGCCACATGCCGACTTCTGCTGTGCCATTGCGGCCTGTTTCCATGAGCGGCAGGAACCCGTCTCGGCGATCTACTGGTATATGCAGGCGGTAGACGTGAGCAGCCGTGATCCGGGACTGCGCCCGGTACCTGTGGCCTGTCGCACTTGGCTACCACATGCCCGTTTATCCCTTTGTTATGCCCATCTGGGCAACTGGGAGCACGCATTGATGCATAACACCAAAGCCCGTGAGTATTTGCCCAACGATCCCGGATTGCTTGCCAATCGGCAGAAGCTCGAAGTGGTGGTACGCAAAGAGATGAAAGAGCGGGAAGAACGTGGTGAAGTGTCACCTCGTAAGTAGGTAGATGAAGTGGGACAGATGAGGACAAAAGAGTTTGAAGCGGGAGTAGAGATAGAGAAGATAGATTGAAGCAGAAGTGAAACAACAACAAAAACTAACCGTTGCTGGTAGCATGCGATAGGGCGGATCAGTGTGAAAATAAGGGTTGAGTGGAAATAGAGTGTAAGGCACAATTGCGAGCAGAAGCAGAAGCAGAAGCAGAAGCAGAAGCAGAAGCAGAAGCAGAAGCAGAAGCAGAAGCAGAAGCAGAAGCAGAAGCAGAAGCAGAAGCAGAAGCAGAAGCAGAAGCAGAAGCAGAAGCAGAAGCAGAAGCAGAAGCAGAAGCAGAAGCAGAAGCAGAAGCAGAAGCAGAAGCAGAAGCAGAAGCAGAAGCAGAAGCAGAAGCAGAAGCAGATGAGGTAGAATAGATGTGATAGATAAGTTATGTGCTGCCATATATTTAAAGTTCCATAGCTACGAAGTTGTTAATAAACAAGCATATTAGATCACAATGAAGTATAAGTAATTACACGATAACATGTAGAACAAGCGTAGCCCCGCTTAACCGAAAGAGTCGGTGAGTGGGGCTTTTAACGCTTCTCATGCCTCGTGTATCTCCTGCCATGGTGTAATGAAAGTAGCATTTGGTGAAATTCTCACAAGGCATACAGAGCGTTGGAACTTCTGATATGCGGTGCAGTGAGGATAACTCATCAAGATAAGTCGTCGAGTGTTCAGAGCCGTCATATTATCTGCTAAGATGTTTTACTTTTCGGGTGCCAGGCATCGCACAGACCGGTCCTTCATTCGTAAGCTTTTGCATGCCCAGCCCCATCCATCATATATTTCGTCATCGATATTGAGGGTAATGGTCTCATCCGTGTATTCATTCCAGTTTTCAATCCGGAGTGTGTTTTCACTTTCCCATTCGAGATGGTTATTTCCGTGGTGCTCGGCACGATAGATCGTTTTTACCGTGGCGTTCTCGGGGGCATTTGTCTTCTTAACATCGACCCAGATCGTAATCCCGCCTGCGGCACCACCATAGGGCACACCATAAATCTCGGCAGTATACTCACCATTCCGTGAAGGCATGGAATAGCTCAATTCCCCCCGCTCGGAACGGTCAAATGTGGAGAAGTATGGACGGAGCCAGAAATACAGGAATAAGGCAGTAAATAGGATAAGAATCAATAATGTAAATGTAGTGATAAACGGGTGTCTACGTATCCAAGGTTTGCGAGAATCTGTATGAGATGAACTTGAATTAGCTTGAGTATTTGAGTCCATAAGCATCTAACCTCCACCTACAGTGAAATTTGCTTTGCAGGAATATATATGTCCATCTCTCCGTAGTGGTCCTGAGCCAGACTGCCATCAATTCTTTCAAAATAGTATGGATCACTCTTCTCGTACCCCGAATGGCTCTGCCAATATTCATCGATAAATGTCCAGACACTGTCCAGATGATCAATGTTAATTAGACTTGGATGGAAATCACAGACGAATTTGAATACGGCATACTGGTTGGCCGGGACCTCAATTCCGTCCAGTTCTTCAGGGATATGATCCAGAGTGGTCACTTCTACAGACGGCTGATATGTACTGTAATCCTCATTAATTTCATTGGTAAATCCAATATACACGTTAGGCTGCAACACATTAGGAATCGAATGAAAGTGTTTTTCAAAAAAATCGTTGCCTGCTGAATTGGCTTCATAGTGCTCTTCATTATCTGTATACCGAATGTGGGATCGTTGCCCAATGAGTTTCATAGCCGGTTTTCGTACATACGTTGGTGTAAAAATATAACCGTACGGAAGCATCGTGATCATGGATGAAGTCATGCGGGCTGTGAATTCAAGGTCTCCAGCTCCCTGTTTGCGATACTGCAGGGGTGTAATGCCGAAGGCTTGTTTGAAAGCACGTATGTAGGATTGTTCATGTTCGAACCCGTAATGTCCGCTGATATCGATGATTTTCCAATTCAGGTTCACCAATTGTTCCAGGCTGCGTGCCAGTTTGCGTGAGCGAATGTATTCTCCAGGCAATTGTCCGCTTACATGTTTGAACATGCGATGCAGGTGGAACTTCGATATATGAGTCACAGATGCCAGATGATCCAGCGTTAACTTGTCTTGGATATGGTCTTCTATGTAATCGAACAGCTTATCCAATGTGCCTAGCAAATCGTGTTGCATATCAATCTCCCTACTTCTAATTGTACTTACAGCAATAAATGTTCATTTTTTCCTTATCACCGATGATATCATAACCAAGTACATAATTTAATGACAAGATTGGAGAAACCATCCATGTTTGCTGACAAAAGAACTTATACAACGTTAGGCATGTTAACTCGATTATGGACATTAACGGGCAAGTACCGTATGTTCATCATTCTGTTACTTTTCGCCGCATGTATGGTCTCCCTGATTGAGGTCGGTTATTTGGAATCGATCCGAAGACTGGTCAAAGGCGCGACTGAAGCACAGTTTTCATTACTTTACTCAGGTTTGATCATAGGCGTTAGCATTGTCGTATTACGATTGATTGTAACCGCATTCATGACGAGGGTCGAGACGTTATTCCAGCAAAAAACATTAATGTCTGTGCAGTCTCTACTGCTCTCCTCCCTTGGTAATACAGAGACACGGGATCTGGCACATTATCATACGGGTGACCTAACCTCCAGGATCTGGACTTCAGCCAAGGAAGCACAGAAGGGGATCAACCAACATGGCATTGAACTCGCCAAAAATATCATTCAGCTGATTCTTGCCTTTGCTTACTTCAGCTGGGTGAACTTGCCGCTGTCGTTAGCTATCATTGCATTCACATTGATCTATCCTCTTGTAACGGTAGGACTTGGTAAACGTCTACAAAGACGGCATGATCAGTTGAATGCCAGCGCAGCGTCAAGAGATGAGATACTAACTGAAATCATCCAAGCCCCAGTTGAGATCCGAAGTTACGGACTCGCGGGTTATGTACACCATCATTTTAAAGATCGAATGGATCAAGTGTTCAGACATACAATGTCTGTATCTGTGTTACAACGACTTTCGGAAGCAGCCGGACGGGTCTCGACGTATGGTGGCATAATTCTGATTCTCTATCTAGGCGGCATGCAGGTCCTGAATGGACATATGGATGTAGGCGGACTGGCAGCTTTCCTGGTAGCAAGCAGTCAGTTAACTCGTCCGATTGAGTCGTTATCTGGGCTGTGGAATAATTTTATTGGTTCGGCTTCTCATGCGTCCAGAATCTTTGAAGTGTTGGATTTGGAGAAAAAGAACACGGTTGCTAATCCCAGTACAAATACATATGTACAGTCCGATACGCATTTAGGGCAGCTTGAAAAGCAATCTAAACCAGCTGGCATCAACGTGCAGCATGTGTCTTACAGGTATGCGGAGCAAGAAGAAGTGTTAACAGATATCTCTTTTGAGGCCAAGAAAGGAAAGCTTACTGTGATCACGGGGCCAAGTGGGTGCGGGAAAACCACGTTATTGAAATTAATAGCTGGATTAGATACACCGGTTACTGGTTCGATTAAGGTCATAGATCAGAAGAATTCACTGAAGGATATGCATGAAGTTCAGCCAGCGCATGTTAATCAGGTGTATGTTCCGCAACAAGCCTTTATTTTCACAGGTTCAGTGGAAGAGAATATTGTTTTTGGACAAGAGGGGGTATCTGCCGATCAAGTAGGGGTTGCGGCCCATATGACGCATGCACATGAAGCGATTATGCGTCAATCGCTCGGCTATGGGACAGAGCTTCAGCCGCAAGGCGGGACGATGTCGGGTGGTGAGCTTCAGCGTATTAGTTTAGCCAGAGCGATGCTGAGGAACCCGGATATTTTATTGTTGGATGAACCGACGTCATCTCAAGACCCGTGGCATGAGCAACGATTGAATGATCTCTTTGCCCGAATCACTGCTGACAAAGGTACAACGGTTATTGCAGTTACTCATCGATTATCGCTGATCGAACGGGCAGATCAGGTCATCTATATTCAGAAGGGACGCGTCGAAGATACGGGGACTCATCGTGAATTGCTGGATCGTGCAAACGGATATCGAAGTTATATTGCGGAGCAGGATACGGAAGTGGAGGAACAGCATGAGTAACAAGATCGAAGATGCAGCATATACCGATGACGTTGAAATGAAGAGCAGTCATGAGAAAAGTGGAGCATATGAAAATGAAATAAATGAAAATGAAAAGTCTGAAATAGAAGCTCATCATCAGATGAACAAAAGTGATGTTCCAGATGACCCAAAGCAAGCTGTATCATTGGCAACGGTATGGCCCGTTATTTTTCGCTGGATGAAACCTTATGGATTAGCTGTAGCGATCTTGCTCATTTTTATCGCAGCAGATGCGGTCTTTGATTGGGGACTTGCCTTTGTACAGGGATTCTTCGTGGATGCCATTCATGATGGGGGACAGGAACAGCTTAATGCCACCGCAATGATCTTTATCGCCATTCTGGCAGGATTTATTGTATTACTCGCGATGCATCGTTATGTGCTGGTATGGCTCAAGGAATCGATGCAACGGGATATGTCCATGGATCTGTTGAAACTGTTAAACCGGATGCCTTATTCCTGGGTGCGCAGACAGAAGTCCGGAGATGTGATGCTTCGCCTCAAAGAAGACACCAAGCATGGTGCAGAAGTTGTGGAGGCTATTGCAGAGGGTGTTACGGTTGTATTCATCATTGCTTTATCGCTGGGTTACTTGTACAGAGCAGATGCATGGGTTGCGGTTATTGCCTTGGTAAGTGCAGGGGCAATCTGGTTCACGGCGAGGTTGTATGATCAGCGAATTGTACATCTGTCCGATGAGGTCGAATCCAGGGAAGGCGAGTCCCAAGAACAGATCCAACAGTATGTTGAAGGGATACCGGTGATTCGGATGTATAATGCTTCACCGTGGTTTCTCGCTCGTTTTCGAACACAACAGCAATCACTGAATCGTGTTCAGGCCAAGTTACAGATGACCCTGAGTATGTCGGATAACGTGGCGATGGCGGTGTTTGGTCTGGCTCAATTGGCAGCGTTGTTCCTTATTGCTTTGTCAGCGGCTAGGGGGACTTTGTCTCCGGGCATGGTTGTTGCAAGTAGTCTGCTGTTTGAACTGGTGGTGTGGCCAGTACTCGGCTTGTCCAGCCAGTGGAGTCAGATGCAAGCCAGCGTGGGTGCATTTGGACGTATCTCTGCATGGTTGAAATTGGCGGAGAACAAGAAGACAGACGCATCTAATACGAAGCACGAGGAGCTTGCACAGGGAATGTGTAACCAAGATCAAGGGAATACACAAAAAGGGGCACATAAAGAGTACGAAGTTGCTATGCTACGTCTTCAACAGGTAACAGTAACCGATGAAGACAGTGGTCGGAAGATTTTGGATCACATTACGCTTAATCTAGTTCCTGGTGAACTGGTTGCGGTAGTTGGCGCCAGCGGTGCTGGCAAATCTACACTGTGCCAAGTGTGTGCAGGGCTGATCGAGCCAACACACGGAAGCATATTGCTGGATGATAAACATGTTGCAGAGTATGTAGAGATGGATGACCAGTCCAGACTGACGTATATGCCGCAGACACCAACTTTTTTCACAGGAAGTATTGAAGACAATATCCGTCTGGGTTCAGACGTTACATTGGACAAGGTAAAGCTTGCGGCAGGGCAGGCAGGTTTGCATGAATACATTGAGGCACAGGAAGGACAATACGCAGCAATGTTGCAAGAGAAGGGGGCCAATTTATCTGGAGGCCAACAGCAGCGACTGTCGCTTGCTAGACTCTTTATGAGGTCATCGGATCTGTATATTCTGGACGAACCAACGTCATCACTGGATATTCAGACAGAACAGAAGGTGATGAATCACTTGTTGAACTTTATGAAAGGCAGAATAGGATTGCTCGTCACACATCGCATGGAGGTTGCCCGTCAGTGCTCTCGTATCTTTGTGATGGAGCATGGCCGAATTGCCGAGGATGGAACGCATGAACAGTTGATGGACCGGAAAGGATTGTATTATCGCATGAATGCAAAAGGCGAACAAAAGAAGGCTATAGAAATTGCGAAAAACATGCTCTCATTAGGGATCGAAGTTTCTGTTATTGCAAAGGCCAGTGGCTTGCCGGAGTCTGAGGTAGAGTCGTTAAAAGATTAAAGTGAAGTTATAAGGTGTGGTAGGTTCACCAGATGAATAGGCACGGGGACACAAGCTTGATATGAGAGTGGTTCGTGAACAAAAGTTTACAGCAATCGTTTTGTCCAACTAGGGCAGGACGGTTGTTTTTATTTTCATGAAGAAGGTTCAAACGTTTTACAGTAAAACGCGGTTGCTCATTCGGGGCTGGGCCGTTAAACTAAAGGGAGCGGCGTTTGCTTGACGGACAAGTCATGAGAACGCCATTTTGTTGTCAAGGATGCGGGATATGAGCCGCTTTCGGATGTCAGAATCGGATCGGACCAAGCTGGTGGAGAAACACCGGTGATAAGTAAGGAGTCTTTACATGAGTGTGCAAACACCTACATTAGAAGAAGCGCAGGGTCTCCTGCAAAAATATTATGGCTACCCCGACTTCCGTGAGGGACAGAAAAAGATTGTAGCCAGTCTACTCGAACGTGAAGATACGTTGGGTATTATGCCAACCGGGGGCGGTAAGTCCATCTGTTATCAGATCCCCGCCCTGTTATATTCGGGTCTGACACTTGTTGTCTCCCCGTTGATCTCATTGATGAAGGACCAGGTCGATGCGTTGACGACCGCCGGAATTGCTGCCGCGTATATTAATAGTACACTTAGCGGCAAAGAAGTGAATGATCGCATCCGCGCGGCGCAGCGCGGTGAGCTGAAGTTGCTCTATGTCGCGCCTGAGCGACTGGAGCTGGATTGGTTCCGCGAGGAGATGGGCTATTTGCCGATCTCGTGCGTTGCTGTTGATGAGGCTCACTGTGTGTCACAGTGGGGGCATGATTTTCGGACAAGCTACCTGGCGGTAGCGCCGTTTGTGGACAGTTTGCCGGAGCGGCCGGTGGTTGCGGCCTTTACGGCGACAGCGACGCCAGAGGTCATGGGCGATATTCTGCGGCTGCTGCGTTTGCAGGACCCGCAGACGTATGTGACCGGACTGGGGCGGGATAATCTGGCGTTTAGCGTGCTGCGCGGCGAGAGCAAGAAGGACTTTGTCCTGAATTATGCGCGCGAGCATGCCAGCGAGCCAGGGATTGTATACGCCGCGACCCGTAAGGACGTGGACGATCTGCATCAGCGTTTGTTGCAGGCGGGATTGCCCGCAGGACGTTATCATGCCGGCATGACAGACGATGAACGGGCCCAGAGCCAGGAAGCTTTTTTGTACGATGATATCCGAGTGATGGTGGCGACCAATGCGTTCGGGATGGGGATTGATAAATCGAACGTGCGTTACGTCATTCATAACAGCATGCCGAAGAACATGGAGGCATATGTACAGGAAGCCGGACGTGCGGGCCGGGACGGAGAGCCAAGCCAGTGTATTCTGTTATTCGGGGCACAGGACATTATCACCCAGAAGTTCCTGATTGAGCAGAATCCGATGGAGGGCGACCGCAAACAGAACGATTACCGGAAGCTGCAACAGATGGTGGATTACTGTTACACAACGCGTTGTCTGCGCAGTGCGCAGCTCGATTATTTTGGTGAGGTGCATGACGATACATCTTGCGGTATTTGCAGTTCCTGTACGGACGACCGCGAGCTGGTAGACATGACGATTGATGCGCAGAAAATCTTTAGCTGCATTCACCGCATGCGTGAACGGTATGGTGTATCGCTGGTTGCTTCGGTGCTCAAAGGCTCCCGTGCCAAAAAAGTGCTCGATTATGGCTTCAACTCTCTGCCAACCTACGGCGTGATGGGCAATCGGACAGAGCGCGAGATATCGGAGATCATCAACGTGATGGTATCCGAAGGATACCTGATGTTGTCCGAGGGACAGTATCCGGTGGTACGTTTACAACCACTAGCAGTGGAAGTGCTCAAAGGCCAGCGTGAAGTGATGCAGCGTGTCGTCCGCAAAACAGCGGCAACGGCTTCGGGTACAAATTATGGCGGACGTCGCGGACGCGATGCGATGCCATCTGCGGTTAATGAGACGGTATTTGAACAACTTCGTCTGATCCGGCGCGACTTGGCGGCGAAAGAGCATGTGCCATCGTACATTATCTTCAATGATGCGACCCTGCGTGAGATGAGTGTGGTATGTCCACAGACAGAACGTGACATGCTGGATATCAAAGGGGTCGGTGAGGTCAAGTACCGCAAGTATGGACTGCCGTTCCTGGAGTTTTTCCAGAAGCAATCGGGCGAAGAAGTGGATACGGATGATGATGCGTTTTACGAGTATGAGTGAGTGTGAAATGAGTATAAATTGTTAAATTTCACTTTCCAATCTTTGAAGTTCATGTGCTTAAAGCTCAATGTATGAAAAGATGATAGATATGTATCTAGAGGGTATCTTGAAATCTGCCGAAAGCCGAAGCACAATTGAGTGTCAGGGGCGGAACATGGAGCGGAAGTGCTAACGAACCTGTGACGTCTTATTCAGGGATTTGAAGCGCCCACAGCAATCTAAGGAATCTGAAACTCGCTATATTAGGATAAACAGCCGTTTACTGCAGGTTTGTCAGGTGATTTTGGTCAATAACGTGTCTGATGTTCCTTACAAAATAAAAGGAGGACCGGATGGCCAAATAAGTCGTCCTCGGTTCCTTAGAAAATCGTCTGGACAATTCGCCAGGATTAGCAAGCCTGTGTTCTCATTCACAGCATCTTCCTGCTCCGTGCAATCCTTTTGTTCCACAATCCGTTGGACAGTTCCATCTTCTCCGGTGCAAGGAATGATCGATCTTTTGGCCGAGTTTAAAGCTACAGTTGCTGGGATAGGGGGTGGACCTTGGGAATCCTTTCAACGTATCTCTTGCCTGAGTTTGAAGACACGCTCAAGAAGAATTCGATGGCTTCTCCATGATATGGGTGAAGTGTCCAGTAGAGGTTCGAGATTAAAGGCTCAAGGCAGTATTATGGGGATAACGAATTGTGGATGGAACACGATTGAGGTCTTTAACAGGTGAAGTTGAGTTTGAATTTGATTTTTGTGTCTCTGGGATGCGGACAAAAGATGGTGAATTGTCTTTCAAAAGGTGGACATTGGCGTTAGAAATGGATAACCGCATCGTATACAATATGTAGTTTTATTATGTATTGTTCAAACTATATGTTGTGTTTTTCGTTTGGCGAGGTGTGTATGTCTTTTTGAAAAGAGTGTCCACTCTTTGAAAGACAAAAGTTGGATATGTCCATGAGACATGGAATGGCTAGTTCAAAAGGGTTAGATGAACAGCATCCGGGGAAGGATGGCTGTGCAGCTTTCTTTTTACCAAAAAAATATGGTCTGGGTGTCCAGGCAAAGGTTGTGAACCATGAAGGTTATTCTTTCTACATTAAATGCAAAGTACATCCATACCTCCTTGGCCTTGCGGTGTCTGAAGGCATACAGTGAGAAGGATTTTGATATTGACCTGGCGGAGTATACGATCAAGGATCCGGTGATGAATATTGTATCTGATCTGTACCAGCGCGGTGCGGACGTGATTGGTTTCTCTTGTTACATCTGGAACATCGAAGAGACGATTAAGGTCATTGATAATCTGAAAAAGGTTATGCCGAACGTGAAAATTCTGCTGGGCGGGCCGGAAGTGTCCTACGACACGGAATATTGGATGAACCGGATTCCCAATGTTGATTTCATCGTGATGGGTGAAGGGGAAGAGACGCTGCATCAGCTTTTGACGGAGCTGGAAGGAAGTAAGAAGTTCCACTTTGTCTATGGACTGGCGTATCGCAAAGGGGAAGAGGTCATTCTCATGCCAGGACGCCCGAAAGCGGATCTGAACGATCTGCCGTCACCGCATCGATTTGAAGAGGATATTCCGGAGCTTGGGAAACGGGTTGTTTATTTTGAGACCAGTCGGGGCTGTCCGTTCAGTTGTCAGTTCTGTCTGTCCAGTATTGAGGTCGGCGTGCGGTATTACGATATTGAGCGGACAAAGTCGGACATTCTGTACCTGATCGAGAAGGGCGCGAAGCTGATCAAGTTTGTGGACCGGACGTTTAACATCAAGCGGGATTATGCGCTCGAAATGTTCAAATTCTTGATTGAGAATCATCAGGGGACGGTGTTTCAGTTTGAAATCACGGCGGATATTATGCGTCCCGAGGTACTGGACTATCTGGCAGAGAATGCGCCGCCGGGCACATTCCGGTTCGAGATCGGGGTTCAGTCTACGAACGATCCGACAAATGAACTGGTGAAACGCCGTCAGAACTTTACCAAGCTGAGCCGTACGGTCAACAAGGTCAAAGCTAGTGGCAAAATCGATCAGCATCTGGATCTCATCGCCGGACTGCCGGAGGAAGATTACAATACGTTCCGCAAGACGTTTAACGATGTATTTGCACTGGGGCCGGAAGAACTTCAACTCGGATTCCTCAAAATGCTGCGTGGTACGGGTCTGCGTCTGGATGCGGAGAAGTATAACTATACGTATATGGATCACGCGCCATATGAGATTCTGGGCAGTGATGTGCTCCCGTTCAGCGACATCGTGCGCCTGAAGCGGCTGGAGGATGTGTTGGAGAAATACTGGAACGCACACCGGATGGACCATACGCTGAAGTATCTGATGGAGCAGGAGTTCAACTCGCCGTTTGATTTCTTCCAGGCGTTTGGGGATTACTGGGAAGGTCAGGGGTGGCAGAAGATTGGTCACCAACTGGAGGATCTGTTCACTCGTCTGCACAGCTTCCTGGAGTCGCGGAACACGCCGCATATGGACATCGTGCTCGGCCTGATGAAGCTGGATTATTTCCTTGGGCACAAATACAAACCACGCAAAATCTGGTGGGAAGATCCGCTTCAGAAAGATCAGTGGGCGGGTTATATGAAAACGTTGGCTGAACGTCCGGAAGACGTTCGTCTGCCACGTGTTGCCGGTGCCGCAGGCACGGCATGGCTCGAAAGCAGCGGCACAGGTCCGAGTGCCGCTGTGGCAAGTTCGGCTGCTGCCGGAGAAGACTCTGCCGCAGATGCGGCGGGTGTGATCGGCAGCGAAGCCGGGGATGCAGCGTCGCTCACTTCGGGCGACGCTGCAGGGTCCGCCGCGGATGGAGCGGCGGACATGGTGGACGGCAACGCTTCGCGTGCGTTGCCGATGACCTCGGCCATGACCGCACAGACGGTCATGGGTGCCCGTGCTTTCGCCGACCTTGGTCTCGGCGAAAAGGAACTGCAGAAGCACACCGTATTGGATGTGCTTCCGTTCCGGCTTGAGCGTGTGCTTGCTGGCGCCAGCCCGCTTGCCGCGAAAGGCCGGACGCTGCTGGTCGTTGTGTACCAGCAGCATGAAGGGCAGCAGGCGCAGTATTACACGCTGCCGCTGGGAGAAGAAGCCGCTGCCATGTAGGTGCAGCGGCTTGAGATAAGCTGCATGGGCTAATTGGTGCCATGTAGCAAGAGGAAGCGCCACGACGATGAGGTCGGGGCGCTTTTTTTTACAACAGCAAAGCTCTCATATTAAGGTACTGTAAAAAAAACTAGAAGACACGGAGGCCACAGAATGGATCTGAAGACGTATCTGGCAGAGCATTTTCCAAACCTGACCTTAGAGCCACCTCTTTTTTATAATTGGGATGTTGCAATACGATTCGAACTTGGCAATCCGCTGATGTTTGGAATGAATACGGAGCATTACATGGAACAAGTTTATCATCGATCACTTGAACTATTTAAGGCTCTTCATGATCAAGAAGATGAAGTCCTATTAATAACTCAAGCTTATTTTGCAGATAAGCCTAAACACAAAGTGAAAAAATTGAACCTGTACAGAAAATATATCAAGAAGAAAGGGCCGATTAGAGCCTTGAGCCTTGAGATATTTCCAGGTTTGGATTGTGAACCAGATGACATCCAAGACACAAGAAACAACATGTATAGATACTGGACTAAATGTAGAGTTGAGGATTTGAAATATACTCAGTTAATCAAAGCTATATGTAATCATGATGTTGGAATTAAGCCAAAGATATATCATAGGGTGTATTTCATTAATATAAGTAAGAAAACGATATTTCATATCTATGATGATAGAGGTTGCGATGTTATTTCAGCATCAAGACAAGCACTAACGGATATCTATACAGAATATAACGATTGGATTTTAGATTATGATAGAGACAGAATTAACAATATATTTATAGGATAATGGGGTGGATGATCCAAGACAATTTTCTGATGTTGATCGCGCAGGGATAATGTATTATTTGAAACACAGGTTTGGAAAGAACTTCAAGAGTGTTCAGATGTAAGGAGTAAGGATTATGGATAAAAAAGAAAAGAAGTTTATCATTGCTATGATTGTACTTGCTGTAGTTGTATTAGGAGCTATATGGTACCTAAAAGTAGGATATTTATTAAAGAAACCAGAGATGCCCGAGGCAAATATTGCAATTCAGACCCAAATGGTCGATGGTGGTGCGATTAGTTTACGAAATGCTGATTACACGGGAAATCAAATCAAGGTTGGATATGAAGTGAAAGGGTTTAGTTTAACGGAATATAATATTGCTTGTGAGCTTTATCATGACGGACATTTGATTTCAACTTCTGGCTCAACAGGTGGCGGTTTGATAGAACTAGACGAGAAGCATTATTACTTCATTGGTTATGAGAATATAACTGAAATGAATCTGCCTGAATCTATACATTTAAACGTGGAGATTAAAGTGATACCCAATGATTTTAGACAAAAATCGATAACTTCATCATTTGACGTAAGCCTTGATAAAAAAGTGCAATAGATTGAAGGGGCAGCTATGCCCGCAAAGTTCACGGTTGTTTGATGAAAACCTTAATTCAAATGGTACTTCTCCATAACGGAGTCACGGAAAGTTTCGTATTCTGATAACGCTTGTGCAGTGGAGGATTGAGGTAAACTATATTGAGTTATCCCTTCAAGGCTGAATTTGCCTAGGTTATAGTTGATTAATCCATAATCACCAAAGGTGTTTTTCATCAAGAAAAGCACACTTTTATCACCCTTCTGTAGTTCTACATAGTCATCAACTGTATATTTGACATCTCCTTCGAGGCTGACGGGTTCAATGATCTTCAATTCGTTCTGATTTGAAGGGAAATCTTCGGGTTTCTTCAATATCTTTTCAATCTTAATATTTGTATTGGTGTGAAAGGATTGCATGGTCCCATCATCAAATGCAGTAATAACATGCTCTCGATCTCTAAAATCTGCTGTGGCATAACCAATAACGATCAGATCAGCGAACGCATCCAGCTTATCTATTTCATGAAATATTAAAGAGTTGGCCGAAAGGTTGACGACTTTATGAATGGGCTCCCCTTGTTTCGATTGACCATTCATATATGCTAATGTACCAATGGAGACAGCTAGGAATATCAATACAGAGGATAGTACAATTTTATTTTTGAAAAAAGACATGATCTCATCCTCTCATTGAATTTGAGTTCCTTGCAAGAATTTTGCTTCATTTCTACTATACACATATCTGAAAATTATTGTAAATTAAAATGTCTAGCAAATTATCAATCCTGAATTAATTCAGTATCTAAAATAAGATGGCACTATGTAATTGATTTTTGGAACGGAAAGACAAAATAAGTTGAAGGACCTAATGCTTGATCATAAATTTTAATAGAAGAAACTCAAGGAGGGTCCTATGAAGACCATCGTTTATATGGTAAGGCATGCCGAGTCACCGTATACGGAAGGAACGGAAAGAACGAGGGGGCTTACCCGGGAGGGCAAGATGAATGCAGAACGAATAACGGAAATATTAACGAATGAAGGAATACATTCCATTGTCTCAAGTCCTTATGCCAGGGCTATTCTGACCTTAGAGGGTGCTGCAGCAGCGTTAGAATTAGATATTCAGATCATGGAGGATCTGCGGGAAAGACATTTTTCAGATGATATGATTGCGGATGAAGAGTTCGAGCCTGCTTCGAAGAAGATGTTTGATGACCCGGATTATGCATTGCCAGGAGGGGAGTCGAACACGGTTTGCCAGAATAGAGCAGTGTGCGTGTTGAAACAGATTTTAGAAGAGTACAAGGGTAAAAAAGTGGCGATTGGCACACACGGACATGTAATGACGTTGATGATGAATTACTTTGATTCGAGTTACGGATTGGATTTTATGAACCAAACCAAGAAACCGGACATCTATCAATTAGAATTCAACGAGATGGAGTTGGAGAATGTGACAAGGCTCTGGAAATGATATATAAGAACACTTGTACGCATTCGTGGATACAGCTAGAATATAGATATCTTTGATTATGGAAATATGGAAGGGAAGATTCCAATGACATTACATAACTTAGTTCATGAGAAACCAACCCAATTATGGAACGAAAGAATGATTGAAGGCGGAGATGAGCTTTTTACAGAAGAGAGATTACTCATGTCTGATAAAGCTTTGGATCACTTTATAAACCAATTAATTGCATTACAAGAAAAGAAAGATTCCGAGCAGATAATAAAGGCTGTAGAAGAAGTGGTGGTTGCTTTTAATGAAATGAATGAGGCCAATGATTATTTCATTGAAACGATGGAACGTGAAGAATTGGCTGATTTTATCGACAAGGCGGCTAGACTGGCTGGATTAGACATCCAGGAGGATGAAGATATTACGGAAGAATGGAGAGAGTGGTAATTCGGCTGTACAGTGTTTTCCAATTTTAATGATAAGGGTGATCAATATGGAACGAGGACTCATTATATTTTTGAACGGAACGTCAAGTTCGGGGAAGACGAGCATTGCGATGGAAATGAAAAATCAGGGAGATGTTCCGTTTCATCATCTATCTGTAGATCAATTTCTACATAATTATGATCAGTTTATCGACAATACATATCCAGATATGAAACCAACAAGAGAAGTAGAGCACCATGTGATGACAGATATCCTGTTCGACCCGATCAATTCGATGTACTGTGCAACCATTAAACTGTTTTCGGAAATGGGTTTGAATGTCATCGTGGATACGGTCATCAGCAATGACAAGTGGTTTAACGATTTTTATAATTTGCTTTCGGATTATCCGATATTGTTTGTAGGTGTGCATTGCTCAAAAGAAGAACTCACCAGAAGAGAGCAGAGCAGGGGAGATCGTGAGATTGGACTTGCCCATTCCCAGTTCGACTACATCTACTCCTATGATGAATATGATCTGGAAGTGAATACGGAAGAGCTTAGCTCAGTTGCATGTGCGGATAAGATATTAAGTTATATGAAGTCCCATCAGGAATACTCGGCATTTAAGAAGTTAAGCAGAAGAGGCTGAAGCTGATTGTGTCAGATCATATGATATCCATTCCAATGAAAGTTAGGGATTCGGCCAAATCTTTTTCTTAGAGTTGCTGCCAGGACCTAATAAGTAGATTTCATCAACATTCCCATAAGTATTAGAAAATGAAATTGTGAAGTCTTTACTACCACCGATAGGAAGTTTACTGCCTTTAATCTGAATGAAAAGTGAATTGTTATGATGTGAGAGGTAGTAGCCGTGATATCTGCTAATACTGTCTGCAAATCCACCTTTTACCGTAATAAGCTCAGGAGAAACTTCAGTTCTCGTAACCATTGTCTCGTCAGGATCGACAATCTTGTTCAACATATACAATCCAATGATAATAGGAACAACGACAATAATAACTGCGCTAACAATAAAGCTATACTTCATTTTTGGTCGCATACTCAGGTTTCACCTCATAATTAGATGATATGAATCGATGTCTCAATACTCATTGGGCATCGATTTATTGTATTTAATCAGAACAGAATTCGATGTTTAGAAATATTAGGCTCATTTAAATAATATACTAATTTATTTTTTGTAGAGATAGGGGGGAGTAATTGATGGAAATTAACGCTATGAATCCAGAAGATCATATTCAACACATGTTACAGGTAATCATTGAAAAAACACAATCCATCATCAACGATACTGGTAAACAATCTTTCGGCTCTTTGGAGTATTTCTTGGAGCACATTATAGCGTACCGGGATGAACAGCAATTCCTGACAGATGAGTGGCATATCCGTACACCGCGCTGGCTAGGGGAGTATGGAAATACGCCGGAGGAAGAAGAGCTTCTTTCGAACATCTACCGACTACAAGCCTATATTACTGAAACATTAAAAGGCGGATAAGTGATTCGCGATGTCGCATTAGTCCGGCTGAAATGTCGCAAAAGTACATGGTAACACGATACGGAGATCGTATATACTCTCTTTATGTTTCGATAATGAAAATCATTATCAGTATTATACATAAGGGGGATTCACAAATGAAACAAGGAACAAAGGGGCAAGCGGCTGGTAAGAAGGCCTATACTGCTCACAAATCACGATTATTTATGGGCTTGATGATGGCCCTTATTCTAGTCCTGACGGCTTGCGGTGCCGCAACAGGTACAGATAGCGGTAAGCAATCTGCGGCAACGCCAGCGGAGACACCTGCGAATGCGGAAACGCAGACGGACGGAGCTTTTCCCGTAACGATAAAGGGTATGAAGGGAGACATCACTCTAAACGAAAAACCAAAGAAAATTGCAGTGCTGGATGTTAAGTTTCTGGATCAAATGTTAGCCGTTGGCGAGAAGCCGGCAGGTAGTGTTATCGCTGGGGGTAATACGGATTTTCCAGAATATTTAGGAGACCAGCCGAATGGCGTAGAAGTTCTGGGTACACGGGACGAGCCGAACCTGGAAGCGATTGTTGCACTCGACCCGGATCTGATCATCATGACCGACTTCCAGGAGAAACAGTATGAGAGTGTAAGCAAAATTGCACCTACCCTCGTACTCGATTTCTACGAAGACTGGCGTGATACGTTAGCTACGGTTGCCCAAGTTACAGACAAGCAGGACGAGGCAGAGAAAGTGCGCACAGCGTATGAAGACAAAATTGCCGGGCTGAAGACAAAATTGTCAGAGAAGCTGGGCGATGAAACAGTGGCGATCATTCGTCCACGAAAAGAAGGAATTCGTGTTCACGGTATTGAGCATCGCATCGGCGGTATTATGTACAATGACTTGGGGCTGAAGATGCCTGCTTTGGTACAGGAGATTAATGAAGATGGTTCCGTAGAAATCTCGATGGAAAAAGTGCCTGAGATCGGGGCAGATCGTTATTTTGTACTGTCGGATGAGCTGTTTGCGGCAGAAGCAGAGGCTATGTTGACTAATCCCGTGTGGAAGTCCCTTGATGCTGTGAAAAATAACCGCACGTATGACGTAAACTCAACACTGTGGATTGCATACTACGGACCTCTTGCGATTAATCTGATTGTAGATCAGGCATCGGAAGCCCTGCTCGGATCGAACTAATATGAACCCATATCTCTCGACAGACTTATGGAAAGAGACGGTAGAGGATCATTCGATTTTGCTTGGTGAGCCGCCTGAACATAGTGTCCGTACCATTGCTTTGAGTGAGTTGCATGACGTAGAGGCGTGTCGAGAGTATATCCGCTGGTTTCAGAACTATATCGATGCGCCTGACATGAAAGTCGCAGCCTCCATGTTAGCCAAGCGGCTTGGCTTTCTATGGACGACTCCGCTCGTGACCGCGATGACGTTTCATCATCAGTATGTAACCTTTCAGCTGGAGAACAGCTTTCTCTATCATCCGAAGCTCGAAGAATATGAAGAGGGGACACGATTTCCTTTTCTGGCGGTGAACGGGCTACAGGCTGAAGAACTCACTGGAGACAGGAGCGTATGGCGGGAAAAGGCAGTCCAGGAGATGTTTGCAGTACAGCTGACACCGTTGTTAAAGACACTTGCTGCGATTGCACCTCTTTCGATGAGCATTCTCTGGGAGAATATCATGGTACGGATTGGCAGACTATTCGCTCCTGATGAAGCCGAGACAGAGCAGGAAAGTAAGATCATTCAAGAGGACTTTTCATATCTGACGCAGGTGGCATCCGGGGAAGTGTTTGGTGAGAGGAAGAATCCGTTAACCCGCTTCACCGATTGTAAGGACAATGTGCATGTTGCCAAAAGTGAGCGGATCACCTGCTGTTTTTATTACCAGATGTCAGGTGAATATTGTCTCAAATGTCCGAAAATTGACAATGAGAAAGAATCTCAACTAAAATGACAACAGCAACAACTTTACCTTTGCTATTGTCAGGAGATGAGAGAAATGCCGCTGCAAGAACAGACAAGTCTATGGAGTGATACAACGATCAAGATGCTTGACGGGTATAGCGGTACTTTGCAGACAGGCAGCGTTTTACACGAAACGGATTTAACTTCAAATGTGTTGCTACTGGCATATGGAGGGGAAGGGGAGCTTGCAATGGATGGCGAGGGTTGCCACATTGGAGCTTCTTTTGCCTGTCATGTGGTGAAGGGAGCATCCTTTACGCTGACGGCCAGATCAGACGAACTTTATTATATCGTAATCATGTACGAGGCTTTTTCCATGGAAGGAGCCTCCCATGCCATGCCCTCGTATCGCAAACATCCGCTGCAAAATTCGTTTATTCAGAACCCTGTGACTCAGGCAGAATGGATCCAGAATGCGGAAAAAATCGTTGCCAAATGGCGTCGTGGCGAAGGACTGGAACGGTTTCATGCCCATGCGTTGCTTCAGGGGATGATCTATGAACTGATCATGGAGTATGAACGTGGTCAAGGCGGAGCAGAGTCCGACATGGTGGATGTAGTCGTGTCATATATATCATCGCATTATCGCCAGAATCTGGAGCTTAAGGAGCTGGCAGCCCTTGCCGGATGCAGCGTAAGGCAGTTACAGCGACGATTCAAACAAGAGAAGCAGCTTGGACCGATGGAGTACGTCATCCAGCTACGGATGGAAAATGCATCGCGGATGCTGCATCATACAGATGCGTCCATTGGGGAAATTGCTGACAAGATGGGCTACCGCGACATGTATTATTTTAGTAGGGCCTTTAAGAAATATTATGGCGTTCCTCCGCTGCGTTATCGGCTTGATGCCGCTAAGGAAACAGATGCAAATTATGCTCAATCCTTGCTGCGGAATCGTATGGCTTCTTCGTACGAGTCGGACCAAGGTCCAGTGATATGCCATATGCGAGGTGAATATCCTGTCACCCGTTCTCCACATCGTATCGCCGTACTCGATGTGCAATATGCGGATCATTTGCTTGCGCTTGGATTGTCTCCAGCAGGAAGTGTGGGATTGGGAAGTGGAACGTTCCATTTCCCACAATATATCAGGGCAGGACTTCAGGGTACCGAATTACTCGGAACGTATGAGTACCCTGATCTGCTTGCTGTCGAACGACTGTCCCCGGATCTGATTATTTGCACCGAGGTGCATAATCAGTACTATGAACGGTTAAGCCGGATCGCTCCAGTTCTTATGTTTAAGCGCAATGAGAGTTGGCAGACCATTCTTGGCCTGTTCGGTGAATTAACTGGTAAGCGAGCAGAGGCCAGACGTATACTTGCGGATTATCACCGACGAACCACATTGCTTTCTGAAGAACTTGCTCCAGTACTGGCAGGTAAGAGCGTGGCACTGATTCGTCCACTGGATTCTCTGGTTCGCGTACATTCTGCCTCGCATCGTACAGGCGCTGTGCTGTACCGTGATCTGGGTCTGCCTGTCCCGTTATTTGTAGCAGATACCACCGACACGGCCTATCATATTTCTGTTGATAGACTACCGGCTGTACAAGCGAGCCACTACTTTTTGCTTAGCAATGAGATCATGCAGGAGGGTATATCCTCAACAGAGCAACGTGTCTGGGGGATGCTTGATACGGATGAGAGACAGCAAATACACTCCGTAGATGCCGCGACATGGATCGGTTGTTATGGACCAACAGGCATCAATGGCATTGTGGATCAGATTGAACAGGCGTTGTTGGGATGAGAGGGAGTTCTGATGTGACTCCCTCTATTTCTTTATATTCAGAATTCATCAAATTAGTGGATAACTTCTTTAAACAGAGGTTTATCTTAAATTCAGAACACAATCATTCTATTATGTAGATCGCATTTGTTTCTTCATTTTATTGTTGCGGAGAACGTTGACAGAAGTAATTGACGAAAGATACAATCCATATATTCCCTATAGATTCAAATTGTTTATATAGATTGATCGTTTTAAAAATAACTTCAACTCTCTATTTGGAAGTTGGTTTCTTGGATATACCTTCAGGAAGCGATAGTGTCTCAATACTTAAAGGATCGTAGTTAACGAAAACAAATACCTTCTTTTTCTTATCGCCTTCAATGTAGCCATGGAGGCCTAACGAATTGGATAGATCGGGAGGAGAGAATTTATACTCCGTAAAACGAACGGTTACACCGTATTTTTCGAGAACATAATTTGCAGCGAACTTCTCGGCGGAGGATACAATCTCCTTTTCCTCTTGGGAGGCACATGCTCCAAGCAAGAGAGATGAGATGATTAATAGTACGAATAGGAAGAAGGGTTTTCTCAAGAGGGACACCTCTACTTTCATAGACTGGTATTAATATACTATAAAGATTGAATTATCACTAGTTTACATAATCATATCGGAATGTTCAATTCAGGAGGTATTTATGCAAAAGAATTACATAAGCGACGAGTTGTATCAGAAAATATCTAACCTTGCCTACCAGGACAACGTTTCTGCCGGAGCACCCCTTAAAGATGAGGGAGATTATGCACAATGGAAGGTCATTGAACCTGAAGGTGCTGAGCTCCACAATAAAGTGTCGGGTTTCGATTCCGTCATCCTCCACAACAATCAGACGAATCAGATTGTCATAGGATACCGCGGAACAGAGCCAGGTGGGAGCTGGCTTGGGAGAGCAGCCGATTACGAAACAGACGTGTTTGATGTTTTAGGTGGACGCACCAGAGAACTGGAGGATGCCGTAACTGACCCTAATCATCATAACATTTTCAAGAAAAGTTTTATTCAATCCATTAAGGACGATATCGATTGGGAGAACAACCAATTTCATCAGGCGGAAGTACTTTATGAACAAGTCAAAGCAAAATATCCTGACGCAAGTATCTCTCTTACGGGACATTCGCTTGGAGGTGGTTTAGCGCAATATGTGGCAGCGCGACAGGATTTGTCGGCCATGACATACAGTGCTCCGAGTGTAACCAATCTGCTGGACGATGCAAGCTTGGCGAAAGTGAACGAAGGTTATTATGATAAAAAAGTGGTAAACATCGTTCAGCCAAACGATTCAGTAGGTGCAGGAGGACTTTTTGAATATGACAGACATGTTGGCAGCACGTACTACAAAGGCCAGGATTTTGACTCGGCCAATGCGATGTACCAAAACTGGAGGCTGCAATTCCAGCTCATGGTGCCGATTAGTCCGATGGGGCCTAGCGGCCCGTTAGTAACATACAATTTCCCAATTGATATCGACCTGGACAAGTTTCAGGTCGGTAATATTGTTCGATTGATGGACTCGTTTTCCAAGGAAGAAGGCAAAGGATATCACTCGATGAACCAGTATCAGTTTGATGAACAGGGAAACTTGGTCGGTCCACTTATCGATCGTGCCACGGGGAAACAAATTGACATCTCACCACGCTGGAATGCTTATCAGGAATCACGGATGGCTTTGTCAAACCTCGTTGGCGGGTTGGTGGCTCCCTTGATTGCGGCTGTATCCAATGGAAAGTCAGGTCAAGGTGGTGGGACAATCCGACTAACGCCGGAGGAATTGGCACAGGCAGCCAAGGAAATGCGCCTTAGTCTGAGCGGGTTTTCCAATGATGCACAAGCTTCCATCCGAATGTTCGAGGCTTATACTTCCACAAGTGAAAGCCATTCCTTCACGTCAATCGCTTACGAAGCTACGGCGACACTGGAACGAATTAACCGTTGGTATCAGGAATCCATCAGCGAGATTGCCGAGTACATTGAACGCAAGCATGAAGATTTCGTTCAAGCAGACCAGTTCTTAACGGGAGGTAATTGACATGGGAAGAATATCGGTATCTTTATCCGATCTGAGAAGAGCCGTTCAGCAATGTGAGCAGTTGCAGGAGCGCTTAGTGCAGCAGGAGCAGAAGATGCGTTCAATACATAGTAGACTGGAGCAAGATTGGGCAGGAAATGCTGCCACAACGCTAGGATTCAAAATGCAATCTTTCCTGAACGGGACATCCAGCCGAATGGATGAATTGGAGGCGCATAAAGAAGCATTGCGACGATATATTCACAGGATGGAGGAAGCTGACCGTGAGGACTTCAGAGACCGGAGGGAGCACAGCATGCTGAGCTGAGATATTCGAACAGTGGTATGCAGATTCTGCTGCAACAAAGATCGGCACAGGGTTGTAAGGTAGAAAGCCTGAATGTCAATCCACGAAGTTATGACATAAAGATGATATGGCGGAGCAATCAAAATGCTATTGTGGGCGTTTGCTCCTTCGCATAGCATCGGTACCTTGCCTTTAATATAGCGGTGGTAGTTGTTGAAGCTATTGATGTGTTAAGTCGTAATGAGAAGGAACAGATCCTTTCTTAAAATTCCAAAAAACAGAAGAAACCGTTCCGTAGTAAATGGGGAAGTGAGAGCAACCATATACCAAAGGAGACGGTTTCTTTGTACATTTTACATACTTGAATGAGGACACATTGGACTAGGCCGAGTGTTAATAATGCAGGAACGATATACGAGTCAGGGGGATATGTTAAAATGATAGAAAGTTGAACCAATACGAATAACAGGAGGTATAACACATGAAATGGCAGGAGGTTAGAGAACTGTTCCCTGACCAATTTGTTCTGGTTTCTATCATTCAATATCATGAGGAAGATAACAAAAAAATTGTAGATGAAGTTGCACCAATTCGCACCGTATCAGAACAAGATGCAAATAAAGAGTTTTTTCGAGTAGAGCCTGGTAACGTTGTATATCATACGTCGAATCAAGACTTTGTGATTCATCTCCGTAAAGATTAGAAGGAGAGACTATGAACGAAAAAGCTAAAGGGAAATTAAAAAAGCAATTCCTACTCATCGTTTTATTTGTTTTTATAATTGGAATTCAATTAGCTACCAGATACTTTGTATATCATCCTCCTGCATGGACAACTGCATTATCAACATGTAGCTTTATTATATTTTGTATACTGGGCCTTGTAACTTATCTTGATCTCAAGAAACAAGAGCAGTTCATAACGATCGGACAAATTGTAGATGTGAAGAAGAATAAAAATATCATTATAGTCAAAGGATTGGGACGAGGTAATAGCAAAGTTTTAATCAAAGATAGTCCTATTCTGAATATGATGCAGCCAAATGACCTGATTGAAATCACGAGATTAAAATATACAAAAATGATAACGAAAAAAGTGTATAAGGACCAAGAGATACAATGTTGAGCAAGTGGTGGAAGAGTTGTAGTACTTTACATAAAAATAGAGTATGAATTTTGAGATACTTCTAAGGTAGAAGGAGAGAATGTAAATGAACAACATAAACTCTCATAATTGTAACCTAAATATAAGGTATGACCTGCCTGATGAGGTGTGGGCTAAAGTTTCTAAAGTATATGAGCGGATGCCAGGGTGGATTGGTTATAAAAGTGGAATTCCATATTGGTTTGGAACTGAAGAGGATGATGTATTCATTGAAGCATCCGTTGAGCCTAGTGGGTTATCATTTTATGCACAGATGAATAGCGATGTATGGATATCTTGGATAGAAACATTTAAGTTGGAAGCGACAAAAGTGTTGGGTTTTGATGTTGGTGAACCTGAAGATGGATATGTGTGATGAAAGAAGGAGGATAAAAAGAAAAAGTGATAAATTCTATTAGCATTGATGAACGGAATGGGACCACATTTAATGAAGAGATCATTATGAACCCTACATGGGCAGACAGTTTACGTTTTTTGAGAAAACTCGATGGAGATAAATTTACATTAGTTTTTTTTGAGGTATCAGACACAGGTTCAGCATTAGTTGGAGGCGGACCGGAATATTTTGTAGTGTCTATTACAATGGATGAACATATATATACGCTTCTGAACGATAAGCAGGGAAATAGTGAAATTTCTCTAGTTATCGGTGGTCAGTTAGGAAATTATTGCGATAACATTTGTATAGAATTAATACCCATGCTTGAAGTGCTAAAGTATTTTTATGAAACTGGTAAACTACACGAATCACATCAATGGAAGAAAGAATAATTAATGGTCAGTTAGGGTTCTCGGACTCGTAAACACCAAATGTTATGTGAAATTGTATTAAAAGAGTTGGAGTATCAGAGGTCCATACATCCATTTTTAAAGAGGTGAAACTCCTGAAAGACAAAACCGAAGTAATGGCCTATTTTTGTTTGTTTGGAGATGAATTCGATCCGAATCATGTAACTTCAATACTTAAAATTGAACCTACGAATACGGCTTATAAAGGAGATATAATTAACGAAAAGCTTCGAGTAAAAGAAACATCATGGACATTGGATACAGAGTATGAAGAATCATTAGATGTAAATCACCAATTAAGAAAAGTAGTCGATACATTAAGAAACAAAGTAAAAGAGATCAATTCGATTCGGATTGAACATCAATTAAGAATAAAATTTTTCATTGTAATAAGAATAGAAGAGGGGAAAACGCCTGCTCTTTATTTCGATTCTGATTTTATTGAATTTGTTAATATGATTCATGCTGAAATCGATGTTGATTTATATGCAAATCCATATAATGATGAATAAGAATAAGAAATAGTTTTTAAAACACGCTTCGAAGGAATGGACATCAGTTAACATTATATTCACTCTGCGGACATTCGTCCTGTGTCCGCATGAGCCAGACACTCAGCATACATTGGGCGTGAATGCAGGAACGTATATAAAACTTCCTGATGAAGTGATAATTGATAAATGTATAAAATACATAATTTCCAGTGAAAATAGCTATACTTTGACTTAATTAAATTTAAGCAAAAAACTGTATTTAGATGAGAGCATTTTAAAAGATACTAGAAAGATAAAAGTTATGTTGCTTTACTAGGATGAAATAATAATTAATTTATAGCAGGGATGCGGGAAATCTGAGAATATTTTTGAAGTCAATCTATTTATTATCTGCTGTAGGAGTCGGCGTTGGATGTTTGTATTCATTCATATTTTTTATTTTTAATATTGGCGGTGGTTTTATTAGTAATGATAACAAGACTGCCGCTTTCGGGGTTGCTGCTTTGTCGATAGTAGGAACAATCGTTTTTTTACTGCTTGGCAGACTCATTTACAATTCCAACTCCTATATTGGCCCAAGTATTTTAATCATTGTTGTTACCGCTATTCTGACTTTGCCAGTTGTTGATGTCACTAGTAATCTAATTGGTACTTATCAAACATACCGTGCGAAGCCTCATGTGGAAAGTTATATGAATGAGTTAAGAACAGGTTTTGTTGAAACAATAGCACCATTGGAATTTGATTATAACGAAAGCAAGACTGAAACTCTACGTTATTGGAGTAATAATGGACATGATATTTGGATTAAATTAAGAAAGAAAAATGAAACACTGACATCAGAGGATTTAAATAACGTAATTAATGCCTTACCTTCAGCTAAGTATGAAGTAAGAGTATTCATATATTATAAGAGCTTTAAAGAGTATCCAAACGATCAGTATTCTATTGATTTTACGATTCGAAATAGCCCAACTGTTCAACCATATTGTAATTCAGATGACTTCGAACATAATCTATGTGATTTTGTAAAAGGAAAATAAACAATGTCGAAAAAATATAAAATTGAAATGTAGAACAATGGTAACAGTAAATCTAAAGCATTGTATACAGATTCTGTGCCATTCTTGCGAGGCATTATGAAATTAATAAAATTAAAGGGCACTAAAACTGAAGAAGATATAAGAAGAGAATTAGTAGGATCGCATGAGTCATTATTTAATGATGAAATAAGATCAGGTTTGCTTTCAGTTATTAAGAGGTTTTTTCCACAAATGAAAACTGCCTATATTTTGTTCTGGATACCTGAACAAGGGGAAGATATTTTTTCGTTGCTGATTAATAACGATAGAATTGCAAAAGTAGAAATCGATCGCTACGACCCAGATATTGAACCTATAATTGAAAGCAAACAACTAGACAATACCTATTTAAAAGGACTTAGGAAATATACACGGATTAGACTAGCGATCGCACTTGAACTTGCAAACACGGATCTTAAAAATGAAGAAAAAAATTAAAGGAGTTTCCGAATTGAAGAATCAAAAGCGTTTAATGATTTTACTATTCCTTTTAACAATACTCGCCCTAAGTGGATGTATTTCATACAGTGTGAAGACAGATAAAATTGTTGAGGACGGGTTGATAATAAACTCAAGTTCATTTGGACTGGGAGAGAGCGAAGAAGATGCAGGTATTACAGTTGTAACATACAATTTCACTCTTCGAAATAGAACCAATAAATCAATAATGTTAGAAACAGTTGAACCGATCTTGAGTAAGGATATTCAGGAGCGATTAATTGATAGGAATATTAAATTGGACATAAATATGAAAATTGATGGTAATAGCTCGGAAGAACTGACAGGTACTTTTAAATTAGATACTAAAGGGCTTGATAAAGAAGGGATAATCAAGTTAAACATTAATGTTAAAGAATTTAATATAGCATTTGAACAAGTCATAGGAATGAATGAAGTAAATAATTAATTAATATGAAAAAAGTCCAATAAAACATATCTAACAAAGAGGTGTATCTTTATGGAAAGAAAAAAAGATGATAACAATCAGCTGGGTGTAATTCCAGAGCACCATAGCCCTGTACGACATATCCTTAATGAAGCAAACGGACTACCGAACAACCAATTTGTAGATAGTTTTAAGAAAGCTGTGGATACTCCAGATACATATGTAATTATGGAGGGTGATTATGGAGGACAAATCTATTTGTCTTGCCCTATGAAGTTAGTAAACTGCAGTGAAGAGACATTACATACTCTATTAAAAGATTTAGATACCATTGCATGGGACTGTAATGATGGAGAAGGCCGAGGACTATATTACGAAAAACACTTTCCTGGTGATGGGATTGGTGGAGGTATGGGGGGAGGAGATATTGAGGAAGGACTATGGATTCATAACGAATTTATAGATTTACAATTATATGATGAAATTCATGAAGTCTTACTAGGTAATAAAGAAAGATTAACAAAGTAATAAAATGAATAAATCTTAAGGCCCATCAACATCGGATAACAAAGTGTTCATGTGGATGGGTAAACTGTTGAAGTACTGCATACAAAGAAAAAAGAAATATGCGAGGTGCGTTATGGGCGTAAGAAAAAAATATAAACGTAAAATCGTTCGCTCTAATCGATTATTTTATTGGTATGTTGAACCGAATATTGACGATGAAGGGATAATCAAATTACATATCGTTTCTGAGGATAAGAAGTTAATCGTCACTTATGAAGTGGGACAACACAGTAATAAGAATAAGATCCCATTCATAGTCATCATCGGAGAAGAATTCGAAGGATGGACAACAGAATATATAGGATACAGAAGAGTATTAACACCGAAATGGAGCGATGAGATCATCACGCCAAAATGGATAGGTGAAATCATTGATTGGTGCCTCTTGAAAGATAAAGAAATAAACATCGTTAATTGGAAAGGTGAACTTCTCCGACCTATCTCTTAAATGGAGTGTAATTGCATTTGAAAATAATTTAGAGTCACGTGGATTCTTTTGAAAACGCATACTCGAAAACAAGAGATGTAATTAACATTTAATATAAAAGGAGAGAAGCTAATGCAGATGAATCGTGGATATCACACGGTTAACAAAGTAATCGCTTGTGTTCTGTCATTCATATTTATCATTATGGCAATAGCGATACCTGCCCACGCTGATGAGAAACAGGTTGAGACTACACCATCCAGGATTCCTTTATCCAAGTTAGAGGAAACGATTGATGCTTATGTTGCCTCGTATGAGAAGTATACCGCTGCCGTTTCGGTTGTGGCTATTAAAGATGGTGAAACCATTGTGAATAAAGCATATGGTTACGCAGATATTGAGAATCAGCGAAAGGCGGATACCTCTACGGTTTTTGAATGGGCTTCCATCTCGAAACTGTTGGTCTATACGAGTGTGATGCAGCTTGTCGAACAAGGAAAGCTTGATTTGGAGACGGATATCCAAGAGTATCTGCCAGAGGGATTTTTCAAAAAGCTGAGATACGATGAACCGATTACCCTAATGAACCTGATGCATCACAATGCGGGTTGGGAAGATCAAACAGCGGCCGAAGTGTTTTATTACTCCGAGGATGAAACGTTAGAATTAGGAGAAACGTTGCGTAGAAATGAGCCGAAACAGATATATAAACCGAATAGCATAGTGGGTTATTCGAACTATGGCGTTGGTCTAGCTGGTTACATCGTGGAAGAGATAAGTGGCCAACCTTTTTATGAATATGTTGATCAACATATTTTCGAACCACTTCATATGAACGACACTTCAATTCATCCAACGGGGCAAGATCATCCAGACCTAGTACAAAGAAGAAATGAGATTGAAGGGTATACAAAAGATTTAAAACTGATCCCTGAGAACAGAGTATACGTAACGTTTTATCCTACAGGGGCAGCGATTGGGACAGCAGAAGATTTAGGGAAATTCCTTGCAGCATTGATGCCTGTAGATGATAGCAATGTATTATTTAAGAACAGGGATACGTTGAACGAAATGTTGTCAACAAGTCTATATTATGAAGGCACTTCTACTCCGCGATTTGCGCATGGGTTCGTTGAGATGGAATACTGGGTGCCTACACTGATGCACGAAGGGAATTTTAAAGCATTCTCCAGCAAAGTTGTCTTTGATCCGGAATCTAAATTTGGAATGGTCGTCATGACAAACCAGTCTTTTGAAGAGATTTATTATTATGGGCTTACTAAAGAGATTTTCGGTGATAACGTCAATTCTAATAGAGTTACTTCGGAGGGGGGAGGATATTTTCAACCCGCAAGACGTGCAACCGCTAGATTCACTAATTTATTTACTGCCCTTGATATAACGAAATATACAAAAGCTGATTTAGCAAAATCTTATAATGTTGTCGAGCATAATAGTGTTGTTGAGAAAATTTCAGTCACTCCTTACATTGATTATTTGTCTGTATCGAATGTAAAGGTAAACTTACTTAAGATATCTCTTATTCCTGTTGCGCTAGCCATCATTTTCAGTTTAATTGCTTTGATCGGCTATGTAATCCGGATACTCATTAACAAACTACATAAACGAGTAAATCCTCCAACCAATTTTGATAAATATCATCTTGCAATTAACTTTGCAGGTGTGGCACTCCTTCTTAATCTTTTCATCCTACAAACGAAATTGAGGTTTCCCAGTTATCCTTCTTATTCTTCGTTACGGATCAATTTAATGTTTAACCTACTTTATGTGGTTCTAGCAGTGGTGTATCTTGGTTTGCTTATGTACAAACTGCGGAAGAGCAGTTACAGCAAAAAGCAAAAAGTGATGTACATCATGTCTGGCATCTCGGCTTTCATCTTGGCTGCTTTTGTTGTGGGATGGAATTTGTATGTTTAGAAGATTAAACGCTGAATATAGATATATCAAACATTACAAAGGCTAACCGATGATTCCATACATAAGTGATATTAAGTTTGGTCAATTAAAAGGAGTAAAGGCAGCAGTTCCTTATTGGGGACTGCTGTCTTTGTGTTAGTATGCCCTTTGGCAACTTGTGCCTCGGCATATTGAAGGGGGATCAAGATTATCCTATTTTTTGTCTCTCAAAATAAATATTTTAATGAAACTGTAAATGACCACTAAAATATTCAATAATAATAGACCTATATATCCATCCGTTAATTTTGTTCTTTCAATCCACTTATTCACTAACTCTCCAGAAAGAGCTTGTTTTCCTAAATACTTATCTATATCATTTTGATTTATTTCATCCCTATATATAAGTGGAAACTCCATGCTGTTGGAAGAAGCAGCTAGCGGCGGATAGAACTCTACCCATTTCTGACCTGCCCAACGATCATACTTATAATGAAAGTCTGCGCTGGATTCAAGATTGTCCCACCTGAGAAAACCCAAAATGAGTAGAATACAAAGTGTGAAAACGCTAAATATTAGCTTCTTGTTAATCAAATAAACACCATCCTTATGTTGTACTACTAACAATATCACTGTGTGAAAACAACTTTATCATCCATATATTCTATCAGTATTTTCCGTTATCTGTAAGTAGATTGTTTCAATGACATGCTAGTAAGTAAAAAAATAATCGATCAAAGAATCGTTACAGCAGGTTTTCGAAGAAGCTAGACAGCGTGCAGTGATTGCAAAAAAGGTGAGTATTCATGCGCTTCGCCACTCATTTACTGGAAAACAGGAAAGATCTACGGTACATCCAGGTGCTACTCGGTTATACGTGTGCACGAACAAACTCAGCGCTATACGCATGTTAGTATGAAAAATATTCATCGTATTCAAAGCCAATAGGATCATATGGATACGGGAATTGAACATCCCAGTAATTCTCCCTTTTTCTCCAAATTTTTCTTCGCAAATATCACCGTATAGGTTATCATATACGTAGTTCAGATATCAGGCAGTATGTGTGGTATTTACGAAGTACATAGATTAGATGTTAAGCGTAACTTCTGTAGTGATGATAAAATGAGTAATACCATTATTTTTTTTAGTAAAACTATATTTTTCTTGCTCACATAATTGTACCAGGAAAATTACAAGTAGTATTCTAAACAGCAAGCAGTTTAGAATTAATTTATTGATAGGGATTCAAATATAAAAAACTACGTTTAAATTGGAGGCTGACTTAATGACTAGAGTGTTTCTCTCACATAGTAGTAAAGATAAGGACTTTTACATCAATATTGTTGTAAGGAATCTTCAAAAATATGTGACAAGTGATAACTTTGTATATGATGCCATTACATTTGAAAAAGGGGAAGAAACAAATCAAGAAATTATCAAATGGTTAGAAAAAACTGATTTGTTTGTGCTGTTCCTATCTAGTACCGCATTAGATTCCACATGGGTGAAAAAAGAAATAACAAAAGCAAAAAAACTGTTAGATAATAATAATATAGCGAAATTATTTCCGATTATAATTGACGAAAATATTACTCATGAAGACGAAAGAATTCCTAAGTGGATGAAAGATAGATATAATATTCGTTTTTTTTCCAAGCCAGCGGTAGCTGCTAGAACAATACACAATAAGCTCATTGAAGTAAGCTGGATTAAAAATCCAAGATTAAAAAATGAGAGTACATTGTTTGTTGGCAGAAATGAATATATCGAAAATATCGAATCAAGAATAGATTCTTTTGAGAAAGAAATTCCAACCGCATTAATTGCCTCAGGGATGGATTATATAGGACGCAGGTCTATACTAAGGAACGGTTTAGTGAAATCAGACATAATAAATGAGAGTTACAATATGCCTACTGTTATATTGGATGAACATCAAAGTATTGAGGACTTTATCTTACTACTTTTAGATTTAGGGTATGGAGATAGTAAAGATAGATTTAGTCTTATTAATAAAAATCAAGAGACTAAAGTGAATATGATAGTAAGTATGTTGCAAGAAATGAAAACAAATAAAGAAATTTTATTGATTGTCGATAGAGGTGCAATAATCACTTCTCACACAGGAATGAGTCTATGGTTTTTAAAAGTTAACCAAGAGCTTTCTTCAAAAAACAATGGCATAACTTTATGTGTTGTTAGTAGACATAAGGCAAGATTTGAAGATTTGAATAAATGTAAATCTCTTTATGCTACTCATGTTTCTCAACTAACTGATCCTGAACGAAGTAGATTACTTACAAGATATTCAAGAGTCATAGACTTAGATTTAGATGTAGAAGATATAAAATTTGTTAATTCCTTTTTTTCAGGAATGCCAAAAGAAATTATATACACAGCTGACTATATAAAACACAATTCAATTACAAATTTCAAAAGAAATACTAACATTGTTTCTGACTTTACTGACGATCAGATATCGCAAGTGTACAAAAAATATGAAAATGATGAGTGTGCTAAAGACTTATTGGTACTAGTGGCTACATTTGATTTTGTTAGTTTTTCATTATTGTATGAAATAATTGATAATGAAGAAAAGTATTCCAGATTTATTGATGAGTTTATTTCACGAGGACTGTGTGAGGAATTCGGAAATGATGGAGAATATTTATCTTTAAATTCAGCAGTTAAAAATTATGTTTTAAGACAGAAGAACTCAATGAATTTAAATTTTACTAAAAAAATAAAAAAACATATGGAAGATTTTGTGGGAAATTATACAGGAAAAGATGAGAAAGATGAAAAAGATGTTTCGGATATATTTTTCTCTCTGCGCCGTGCAATGACTGATGGAGTAGAGGTTGACTTGAATTTTCTTATACCGTCGCATTATTTGAAATCAATGAAAGAATTATATGATAGACGTGATAAAGACTTAGAAGTAGTAAGATTAGCGAAACGAATTTTATATAATGAAGAATTTCTTGATCCCAAAATCAGCCATGAAATTCGTTATTTCTTGTGTTCTGCACTAGCTCGTTTAAAAAAGGAAGAATTTAAAGAAGAAGTACAAAGAATCAAAGGGCCTGATCATAACTTTTTGTTTGGTTTTTATTATCGGCATGTAGGAAGAGATGAAGAAGCTATTAAAAGTTTGCTTGAAGCGTTAAGAGTAAGACCAAAATTTGCAAGAGCTAAAAGAGAATTAGTGCGAGTTTATAATAATAATAAAGAATACGACAAGGCTTTAAAGTTAGCTGAAGATAATTACAACGAAAATAAAACAAATGAGTATCATATACATGCTTATTTTCAATGTCTCTCTTATGTTAAAAGAGATACTTTAAGTACAGAACAAAGGATTATGAAGGGAGCCGATTTATTAGAAGATATAAAAAAAATCGATTCGGAAAAAGCTAAAAGTATGGCTAAAATGATGGAAATACAATATGCTATTTATTTTAAAGATGATTTATGCGAAGCGGAAAAATTAGTTGATAAATATGGACATTTAAGTAAAAAAGATATTTTCTTATCATTGTGCATTTTTGATTTTTATGAGAAAAAAGAAAATAAAATTCAACTAAAAAAAATAATTGATGAAATGCAAAGTAAGCATAGTAATACGAACAGTAGTTTTTACCGTGATTATTTAAAATGTGTAGCAATTTATACAGCTATAGAAGGTAACTTTCAAAAAGCAGAAAAAATGATAGACGAAATTAATTTTTCTGTTGCATATAAGGTTGATTTAAAAAATAAAATTGTTAAATATAAAAATAATAAGTAAGCTTATTGAATAATATTTTATAGAACATAGTTATTGAAGGTTAGTATAATTTAATCTGTTTAGAGGAATGCGCTAACTCGGGAATCATCAACCGAAACTATCGCATTCCCTTTTTTTAGAATATGGAAATAATGCTTTGTGAAGTGTTTTTCTAAATATATCTTTTGTTTGATATTAAGAAATTGACGTTAATGGAGGTGACTCAAGAAGACAGAAGCAACGCTTAACATAATATTCACGCTGCGGACATACGTCCTTGGTCCGGCATTCGCCGGACACTCGACATGCGTCGAGTCGTGAATACAGGAACGTTAGCTGAAATCACTGCAAAACCAATATTTTGAAGGAGTTATTACATGGAGATAAACCAAGAAATAATAAAAATATTATCTAACATTCAGTGGTTTAATAAATGTGGAATGAGAGATTATCAGAGTAAAACTGTAATATATACTAATTCTTGGGTTGAAGCATCTGAACATTATAGTTCTCAAGAATGGGAAGAAACAACGTTGAAGGCTAGAAATCAATTAACTTTGTATTTATATAATCATTTTTTAAAAGAGTATTTAGATTGGAATACCTTAGTCAAAGAAGCAAAGATAATTATCAATAAGATGTTAAGTGAGCAGCTGAATAGAACTCAAAATGAGTTTCAATTAGATGATGTATTTAGTGAATGTGTGAGATGGGACATTTTAAATATAATTATGGAATACAGTTATTTAAGTAAGCTAGGGAAGAGTCATGATAAATTTTATTCGGATCAAATATTATACATATATTCTCTCGGTCATCTACCTTGTGGATGGAAAGGAAAATGGCCTTCAGGTAAGTTAGTGATTTTTTAAATATTGTTGAGGATTTATCAAGAAGGCAGTGACATCAGCTAACATAATATTCACGCTGCGGACATTCGTCCTTGATCCGGCATTCGCCGGATACTCGACGTGTGTCGAGTCGTGAATACAGGGACGTTAAAGGAAATCAGCGCGAAAATAAAAACAATAAGGAAACCTAAGTAATAATTATATACTATCACTTTAATAAGGAGAGTTTTTATGAACATGAACGATAATCACTGGGAACTATATGTATATGGGAATGCAGGGCTTTCATATATTGATTTGTATCCGCACTTTGATTTTTATCACGGTGATGTAGAAAAGGCTGATTTTAATGTTCGTTTTTCATCTAAACATGTGGCTTGTCTGGACTATTCAGAAAAAAACAGAGCTGCTGTAAGACTTAATACTTTGTTGAGATATATTAGTGGTTTACGATTATTGAGAAATTTAGAGTATATACATCCCGATTCTCGGTTGAATTACGTTTCAAGTGACCAAATAATTCAAGTTGAATCTTCCCCAGAGATAGGTTTGGAGTTGCTTTTGGATGAACTATTAAATCCATTTGATATAAACGGTTTTGATGGTTTCATTCCAAGAGACTCTGAAGTGGAACCAAATGCAGATTTAGACTTCATTCAAATCCTGATCGATGAACCACTTGCAAGAGAAAATATACTATTGTTCACCTTAGCCTACGAGAACAAATTAAACTTACTGGTTAATACCTATAAGATATATGAGAATGTAAAGGCTGATCTTCAAATTCAAACTAACAATGGGAAAGTAACTATTAGGGGAGAAAATATGTATTCTCAAGAACTAATTGATTCTTTTACTCATATCTATAAACTTGCTCAGTTTATTAATTCAAAAACTGCATCAGGATTGCTTTCAAGACATGGCACAGGCAATACGCCTGCACCTGATAAAATGCCTACAATTAATGAAGTATTTGAACATTTGAGGGATCTTGTTTATAACTGGATGAATTATCGATGCTCCCTGAGATTCGGTAGAACCTATATTTTAAAAGAACGAAGAGCGAAAAAGGAAGGCATTTTAACAGATAAAGATTTTTATAATTTAGAAAAATTAGCTGGAGTTACAAAAGATGAGTTTGGTGACCGAGAATAAGGACGTGTAAGTATTGCAAAGAAGGCGCTGACATCCAATAACACAATATCTATGCTGGGGGCATTCGCCCCTTGGTTGTCAGGAGCAGTTCATAGGTGTAAATTCAGACAACACAGAATCTAGCCTAAGATAAGAGCTATCTAAGGCTAGGTCGCGTCATAGATACACAGACGTTAGACGAAATTCAATATATTCAGGAGGTATAGCCATGCAAGAAACAATTGATTATGTAGAATTTACTGTAACTTTACCTATTTGTTTGCACCTTAATGAAACGGAGTTTTTCATAAAGTATAAAAGAGACACATCTATAAAAATTGTGAATAAAATTATTCATAGTGAAGAGTCGACTCCTCTAGGCACTGGAACGAATGTGGAAGTTCTTTCAGATTCTTTTAGTCATTTTAGATTTACACAATTGATAATAACTATACCAAATTTTGATACAGCTCTTTCAGAAGACTCTGAATTATTTACTGTATTTGAGAAGCCATTTTTTATGGCAGTCAACAAATTTATTGACTCCTGCAGGATAGCATTGAAAAGATACGGAATCAAAAATTATTACTCTTATAGTGAGTTCCATCAAGCAGTATATATTAAAACTCCCAAAAGTACGCTCGTAATGAATTTGATGCCTGGACAAGGAATAACCATGAGCCAACCATTTAGAACATTGGAAGAACATAATCAAGTTCAAACATTACTCTCTGACGGCGCGCCATTATTTAAAGTTTTTTTGGCTGAAGCAAGGAAAGAGTTATATCATTTTAATCTTTTGCACGCACATTTAAATGCAGTTATTGCTTTAGAAATAAAAGTTTCAGAGACTATCAGAAGGATTGGTGAAATTAAAGGGATTGAAACCTCTTCAATTTCTCAATTTATTAAAGATGTTGGACTTACAGGTAATATCAAAACGACTTTAAAACTTATTTCTCCAGATTCTACTGTTTATCCACAGGACGAAGTTTTTGAAAGATGTAAGAGTGCAATAACTTTTAGAAATAAAATAATGCATGAAGGGAAGCGAGATTTAAGCTTAGGGGAGGTAGAAAAATCTTTAGAGAATATCGAAATAATGGTAGATTTTTGCGGTGAAGTATTGAACATCGCCTAACATAATATTCACGCTGCGGGCATACGCCCTGGGTCCGGCAGTCGCCGGACACCCGACATGCGTCGGGTCGTGAATACAGGAACGTTATCCGAAACCATCCTTAAGCATTAAATACATGAGAGAATATGAATAACAATAAAAGGAGCTATGAAAATGATATGGGAATCAAGCTATTGGAAAGAGGATCTTTTAAAACTTTCGGAAAAGATTAATAGAGTTTATTTATCAACAGCGTACGACGAAGATATAGCAGTGGAATTTGAGAAGGACATAATGATCGCAATGTATTCAGTTAGAAAACTGGTAGAAGCAAAAAAAATATCTCCTAGCACTGAACTGATGGGAATAAAAATTAAAAAATTTGAAAACAAAAAAGAAGTAACAAGATTAAATTGGCATAGAATTAAAGAGCTATATGATTTAGAGAAACCAACAAATGAAAACGTGAAAATGAACTACTTATATAACCAGATCATACACAGCTACATTTTTCTTATTTCACTGAATGATGAAGAATTTATAGAAGGGTTTTATTTCAATTCTGATAAGACAAAGGATCAAAAACTATTTTACATGGATTTAAAGACGTTAAAGGAGTACATAAATGTAGTAGGAAATGATTATCCCATAGAAGAAAGGTATGAATACAATAAAATAATTGAAGATTATGCTGATATGGCGAGGAAATCGAAGAATACAGATGGCATCGGATAACATAATATTCACGCTGCGGACATGCGTCCTTGGTCCGGCGTTCGCCGGACACTCGACATGCGTCGAGTCGTGAATACAGGAACGTTATCAGGAATAATCTAGTGGAGGAAATTTAAATGAGATTAAAAATGAGTTTACTTGAGAACGCTTACGACTTTTTAGACTCTTCACTGCGTTATTATAGTTATGCTGAAGATAATTTTAAAACATGGAAAATTGCTTTTATAAATATCGTACAATCACTTGAATTGATGACTAAAGAAAAACTTAGACGCTCAAACAAGTTTCTTATTTATGAGAATATAGATAATCCGAAGAATACCATTTCATTTTCAATGGCATTGGATAGAATGATTAATGTTCTGGAATTGCCTCTTGATAAGAAGGATATTCAAAAAGTCAAAAAAGCTATAGCGCTCAGAAACCAAATGATGCATTTTGAAATAGATTTACCTGTACAAGAGTTAAAGGCGAAATACTCAATATTATTTGAATTTGCAACTTCCTTCCATTACAGATTTCTTGAAGGTGAATTACATGATTTTATCGATGAGGATCTATGGGAAATCGAAGCTGAATTAATGACTTACTTTAAGCAGAAGTTTTTGATCTATAATTCTGAAGAAGTACATCATTTATTTCCTAAAGACTTTATTGAAGCGAAGTATATCAAGGAATATTTAATAAAAGGCGAAGCCTACCCTAGAGTTAAATATGGTGAAGAAAAATATAAAGATGGGATAAGACATACAAGAGAGAGTTGTGCAGAATGTATGGTGAAACAAGGAGAATTTCATGTGCCTGGATGTGATTGGGAGCAGTGCCCAAGATGTTTCGGTCAAGCAATTTTCTGCCCATGCATTTCTGAGGAACAAGAAATTCTCTAGCAGTCATGAAGTGCGATTACATCTGATAACATAATATTCACGCTGCGGACATTCGTCCTTGATCCGGCATTCGCCGGACACCCGACATGCGTCGGGTCGTGAATACAGGAACGTTATCGGAAAATGCCTAACATGATTATTGGAGGAAGATTCATGGAAATGGAAGGCAAAAATAAGTTACCTCAGCACATTCAAAACCTAATCAGAAGTGATGATAAGGTTACTTTTGTTTGGGAGAATATCGCTCAAACATTTTATATTCAGAGTGTAGATCGACGTAATAAATATCTAAAGATACAATTAGCCGGTTTAGCAGAATCACTAAAAGAACAATCAGATAAATTAAAATGGTGTAAGAATAAGCTTCCGGTACCAGAAGTTATTGATCATGGAATATCAGGGGAGTATGAATATTTAATAACTCTGGAATTGTCTGGACTTGATGCTTCTAGTGAAACTGTAAAGAACAATCCAACTGAAATCGTTGAAATAGTAGCTCATGGGCTTCGCACAATTCATGAAATATCGATTGAAGATTGTCCATTTGATAAGTCAATGAAGCAACTAATGAAGATAATCAAAACGAAATATCAGCGAGGATTACTTAATAGCAGCTTGGATGAATCGAATGTGCATGGATTAATAGAGGAGTTGGAGGTTTACTTTAGTGATGGCCAAGAGGATCTCGTATTTACGCATGGTGACTTTAGCATGCCAAATGTAATAATTAATAATAAGAGGATTGAGGGATACTTGGATCTAGGGAATTGTGGAGTAGCGGATCGCTATTATGATTTAGCAGTAGCAGAGAACAGCATCATAAGGAATTATGGAATAACGTATATTGAGTTATTTCATAATAGTTATGGATTGAACAAGGTCGATAGACAAAGGATAGAGAATTATAAGTTGATAGAAAAGTTAGTGTGGGCATGATCGAGGATGAGGCAACATCTGATAACAACATATTCAAGCTGCGGCTACGCATTGGTCACAATGACGCGTTTGGCAGAGTAAGTTGACTCATGTGACAACTTGCTGCGCAAGTTCTTGAATATAGGAACGTTATACAAAACCTCTAAACCAAACAAAACAAAAAGATACAACACATTTGAAAGTTGAGGATGAGATTTATGGAGGATCGAGTAGGAGCTTTTTAAAGCCTTGGTTGGAGGGGGGGAATCTTAACAGACCAGTGAATTTGCTGTGACTGTGAGGATGGATGGGAAGCTGAGAGTTGGTCTTAGTATTGACACCGAAAGTTTATATCGGTGTTTTTTTATTTTTAATTCGATTGCCGCATTAAAGCAATCATAGTTTATCTTAGAATTTGGATTAGATGAAAATATTAATATTAGTATTCAACATCGGGTATAGATATTTGCATTAAAACTGACTGCTCACGTCCAGCATTAACAAGACATGACACAGTTTAGACCCATCAGAGAGGTGGATGTATGAGCCGGTTGCTTGACTTATTGGAAGAGGAACGGCGCAAGCTTAATCAGCTTGGTGAGGCATCCTTGAAGCAAGCGATTCCGTTGTGGGAGAACCCTGAGGTTCAGGAACAGAGCCGAAAGGTGGATGAACTGTTGGCACGAGTTAGTAAGATGAAGGCAAGATATAGCCGAGTTGTACGATGATGTGAGGTACATATAGGGGAGGAGAAGCAATGAATTTTCCACCGTGGATGCAACGAGCGATTCAAGCAAGGCTGGATGAGGTGACTGCCCGGATTGAACATGATCCTGAACTGAGTCGAGTACGTGGGGGAACAGACGAAGCATTTGAAGTTTTGTTTGCAGGTAAAGATGTCGAGCAAACACCTGAATATACCGAGTGGGAGAATCGTTATATTGTCAGCAAAGGCATAGAAAATGAGAGGTTGTATATGCAGGGACTACGAGATGGCATTCAGCTCACAGTATCCTTGTTAGGTCAGTCGATACCAGAGGAGACCGATACTGAAGCTTGATCCACTAAGGCGAACCCATAAGTCAGGGGAAGCTGCCTAAATCTTAACTTATAAACCGGAGCCGAAGCGTGAATCTATCGCTTCGGTTCCGGTTTTAATGCTCTACTTTTCCAAATTCTAAATTAAGGAAAGGAGGGCTTTGAGTATGTGTTAAGCTTAAACAAACAAAGGCAGAAGTGAGGTATGGTTATATGAAAAAAAAATCTAAATACTTAATCCTGCTTTTTATGTTTATTTTGATTGTGTTTATTCTGCTTTTTTTGAATACGGACAAAAATGAAGCCAATGAGCCAGTGGTTAATGGCAATATCATTCACGTCAAAAACTTTGATCTGGATGCCAAATCAACGAATTTAAAGACTATGACAGAAGGGTCGATATTTGTTGAGGGTGAGAAGGAGCATATTGATCATATCAAGATAGTAGCACATGTAGAGATTGACCCCACTGACTGGGGTGGTGTTGCATTTTATATCCCTGATCAATGGAGTGTCTCCAGCATCAACAGCAGTTATCCTGAACATCAATCGAAGTTAAAGCCTGCTGAGTATGTATCCACCTGGATGAATTCTTCGGATGACTCTTCATGGCGCACAATGGTTGAAGTTGGGAGAGAACGAAATTACATAGCAAATGGCGGAGGTACTGGAACGATTGTGATCGAATTAAGTCCCGATAAAAAGGGGATGTCCACCTCTGAGTCATTGAACATTGGTATTGAGGTTGGATCAGAAGAGAAAGATGGAAAGAGAGTTATGGGCACAGATTCTGTTGAAGTTCCTGTATTTTAAAGTGCTAGGTTACCTAGATATAGAAAAACAAGCCGAAGCGATGGCAATGCACGCTTCGGCTTGTTTTTTATACTTTTATTTTGACCCGTGTTACTTTTTCAATCCTTACTTCCCACTTACCGACTTAAACCATTCATTCACTTCTTGCGTGATCTGATCTCCGCCATTGGATTTCCAGTTGGCGACGAATTGGTCAAAGGCATCAATTGGCAGATTGCCATAGATGATTTTGTTGAAGGTTTCCATCTCGGACTGGCGGAGCAGGTTCCATTTGGATACCATGGTTGGTGTTGCAGCGCCAGTGAAGTAGTTTTGTTTACGGACATCGATCTGGGACATAACGACTTTACCTGCATACCAGTTTTCCGGTTTACGGAATTCGGCCATTTGTTTCTCGTAAGGTGTTTCAGGCTTCTCGCCGTTGGCCAGCTTCACGAGTGTTTTCATGTACAGATCCGGGATACGTGCTGGGCCGGTCAGGAAAGGGAATTCGTTGGAGAAGTCTTTGATCTTCTCTTTGTCACTGGTCGGTTGTCCGTCAATGATATCCCAGTCGTAACCTTTTGCGAAGCCGTATTCATACTCACTGCCCGCAGCCGGGTTAGCCAGGTTATCGAGCAAGTAGTTGTAGTACAGGAAGATGGCTTCTGGATGCTTGGCATCCTTGTTAATCATGATACTTGCGTTGACACCAGAGTTCTGCCACTTCGTACCGATCTTGCCGTCTGGGCCAGCAGGAACAGGGTAAGCTTTATATTTTGAGCCAGGTACGTTCTTCAGCAGGTCGGGTGCAGGCCAGTCCGGTACCCAGTTTGCGCCAGGCAGAATGCCCGCTTTGCCAGCTGTCCAGCTTTCAGCGGATTTGCCTTCGTCCCACAGAGCGGAGTCAGCGTGGATATAACCTTTATCCATCCATTCAGCCAGCTTGGCAAGGGCTTGTTTGGCACCCGGGTTAACGGAGCCGTACTCAAGGTTGCCGTTTGCGTCTTTGTTCCATTGCTCCTCGATTGTGCCGTATGCACCGAACAACCAGTCGAGCTGACCCATCCAGGTGTTGGTGTTATTTTTCAGCGAGATTGCCAGCGGGAATACTTTGTCTGGAGACAGACCGTCCGGGTTCTCGTTTTTGAATTTATCCATGATGTTCTCAAGGTCTGCAATAGTTTTCGGAGCTTCTAGGTTCAGCTTCTCCATCCAGTCCTCGCGGAGCCAGAGCAGTGTATCGTCGTTATCGGTGTACTCCATGATCGGCATATTGTATTTCTTGCCGTCCTTGGTGAACGGATACCACAGTTCAGGATGTGCTGCTGCGTGATCTTTCAGGGTCTGACTCGCGTACTTGTCGAACAACTCATCGATGGCGATGAATTGACCGGAGTCGATCAGCTGATTGGTCAGTACCGCATTGGTGGGTACGGTAACGAAATCAGGCAGTTTCTCGCCAGAGGCGATTGCCAGTTGCAGCTTTTGTCTGTATTGATCGTCATTGGCTGGATACCAGGTATCTTTATGTTTCATACCCAGCGTTTCGAGCATCCAGCGATCGTGCACGTTATTTTCTTTGGTATCTCCTTGCACGTATTTCTTCGGCATCAATACCGAACTGAACTCGATGGGTGGGTCATATTTTCCTTTGGCAAAAGCAGCTTCTGCTTCAGCTGAGCCGACTGTTCCCGGCGTATTATCGCTACCATTGTCACTGGCTGTCTCGCCACTGCCGCACGCAGTGATCGTGATGAGCGCGATAACCATGAGCAGTGACCACCATGTTTTTTTGAATTTGATCATTGTTCAATCCCCCTACGGTGTATGATCTTTACAGTGTAACTGTACCAATTTGTGCGGGAGTGCATCTATATGAGTTTTTTAGTTTTGATAGGACTCTATTAGTGAATGTTCAAATGAAGTTCAAAAAATTCGGTTTTCAGTACCGAGAAGATGGGATAAAGCTAGAAATGGAGTAGCGGAGCGTAGGAAAACTACGTGAGCAACTACAATGTTTCCAAAGGAAACATACTTCGTAAGCCTCCCGCTTATTTCGGCTGAATTCCATATTCGATGCTGATGATGCCGTGAGGCATCCTTCGTAATCAAAAGTGGATTTTTTGAACAACCTCTAAGATGTTATTTGTGCTGGTCTCTGTATTCTTGCGGCGTAACGCCGAATTGACGCTTGAACACTTTGATAAAATAAGCCGGGTCCATGTAGCCAATCTCCATGCTGATTTCATACACTTTTTTGGTGGTCGTGACCAGCTTGTGACAGGCCCGATCCATGCGCAGGCGCGAGATATAATCACTGATGCCTTCACCCGTTTCGATCTTATAGATCTTGGACAAATGCGTCGGGTGCAGATTGACATGGTCGGCCAGTACACGCAAAGACACATCCAGATGCAGGTTCTTATCTGTAAAATCCTGAATCTTCTTCACATACTCGGAACGGATGTCCTTGATCTCGTTGGACGTGCCTTCCTTGAGTTTGCCAAGCACACTGAGCGACCATTTCCGCAATTTGCTGATGGTGGCGAAAACTTCCCCACTTTGCAAATCCTCGACATCATTGCCCATTAAAGTGGTCAGAGTCAGCTTGTTCCGGTGGGCAATATTGGTGAACGAAGCCGTAATAAGAAAACCTGCCTCCATGCAGTGCTCCCAGGATTCCGACCATTTCTCATCCAGTTCCGCGCAGACCGCGAGGATTTTCTCTTCGGCGGCATCCCACTGTCCGCTCTCTAGCAAACTAATGAAGGTGGGCGGGGTATACAGCACGTCCAAGGGACCTTGGGCCGCAGGCGTTTCGACATCGCTGACACGCATGACGAATTCGCGTTCGTCTCCTACGATCTGCCGGAAATAGGCGGAAGCCTGACGGAAGCGATCGTAAAGCTGATCCGGGAAGGTGAACCACTCGGTGATAACGATGGAGAGGGAGCCTTTCAGAAACTGTTTTACTTTGGATTGAAGCTGAATGGACAGCTTCTCCAGAATGGTTTCTTTGCCAATATCGCCTTTCCGATCTTTCAACTGAAGCAAAAACACCAGATAACCGTGCTCCTCCTTCACGCCCCACACTTCCATAAACTCACCTATAATCTCTTCCGCCATGTTGATGATCGCATATTCGATCAGGGTCTGATCATTGCTGTCATAGTGTCCGAATTCTTCTTCCAAACGAACCAGCATTAATGCGGCATCCCCAGTGTGAAAGGGGAGATTGTAATTGGCCAGCTTCCGCTCCCATTCGGCAGCGGCGATTCGTTGTCCCTGCAAAGCCCCCAGGAGCAGTCGTCCCCGCAAATGGGGGAGATTCTCTCGCAAGGTGAACTGCGTTCGTGTCAGTGAACTGACAAGTTCCCATTCGTTGTTCAATTGATCGATGGCTTTCTGAACAGCACCCATTAATTCATCGTCTGTCGGGGGCTTGAGCAGATAGTCTACGGCCTCGAACTGGATGGCTTTTTTGGCGTAATCAAATTCGGAATATCCGGATAACAGAATACATTTTATTTTTTTGTCCCGGATGCGGATGCGTTCAATTAGTTCAATACCTGTCATTTCGGGCATCTGGATGTCCGAGATCACGATATCGATGGGGTGGGTGTCGATCATTTGTAGTGCTTCGTGTGCCGAGTATGCTTTATGCACATGTTCAATCCCCAGCGTGTGCCAGGGCTTGGTCATGGACAGGTTATCGACCCAGTGTGCTTCATCGTCTACGATCATCATGTGCATGTTTGTATTGTCTCCTTGGTGGTTGAACGCAGACATCTGTACACTTGCCACTCCGATGACAGAATAACCTTTCGATCGCTGTTATCCCCAGATTTATTGAATGAGCTTTATAATGTGTAAATCTGGTGATAAAGGCGAACGCTTTGCTTCTTCAGGTTTTTTCTGTCCTCTGCGTTATTGTGTACATGATCTTGTTCAAAATAAAATAGTCAACTTATCGTTAGTAGCGCATCAATTCGTATCGGTATTACCTTTATCGGAATCTGTGTTCTCTTTTGGTATCTCCCAGATAATCTCGGTTCGGAATCCGCCTAGTGGGGATGGGCCGAATAGGAGGTAGGAATGACTACCGAACAGGTGCGTGATTCGTTGGTGCGTATTCCAAAGGCCGCAGCCCATTTCTTCTTGTAGTGGTTCCTGCATTTTCAGGTTCAATGCTTCGTACTGTTCCGGGCTTAAGCCAGGACCATCGTCGTCGATGTATATTCTGCCAAAACCATTCAAACGCTCCCCGGTAATTCGGATTTCGCCGGAAGAATAGGACTTCGCCACGCCGTGTATGACGGAATTCTCGACCATCGGTTGAAGCATTAATCGTGGCACCGACTGGGCAAGCATGTCCTCAGGGATATCAATGTGATACTCAATTCGACCATTACGCAGCTTCTGGATATCCAGATAGTTGATCAACAGTTTAATCTCTTCTTGTAGCGACGACGTCTCCCGTTCCATACGGGTGGTGTAGCGATAATACGCACTAAGGTTATGCGCCATGGAGACCACGGCTTGCTCGTCCTTCATCTGGGCCATGTTGATGATATACCCGAGACAATTATATAAGAAATGCGGATTGATCTGCGCTTGTAATTGCTTCAGCGTAGCTTCCCTGGCTCTAATTTTCTCATGGAATACATTCTCGATCAGATCTTGAATCTGATGGGACATATCGTTGAATCGGCGGAACAGGAATGAGAACTCATTCTGGTTTTTGCTATGCAGTCGGACAGAATAATCCCCTTGCTCGACGCGGCGTAAGCCTTTGATCAGCTGTTTGATCGGATATTGCACATTCCGGTACAGCAGGATCGACGCAGAGATGCCCACCACCAGCAGCAAAATCATACAGGTGTAGAACAGATTCTGACTCAGCGAGATGGGTTTCAAAATCTGATACAGCGGGATCACGTCCACCAGATGCCAATCCAGATAAGTGGACTTCACCGAGCTAACCAGATATTTTTTCCCGTTCAGCTTCACGACATCTTGGGTGGTATCTTCTGGAGAGTGTGTATCCAGATACTGAATGAGTTCTGCGGATAATTGCTTGTCCGCGCTGCGATTGAGAATGGGTGAATTTCCTTTGTGATACAAGAAAGGATCGCCTTGTCCGCCCGCTTTATACGTATCCAGCATATTCTGAATGTTCTCATAGCTGAAGCTGGCTTCAATCACCAGATTACTTCCCGTGAGCATCCCCGGCTGTGCCAAGGAATCGGTATAAAACCAATAGAAGGAATTTAGTTCGTCCTGTGATGCGGCTCCCTGATCCCCATAGGTCCATCGTCCACTCATATTTTTTTTCAAATACGCCTCATCATATCCTGTCGTTTGGTTGTAGTTGGCTATGACATCCTTATTCTGCTGTGAATACACCGCATATCGGGTGGGCCATATATCCGTAACGCCGGTTTGCAGCGTCATCTTCTCTTGTATCACATAACGGGTCTGCATCCGGTCATATCGATCATCCCACATGTTAAGGCCGTTGAATGCTCTGACATTGGGGTCTCGGGAGAGAATCAGGCTGAAATCCATCATCTGATTGATGCGGGAGTCGATCTGACTGGACAGAAACGTGAGCTGTTTGGTGTTGGAGATCTGCAGTTCTTTGCTGACGACATCATAGGTGACGTTATTCGAGTAGGTGTACATGATCAGAATGGGGATGAACAAGACCACAATTAACAAGTTTATTTTGGCAAAAAGGCTGAATCGGGATCTGGTTTTACCTTGAAAAGGCATTAAGCGCTTCCATATATGCATGAAAAGTCTCCTTCTAATTCGTGTGTAAACAACCTCTTCTGATGATATCCCTAACAAAACACTATCAAGCCTAACAATGTTATATAGTCAGACCTCAGAATGGCTTGATACTATTTATATCAGAGAACCCGATCACACACAAAAACTTTTTTTGGGAACAGGAGAAGCGCTATGGAGGCTAAATTGGAGGGTAAGCGGATCCCGCAGGCAAACGTTGGGAACAAGCTGGATAAAAAGAGAAAAAAACGCTACAAACAGCCATGGATTCTGCACTTCATGGTGTTACCGGCGGCTATTATGGTCTTTATATTTTCATACATTCCGATGTCCGGGATTTTGATGGCATTTCAAGATTATAAACCTGCACTGGGATTTTTCAATTCCGAATGGGTAGGACTGAAGCACTTCAGGTATATGTGGGAAAATGATTATTTCCTGCAAATAACGTGGAACACGCTATTTTTTGCCTGTACGAAGATCGTCATGAATCTGATCATTCCGTTTATCTTTGCCTTATTGCTTAACGAGGTACGTAAGATGGCGCTGAAAAGAACGATTCAAACGCTCGTGTATCTTCCACACTTTCTGTCCTGGGTTACGTTGTCAGGTATTCTGATCGACATTCTGGCCCAGACGGGTATTGTCAATCAGTTCCTGGTATCCGTATTTGGCATCAAGCCGATCTTCTTCCTGGGGGATGGCAGCTGGTTCCGATTCACGATTATTGCGAGTGATGTCTGGAAAGAGTTTGGTTTCAACACAATTATCTTCCTCGCGGCACTGTCTGGCATTAACCCTGCACTTTATGAAGCAGCTGAAGTGGATGGAGCAGGACGCTGGAAGCAAACGATGTATATTACCATCCCGGCACTGATTCCCATTGGGATTGTAATCGCAACACTGGCACTGGGTAATGTGCTTAACGCCAACTTTGACCAGATCTTTAACTTGTATAGTCCGTTGATCTACCAACAAGGAGATATTATCGATACGTTTGTGTATAGAGAAGGTCTGCTAAGTGGGCAGTTCAGTTTCGCTACCGCCGTGAATCTGTTCAAATCGGTCATCAGCCTGATCCTGATTGTGATCTCGTACCGACTGGCTTACCGATTCGCCGGATATCGAATTTTCTAGAAAGGATGACAAACGAATGTACCATAAAACGATACCTTACCGCATATTCAGCATATTCAACAATGTGTTACTGACCATCCTTTCACTGCTCTGCTTGCTGCCTTTGTATCACTTGCTCATGGTATCACTTAGCGCATCTGCGCCTGCAAATGCTGGTCTCGTAACGTTCTGGCCGATTGGATTTACACTGGAGGCGTATGCGAAGACATTTGCCAATACAAACTTCCTCTCCTCCTTATGGGTGTCTGTGGAGCGGACGGTACTCGGTACTGGACTTGCGTTAATTGTTAATACGCTTGCAGCCTATGCGCTTTCCAAAGAGACGCGTGTGTTCCGCGCACGTAACATCTATCTGTGGTATTTTGTCATCACGATGCTGTTCAGCGGTGGCCTCATTCCGGGGTACATCCTGATTCTGAAGCTAGGACTGATGAACACATTGCTGGCCTTGATTCTGCCAGGATTGGTTGCGGTGTTTAACATCATTCTGCTGCTGAACTTCTTCCGTACCGTTCCGAAGGATTTGGAGGAAGCTGCATTTATCGATGGCGCAGGGCACTTGCAGACGTTTATCAAAATCTACCTGCCTGTCTCCGTACCTGTTATTGCAACGGTTTCTCTCTTCATGATGGTTGGGCATTGGAACGCATATTTTGACGGGATCATCTACATCCGTGATGCGGAGAAGCTGCCACTCGCGACATTCATGCAGACGATCATCGTGCAGGCCGATATGTCGAAGCTTGATCCAGAAGCGGTGAAGAACCTCTCCCAACGGACGATTCGGGCTTCGCAGATCTTTATCAGCGCACTGCCAATCCTGCTTGTGTACCCGTTCCTGCAACGTTATTTTGTAACGGGGATTGTTGTTGGAGCTGTTAAGGAGTAGTTGGATGTAGGGAATGAATAGGATTGTAAAATGGAGTCACTGAACTGGGGAAGGCCAGGGAGGTGGCTTCTTTTTTGTGTATGGAAAAAGAACGTTGCACATATGTAGTGTATTACCTTTATTTGAATAAAATGGTACGATGAGTTGATAAAAGAGTGATCCTCAATATTTGTCTCTTAAAGTGTGTACATCCCACAGAACGAATCAAATACCAGTTTCAAATGGGCGATTTTTACTCCTGCTTTTATTTAACTAGTGCAGTGAGATAGAGAAGAAAATAGTAATGATAATAAGTGCAGGAGGGAATTCAAAATGGAATTTAGAAGAATAACTTGGGATAATTTTATCGAATGTATTGAACTTAAAGTCACTCCAGACCAACAAAGATTCATATCCTCGAACCAACATGCACTTGCTGAAGCGTACGTTGCCTCAGATGAGGGGCAGATTATAATTACTTTTGCAGTCTATAAGGAAGACAATATGATAGGTTTTATTTCGATGTACTATGATGACGGGGATGGCAACTTTGATTATAGCAGTTATGGCATCTTCAAGATGATGATTGACCAGCGATACCAAGGTAAGGGATATGGTAAAGAAATGGTAGTAAAAGCAATTGAGTATGCGAGGACTTTTCCACGAGGAAAAGCCAAAGTTGTAGAACTCACCTACAAACCTGAAAATGTAGTTGCGAAGAAAATTTATGACTCTCTTGGTTTTATTCAAACCGGTGAAATATTGGCATGTGGCGAAGTACAGGCGGTTTTAAGTTTGTAATTGTCCGTTACAGCTCCAATCCTGCTCTTGCTTCATGAAATTTACACCTCGATTTGGGCTATTCAAATCAACTATTCCCGAATCGAGCTATTTCAAATTTAGAGAGGATGAAAACGATGATGGATCAAATCTTGAAACAAGCGATAGTCAGGGGAGAAACTTCGCTAGGCATTGAATTTGGATCCACACGAATCAAAGCTGTACTTATTGATCACCATTTTAATACCATCTGTTCCAGCAGTTATGAGTGGGAAAATCAATTGATTGGCGGTTACTGGACTTACCCTATGGATGAAATGATTCATGGGTTGCAACAAACCTATCATCAATTAAAGCAAGAGATTGAAACAAATTATGGTGTAACGATACAAAAAATTGGCTCGATCGGATGTTCTGCTATGATGCAGGGTTACATTGCACTTGATCAGACAGGGGAGTTATTGGTTCCGTTTCGTACATGGCGCAATGCCACAACGGGTAAGGCTGCATCAGAGCTAAACGAGAAATTTCAGTTTAAAATTCCAGAGCGCTGGAGCATCGCACATTTGTATCAAGCGATTTTGAACGGAGAAGAGCACGTAGCTAACATCAATTATATTACGACACTATCAGGTTACATACATCGGCTGTTAACTGGCAGTAAAGCTATAGGTATAGGGGATGCCTCAGGCATGTTCCCAATTGATGAATCCACCCTGGGATATCATGAAGAAATGTTGAAAAAGTTTGACGATTTAATTACCGACAAAGGCTACCCGTGGAATCTTAAAGATATTTTACCTAAAGTGTATACTGCCGGTGAACATGCCGGATATCTTAGTGAAGCTGGTGCTCGATTGTTAGATCCATCAGGTAACTTGGAATCCAATATACCACTGTGCCCTCCGGAAGGGGATGCTGGAACAGGGATGGTCGCTACAAATAGTGTCCAAAAACGTACGGGTAACATCTCCGTAGGTACATCGATTTTTGCCATGATTGTATTAGATAAAAACCTATCTAGGGTATACCCTGAGATTGATATCGTCACTACACCTGATGGCAATCCTGTGGCTATGGTTCTTGCGAATAACTGCTCCAGCGATATTAATGCCTGGGTCGACTTGTTCCGTAAGTTTTATGAGGCGATGGGACAGAAGCCCGATATGAACCAGTTATTCAGTGTGTTGTTCAATGAAGCACTGAAAGCTGACGCTGATGGCGGTGGCTTACTGAGCTATGGCTACTATTCAGGCGAGAACATTACAGGAATTGCAAAAGGTCGTCCGTTGTTCGTACGTTCTCCAGAGAGCCGCTTCAATCTGGCAAACTTCATGAGAGTCCATCTGTTTGCTGCGTTTGCTGCACTTAGGCTCGGGCTGGATATTCTTACACAGAAGGAGCACGTAACGATTGAGCACATTTGGGCGCATGGCGGATTGTTCAAAACCCCACTAGTCGCTCAAAAAATGTGCGCATCCGCACTGAATATTCCCGTGTCGGTCATGTCTACCGCTGGTGAAGGTGGCGCATGGGGAATAGCTATTTTGGCTTCCTACATGGTTAATAAGCAGCAACACGAGGGTTTGGCGGAGTACCTTACTACTAAGGTGTTTATTGATGCAGAAGGACAAGAGATTTCTCCAAATAGCGCGGATGTGAATGGATTTGCCTTGTTCATGGAGCGTTACACAGAAGGATTGGCCATTGAGCAGTCAGCGGTAGATCATTTCGTGGAAAATGGGAAGAAAGCCTAAGATGTAACTATATTTCTTGAACAGAGGAAATTGGAACGAAGCCCGTTGCCTACACTATGCTGCCCTGCTATAATTTCGATATATCTATCGTATTGGGGGTTATGACGTGGCAATATGGATGATGCCGGATTGCTCGTTCGCTAGAAAGCCTTATGCAAAGCCTGAATAGGGGCGGACTTTGTGTAGGGCGCGACAAAATGAGATTGTTTGCCCTGGAATCAACATCAACATAATGTTACATCCCGCAGGCTTTGCACCTTACTTTATTTTCTTAATAAATATAAGGGGCTGAAAGCCATGCAAACACCATTTATTCAGAATCATCAATTTAATTATATTCAAAAACAAGCTGATTTCCTGCTGAAAACGCTACGCTCAGTTGTGGATCCAAAAGTATTGGAAACCGTCCGTTATACGGTCGGCACCAATGCGGTGAGCATCTTCGATGAACTCACTATGGAGCAGAAGCAACTGCTGGAGCAGTTATCCACGTATGAGACGACACATGAATTGCAGACGTATCTGAACCAGCTCGAATCATATCTGATTCCATATCCACAAGTATCCGCGAAGCAGATTCAGAAGCTGTATCCGAAGGCGAAGAAGCTCAAATTGCCTGATCTCGAATCCATCGACTACGCACGTACAACCTACCTGAGATGGACCGACATTGCGACCAATCGCTTGTTCATCGTATACCCGCACGAGGGCAAATTCCTTGGTATTGAGGGACGGCTTACAGCTACGAACAAGAAAGGGTACTGCATGTTCTGTCATCGCCATCAGGAGCTCGGATTCTTCAACGTGAAGACCAAGAGCCATACGCCGGATAATATTTCTTCCGTTGCCCAGTATGTATGCATGGATAACACAGCTTGCAACCATAGCATCACTGATATCACCATGCTGGAGAAGTTTCTTCTCTCGACAGTAAAATAATGCAAGACACACAGACAGGGTCGCTCTTCGGAGCGACCTTTTTTGCCGTGTTCAAGCGTAGTGATTCACCATTGAACGTACCACAAAACTTCAGAATTCATATTCGGGTCATACCTTTTTTCTCATACGATCATGGAGTCGGAATATCGTTGGCATAGTTCAGTCCCAAGTGATGTGCATGGTTCAGCAGTGCCTCATAATGCTCAGGCTTGGATTCCAACGTTTCATATAAAAACTCAACCCTCGATTGGGACACGCCGCAGTAATCGGCAATACCCACATTGAGCAAATTGGCGATCGATTGACCATAGTTGCGCTTCTGCATCTGTTCTTCCGTCACACCCGAAAGAGAGATCCACAATATCTGCTGATGAGGAAGTTTGTTCGCGCCGTAGGCAAACCCGTTGTTCATGACACGATCCACATAACCTTTCAACATGGCTGGCAGATGCCACCACCAGAGAGGAAACACAAAAGCCGCAGCATCGTGTTTCTTCAACCGCTCCATCTCCGTCTCAACCTCAGGCGAGAATACCTGATTTTCTTGGGTATAGTCTGGTTCGTCTATCTCACGAAGAATCGGGTCGAATCCAATCCCATGCAAATCCAATATCTCATAACTGTGACCAGCCTCGGTAAGCCCCTGTGCAAAACGTTGAGCTACCTGAAAGGTCAAGGAATCTTTACGCGGGTGGGATACTACAACGAGTACGTTCATCTTATCTTTCACTACCTTTCTGGATTGCAGTCTTGTAGCCATAAATCAGTGGCTGATGCTATTATAAACAGGTATGAAAACATCTGGAAGTACGCACTTTGATGTTCTATAGGAAGAATGAAGTGCTATAGGAACATTAAAGTACCCTAAATGGATGCCTCGAAATAGGCTCAAATAATAGAAAAAAGAGCAATAAAAAGATTATGATTCACCTTGATATAGCCTGATTATGGAGGGGTTCAAAAATGACGGAACATGAAGACACAAACGCTACAAAGAAATATAAAGTTGGCGTGGAAGCGGCCTTGGAAGTGATGGGCGGAAAGTGGAAGCCTTTAATTATTTATCATTTGATGACAGGACGGAAACGCACGTCGGAGCTTCGAAGATTGATACCTGACATTACGCAGAAGATGCTGACAACACAGCTCAGAGGTCTGGAAAAGGATGAGATTGTGCAGCGCAAGGTATATTCGGAGGTTCCTCCCAAAGTGGAATATGAGTTAACGGACTACGGCTGGGGACTCAAGCCTGCCCTGGACCATTTATGTTATTGGGGAGAAGAGCATCTGGATAAAATCCACGGAGATAAGTTTAAAGTTTTGGAGGACTTCGATTCTGAAGAGAAGGGGGCGAGAAATTGAATGGTGCGGAGCACGTGAAACAGGTAGTCCCTATTCGTTGTGAAGGCGTGGCTGTAGTTCTGTTGAAGAAAAGCCTCGATCAATACCGTGTACTGATGCTGAAGCGGGCTGGTCGTATGTTGCATAACGAGTGGTGTTATGTTGGCGGCGGGATAGAAGAGGGCGAGAAGGCATGGGAAGCTGCGCTTAGAGAAGTTAACGAGGAAACAGGTATTACGGAAGTCCGGTTGTACTCTGCCAATCAATTCGAACAATATTATTCACCCATGGGGGAGTATATCTATACCGCTCCCGTATTCGTAGGATACGTGGATGAAGACCAGCCTGTCCGGTTAAATCATGAACATACCGAGTACCAATGGATGACGTTTGACGAAGCTAAAGAAAATGCGGCATTGCCTGGGATTGATAACATTTTGGATTTTGTTGAAAAGCATTTTGCCAGAAAAACCCCTTCCGAGTGGCTTCGGATTAATGAAGAGAATGATTAGGAGGTGGAACTCATCACGTACAAGACGATTTATCCAAGAGCATGGTTGAGCCTATTATGTATGTTGGTCATTGAAGCTATGTTTTTCAGAAATATTATTTATGATGAAAATGGTATTATGAAGTACTTCCTGATCATTATATTGACCTTTATTCTCGGTTATATCGTTTTTCTGCTCTGGCGTTTGTTTTTCACTAAACCCAGTATTACGCTGGAGAGCGATCATGTGATTTCTATGAAACATCAGAGATATGATGCATCTCAGATTGAGTGTATTTATATGAATTACAGACGGATTGGCATCAAACTCTATGGTAAATGGTTAGTGCCGATGGATCTATGTTTTTATTTTCAACGAGGTCAGGAATCCGCAGGCGTAGAAGCTGTTCATGAATGGGCCGCGCGAAACGACAAAGAAATAAAACACAAATTGTTTCAAACCTTGGGGTAGACCAGTACGTCTGTTGAGTATAAGGAATCGTTGAGGCTGAAGATTTTCGAGGAGTAGCGATGCAAACAATAAAGTCATTTCTAACGAGATCAGGTCTATGCTTCAATAGCAAAGTAGATTTAATTTCTAAAAATTAGCAGGAGAGATGCATATGAGATATCGAACGAAAGAATGGTATGAGCTGTGTCAGCGGACAGGGCTTCATTTTGGGATGAGGGTACATAGAGGAGCTTACGAATTGGACGAAGCACTTTTCCTGCGACGTTATAAAAGAAAAGAAAAAGAGTATATAGAGCTTCAGCGTGAGATGTACAATATAGATCCTCGTTTTTTACTGGAGCAAAATGGCCATGTTTTTGTATCTGCCGAAAAGTTTCTTAGTGGGAATGAAATATCGGAAGACGATAAAAGAGTATACCAGATGCCTGCTGAAGAAAGAGAGCGAATCGAAAAATTAATCGCGGATTATGATGTGAGGCCACCTTTTGACGAGCTACAGCATAGAATTGCATTTAAAGAGATGCAGGAATGGGATTACAAACACCAGAAAGAACGATTACCAAAGGAAATATATGAGCAAATTGCGGATATCCGTGTATTTACGTTGGGTTATTGCACGAGAGAAGTTATGCTCCAGCTGAAGAAACAGAGTGCAGAAAATAGGAGAGAGATGGAGCGTGTATCGAATGAATACAGGGAAGCCATTCTAGCGCAGGATATTCCCGATGAAATCCGTAGTCGGGTTCAATATCATGATTGTACAGTGACGGAACTGCTGACAGGGGATGAAGTGGTCATTCGTTTTGACACCCGTGGGGGCTTCACCAATATAAATAAACTTACACTGGTTGCACCCGAAATCATCAAGCAAGAGGGTGAGATTGTAGGCAGTTACTGGCTGTATCAAGAGCTGTATCGGATCGATAACGGATATGAACTTCATGTTTTATTTGATGGAGAGAATATGCCTGAGCTGATTGTTCGCTGTGCTGACATTCTGGTGGAGGAGGAGTGCGGCTGAAATAAAGGTGATTCCATAAAGTTGTAATAACTGTAGTTGAAACTAATGTTTTTTTATGGGCAGTTCAAAATGTTAGTCATCTTGAGATGCATGAAAAGTATTTCTCTGGTATTAACTTGCTTTAGGCTCCACTTCTGCAAGATGTACATTCACTTATGCGGAAATGGAGTCTACAAAGTATAGTGAAGGGGACGAGTGATTTATAATTTTCTTTAACTATTGCTAGTATTAGCCTCCAATTCTTTGAAGAAGTTAACCCAAGTTGAATCATTAATAGATAAGTTTTCATCTTTATTAAAACTAATTTCCCCATTTTCTTTAACTGAAAATAGTTCACTCTGTTCAATAACTTGTAGCCATTTAGAATTAGAAGCGTACTCTTTTTCCAAAACCGTCTTAATTTTTGAGTCGATTAGGCTGTTTTTTTCCATAACATCTTGTAAAAAATCCCTCATTTTAATAGTAGAACTTGATAAATTTTCAATATCCAATGAGGCAGATTCATTAAAATCTTGGAATTGATTATACATCGAAGAATAAGTGCCAGCTATGGAAGCTATTGATCTGTAATTATTATAGAGGACATTAAGCCCAATACGAATATCACTTGTTGATGTGTCTGTCTGTAATAGTTGTTCATATAACTTATTATTGGATTCAATAGCTTGTGCCAATGTTATGATATCATAGGATAAATTTTGCGATAAATAATCTTTATACGAGGTTTGAAGCTTGTATTGGTGAATAGAAAACACCGTTAATGCAATAAGACACAATGTTAGTAACACATTCATAATAATAGATATATTTATTTTTAGTCTCATCTTAGGCTCCTCTCACTTAAGTAATTTGTCAATTATAAACTTAAAACTTATGATAAGTGAATTGCAAGGAGAAGTAGCACATTAAAGATTACAAAATATAAAGGGTATGTCCACTTCTCCTTGCAAAGTCTATGCTACCTTAAACTTATATGCTTAATTATTCACTTTATACTGGAACTCAAGTGTTTTTTGACCCGAATTATATTTTGAACCATTAAAATAGGTATCCCAGCTAACGAACATCACACCATTGGCAGCAGAAGCAGATTGTCCCGGATTTCCATTAAACTGTACATCACTTTGAAGTGTCAAGTAGTGCCCAGTATTGCTACCAGTATTTTTATGGAGCGTATAATTGTCTGAAGAAATCCCAGATACTGCAGCAGGATTAGTACTTAATCTGACATTTGAGCTACCTAAAGTTACGTTTTTACTTGTAAGGGCTTGGTTTGAAGCAGTTATCCAGCTTTTTATGTTAGTTAATGAAGGGAGACCAACAACATTTATTTTTGACCAAACAGTTTCAGCGATTTTCATTGCTAAAGCTGATCCGGACCCCTTTCCGACCATACTCCCATCAATAAATGATCTATCAATAGAAGAATATGCACCTACCCCAGTTGTAAGTTTAACATTTTTGTATGTGAACAGGTTTTCAGCATTTGTTTTTTTTCCATTAACCGTAACGTGCTCGGCTATTTTAAAACTATTTACCCAAGTTGAGGACGGTGTAACGTTTAATGATTTCCAAGAGCCATAAGGAAGTGAGAAATTTTTGATTTCATCGCCTGCTACATAATAAGTGTTACTGTAGGTTGTGGGATGTACCCAATCTGTAAAACTACCTACTGCTGTTGGAGTAAAGAGATCATTTTCATTTTCAGCTATAATTCTAAGCATAGTATCATCTACTGGAATTTCCTTTTGTTCAGATGGACTCACAACATTGACAAACCAAAACAAATCGTGTTTTGGATCAGATGGAGTGAAGTTACTTGTCTCGATACTAGTTAGAGATTCAGGAATTTCTAATTCAAAAAGCAATATGTTTGATTCTCTATCAGTTAGATATAATTTTACATGTGGTTGAGTTTCAAGTTCCTTATTTATTAAATTTTTAGTGGGTTGAACATCATTATAGATTTCAAAAAGAAGAACATTGAATTCATTACTTTGATCAATTAGTTCTCCAACGGTACTGTTAATACCATCTTCATTTTTGTAACTACTACGTAAACTACCACTAGCATTTAATATCTTTTTAGAGTTGTTATACTCAATTTCAGCATTGAAGCTAATGTTCTCTTGATCAATTTTTATCTCATCAAGGAATAGTGATGCATCTGAACTTTGTAATTTGTTTACATGAGAATCACTGTTTTTACTACCATATACTATATCGAATTGTTTTATTGGCATTGAGGTCCCTAAGTACTTCGTGAGGGCATTATTAGAACCGTTTTCAGCATAAACAGGAATATTTAACATCAGAATCAATGCAAAGGACAAAAGAATACTCATGACTTTCTTCATACGTGTAAATCCTCCTCAGAAAAATAGTCTATTTAATTTCAATTCCTTCCCTCTCCTTAATAGGGAAAATAACCCATATTATACATTGTGTAAGCGTATAATTCAATAATAATGATGGATTTATTTGTAATTATTTTATAGAAATATCTAAAAGGGAGGGGGTTATCTAAATTCAAATATAAACTTGGAGGGATAGAAGCATAGTATTAGGCAGATTTTGTTAAGGAGAAAGCCGAAACGTTTAGTTGAACAGAGTTTGATGCATCTTTAGGAGAATTTCCATGCGGAAGTCAGTGTGGAGGGTTTTCAAAGCAATACCCTGTGGCTGGCATCGTATGAAGAGCAGTCTGAGGAAGTATAGAGTAAGCTTAAGCTTCGTGAGGAAAAGACTGAAATAGCGAATGTACACTATTTCCGAAATAGGGTCAGGACGAGATTTACCGAGGGTTTTACAGACTGACAGCCCACCAATTACTTGATTTTGCATTAGAAAGTAGAATACACAACTCGATCGATTCGCTGATCTATGGTTAAGAGGGTTTTTGAAGAATTAAAAAAGGACATTTCCTTTATGTTATTTTCAACAAGGTGGTACTATTAACTAATAAATATGTTTAAGTCAGCAAGGAGTTGGACACCATTTTGGAATTTATCTGGACTTTAGTGATCTCAATTATAAGTTTAATTGTCGTTCTTATCTTTGCTGCAATTGTACGTTATGCGATAGATTCATCCAAAACATCGAAAAAGCTGGATGTATTAATCAAAGAAGTACACTATCTGAAAACTGAAATTAAAAAATTGCAACACCATAAGCAGCAAGATGGTAGCAAGCATATTATTGACGAAAAAGTATAGATGAACGACTTGAAATTTTTCTGAGAAGGGAACAGACCATGATGAAACCACAGGGAAACGTACAAGCTGTTTTTATAGACAGAGATGGAACAATCGGTGGTACAGGTCATTTTATTCATCCGAGAGATTTCAGATTATACCCCAATGCTCAAGAAGCAATTATGCTTTTGAAACGAGAAGGAATTATGGTGCTGGCTTTTACGAATCAATATCGAATTTCTCGTGGAGAGGCAAGTGTTCAGGATTTTGAAGAGCAATTTCGCGAGTACGGATTCGATCACTCCTATATATGTCCGCATGAGCAAGAATGCAATTGCAGAAAGCCTAAACCCGGAATGTTATTACAGGCCTCAGAGGAACACGGTTTGGATTTATCCAAATGCATAGTTATTGGAGATGTAGGAGACACAGACATGCTTGCTGCCCATGCCGTAGGAGCGACCAAGATCATGGTGCGAACAGGCTGGGGGGAATCTTCATTAACCAAATTCAGAGACAAATGGACGGAGACCGAACCTGATTATATCGCAGAGGATATTTGGGATGCCGTACAATGGATCATTGATGGAAGGGAAATCAGATATTGAGGAGAACCATATGTTAATTAATCCAACGATTAATGAGATCAATAACTTATTCAAGATGCATCATATCAACGAAGAAATATCTGGAATTCAAAGTTTGTCAGGTACCACAGCTGGACGTGTTTATCGGTTGAGTACAAGTCTGAATAAGCACTATATTTTGAAATCAGATGAACCCGAACAGATTCACATCGCCCAGCAGTTTTTGGATACGTATAAGAATTCTTTGTTATTGCCTGAAGTTTTGTACACTGACCCGGCTAACACTTATTTTATTTATACGTATATGGAAGGTACGACCCATTTCAACCGGGGCCTGAAGAGAGAATGGTTAACTCGTCTGGTGAAAGAGTTATTCAATACATATGTGCGTTCTACAGATACGAAATCATGGGGCAGAATAGAGTTCCCGCAGAGGACATGGAAAGAATTCAATCAGATTAGTATTCAAGAAGCAAAGATGAATATCGGCAGTATTTTAACAACAGATGATTATAATCTGGTTCAATTCAAAGTGGATCGTCTTTTTCATGAGGAAGAAGAGAAGTTTCTTTTACATGGCGATACGGGGGTTCATAATTTTGTATTTGCTCAAAATGAACTCATAGGCGTCATTGATCCATCTCCAATGGTTGGACCTATCCTCTATGATTTTTTGTATGCGTTTAGCTCCTCGCCAGATAATATCAACACCGAAACATTATTTGCTACATTCGAACTTCTGGAACAGGTGGAAATGGAAAAATCCAGATTAATAGAGGAAGCTCTGGTTCATCTATATTGCCGAATTGGGCTGAGTAACAAGCATCATCCTGATGATCTGCCTGAATACTTGAAGGCATGGCAGGAATGGAAGCGATTATGTCAGGAACTTTGAACTAACAAAGTTTTCACACTATCGTGAATGCTCCAGTTCAGACTAAACAAGATAGGAGAGGTATCACAAGTTGGATAACAAAAATAGTTTGCATAGTCCGAATGGATGGACCTCCGATATGCTTCATGGCGACTTACTTGCCAGTAAAGAACTTATCTATGACAAGTGTGGTTTTGTATGCTCACAACCACATGAAGAAGCACAAAATGCTGAATATGGGGCATATGTGTTTACCTTAAATTCTCTCTCCATTCGATTCCGCGTCGCCAAAACGACGCCAACCAAGATCGGACAATTTGTTACCCTATGGCAGCGGAGTGAGGATGGAACGACACAGCCATATGATGTATCAGATCCAGCAGATATGTATGTCATTAGTACGCGCACAGGCAGCCACTTTGGTCAATTTGTGTTTCCAAAGCATGTATTGTTACAGCGAGATATCGTATCGGATCAAGGCAAAGGTGGCAAACGGGCCATACGTGTATATCCGCCTTGGGATAAGCCAACAAGTAAGCAGGCTGTAAAAACGCAGCAATGGCAGCTGGAATACTTCTTGAAAGTGTCTTTTACCGAACCGTTGAACTGTGATCAAGCTCGGGTACTTTATGATAAACCATTATAATCACCTATGATTTAGGAGTGTGGTCATGATCGTATTAACGTCAGCAATAGCATTTACCTTCCTGATCCTAATCGTGATTCTCTTTCAAGTTGCTTTAGCGGTAGGTGTGCCTTGGGGGGAGTACGCCATGGGTGGAAAGTTTCCCGGGAAATACCCTATCTCCAATAATCATTGCCATTTCATAAGAATGAGCAACAATGGAATATACTAAACTAGAGCCCTGGCATGTATGCCAAAGGGCTCTATTAATAACTGCCGTTCCTCATTTATACTAATGATAGTTTAACCCTACATAGAGAAGATCAACGGAGAGGAGCGGTTATATTATGCCGATCTACTACTACCTTGCAGCAGTTTTATTAGTTGTAACAGCCTATTTGGTTCGACGTAAGTTCAAGATTTTCCGTCCAGCAGCAGGAAGACGCAGAAAACAGATGAAAGTTACGTACAGACGAAAAAAAGCACCATTGAATCTTGGACTTCGAGAAGAAGTCTCCTATCAGCAAACCATTCTTCAATTGGAGAAGAGTTACAATAAGCATTTTGCCAACAAACTCAAGATCCGAATTCAAAAGGAATATCCTCACATGAAAACGCTGGAGTATCGGTGGAAATTGATAGAGCTTAAGCGATATTTCATTATGGCTTCATTACTTAAGCAGGTGCCCATGTTCAGTGATGAAGTTGATGATTTGTGGCATGAGATGCTGATGTTCACGAAATCTTACGCTGATTTTTGTGCAGAATTCATAGGTTCCACGGTGCACCATGAGCCGGCAATCACCCGCCGCGAAACGCCAGGAGCACGTGCATGGTTTGATTGGGTGTACTGTCAATTATTTGAGTTCACTCCCTACAGTGCTGCAATCTGGGGTGATTTTTTCACTTACCCATTAACCAGTGATGTACAGAAGCTGATCGCACAGGGAGATCAATCTGAACTGGTGAATGAACTGTTTCATGCCAGACGCAAGCAGGAAGATCCTGAAGCTGCTCAGGTGATTGCCTACTTGATTGATCAACTACGTAGATCCGCAACGCTAAGTGAAGAAGAGCTATCTCCAGCATTTTCCGGAAGTAGCGATGTAGCTCTCGTCATGGCTAGCGCCATGGTGTATTACTCCATGCATAGCGAGGCGACATATGGGCTACACATGGGGCGGCTAGAACAGGAAATTCTTCCACAGGAAAAGGCAGCCTATGGTTCCTCGTCAAGCAGTGGCTGCACGAGCAGTTCCAGCTGTTATGCTGATCAATGTACTGACAGTAGTAGTTCCTCGGGAGGATCTGGATCATCCTCGGGGTCATCTTCCGACTCTTCTTGCAGCTCATCCAGCTGTTCATCTTGTGGTGGTGGCGGAGATTAATGAAGTTGAGTATTTGGGCTACAGTGACTCTGTAATCTTGAATGAAACAGTCACAAGACCAATGGAGATTGCCGGAAAGGAAGATCATATGCGAAGCGACAAATTTACACCGTATTTAAGTTTTATAGGTTTTGGTTTAGTCATTCTGACCCTGAGTGTGCATATAAGTTTCAAATTAGGAATTGAGAAAGGTTTGGAAGAAGGTTCCCTTATGCTGTTGTCAGTTGCTAATGCAGTGTTGCTGGTATATCCATTGGCATGGGGAGTATTTGCTATACTTGAGTTCTACATGTTCTGGAAAGAAAAACAAAATATGAAGTCCAAGCTGGAACGCGGAAAAATGAACAAAGAAGACTACTTGGATCAGATCAAGAAAGTTAAGACCAGTTTGGGAATCAACATCAGTTATATTGTCATCCTGTTGTTTCAGCTTGGATACGTCATTATAAACTGGGACGAGGTTAATGTTTAGTCTTCTGACCGACCTTTCCTGAAGTTTGAATAGAACATACATAACATTTAGGAGGAATATTCATTGAAAGCATTATCAATCGTTAGCCTTATTGGGTTCTTACTCAATTTTTTATTAATCGTAGTTTTTATAGATGGTTCGCAAGAAAGTGCGGAGGTAGCGGCAGGTTTGGGGATTTTGGGTGTCCTGTATGGTCTGCTTTTCTCAATTCTAGCCTTGATCATATCAAGCAAGAGAAAAAAGACCCCTGTGAATGTTCATGAACAACTGCTGCAGTTGGGTGAATTAAAAGAGAAAAATATCATATCAGAATATGAATTCGATCAGAAGAAAGAGAAGTTACTCGCCAGATACAGGTAGTCCAAAGCCTGCTGCGATAAGGTAGAGGTCATTCCATTTTCTATTCATGCAAAAAATGAAATTCTCTAAACAAAAAAACAGGGCGTTCCCCTTAACGGGAATCTGCCCTGTTTTTGTTATAACTATATGTTGTTACCCATCTCAATGGTGATGATGCGCGTGGGCATCTGGTGCGTCGCCTTTGACGGTACATAGTACCGAGGTATCGTGCAGATGTTTTTCGGACTCTACTTGGAGCGTCACATGTTTGATTTCTTTATGTTCCAGCATATGCTCAATCTTCTGAACCAGGATCTCGGATGCATAAACATCCATCGTTCCATCGACTACGATATGTGCGGTCAGCGCATTCAGGTTACTGGTAATGGACCAGACATGCACATCATGAACGCCTTTGACGCCATCGACTTGTTTGATGGTCTGCACCAGTTCATTCACATCCACATTGGCTGGAGTGCCTTCCATCAAGATATGCAGGGATGATTTGGTGACATAGAACCCACTACGCAATACCAACGCCGCGACAATTACACTCGCCAGTGGATCGGCCCAACCCCAGCCAAAGAACATCATGAGCAGGGCTGCCGCAATGGCCCCAACCGATCCCAACATGTCACTGATGACATGGAGATAAGCCCCGCGCATATTCAGGTTATTCTCTGTATCGCTACCACGCATCATGATCCAGGCCACCAGAATATTGATGAGCAATCCAATGACGCTGATGATTAACATGCCTACGGTTGCGACTTCTGGCGGGTTGATGAAACGGCCAATGGCTTCGTAGAAAATGTAGAGCGCAATGGCGATTAACGTGATTCCGTTTAACGTGGCAGCTAAAATCTCGAATCTTCTATAGCCGTATGTTTTACCAGTATTCACTGCTTTTTCACCAAACGTGAACGCCAGTAAAGCGATCCCGAGCGCAATGGAATCGGACAGCATGTGTCCAGCATCCGAGATGAGTGCGAGACTGTTGGTGATGAATCCCCCAATAGCTTCAACGATCATATAGACGGTAATAATGATGAAGGAAAACAGCAGTACTTTCTTGTTATTGGTGGTGTGAGCGTGGTTGTGTCCATGATCGTGCCCGTGGCTATGATTGTGTTGATGTCCTGACATATTAAATCCTCTCCTTTGGAGCCTTGCTCCGTTATGTAATATGATTTCTAGTGTGGACTAGCAATGTTTGATCATCTACAAATGAATATATGAGCGTTCGTTCATATGTTATGGTTTTATTATAGTTGCGCCTCATAATAGTGTCAACCAGATTCATGGAAATGTAAACATGGCCACGGTGTTTCCGGGAATGTATGCTGGCGAATGAGATTGATTTTATGCTACCATCTGTGCAGGATCAAAGTGAGATGTACTCGTTACATAGAAGGGCGGACAACCTTATGAAACATCTGCTGCTGGCAGACGATGATGCCAATATTCGAGCACTCCTGCGGCATGTCATGACCAAGGAAGGGTATCGGGTTCATGAAGCGCAGGATGGACTGGAAGCGGTCAAACTAATGCAAGAAACGCCGATCGATCTGGCGATCCTTGATGTCATGATGCCAGGCATGGACGGACTGGAGTTATGTGATTACATTCGGCAGCATTACGACATTCCCATTATGTTGCTGACGGCACGAGATCAGCTATCCGACAAGCGAGACGGTTATCTGAAAGGAACAGATGAATATGTGACCAAGCCATTTGAACCGGAAGAATTAGTATACCGGGTAAAGGCGTTATTTCGTCGGTACCATCGCACATCCAGCGATATCATCCGTATGAACCGGATCGTCATTGACCGTAACAATGTGGAGGTTACGGACGGGCAATCCATTCTCTTTTTGCCGATGAAAGAATTCGAATTACTCTCACAGCTTGCCCAGTTTCCGGGGCGTTTGTTCTCGCGTGATGAGCTCATTCGGCTCGTATGGGGAGCAGATTACGAAGGAGATGATCGTACCGTTGATGTACATATCAAGCGGCTGCGTGATCGTTTTGCTGATTATACGGACGATTTCATCATCCAGACTGTGCGGGGCATTGGTTACAAGATGGAGGTGAAAGCACCTTGAGGACCTTGTACGTCCGGGTATTCCTCATTACGATTGCGGTGATTATGGTCAGCGGTATGCTCGGTTTTCTTTTGTCCAACATCTACTATCATGCAAAGCTCAAGGATTTTAATGATGAGAAGCTGGTGGGCATCGCGACGCAAATGAAACAGTTTGTGGAGCAGCAACCGGACACAATGGAGCAGTATTTGAACAATGCCGCCGATCTTGGATACGAAATCTATGTGACGGATGGAAAGGAAAGTGACCGATTCTACGGCCGCGAATTTCGAGAGAAAGATCTGGACAAACAAGCTGTAGAACTGGTGCTGAATGGTGAGGTATACCATGGCGTCGCCCAGTTTCCAAGCAAACCGTTCATCACTGGGTTCTTTGATAATCAATTAAGTAACACCGTGGGTGTTCATCTACAGTTGGGCAATGCGAATTACGCTCTCTTTATGCGCCCGGATGTAATTCTGCAATTCGGTGAGCTGCGAATCTTTTTTGCGCTGATTGGAGCATTTACGATAGGCATTAGTATTCTGATCTTTCTGATCAGTACCCGCTATCTGGTTCATCCGATTGAACGTCTGTCTGAGGCGACCAAACGGATTGCACAAGGAAAATATAATCTAAAACTGCCTACCGCCCGGCGGGACGAAATTGGACAGTTGGCCCAGCATTTCATGACCATGAGTCGTGAATTGGAGAGGGTAGATCAGGCGCGGCAGCAGTTTGTATCCAACGTATCGCATGAGATTCAATCACCGCTGACCTCGATTCAGGGTTTTGCCCAATTGGTTGCGGATCGGGATCTGCCTGAACAGGAGCGGGAGCACTATGCATCGATCATTGAGGAAGAGAGCCGTCATCTCTCCTTGCTCAGTAAACAACTACTTCTCCTGTCCTCCCTTGAACAAGGCAACGAGGATCTGTCCAAAGTAAAGTTCTCTTTGCGAGATCAATTCCGGCAAGCGGTTCAGGTGTTGCAATGGCAACTTGAAGAAAAAGAACTGCTGCTTCGGATATCGGTGCCCGAATCCATTCAGCTGGTCGGCAATGAAGTGCTGCTTATGCAGGTGTGGATGAATCTGCTGGGAAATGCAGTGAATCATCTGCCACAGGGAAGAAGCATCGAGATTCATGCCGAGCATACGGATAACCAGTGTGTGATTCAGATTCGGGATACAGGGGACGGCATTGCTGCCGAGCATCTGCCTTTCCTGTTCGATCGATTCTATCGGGTGGATCGTGCGCGGGAACGTTCTTCTGGACGAACCGGGCTTGGACTTGCCATTGTGCAGAAAATTATCCGAATTCATGACGGTACAATCGAGGTTTCCAGTTCGCCGGAGGGTACGGTCTTCACCGTGACACTTCCGCAGATGTAATCTGTTATTCATTTGCCGTTCATTTTCGCCTCCTATACTTGGGATATCAAGAGGGAGGTCACAGAACATGTACTTGGCTATTCGGGAAATGAGGTATGCCAAAGGGCGGTATGCCTTAATTGCTACAATTATGGTGCTGGTTTCATTTCTGGTACTGTTTGTTACAGGTCTTGCACAGGGGCTGGCTTATGATAACGCAGCTTCGGTCAAAAATATGGCAGCAACCCACTTTGTACTGGAACAGGATTCGAATCATCGGTTTACCCGGTCACAAGTGGATCAGGATCAGCTTAATCAAGCTCGCTCCGTGGTAGGGGAAGAGAACGCTGAGCCGCTGGGTGTGAAAATGACAACCGTCAGTCCAATCGGCGACACGAAGAAGATCGATGTCACGCTGTTCATGGTCAACCCGGAAGGTTGGCTTGCTCCAACCGTTACCGAAGGATCTCCGATTACAGATCAGACAAAAGGGCAGGTTGTGGTAGATCATAAGTTGTCTGAATCTGGCGTAACAATTGGCACAGTCCTCGTAGATCAAGCTTCGGGAATGGAGTGGACCGTTGGTGGATTTGTACAAAATGAGTCCTTCAGTCACTCCCCTGTGGTGTTCCTGAATGAACAGGAGTGGCTCGCACTTCAGGGAAGTTCACGAACTTCGCAAGGTTCAGCAGACACCAATGCCAATGCTCCGATATACAATGCTATTGCGATTAAGGATGGGGGCGATCAGGTAGACCGCCTGAGTGCTACAATGCCTAATACGGAAGTCATCACAAAGTCGGATGCCGTATCGGCCATTCCTGGATATAAGGAAGAACAGGGATCATTGCTCATGATGATTGCGTTTTTATATGTCATCTCGGCGTTTGTGCTTGCGGTATTCTTCTATGTCATCACGATTCAGAAAACGAGTCAGTTCGGCATTTTAAAAGCCATCGGAACGCGGAATGGTTATCTTGCCGGTAGCGTTTCTTTACAAGTCTTGGTCTTGTCGGTTGGCAGTTTGGTGATAAGTGTACTGTTGGTTCGACTGTTCGAGTCCATTTTGCCAGCATCAATGCCATTTCAATTAGGTTTTTCCACCCTCGCACTGACCTGCGTATTATTCATACTCATGTCTGTGGCGGGTTCAATGTTCTCGGTGTGGAAGGTTACCAAAATTGATGCACTTGATGCGATTGGGAGGACTGCTGCATGAGAAACCGATTGGTATTACAGGGAATTACACAGACCTTTGAAGATGGTGGCAGTAAACGGACGATTCTGGACAAGTTGGACCTTGAGGTTGCTGAAGGGGAACTTGTGGCTGTGATGGGGCCTTCCGGCTCGGGCAAAAGTACATTCCTGTCCATTGCTGGCGCACTTCTTGAACCTACGGAGGGGCAGGTTCTACTGGATGGGGCCTCTATTATGGGTAAAAGCAAACAGGATATATCTGATGTACGACTTCAGCAACTCGGCTTTATTTTTCAAAGTGCCAACCTCATTCCGTATCTGAAAGTAGAAGAACAACTCATGGTCGTAGCAAAGCTCGCCGGAACGGATAAAAACAAGGCGGAGAAACGAGTGGATGAGCTGTTGGATACGGTAGGGTTGACCCATCGGCGGAAGGCGTATGCGGAGAAGCTGTCTGGCGGAGAACGTCAGCGGGTCGCTATTGCACGAGCCTTGATGAACGATCCGGCTGTTCTACTCGCGGATGAACCAACAGCCAGCCTGGATGCGGAACGTGGGCTGGATATTGTCGGCATGATTGCACGGCTCGTGAAAGAGCAGGGCAAGAGTGCAGTGATGGTTACGCATGATGAGCGAGTTTTGCCGCTCTGTAGTCGGGTTCTTTTTTTGGAAAATGGAAAGCTGGTGCAGCATTAGAGGGAGAATGGCCTGAGAGTCTGGAGACAATATTGATCCAAGGCTTAAGGGCAGAGAGTGTAAGAAGAGGGTCACATATTCCCGTTGGGAAGGTGGCCTTCTTTCTTTGTTTGCGACTATAATTGGAAGAATAGTGGATTTTACATAGAGAGGAACAGATGTGGATGAGCAGCTTAAATGCAGAACAATTCCCGGCACTGAGTACGTCGATTCATTGGGGGATTATTGAGGCAGAGTTCAGATTAAACGACATCGTGGATGAAAAGTTGGTGAGTAATATTAGCATCATTCCATTTGTCGGGGATCAATGTGTCGTCTTTCAACTGGATAATGGAGACTGGGAGCTGCCCGGAGGCACGCTTGAAACAGGTGAGCATTACATGGATGGACTGAAGCGCGAACTGATGGAGGAACTTGGGGCAGAAATGCGGTCGTATCAGATTTTTGGCCAATTCCACTGTACATCCAGTGCGTTGGAACCGTATCGACCACATATCCCGCATCCCCATTTTGTACGAATCATCGGATATGGAGATGTTGAACTTGTCGGTGATCCGCTGAATCCGGAAGATGGCGAGCAGGTGGTTGCAGTTGAAGTGGTAGAGATTAATGAAGCGATCCGAAGATTCCAGGAACAGAACAGACATGACATTGCGGAGATGTACAAACTGGCTTATGTACTGCGAAATGAAGCTAAACAGTCAGGCAAGGACCAGGTATTCTAATTCCAGATAGCCTACGGAGGTAATGATGATTCGAGATAAAATTAACGAGTTGCTGGATGCTTTACCCGAATTCGAACTGAACCGAGCATATTGGGGGATTGAGCGTATCCATCAGGAATATATGTTCAAGAAGAATTTGCAGGACAAAGGGGTAGTCGTGTCCGAACTGTACGAGGAATCCGAAGGGATTGTACAGCAATGGGACAGCGTATTTGCCCATAATATCGATGATGTGGTCAAAGAATCTATCCATTATAGCCAGTACAAGTGGCATTTGTTCAGTTATGAACAACAGAAATGTCTGACACATGATGAAGCACGAGATGCTTTCAATGCCGAGCCGAAAGATGAAGTATATGTGATGTATGAAAGTGGTGGTTGGGTGCTTTTATACGAAAACGCGAATCGGATTATTGCAGCGGATTTTGATTCGGAGCAGGATATCTATATCTTCGACCGAGCGTTTACATGGACGTACGTGCATACGCACGAATCCATGTGTGGTCCTTATTTTTATAAAATAGAACAAGCATGATTTTGAACAAATGGGGAGTGATATCTTATGCAGGAACTTTTTAAGAAGATCATCAATACAGACGTCAAACCCTTATTTGCCAAACACGGCTATTCCAAGAAAAATCTGAATTTCTACAAAGCGGATGGAAACCTCACATATAAGTTCAACATTCAAAAAGCAAAGGTTAACACCAGTAGTCAAGTCCAGTTTTATGTTAATTGTGGTGTTCATTCCACCGAGCTTGCGGAGTTGCAGTCCGTTGAATTGAGTGGAACCATATTGGAGAACATATCTCATTTTACCTGCCGAATCGGAGAAATAGCCCCATCCGCTCCTGCCCACTATACCTTAACGCCTGATATCGATGCAGACGCTTTATCGAAAGAACTGGTGTCACATTTGGAAGAGGGCATTTCATTCTTACACTCGCTAACAGGGGCCAAAGATATAATCCATTATTATATGGCGAAGACAGCGCTACATTTAAGTGAAGAAACTTTCTGCTTTCTGCTACAAGCGGGTGATACGGAAGAAGCCAAGCAATATTTACAGCAACTACATGCCAAATACGGAGCCGAAAAGCGCTGGGCCATATTTGAAAAGAAATACGCAGCCGTTTTTGCCGAGTATGGATTGTAAGCTTTGCTCCAGACAAATAGCCAAAATGAGAGGGGATAACATATGAACGATACTCAATATAATTTAAATTTTGAGAAACTGTGTAATGAATTACAGCTTGGTGAATTGATCAGTACGCCCAAACCGATTTCAGGTGGACTTCTTCATCGAATGTACGCCATTGAAACGACACAAGCTAATTATGCAGTTAAGGCATTGAATCCCCAGATTATGATAAGGCCTGCTGCTGTGCAAAATTATATGGATTCAGAAAAAATCGCAAGCGTGGCAGCCGAACATATCCATGCTCAACCTGCAAAAAGGTTAAAGGGTGCTTCAGTGCATAACATTGATAATCAATTCTATCTAATATTTGATTGGATTGAAGGTCAACGTTTGGAACAAGATGAAGTTACTATCAATAACAGTTCTCTGATGGGAACGATCCTTGCAGATATCCATAAAACGGATTTTAGACAACTAGAATTGGATAGTTTACAGGCGACTAATTCTAAAAAAATAGATTGGATGTTTTATCTGAACAAAGGAAAAAATGAGAATTCGGAATGGATTAAGATTTTGGATTCCAATATCGATAAGCTGTATGAGTGGAGCATGAAGGCTAAGAATTCATCTTCAATGCTAGCATTCAATAAAGTGATTAGTCACAGAGATCTGGAGCCTAAGAATGTGATGTGGAGACAAGGCATACCTATTATTATAGATTGGGAATCGGCAGGTTATATTAATCCGATGCATGATCTGGTAGAAACAGCTGTGTATTGGTCAGTAGATAGCGCTGGTAGTATAAACAAGGAGAGGTTCTTGGCTTTTATAGCTGGATATGAGAAGAGAGTGGGTAGTCTAACAGCCAATTGGGAAGTGGTTCTGGATAATGGTTTTGCTGGAAAGTTGGACTGGCTCGAGTATAGTCTTAAACGGTCACTGTGGATTGAATGTACGGACGTAGAGGAACAGTTAGTAGGAACATCACAAGTCATTTGGACTTTAGAGGTTTTAAAACAATACGAAAATATGATTTCAGATATTAAGATCTGGTTGAATACTTAATTCAGGAGGAGACACCCACATGACAAACGATATAGAAACACTCAGAACATGCGAAAAAGGACATTCATATATTAAAAAAAGTGACTGCCCAACCTGTCCAACGTGCGAAGCTGAACGTAAGCCGACAGAGGGATTTCTAGCCTTGCTGTCAGCTCCCGCCAGACGTGCCTTGGAGAATGAAGGGATTACAACACTACAGCAACTTGCAGAGTACACGGAGAAAGAAATCCTGAAGCTGCATGGAATCGGGCCATCTGCCATGCCCAAACTGCGAAACGCATTGGAAGGAGAAGGATTATCTTTCAAGAAATAGCCCTCTTCACTCCTGTCATTTAATCCAAACCAGAAGCGGAAGTAATCTCCTCCATCGTTACCTGGTACAACAAGTTACCTTCACTAAGTAGCAGACGATGTTGGCGAAAATCTTGCCGTGCCTGCTTGAAGGGCTGATCATCTTCATTTAGCAAATCAATCTTCTGCCCCTTGCTCAATCTACCGGGTTTCTCCATTTTTTTAAGCACAAACGTCCCATGTTTACCGTACCCGGCATCAAACAAGAAATGATAACCATCCGTACTGAAGCCGGAGGAACCGGAGATGTTTGGATTCATAAATGTAACGTTAGGTTCACTGATGCCCCCTGAGATACAACCGAGTTCAAAATCGGTATAGAAGTAGAACCAGACCTGCTTCTCATTCACCACATTGAGTGCGTAACAATCTGCAATGTCAGCTGCGCGGTTTTCGTACACTTTATTACCGTGCTCATCCCAGGCCAACAGACCGTTTGATCCGATTGGATCGCTCCATCCGTAGTTACCAAATACCCCTTCATCGAAGTAACTGGTCCAGATCGTTCCCTTCTCTGTGACCTGTACACTTTGGATACCGTCTCCCAACAGAAACTCGCGAATTGTACTTCCGTCCAGATCACACACTTTGGCATTCAGATCAAACTTTTCATTTCCGTAATTCGCACATCGTGCTCCGACGAGCAGTAGATGATCATGCAATGGTTGTACGTAATGATAATTGAACGTCTGTCCCCAAATGACAACTTCCTCGATATTTTGATCTGTCACAATAAGCACTTTGTACGTATAGCTTTGCTTCAATTTACTTTGGACGAACATACCTCGTTCTTTATCGGGGATCTGATTCATCAACAACACATAGACAAGGCCATCACCGCCCCACTGGGTGGAAACGATATCGAAGCCTTCGACATAATTTGAAATATCGGCAAAAGGCAGAAGTTTTACTTTAGGATTGGGCATATCCATATCCTCCTTCGTAGTCCAATGCAGAGTCACCATCTGCATCTGTATAAGAGGATTATGACGTACGTGTACTTTGCTGAACATGGTGGAAGTATAGCGAAGGTCTTCTTTGGCTTTCACAGTGTATGAGTACGATGTTTTAAAATGGCTGCTTCGTACTTGACACTCGTAGTACAATAAGGAAGTTGTGTAAAATTCTATATAAAAGAAGGATGGAGAGGTACAATAACGAGTGTGTGAGAATACATACAACGCACGTAAAGTAGGGGAAAAGAATTACCCGTAGATTCAATTGGCAATATTACAAGGAAGACTCATCTCAGAAAGACAAAACTGATTAAGGAAGTGTTATTAAGTGGAACCACATATTCAAGAGCAAAAGACAGACTACCGTCCACTAGGCGTATCGGGCTTAGGTGGTTGGCTGATTCTCACCCAGATTGGATTATTTCTTACGGTGATTTTCCTGGCGATCCAATTGGTTCTGTATTGTTTGCCCATGCTTACAACAGAGACTTGGGGGCTGCTAACTTCGGAGCAATCTGAATATTATCACCCGCTATGGGGACCGGTCGTTATTTTTGAAACAGTATATAACACGCTCTTTTTAGTGTTTGGTATTTATACGATCATTGCTTTTTATAGTAAAAAATCGATCTTTCCTCGTCTTATGATCATGTTTTATAGTGTCAGTCTCGCCGTGAGTATCATTGATTATTTATTGTTGCTTCAGATTCCGATGGCCAGAGAACTTGAGGATGGAAGTTCGTTAAGAGATATTGGCAAGTCGGCACTTACTTGTGCCATCTGGATTCCTTATTTTATCAAATCCGAGCGAGTTCATAACACATTTGTAAGATAAATGGTAAGCAGGAAATGCCCGATCTTGGATAGAAGCTATCTGAGGTCGGGTTTATTTGATACATACGAAAGTCGTTATAGATGTAAAGTTAACCTGTTCAATGTGAAAAGGAGGAGAGATCTTGAAAATTTATCTGGTAAGGCATGGGATGGACGAGGAAGGGTATCGAGGCGGATGGAGTGAGCGTGGACTTACGGAACAGGGGATCAATCAATCCAGGAGACTGGGAGAGCATTTGCATCATCATGCTGAGGAGTACAACATACATACGATCATTAGCAGTGATCTTCCTCGTGCAGTGCAGACTACACGGGAAATTGAGAAGAAATTACATATGCAGGCTAGCTTAATGAAAGATTGGCGGGAGATGAATAACGGAGATATGGCAGGCATGCTCCATAAGGATGCTGAAGAACATTACCCGGGAGTTTATTTCAACACCCTTGAGATGGATTCACCTTTTCCAAGAGGAGAAAGTCCAAGGGATTTTTATAACCGGATAAGCACATCTTTCGAGAGTCTTCTTAGAGATATAGAGGAACAAACAGTCAAGTCTAATGTTCTGTTAATTACTCACGGCGGAGTGATTAATATTCTGTATTATCTGCTTGAAAATAGAGAGTGGAGCAATAAGTCCAGTTTTTATCCCATGGACAACACCAGTGTACATACCGTTGAAAAGGGAAGGCATGGTTGGAAACTTAGCAATGCAAATGTGTTGAGTCATCTAGATTAGTTGTTTGATATGTCTAACGGAATGGGTGAACCACGGATGCTCTTGGGTATTTATTTTGAAGAAGACAATGATCTGCTTACATGGGAAGCGGAGAGTAAAGGATAAAAATAAACGGATAGTTAAATAGAAGACGGAGGCGATGACATGACTGATCAACCCATTGAACTGTTACAACATTTGAAGTCTTTATCTGGACCATTTCCAACGTTGGATATGGGGCAGTTGCCGGAGCGGCCAGGGAAGCTATTCTTGGATTGGTTAAGATTGGCGGTTGAGAACGAAGTGAAAGAACCTCATGCCATGACGATCTCGACTGTGGATCACGACGGTTACCCTGATGCGCGGGTGTTGATTTTGAAAAACGTAATTGACGAAACGTTTTATTTTGCCTCCAGTTCGGAGAGCCGAAAAGGGCAGCAGTTGAAGGAGAACCATCATGTGGCTCTCACCTTCTACTGGCCTTCCCTTGGAAGACAGATTCGGATAAGGGGAATTGCCGAAGATTGTGGAGATGAAGCGGGCGCTAATGATTTCCGCAAACGTTCAGCTGGAGCGAGAGCAGTTGCCATGACAGGACATCAGAGTGAGGTTTTGGATAGCGAGGAAGTACTGGATCGTTCCATCGAAGCTCAGAAAGTAAAGATAAGTCGTGATCCCGGTGTCGTTACACCTAATTGGCGTTTATATGCCGTGAATGCACAAGAGGTGGAATTTTGGCAGGGAGATTCGGAGCGCAAGCATGTACGAGTCCGATATTCGATGCAAGATAGGCAGTGGAAAATACTCAGATTATGGCCTTGATTGTACAACAGATGAGTTAGGCAATATGGACCGAATTGCTGAGTGCTTCTTTGTCCTACTAATCTCAGGAGGGTAAGTCTATGAAAAGAATTGAAAGTTTCTTCGAACCATTTCCCGTGTTGGAAACCGAACGGACGTTACTCCGACCTCTTACCTCTGATGATCTGTATGACATGTATAGTTATTGCGTTGTACCTGCTGTATCGGAGTTCACCACTTGGGACGCGCATCAGAGCAAAGAAGACACCAAAGCTTTTTTGGATTTTGTCATGAGTCGCTATGAGACGGATCTAATAGGCCCATGGGGGATTGAAGATAAACACACCAAGAGGCTGATTGGTAGTTGTAACTATCTAGGGTGTGACAACGATAACAGGAGAGTTGAGCTGGGATATGTATTATCTGATCAATTTTGGAATCAAGGCTACATGACCGAGGTAGTGAAACGAATCATCCAATTTGGATTTGACGAAGTGGGGCTCGAGCGAATCCAGGCCAGATGTTTGGTAAAGAACACAGGTTCCGCCAAGGTCATGGAGAAGGCAGGCATGCAATTCGAAGGTGTGCTGAGGAAATACATGAAGGTGAAAAATGAGCTTCAGGATCTGAAGATGTATGCTATCGTAAAAGAAGACTTCTATACTCGTGTTGAATAAGAACGTGTTATTGAAAAGTCGTGTGTCATTTATCATGCTGGCGAGCCATGGATTTTCCTATAATCCTTAATTTATCAATTGTCTAATTCAATAATCATATGCCAAGCTCTGGCCCATTCCCGATCATTGAGGAGATGGGTTTTGTTTTTTTTCAGCAAGCAACGTACATAATGTCATATCGTGAAATTGGTGCCTTCCGCTATAATCTTCAAGTTATCCAAACGTGGATAGAATGAAGGAACCAGGAGGTACAACGAATTGATAGCCAAAAACAAATATAAATCACTTGAACTGGAAACCCCCGGCGTATATGAGCTGGAAGGGCTTGAAGTGGGAGTGACGTCGAACTGCAATTATAAATGTGACTACTGCTGTGCCTACAATCGGGATGATGGAGCATGTATTGATAGTCAGGAAGTTATCCGTATTATTAGTGAACTTCCTCGTCTCAAGCGAGTGCGATTGTCCGGAGGAGAAGTAACACTGAAATACCAGGATTGCCTGGAGATTGTGACGTACTGTGCAGCACATGGCATTGATACACAATTGAATAGTAATGCTAGTCTGCTGACCGAAGAAAGGATTCTCGCGTTGCGTGATGCAGGCTTGTCCAACATCCATATCTCGTTCAATTATACGGATGCGGAGTCCTATGCTGCGTACTACCGTGTGCATCCTCGCATGTATGAAAGACTGGAGCAGAATATCCGTTTGTGTACGGAAGCCGGTCTGGAGACGGTGCTAGAAACGTTACTGTTTGAAGGTAACCAAGCGAACATGCAGGCCATTAGCAATAAGGTGTATGATCTGGGTGTGCGCATCCATGAGATCCAGAATAGCATTAAGATGCCGCATACCGATTGGAGCCAGATTGTATCCAAAGAGTCCCTTGTTCGATCTGTGACGGAATTAATTAAACATAAAAAGCCAGATACAACGCTCTATTTTACCTGTATGGACCGGTTCGCTGAACAGTTGAATTTGCGTGAACAACCTGGTGTGTATTTCTCGAATTGTGTGGATGGCACGAAACAGCTGCACTTGCACGGCAACGGGGATATTCTCATCTGTGAGTTATGTCATCCTGTCGTGATTGGCAACATTTATAACGGAACGTCGTTGAAGGATATCTATGCTCAGCAGCCACCGGCGTTAACGGAATTTTTGGAAAAGCGCCCTTGTCCCGCATACGATGCTCTTTTTGCAGATGCATAACAGAATATGAAGACCAGTTGAAGATATGTGATATGAATGTTGAACGAAATATGTACACGATAACAGTGACATTTAGGGTTCTATAGATAAAAAATCAAGGTGATCTGATTTCCTTAATAGGAAAACGGATCACCTTTTTTGATTGAACTATTCGTTTACATAAAAACGGAGAGGACAGAAAAAACCTGAAAAAGCGAAGCGTTCGCCTGAAAGCTTTCTGAAAGAAAGCTGCATCGGAAGCATACGCTATCCCCGGATTTTCCCCTTTAGAAAAGGGAATCAAAAAAATCTGGGGGTAACAGCGATTGGAAGGTTGTTCTGTCCATGGTTTCAGATTCATTTAAGCTACCCGGCCTAATATGACCTTAAGACTTAGATGAAGAGGTGAGCTTTACATGATGAAGATCTATGAGAAACCAACCCGGAAAGACCCAAATAAAAGACCAATCTCCCCAAGAAAGCGCAGATGGCTCATCATCACACTGGTCATCGTGCTTGCGGTAGGTGGAATCCTGTACAGCTTGGCTGACCGTTACCTGATCCGGCATGTGCAGGTGGTTGTAGCGGATGGGAACACGGCAACTGCAGCATCTGGCAACGCCAATGATTACAGCAATACTTCGACCACTACGACGGAAGTCAATGCAACGTCAGATGATTGGAATTATTCGAGTGATGATATGAAAGTCAATATTGAAAAGGTACAGACTGGTTCTGGCTCGGATCAGATTACGTATTATGTTGCTGACGTTCAGCTAACAGATGCAAGCAGCCTGCGAACCGCGCTGGCGGACAACAGCTTTGGAACAAACATTACTGAGAATACGTCAGAGATTGCCGCTGCCAACAATGCGATCTTTGCCATTAACGGTGATTATTACGGATTCCGTGATGATGGTGTCATTATCCGCAATGGAACATTGTATCGGGACAGCCCCACGCGGGATGCACTTGCTCTGTTCAATGACGGAACGATGAAAACCTACAACGAGAACGAGATTTCTTCCTCGGAACTGCTGGCCGAAGGGGCAACCAATACGTTATCCTTTGGACCGATTCTGATTCAAGATGGCGAGATTGTCAGTGATTTTAGCAGTGTGAAAATCGATAACAACTTTGGCAACCGCTCCATCCAGGATGCGAATCCAAGAACTGCGATCGGCATGATTGCTCCGAATTATTATGTCTTCGTGGTGGTGGACGGACGGCAGGACGACAGCCGTGGCATGACCTTGGCAGAACTGGCTGATGTCATGAAAGGCCTTGGAGCAACCGAAGCCTACAATCTGGACGGCGGCGGTTCATCCACGATGTATTTTATGGGCAGAGTCGTTAATAACCCGCTGGGACGCAACCAGGAACGTGGCGTAAGTGACATTTTATATCTGACGGAGGGACAAGGATCATGACGATATTAATTCCATCATATGAACCCGATGTGCGTTTACTAAATCTTGTTCTGCAGTTACAGACATTTAAGCTTGGACCTATTGTGATTGTGGATGATGGTAGTGGACCCGGTTACCGTGGCATTTTTGAAACAGCAGAAGCCTATGGCTGTACGGTCCTGACACATCCCGTCAATCTGGGTAAGGGCAGGGCGTTGAAGACAGGCTTCCAGTACATTAAGGAATACGGACCTCAGGGTGGTGTCGTGTGCGCAGATAGTGACGGACAGCATCTGCCACATGATATTAAGCGTATCTTCGAAGTATTGCTTGCACAAACGACACCAGGAATTGTACTCGGCAGCCGTCGCTTCAGTGGTAAAATTCCAGCACGTAGCCGTTTTGGCAACACCGTCACACGGGCGGTCTTTTCCCTCACAACAGGTACCAAAGTATATGACACGCAGACGGGTCTACGCGGTTTTCCTTACTCCATGCTGGACTGGCTGAACCAGATTCCCGGGGATCGGTTTGAATACGAGATGAACATGCTGTTAACGGCACACAAGGAAGGGTATGAGATTACGGAGGAGTTTATTGATACGGTGTATCTGGATCACAATGAGTCTTCCCATTTCCGCCCGCTGGTTGATTCATTCCGGATCTATATGCCAATCCTGATGTTCAGCACATCTTCGGTGCTGTCCGCTCTGATTGATTTTGGACTATTATTTGTTATTCAGTATTTCACACACAATCTGTTTCTGTCGGTTGTCGCAGCAAGACTATGCAGCTCCATCTTCAACTATGCGATTAATCGGAAGTATGTATTTTCCGCTGGACGAACCTCGAAGGTTCGGCAGTCTTTGCCCAAATATTTCTCACTTGTCTTGCTGGTGCTGTTATTAAACTATGGTTTATTGTACTTTTATAATGAAAAACTGATTATTCCACTGCTCGCAGCCAAATTATTGACCGAGGTATCGATCTTTGTATTCAGCTATTGGGCGCAGCGCAGATTTGTCTATTAACCTGAAGAAAGAGTAAGCCTATGGCTTGCTCTTTTTTGGTTGAAACGGTTTCATATGTACCCCGAAATAGGTTACGATGGATTGGGAAATAAGGAGCCTTATTATAGGTGAAATGGATGTGGGTTGATGTTGAATCGTCTGCGCAAGGACTTGCGTTATTACCTTCAGGAACATCAGGATCGGAACAACCTCATTTTGCATTATTTTGCGTTTTTGTCGGCGTTTGTGGCATGGATTTTTTGGTTTATTGATATCAAAGTCACGTTGCTACTCGTTGTCATCCATTACGCTTTATCCTGGATTGGGCACTTCTATTATGAAGGCAATAAACCCGCAGCTTTTCGTTATCCTCATAATTGTAAATATTCTTTAGTTAAACTTATATAAAATAAATGTGGGAGGATGATTATGTATCTTCGAAGTGTGGAACTCATGTCGGCCAAGATTGAGAATCGGGACCAATATCCTTTTGACATCCCCGCGATACGGTCCTTGGAACGATTGGAGCTCACGAATAATATTACTTTTTTTGTAGGTGAAAATGGCTCAGGGAAATCTACGCTGCTGGAAGGCATCGCTCATCAATGTGGATTCAATACCGCAGGGGGCGGCAGGAATAATACCTATGAGACACATGCTTCGGAATCTTCGCTCGGGAATTATCTCAGGCTGGCATGGTTGCCCAAAATAACGAATGGTTTCTTTATGCGCTCTGAATCGTTCTATCAATTTGCATCACATGTGGATGAGATGCCGGAGTCGCTTCAATATTATGGCGGGCGTTCATTACATGAACAATCGCATGGAGAATCTTTTCTCAACCTATTCGTCAACCGCTTTAGTTCCAAAGGTATCTATCTGCTAGACGAGCCCGAAGCCGCTTTATCTCCAGCAAGACAGCTCTCCTTGTTGCGTATTCTCCACGATCTGTCAGGCACTTCGCAATTCATCATTGCGACGCACTCACCCATTTTGCTGGGATATCCGGGGGCAGAGATTTTAAGTTTTGACGATAGCCATATTCAAGAGGTAGCCTATGAGGATACCGATCATTATCAGATTACCCGCAGTTTTCTGGAGAACCGCGACCGGATGCTGAATGAATTATTTAAGGATTAAGTTCTCAGTTTAAACAAAGGAAGTTACTAAGCCATGAGACGTAAAATTTATTATTGAGGAGAGATAGGATGAAAGTAGGTTTGCTAATTGTTGATATGCAAGAGAGTATTGTGCGGAAAAAGATGGACCAGACTTCGATAGACCATGCCTGTGAGTACATTAACCATGTGGCTAACGTGCTGCGATTGAATGAACATGTGGTCGTTCACGTTCAGGATGTGGAGGGAATGGAGGAGGCCAAACCGGAAGAATATCGTATTATTCCCGAGGTAGATGTGAATGAGAAGGATATCACCGTTACCAAAGAAGCTTCCAATGCCTTCTGGCAGACTGATCTGGAGCAGGTGTTGAAGAGTCATGGAATTGAATTAGTGATCATCGCCGGGTTTGCTGCGGAGGAATGTGTTCTATTTACGTACAACGGAGCAATGGAGCGAGGATTCCGTCCGGTGATGTTGCAAAACGGAATTCTTAGCACACATCACGAAGCGGTGACTTCAACGTACAGAGATCGCAATGTGATCTCATATCCTGTGGTTGATTATCTAATTCATTAAATATTGGCTAAATGCTGATGGATACTTGGTGAAAAATAAAGATAAGACCAATAAACGGACTCTGTAGAGAGTCTTTTTTTTGTACAAATGTTCATGTCCACTGTGAAAGATAAGGTTACTCCATGATTTAAACCAAACTTTGCCTATATCTGCTGGGATTGAAACGATATATTGAGAACAGGGCACAGCAAGCTCGCTGTGGAGATCGGTAAAGTCATGTATGGATCACTAACCAACTCATTAACTAAGGGAGATGTGCAATGAAGATGAATGTACAAATTACGAGTATTTTGCCAGAGCAGAAGGAATTGTTTCTCAACCTGTACAACTTGTACTTATATGATCTGTCTGAATTTTCTGGCGAGGATCTACTTGAAGAGGGGAAATATGATCCAACTAACACCTATTTATATTTGGAACGTGATGAATTACATCCGTTTTTGATTCAGTATGAAGGGAAGGTTATTGGATTCGTACTGGTGTGCTCACCTCCATATGTGCCGGAAGAAGTGGATTATACCGTGCAAGAGCTGTTCCTGGTCAAAAAGTATCGCGGACAGGGACTGGCAGCACAAGCGGTCGACTTGGTTTTTGCTCAATTTGAGGGTACATTCCAAGTGGAACAGCTTGCTAACAATGCAGTGGCAGTTTCGTTCTGGAAAAGATATTATGAGCAACATCAGATTGAATATACCGAGTCTGAATATAGCATTGAAATTGACAACATCGCTGGTAGCCACCGGATTTTGTCCCAGACTTTTGTGCGTGAAAGAGAGAAATAATATTTAACTTAGAAGGTGATTGCTCTGTTCATTATCGCAGCAACCAAGGGGGATTTGAAGTGGATTTCGGGTGTATTTCAGGCAGAAGATGTAGCTAGACAGTACATGGATCTTATACCAGATGAGCTTAAGGGATACCAGAAATTCTTTCAGATAGAGAACCTCACATATCCTTTTTATATTATAGAGCGTCAGGAATCTCCATTTAGGTTTCTCGGCAAAGCTGAAGTGATTTCACTTTTCGATCATACGGATGTATCAGAAGACGAAGATGAGGTGCACTTTAATATCTACACGGTGGATTCAGATTATAGACCAAAGAAACCTGGAACAGATTATATGGGAATACTGAGGCATGATCATGTGACCAATGAATTTATAGAGATGTATCGAGAAGAAGGAACAGAATTTCTGAATAGACGAAGGGTTTTATGGATGTAAGGAAGTTTTATCCCGGTCCTATTTACTTCTCCTAATTAGGGGCTAGATAGGATCTTTTTCCATTTTCATTTACCAATACATGGGTTATGATGAATTAAGAGGAGTCCTATGGGAGTGAAGTGTAAGGGGGAAGTACGCAGGAATGCCAAAGCATCATTTTGTTATCGAAAACAAATCGCAAGTAGACGGGAATATTCATACCTCCTAATCATGGGATTCACAAGGGAGAATACATGGAAGTGGATTAACCACAGAGAATCATGCGACCTTGGAAGACGAATTCATTGCGTACATCTATGATTCCCTTTGTTGGTTGGATACATGGAATCCATCTACCTGCATGAGATGTAGTGGGCTGAACAACTATGGAATAACCGTTATTGAAGAACAGGATGTTTTGTTGAAGTTTCATCAACTCATTCGGGCCTGGATTGATCTATTTAACCATGCGACTGATCCGATTGTTCTAACAGGGAGTTACTGTGTTGATGGAGAAGAACGGAAGGGCTACTACGAGAAACTCGTGTACAACAAAGTTGAATTAATCAACGAATTAAACAAGCTTGCGAACATGGCAAAGTATGCTGAGGTAAATGGGAAATGTATTGTGCATTTTGGGATATAAATCGATAGAAAAGGTTCCTGATTAAAATCGTAAGCTGTTGAGAAGCAACTCAACAGAGAGGAGCAAGAGTAATGACTAGTCGTGTTGTAGTTACGGGTGGAGCTATTATTCGAGATCATATGGGGAGGGTTCTGCTCCAAAAGAGATCAGATTATGGAGATTGGGGATTACCTGGTGGTAGTATGGAGCCAGGTGAACGAATCGAAGAAACCATGATTAGAGAAGTGAAAGAGGAAACAGGGCTTGAGGTGAGTTCTTATGAATTGGCCTCCATTTACACGGGCGAGAGGATGCACTATACGTATCCGGATGGAAATGAAGTAGTATTTGTAATGTTTTTATTTGACGTTATTGCGGAGTTGGAAGGAAAACTCTGTGATGATCAGGTAACTCTTTTATTTGAAGATGAACAAAAGGAGTCATTACAGCTTGTTTTTAAAAGTGTGGATGAGATTGATATTTCCACAATTAACAAGGTGCAGAAGCCTATATTTGTAGACTTGAAGCAAGGAGAGTCTAAATTACTACGCAAGTGACAGCGTTAATAGAATAACTCAAAATGATTTGAGGTTAGATTATGATGAAAAACATGGAATTAATTCAACCTTTTATTCCAGCATTTTCTGTTCAAAATTTGGAGTGGCTTGCTGGGTTGAATCTGTATATAAAACAAGACAAATATTATGAAAATATTTTGATAGCAGATATTACATTTTTAACGAAATTCTCTAATGTTACATATGAATTACTTTTTAGATTCACTAATATTGAAAATTTTCATTATAAGCCTCATGGTGTTCTAGTTCAGATAAGTGGGTTTAATATTAAAGATCTGAAAGACCACGGATATCATCCAATGAAATATTACGTTGAGGACTATGAGGACGGAATATTAGGATTTTATTGTGAGGATATTGGATTGATACATGTACAAGAGAGTGAGCACTTAGCTTTGTAAATCATAGAACATCATAATTGAGCCTTTTAATAAAGAAAGGAGTATTTACATTGCCTTGGCCTATGGTTCATTTTGCAATTGCATCCGAGTTGATATCAGATCCATCCCCTGAATTATTATTGGGAAGTCTCGCTCCAGATTCCATTCACGTAAGAACTAATCTTCGTACTGAGAAGGCAAAAACCCACCTCATGCCAGAGGCAGGAAGATTCGCAACAGACGAAGAGCTTCAAGCCTTTTTTGAGTCCAACAAGAAGTTGGCTTATATTGATCCCAAATTCATGCAATATCTGTGCGGTTACATCGCCCATATCTATACGGACCGCGTGTGGACATTCGATATTTACCCTGCGTATGAAGCCAACCCCAATGGAAGAAGCTTGTATACGAAGGATGTCACGAAGCTGGAGTTTATGATTTTACGGAATTGGAACAAGGCCAACGATTGGTTAAGTGAGCTGAAAGTAGGGAGAGCATTTGATTTAGGTGGATTGCTGGAATCTGAGGTGTATCAGTATAGGGGAGAGAAACTGGCGTTTTTAGCTAACCCTGACAACCAACCTTTGGGTGACTTAAATATTTTATCTATGGAAGCTATGGACAAGTTCATACATAAAACGGCGTTAGCGCTAAAACAATTGTATACAAAATGGAATGTGTATGAAGATTTACGCAGCACTGTGTAAGCAAGGGAGGGATTTACCTGAAGGTATACAGGAAACAAGTCCGCAAAATTGTAGTGAATGATACACTTTTCCTGTACGTTGTGGATGAGCAAGCATACGATATTGTTATTCGGATCTATTCAAATACATTTAAATCTACATTTGTAGAGTTTGATGTGGCTTGGGAAGATACATGGGATATATTTGTGTATGAACCTAAACTGATATCCAACCTTATTCAATATGCAATAAAACGTGGGTGGGACTATCAACAGAAGAATAACAAAATGAAATTCAACAACGCGACCAGCATTGTAAGAGTTTTAATGGCTGATAAACAAACAGGACTATAAGGGACTTGGACACAAATTAAAAGGACGTCTACTATCCCAAATTCACCTAATTCTAAATTAGAAAGTATATGTAATGAAAGGTATGGTCTCCAGTTATTTTTGCATCAGAGAATCACATAAAGGAGGATTTAGGATGGCTATGGACATTGTTATGACGCTTGAACCGCATGGCTGGCTTGATATCCTGGTTAAACCCAATCAGGGAGAACAAATTGAGATCCCAGTTTCTTTTTTGTCGGATGCGGTTGATGAGATAGCACGTCAATTCGTTGCATTGCACAACGGAGCCACGGAGGTAACCATGACCATGCAGACCGAACCTGGAGAATATCGCTTCTGGATCAAGAAACGTTCACAGCTAATCGTTCAATTCATGGTGTATGAGATGAGTGATAATTTTAGTCCGAAAGCCGTTACAGAGGGGCGATTACTTATGTCGGAGGAATTAACCCTAGTCAAGTTGACCAAGCTGTTCTACAGAGAGCTAAGCAAATTGAAGGAAATGGGACTGGAGGAATATCACAAACGGTGGAGTTTTGATTTCCCACTGGATGCCTATGAGCGGATAGGAAGGGTCGTCCAGATCCGATGAAATCGAATGTTTTTGACGAGAAGGAGGAGTGACATGGCGAACATACATAAGGGAAGGTACTCAGCACAGATTGAGGGAGAATTTGTTGTTTTTATCATCGGAATGAGGATCAATCGTCTGTGGGCTATACATAAATGGCTGCCTGTCTTAAAGTCCATGGGCCCGATGATTAAAGAACTGTATATGAATCCGGAGACCGGATTTCTGAGTACAGAGTATTTTATAAGCTGGCGTGGGGTGACGCTACTCCAATACTGGCGCTCTTACGATGAGTTGGAGAAATACGCACGGGGCGGATTACACTTGGAAGCTTGGAAAAGATTCAACAGATCCATTGGTACTGACGGAACAGTAGGAATTTATCATGAGACATACAAGGCTCAGTCAGGTTCCTTTGAGAGCATATACGCCAACATGCCCAAATTCGGATTAGCTAAAGCGTCTGACCATGTGCCTTCGACAGGGAAAATGGAGACATCCAGACGCAGAATGGGCGGAGAGAGTGACCCGGCAGTGAAAGCACCAGAGAATCCTTAAAGTGGTGAATAGAGAGGAGCGTGTTATGAAGGCTAAACTTCGACCAGAAGATGTACATTCAAATCAGCTTAGCTGGTTGTGTATTGAACCGATGCTTGTTTCTGTACGGGGCAGAGATATGGCAGCCAAAACAGAGATATACCGACAGTTACACGAAGGGCAACAAGCTTTATTTCTGTTCTATTCCTATCATAATCACACGAAGAGTCTGGCAGAATTTTATTGGTTTTCGGCATATAACATCATTGAGATCAAGAGTTGGAATGGAATTAAAAAAGGGATGCACTTTTTTCATTTAGATGAAATGGTAACTGTACTGGACCAGATAGAAAGTCTGATCACGGACAAAAACAGAGTGGATGAAGTGTGGCGTGAGGTACTGCCAACGGATCTGGAGAAGGACCCGATCTTGCTCCAGAGAACAGAGGCATTATATGCTGCATATCAGACTGTGGCACAAGCAGCTATTGCACACATGAATGAGATAATCCTGCAAGATCAGGAGATGTATCTGGAGATTGAGTAAGGTTATATGAATGCATAGGGGCTACTCATGAGTGAGTAGTCTTTTTATCATGTCTGAGAACATTGGCTGCACATCATCGCTTTTTATTTTTATGCTAGAATGGATAGCAGGAAAAAAGCGGAAGAGTTAAATTTCTCAAGTAGGTAAGGAGAACAAGTATGAACGAGGAAGAACTGCTACAGTTATACGGATTGGAGCCTGATGACATCCATCGAGAGCCGATCCGAGAACTATTGAAACAGGAGATTGAGAACCGAAAGTCAGTCAGACTTTATTTTATCTGGAAAAAATGGACGGGGGGCAGGCCCATGAGGAGTTGCTTTACCTTAAATAGTGCGAGCCGTATGATTTTGTTGATTTTTCCAAAGCGGAATGGGTCTCAGACTATAAACAATATTACGGTGTTTGATATATGTGCACACTGGAAGGAGAGGTACTATGCCAAGTTTGCATGACAACATCATATTAAGCTACGAAGTCGATTTAGAGAACGAAAGGATAAGGATGTGTACTCGTTCGAGTCATGATGTGCCGAAAAATATGGATGTCTTATTCTCTGGTGTAATGGCCCATGCGTTTGATACACCGCTGCATGGCAGTATTATTTTGGATCTCGATGAGTGGGACGTAGAGCATTTTATCCCTCATAATCGAGAGTTGTTAGAGTTGGGGAAGGGCTACGGTTGGCCTGTCAGTTATGTTTCCTATGAGGAATTACAAACTCGGCTAATAGAAGAGAAATACAAGTACATGGTGATCTCATCCTCCTATGGATTGAGTGGTTGGGTTTTGGCGAAGAACATAGAAATATCGGTTAAAGAAACGGGGTGAATGGTATGGAGCGTGAGAACACGCAGCATGGTAGCAAGAGGGGCGCGGGACTAAGAGCGGGAATTGTTGTGCTTGTTGTTCTGTTCGTTATTCTAGTAATGACCAATCCAAACGAAGAAGATTTTGTTGCATGGCTCGCAACTGAACATAACATCCATTCTTCGTATAATGTGAATGAAGGCAGGACGTTTGTGCAGAAAATCGATGGTGAGGGAAGGAATCTTCATGTTAAAGGTGGACATATACAGCATATGGGGATCTTTTCAACATATAGTTACCTTTTCTCTGATCATGAAGAAAAAGAGATCCAGATTGAAGCGGTCGGCATAATGAATATGCTATTTAATAGATAGCTAGATTGATTGTTGACAGTTACAAAATTTAGAATAAGGTTCTACTGATAACCACGCGCTTTGCATGATGTAACTCTTGCAGAGAAGCGTGGTTTTTGCGTGAAAAGCGCTAGAAACAGAGATGTTTTACTTCGTTTATTCGCAAATTCCACATTATGGGTTATGATGTACCTTGAGAGAAAATTTTACATACATAGGATGTCTCTATTTAAATAAAAGGCATTGAAGATCTTTATTAGGGGAGTGTTATTCATGATTAAATGGAGTGTTGATGATGAAAAAGTTAACTGTAATTTCATTATTATTTCTACTTCTGGTGGCCTGTCAGAACCAGGAATACACTGAAGATGCACAATCGATAGATTCCTCGGCACGAAGTGTCACAGAAAAAGAGGCACAACAGGATGAAGAAATATCGACATCCCAAGAGAATGAAGACATCCCACCAGAGTATCTCGATGAAACAAACTATACAGGGGACAAATTGGAAATCGTCAAACTTATGAATGCCCGTATGCGTTATTTATACGAAGAGGATGAAAAAGCATATATGAGTTTGATTGATCCTAAATCTCCTATATCAGGCATGGGAAGATACAAAGTTCTCAAGGTTACTTCCATGAGTGACATAACTATACAGGAGCAAAGGAAACTCTATCAGGCAGTGGTGATAGTTAACGAGTTAAATGAGAACAACGAAGAGTATAGCAATACCATGGTGTTTTGGAAAAAGAAAGAAGATGGCGATTCTGCGCAATGGGTTATTGCAGATATCGATTAATAACCTAGTGTCTGACACATGGAAGATCCATATCTTCACACAAACTAAAGGATGATGTAATGATGACAAGGCGATTAATACTGATTGAAGGATTACCGGGTTCAGGCAAGTCAACGGTTGCCCAAATGGTATCCGAAATTTTAAAGGGAAGAGGCAAGGAGGTACAACTATTTCAAGAAGGCAACCTGGATCACCCTGCTGATTACGAGGGCGTATCTTTTTATTATGCTGGAGACTTCGAAGCTTTATTGAAAACGCATGAAGATTACAGAGAGATTCTGGAAAGCAATGCGACTGCCCATGATCAAGGTTTCCTAATTCCATACCGTAAGATGAAAGAACAATGGGGAATAGAGCTTCCCGATCACCTTCTACAGGATATTTTCAGCCGAGATATTTACGAAATTCCTTTTGAACAAAATGTTAAACTGATCACCGAGAAGTGGCAAGATTTCGCCCAAAACGTGTTAAACACGAATGATGATTGCATCACGATATTTGAGTGTTGTTTTATCCAGAATCCACTAACCATGGGTCTCGTAAAATGCAATCAACCCAAAGAGCAGAACGTGCAGTATGTATTGGAACTGGGTCGTATCATTCATGCTCTGAATCCACTTCTCATCTATATCGACCAGAAGGATATATCCTATACCTTTGATAAGGCAGTTAGTGAAAGACCAAAAGAATGGTCAGAGGGATTCATTAATTATTATACGAACCAGGGTTTGGGGCAGGCACAGGGTTATCAGGGTGTTAAAGGTACGGTACAGGTTTTGCAGGAAAGAAAGAAGCTGGAGTCCGAAATCTATGGGTTACTTCAGATGGATAAGGTATGGCTGGATAATTCGGATTATGACCGCGAGGCTTGTAGGCACAAGCTAGAAAAGATTCTGGACTAACCTTAATGAAATACGAATACATACCGGAGGACAGTTTGATGACATTTTATGAAGTAGCCTTAATTGCAACAACCGCAATCTTAATTATTATAGGTGTTCGAAGCAAATGGAAAGTAATTCTTAGATGGGGCATAGCCAGTTTAATTTTATTGCTCGTACTCATTATTCCCTCATTCATCATGGGATTCATGGACGGATTTGCTGATGGATGGTCAGCGAGATGACCACTGCAGATAACAATAATATATCGTATGAACAAAATAACAACAAATTCAACTTCCGTGTGGCAGGTATTGTTATGGATGCGGGAAGAGTTCTTTTGCATACGACTGAACAGGATGATTTCTGGAATCTGCCCGGAGGGCGGGTGGAATTGAACGAAACAACAGAAGCGGCTATTGTGCGAGAGATGATGTAGGAACTGGGTGTTCATGTAGAAGCGCAAAGGCTCGCATATGTTAGTGAAGATTTCTTTGAATATGATGGCCTGAAGTATCATGAAGTTGGTTTTTATTATGTCATCACATTGCCGGAAGCCCATAAGCTTTATAGTGAAATAGAATTCAAAGGTCTAGAGGATAACGGTAAGTTAATCTTCCGATGGTTTTCCTTGGACGAACTGGAGCGAATGGAAGTCTATCCTGTGTTTTTGAAAAAGGAACTGAGTAACCTTCTTGATGCAAAAGGCATCAAACACTTCATTCAGAAATAGAGGAATAGGTGCCTATGGACATTACATTTATTCGTCATGGTCATGGCGAACACTTGATGGATTACCCAAACCAATTAAATTGCCTGCATCCTGGTCTCACTGAATTGGGAAAAAGTCAGGTCATAGCGTTGCGAAAACAAATGGTTTTTGCACCTGAAGACGTCATTTTGGTCAGTCCAACAAAACGTACTATTGAAACAGCACAACTTCTGATCCCTAACAAAAATCTTGTGTTCTTAAGCCCGCTGGTTGGCCCAAGAATGTTTCCTCAGAATCCAGAGTTTGTACCTTTCGTCTGCGATCAGACCTACTCCAAGGAAGAACTCAGCCATCAGTATACTGACTTAAAAATGGTTGAGTTAGGATTGGATTGTTGGGAAGAGAGTATTAATCAGATGGATGCACGTCGATTCAAGATATTAGCTGAGCAGCTTCTTGAATGGTGCAGGCAACAGAGCGGCAATACGTTTATCATTTCCCATGATGGTACGATATCGAACTACAGGATGGTACTCGGAGAAGAAGGGTTAACCAAAAGTGATTTTCTTGGTGAAGCAGGGCAGTACACGATCAAGAACTTTTAACTTTTAAAGGAGATCCCGACAATCTCTTTTACTACACATTAGACAAGGATCTGCTTTATAAGCGACTATAACTGCACTTAGGGGGATTTTCAATGAAGTTATCGGATTATGAGTATCTAACTTTGGCTCTGGAAGAAGCAGAACAATCATTTACTGAAGGAACGTATCCGATTGGTGCGATAATCGTGGATGTGGATGGGATTGTCGTGAGTAAAGGCCGGAACCGAGTCTTCTCGGATTGCGACCCCACCGCACATGCTGAGGTGGATGCCATTCGTCGGGCAGGAAAACATTTGCTGGATGTAGAGAAGAAGAAATTCTCGAAGAAGAAAGACTTGACGCTTTATACTACCTGTGAGCCTTGTCCCATGTGTTCATGCACCATATTAATGTCGGGGATTAAGAAGATTGTATGGGCAGCAGATGATGAAGAATATGGCGGGCTTCGACGTTTCAAGGAAGGGCCTCATTTTATCCATATGTTCGACACGCTATCCTGTGTTGCAGCACCATACCTTGATCTGGAAAATAAACAGAGAGCATTGCTCGCCAAATGGAATATTGGTAGAGGTTTGCTTAATACAGAGTGGGAGATTCCGAAGCAATGATCTTTTTTATAAAGGGGATGAATACACATGGAATTCGTGGGAGAGAAGGTAAGAATAACAACGGTCACAGAGCAGGACCTCGACTTCATATGTCAACTTGAATGTGACGCAAACATATGGAGCTTTGAGGAAACTGTTGAAACGGATGATGAAAAGGTCCGTGAGAAATATCGAAGTCATTTTGCTGTCGCAGATGATAAACCGTATGCCTATGATTTTGTTATACGCCGCTTGAATGATCCGGAAGATACACCCATTGGTATCGTTCAGATGTGGAGTTATGTGGATTACCGAAAAAGCTGGGAGCTTGGATACGGTGTGCTTTCAGAATACGCAGGCAACGGATATGGGAGCGAGGCTACACGTCTTTTGTTACAATTTGCGTTTCAAGAGTTACAAGCTCATAAGGTCGTCGGCATGTGTAATTCACAAAACGTTCGCTCAGCAGCACTGATGCAGCATTTGGGTATGACACGGGAGGCCGTCTACCAGGAAGAACTATGGTGGAACAATCAGTGGACAGACCAGTATTTTTTCTCGATTTTGGATAGAGAGTTTAAGCAAGTCTAATAGGTACGGGAGGAAGTCAGATGACTACGTTGGTTCTGTTAAGTGATTTGCTCTTCGAGTCTAATGATAAATTGAATCAGAGAATACGAAGCTTATTCAACAGTGAACAGCCTTCCATCGGATATATCCCTTCGTGCTCTGACCCGGAGCGGAAATATTATGAACATACTAAACGTTATTATAATCAAATAGGAATAGATAACCTGCAATATTATGATCTTGATCTGGAGTATGAGGAGAGCACATTTGGCTCTATTTTCGAATGTGATGCGATTCATCTATCCGGCGGAAATACGTTTTATTTTCTAAGTTTATTACAGAAGAGAAATGTGCTTGGTTTGCTGCGTTCCTATGTGAAGAGTGGCGGCATTCTGATCGGGGTCAGCGCAGGAAGTATTCTGACTACACCTACCATAGATATAGCGGGATATGGGGAAGATGCTGATGAAAACAATGTAGATCTGAAAGATATGCAAGCACTGGGACTCGTTGATTTTGAGTTTGCACCGCATTGGGACGGTTCGGAAGATACCCTGAATTCATTAAGAGAGTATACCCGTGTTAATCGTACGGCTGTTTATGTGTGCCAAGATGGTGGCGGGCTTGTAATTGATGGTGAAAGCGTAGAGTTATATGGAAATGTGAGTCTCGTAGATTACAGAGAGAGTGGGTCTGTTGATGAGTAATATTACGGTCTATCATTATGATGCTTTCTCTACCGTTCCCGGTCAAGGTAACCCGGCGGGAGTGGTTTTTGATGCTGATCATTTCAGTGAGACGGAGATGCAGCAGATCGCTTATAAGGTTGGTTTTAATGAGACAGTATTTGTGTTGAATTCTGAAGTAGCTGACGTCAGATTACGTTATTTTACGCCGGGCCATGAGATTAATCTGTGTGGTCATGCCACAATGGCATCACTGTATGGTTTGAAGACGCGTGGGATGTTGAGTGACAAAGAGCTAATCACGATTGAAACCAATGTAGGTACATTACCCATACGATTTGAGTGCAATGCCGACACCATTTACATGGAAATGAAACAGGATCAGCCGCAGTTTATACCATTCCAGGGGGATATCGAGAAGCTGGTAAGCGCCATAAACCTAACTCTGGATGATGTCGACCTTTCTACGCCAATCGTTTATGGAAGTACAGGAGCCTGGACGTTATTAATCCCGATTCGTGAACTGAACTCCTTTATGAAAATGAAACCGGATTCTTCCCTGTTCCCAGGAATTTTAATTGAGAATCCCAAAGCTTCCCTGCATCCCTTTTGTTTCGAAACCCGTGATTTCGATGCGATGATGCATGTCAGACATTTTTCATCACCATACTCTGGTACGACGGAAGATCCAGTGACTGGAACAGCCTCCGGGGTGATGGGTGCTTATTATTTAACTTATGTGAAACCGGAGATCGATGAGGTACAGTTTGTGATAGAACAAGGGCATGAGATGGGAAGAGATGGAAAGGTTCAAGTGAGTGTGATTCGGGATGGTGAGGATATGGATGTCAGAATCAAGGGAACAGCTGTTTTTGTGCGTGAACTGAACGTTGAATTGGACAGCTGAACATATACGAAAGCAAAAAGCGTGAAGGGAGATTAACATGTTGCAAATTTTTGATATTCGGCAGAAGCTGGACGTGCTGTAAGAGGCAGTAAAATATTTCTGGAAACAATGGGGTTCGGAATCAAGCTTCCACACACTTTAGAGCTTTGTTTTGAATTCGGGAGGAATGAACCTATGATTACCGAGATTAATAAGCATGATTTCCACAAAGTAAAACATCTCACGGACTCGTGTCAGAATATTGAAGTCAAGGCGGTGGCGTCTGGCTTGAATCCGGGACGGATCTATGTCGATGATGAAGAGAATATCACTGCAGCACTAATTTGGATACATGGACAATCTGGTTTTCAGTTGATCGGAGACGCTCGAAGTGAACCCTTTCTGCATGAATTGAAAGAGTTCATGCGGGAAAGTATTGAACCTGAGTTATTGAACTTACATATGCATGCCGTTGAAATTGGTGTGGTGGACGAGTCCTGGGAAGATATTCTTCAGCACATCTCAGGGAAAAGAGAGATATCCAGTGACATTCAGCATGTACTCAAATTGAATCCAGATCCGATAAGTCATCAAGTTCCTATCGACAGATGTGCTTCTCAGGACGAGGAAGTCAGAATTCTCAGGATAGATGAAGTACTATCAGGAGAGAAAAGATATAACAATTTTCCTTTTCTGAAGGAAAAAATCACACATTTCTGGACAACAATAGATGATTTTTTACAGCATGGCTTTGGCTATATTGCAGTGCAAAACGATGATATCGCGAGTGTTTGCTTGTCGGCATTTATTGCGAATCAGACACATGCGGTTGATATTGAAACGGTTGAACTCTACCGAAGAAGAAATTATGGTGCGATGGTGGCAAAAGCTTTTGTAGAAGAATGCGGTCGTGTAGGTATACATCCGTATTGGGATTGTTCACCGGACAATGCGGGCTCAATTCGTCTGGCACAGGGTGTTGGCATGTCACTGGATTTTAACTATAGAGTTTACTGGTATGATCTATCCACGTAGATAGGTATGGGATATGAAGGAGGATGTGCAGTGAGCGAATCATTAGAGGATCAGATTCAATTTCTCATTGAGATTGATAAACTCAAAACGATTGAACGAAAGACGAGAATTATGCACGGTGAGAGACTTGAAAATGATGCGGAGCATTCTTGGCATCTGGCGATGATGGCCTTGGTTTTGCAGAGTCATGCCAACAAGAATGTGGATATCCTCAAAGTCATTAAGATGCTTCTCGTTCATGATCTGGTCGAGATTGATGCCGGAGATACGTTCGCTTATGATACGGTGGGACACACGGATAAATATGATCGTGAACTCAAAGCAGCTTATCGACTGTTTGGTATATTGCCTAAGGAACAGGCGGAAGAACTACTCCAGTTATGGTTAGAGTTTGAAGCAAAGCAGACGCCTGAAGCACAATTTGCCTCATCTCTCGATCGGTTGCAGCCTCTTATCCACAATCATCAGAATGAGGGAGATACGTGGCAGAAATATAACATTACAAGTGAACAGGTGTTAAACAGAAACCGTGAAATTGCAAACGGTTCCGAAACATTGTGGGAGTATGCGCAGCAGCTTATTCAGAAATCCGTGGATCAGGGAATCTTGACCAAATCATAAGGGTACGTTTCACGTATGCACTTTGAAGATGGGGGAGAAGCATGGATGGGATATATCATGGAGCTAAGAAAACTGGTGGGCCCGCGTCCTCTAATTATGGCGGGCTCATGTGTACTCGTTTTCAACGAGGAAGGTCACCTGTTGCTACAAAAACGTACAGATAGCTTGGATTGGGGGACACTTGGGGGATCAATGGAACCCGGGGAGTCTTTGGAGGAAACAGCTGCGCGGGAATTGTATGAAGAGGCCGGACTGAGAGCGGAATCGTATAAACTCATTAGCATTTTTTCAGGTGAGGACATGTACTATCAGTATCCACATGGTGATGAAGTTTACAACGTCATGGCTGTTTATGAAGCTGCAGGTATCAAGGGCAGCCCAACCATTATGGATGATGAAGGGCTGGAACTCCAATATTTTGATCTGAATCAGCCGATCCCTGAGATCAATCCGTTTACGGAATATGTGTTGAAGAAGGCAGGATATATCAGAACTTAATAGTAAGAAGGAGGAGTATTATGACACAGGACTTCTATTGTGATGAGGTACTGAGTGGTAAAACGCAAGTCAAAGTTGTCATGGAAACAAATAACGTTATGGCTTATCATCACACTCGGCCATACTACAAGCATCACATTGTTGTAATTCCCAAGATTCATATTCAATCCTTCATTTCAGAAGAGGAAGAGAATAATGATGAGCTGCTCTTAGAAATGATGCAGGTCATTAAAAAAGTAGTTGCTGACTTGTTAGCTCAGACAGGCTCATCGAAGATTGTAACTAACTTGGGCAGTTATCAAGACTCGAAGCATCAGCATTGGCATATAGTCAGTGGTGAACGAACTTAGGAAACTGTATACCGGATTAACAAACTTCCACCGTTCACATACGGATGTGGAAGTTTTTTTGTTTTGAACCACTAAGCACACCGAATGACTTTTACATCCACCAAAAAAGTTAACTAAGGGAAAATATGCTAGAATAGGGAGTGATATTTTAATAGGTTCATTAGGAGGAAGAATAATAATGATGGTTGGTTCTATAGTTACGATATTTGCAATGTTAATTAATGTGCTGTTATACGGACTGGGTGTGTATGCACTGATCCTGTTTATTAAGCTGGCCCGGCGTGGGATTCAGGCACTGGATATCTACCTGTATGAGAAACGCGGAGAGCGGTTCTAACGTTCACCAGATCACATTCGAACAGGATTATCATTTTTCTCTCAGTGTTTTATCTTTACTAATCTAGTATGATTAACGCATCATTCCAGTAAAGAGAGGTTCATGACATGGATGCTTTTTTAGAGCAAATTAACGAGTTAAACGAGCTTCAGAAAGACTTGGTCAGCCTACATCCTTTGTTTGCAGAACATTATCCAGTGGTTGTAGCCTATGAAGCTTTATTATATATCTATGATTATTCGTCCAAAACGCGGCAATATGAGTGGGTGAAAACGGTTCCGGACGATTTATATATTCCAGATGAATGCCTTGCCGCTATGCCGGTGCATCATATGAACGGACGAATGTGTGCGATCGTAACGGATACAGCGTTCAAAGATCTGGAGCAGAAAGTTTATCTGTTCCACGAATATGTTCATTGTTATGTATATGAGAAATATGATGAACGGATCGTCAACCGTCTCAAGATTAAGCATAAAATGGACGAACTGAAGCGCGTGACATGGGAACTGGATTATGAATTTCCGTATGAAGATGAAATTGTTGTGGAGCGGATTAACTCATTGTTGACTGCTTTGAAGAGTAAAGACCTGACACTAGTACACACGGCTAGAAAGGCGTTGTTCACTTCATTAAATGAAGAGCAAGCCGAGTACTGGAGCTGGTTGGAGTGGAACGAGGGTTACGCGCGTTATATTGAGAATCTGATTCGGGCAAAATTTGGACAGGAAAGCAATCATTTTGGAGATACAGCTCCGTTTAATCGTCTGGTATTCTATGAGTGTGGGTCGGAATACATTAGTCTGCTTGTGAAGGAGCACCCGGAGTACCATATGGATCTGGAGCAGCTGTTTGACCGAATGCAATTGGAGAGAACACAGGGTTAATTACGCAATTACGATGAAAAAGGACTAGCATAACGGAGTCTCACTATTTAAGCGATCTGTACGTTGCAGCAGTAGGTTATATCATTTTTTCTAAGTATGGTAGAATACTTGCCGACAAAAAGGAGATCAACTCTATGCCGTTACCTATGGTTCATCTCAATATCGCTAATCGAATTGCAGACTCGCTGCAAATGCAGGCTGCACAAGGTTCATTCTATCTGGGGAACATCGCCCCGGATTCCATACATATGCGTGAAGGCACAACTAGAGAGGATAAGGAATACACCCATTTTAACCCAAAAGATAATGGAGATTACGTTGGTGAACTGAAGGATCTTTATTCATTCTATATGCAACAACTTACCGATGAAGGATGGAAGTGGTTTGTGCGAGGATACTTTATGCATGTGCTGACAGACTATTACTGGTTCCGGAGTGTGCATCCTGAATTCGTCGAACGGGTCAACAAGGTAGATCAACATACAGGCATTAGTAGATCGAAGGATGAACTGTCGCGTTTATATTACCAGGAGACGGACCAGATCGATTTTAATCTCTATCAAGGCTCAAGTTGGAGTGAAGAAGTGTGGCAGGTGCTTAACGGTTCATCAGGCTATGACATGGCGGATCGTTTAACTGCGGATGAGATTGTTCGCTGGCGGGATCACACGTTTTCTTTTCTTAATGGGGAAGAACCGGGAATTACTCCTGAGTTCATTACGGGTGAGAGAGTTCAGTTATTTGTGGAAGAGACCGTAGAGCGACTGATCGCTTTGTTGTCTTCATGGGATCCGGAGTTAGTAACTGGATATGACTACAGATAGTTTAGTGCAGTTGAGTCATTAGAAACTGTATCTATTACTTCTCTGTTCATTACTTGTCTATTTAACACGAAGTCAGGGGGGCACGCAGTATGGTGAGATATGCAGGAGTGTTGTTAATAGTCGTCATTGCCACGTTCATTGCAGGGTGCAACAAACCGAATGAATCGAACGCGAAAGAAGGGCTTCCTGTACTGATCACCTTAACGTGTAATCCAAACCTCACTTTGGAACCATGCCAAGATGTTAAGTTTGATCGATCTGACGAGATTCGGATCATGATGGAGGCCATACATAAGGCTGTGCGTTTGCCGGGCATTCTTGATTATGGTACAGAGTACGTCATGAGCATAACAAATGCGGACAGCTCGATAACACGGTATGATTTTTCATTAGGAATGGATCCCAAGATGCAAGGCCTGTTGGTAAACCAGGAAGACTCGCATACTGGATATAGCATTCCTCTTGAGGATTCGAATCAACTAAGAAGACTGATTCAGCGACGTACAGATTAAGAAGGTATATGGAACGGAGAAGAACCTGTGGATGACAAAATTACCATTGAACCTTTGACATGGTCAGATGTAGATGGAGTGTATCAGGTGTTCGAAACAACCATTCCCGCAGCATTTGATCAGGAGGGAATAGGCTCGCTTCTGGATGATATTCAGGATGAAATAACACACAAAGAAGCGATGATTCACAAGGCATTGCAAGCAAAAAACAACATCAAAGCAAGTGTATTTTTCCTTGTCGCCAAAATGGGAGATGTTATTGTAGGCACAATCTCGTATGGACCGTGTGGTGAGGAGATTCGAGAATGTACAGAGGGCCGGCTGAACGATATCGGAGAACTGGGTAGCCTTTACGTGTTGCCCGATGCTCAAGGTCAGGGGATTGGTTCGGCGCTCATTCTTGCACTGGTTACTGAACTGCAACGGCTGGGAATTCAGCAATTCTGCCTGGATAGCGGTTACCAGATCGCACAGAAGAAGTGGCAACGCAAATTCGGTGAACCCTATGTCGTGGCAAAGAACTACTGGGGCGAAGGAACTGACCATATGGTTTGGCTGTGTGAAGTACAGGATTTTATAGTAAAATGAAACGTACAAAAGAGATGACGACCTGTATTGTATAGGGGTCATCTCTTTATCTTTTTGCATCGATCGTGAACGATTGTTCGTACAGTGTACCATGTGTGTTTTTATGTACCCGAGGAAAAAAGGAGTGAACATATGTCAATCCAGTGGAATACACCCGAGCAACGGCTGTCCCCTCATGCGGTAAACTTGTGGAGAATTAGCGCCATCATATGGAATGTGATAGGCTTTCTAATTCTTGCCGTACTGTTAATACTCGACTCCATCTATGGATGGAAGACGTGGATTGGTTGGATTTTGTGGGGCGTCACGGCCATATCTGTACTATATGCGGTGTGGGATATTTTCATCCAGCCGTCATGGTTATACAAGCATTGGTACTATGATGTGAATGAGGAGTTCCTGCAATTGAAGCGTGGGGCGCTAACCAAGGTACACCAGATCATCCCCATGGCGAAAGTGCAATCGGTTACAACAAATCAGGGACCTTTGATGCGAAAATATGGACTCTATTCCGTATCGGTTGGCACGATGGGTTCATCACATGAAATCGCCGCCTTGCCAGAGGAAGTTGCGCTTGCACTTCGTCATCAGATTGCGTCCTATGCGCGGATTAATGAGGTGGATGAATGATCGATATGAAGCGACATCATCCATTAACCATGCTGTGGAGTCTGTGGAAACTGGTGAAGAATTCGTTCGCCATCATCCTGTTTTTGTTTGTCTTCCGTCAGGGCTCAGAGTCCCAATGGCTCTTCTATGGAAGAATCGCCTTTTATGCAGGGATTTCCATCGGCATCGTGTCGATCATCTGGAAGTGGTTCACTTCTCGTTATACAGCAGACGATAAGGCCTTTCACATCTACAGTGGTGTGTTCAACCGTACTCGAAGAACGATACCGTATACCAAGGTCCAGAACGTGAACCGACATACGACGCTGTTTCATCGGTTGTTCCGCGTGACGTCGATTCGATTCGAGACCGGAATCAAGGGAGAAGATGCTACCTTCCAGTTACACGTTGTTTCATTTTCCGAAGCGGAGCAGTTGGAGAAGATTGTAGCGGGTTATCTGGCAGAAGATGCAGAAACAGTAGGAGCAACAGAGGAACGTGATACGTTGGATGCAGTTCAGGATATGGAAGAGGGAGAGACGCAATCCGCCCCTGTTATAACTGATGAAGCCATGTCTCTACCTGCAAAAGAAAAACAGGAACGGATTGTTCATTATCATTCTACCCGCAAGGACATATTCAAAGCATCCTTTACCTCGCTTAGTTTTCTCGTACTGATTCCGGTCCTGGCTACGCTCTATTCCTGGGTGAAGGATTTCTTCCCCGATGAAGAAGTAACGGAAAGTATATTATTAACCTGGCTTGATTCCTGGTGGATTGCCAGTTTGATGATTTTGGTTTTGTTGATCATATCTATTGCTCTGGGCATAGTCAGAACCTTCGTAAAGTATGGCAATTTCCAGATCACCTCGGATGCCAAGCGGATCTATATCTCGAAGGGCATGATGGAGCAAACGTCATTTTCAATCCTGAAAGAGCGCGTTCAGGCCGTGAAAATCACTCAGTCACCGATGAAAAGGCTGCTTGGACTGGCGGAAGTAGAACTGACCACTGCAGGTAGTCTGGGAGAATCCGAGCAGGAGGTGAACTCGCTCTATCCCTTCTTGCCTGTGAAGCAAGCCTATACCCTGATTGAGGAGATCCTGCCATCCTATCGGGTTACGCAAGAGATGGAAAAACTTCCACGAATATCACTATGGCTGCGCCTGCTCAAACCAAGCTGGGGATGGATCATGATCACGGGTTTATTGTGGTATTTCAAACCAGTGGTGTTTGGGCAGAAACATGCCTGGTTGATGATTTCCGCGATTCTGCTTGTGTGGATTGCAACATGCAGAGTGATGGACTTTTTCCATACCCGATACATTCTGCATCAGAATTTCATCCAACTTCGAACCGGTGCACTTACTTCAACACTCTTCATCTCCAAACGTGAGAAAGTCATCGAAGTGCAGATCACTCGTAATGTGTTACAACGTTGGTTCGGTGTGGCTTCCATTCATACCGTAAACCGCGCCAAACCAGTACTGCATCATTGGGCACATGACATTTCCCTGGATACGGCGAAATCATTTCAATTATGGTACATGGGACGTACCCAAGATGTTCAGACCCGTTAATTGTAAGAGCAAGTGCAGGAAGACCAAACAAGGTTATTCTGTACTTGCTCTTTTTAATTGAAGACAGAGGAGGAAGAATAATTTGATTAAAGCTGTGTTCTTTGATGTGGACGGTACATTGCTGAGCGAAATAGATCGGAGTTTATCACCGCGTACAGCTGAGTCGATCCGGGAGTTGATTCGTAAAGGCGTTCAAGTCGTACTCGTCACAGGCAGGCCCTATAATTTATGCGAAGAATTCAGAAATCTCGGAATCGATACGATCATTTGGGCTAATGGGGCATTGATCAAAGCAGGTGATGAAGTGATACATAAGTCTGTACTTTCAGCACAGATGGTTAGAGCATTCAGTGAGTTTGCCGAGTTGCATGGGCACAGTATTTCATATTTTACAGAGTCATTTGAGACGAACGGGTTGTGTACAGCAGATGGTCGTGTTACTGAAGCCTTAAGTGATACGCTTGGACTCATGGATTTCCCGCAGAAAATCAGCACGTTGGAACAGGACGTATATTGCATTTGTTTATATGCGGATGAGGCGGAAACGGAGAAGTTCCAATCCAGATTTCCTTCTTTACGATTCGTGAGATTCCATCCGTATGTAGTAAATGTGCTGGAAGCGAGCGAAGTCAGCAAATCCATAGTCGCAGAGAGAGTTCTCGACTACCTGAAGATATCCAGAGAGGATACAATGGCCTTTGGTGATGGGGAGAATGATGTGGATCTGCTAGAGTATGCGGGAATCGGAATTGCGATGGGAAATGGCGGAGAACGAATTAAAAAAAGCGCCGATTATGTCACCCTGCGGGCAAGTGAAGATGGAGTCACCCATGCATTGAAGCAATTTAAGATTTTATGAGGATGGATCGGCTAAAAAGATGAATTATATCCAAATTGTGGATTTTCGTGTAGAATGAGATAGCACGTATTAAGCCCTAAAGCATAGGGTGTTGATCGAAGGGTGACTTATGAAAAAGGTTGTTATCGTAATCCTGTCTCTTGTTGTACTTGTTGGTGTATCCTCTTCCGCTTATGCTCATCCAGGCAGACTGGACAAGAACGGTGGACATAACTGTTCAGCCAAATCCAAGCAAAAGGGTCTGTGCACGGGTTATCACTATCACAAAAAGAAAAAATGAGAATGAGCTTTTACAAGATAAACCCAGCCAACGTTCAATGTATGGTTGGGTTTGCATGTGTACCATTGATTTAACATGTTGGAGGCGGTTACACCATGCGGATTCAGGAGATATCGGTATGGAATCATGACGAATTAGTGCCGATGCTGGCTGAAAGCTCCAGTGAGGGGTTCAGACATATCGAGCGATTAATCCATGAATATGAGAGAGGAATCAATACATTTGAGCAAGAAGGTGAAGCGCTTTTTGAATGCAGAATGCACGATAAGGTTGTTGGGATCTGCGGTCTGAACAGAGATCCTTATTCTAAAATGACGGATACCGGAAGAATTCGCAGGCTTTATGTGATGAGAGAATTTCGAAGACATGGGGTTGGGCGCAGGCTGATGGATGCGGTTATTCAAAAAGCGGAAAATCATTACGCTCGACTGGTTCTGTACACGGATCAACCGGTTGCTGGATCTTTTTATCACAACTTGGGATTTAGAGAAGTGACGAGTATGGAAAAGATAACGCATGTACTGGAATTGGGGGAGAAGGAAGATGGATCATATTAAAGCGGTTATTTTTGATTTGGATAATACGATTCTGAACAGAACGATGACCTTTGACGGCTTCACGCAGCGTTTAATCAAGACCTATTTTGGTCACCTTGAGTCAACTGAAGATATAAGTAAACGAATTATTGAACTCGACCAGGATGGTTATAAGGACAAACCCTTTCTGTTCAACGAGTTGCTGCATGAACTGCCTTGGGCAGAGCATCCGCCACATGCAGAACTGATGGAGTTCTATGGCAGAGAGTATGTGCGAAGTTCAGTTCTGATGGAACAGGCGCGAGAAGTGGTTCAGCATCTGCGGGGGAAATATCGAACCGGGTTAATTACCAATGGACAGACCGATATTCAGTATGGGAAAATCGATCAACTCGGTATCCGGGAGGATTACGACCATATTATTGTTTCAGAAGAGGCTGGAGTCAAAAAGCCCGACCCACGCATATTTCAGCTTGCGCTTGATCATTTCGGTCTAAGCCCAGAGCAATGCATCTACATTGGCGATCATCCCGTGAACGATATTGAAGGAGCAGCAAGCGTAGGCATGAGCACCATCTGGATGAAGGTCAACCAGCCGTGGCAAGACAGCATTACGTCGGGTCCTTTACATACGATTAAACATCTAAGTGAGCTAAAGGAATTGCTGTAGAAGGCAGTTATATAAATTGAATATAACATTTACACAAAACGTAGAGGACAGAAATAACCTAAAGAAGCGGAGCTAAAAGCTTTCTGAAAGAAAGCTACTTCGGAAGCATACACCTCGCCTTTATCCCCGGATTTTTCCCCTTAGGAAAGGAATCAAAAAATCTGGGGATAACAGCGATCGGAAGGTTGTTCTGTCAACGGAGTGGCTAGTGTAAATATTCTTTAGTTCAGTTTAAATAGATAAAGACTACTACAATCCCAGTTTGGAAAGCGAGGAACATATGGAGATTAGACAGATGGCTACAGCGTTTTTGAGCAATGGCTCAGACATGCTGATGATGAAGAAGGCGGGCAGCAGACTATTTGATTTTGAATTTTGGGGTGGCATTGGCGGGCATCTGGAACAAGGGGAACTGAACACACCCATGACCGCCAGCTATCGGGAGATTGAAGAAGAGACCGGGTTCAAGCAAGAGGATGTCGAACACTTTCGGCTTCGATATATTCTGTTGGAAGTTAACGGTGGTGAGATTTGGCAGCAGTTTGTATATTTCGGAGAGACCACGCATCGACATTTTGTGCCCTCGGATGAAGGCGAGTTATTCTGGATACCGCTGGATGAGGTGCTGGACTTACATTCGTCTATTCTGATCAAAGCAACGCTCAGGCACTATTTACAACACCCGGGAGCAGAAGACATCTGGATTGGCAACGTTCAGAGCGGAACAGACCTAAAGAACACTCCACAGGTAATATGGAACAGAATGCAGGAAACGGTATCATTTGAGCCAAAGGGGGTTAATCGATAATGTTGAAATATAGAATCGAAAGAAAAAAATTGAGATGGATAAATTACCTGTTGATCACTGTACTGATTGCTATCATTCTTCCGAGTAGTCATGTAGAGGCAGGCAGCACGATTACAGTGAAAACGAAGGTCCAATATTACAAAGGACAGCCATACATACATCTAACAGGTGGTAATAAATCTGTGACGGATAAACTGAACAAGACATTTAAAATCCACGCAGTGAAAGCGGCTCGCCTGGACAAAGAAGAAAAGAAATCAAACAAAAATTATTTCTACATTACCATGGCCAGTGTAAAATACAATGCAAAAGAAAAGTTATCTGTGGTATATGAAGATCATGTGTACACTGGCGGAGCACATGGAATGGATGCGACAAAATCATATAACTATGATTTAAGAACGGGGAAAGAACTGAAGCTAAGCGAGTATGTCAAAGACGATACTCAGATGGAGAAGGTAGAGAAATCAATCTCCAACAGTCTATTAGCTATGTATAATGCAGGAGTTTCTATTTTTGAAGAAAATATTTATGATTTTCAGCTTGATCAAACATCTGAATTCTTTTTATATGACAAAGGTATCATCATCCGATTCCACCCTTATGAGGTTGCACCCTACGCTAAAGGGTTTGTAGATATCAAAGTCCCATTCAGTAAATTCAACCAATAGAGTTTTTGCAATAAAAGGCATGATCCAGTTCAATGAGGTTATGTCTTTTTCTATTTATACAATCATTTGAAATAAATCCAACAATATCTGACATTTTCCCTGCATCAGAATGGTACTCTGATTTCCGGGATCACACCTTAACGCTCAGCGTATCCTTTATTCAGGCTGACCGTAGCAGAGTGTAAATGCTATGGCAGCCTGAACGAGCGAACCGGTTTAATTTTGCATAGGACAGTGGCGGTTGTTATGGGTTGTTGGCATAACCTCAAGACATCTGACTACGCTGTAATAATTCGATCTTTCGTTTGTCTATTCCGATGTTCTATAGCCTCCTCATAATCCCCGATTAGTGTGTCAAAAATATGCTCCCACGACCGCTGCTCAGCCAGCTTTCTGCCTTCCAGTCCCATCATCCTCAATTGGTTCACGTGATTTCCCCAGAGACATATCTCCCGAATCAGTGCATCAGCCTGACCTGGCTCGAATAATACACCATTGCGGTGGTGGGATACCAGATCTTTTACACCTCCGGCATTGGCCGCCACTACAGGAAGTCCTGAAGCCATCGCTTCCAGCACCACATTGCCAAATGTCTCCGTAGAGGAAGGAAACACAAACAGATCTGCCGAAGCATACATAACAGCAAGTTCTTCCCCATGCATATATCCTGTAAAGGTGACATTTGGTGGGGATTGCAGACGCATTTTCGGGAGGGATGGGCCGTCGCCAACGATGATCCAGTGTACACGGGACTGCATTTCCTGTGGCAACTGCTGCATGGTAGTCGTGAGTGTAGCGATATCTTTTTCCGGGGCAATGCGTCCAACGTAGAGTAGAATAAGGGGAGCAGTGATGTGGTATCTTTTACGGATATCCGAGCTGCGTTTATCAGGGGAGTACAGATTACAATCAATCCCGCGAGACCAAAGTTTCAGACGCTGAATGCCTTGGGCTTGCAAGGTGTTTAACGTTTCCTGCGATGGAGTTAGGGTTGCATCACAGGCACGGTGGAACCATTGGATATATTTCCAGTAGAGAGGAATCATACTTTTCAACCGGTAGTATTCGAGATAACGATCGAAGTGGGTATGGTAGGAGACAACATGCGGAAGATGGTGTTTGAGCGCATACCTCAGACCAAGCAGCCCCATATTAAAAGGCGTGGCGATATGCAGCAGATCGGGCTGAAAGGTGTGTAGCTGCTTGTGTGTGTCTGCTCTTTTGGGTAGAGCAATGCGGCATTCGGGATACAGAAAAAAAGGGATGTTGGCAACCGATCGGACTTGAGTCTCATGGCTTCCTTCAATGACGGAGTTCGGCGTAAACAGCAGATGTTCAATTCTTCTGCGGTTCAGATGGTTACTCAAGCGGTGGAGCGTGCCAGCAACACCATTGGTTTCCGGAAGATAGGTGTCTGTGAACAAGGCCAGTCGCATCATTACCCCTCCCAAGACTCGTGATGTCAAGATCATAACAGCGGAACATTTTCCAGAGGTCAAGTGCACGTTAACTTGACGATATTCCCTGTAAATTTGTTAAAGGATATACTATACCAACTTCCATAAGTTCAACTTATATAGCGTATTCTGATATGATGTAATAACGTGTCGGCGTATAGATAGACAGAGAGATACAGGAGGCAGAGAAAGATGAACAAGTTACAAGAAGAATTGCAGGAGTTGTTACCACTCGATCAGCTTGAGGAGATGTCAGGTGAAGAAGTGGTGGGTAGTGTTGCCATGGACCTTTATCGGGCTGAATTTGCGACAATTCGAGAAAGTGGGCAGGAACTTCCGCAAGTATTGCGAGATATCATTCTGATCATCGATCTGGATACCGAGCTGTCCATGAACGGGATGACCGGTTTCCTTGAGAATGCCAGCGGACAGTATCTGGGTGAGACGATAACAGCTATGGAGCGGATCGGCAATGATGCAGATGCCGTGATCTTGAAGAAGATAGAGCAGATGTTGTCCGAAAGCGGCGTAACGCACGGGCAATTACGAGATAATGTGAATGGCCTGTCCGAAGACGACATCACGACAAGCCTGCAAACACACGGGGAACAGATTCATGAGGTATTGCAGCAGATTGAACTGGAAGCCGCGAATTTGAGCATGCAATCGGATAATGAAGAAAGCTTCGACATGCTGTATCAGTATGTGGACGAAAATAAAGATCGTTTGAAACAGGAGATGCAGCACATCTTGTCCAATTAAATGGAAAGAGACTTCGTATAAAGGCATCCTTCCTAACTATAATTGAGGAGGTAAATGACAAGTATGAACAAACGATTAGCGACGGAATCCGTTCTGGTTACCCTGTTATTCATCATCGGTTTTGCAGCTTGGAATGTCATTCAAGGCATGATCATGACCATGAATTACGTACCTGATCTGATGAACACCGCTTCTTCTGGTACCCCATTGCAATCCAAGGTTGCTTTTGGAACTATGGTTCGGTGGGATATAACATCCATGATCATGGCTGTTGCCGGATTCGTTTTGCTCGCCGCAGCATATTATGGTCTTCGATCAGGAATGCAGCGCTGGACACAGCGTTCCTGAAGTATTGTCCAAGTAGGATACATGTTCCTTACGCTGCCTTTGCAGCACATGAATTAAAACTCAATGACAACGGCCCTGAGTCTATTAGACTCAGGGTTTTTGCTATGGCTAATGTTTTTCCGCTTCGAAGGGGAAATTTTCTAGATCCAAGGTCAAGGCAGAATCCGTTACAATGATCTTGTAAGCGCTTATCGTTTTGGATAGAGAGAGGAGGAGAGACAGAGATCATGATTACAACCAATCAGATTTATCTCGATCAGACATTGCATAGCAAAGAGGACGTATTTGATTTTATATCTGCGGAGGCAGAGCGTTACAGCATCACTACAAACCGTGCACAACTTGCGGCTGATCTGTGGGAGCGCGAACGTGTCTACTCCACCGGACTTCAGGATCACTTTGCGATTCCCCATACCCAGAGTGAAGTTGTAACACGTCCGGCAGTGATGGTCATTCGATTACGGGAGCCCATTGATTGGGAATCTCATGACGGCAAGCCGGTAAAATATATTTTTGCCATCCTTGTGCCTAAAGGTCATGTAGACGTATCCCATCTGCAAATCATCTCTTCACTTGCCACCTTATTGCTGGAAGATTCATTCAAAGAGGCCATCGCAGAAGCGGTGCAGCCGGAAGATGTATATACGTTGCTTCATCAATATACGGAAGGACTGGTGTCATAATGAAAATCGTAGGTGTAACGTCATGTATCGCAGGTCTCGCCCATACTCCGATGGCCGCCAAAGCATTGGAGAAAGCAGCTCAGCAACTGGGATATGAGATCAAAGTGGAACAGCAGGGAGCTATGGGACAAGTCAATAAGCTGACGGAAGAAGATATTGCTGCAGCGAATTTTGTCCTGATTGCAGCGGATCAAACGGTGAAGGACATGGATCGGTTTGGCGATAAAAAAGTCGTACGTGTCAAAATCGGTCATGCCGTAAGTCAGGCAGAAGCGGTATTAACCAAAGCTGTTGAGGCTGTGAACGCACAAGCTTAACCCCACCTTCCACATGAGGAGAGAGTACGATGAGAAAATGGTTTGGTGAAGCAAAAACACATCTAATGACAGGTATCTCCTATCTGCTGCCGGTCATTATCGCGGGTTCCCTGGTCGTTGCCATCTGTAAAATTATCGCACTATCAATGGGCATTACTGATCTTGATCCGTACAAAGATGGAAGCGGATTCTTGCATATTTTATATCTCGTGCAAAATGTAGGATGGAGCGGCATCGGACTATTGACGATTGTCCTGTCCGGTTACATTGCGTACTCCATTGCCGACAAACCTGCGCTGGCCGCAGGTCTGATCGGCGGGGTGCTGGCACAGCAGACCAACGCCGGTTTCTTGGGCGCGTTGATCTCCGGTTTTTTTGCCGGATACATCACCTTGTGGGTTAAAAACAAAGTTAAAATTACAGGTCCGGCCGCTGGCTCGGTACCGTTAATCATTTTACCGCTGATTACCGTTGGTTTAACCGGATTTCTGATGGCGGTCATTCTGGGTGGTCCACTGGGCGCACTGAATGAGTATCTCATTGCTTGGGTTCAAAACATGAGCCAGAGCGGAACCAATACCGTTGTGCTTGCGATTATTCTGGGAGCGATGATCGGATTTGATCTCGGCGGACCCGTCAACAAAGCGGCATGGATGGCAGGCAACGCCCTGTTCCTGTCCGGTGTATATCTGCCGAATATTTTCATTAATATTGCCATCTGCATCCCGCCGCTTGGTTATGGCTTGGCGACATTGCTGATGAAGAAACGTTTTTCCAAAACCTATCAGGAAGCGGGCAAAGGTGCAGTGATTATGGGCGTGATCGGTATCACGGAAGGTGCTATTCCGTTCACACTGCGTAACCCTGCCAAGATGATTCTGGTCAACATGTTTGCCTGTGCAACGGGCGCTGCCCTGACTGCATTGCTGGGAGCACATATCATCATGCCACCAATTGGCGGCTTATATGGAGCTGTGTCAGTAGGTACCCCAATCGCCTACCTTGCCGGAGGCATCGTCGGCGCACTGATCGTGGCGGGAGGCACCATGCTGGTGAACTTCCGTGATGAAGAAGAGAAACAACCTGCCAAGACTCAGGAAGCTTCAGTGAAGAAAAACGGGGAAGAAATCGAACTCGTTTTTGACTAAAAGTACATGTTCAAAAAGATCGTTTTTCAGTATCGAGAAGATGGGATGAAGGTAGAAATGGAGTAGCGGAGCGTAGGGAAAACTACGTGAGCAACTACAATGTTTCCGAAGGAAACATACTTCGTAAGCATCCACTTATTTCGGCTGAATTCCATATTCGATGCTGATGATGCCAACAGGCATCCCTCGTAATCAAAAGCGGACTTTTTTGAACAACCTTTAAAAAGGCATCTGGAGGGATATAGAGATATGAGTGAGAGAAATCGTACCAAAGTACATGTGATTCCACATACACACTGGGACCGGGAATGGTATTTTACGACCTCCCGTTCCAAAGTGTATCTTGTCAAACACGTCAAGGAAGTATTGAACGCACTGGAGAATATCGAAGGATTTCATTATTACCTGCTGGATGCACAGGGCTCACTGCTGGATGATTACATCCGCTGGTGTCCAGAAGATGAGGAACGTATCCGCCAACTGGTTTCAGCCAAACGACTGATGACGGGACCCTGGTATACACAGACGGATCAATTGGTGATTTCCAGTGAATCCATGGTCCGAAACCTGTATTATGGTATGAAAACGGCACAAAAGTACGGACATGCGATGAAGGTTGGTTACGTCCCGGATGCGTTTGGACAATCGGCACAGATGCCGCAGATTTATCGGGAGTTCGGCATCGAACGTTTCCTGTTCTGGAGAGGCGTATCAGATAATACGAATCCACATACCGAGTTTACGTGGGAAGGATCGGACGGTAGTCGTGTATTTGCTGTGCAGATGCCGTTCGGGTATTACTACGGCGGTAACATTCCAGAGAATGAGGAAGATCTGATCCCTTATCTGGAGAAACAGATTGGTGCGCTTGAACGGAAAGCCTCGACCAAGCATATCTATTTCCCTAATGGGTTTGATCAGGCACCTGTCCGGTTGAACCTGCCTGAGTTGATTGAACGGTTCAATGCGCTGGATACAAAACGCGAATATGTGATGAATGAACCGGAACGTTTTCTGGCGGAGATCGAAGCAGATAGTCAATATTTGCCTGTACTTCGGGGTGAATTAATGGAAGCCAAGCACATGCGTATTCACAAGTCCATTTTTTCCACCCGTGCCGATCTTAAACAACAGAATAACCGGATTGAGAATCTGATCGCTAACACGCTAGAACCTGTGCTTGCCATTAGCCATTCTCTCGGGCATGATTACCCGCATCGCATTGTGGAGGACATCTGGAAGCTATTGTTTGAGAATGCGGCACATGACAGCATCGGCGGTTGTAACAGCGATACAACGAATCAGGACGTTGCGTTCCGTTACAAACAGGCCTACGATATCGCACTGAATTTGCTCGACCTCCATATGCGGATGATTGCTTCAACGATTCAGCAGGAGGAGACATTTGCGTTCACCCTGTTCAACACGCTACCGTATGTGCGAGGCGGGGTTACCGAGATTGAAGCTTATATTCCGGAAGAATCTTTTGTCATTCGGGATACGAAGGGACGCGAGCTTGCCTACACCATTGTGGAAAAAGCAGATCAGACCGATTATGTGCTTGGACAACACATTGACCTGAATCCAAGTCGCAAAGTGCATCTGCCGGAACGCGTATATCGCGCGAAGCTGCTGGTGGCATTGCAAGAAGTCCCGGCAATGGGTTACACCCAGATTGTGTTTGATTTCAGTCAGGGAACTGCACCTGTCATGGAGCGGCGTAACGGGGAAACGATTGAAAATGAACATTTCACCATTGCACTGCAAGCAAACGGTACCTTGCAAATTACAGACAAGCGATCTGGGCAGGTGTATGCGGATCAAATGGTCTTTGAAGATAACGGGGATGACGGAGATTCCTACAACTATTCTCCACCTGAGCGGGATCTGATTGTTTCTTCGGCAGGCAGTCAGATGAGTGCGACTACTACCCAAACGTCCGTATCTCAGACACTATCCCTGCGTTTCACGCTGGATGTTCCCTACGATCTGGAAGAGCGCGCCGCAGGCATCACGTCGGGAGCATTGCCAATGCAGGTGCAGATATCTCTTCGCAAAGGAGAGAAGCTGATCCGCTTCCAGGTTCAGGTGCAGAATGAGGTGTTCAGCCACCGTCTGCGTGTTCTTTTTGATACAGGAATTGCTTCCGCCCTATCCATTGCAGATCAGCCTTTCGGTGTGATTGCTCGTCCAACCTCATTGCCAGAAGTGGAGGTATGGGAGCGCGAACAATGGCAGGAGAAACCAATCACCATTGAAGCGATGCAGAGTTATGCCGGGTTGAACAACGGTTCGCATGGTATGGCTGTGATGACGGAAGGTGTACGTGAGTACGAGATTATTGGTGAGCAAATGGATACCATTGCCCTGACCTTGTTCCGCACATTCGGTTTCATGGGTAAGGAAAACCTGTTGTATCGTCCTGGCCGGGCCTCCGGTGAGAAAATTGTAGCAACACCTGACGCGCAATTGCTCGGCGAGCTCTCCTTTACCTTTGGCCTGCATATCCAGACTTCTGGATTCGACGAAGCAAATGTAGCCCGTGCTGCACGTGAATATCTGACACCGATCAGCAGTTATCAGCTATGCGACTTTCTGAATGGACGACTGATCTTTGCTTTCCGCGATGAGGAACGTGTTCTTGATACAGACTACAGCCTGATGTCGTTCAGCGACGATTCCAACGTGGTGTTAAGCAGCTTCAAGAAAGCAGAGCAGAGTGACGGATACATTGTACGTGTCTTCAATCCGTATCTGTCACAGTCTGCTAACGTGAACATGCACTTCAATCAGGCTGTACATGCAGAGCGTGTATCCCTTGCGGAACAACCATTGGAGCATCAGCAGAAGTTAACCGATGGAGAAGAGGTCGTTCGTTTGCCGGAGCTTGCACATTGCAAATTGATGACTGTACTTGTATCGATATAAAGTAAGCTTTAGTTATACACAATCCTGATCAGAAGGGAGGTCGGATATCGGTATGATTTTTCCAACAAAACGGTTGAAAAAGCTGTTCCAACTCATTCATGGTGAAGGACAGGAACAGGCTTGGACGAGCCAAGCACTTGCAGACAAGCTGGAGGTAACCGTGCGTACCATTCGGGATGATCTGAAAAAGTTGGATCATATCCTAGAGGGGCATGGCGGGAGCCTGGAGTCCAAGCGTGGACGGGGATATTCCATTCGTGTGCATGATGCAAAGCGGTATGATGAGCTGTTGGAGGAACGACAGGATGATCGGCAAAAAGGTGCGCCCGTACCTGGGTCACCGGATGAGCGTATCCGTTATGAATTGTTCAAGCTGCTTGGTGAACCGGGTCATATCAAGATGGAAGACCTCGCTGATCAGCTGTTTATAAGCCGTGCAACGATGAACAATGATCTGAAAATCATTCGTCAGATTCTGGAAACCTACCAGCTTCAGCTTAAGATCAAGCCAGGACATGGTGTGAAGGTTGTTGGAGACGAGCAAAGGTTCCGTTATTGCCTTGCCGAGTACGCCGATACGCGAGATGAAGAACTGGGTCCTGAAGGAATGACCATTGCACAGGAACGTTTGTTGTATCCAATTGAACCAGCGCACATCCGCGAGATTGTCATTCGCCATGTAGGCCAACAGGATGTTCGTATTGCAGATGTGGCACTGAAAGATCTGATTACGCATCTTGCGGTTATGGTATTGCGTATTAAGCAGGGACATGAACTGAAGCAATTCGAGAAAGTGGAGGCGAATGCTCAGGATCAGCAGCTTGCGCAGCAGATTATTCAGGATCTGGAGTCGTTATATTCCATTCATTGTCCAGTTGGAGAACGAGATTATCTGCTGCTGCACATTGTTAGCAAAAAAATGACCGCTACCGATTGGAATGGACTTCGAAGTGACCCGTTATATGTTGCTGTACAGCAGATGCTGGGACATATCTATGATCGCTACACCTATGATCTGCGGGATGATGAACGCTTGCCGAATGATCTGTATGCCCATCTGAAGCCCATGATTACTAGGTTGGAACATGGTATGAATATGCGGAATCCACTGCTCGGACATATACGTAAATATTATCCACTGGCCTATGAGATTACGATCAGTGCAGTGAAACAGCTACAGACATACGTACCTCATGAGATCAATGACAGTGAGATTGGTTACCTGGCGCTTCATATTGGTGCAGCATTGGAACGTAAATACCAGATTCCTCATCGCAAACGGAAATCCGTATTACTCGTCTGTGGGTCAGGATACGGCACAGCCCGTATTCTTGAATCCAGATTACGCTCTTTGTTTGCCGAGCTGGAGGTCTCTCGTGTAGTTTCGCTAAGAGAGTATGAGGAGATGGGGAATGTGCCCGAAGACTTGGTCATTTCCACGATCCGGTTACGCGAGTCCAAAGGCAAACCGTCGGCTGTCATTGCTGCGATTCCATCGGAACGCGACATGGCAACGATCACGCATCTGGTGCGAACTAGTGATGAGCAGGAGGAAATGACGCTGCTGCGTTACTTTGATCCAGCGTTGTTCATGTTTCGGTCGGATCAGCCTGACAAAATGACACTTATGGCTGAGATGAGCGGGGCGCTGTTGGAGAAGGGAATTGTAACCGAGCAATTCTGGCCCGCTGTGCAGGAACGGGAAAAGATGGCTTCAACCGCGCTTGGAAGAGGCATGGCGATTCCGCATCCCATGGAGCTGAGTTCAACCCGTACGACCGTATCCGTATGTCTGCTCGAGAAGCCGATTCCGTGGGATGAGGAGAATGAAGTGCATGCGGTATTTATGTTGTCCATCTGCAAAGAGGATTACGAACAGGCGATGGGTATCTATGATCTGTTTGTAGAGTTGATTCGGCAGGAGGAACAGCTGGAAAGCCTGCGATCCTGCGGCAGCTTCGATGCCTTTGCCCAACTTGTATGCGAAACGTTGAGTCTGAAAAGTACCGAAGTGTATTAATATATAAGGATAATTCCACTGACACTCCGATGACAGAATAACCTTCCGATCGCTGTTATCCCCAGATTTTTTGATTGCTCATATTAAAAAGGGAAAAACCGTCCTTCATCAGATTTGTCTGATAGAGGACGGTTTTTATTCGTTTACACAAACTATAGATTAGATATGTTTGGAAATGACTTCTTCCAGTCCTTGAGCGACAGAATGCGCACCCCGCGCCAGATGTCTTTCATAAAGATGCAGGCGCACAAAACTTTCATCCGTGCCCATCGCTTCCGAGAATATTCCACTGAGCCCACGAGCGCGGCGATCGATCTGTAATAGCAGCTCAAGCGAATCGCCCATCGGATAGAACAGCACTTCCAACTCATCCAGATGCCCACGGAACTTGTTTGTTGGTACAAATTCAAATTCCTGTACAAATGGCAGATTGCCGCCCAGCTTTGGTGCGTAGTCATTGGTTACTTCACGCAGTTTGAAACCAAGGATATCAATTGCATCGAGCACGGTATTCATGTCTTTGCTAGGAACAACATGCAGTCTGTCCCGATCTGAGGGGTCCACGGCGCTTGAGATATCGAGGCCTGTTTCTACCCATACTTCTGCACGATGCAGTGTAATCGGCAGATTTTCTGGGAGGTCAAATGAGAAGTCTTTCTCCAATTTGGCACCAGGCTGTAAGGTAAATCCTTCGGTGAGCAAATATTTGGCTATAACAGCTGTTTCTTTTACTTTGCGATCATCGCGCTCCCGTATGTAATGGGTTTTGATTGAAAGATAGATTCGATCTACATTCTGTTCCACATCCCCACCTTCAATGTACACAACTCCCGAGATGATTCCTCCAGGTGTGACCTCTGGTGTATGCAATTCCGTATTTACTTTGGCTGCTCCAACACCTACACTGGCTAACATTTTCTTAAAAAATGACATGCGCTCAACCTCCAGATCAGATGGTTTTATTATAGGGGATACATACGACTTCGACCTTAATACGGAAGCCGGAAGAGAAGCGTTTCAAATTTTAGCAAAGATATATCGCATACCCAAACAGGAGATTCGCCTAGCCGATGTCGAATGTTAGAATAAAGGGATTTTTTGTCAGGAGATGAAGGCGATTGAACACAGAATTTTCAGAACAGAAATATGGTGAGACTGGTGTCAAAACCAGCTTCGAGCAGATGGCGAACGGGGAACAGAAATATAAAATGATCGCAGAAGATGGCAGTTATTATTGCAGAACCGTTGCTTCATCCCAGGGAGCTTGGCAAAACAGTCATGTACATATCAATCTAACGGAGTTTTATGTGGTGCAAACCGGATGGATTGCGTATGCCAGTTATGGAGACGATCAGATGTTTTCGATTCGAGTGATGCGTGCAGGAGAGCACATCATTGTCCAACCTGGAATCCACCATAATATATACATGTCTGCACATAGCGCGATCCATACCATCAAACATGGATTGAATACCTCCAGTGATTGGACGGCTTCACCCGAGTTGGATAGGTTAACGCAATCTTTAACAGAGAAGGAGCTGCTCCGGAAGTATGATTAACCAGACGGGAGGATCAGACCAATGCGTAAAAGTACAATATTTTGGCTTACGGGAATAGCGATAATTCTCTTGGTGACTCTGCTCATATACAGCTATGTAATTCCAAGTGTGAGTGCACAGGATGTTGTGATGGCAGGCACAATCAGGCAGATTGATACGGATGCAGTTGAGATAGAGTTAGAGATAACGCGAAAAAGAGAAGACAAGGATCAACATATGGTGTATCCCGTTGTCCCGGGATGGGAAGGGGTCACATTCACTGAGGAACAAGATGATGCGTGGTACATGCCTTCGTCTGTTGGCAGCTCCTATTTGGATCAAGTCATTCTGGAAAAGTATCTGAAGGCGCAGGGGAAAACCATGAAATCAGCTGATACTCTGATGGGATTTGCGATACCTGATGAGATAGGGAGTTACAAGTTGCGGTTAACGCTTAGATCTTTGGGTGGAACGACTCAGCCGCTTGAGAATCCCATGGTGTATTATGTTCACAACGAGCATTTGTTAGGGAAGGATCTGAGTTGGGTTACGGGTGAGAATCTGGAGATCAATAAGGAGTAATCAGAATGATGAATGTATATGAATCGAATGAAATCACCGTACGTTTCTTGGAAACAGAAGATGAACGACATCTGGTGAAGTGGCTGTCAGACCAGGAAGTTCTTCAGTACTATGAAGGGCGTGATCGGCCGCATGATTTGGAGCAAGTGAAAGAACATTTTTACAATCAGAAAGATGATGCTACTCGTTGTATCGTTGAGTATGGAGGACATCCGATTGGATACATTCAGTTCTATGAGCTTGAGGAAGAAGAGCGAACGGAGTATGGTTATGGAGACACGGATGAGATCATCTATGGAACAGATCAGTTTATTGGTGAGGTAGACTACTGGAATAAAGGCATGGGTACACAGTTGATGCAATCCATGCTGGCTTATCTGATTAATGAAAAACAAGCCCGTAAAGTGGTGATGGACCCTCAATCCTGGAACTTGCGAGCGATATCCTGTTACGAGAAATGTGGTTTCCAAAAGATTAAACTGTTGGAGAAACATGAGCAGCATGAAGGACAGATGAGAGACTGTTGGCTTATGGAATATGCTCCTTAGATAATGTTAAAAGTTATTTTGAATCATAGAAACAAGGAGGAATAATGGATGAATGAAAGATTTCCGATAGGACCTTTTGTACACACGGGTGAAGTTACTTTGGCACAGCGGGAGAAGTGGATTCAGGACATTGCTGAGTTGCCTGAACGCGCACGTGAAGCGGTAAAGGGACTAAGTGAAGAGCAATTAAGTCTGCCGTATCGAGAAGGTGGATGGATGCTCAAACAGGTCATTCACCACATGGCAGACAGCCATATGAACAGTATGATTCGTTTCAAGTTGGCACTGACAGAGGATACACCAACGATTCGGCCTTATTATGAAGAGCGCTGGGCTGAATTGAGTGATTCAAGAGACCTGGATGTTGAATTCTCGCTTCAGATTCTGGATGCGCTCCATCGTCGTTGGGTGTTTCTGTTAAACGCGTTGACAGATGCAGATTATGCCAAACAATTTTATCATCCCTCATCGGAAGAAACGACAAGACTGGATTATAATCTGGGCATGTATGCTTGGCATGGCAAACACCATGTTGCTCACATCACATCGCTTCGGGATAGACTGGGAATATAGCAAGAAGAAATATCTTTTTAAGGAGGATTCATCATTGAGTGTACATATCAGACTATTAAATGAGAGCGATCCTGTAATTATATCAAAGGCGTTTCAGGAGCAGGGTTGGGGGAGATTCGCTGAGCAGTATCTTCGTTACTTGGCTGAACAACAGAATGGGGAGCGCGTAACCTTGGTAGCCGAGTTAAATGGAGAATTTGCCGGATACGTGAATGTATTGTGGTATTCCAGCTACCCGTCTTTCAGGGAACAAGGCATTCCCGAAATTAACGATTTTAATGTGCTGATGAAGTTCCAGCGCCAAGGTATTGGTTCACGGTTGATGGACCGAGCAGAGGAAGTTATTCTGGAACGAACGGATGTAGCAGGCATTGGTGTAGGCGTATTTTCTGATTATGGCAAAGCGCAAGTTCTATATGCCCATCGCGGGTACATACCAGACGGTCACGGTGTACACAAGCATGATCATTACATTCAGCCGGGTGAAGAAACAATTATGGACGACGATGTTGTACTTTATCTTACGAAGAAGTTAAAAGCCACGCATTAATTTCATAATATATACAATGATGAAAAGATGTCATGTATACTAGTTGTTAAATATCTGTTATGTGTGACTGGCGTAAACGTGGAGTGAACCACGAGGAAGCACATATATTATATGCCGTACGCCTGGGCAAAGTGTTTGATCTTTTGATCAAACACTTTATTTATTATTCAGGGAATGAAAGGACAGGTGGCGGCAGCAGGTTTCCTGAATGGAAAAAGGCTACTACCAACTCATCTGCTTATGATTTATTGACTCCTTATTGTGCAGAAGTAATTTCAGCGCGTGTAGTGCGTGATAGTAATACAGTAACTGGCGCGGGGGTTACGGCTTCCATTGACCTGGGTCTATACTTGGTCGAAATGTTAACGTCTACGGAGATCGTCCTTCAAGTTCAGCAAAAACTAGAGTATCCATATTATGAAGCTGGTAACTTAAAAGATGTCTACATGTACACTAAGAGGTAGGGGATAAAAAGATGACTATTCGCCTTTTTCAAGCGATTGATCAGCCAGCCGTGCTGAAAATGATGACGGATCATGAATTTCAATTTCCTTCGTTTATACGCGATCAGTATCCTGCGCGCTGGGATTCGTTTTTAAAAATGACGGATGAACGTATCAGTGCTTATTATGTCATGGTTGACGAAGCAGATGTTGTCATAGGTCATGCTGGTTATATCTTTCAGCCTACTGTTAACCGGTATGAAATCGTTGGCGTTGTTACAAGCAAATCACACCTTCGACAGGGAGTAGCACGTACACTGATTACAAAAATATGTTTAAAAATAGCTGAATTTGGATGTAGTGATGTCATGCTTTACACACTTGATCATAAAGAAAATGAAGCAGCGCTTGTATTTTATGAACGAATGAATTTTCAAAAGGAAAGTATCGATATGAATTATTATACCTCGGGGTTTCATAGACTTTCACTTGTTAAAACCTTATAAGGGGACTTCAAAAAACTAATTGTAGTGGAAGCATAAAAGTGTACTTCAGTTTAAGTTGCATGTACTTGCAAAGAAAGATGATAAAAAAGCTGTCCCGCATGTTATACTCTATTGGAATTTGAGGAATGATAAGCAGGATGTTAAGAGATTAGATGATCAGAGGAGTGATTGATCCATGTTTAGCAAAGTCGGACAGGTTATGTTGTATGTCAACAATCAGGATGAATCACTGGCATTTTGGACGGAAGTTGCAGGATTCCACATTGTGGATGAAGTAAACCTTGACGAGGGTATGAGATGGATTGAGATTGCGCCTACCCCAAATTCGCAGACAAGCATTATTCTTCATGACAAGGAGTTTGTGGAGCGGATGTCGGCGGGTGTAAATCTGGGCACACCTTCGTTAATGTTCTTCACCGAAAACCTGGATCAGTTATATGCCGACTTGTCTGGTAAACATGTAACGGTTGGAGAGATTGTTGAGATGCCCACCGGGCGTGTCTTCAACTTTGCTGATAATGAAGGGAATTACTTTGCAGTCTTGGAACGGGCGAAGTAAGTTACAACACAAAACCCCAACGATTGTAAGCGATCGACATTCATGTCGGTCGTTTTTTTGTTGGGAAAAAGCTTCTGTTTTTTAAGTAGAAAACACAAGAAAAATAGAGAACTACTGGGTAAAAATGTTATAATAGAGTGTGGCTGATTTATTGAAAATGATGAGGAATGAATAGTCAGAAATGAAGGTTTGGATGGAGCATTGAAGGAGGAATGTGGTTGTGGAAAAGACGATTAAAAGTGTACAGGATCTGTATGATATGCTCGATGCGGACTTCAGATCTGCCAAGCAATTTTGGGAGCCATTCTATGAGGATCGGAACAGACCAATCCCCTTTTTCCCAAACAAACCGGATGAGAATCTGGTAACGCATGTGAATGCAGGTCTGCTGACAGGTGGCAAGGCATTGGAACTGGGTTGTGGCCCGGGCAGAAATGCGTTGTATTTAACCCACCAAGGCTATCAGGTAGATGCTTATGATCTTTCGGAGACAGCGATTGCCTGGGCTAAGGAGAGGGCGGCAGAGGAGCAACTGGACGTGCATTTTGAATGTCGCTCCGTGTTCGAACTGACCCCAGAGCAAGAATATGATCTTGTCTACGACTCGGGTTGTCTGCATCATCTGTTACCACATCAGCGTATCCCCTACATAGAGATGATCCACAATGCACTCCGGCCTGGAGGATACTTTGGAATGACTTGTTTTGCTCCTGGTTTTGGAGATATTGGTGGACCTGAGATCGTTATGAATGATTGGCAGGTGTATCAAGAGAAGTCGATGCGAGGTGGTCTTGCGTTCACGGAGGAGAAGCTTCGCTACATGCTGGAAGATGGCTTTGAATGTTTGGAGTTCCGTGCAATGAAGGCGATGGAGCAGCATGAACCATGTTTTGGTGTACCTTTTCTGTGGGCCACGTTGTGGAGAAAGAAAAACTCGTAAGAATAGTGGAATTAACATGCATTGAAAATAGAGGAGGAGTGTTATCGAAATGGGAACAGAAACAGGAAGAAGACACTTTATCATTACAGGCACATCCAAAGGGATCGGTTTACAACTTGCAGAGTTATTATTGGCTAAGGGGGATTACGTTTACGGTATTTCACGAGGGAGTTCGGATCTGTTGGAATCAGGCGAGGAATGGAGGGGGCGTTACCGCCATGTTCAGTACGATTTATCCGATCTGACGGGGCTTGATGATTTGGTTACACGTGTATTGGACGAAATTCCGTCTCAGGAAGCTGAATTCATTGGACTCATTAATAATGCAGCGATGCTGGAGCCTCTAAAACCTATCAATCAGTGCAGTGCGGCAGAGATAAGTCAAAGTCTCAACATCAGCCTCGCAGCGCCAATGATATTGAGTTCATCTTTTATTCAACAAACAAATCACCTGTCCGCCAGACGTAAAATTGTTAATCTCTCATCGGGTTCGGGCAGTTATCCCGCGCCTTCAATGGCAGTGTACTGTACATCCAAGGCAGGCATGAACATGTTCACCCAATGCGTATCTTTGGAACAAACGGGCCAACAGAACCCTGTTGAGATTATTGCTTTTGATCCGGGGATGGTCGATACGGAATTGCAGGCTGTTGCACGAGGCAAAAGTGCAGAGGAATTCGCCCTTGCAGGTATGTTCAATCAAGTATATGAAGCAGGACAATTAAGATCGCCACGAGACGTAGCGATGCAGTTGATCGAGCGGATGGACGAAAACAGTGATGCAAGCCATGTTATACACACCATGGAGAGCTAATATGATATATGTATTTCGGATCGTTTTCTTCACAAAGCATGGATACCTTTTGATATAAGCCCAACTTCCCTGTACACTGGAATCAACGATCGGAAGAACGATTCGTAACGGTAAAGGTGATCCTGCAACAACGGAGTCTAATTACCTTTTTCAACCTTAGAAGATCAGAAACGTGGTGAAGTCTCTTGTTTAAAATTATGCTCATTGAAGACGACGAATCGTTATTCAGTGAAATCAAGGAACGTTTGTCCCAATGGTCGTATGACGTGTATGGTGTGCAGGACTTTGGCAAGGTATTGCAGGAGTACAGTGTAATTCAGCCGCAACTGGTCATTATTGATATTCAGTTACCCCAATATGACGGGTTCCATTGGTGTCGGATAATCCGTTCGCACTCCAATGTGCCGATAATCTTTTTGTCCTCACGGGATCATCCTGCGGACATGGTTATGTCCATGCATTTGGGGGCAGACGATTTTATCCAGAAGCCTTTTCATTTCGATGTATTGATTGCCAAGATCCAAGCGACTTTGCGGAGGGTGTATAACTATAATACAGAGCATATTGAACTTCGAACCTGGCGCGGTGCCACTATTGAGTATGTGAAAAATACACTGACCTGCGGGGATGAATCTGTCCTGTTAACGAAAAATGAGATGTTTATCCTTAAAGTGCTGGTGGAGCACAAAAATCAGATTGTTACCCGTGAGGACCTCATACGGAGCTTGTGGGATCATGAGCATTTCGTGAGTGACAATACGCTGACGGTTAACGTTAATCGGTTACGGAAGAAGCTTGAACCCATCGGCTTGGAGCGTTACATTGAAACCAAAGTAGGTCAGGGGTACATGGCAACGGAAGAGGCAGAAGCATGATCGGAAAGTACATACGAGAAAGGGCTAGTTGGTTATGGCTACTGGTAAGCATGCAACTTATTATTTTATTGGTGGCCTACCTGGACTCGTCCATTCCATTCCAATCTGTGGCGTATATCGTAGGACTGAATGTGGTGGTATGTCTTGTTTTTATCTGGGCGAGATACCTGAAAGAAACCCGTTTCTATAAAAAATTGAGCACCTGGGATCATACCTATGATCTGGGAGAACTCGACATCGCCGAAAGTCCATATGAGCAGATTGTACATGAGGCCGTCAGTTCCCAGACACAGCGGTATCGTAAGGAGTCTTCACATCATTTTATCGCTCTGGAACAGGAGAAGGACGAGATGTTGTCCTGGATTCATGAGGTGAAGACCCCACTGACTGCGTTGCAACTGATGATCGAGCGCTTGCCAGATGACAAGTTACAGAGCCAAATGACATATGAATGGTTACGAATTCATCAGTTGCTGGATCAGCAGCTTCATCAGAAGCGTATTCCGTTTATGCATAATGATCTGTTCATCGAAGAGACGGAACTTGAACCAGTATTGAATAGCGAGATACGAGCGTTGAAATCGTGGTGCATTTCCAAAGGCATTGGCTTTGATATGTCTTTAATGGTATCGCGCGTGCTCACAGACAGCAAATGGTTAGGCTTCATCCTCCGCCAATTGTTGAGTAATGCGGTGAAATATAGTGATTCATCGGATATCCTCATTGAAAGTCGGGAACAGGATGGACACATCATACTCATGATTCAGGATCACGGGCGAGGGATTGAGACTCAAGATCTGCCGCGTATATTTGATAAAGGATTTACGTCCACCCGAGGCAGAATGGATGGGGCGGCTACCGGGATGGGACTATATTTGGTTCTTCAGGTTGTCCAGACGCTTCATATGAACATTCATGTAGAATCTTCTCTTGGCGAGGGCACAATCGTCACACTTACTTTTCCGCGAAAAAACGACATGGTGCATCTTGCAGGCGTGTGACAACAATGTCACATGCTTTTTGGTTTTGTTCGGTGAATCACACGATAACACTGCACATTCCGCCTATGATATAGACATGAGCATTTTGCAGAAGATCTAAGAGGAGTGAGTGGGATATGTGGATACTGGAAGCCAAAAAAATTCATAAAGTCTATGGGAATAAACTGAATAAACAGGAAGTGCTGAAGGGGATTGATCTTGGGGTAAGTAAGGGAGAGTTTGTTGGTATTATGGGGCCTTCGGGTTCGGGTAAAACGACGCTGCTTAATGTACTTTCCTCCATTGATCGGGTGAGTCAGGGCACGATTGATATTGAGGGCAAGGAATTCACCGGAATGAAGGAGAAACAGCTGGCTGAGTTCCGCAAACATCATCTGGGCTTTATTTTTCAGGAATACAATCTGCTGGATACCCTTACGGTGAAGGAAAATGTATTATTGCCGCTCTCGATCACGAGCATTCCAAAACAGGAGGCACACCGGAAGTTTGAACAGATTGCCCGTGAACTGGGAATCTACGAATTAAAAGATAAGTATCCATCTGAGATTTCGGGTGGGCAGAAACAGCGAACGTCCGCAGCACGGGCATTTGTCCACGATCCGAGTATCATTTTTGCGGATGAGCCGACAGGAGCGTTGGATTCCAAGTCCGCTTCGGATCTGCTCGGCAAGTTAAGTGATATGAACAGCGCACGAAAGGCGACCATCATTATGGTTACCCATGATCCGGTTGCCGCAAGTTATTGTAGCAGAGTGATCTTCATTCGAGACGGTCAGATCTACACCCAGCTGAATAAAGGAGACGAGTCACGGCAATCGTTCTTCAACGATATTATCAAAACCCAAGGCGTATTGGGTGGTGTACAGCAATGAGCTTGAATTATATTATCTTCCGCAATCTCAGGAAAAATCTAAAGAATTATTATCTCTATGTATTTGCGCTTGTGTTCAGTGTGGCCTTATATTTTTCCTTTGTGACGTTACAGTATGATCCTTCCATGGATGAGGTGGCTGCTTCAACGAAAGGTGCGGCGGCTATAGGCGCTTCTTCGGTACTGTTAATCGTCATTGTCGGCATCTTTTTGCTCTATGCCAATACGATCTTTATCAAGCGGCGTAGCAAAGAAATTGGATTATTTCAATTGATCGGACTGACGAAAGGCAGAATTTTTGGTATTTTGAGTGCGGAGAACAGTATTCTTTATTTTGGCTCCATGGCTATTGGTGTGTTAATTGGGTTTCTTGCGTCCAAGCTGGTATTGATGATATTGTTCAAAATTCTCGGTGTGGATGCGATTACGAAATTGTATTTCTCTCCGATGGCACTGATGCAAACGGTGATTGTTTTTACGATAATGTATTTGCTTATCATGCTGATGAACTACACTTTTATCAAGAGACAGAGTATTCTCTCGCTCTTTCGGGTGTCGGTGACTACGGAGCAGCAGGTGCAGAAGATGTCTGTCGGACAGATGATTATCGGCGTCTTGGGTATTGCTCTGATTGTGTATGGATACTACATGTCTGCACGGCTGTTCAGCGGTGAGGCAATGGATATGCAGCAGTTGATGTATACGATGATCCTGATTCTGTTCTCGGTCATACTGGGGACATACCTGTTCTATAAGGGTTCGGTAAGTTTTATTTTTAATTTGGTTCGCAAAAGCAAAAACGGCTACCTATCCATTCATGAGGTGTTATCGTTATCTTCAATCATGTTCCGCATGAAATCCAATGCATTGCTGCTCACGATTATTACAACCGTGTCGGCACTTGCTATTGGCATGCTGTCACTCAGTTACATTTCGTATTATTCGGCAGAGGCTCAGGCGAAGGAAAGCTTGCCGGAGGATTTCTCTTTTGCTCAGGTAAATGTGAAAGATCGCTTTGTAGCCGAGTTGAAACACAAACAGATACCATATGAAGAGAAGCACAGAGAGCCTGTTTATATTGAAATTGATGCTCACGAAGTGATGGATGAGTCCGTGACGGAACAGTACCTGTTCAGTAGTGTGTTGAGTGACAACATGGTAGATAACATTGATTTGCAAGCGGGTGAAGTGGTCTTCATGGGATATGGAAATGCCCTTCAGCAGTTAATTTCCATTCAGGAGAAAGGTCCAATCGTCTTGAGCGGGTTGAAACATACGCTGGCACAACAACTGATCGGAACAACCAAACTTGGAGTTCTTCCCACGTATTATACTGGGGGCACGCCTGTAGCGGTGGTAGATGAGACGGTATACCAGCAGCTGCGGCAGGATCTCAATCCCAAGCTGCAAAAATCCGAGTGGGCTGATTACTATGGTGTACGTATTCTGAACGAGGGGCAGGCTGAAGAGGCATATGCCGTATATAAGGAGCTGCAGTTGGAAGCACCGAGCTTCTCCCAGATTGAGTTCAGAAATAACCAACGTAATAATATGGGACTGATTATGTTCATTGTTGGTTTCTTGGGTTTGACGTTCTTGATCACATCGGGATGTATCCTGTACTTTAAACAAATGAACGAGAGCGAAGAGGAGAAGGGTAATTATACCATTCTGCGAAAACTCGGCTTTACGCAAGGCAATCTGTTGCGTGGAATTCAGATCAAGCAGTTGTTTAACTTCGGTATTCCACTCATCGTGGGATTGAGCCATAGTTACTTTGCCGTGAAATCAGGCTGGTTCTTCTTTGGTACGGAGCTGGCGACACCTACGGTCATTGTCATGATTGTCTATACATTGTTATATTCGATTTTTGGTCTGTTGTCTGTGTGGTACTATAAACGGGTGATTAAGGAAGCTTTATAGAATTGGGATCTGGAGTATGCTGATATAGCAAAATAGGTTGAGTAAAGGGCGGCTGTAATGATTACAGACTGCTCTTTTTTCTTTTTCTAAGTATAATGCCTCATGAAAAAAAGGATGATAATGGAATTAAGTCGAAATGATGATAGAGTCCATGCTTCTGATTCATGTATAACGGTGAAACGAGGGGAGTGAAGTAACGTGCCTGGAGTTCTCTATTCATCGAAGAAAGAGTTAAGTGAGACGATTCGGCGCACCTATGTATTGTTTGAGGGTGAATTCGAGGACATCCATAACAGCGACAAAGATAAGTGGGTTGAAGATGTGGATAAGACCCCTGCCCAGATGATCGCCTACCAGTTAGGATGGATGAACCTGGTGATGGATTGGGAACGAAATGAGCAGTTGGGAAATGAATGTCATATGCCTGCACCAGGGTATAAATGGAACCAATTGGGGCCGTTAAATGAATCATTTTACGTAAAATATTCAGATTATACGCTGGAGGAGCTGCGCTCTTTGTTTCGGGAGACAGAGCAACAGTTGCAGAACTGGATTGACTCACTGAGTGAAGAAGAGTTATTTGTACAGGGGATGAGACAGTGGACGGGTACCAAGCCCGGATGGGCTATGGTGAAGTGGATCCAGATTAATTCGGTAGCCCCTTTTAAATCTTTTCGGACCCGATTACGTAAATGGAAAAAAGGTCACTTAGCCAACATGGATGAAGGGAGAATAGATGTATAATGAATCTGGCAAATAAAATTACGTTGGCTAGAATCGCGTTGATTCCATTGTTTATGATCTGTTTTCTCAATCAGCAAAGCGTGATGATTGCACTAATTATATTTGCAGTAGCTGCAGGTACGGATAAATTGGATGGATATGTGGCGAGGAAATATAACCAAATCACGAATCTGGGAAAGTTGCTTGATCCACTGGCGGATAAACTGTTGATTGCGGTAGCGCTGGTCATGATGGTTCAGGAGAATATGATCAGTTCATGGATTGCTGTAATCATTATAGGACGTGAAATTGTCATTACTGCATTACGAATGGTAGCCACAGAGCAGGGCATTGCTCTTGCAGCCGATCGATATGGCAAGATCAAAATGGTGCTTCAGGTGGCAGCGATCATTGCCATTTTGTTGAATAATGTTCCGTTTAGTTTGCTGACTGATATCAGAGTGGATGTGGCATTACTATGGGGTGCAACAGTCGTTACTCTCTTATCGGGAATGAATTACATTATCGTAAATTATAAACTGTTGAGATAAAAGGAGTGATTAGGAGATGTCTAAAGGAAATATAACCCCAAGTACCGAGCAAGATTCAGAGTATGTTCGCCAGCAATTAGTCGCATACAATGCGACCCATGTGAGCGAGGAATTAAGGCATCGGTACGAAGAACTGAATTTCAATATCAAAAATGAGACCGGCGAGATTGTTGCAGGTGTGCTTAGTACACTTTGCTGGAACTGGCTGGAGATTGATATTCTTTGGGTGGATTCTGAACAACGGCATCGGGGATATGGTTCCCAGTTGTTGCTTGAAGTTGAGCGAATTGCGCGAGAGAAATCTTGTGATTTTGTCATGTTGAATACTTTCTCCTATCAAGCACCGGAATTTTACAAGAAACATGGCTACCAATTAATCACAACGATCGAGAATGCACCGACTGGACACAGTCATTATTATTTTAAAAAGGACCTCATGTAAGACAAAGCGTGCGAAATAGGCAAAATCAGGAGGGTTATCATGGTTACCATTAAAGGAATCGAACTTGAAGATTTACCGGCACTAAGCCAGCTATACCATGAGTTGATGGGAATGTCTACCAATGAACAGCAGATGAAAAAGATGTTTCATTACATACAGCAGAATGGTCATTATCATGTGCTTGGAGCATTTTACAATGGCAAACTGGTTGGGTCCGTTATGGGTGTTGAGTGTATGGATCTGGTGGGGCCATGCAAACCGTTCATGGTTGTGGAAAATGTGATTGTATCGGATCAGGTACGCAGGCAGGGCATTGGGCAGAGATTAATGCTGCAGATTGAGCGGATTGCAAAAGATCTGGGTTGTGATTACATGATTCTGGTGTCTGGCGATCAGCGTAAGGAAGCACATATATTTTATGAGAAGTTAGGTTTCAAGGATGAGAAGGTTCAGGGTTACCGGAAGCATCTTTAACATGCACTTCATGAGAAAATTTCTTACACAAGTGGAAGGATTACTTAAGGAACACGGCGAATAAGGCATAGTCTTAACAAAAGAAACGAATAAGAGGGAGGCACTCTTGTGTTCAAAAAATGGGCTAATGTTTTCATGATTCTGAGCCTGGTATTCGCCGTATGTTCCCCAACCTCCTATGCTGCCGCCAAAACGGTTAAGGTAACCGTGACGCTGGTGAGCGCAGAACTTGTCGAGAATAACTCTGTCGGTAATGAGTGGGCCATCGGAGCAAGTGTGAACGGCAAAGATCTGGAGGAGGGTTCGTCAGTCACTTTAAACCTGAAATCCACGGGTACATTGAAACTGGAGGCCATTGCCGAAGAACAGGACAAGATTCCCGATTACGGGAGTAAAAGCACCAACGTCAAACTATCTTCGTTCTCCAAATCAACCAACAAGACACTTTCCGTGGTGGTGACCGAGAACAGAGGCCGATATTCTGGTAACACAGCGACTTGGGCGTTCAAGTTTAAGATTAGCAAGAAGTGAATAGGAACCAACCGTGAGAAAAGGGAGCTGAGCTCTCTTTTTTTATGCGTAAATAATTGGTGATCTAAAGTAAGGCGACGTTTCGACCCACGCTAATCTTTGTTAAACTAATGAGAACAACAGTATAGAAATAAAAGATGTATTTTCAAAAAAAGTACATAGGAGGTTAACACAATCATGCGGATCGTGGATAACATTAAAGTCTGGGGGGAGCCGCTGGAGAACGCCGTAAGTCAGGCGGTGACTTGCTCGCAATATGGAGATGTATTGGGTGTGGCTCTGATGGCCGACCATCACAAAGGATACTCGCAACCCATCGGTGGTGTTGTCGCTTATCGGAATATGATCAGTCCGTCAGGTGTCGGATATGATATCGCCTGTGGCAACAAGGCTGTGCGCACCAATCTGATGTGGGATGATATTCGGAATCAGATTGTAACGATTATGGATGACATCAATTCGACCATATCTTTCGGCGTGGGTCGCAACAATCCAACACCCGTGGATCATGAACTGTTCGACGACGCGAGCTGGAAGCTGTTTGATACCATTGAGCCGGGATTACAACATAAGCTGAAGACACTCGCACGCAACCAACTTGGAACCGTAGGTAGTGGTAATCATTTCGTGGATATTTTTGTAGAAGAGGCAACGGGAAAAGTGTGGATCGCAAATCATTTTGGCAGCCGCGGGTTTGGTCACAAAGTGGCGAGTGGGTTCCTTAACCTTGCCGCAGGGCGTCAGTTCAGTGGCAAAGCGCCGGGCGAATCGATGGATCAACCGCCTACGTTGTTTGACCTGAACAGCGAAATGGGTGATATGTATTGGGATGGAATGACTTTGGCGGGCAGATACGCCTATGCAGGACGTGATTATGTCATTGAACAGGTGCTTGGAATTCTTGGGGCAAGTGCTGAATACGCCGTTCATAATCATCACAACTTTGCCTGGAAAGAAAAACATATGGGTGAAGAGGTAGTTGTGGTCCGCAAAGGTGCAACGCCATTGGCACCCGGGCAACTCGGTTTTGTCGGAGGCAGTATGGGGGATATCTCGGTAATCGTGGAAGGGATCCACAGCGAGGAGAATACCGAGTCATTCCGCAGCACCGTACATGGGGCAGGGCGCACGATGAGCCGGACCCAGGCGGCTGGCAAAATGAATTACAAGCTGCGCACACGCATGGGCGGCGAGATTAGCGAAGCACAGATGCATGAGGCGATTCGTGCCTATGGTGTCGAGCTGCGGGGAGCGGGCACAGACGAAAGTCCGTTTGTGTATAAGAAACTGCAAGACGTACTGAATGCACATGCGAATACGCTGAAAATCAACCATGTGCTGCGCCCAGTAGGCGTGGCCATGGCCGGAGGTAATGAATTCGATCCATATAAGGATTAGTCAGAGAGAAGAGGGTGAACTTCATGAGAAATTGTGCGATATATAGCTCTCAGTTTGACCTGGATCAGCTGTTTGAAGTGATTCAATCCATTTATCCTGAGGGGACGATTAAACGCCGGGAAGACAAGACCCATATTCAAGTGACTCAGAAGAAATGGCTCAATAAGAAAACCAAAGGCTTTAATATCATGACCAGCCAGACACATCCTGAGGAATTTACGACAATGATTCAGGGGATGCTTGGATTTTTGAGTCAGATTAAAGGGCGCAATGCTTCGCTTCAGGAAAAGGTATTGATCAAATGTTCCACGCTTAATATGGTGATTGGTATTGAGACGGAAGAGGATATTTCGGAAGAATTCTTCGGCGAGTTATTGCGATTGGCTGATGCTCTGGATGCTGTTATCTTCTGGGGAGGTGGATCTCTGCTGAACGCACAAGGCCAGCTATTGCTGGATGTGAATGGAGAATCTGAGGTGGAGGATTACACGGTGACAGCACACACCAGTTTCCTTGACGGTAACAGACCCCAGTCGGAGTCTGGCATTCAACGTAAAGCGCGTTCAGAGCAACGGTTGACTGAACAAGGCATTCCGTATAATGCAAACTTGCCTGCAAGGGCCGGAGACGAGCACACCACGATTCGGAGTAAAGAGGAAGTCGCGCGCCGTGCGGTTGCCCTATGTCTTGCCGCGCTTAAGGGAGAGTGTCTGGGAGCAGGCGAAAGTGCGGACGATACCGCAACTCTAGTTCAGGAAGTGATCGACAAGTATGAGGCTGAATCCTTTTTCTCACCCGTAGAGAAGAGGTTTATCGAACAGCACGGAGCAGAGCAGCAGGAGATCATCTCCTTTTCCTGGGGATATGAAGCTTACCACGTGATGTTGTGGGCCCTTGGTTATGTGAAGGAACTGGGTGCACCAACGGAGTTGTGTAACGTAGGGAAGGATGTCGGTTATTTGCAACAGAAGGATAGCTTTACCGACTTTCTCTCCGATGCATCTCTGCGTAACAAGAGCGAGATTCTGGATGAAGCAGATCTAATCTACCGTTATAACTGGGTGTGTGTCGATAGTCGTGTGAATGACAAAACACCTCCCGCTGGACTGAATGGTGGAGTGGCTTATGAACGTCACCGTGCATTGAACTGGCTGATCTGTTATTTGGATCAGGCGTGGGATGATGTGCGTACAGACACGTAGAACTGGATGATGTTACGGCCTAATGTAGTAAACAATAAACAATAAACAATAAACATTACACAACATACAACAATGCAAATACCCCTATAGCCGCACGAATACGGTTAAAGGGGTGTTTGGCGTGCTGTTCTGTGTGGACATAAGCTTTATCCATATATGCTTTTATCCACTATGCCTACCGAACTGTTCACGAATAACGACGTCAGCAAGAATCAACTTTTTCTCGACGTTACTTTCTGGATTCGCAATGCGCCATAACATCTGATCCACTGCACGTGCACCGAGCAATTCCTTGTTCACATTGACTGTAGCCAGTAATGGGATATTGTCGTATAGATTATCAAATCCCGTGACAACACACTGATCGGGTACACGAATACCCATACTCTCAAGGGCTTCTATGGTGTATAGCCCATAGAAATCATTCGCACATACAAACACTTCAGGCAGGTTATCCTCATTGATCACCGAAGTGAACGTCTGGCGGAACTCATCCAATGCCTGATTACTTAGCTCAGGAATCTGATGTATTTCCATCCCATGGCCCATAAGCACAGAAGTGTATGCAATCCAGCGTTCATAGAAGCTATGAGCATCCCCGATATTGCCAACAAACTGGAATGTTTTGAAGCCCTTGCGGAGCAAATAGAGCATGATCTCCCGCATGGATGCAAAGTTATCGGTGAATATGCTGTCACTGTGAAAAACAGGGTCCAGGTGATCCACCATCACAACCGGAATACTGAGACGTTTGATTTCAAGCAGAATCGGGGTCGAAATAGAGCCAACGGTAATGATTCCACGAATGGCATCCGGGTTGAGCAGGGTAAATAGCTGGTCTGCTGAGGGTTCCGTCAAGGTCAGAATATTAATCCCTTTTTGGTTCAGCTTGGAAGAGATCCCGTTAAAGACGGGTCCCCAGTATACGGAGTCTTGATTTTGGTACCGAACATTGGGAAACAAAATCAAGATCGTTCCGCTTGAACGTGTGTTCTTTGGTTCCTGAGATTCATTGTTGTTATACAGTTCACCAGACAACATGCTGTTATCTTTGAAATATCCAAGCTTGCCAGCGGCCTTGAGAATGACATCCCTCGTTTGATCGCTAACTCCCGATTTTCCAGACAAAGCTCGTGACACCGCGAATTTCGACAAACCCGTAAAATGTGCAATCTCCTGAATTGTTACCTTTGTCTTCATCATACCATCCTTACACTCGTAGTTCTGCCGTATTCCTTATTTGGAGCGATATCCAACTGTTCCTAGTATAACATGATGTATTTCTCTTAATCTAATAACGGACAGAGAATTCAAAATGTTAGTGATGCACAGTATTTTAGGATGAACGTTCAACGTGACGGTAAGCATATTTTCAGATAGAATGACGAATTTTGTCTGTTAAATTATTATTTTGTTATTTTATAAAAATAACAAAATAAACAAAGTTATAATCATGTTTTAATAAGTTTGTACTTAGAATCCAGGAGATTGAATAAGCTGTGATACAGATAAATTACAGCTTTATCAGCATTTTATCAGAATAATTAGAAAATGTTAACAACAAAAATGTTGACGCTTACATTTTGCTGTGTTAAATTTTGTTTGTCAAAAACAAACAAGAAAATAACAAATGGTGGTGGTTGTTTATTTTCGATTGGTTGGTGAATGGGGTTAACGATTTAGGGTGAACCATGATTGGTATACACATTCGGGGAGGTTGTTAAAATCATGATGAGAAGATGGAATGTTCTACCTCTGATGTTATTGGCCGTGATGCTTTTTGTATCCGCTTGCAGTGGTGGGGGGGCAGCGCAGACGGGGACCGAAGCAGAGGGAACAACGAACTCAGGTAACAGCACCGAAGTCGCTGAGACAGAGAAAGAGGGCGGAGCGGAAGAAGCTGTGGTTAATGTGCCTGATCTGGGTGGGCGTGTCATTAAGATTGCGGCCTGGTGGGACTTGAAACCAGCGGGAGAGACGGCCTCCGATAAAGCCAGACTCGATAAAATTGCAGAGGTCGAGAAGAAATACAACGTGAAACTGGAGTTTGTTAACGTACCTTTCGAAGAATACATGAACAAATTCACAACGTCTGCACTGGCTGGCGAACCGTTCGCCGACATCGTTCAGATGGAGTACAAATCCGCACTACCTGCCATCCTCAAAGGGCAACTATTGCCCATCTCCGAATTCACTACACCTGAGAATAACATCAACCAAGAGGCTAACCTGATTGCAAAATTTCCTGCCATTGCAGGCAACGAATACGCCTTCGAATCTCCAACCAGCATTGGTCTGGGACTTCACTATAACCGTGACTTGTTCAAAAAATTATCTTTGCCTGATCCTCAAGAATTGTATAACCAAGGCAAATGGGATTGGGATAAATTCATGGAACTTGCCAAACAGGCAACCAAAGATACCAATAACGACGGCAAAACTGACGTATACGGATTTTCTGGCTGGGCGCTTGATGTCGTTCGTCATTTTACCGCAGCCAATGGTGGAACGATCGTGGATGATACCAATAGCAAAGAAGGATTGTCCGATCCGAAAACGATTGAAGCTGCCGAATTCGTCAAACGCCTGTATAACGTGGAAAATGTCGTGAAGGTCAAAACCGGCGACAAAACCAATTGGGAGGAAAGCAATACGTTCAAAGATGGAGATGTAGCTCTGTTCACCGCTGCTGAATGGCAGTTGGGCGATCTCACCTTTGCAGTTGGTGTTGTGCCGATTCCGAACGGGCCACAGGGTAGCAAAGAGGTAACGTATGCAAACAACGCGGCATCGGCAAAGTTCATTCCAAAAGGTGTGGAGGATCCAAAGATCGTCTACCAAATTTATGAAGAGACCTTCGACATCCCGCAGATTGAAGAGTATCCAGGTCAGGATTATCTGGAGAGTCGTTATACCGATGAGAAGGATATTGCGATCATTCGCGAGCACATCGCCGGAACGGGCCGTATCTTGCTGGATGATGCCTACACAGGATACCCTTTTGGGGATTATGTGAACGATATCATCAAAAACAATGCTTCCGTGACGGCAACAGCCGAGAAATACAAAGCACAGGCACAAGCTGCCATTGATAAACTCGGTAAACAATAAGAACTTAACACCAGCAAGCGATTCAGGCAGGGGCTCGTGTCGGCAATGTTGCACGGAGCCCCTTTTCCTGAACCACCAAATCGGCATTGCTGGCATCAGCCTTGATGAGGAGGACTCGTAGGATGGCTGGAATTCTACAACGTAAGACATGGGTATTGTCCACAGTAATCATCGTGGCGGCAGCCTGCATCATTCTATATGTAACTTCCGGCGCTGATGGGAAGAGTGCAGACATTCCACCTGGCAGTCTGCCTGCCATTGAAGTGGATGCAATCTTGCAGCAGACCCGGCAGAAAAAGGGATACGAACAGTATCGATCCGGAACAGATCAGGCTACACAGCCGAATGTGGACATCACCATTGAAGCAGGAGATTACATAAAAGCCGAAGGTGAAGACGTCCGTAAACTGACTAATTATGAGGGAATGGACGGAGTATCTCTCCATACCGGAGAGACCGGGCAAGTCGATTGGACCATTAATGTGCCGGAGACTGGGCTGTATAACCTGTCCACGATCTATTTTCCCGTTGAAGGCAAGAGTTCGGCCATTGAGCGTGCATTGTACATTGATGGTGAACTTCCTTTTGCAGAAGCCGCCTATTTGCAGTTTGACCGGGTGTGGGCCAATGAGAAAGATGTTGTGGAGCAGGACAATCAAGGCAATGACCTACGCCCGAGACAAGTGGAGCAACCACGCTGGATGGAAGAAACGTTTCAGGACTCCGACGGGTACGAACAGGCTCCATTCAAGTTTTATTTGGAAAAAGGAGAGCACACGCTAACGCTAAAATCATCGCGTGAACCCATGGTGATCCGGTCCATTCGCCTTTTCAATGAGGAGACAGCCGTTCCTTACGCGGAGACTGCGGGGGCACAACAATCGGATTCCTCCGGGCAGCCAAAGGATGTACTTATTCGGGTTGAAGGAGAAGCCGCTGTTGCCAAATCTTCACCTACGTTATACCCGACGAGCGAAAGGTCAAGTTCTGCTGTATCTCCCTATAGCGCTTCCCAGGTACGCATTAATACGATTGGCGGCTTTAACTGGCGTCTGCCAGGGCAGTGGATCGAATGGGAAGTGGATGTGCCGGAGAGTGGACTTTATCATATCGGTTTTACCGCACAGCAGAATTTTGTCAAAGGCATCTATTCTACACGTAAACTGACCATTGACGGTGAAGTTCCGTTTGCAGAGATGACCAAAGCACCTTTCCGTTATCAAAGCGACTATCGCATTGACGTCATGGGCGGCAAGGAAGCATACAAGTTTCAATTGGACAAAGGAAAACATGTGCTACGGCTGGAGAACAGCCTCGGTGACTTTGCACCGCTTATCCGCAATGTGGAGGACAGTTTGTACAACTTGAACTCCATGTACCGACGCATTCTGATGATCACAGGTACGAAGCCTGATGAATTCCGGGATTATCGGGTGGAAAAGCAGATCCCGAACCTGCTGGAAGTGTTCAGCGGGGAAAGTAAACGACTCAAAGACGTGGCTGCACAGCTTCGTCTACTGTCAGGACAGTCCAGTGATCAGGAAGCGCTGATCAATACGATGGCGCTGCAACTAGACGAGATGATCGACAAGCCGGATACCATTCCAAGACGGCTTGCGGCTTATAAAACCAACACAGGCGGTCTCGGCACATGGGTGCAACAGGCACGAGAGCAGCCTCTTGAGATTGACGCACTGTACGTCACTTCGATTGACCAAGATATTCCCGGAACAGGTATGGGGCCACTTGCCAAGCTTGGTCATGAAGCGAAGATATTCTATCATTCGTTCTTCATTGATTATAACCAGATCGGCAATGTAGCCACATCGGAAGATAAGCGTACGGTAACCGTCTGGATTGGTAGCGGACGTGACCAGGCGAATACGATGAAAGCGATGATTGACAAGACCTTCACACCAGACAGTGGCATTAACGTGAATCTGAAGCTGGTCAACATGGGAACCTTGCTACCAGCGACGTTGTCCGGTGAAGGACCCGATGTTGCCATGCAGATCGGCAATGATCTGCCGGTGAACTTTGCGATGCGGAACTCGGCTGTAGATCTTACGCAATTCAGTGATTATAGCACCGTGGAACAGGAGTTCAGGGAAAGCGCGATCGTGCCGTATGCCTATGATTCAGGTGTATATGCCCTGCCGGAAACACAGACCTTTAACATGCTGTTTTATCGTAAAGACGTGCTCGAAGAACTCGGACTTGAAGTGCCTCAGAACTGGGAGGATGTCGAGGCTCTACTCGCGATTCTGAGCAAAAATCATATGGAATTTGGCATGCCGATCGTGACTCAGGCGAATATGCAGGGTGTCAATATTCCGCCGAATTCACAGTATGCCACGATGCTGCTCCAGAACGGTGGCGCCTTCTATCGGAATGATGACAAGGAATCGGATCTGGATTCCCGGATTGGAATCGAGACGTTCAAGCAGTGGACGGAGTTTTATACCGATTACAAGCTGGAGCGGGAATATGATTTTGCCAACCGTTTCCGGACAGGACAGATGCCTATTGGACTAACGGATTACACCATGTACAACCAGTTGTCCGTATTTGCACCGGAGATTCGGGGACTATGGGGCTTCGTTCCTGTCCCGGGAACCGTTCAGGCGGATGGAACCTTGAATCGGGACGTACCGGGTGGAGGCAGCGCAGTCATGATGCTGGAGGGTGCCAAGGATCAGGATGCGGCGTGGGAGTTCATGAAGTGGTGGACCAGTACACCGATTCAGGCTGAATTTGGACGGGAGATGGAAGGACTGATGGGTGCCGCTGCCCGTTATCCAACGGCCAACATCAAGGCGCTGGATTCCCTGCCGTGGCCTGCGGAGGATTACGCCAATCTCAAGGCACAATTCGAAACGGTGAAGGGCATTCCTGAAGTACCCGGTGGTTATTTTACAGGCCGCCATCTGTTCAATGCATTTTACAAAACCGTTGTTGGCCAAGTGGAAGCCAGGGAATCCATTATGGATTATACCCAATATATTCAGGACGAGATTCGCGTCAAACGTAATGAATTTGGTCTTCCGTAAGCAGAGGGAGGGTTAATCGTGCCACAAATATCACTCCGAGACGGACAAAACAGTCCTCCTGAGAAAGCGTCAAGGATGGGCATGAAATCGTGGTGGAGCTGGAAGCTCCAGGAAATGAAGGCCAGCAAACATTCCTATGTTCTGCTTGCACCTTATATGCTCCTGTTCCTCATGTTTACCGTGATTCCGGTTGTCATCTCGATCATACTCAGCTTCACCTACTTTAACATGCTGGAATTTCCACGTTTTATTGGCTGGCAGAACTATACTCGTCTGTTTCTGGAGGATGATGTATTCCTGATTGCAATCAAGAATACGCTGCTGTTTGCCATTATTACCGGACCGATCAGTTATATTGCCTGTTTTGTCTTCGCGTGGATCATTAATGAGTTAACACCGAAATGGAGAGCGTTCATGACGCTGATCTTCTACGCGCCCTCCATCTCGGGCAATGTGTATTTTATCTGGCTAATGATTTTTTCGGGAGATCGTTATGGTATTGCCAATGGGCTGTTGATCAAATGGGGTTTTCTGCTGGAGCCGATCCAATGGCTGAAGACAGAAGCTTATATTATGCCTATTCTCATTCTCGTGCAGCTATGGCTGAGTCTCGGAACTGGATTTCTGGCGTTTATCGCCGGTTTGCAGACGGTGGACCGGACATTGTACGAAGCGGGAGCGGTGGATGGCATCAAGAATCGCTGGCAGGAACTATGGTACATTACCCTGCCTTCGATGCGTCCACAGTTGATGTTCGGCGCAGTCATTCAGCTGACAACCTCGTTTGCCGTGGCCGATGTGTCGATCGCACTGGCCGGGTTCCCAAGCGTGAACTATGCGGCAGAGACGGTGGTCACCCACTTGATCGACTTCGGTACAACACGGTTTGAGATGGGCTACGCATCGGCGATTGCCACCATACTGTTCATGATTATGGTGGGCACCAACTTGCTGGTACAGAAACTGCTTCGAAGGGTGGGAGAATAGCTATGGCTGCAATTGCGACAGGCAAAAAGCGGGTGAATCGCTCGCTATCGGGAAGTCTCTCCCTGTTTGCCCTTCTGCTCGTATTTGGTGCCTTCATGGTGCTGCCGCTGATCTATGCAATCAACAATGCATTCAAACCATTGGATGAGATTTTCACCTTTCCACCAACGCTGTTTGTCAAAAATCCGACGTTCAGCAACTTTACAGATCTGCTGAACCTGCTGAGTGACTCGTGGGTGCCGTTCTCACGTTATATATTCAACACGGTGTTTATAACCGGCATCGGTATCGTAGGCCATGTGCTGCTAGCTTCCGCAGCGGCTTACCCGCTTGCCAAACACAAGTTTCCGGGCAAAGTATTCATGTTCCAAGTGGTCGTACTGTCACTGATGTTCACACCTGCGGTGACGGCAATTCCGAACTATATGATCATGTCATGGCTCGGATGGATCGACACCTACTGGGCCGTTATTATTCCGGCATTTGCCTATTCACTCGGGTTATATCTGATGAAGCAGTTCATGGAGCAGATCCCGGATGCGCTGCTGGAAGCGGCCAAAATTGATGGTGCCAGTGAATACCGGATCTTCTGGTCCATTGTTATGCCCAATGTGAAGCCAGCCTGGCTTACATTGATCATTCTACTGTTCCAGATGTTATGGGGCAGTGATGGCAATGGATACATCTACAGCGAGCAGCTCAAGACCCTGCATTATGCTGCAGGTCAGATTATTCAGGGCGGAATATCCCGGGCAGGAGCGGGTGCTGCGGTAGCACTGATTTTGATGAGTGTGCCGATCACGCTATTTATTTTCTCTCAGAGCCGAATCATTGAGACGATGGCGAGTTCGGGCATGAAGGATTAAGGGGGAACGATATGGCACGCACAGTGAAAAGATGGCTTGTTCTCCTGGCGGCAGTATCTCTGCTGCTGGTGAATGCCGTGCCTGCGGCGGCCTCCCCGGCGCCGTATGAGAGTTATAACTACAACTACTGGAAAGAGGCTGTACCTTCACCGGATGCCTATCTGCCCGAGCGTACTCTATCAGGCCGTGACCTCGGCATTAGTGAGTTCAAAGACCCCGGTGATGTGAACGTTTCACCCTCCGGGTTGATCTATATTTTGGATAGCGGCAACAATCGAATCATCGTATTGGAACCAGACTTTAAGCTGCTGCGCGTCATCGATGGATTCATGATGGATGGTGGCAAGGAGACCTTTAACCTTCCAGGTGGATTGTTTGTAGATGAAGAAGAACGCATATACATCGCCGATACGGGTAACAGTCGTGTGGTTGTCCTGGATGGAGAGGGGACGCTGATTCAAACCATTACAAAGCCTGAGTCGGATATCCTATCGACCCAATTCCAGTTTCAGCCTTTGAAACTGACGGTGGACCATGTAGGCCGAGTTTACGTTGTGGCACAGGGGGTCTACGAAGGCATTATGCAGTTTGACGAGAGTGGGAAATTTATCGGATACGTCGGTACGAACAAAGTGGAGCGGGACTATGGCGAATATATCTGGCGCATGTTATCAACCAAAGCCCAGCGCGCACAGATGGTCCTGTTTGTCCCGACGGAGTTCTCCAATGCGGATATCGACCACAAAGGATTCGTGTATGCAACGAATATTGATCCTGGCTCAAATGAACCGATCAAACGCCTTAACCCGTCTGGCGAAGATGTACTTAAGCGGTTTGGTTATTACGACGTCAAAGGCGATATCCGGTTCCGTAACAATCCGGGTCCATCCAAGCTGATTGATGTCAAAGTGCTTGGCAATGGCATGTACAGTGTATTGGATGCGACACAGAACCGGGTGTTCACGTATGACGATGAAGGTCATCTGCTCTACATATACGGTGGCAAGGGAAATCAGGTAGGCACGCTCAAAACACCTGTCGCGATTGAACAATCGGGTGAGCATCACTTGGTTCTGGATCGAGGCAAGAACAACCTTGTCGTCTATGAGCCAACCCGTTTTGGTGCCCGTGTGAATGAAGCGGTGGCACTCCACTATCGGGGCGAGGACACAGAGGCCGTGAATATATGGAGAGAAGTGCTGAAGCTGAATGCCAACTATGACATCGCTTATATCGGTATCGGCAAGTCCTTATTAATGGAGAAGAAAAACGAGGAAGCGCTAGGTTACTTCGAACTTGGAATGGATCGCAAGAGTTATTCTGTGGCGTTCAAGAGGCATCGGCGGGAGATGATGAAGGAACATTTTGGTACATTCCTGACCGCTGCAATCGCGCTGATTGTCATTCTGATCCTGACCCGGGTGGCGGTTAAATGGAGACGGAGGAGGCAGGTTGATCGTGAAGCAGGATTTCATTAAGTTTCCGCTGCATCTCATTTTTCACCCCATTGATGCATTCTGGGACCTCAAGTCGGATAACCGGGGACGGCTGCTTGTTGCTTTTGCAGCATTGGCGCTTACCATTGTCATGATGATTTTGCAAAAGCAGTACGCAGGATTTCTCGTCAATTACATCGATCCTCGTACGATTAACAGCATCATCGAGATCGCCACGGTTGCAGTACCTTTCTTTCTATGGTGCATGGCCAACTGGGCAGTAACGACTTTGATGGAAGGGGAAGGCAAGTTCAGGGAAATCGTTCTGGCGACAGGTTACTCGCTCATTCCGGTTATTCTGATCTATGCCCCAATGATCGTGATCAGCCGGTTCATGGTGCAGGAGGAGACTGCTTTTTATTATCTGTTCAATAGCATCGCGTTTTTCTGGTTTATACTGCTTCTGTTCATTGGCATGATGACGGTACACCAGTACACGGTGATTAGAACGATCATTACGATGGTGCTGACACTCATTGTGATGGGCATTATTGTATTCCTTGGCGCACTGGTCTTTAGCATGCTGCAACAGCTGTACGAATTCGGTTATAACATTTACCGCGAGTTGATTTTTCGGACCTAAAGGAGGCGGCATCCGTGAACAAAAGGCAACGATTATATACGGTGCTGGCTGGTGGTACAGCTGTGATCATGATTGCAGCCGGGCTGCTGTATATAAACAACAGGGGGGTTCCTGCCGTAGAAGCCGCGGCTTATCTGGATACGACAACCAGAGCCATGCCCGTCACGGAGGACCCGTTGCAGTTCCTTAGCGACTCTTCGCAGGGTGTACCTGGTATGCAGTTGGTCGCCGAGGATCAGGGGTTGGCCCTGTACTATAACGAGGAGACAACGGAAATTGCAGTACGGGATGGGAAAAGTGGAGAGATTTGGTACAGCAATCCGAAAGAACGGGCTGAGGACAGTCTCGCTTCTGCATATGAAAAAGATGTGCTGTCCTCCCAGTTGAACGTGTCTTTCCGGGATTCGATGGGCACACTGGAGAACTTTCCAAACTTCAGTTCGAGTATTAGCAACAAACAATTCACAGTGGGTCAGATCGATCAAGGAATTCGGGTTAACTATACACTTGGTGATACGTCACTTGGCATTGACGCGCTGCCTAAACTGATTAGCAAACAGCGTCTGGATGAGAAAGTGCTTTCCAAGCTAGATGCTACTGTCGCAAGGTACACATCTGCCCGTTATTATCCAACCAAGAACAATCCGGATATTCTGGAACGGCTGGATGGACAGATTTCGAAGCAGCTTGTGCTGAACAAGATGCTGGGAGCCTTTGAGACGGCGGGTTACACGGCGGACGATCTGGCTTTTGACAATCAGGAGAACGGGGTCGAAGGCGGAGCTGTATCGGATAAGCCCAGCTTTGTCATTTCTGTGGAATATCGACTTGAGCAGGGGGCACTCGTTGTGACCGTGCCTCTGAGCCAGGTAGAGGAAAATGGGCAATACCGCATTCGGAACATTGATTTGCTCGCTTATTTTGGTGCTGCGGATACAAAGGACGAGGGTTATATACTCGTACCTGACGGTTCCGGCAGCCTGATCCACCTGAACAATGGGAAAACCCAGGAAGAGCAGTATGTACAGCGCGTATACGGAGCAGACCCCAATGATAATTCGCTCAGTCGTCCTCAGGTGAGTGAATCCGCGTATATGCCTGTGTTTGGTCTGAAGAACGGGGAAAATGCCTGGTTTGCAGTCATTGAAAAAGGGGATGGCATTGCCAGTATCTCCGCGGATATTGGAGGCAGACAGAATAGCTACAACCATGTACACGCGACCTTCTCCCTGCGGGGGGAGGATGAGCTGGAGATGTACACCTCGCAGAAAATGCAGGAGATCCAGCTGCTTAGCGAAGAACCTTTCCGTGGAGACATTCAGGTCCGTTATCATTTCCTTCATGGAGAAGATGCCAGTTACTCGGGCATGGCCCGCCTGTATCAGCAGCAGTTGATCAAGCAGGATGTACTGAAGCCACTCGCAGAACAGACGGAGTTGCCGTTCTATGTGGATGTGCTTGGTGCAGTGGACAAAAAGGCTTCGTTCCTAAGCGTGCCCTATCGGACCACCTTAGCCATGACGACGTACGAACAGGCCACCGAAATGGCGGCGAAGTTACAGCAAGAAGGTGTGAACCGCGTTCAAATGCGCTATCAGGGATGGTTCGGCGGTGGCATCAGTCATCATACGCCAACCCGGGTGAAGTTGGACAGTGAAGTAGGCAGTCGTTCTCAGCTACAAGCGTTGTCCGCCAAGCTGGAGCAGTCGGGTGGAGCTCTGTTCCCGGATGTGGCTTTCCAGCACATTTATCACGATGATATGCGTTTTGCTCCTTCCTCGGATGCGGCGCGGTTTGTCACAAAGGAGACAGCAGAACTGTATCCATACAATCCTGCGCTTAATCGCATGGATCAGAGTAGGGACAGCTATTATTTGCTCTCAGCGGCCAAGCTTCCTTATGTGGTGAGTGAGTTTGCAGACAAATTCAATAAACTGGGCCTTGGTGGATTATCCCTTCGTGATCTCGGGCAGGTCCTGACTTCCGATTACCGAGATAGTCGGGTGATTCATCGGGAGACGGCGAAAAACATTGTGAAGGAGCAACTTGGCAAGTTGGCACAGTCCTATCCGAACCTGATGATATCTGCCGCAAATAGCTACGCTTGGGGTAGTGCACAACATGTTGTGAATGTACCCGCAGGGTCGAGTCGGTTCAATATTACCGATGAAGAAGTTCCGTTTTATGCGATGGTCATTCATGGATACATGAACTATGCGGCATCTCCGATGAACACATCGGGGGATCAGGATCTCCGCAAACAGTTACTGCGCAGCCTGGAGCTTGGGGCAGCTCCATTTTTTCAATGGACCTATGAACCATCATCCAGGCTGAAGCTGACGAATTATGATTTGGCATACGCAACGGAGTACAGCTATTGGGTGGATGAAGCCGTTGCCTTGTATAAGCAGGCCAATGAAGTGCTGGGAAATCTGGCGAACGAGCAGATTCTCAAGCATGAACGCATTCAGGATGGCGTGGTCCGGATCATCTATACTGGCGGTACATCTATCCTTGTGAATTACAATGCGGATGCAGTTACCGTGGATGGAACAACAGTTGGCGGGACGGATTATGTGGTGGAAGGAGTGAGCCGATGAGAACCATTCGATTATCGCTGAAGTCACGGAGAGCTTTGCTTGGACTTGCATTTATATCGCCGTGGTTGGTCGGCTTCATCTTCCTCTTTGCCACACCGCTCCTGCAATCGATTCGGTTCAGTCTGAGTAATCTGTCCGTTGCTCCAGGCGGGTACGTTCTGGACTATGTCGGATTTAAAAATTTCAAGGATGCGCTTCTGGTTGATGCTACATTCAACCGAATTCTGGTCGATTCGGTTGGAGCGATGGTACTTAACGTGCCGATGATTCTGTTCTTCAGTCTGTTCACGGCGACACTGCTTAACCAGAAGTTCAGAGGCAGAACGATGGCACGTGCGATCTTTTTCCTGCCGGTTATTCTGGCTTCCAGTGCAGTTGCAGCAGCTGAGTCTGCGGGATTAATCAATCTGATGGGGGATGCAAGTGCGGTGGATGCATCAGCCGATGGCGGTGCTTCGTTCAATGTGGTGTCCATTGTACGGATGCTGGCGGATGTGGGATTGCCGATGGCCTATGTGGATTACATTGTAGAAGCCATCATGCGGATCTATGAGATTATTAGCAGCTCTGGCGTCCAGATTCTGATCTTCCTCGCTGCGTTGCAATCGGTACCGGGATCGATGTATGAGGTTGCGAAGATCGAAGGGGCGACAGCTTATGAATCATTCTGGAAAATTACATTTCCCATGGTCAGTCCGTTGATTCTGACAAATGTCATCTATACGATCATTGATTCATTTGCCGGGAGTCCAGTCACACAGGCTATCTACCAAACTGCATTCAAAACCCAGAACTTTGGCTTAAGCTCGGCGATGTCTTGGCTGTATACACTGGTGATTGGCCTTGTACTGATCGTAGTGGGCTGGGTCTTGTCACGGCGGGTTCACTACAACTGACGGTTAACATTAAGGGAGGCTTCAGATTATGGCTGCATCAGGGACAGATCGCATGGTGGTAGTTCCGAAGCAGAATTATCACATGCATCGGGTGCGAAACAAAACATCGGACCTTCTCTATTCCATATTCAGATATGCACTGGTCATCGGTATTTCATTTATTATTTTGTATCCGTTATTTCTCAAAGTGTCAGTTGCGTTCAAAGATAAGCAGGATATTTACAATCCGACGATTTATATGATTCCTCAGCATTTTACATTGGATAATATTCGGCTTGCGGCGCAAGTGATGGATTACCTGCCTCTGCTGGCGAACACGTTATTGTTCGTTACCATCACAACGCTTCTGACAGCGATATCCTGTGCACTTGCCGGATATGGCTTCGCCCGGTTTTCGTTTCCGGGTAGTAATGTGCTCTTTGTGCTGGTGATTCTCACAATTCTGGTACCGACAAGCACGCTTATGGTGCCAATGTATCTGCATTTCCGCAGCTTTGACTTTATGGGCATTATCCAGTTGTTCACGGGAAAGAATGGCATCAATCTGCTGAATACGTATTGGCCTTCTATGATTACGGCCGCTACAGCGGGAGGGCTGAAGGCGGGATTGTTCATCTATATTTTCCGTCAGTTCTTCAAGGGAATGCCGAAGGAAATCGAGGAGGCTGCACTGATTGACGGCGCAGGCGGATTCAAAACGTTTGCCCGAATCATGTTGCCCAATGCAATCTCACCGTTGATTACGGTCATTCTGTTCTCGTTTGTATGGCAGTACAACGATACGTTCTACTCCGCGTTATTCATGAGTGAAAGTCCACTGATCTCACTGAAGGTAGCTTCCTTGCCTGCACAGGCGAACCAGTTGATTCCGCAACTGATGGGCTTTGGTTCGAACTCGGGTATCAAGGCTGATCCGAATTACGTGGCCATGATCGTGGATACAGGCATCTTGCTGGCAATTGCACCGCTGATTATTTTGTATCTGTTTGTGCAACGTTATTTTGTTGAGAGTATTGAGCGCTCCGGGGTTGTAGGTTAGCATGGTAAATCCAGTTGGAGGTGTAGAGATGACAGTGCGTGAGATCAGCAGTGTTCCGGTGAATGAAGCAGCGACACCTGAAGCGAGAGAACTAATGACGTTTCTGGTTAAGCGTTATGGAAAAGGGATGTTGTCAGGTCAGCAGGACTACAGCAATCTGAACTGGATTAATGAAAATACAGGCCGAAAGCCAGCTGTGATTGGCTTTGATCTCATGGAATATTCGCCATCAAGAACAGAGCGTGGTGCGGTCTCCCAGGAGATTCGGGATGCGATAGACTGGCACAAACAAGGCGGGATCGTGACGCTATGCTGGCACTGGAACGCACCAACGGATCTGATCGATGAACCAGGTAAAGAGTGGTGGCGGGGGTTCTATACGGATGCGACAACCTATGATATTGCCTCCGCGCTAGCTGATACTGAATCGGAAGCATATCGGTTATTGATTCGGGATATCGATGCGATTGCAGCCCACTTGCAAGAGTTGAAGGATGCGGGTGTACCTGTATTATTCCGACCACTTCATGAAGCAGAAGGTGGCTGGTTCTGGTGGGGAGCAAAAGGTCCTGAACCTGCCAAACAGTTATATCGTTTGTTGTATGATCGATTGGTTCAAGAACATCAGCTGCACAATCTTATCTGGGTCTGGAACTCGGAAAAACCGGAATGGTATCCCGGTGATGATGTCGTGGATATTGTCAGTGTGGATGTATACCCTGAAGCAGGAGATCACAGCCCGTTGGCTGCGCGTTACACCAACCTGAGTGAGCTTGTGAAGGATAGCAAAATCATTGCTCTGGCCGAGAACGGCTCCATCCCGGACCCTAAGTTGATGAAGGAGCAGGATGTACACTGGAGTTGGTTCTGTACCTGGACAGGTGGATTCCTGAGAGACGGGACGCATAATGATGTGGCATTTTTGAAGGAAGTGTACCATAGCGCAGAGGTTATTACGCTCGATCAGTTACCGAAGTGGAGTTGGCTATAAGCATCTCGCTTCCAACTTGAATTGGAATCAATGAAGCGTTAGTATTCGCTGTAAGAATTCATGCGAATATTAACGCTTCATTTGTTGGTAGCGCACATATGTCAATGGAACGCCTCATCCCTGAAACATGAGAAGTTGAACAACAATCTAGTTTGACGGGTGCAACATAGCTTGGATATTGGTATGTAAAGTCACGCTGGAAGTGAATAAAATATACGATTGATTAACCGTGCGGATCAGAATCCTTTCGCTTATGCCATTGACTGGACCGATCCGAATGGCGGATGGTTCGCTGCCACCGTAAGTATCATCCAGGGTGACCGATGTGATATGTGCGATAGGAATTTCAATTTTGGAAAACTGCCACCGGATGACCAGTTGATCTTCTATTTTTTTCACGTTAACACCAAACATAAGATGACCTCCTGTTGTGATTCATATCATTGAAGTAATATCGTATGTCCAGTTTATCATATTTTGGATAAAATTACCTTATTAATAATAAAGAGTGACGATCTCTATCAACTGATTTCGAAAGTCCAAATCTATCTTGTGCAAAGGAGGAGAATGTATGAACAACTGGAATGCCTATCATTATTTTGAACAAAGTCTTGGTCCCTTCAGAAATCTCTCCAGCCTGTCTGCGGATGAAGCAGAAACAGTTACCCAGAAGATCCGTCTTCAGGGACGGATCTTTGCAAGTCGGCGACCCGCAGATTACATGACAATTCGCAAAACACTTGAACAAAGGGCTTATGAGCAGTTTGTTGCCAAAGGTGGGAAGCCGGTACAATCATATCCCCATTATCTGACGCTCGGTGCATGCGAATGGCTGTTGTCCTGGTATTCAGAACCCGATCATGTAATTATTCCATGGGGTGACCTTCCAGTTGAAGTTGTGAGTTTTACCTACGGGGACTTGTTTCCAACAATGAGGTTTGACGATGCTAAACCTTATCGTAAGCAGATCTACACCAAGGATGAAATCATGGAAGTTATTCAGTTCTATGGTTGGCCTCAGGAATGGAACCGTAAAGGTGATAAGGGGCCGGAACGATATATTGAGGTACAGGTCTGGGACGAACGTATTATCCAATCGTGCACACGTGACTGAGCCCGTTATGAAGAAATTTGATTTTATCATCGATCGCAAGAAGTGATCATCGGAGATATCAGTGTACGATATCGAGGGTGGGATATTTGAGTAAAAGCTACAGGATTAACCATGTTATATATCGAATACAAATAGAGAAATTAGAGAACTTATACTCCAACACAAAGGGTGTGCCACATGACGAATCTATTCGAACATTGTTCAGGTCAAACATTATCTGCCAACCTGGGATGGCTGAACGAGCCAACAGATTGGTCCATTGAAGACGGCAAAGTAACGATAACCGTTTCGCCAATCAGTGACTTTTTCATTGATCCGGGTGGTGAGCCAGTGAAAGCTTCAGCTCCATTTTTACATACGATAGTCAAGGGAGATTTCAGCATCGTCACTCGAGTACAGGTGGACATGAAAGAACAGTATGATTCGGGCTGCCTGATGGTGAGGGTGGACGATACGAATTGGGCTAAAGTTTGCTTTGAGTATTTTGAAGAACAGCCGTCTATTCTTAGTGTTGTTACTCGAGGTAACTCGGATGATTGTGTATCAGCACCTGTAGACGTTAACAAGCCTTATTTACGTGTAGCCCGGGCAGGCAACAGCTTTGCTTTCCATTATTCTCAGGATGGAGAGAAGTGGAAGCTGGTTCGTTATTTCGGACTCGACTGCCCGGACGAGATCAAAGTTGGCATTGTGGCCCAATCCCCCATTGGGCAAGGGACGACGGTTACTTTTACAAATGTACAGCTTCAACATGGAGTGACCGGAAGTGTTCGGCGGGTAAAATAATCGGACAAATGTGAGCACAGCATGACAGGTTATGGCGTTGTTTTTCAGTTATATTAGACATCAAGGAGTGATTAACACATGAACTGGATCAACGCATTACAGGTCGCTATTCAATATATGGAAGACCACTTGCTCGAAAATATGACGATGGAGCAGATTGCAGCGCAGGCTCATATCTCTCCTTTTCATTTTCAACGTACCTTTGCCTTATTAACTGATGTTACTGTAGCTGAGTACATAAGACGCAGACGATTGACTTTGGCGGCACATGAGCTGCTTCAGAGTGATGTTAAAATTATCGATTTGGCACTTAAATACGGTTACGACACACCCGAATCTTTCTCCAAAGCCTTTCGGAGACAACACGGTATTGCACCCAGTGAAGCACGCAAAAATAGTAGCTCTGTCCAATCGTATAATCGTCTGGTTATTCAAGTGAGTCTACAAGGAGCAGAACCGATGAAATATAAAATCGTTGAACATCCCGAATTTACGTTGGTCGGAGTAGAGCAAACTTTCTCATATGCAGATGGAGAACATCTGCAAGGCATCGGGAAGATGTGGCAGGAAGCGTGGACGAGCGGTACAGAGGATCGTTTGTTTGAACTGAACAATGGGGATATTCAAGGATTACTCGGTGTCGTTGTGGATCAGAGCGAAATTCAGGAGAAACAGATGCAATACTGGATTGCTACAACTCACGATGGTGAAGTACCGGAAGGATTATCAAGCTTTACCATCCCTGCTTCCAAATGGAGTGTATTTGAAGTAGAAGGCCCGATGCCGGAGAGTATGCAGCTTCTGTGGAAACGGATTATTTCGGAATGGTTTCCATCCAACCCTTATGAGCACGCGTATATGCCGGAGCTGGAAGTATACCCAGGGCCCAATCAACCGCCACAAATTTGGATACCGATTAAATAAATTTTAACCGTTTCAAACTCGATCACTGTAGCCCATAAACATTCGGATAACCGAAGCTGTTTATGGGTTATTTGGTTGTGATTAATCAGAGATTCGAAGTTGTACAGAGGATGTTCAAGCGTTGTTCATTTTATTGCAGCCAGGTAAACATGATATATTGGAATGAAGGTTAACAGCTATAAGAGGACAATGAGGTAAACCGCAGGAGGCAGATATGTTATATGAGGACCTTTTCATTCAGACGATCATCAAACACGAGCAATTAATGCATGACCTGCGGAGAGTTCGTAGTCTCCATTTGCCTCAAAGTTACATAGGCGCAGGATATATTCGTAATTACATCTGGGATGTTCTGCATGGATATGATCTTCGTGAACTTCATAGCGATATTGATGTTGTCTATTATGATGCGCAAGACTTGCGTGAGGAGCGAGATATACAGCTCGAACAACTGCTTCGTGAGGAGACGGGCAGTTCGAAGTGGTCGGTCAAAAATCAGGCGAGAATGCATCTGCGCAATGGCACAGTTCCTTATCATTCTACTGAAGATGCTCTTCGCTATTGGCCAGAAGTTGTGACTGCGATAGGAGTACAGTTGGATGAAGAGGATCGGGTGAACATCTGTGCTCCGCATGGTTTGCATGATCTGTATCATCTTATAGTCCGCAAAAGTCCGTTTTTCACGGATGCTGACTATTATAATCAGAGAGTACAGAAGAAGCGCTGGCAGGAACAATGGCCGAAACTAACGATAATAACAGCTTGAATAATAAGTGATTTGCGGAATAGTGGGTACAAGAAGGAGTGTCTACGGATTTGATAAAAAAGTTCTTACACAAAAATGGACTGATCATTGATCTTGTCCTGTTGGCATGTTTTGTGGCATTTCTGGTCTTCTGGGGCCGAAGTTTTGCAGTCATGTTTTTTGGAATGATCACGGTGGCTTTTATCGTGCTAAGACGGATTGACTATCAGAAGCATGTTATTTTGAAACGGATTATCCTTACCGGATTTGGCGTGGTTGCCGTCTCATTTGTCATCATAGAAGCGCTTGTATTCACACAGCTTGGTGCGAATGATCCGGAAGAAGCGGACTATGTCATTATTCTGGGTTCAGGCATCCGTGGAACGGAATTGTCATTGACCCTGAAGCAAAGGTTGGATGCCAGTCTGGACTACATTCGCAGTCATCCTCAGACACCGGTCATTGTATCGGGTGGACAGGGACCTGGAGAATCCATTCCCGAAGCGCTCGCCATGAAAAACTATCTAATTGAACAGGGGATTAGCCCCGCTCAAGTCATTATGGAAGATCGCTCCACAAGTACACAGGAGAATTTGGCCTTTTCCAAAAAAATCATTCTTGAATCCGGGTTAGAGCACCCTGAGATCATGATTGTCACCAGTGACTATCATATGTTCCGCTCCAAATATATTGCTGCCAAGAACGGTTATGCGGCAGAATATGGCATATCGGCCCCGTCACCGGGTTATCTGAAACCGGTCAACATGATCCGTGAATATTTTGCTACGATCAAAACATTTATCTAATGCACATGACAGAAAAACGGAAACAGGACGAAGCTGGAGATCTATGATCTATGCTTCGTCTTGTTTGCATATAAGGATGTTATTGATCCTTAACGATAGGTTATTTTTCTGAAGGAGCAGGTACAGCTTTGGTGACCTGGGCCTCGGAAGGGACGGATACGATTTCAGGAGATCCACCCATAGAAGGAACAGTTGCTGCTTCTACAACTTTAGCCTCAGAAGGTTTAGTAGTAAAAGGTACAGTAGCAGACGGAACTGGCACAGCTTCGGAAACTTCATCCTCAGGGAGAGCCACGATTTCAGGAGTTTCGGAAGTGGAAGGAGCAGTTACAGCTTCGGAAATTCCGACCTTGTTGGGAGAAGCTACGATTTCAGAAGATCCATCAGTAGAAGGAACAGGCACAGCTTCAGTAGCAGGGGCCTCTACTTTAACTGTGTGGTTTGATGCCCATACGGCAGTGGACGTACTTACACCTGTAATAAGCAGGAGGGCTCCCATACCTATCATCCAATGTTTCTTTTTCAGTTTCTTTACATTAAACATAATCATCAATCTCCTTTTTAATTGTTTGCCTTCACCCGATAGGGACGAACAAAATTGAGCAGGCATTTTCTTGGTTCCCGCCATCACATTTAAAATTGTCTCACCATATCGTCTTCGTTCTTCGTGGGACATCTCTTTCACCACATCTTCATCACAGGCCAACTCGCTCCAAGTATGAATGTCCCGACGAATCATATGAATCAGGGGATTGAACCAGTGCAGTGCACTAACCCCCAAGGTCAGAGCCTTGACCCACAGATCTTTATGTTTTAGATGTACCAACTCATGATGCATTACCATGCTGATGTCCATTTTCACCGTATTTTCGGGTGGCAGATATATCGTTGGTTTAAACAAGCCAACCAGTATAGGGCTTCGTACTAGAGTGCTGTGAGCAAGCGTGATATTGCGTTTGAGACCCAAAGCCTCTTTGATTAATGGTAACTGTATAGCTGCCTCACTATGACAGAGGATTGGGGTACGTGTACGAGATAATTCTTTCAAAAATCTTCGATAACAGTACACCTGCCATGCAGAAAAACCTATGACTCCAATGCCCCATACGAATAACAAGAACCAGGCTGTAGTTACCGAAATGGTTTGTTCCGGGATAAACGTTCCTGCGAGTAAGCGCGAAGCTGTTGCATTCTCCGTACCCGGTGTAGTTGATGTCGTTTGGAATGCCATATCCAAAAGCCATGAAAGGCCAAGAGATACCGGGAACAGATAAAACAAGATAGCTAGTTTACCGAGTCTGTAGAGCCACTTGGTCGGAAAAACAGATACGGGTATAAGTCGTAGTGCCAAAATACAAACAGAAACGATACTTCCCGCCACGGTCAGGCTGCACAGAATTTCAAAAAAGATGTTCATCATCTGCACCTACTTTTCCGAAAGCCATTTTTTCAGTTCTGAAATGTCATCGTCTGAAAGTTTGTCACCGTCATACATGGCCGAAACCAAATTCTTGACTGAACCTTGATAGAGTCCATCAAGAACATGCTGCGTTTCCTGTAGTTTGTAATCTTCGGGCTGTAGAAGAGGTACATAATCATTGGTTCGTCCACGTCTCGTGAAGGTAAGTGCGCCTTTATCCACCAACCGTGACAAAAAAGTAGACATAGTCTGCGCTTTCCACGCTTTTCCCTTATCAGCGAATATGTCTAATAGTTCTGTTGAAGTGACGGGTGGATCGCATGACCATATAACGACCATTAATTCCATTTCTGTTTCGGATAATTTTTGAATCTGGTCCACCGTGAACACTCCTTAACATCGTTATGCGTCCATAACGATTGTATTACTACACTACGTAGTACGTATAAACTACTACAACTTGTAGTGGATAGTCAAGTTATCCTGATAGATGAATGCCAAACCATGTTATAATATAGGTCATTAATAGAAGAACGATGTAGGAGTGAATGATCATTACAGCATATCAATTACCTGCTCTCTATGAGCAGCAGCGAGTTTCAATGTACGAGATGGAAGAGATTGTACGCCTGTTGGCCCAGGCACCGCTATTATACGATGATGGACAGAGCATTCAGGTTCAGGATTACATGGGAGGCTTGGAGGTCGAACTTGAGCATGAGGTACGCCGTGCAGTGACCGAGTTGTATGAACTGGCTGTTCAGGCTTGCCGCGCCTTCGCTGATCCATTGGCGTACGAGCAACTTCAGGATGCGCTTGGGTTACAGGCCGAGTTGTGGCAGGAGGAAGTGCTTACTCTTGCGAAGTGGATGGACTGGCTGAAGCAGATCAGTGAAGGAAAGAGAACACTGCCGGAGTACAACTTTACAGCGATGCTTGGGACTTTGCCGGACGGATTCATGATCCATGATTTTTATGATGAACTCCGATATCAGTTGGAACAAAACCCTGCAAACGCATGGGCTATCGAAGAGCGGGATCGCTTGTACGCCTCCCTGGGTGCGAAATAAATCAAACTAACGGCTCACCGGCGGTGTTAATCTAATATCTGCATTTTGCATGCATAGAAACATTCCAATCTATATCTTGCGAATTCTTTACCCAGTATGGGAAATGAGGGGATACCGTGAAGAAGGTTGTATTAGCTGGTGGAACAGGATTTGTCGGACAGGATTTTGCCCAAAGATTCAAGAAACTGGGTTATGAGGTATTGATCATCTCGCGTCAGCCCGGTCAAATTGCTTGGGAGGATCGTGCAGGAATCATAGAGGCACTGGAAGAAGCAGAAATGTTGATTAACCTGGCAGGTAAATCGGTGAACTGCCGTTATACGGAGGAGAATCGCAAAGTCATTCTGGAATCCAGAACCCGGACAACGCGCATTCTCGGCGAAGCCGTCCTGGCTTGTAATCAACCTCCTGAATTATGGATTAATTCGAGTACGGCGACCATATACAGACATGCTGAAGATCGTCCCATGACAGAAAAAGAGGGCGAGATTGGCTCCGGATTCTCGGTCGACGTTGCCAAGGCGTGGGAACAGGCTTTCTTTGAATTCAGTCTGCCGTCTACGCGTCAGATTGCACTGCGGATTGCAATTGTGCTGGGCGAGGGTGGTGTGATGGTGCCCATGACAAACCTCGTCCGTTTTGGACTGGGAGGATCGCAAGGCGCAGGAACACAGCAGTTCAGCTGGATTCATATCGAGGATCTCTTTCGCATGGTAATTTATATGCAAGAGCATCCACACTTGAATGGTGTGTTCAATGCGTCCTCTCCGCATCCGGTGACGAATCGGGAGCTAATGGCGCGTCTGAGAGAAAAGATGGGTGTTCGGATCGGACTACCTTCTCCTCGCTGGATGCTTGAACTGGGCGCACGTTTCATTCAGACCGAGACGGAACTTGTTCTCAAGAGTCGTTGGGTGATTCCCGAACGAATGGAGAGGGAAGGATTCACTTTCACATACGGTACACTAGATACCGCTCTTGCCGAGATTCTGAATAAGAAGAAATGACAACACAGTATAAATAATAAAACACAACAGGGAGGGCAGAGGCATCTGCCCTTTTATTGTATATTTCAAAGCTTCTATTTTGATGGCGTTTCGCCATTCAAGGTGAGGTGTAAATTTCATTTAAATCAGTCAGATGAACAGAAAGAGGTTGGGGAAATGCAACTTAGAAGAGTAAGGATCGCAGGAACAGGGAAGTACCTGCCTGAACAGGAAGTCACCGATGAGGAACTGGATCGCCGCTTGGACGTGCCTGCGGGCTGGGTCAGCAAAGCCACAGGCGTAGGTGTACGCCATTATGCTTCGGGTGAAGAAACCTCCTCTTTCATGGGTGCGCGGGCTGCGGAAGCTGCACTGGCGGATGCAGGGTTGCAATTCAGTGATATCGACTGCCTGGTGTGTACCAGTGGCACGAAGGAACAACCGTTGCCAAGTACGGCGGTGTTTATCCAGCAGGCCATGGGGCAGCAAGATTCGGGCGTACCTGCCTTTGATATGGATGCAACCTGTCTGAGTTTCCTGAACGGACTAGATGTGATCTCCTATATGGTAGATGCCGGACGTTACCAGCGAGTACTGCTCGTAGCCACCGAGATTGCCTCCGCCGGATTGAATTGGTCGGATAAAGAAAGTGCGGCCCTGTTCGGAGATGGAGCGGCCGCTGTTATTATTGAGCGTTCGCCTGAAGGGTCATCCTCTCAGATTGTACATGCTTCCCTTCAAACCTACAGCCGAGGTGCTCGCTTCTCGGAAATTGCAGGTGGAGGTACACGGATGCATGCTTCGAATTATAAAGCAGATCAGCCTGAACCCTACCTATTTCATATGGATGGACAGGCGATCTTCCGCATGGCTTCCAGACTTTTGCCTGGATTCATCCGCGATATGTTGCAAGCGACCGGGAATCGAATGGAGGATTTCCAATTGGTCATTCCTCATCAGGGAAGTGCCATGGCGATGAGACTGATTCGCAAGAAGCTTGGCATTCCTGAAGATCGGTTTATGGACATCACACGAAATCACGGCAATACAATTGCGGCATCGATCCCAATGGGTCTGCATGAAGCGATTAGACAACAGCGTATTCAGCGTGGAGATCGGGTGTTGATGATTGGCACGGCTGCCGGATTATCATTGGGAGGACTCATTTTTGACTACTAGATCTGGGGAAACCAGACATCGTACAGCTGCTTCTCTCCGTGTGCTGCTTACAGGCGGAAGGGCTCCCGTAACGCTTGATCTGGCACGCATGCTTCATCGGGCAGGCCATCGGGTTTATGTTGCGGAGAGTGCCGTACAGCATCTGACCAGATTATCTCGTGCAGTGGAACAGTGCGCTGTGGTCCCATCGCCGCGTCATGACACACGTGCTTATCTGGCAGAGCTGGAACGGTTGGCACAGGATTGGCAGATCGACCTGTTAATTCCGATGTGTGAAGAAGTCTTCTATGTTGCCCAAGGGGAAGACAGATTGCGTGCATATTGCCGTGTTCTGGTTACAACTCTGGAGCAGCTGCATGAGCTGCATCATAAATATGATTTTATCCAGCTTGCAGGGTCACTCGGTCTTTCTGTTCCGGATACACGTCTGATCCACAGTCGGCAGGAATGGATGGAAGCCCAGTCTGTTCTAGAAAAAGTAGGAGATTGGGTGTGGAAACCGGTGTATTCCCGCTTCGCAGCCAAAGTTCGCATGCCAACACTCATGAACGATGAGGCTAGGGCAGGGACGGATCAGGAAGGAAACGTAAGCGAAAAGAAACATCGACATTTCCGTAACGACCCTCCAGACGAAGTAGCATTATCATCTAGTTCACCTTGGGTTGCACAGGCCTACATTCCTGGTCAGATGTTATGTACATACAGCATAGCGCATGAAGGGCAACTGGTTGCACATGCGACTTACGACAGTCGCTATCGTACAGGAAGCGTGGGAGCCAGTGTTTTTTTTGAACAGGTGGAACATGAGGGTGCCCTTGCGTGGGTGAGACAATTTGCCCAGGCAACGGGTTTTAGTGGACAGATTGGGTTTGATTTTATAGAAGGTCAGGATGGGCAAGTATACGCAATTGAGTGTAATCCGAGGGCAACAAGTGGGATTCATCTGTTTCACCCCGGAGATGACTTGGTGCGTGCACTGACTGAACCGGAGACGTTGGTCAAAGTAAGAAAAATGATCACGCCCGCACGGGGCAGCAAAGCCATGCTCATGCTTCCCATGCTGGGAAGCGGGGTTCAGCAGATCTTCGGCAAAGGAAAGTTCCGGGCATGGATAGCAGCTTGGCGTGGCACCAGGGATGTGGTTTATGTAGGGCAGGATATCCAGCCTGTATTTGAACAATTCGCAGTGGTGCTAGCCGCATGGCGTCTGTCAAGATCGCAGAAGTGCTCGCTGACTGAAGCTTTGACTCACGACATAGAATGGAACGGTGAACAACAATGAACAGAGCATTGGTTACAGGAGCTACGGGTTGTCTGGGCAGGCACCTTGCGATACGGCTTGCACAAGAGGGATGGGAAGTAACTGGCATGGGCCGACAGCCCAAAGTTGGGGCAGAACTTGAGTTGGCAGGAATCCGATTCCTGAATGGAGATATACGGGATGAGGCTTCAGTAAACGAAGCATGTGCGGGGCAGGATGTGGTGTTTCACTGTGCGGCACTATCATCGCCATGGGGCAGATATCGTGACTTTTACAGCAGCAATGTAGAAGGTACAAAAAACCTCATTGATGGCTGCCTACATCATGAGGTGCAGCGATTCATACATGTCTCGACTCCAAGTATATATTTTAACTACAACCCGCGATATAACGTACATGAGAATGACCCGTTGCCATCCAAACCAGCCAATCATTATGCAGCCACGAAGCTTCTCGCTGAGCAGGTTGTGATGGAGGGGCATGCGAAGGGACTTCCGTCGATCATGATTCGACCGCGAGCGATCTTTGGTCCGTATGATCAGACGTTATTTCCCAGAATTGTCGCAGCAAACGCAAAATCGGGCGTGCCCATGATCGGTGGTGGACAGGCTTTAATCGATCTGACCTGTGTGGATAATGTGGTGGATGCCCTATTATTGTGTCGCGATGCCTCTGACGAAGCGCTCGGAAGAGCTTACAATATCTCCAATGGTGATCCAAGGGCGTTCAGTGAGTTGGTGAGCAGCCTGTTTGGTATGCTGGATATGCCCTTGCGTCGTCGAAACATTCCTTATCGGATGGCATATGGTGTGGCAGCGTTGCTGGAGCAAGTTCATGGCTATATTCCTGCGTTGGGTGAACCTGCGTTGACACGGTATACAGTCGGATCCTTATCCATCCCACAGACGTTGGATATTACGGATGCACGGGAGCAATTGGGATACATTCCTCGGGTGTCCATTGAAGAGGGATTGCAACAATTTGCAGACTGGTGGAGGGCTGAATCATGCTGACAACAACTCCGGTGAAACTATATTTGGGTGCGGCGGGTTACTGTACACATCCAGAGTTTCTGACGTTGCGCGGTGGTCGGTTGAGCCCGGTGCCTTTCCCGGCAGGATTTGCCTGCATCATTCATCCCGTACATGGACCGATCCTGCTGGATACGGGATATAGTTCCCGCTTTTTCGAGGAAACGGCTCATTTGCCTAACGCACTGTATCGTCATATTACACCTGTGGTCTATCGTGAAGAGGATAGTGCCGTTCATTTTTTGGCTCATATTGGACTGAAAGCTTCGGATATTCGGTATATCATCCTCTCGCATTTTCACGGCGATCACATCGCGGGTGTACGTGATTTCCCGGAGGCACAATTCATCTATCTGCCAAGATCCTATGATGCTGTGCGCTCACTCGGTCCAATTGCGGCTGTAAAGGCAGGTTTTCTTGCCGGGTTGTTGCCCGAGGATTTTATGGCCAGATCATGGCCTGTTATGTGTCAGCCTGAGCGATGGACGAGAGCGGGGAAAGAGTTCCCTTTTGATGAGGTCTACGACATCTTTGGTGATGGCAGTCTGCTGGGGGTGGATGTATCCGGTCATGCAGAAGGCATGATGGGACTACTTTTGCGTACGGAAGAACATGACTATTTCCTGTGCGCGGACGCGGTGTGGTCGAGTCGGGCTTTTCGTGAACAGCGCAGACCGAACATTCTTGCTGGGATCATTATGTCGAATCGACAGGAATACTATCGTAACTTTGACAAGCTGGTTCAGCTGCATCAGCAGTTTCAACACATTCGTATTGTGCCGAGTCATTGCCGAGAGGTACTGGACGCTTGGGGTGCAGGAGGGACGAAACGATGAGTAGTACCTTTCGTATTGTGGTTCATTATGCACTCGCACGTGGGCTGCGAACATGGAAAACGCGAGAACAACTGGAGCGCTGGCAAGAGCGCCGGATTATTCGGCATGTCCATCAGATCCGTGCCCGATCCCCCTTTTACCGGAAGTGGTGGGACGGCGTGAACGCATCCGACTGGAGAAGATTTCCGTTGATTGACAAATCGATCATGATGGAACATTTCGATACACTGAACACGGTGGGCATTACCAAGGACGAAGCGCTGGCTCTTGCAGGCGAAAGTGAAGAAACGCGTGACTTCAAACCTTCCATTCAAGGCGTGACGGTTGGATTGTCTTCTGGCACGTCAGGAAACCGGGGTATATTTCTGGTGAGTGATCGGGAGCAGGATGCGTGGACGGGCACGGTGCTGGCTAAGTTGCTGCCTGGTGGACTGTGGAAACCTGCCAAGATTGCGTTTTTCCTGCGGGCCAACAGTAATCTGTATGAATCGGTGCAACGTGGCAAATTGCAGTTTCAGTATTTTGATCTGCTGGAGCGTGTGGAGACCTTGGTGAATCGGCTGGAAACCTACCAACCTACCGTATGGGTAGCTCCTCCATCTATGCTGCGTCTGTTGGCGGACGCCTATATGGCGGGCCATCTGACCGCTGTACCGGATAAAATCATCTCGGTTGCCGAGGTGCTGGACCCCCTGGATCGCAAGGTGCTGGAGCAGGTCTTCGGACAGACCGTTCATCAAGTCTATCAGTGTACGGAAGGATTTCTGGGTGCGACCTGTCGCTACGGCACACTGCATTTGAATGAAGACATCGTGTATATTGAAAAAGAGTTCATTGATCCCGCTACCCGACGGTTCGTGCCCATTATTACGGACTTCTCCAGAACATCACAGCCGATTATCCGATATCGGTTGAATGATATTCTGACAGAGGCGGCGATGCCATGTGCCTGTGGTTCCCCGTTTACCGCCATTGAGCGGATTGAAGGCCGCTGTGATGACACGCTTTATTTTACACAACTACATACGGGTGAGGCGGTACCGATCTTTCCGGATTTCGTTACCCGTTCGGTCATTGCGGCTTCGCCGGATATTGAACATTATCGTGTGGTGCAGCAAGGAGACGGAACAATGGAAGTATCCCTTCGGCTTGGCGGGAGCGCAGTGATGGCTCAGGTTGAGACAGATGTACGGGGGGAACTGATGAAGCTGGGAGAGCGGCTTGAATGCACCTTACCTGAAATTAGATTTGTTCCATATACGTTCGAACCGGGAATCACGAAGCTGCGCAGGGTGGAGAGACGAGATAACGGAGTGGCGGATTAAGCAGCAGGGGCCATGCGGTATAGGTAGGAACGGAAGTAAGTAATTTACCGAGGAAAGAAGGACACACCGTGACAGCAGAGGAACACTTAACAAAGGACGGGCAGGGACAAATTAACACGGGTCTTGATGCAGTAAAGAAGACAAAGGAGGGAGCAAACGCTCCTGTGGCCTTAATTACAGGTACCTCCAGTGGTTTTGGTATGCTCACCGCAATCACCCTTGCCAAGCAGGGGTATCGCATTGTTGCTACAATGCGTGATCTGAGTCGAAGAGAAGAATTGGTGAAGCTCGCTGAACAGGCGGGGGTAGCTAAACGTTTGCAATATGTGCAACTGGACGTGACCGATGCTGAATCGGTGCAAAAAGCTGTGGGGTCCGTACTTCTTAATAGTGGCCGAATCGACATGTTGGTGAACAATGCGGGATTTGCGGTTGGCGGGTTCATTGAGGAAGTGTCAATGGAGGATTGGCGGCGCCAGATGGAAACGAATCTGTTTGGATTAATCGCCGTGACACGTGCGGTCCTGCCTGTGATGCGTGAACAGAAGCAGGGGCTGATTATTAACTTGTCCAGTGTAAGTGGGTTATCCGGTTTTCCAGGGTATGCGCCTTATGCTGCCTCCAAATTCGCTGTGGAGGGATTCACGGAAAGCCTGCGGCATGAGATGTCTTCGTTCGGCGTTCGTGTGGTATTAGTTGAACCCGGCGCTTATCGTACGCCGATCTGGAATAAAGGTTTGGGTGAGATTCACCGCAGCGAGGACTCCCCGTATAAGCATAAGCTGGATTCGGTTCTTCGTTATTCCCAACTTGCAAGCGAGACGGCACCTGATCCACAGGAGGTTGCTGATCTGATCGGCCGAATTGCCCGGATGCGTGCACCAAGGCTTCGGTATGCGCTCGGAAAAGGTTCGCGTGTGCTCATCATAGGCAAAGCCGTGTTACCCTGGAAGTGGCTGGAGTGGATCATTGCCCGTGGATTAAAATAGAGATAAGGTACGATTCACGATTGCAGAATTTCCGAAAGGGAGGGATTAACCATCTTCGAATTCATCGTTATTATTTTACTTCTTGCGATTGTGGTTCTGCTCTTTCGAATCAACAGCAAGCTGCCGGAACGTGATTGGGTGAAGGAAGCGATGGAACGGGATCGGAATCAGAAACTTAATCAGGATGCTCCAAATTAAAACGCGGAGGTTACCAATGAAAATTGCATTCGTTTTGTTTGATGGACTGACTTTCCTTGATTTTGCAGGGTTTTATGATGTGATCAATCGGTTGAATTTCTTTGAACCTACCAAAGGAACGACGTGGGAAACCTGTGCAATGACAGATCAGGTCACGGATGAGTCTGGTCTAACGTTGAAAGTGGATCGAGTGAAGCCAGACCTGTCGGAATATGATCTCGTGTTCATCCCCGGGGGCATGGGAACGCGCAAGCTTCGATATGACGAGGCATTTGTAGGTTGGCTGAGACAGGCTGCGTCTGTACCTTTGAAGGTTTCGGTATGCACAGGCTCTCTGCTGCTGGGTGCAGCTGGTTTTTTATCCGGTAAAAAAGCAACAACACATCCCTATGCATATGATTTGCTTGAGCCGTATGTCGATGAGGTGATTCAAAAGCGGATTGTAAAAGATGGAAATGTCATTACGGCCGGTGGAGTAGCCACGTCCATTGATCTGGGGATTTATGTTGTTGGGTTGCTTGCAGGACAGGAAGCGGCAGCGAATGTAAAAATTCAGATCGATTATCCTTATGAAATGCAGGGAGTGGTCGAAGAATGAACGAAGATCGAAAGCAAGAGACCTATATCATTCGTAATATTCAGCGGGATGAAGCAGACATCTACTGGCCTTTTCGACTGGAGGCACTGAAAACACACCCTGAAGCCTTCGGGGCTTCGTTCGAATTATCCGTTCAGATCCCCATGAATGAAGTACAGGAACGCATACATAATGAACACGGCCTGAAACTCAGGCACAAAGGCATGATCTGGGGCGTCTATGTTGCTCCGCCATATCGGGGAAGTGGGCTGGCTTCGCGTTTGCTCCGCGAGGTGCTGGATCGGGGAAGACATCTGGAGGGCATCAAGCAGATTAATCTGAGTGTAGTGACAACCAATGAATCAGCCCGACGTTTATACGAGCGATATGAATTTGAAGTTTATGGCATCGAGCGCAACGCATTGGAAGTCAACGGTCAGGGATATGATGAGGCGCATATGAATTACTTTTATACGGAGCATTCAACATTGAATGAAGATATCACCACAGGAGGAGTCCGATGACAGACTATGTTGAACTTGAGATCGATGGTGTTTCCTTTGTCTTAAAAGAGTCTCATTCTTTCGATTGGTTACAGCCCTTGGGTACGGTCTTTCGCGTATTCGATCAGCAAGATTCAGGGAATCTCTCCTTCGGTATTATGCAAAAGGATGGAAAGAGATTGTTTGTAAAGTATGCGGGAGCACATACAATTCATGCGAATCATACGGGAAGTCCCCCGGAAGCCATTCTTAATCTGAAATCATGTGTTTCCGTTTACGAAGATTTGGCACATGACACGTTGATTCGACTAACGGATCATTTTGCAACGGATGAGGGTTATGCCTGTGTCTTCGATTGGGTAGATGGGGAGTGTCTGCACTCCCATTGGTATTTTCCGCCTCCAGCCAAGTATGAAGATCCACGTTCGCCCTACTACCGGTTCAGACAGCTTCCAGTGAAGACACGTATTCAGGCAATGGAGCAGATATTGAATTTTCATATTAAGGTGGAACGAAGAGGTTATGTGGCTGTGGATCTGTATGATGGCAGTCTGATCTATGATTTTGACAAACACTTGATGAAAATTTGTGATATCGACTTGTATCGGAAGGGCTCTTTTACCAATACGATGGGGCGTATGTGGGGATCTTCCCGCTTTATGTCTCCCGAAGAATTTGAGCTAGGCGCGCCCATAGATGCGGTTACCAATGTATTCAACATGGGGGCAATGGCGTTTGGGTTGCTGGGCGGGGAGAAAGATCGTTCCTATGCCAGATGGGATGCCGGAGAAGCGTTGTATCAGGTTGTGATGCGTGCAGTGAGCGCCGATCGATCCGAGCGGTATGCAACGATTGCGGAACTTGGTGAGGCTTGGAAACAAGCTGCGATTAAAGGTCAATGAGTGAGTGGAACTGATTTTCGCAAATATGCAAAATCCATTCGTATGTGTGTGTGAAATCCCGTATAATGGAAATTATTAAGGGGGTGCAGATGATGTGCAGATATGCCATGTCAGGACCATATAAAGACATCTATGCATGTTTCATTTGTCGCAAATCATTTAAACAAGTCTCCAGACATGACCTGAGCCCTGAAGTAGTGGCACAACTTGAATATAAATGTCCGCAGTGTGCTGCGTCTATGGTTAGCATGGGACACGATTTCCAAGCGCCCAAGAAAAATGATACCAAACAATGGACCAAAGTGATGATTCTGTATCGCCATGGGTATACCTTTCATAATTGCGGTTGCGGGGCTGGATATCGCCCGGCTGATTTACGTGAATTATCCGATTTTCTGGAGCAGCAGGAAGCTGGTAAAGGCAGTGAAGGCAAACGATTATTGCAAAGGTTAACTTCATAGTCATGGTCCCGAAATCAAACCTGTCGTCTATGGAAATGTTGAAAATACAGGTGAGTACTTTATATACAATCAATGAGCAGCAGCGTCTCATAAGCATTAACGAGCCAGGTGGTGGGCAAGCTCCAGCCATTTTTATCGGCATGACTTCTGCTGGTTCACTGATCTATTACCATGAGCAGTTACCGCCTAATCTAATGAATGAGTTGGGTAAGGATTGCGAGCTTCCGTTGGATATTCCGAAACTGATTCGCAAGGTGGAAACCTATGAGCTCGTTAACCGTGTGTGGATGGGACCAGCCTATGCTTTTCCTGAGTTATCTCACGAGTGGAATCAGAAGGTTCAGTTGATTGGTGAGGAGCAGCGTTATTTGCTGGCAGAGTATTTCCTTGAATTAACAGATCACTTGCATGAAAAAAGCCCTGTTGCCGCTTATGTTATTGGGGATTCTGCTGTGTCAGTGTGCTGCTCCGCAAGGCTCTCCGATCATGGGGCGGAAGCGAGTCTGTATACGGCACCGGGTTATAGAGGACATGGATATGCAGCGGAGACGGTAAAGTGCTGGCAGTATTATGTCAAGGAGCGTGGACGCGTGCCAATCTATAGTACATCTTGGGATAATTTCGCTTCACAGCAAGTTGCCCGTAAACTCGGATTAATTCAGTTCGGTGTGGATTTCAGTATCACAACTGTGGATTTGAGGAAGGACTGTGATGTCTGATGATTCGCACTTTCGTACAAAAGGATCTGCAGTATGTCATTGAAGCGCATATCCGAATCTATCGAAACGAGTATAATTATGATCATAGCTTTGCTGAATTTATCACGAATGCGGTGAATTCGTTTGGACTGACGGGTAATCACTTGAGGGAGATGTTGTGGATCGTTGAGTTGAATCAGTCAGTTTCCGGCTCCATAGGTCTTACTCAGGTGAATGAAAATACGGCTCAACTTCGCTGGTTTCTGATCGAACCGGAAGCACGTGGTGCAGGATGGGGCGGGAAGCTTCTCGAACAGGCAGTTCTTTTTGCAAAAGAAAAAGGCTACACATCCGTGATCCTGTGGACCAATGAGTCTTTGATTGGCGCGCGTAGATTATATCAATCTGTGGGCTTTGAAGTGAAGGAAGTCCGCAAGCAGATGTTGTCAGGTCAGGAGCTTACCGAAGAAAAATGGGAACTTGCTCTGTAGTTGGTCAGTGGCTTGAACATGAAAGCTGCATCTGTTGCGTTAACTCGTTGTTGAAAGGAGTGGTACAGTGAATCGCAGAAGACTGATTCTGGGTTTGTTATCCGTATGCACAGCATTGACGGTAGTAGCATGTTCGACTCGGACAGAAGACCAAGCATTATCAGCAACAATTGAAAGCAACCTGCAGCAGATGGTTAGCGACCCTGTCCTCCTGACCAGCAGCAATCCCAATGATTATATTGCTGGCAACCGGGAGGCTTACGACGACATCTTGAATACGGGCGAGGCGGGACTGCTTCTCCTATTACAGCAACTCGAATCCAGTCCGGATAACGGTCTCAAGGAATGGATCATGGCTCAAGCAAGTACTGAACTGCTCGGAGAGCTTAACCCTGTAGAGGCGTGGCATAGTGGCAAGGACTGGCTCAGACAGTATAAAATGAGCGTAGAATAATGGCTCATCTTCTCTATAGTACCTGACTTAGCGGAAGTAATGGAGGGGGCGGAATCGATTCTGAAGAAGCGATAGCGTTCGCCTTTGTCTCCGAATTTATACATCTATAAGGTTATTTAAGAAAATTTGGAGACAACAGCGATCAGAAGAACGATCCGTAACCGGAATGGTTCCCGCAAGCCGTCAAGCACTGTAGTGTGTGATGAGCCGGAAGTACAAACCTCACCTCCAGTCAGCATGAGCAGCATTGAGAGGTTCTTGGAACCCGAAAGAATACATTATAGAGGTGAAATCCTTGACTAAAAAAATTGCTTTTTTTGATTCAGGTATCGGTGGTTTAACCGTTTTGCATAAGGCATTACAACAGTTTCCGGAAGAAAAATTTCTGTATTACGCAGATACTTTGCATGTCCCGTATGGAACCAAATCTGCGGATGAGGTTAGAGGACATATTTTTGATTGTGTGGAAGCCATCGTTCAGGAGGATGTCCAAGCAATCGTGATTGCTTGTAATACAGCAACAAGTCTGGCTGTGAAGGAACTCCGCGCCAAGTACGATATCCCGATCATTGGCATGGAGCCTGCGGTGAAACCAGCCGTGGAGATGAATCGTGATAGTGGGAAGAGAGTGCTTGTATTTGCCACTGCCCTCACCTTGAGCCAAACCAAGTATAACGAACTGGTATCGCGTGTTGATGATCACCACAGTGTGGATTCCATTGCGCTGCCGGAACTTGTGGAGTGGTGTGAACAGCTGGATTTTGATCCGGGCAAAATCGCTGATTATTTCCGGTTCAAGCTGACAGATCTCGATCTTCATATGTATGGCACAGTGGTGCTTGGTTGCACGCATTATCCATACTATACGTCCATTCTGCGCACGGTTCTGCCAGATCATATACAGATTATTGATGGCAGTACAGGTACGGTGAACCATCTGAAGCAGCGGCTTGGACTGGTGGCTCAGCATGGAGATAGAACAGGGGAACAGGTCACTTTCCTCAGTTCATCAGGCGGACCGGAAGAGCAGGAGAAGATGCACAGTGCACTCCAATATCTTAAGAAGAACTCCATGTAGGTTACACCATAGGAGGTGATAGCTATGAAGTCCATTTACCTTATCCGTCATGCCAAGGCCACAGGGCAGGAACCCCATGCAGAGCTCACAGATGAAGGGATTAGGCAGGCCGAAAAACTTGCAGATATCCTGGCTCATCATTCCATAACGTATATTGTCTCCAGTCCATGGAAAAGGGCTGTTCAGACCGCTATGCCACTAGGCATAGCAACGCTGCAACATATACATACCGATGAACGTCTCCAGGAGAGGATACTTAGCTCTCTTGATCTGCCTAACTGGATGGATGTACTGAAACGTACGTACGATGATGTGGATTGGGTGGAAGAAGGCGGGGAATCTTCGAGAAACGCGGCTGCAAGGGGGCTGGCACTCCTGGAAGAGTTGTGGAGCAGACCGGAACAGCACGGGGCCGTGGTTACACATGGGAACTTGTTATCACTGCTTATTCGTGAGTATGAACCATCCTTTGGTTATGAAGAGTGGACCAAACTGTCTAACCCGGATGTGTATGTGCTGGAGAGACAACGACCAAATGAAGGGCAGTCCACTATTCGAAGAATTTGGACAGATTAAACAGTAAAAGAGTGCTCCAGCGATATTATATCAGCCAGAACACTCTTTTCGTTTATCCTCGGGGCATGTTTACAATGCGGCAATCATGATCATAACCCATCCAGCCAAAAATGCGACTCCGCCAAGTGGGGTAATGGCTCCCAATTTGCGAACACCCGTTACACTTAAAGTGTACAGGCTGCCGGAGAACAGGATGATCCCGGCGAACATCAGCCATCCGGCAAGCATGACGAGTGAAGAGGATTCAAGACGATCTGCCAGCAGTCCGATCAGGATGATGCCAAGTCCATGGATGAGGTGATATTGAACACCGGTTTCATAGATTTTAATCATGTCAGCGGATAGTTTGCGCTTGAGCGCGTGTGCACCAAAAGCACCCAATGCAACAGCCAGGAACATCATAACACTGCCGAGTATAATCAGGGTTTGCAATGTGTTTTTCTCTCCTTTTAAGGGTAATTAGATATAACATCAAAGTGTACTGCACGAATGTTGTCTACAGTTTGCGCAATTGAATCTGCCCAATGGAGTGATCGGCTTCCTTTTTCAGAATCAGTCTGGCACGCCCTTTGGTTGGCAAAATGTTTTCATGCAGGTTTTTGGCATTGATATCCTGCCAGATCTGGTTGGCCGTACGCACGGTTTCTTCTTCATCGATATTGGCAAATCGTTGATGGAAAAAGGAATCCGTGTTCTGGAACGCTGTATTGCGAAGCAGCTTGAAACGCTCAACGTACCAGTGTCGTATATGCTCTTCTTCCGCATCAATGTAGATGGAAAAATCGAAGAAATCACTAACCAGCAAAGGTGTTTCCTTTTTGATCTGGAGCACATTGATACCTTCAATAATGAGAATATCCGGTTGACAGATCTGCTTCTCTTCCCCTTGAATGACATCGTAGGCGAGGTGAGAATAGACCGGTGCTTTCACTTCGGGCTTGCCAGATTTCACATCACCCATGAACTGAATCAGGGATTTGATATCATAGCTTTCCGGGAATCCCTTGCGGTTCATGATGCCCTTCTCTTGCAGCACGGCATTGGGATATAAGAAACCGTCGGTTGTGACAAGGTCAACCTTTGGGCTATTCTTACCTCTGGCGAGCAGTGCCTGTAGCAAGCGGGCCGCTGTACTTTTGCCCACGGCAACACTTCCCCCGATTCCAATGATGTAGGGGGTGGGGAGGGCTTCTTTTTTCATAAAGGAGGCCGTCAGTTGATTCAGCTCTCGTGAAACTCTTGCATATAGGTCAATAAAGTGGGTCAGAGGCAAATATATATCTTCGACTTCTTGAATCGATACCTCTTCATTCAATCCCTTTAACTGTTCTAATTCGGCTTCCGTCAGTGGAAGAGTGGTCTGATGTTCTTTAAGTTCAGCCCATTCCTTGCGGTTAAACTCGATGTAAGGAGAGTATAAATTCATGAGATCCCGCTTTCTGTATGTAATATAATTGTGGACACAACCTTTAGTGTATCAAATTTCAGGAAACTGACAACACCTTTACATTGTGCCTTTCATAATGCCTTTCGTCAAAATGGAGCGAAAAACAACTTACTAGGAAAGTTTAACCCAATTTATGTTAAAGTCAACGTATACCATGCGGAAGGGTGACAGCAAATGATCGTATATGAGAGAGAGCATGATTTTGTTTTGACCGCACAGCATGAGCATGGATTAGTAGCCGGAGAAATGGCTTCCCACTGGAAAAATGAATTATTAGCCGATGCTGTGCATCGGGATGAATTGATTCTAGCGGCCAAGGAACATGACCGTGGTTGGATTGAACTGGATTCATCTCCGTTCTGGAATGATTACAGTCAATCGCCGTATTCGTTTCGTGACTTTCCATTGCGTCCGCGTTTTGTATTCTACCATAAAGGGATTGAAGAAGTTCGTCAGAAAAACCTTTACGCCGGATTATTGTGTAGCTTGATGTATACGGAACTGTTTCAGAAAAATCTGGGGGCCAATGCTCAGGATGATGATGAAATCCGAGATTATCTGCAGCAAGAACACGAACGTCAGTTGAGTTGGGAGAAACAGCTTGGTGGTGATGCTGAAGCAGTGAAACAGAGGCTGCAAAGTGATGTGGAGATCATGCTTTTCTGTGATCAGCTCAGTCTGTTTCTCTGTATGGAGGAACCTGGAACACCTGCTGCGCGTTATGATTTTTTTGCAGAAGGGCTCAGTTGTACGTTTGATGCCTGTTCCAGACAACCGATTCAGGCAGAGTGGTTATCCAATGAAAAAGTAGGCCTGTCGTTTTTCCCGTTTGATAAGGACTTTACGGTCGTTTTGCCTTATAAATCGGTGCCAAAGGCAAGTATCCGCAAATTTGGTATGCAACAGGCTTATCGCCGGGCTGAATGGAAGGAACGCCGGGTGTTGATTACGGAATTGAACTGAGAACTGGAAACTCCAGGCTTGAGGAAAGAGCAGCATAGAATATCACAGAACAGGCGGGCTTCTGATGTACAGGTGTACAGGGCGTCCGTCTTTCGTATGCATATATATCATCTTAGACTATACTGTGAGACCGGTGAAAATACGAATGAATCAGAGTGGGAATAAAGAAGGAAAACACAGGTTATTCCCAGAAATGTTAGTGTACAGCAGAGAAGCGCACGTTAGCAGGAGGACGAATATGGATACTAGAATAGAGATATTAACGATGTGTATGGTATGGGACAAAACGAATGATCAGGTGCTGTTAATGAATCGGCCGGACCGCAAAGGATTTCCGGGATACATCGCTCCTGGGGGGAAAGTAGATTTTCCGGAGAGTATCGTGGATGGCGCCGTGCGGGAGGTCCTGGAGGAGACAGGGCTAGCGGTCAATGAGATTACGTATAAAGGGCTTGATGAGTTCTGTGATCCCGAACAAGGATTGCGGTACATGGTATTTAACTATTTGGCGACTTCATTTGAGGGTCAGTTATTGCAAGATCCGCCCGAAGGCGAACTGTTATGGGTGCCAATGAAGCGGGTTTTTGAGCTGCCTATGCAGGATTGGTTCGCTGAACGTTTCCCACGTTTTTTCCAAAAAGGCACTTTTGAGCGGAGTGTGATCTGGGAGAAGTCATCCGGCCGTACGTTGCAAGAGACATTTATGGTGTATAGCGATTCCGTACTTGAACAGAGTGGGATCCGATAAGTTAAACCGTCAGAAGGAGGAAAAATCATGGGATACCAGCATGCCCTGCAAGGCTACATTGCGGCGACAAATACACATCAGTTTGATGAAGTCAGTAAATGGTTATCGCCACAAGCCGTATATTGGTTTACGGGAACGTCCTGTACTACCCCTAACGAAATTCGGGCTTATTTTGAGAACGCTTGGGAGACAGTTAAGGAAGAAGTGTATCGTGCTGAAGATGTTAAGTGGATTACAACTAGCAAAGAGCAGGCCGTTTGTATTTATACCTACCACTGGAAGGGAATTTATCAGGGAGAGCCGGCTTATGGCAAGGGGCGGGCCACAAATGTATTTGTTGCTGGGCTTGATGGGGAATGGAAATTAATCCATGAGCATTTAAGCTTGGGTTAGGATAAAAATAATGCCTCATAATGTATCATCCATATCTATATATTTATATCCAAATATTATGATATAATGAAGTTTACTATTTTTATAGGAGATGACTAGTCTGTGGGTAATAGTGTGTGACTAATAGATTGAGAAAACTAGTTTGTTGAATGAAGAATGATATATTTGTGGATTTGCCATACATAGGCTTCTGCAAACAGGACGTAAATGAATATTGTACGATGAAAAGGTGGAGATTGGCATGAAATTGTCGTTCCGGATTTTGGACTGGGAAGAAGAGAGACCATACGAACTTTTATTGATGGCTGATCCTTCAAAAGTAATTGTGGATGAGTACCTGAGTCGGGGTGTTTGTTTTATTGCCGAGTATGAAGGAGAGATGGTTGGGGAGTTCGTATTGTTGAAGACTCGTCCAGAGACTGCGGAGATTGTTAATATTGCCGTACAGGAAGAACTGCAGGGACAAGGTGTAGGCAAACACATGATTAAGGAAGCGATGGAAGCTGCACGTAGATTGGGCTGCCGGATTCTCGAAATTGGGACGGGCAACTCCAGCTTTCATCAATTGAAGTTATACCAACGTTGCGGTTTCCGCATTATCGGGGTTGATCGTGACTTCTTTGTGAGGCATTATGAGGAAGAGATTATAGAGGATGGTATCCGCTGTGTGGATATGATCCGTATGGCCATAGATCTGGATGCTATTACAGAGGATGAAGATAAATAGGAAGTATTTGCTGAGATTAAATTTGCTATATCCAAAGAAGCTGCTCGGATAATTCATGTCTGGGCCAGCTTTTTACTGTTGGTCTTTTGAAGAAAACCCCAATTATTTGTTGAATGTGACGTCAAATGGTTAATGTTTAACTTGACGTTTGTTTTTGAACATAATGGACCACAATTCAATTAAGGAGGTAAAATGGGAGATCGTATGCCTATTTTGTTGTAATTAAGTGTTCGTTGTTCTATCCAAATTGACCGATTTATTCGATTCATCTAATTTATGCATCAATTGAACTAAAAATAGGAAATGCTCCTGAGCGTAAAAGTTTATAGAATAGATATTAGAACATGGACTTCACTTGAAGAAGAGGAGAAAGTGTAACCTTCGAACGGATCAGGACAGTATTCGACATCTGTGCGACGGTATATACAATCATTGTTTTACTTTGATTTTGAAAACGCAGACAAACCTTGACGGGAGCGTCGGACTAACGTTACTACCACCAACAGCACGATTATTGGACTTCATGAAAAATTTAGCTTAAAATGTTGAACGAACGCAAATTACGGCTTAGTCAATGATTTCCGTCAAAAACTTATGACTAAATCAAGACGGAGGGAACGTCGATGACGATCGTGGAAGGCAACAAGAAGCCCTGGGAAAGTTACTATGGCCCCAATATGGGATACGTACAGGAACAATATGAATTATTCACTCAAGACCCTGGTTCGGTTACACCGGCCTATCGTGAACTTTTTGAACAATGGGGTGCACCGCCAATGTCTGGCACGGATGCACGCACAACCTTGAATTCCGGCAACGCCCAATCGGCTTCCGGAAGCGTAGACATTCAACTATTACAGAAAGCGGTTACAGCGGGTAAACTGGTATGGAATATCCGTACCTATGGTCATCTTGCTGCAGATATAGATCCGCTTGGAATCAGTGAAGATACAGACACATCTTTGCTGGAACCTCAGCATTTTGAATTAAACGAAGAAGATCTGAAAGCTTTACCTGCTTCCCTGATCTGGGAAGGTGCAGATGGGCAGACAGCAACCGGATGGGATGCAATCCAACGCTTGCGTCAAATTTACACTGGACCTATGGCCTACGAATTCAGTCATGTGCACGAAGTTCAAGAGCGTGAGTGGCTGAATCGTCGTGCGGAATCTCGCACATCACCGGCTCCACTTACGCCGAAAGAACGTAAGGCTTTGCTGGAACGTTTGGTTGAAGTTGAGCAATTTGAAGATTATCTTCACAAAACATTTGTTGGGCAGAAACGTTTCTCCATCGAAGGTAACGATGTGCTTGTGCCGATGCTGGATGAAGCTGTTCGCATCATGGCAGAAGCCGGATCAAGCCACATTCTGATGGGTATGGCCCACCGTGGACGGTTAAATGTACTGGCTCATGTTTTGGGCAAACCGTACAGCAAAATTTTCTCTGAATTTCATCATGCTCCGAACAAAGATTTGGTTCCATCGGAAGGTTCGACTGGAATCAACTACGGTTGGACGGGGGATGTCAAATATCATATGGGTGCCAACCGTTTTGTAAAAGACGGGGAAACTGTACAGGCACGCCTTACTCTGGCGAATAACCCTAGCCATCTGGAATACGTTAATCCGGTTGTACAAGGGTTTGCACGTGCGGCTCAGGATGACCGTCGTGACCCTGGATATCCGAAGCAGGACGTAACGAAGGCAGCTACCATTTTGATGCATGGTGATGCAGCATTCCCTGGCGAAGGGATCGTTGCAGAGACGCTTAACTTCAAAGCTCTGCCAGGATATCAGAATGGTGGAACCATCCATATTATCGTCAACAATCGTCTGGGTTTCACTACAGATAGCAGTGATTCCCGTTCAACGTACTACGCAAGTGACCTTGCTAAAGGGTACGAAATTCCGATTGTACACGTGAATGCGGACAATCCGGATGCTTGTATTGCAGCCATTCGTATGGCAGCCGAGTATCGCAATCGTTTCAAAAAGGATTTCCTGATCGACTTAATCGGTTATCGTCGCTACGGCCATAATGAAACCGATGATCCCGAAACAACTCAACCTATCGTTTATGACAAGGTGAAAAACCATCCAACGGTAAGCCACTTGTATCAGGATCAGTTGAAAGAGGAATCGATTATCGATGATGCATCCATTACGAGCATTCGCGATGGAGTAACGAACAAATTAAAAGAAGCTTATGACCAGATGAAGAAAAATGAAGTACATGAATATTACCAACGGAAAATCAGTGAGCCGGAGGCTGTTACGATTACTCCGACTGCGGTACCACTGGAGAATCTGCGTAGCATTAATGCCGATCTGCTGAAATGGCCTGAGAACTTCAACGTGTATCCGAAGTTACAGCGGATTTTGCAACGCCGGAGCACTTCCCTGAACGAAGGGGAAAAAGTGGATTGGAGCCTTGCGGAGACACTCGCATTTGCAACCATTCTGGCAGATGGTAAGCCAATTCGGATTAGTGGACAGGATGCCGAGCGCGCTACATTCGCTCATCGGAATCTGGTGTTGCACGATTCGGAGAATGGAGCAAAGTTCTGCCCATTACATCACTTGCCACAGGCAAGAGCATCCTTTGCAATCTATAACAGTCCGTTGTCGGAAGAATCCGTTGTTGGATTCGAATACGGATATAACGTATATTCACCAGATACACTGGTCATCTGGGAGGCTCAATTCGGTGACTTTGCCAACTGTGCACAGGTTATATTTGACCAGTTTGTATCAGCGGGTCGCGCCAAATGGTCTCAGAAATCCAGTCTGGTTATGTTGCTTCCACATGCGAATGAGGGTCAGGGACCTGAGCATACAAGTGCTCGTCTTGAACGCTTCCTGCAGCTTTGTGCAGAAGACAACATGACGGTTGCCAACTTGTCGAGTGCATCTCAGTACTTCCACTTGTTGCGTCGTCAAGCTTCGTTGACTGAAACGGAAGATGCTCGTCCACTTGTGATGATGTCACCGAAAAGTCTCATTCGGAATCCGCGTGTTGCCTCACCGGCAGTCGAATTCAGTGAAGGCAAGTTTGAGCTTGTGCTGGAGCAAGCCGGACTGGGTACACAGCCGGATCACGTAGAGCGCATTATTTTGTGCAGTGGCAAGATTGCCATTGACCTGGAAGATGCTTTTGAAAAAGATAAAGCAGATTGGTCATGGCTTCACATCATTCGCGTAGAACAGCTATATCCGTTCCCGGCAGAAGAGATCAAACGTATACTCGCACGTTTCAGCAATGTAAAAGAACTGGTATGGGTACAGGAAGAAAACAAAAACATGGGTGCCTGGACATACATGGAGCCTCGTCTTCGTGAAGTTGCTCCGGAAGGCACAACCGTTAGATACGAAGGTCGCCCGGAACACGCAAGTCCTTCCAGCGGTTATCAGCTTGTGCATAGTATGGAACAGCAACAGATTATTACATCTGCGTTGAAACAAACGACGAAGAATAATATTCCACTGGGGAGGTAACAGCTGTGAGTGAAATTAAAGTACCTGCAATGGGTGAGTCAATAACTGAGGGAACTGTATCCAGATGGATGGTTAAAGAAGGGGATACCGTTAATCAGGGTGATGTTCTTCTTGAACTGGAAACGGATAAAGTAAATATTGAAATCAGCGCAGAAGAAAGTGGCGTGCTGGAGAAGATCATTCGTCAGGAAGGAGAGACGGTCGAGATCGGTGAAACGATCGGTACACTCTCAGCTGGTTCTGGAGGAGGAAGCGGTGCACCCGCTTCCGAACCAGTAGCTGAAGAGAAAAAGGCCGTTATTCCTGCACCTGAAGCTCCAACACCACCACCAGCACCTGTTGCGGCAGCACCGGAGTCATCCGATAGTGCCAAGACGGCTTCACCGTCTGCCCGTAAGCTTGCACGTGAACGTGGTATCGAGTTGGATCAGGTTCAGAGCAAAGATCCGATTGGACGGGTATACCAGGATGATGTGAAGAGCCATAACAATCAGGCGCCTGCTCCTGCTGCTCCACCTGCGAGTAAAGCTCCAGCAGCACCAAGTGCTCCGGCAGCTGGAAGTTCTACCTATACCAAACCAGTGGAGCGTCAGCGGATGTCTCGCCGTCGTGCAACCATTGCCAAACGTTTGGTAGAGGCTCAGCAGACAGCAGCGATGTTGACTACGTTTAATGAAGTAGATATGACTGCGATCATGGATGTACGTAAACGCCGTAAGGACAAGTTCAAAGAGAAACATGAGATTAACCTGGGATTCATGTCCTTCTTCACTAAAGCGGTTGTGGGAGCTCTGAAAAAATTCCCTACAATTAACGCAGAGATTGATGGCGAAGATGTTGTTCTCAAAAAGTATTATGATATCGGCATTGCCGTATCAGCGAAGGAAGGACTGGTTGTACCTGTTGTACGTGATGCCGATCGTCTGGGCTTTGCCGAGATCGAGAAGAGTATTGCGGACCTGGCATCCAAAGCTCGTTCCAACACGCTGGCGTTATCTGATCTGCAAGGTGGAACGTTCACCATCACCAATGGTGGAACATTTGGTTCCTTGTTGTCTACGCCAATTCTGAATACGCCTCAAGTGGGTATTCTGGGGATGCATAAGATCCAGCTTCGTCCAGTGGCGATTGATGCAGAGCGGATGGAGAACCGTCCAATGATGTACATCGCGTTATCCTACGATCACCGGATTATCGACGGTAGTGAGGCTGTTCGTTTCCTCGTGACCGTAAAAGAACTGCTTGAAGACCCGGAATCCCTGTTAATTGAAGGTTAGCCCATAAAGTTTGTTTATAGCTATTATTCATATCGCTTAACAAGAAAACCCCTGAACTGGAGCGCAGCGTGAGCTGTCCATCCGATTCAGGGGTCTCTTTTGGATTTTGGTATGTTATCTCCGACTCTATTATATAGAGTCAGCCATCTCAGCAGGGCTCGCTGCATCGTCGTGTTCACTAGAGTTAGGTGTATTCCGCTCTAGCCAGTCTACAACGTGCTGAGCGACTTCTGTTCGGTTGATCTCATGCAGCATTTCATGGCGTCCATCCGGATACAGGCGATACTCAATATTCTCCAGCTGAAGCTTCTTATACTGGGAGACCAGATTAAGAACGCCTTTGCCATGAAGTCCGACAGGGTCCTTCTCACCTGAGAACAGGTAAACGGGTTTGTGTTTGGGTATGCGCTCCATATTGTGTGGAAGATGTACTTCAAGCAGCAATTTGAAGAAGTCGCGGAAAAAGCCTGCTGTACAGACTGCTCCGCACAGGGGATCATCAATGAATCGCTGAACCTCTTGTGAGTCCCGGGACAACCAATCAAATGGTGTCGTTGCAGGGCGGAAAGAGCGGTTAAATCCACCAAATACAATTGCGTTGAGCAGCATGCTGGGGTGGGTAGCGCCCTGAATGCCGCACTGCAAGAAGGCCAGCTTCTCTCCAAATCGGAGCAGACCGCGTCTGCCGTTTGTCCCGGATAAAATAAAGGCATGGTACTGCTCATGACCAGCGTACATGAGATGTTGTACCAAGAATGAACCCATGCTATGTCCCATTAGAAACAGGGGCACCTCAGGATTCTCCTTGGTGGCTACTTCGCCCAAATTGATCATATCACTCGCCATCCAGCGGAAGGCATCGATACCAGCATTACCAAGCAACTTGGCATTCTCCACAGTTTTGCCATGACCCCGATGGTCATTGGCATAAACCGCATAGCCATTTTGAGTAAGAATGCCGGCAAATTCTGCGTATCGGGCTGCCGTCTCGCCCATGCCATGTGCAATTTGCACTACACCTTTAACGTTGCATTCCGGATCGGGAAGCCAGCGGTACACATGAATACGGGTACCTTCACTAGCGACCAAGGCAAAGGTAGATTCCTGCATCTCGTGTAATTCCTCCTTCACAGGTTACATATAAGCTTGATTTATGGCAGATAAGAGCGAAGAACAGTGGTATTTCCATCTAATGTATAAGAACCCAGATTGGCTGGCAAGAGATAACATTGTCCAGCTTTCAATTCAATGTTGTCTGAATCAGCATGTGCCCACGAAAGTGTTCATTCGCCTTCACAGACAACGAGAATCGTGAAGCTGTCAGGATTGGTGGAGAGTTCCCACCGTTCAGTCACAATCCCTTTTTCCACCACAAAATAAGGGCATTCCGCAAGCTTGAGCCATTCACCAGGAGTAGCGTTATTTGTTTTCATCGTTGAGGCACCTGCGCCCTCATAGGCGGTAACATTTAATGAGTCTTCAACATGCAACTCACGTGGTTTGCCATCCAGCCCTGGACGATTGTAATCGTAAATTCGGTACGTCGTATCCGAGTTTTGCTGAATCTCAGCGACAACGACACCTGCACAGAGCGCATGTACTGTTCCGGCAGGGATAAAGAACGTATCACCAGCTTCTACAGGTACCTGACGAAGGGTATCCATCACCGTTCCGTTTTCCAATGCTTCTTTTAATGTTGCCCGATCAACGCCTTCATTCAAGCCATAGATGATGTGTGCGCCCGGTTTTGCATCGAGTACATACCACATTTCTGTTTTGCCAAGCTCGCCAGGAGGAAGTGCCTCATACTCGTCTGTTGGATGAACCTGCACGGACAGGTCATCGTTGCAGTCAAGCAGCTTAATCAGAAGGGGGAAACGGCCGCCTTTTTCGGAAACGCCTTTGGTTCCAAGCCATTCGGTGCCGAGTTGTTCACGAACTTCATCCAGACCCTTGCCAGCTAGTGCTCCATTTAATACCTTGGTTGTACCGTTTGGATGATCCGCAATCATCCATCCTTCTCCGATATGTCCTTCAGGGGGCGTAAGGCCGAATTGCTCCAGCGCACGACCGCCCCATACACGTTCTTTGAATTCAGGTTGGAATTGTAATGGGTATGGCGTAGACATCAGTAATCTCTCCTCTAGTATATGAAATGGTGGATCGCTTTAATCAGTCATGGGCGTGTAATCGCCATGAACAAACAAGTGAATACGTTTGCATATGTAGATTTAGAACACAGATCGCAGGAAGAAAAAGCCGTTAATAGCTCGCTTTGCGATTGTGTCTAGTTTATTGTATTTGGTGAACAAAGGAAATTATTTTTTCTCGATTCCGATCAGAAAAGGAGAAGTTTCTCGCTGCAATTGGCGATACATCACAACCTGTGCCTGTTCCACCGGCAGGGCAGAGGACCATTCCAATACGGCTGCTGCTTCCTGTGCGCCTCCGTTATGACCAGGGTAAAGCACAACCGTAATGATTCCGCGAGGGCGTAATAAAGCGAGTGCAGCCTCGAGTGCAGCAATCGTGCTGTCAGTCTCGGTGATGATGGAGGAATCTGCACTTTCTGAAGGCAGGTACCCCAGATTGAACATAACTGCACCAACCGCACCAGGCCATGACTCAGGAACCGCTTCTGCCATTCGATCATGGCTTAGTTGAAGCATGGAGATGGAGCCAAGTTTGGCTTCATCGTTTTGTTTTCGAATCCGGGCCTGTGCCAGCGTGAGGGCTTCACTTTGAATATCGAATCCAATGACTTGACCACGCCTGCCTACTTGTTGTGCCAAAAATAGTGTGTCTGCTCCTGTACCCACCGTTGCATCTATGGCCAGATCACCTGGCTGCAGACGGGAAGCAATCCACTGATGTGCACAGCTGAGAACTGAAAGAAAGCCCATCTATGCTCGCCTCCAATACTTACCTTGCCATGAATCCCGCTCTCGCAGCTCACGATCAATGGAGTTCAACACTTCCCATTTGTTCATGGACCACATCGGTCCAATCAACAGATCACGCGGTGCGTCGCCTGTAAGACGGTGTACGATCATTTCCGGTGGAAGCATCTCCAGTGTATCCACGATCAGTTTGATGTACTCGTCCTGATCCAAAAAACGTAAAAGACCGGCTTCGTATTGCTTCACCATTGGTGTTTTGCGCATCAGATGCAGCAGGTGAATCTTGATTCCCTGTACATCCATATTGGCAACTGCCCGTCCAGTGTCCAGCATCATCTCATGTGTCTCTTGAGGCAGACCATATATGATATGTGTGCACACACGTATATTCCGTTTGCGCAGTTTCTCAACCGCTTCTTCGTAACACTTTGTGTCGTGTGCACGATTAATCAATGTTGATGTGGAATCATGGATCGTTTGAAGGCCCATCTCAACCCACAGATAGGTGCGTTCGTTCAGTTCAGCCAAATAATCAACAACGTCATCTGGCAAACAATCCGGGCGAGTGGCGATGGACAAACCAACAACACCGGGTTGCTCAAGAATTTCTTCAAAATATTCGCGCAGCTCCTCAACCGGAGCATACGTATTCGTATAGGCTTGGAAGTAGCCAATATAATGCGCTGTAGGCCACTTGAGGTGCTGTTTATCTCGAATTGTATTGAATTGGGTGACCAGATCTTCACGTCTGCTGCCAGCAAAATCGCCTGATCCACGCGCACTGCAGAAGGTGCAACCACCTTTGGCAATGGAACCATCGCGGTTGGGACAGGTGAATCCAGCATCCAGCATCACTTTGAAAACCTTATTGTTAAATTGATCGCGCATCTCATAATTCCAGGTATGGAATCGTTTATCTCCCCACAACAGAGGGGGCTGTAATGCAGGTGCATTCATCTTCAGGGTACTCCTTTGGCTGTCGAATTACAGTAATCATACGTGAACAAAAGAAGAAGCGCTATGCGATTTCCGTCATAGACGATTGATAGCGATTTTAGGTGTCTTCATGAACTTTTATCATTGTATCAAAAAACTAAAAAAAAAGGGAATCGAAACGCAAAAATAGGCCGTAAAATCAAGGTTTTCTCCTTGCTATAGTTTACACCTTATGTTATATTTAAATCAGCGTCAGACACCATCTAATGGGTATTATTCATCATAGCATTTGAATCAACGTTGACGTCATGGACCATACTATACCGTGAGGTGATATGAATGAATTCCCAAGTTAAAAACAATGAATTGAATCATGTGTCTGTTGAATTGACGGCAGAAGAAGCACTGGCTTTAACAGGTGTTCGTTTTAATGGAAATCCGAAAGTGAAAGCGGCTGCAAGACAAAAAGTTCGCGATGCTTTCGAAAAGACATTTGATTTTTCACACCAAGATAAGGTAGACTATGAACTACTAAAGTAGTTGGACCCCAATTCCAAATAAATCGAAGAGGGAATCTTTGAGATTTGCCCAAAGTGGCAGATCCGAAGATTCCCTTTTCATTGCTCTTTACAATTTGCCAGTTCTTCGGCAAAATAAGTCTGAGACAAGTATGGGACAAACGGAGGAATAAAATGCGTTTACGTGGCAGAAAAGGGATAAGAGAAAATCTGGAGCAACAAGTTGATCTTGTTGTACTGGAACCCAAGCAACATAAAGGAAAATGGTCTGAACTGTTTGGCAATGATCACCCGATCTTCGTGGAATTTGGTATGGGTAAAGGTCAATTTATCAGCCAAATGAGTTATAAATATCCGGAATTTAATTTCATCGGTATTGATATGTATGATGAGCTGGTTCGTCGTGCCAGTGAGAAAGCTCGTAATGCGTGGAGTCAGGCTGATGTGGAGACACCTCCGAACCTGAAGCTTGCGTTGGCAAATATCGAACAGATCGAGGAAGTTTTTGAACCGGAAGAACTGGAGCGCATTTATTTGAACTTCAGCGATCCTTGGCCAAAAGCAAAGCATGCACGTCGTCGTTTGACGCACCCGCGCTTCCTGAAGAAATACACGGAATTGCTTAATCCCAAAGGTCAGATTCATTTCAAAACCGATTCGGAGACGCTGTTTGATTTCTCGCTCAACGCCATTGCCGACTTCGGCCTGCAAATGACCAATATTTCTTTGAATCTGCATCGTGATGGATTGAATGAAGAACATGTGATGACCGAGTACGAGCAGAAATTCATGGGTAAAGGTATGAACATTCACCGCGTTGAAGTGATTGTGGGTGAAGAGGCCTTGCGTGAGTATCAGCAGACACGTTTGGACAAGTATAAAGTTCGTGAAGCTTCGGATGAGTCTGGCGAAGATCAGGAACACGAATAAATCGAAATCTAACTTATACTCATTAAAGAAGAGCGACACATGAGGTGAATGATTCATTCTCATAGGTCGCTCTTTTTTTGCATTAACAATCGATGTGCAATACTCCATCAACTCAATTCTGGGATGATTTCAAAAGTTCTCTGAATGAAATTCTTTGCGGCGATAATCGTTTGGTGTAACCCCATTGAACTTTTTGAACATGCGATAGAAATATGAACTGTTGGTGAATCCGGTTCTCTCGGCAATATCGGCAACGGAGTTTTCCGTCTCCACCAGCAGATGCTGGGCCTTGGCTATGCGGGTTTCGTTAATCACGTCCGTGAGCCCTTTCAGGGTGAGCTGTTTGTAGAGCCTGCTTACATAGATGGGCGACATGCCCAACTCATCTGCGATAGAAGTTAGACATAGATTGGGGTCCGCATAGTCCCGCTCAATTATGCCATTGATTTTACGAATCAACTCTTCGTGCTTAAGTGTACGTTTCTCCTCAACTTTGGAACCAAGCTCATCAAACATACGATAGAAGTGTTCATGTACTTCACTGATGTCTTCCGCGTCTTTGACAGGCAGCATTAGACCATCCGAGACTGAATCAAGCGTGAGTTGATTATTCTTCTTGAGGGTATTTCGTACATGGTTCAGTGTCATCGTCAGATGGGATAAGGCTAGCTGGAAGACGGTAAACGGGTATGCGGCTGTTTCGCCGACGATATCTGCATAGACTTGTTTTGCTTCTCGCGTCTTACCTGTCATTAGATGATCGACAAGCTGTCTTTCCTTACCTGCCGGGAATGCGTACTCCTTGGCGTGATAAGCCATGATGTCAGAGGTGTAGATCAGACAGCCTGGTCCCATGAACAAACGATGCAGTGAGGCTTCGGCTGATCTGGTATAGGATGCAATACTGTCTTCCAATGAATCTTCTTCCGTGCCGATCGTACAGGAGATGGAGCATTTCAGATGGGTCATTACAGCTGCCTGCATCATGCGCAGCAGCTCTTCGATCCGGTGATGGGGAGGTTGCCCAAGTTCATGGTTTTCCGCTTTTTCATTGAAGATGAGTGTGATCAGATCACCGCCCATGTCCACAGCTTCCGCATTGTAGTGGAGATCGGCTGTCTCGGTACATATGTTCATCATGGCGTATTTTACAAGCTGGGTCTCGTCACGATACGTTTCGCAGAATTCGGTAAAATGGTCAATACGCAGCAATACCAGTCTGGATGCACGCTGAACATCAATGGAGGAACCATAGAACTTCATCCGTTCTTCCAGCATACCTCCAGTTACTGTTTCGCGGCCCTGTAGGGCCCCTCGTAGAAAATCCTGCCGTAACAAATGAAGACTGCCACGTCGCTCTGCTTCCATCACACGTAAACGAACAAGCACCTTATCAATAGGGTGATATAGTTTTCGGGACACAAGGTAAGAGAGCAGCAACCCTGCGAAGAGAAGTCCAACACAAAACAGAACGGTATGTGTGCGCATACTCCGTATATCTGAGGTAATCAGATCATAAGGTGTTATTCTCACATAACGCCAACCCAGGTCATCGGGAGCGGTATAGGTGATGAGCGATTTTTCTCCGTCGACCTTCTCGGTAAAGTAAGCTGACTGCTCCGTATCCTGCATAATTGGCTTCATAAAAGCTTCGCTGGAGAGATTTTTCATCAGTGCACGGTCGCCAAAGTCAGATAAAAGGTCTCCATTCTCATTCACGATAAAGGTCTTGCCTGGTTGATCCACAGCGTTCATATTTGGACCGAGCCAATCATCCTTGATATTAACGATGACAGCATAGTTTAGCTTTGCGTTGTCATTGATCGTGTCATAACAGAGATAGGTGTAACTGTTAACCTCTGTTGCTTCGGTAGAGCCGACCTGATATGTACGCGGGATGGGAACAAAAGGTTTATAGTCATGGAAGCGTTGGAGGATGCTTGTAATCCCCTGATCGTCGATCTCCGAGACGGACTGCTGCCCATTACGAACGTTGGAACTAATAAAGAATTCATTGCTTTTAGAGTTATATACATAGATGGATTCAATAAAGGGAAGGGACATACGGTAGTTGTCTAGCTGCTCCATCGCCGATGTGATCTCATAGATATTTGGTTTGGAATAGAGCAGTAATGAAGAGATGGTGTAGTCTTGATAAATCTGATATGACAATGATTTTGCAGTCTCAGTCATTTTCGCCACTTCACGGCTGGTTTGTGTAAGACTGTTCATATCTGTACGATACACCTGGCGAAGAGCAATCCGATTATAGTTGACGTACAAAATAGAAGAAGCCACAAGTAAGGTAGCGACCGTACTGATAATAATGCCGATCAGAATCCGTGTGAAGACCTTCTGACTGTCCTCTGAACGTTTACGCATTCTTCTTCCCCCTCAGACCTCCTGTTTTGGGTGAACAACGTAGAACTTCATATACATACGCTAGATTTCATATATGGATGAGCAGAAGAGCAAGAGTATCTTGAATTATATATTATGTATGCGTTTACATCAATGCTGGACAAGCCATTCCACCTGTTTTGTCTACATAAAGTTCAACTTTGGCTGGATTGTTCACTAGGTGTAGCCTATGCACGATATCAATATTTGTGAACGGATGTGTGTGAAGGTCTGTTCATTTCAGAGTTCGTTCGTTTTGTTCATAGTTCATTTCGCAGAATAGTTCATTTTCTGACGGGAAGCTTCAGTATCCGTGAGCGAAGAGAGCATCTACAATAAAAAGAGAGCTCCACCACGCAGCACCGCAAGAAATTCGGGAGGGATCGAGCCATGCTCAAAGAATTGAACAAAAACAAAATCATGTTTCTGATGCTGTTGCCCACGCTGATCTTTTTTCTGATTAACTCGTATTTTCCGATGGTCGGCATCTATTATGCGTTCACCCGGTATGATTTTGAAGGCGGATTATTTGGTAGTCCATTTGTCGGTCTGGAGAACTTTAAGTTCCTGTGGCAATCCGGAATGCTGCTGAAGCTCACAACCAACACTGTGGGTTACAATCTCGCTTTCATTATATTAGGAAACGGTCTGGCGATCTTCTGTGCGATCATGCTTAGCGAAATCCGGGGCAGGTTATTCAAAAAAATCACGCAATCCGTCATGTTCTTGCCGTATTTCATCTCATTTGTACTATTAAGTGTAATCGCTTACAACATGTTTAACTACGAGTCGGGTTTTGTGAACACGGTGCTCAAACGTTTTGAGGCCGGCCCGGTCGACATTTATAACACACCCTGGATCTGGGTGTTCCTGATCATCATCTTTTATCTATGGAAAAATCTTGGATACAGCATGGTCATCTATCTGGCCGCCATAACGGGTATCAGTGACGAGTATTATGAGGCTGCTCGAATCGACGGGGCCAATATATTTCAGCGGATCTGGTACATTACGGTACCGATGCTGAAGCCAACCTTTGTCATCCTGCTGTTGTTCTCGCTTGGCAGCATTATGAAGGGGCAGTTTGACCTGTTCTATCAACTGATCGGCAACAACGGGGTGCTGTACAATGCTACAGATATTATTGATACGTATGTGTATCGTTCACTGAAAGTAACATTTGATATCGGGATGGCAACGGCTGCTGGTCTGTATCAGTCCTTGTTTGGATTCATTTTGATCATGACCGTCAACTATATTATCCGCAAAGTCAATGAGGACTACGCCTTGTTCTAGAACGCCCGTAGGGCAGGAGGGAGAACGATCATGAACACGCCAATGAATACTCACACGCGTACGAATACGCGTCTCAAAGATTCGGAATTCACTTTCATGTTTCAACTGATTTCCTACAGCTTCATCATCATTTTATCAATCATGTGCTTGCTACCGTTTCTGCTGATTCTATCTGGTTCATTCAGCAGCAACGAGTCCATTGTGAGGGATGGTTATCACCTCTTTCCAACGGACTTTTCCCTGGAAGGTTACAAAATGGTGTTCAAATTCCCGACGCAGGTACTCAAGGCTTATGGGGTAACGGTCTTTACAACGGTGGTGGGGACTACGCTAGGGCTGTTCCTCATCACGATGGCCGGATTTGTGCTCCAGCGTAAGGACTTTAAATATCGGAACACGTTCTCGTTTTTTATCTACTTTACAACCCTGTTTGGTGGGGGACTTGTGCCTTGGTACATTATGCTGGCGAACTACTTCAATCTCACAGATACGTACACCGTACTGATTTTTCCGGGGTTGATGACACCATTTCTCATTATCCTGATGAAAAACTTCATTCGCTCGGCAGTGCCGGATGAGTTGATTGAGTCCGCCAAAATTGATGGAGCGAATGACTTCCGCATCTATTTCAGCATTGTGTTGAAACTGGCGATGCCTGGTATCGCAACCGTAGGTCTGTTTCTCGCGCTGGGTTACTGGAATGACTGGTTTACCTCATCCCTCTTCATTAACAACCCGGATATGTACCAACTGCAATTTTATCTCTACAACACGATGAACACGATTACATTCATTGACCAGATGGCGATTGGCACAGGGATCACACTCAGTCAGGATGTGCCTACGGAATCAACCAAGATGGCAATGGCTATCGTTGTAACGGGACCGATTTTGTTTCTGTATCCGTTTGTACAACGTTATTTTGTCAAAGGACTCACCATTGGTGCAGTGAAAGGTTAGAACGTGAGCACGCTGTGGGTATTAGGCCATTAACATCATTTCCGGTCTGAAACATGGCGAGTCTGCGCTAACATATAAAGGTTCACCACAAAAAGGGAGGATGCGTATGCGTAACAAAACAATTCGGCACCTGTCTCTGGTACTTGCCCTGATGTTGTTCGCCGGGGTACTTGCCGCATGTAATAACGGTTCGGGGGGATCGACGCAAGGAAGTGAGCAGGGAGGAACATCCGGGAATAAAGGTGAGAAAGTAACACTTCAATTTTACATGCTTGGGGATGCTCCGAAAGATCTGCCTGTTATTGAATCCGAGATCAATAAGCTGGCTGAGGCTGATCTGAACGTCAATGTGAAATTTAACTACACCTCATGGACCGACTGGGATCAAAAATATAAACTGCTGCTGTCTTCCGGACAGCCGATCGATCTGATCTTCACAGCGGATTGGACATTCTACCAGTCCTATGCGAAGAAGGGCGCGTTCCTGCCACTGGATGAAATGCTGCCTACAGCAGCGCCAGCACTGAAAGCTCATGTACCTGATGACATGTGGAATGCTGTCAAAATCAATGACAAAATCTATACTGTTCCATCAACTTGGATTGAGTATGTAACCGAGGGGATTGCTTACCGTGAGGACTTGCGTGAGAAGTACAATCTTCCGAAACCGGAATCCTTGGAGACGCTCGAAGCGTATCTGGAGGGCATCAAAGCCAACGAACCCAATATGATTCCGATTGCGGATAGCAATGCCAACCATACCCATGGTATTCGTCAATTGACATCCAAGCTGGTTAATACAGCAGGTCAACTTCCATATGGACTGGATATTATGTATGACTCACCATCAACTGTGACGTCTTACTGGGGATCCGCGCAACACCTGGAAGACCTGAAAACATACAAACGTTGGATGGACAAAGGATTTTTCCCGAAAAACGTACTGAATGTAAAGGATACTTCTAACTCATTGCTGCAAAATGGAAAAGCGGCTGTTGTTCTTTCCGGGGAGAACCCGAACAAATTTAATGCAGATGTAATCAAGGTGCAGTCTACGCATCCAGATTGGAAACTGGCTTATTTCCCATACCCGAATGCGAAAGGGTTTGCACAACCGGTTCACCCGATCCACAATGGTTTTGCGATTCCGCGTAGCAGTAAAAACCCGGAAAAAGCATTGGCATTTTATGAGAAACTGGTGACAGACAAACGATATAATTGGTTAACTGAATATGGCGTGGAGGGCAAAAACTTCGAGGTGGACAATGGATACTACAAAATGGTAGGCGATGCACAAACAAATGGCTTCCCGCGTGAGGGCATGAATGGTTGGGCATGGCGTAATCCGGAATACATGCTCTATGACAAAACTTTTGATGACGTGCTGACCATGTTTGAAGATCTCGACAAAATCAAAAAGCCTGATATTTATACCGGATTTGCTGAAGACTGGACACCGTACCAAGCCGAGAAGGCTGCATTGGAACAAGTAGAAAAGCAATATTTGTATCCGCTTAATGTAGGTTTGGTGGCAGACGTAGAGGCTGGATTGAACACATTTATGGAGAAGGCTAAACAAGCAGGATTGGAAAAAATTCAGGCAGAATACACCAAGCAGTGGCAGGAGTACTTGAAGTCAGCAGGCATTCAATAGTTTGTACTTTCCTTCATAAAGAAAAGGTGCCTTCAAATTCGAAGGCACCTTTTCAATGTGGTTGCAGGCTTGTTTGAAGCCGTTGGTTAGAGGCATGATTTGACGAAGAATGCGGGAAGCGACATCCTATTGGGATAAATTCATAAACGGGCCTCTTCTGCGGATGAAGGACGAACGTCCTCCAGCAGATCGATAATACTTTGAGCGCTCTGCATTGGATGAACCTTGGCGATTTCCGCCAAATGACGTTTGCGTTTACGTACAACATCCGGGTAGTGATGCAACAGCTTGTTCATCCATTTAACCACTACGTCGGGCGAAGTTATGGGTTCTCCCAACCCTCTTGCCGTAAAATAATGGACGTTTTCTTCTTCCTGACCAGGTATAGGGTTGTGGAACAACATGGGAATTCCTTTGGCCAAGCCTTCACTGCATGTCATTCCCCCAGGTTTGGTAATCAGAAGGTCGGATACTTCCATTAATTTGTCCACTTCGTTGGTGTATCCCATAATGTGAATGTTTTCTTTGCGATACATGGGGTTCTGTTCCATGCTGATCCGTGCTTTATCATTGCGACCCAGACAAAAAATGATCTGAATATCTTCATGCCGGCGTGTCAGCAGCGGATGGACCAGCTTGTCGCTGAGCATTCCCCAACCGCCGCCCATCACCAGTACAGTAGGCATGTTCTTAAGGTTGAATCTGCTTCGGATCTCTTCTCGCCCGGGATGCTCCCAGAAATTTGGATGCACCGGAATACCCGTGACTCGAATGTTGTCTGTAGGTACGCCTCGTAGCATTAGTTTGGACTTAACCTCATCTGAAGAAACCAGATAAAGGTCTACTTCACGGTTAATCCACGTCCCATGTGCATCATAGTCGGTGATGACTGTGCATAGGGGAACCTGTACACCCAGACGCTTCAGTCTGGATATGACAGCACTTGGAATCGGATGTGTACAGACGATCGCATCGGGACGTAACTGGCGCACAACGCTGCGTGTGTGTGTATAGAACAGTTTATGCAACGCCAGTGTGGTCAGCCTGTTCAATGATTTTTTATATTGGTGTCTGTATACGTATCCGAAAAGTTTGGGTTGGTTGGTAACCGTTTTTTTGTATGCTGTTATAATCAGAGGTGCAACCTTGGGATTTAAGAAACTTCCCAGTTCAAGCACTTTTGTCTGCACGTCTGGCGAGAGCTTTCGCAAATTGCTGGACAGTGCATAGGCGGCTTGAGTATGACCCGTACCAAAGCCTTCAGATAATAGTAATACTCTTTTTTTCTCCACGCTTACTTCACCTGTTCCTGCTAGGTTTTTCTGAGTCTAACATATCGGCTTTAAGACCAGAATGCAACTGTTGCAAGTGCGACTAAAGTACCTATTGTGGCACCCGCCAGAACATCAGAAGGATAGTGTAACCCCAGATAAATTCGAGAGAATCCGACAATAAGGGCTACAGGCAACAATATTAGCAATAAGATCGGATCAGTGGTCATAAAGGGAACCGTGACCGAAAAAATGGCAGTTGTGTGCCCTGAAGGAAACGAGTGATCCGTCAGGGGATTACGGAACGTAATTGTATCCGGCAAGGCCAGGTAAGGTCGAATGCGGGGATACAATTTTTTCGCGATGGCTACAGGGATGTGGCTGACCGCAAGGGCGATACATGCCTGGAGTCCTGTTGTGCTCCATGGAGCTGGAGCAAGCAGCCAGATTAACAGTGATATTGCAATAGAAGAAGTTGCTCCACCCAGATGGGTGAAATAATACAGCCAAAAATTCATAAAACGATTATGAAGTCGGCCGTTGATCCACATAAAAACATTTCGATCATAATCTTGAAACTTTAAGAATAAACGGCTCATATTGGCCTCCTGCCAGTCAGGCCGCCCGTAATGGCGGCATTATTTCCGGTGATTTTCTGCATCCGGTTTCGTCCTGATTAGTATATAACCGTTTTTCATGAACTTGAGGTTATTTCAGGTATATGTTTATCATATTTTTAAATGTTGTCCTTTTCAAGAAGAACCCATGTAAAGAACGTGAAATTCATGTTAAAGAGTGGATATATACCCATCTTAACTTTTTGACTTGGGTCAGCCAAAAAAGATACAATGATTCAACATGGCTGAAATGAGGTAAAAAAATGTGAGTTCTGTTTCAAACTTTTTGAGGTCTGTTTGCGTTATTTGTTATAGAGCCTCTGACGAAGAATAACATGCTGATGAAAAAAGCAGGGACTTTAGAAATAAAAATCAAGTAAACGGCTGAAAATAAGATATAACAGGCATGAATGCGAGGTTGTGGTATCACGAAGTGTCTATTCAGCGTTTAAAGATCACATTTCTGCTTCAGAAAGTGGAATTGGGGTTTTGACAAATGACTGAAAAGGATACAGAATCGATAAAGCAGCCAACTGATAGCAACCAAGCTTTGAAACATTGCCTGATATAATCACGTAGTACACAAAAGAACAGGGTCATATTCTGCAGATCAAAAAAAAAATAAATTGCAGAATCAGGAAGAGAAATGCTTGAGTAAACTGGGTTTTGAAAAAAAGGGGGTAACAGAGAACGATGTTGGACGCTATATTCGTCACGATGCAGGTCATTCTGGCACTGCTAGCCGTGTACCAATTCACGTTTTCGCTGTTCGGTCTGATTAAGAAAAAGAAAAAGAAACATTATCCGGCGACAAAATCATTCGCTGTACTCGTCGCAGCACACAATGAGGAACAAGTCATTGGTGCCTTGATGGAGAACTTGAAACAACTTGATTATCCGGAAGATCTGTACGATGTGTTTGTCATCTGTGACAACTGTACGGATGGAACGGCTCAAATTGTCAGAGAGCATGGATTAAACGCATGTGTACGTACCAATGCCGATTTAAGAGGTAAAGGGTATGCCATCGAATGGATGCTTAAGTACCTGTGGAAATTGCCGCGTCAGTATGACGCAGTTGTTATGTTTGACGCGGATAACCTGGTTGACCGTAACTTCTTGCTTGAGATGAATGATGACTTGAACAATGGTTCGCGTGTTATCCAAGGATACATTGATACGAAAAATCCGGAGGATTCCTGGATTACTGCAGCTTACGGTGTATCTTACTGGTACATCAACCGTCTGTGGCAGTTGTCTCGTCATAATTTGAATATGGCGAATTTCCTCGGAGGAACCGGAATGTGCTTCGAGACCAACCTGTTGAAGGAAATTGGCTGGGGTGCAACAAGTCTGGTTGAAGATCTGGAGTTTACGATGCGCAGTGTGCAACGCAATGTGTATCCTGTTTTCAACTATGACGCCAAAGTATTTGATGAGAAGCCATTGACATTTAAAGCTTCAGCGAGACAACGTCTGCGCTGGATGCAAGGTCACTTTACAGTTGCACGTAGATACTTCTTCCCGCTGCTCTGGCAGTCCATTAAGGAAAGAAGCCTGGTGAAATTTGACCTTGCTATCTATGGAGCCAATGTCTATGTGGTATTGCTTACGTTCCTGATGACGGCTGTGATGTGGGTAGACATGGCTATATTCAGCGGTCCGCACATTGCTAATATTTATGGATACTTCCCGTTATGGGTTGGATTCGTGGCTATTGGTTTGAACATTCTGACGTTCCTACTGTCCATGGCGCTGGAGAAGGTTACCTTTGCCAAAGTTTATCTATATCTGATTTTGTTCCCGATCTACCTGCTGTCTTGGTACCCGATTACGTTCTACGCTTTCTTTACGCAGAACAACAAACAGTGGAGCCACACTCAACATACACGTGTTGTACGGTTGGATGAGGTGCAGAGCAAACAAGGGTAAGGAACATGCATATGAGACTTTGTCGACATCTGATATAACAAATGTATAATTTACAAAAAAAAAGTTGTGAAGATGTTGACAATATGTTTTGTGGATGATATAGTATTTGAGTGCCTTAAAACGAATAGCAATGGAATCACAAGCAGAAGTCCGACTTCTCACCTGATCAACAAACATGTTGGCTGGTCAACGATCCCAATAATTTATGAAGTGTATACTCATGAAGAATTGTGTTGATTACAGGGATGTCGGTAGCTTGACCGGCATCCCTTTTATTTTTGTTTAACTGGATATTCAAAATGACCTGGAGGTGGACGATTATTAGTAAAGATCACATGATTAATGATGAGATTCGGGCGAAGGAAGTACGCCTTGTCGGAGCTGAAGGAGAACAAATTGGGATTACGCCCATTCGCGAAGCACTGCAAATGGCGATTGACCTGAATTTGGATCTGGTCAATGTGGCACCACAGGCTAAACCGCCGGTGTGTCGTATTATGGACTATGGCAAATTCCGTTATGAGCAACAAAAGAAAGATAAAGAAGCCCGTAAGAACCAGAAAATTGTTGATATTAAAGAAGTATGGTTCCGTTCCAATATTGAGGAGCACGATTATCAAACGAAGCTTCGTAATGTAGTTAAGTTTTTGAACGAAGGCGACAAAGTGAAATGTTCTGTTCGTTATCGCGGACGTGAAATTGCACATGCCGCGATTGGTCAACGGATTTTGGAGCGCGTTAAGGTAGAAGTTGCAGAACTTTGTACTGTTGAACGTCAACCAAAATTGGAAGGCCGCAGTATGATCATGATCTTGGCTCCTAAAGCCTGATAACATTGGAGGAGGAAACACAAAATGCCTAAAATGAAAACACACAGCAGTTTGAAAGGACGCTTTAAAATTACCGGTTCTGGTAAGGTCCTTCGTTACAAAGCTCACAAAAACCACTTGCTTTCCCACAAATCTAAACGTGCTAAGCGCGTTCTGAACGGTAACCCAGTTATGGCTGCCGGGGATGTTAGACGTTTGAAACAAGGTTTGGCTAACTTGAAAGGCTAATTCTAATTAGTACATTCCGTATGGGGGATCGGCTACGGCCGTACACATACCACGGATACATTTATATTTATTTGGGAGGTTCTTTAATATGGCAAGAGTAAAAGGCGGTTTTGTAGTACGTCGTCGTCATAAAAAGGTTTTGAAACTGGCAAGAGGTTATTTCGGTTCCAAACACCGTATTTTTAAAACAGCTAACGAGCAAGTAATGAAATCCCTGGTATACGCATACCGTGACCGTCGCAACACGAAACGTAACTTCCGCAGACTGTGGATCGTTCGTATCAATGCTGCAGCACGTATGAATGGTTTGTCTTACAACAAACTGATCCATGGTTTGAAACTTGCTGGAGTAGACATGAACCGCAAAATGTTGGCTGATCTGGCCGTTAACGACATCAATGCGTTCAACTCTTTGGCTACTGTAGCTAAAGGCAAAATCAACGCTTAAATTGTATGTTACAAGCCGCCGTACCTATATGGCGGCTTTTTTTACGGCTTGGAAGAAATCCGAAGCCCAATCTCTGAAAGAGTAGGCGAATAGGCTATGGTCTGGAAGGGAACAATGAAACCAGATAACTGGTTGAATAACAGACCATGGCGATACATAAAATACGAACGGTGAAATAATACAAAAGAAAACAGGTAAATTCCACTTAGCACTAAAGTTCACGATATGTTTTTGTTATATAACATCACATCGTTGTAACGTTAGTGTGTTAAATCGCTAAATTATTAAGCGTTTTCAATAAAAAAAGAACAAAAATATGTGATATTTGGTGATGAAACATCTGGATTTTAACACTGGTTGATTGTATAATCACCTCTAGTAGGCTAGTCCTAGATTTTTCTCTCCATGTCATAATGTTCGGTTTTTCGACAGATGATAGGATGCTACAAGGGTGAGAATGCGCTTTTAATGTCGAAGAAACCATACATTCTGCATAAAAGTCATTCCTGCTATCTGTTAACCGTTCAATTGTAGGCTGGATTGGAATGAGGGATATATCATTAAGGGGGAAAAAGAGAAATGAAAAAGATGCTCAGCTTGTCTTTGGTAATGTTGCTGGCGGTATCGGTTATGCTCGCAGGTTGCGGTAGCAAACCGAAAGAAGAAACAAATGCCGGAGGAGATACAGGTGGCACATCCACTGAAGCGAAATCCGATCTCAAAATCGGTATGGTTACTGACGTAGGTGGAGTTAATGACAAATCCTTTAACCAATCCGCTTGGGAAGCTTTGCAAGCGACTGAAACAGAAACAGGTACTGCTGTTAAATACCTGCAAAGTAAATCCGATGAAGAGTACATTCCTAACCTGAACGAATTCGTTAAAGGTGGATATGATCTGACTTGGGGTATCGGTTTCCAATTGGCTGATGCAATCAAAACTGTAGCTGAGCAAAACCCTGATGCTAAACTCGCGATCATCGACAGTGTTGTTGATGCTCCTAACGTTAAATCCGTAACATTTGCTGAAGAAGAAGGATCTTACCTGGTTGGTGTTGTAGCTGGTCTGACAACAAAATCCAACAAAATTGGTTTTGTAGGCGGTATGGAAAGCCCACTGATCAAAAAGTTTGAAGTAGGATTCAGAGAAGGTGTTAAAGCAGTTAACCCTGATGCTCAATTCATTTCTAACTACACAGGTGCATTTGATAAACCTGACTTGGGTAAAGCAGCAGCAGCAACACTTTACAATGAAGGCGTAGATATTATCTTCCACGCTTCTGGCGCAACAGGTAACGGTGTGTTTAACGAAGCAAGTGCTCGTAAGAAGCAAGGTCAAGATGTATGGGTTATCGGTGTAGACAAAGACCAATCTCTTGAGTTTGGTGATGAGATCACTTTGACTTCCATGATCAAAAAAGTTGACGAAGCAGTTAAGCGCGTTAACAAAGAAGTAGTTGATGGTACATTCGCTGGCGGTTCCGAGAACCTGACTTTGAAAGAAAACGGCGTAGGTATTGCTGATACCTCTACTGCCAATGTATCTGCTGAAACACTTGCTAAAGTAGAAGAGTACAAAGAAAAAATCATCAGCGGCGAAATCAAAGTTCCTACAGAGTAATTTTGATCTAAGTCGCAAATGAATAATCATTGGGGCCGGTCTTGACCGGCCTTATGATTGCAAGAACAGGAACATTTGATCAAGTCATCATAACAATTGTACAAGGTCACTGTGCACCAACGCTCCGGTAGGAGCTTTTCTTAAGATAATGGAATTGATATGTTCTTAATGAGCTGAACCATTCGATTATCGCAAGAAAAACTTCAGCTAAGCGCGGTCTGTCTTCTTTGAAAGTACGTCGCTAGACGTTTTTTTTTACGTTTGCGGAACCACACTATATCAGTTATAAGGGTGATTACATGGGTGCAGCAACCCCCGTCGTTGAGTTAAAACAAATTACGAAGCGTTTCCCAGGCATTGTTGCCAACGACGCCATCAGCCTTCAGCTTCGTAAAGGCGAGATCCATGCGCTACTGGGCGAAAACGGCGCTGGTAAGTCAACGTTGATGAATATTGTATTTGGTCTCTATCAACCAGATGAAGGTTCCATTGAAGTGAATGGCAAGCCTGTCATCATCGACAGCCCTAACCGAGCGATCGATCTTGGCATAGGCATGGTGCATCAGCATTTTAAACTTGTACAGCCGTTCACGGTAACAGAGAACATTATTTTGGGATCTGAACCAACGAAGGGTCTCAATATTAACTATAAAAAAGCAGCCGCTGAAGTTCAGCGTCTTTCCGAACAGTATGGACTGAAGGTGAATCCTCATGCCAAAATTCATGATATTTCTGTCGGAATGCAGCAACGTGTAGAGATTGTTAAAACGTTGTATCGCGGTGCAGACATTCTGATTTTTGACGAGCCTACAGCTGTATTGACTCCTCAAGAGATCAAAGAACTGATGATCATCATGAAGAAGCTTGTAGCTGAAGGAAAGTCCATTATTTTGATCACGCACAAACTGAAAGAAATCATGGAAATCTCCGATACGGTAACGATTATCCGTCGGGGTAAAGTGATTGATTCGGTCAAAACTTCTGAAACAAATCCGAATGAGCTGGCAGAGAAAATGGTGGGGCGGAATGTCACATTCAAAGTGGACAAAAAACCGGCTACACCTGGAGCTAATGTGCTCGAAGTCAGTAAATTAACGGCCAAGAATAAAGAAGGTATTTCGGTTCTGAACCAACTTAACCTGAACGTACGCGCAGGAGAGATTGTCGGAATCGCAGGCGTGGATGGTAATGGTCAAAGTGAACTGATTGAAGCCCTTACCGGACTTCGTAAAGTCGAGAGCGGTTCGATTCTTTTGGAGGGCAAGGAGCTGTCCAATCATTCTCCGCGCCATATCTCGGAGTCGGGTGTAGCCCACATTCCGGAAGATCGACATAAACACGGACTTGTACTTGATTTTTCAGTGAGTGAAAATATTGTTCTGGAATCGTATTATAAAGCACCATACACCCGTAAAGGGTTCCTTAACTTCGATGCCATCAAACAGCAGGCGAAGCGGCTTGTTGAGGCATTTGACGTGCGTACACCAAGCATCGAGACCAAAGCTCGGTCCTTGTCCGGAGGAAACCAGCAAAAGGCCATTATCGCCCGTGAGGTAGATAAAAACCCTGAACTGCTTATCGCTGCACAGCCAACGCGTGGTTTGGACGTAGGGGCTATTGAGTTCGTTCAAAAGCAACTGATTGCACAGCGTGATCAAGGTAAGGCTGTTCTGCTGATTTCATTTGAGCTTGATGAGATTATCAATGTATCTGACCGAATCGCAGTTATTTATGAAGGACAGATCGTTGGCGAGGTGCTGCCGGAAGAAACCAATGACAGGGAGCTCGGCTTGATGATGGCGGGCAGCACCCAAAAGAGAGGTACTGCGCATGAATAACGTATTGAAATGGTTTACCCGAGATTCATTTATTTTGCCTGTAGTAGCTATTATTATGGGTCTTATTCTCGGTGGAGTTGTCATGCTGATTGGTGGCTACAATCCAATTGAAGCCTATGGTGCATTGTTCACCAAGGTATTTGGCGACATGTACAACTTTGGTGAAGCAGTACGGGAAATGACACCACTAATTATGACTGGACTTGCATTTGCATTTGCATCACGTGCAGGGTTGTTTAACATCGGGGGAGAAGGTCAATTTCTCGTTGGTATGACCGCTGCAACATTTGTTGGTGTTAAGTTTGCAGGTTTGCCGATCTACCTTCATGCGCCACTGGCTTTGATTGCCGGTGCATTGTTTGGTGGTCTGTGGGCCGCTATTGCTGGTTATCTGAAGGCGGCACGTGGGGTCAATGAAGTTATCAGTAGTATCATGTTGAACTGGATTGGTCTGTATCTGGCCAACCTTATCGTACGCCAATTCTTGCTGTTGAAGGGCGAGAATCGTTCCGTGGATATCAGCGAATCGGCGTCGATTAGTTTGACATGGCTCTCTGAACTGATGGGCAATTCCCGTGTACACATGGGGACGTTGATTGCCCTTGTGATGGCTGTGCTCTTTTATATCTATATGTGGAAAACAAAACAAGGTTATGAAATCCGCGCGGTAGGTTACAATCCTAATGCGGCTGAATATGCAGGTATGCATGTTAACCGGAATATCGTAAAAGCGATGTTTATCAGTGGTATGCTTGCCGGTCTTGGTGGTGCTTTCCAGGTTCTTGGTGTGTTCCATTACCAGACCGTAATGTCGGGGTCACCAGGTACAGGCTTTGACGGAATCGCGGTTGCACTGATTGGTTTGAATCATCCATTTGGAGTGTTATTGGGTGCAGTGCTGTTCGGTACCCTCACGTACGGATCTGCAGGTATGAGTTTTGCTGCGGATGTTCCGCCTGAGATTATTCGGATTGTGATCGGTTCGATTATCTTCTTCATTGCGGCACAAGGCATCGTGCGCTGGATACTTAAACCGTTCTATTCGAAGCGTAAGAAAGAGAAGGTGTTGTAGATGGACTTGTTGACAATTGGGCAAATTATCAATACGACGCTTGTCTTTGCTACGGCATTGATTTTTGCATCACTCGGCGGAATTTTTTCGGAAAAATCAGGTGTAACAAACCTTGGACTTGAAGGCTTTATGGTCTTTGGTGCCTTTGCAGCTGGAATCGGGGCGCATTATGCTCAAGAAGCGGGCATGGGTGGAACGACATCGGCCTGGATGGGGGTTTTGCTCGCGATTGTATTGGGCGTACTGGTATCGCTGATTCATGCCGTTGCGTCCATCACATTTAAGGCAGACCAGATTATCAGTGGTATCGTCATTAACTTTTTGGCAGCAGGAAGTACGTTGTACTTGGTTAAACTGTTGTTTGAAGGTTCTGGTGATTCACCGTTGGTTCAAGGCTTCAGCAAGTTTGATGTGCCATTCTTGAAAGACATTCCTTTGCTTGGAGAAGCCTTCTTCAAGAACGTATATCCAACGACATATCTGGCCATTCTGTTCGTATTCCTGACGTATTACATCATGTTCAAAACGCCATTTGGTCTACGCCTTCGTTCTGTAGGTGAACATCCAAGTGCGGCTGATACGGTTGGTGTTAAAGTGCTTCGTTATCGCTATATTGGCGTTATGATCAGTGGTGCGCTTGCGGCCATTGGTGGAGCTGCGATTACGTTGACAACTACGGGTACATTCTCACACAATACGGTTTCCGGCCAAGGTTATATTGCCATTGCAGCTATGATCTTTGGTAAGTGGAATCCGATTGGTGCCTTTGGTGCGGCTGTCTTCTTTGGATTCTCACAAGCGATCCGAAACTATGTACAGTTGTTTGAGTGGTCACAAAGTATTCCCCAGGAAATTATTTTTATGTTGCCTTACCTGCTTACCATCATCGTTCTCGTTGCAGCGGTTGGACGTTCTTCGGCTCCGTCTGCACTCGGTGAAGCATATGATCCGGGTAAAAGGTAACAACCTTTCCCATATCAGGTTAGCTATTCAGAGTTTTGATAAAGGGTCCGCCTTGTGCGGGCCTTTTTTTGTTTTCTTAAACGCCCATCGACTTTTACATGCTTAACTTAGTTCTCGTGCAGATGCCCATATTTTCAGGTAGGGACAAAGAAACAGGCGAATTCAGTGATGGACGAATACACTGTTTTGAACGATCCGAGGAGGAGGGGAAAGTATGAAACAACAAGTTACGCGTGATGAAGCGATGAAATTAATAGGCAAAAATATTGTTGCAATCAAAAAAGACGGCACTCGGGTTACGGGAAAGCTGTTGAAAGTATCGGGCAACAAACTGGTACTGAAGCGTCTGAATGGCAAAAAAGTACGTACAAAAGCGATTCTGCCTCTGGTATTGTTTGATCTGCTCGCTATTGCCACACTGCCTTATGCTTATGGAGGTGGTCCCGGCTTCGGTCCCGGATATGGACCTGGACCAAAACCAGGCCCTGGATATGGTCCAGGCTACGGACCGGGATATGGACCTGGAGGACCTGGTGGCGGATATGGACCTGGTCCTGGATTTGGCCCTTATGGTCCAGGTCCACGCCCACCAGGATTTTTCTAGGACATTCTATAATGTTTTTTCCAATTCGTAGCAGCGGCTTATCATGATGTATCGAATCGCGCTGTATCCATTTTTTTGATAAAACTGAAGCCCTTTGGTATTGCCCTCATCCACCATTACTTTAGATCTTCGACAACCTCGGGATGCCGCAAAGCTCTCTGCTTTGAGCAACAAAGTTTGCCCGTAACGTTTGCGTTGTTCTTTCGGACTAACGGCCATCATATCGACATAGAGCAATTCCCCATGCATGAGAAAATGGATGAATGCCACAGCAGCTTTGTCTGGCTCCGGCGAGACAACAAAGGTCATGCCCCTGTTCATTCGCAGGGGTATTTCTTTGCGGATTTTATTAATTTCCTTTTCGCTCATATGGGATAAAGGAACAAGTTGAGTGTCAATCAGTTTCATGATGGCGCCATCATCCAGCTTGGATGTGCGTTGCCGAATCACCATGCGGAGCCTCCTTTCAGGACCAGTCGTGCTGCTCGTATATCCTATGCCCGAAGCAAGATAAAAGGTGACTGAATGAAGCGCTGGGATTAGGGCAACCTTAAAGGTTGAAGAGGGAGGAATGAGGGTTCTCTGAATTTTTATGCAAAACAGGTATTGACTTATCGGTTGGAGGAATCATATAATGTTCCTAACATTTAACGAGAATATTTCATCGGCTATGAAGAGGACGAAGTTTTAAGGGCTCTTTTGCTCAGAGAGTGGCTGGAATTGCTGAAACCACCACCATTATCCCTTATATACGAGCTCACCTCGGAGCTGTTTTCCTGAAAAGCACTGGATGTCACTCCTTTCGCGTATTAGGGAAAATCGTATGTCTGCGTTACAGACAACAGGTATGGGAAACGACTATGTTCGTTTGAGCTATTCGTTTTGTTGTACCTGGTAAGGTCCGTTATTGCGAAATTTCGGGCAAAGTTGGGTGGTACCACGGAAGCGATAACCTTTCGTCCCTCGCAAGCATGAACTTGTTTGCAGGGATGGAAGGTTTTTTTTGTAACTTTAAATGTCAGAATGGTGTAAATTTCGAGAGGAGGATGACTGATGGGAGCTCAAATTCCAGAAGTACGGTCAACAGATGAATTACGTGAAAAATGGATGAAGCCGGAGGTCATTAGCGGATCCGAAATTCTGCTGAGAAGTTTGTTACTTGAAGGTGTCGAGTGCGTATTTGGTTACCCGGGCGGCGCAGTGTTGTACATTTACGATGCGATGTATGGTTTCGAGGATTTCAAACACGTTCTCACTCGTCACGAACAAGGTGCAATACATGCAGCTGACGGATATGCACGTGCAAGCGGCAAAGTTGGTGTCTGCATCGCGACTTCCGGACCAGGAGCAACGAATCTGGTTACAGGTATTGCAACAGCGTATATGGATTCAGTACCACTCGTAGTCATTACGGGGAACGTTATTTCAAGCTTGATCGGTTCAGATGCTTTCCAGGAAGCGGATATTACCGGGATTACAATGCCAATCACCAAACACAGTTATCTGGTAAAAGATGTAAAAGATCTGTCCAGCGTAATTCATGAGGCATTCCATATTGCCAATACCGGTCGTAAAGGTCCTGTACTGATCGACATCCCGAAAGATGTATCAGCGAACAAAACATTGTTTGAACCAACAACTGAACCTGTTATATTGAGAGGGTACAATCCACGGACAGTACCAAACAAATTGCAGGTTGACCGTTTGGCCCAAGCCATTCAGGAAGCAGAGCGTCCAATGATTCTCGCTGGTGGCGGTGTGGTATACTCGGGAGGACATGAAGAACTGTTCGAGTTTGTTGAGAAGACAGGCATTCCAATTACGACTACTCTCCTTGGTCTAGGCGCATTCCCAAGCGGTCATGAATTATGGACGGGTATGCCGGGTATGCACGGAACGTACACTTCCAATCAGGCTATCCAAAAAGCGGATCTGCTGATTAATATCGGCGCACGATTCGATGATCGGGTAACAGGCAAGCTGGATGGATTCGCTCCACATGCAAAAATCGTTCATATCGATATTGATCCGGCTGAGATTGGTAAAAACATTGCAACCGACATTCCAATCGTTGGTGATGTGAAGACGGTACTGGAAATAGCCAACAAAGAAGTTGGACGTGCAGAGCGTGCAGATGCATGGAGAGACCAGATCAAACAGTGGAAACAAGAGAAACCTTACAGCTACACGGATTCAGACGAAGTGCTGAAACCCCAGTGGGTTGTTGAAATGCTAAATGATACAACCAAAGGTGAAGCGATTGTAACTACGGATGTAGGACAACATCAGATGTGGGCAGCACAATATTATAAATTTAATCAACCGCGTTCATGGGTAACTTCGGGTGGTCTCGGAACGATGGGCTTTGGATTCCCTTCTGCCATAGGTGCTCAGATGGCCAATCCGGACAGACTCGTTATCTCCATTAACGGTGACGGCGGAATGCAGATGTGTTCCCAAGAACTCGCGATCTGTGCCATTAACAATATACCGGTAAAAATCGTAATCATTAACAATCAGGTACTCGGAATGGTTCGCCAATGGCAAGAGATCATCTATGAGAACCGTTACAGCCATATTGATCTGGCAGGAAGTCCAGATTTTGTAAAACTGGCTGAAGCTTATGGCGTAAAAGGATTGCGTGCAACCAACAAGGAAGAAGCCCAGCGTGCTTGGCAGGAAGCCTTGGATACACCAGGACCAGTCGTTGTTGAATTCGTAGTACGCAAGGAAGAAAATGTATATCCAATGGTTCCGCAAGGAGCGACAATTGATCAAATGCTGATGGGGGATGCTGACGAATGATAAGACATACGATCTCGATACTGGTAAACGATCAGCCTGGCGTCCTTCAGCGGGTATCAGGGTTGTTCGGTCGACGCGGATTTAACATTGAGAGTATTACAGTAGGTCAATCGGAAGAACCTGGACTCTCCCGGATGGTTATTGTCACCATTGGTGACGATAAAACGCTGGAGCAGATTGAGAAACAATTGTACAAAATCATCGATGTTATTAAAGTGGTTGATTTCAGCCTGAAACCAATGGTAGCCCGGGAACTTGCCCTGATCAAAGTGAAAGCAGAGCCTTCCGAGCGTCCTGAGATTCTGGGTGTGGTAGAAACATTCCGCGCATCCGTTGTAGATGTTGGTCCAGGCAGCCTGATTGTGCAGGTAGTTGGAGATACGGACAAAATTGATGCTATGATTGAATTGCTCAAGCCATATGGCATTCGCGAATTGTCCCGTACAGGCATAACTGCATTGGTACGCGGCAACGTATAAAGCTATAATGAATGAAGAGGGACGACGGTTAGCTAACATATACAGTTGATCTTATGTGAGTGTCAGTCCCTTAACAGTTGTAATTTAACATTTTAGTGATGTAACGCTTGAAAATATAGCTACATTCCCGCATTAATGGGCGGGTGTCTGAACGGATCGGATCAGACCAGAGATGCTTTTGATACGCCAAGCGAGTCGGTCCCTTGAGACACCCGCTCATTAATGAAGGGTTCTTTACAATACAAAGGAGGACTTATAAACATGCCAGTAACTACTTATTATGAACAGGATGCAGAGCTTAACGTATTGAAAGGAAAAACGATCGCGGTAATCGGTTATGGTAGCCAGGGCCACGCCCAAGCTCAAAATCTTCGTGATAGCGGATTGAACGTAGTCATCGGACTTCGTGAAGGTAAATCCTTCGACACTGCAAAAAATGACGGATTTGAAGTTCTGTCCCCGGCTGAAGCAACAAGCCGCGCAGATGTAGTTCAAATCTTGCTGCCAGACGAAACTCAAGCTTCTGTATACAAAAACGAAATCGAACCAAACCTGAAAGAAGGCGCTGCATTGCTCTTCTCACACGGTTTCAACGTTCATTTCGGTCAAATCGTTGCTCCAAAAAACAGCGATGTATTGCTGGTAGCTCCTAAGTCCCCTGGTCACATGGTACGTCGTACTTATGTGGAAGGTTTTGGTGTACCAGGCCTGATCGCGATTGAGCAAGATGCAACGGGTAAAGCTAAAGAAATCGGTTTGGCTTATGCTAAAGGTATCGGTTGTACACGCGCAGGGGTTATCGAAACTTCCTTCCGTGAAGAAACAGAAACAGATCTGTTCGGTGAGCAAGCTGTTCTGTGTGGTGGTGTGAGTGCATTGGTAAAAGCTGGATTCGAAACATTGACAGAAGCGGGTTACGCTCCTGAAATGGCATACTTCGAATGTCTGCACGAACTGAAGCTGATCGTTGACATGATGTATGAAGGCGGACTTTCAAGCATGCGTGATTCCATCAGTAACACAGCTGAGTACGGTGACTATGTAACTGGACCTCGCGTGGTAACTGAAGATACGAAGAAAGCAATGAAAGAAGTGCTGACGGATATCCAACAAGGTAAATTCGCACGCGACTTCATTCTGGAAAACCAATCCGGACGTGCATTCTTGACAGCAACTCGTCGTAACGAAGCTGAACACCCAATCGAAGTGGTTGGCGGACAATTGCGTGAGATGATGCACTGGATCAAGAAGTAAGCATTAACTTCTAGACATGCACTTTAAGGTATTCAAGTAAACTTAGAGCTTTAACTGGGAATAGCGGCCGTGCTTTATGCGTGAGCCGCTATTGCTGGTTCAGAGAAACATATAATAACAAGTACAGGAGGTGCGAAGCGTGCGTAAAATCTATGTATTTGACACAACGCTGCGTGATGGAGAGCAATCCCCGGGAGTCAATCTGAACACTCGTGAAAAGGTGGAAATTGCCCATCAGCTCGAGCGGCTTGGCATTGACCGGATGGAAGCGGGTTTCCCGGCGGCATCTCCAGGTGACCTGGCAGCTGTCAATGCAGTAGCAAATGCGGTCAAAAATGTGACTGTAATTGGCTTGTCCCGTTCCAGAGAGCAAGACATTGATGCGGTTAAAGAAGCACTTAAAGGTGCACAGGATCCGTGCATTCACGTTTTCCTGGCAACTTCACCTATTCACCGCCAACATAAATTGCGCATGGACAAAGCGCAGGTACTGGATACAGCTCGTTCCGCGATTCGTTATGCAAAGAAAACATTCTCGAAGATTGAATTCTCACTTGAGGATGCAGGTCGTACCGAGTATGATTTCCTCGTGGAAATGGTGAATATGGCTGTTGAAGAAGGTGCAGCGGTCGTGAATATTCCGGATACGGTTGGTTACCTGAGCCCATATGAATACGGAAACATTTTCAAACATCTCAAGGAGAATGTACACGGTATTGAAAAGGTACAGCTGAGTGCCCACTGTCATAATGACTTGGGTATGGCGACGGCCAATACACTTGCTGCCATTCTCAATGGAGCCGATCAGATCGAAGGTACGATCAATGGCATTGGTGAACGTGCCGGTAACACGGCGATCGAGGAAATTGCTATGGCACTGGAGACACGTCAGGAATTTTTCCAGGCGAAAACATCGCTGCAGTTGTCTGAGATTGCACGGACCAGTCGTTTGGTTAGCCGTTTGACAGGGATGGTTGTGCCTGGAAACAAAGCCATTGTTGGCGCAAATGCCTTCGCACATGAATCCGGCATTCACCAGGACGGCATGCTGAAGGAAAAAACAACGTACGAAATTATGACTCCAGAGTCCATCGGTCTGAAAGAAAGCAAGCTTGTACTTGGTAAACATTCTGGTCGTCATGCCTTCCGTGAGCGGTTGATTGATCTGGGATATGAGCTGGAAGAAGAAGCATTGAATCGTGCTTTCGCCCAGTTCAAAGATCTGGCTGATAAGAAAAAAGAAGTTACTGATGAAGATCTGCTTGCCGTAATTGAAGAGAAATTGCAGGATGCACCTGAGGTGTATAAACTGGAATCCATCTTCGTAACGTACGGAGATGAATCGGTACCAACGGCCAAAGTCCGCATTGCGACGCTTGACGGGGATACGATCGAGAAGCAAGCAGAGGGTAACGGATCGGTAGATGCAATCTACAACGCGATTGACCAGGTGAGTGGGGAAGACGTAACGTTGTCTGACTATTCCATCAAATCGGTAACGCATGGTAAGGATGCATTGGGTGAAGTACATGTTGTGTTGACTCAAAATCAGGTGTCGGTACAAGGACGTGGTGTAAGTACGGATATACTTGGTGCAAGTGCACGTGCTTATGTGGACGGTCTGAACCAATTGATTGAGAAACGCAAAACATATACGAACCGTGTAAACGTTAACCTGTAGGCTCCGATGAAAGAAGCACGCCCTCTTCTTTGAACTGAACTTTAAGCTGGGACGTATGTACGCTGCCAGGAAGATCTATCTTGATCTGAATTGATGTGGTAGATCTTTCGGCTTGCTTTGTTACGTTTAGTGAGGGATGTAAAGAGTCTGACTCTCCTGTGGAGGGTCAGACTCTTTTGCTTGTATTTAAGCATTTTGCATAAATCCTCTAAGCGTCTTCCAATCAGCAAGATATAGATCGAAATGATTCTGTTCGTCTATATCTTGTACCCGTGAGCGGTATAATTCGAATTATGCAAAATGCTGATTTATATAATTATGGCAGTGAAATACAGTACATTTTCTACGCTTACCTATTGCATTGGCTTACGCTATCAAGCTATTACCACGCGTATGCATTAGGTGCATGTCCACCTGGACCCGGGAAAATCTCATCCAGACGTTTGAGCACAGCTTCATCCAAAGTCACGTCCAGACATTTGAGTGCGGTCTCAAACTGCTCCAGCGTACGCGGTCCGATAATCGGGGCGGTCACTGCCGGATTGGCTGCAACCCATGCCAAAGCCACCGTATCCTGTGGTTCACCGAGATCACGACAGAGTGCGGCAAAGTCTTCAAGCTGAGTCTGCTGCTGCTCGATCCGTCCAGCGATGCCGCCACTGCGTGTTCCTTCCAGCTTCTGCAGAGCGTTACGTCCCAGTAATCCACCATCCAGTGGACTCCATGGAATGACGCCGAGGCCCAGCTCTTTGGCTGCGGGCAGTACTTCCAATTCAGGCAAACGACAGTTGAGACTATATTTATGTTGTTCGGAAACCAGGCCGAGGAAATGGCGATTCTTGGCTTCGCTTTGAGCGATTGCAATCTGCCATGCAGCAAAGTTACTCGATCCTACATAACCGATCTTACCTTGATGAACGGCATTCTCAAATGCGCCCCACAGTTCGTTCCACGATACGGCAGGGTCCACATGGTGCATCTGGTACAGCTCGATATGATCGGTCTGTAAGCGGCGGAGGGAACCCTCCAGATGCCGTCTGATTTTGTAGGCGGAAAGGCCAGCTTCGTTGTTGGGGCCATCTGTATCATCATGCATGGAGCCATAGACTTTGGTGGCCAGAACCACTTTTTCACGTCTGCCCCCGCCCTGATTGAACCAGCGTCCGATAATTTCTTCGGTAAGACCGGAATTCTCACCCCAGCCGTAGATGTTAGCGGTATCAAAAAAGTTCACGCCTGCATCAAGTGCTGCGTCCATAATGCGGAAAGCTTCTTTTTCATCTGTAGCAGGCCCGAAATTCATAGTACCGAGACAGATTCGGCTGACCTTGAGGCCTGATTTACCCAAATACGAATATTGCATGTTGCTTATCCCTCCTGCGTACCTGATTTGAATTCAGCTATATTTTACCCCACCGGGAGGTCAGGAACAACTTGGAAAGGCCAATCTCTATTAGCTTATAGGTAAAATCTATTAAAGTCATAGATTGTATATCTTGGTCAAATGACCTTGGAATATGATACAAAAGAGAGAGTTAATATGAGACGTTACTTTATGAATAATTAATGAATGAAATATAAGGAGTGGACAACCCAATGGCAGACGTGAAAAAAATTGCAGTTATTGCTGGTGATGGAATCGGCCCTGAAGTGGTAGCTGAGGCTGAGAAAGTGCTTAAACGTACGGAGGAAGTATTCGGTTATCGTTTTGAGACAGAGCATGCGCTATTTGGCGGAATCGCGATTGATGAGAAGGGAACACCTCTTCCTGAAGAAACACTGAGCGTATGTAAAAGTGCAGATGCAGTCCTGCTTGGAGCGGTTGGCGGTCCAAAATGGGATAACAACAGCAAGGAGCTTCGCCCGGAAACAGGCCTGCTGGGTATTCGTAAAGCACTCGGATTATTCTCCAACCTGCGTCCGGCTGTCGTATTTGATTGCCTGAAGGATGCTTCAACTCTGAAGCCGGAAGTACTTGAAGGTACAGATTTGATGGTGGTACGTGAGTTGACAGGTGGTATCTACTTCGGAGAGAAGTTCAGACGTGAAAGTGCACAGGGCGAAGAGGCAGTAGATACTTGTGCATATAATGTAACGGAAGTGGAGCGGATCGTTCGTCAGGCGTTCGAAATTGCGCAAGGACGTCGCAAAAAGCTGGCTTCTGTAGACAAAGCCAACGTATTGGAAACTTCCCGTCTCTGGCGTGAAGTCGTGAACCGGGTAGCACCGGATTATCCGGATGTTGAACTGGAGCATGTACTGGTAGACAACTGCGCGATGCAATTGCTGCGTCGTCCGTCTAGCTTCGATGTCATCGTAACGGAAAACATGTTCGGAGATATCTTGAGTGATGAAGCAGCGATGTTGACAGGTTCCATCGGTATGCTCGCATCTGCATCACTGGGAGAGGGCAGCTTCGGACTCTATGAGCCGGTACACGGTTCTGCACCGGATATCGCAGGTCAAGGCCTCGCTAATCCGATTGCAACCATTCTCTCTTTGGCATTGATGTTCCGCACAACCTTTGGTTATGCAGAAGGTGCGGATGCTATTGAAGCAGCTGTGTCGGATGTATTGAACGCAGGACACCGCACAAGTGATATTGCTGTAGACAAGAGCACAGCGATCAGCACGACCGAAATGGGCGATTTGATCGTAGCGGCTATTCAGAAACAGGCGTAATTATATTATCAACTACAGGCAGCCCTTTGTTTCCAGTTATGGAATGTACAGAGGGCTGTTCCTTTATCATTTTTGCCACGAAAAATCCTTATTTATAATTATTATAAAAAAATAATGTTTATAATCTTGACTTTGGGAAGTCCGGATGATAACATTTTACTTGTACTTGTTATCAAGTATCAAATCATTTTAATTACAGGAAAAGCGTACGCGTTTTTCTTGATGATGAGCAATCCGCAAGGATGCTTACATAATCCCAAAGGAGGAATTTTTAGTTATGGCAGAACGTTTGGTTGGTAGACCAGCACCGGATTTCGCAATGGAAACAGTATCGGGAGACGGACAAGATTTCGGTTCCGTTAAACTGTCCGATTATCGTGGCAAATGGCTTGTATTCTTCTTTTATCCTTTGGACTTCACATTTGTGTGCCCAACTGAAATTACAGCTTTGAGCGTTGCTTCCGAGCAATTCAAAGCTTTGGATACTGAAATCCTTGGCGTGAGCGTAGACTCCGTACACAGCCACAAAGCATGGATCAACACACCTGTAGACAGCAATGGTCTGGGTCAATTGAACTTCCCGCTGGCTTCTGACATCACGAAGCAAGTGGCTAAAGATTACGGCGTTCTGATCGAAGAAGAAGGCGTAGCATTGCGCGGCCTGTTCATCATCGATCCAGAAGGTGAATTGAAATATCAAGTGGTTAACCACAACGATGTAGGCCGTAGTGTTGAAGAAACACTTCGCGTACTGCAAGCACTGCAATCCGGCGGATTGTGTGCAATGAACTGGAAACCAGGCGACACTAACCTGTAAGCCAGGTTAACTTGAACGGTTTTTGTTCAAGCCCTCATCCCGTTAGGGATTGAGGGCTTTTTGCACCCTTTTGCCAAAAGTTATTACGAAGTTAATCAAAAGTGTTTGAACAAGCAGCTAAGCGTGTTAATAATATATTAGAAGAAAGTCTTCTTTTTATCTGTTGAAAGAGGAATTGATGGCCTTCAAGGCGAATAGGGTATGGAAACCCGGTAAATATTCCGGTGCTCTGCATTTATAATCTGTACATGAATGTGATACACTGATGGAACTATTCCTTTTCGGAAGTGCTGGAAGTGTACGGGATGGCATTTTAACAAAAAAGTCCCGGCACGTAATAAGGAGGGTGAACAAAAATGAGTTACTGTTGTGGGGCAAGTATGGTTGGAACGAAGGGCACGCTGAAGCATTACCGCACCCAGGTTCATAATGTTCCCCTGCTGTTTTGCCCGGTGTGTCACCGGGTCGAGGTGCATTATAAAGTGGAAAATGAATACGAAATTCTGGCTGAATATGCGCATGGAGACGGTGCATCTGAAATCGACTTTCAAGATTATGTGACAGAAGATGAAGATGCGATTTTTGAAAACTGTGTAAACCGTGAGAGCGAGGATGCCATGGTCATTGTGCAGCGCCAGATTGATATGGCTCTGGATTTGCTCAGGCTCGCCAAAGAAACCAAAGACGAGAAGTGGGAAAGCGAACTTAAACGTCGATTAGCTGTGATGAGTCAGCGCAGACTGAAAATTCAGCATAATAAGACCGGACTATAGATGAACTCGGATATATCACCAATTAAAGATATTAAAAACGAAGCTGATTTGCCTATTGGGTGAAACGGCTTCGTTTTTGTGCTGTATTCTGGAACTAATTCGAGGTTTTTTTTAAAATAATTTCCATTCGACACTTTCTCCGATTGACTCTCTTCTATAAACTTGTCTATGATAAAAACAGACTTGCAAAAGAGGCGGAGCAAAAAATGTTCGTGTTTGGGAATAGGAGAAGGTCAGAATGGGACAAACGTATATGATTTTCCGGATCGACTGTTGGTTACCGGGAATAGACCAGCTTGAGTTCCGGCCATGCCATCCATATTTTCGGCTCAGCCCCCCAACGAAAGGGCACCGGTAATGAAAAATAAAATCGGCCCTTCCTGTTTCTGTGATGATATGATGTCCGAATGGCAAGTTTATCATTTACGTGAAAAGGAGGAACCTGACATGATTAGTGAATTTCAGGATACAGTGCCTCAACCAACGGATGGATTCCCGCCTGTGCATCTGGATAACAACAAGTACGAGAATGTACTGGAACATCTGGATAGCGGTATTATGTTGTTTGACAGTCACGGTGTATTGACGTTTATTAACGTTCAGATGGCAAAGTTGTTGGAACTTCCAAGAAGTCTGTTGAGCGGCTGCACCCTGATGCAAATGCTGCATCATCCACAGATGAGCCGATTCAAGAAAAAGAAAATTTTACGAATCTATCGGGAAACCATTTTTCACCGTAAGCGCTATCATGAATTGATTGATGAATACGGAAGGCATTGGCTGGTTACTGTGACGTACGGTGATCAGATGGATGGCGACTTCTTGTTCAGCGTCAAAGATGTATCTGATTATAAACAAATTGAACAGACCGCTTATCAAAATGACAAACTTGCGATGCTGGGGCGAATTTCAGCATCTATTGCTCATGAAATTCGTAATCCGTTGACTGCAATCCGTGGGTTCATCCAACTGCTCAGGCCCCATTTGCTGCAGCTCGGCAAAGACGAGTACGCTCGAATCATACTGACGGAGATTGATCGGGCGAATGACATCATCTACGAATTTTTGAATTCTTCCAAACCGTCAGCTCCACAGAAGACCGTGATATCCGTCGACTCTTTGCTCAAAGAGGTGGTCTTGCTGACCGAAAGCGAAGGTTTGATGAAGGGATGCGAGATCGTACTGGATGAAGGGGATGCCCCGTTGAATGTGTCCATTGATGTCAAACAGATTAAGCAGGTTATTTTGAATATGGTGAAAAACGCAATGGATGCCATTGAGGAAGTTGGCGAAGAACATACGGGTCTAATTCGAATATCTACCGCCACGGAAAACAAGTTTGTGCAGATCTCCATCGCGGATAACGGTCATGGGATGGACCATAACACGCTTGTACGTCTGTTTGATCCATTCTTCACGACCAAGGAGAGCGGAACGGGGCTTGGACTTTCGGTGAGTTACCGAATCATCAAGAACCATGGAGGCACCATCTCTGTGGATAGCAAAAAGGGCGAAGGTACGCGGTTTATGATTATGTTACCCTTGGTATATTGAGAAAAGCGGGGAGTTAAGGAGTTGGTCATTTGCCAACTCCTTTGTTTTATGTTGCCAATAAGGGTTATAGTTAGTAATGAATGCGAATACATAAGCTCCATAACGGAAGGATGAGATGCAGATGGAAATCCAAGGAATGGAACGAATGAATCAACAATTGATGGATCACGTGGGCAAAGTGATTGTGGGAAAAGAACATACCATAGAGCTGGTGATGACAGCAATCATAGCGTCAGGACATGTGCTGCTGGAGGATGTACCGGGTACCGGGAAAACGATGCTCGCCAAATCGGTAGCCTCTTCATTGGACTGCACATTTCAACGGATACAGTTTACACCGGACTTGCTGCCCTCTGACTTAACAGGGATACATTTTTTTAATCAAAAAGAAGGTGATTTTGAATTCAGACCTGGCCCTTTGTTCGCCAATCTTGTACTTGCTGATGAGATTAACCGGGCTACACCACGTACGCAATCAAGCTTGCTGGAGTGCATGGAAGAGCGCCAGATCAGTATCGACGGCTCAACGAGACAGTTGGAACGGCCATTTATCGTTATCGCCACCCAGAACCCTGTAGATAACCAGGGAACTTTTCCGTTACCTGAGGCTCAGATGGATCGTTTTATGATGAAAATTCGTATGGGTTATCCAAGCAGTGAAGAGAGTATAGAAATTTTGAGACGTACGGTAGCCAGTCGTTCTGTTGACGATCTCTCGGCAGTGATCAGTCGTGAAGAACTTTTGAAGGCGCAGGATACGTATAAAACAGTGCAAATCAACGAAGATTTGTTACGATATATCATTCAGTTAACCGAAGCGACAAGGCAACATCCCGAGCTCTCGCTCGGCGTAAGTCCACGAGGGGCTCAGGCATTACTCAAGGCAAGTCAGGCATGGGCTGCACTGCATGGCAGAGACTTTGTTTTACCTGATGATATTAAAGTACTGGCGGAGCCTGTGCTGGCCCACCGACTGGTATTTCGTAATCGGATCAGACAACAAGAGGGCTTGGCGGAGCGTATCATCCAGGAACTTCTGAATCAGACAGAAGTGCCTACGGAGAATCTCGCTACAAGCGGGCGTTAATTTTATGGCATTATTATGGCTTGTCCTTGTTGGAGGCATTGTCGTTGTTATACATGGTGTGTGGTTTGGACGACCTGCACTGCGAAAACTCAAGTACAGCAGACAATTCAGCAAGCTGCGTTGTTACGCTGGAGATGAACTTGAGATGGTGGAGACGATATCGAATGAGAAACGAGTCTCCGTACCGTGGCTCAGACTTGAATCGATGATGCCAGTGTCGTTTGTATTTCGTTCCGGCTCAGGAATGGATATTAGTCAAGGAGAAATCTATCAGAACCATAAGAGTATTTTTACGTTAAAACCGTTTACTCGTATTACGCGCAAGCATCCTTTTACATGTACTCAGCGTGGGATTTATCCATTAAATACAGCAACGATGACAGGTGGGGATCTCTTTGGTGTGTGGCGTTCCACCAAACCGATTCCTTTGCAAATGTCGATGATCGTGTATCCTTCATTAGTGAATGCAGAGGATCTTCCTGCAATTTATCAAGTATGGCAGGGAGAAGTGGAAGTATCACGATGGATCGTTGAAGATCCTTTCTTGATCCTGGGTGTTCGGCCTTATGGTGCAGGCGACCCCATGAATCGTATTCACTGGAAAGCGAGTGCACGTACAGGTGAATTACAAGTCTACAAACAGGGATGGACGGCTGATCCGCAATCCTGGATTGTAGTGAACATTCAGGAATCAGCAGATATGTGGAGTGTGGTTACTCGACCGGAAAAGATTGAACGTGCACTCCGATACGCTGCCACGGCTGCAGTGGATGCCATCGGTAGAGGGTTGCCGGCAGGCTTCGCCCATAATGGTTATCATGTGGGTGGAGGCCGCGATACACTTCGGATTGAGCCGGATTATGGCACGCCCCATCTGGAACGGTTACTGGAAGCTATGGCTGAGACTGAGTTGAAATGCATGGTGCCCATGGAGCAATTCCTGAATGATGAAGTACGTCTGAATGAAGAAGCACAGCAAATCCGCAGCTATCTGCTGATTACATCCTATGTATCTGCCGCTATGGAGCATGAGATTGCACGTCTGCACGAACAAGGACATCGTGTAACGATTCTCCCGGTAGAGGACGTGAAGGGTACTACAAAGGCGGTGAGTGCATGAGGAGCAGACAGGAAGCGACGACCAAAGGACTCATAGCGATGCTTGCCGTCTTGATGGCGGGCATATACCTTTTTCCGATATTTACGATCGCTTCATTCTACGCAATGGAACATTTGCCGTTCACATTATTCATCCTGGTTGTTCTTGTAGGTTGGTTGGGACAGTTCATTCAGCATAAAATTCCAGGTTTTAGCGAGAAAAGTACACTCATTCGTGGAGTAACGGCACTCGTCATAGGATTTCTCTTCGCATTCGTTGTTGGGATGAGCCTCATTCTCCCGTTGCCGGATATCATCACATTGGTACTGTGTGGAGTCATCTCGGCTTATGCAGGTCTGACCTTCCAGCCAGTCTTTCATTCTGTGTTGTTATGGCGCTTGCAGATTATGGGTGTAATCAGTGCGATCGTGCTTATGATTGCTTCGAACTCGCTGGAATTCATGCAGCCGATACGAACCTATACCCTATGGATCTATGTTGCGGGAGTGATCAGCTTTGCCTTTTGGCTGGTGGGACGATATATGCTGCAACTGGATCAGGCAATACTCAATGACGGCAAGAGAAGATTGGTATTAAGAGATTTTGCACGTGCGAATCATCAGCGGTTCATGTGGATGTTTATTGTTATCGTTGCAATCGGTGCTTTCCCAAGCCTGGCTGCCTGGCTGGGGCCGCTACGTGACCGCTTGCTTGCATGGATCAGGGGATGGTTTGGTGCGATTTCCGGTGAGGAGCCTCGATTACCAATGGACAACCCCAATCAGCCGTTAAATTTACCGAATGACTGGAGAGAGCCGCCATCCGAGCCCTCAATCTTTTGGAACATCCTCGGTTGGGTAGTGATGTGTGCTGTAGCAGGAGCAATCCTGTGGCTGCTTCTGAGGTTGGGACAAAAAACGATAAACAGACTTATGGACCGATTCAAGGGGATGTTACAACCAGGTGAAAAGAAGGCAGAACCACGGACGGAGTATATCGATGTCAGTGAGACGCTTGATGCGCCAGCAAAAGTCCGAAAGAATTGGTTTCGGAAAAAAGAAGCGCCACCTGCGCAGGATGCTGAACGTGTTCGCTATTACTACCGGACTTGGATTGAAAGAGCCGCTCATCGAGGCGTGGAAATACAGGGCACGCACACTCCACTGGAGGCTGCACAGACCATTATTCAGAATGGTGTGAAGGTAGAAGAAGATGAGCTGTCTGCGAGATTGCCAGATACGTATAATGCCGTCCGTTATGGAGAGAAAGCTCCCGATCGTTCCGATATGGTTGAGATTGACCGAATCTGGAGATCTTATCGAAGTAAATAAGTCCGGAATCCCTTTACTTTTCTTGTCACGTTCAAGTATCATGAGAGGAATACACAAGTTGGTCAGAAAAGGAGCAGACATTAATGAAGACAAATCATTGCAAAATTGTAGATTGTACGATCCGTGATGGCGGATTGGTGAATAATTGGGACTTTAGCGTGGACTTTGTTCAACAGCTATATGCTGGATTGAATGAAGCTGGCGTTGATTATATGGAAATTGGATATAAAAACTCTCCGAAGTTGCTTAAAGGCGCCGAGGAAGCAGGACCATGGCGTTTCCTGAACGATGATTTCCTGCGTAAAGTTATTCCTCAAAAAGGAAATACCAAACTGTCTGCTCTGGTTGACGTAGGTCGTGTGGACGAAAATGATATCTTGCCTCGCAGCGAGAGCATGCTGGATCTGATCCGGGTTGCCTGCTACAGCAAAGATGTGGACAAGGCACTTGCACTGGTTCAAACATTCCACGATCGTGGATATGAAACTACACTTAATATTATGGCACTCTCCAATGTTATGGAGAATGAATTGCTGGAAGCATTTGAATTGATCAAAGAAAGCGCTGTGGATGTTGTTTACATTGTAGACTCCTACGGTAGCTTGGACCATAATGATGTGAAATATCTGGTAGAGAAGTTCAAGACTCACTTGCCTAACAAACGTCTTGGTGTTCACACACATAATAATATGCAACTTGCGTTTTCTAACACATTGGTTGCGGCGGAACTTGGCGTTGAGCTGCTTGATGCTTCTGTGTATGGTATGGGCCGTGCGGCAGGTAACTGTCCAACCGAATTGCTCGTAGCTCATCTGAAAGGAACAAAATACAATCTGCGTCCAGTACTTGGTGTATTGGAACAGTTGATGGTTCCACTGAGAGAAAAAGAAGAATGGGGTTACATTCTGCCTTACATGATTACAGGTGCGTTGGACGAGCATCCACGTTCAGCGATGGCGATTCGCTCATCGGAAGACAAGGATAAGGTTGTTGATTTCTATGATAAATTAACAACACCAGAAGTGAATTTTGATAAGTAATATAGTCTGAAATACAGTTGCAAAATAGGAAAACATGGACTCTAACGGGAGATCCATGTTTTTTTAGTTCTTAATGCCTTGTTTTTCTCTATATTTATGAATAAATATTCCTAGGAGTGACTATTTTTTAGTTCACGTATACAAAATTAAATGTTATTATGTACCAGATAGCATGTGTATGCATGTGAATTGAACGTTGGTTAATATGTTTTTTTGTCGAATCGTGTAGTAAGCTGTTAAGTTTGGTTAATGTAATTCAGGATAGGTGATCCCGGGAAGGAAAACACGGCATGAAGGTTAATCTGCAAGATCAGAGAAAAATAAGTTGGGTCGCTGTATGCGGCTTATTGTGTTTCCTCGCAAGTCAATGGTTTCGTTCTTCTTCAAGCTCTGATCTGACCATATCGGGTTACCCGGTTTTGACACTCTTGGGTGGATTTGCTGCGGCAGCAGCTTGTATCGGCATCTATAATCAAAGCTGGTTGTTTCGGACACAGAAGCTAACTCTTCGGAGAACATTATTGACAACACTCTTTTTATTGATTGGTCTGTTTGAACTGGTTCATATCGTTTCATTTGCAGAAGAGATTCCAAATGGAGCCATGATGGAATCGGAGTTCTCCTTAATGATGTCAACCATGGGATCTTTGGTATGTTCCGTAGGTTTACTGCTCGTGTATACCTTAAATGAGAAAGAAATTGCATTACCACGCAAATTCTTACTGTTCAGTGGGACATTGGGTACCTTTGTTATTTTGTACATACTGGCTATTCAGGAATGGAGTATGTTGCCTAGTATGCTTGATGGGGATGTGCTTGGTGGAATCTTCACCCGCGTTCATTTTATGGTTGGATTGCTCTATGGCATGATTGCAGTTCTTTTGTTTGTACAATGGAAAAAAACCAAAGATGGTGATCTACCAACCATTCTGTGTGGCATTCTGTGTTTCTTTTTTGGTGAATGTTATTTTGTTTCAGCAACTGGGGTGAACGACCTCAATTTGCTGTTAGGATTGCTGAGTAATTGTATGGCATATTTTTTCATTCAAAAAGGGCTGTATACGTCCGTAGTGGACACACCTTTCCTGCAACAGCAGGTCGCGGAAGCCAAGATGAACTATATTGCTCATCATGATGATGTAACGGGACTTCCAAACCGTCGTCGCCTTTCACAGCGGTTGAAAAAGATGATGGATGATGCCGTGGTGCAGGAACAGCTTGTTGGTGTACTGGTCCTGAATATTAATCGATTCAAGACCATTAATGATTCGCTCGGACAGCAAGCAGCTAACCGGGTTTTGCGTCAGGTAGGTCAACGACTGAAACATTCGTCACTTCCAGGAGAAGAAGTCTTTGGATTGGGAAGAGATGAGTTTGCATTAATGATGACAGATTTCAGTTCAACCGATACAGCGTTGCGTCGGACAAGATCCATTTTGCAACTTTTTGAGAAACCCGTCTTGGTTGATGGCAATGAGTATCATCTTACACTTGGGATCGGGATGGCCATTTTCCCACATGATGGTGAGTCACCATTGGAGATTATTCAGAATGCCGATACGGCTCTGCACAGTGCAAAGGAACAAGGAATGGAACTGAATCGTTTTGCCCATGCGATGCAGATGAAGGCACAGGAGCGTTTGCAGCTTGAGAATGATCTGCGCAAGGCGTTGGATCGAGGTCAGTTCTACCTGGTCTACCAGCCGCAGGTTAATCTGCAAAGTGGGCTAATCGTTGGCATGGAAGCATTGGTGCGTTGGCAGCATCCGCAGCGAGGCTCGGTATCTCCGGCGGAATTTATTCCTCTGGCAGAAGAGAGTGGGCTCATTGTGCCACTTGGTGAATGGGTGCTTCGTGAAGCGTGTGCACAGAACAAACAATGGCAGGAAGCCGGTTATCGTAAACTGTGTGTTTCGGTAAATCTGTCGATGAGACAATTCAGGCATTCCCATTTGTTGGACAATATCAATGGCATTCTCAAAGAGACGGGACTAGAGCCTGTATGGCTTGAACTGGAGATTACAGAGAGCATGACATTTGATAAAGACCGATCATTCGAACAGTTGCGCAAAATCAAAGAAATTGGTGTGCATATCAGTATTGATGATTTTGGAACGGGATACAGCTCGTTGCACTATCTGAAGGATCTGCCGATTGATCGGCTCAAGATTGACCGTTCATTTGTTAATGAAGTCATGGAGGACAGCAATAATGCTGCGATCGTATCTACCATCACTTCAATGGCGCATCATTTACAACTGAAAGTGACAGCTGAGGGCGTGGAGAACGAAGATCAGATGGTCTTTCTTCGCAATCAACATTGTCACGAGGCTCAGGGTTATTTCTTCAGTAAACCGATTAAAGCCGCTGAATTCGAAAAGCAGTTTTTGAGAGATGTGGATAAGCCTACAGGATAGGGAACAGCGGGGGCGCGAGGGTGCTCCTGCTTTTTTAAGATGGGGGCGTAATGAAAAAAATGGGAAATATGACTTGCATGCTATAGAGGATCATGGTATATTATTATTTGTAAAATCACTGTTAAATCCCTAAGGAACTTAACAATTAAATCTTCAATCATGCGGGTGTAGTTCAATGGTAGAACTTTAGCCTTCCAAGCTAATAGCGTGGGTTCGATTCCCATCACCCGCTTACCAAGCAGTACCGGAGTCCTTGCGATGCAAGGGCTTTTTTCTGTTTTAAAAGAAAATGGAGAATAAAAGTAATCAGAAGGTTGCTTTGTCATCGGAGTGGCGAGTAAGTATGTATTCTTTAGTTTAATGTATATAACCTTTGCTTTTTTACAATGATCTGGTACAATAACGGAGAAATTGATACTACACATGAATGAGAGGTAACCATACGTCCCATGAAGTAAAACACATGAATTGAACCCCAGTTAACTGCAGACGGTTTTATAACGCAGTCAGCCAGAGCGGCTGAGCAATGAGGGGATTCGTGTGTCCAAATTCAGCTATGGGATCAGGTATGGAGCAAGTAAGCCTTTGAGGTTTACGTGTACCCTTTGTTTGGGGTTTCTTTGTTCATGCCGTAGCTTACCTTAGATCTGTCTTTGAATGCTTGATCCAACCCTGAGTTGCCAAACCGCCGGCTGATGCCAGCGGTTTTTTTTGTTCAGCAAAAAGGATGCAGGAAGGATGAGGCCTCATGATGACATTGGTACGCTTACATGAAGTATCAAAAGAGTGGAACGGTATTGAATTGTTTACAGGATTGAATCTGGAGATTAATGAGGGCGAACGACTCGCCATTTTGGGTCGCAACGGATGCGGCAAGACGACATTGTTACGCATCATTTTGGGTGAGGAGCATGGTGGTGGACGGATTGAACGTCATATCCCTCAGCAGGAATGGGGGTTCATGCGCCAGCGCTCGGAGATTGAGATCGGGATGAATGTACTGGATGCGGTCCGGCGTGAGAGCGGTCAGATCTATGAAGTGAAACGGAACTTGGAAGAACTGGAACAACGTTTGAGCATGAGCACTGAAGCGGATGAAGAGCTGCTTGCAGCTTATACGCAAGTGATGGAGCAATATGAACAGTTGAACGGTTATATGTGGGAGACTGAGGTAGAGAAAGTACTGACCCGCCTTGGATTATCCGCAGAGCATTGGAATAGACCCTATCATTCTTTGAGCGGTGGACAAAAAACAAAGGCTCGTTTGGCGGGGCTGCTTGTCAGCAAACCCAAATTCCTGATTCTGGATGAACCGACGAATCATCTGGATGAGGGAAGCATGCGCTGGCTGGAAGAGTGGTTATCCTCATATGAAGGTACGCTGTTATTTGTATCACACGATCGTACGTTTATTGATCAGGTAGCAACAGGAGTCATTGAGTTCAGTCCAGATGTCCTGACCAAATACAAGGGCGGATACTCCGATTACAAAATCCACAAAGAGCGTGAATTACGCGAACAGGAAACGATCTACCGCAGGCAGGAGTTGGAACGTAAAGCGCTGGAAGAAACGATTCGAAATTATCAGGAATGGTTCCATAAAGCGCATAATTCGGCGACTGATGTGGAGGTGAAGATCACCCAGAGCTTCTACAAAGCCAAAGCCAACAAAAATATTTCACGTTACCATGCGAAACAAAAGCAGCTGGAACGTTTGGAGCGGGAACGGGTGGATAAACCTCGTGAAGCTGCAAAGTTGAACATGGAATTACAGATGAATCCACTGGCTGCACGCCAGCTGCTTGCGCTGGAAGAGGTGAGTTTTTCATATACGGGAGACAAACCATTGCTGCGTGATCTTCGAATTACTGTGGAACGTGGAGATCGGCTTGCTGTACGGGGCCCTAATGGAACGGGCAAGACAACACTGCTGAAGTTGATGATTGGTGAGCTGGAACCTTCACAAGGCAAGGTCACACGGCATCCACAGCTGAAAATCGGTTACTTTTCACAGGAGCTGGAAGGGCTCCCCGAAAATCTGACGCTGCTGGACAGCTTGCTTACTCTTCCATCCATGACACAAAGTGCGGCACGTACCATTCTGGGATGTTTCCTATTTTCCAGAGATGATGTGTTCAAGCGCATTGGGGATTTGAGCATGGGGGAAAAGTGTAGAGTGGCATTTCTGAGACTGTACTTTGGCGGAGCAAATCTGCTGGTGCTGGACGAACCGACGAACTACCTGGACATCGATACCCAGGAAGTCATGGAGAATGTATTAAAACAGGCTTCAGGTGCTTTGGTGCTTGTATCCCATGACCGGATGCTGACAAAGACACTCGCGAATCGATTGTGCGATCTGGAGGCTGGGGGCACAGCAACCCTGTTTGAAGGAGGCGTGTCGGATTGGGAGCAGTCCAGCAAACTTCGGGAGCATGCGCTGGAGACTCGGGAATCCGATGACGAGCGGTTACGTTTGGAGATGCGCCTATCGGAGTTGCTGTCTCCTGTGAGCGCTGCTGGAAAAGACAGTCTGACACAACCCGAGCATTCGAATGAGCGAGCAGTCGAGGCAGCTGAGATTCGTGAAATCCAGCAGCGCCTGAAACAATTGAAAGATAAGGGTGCAAGCATAAATTAGAAGATGGACGGCTTGCTATTTCAATCTATTTTGCATATAATTATGAACGATCATCGATGATTACATCGATATGGGTTTAACTAACAAAGAAACGTGATGATGGAGATAAGTAAGCAGTGCCTCTGGACAGGGAGGAAGCGCCGTAGATTGAGAGCGTTTCTGTAGAACAAGGCTGCCGAAATTCACTCCGAAGCGGTTCCCTGAACCTGTTTGTGTGTAGACACAGAGGCAACAGTAGGGGCAAACGGTTAACGGTCGTTATTCCGTACAAAGTGAGACAGAACCGGTTGCAGGCCAGAAGGGCCACGCAGCAATGGATGTCTAACAAGGGTGGTACCACGGTCTTTTCGTCCCTTCAGGGGAGAGAAGGCCTTTTTTTGTTGCAAAAACACCACAAAAAGGGGGCAATTACACATGAAAGAACGTTTAGAGGCATTGAAGATCGAAGCGCTGGAGCAGTTGTCTGGTGTGAATGATCCGCAGACGCTCGGTGATCTGCGTGTAAAGTATTTGGGGAAAAAGGGTGCATTGACTGAGATTTTGCGAGGTATGGGTGCACTTAGTGCAGAGGAACGTCCGGTTATTGGTCAAGTAGCCAACGATGTTCGAGCTGCCATTGAGGAAGTTATAGACAGCAAGCAGGATCAGTTCCAGAAGGAAGAGACGGCGAAGCGTCTGCAATCCGAGAAAATTGATGTAACTCTGCCAGGACGTCGTGGACGTCAAGGCGGACTGCATCCACTGACCAAAGTGGTACAGGAGATCGAAGATATTTTCATCGGTATGGGATACCGCATTGCGGAAGGTCCTGAAGTCGAAATGGATTATTACAACTTTGAAGCATTGAATCTGCCGAAGAATCACCCGGCGCGCGATATGCAGGATTCCTTCTATGTTACCGAAGACTTGTTGATGCGTACCCATACATCGCCGGTTCAAGTACGTACCATGCAGAGCATGAAGGGCGAAGTGCCTGTCAAAGTCATCTGCCCAGGTAAAGTATACCGCCGTGATGACGACGATGCGACGCACTCTTTCCAATTCAACCAGGTTGAAGGATTGGTCATCAGCGAAAACATTCGTATGAGCGATCTGAAAGGAACCCTGTTGCAATTCGTACGCGAAATGTTCGGTTCCCATACGGAAATTCGTCTGCGTCCAAGTTTCTTCCCGTTCACAGAGCCAAGTGCGGAAGTGGATGTAACTTGTGTACAATGTGGCGGCAGCGGCTGTCGGGTATGTAAGCAAACAGGCTGGCTTGAAATTCTGGGCGGCGGTATGGTTCACCCGAAAGTACTGGAAATGGGCGGTTATGATCCGGAGAAATACAGTGGTTTTGCATTCGGAATGGGCGTAGAACGTATCGCGATGCTGAAGTATGGAGTCGATGATATCCGTCATTTCTACAATAGCGATCTGACCTTCCTGAAGCAATTCGGACGGCTGTAACTTTAAGACAAGAAAGATTAACCATATAGAGCAAGCGGATGAACCGGGAACACCAATTTATAGATGAAGGAAGTGAACGTCCATGAGAGTATCGACAGATTGGCTGTCTGATTATATTTCCCTTGAAGGTGTGACGCCACAGGAATTGGCGGAGAAAATCACCCGTGCGGGTGTCGAAATTGATGTAGTGGAGAACCGCAACAAGGGCGTGAATAAAGTTGTTGTAGGTTATGTGAAGAGCAAGGAGAAACACCCCGATGCAGACAAACTGAATGTATGTGTCATCGATGCCGGTCAGGAAGAAGATCTGCAGATCGTGTGTGGTGCGAAAAATGTGGATGCAGGCCAAAAAGTAGTCGTAGCCCTGGTTGGAGCGAAGCTCCCTGGTGGATTGGATATCAAAAAAGCCAAACTGCGCGGTGTTGTCTCCCTTGGCATGATCTGTTCCGCCAAAGAGCTGGGCATGAACGACAAATTGTTGCCGAAAGATCAGCAGGAAGGTATTCTCGTTCTGCCGGAACAAACTGAGGTTGGCACGCCAATCAGCCAGGTTCTTGGTCTCGATGATCATGTGCTTGAACTGGACCTGACACCGAACCGTTCCGACTGTCTCAGCATGCGCGGTGCAGCTTATGAAGTGGGTGCCATCCTGGGTCGTGAAGTGAAGCTGCCAAGTCCCAAAGACCAACTGGTTGAGATTGGTGATGCAGCCGCGAATCATATCTCTGTAGAGATTAAGGCACAGGAGCAATGCAGTCACTATGCAGCTCGTTATGTAACTGGCATTAAGCTGGGTGCTTCCCCGCTGTGGATGCAAAACCGTCTGATGGCGGCAGGTGTTCGCCCAATCAATAACATCGTTGATATCACGAACTATGTCATGCTGGAATACGGTCAACCGCTACATGCATTTGATGCGGATAAGCTGGAAAAAGGCCATATTGAAGTGCGGATGGCTAAAGAAGGCGAAACGATTGTTACGTTGGATGGCCAGGAGCGTAAGTTGGAGCCACATATGTTGCTCATCACGGATGGCGTGAAACCTGTAGCCATCGCTGGGGTTATGGGTGGCGAGAATTCCGAGGTATCGGAAGGCACGGTGAATCTGCTCTTGGAGTCCGCCAAGTTCGACGGCGGAACCGTTCGGAAAACGTCGCGCCAACTGGGGCTGCGTTCCGAAGCAAGCATGCGTTTTGAGAAGGAAGTAGACCCGGGTGCGGTCATTACGGCTTTGGATCGTGCGGCTGAACTGATTCAGCGTTATGCTGAAGGTGAAGTGCACCAGGGAATCGTGGAAGCTGGAGCAGAAGCTGCGGAGAAACGTGTGATTCAATTGTCGCTGGACAGACTGAATCGTTATCTGGGAACTGATCTGTCTTTGCTTGAGGTGAAAACGATCTTCGCTCGCTTGCACTTTGCATGTGGTGATGCTAATCAAGGATTGCTGGATGTGGAAGTGCCAACACGCAGAGGGGATATTACGCTCGATGTAGACTTGTTTGAAGAGATTGCACGCCTGTACGGATACGACAACATTCCAACCACATGGATTGAAGGACCGACAACTCCGGGGGCATATACACGCTCTCAAGCGATGCGTCGCACCATTCGTGGATTGCTCTCAGGCAGTGGCTGGCAGGAAATGATCAGTTACTCCTTTGTACACCCGGATAAAGCGACATTGTTCCCGGCATTGACACAAGGCAGTAAAGCCGTGAAACTCGCGATGCCTATGAGTGAGGACCGCAGTGTGCTTCGTACGAGTATTTTGCCGCAAATGCTGGATGCAGCGGTGTATAACATGAACCGTAAACAGGATTCACTGGCTGTATTTGAAGTGGGCAATGTGTTCTTCACCGAAGAAGATCAGTTGACCAAGCAACCGCATGAGATCCCAGTACTGGGGCTGCTGCTCACCGGGAATCGTGCAAGCCAGCAGTGGAATGTTGGAGCGGAGAAAGTAGACTTCTTCGATCTGAAAGGTGCCCTTGAGCAACTGTTCGCTTATGTAGGTCTGGAACAACGCATTCGCTTGGTAGCAAACAGCCCTGAAGGATTCCATCCGGGACGTTCCGCATCGGTTTACCTGGAAGGCAAAGATGGCGGGGAAGGCACTCTGATCGGTACATTGGGTCAATTGCATCCGGAACTGCAACAGCAGTATGATCTGAATGATGTGTATATCGCAGAGATTGCACTTGAATCAATCTACAGTGAAGCGGACGCTGATATTCGTTATCGTGAACTTCCGCGTTTCCCGGCTATGGAACGTGATATCGCAGTTGTTGTGAATGAAGATATTGAAGCTGGAGATATGCTGCGCGCCATTCGTGAATCGGCGGGTGAATTGTTACAAAACGTACAGGTATTCGATGTGTTTACTGGCAGTAAACTGGGTGAAAACAAGAAAAGCGTGGCAATGGCCCTGGTGTACCGGAATCGTGAACGTACACTTACCGATGAGGAAGTTACTGAAGTTCATGCCCGTGTAGTGGCTCGTCTGGAAGAGCAATTCGGAGCGGAATTGCGTAAATAGGACAGAAGAAGATTTTTTGAACAAAGATTAGCAGGAATTGTTTGAAGTCACATCGAATCCTTAGCATTAGAGGATCGATGTGACTTTTTTGTGATTACAGCTTAGAATCAACATACAGACTTGAAGGAGGGCACAACTGTGACTACACCTGATCGTACACGCGTCACCGTAGAGATCTACGGGACTTCCTATAAACTGGTTGGCAGCAGTGCCGACTATATGAAACAAGTAGCTAACCTGGTAGATGAGCGTATGAGCGCGATCTCCAAGCAAAATTCCCGTCTGGATACTCCGCGTATTGCGGTACTGGCGGCTGTACATATGGCTGAACAGTCTCTTCAGACTCAGGAAATCCGTAATGAACTGAAGATGCTTACTGGAGAACGTACAGAACTGAGAAACGAATTGAATCGGTTAAACGCCATACAAAATGAACATCAACAAGAATTGGAACGGCGTGACCAGGCTCTTGCTGATTTGCAAAAGCTGAAGATTGAAGCAGAGCAGGCGCTGCAAAAGTCCGAATCGGACAAAAATTCAGAGATAGCCAAGTTGAATACGCTGCTCGAGCAAGAACGCGCCCAAGCAACGGAGCGAGTGCAGAAATTGCAGGCCCAAGCGACGGCACAATTGAAGGAAGCAGAAGCCAAGGGAACGAAACAGCTGAAGGAAATGGAAGAGAAGACGGCTAACCAGCTTAAAAATGCACAGGCACAGGCTGCTTCCCAGCTCAAAGAAGCTCAGAACCGTTCTGCAGCCGAATTGCAGCAGGCGCAGGCCAAAGCTGCGGCGCAATATAAAGAGTTGCAGGACAAGACTGCAGCTCAATTAAAAGAAGCCGAAAGCCGTGCCGTTGCAGAACGTCAACAAATTGAGGCCAAGGCTGCACAGCAGGTTCAGACAGCCAAGGAAGAAGCCGAGTCCGCCATTCTGTTAGAGTTGGAACAGGCTGAGAACAACCTGAAGAAAGCTCAGGAAGAAGCAGCGCTGCAATATAACGAACTTCAGCAACAGATGGAACTTCGGCTCCAGCAGGCTGAAGAAAGAGCGCTGGAACAGACCCAGGCTCTGACGGATCAAGCGAATCAGGAGCGGGCTGCCTTGCAGGAACAAGCGGAGCAGAAGCGCCTGACTGAGATAAATCAGTTGAATGCGGAGTTCAAGACGTTATCCGAGCAGTTGGAACTCGAATGGATGGAGAAAGAAGCAGCCCTCGAGGAACAATTGCAGCAAGCCAAGGAAGCAGCAGCGTCCCAGGCGAAAGAAGCCGAAGCTGCGGCAGAGGCCTTATTGCAAGAAGAACAGGGCAAGCTCAAGCAGCAGCTTGAGGAACAACGTAAACAGGCGGAGACTCGACTATTAGATGTCGAAGAACAATTGGAAGAAGTAATGACCCAGCTCATCAGTGCACAGGACATGGTTGCAGAGCAAGAACAGCAGCTTCAGCACGAGCGCAGTCAATTGGAATCGTTACGTCATGAGCATGGGGTCCGTAAACAGGAGCAGGAAGTTCAGACTCGCCGAATTACGGAACTGGAGCAACAACTGGAGCAGTTGAAAGAGGACCGTTCCCAGTTGCAGGAACTTCTGCGTGAAACGGAACAGGCTGCCCAGCAATCCCGTGATTCACAGGAACAATGGAAGCAGAAGTATAATGAAACTGTGGATAGAGAAACCTCTCTCACAGCACAGCTACGCAAACTTCAGGAGCAGCATGCACAGCTTGAACAGGAAGTGCAAAAGCTTCGTGAGGCTGAAGTGAAGTCGGAAGAGGAACAGCGCAGGTTGCATAAGGTGCTTGAACAGGCTCATGCCGCGGTGCGTACATTGCAGAATGAGATCGGCACGCTTACGGAACGTGAGCAGTCCTGGAAGGACCTTGCTGAGCAGCGATTGGCTGAGATCGGAGACCTGGAGAATCAGATTCTTGAAGTTGCTGAACAGAATGAAACATTGGAGTCTGGTGTGCAATCCCTTCATGATGAATTGTCCGTGGTGAAGGAAGAGTCTCGTTTCAACCATGAAGAGGCTGTGCAATACCAGAAGGATGCAGAGCTTTTGGAAGAGAAACGCAATCAACTTGAAGTTGAGCTGAATGTTGTTCGGGAAGAGCTGAACCGACTTCAGGATAACTATAAACAAATCCGTAATGATTACAGTGATGCATTACAACGGGAAGAGAATTCCAGTTCCAAGATTGATGAATTGAGCAAGGAGAAGCAAGAGATTGTGAGCGCACTTGAAGAAGCGAGACAGTCTTCGGCTAAACTTTCCGAGCGTTACTCGGAGCAAGAGAGCCGGCTAGCCCAGACTGAGGAAGAAGCGTTGGAGTGGCAGATCAAACACGAAGAACTGTCAGCCAAACAGGCCGAGTTGGCATCCCGTCTGGAGCAGTTGACAAGACGTGAAGAAGAACTTCGCTCCAGCGTTGAACAAGCAGAGCAGAACGACCAGGTGTGGCAACGCCGTGCAGATGAATGGGCGGCTCAGGAACAATCCTGGCAGGAACGCTGGGCTGCACTTGAGAATGAACTGACGGTTTGGAAGAGCGAAAGTGCGGCAAGTAGTGAGTTGCTGGAGGGACTGGAGCAAGAACGACAGCAGCTGGACAAGTTACGTGCAGAAGCGACCCAAGAGAAAGAAATCATGGAAACTGAACTGCTTGAGATGGGGGAGCGTTACGAACTAGCGGCCAATCAATTACGTTTGTTACAGGTTGAACGTGAAATGGAGCAGGAAAAGGCAGAGCAGCTGAACACGGAATATCGTCAGTTGCATGATGAATATACGAAATTGCAGACGGAATATAACGAATGGATTGAATTGATTGAACAGGACCAGACCTAGCGGAATGAATGCAGCAGAACTGGTTCGTGGGCAACGTACTCTGGTACAATTTGTTATACTAAAGAAGGAGCTCCCGTCGCTGCGGGGGCTCCTTGTCTTGAATACTATTCTTCAACGATAATTTTGGAGATCATGCTGCTGTGTCCTGAACCACAGAAGACAGAACAGGACATTTCAAACTCACCAACTTTGTCCGGGGTTATGACTTTGGAGCTATTTCTGGTATCCAGTTGAAGATTCAGCTCAGGCACAAGGATACCGTGATTTCCGTTTTCATTTTCATAAACAATGTTAACCGGAACGCCTTTTTTAAGATGGTACTCAGGTTGATCGAATTCATAGTTGCTTGCCTTGATGACCAGTTCTTCACTGGCTGTAACTTCAGCATCGGATCCATTGCTGCCAGATTCTGCGGACTGTTTCGCCCCTCCACAGGCAGTGAGGACCAGAATTAACATACAGGCAGCAAGCCATGTTATGCCTTTCTTCATCATGTGCCTCCTTAAAGCGTGATATGGATAAAATTTGAATGATTGCTCCAGTCATCATACCGCAATATGTGGATGCCTGTACACGCTGCGTATGTCGTTTTTTTGAAAATTGTACGTGTACGTCAGAGCGTGCATACTGCCCGAATGAAATAAACCCCTTCCGGCCCAGGGCCTTCAGAGGTTTAGGAAAATTCATGGGGATGTTAAGGTGAAGTGGAGATTAACTTTTGGAGCTTCGTCCGGCATCAAAAGGGGTGGATACCGGGATGAAGAGATCGATAATCCCGATAACGAGCGCAGCGAGAATGGCACCGAGCAGGCTGACTTCAACATGATCTACAACATATTGACCAAGCCAAATCACCAGTGCGCTAACGATAAATCCGACAATACCGCGACCAAACGGGTTGACTCTTTTGCCGAAGATACCTTCAACGATCCAGCCGAGCAGGGCAATGACGAGAGCAAGCAACAGGGCGCTCCAGAAGCCACCAACGGCGAATCCGGGAACGATCCAGCTAACCACCATTAATACAATTGCGGCGATGATAAATCGCACGACATGTCCCAGGAAATTCATGGTGTGTACCTCCTTTTATTCGGATTGAACTGAGCAGGGCAACTCCAAGGGGATGGAGAGGTTGCACAATCCTGACACCTGTAGTTTGTGGTGCTATGGCTGAAGTTATGTGTGGAAGGATTCGTTAAATAGCGTAAGAAAGTTTCTTTCGTTATAATACAGATATAGTTTGGAAGGAGTTGTACACTTGGACACGAAAATTTTACACACATTGGAATATCGCAAAATTTTAAATACATTGCTTAGCTTTGCCCAGACAACCATGGGAAAAAAGAAAGCGGAGCAACTTGAACCAAGCAGTGAACTTGAAGAAGTGAAGCGGTTGCTGCAGCAAACCGATGAAGCCTTCACATTTGATCGCCTGAAAGGCTCACCGTCGTTTGGGGGAATTGTCGATATTACGGCTTCCATCAAACGTGCTGAAATTGGAGGCACACTTAACCCTCACGAACTATTGGGAATATCCAATACAACCTTTGCGGCGCGACGATTGAAACGTCAGATTGGTACTTTGCATGAAGATGAGCCCATCGAATCATTGTTCTATATCAGTGATCAACTGTCAGAGCAAAAAACGCTTGAGGATGCCATCAAAATCTGTATTGACGATAATGCAGAGGTTGCCGACAGTGCAAGCGTAACGTTGGCGCAGATTCGTCGTGAGCTGCGAGGCGGAGAAGCACGGATTCGCGAAAAACTCGATTCCATGATTCGATCCTCTACCGTATCCAAGATGCTTCAAGATCAGCTCATCACCATCAGAGGAGACCGTTTTGTTATCCCGGTGAAAGCTGAATATCGTTCGTACTTTGGCGGGATTGTGCACGATCAATCCGGTTCGGGTGCGACATTGTTCATTGAGCCGGAATCGATTGTTGCAATGAACAACAAATTACGCGAAACCCGGATCCGGGAAGAGCGCGAAATAGAAATTATTTTGCAGAAATTGACCGCACTTGTCAGTGAGCAGGGAGAGTGGCTGTTGTATGATGTCGACTTGCTGGGATCACTTGATTTTATCTTTGCCAAGGCACGTCTGGCTCGTGAACTGAAAGCAACATTGCCTCGCATGAATGATCGCGGGTTCCTCAAACTTAAAAAAGGTCGGCATCCACTGATTGCGATCGAAAACGTGGTTCCAATCGACATTGAGCTGGGCAATGATTACACATCCATTATCGTGACAGGTCCGAATACGGGTGGTAAAACGGTAACGCTCAAAACGATTGGTTTGCTGAGCCTGATGGCCATGTCCGGTTTATTTGTTCCGGCTGAGGATGGCAGTCAGCTATGTGTATTTGATGCGATCTATGCAGACATTGGGGACGAGCAGAGTATCGAGCAGAATCTGAGTACTTTCTCCAGTCATATGACCAACATCATTCGCATTCTGAAAAACATGACACCGAAAAGTTTGGTATTACTCGATGAACTTGGCGCAGGGACAGATCCGGCTGAAGGTTCCGCACTGGCGATCTCCATGCTGGAGCATATGCACCGGACGGGATGTCGCATGGTTGCAACCACTCACTACAGTGAACTGAAAGCATACGCATATGAGCGTAAAGGTGTCATTAATGCCAGCATGGAATTTGACATCAATACACTGAGTCCAACCTATCGCCTTCTGGTGGGTGTACCTGGAAGAAGTAATGCATTTGCCATTGCAGAGCGACTGGGACTGCCAGGTTACATTCTCGACTATGCCCGTGGCGAAGTGAAGGAAGAGGATCAACGGATTGAGCATATGATTGCTTCTCTTGAAGAGAACCGTCTTACGGCTGAACAAGAGCGTGAGAAAGCAGAGAGCTTGCGCCAGGATATGGAGAAATTACGCAGTCGTCATCAGACCGAACTGGAGAAGCTGGAACAGCAACGTGATCGCCGGATTGAAAAAGCAGAAGAAGATGCACGCAGCATTGTGGACAAGGCTCGTGCGGAAGCGGAGAAAATTATAGCAGATCTTCGCCTGTTGGCTATGGAAGAAGGTGCTTCCGTGAAGGAGCACAAACTCATTGCTGCCCGAAAACAGCTGGACGAGGCAGAACCTGAGAAACGCAGGAAAACGGTCAAGAAGACGGCAACAGCGCCGAAGACGCGTGCCATCGGTCCTGGTGATGAAGTGCTTGTCTATAGTTTGAATCAAAAAGGCCATGTTGTAGAGATGGCGGGCAGCAAAGACGCTATGGTACAACTGGGGATTATGAAAATGAAAGTATCCCTGGATGACCTGGAACTGCAGCAATCGGCTCCCGCTGCCAAACCAAAGCAAAAACCGGTAACGGGTATGAAGCGCACACGTGATGACAATGTGAAAAGTGAATTGGATCTGCGTGGTACCAACCTGGAAGAAGCCCTGATGGAGACAGACCGGTTCATTGATGAAGCTTTCCTTGCCAACCTGGGTCAAGTTTATATTATTCACGGTAAAGGTACAGGAATTTTACGTTCCGGTATTCAGGATTACCTGCGTAAGCATAAACATATTAAAAGCTACCGGCTGGGCAATTACGGAGAAGGCGGGAACGGTGTGACCGTCGCAGAATTGGAATAGCCGGTCCATGAATCAATGATATTCTGTGACCTTATTCATGAAGGTCGCAGATGGGGAGAGGGGAACGGTGCGTGATAGAAAGCATTGACCAATTGCTGTCTCATCCCTTGGGGATGGTACTCGGTTTTTTCTCGGTAGCGATTATGGAGCTGCTTGTATTTCTGGCTTGCTTCGAACTGGTGACCAAGTATAAATGCTGGACGGAGATCAAGAAGGGCAATGTGGCCGTTGCGATGGCTACAGGAGGTAAGATCTTCGGGATCTGCAACGTATTGCGGTTCTGCATACAAGCGAAATCTTCGGTATATGAAGCCATGACGTGGTCATTTGTAGGGTTTATCCTTCTGCTCATTGCCTACTTTTTGTTCGAATTCCTGACACCCGTGTTCTCCATTGATAAGGAGATCGAATCGGATAACCGAGCTGTCGGATTGATATCCATGATTATTTCAGTCTCGCTGTCGTTTGTTATTGGCGCGAGCATTATCTAGGGGGACCGGTCATGAAGATATTGATACGGATTCTGTTTGCGGCATCGATCGTGTTTTTTGCCATCGGTGTGATCTATGTAATGAATACATGATTATATGAAAGAGAAAGGTTGATCAATATGGAAACAACAGTATGCCCTTGGTGTCAGACGGAGATTGTATGGGATGAGGAACTCGGTCCTGAAGAAGAGTGTCCTTATTGTCACAATGAGTTAAAAGGATACCGTACACTCAACATTAACATCGATGATGAAGAGAACGATGAAGCTGAGGACGACATCTATGATGTGGACGATGTAACGAACGAGAAACAGACTACGGATCTTTCTGATCTGTGGGGGGATGAAGTCGAACTCAAATTGCCGGAGTTGCGAACGTTAACCAAATATGCGGATGAAGGTAATGACCTCATTCAGTATGAACAAGGTGTCCAGAAGCAACTTGATCATCAGGAAGAAGTGCCGGAGTGCCCGAATTGCCGGGAATTCATGATTCTCGCAGGTACGCAAGCTGCAACGCAGGATAACTTCGTGCCAGTTGCTAACGCAGCTTCAGGCGAAGGGTCACTATTGTCACCACCTTTTAAGGTATTGACCTATGTATGTTCGGGATGTTTCCAAGTTCAATACAGTCTGTCTGAGGAAGATCGTCTGCGTCTGATCAAGAACCTGAGTACGCAGGAATAAACATTTCGGAGATTCTAACCAATTTCATAGCAATCCTGAAGATTCATCATGTTTTCCTCTTGCTTGGGGCACGTTAACCCTGAGACCTACCTGTACACAGTTCACTTCAGGTGGATGAAGGAGGAGCAGATGAAGATTACTTTAGGCCGACAATCCATTCTGCTTTTGGGCGTGAATGGATTGTTTGCGTTAGCCGGAGCGTTGTCGGGAACCTTTTTGAATGTGTTTCTGTGGAAAAGCCGTCCGGATTATGCCATGTTGGGGTGGTTCACCCTCAGTCAGCAACTGGCCATTGGACTGACATTCTGGCTTGCTGGCAAATGGGTCAAGGAACACAATAAAATGAGTGCACTACGATTAGGTACTGCGCTGTCAGGCATATTTTATATGATAGTCCTCTGGGCTGGTTCCAAAGCTGTAGACTGGATATGGCCTCTGGGTATACTACTGGGTTGTTCCCTGGGGCTATTCTGGATTGCATTTAATGTTGTGTATTTTGAAATAACGGATCGGGAAAACAGGGATCTATTCAATGGCTGGGTGGGGTTACTTGGTTCGATGACAGGAATTATAGGTCCATGGTTCTCCGGTCTGATTATTACTCGCATGACAGACAACACAGGATATCGGCTCATCTTCACGGTATCACTCGTTATTTATGTAATCGCGGTAGTTTTTAGTTTTTTTCTGAAAAAAAGAAAGGTGAGCGGTACATACCGCTGGTCGGAACCTTGGATACAGCTATCCAAGCGGGATAGTCCCTGGAGGACCTTAGGCTTGGGTTTATTCGCTCAGGGTGCACGTGAAGGTGTCTTTGCCTTCCTGATTGCACTGCTTGTATATTTGGCCACTGCACAGGAGTACAAATTGGGGCAGTTCTCACTCATCACTTCAGCTGTGGCACTAGTAAGTTATTGGGCAGCTGGGAAATGGTTCAAACCACAGTATAGATCAAAAGGCATGTTCATCGGAGCCCTCATTCTGCTCGCTGTGCTTCTTCCTCTTCTCTGGAAAGTGACCTATGGAACGCTGTTAATCATGGGGATTGGGAGTGCTGTTGCGATGCCGTTATATGTACTACCGATGATATCAGCGGGATTCGACATGATGGGCACAAGTGGCGAAAATGTGGAGAAAAGGGTTGAACTTGTCGTTTTGAGAGAGTTATGCCTGATGCTTGGCAGACTATGTGGGTTGGTCATATTTATTGTGACAGTCTTAAATGCTCCGTCTCTACACATGTTAACCTGGCTTATTATTGTCCTCGGTGCTTCTCCGCTAATTGGATGGATCTTTATGCGCAAGCTATTGAACCGAACGGAAGGACAAGAGCCCTCGGCTTAGCAGGCTTCCCAATATATAGAACAGGGTACAGCGGCGGGAAAGAGAACTTTCCGTGTGCTGTACCCTGTTTGTATTGATTTATTTTGATGTTATACAGGAGATGGTTTACTTGTACGTGTGAGAGAGAACAGATCCATATCAGGGTTTTGTTTGCCAGTAATAGCATCCGCAATTAAGGAAGCAGCAATCATGCTGTATACGGTCCCGTTACCTCCATACCCTTCTACAAAATATGAATGCGGATAATCGGGATGTGTACCAATTAGAGGCAGGCCATCATTCGTATTACCAAACACAGCCCCCCAGGCATAATCGACTTCAAGATCATCTAAAGGGAAGTAGGAACGGACCTCTTCCAGGAGTGTGTCTCCCCGGTGTTTTGACCGTATTTCACGTTGATCCTCTCGAGGTGTTTCTTCATCCAAACCGCCTGCAATGATTCTTCCGTCCGGTGTTGTTCGCATATACAAATATGGACGAGCTGTCTCCCAAATCATGCTGTGTTCAAACCATGCACTAAGATCAGACAACGGTTTGGTAGCAATCGCGTAGGTCGTTTTCAGATAGGCTCCGCGATCCTTTTTGATGTCCTGTGTCTCGTAACCGGCAGCAAATATGACCTTCTTGGCACGGATTTTACCGTTGGCAGTGTGGCAGATTACACCATCTTCATCGTATTCACAGTGTATCATCTCTGTCTGACCATAGATTCGTGCGCCACGCTTATTTGCGGATTCAAACAAGGCATGAACAAAACGATAGGGATTCACTTCTGCATCTCCCATTGTGTACAGTGCAGCGGGTTTGCTGAAGGGGAAATGCTGGCTTATTTTGTCGGCATCCCACAGTTCAGCTTCAAAACCATAACGCTTCAAGGTCTGATATTCTTCCTCCAATAGGGCTACATCATCTTCACTGCTTGCAAAACAAAGACTTGTTCGTGGGATAAACCAAGGGTCTGTATCCAGGCTGTCTGCAATTTGAGCAAGTTGTTTCATGGCTTCACGACAAAGCTCATAAAAACGTACGCCTGTTGCTTCACCAAAAGTGTGGATACATGAGGTTAGTGTCTTGTCATTGGTGTATTGTAAAAGACCTGTATTGGCAGAACTGCTGCCGTGGGCAATGTCTCGCTTATCAATCACAACAGTGTTGACACCTTGTTCCGTGAGTAGTTTAGATGTCAATGCGCCCCCCATGCCCCCACCAATGATGAGGCAGTCACAAGAGATGTCTTCTTGTAGCGCAGAATAATTAAATGTTGAATTGAAAGTGGAGGGCCAGAAAGGTGTGCCATAGACCAGATCCATTAGAAACATCTCCTTTATAATTTAAATTTGTATACTTTTGTGTGACCGGGTTAACAATAATTGCGCATAAACTTTATGCCGAGGAGGCCATCGAAACATGCAGAATCATACTATGCAAGCGCTGAGTCCCAAGGAATTGAACTACATTGCGGACTCGATCACCAATGAAGAACTGCTGATTAAGCAGTGTGCAGCCACAGCTTCCATCACACATAATCCACAAATTCAACAAGCTCTGAATCACTATGTTCGCTCACATGAACAGCATCTGAACACGCTTGTCAATGCACTGCAGCAACATCAGTCTCTTGCACCGGCGCAAGTCAGTAATTGAGACAACTCTAACTGTATAGGAGGAAAACGCATGTATTCTCAATCTTTATCATCTAATGGCGCTTTTATGCAGGAGCAGGATCTGTTGAAGTCGATTCTTGCAGATTTAAGACGAACCTCGCGCGAATATACGACTGCGACAACGGAAGCTTCCTGCCCCATGACACGTCGGATGTTCACAGACCTGACGAACGATACCCTAAGATTACAAGGGGAACTGTTCAATCTGATGCAGCAAAACAACATGTATTCTGTCTCGTCCAAGGCACTTCGTCAGGATGTGGACAAACAAATTCAGTCCGCCCACCAGACCCAACAAAAGTGTCAGCAATTCATTCAGGAAAAGAATACGCAGAACAGTTCATATAGCCAAGCTCCTAATGTGCCTCAGCATCAACCGAATTACGGTAACCCTTATTACATGTAACCTTTGCAAAAGAGGTTTGAAGCACCTATCGTTAAAGGACCATACCACCGCTTGCCTGAATTCAGGGCAGGCGGTCTTTTGTCTATGCATCAACGTCAAATTCATGTAATATAAGTATTAATTCATTTTCAGGAACCTGGATGACGCTGGAGGGAAAACCATGAAAGATTTGAACGATCTGCAATTAAAAGTTCTGGATCTGCTGAAGGAAGACGCGAGAAGGACTCCCGCACTGCTGTCGACGCTGCTGGGGGAGTCGGAAGACAAGATCAAAAACGCCGTGGCACAGCTAGAACAAGACCACGTCATCGTGAAATATGCAACCGTCGTGAACTGGAGCAAAATAGATGATGAAAAAGTAACGGCCCTGATTGAGGTGCAGATCACGCCGGAGCGTGGTCGTGGTTTTGAAGGGATTGCCGAACGCATTTATCTCTATCCGCAAGTGAAGTCCGTATATCTCATGTCCGGTGCATACGATCTGCTCGTTGAAGTAGAAGGTGGCAACCTGCGTGAAGTCGCTAATTTTGTGTCGGAGAAACTGTCTCCGATAGACTCTGTACTGTCAACCAAAACGAATTTTATTCTTAAAAAATATAAGCAGGACGGGATTATCTTTGAAGACCATCAGGAAGACAACCGTCTCATGATCTCGCCGTAAAGGAAGATGTGTCATGATAGTGAATGAACAGACAACCGGGAACAACAAGAAAATGACATCTTATCTGGCACCCCTCGTGCAGCAGATACCTCCATCCGGAATTCGTAAATTTTTTGATCTGGTTGGAGACAATAAGGATATTATCACATTGGGTGTGGGTGAACCTGATTTTGTTACCCCTTGGCATATGCGTGAAGCTTGTGTATACTCGCTGGAAAGAGGTATGACCAGCTACACATCTAACGCAGGTATGCCGAAGTTGAGAGAAGCCATCAGTGAATATCTGGATACTCAGTTTGATACCAAATACGATCCCAAGGATGAGATTATTGTTACCGTGGGTGGCAGTGAAGCGATTGACCTGGCTTTGCGCGCATTAATCGTACCTGGCGACGAGATTCTCATTCCTGAACCTTCGTACGTGGCGTATTCACCAATCGCTTCAATCGGTGGCGGTATACCAGTTGGTGTTGAAACCTACGCGAAAGATCAGTTCAAGTTAACGGCCGAAGCACTTGAAGCTGGTATCACACCGAAGTCGAAAGTGGTTATTCTGTGTTATCCGAGTAATCCGACTGGAGCCATCATGACGTATGAAGAGTGGCTGCCTATTGCTGAAGTGATTAAAAAGCATGATCTGATTGTGATCGCGGATGAAATTTACGCTGAATTGACGTATACGCAAAAACATGTTAGTTTTGCAGCTATCCCTGACATGAAGGAGCGGACTATTCTCGTAAGCGGATTTTCAAAGGCTTTTGCAATGACAGGTTGGCGGATCGGTTACATGTGTGGTCATCCTGAGCTTATTGCAGCCATGCTCAAAATCCATCAGTATACGGTAATGTGTGCGCCGGCCATGGGTCAGGTTGCTGCACTTGAGGCGTTGACAAATGGTTTGGGTGAGAAAGATCGGATGGTAGAATCATATAATCAGCGTAGACGTTTAATTGTGCAGGGATTCAGAGATATTGGACTCGATTGTCATGAACCTCAGGGAGCATTCTATGCATTCCCGAGCATTCAAAAGACGGGTATGAGTTCCGACCTGTTTGCTGAGCGATTGTTAACGGAGAATAAAGTGGCTGCTGTTCCGGGCAATGTTTTTGGCCCTCAGGGTGAAGGCTTCTTGCGTTGTTCCTATGCTACTTCCGTAACCCAATTAAATGAAGCTTTGGAACGAATCGGAAACTTTGTTTACAAACTTCAAAAAGAGGGTTAATTTAAAGTAGAATCTTTTTACAAATGTGATATTGTTATCATTGGAAAAAAATAACTTTCTTTTACAAAATAATGTGATATAATTTCAATTTGAAATAAGTTTTCATAAATTTGGAAACCATTTTTCCAAGGAGGGGTTAGCTTTGTTTTGTGTTGAATATGATTTACCGACGAATCGTGGGCACTATCTGGCAGAAGGCGATCATGGCGACCGATGGTCGGTGAAACCCGATAACGCATCTTTGCATGACATTTCCTTGGAAGATGAAATTCATATGCTTCGTCGCAAGATGGAACAGATCTTCCTCGAAGAGAAATCATTCACATCCGATATTGTAATTGAAATCAGCAGTCTGCTTGATTTAAAGATTAATGAATATATGAAGGCTAACCCGATTAAAGCAAAATAACGTTTATGCTGGAGCGAAACGTTTCATTAATCGAATTAGAAAGGGAGACCTGAGAGGGTCTTCTTTTTTTGTATGTAAAGGCAGGGTGATCCCCCGATAAGTCAGGTTATTTTTTTGCGTGGAACAATTGTGATATATTGGACATAGGAGACTAAAGGGGGAACTGGAATGAAGAGATTTTGGGGGCTTACTGCAATCATTTCTATCGTTTTTCTGCTTGCTGGTTGTGGAGGTAAAGATGGTTTTTCCATATTCATCATTGATAACCAAGGAAATCCATCTGTAATCTCAGAGCAGTTACAGGCCAATCTGCAACAGAAACTGGGTGAGGAACCCAAGGTGGAAGTGATTACCAGTGCAATGTATGATGTTCAGAAAATTATGGTAGAATATGCGGCTGGAGGACATGATATCTTCATTTTGCCTGAGTCTGACATGAAACAATACGGAAGTAATGGCTCCAATGTTCCGCTGGATGATACTTTTGATCCCAAGAAGTTTGAACGGGGTGTATTTGAGGGGGGAGTATTGGTAGAGAAGGGTGAAGGAGATGGAGGTTCAGATCTCAAGCAAGAAACACATCTTTACGGCATTCCACTCGAAGATATGAAAATGTTTAAAGATGTAGAATATGCTGCGAGCAATTTGTTCGCCACCATTCCAGTGTCATCTTCCAATGTCGAAGAATCCAAAAAAGTGCTGAAGGCGCTGACAGAGTAAAGAAAATTCAGAATGGCTATGGAAGGAGGGAAGCGGATTGCTGATTACGGTCACAGGCGGCATAGGTAGTGGTAAAACCCGGTTTGCCCTCAAGTACGCAGCCGGGATTAGCCGGGAGGGTGTATATTTATCCACTGGTGATCATGATCCCGTTATTCCCGAATTGCCATCCGCTCATTATCGTGCCATTCATGCCGGGAACGGTCAGCATCTGACAGAGGTGATCACCCAGATTAATCGGGAATCCAATCTGTTTTTGGCGGATCAGCGAATTGTAATTGTAGACAGTCTGACCTCCTGGATGGCTGCCGGTTTCAGGGCAACAGAGGATCTGGATCATCAGCGTTCAGAGACACAGCTTTTGCTTGATGCTTTATTGTCTTATCAGGGGAAGTTGCTTGTGATTACCAATGAAATGCATGGCACATTGCATCCTACCGAGGAAGAACGAATATTTACAGCGAGAATGGCTTCGGTTAATCGGATGCTGCAGATACATGCTGAAAAGATGTACTTGCTGGTATCTGGTCTGGCTATCGATCTGAAGAGTCAGGGCATGCGAAATGAAGATGAACGATAGCGAGATGACATAAACGGGTGACATAAAGAAGCCTCCTTAACCACGAATTGGTGGCGAGGAGGCTTTATTTATTAAGTTATCCTTTTTATTTCTGCTTTTTGCTACGTCTGATCCACCAGATGATACATCCGATGACAATGATGGCCAGAATGACGTACACTACAATGGAATAGACGTCCATAAAGTGCAAAATGCTCTCCCATGATGCGCCAAGCGCAGCACCAACGCAGACCAGAATGACATTCCAGATCAATGTACCAATGGTTGTAAAGAGAAGGAATAAACCAAATTTCATATTGGACATGCCTGCGGGAATGGAGATAAGACTACGGACGAGGGGAACCATTCGGCAGAATAATACGGTCCACATGCCATATTTGTCAAACCATGCATCGACACGGTGAATATCCTCTTTTTTGATGCGCAGAACATGTCCCCAGCGTTCCACAATTTTCTCAAGGCGTTCGACGTCAATGAGTAGACCAATACCATACAGGAGAACAGCACCAAGGACGGAGCCAATGGTTGCGGCGATAATAACTCCTGGAAGAGTGAGACTGGTATAGGTGGTCATGAATCCGCCAAACGGCAGAATGATTTCGGATGGAATCGGGGGAAATACGTTCTCAAGAGCAATAATGAGTGCAATGCCTATGTAGCCGTATTGTTCCATGAAATCGGTTATCCAGTTTTGCATAATCGTCTCCTTTACTTTTGGTTTCCTTCGATTTGTCGTATACTCGGCAGAGCACACCAATTCTTATATACGTGTAAAGCGATAGACGGGTTTCTGAAAAAATGGCATTCCCGTATTCATTATTATATTACCAATTGGAGGGATAACGATGGGCATATATACACGAACAGGTGACGAAGGACAGACTTCGGTCATCGGTGGACGCGTCATCAAGGATGATGACCGAGTTGAGGCTTATGGCACGATTGATGAATTGAACTGTTTTGTAGGCCAGGCGATCAGCCTTATTGACTCTGCTCAAGGGGAATTTGAAGATCTGCGTGAACATCTGCTGGAAGTTCAGCAGGAACTGTTTGATTGCGGGTCGGATCTGGCCTTCGTGAAGATTAGTGAGACCAAATATAAGGTTAGAGATGAAATGGTCACACGTCTGGAACAATGGATTGACCAGTATGATGCAGAGAATCCAAAAGTGGAACGGTTCATTATTCCTGGTGGCAGTCAGCTGTCTTCTGCTCTTCATGTGTGCCGTACTGTATGTCGTCGCGCAGAGCGTCGCACGGTAACACTCGGACAACATACGGACATTAACCCGTCTGTACGACGTTACTTAAACCGACTGTCTGATTACTTCTTCGTGGTTGCACGGACAGCCAATGCGAGACAACAGGTGGCGGATATTGAATATGTGCGGAGCAAAAAAGTCTTCCGCCGCAAAGAATGAGCCTATACTACTCGCCGATTGTTTACACGGTGACCGAACAAGAAGATGGCTGGCTGCTGAAGACCGTGCTTCAGCGGCGGCTGCTGGTGTCGCGTAAGCTTTTGTCCAAAATCAAGCTGACGGAGCAAGGTGTCATGCTAAATGGAGAGCGTGTATACATTAGCGTCAAGGTAGCTGCGGGTGATGTCGTAGAAGTTCGGATGGAGCAAGAGGAATCGGATGATATTTTACCTGAACCTATTCCCTTTACCGTTCTGTATGAAGATGAGCACTTGCTTATTGTCAACAAGGATGCGGGCATCATCGTTCATCCAACACATGGACATTACACAGGTACTTTGGCAAATGGAGTCGTTCATTACTGGAAATCCAATGGCGAACGTTTCCGGTTCAGACCGATCCATCGACTTGATCAGGAAACGTCAGGTGTACTGGCCATAGCCAAGAACCCTTATGTGCATCAGCATGTGTCTGAACAAATGATCGCGGGAACAGTGGATAAGAAATATATTGCCCTTGTACACGGCAGCCCTGTCCCGGAACAAGGCGCAGTGGATGGCCCGATTGATCGTGATCCTGAAGAGCCACACCGCCGAATCGTAACACCTGATGGTTACGCTGCAAGAACGCTGTACACAACCTTAACACATTGGGCAGAAGGTAGCGCCAGTGCGATAAGTCTCAAGCTGGAAAGTGGCAGAACCCATCAGATCAGGGTACATATGACGTCCATCGGCTGTCCATTAATTGGTGATCGCATGTACAAGACACTACCTGTGCACGAGATCGATGAGCAAACCATGGCTGTTCGTGAGGAACGGGATACCTGGATCGAACGGCAGGCATTACACGCTTGTGAATTGACGTTCGAACACCCAATTCTACAGGAACGCATAACGTTCCAAGCTCCTTTTCCAGCAGATATGGCCGCGTTGGAGCAGCGTTTGAATGATGAGGCAGCTCCCAGAGAAGAACTGTAGGAAGCTGCGACGGGGCTCTTGGTTCTGCACCCTATGTCGCATTCTCTTGCACGGCCCGTCCTGCTTGGGAGCAACAATGATTGGCTATTCCATGTGAAGGGGGCTTAATGCACCCGAACAACATGCCGTAGGCTAATCTTACGGTTTCATGGTTTAATGTATTGATGTTTACCAATTTCATGTTAAATATTTCAAGAATTCAAATCTCAAAAGCTTTTAAGGATATAAAAGCTGTAAGATTTTGACCCAAAAAATATAGCGAATGTGTGTTTTGATCTCATTCGCAAAAGTCAGTAAAATTACATGGCGATGGTATCGATTTGGAGCGACTTTTGGATTTGCGAAGCAAACCAAGGGAAGCGAGAAGTCGATACCGGAGCATTTGGAGGAACACAAATCAATGAGTAACTTAAAAGTATATCAATATACCAAATGCGGCACATGCCGCAAAGCTGTAAAATGGCTTGAAGCTCAAGGACATGAGCTGGAGTTAATCCCTATTTTTGACTCACCGCCGTCAGAATCTGAACTAACAGAACTCATCCAAAAGAGTGGACTGGAAGTGAAAAAGTTCTTTAATACGAGTGGGGAAGTGTACAAAGAACAACAACTGAAGGACAAACTTCCGGGAATGTCAGCTGATGAACAGATTCGTTTATTGGCTTCCAATGGTCGTCTGATCAAACGTCCGATCGTTACGGATGGAGAAAAGGTGACGGTTGGATTCAAGGAAGAAACGTACGAGCAGGAATGGAATAACGCGTAAACGCGCTGAATATCAGCCTTGAATTGTTCAAAATTCAGGGCTTTTTTGGCTGATCGATGGTTGGCGGAACTATGCTATAATGATAGAATTAGTTCGATATTTTATTTGCTATAGAAATTGAACTAAACATTTACACGAAAATGGAGAGGACAGAAATAACCTGAAGAAGCGGAGCGTTCGCCTAAAAGCTTTCTGAAAGAAAGCTACTTCGGAAGCATATGCTATCCCCGGATTTTCCCTTTTGGAAAAGGGTATCAAAAAATCTGGGGATAACAGCGATCAGAAGGTTGTTCTGTCATCGGAATGGTAAGTGTAAATATACTTTAGTTTAATTTCTATAGAATCAGGACAGGAGAGAACAAATTCAAGTGAATCAACGTAATGAACCTACTTTGTTGCTGGTAGACGGTATGGCGGTGTTGTTCCGTGCTTTTTATGCGACATCTGCAAGCGGATATATCAGACGTACAAAGGCAGGATTGCCTACCAACGCAGTCTACGGATTTATCCGTTATTTCTGGGATGCGGTTCAGACTTTTGGGCCAAGTCATGTCGTATGTTGTTGGGATATGGGCGGTAAGACGTTCCGCGGTGAAGAATATGCAGCCTACAAAGGCAACCGGGCCGAAGCTCCGGATGACCTGATTCCCCAGTTTGCCCTGATTCGTGAAGTCATGGATAGCCTGGGTATTCCCAATATAGGTGCACAAGGATTCGAAGCCGACGATTGTATCGGGACGCTTGCGAAGTATTATACCGAAGAGACCGATATGAATGTTATGGTGCTGACTGGTGACCACGACATGTTGCAACTGATCAATGACCGCACGAGTATCATTATTATGAAAAAAGGCCATGGCAACTACATGGTGTACAACCCTGAAACGCTCATGGCAGAGAAACAACTGACACCTCGTCAAGTGATTGACATGAAGGGTCTGATGGGAGATGCCAGTGACAATTATCCCGGAGTACGGGGAATTGGTGAGAAAACAGCGTTGAAGCTTGTACAGGAATACGGCTCCATTGAAGGGATTTTGAGCAACATGGATAAACTGACCCCTTCGGTGCGTAACAAGATTGAGAATGATCTGGACATGCTTCATCTGTCCCGCAAACTGGCAGAGATTCATTGTGCTGTTCCGGTTGCCTGTGCGCTGGATATCTGTGAATTGCGTCTTGATCCGGATATGGTGATGGACAAGTTTGAACAACTTGAGATGAAGAGCCTTGGCTCTTGGATGGGAGTGGCAATAGGGTGAGCAACAAGCAGAACGTACGAACAGGCAAAAAGTGGTGGACAGGGGCTATGGCCCTCGTCCTGGCCTTGCCCGTAATTCTTTCGGGAGCAGTAAGTGCGCCACAGACAGTGGATGCCAAAGCAGCAATTAGTACCAAAGTACAGAAAGTAAAAGCAGCAGGACGTAATTTTACCGTGCAGACCGTTTCGATTCCAAAGGGAACACCGGTTACCGTGGGACTCGCGAAGAAGCAAGTTGGCCAGACGGCAACATTGCCATCGATTGTGAAAGCCTATGGTGCACAAGCAGCCATTAACGGAGCATTTTTTGAAGCATATAACGGAGCACCAGATCCATACGGTATGTTAATAGCAAATGGTAAGGTCATACATATTGGAAGATACGGAACATCAATTGGATTTAAGGAAGACGGCTCGGCGATCATGGATTCACTTCAGGTGAGTTTGACAGGTAAAGTAACGGATACAAAAGGTAAATCACGGAGTTGGTATGCAACCTTTATTAATCGAACACCTTCAGCGAACGCGAGCATAACAATGCTGTATACGCCTGAACGAGGTGCCACAGTCGGGTTCAAAGGTGGCACCGCGGTTGTCATGGAGAAAGGTATTGTGACCAAAAAAGTGCCCAATACAAATGTAGCGATTCCTAAGAATGGCTCGGTATTGGTCTTCACAGGTAATCAGAAGTCTTCTTCGGATCGTTTCACCGTTGGTTCGACCGTAGAAATGAATTATAAGTATACGAACGCAGCAGGCAAAGAGATCCCTTGGCAAGATGTAGTGACTGCTGTTGGGGCAGGACCACGTCTGGTGAAAGACGGCAAGGTAGCTGTAAATCCGACGAGCGAAGGTTTCAAGGATGCCAAGATTCTTAATGCTTCCGGAGCCAGAAGTGGTATTGCAATCATGGCGGACGGTTCTGTTATGCTGGCTACCGTTTCCGGAGCAACAATCAAGGAGTGGGCAGCGGTGATGCAGAAGCTTGGTGCCAAACAGGCAATGAATCTGGATGGCGGTGCTTCCTCGGGTATGTATGCCGGGGGCAAAATGCTGACTTCTCCAGGTAGGCTTTTGAGTAATACACTCGTATTTGGCGGCTCTGTGCGTTAAAAGAAAGTGATTATGGGAGGTATGACGCAAATGACACTCACATCTGATCGAAAGTCAGGGGAGGGCAATACAGCTGTTCTGGCCATTAATGTAGGCCTGCCGCAGCCGCTCCCTGGGCAGAAGCGTGAAGTGCTGAGCGGCATTGTGAAACATCCTGTATCCGACGTGGTTTTCCTGTCATTCACTGGAATGACAGGGGACGCGCAGGCGGATCTGGTGCATCATGGCGGCCCTGACAAAGCCGTTTGTGTATACGATTACAGTCGTTATCCGGCGCTGGAACAACTGATGAATCGCAAGTTGGATTGGGGAGCTTGTGGAGAAAATCTGACGGTTGAAGGCTGTGCCGAAGAAGACGTACGGATTGGTGATGTGTACGAGTTGGGCGAAGCCACAGTGCAGGTCAGTCAGCCCAGACAACCTTGCTTCAAGCTGGGTGCGAGGTATGACTATAAGGAGCTGCCTGTTTATTTTCAGGAGAGTGGATATACCGGCTTTTACTTTCGTGTACTGCAAGAAGGTGAGGTAGGGCCTTCATCGATATTTCGACGGATCAGCACCGATCCAACATCAATGACGGTTCTTGAAGCCAATCGAATTATGCATCAGGGGAAAGAAAATGTCGATGGTATCCAGGCGTTGCTGGCCATTCCTGCGCTGTCAGACAGCTGGAGGCAAACGTTAATGAAACGATTGTCCAAGCTGGAGAACAAGTAGCAGGGTAATTATAGTGTCATCAAGTAAAATAATCCGAATTCCTTTTTTAAACTAACTTGGGAGTGTGACTAACATGACGATCTTAGGCGCAATTGAAGCAGGCGGAACCAAATTTGTATGTGGTATTGGCACAGAAAACGGAGAAGTTCTGGAACGCGTAAGTTTTCCAACAACAACACCGGAAGAGACCATGGCTCAAGTGATTTCATTTTTTGAAGGCAAAGGCATTGAAGCTCTGGGTGTAGGTTCATTTGGTCCGATTGATCCGATTGAAGGAAGCCCAACATATGGTTATATCACAACAACACCAAAACCACATTGGGGACAGTATAACGTGATTGGCAAGCTCAAGGAGCATTTTGATGTGCCGATGACATTTGATACCGATGTGAATGGTGCGGCACTTGGAGAAGCAACCTGGGGCGCTGCACAAGGTCTTGAGAGCTGTCTGTACATCACTGTGGGTACAGGTATTGGTGCAGGTGCTGTGGTTGGCGGTAAAATGGTCCATGGATTGTCACATCCAGAGATGGGACATATCATTGTACGCAGACATCCGGAGGATACATACGAGGGTTTCTGTCCGTATCATGGTGACTGCCTCGAAGGCCTTGCAGCAGGACCGGCCATTAACAAACGTTGGGAGCAACCGGCTTATGAACTGCCGGCAGATCATAAAGCTTGGGAGATCGAAGCACATTACCTGGCACATGCACTGATGAACTATGTTCTGATTCTCTCTCCGCAGAAAATCGTCATGGGTGGCGGAGTAATGAAGCAGGAGCATCTCTTCCCGATGGTGCGTAGCAAACTGCAGGAGTTGCTGGCTGGATACGTTCAGCATCCTGCACTTCAATCCGACATTGACCAGTATGTTGTTTCACCAGGACTTGGCGACAATGCGGGACTATGTGGTTCGCTCGCGCTTGCCAAATTGGCATTGAATAAGTAGTTCATTTAGGGATTGACGAATTTTACCATTGTGGTATGATATGGGCAACAGCATAGTACGATTAATGAGGAAGCACCTCTCTTGCATGGATTTTGCAGGAGAGGTGTTTTTTGTGCTGCCTGCAGGTAGCGTAACTAACCCGTATAGGCTGAAATGTTAAAGGGAGGGAACGGAAAATGGAAGTCATTTTCATGAACAGATTGTCCAGAATGTCAGATCAGAATGCAGAGTATGCACAGCTATGGATTGGGGAAGAGGAAGATAGTTGGCAGCTGGGATGGAGTCGCTACGAGGAAGGAGAGCGTGAGGACAGCATTTGGTATGAAGGGACTTCTTGGGAGGAGCTGCTTCATATTTACCGTCATCAGCTTGCCATACAGATGAGTGAGGGGTACCGACCGCAGTTGCAGGGGTTATTTCATGAGAATGATGATCTGAAATCACGCAGTTATGGTGGACAGCGGCTCCATTGTTACAGTGAGTTATACGGCAATGAGCAATTATATACGGATCTGTGCACATGGCGCAGGAAGAGAGCTGTGTCTGACCGGAAGGCACCGTATTTTATTGCAACGAATCGTCTGCTGCGTTTGATCAGTGCCTTTGTTCCGCAATCGCTGGATGAACTGATGCAACTGCCGGGCGTAGGAGAGAGCAAAGCAACTGAGTATGGTACGGAATGGATGGAGATTACAAACGGGTTGGAACGTTCAACGACATTCCCGCTGGACTGGGTATACACGGCGCTGAAGGAAGTAGAGTATGAGAGTTGGTTATACAAACAGAGAGAGCAGAAGTACAAGCAGGAACTTGATAAGTTCACCACACGCAAGCAGGTGCTTGAAGGCATGAAGGAAGGGTATACGTTAGAGGAGATTGTTAATCGATCCGGATTATCCCGACGCGAGTTGGTTGAGCTGTTAGAGGCACTGGATCATGAAGGTTATGACACCGATTGTCTTCTTGATGTGGAGCTGGCAGTGATGCCAGAGAACGAACAAGAGGCCGTATGGAGTGCGTATGAGGAGCTGGGAGATACGTTCCTGAAGCCAGTATTACATAAGGTGTATGGAGGAGAGAAACCCGATGGAGGGAGTCTGGAGCAGGTCTATGAAAGACTGCGCATGATTCGAATCCGCTTTCGTCGGCACGCAGAGACAGAGAAGCAAGTTGGTTAATGATTAGAAATGAAAAAAAGACGAGGCGTTTCTCCAAGAGGAGCGCTTCGTCTTTGTTATTTCATACGGGTTCATACCCAGTCTTTCTTGCGGAAAATGAAGAACATGCTCAGGCCCAGTGTAACCATCAGACCAATCACAACAAAATAGCTGTATTTCCAGTTAAGCTCTGGCATATTCGTAAAGTTCATGCCGTATATACCGGTAATGACCGTCAGCGGCATGAAGACCGTGGTAATGGCGGTAAATACACGCATGATCTCATTCGCCCGGTTCGCAATACTGGATTGGTAGGCTTCTCGCAAGTTGCCCATCAGGTCGCGATAAGTCTCAAAGGTTTCTGATATTTTTACAGCATTCTCATAGATGTCACTGAAATACTTTTGCAGTTGATCATCGATGAGACGCAGATCTTTTTTGTTCAGGGTGTTAATGACCTCTTTCTGAGGTCCGAGCACTTTCTTCAGCCACAGAATCTCACTGCGCAGCCCGATGATTTCATTCAGATGTGACTTTTTGGTGTGCATCAAAATGTCTTCCTCAAGCTTCTCGATCCGTGCTTCAATTCGGTCACCTACGGTGAAATAATTATCAACAATCAAGTCAACCAGCAAATACAACAGACGATCCGGTGTACTGATTTCCTGTTCCCACAGGATTGGTTTCAGTGTGCGCAATTCGCTGACCTTTTGCTTTGTAACACTAATAATGAAATGTCTGCCGAGGAATAAGTTCACCGCACGTAGAAATATCTCTTCATCATCGAAACGGATGCTATTAATCACAATAAAATAATGGTTCTCATAAATTTCAATCTTCGGACGTTGTTCTTCGTCACTAAGACAGTCTTCCACAGCCAGATCATGCATCAAGAACAGCGGCTGAAGTACAGCCAAATCGTCTACGTCTGCATCAATCCAGTAAAATCCTTCCGCTGGTGGAGTCAGCGCCTGCTGAATGTCGTCCACCGGAATAAATACACCGTTGTTTACCAACCGGATTTTCATCGTTAATCTACTCCTTCTGCACCCGCCAACTTGGCGGATATTATCATTATGGGCGCAAAAAGAACAAATCAGCCGGTCGGCAGCGGAGCCTGGAGATCAGGGCTGCGTTCACTATATAATCAAACGGAAGTCACGTCCCGCTGCCGGCATGCTGATGTCAATTCTCTATGCAGTTTGTCGGAATTCGGCTGCCAGTCAGGCCTCGGGTCGCCATCCATTTAATATGTCACCTCTCACATAAGGGTTTATAACACCTTGTTTAGTATACCGCTGGTACAAGGTGCTTTCAAGCGCAAAAATGTGTCTATTTCGCGCCCTGAGGCAGTGTATGACAACGGATGATGAACGGTTCCGATCTGGACAGCAGACGGAGAACTGCAACTTGACGTGAGGGCATTAATGTAATAAAGTAGACGGTGAACCATATTAAATTACAATCTAATACAGCGAAATCTTATCAAGAGTAGGTGGAGGGACTGGCCCGATGAAACCCGGCAACCGGCGGTATACCGCACGGTGCTAATTCTTGCAGCGACTAAGTGTCAAGTGGCACTGTTGTAACTGAGAGATGAGAGAGGCGCATATCTATTTACATATGACCTTTCTCGAAATCCGAGGAAGGTCTTTGTCATATGCCCCGACTTCTCAGCAGTGATTTTCGCTAAGGGAACTTGAGGTTGTTTGTAACGTTGGATGAAAGAGCAATTCAATGTTTTTACAAGCTCAAGGCAGACTATAACTGTATTGATGTGAAGACATCAAGCCAGAGGTGGCTGCATCTATCTATGCACAAGGAGGAGTTAGACTTACCATGCCAATCAAAATACCCGATACTCTACCAGCAAAAGAAGTACTTGAAGGAGAGAATATCTTCGTCATGGATGAAACTTCTGCATATCAGCAGGATATTCGTCCACTCCGTATCGCTATATTAAACCTGATGCCCACAAAGGAAACGACCGAAACACAATTGCTTCGTCTGGTGGGAAACACGCCTATTCAGGTGGATGTTGTTCTCGTACATCCCAAATCCCATACGTCGAAGAATACGTCTCAGGAGTATTTGGATCTGTTCTATAAAACCTTTGATGAGATTGAGCACCGTCGTTTCGATGGAATGATCATTACGGGTGCCCCGGTGGAACAGATGGATTTCGAAGACGTGAACTATTGGAATGAAATCCAGGAAATCTTCGAATGGACCAAAACCAATGTGACTTCAACCCTCCACATATGTTGGGCTTCCCAGGCAGGTTTATACCATCATTTTGACGTACCTAAGGTTGCACTGGATAAAAAGTGTTTTGGCGTTTTCCCGCATACCATCAATAAACCACATGTTCCGTTGTTGCGTGGATTCGATGAAGTATTCAACGTTCCACATTCCCGTCATACGGAAGTGAGACGCGAAGATATTGAAAAGAATGAGAATTTAGAGATTTTGGCTGAATCCGAGGAAGCGGGGATCTTCCTGGTTGCTACCAAAGACGGCAAACAGATTTTTGCCACAGGACATGCCGAGTATGACCCGTTCTCATTAAAGTGGGAGTATGACCGGGATACAGCCAAAGGGTTGGATATCGCATTGCCTAGACATTATTATCCGAATGACGATCCTTCCCGTGTGCCACCGGCTACTTGGCGCGCTCATGCCAACTTATTATTCTCTAACTGGCTCAATTACTATGTGTATCAAGAAACACCTTACGATATTGGCCCGCAAATCTAATCGAGATTACAGGAGGATGCAGCAATGGAAGACAACAACAAGTTGAAAATCGAAAGCCGCTTAGCACAAATTGGGTCCATCAATGAACCGGTAACAGGCGCCATTAACTTTCCGATCTATCAATCCACTGCGTTTCGCCACCCGAAGCTTGGACAAAGCACGGGGTTTGATTATATTCGTACGACTAATCCAACCCGTAAAGTATTGGAAGAAGCCGCCGCAGCGCTGGAGTCCGGTGATGCAGGGTTTGCCTGTAGCTCGGGAATGGCCGCGCTGCAAACGATTTTTGCCATGTTTGGTCAAGGGGATCATCTGATTGTATCGCTGGATCTGTATGGTGGAACCTATCGTCTGCTTGAACGCATCTTGTCCCGTTTCGGCGTAACTGCAAGTTATGTGGACACGAATGACCTGGCAGCACTGGAGAAGGTTCGTCAACCGAATACCAAAGCTGTATTTATTGAGACACCAACCAATCCACTGATGATGATCACCGATGTGGAAGCTGTTGCTTCCTGGGCGAAAAGTTACAACCTGTTGACCATTGTTGACAACACGTTGTTGACTCCATTTTTCCAACGTCCGATTGAACTGGGTGCCGATATTATCATTCATAGCGCTACCAAATATCTGGGCGGACACAATGATGTGCTCGCCGGACTAATTATTACCAAAGGTGAGGCGTTATCTGCTGAGATGGCATTCCTGCATAATTCCATTGGAGCGGTATTATCTCCAAGTGACTCCTACCAGTTGATGAAAGGTATGAAAACGCTGGCTCTTCGCATGGAGCGTCATGAGCACAATGCACTTACTATTGCCAAATACTTGCTTGAGCACCCAGCGGTGGTTGAAGTATATCATCCAGGTCTATCCGATCATCCGGGGTATGAAATACAGAATAAACAATCCACCGGTAACACAGGTATCTTTTCTTTCAAAGTGAAGGATGCACGTTATGTTGAACCATTGCTGCGTCATATCAAACTGATCGCTTTTGCCGAAAGTCTCGGTGGAGTGGAATCACTCATGACCTACCCAGCGGTACAAACGCATGCGGATATTCCGCTTGAAATTCGTGAAGCCGTAGGTGTGGATGACCGTTTGCTCCGGTTCTCTGTAGGCATTGAACATGCGGATGATTTGATTGCAGATCTCGGCAATGCTCTGACAGCTGCACAACAGGAAGTGGAAGGAGGCGTGCACTCATGAGTGAGTCCAATAACAAGCCCAATTCCGAGTTGAAGTTTGATACCAAATTGCTCCATTTTGGAGATGAAATTGACAAAACAACTGGAGCCTCCAGTGTACCGATCTACCAAGCATCAACCTTCCATCATTTTGATATCTTCAATCCGCCTCAACATGATTACAGTCGTTCGGGTAATCCGACACGTCAGGCTTTGGAAGATTACATCACATTGCTGGAGGGCGGGGCACGAGGCTTTGCCTATTCTTCCGGGATGGCTGCGATATCAAGCGTGTTCATGATGTTCTCCGCAGGGGATCACATGATTGTAACGGAAGACGTATATGGAGGTACGTATCGTTTGCTTACTTCCATATTAAGCCGTATGCAGATCGAGACAACCTTTGTAGACATGACCAATATAGATGAAGTAAAAGCGGCACTCAAGCCAAACACCAAGGCAGTTTATATGGAAACACCGTCGAACCCTACACTGCGAATTACGGATATCGCTGCTGTAACTGACTGGTCGAAGGAACATGACCTGATCACGATTCTGGATAACACCTTTATGACACCGTACTATCAGCGTCCAATTGAGCTTGGTGTGGACATCGTCGTACATAGTGCTACGAAGTTTCTCGGAGGTCACAGTGATGTACTGGCAGGGTTAGCGGTTGCTCGCACGGAATCACTTGGCGTACAACTGAAACAGTTGCAAAATGGACTTGGAACTGTACTCGGGGCACAAGAGTCCTGGCTTCTGATGCGCGGGATGAAAACCTTGGGGGCTCGTATGGCCCATAGTGAACGGAGCACAGCCAAACTGGCGGCATGGCTTAATGAGCGCAGTGATATTACCGCTGTCTTTTATCCTGGACTGGAGGATCATCCGGGCCGTGAGGCACATGAGCGTCAGTCCACAGGATATGGAGCTGTAGTTTCTTTCGACGTAGGTTCAGGTGATCGCGCAAAAGCAGTTCTTAACCGGGTGAAGCTACCCATAGTTGCTGTAAGCTTGGGAGCTGTGGAGAGTATTCTGTCCTACCCAGCGATGATGTCTCATGCGGCAATGCCGGCTGAGGTTCGCCGTGACCGTGGCATTACAGATGGGTTGCTGCGCTTCTCCGTAGGTCTGGAAGATATCGAAGATCTGATTGTAGATTTGGAACAAGCACTTCAGGAATCCTAACAAAAGTGGATACCCGAATACGCCGATGCGTATCACTTAATCTCGAATAAATTCCATTCCATATGTAAAAATTTTTACTTATTTTTAAAGCACCTGTACATAAGGTGCTTTTTTTCACATGTAACCTGTGTTACGATATGTGGAGTACAGAAATACGATGTTGCCACCAGAACTTGCTTCTCTTGAACAAGTTGGGACGGATCGTTATATAATTTCTCTTCATGAGGGAGGCTTTTTTACGATGAGTACGGTAGACCGTATCTTAGATAAAGCCCTTCGGGGCGAACGTTTGGACTTGGAAGACACGATTGAGCTATTTGAATCGAATGAAGTGGACAAAATCGGGGCAGCTGCTAATGTCATTATGAAACGCATGCACCCTGAACCATACAGAACATTTGTAATTGGGCGTAACGTCAACTACACAAACGTGTGTGATGTATACTGCCGTTTTTGTGCTTTCTACCGCAGACCTGGTTCGGATGAAGGTTATGTGCTTCCGGACGAAGTTATTTTCCAGAAGATTCAGGAAACGGAAGATGTGAATGGTACCGAAATTTTGATGCAAGGTGGAACGAATCCAAACTTGCCTTTCAGCTATTATACAGACCTGTTGAAAGCCATCAAAGAGCGTTTCCCAAACATCACGATGCACTCATTCTCCCCAGCGGAGATTATGAAAATGGTTGAAGTGTCCGACGGCCTTACATTGGAAGAGGTTGTTCGTGCCATTCACGAAGCTGGACTGGATTCCTTACCTGGCGGCGGCGCTGAAATTCTGGATGACCGCACACGTCGGAAAATCAGCCGCTTGAAAGGTTCATGGCGGGATTGGATGGACGTTATGCAAACTGCACACCGTATCGGCATGAACACCACAGCAACGATGGTTATCGGCCTTGGTGAATCGATGGAAGAGCGTGCATTACACTTGCTCCGTGTACGTGAAGCTCAAGACGAATGTATTGCGAACAAGTATGACTCCGAAGGTTTCCTGGCATTCATTCCTTGGACCTTCCAGCCAGACAATACCAACCTTAAGCTGGAGCGTCAGACTCCGGAAGAGTACTTGAAGACTGTAGCCATCAGCCGACTGGTGCTTGATAATATCAAGAACATTCAATCCTCTTGGGTAACCATGGGTCCGGAGATCGGTAAGAAGTCGCTTGAATTTGGCTGTAATGACTTTGGTAGCACGATGATTGAAGAGAACGTTGTATCTGCTGCTGGTGCAACATATAAAGTTAACATTGAATCCATTCTGCGTTTGATTCGGGAGTCCGGTTATATCCCGGCACAACGTAACACTAGATATGACATCGTTCGTATGTTCGACGAAGAGAATGCCGTGCATGAAGATTTCGTAATGCAGAACTAATCCTGTTTATTTAATACTACTCCCATAAATGCTGATCGTTAGATAAGTATTTATGAAGCCAAGCCCGCTGACTACTCCGTTTGGAGAGACGGCGGGCTTTTTGATTTCTTTCTGCGGTTCGAGGTCATCAAACAGTACATGTTACGCAATTGGCGATATTTTATATTGAAATTGAACTGTTACAATGAAAGGGAACTTGTGTAGTCAGACACGCTGGAGGGGGTTAAACCGATGAAGAGAAGAATACTTGGCAAGACGGAACTGGACGTACCTGTATTGAGCTTTGGAGCATCCTCACTCGGTTCTGTATTTCGTGACATTGACCGGGACGAAGGGATTCGCACTGTACATGCGGCCGTAGATGCAGGGATGAATTACATAGACGTTTCGCCTTACTACGGGCTGACAAAAGCGGAGACCGTGTTGGGTGAAGCCATCCGCAGCTTGCCGCGTAGTTCATATATGTTATCATCCAAAGCCGGACGGTATGGGGAAAATGAGTTTGATTTTTCACGTCAGCGGATTCTGGATAGCGTGCAAGAGAGTCTGGATCGATTGCATACAGAATATATCGACATTCTGTTCCTGCATGATATTGAATTTGTGCCAGCAGAGATCATTATCGAAGAAGCTTTTCCAACGTTGCTGCGTCTGAAAGAGCAGGGAGTTATACGACATGCGGGCATTTGTGGATTGCCCTTGCCTTTGTTCGAGAAGGTTCTGCCACAGATCGATGCGGATGCGATCATCTCGTATTGTCATTATTCATTGAATGATACCTCATTATTATCGTTATTGCCCCTGTTGGAAAAAAAAGAAATTGGCCTCGTCAATGCTTCGCCTCTTTCTATGGGCTTGTTGAGTACCCGAGGGGCTCCTGCCTGGCATCCGGCAGATGATCGGGTGAAACAGCTCTGCCTGAAGGCTGCCCGCTTCTGTGCAGAACAAGGCAGTGACATTGCCAAGCTGGCCGTGCAATTCTCCACATCGAATGAACGGATTCCGACAACACTGGTGAGCAGTGCCAGCCAGCGAAATATCCTCAATAATGCAGCCTGGATAGAGGAACCGATGGATCAGAGCCTGCTGGATGAAGTGCTGCGCATTCTGGCTCCATTGCATAACGAGACGTGGTCAAGCGGACGACCTGAATATAATACGAAGCCAAGCAACACGACAGCAGAAGCATCCAAGGGGGAACAACGATGAGAGCCATTGTATGTGAAGAAATAGATCAATTGAAGCTCCAGGACCTGCCTCAGCCGGAACGAGCAGAAGGAGAGGCGTTGGTTGCCATTCGGCGGATTGGGATCTGTGGAACGGATCTGCATGCGTACAAAGGCAATCAGCCATTCTTTACCTACCCTCGCGTACTCGGTCATGAACTGGCTGCTGTTATTGAAGAGATCGGTCCGAACGATGCAGGACTACAGCCAGGGGATCAGGTAAGTATTATTCCGTATCTGCATTGCGGTCAATGTATTGCATGTCGCAGTGGAAAGACCAATTGTTGTGTGTCCATGCAAGTCATGGGTGTGCACGTAGACGGAGGCATGAGAGAAAGAATCAGCGTGCCTGTCTCACACCTGCTCTCAGCAGAGGGTTTGACACTGGATGAGACGGCAATGGTAGAGCCATTAAGCATTGGAGCCCATGCCGTCAGAAGAGCGGGAATTAAACCTGGTGAGCATGTGGTTGTGATTGGAGCTGGTCCCATTGGACTCGGTGTGATGGCATTTGCCAAACAGGCGGGGGCGCGTGTTATTGCCGTTGATCGTAATCTGGACAGGCTGGAGCTTAGTCGGACTTGGGCTGGAGCGGATGACCTGGTACAGGCCAATGAACATACTGTACAACAAGTGGCTGAAATTACGGGAGGCGACTATGCTACAGCTGTCTTCGATGCAACAGGTAATGTGAATTCCATGAATGAGGCCATTCAATATGTGGCGCATAGTGGTCAACTTATTTTCGTGGGACTGGTGAAAGCGGATATTACCTTTCATGACCCCGAATTTCACAAGCGGGAGATGAGCATCCTGGGTAGTCGAAACGCAACCCGTGAAGACTTTGAACAAGTCCTGTCGACCTTGCGTCAAAAGAAATTAAGCATGGATGGGTATATCACACACCGCGTGGAATTTGATGAGTTACCTACTGCAATAGATCAATGGTTATTGCCAGATTCACATGTAGTCAAAGCTATCGTTGAACTATAATATCAATTAATTATAATAACAGAAAAAACGCTCTCTGACCTTGTTGGACAATACTGTCCATCCATAGGGGAAGAGAGCGTTTTTTTATTTTTCCGGATTCGTTACAATACCCGCATGTGGATCAATGTGACGCACAATGGACTTCAACCAGATCATCTCCAGCACATGTACCTCATAATAAAGTGCACCCGGGATTTGCCTGATCCATCCTTCCGCCATCGCGAGTTGTGTTGAGTCAGAAGTGGCTTCCAGAATTCCAGGTTCACGGCGTAGCCGTTTGCGTACAGCTTTTTCAACTTGAGAGCTTTGTGTAGTCAAAATGCATACTTTGCGTTTGGAAGAGAAGCCCCTGAACGCAATGTACACCATTTCATAAGCAATAAGATAGGCGATTACGGAATACATCGCTTGGTCCCAGCCAAAGACAACACCAGCAGCTGTCAGTATCAACAAGTTAAGCAGCATGATTATTTTTTCGATAAGCATCCGTTTTCCGCTAAATACACGTTCAGGTGGGCGGGAAGACGGATCACCGATTTCCAGCGTATCCAGTGTCCCGCCATACCGCACGACGAGCCCAATTCCGAGTCCGAGGCATAATCCGCCAAACATGGCGGCAGCCAGCGGATGCTCTACAAGTGGCGGCATGGGATGAAGCACAATGGCACCGATCGAAAAGACAACCAGACCTAGAACAGTAACCAGTACAAATTTCTTCTGCACAATCTTGTAAGACAGAAATATAAACGGAACATTGAATAAAAATAGGAACAATCCAATCCTCATTTCGGTCCAGTGGGCGAAGAGTGAGGAAATGCCTGTAATGCCTCCAATAATAATCTTATTGGGGTGTAAGAACAATTCAAGTCCCACGGAGGCCAGAATTCCGCCCGCAATAACGAGAAACAGGTTTAACCAGCGGCGGGTAGACGATATCCTGGTCTTGGCGGTGTTTGGCACCGGATTAGCCGATATCAGAGGTGCTTTCATAGGTCATCCTCCTTAGTGCGGCTTTCGTGCCATTCTCCCTGGGTTAGTCACAGAAAGATCGGCGTAAGAGCCGCGAAGTACGTTAGTATGTCTGTTCTGTACAGACATAGGGATTATCCTTCTTTCTGCAGAACCTTTGGTTCTTCTTTCTTTTTCCGAGGATCTTTGAACTTGAATATTTTATCCAATAAACGGAATACATGTTTGGACTCTTTGGTTAATAAAGGACCCAGAATGGCCAGAATTAGGACATACAGCGCAGCAAATGGTTGAATCATTGGCAATAGTCCCCCGGCTTTACCCATGTTCGCCAAGATGATGGAAAACTCACCCCGTGACACAATGGTTAATCCGATATTCGCCGATGCTTTGGGTGATAGTCCTGCACTGCGCCCGGCCAGCATACCCGCCAGGAAGTTACCGAACAATGTAATAACAACTGCAATCAGAGCTAACCATACGGCATCGCCACCCAAGGACAACGGATCAATGGACAATCCAAAGCTGAAGAAGAAGATTGCTCCGAAGAAGTCACGGAACGGTAGAATCAAGTGCTCAATCCGTTTCGCGTGTTCTGTTTCAGCAAGCACCAGACCAACCAGTAATGCACCAATCGCTTCGGCAACATGAATAGTTTCAGAGAAACCAGCTACCAGGAACAAGGCTCCAAATACAACGAGAGAGAATAGCTCATTCGATCGAATTTTAAGCAATTTGTTTAGTAGCGGTGTTGCTTTGCGTCCAAGGATAATCACGATAAGCATGAATCCGAGGGCAATAAGTGCAGACATGATGACGCCTCCGATGGAGGATGAATCACTAAGCACAAGTCCGGACAAGATCGAGATATATACAGCGAGGAATACATCTTCGAACATAATAATACCCAATATCATCTCTGTTTCCGGGTTGGCCGTTCGTTTCAAATCGACGAGTACCTTGGCCACAATGGCACTGGAAGAGATGGTAGTTATACCTGCAATAATAAGTGCTTCTGCAACTGGGAAACCGGACACAAAACCGAATATTAATCCCAGCGTAAAGTTAATGCCGATGTAGATCGAGCCGCCAACTGCAATAGAGCGACCCGATTTAATTAAACGACCTACCGAGAATTCAAGTCCAAGGTAGAAGAGAAGGAACAGGATACCGATCCGACCCATAAATTCAATAAAAGGCTGACTCTCAATAAAACGGAAGTCCAGATGCCAGATTTTCATGGCATGTGGCCCAACGGCCATCCCGATCAGAATATAAAATGGAACGACCGAAAATCTTAGTTTTGCCGATAAAAGGCCGGCTGCTGCAATGAGCACAAGGGCCAGACCTACTTCGAATATCAAATGATCCATCTATTTACCCCCTTCCAGTCAGGAGGAGGGATTTAAACAGTTTCTGCTGATTGCGTTCGCCAACGGCTACCACCGTGGATTCTGCACTGATAACTACCTCCGGACCTGGGCTGATATGTTTTTTGTGATTTTTCTCTACAACGGCGATAACCGTTGCCCCAGAGTTTTGACGTACGTCCAATTCACCGATGGATTTACCGATACTTCCGAAGGATGGTTCGATTTTGTACCACTCGATAATCAGGTCGTCAAACGTTACTTCAATATTTTCAAGCTGTTTTGGTTTGTAAGTTAATCCGCCAACAATAGCAGCAATCTGTCGTGCTTCGTAATCGTCAAGTGTGATCATCGAGATGCTTTGATCGGGATCATCATACTCGAAGTGGTACATTTCCCGGCGACCGTCATCGTGAATAATAATGACAATTTTATCACCGCTGCTTGTTTCAATTTGAAATTTTTTGCCGATTCCCGGCAAGTCTGTTTCGCGTACATCCATGGATTGTTGCCTCCTTATAATTAGGGGCTGGCCACAGAAGACAGGCTTATTTCCCGAAAATGATAAATCTGCTGCTCAAAGGAACATCAAAAGATGCGGGTAAACAGAGCCAGAAATTCCTGACACAGCCATATGATTTGAATTTGTCGATGTGGGTACAACAAAAATAGGTACTGTCGTAAACATTGGTTTATCTAACGTGTGCTAAAAGGGTTATAAGTTATGCACAAGCGCACCGTCTTAAATACAGAGGTGTCTCCATGCAAAAGCAACCTGTAAATACGGTGTAACGGCTAGTGAAGAGCGTTCACGTATTTTGGTGCTAAAGGGGTGAGGGATACATACATGCTGGTAAACTTAATAGGTAGCAGAAATAATCTGCGTTTAAACAGACAATACCACGGTTTAAAGGACAGACCCGTTGTAGGGATTCGCAGCATCAATAACAATGCGAGGACAAGAAAGACAGGCTTATTATGCGTAACCGCAATCAGCTTGGACATGACTTGTGGGTATTTGCGAATAACAGGTTTCTGCTGGGATTCGGGTATTTGCGACAGCACTTCCTTGTTGGAAGTTGCATCAACAGACACCCCAACGGCAGATTCGGACTGCATCGGAATAGGGAAGCACAAGGCTTGGAAAACGCACAAAATGATAATGATAGTGTAGTGGAGTATTCTAGGTTGTTGTCTCATTTTGGCTTCCCTCCTTTCCCGTGAAACATACTGTTATTAAAATAATAACACATTTTTGTCTTAACTCCAAACCTCTTCATAATATACTGAGAAATCATGACACGCTTTCCATCAATCCGCTTCGTATATCCCCATCGGCCTTGCCATATACTTTGAACAGGAAGGAAAGGAGTGATTCTTGTGGAACTGTTTGCTGTATGGACCGATGTATCGGGGCAAGAGGAAGCGGATCAATTTTATCGTTGTGTCAAGGAAAAAACCAAAGGTTTACATATAAGTAAAAGAGGATTTCGGCTCACCTTCAAACATAATGATGGAAGAGCAACCTGGGTGTGCAGAGGGAATGAGAATCACGAAGACTTCCAGCAATGGCTTCCCCGGATCAGTGATCTGCTCTCCCTTGGACTCGCCGACTTCATTATGGAGACACAAGAACGGAGCATGGTGGAGGATATGATCGCCAAGGCGTGTTCTGTCATGGATGAGCATGAGGTGGAGAAGGTCAATCGAATCTGCATGCCACTTCTATTAAATGGTGATCTGGATCAGCCCGGACTTCGGGAGCGCCGCCGTACTACGTTAGCCAGTGGACTACGGCAGGATTTGGAGGATGTTCACTTTTTTCACCTTGAAGGCATTATCAACTTCCGCATACGGCCATATAAGCAGGAGCTTCAGGAATTAGTGGAGTATGCGCTCGATGAGTTCTGGATGGATCGGCAGTATGAAGAGTTTATGGGGCTGTTAAAATATTTTGTATTTTTTCAAGAAGCCAAAGTACCTCTGGTCCATCTTGTACACAAGGGAATGCATGAATTTCAGGTGCTGGATGCTGGACTTAATCTGTTACCCGTGCAAAAGGATGAACAGGTTGTTGTGGAAATGCCGGGTCTGGAACTGGAGATGGATATTGAAGATATGATTGTAAGTACACTCATCTCTATCTCTCCTGAGAAAGTCATGCTTCATACACGTACCCCGGATCTGCCAATCATCTCGACCATATGCCAGATCTTTGAAGACAAAGTGCAAATATGTCATCATTGCCCGGAATGCGAAGTGCTGCGCTCAGGATTGTTGACAGGTCTTGACGCAAGTGATCTCGGCAATTATAATAACTGTTGATCCATGAATTTTTCATGTGAACCATTGAACCAAAAGCGTTGACAAAGACAACAACCACACGCAAGATCGGTGCAGAGAGAGGAACCTAGGCTGAAATTTCCTCCGGATATCACGTATGGTTTACCCCTTTGTAGCTGCAATTTTGAAAGTGGAGTTAGAATATCGCCTTTATTGGGGATTATCCGCGAGTAAGGATCTGCCGGGTCATGCCCGTTATCGTCATGCCAATGAGGGCTGTGTCTCCGACTAGGATGAATCAGCTGAATTAGGGTGGAACCACGAGTATATATCACTCGTCCCTTTGCCGGGACGGGTGTTTTTTGCGTTCCTTTGCAAAATGACTGGAATAGCAATAGATAATCAGTCCATAAATATCTGGACACGAAGGTTACATTAACAGGAGGAATGAGACAAATGGCAGTGAACATTAAACTACCGGATGGTTCGGTACGTGAGTATGCGGATGGCAGCAGCATTGAGGACGTAGCCGCTTCAATTAGCAGCGGATTGCGCAAAAATGCCGTAGCCGGCAAGCTGGATGGTATCGTGGTGGACTTGTCCACAACACTTCATGAGGGAGCATTGGTGGAGATCGTAACTCTGGATTCACCAGAAGGACTTGAAGTGATGCGTCATAGTACAGCTCACTTGATGGCTCAAGCAGTGAAACGTTTATATGGTAACAAAGAGGTACGCCTCGGTATCGGCCCTGTCATTGAAGATGGTTTCTACTATGATATGGATCTCGAACATGCGCTCAATCCTGAAGATCTGCAAAAGATCGAGAAGGAAATGGAACGTATTGTGAACGAGAACTTGCCAATTGTACGTAAGGAAGTTAGCCGCGAGGACGCGATCAAAACGTTCGAAGAAGTGGGCGATCCTTACAAACTTGAGTTGATTCGTGATTTGCCAGCGGACAGCGTGATTACGATTTATGAGCAAGGTGAATTCTTCGACTTGTGTCGTGGTCCTCACGTTCCATCAACTAGCAAAATCAAAGTGTTCAAACTGATGAATGTCGCGGGTGCTTACTGGCGTGGAGATAGCAAAAACAAAATGCTTCAACGTATCTATGGTACGGCTTTTGTGAAAAAAGCACAGCTGGACGAGCATTTGCACTTCCTCGAAGAAGCTCGCAAACGGGATCACCGTAAGCTCGGTAAAGAGCTCGAAATGTTCACATTCTCCCAACTGGTCGGCCAAGGCCTGCCAATCTGGTTACCTAACGGTGCGAAGCTGCGCCGTACTCTGGAGCGTTATATTGTGGATCTGGAAGAAAGCCTGGGATACCAGCATGTATACACACCTGTTCTGGGTAACGTGGAATTGTACAAAACATCTGGACACTGGGAGCACTACCAGGATGATATGTTCCCGAAAATGGTAATGGATAACGAGGAACTTGTTCTCCGTCCAATGAACTGTCCTCACCATATGATGGTGTACAAGTCCAGCATGCACAGCTACCGTGATCTGCCAATCCGTATTGCAGAGCTTGGTATGATGCACCGTTATGAAATGTCGGGGGCATTAACAGGTCTGCATCGTGTACGTGCAATGACACTGAACGACTCACACATTTTTGCACGGCCGGATCAGATCAAAGAAGAGTTCGCTCGTGTTATCGAGTTGATTCAAACAGTCTATAAGGATTTCGGTATCAACGAATACCGTTTCCGTCTGTCCTATCGTGATCCGCAGGATACCGAGAAATACTTCCAGAACGACGAGATGTGGGAGATGTCCCAACGCATGCTGCGTGAAGTTGTGGAAGAACTTGACCTTCCATTCTATGAAGCTGAAGGTGAAGCGGCGTTCTACGGTCCGAAGCTGGATGTACAGATCAAAACAGCTCTGGGCAAAGAAGAGACATTATCTACGGTTCAACTGGACTTCCTGTTGCCTGAGCGCTTTGAACTTGAATATGTGGGCGATGACGGACAGAAACATCGTCCAGTCGTTATTCACCGCGGTGTAATTAGTACAATGGAACGTTTCACAGCATTCTTGCTGGAGAACTTTGCAGGAGCTTTCCCATTGTGGTTGTCTCCGGTACAGGCAAAAGTGATCCCGGTATCCGGAAACTTCGACGATTATGCGCGTGAAGTGGAAGCGAAACTGAAACGTGCGGGAATCTCTGCTGAAGCCGATCTGCGGAACGAGAAGCTTGGATATAAAATCCGTGAGGCGCAGCTTGAGAAAATGCCTTATATGTTTGTTGTTGGTGAGAATGAGCGTAATGCAGAAGCCGTATCCGTGCGTAAGCGTGGAGAAGGCGATCTGGGCATGAAACCGGTCGATGAAATAATCGCTCAATTGAAAGAAGAAATCGCAACACGTTTGGTATAAATGAACAAATGATCTATCAGATAACCAGTGCATAAGTTGCGCTGAACACTCTGCATAACGCCTGGATAACATGGGATTGACCTATGTTATTCAGGCGTTTTTTCGTAGTGTTTGCAGTAAAAAGTATAGATTAATTGCTTTTTGGAAAACCTTTGCAGTGAGGGGGAGGTTATACAATGAAAAAGCAATTCTCAATTCAAAAGGAACATATACGGGGTTTATTGGTTGGCTGTGTGATGTTCGCCGGGATGATGATTAACCTGAATCAGGCGGATGCCTATACATTTGAAGATGAAAGTACAGTACTGCATGTCGAGAGTCAGAGCAGCGGCAGTGAAAGTCCGATTATTGAAACTTCGAGCAAGTCTGATCAGGAATTTCCAGAACAGGTTAGCCATGAATACAGCGATGAAGCCCAGTTGACGACCATGGTGTATATGGCTTTATTGTGGTCACCACAACCAATGGTCATTCCAAGACCTGAGGTTCCAGAGAAACAAGTGGCGGATCCGTCTATGCCGGTGCTTGCTCCGCGTTCAGAACAAATACTGGGTACACAAAAGGTTACAGCAACGGGATATACGGCAGGTGTGGAGTCTACAGGAAAAGGACCCAAACATCCTCAATACGGAATTACGTATTCTGGTGTAAAAGTACGTCGTGATAAAGAAACAGTTTCCACGATTGCAGCTGATCCAAAATTGTTCCCGATGGGTTCCATTCTGTACATTCCGGGCTATGGTTACGGGATTGTTGCAGATACGGGTTCAGCGATCAAAGGCAATAAAATCGATCTGTATTTCCCGACAACCAAGCAAGTGTACAAAGAGTGGGGCAAAAAGGATGTGGAGGTACAGGTGATCAGGCAAGGCGCTGGAAAGTGTACAGAAAAGATGCTCAGCGAGTTGGCCGATGCGATCGATGTGTACAAATCCGTACCGGACTCCTGGCTGGACAAGGCCATTTAATTTCACACGTGAACATGAATAACTGAAGTGCTCTCTTCACATAATACTGACTGGGGACGAACCCCGCGGTGCAGCAATGCATCGTAAATATGAAGAGAGAGGTGATTCGTTGTGGCTAAAAAATCACAAGGGTACCAAACGCCAAACGAGAAGTACAATGCAGAGTTTGGAGAAGAGAATGCAGCAGCAAAAGTGAAGCAATCCGCACAAAACAAAGTACAAGATAATTTCCAAACACCTGATGAAAAATACAATGCCGAGTTCGGTGTAGAAAACACAGGCCAAACTGGCCAAGGTCAAGGCAAAGCATCAAAATACAAAAAATAATTGAAGATTCATTAATCAAATGATGATTCAGCACCCTGGAGCACCAGCTCCGGGGTGTTTTACATATGCGAAGTTTTTTACAATAATATCCTCCCATCTCAGTCTCGAGACCGAGATGAATTCCATCTGCCGCCGCTGTTCTCATTATCTTGTCTGAGTTACACTGGATACATAATACAGACAAAGGAGACATGAGCGATGAAACGATCGACGCGTGACCGCTGGTGGGTGGGCATACCTCTTATTGCTATTGGTGCGATGATCTTGTTCAGACAATTGGGATATGACATTGATGTAGGATATATTTTCAGAACATATTGGCCGTTATTTCTAATCTGGTGGGGGGCCAAAGGAATATCCGAGATTCGTCGCAACGGGGGTTACGCCTTTATTGGACCGGTAATTGTACTGGCGATAGGTGGTTACTTTCTTGCTCGTAACCTGGGATGGATTGATTACTCCATGGGGGAGTTCATTCGTTATCTGATTCCGGTTATGCTGATTGGCGGAGGATTGTTTGTACTGATCGGGCCACGTCGTCGTGATCGGAAACATCATGACAAGATGCAGCCACCTCCAGCACCTGAGCAACCTTATAAACCGTTGGCTCCGGAGGATCTGGAGATGCCGTCGTCGTTTGATGAACAGTTCGAGAAAACATTTGGCAAACCAAAACAGGAACAGAAGAACGATGCACATGGCCCTCATTTCACAGGATCAACGGATTCATCATCACAAGGGCATCAATATAAGAAGAAACATCAATCGTATAACTCTAACGATACTGGATATGGAAAACATTATGATGATGGCTACGGAAATGGTTATGGGGATTATGGCAATGGCAATACCATTAACAAATCGGCGTTCATCGGGGATCTGTACATGGGGCAGGAAGTGTTCTCGTTAAAACCAATGAACATCTCGGCTTTTATCGGAGATACCGTAATTGATTTGACGAAGGCACAGATTCCTTATGGGGAGACGAAGATTGTTATTTCTTCATTTATTGGGGATGTGAAAGTATTTGTTCCGGAAGATATGGATCTGGGTGTGACGGTGACGACAAATTCCTTCATTGGAGATATGTCACTGTTGAACCAGAAACGCGGCGGATTCCTGAGTAGTGCCCAGGCTGAAACTACCCATTACCTTGAAGCTAGCAAAAAGGTACGGATTATTGTAAGTGTGTTTATCGGAGACGTCAAAGTGAATAAGGTGGGTTAACGCATGATTCGAACAATTCTCAAGGCCAATAAATGGGAACTGATGATGTATTTTGCGCTAACCGGTCTGATTACGCTGGGCGGATTCTATCTATTGTATGGAGAGGTGTTGATGGGGGCTGGTCGTCAGCGGGCATGGACCTATGTTGCCGTTGTTGTGCTGGCCACCGTTATCACCGGATATATCGCTGCTTTACGACTTCAACGCAAGATTGACCTGCTTGATCTCAACATGTTGAAAGTGTCCAAGGGTAATCTGGCGGTGCGCATGCCTGAAGCGGATGACGCTTCGTTTGGTCGTGTCTATCAGGAGTTCAATGTCATGATGGATTCGATTGAGAAAAAGATGAGACTGCTTCAGCGCCTCGGTGAGCAGGAAGTCATTGAGAAGGAGCAAGCCTCGGAGCGGGCTGTGCTTGAAGAGCGCAAACGAATGGCAAGGGACCTCCATGACACGGTTAGCCAGCAGCTGTTTGCCATGCATATGTCGGCTTCGTCCTTACCTCGTCTGCTGGAGATGAATCCTGAACATGGTGGTAAAGTACTGGACCAGTTGATCCAGATGTCACATATTGCACAGCGTCAGATGCGAGGACTGATTGCCCAACTTCGACCGGTAGAGCTGGAAGGGCGTGACCTCACCGCAGCACTGGATAGCTGGTTTCCTGATTATTGCAGGCAGAATGGTCTTAAAGGTGTGAAAGAGCTGGAACTGGATGGCGGAATCTCGGATGCCATTGAGCACCAGCTGTTTCTTGTTATTCAGGAGGCAGTTGCCAATGTTGTGAAGCATGCAGAGGCGGGAGTGGTTAGTCTGTCCATACGGGAGAGTGAACATCAGATCAGCATGAGCATCAGCGATGATGGTCAGGGATTTTTACAGCAAGCGGAGCGTCCGGGTTCATACGGGTTATCTACCATGCGTGAACGGGCGGAGAAGCTTGGGGGGCAAGTTCAGATTATATCGAAACCGGGAGCGGGAACGACGGTGCGGGTATTGATCCCGAAATTCCCGAACGTTCCTGAGTGAACCAGAGGGGGAGACGCAATGAGTGGGAAAGTAAACGTGATGATTGTGGATGACCATGATATGGTGCGCATGGGGTTGAAAACATATCTAATGCTGGAACCTACTTTTCATGTGATGGGAGAAGCGGGACACGGGCAGGATGCGCTTGATCAGTTACGTAAGTTAAATGTTAGTGAAATGCCGGACCTGATTCTAATGGATCTGATGATGCCGGTAATGAATGGCGCTGAAGCAACAAAAGCCATTATGACTGAATTTCCAGGGATGAAAATTGTGATGCTTACCAGTTTCCTGGAGGATGATCTGGTTGTGCAAGCGATTGAAGCTGGTGCGGTAAGTTATGTACTGAAGACAGTCTCTGCTGAAGAACTGATCTATGCTCTGCAAGGGGCCTATAGAGGCATGCCTGTTATGACAGGTGATGTGTCGCAGGCGTTAACCCGGGGAATCAGACAACGTACAGCGAGAGAGAGTGAATCGGGTCTGACTGAACGGGAGAAGGAAGTGCTGCTGCTTATTGCAGAGGGGAAGACCAACAAAGACATTGGAGAAGAATTACATATCAGTATCAAAACCGTCAAAACACATGTGAGTAACCTGCTGATGAAATGTGAGATGGATGATCGTACACAATTGGCAATCTATGCGCATCGTCAGGGATGGGTGAAAACGAAAGGGTAAAATGCTGTCATGACGGGGAAAAGAGTCTATTCTTACGTGCTTTTATCTCCTTTTTAATTGTTTTTAAGGTACGGTTAAGGTTTAAAGTACAAAATAAGGACAGTTAAAGAATATCTCTTGGGAATAAGAGATTGGGAGGTAGAGAGGCATGGACGAACGCAACTATAGATCGAACCGTCAAGACGAGGAAAACGAAACCAAACAAACGGAGAACCGCAATTCTTCCGGAACGGACGAATCCTCCTATTATTATTCTTATGGACCTTTTCAGTCCGTGAATCAGGAAGATACAGCAAATCACATGGGAAGCAATAATCAGCGTGAAGAAGGAAATGTAGAGATTACAAAACCTGATCCGGTGAGACCCGTACCTACTTACTATAATAGTGAATCATCCGAACAAGCGAAAAGATCATCAGCAGGCGGCGGAAACGGCTCAGGTAACGGTGGAGATCAAGGGAATGGCGGCAAAGGCAACTGGAACTATAATAACCGCAAGCCACGTTCTTCCGTAAGATCACTTCTATTTTCCTTTATTGCCGGTATGCTGGTCATCACAGTTCTCATGTACACAGCTGACAGAACAAACATGTTTACACCGGAGACGGCACTTACGAACACGGAAAATCAAAGTTCAGGACAGGAAGCGTCCACAAACACAGGCGGAGGTAACAATGTCACAGCGTCGTTACTGCCAACAGGCAAAGAAGATGTGTCTTCCGTAGTAACAAGTACAAGTCCGGCTGTTGTCAAAATTGAAACACTCGCGAAGCAGTCCTCACGTACAGGATTGGGTCAGGGTGGATCAAATACAAGTGATCCGCTGTACCAATACTTCTTTGGTAATGGCGGCGGAACAGAAGGCAATCAAGGCCAAAGCCAGCAACCACAAAGTAGTAATCAGCTTGTGCCTATGGGCATTGGTTCCGGATTCATTTTTGACAAAGAAGGATATATCCTGACGAATCAACACGTGGTTCAGGGTGCAGACGTAATCCAGGTAACCCTGGAGAACAACAGCAAACCTTATGAAGCTAAATTGCTGGGAAGCAGCTTTGATCTGGATTTGGCTGTATTGAAAATTGAGAAAAACAGTGGTGACGATGCGTTCCCTGTAGCTCCACTGGGTGATTCCAACAGTACTCAAGTCGGTGAATGGCTTGTAGCTATTGGTAACCCTGAAGGATTCGAACACACGGTTACAGCAGGTGTATTGAGTGCCAAAGAACGTACGATCAGCATTCCAGATGAAGAAACAGGAAAAACACGTGAGTACAGTCATCTGCTGCAAACAGATGCTTCGATTAATCCGGGTAACTCCGGTGGTCCGTTGCTTAACCTGAATGGGGAAGTTATCGGAATGAACGTTGCAGTAAGCGCAGATGCACAGGGTATTGGTTTTGCAATCCCGTCGAGCGTCATTTCTGAAGCTGTTAAATATCTTAAAGAAAACAAAGAAGTTCCCAAAGAGCCAGTACCCTTTATCGGTGCGTCTCTGATGGCTCTCACGCCTGAAGTTGCTAAACAAATGGGAACAGACGTTACCGAAGGTTCTGTCGTAGCCAGCACGATCTTCCAATCACCGGCTTACCAAGCAGATCTTCGTGCATATGACATCATCACAGGTGCCAACGGTACGCCGTACGCGACAAGTCAAGATCTGATTGATTTTATCAAGAAACAGGAAATCGGCAGTGAAGTGACATTAAACGTGGTACGTGACGGTAAGAAGATGGATCTGAAAATCAAAATCGGCAACAAAAATGATTTTGATACTTCACAAACAACAGATACACAACAGCAGCAACCATAAATATCAGGTAAGGATTGACAGAACGGAAGGGTTTGAAGGCCCTTCCGTTTTTTTTGCCCTGATGGAGCAAGGTTACAATGGACCAGGACGGATTGGAGACGCCTACTTGAAGATGCAGATTGTGCTTCTGCCTGTTACAATGGGATAAAACGTTAGGATAAAGGAGAAAGACCACCATGCGCTCAACTATTTTGATTGTGGATGATGACGAAAAAATTGTATCCATGCTCCGCCGGGGGCTGGCTTTTGAAGGATATGAGGTACAGACGGCTTCCAATGGAGCTGAAGGCCTCAGCAAACTGATGGACAAGGAGCCGGACATCGTTGTGCTGGATGTGATGATGCCGCAGATTGACGGATTTGAGGTATGTCGCAGATTGAGAGAAGCAGGCAGTAAAGTGCCTGTGCTGATGCTGACGGCCAAGGATGAAGTACAGAGCCGGGTGACCGGACTGGACACAGGAGCCGATGACTACCTTGTAAAACCTTTTGCGCTGGAAGAATTGTTGGCACGTGTCCGTGCATTGCTGCGCCGCAAGTCAGATAGTGGGGGTACGCCGGACAACCGCTTAATGTATGAAGATATCATTTTGGACAATGACTCACGTGAAGTATTGCGAGATGGGCAGCGGCTGGAGCTGACTGCCAAAGAATTCGAACTGTTGAATCTGTTCATGCAAAATCCAAGACGGGTACTGTCCCGTGATCTGATTATGGATAAAATCTGGGGTTATGATTACAGCGGTGAGTCTAACGTGCTCGAAGTGTACATTGCCATGCTCAGACAGAAGACCGAAGAATACGGTGGCAAGCGTCTAATCCAGACCATCCGGGGAGCCGGCTATATTCTGAGAGGTGACTCCTGATATGTCCATCCGGTTAAGACTAACCGCATGGTATTCTGGCATTTTGGCGGCTGTTCTTATCTTTTGGGGCGTTGTAATCTATGCCTTTGTGTATTTTAACTCCTATCAGGAAGTCGAACAGCAATTGAAGGTGAAGAGTACCCGGATTACGGAACAGATTGGTGTTAATCCTCTTTCACAGTCGTTGGATCTGGACCCCTTTACAGAGAGTCAGCTTCAGGAGGCACAAATTTACATTCAACTCTGGGATTATCAGAGTCGCTCAGGCATAATTTCCGGCAATATGAAAAAACTGGAGATTCAGTTTCCGGTATTAAAAGCCAATGAAATTCTTGAAAAGCGAGGCATATCCAAGATCTATGTGGATGGTACACCCTTTCTGGTGAATCAGCTTCCCCTTTCTCTTCAGGGAACCAATGAAGTACGTGGGATTCTTCAGGTTGGTGCGAATGTAAGTTCACAGGAGCGCTTGCTGGAAGCGTTGCTTAATATTTTGGTTTTTGGCTGGCTGGTAGCGATGGCATTGGCTATTACCTCAGGTCTCGTCTTGGCTCGCAAGTCGATGCGTCCGCTCGTGACTGTCATTGATGCCGCCAATCAGATTCAATCTGGAGATGACTTAAGTGTACGTATTCAATATGCTGGGCCGAAGGATGAGATCGGGCGTCTGATTGAAACGGTGAATAATATGCTTGAACGTACAGAATTGTCATTCCGTGGTTTGGAGGAGACGAATGCTGCCCAGCGCCGCTTTGTATCCGATGCATCACATGAACTGCGTACGCCGCTGACCACCATTCGCGGGAACGTAGACTTCCTGAAGAAGCTGTGGGATCAGGAGGGAACCGACCGACCGAATCTGGATGAGGAGACCGTCAAACAAATGTCGCTGGAAGCCATTGAAGACATGGCGGACGAGGGAAAACGTATGAGCAGGCTGATCAGCGACATGTTATCGCTGGCGAGAGCGGATACGGGTCAGAAAATTGAACTGAATCCGATTCCGCTGCAGATACTCGTACAGGAAGTGGCACGCAGAGCACAATTTCTGGATCGTCAGGCAGACTGGCTTCCAGGAGATTTTTCCATCCTTAACGGCATTTATGTGAACGGTAGCAAGGACTATCTGCAACAGATGTTGTTTATTTTCATCGAAAATGCGTTTAAATACACACCTGAAGGCTCTGTGACGCTGGATGCCGTATTATACAAAGGTCAGGTGGGACTCCGCATCAGCGACACCGGTATTGGGATGGATCGGGACGAAGTGCCGTTCATCTTTGATCGCTTCTATCGGGCAGATGAATCTCGTGGGGCTACACCGGGCATAGGTCTGGGACTTTCGATTGCGAAGTGGATTATTGAGGAACACCATGGATCAGTTGAGGTTGTGACCAGACGTGGAGAAGGAACCACCTTTATTATCTGGTTGCCGGTTGTCTTTGCTCCGCCTATCGAATAAAGGTATAATAGACAGGACTGCAATTACATCGGCAATGTTGCCGAGAAAGAAAGCGGGTGGCAACCAAGTGGAAGTACTACGAATTTCGCCGCGGGGATATTGTTACGGCGTTGTGGATGCGATGGTGCTCGCGCGTCAAGCGGCACGCAATCTGGATTTACCACGACCTATTTATATATTGGGTATGATTGTGCATAACCAACATGTGACGGATTCCTTTGAAGATGAAGGTATTATTACATTGGACGGTCCGAACCGGATGGATATTTTGAGCCAAGTAGAGAGTGGCACGATTATTTTTACAGCTCATGGTGTATCTCCTGAAGTGCGTAAGCTGGCAAGGGATAAAGGGCTGACAACAGTGGATGCAACATGCCCTGATGTGACCAAGACACATGATCTCATTCGGGAGAAGACGGCAGAGGGTTATCAGATCATCTATATCGGCAAAAAGAATCATCCTGAACCAGAAGGTGCCGTAGGTGTTGCACCAGATCTCGTTCATCTGATCGAGAAGGAAGAAGAGATTGAGGAACTGAACGTAGCTCCAGGCAAAATTCTTATTACGAATCAGACAACGATGAGCCAGTGGGATATCAAACACATTATGAGCCGTCTGCTGGAGAAATTCCCGGGCGCAGAGATTCATAATGAGATTTGCCTCGCAACTCAGGTTCGTCAGGAAGCTGTCGCGGAACAGGCAGGTCAAGCGGACCTGGTTATCGTGGTGGGTGATCCTCGCAGCAATAACTCTAATCGTCTGGCACAAGTGTCGGAGGAGATCGCCGGGGTTACGGCCTACCGTGTATCCGATGTCTCCGAGATTCAGCAAGAATGGCTGAAAGGTGTTAATAAGGTGGCTGTTACTTCGGGTGCATCAACACCAACACCGATTACGAAGGAGGTTATCCTTTACCTGGAGCAGTATGAACATGACAAGCCGGAGACGTGGGAGATCAAACGTACCGTGAACATGAGCAAATTGCTTCCTCCAGTTAGAGAAAAAACACGTAATTAAATAAGTAGGATCTAATTGCTGAATAGATAAATAACTAGAAATAAATGTAACAAATAAGCTGGTATCGAGCCACATTCCCCGATCCAGCTTATTTGTTATTTTTTCACTTTTCTAATTGATACCGATATGAAGTCCGTAAGCTGAGTGAAAAGAAAAAAAACAACGCCTGAACATCCGGATATTAACAAAAATTTCAATATTCCCTCCATACTGTTAGAAGGATTAAAAAGTAAGAATAATGCTCCTAGAGAAGTCCAGGTGGCAAAATACAAAAGAGTTTTTGTTAAAAACGAATAATTTTTAAATTTTTTTTCCAAAAAAAAAGATAGTGGCGTTGCAATAAATAAAAATAAAAAAAATAAAATTGCAAACCCAGTAATGAATAGTGAAGTAGCACTATAATACAAAGTCGTTTCAACGTTTCTGGTCATTGTATTAAAAATTGTAAATATAACCGAACCTAATAAAGCGGATGCAATTGAACTTATTATTCTACTCAAATTCATCCATCTCCCTTAATATTAAAGTTGTTTATCTAATATAACAGCGCCTGTTAAATAATAACAGGCGCCAAAAATTTAATTTGAAATATTGAAATTCCGAGCTAATGTACTAGGTGCTCCTAGATATTCGAATCCTTCATGAGGATGATTGAAAATTGTAAGGGTAGTCCCGTTGCTCAATCTCACGTATAATTCATGAGCAGGAGCTCGATCATGAGTTCCCACAAAACTATAAGCCCCTCCTTTTTGAGTTATAACTCTCATTTGATAATCTATTTCATTACCAGCAACAGCATAAGGGTTTCCCGATTTGTGATACACAGTTACATCTGTTTTAGAAGATGTATTACTATTGATAATTCTGTTAATATACTGCCCAGAGTCTGTTTTTGTACTTACAAGCTTTTTATCTTTGTCTAAAGCGTGAGTAGTCGAGACATCCTTATAGAACGCTTCTGAAGCAGTAGTGGAATCTGTGTAAAATATACTGTCTCCTACAGTTTTTGTTCTGTAAGTTTCAGCACTTGAACTAAAACCTCGATTGTCACCTTTAAAGAATTTTATATTCTGTCCCCAGGTTGCAGCATTGTACCAAGGATCTTCTGCATATTCCATGGGTATAAAAGTTTTATATGTCCATTTAAAAGAGTTATTAACTGCTGCTAAAGATAAACTGGGATTTACAATAGAAGCGTCTATAACTTTTATGATACTATAAGGTTTTTTTGATAAATTTTCCAACTCTTCTGTTCCTAAGTTGAAGTTTTTGCCCGCATAAAATTCTCTAATTTCTTCTTTCTCACTAGGAGTAAGTGGAATGTCAAATTGTATTTCGTATGTGTTATATACTTCGTTGTTGTCAAAATGATCTACAAATTTGTTTGTCTGAGTTTCTGAGATCATTACCCCATTTTTTAATATAGAGTATTTATTTACACCAGGAACATCTTCCCATGAAAGCACAACTTTTTCTGGATAAACTACTGCATTAGATTTAATTTTAAATTCATCGCTGTTTGTTAAAGCTTTGTAAGAATTAGTATCTGTTTCTGTTGAAATGTACATTTCTTTATTTCCTTCTTCACTGAGGTAACTAACTTTAAATCGATACAAAGTGCTAGAATCTAGATCATCAATAACAACTTCGTTGTTATCTCCTTGATAAATTATTTTATTATTCTGGTCTAAATCCTCTACAGTTATCAAACCCTGAGTATCATTTAAAGTTAGATGAATCGAGTTAGAAGCAGTCTCAATTTTTAGGTTATCATCTGAATTACTTGCCTTAGATTCTGCCGAAGCATTTATAGGGTTAGAAATTGACAGTATAATAATTAAACATAAGATTATTGTTCGTACCTTATTCATTTTTTTTCAACTCCAAAAGTTTTTTTTGAATTAATTGACTACGGCCACCTTTCGGATGATGTAACTGCTTACAATAACATTTTAATTTAAATATTCAAGTTGTTGTATAGGACAATTATCCCATTTTTTATATTTTATTTACAAATTTAATCTCGATTACTGTTAAATACTTTTTCTAAATAAAAAAATGAAAATTCTTTGGTAAAAAGGAGCCGTAAAGATTAAAGCGATAAAGTATATTTCTTATTCTCATGTAGAATAGGGATAAAAATATTTCTTACATTTATATAGGCTTTTTAAGGGAGAGATTTTCAGTATTTTTAAAAATAAATATCTTGACGGAAGGAGAGTTTTTTGGTTAAATTACTTTAACAGATAAAAGCTTAAAAGCGAACAAGCGTTTAAGCGCGACAGAGTTTTTGAATTTAATCAGACGCACGATAAGAAATTATGGTGCTCTCATACAAGGAAGGATGGGAATTAATATGATCGTTATTGCAGGCAAGGCTACACCGGAGGAACAGATTCAGGATATCGTTGCAGTTATTGAAAAAGAAGGGCTTCAGGTGCATATCTCTCGCGGAGAGGATCGTACCATCATTGGTTTGATTGGTAAAGTTGAACCTAAAATGCAAGAGCATCTTCGCCAAATGAAAGGTGTCGAGAATGTCGTTAAAATCTCGAAGTCCTACAAATTGGCAAGCCGTGACTTCCATCCGGAAGATACGGTAATCTCCATCAAGGGTGTAGATATCGGCGGAAAAGAACTTGTTGTCATGGGTGGACCATGTGCGGTTGAATCCGCTGCACAGATTGATGAGATTGCCGGGCTTGTGAAAGCTGCTGGTGGGCAAGTGTTACGTGGGGGAGCATTTAAGCCTCGTACGGGTCCTTACAGCTTCCAAGGAACGGGCGTAGAGGGATTGATCATGATGGCGGAAGCAGGAAAGAAACATGATCTGCTGACCATTACAGAAGTCATGACACCCGAATATGTGGATATTTGCGCCGAGTACGCCGATATTCTGCAAGTAGGTACACGTAACATGCAGAACTTTGACCTGCTCCGCAAATTGGGTGAGTGTGGCAAACCGGTATTGTTGAAACGTGGTTTCAGTGCGACATACGATGAATTGTTGAATGCGGCTGAATACATTCTTGCGGGTGGTAACCCAAATGTTATGCTGTGTGAGCGTGGTATTCGTACGTTTGAATCCTACACAAGGAATACGCTGGATCTGTCAGCGATCCCTGTTCTGCAGTCTCTGAGCCATTTGCCGGTTATTTCCGATCCGAGCCATGGTACTGGACGCCGTGAACTGGTAGAACCGATGACAAAAGCTTCCGTTGCTGCGGGTGCCAATGGCCTGATCATTGAAATGCATACCGATCCGGATAACTCCATGACAGGAGATGGTGTGCAATCCTTGTTCCCTGACCAATTCGCCAACCTGTTGCAGGATCTGGAGAAATTGGCACCAATCGTGGGTAAATCATTCAGCACAGCCAAACAACCGGCAGAATTTTTCCCGGCACGTGTAGGCGTATAATAAGAATTTCATAGGCAAGGTCTGGATCATCATCCGGGCATCTCCTCTGGTCTCGTTCATTGCAACGGAATCAGATAGATGCTCGGTTTTTTGCATATTTTGCAGTTTTGAACGTATTTATTAATCAATGGTGATAAGAAACATTTATGATGTGAAGTTTTTCCCATTATTTAGGATAAAAAAGGGGTCGCTTTACCGCATTAAACCAGTTAAATGTTTATAATTCTAGTTGTTATATGAATTTAGGTTATTTATAAAATGTGAGTATAGCTAACATACTCGCAAAAAATACCTTACATAAGTATTGACGATGTCAGGTTTTAAAATTTATAATGACGACAGAAAAAAATTCGAATTTAGACATTTTCTTAGTGGGGTTGTTTAATGTTCGGAATATTTGGGAGGACGAATACATGTCGGTTGAAAACGTATTGAAATCAATTCAAGAGAACAACATCGAGTGGGTAGATTTTCGTTTTGTAGATTTAGCTGGTCGTGCACATCACATCTCGTTGCCAGCTTCGGCTGTTGATGCAGACACGTTCGTAAATGGAGTAGCTTTTGACGGTTCTTCTATCCAAGGTTTCCGCGGAATTGAAGAGTCCGATATGGTTATGATGCCAGACCCTGAAGCGACTTATGTCGATCCGTTCACTGCACACCCTACATTGAATGTTATGTGTGACATCTTCACTCCGGATGGCGAGCGTTATGAGCGTGACCCACGCAGCATCGCTGTTAAAGCAGAAGCTTATTTGCAAGAGAGCGGTGTAGGTACAGCGGCATTCTTCGCACCTGAATCCGAGTTCTTCATCTTCGACGATGTACGTTATGAGAGCGGCACGAACAGCTCTTCCTACTATGTAGATTCCGAAGAAGCTTCATGGAACACCAACCGCAAAGAAGAAGGCGGTAACCTGGGCTTCAAAGTTCGCACTAAAGGTGGATATGTTCCAGTAGCGCCAGTGGATACACAACAAGATATTCGTAGCGAAATGTGTCGTCTTTTGGAAGAAGCAGGCCTGTCGATCGAGCGTCATCACCATGAAGTGGCGACAGCGGGTCAAGCCGAAATCAACTTCCGTTTTGATACACTGAAGAAAACAGCAGATAACCTGCTTGCATACAAATACATCGTGCACAACACTGCACGTCAATATGGTAAAGTAGCAACATTCATGCCAAAACCATTGTTCGGTGATAATGGTAGCGGAATGCACGTTCACCAATCCATCTTTGATGGCGATTCCCCATTGTTCTATGACAAAGCGGGATATGCTAACCTGAGTGAAATGGCACTGCACTACATCGGAGGTATCTTGTACCATGCTCCGGCACTGATCGCTTTGACTAACCCTAGTACAAACTCATTCAAACGTCTTGTACCTGGTTACGAAGCACCAGTAAACCTGGTTTACTCCAAAGGTAACCGTTCCGCAGCAGTTCGTATTCCAGTTGCAGCTGTGACACCAAAAGGTTGTCGTATCGAGTTCCGTACACCAGACTCCACAGCTAACCCATACTTGGCATTCTCCGCAATGTTGATGGCTGGTCTGGATGGAATCAAACGCAAAATCAACCCAACTGAGCTTGGATATGGTCCTCTCGATAAAAACATCTATGACCTGTCTGATGCAGATAAAGAAAACATCCGCAGTGTGCCAGCTTCCCTCGAAGAAGCACTTGATGCATTGGCAGCTGATAACGAGTTCTTGACTGAAGGCGGCGTATTCACAAAAGAATTCATTGAAAACTACATCAACCTCAAACGCGATGAAGCAAAAGCAGTAGCGATCCGCATTCATCCGCACGAGTACAGCCTTTACTTCGACTGCTAATCGGTCGGGGTCGGAACAGTTCTTGTTCCAACTTAAAGCCTCCGGGACACGCTCTCGGAGGCTTTTCCTTGAATTAAATAATGTAGTGCTTTAACTTTGCAGGGTGATAAAGGAATTTGATGACCTGAATTCAACACTTCAGTGCATATTGCCCTTGAAGCAGATAGAGAATACTGATATCATAGCGATAATATTCACTTTGTATGTCAGAGTTACGGATGGAAAGGGCGGGGGATTTTGTGACAAAAAGAGCGTATAACTTTAATGCAGGACCTGCGGCGTTACCACTTGAGGTACTGGAGCGTGCACAGGCGGAATTTGTAGATTTTCGTAATACAGGCATGTCGATTATGGAGATGTCCCACCGTGGAGCGGTGTACGAGTCTGTACATAATGAAGCTCAGGAGCGGTTGTTGTCGCTTCTAGGCAATCCAAAAGGATACAAGGTTCTCTTTCTGCAGGGCGGTGCAAGCACTCAGTTTGCGATGTTACCAATGAACCTGCTCGGGGCAGGACAGACTGCAAGTTACGTGATGACCGGCAGCTGGGCCAAGAAGGCTCTGTCTGAGGCGAAGTTGATCGGCGAGACACATGTTGCTGCATCTTCAGAAGCAGAGAAGTTCATGAAATTGCCGGATGTTTCGAATCTGAGTTTGCCAGAACGTACGGCTTATGTACATCTGACTTCCAACGAAACGATCGAAGGTACGCAATTCAAGTCGTTCCCGGATACCGGTTCAGTACCTCTGATTGCGGACATGTCGAGTGATATTTTCTGTAAACCATTTGATCTTAATCAGTTTGGCATGATCTACGCGGGTGCACAGAAGAACCTGGGTCCATCCGGAATTACGGTTGTAATTGCTCGTGAGGAACTGGTGAGCGAATCGCCTAAAACGATTCCAACCATGCTTCGTTACAGCACACATGTAGATAACAACTCCCTGTACAATACGCCGCCATCCTTCTCGGTATATATGGTGAATGAAGTATTGAAATGGATTGAAGAACAGGGCGGACTGACTGGTATTGAGCAAAAAAATACGAAAAAAGCGGAATTGCTCTATAACACAATTGATGCTTCCGGTGATTTCTACCATGGTTGTGTTGAACAAGAAGATCGTTCCCTTATGAATGTAACCTTCCGTCTTGCTTCTGAGGAACTGGAGAAAAAGTTCATCAAGGCATCGGAGGAAGAAGGATTTGTAGGTCTGAAAGGACATCGCAGTGTGGGTGGTCTCCGTGCCTCCATTTATAATGCTGCTCCTTATGAGAGTGTTAAGGCACTGACAGACTTCATGAGCCACTTCCAGAAGACAAATGGATAATTAGTATAGGTACGGTGTAATGGACCTTCGTGTCTAATCCTGTGCCTTACCAGAGCCTTCCACATTGACGTGTGGAGGGCTTTTCTTTAAGATTAGAGGGTTGTCGTCAACATGAAATGAAAAGGAGATTGAACACATATGGCTTTACACATCGTTCTGGTTGAACCAGAAATTCCGGCGAACACAGGCAATATTTCGCGTACTTGTGCGGCAACCGGGACCCATCTGCATCTCGTACGTCCACTTGGATTTCGAACAGATGATGCTACATTGAAACGTGCAGGGCTGGACTACTGGCATGCTGTTCATATTGAATACCACGACTCATTTGCTGAGGTTCAGGAAAAATATCCGGAAGGTCGTTTCTTCTACGCAACTACGAAGGCCAAGAACCGATACAGTGATTTTAATTTTCAGGATGGAGATTTCCTCGTTTTTGGTAAAGAGACTAAAGGCCTGCCACCTGAATTAATTGCTGCGAATCCCGATACATGCATGAAAATGCCAATGACTGGTGACGTTAGATCATTAAATCTGTCCAATTCGGCAGCAATTATTGTATATGAAGCGTTGCGCCAGCTCAATTTCCCGGGGTTAGAAGGATAAATTTTGGTTATAAATGACGGCTAGAATTCGGAAAAAAAACATTTTTCAAAAAAAAGGACAAAAAATGTTTATTTCCAGCAGGATTCGACAAAATCTTGGCGAATCTATAAACATAGTACAAATGTACCTAGAAATTTAGAGTAAGATAGGAGAGGTGTGCCGTAGCTATGAAGCCAGCTGGAGTAGTTCGCAAAGTTGACCAATTAGGTAGGATCGTATTGCCTAAATCTTTGCGTAAAAGGTATCAAATGAATGAGGGAGATCCTGTAGAAATCTTAGTACAAGGGGACCATATTATCTTGGAGAGATATCGTCCAAAATGTATTTTCTGCGGATCCATCGAGGAAGTCAACGAGTTCAAAGAGCGTTACATATGCGCACAATGTTTAGATGAAATGACTCAGCTTCCACAACACGGATAAGAAATAACGTCATGGGGTCCATTGACCCCGTGACGTTATTTTTGTTTTCAGTATCCAGTGCATGGTTCAGTTCCATATGAATAAAAGAAGAGTATGAAATCTAAGGTTGAATGCATATAGGTAAAACCTCATTCCAGACGGCATTCAGGATGCCTTGCATATTTTCTTCTTCACTATTAATACATATGACAGCTTCCTTTGAGGGAATTACGATACACAATTGACCATAGGCTCCATCAGCGCGATAAGCGCCATGAGAACACATCCAGAACTGATAGCCGTAACCTTTTCCCCAATCTCCGTCTCCAGTCGTTTCGATTTGCTGGGACGTAGCCTGTCGAATCCAATCCGCAGGTACAAGCTGTCTGCCTTCCCAAAAGCCCTCCTGCAACAGTAACTGTCCAAATTGACTCAGTTCCTCATTGCTTATCCAAAGACCTGCACAGCCAAGTGTTACCCCCAGTGGAGAGGTTTCCCACTCTACATCATGGATGCCAAGTGGATCAAATAATCGTGGAGTCAGGTAATCTTTCACGGTTTGGCCGGTAGCAGCCTGTAGCATGGCTGAGATCATAAATGTATCCCCGCTGCTATATGTAAATTGTTCTCCAGGTACCCGGTCCAGAGGCAGAGACATATAATATTTCGCCCAGTCCTTTTCGGTCAATGAAGCTCGTTCATCAGCCCAAAGAGGGGGAGAGTCATGGCCCGAAGACATTCGGAGCAGATCACGTAACTTCAATTCCCGTGGAGATGGGAGATTGTGCTGTGCAATGAGTACATGATCATAAGAGAAATAATCACCAAGTGTCGCATCCAGATGTAACAGACCTTCTTCAAGCGCGAGTCCAACGGCCATACACGTGAAGGATTTGCTGATGGAATGTTGTACCCTGCGCTGATCCTTATCCCGGTCCCAATGGGCAAGCAGATGCCCTTTTTGTAATATGCGAATGGAAAAAACGTTCAATTGTTGCTCAGTAATCGTATGAATGAAACCTTTGAGTTGCTCAGACATATTAACCTCCCTGATATCAGGTGAAACCTGAGTAAAATCGGTTGGTGAAACGTTTCCGTAATTCGAATGCAAAATCAGAACCCATGTTAGTATAAACCTGGTTTGGTGTCAATTAAAGTTGTAATAGCACTGACTAAATTTTCATTTTTTCGTAATAATAGTGTCTTTGGACGCAAATTTAGACTTGAAACAGCATTTTTTCGAGAAAAAAACGCGAAATTTGTAAAAAGGTTATTGACAGGATTTACTCATCGGGCTTATGATTTATTCGAAACGATTCGAAGAAATCGCTTCCACATTAAAAGTGTTGTAATGAAGTCCATGTGAATCAACGTTGGCTATGTTTTGAAACGATTCGAGAAAATCGTTTCGATAACCCATCGTAATACAAGGGAATCTACAACAGCCTGCGATCCAACGCCAGAGAAACGAATGAGTAAGACAGCAGGCGATGATGAGAGGGGTTACATTATGGCACATATAACGATCGAAACTGGATCGCCAACCTTATGCATGAATACCAGCATACATGTTGTGTCCAGTGACTCCGGAGAGACTTCAGGCGGTACACTATATCTGTTGCACGGGGCAGGCGATAATGCGAGTACCTGGCAGCGGTTAACCACAATTGAGATGTATGCAGCCCAATATGGCTGTACCATCATTATGCCGGAAGCGAATCGAAGCTACTACACGGATATGGAATACGGCCTGAATTACTTCCACTACATCACTCAGGAGTTACCTGAAGTATGCAAGCGTCTACTCAATCTGAATCCTGATCCGGAGAAAACGTACGTCGCCGGTTTATCCATGGGTGGATATGGTGCACTGAAATGTGGACTAACTTATCCAGAGCGATATCGCAAAGTAGTGTCTCTATCCGGTGTAACGGATATCCAGACACGACTTCATGATCCCCATATGCCAGCGACCATGATCAAGGAAATGAAAGCGGTTTTTGGAGAACGTTTACAGGTGAAAGCCGATCAGGATATTTACGCACTGTCGGCCAAGCTGCTGGAACAGGGTGTTCCTTTACCGGAAATCCTCAGTTGCTGTGGCGATAGTGACCCCTTCGTAGAGATGAATCGCGACTATGCGAGATACATGCAAGGGACTGCCTTTGATTTTCGGTATGTGGAGACGCCGGGGGCTCATGAATGGAAATTTTGGGAGCACCACCTGAGAACGATGTTTGATTTTCTGTACAACGACAAGACCATAGTAGAGTGAGGAGATGCAATGTGAAACCTGCAGCCGAAGGACCTAGCAAAAAGCTGAAGGGAAACGTGAAGGGCAATTCGCTCTGGACTGAAATCTGGAAGCACCGAATGACATACACCCTGCTTATTCCGGGGCTTGTCTGGCTAATTCTGTTTGCCTACATGCCGATGGGTGGCCTGTCTCTGGCATTCAAAGATTACAAGGCCAACCTGGGCATCTGGGGAAGTCCATGGAGCGGATTCGAGAACTTCAAATATGTTTTCCGTGATCCAACCTTTATCGACGCAGTATGGCGTACGCTTTACATCAATATTCTGAAACTGATTATTCAGTTCCCGTTCCCGATCATTCTGGCGCTGTTGCTGAATGAATTGCGGATGCGCAGAGGGAAAAAATTGTTCCAAACCGTTCTTACGTTCCCGCACTTCCTGTCCTGGATCATCGTATCCGGGGTAGTCATCAATGTGCTGGCATATGACGGACTGGTAAATAGCGCGCTCGGATTACTCGGATTGCCAACGATTAACTTCCTGGGGTCCGAATCCAACTTTGTACCAATGTTGCTGTTGACTGATATTTGGAAATCAAGTGGATGGGGCGCGATTATATTCCTGGCTGCCATTTCCGGTATTGATCAGGATCAGTATGAATCAGCACAGATTGACGGGGCTTCCCGTATGCAACAGATGTTCAAAATTACTTTACCGAACATCCTTCCAACCATCACAATCATGTTTATTCTGTCGGTTGGTGGATTGATGTCTTCCGGGTTTGACCAGATCTTCAACTTGGCAAATGCCGCTACCAAAAATGTATCGGAAGTACTCGATGTATATATCTATCGGATTACGTTCCAGTCATCTACCGATTTCTCATTCTCGACAGCGGTCAGCTTGTTCCGTTCCCTGGTGAATATGGCCTTGCTGCTTCTTGCTGACAGATTTGCCAAGTGGCTTGGCGGAGACGGTTTGTTCCGATAAGAGAGGAGGAAAAATGAGATGAGCAAGAAAGCTAACAAAAAACCGAGAATTGGTACAGAAAAAATGACACTTCTCGATTACATTATCTTTGCCGTATTACTCGTGCTTGCCCTGATGATCCTGATTCCGTTCTGGAATGTCATCATGATCTCGTTTGCAACACAAAAAGAATATGCTGACAATCCATTTTTGATGTTCCCTAAAGAATGGACATTGGATTCCTACAAGGCATTGTTCGCTGACGGAACGATTCTGTCGGGGTACAAAAATACAATTATTTTGCTAGTCATCGGCTTGCCACTCAGCTTGTTCCTGACAACAAGCATGGCATATGGCCTTAGTCGCAACAAATTTCCGTTTAAGAAATTTATATTTTTCCTGGTACTGTTCACCATGATCTTTAATGGTGGTATCGTACCGCTGTACCTGATCATGAAATCACTTCATCTTACTGGTACGCTGTGGTCTGTTATCCTGGCGGGAAGCTTTAGTGCTTTTAACATGATTCTGATGATGAACTACTTCTACACCTTGCCTGAATCGCTGATGGAATCGGCGAGACTGGATGGAGCCGGAGAGTGGAGAATTTTGTTCTCTGTTGTTCTTCCGCTGGCTACACCAATTATGGCTACAATCACGTTGTTCTACGGTGTAGCTTACTGGAACAGTTGGTATGATGCGATGATATTCCTTCGAAAAGCGGATCAGTTACCGCTCCAGAATGTACTCCGAAATATTATCGTGACATCTACGACGAATGCATCCAATGCATCCAGTGTGGATGCTGCCCAGGCAAGCAACTTCTCAATGGGCATGAAGATGGCAGCCGTATTTGTCACCATGGTACCAATTATGTGTTTCTTCCCAATGCTGCAAAAACACTTTGCCAAAGGGGTATTAACAGGGGCAATCAAGACCTGATTATACGTATAGGATTTTGCAATAAAATTCTACTAAAAACATGGGGGTAAAACATGAAAACGAACAAAAAGTTGTCAGTACGAGCTCTCTTTGCCATCACGCTTAGTGTAGTTATGCTGATGGTGACCGCTTGTTCCAGCCAAGGAGCTTCAGGTGGTAACGAAAAAGATGCAGAGGGAAATTACAAAGACAACCTGACCATCTCTGTAGCTAACCTGACAGAAATCAAAAACGGGAACCTGGATAATGACTTCCACAAGTTCTGGACAGACAAATTCAATGTAACTTGGGACTACAACTATATCGATTGGGATTCATGGGGCGAGAAGCTTCGTCTGTGGATCAACTCTGGCGACTTGCCGGATGTAGCGGTATGGAACTACGTACATGGCGATGCCATTAACAGTATTGAACAAGGTTTGTTCTACAAATTCCCGGATGACTGGAAAGAACGCTGGCCTAACGTGGCAGCAGCTTACAATTTGACGGGTCTTGGAGACAAGTTGGAAGAATTGACGGGTGGAACATATGTCCTGCCTAGACCAATCTATTTCGAGAACAAACCAGCTGACCCACTGACGAACCAAATTGGTGTCATTGCGCTTCGTAAAGACTGGGCTGAAGCGGTTGGTTTTGAACTGAAAGATGCTTATACAACAACCGAATTGAACGAATATGCTGCGCTAGTGAAAGAAAAAGATCCAGGCAAAGTGGGTAACAAACTTGTACCTCTGTCCTATAATGCGGCAGATGCCATGACAAACATGATTATGCCTAACAGTGTGCATGCCATGACTGACTCTCCGTTCTACAAAGGTGAAGATGGCCAATTCCACTGGGGACCAGCAGATCCTGAAACGCTGACAGGACTTAAATTGATGCAAAAAGCCTATAAAGATGGACTGCTCAATCCTGAGTTCTACACATGGAAAAACAATGAAGGTCAAAACAACTTCAAAGTAACAGGTACAGCTGCTGTAACAAGTCTGGGCGGACTGGCTTCGTACAGACAAGGTCTGGATTCCGATATGAAAAAAAATCTGGGTGTAGATAGTGATGAACTGGTACACACAGCAATCGTAGTAGGCGATGACGGTAAATACCGTAACATGGAGCAAGCCAACTTCTGGTCGGCATTGATCTTCAATCCGGACATTAGTGATGAGAAATTCGAACGGATCATGGATCTGATCGATTACTCTGCAACAAAAGAAGGACAGTTGCTCATCAACATGGGCTTTGAAGGAAAAGATTGGAAATATGATGAAAACAACGAACTTGTTAGCTTGTTGCCAGAAGGAACGGTATTGGAAGATAAATACCCAGCACGTTTCGAAGGTCTGTACCTGCTCGGTGACGACTTCAGTGTTGTAAACCCTGCAATCAAAAAAGATTACCGTGATAGAGCCGTTAAATTGTTCGAAGAAAAAGCAAAACTTGGTACAGAAGGCAAATCGCTTGCACCATACGATTGGGATGTCAATCTGTACGATTCCAAAGCTAAGAGTCAGGCTTCATTTGACTACCAGAACGAATATGCCAACTTGATCCTCAAAAACGGAGATCTAGAGGCGAACTGGAAAGAATGGGTAAACAGTAAAATGTCCCTGGTTCAACCTTATCTGGATGAGCTAAACGATAAATTCTAGTAATCATTCAGTAATTCATTTTGAACCCGGTGCGCGGTCTCTCCCCGAACGCAGCCGGGTTCTTTATTTCAACAACTTATAGTGGAGGATACGATCAGATGAATAACGAGCAGTTGCTAGATCTGGTAAAACAGATGACGTTGGAGGAAAAAACAGCTCAGCTTCTTCAGTTGACTGCCAACTTTTATGAAGGAACAAATGTCGAAGGTCAGATCACAGGGCCGATGGAAGAGATGGGAATTACGGAGCAGTCCGTGGATGCCAGTGGGTCCATTCTGGGGTTGTCCGGTGCGCAGGCCATCATTGATGTACAGCAAGCTTATATGAACAAAAGCCGTTTGGGCATTCCGCTTTTGTTCATGGCTGACGTAGTTCATGGATTCAAAACCATTTTCCCGATTCCACTCGCGATCGGTTGTTCATGGGACACAGAACTGGCTGAGAAAAGTGCTGAAATTGCAGCACGTGAATCAGCTGTATCCGGTTTGCATGTTACCTTTGCACCCATGGTGGATCTGGTTCGTGACCCGCGCTGGGGCCGTGTGATGGAAACGACAGGAGAAGACCCTTATCTGAACAGTTTGTTTGCGGCTGCGTTTGTACGTGGATATCAGGGTGATAACTTGAAGGATGAGCCAGATCGTCTTGCAGCCTGTGTTAAACACTTTGCGGCGTATGGGGCGGCTGAGGGTGGTCGGGATTACAATACGGTGGACATGTCTGAGCGTAACCTGCGTGAGTACTATTTGCCAGCATACAAAGCAGCATTGGATGCGGGCGTGGAGATGGTCATGACTTCGTTCAATACGGTTGACGGTATTCCGGCAAGTGGCAATGAGAAGTTAATGCGCGGCATTTTGCGTGACGAGTGGGGCTTTGATGGTGTATTAATCTCGGATTGGGCTTCCATTCGCGAGATGATTGCACATGGTGCTGCAGAAGATGATCGTGAAGCGGCATATCGTGCCATTCGTGCAGGGGTAGATATGGAGATGATGACACCTTGTTATGTTCATCATTTGCCTGAGCTGATTGAGAGCGGTGAAGTGGAAGAAGAGCTCATTGATGAAGCCGTTCTGCGAATTTTGCAACTGAAAGAAAAGCTGGGATTGTTCGACAATCCGCTGCGTGCAGCTGATCCTGAACGTGAACGTGAGATTGTGTTCTCCAAAGAGCACCGTCAGGTATCGTACGAACTGGCAACAAAATCAGCTGTCCTTTTGAAGAATGATGACAGTGTGCTTCCACTTCAACCTGACGCTAATGTAGCCCTCATTGGTCCTTTTGCACAGAGTCCTGACATTCTGGGTTGGTGGTCCTGTGAAGGAGTTAAGGAAGATGCAGTTAAGTTGGGAACAGCTCTGCAAGAGCGCCTGACAGGTGGAAAAGTTCAATTTGCTCAAGGCAGTAATGTTCATACGATTACAGCTGAGCAGATTGCCGAAGCCCTGGAAGTGGCAAGCAAAGCAGATCTGATTGTTCTCGCTCTGGGTGAAGACTCTGAGATGAGCGGAGAAGGTGGCTCACGCACGGATATCCGTCTGCCAGCAGCCCAATTGGAATTAATCAAACAGCTCAAAGTAGCCGGCAAACCGATTGCCACCGTTATTTTCAACGGCCGTCCATTGGATCTGCATGGTGTAATCGATGAATCGGATGCCGTTCTTGAAGCCTGGTTCCCAGGTAGTGAAGGCGGAGCAGCGATCGCAGATGTTCTGACAGGTGTAGTGAATCCATCCGCACGTCTGACGATGTCCTTCCCGCAGTCCGTAGGTCAGATTCCGGTCTATTACAACCATTTCAATACAGGTCGTCCACTGAACCCGGAGAAGACGGAAGAACGTTACGTATCCAAATACATTGACAGCCCGAATGAACCTCTGCTTCCGTTCGGTTATGGTCTCTCATACACTTCGTTCTCTTATGGTGATCTTGAAGTGTCAAGTAATGAGATGACTGCAGATGAGTCCCTGAGCATCCAGGTACGTGTTACAAACACGGGTGACCGTGCAGGTGTGGAGACCGTTCAGTTGTACGTTCGTGATGTAACGGGTGAAGTCGTTCGTCCTATGCGTGAGTTGAAAGGATATGTGAAGCTTGCACTGGCGCCAGGCGAGAGTGGTACAGCCACGTTTACGTTAAATGAAGAACAGCTTCGTTATCACCATTCTGACTTAAGCTACCGCAGTGATCGAGGCGAGTTCCATATTCTTGTGGGTGCAAACAGTCGGGATACTCAGAAGAAATCATTCAGACTTGTTTAATCCGGTGAATGTAAAGAGTAATGTGTCAGGCCTTTTGTTATGAAAGGCCTGATGAACATAACAGGGGAGCGAAGAATGTGGTCAGTATCAAGGATATCGCCAAACAGGCGGGAGTTTCCATCTCTACTGTGTCATATGCGCTGAATGGCAGCAACAAAGTGACCGATGAGACGAGTTCCAAAATTTTGGCCATTGCCAAAGAACTGAACTATGTTCCAAATGCCGCAGCAAGAACACTGAAGAAGAGGGAATCCAAAATTCTAGGTGTATTCTTGACCGATTTTAGAGGAGATGTGTATGGAGACTTGCTGAGTGGCATGAAAGCCGTATGTAATGCTCAAGGTTATGACCTGATCGTGTGCAGTGGTAAACAATCCCATCGCATGCTTCCAGAGAGAATGATTGATGGTGCGATCATTCTGGATCATACGTTTGCAAGTGAGGAACTAATGCAGTATGCCGATCGTGGGCACAAAATCGTTGTATTGGACCGTGAGATGGATCATCCCAACATTAATCAGGTTCTGCTGGATAACAAAGCCGGGGCGACACTTGCGATGGAACATCTGATTGAACAGGGACATAAGAAAATCTACGTGGTGACAGGACCGGAAGGTTCGTTTGACTCTGTGCAGCGGTTAAAGGCTGTGAGACAGGTTGCTGAACGTGAAGCCGATGTGGAATGGATTGAGATTACGGGAGATTTTGAAAAGAGTGGTGGAGAACAAGCCGCAGATCAGATTGTGCAGGTGTATGATGGACCCGCAGCGGTATTCTGCCTCAATGATGAGATGGCTATTGGCTTGTGTGATCGTCTGGCAGACAGTACACTTGGCGTTGGTCAGGAGATTGACGTCATCGGATTCGACAATATTGAATTGAGCAAGTATGTCCAGCCGAGATTGGCAAGCATTGATTATTCCAAACGCAAGTGGGGATCACTCGCTGCTGAACAATTGATCAAAATTATTGCTGGAGAACCCGTAGATCATGAACGAATTTATGTGACATTAGTTGAGGGTGGGTCGGTGAGTGGGCCTATTCCATCTGATTCGGTTATATCTATGCGGAATGACCAGGCGGTTAGCTATTGATCCCGAATACAGCAAGAGACAAGGCTTAGAAGAATCGAATCATTCTTTTAAGCCTTGTCTCTTGCTATTTCGAGGATGAAGCAATAGAAAAAGCCTCTCCGGAGAGAGGCTTGGCTTTTACAAGCCTTTTGTTTTGTCATTGTTGTAGGATGAAGTGAGAATGCCTGTAATGAAGAGAGTCAATACGATTGCAATAATCCAGAATGTCAGTGAAAATGACATACCCTTCGCACCTCCTGCACAAGCTCATTTTCTTCTATTATAACCATTATAGGTAGAAAAGAAATGCTTCACCCTATTATTTGTAAAATAAAAAGTGTGTGGGCACCGGTCTGAGGCTGCCATCTGAAGGGTTATTCACGACCCGATTATTCAGAATAAGCGAGGATGATCCACCGCCATCCAGATTATAGGCGTCGATCACCCCAAGCTTGTACAACCGCCCTTGCAACTCTTCAAGGGTAGCACCGGAACTTCCGCCCTCATTATATCCGTCAACTACAATAATCAATAACTGATCATCCTTATAATTGCCAATGACTGTACGTGGTGCTCGTTTGGGTGATACTTTCCATTTGTCGGGAATTGCGGTTTTACGTCCATTCTGTAGCAGCACGGGTACAAACGTAGCCCCAAATTGTGGTTGCAGGCGATCCAGTGAGTTTTTGTCGAAGAACTTGCCTCCAACCAGTTTGCCGGCATCGTTAAGTCCTACAAAAAACAGATCTTTGAAACTGGCCTGGAAACCGTTCACGTATTTCCCGTTCATGACGGTTGTGCTAAGTGGATAACGTTTGCCGCCACTGTCAGCAAATCCACCTGCGTTGATTCCGGCAATTGCGCCGTTACGCTTCACAGCCTGCATGGTCGTCTCAGAACGCCCAGGTTCACTGTCTAGAGCCATCTGCATGGCCGTAGGGTCTTTTAGCTTGATCTTCATGGCATAGCCCTTATAGCTGCCAGGATTCACTCTGTACATTTCAATCGTTAGCCGGTCACTGTCTACCCGTTCAAATGGAACGCCAAGCTTGGATGAAATCCGTTTGTTGTAGATCGTTTCCGGACGATCCGCTTGGGCGGAAGCCTTCTGCACAAGTGTAGACATCGTACTTGTTGTTTTATTATAGAGCTGTGTCGTTCTTTTAATAGAAGAAGAAGTCTGGACAGCAGCATCTTTTGCCCCCGCAAGCTCTTGGCTAATTGCTTGGGTCCGGGGTGTAATCGTATCCTCTGACAGTTCGGTAGGCATCAAACCTCCGGGTTCAAGTGGAGGACGAAGCAGCAGCAGGCATAATATCAATCCAACAAAAGGAGCGAGTGCAAGCATAAAAAAACGATTAACCTGTTTGACGGGTGTAATCATTTGAGCAGGTCCATCTTTTTCTGGAGTGTCTCCAGTTGTTTTTTGACTTCGCTCAGCTGGGTATACAGTTTGTTGCTGTTATCCGTTTTGTCACTTGCATTATCCTTGGTGAAAGTCAGCAATTCATTGAAGGATTGAACCTGTCCCTGCAGGTCTTCTACTTCCTTAGATATCGTTGTTAGCTGATTTTCGTAGTCGGTTTTTAGCGCTGCAATCTGCTGCTGATTATGGGCTTGAAGCTGGTTAATCATCTGTTGTTGGAGATGGTTACTATAATAGTAGGTTCCAACGACTCCTAGTGCAATGAGGACAATCCACATTACCAGAAACAGCTTGATTGAAGATCCAGCCTTGCCTTTGGCGCTCCGGGTGTGATGGATGTCAGAGGACGGGGCAGATGGTTTCATATCATCACTCCTGGTCATTTATAGGTACAAAAAAATTTCCAGTCCTCATTCTATCATGCCCCTATTGATTACGCAAAAATGAAATTCTTTACTTAATAGAGTAAAAAGAGATTGCATCGGAAGGAAGTCCTAGGATACAATTTCTTATAGATGCAATAAGTAGGAACTTTGGGCAGGTTTTTCGACTTTTTTAGATAGAAATGCAGGAAATTTATACTATATTTTGACCTTTCCGGGGATGGGAAGAGGGACGTCATGGTGTTTTTATAACAAAATACAGTGAAAATAGAGCTTTTTTATCGGCTTCCTCCTGTATTTTTCTGTTTTTCGACATAATCCGACCTATGCTTCTTCTATACTCGGACTGTCGCATAGACAATGGAATTATCATGACAGAAGCTAGAAGTTATTTGTCCAATACATAACAGGGGGAACAACAATGAAAAAAGTATGGCAGGTGGTCATCATAGATATCCACCCCACCAGCATGCTCGGTACAAAATTGATTTTGGAAGAGCAGCAAGATCTGACGGTACGTGGCATGACTTCGACCGGAACAGAAGGGCTCGAACTGGTGAATATTCACCAGCCTGATTTGATTCTTATGGATTATCGTCTTCCGGAGGGTCAGGCAGATCAATATATTGCCCAGATGAAGAATCTGTCAGCTCACAGTCACATCATCATTTTGACGGATGAAGACAATGTGAAGTTGTTTCGTCATCTGATGAGTCTTGGTGCAAGCGGCATGTTATCCAAACAGGCTTCCCCTAGCCAGCTGATTCATCTGATCTCTGGGTTACGTGAGGGCCATGTGTCCATTCCATTGTCGTGGTTAAACAGTGCGGAGTGGGCGCAACCTGTGGAGTCTCCGACAGAAGCACGTGTCATTGAATTAACAGAAACCGAAACTTTTATCATGGAAAGAATTGTTCAGGGTGTAACCTATGATAAAATAGCGAATGAGATCAACGTTAGCAGACGTTCCATTGATAATTACCTGCGTAAAATATACGTGAAGCTGGAAGTCAGCAGTAGAGCACAGGCCATTGAACGTTATGCCTTGCATGCAAGACAAGTGAAGACGGGATCCTGACGAAACAGGTTTGTTCTTCCCATGATCACAACAGTTCGGTATGCATCCGGTCATATTCGATGGCGCGCAGGAATAGGTTGTAGGGCTGCGGACTGCGAGTACAGTTTCGGAATAGGGACGAAAGGGGAACGGATCGATGAAATATTTCTTTGCTTCCCGTACCAACAGGCTTTTGTCATCACCACTGAGGGATATACGTGAGATGTCTGGCAGGGATTATTTCATTTCTCTGGCAGAAGAATTGCCTGCGGAGGAGTTGTTTCCTTTCAAATTGTTGGAAGAAGCAGCCGTGTCTGTCTTTAGTTCAGGCCCCTCCGCATTGCAATATGGAGAGCCAGCAGGCTATACGCCCCTAAGAGAGTGGTTGAACAAAGACTGGAATGCACGCAAAGGCATACGAACGGTACCCGAGCAGATTCTGTTGACCACTGGTACCCAGCAGGCCATCGATCTGGTGATGCGTCTATTACTTGAGCCCGGAGATTCTGTACTGGTTGAACATCCCACATCTCCAGGCTGTCTTGAGGTTCTGGAGATGCAAGGAGCCAAGATTGTGCCCGTAATGGGTGATCGGGACGGCATATTGCCAGACCTTTTGGAGCAACACATGCAGCAGGTTAGACCGAAGCTGCTTTTTGCTGCACCCAGTTTCTCGAATCCGACCGGTGCTTTGTGGAGTATGGAACGGCGGGAGGCTGTCCTTGAGCTGTGTTCGCGCTATGGTGTACTGCTTGTGGAAGATGATTCTTATGGAGAGCTCCATTTCGATGGCCTTGAGCCAACGGAATTCTATCGTAAATATCCTTCACTCTTTGCACTGGATACTGCCGATCAGGGTGGACATGTTCTCTACATTGGTTCATTTAGCAAAACGGTAGCGCCCGCTCTTCGAACCGGATGGGCCGCTGGACATCCTGCGCTGATTCAGGCAATGGCCTCGGTTAAACGGATTGCAGATGGTCAGTCCAGTCCGATGAATCAGCGGCTGTTGTATCAACTGCTTGCCCATTCCCCTTTTCGTTGGAGTGATCACCTATCCATGTTGAATCGGGAGTATAAGACAAGACTCAAACTGATGCTTGAACTGTTGAAAAGACCGGGCTGGAAAGGGTGTCAGTACAATATCCCTGAGGGCGGAATGTATCTTTGGGTACAGTTGCCGGAAGGATTAGATAGTGGCGCTCTGCTTAAGGCGGCTTTGCCCAAAGGTGTATCTTTTCTTCCTGGATCACTATGCTCCACAGGTGTGCAGGATCAACGTTACATTCGATTGAACTTTAGCCACCCAGGCCGGGATGAATTGCTGCTAGGCATGAACCTGATCAGTGAAGCCATTTCCGAATTTACGGCTCGTAGCTAAGTCAGATCAAAATTAGATTTTGTAGCAAAAATTAAAATTGGTTCATGACCAAAGTGATTACGTTATTGCATCCACTAACATTTTTATATATAATATGAATTAATGAGTTGTTGGTTTCTTTATATAAGCTGCAATGGTGGCCAGTTCAGAAAAAGCACTCATATATTTTATCTAACGGGGGAAAATTCAACATGTCTAATATTTTATTTGTTAAAGCAAATGACCGTCCTGCAGATCAAGCAGTCAGCGTTAAATTGTACGATGCATTCTTGAGCGCATACAAAGAGTCCCACCCAGGTGACACAGTTACTGAGTTGGATCTCTACAATACAGAATTCCCATTCTATGGTAACACTGCTATCACAGGTACTTACAAAGCAGCTAACGGTTTTGAACTGACAGCTGACGAGCAAAAAGCAGCTTCACTTGCAGCACAATTGCAAGATCAATTCCTGGCAGCTGACAAAGTTGTATTTGCATTCCCATTGTGGAACTTCACTGTTCCAGCTCCATTGGTAAACTACATTGCTTACCTGAGCCAAGCTGGTAAAACATTCAAATACACTGCTGAAGGTCCTGTAGGACTTGCTGGCGACAAAAAAGTAGCTTTGCTTAACGCACGTGGTGGCGTTTATTCCGAAGGCCCAATGGCTGCTGCTGAAATGTCCCTGAACTTCCTGAAAACAGTTATCGGCTTGTGGGGCATTCAAAACCCTGAAGTGGTTATCGTTGAAGGACATAACGCTTCTGCAGATCGTGCTGAAGAAATCGTTACTGCAGGTCTGAAATTGGCTTCTGAAGTAGCAGTAAAATTCTAATAACACTCTTCTATATAGAACACATCAAAACACCTGTAGTCTCCAGTGGAGATTACAGGTGTTTTTTTGCATTCTCATTTTTTTCACATCCGTTACTTCAGATGATTCGGTTCAGATCTTGCCAGTATTTTTTAAGTAAAACTCCGCTGCTTCAGCAATGTGTGCAAGGTCGTCCTTATTTTCACCAGATACAGAATACGTTACATCAAGTTCATTAATGGTTCGTTCGATCATATCATTATCCTCAAGCATGTGTGCATGCTCGGTTAACGCCTGTACTCCCTTAATCGTCAAAATATACTTTCCACGGGAGAGGCGTTCAAACCAGCCATAATAATTTTTTTGCAGAATCGCTGCTGCAGAACCTACGCCTGTCTGTCTGGCAAGGTTGGCCGGGGAGGCTTCTCCGTTCGTTCGTAGAGCGGATGCGACACGTAAAGCCTTCTCACGATATGCTGTGACCAGCTGTCTTCGTGTACTGCCTCCCGTATTGTAGTCTCCACTGCGTTCGTCGAATTCTTTGAGCAATCGTTTCCGCCGAACACCGCTTTTGCGGACAAATTGATTGGCGCTAGTAAGGGGCGTCTGAGCGGAAGGTTCGCACAGTACATCAATTAGAGGGGCTTTGGTTTTGTAAAATGTGACAGTCAGCAGCCCCAGACCAAGTTGTCTGCATAGTGCAGTCAGTTCGCTCCAGCGTTGGTTCACGGCACCGCGTTTGCTACGATTGCGCTCGACGGCTAGATACACGAACGGGCTAAGCTTCAAGCGCTGCATGCCCTGCAACAACAGGGAGAGGTTAAATGTTTTTTTCATCTCCACAATCAGTGGTTCGTCCTGGTCCGATCTGACTCCGACGAGGTCACAATGTCTGACTTCCGCCTTGACGTTGAAGCCGCGCTGCTCGAAGAAAGCCTTCACAGGCGAATATAATTCGGTTTCGTATTGCACTGCCATCGTCCGTGCTCCTTTCCTGAAGTGGCCTGTCTCTGACCATGTGTTGTCCGGTTTCCTGAATTTAGAACCCTCATTATATCATATTCGTTCTTTTTTTTCTGAAGGCACAAGATGTCTGATAGAACAGGGAAAAGCCAAAATTCGAAGCGGTTGATTGAAAAAAAGAGGTCAACTTATCCGAATTGCCGCATAGGTATGTAATACACTTTTCACAACAAAACAAGACGTTTGGACAGAGGGTGGCGGGACTACACAGGACCGCAAGATTGGTATTCAAGCAGGAGCCGCAATTCTATTGATTTCTTCATACCATTCGGAATGGTTGACAATCACACTAAAGGAGCCATGGGAGGTACCAAGCATGAATATTTTTGAACGCGTTGCGGAACATCGGGCAGAGAGTGACCGTTTGACATGGAACGGAACATTTGAAGATTATATTGCACTGCTGAGAGAGGACCCGACTCCGGCAATGACGGCTCACGCCAGAGTGTATGAGATGATTGAATCGTTTGGCGTGGAAGAAGTAGGTGGGCATAAGCGGTACAAGTTTTTTGAACAGGAGATCTTTGGACTGGATCGATCGATTGAAAAGCTGGTTGAAGAATACTTCCACTCGGCAGCACGTCGTCTGGATGTACGTAAGCGGATCTTGCTCCTGATGGGTCCTGTAAGTGGAGGGAAATCGACGCTGGTGACGCTGCTGAAGCGGGGGCTTGAACAGTTCTCGCGGACAGAGAAAGGTGCCATATACGCCATTGATGGATGCCCGATGCATGAGGAACCGCTGCATCTGATTCCACTGGAGCTTCGTCCTGAAGTGGAGAAGGAAATTGGAGTCCGCATTGAGGGTAACCTTTGCCCATCCTGCCAGATGAGACTGCGTACCGAATATGGTGGTGATATCAGCAAGGTGCCGGTGGAACGGGTCATTGTTTCCGAAGATAATCGGGTGGGGATAGGAACATTCAGTCCATCCGATCCGAAATCACAGGATATTGCCGATCTGACGGGTAGTATCGATTTCTCCACCATTACCGAGTTTGGTTCCGAATCCGATCCACGTGCCTATCGTTTTGATGGGGAGTTGAACAAGGCGAACCGTGGGTTAATGGAGTTCCAGGAGATGTTGAAATGTGATGAGAAATTCTTATGGAATCTCCTGTCGCTCACGCAGGAAGGGAACTTCAAAGCAGGACGCTTCGCCTTAATCAGTGCGGATGAGATGATTGTGGCGCATACGAATGAATCGGAGTATAAGTCTTTTATCTCGAACAAGAAGAATGAGGCACTGCAATCCCGGATGATTGTCATGCCGATTCCGTACAATCTGAAAGTGTCCGAGGAAGAGAAAATCTATGCCAAGCTCATTCAGCAAAGTGACATGAAGCATGTTCATATTGCACCGCATGCACTGCGGACTGCAGCCATTTTTTCCATACTTACCCGCTTGAAGGAAACGAAAAAACAAGGCATGGATCTCGTTAAAAAGATGCGCATGTATGATGGTGAAGAAGTGGAAGGATACAAAGAAGCCGATCTGCGCGAGATGCAAAATGAGTATTTGGATGAAGGGATGTCCGGCATTGATCCACGGTATGTCATTAACCGGATCTCCAGTGCTTTGATCAAGCAAAATCTTCAGTGCATTAACGCGTTGGACATTCTGCGGGCCATCAAGGACGGTCTGGACCAACATGCTTCGATCACAAAGGAAGAGCGGGAGCGTTATCTGAACTTTATTGCTCTTGCACGCAAGGAGTATGATGAACTGGCCAAGAAGGAAGTACAGAAAGCATTTGTGTACTCATTCGAGGAGTCGGCAAGGACCTTATTTGAGAATTACCTTGATAACATTGAAGCATTCTGCAACTGGTCCAAGATTCGTGACCCGCTCACGGATGAAGAAATGGACCCGGATGAGCGTCTAATGCGATCCATTGAGGAGCAGATCGGGATCTCCGAGAATGCAAAGAAAGCGTTCAGAGAAGAGATTCTGATCCGAATCTCGGCATACTCCCGCAAGGAGCGCAAGTTCGAATACAGCAGCCATGACCGTTTGCGTGAAGCGATTGAGAAGAAGTTGTTCACCGATCTGAAAGACATCGTCAAGATCACAACTTCAACCAAAACACCGGATGCAACCCAATTGAAACGTATGAATGAAGTCATTAAACGCTTAATTGAGGAACATGGATACACCGCAGCCAGCGCGAATGAACTGTTACGTTATGTGGGCAGTCTGCTTAACCGCTAATCGGCAACGAACCATTCCGGATCAGGCTCCTGATGCCTGTTGTGAGGCTCCTTCACAGCAGGGTCAGGGCCTTTTTAATTACATGAAGGTCATATTAATCTAAAAAAGCTGACAAATAAGGTTAATTTTAAAGAGAATTAGTTCTAATGGTATATGTATATTTAGGTATTTTAGTCTATAATCAATACATATATTTACAATTTAAAGCAATTTAGTGTTTATTAAGGAGCTGACTGAACCAGATATGAGCAGTATTTCCGCAACAAGACAGAAGCAACTTGATTACATGGGATTAACCGCAGGGGATCTAAAACTGCTTGCCGATCATCGGCCTGTTTTTAAAAAAGTCGTTAATGAAGTGGTAGATCATTTCTACAATCATGTGGGAAATTATCCTGAATTGGTAGATCTGATCGCAAGATTCTCTACCATTGATCGTCTAAAAGAAACACAGAAGATGTACTGGTTATCAATGACTGACGGAATCGTGGACGACGCATATATTGAGCAACGGATTGCGATTGGACTTGTGCATTCACGGATTGGTCTGTCTGAAGATTATTATCTGGGTACCTATATGGTATACCTGGATATTGCAACGAGCATATTCCAACAGGTTATCCCTGATTCCTGGCATCTTGTCATTCAAGCGCTCAGCAAAATGTTTAATCTGGATTCACAGCTTGTCCTTGAAGCCTATGAGAAAAAAGAAAAAGAAAAGTTACATCAGCTTGCCGATGACCAACAACATACATTGCAGGCGATTACGCAGATTACCCAAGAGCTTACAGGCATGATTAGTGAATTAAATGAAAGTGCACTGGCGATATCAAGTGTAGCCAAAGAAACAGCGGCTTCTCAGGATCAGGCACAGGTTCTGCTCAAGGAATTGACGGGGGAGATCCAGCAGATTGGTAAAATGGGTGAACTCATTCGCGAGATATCGGATCAAAGTCATCTTGTCGGCCTGAATGCAGCGATTGAAGCTGCTCATGCAGGAGAGTTCGGACGTGGCTTCGAAGTAGTCGCTAGTGAGGTGCGCAAGCTTGCAGCCAGTTCCCGGGATGCCCAAGGTAAAATTCAGTCTAATCTGGAGCAGATCATGAAGAAACTGAGCAGTGTGCAGCAGGAGTCGGATCATACGTCTCGCGGAGCACGTAGCCAAGCTTCACGCTCGGCTGAACTCGCTGTATTTGCAACAACAATGGAGAAACTGTCTCTGGATTTGAAGAATCTGGAACAGCAGGAATAGAGCTTAAAAGCATTAGGAACCTTCCATACCGTTTCAGGCTGTTTTAAGCTATAATGGGTAGACAAACCTGCCGATGTTATAGAAAATGCAGCCGGAGACAGGGGATTTGAAAGAGGTTGAGGTGATCAGATGGCTTCTATCCATGATGTAGCCAAGGAAGCGGGAGTATCTGTTGCAACCGTTTCCAAAGTGATAAACGATTATCCTGATGTAAGTGAAAAAACGCGCAAAAAAGTCAATATAGCCATCGAATTATTGAAATATCAACCCAATGTGGTCGCACGTGGACTTGTCAAACGCCGTTCATGGACGGTGGGAGTACTGTTAACGGTTCCGTTTACGAACCCTTTTGTGTCGGAGTTGCTGGAGGGGATCAAGACAGCGCTGGAGAACAGTGGATATGATCTGGTCCGGTTGTCTACTCGATTCGATGATCCGGCGTACTCGTTCATCAAACATTGCCGCAGTCGTAATGTGGATGGCGTTGTGGTATTCGGGGAAGGCAGAGAAAACGCGAGTATTCAGGAACTGGTGGATGCAGAGATTCCAACGATGTTTATCGACACGGATATGTTGGGCAAGCGTGCCGGTTACATTACTACGGATAACGCGAACGGGATCTCAATGAGTGTCAAACATCTGTATGAGCTAGGACATCGCAAGATTGCTTATATCTCAGGGACGTTAGGACCTGCCGTAGCTAATCTGCGATTGGAAGGATATCGGGAAGGGCTGCGAGAATGCGGCATCCCGTATTCTACGGTATATCTGGAAGTCTGCGATTATTCCTTCGACGGAGGAAGTAAGGCTGCCCGACGATTGCTGGCACTTCAGGATCAACCAACGGGAATTGTCTGTGCATCAGACATGTCTGCTTTTGGTGCGATTCATGAAATTGAAAAGCATGGATTGAGTGTACCAGAAGATATCTCGGTTGTCGGGTTCGATAACACGTATTATGCTGAGGTATTCAAACCGGGGTTGACCACGGTGAATCAGAATATCTATTCCATTGGCATTAAGTCCATCGAATATCTGATTGCCATGATCGAGAATCCATCTTATTCTCCTCCTGTGGTGACGGAACCTTCCAATCTGGTCATTCGTCAGACGACAGCACCCTTAAAAGCCTAAAAACGTAAATAGTAAAGATGTTTACACGAAGCACAGCTAATAAGCTGTGCTTTTTGTCGTTCTATATCTCATTTGGAAACATATGGTTTATGGAGTGGTGCAAGTCCTATAGTTTAACGGGTAAACAAAGTTTACTGGCAATCGTATAATGAAAGTGCTTACAATTTTCTGTCCATTAGCATCTATCCATCCTGTATAACGATCTTGTAAAGGGCTGGCACATGGCAGAGTAAAGGTTATTCTTCACAAACAACGAACCAAGGAGGAGATCGGATGCATTTGAGAAAATGGTGGAGCTTGTGCTTATCGGCTGTATTGATCTTCAGTTTGTTCCCAAGTGTGGGAACAGGAGGGACACGTGCTGCGGCTGCGGACGTTAAGACTGGCGAGGATGAAGTACTGTTCGAGGCTAATTTTGAAGATGGTGTGTTGGGACAATGGCGTCCACGTGCGAGTGAAAAGCTTGATATCGTAACGCAAGTAGGTCACGACAGTACACGCAGCCTGAGAACCTCTTCCCGTACCGAAACGTTTCATGGACCCTTAATTGAAGTAATAGACCATGTAGAGAAGGGCAGCACGGTTCATATTTCGTTTTGGGCCATGTACGATGAAGGACCGGACAGTCAGGTCATTAACGGTTCACTGGAGAAAGAGTACAATAACGACGCTTCAAGTCGAGAATATGCTACGTTTGCCTCTGCAACGCTGAACAAAGGACAGTGGAAAAAAATCGAGGCAGATGTGGTGATCCCTGGAGAAAATAGCGGCATCACCGGATTCCGCATGTATGCAGAGACACCTTGGAAGACGTCAGCGGAAGTGACGCCGGCGGATACGATTACTTTTTACGTGGATGATGTTCTGATTACGGAAGCCGAAAAAATTGAAATAGAGCCGAACATTCCGAATCTCGTGGATGTTGTGGGACAACACTATGCAATGGGAGCGGCTATCGACCAGTCTGCACTGGATGCGGAAGATCCGCATTCCCAGCTGTTGACGAAACATTTTAATAGTATTACAGCTGGAAACTTTATGAAAATGGATGCGATGCAACCTCAGGAAGGACAGTTTGTCTGGTCAGAGACAGATCGCCTGGTGAAGTTTGCCGAAGCAAATGACATGGAAATCAGAGGTCATACGCTGTTATGGCATAGTCAGGTGCCGGACTGGTTCTTTACAGATCCAAATGATGCATCGAAACCTGCCACGCGGGAACAGTTGCTTGCACGGATGAAAACCCATATTCAAACCATCGTGACCCGGTACAAAGGAAAGGTTCATACATGGGATGTTGTCAATGAAGTCATCTCAGACGGAGGCGGCTTGCGGAATGAGGCAAGTAATTCCAAGTGGAGAGATATTATTGGGGATGTGGATGGCGACGGAGATGACAGTGATTACATTGAGCTGGCTTTCCGATATGCACGTGAGGCAGACCCTGATGCTGTACTGGTGATTAATGACTATGGAATGGAGGGCAATGGAAACAAGGTGAATGATATGGTGAAGCTTGTAGAGAAGCTGCTTGCCAAAGGAACACCGATTGATGCGGTTGGATTCCAGATGCATGTATCCATGTACGGACCGGATGTAAAGCTCATTCGTGAGGCTTTTGAGAAAGTGATCGCTCTTGGTGTGAATGTACAGGTTACAGAGTTGGACGTTTCGATCTATTCAAGCAATTCTGAACTGGAGATGCCTGTCACAGATGAATTAATGCTGCAACAAGCTTACCGTTATCGTGAACTGTTCGACCTGTTCGATGAGCTGGGAAAACGCGGCGTAATGGACAGTGTTACAGTATGGGGACTTGCGGATGATGGTACATGGCTTGATAATCATCCAGTCAAAGGACGCAAAGATGCACCATTGTTATTTGATCGTAAATTAAAAGCAAAACCGGCATTTTGGGCACTGGTGGACCCTACCACCCTTCCGATCTATCGTAATGAATGGACAGCATTGAAGGCCAGCCCTTCTTTCCCGGATCACAAAGGACAGGAAGATATTCTTTGGGGTGCTGTGAAAGGGCTTGAAATTAATCATCTGGCAGATGGTACATCTACGGTTACGGGTGAGGCTCGTATGATGTGGGATGCCAAAAAGGTGAATTTACGAGTGGAAGTGAAGGATACCACGCGTCGTAAAGGTGATCAGGTGCAGGTTTTCCTCGCGGAAGAAGTCAAGGGGACAGGCGCTGCAACTTCTGAAGCTGATCTGTCTGCCAAGAAGAAAAATCCGCCGTCTGCAAATGGTCAATATACGTTCAAACGGGATGGCGGTAAAGGCAAAGATAAAAATACTTACAACGTACAGGAAACAAAAACTGGTTATGTTGTATACGCATCACTGCCTATGTCAGCTGCTTTACTTACCGAAGGCCAAGTCTTGTCTCTGGATTTTCGGATTACGGATGAATATGCTGCTGGAAAGACAGCGACCATCGTTTGGAATGATATTTCCAATCAACAGCCCGACAAACCAGCCAACCGGGGCAAACTGAAGCTGGGTTCTGTCTTGAAACAAACCAAGGTCACTTATGGCAAACCTGTAATTGATGCGAAAAAGGATAACATCTGGAAAAACGCTGCATCTGTTAAAACGGATGTCTGGGTGGTCGGAAACTCCGGTGCAACGGCAACGGCACAGCTGTTATGGGATGAGAAGTTCCTGTACGTATTGGCAGATGTGAAAGATCCTTTGCGAAGCAAATTAAGTTCTAATGCACATGAGCAGGATTCGATCGAGATTTTTATCGACCCGAGCAAAGATCAGACAACATTCTATCAGGAGGATGACGCTCAGTACCGGGTCAATTTTGATAATGAGGCTTCTTTTGGAGGAAACGCACGGAAAGAAAGCTTCAAATCGGCTACCCGATTAACAAGCGGAGGGTATACAGTTGAAGTGGCAATCCCACTAGATAGCGTTCGTGCTGAAGGTCAAAGATGGATTGGATTCGATCTGCAAGTTAATGATGATGGTGCGGGGGATGGCAAGCGAAGCAGTGTGTCCATCTGGAGTGATTCATCAGGTAATTCTTATCAAGATACTTCCGGTTTTGGCAGTCTGTTACTGACTCGCAAATAGAATATTCAGTTGTGAATTAGAATATGAGAATGTTAGCTATTCGACATCGTATATCTGGAAATAAGTGTTGATTTTAAATGCTGGGACGTTTAGACTATATACATTCAAATAAACGGGTTCCAATGTATGACAACGGCTTCAACTAAGTCTGTGGTCACGAGTCAAATGATGCGGAGGGAGTGCCTGTCATCCAGACAGCGCACTCGCTTCTTTTTTACATTTTTGCATACATACAAGGCATTTCCCGGTTGAAAGGACAGAGTGAGTGGAGCACCTACATGGTACGTACAACTTAGAACTTGTTATTTTATCCTATATTATTGCATCGTTAGCTTCATACGCAGCCCTTGACCTTGCAGGCCGTGTAAGTCAGGCTAGCGGGGTGGCGCGGAATGTATGGCTTACCTGCGGTGCAGTCTCGATGGGGCTGGGAATCTGGTCCATGCATTTCGTAGGTATGCTGGCTTTTGTTCTGCCTACGCAAGTCTCCTATTCCACCGGTAAGGTTGTTTTATCTGTTCTACTTGCTATTGTCGCATCGGGGGTGGCCTTGAACATTGCGGGTAGACAATCCGGCAAGATAAGCAAGCTCATGATTGCTGGAGTACTGATGACAGTGGGGATCAGCTCGATGCATTATGTAGGAATGGCAGCGATGTCGACTCCGGTTACGTATGAACCAGGCAGAGTGGTGTTATCCATTATGATTGCAGCGCTTGCTTCATTTGCGGCATTGTGGCTCATGTTTTTCTTCCGTTATCATCAATCAAGACATACCTGGGTTTACAAGATGGGCAGCGGTCTTATTATGGGTGTTGGAATCTCTGGTATGCATTATACCGGGATGTCAGCCGCACATTTCCATCATTCACATGGCTCGATGGCAAGTTCAGGTATGCAGATTGAGCCAGGCATTCTCGCCTACTTGATCGCATCGGGCACATTTATTGCTTTGGGCTTGACGTTGTTTGGCATATTTATCAATCAGCGAATGTCACAGAAAGATCGACGGATTCATGAGAATGAGCAATGGTATCAGGCCCTGTATCATAACCATTCGGATGCTATTATTTCAGTGAATAAGGAAGGTATTGTCAAAGGGATTAATGCTGCTGTAACAACAATCACCGGATATCCTGAAAAAGGGGTCATGGATCGTTCCATTGATGAGATCGCTCAGCAAATCGATATAGAGTGGATAAGTGAATTTGATTCCATCGATTGGAATGATCATGGGCTGGAGCAGGCGCACTACATGGCCAAAATGAAAGACGTGCAGGGTGAACTTCTGGACCTTAGTATTGTTGTAGTTCCTGTTGTCATTGATGACAGACATGTGGGAAGTCACATTTTGATCAAAGACGTTACGGAGGAGAAACAGGCTCAGGAGAAGATTCGTCACCAAGCTTTGCATGATCCGTTGACGGGGCTGCCCAATCGGCGCAAGTTGGATGATGTGCTGGCTTGTACGATTCACGATTCAGCAGAAAAAGGGAATACTTTTGCCGTTATGGTGATGGATATAGATCGTTTCAAGATAATTAATGATTCGCTGGGACATTCCATTGGAGATGTATTTCTAAGAGAAGTCAGCAGCCGGATCATGAAAGCCATAGAAGCTTCTGATCCCTTGGCTATGGAGAATGTCATGCTTGCCCGGATGGGCGGTGACGAGTTCACACTCGTTGTGACCCAGGATCAAGCGACAGAAGTAAGAGTGGCAGAACTTGCAAAACAGATTGTTGAAGCCATTCAGTTACCTTATCGACTGAAGGAGAACGACTTTTACGTAACCGCCAGCATTGGAATTGCAATGTATCCGGATCATGGAGTGGGCGTGGATGCTTTGCTGAAACATGCGGACTCCGCCATGTATGAAGTGAAGAAAAACGGCAAAAATGGTTTCCAATTCTACACTGCCCAACTGGATTCCGAACTATATGAACGCATTGAGCTGGAGGGTTATCTTCGTAAAGCTTTGGAACGCGATGAGATGGTCCTGTATTATCAACCACAGATTCGTACCGAGGATAGCCGCATGATTGGTGTAGAGGCTCTTATACGTTGGAACCATCCACTCAAAGGTCTGCTCGCACCCAATGTGTTTATCCCGCTTGCAGAAGAGACAGGCATGATTTATGAGATTGGCAACTGGACGCTGCGGGAAGCTTGCAGACAGATGAAACTCTGGCATGCCAGCGGCGGACCACTCATTCCGGTATCGGTTAACTTGTCCAGCCAGCAGTTCCATCAATCCAACTTGGTAGAACAGGTCAAGAATGCACTCTTGGAAACAGGGCTGGATGCTCGATATCTTGAACTGGAAATAACAGAGAGCATGATGATGGATGCAGCCGTATCTACGGCGATTCTTAATGAACTGACAGCACTAGGTGTCAAGATCAGCCTGGATGATTTCGGTACGGGATACAGCTCACTGAGTTATCTGAAGCATTTCCCGATTCACAAGCTCAAGATTGATCGTTCGTTTGTGACGGACATTACAGAGAGTCACAGTGATCAAGCCATTGTGGCGACCATTATATCGATGGCACAGAATCTCAAGATGGAAGTCATTGCGGAAGGCATTGAGACGAAAGGTCAGTTGGATATTCTGATGCAGAATGATTGCCGCGAGATTCAGGGATATTATTTCAGTCGGCCACTGCCGGCAAGTGAAGTGGAGCATGATTTTTTTGTGCCGTTGCGATTGCAGGGTAATGGTACACCGCCGGTACCATCCTAATTTTATGTATGCCAAGCGGCAAGTCCCCGTGTATGTCGGGAGCTTGCCGCTTTTTTTGTTTTTTTATGGTATGTCGCCATCCTTCATACGTGATACGAAGGTTCTCTTTTTTAAAAGGGAAAGGGCTGTTGGAACCTTACAAAAACTTGCGGTGGTGCTTCTTGCCGTCATACGTAAACCAGATCGGTTTATCCTCGACACGTGTCTCCACATGTACGGTACGTCCCCAGAGGCGATACAGATAAGGCAGGGTGCGTTCCATATATTTCAGATCCAGCTCGATGCCCTCATATTGATGTTTGAGTACGAGTTCACCGGTCCGCAGATAGTCAGCATCTTGCACGACTAAGTAAGGAGAGCCGCCGTTGACACGTGAAAATACGAGCTGATCCCGTATGTTCTCCCAGGACTTGTCGGTGATTTTCCAGTCCGGGCCTTTTTTCTCAAATACGTAGAGGTCAAGATCCTCGGTTAATTGTTTGGTCATGTAATTGCGGATAAAGGAGGTATCGGAATCGAATTCACGCACCTCGAACATTTTGGCACGACCTTGCCCTGGTTTGCGGCCCCAACGTTCCTGTTCTTCCCGGGTTGGGTTATCCCAGCGCCGTTCAATATCCTCAAAGATCTTCAGTCCCAAATAATATGGATTCAGACTTTGTTTGGATGGCTGCACCACGGAGGAGTTGAGTTTCGCAAATTCGATCGTATCCTCACTGTTCAGATCGAGTTCACGGATAATGCGTTGATGCCAGTAGGAGGCCCAGCCTTCGTTCATGATTTTGGTTTCCATCTGTGGCCAGAAATATAACATCTCTTCACGCATCATACTCATGATATCCCGCTGCCAGTCGGTCAACACTTCCGAGAACTCTTGTATAAACCACATGATATCCTTCTCCGGTTCAGGCGGAAAGTGATGGACCTGAATACCTTCCGCGGGTGCTTCTTCGGTCTGCACGTCATCAAGTGACCACAGATCATCATAGCGACCTTCCGGCCGTGGTGTTTTCTCACCGCGCTGCTCCCGCATTTTCATCTCCATATAGCGTTGTTTGTCCAAATGACGGGGTTTAATCAGCTGTGGGTCTACATGTTCCTGAATTGCAATCACGGCATCGATAAATGCTTCAACGGCTTCCGTTCCATACTCCATCTCATAATTGCTGATCCGATCCGCCGTAGCGGCCATACTTTCGACCATATTACGGTTGGATTTGGAGAAGCGGGCATTGTTTTTGAAAAAATCGCAGTGTGCCAATACGTGGGCTACGATCAATTTGTTCTGAATCAGGGAATTGCCATCCAGCAGGAAGGCATAACAAGGGTTGGAGTTGATGACAAGCTCATAAATTTTGCTGAGTCCAAAATCATATTGCATTTTCATCTTATGAAATGTTTTACCAAAGCTCCAGTGGCTGAATCTGGTCGGCATGCCGTAGGCTCCAAATGTATAAATAATATCCGATGGGCAGATTTCGTACCGCATGGGGTAATAATCCAGTCCAAAACCATTGGCAATCTCCATAATCTCGGCAATAGCGTATTCTAGGTCGCGGATCTCATCTGTCATCTAACGCTGCCTCCTTCCCTTTTCTGGAAAAAGCTGCGCAAAGCTTTGTACACTTCGCCTTTTTCTTTGATCACATAATACATGAACTGATCCATCTTGATATGACGGTAAGCCGACATCAGTGTGCTGCTGCGGTTGTACTGATTCACTTCGCCGTATCCAAACATATTGCTACGCTTCATTAACTCGCCGATCAGCTTCACACACCGTTCGTTATCCGAGGTCAGATTATCCCCGTCAGAGAAGTGGAAAGGGTAGATGTTGTAGCTAGAAGGTGGATACCGGCTGTCAATAATATCTAGTGCCTTCATATATACAGAGGAGCAGATGGTGCCTCCGCTCTCGCCACGGGTAAAGAACTCTTCTTCGGTTACTTCCTTGGCTTCCGTATGATGGGCGAGGAAAACAATCTCAACTTTCTCATACTGACGACGTAGAAAACGGGTCATCCAGAAGAAAAAGCTGCGCGCGCAGTATTTCTCAAACGAACCCATGGACCCGGATGTATCCATCATGGCAATAATAACGGCATTGGATTGTGGAATGATTTTATCTTCCCAAGTCTTGTAGCGCAGGTCATCCGGACTGATGTGATGGATGCCTGGCGTACCGGTCGTTGCATTGCGACGCAGATTCTCCAGAATGGTACGTTTCTTGTCAATATTGGACTGCATGCCTTTTTTGCGAATATCATTGAAAACTACCGTATGTGTCTCAATCAGGTCTTTGTCTTTCTGCTTCAGATCGGGTAATTCCAGCTCAGCGAAGAGCATATCTTCCAGTTCCTCAATACTAACTTCGGCTTCCACAATATCATGACCAGGCTGATCGCCAGCTTTTTCGCCTTTTCCGGGTTTCTGCGAAGCAGAGGGATCACGACCGATGACGTCTCCGACCTGACTGTCACCGTCTCCTTGACCGACATGTTTTTGCTTCTGGTAGTTATACACAAAACGGTACTCATCCAGACTGCGGATTGGTACCTTGATGATTTGTTTTCCATCAGACATGATGATGTTTTCTTCCGTAATCAGATCAGGCAGATTCTGCTTGATGACATCTTTCACCTTTTGCTGATGGCGCTGTTGGTCCTGGTACCCTTTGCGGTGAAGCGACCAATCTTCCTTCGACACGACGAACGAGTAAGGCTGGTGTGAATTTGACATGTAGGCACCCCCCATTGATTACGCGGCACAGTTTGGCCTGTCGGTAATTAAGTATATTCACGGGCGAGGACGATATGTGATGAGAGTGGATATAAAATGATACAATTACGCAAGTTCACCTCAGAGGTAAGGTGAGTCGTAAGAGCAGAACTGCTCCATTTTTTACAGAAACAGTGAACAAGTGTGATATCCTTCCTTTACAATAGGAGAAAGACATCGATCTGGCATCTGATAGAGGTTGTTTAAAAAGGCCAATTACACTTTCTGAACACAGACTATAGAGATGCATGAAAAGGAAGGATTTATGTGAATAAAAAGGCGATCAAGGCTTGGATTATGTATGATTGGGCCAATTCGGCTTATGCAACAACAGTACTGGCGGCAGTATTGCCCGTATTCTATGCTTCGGTGGCTGCCGCAACACTGGATACGGATACCGCCGCCTCCTACCTGGCTTATACACACTCCATTGGCATGTTGTGCGTAGCTCTGCTAACACCGTTGCTAGGCACGCTGGCTGATTTGTCTGGACGGAAAGGCGACTTCCTGCGTGTATTTGCAATTATAGGCGTCCTTGCCACATTGGGATTCAGCGCAATCGGTGAAGGGGACTGGTTCCTTGCTTCCGCGTTGCTGGTCATATCTACGATTGGTTTTGCGGGTGGTAATACCTTTTACGATGCAATGCTGCCGGATCTGGTACCTGTGGAACGAAGAGACATGATATCCTCCAAAGGTTATGCCTATGGTTATATTGGAGGAGGTTTGCTACTTGCGGTGAACCTGCTGATGATTCAGCAACCGGGCTGGTTTGGGATGAGCAGTACACTGGCAGGCACAAGACTTGCTTTTATCTCCGTCTCGTTGTGGTGGTTATTGTTCTCGATACCAATCTTTCGCCATGCTCCGAGACGGCCTGCATCACCGGATCTGCCCGGAACGTGGACAGGGTATGCTGCGGTGGGCGTGCGCAGACTGCGGCAAACCTTTCGTCAGATGCGGCGTTTTCCCCAGTTAATCCGCATGCTGGTGGCTTTCTGGTTTTTTAATGACGGCATTAATACCATCATTCTGATGGCTACGATCTATGGGACAAGTATAGGCATAGGCACAGCCGACCTGATGCTCGCGCTACTGTTAACCCAGTTCATCGGGTTCCCGTGTACATTGTTACTGGGAGCATGGGCACAGCGTTGGGGAGCAAAGCAGATATTAATTGTTAGCTTATCGGTCTACATATGTATTGTAATTCTCGGTTATTTCATGACACAAGCGATCCACTTCTATGTGCTCGCCGGGTTGGTTGGTGTTGTGCAGGGGGTGAGTCAATCCACAGCGCGTTCCCTATTTAGCAATCTGATGCCGGCAGGCAGAACAGGAGAGTATTTTGGTTTTGTGAATATTACAGGCAAGTTCTCTTCGATCTTTGGTCCATTTGTGTTTGGTTATGTTGGGCAAATAACAGGTTCCACACGTTGGGGTATTCTGTCGTTAATTTTCTTTTTCGTCGCGGGTATTGCCGTATTGTTAACCGTGAAGGTACAGGAGGGAATGCAGGATGCTACACGTGCAGATCAGGAAGAAGAGCGAAATAGTAGCGCTGGAGCTCCTGGGAAAAGTTCAAATGTAAGGTTTACCTGATGGTTGTTCACCCGTTTTCATATTAAGTTTCTCAACGGATTACGTATGGCTTCAGGCATTGTTCATCACAGAACATGTCTGGAGCTTATTCGCGTTTGTGCAATCAGAACATAATTGATCATGAATAAGTGCTTAAATGACAGACAGCAGAATACAGTGAAAGAGTATGAATTTATGAAAAGGTGAAAATAAAAGATTGACATGATACATTTTGTATCATAGAGTAAAACTATAAATACATATTGTATCTGAGAGTTGTCGAATGTAACCATGTGTTTTGCTTCATTCCCGGGTGAACTTCCGACGGAATATTGCAAAATGCTGACCTATAGCGTGCATATTACTCGTTTTGCCAAACACAAAGGTAGAGTCTGGTCTATCCCAGCTACATATTTATACTAATGAACAGAGGAGAGGCTGCCATTGATCGATGCTCAAGGTAACGGACTTGTTTTCTTACTATGTGTTCCCCGCAGTGGTAGTTCCTTATCCACCGTAATGCTGCAAAATCATAGTCGTATATTTGCCACCCAGGAAATGTGGTTTCTGATGAATCTTGTCGATTTGCCCAAGGCTGATTCACGTGCTTATGGTGGTAGCTCCATCATTCGTCAGTTGTACAATGCCATGGTATCCGAGGATGTTTTCGAAAAGGCGTGCAGAAGTTTTGCTCTTGAAATCTACAATGGATTCCTGGAAGGGAGCGGAGCAGACTTCATCGTTGATAAATCTCCACGATACTATTACATGCTGGAATGGCTGGATCGTCTGTTCCCTCAGTCCAAGCGTATTCATCTCCAGCGTAATCCTCTGGCCGTAGCTGCATCATTCAAAAAGGTAAACCGCCACACAGGAGAAGGATTCGACCTGATTCATAGTCTGCAGAGCCCCAAATTAAATATGAAATCCGTAGATCTCACACTTGGGATGCTCCGCTTGAATGATTATTTTGCCAAACCACATCCCAATGCGTATGAATTGCAATATGAACGATTGGTATCCAATCCTCAGGAAGAACTTGAGAAACTATGCGCGTTTCTGGGAATTCGATATGAACAGGGTATGGAGCAGTATGGACAGTTTCTGGACAGTGCCAAGTCTGACATGTTCTACAGTATGGGTGTGGGTGATCCATTCCTCTCTTCGCATCAAGAGGCACATCAGGATTCTGTTAACAACTGGAAAAACATATTAGAACCACATGAAGTTGAACTTTATTGCCGTGTGATGGGGGCAGATCTGTTCCACCGGATGGGATACAGTGAACAGCTGGCAGAAGCCGAACAATGGACGGGTGTACATTATGATGCAAGTCCAGATCAAGAGGTCATTGACCGAATCACGCATCAGTTGACAGCAGCGACCGGTTGCCAGTGGCAACAGCAATACCGAATGCAACCGGCAGATTCTGTCGTTCATGATCCGCTTGGGAATCTTAATGACCAAGTTGCCGAAGAACCGGAAAAGACAGACCCGACGCTAGCTGCACTGGTAACGATCAGACAGCTGCAAGCCGCATTACGGGCAGCAGATCATCGTCTGGAGCGGGGATACAGTGAGCGAGAACGCTTGAAAGTACAGCTGGCTTCTGCTCAAAGCAAAATACAGCGTATCAAATCATGGGTACCATTTGGTCATCAGATCAGCGCCTGGGCTTCACAGCGCAAGATTCTACGGGGAGGCAAGTCATGAGCGCCATAGCAGGAATTGTTCACAACGATGGTCAGCAGGCGCTATGGGAAGACAGCTGGCGCTTGTATGCAAGCCTGGGGCATGTCCCTGCGGATACAACAGGGGTGTGGAAAGGCAATGAGGCGTTCCTCAGCTGTCATGCCCAATGGATTACACCGGAATCGGTTAGCGAGAAATTACCTTTATATGATGAGGAAAGTGGTCTGACGATCACGGCAGATGCCATTCTGGATAATCGGGAACAGTTGGCTGATCAATTACAGATATCCAGAGCTGAACTGGCAATGTTGGCGGATAGTGAACTGATCCTGCGTGCCTATCAGCGCTGGGGAGACGATGTGGCTGTCCGATTGCTGGGGGATTTTGTATTTGCCATATGGGATGAGCGGAATCGCAAGCTGTATGCAGCGAGAGACATTACAGGTATGAGAGCTTTTTATTACCGACATGATGGTTCACGTTTTGCCTTCTGCACACTCATGAATCCGTTGCTCGGGCTTGAAGGGGTACATAAGGAACTTGATGAGACCTGGTTGTCCGAATTCCTTGCCATTCCTGACATGCATGATTCAGCAGATATCAATTCGACCGTATATCGGGGAATAAGCCAGCTGCCTTCTGCACATACACTTGTCTTCCGGGATGGGAGACTGGAGCTGAAGCAATATCATCGCTGGAATGAAGTCGAACCTCTAAGGCTTAAATCCGATGGTGAGTATGTAGAAGCGTTTCGGGAGGTCTTTGGGCAGGCGGTTGGATCACGATTGCGAACGCACAGACAGGTGGCTGCTGCATTAAGTGGCGGACTGGATTCGGGAGCCGTGGTTGGTTTTGCTTCCGGAACACTGAGAAGTCAGGGTAAACGGCTGCAGGCCTATAGTTATGTTCCCGTATCGGATTTTACAGATTATACGTCGAAAACGTTGCTCGCAGACGAACGGCCTTTCATACGTTCAACCATTAATCACGTCGGCAATATCACGGAGAACTACCTTGATTTTGAAGGCAGAAGTCCACTTAGTGAAGTAGATACCTGGCTCGACATTATGGAGATGCCTTATAAATACTTTGAAAATTCGTTCTGGATTCGCGGATTCTATGAAAAAGCGAGCCAGCAAGATGCGGGCATCCTGCTCACAGGCGCACGTGGTAATTTCACCATCTCCTGGGGCCCGGCTCTGGATTATTACGCCAGTCTACTGAAAAGTGGCCGCTGGTATCGCTGGTTCCGTGAGATGCAGCAGTATAGTGAACGGACCGGCATGCCCTTCTCCCGTATAGCCAAGATTACTGGGCGAAAGGCATATCCGGAATGGTTCAAGGCTCAGTCCAAAGGAGCAAGCCAGGCCGCATCCGTGCAGTTGATCCATCCTGATTTTGCGCAAAGAACAGGTGTACTGGAAAGACTCAAATCCATTATTGTTCTGCAGGGCGGTGCCCAGGCTGATGCACTCAAAGTCCGTGCCGAGAAATTCAATAATCTGGCCATTGCGAACAAAAACGGTGCTGTAGCCACAAAATGTTCTCTCCGTTATCGGGCTTGGGAACGTGACCCGACCTCTGACGTCAGAGTCATCCGATTCTGCCTGTCTGTACCGATTGAACAATATGTGAAACACGGGACGGATCGTTCATTGATTCGCCGGGCTACTTCACCGGAGTTGCCTGACAAGGTCAGACTGAATCAACGGGTACGGGGTGTGCAGCCGGCAGATTGGTTACATCGTATCATTCCGAATTGGGATGCCTTTACGGCTGAGTTGCGTGCTTTGTGTTCTGACAGCAAGGTCGCTGGCATATTAAACACGGAGCGTATCAAATCTGCCCTGGCGAACTTTCCGAGTCCGAGACCAGAGCTTGCTTCACATCCAGATCTGCGATTGATGATGCATAGTCTGATTGTCTATCGGTTCATTCGGAAATTCTGAATGAGGGCACATGAAAGGAGGTGAATACGATGCAAATGGAAAAAAAGGAATGGCAAGCACCAGCTCTTGAAGTGTTGGAAGTCAATCAAACGATGGCCGGTACTGGCTACAGACAAATTGACTGGGTAACGGTTCACGATGCGGATCTGTACGATCCAACTTCCTAAGTTGTTAAGTTTTATGAAGTGTCATCATACTTAAAGGGCGGAAATGCAACAAATCCAGCTTTTCGCCTCCGCCCTTATATTGAGCAACATGAATATAAGGGCTTTTTTTTACATTTTATTACGAAGGAGGCGTCGTTCATTGTTGCCTGTGCATTATGTGGCGTATGGTCTACGCTGGTCGAGCCAAATTCGAATGCCTGAACTACAGATCGCACCCAAGGATGCAGAGACTGATTTTGATGTCGTGGATGTGCACATCGAGTCTTTAGATCTGACCCCATTGTGGGAGGATTGGGATGTAGGCAACGACAACTTTGTGGCACGAGAGGGCAGTCTTTTTTTCAAAATCGAAGATACAGGTCTGTTTCTAATGGAGCAAGGAAAGCGTATTGTCGTATCCCCTATACCGGGTGCAGATGAGAAAAAGGTCAGATTATTCATTTTGGGCACATGTATGGCGGTCATTATGATGCAGCGTGGCATTCTTCCATTGCATGGTAGTGCAGTGGTTATTGATGGCTGGGCTTACGCATTTGTCGGACATTCGGGAGCAGGCAAATCGACACTGTCGGCCGCACTGGCATCACGCGGATATCCGCTTCTCACCGATGATGTTGTTGCACTGACCTGGGATGCCGGAGGAAGAGCTATCGTATCACCTGGTTACCCACAACAGAAATTGTGGCAGCCCAGTCTGGATGGTTTCGGCATGAAGGAACAGGATTATGCAACGGTTCACGCAGAGATTACGAAGTATGCGATACCTGTTCAGCACTATTTTCATGAGATGGCCGTACCCCTAGCTGGGATATTCGAACTTGCTCCACAACCAGAGGAGAACCATACATCTGTTCAACTTGTTGAAGTGACGGGGCTAGAACGACTGCATCTGTTATGCTCGCATACGTTCCGTGGTGGACTCGTTGCAAGACAGGGGCTAGCCCAGTGGTTGTTCGAGACGGCTTCAAGACTTTCAGCAAGTGTGGAGATTGGCAGATTGGTCAGAACGGGTGCTGAGTTTACAGCATTTGAGATGGTGGATCGGATCACAGATCATATACGCAAAGGAGTGCATACAGGACAATGACAGCAACTACGCCGATGAATGTGGAAGACCGGGTAACCCGGAAGGAAGGCAATCTGGTCAGTGATATGGGCAGTGAGAAAGTCATGATGAGCATTAGCTCTGGAAAATACTATAATCTGGGGAGTACCGGTGGACGAATCTGGGATCTGATCGCAGAAGAACGCACGCTGGGTGAAGTTGTTGAGGTACTTGCAGCGGAGTATGAGATTGAGCCAGATGTATGTCGTGAGCAGGTGGTGCAATTCCTGGAACATCTGTCCCGTGAAGGTTTAATCGACGTTACTCGCGGAGTGTAGAATCATGTTGCGAAAAATAAAGGTTTATCTCTCGCTCCCGCGGTCGATGCGTCGACTCGTATGGGAGGCCTATATCCTCCTTGGCTGGGCACGCATTCAGAAGGCTATGCCATTTGCCAAAATCGCGCCAGGGCTGGGTACGCCTATGGTAGAAACACCGATGACAGGACTCGAACGCAGCGAGGTCATCACCATACGGAATATTTCCAAAGCGATTTCGCTCGCCAGTAAATATACGTTATGGGAAAGCCGCTGCCTTGTAATGGCGATTGCCGGGATGAAGATGCTTGAGCGACGCAAGATAGAGAGTACGTTATATATGGGGACTGCACGGAATAAGCAAGGACATATGATGGCTCATGCCTGGCTGCGAAGTGGTAAATTGATCGTGACCGGAGCTGATACTATGGACCAATATACGGTTGTCGGTGTGTTTGGCAAACGGTGTCCGGAGAAGGGATCTGGGGAGATTGTCTATGATACATGAAAGTGAACTCTATTCATCAGGGTTTCCGAAGGAGCTTAAGCTGATTTTGAGCATGATTAGAGGTGATCTGACGGCTCTATCCCCTGAAGAATTCAAGGCGGGTTTGCAAGGAACCGATTGGCAGCTCTTTCTGCGGCTTGTCTATCATCACCGCTTATACTCTGTCCTTTATGTGAAAATGAAAGAATTGAACTCTGCAATCATTCCTGCAGATGTTATGGAGAGTCTGAGACAACAATATACGGTCAATACGTTCCGCATGTTACATCTAACAGCTGAAATGGAGCAGGTGTGTGGAGCTTTTCGTGAACGCGGCATCCGCAATATTACACTAAAGGGGCCAGCGCTGGCTCATGATCTCTATGGGGATGTATCCATGCGAACCTCCAAAGATCTGGATATCCTGATTCCTTTGGCTGATGTAGAAGCAGCTGAGAACATTCTGGCTACCCTCGGATACGTATCCAAGGAAGGGGAGCGGGCACCTACAGTGCGCAGCTGGAAATGGCGGGAACATCATATCTGTTACACCCATCCGGTCAAACGGACTCAAGTGGAGATCCATTGGCGTCTGAACCCGGATTCGGGCAAAGAAACCGATTTTGAATTGCTGTGGAAACGTAGCCGGTTCAGTTCATACACACAGACACCTGTCCGTATGCTTGAACAAGAAGATCTATGGGCCTATCTCGTAACCCATGGAGCACGTCATGGCTGGTTCAGACTGCGCTGGTTACTGGATATCGACCAGATGATCCGCAGCATGCCACTTGATGTGAAGAAAGTAGAACGGCGGCTGAAAGCGGAGGGACGTTTATCAATCGGTTCACAGGCTCTTTATCTGGCCTCGGAGCTGCTGAATACGCCGCTGGATGTAGAGTACAGGTCCTTGATGTCCTTGAGTGACCGTACAGGCAAGCGATTAGCCAACGAAGGCGCAAAGTTCATGAACGATATGCTGGAAAGTCCGGCTGATATGAAGTCTTATCAATCGTATCTGTTTAAACTTCGAAGTACAAAACAGAAATGGTTTTTCTTTATTGAACGTTTATATCCGAGTACATGGGATGTGGATCAATTGCCACTTCCGCGTTCTTTGTTTTTTCTGTACTTTCCGTTACGTCCGTTTCTCTGGTTCTGGCGGCGAATTAAAAGGTATACGGTGACGGAAAGGGGTAAAGTATGATCTCGGAATTAAGGTATTTCATGCGAAAGTTGCATCATGTCACGGGGCCCATTTTATATTGGAATCTGCTAGGGATGATCTGTATCAGTCTCATGGAAGGGATCGGCATCTATATGCTTGTTCCGATGCTGAGTCTGATTGGCATATTTGAGATGGGCTCCACAGGCTTAAACATTCCCTGGCTTGGCGACGTATTGAATCGTTTTTCTGAGAATAGCCAATTGTTACTCGTATTGTTCACCTTTGTGTTGATTGTCTCCGGACAGGCCTGGATGCAGCGTCTCCAGACGATCCGTAATACTCGAATCCAGCAGCAATTTGTACGAACGCTGCGCATGGAAACCTATGGTGCCATTATCATGGCGCAATGGTCATTTTTTCTCCAAAAACGAAAATCCGATTTTAACCATATATTAACGACTGAACTTGCACGTGTGAGCCAGGGAACAAGCATTATGCTGCAAATGGCAGCCTCTCTGATCTTTACGGGAATTCAGATTGGTCTCGCTTTCTGGTTATCCGCCAAGTTGACGGCACTTGTGCTGGTCTGTGGATTGTTATTATTTTTTGTCTTGAGAAAATTCGTCAAGCGGGCCAAGCAGATCGGGGACCAGACCTCTGAATTCTCGCAAAGTTATTATAACGGTATTACCGAGCATTTCAACGGCATTAAGGATATTAAGAGCAACATGCTCGAGCGTTCACATATGAACTGGTTTGAGCGTATGTGCAGACAGATAGAACGCAATGTCATTCAGTTTAGCCAATTGAATAGTGGAACACAGCTGATTCACCGGATGTCCGCGGCAATCATTATTGCGGCATTCATCTATCTTTCTCTCCGTGTAATGACGGTGCCTCCAGCAAGTTTGCTGCTCATCATCCTTATCTTTTCCCGATTATGGCCAAGATTTACGGCGATTCAGTCCAATCTGGAGTACATCAGCTCCATGCTGCCTGCATTTCGGGTAGTAAGAGAACTGCAAGCGCAGACGGCGAAGAGTCGTGAGATTAGTGCAGAGATTGCTTCGGCGGAAGACTCTAGTCTTCATAGGATTGAACCAATGATCCTGAAGGAATCTATCACGTGTGAGGATGTCTGCTATCGCTATGAGGGAAGTGATACGTACTCATTGAGAAATGTGCAAGCTTCGATTCCAGCAAGGGGAATGACCGCAATTGTGGGGAAATCCGGAGCAGGAAAGAGCACGCTGATAGATCTGATTATGGGCCTCGTGAGGCCTGAAACTGGTCGTATTCTGATTGACGGTGTTCCTCTGTCAGAAAAACGATTATTGAGCTGGCGAAGTTCCATCGGATATGTCTCCCAAGACCCATTCCTGTTTCATACAAGTATTCGTGAGAATCTGCGTCTGGTTGATCCAAATGCAAGTGAAGAGCAGATGTGGCAGGCTTTGCAATTTTCCTCTTCTGCGGCTTTTGTGAGGAAGCTGCCTCAGGGTCTGGATACGATTATTGGTGATCGGGGTATTCGGCTATCCGGGGGCGAACGTCAGCGATTGGTGCTTGCTCGGGCCATGCTGCGTAATCCTTCGGTCTTGGTACTTGATGAAGCAACAAGTGCGCTCGACAGTGAGAATGAACAGTACATTCATGAGGCGCTGGAACGGCTAAAAGGACATGTGACCATTATCGTGATTGCACACCGATTGTCCACGATTCGGACGGCAGATCGTGTCATTGTGCTTGATGAAGGTCGGGTGATTCAAGAAGGCGGGTACCAGCAGTTATCTACTGATCCGGTAGGGACGTTCAGCAAGCTTCTTAATATGCAAGCGGGTGTTGTGGGGCAGTAAAGTAGGTTATGACATAAAGTAAAGAGGCGCGCCACTATGGGCGCGCCTTTCATGTAAGTAGGTTAGTATAATGAGCAAGAATTAATGGACCAGTTCTGTATTGGAAGGGCGCGGAAGCTGGAGAGCTCCGATCTGTTCCAAATGTTGTACGATCTCTTGCACGGCTTTCTCAATGGAAGATTGCTCCGTATCAATGATGAATGAAGGAGATTTTGGTACATCATAGGGGGCGGAAATGCCTGTGAAATGCGGGATGTCACCGTTGCGAGCTTTTTTATACAGCCCCTTGGGATCACGCCGCTCACATTCTTGAATTGAACAGCGCACATAGATTTCAATGAAATCATCTGGTTCAAATAACTGTCTGACCATCTCCCGATCCTGTTCATGAGGAGAGATAAAAGCTGAAAGTACAAACAACCCGGCATCTACCATTAACTTTGATACTTCACCGATTCGCCGCAGATTTTCTTGACGATCCCCTGCTGTAAAACCGAGATCACGGTTCAGTCCATGACGTACATTATCCCCGTCAAGAACATAACAGCGTACGCCTTGGTCGTAGAGATATTGCTCCAGGGCAAATGCAAGGGATGACTTTCCTGCACCTGATAACCCGGTAAACCATATGGCACGACTCCGGTGCCCATTATGCTTCTCCCGGTCTTGTCTGTTGATGCTGGATGATTGCCAGGTTATATTGCGCTCTTCCTTCGACATGAGTATCCCGCCTTTTCCCTACCATGGTATGTATAATATTTTAACATATTTACAAGATTATAGCACCTTACAGATTTCTTCAAAATAAGCGTGAATCGACAAAATATCGGGTATAGATGTAGTACATACATAAGCATTATGCATATATCCAAGGAGTATTTGCATTGAATGATGCAAATGCCCACAACGCAGGAGGAACAATGTCATGAACGAAAACATACAAAACATACAAGTTGGATTCAAATGCCCGGATTGCCAGCAGGATGTCCGAGCGGAATTTATAGATGAACAGGTCCGCACGGTTCGTTGTAAAGGTTGTGACAGAGCGTATACACTTTTGAAGCCAACCATTGGTGATGAAATTCTACTGGATTGGGAGCAGGAAGCTTTGTACCACAAGCTGAGGGCAGAACGATCTGAATTGGATAATCACAATATGTCCGCCTTGATTATCAAAGTTATCGAGTTGCTTACATGGCGTGATCGGGGAGATGGACAGACCCGTGCCATACAGACCGTGAGGGAATGGCTTGCTTCCAGTGGGAAACCCCAGACCTTACTTGAATTGTTTTATCAATCTCCGCCACAACCTGAAAATAAACGTTTCGATCGCTAATGATTTACATACATTGGCCGTTCCTGTGGCATATTACCTGAAGGTATTCGTGTGTGCAAACGACTAACCGAATTTTTCAGGAACAGGAGCGGATAGAATGAAGCGAATGGTTCTATATATACTGTTGGGACTGTTATCCATCAGTATGGTACCGGCACAGACTGAAGCATCACCGGTTACCGGAGCGTATCACTTTGGCTTCAAAAAAAGTCAAAATGGTCAACTGCCCTCCATTGATCAGGAAGGCTTTAAATCGATCTTACAACATAACGATGCCATTTTCCTGGGGGATACAAAGCAGAAGGAATTGTATCTCACGTTTGATAACGGGTATGAGAATGGATTCACACCTGCCATACTGGATGTTTTGCGTACCAAGAAGGTGCCAGCTGCTTTCTTTGTGACAGGTCATTATCTGAAAGATCAGCCTGAGTTGGTCAAACGTATGGCGGCTGAAGGTCATATTGTCGGTAATCATTCATGGAGTCATCCCGATATGACCCGCATCTCCAATGAAAAACTTAGAGAGGAACTTGAGAAGGTTAAGTCGGAGGTTAATCGGCTGACGGGTCAACAAGCGACCTTTCTACGTCCACCACGAGGGATCTTTAACAATCGCACGCTTGCGGAGAGTCATGCTCAAGGGTATGTGAACGTGTTCTGGTCTGTTGCTTATAAAGATTGGGATACTAATGTGCAGCGTGGTGCACAATATGCTCATCAAGAGGTACTGAAGCAACTTCATCCGGGGGCTGTCATTTTGCTTCATTCGGTATCCAAAGACAACACGGAAGCACTGGCTTCCATTATTGATGAGGCACGTAAGCAAGGTTATGCATTTAAAAGTCTGGATGATTTACGGACCAAAACTTATTGATCCATTATCATAATGAGCAATGGACCAAATGCAGGTCATACAAAAGTTTAGCAAAATATTAAAGGGCATCCTGAGCGATTAAGCTCGGAATGCCCTTTTTGGTTGTATCGGTACGCCCGTCCAAGTATTGGATGTAACCACATACAGATCCAGAAGAAAGGATTGGGTAATACGATCCGATATTACGTGTAATACTATAAAACAGTATTATAGATGATTCCAATCGTTTTCGGGCCGCAGTGACTGCATATTACACATCCAGCAGTGGTTAGTTCCACTCGGGCCCCCGTTTGTTCCTGCAAAGACTTCTGCAAGTCAAGCGCATCCTCTTCAGCCATGGTATGCACAACAATCAGCAGGTCTGGATCGATCTGATCCTTCTGGCTGAGTGTATTATTCAGCATTTGTTCCAGAGCTTTCTCCCGTTTACCGCGCACTTTATAGGCAGGTGCCATCTTGCCATCCGTTACCCGGATGACAGGACGAATCTTCAACAGGCTTCCAATCAGGTTTTGCATGCCCGAACAGCGTCCGCCTTTATGCAGATACTCCAATGTATCGATGACAAACTCCGTGCGTACATTTGATTTCATCGCCTCAATCAGGTGTGTAATCTGAGTCAGGTTTTGTCCTTTATCAGCAGCATGTACAGCTTTCATCACCATCAGCGCAATTCCTGATGAGAGATTCTGTGAGTCAATGACCGAGATTCGACCTTCCGGGAACTCGGAACTCGCTAGTCGTGCATTTTGATAGGTAGAGGAAAGTTCAGAAGATAAGCTGATATATAGAATCTCATCCCCTTGATCTATGTAAGGTTGAAATGCCGTTATGAAATCAGCGGGGGAAGGTGCAGCTGTTTTGGGAAGACGCCCATCTTGGCTGACACGTTCATATAGCTGTTCAGGCTTAATCTCAGCACCGTCTTTCAGTGATTCTTCACCGAACACGACATATAAGGGGATGATACCGATATCGTGCTGCTGGATCCATTCTGGAGCCAGATCACTTGTGCTATCCGCAAAAATTTTGATTCGTGACATGTCAATCTCCTTTGAAAACAATGATTTTGGCAAAAAATATAGATTATACTTATGTGTAAACCCATTCATTTTAATTATAAGGAAACATGACGTTGATGCAAAGCGTTACATCAGCGTCATGCCTACCAAAATAAGTCCAACGAATAACAGAATCATGATTCCATTTAATATGGTTCCGATAATGGCAAAAACTTTCTTTCGATTCTTGAGGACAAGACCAATAATTCCGACGATGCCTCCGGCCAGATTGAGTATCAGGCAGACCAGAATGGCTAATGAAGCCAGAACCACTGCTGGATGCAAGGCTATCTCTTCCGTCTGCAACGGGGTTAGAACTCCGATGGACTCGTTTACAGCCATGGTGGCAATAAAGAATATCAGAATATAACCCAAGATTGCAACCAATCCAATGACAAAGCTGGCGATTCCAGGTCCGGAATGTTTCAGAGGTACCATTGGTTGTCTCTCATGATCTGGTGGGTATGCTTCATACCCATTGTTATTGTATGGATCTGCATGGCCAGGGTTCTGATCCGTGTTGTTATAACCTGAATTATAAGAATCGCGATTATCCATAATGTTGACTTGCCTCCCTTAATCATCGTACTGAGTGTTATTAACCTAATCGATGAGTAATGATTCTCCTTTTAGAGGTTGTTCAAAAAGTCCGCTTTTGATTACGAAAGATGCCTAACGGCATCATCATCATCGAATATGGGATTCACCCGAAATGTCCGTTGCTCACGTAGTTTTCCCTACGCTCCGCTACTCCATTTCTAGCTTCATCCCATCTTCTCGGTACTGAAAACCAATCTTTTTGAACTTGCACTTAAAATACAACGATGACATACCTGTTTACTTTTCCATAAATATCGATAAAAATCAAGGATTTACGCCAGTTTTCTACGATATATTACGATATATAGGGTAGGGATAGGATTAGTAAGTATAAACATACATATGATCTATGAAGCTCCACCCCGACTGGTAAAGAAGAAGTGGATTCGCTACAATAATAGGAGTGAAGTGTAGTTGAATTAAGGGAGAGAACTTACATGCAACGAAGATGGATGATGCTTGGAGCTGTAATGACCATGCTATCGGTGGCGATCGGCGCGTTTGGTGCTCACATGCTCAAGGATACGATTGGGCCCGCGGCCATCGCTACATATGAGACGGGTGTGCAATATCACATGATTCATGCATTGGCTTTGCTCATTATTGGCTTAACGGCTGGTCAACTTGGGGCATCGACGAAATTGAAGTGGGCAGCGCGTCTGTTGTTTATCGGAATTATCGTGTTCTCGGGCAGCCTGTATGTGCTTAGTATTTCTGGCATCAAGATTCTGGGTGCCATCACACCGATTGGTGGGGTAGCCTTCATTGCCGGATGGTTGTTATTGGCATTAGATGTATGGCAGCGAGGTAAGGATCGTTCCTGATCGGTCCATAAAAATCTCGGAAGGTTCAATCCTGCATGAACTATAGAACTAAAAAAGCAACTTGCGTTAGAATGTCCCGTCATTCTAACGCAAGTTGCTTTTTGTTTTAATCCGATGAAGTTAGTTACAGAAACTCATCGATTTCATTGGTTCGGAACGTATACACCTGTTTTTCATCGACATGGTAGATGCTCACAATACTGGTATCTCGATCAAAATTCAGAATACGGCAAGGAATGCTCTGATGTTTACCGTTTTTGTTATTGACAACAATACGGGTGAGTTTATTCTCTTTAATGAGCGTGTCAATCCACGCGTCAAACGAGTTTCCATCGGAAACATTGGATGTTTGGGTGGCAGGCTTTTTCTCGCTAACCGGTTTTTCTTGCTGATTCTGTGTTTTGACTGGAGCAGGTGAGGCAGGTGTCTGAGGTGCAGTGGACGCCTTCTGTGCTGCGTTGGCTTGTGATTTTTTGCGTTCGTTGTGAAGTGTAACGAAAGAGTCCTTCTTGGACTGGAGTGTCGCTTCAATAATTTTGCCTAGCTCTATGCCGGATTGAATCCGAAAGTCCGCAATTTGTTCTTCATTGTTTATGAACTCCAACAGGGACTGCAGTGCCAATGCATTTGAGCGGCTCTTAATAAGTATATCGACATTAAATAAAAAGCCGATGTCCTCTTGATTGGATAAGGTTTCTTTCATTCATCCCAGCCCCGTTAAAAAGTATGTCAGCTCAAAAAAACGCTTCAATTCACTATATCATTAAAAAGGAAATTATCATAGTGCTAGAGACGCAGAAATATGCCGAAACAAATGGGTTAATATTACAAATAAACCTTATTATTCACGTATTTTAGAAGGTGTCCACAAGACAATCCAGAATGAGGAAAACAACATTCGTGAACTGTGGAAGAGAAGGTGGATCGGGAAATTTGTTGACCGATGCAGCCCATTATTGTTGGAGAGCACGTATTGGCATTTACGGAGCAACTACCTTACCTCATTTTGGAGTAGAGTCGCAAAGTGCTGTTACACGTAAATAATGAACCCGTATGAGACAACATTCATCTTATGCCCACTTTAATTGTTTGTACTCTGACGTTTAACAACCGTCTTCTCGTTATTATGTTACAATATGCTCATCACACATTAAGGAATGAAGACCATGCATCAAGAAGACAGTGTATTTGAACAGATTATGAAGCAGAAAAGATTGAAGCCTGTCAAGCCTGAAACTACAAAAGTTGAAGTTAAACCAATACATAAAAAGAAACTAGCTCAGGAGCCATTAAGTGAATTGGATGTCCAGTTCAAAAAGTCGGTAGCTGAATCAATAGACCGCAGTGTACTTCATAGACGAGTACTGGGGATTAGAAGAGATTTAACGGAGATAAGGCGATTAAAGAATGATGAGCATACGTTTTAAGGTAGGCCCAATTCAACTCACCTTGGGTGAGGGGTGCTTTTATTAGTGTTTATTCCCTGCGTTCTAATACCTTCTATCGAATCCCATAGACCCGCTCCTTTTGGCATGGTATAATAATTCCATAATTTAGGAAAAGAGGTCTACATATGAAGAAGTTGGTTTTATCGTTTTTAGTTTTATTATTGTTTGTCGTTTCAACTACATATGAACCAGCAACAGCAGCTACTAAGTATGATTTTAAGAACGTAAATTGGGGTATGACAGTTAATCAGGTTAAAAAGAAAGAAAAATCTAAATTGCTAGATCAATCAAAAATAAAGGATATTTCGTTATTGGAGTACAAAACAACGGGATTCAGAGTCAACGCAAAACTAGTATACATATTCTACAAAAACAAATTAGTACGTGCAGTATACGAGATTTATCCTAATGATTTTAAGAAAACGACTATGGACAGAGTTTATAAATACTTCAGTATAAAACGTGACCTCTTTGACGAATATGATGCTTCAATTAACTTCCAAGATGGTTTAACTCCAAATGGAAAGCGAGTTCATTATGACGATGACATAGAAAAAAATCTACTCTCGGGTGCGGTTGCTTTGGAATGTAATTGGGTAATTGACAAGAAAAAAACCAGTATTAGTTTGATGTTGGCTAGGGTTACTGATGCTGTAAGGCTTAGAGTGATATACACTGATTATAATTTGAAGTATGACCTTGATGAACTTATAGACGCTCAAAAATATTAACGATTATTATGAGAGCTGCCTCATTTCTGAGGTGGCTTTTTATATTTCATTGAAAGCTCAGTTCTACTATCTAAGTCTGCGAAAAGAATTACCATCAATATATTTGAACTGTAATTACCTACATTTTCTCAAACACGGCTGGTGTCCACACGACAATCCAGAATGAGGCATACAATTATCGTGACCTGTGGAAGAGGAGGTGGATCGGGAAATTATGGTGACGATGGAGCCTATTGTAGTTGGAGAACATGTATTGGTTGGGGTAGAAGTCAAGCTGCCCAAAACAACGTTGTTGACCATTAACACATCCAAAGGATATATCATGTGCGGAGCACTCGACGTGGGATTACTTAATGAGAAGCTCGGGGATCGCAAAATTATTGCAGCTCGGGCGGTTGGTGTGCGTACACTGGAGCAATTGTTGCATGCACCTATGGAGTCGGTGACAACAGAAGCCGAGGCCATGGGCATTACGGTTGGTATGACGGGTGTAGAGGCTTTGTTGAAAATGATCTAAGCACTAACAAAGGGCTCCCCATATGGGAAGCCCTTCTTTAGCGTCTTAGCGTTCTAATACAGAGCCGGGCACATCAGTAGCCACTAGCTCTATACACGAACTTTTTCTTGAATACTCTTATTAAATTAAGCTTCTTCCTTCGCGAACAAGGCAGCCAGGTTTTCTTGGAAAGGTGCGCGAACAACACCTTTTTCCGTGATGATAGCTGTTACATATTCGTTAGGCGTTACGTCAAATGCTGGATTGTATACTTTAACACCTTGAGGTGCTGTGCGTTTGCCAAATCCTTCGGTTACTTCCTCCGCAGCACGTTCCTCAATTGGAATCAGGTCGCCGGATGGAGTAGATAAGTCGATAGTCGACAATGGGCTCGCTACATAGAACGGAATATTGTGAGCCTTGGCAAGCACGGCCACGCTGTAGGTTCCGATTTTGTTAGCTACGTCACCGTTCGCTGCAACACGATCAGTTCCGACGATAACGGCTTGAATCCAGCCTTTGGACATCACCATACCTGCCATGTTATCACAGAGCAGCGTAACGTCAATGCCGGCTTGCTGTAACTCAAATGCAGTCAGGCGTGCACCCTGAAGTACAGGACGAGTTTCGTCTGCAAATACTTTCAGGTGAATGCCACGTTCCTGTGCGAGATACATTGGAGCAGTTGCCGTACCGTATTTCGCCGTAGCCAGTCCTCCTGCGTTGCAGTGAGTGAGTACACCCATACCATCTTCGAATAAAGGCAGTGCATTCTCGCCGATCATGCGGCATACTTCTTCGTCTTCCTTCTGAATCAACAGAGCTTCTACTTCAAGAGCATCATTGCCCTCATCCAGGCTCAGGCCGGATTCAACGACCTCATTTGCTTTTTGCATCATGCGATCCAGTGCCCAGAAAAGGTTCACCGCTGTTGGTCGGGAAGTAGCCAGATGAGCACATATGGATTTCACGTGGTCCAACCAACCTTGAACGGTTGTTCCGTCATATGATTTGGCTCCCAATACAACACCAAATGCAGCAGCAATACCAATCGCCGGAGCACCGCGTACTTTCATGGAGTGAATGGATTCCCATACTTCCTCGGGTGTGTACAATTTCAGCATGAGGATGGTCTCGGGCAGCAGACGCTGGTCAAGCATTTCAAGCTTGTCCTTTTTCCAGATGAGAGAGGACAGAGGCTGATATTCAGGGGTTGTTGTCATGGGTGGTTCCTCCGTTCCTTATGTTAAGCCTTAGTAGTAGTAACAGCTGTGGATACAATATCCAGTACTTCGCCGATGGTATTCAAGCGACGATTGTTCTTGATCAATGCTTTACCAATGGACAACGCTTTACGCTGAGCATGTTCACGTTCAGTCGCATTTGGAATAGTATCTATATCCGCCACGTGAGCGAGTCCCACGATACGACGAACCATTTTGGCACCTGCGAAGCCAATGGAATCTCTGAACAATTGTTGCACATACAGATCCTGATACCCTGGCGTTTTTGCCATCGGATCAACGAGGTCATTAACCCAGAGGGCACGGAAACGAGATTCGAATTCAGTCCATACATCACGAACCATATTCAGCAAAAGCGTCTCACGCTCACGCAAAGCAGTCTCATCCTGAATCCATCCTGGCAGGGATGCGTAATTCAAGAGCAGGTTCGCAAGGACTGCACCAACATCGAATCCCATGGGGCCGTAATATGCAAATTCGGGATCGATGACCTTGGTTGATTCAGGTGTAACAAAAATGCTGCCTGTATGCAGATCTCCATGAAGCAGTGCCTGTCCATGTGTCAGGAATTTTTCCCGTAGCAAGGCCACTTCAAGGTGAAGCTCTTCATCCGTGCGAAGGGCTTCAGCCTCGTCTTCAATGGAAGCATCATAATTATTTTTCTCGGCGATCCGGTAGGGTTCATCAAAGATCAGATCCTCCGTTATTTTGCATTGATCCGGATTAATGAATCTGCCCTGTTGTTCCTTCTTCAATTGCTGATCCATGCCCAAGTCGGATGTGAAGAACAGCGTTCTTGCCATGAATTCCCCGATATGCTGTGCAAAAAGAGGATAGGAAACACCTTCGATTAGGCCTTTGCGCATGATCACATGATCACTCAGATCTTCCATAACCGTTAACGCGAGGTCATCATCGTAATGGTACACTTCGGGTACCATCCCTGGACACAGACGATACTCTTCCTGCAGAATCTCACGTTCAATGCGGGCACGTACTAGAGACAGTGGCCATGATTCTCCAACCACTTTCGCATAAGGAAGCGCCTGTTTGATAATGATACTTTTATCGGAGTTCTGATCCGTGATGTGGAAAACCAAATTCAGATTGCCGTCGCCGATCTCGTGACAATCCAGATTTGCATCTGCCGCAAATGGACCCGGTAATGTTCTGGCTAGTTCAACTGCATCCTGGGGGGTAAACGGGCGATATTGGGACAAAGGTGCCACCTCCATATATATGAAGAAACAGGAAAACCCACTTCTTTGCTTGGTATATGTCAGTATATCGGAAATAACGCGTTTTTTGAACTTTTTTTTGAGACAAGCCAAGTCGATCCTGATTCGAACTTCCTGTTCCAGGGTAAAAACAAATAGGCCGGACGGTTGAGAGAAACACCGTTAGCAAGCCTCTCCGCTACATGCGGTGACACATTATTAACTCTCTGTTATGCATTGCGGGACAACCTGCTTATCATGGCATGACAGACTAATTTTAAATAAAGGATGGGATTAATATGGCTACAAAAAACAAAACAGATCAAGCAAAATCGGTGGAACAAGTACTTAATCGTCAGGTAGCTAACCTGAACGTATTGTATGTCAAAATTCATAACTATCACTGGTACGTTAAAGGACCTAACTTCTTCACGTTGCATGTGAAATTCGAAGAGTTCTACAACGAAGTTACAGTGCAAATGGATGAAATCGCAGAGCGTATCCTCACGCTGAAAGGTAGCCCAGCCGCTACAATGAAAGAGTATCTGGAGCTTTCCTCTATCCAGGAAGCAGCAGGTGGCGAAGACGCGAAGACAATGGTGCAAAACCTGATCGAGGACTTCGCTACACTTTCGAATGAATATCAGGAAGGTATCGAAGTTGCAGATGCAGCTGAAGACCAACCGACATCCGATATGCTGACAGGCTTCAAGGCTGACCTTGAGAAACACATGTGGATGCTTCGCTCTTTCCTGGGTTAATACAGCCCAAATTTAATCTAATATAAGTATGTTTCTTACGTAAGCCTTCTGCTCCCCGATTTGTTGTCAGAAATGCCCTTAGCGTCTATACTGCTGACAAGAACGATTGGGAGGGAACCGCTTATGTTAGAACCAACGATGCCGGCTTTAAAAGAATGGGCTTCTGCAATTAAAGCACTGGAAACGGGTCGCCAAATAATGGTGATGCGCAAAGGTGGCATTGTAGAGGAAACCCGACATTTTGAGCTGAAAAGTCCAGCGTTTTATCTGTATCCGACTTATGAACATCAGCGTAAAGAACTGATTAAGTCCTCGGATCAATCCTATGTTGAAGAATCACTGGTCGAATGGGTGCCCGAAGCTTCGACAATCCGTATTACTGCATATGCTGAAGTAACGCAGGATCTGGAGATACGAGATCAGGAGATGCTGGATCGACTTCTTGACTTTCATATGTGGACAGCGGATTTTGCCGAAGACCGTTTGAAATGGAAACGCAAAGATCCGCTCCATGTATTGATTTTACGTGTGTACCTTTTGAAAGAACCGATGGAAATCCCCGTACTGCCTGAATATAACGGTTGCCGTTCATGGATTTCTATTCCGAATGGTCCGGTGCCGCGCGAAATGACGCCGGTGGTGGACGTTGCGGATTTTGACGAACAGGTACAGAAGATTAACGAGATGCTCAAATTGTAAATGGTAACGTTATTTAACGGAGGGACTTGTCCATAATATGGATAAGTCCTTTTTTAGATTAGTGTATAGCAGAGCAGATGACATAAAAGCTTGAATTGCTGTGATTTTTCTCACTGTGCATTTGTGCGTAAGATGTTTTCTGATTTGATTCAATTTGTCTTTTACTATAGAATCAGAAAGAATAAGGTTTCATGCAAGAGACAAAGGTTCTTAGGAAATGACTTGATTATCATTGAGAATCAGTTTAGAATTATTCTAAAGTGTTCTTGCTTTGAAGATTCGAGTACAGGAGAAATTCAGGGGAAGCCCTGTTCAGATATAATAGGCGCTTTTTCGTTTTCGACAGCAAACATCAATTTAATCAATGGAGGGAAACAATACACATGGCTACGAATTTCGTCATTGAAGGTCTGAAAGCGACGATCGAAGGTAAGGAAATCCTGAAAGGCATCAACCTGGAAATGAAAGGTGGAGAAATCCACGCAATCATGGGTCCGAACGGAACAGGTAAATCAACTCTGGCTTCTGCATTGATGGGCCATCCGAAATATGAAGTAACTGACGGTACAATTACACTTGATGGTGAAGATGTATTGGATATGGCAGTAGATGAGCGTGCACGTGCAGGTCTATTCCTGGCTATGCAATACCCAAGTGAAATTGCAGGTGTTACAAACTCCGACTTCTTGCGTAGTGCAATTAACGCACGTCGTGGCGAAGGTAACGAGATCTCCCTGATCAAGTTCATTCGTCAAATGGAAGGTAAAATGAAAGAACTCGACATGAACCCTGAGTTTGCTCACCGTTACCTGAATGAAGGTTTCTCCGGTGGTGAGAAAAAACGTAACGAGATTCTGCAAATGATGCTGCTTGATCCGAAAATCGTAGTACTTGATGAAATTGACTCCGGTCTGGACATCGATGCTTTGAAAATCGTGGCTAACGGTGTAAATGCAATGAAGAGCGAAGATCGTGGTTTCTTGATCATCACTCACTATCAACGCCTGCTTAACTATATTACTCCTGACTACGTACACGTTATGATGCAAGGTCGTATCGTGAAATCTGGCGGACCTGAACTGGCACACCGTCTGGAAGCTGAAGGATATGACTGGGTTAAGGAAGAGCTGGGAATTACAGACGAAACTGTAGGTCAAGAAGCGTAAAGACAAAACGGAGGAGGATTAATCAATGACTACACAAACAATTCTTCCGGTTGAATCTGAAGCGCTTCGCGCCTTGTCGGAAAGCAACAATGAACCCGGCTGGTTGACCGAACAGCGGCTCGAAGCTTTAAAGCTTGCGAGCGGGCTTGCGCTTCCTAAACTGGAAAAACAAAAAATCGAACGCTGGAATGTCAGCGAGTACGGAACATATAAAACAAGTGAAGCTATTTCTTCTTTGACAGAAGTACCTGCTTCTATCAAAGATCTGGTTCAGGATCAAGCGGAAGGCAGTCTGGTTATCCAGCGCAATTCCGGTACGGTATACTCCAAGGTGTCTGCTGATCTGGCAGCAAAAGGAGTTATCTTCACGGATCTGGCTACAGCGGTTCGCGAACATGGCGATCTGGTAAAACAATATCTGAACACAGCAGTTAAAGCGGATGAGCATTCCCTCGCTGCATTACATGCGGCACTTTGGAATGGCGGGGTCTTCCTGTATGTTCCGAAAAATGTCGAAATCGAAGTACCACTGCAAGCAGTGTTGCTTACGGACGACGCATCTGCAACGTTTGCACCTCACGTGCTTGTAGTTGCAGAAGCAAACAGCTCAGTAACTTATGTGGATAACTATGTATCTGGCGAATTGTCCGCACCTGTTTTCCATAATGGTGTTGTGGAAGTATTCGCAAAATCAGGTGCTAAAGTACGTTTCGCATCGGTTCATCAACTGAGTGTGAATGTAACTGATGTTTCATTCCGTCGTGCAGTGTTGGAGAATGATGCTTCCATCGAGTGGATTGTAGGCGAAATGAACAATGGCGACACAGCGAGCAACACGATGACCTTGCTGAAAGGCAATGGATCAAGTTCTGATTCCAAAGTCATCGCTGTAGGTTCCGGTTCACAGAAAATCAACTACACCACAGAAGCTCGTCACTTCGGCAAGAATACACCAAGTCAGATGATTACACGTGCAGTTATGCGTGAAGAAGCTTCTGCAATCATCAACGGGATCACGAAGATTGAGAAAGGCGCTACCAAAGCCGATGGACAGCAGACAGAGAAAGTGTTGATGCTGAGCCCTAAAGCACGTGGAGACGCCAACCCAATCCTTCTGATTGATGAGGATGATGTAACAGCAGGTCACGCGGCTTCTGTTGGTCAAGTCAATGCCGAGCAGATTCATTACTTGATGTCGCGCGGAATTAACCGTACGGATGCCGAACGCCTGATCATCTATGGCTTCCTGGCTCCGGTGGTGGCGGATATTCCTTTGGAAGCACTGCGCACCCAATTGCAGTCCCTGATTGAGAAGAAGCTGGGACAATGAACCCGTCCATTCGCGAGCAGTTCCCGATCCTCCACCAGGAAATTAACGGACACCCGCTCGTATATTTAGATAGTGCTGCGACTTCACAGAAGCCTCGTGCTGTGATCGAAGCAGTCAAACATTATTATGAGTATGAGAACTCCAACGTACATCGCGGTGTTCATACTCTTGGAAGCCGTGCAACAGACGCTTACGAAGGCGCACGTGAGAAGGTAGCCAAGTTTATCAATGCCCGCCGTACACAGGAGATTATCTTTACCCGCGGGACAACGACAGCCCTGAATCTGGTGGCTTCATCTTATGCCCGCGCCAATTGCAAAGAAGGCGATGAAATTGTTATCACGCAAATGGAGCACCATAGTAATCTGATTCCTTGGCAGCAGGTTGCCAAGGAGACAGGTGCAACATTGAAATACATCCCGCTTCAGCCTGATGGTCACATTGAATTGGCTGATGTTGAGAAGACGATTACAAACAATACTAAAATTGTAGCGATCGCTTATGTATCCAATGTTATGGGGCTGATCCATCCTGTGAAACAAATTGCTGAAATTGCACACCGCAATGGTGCTGTCATCGTTGTTGATGGCGCACAAAGTACACCTCACATGAAGGTGGACGTTCAAGATCTGGATTGTGATTTCTATGCATTATCCGGTCATAAAATGTGCGGACCAACCGGAATCGGTGCACTCTACGGCAAAAAGGCGCTGCTGGAGTCCATGGAACCCATTGAGTTCGGCGGTGAAATGATTGATGATGTGGGTCTGTACGAATCCAACTGGAAAGAGCTTCCCTGGAAGTTCGAGGGTGGAACCCCGATTATCGCAGGTGCGGTAGGGTTGGGAGCTGCCATTGATTTTCTGGAGCAGATTGGTATGGATGAGATCGCACATCATGAGAGTGTGCTGGCAGCTTATGCAACAGAACGACTGGCCGAGATCGATGGGTTAACCATCTTTGGCCCAGCGAAGCGGCATGTGGGTGTCGTTACCTTTAATCTGGGGGATGTTCATCCGCATGATGTGGCAACCGTTCTGGATGCGAGTGGCGTAGCCATTCGTGCCGGACACCATTGCTGTCAACCGCTAATGCGCTGGCTTGAAGTTAGCTCAACAGCTCGTGCCAGCTTCTATCTATACAATAACGAACAAGATGTAGATCGGCTTGTCAGCGCCTTAATCCAGACAAAGGAGTATTTTGGCGATGCAACTTGATGATCTGTACAGACGTGTTATAATGGACCACTACAAAAACCCGCGGAACCGCGGAACTTTTGATAATGACGCTGTCACGGTGAATTTGAACAATCCAACGTGCGGCGACCGGATTTCACTGCAAATTTTGCTGAAAGACGGAATCGTTCAGGAAGCCAAATATACGGGTGAAGGCTGCTCCATCAGCATGTCCTCTGCATCAATGATGACGGAGGCTGTCAAAGGCAAAACGATGGAACAGGCACTCGATATCGCTAACCGTTTTTCCTCACTGATGAAAGGTGAAGAAGTCGATTTCGACGATTATGAAGATCTCGAAGCCCTATCCGGTGTGAACAAGTTCCCTGCACGCATCAAATGTGCCACTCTGGCCTGGAATGCATTACGCAAAGGGATTGACGAAGAGAACAAAGTACAATAACGATAGGGAGGTAGAGCAAGATGGCTAAAAAAGCACCAGAAATGGAAGAGTACAAATATGGTTTTCGCGACGAGCACAAATCCATCTTTCAAACCGGTAAAGGTCTGACTGCAGAAGTGGTTACCGAGATTTCCAAGATTAAGAATGAACCGGATTGGATGTTGGAATTCCGTTTGAAATCCTTGAAACAATTCGAAAAGATGCCAATGCCGAAATGGGGCGGAGATCTCGACGGATTGGATTTCAATGAAATTCAGTACTACGTTCGTGCTTCTGAAAAACAAGGTAAAACATGGGAGGAAGTTCCTTCCGAAATCAAGGAAACCTTTGATAAATTGGGTATCCCTGAAGCAGAGCAAAAGTTCCTTGCAGGTGTATCGGCTCAGTATGAATCCGAGGTTGTATACCACAACATGCAAAAGGAATTGGAAGACCAAGGTGTAATCTTCATGGATACGGACACAGCTCTCAGAGAGCATCCGGAAATCCTGCGTGAATATTTTGCAACAGTTATTCCACCAGCAGATAACAAATTTGCTGCTTTAAATAGTGCGGTATGGTCCGGAGGAAGCTTCATCTACGTGCCTAAGGGCGTTAAATGTGAAGTGCCTCTGCAAGCCTACTTCCGGATTAACTCCGAGAATATGGGACAATTCGAGCGTACACTCATCATTGCGGACGAAGACAGCTTTGTTCACTATGTAGAGGGCTGTACAGCTCCGATCTACAGCACGAACTCACTGCACAGTGCGGTTGTTGAGATCATCTGTAAGAAAAATGCCCGTGTTCGTTACACAACGATTCAAAACTGGGCACCAAACATCTACAACCTCGTTACAAAACGTGCGGTTGCAGAAGAAAATGCAACAATGGAATGGGTCGATGGTAACATCGGTTCCAAACTGACAATGAAATATCCAGCGGTTGTACTGAAAGGCCGTGGAGCTAAAGGTTCCGTACTTTCCATCGCTGTTGCTGGTAAAAACCAGCACCAAGATGCAGGTGCGAAAATGATCCACTTGGCTCCGGATACAACATCTACGATTGTATCCAAGTCCATCAGTAAACATGGTGGTAAAGTAACGTACCGTGGTTTGGCTTCCTTTGGACGTCAAGCTGAGGGCGCGAAATCCAACATCAAGTGTGATACACTCATTCTCGATAATGAGTCCACATCGGATACCATTCCTTACAATGAAATCATGAATGATAACATCATGCTGGAGCATGAAGCTACAGTGTCCAAAGTGTCTGAGGATCAACTCTTCTACCTGATGAGCCGTGGTCTGACTGATGCAGAAGCAACACAGATGATCATCATGGGCTTCATTGAGCCATTCACGAAGGAATTGCCAATGGAATACGCCGTTGAGATGAATAGATTGATCAAGTTCGAAATGGAAGGCTCCATTGGTTAATCCAATGCAGCGCCATTCGAAGCCGTAAAGCTGAAGCTAGCTGCTGATGTTAAGCGGTAGATATAATTTCATGTGATCGAATACCCTCTAGAGCAGACTCTTTAAAAAGTCTTTCTAGGGGGTATTTTTATTCAAAAAATCTCGTGATAACAGCGTTCAGAAGGTTGTTCTGTCATTGGAGTGGCAAGTGAAAATGTTCTTTAGTTCAATTTGTATATTTACAAATGAATAGACCAGCGTTATTCTTCCATTAACGAATATTACATATATTTGAATAGATTCTAATATGAGGAGGTATATAATGCGAATAAGTATGGTTAAAAAAGGAGCAGCATTGGTATTGTCTGCTGTTGTTGCCTTTACGAGCTGGCCTTTATTTTTATCAACGGCGAGTGCAGCAGAAGGTGGAGCGATATCGGGTTCATTCAAGGTACTTAGTTACAATGTAGGTGGTCTTCCGGATCTGGTATCCAGTTCCAACCCCAAGGATTACACCGTTCAGATTTCCCCCAAATTAAATGACTATGACATTATTAATGTACAAGAGGATTTTAATTATCATAATGAGTTGATATCTCAAGTCACTCTGCCGTATCTGACGACGACAAGCGGAATTGCGGGTTTTGGTAGTGGGTTGAACAGTCTGTCCAAATATCCATTCCGTGACTTGAAGCGTATTACCTGGGATAAGCGATCCGGTCTTTTTGACAATGGAAGTGATGAATTGACTCCAAAAGGATTTACAGCAGCTACATATGAGATCACACCTCAGGTGAAAGTGGACGTGTACAACTTGCATGCGGACGCAGGGAGCGATGATAAATCGCTTGAGGCCAGACGAGATAATATCAGACAACTCTCCAATTACATCAAGGAGCACTCGGACGGGAACGCGGTTATCGTATTTGGGGATACCAATACACGGTACACCCGTGCCGCTGACAATATAGAGTTGCTCATGTCTGAGAATGGATTAAGAGATCCGTGGATCGATTTGATTCGTGGTGGAAGTATTCCCGCTGATGGGGATGCTCTTATGGATGCAACCAATATACATGGCCCGAACTATGAAATTGTCGACAAAATTATGTATCGCGGAAGTAAAGCGTTGTCCCTTAATGCACAGAGTTATCGTTTGGAAAATCAAACGTTTGTTGATCCGAGTGGGAAGCAACTCTCCGATCATTATCCGATTACAGCGGAATTCGTGTTCAACACATCTTCTCAGTACCAACTAAGTTCAACAATCGGAGGATCCGGGGGGACCGGGTTTAATGATCTAAATCATATTCCGGAGTCCAGACCTAGCTCAGTGGTGCTTAACTCAGGCAATCGTGTAGACGGCATTTCAACGTTGTACAGGGATGGAACGAATCTGAAACATGGTGGTCAATCAAACATTGCCACACTTAACTTGGCAGACGGAGAGTATTTAACTCAGGCAACCATTAGTCAGGGGACACGAAATGGAGATAAACGGATCTTTTACGTGGAGTTGTTGACCAATCTTGGAAATAAGATTGAAGGCGGACAAAAGACATCGGATCAAATTAAACTTGAAGCACCAGCAGGGTGGTATATAGCCGGATTTTATGGAAGAGCAGGACAGGAATTGGATCAGCTAGGGGTCATATACAGACCTCTGAATTAGGAGTGTATAGTGGTTGGAATTAAAACTTAGTATATGTAACTGATAGAGTAATCATAGTAGCATAGCGCCGCTTGGAATATACGTTGGAGAGAGACCATAAGGTTTCCCAAATGTATTCTGAGCGGTATTTTTGTGGAATAAAATAAGACCAATAGCACAAGCCATTTCATAGATTTAAGCATTTAATGATAGAAAAGGATGTGAGTGTATGAGCGTAAACCCTTTCGAGGGCTATCGGATTACAAGTTCATTCGGCTATCGAATTCATCCCATTCATGGTGGACAGACATTTCACCGCGGAATTGATCTCGTGACAGAGCCCTGGAATGGCCCCGTCTACGCCTTTATGGAAGGTAGGGTACGTTTTGCTTCCGAAGGAGTTACAGGCTCCGGATTCGGCGGTTACGGGCTTACCGTTGCTCTTCAAGATTATCGTGGCTACTTGCATTGTTATGCTCACCTTTCGCGAATTGCCGTAACCGTTGGGCAGCGGGTGAAGCGAGGCCAGCTTATCGGTAATCAGGGAAGCACGGGTCAGAGTACTGGCCCGCATGTACATTATGAGATTCGTAAAACAAGTGCACCATCTTACGGGTATACACCCAGCGATGATGGTGTGACGGAACCGGGTGCATATCTACAGGCCGAATACGGAACTGCATATCAGGAAGAGGAGGCTCCGCCGATGACCACTGAGCAGAAGAAAATGTTTGAAGCCATGCAGAAAACGCTGGAGATTCAAGGGGGATGGATTCAGCAACAGCAGCAACTTTCCAATATGGATTGTCCCGCATGGGCGCAGCAAGCATTTGATTATTATCGACCGTTTATTATGAACGACAAAGGCAGTTATGAATTTTGGAGATTACTTGTTATCATGTACCGCAAGGAAAAGGGCATCCAGGTTCATTCGGATTCCGACATATAGATCCCTGCAAAGAACAGGAATAGCAAAAGGATAATCCACTCAGGTAGATGCAGACAGACAACCATTTATCGAATGTTGCCTGTTCGCCCGGTTCATTCCACTGGAAACGTCATATGTTAGGGTATACCTGATGAAGAGGAGGCAATCACATGAGCGAAGTAGGATATGGCTGTGGTGGCAACGTAGGCGGAGTAGGCGGCGTTGGCGGATACAATATGTTCACAAACACTGGTGCAATCTTGGTACTGTTCATTCTGTTGGTTATCATCACAAAAGCATTCTGCGTGTAATCCAACATGATCGAATCGGAATAGACAAAAGGGAAGCCGATTACGGCTTCCCTTTGTCATATGCCAACCTCAGAGTTGGTTATTCAAGCTACTTCCTGTTTGTTGCTTCGTACGCATACTGTGTGCTGTGTAAAATGAACAGATAGGCTTGTTACATAATTACTGTACATAAATTTCAACGATAGCAATATCTCTTTCCTTCGCTAAATCGATAAAGGCCGTAGAGGTCTGAACGAGTGGTCGGAAATAATCCGCAGGATTATTCATGACAATGAGCCCCGTCTGACCTGTGGTGAGCAGAACCCTTTTACCGATAAAATTAGGGAGCATGTGCTTGATCAGTTCTTGCGTTGCTTCAGCATTTAACTGACCGAAGCTGAGGCTGTACAGTTCACACAGAACAGAGATCAGTTCCTGTTTGGTCTGGTACACCCGATTCGTCGTCATGGCGCTGTAAACGTCCGCTACAGCAGTTATACGGGCATATGGGTGGATCTCGTCTCCTCGCAGTCCATGAGGATAACCACTTCCATCCTCGCGCTCATGATGCTGAAGTGCAACCATTGCCAGAATTTCATCCTGCGTGGATTCTTTAATGATATCGTACCCATAGAATGTGTGTTTCTTCATTTCGTCAAATTCTTCCGTGGTCAATTTACCAGGTTTATGTAACATTTCAGAAGGAATCTTGGACTTGCCGATATCATGAAGATATCCTGCTTTGGCTACCGTTAGACATTCCTCGGGGTTGTAACCCATCCAGCCGGCGATATAAAAAGCGAGCATTCCGACTTGCAAGGAATGGTTGTACGTATAATCGCTATCCCCGTCCAGCATAAGCAACAAGGAGACAACATCTTTTTGTTTTTCCAACTGTTCTGTTAGGGTGAACAAAATCTCATCGACCTGTGTCTCATCAATAAAACCCTTCTCCATTGCTTGTTGAAATAGAGATTCAGTACCTTTGATCGTATCGTTAAACAAGTTAGTTAACAGACGGGTTTGATCGGAAGGTAAGGTTTGTGCATCAGAGTGTAGGTCGGATGTTGTGTGTTCTACATCTGCGTACTCGATTCCATGTTGCAACAGTTTGGATAGGTCATCTTCACTGAGGGTGGAACCTTTCATCAGCATGTGGAGACCCGAACTGTTGTATACATCATTTTTTAACAGGTCACCCGGTTTAAGATCAGTAACATGCACTCTCACGTATAAACCACCTTTTCTCGACTAATATCGACACATATGATTATAATAACAAGAAAAAAATGGGTTGACAACGACTTATTTACTATTAACCCACTCTGTCTAAAAGGTGTAAAGGCTCATTATTTAGTTCTTCATGGGGTTCCATGGTCCTAATTGATGTCCTTTCCATTCAGATCCATCTTCCCAAATTTCCTTTTTCCAGATCGGAACGGTCTGTTTGAGTCTCTCTATGGCGTAACGGCTTGCATCATAACAGTCGTTGCGATGAGGCGAGGAAACGGCAATGACTACACTAATCTCTGCCACATCCACTTTGCCGATTCGGTGACTGATTGCACATAACACACCAGGCCAGCGATCGGAGATTTCCACACCAATGGCCGCCATCTGAGAAAGAGCCATCGGCACATAGGCCTCGTATTCAAGATGCACGGTGCGCTGTTCACCGGTCATTTCACGAGTGGTACCTACAAAAGTAAGAGCTGCCCCGTGATTCGGGGTAATCACTAGTGCCGTTGTTGCTTCCACGGACAAGGTGGACTCTGTAATCAGAAATAAGCCATCTTCAGTCCGATGCTCTGGAATGGTAGAGGGATGCTTCTCATCGGATATATCCGTACCATCGCCTCCAGAGACGGGAGGAATCAACGCAAGTTCATCTTCTGAGCTAAGTATAGTATCGGCAGGAGCGTACTGCTGGTTAACTGCCAAAAAGGATGACTTTATCTGAGAAGCTGCTTCGGGGTAGGCCAGACTCAGTTTTTCTTTTAAATCGGCAGCGGTTGGAATGTCTCCAATGTACTCAAACTCCAGAAGGGATGTATTTAAACGTTCTGCAATGCCTGCAAATAGTTGAATTGTCAATTTCATAGATATGACTCACCTCTTTTTGATCTCTAAACCCTTTAAATATATCATAACGACGCGGAAAATGTTATGCTTATCCATTAGAAGAATGAACGTTTATTGAAGAGCAGGGGAGGCGGTGTGATGAGCACCAGGGAGAAGCAAACATTAACGATTCTGCACACCAATGACATCCATAGCCACTTCGGCTCCATGAGCACCATCGCCGCTATGATCAATGAGGAACGTGACCAAGGTGGCAACTTCCTTGTATTGGATATCGGCGATCATATGGACCGCATGGCCGTTGAAACAGAGGGAACACTGGGTACGGCTAATGTTGATGTTATTAACCTGACGGGCTACGATGCCATTACAATCGGTAACAATGAAGGACTAACCTTTACGCCTGATCAGCTCTCGCAGTCCTACGCTGGACTTCTGTGTCCTGTGGTATGCGGCAATGTTGTGGAGCAAGATACTGGCCTTGCGCCAGTGTGGATGAAACCTTCTCTGATTGTGGAGAAAGGTCCATTTCGCGTTGGCCTGCTGGGGGCAACGGCCCCTTTTACCACGTTTTACGAACTGCTCGGGTGGGATGTTCTGGACCCTGTGGAGTCACTAAGAGCACAAGTGGAAGCATTACGTGATGAAGTGGATGTGGTAGTTATTCTTTCACATCTGGGGCTTTCGACAGATCGGAGACTGGCGGAGCAGATTACTGGGATTGATGTTATTCTCGGTGGACATACCCATCATGTTCTCGAAGAACCATTAGTCATTGGTCAGACCGTGCTGGGCGCAGCTGGGAAATTTGGCCAATGGCTTGGGAAAGTGGTTCTGGAACGAACAAGTGTGGGAGAACCTCTTCAACTGGTAAGTAGCGGTTGTATGGCTGCCAAGAGTATAATGCTGGATGATCAGGTCGCGCTGGCAATCGCTACGAATCGTACGGAAGCCGAAAGGACACTCAATCAGACGGCAGTGATAACCGATCGGGTGCTGCCCATCGCGTATGACCGGGAATCCCCGTTTGCTACCTTGCTTGCACAAGCTGTTCGTCATTTCACGGGGGCACAGCTGTCTCTGGTGAATGCAGGTCAGCTTCTCGGAGAGCTTCCACAAGGTAATATTACAAAAGGAATGTTGCATTCCCTATGTCCATCTCCTATAAATGCTTGTACAATATGCTTGAGTGGAAGTCATATTCGTGAAGCACTTGAGCAGTCCTTGTTGGACGAGTTTTCAGGTAAGCCCATTGTGGGATTTGGTTTTCGTGGTCATATTCTAGGCACGTTATGTATGGACGGCATGGAAGTTCAATACAATCCAGATGCGCCAGCCTATGAGAAGATCCAGACCATATCCATCAATGGGGAGCCTATGGACGAACAATGTGAGTATATCGTTGGAACACTGGACATGTTTACGTTCAATGTGGGGTATCCTCCTCTGGCTCATGGAACCCGTACGCTCTATCATCTTCCGGAATTCATACGCGATTTGCTGGAAACGGAAATAAAACGACCAGGGGCTCTGGACGACAGCCTGCGAGCCCGCTGGCATCAAAGCTAATTTAAAGTACTTGCCTTCTGCTGAAGCGGCGGCTAGTGGTAATTACATCTACGGAGCGGGAGAGGATAGGCTGTGCGTTTAGTACATATAAACTTATTGCAGCCTGGCATGAAGCTGGGGAAACGTATTTATAGTGAAGAAGGCCTTGTATTACTTAGTGAGGATGTAGAGCTAACCAGTCGATTGATTGGACGCCTTAAGGATCTCGGGGTCGGTTATGTGTATATTAAAGATGCTGCGACAGAGGACATCATCGTTCCTGAAATGTTGCAGGAAGAGACCAGGAGGAAGGCACTGGTCGAGATCAAACAGCAATTTCAAAGTATGTCAGGACTGAAAACCAAAAATCAGATTCCTCATTTCGGTAAAGCGCTTAGTGGTGTGATGAATGCCATTCTGGAAGACATCGGCAGTCAGAAGGAAGCCATGATTATGCTGATGGACATGAACTCCAGTGATTTTGACCTGTATAACCATTCTCTGAATGTATGTGTGTACACACTGGTTCTTGGTGTCGCTTCGGGTTACACACGCCAGCAATTAATGGAGATTGGTCTGGGCGCTTTGTTGCATGATATCGGCAAAACACAGATTGCACCAGAAATCTTGCATAAACCCTCCAGATTGAGTGACGAGGAATTCAAAATCATTCAGCAGCACACTACATATGGACACCGTATTCTCAAAGATGAACCAGGCATACCGCTTCTATCTGCGCATTGTGCACTGCAGCACCATGAACGAATTGATGGCAGTGGATACCCCTTTGGTTTGAAAGACAAGGAAATTCATGAATATGCCAAATGGATTGCACTTGCTGATTCGTATGATGCCATGACAACGAATCGGGTGTACAAGCAAGCCTTGCTGCCCCATCAGGCAGTAGAGGTGTTGTATACAGGTTCAGGAACCCTCTATGAACAACGGATGCTGGAGAAGTTCAGGGATTGTGTCGCGATATACCCAGTAGGTATTTCAGTCAAGCTCAGTACGGGAGAAGTTGGGGTAGTTGCATCAATTCATTCACGTGTTCCTCAACGTCCGCTTATCCGTGTTCTAAAAGATGCGGACGGCCAGACTTTATCTTCGCCTTATGAAATTAACCTGCTGACTGCTCTGTCTGTGATGATCACAGGTGTAGAGGGTGTGGAGGATACACCTTCAGCGGCTCAAAGTGAACAGGTGGAAAGCTGAACTACTTGAAAGATGATTAGCGCTCATGTCGTAATATCCGGGCCGTTTCGTAATGCGGTCCAGAGTTGCCTGAGCGTTTTTTTGTCATGTAATGGACAGGGTCTACGTATGCCGGAGCATTCAAAATTGTGCTATGATAAAAGATAACTCCAAAAAGAGAAACACAAGGTATGATGTAAATAAAACTTTTTAGGTTAATAAAAGGAATAAGGTGAAGAACAATGACCATGCTAAACTCAGGATCGGTACAACCGATGCCTTTATCGCCAACGAATGATCCGTGGGATCCGATCGGCTCTCTGCGTACATATGGACGCCATGTGCTGACCAGTGTAGAAATGACCGTGACACATCTGTGCAATATGAGGTGTGAGCATTGTGCCGTGGGAGATATGCTTACGATGCGTGAAGCGCCGGCTCTTCCGCTCCCTCTGATGCTGAAACGATTGGATGAAGTAGAGCATCTGCAGACGATTAGTCTGACGGGTGGCGAGCCAAGCTTTAGCCAGAAAACAGTGGATGAGATGATTATCCCACTGCTCAAATATGCCAAGGAACGTGGAATACGTTCCCAGATCAATTCGAATTTAACGCTGGATATCAGCCGGTATGAGCAACTTTTACCTTATCTGGACGTTATGCATATCTCGTTCAACTATCTGAATGCTGACGATTTCCATCAAGTTGGATTTGCCAATAGTGGCAGACCTGTAAAACGTGAAGTAGCGGTGAAGATGTATGAGAAAATGATTGAAAATTCACGCAAACTGAGTGAAGCAGGCATGTTTATCTCTGCGGAGTCGATGATTAACTTCCGTACGCACGACAAGCTGGATGGTATTCATCAATTGATTCGTGAGATGGGCTGTGTTCGTCATGAAGTGCATCCGATGTATAACTCGAACTTTGCTTCGTCGTTGCCAGTGTTATCACTGGACCATATGAGAGCAGCGATTCATCGTTTGCTTGATGTGCGTGACAAGGATATGTGGATGCTCTTCGGTACCTTGCCATTCTTCGCGTGCAGTGCAGCAGAGCAGGATCGGGAACTGATCAATCGTTTATACAGCGAACCAAATGTGACGGTACGTAACGATCCGGACGGACGCAACCGCGTTAACGTCAACATGTTCACGGGTAATGTGTATGTGACGGATTTTGCGGATATCCCGGCGTTTGGCAACATTCGTGATCGTAAACTGGATGATGTGTTCCATGAATGGTCAGCTGAACATCCGTTGAATCAAACAGTCAATTGCCATTGCGATATTGCATCCTGTTGCGGACCAAACCTGCTAGTGGCAGATATGTATTACAAGGGTGTGGATTTCAAATCAAGAAAGGCAATCACACGTTGATATTCCAGGTGTATTCCTGAAATAGATAGAAAAGGGGAGTTTCAACTTGGATATTCATACCGAATTTCATCTTGGGCAGCTGGTATTTAATCTGGTCTGTGTCTTTTTGCTCGTATTTTTGAATGGCGTATTTGTCGCAGCGGAATTTTCCCTTGTGAAAGTAAGGCAGACACGCTTAACTCAATTGCAGAGTGAAGGAAATCGTATGGCTGGTTACGCTCTGAAGGTGAATAGTAAACTGGATTCCTATCTATCGGCAACTCAGTTCGGGATTACGCTGACATCGCTTGGACTCGGGTGGCTGGGAGAACCGGCCATCTCCGAATTGCTCGTTGAGCCACTCATGTTTAAACTTGGTGTAGGAGATACAGGGCTTATTTCGACCGTGTCGGTCATTATCGGTTTTTGTATCATTACGTTTCTGCATATTGTGCTGGGTGAGCTTGCACCTAAATCGTTAGCTATTCAAAAAACAGACGGAGTTGCTTTGTTCTTATCTGCACCCTTGCTGTTGTTCTACAAAATTTTCTTCCCGTTCATCTGGGTATTGAATGTATCGGCCAATGCATTGCTGCGTCTGGCAGGTATCGAACCTGCCAGTGAAGGAGAAGCTCACTCGGAAGATGAACTTCGAATTCTGATGAAGCAGAGTGCCAAAAGTGGTGTCATCGATAAAGATGAGATCAAACTGATGGATAACATCTTTGATTTCTCCGACATGCTGGCACGTGAAGTGATGCTGCCACGTACAGACATGGATTGTCTGTACACGCATATGTCTTTGGAAGAGAACCTGGAGATCATCAACGCAACCAAACATTCCCGGTATCCCGTAGCAGTAGAAGACAAGGATGAGATCATTGGATTTATACACATCACCGATCTGTTGCTGGCTAAACTGGAGCAACAACATGATCTGGCTTCACTCGTCCGTCCAATCTTAAACGTTCCTGAATCCATGGAAATCAGCCATGTGCTGCGTCTGATGCAGAAGAAACATTCTCAGATGACGCTGGTTGTGGATGAATATGGCGGCACAGCTGGATTGCTGACTGCGGAAGAAATTCTGGAAGAGATCGTTGGAGACTTGTATGACGAGTTTGAGGATGAGCGTCCGCATATGGAACGCAGTGGAGATTCATTTTCCATTGATGGTCGTTCGCTTATTGAAGAAGTTCACAAGTGGACCGGAGCCATCATTGAGGATGAAGAAGTGGATACCATCGGCGGATGGTTGTTTAAAGAGCTTGGGGGCAATCCAACCAAGGGAAAAACGCAAGAGCTGAATGGGTACGTTTTTGAAGTGGAAGAATCCACTCGCTTGCGAATTACCCGGGTTCGAGTGTACAAGCAATCTGTCCCTCAAGACATGAATTCGGAAGAAAAACCAGCAGAATAGAACTCGTTGCAGGAGCAAGATAAGACGAGCAAAAGTATGAAATGACGCAGATTACGAAAATCTGCCAGGATATAAGACCTTTGGAAGTTACCTGAAAGGGGAACGAACCGAAGGTCTTTTTTTATTTTAAAGAAGAATTTGGAGAAATTCTGCACATAGTTGAAACGAATTTCGGATTAACTTTGGGGACAGTGTCATATGGTTATAGAGACGGGAAACTGGAAGGACCTCAGTAATATTAAGTTGCACCAACGATGTATTATAGGAGGCGTTGTTTTGTGAAAGATCCGCAACTTCGTGCTTACGCCCCTTTTGTGGGGCCGTTTGATCCTTGTCCACCAGTAGAGATTCGGACGTATCTGGTACCTCCGCAATTATTTATTCCATTTCAGCCTATGGGCTGGCCACAGTACAGTCCGGCAGAAGCATTAAGAGTGGGGACGTTATGGCCTGCATTATACAGCCCTTATACACCAGCGAGATCGAAGGGAAGGAAGGTGGATGTGGATGGAACCTGAAGGAGCAAAAGCGTGCGATACCCAATACTATGAGCTGCTGGAGGAGCTTCAGGCTCTGGATTTTGTATTAGTGGAGCTGAATCTGTACCTGGACACCCATCCTGGGGATTATCAGAGCATAGAGCAATATAACAAATTCACGCAAGAACGTACGCGGGTGGCGCAGGAGTTTCAACAATTGTATGGACCACTGATGAACTTTGGTCATGCCTTCTCCAAATATCCGTGGGAATGGTCTCAGACGCCCTGGCCATGGCAAGTGTGACACATCAGCCTCAGGCTTCCTTGCATGACTTTAGGGACAGGAAGCCCGAGGGTTAGAAGAATGGCTGTATTTTGATAACGTAGAGGGAGGCGTCTTACATGTGGGTGTATGAGAAAAAACTGCAATATCCCGTAAGGGTTAGTAAATGTGATCCTCGCATGGCGAAATTGCTGATGGAACAATATGGCGGTGCCGATGGGGAGTTGGCTGCTGCCCTTCGATATCTGAATCAGCGTTATACGATTCCAGACAAGATTATCGGTCTGTTGACGGATATTGCTACAGAGGAATTTTCTCATCTGGAGATGATTGCCACCATGATCTACAAGTTGACCAAGGACGCATCGGTGGATCAATTGGAAGAAGCGGGACTTGGGCCGAACTATGCTCAACGCGATTCTGCCTTGTTTTATACCAATTCCTCCGGTGTACCCTTTACGGCTGCCTACATTGCTGCAAAGGGTGATCCGATTGCGGATCTGTACGAGGACATTGCAGCAGAAGAGAAAGCTCGGGCTACATATCAATGGTTGATCGACCTGACCGATGACGTGGATCTGCAGGATAGTCTGAAGTTTCTAAGGGAACGCGAGATCGTTCATTCCTTGCGTTTCCGGGAGGCTGTAGAGATCCTGAAAGACGATCGGGAGACAAAGAAGATATTCTAAACGTTTGATATAAAGGCAGAAATTTGGCAGTCCATAAGGGCTGCTTTTTTGTATGAAAAGATAGTATTATTAAATAATTAAATTTAAAATAAAATTACATATAATTATATAATTTACAAATATTGTTTTAAAATACATTCGCATATTATACAATTAAATTGTAGTTAAAAACTCTATTAGGAGATGATCATTTTGAGACTTAGTAAAGTTATTATGTTGACTGCATGTTCCTTTATTCTGACCACTTCCATTTCAAGTGCTGGTGTGTCTGCGGCAACTATTCAACCGAATACCAGCACAAGTGTATCAGACGTAGTATCTCCTATGCTTGAAAGTAAATTTTTTTCTGTAGTGCATTATTACCCTGTAGGTTTTGGAGTACCACAATATCTTACGGATTATGTTACGCCAGACGGCTATGTAGGCACCTTGGTGTTGTCTAGTTATCATATTGTTGATGGAATTGTTGCTGCAAGATACGAAGGGACCGTTTACAGATAATCAGAAATGGTAGATTAAACTTCGTTTTCAGATTCTTATAACAAAGTTTTTGTGAAATTTTAAAAGTAGCAGTTCTCAAGATTGACTAATCTTGGGACTGCTACTTTCATTTAGAGCATCTTTTTCAGATGAATAGATACTACAGTTGTATGCTGACGGTTTCTTCACCAGGGCTTACATAATTAACACTTACTTTATTGGAAGGCACAGAGTGATATCCTCCGGTTTGTCCACTGCCCCAACTGCTATATATCAGATTGCTTCCTGAATAGTATCCTACAGTAATATCGTGCCAGCGCACATTTTTAATGCTTGATCCTGTATTCATATTCTCGGGTTTTTGACCAATGGTGGTCATTCGTTTTACTCTCATCCCTGAACCGCTTTTATCCCAGCCACTTACCCCGCCTCTTACAATCGTCGTTGTTAGCTGTTCGCCAGTCGTCGTGATTCCTGATACTGCCAACGTACATTCATTGGGATTCGTCACATAAAATTTCATATAAATGTCCTGATTTGAACGATAGCGAGTGTTAGGAGCAGGCACCATGAGTCCATTTGCTAACGTTGTGGGGGCCCAATTATCAAACGCTGTGCTATATTGTAGACCTGCATCTATCCCATTTCCGTTAGATCCCCAACCTCCCAAGTATACATAGGGAACATCTGTCGATACATTACCTTTTACGTATGGGGCACCTGGGATGGTTACATACGTACTTAACCAGCTGTATCCATTATTTGAGAAGACTCTTCGATAAGGACCGGAACCTCCGATTGGATTAGGCACTTCGGCAGTGGGCGAAATTTGTGTGTCATCTTTAACGGCAGATGCTGAAAAATCATTCGTGGACACCCCGGGACCAACAAGTTCTTTTCCGGATGCGCTTTGATAGACATTGTTCTCAACCAGATCATATACTTCTGTCGTCTCTTTGAGTTCCATCTTGTTAGAGTAAATGGCACCGTCTTCTGTGACATAGATGACATTTTCTCGATCTTCTTCGTCAAGCCGGGCCATCACGTCAGCAATTACTTCTCGCTCATTTCCTTTGATAGATGAATCGATGTTGACTTCGATCCTTTTTTTGAGTTCGTTGTTCATGGTGATCGTGTCCATATTACCATCTGCGAATACAAGATTGACTGGAGTTAATAACAAAGCTAAGGATAATAATGAAGTTAGTGATTTTCTTATCTTCAATCTAAAAACTCCCTCTCTCAAATGGAATGTGTGTTGAATAATGACCAATGAATTTAACTACGTTTCATGCAGCAACTCAGGATAATGGTAGATATGGATCGTACTTGAACATAAACATCTCCTTTTATGGATTTTAATTACTTCTAAATCATATCTTTTGTGTAATAATATGTAAGTGACTATTTTCACATAAAAAGGTAATAAATCTTCAATGAACGTTATAGGTAGAAAATGAAGAAACAAAAAACCATCTCCAGTAGTGGTACCAGAGATGGTTTTATTGGATTTTGAAGTGTATACCTAATATTCAACCACCATGGCAACATTTTGCCACCCGGCTCCAACGGTCCAGAACAGAACTTTGTCACCACGCTGAATCTGACCGGTTGTAACCGCTCGATGTAATGCGATGAATGGACTGCTGGTTGAGGTGTATCCGAACTCATCTCCGATATAGACGGCAATATCATCACCAATGCCGACGTTCTCGGATACAGCCCGAATGTTACTGATGGATAGCTGGGAGAAGCAGGCGGCTCTGATCTCATCTGGTCCAATCTCGTTACGTGTCAGCAACGTACGAATGGACTCCGAAGCGGCGTCCACACAGATCGAATCATCAAATGGGATGAATTTCACATGAAAGGCACCCGCATCTACACCCGTTTTGCCCAGCTTCGCCAAGCCTTCAGCAGGAAAGAGTGAATTACCATACACACAGGTATCCGTCTGATAGATGGAATCAATGAAACCGACAGCATGTTCATCCCGCTCTACAATAACCGCCGCTGCTGCATCACCGAAATTGGCGAAGTATACGGGATCATCGGGACTGGCGTGAGGAGCCACGTAATCGGAGCCGATGATTAATGCCCGGCGAATTCGAGGATTGCCCAGCATCTGCCGGCTAACCTGTTCGAAAGCAGCGGTCATGCCTGCGCAGTTGGCGTTACTGTCAATACAAATCGTGTGGGAAGCTCCGTTAATCAGGCGATGAATCATCAAGGAATTCGTAGGAAAGATGTATTCTGGCGTTTGGCTTGCATAAGCAATCAGATCAATATCTGCACCGGTGAGTCCGGTTTTCTCCAGTAGGTTACTGGCTGCCTCAAAGGCCATGCTTAGTGAATTTTCGTCATCGTTATCAATTTTATAACGTGTATCACGACCAAGTGCCTTTAACAATCCACGAATATCTACACCTCTTGCATCAAAATGTTCAATATAAAAATCATTGTGCACCTTGGTTGCAGGATGATAGATATCGATATCTACAATACGAATTCCGGCCATCTTCATTCTCCTCTTGAGCGGAAGGGTGAATTCACAGCTTGTCCGCCTGGTTTATTAAGTGGTAACGGTAGATATGATTTCGAGATTGTCCAGGCCAACAGACCGACCAAGTCGGGACAATTGCATTTTTAGAATCGCGTTGTTCTCGAGGGTCAACACGACTTTTTTATATTCATCTTTTTTGAACATTTGAAGGCAGCCTTCCAGAAGAGGAACAATCTCCGGCGCAGTAACATTCAACTTTTTGCAATCGATGTTCAGGTCATACTCCTTGGTGTTAAGAGGAGCGATCGTATCCTGATATGCCGAGATGGAACGCAAACCGTCTTCTTGAGAGAAAGAACCCTCCAGTTCAATGTTTAACACCTTGTTCGGAACGTCAGTCTTCAGAATGAAATTTCCCATGCTTGATCTCTCTCCTTTAAATGAGTTAAGGCTATCCTGCTAATGGATACACAGCCCCATAGGACCTCTGCTGAAAGCTTCTAAGATGAGAGCTGGTTCGAAGGATAATTTAACCATATTATAAAGGTAGGAATGTAAAAAGATCAATAAAAAAGTCGAATCATGTATAAAAATGTAGAAAAGTGAATTACTGTATTTCATCCAAGGTAGCAAGCAAAATATTAAATGCGCTAATAATGCGTGGAGCACCCACACAGGGTGCCAGATGTAGCAATATTCCCTTGAGCTGATCCACCGTTACTCCCACGCTCAGAGCCATTGTGTAATGTACCCCCAATTGTTCATACTGTCCTTGGGTGATCAACGAAGAGATGATAGCAACTTCCTTCCATTGATCCGTAATCGTGGTACGCTGAAAAATATCCCCGTATGCCGTCCCCATAATAAATTCCGACAATTCGGGAAAATGTTCTTTGATGGGTGCAAGGGCTCTTGCGCCGTACTCACCAGAAAGTTTTGCGAAACGGTCTAGTCCCTGAGCTACATGTTCACTCATGATCTACTCCTCCTAATTCAAAGTTACGGTGCGGTGAGCCGTGGGTGGAATTTCATCTCGATCGGTCAGAAGCTCAATAACAGTTACCTGATTCAACGTCTGGGCTGTGTTCAGCGCAGATGAGAATTCAGCAAGGGTTTCTGCTCGAAACGCAACCGCACCGAGAGATTCGGCGAATTTGGCTGCATCCATAGGAACTTCATATAATGTGCCATCAATTCTGCCTGTTGTTTTTTCCATTCCTTTGAGTGCCATGTCCAATTGTTTGTTGTTAACGACAATGAAAATGACATTCAGGTTGTTGCATACCGCAGTATTGATCTCCGTCCCCAGCATCATGAAACATCCATCCCCGGTGATACATACAATGGTCTCTTCAGGTGAAGCGGCCTTTGCACCTATCGCCATACCAATGGCGTTCCCCATGCAGGCAAAGTACGCGTCAAACACAAAGCTGCCTGGTTTCTTGACTTTATATCGCTGAACCGCATGGAATCCATGGCTGCCATCATCGACAAACAGCTTATGATCGTAAGGAAGAAGTTCACTCATCCCGTCCAGCACAGAAGCCAGAGACAGGCGGGGCAGATCTGGTAATGGGACAGTGTAATCCATGGGTGTCGTGGTTCTCACAGGAGTAGGGAGGTCTTCTAATGTGCCCAGCAAATATTGCAGGTTGTCCTTCAAATCACCGGTGATATGTAAGGTTTGAGCGCTCAGAATCTTGCCTACGAATGTAGGATCAGCGTCAAATTGAATGAGGTGTACCGGATGATGTTCAGGCTTCAGATTGCAGAGGGTCATGTCACTCAGACGTGAACCGAGTACGATATAAAGGTCACTTTGGTTCAGCATGTCGTCTGCATGCGGGAAACCTCCAACACCACAAGGTCCATGGTATAGGGGATGGTCCCACGCAATCGCTCCTTTTCCACCAGGAGTAGTAATGACGGGAATGTTGAACGATTCGGCCAAATGAAGCAATTCATCATGGGCTCTGGCGCGACTTACACCTTTACCAGCAATAATTAAAGGGCGGTTGGATTGTTGAATGAGAGGAAGAATGCGATTCAGGTTAGATACGCTAAGCAGAGGTTCCGGTTCGGGAATGACAATCCGGCATTGGGATAACAATTCAGTCTGTACGTCAAAAGGAATACAGAGGTGAACAGGGCCTTTATTAGGGCCGAGTGCAATGGAAAGGGCATGATTCAGCAGTGTACCGAAGTGATCTCTACGCTCAACCAGTTTGCTGAATAGCGTAGCAGGCCTGAACATTTCGGCCAGATCAGCCAGATAGGAAGAAGAATCCTGACACTGGGGGAGTCCCAGTTCCTGAATGGATTGATGACCCGTAATAAACAGTACAGGCAGATTGTTGGCCTTTGCATGGGCTGCTGCAGTAAGAAGATTGGTTCCGCCTGGACCGGATGTGGCAAAGGCAACGCCGAGCTTACCTGTCTGTAATGCATAACCGGATGCGGCAAAACCTGAGCTGGATTCATGACGGCCTGGAATGAACTCTAATCCGTAATCCACCATTTTCAGTACAGCAGGACAGATGGATTTACCAATAATACCAAAGACATGAGTAACGCCTAGATTACGCAGAGTTTCTGCCAAATAGTCCGCAACTGTTCTCATGCGGGACACCTCGCTTCATGAAATAGGTTATTAGAACCAGACGCATATTCCATTTGTTGAATGCAAGTTACTGTCTAAGGTTGTAAGAGGAAATATTCATTGTTATTAGGAAGAGTATCTTTTTTTGTGGTTTTTTGTCAACCTGTTTTTGTGAGTCTAAATTCCTGATTCTTAAGTTGGTAACGCTTTAAGTGTTGCTGGATAAAGTAAAAATAATTGGTTATATATACCTGAAACGAATTACCCAATCGCAACAAAGTTACAAATAATGTAAAATAATGACTGTAAATGATGAATTTCAGCCACTAATAGCGACTTGAAAGTTTGAGATTTATCTTTTTTCGTATCAACGCATCATCGCATTCGCATTTCTTTGCTTTCTGCTATACTGGAAAGGAATTGGGAGGGGATGGAATGACAGTCATCAAGATGGCTCTGATTGGGCTGGGTAAAATGGGATTACATATGGTGCATCTAATCGAGAATACGAAGATGGATACTAAGATTGAGATTGTAGCGGTGTGTGATGCGAATGAGGACGATTTGGCGTCTTTTGCAGCTTCTCATCGGGGAGTTAGGACGTATACGGATTACAAGCAATTGATGAATGAACATCAGATTGATCTGTTGTATGTTGCAGTTCCACCGAAATTTCATTATCCGGTGGTCATGGAAGCGCTGGAGCGCAAAATTCATGTGTTCTGCGAGAAACCGCTTGCCAATAGTGTAGAAGAAGCCAAAGAGATGCTGGATGCAGCGGAGCAGGCGGGCGTTGTTCATGCCATCCATTTCTCGATGCCGCATGAACCTTCCGTGCTGAAGTTGCAAGAGATGATTAAGCAGGGGACTGTGGGGGCCGTTCGCAAAATAGATCTGATTCTGCAATTCCCGCAGTGGCCACGATCATGGCAACAGAATGCTTGGATTACGAGCCGGGAACAGGGTGGATTTATTCTTGAAGTAGGGATTCACTGGATTCATATGATTCAAAAGGTGTTTGGTGCCATCCGGGTAGTGAGCACTCAGGTTCAATATCCTGAGAATGGAGACTGTGAACTAGAAGTACAGGCTGCAATGGAACTGGAAGACGGGACTCGAATTCAGCTAAACGGCATCTCTCAATTTGCGGGGGAAGAACGTGTATCCATGGTGGTGTACGGTACAAAAGGCACAATTGCTCTGGAAAATTGGGAGGAATTGAAGACGGGTATGGTGGGACAGCCACTGTCTCGAGTAGAAGTGCTTGAATCCGCCAGTGAATTGCCGGTTCTTAAACATGTCATTGCCCGTATACAAGGCAAACCAGCTAAGATATATGATTTTAACGATGGGTATCAGGCACAATTGATACTTGAAGCGCTACGGAACACGGAACAATCGAGATAAGAAAAGGAGTGCTTAGGTTTTTTCATATGAGGTGCCCGGTGCACTTTTTCCTGATTCAGCTCTCCTTAACACAAAGAAGCATCGCAGAGGCTCGGGTGAGTCTGTCTGCGATGCTTCTTTCCTTTGATATATGTTCATGATAGAGCTATATTGACATTCTATCGGTATGTTGATTCAGTTCAAGCCAGCTTGAATTGCTTAACCAGCTGATCAAGTGCATCGGACATTTCATTCAACTGCTTGGACGTGTCAGACATTTCCTGCAGAGAAGCAAGCTGTTCCTCCGTCATCGCAGATACTTCTTCCGTGGCTGATGCAGTATCCTCCACAACAGCCGATACTTCATTGATGGACTTCATCACAGCCTCACTACCGGAAGTTAACTCTTCGACAACAGCAGATACCTCGAGAATTTCACCACTGAGGTTATGAATATGCTGAGTAATGGTTGAAAAAGCATTACCTGCATCCTCAATGGTCCGCAATCCTTCATTCACATGTAGAGTGCTCTCATCAACCACCTGCACCGTACTTTGAACACCTGTTACCACGGTTTCCAATATACTTGTAATCTCTTTGGCTGATGTTGCACTTTGGTCTGCAAGATTACGGATTTCCGCGGCAACGACAGCGAAGCCGCGTCCATTTTCCCCAGCGCGGGCAGCTTCAATTCCGGCGTTAAGTGCAAGCAGATTGGTTTGTCTTGCAATACCCGACATTGAATCTGCAATGTTGATCACTTGATCAGACATCTTCGAAATTTCATTAATGGCTCCCTGTACAGAGAGGAAGGATTGCTCAATGGAACTCATTTTACCTACAGCATTATCAATGCGCTGTTGCCCATCCACGGCAATGGATTCGGTACGAACTGCACGGCCTGCCACGTCACTTGCCGAGGAGGCGACACGATTAAGCCCGTTGAGGGATTGTTGCATCGCAGCTACCATGGTTTGCGTAAGAGCAACCTGTTCATCAGCACCTTCAGCCACGCGTTCCATGGCAGTGGCAACTTCTTTTCCTGCAAGATGGCTATCGGCAACCCCTTTATCCAATCGATCCGAAGCTGTGCTCAGAATCATGGCATTGCTCTGAACGTCCAGCATCATTTGCTGCAAACCAGTGAGCATTGTATTGGCTGCCTCCGCGAGTTCACGAGTTTCGTCTTTCATTGGTGTAGCGATTCTCAGTGTCAGGTCACCATTGGAAGAACCGATGTCATTTAATGCCTGCTCCACGGTACGAATGTTTCTAACAATGGCACGTGACAGGACCAATGCAGTGATGAACGAGATGATGGCCACAACGATAAGTGCCCCATACAGTTCCAAGTTCAGTAGTGTGTTTTTTTGCTTCAGCGCTTCTGTACGGTTATCGGTTAACGTATGCTCGTTGGTTCGAAACGTATCGAGAGCAGTGCGAATCTGGTCCATGTCTCTTTTACCTGGATCATCTGCGAAAAAATCTCGAATGGCCTGCGTATTATTTGCTTGGCGAAGGGCGACCACAGGTTCACCAGCGACCTGGACCCAGTTCTCCATAGTAGTATGTATGTCTTCCAAAAGTGCAAGTTGAGCCGGATTATCCGAAATTAAAGCCGCAAGTTCATCTCTGAGTGTAATAAGTTGCTCTTTTCCCTGGGTGTAAGGATCGAGGTAATTGTCCTGACCCGTGATGATGTAACCGCGTTGACCTGTTTCCATATCTACCATGTTTCTTTCGAGTTCATAGGTGAGGGCATGTACCCTCATATCGTGATCGACCAGAAAATCCAGTTCCCGTTGGAGCTGACTTGTGCTGTTCTGGATCAGCAGGATGCAACCAGCCAGTACAGCCAGTACAAGTAAATATCCTAATCCGATCTTATAAAAAATCTTAAAGGTCTTTCGCTTTTTCATGTTTGTTATTCCTCTCTATGGGGTATATGTAGTTGTCGAAAAAACCGGAAATGTGATAATTGTAGGTCTTTAGATTAGGTGTCTAAAGCACTATTTTTTTAGTATTATACGTAAAGAAACTTCTTTTGTATATAGTTTGTTGAACTACAATATAACGTTTGGTTGATGTTGTATAAGGTTGGGGTTGATGATCTTTTACATTCGTTGGTTTACACGTTCAAACGTTATGTTTATCATGGGAAGGGAACGATTCCAATTACATATACAATATCCCAATCCGAAAGGAACATTGGACATGAATAAAGAGAAGGTTTTGCTCAAACCGGAAGCGATGATTTTTGACATGGATGGTACGCTGTTCCAGACAGAGACCCTGTTGTTGCCAGCTTACCAGCAACTATTTGATACATTGCGTGCCGAAGGGCACTTTGAAGGAGAAACTCCACCCGAGGAACGGATGCTGGGAAGTTTGGGCATGTTGCTCGAAGATATATGGAAAGTGGTTATGCCTGAGGCATCGGAAGCGGCACATCGCCGGGCAGACGAACTGTTGCTTCAACTGGAGATTGAGGGGCTTGATCAAGGAAGTTCCCAATTGTATCCGGGTGTGAAAGAAACGCTGCAAGCCTTGAAACAACAAGGAGTGCGTCTTTTTGTCGCAAGTAACGGGCTGGAGGACTATGTAAAGGGTGTAGCGTTTGCACACGAGATTATGCCTTTCTTTGAAGGGGTATACAGTGCAGGCCAGTACAAGACTCCTTCCAAAATTAATCTGGTGCAGATCCTGCTTGAGAAACATCGTATTCAGGACGCATGGATGGTAGGGGATCGCTCTTCTGACGTGGAAGCTGGTAAAATGAACGGTCAGGCGGTCATCGGCTGTGCCTATGCCGGGTTCGGTCGTGATGAGGAGCTTGCGGGCTCAGATGTGCTCATCTCTGATTTTACAGAACTACTGCGTCTGTATGATGAAGCAGAGTAGCCTTTACGCTGCATACGTATACTGAGATTTAAGATTACGAACCACATGATATGAACCTGTAGACTCAACGGAAATTCGTTGAATACAGGTTTTTTTGTTTGGTCATGCAGTCACATTCTCCCCTGTAGAAAGTTGATTTCCCTATCCCGCTTTCCTCCATATTCCCTCTATACTTCATTCAAAAGCTATAGGGGGTCCGATTCTGGTGAAACCATCCAAAATACATGCCTATATGTTCATCTTTCCAAGTCTTTTTCTAACTCTTGTATTCGGGATCTATCCGCTGTTATGGGCGCTGCGTTACATGTTCTATGATTATCAAGGCATCGGAACGCCTGTCTTCATCGGGCTTGATAATTTTGGACGCATTTTGCGTGACGGGCAATTCTGGGATTCTGTAGGCAACACGGGTGTGTATGCCCTGGGCAAACTCGTCGTTACGATTCCACTGTCGTTAACTCTGGCGATTATTCTGAATCGTAAATGGAGAGGGCGATCCCTGTTTAGGGCGATCTATTATCTTCCCACTATTTTTAGCGCTTCGGTCATGGCGATTGTATTCTTTATTATTTTCAACTCCTATAACGGAATATTGAACCAATTGCTGCTTAAGTATCATGTGATCTCCGAATCCATTAGCTGGCTTGGGGCTGAACATGCGATGTTAACAACCATCATCATCGCCATCTGGGGGGCTGTGGGCAACTATATGTTGTTGTTCATTGCGGGTCTTCAGAGCATTCCTGAAGAGCTTTATGAGGCGGCATCGCTGGATGGAGCGAGTGAGTTTCAGAAACTGCGGAATGTAACGATTCCGTTGCTGGGTCCTGTCTTGCAGATGATCATCATGCTGGCAATTACCACGGCGCTGAAAGGTTACGAGAGTATTATGGTACTTACCGAAGGGGGACCGTATGGCAAAACAGAGGTGATGTATCTGTATTTGTTCAAACTGTTGTTTCCCGTGTCGGCTGACACCCAATCACTCCAGCAGCTCGGTTATGGCAGTGCAGTCGGTTTCACAACGGCTCTCATCGTTGGGGCTGTGACGCTCATTTACTTCCAAATATCCAAAAAGCTCAACGATGTCTATTAAACTGAAAAACAGACTTTTTGAACACGTATAAATTATCAGGAGGAAACGATGATGACTCAAAAAGTACTTGCGACCTCAGGGTCTCCCCAACTCATTCGCTGGACCAAACGAACGGTACTTTGGCTGTTTTTGATCGCAATCGCTCTGCTGTCTCTGTTCCCCATCATACTTGTATTACTCGGTTCCTTCAAAACGAACCAGGAATTGACCGGAGGAGCCACCATCTGGCCGAAGATTTGGCAGTTCTCCAACTATGCTCAGGCTTGGAAAACCGCCAATTTTTCGGGTTTCACGATTAACAGCGTGTTTGTTAGCATCAGTACAACAATTGGCACGCTGCTGGTAGCTTCGATGTCAGCCTATGCTGTGGATCGAGTGAATTTCAAAGGTAAAAAGGGATACACCCTGCTCATGGCATCTACTCTGTTTATTTCCATAGGCGCGGTCGTACTGCGTCCGCAATTTGACCTCATGGTCAAGCTGGGACTGAATACCACGTTATGGGGCGTTATTATTATACTGATCAGCGCACATGCTGCCACATACTTTATTCTGATTGGTTTCTTCAAGAGTATCCCGCGCGAACTGGATGAAGCGGCGATGATTGATGGCTGTAATTTCTTCACCACATACTGGCGAATTATTCTTCCACTCCTGCGGCCCGGACTCGCCGTTGCAGGTCTGGGTGTATTCCAGAGTTCATGGAATGAATATATTCTTCCTTTTGTGTTCACCATGAGCAATCCGGACTTACAGACTTTGCCCGTTGGGCTGGCTAATCTGCGATATGGCATCGGAGCTGCGGCTGAGGTCCAACTGATGATGGCCGGAGCCTGTCTGTCCATTTTGCCGCTGCTCATCGTTTATATTTTTGCTAACAAATCATTCATGCAGGTGACCTTGGGAGCTGTGAAAGGATAGGCGTGAGCACAATCATGGAAACGGTTTTACGGGTAATTCCACTGTGCTATACTCATTTTAATTCACAGCGGACGGGCCAAGCCGTGTTCAAGGAGCGAGCGCCGATGATATTCGACTTTTATAAAATGTCCCTGAAAAAAAGAATACAGCTGCTGTACATTTTTCTCGTTGTCTTATGCATCAGTGTGACCGGGATATGCTCTTATCTCTTTGCTGCACGAAGCATTGAGCAGAATGCACTTGAACTGAAACAAAGCATTCTGAACAAATCAGTGCAGGTTATGGATGAACATCTAAGGCATATTGTTGTATCCTCTTTTTCTTTTATGCTCAATGAAACGTTCACCCAGGTCATGAAGGACGTGGGGAAAAATAACACATCTCATTATTATCAGAATCTCTCGCTGCTGCAAACATCGTTTGCTCAATTGAAGCTCGTAGAGCCACTGATTGATACCGCATATCTGAAAACACCTATCGGTGATTTTTTCTCGACCAAAGATTTTCCGAATCGCAATCACTCGTTCGACAGGGAATACGGACGCTATGTGAAACTGCAAGGCTGGAATACGATGTGGTTTGGTTCACATCAGAGTCAGTTATTTCAATCCCGAGGAAATGTGTTATCTCTGTTGCTCAAACCCATTGTGATCGATAATCATACCTATTCGAATGTATATATGGTCGTCAATATGAAGGAAGAGGCGATGCGGGACATTCTGACGCAGGATCTCATGAATAACCAGATTCAACTGTTTTTGCTGCACAAAAACGGAAATGAAGTCATTCGGCCCAAGTCCCGAAATTACGATTTCATTATGGAGCCTGACTTCACCCAACAGTTTAGCCGTGACGATGCTGGGGATTTCACCTACAGAAACGATCAGGGGGAGGACATGCTTGTTAACTATTCGGCATTGTCGATGAACGAGGATTGGGTCATGGTAAGTGTACAGTCCAAGGCTGACTTGTTGTCTCCCCTACAAAAGATACGCTGGCTGATCATCCTGATCATGTTGTTTTGCATTTTACTCGCACTCGGGTTGTCCAGTCTGGTGGCCTCCGCTCTGCTGAAGCCACTGAACAAACTGCGACGCCTGATGGTTGAGGTGGAGTCCAATGATCTGGATGTACGGTTTCGCAGCAAGTATGACGATGAAGTCAGCGCTGTAGGGCATCGTTTCAATCGGATGTTGGACCAGATTCAGATTCTGTTTGAAGAAGTACGGACAACGGAGCAAGACAAACGGCGGTTTGAGGTCAAGGCGCTTCAGGCGCAGGTTGATCCTCATTTCCTCTACAATACGCTCAATACGATGTTCTGGAAAAGTGAAAGTGGAGAGAAGAAGGATGTAAGTGAGATGATCGTCTCCTTATCCTTATTATTCCGTCTGGGACTGAATGATGGCAAAGACATTACCAGTGTGGAGCAGGAGATCAAACATGTCGAACAATACATGCAGCTTCAGCAAAAATGTTACGAGGATCTGTTCGTTTATCGGATTGAGGTGGGGGACCCCTCTTGTTACGCTGTTGATATTTTAAAAATATTGCTTCAGCCCTTGGTCGAGAATTCCATCCTGCATGGATTCAATGACAAAGAAGATTTGGGCGTTATCCTGATCCGCATTGATCGTCAGGGTGACACACTACGGCTGGAGGTGGCTGACAATGGATGTGGTATGGATGTAGCCAGTATCTATGCTGAGGATGTTCCTGACGGGGGACGCAAGGGTTATGCCCTATCCAATCTCCATGGCAGATTAAGCCTGCACTATGGGGATGTGGCCACAATTGTGTTTCATAGCAGTACAGATGTGGGAACAACGGTTGTTATCACGATTCCGATCACCTGAGGAGGGGCAGTATGGGCCAATTGACGATGTGTGTTATGGATGATATCCAGGCGGTTGTAAAGGGCATATCTTCAACTATTCCGTGGGAAGATCATCAGGTTCGGATTGTAGGCACGGCGAGCAATGGAGAGCGCGGTTGGTCCTTGTTGCTGGAGCAGCAACCCGACATCGTGATCAGTGATATCAGGATGCCCAAGCTGAGCGGGCTGGAGCTAATGAAGCGGTCATTGGATGCCGGACTGCGGGCCAAATTTATTTTTATCAGTGGTTATTCGGATTTTCATTATGCACAGGAGGCCATCAAGCTGGGGGCATCCGACTATTTGCTCAAACCGTTTACCCCTGAAGAAATACTCGGTGCGGTGTTGAAGGTAAGACAGGTGATTAAGGAAGAGCAGGCACAGTGCAAACAGTTGGAACAGTTGGAGCAGAAGGTGGAGAGCAGCAGCCAGTACGAGCGTCACAGCTATCTCCTGGGCTTGTTGCGTCATGAAATCGGGGGCTTCCTGAATGAAAGTCGCTGGAACGAGCTGCACATTGATCTCGATTCATCCAATCTTCTCGTCATGGTCATCGAGGTGGATGGTTATACGCGATATGGATACACGATGCATCTGGATGCCGAAATCGTTCCTTTTGCGGTCCAAAATATTGTGGGAGAAACCTTGAACCTCTATACCAAGGGCGTTGTTTTACGGGAAAACCGATACCGGCTTGCAGCCATATTTAACACACCAAGCCACATAGATGTCTCCGAGATACTGGAGCAATGCCGCCAAAATGTGGAGCGGTTCAGCAAAAAAACAGTCTCGATTGGTGTTGGTACGATTGCCCGCAGACCACAGGAGATCTGGACGTCCTATGCACATGCAGATCAGGCGATATCCTATCGTTTTTACAGTGAAGGAAATTGCATCCTCCAGTATGCTGAACTGGAGAATCAGGCCTGTGTGGCTCCGGTATATCCTTTGGAGAAGGAGAAAGAGCTTTTTTACGCACTGAAATGTGGTAATGAGAGCACCTGTCACCGCATCATTGATGAAATTCTCGAAGAATGGCAGGTTTCCGAAGGTTTTCCCGAGCCGCTCACGATGATTCGTTTGCTGTCAGGACTGGCTTTTGCCATCTACCGTGCCTTTTGTGATGAGATTACAGCAGAGGAACGATTGCGTCTTGAGGCCGACCTGACAGTGCTTGAGGCGATGCGTTCCTTGACGTTTGAGGGCTGGAGGGGATATATCAAACATTTTAGCAGTATGGGTTGCGAGATTATGGACAAAAAACGACTCACTGATGTCAAACAGGCGATTAGCAAAGCACAGGAATATATCAGTCTGAATCTTGCAGAAAATCTGACGCTGCATGCCTGTGCCCAATCCGTGCATTTAAGTCCGAGTTACTTTGCCAATGCCTTCAAAAAGGAAACGGGCATAACGCCGATTCAATATATTACTAAGATGAGGATGGAAAAGGCAAAAGAGTTGCTGGTTGCAGGTGTACAGGTGCAAGAGATCTGCCAGAGGCTGGGTTATGAGGACAGGCCGTATTTCAGCGGTTTGTTCAAGAAATATTGCGGCATGACACCAACCTGCTTCCGGCAAATGTATGAGAATTGAAACCGATACGGATCGTCATTTTTCCCACCATGCAAAGTCAGAATGTCCCTCACCTCCATGAAAGCGTAGCGATTATCATTACGTTAACGGATAACCAAACGGGTTGTCCAGACAAGCATAAGGGGGCATATCAATGGTTAAAAAGTGGATGGTGACTACGCTGAGTGCATTGCTGGCGTTAAGTTTGGCAGGTTGTTCTGCTGACAGTGGTACTTCGGCAAATAGCGAATCGGGGACCAGCGGGGAGAATGCCGGAGGGAAAACCAAAATCATATATTGGACACCGGACCGCCATGATGCTGATTTTATGAAATCCAAGATCGATGAGTTCAACCAGACGAACAAGGACAACATTGAAGTGGAGATGACCGTGATGGGGGACAACTATCCACAGGCGGTCGATATTGCTTTTGCCAGCAAGCAGGCACCCGATGTGCTGCAAGTTAACGATTTTCAGACGTATTATCAGAAGGGGTATCTCGCCCCGATCGATGGATACATGAGTGATGAGATGAAGGCCGTGTTTAAAGACAGCTTGATTGAAAATAAAAACACGATTGATGGAAAAATATATTCCCTCCCCAATACAGGGCAGGTCTGGCGGCTTGTGTATAACAAGGATATTTTCAAAAAGGCAGGGATCGAGAGTCCGCCAAAAACGTTGGCTGAGATGGTTGCGGATGCCAAAAAAATTACCGAAGTTGGTAAAAGTGAAGGAATCTACGGTTTTGCCAGCCCGTTCAAGAGCAGCAGCGGTTTCTGGAGAGCAGCCAACACGATTGCAGGTGCAAGCAATAATGTTGGTATTGATGGTTACAACTACAAGACAGGCCAATTTGATTTTGGGATGTACAAGGATATCGCAATGGCACTTCGTCAGATGAATCAGGATGGCAGCATGCTGCCAGGGGTTGAAAGTCTGGACATCGATCCGCTCAGAGCCCAGTTTGCTCAAGGTAAAATCGGAATGTACATTAATCACTCTGGTGAACCAGGTGTATATAAAGACCAGTTTCCTACCAAAGAAAATTGGGCAGCCGCTCCTGTACCAACTAATGATGGAACGATCAAGGGCGCTTCGCAAGTCATCGGGGGCTCCTACATCGGCATCAATGCAGATTCTGCCAACAAGGAAGCGGCATGGAAGTTTATGGCGTATGTGTACAGCACGGATCTTCAGAGTGAGTATTATGAAAAGGGATACGGGATTTCACTGATTCCTGCTGTACTAAGCTCTGGTAAAAAACCAAGCATTCCGGGCATTGAAGGTTTCCTGCCCAAACGTTATGATGCCATTTTCCCGGCAAATCCAAGTGTGGTGACTGAGAGTTCACTGGAAGGAAATAAATGGAGCGATGCATTCTCCATCTATGTATTCACGGGTGGTGATCTCGATAGTGTAATCAAGGATCTGGATACGAGATACAATGCAGCTCTGGACAAAACCAAAGCAGCAGGGCTGACCAATATAACTGCTGATCCATCGTTTGATTCTTCCAAACTTCAGGGTAAATTGTCCACAGAAGACTAATAAACGTTCATAGCGGCCGTGGTTTAATCACTTCGGTCGCTTATTCACAAGGAAAGGGGAAAAGCAAAATGATTATTAATCATGCGTCGATCGATGCACATATCGTGAACGAAACGAGTTCCCGGAAGATCTTGGGTATGGGCGGTACATTAATGATGGTGGAGGTCACCTTTGCTAAAGGTGGTATTGGAGAAGTTCACTCCCATGATGCGCACGAGCAGGTCAGCTATATCGTCAAAGGCAGCTTTGAGGTACAGGTCGGTGAAGAAATTCGCATCTTAAAAGCAGGGGACAGCTTTTATGCCGGTTTTAATGTCCCGCATGGGGTCAAGGCACTGGAGGACTCCGTCATTCTGGATGTGTTTACCCCGTTCCGTCAAGATTTTCTTGAGGCGTCCCAATGAGCGATTTTTACCTTTCGGCAACGGATCTGCAACGGGCTGCCCAATATTATGAAAAACATTTTCCGGAAGAAGCCCGAAATTCGCTCACGATTGCCAATCGTGCCATCCTGAATGAATTTATCGTTCCTTATACCAACGATCTGAATCGCTGGATTCCGATGGGGACACCCGTGGACTGGCTTCACAATCCAACCGATGATCTGGAGTTCACATGGGGCATCAATCGACACTGGCATATGCTCGATCTGGGAAAGGCATATCTGATGAAGGGCAATCCGCTATATGTAACAGCATTCATTGACCATTTTCGCAGTTGGAGGCAACAGAACCCTGTACCTGTAAATGTGGTTTACGACGAGGCCGTGTTCTTTCAAAAACCCGGTCCATGGCGCCTGCTGGAGACGGGACTACGCGTGCAGTCCTGGATATCGGCATATAAATATATGGAAGCGAGTCCGCTGCTGGACGAAGGTTTTCAGGCGGAGTTTCGTCAAGGTCTGGACGAGCACGCCGAGTTTTTGACCCGTTACCTCGGCAGCACGGAAATCAATCATGCCATTATGCACATGCAAGGCTTGTTCATGATTGCTACGTTCTACCACCAGCACCCGCGAAGTGCATACTGGCGTCAAGTGGCGATGGAACGTCTTGAGCTTTGTTTGCTGCATCAGTTGGGTGAAGAAGGGATACAGGTTGAACTGACAACACATTACCACAATGCCAGCATCGAGATGTTTGGCACGCCTTATCGGTTGGGCGAGATTTCAGGGCATCCTTTCTCGGCATGGTATGCCCGCTGTCTGCGCCAAATGGCTGCATTTACTGAGGCGCTGATCCGACCAGATCATCAGTCTACCGGTATTGGTGATTCGGATTGGGTTGGTGATGGACGACAACGACTGACCCTGCTTGGCGCGATCCTGGATGATGATGAATTGATGGCTCGCGGAACGGATAGCTCAGAGTGTCTCTGGTTGCTGGGTGTGGAGAAATATGAGCGATGCCTCAGACTACAGACTTCTTCTTCTCCGGCTTTGTCGAGCCGTGCTTTTCCGCAGACAGGATATTATGTCATGAGGGACAAGTATCAATATCTTTTTTTTGATGCAGCTGCCATGGGCGGAGCACACGGACATGCGGATGCGCTGAATGTGGAGTGGATGTGGAAGAACCAGCTTTTCTTCACGGACACCGGACGTTACACGTATGAAGAAGGGGAATGGCGGAGGTATTTCAAAAGTACACGGGCGCACAATACCGTCACGGTGGATGGTCTGGATCAGACACCTTATCTCTCCACACAGCAATGGGGTGAGCCGGAGGCTCAGGCCACAGTGCTACGTTGGGAGAGCAATGACAGCTATCACTTCATTGATGCTTCACAGGATGGATATACGCATTTGCCAGATCCAGTTACACATCGTCGGTGGATGCTGGCAGGGGCCGAAATTCCTATATTATTAATTGTAGATTGGCTGGAGGCAGATGCAGAGCATACGCTGGAGCAACGTTTTCACCTTCATCCGCAAGCGGATATTACACCGGGAATGAATGAAGCTGGAGAAATGACGGCGGATATGAGCTATGAGGCATCTTCCATAACGCTTACGATGCAATGGGTTACGGCAGGCATTGGGAAGGGAGCATTCGAGTTGACGGAGCAGCCCGGCTGGGTATCTGAGGTGTATGGTTCCAAGTCGGAAACATCGGTCATCCAGGGCAAGGCTGATTTCTCGGGCAAAGTGGGAATTCTGACGTTGTGCCTGCCCGCGGATCACACAGACCAGGTTACACGTATTACCACATGCCAACTAGAACCTGACCTGATGAGATTGACATTATCTTATGTGCAAGGTGAGGAAAAAGGGTATATTGTGATTGACAACGACACGCTGCAATGGACGAAAGAACAGAAATAAAAAAACAGTGAAGCAGGAGCAGATGCTCGCACTTGGCGAACATAGACTCCTGCTTTTTCTAATCCATTCACTTGACTTTCCTTTTTCTTTTTACTCTGGCGGATTTTTGCGAAACGGGCTTGGGAATGGCTGACTTTTTGGACATTCCGGGAGGTTTATTGCGATATACCCATAAGGCGTACTCCAGCGGTTGAGTGATGGCTTTATAATAGATATCCCGCTCCCCGATGCGAGCGAATACTTCACGCGCAGGTTTGGGATTAACTTCAAGCAGGTAGATACGTCCGCTTCTGTCAATCGCCAAATCCAGTGCCAGCTCACATAGGTCCCCATACGTATCTTCCAGAAACGAAGCAACATCAATGCCAAACGTTTCTGCAGTTGTGTTGATTTCTGCCCGGAGGTCGTCATCTTCGATCCATTGCTTCATGAGTCGGTTCATCGCTATTGCCTGACCGCCGCCATGCAGATTGGAGGTCACGCTTTTTTCTGCACCCATGCGTCCAGCACATCCAGTAAGCTCCCATTGTCCTTCACCGTTTTTCTGAACGAGCATGCGATAATCATGCACACGTCCATTCGGAAGCTGAAGTTGAATGCCCTTTTGTACAAGATACTTGTCTTTCATGTTCCAGTGCTGGAGCAACGCGCCAAGTCGTGATAAATGAACTTTACGTGGAGTGATGATACGACGCTTCTGATCCCGCCCCTGAACAAGCACCGTATTCGCTTCGCTACTGCTGCGTTCAATGCGCAGTATACCACGTCCGCCTGTTCCATTAATGGGTTTGAGATAGACCAGAGAAGAAACTTTGAGCATCCGGTTTACATCGGACATATCCTGAAATAGAGCGGTTTCCGGCAGGTGTTCACGAAAGTTAGCTTTTTGTAAAAGGGTCTGGTGGATGGTCCATTTATTGCGCAGTGGCCTGTTCAGAAAGAGCAGATGCCCATATTTCTCACGAAAGGCAAGCAATTGCTGGAACCTTCGGTTACGCTGAATCCGGCAACGATCAAAGATCAGGTCCGGGAATGATCGCCACTCCCTGGACCAGCCTTTTCCCTCATGAAAAACCATGGCTTCAATTTGTTTGCCGCCGGGGTGTACGTCGGCTGGTGTGAATACATAGATATCGAGTCCCCGCTTGCGCCCTTCAAGAATCATTCTGCGATAAACGCTTCGTTCTTCAAGAGCGCGATGTTCATTTAAGTACAACGTCATAATGCCCAGAACAGGTGAGGACACAAACAATCACCTTCTTTTTGCAGTATTCCTGTCTATCATCGTTTGGACTGACGGGCAAGATAAGCGCTGTAGTGAAATATACGTTCCAATGACCGCCGTCTGATCTGTGGTTCATCAAACTTCATGGGCTTTGCATTGGCTTCGAAGAACCAGAGTTCCCCCAGGTCATCAATGCCCAGATCCATGGACATTTCTCCGAGCGTGTAACCTGATCCCCGTTCTACCTGTCTTGCGATCATTAATGAAGTAGATTTCACACGTTTCATAAGGGTTGTAGACATTTCTTCGCCAAAAAGATCGGTCAGCAGCTTCTCAGGGTCTTCTACGCTCCCGCCGCGTGGCACATGAGTTGTAATGCTGCGGGAGCCAGCAAGTCTCGCTCCTACACCCGTTACGCTCCATTGGCCCTTGGTGTTCTTTTGTACAAGAACACGCAAATCGAAGGGGCGTTTACGAGAGGATGCCAGTTCAATGCCTTGTTGCATGATATAGGGCGTATGTCCGGTTTCTTTGCGAATTCGTGCCCATAACTTGGCAAGTGTAGCTGCTTTATAGGTCGTGCTTCTACGTGTGGTTTGTATTTTGAGTCGATAAGGAAGCCGTTCTTTTTCCTGGAATTTAAGCATCATGATTCCTTTGCCAGCTTTGCCGCTCTCGGGCTTAAGGTACAGATAGGGATACGCCCGTAAAACGGCACCCAGAGAAGAAGCACTTCGCATCCGCCGAGTGTAAGGGATCAGTTGCTGAGTCGATTTGGACTTCTTAAGCCATTCGAACAGATCCCATTTGTTAAAAAAGAATGGGTTATACAGTTCGATTCCTGATTGCATGCATTCGTCAATTTTGCGCTGAACGGAAGGTTTTCCTTCGTCTTCCCGGTTGGGAATACGATTGTACAGAACATGGGGAAGGGGGAAAGGTTGTGAAACCCACTTTCCACTCCCCTTGTTGTACGTATATCCTTTCACGGTGGGACCACTCACGTTCAGATCCCGTACAGTTACAATGTACACCACGTATCCCATGCTCTCGCCTGTCTGTAAGATATCCTGAAAATTTTGATGATTTCCCCTGAACATGCGCTGTTTATCATGCATGGTCAAAACAGCAATGACAGGTTTAAAATCATCATGGAGGGTCATCAAATCTCTTCCTTCTTCCGGAACTTGCTCAAATACAGGCAGTGTTCCAAGATGTGCTCCACCGACGATTTGCCCTCCACCCGGAGTGAAGGGTGACGGAAAATGGAGCGCCCGGGTTTGGCGTTCGCTTCGAACATCCATACATGTTCCTCCTGATCAATGCCCAGATCAAAGCCAATCTCACCAATCAGATGCTGGTGCTGGGTTTCAATCGCCTGGGCCAGTGTAATAGCGACGGATTTGGCCTGCTGAAGAACTTCTCCCGCACGATCGCCGAAGTTGCGACTGAGCGCCTGCTCAGGAGTCATTAGGGAGCCGCCATTTTTGATGTGTGTTGTGACGCTGCCACGTCCTGCCTTTTTGGCTCCAATCCCGACAACAACCCATTGATTGTTACCGTTTTTGTGCATGTGAAAACGGAAATCAATTGGACATTCATCAATCTCAATTAAACGTATTCCCTGCTGAACTACATATCCGCGTAGCTGTTTGCCATGTCTACCCTGAAGCATGCGCATCAGACTGTTGAAGGAACCAAAACGCAGGAGTGCATTACCGCCTTTTTTGCGATAACGTGCGAAATATCCGCGTTTCGGCGAATAAGTCAGGCGGTAGATCCCGTTCCCCAGACTTCCTGCAGTAGGCTTATAGTAAACGAACTGATGGCGTTCCAACATTTCCTTCATCTGTTCAACGGACGGATTGGTAATGGATTCCGGGATATACCGTCCTGCTGCCGGCTCGTTCTCCAGCAACGTATAGATATCCGATTTGTTGAAGAAGCTCCAGTTGAAAAACGGAATTTTTCGGCGAACAAATCGTTCCCGCAGCTGGTTGATGGCTGGTGAGAAGTCTGAACGACGACTTGGTAACCGGTTGTAGACAACATCGGGTAGAGGTACCGTTCTACGGGTGAAGCTTCCGTTTTCATTCAGAAAAAAACCGGATACCGTCTCATTCTGCCAATTGATATCCCGGGGAGTAAAGGCATAAATATAAGATTTTCGGCTGCCTTCACGGAGTAACTGTTTGATGAAACCAGTACGGGAACCGAATGGATTCGTGCTCGTCGCAGGCCCATCAGAGAGTACGCCGATCAGTGGACCTAGCTGGACCTCATCATTTTGCAAATTCCGGAGATAAATGCTGCCCCGTTTGGGAACGTTCATCATATTACGGATACCTGAAGCGAGATACAGATGTTTACCTGCTTTTTTGATTGGTTTGATCGTTGCAGGTACCCGGTCACGCCCGAAGCGAAGGTGCACCGTTTTTTTGCCGGACAGGTTGAGGCTCTTCATTAAAGCGTTGGATACATAAACCACTTTATCCGGTTGCTTGGTGAAATGCAGATTGCAAAAGGTCAAACTCATGATTTATCCTCCTATCCTGAAAAGATCCTTGGGCTCCATGGCAAGCGGGCGCTGCGGGCCTCAGCCGCCGTGAATCGGGATGGGTTTCAGGCCAGCTTTGCTGGATGTATTCGGCAATTTCATTGGACGAAAGACGTCCGTGAGAACATGTTGTTGCAACAGATAACGGGCATAGGCAAGCGGCCGGGTATAAGTCAGGGTATGCATGCGTCGGTCGCCCGCTTCTGCGAATGAGGTGCGGCCTGGTTTGGAGTTGACTTCAATTAGCCAGAGTTGGCCCTCTGCATCTGCTCCGAAATCAAGCCCCAATTCGGCTAACCTGCCGAAACGGCTCTCCAGCAGGGTGGGGATAAGAGTAGCAGTCTGCCGGATGCTCTTCAGCAGAGTTTCTGTGCGTGTCGTTCCATATCGCTGGAGCAGATATGCGTGGGCAGGATATGCTTTACCCCCACCGTGAAGATTGGACGTGAGTGAACCTTTGGGTCCTTCCCGTACCATACATCCGGTAAGTGTCCAGCGACCTTGCCCATTCTTTTGCATTAGAGCCCGTATGTCGAATGCTCTTCCATGATGGCTAAGCTCCAGATATGGCTGCACGATCATCTTACGCTCAGCCTGATGTAATGCTAGCCAGGAAGATACAGCCTGGGTATGGTTGAATGTAAGAAAAAAGGGTTCATTGTCCTCGTTACGCCCCTCCACGATCCATGTTGATGGAGTCGCTCCCCGAGACAGGCGAAAGGTATTTTTGCCATGAGTCCCGGATACCGGTTTGAAGAACAGTCCTTTGGGCCAACGGTCCAGCCATGTTTGCCAAGGAATATGCGATCCTATCCGGGTTGTGGGAGCAAGTTGAGATCTCAATTCAGGATTTCGGGACAACACACGATGTACCTCCCATTTTCCTGGAAGGGAAGCAGACCAATAACGGTGTTGATCTGTGCCGTTGGTTGGTATCCATTCCTTAAGCTGTTGTCTGACGTACCTGGAGATAGGGCGAAGACAACGATCCATAATGAGGTCGACTGCAGGAACAGGTACCGAATTCCACTTCCCTTGATGATAGACATATCCCCGTTGAAGAGGGAGATGGACTGCATCATTCGATATCGGGATCACAATAATCTGAAGGGCGTATCGCATGCTCCCCAAACTGAGACGACGGCAGAAAAGTTCATCTGTAAAGGGAGGTGAGCCTTCGGTTGCACGTACCAGAATGGCCAGTGTCTTGGTCTGAGATGATGGAAACATTACGCTGCACCTCTCCTCTATCAGATTTGTTTCCAATAGGGAATAACTTTTCAAAAACCCGCCAGGTACGTAGAGTATTCAAGCATGGCTTTGACGGAAGGACGGATCTTGCTCTCACTCAGTGGTGTATTATCATTCTTGGATGGTTTGGAGTTGACTTCGAGCAGCCATACGCGCCCAGTGGTGTCCAGAGCCAGATCAATACCAAGTTCACCAAAATGAGCAGGGATGGCACTCTCGATCCCTTTTGCGATATCCAGTGCTGCGGTGTGCAATCCTGCATACGCGGAAGCTTTGGCTGATCCAGACAACTGAGTTTTGGCAACAGCATCCTTGACGGTGCTGAGACTTCCACCCCGTGCCAGATTGGATACGTAGTGACTCCCACCCGCTATCCGGGCGACGATGGAGGTTACACTCCATTTACCCGTACGGTTCTTTTGCACGAGCGCACGGAAATCCACGGGTCTGCCACTGTTGTCAATGAGAGTCAGCCCTTGTTGGATCTGATAACGCGTTGTTTTCATTTTCCCCGACATACTGGCATACAGTTTATCCAGAGAAGTATACGTTTGTTTCCGGGTACCCCCGACACCAGTCGCCAGAGTCAGGAAGCTTCCGTCAGTCTGACGTGAGACCCGGATGATCCCTTTACCCAAAGAACCGCGTACGGGCTTCAGAAATACAACCGGATGTCGGTTGCACATCGTCTTGAGCATGGCGGACGTCTTGAGCAAATGAGACTCGGGAAGAACTCGTTTAAGCGTTGAAATGGACTTGAGTGCGTCAAACACTTCATTTTTGTCCAGAAACTTTTCATTGAAGGTTTGCGTGCCGTAGAGCGATTTTACTTCTTTCATAAAATGCTGTACGCTAGGTTTGTTCTCAAGCTTGCGGGACGTTAGCCGGTTATTGACGACGTCTGCTACAGGCAGAACAGTCTTTTTCCAGCCGTCATCATACACCCAGCCTTTCATATAACCCGTTACCGCTCCAATATCCTCCGGTGTGAAAAAGGATACATAGGCGCCTTGCTTACGGCAGGCGTTCACCAGTTCTTGACAGAACATCGTGATGGAGCCAAAGGGCCGATCGGGCTGATCGGGATAATCCTGGCTAACCAGTACACTGATGTAGGGTCCAAGGCGAAGCGTACGGCTGGCTGAACGATAGGATACCCTCAGGACCGAACGTGGAACGAGACCGGTCTTGCTGGCAACTGTCTGATTGATGCGCAGCCCGTCATACCTTGGTACCGGAATAACAGTGACTTCGCGGCGGAAAGAGCCAAATTGCAGCTGAAGCGGCCTTCCTGAAGGGATTTTAAGCGCCTTAAGCACCCCTTCGCCCAGCATGATGACGTCGTCCTGCAGGATGCCCGAGCCGGTAACCTGAATCGTTACTTTTTTAGTGGACATCACGGATCTCCTTCCGGGCGGCAACTTGATGTCTGATCTCGAAGTTGAACGGCATCTGAACATGGCATGTGCTTCATCATATGAGGACATATAACCCTTGGTGATTGACCCATATGGATTAAATGCATTTGATTTCGAGGCAGGTTATCGATGGCCTGTTTCAGATCGCCCTTGTTTGACAGGAGAGAAAAGCGTGTATTAACACGGATGAACAAACCAATCTGAGGAGGAATAATAGTGAACATTTATGACAAAGCCAATGATTTGGCCAAAGCACTGAGAGAAAGCAGCGAGGTGGAAGAGATTACTTCCGCAATGAAGCTGATTGAAGCTGATCCAGATGCAAAAGCAATGCTGGATAACTTCCGTGATCAACAAATGGAATTGCAACAACGTATGATGAGCGGGGATATGCCAGCTCCGGATGAGATGGAGAAAATGGAGAAACTGTTTGAAGTACTGAGCTTGAATCTGAACATCCGTCGTTTGTTTGATGCGGAGCGTCGCCTCAGTGTCATCATTGAAGACGTGAATAAAATTATTGCTGACAGCCTGGGTCATCTCTACGGTGGCGCTGAAGCGTAAACGCTTGTCTTGTTTTTTTACCTGAACCTTTCATAATAGCTTCTTATCGTTCATAGACTAGACATATAGAGTCGATCAAGAACGAAGGAGCTGTGAATGGTGAAGAGGTTGAAAAAAGCAAAACATGTGATCTATCTGCTTATTGCGTTGTCGATGCTGGTCATTGCACTGCCGCGGATTTCCTTTGCTGGAGGAATGGACTGGGTTAATATTTTTGGCATCGTATGGGTGCTGTTCTCCTTATTAATCGTTGGTGCACATCTGCATTTTATTCTCGGTGTGGATGAAGAGAAGAAGCGTGCACTGGAAGCCGTTCGCCGGGCGAAGCTGCGGCAGTGGGAGATGAAACTGCTGGACAAGCAGGAGCGGAGCGAATCTGTATAAGGTACAGTATGAGATCCAACATGGAAGACCGGAATCCCTTGACACAAGGGGTGCGGTCTTTTTTGGTACATACCGAATTAGAGGTTAATCGGATGATTAAATTTAGATGGCGAACTTGCCTATGAGAATGGGGTAGAGGTGGGGTTATTTTCCTAAAGCCGTGTTATAATAGATACAGTATAGTACAGATGCATCTTCGGGGGTGGTACAGTTGGACGGACAGGAAGAGAACGTCACGAAGCATGAACAGTTACTTCAACATATTGAACAACTGAAGGTTGGCAGTAAAATATCAGTACGTGGACTTGCGCGGGAGCTGGGTGTAAGTGAAGGGACAGCGTATCGTGCGGTGAAAGAGGCGGAGAACTTCGGGCTGGTCGTGACCAAGGAACGAATTGGAACGGTGCGGATCGAGAAGAGACCTCGGGGCATGTCGGAACAGTTGACCTTTGCTGATGTTGTGACCATTGTGGAGGGTCATGTGCTGGGGGGTAACGAAGGTCTTGCCAAACCGCTGCATAAGTATGTGATTGGCGCGATGAAAGAACAGGCAATGGCCCGTTATATTGACGCTGGGAGTCTGCTGATTGTGGGTAACCGTGAAGATGCTCACTCGCTTGCCCTCGAACAGGGAGCGGGCGTGTTGATTACGGGTGGTTTTGGGACAAGTCGTGAAGTAAGAATTATGGCTGACGAGCTTGGGCTACCGATTATTTCATCCAGACATGATACATTCACGGTGGCTTCGATGATTAACCGTGCGATCTTCGACCGGCTGATTAAGAAAAAAATTATGCTTGTTGAGGATATCATTGGTCAGAAACCTCGTTTGCAGGTGTTGAAAGTCACCAGTTCAGCTGCAGATTTTCATATGTTGGTATCGGAGACGGGCGAACATCGCTTCCCGGTGGTGGATGAATGGAACCGGGTCATCGGGATTGTGAGTCTGAAGGATGTCAGTGAGCTGAAAGAAGATCAAAGTATTGAGAAATGCGTGATACGCCGCCCGATTACGGCCTCATTGCAGACATCTCTTGCTTCTGCTGCCCAGATTATGACCTGGGAAGGCATCGATTTTCTGCCCATTGTGGATCGGAATCGCAAACTGATTGCGTCCGTCACACGCAAGGAAGTGCTTCAGGCGATGCGGGATGCACAGAAGCAGCCACAACTGGGAGAGACGTTTGATCATCTGATCTGGAACGGGTTTGCCGAGGAGCGTGGTGAACAGAACGAATTGTTATTTCACGGATTCATCATTCCCCAGATGGCAACGGATCTGGGTACGATTTCCGAAGGTGTTCTGTTGAATGTGATGACCCAGGCTGGCCGGCGGGCAGCGTGGGATGTTACAGGGAACGACCATGTGGTGGATAATGTAACGACTTATTTTGTTCGACCGGTACAGATTGAGGATCAGATCCTGGTTCGACCGTTAATTCTGGAAACCAGTCGTCGAACGTGCAAAATGGACATTGTGGTTACCCGTGAAGGCAGTGTGGTATGCAAAGCGGTAATGACATTGCAGTCGATTGACCATGCCTAGCAGGGTACGTTGCCTCGGGCATATACAAAGAGAGTACTCCCTGATCGAGAAGCTCTGCCGGGTTGCGCTGTCGCGCGGTTCTGGCTTCGCTTAATAAAGGGGAAGTACTCTCTTTTTGCAGACACAACGATAACACTTCAACGAATCATGCAGATTGTCCGGAGGTTTTACCTGATCCATTACTGGACCGTTGTTGAAGTCGCGCATAATAACTGCGGTTACGTATTCCGGCAAATACATTGTACGCACCCATAATTAGAAATAGCGCTTCCACAATTACAGATAAAGTGGAACCCGTGAATACAAACATCAGGATCAGGGCAAGAACAACAAGCATGCCACCCATCCAGATATTTGTCCACGAACGGTACAGACCGGCGCTGGCAGCATCCGAGCTTCTGTGTGAACGAATACTGTTCAACGCTGCAAAAACCATGGCAACAGCAAAGATGGCGATTAGAGCATATTTGAGTACATCAATGAACACAAAGACGCAGCTCCTTTTCTGGAAAGCATTTACTGCCCTTATTGTACCATGCAGAGATGCAGACAAGGGCAGTTTTTTGCTATTATCCTTGTGTTACGCAGGAACGTGCATGCGAATCTGTACCCAAACTTGCAGTACGCCTTCCATAACCAGCATCGTTTTGACCTGAACGGTGTACTCCTTTTCCCTGACCGAGTACACTTTCTGATTCAGCATGATTCGCGTCATTTTGCTATACTCGTCGATGTTGAATACATCTCTGCCCCGAAGTACCTCAAGTTCGTCTCCGAGCTTCTGTAACATCACTTTCAGAGAAGCCTCGTCTGGCCCCTTATCCGATTCTTCTGCACGGACCTTGATTTCCTTGATAACGGTTTGGCGTTTACTGTATTTTTTCAGCGTTTTGATATCCTCCTCATTCTGATGCAGCTGAAGCTGCAGCTCCTGATTGTTCAGCCACAACGCATTGTAACTCAGGTGAAATACACCGTTGTAGACGACACATCCAGCGATCATTCCCAGAACAAACACAGCGGTCATTCGCATCAGCGGGCGGTAACGAGAAAATGGCGGAACTCTCATGAACGCTGTTCCTGTCTCATATTAGCTCCGGCCTCCGCCGCACACCCATTTCACCAGCTCGGTTCCCATATGCGCGCCCATAAAAGCAGAGATCAAATACAGGATTTGTTTGACCGCCGGAGACAAGTTACCATCTAAGAAATTGCTCTCGATGACACGCATGGGGTCTATTGTGCCGCCGACAGCGGCTGCGAGTGCCCATATCTTTATTTTCCCAGAAATATCGAGCATCGTCTGTGTCGGAGGCTGAAGAGAGATCACGGCTCCAATACCTCCGATCATCGCGCCGCCCAGCACGATTCCAAACGCAATAAAGAAATCAAGAATGGCTTTGGACAAAAATGTGCTCACTGGCAACACCCCTTTCAGACCTAGCAGCACACCTCCTGTCTTCGGTCTGTCACAGGGGGAGCGGCTTGTACTTCTATTGTATGGGCGTGCCCCCGAACGTTATGATAAAATAGAATAATAAAGTCTCCTTTTAAGAGGTTGTTACAATTTCTAATATGGGGATTCCATTTTTTATTTATTTAATTCATATATATGAGATAGATAGGGTAGCAGTGGGATCAGAAGATCGATGCTGCGACTATCTGCGGCGAAAGGAAGAAAAAAACATGAGTTCTTTTGTGCATTTGCACGTTCACAGCGAATACAGTTTGCTGGACGGCGCTGCGCGTATTCCGGATCTCGTGAATAAGGCTGCAGATCTCGGAATGACGACACTTGCGCTGACCGACCATGGCGTGATGTATGGTGCAATTCCTTTTTATAAAGCATGTATGGAGCGAGGCATCAAGCCGATTATAGGTTGCGAGGCATACATGACAGCAGGGTCCCGCAAAGAGCGGGGAAGCCGCAAGGATCAACCGATTCATCATTTGATTTTGTTAGCCAAAAATATGACGGGTTACCGTAATCTGATGAAATTGTGCTCGATTGGACATCTCGAGGGCTTTCATTACAAACCCCGTGTAGATATGGAAAGTCTGGCTGCCCATCACGAAGGCATTATCTGTCTAAGTGCGTGTCTGGGTGGTGAAGTACCACAGCATCTGCTGCATGGGAGAGAAGAAGAGGCAAGACGTGCGGCGTTACGCTACAAACATATCTTTGGTGCCGACTTCTATCTGGAACTTCAGGATCATGGGCTTTCCGAGCAAAAAAGGGTGAATCCGCAGTTGATCAAACTGGCGGCTGAGCTTGAGATTCCGCTTGTAGCGACCAATGATGCGCATTACCTGTCGGAAGAGGACGCTGAGCTTCAGGATGTATTGATCTGTATCGGAACGGGCAAGACCGTGGATGATGAGAATCGGCTCCGAATTGGAACGAATCAGCTCTATCTGAAAAGTGAAGAAGAGATGGCTCGTTTGTTTCCGCATGTACCGGAAGCTCTGGCGAACACCGTCCGCATTGCGGATTCCTGTGAGTTGAAGCTGGAATTCGGCAAATCGATTTTGCCGGAATACAGACCGCTTCCCGATGGACTCAGTCCTTCGGCGTATCTGCGTCAGCTGTGCGAAGAAGGAATGGAGGAGCGTTACAAGCAGTCCACACGTTGGACAGACGCGGAGCTTCGAGCTGAACTTGAACAACGACTGGCGTATGAACTCGGTGTAATCGACAGCATGGGGTTCTCGGATTATTTCCTGATTGTTTGGGATTTTATCGCCTATGCGCATAAACAAGGCATTGTTACTGGACCGGGCCGGGGCTCCTCGGCAGGTAGTCTGGTAGCGTACACGTTGCACATTACCGATGTTGACCCGATGAAATATAATCTGCTCTTCGAACGATTCCTGAATCCCGAGCGGATCTCCATGCCGGATATAGATATTGACTTCAGCGATGAGCGGCGGGATGAGGTCATTGATTATGTCGCGCATAAATATGGCAAAGCCCATGTTGCCCAGATTATTACGTTTGGAACGATGGCTGCCCGTGCAGCCGTGCGTGATGTTGGACGGGCACTGAATGTGCCTTATGGCGAAGTGGACAAGGCTGCAAAGCTGATTCCGGCACAGCTCGGCATTAACATCGAGCGAGCCATGGAAGCTACACCTGAGCTGAAGACGCTGTATGAAACCAAACCCAAAACGCGTGAACTGCTGGATATGGCGATGAAGGTCGAAGGTATGCCACGTCATGCTTCAACACATGCGGCGGGAGTGGTCATCTCCCGTGACCCGCTGACTGATGCGGTGCCACTTCAGGAGGGCAGTGAAGGAACAGCGTTAACCCAGTATTCCATGGAAAACCTGGAGTCTATTGGGCTGCTTAAGATGGACTTTCTTGGTTTGCGTACCCTCTCAATCATTGAGCGGTGTATACGCTGGATTGGGGAACATGGAGAAATTCCGGATTTCCGCCTTATTCCCGATGATGATCCGTTAACGTACGAGATGCTTGGGAAAGGGGACACGATGGGCATATTCCAACTGGAATCTGCCGGGGTACGCCGTGTGCTGAAAGAGATGAAGCCAAGTAGTTTTGAAGATGTAATCTCGGTACTTGCCTTATACCGTCCGGGTCCGATGGAGTTCATATCCAAATACATTCAGGGCAAGCATGGACAGATTGAAGTGGATTACCCCCATGTGGATCTGGAGCCTATCCTGAAAGATACGTACGGGATCATCGTGTATCAGGAACAAATCATGCAGATTGCCTCCCGGATGGCGGGTTTCTCGCTGGGTGAGGCAGATTTGCTCCGCAGAGCGGTCTCCAAGAAGAAACGGGAAGTGCTGGATCTGGAGCGCGGACATTTTGTACAAGGCAGTCTGAAACAAGGGTATAGCGAGGAAGAGGCAGACCTGGTCTATGATATGATCGTCAAGTTTGCCAACTATGGCTTCCCGCGTGCTCATGCCGCGGCATACGGTGTGCTTGCATTCCAGACGGCTTATCTGAAGGCACATTATCCGGTTCATTTTATGGCATCCATGTTAACAGCCGTAATGGGCAGTCATCGGAAAGTGGCAGAGTACGTGGTGGAATGTCGACGTATGGACATGGAGGTGCTTCCGCCGGATGTGAATGAGAGCGGTATTCTGTTTACACCTGTATTTGTGCCGTCCGGCAGCGCAGGAGCCGGGGATCAGAGCAATGCATCGCAGCAGACTGCGGGAGCAGATGCAGAGAGTGACGCTGGAAGCCCGGCCGAAGAACATGCCGCGAACGGTAACGGGAGTTCCTTCAGGGAAGATCGCGTTCATGAGCATGATGGGCATTCGGGACAAGCCGAATATGGTGAAGCACCTCTGCCGGATGATCCTGGTCCTGAACCGGAAGAGGACAATGGCGGATATGAGTGGCAAGCAGCGACATCGATGCCTGAGGCATCCGACAACCGGAAGGAACCGGGATTGGTGACGGCTGTTTCAATGGAAAATGGTAATAAACAAGGGCAAGAAGCGTCTTCTTCGCGCGCGGAGCAAGGTGAACTGTCCTCTGTGAAGAAAAACGATGCAGTGTCTAATGCAAATGCGGATGAAGATAAGGAAAAATTAACGGGTGCAATACGATTTGGTCTTGCCGCTGTGAAAAATGTCGGTACCCAAGCAATGGAAAGCATTATGATCGTAAGGCAGGAGAGACCGTTCGACAGTCTGCTCGATTTTTGTCGTCGTGTGGATCTGCGTGTATGCAACAAACGGGTGATTGAATCGCTGATCCAGGCCGGAGCTTTTGATACATTACCTGGTCACCGGGCCCAATTGCTGGCGATGCTGGATGAAACTGTTGAGGCGGCGTTGAAATGGCGCAAGGAACGCGAGGATCTGCAGATTCAATTGTTCGACTTTGTTGAGACGCCAAACTGGGAGATTGAATACCCGGAAATTCCTCCTTATTCCTCAGGGCAGCAACTGGAGCTAGAGCGTGAGTTGTTAGGTTTGTATCTCTCCGGGCATCCGCTGGATGACTATGAAGATGTGTTGGAATCGAGTGGGGCTGACCGGATCATGGAGCTGACCGAGGCGGCAGACGACACGATGACCGTCGCCGCGGGTATGGTTGTGTCTGTGAAGTCGATCACGACGAAACAGGGCAAGGCTATGGCGTTCATGGAGCTGGAAGACCAGATCGAACGCTGTGAAGTCGTTCTCTTTCCCGAGGTATGGCGGCGTAGCCAGCAACATGTCGGGAAAGGTGAACTGCTCGTCGTGCGTGCCAAAGTACAGCAGCAGGACGAAGGGTTTAAGCTGCTGGCTGAGGAAGTGGTGCCGTTGTCACCGGCGGCACTGGAGCAGCAGCTGCGCAGCCGTGACCGGCGCGGCAAGCCCGGCAGCGGCAGCTCTTCACGCCCGGCGCAGGCGGCTTCGCCGCGGCGGCCAGCGGGCGCAGGAGCCGAAGCGCAGCGCAGCAGCGCAGGCGGGGATGCTTCCGGTGCGCGTAGCAGCGGGAGCCAAGGCTCGGCGGCGACGCGCAGCGATGCGGCGGGTACGGGCGCAGCCACGGCGGCGGCTTCCCGGCCTGGCGGTGCCGCTGAGGCGGCTGGCAGCCCGGCGCAGAGCCGCGAACCGCGGGCCGTGGAGCAGCGGGTGTTCGTGAAGATTGCCCCGCATGCGGAGAAGCCTGAGCTTCTGGCACGTTTGAAGCAGCTGCTTCAGGAGCATCCCGGACCTGTGGCGACAGTGCTCTTCTATGAGCAGCAGCAGAAGTTGCTTGCGCTGAGTGATACCTACCGGATTAAGCCATCACCAACCTTGTTCTCCGAGATGGAGAAAATGCTGGGTGAAGGCACGGTCAAAATTAAATAAGAGGCTGTCCCGTAAGTGATAGCACTTATCCATATTATGAAACCTGTTTGGCTCAATGCTGAACAGGTTTTTTGTGATTATTTCAGCGCGGTTTCCTGACGACAGGGTTTAAACAAACGAATTGCAGACTTGTTAGGGCCGCCGGAGCCTGAATGTACAATCCTGCAACATGTCCATGGTGTAATTGGTCTCAACCATCCGCACATTTTATGAACATTTTAACAGGTTGCTGCATACACTTGAGAACACCGAAGGACCTCGCGGTCCTCGGGGGATTGATGCGGGAGGTCGAGATATGTCATATGAAATCGTAGAAGCCATGCTGGCCCGGCGGGGTGTACGGATTGATGCAATCGCAGCAATTGTATACCGTCTGCAAAAAGGGTACCACCCCGAACTGACCTTGGACGACTGTGTAACCAGCGTGAAATCCGTTCTACAGAAACGAGAGGTGCAATATACGCTCTATACCGGTATTGCTCTCGACGAACTTGCGGAGAAAAAACTCTTGCCCCAACCGTTACAGGCTATTATGGAAGCGGATGAATCCCTGTATGGAGTGGACGAGACTCTGGCCCTCGGCATTACTCATGTGTATGGTATGATCGGCTTAACCAGCTTTGGTTATCTGGATAAAGAAAAAATAGGTGTAATTCATGATTTGAACGAACACACAACAGCCATTCATGTCTTTTTGGATGATCTGGTCGCAGGGGTGGCGGCTGCCGCATCTGCCCGGATTGCACACAAAAATATTAAAGCCAAAAAATACCCCTCAGACCTGTAACCCCCTGTATTTCCATGCTTATATGCTGTTGTCACTCCAATGGCTCGTATGAAGTCATCAAGGGCGGCCAAGGCTGCCCTGATAGGCTTGATGCTGCTTATCGATGGGTATCAACAAGAAGATTTCGTCAACCATATGAGTTATTCGTGGGGGACAAACGTCCCTCATGATCCCGAATTCTCCCCAAAGGTCCCGAACCCTTTCTTGCAGAAAAAAAGTGAGGTATGTTATCATTAGTCCAATATACGGGCTCTGAACATTAGCTTAGGGGGCGGACAAGGCATGTGGACGGTGATTTACATTGCGCCGACAGCAAAGGTTGCGGACAAGATCAAGACCAAGCTTTCGGAAGAAGGTTTTCTGGTACAGACCCGTCCCATCAGTTTATCCAAGCAGCAATTTGAGATTCGCGTCCCTTCTGGGGAATTGGAAGAGGTTCAGGAAGTGCTGAATTCCATTCTGCATTCCTGATTCGTTCGACATCGACGTGCCTTGGCAGATGAAGAAGTACCATCGGTACATAAGGGACTAATCGCGTAAGCGGAGAGAGGAATCGACTTGCATGTATTGTATGCTGCTGTCCTTCCTTCTTTTTTTGTTAGGACAAGGACCGATCTGGTTGCTCCCGGAGACCCTACCAAGATAGATTCAAACATCGGCGCAACAATCTTTCGGTTTTGCAGGTAACATCAATCGTGCTGACAGAAGCCGCTGATCCTTGCCCTGTACCGGCGGATTTTTTTGTTGTGAATGCTGGACAAGGCCCATGGCAGCGTGTGGGTCGTAAGCGGTTTACCGTAGCACGCGGATGAAGCTGCCACAAGCAGCGCTCTGCAGGTTGCGGCCATCAAATCAACGGCTGGAGAGGTGTAGTTGTGTTCAAAGATATATTCCAGAAGAAACGGAAGTACGCTACCATACCTTCCGAGCGTGCACTTCCCGGCGAAGGCCAGGAAGTCCTAGAACGCCCAAAACGTGAAATACCTGAAGGGCTTATGAACAAGTGCAGCAAATGCGGCACCATTCAATATAGCAAGGAATTGGAGAAAAATCTGAAAGTATGTCCTGCCTGCGGTTACCATATGCGTCTTAACGCTATGGAACGCATTGCTATGGTACTTGATGATCAAGGATTTGTTGAGTTTGACGCTGATATGATATCGGTTGATCCACTTGGCTTTCCTGGATATAGCAACAAATTGGAGCAACAACGTCTGAAATCGGGCCTTAAGGAAGCGGTAATTACAGGGGAAGGAACCATTGAGGGCCTGCCTGTAGTTGTGGCTGTCATGAGCTTTGATTTCTTCACAGGCAGCATGGGTTCTGTTGTAGGGGAGAAAATTACCCGTGCCATTGAGCATGCAACAGAGAAGCGCTTGCCAATGATTATTTTCTCCACATCAGGTGGTGCCCGGATGCAGGAGAGTATTCTCAGCCTCATGCAAATGGCCAAAACAAGCGCAGCTTTATCCCGTTTGGATGAACAGGGCGGGCTGTACATTTCGGTCATTACGGACCCAACGACAGGTGGAGTCTCGGCAAGTTTTGCGAGTCTGGGCGATATTAATATTGCCGAACCTGGCGCTGTATTTGGTTTTGCCGGCAGAATCGTTATCGAACAGACGATCCGTCAGAAGTTACCTGATGATTTCCAGACGGCTGAATTTAATATGCAGCATGGTCAGTTGGACATGGTTGTGCACCGGAAAGAACTTCGGGCCACTCTTGGCAAGCTTTTGGATATGCATAGTGAAAAAGGAGGGGTCTAAATGGCGGGTGAGTTGCCATATGAAGCGCCTCTGGTTGAGATGCGCAAAAAGATTGATGAACTCGTACAGTTTGGACAGGAAAAAGGCATCGACTTCACGGACGAGATTGCCCGCCTGGAAGAACGTTACCATAGACTTGAAGAAGAGATCTACACTGGCATAACAGCAGCTCAGAAGATGCATCTGGCGCGTCATCAGCAGCGCCCAACAGCGCTGGACCTGATCCAGCTGATCTTTACAGACTTCATTGAGCTGCATGGTGACCGCATGTTCGGAGACGATCTTGCGGTTGTTGGCGGACTTGCCAAGTTGAATGGAAAGACAGTAACGGTAATCGGACAACAGCGGGGGAAAGACACGAAGGATAATATCGCCCGCTTTTTCGGCAGCGCTCATCCAGAAGGTTTCCGAAAAGGACTTCGTCTGATGAAACAAGCGAACAAATTTGGCCGTCCTATTATTACGTTTATTGATACTAAAGGGGCGTATCCGGGTAATACTGCAGAAGAGAGAGGTCAATCGGAAGCGATTGCTCGCAACCTGATGGAAATGGCGAAGCTATCGGTTCCTGTTATTGTTGTGGTCATCGGCGAAGGTGGAAGCGGCGGTGCCCTCGCTATGGCTGTGGGTAATCGTGTGTTGATGCTGGAACATGCGATCTATTCGGCAATCTCTCCGAACGGCGCTGCTTCGATTCTCTGGAAGGATGCATCCAAGGCAGATCAGGCGGCTGAAGCGATGAAAATAACAGCCAAAGACCTGCTGGAGATGGAAGTCATTGAAGAGATCGTCCCTGAGCCACGCGGCGGTGCTCATCGAGATTATGAAGCGTCTGCTGCTTTCATCAGTGAAGCTTTGGTACGTCATCTCGACGAGATGAAGGGTTGGAGCGGGGATCAGCTGAAGCAAGATCGTTATGAGAAATTCCGTAAAATTGGATCGGTCACGTTTGAACCTCAAGCATCCATTGAAGCTCCTCAAGAGCTTGTAGAAGTCGATGTAGCGAGTAATTTGTCGGGAAATGCTGAATAATGTGACGAATTTCCTATACAAATGAGCAAAAGTATAGTAAATTTAATAGTTGGAAAAAGAAAAATAGATAAAGAGTAATACCTTTAAAATCGGAGGAAACCCAAAATGCGCAAAACGAAAATTGTATGTACCATTGGTCCATCCAGTGAATCTCTGGAGAACACCAAAAAATTGATTATGGCCGGTATGAATGTGGCCCGTCTGAACTTCTCCCACGGTGATTTCGATGAGCACGGCGGACGGATCATTGCGATTCGCCAAGCATGCGAAGAGTTGAACAAAACAGTAGCGATCCTGCTGGACACCAAAGGACCGGAAATTCGGACAGGTAAACTCGAAGTTGAACCGATCGAATTGGTTCAAGACGAGTACATCACTTTGACAACAGAAGAAATTCTGGGCACCAAAGAACGTCTTTCCATTACGTATACAGATCTTCCGAATGATGTTGAACCGGGATCTACAATTCTGATCGACGACGGTCTGATCGGACTGACTGTGGTGGAAGTGCAAGGCACCGAGATCAAATGCCGTATCGTTAACGGCGGATCGATCAAAAGCAAAAAAGGTGTTAACGTTCCGGGCGTTGCCATTTCTCTGCCGGGTATCACCGAAAAAGACGCTAACGATATCGTATTTGGTATCGAACAAGGTGTCGATTTCATCGCGGCTTCTTTTGTACGTAAAGCAAGTGACGTACTTGAGATTCGTGAATTGCTTGAAAAACACAATGCTGGACATATTCAAATCATCTCCAAAATCGAAAACCAACAAGGTGTCGATAACCTCGACGAAATCCTTGAAGTGTCTGACGGCCTGATGGTTGCTCGTGGAGACCTGGGTGTTGAGATTCCTGCGGAAGAAGTACCATTGGTACAAAAACGCATGATCCAAAAATGTAACGTTGCAGGTAAACCGGTTATCACAGCTACACAAATGCTGGATTCCATGCAGCGTAACCCGCGTCCAACACGTGCGGAAGCAAGTGACGTGGCGAATGCGATCTTCGACGGTACGGACGCAATCATGTTGTCCGGTGAGACAGCTGCGGGTAAATACCCAGTTGAATCTGTTCTGACCATGTCCCGTATTGCTGAAAAAGCAGAATCTGCTCTGCCTTACCAAGAGTTGTACCTGAAACAACGTGTTGCTCAACAAACAACAGTTACAGAAGCAATCAGCCAATCGGTTGCTCTTCAAGCTCAAGATTTGAACGCAAAAGCGATCATTACTTCGACTGAATCAGGACATACTGCACGCATGATTTCCAAGTATCGTCCAGAATCTCCAATCATCGCTGTGACAACGGAAGACAGAACTTCCCGTCGTTTGGCTCTGGCTTGGGGTGTAACTCCTGTCAAAGGAAGACTGGTTGATTCCACGGATGCTTTGTTCGAAAATGCAATTGAAGGCGGCGTAAAATCCGGACTTGTTAAAGAAGGAGACCTGGTTGTGATCACAGCAGGTGTACCTTTGGGTCGTTCCGGTTCTACCAACCTGATTAAAGTAAGCCAAATTCCAAACAACGCTTAATAGCGTCTTGGATGGAGAAGCAACAGGAAAGAAGCAATGGGGCTTTATTGTCCCGTTGCTTTTTTTCCATCTTATTGACACTTTACAGCGATGTGCCACGTATGAATGTTAGAGCGAAGGAGGCCGATAACGTGCGAGAACAGATCAACGGTAGCTGGTATGCGGCACGTCTTCGTGTACGCTATCAAGAAAGTGACCAGATGGGCGTGGTCTACCACGCGAACTATTTGAATTGGTTTGAAATCGGTCGAACTGAGATGATTCGCCAAATGGGGTATACATATCGTAAAATGGAGGAACAGGGGTTACTGCTTCCCGTAACCGGACTGGATGTGAAGTATCACAAGCCTGCCCGATATGATGATGAGATTATCATTTTCACCCGTATTGCTGCATTTAGTGGTCTGCGACTGAACTATGAGTATGACGTAAGACGCATGTCTGAAGAACCTGATGAGCACATGGCGATTGGAGAACGGGTATGGTCCACTGATGAATCACTCCCCGGTGAACGGCTAGTTACAGGTTCTACCCAGCATGTATGGGTGAATGGGGACTGGAAACCAGTTCGGCTGGATAAGGCAGCCTCTGAGTTATACAGCGCGCTTGAAAAGGTGTGGCTTTCGGGAAAGGGGTAATACGTCAATGCGAAAATGGATGTGGGCTTTACTCTTAATCATTCCGGTGATTGAATTATTTGGTTTTATTCTGATGAGTGACTGGATCGGAGCCGGAAAGACATTGCTTCTCATGATTCTCACGTCCTTGATTGGTATAGCAATGTTGCAGTTTGAAGGGCGAAAAGTACTTGTGGATGCCAAATCCGAGATGGAGCGTGGCAAGGTACCTGGAAGAAAAATGGTCGATGGTCTTTTTATTTTTGTCGGTGGTTTCCTGCTTTTGATTCCAGGTTTTGTAACGGATCTGATCGGGTTTACACTGGTATTTCCATTAACACGTCCGGTGTACCGTCTGTTCTTCCTGGGGTGGCTGGAGAAAAAAATGAAAAGTGGCAAAATTACGTTTTATCGCCGTCCGAAATGAAACACCAGTTGTTATGCATAATGGAAAAGGCTCCGCTCAGCAGATGATTTCTGTTGAACGAAGCCTTTTTCTATTTTACCTGTGTGCTCATAAGATGATGCCTCATCGGACACGTCCGTTAATGATATACGTTCTAAGGTCGCGTAATACGTTAGCCCGATTGAACGCATCGAGAATCACGAGACTTACAGGGCCAATAATTAAGCCCAGCACACCGAACAACTTCAAACCCACAAACATGCCAACCAGCGTGGCGAGTGGGTCGAGCCCTACACTGCTTGCGAGCACCTTCGGTTCAATAATCTGACGGGCGATCAGCAAAATAAGATAAATAACACTAATCCCAATCCCTAAATACAGATCTCCGTTCATAAAGAGGTATGCTGCCCAAGGCACCATGACCAGACCAACACCCAGATAAGGAAGCAGATCGACCAAACCAATCATCAGAGCGATGGTGAAGGCTGAATTGACTTGCAATATAAGCAGTCCAATCATGACGAATAGTGCTGTAATCGAGATCATGATCAATTGTGCTCTTGCGTATCCAAACAGTGCCTTCTTAAGGTCGGTCCATATGTCGGAGATCGGCTTGCGAATGGAAGAGGGTACCCATCCAGATACGGTGATGTTGTGCCTGGTCCAGCTTTTGCTAATAAAGAATGTAGACAACAGAACAACGATTAATACCGCGCCCATGTTCGGCAGGGAAGTCAGCAGACTCAGAATCATGTTGAAAAATCCGGTGACCAGATCGGTCACGGCTGTACCCACCGTTTCGGTCGTTTTACTGATATTGCTGTTGATGGTTTCCTGGTAGTTGGGATTCTCCTTGTAAAATTCATTGATCTGCGCAGTCAAACTCTGAATGGTGTCATTCTGGGTCCAGCGCACAAACGTGTCCTTGATCTCATCAACATGAAGATCAAAACTTGTCGTCAGTGAAATGACCTCTTTTACCATGCGGGTAATCGCCGCAGACAACACCACTGCAATGGCTCCAAAATAAAGGATCAATGAAAGAGTCACAGCCAGCCAGCGGGGGAATCGTGCTCGATGCTGAAGCAGTTTCACTAATGGATTCATGGCATAGGCGATAATCCAGGCAATCGCAAAAGGGTACAAAAGCGGGAACAGCAAGTATATGGAAACGGCGATCAGAACGGCCGCAATGATAACCCATAAGCCACGGAGCAGGCGTTTCATTATTATTCTATCCAAGCATCAACTCTCCTTAGTTCAATTAAGCCGACCTATGTATGATCCATGAAGCAGTATTAGAAATAGATGGCTATCTTAATTAATATAGAGCATTTACAAGGTTTTGAAACGCCGGGATGTTACCAGATCTTGTTCAAGAGCGGACTTTTGAACAAGATCTACGGGGATTCTTTCTTTTGCCTAGAGTATGCCTTAGTATTACAGAATATAGCAATAGAAAGTTCTTCATACGACAGGATTGGTTAAAAAACATTAAATGTCAACCTTGTTTTTGTAAAGGCTTTCAAAAATGCTTTATCGGTCCGATAAAGAAGTTTGATGTGCGAATGAACTCTCATCATGTTCACATAAACGACAAAATCCAGTATGATGTTATAAGTAAATACCGATTGACAGATAGGAAAACCGTAGTTTGAAATATTTGTTAATTTTAAAATGAAAATGTTTACAAAAAGAGAATAGGTGCATTTTGGCACTTATATGACACTCTGGAATGGTTCCTGATTTCGCTTATTAAAGGAGAGATGTAATATGACAGCTACCAAAGGTCTGGAAGGCATCGTTGCGACAACCTCTTCGATCAGTTCTATTGTAGACGGTGTGCTCACATACCGTGGTTACGATATCGACGATTTGGCTGAACATGCCAGCTTTGAAGAAGTTGCCTATTTGTTGTGGTTTGGTAAATTGCCAACAACGGATGAACTGAAATCCCTTCGTAAAAGCCTGAGCGATTACGCGCCGATTCCGAGCGAGTTGATTGCACAAATCCAATTGTATCCGAAAAACGTCAGTACCATGGCAGCACTTCGTTCCGCTGTCTCTGCACTTGCACTGTACGACGAGCAAGCAGATGAGATGACAACGGAAGCGAATGAGAACAAAGCGGTTAAGTTGCAAGCACAGTTGCCAACGATTGTGGCAGCCATCGCCCGTATCCGTCAGGGCAAAGAACCTGTGGCTCCAAAAGAAGGCGCTTCCATCGCAGAGAACTTTTTATATATGATGACTGGTGAAGAACCATCCGAGACCGCAGTGAAAGCATTGGATCAAGCTCTTGTCCTGCATGCGGATCATGAGTTAAACGCGTCGACATTTGCAGCCCGTGTAACGGTTGCTACGCTGTCAGATATCTATTCCGGTGTAACTTCCGCCATTGGCGCACTGAAGGGACCACTGCATGGCGGTGCTAATGAAGCCGTTATGAAAATGTTGAATGAGATCGGTACGCCTGATCGTCTTGAAGCGGCAATTCAGGAAAAACTGAATAATCGTGAAAAGATCATGGGCTTTGGACATCGGGTGTACAAAAACGGTGATCCACGCGCCAAACATCTACAGAAGATGTCCAAGGAACTTGGCGAGATGAACAATGATACGCGTTTGTATGATATGTCTGTGAAGATCGAGGAACTGGTAACAGGACAAAAAGGACTGAAGCCTAACGTAGACTTCTATTCTGCTTCTGTATACACCCAACTGGAGATTGAACAGGAATTGTTCACTCCGATCTTTGCCATCAGCCGGGTGTCTGGATGGACAGCGCATATTTTGGAACAACTTGCGGACAATCGCATCATTCGTCCACGTGCGGAGTACACTGGCCCTACAGAACAGAAATACGTTTCTATTGAACTTCGCTAATAGCCGCAAAAACAGTATAATAATATGGACGAGGTGAAGGGTTGGAAAGCAGAGGCTTATTGGCTTAAGCTCTCAGGACCCTTCTCTCAACAAGACTAGTGGTATGATGAATACTGCATATACGAAACCTAGGAGGAATTTTAACTATGAAATTAGAAAAATTTGCTCACCCAACTGAAGGCGAAAAAATCCAAATTGATAACGGTACACTTCAAGTACCTAGTAATCCGATCATTCCATTTATCGAAGGTGACGGTACAGGCCGTGATATCTGGAAAGCTTCCAAACGTGTATTGGATGCAGCTGTTGAAAAAGCTTATGATGGCAACAAAAAAATCGCATGGTATGAAGTGTTTGCTGGACAAAAAGCATTCGATACATACGGTGAGTGGTTGCCGAATGATACACTGGAAGCCATTCGTGAGTATATCGTAGCGATCAAAGGACCATTGACTACGCCAATCGGTGGCGGTATCCGTTCCCTGAACGTTGCCCTGCGTCAAGAGCTTGACCTGTACACTTGCTTGCGTCCTGTTCGTTATTTCGACGGTGTACCTTCTCCAGTTAAACGTCCTGAGTTGGTAGACATGGTCATTTTCCGTGAGAATACGGAAGATATCTATGCAGGAATCGAGTATGCTGAAGGTTCTGAAGAAGTGAAAAAAGTGATCCAGTTCTTGCAACAAGAGATGGGTGCTAACAAAATTCGTTTCCCTGAAACTTCCGGTATTGGTATCAAACCAGTATCTTCTGAAGGTTCGAAACGTTTGGTACGTGCAGCAATTCAATACGCAATTGATCATAACCGTAAGAGTGTTACCTTGGTACACAAAGGTAATATCATGAAATTTACCGAAGGTGCCTTCAAAAACTGGGGATACGAAGTGGCTGAAGAAGAATTCGCTGACAAAGTATTCACTTGGGCACAATATGATATCATCAAAGATAACGAAGGTACAGATGCAGCGAATGCAGCACAAAAAGCCGCTGAAGATGCTGGTAAAATCATCGTAAAAGATGCGATTGCCGATATCGCTCTGCAACAAGTATTGACTCGTCCAGGCGAATTTGATGTTATCGCAACATTGAACCTGAACGGTGACTATCTGTCCGATGCACTTGCAGCGCAAGTGGGCGGAATTGGTATCGCTCCTGGAGCAAACATCAACTATGTAACAGGACATGCCATCTTCGAAGCAACTCACGGTACTGCACCTAAATACGCGGACAAAGATGTCGTGAACCCTGGTTCCGTAATTCTGTCCGGAGTAATGTTGCTTGAGCACTTGGGATGGCAAGAAGCAGCTAACCTGATCTACAAAGGTATGGAAACATCCATTAACAATAAAACAGTAACGTATGACTTTGCACGTCTGATGGACGGCGCTACTGAAGTGAAATGTTCTGAATTCGCGGATCAAATCATTAAAAACCTGTAAGGGGAGATGTGAATCTTGACTATTCAGCGCAAAAAAATCACAGTAGTCGGCGCCGGTTTTACCGGTGCTACGACCGCATTAATGCTTGCCCAAAAAGAACTCGGGGATGTTGTGCTGGTTGATATTCCTCAACTGGAGAACCCGACGAAGGGGAAAGCACTCGATATGATGGAAGCAAGTCCTGTACAAGGATTTGACAGTCATATCGTCGGTACTTCCAACTACGAAGATACTGCAGGTTCTGAGATTGTAATTATCACGGCTGGTATCGCCCGTAAACCGGGTATGAGTCGCGACGATCTGGTCAATACGAATGCGGGTATCGTGAAGTCCGTTTGTGAAAATGTGAAAAAATATTGCCCTGATTCCATCGTCATTATTCTAAGCAACCCGGTGGATGCGATGACTTATGCTGCTTATCAGACCCTTGGTTTTCCTAAAAACCGTGTTATCGGTCAGTCAGGTGTTCTGGATACAGCACGTTATTGTACCTTCATTGCGCAAGAGTTGAACGTATCTGTTGAAGATGTTCGTGGATTCGTTCTTGGTGGTCACGGAGACGATATGGTGCCCCTCGTTCGTTATTCGAGCGTGGGAGGCATTCCGATCGATACGCTGATTCCGGCTGACCGGATCGAATCCATCGTTCAGCGTACACGTGTTGGCGGTGGTGAGATTGTGAATCTGCTTGGTAACGGCAGTGCATATTACGCACCGGCGGCTTCACTTGTTCAGATGACCGAAGCGATTTTGAAGGACAAGAAACGTATCATTCCAGTGATCGCTTATCTTGAAGGTGAATATGGCTATAATGATCTGTTCCTCGGTGTACCAACCATTTTGGGTGGTAACGGCATTGAGAAAATATTCGAACTTGACCTGACTGCGGAAGAAAAAGCAGGATTGGACAAATCTGCTGATTCGGTTCGCAACGTCATTTCGGTAGTAAACCTGTAAGTTTGAAAACTTTTTGAACAGAAGCTAAAAGAAAACCTCCGGTAAACCCGGAGGTTTTCTTTTCTTTGGATAAGTTCCCCAGTATAATGGGATGTGATGTATAGCACACCGAAAATGTTGAGGAGGATGAAAATTTTGACAATGATTATGTATCTGCTCCATATTGTTGGAGCACTGGCGATGGGATTCTATTTGATTCTGCCATTCGTGGTCGGTAAAATCCGTACCTTGAATGCTGCAGCACAAGAGGGAGCCTTTGCGTCGCTTCGTTCTTTGAACAAAGTTGCGCAGTATGGACTTGTAATCCAACTTCTTACTGGTGGTTACCTGATGACCAAAGGCGAGTATTCTCATGTCTGGATGGCTGTCGTTGTTGTTCTGCTCTTGGCTATTGCGGCTATTGGAGGAATTATGGGTAAACCGCTGCGACTCGCTGCAGAAGGTGTGAAGAACAAACGTGATGTGGGTCCTGAGCAAAGCAAGATCCGTATGTTCAGTACACTTCTGGCTGTATTCTTGCTAATCATGGTGTACCTGATGGTGAATAATCAGGTGATCTAAGTGCGTTGTGGACGGTTAACCCACCTTACTAAGATGTATTGTTAGTCGTTGGTTAAGCGTTTGCAGACGGAATTAGGACAAGCCGGATGATATGTAAGATGGTGTTTCGTTGAAACAAATGAAAAATAGACAGCCTCATTGGCTGTCTATTTTTTGTTTTTACCAAGATAAAAACAGCAGTCCTCAGTTTATTTGAACTGGAAGTATAGGGAGCACTACCATACATAACATCATGCATATTCCATCAGACACGGTCTACACTGATTAGGTTGTACTCACAGTATATGCACGCACTGCATTTCGACCATTGCGCTTGGAATCGTACAAGGCAGTATCAGCGTCGCGTAACAAGGACTCCAGTGAATCCGACCCTCCATTGTACTGGGCGATACCAAAGCTTGAGGTCAGCGTAATAGGTATTCCCTTAACATCCAGGGGGTCATTCAACAAGGCAACTCTAAGTTGTTCGGCAAGTTTCTCTGCTTCTTGAAGCGAGGTATTCGGAAGAGCGATGACAAACTCTTCTCCTCCATAACGGGCAAACAACATCTCAGGGCTTAAATATCGATTACAAACAGAGACCACATGAATGATGGCCTGATCGCCAACATCATGCCCGTAGGTATCGTTGATGCGTTTAAAGTGATCAATATCAAATAAAATAAATGATACAGGTTGCGTTTTAAGCTTAGCTTCACTCAAAATCTCCCGTCCTCTATGCAAAAATTGAGTGCGATTATAGATTTTGGTCAGACCATCGAAATAAGCCAGTTGTTTCAGCTGTTCTTGCAAGAAGCGTTGTTCCGTAATATCGATTAACATAATTAGACTGCCCACAGTCTGTGCATCCTTGTTATACACGTAAGATGTCCTGACCTGATAACAGACGGTCTCTCTATTTAACTGCCAGTACAGATCGGTTTGCAATCCTTCTCTTCCGTATTCAACGGGAAACGTCTTTCCAGCAAGATTAAGCCAGATATCATCCAAGGGTTGGCCAATCATGGTTGTATTAAGCTCTGGCAACATGTCACGTAGAGATCTGTTGTAATCGACCAGTCGATTGAAACTATCCAGTACAATAACACCTTCACGCATGCTCTCAAAAATACTGTCTTTGGCGATGGGGACGATGGTCAGTAGACGTGAGGATAGAATCGCCCAGATATACATGGCAGATGTGATACACATGAGTACGGGTACGGGGTCCATCCCGCCGGGAGTCAAACCAAGCAAATACAGAAAAGCTGCGACCATAGGAATAATCTGTGAAGTAATGAGAGTAAGTAATTGACGACGATACATCTTCTTGGTGTGTCTCCATTGTCCAATCAGAATGAGGCAGGCACATAACAGACAGGAGAAGGTGAATGCACCGTGTACAACATACCATTGACCCACTGCGATATCCATCAGAGGAACGGGACTATCTTCTCTCAGCCATACTTTTTTATAAAATAGATGATGAAAGTCATTGGTTGCAACCATACCTAGTGTAATGGAAGGGATTACAAACAAAGAGGCAGTTACCTTTTTGGATAACGTTTTTCCTGTGTACTTTATCATCAACATGAGGCCAAGAGATGCGGAGAAGGGCATGCCTATATACTCCACGGTGGTCCAAAACTTCATCTGTTCCAGCGTGTTGCTGGCCAGCTCAATCGCATAACCAAAAGTGTATATGGAGAGTGCAGCTGTGTAGAGAATGAATATTTTGGAACTGGGGATCTCGGATCTTCTGAAATAGGTATATAAACACAAAAAGACATTCAGCACGGCTGAAGTAGCTACGAGTGTTATATATGTATTAATATGCGATTCCATTGTCAGGTCTCCATGTTAGGTTAGAATGATTAAACCAATAAAAATGAGAGTTAAAGCACATCAGTATACTGTACATTGTACATCAGCCCAAGCAGCATAGGAATACACTTTGTATCATGAAACAGTCTAATTTCGAATAAATTTCGAATTTTGGCAAACCAGGCATTGAAGCAAATCGATTGTTTGATATCCAAAGAGAGTGGTAAATAACGATTAGAGACAGCGCGCTGAGGCTTAAGTTGCTGTTCATCGCAGAAGAATAATCTGAACTGTTCATGCCATCCTACAGAATGAGACTTTTTCAGAGAACGAAAGACAAGGAAGATTGCAGTTAGAGTCCATGTCTTCTGTAATCCAAACATGTTCACATTTTGAGAGGAGAATGTTAGATGTCAACCAATACACAACAAAATCAAAAAACAATGCCAGCACAGCATCAGGATCAACGCCCCGGTATTGAATCGGAGATGCATCCCAGACCGGAATTTGAGAAGCCTGAATACAAGGCAGCAGGTAAACTGACGGGTAAGGTGGCGCTTATTACAGGGGGTGACAGCGGAATTGGACGTGCTGTTGCTGTTACGTATGCCAAGGAAGGCGCGGATGTCGCGATTGTATACCTGAGTGAGCACGAAGATGCCAAGGAAACGAAGCGTCAGGTCGAACAAGAAGGACGCAAGTGCATCTTGATTGCAGGTGACATTGGTGATGATGCCTTTGCGAAGAAATCGGTTCAGCAGACAGTAGATGAACTGAGCAAACTGGACATTGTCGTGAATAACGCAGCAGAACAGCATCCACAGCAGAATCTGGAGGATATTACGCCAGAACAGCTGGAGCGTACATTCCGCACCAACATCTTTGGTATGTTCTATGTGACGCAGGCAGCCCTGCCACATCTGAAGAAGGGCAGTACGATTATTAATACAACCTCCATCACAGCCTATCGCGGAAGCCCGACCCTGCTTGACTATTCATCTACCAAAGGAGCAATCACTTCGTTCACTCGTTCGCTATCGATGAATGTGATTGAGAAGGGAATTCGTGTTAATGCCGTTGCACCAGGGCCGATCTGGACACCACTCATTCCATCCACATTTGATGAGAAAAAAGTAAGTGAGTTCGGCGCAACGCAGCCAATGAAGCGGCCAGGACAACCGGATGAACTGGCTCCCGCTTACGTATACCTTGCTTCGGATGACTCTTCGTATGTGAGCGGACAGGTGATGCATGTGAATGGTGGCGAAGTGGTGAACGGATAATACGTTAAGAACGTTTAGATTCAGGATAAGATTGATTATATAGAGAGACGTATCGCTTTCAGCATGGCTGAGCGGTGCGTCTTTTTTATATCAGGTGAATATGTATGTCAAAGATGCGGTTAGCACCTGTTTACAAAAGTCGGCATCTCTGTTGATACAATTATGATAATTTATTAATAGCCATGTCTGACTGGAAACTCCCTAATCTGTGATATGATAGATCGAGCAATTATACTCGGAGGGACAAGTCATATGAAAATGAGCAAACAGAATGCAGCACATTATATATGGGGTGCACAGTGCGACGGTTGGCATCTCGTTCAAAATGAAACACTCAGCATTATTCATGAGCGAATGCCCGCAGGAACGGCTGAAATACGACATGTTCATTCGGTAAGCCGTCAGTTTTTTTTCATCCTCAGCGGTGAAGCATGTATGGAACTTAATGGAGAGACGTTTGTGCTGGAAACTCATGAAGGAATAGAGATTGCACCCGGAATGCCGCATCAGATGATGAATCGGAGCGACGAAGAAGTGGAGTTTCTTGTGATTTCCAATCCGGGTACCCGTGGGGACCGAATTGAACTGGATTCAAAGTAGAGCAATTCATTAAATATTAATCTGATCATAAAGGAAGAGATAGATGAGACCGTTCCGAATTCGCCTTGCCATCATTATGATGGTGCTGATCGGCGTATCCGTCATTGTGGCTGGATATACGATGGGCAGAGTGTTTAAGACTACGCATATATCCGCATTGGAGCAAACCATGGTGCGCGAGATTAATTTGCTCAAAGCAACTTTTCCATTCCATGATGCAAGTGATCCAACTTCGGAAGCCACACGAAAGTATTATTCCGATCGGGCGCTCGAACTGGATCGTCTGACGGATTCCCGGGTAACCTTCATCAATAAAGACGGCATGGTCATTGGAGATTCCGAGAGTGATCCGGCATCGATGGATAATCACTTGAACCGTGAGGAGATTAAGGGTGCCGTCGGAGATGGATACGGGCAATCCATACGTTACAGTGAAACATTGGGACAGGACATGCTGTATGTAGCACTACCTGTGAATTCGGATCAAAGTGACATGATTGAGATACCTAGCGGCAAATTTGATGGCTACATTCGCCTTTCCATGAGTCTGCATGCGGTTGATCAGGGTCTTCAGCGTGGTTGGATGATTATGTTTGCTGCACTTGGGCTATTGTTCTTAATTGTCGCGTTTGTCAGTTATCGGGTTGCACGCGGATTAACCTCCCCGATTGAGCATATTACAAAAGTGGCCCATCGGATCACCAAGCTGGAATACGATGCGAGAGTTGATGTAACGCGAAGAGATGAGATCGGACAGCTGGGACTTGCGATAAACGGAATGGCAGACAGCTTGCAGTCCCAACTGAAGACGATTCGTGACAATGAAGCGTTGTTACAGAGTGTCCTCGCGAACATGACCGGAGGAATTGTCATGATCGACGCAGGGCAATCCATTGCACTGGTCAATCGCGAAGCGGAGCGTATGCTTGGTATTCAGGCAGGAAAGGTTACGAGTAAGCCTTATACTGAATTGAAAAGACACTACGAATTAACTCGTACCATTGAAGAGAGTGTTGCACTGAAAGAACGGATGCACGAAGAAGTGAGTGTGTTTAACCCGGAGGAAAAACTGATCCGTCTTGATGGAGTACCGATGTCCGAAGATGATGGTGGATATCGAGGCATGTTGTTCCTGTTGCAGGACGTGACGGCGATTCGCCGATTGGAGTCAATGCGCAGTGAGTTTGTTGCAAATGTCTCTCATGAGCTCAAGACACCAGTTGCTGCGGTCAAAGGCTTTGCCGAAACGTTGCTCAGTGGCGGGGTACAGGATAAGGAGACAGAGCGATCATTCCTGAAAATCATCTACGATGAAGGAGATCGACTGAACCGATTAATCGGGGATATTCTGGAGTTATCCAAAATTGAATCGAAACGCGCACCATTGCAATGCTCACCTGTTCATGTACACTCTTTCTTTGAAATGGTGCTGGGCACCTTGTCCAAGGTGGCGGAGAAAAAGCAGATTCGTCTGGAAATGCATGTTCCGGAGGAACTGTACATTGAAGCAGATGAGGACAAGATGAAGCAGATATTCATCAATCTGTTATCCAATGGTATCAACTATACCCCGGATGGTGGACGAGTGAAGTTACAGGTGACGATGGATAACGATGAAGAAGTGGTCTTTGCGGTGTCAGATACAGGCATTGGCATACCGAAAAAAGATTTGCCGCGAATCTTCGAACGGTTCTATCGTGTTGATAAAGGCAGATCCCGTAATTCAGGGGGCACAGGCCTTGGACTTTCCATCGTTAAACATCTGGTGGAATTGCATCATGGCAAATTGTCTGTAGAGAGTGAACTGGGCATGGGGACAACGTTCCGTGTGATCCTTCCATTCATTCAGGAAGAAGAGATGTAGGCGTCTGGTTAGGGCATGTCTCAAAATTCGCTGAAGTGCATCTTTTACCGCCTTTTCGCCCCCTGCTGCGTCACTTTCCCTTGACGTGCCCCGGCACGCCTGCGGAAAACTTCCTGGCTTGGAACGAAAATTCGGAAAAATCTGCTTCCTTCAGAATTTTCAGACACGCCCTATCAAAATGTAAAAAGTGTGTATTGTTTTACACCGCGTTAACAAATTAGTGCTATGATATAAAAAGTGTTGTGGCAACAGACAACCTATGAAGAGAGAAGGGGTATCATGGCACAGCGTTTACTAGTTATTGAAGATGAACCTACATTATCAAGATTACTCACGTATAACCTGACACAGGAAGGTTACGACGTTACGGCAGAGGATCATGGATCTGCAGGATATGATCGGGCCTTGTCCCAGGAATTTGATCTCATTTTGCTGGATTTGATGCTTCCGGGCATGAATGGTCTGGACATTCTGAACAAATTAAGAATACAGGGTGTCAGTACACCGGTTATCATTCTGACGGCCAAGAACGGTGAAGCCGAGGTTGTACAGGGACTGAAATCGGGTGCCGATGATTATATTACCAAACCATTTGGTGTATCTGAGTTATTAGCCCGAGTGGATGCGGTATTAAGACGTTATTCCAATGGCGAAGATTTACCACAGCTTGAGGACAAAGATGGCTCACGAATTATTCTGGGAGAGCTGGAGATCTATCCTTTGAAATATGAAGTGACACTGGGCGGACAATCCATCAGCCTTCGTCCAAAAGAGTTCGAAGTACTTCTATATTTGGCCAAAAAGCCGGGTGTGGTACTAACAAGGGATGATCTGATGAACGCTGTGTGGGGCTTTGATTATATTGGAGGTCAACGAACGGTGGACGTACACGTCAGCTCATTACGTAAAAAGCTGGAGCTGGACCCGGAATCGGTTCACATTGATTCCATTCGTGGTGTAGGTTATAAATTGGTTGTCAAAAGAAAAACTCCCCATCATTCAAGTTAGCAATGATCGGGGAGTTTTATTTTACGTTCGTTTAACATAAAGGAGGATTTTACCTTACGTAGAGGGAGTAGCATGGACTTATCTGGGTGATACTTTATACCTACATAATCTATCTCAAGACGGAGCTAATACGTAAAGGAGATTGCGCATTTATGCCCATGTTGCTCGAAGTGAAACCTGACCAGCCTCATGTTGTTTTACATAGTGAAGAATTAATAACATCCGAAATGAAGCATAGTGAAGTAACGGTTGTTGCTGAAGAACCAGTAATCCATTTGCAAGACTATTATCGTCAGGTACCTGTCGCGGGGGTCCATACGACCTGTGGAGAAGCTGCGACGATGATGAATCAAGATCAGGAGCACCCATGTATTGTACTGTGTGATGAGCAGATGAAACCTACTGGATTGTTAATGCGAGAGACGTTATATCGCATGTTAAATGGCCGTTTTGCCGCAGATCTATTCTACCGTAAGCCAGTCATACAAGTAGTGAATACATCTCCCGTTATAGCAGATATTCATATGGAAGCCTCAACGATTATTGATATCGCACTTGGACGGAATGAACAGCATTTTTACGATTGTCTGCTGGTTACGGACCAAGGCAGACTGCTTGGTGTGCTGACGATGCGTGATGTGATGTCCCTCTCCCGCAGATTGCAACAGGCTTCTTCAGCAGAACGGGTTCGTACGGTATCCGAGAGCAGACAGGAGATATCAAGAATCAATGATGCAGTCACCAAGCTGGTACATGCAGCAAATCAGACCGTTCATGAGGCCCGTGAGATCATGGCATTGTCCAAGCAGGGTGAAGAGAGTTTGAAACACGTTGATGCTTCCTATAACCGGGTACATCTGCATATGGGGAGTCAAGGACAACATGCGGATCACATGCTGAATTCGATCAAAACAGGTTCAGGCATGGCACATTCCATTCGCTCCCTGGCAGATCAAAGCGGTCTCCTCGCCCTGAATGCTTCCATCGAAGCAGCTCATGCCGGTGAATATGGACGAGGTTTTCAGATTGTTGCAGGCGAGATTCGAGCGCTCGCGAAACAGACCCGTGAGGTTGCAGGTAACATGTCTTCATTGCTAGAGAATATTGGTGAATTGACCCTTCAGACTGTTGAACTGGTTAAGGCAAGCGGAGCGGAGATTGACGACAGTTCGGTACATGTCACCGCAGGGGGAGCAACGTTCCGACAACTGAACAGTGCGGTGAGAGATTTGTCTCGTATAGCAGAGGAGATCGCCATGGAAGGCGGGAAAGCTGGAGAAGTGGCAGAGCACATTCGTACGAAGCTGGATGAGATGGTTTCGAATAGTGAGTAATATAAAGTAGTCAATAAGGCAGACATCAGGAATCAGATTGATCCATTAAGCAGATCATGAAGGTTAAGGATGTCTTTTTTACATTCCGTTAACATGAAAGTGATACTGTTTTTACAATGAAAGGGTAGGATATTAAAGATGGCCGAGCAGCGATAACAGATTATCAGTATCGGTCTCAACGTAAAGGGAGTTTCCGTGTCCCTGCAGCGAAGGAGAAGTGAACATCCATGAAGGACCTCATTCACATTGAAAATCTTAATTTATACTATGATACGCATCACGCGCTTAAAAATATATCGATGGATCTGCCGGAAAAAACCGTTACTGCGTTCATCGGGCCGTCAGGTTGTGGTAAATCGACATTGCTTCGAACGTTAAACCGGATGAATGACATGATTCCGGGTGTTCGTGTGGAAGGACAGGTTATGCTGAATGGCTCTGACATTTACAGTAATGAGATTGAAGTGGAGACACTGCGCAAACGAGTGGGCATGGTGTTCCAACAACCGAATCCTTTTCCAAAATCCATATACGATAACGTCGCTTATGGACCGCGCTTGCACGGGGTAACCCAAAAGGCTGAACTGGACCAGTTGGTGGAACAAAGTCTTGTCCATGCTGCACTGTGGGATGAAGTGAAGGATGTATTGAAAAAGTCGGCACTTAGTTTGTCCGGCGGACAACAACAGCGTCTCTGTATTGCACGGGCGCTGGCTGTACAGCCTGACGTTCTGCTGATGGATGAAGCAACGTCTGCACTCGACCCAATCTCCACATTGAAGATTGAGGAGTTAGTGAAGGAATTGCATCACAAGTACACGATCGTTATGGTTACCCACAATATGCACCAAGCGGCACGGGTATCTGGACGCACGGTATTTTTCCTGAATGGTGAAGTGGTGGAGGCAGCTGATACGGAGACGTTATTCTCCACACCGCAAGATTCCCGGACCGAGGATTATATATCTGGAAGGTTCGGTTAAGCGAGCTGAATTGGAATGACCCCGGCATACCCGGAGAAGATGGATAAGGAGGACATGAAATCTATGATTCGCAGAAAAGAATTTGATCAGGAGCTTGAAGAGCTGCGTACCTTGCTCAAACAAATGGGTGAACATGTAGGAGCAGCATTGGATGGTGCTATTGAGAGTTTACAAACGATGAACGCGGAGAAAGCTCAGGTCATCATCAAGAATGATGCGAATCTGAATGCCCTTGAAGACAAAATTATGGAACTTGGCTCCAAACTGATCATCACACAACAGCCGGTGGCAAAGGATCTCAGACGTATTATCGTGGCATTCAAAATCTCCAGTGATCTGGAGCGTATGGGAGATCTTGCGCTCGACGTGGCGAAGGTGACACTCCGGATGGATGGACAGAAACTGATTAAACCTCTGGTGGATATCCCGCAAATGGCAGAAATCGTGAAATCCATGATTGATGAATCCATCGAATCTTTCCTGAAAGAAAACACAGATCTGGCCTATAAAATGGCTCAAACTGACGATCAGGTCGATCAACTGTATAGCCACATGATCAGTGATCTCTACACGTTAATGACAGAGCACCCGAATCAGGCTTCTCAGGCTATGCTGTTAATGATGGTTGGACGTTACATTGAACGGATTGGCGATCATGCAACCAACATTGGTGAGAGCACGGTATACCTGGTGACAGGTAAACGTCCGGATCTGAATCAATAGGAAGAGTATTGATTTGGGGAATTGGGGAATCAGTACTGATTAAGTAATGCAATCATATGAATGGAAAAGGACTTTCTCTCAGGTAGGCTGTGTACAGCTGTCTGTGGAGAAGGTTCTTTTTTGCGATTAAATGTGAAGTGAAAGAGGCTATTCTTTTTGATGTGACAGGTGGGTATGGTATCATGAGAGTAGATGTAATTTGAAGAGGTTGACCATATAATACGCGAGGTGCTGGAATGGACAAGTTTATTCTCATAGATGGAAATAGCATTATTTACAGGGCGTTTTTTGCAATGCCGCCTCTGACCAACTCGAAAGGTCTGCATACCAATGCGGTATATGGCTTCACTACGATGCTGCTGAGACTGCTTGAAGAGCATAAGCCTACACATGTTATGGTTGCATTTGATGCAGGCAAAATCACGTTCCGCCACGAAGGGTACCAGGAATACAAGGGCGGACGGGAGAAAACACCACCAGAGTTGTCAGAGCAATTCCCTTTGCTCAAAGAACTGCTGAAAGGACTTGGCATCGCTCAGTTTGAGCTGGCTGGATTTGAAGCGGATGACATCATCGGAACGTTAACCAAACGCGCAGATGAAGCGGGCAGACAGGTGCTTGTTGTATCGGGTGACAAAGATATGCTCCAGCTCGCCTCCGAACATGTACATATCGGGCTGACGCGTAAAGGGGTAACCGATATTGAGCTGTATGATCCTGCTCAGATTAAAGAGCGTTATGGTCTGACGCCGCTGCAAATCATTGATCTCAAGGGTCTGATGGGTGATGCGTCCGATAACATTTCAGGGATTCCCGGGGTTGGAGAGAAGACAGCGTTAAAGCTGCTGCACCAGTTCGGATCGGTAGAGGATGTGCTGAACGGCACAAGTGAGCTGAAAGGCAAGATGAAGGAAAAGATTGAGGCCCATGCCGAAGATGCCCGGATGAGCAAACAACTCGCGACGATTCACCGGGAAGTTCCGCTGGAGCAGACGTGGGAGGATATGCAATTCGCTGGATTAAAAGAAGAACATGCTGGCCCTGCATTGGCGAAGCTGGAATTCAAATCCTTGCTCGAACGTCTGTCGTTCAGTGGCAGCATCGGTTCTGAACAGGAAGCGGTCCCTGCTGCCGAGGTGGAGTCTTCCATTGCAACAGAAGACAACATCAGTGAGCTGTTCAGTTCACTGGATTCCATTGATGTCCTCCACGTGGAGACACATGGGGATAACCCGCACCAAGCGAAATTGGTTGGACTAGCTCTAGGTTCCGCTGGAACGTATACGTTCATATCTCCCGAATTGCTTCATTCCGATGCTGCGGCTCCAGTGCGGGCATGGCTTGGTAATTCAGAGCAGCCCAAGCGCGGGTATGATCTTCATCGTGTAGATCTGGCCCTGCATGCGCATGGCATTGAATTCGCTGGTGCGTCATTTGATGTACAACTGGCAGCTTATTTGCTTGATCCAACGGAATCCAACCAGACGATTAGTGGACTCACGACCAAGTATGGTCTGCCATCACTTGTGGAGGATGACACGGTTATGGGCAAAGGGGCCAAGTACAAGGTGCCGGAAGTAGAGATCTTGGGTGATTTCCTATGCCGCAAAGCTGCTGCTGTCGCAGCCATTATTCCACTTCAGGAGCAGGTGTTGGAAACGGATGAGATGAATTCGCTGTTCCATGAACTGGAGATGCCGTTGTCACGCATATTGGCGGACATGGAGAAACAGGGCATCAAGGCCAATACAGCCGATCTTCAGGCTTTGGGTAGTGAGTTTGAAGAACAGATCAGCAGGTTGATGGCTGAGATCTACAAACTGTCAGGAACGGAATTTAATCTGAATTCACCGAAGCAACTGGGTGAGATTTTATTTGATAGACTGGGCTTGCCGGTAGTGAAGAAAACCAAAACGGGTTATTCCACAGATGCGGAAGTATTGGAGAAATTGGCTCCTTATAATGATGTGGTCAAGCATATTCTGCAATATCGTCAGCTTGCCAAGCTGCAATCCACTTATGTGGAAGGATTACTGAAAGAGATATCCGATCGGGATGGCAAGGTGCATACGTATTATCGTCAGACCATTGCTGCAACGGGACGACTTAGCAGTCAATTCCCGAACTTGCAGAACATTCCGATTCGGATGGAGGAAGGTCGCAAAATCCGGAAGGTATTTGTTCCTTCGGAACCCGGGTGGTCCATTTTGGCAGCAGACTATTCCCAGATTGAACTGCGTGTACTGGCACACATTTCGGACGATGAGCGCTTGAAGGAAGCGTTTGTCAACGATATGGATATTCATACAAAGACCGCTTCGGATGTATTTGGCGTGAAGCCTGAGGATGTGGATGGGGATATGCGTCGTTCCGCCAAGGCAGTTAACTTTGGTATCGTGTATGGCATAAGTGATTATGGTTTATCACAGAACCTGCACATTACACGTAAAGAGGCCGCGCAGTTTATTGATCAGTATTTTGAAGTGTTCCAGGGTGTCCGCCGATATATGGATGACATTGTGAAGGAAGCTCGTCAGGATGGTTACGTCAAAACGCTGTTGGAGCGACGTCGCTACCTGCCAGAGATTAATGCCAGTAACTTCAATCTGCGTTCCTTCGCAGAGCGTACGGCGATGAATACACCGATTCAGGGAACTGCGGCAGATATCATTAAGCTGGCCATGGTACAGATGGATGAAGCGCTGCGGGAACGCAAGTTGAAGAGCCGTATGTTGCTTCAGGTGCACGATGAACTTGTATTCGAAGTGCCTGCGGATGAATTGGAATTGATGAAGGAATTAGTGCCTTCTGTCATGGAAAAAGCATTGGAACTGTCGGTTCCGCTGAAAGCAGAAGTCAGCTTTGGTGATAACTGGTACGAAGCGAAATAAATCAAGTGTTGCGCGGTTTTTCCGGTATTTTACAATAGGCCCTTCCATGTTTGAGATATAAGAAAAGGGTCCCGCTGAGCGCCATCTTCCGTTATAATATAGGGGAGGTGAGAACATCATGCCGGAATTGCCGGAAGTCGAAACAGTCAGAAGAACATTGAATCAACTTATTGTGGGCAAAACGATTGATCATGTTACCGTTAGCTTGCCGCGGATTATTCAGCGGCCGGACGACATAGATGCATTTGCAATGGAACTCGCGGGACATACCGTCATTGGGGTGGAGCGCCGCGGCAAGTTTTTGCGTATTTTGCTGGACGGGCTGGTGCTTGTCTCCCATCTGCGGATGGAAGGAAGGTACGGTGTGTACGAGCAGCATGAAGATGTAGAGAAACATACACATGTGATCTTCCATTTTAATGATGGTACGGAATTGCGTTATAAGGACGTGCGTCAGTTCGGTACGATGCATTTGTTTAATGCAGGTGAGGAACTGGTGTCCAAACCTTTGCTGAAGCTGGGACTGGAGCCGCTTGATCCAGCCTTTACGGTAACTGCATTCCGCGAGGCGGTTGGCAAGCGTACAACCAAAATCAAGGCTGTGCTTTTAAATCAGGCATATGTGGTTGGTATCGGGAATATTTATGTGGACGAGGCTCTATTTCGCGCAGGTATCCATCCCGAGACCATCGCCAAGACACTGACCGAAGCTCAGTTAACGGTGCTGCATGAAGCGATTGTGGCTACGTTGCAAGATGCAGTGAATGCAGGTGGATCTTCCATCAAGTCCTATGTGAATGGACAGGGTGAGATGGGGATGTTCCAGCATCAACTGAAAATCTATGGACGCAAATCAGAACCTTGTACAACTTGTGGTACGTTAATTGAAAAAACGGTGGTTGGTGGCCGTGGCACGCATTTTTGTCCGAACTGTCAGCTGCTGTAACATGAACTGAATGAACGAAATGATGAAATCATAGCACCCTTGGATTCCTCCCTCCATATACTGATATGGCAGAAATAAGCGGGCGTATACCCATACTGGCATCTTCAGTTGGCACGAGTACCGCACAGAGGAGGAGTCCGGGGTGCTGCATCATTTTATTTCATTGCTGGCGCTTGCTTTGGCGCTTAGTTTAGATGGTTTTGGAGTCGGGATTACATATGGGTTACGGAGGACTAAGATTCCCCTGTTATCTATCGCTGTTATTTCGATCTGTTCGGGATTGGTTATTGCCTTGTCGATGCAAGTAGGTGTGTTGTTGTCCCATGTGGTGTCACCGGATATCGCTTCGATCGTGGGAGCCGTTATATTGATAGGTATTGGTGCATGGTCACTGTTGCAACTAATTCGAAAGCAAGGCAAAGAACAGCTGGAAACAGACACTGGAATGGGTGAGGCAGCAGAAGCAACGGTAACTGGAGTGGGAGAAGCACAAGAGAGACTGTCGGATTCAAAGGGCAGAAATCAGGTGCTTGCACTGGATTTGGAGCAGTCGGCTTCAAATGGATCACTGGAACGAATGGTATTTACACTGGAGCTGCGCAAGCTGGGCGTTGTCATTCAGATTCTTCGCAGTCCCTCCAAGGCGGATATGGATAACTCGGGGAGTATTTCTGCTCAAGAAGCGATGTGGCTAGGTATTGCCCTGTCTCTGGATGCGTTTGGAGCAGGTTTGGGAGCGGCACTTCTGGGATTCCCTACACTATGGACAGCACTCATTATTGCACTGTTTAGTGGGGCTTTTCTGTCACTCGGCATGAAGGTGGGATTACGATTCTCAGCTCTGCGCTGGATGCGAAGACTGTCTGTATTGCCAGCGCTATTGTTAATGATTATGGGAATAATGAAGTTGTTATGAGGTGAAACGATGAATATAGGCTTAACCGGCGGGATCGCGACAGGCAAAAGCAGTGTTTCCGCCTATCTCGCCAGTAAGGGAGCGTTGCTCATCGATGCAGACGTTATTGCCCGGGAAGTTATGATGCCCGGGCATCCCGTGTTGGCCGCCGCTGTTAAGCGGTTTGGACAAGCCATACTGAACGAAGATGGAACACTGGATCGGAAAAAGCTCGGAAGCATTGTTTTTCAACAACCTGAGGAACGAAAGGCATTGGAGGCTATTACACATCCGGCGATCCGAAGAGAGATGCGCGAACGGGCTGCTGCATACGAATTGCAACATCCGGATAAACTTGTGGTGTCTGATATTCCATTGCTCTACGAATCAGGTCTGGAGGACGGTTTCGAGGAAGTCATGGTCGTATATGTCCCGAGATCGGTGCAACGAGATCGCTTGATGAGTCGGGATGGAATGACTGCAGCACAGGCTGAGGCTCGAATGGATGTACAGATGGATATTGAGCGCAAAAAACAGCTGGCAGACATTGTCATCGATAACAGCGGCTTATGGTCTGCGACGGAGCAGCAAATTGACTCATATCTACAGCGTAAGGGTTTGTTATGAGAATATTGCGCAAGAAACGTGTACTGCTGTTGATGTTTGTGTCCTTTGTACTGGTGTTATTTCTGAATACAAACTGGATGGCATGGTTCTATCCCATTCATTATAAGGAAGAGATTCGTGCCCAATCTCAGAGTTATGAGGTTGATCCGTTTCTGATTGCTTCCATTATCAAGGTGGAGACCAATTTTAAGACAAGCAAAGAATCCAAACGAGGTGCCATTGGGCTCATGCAACTGATGCCGGACACGGCGAATTGGATACTGGAACAAGCCAAAATTCCCGACACTTCGCTGGAGGAATTAAAGCACGAGCCTGAACGAAATATTCAATTAGGCACATGGTATCTGCGGAATCTGTCCGATCAATTCGATGGCAATGAAGCAGTTATGATCGCTGCCTATAATGCGGGACCAGGCAAAGTAAACAGTTGGCTTAGAGATGGTGTATGGGATGGCTCGTTTGATACAGTGAAAGATATTCCGTTTGGTGAGACGCGTCACTATGTACAAAGAGTCATTTACTATTATAATCAGTATGTAAAGATCTATAATACGTTCTAAGTATATAAGTAGAAGCACAGAGCAGGCCGGTTGTTCACCGGCCGCTCCATGCTCCTCTGTGTAGCGTATTACGATGCAGATATTATTGGTATTGACCTGCCAATTGCTGTTCTGCAATTGTTACCAGACGCTTCGTGATGTATCCACCGATCGAACCGTTCTCGTAAGAAGTCATGTTACCTTGGTATCCGTCTTGTGGGATGCTGATTCCGAGTTCTTGAGCAACTTCATATTTCATTTGCTCGAGTGCTGCGGAAGCTTTAGTTACCACCAAGTTGTTGGAGTTACCATTGCTTTGTGCCATTGCTGTTCACCTCCTCGCGGGTTGGTAAAAGTATTATGTGTCGGCAATGCGTTTTTCATTACAAAATCAGTACAGGGAATATGTGGTAAAAAGTAAAACGTGGGAAGTGATCTGATTTGAAGTGTCCTTATTGCGGTTATATGGGTACCAAAGTGCTTGATTCGCGTCCGGCCAACGAAGCAAAATCCATTCGTCGTCGCCGTGAGTGTGAGCAGTGTGCCCGAAGATTTACAACGTTTGAGATGATTGAAGAGACTCCATTGATTGTCATCAAGAAAGATGGCAGCCGGGAAGAGTTTAGCCGGGACAAGATTCTTCGCGGGCTTATTCGTGCCTGTGAGAAACGTCCAGTCTCCGTTGAGACGCTGGAGATGATGGTATCTGAAGTGGAGAAATCTCTGCGTAATACAGCTGATGCTGAAGTTGAGAGTCGCCAGATTGGTGAGCTATTGATGGAACAGTTGTTTCCAGTTGATGAAGTGGCGTATGTCCGTTTTGCGTCGGTGTATCGTCAGTTCAAAGATATCAATATGTTCATGAAAGAACTGAAATCCCTGTTGTCCAAAGACAATCTGGAGGATTAGTGAAGTGGGGAAAGGGAGAAGAGCAGTCTGGAGTTCCAGTCCGTGTGTACCAGAGAAATCGGTTGTTCTTCTCCAATCACTTTGGATCTTAAAAAGTGATTGACAGCGAAAGCTGGATTTTATATGATATAGGAGTCGCCTGTGGAACGTTGCAGTGTTGGACTAGTTATCTATTTCATATCCTGGGGCCTTAGCTCAGCTGGGAGAGCGCATCGCTGGCAGCGATGAGGTCAGGGGTTCGATCCCCCTAGGCTCCATACCTTAAAATCGTTGAAACCCTTGTATAGCAAGGGTTTTTTTTGTTGCTTTATTAATCAGAAATTGTACTCTTCGAGCAGAATTTTTTGAACTTGGGAACGAAGTCTTAATTAATAAATTTCCATTCAATATTATATTACTGAACCTACACATGATAGGTTGTTCTCGCAAGAGTCGAATGAAATTGATGAGCATTCGACTCTTTTCTTTTTCCAAAATTAAATCAGGAAGATTCGTAACCATGCACCTAGGCGATGACCTCTCCTCCCTTGAATCGTGAAGTTTAAAGTTTTCTTTACATTTCATCTATGAGATAGCTTTTTTGATAAAATATAATGATGAATGTTGACGTAATTTTATCCTACAACAGACGAATTGGATCGGAAAAAGGCTTATTAAGGGTTATAGAGAGGACTCATTTAAAGCCGTATGACGCGATCAAAATTGCAGCATTTATGAGTCTTCGTTGGGATTACTGACAAGTCGGAGGTGGCGGTTAAAGATATAGATTCGAATATTTACAGTTTACTAGAATTTATTGTGCTCGTTTAATCGTTACTAGTTTTTTATTAATGGAGGGTGTTAGAGATGAGAGATACAAGACCCAATACCCAAGCATGGCGATTTAGTTCAATAAGCCAGATAGCAGCATGGAAGTTGTTCGTTCGGATATTATTAATTGTAACGTTGATCGTATCAATGCTTCCGTCGGCAGCATCGACCGTATCGGCGAGTACAGGGGTAACGTATTTAGACGAGAACGGCGTAGAACAAACGCAAGCTGATGTAACGATCATCGACAGCAACAATTTTGAGGATTATTCTACCCTTTCAAGCGGCTGGTATTTGTTCCGTGGTTCATGGACTAAGTCTAGCCCGATTATGGTAGGGGGCGGTGCCCATATTATCCTTGAAGATAACAGCGATGTAACGGTGTCCGGGACTGACTACGATGCCGGAATTTATGTTTCTGTTGGCAGCTTGAAGATTTTTGCACAATCTACTGGAGCAAGCATGGGCAAGCTGGAGGCTAATGGTAATCTGTATAGCGCGGGTATCGGAGGTAGTAGTGGGACGATTACGATAAATGGCGGCGTTATAACAGCCACTGGTGGTCAGAGTGGTGGCGCGGGTATCGGAGGAGGTAGTAGTGAGACGATTACGATAAATGGCGGCGTTATAACAGCCACTGGTGGTCTGTATAGTGCGGGTATCGGAGGTAGTAATGGGACGATTACGATAAATGGCGGTGTTATAACTGCCACTGGTAGTCAGGGTGGCGCAGGTATCGGCGGGACGATCATTGTGAGTGGAACTTACGAATATTGGACGAATACTGAAAATAGCGCGCCTAGTGCGATAACGGGGCGCGGCAGTTTCGACGGAGATACTAGCACATTCGTAGGATTTGCATACGTCAAATTACGTTCAGTCGAATTAATTAACAGCGCAACGATTACGGTGACAGCCCCTGTGACAGGAGCTATGCCAAGCCTGGCAGCAGATGTCGGCACAGCGAACTTTACGTCGGAAACTGTAGCGTGGAGTCCAGCTGCGACGACATTCGGCGGAAATACGTCCTACACGGCTTCCGTAACATTGACGGCGGAAAGTGGATATACATTTGCCACCACGCTAACGACGGCAACGATCAATGGCAACACGGCTACAGTGACGAATAACACAGGCACGACGGTGACCCTATCGTATGCATTTGCAGCAACAGCAGCGGAGATTAACAGCGCAGCGATTACGGTCACTGCACCTGTGACTGGAGCTACACCGAGTACGACAGCAAATGTAGGAACGGCGAAATTTACGGCTGGAACTGTAGCATGGAGTCCAGCTGCGACGACATTCGGCGGAAATACGTCCTACACGGCTTCCGTAACATTGACGGCGGAGAGTGGATATACATTTGCCACCACGCTAACGACGGCAACGATCAATGGCAACACGGCTACAGTGACGAATAACACAGGCACGACGGTGACCCTATCGTATGCATTTGCAGCGAAGGCAACTCCTGGCGGTGGAGGCACATGGGTACCACCTTTACCCCCTAAGGACTCATCATCGCAGCCTGAACCGAAGCCTGAACCTCAGCCTAAACCGACGACGGTAGATGTATTTAACAGCAACATTTTGAATAGCGCTAGCCTGGTCGAAAAACTTGATGCCCTAGCTGCAGCAGCAGAGAAAGAGAATACGATGGCGGATTTTGCGGATACTCATGGGCACTGGGCAAAACCAACGATCGATACTTTTTTGAAATTGCAGTTGATTCAAGGCTATGAGGATGGCACATTTAGACCTAATGCAACGATTACACGCGCAGAATTCACTACGATGCTGAGTCGCGCATTCAACATCCAAACTGATATCAGCGGTAATGTGGCGTTCAAAGACCTCGACAAACACTGGGCGAAAGATACGATCGTAAGTCTTGCCGCGTTAGGGGTAATCACAGGCTATGAGGATGGTACATTCATGCCAGAGCAGACGATTACACGTGAAGAAATGATTATCATGTTGTCTCGTATCATTAACCTGAATAACGTGGCGAAAGACACATCCAAAGGCTATTTCACTGATCTGAATCAGTCCTACGTAGCAAGTGAAATTAGAACAACAGCGCAAGCGGGCATCGTCAACGGCAAAGAAAAGGATCGCTTCGATCCTAAAGGCATGGCGACTCGTGCAGAAGCGCTCCAGATCATTTTGAACGCACTGAGACTTGATCCGCAGGTGAAGTCGTTGTTGGATTCACTAACTTAATGGATTGCAGTATGTCATACTCCGTTAGTGTGAATAGATCGGAAATGAAATGGAAAAAACCTAGTCAGGACAAGGCTTCCACGGTTTTAATCGAACCACGTCGGACAGCCGTTCCATTGCTGGCAGGGATGAGGTCAGGGGGTTCTATTTCCTTAGGCTCAATAAGAGTGTGACAAAAAAACGGCAGAGATGCCGTTTTTTTTGTTGGAATCAAATGTTTCTGATGTCACAGCAGGAAAATTTGTTTCTGTTTCTCTGTGGCTAATAACGAATGTAGGTAATTGACGCACAATGTTCTAGTGGAGTACCTATCATAGCCGAGACAGGTCGCTTTCACTTAGCCGAATATTCGACGAATCTTACAAAGATCGTGGCTACTTCGGCGCGGGTGGCGGTGGCTTTGGGAGCAAAAAAGTTGTCCGGCTTGCCTACTACAATGCCGATGTCCCGCAGTGTCTGAACGGCCTCCAACGCCCAGGAGCTGATCTCACTCTCGTCCGTGAAGGATTTAGAGTGGCTTTCAGGTATCTCATAGCCTTTGTACTTCATGTAGTTGTACAGTATTACCAGCATCTGCTCGCGCGTCATCGGTGAATTGGGGTCAAACAGGTCTGCGTTTGTACCGTTGATTATGCCTTTTTCGGCCGCCCACTCGGCTGCCGCGGTGTACCATTGTCCGTCCGTCACGTCGCTAAAGCGGGAACTCGTGTAGCTGGAGAGGTTTACGTTCTCAAGATTGGCCAGTACCTGCACGAACATTGCACGCGTCATTGCGTTGCCCGGTGAGAACGTTGTGGACGTCGTGCCGTTGAAAAGATCGTATGTGTAGGCGAAATTTATATCGTTGTAGAACCAGTCGTCCATGTTGACATCCCTGAAAGGATTGCCCGATATCACGAGGAAGCCCAGTGGGATGGCGTCATCAAACGCCAGCTCCGTACCCTCACGGATGTTCAGCGACATGCCGTTGTCTAAGCCAACTCTTGCGCCGCTTGATCCTACCACAACCGTTCCGCCGCTCCGTATCTTCGATCCGCCGTGGATAAGCACCTGGTTGCCGTTTGGCAGGTTCACATGCGCGTCTTTGCCGACTACTGTGATTGTACCGTCGCTCGCGATCGTCGAGCCGCCAGAAATGGTCACCGTGCTGTTGCTGGCGGGTAGTGTCACTTCGGCGCTCTTGTCTGCCGGAATGGTTACCTTACCGTTTGAGTCTATCGATGTGCCTTCGGGCACCTTGATCTCCGTCCCTCCCTTGGTCGTAATCGTGCCGCCGCCGGGCAGGGTGGTGTTGCCATTTTTGTCTGTGATAGCGGGTTTATCCTTCGGTGTATTCAATGTGTAGGTCGATTTCGACATTCCAGCGTCTGTCCCGGTGTTCGTATTGTTAGTGTTGTGTGTATTACCACTGTTGCTTGTATTACCGTTGTTGCCCGTAGTACCACCAGAACCAGGTACGGTAGGAGTCGTCGTCTTCATCGGCATGGCCGTCACACTGATCTCCGCGCCGTCGCCCTTCGCGTTCACTGCGATGATGGTGAAGTTGTAGTCTTGGCCGTTTGTCAGGTTCTTAAAGGTATATTGGGTCTCCGTCGCATCCAGTGTGACCGGCGTCACGTTGCCATACCTTACCTTGTAGCCTAATATCGGACTGCCACCGTCGTCAGCAGGGGCGGTCCAGCTCAATGTGACCTGTCCGTTACCGGCTGTCGCCTTGAAGCCGCTCGGTGCACCGGGTACGACCGGTTTTCTCTGCGCGAACATCCAATCAAAGACATCTGTGTAGTCATTGTTCCAAGCCGGCAAGTTAGAGGACTGCGCCGTAGGAACTATACTCCAAGTTCCCATAGTGATCTGATTGTAAAGAACCGCTGCTTCCACTTCATGCGCTATATAATCAGCCAGAACAGGTGTATTGGCAGGATTAGGCCTCAGATTCGGCTGATCAAATTGATTGTAGGGCCACGTAAGAGCCTCATTACTCTCAAAGCGTGAAGCCCTTGCGTTGATCATTTTCGGCATATTGTTATTGATGAAGTTATTGAGGTTAGTCTGGTAGCCTCCAACATTATGAGCATTTAAAAACATCCAATAGGCCAGGTTGTTGTGAGCGTCATTGTCCTTAGCGTTCGGTGATCCGCTTACCGGGGCCATAGGTGCAGCGGCAGCGAAGAAGCCAGGATAGCTGTTAACTAAGTTGTTTGTATACTGGCCGCCCCAGGAGAAGCCCGCCGCGTAAACACGATTAGGATCTACTTCACCGCTGGCAATCAGGGCGTCTATGACCTTCTTAACATTTTCTGTTGAGGGAACAGATACGCCATTATAGGAAATATTCAGTACATGACTGGCGTACTTATCGGGATTTTGCTCCATCTTTTTCATTAGAGCGACCGAGCCGTTGGCGGATTTCATGGCCGCTTTTTGGTCTGTCGCAGCATTTGTGCCGCCGCGTGACATGCCGTGAGTATAAACATACAGCGGCAATCCTTTGATCACTTTACCGTCTTCATCCTTGTGAAGGTAGAGCGAGCGATTGACCGAATTGTCCGTGAATGTTGTAAACTTGTCAAGGATCGGATTCACAACTTTTTCCTGTTCAAAAACCACGTTGCGAAGTGGACTCCCCTCTGTCAGTACGATTTCACCTTTTTGGACAATGGTGTAAACCTGCTTTGTCGAGTTACTGCTGCCATCCAGCGTTGTGTTGCCGCCGCTCTCTGAATAAAACTCGGACTCAACAACGATGTAACGACCGCTCGCCAGTCCGTCCTGATAATCTGGTGAATTGCTAACCTGCCCCACATAGCCGCGTACCTTTGGCTCGTCATTAGCGTATACCCTTGTGATCTTGCGCGTCCCTTCAAAGGTCACTGCTTCGCCGTTCAGGGTCGTGTTCCTAGCTGATAAGGCAAACAAGTCCGGATTAAGCGCGGAGCCTAACGCCGACTTCCCCTCGCCTAAATCAATGATAACAGCCGTTGTGTACTCGCCACTGGCGAAGTTGTCATTCCACACGATAAAGGGAAGTATCCCCGCGTCCGGATCATTTTTGAATGTCACATGAATGGTATGGTTAGCCTCAATATTCGAAAAGGTATACGTGCCAGCAGAGAGAGTCACGGTCTCGCCGTCTACTGTTACAGTATCTACAATTTTGCCGTAATCAGGGGTAAACGTAATGTCTTTGTTAGAGCCCCGATCAACTCTGAGAACATCGCCGGGTGGGTTGGACATGATAGAGCCGCCCGGTCCCGCAGTGGCGGTGATTGAAAATCTGGTGTCGACTTCATTGGCTGAAATGAGCTGCAGGCTGTCTGTAAATGAATCAGAGCTGGTATAAGCCGCGTCGGGAATTCCAAAAGAGGAAACGACTTCATAGCGATCAGCGCCTTGTTCTGTCGAGTTATTGATATAGACCTCAAAGGTAAGCATTCCCTCCTGTAAGATCAAATTTCTTTTGGGTATTCTCATCTCCACGATATATCCTGTTTCCGTGATCTGGGTCCATGCAGCTCTGCCTGGAGCGGCCTGCCCTGAAAACACACCCGTCGAGCTGACGCGCCATTGGTTAGAGCCGCTGGTTCCGGTGCCGACATAAAACTCTAGACTGTCATACCGGTGATCTGCGCCAGCTCCCTGATATAGATTACTGTCATTCACAACTACGCGGGCATATATGTAGTCATGATCCCAGAGGATTCTGGCTGTGCCCGTGGCATGGGGCCTTGGGTCGCTGGGCACAGTGCTTTTGTTGATGTGATGTTCCATGGTTTGGCTCCAGAGTGGGTCGTTTGACCCGAGTTCGGGAGTGCCAAAAATGGCAGTCGGTGATTCATTCGTTACTGCTGCGATCTCGATGTCTTCATTGTCGGCAGCATAGCTCGTAGGCATTAGCGACGCTGCCATTATGAAGCAACAGAGGAACGCGAGCATTCTACTAAATCGTTTTGGCATAAATGAAAATCCTCCTTATTTTTTGGTCGGTGCGCTCATGGTTTCACCTGCACCATATTTGGAAGCGTTTTACAAGCGCCCAACTATATATATTATGTTCGTCAGGGGTTCAATCCTTTAATTTAAACCTAGCGTATATTTACAAATGAAAACGATTACTTCGAAGTATAGGGATAGCGTTGCAGTCTGCATTAATTCAAATTGCAATAAAAAAGTGCACGTTATTGACAAGATAGTACATTGAATTGAAAGTCTTGAATACGTAATATGAGAAGAAATGTAAGCGCATTCTTTTTAAGGCGCTTCTCTATTTCCTTGAGCGAGGTGGTCTAGTTTTAAAGGTGAGAAGGGGTTGTATGCTTCTGAATATTAACCGAAGGGGAGAATGCTATGCGGAAGCGAATTTCAATCATAATGTTAGCTTTTCTTTTGACCTTTAGTAGCTGTTTTAGTCTTGTCCTGCCATTTAACAATCAAGCTTCAGCGGACACAATAACACCAACGATGTTGGCACATTATCCATTGCTTGAGGATGTACAGGATATATCAGGTAATGAAAAGCATGGAACGGCCGTAGGAAATATTACGTACACCGATGGTCTCACTCTACCTGGGGGAACAGATAGTAATACGAATTACGTGCAGCTTCCTACGGGCTTGTTTGATCATCAAGAAAATACAACGATTTCTGTATGGATCAAGAGTAACACGGGGAGTGGGAACTACTCTGCATTATTCTACGGTACGCCAGCAGCTGGCAATAACTTGCCAACAAATTACTGGATGTTGAATCCATCGAATCCAAGTGGTGATTTTAAGTCAGTATTTACGAATAGCAATAATGTTGACCAGCCTTGGACGACTGAGGTAGGGGTATCAGGCACTTCTACGTCACAGTACAAAGGTCAATGGGTTCACTATACAACGGTTATTACAGAACGCTCTATTACAGGTTACATTAACGGTGTAAGTATAGGCACGACCGCCAAAGAGAAAACAACAGCAAGTTTTGGTACGGATTTGCAAGCTTACATCGGTCGCTCCAATTATTTGGGGGATCCTACTTTTGCGGGCAGCTTTCAAGATTTAAGAATTTATGGAGAAGCACTCAATAGTGAGGATATCGCTGTAGTATATGAACAATCATTGAATGAAAAGCAAATACAACAAAGCAAAATAGAGCTAACGTTAGGTGATATATCGGCAGTTACTGAATCTCTTGAACTTCCTTCTACAGATAAGTATGGTGCATTGATATCATGGACTTCCAGTGATGAAAGTGCGATAAGTCCAACCGGGGAAGTTTTTTTACGAGAGATGGAGCAACAAGTGACGCTAACTGCAACCATTTCTTTGGGTGGAAGCCAAGCAACGAAGGAGTTCATTGTTACCTTACTACCTAAGGGTGACTCTATTGAGCAGATTACCGTTCAAGAAAAGATGCTAAAAGATGATCTTATTCTTCATTACAACATGAAAACGACCGAAGAAGTAGACGGTCAACTCGTACTGAAGGATGTTGCCAATAAGGCAGTTACATTTGACGGAATATTTAGAAATCCAAACAATGGACAATTCATTTCAAACAGTGAGGTTGGCTTTGTTTCCTTCAATGGTGGAAGCTCTACATCTAATAGTGGGCATGTTGAGATTCCTAAGGGCTCAAATGGACTAGATCTACTACACGGTCTGAATGAGATTACAGTATCTTCAATCGTGAACTGGACGAATGATGGTACGAATCGCTGGATCTTCGGTTTGGGTACGGTATTAACACCAGAAACGAACAAATATTTCTTCGTAACACCACGTCACGGTAGTGGATCAGGTAATATGATTGCTACAGGTATCTCCAAAAATGGCTGGCCAAACGAAGCATTAGTTACAGGTAGCGCAAACTCAAACCTGATCGGTGGGCAGTGGAAGCATGTAACGGTGTCCTTGTCCGAAGCTAGCAATAGGATAACGTTATTCGTGGATGGAGTTAAGGTTGCTTCAGGTAATGCGAAGGGACTAAAGCTGTCAGAAATTATTAACTCGGATGCTCCGTTCTCTGGTTTTATCGGTAAGTCAATCTTCTCAAACGATCCGTATCTTCAAGGTAGCGTAGCTGATTTTCGAGTATATGATCGCGCGTTGACGGAGCAAGAAGTAGGCGAGTTATATCAACAAGAGGGAGCAACTCACATCTCAAAAATACGTCAGCTCACTGTTGATGATGCAGCGAATCAACTTGACATCAGTCGTTACTTAGGTGAAGGCGATAAGAGCGCTGATATGATAACAAGAAACGTTACATTACCGACAAGCGGTAAAAACGGCGTGAGCATTACTTGGAGTTCTAGTCATCCTGATGTCATTTCTAACAGTGGCACTGTACAACGTCCAGCTGTTCAGGAAGGTAATGTTCAAGCAAAGCTTACGGCCACTTTAACGTATCAAGGCGTATCGACTACAGCTATATTCCCTGTTACGATCTTAAAGCAATTCGATGATCAGCAGAAGGTTGATCTGGACGCTGAACAAATAGAGATCTACAATGCGGACAACGTTAAAGGTAACTTACGTCTTGTCACTACAGGTGAACAAGGCTCCACAATTACATGGGTATCTAGCAGACCGGCAGTTGTTAAAGGAACGGCTGAAGCGGCTGGTAACGTTACACAGCTAGGCTGGGTAAGCCGTCAAGCTGCGGATACGCCCGTTACGCTAATAGCTACAATTACGAATGGTGCAGCTTCTAAACAGCTTACGTTTAACGTTACGATTAAACAAGCAATTGCGCCAGTTCAGCTTGATGCTTACTTCTTTGCGTACTTTACAGGTGAATATGAGGGTGGTGAAGAGATTTCCTTCGCTACAGCTGAAGATCCATTGTTCTGGAAAGCGCTGAATAATGGTAAGTCGATCCTTCAATCCGATATGGGTGAAAAAGGACTTCGTGATCCATTCGTTATTCGGTCACCAGAAGGTGATAAATTCTATATGCTGGCAACCGATTTGAAAATGGGTGAAAGTACAAATTTCGACCAAGCTCAAATTACGGGTAGTCATTACATGATGATTTGGGAGTCGGAGGATCTCGTTCATTGGAGCGAGCAGCGTATGATCGAGGTTGCTCCTAAGACTGGAGGAAATACATGGGCACCAGAAGCAATCTATGATCCAGTAACTGGAGAGTATATCGTATTCTGGGCATCATCGATGAAAAACACAGAGACATATGGTGACTATAACGGAAGACCGGAAGGTCAGTACAATGTGATGTACTACGCAACAACAAGAGACTTCTACAACTTCTCTGAGCCAAAGGTCATGATTGATGAGTCACTTCCGACCATTGATACAACGTTTATTGAGCATAATCAGATGTTGTACCGATTCACCAAATCAGAAGTGAATACCAAAGTGTATGTGGAGAAAGCATCAACTTTTTACTATGACAAGGACAATATTGCAGCAAACGGCCTTCAATACAACGCTGTTCCGGGTACACGTGATAATAAACTTGGCTTGATCGGAAATAATGGAAACAACGAAGGGCAAACGATTTTTAAGGATAATAATAAAGACAAATGGTATCTGTTCCTTGATTCATGGCCATATCATGTGCGATATACAACAGATCTGGATAGTAGCACGCAATATATGAACAATGTATTAAGTAGTGATCAATATGCACTTCCGCCAGGACCACGACACGGAACGGTAATTCCAATCTCACGTGCAGAGTATAATGCTTTGCAAGAGAAGTATGCATGGAAAGGTCCAGCACCATCAACAGACCCGGTTGTACATTACTCATTCGATGCAAATACAGTGAATGGTACAACGTTGAATGACATTTCTGGTAATGGTCATCACGCAACACTCGTAGGTGGAGCAACGATTAATGAAGAGGATCGTATCGGTAAAGCTGGTGGTGCACTAGAACTTAATGGATCAACAGGATATGTGAAGCTACCAGATAACTTGATTCAATCCTTGAATCTTGAGAAGGCTACGTTCTCTACATGGGTTCAAATGGACAGAAATCAAGCAAATCAAAGAATATTTGATTTTGCTTCCGAAACAGGCAGACAGGTTAACCGCAACACCATGTACTTGAGCACACAAGGGGATACAGGTAGTCTGGAGTTTGCTGTCGTAACACCTTTTACAGAGAAATTTAGCAGTGACAGCACGCGACTGGGATCAGAATATAAATATGCGGTGAGAAATTCCGGGCTATTACCAACAAAGACTTGGCAGCATGTTGCAATTACAATGGATGAATTTGATGCCGTATTGTATGTGAATGGTCAAGAGGTTAAACGTAGCTCGACATTTAACGTTGAGCCGAGAATGTTACTGGAAACAACGATGAATTATATTGGTAAATCGAGAAACAGCTCTCATAGTTTATTTGATGGTAAATTTGATGATTTCCATATTTATAATCGTGCATTATCCGTTGAAGAGATTGCAACATTAGCTGATGAAGACGTTACTCCTCCAGTAGAGCAGCCATCTGGGGCAGAGCTCATTCTTCACTACGATATGAATGATATCGATGGTGCGACGGTTATTGACCAAACAGGAAACTTCAACGGAAAATGGATGAATCCGTCTAAAGCAGAATGGATTCGTACACAAGATGCTGGTGTACTAAGCTTTACTGGTGGCACAACTAACTCTTATGTAGAACTGCCACAAGGAGTACTTGATGGATTAACGGATATGACCGTTTCATCCATTGTGAACTGGAGCGGTAAAAACGCTGCCGAGTGGTTATATGCATTAGGAAGACCAAACAATAATACGCACTATACGTACTTCACACCACGTTATAACGCTAACGGTCTAGCTCGCCTTGGTATCGCGACGAATGCTTGGAATAATGAGTCTTCAACTTCTACCACAGGCTTAAAGAATAATGAATGGAAAGTAGTTACGACTGTTGTTTCAGGCACGGATGGTACACTAACGCTTTATATTGATGGTGTTGCTGTTGCATCAGGCTCAACGAATGGAATGACACTAGAACAAATAAAAAATACCTTAGGTAGTAGTGGGTACATCGGTAAGTCATTCTATACAGCTGATCCATACTTCGGCGGTATGATTGCAGACTTCCAAATCTATGATGGTGCTATGACTGCGGCAGATATTACATCACTTAAGGCTCATGCAGATCAGAAGATTGCTTTGATGGAGGGCATGCTTGTATCAGCTGCGACAGAGAAATTAACGATTAATGATCTTCTTGCTTCTAATACATCAAAAGATGCGATTATAAGCAATGTCACATTGCCAACATCGGGTGCTTATGGCACAACAATAAGCTGGACTTCAGATAAGGGGAATGTCATCTCAACTACAGGTGCCGTAACCAGACCAGCTAACGCAAAAGGTGATCAAGTTGTAACGTTAACAGCAGTATTTACAGATGGTACAGAGACAGTTAACAAAACTTTTCAGTTGACGGTTAAGGCATTGCCAAACGATGTCACTTCTGTAGATGAAGCAAAAGCAACACTAGTCGTTCATAACATTAATGATGTAAGAGGTCATATAACACTACCAGCATCTGGACTATACGGAACAACAATTACTTGGGCTTCTGCTCAACCAAACGTCGTTTCAGTTACTGGAGAAGTAAAACGTCCGGCGCACGGCAGTGGAGATGTAGATGTGAAGCTTACAGCTACGATTAAGTTGAATTCAGCATCCACTACGAAGGAATTCATTGCAAAGGTGAAGGAACTGCCTGCTGATGAAAAATATGCGGGATACTTTTTCACATATTTCACTGGAGAAGGTACTGCAACAGGCGAGCAAGTTTACTTTGCACTAAGTAACGGCAATGATCCATTGAACTGGCGAGAATTGAATGACGGTAAACCTGTATTGACCTCTACCTTAGGGGAGAAAGGGGTACGTGATCCGTTCATTATTCGTTCGCCTGAAGGTGACAAGTTCTACATGATCGCTACCGATCTGAAAATTAACGGCAATGGTAACTGGGGCAGAGCACAGACATGGGGCAGTCGTTCCATTATGATTTGGGAATCGAATGATCTAGTCAACTGGACAGATCAACGCATGGTAGAGGTTGCACCGGAAGAAGCGGGTAATACATGGGCACCAGAAATTATGTACGACAAGACAACGGGTGAATATATCGTATTTTGGGCATCAAGAATGTTTGATGATGCATCCCATACAGGCAGTGCTTATCAAAAAATGATGTATAGCAAGACAAGAGATTTCTATACGTTTACGGAACCGCAAGTATATTTGGATTATGGATATTCCATCATTGACACAACGATGATTGAACATGAAGGAAAAGTGTATCGCTTTACGAAGGATGAGCAGGACAACGGAGCTGCTGCTCCATTTGGCAAGATGGTCTTCCAAGAGGTGGGTAACTCGATCTTAGATCCAACCTTCAAGATGATTAATCAAGGCGTTGGTAACATCAAATGGGTTGAGGGTCCAACGATCTTCAAATCAAATACAGATGAAAAATGGTATTTATTCGTAGATGAGTTTGGTGGAAGAGGTTATATTCCATTCGAGACAACCAATCTTGCATCAGGTGTCTGGACATTATCTTCTAACTACAATTTACCCGCGAGTCCGCGTCACGGAACGGTAATTCCCATTACACAACGTGAGTATGATGCACTTAGTGGGAAGAACGTACCCGTTAGAGGAATTAGCCTGGACCAAACGACGTTGTCCATCGTAGAAGGTAAATCAGGGCAATTGACAGCTACCGTATTACCAGCTAATGCAACGAAAAAAGCAGTAACATGGAGCTCTAGCAATCCAGCTGTAGCCACTGTAAGTGCGACGGGTCGAGTAACAGCGGTGGCAGCAGGAACAGCAAGTATTACAGTCACTACAGTAGATGGTGGGTTTTCATCCAGCGCTACAGTAACGGTAACACCATTGGTTGATGGAACACCACAAGCACCAGGCAGTGGTAATGGAAATGGTGGCGGTGACGGTAACATCCCTGCACCTACAGTACCAACAGCTCCAGGTGGAAGTGAGCCAGTGGTCATGGACAACGGCCAAATAAACATTAAACCAGTTGTAAATGAGAGCGGTACTTCTGAAGTGAAGTTAAGTGCGGATACAATGAAGCGTGCGCTTGATCAAACGACAGGCGGTAAGCTACACATGCGAGTTGAAGCTGATGCAAGCTTGAACGGGCTAACGATTGAATTAGCAGTAGATGCGCGTTTAACAAGTGGATCTTCTACGGTAGATCGCATCGAGATCAACACAGGCTCTGCAGTTGTAACCGTGGCAACCGAACTGCTTGGAACAGGAACAAGTGCGGGGAAAACGTTAGGATTGTCGATTAAGAAAATCGCAGCTAATCAACTGCCAGCTGGCGCACAAGCTCAGCTGAACGGTGAAGTCGTATACGATATCGAGCTAACGATGGATGGTAAGAAACTTACAGAGTTTGATGGCATAGATGATCTCGTGATTGCATTGCCATTTACACTAAAGGCTGGCGAAAATCCAAACAACGTCGTCGTATACGATGTGAAGGACAACAGAGCGCTAAGAGTGGTGACGAATGGTAAATACAATGCAGCGACAGGAAAAGTAGAGTTCAAGCCAACGTATCTAAGCAAGTATACGGTAGCGTATGTTGCAACGAGCTTTAAGGATGTGACCCAAGACTGGGCGAAGGATGCAATCTCAGCATTGGGAGCAAGAGGCATTGTGAAGGGTGTAGGCGACGGCGAGTTTAATCCGAATGGTCAAGTGACAAGAGCAGAATTCATCACCATGCTGATGAATATGTTTGAGCTATCGGATGAGAGCGCAACGACAAGTTTTAATGATGTGAAGCAAGGAGAATGGTACCATGGACATATCGCAACCGCGCAGAAGCTGGGGATTGTGAATGGGAAAGCAGATGGACGATTCGGAGTTCATGAGAACATTACACGAGAAGATATGGCGGTTATGGTATACAAGGCGATCCAGATGAAGCAACTTGCGTTAGCAAGTGTTGAAGCTACAGCCTTCAAGGATGAAGCACACATCGCAAGTTATGCAAAGCAAGCGGTAGAGGCAATACAGAGAGCAGGCATCATAAACGGTGTAGGTAATGATGAGTTTGCACCGAAGAAGAATGCTAGCCGTGCAGAAGCAGCAGTGATGATCTTTAATTTGTTGGGCTTGATGTAGACACGTTAAGTATGAGGTAGTTGCTATTGATTCACTCTGATAATAAAGTAGGGCGGAAGAACTTTTTCCGTCCACTTTATTGTCTGTTTAATCAGCGAGTAGGAAAAGCCGTTAGATCCTGGCTTAATGAAGTAGTTGTTAACTTTACCTTAATACGGGCTCAATTCTTCCCCTAAGATTATCGGTATAGGCCAGTTTTCCATCGGTCGTGATGACAGCCGCCTCAATATGTTTCATTGCATTTACTCTATGAATAATGGAGACAGCGTCGCACCCAAACAATTCTGTAGTATATATATCACAGTCAAGCGATTTATCCGCAATAATCGTTAAAGAAGCGATATTACTTTCGATTGGATAGCCTGTTCTGCTGTTAAATATATGATGGTACTGACTCCCTTCCTTTTCTAAAACTCTCTCGTATATTCCTGATGTAACAACGGATTGCTCGCGTATACTAACGAGTGCTGCTGCATTTCCTCTAGGTAAAAAGGGATTTTGGATTCCAACCTTCCAGTGACTGGACCCGGTGGGAGAATCGCCATGAACCAAAACATTGCCGCCCATATCGACCATAGCTGATGCAGCTCCGTTTTTTTTGAAAAATGACATAACTTGATCGGCAAAATAACCTTTAGCAATCGCTCCAAGGTCAATTTCCATGCCCTTTTTGAATAAATGAACCGTTTGCTGCTCATCGTCAAGCTGTATATGCTCCGGATTCAAGAGCTCCAGCACCGCTTTAATCTCTGTATCCTCCGGCACATGTGCCTCGCGGAAACCAATTCTCCACAATTTGATCAAAGGCCCTATCGCAATATTCAGAAAAGAATCCTTATTCAGGCTGTGTTCTTTGCCTATCTTAATAAGATCATACAGTTCCTTGTCTACTCTAAGCGGATGTGATGCGGCTTCTTTTTTTAGCATGGCAAGCTGCGATTGCTCACTGTTGGCACTAAACACTTGTTCATAACGGACGAGCATATTCACGGCTTCCTCGGCAAGCTCTTCAGCGTCTGTCCCCTCGATATAGAGGGATATGTTCGTTCCCATAAGCGGTATCGTTCTCGTAAAAGGTTTCATGATAGCCTCCTATATTGCACATTGTTGTCCGTGATTGAGAAAAGTATGGATGAGGTCATGATCCACGCTATTCAGCTTTTTTTCTCCATGATGGGCTATAAAATAATCCAGACTCATCTTCTCTATAGGGATTGGATAGATGTTGTATTCCGAAGGGCACTCCTTGATGTGGATACTTTCAGGCACAAAGGTCAGACCTAAATTATGCTTTGCCAGCTTCAGTACCGTGTAAATTTCTTTGCTCTCCATCACGATATTAGGCTGTATCTTGTAAACACTGAGCAATTGATCAATCTGTTTTCGGATTGCCGAACCCTTGGACGTTAGAATAAGCTGTTGATTCAAAATGGTGCTGATCTCAATCGTGCCCTCCGGGATGATTGCAACATTCTCTTGGTATAATTCGCAGCAACGCGGAATGATGGCCTGGTAACTATGCCTACCCCAGTTAAACGAGTTCAAGTTAGGGGAGATACTGCTTGAATTTTGCCCAATCCAGAAGTCCAACTCATTATTTTGGAGACGTTTCTCATTTTTTTCAGGTAAATCCTCGACAAGATTAATTTTATAAGCAGGATGAAGCTCCAGAAAAGCTGGTAAAAAAAGAGGCGTTAAGTACGCACCGAGGCTCGGAAGAATGCCGATCCGTAACACTTTATTGTCGAGATCCGATACATATGAGATTTCCCTCATAAGCTTGGCGTAGCTATGTTCGAGTGACGTTAGGTATTGATAATATATTTTCCCCTGCTCGGTTAATCGGTACGGAAGTTTGTTGCGACTGATTAGCTCACAGCCCAACTCACTTTCGATTTTCTTGATAACCTTAGTGAGGTAGGGCTGAGATATGTAAAGGGATTGGGCAGCTCTGCTATAGTTACTGTATTTCAATAGGCTGTCAATGTAACACAAGATATCTTGAGATTCTAACTTAGACATGTTTCTCACCCCTTGTGAAAAAAGTAACAAACTTTGAATTTGAGGTGATTATAACAAATTAGTTATCAAACTGCAATGAATAACTATTAGATCATTTGAGCTTTGAATGTTAGAGTTATGCCGAAAGAACGAGTCTGACATTTACGAACATCATCTCGAATGACAGAGAGGGGATTATGATGAACTATTTAGCTATCGTGGGCACAAATTCGGATGTGTCAACCAACCGGACGTTACTTCAATTTATGCAAAAGCATTTTGCTAGTGAAGCCCAGATTGACTTGTTTGAAATTAAGGATTTGCCTGCTTTTATTGAAAAAGATGAATTAGAGGATGCTGAAGTTGATATTCCTGTGAAGGTACAAGACTTATTAGATCAAATCTCTAAAGCGGAAGGTGTCATTATCGCTACTTCTGAGTATGACCATGCGATTCCTGCCGTTCTGAAAAGTGCGCTGGAATGGATCAGTTATACCAGTCAAACCTTGAAAGACAAGCCGGTTCTGATTGTGGGTGCTTCACATGGTGCACTCGGTTCTTCCAGGGCACAAGCGCACCTTAGACAAATCCTGGATTCGCCTGAGCTTGGTGCGAGAATGATGCCTAGCAGCGAGTTTCTTTTGGGAAAATCACAGAGTGCATTTGATAGTAGTGGTAATCTCATTGACGCTGACAAAGTAGCGGAGCTTGACGAAATCTTCAATGAGTTTGTTTTGTTTACGGAGATCACTACGGAACTGTTATCAAAAAGGACGTTGAAGAAAAAAACGAAAAAATTTTCCTGGCAAGAGTAGGGGGCTAATCACAATGAAAATCATAGCGATCGTTGGCACAAATGCAAAGAAATCGTATAATCGCAAGCTGCTTCAGTTCATACAAAAGCATTTTGAGTCCAGAGCAGCCATTGAGATCCTCGATATTACAGATGTTCCGATGTTTAATCAGTCTGATAACCAAACAAACAGTGCCATTATACAATCGTTTAATGAAAAAATTATGGCAAGTGATGGTGTCATTATTGCGACTCCAGAATATAACCATTCCATCCCTTCTTCCCTTAAAAGCCTGCTGGAATGGTTGAGCTTTGAAATCCATCCGCTGGCTGGCAAACCCGTGATGATCATAGGTGCGTCACAGGGAACACAAGGTTCCTCGCGTGCACAACTGCATCTTCGTCAAATCCTGGATGCACCGGGTGTCGAAGCTAATGTGATGCCAGGATATGAGTTTTTGCTTGGAACTGCACATAAAGCATTTGACGAATCAGGTAACCTGAACAATGAAGGAACGATCGATTTCCTGGAAACATGTTTCTTGCGGTTCCTTCGGTTTGCCAAAATTTCAAATCAGTTGAACGAAGAAGAAGAATTCACTTATCATCCCGGTGTGTATGAGGTCAATGCCATAGGTCATAGTGGCAATCTGCCGATGAAGGTATCCTTTAGTGAAAATCGGATCGAAAGCATCGATATTGATTCCACGGGAGAAACCGAAGGTATCGCGGATGTTGTTTTTGTAAGAATCCCGAATAAAATTATCGAGGGACAGACGCTGAATGTGGATGCTCTCTCCGGTGCTTCTGAAACGAGTAACGCTGTGATTAACGGTGTATCCAAAGCGGTTAAACTTGCCGGAGTTAACCCGGATATTCTGAAAAGACGTCCAAAACCTGCCAGCAGTCAGATGAAGAATGATGAGGAATATATTTGTGATGTAGTCGTTGTAGGAGGCGGCGGCGCTGGACTCAGTGCGGCTGCTACAGCTTTACAGTATGGAGCAAGTGCGATTGTGCTTGAGAAATATCCTGCTGTTGGGGGAAACACGATCCGCTCAGGTGGTCCTGTTAATGCTGCAGATCCTGTATGGCAACAACAGTTCACTGAGAATCCAGGGGAAAGACAGACGATTGAGAATTTATTAAGTACCGATGAGAGCTTGATCCATCCGGAATATATCGATGATTTTCATGCACTCAAAGAAGAGTTTACTGCGTATCAGGAACAGTTCGGCACAGAAAAGGCTTATTTATTTGATTCCCCGCTGCTTCACAGAATGCAAACGTATTTCGGGGGCAAACGAACGGACCTGAATGGAAACACGATCTATGGACAGTACGATCTGGTTAAAGTACTTACAGACCATGCCTTGGAAAGTGTGCAATGGCTTGAGGATATCGGTGTTGAATACGATAAGAGAATCGTGTTTGCTCCAGTGGGTGCCCTTTGGCGCCGTGGTCATAAACCTGTCAAAAGTTATGGCTCTGCCTTTATCATTGCACTTAGCAAATATGTAGAAGAGCATTCAGGAAAAATTATTACAGATAGCCCGGTCAAACAACTGATCATCGAAGATGGAAAAATAACAGGTGTTATCGCAACCGGAGTTAACGGACAGAAAATTACCATTCATGCAAAAGCAGTTGTTCTTGCTAGTGGTGGTTTTGGTGCAAATACACAGATGCTCAAGGAATATAACACGTACTGGAGCCATATTGACGATGATATCAAAACAACAAATTCCTATGCGATGACTGGTGATGGAATATCGCTTGGTAAGAGTGCAGGAGCAGCACTGACAGGCATGGGCTTCACTCAAATGATGCCGGTAGCCGATCCGGAAACGGGCGAACTCTTCAGTGGACTGCAAGTACCGCCTGAGAACTTTGTCATTGTGAACAAAAAGGGAGAACGATTTGTTAATGAATTCTCTGGACGAGATGTCTTAACAAAAGCGGCTATCGAGCAGGGAAGTTTATTTTACCTGATTGCGGATGACGAGATTAAGAAAACCGCAGCGAATACAAGCCAGGAAAAGATAGACCGTCAAGTCGAAGCAGGTACCTTGTTCAGAGCCGATACCATAGAAGAACTGGCAGTGAAAATCAATATGGAACCTGAAGTTCTTAGAAATACGATTGATAAGTATAACTCATATGTGGATGCGGGCTTTGATCCGGAGTTTCATAAGGATACGTTTAGCTTAAAAGTCGAGAAGTCTCCATTCTATGCCACACCTAGAAAACCGGCGGTTCACCATACCATGGGTGGTATCCGAATCGACACCCAAACTCGCATATTGGATGAAAACGGTCAGCCGATTGCACATCTGTATGCCGCTGGGGAAGTTGCAGGAGGTATACATGCGGGTAACCGTTTGGGCGGTAATGCCTTGACTGACATATTTACTTTTGGACGAATCGCTGGTAAGACTGCTGTTGATGAGATGAACTAAACGCCTCCCACTAAACACAAGGATTCTCGAGTGTTTAGTGGTTTTTTTATGATTCATAGCAGTGATACTTATTTATTTGAAAACGCTTTAAATTTACTGTGGACAACAGCCATGTCGGATGATATATTGTTTCTGTAAGAAACAATATTATTTTTGATTGAAATAATAATAAGCGTGTCCATGGTAGGGCGGAGGATATGATCTCTCGGTGCTTAAGCTTGGACATCACAAAAAGGACGGGGAAACGATGACTAAAATTGAGACAAGCATTCAATCCTTTGACGGTACACAGCTTTATTTCAGCAAGGATACAGTAGAAAATGCAAAAGCCGCTGTTGTTATTGTACACGGACTAGCTGAGCATGCAGGGCGCTACGATTATGTGACAGAGAAGCTGAGCCAGCGTAGGTTTAACGTATATCGCTTCGACCATCGCGGTCATGCCAGATCGGAAGGACAGCGAACGTTCTATAAAGAATTTGATCATCTTATTGAAGATGTTCGTGTCATTGTTGAGGCGGCATTGCAAGAGAGCGGTGACCTTCCACTGTTTGTGATCGGGCATAGTATGGGTGGTTTTGCAACCTCATCCTTTGGAACGAAATATCCTGGCAAGGTTAAAGGCATCGTGCTATCCGGAGCGCTCACTCGTTACAATACAAAAGTTGCCGGAGAACTGCCGATGGATCTTCCTACAGGCACGTATTTCCCGAATGAACTGGGCAGCGGTGTATGCAGCGATCCTGAAGTTGTATCCGCTTACGCAAATGACCCGCTGGTGGAAAAGCAGATCTCTGTAGATTTATTTAACAGTCTGGGAAATGGCATAACATGGCTCAAGGAGAACGCCAAACAGTTTACAGATCCCGTGCTTGTACTGCATGGAGCCAATGATGGACTGGTCAGCGAAAAGGATTCTCGTGACTTTTACGGGGATATCGCTTCAACGGATAAAACACTCAAAATATATGCTCATCTGATGCATGAGATATTTAATGAACCGACTCGTGATGATGTGATTGAAGAAGCCATTACATGGATTGAAAAACGGATCTGATTTCAGTAGAGTTAGAGAGAGAATCTGAATATGAAAGGGATTACTGATGAAGTTAGATTGGATGGGCGACCATCGGGCACTGATTGAGAAAATTATCAAATACGGTAATGCGTACTCAAACACCTATAAGCTGCAGCGAAGTTATGGTACAGATATGATGTTCTCGGCTTCACAGATTCAGACGCTGGAATACATTCTGGAAGCCGAGGACAAGGAAGAGAAGATGTCGGAAATGGCCGCACGCCTGGGCGTAAGCCGGAGTACATTTTCCAAGAACGTGAAGAATCTGACGGAAAAAGGTCTGCTCGAAAAATTTCATTTAAGCGGCAACCGCAAAGACATATACGTCAAACCTTCGGCAAAAGGTCGAGAGGTATATGCGAAGTACACCGAATTTGTAAGGGAGCTTTGTTTTAATGAGATTTTCAAGTATGCAGATCAGATTTCAGAAGCAGATAAGCAGAACTTTGTTCGCATCATGGATTTATTTGCCGACGTGCTCGTCTGGTATGGTGAAAAAGAACAGGAAGTGCGCAAGTTAATCAGAATTGATTCTGATTTGAGCAAAGACTAGTTCAACAACATGAAAGGGATTTTCCTCAAGGCTGTCTGTGGCCTGAAAGGGAAATTCCTTTTTGCTTGCTCTGAGACACTAACCTCGAAATTAAGGCACTAGCCCATTCCCTCCGCGAATGTCCGTCATACAGTATAAAGTGCTTGATGCAGCAGAGGCTGTAGGACAATTATTCAGCAGGGAGTGGGATGTGTGAAATCATCAACCAAGCTTACCGGACGGGTTATTTACAAAGGTGATCCAGGATATGAAGCGGCGCGGAAGAACTGGGACCCGCATACGGACAGATTTCCCAAAGTTTTTGTTTTTGCCCAACGGACGAAGGATGTATCCAACGCGATCCGATGGGCTCGTGAGAATAATGTTCCGATTCGTCCGCGGAGTGGCAGACACGCGCTGGAAGTGAATCTTTCCCAAGTGAATGGCGGTATCGTGATTGATGTGAGTGATCTGAATTCCATCAAACTTGATAAAAAAAATGGAACGGTTGTTGTTGGAACAGGAAACCGCGTGGGAAGAATTGCGAATACCCTTGCCAAACAAGGTTTCATAGCTCCTTTTGGTGACAGCCCTACTGTCGGGATCGGTGGAATTACATTGGGTGGGGGTATTGGGCCTCTCCAGCGTACCATTGGTCTCATCAGTGATAACCTGCTTGAGGTAGAGATGGTGGACGCCAAAGGAAAAGTGATTCGGGCCAATAAAAATCGTAATTCAGATCTCTTTTGGGCCTCGCGGGGAGGCGGTGGTGGTAACTTCGGAGTATACACTCGTTACAAATTCAAAGTGCGCCGTGCTCCAGCGAAGGCTACTGTATTTAAAATCACCTGGCCATGGTCTCAATTCGAAGAGGTACTTAAAGTATGGCAGAGGTGGGCTCCCTCAGTTGATACGAGACTGGGCAGCGAGTTGTCCATCGGACCGAAAAAGGGTGGCAACGTCCTTATGGAAGGTCTGTTCTTAGGCTCTAAAACAGAGGCTCTCCGTTTATTACAGCCAATTACGAGTGTTGGCAAACCGACGAGCTCCGTTGTTCGTTTGTTACCTTACACGGAAGTTGTGAAGTTCTTATTACAACCTGATCCGACCGAGACTCAACGGTATAGCAACCAGTTCTCGTCCGGTTTTGGACGAAAACCATTCCCCGACAAAGCCATCAAATCGATGCGCACATTTTTGGAGAACTTGGAAGAGGGGCCAGGCGGATTCTATTTCCTCAACTGGGGCGGAGCAGTAAGTCGCAAATCACCTAGATCAACCGCCTTCTTCTGGCGTAAAGAGAAGTTCTATGTGGAATGGACCAGTACGTGGCTCAAACCATCCCATGCCGCCAAAAATATCGCACTCGCTCGTAATACTCGCAAGAAATTGCAACCATACATTGTGGGTTCCTATATCAACGTTCCAGACCAAGGGATCAAGAATTCCGGTCCAGTGTACTACGGAGCCAACTATGCCAGACTGCGGAGAGTCAAAGCCAAGTATGACCCAAAAAATGTGTTTAACAATCCGCAAAGCATTACTCCTGCTCGGATCGTGTAGTCCATGTTCAGTTGTTCAATGCCTCTTCAATGAGTGAAGAAACACGCCTTAATTGGCGTGTTTTTTGTTGAAGTGAACTTATTTTCAAAAGAAAACTAAAAAGCCGCCCTCGGTCATATGACCAAGAGCGGCTTCTTCACATGTTAAATACGCATGGCAGTTAATGAACTATTAAGCTTTAACTTGTTCTCCAGCAAATACTTCAACGTTCATAGGAGCGGCCATGAATGCTGCTGCTTGTTGTACAAAAGCTTGGAAATGCGCGCTTGTGTTATGGGATGCTGTAGCAGCTTCATCTTTCCACAGTTCGATCATCGTGTATTGTTGTTCGCGTTCTGTGCTTTTTGCCAGGTCATAGCTGATGTTGCCTTCTTCTTGACGTGTTGCAGCAATCAGTTCTTTCGCAGCTGCGATGAATGCTTGCTCTTGATCCGGTTTAACTTGCAAATGAGCGTGAATGATAATCATAATGTAAAACCTCCATATTGTGTTTGTTTGGAATATGTTAAGAATGTATGCTTATTGACCAATATAACCGTAGCTTACAGGGAACCGTTCCTGTTATTATGCCCAAGTTGTGATGGTTTCTACAGGCAGACGGTAGGATGGGTGACCTTCTTTGGCTGATTTACCGATCGAGATCAGCATCACCGGTTGATAACGCTCTTTATCCATGCCGAATGTTTCAGCAATTTGATCTTTTTCGTAACCACCAATTGGATTGGTATCATAACCATGGGCACGTGCAGCGAGCATCAATTGCATGGAAGCAAGGCCAGCATCGATCAGGTTAACGTCGCGAAGATCAGAAGTAGCCATTTTTTCGTAATAAGGCATTACGGTTTTGAGTTGCATATCCTTAATGTCTTGTGGCATGTAACCAAGTTCTACAGCTTTACCAAAAATCTCGTCCATGTATTCAACGTTGTTCATGTCAATGAATACGCCAATGACTGCGGAGGAAGTCAACACTTGGTTTTGATTAAATCTTGCAAGTGGAGCAAGCTTTTCTTTACCTTCAGCCGTATCAACAACCAGAAAACGCCAAGGCTGCAAATTGATCGAAGATGGTGCACGGGAAGCTTCTGACAGAATTTCAGTCATTTCTTCACGGCTGATTTTCACTTCAGGATCGTAAAGTTTAACAGAACGGCGACCGTAGGTAATCTCGTTAAAATCATTGGTTTTTTGGAATTTGCTTTGAATTGTACTCATGCATGGATCTCTCCTCTATATATGGGTTTAGAAATTGTTCTGCATACGTTCCAGGAGATCGGCGAGTGACTGAACTTCGTCTTCACTGAAATCCTGTAAAATCTGGTTGATAAAATTGGTCTTCTCAGCTTTGTAGCCTTCAATCTGCTTCCGACCGTGGTCCGTCAAACGAACAAAAGTTACCCGATTATCATCAGGATTCTTACGTCTTGTAACCATCAGGTCCGCCTCAAGCTGTTTCAAGTGGCGTGTAATCGCAGCACTATCAATGTTAATGATTTTCTGCAGCATGGATTGGTTAATCTCATCTACCTGATCCAGCTCATGCAGAATTTCAAAGCGAGAGGAACTGATACCTGTACAGCGTTCGAACTTGGGACTGATTTTGTTACCCAACACGTTCAACAGATTGATGATTTGTTCTTCTTTGGAAACAATACGTGTCATGACTAGACCTCCCGGGTGAATCTGAATCATGAACAACGGCGTATGTTAACCAATGATTAATGTTGCAGTATACAATGCCATTGCCTAATGATTATTTGGATGCTCTCGATCATTGATGTATCAATATTTGATGCGTCAATCATTGATGGCTCAATTAATATATCATGCCTTTTATGATTTTGCAACAGGTTAGAAAATGTTGCTGATGCTGGCGTTATTATCCCGCTACGTATACATTGCAGTCCGTATATGTTGTCCAAATAGATAAGTTAATATTGATTGTGCATGTTATTGAGAATTGTTATCAATTAATTTATAATGAAATGAAATATACATAATGAGCAAAAATTACAGGCAGTTCATAAGAGCAGCAAGAAGGATGTCGATGTAATATGGCGGGAGGGAAAGTACAGCGGATATGAATTTGAATGATCACATCAGATTGTGGAATCATGTTTTTGTCAAAATACTGGATGTACGCCAAAACGCTTTGCATCCTGGGGAGAAGTTGAAGAATTATCAACTACCAGCAAGTACCTATCTATATATCACCGACGGAAGTGCACGGATACGAATGGATCAACACAGATACATCGTGGAGGGATTCCACATCATTCATGGAGGCAAGCAGGCGTATTTAAACATGGAGACGGATTCGGGCGTGGCGTATTATATGATTTTGTACAAAGCCATTCTAGCCTTGCCCTGTGGGATGGAAATTCAGTATCTGATGGACCATGAACGTCCGTTTCAGGACCAATATGCACTTGTACCAACCCGTCCGCTACACATGTATCAGTGTATGGAGGAATTGAAGCAGGAGTGGGAGCAGTCTACTAAGCTTGCAAAGTTACATGCCAAAATCTTATTTCATCAATGGGTATATCTTTTATTGACAGACTTACACGAACAATCCATTCAGCCACATAAACCGGATACGGTCACACAGGCTATTGAATATATGAATGCTCATCTCCATGAGCCCATAGCTCTTGATGTAATGGCAGAAGTAATGGAATGCAGTGTGGGGCACTTGTCGAGGCTGTTCAAACAAAAGTTAAACATCAGTCCCATCCAGTATCTTGGACAGATTCGAATGGAGAGGGCCGCACATCTTCTGGTGCATACCAGTGCTACGCTACAACAGATTGCAGAACAGATCGGCTATCCGGATGCACATTCACTGAGCCGCAGTTTCAAAAAAATAAAAGGGCTTTCTCCAATTCGCTACAAAAAAGGAGTAAGCCAACGGTTAAACAACTTGAAACAGCCATTGGTATTGAACAACAAGCAAGATTTGCCCAGCGTAATGCAAGAAAATGCCCTTCATTCGCTACATTCCCATCTATATAATGATATTGATTATCAATATCAAAAGAATGTTGGAGGGGAATTAATAATGCAAGGAAAATTCAAAATGACAGCACTAAGCATGATGTTGTGTTTCACGCTATTGCTCACGGCCTGTTCCAGCCCAGCACCGTCTGCAAGTGGTACGCAAACAGAGAGCAATGCGGCTACTACACAATCGGGTAACCAGGCAACGGAGGCAGGGAAATCGACTGCACAGCCGGAGACGCGGACCGTCTCTACAATGAGGGGAGATGTGGTAATCCCGGCCAATCCGCAGCGTGTTGCTTCAGATCAATATATGGGGTATCTGCTGAAACTGGGCATTGTACCGGTTGGTGTAAGAACATTTATGCTGAACGAAGGATGGATTGAAAAGTCTGGCATTGCTGCTGATGTTATAGCGGGTATTGAGGATTTGGGAGGAGAGTTCCCAATGAATCTGGAGAAGTTAGTGTCACTTGAGCCGGATCTCATCATCGGTTCCATTGATAAAAATATTGAGGATTACGAAAAAATTGCAACGACCGTCTTTTTACCTTATTGGGAAGGCGATAAAACTTCCGGCCCACTGGAAAAGCTGCGCCGGATTGCTGGTGTTTTTGGAAAAGAGAAGGAAGCAGAGCAATGGATCACGACATATGAAGAGAATATCGAAGAGACTAAGAAGCAGATTGATGGTGTAATTAAAGAAGGCGAGACCGTATCCATCATACAAATAGGGTACAAAGCGTTGTATGTACTTGGTGCAGAAGGCGGGAACTATGGTAGTTCCACGATCTATGAGATGCTGAAACTGCCTCCAACGCAGCAAGCACTCGAAATGAAGGATGGATTCGAGACGATCTCCCTTGAAGTACTGCCTGAGTATATGGGAGATCATATCTTCTTATATGGTTCGGGTAGTGAGGACGCCAAAGAGATCCTGAACAGCGAGGTTTGGAAACGTCTGCCTGCTGTGCAGAAAGGACAAGTCTACGCCTACGGTTCCTTGGATGGTACAGAGGATGAGTTCGTCATGGAAGATCCCTATTCACTGGAATTGCAGTTGGATAGTATAAAGAATTTACTATTGGGAGCTGAAAAATAGAGTGTAATCAGTTCACATAGAATCGGATCAGAACAGGGAGGGAACGTGAGCATGGAGGAAAATGATTGGATCAAACAACTGGAGCGACTACATTTCTCTGCTGTCCACGTCTGCCATTACTCTAGCAATCCGGGGGCTGTACAGCGTCGGATCTGGAAAAGGTTCGCCATTTGCAGGGTCATCGCGGGCAAGGGATCTTTGTCTATGGATAACATTGTACATACGGTATCTCAAGACGAATGGTTTTTGTTGAAGCCAGGAATACATGTGGAGTTTCAGACGGATATGGAAGCACCTGTCCGATATCAGATCATTTTATTTTCCTGTGTTACACTTACCCGGCGTAAGTATGCTTGGCATACCGAGGCATTTGATCTCCCTGTGACGGGCAAACTTAATGTTCCTTCCAATACACGTGAAATTCAGGAGATGATGGATACCCTGATGAGTGGACAACACTCGATTACGAGTCTGGAAAAGACGCGCAGGAAACATCTTTTGCATCAGTTGTTGATTCAGTTAATGATGCACGTGAATGAAGCAACACCCCCTGTAGCGGGGATGGATTTGGCACTTGATTATATGACGCATCAGTATAGGGAAGACATTCGAATTGATCAGATGGCCCGCATGGCAGGGCTTAGTGTGAATCATTTTATAAGAACATTCAAACGGCAATTAAATATGACCCCGATTGAATATATCCTGAAACTACGTATGGCAAAGGCCAAGCAGCTGTTATTTTCTTTAGATAAAATCAAGGAAATTGCGGAGCAAGTGGGTTATAAGGACGAGCACTATTTCAGCAGAGTTTTCAAGAAAAACGAAGGAATCGCCCCAACGTTGTATATGAAAAATAAAGTAAATCGCATTGCCACCTTATATTACGGGTTGGACGATTATGTGATAACGCTCGGTTTGAGGCCAGTATCCGCTTTATCCTATGGTCAGAGGGTGGCTCGTCATGTTGCCATACCTGCGCTTCAAGCACACAGTCATCAGGGACTTATCCTGGATAGCTTCAATCAGAACTATGATGATTTGAGGCGAGTCCAACCGGACCTGATTATTACAAGTGATCGTTTGGAGACAAATGATTCCCTGCATCGTATAGCGCCAACCGCCATGCTGGAGCATACTAACCATTTTGGCGAGAGGCTTCTGTACATGGCGGACATTATGGGTCGTAAGGAAAAGGCGGTACAGTGGATAGAACAACATGCTGAACTGAGCCGGGTTCTTCGAGGGCGCATTCAATCGAGGTGGGGGAAACAGAGTGCCATGTTCATCCGGGTGACTTCTCATTTCTACCGAATGTATGGATTGAACAACCAGACAGGGGCCCTGTTGTATGATGATCTGGGATTTTATTTGCCTCGTGATTTTCCGGAACAACAGTGGGCTGTAGAGAGTAAAGTTTGCGATTTGCAGTTATACGACGCGGATCATGTGTTTGTAATGGTCGATCCCACAGAAGAGGCACGTGCTCAACTGAGGCAATTACAGCAATCCGGTGAATGGTTGGCATTAAAGGCTGTTCAAGAAGGCCATGTCTATAATGCAGGAGATATTTTTTTCAAAACGCTGGGTCCCACCGGACGCATGTGGGCCATGCGATATGTGGCAGAGCAACTTGGAGTTACCTTACGGTGATATTGTGCAAGAGAAGAGAGTGGAATAATCCATGGTAAGCCTGTATGCTTTTCCCTACTATAGTGATAATGATTATTATTATTAAATAGTAGAGGGGATTTACTACAAATGGTAAGACAGAGAGCAACAACGATGATACTGTTGGCCCTGCTTGTGCTCGTTCTGACGGCATGTAGCAAGGCATCAGAAGTAACAGAAGCAACGCCTCCGCAACAGGATACACCTGTGGAAGAGAGTGGTACGCAAACGATCAAACATCTTAAAGGAACAACGGTTGTACCGCAAAAAATAGAGCGTATGGTGGTATTATCTGCTGCTTACATCGATCACATGTTGACGATTGGTGAGAAACCAGCAGGCGTTAATGTAGAAGTTCGTTACGGAGGAGATTATTTGCCTTACTTTGCAGATCAGCTTGCCGGCATTCCAACGGTAGGGTCTGCAGACAGTCCTAACCTGGAGGCTATCCTTCAGATTGATCCGGATGTCATCGTTATTGAGAGTCGAACTGCGGAGAGTACGTATGATCAGTTGGAGAAAATCGCTCCGACGATTGTACTGGGTACTGAATGGCTGGATTTTGTTGATGATTCAACATATTGGACACAGGATCTGTTGACTATTGCCGGGATGTACAACAAAGTGGATCTGGCAAAAGAAAAGATAGCCGAGGTAGAACAGCAGGCGAAGCAACTAAAAGCGAAGATCGAACAACTGGATCAAAAAAAGTTGGCTTATCTGCGTGTAAGAGAGAAGACCTTGCAAATATACGCGGCAAAAGGACATCCAACCAACACACTTTTGTATCATGATCTTGGATTTGTGCCCACTGCTGTGACACCTGCTGAACAACGTGAGGACCTGTCCATGGAGAAAATCGCGGATATTGATGCCAATTTCGTAGTTCTGGAGATTGACCCGAATGCCGATGAGTATTTAAACAACATCAATGCAAGCTCACTCTGGAAGGGAGTACCGGCTGTTGGTGCAGATCAGGTCTATACGACAGATTCCTTCTGGTTGTTTAAGGGCTGGGGAGCAATTGGGCGAAGCGAGATTATCAACGAAGTTGAAGACATGATTAATAGATGAGACGTTATCCAAGACATGATTATTCAGAGATGTCGGAAGCGTTACAGCAATTTTTTGTGACGACGATCCGGGTGGACTGCGATGATTCCAAGTATCCTTTCCGCGTGAAGGATCTGCTGAATGATGAGAAACGAAACTCGATATTGCATGAACAGGCTGTGCAGCAAGGGCTTCAACTGGGTGGCAAAGGAAGTGTGGCCGTTGGTACACTTTTTGCTAAGCGTTATTCAGTGTTCGTTATGTCTGTCATCTCAGCATTTAGTCTATACGACACTACACTTAGCATTGCGGACGATGATGTGTGGTTTGAATTGAATGGAGCAGGTGGCATGCGATATGAGACTTCGCTGGAGAGCACCTTTCTGGAGGGGGAAGATCCTGTTCAGCGCAGGTCAGAGAGCGGCTTGCTCAAAAAGAGAGTGTTGCTACATCTGGAACCTGTCCTGCGAGCGGTAGCCGTTGCTACAGGCGCGAGCGATAAGGTCATGTGGTCTCTGGTTGCCCATAATGTGCAACAATTGTATGCACGTATGATCAATGATCAGAGCATTTGGAAGACGGATCAACGGCTTGCACAGATTAAGGAAGATCAAAGCATATGGCTTGATCGGCAAAATGATAATGCATGTACATTTGCCAATGAGCAGCAGTGCTTCGAACATTCCGGGTGGCAGGGACCGCCGTTCCTGATACGCCGATATTGTTGTTTGGCATATCAGGTTGGGAGCGGAAGTCACGCACATGCATATTGTAATAGTTGTCCGAAGCTGGATTCGGAATCCCGATTGCGCAAACTTCTCCAGCAGTGAACAGACACTTTTGTACCGCACGGTTTGAATCTGTTTCAGACAATCCATGTTCTCTTCGGTTTCCAGTGGATAGAATCTATGATCGACAAGTTACACAACCTGCAGCGGCTTGAGCCAGCGTCTGCGGGTTTGTTGGCTTTGCACAGGGTCACAATACCTTTGCATTGAGGTATCGTATTCGTTATACTTCAAGCTATTGATCAATTAATTACTAACTATTGGAGGGCGGATTATCATGGCAAAGGATAAAGCAGCGTCGGTTAACCGGCGAAATGATATTATCTCTGCAGCAATTGACGTCTTCGCGGAAATTGGCTATTATCGTGCGACTACAGCCCAGGTGGCTGAACGGGCAAAGATCTCACAGCCGTATATATTTCGTTTTTTCAAAACAAAGGAAGCTTTATTATTAACTGCAATTGAGGTCTCATGGACACGGGTGATTGATTCGTTTCGAATTGTGGTGGAGACGGCGACGCCAGATCAGTTGGAAAATGATCTAATTGAAGCCTATGATAAGATTCTGGAATCGCACAAGAGCGAAATATTGCTTCAGATGCAGGCGCAAACGATCCGGGAAGAAGTCATTCGTCAGGCGATGCAAAAAGGCATTAGTGATGTACGAAGTATGGTACTGGAAGCTTTCACCGTTGCAGGAATTGCTAAACCGCTGAAAAGAACCATGATTTTTCTGGCAATCGGGATGTTGTGTAATGTATCTAATGCGCTCGATATGCCGGAGCTGAAGGAACGATAGAGAGGGAGGTAAAGTCCCTTCTTGAATTTTAGTTATTGATCAATCACTAAATGGTTAAGAGAGGTCGATCTACGATGAAAATAGTGGTGGTAATAGATGGAATCTACCCCTATGGCAGAAGACAAATGAACGAGGTAACAGAAGAACATCCAAAGCAGCCGCATACCCGCAAAGGCAAGACACGACTTGCATATGAACAAATGTTATTCAGCACAAGATGGAGCAGAGCTCAGGTGATGATCGTTCGCTTGCCAGATTATTATGGCCCAACGGCTAATCAGGCCTCTTATCTGGGTTCGACCCTTGAAGCGATAGCGAAAGGTAAGATGGCTTTTTTTATCGGAAATATGAAGGTGCCGAGAGAGTACATCTATTTACCGGATGCTGCAGTCATGGTAGTGGAGCTGGCAAGCAGAGAGACGACGTATGGACAGAACTGGAACATTCCTGGATCGGGGATCATCTCGGGTCATGACATCGTGCGATTGGCACAGAAGGCTGCGGGAAGAAGCAAACCTGTGATGGCGTTAGGAAAAGTAGGATTGTCGGTGATTGGACTAGGTGTACCCGTTATGAAAGAAATTGTAGAAATGTTATATCTGACCGAGGAACCCCTGATCTTGAGTAGACAGAAGTATGAGGAACGGATTGGCCCGGTTGTGGCAACATCTTTTGAAGAAGGAATTGCTTTGACGATTAAGGAGTTGAGTTGCAGGGAGAGTTTAGGGGAATATATTTTTTAGATAATAGTAATTGATTGATCACTAACTACCTTTGAAGGTTTCATAGGTATATTGAATAGGGGGCGCACAAAGCTAGTCCCGGGCATAGAGTGTACTATTGTAAAATGCGGAGATTGACGTGGTGTACAAGGGGGGGGATTTTCTTGTGAGCGGTATGTCCAAAAGGAAACGCAAAATTTCCTCAATCAGTACAGGTAAAAGGAAAGCCAAAAAATTAAAAAAGCACTCTATCCCAAAGAAGAAGAGTAAGTCTTGTAAGAAAAGCAGACGTAAATGCAAAAAAAAGAAAAGCCACAGGATTCCTTTCCTTCGCGGCCCACGGGGTTATCGGGGAATGAGAGGATTCACTGGAGCAACAGGTGCGACTGGGTTAACCGGAGATCCTGGGTATCCCGGCATATGGGGAGCAACCTATTTAACAGGACGGACCGGAGTAACTGGAACCACGGGAAGTACCGGAATAACTGGAGTCACAGGTGCAACAGGAGCTACCGGACTGATGGGTATCACAGGCGTAACTGGAAATACAGGATTTACAGGTCCGACCGGTCCAACGGGTGAGGCGGGAGCAACTGGATCTACAGGAGCTACAGGTGCGATTGGTACTGGATCAACTGGAGTCACAGGAACTACCGGCGCAACTGGAATTACCGGATTTGGTGTTACAGGCGTGACCGGTGCCACAGGAAATACTGGTACAACCGGCTTTACAGGTCCAACTGGAGTTGCTGGATTAGCTGGGGATACCGGATTCACTGGAGCAACGGGCTCAACAGGACCGACTGGAGTAACCGGTATTACTGGATTCACAGGGATCACGGGCGTGACTGGAGTGACGGGAATTACCGGTTCGACTGGTGTAACGGGACCGACAGGGACTACAGGAGAAACTGGGATTACAGGTACGACCGGCTCAACCGGTGAGACAGGTTTGACTGGAACTACTGGTGAGACAGGTATCACCGGAGTTACAGGCGCTACAGGATTTACTGGGGAAATAGGAGCAACGGGAAGTACGGGTCCAACTGGAAATACTGGCATAACCGGCACGACAGGGATAACAGGTGCGATCGGCGCAACTGGTGCCACTGGGGAAACGGGACTTACTGGTACGACAGGCCCCACTGGGGGGATCGGGTCTACGGGAGTTACTGGCGTTACGGGTACAGTAGGTACGACTGGACTAACTGGCGCAACTGGTACTACTGGAGAAACAGGCAACACAGGAACGACAGGAAGTACTGGTGCGACCGGAGCGACTGGCGTCACTGGAGAGATGGGTCTAACAGGTATTACGGGTGAGACTGGAGTTACAGGAAGCACTGGTACTTCTGGAACAACCGGAACTACAGGAAGTACTGGAATAACAGGTACGACTGGTGTGACAGGACTCACTGGGGCCACTGGTATAAGTGGTGTCACTGGTGAAACAGGACCAACAGGTACAACCGGATTAACTGGCGTTACTGGAATTGCGGGCACAACAGGAACGACTGGAGTAACCGGTGCAACAGGTATTACTGGATTTACAGGCACTACAGGTGCGATCGGAGCAACTGGTGTCACTGGTACGACTGGTGTGTCAGGACCCACCGGGGCTACTGGAGAAACGGGTACCACCGGAGTTACAGGTGCTACAGGATCTACTGGGGCGATAGGGGCAACGGGAAGTACAGGTACAACCGGCGTTACTGGCATAACCGGTACGACCGGTACTACCGGAGTTACAGGCATAACCGGCAATACTGGTGTAACAGGAGCCACAGGAATTACTGGAGCAACTGGAACTACTGGAGATACAGGTCAAACAGGGGTCACAGGAACGTCAGGTGTGACGGGATCAACTGGCGCAACTGGAGAAACGGGGATTACTGGTGCAACCGGAGTTAGTGGCACAACAGGAATTACCGGAGCTACCGGAATTACGGGTGCTACAGGAAACACGGGTACGACAGGTGTAACTGGAGAAACAGGGGTAACCGGAATCACCGGTGAGACCGGAGCCACAGGGATTACAGGTACAACTGGACTAACTGGCTTTACTGGAACCACGGGTATCACAGGCGTGACCGGAGCTACCGGACTGACTGGTGTCACTGGGGAAACGGGACTAACAGGATTCACAGGCACGACAGGAGCGACGGGACCGACGGGACCGACTGGGGCGACTGGAGCAACCGGAATTACAGGTATCTCGGGAGTGACTGGCGTAACCGGAACGACGGGAATTACGGGAGCGACCGGGGTCACTGGTGTCACTGGAGAGGCGGGTCTAACAGGAGGTATAGGTGCAACTGGTATTACCGGAAACACGGGTATCACAGGCGTGACCGGAGCCACTGGTGCGACTGGGATCACAGGAACCACGGGTACAGCTGGTGTAACTGGCCCAACAGGTGCGACTGGAGAGACGGGGCTAACAGGAGTCACAGGTGTCACCGGGGAAACGGGTCTAACTGGGGCAACAGGTGTAACGGGCTCAACCGGTTCGACTGGCCCAACAGGAGAGACAGGACTAACAGGTATAACTGGAGCTACTGGAAGTACGGGTGCGACGGGAACAACTGGTGTTACAGGTGCAACCGGAGTTAGTGGCCCAACAGGAATTGCTGGTGTAACAGGCGCGACAGGACTCTCTGGTTCTACTGGTAATACCGGAGCTACGGGCATAACGGGGGTCACCGGAGAAACAGGACCAACCGGCACGACTGGCTTAACTGGCGTTACGGGTACAATTGGTGTGACCGGAGCAACAGGAAATACTGGAGTTACCGGAACCGGAACTACGGGGGCTACAGGAAACACCGGAACGACAGGTGTAACTGGAGAAACAGGGTTCACAGGACCTACTGGAGCAACCGGCTCAATCGGAACTACTGGAGATACAGGTTCAACAGGGGGCACAGGTACGACTGGTGTAACGGGCCCAACAGGTACGACTGGTTTAACTGGCGTAACGGGAATTACTGGTGTGACCGGAACTACTGGCACTAGTGGCATGACGGGCACAACTGGTATTACGGGAGTAACCGGAGCAACAGGTGTCACTGGAGAGTCGGGTCTAACAGGAGTCACTGGGGCCACAGGTGTAACGGGCCCTACCGGTTCGACTGGCCCTACAGGAGAGACGGGGTTAACCGGGGTCACAGGTCCGACTGGTGTGACGGGACTGAACGGTGCAACTGGAGAAACTGGAATTACTGGAACCACGGGCATCACAGGCGTGACCGGAGCTACGGGACTGACTGGTGTCACTGGGGAAACGGGTCCAACAGGATTCACAGGCGCGACGGGACCGACTGGGGCGACAGGAGCAACCGGAATTACAGGTATCTCGGGAGTGACTGGCGTAACCGGAACGACTGGAGAAACAGGGTTCACAGGACTGACGGGAGCGACCGGGGCCACTGGTGTTACTGGGGAGACCGGTCTAACAGGGAACACAGGTGTAACGGGCCCTACCGGTTCGATTGGCCCAACTGGTGAAACAGGACCAACAGGCACGACTGGTTTAACTGGCATAACGGGAACAACTGGTATTACGGGAGTAACTGGAGCAACCGGTGTAACTGGAGAGACGGGTCTAACTGGAGTCACAGGTGTAACAGGCTCTACCGGTTCGACTGGTCCAACAGGAGAGATAGGACTAACAGGTATAACTGGAAGTACGGGCCCAACAGGAATTACTGGTATTACCGGAGCTACGGGCATAACCGGGGTCACCGGAGAAACAGGGCCAACCGGCACGACTGGCTTAACTGGTGTTACGGGCACAATTGGTGCGACCGGAGCAACAGGCGTCACTGGAGAGACGGGTCTAACTGGGAGCACAGGAGCCACAGGAATTACTGGTGCAACCGGAATTACTGGAGCTACAGGTCCAACAGGGGTCACAGGTACGACTGGTGTGACGGGACCGACCGGTGCAACTGGAGAAACAGGAAGTACAGGTGCCGCGGGAGTAACCGGCGCAACCGGAACAACTGGTGCAACTGGGCTAACAGGAGTCACTGGTGCCACCGGGGCTACAGGTGCAACGGGATCTACCGGTTTGACTGGCCCAACAGGAGAGACAGGATTAACAGGTATAACTGGAAGTACGGGTGCGACGGGAACAACTGGTGTTACAGGTGCAACCGGAGTTAGTGGCATAACCGGGATCACCGGTGAAACAGGATCAACCGGTACGATTGGTGCAACGGGTATCACGGGAGTTACTGGTGTAACAGGAGCCACAGGAATTACTGGTGCAACCGGAACTACTGGAGCTACAGGTCCAACAGGGGTGACCGGTACGACTGGAGCAACGGGAAGTACGGGTATTACGGGAGCTACTGGTGTAACGGGCCCAACTGGAATCACAGGTCTAACAGGAATTACTGGTCCAACTGGTGTTACGGGATTAACTGGAGCCACTGGTGCGACTGGCATAACCGGAGTCACAGGTACGACTGGAGTTACAGGAGCAACGGGGAGTACGGGTTCCACAGGAATAACTGGCGTAACCGGGCCGACTGGTGCTACTGGAATTACTGGCCAAACTGGTGTGACAGGATCAACCGGAGTTACTGGAGTTACGGGAGTAACTGGACTTACTGGATTAACTGGGGAGACGGGTCTAACCGGGATTACAGGTGCGACTGGTGCCACTGGAATTACTGGGGCAACCGGTCCAACGGGTATTACTGGTGAAACAGGAATAACCGGCACGACCGGGGTAACTGGCATTACGGGTGTGACTGGAGCTACTGGAATTACAGGCGCCACCGGCATAACTGGCCAAACTGGAGAGACGGGTGTAACAGGGGTCACAGGTACGACTGGTGTGACGGGACCCACCGGGGCTACTGGAGCAACAGGAACGACGGGAGTTACTGGTGTAACCGGCGCGACTGGTGCCACTGGCATAACTGGCACAACTGGCGTTACGGGTACAACAGGACCAACCGGAGCCACTGGTGCGACTGGCATAACCGGAGTCACAGGTACGACTGGAGTTACAGGAGCAACGGGGAGTACGGGTTCCACAGGAATAACTGGCGTAACCGGGCCGACTGGTGCTACTGGAATTACTGGCCAAACTGGTGTGACAGGATCAACCGGAGTTACTGGAGTTACGGGAGTAACTGGACTTACTGGATTAACTGGGGAGACGGGTCTAACCGGGATTACAGGTGCGACTGGTGCCACTGGAATTACTGGGGCAACCGGTCCAACGGGTATTACTGGTGAAACAGGAATAACCGGCACGACCGGGGTAACTGGCATTACGGGTGTGACTGGAGCTACTGGAATTACAGGCGCCACCGGCATAACTGGCCAAACTGGAGAGACGGGTGTAACAGGGGTCACAGGTACGACTGGTGTGACGGGACCCACCGGGGCTACTGGAGCAACAGGAACGACGGGAGTTACTGGTGTAACCGGCGCGACTGGTGCCACTGGCATAACTGGCACAACTGGCGTTACGGGTACAACAGGACCAACCGGAGCCACTGGTGCGACTGGCATAACCGGAGTCACAGGTACGACTGGAGTTACAGGAGCAACGGGGAGTACGGGTTCCACAGGAATAACTGGCGTAACCGGGCCGACTGGTGCTACTGGAATTACTGGCCAAACTGGTGTGACAGGATCAACCGGAGTTACTGGAGTTACGGGAGTAACTGGACTTACTGGATTAACTGGGGAGACGGGTCTAACCGGGATTACAGGTGCGACTGGTGCCACTGGAATTACTGGGGCAACCGGTCCAACGGGTATTACTGGTGAAACAGGAATAACCGGCACGACCGGGGTAACTGGCATTACGGGTGTGACTGGAGCTACTGGAATTACAGGCGCCACCGGCATAACTGGCCAAACTGGAGAGACGGGTGTAACAGGGGTCACAGGTACGACTGGTGTGACGGGACCCACCGGGGCTACTGGAGCAACAGGAACGACGGGAGTTACTGGTGTAACCGGCGCGACTGGTGCCACTGGCATAACTGGCACAACTGGCGTTACGGGTACAACAGGACCAACCGGAGCCACTGGTGCGACTGGCATAACCGGAGTTACAGGTACGACTGGTGCTACTGGAATTACTGGGGCAACCGGTCCAACGGGTATTACTGGTGAAACAGGAATAACCGGCACGACCGGGGTAACTGGCATTACGGGTGTGACTGGGGCTACTGGAATTACAGGCGCCACCGGCATAACTGGCCAAACTGGAGAGACGGGTGTAACAGGGGGCACAGGTACGACTGGTGTGACGGGACCCACTGGTGCTACTGGAGCAACGGGAACTACGGGAGTTACTGGCGTAACCGGCGCGACTGGTGCCACTGGCATAACCGGCACAACTGGCGTAACTGGTGTTACGGGTACAACAGGTACGACTGGAGCAACAGGAACCACGGGTATTACTGGCGCGACCGGAGCAGCTGGGGCTACAGGGCTTACAGGTGTATCAGGAGCCACAGGCACAACGGGTGTAACAGGAGCCACCGGAAGTACTGGTTCAGCAGGAGTTACGGGTATTACTGGCGCGACCGGAGCAGCTGGGGCTACAGGGCTCACAGGTGTATCAGGAGCCACAGGCACAACGGGTGTAACAGGAGCCACCGGAAGTACTGGTTCAGCAGGAGTTACAGGTATAACTGGCGCGACTGGAGCAACTGGAGAAACAGGAATATCGGGAGCTACAGGACTAACTGGTGTAACTGGGACAACAGGAACTACAGGTGCAACTGGGGTCACTGGGGCTACCGGAGCTACTGGAACTACTGGAGCAACAGGAATCACAGGAACAACAGGTGCAACCGGAGCCACGGGCTTGACCGGAGCCACTGGACCAACCGGCCCCAATTTTGCAACACAAGGGTTCTCGGCATTCCTGGCTACACTTTCGACAGCAACCAGCACTCAGTTAACCAACTGGACGACCACGGCTCCTTATTACGGTAATGCCAACTTCAATGCAACCACAGGAAACTATACCGTCCCGGTAACTGGACGATATTCGATTGTGGCCACAATCAATTATGCAACGACCGCAGCGATCGCCTTATCACTGGGTGCTGGAGTGAACCCTGCTTTTCTTGTCCAGAGGACATCACCTACGGTTACAACACTGGTTAGTGGTTTATTGCCCGTACTGAATATAGCCGTTACACTACTGACACTGCGGGCAGTGCTGGGAAGCGGTACAGTTACTTTGGCGGTGGAAGTGGCATTGAATGCTGGAGATGTGATTGGACTGTTCTATGCCGCAAACGGGCTGACGATTACATTGAACCTGGGCAGTGGTGCTACAAATGGCATTGTGTGGTCTGTGCATGAGATCACCTGAAAAATTCTTAACGAATTGCGCCTATGGACAAATTCGTAAAGTTGTAATAAGTTAGTTTGAAGATATTCGAAATATCTTTTGGAAAGTGGACTAACAAGTGAGGTGGATTTCATGATTCCTATTTTGGGACGCATTAACGAATTAAGTCGAAAACAACGCAGCAGCGTTGGTTTGACAAAAGCAGAAAAAAACGAGCAGCAGGAGCTTAGAAAACAATATTTGCAGGCTATTCGAGGTCAGGTGCTGACTACCATGCTGGCAGTATCCGTTGTAGACCCACTGGGTCATGATGTGACCCCTGAGAAATTAACCAATGAAAAATTGCAGCGCCGTGAACAAACCGGCCAATAGCATTCCCTTTTTGAAGACAGACCAAGGTTACATCTTGGTCTGTCTTTTTTTTATTTTCTGCAAATCATCCGTTCAGCAGGAACTGCATCAATAATCCAGTTAGGATTTCGTGCGAATTAACAAGCATGTCAGTTATTTTTAGTGTTGATGACAATAAAGCTACCGCGAACTTCAAAACATCCCCAATAACTCATATAATAACGCTAATATATTTCAGAAATACAAAGAAAAAGTACATTATTCTCAATATAACTGACAACAAACTTCCATCAAATAATCAAAGAAAGAATAGTTCATATATGTATCTCGAAAGGGTTGATGAATCATGAGCCTGGAAGCTTTGAATGAACGTGTGAAAAATGATCTAGCTTATTTGTCAATTGGTGGCGCGAACTGGGTACGTCCAAGAGAACATGCGGATGGTCATGTCTATGATGTCGTCATTGTGGGCGGGGGACAAAGTGGATTAGGGGCAGCATTTGGACTTCTTCGTGAACGGATCTCCAATATTGTCGTCATTGACGAGAATACATCAGGGCTGGAAGGACCTTGGGAGACTTATGCGCGTATGGTTACTCTGCGTACACCCAAGCATCTGACTTCCATCGATCTGGGTATCCCCTCGTTAACCTTTCGCTCATGGTGGGAAGCACAGGTTGGGCCCGAAGGTTGGGAAGAGGTAGATAAAATCCCGCGTGGGGACTGGATGAATTATTTACGCTGGTATCGGAAAGTGCTGAATCTGCCTGTGCTTAATGAGGTGAAATTGACACTGGTTGAGCCAATAGAGGACGGTATACATCGACTTCATGTGAATAAGGCAGGAGCTCAGATGGATGTGATACTTGCTCGTAAAGTAGTGTTTGCTACGGGAATACAAGGGGGCGGAGAGTGGCATGTACCTTCCATGATTGCGGATAGATTACCTCGGGATCGGTATGCCCATACGTCGGAAGCGATTGATTTTGATCAATTAAAAGGTAAACGGGTTGCAGTGCTTGGCGGCGGCGCTTCGGCTTTTGATAATGCCAGTTATGCGCTTGCCACTGGTGTGGCGGAAGCTCATGTATTTGTACGGCGGGAACAGCTGCCTAGTGTTAATCCTATTCGTCAGATGGAACAATCCGGTATGATCGAGCGATACCACGCTCTTCCGGTTGCTGATAAATATGAAGTGATCTCTCATTTCTTCAAATTCAATCAACCGCCAACCAACGATACGTTTAATCGTGCGGCAGCCTGGGCTGGATTCGAACTGCATTTGAACTCGCCTTGGCTCAGTGTAGAAGCGACGGACCAAGGCGCGATTGTGCACACGGCAAAGGGAGCATTTACGTTTGATTTTCTAATTATTAGCACAGGTCTGCTTAGTGATCCGGCACTCCGTCCTGAACTGAAGCTTGTAGAGCCATACATCGCGCGCTGGGAGGACTGTTATCAGGCACCGCCAGAGCATCGCAATGCATTGCTGGATGCACATCCGTATCTGAGTTCGGGGTTTGCAATGACCAGCAGAAGTGAACAGGGTGAGAAACCGTTGCACGGACTGTTTGTATTTAACTACTCTGCACTTGCCAGCTGCGGTCTGTCGGCATCGGCCATATCTGGGACCAAGAGTGCGGTGCCCAAACTGGTCACTGCCATAGCGGATCAATTGTTCCTCGATGATCGGGAGGTTATTTTGCAACAATTCTATGCGTATGGAGAACAGGAATTTACGGCTACGTGGGTGAAAAGTGGTGCCCTCGCTGAGTAACCGCACTCTATAATATTGTGAACGTGTGGCATCTGATGCTGCACGTTTTTTTGTTTTTCATATGATGAAGGTTACACTTGCCTTTAATTTGTTGTAAAATGTCGGTTGGAACATGTTAAAGGCAGGGATAATAGATGAATGAAATGAACTATGAACAATTTAGAGCCCATTTGAAGAAAGCGTCGCGTAAACGAAATGTACCTTTGATTAAGATCGTTGCATTTCAAGAGAAATACATGAAGATTGAAGAAGTTCAATTTTACGATGTGGAACAAAATCATATGAGTGTTCAGGCCTGCAATACGTTGTGGATGCATCTGGAGAATAAATCTTTCCGTAATATGGTGTCCCAACATTTGCAGTTTTATAGAGACATGGAGAACCTGGGTCGGCATTCCTTTGAGAATCTGATCAAAGAACTATATGATACGTCTGTTCCTGTGCTGCTCGATTACAATCCCGCTCATTATTATACCTCTGGGCAGCTCGCTGAGATTCTGGTCATGGATGAGGAGAGGCTGATTGAACAATTGGAGATGGGCCGCTTCAAGGGGGCGTTTATTAATGAGGATGGCAAATGGCTTAAACCCAAACCGGATGTAATGCTTGTAGAGTCATAAACGTCATGAGATTCCCATGAAAAGCAAAATCCTGCAACGCCGCGCATCAAGCGCTGGAGGCTGCAGGATTTTTAATGGAGATTCGAAAGGTTGCGCGTTCAGGAGTCAGAGAAAGAGACGATTGGACAAGGAAATAAGTCGAAAGATGCGGGTTTTTGAATGTTTTTAAATTATTTTGAATGAAAGTGGTTGTTTTTTGAGGAGTTTATGATACTATAGAAGCAGTTGGAGGAATGAAGATGCTGACTGAAGAACGATATGCTGCAATTATAGAGCGCTTACATTTACAGGGAATTGTGAAATTGCAAGAGCTTGTTGATGTGTTAGGTGCTTCTGAATCAACGATTAGACGTGACTTGATCGATCTGGAGAGTCGTCAGATGCTCAAACGCATCCATGGCGGTGCCGCCCTGGTGAATGAAAAAACGCTGGAACCGGGTATGGAAGAAAAAACGTTCAAAAACATTCAACAGAAAACAACGATTGCCCGTTTGGCTGCACAGGAGATCGAAAATGGCGAATGCATTTATCTGGATGCAGGAACGACAACGTTAGCCATGATTCCCTTCATTGAAGCTAAGGACGTAACGGTAGTTACTAATGGACTTTCTCATGTTGAAGCTTTGGTAAGCAAACGTATTCGCAGTTACTTGCTCGGAGGTATGATGAAAATTCATACGAAAGCAGTCATTGGCAGTATCGCATTACAGAACATGGATAACTTCCGTTTTGATAAATGTTTTCTTGGAAGCAACGGAGTTGACCCCGAAATGGGGTATACAACACCTGATCCGGAGGAAGCCTTGATTAAAAGGCGTGCACATCAATTGTCGGGAAAATCTTATGTGCTGGCTGATTCCAGCAAAATAGGGGAAATTACTTTTGCCAAATTGTTTGATTTGGAGGAGGCCGATTTGATTACCGAGCAGATGCCAGAACATTGGCGGCCTGGAATCGCCCAGAAAACTAAAATAATTGAGGGATAACGATGATATATACGATAACACTTAACCCGTCCATTGATTACATCGTGGAAGTGGATGAGCTGAAGCTTGGCGGATTGAATCGAATGAATCGGGATTTGAAGCTCCCTGGAGGCAAGGGCATTAATGTCTCTCGCATACTGAATCAACTTGGAGCAGATAACACGGCTATTGGTTTCCTTGGTGGATTCACAGGACGTTTCATTAATGACAAGTTGCAAGAAGATAACATCCGGACAGACTTTGTCACAATTGCAGACGATACTCGCATTAACATCAAGCTGAAGCATGGAGAAGAGACAGAGATTAATGGTCTTGGACCTGCAATAAGTGCAGAAGAGGCAGAACAGCTGCTTCACAAATTGTCTTCATTGCACAAAGGAGATATTGTCATTCTCTCCGGAAGCGTACCGCCTTCACTTGGAACGGATTTTTATGATCGTCTCATTAAAGTCTGCAAGCATACGGGTGCCGAATTTGTAATTGATACAACGGGCCCTGCGTTAATGGAAGCTCTTGAACATGCACCATTGCTGGTGAAGCCAAATCATCATGAACTGGCTGAACTGTTCGGTGTAACGATTGATACTCGCGAGGAACTGGTGTTATACGGGCGTAAGTTGCTGGAAGCCGGTGCTAAACATGTGTTGATCTCCATGGCAGGAGAGGGTGCACTATTCATTACCAAAGCGGAAGTTCATCATGCAAATGTGCCAAAAGGCACTGTGAAAAACTCGGTTGGTGCCGGTGACTCCATGATTGGCGGATTCGTAGGTACCTATGTACAGAGCGGAGATTTGCTGGAAGCTTTCCGCACAGGCGTTGCATCTGGAAGCGCGACTGCGTTCTCGGATGACCTGGCAACACGTGAATTGATTGATGAATTGCGCAATCAAGTAACCATTACGACGATCTAGTCTATCGGTCATATAAAAGGTTTTCATTGTAATTGTATTGTAGTGAGGCCTGCCTATGCAGGCCGACTGAACTTAAGGGAGTGTACCAAGATGAGAATAACAGACTTGATGATCCAGGAAACGATGATCATGGACCTGCAAGCCACAACCAAAGATGAGGCTATTGATGAACTAATTGCAAGTCTGAACCGAAGCGGACGAATTAATGATCCGGTCCTGTTCAAGGAAATGATCTATAAAAGAGAAGCTGAATCCAGCACGGGTATCGGTGGCGGAATTGCGATGCCACATGCCAAAACAACAGCGGTGAACGAACCAACGGTTGTATTTGCCAAGAGTAGAAAAGGGCTTGATTTTGAAGCGTTGGATGATCAGCCAGCTCATGTGTTCTTCATGATTGCGGCTCCAGAAGGCGCAGGTAATACCCATCTGCGTACGCTTGCAGCTCTTTCCAGGTTGTTGATTGATAGCGATTTCATCTCACAATTGATGAGTACAGATACACCTGCGGAAGTTAGTGCATTGTTTGATGCCAAACAGGCTGAAGCAGCTGAGAAGGAAGCAGCGAAAGAAAAAGCAAAAGCTGAAAAAGAAGCAAATGCCGCATCCACTTCTACTAGTGGTCAGCAACAAAACACTTCTGGTGTGATTGTAGGTAATGCCAATTCGGAGGATTTTGTTGTTGCGGTTACAGCCTGTCCAACAGGGATAGCGCATACGTTTATGGCTGAAGATGCACTTAAAAAGAAAGCTCAGGAAATGGGCATCAATATTCGCGTAGAGACGAACGGTTCCGAAGGAGCACAGAATGTCCTTACGGCTGATGAGATCGCTCGTGCTAAAGGGGTTATCGTTGCCGCAGACAAAAATGTAGAGATGGCACGTTTCGATGGCAAACCGGTATTGCAAAGACCGGTGAGTGATGGAATCCGTAAACCCGAAGAGCTGATTCGCAAAGCTGTTAACGGCGATGCACCGATCTATCGCAGCCAAGGCGGAAATGCCAAGGAAGAGGGAGCAAGCGCTGGTAAGATCAGTGTAGGTAGCAAAATCTATAAAGATCTGATGAATGGTATCTCACATATGCTGCCATTTGTTGTAGGTGGCGGTATCCTGCTTGCAATCTCCTTCTTGTTTGAGCAGATTGCTAGTCCTGAAAATCCGATTGTACAGCTGCTTCAAACGATTGGTGGCGGAACAGGTGCATTCCACTTCCTGATTCCCGTACTTGCCGGATTTATCGCGATGAGTATTGGTGATCGCCCAGCCCTGATGCCTGGTATGGTCGGTGGATTGATGGCGGTTAACTCAAACGCCGGTTTCCTTGGTGGTTTGGCTGCCGGTTTCCTGGCGGGTTATGTAGTTATTGGTCTTCGTAAGTTGTTCAAAGGATTGCCAAAAGCAATTGATGGTTTGAAACCAATCTTGCTGTATCCGGTATTTGGTTTGCTGATCGTGGGTGCCATCAGTTTCTATGTCTTTGATCCAATCTTTGGTTCCCTGAACACATGGCTTGTAGATGCGCTTGGTAATCTGGGAACAGGTAATGCGGTATTGCTGGGCTTGCTGCTTGGCGGTATGATGTCCATCGATATGGGTGGACCGTTCAACAAAGCGGCTTACACGTTCGCTATCGGCGTATTCACATCCAGTGGTAACACAGACGGTGCATGGATGGCAGCGGTAATGGCAGGCGGTATGGTGCCTCCTCTGGCGATTGCACTTGCAACAACGTTCTTCAAATCCAAATTTACAGAGCAAGAACGCAAATCAGGCCTGACTAACTATGTACTTGGATTCTCGTTCATTACAGAAGGTGCAATTCCATTTGCTGCGGCTGATCCATTGCGTGTATTAACTTCTTGTATTCTGGGTTCCGCTGTTGCTGGCGGATTGACACAACTGTGGCACATTAATGTACCAGCTCCGCATGGCGGGATCTTTGTTGCAGCACTGGCGAACCACGCAGTATTGTTCCTACTCGCTGTTGCGATTGGTTCTGTGATCTCCGGTCTGATTCTTGGACTGTGGAAGAAGTCACCAACGCTCGTGAAGTAACAAATATAAGTAACATCTCCTGGGTGAAATTCGCTCGGGGGATGTTTTTTTATTTGAGTTTTTTCGTCGCGTAGTGGAAAGTTGCCTCCGGATTTGTGTAAAATGCTTATTTAGCTTTTACATTCATATGTGGTAAAATAAATATAGTTATATTTTGAAACAATGTTTCGTCTAATGAAACTTGTGCAGGAGGAATTGGAATGTCTGATGTAATCAAAAGTCAGGTGCAGAAGCAGTTTGCGGAAAATGCAGGAAAATACGTGACGAGTGCGGGGCATGCCAAAGGTGAGGATCTCGCGTTGCTCGTGGCTTCATCTCAAGCCACTCCGGATATGAACGTGCTGGATATCGCCACTGGGGGAGGGCATGTTGCAAATGCTTTGGCTCCACTTGTTCAGCGGGTGACAGCTCTCGATCTAACGGAGGAAATGCTTCAGGCAGCTGAAGCATTTATCCAGGGGAATGGTTACGGTAATGTAGATTTTGTAGCCGGGGATGCAGAGAAGCTGCCATTCAATGATGATGTCTTTGACCTGGTGACCTGCCGAATCGCTGCCCACCATTTTCCGGACGTTTCTTCATTTGTTCATGAGGCATTACGAGTTATGAAGCCCGGTGGAAGGTTGTTATTTATTGACAACGTGGCACCTGAACGTGATGAGAATGACCAGTTTTACAATGAAGTGGAGAAGTGCCGAGATGCCAGCCATGTTCGAGCATGGCGCAAAACGGAATGGATTCATATGCTGGAGTATGCCGGCTTCCGAATGGAAACGATGGTTTCCTTCCAGAAGCGCTTTAAGTTTGAAGAGTGGTGTAACCGTGCAGCACTGCCGGAACAGGAGAAAGGGGAACTTGAAGCAAGCATGTTGAGTGCACCGTCCATCATCAGAAAATTTTTTAATTTTGAAGTAACAACGAACGGAAAGCTCGACAGCTTCGAAGGAGAAAGTGTGTATATCCAAGCGATTAAACCCACTTATGCCTGATTAGGTGTCGATAAAATAAAACAAGCAGAATACCTTGAACAGGTAGATCTGCTTGTTTTATTTTGCATATTTATATTCAAAGCGACAGTTCAGGGTTTTAGTATAACTTTGGTACATTCGTCTTCATGATCGTTGAAAATGCGGTATGCATCGCTTGCATTCTCCAGTGAAATTCGATGGGAGATGATCTCCGTTGGATCAAATTCACCAGCAGTGATTTTGCGGAATAATTCAGGCATGTAATGTATAACAGGAGCTTGTCCCATTTTGAGATTGATATTGCGTTCAAACAGATTACCTAACGGGAACATGTTGTAGGAAGAGCCATATACACCCGTAAGTTGAAGAGTACCGAATTTGCGAATGGCCTTCATGCCGATTTCGATCGCGCTCAGTGAACCGCCATGAAGTTTCAGTTTCTGTCCGATTTCTTCCAGCATGTTCTTTTTACCATCCATACCTACACAGTCGATAACAACGTCGGTCCCGCCTTGTGTAATCTCACGAATGTGCTCACCCATATCATCGTAATCTTCGAAATTAAAGATCTCTGCATCATTCAAACGTTTGGCTTTTTCCAGTCGATAGGGCAGGCGATCCACAGCAATAACGCGTTTGGCACCTTTCATCCAGGCGAACTTCTGCGTCATCAGCCCAATGGGTCCACTACCGAGTACAGTGATTGTATCTCCCGGTTTAACTCCGGCATTCTCCACGCTCCAATATGCGGTTGGAAGAACATCGGACAGGAACAATAAGGCTTCATCTTCAAGTTCACAGGATTCCGGAATCACAAACGGAGTAAAGTTTCCGTAGGGAACACGCAATAATTCTGCCTGACCTCCGGGGTGATTTCCGTAGCGTTCGGTGAACCCAAAATAACCACCTGTATGAATATCCGGATTGCCATTGGAATTATCGCACTGGCTCTCCATGTCATGATTGCAATAGAAGCATTCACCACAAGCGATGTTAAAAGGCAGGACCACGCGGTCCCCCTTCTTCACACGTGTCACTTCCGGACCTACTTCTTCTACAATGCCCATCGGTTCATGACCGATAACGTAATCTTTGGCAGCTGGCAGAGCTCCCTGATAAATATGCAAATCTGATCCACATATAGCCGTGGAAGTAATACGAACGATAATGTCATCCTTCTGTTGCAGTTTGGGGTCTTCAACCTCTTTGACTTGAATATCCTTGATTCCCTGAAACGTAACAGCTCTCATCTTCATATTTCTCCTTATAGTGGGATTCTCTGACAATTACCCCATTTCAGCACAAATGATAGAGGTGCATACTAAATTAAACAACAGGCCATTTCACTTTACGCAAAGCATCGAGCAACTCAGGCGGTGCATTTAGATTGTCACGGACCAAATCCCGAGGGGTTAATGCCATCCACTGATTCAACGAGACATCCTCAAAGCGATCGCTTCGGAATATCTCCAAAAACCATAAAGTGTCTGTGCCGGTATTCTGTATATAATGTCCCATTGCTACAGGAACATATCCGACATCTCCAGCCCGATAATCAAATGTGCGAGCAATGCCATTGCCTCCAAAGACAGTCATTCTTCCTTGTCCTGTCAGATAGTATTGCCATTCATCCGCATTGGGGTGCCAGTGCAGTTCACGCATGGCGCCAGGTCGAATCTCAACGAGGGCGGCTGCAACGGTAGTTGAGATGGGGAAGTTGGTGGAGTCTACGATCCGGACACTTCCGCCGGGAGTAATGAGTGGTTCCTGGGCCAGCAATCGGTGTTTGAATGTGAGAGGAACGGTACCGTATGGGGATTGAACTTTCTGGCTCTCGATGGAACCCGGGACAGTATCTTGGAAAATGTACACCTGTTCTTTCGGCATTGACTGAAAAGCGGATTCGGGTACGCCGAAATTGACAGACAATACCTCTGGTGGTGTGTGTGCAAACCAATCGGATATGGATAACGTATTCAGATCGGAGAAGGACCCGTCATCAAACACAAGCAGAAATTCACAACCGTCCTCCAGTCCTTGAATGGAATGGGGCAGACCTTTGGGGAAAAACCAGAGATCACCAGGCCCGACATCGGCAATAAAATTACGTCCATTCTGATCTACAGAGGTGATTCTTGCCGTTCCCCAGATCATATAGGCCCATTCGGATTGCTGATGCCAATGCAACTCCCGTACACCTCCGGGTGTCAGGCTCATGTTCACACCAGCAAGTGTAGTGGCAATAGGGAGATCCCGTACGGTGATCTCACGTGACCAACCCCCATGGTTCAATTGCATATGGGTATCGGAAAAAGACATTCTCAGATTGGGCAATAACCCATTATCGGTTGCTGGAGGTACCAGCATATCGGGGTTCTGTCTATCTCTCATAACATCTCTGGGTCCCAGATCAGGTCCACCGGCGCCATCACTACGAATGGGTTGCGGGATAAGCATTGGTTTTTCGTTTGGTTGTTGTCCTTTGGTCATGAAGTAATCCCTCCAGATTCAGTAACATGTCACACGCGACATTGTATCGTTATGTTTACACCTATGAATCAGGGCCTGGATAATATGAAGGACAAACGACAAAAAAAGACGTGACTACATGCGGTCACGTCTTTATACGTATGTGAGATAGTCGAACAATCCTTGAATCCGGTCGGTTATCGAATCAGATGAAGGCAGAATTCTAGATCGGATTGTAAATGCTCTTTCATGAGTCGTTCAGCCGTCTGGCCGTCATGTGCCTTGATCGCTTCGCAAATCTGATGATGCTCTTCAATGAGGAAGGGACGCTGATAGTATACAACCGTCTGACGGAATAGATAAATGACGGATTGCATTTTGTCGAACAGATCAATCATCAATGCGTTATTACTCGCGCGCATAATGATTTCGTGAAACTCTTTATTGGCTTCCATAATCTCTTCTTTGCTTCCGGTATGTCCCACGTGCACGCAATGCTCAAGAGCCGTCACTTCCTGTGCAGATAAGAAGGCAGCAGCGCATTGTGCCGCATGTCCCTCCAGTAACTTCCGCAATTCAAACGTATTTCTCAGATCCGTCTCGGTTAGCTTGACGACCCGTTTGTTCACGACTAATCCTTCCTGTTCCAGGCGGCGGATGGATTCACGGATCGGGGTCCGGCTGACGTTCAGATCGGTCGCCAGCTTCTCTTCCACAAGTTTGGTTCCGGGGGAAAGGGTGCCTTGCAAAATCATGTCCCGCAGCACTTCATAGGCCTGCTGATAGGCTGGGCGGGACTTGTCCGTACTTGGTTGCATTGTATTTCACCTCTACCTTTACTTTAGCGAAAATGAAGGCAATAAACAACCAGATAAAAAACCGAATTTTAAATTTCGGATACATAAATAATAAAATTGTATACAAAAATTAAAATGTTGTGTACAATAACGAATGTGAACAGCAATGATAGCGATTACATGAGTGAAAAGCGAAGAATTTAGGCTGGAGGGATTGCAAGATGAAGAAACGAATTGGATTTATTGGACTCGGTATTATGGGACGTCCTATGTCATTGAACCTGATCCGGGCGGGATATGATGTAAGCGTATACGATATTAATCAGACGGCTGTGATGTCATTGGCTGATGCGGGAGCGCGAGGCGCAGCATCTCCAAAAGAGGTAGCTGAACATAGTGATGTCATCTTCACAATGCTGCCCAATTCAGAGCATGTTCGCAGCGTAATCACAAGTGAACAAGGTGTGCTTGCAGGAGCCAATAAGGGAAGTATCATTATCGATATGAGCTCCATCTCACCGGTCGTTTCCAAAGAGCTGGCTCAGCTTGTATCCCAATCGGGATTATATATGTTGGATGCACCTGTAAGTGGTGGGGAACCCAAAGCTATAGATGGTACACTCGCTATCATGGTGGGTGGCAATGAAATGATTTTTGAATCTGTGAAAGAAGTTCTGCAAGTGGTCGGACAGGATGTAACACGAGTGGGGGATAATGGCTCCGGTGCAACCGCCAAGCTGGCGAATCAGATTATCGTGAACTTGAATATTGCCGCCATGTCCGAAGCGCTTGTATTTGCAGCGAAGGCTGGTATCGATGTGGAGAAGATGTATCAGGCGATTCGCAGCGGGCTTGCTGGAAGTGCGGTACTGGATGCAAAAGTACCACTCATTCTGGATCGTAACTTTGTCGCTGGAGGACGGATTGATATTAACCTCAAAGACATGACCAATGTGATGGAAACGGCACATGATATCGGGGTTCCTTTACCGCTCAGCAGTCAGTTGCTGGAGATCTTCCATGCACTGAAGATTGATGGGAAAGCCGCAGATGACCATGGCGGAATTGTTCAATATTTTGAGAAACTCGCAGGTGTAGAAGTGAGCCGCACCCAATAAAAAATTTAAAAAAGAAAAATAATTTTAATAGATATAGATATGAGGTGGAGAGACATGACCTATCAAACGTTATCGGATATCCCCGCAGCTCTTCGGATGGACAACTCTTCTGAAGGTTTGCGAGGACAGATTAAACAATTGCAGGATGCGAGGGCACGCAAAATTATCGTGCTGGATGATGACCCAACTGGTGTACAGACAGTTCATGATATTGATGTGTTGACGCAGTGGGACAAGCCACTGTTGCAGGAGGCATTTCGATCCTCTGAATCGTTATTCTATATTTTGACCAATACACGAGGGCTGGATGCAGATTCAGCGGAACGTATTAATCGGGAGATTGCCCGCAATGTGCAAGAGGTTGCAGCAGAGGAAGGAACGAGCTTCACCTTTGTCAGTCGTAGTGACTCCATGCTGCGTGGGTATTATCCGCTGGAGACGGATGTACTGGCCGAAGAAGTGGCGCGTGTCAGCGGACGTGCATATGACGGACAACTAATCATTCCGGCATTCTTTGAGGCAGGACGGGTTACGATCGGCAACACGCATTATATGGTCGAAGGTGAACAGTTGATTCCAGTTCATGAGACGGAATTTGCCAAGGATAAAGTATTCGGGTATGAGCATGGAGATCTGCCATCATGGGTCGAGGAGAAGACTTCAGGCCGCATTCAGGCTAGTCGCTGCCTTACCATTTCACTGGAGGAGATTCGTCAAGGTGTCGATATGGTCAAAGCAATTTTGCTGAAAGCCGAAGGCAATGTACCGATCATTGTGAATGCGCTCTCTTATGCAGACATGGACGTACTTTCTCTGGCTTTGCTGCAAGCGGAGGATGAGGGTAAAGCTTTTATTTTCCGGACGGCGGCTTCCTTTGTCAAATCGTATGCAGGCATCTCGGATCAGGCATTTCTGCCAAAAGAACAGCTGATCGCAAGCGGACAGGAACAGCATGGAGGTATTGTTGTTGTTGGTTCCTATGTACAGAAGACGACACGTCAACTGGAACAACTGCTTACGTTTCCAGGCATCATAAGTCTGGAGATCGATGTGGAGCGTGTATTAACGCCGGATGGATATACCGAGGAGATTGGACGAGTTATTGGGGAAGCGAACAGGCAGCTTGCGGAGGGGAACAATGTTGTTGTATACAGCAGCCGTAAGCTCATCACAGTTGAAGGACATGAGGGGAATTTCAAGATCAGTCAGACGGTATCGTCAGCTTTGGTTGAGATTGTGCAATCCCTTGAAGTCGTGCCTAAGTTCATCATTGCCAAAGGTGGCATTACATCCAGTGATGTGGCAACAAAAGGTCTGGCCATACGCAAAGCAAGGGTACTCGGTCAGGTGGCTGCGGGTATTCCGGTATGGTTGACAGGGGAAGAAGCCAAATTCAGTGGTATCCCATATATCGTGTTTCCGGGAAATGTTGGCGGAGAAAAAGCCCTTCTGGAAACGGTTGAGAAGATCGAAGCTTAAGCTTATTACGAAGGCACGTAGTGTTCAGGTCGTTTGGGCCAGAGTAAAACCGTGCTGACACAACATAACAACTTGGGGGAGGCTATTCGGATGTATTCCGTATTCGGTCTTAGTCATGATGCAAGTCTGCTGCTCTACGCACTGATATCTATTCTTGGTTTGATTTTGTTGATTGCCAAATTTAAAATGAATCCGTTTGTTGCCCTGATTGTGGGCGCTGTCTTTATGGGATTGATCTCGGGTATGCCGTTCACAGATATCGTGAAGTCTTATCAGGAAGGTGTTGCAAGCGTTCTCGGATTTATCGCGATTGTTCTGGGACTTGGAACGATGCTCGGTAAACTTATGGCCGAGTCTGGTGGTGCCGAACGAATAGCCCAGACGCTCGTACGTGTCTTCGGGGAGAAGAACGTACACTGGGCGATGATGGTTGTTGCGCTGATCTGTGGTATTCCGGTATTTATCCAGGTCGGGATCGTGCTGCTCTTCCCGCTGGTGTTTGTTATTGCCAAACATACAGGGACATCACTCATCAAAATCGGACTCTCACTTGTCGCGGGTCTTGCTGTGGTGCACAGTCTGATTCCACCTCACCCGGCGGCAATGCTTGCTGTAGGAATCTTCAATGCGGATATCGGTAAAACGATCTTCCTGGCCCTGATAGTATCTCTTCCAGCCGCAGCCATTGCAGGTCCGCTCTATGGAACTTGGATTTCCAAGCGAATCAAAGTTGAGACCTCAAGTGAGCTGATGGAACAGTTCACCGAGACCAAAGATCGGGAATTGCCTGGTTTCGGTATCACGCTCTTTACGATTTTGCTTCCGGTAATCCTGATGTTGCTGGCAACGATTGTAGATCTGATGCTGCCAGAGACGAACGGGTTCCGTCAGGTCGTTGATTTCATCGGTAGTCCAATTATTGCACTGCTGCTGGCTTTGCTCTTTGCCTTCTATTCCTTTGGATATGCACGTGGTTTCAGCAAGCAGCAGATATTGAAATATACAAACGATTGCTTGGGTCCAGTTGCTTCTATCATCTTGCTGATTGGTGCAGGGGGCGGATTCAACCGCATCCTGACAGCCAGTGGTGTAGGTGATGCGATCGCAGGATTTGCCCAAAGTGCGCATTTGTCGCCACTCGTGTTAGCCTTTGTCATTGCCGGATTGATTCGTGCGGCGGTAGGTTCAGCTACGGTGGCGATGACAACAGCGGCAGGTATTGTGGCTCCAATCGCCATGACGATGCCCGGAGTAAGCCCTGAGTTGCTGGTGCTTGCAACGGGAGCGGGTTCGATTATTTTGTCCCATGTCAATGATTCGGGCTTCTGGATTGTCAAAGAGTATCTGAACCTGTCTGTGCCTCAGACGCTCAAGACATGGACGGTTATGGAGACCATTCTTGGATTTGCCGCCTTTGGCATGGTGTTATTGTTGAGTGTATTTATCTAACGGGAAAAAACGTTATGTGGACTTTACGATAATGAAGAAATACCCATAATACTAATAAAGCTCATAAAGCTTATAATACCCATAAAACTCATAATGCCATAAACCTAAAAACACGCCGCTTTGGCGTGTTTTTGTTATATTTAGTACTCACGATCTATCATGGTTATGATGGGTTGGATACAGGTTTTCCAGACTACGTTGTACGAAAACGCTGCTCATAAATCTCGTGTACTCGATGGAGAACGGCAGGGCCCTGCTCTGTAAAACAAAGCGCTGCCGCTTTATTTTTCATCAGAAATGTACCGGATTCATGTCTGGTGGGTGATAAAGCCGCACTGTAGAGCAATGAAGCGCCGTGGCTTGGATGAGGGAAGAACCATTTCATAATGGGTTTGATATAAAAGGGCAGGCCGGATGTTTTGTTGCCCCGTAGCGTATTATTTCCACCAGGATCTACGCTAAGTAGTTGTATGCCATCCACATTGGCAGATTTGGCAACCTCGCGTGTCCATAGAGATAAGCCAAGCTTGGAAATGGCATAGGGACCAAACAGCTTTTTGAATTTAGCTGGACGTTCCAGGATGTTCAGATCAAATTGTTTGACCATGTTGAACGCGCTGGTGGAAGTATTGACGACTGTTTTCATCTGTCCTTTGAGCAATAGCTCAACTAATTCCATGTAGATGATGTAAGGGACTACCGTCTGAAGTTCGAAGTGAAGTTCATACCCCTGATCAGAGAAACGAAGTTCGGAAGCACTGCCTCCGGCATTGTTAAACAAAACATCGATCGAATCGGTATCGGATTTGATCTGATTCAGTGCAGTTCTCAGACTGTCGTAGTTGGTCAGATTAGCCTGAACCCAACGAAGCTCTCCTGAACGTAAGGCGTTCTGAATATCGGGTTCCTCGGATGGGAAAGCCGAACGGTTGAGGCCGATTACCTGCCATCCTTCAGCCAGTAACTTGCGTGTCAGTTCAAGACCTATTCCTGACGTTGAACCTGTGATGAGAGCGGTGCGAACCTGATTTTGTATATTCATATATACCTCCAGATAGAATGGGATTACAGAACGAATCTGTATGCTGCGCTCATTCTATAACTTGGAGTCGACTCCAAGTCAAGAGGTGTTGGGATTGAATGGATCATGCTTGACTTGGAGTCAGCTCCAAGTTGTAATATGGAAAGAAATGAATGTGGAGGAGGCCCATATGATGAGCGAGAAAGAAGTATTCTCCATTAAAGAAACATCAGAACAGGCCGGATTATCGGAAGATACCATTCGTTATTATGAGAAGATTGGACTGCTTCCCCAAGCGGAACGCAAAGCCAATCGCCATCGGGTATATCGCTCGGAGGATATCCATACGATGAAGTTGATCACTTGCCTGAAAAAAACAGGAATGTCTCTGGAGGAAATGAAGCCTTATTTACAAATGTCCATGGATTCCGATCTCGCAGATTTCCCGGATGAACGGGAGATGCTGGTGAATCACCGGAAGAAAGTTGAAGCACAGATTGCTTCGCTACAGCAAGTCGTTGATTTTATCGATGAGAAGTTGGAGAAACGAAGTATGTATCCTGATGAATGTCCTATTACCAGGGAGAACGAGTTGTCTGTTTTTGAAAAACAGAACATATTCTCTTGATGGCGCTGCTGCCTATTTAAAACTGAAAACCCACGTCATGATGACGCGGGTCTTTTTGTTGTTTCTAGTTTTAAATATCGAGTGTATGACGAAGTCGTTTGATATCGCTTTTGGGAGGGAGACCATACATGCGGGCATACTCCCGGCTGAATTGAGACGGACTTTCATAGCCAACCTGGAACGCAGCGTCGGCGGCATCGGTTGAACCTGCAAGCAACATTCGCCGGGCTTCATGCAATCGAATTTGTTTCTGGAATTGCAAAGGGCTCATGGCGGTAATGGCTTTGAAATGATGATGTAATGAGGAAGAACTCATGTTGATCATGGCAGCAAGTTGCTCAATCCGAAGTGGCTTGGCGTAATCGGATTGGATGACTTCGATCACCTCGGCGATGTGCTGTGCATGACTGTCTTGAATAGCAAACTGTTTTATGGAATGTCCATGTTCATCCTGAATAATACGATATAGAATCTCGCGGATAAACATAGGGGCAAGGACGGGAATGTCTTCAGGTGTATCCAGCAGCCGAACCAATCGGATCACAGCTTCAAGAAGGGAAGGTTTGGTTGAGCTAACAAACAGTCCTCTTCGTGTTGAATGGTCAGGTTTGGGTTGTGCAGAAGGCGTATCCTGAATCAGATCGAAAATCTGCCCTGAATCAAAATCGAGTCGAATACATAGATAGGGATGTTTGGTTGTAGCCTTTACAACCTGCCCTGAAATAGGCAAGTTTACGGAAGCTACCAAGTATTGTGACAAGTCGTAGGTGTAGCTCTCGCGGCCGAGTATAACTAATTTGGAACCTTGGGCGACAATGCAGAGGGCAGGCTGATGAACGGAATATATGGGGTGTGAGATCTCGGAGGCACGGATTAAGGCAAGGGATGTAATTGCTGTTGTATGTATCCCATCATTTGGGGTGAAATGCTCAATAAGTTGAGCCGATTGTTGCTGCTGCTCCGTGATGCCCGTATCCGTTTCATTTGTTTTGATAAGCATGAATGGTAGCCCCCCTTGTAAACCACTATTACTATTATTTTAAAATGCTCTGGAGGAATAGGCAAGAATACTGTGGGATTTTTCTATCGTACAATGACTGATCCTCTACATAATGGAGATAAGCAACGGAATCTTTTGAAGCAGAGAGGAGTGAGAAACGATGGGACGCAATTCAATGGGTGACCAACAAGAACCAAAACATCCGTATGTGGGGATGTGGGTCACGAAGGATGGATATATCAGACACGAACTTCTTCCTTGCGGTAGATATGATGAAGCGAGAGGAGATCGGCAAAGTGCATATCAGGGTCGCTATGTTGTTCATGGGAAACATATAGAATACGTGGATGATACGGGATTTACAGCGGATGGAGACTTCAGGAACGGCGTTTTGTATCATGCAGGCATGGTTTTGTATAGAGAAAATGTACGATAACAACCAAATAAGGAGCGATATAATATGTCCAATGTAAAAGGGAAAGTTGTTGTCATTACCGGTGCGAGTAGTGGAATTGGTGAGTCAACAGCTCGATTGCTTGCACAGCATGGAGCACATGTAGTTATTGGAGCTAGACGTATGGAACGTTTGGAGGCATTGGCCTCCTCGATTCGTATGGAAGGCGGATCGGTGGAGTATCATTCGCTCGATGTTACCAGATTGGAAGAGATGCAAACGATCGTTGACCTCGCTCAAACTCGCTATGGACGTATCGATGTTATTTTAAATAACGCTGGAGTCATGCCGCTATCTCCCCTTGAATCGTTAAGAGTAGATGAGTGGAATCGCATGATCGATGTTAACATTCGTGGTGTTCTGCATGGCATTGCGGCTGGACTGCCCGTCATGAAAAAGCAGGGTTTCGGCCAGTTTATTAATATTGCCTCTATTGGAGCCTATGCCGTGTCACCAACGGCAGCGGTGTATTGTGCAACCAAATACGCGGTCCGCGCCATCTCGGAGGGGTTGCGACAGGAAGTAGGCGGAGATATCCGTGTAACCCTTGTATCACCGGGCGTGACGGAATCAGAACTCGCGGATACGATCTCTGATGAAGAAGCACGTGATCTCATGAAAGAGTATCGACGCATATCCATTCCCGCCTCGGCGATTGCGCAAAGTATCTTGTTTGCCATTAGCCAGCCGACAGAGGTGGACGTAAATGAGATTGTAGTGAGACCGACAGCAAGCATGGCTTAAGTTCGGATCCTCTTTTGGTATATAATAGGTTCAATTGATACGAAAAGAGGAATAGTGCAGTGACATTACAACAACTAAAATATGTGATCGAAGTTGCCACGCGCGGTTCCATGAATGAAGCAGCCAAAAGGTTGTTTATCTCGCAACCCAGCCTTTCGAATGCCATTCGGGATCTGGAGCAGGAGTTGCGAATTACCATTTTTGAACGTACCAATAAGGGAATATCGCTGTCTAAAGAAGGCGTTGAGTTTCTGAGTTATGCACGTCAGGTGGTGGAGCAAGCTGAACTGCTGGAGAATCGTTATCTGAACGCGAAGCCATCCCCGCAGCACTTCTCCGTATCGACGCAGCATTATGCGTTTGCGGTGAATGCCTTTGTTCGTCTGGTACAGCAGTATGGTCAGGATGAATACGAGTTGGCGCTTCGGGAGACAAAGACCTACGAGATTATTCAGGACGTGAAAAGCCTGCGCAGTGAAATTGGCATCCTGTATCTGAATGAGTTCAATGCCAAGGTAATTAACAAATTGTTAAAAGATGCAGGTTTGGTTTTCACGAGTTTGTTCATAGCCAAGCCCCATATCTTTATCAGTGTGAAGAACCCGCTGGCGAAGCAGGAGTCGGTTGCAATCGAGCAACTGCAGGATTATCCATACTTGTCATTTGATCAGGGAGAGTACAATTCCTTTCATTTTTCCGAAGAGATCCTGAGTACGTTATCTCACCCCAAAAGCATACAGGTCAATGACCGTGCAACATTGTTTAACCTGTTGATTGGTCTGAATGGTTATACGATCTCTACGGGCGTACTTAGCGCTGATCTGAACGGAAACGAGATTATTCCTGTACCGCTGGAATGTGAGGAAACCATTAATGTGGGCTGGATAAGCCACAAGAGTACATCTCTCTCCAATCTGGGCGTAGCATATGTCCAGGCTCTGCATGAGGCTATAGGGTCTTAGTGGTGTTGTATGGTTCATCAAAAGGCCGTTTCCGAATGATCGGAACGGTTTTTTTGTTGTACTGCGATCTTTCAAGTATAGGGTGGTATGTTGTCATCCCGTGTAATAGAATGAAGGTATATGTCGAATAGGTGTGAAAGCACGAAGGGAGAACGGTTAGTGAGAGTTCTGTATCGAAATAAAAGTGAACAGCATGAGCTGACGGTATATGATACCAAAAAGCTTTATGGAGAGAAGGGGCGATTTCGTGTATTAGAGTTCTCCAACGCAGCTGTGCAGGGCGCAATGGATCTGGATGAGCCTGCCCGGATGGTGTTGGAGTATCCAAGAGCGATGGTACATCTAATGGAACAGAATGATCCTGCATTTGATAAGGTATTTGTGGTAGGACATGGTATTGGCACATTGCCCACCTACTTGTCTGATCGTCAGGTTAAGGTGGCTGAACTGGATGCAGAGGTCGCGGAGTTGAGCCAAACCTTTTTTGGATATAAGGGAAGTCCTGTACTCATTGGGGATGGTCGTGAATTATTAGGGCAGGAACCTGCAGGGACGTATGATTATATTATTATTGATGCCTTTACGGCAACGGGTACACCCGAGCAGTTTATATCCAGTGATTTTTTTGCCATGGTCAAGGACAAGCTGGACTCGGATGGATCTGTGCTCCTTAATGTGTTCGGGAGTGCTGGCAACGACCGGCTTGTAAGTGCCATTTACACGACACTTCAGACACAGTTTGCTTATACACGTGCATTCGCATTGCCAACAGAAACAGCGGATGAAGTTCAAAATCGCATTTTAATGGGCAGTCATCACCCAATCGAATTTCAGGTTCGTCAGATGGCAGAGTTTGTAGAACAAGAGCCAGAAGAAGGATATATCATTGTCGATTAGGGCGATCCTGAACAGTGATTCTTCCAGGAAAGTAAAATGTCATTAAATCGTCAATCTTACGATGTAATTGTTAAGATTTCTCAAACTCTTTATTTGATCTTAACAACTTTCGTATAAGATAGAAGGAATATGCCTTTTCATGAAAATCCGGGGGAAGTAAACGATGATTGCACAGATCAAGAGATCTAGATTACGAAGAAAAATAAAAAACATCAAGAAGATCAGCCTCACGGCTTTACTAGGCGGGTTGGTCACTATTTCAGTTATAATGACATTGACCCTCATGGTCATCTCATCTTATACATCTCAGAAACAGTCACTCATTGATAACACCCTTTCGCTAAACTATGCAAGCGCTGTGCAAATGAGCCAAACGCTGGATTCGCTTTTTTATTCCATGCAGGAGAGCTTGAAATATGCAGCCAAATATTTCCCTGATATGGATCACTCCAATACAAAAGAGTTGAATTCCACATTGGATTTGGTTCGCAATAGCAGTAATTTTTTTAATTCCGTTTCTTTGGTAGATAAAGCGGGAGTAATCAGGTCTACCTCACCTTACTCACAGGCTAGTGTAGGTCACCATGTTAGTTCCAATGCAGCAAAAGAAGCGGTTAAATTGAGGACTTCGTATATCTCCGAAGCGTACCAGACACCCAGAACCAAACGCAGAATTGTATTTGTCAGTGAACCGATCTTTGATTCGGCAGGGGAGTACCAAGGAACAATCGGTGGAAATATCTTTTTGCAGGAAAATAATATATTGAGTCTGTCTTTTGGCAGTCAGCTCAAGACAAGTAATGGTTCCTACTTTTTTATTGTGGATAAGAAGGGCACTTTGTTATTTCACCCAAACACCAACCGAATTGGTGAAAATGTCAGTAAAAATGAAGTGGTGCAAAAGCTGCTAATAAACGAGAACGGTAAAGAACAATACAAAAACCTGGCAGGTGTGGATTCACTTGCAGGTTATTACAAAGTTCCATCAACAGATTGGGGCATCGTAATCGTGTCTCCAACCCAAACGGTGTACGATCAGTTGAATCATCATATCCGTATGTTGTTGCTGTACACCTCAGTGCCTTTCCTGATCCTGACCCTTATTGTAGTTCGGGTTGCACGCAAGCTGGCCAGTCCTTTTGCTATGTTGGCTGATCTGGTGAATCAGGTCGATAAGGGTCAAGTGGATCTGCCGGTGATGAAGCCTCACTGGAATAGAGAGGCAGACCTTCTCACAAGAGCGGTTGTTGGCGCATTGGCGAACTTTAGGAAACAGACAAACCAGCTTGTCTATGATGCCAGAACAGATGTTTTAACAGGCATGAACAATCGCAGAACCTTCGAAGAAGTCATCCAGGAATGGATTCAGGATGAGGTGCCATTCTCCATTATTGTTCTGGATATTGACCGCTTCAAATCCATTAATGATACATTCGGGCATCATGCTGGGGATGAAGTACTGAAACACATTGCCAATATCATTCAATTGTCTGTTCGACCAGAAGATGTCTGTGCCCGGTTTGGTGGAGAGGAATTTGTAGTCTTGTTAAGAAATTCCGAGTCTAACGTAGCTTTTGAGATTGCTGAACGTATCCGAATAACGGTCGAAGAAAGCATATTGCCCATAGAACGTTCCGTCACCATCTCGGCTGGAATTGCTGAATATCCGAAGCACTCCACATCATCCACAGAACTGTTTCACTTGGCGGATAATGCATTGTATCAAGCGAAAGAAGAGGGGCGTAACCGTACGGTTACGATCCAGACGGTTATTAAATAAGCAGCAAAGAAGCTGTTCCCTAAAAACAGGGGACAGCTTCTTTTATGTTTTATACCTCTTGTGAGGATCTGGCCAGAACCTCATTTGTATACGTTTCTCCCCAATCTCGCATGCTGAAGATGATCGGCCGTAATGTTTCACCAAAAGGTGTGAGGGAATACTCCACTTTAGGTGGGATCTGGGGGTATATTTCACGATGAACAATTCCACTGCCTTCCAACTCTCGAAGTTGCAGTGTGAGCATACGCTGGGTGATGTCAGGAAACAATTTTCGGAGCTCGTTAAATCTCAAAGGACCAGAGAATAAATGATACAAAATGGCACCTTTCCATTTGCCTCCGATTACACTAAGGGTAACTTCCACGGAACAGCCGTATGGCGTGGGACATGGCTTGGTTGCGTCCTTTTTCATTATAAGTGCACCTCCACTTTACGGTGATTTCTATAGTATCCATTTGAGTGGTTACATTACATAAAGTACGTATAGTTCATGAAAGAGCATATCACTTATTATGCAGATTATAAACCCTAATTCTAGGCTCAGGCAGATGCGATGATGTCTATAAGAAAAAAAAGAGCCCCGGTTTCGTCTTGCGAAACATTGAGGCTCCATGTGATGAATTTTGTACATTATATCAGGGCTTCGAGGGAATATGCACCAGCTCCAGCGAGAGCAACACCAAGTAATGATCCGATCATCACAAGGTTATATTCGAATCCTCCGTTCAGATTCCATAGACCTTTATCGGCATGCACCTTGGCTATGGCTACAATCATCGGAAGAATGAGCAGAACGGCACCAACGATAATCCATAGACCGACTCCAAACAGGAACCCACCGATCAGTTCAGCAAGTCCGGCACACATTGCCAAGGCTCTAGCCGGTTTCAGGCCAATCGCTCCGAAGAATTCAGCCGTCCCTGATATACCCTCGCCTCCAAACCAGCCAAACAGTTTCTTACATGCATGTCCAATCATAATGAAACCAATCACGAGACGAATGATAAGTAGACCTGTGTCCAACATGAGTTTAGTTCCTCTTCTCTGGATGTATAAAATATGATGATGAACGTATATACGCTACTTCAATGACGATAGAATGGAGTCACATAGAGCCATCGTTGCAATATTATCCTTGGCGCTGGAATATGGGACGGTCTGATTCTGGCAACACTTGATGAAGTGCAACATTTCACCAACAAACCCGCGTAGATAAAGGTCGCGATAAGCTCCTGACATGGGAGACCCGGAAGGTGTATATACGGTATCTTGTTCCTCGAGAGATTTCCAGGGAAGGCTGGTCGAGCTTCGGGATTGATGAACAGTAAGTGTGTTGATCTCTTCAGCTGACGCAAATCCGTTGTCAAAAGTGACGAGTACACTTTCACTCTCCCGTGACCAAGCACTCATGCCGGTAAAATAAGCACTACCTACTACGTTATTCTCAAATACAAGGGAAATGCTTTGATTAATGTGTTCCCCATCTTTCACGGCTGTGCCTGTAACTCGTATTGCTTCTCCGAATAAGTAACGCATCAGATCGACCATATGAATGGCAGCGAGCTTCATGAATTGTTCCTCATCCTTGCAAAATGGGGTACTGTCTACAGCGAATTTCATCTGGAATGAACGTACTTTACCTAGCGAACCAGTATCAATGAGCTCCTTGAGCTTCATATATACCGGAGCATAACGTTTCATAAAACCGACCATGACAACGACGCCAGCCTGCTCGGCAGCTTCTGCTACAGTGGTGGCTTCGGCTGCGTTCCATCCGAGCGGCTTATCCACGTATACATTCTTGCCAGCCCGAATACATTCGAGAACAAGAGCGGTCTGATCTATAGGCTGGGCGACCACAACGACTCCGTCACAAGTTTCCTGCTGTAACATAAGCCCAGCGTTATCATATGCTTTTCCGTTGCTGCCAAATCGCAGCAGAGCTGCTTCAGAGCGTTCCATACTGCGAGTAGCAATGGCCTGGATCTGCGCTCCGGCTTCAATAACAGAAGGGTAAATATTCGTGGATGCATGAAACCCGGCACCGATAAAGCACAGATTGGTTTTTTCCAAAGTGGATCTCTCCTTCATTTTTGCATTCTTATGGATGGTACATTTGTTTAATACTACGATAGGGTGTTTGAAGTTGAGAAAAAAGGACATATGTCCTATTCTTAAATGAATAAAAAGAAGTTGCATTTTTATTTTGGAGCATGTATACTCTGAATTACGGTAAAACAAGGAATTGCTTCACCGGAACGCTTTTCATCGATGGATGAGGAGATACATATTATGCGGTCGTGGCGGAATTGGCAGACGCGCACGGTTCAGGTCCGTGTGGGCTAACCCCCCGTGGAGGTTCGAGTCCTCTCGACCGCATCTAACAAAAAAGGTTCGTGAGTTGCTCTAGGGCAATTCACGAACCTTTTTTTATTTTGTGGATCATTTGTGTGGAGCCTACATTTTGCTACTGGCATGCTTGCTAATGCTAATGTTGCCGCTGGCGCAGAATGACTGCCGTGATGATCCCGGCAATGGCTCCTGCAATACCGAATAGCGTAACACTGGCAACCACTTCAACCGACTGGAGACGAAACAAAAAAGCGATACCACTGCCGAAAGTGGTTCCAGCGAGAAATCCGAGCGAAATTCCTAATTCTTTCGTTAATTTCATTGTTTCACCTACTTGGAAATGTGAGATATGGATTTGCAAATATTGGGTACAGGCAGTAAAGTGTGATCAGGAAAATCATCACATTTTATTTCCTTTTTTATCTTGTGGTTTTAACCCGTTAATTATGCATGATATCTCATATGGGAGGGTAAGAGCGAATGAATATCAACGAACGAATTGCAGCATGGAATGAGGAAGCACAGCAGTGTGCTTGCGGTCATCAACACCGGGTTGTGGATATGCTGATTCATCTGGAAGCTGGGGCCATTCAGAGGTTACCGGGTTATTTGTCTGAGCAAGGATATCGTCAGGTGACGGTTGTTTATGATCGACATACGTTTCAGGCGGCCGGATCTGATGTGCTGAGTAGTATTCGCGAAGCGGGAAAGCATGCGGATGAGATCGCTCTACCGGAGAATCTGACGGGTGATATCATTGCGGACGAAGCAGCTATTGTACAGGTTGTGTTGGGTGTGAGACTCGAAAGTCAGGCTGTAATTGCGGTGGGTTCAGGTACCATTCATGATCTGGTGAGATTTGTTTGTTCCAAAATGAACAAGCCCTTTTTGTCGATACCTACAGCGGCTTCAGTGGATGGGTTTACCTCTGCGGGTGCGCCCTTAATTGTAAGCGGCGTCAAACAAACATTTCAGGCTGTTCCGCCGGAGGCTATCTTTGCCGATCTGGATATTCTGGAGCAAGCCCCACAAGTGATGACGGCTGCCGGATTCGGAGATATGCTTGGTAAATATACTTCGCTTGCAGACTGGATTGTTTCCCGTGAACTGGGCGGAGAACCGTTCTGTCCAGTTGCTTATCGGATGACAGAAGAAGCGCTGAATACCTGCATAGATCATGTACAAGCGATTGCGGAGGGGCGAGCAGAGGGAGTAGCTGTATTAATGGACGCATTAATTGTTTCCGGTATCTCTATGCTGATCATTGACCATTCCCGTCCGGCATCCGGAGGTGAGCATCATCTGTCCCACATCCTGGAGATGGATCTGATGCAAGCGGGAGAAAGACCGGTTCTGCATGGTGCCAAAGTTGGCGTAGCTTGTGCATTGCTTACGGTGAAATATAAAGAACTTGCACAGACATCGGGTGAACCGGTGTTTGGGATATATGACCAATTGCCGGAGGCTTCTCAGCTCATCGCATGGTTGGAACAAGTAGGTGGACCTGTGACTACTGAGCAACTCGGTGTAACCCCGGAGATGGTGGAACATGCATTCAACACAGCGCATACACTTCGTCCTCGATATACGGGGTTGAGATACATCAATGAAGTGTTAAACACAAGGTTAGGATGACCTTTTAGAGAGAATGGTCTCGATGAAATGCATAAACTTAGCTTGTAGCGGGCTGTGATGGCTCTCCTTGGGAGCAAAAGGCGAAAAAGGGTAGGTTATCTGACATTTCTGATGGAATAGCCAGAACAGTGCTTCAAGTCCGAGAGAGAAGGCATGCATTTTATTTTAAAAAAGGCTCTGACCTCCCTATGGGGAGATCAGAGCCTTTTGGCTGTTCGCTTATTTAGTTGTTGCGACGATCTTTCAAGATGACATCTGCGAACAAAATAGTTTTCGGGATACGGAAAAATTGCTCCGCTTGTTCCTGAAACGCAGCAGAAGGCAGTGTTCCCTGATGCAGCCATTTGCGGAAAGTGCCGGGATGAACCCCGATCCAGTGGCTGACATCTGTCACCGACAAATCATGGACCATACACAAGCCTGTCAAAATACGGTTACTCACCGGAGAACGGGTCACCGTACGCTTCATGAAGCGAGATGACTCGGGTTGACATATGACAGGGCTATTACGCACAACTTCTTCATTGAAGAGAATATGACGCGGGTAGCCGAGTAATTGGCAAGTCTTGTCCAAATTGGTACTGCCGGGTATCCGTCCTTCATATACCCACGCACTGACACTGCGTGAAGAGATGGAGAGGTCTTCAGCAAGCTGGGACAATTTGATATCATTGGCCATCAGCACGGCAAGAAGAACCCGATTGCGGATTTGACAGCGTGTCGGTTTTCGGAATCGTTTAACACGGACGCCTTTTCCCAAGTATTTACGGTTGATCAGAGACCACGCCTGGATGGAATGTTGTTCTGGTTGATTAGGCATATTTCCTCCGATTTTTTTTAACCAAATACTACAATAAACAACGGGGTACTTTCAAGTGCCGGGTTTACCGGTTACAAATGCGTCAATGCGTCAATTCACGATAAAGAGGGAACTACGAACTAGACCATGCGCAATTCACATCCTAGTATATTCCTAGATTACAATGTTTCACTAAAAATGAGGGAAGAAATTGAACCGGAATAAAAATAATATAGTTCTAATTACTTATTATTAGGTCTAAAGAACTTTTATCTGTTTTTTGTTGATATGATGCGGTTTATTTCCCTGAATTCCCCAAAAGCATGTGATTTTCGTTCTCCTGTTGCGAAGAGGATGTGCACAAATCTGAAATGATAAATCCGCATGTTCAGCATGACATGTGACCTGTCAAATCTCTTACTTTTACATATATTGTATGATACTCAAGTGTAAGGGAGAGGTGAGGGACGTGAATCTATCTGTGAATACCTTTGCTGCCATCTCGGGAGCATTTGTTACGTTTGCTTTTGGCGGATGGGATCAGTTACTTAGCCTGCTCGCGGTCGCGATGGCTGTGGATTATATAACAGGTTTGGCAGCGGCGGTAAGAACAGGTACCGGGTTGAATAGCAACATTGGATTTTGGGGGATTGCTCGCAAAGGGCTCATGCTGACCGTTGTTTTGCTTGCTCATCGAATTGATCTGATCATGGGAACCGATTTTATCAAAGGCGGAGCTATTTATTTCTATCTGGTGAATGAACTCATTTCGATAACCGAGAATTATGCCAAAATCGGTCTTCCATTGCCTGCAAAGCTCAGACAGGCCATTGCAGTGTTGAAGAAACAGGAAGATCAGGAGTATCTGATGAATCGTGAATGGGCCAAACCGCAGCAAACTCCAGACAACATTAAGCAGCAGGCTGAAACAGGACAAACTTTGCAGGATGACTCAGCAAAACAGACGGAGGATGGATCTCAAAAGAAATCCGAATCGAAAGGAAACGGTTCGGATTAGTTTTTCTTATCAAGAGAACGTTTCCAAGTATCCTTTCGTAATAGAGAACGTTATGATATATTTTGGATACATGAAAATTCATTCATTTCTACTATTATATTAAATGAGGTGCTTGCCCAGATGATAAAACATATTGTCCTGTTCAAAATGAAAGATCGCTCAGCAGAAAGTATTGAAGCTGCAGCCCAGGTGCTTCGCAATCTGGAAGGTAAAATTGATGTCCTAGTTTCACTTGAAATCGGGATTGATGTGCTTCGCTCGGAGAGATCGTTCGACATTTCACTCACGGCGGAGTTTGCGTCACTGGAGGATCTCCAGGCGTATCAGGTACACCCGCTTCATCAGGAAGTTATCAAGTACATGAACGAAGTCAGAGAACAGTCAATTGCAGTGGACTACGAAATCTGATCTGTCATTCAAACTACGTTGAGATAAAGGGGACTCTGCATGAGCGATTTAAGAGACGTTATGGAATTTCTATATATTTTTGTTGTGTTTCTAATCGCTTGTCCTGTGATGATATTCTGGCTTAAGCGAAGAGGGAAACGGAACCGATAACTCACTGAACGGGAAGTGAACGAATGTATTATGTGAACAGAGAACAGATTGCCCGCCGGCTTGCTGCTGTACCGGAAGTAGCTGAAGGGCTTCGCGGGGCGGCAGAAGCTTGGGATGGCAGTCTCATGCTGGGGATGGTACAGGAACGTTGTCTTCACCTGGCGATCGAGATTGTTACCGATGTGGGAAGTTATCTGATCGACGGCTTCATCATGAGAGATGCGAGCAGTTATGATGATATTATTCAGATTAATTATGAAGAAAAGGTTTTTGATCATTCGACCTATGAGATATTGCGTCAGCTTGTCACGTTACGCAAGCCACTGGTGCAGGATTATTACAGTTGGGAGCGGTCAGAGCTCCATCCGCTTAGCGTAGAGTTGCCAAGCATACTTGAACATTTTACTACTCAGGTTAGCGCCTACGTGGAAACAGAACTTGGTCCTTTCAATGCGGCACAGACTGAGGGACAGCGTAAGGAATGAGGGAAATCGCATGAAAAATGAATCAAAAGAATTCAATGAAGTAAATACTGAAAGTAACGAAACGAATGAAACACCTTCCGGATTCCATCCGGTGTATATGGTTGAACTCTTGTTCCGGGAACGTCCAGAGGTAGATCGCCTGCGTTTGCAGGAAGCGATGATTCGTCATACAGGACAAGTCCGACTGGATGTGAAACAAGAGAGCGGAGGGCAAAAGCATGAGATGCTCGTCTTCTATCATCTGGACCATAAGGTATCCTTTCAGGAAGGGGATATCCCTGCTCAGACCTGCATGCTTCCTGTGAATGAAATCGCAGATCGTGCACGTTTTGGCGGGGCTCTGCAACAAGCATGGCATTGGCCGGAAGTGGGACAAGTTGTAGAAGCTTCGCGGTACTCCATCCGGATACATGATATGTTCACGGCTGCCATGCCTCGTAAACAGCGCCTGGAGCTGTTTCAGAAGACTGTACTGGCAATCATGGAGAGTCTGACCTGTGATGCGCTGTATTGGTATGGCAGTGATAAGCTGGTTGAACCGGAAGCATATACACAAGCTCAGGAACGTGAGGAACATCTGTATGCAGCCATGAACGTTCGAATGTATCAAGCCGGAGGTACAGAGGAACAGCGCGGGTTGGTCATGGATACCGTGGGATTGTCTGCACTGGGTGTACCTGATGTCCAGTGTCACTTCGTCGGTCTTGATCCAGATACGGTGGCTCAGACCTTACTGGGTGCAGCGTATTACATATTTGATCAGGGGGATGTTCTGCAAGATGGACAGACGCTGGGTTCTTCAGGTGGACGTCGCTGGCGTTGTGAACATCAGGCGGCATTGATTGCACCTGGACGATATGTTATTGATTTGGACCCGGGGGATGAGCATGCCGTGGCTGATCTCGAGCCGGCTCGTCAGAACTGAGTTTAAGCCAAGTCATTTGCATCCATTCAAAAAGGGCGTTCAGATTATTTTTAACATCTGGAGTGTCAAGTCAAGCCTGTGCTGCTTATAATGCATCAACAGAGTAGGCATTCGCCCGGATGGCTGAGCGACAGACCGTTGCTTCTGATCCGGTACTTAAACAATAGTTAAGGGAGAGATGTGACGTGAAGGATTCTAACAAAAGTTTGTTGTTGGGAGCTCTTATTGGCTCCGTGGTTGGTTCAGTAACGGCATTATTGCTGGCGCCGAAATCGGGACGTGAACTTCGTCAGGATATTTCAGAAGGTGCTCGTCAGGTATCGGAGAAAGGTCAGGAACTGGCTGGTATCGTGGGAGAACAAAGTTCGCAGATCGTATCCAAAGTTAAAGAGACCGCAGATGTCGTGATTCAGGATATTCAATCCTGGCGCAATTGCGCTGAAGGGAAAGAAATTCGCATATCGGCAGCCATTGTTGATAACGATATCGATAAAGCAGTGGATGAACCCGGAATTGACATCGTTGCGAAGCTTCCTGCGGATGAGTCCAAGGACGACAACTAAGTAAAAGCTTGATAAGCAGGCTTTCCTCTAATTAGAGGAGAGCCTGCTTTGTTGCGTGTCCACACATAGATGACGTAGCGCGTGGATTTAATTTGAACCCTGCGATGAAATCGGGTAAGATGTAGGTACCTTTTTGCCGGAATGTTCATACGGTAGGAAGAAAGCTCTGAGAAACAATCGTTATGAGAACCAATTCAATGAAGAAGGAAGCGGTGTGTTCGTGCAGCAAGCAATCGCTATATTAGACTCCGGTGTGGGGGGATTGACCGTCGCCAAGGAAGTGATGCGTCAGCTCCCGCGGGAAAAGATCATTTATTTTGGGGATACTGCCCGGACACCGTACGGACCCCGTTCGTCCGAACAAGTAAAACAATTTACGGAACAAATCGTTGATTTCTTGATCCAATTCGATCCGAAGGTTATCGTTATCGCCTGTAACACAGCAACAGCAGCCGCGTTGGAGTATATCCGTGCCAAGGTGAATATGCCTGTCATTGGTGTTATACATCCGGGTGCGCGGGCCGCAATCACAGCGACACGTACAGGACGTATTGGTGTGATTGGTACCACGGGTACAATAGGTAGTGGGGCGTATACATCGGCACTCAAGCAGTTGTCCCCCTATATTGATGTGGTTAGTCAGGCTTGTCCGGCGCTGGTGCCGTTGGTGGAACAAGGTGAATTTCGTTCCGAGCACACGACACATACGGTGGAACAATCATTGGGCGAGATCAAACAACAGCCAATCGATTGTCTTATTCTGGGTTGTACGCATTATCCCTTTCTCATGGACACGATTCAGGAAGTTATGGGACAGGAAGTGAAGTTAATCAGTTCAGCAGATGAAACGGCACGTGAAATCAGTACGATTTTATATGATAAACGAAAGCTAGCCAGTGGGGATGAGACTCCGGTACATCAATTTTTCTGTACGGGGGACCCGCGAATGTTCCAGAATATCACCCGTCGATGGTTGGGGGAGCAGATCTCCAAGACCCCTGTTGTCTGGCAGGTTACGCAATTATCATAGTTATACTCAAAATATGCATGGATAAGACTTTTAATTAATGTATTTTGGTTATGGACTATCCCGGAACTGTGAAGTTTCGGGATTTTTTGTTGTCATTATGCATTAACCGAAGATAAACATGATTCATGTCACATGACGGACAACCCGACCTGCATACATATGTTACAGACACGAGATTGGTCAGAACTGGACAGGGGACCTGTCTTTTCCTGTGGAAAGGAGAACAACATGGATCTGCAGTGGATTATCGTTCAGCGGGGAGATACGTTGCCGCGAATTGCGTCAGCACACCATATGACCAAAGAGTTCCTTGCTGCACTGAACCCGGAAGTGGCTTCCCAGCCATACTTGCTGGCAGGTCAGATGCTGCGTATTGTCCCCGGGACAGGTCGCAGATACGCTGTACCGCCTGGAGAAAGTGTAGGGGAGATTGCAGGGAGATTTGGTCTGGATGAAGAGGTGTTGCGCCAGGCCAATCCCGAAATTACCAACATAACCGACTGGGTTGGTCGCTGTATTCATATTCCGGCTTCGAATGGAAAAACTATTGTAAAGATTCAGGGAGAGTATGGTTATCGAGAATTAATCAGGGATATAGACAAGCTGGAGAATCGATACCCGTTTATTGAGACGGGGTCCATTGGAACAAGTGTCATGGGGAAGTCGCTTCCTTATTTGCGTATTGGGCAAGGGTCGAGACATATCCATGTTAATGCTTCCGTTCATGCGAATGAGTGGTTGACAACAGCAGTTCTGATGAAGTTTATTGAAGAGTATGCCGAGGCGTATAGTACACATGGGGCATGGCATCAATACCAGACAGAACGCTGGATGCAAGAGACGACACTCTGGGCAGTTCCGATGGTTAATCCGGACGGGGTCGAACTGGTTCAGGAAGGTGTGGTCAATCAGCACCCCCATGCACAGCAGTTGTTAGCCTGGAATGCCGACAGATCACATTTCACCCATTGGAAGGCCAACATCAGAGGGGTGGATCTGAATGATCAATTTCCAGCCCATTGGGATGAAGAGGCAGCGAGAAGAGGTATGACCTCACCTGGCCCCAGGGATTATGCAGGGATAGCCCCATTGACAGAACCGGAGGCACAGGCCCTTGCGCAGTGGACGCAGCAACATACATTTGATGTGGTTGTATCCCTGCATAGTCAGGGCCAGGAGATCTATTGGAACTACCGTGATCTGGAACCCAGGGAGAGTGGACCGCTGTCGCGTAGACTCGCCAAAGCTTCCGGGTACAAGGCGGTGAAGCTCGGTGGCAGTGATGCCGGATACAAGGACTGGTTTATTCAAGATTTCGGTAGACCGGGCTTCACGGTAGAAGTTGGATTGGGTGTTAATCCGCTTCCTGTAGAACAGTTTGATGATATCTGTATAGAAGTGGGAATGTTGCTGGCTGAACTGTTATCCAATGGACAATGAGGCAAGACCCCGAATTATGAAGGTGTGAAACTTAACAGCAGATCATTCGTATAACAGGAACGGACGCCATGAGCGACGTTCCGTTTTTATTATTTTTTATAATGGCATGTTACGTCATTCGTTCTGGATGGTTTTCGAACGGGTAATGATGGATATGCCGTTTCGGCGACATATATAATGTTACGGAGGGATTCGAAATGAAGTGGAGAAGACTGCTATCGTTCAAACGATGGACACAAGTTTTCAAAAGGCTCCCCCGGCTGCTCCGGGCTCCGCAGATTCCTTTGGGAGAAAAGCTGTTGTTTATTATTCCGGCGCTGTTGTACTGGGTACTTCCTGACGTAATGCCGTTTATGCCCATTGATGATATCGGGGTCACTTTGATTCTAATGAATTGGTTTGTGAGCCGGGCAGAACGTAAATATCCTGTGCTTCAGGAGGGGACACCTTCTTAATTTGCGACCTAATGGATCATTTTAACATTGAATTCGCATCAATGTTATTGCGAAGAGCGGTAACTTTCTTTACAATAGATGCTGTAGTTTAAGAATGCTGAAATTGTTGAACCCAGCAATTACAATATAGGAGATGAAGAGAATGAACTGCAAAATTACGCGTAATGCTGCTAAAGTATTGAAGCTTGAATTGGACAAGCCGGAGAACGAAGGAAAAAAACTGCGCGTTGTCATCACTCATGCACATGGTGACCATGCTCACTACGGGCTTGATCTCGACACACCAAAAGAAAATGATACGGTTGTATCTACGGATAAAGAGATTGATGTCATTCTTGCGAATGATCAGCCTTTGTTGAACGGTGTTAAAATTGACTACCTCTACTTCCCGGAAGAGGGATTTGTTATTACGAATCCGTCCCAAGGTAATCACGGCGACCACTAAGGGCGCGAAGAAGGGGAAATCATGGCTAACGATATCCGTGTATGCGAAAAGTGTAATCATGTCCGACTGAAATCGATTGTACCCAAGTTGCAAAAAATGGCTCCAGACACGGAGATCAAGATTGGGTGCAAATCCTATTGCGGTCCTTGCGCGAAACGTGCGTTTGTCTTTATCAACGGTCGGTACATCAGTGCGCCGACAGAAGAAGAAGTGCTCGTCAAAGTCGCAAAGTTCGTGAAGTAACAGGATATAACAAGGTGAGTGGAGAAAACTGTCCACACATCAGAAAGGAGGGGCTACGTGCCTCTCCTTTTTTTGCGTTTGGGTAGCAGTGAAAGGATGTGTTACTCCATAGCAGCTTTGACCATTTCAGTAATTTGGAAGGTATCTTCTCGAATTTCAATAGCAATGACCGTATTATCCTTTTTCAGAAAATGTACATGCCCCAGTCGTTCTTCCTCCAATTCGACCCAACCTGTATCCGCTAACTTCTGAAAATAATCCATTGGTGGGTAGAGTCCTTGTTCACCCCCAATATGTTTCAGTTCATACTTAGCCCCTTTTTTAAGATTGGGATCATCGGAATAAGCTATGTTTTCAATGAGCTTTGCATTGGTTGGAACCGGGATGTCTGGGTTCATGGATGACGCTGTATATCCTTCTATCTCGTATGTTGCAGGAGCGCAGCCTTGTACCCAAATGAGCAAGGGCAACATGCAGAGTGTCAATATTATTTTCTTCAAATGAATTCCTCCTGATTCGGCATGATTATCTAATAAACGTAGCCAAATCAACTAAAGTTACGATAAAAACACAAAAGAAGAATAAGGAAGGCTTGTGTTATCCATCCTAAAGGGGTAACAGGAACATGATAATCCCAAGGAGGAATACTCATGCCGAAGCGTTATGATTCCAGTTTGCAAGCCGATACCACTGTATCTCAGGCGCAAAATGCGGTGAACAAGCTTCATTATGCTGTATCTCAGGCCATGTCTCATCCGACGGCACAGACCATTGTACAGGCGGAACGACGTCTGGCACACACGGAGCAGGCGATGCGACAAGCAGAGCTTTCACTCGGAGGGCAAGGTGTTGAGTTGGCAGAGGAAATGTTCATCGAGGAGAAGAGAAGATTGAATTCAATCCAGAGTCAGCACGGTCAAGGGGATTTATAACGTTCCTGTCACATCAGAACCCGCAGGGCAGCAATGCTTTGCGGGTTTTTCATATCTTTTGCAAAGACTCTGGGTCCATGGGTTAACTCCGACAGTATGTCGAATGGTCGCTTAAAATTCTGTGAGAAGGTTAATAGAACAAGAGCAGGCAAAATTCCATACGGGAGGTACAGAATGACAAAACATATTACAGATTGTACGATTCTGAACAACGGAGTAACGATGCCATGGCTAGGATTTGGAACATATAAAGCAAAAGGTAAGGAAGTACAACAGGCGGTTGAGACCGCTTTGGAGGTTGGATATCGCAGTATTGATACCGCGTCCATCTATGGCAATGAGGAAGAAGTGGGACAAGCTATTGCAAGCAGTGGTGTTGCCCGTAACGAACTGTTTGTGACGACCAAGCTCTGGAACGAGGATCAGGGATTTGATTCAACGTTGAGAGCATTTGAAGCTAGTCAGAAGGCACTTGGACTGAATGTAATTGATCTTTACTTAATTCACTGGCCTGGCAGAGACCAGTATAAGGAGACGTGGAGAGCATTCGAACGTCTATATAGTGAAGGAAGCATCCGTGCGATTGGTGTGAGTAACTTTCAAGTACATCATTTGCAAGATATCATAGATGAGGGCGGAACGGTGCCTGCGGTAAATCAGGTAGAGCTGCATCCGGGTCTGATCCAGCAGGAACTTCAGGATTTCTGCGGGGCGCAGGGAATTCAACTGGAGGCTTGGAGCCCGATCATGAAAGGCAAGCTGAACCAAGAGTCCACCCTCAAAGCGCTGGCCCAGAAATATGGGAAAACGCCGGCACAGATTATTCTGCGCTGGGACATTCAGAATCAGATTGTAACGATTCCGAAGTCGGTTACCCCGGATCGTATTCGTGAGAATGCGGACATCTTTGACTTTGAATTGACACCGGATGAGTTGAGACAGATTGATGCGCTGGATTCAGATAAGCGGACGGGTCCACATCCGGATCAACTGTTCTGGGATTAAGTGGGTGGCGCTAATTGAATATAAGTGTTTGATGAACTACTTGTGTTTGTTCTGGTTACGGAATCGTTCTTTTGATCGCTGTTGTCTCCAAATTTTTTTTGAATCCTCTTTTCAGAGGATAAAATTTGGATACAAAGGCGCACGCTTCGCTTCTTCAGAATCGATTCCGTCCCCTCCACAGTAACTGTTCATCAAACACAAATATATACAATGAGCTAGAGTCGTGTGTAGCATATAAAAAAAGCAGCAGGATCGGGGGATATCCCCTGATCCTGCTGCTTTTTGTGTGTGAAGTGGCTTAATTTTTTTTCGGGACTTCGCATCCGTCATCTGTGCAGACACCGCTGCCGTCTGTTTCTGTTGTGTTGGATTCAACCATGGTGAATGGGGAACGGTCGTCCCATGCTTTTTGAATGGCATCCAGGAACACCTCGTCAGGCTGAGCACCTGATACGGCGAACTTGCGGTCGAATACAAAGAACGGTACACCGCGGATGCCGAGTTGCTCGCCTTCTGCTTGGTCAGCGCGGACATTGTCGGTGAATTGGTCACTGGACAGCACTGCCGTAGCTGCCTCTCGATCCAGGCCGACTTCCTCTGCTAACTGAGCCAACACTTCAGGGTCTCCCGAATGTTTACCTTCGATAAAGACAGCTTGGAATATCCGTTCACTCAGTTCGAGCGCTTTGCCTTGTGTATCTGCCCAGTGTGTCAAGCGGTGAGCTGAGAAGGAGTTCGTAGGGATCATGGCATCAATATTGTATTCCAGTCCTGCCGTACGAGCATTGGCATTCATCTGGACATTCATACCTTTGGCCTGTTCCACGCTCATATTATATTTGGCAGCCAGATATTCCGAATTGGTTTTGCCTGGGTTCAATGTAGCGTTTGGATCAAGCTCGAAGCTTTTGAATTGCAGTTTCACTTCATCGCGGTGTGGAAACTGTTGTAGTACATTCTCCAGGCGGCGTTTGCCGATATAACAGAATGGGCACAGAAAATCAGACCATATCTCAATATTCATTATGTGAAAACCTCCATCATCCATATAGTTGAAACTGATATAGTTACAATTATAAAACCACTTTCTATAATTCGCAAGGAGATTACTATTTACTCCGATATGCTTTGGACCAATGGTAAGGTTGAATCTCATCCAGTCTCTTGAAGACCAGTTGACCAGAAGGATCGTATACGGCAGCTTTGACGTCTTCGCCCCAGTAAAATAATCGTTCCTGGCATACGCCGCAAGGTGTAAGGACCTTGAATTCTGAATGCTCATCATCACGAGCGATACAGAGGGAGTGGGTGACGCGTTCGTTCAATTTGTGGGCTTCCAGATAAGCTCCTGTTTCCATACATAGATGCGTGGCATCGTTGATGACCTCTGGAGCTACACTAATCAGCAGGGAACCAGCTTCGGTATAGACGGCACCCGCACCGCCCCATCCCTGAGGATAACGTTGCTTCACAAATTCTGCGGCTGCATCGAACAATTTCTGTTCCATATTAAGTGGTTCAGTGTGTAATGTCATGTAATACAAGTTCCCCTTTTTAAATGCAAATACAAATTCAATTCATTTCGTGTATTGTTTAGTTTGTCATTACGATATTAATCATTGAGATGTTGCGGCTCCACTGTCTTCCTCTCGAAAGCGCTGAATCAAATCATAGGTAATTACGGTGTCTGAGACATGTAATCGCTTGGCTGCTTCATCATGACCTGGACGGCAAGCATTGATATCTGTTTTGTCACGTGTTGACAGGTCATAACAAGCGCCATTCTCGTAGATATAATCATCCGATGGAATATAGAATACAGAACCATCCGAAAATGCACCATTACGCAGCACAACTGTACGTGCAGACCCGTCATATACGTCGTTACCCATATGATAATAGGACTGGTCGGACACGCCGAGCAGATGCAATACGGATGGCGTGATGTCCAGTTGTCCCGAAGGTTCGTCGATGGTTCCGGCATCTGCTCCGTCCGGTAAATGCACGAGCAGGGGAACCTCGTTCATGATCTGTGCCATATCCAGTTCGTTCAGCGAACGTCCCAGGAACTGTTCGTATTGTGATTGTTCCTTGATCGAGTTGTCGTGGTCTCCGTAGAACATAAAAATGGTATTTTCCCATAATCCCCGATTTTTCAGATCTTCCACCATCTTACCGAGTGCTGAATCCACGTAATGAACGGATTGCAGATAATCACCGAACATCGTTCCCTGGAACTCGCCTACATCCAGTTGCTGCTTCTCTTTTGGCAGGGCGTATGGGTGGTGACTGCTGAGTGTAATGAGGAAGGAATAGAACGGTTCGGTCACCTCACTACTCATTTGCTCAACGGATTGCCGGAAAAAGGATTCATCAGACAGGGACCAGCCAAGCGGGTCATCCTGTGCAAAATCATTTTTACTATAAAACTTGTCGTACTTCATGTTCTGATACATCGTATACCGATTCCAGAAGCCACTCTCATAAGCGTGAAATACGTTGGTGCTGTACCCGTTGTCCTTCAGAATGGAAGGAAGGGAATCATACGTATGGTCCGCATAGCGTACAAACGCTGATCCAACCGGAAGTGGATGTAGGGAAATATTTGCGCCAAAATCGGCATCTGACGTTCTGCCCTGACCGGTCTGGTGATAAAAGTGACTATAATACTGACTTTCCTTCATCAGTTCATTAAAATGGGGCGTGATCTCCTGACCGCCAATGCTCTGGCCAATCATGAAGTTCATAAAAGCCTCACCCTGGACAATGATCACATTGCTGTCTTTATATTTGCCAAACAAGGCATCCTGCGGGGCAGTTCCTTGCCTTTCAGCGAAGAATGCCTTTGCTTGCTCAACATCAGCGGGTTCAGCCTGCGGCCCGGAGCCGATGTGGTCTTTGGCATAGTTGTACAGATCATAACCGTGAAAAGCGAGCAGTCCGGTCACATTGTACATGGATACATTCCACCAGTTGTTATCAAACAGGCCTTTTGCCCATGTTTTGCTGTAAAAATAAATTGGGCCGACGGCGAGTCCCATTCCCAGCACAAGGGCAATGCTGCCAGCCGTGAGACGGCGGCGCAACCGTGCCTTGCGATCGTTATACGAATAACCCCCGTAGCCAGTAACAGATGTACTAGAGTGCTTCGAACGGTAACTTCTGCTGAACAGTACGATAGCTGCGAACGGAATGACGACAAGCCAGTCGGCAAAGAACCAGAGATCACTTGTGTAGATCAGTGTAGCGATGCTGTCACCCAATGCGTCAACTTGTCTCGCCTGCAACAATACCGGGATGGTCAAGAAATCCTGGAAATAGCGATAATACACCATATCGGCGTAGATTAGTGCGGTAAGCAGCAGGTTAAGCGCGGCGAGAGACACGATCATGCCTCTACGTGGCAGCAACCAGGTCCAGAAGGACAAGAGTAGTAAAGATCCAATGGCAATGACTTTATCCAGCAGTCCCATCGTAATGTTATAAGCGTGAAGATTGTGATGGAGCCACATGAGTTTGAGCAGCATGAGCACAAGAAAAATAAGATATAACGTTAGTGGATGGTTTAGAAGCCCGCGTGGCATAGAGCTGCGCGAAGGCCGAGTGACAACCATATGTATGTCCTCCTTGCTTTTGTTGTTTTGTTATCGGAATGTAAAATAGGGCTCCATCCATTATAGCGTGGCCTCATGTGTTTTCAACTATGCCTCAGAAGAATTGATTTCTGCGGAATCGAAGAGCGAAGTCGGTGAATTCATATGACCAGATTAGCGCACAAAAAAGTGCCCGAGCCATGGATGGCAGGAGCACTTTGTATTTGCATTGATTATGAAGATTGTGGTGCTTTATTTCGTGGGGGCAATGGGCCCAAATACTGATAGTACTGGGTTTCAATTCGTCCGTTGAACAACTTGCGACGTTTGTCTGCCTTATGACCGAAATACTCCTCGAAAGCTTTGGTCGACGTGATTGCGAAAAAGGACCATGTTGGCATGTCGAGGTAACTGCGCCCTAATGAGCGGAGCAACTTCTGAACTTCTTTTTCTTCACTCAAACGTTCACCATATGGGGGATTGGTAATGATGACACCATATTCACCCTGTGGTCTTGCCCGATGAGCGGGCAGGACGCTGACTTCAATATCTTTGGCGAACCCAGCACTCTTGATTGCTGCCATAGCAACTTCAATTGCTTCCGGATCAATATCGCTACCTGAAATCTGTAACGGGACATCGTCTCGCACAGCATCGAATGCTTCTTCGCGCGCCTGTTCCCACAATTCTTCAGGAATGACAGCCCAGTCCTCAGAGTTGAAGGTCCGACGAAGTCCTGGTGCAATGTTCCAGCCGATCATAGCGGCTTCGATCAGCATTGTGCCTGATCCACAGCATGGATCATAGAATGGACGGGATACATTCCAGCGGCTGAGCTGAATAAGAGCGGCAGCAAGTGTTTCTTTGAGTGGCGCTTCGGTGACGAGTTTACGATAACCCCGTTTATGCAGACCTGGTCCCGTTGTATCCAAAGTAAGCAGGGCGCGATCGTTCAGCAGAATGACCTCAATCACATAACGAGACCCATCCTCTGGGAACCACTCCGTGTCATAAGTTAGCTTCAGTTTCTCTACGATTGCTTTTTTCACGATCCCTTGTGATGCAGGTACACTGCTTAACTGGGATTTTTGGGAGCGACCCTCTACAGGGAATTCGCCGTCGGCTGGAATCCACTCTTCCCAAGGCAGTGCTTTGGTGCCTTCAAACAATTCGTCGAATGTTGTAGCAGGGAATTCACCCATTTTCACCAATACACGATCCGAACTTCTCAGCCACAGATTACAACGGCAAATATCAATATAATCTCCTGTAAAGAAAACCCGGCCGTTGTCGATCGTAACATCTTCATACCCCAGTTGTTTCAGTTCCCGGGCAACAACAGCCTCGAGTCCCATCGCCGAGGTTGCAATCAATTGCAATTGAGCCATGTGATTCATTTCAACTCCATTTCAAGCTGGAGAAGGGAAATCCTTCTCTCTGCTGTATAGTAACGGTGCGGCCTTGCCGCTTTCCGTGAAAAAACTTACAATGAGAAATGCGGTGAACGTATGCACTCCTCTTTCGAGGTGATGCATCAGTCAACCGCCTGTGTTGATAACAAACATTTATTATAGAACATTGGCATCCATATGGAAAGCAGTCCAAGTGTCCAAGGAGGATTTTAGTGGTGAATCTGACCCCTGATGAATATGTAAATCAATTATTTCAAGAGGATGACCTTTTGCTTAAAGTGAAAGAGGCCATCCATTCGAACGGCATGCCTGAGGTTTCGGTTGCGGCGGCGTATGGACGTTTGCTCACGTTTCTAGCCAAGACATCCAAAGCAGAAGCTGCGCTCGAAATCGGCGTGCTGGGCGGTTACAGTGGGATCTGCATTGCGCGCGGTTTGCGTGAGAATGGAACCCTGACTTCGCTGGAACTAAAAGAGGAATATGCGGCAATGGCGCGTGGTCATCTGGAAGAAGGCGGTTTTGGCGAAAAGGTCGAGTATCGGATTGGCCCGGCGGCAGACAGCCTGGAGCAATTGGAGCAGGAAGGTCGCACATTCGATTTTTTCTTTATTGACGCAGACAAGGAGAATTATCCGGTATATCTTGACTATGCCATTAAGCTGGCCCGGCCAGGTGCTGTCATTGTAGGTGATAATTGTTTCCTGCGTGGTCGTACGCTGAATCCGGACAAGCAGGGCCCGGCCGTGCTAGCTGTTCGCCGTTTCAATGAACAGATGGCAAGCGACCCGCGTCTGGTGACGACGATGTTGCCGGATTACGATGGGCTGGTACTTGCCTGGGTGAAGTGAAAGTGAAAATTTCCTAAAGATAAAACTCCGATGAAACACGAGCTCACGCTCTTATGTTTGTGATGGTGATCGTGATTTTGTACGGAGTTTTCTAAAAACACACAAAGAAAGAGATGACAACATTTTGAATGATCAAAAATGTGTCGTCTCTTTCTTTGTATTTACAGATATCGTTGTAGTCGTTCTATTTATACTTCAGGTGTCCCGTACGTTTCAAACCATTTTTTGATGGTGTCAAAATCATCACTGAAGGACAAGCCTAACATCAATAATACACGAGCTTGTTGTGGACTCAGGTTGTCGCCTGCAATGATACCTTTGCCACCGCCGTATACACTTCCTGAACCCGTCCGAGTGGTGGTCACAAAGATAACACCTTCTTCAATGGCTTTGGTACGGGCTTGTCCCATAGCTCTGGAGATGCCGCCAGCTCCGGTGCCGGAAGTCACGATTCCTTTGGCACCACTGCTCACGAATCCTTCAATGGCTCCACCGCCAGCTTCCTGATACGAGATCGCAATTTCTACTTTGGCCAGATCTGCCTTTGTGATTTTACTTAGATCAAATACGGGCTTTGCTGTACCCTCAGGTTTCAAGGCACGTGCAGGAGCACGGTAGATTCTGATATTTTCTTCATCAATATATCCTACAGCGCCAAGCATCGGCGTTTCAAACGTATCTGTTCGATAATCATTTGTCTTGGTTACACCACGAGCAAGCTGGATTGTGTCATTCAACATGAGTACTGTGCCAAATGAAGTGGTACGACCACTACCTGCAAGTTTGATTGCGTTGTACAGATTGGCTTGAGCGTCAGAACCGATGACAGTCCATGGACGCATGGAGCCTGTGATCACGACAGGTTTGTCACTCTGAACCGTCATATCGAGGAAATACGCGATTTCTTCCATTGTATCTGTACCCGTGGTAACGACAACACTGTCATACATTGCCAGAGCTTTGTCTACCGTCTGCGACAAGTCATAGAGGTCGGTCATGCTATAGGAACCTGAACCTGAGTTTCCGAATTGGAGTGTGCTAACATCAGCAATCTTCTGTTTATCCGGTAATGCGTCTACCATCTCTCCAATGGGAAGTGTACCTGCCTTGTAATTCTGGAAGCTGGTGGCATCCTCGGATTGACCGGCAATCGTTCCGCCAGTTCCGATCACCAATACATTAGGGAGTGCAGATTGCTTGGAAGAGTCTGGTATTGCAGGGATGGAAGTATTGCGAGCTGGAGTAGTGGTTGCTGTCTGAACAGCGCCTGTTGTGCCTTTCACCTCTACCGTAGCCGCGTGCGCAGCGTAGGTTCCAATGGGGGACAATGAGATGGTCAGTGCTGTTAAAGCTGCGGTACTCCATACGGCCCAGGGACGAAGATTGGATGTTTTTCTCATGAATAGCACTCTCCTTCAAGTAAGTGTGATGTTAAGTTTGTTAAGAAGAATATGTATACCATTTCAAATTGATTGTATTTCATGTTAATTAATATGACAAACAAAGATAATGATAGAGTAATCGGTTACATTCGCAGATAATGAGAGTAAAATGATTGTTTATAAGGAATTATGAAAGATTATACATTCATATAGAGATAGAAAGGAACTGATTTTAGTAGTTTTGAAGGAAAATAAGCCCTTTTAATGTTAGTTAATATTACATAATGAGTCTTTTGTCCTGATAAAACGATGTATTTCAATAAAAGAATGTCGAATTGGGACTCATATCAGAAGTGGGTAACAGAAAGAGAGGATAGTAGTAGCGCAATTAGGTAATGGGGCTCAATTATGGTCTAAAGATTGGTTTCGTTATAGAGATATGTTTATAATAGGGGTGATCAACATATGTAAATAAATATATAATATTGATTGGAGGAGAAACGATGAAACAGGCACCGAGAAAGTATGCAAATTACATTCCGATTCGGGAACTGGAGACTTTGGAAGAGAGGTTATCTCCCTTCAAGGTGTATGCAGAACTTCGTGATAACACTCCAGTCCGATATGATGAGCATCGAGAATGTTGGGATGTTTTCGGTTATGAAGATGTGAAGTACGTATTGAAAAATCCGAAACTGTTCTCTTCTGCACGTGATCGTGCCAATACGAGCATGTTGACGACAGATCCTCCCAAACACAAACAGCTACGTGATCTGGTGAACCAGGCGTTTACACCCAAGGCAATCGAAGCGTTGGCTCCACGTATTCAGGAAATCACAGATGAGTTAATTGCTCCACACCTGTCAGAAGGACATATGGAACTTATTGATGACCTTGCAACACCATTGCCCGTCATTGTGATTGCGGAATTGATTGGAGTCCCTGCGACGGATCGTCAAAAGTTCAAAGACTGGTCTGATGTGTTGGTGAAAGGCGCACGTGATGATAGTGAGCAGGCCTTCCAGGAGTTATTGGAGGAGAAAAAAAGAAATATGCAGGAGTTGCATATCTATTTCACTGGCATTATGGAAGAACGTCGGTTGCAGCCAAAGGATGATCTGATCTCGTTACTGCTTGCTGCGGAGATTGATGATCAGAAGTTGACTGCAGATGAAGTGGTAGGCTTCTGTATTCTCTTGCTTGCTGCCGGTAATGAAACAACAACCAACCTGATCACCAATGCGGTTCGTATACTGTCTGAACAACCCGAGCTACAACAGGAGTTGCGCGAACATCCTGAACGGATTACTTCTGCGATTGAAGAGACGCTGAGATATTATCCGCCAATTGTCGCGATTGGGCGGGTCGCCAAGGAAACTGTAGAGTTGAATGGTCAGACGATTCAAGCTGGAGAGCAGGTGATTTCCTGGGTTGGAGCAGCTAATCGGGACAGTGCCCAATTTGAAGACCCGGAAGATTTCATCTCTGATCGCAAGCCCAACAGGCATATGGGATTTGGGTTTGGCATTCATTTTTGTCTGGGGGCACCACTCGCTCGTTTGGAGGCACGGGTAGTTCTTCATACATTGCTTCATCACATGGAGCGTATTCAGCTTGTGCCGGAAACAGTCTTGCAACCGATACAAAGTGCCTTTGTATTTGGTGTGAAACATTATCCGATACAATTCAATCTAATAAATAAATAAATAAATAATGAATGGCACATGAATGACAAAAGCCGCTCTCAGGCCAATTAGGCGCTGGAAGCGGCTTTTTCAATAAAAATTAAGATGGACTCGTTATAGAGATGAATGGGGAATCAGGATTCCCGAATAGAAGCAGGTTTGTTATACAATTTGAATCTGACCCAAACCATATTAAGCAGCAGCAGTCCGCCAGAGACGATAAACAGACCTTCGATCCCTATGAATCCTGCCATAAAACCTCCAATGATCGCTCCAAGCATGTTGCCCAGCGCCAGAGTGCTCGTATTAAAACTGAATGCACGGCTGATCATGCTATCGGACGTATAGGAACGGATCAAGGCATTAACGCTCGGAAGCAGGCCACCCATGAACACACCCATCATGAAACGAACAAGAATGAGCTGCCACACGGTCTGAACAAATGCCTGCGGAATAAGCATGAGTCCTGTTCCTATGAGGGAGAACGTCAGCACCTTGTGAGGACCAATTCGGTCACTCAGCTTGCCGAGAATTGGAGACATCGCCATATTGGATAATCCCGTAACTGCACCGACAAGTCCTGCCCAGAAGGCCACATTTACATCCGAACCATGCAATTTTTGCACATACAGCGGCAAGAGTGACATGGGGCTAATCATCGCAAACTGCAACAGAAACGTCACAGCAAACAGTGCAGGTAGTTGTGGTGACTTGTTCAGCTCCTTCAGACCGGACAATACGGATTGTGCCGGCAGTTTAGCTGCTTCTTGACGGTCAAATTTCTCTCTCACCAGGAACATGGCGAGCATGGAAGCAACAAAGATCAGTCCACCTGTAATGTAGAAAATGGGGCGGAAGCCTACTGCATCCGCTAGCAACCCACCAATAAGCGGACCCAGGATTGTGCCGGCTACCTGCCCGGACTGACTGATTCCCATGGCAAAACCCATGCGGTCTTTCGGAGTGGTACCCGATATCAGCGCAACAGCCGCAGGATTGAAACCGGAGATTGTACCGTTAAGCAAACGCAATAAGAGAAGCTGCCAGGGATTCTGTGCCAGACCCATAAGGGCAATCACGATGGCCATCCCGAATCCTGAACGCAGCAGCATAACTTTTCGACCATACTTATCTGATAACTTGCCCCACAGCGGTTGGAACAAAAATGAGGTGAGGAAATTGGCTGCAAAAATAAATCCGGCCCAAATGCCAATTTCATGTTCGCCAACAACGCCCAGATCTCTTGCGAGATAAAGAGACAAAAATGGGGTAATCATGGTCATGCCCGAATTGACCAAAAATTGTCCGAACCAAAGCACAATGAGGTTTACTTTCCACGTTTTCAAAGTGCTTTCACTTCCTTTCAAAGATATTTCTGTAATTCTCAAAAAAACACCATTCTTTCATTATAACATAATTGGCATATGGGGGATGGGTGTAAGGAATGTCATAGTATTGTCACGTAGAACGCATCTGCATGTGGTTGTTACGGCTGTTTAAAAAGGGCATAATGGTAATTATGAGTCCAAAAACTATTGGAGGCTTCTTACATGAGCTATAATGATCGACTGATTCGGGCAAGTTTCAAACAACAGGTAGACCGTGTCCCGGTGTGGTACATGCGTCAAGCTGGACGTTACGATCCTGAATATCGCAAAATCAAAGAAAAATACTCCTTGCTAGAAATCTGCAAACAACCCGAGCTGGCGGCTGAAGTTACACTCATGCCGGTACGCAAACTTGGTGTAGATGCGGCTATTTTGTATTCCGATATTATGAATCCGGTTGCCTCATTGGGCATTGATTTTGACATTGTAAAAAATATTGGTCCAGTTATCGATAATCCTATTCGGTCTGCTGCAGATGTGGATCGGCTCCGTCCCATCGACGTAGAAGGAGATCTGTCACATATTCTGGAAACCATTCGAATTCTGGATAAGGAGCTTGATGTGCCTCTTATTACGTTTGCGGGCGCACCATTCACGATTGCGAGTTATCTGATTGAAGGCCGACCTTCGAAAGGTTATATCCGCACCAAAACGATGATGTACAGCGAGCCTGAGGTGTGGCATAAGCTGATGCAGAAGCTTGGTGATATGGTTATTACATATGTCCGTGCGCATATTGCGAATGGCGGTAAGGCATTCCAGTTGTTTGACAGCTGGGTTGGAGCACTTTCTCCCAAAGACTTCAGAACATATGTGTTGCCTACGATTACCCGTATCTTTACCGAATTATCGGATTTGAATGTACCGAAGATTTATTTCCCTGGTGTTGCATCCGGTGAGTTGTTGCCAGCACTGCATAATCTGCAAGCCGATGTGATTGGACTCGACTGGAGAGTATCCATTTCGGAAGGGCGTAAACGTCTTGGTGGCAAATTTGCAGTACAGGGTAACCTGGACCCATATTTGCTGACTGCCCCGATGGAACTGATTAAGGAGCAAGCCAAAGTGATTATTGACGAAGGAATCAAGGAGCCGGGTTATATTTTCAACCTCGGACACGGATTATTTCCTGAAGCATCGCTAGAGAAGCTCAGAGAACTAACGGCGTATATTCATGAATATTCTGCCGAAGCAATGAAGACTGGGGTGACGGTAACCAATGACTAATACTGTAGGTGTACTGGTGATGTCGTATGGCACACCAGAAAATATGGAGAGTGTTGAAGCGTATTACACACATATCCGCAGAGGACGTCCGCCTGAACCGGAACAATTGAAGGAACTGAAGGATCGTTATGAAGCCATTGTTGGCGGTGTTTTCCCACTTCGGGAGAATACAGACAATCAGGTCAAGGCCCTTCAGGAGACGTTGAACCGCGATGAGCGTGGCACTGATGTGGAATTCCGTTGTTATCAAGGACTGAAGCATGCCTATCCGTTTATTGAGGACGGCGTGGAACAGATGGCGAAGGATGGAATTCAGACAGCGATTGGTATTGTACTGGCTCCTCATTTCTCCACGATGAGTGTAGGTAGTTATATCAAACGTGCGCGTGAAAAAGCAGAAGAGCTGGGCGTTCATATGTCCTTTATTGAGAGTTATCATCTGCATCCGAAGTTAATCCAGGCGTTGTCCACACGTGTTAGTGCCAAGTTGGATGCGTTTGAGGAAGCTGGAGCAAAACGCGGAGATGTGAAGGTGTTGTTCAGTGCTCACAGCCTGCCGGCACGTATTGTGGAGATGGGTGATCCATACCCGCAACAATTGCTGGAGACTTCGGAAGTGATTGCATCACGTGTAGGCATAACCAATTGGCAATTTACGTGGCAGAGTGCCGGACGAACAGCTGAGCCTTGGCTTGGACCGGATATTCTGGATACGTTACAGGAGCTTTCGCGTGAACAGGTAGAGGATGTGCTTGTGGCACCAATCGGGTTTGTCTCGGATCATCTCGAAGTGCTCTATGATCTTGATATTGAGGCCAAATCGATTGCCAAAGAGATCGACATGCGCCTGATGCGTATTGATTCTCTCAATAGCGATCCTCTATACATGGAGACGTTAAGCGACGTTATTATAAGCCAATGGCAGCAAGGGTCGGATGAGTAATGGGTGATAAGAAACGCCGTGTTGTTGTTGTCGGCGGTGGCCTTACCGGCCTCAGCGCGGCATTTTATATCCGCAAGCATTACCGGGAAGCAGGAGTTGAACCTGTGATTACTTTGGTCGAGAAAAGCTCGTCCATGGGAGGCATGATTGAGACACTGCACCGGGATGGATTTGTGATTGAAAAAGGGCCGGATTCTTTCCTGGCTCGCAAAACAGCAATGATTGACCTGGCTAAAGAATTGGAGATTGATCATGAATTGGTCAGTCAGAATCCGGAGTCGAAGAAAACGTATATCATGCAGCGTGGCAAACTTCATCCAATGCCAGCAGGACTTGTTCTCGGTATTCCGACAGAACTAAGACCGTTCCTGAGAAGTGGTCTCGTCTCTCCGGCAGGCAAACTGCGGGCGTTGATGGATTTTGTCATCCCGCCGCGTCGTACAACAGAGGATGAATCGCTCGGTTATATGATTGAACGTCGTCTTGGAGCAGAAGTGTTGGAGAACTTGACGGAACCACTGCTCGCAGGAATCTATGCAGGTGATATGCGGCGATTGAGCCTCCAGGCTACCTTCCCGCAGTTCGGAGAAGTAGAACGTGATTACGGTAGCTTGATCCGAGGCATGATGACAGGTCGTAAACCGGCTGAGACGCATACCGGTACAAAACGGAGCGCTTTTCTGAACTTTCGCCAGGGATTGCAGAGCCTTGTTCATGCACTCGTCCATGAGTTGCAGGATGTGGATCAACGTCTGAACACCGCGGTGAAGTCACTGCAACGTCTTGATGGAGCGCAGACCAGATACCATGTTGAACTGGGTAATGGCGAAATGCTTGAAGCTGATGATGTAGTGGTTACTGTGCCGACATATGTCGCGTCGGAGCTGTTGAAACCTCACGTGGACACAGCGGCACTGGATGCGATTAACTATGTATCTGTAGCCAATGTAGTGCTCGCTTTTGAGAAAAAAGAGGTGGAGCATGTATTCGACGGATCGGGTTTCCTTGTTCCACGGAAAGAGGGTCGAAATATTACCGCTTGCACGTGGACATCGACGAAATGGCTGCATACGAGTCCGGATGATAAAGTACTGCTTCGCTGTTATGTTGGTCGCTCTGGTGACGAACAGAACGTAGAGCTTCCGGATGAAGCGCTGACGGACCTGGTTCTCAAGGATCTTAGAGAGACGATGGGTATTGAAGCAGTGCCGATCTTCTCCGAGATTACAAGGCTTCGTAAATCCATGCCACAGTATCCGGTGGGACACCTCCAACATATTGCCGCCCTTCGTGAGGAGCTTGGCAGCAAGTTACCGGGTGTGTACATTGCAGGTGCAGGTTATGAGGGTGTAGGCTTGCCTGATTGCATCAGACAAGCAAAAGAGATGTCTGTCCAGGCTACACAAGAGCTTGCAGCAGATTAAGTACAGCAAGAGAGCTGTCTCAAACGTAGAATTATCTACTGGAGAGATGGCTTTTTTTATATGAAAATATGGAAGCTAACCGAGTTCGTATCCTTTCAATCGATACAGTTCCAAGGAATGATGGAAATCCAGAATATGCCTGATATAATGGTATGTATGGCTGTGAAGAAGAAGAGGAGTTGCTTATGTATCCCCCAAGATCAGAGCGAAGTGTAAAGAAGAAAATTAGTAAACGCACCCGCAATACAATCACAATCATCTGGACCGTTAATATTGTGTTGATCATGGCAATTGGTCTGGTGGGCATTTTTTATGTCATGAATAACCGTCAGCAACAGGCAGACCAGCCGGTGAAGCAAGAAATTGTTGATCAGGATCAGCCTTCCATTGGAGACGATGCCAAAGGTGGGGATCAAGTAAGTGCTCCTGACTCGGAGTCCGATGAGACTCCGGAAGAAGAACCCGAAGTTACGGATGAAGAGACAACAGCGGATACAGATAAGACATCCGGAGTAGCGACACCTGATACTTCAGGCAATACCAACAGTGGGAAAGCCGAATCTGGAACGAAAAAACCAGCGGCGGATTCGACACCGTCCGGCACCAAGGGAAATGCAGGTGTAGATACCGAATCAGGGACGTCGAAACCTTCCAATTCAGCGAAGGATGTCACGATTAACTTTGTTGGCGATATCCAGTTTTCAGGCAAAGTTGCGGAACTGCTGGATAAGAACGGTTATGACTATCCCTTTGCCAAACTAGGCAGATTATTCAAGGATGATGATCTTACCATCGGCAACCTGGAGACACCGATAACCCTGGGTGGTACTGGTGCGGCTAACAAAACATATGTATACAAATCTTCGCCCAAAGCATTGGCGGCAATGGCCTCTGCGGGTTTTGATGCTGTCAATTTGGCTAACAATCATATTCTGGATCAGGGCGTAGAAGGTCTGGTAGATACGTTAACCTATCTTAAGGAATATGGTATAGCTCATACCGGGGCTGGCATGAACAGGGATGAAGCCTATGCACCAGCATATCTGGAACGCAAAGGTATGAAGATTGCATTGCTTGGGTTCTCCCGCGTTGTACCGGAAACGAGTTGGAAGGCGGAAGGTAATCGGGCTGGCGTGGCTGAAGCCTATGATTCCACAGGGGCAGTGCAAGCGATCCAGGATGCCCGTAAGAAGGCTGATCTGGTGATCGTGGTTGCACACTGGGGAGAGGAACGTGTAAGTACTCCGAATAGTGACCAGACCCGATTGGCTCATGAGTTTGTAGATGCTGGCGCAGATCTGGTCATAGGTGGTCATCCTCATGTGTTGCAAGGGTTGGAGTACTATAAGGGAAAGTGGATTGCATACAGTACGGGAAATTTCATTTTCTCCAGATCAACCACCGAAGAGACGTGGAAAACGGCGGTATTTCAGGCTCGCTGTAGTCAAGATGCAGCTTGCAGCATGAAAGTTATCCCTTATGAGGCCGGGCTAGGTCAGGCCATTCCAATGATTGATGAGGCGAACAAACTGCTGTTGGAACAGATGGCAAAGCTCTCCCCGGGTATTCGATATGATGGGAATGGAGTCGCTTCGCCTAATTAAAAACCTTTTTGAGGAGGGAATCGAATGAACAACCTTTGTGTAGCGCACCGTGGATTTTCTTCTATTGCACCAGAGAATACGATGGCTGCATTCCTGATGGCCATGGAGCGGCCTGAAGTTCAGTGGATGGAGCTGGATGTGCAGTTGTCGCGTGATGGTGTACCCGTGGTCATTCATGATTTTACAGTGGATCGCACGACAAATGGCAAGGGCCTGGTTCGGGAAACCGATTGGGCTGATCTGCAACGTCTGGATGCCGGATCGTGGAAAAATAAGTCTTACAAAGGCGAACGGATTCCGGCGCTAAGTGAATTGTTAGATCGCTCTTGCGGCAGAGTACGTTTGAACATTGAACTGAAAACGCAGGGAGACATGTACCCGGGTCTGCCTGCAGCTGTTATATATGAAGTGAGAAAAAGACATATGCAAAATGATGTTGTGATCACCTCATTTGAACCAGCCGCTCTGATCGAAGTGAAGAAACTTGCACCGGAGATCCAGACGGGGCTGATTATCGATGCACGACCAGGTGATTTGTTAACCGCGCTGCGGCAGATGAATTGTACATTCCTCTCGATTGGATACACCAATGTAGACAAATCTTTAATGAACGAGATGCGGAGTTCAGGTATTCGGGTGATGGCTTGGACAGTGGATGACAAGACCATTATGAAGAAACTGGCGGCAGTTGATCCAGAACTCATGTTATGTACGAACCGTCCTGACGTATGGGAGCTGGCATTTCAGGAGACGAGCAGCCGATTCTTCAGACCCTAACTTTCCTATATGCACTATTCAATCCGATAAAGGTGGTAATATACCCATGTTAACTAACATTCGCAATGTATACTGTGTAGGACGCAATTATAAACTTCATGCTGAAGAATTGGGTAACGCGGTTCCGGATGAACCAATGATCTTTATGAAACCTTCTCATGCAGTCGTGCCCCTAAATGGTGAAACGCTTGAATTGCCTGCTACCAAGGGTGAAGTTCACTATGAAGCTGAATTGGTTGTTCGAATCGGCCGGAGTTATGAGCCAGGTATGGCGATAGATGAGCTGGTGGATGCGTATGCCTTTGGTATTGATTTTACGTTACGTGACGTACAGACCGTGATTAAGAAAAAGGGCCACCCGTGGACAGCCGCCAAAGGGTTCAGAAATTCCGCTCCAGTTACTGCATTTCAGGCGTTCCCGGGTGCGGCAGCATTACTGGAGAAAGACTTTACATTGACCAAAAATGGTGAGGTAGTCCAGCGTGGTAACATTAGTAACATGATCTTCAGTTTACAGGATATTGTGGATTATGTAGGTCACCATTACGGCCTAGGGCCGGGCGATGTCATTTTTACAGGAACACCGGAAGGTGTTGGACCAACACAAGCAGGAGATGTGCTCGAACTGGCATGGGACGGCGAATCCTTGGGTGCCTGCACGATTGGGTCAGCGCAATAAGGATTACACATCACACCTGCTTGAGATGAATAGAGTACAAGAAAGGGGCGTGCATACGCTCCTTTTTGCTGTGTTATCGTGGATATATATTTATATCTTCATCGAACGGATACGCTACTAATTTACGCCAAACTGTATGCTGTATTTGCGCTCTGTGTGACCAACTCTTCCAGTTCAGCTTGTTGTGCAGCATGTTGCTCTAAACTGATACTTCCACTTGCGAGCCGTTCATCCAACTGCTCTCTGAGCTGTCTTACTTGTATAGCAATCACTTCATCCAAATTCCCGTTGTTTTCTTCCGTAATCCTCCTCAGTGATTTCCCGTTGTACAGTTCCTGATACAGATCCGCTTCTGAAGGCTGATTGAGAGCGCTGAGCAGCTCGTCATTGCTTCCCTCACGAGTATCCAAGTCAACGATGGACCACTTAGCACTAGGTATGGGGGAGATGGCGGATTGGCCCCATGCTGTTCCGGCGAAGGACATGGTGACAATCATTGTGCCTATAATAATGACTCTTTTCATATTCATATGGATAATCCTCATTTCTGTAGTTGAGTACGAACTGAATCGTAGCTTGTCGTTGATGTATTTGTAGATGTTTCTATCTGAGAATAGTGTAAACGGGAAACCTGAAGTGAAACTTAAAACAGGATAAGTAATTTCAACCTAGCTGAGAAGGAGTGTAATTAAGAAAAGAACTAAAAATAATTCACACTTGACAGGTTGGGTTAGTTGGTTATATGATAATCTCAATTATTTTAATACTCATTAAATGAACAGTGAACTAATTTGAACTGAAAACTGCATTGAGCTGATTGGACCACCAAAGGCTCCCGGGACTACTCCTCTAAGGAATGTCCTCGGGGGCCTTTTTTCGTATCTTTATTGAAGCTTCAAACGATCAAGGAGGTTATGAAATGAGCGATAGAGACTGGGAAGCGTTGGAGCGGACGGATTGGTTATTTCGCAAAATGGTCAGACGATTTGTCAAAGAGCGGGATCGCATCTCTGTAGAAGGTATCAGCCTGCCAGGCATGCTTATCCTGCACAAGATCATTCGTGAGGGAGAACAGCGACTTGGGGATTTGGCAGAACAATTGGACTTTACATCGGGTGCCATTACAGCTCTGACCGATAAGTTGGAGAAAAAGGGACTCACCATCCGCAGACGAAAGGAAGACGATCGCCGGACGGTTTTACTGGACATCACATCCAGCGGGCGGGAGATGTATGCGAGAAACAGCAATATCGGTGCCCGATGTATCACGCTTCTGTTTGAGGGTTTTACGACGGAGGAACTGGAGCAGCAAAGTCAATTCTACGAGCGGGTAGTAGCGAATCTGGAGGGATTCTCGGACACGGTGCTGGAATTGGCAGAGAACAACGGGATACAAGAACAGGATCGGTCCTCCACAAGTGACCTTGAGCAGAAGCACCGGGACAATACCGGGAAGAAGAGTAACTATCTCAGTTATTGAGGTTGAGTCAAGGTAACGACATTTGATATACCACAAACATTCTAGGGGAGAGATGATCAATGGGACACTCAACAATATATCCAACTGGAGCCACGCTATTCAATCCGAATAAGGCTTGGGGCGGTTATACCGTCTATCAGGCAGGTGAAGAAGGCGTAGTATTGATCGATATGAATGGCAAGGAGGTTCACCTGTGGAAAGGATTGTTAGGGTTTCCGGCCAAAATATTACCTGGCGGCTACGTGCTGGGCAGCACGGGTCGCAGAGATCCGAAGTTCGGTATTCAGGATAATGTCGATCTGGTTCAGGTGGATTGGGACGGCAACATTGTATGGAAATACAATAGCTACGAACACATCGAAGATCCGGGGTATGAGCCATTATGGTATGCCCGCCAGCATCATGATTATCAGCGTGAGGGAAATCCGGTAGGTTATTATGCCCCTGGCCTTGCGCCAAAGACGAAGAGTGGCAAAACACTTATTCTGGCACACAAAAATGTGAGTAACTCGCAAATTTCAGATAAGCCATTGCTTGATGATGCCATTATCGAAGTGGATTGGGAGGGGAAGGTACTCTGGGAGTGGCTGCCTAACGAACACTTTGAAGAATTAGGTTTTGATGAAGCTGCTCGAAATGTTCTGTTCCGTGACCCGAATACACGCTCTTTCGGTCATCTGGGTGGTGGTGTTGGTGACTGGTTACATATTAATTCTGCTTCTTATGTTGGACCCAACCGCTTCTATGAAGAAGGAGACGAACGGTTCCACCCCGACAATATTATCTGGGATGCAAGAGAGGCCAACATTATCGCCATTACAGACAGACAGAGCGGAAAGATCGTGTGGAGACTAGGACCAGACTATACTTCAACTGAAGCGAAACACATTGGCACAATTATCGGGCAGCATCATGCACATATCATTCCCCAAGGTTTACCGGGTGAAGGGAACTTGCTCGTATTCGACAATGGCGGCTGGGCAGGTTACGGCCTTCCAAATCCGGCTTCTCCATTTGGATTGAAACATGCGATTCGGGATCACTCCCGTGTACTGGAGATTAACCCGGTCACCCTGGAGATTGTCTGGCAGTATACCTCGGCAGAAGCAGGTTTCTCGGTTCCGACGGATTCTTATAAATTTTATAGCCCATACATCAGTTCCGCCCAGCGTTTACCTAACGGTAACACCCTGATAACCGAAGGTTCCAATGGCAGATTGTTCGAAGTCACAGCGGAGCATGAGCTGGTATGGGAGTATGTATCTCCTTACACCGATCGGCGGAATACCAATATGGTCTATCGCTCGTATCGAGTTCCTTATCAGTGGGTTCCGCAGTTGGAGAAGCCGCAGGAAGTTGCGATCGAAGCTATTGATGTCTCCAACTACAGAGTGCCGGGAGCAGCAACCAAAGGTTCTGCATCCATCGTGAGCGTAGAGACAACTCTTCCATTTGTGGAGGGTGCAGCCTGTGTGGCAACGTCGGATGAAGGCAAGTCAGGCGGTTAAGCGTCAAGAATCATGACTAGATCGAATGGGGTGTATATTGTGAGAAAACCATCCATAGTAACCGGCATATTGATATTATTTCTGGCTACGACACTCCTATTATCCGGATGCAGTTCAAACGCAGCAGGATCTGGAGCAAAAGACGCTACCGGCAAGAATACCGATAATGTAAAAATTCGAATCGCAGATACAAGTACCAACCCAACGTTCAGGGTAGCCATTGCCGAAGGTTTTTTTGAAAACAGGGGCATTGATGCAGAGAGTATTACGTTTGGCTCACCGGCTGAAGGTGTAAATGCACTATTTATCAAACAGGTTGATATTGCTTACGGTGCGGACTTCCCTGTATTAAATGCTTTGTCTAAAGGGGAATATTCAGTCATCGCTTCTGCAGGTCAGACTACGGATGAAGCGGCAGCCGCCTGGAAGCTGTATGCTAGGGAGAATATTCAGAGTGGAGCGGATTTGAAGGGCAAGAAAGTGAGTTTCATTCGAGGCACATTTATTCCGTATCTATGGGATGAATATTTGAAAGATCAGGGGGTGGCGCTGAGTGATGTGACGCAAATTGGTCAGGGGGCTTTTGATGAAGCCTACATCGCATTGAAACAGGGAGACCTTGATGCCGCTTGGGTTATAGGTTCCGCGTTAACCGATAAATTCGATGCACTCGAAGGAGTACATCAGCTGACGGATATGTCTCAGACCCCTATACGCCTTGGTATGGGACTGGTATCAAGTAATGAATTCATCCAGGCAAACCCTGAAACGGTAAGTGATTTTCTTGCGGCGCTGGATGAAGCATCCACGTATGCCCAAGCGCATCCTGAAGAGGTTGCCGATCTGATGTATCAAGAGACCAAACAGCCTAAAGATGCCACGTTGAAAGACCTTCCGATCAATCCATGGGAAGTTGGATTTACGCAGGCTGCTTATGATAGTTTGGCAGGTCAGAAGCAATATATGGTGGACACCGGAATCATTGAACAGGATTTTGATCTCGACACCAAACTCAATCTGACTTCTCTCCAGCAGGCTCTGCCGGAAAAAGTGACATACAGTAAATAATTCTTATTCAAATGGGAGGTGTCCGTTATGTCCTTACCTGCAACTCAGCATACCATTCATATTGAGCAGCTGCGGAAAACGTATCATGCCCCGACCAATGGGGATGTGCATTATATCATTAAGGATGTCGATCTGGTTATCAAGGGAGGAGAGTTCTTTGTCCTGCTTGGTCCCAGTGGGTGTGGGAAGTCAACGCTGCTGAACATGATCGCGGGGTTTATCTCCAAGTCGGGTGGACAGCTCAAGGTGGATAACAAGGAGATTGACAGACCAGGCAGGGATCGGGCAATGGTATTCCAGCAGGCGGATTCTTCTCTCTTTCCATGGCTAACCGTGAGGGAGAATGTTGAATTCGGACTTCGAATGTCCAAGGTGCCTAAGACGCAACGGCGTGAGATCTCCGATCGTTACATCCAGCTTGTGGGACTGAGTGCTCATGAGGGCAAATTTCCAAAAGAGCTATCAGGTGGCATGAAGCAGCGTGTTCAATTGGCCCGGGTACTTGCGAATGACTCGGCGATCTTGCTGATGGATGAGCCATTCGGTGCGCTGGACGCGATGACGAGACGGACCATGCAGAAGGAACTGGTGAATATTTGGAAAGAAACACATAAAACCGTTATCTTTGTCACACACGATATTCAGGAGGCGTTATTGCTTGGTGAGCGCATAGGCATTATGTCTGTAGGTCCGTCTTCGAATATCACGGATATTTACCACAACACTTTACCTTACCCGAGGAACATCGCCTCGTCTGAGTTCAACACCTTGTATGACCGAATTCAAGGCCACTTTGAAGAATAACTGAGGTGATATACAAGATGAAATGGTTGGAGAAAAAAAGGGTGTCTATCCCGCTTCTATGGGTAACGGTCATCTTAATCTGGCAGCTTGGTGCCCTTATCTATGGGCCTGACGTAATCCCTGGTCCGTGGCACACGATCCTGGGAGCACGCGAATTGATTGCTGACGGTACACTGATGGAGTATATCGGAATCAGCTTCACTCGTGTACTGGCGGGATGGGTACTCGGAAGTATCATTGCTATTCCGGTAGGGCTGATTATTGGCAAAGTTCATCTCATCCGGCTGTTCGCCGAACCGTTCCTTAACTTTATACGTTTTATCCCGCCGATCGCCTTTATTACCTTATTCCTGGTGTGGTTTGGAATTGGAGAGCAATCCAAGATCGCGCTTATTATGTACGCAACCTTCTTCATTGTTGTGCTGAATACACTGACAGGTGTGCTCTCCGTTGAAGAAGATAAAATCCGGTCGGCCCGCAGTATGGGAGCCAATGAACGGCAGATTCTGCTGCATGTGATTGTTCCGGCGACAACCCCGTATATCTTCACGGGTGTGCGACTGGCGATGGGAACCTCGTATATGGCCATAATTGGTGCTGAGATGATTGCCTCGAATGAGGGAGTCGGTTACTTGATCTGGAATTCCAGACTCTTTTTCCGAACAGATTGGATCTTTGTCGGGCTGATTTCCCTGGGTTTTATGGGATTCCTGACGGATCGATTGTTCAACTGGTTTGGTCGCAGAGTACTCTACCGATATGGTGTCATTGGCGGAGCGAAGCGGGGCTAAATTAGGACATAGGAACATTGAATTCCAGACGTTACTTGAAAAGGGAAGTTATCTTGTTTTGACGTTTGATCGATAACCTGTTTTGGCACTTCTACACGAGGCCAATACAGGTTTTTTGTGTGCTGGCGTAAGGAGTTTCGGCATTGAGATCAAACCGTGGTATAATTGAATTTCAAAAATACAATAAACGTCATGCGGGCTGTACATACACTGCATGCAGGAGAGATTATGGATTGGATTATTGGCGCCGTATGCGCTTCTATGGTGGCAGGTGCTGCCTATGCGAAAAAGTCGCTAACCCTGTCTGGCTGCCTGGCAGCAATCATGATGGGAACGATATATTACGGAGCGGGGAACCTGTTCTGGTTTGGCACGTTATTGTTGTTTTTCATTACTTCAACGTTGCTCTCCAGGTTTCGTAAAGATCGGAAGCAGGAGCTGGAGAAATCCTATGCCAAGTCAGGAAATCGGGATGCGGGACAAGTGATGGCTAATGGTGGAATGGGCATGTTCCTATGCCTGGGATACTGGATATTTCCACATCCGGCATGGGTGTATGCTTTCATTGGTGTAATGGCTACCGTTACATCGGATACATGGGCAACCGAAATTGGGAGTCTCAGTCGCAAGCCGCCGCGCTCTGTTCTCACGTGGAAGGTACTTACTCCTGGTGCTTCAGGAGGGGTCTCACTTCTTGGCACCGTGGCTGCAGCCGTAGGCGGGGCTCTGATTGGTGCGGGAGCATTCTTGTTTTCCTGGATCGCCGGGATAGAAGGGCTTAGTCTGTTTAGTTGGACTTTTGTCGGTCTTGCAGGCGGTTTGGCAGGGGCTTTTGCCGATTCCTATCTGGGCGCAACGGTGCAGATGATGTATCGTTGTACTGTGTGTGGCCGTGAAGTTGAGGTACATGAACATTGCGGGCATCCAACGGTTCGGGCTCGTGGCTGGGCATGGATGAGTAATGACCTGGTGAACGTTCTTAGCTCGGTAATCGGCGGATGTGTGGCGATTGGTTTAGGTAACATTTTGGCGTTGTAGGGGGGAGTACATTTGAGCACGGTACAGGGAGACAAATCGGAGGCTATTTTGGATGCGGCCTATGGTATTTTTGGCTCGAAAGGTTTTTATGAGACCAAAATGTCTGATATTGCAGACGAAGCCGGCATCGCAAAAGGCACCATTTATTTATATTTTAAAAGCAAGGAACAATTATTTATCGCAGTATCCAAGCGGGACTGTAACAGCTTTATCAGCCGTCTTGAATATGCTTTGAACTCGCATGAGAACACAGGTGATAAACTTGGAGCAATAGCCAAGACCCACCTTACGTATTATTATGAGCGTCGCAATCATACTAAACTCTTCTTTATGGCACCCAATAATGATCCGGATCTGATGAAATTCATGAAGGCATTCATGAATCAATACATGAGTATGGTGTGTGAGGTACTGGAGAGTGCAAGTGTACCTGAGCCTGTATTGCTCGCTGAAGCCTATATTGGAATTCTGGACCGGCTGAAGATGGATATCATGTTAAATCCGGAGTTCAATGAGGAACATCTGAACAAACGAATTGCCTTTGCAGCAGCATTGTTTTTGGACGGATGCCGTTCTTTTTTGCAAGTTTAAAGTGAGTTCGCGGATGTACGTAATATTGAATTTTATTTTACAGAGAAGTGGGTACGAGCAATGAACATAATGACGGTAGAGCAAATTACAAAAAGTTATGGCGAAAAAATATTGTTCAAGGATGCTTCATTTGGCATGGCTGATCAGGACAAGATTGGTGTCGTTGGGGTAAATGGAACGGGTAAATCCACGTTTTTGCGTGTGATATCGGGTATGGAACCGGCAGACGCGGGACAGATCTCCATCGGTAATGACGTACGTATTCAGTTCCTGGCACAAAATCCGGACTTCAATGCGGATAATACGGTACTGCAACAAGTATTCGAAGGTGACAGCATGGAAATGAAAACCGTGCGTGAATATACGGAAACGATGGAATTATTGGAACTGAATTCCTCCGATCCAGCGTTGCAGGAGCGATTGTTACGTTTGAATCAACAAATGGAGCAGCTTCAGCTCTGGCAGATGGAGAGTGAAGCGAAGAGTATCTTGTCCAAACTGGGTATTCGTCAATTCGATGCACTGATGGGCACATTGTCTGGTGGACAACGCAAAAGGGTGGCACTCGCTGCTGCGCTGATTCACCCTTGCGAACTGCTCATTCTGGATGAGCCGACGAACCATATTGATAATGATTCGGTAGTATGGCTTGAGCAGTACTTGCAGAAGCGCCGCGGCGCACTGCTTATGATTACGCATGATCGGTATTTCCTGGATCGTGTGGCGAATGTCATGCTCGAATTGGATCATGGTCGTTTGTTCCGCTATGAAGCCAACTATACACGTTTTCTGGAACTGAAGGCAGAGCGTGAAGAACGTGAAGCCTCTTCCGAACAGAAGCGTAAGAACTTGCTTCGGACGGAGCTCGCATGGATTCGTCGTGGTGCCAAGGCACGGACGACAAAACAAAAAGCGAGAATTGATCGCTTCGAACAACTTAAAGACCAACAAGGGATCCAGCGTTCGGGTTCATTGGAAGTATCGGTTGGCTCCACTCGTCTGGGTAAAAAGATTCTGGAGATTGAGCATCTTTCCAAATCCGTCGGGGGTCGCAAACTGATCGAAGATCTGAGTTATATTGCCGTACCTGGAGATCGGGTAGGGATTGTCGGACCAAATGGTAGTGGTAAGTCCACGTTGTTACAGATGATATCTGGCAAGCTGGAACCCGATGCAGGTGTGGTTGACGTTGGTCCTACGGTCAATCTGGGCTATTTCACACAGGAACACCAGGAGATGGATGAATCTCTTCGTGTTATTGAGTACATCAAGGAAGTGGCTGAGAATGTGAAAACAGCCGATGGCTCACTGATTACAGCATCCCAGATGCTGGAACGATTCCTGTTTACCCCGGCATCCCAGTGGACGCCAATCTCCCGCCTGTCTGGTGGAGAGAAGCGTCGTCTATATTTGCTGCGTGTGCTGATGGCTGCGCCGAATGTATTGCTGCTGGATGAGCCGACGAATGATCTGGACATCCAGACACTCGCTGTACTGGAAGACTACCTGGATGATTTCCCCGGTGTTGTCTTTGTCGTATCCCATGATCGCTATTTCCTTGATCGTACTGTGGATAAAGTGCTGTCTTTTGAGGGCAACGGTGCTGTACGTGTGCACGTCGGCGACTACAGTGAGTATGCGGAATGGATGCTGAAAAATGCGCCTGGAGCTAATCAAGAGAGTGATACAGGAGCGGCGAAGGTGAAGCAGTCATCGGAGAAGACGACTCCTGCAGTGTCAGCGGCTAAACCGAAGTTGAAATTCAGCTTTAAGGAGCAACGTGAATACGACCAGATTGATGAAAATATTGAGAAGGCTGAAGCCAATCTTGTCCGGATTAACAAAGAGATGGAAGAGTCATTTAGTGATTCTGCCCGTCTGCAGGAGTTGATGGCGGAGCAGGTTGAGGCTGAACGTCATCTGGATGAATTGATGGAACGCTGGACCGTTCTGAATGAACTTGCAGAGCAGATTGAACAGAGCAAGTCTTGATTTATAACTAAACATCGCCCTTTCTTCTACAGTGACTTTATGTCGCATTGGAGAAAAGGGCGATTTTTTTGTCTGCGAATTTGCGATTTTATGTGAAACGTTCTGTATGTTCATTACGTTGTATAAGTAAAGAATTCCATAGAAGGGAGAGAACACCACACTTATGTATAAAGAAATTAATGAACAGTTGGCAGTGATCAAGGAAAAGGGGAGAATTTACGAGAAATGGATCAAGCGTCTGGAAAAGCTTCAAACGGAAGAAGCCGAATGGGAAGCAAAGGTAAAACGTCGTCAGGCGCATCTTCAGAAGGAGCAGAAAGATGTTGATCGACTGAACAGTATGACATTGTCAGCATTTTTCTATCAACTGATTGGCAAGAAGACAGAGCGTCTGGAAAAGGAAGAGTTAGAACTCATGGAGAGTAAGGCTGCATACGACACCGCTTGTCGCATGTTACAAGACGTACAGGAGCAACGAATTCATGTAGAGCAGGAGTTGGAGGGCCAAAGGCAGTATCAGTACTGGCAGAGCGACTATAACGCTCTGTGGGGGAAGAAGGAAGGGCGTCTGCTGGACCAGGATGCGGAATTGCAACACATGGCTGAGAATCGGGAACATCTGGCGAGTGAGCTTCAGGAACTGGATGAGGCTTTCCGGGAAGGGGAATATCTGGTCTATGCCCTTGAACGTGCCGAGAAGGCCTTGGCTTCGGCAGGTAATTGGGGCGTATATGACATGATGGGTGGTGGGGTAATCTCCACACATATCAAGCGGGGACGAATGGATGACGCTCAGGTCGCTATTATGGATGCAGGTAAGCGTCTACGACGTTTTCAGAAGGAATTGGAGGATGTAGAGATGGCCGTACACGCCGATCTGCATCTTGGAGGTCTGCTTTCATTCGCAGACTATTTCTTTGATAACCTTTTTGTGGACTGGATGGTTCAGGAAAAAATTCGCAAAGCCGAACGTCAGGTGAAGGATGGACTGAGCGCGGTTCGGAAGACCATGCATGTGTTAAGAAATGAAATCCGTGACCATAAGGCAGAGTTAGAGATATTGGATCGTAAATATCATGCATATGTGGAACAGGCAGATTAAGAGATATGACAAAAAAGGACACTTCCGATAGCGCACCGATTTGCTGTGCTTGGAAGTGTCCTTTTTGATTAGACAAGACTTATGGATGTCACCATGATGATTTCGTAGAAAAATGATGCTTTTTTACTTGGTTGTAATGTAGGCAGCGAGCAATCGTGCCGTATTCAGGACAGCATCCTTATGCGTACGCTCCATGGAATGAGATGCGTGAACCCCTGGACCGATCAGTGCTGCTCGGATATTGTTTCCTCCGCGTAATGCTGCACTGCCATCTGAGCCATAGTGAGGATAAATGTCGACGACGTAATCCATGCCATCTTGTTTGGCCAGCTCAATGAGACGGCTAGTCATATCATAGTCATACGGGCCAGAAGAGTCCTTGGCACATATGGAAACGTCGGTTTCTTTACAACTGAGATCGTCACCCATCGCACCCATGTCTACAGCGATCATTTCACTGATTTCCGCAGGGATATACGATGCGCCATGTCCAACTTCTTCATAGTTGGAGATGAGCAGAGAGACGTTATGTAATGGTTTCCAGCCCTCGCGATGTGCAGACTCAAGGATGCCGAATAGCGCAGCCACGCTGGCTTTGTCGTCCAGATGACGTGATTTGATATAACCACTCGGAGTGATGACGGCGCGAGCATCGAAGGAGATAAAATCGCCCACAGAGATTCCGAGTTTCAACACATCCTCCTTGGAAGAGACGACTTCATCGATTCGAACTTCCATATGGCTCTCGGTCCGTTCAAAGGTGCGTGCATCTGGATAGACGTGTACAGACGGGTGAAGGGAGAGGATGGTGCCTGTGTATGTTTTTCCATCCCGAGTATGGATGGTACAATATTCGTTTTCGATACTTTGCATGGAAAATCCACCAACAGAGGTCAGTTTCAATGTGCCGTAAGATGTAATGGAGCGCACCATGGCCCCTAGCGTATCCACGTGGGCGCTCAAAGCAATTGTCTTGGACGAATCCTGCCCTGGCAATGTAAGCACTGCACCGCCCTTATTATTCAGCTCACAGGCGATGCCCAGTGATTCTGCTTCCTTGCGGATCATCTCGATAATATGATGGGTGTAACCACTTGGGCTTGGTGTATCCAGCAATTTTTTCAGAAAAGACAGAACGTATGATTCATCAATTGTAAAACTCATTGTGTAATTTCCTCCTCGGATCGTGGGTATGGTGTGAAACAAAATACAGCCTGTCTGGGGGAGAGAATGTAATACTACCATTCCTGACTCGCCAGCAGGCTGTCTCTGATTGGTTACAGTGTTCCCGTAGGGTTTCCCTTGCGCTGACTCTGGATCGAATCATTCTCCAATAGGCTGTCGGATTCATTGGAGTCAAGCGAATCCATCGATTTGAAAGAATCCAACGTAGATTTGCTTGTCGCGGAACTTTCCAATTCAGATACACGCAATTTCAATTGTTTGTTCTCGCGTTGCAGTCTGTATTGGCGATAGATGCCATATGACCCTACAATAATTCCACCGATCAGGGTACAGCCGAGAATCAGCAAGATCAGCGGGATTTGTACCGTGTTAAATAACAGGTTGACTTGTACGGAATCCACATTAATGACCGCAAAGATTCCCGTGAGCAGTGCAAAAACAAGACCTGCTATGAGTGCCCATTGCATTTTCATGGTGTTGCCTCCTTGTTGAACAATTGAGAACTAGATATGCATTACCCATATTCGGGTATGTTGCATCTAGCAATGATGATAAAATCCCCTGCCCAAACGGGCAAGGGATGCAGGTCACATGGAAAGACAACCTTATTTGGTTAATTGCTCCATCTGTTCAATCAATTCCTTGAACACACTCATTGCTTCACGAATTGGCTGTGGTGTAGACATATCCACACCTGCTTTTTTCAGAATGTTGATGGAGTAATCACTGCCGCCGCTCTTCAGGAAGCCAAGATATCGGTCAACAGCCGGTTGGCCTTCTTCCAGAATTTGCTTGGAAAAGCTTGTTGCTGCGGAGAAGCCTGTAGCATATTTGTAAACGTAGAAGCTGTTATAGAAGTGTGGAATGCGAGCCCATTCCATTTCAATTTCTTTGTCAACAGCCATGCCTTCTCCGTGATATTTAACGTTCAGATCATAATAGATCTCGGATAACAATTGTGGTGTTAATGCGTCACCTTGTTCCGCACGTTCATGAATGATTTTCTCGAATTCAGCAAACATGGTCTGACGGAATACCGTTGTACGGAATTGGTCGGCATAATAGGTCAACAGATACAATTTTTCCTTTGGATCTGTTGATTTGTTAAGCAGATAATCCATAAGCAACGCTTCGTTGGTTGTGGATGCAACCTCAGCCAGGAAGATGGTGTACTGTGCATCACGATACGGAAGTGTTGTATCCGAGTAATGTGAATGCAGAGCGTGACCCATTTCATGTGCGAGTGTGAACATGCTGTTTAGGTTATCTTTGTGATTCAACAAGACATACGGGTGAGTACCGTAAGCGCCCCAGGCATATGCGCCTGAACGTTTATTTTCATTCTCATATATATCGATCCAGCGGTTATCATATCCAGTCTGCAATGCATCGGCATAGTCCTTGCCGAGTGGTTTCAGACCGTCTTTAACCGTTTGTTTCGCTTCCTCATAGGTAATATCCATTTTGTATTCGTCTACGAGTGGAGCGAACAGATCGTACATGTGCAATTGATCCACACCCAGCAACTTTTTGCGCAGGTCCATATAACGATGCAATAACGGAAGGCTCTCGTGAATGGTGTCTACCAGATTGGTATACACATCCGTTGGGATGTTATCTCCATATAGGGACATTTCCATCACGGAAGGGTACTTCCGAACATTAGCATAGAACATATTTTTGGTTACATTTGCATTCAGGGCAGCCGCAATTGTGTTCTTCTGTTTGGCATAGGTTTCGTATACCGCTTTGAAGGCACGTTCGCGAACTTCACGATTAGGGTTCTCCAAGAACTGAATGTAGCTACCGTGAGTCAGTTCAACTTCGTTACCATGTTCATCCTTGATTCGGGGGAACTTGAGGTCAGCGTTATTCAGCATGCTGAAGATTGTCTGTGGTGCTTGTGAAAGGTTGCCTACCTGTGCAAGCAAAGCTTCTTCTGCTTGGCTAAGAACATGGGCTTTTTCGCGTTTCATCTCTTCCAATGTAAACGTGTAAGCAGAGAGTTTTTCGTTCGCAATAAATGCGTCCAACTGATCATCCGGCAGGGAAAGAATCTCCGGTGTGACAAAAGAAAGTGCTTCACCAACCCGTACGCCTAATTTCTGGGCTTTTTGGGACAGGTTTTGATATGTAGGATTCGCTGTGTCTTCATCTTGATGCATACGTGCGTACACAAAGAGGCGTTCTATTTTGAGGCTGATCTCATCTTCGAATTCGAAGCAAGATTTGAGTACATCAGGTTGATTCAGTTTGCCTTGGAATTCGGAGGCCTTCTTGGTCAAAGACGATACTTCTTCATATTCTTGATCCCAGGCTTTCTGATCGGCAAATAAATCTTCCAGTTTCCAGCTATGCTCAGCCGGCACCTCGGAACGTTTCAATAATTGACTCATGGAAATCCTCCTTTGATGATCTGATGAATGTATGGACGAAGCTGCCTTCGTCTCGCTTGCCTGTGCGGAGAGAGACGAAGGAATCAGACTAAGTACCAGGATAACAGATAGCGATTTCTGGTATTTCAACGGCCTTCCTCCTTACAATACGAATAATCTCGTATAGTATGACCTTAGGCACGATGAAATATTTGAGCATCTGGGTCCCCGTGATTAGGTTCCCATGTTATACAGAAAATAAACGATCAGGAAAAAGGCGAAACAAATGAGCAGGGTAGCAATAAGCGCCATTCCCCGTCTCAATCGATCCGGGATGGAATTGCGTCCCAAAATAAGCACAATACCAAGAGAGAAGGCAAGGATAATAAAAATGACGACATTGCTTGAGTCAAGCTGCATGGGTTAGACCCCTTTGAAGGCAGCCATCAATTGACGCCATTCATCCTCACGGTTCTCAAAATCTGCTTTTGGAAAACGGCGTTCAGCCCAGTGCATTAATGCAGGACGGCTAAGGAACGTATGGCATTCTTCGCCCCACTCTTCCGAAATTTCTCGCAGTACGAGATATTTGCCTTGAACTTCTACGGTCATCATATTCCACTTGTCTGTTTTGTATATTTCATGTTTTTTTATCATAGGTAGTCTCCAAACTAACGGTTTTGGTAAAATGATACCGTACCCTACGATTCAAAGCAAATTTTTTCGACATTTATGGAAAGATAAATTGCAAAATGGAAGCCCATACAGTATAATAAGGGTATTCGCCATAGATGGCGATATTTTTAGGAGGTTTTTCATTTGAAAGGTACAGTTAAATGGTTTAACGCAGAAAAAGGCTATGGCTTTATTTCAGTTGAAGGCGGCGAGGACGTATTCGTACATTTCTCCGCAATCCAAGGAGATGGCTTCAAAACATTGGAAGAAGGTCAAGCGGTAGAATTCGAAATCACTGATGGAAACCGTGGTCCTCAAGCAGCTAACGTAAACAAACTGTAAGAATTTTTCCGGTCAACGGACTTCTTATATATGATAAATTTATAGCTGAATATTAAGAACCTAAGCACAGTCCCCCAAGGGAGGCTGTGCTTTTTTTGATTCTAAGATTTTTCAGTGTAAATAACGGTTGAATACGGTGTATGTTCCCTGTGTGTTCAGGAGACACGATTGGTCATGCTGGACCATAACTTCAATCCGAAACCGATCAGTGCAGCCAGGGAGAAAGCCATCGCGGTGAGATAAAAGGATTGTCTGCCTGCATGTTCCAGCAGCAGCCCGCCCAACGTTCCACTAAGAAGTCCCGAAGCACTGGACCAGACAATGGTGAACAAAGCCATACCCGTAGCTCTGTAACCGTCTGGAACTAGGCGAATGATATAGCGGACCGCCGTAACGTAGAAAATACCAAAGGTAACACTGTGCATCGTCTGAATCGCAACGACAGCTGCAGGTGTATCGGATATGGACATGAGAAGCAAACGAACCGTATACATCAGTGCAGCAAAAGCAATTAGCGGCAGCTCTTTATAACGGTTTCCATACTTGCTGAGCAGTAGAAATATGGGGATTTCACTTACGGAAGAGATCAGCAAAGACCAGCCGATCAGCCCCTCGCTGGCACCCAGATCTTTTAGCGTGATGGTAAGAAATGCTTCGTTCATGCGATGTCCCATGGCAAGCAAAAACACACAGCCAAAAAAGGTGAGCACATCTCTGCGTTTCAAAATAGCCCATAACCCCGATAGATCCATTTTGCTACTGCTTCCCGAAGGTTGATCCTTCAATTGAAAACTGATCAATAGTGTAGTGGCAGCAAGACCAACACAGACCCAAATCGTCCATGCTGGACCAAAAGATCCAAGGAAATACCCGATACTTAATGCAAAGAAGGCATAACCGATCGATCCGAAGACTCGAATGGAAGTGAAATTTCGGCCGTACTTGCTGGCGGTTGTAATAGCCATCGTATCGGAGAGTGGATAGACCGGATAATAGAAAAAGTAAAACAGGGTTACGAGTACAAATACCTGACCGAAAGTTGTCGCATTAGCTAGCATGACTCCTGTGATCAATTGGCCTCCAAGCAGAATAATCATCACTTTGCGTACCGTTTGGTAGCGGTCGCTGGCCATACTCCAGAACATATTGGAGAACACGGAGATGAGTGGGCCGATCCCGTAGAGATAACCAATCTCAGCCCGACTGAAGCCCAGATGACTGAAGTAAAGCTGGAAGTAGGATACCACCAGAACAGTGGAACCGAAGATGGTGAACATGAGAGCCCGCAGCCAGTTCTGGTCCGGGCGGGCGTTGTGACTTAATTTCATGATGAGAGACTCCAATCCTGATAACAATTCAATGATTTTATTACCCTTTCAGGGATGTTGATTTACGGGCTTTCGGCACGGACATCGTAGGTTCTTTCTGTGTGCGCCGGATGACAAGCCAGACAATGATAAGTTCGGCGAGCAGGCCAAGGGATTGGGCTACAGCGCCAATCATACCGTTCCACGCAGGGAAAATACTAACCAGTATAAGCAGCACAATTACCGTGCAGATGGCATTCGCCGTTTGCGAACGAAACATCGTTTTTGTCTGACCGCGAAGCAGAATGAGGCCATTGCTGAAATCCAGAAAAGGGAAGATCAGCGGAAATAAGACAAACGCACGCAGCGTCCACAGACTTTGTTCCAACAGTTCACCCTGAACGCTCATGACATTTTCGAGTACCCAAGGTCCCAAGGGGGTATAGGCAATCGACACCATCATCGCAAACGGAATAAATCCTGTCACAAGTGCGAATTTTCGTACCAGTTTGGCGTCCACAAGGTAGAAATTCAGCACGATCTGATGGATGTATGTAAAGAAGCTTAGCATCAACTGCATCAGACTGCTTGCTATGGCAAAGGACGAAATGGCTAGTGCAATCCCTGTCGTTTTGCCCAGTACAATGTTAATAACCGGTCCTATGAACAGCGCTACAAAGCTGGATAACAGCAGCGGCTTATAAAAGCGAAATACGTCTCCCTTGCTCTCGACGGGATGATCCTCAAGCTTGGCTGGCATCTTGCGTTTGATGCTGTTTCCCTCCAGAAAGCTGACCAGCGCTTCAATCATCATGCCAGCAGCAAAAATGATAGCGCCTACACGTCCACTGTCAATGCTGTCTGTATATATGAAATAGAGGGATAGGCCGTACATGCCGGCTAAACGGAAAACCATCCCGATGGTTAACCACTTGGTGCGGTTATTCGTAATGATGATCCCCTGATAGATGTTGCGGATCACAGAAAAGATACTCACATACATGAGAATTTCATATACGTCGATGACCTTGTTCAGCAGATCCGGACTTACACCAAACAAGTATTTGAACACCCCGGTACCAACGGGAGAGTATACGATGAGAAACCCAATGAGAAGCACACAGGCAAGAAATATTTTGGTCACAAACGTGAGGGCCTGAAAGGATAGGCGATCGCGAACCAGTGCGGAACAGGTTTGCCGCAGCAGGGTGGAGGGGCGTTCCGTGAGGGTTAACAAGCTACCGGCGATGGCATAGCTGGCAATAACCGTCTCGGGATGAGCGGAACGTGCTAATGTGCTGTTTATGATGACGTGAGAAATGGTGACGAGAGAGGCGGAAATGCCAAGTGGCACAAAAAAAGAAAATAACCGTCTCCACGAAAGTGATTCACTTGACGACATGTCAACGACTCCTTTGATGGATGAAATATGCCTAGTATATCACAAAGCTTTGGGCGCGGATGCGATTTTTTATGCGGAATATGCGGCAGATCATTTGTACAATTAAGGGGATCATATTATAATAGGAATGGTTAAAAATCGCTCTAATACGTATTCAACCAAGTGGAGGCACATTTATTTTGAGCCAATCAAATCGAAAACGTCATCAATATCCGCGTGGACCGTTGGCATTGATGAGAGGGGTGTACAAATACACCATTCCGGAAACACGGAAGGCACTGAATGGATGGCGTGCCCAAGCTGAAGCGATTCCGAATGAAGAATTGCGTACGCAAGCACTTGCCAGTCTGAAGGATAAACAGTTTCACTGTGAAGGCGGAACCGTCTACGCATTAGCTGATTTGCCCAACAGACACATTCTGATTCCGCTGATCGTTTCATATCAAACTATTAGTGATTATTTGGACAATCTGTGCGACCGCAGCACGTCGATGGACCCGGATGACTTTCGTCTTCTCCATCAATCTATGCTTGATGCGGTAGATCCCGAAGCAATTCCCGTCAATTATTATGCCCTCCGTGAGGAGCAGGATGACGGCGGATATCTGCGGAATCTGGTGACCACATGTCAGGAACTGACCCGTCAGTTACCGGGCTATACGTCCGCCAAGCCCCAAATTCAGGATCTGGCAGGCCTATACACGGACCTGCAGGTATATAAGCATATCAAGCCGGAACTGAGAGAAACGGCACTGCTCGAATGGTGGTCGGAGCATCGTCATCGCACACCTCAGTTTCGTTGGAACGAATTTGCTGCTGCAACTGGCTCTACACTGGGCGTTTTCATGCTGTTTCTGGCTGCGAGTGACGATCAGTTGACTGAAGAGCAAGCGGCCTCGATCCACACGGCCTATTTCCCACATGTATGCGCATTGCACATTATGCTCGATTATTTAATTGATCAGGATGAGGACCGCATCGGGGGAGATCTCAACTTCTGCAACTATTATGAGAATGTGGAGACAATGCTGGACCGAATTGCTTTTATTGTGGAGATGGCACGCAGCGATGTGCAGAAGATTCCGGGAAGCTCCTTTCACCGGATGATCATCGAAGGACTGATTGCCATTTACCTGTCTGATCCCAAAGTCAGCGAACAACAGGAAGTTCGCGTCGTATCCAAACGTCTGCTGAAAAATAGCCCGATCACAAGAATATTTTTCTTCATTTTCAGTCGCTGGATACGGAAAAATATGTAAGTCAGGTGTGATATTGCGGAGCCTGAAGTGAAACTAGAGGAGGAAGAAACATCATGACAGCAGTAAAGAAAATCGCAGTATTAACGAGCGGTGGTGATTCACAGGGGATGAACGCGGCTGTTCGTGCGGTTGTTCGCAGCGGACTGTTTCACGGTCTCGAAGTATATGGAGTTCAACGTGGATACCAGGGTCTTTTGAATAATGACATTTTCCCAATGGATTTGCGAAGTGTAGGGGATATCATCCAACGTGGGGGAACGGTTCTTCAATCGGCACGTTGCAAGGAGTTCTATACCGCTGAAGGTCAGCAAAAAGGTGCGGACATTCTGCGTGCGCGTGGCATTGACGGTCTGGTTGTTATCGGTGGGGATGGTTCTTACAACGGAGCAAACAAACTGAGCAAGCTGGGCATTAACACCATGGGTCTGCCGGGAACGATTGATAACGATATTTCATTCACCGACTACACCATCGGGTTTGATACAGCTGTAAGCATAGTGGTTGACGCAGTAAACAAATTGCGTGACACGATGTCTTCACACGAACGTTCTTCCATCGTGGAAGTTATGGGTCGTCACTGTGGGGATATCGCTCTGCATGCCGGACTTGCTTCGGGTGCTGAAACGATTCTTGTCCCAGAAGTTCCATTTGACATGGACGAAGTAGCAGATCGGATGAAAGCTAACTTTGCACATGGCAAACGTCACAGTATTATCATCGTTGCAGAAGGCGTAGGTAAGGGTGAGGATGTAGCAAAAGAACTGATGGAACGTTGCCCGACGTATGAGCCACGTGTAACCGTTCTGGGTCACATCCAGCGTGGGGGTACGCCAACACCTTTCGACCGTAACCTGGCAAGCCGTCTTGGCGACTTCGCTGTTCGCAGTCTGATTGCAGGCGAGACAGACAAAGGTTGTGGCATTATCAAGGGTGAACTTACCCTGACGGATATTGATAAAGTGGTTAACACAAAAAAAGATTTCGATATGGAGACTTACGAGCTTGCACAACGTTTGTCCCAATAATTCGATTCATAAGCAAAGAGCACAATCCCGCTTTAACGTGGATTGTGCTCTTTTTGTTGTTTCACGGAGTGAGTATATCGATGTTACGCCTTGCGGAGTGCGGCTTGTTTTTGTACCAGGAAGAGTCGCCAGAGAAGCGCTGTTGCTCCTACAGCAAGGCCGGCAATGAGGCCGATCCAGTATCCGAAGGCACCGAGTGAAGTATACGTAGCAGTTAGATAACCTACAGGCAAGCCAATGATCCAATATGCTACGAACGTGATGATCAGTGCCGGATTAACATCTTTGTAGCCACGTAATGCTCCTTGAGTCGGTGTAGCAATCGCATCCGAGATCTGAAAGAAAATGGCGTAGATGAGGAAATGCTGCGTAAGTGCAATGACCTCTCGATCGTTTGAATACACACCTGCAATCTGTTCGCCGAACACAATCAATACGATCGCTGTCAGCAGTGAGAGGCCGATGGCTCCACCAATGCCAAGCAGACTGTATTGTTTGGCATCTCTCAGACGTCCCGCACCTGCCTCATAGCCCACAAGGATCGTAAGAGCCATACATATGCTCACAGGCAGCATGTAGAGCGTAGAAGCGAAATTCAGCGCCGCCTGGTGGGCAGCAATTGTTGTGGTATCGAAACGGCTCATCATTAAAGTCACAGCAGCGAAGATGGACGTTTCGAAAAAAGTCGCAAATCCGATGGGCACTCCAATCTTGAGTAACTCTTTCCATTTGGACAAGGATACACGGGTCCATTGACGGAAAATGCCATACTGGGCGAAAGGTTCGACTCGATGGACAAAAAAGAGACTAATAAGAAAGATCAGCCAGTATGTACATGCTGTAGCAACACCAGCACCAACACCGCCCAATTGTGGAAAGCCCCAGCGGCCGAATATCAGCAGATAATTTAGAAAAATGTTAACGGGCAGGGAAATCAACGTAATGAACATCGTAGTCCGTGTCTGGCCAAGTGCATCCATGAAGCTGCGCAGCACCGTATATCCGAAGAGCGGGATAATGCCAAAAGCAAGTGCGCACAAAAAATAGAAGGCAACTTGGGCAACTCGGGGTTCCAGAGGCATTCCGTTCAGGATAGGGCCAAGTAACAAGGCCCCGGCTCCGATAACGACGAGACTGACTGCAATCCCGAGATACAACGCCTGTATGACGTTATACCCGATCTGATCATTACGTTTGGAACCTAACAGATGGGAAACGACAGGCGTTATGCCAATTAGAATCCCGCTTAGTCCAGTTTGAACTGGCATCCACAGACTTGTGCCAATCGCGACGCCTGCAAGGTCGGCCGGAGAAAACTTGCCTGACATATTCGTGTCGAAGAACGACATGGCAGAGAGGGCGATTTGAGTGGTGAAGATGGGCAAAAATATAATCAGGAATTGCTTCACTTTTTGGGAAAAACTTGTTGTGTTCATGTTCACTGGCAGTGCCTCGCTATTCTTAATAGATGTCATCCAAGTGTCATATATGGACAGCTACTTATTGTAGAGGATTTTGTTCAATTTGAATAGGGACAGAAGCAGAGGAGGGGTGTGCAGAGAAAAATGAACACCAAAAAACCTCGCTCCCCTGAAGCAGAACGAGGTTGGATGAAATGAGAAGTATGAAAGAGTGCGGATTACTTATATTGTACACCTGATGTATAACGGTTGGACGCATTCCAGAGCAGATATTCATGTACATCCATGTCTTTCATTGCTCTAATCTGGTCTTCCACTTGTTTCTTGCCATACTTGACATAATGCCCACTGCCCAGCCAGCTTGCTGTGAAGTCCTGAATCCACGGACGAATGACGGGTTTGAGTTCTTTGGTAGGGTCTAGTTTCTTGTGTGTATCTTCCATTGAACCCTTGATGGTTGTGTAAGGATCTTTGTCAGGGTCCTTGACCCCATACCAGCCAGTAGAATAGTGACTAGGGTATACCATCGGTGAGATCACGTCTACATTTTCGGATATCTTAACAAAATCCTGTCCAATGCCTTCAGCCGCAGGTACAGAAGCGGCGTAACCGAAAATATCAACCGACACACGAACACCTAGCGGTGCCAGCTCCTTGCGTGCATATTGCACGAATTCAGCCACAACATCGACGCGTGACTTGTCGGATTTGGTATATTTCAGTACATCGGCTCGAGTTTCGAAACCTTCCGGGAAACGAACGTAGTCAAATTGAATCTCTTTGAATCCAAGCTTGGCTGCTTCCTTGGCAATCTCAATGTTATAGTCCCATACTTCCTTACTGTATGGATTCACAAAGCTGTCGCCTTTGCCATTCGCCCATACAGATCCATCCTTGTTTCGGAAGGAGAGCTCCGGATTTTTCTGGGCAAGAATCGTATCTTTGAATACAACGACACGTGCAATCGGGTAGACCTCATGTTTTTGCAATCGTTTCATCAAGGCATCGATATCCCGAATAAAAGGTTGGGATTTGCCCATTTTCTGAAGCGCTTTGTTTTCTGTGGGATAAGTTATGTATCCAAGATCGTCTTTGATATCAATGACCATGGCATTCAGTTCTGTACTATCTGTCAATTCCAGCAATTCTTTCATACGTGCGCCGCCGGCGCTGTAGGCCGTAACATAAATACCTTTGACCACAGGTGCATCAGGTTGAGGATCAATTTTGGCAGGTGGGTTATCGGCATCAATAACAACCTGGTCTTTTTGAGATTGGATAATTGCGGTATTAAAACTGTTGGTTAACGATTGGAATTGAGGGTTTCCCTGGTCCGCCACTGCGGGGGCACCACCAAAGCTTCCAAAGGCCATAGCCAGTAAAGCCCAAAACATGTTCATTCATTTCCACTCCCTTATGTGTGCATTCCATGTATGAATTATACATTAAAGCCTCTGGGCTTTTAACCATATTAATCAAGTAATGAAACACATGGAAAAAATGAAAACCGCTTCCTGCTGAGGAAATCCCCTGCAAGAAGCGGCGTGATCAATCTGAAAAAAATTATTGAATGTAAATCTCATTTTGATGCTCACAAATACTGTACTGAATGATTTCCATTGCGTCTCCCTGTTCCAGGATGCCCAGCCCATCCCGGAGGACAATCAGTGAGTCGAGTTCATTCGGTTTCAAGAAAGGGAGCATTTCCGGGCACCATCTGTTGACAATCTCAAACAGTTTTACCGTTTCCATATCCACAATAATCACCCTTTCCTACTCGAATTCCAAAATGGTAAGTCATTCGGCGCGATTCGGGAAAGCACATGGCCTGTGAAATTGAAGGGTTGAACCTGCTATACAACATATTTAGGAGCCGTACACCGTTATTATACCACAATGTTGTGAATTGTTAACCGTACAGGTGTCTCAACTTCTGCGAAATGAACCCATAACACCAACCGTTTCCACAATGTTAACAAAAGCGTTTGGATCTGTATCCTTGATAATACGTTTAATTTCAACCAACTCGTAGCGGGTGGTAACGGTCATGAGCATGTCCTTCTCAATATCCGTGTATGCTCCCTGAGTCTTAATTTTGGTAACTCCACGAGGCCGAACAAGTAATTTTTTTAACATGGCTTCGGTTTCGTTGGTAATAATGTACAGTGTTACTTTGACGTGACTGATATGGATCAGGTCAAGCACTTTGCCTGTAATGTAGATGGATACCATGGAGGCCAAGGCTGTATTCCAATTGTCACTCAGGTATCCTGCAAGCATAATGATCGAACCGTTCATGCCGGCCATCACTGTACCAATCGGAAAGTCTCGTTTTCGCGTGAAAATGGACCCAACAATGTCGAGTCCTCCTGTGGAGCCGCCAACTCGGAAGGAAACACCAGTACCCATTCCAATAAGCACACCGCCAAATACAGAACTAAGTAAAGGGTCTGTAGCCACAGCAAAAACAGGCAGAAGCGCAATGAACCAAGAAGTGGCTGCTACCGAAAGAATACTTAATGTAATGAAGCGTCGTCCAAGAATAAACCAACCTGCAATGAGCAGGGGAATGTTAAGAACAAAATACATTATACTAAGATTCAACGTTGTAAAATAACCCAGAAGCATTGAAATACCGGACACCCCGCCGCTTAAAAGCTGATGGGGGACCAAAAACCAGTTGAAGCCGCAGGCAATAGCTGCAGCACCCAAAATGATCACTAAAGAGTGCCAAATTATTTTGGGCAATTTAATCACCTCATTTATATTTAAAACCAGATTGCTGGTAATCTTGAATTGTTTTGTGATATAATAATTTGTGGATATTCTTGAGTAGGAAACTTTTCCTAAATGGAGCAATAAAATTTTGAAATGTTTCAAACACATGTATGTAGTTTTAGTCTTATGTTGGGGACCCATTCATGGAATTATATTCGTTAGTGAAAATAATCCGTCCCGTTGGGATACCCTATAAATATTAACGCTACTTAAGAATACAGACAACAAAGTGGATTGTCCACCATGTCCACCATATAAAAGGAGCATGAATAATTTTGACAAATTTAAACTTTACAGATTTCAATCTTGAACCACTGGTGCTGCAAGCCATCACTGAGCTCGGGTTTGAAGAAGCAACACCGATCCAATCCAAAGCGATTCCTTTGGCACTCGAAGGCAGAGATTTGATTGGTCAAGCTCAAACAGGTACGGGTAAAACAGCTGCATTCGGTATTCCGTTGATCAGCAAAATCACAAAAAGTGATGAGAAAATCCGCGCCCTTATTATGGCACCTACACGTGAACTTGCCATTCAAGTTGCTGAAGAAATTGAAAAACTCACTCGCTTCAAAGGTCTTCGCTCCCTGCCAATCTACGGCGGACAAGATATCGTGCGTCAAATCCGTGCACTGAAAAGAAAACCACAGATCATCATTGGTACACCTGGACGTCTCCTTGACCACATCAACCGCAAAACAATCAAACTAGATGATGTACAAACTGTTGTACTGGATGAAGCAGATGAAATGCTCGACATGGGTTTCATGGAGGATATCCAATCCATCCTGAAACAAGTTCCAGACGAGCGCCAAACCATGCTGTTCTCAGCAACAATGCCTCCTAACATTCAAAAATTGGCACAACAATTCTTGAACAATCCTGAACACATTTCTGTGATTCCGAAACATGTTAGTGCACCATTGATTGACCAATCCTATATCGAAGTACCTGAGCGTCAAAAATTCGAAGCATTGAGCCGTTTGTTGGATATGGAATCTCCTGAACTTGCGATCGTATTCGGACGTACAAAACGTCGTGTTGACGAATTGGCTGAAGCTTTGCAAAAACGTGGATATTCTGCAGACGGTCTTCATGGTGACCTGTCCCAGAATCAACGTGATGCGGTAATGCGTAAGTTCCGTGACGGCAGCATTGACGTTCTCGTTGCAACAGACGTGGCTGCACGTGGTCTCGACGTATCTGGCGTAACTCACGTTGTTAACTTTGACCTTCCGCAAGATCCGGAGAGCTATGTTCACCGTATCGGTCGTACAGGTCGTGCGGGTAAAGAGGGAGCTGCTTGGTCCTTCGTTACACCACGTGAGATTGATCACTTGCACTTCATCGAGCGTGTAACACGTCACCGTATTCCACGTAAACCACTGCCAACAATGGCAGAAGCGGTTGAAGGTAAACAACGTTTGACAGCAGAGCGCTTGCTGGAAATCGTACAATCAGGCGAACTGAACGAATACAAAGGTATTGCGATTCAAATGCTTGAGCAATATGATTCTGTTCAACTGTTGTCGGCTGCACTGAAGCTCCTGACAGGTGACAAGAAAGATGCTCAAGTTGATCTGACTCCTGAAGATCCAATTCGTGCAAAACGTCGTAAACCGGATGTTCGCTCTGGCGGACGTAAACCATCAGGTTACAGCGGTAACCGCACAAGTGGTAGCGGCGGCAGTGGTGGTGGTTACAACCGCGATCGCAACAGCAGTGGCGGCGGACGTGGCGGTTACAACCGTGATCGTAACAGCGGCAGCAGCACTGGCGGTGGAAGCAGAGAAGGTGGTTACAACCGTGACCGCAAACCGCGTCCAAGCAGTAACGAAGGACGTCGTCCAGCGAAAGATTCTTCTTTCGAGTAATATAAACGTATAATCTGATAAATGGAGCGGGCAACTGCTCCATTTTTTTATTTTCAAAATTACTGCATCATTTATTTCACTGCCAGAAGCGGCTAGAAGCGCTAGTTAAGGACAATGACGATCTCTTTTCGGGAAGTACTGGCTTTTCCTATCTATAATAAGGTATATTAATATTAGACTTCAGGTAATACGCAAGGCTGCAGAGGAGGAGAAATGTTTGGAATTTAAAGGAGCTATGGGTGGGATCTACCGGCTTACAGAGTGGATTACGAGACTGGCCGCAACCAATCTGTTGTGGGCTATTTGTTCGTCTCCGTTCTTGTTTTTCTTGATTATGAAACTGCTCGTGATGCAGCAGAACCTCGCAAACGAATCATTGCAAATGAACTGGGCTATAGCTATTGTGGCACCGCTTACACTGTTCCCGGCGACTTCGGCGCTGTTTACGGTTGTTCGTAAATGGAATATGGGCGATACGGATGTACCGATCTTCCGTACTTTCTTTGTAGGTTACAAGGAAAACTACAAGCAAAGTTTAATTGGGGGCATTTTTTACACACTGCTGTTCGCGATTATGTATCTGGATTATACAGTTTACATGACGCAGTTCCGCAACATGCAGCTCGTGGGAATCATTATGCTAGTACTGCTTCTCTTGTTATTTGTATCACTCTTTAACTTTTTCTCGATGGTTGTACACTATCATATGTCCATCGGACTCATTATCAAAAACGCGGTATTGCTTACGCTGATCAGACCATTCCGTGTATTTTCCACATTGCTGGGAAGTGGATTGTTGTTCTACATCGGTTTCCGTTATCCGGTCTTGTTCGTTTTCTTCATTATCAGCATCATTGCTTGGTTCGCATTCTTTAACTTCTACGCAACCTTCAACAAGATGCAGGAGCAGATGGAGAAGATGCAGCTGAAGAAGGAAGAAGAGGAAGCTGCCGCGCTGGCTGAACAATCAGCAGAGAATGGTGAAACACCTGAGCCATCAGACGACAAAAACATTACATTGCAAAAATAAAACATGATGGATCGCCATTTACTTTTTACACAGTTAGGGATATAATAATTGTACATCCTGCGATGTACGTTTCGGTTATTCGTTGTTTTGAACCAATGATGATGTCTTCGGGAGATCAACACAGAATGTTGCTGAAAAGCCCTGTCTATACGACATGGGGACTTCAAAAAGCATTTTTGCGGTCACCCACCTGCCAAGCAGGTTCATAAGACAATGTAGCCGGACGGCATAGGCGGGTTCCTAAATCTTCATGTACAGCACCCTGACTTTTCCTCTTTCGAAGGAATTTCAGGGTGTTTTTAAGTTGTGATGAATGTTTTTGATTGGTTTTACGATAAATATGATGCTTGCCCTTTTGTTACTACTTGAACAATGTTACACTAAGATACATAAATGGAACGGTTACATTCAAAGGAGGAAGGGTCTTGACCTTAAAGAGAACGCTCGTCGGTATCATCCGCAGCATGGAGGGGACCAGCGATCGAGCCAAGGATCCCAAATTAAAAACACGGTATTATAACTTATCCAAAGACAGAGCTTGGGAAGAGGTCTCTTCGACACTCAAAAAGATTCCGGGTTATAAAGTGCTGCATGAAGTGCCTTCTGTTGGAGAAGTTATTCTGGAGAAGCGGACTACCTTTGGACGGACGATGGATATTACAGTTTCCATTATCTCGGTAAGTCCTGTTCGTAGTGCGGTGGATATGTATTCAGCTTCACGTGGTTCACTTGGAGACTTGGGTTCCAATTATCGCACGATTATGAATTTATTCTCTGTACTTGATAAAAAGCTAAGCAAGTATAAAGCAAATGATTGAAATAGATGATAAATAACAAAAAGCGAGTGAAGGTTAACCTTCCTCGCTTTTGTTCTGAACGTATGATAACTTCTACAGCAAAGCTTTTACAGCAGCAATTGCTTGTTCGAAGTTAGGGGAGTCTGTCATTTCAGGCAAATACTCCACATATGTAATCCGGTCTTCGGCATCCAAAACAAAAATGGAGCGCATGTCGAGTTGGAATTCTTTGATCAGAACGCCGTAGTCTTCACCGAAAGAACGTGTTTTGTAGTCTGACAATGTAACTACGCGGTCAACACCAGCTGCTCCACACCAACGTGCTTGAGCGAACGGAAGGTCAACGCTTACTGTCAAGACAACAACATTGTCTCCGAGTTCTCCAGCTTCCACGTTGAAACGACGAGTTTGCGCATCGCATACGCCAGTATCCAGGGAAGGAACAACGCTGATTAATTTGATTTTGCCTGCGAAGTCCTTCAGGGAAGCATCCTCAACCAGGTTTTTGCTCAGGGTAAAATCAGGTGCTTGATCGCCCACTTTCAGTTCGGGTCCGATCAATGTAATAGGGTTGCCTTTAAATGTGGCTGCGCCTGTACGTTCTTGTGTCATAATAATGTTCCTCCTTATAAATTGGTGATCCGTGCCAAAATCCATTATAATCTTTTATGAAAGGCATTGTCCAATTCGGACATGTACCATTACGATGGATCAGAGATGTAAGTCCGATCTGAACAGGGTGGAGTGAAAGAAGAAATTTATGATATTTATTCGCTATGAGAACTGGAAAGGTTATTTGAAGTATTTCCCTTTGACGTCGCTTTTTTTAATTGCCAATGTAGTCATGTTTATTGTGTTAACGGTGAACGGTGGATCAACGAACAATATGGTGCTGTTGAAATTCGGGGCACTTACGAATCATGAACTGTTCGCACATGAATGGTGGCGTTACATTACATCCATGTTCCTGCATGCGGGCTTCAGTCATTTATTATTTAACAGCTTTGCGTTAATCGTATTTGCACCACCGATGGAACGGTTGCTCGGGTCGGTAAGGTATGGTGTATTGTACCTGGGTGGCGGTGTATTGGGTAATATTCTTGCTGTTGCATGGTACAACTCGGTTGGGAGCATTACCATCTCGGTAGGGGCTTCAGGAGCGATCTATGCCGTCTATGGTGCGTTCCTGTATGTAGCACTGTTCCAGCGAACGATGATGGACGAGGCTTCGCGCAAAACGATGTACACATTGCTTTTGTTCGGAATCATATTCTCCTTCGCCATGTCAGGCATCAATTGGATGGCACACCTCGGCGGATTGTTGGGTGGATTCTTTATTTACGGACTGTTGATCAGATTGTGGAAACCTCGCAGCTTAAAGCGGTAGTCAGAACGTTCTCAAGATGGAATGCAATCAAGGATAAGTAGGGTATAACAGATTGGAGCGATCAGGCGAGTGGAATTAAGACAGTTGCATTACTTTTTGAAAGTAGCACAGAAGGAACATGTAACACAGGCTGCTGAAGAGTTGCATGTGGCACAGTCGGCGGTGAGTCGTCAGATTCATCAGCTGGAAGAAGAACTGGGCGTGGATCTTTTTATGCAAAAGGGGCGAAATCTGCAGTTGACTGCAGTGGGGCAGCTTTTTTGCAAACGAATTGAAGGCATATTAAAAGATTTGGACAAGGCAGTTGGGGAGGTTCATGAGTTTCTGGACCCGGAGCATGGAGAGATTCGAATTGGATTTCCACATAGCCTGGGGATTCATCTCATTCCTTCCGTGGTGGCTGCTTTCCGTCAGCGCTACCCCAACGTGAAATTCAGATTCAAGCAGGGGATGTTCCCTACACTGATTCGTGATGTGTTATCCGGAGAGGTAGACTTGGCATTTATTTCTCCTTTTCCAGAGAAGCATGATCAAGTAGATGGTGATATTGTACTCACGGAAGAATTACATGCCATCCTTCCTCCTAATCACCCGTTAGCTGGTGAAGAGACAATTGCACTTGAACAGCTCAAGGATGATAAATTTGTATTATTCAGCAAAGGTTATTCTCTTCGTCCTATTGTGTGGCATGCCTGTCTGGAAGCTGGTTTTACACCTAAGATCGCTTTTGAAGGGGAAGAGACCGACACCATCCGCGGATTGGTCGCTGCGGGCATGGGGGTCAGTCTGCTGCCTGAGATGGCGTTATTCCAGACGAATCCGTTGCAACCGGCACATGTGGCTATCTCCCATCCAAAAGTAACGCGAACTATCGGGTTAATTCATCGTGCGCATGATAAACTGCCGCTGGTTGCTCAGTCCTTTCGTTCATTCTTGCTTGATTATTTCGGTTTACAACAAAACAATACCCCATCCGATTAACGGTGGGGTATTGTTTTTTGTTTTTGTTGTATTAAGTATCCAATTAATCGCGGCTGTTGAAGATTCCGATGTAACGAATCAACTCAAGCAGTGAAATCAACGCGGCAGCAACGTAAGTCAAGGCTGCGGCATTCAGAACTTTTGCAACACCTTTTTCTTCTTCATTACGGATGTACCCTTCGGATACCATAATCTCTCTGGCACGATTACTTGCATTGAACTCAACCGGTAAAGTGATGAGTTGGAATGCTACAGTTACGGAGAAGAAGATGATACCGATACCTACAAGGTTCATGGCATTGAAGAGAAATCCTGCAATCAACAGGAATGGAGCTAATCCGGATGCAAAGTTCACAATTGGGAAGATCCGGTGACGCAGTGCCAGCATCGGGTAACTTTCTTTATGCTGAATGGCGTGGCCAACTTCGTGACACGCTACCGAAACAGCTGAGATTGAGTTTTCGTAATATACTGGTTCTGATAAACGTACAACCCGATTGATCGGATCATAGTGATCAGAGAGCGTGCCGCGTACAGGTTCAATTGGAACATCGTGCAGGCCGTTAGCATCAAGCATCTGGCGAGCAGCATCGTAACCAGTCATTCCGTTCTGGTTCGGTACCTCCGACCAACGTCTAAACGTACCTTTAACGCGAAATTGCGCCCATAAAGAGAGCAAAAAGGCGATAATGATCAATACGAACATACCGTTATTAAAACTCATATTCATTCCTCCGCTTTCTAAAAATAAGCTACATCATGGTGTTCTCAAGCAAGATTTTTAGTGCCTCCATTGTGCCGGCACTTTTGGTGAGGAGTCCTGCCATCATTTTACGTGCTTGTACAGGTTTCATCTCTCCAAGTAGCGGTTTGAGTTCGTTAACCTCTCGCTCAAGTTGTTGTACGTGAAGCTCCAGTGTTGTTAATTTGCTGGCAACTTGTTCTTCTGTACTAACCAGACGCCACTTCTCAAGAGATTGCTTAATCTCGTCGAGACTATACTTCTCTTGTTTCATCTGTACAATACGTTCAAGCCTCGTTAAAGTTTCATTACTATAGAGACGATAATTTTTTTGTGTACGTTCTTCGGGAGCGATTAGTCCAAGCTTTGTGTAATAATCAATCGTCCGTTCACTAACACCAGCGGTCTTGGCGAGTTCGCCAATCCGAAAAAGTTTCATATCCCCAATGATATTCACCTCGCTTGCAAGTTCAAATGTAGGGAATTGTAGTTTCCACTTGTGAATTTCTAGACTACGCCCAATTTTCTTACTAATAAGTATGATACATGATCTTTAACCGTACAGTCAAACGTTATGCTTTGGCAATCAGCATACTGCATTTCTATATCTATGTACTCATAGAATGTGATTATGTACTTAAGTGCAAGAAAAAGACGTATGACTTTATTCCCAGAAATAATTTTCAGTTTTGATGAAAATACTCTTGTCAACTTTCCTCTCTTCTGCTTATAATGACATTAAGAGTTTCACGTTATGTGAAGAAACTTAACATAAGAGGGAGTGGGGTATATGAGAAAGAAATGGTTGGTTTCCATGTTAGTAATGCTTACTTTGTTCGCTTTTCCGGTCAGCGCATTTGCGGCTGCGGAGGGTCCGACTAACATTGAACTTCAAAGTGGTTTGAACTCAGCCTTTACGTTTCTGGCTGTTGTACTGGTGTTCTTGATGCAAGGGGGATTTGCTTTACTCGAAGCGGGTTCAACACGAATGAAGAATGCAGGACACATTGCGGGTAAGACCATCCTGACATTGGGAATTTCAGTTATTGCCTTCTGGGCTTTGGGTTTCGGTCTTGGTTTCGGTAATGGTAACAGCTTCTTTGGAACAACAGGATTCTTCCTGAGTGGTGACAAGATGGCTGCTTCCTTCGAATCACTGGCTTTCTCCGATGTTCCACTGACTATTAAATTCGTATTCCACCTCGCCTTTGCGGCGGTATCTCTGGCCATTGCCTGCGGTGGTATGGCTGAACGTGCAAAGATGAGCGTATATATTGTTTTCGGTACTCTTTATACCATTATCATGTATCCGGTTGTTGCTCACTGGGTATGGGGCGGCGGCTGGTTGGCTGAGCTGGGTATGCAAGACTTTGCAGGATCGACGGTTGTTCACTTGACTGGTGCGACTGCAGCATTGGTAGCGACCATCTTGTTGAAACCACGTATTGGTAAATATAACAAAGACGGCAAACCTAACATCATTCCAGGTCACAACCAAGTGTATTCCGTACTCGGGGTTATTATCCTCTGGATCGGTTGGTTCGGATTCAACCCAGGTAGTACATTATCTGCCATGGGGGATGGATTCTTCGGTTATGTTGCATTAACTACTAACGTAGCTGCTGCAGCCGGTGGTGTTGCTGCGCTGTTGATCTCATGGGCAGTACTTGGTAAGTCTGATATTCCTAGCATGTTAAACGGTGTGCTTGCGGCACTCGTTGCAATTACAGGAGCATGTGCATTCGTTGAACCTTGGGCAGCGCTGGTTATCGGTGCTCTGGCGGGTATCATCACATTCTTCACAGCACAGTACTTCGATCGTAAAGGAATTGACGATCCAATCTACGCTTTCTCCGTGCATGGTATTGCGGGTATGTGGGGTGCGATCTCCACGGGCTTGTTCGCTACTCCTGAACTTGCCGAGAATGCTGGTGTAGGTCAAGCGGGTCTGTTCTATGGCGGTGGATTCCACCAATTGGGCGTACAGCTTCTCGGTCTGGCAGGTGCTTTTGCCTTCGTACTGGTAATGTCCTTCATTATTCTGGGCGGAATGAAAGCAATCATGGGCATCCGTGTTACTGAAGAAGAAGAAACAATGGGTCTGGATATCAGTGAGCATGGTACTTACGGATACCCTGAACAAATGAAAAATGTAGATTCTAAATCCAATGGTGGTACGTTCAGCTCCTGAGGTGAATGATGCTGAATCATGCTTCAAGGAGGCTTGACATGATGGAACCCATCTCGTATACAAACTATTCCTGCTCTTATCAGGGAATCGATAGTGCGGTGTCTTCTCAAGAACTGCGTCAGGCACGTGTGATATTACAGAACGAGCTCCAGGAATTGTTGTCCGCTTCCTTGTCGCCGATCGAGTGGTACCAAACGGTAAATGAACTGCATGACCGGATTGCACGGAAAGCAGTAGAGTTATGCATTCAGGGGATGGTTGAGGAAGGCTTCGGCCAACCTCCCGTCCCCTATGCCTTTATCGTATTTGGCAGTTCCGGCAGGGAAGAAGCAACGTTATGGAGTGATCAGGATAATGGCATGATCATTAGCGATACTCCGCATGAAGGTAAAGAGGAATATTTTGCTCAGCTCGGACAGCGAATGACGGATATGTTGGAAGAGCTTGGTTACGCCAAATGCGAAGGCAAAGTCATGTGCTCTGAGCCACTCTGGAGAAAAACGCTGGCGTCATGGAAGCAACAATTAGCAGATTGGAGCTCGGATCTGAATTGGGAGCCTGTTCGTAATCTGATTATTGCTTCAGACATGCGTTTTGTTGCAGGTGAGCAAAGTCTGGCAGAGGAATGGATCACGAGTTTTTATGAACAGTTCAGACTGGTTCCTGAACTTTCGGATGCAGTTCTTCGCAATACGGTTAAACATAAAGCTACATTAAATGTACTTGGACGTGTGGTTACTGAACGATTTGGTGAACATGCAGGCGGATTTGATGTCAAGTATGGATTGTACATTCCGCTGGTGAACAGTGCCCGTTATTTGGCTTTGCAACATGGGATCAAGGAGTCATCCACGTTAAAAAGAATGGAGAGACTGACAACACTTGAAGCTGTTCCGTTTACATTACTGGATGCAAGCCAGCGAGCCTTTTTAGCCGCTTTGAAATTTCGCAGAAGTACACCGGTTGTCATCCAAGGGGATTTGCAACATAGCAGTGGGTTCCTGGATGAGAAACAGATGAAACAAAAGCAAATTCATTATGAGCTCAGGGATACGCTCGGGTTGGTACGACGAGTGCATCGTGCTTTGCAAAGACAGTTGCGTTTTGCAGAAAGGAGACGTCCATGAGAGAGCCGGCAAGGGGCAATACAGGATTCTGGAATTCGCTGCGTCAGGGAGGGGTTCCTTCCGCCATCGCTTCCATTATGGGAGCCCCTACGGCGCAACACATGGCGTTTATCCGCTCTATGATGAGAGAACAGCGCAGACCTGAGGTTCTGCATACGCCTCTAAATGAGCTTGACGCAGTTGTATTTGATCTGGAAACGACGGGTTTTTCGCCCCAGCATGGGGATGAGATTATCTCATTTGGTGCGGTCCGTATACATGGTGGTGCGGTACTGGAAGGGGAGCAGTTCTATACGGTGGTGCAGTCCAAGACTGCGGTTCCGGAACATATTACTGAACTTACAGGTATTACGCAGGAGATGACGCTTGACGCACCAACTTTGCTGGAAGGGCTGCATGATTTCATGTCTTTTGTAGGTGGAAATGTTCTGATTGCACACGCAAGTGCGCATGACCGTGCTTTTCTGAATGCAGCTCTGTGGCGGACTTCAAAGGTAAGACTGACACATCGTTTAATTGATACGATGATGTTGGCCCGCTGGCTTGAACCGAGCAGGCCGGGGTATGGTCTGGATGAATTGCTGGAATCCAGAGGGATTCCGATCCATGGACGTCATCATGCACTGGAAGATTCAAAAATGACTGCACAGTTATGGTCCTGTTATCTGGAGGACATGATGCGTAAAAATGTGGAGACCTTGGGTGATTTGTATACCCAGCTAAGTCACGCATAACGGAACGGGAAGCAGATTGTATGAAGGCACAACGCGGTGTGCCGGATCTTGCGGTTTCTTCGAGGGTTCAATCAGATAACCGTTCAAATGCATATGAGATCGCGACCCACTTGTTAGGTCGGGTGAGCCGATGAGGTACATCTGAAGCAAACCGGCGAAGGCCGGAAGAGCTTGCAAGTCCTCTAAGGAAGGAACAGGCCTGGTCTGCGGATGAGAATGGAAGATACCAATGAGCTTAGGCTCGGAGAATACGCACCGAATCCATTCGGCATCATCCAGAGTAAAATGGTGCAGCGGGTCAGGTGCTACGTTACGAATGGGCTGAAACCGACTGATTCGTATACCGCCCGCTGCGGTTTCACCCAGCATAACCCCGCAGGCTTCTTGCGGCAGCGAAAGGAACATGTGCTTTGACATCTCTTGTTCTACGGCAGAAGGGATGTAGAAGACGTTTTGCTGCCCGTGAAGTGCTGCCATTTGTATTCACCCCTCTCTCTTTGGCTCCTGCTTAGGCAGGAGTCCTTTTTCATTTTATTTTCTGTAATGTGGATTGTAAAATTTTAAAGGAAAAGGGTACAATAATAAAGAGAACATTTGGCAATCATGTTCTGGTGAACTGTGATAGAGCGTGATAAACACTTAGCATGTGCAGAAATTACTGTTTCAGTTTCAAATATGCTAATTATATAAAAGGGTGGCTGGTTATGAAACGAAACATATACATACTCCTTGGTGTTGTCTTGCTGGTTGGTATTGCACTGGCCCAGAATGCGGGTGACGGCATTGCAGCTGTCTTTAAGCAGGAAGAACCGATGCCTACAGAGACGGGACCACGTGCGGGTCTTCTGGCGCCTGCTTTTTCTCTGACAGCAATGGATGGGAAAACGTACAGTGTGGGCGGTGCCAAAGATAAGGCCACATTCGTCAGTTTCTGGGCATCCTGGTGTGAGCCGTGTAAGCAGGAAGCTCCAGAGCTGAACAGAATGGCTGCGAAATACAAGGATAAGCTTGACATGTATGGGGTTAATGTAACTTCATACGATAAACTCAAAGATGCCAAAGCTTTTGTGGATGAGTACCAACTGACATTCCCTATTCCCTTGGATGAGAAGGGGACAGTGTACGCTCAATACAATGGGGTGGCTTTTCCAACGAATGTTCTGATTGACTCCAGAGGAGTTATACAGGAGATTGTTCTGGGCATACTGCCCGAAAAAGAGTTGGAACGTAAGATTAAAGAGCTAGTTGCAAATTAATTTTCATGTAAACAAAGAAGCCTCTGCATCCATGGTTCATGGATGCAGAGGCTTCTTTATATTTTCCGGGAAATAAGCGTTATTAGTGGTTGCTTATCCCATGAGCAGGAATAGGGAGTGTGCCCGGCTCATCCTGCAATTTTTCTTGAAGCAAAGCATAGCGGAAACTGTGTACAAGAGCTTCCCAACTTGCTTCAATTACGTTCTCGGATACACCGACAGTGTTCCATGTGTTCTCCGTATTTTTGGATTCGATCAATACACGAACTTTGGCGGCTGTGGCATCTTTCTCATCCAGTACACGTACTTTGTAGTCCGACAGATGCATGTTGGCAAGTGAAGGGAAATATTGTACCAGCGCTTTCCGAAGGGCGTTATCGAGTGCGTTCACCGGACCGTTACCTTCAGCAGCGGTATACACACTTGTTCCAGCTACATTAAGTTTGACAAAAGCTTCAGAAACAACGGATTTGCCCGCCGTTTTCTCCACAAGCATTTTGAATGATTCAAACGTGAACAATTCTTTCATGTCACCGTTCGCTTCACGAATTAACAATTCAAGCGAAGCATCAGCACCTTCGAACTGGTAACCCTGATGCTCCAGGTCTTTGATCTTCTCAATAATCTGACGTGAATTGGCACTGCTTGGATCGAACTCAAGCCCCAGTTCCTGAGCTTTGGATACAATGTTACTTTGCCCGGCAAGTTCCGAGACCAGTACACGTTGCTTGTTACCAACCAGTTCAGGCACGATGTGTTCATAGGTACGTGAATCCCGCAGAATGGCAGAGACGTGAATCCCACCTTTGTGAGCAAAAGCAGCATTGCCGACATAAGGCTGATTAATCGGCATATTTACATTGGCAATCTCGCTAACATAACGAGCCACGTTTGTAAGTTGTCTCATGGAATCTTCAGTAACACATTCATAACCAAGTTTCAGTTGCAGGTTCGGGATAATGGATGCGAGATTGGCGTTACCGCAACGCTCCCCATAACCGTTCATCGTTCCTTGAACCTGACGGGCTCCGGCTTGTACAGCGCTGAGTGTGTTGGCTACAGCCAGTTCACAATCATTATGTGTATGGATGCCGAGATGTGCATGAGGCAGGCTTCTATGCAGTGTGGATACGATCTCATGTACCTCGTTTGGCATCGTCCCGCCATTGGTATCACACATGACGAGCCAGTCCGCGCCAGCCTCGTGAGCCTTGGTCAAGACAGCTTGAGCATACTCCGGATTATGTTTGAATCCGTCAAAGAAGTGTTCTGCATCAAAGATCACTTCCATGCCATTCTGTTTCAGATAGGCGATGGAATCATAGATCATGGACAAGTTTTCTTCCAAAGTAGTCTGCAAAGCGGTATGTACATGGAAGTCCCATGATTTACCGACCAGGGTTGCAGCCTGAGCACCAGATTCGATCATGCGCTTCAGGTTGGCGTCTTCACTAGCAACGCTGCCTTTACGGCGGGTGCTGCCAAAAGCAACAACCTTTGCGTTCAGGTTTAATTCCTTGACTCTTTTGAAAAACTCGATGTCCTTGGTATTGCTGCCGGGAATTCCGCCTTCAATATAATGGACACCCAGGTCATCAAGCTTCTTGGCAATTTTGAGTTTGTCGTCTGCCGATAAGCTGACACCCTCCCCTTGTGTGCCGTCACGTAAAGTCGTATCGAAGATGGAAATGGCCTTTGACATGAAGATCCTCCTTTGAGATAAAGCGCTCTTTTAAAAGTTTGGATTGTAAGTTGGGAAAAGCTGTTAAGTACGTTAGTGCGCGAATCCTTCGATTCGGCAACGCTACACTGTGTTAAACTCAATGTGCTGATTTGTCCTAAAGTCGTCAATTTGTATAATTAATTATTATAGCACCATTATAGCCAAATGCTACATAGAAATCGCAGTTTCATGTAACAATTAACGGATTTTAGAGCAAAAAGAAGGATGTTAATCATAATCCGGATGTATGTTATAATCTATTATTGAGTTTTAATTGGAATATATGGAAGAAAAGGAGGGTTGATTTTGACTTTTATATGGGAAAATACGATTATTGCCTTGATCACTTTGATCCTTTTTGTGAGTGTTGGTTGGCTGATTATTCGATCTTTAATCAATTCTCGCAGAAAATAAAAGCCCGTGACTGAATTTACATAACGGGTTTGATATACTATAGAAGAAAGCGAATTACGTTTCATTAATTAGTGTGCATGAAAGGGCGGGGGTTCATGATGTCTTCAGACGGCAATCCTCCAGCGAATGTGGATCAATACTACCCTACAGCCGGACGGGTAATTCTGCATGTCGATATGAATGCTTTCTACTGCTCTGTACATGAAGCCGAGGAACCAGATTTATATAGAGGAAAAGCAACGGCCGTTGCGGGCAGCAGTGAACTGCGAAAGGGTGTAATTGTAACCTGCTCATATGCCGCTCGTAATCGAGGCATCTCAACAGGCATGGTTGTTCACCAAGCCATGAAAAAGTGCCCTGATCTCATTGTGATTCGTCCTGATTTTCATTTATATCGTCAATATTCAAGAGCTTTCATGCAGATTGCGTATAGTTATACCCCTCAACTTGAGGCAACGTCCATTGATGAATGTTATCTTGATATTACAGGTTCAAGGCAATTCGGGAATCCAATGGAGATTGCGGAGAGCATTCAGCGTAGAATCAAGGATGAATTGGGGCTGCCATGTTCCATTGGCATTGCACCCAACAAATTATTGGCGAAAATGGCTTCGGATCTGAAAAAACCGAACGGTATCTCCATTTTACGCATGAGGGACGTACCCCGGATTCTTTGGCACAGACCATGCAACGAGATGTTTGGTATTGGCAAAAAAACGGCTGAAAAGCTGAAAAAACTGGGCGTTGAAACGATTGGTCAATTGGCCAAGTCGGACGAGAACATGTTGACCGAACTATTCGGAGTTAATGGAACATGGCTCAAAAATTCTGCGAATGGCATTAACCATTCCGCAGTTCACGCGGAACGGGAAGCTAATAAATCCATTGGGCATACAACCACTCTACCGGCGGATGTATCGGATATGAATGAGATTCATCGGGTATTCCTCAATATAAGTGACCAGGTAGCCAGAAGATTGCGCAAGCACGAAATGTTCAGCCAGGGTATTCAGATTACGATCCGCACACCGGATATGAAGACAATCACCCGATCACGTCTAATGGAAGTTCCTACGGAGGATGCGACGGTCATTTACCGTGAAGCCTGTAAACTATTTGAGAAGCATTGGGGTAGTGGCAAGCCTGTCCGTATGCTGGGTGTGACACTTCAAAACCTGATTCCAAGAGAAGAATCCGCTGTGCAGATGGACTTGTTCGAATATGAGCAGAAGCCCAAGAAGGACAATCTGATTCGGATTATGGATCAGTTACGTGATAAATTTGGTGAGAATGCTGTTGTGACCGCTGGCATGCTTGGAGATGATCCTTCCGTGCTGCTTCGCAATCATAAAGTGCGCGGTACTTCCCTGCAAAAAGATAACTTGCAAAGTCTTGATTAAATAAGGGATAATAGAGACTTGTGGTTGCAAAATGATTTGTAATTATCCTTACTTTGTATTAATATGTTTCTAGATAAAAACACTGTACGTTTCGAATTTTAGGAGGAGAGAATGTAAATGAGTAAATATACTTGGGTTGAAAAAGACACATGCATCGCATGTGGCGCTTGTGGAGCAACAGCTCCTGACATCTACGATTACGATGATGAAGGTTTGGCAGAAGTTATCTTTGACGGCGATGCTAACCATGGTATCAAAGCTATTCCAGACGACTTGTTTGACGATATGCAGGATGCATGCGATGGCTGCCCTACAGATTCAATTAAAGTAGCGGATGAGCCTTTTAATAAAGAGGGTTAAGTATTTCTTGCATGAACACAGAGCACTTTCTTTTGTCTTTACGACAAGGGAAGGTGCTTTTTTTGTTTTCATTTAACTGTGATCTTATGACCTGTGGATCAAGGACGATTATTGTCGAAAACCCTTTTTTCCACCGGGTACTCAAGTCCTATGGATTCAACGCCATGTTATGCCGATATATATGGATATACGGAAAAAGGCGAAATAGTGGAGGATCGGATGCAAAATACTCATCTAAGAACATATGTCAAGAAACATCCCGACAATAAAATGGCTTGGTACTTGCTTGGAAAGGAGTATTTGGGCGAAGGACAGGAGGCCAAAGCCAATTATTGTTTTCAGCAAGCGGGCGAGGTTTACGAAGCATTTGAACGCAGTAAAGCTCCTGCTGACATCTGGGTAGACTATCAGGAGAAACTGGTGGAGATGTCTGAGCAAAAAGAGAAAAAACAACGTAGACGCAAAATGTGGCTTACGTTGTTCATGCTGCTTGTGCTGGCAGGTCTGCCACCTGCGGACGCTCCGGGGTTCAGTCGTGAAGCGGCCGACGCACTGTCAGCAGCACTGGAATCCACAGATGACATCGAAGCGCCTATAGAAGCGGATAAACAGGCTGTGACTGCATCCGCGCCACCAAGTAATGTGTTTACTGCTGCGGCATTTGGTGGAGGCAACGATGGCGAGACTGCGCTCGCAGCTGCCTGGTCCGGGTCTGGCCCAAAAGTAGAGACCTCTGCTGTACTGGGTATGCAAACCTCGGATGACTGGTCTTTGTGGAAGCGAAATATGCCTGTGAAATACATAGTACAAACCAATACAAAAGGTAAATTAACTGCACAGAGTTATGATGCCAAGCAATGTAACTGTGAACCTCCTGAAGTCACGCCGAAAATCAAAAAGATGGCTATGGCGTGGACCGCCAAGCAGGAAGCGGCTGCATCATTATCAAGTGCAATCGTTGCCTATCGCAAAAAAAATGACGCTTGGCCCAAGAGTGTAACGCAAATGGCCCAGCCATTTCCGAATAATATTCTGGGCGAGACTGCGCCAGGGATGACCGAGATGTTTCCGAAGCTGTTAGCTTTGCATCAAGGAAAGGCACAGGAAGGAAAGAGCGAAGCGAGCGGTAAAGAGAACGGTTCAACATCTTCGAATTCGTCTCAAGGCAAAAATGCCGCTTTTGCAGATACGCTGGGAGGTCAGCCTTTTTTGCAGGAACTGCTGGAGATTGTCATTGATAAGGATAAACATAAACTTGCATTAATTAGTGGAGATACCATTGTTCGTATGTATGATGTGGGACTAGGCGGTGATCGAACCCCGGAGGGTTCATTTATCATCACAGATAAAGTGGTCAATCCGAATGGGCGCTCGAACGGTGAGTTTGGAAGCAGAGGTATGCAGCTCTCGAATACAAATTATGCCATCCATGGGACCAACGAGCCAGACAGTATCGGACTGGATGAGTCCCTTGGATGTGTGAGAATGCGTACAGGAGATGTAGAAGAGTTATTCGCTCTTGCTCCGCAAGGCACTCCGGTACGCATTGGAGAAGATGTACTGCCAGATCTGACGCTTGTTCCAGAAGCAAAGCAGCGTTATCAGCATACGCTTGTTCCAAAGCAGAATAATCCGAACAAAACGTATCACTGGCTGAATTGATCTGTTTGATATGTAGAATCAGATGGATTCAGCCTGAATCATCTACATGTTGGCAATAATGATAAGAGCACCAATGATGATGATCAAGCCGCCTACACTGGCTGCTGTCCATGCAATGGCTTTGCGATTCACTTCTTCTTTCTTTTGCTGTAATGCAGGTGGTTTACGTTTGGGAGCCATGAGTTATTCCTCCTTATTTGGAATAGAACTGGTGTAGAGTAACCATGCTCTCATTGTAAAGAATTCAACTCGTCATTTCCAGTGGGCGGGTGGATTTCTTGTGAGCATTTTGTATTATTCGATTTGTGCTGTCTATGCGCAAACTACTTTCCTTTTTAATAAGAAACAGATAGACTTGTGTGTAGAGTGTTTTTTACATATGAAAAGACGGACAACGGCTTTTTGGCGTACCGGACCAGAACGGAGTGAGTGATTTGTTATACAGAAGTCTTGCTAAACCTTTGTTGTTCAAAATGGACCCTGAACAGGCCCATCATCTGATTATTGGCGGCCTTAGTGGCGTGGGTAGCATCCGTCCGGTTCCTTCCGGACTACGTGTGATGTACGGCGTTCGTGAAACGTCTGATCTGGCTGTTGACATGTTTGGGTGTCATTTCCCTACACCTGTTGGTCTGGCTGCGGGTCTGGACAAAAACGGGCAGGCCGTAACGGGCTTTTCTTCCATCGGATTTGGATTCATGGAAGTGGGAACCGTGACACCACTTGCACAACCAGGTAACGATCAACCACGACTGTTCCGTTTGCCTCCAGATGAGGCTTTGGTGAACCGAATGGGCTTCAACAATCTGGGTGCGGAAGCCATGGCAGGAGAACTTTCACGTCTACAGGATCGGCGTATTCCAGTGGCTGTTAACATCGGCAAGAATAAGGCAACGTCTAATGAGGAAGCTCACTTGGACTATTCGAAGTGCATTCAGGCACTATACGATTATGCTGATCTGTTCGTGGTTAATATCAGTTCACCAAATACACCGGATTTGCGTAATCTGCAACATGGGAATGAATTGAAGGAACTGCTCGCTGCGGTTATGAACGAGATGAACGTGCAGCATGCACGAGCGGGCGGAGCGGCCAAATCCGTTCTGGTGAAGATCGCACCGGATGTGAATGATCAGGAACTTGAATATATGGTTCGCACAATTGCAGACAGCGGTGTTGCTGGCATTATTGCAACGAACACAACCATCAGTCGTACAGGACTTTCCCACCAACATGCAAAAGAGACTGGCGGTCTGAGCGGTAAACCTCTGCGTGAGCGTTCTACGGAGATTATTCGCCAGATCTATCGCCAGACCGAAGGCAAACTTCCGATCATCGGTTCAGGTGGTATTTTCACAAGTGAGGATGCTTATGAGAAAATTAAAGCCGGAGCAAGTCTGGTCGAAATATATACAGCATTAATCTACGAAGGACCTGAGGTGAATCGGCGTATTCATGCCGGACTGCGTGAGTTATTGCGCAAGGACGGTTATCGTCATATCTCTGAAGCGGTTGGTGCGGAGCATCGTTAAGAAGGAATGTGGATCCCCGGATTGAAAATATAGAAGCATGGAAGAGCGTAAAATGGTTCGGGACTCTTCCCCCCACCAAACATCATGTATAATGGAATAGAACAGGGGACGCTATAGAGACAGGAGGCATAAGCATGGACGGTAGAGACTGGGGTACATTTTTACTTCCTTATGAACAAGCGGTAGAGGAATTAAAAGTCAAGTTTAAGACAATGCGGGCGGAGCTGAAAAAACGGGAAGAGTATGCCCCGATTGAATTCGTTACCGGTCGTGTCAAAAAAATATCCAGTATTCTGGAGAAATCCAGACGACTGAATGTGTCGCTTGATGACGTGGAGACAGGCATTGAGGATATTGCAGGTATCCGTATCATGTGCCAATTCGTAGATGATATCCGTCGGGTTGCCGAATACATTCGAGGCCGCAAGGATCTCACGGTACTCATTGAGAAAGATTATATTACGAATTTCAAAGAGAGCGGTTATCGCAGCTTCCATATGATTATTGAGTATCCCGTTCAGACGGCTCTGGGACAAAAGATCGTATTAGCCGAGATTCAGATCCGGACACTTGCCATGAATTTCTGGGCTACCATTGAACATTCTCTGAGTTACAAATTCCGGGAGAGCTTACCGGATGACATGCGAGCCAGGCTGAAAAAAACAGCTGAGGCCGCTTTTGTACTGGATAATGAGATGTCTGCAATTCGTCTACAGATTTTGGAGGCGCAGAAGGCATTTGAGGATGATTCCAATATCGTGTCAAGAACATTGAATATCATTCATCAATTATACTTCTACCACCTTGTCAGTGAAGCGATTGAAGCTCAGAAGCGTTTTAACGATTACTGGGAACGGCATGATATGGAAGGGCTCAAAGATTTGCTGGATGACGTGAAGAAACTTCTGAACAACGCCAGAAAGGGCGAAAACCCGGATGAGCATCTATGAGCCACTGTACATTGACTACTTAATCTACTTCAATCGGGATCAGGATTATTTCGAGTGCCATGAGGTGCTGGAAGAATTGTGGCTTGAACGTAACCGGGATTCTCTCTATAAAGGGTTGTTGCAAATTGCGGTTGGTTTATACCACTTCAGGAATGGCAATCTCCGCGGAGGAACGATGATGTTACAGAGCTCACTTGATCTTCTGGAACCTTATCCTGCTACAATTCTGGGCATTGACCTTGGGACTTTGGTACGGGATGTACAGGAAATCGTGAAGGAACTGTCCCAATCAGATGTTCAGTCTGTGACTTACAGGGATTTGTCCATACGAATTGTTGATGAGGTCTTAGAACAAGAGATATCTAGAAGATCGCTTGAGCTAAAACCTAATATTCCGCAACGGCGCAGTCCTACCAGAGGGCGAATATACGAAGAGAAGATGAAGGCGATGGATCAGGGTAAAAGTTAAGCCGTAATCAGCGTTAACATCCAAATGAGCATCCCATGGATATGAAGTTCCATGTATATGAAACACCCCGACGATTCCTGTAAAGGGAAAGATCGGGGTGTTTTTGAATGTTGCGTCATATTCAGATGATTGCAGGTGGCACAGCCTGTCCTTCAACAGAACAGTGTCGGTGATACAAATACCTGATTGTAGATACTTGTGGAAACGGATCTATCAGTTAGCTTGCCGAAGGAGCGGCACTGCCTTTATATTTTTGGAAAAATTGTTTGTAATCATCCAGTGTGTAGCCTTGGTCACTGCCATTCTCTTTCAGTCCGCCAACCATACGGTCTTTCTCGACACCAGCCTCATAATAGACGAGTGTAGGTGTGAACTCGATATTGTAATCGGTCCATCCTGCTTCGAATTCACGCAGATTGAACTGCGGAAGCTCAATACCTTCACTGTCAACCAGTGGCATCAACTGAGGTGTTGTTGCACGGCAGTGCGAGCAGTCGGAAGCAAAGAAATAAACAAAAAAGCTGTCTTTGTTATCGATTTTGGCTTTGAGATCAGTGGGTACAATAATTTGTTGATAGTTGGGATCACTCAGTAGCTCGCGTGTAGCTGGATTAAGCTTGGAAGCAGCGATGCCATAAGCATTTTCGACTGAATCCATCTGTTTCTTGGATTGCTGGTCTACGACAACCAGTGCTGCAATCATAATGATTAAAATACCCAGGAATATAAGGATCGCAGCACTTTTCTTTTTCTTCTTGGATTTCATTGGACATCCCCCATCGATCATATCGAAATATAGTTTGGGCAAAAATAAAGGTTGGGATTATATGCATAAACACCCGAATTTTTGCTCAGGAATCAATCTACTTGCCATTATACTACATTACACGCTGTAGTGGAATAGATACGATATGATAGGAAAGCAAAGCTTGGATATGATAAAATAAAACGATATTGCAATCTTACCAAGACAGGATGAGTGGGAATATGGGTGTAAAGTTACCTTTGATATTTGCTGAGCGAATGAAAAGTTTGCTGGGTGATGAGTTTGAACAATTTATGAAATCGTATGAACAGTCTCCCCATGCGGGACTGAGAGTGAATACGTTAAAAATATCGATGGAACAATTCGATGAGATTGCTCCGTTTGATCTAAGACCTATTCCGTGGTGTGAGACAGGATTCTATGTACCTCATGGTGTTAAACCGGGGCTGCACCCTTATTATCATGCAGGCCTGTATTATATACAGGAACCAAGTGCAATGGCTCCAGTTGAATTATTGCAGGTGGAGCCTGGAGATCGCGTGCTTGATCTGTGTGCTGCTCCGGGAGGGAAAACAACACAGATTGCTGCAAAGCTGCAAGGCAAGGGTGTACTTGTGACGAACGATATCCATGCTGAACGCACAAAAGCACTGGCCAAGAACGTGGAATTGTACGGGGTGCGGAACGCCGTTGTTTTGAATGAGTCGCCAGAGCGGATCGCAAATGCATTTCCGCATTATTTTGACAAAGTATTAATCGATGCGCCTTGTTCAGGTGAAGGTATGTTCCGCAAGGATGAAGACATGGTGAAATCGTGGGAACATCATTCGGTGGAAAAATGTGTACTCATGCAGCGCGATATTCTTGAAACTGCGGCACGATTGCTGGCTCCGGGAGGTACGATTGTATACTCGACCTGTACCTTTGCACCGGAGGAAAATGAAGCGATGATTGCGGAGTTCCTGAATGTAAACCATGATTTCGTAGTAATGGACATTCCTGATGAGACAGGGTTCGCTCCAGGACGTCCGGAATGGGTACGTCAGATGATGCCTGAGAAGGCCGATGAGACGGAAGCTGTGCTGGATCAAACGCGTGGTACCGCAAGATTGTGGCCTCACCTTTTGGAAGGGGAAGGACATTATGTCGCTGTATTACAGCATCGTGTAGGGCAAGAATTAGAAACAGATCAACCTGGAGTAGTTAAAGAAGGAGCAATGGAGTATGGACAGGTCGTGGATGTGTCCAGGATTGAAGTAGAGGGGAACAAGGATCACTCTATTGCTGCTTCTTCAATTGCTATGACCAAGGCTGATCGCAAAAAGGAACGTTTATTGCGAATTGAATCCCGAGAGTCCCATGACAGACAGGCTGGTGGCAAGAATTCGGGTAAACAGAGCAAAAAAGGTAAAGATCACGGCGGACGTAAATCGGAACGGGGTCAGGGACGTGGAGCTGATCCGGCAAGTATTGATCCGGTTGCGATCTACACTCAGTTTATGAAAGAACAATTGGAGATTGAGTTAACTGGAGAAACGGTATGTTACGGAGATCGTGTGTATCAATCCTCGGTTGGTGCAGCTCGGTTGGAGGGACTGAAAGTCATTCGACCAGGCTGGTTTATGGGAACGATCAAGAATGGAAGATTTGTCCCGTCCCACCCGCTTGCTTGTGCTCTGAATGCATCTGAAGCACGGCGAAGCGTGAATCTGTCATCTGCTGATGGCGAGGCTGTGAGGTACCTCAAGGGTGAAACGTTAAATATTGAAGAAGAACGAGTGGTGCTCAAGGCGGATACGTTTGCCAAAGGGTACGTTCTTGTATGTGTAGATGGTTATGCTGCTGGCTGGGGAAAATGGCTGGATGGTGTACTGAAGAATGAATATCCGGCAGGCTGGAGGTGGACATCGGTATGAGTGGAAAAGGCAAACAAACGTTGCGTCTGGACAAAATATTAAGCCATATGGGTGTAGGAACACGAAGTGAACTTAAAAAGATGGTGAAACAAGGCAGAATCCATGTGGACGGCAAAGCGGTGAAAGACAGTGGTGTACAGGTGAATCCCGAGGTCAACGTCATTGAAGCCGATGGAGAGCGGATTGTGTATCGGGAGATGATCTATCTGATGCTGCATAAACCTCCGGGTGTTGTGTCTGCTACCGAGGATAATAGAGATAAGACGGTACTGGATCTGCTACGCAAAGAGGATCGGGTCTTCAATCCGTTTCCTGTGGGACGACTGGATAAGGATACGGAGGGACTGCTCATTCTTACGAATGACGGTCCACTTGCCCATGATCTGTTATCTCCACGCAAACATGTACCCAAAACCTATGAAGCTCGTGTTCTGGGAAATGTGGATGAAGCGGATGTGCAACGTTTCAAGGCGGGCATTCAATTGGATGACGGATACGAAACGCTGCCGGCCCAACTGACTATACTTGGTCAGGAAGAAACGGAAGAAGGCATGATCTCGTCGATCTCGCTTATTATTCACGAAGGGAAATTTCACCAGGTAAAACGTATGTTTCAGGCGGTAGGCAAGCGAGTGATTTATCTGAAACGCGTAGCCATGGGTGAGCTGGAACTAGCTTCCGATCTTGCTATCGGAAGCTATCGTGAACTAACCGCAGATGAGTTGAGCCTTCTGCGGAAGTAAAAGCTCCCGTCCTTCGCGAAGCGGAGCAGGGAGTTGTGGAGGGAAGCGAAGCCCCGATACTAAACGCCGAAGGCGAGAGAGCTTCCTGCTTCACGAAGTGAAGCAGGGAGCTGTGGAGGAAAGCGAAGCCCTGATACTAAACGCCGAAGGCGAGAGAGCTCCCTGCTTCACGAAGTGAAGCAGGGAGCCGGGCAGAAAGCGAAGCCTTGCCCGTAATGGTCCCGGTTAAGCTTGGGCGGGAGCGCCGCTAACCAGCGGTGTGCCCGGCAACAAGCGTTCCTACGCCAACCGTGACATAGCAAGACCCGACCTAACACCGTTGAGCAAGACGGGAGTCCAGAGGGCAGAGCCCTCTGGGGTCCTCCCTCGGAAGGGAGGGTTTGGGTGGGTGCGACTACTAACAGATGAGGATGAAGCTAGAATGACCTATAAATTAATTGCACTTGATGTAGATGGAACACTGCTGAATGATCATCATGAACTAACCGAATGGACTCAGGAGACCTTGATCCAAGCTTCCCGTCAGGGAGCAGAGATCGTTCTGTGTTCAGGTAGAGGTCCTGCCAACACGATTCCTTTTATGGAGCAGATGGGACTGGATGGATATGTGATTACACATAATGGTGCCGTAACGGCGCAAGTGGATACCCGTGAGGTGGTTCATCATTTTGCATTAGATGGACAAGGACTAGAGCCGATCATATCGTACTGTCGAGCCAATGGAGTACATTTTGACATCAATACGGCATTTGGTCTATATGTGGATCAACCGGAAGGTTTGGGTTTGCAGGTGCGTGAGATGTATTACAACTTTATGGCCGAGCCACTGGAGTTACCCAAGTGGGTTGATATGACAGAACCGCTGGCGAAGTTCACTGCATTTGGTCCGATTGAACAGATGGATGCAGTACTTCAGGAATGGTCTACCTGGAATCTGCCTTATTATATGACACGGAGTGGTGACTTTTTTATTGATCTGATGCATCCCGAAGCGTCCAAAGGCGCTGCGCTTAAAAGGCTTGCCGAATCGAAGGGAATCTTGCCTTCGGAGATCATGGCGATTGGTAACTACTTCAATGATATTACGATGCTGGCCTTTGCGGGCAAAGGCATTGCCATGGATAACTCACCGGACGAGGTGAAAGCTGCTGCGGACGAGGTTACACTCTCGAATAACGAGCAGGGTGTGGCACATGCGATCCAAAAATATGTCTTATCCGTCTAACCTTACATCTAATATTTGAAATGCACGCTTCCCTCATAATCTACCGTCCTCAGGGGCATCCTAAGAGAATAACATTAGGAATGGAGGAGGACGCGTGATGAAATATGATGTGGAATTGGTTGCAGACCTGCGGACATCAGGTGGAGAAGTACAGGACGTGATGGTCAATGGTCAATATGCAGGCTCACTTTTCCTTGTGTACAGAGAAGGAGATCGTTTATCAGGTAGTCTTCAGATCGAGCAGGAGTCTCTGCCAGATGATACAGAGCAACGTATCGTGGAAAAAGTGCATGCCTATGTTCGATCTCTTGCAGATGCGTTGGAAGCTGCGTATTATGAAGTGCTGGTTAGTTGTGGCTCATTACATACGGTTCTGCATATGCCTGAGTCAGAGACAGTGTGGCCGTCTGAAGAGAGGAATCATGACGAAGGCAGCTATGACGATATAGGTAGCAGTGGAAGTAAGGTAATCCCTGTTTCACAAGCCGAATCGTTTACATATGAAGATCGGGATCAGGTTCTGGAGATGGAAATGGTAAGCGCAGGACGCAGCATATCGACGTATATTTTCAATGATGTAGAAGGGCAGGAACTAGCAGAAGCTTCCTTAAAACAATATGGCGCTGATGTACAAGGTGAAATACACTGGTATGACGAGCCGGAAGAGAATCAATTGGAAGCTGCGGCAGAGTTGCTGGTCAGAGAGCTGGATGAAGATGTCATCGATACGATTACGATTCGCATGTGGCATCAGGGCAACGAACTCGAAACGCTAGAGTGGGTACATCGCGATTTCTCCGAGGAATTTGAGGATACCGATGAATCGGATCTGGATGAGTTGGAAGCTGCTGAAGAAACATGTTATGTCATGCTAAAGCGTAAGGATCGGGAGTTCCGGGTATATGAGCTGTTTCTTCAGGAACGAGGTGGATTGCCTGTGGGAACAGCAACAATAGACACTTCTCATTCCGATCTGACGGGATACATTGATTACGAGGTTCCTGGTACCAGTATTCAGCGAAAGAGCCTGGTCGAAGTGTTGATGCAGGAGTTGGACAAGGAAATGGAGTTTGATACTCTGCACCTTACGATGTTGTATCGAAATCAGATTATTGATGAAGCCAGAATAGATGGGTAAAAGGCAGCTGCCTTTTACCTTTTTTTGTTCTTATTTTGACGAAAAATCCATTTCCCGGTATAGTACCATTAGTTTAAAAGAGATCAGGAAGCGGAGGAGAACAATGATGCACTCATTCAAGATTAGTAGCGAATATATTAACGATGGTTTTCAAGCGGTTCAGGCGAAGCCGGAAGACACGGAGGATGTGATGTCCCTGCTGGTGGAGACAGCCGAATGGTTACAAAGCCAAGGTTCTTCCCAATGGAATGCTTTGCTTAAAGGTGAAGATTCACATGATACGGCAGGGGCGATTCGGCGTGGGGATGTGTTTGTATTTAAAAAAGGAGCGGACGTAGCGGGGATGGTCATCCTTTTGGTTCAGCCAAGCCCTTGGGATATTCATCTTTGGGGTTCAAAAGCTCATGCCGAGGATGGTGCAATTTATCTGCATCGGCTAGCGATTCGAAGAAAATATGCTCAGAGCGGTCTGGGACGGTCCATTTTGCAATGGTCTAGCAGTGGCATACATTTTGAAGGCAAACATACTGTTCGGTTAGATTGCGGAGCGAGCAATGCTACGTTGAACGCCTTTTACGCGCGGAACGGATATACTTTTTTGGGAGAGACCGATGGTTACAGTACATATGAGAAGCCCGTGGAGCTACTGAGCTGAGAATTCTGACTACCCAATGAATATGATGACAACAAACGCGAGCGGTTAACTGCTGAATTAAAGCTTTTGCTTCTGAGGGGCACGTTTCATGAATATGTTGTATATACGAGTTATTGACAAAAGCTTGGTCAGTTTAGCTTTGATTGAGCTGTTTAAATAGCCAAAAGTTTGCAGTATCTTACGTAATATAGATGTTCCGGCTTCCCTATGTCATAATGGATAGTAGATCAGTACGTAAGTTAGAAAGGGGGAAACTAACGGTGAGATTGCTGCAGGCGCTTTTCTTTCCTCCGGAGCAGCCCGGAGGTGTATCCTCTATGATTCCGTATATGCAAGAGAGATTTACAACCCCGAGGTGGGAAATGGATCTGTTCTCGTTGCCAAAGCGAATTCGCAACAAGGGCAGAGAGGAAGTTCAGTTCGAAACGTTTGACTGGACGGAATATCAGGATAGTCCTGTTGTCCAAAAATATATTCAAACTTATCGTGATTATCTATGGTGGACCAAACTGCGTATTCAGAAGCCCTATGATCTGATCCATGCCCACCACCCAATTGCAGGACTTGCGATGAAAACGGTTTTCCCGGATACACCCCTCATTCAGACGATTCACTCCAGTTATGAACGAGAATTAATCCTTAATGGACGCATTGAAACGGATGGACCCGAGCATCGATTCCTGCTTGCGATATATGGTGAGCTGGAACACCAGGCAGAGCGTCTCTTGACGGTGTCAGATTCGTTCCGTCGTTATCTGGCTCCCTACGTGAAGGAACCTGATGTCATCGGTGTGATTCCCAATGGATTTGATGAGAAGCGGTTTAAGCCGATCCCTCATGATAATGCGATACCACAACTGGTCACGGTATGTCGGCTTGTTCCGGCGAAAGGGTTGGATATTCTTTTCAAAGCTTGTGCGGAACTGAAGGGCCGAGGTCATGATTATGTGTTACATATTATTGGAGATGGACCAATTCGTCCTGATTTGGAAGAATTGGCGCAGCGATTGGGCATCTATAATGAGACCATTTTCTATGGTTACACACTGCACCCTGAGGAATTCATGCCATTCTTTGATATTTTTGTACTTCCTTCACGGGCAGAAGCATTTGGTTCCGTCTTCGCTGAAGCGGCGCTGAGTTGTCTTGCCCTTGTGGGTACGGATGTAGGTGGTATACCGGAACAGATCGAGAACGGCAGCAATGGGTTGCTTGTACCGGCAGAAGATCCTTCTGCACTGGCTGAAGCACTTGAAAAGGTGATGCTGGACCCGGCTTATCGTTATGAACTTGCCCGTTCAGCGTGTGAAAAAGCCAAGACACATTACTCGCTCGGCAGATCGGTCAATGAGTTGAAAAAGATGTATCTACAGTTTCCTAGCCAAGCCTAATATGTAGAGCGAAAAGTGCGAGCCGCTGTGATAAACAGCGGCTTTTTGTCATGTTTAACGAAAGAGTACCCGCGGTGACTTGTAGTTATAAGGCAAACGGATGCTCATATTCATGAATTACATGGACCGTGAGATTTTATATATTGTTGCGTTTACGAAAGGTGCCCCAGCGGTTCAGTACCAATTTGGCAGCCCAGATTAATGCCATACTTCCAAAGATGGGGTAAAGGATGGACAGCAGGGAACTGAATCCAAACTGACTGAGTGAGTAACACAACAGCATAATGGTTAATGTAATGAAACGGGGATGGACGCGTATATGTTGTCTGAGTTGCAAGGTCATTCCATAGATATCGGCTACAAAGGTACTGAATATTTCCATGAAAATAAGGGATACATATACAGATTGCACTGCCCATCCAAGTTGAAAGGCAATGCTACCCATCGGGATTTCGAATTGAATGATGCCGGGCATCTGAGCTGACATGGCAAAATGAGCTGCCATCAGCATGAAACCAACACCAATTCCACCCAATACTCCGCCCCATTTCAGCACACTCCGACTACGAATCTGGTTACCTACAGGCACAAGAACAGCTTGAGCCAACACCAGATTGAATGAAGTATACAACAATGGAGACAGCCACACTTGAATAGGGTTTGAGTCTGTCGTCAGTGTGATGAATCGGGAAGCGCCTGGATGATGGATGGTACTGGTGATCATGAGCAGAGATAACAGGAGCATCATGGGCACGACGATGCTATTCATTTGTAGGATGGCCTGAATGCCTCGACCGAGAAGCAGATATGTCCCTACAAGTGTGACGATCAGACCTGTCTGATAATGCAAACCCAGATGTTCGACAAAAACGGAACCTGCTCCGGCAAGCATGACACTGTTCACGCCAATGAGAATGAGAAGGGTCACCCAGGTGATCCATTTTCCCGCCTTGAGGCCGAATAAATGTTTGTTCAGATCCTCATAAGAGCGGGACCCGGTATCGTGAGCGATCAGCATCATTTTGGTACCTAACCAGACAAAGAGCATGGTGGATAAGCCTATGGTGATGGTGGCCCATTTGCCATACTGGGTAAAAAACTGCAAAATTTCCTGCCCTGTAGCGAAGCCGGCTCCGACAACCGTTCCGATGTATGTAAATGCGATCTGCAGCACCCGAAATGCCTGTTTCATGTGTTTCCCCTCTCAGGCCCCTGTATAGTTTGGACATGCGGGTACCATGGTACAAGGTATGCTTGACCCACGAAAGTCATGACAATCGATAATGAGCTTTGGCTTGAATTGCGTCTCAAGGACAGCGCCCAGGCAATTTCGCTTGAACTTATAGATAGATATATGATACTTTTACCTCATAGGATAGGCTTGGGAGGTCAAATCATGGAATTATTGAAACAACGAATTTTACAAGAAGGTGTGGTTATCTCGGATCAAGTATTAAAGCTGGATGGTCTGTTGAACCACCAGATTGATCCTGCATTAACGATGGAGATGGGACGTGAGTTCGCTGCCCGTTTTCGTGAAAGTGGAGTGACTCGGGTAATCACGGTAGAATCCTCAGGGATTCCGGTTGCTTTTGCCGCAGCCTATGAACTTGGGGTGCCCCTTGTATTCGCCCGTCGCAAAAAAACACTTCTGGCTGATCCTGATGCTTACTGTGAACGTGTACCGTCCTTTACTAAAGGAATTGTAACTGACATTATGGTATCCCGCGAGTTCATTCATGAGAATGACCGTATTTTGTTCATTGATGATATCATTGCCAATGGAGATGCCGCTCGTGGCGTCATCAAAATTATCGAGCGTTCCGGTGCGGAACTCGTCGGATTCGGTGTTGTGGTCGAGAAAAGTTTCCAGGCAGGGGCACGCACGATTCGTGAACAGGGTATTCCGGTGGAAGCCTTGGTACGCATTCGTTCCCTGAACGATGGTACGGTACAATTTGACGATAACGAAATGTGACATTTTAAAGGAATAGGGCCTATTTTTTGAACTATGCCTTTGCATGACCGCGGATTTCATTTATAATGGGATTATGTTAGGGAGAGGAGGCAACACCATGGGGAACCAACCGGCAACAGAACAATTTTTCAATGATAAGCTGGCGGAATCGAAAGTTCATTTTGAACGTGCCCTGGATTGTAAACATACGGAATTCGATGACCTTTATCCCTATATGATTGAACATCCTCAATTTTTCTGGTACAAACGCTATGTTGCCTGGTCAGAATTACTGACGATTGTAGGCTTGTGCGAAGAGTTGTCCTTCTCTTGGAAAGAACAATTTACACCGCATCAAGTGGAGTACCTTGAAGAACGTGTGATGTCCGCCAAAGTGCTTGATTTTTGGTTCGAGAAGAACGACAGCAAAGAGCACGCGCAGCGGTAACTTTCAGTCGGGACATAATTTCGAATGACATGACAGTCCAATACAGTCACGTGAGACCTAAATGACATTTCATTTAGGTCTCTTTTTGTAAATAAATTTGGAATATAGGAGCCATGAAGATGATCAGTGATACAGAACTGGACGCCCTGCGTCTGTCAGGTGAGAAAGTAAGAGTAGTACGGGACGAGCTGGAATCTAACGATGTAACCGGGATTGTTGTTGCCTGGGATGGCGAGCAGGTACTTATCCGTCGTCAGAATCGACGTGTCGTCAAGCTGGATCGCGGTTACCGATATCAGCTGTTCAGCGAGCCGCGCCAGAGTCCACTTAGTGAGTAACAGTTTATAATTATGGCAGAGCCATGAGCGTTAAATGTTTAGAATTACCATGATTTGTTGGCATAATTGACTCACTCGGGAGAGAAGATAGGTACAGTGAGGAAGATCTGTAACTATAGCCGAGAGGGTGTGCTACAAGCCATGACATTGATGAATGATAAAGTTCATGCCTACAAGGATCAGATTGGAGCATTAAGCGATGTACTGCCAGGTGTGGTGAAGTCATATCATGAGTTTACGGGAGAATGTTTCCAACCTGGCGTGATTGATGCCAAGACAAAACAGCTCATTGCGCTCGGCATTGGATTGTTTGCCAACAATGAGGTATGTACTTTCTACCATGTAGAAGAAGCCCGTGCCAAGGGCGCTACAGATCAGGAGATCATGGAGACCGTAGCCGTGGCCGGAGCTGTAGGAGGCGGACATGCTCTGTCTCAGGGCGCGATGCGAGTGCAGAAGGCGCTACATTAATATAAAAAACATTGTGAAAAAGTAACAGGGTTATACTTCCCTTCAATATGGGAGTATAACCCTGTTTTTTAAAGATCGTTTTTACTTTCTTTACTGTTTGCTTTTTTATTATACTTGTCCACATCAGCAAATTTCTCCATAACGGAGTAGTTTGCTGTATAGTTTATTGTGGAGTACCGTTCAGGACGAAATTCAATCTTAGAGCGATCAGTATCCCAGAGATATATAATGGAATTATCGAAGGTCTTGCTTCCAGGCTGACCATATTTATTCGTTAGCTCTTCCAGAATTTCATCAGAATCCTGACTATTTAACATGCCAAAATAATATGTGGCCTCGTGGAGCAAGAAGTCATCTAATGGATATTCATCTGCTGCATTTTCCATTTCTTCAAGGCGCTGGTCCATTATTTTGTATATCTCTTCTTTCCTTGTTTCTGTTGTATTGGGGTTATTTAATTCCTCTGATAATTCCTTTCCTTCTTCCATCATTTCCAGAATGCTATCATTGTCTAATAAATCAGTGAAAACGTATTTAGCATCTGCTTTCTTACCCAGAACTACAAGATTAGAATATTCGATACTTTTCTCATGTTCATTATGTACGTCCTCTTCATAACCTGAGTTACCTTTCTTTTCTTCAGTTGAAATGACTTTGTCGATCTTGGTACCCCATGAAACATCTCTAAAATCTTTTTCGTTCTCACTACTGCATCCTAAACTACCTATTACTAAAATAGCAAAACTTAAAACAAACATTAACTTTTTCAATTGTTCTCCTCATCTCCTTTTATTTCCTAAAACATTTTACATTGTTTAAGAAAGTAGTTGAAGACAAAAAATGGTTAAACAAAAAAGGCATTCGGTTAATAACCGATGCCTTTTTGTATGTGAATTACATTTTACCTAACATTTTATCATACATAAACTGTCCAGTTACCCGACGTGCTGTTACATAGCGGTCATTGAAGTATGGATTCGATAACTTTGTGATGCTTACACCTTTACTGCTGGAGGCATGAGCGAATTGTCCGCCGCCGATATATACACCTGTATGTGAAATGCCTTTGCCTGTTGTATTAAAGAACACCAGATCACCTGTCCGAACATTGCTTTTGGCTACCGGAGTACCTGCTTTGGCTTGCTGCTGAGAAGTACGTGGCAATTCAATGCTGTATTTGTTGAAAAGATATCTCATAAAACCAGAACAGTCAAAGCCGGCTACAGTCGTGCCACCCCATTTGTAAGGAATACCTGTCATGTTGTTCACTACGGAGTTGATACTGCTTGCCTCTGTGCTTGTTGCCCCGGATGTAAATAATACAGCTGCTCCAAAAATGGAGATAATCAGTTTTTTCAAAATCAATGTTCTCCCTTCGATGCCTACGGAGTTAGCTAAGGGTTCGGTAGAAGGTTCCCTATATTTCCTATGTATAAGAATAATTCACCCAAATTGGTTCCCCCGTTTTCAAACATGAAACTCGGCAATGAATAATTAAGTTTTTGTAACTATTTGAAACTATATTGCATAAATGCGTAATTGTCAAACCCATTTAAAACCCTTCGTAATACCTCAATGTTAGCGGAATTAAGGTTTTTATATGAAAGAAGGGATCAAGTTTGGGTATCATTCATGACAAAAACGTCATTATTGATTCGCTTAAGACGAATTTGGATAAATAAATAGGTTTGTCATGAGTTAAAAGAACTATTCCGTTATGTAGAATTAGAGATATTATATTCATTAAGTTGCATATATTGACAAAAATCGATTTTTTGCATATTATCTGAATATCCAATCCACATATTGGATTAAAATTGATTTTATTATGCGATAAATACAAATAAAGGAGGTTTGGGGACACTTATCATAGGTAAAGTAGAAGTGGCAGATTTATAAAAACGAACATAGGAGAGTGTTACATTTGAAAGCGAAGAAAATAATTACTTTTGTCCTGGCATGTACGATGGTGTTCTCAGCAGTTGGAATGGCAGTTCTCCCTGTAGGGACGGTATCTGCTGCGGATGCATCGGGTACTACAGCGAGTATTTCTGATATTTTGAAGAACCAGCTGCCGGATGGAGGTTGGAGAAAAGATTATAAACAGACAAGTGGAGAGTGGGCGAAGTCCACGATAGACAACAAGGCTACATACTCAGAAATTAGAAGATTGGCGAAGGAATTCAAAAAGACGAATGATCCGCGATACTCCACAGCTGCAATCAAAGGAATTAACTTTTTGATCAACATGCAGTATTCAAACGGCGGATGGCCACAAGTCTACCAAAGCTCCGGATATCACAAACATATTACCTACAATGATGATGCCATGATTAATGTAATGATCATGCTCGATGAAGTAGCGACACGCAAAGGTGATTTCTCGTTTATCGACAGCACACTTGCTAACCGCAGTAAAAATTCAGTTGCCAAAGGTGTGGAGGCGATTCTGAATACACAAGTCGTTTCAGGTGGTAAGCTGACAGCATGGGGACAACAACATGATTCCAGTTCCCTTAAACCAGCGAGCGCAAGAATCTACGAAGTGCCATCGCTGACAGCTGGAGAAAGTGTAACAATCGTTAAATTCCTGAAAACGAGACCTGCTAACTCTAAAATCACAGCATCCATTAAAGGAGCGGAGGCTTGGTTTAACAAGGTGAAAATTACGGGTTACAAGTATGAAAGAGCTAATGGAGATAGTAAAATTATTGCTGATTCCAAAGCTGCACCGATTTGGGCACGCTTCTATGAGATCGGAACAGATAAACCAATCTTTATTGGTCGCGACGGGGTAGTTAAATACAAATTAAGTGATATTGATAAAGAAAGAAGAGGCGGTTATGCATGGTATGGCAACTGGCCTTCCAAGCTTTAATTTGTAGTTAAAGGTAAAGCCCGAATCGATGGACGTCTGGTTCGGGTTTTATTGTTATTATTTTCAGTGTTGACATGATAGATTCCGCATGATATATTATTTCTTGTCGCCGATATTGATGGCGGAGATACAATATGCGGTCGTGGCGGAATTGGCAGACGCGCACGGTTCAGGTCCGTGTGGGCTAACCCCCCGTGGAGGTTCGAGTCCTCTCGACCGCATCTAACAAAAAGACTCCTTAAGCTAACGCTTAAGGAGTCTTTTTTGCATTTTTTGATATAACACTAACTTTAGACTTGAGTATCCAAGAGGTTAGTGCTTAGCTGCATGTACAGCAAATGTCTTCCATCACCCTAAGGAACGTTTATTGCGCTGCGGTAACATTAATGCTGTCAATATTCGGTCCTTCCGATCCGGTGGTAACCACTTTCAATGTATTGGTCCCCGTGTTCATGGGGACCTGTATTGTTTTTTCAACCCAAGTGGACCAGCTTCCCGTAGCCGGAAAGGGCTCGTTGCTGATAACTTTGGTTCCGTTAACAAAAATGTCGAGGTTCCGTGTTCCACTTTCCAGCGCATAACGAAACTTTACGTTTTTGGTACCTGTTGTAGCATTATTAATGCCGTTCCATTGAATGGCTGAACCAGTCATCGCATTGAAGTTAACATACCCGGAGCCAGTGTAACCGGGGTAGATTGTTTCAATGGCAGCTTCCGTAAGTGATGTTCCGGTCTCAGCTTCATACGTAGTGCCACTGCCTGTATTCCCGCCGCTATTTCCGCCAGTAATGTTGGCAACAAATGTTGTTACGCTCTGAGGCGGGAGCTGTGCCGTGAAGGCTCCATTGGATACGGTAAGCAGGGTTCCGCTTGCCAGGTTTCGACTGCTGTCCGTAATCCATGAGGACACAGTGGAGGCATTACCATTCTGCAGAACGAATTTTTGGCTTGTGGCTGAAGTTCCACGGTTAATTGCCACGACGACAACTTTGTTATCACCTTTGTATGCAGAAACAAATGTGTTTGTATCCGGGTTCTTGGTTGCATCCACTCTGAGATAGCCAGGGCGTACAAATTTGGAGAAATGGGCCATATTATACCCGCGTTTGCTTATGGTACCGTCCTCTTTCATCGGACCATACTGTCTGCGAATGTACCACCACACATAAGCCTGGAAATCACCTTCTACCATGGCATTGTGCATGTGATAGGAAACCTCCAGTGCTTCAGGCCAGCGGTCAGCTGAGTTGTTGTCACTGTTCGGAACATACACCTCAGTCATCCACAGTTCTTTACCGGCTCCTTTTTGCTTAAAGAGAGGGTAGGCAAAGTTCGAAATTTGGGTTCCGTACGTATGTGCTCCCAGAATGTCCATGTTGGCAAGTGCCTGCGGATCATTCAGGATTGGGTCGGATATGTTCTTTAAGTACTGGAACGATTCAGGCGCCATGACCTTAGTACCTTGAATGGACCCGGCATTTTCTTTCATGAAGCGAAGGATCTCTTGTGGAGTCCACCAGGTCCAGTCATGAGCATAATCCGGTTCATTTTGCACAGAAATGGCATACAGATCTACGCCGTTATTTTTCATGTAGGTTACAAAGTCGTTCAGATGTTGCGCATATGCGGCATATTTGTCGTATTTCAGACGTTTGGCATTGGTGTCCCCATTGCGGTTGAATGTTTCAACCATGCTGCTTGGAGGATTCCATGGGGATGCAAATACGATAGCCCCTTTTTCAATAGCCCGTTTGGCTGTGGCAACTTCACGATACCAGTTATTAGAATCTGGATCGACGTAGATCCTGAGAATTGAAAAGCCTAACTGATTCTGGTCATTACCAAATGCAGTTTCACGTTGAGCGGGAGTCAGATCACCAATCCAGGCAGGAAGGTTAATGCCCCCAAAGCCCTTGATCAGTTGTTTTTCTGAGGACAAATTAATGTTGGCATCACTTGCCGCCGAAACTTGTGTAGGACTTAACATGAGGGGCAGAGCTGTTAAGCAGGCCAATAAAACATTGATCGTCTTTTTGAATTTGAATTTCACTACTTTCATCCTCCTCGATAATGGTAAATGGTTACATAGAGAAACCGCGACCAGGAAAACAAACAAGAATAGCGGATTGACTGGCATTTATTTTATGTAAACCCTTTCAAAACCTCCTTCCATAAATCATAGGATAGAAATGAAGCATAGAACCTCTTTCATTTGTTGATTCTACTAAATAATTCCTAAACTGAAAACCTGACAAATTACAGTATTTTTTCTAATTAATCTCTATTTTCTAACTATTCAATGACAGTTCTTGTCTGATTGCAAAAGGAAAACTGGAATGATGGGGGGCTTAGCTTGAGATAGAGGTCTCCAATGGCGGGGATATTGTTATTAAGGAAGGCTTTGGCTTACATATTCCTCCCTTCATTATCAAACAATGAGATCACAGAAGTTACTGGGAGGGAATCATGATGAAGGTACAGAGAAAGATTTATCGATTCATTGCAGGTATCATGGCATTTTTGATTGTGTTTTGCGCAGGCATATCGGCAGGAGGGCCTACAGCGGCAGCTTCAGAGTCTACATCGAATCACAAACGGTTAGCGATTATCATCGATGATGTTGGTAATGACATGAAGGGTACGGCAGAGATCTTGGCGATGCCAGTTAAACTAACGGTAGCGGTCATGCCTTTTTTGCCAACAACGAAGAAAGATGCGATGGCTGCACATGAAAAGGGGATGGATGTGATTGTGCACATGCCCATGGAACCCAAGAAAGGACGACCTGAATGGCTGGGCCCTGGTGCAATCACATCCAATCTAACAGATGAAGAAGTCCGCTCACGAGTGGAGAAAGCGATTGATGATGTGCCCCACGCAATTGGCATGAACAATCATATGGGTTCCAAAATTACTTCAGACAAACGCATCATGTCCATTGTGCTCGATGTATGCAAGGAGCGGGGCCTTTTCTTTGTGGACAGCCGTACGAACTTTCGCTCGGTGGTGGGGGAACTGGCCATATCCAAAAATATGCCACCTGTAGGTAATGACATTTTCCTGGATGATCAAAACTCGAAGCAACATATTCGCAAGCAAATGGATCTGGCAGCTCAGCGTGCAATCGACAAGGATATCTGTGTTGTCATTGGTCATGTCGGTCAAACGGGAATGAACACATCCGCAGTGATTCGTGAATCCGTCTCCCGTCTGCAAAATCAGGTTCAATTTGTAGGAATCGGTGATCTGGTTCGAGATGTGTGGCAATGGCATTCTGCTCCTACACTACCGACAGATAATAAATAATGCCGTTGGCAATAGATTGGGCGATTCGTTTTTGCTCAGCGGGGTCACTCATTCTGGCTCGATCTGCCGCATTGCTCAAAAATCCAGTTTCGACGATGACGGCAGGTTGCTTCACGTAATTCAATAAATAAAAGGGCTTGCCCCATACGACCCCGTGCTCCGTTCCGTACAACTTGTTCATAGCGTCCTGAATGGATTGGCCCAGCAAATAACTCCTGCCTTCTTTCTGGTGCAATACCACCGGGCCGTGTGCGGCCGATCGGGGACTCCAGTTCGCATGGATGCTGACCACAATATCTGTACTTACTTCTTCGCTAAGGCTTTTACGTTGGGCAAGATCCCTGGTATGACGGGAGCGGCTGTTCAGCCAGCGGTTCTCATCACTAAGTGCATAATCACCAAGTCGATTGATGATAACGGCATAACCTTTGCTGCGAAGCAGGAGATAGACCTTTTCGCTAATGGCCAGGTTGATATCTTTTTCCAGCACACCTTGGGCTGATGTACCACCGTCAATACCGCCATGGCCTACATCGAGCAGGATAACGGGTGCTGCAAAGGCATGATGACTTGAGCGATAAGCATCTCCATCGGTCACCGGCAGCATGGATGGACTGTTCTGGGACGGGGCTGCTTTTCCATAAGCGACATGGGGCAGCATGGGTAGGCAATGGAAGCTTAGTAGCAAGGCTACCGAAGCGGTCAGCAGCTTATACATGGGAATACACACTCCTTAATGAAATAGGTATCGAATGCAGATTAATGACTCTATGGATACCTTTGGCATTAGACTGTGCATTCTGAGGTTTTTCATACTCCTTTCAATAAAAAAATGTTTAACCAGTAGACATCCTGCACACAATAGAACTATCGTAAGCTCCGCGAATGTGCAGGAGCGAAGGAGGCAGAATTATGGCCAAAAGTGATGAATTGGTAAAATATATTACGCAGCGTGTTGTTCATTATATTGATACGCCGAAGGAAGAGCGGAAAGGTCGCACCAAAAGGAAAGAGCCGTGGGCGATGAAGTGGTTTGGTATGATCCCTTTCGCTGTATCCCTGTGGGTGGGGAAAAAGGAAAAAGAATTCGATACACAGTCCCATAAACGAAGTTCTTCGGGTAAAGGGTGACTATCGCTTACCTATTTCACTAATGTAAAACCAAAAGACGCAATCCCTTAATAAAATGGGAAGGCGTCTTATTTGTTGTTTAACAGGTTATCTGACTGTACTGTATCTTAAGATTTTGCTGATAATCAAGGATTTACGATGTAAAAATGGCCATCTTGCTGCAATGTGCTCAAAGGGACAAAGCGTTGAATGGATGATTTTCCGCCTAACGCTACATATAGAATGGACTCTGCTTCCTGATCTGTGTGCCACAGCTGATAACCGCTAACGGGTAGAGGACCGCCGTATACGACGTTACGATCATCCGCTGAGAAAACAATCTCTTGATTCTCCCCGTGTTGTATCACATCTTGTGCCCGGTCGGCAGCAACAGGCTTGGAGGTAATCCACAACAGATTGTCAGCCGGATTGAAGACGGGTCGGAGATGAAGTGGATCGACTGATAAAGATGGCGTTGTGGATAAATCAGTTATGCTGGCAGAGTTCTTTTTGGAATCAGCCTCCAGCAGGTTTAGGAACTCTGACGGCAGTACATCTCCGTTCGTAGCATCAATATAAAGTGCAGGATGATTAGGTTGCTCCACTTTCCAATAAGCCAGCAGGGGAAGAGCATAACCAAGATGAAGCTCTCCTCCGCCAGCAAGTAATGCCTCAAGGTTCACATGTTGCCGATCCAAGGCTTGTCCAAGAAGTTCATTGTTGTATGGTGACTGTTCTCCATGACCATATTCACTAAGCATCATCTGACCCTGCTCTGTGGCTGTAATAATCATATATCCGATAGGGTTGCCTTCAAACTCAGCTTGTACGAGCCAGCTATGTGTACCTGGACCCAGAGGGTAGAAATCCAGATCGGCGTTCTTCCAATGCGCTTCGCCGTTCACTGTACCAAGTGTAACAGCTTGTTGCTCTGCAAACCGTTGCACAGCAGCGGGAGCTAGCTTTTCATTCTGAATGCCATGATGTTCGGGGCTATACTCTGTTGATGATGCGGGGGATAGCGAAGACGTTTTTTGTTCCTCTGCATTGGCTATCGACCAAAAAGAGAACAGGGCAAGACAACTGAGCAAGCCCAAGGTTATACAGGTTGTTTTCCGAGCGTTGTTCCAACATGTATGAAAGAATCGTTTCAAATTTACACCTACTTTTCATTTATCCGTTACCTGAGCGGGTTCTAGTTTCATTCTAGGGGACAGGCTATGCAAAGGTTGCCGCAACCTGTCGGGCAGCTGATCATGAATAAACACTACTTTTGCCAGCATTTGCAGGAAAAGTAGTGTCTTCGTCTATCTTAAGTGAAACATGCCGCTGCTAATGGCAGTCACTTTCACTTTGGGTTCATATTGCCAGATCATCTCGGTCCGGCGTGTCTCATACTGCAGTTTCATAGCTTCACGATCTATTACCGCCTGTTTTGCTTTCTCTTCTTCGGCATCTGTCTCGGAGTTGATCGGTACTGCGGCTTCTGCCGCCAGTTCTACATCTGCTCCAATGGGTTTAGCGTTCTTTATATCCACAACTTTTTTCAGTTGTGCAGGTGGCGTGCGGTCAGAATGGACATTCTCCGTGTCTGAGGTTACGTTACCTGGTGATTCTACCTCAGGTGTATCTTCTCGGAGTACCGCTTCATAATAGGTGTCCAACACGTCCAGCTCCAGATCAAGCCGCTCTTGGGCTTTCTCTGCCCAGCTATAATCGAGTTCCAGCAAGCGGTTCGTCAAATGAGATTCCAAAGCAGCTCCGGCATCAAATAACGAAACTTTAGCTGTCTGTACATGCATGTTCTCCGCCAGCCTCGGACTAAGATCACGTCGGTTCAGCTTGGTGCCGAATTTCTCTATAATTTCACCCGAGCGAAGGGAGATGCCGAGAAAATGCAATTCCTCCCGTTTCAAATCACAGGCGAATTCCACCTTGAAACAGACACCAAGCCAAGGCTCATATACAGCTGGCGCTGTAGCGCGCAATTGCCGTTTGGCAGCCTGCTCGAACAGATTTACGAAGGCGCCGCCTTCACGGGCTGCGCCGAAAATCTGCTGGAGTCTGCGACTACCGTATACCACTTCTTCACGCAATATTCGTCCTGGCCCCAGCTGTGGCAGAGATGGCGTAATACCGAAGTAACGGCCTAGAATAGTTTCTTTTGGTGGCTCGCCTTGAGGACTGCCATTGGTTACGCCATTTGTTCCCTCAGGGTTAGGTACAACAGGAGGTGATGCTTGCGCAGCTTTGGCTTCTGCTGCTTCAATGGCCTGCTGATAACTGTCAGGATCAAATATAAATGTAAAGGACATCGTCTCAGCGGGTGCTCCGGTTCGTTCCACGAACCCCCAATAATAGGGGCGATTGGTCAACGCTTTGTCCGCCTCAGGCGAGAGTTTGACTGTAACATGGGCGGGAGAACGCTCCATAATCTGACAATCAAGTGCTTCCAGATAGGTGAGAACATAAGCCTGCACTTCATGGGGCGACATGGTCATGAGTTAGCTGCCTCCTTTTCGAAGATCTAACAACCCGGATACGGCAGGGCCTTCATCTGAAACCTCACGTTGAATGGAGTTCAGCGATTGTCCAAGTGAGTCCATTTTACGGCGAATATCTTCATCATTTTGTGATTCCAACATGATTTTGTACAAACTTTTCTCAATGGACTCCTTCTTCTCCAGCCGTTCCAGAATGACATCCAGCCCGCCGATCACCATCTCAAACATATTGATCTTCTCATGCAATAGATTCAAGATGTGTTCCTCAATGGTTCCGCTTGTAGATAAATTGAAGATGTTCACGTCATTTTGCTGTCCAAGCCGGTGTACCCGACCGATCCGCTGCTCTACCCGCATAGGGTTCCAAGGCAGATCAAAGTTGATCATATGATGGCAAAATTGCAGATTAATGCCCTCGCCACCCGCTTCGGTTGCAATCATGGCCTGCACACGCCCGCGGAAGAGATCCATCATCCAGTCTTTTTTGCCTCGATTCATGCCACCCCGATAGGGTACAGCTGTAAGTCCGTTGTTGCGGAAATAGTTTAGCAGATACTCCTGCGTGGCCCGGTATTCGGTGAAGATAATGACTTTTTCATTCATGTTCCGAACCAGCTCCATCGTTTTCTCCGCTTTGGTATTCTCCTTGATCGCTTTAATATGGGCCACGAGTTCCCAAATTTTGTCCCGAAGGGGAGAGTCCAGCGGAAGTTTCTTCGACAGATTAACCAGTGTCACGAACACGGCATCCCGACTGCTGCACACTTCCCGCTGCAATGTAACAAGGGATAGCATGCTGCTCAGATTGCCGCCAGCTTCCTGATACTGGTCTTTAACAAAGGAAGTCACGCCATCATACAGCGCTTGTTCTTCGGGCGATAGTTGCAAGTTCACGTTGGAGACATTCCGTTTGGTAAATTGAACGGGGCCTTCTCCGCGACGGTTACGAATCATGACTTTGGATAACTCGTTCTTAAGCTGTTCCTGATTTTTCGGAACCCGCTTGTCTACAACAAAGTTGGCCGCAAAGTCACCCTGACGACCCAGTTGACCGGGCTTCAGCAGGTTGATCAGATTGAACAACTCGCTCATATCGTTCTGCACAGGTGTAGCTGTAAGCAGCAGACAATATTTTTTGCGCAATTTCAGCATGAATTGATAGTTGGTTGTTTTCTTGTTTTTGAGTTTATGAGCCTCGTCAATAATAATCATGTCGTAATCGGTATTCAGCAGCATATCTTTATGCGGGTCACGTTTGGCTGTATCCATGGAAGCTACAACCACTTCATTCTGCCAGGAATAAGCCTTTTTCTGGGCAATAGCAGGGATGCCGAATTTCGAATTCAACTCCCGCACCCATTGCAACACAAGAGATGCTGGCACGAGAATGAGTACCTTGGATACGAGACCCCGAACCATATATTCTTTCAGAATGAGACCGGCTTCAATGGTTTTGCCAAGACCCACCTCATCGGCGAGAATGGCCCGGCCTGACATTTCAAATAATACTCTGCGAGCAGTGTCCATCTGGTGAGGGAGTGGAGTAAGGCCTTGCAGATGCTTCAAACACTGGATCTCGTCAAAATTGGGAATCAGATTGGTTTCTTCGGCTTGAATGCCCAGTTGGAAGAGTCGATAATCCCCCCAAGGGCCTCCTTTATCCAGTCGTGATTCCAACTGATTGATCCAGCTCCGATCAAATTCCAACGGAACGGGCAGTTCGGCTACTGGTTGATTCATGTGGTGCGGGTTCTTCCGGTTCATGGTGCTTCCTCCCCTGCCATACGTGATGACGTTTTATTCGTAGGTAATAGTATGGACGAATGAGAGTCAGTTCATAACTATGTAAGTTGAACTACATTTTATTTGCACGAACACTACGATGACAGAACAACCTTCCAATCGCTGTTATCCCCAGATTTCTTTGATTCCCTTTTCTGGAGGGGGAAATCCGGGATTAGCGTATGCTTCCGATGCAGCTTTCTTTCAGAAAGCTTTTAGGCGAACGCTTCGCTTCTTCAGGTTATTTCTGTCCTCTCCGTTCTTGTGTAAAAAGTTTAGTTGAACCAATGTGAACTACAGTTTATTTACAAGAAGCTTGTCCGAGTATAGGGAGTCTATGAAGATGGACTGTGATAAAAGTCATATGGAAAATCAATATATGGTGTATTATACTGAATTTATATCACTATATGTGGTGTTTTATCATAATTTACTCTTGTAGTGAAAATGTAGCGTTATTCGGGGAGGTTGAACGTAGCGATGAAATCAAACCAACGATCGCATCAATTAGAAGGACTTAGCGAAAAAATATTTCTGGACCGATACGCCTGGAAAGATGCTGATCCGAATCATGCCAAGGTCGGAGATGTGGTATTGGTATTAACCAAGGATGATCCCAAGTTCCCAACCAAGGAAGTGGGCGAAATCATAGAACGTCAGGGCCAGCTTGTACAAGTAAGGATTCGAAGTGGAGAGATCATCCAGACAAACGTGGAGAAATTGACACTCAACATAGAAAAAACACCGGAAGAGATGTGGGACCGTCTTGCCAAAGCAATGGCATCTGTAGAATCCACAGCGGATCAGCGGGCAACGTGGGAGTCCAAGTTCCGCTCCGTATTGGAAGATTGGAAGTTAGTACCCGGAGGCCGTATTGCTGCGGGCGCGGGGGCAAGCGATGAGTTGACACTCTTCAATTGTTATGTCATTCCATCTCCGCAGGACAGTCGGGGTGGCATCATGAGAACCTTGACCGAGATGACGGAAATTATGGCACGTGGTGGGGGTGTTGGTATTAATTTGTCCTCTTTGCGTCCTCGACGAGCGGTGGTGAAAGGTGTCAACGGATCATCCAGCGGTTCCGTATCGTGGGGCGGGTTGTTCAGTTATACGACTGGACTGATTGAACAGGGCGGAAGCCGCCGGGGTGCGCTCATGCTCATGATGAATGACTGGCATCCGGATGTGCTGGATTTTATTACCGTGAAACAAACGATGGGGCAGGTGACCAATGCCAATCTGTCTGTATGTGTGAGCAATGCATTTATGGAGGCTGTCAAGCAGGATGGAGATTGGGATTTGGTTTTTCCCGATACAAACGATCCGGACTATGATACCGAGTGGAACGGGGATATGCAGCAATGGAAAGCCGCAGGTCATTCGGTGGTGCACTATCGTACACTGAAGGCTCGCGAAATCTGGCATACCATTATTGAATCAGCCTGGAAATCGGCAGAGCCTGGTGTGGTATTCATGGAGTACTATAACCAGATGTCCAACAGCTGGTACTTCAATCCGATCATCTGTACTAATCCGTGCGGGGAACAAGGTTTGCCTGGCTGGGGTGTATGTAATCTGTCTGCGATCAATCTGTCCAAATTCTACGATGAAACAAATCATGATGTGGCATGGGATGAACTGGCGGAAACCACTCGTATCTCGGCTAGATTTTTGGACAATGTCATCGATGCAACACCATATCATTTTGAGGAAAATAGACTGAATCAGCAGCGTGAACGCCGGGTTGGGCTTGGCACGATGGGATTGGCAGAGCTGATGATTAAGCTGCGTATACGATACGGCAGTCCTGAATCCCTTGAATTTCTGGATAAACTGTATGGATTCATGGCAAAGGAGGCCTACCTGGCATCGGCAGAGATTGCAGCAGAGAAGGGAGCTTTCCCAGCTTTCGAAGCTGAACCGTACTTACAGAGTGGATTCATGAAAAACATGGTTGCGACGTACCCTGAAGTGGGAGAGGCCATTCGTAAACAGGGCATTCGAAATGTCACACTGATCACACAGGCGCCAACGGGAAGTACAGGTACGATGGTGGGCACATCAACAGGTATTGAGCCGTATTTCGCCTTCAAGTATTTCCGTCAAAGCCGTCTAGGTTATGATGAACAGTTCGTACCGATCGCACAAGATTGGCTGGATGAACATCCGGGTGAAGCTTTACCAGACTATTATGTGACGGCGATGGATTTGTCGGCTGAGAATCACATCCGGGTGCAGGCTGCGATTCAGCAATGGGTGGATAGTTCAATCTCGAAGACGGCCAACTGTCCGGCTGATTTTACAGTGGAGGATACGGCTGAGCTGTACGAACTGGCCTTCGACCTTGGCTGCAAGGGAGTAACGATATACCGCGACGGCAGCAGGGATGTGCAGGTGTTGTCCACGTTGAAGAAGGAAGAGACCAAGGCTGGAGATCAGAACACGGCGGAAGCTGAAGAGAAGACAGTCGTATCTGCAATAGAAAACCCGAATAATGCGGAAGGGCAGGCAAGTGATGGAACTTCCAATAGCCAGGTTGGTGTTAGAACGCATTCTTCCGATCAAGTCCCTTCCTCTTCTACAGTGCTGGATAAACAATATAGAAGCCGTCCTCAGGTACTGCGTGGTGCGACATACAAAATCAATACGCCATTCGGGATGGCTTACATTACGATCAATGATCTGGAGGGAACGCCGGGTGAGATCTTCCTGAACGTGGGCAAAGCGGGATCGGACGTGTTTGCCATGGCTGAGGCACTCGGTCGAGTATGCTCTCTGTTCCTTCGATACGGAGATCATGGGCACAAGGTGGAACTGTTGATCAAACATCTCAAGGGAATCGGTGGTTCGGGAGCGATTGGCTTCGGAGCCAATAGGGTTGAATCGATTGCTGATGCAGTCGCCAAAGCATTGGAAAGTCATGTACAGAGCAATGCTCAGGAGAACGAAACTGGAGCATTACAAGAACAGAACCAAGATAAGAGCGCATATCCACAAGTGGAGGATCAGAAAACCTTTACCGAATCGAGAGATTTATGTCCTTCATGCGGCTCGGCATCCCTGATGAATGTGGAAGGATGCAAAACATGCAGCAGCTGTGGGTACAGTAAATGCAATTAAATATCTCTTGAAAAAAAGAGAAAAAGAAAGGCACTCCTGACTCCATTACGAAGTCAGGAATGCCTTTTTGTCATTTAGCTAACTAACACCAATCCTGGCATCGATCTGCAAGTGATTGCAATTCATTAAATACAACACCGGCATGGTAGCCGTCGCACACGGCATGATGTAACTTAACGGATAAGGGAAGATATACTTTATCGTTCTGTTGAACATATTTCCCCATCGTGAAAATAGGTAACAAGTAGGTTCCCTCATTGTAAATATTCAGATTAAATCCCGTAAAGTTCACCCAAGGAATACTGGAAACGGGAAATGTATTTGGTGGTTCATTGGGTTTGGCAACGAATTGTTTGTGATCTTTGTAATTCTTCATATCTTCCAGATAACGAATGTGGAATGTCTCGAAATCTTCATGGAATGCTGTCCAGATCGTTGAGAAACTTTTGTCGTCCTCATGAAAAATCGTATAACTCGGAGACATTTCGTCCCAATAGCCCAATTTCCCCTCTGCATCAAAACAGGTTCGAAATTCCCTGTGTGTATTGACAACCGTAGAGATCATGTGAATAAGAGCGGGATAGAACTTCAATCCTTTAAGCTTCAGTTCGTTGATCAATAGAGTGATATCCAGATTAGCAGTTATGCTGTAGGTACATCTGACCTGATTCAAGTAGTGGTCAAAGTATGGCTTTCGATCCCACTGATCTAACACGATTGAATTAAACATAAGTTATAACCTCCTAAATTTGAATAATGCCTTCATTTAGGAGGTATATTTGACTGATTTGACCATATCCTATCACATTCCCAGTATCGTATTTTAGAAATTGACCATCTCAGTATAACATGAGACTGAATGTGTCGCTTATAGCGAAATCCTCTGCAAAACGCTTTTTCAACCTGCTTCTTTACTTTATAATTAAAATTGTCTTTATAACGAAGAAGAGAGGGGATTAGATGCGTCAGCCGATAGAAGAACCCATATTTTATTCTTATCCTGGAATGGTAGCGGTGGTGACTTCACGTCATGAGGGAGTCCAGAATGTGATGGCGTCCGGATGGCATACATACATCGGATCATCACCAGGCGTATATGGCATCTCCCTTCGTAAGGAAACATACTCCTATGAACTCATTGAGAAGAGCGGCGTATTCGGTGTTCATTTCCTGCCAGGTCATCGATCGGAGTGGATTCAAGCTGCAGGAACGTTCAGTGGAAGAGATACGGATAAATTCAAAAGATTCGGCATTCCATATGAGGAAGGAATCAAGGTAAGTGTACCCATTTTGACAGACGCTTATTTTGCTTATGAGTGCAAGGTTATGGACATTACGACATATGGTGACCATGAATGGATTGCAGGCGAAGTGTTGCAGCGATATCAGGATCAGAAGTACTTTCTGGAGAATGGAATGGTTGATCTGGAGAAGTTGCAAATCCCAATGTACACAGGGCGTTCAGCATACCGGATCATGGATGCGAGGACAGAAGAAAAGATTCACCCGTTCCACCTCTAGGGTCCTAGGCAAGAAGAAGCAATTATGAGCAAAACTTTCAATCCGGTCTGACATAGGTTTATAATGGATATTGGCTGCTGAGCAAGTCGGCAGCCTTTTGTTATGAATTCAATTGTTTCAATCGATGTGTGCATGGGTATGCTGGTTTGCGCAAGTGGGACAGGTAATTTTAGCCACTCGATGAAAAGTACTATATTTAACGACAAAATTAGAGTATGATTTTACAGCTATATGAGCTGGCAGGAAAGGTTACATCGGTTTAATCGTTTGTAACTATTGCTGTAAAGTATGAGGCTTATTTCGGGCGTATAATGCTAAACGTGAACTCACGAATGAATATAAAGAATATTTTAATAATTAAACTTAATGGACAGGCAACTCGTCTTTTTTAAGATTATAGAATTCACACAGAATGTAGCATCATCGGATAGTGCTTCAAACAGAAGCTTTTCTTATGTTGTAAATGAAAGATGGAAGGTGCAATACGTATGTTAATGACAACCAGAACGATCAGGAGTTCCTTTATGCCCCCAACACCGATGTTGTTGACTCACAGTAACAAGGAGGGGCATGCATGTCACAATCGTTAAATCGTAAGAGACATATGAACGGACTTGACGGCTTGCGAGCCATCGCTGTACTTGCGGTAATCGCGTATCATCTGAATTTGGATTTTATTCCGGGCGGACTGCTCGGTGTAGGTATATTCTTTGTTCTCTCGGGATATTTAATTACCGATATTCTCGTGTCACAGTGGCAGGAACATGGACGCATTTCACTCGGTGATTTCTGGGTAAGACGGGTAAGGCGTTTGCTTCCAGGCATGCTGACCATGACAGCTGTGGTGATGATCTGGCTGGCCTGTACAGACCCATCCCGGCTCGCTGCGCTTCGTGGTGATATCGTTTCGGGTGTATTATACATAAGCAATTGGTGGTATATCTTTCACAACGTTTCCTATTTCGAAAGTTTTGGCCCTCCATCACCGTTTGGACATTTCTGGTCGCTGGCTGTGGAAGAGCAATTTTATCTTATATGGCCTCTTCTACTGATCGCAGCAATCATAGTGTTCAAAAGAAAGGGATGGCTGGTCGTTTTCATTGTTGTCGCAGCTGAATTGTCTGCTGGCGCAATGGCCATCATGTATAATCCGGATTTGGACCCGAGCCGTGTATATTATGGAACAGACACGCGGGCATTTGCACTGCTTGCTGGTGCTGCTCTTGCCGTGGTGTGGCCTAGTCGCAAGCTATCGAGCTCTCTGCCTGGCATGAACCGGATTGTGCTCGATGTATCAGGACTTGCTGCGCTTGCTTTATTAATCTACATGATGCTGAATAGCAGTGAATATGATCCGTTTCTGTATCAAGGGGGCATGGTGCTTCAGGCTATCGCAACAACGTTGCTGGTAGCAGTGTTGGCTCACCCATCATCTTTCCTGGCACGTATCATCGGAGCGAAGCCACTACGCTGGATCGGAGAGCGATCCTACGGATTATATCTGTGGCATTATCCTGTCATTATTTTAACCAATCCCGCGGTGGATACGGGAGGAGCACATCCTGTACGAATCATTTTACAGGTTGCTGCAACGGTTGTACTGGCCTCATTGTCCCTTAAATATATTGAAAATCCGATTCGGTACAATGGATTCCGTGATTCTTGGTCCCGATTATGGGGAAGAGGGCGGTCATCAATCGGTATACGTAACGTATGGTGGAAGCGAGCAGGTCTGTTGATGACGATTCTGCTGTTGTCCTATACGGTATCTCAGATGATGGTCTCACATGCAGCGAACTCCGATTCCCATTCGGTATCGATGTCCAACACATTGAATGGAGAGAATTCCGTAGAGGAGGAACAGGGGCAGGATGTGTTGCCAGCTATTACAGCGACGTCAGGCTCTGGCGAAAAGAACGATGCTCATACCCATAAACCGGAAGCAGGAACGAAAGATGATCCGGGGAAAAATGAGAAGCCAACAGGAGAGTCTGCTCCAGACTCAAAACCTGACGACCAAGGCAATTCAGTGAATCCTGGCAAGGACGTTCAGTCTGAAGATAAGCCGGCTAATGACTCCGTGAATAACGAGAATGATGCGCCGGATGACGCTGGAGCGAATCAATCCGATAATACGGATCATACGGATGATACACCTGATTCATCTCAGGACAATGAAGAAACAGCTCCTCCTGCCCAGGATGGAAAGGTTCATTATACCGTTATTGGAGATTCGGTGATTTTGGATGCAAAACCGTATCTGGAGCAAATTATATCGGGAGTGTATGTGGACGGACATGTCGGTCGTCAGATGTGGCAGGCAGGCGATGTATTGGAAGGTCTGAAGCAAAACAACCAAATGGGCAGCAAAGTGGTGCTGGAGCTCGGGACGAATGGCTCCTTTAACTCCAAAAACTTGAATGCTGTGCTTGATTATCTCAAGGATGAGGATCGGGTATATCTGGTTACTGTGCGCGTACCTCGTCCATGGGAACGAACGGTGAACAGGGCGTTGAATGAGGCTGCATCCAAATACAGCAATGTCTCCTTGATTGACTGGAACAGTGCAAGTGAGGGACATGACGAATATTTTGAAAAAGATGGTGTACATCTCACTACGCAAGGGTCCGAAGCTTTTGCAGAACTGGTGAAAAACAGTATCCAATAATACGCAATCCATGTTTAATACGATTTAGCACTTATTCATTATATATAGCCTGGGGTGAAGCTACCGACGGCTGCAACAAGAAAGAGCTCTCATTGTGAGGGCTCTTTTTTATATGTTATGAACAATAAGTAAGCAAAGTAAGTTCCAAACAGGGGAACCGATATTTTTCACCCCTGCATCCGTGGATCGTCACCTTACGGTATGATAGCGTTACCATTTACAATAAGTGTATTCAAATCGCCGAGGGGGAATATAGAGATGTTGAAAAAATGGCTTTCGGGTTTCCTGGCAATAACATTGTTCTCCATTATTCTGGCTGGCTGTGCTGGCGGGGACACTTCAGAAGGAGGCAGCGGCAATGACAAAGTAACCGTCACACTCTGGCACAACTGGACCGGACAGGATGCAAAGGCGGTTGCAATGCGCAAAATTATTGAAGATTTTCGTGCGGCGCATCCAGATATTGAAGTTGTGGATGAAGGCCTGCCAACAGATGGTCTCAAAACCCGGCTTCGTACGGTGGCAGCTGCCAACGAGATGCCAGATCTGTTCGTGATGTGGCCGGATGCGATGACCAAGGAATTTGTAAAAGGGGATCTGTTGCAACCCATTAATGCAGAGCTGGACGCGAAGTCAGAGTGGAAAGACAACTTTATTCCGAATGCATTAGATGGATACACTGTGGACGGAAATATCTACTCTGTGCCGATGAATCTGGCGCCGAGTTCCTTCATTTATTACAATGAAGCTTTGTTCAAACAGTACAACGTAAAAGTGCCTGAGACCTGGGCGGAACTGGAACAAGCGATTGCTACTTTTAATCAAAATAAAGTCATTCCCATGGCACTTGGCAACAAAGCCAACTGGGTAGCTCAATCAACGATATTCAGTACACTGGCTGATCGGATTACCGGCACAGACTGGTTCCTGAAAGCGGCAGCACAAGAGGGGGCAAGCTTTACCGATCCACAATTTATTGAAGCCTTGAACAAGATGCAGGAGCTTGGCAACACCAAAGCATTCCAAGATGGATTCAACAGTATCGATGAGACACAGATGATGCAGCTTTATTTCCAAGGTAAGGCAGCGATGGTCATGAACGGCGGATGGGCCTTGGCAAATCTGGTGAACAATGCACCTGAAGAGGTGCTGAACAACACACATATTACGATTCTTCCTCCAGTGGACGGAGGTCAGGGTGAACCAAGAACAACATCCGGTGTAGTAGGAACCGGGTTGGGTGTAAGTAAAAAGCTGAGCGGTGCACAAAAAGAGGCAGCGATGGAGCTGTTCTACGCGCTGGCAGGACCTGATGGTCAGAAGGCCACATTGGATAGCAGCACATTGGTGAGTTACAAGATTGATCTGGACAAAACCAAAGCACATCCATTGTTCGTAGAATTATATGATCTGATGCAGGAAGTGAAGATCACGCCAGTATACGATTCCAAGCTGGGGTCGGCAACGGTTGAGGTTATTAATAATGCATTGCAAGAGTTGCTTATGGGTGGCAAGGCCGAAGACATTGCGGCTAAAATTCAGGCGGCTCAAGCCAATGCAGTTAGTCAGTAAGCATTCGTTAAAACCCCTTCCCGGCAGGGGAGGGGTTTTAAGTATGAATGGGATAGTCAGTTGCAAGTTGGTAAAGGAATTTATCGAAGGGAAGTGAACAGATGAACGCACTGCGCAGTCGGCGTTTTATTATGCTGGGGTTGGCCCCGGCAGTCATCATTTATGCATTGTTTGTATTTGTACCGGTCATGTGGTCGGCATACTACGGTTTCTTCAACTGGTCCGGCATCGGCGCATCCAAATATATTGGTGTGGATAATTACGTGGAGATCTGGCATGATCCTGTGTTTTGGCGGGCGCTGAAAAATAACGTTATTTTTGTGTTGGCGTCGGTATTTGGACAAATTCCGTTAGCGCTTATGCTGGCGGTCATCTTACACAAAAGCAATCCATTACAGCGGTTTCTGCGCTCAGCGGTATTTCTGCCGATGGTATTATCCACTGTAGTTATCGGTATGATCTGGCAGTATATCTATCATCCGCAGATCGGGATATTGAACTTTCTGCTGGACGCACTGGGACTGGAAAGTTGGAAGCTGCAATGGCTTTCCGATGACAAGATTGCCATTTTCTCATTGGTACCACCGCTGCTCTGGAGCTTTGTCGGGTTGTATCTGATTATCTTTATCTCGGCACTACAGAATATTCCAGGAGAGATTCATGATGCTGCCAAAATAGACGGTGCTTCTGGAATCCGGAAACTGGTATCCGTCTCTTTGCCCATGATCTGGGGAACGGTTCAGGTTGCGATCATTCTATGTATTTCAGGCAGTCTGAAATCATTCGATCTGGTCTACATCATGACAAAAGGTGGGCCGGCTCATGCGACAGAATTGCTCGCTACGTATATGTATAATTCGACCTTTACAACATACCGTTATGGTTTTGGTAGTGCGATCTCAACAACCATCGTACTGATCTCCCTGCTGCTGATCGGAACAAGCCAGTGGGTGACCAGTCGCAAACGAAAAGAGAATCAATAGAGAGGAGGAGCTATCATGCGCGCGACACCTATATCCATGCCATCACCACGAAGCGGCTCGGGCCATCCGATTCGTCGTCTACGTAGCGGAATTGTTTGGACGCTGCTAACGGTCTATGGTATTTTAACATTGTATCCGTTCTACTGGCTCGTGATTAGTGCGTTCAAAACAAATGAAGATTTCTATAGCAGGCCCTTTGGTCTGCCGGCAAACTGGAACGTAGCCAATTTCAGCAATGCATGGGAAAGCTCCAGGCTGGGGACTGCTTTTGGCAATTCACTCATTGTATCGGTTGGATCACTTATTCTAACGCTGTTTATTGCAGCGCTGTCTTCATTCATTCTGGCTCGTTTCCAGTTTCGCTGGAAAGGGTTAATTATGACCTTCTTTGTTGTAGGCATGCTAATTCCGATCCATAGTACACTTGTCCCCTTATTTATTTTAATGAAACAGATGTCCCTGCTAAATACGTACTGGGCATTAATATTACCTTATACGGCTTTTGCATTGCCTACAGCTATTTTTGTGCTTACTGCTTATCTGACAAGTGTTCCACGTGATATTGAAGAGGCAGCTTTCATTGATGGAACAGGACTTTGGGGGCTGTTTACCCGGATCATGTTACCGATGTCCGTACCTGCGTTGTCGACGGTTACGATCCTGAGTTTCCTGCATGCGTGGAATGACTTTTCATTTGCGCTTGTATTCATCAACAAAACCGGATTGAAAACGTTACCGTTGGCCATTGCGAACTTTGCGGATGGGTATCAAACCGATTACGGATTAACGCTTGCTGCCATGACACTGTCGGTCATTCCAACCATTATCTTGTATCTCATATTCCAGGAACAGGTTATGAAAGGCATGACAGCCGGAGCTGTCAAAGGATAAGCGAAAGCGCATCCAGAGGAGGAGAAACGTTTGGCACGTTGGCTCACATCTTCGTTACAAAGGAAGCTATCGGTCGTCGTGACGGCTTCAATGATTGTGCCATTGCTGGCCTTGGGTCTGTTCGCCTTTCTGATCTCTTCCCGCATCACAGAACAAAAAACAAAACTATCCGGCATGGATACGCTGAAACAGGTGGAAGCGAATCTTCGTTATATGCTGCAAGATGCCGAGAACCTATCGATTTTCCTGATTGGAGAACGGGACATCCAGCAGTATCTTAGCCACAATGAAGATCATGAGCTGGACCGGGTGGATATCCTGGGCAGGATGACCAATCTGGCGGCTTCCAAGAAATATATCGCCAACATCGCCATATATCCAAGCCGCTTCGATGCCACATTGTCAACCGCTACCTGGTATGAATCCAATGAATCCAATCTTTCGTATCCCTCTGTTCCAAGCGGTGAAGCAGTCAAACAATGGACGGGGGTATACCCGGTGCAGAATTACGCGGGTATTCAAAATGTGATCACATTGGTTCGGCCAATCCGTAGTATCCATGATTATCGACCCATCGGCTGGTTAGCCATTAGTCTGGATGAGAAGGCCATATCCAAGGGATGGGCCGCTCTGGGATTAGGCAGAGGGCAAGGCAGACTGGAGCTCATCGGCAGTTCTGGAGAGATTCTGTCTTCGATGGACAAATCTCGGCTTGGACTGAAGCTGGAGCAGGCCGAACCAGGGATTACGACGTTAATTCAGGATGGCGGTAGCGGAACCACCACGTATGGCAGTGGTGACGATAAACGGACGTTGCTCTATTATCCGGAAGAACTGACCGGTTGGACGTTGGTTGGAACAGTCCCTTACGACCAGTATAAGTCCGAGAATCGGTACATTCTTATTCTGACCGGGTGTGCCGTTGCGATGTCTGCTGCGATCAGTGCTGGCTTGGTCTGGTTTACGGTGCGGCGTGTGACGAGGCCGCTTCGTGTGCTTACCCGGCATCTGTCCCGAATTGATCCGGAACGCCCGCTTCCTCTGTTTCGGTCTGAAAGTGATGATGAGATCGGCAGGCTTGGGGAGAGTTACAATCTGCTCGGTGCACATATTCAGTTATTGAAGGAAGAGATTATTCGAGGTGAAGCTCGTAAAAAAGAAGCGGATCTTCGAGTGCTTCAGGCGCAGATTAACCCGCACTTTCTCTATAACACGCTCTCTTCAATTCATTGGATTGCCTTGATGTCTGAAGAGAAGCGGATCGCGGATATGGTTGAGGGCCTAAGTGATTTTCTACGTATCAGCTTAAACAATGGTCAGGATTACTGCCCTGTGGAACAGGAGATCGCTCATATTCGCCATTATGTGCGTGTGCAGTCGATTCGTTTCCCTGATCAATTTGTGTTGCATTATATCGTAGATCCAGCGCTGGAGAAACGAATGATGCTGAAGCTGTTGCTGCAACCGCTTGTTGAGAACGCCATGATTCATGGCATTCAGCCCAAAGCAGGCGTGGGCACCATCACCATAATGATTCGCAAGGACCCGGATAATGAACAGATGAATGTGCTGGTACTGGATGATGGTGTCGGCATGGAGCCGGACAGGCTGGAGCAATTAAGGGTAAGCATTAGGGAATGGAAGGGAAAACAGCCGGAAAAACAGCTAAACCAAGGCGGTTATGGGCTCTGCAATGTGAATGAGAGGCTGCTGCTCCATTATGGAGCGGATGCACAGCTTGAAGTAGACAGCAGGGTTGGGGGAGGTACCCGGATTTCGTTTTCCATTCCAATCTTGGAGGGTTCGACATGAGACTATTAATTGTTGATGATGAAGTGATTATCCGTACAGGGCTTGCCAGCGTTATCGCTTGGCATGAACTCGGAATTGAACTACTTCAACCTGCTGCATCGGCTGAGGAGGCGTTAACACGCATGGCTGAGGAACGTCCGCATATCCTGATGACGGATATTCGGATGACGGGCAGATCAGGGCTGGAACTGGCAGAAGAGGGACTGCGATTGTTACCTGAGCTGGAGGTCATTATTTTGTCCGGATACGATGACTTTTCTTATGCGCAGCAGGCGATTCGCCAAGGTGTTACAGATTATCTGCTCAAAACAAGCAAGCCGGAAGAGATCATCAAAACCGTATTACAGGCCAAACAGCGAATCACGGAACGTTGGGCAGAGAAGTCCAGAGAGGACCAGCTTATGAGGGAGAATCGAGAGCGGTTATTTGCTGGATGGATCATTGATGGTGACACCGCTTCGGGCCATTTTCCTTCATTCATGCGATCTGATGCTGGAAAAGAGGCAGGGGTTGTTGGCCTTGATGATGAACAGATTCTCAGACAAGTCATTATTCTTCGAGCAGAGGGTTGGGATCGATCCTCGGATGCGCTATTACGATTTGCGGTGCAGAATACCCTGGAGGATATGTTACCTGGTGCCATTGCTCATGTAGAGAAACAGCAAATTATCTGTGTAGTTTCATGGCCGCCTGTGGAACATGAAACTACGTTCAGGCTGGAGAGTGCATTACGTCGGGTGGAGCAATTACTGAAGTGCACCCTGCGCGCAGCGGTAGGTCTGCCTGTGAGTGGATATGCAGATCTGCACGAGAGCTACAGTACTGCGTCAGCTGCATTCCGATATCGGGGTTTGGTGGATTATAAAGTATGGCATTATGAGCACGTTCAGGATCGCCAAGGTGGTAAAACTGTACTTACGCACGAAGAGGAGACCACGCTTGGTACATTATTGCTGGATAATGATTCAGTCACGTTAACGACATGGACACGGGAACTTGTGGCTAATTTGATTACAGAGCCGGAGGTCACACCAGAATCGTTCAATGCTTGTCTGCACTCAGCCGTCATTGCAGGTCATCGCTGGCTGACTCGCACAATGCGAGCCACAGGGCGTGAAGAACCCACAAGGCTTGAGCCCTGGTTGCCTGAACCGGATGCCGAAGCTGCTGACATCGGGGATATGCTGTTCCATCATCTGTATGGTCTGATGCATGTCTATCATAGCCGAATGGGTCAGGGACAGGCTGCGCATGTGCAAAAGGCTATCGGTTATATTGAATCTTCATTGGCGCAGGATATTAATCTGCAACAGGTAGCTGGACATGTTCATTTGCATCCAGGTCACCTTAGTGAACTGTTTAAAAAAGAAATGGGTGTGACCTTCGGAGATTTTGTCACCGATATGCGTATACGAAGAGCGATGGATATGCTGGCGGTGTCTCCAGCGAAGGTCAGTGAAGTCGCTGCCATCAGCGGCTATGAGGACGTGAAATATTTTAGCAGGCTGTTCAAAAAACATACCGGCAAGACCCCAAGTGAATATCGCGAAGAGGCGTTGTCGTTCAAGCCTTCGGGAAGTTAGAGATGAGCAGATCAGGAAACATGTCTTGCCTTTCTGCAAACGTTTTCGATGTGGTATTACTCAGGGTTATTGGAGAGTGAGGGCGTACTGATGAAGACTTATAGTTCAAGTCAGGATTTATCGGGACAATGGAAGATACAGCATTTTGAAGTTGGAGAGAAGCGGGCAATGGATGTGGCAGCAGCTGCGCTGGATGACCGTTTCTGGATCGGGGCTGAAGTGCCTGGCGATGTACATGCTGCATTGGTTGAGCGCAGTATCATTGATCCGCCCTATTACGGACATAATGATGCCAAAAGTCGCTGGATTGAGCAAAAGGAATGGTGGTACCGCTCCACATTCAATCTGGTGAGAGATGCAGAGACCGAGGAGCACTTTGAATTGGTGTTCGAAGGATTGGATACGTTTGCAACGGTATATGTCAACGGCCATGAAGTCGGGAAAACGGCCAATATGCTCATGTCACATACGTTTAATGTAACATCTCTGGTACGCAGCGGCTGGAATGCGATTGCTGTCAAGTTTGATCCGCTTCACCTGCATCACCGGGACAAAGAAACCTTTGACTGGTCCTCGTATACGAAGGAACGGCCTTGGTTGCGCAAAGCAGCGATGAACTTTGGCTGGGACTGGGGGCCACGTATGGTTACGGTGGGGATCTGGGGTGCTGTACGGCTGGAAAAACGAACAATAGCCAAGCTGGAAAGTGTGTATGCTCGCACGAAATCAGTCAGTACAGAGCTGGCTGTCTTACGCGTCACGGCGGATGTGAAATCCGTCTTGTCTTTCCGTAGCAGACAGAAACGTGAACAGGCTGTGGTTGCGTCCTGTAATATTCGTCTGCTGGATCGCAACGGACATGAGGTAGCAAGTGCCACTGAACTACCTGTAGAAGGTGATAAGGCAGATACCACATTAAACGTTATGTCACCACAGTTATGGTGGACTCATGATCTAGGTGAACCTTATCTGTATACGCTGGAGGTTACATTATTCGCAGATGGCGTTGAGGTGGATCGTTATAGCGAGCCTTATGGGTTACGAACGATTGAGCTGGCGCTTCACAATGAACGGGGTGAAGATGCATTTGCTTTTATTCTGAACGGAGTCAAAGTATATGCCAAGGGTGCCAACTGGATTCCGGCTGATCATCTGATTGGTGCCATCCCGAACTCCCGGTATCGGGAGCTTGTCGAGCTATCGGTGGAAGGGCATATGAACATGCTGCGTGTCTGGGCCGGTGGTATATATGAGAAGGATGTCTTCTACGATGAGTGTGATCGACAAGGCGTATTGGTGTGGCAGGATTTTGCATTCGCAAACGCATTGTTCCCTGATTTCAATCGTGATTTTATGGATAATGTGCGGCAAGAGGTAGAAAACAATGTCCTGCGCCTGCGTAACCGTGCCTCGCTTGCCATCTGGTGTGGTAATAATGAGATAGATTGGCTCTATGATATGAAGTCGGCAAGTGGAGATATTACCAGCCCGTTCTACGGTGAACTTATCTATCATGAGCTGATCCCTGAGGTGCTGGAACGACTGGATCTGTCTCGTCCGTACTGGCCCTCTTCACCGTTCGGGGACAGCAATGGTCAGGATGCTAATGATCCAGATGTGGGGGACCGCCACAACTGGCAGGTATGGCATGGTTCGGTCTATCCAAGGAAGTATGGAGAGCCGCCGTTGCTGGACTACAGTATTGAAGGTGTAACGTTCAAAAATTATAAAAAGGATCATGCGCTGTTCAGCAGTGAATTTGGTATGCACGCCTCGGCCAATCGCTACACACTGGAGAAAAATATGCCCGCAGGTCAGTTTTACTGGGGTAGTCCGGAGATGGCCTATCGTAACAAGGATACCAATCACCAGAAAGGCATTCTGTTGATGGAGGGTTACACAGGGATTCCGCAAAATATAGAAGAGTACATGAACTATTCCATGTTGACTCAAGCAGAAGGGTTGCGTTATGGGATAGAACATTTCCGGCGCATCAATCACCGTAACAGCGGTGCGCTTGTGTGGCAATTGAATGACAGTTGGCCAGGAACAAGCTGGTCCATGATTGATTATGAACTGCTGCCGAAGGCATCCTTTTATTACGGGAAAATATTCTTTCATCCTGTCCTGTTGTCACTGGAGCATGAGCCGGGGGAGCCGCTTGCATTGTGGGTTGTGAACGATACACGTGAAGTCTTGAAAGGGGAGCTTCGACTCAATGTCTATGCATTGAATGGAGAGAAGATCTACTCCAGCACACATGCTGTTGAAGTAACATCACAATCCTCACTGTGTATTGCTGAATTAACTGAAGCAGAGGTGTTACAGGGCAGACGTGCGGAGGAAGTAATGGTTGAGCTGGTATCCGAAGGGTTCGCGGCGCCGATTAATCGGTACTTCTTGCGTGATCCTAAGGATGTGACGTTGCCTGAGTCGCAATTGAGCGTACATGTGAACGAGGAGGAGCAGTCTGTTACGGTTACGGCCAGTGGTGCGATTGCACGATTGGTGAAGCTGGAGCTTCCCCTTGGGCGTGTACGATTCAGTGACAATTATTTCGATCTGCTCCCCGGTGAGAGCCGGACGGTAAGACTTCGTCATCCGGAGCATTCTTCTCTGCCTTTGACAGAACTTCGGGTCAGTTCCATGAACGGCAGAGAAGGATAAAATATTAATAACAGACTTCGAATCTTATGCGAGGTTCAAGGTGGTCATCCTGATCAGGGATGGCACCTTTTTTACTTTTGCAACAGGGGGAGTTCATGTCGTCGTGTCAGGTGATTTTGCCCTTATTCCACAAGCGAAACTTCCAATCGGGTTCACATCTAGGATCATTAAGGTTAGAATGATAGAAAGAAATCGTTTACAAAAGGAGGTGGATTCATGTCATTTGTCTTTTATCCGGAGATGGTTATATTCATTCTGATGTTGATCCTGCTGATTATTGGTATTGTATATATCGTTCGTAAAAGCAAACAAGTATTGCGCCGCTTAAACAATCTGGAGAAAGCAGTATATGAAAAAGATAACATTTCATCCTATCCGAAGGCCGTTGATACTGTACAAGAAGCACCCAGAGAAGACACGTTTGCTCCACGCAAACGAAAATGAAGAAGGATACGGAATTACATAAGAAAGATAAACCAACAAGTCAAACAGCCGATTCTTCTCTATGAGGAAGTTATCGGCTGTTTGGGCATATAGACATTTTATCGGTATTAACTGGGTTTAGAGAAAGGATTCATAACGCTGTTGGAAAGAGGATTCCATCTCCACTTGCCGAGCAAGTTGCTGCTGTACCTTGGCCCCGCGGATCGTCTGAAGTTCCTGAAGTTGTGCAGTGGAACTGAATTGATCTGCAGACATTTGGACAAGTAATTCGGAGAGCGCATCCGCATCTTCGAGCGCGGCATTAAGTCCAAACGCACCGGTTGGGGTCATGGTATGAGCGGCATCACCGATGAGTACAACATTGTCCTGTGCCCACGACTGGCAATAGCTGCTTTCAACAGATAATAGAACAAAATCACTCCAGCTCTGAATGTTGGCAGCTACAGAATCAGACAGGCAAGGAAAAGCAGATACAAGTTTATCTACAAAAGGAGCAATCGGCTGCTCTCGCAGCTTGGAGTAAGCTCCCTCGGGAATATTCCATCCAATCTGAACATAACCGCCGAACTGTGAGAACAGTGCGAGCTGTTGGCCATCCATGCTGGCCATCCGAACAGCGGGTTCCCAACCTACGGGTGCTGGAATGCGTGCCCAGAGCAGATCATACCCGTGCTTGCGAATCTCGGGGGTCAAACCGGAATGTTTGCGTACAGCAGAATATCTGCCATCGGCACCAACAATAACAGATGCTTGAATGGAGGCAGGAACGCCGTTCTGCCGAATGTTAATACCCACGACCTGGCCGTTTTTGTCTCGTAGCAAGCCAGTCATGATGGTATTAAACAGTACTTGTTCATTGGAATTGTGCTGCTGAGCGTGCGACACGATGGCTTCCAGGAGATGATCTTGAGGTACATGAATACCAACATGAGATTCTCCATTGCCTGGTGATACCGTATGAATAATCTGCCCATTTTCCCAATACTGAATCTGTTCCAAGAGCAGCGCTCCGCGTTCCTGAATGAGGGAATAGAGGCCGTGTTTATTCAAAATGGCTTCGCCGTCCACATTGAGCAACTCCCCGCGAAACGACTTGTGCAGGTGGGGCTGTCGCTCAATGAGCATCGTGGAGATTCCATTTTGATTCAGTAAATAAGAAAGCAAAGCACCGCCAGGTCCAGCACCGACGATACAAACATCTGTTTTGAGTTGAGATTGTATATTCTGATTCATGTGCATAAGTCCCTTACATTATAATGATGACGCTTTATTTACTTTATAACAACAGATTTATTAAAATCATTAAGTAACTAAAAGTAACTTTAAAGATATAGGTTATTATAAACAAACCCGTTGCCATAATGCAATAGGTGAAACCCGAAATAAAACAAGAGTCTTGCAGTCAACGATAGGGTGTCGGATACAAGCGCATTTTTCACAAACATCATAGTGTAAATATGTTACAATATAAGGTAGGTTATGATGAAAGGCAGGAGGAACGTTTATGAGCCCGGATACGGAGCGAAACTCTCAATTGGCAAATGTAGATCAATTGTTGGAGGCCTTCTTCAGATATAAAAATAAAGTATTGGATCAGCAGCAGAAGACCGAAACCAACTGTAAACTGAATCCGACAAAAAGTCATATATTGGGCATGATTTTACGTGAAAAAAAATGTATGGCGGTTGATGTGGCCAGACAACTCAGTTTGTCTTCCGGCGCAACCACCATTGTACTGAATCAACTGGAGACGGAAGGGTTGATCCAGCGGGTGCGCAGTGAAGAAGATCGGAGAATTGTGTGGCTGTCCTTAACGGATGAAGGCGCGCAGCTTGCCAAGACACTTAATGCGAATCGCGGCCGAATGACGTGGGAATTGTTGCAAGCACTTTCCGAAGAGGAGCAACAGCAGATGTTTGGCATGCTGAAGAAAATTGAACTGAAACTGCTGGAGAACATGAAGTCGTTTGAGCAGATCCACCGGTAGTCCATATATGACTTGATCCTTGAAGACGTCAGTCCTCATGAGTTCGTCCCTAATTGCGGGGGGATGAACCTTGAAGACTGGCGTTTTTGAGCTGATCTACAAATGAAAGCGAACCACATGATCCGTTAAGCCTTCCTGGATCAAAACTTCTTTTTGTTTGCTGCCCATCAGGTCAAAGTGGGGAAATGGCTGCCGCCGATGAATGTATCGCGGGTCCAGCCCATGATCGTTGCACCAACGTTCGAGACGTTCCAGATCTGCGCAGCCCACTTTGGTGACACTGGTGATGCCGGGGAATCGGTTGTCAATCCAGAAATGAGTGAGGTACGCAATCTCACCACGAGCCACTTGTTCCTTCCACGCAGCAAGCTCTTGTCGTTTAATTCCAAATGCCATAGATGCAAGTTCCTTTCCAAACGGGTATTGTCCTGAGCATATTGTAACATCTTATATACAGAATCCATCAGAATTCTTCAATCTATATAAGTTAACTAAAGATTATTAACACTGACACTACGATGACAGAATAACCTTCCAATCGCTGTTATCCCCTGATTTTTTTGATTCCCTTTTCCAAAGGGGAAAATCCGGTGATAAAGGCGAACGCTTTGCTTTTTCAGGTTTTTTCTGTCCTCTCCGTTATTGTGTAAATGAATAGTTCAACTTATATTGACTAGCCTGTGACCAGTTAAATGGGTATATGAATATGACAACATTTTTATAATAAAGTCTGGATTATGTTAAAATAAACCTATACAACAAAGGTATCACCACATCTATAGCGGAAAGGGATTGTCATCATGGAAATATTTATAGCCGTACTTGTTTTACTGGTACTGATCGGTTTATCGAATATCCTGAACCGGTTTGTACCTTTTATTCCTGTTCCGCTCATTCAAATTGTGCTTGGTGTAGCCATAGCTTTACTTCCAGCAGGCGTACACTTGCCGTTGAATCCGGAATTGTTCTTTGTACTTTTCATCGCACCTTTGTTATACAACGATGGTAAACGAACGCCAAGAAATGAATTATGGAATCTGCGTGCACCTATACTTCTGCTTGCACTAGGACTTGTGTTCGTGACGGTGGTTGTAGCGGGATATGCCATTCATTGGTTGATTCCTACGATACCGTTACCCGCTGCTTTTGCTCTTGCAGCCATACTGTCCCCGACAGACGCTGTGGCCGTGGGTGCCATGGCTGGGCGGGTACATTTGCCCAAAGGTATACATAGGCTTCTTGAAGGTGAAGCATTAATGAATGATGCATCCGGCTTGGTCGCCTTCAAATTCGCGATTGCAGCCACGGTTACAGGTGTATTTTCCCTGGCGCAGGCAACCTTTAGTTTTATTCTGATTGCAATTGGCGGACTTCTCGTCGGGGCATTGTTATCTTTTCTGCTAATCAGGCTCGGAATGTGGATTCGCAGGCTGGGCATGGAAGATGTAACCATTCACATGTTGCTGCAAATTCTGACGCCTTTTATCATCTATCTGGTGAGTGAAGAAATTGGGGTATCCGGTATTCTTGCGGTAGTGGCAGGTGGTATTATCCACGCCATTGAGCGTGACCGCGCTGAATCGGTTCAGTTGAAAATGCAGGTTGTATCTGCGAGCACATGGTCAGTCATTTTATTTATACTAAATGGTCTGGTGTTTGTTATTCTGGGCGTCCAGGTCCCGGATGTGCTGAGTACCATTTTTGAAAATGTATCGTTTAATAATCTGCAGGTGTTGGGCTATGTGGGCCTGATCTCAGTGTTACTGCTGGTTCTGCGCTTTCTCTGGATCTATCTGTTCTGGCAAGGAAATGAATTGCTGCGTACCCAATCTCCTATTGGCAGGCCCAGATTCAAGGATATCACGATTATTTCCCTATCTGGGGTGCGGGGGGCTGTGACATTGGCGGGTGCGTTCTCAATCCCTTATGTGCTTCAGGATGGGTCACCTTTCCCTGAACGGGATCTGATTATTTTCCTGGCGGCAGGGGTTATCCTCTTTTCCCTGATTGCGGCCAGTGTGTTTCTTCCAGTTCTGGCCAAGGATGACGGTAAATCAACAGAAGAAACACCTCAGAAGTCAGAACGAAAAGCCCATGACATTATGCTCAATGCGGCAATCCGAGCTGTCAAATCCGAAATGAATGATGAAAACAAAGCCGCTGCACTCGCGGTTGTCTCCGACCTGTCCAAATATATCAGGCAGGCCGCAGGTCAGCTCACCGCCGGTAAACGCAAAGATATTCAGAAACAAGAAACGGCTATTAACCTGATTGCCACCCGTGCAGAGCGGAAAGAAATTGAAGCGATGCTGGATGAAAATGCAATTGCTTCCGATGCCGCCTTCAAATGTGATAGTTGGTTGGATCGTAAGGAAATGATGCTGTCCAATCGGGCAAATACTCAGATGATGGCCTCAATCAACGAGATCGGGCGTGTGCTGGGTCATCTGTTCACCAATCGATCCCAGAAGCCGAGTCAACCATTCATGCTTGAAAATGCAGAACTGTTCCGTCAGGTGAAGCTACGTACCTCTGAAGCGGCAATTAAGGCTATTCGTGCCCATATGAATGATGGGAATCGAGTCGTAGCGCTGTCGGTCATCGCCAAGTATGAGCGTGTGATTGCCAAATTACGAACCTGGAACCAAGGGAAAACGGAAGATCCGTTTAATCAGGAGAAATTGGAGTTGCAGATGGTAGCTATTCAGGAACAGCGCAATACGGTTCAGCAACTGTATGAAAACGGCGAAATCACCCGTGATGTAGCTGCGAAACTGCGCCGGTTTATTAACGACGTGGAAGCAACTGCGCTGAAAAACACCTAATCCGATAAATCCGATATTTTAAATATGCTAAATGGTTTGATATAATATGTAACAAGAAACATGCATCATTACAGAGATGTACTTATATCTATCAGTGAAGGAGAGATGAGACATGGCAGAACAACAAATTCGATTGGGCAAGACGGATCTGATCGTGAATCCCATTGGATTGGGTGCGAATGCAGTAGGCGGACATAATATCTATCCGGACATGCTGAATGATGAGACAGGTAAGGAAGTGGTTCGTACAGCTTTGAAACAAGGTATTAACTTTGTGGATACGGCATACATCTATGGACCGGAGCATTCCGAACGACTGATTGGTGAAGTACTGAAGGAAACCGGTCAGCGGCAGAATACCATCATTGCAACCAAGGCAGCTCATAAATTAGTGGATGGCAAGATTGTCATAGATAACTCACCTGCTTTTCTGAAAACATCCGTGGATGAGGCGTTGAAACGTCTGCAAACCGATTACATTGATCTGTTCTACATCCACTTTCCGGATGAACATACGCCTAAGAATGAAGCGGTAGATACGTTAAAACAATTAAAAGACGCTGGCAAAATCCGTGCCATTGGCGTATCTAATTTCTCCATTGATCAGTTGCGTGAAGCCAACAAGGACGGGCATGTAGACGTACTGCAATCTGAATATAATCTGTTCAAAAGAGATGCGGAGAAAGAGCTGTTGCCGTATACGGCTGAGCATAACATTTCTTTTGTTCCTTACTTCCCTCTGGCAGCGGGACTGCTGGGCGGGAAATATAATCGTGATACAACCTTTCAGGATGGACGGGCGAAGAACCCGCTGTTTACAGGTGAAGCTTTTATTGAAAATCTCGATAAAGTTGAGCAACTGCGCAGCATAGCACAATCCAAAGATGTTGAGGTTGCTCATCTGGTTTTGGCCTGGTACCTTACTCAGCCTTCGATTGATGCATTGATTCCGGGTGCCAAGCGACCGGAGCAGGTCATTAACAATCTGCAAACATTAAATGTGGAATTAACTGCTGAGGAAATTGCAGTCGTGGATCAGATCTTTCGTTAATGAGTTCGGGTGAATCGGGAAATGCTAACAGGGAGTTTACGTATGAAGACAAAGTGAGGACACCACATGAACCTGAAGGCAGCCCGAGTCATCGGAATGTTCACGCTAATTATTTTGCTGGGTAGCAGTTCTGCCTATGCGAAGCCTGTACAGAAGAACCGTCAGTATTATGAGGAACGAGGAGAGATTGTGTGGGAAGTTCCCACACAGGATAAACTCATCGCCCTTACCTTTGATGATGGACCAGATCCGATTCAGACTCCGCAGATTCTGGCTTTGTTACAGCAGTATCATGCTAAAGGAACTTTTTTTGTACTTGGCAAATGGGCAGATAAATTTCCTGAACTGATTAAGCAGGAACAGCTCGAAGGGCATGAAATCGCCAATCATACCTATGCGCACACGTATGCAGTTCGATCTACTAGTGCGGACAAGTACATGAAGGATATGAACGAAGCAGAAAGTTCCATCATTGAAGCAGGTGCAGAGCGTCCCCTGTTGTTCAGGCCACCGGGCGGTTATTACAATGACATGGTCATCCAGGCTGCCAAACAAAAAGGGTATACCATTGTACTCTGGTCGTGGCATCAGGATACTCGAGACTGGGCTTCTCCAGGTGTATCGGCTATCGTTAACAAAGTGTTGAAGAACGCACGTAATGGGGATATTGTACTTTTTCACGATAAGGTGGAAGGCAAGTCGCATACGGTAGCTGCACTCAAAACAATCCTGCCGAAGTTACAGCAGCAGGGATATCGATTCGTGACCGTGTCCGAGCTGCTTGCTGTGAAGGCACGTGAAGCCGCGAAGGATGGAACTTCGCCTTCGTCTATTTTGAAGCATGTGCAACCCTGAACGTGGTAATCCAATTAGAAACCGTAGGTCTCAGATGATGAGATCTGCGGTTTCTTTATCTTGGTCTTCATTTAACCATGGAACCAGCCTTAGGAGGTTATTGCCGCGTCCCTTTTGTTTTGAAACCAAAACGTCTACAATAGATGGAGCTTTGTGTTTAAGGGTTATATAGTATACAAGATATGAATTACGACATAGAGGAGAGTGAATATGATGAATGGACAACAACGTGTAAATATTAAGCCAGGTCTGGAAGTGGACATTGTGCTGAAGCAGGATCAAGCTACAGGTAAGCTGACACGTGGCATTGTAAAGGATCTGTTAACCAAGTCACCTACGCATCCACATGGAATCAAAGTACGACTGACGAGCGGTCAAGTGGGACGTGTGAAACAGGTCATTACAGGAGGCTCAAACTAACTGTGGTCCAAGGCGGGGAGATGAGTACTACCACAGAAGTAATGGCACATCTGGCTTCGGGTAATACACGTCAGCAGGACGCATATCATGTGTTACAGAGCAGTGGATTGCTCGAGATATTAGCTGACTATCACCCATATCCAGCAGGAACGGTACCGATTGATATTGATATTCCGGGCAGTGATCTGGATCTGCTGTGTTATGCAGAGGATCTGGATGTGTTTGAAGCCGAGATATACAATCGAATCGGAGCCGTTGCTGAATTTCAATGTGTACGTGGTGGGGATCTTCCAGACCAACGTCCTTATGTGACTTGTAATTTGCAAGTGGGACATTGGTCTGTGGAGATTTTTGCCCAATCCGTGCCAGTTTACAGGCAGAATGCATACTTACATATGATCGTAGAGTGGAGATTGTTGCAACTGTGGGGAGACGCGGGACACCGTGAGATCCGCAGACTGAAACAGGCAGGGTGGAAGACGGAGCCTGCTTTTGCTTCTGTACTTGGATTACAGGGAGATCCATATGTGGACATGCTGCATCTTGCAGAGATGAAACGTGAAGATCTCTGGAACTGGGCCCGTTCACGCACGTCTTTTTAAAATGTCTATTTGAGATGAACTAATCATTTACACGATAACGGAGAGGACAGAAAAAACCTGAAAAAGCGAAGCGGTCGCCTAAGGCTTTCTGAAAGAAAGCTGCATCGGAAGCATACGCTATTACCGGATTTCCCCTTGGGAAAGGGGATCAAAAAAATCTGGGAATAACAGCGATTGGAAGGTGCTTCTGTCATCGTAGTGTCAGTGTAAATAACCTTTGGTCAGATCAGAAAGATGGCTACAATTGTTGTTACCGTGAGTCCCAGCAGTACAGGCTTCAGGTTGCGTCTTGCAAGTTCAAAAGGGCTGACTCCGCAGATTGCAGCAGCAGGAATCAATGCCCATGGAATCAAGGTTCCACCACCTACCCATATGGCTGCGACCTGACCTAATGCTGTCAGTACAGGTGCGGAATCTGCCGAACCTGCGAACATGGACGCAATCGAGCCAACCAGGGAAATACCCGAGAACCCCGAACCATCCATTCCGGTCACTGCTCCGGTTACCGTCATTGTAATGGCGCCCACCGTATCATTCAATGGCACCAGTCCAGCAAGCGCAACCCCGAGATCATTCACGATCCCGTGTGAACCTTCAGGAAGAGGATTGTTGAACAATTCCGTAATCGCAGCATCCCCCAGATAAAAAAATGCGGCTATAGGAATAACCGGTCCAAACACCTTGAAACCAAACTGAAATCCTTCTATTAAATAATTGGTTGTTTCCTCTGGTCCGGCATGACGATGTGCGGCAAGGGTGACAGCGATCAATATGACCACAGCGGTACCACCAATCAGAGCTGTTGCGTCGCCGCCTTGCAACTTCAATACAAACATCAGAATCACATCAACTGCGAATAACAGAGGGATAAGCAGAGCGAACGCCTTTTGCAGGCGGGGTGACATGGCTTGACGTTCAACAGGCAGATTGCCAGGTAGAGAAGTAGACACAGCCTCTGATGAGGAAGAATGTTCCATGCGCATGGTGCCTGATATATCGTTTGGGGAATGAGCAGGTGAGCCTGATTTCATCTCTTTGCGCAGCATCCAGAAGGCTGTAAGTGTAGATACGGTTCCCATGACAATAACCAAAGGAATGCTGGCCGTCATGACGGAAGTAACGGGTAGACCGGCTGCATCAGCCGTAAGTTTGGGAGCCCCCTGAATAATGTAATCTCCCGACAGTGCAATCCCATGTCCGAACAGGTTCATGGCAATAGCAGCTCCAATCGGAGGAAGACCTACACGCACGGCTACAGGAAGCAGTACTGCACCGACGAGTGCTACGGCCGGGGATGGCCAGAAAAATAGCGATACGACCAACATGATCAATCCGATACCCCAATATGCGACCTGAGGAGAACGGATAAACCGGGTGACAGGTGTTACCATGACCTCATTAATGCCGGTTCTGATCAGAACACGGCTCATCGCCACAATAATCGAGATGATGAAGATTGTACTTAACAATTCTTTTGTTGCATAGATAAAACTGCTGAAGATCCCAGCAACTGATCCGCTCAAGGTTTCGGTTGCCAGAAGTCCAATGGTCATAATACCCGCGACACAGATAATGGTGGTGTCCCTGCGCCGGATCATAACTGCGATGATCAAGACGATAAATGCAAGGTAGACATAGTGTAACGCAGTGAGTTGAATATTCATCGAACAGGCCTCCCTACATCCTGGTGACTAACCCGAGGAGTGATATATCGTATGCATGTCAAGATCGGGCGTTCGTGGAGTCCGGGGTTTGCCGCAGCATTTATTTTTAGGGAGAAGCATCTGAGCTATAAATGAAGGATTTATTTTACAACTGGAGAATTTATTACAATATGAAGCTTGTTACTCTTAAAATAGGAGCGGTTGAAAGTCACCAGAATTGATATGTGAAGGTCACGGGACCCCATAGACAATGGCAAGCAGGGGTGATTACAATAAACATGCCATCATAAGGAAGAAAATAGAAAAAATATGTTGAACTAAAAGGGCGGGAATCCATAATCCATGAATTTGATCCGTTCACTTGGTTTTAAATTTATAGTGGGTCTTACATTGATCATGCTGCCATTATTCATGCTGCTTTATTACAACAACGTCTACGCCATGAAAGTTGTACGTGACAAAGTATCCCTCACCAATATGAATCATCTCGCCAAGAGTGTGGAGCAGAATGAACGTGTATTACAGGAGACAAATCGGTATTTGTATAGTCTGGGCGAGCGGGACCCGGATATTATCTCTCTGTTTTTTCTGAAATATGGCAGCGGTGATTATATCATTGCAAAGCAACGGATTATGAACAAATTCATGACAGATATCGGTTTTTATAATCTAATCGATTCTTTTTTTCTATATGATGCCGTGAATGATGATCTGCTGCTCGCCACTTCAGGCAATTATGATGTCAAAAAGTCGGTTGTGCAGGAGAGTATGCCAGTCCAGATGCAGCAATTGGAAGGGGATATCCAGAAGCCGGAATGGAGCATTGTGCGAGGCGGGACGTGGAATGCGCTGGTGAAAACAGTGCGAATCAACCAGCAGTTCTATGCAGGCGCACTTGTTGATATGAATGCACTGAATCATACACAACAATTCACTGAATCCGGAGATCGGGGAGGCGCAGTCATTGTTGGAACAGACGGTGGGGCACTATCGGATTCCACATTAAATACTGCACAGATTCAGCTGGCTGCAGCGCATCTTCCCGGCCTGAAGAATCCGTATCAGGTTATCTCTGAAGTTGTGAACAAGGGAGAAGCACGTCAATATTTGATGTTGGGTATTGCCTCGGCCATGTCCGAGATGAATTATATCGTGCTGCTGCCTGAGGAAGACATGATGCGTAACCTTCCGTTTTTCCAGCAGATCATTCGTCTGCTTCCCATTGGTGCGGCAGTAATTCTGGTTACTGCACTGATCTTTTTGCGACATCTGTTATTCCGCCCGATGAATGCGTTAATCCGAGGCATGAGAAGGGTCAGCCGTGGAGATCTCGATGTGAAGCTGGACCCGCCATCTTCTTCGGAGCTTGAATTTATGACACGAAGTTTCAATCAAATGACCAGTGAGATCAGGCATCTGAAGATTGATGTGTATGAGGAACAACTGCGGACGCGGGAGGCAGAGTTCAAACAACTGCAGATGCAGATCAATCCTCACTTTTACCTGAATTCACTCAATATTATTCATAGTCTGGCTTCCTTGCAAAAACATGAGTTGGTGCAGCAGATGGCTGGTCATCTGGCCGATTATTTTCGATTCAGTCTGCGTGCAGGCAAACGTGTTATTCGTCTGGATGAAGAGCTCGAGCACATTCGTCATTACTTGGAAATTCAAAAGCTGAGGTTTCCAAGCAGATTCGATTTTGAACTGGATGTTGAACCGAATTTGGGACATTATGTGATTCCGCCATTAACCATTCAGCCTTTTGTGGAGAATGCCATTATTCATGGATTTCAGCGCCGGACACAAGCCTTTGTCATTCGGATCGTGGCGCGCCTCGGTGAGAAGTCGTCCGGTCAGGACGATGGGACGGTGCTTCAACTGATGATTGTGGACAATGGTGTCGGATTTGAAGAGGAATTGTTGGGGCGTCTGCAACATGGACAATACGCTGAAGACCCGAGTGGACAGCATATCGGTATATGGAACGTGGCTCATCGGCTTTTAGTGAAGTATGGTGATCAAGCCAGTTTGCAGTTTGGCAATGAGGTGGATCATGGCGCCAAAGTCATCATTGATTTACCCGCTCAGACCGAAGAGGAAGAAGGGGGAGCCTATGCGGAACCTGTTGATCGTGGATGATGAAGTGTATGCATTACAAGCAATGGTGGAAGGCGTCGATTGGCAAGCAGCAGGCATTGACCAGGTATACTGTGCTGGTGATGCCGAAGAGGCAAGAAAGATTTTAAAGGCTAATGCTATTGATATCATGATCTGTGATATCGAGATGCCTGGTGAAACAGGGCTTGACCTGCAAAGTTGGGTGTTAAAACATGATCCAGGCATACTGACCATTTTCCTGACAGGGCATGCTTTATTCGATTATGCTCAGACAGCCATTAAGCTAAGCAGCTTTGATTATGTGTTGAAGCCGGCTCCAGCGGATCAATTGATTAAGGTAGTAACTCAGGCAGTGGAGAAGATTAAGGATGGAGAGCAGCGTACCCGTACCAACGAAGTTTATGAGACCGTATACAAACGCTGGAAAACCCATAAACCGCTACTGACGGAACGCTTCTGGAAGGATGCCATCTCTCAGCGTATCACGTTAACCGAACAACGGTTGCAAGAGCTCGCAGAACTGTATGGTGCCGAGATTGATCCGCAGGCTCGTGTGTTACCCATTGTGATCTCGGTAGAGGAATGGGTACGTGATTTTGATTTGCGTGACGAAGAGGTACTGGAATATGCCCTTCGTAATGCAGCCAAAGAGATGCTGCTTGGCGACAAGCCCGGTGAGGTATTTCAGGATCAAAGTGGATTAAATATTGTGCTTGCTTATGAGCAAGATGGCATCATTCCGAGTGCGAGCGAAGTGGCACAACGTTGTCAGGGGTATATCCAGGAATGTGGTACGTATTTCTATTGTCGGTTGTCCTGTTATGTTGGTGCCCCGGTTACTGTAACTGAGCTGCAAGGCATGTTAAATGAACTGATGGATATGGAACGGCGCAATATTAAGGAGCTTGAAGAAGTTTTTGTCTATGATGAGCGGGGAAGAGATCAGGAAGATCGCTTTTTGCCTATTCCATGGTTTTCGGAATTATCCATTCTTTTTGAGACGGGTAAAGTAGGGGATTTGCGAGAACGTGTGGATGAGATTTTTGAGTTGCTTGCTGCCCAAGAGGGTTTGTCTCCTGAAATGCTGCATCTCTACTATCATGCCATGCTGCATGTGGTCTACCCGTTGCTTCATCAGAAAAACGTGTCAATACGCAGTCTGTATCCGGGTGAACGGGAGCCGGAAGAGGGTATGGTGACAAGGTCGTTGCCGCAGTTGAAGCAATGGACGTCTGATCTGATTGATCGTGTTATCCCGGTATTGTACCCGGACGATCATAGCCCCATGACCATTGTGGATCAGTTGTGCGTTTATATTGAAACTCATATTGGTGAAGAACTTATGCGAGAGGAGCTTGCAGCTTTTGCCGGATTCAATCCCGCTTATCTATCACGTCTGTTTCGGAAAGAGAAGGGGATGTCCCTATCTGAGTTTATTCTGCAGGGCAGAGTAGCCAAAGCGAAGACATTGTTGTCCCAGTCCACCGTCAAAGTGACGGATATCGCTGGCAAGGTGGGGTACTATAATTACTCGCATTTCACCAAAATGTTCAAAAAGTGCACGGGTATAACGCCACAGGAGTTCCGAAAACAGTCACGTACCGTATAGTTCAGGGCGCAGCATGCTGCGCCTTTTGTTTTGTTTAATTTGGCACTAAAGTCATAATTTGATAAGTCAACAGGTCACCACAGCAGATAGAGGTCTTACTCGCCCCGCCGTATACTTGAACCACAGGAGCCGCAACGGAGCTTCATCCTGAGGAAGAATTCAAGAGGAGTGAGGGAGAACAAGTTATGAAGACACAACCCCAGGCGGGTAAGGGAGTACGGATATCGGAAATACCGGGAGAAACAGTCCGAAAGCGCAAGTCTGTGTGGCACAATCTTGGCAAATTCAAGGTGCTGTATCTCATGTTCTTGCCAGGCGTCCTGTTTCTGCTGGTGAACAACTACATGCCGATGTTCGGCGTTCTGATCGCATTCAAAAATGTAAACTATGCTGATGGTATTTGGGGTAGCCCATGGAGTGGATGGGACAATTTTAAATATTTGTTCTCAACCAGTGATGCATGGGAAATTACCCGAAATACACTCGCGTATAACACGGTGTTCATTGCACTGAATCTCTTTGTAGGTGTCGGGCTTGCTATTCTGCTCAATGAAGTGAAGAACAAGGCAATGTCCAAGTTATATCAATCACTTATGTTATTACCGTATTTCCTGTCCATGATTGTGGTCAGTTATCTGGTACTGGCTTTCCTGGGCAAGGATTCAGGCTTCATGAACTCAACGATTCTGCAGATGTTCGGCGGTCAGCCGATCGACTGGTATTCAGAGCCAAAGTATTGGCCGTATATTTTGCCACTGGTGAACACATGGAAGAATATTGGATATTATGCCGTCATTTATCTGGCAGCTGTCGTGGGTATCGATGAAGAATATTATGAAGCAGCTGTGCTCGATGGAGCAACCAAGTGGCATCAGATACGCTTCATTACCATTCCGTTTCTCGTCCCATTAATCGTCATTATGACGTTATTGCAAATTGGCCGTATATTCTATGCAGACTTCAGTCTGTTCTATCAGGTTCCATTGGAATCGGGAGCGCTGTTCCCTGTAACGAATGTACTGGATACCTACGTATATCGTACGTTCCTTATCGGTGGAGATATCGGGATGTCATCAGCAGCCGGTCTATACCAAGCAATCGTTGGATTTGTGCTGGTTCTTGTATCCAATACCATCGTAAGGCGAATAGATAAAGATAATGCATTATTTTGAGAGGAGGCAAGTCAGCTGTGAAATCACGTGATCCACTAGCCGTATCGAAGCGTTCCGCATCCGTTATTCATGCGATGTTTCTGTTCTATGCCATTGCCTGTATCGTGCCGATCCTGCTTGTCTTCGCCATCTCATTTTCGGACGAGACAACAGTCATTGCCAATGGATATAAGCTTATTCCAGAGAAGTTCAGCCTGACGGCTTATGAGTTTCTGTTTAGAGATATGGATCAGATCATTCACTCGTATGGTATATCCTTTATTGTTACTGTTGTAGGTACCATTACAAGTGTTGCGCTGACCGCATTGTATGCGTATCCGCTCTCACGGAGAGATTTGCCTTACCGGGGCTGGTTCGCCTTTTTCATCTTCTTCACAATGTTGTTCAATGGGGGTTTGGTACCTTGGTACCTGGTCTATGTCAACGTATTGGATCTGAAAAACTCCATACTGGCACTCATTATGCCGCTACTGCTATCCCCATTCTTTGTACTGGTCATGCGTACATTCTTCGCGAACTCCATTCCGGTGTCCATTCTGGAATCGGCTCGGATTGATGGTGCGGGAGAATTGAGAACGTTTGCACGTATCGTGCTTCCGCTCTCTCTTCCCGTAATGGCAACCGTCGCGTTGTTCAGTACACTGAATTACTGGAATGACTGGTACCTTAGCATGATTTTTATATCAGATAACCGGACGATCAGCCTTCAGTACCTTATGTACCGGACGCTGCTCGATATTCAATATTTAACAACCAACTCCAACGTCTCTTCACAGATTTCGTCGCAGGGTGGATTGCTGAATCTGCCTAACAAAACTCTGCAAATGGCGATGGCTGTAGTCGGTATTGGTCCAATTGTACTGGCATATCCGTTCTTCCAGCGTTATTTCATCAAAGGTCTTACGGTTGGCGCTGTGAAGGGATAACTCTGAACCGGTTAGCAGAGTGGGCAAGGTAAATGAAGATGGACTGAAAGGGCATATACAGAAGTAGTTATCGGTTTATTTGTGAATTGGGGAATTCGGTTGTATGGTTCAACACATGACAGGAGGGGTTCAATTGGTTAGATCATTAAAGGTATGGTCACGCATGATGGCAACGGTTATGGCGCTGAGCCTGGTGCTGGCAGCTTGCTCATCAGACAAGGGTGGAACGACAACACCTGCCGCAGAAGGCGGAGGAGCAAGTGAAGGTGGGGGCAAACCCTATGAAGTGACACTGTTCTACCCAGGGACACCACAGAAGGATGTCGCTCTGGTGGAAGCCGAGATTAACAAAAAGATGGAACCAAAGATCGGAGCCACGCTTAAGATCAATGCAATTGACTGGGGACAGTGGGATAACAAGCTGAATCTCATGATTTCTTCAGGTGAAAAATCAGACATTATCTTCACAGCAGCTTGGCAGAACTACACGGTGAATGTAGCTAAAGGCGCATTCTTGCCCTTGAATGATCTGCTTGATGCACATGGTCAGGATATTAAGAAAAACCTGGATCCTGCCTTTCTGGAAGGTTCCCAGGTGGACGGCGTGAATTACGGGGTTCCTACGAATAAGGAACTCGCTGCCACACGTGGTGTGTTGGTACGTAAAGATCTGGCTGACAAGTATAAGCTGGACCTGACAGCCGTAAAAACTTGGGCTGATCTGGAGCCTCTGCTCAAAACAATCAAGGAAAACGAGCCAGCCATTACACCATTCTATATGTCCAATACCAACGGTAACGGGCTGTTGGAGAATCTGGATTGGGATTATCTCGGTGATGCTTCCGTACCTGGAGTCATCTCCAAAACAGCAGGCGGAACAACGGTGCTGAATGAAGTGGAGACCCCTGAATTCAAAGAAGCGGCTGAACTCGCTCGCAAGTGGTATCAAGCGGGATATATCAACAGTGATGCTGCTACTTCCAATGTGTTCCCGAAAGACCAGGCGAAGGCTGGAAAAGCGTTTCTCTGGACAGATGGCATGAAGCCAGGCAAGGATAAAGAAGAAGAAGGGTATGTGGGTTTCCCACTCACTCAGATTGAGATGACACAGCCGACAATCACGACGGGTGATGCGTCTGGAGCGATGCTTGCAATCTCCCGTTCCTCCGAGCAACCGGAGAAAGCGATGCAGGTCATTAACCTGCTGCATTCCGACAAAGAAATTAACAACTTGCTGAACTTCGGAATTGAAGGTACTCATTATGTGAAAAAAGATGGACAGGATAATATCATTACTCTCCCTGAAGGCGTTGATGCCAACAGTCGTACCTATAACCCAGGTGCCCAATGGCAGCTTGGTAACCAGTTCCTGAACTTCCTATGGGATAATGAAGATCCGCAGAAGTGGGAAAAGTTCAAAGAATTTAACGCCAAAGGTGTGAAGTCTCCAGCACTGGGCTTTACATTCAACAGTCAATCTGTCAAAAATGAAATTGCTGCGGTCAACAACGTGAACAAACAGTTCAAGCCGGGTATGACATCGGGCGCCGTTGATCCAAATGAGATGATTCCGAAATATCTCGAGAAATTGAAAGCAGCAGGAATTGATAAAATTATTGCAGCCAAACAGGAACAACTTGATGCATTCCTTGCCCAGAAGTAAATGATTATCAGCTATGATAGAGAGACTTGTGTTCTACAAGATATTATCGGTGGCAAATAGGGAGGACGTTTTCGGTGAACAACCGAAGGCGTTCTTTTTATTGTTGTTTTTTGATTTGGATTGTTAATCATAAATAGGAAAAATATGATATAATAAGGTGGTTGATTAGGGGGTGTTCGTGTGTCGAGAACCAGACTTGTGTTCTCAGGGGCTTTATTGCTATTTGCTATCATCTTTACATTTAACCATCACCTTGGTTTTTCTGTTGGAGATACCATGCTGTCAGCAATAGGTATATCACCGTATACTACGTCTTATTTAAGTGGTGTACATATCACACTTTTCCTGGGGATGGGAATCTTTGCTTGCGGCTTCTACCTTACACGCAAAGAAATCGGGAAATCGTTCCCCGGTCTTGCAAAAGGGTTATGGATCGTAGTTATCGCTATCGTTCTCAGTTATTCGTACATGACGGATAAATTCATGTATGTAGCCAAGTGGGGAGCTTCAGGCATTAATGCGGTATCCTATGTACAGAATGCAAGCTCTTGTACCTTTAACGTGCTGAAAACGGGTGAGACCCGAGCAACATGTGACCTGACACTCAAAAATTACGGCAGAGATTCCGTATCGGCCGTGTTATTGCCTGATCTCGCACGCAGTTATAAGTTTAAGGACGATCCACTATTGGAAGCCTTGCAGTCTGTCCAATTAAGGCCCGTACATGTTGAGATTGAACGCCATGGAACGTTTACAGGCAAGTTGGAGTTTTACGGGAAAGCGGAATCTCCTCTGTTCGTCAATGGGAAACTTATGGATATTGTACTGGATGTAGGCGTGGATGGAGCGAATACGGTATTTGATTATGATATTCCATAGTTGATATTTTCATAGAAAAAAGAATAATTACATAAACAGAAGTGGAATAAGGTTTGAGTTGAATAGAACGATTTAAGATATATAATGAAATTAGATAGAGAGCTGGCTAATCGCCGGCTCTTTTTGTGCGTGGAAGTTGCATTTAGTGCAGAAATATTGGTTTTGTCTCCTTCCCCCTTGAATTGGTAACGCTTACGCTAGATAATGAATCGGTTTGTCTCAAAAAAATAGTTTGTCTTTAGCGCTTACATCATTACAATTAATGTCACGACAAATTAAGACAAGGTGAGATGAAAAGATGTCATATCGGACAAACCTGTTTTCCAAAATGGTCATTCTTATTCTGATTATGCTGATTCCTGTAGTACTTCTGTACTGGTACTCCAATCACAAAACAACAGCTGTTCTCAGAGATGAGTTGAATCGATCGAATAGTAACCAGCTTGAATTTTTCCAAAATCAAGTGAACACACACATTGAACTGTTATCCTCATGGCCGAATCTGCTCATACATGATCCTGATATTGCCAGCTTCAAGAGAATCTATGCGGACAGTAACTACTTTGATCTGGATGCGATCAACCTGGTCAAACGTATTCAGAATAAGCTAAGTATTCAGGAAAGCTCATCCAATTGGGCCACAAAGTTATATCTGTACTCTCCTTCGCTGGGAAGGGTGGTTTCCGAAAGGGACGCACGTTCTTACGATAAACAAGCGCTAAGGCAGAATATCAGTTCCGGCTGGGATGTACGCAAAATTCAGGATGGGGAAGATGATCGGTTCATGTTTAGCTGGATTACGGTATCTCCGTACGGCATTAAAGACCCGGCTAATAATGCGGAAACGATTATTAAACTGGAATTTGATAGTGACAACATTCGGGATATGCTCGACAAATTCAAGGACGATGGCAGGCATGATCCCTTCTATTTCCGAGAAGAGTCGGGGGTTATCTATAACCGGACTTCAGATCGTTCATTAACGAATCAGTTGATGGAAGAACTGTCCGTCCATAAACTTCAGGACGTTGATAATCGTACAGTAGTGATCGGGAACGAGCCCTACATGGTCAATACCGTGAAATCCAGTACAACAGGCTGGTATTTGGTGGACTACATGCCCCTGTCAGATATTCTGAAGCCCATTCATCAATCCAATATGCTGTTTTATTCTTCCATGATTTGTTTGTTGTTAATGAGTTTTGGTGTGGCGTATTTGTTCTATGTACAGGTGCAGGTACCAGTAAAACAACTCATTCGCGGATTCCAGCGGTTGAAGCAGGAAGATTATTCCGTGAGGATTAAGCCAAAGGGCCGCAATGAATTCAGTTTCCTGTCCGAACGTTTCAACTTGATGGTTGAGCAGATCCAGCAGTTATTTGAACACGTTTATCTGGAACAGATTCATGTGCGTGAAGCCCGGTTGAAGCAGCTACAATCGCAGATTAACCCGCACTTTTTCTATAATTGTTTCTCCTTCATTACAAGTATGGCGAAGCTGAAGCGTATGGACGCGGTTGTAGCGATGTCGCATAACCTATCACGATATTATCGGTATACGACAAGACAGGAGCGGGACGTGGTACCGTTGACGGAAGAGATTGAATTTGTCAGCTGTTATCTGGAGATCCAACGGATGCGTATGGATCGGATTCATTACAAGATTGATCTGTCTGATGAGATGTTAAGACAGGAGGTACCGCCACTTATCGTGCAACCACTAGTGGAGAATGCGGTGATTCATGGTATCGAAGCGGACGCGGAAGCCGGAGAAATAAGAGTATCCGGGGAAAAACAGGGCGGTGTCATGGTTCTTGTGGTTGAAGATGATGGGCAAGGCATGACACAGGAGGCACGTGAGACGCTTCTGAATAAGCTTAGGGGAACGATGGATCAGGAGATGGGCTGTGGCCTGTGGAATGTGAATCAGAGACTCCAGCTTCGATATGGGGAGCAGGCAGGGCTTGATATAACGGAATCGGAACTTGGTGGATTACGCGTTACGCTGTCGTGGCCTGCCGAGCAGGAGTTTCTTCTGGAGAATGAAGGATAAGCACTTGGAACGTGTAGCGCATGATGAACGATGGAATCCATTTGCAGAATGAACGAAATAGGGAGTGAATCACTTGATTGATATATTACTGGTAGATGATGAGACATACGTAACAGAAAGTCTGGAACTTACAATCCCCTGGGGAGAGCTTGGAGTAACGACTGTGCTTCGTGCCGCTTCGGGTAAAGAAGCGCTGGAAATTATGGAGGAAAATGCAGTGGATATCGTGGTGACCGATATTCGCATGCCTGGCATGTCCGGACTGGATCTGATTGCAGAGGTAAGCAAACGTTGGTCCCACATTCGCTGTATCTTGCTGACGGGTCACAGTGATTTTACTTATGCGAAGAAAGCGATACAATTGCAGGCGGCGGATTATATCCTGAAACCTGTAAACGATGATGAATTTATGAGTTCCGTGTCGGCAGCCATCACATCTCTTCGCGATGAGTGGGATGAATTCGATAAATATCACCGGCTCTTGTACAGTCGGAAGTCTGACTATAAAATTTTACGGGAAAATCTTATGCATGATCTGCTGCTGGGGCGTGAGATCACGGCGCGGGCACTTCGGGAACAACTGCAACAATATGAGATTCATATTGATCCGGAACAATCGGCTGTGATGATGCTGATTCGCCTTACAGGACGCTTCTCATCAATGGACCAGCAGTCTCTGGATCTGATGGATTTTGCGGTAGGTAATATTGCAGAGGAAGTACTCGGAGAGCAATTTAACGTGTGGTTTGGTCGCGGACCGCATGAGTGTCTGGTAATGTTTTTGCAGAATCAAGAACAGATCGAAGCTCCGCAGATGAACTTGGAGACGTTGAGAATCTCAGCTGAAACTTTCCGTGAACATGTTATTCGATATTTGCAGGGAGACCTGTCCATGGTAGTTACACCGTCATTTCCCTTTAATGAATTGACAGTAGCTTATCGAAAAAGTTTGGGTTCGCTTGTCCTTTCAGGACCAGAAGAACACAAGATTATATATATGGACATGGATCAGGCACTCGGCAAAAGACCGGAGAATGATGCAACGCAGGCGCTCGAAGAGCTGTACAAACCACCTGTACTTCCACAATTGCTTGAGACCAAGCAATGGGAAGCGGCGGCGCGTAAGCTGAACACGGTTTTTGACGAGGCAGAACAGGTGCGATTGTCCAGAGAACACGTGTATGAGATGTATCTGTCGGTAACCAATGCATTTATGTATATCGCCCATAAACAGGGGCATCTGGTGCATGAGATTGATCATGCGGGATTCGATCTGCTCCTTGCGCATCAGTTGATTCAATCCCCCGAGAAGCTGCGGCGCTGGGCAACCGAGATGCTGGCGAAGCTTCAGGAAGAGTTGTCCGATCAGGAAGGTGTGCAGAGTCGCAGACATGTGATCAAACAGGTTCAGGAGTTGGTTACAAGAGATACAGGACAGGATCTGTCAGTGAAGATGATTGCGGACAAGGTATATCTACACCCCGTATATCTATCAAAAATTTACAAGGCAGAGACAGGGGAAGGTCTTGGGGACTACATGATTCGTATGCGCATGGAGCGTGCTCTGTATCTGCTTAAGAATAGCAACAAAAAAATATACGAGATTACAAGTGAGCTTGGCTATCAAAATCCGCAATATTTCAGCAAAATGTTCAAAAAACATTATGGTATGACACCAAATGAATTTCGGGATCAGGCATAATTACAACAACATTCCAGAATATAGGTTGGCAAAGGTGCAGAAATCTTGATTTCGTATCATAGGCTCAAAGGCCTGGTCAGCCTATAATGAAAGGGTAACCAAAACGATTTAAGGGGGAACAACATGAGAGCGCAATCAACGAAAAAGAGATTCTTGACGCTTCTCGCTACAACGCTGAGTCTAACTGTCGTTCTTGCAGGATGTTCAGGCGGCAGTGGGGGCGGAGATAGTGCAACACCAAGTACATCTGGAACCCAAAACGAATACAAAGAAAAGTATGATCCGGCAGTAACCATTACTACAGCATGGGGAATCGATCCTGAGCTGAAATTTAAAAATGGCGAATCCATGGAAAATAACGTGGCAACCAAGTGGGCCAAGGACAAATTCGGAATTGAAATCAAATCGTTGTGGTCCGTGACAGATACGAACAGTGCATTTGCGACCAAGCTTCGTCTTGCTATGTCCTCCGGCCAAGAAATGCCGGATATTGTGACAATAGGGCAGCCGGATAATTTAGTTGCTCAAGATTTAATTGACTCCGGTATGTATCAGGAAGTTGGACCACTGTTCGACAAATACGCTTCCGACACATGGAAAAAAGCAATGGAGCAGGACCCTAATGTATGGAACCCGTACAGTCGTGATGGCAAAAGAATGGGTGTCCCTGTTCTGGACTATGCCTACAACAATGACTACCTTCTCTGGATTCGTCAGGACTGGCTGGACAAGCTGAACATGAAGGCACCAAAAACCATCGACGAACTGGAAGCAGTGATGGAAGCATTTAAGAATAATAACCCTGACGGCTTGGCTCCAGATAAAGTCACTCCGCTCAGCGTCGGCTTCAAAACATCCATGAATACATGGATGGGAGATGTATCCTGGATCTTTGGTGCATATGGCACCTTACCTCAACAATGGAATCTGGCTGCGGATGGCAAGCTGGAGTATGGTTCTATCAATCCAGGTATGAAGCCAGGTTTGACCAAATTGAGCGAATGGCTCACGAAAGGTTATATCCCGCAGGAAGCAGCGTTGTGGGATGAAAACAAAACGGCAGAGCCAGCAGTTGCAGGCACAGCCGGCATTATCCCGGGTCCATACTGGATGAGCGGATGGCCGCTGAAGGATACGGTAAAAAATGCCCCAGGTGCGGTTTGGAAACCGATTGAAATTCCAACTGGCCCTGAAGGCAAAGCGATGCGTCATGGTACACATTTTGTTAATGGTGTAACATTGATCAAGAAAGATATGAAAAATCCGGAAGCATTCTTTACTTACCAAAACTACCTTTATGATAAATACGCAGATCCGCAACCAGGAAGTGAATATGATAACGGTCTATTTGCAGGCTATGACTATCAATTGGATGGAAATGGTAAACAAATGCCGATTGAAGAAATTGATGGCGGTTATGTAAACGTTGTGCGTTATTTGCTCGTGCGTGATGGCGCTCGTATTCCGGACGCCCAGATGAAAGCTCTGATGAATTTGGCGGACGGCAAAGAGCCGGAAACCAAGCTCGAAAAAGATGTTGCCGTGAACTATGGTAAGGAAACCCCTGCTGCTGCGAAAGTATTGCTGAGCCAAGAAGAAATTTCCTTCAAAAACATGTTCACAGGTCCAACAACGCAGACGATGAAATCCAAGCTGGACTATCTGAACAAAATCGAGAATCAAGCATTTAACGAAATTATCTATGGCAAAAATCCAGCGGATGCGTTTGATACGTTTGTACAAACGTGGAAATCCGGTGGCGGTGACCAGATCACTCAAGAGGTCAATGAATGGTATGACGGTGTGAAAAAATAGTTTTAAACGGCGCACAGACGGTACTCGTCTGTGCGCTTTTTTTTATGTGTATTTAGGATGAAGGGAAGTGGTTGAATTTGTGCCATTTATATTGCTTTTATGTGCTGTTTGGACCCCGTAAAAGGTTGATATAATCGCATTATAAGCCACTCAGGGAGTACTTGAGTAGGAAGAAATACAGGGGGAGCAATCATGAGAACTTTGAAACGCACTTGGCCATTCCACGTTATGCTGTTGCCAGCCATTATCTTTCTGATTATCTTCAGTTATGTGCCTATGGGCGGGATCATTATGGCATTCCAGAACTACAAGCCATGGCTTGGGATTAGCGGTTCTGAATGGGTCGGGCTGGACAACTTTAGATATTTGTTTGAACGTGAAGACAGCTTACAGGTTATCTGGAACACATTGATTATTGCTGTACTTAAACTGATTTTTAATTTATTTGTTCCATTTGTTTTTGCCATTCTTTTGAATGAGGTTCGCAAGATGGCTATACAGCGGACGATTCAAACACTTGTCTATTTACCTCACTTCTTGTCCTGGGTCATTCTGGGCGGGATTTTGATAGATCTGTTGTCAACAGGCGGCTTGGTTAACCGGGTTCTGGGAACCTTCGGACTTGGGCCATATTTCTTCCTTGGAGACAATAGTTGGTTCCGATCTACGGTCATTCTGACAGATGTGTGGAAAGAATTTGGCTATAACATGATTGTCTTTCTGGCTGCCCTTGCCGGAATTAATCCAGCATTGTACGAAGCAGCGGAAATTGACGGAGCAGGACGCTGGAAACAGACACTGCACATTACAATTCCTTCGCTTGTGCCGATGCTGATGGTTGTAGGAACACTGGCACTTGGTAACGTACTGAATGCCGGATTTGACCAGATATTCAACTTGTATAACCCGCTCGTATATCAAACGGGTGACATCATTGATACATTCGTATATCGTTCCGCAATGCAAAATGGTGAGATGGGCTTTGCAACCGCGATCGGATTATTCAAATCGGTCATTAGTATGATCTTGATTCTTGTATCTTACAGCTTAGCCAAAAAATACGCTGGATACCGCATATTCTAAACGAATGAACAGAGAAAGAAGGGACCACGATGTATCATAAATCATTGCCTTATCGCGTGTTTAATATAGTCAATACCTGCTTTCTGATTTTGATCGCCATTATGTGTATCGTACCGATGATTCATGTACTGGCAGTATCCTTTAGTACAAAGGCTGCTGCCGATGCAAATCTGGTCAATCTCTGGCCCGTAGGTTTTTCACTTGAGGCGTACAAAAAAACGATGAACAATCCAATTTTCTTGAACTCGCTCTGGATCTCACTTCTACGTACAGTGATCGGTACAGCCATTACGTTGCTGATTACTTTCCTGGCGGCGTATCCATTGTCCAAAGAGAATAGTGAGTTCAAAGGAAGAACGATCTACTCCTGGATTTTTGTATTCAGTATGATTTTCAACGGGGGACTGGTGCCATTCTACATGGTTATCCAGAAGATCGGGTTGATGGATTCCTTCTGGGTACTGGTACTCCCAGGAGCAGTTAACACATTCCTTGTCATTCTGATGCTGAACTTCTTCCGCGGTATTCCAAAAGAGCTGGAGGAAGCGGCGCTGATGGATGGAGCTAACCATTTCAGAACATTGTTCAGTATCTTCCTTCCCATCTCGATGCCGTCCATTGCAACAATTGCATTGTTCAGTATGGTGTTCCACTGGAATTCCTGGTTTGATGGATTGCTCTACATGAATAACGCCAAGGATTACCCACTTGCTACATTTATGCAAACGGTCATTATTGGACGTGATATGAGTAGCATGAGCATGAATCCAAAAGAAATGGAAGCTCTCTCTCAAACGACGGTAAGGGCTGCTCAGATCTTCATCGGAAGTGCACCGATCTTGATTGTGTATCCGTTCCTGCAACGTTTCTTTGTCAAAGGTATGACGTTGGGCTCAGTTAAAGGCTGAGCCTGTACCCCAAATTAATGGAGGTTGATACAGTGAGCAACTTGACGGAAAAGACATTCATTCTGGGAATGGATGTGTCTTTTATGGATGAAATCGAACAGCATGGCGGGAGTTATAGTGATGTGGATGGCAAGGAACAAGACTTGCTGTCCATCCTGAAGATTAATGACGCTAACGCGATACGACTTCGAATCTGGAATGATCCTGTTGGTGGATTCTGCAATCTGGAGCGGACGGTGGAGGTAGCCAAACGGATCAAGGAACAGGGCTTGAAATTTTTGCTTGATTTCCATTATTCTGATCGCTGGGCTGACCCAGCCAATCAATGGAAGCCGAAAGCATGGGAGAATCTGACCTATGAAGAGCTTCAACGTGCGGTATGCATGTATACGGCTGACGTTCTGAGAACGTTGAAGGAACACGATGCGCTTCCAGACATGGTGCAGGTGGGCAACGAGATTACACCAGGCATGTTATGGAGTGAGGGACGTGTCGGTGGAGAAGAGCATGATACGGATGAACAATGGGAGCGTTTTGCAGGCCTTGTGAAGTACGGAATTGCTGCGGTCAAATCCGTTGACGCGGATATTCAGATTATGATACATATTGACCGTGGTGGAGATAACGCCGAGAGCCGCAAGTTTTACGATCGCTTTGAAGCACTGGGTGTGGAGTTTGATATCATTGGTCTCTCGTATTATCCTTGGTGGCATGGCACACTTGATGCGTTACGTGATAATCTTCATGATCTGGCTGAGCGTTATGGCAAACCGATCAATGTAGTTGAAACCGCTTATCCATGGACGCTTGAGCAGCCGGAAGGCATTGAATGGATTTTGAATCAGGAAGATATGTTGTTACCAGGATACCCTGCAAGTGTAGAGGGACAGACCAAATATCTGAAGGATCTATTGCAGATTATCCGCGAAGTTCCTGGTGGTTTGGGGCATGGATTCTATTATTGGGAACCTGCCTGGATACCAAGTAAAGAAGAATGGTCGGTCGGACATCCGAATAACTGGGGCAACCTCACCATGTTTGATTTTAAAGGTCGCAAGTTGGAATCGTTTACAGCGCTTGCTACTGTTGAAGAATCAGATGTCGTGACATACGTGTAATATCATACAGGTTCGCAAGTTGTATCTGATAAAAAACATGAAGTCATGCCAGATGATGCTTGGTAATTTGAGCCTTGAATATTGTTGTATCAAATAAAAATTGTAATTCAAAAAGCAAGGGAGTTGTCCTTATGACATACAAATTTCCACCTGTAAGTTCCAAAGCCCCGCACATGTTGCATGGCGCAGACTATAACCCGGAGCAATGGCTCCGCTATCCTGAAGTTCTGGAAGAAGATATTCGCTTGATGAAGCTTGCCAAGTGTAACGTGATGTCCATTGGTATCTTCTCGTGGGTATCCCTTGAGCCGGAAGAGGGCGTATACACGTTTGAATGGCTGGATCAGGTGTTGGATCGTTTCGCAGCAAACGGCATCTATGCATTCCTGGCTACACCAAGTGGTGCCAGACCTGCCTGGATGTCCGCAAAGTACCCGGAAGTGCTCCGCGTATCCGAGAAGCGTGTCCGCAATCTGCACGGTTTCCGTCACAACCATTGTTATACTTCCCCGGTATACCGTGAGAAGGTTACTGCGATCAACACAAGACTGGCGGAACGTTATTCGGATCATCCGGCTGTAATCGGCTGGCATATCTCAAACGAGTTCGGCGGCGACTGTCATTGTGATTATTGTCAGGAAGCGTTCCGTGGTTGGGTTCAGAAGAAGTATCAAACACTTGATGAACTGAATCATTCCTGGTGGACGACATTCTGGAGCCATACGGTTACAGACTGGAGTCAAGTGGAATCTCCGGCTCCACACGGTGAGACACAGGTACACGCGATGAATCTGGATTGGCGCCGTTTCGTTACGGATCAGACAGCTGATTTTATCGTGCATGAAACGAAACCGTTGAAAGCTCAGAATCCTGATCTGCCAGTCACAACAAACCTGATGGAATTTTATGGTGGCCTGAACTATTGGAAGTTCGCTGATATTCTGGATTTCCTCTCTTGGGACAGTTATCCGACTTGGCACGATGCAGATGACGACGCGAAACAGGCATCCCGTATCGCCATGATGCATGATATCGTTCGTTCCATCAAAGGCGGTCAGCCGTTCTTGCTGATGGAGAGCACTCCAAGTTCTACGAATTGGCAAGATGTGAGCAAGCTGAAAAAACCTGGCATGCATTTGCTCTCTTCTCTCCAGGCTGTGGCACACGGTTCCGATAGTGTTCAGTACTTCCAGTGGAGAAAAAGCCGGGGGTCCAGTGAGAAACTTCATGGTGCGGTGGTAGACCACGTAGGAACGGAACACACTCGAGTGTTCCAAGATGTCACCGACGTAGGAACGGCTCTTGAAGGCATGGAAGCTATTGTAGGAACAGCGGTTCCGGCAGAAGTTGCGATCATATTTGATTGGGAAAACCGCTGGGCCGTTAATGATTCCCAGGGTCCACGCAATATCGGTGTGAAGTATGAGCAGACCGTGGAAGAGCATTATGAAGCGTTTTGGAAAAAGGGAGTCGCTGTAGACGTTATCGATATGGATGCAGATCTGTCCAAGTACAAGCTGCTGATTGCTCCAATGCTCTATCTGGTACGTGAAGGTGTCGGGGAACGCATTGAGAAGTTTGTAGAACAAGGTGGTACGTTTGTAGCAACTTACTGGTCTGGTATTGTTAATGAAAACGATCTGTGTTTCCTGGGTGGATTCCCAGGCCCACTGCGTAAGACACTTGGCATCTGGTCCGAGGAAATTGACGGATTGCATGATCGTGATCTGAACGGAATCATTCCTGAGAAGGGCAATGAGCTTCAGCTCAATACAGCGTATGATGCAATTGAACTGTGTGATCTGATTCATCTGGAAGGCGCGAAGTCTCTGGCTACGTACCGTTCTGACTTCTATGCCGGACGTCCGGCATTGACGGTCAACCAATTGGGTTCAGGAAAAGCATATTACGTAGCGACACGTCTGAAAGCACCATTCTATGATGATTTCTATGCGAAGCTAATCGCTGACCTGAACATTGAGCGTGGACTTGAAACAGAGCTGCCTGCCGGAACAACGGCACATACACGTACTGATGGTACAGCAGATTATGTGTTTGTACAGAACTACACACCAGATGAGAAACTGGTTGAATTAGATGGACAGTCCTATACCGATCTGCTCAGTGGTGATGCTGTGGAAGCAAGTCTCAGCTTGAAGCCATATGACATTTGTGTTCTGCGCAGACCGGCTGCCCGGAAATAATATAGATTTTATATGTTACTAAATAAATGAAATTAGTATTAAGAAGAGATGCCCTGAACGCCTGCATTGGTGTTCAGGGCATCTTTTTTATTTTATGTATTTGGCTGTTGAACGACTTTTTCTGGACAAGATAAAGGATAAACGTGTCCGCGCAGCGAAGACAAACACGTAACATGTAACTCAAGACTTTCAGTCTGGGAGGAATGGAAATGAATCAAAGAAATCTGGATGGTAACAGCATTATTATTCGACTGGAAATGACAACTAAGGATATCAAGTTTGGCGAAGTGGCTTCGGCCATCTCGGAAGCTGGGGGAGACATCATTGCCATCGACGTGATTTCCACCAATCAGGATGTAAGCGTGCGCGACTTGACGGTCGCCGTTACAGATGCGCAAGATAACAGTAAAATTATAGAAGGGGTGCGCCAGCTCAAAGGTGTGTCCATTATTAACGTATCGGATCGGACGTTCCTGCTTCATCTGGGCGGTAAGATCGAAGTAACACCAAAGACCCCGATTCAAAACCGAGAAGATCTGTCACGTGTGTACACACCGGATGTGGCTCGTGTATGTTCAGCCATTTCAGAAGAACCCGGCAAAGCCTTCTCATTGACAATTAAACGGAATACAGTGGCAGTCATATCTGATGGCAGTGCGGTGCTTGGACTTGGTAATATTGGTCCTCGTGCAGCGATGCCTGTGATGGAAGGTAAAGCGATGTTATTCAAACAGTTTGCAGGTGTGGATGCCTTCCCAATCTGCCTGGACACACAGGATACGGAGGAAATCATACGTACTGTGAAAGCGATATCACCTGGTTTTGGCGGCATTAATCTGGAGGATATCTCGTCACCGCGTTGTTTCGAAATTGAACGTCGTCTGAATGAGGAATTGGATATTCCTGTATTTCATGATGACCAGCATGGCACAGCGGTTGTGTTATATGCCGGTCTGATCAATGCGCTCAAACTGGTGGGCAAGTCCATTGATGATGTGAAGATTGTGGTCTGTGGTATCGGTGCAGCAGGTGTAGCATGCAGCAACATATTATTGTCCGCGGGAGCCAGCCGGCTTATAGGTGTCGATCGTGAGGGTGCGATTGTACGGACACATACCTATGAGAATGAAGTCTGGAGTGATTATGCAGCTCGTACTAATCCCGAACTGGAGACTGGCTCGCTGCGTGATGTCATTCGTGGAGCCGATGTGTTCATTGGCCTGTCCCGCGGGAATCTGTTAACTCGCGAAGATGTGCAGACCATGGCAGAAGATCCAATCGTGTTTGCAATGGCAAACCCGGTACCAGAGATTATGCCTGCATTGGTGGAAGACATTGTTGCGGTAATGGCAACAGGCCGATCCGATTATCCGAATCAGATCAACAACGTGTTATGTTTCCCGGGTATCTTCAGAGCAGTTTTGGATTGCCGTGCTACTGAAATTAATGAAGAAATGAAGCTGGCAGCTGCTCAAGCGATTGCTTCGGCCATTACGGATGAAGAGCGTACACGTTATTACATTATTCCGAGTGTGTTCAATGATAAAGTGGTCAAATCGATGCGCAGTCGCGTGATTGAAGCAGCTATTAAGACGGGTGTAGCTCGGCGTATTCCACGTGAACAGGCCCGTGAAGGCGGGGAATCGTAAGATGTCAGAGAACCCTCTTCAATCTGGTGGGAATCTGCAGGAATTAGGGCACATGCATAATATAGATGGAATAACGGCAGGAGAGGCTGTTCTGCGCGCCGCCCGATCCTTTGTTCAAGGGGACTCATCCAAGCATAGTGATGGTCATGACTGGCCGCACATTGAACGGGTAACCGCACTTGCGGTTGAACTCGCTCACCGCATGGGTGCAGATCCATTTGTCTGCGAACTGGCCGCATTATTACATGATGTACCGGATGAGAAGCTGAATGAGAGCTTGGAAGCCGGGATGGCCAAACTGAATGACTGGCTGGATACCCAGCCTCTTGACCCGGATATACGTAATAAGGTTGTGGGTATTATTAGCACCATCTCATATGCGGGAGGCCAACGTCCTGCAGTCAGTTCACTTGAAGCACAGGTTGTTCAGGATGCGGATCGACTGGATGCACTGGGTGCGATTGGGATCGCGCGAACCTTTGCCTTTTCAGGCGCCAGAGGGCGTGAGATGTACGATCCGTCCCTCCCCCCACGGGAGCAGATGACCCGTGAGGAATATCGCAATGGGCGCAGCACAACGATAAATCACTTTTACGAGAAGTTGTTCAAGCTCAAGGATCTGATGAATACCTCCTATGGCAGGGAGCTGGCGGAACAGCGTCATGATTATATGGTGCAGTTTGTGGACCAGTTCAAAAGGGAATGGGAGGGCACGGACCGTTAGGCAGGCATAATAAGCATGAGCATTCCACAAAGTATAATTAAGTAACGGAGGCGAATCTTTGAAGTGGTGAAAATCCATTTTGAAGATTTGCTTCTTTTTGGGTTAATAATGTGTATTAACATACATAAGGAAATCAATTTCACAATACCTCTGACTTATGACATGGCAACGGAAGACCTTACATGGTACAATAAATCGTTCTCCTGAATGAATTCAGGCAAAAAAAGAAATATGGGGTAATAATGAAAATGATCATCAAATGTAAAATTTCAGGTTCGGTAAAGAGGAGGGGTCACCACCATGTCGTTTGGTGCACGTGTACTTAAGACGGGGATCGCGGTCACGCTTGCCTTGTACCTAAGCAGCCTGTTCTTGAACCCGCAATCTCCCGTGCCTGCCGCAATCGCGGCTATATTCGCCATGCAGCCTTCGATCTATCGTTCTTGGAAATACTTCCTGGATCAGTTGCAAACGACCACGCTGGGAGCTATTGTCGCCCTTCTGGGGGGCATGGTGCTGTCCAATGAGCCAATCGCCGTTGGATTAATTATTGTACTTGTCATCATGATCTGTCTTAAATTGAATATGGGTGAGACGGTTGGCCTGACACTGGTCACGGTTGTATCCATTATGGAAGCCTCGGGTGACTGGCATTTTGCACTCAATCGTTTTCTGTTGACACTGGTTGGTATTGTCTCGGCGTTTCTCATCAACATTACGGTATTTCCTCCGAAACCGAAGGTTCAGTTCGTGAAGCAGATCCATAGTGTATTCAGCGGTATGTCGTTGCTTCTGCGAACCTCGATCTCGGATGAGATCAAGGAAGTTGTATTCCGGGAGGAGAAAAGCAACCTGGGCGGTTCCATTAAGTCTTTGTCCGACAAGTATAACTTGTTCGAAGAGGAACAGAAAAAGATGAAACGTTCCAAATTCAGCGAAACTCGGCAGATGGTGGTCTACAAACAAATGCTGCTGAGTTTGCAAAAAGGGTATGAGGTGCTGGATTCGGTGGAACGGCACTATTTCCAGGCACCGCGGACAACGGCCATGGATCAGTTTTTTGACTCACATCTTGAACTGGTTATCAAATTCCATGAGCATGCACTGCTCAAGTTCGAGGATAAGCTGAAACCTAATGGGGAAGAGGCCGCACAGTTTGTATTGGATAATGACCGTTTCATGGAGCAGGCGATCACCCAGTTTGATATCGACAAGGAAGGGATGTTACGATTGTCGATCGTGGCTGCTGCGATCTATGATTACGGATATCAGCTGGAACGTCTGAATCGACTTGCCGAACATGTGCATAGTGCCAGTGAAGACAAAGAATCACAGGACAAAATTTTGAACTGGCTTAAGTGGCCTTGATAACGAATTGCGCACCTGCTTTGTGATCATATACAATGGAACTACAACATTGCCCGGACAATCGTGTCCGGGTTGTTTTGTCATACATAAGGCTGAATGGCATGAATATTAACGAACCGAGGGATAGAGACATGATTATTGAGGAATTAGACGCTGAACTAATGGAATGGTTGAGTGGGACAAATCTGGAGCATAAACAGCATGAGGCCATGCAACTGCTGACCGTATCTGAGGATCAATGGCCGCATCAGGCGATGATCAGTATGGGGGAAGTGATTGCGATCAATCCGCATCAGCTTAGACTTGCTTTATGGCAAGGTACACAGACCAGTATGAACATGAGCAAAACAGGCAAGGCTACCTTGATTGCGGTTCAAGGACATCGATTGCTGCATATCCGTATAGAAGTAGAACGGTTACCTGAGATTAAGAGCGCTGTTCATCCGAGAGATCGTTTTGAAGCACATGTGCTCCATGTACGTGTGGATCACGCGCCATATGCGGAGATCACTTCAGGAATAACCTTTCAATTAAAAGATGAACTTGGGGCAATTACACGCTGGAAAGAGACGATTGAAGAATTACGAAAGTAGGCAGGAGTTAGCTAAGCCAGTTGAGGACCCGGTGATAGGGTAATAATGAAGAAGAAAACAACAAAAAACGCCTCCGCTTGCATCGGGACGTTGTCACTGGTAAAATAAAAAATGGTTTTCAGAAAATTAGAACTAATTAACATATAATTAAAATGTTTACTTTCTAATAATTATACCATTGCCTTTTCGGGCTTGTCAAATGGGATTTTGAGGACACAATCCGGGGAAAGAGGGGCTATTAACATATGAGTACAGAGCAGCAGTGGAGTGAAGAACAACAACGGGTCAATACGGTGACCGATCAGATTGAGCGCAAGATCACAACGTTAGAAGATGAAGTAGGCTCCTTCCGTGACGAAGTGGTAGGGATGAGAAAAGATTTCTGGGACGAAGTCACGATGAACTTTAGCGAAGCGGACGATGTCGGAGAGACATCAACGAGCATGCGGCAGCAGTCACAGGTACTATCCGATCGGGAGCGCAGCCATCTAAATACAGCGGCTGCATTGGACAAAATGAAACGACTGCATCACTCACCATATTTTGGCCGCATTGATTTCAAGGAAGACGGGTATCCAAATGCAGAACGCATTTATCTGGGTATTGCATCGTTGCTGGATGAGAAGGAAGAATCCTTTCTGGTTTACGACTGGCGTGCACCGATCTCCAACCTGTATTATGACGGAGCACCGGGTCCAATCACGTATCATACACCCAGTGGGGAGATCAGCGGTGATATAGAGATGAAGCGACAGTTTGTCATTCGGGACGGTCGTATCCGGTTTATGTTTGACACAGGGGTTACGATTGGTGATGAGTTGTTGCAGGCCGTGCTCAGTCGAACTTCGGATGCACAGATGAAGAGTATTGTAGCGACCATTCAGAAGGAGCAAAACCGGATTATCCGTAATGACCGGACACGTATGCTCATTGTGCAAGGCGCAGCCGGCAGTGGCAAAACATCCGCGGCGCTCCAGCGTGTGGCATATCTTCTCTATAAATACCGCGAGCATCTGCAAGCGGATCAGATGGTTCTTTTTTCACCGAATCCAATGTTCAACAGTTATGTCTCTACGGTACTGCCTGAGCTTGGGGAGGAAAACATGTTGCAAACGACCTTCCAGGAGTATCTGGAGCGCCGTTTGGGTCGTGAATATCAACTGGAAGATCCGTTTATTCAGCTCGAATATGTACTTACGGGGACGGAAGATCCTGATTACGATGTGCGCATGTCCAGCATTCGGTTCAAGTCATCCGAATCTTTCCTGAAAGTCATTACGCGTTACAAGGAAAGCATGTTGTCAGGTGGCATGAAATTCAAGCCAGTTCGCTTCCAGGGCCGAGCGATTGTCACGTCAGAGGCTATGGCTGAGAAATTCTACAGCTTCGAGTCATCCGTTAAGCTGGTGAGTCGACTGGAGATGTTACGGGACTGGATGCTGAAAGAACTGTCTGCCTTTGGTAAAGGTGAACTGGATGCGCCTTGGGTGGATCAGCAGCTTGATCTGATGGAGCCGGAGGATCTGCAACGTGCGTATCAACGGTTGAAGCGCAAGCAAAAAGGAAAGACCCATACGTTTAATGACTTTGAGCAGGAAAGAGAAATTCTGGCACGTATGGTGGTCAGTGACCGACTCAAACCGTTGCGGAAATGGATCAAGTCATTACGATTCGTTGATATAAGACAATTGTATGCACATCTGTTCAGCGATCAGGCTCAGATGGAGCGATTGCTGGGTGACGAAGCGCTCCCTGCTCAGTGGGATGAAATTGGTAAGATGACTTTACGCAGATTGAAGCTTCAGGAGTTGGCATATGAAGATATTACGCCATACTTGTACTTGCGTGAGCTTATGCTTGGATTCCATATTAACTCCAATATCCGCCATGTCATCATTGATGAAGCTCAGGATTATTCTGCGTTTCAGTTGGCATTCATGAAGAGATTGTTCCCACGGGCGAAAATAACAGCCCTTGGTGACTTTAATCAGGCCATCTATGCCCACTCTTCAGTGCTTAGTGGAACAGGACCTCTGACTAATCTGTACGGTCCAGACAATACAGAGGTCATTGAGCTGACGAGAAGTTATCGATCTACTCGGGAGATCGTGGAGTTTACCCGTGGCATGGTGCCTGGTGGGGAAGAGATTATTCCATTTAACCGTAGCGGCGAGAAGCCTAAAGTGATCGTTTCTTCTGATGCCGAGCATCATATGAACGTCATCACGACAGATCTCAAACACTTGATTGGGGAAGGATATGAATCAGTTGCAGTTATCTGCAAGACCGCCGAAGAGAGCAGAGACGTACATGCTGCATTGAGCAAGGCACTGCCCACAGCACCGAAGTTAATCAAAAAAACGACGCTGGCTTTTGAGCAGGGTGTTCATGTTATCCCGGCGTATCTGGCCAAAGGTGTGGAATTCGATGCTGTCCTGATCTATGACGGCTCTGTGGAGCAGTATGCCCAGGAGCATGAACGCAAATTGTTCTACACGGCCTGTACACGAGCGATGCATCTGTTGCATGTCTATTGTGTGGGCACACCGAGTCCGTTCATTACCGCCCAGTCGGAAGAATGGTATGATCTTGGCAAGGTGTCTGCTGCGCAAGTGGACTGACATAACACGTTCATGTGCTTGAAGAAGGCTTCCGTTCAATGGAACGGGAGTCTTTCTGTATATGATACATATATCGGGAAGAAGCTAGCTTAGCGAGGGAAGTATACATGATGAGGTTCCGGCCATATAGGTGATCGTATTGAATGAAAATAACTAACGTGAACTCGTAAGGATTGGGTCCCGTGGATAAATATGACTTGATAATTTGTATTCAAGCACAATGGATGTGATTTTTCTTTACACATGAGTTCCGGACTCATATAATCGTAACAATATATTTTTTTTGGATCGTTTATTAAAGGAGGCAACAATATGAACAAATCATCTTTTGAACGGCCACTGATGGCCGATTGTGTACCTGATCTGGTCGCTACAGCGCGGGGAGATTTGCCGGCGACTTTGGTCATTCGGGGAGGTACGCTGGTCAACGTGATATCGGGTGAGATTTTGCCGGAGATGTCCATAGCAGTACAGGGAGCTCGAATCGCTTATGTCGGTAAAGATGTAAGCCACACCATCGGAGAACATACCCGGATTATTGAAGCGAACGGTAAGTATATCGCTCCTGGTTTGCTGGATGGACACTGCCATATCGAAAGTACACAGATGAAAGTAACCGAGTTTGCGAGAGCGGTCTTGCCTTCAGGCACGACCGGAGGTTTCTTTGACCCGCATGAGATCTCTAACGTGCTTGGTCTCAAAGGTCTGAGACTGATGCTGGATGAAGCGCGGACCACACCGATGGCTGCTTATATGCAGGTGGCTTCCTGTGTGCCTTCCACCCATCCAGGACTGGAGACAACAGGTGCTTATATCGGGCCTGAAGAGGTGGCAGAGGCTCTTTCCTGGGGTCCGGACATGATTGGTCTTGGTGAAGTGATGAACTTCCCTGGGGTAGTCTATGGGGACGAGACGATGATCGGTGAGATACAGGCGACCCTCCGGGCAGGTAAAGTGGCAGATGGTCATTTCACCTGGGCAGCAGATGACTGGCGTCTGCCAGCGTATGCAGCGAGTGGGGTTACAGGGGATCATGAATGTGTGACCAAGGAAGATGTGGTCGAACGTCTGCGACTCGGGATGTACGCGAAGATGCGCCAAGGTTCGGCATGGCATGATGTGGCTGAGACAATCAAAGCTTGTACCGAGCTTGGACTGGATACACGCCGGATGATGCTGGTGACCGATGACCGAAGCTCTGAATCCCTTCTCAAAGAAGGACATATGGACTTTGTTGTTCGTCTAGCAATCTCCCAAGGTGTGAAGCCGGTTACGGCTTTCCAAATGGCGACCATTAACACAGCTGAGCGCTTCGGTGTTGCGCGCGATATTGGTGCGGTTATTCCGGGCAATATAGCCGATATTATTCTACTGGACGGCCGTTTGGCGGATGTACGCGTGGGCATGACAATTGCTGCCGGGCAAGTTGTAGCCGAGAATGGGAAAATGACGGCGGTCTGGGACAGCTTCACGTACCCGGAAGAAGCGCTGAACACGGTGAAGTTAGAAGCTAATATTCAGCCAGAAGATATGGAACTTGCTGCACCCATTACAGAGGGTGTGATTGGTGCCAAAATTATTCATGTGACAGAGAACCATGTAGATACAAAGGAGAAACACCTGCCTGTCACGGTAGAGAATGGCAAGGTTGTGGTTTCAACTTCAGGGGAAGTATGCAAAATAGCGGTATTGGAGCGTCACAAACAAACCGGGAATCGGGCGGTAGCGCTTGTTGGAGGCATCGGCTTCACATCACCTGCAGCGATTGCGATGACGGTTGCGCATGATAGTCACAACCTGTTGATTATAGGCAATGATGATGCGCTGATGGCTGAAGCCGGTAACCGTGTCATTCGCATGCAAGGTGGGGTAGCCGTAGTAACGGCAGCAGGTGTAACCGAATTCCCGCTGCGGATTGCAGGTTTGATGTCAACTGAATCTTTTGAAGTCGTTGCAGCCCAATCGGCAGCAGTCAGTGAAGCTTTACAGTCCGCAGGATGTACATTGAATAATGCATTTATGACGCTTTCGTTGCTCGCGCTGGTTGTAATTCCAGAACTACGTTTGTCCGACAAGGGGCTTGTGCGGATCTCGGCAGAAGGGATTGAACTGGTTTCCCTTTTCGATGAAGTGGTTAACAATACACCGGTAGCTCCATCAGGTAATGAATGAACGGAAATGTCGACTAGAGCATAATTAAATTGAGATACATGCAAAGCCGCCTTAGGGCGGTTTTTTTGTACGTTGTGGGAGAAAACGCTTTCTAGGTCTTCTGGATCTCGGTGTACATATGGCAATAATGACTTAAGTCATGCTGAAATAAGGGTGAATTTAGAAAATAGTGAATAATTGTGACTTTTGAACTATACATATAGAACTACGAATTCCCGAAATATAGTTATATGATTCTTTCGTAGTGAGTCTTAAAGATGATATTGCATATAGAAGCAATCCGAATTCGTCGTACCTAATAAATATCCATTACATTAATATGAAACGACACAATTTCATCCAGATTTGCACGTCAGAGCTGATAACTTCAGAGGGAGTGTACAAATATGAAAAGCAAAATGGGTTACCGTTTTATCGTATTACTGAGTTGTTTGATCCTGTGTGCGAGTACAGCCTGTTCTTCCAAAGCCATTGCGGATGGTTCAGTTGACAGTTATGCAACGATTCATGGAAAACTTGATGCACCGGTGAGAGCGACATGGGTGTGGGATACCACCCAGATCCGAAGTAATCCTCAAGAGGTGTTAAATTACGCTACAGCGAACAAGATCAATACGATCTATCTGCAGATGAACCGGGATATAAAAATTCCTGAATATAAAAGTTTTATTCGCCAAGCGAGAGCCAAAAACATTGCGGTTGACGTCATGGATGGAAGATCAGCGTGGGGATTGACGGAAAGCCGGGAGCAGATTGCATCTTTCCTGGACTGGATCGAGGCCTATCAGGCGCAGGCGTTGCCTAATGAGAAGTTTGCTGGTATCCATCTGGATATTGAGCCCCATGTGCATCCGCAGTGGAAAATCAATCAGGCCAGTGTAATTACCCAGTGGCAAGGAAATGTGGAGTACATTGTTGAGCGAGCATCACGGATGAAGATGCCGGTAGCGGCTGATCTGCCTTTCTGGCTCGATAACTACAAAATTCCGGGTTCCACGATGGCCGTAAGCAGTTGGATGATTCGCAAGTTTGATTCCATCACCATTATGGCTTACCGCGATACAGCTGCTGCAATCTATAGTGTAGCGAAGGATGAACTTGCAGAAGCAGCTCTGCTCGGCAAGACGATCTCGATCGCCGTGGAAACAAAGCAAAGCAAGGAAGGCGACTTCATTACTTTTTATGAAGAGGGATCTGCTTATATGGAAGCACAATTGAAGTTGGTTGAAAAAATGGCTTCAGTACATGCATCCTTTAACGGTTTCTCCGTACATGAGTACACTTCATGGAAGACGCTGAAAAAGTGAGACACCAATAACTCCTTAGCGCAAATACATGTAGTAGCAAATGAAATGAGTTCAAACGGAGAAAACGTGCCTCAGAACCGTATCTTGTTAGTTCTTGGGAATTGGAAGTGGATAAAGAAGGTGTTTGCAGCTGAATCGCTGTGAGCACCTTCTTCTTTTACACCTGAACCAGGGCAGACTCCATTCCTACGTTCTCATAGAACATTTTGCGATACTGTGAAGGTGTGGTGGATTTATGTTTTTTAAATGTAGTGATGAAGTAGCTTAGATGCTCAAAACCCACATCCATGGCGATATCAACAATCTTGTGGTCCGTATTCTCAAGCTGAACACAGGCCTGTTGAACGCGGTAATAGTTAATGTAATCAACAGGTGTTTTCTGCACCATTTGTTTGAAGAAACGACAGAAGTGTCCTTCACTCATATTGGCCTCATCGGCCAGTTCTTTCAGCTTTAATGGTTCAGGATACCGTTTGTGAATATAACTGAGCACGGATTTTAGGCGCTCTACCTTGTCATGACTCCCTGTAGCCACGGTGCCTTTGACCGGAGCAGGTCTCATATGTTCGAACATTCGGGCAAATATGAGGTACAGGTACGCTTTTGTTGACATTTCACACGTTTCGGTTCGGGTAGCATGGTCTGCAAATATACGTTTCAGGAGATCTAGAATTTCTTGTCCCCAATCCTCATCTGCCTTGATATGACAAGGGGGAATCACCGTTTTGCGTACCAGTGGACCGATGAATTTCTCTTGGACGGTATCGAAGGTACGGCTGCCAAGCAGCTCGGGATTAAATACAATGGAAGAGAATACGCAGGGAACATCACCCTTCAGATACCCCGCATGAATCTCGCCTCTATTGATGAAAATGGCTTCTCCAGCTTGAACCTCAACAGTGTTCATATCGATCTGAAAGACGGCGCAGCCCTTGGTCACCATGGTGAACTCCATCTCATCATGCCAGTGGCAATCGAGAATGCTATCTCCGTTTAGTTGTTGAATATCCGGGTACACACTGACGGGATACATGGCATTGCCGTGAATCCGGTCTTCGCGTAATCGTTCACGTTCCATATCAGATTCTCCTTTTGTATCATTATTAATGTAATCGTTTCCATAGATTGGTCTTGATGCTCAAGAATCGGATATATATTATCAAAATCGTGATATATTTGGTCAAAATAAGAGAAGAAATTCGTTATTAATATCAATATTATTATAATATAACCAAAGGGGGAAAGAAAACATGAAATTTACTGATGGATTCTGGATGACTCGTGAAGGGTACCAGATTCAAAACCCGACTGACATTCGTGATATTGTGCAAAAAGACAATGCTGTGACCGTATATGCGGCAACTAAATATATTCGTACCAAAGGCGACACATTGAACGGTACATTGCTGAAAGCAACGTACAGCTCACCTATGCCTAACGTTATCCGTGTAACCTTGAATCACCATAAAGGCGGAGTGAAAAAAGGGCCTGTATTTGAGCTTAACACACAAGAAGCTAACGTTGAGATCTCAAAAAATGAACAAGGGGCTGTTTTGAAAAGCGGCAATCTGGAAGTTCAAATCGATAAAACAAACGGTTGGGACATTAGTTTCCTGTATGGAGGGAAACGTATTACTGGTAGTGGTCAAAGAGCAGCTGGTTATATTACAGGTCCAAGCAAGGAAGCGTACTTCCGCGAGCAGCTGGATCTCGGTATTGGTGAATACGTTTACGGACTCGGTGAGCGCTTCACACCGTTTGTTAAGAATGGCCAAATTGTAGATACCTGGAATGAGGACGGTGGTACAAGCAGTGAACAGTCCTATAAGAACATTCCGTTTTATTTGTCCAATAAAGGATATGGCGTATTTGTAAACCATCCTGAACGCGTATCATATGAGATTGCATCTGAGAATGTATCAAAAGTGCAGTTCAGCGTAGAAGGAGAGACTCTGGAATACTTCATTATCGGCGGTGACAATCCGAAAGATGTACTTGATAATTATACGAAATTAACAGGTAAACCAGCGCTTCCACCGGCATGGACTTTTGGTCTGTGGCTGACAACTTCATTCACAACGGATTATGATGAAGCAACGGTTAACCATTTTGTAGATGGTATGGCTGAACGTGATCTTCCGCTGTCTGTATTCCATTTTGACTGCTTCTGGATGAAGGAATACCAATGGTCTGATTTCGTATGGGATGAAGCAATGTTCCCGGATCCGGAAGGCATGCTTGCACGTCTGAAAGAAAAGGGTCTTAAAATCTGTGCTTGGATCAATCCATATATTGCAGAAAAATCCTACTTGTTCGATGAAGGTATGGAGAACGGTTATCTGGTCAAAACAGCCGATGGCAGCGTATGGCAATGGGATATGTGGCAAGCAGGCATGGCTCTGGTGGATTTCACGAATCCGGATGCTGTGAATTGGTATAAGAGCAAGCTGGAAGTCCTGCTGGATCAAGGTGTAGATTCCTTCAAGACCGACTTCGGTGAAAGAATTCCAACGGATGTTGTATACTTTGATGGTTCTGATCCGGTTAAAATGCACAACTATTATACACAGCTCTATAACAAAGCTGTATTTGAATTGCTCGAAGAGAAGATTGGCAAAAACGAAGCTGCCCTGTTTGCACGCTCTGCAACAGCAGGTGGTCAACAGTTCCCGGTTCACTGGGGCGGTGACTGTTCTTCCACGTATGAATCCATGGCTGAATCGCTTCGCGGTGGTCTCTCACTGGGGCTTTCCGGTTTCGGATTCTGGAGCCATGATATCAGTGGTTTTGAAAGCACAGCGAGCCCTGACGTATACAAACGCTGGGTACAATTCGGACTGTTATCTTCACACAGCCGCTTGCACGGAAGCACTTCGTATCGTGTGCCTTGGTTGTTTGACGAGGAATCCGTGGACGTTGTTCGTGACTTTACCAAACTCAAAATCAGCCTGATGCCGTACCTGTACAATTCTGCGGTAGAGTCAACGGTAAAAGGTATTCCGATGATGCGCGCTATGCTGCTGGACTTCCCAGAGGACCCAACAACATACAGCCTGGATACTCAATACATGTTTGGTGACTCGATTCTGGTGGCTCCAATCTTCAACAAGGAAGGTGATGTGCGTTATTACCTGCCTGAAGGAACTTGGACGAACTATCTGACAGGAGCGAAAGTACAAGGTGGACGCTGGATCAGTGAAAACCATGACTTCAAAACACTGCCAATGATGGTTAAACCAAACAGCTTGATCGCTGTGGGTGCGGTGGATAACAAACCGGATTACGACTTTGCGAATGATGTGTCCTTGCACTTGTTCGAACTGGCTGATGGTCAAACGGCTCAAGCTGTCGTTGTGAACCAAGCGGCTGAACAGGAGCTGACTGTAAACGTTACACGTAATGGATCAGTGCTGGATGTTCGTGCTGAAGGTGCGGGCAAACCGTGGAACATCGTACTTCGCGGCATTGAGAGTGTGTCCAGCGTTGAAGGTGGTTCCCAAGTGTCTGGTGCAAATGGTGTTGTCGTTACGGCAGCAACAGGCGCAAGCGCGATTACAATCCAACTGTAAAATGATATAGTAAAAGAAAAGGACGGTGCCGAAAAGGTGCCGTCTGTTTGTCTACGATGATAGGAGATTGAATGAAATGAGTACAATGAATTCCGGTTTGCACTGCACGATATCAACAGAGATGCTGCATCATCTGGTAGAACTTAATTTTGGAAGCGATACCAAAGTGAAGGCGTTTGGTCTCCTGCAAGGTGGACTTTTTAATACAACCTATCGGATTCAACTTGAACATACATCCTATACGGATGTGATTTTACGTTTGGCTCCAGAGCGGGGTGAGATGGCGGCTGGTTCTGCGAGTGATCCCCTATTTTCGTTTGAACGCACAATGATGGCGGCTGAACCGATTGTGTATGAATATTACCGTAAAGCAGGCATTCCTGCTCCAAACATTATCGCCTGTGATGATAGCGGATCCATCATTCCAAGAACGTACATGTTTATGGAGTTTATTCCGAGTAAGCAGCTGGATCACGCATCGATTTCAGACAGAGAAAAAGAGCGATTGTATCATCAGCTTGGCGCGTATACCGCCATCATGCATCAGATCCAGGGTGCATCGTTTGGCTGGCCGCAAGGAGATGGGACGATTAAAGGCTCGGATCAATGGTCCGAGGTGCTGCACTCTTTTGCAGAAGAAACGGCACTTAAAGCGGCACAAGCCGATTACATGTCAGGTGTGGGAGAAGAGATCGCTGCTATTTTCATCCAAAATAAAGACTTATTTGATCAAGTGACCCGTCCGGTACTCGTTCATAATGACCTGTGGGAAGCAAATGTACTTGTTCATGAGGAAAATGGTGAGCTGAACATTGCAGCCATCATTGACGGAGATCGTTCCATGTTTGCCGACAGGGAGTTTGAAGCCATATTGTCGTCAGAATCGGTGGCTTTTCATGAAGGATATAATCGTCCACTGGACTCATCCGCTGAAGGACAGGCACGCAGGCTTGCCTATCGAATACTGTCTTCATATTTTAATGCCTACGTTCATGAACATCAGGTCAATCAACCTGAAGATGGTCAGAAGTATCACCAGCGCACGCTGGATCTACTGGAGCATTGGAAGCAACTTGGACTTAACTAATTCGCAGGGGGAATGAAGGATGAAGGAGTATCATCAATACCCGATGTGGGATGCGTCACTTTCACTTGAGGAAAGGTTGGATGACCTGATTGCACGATTGACAACGGAGGAGAAGATCAGACTAATTCCTACACGCGAAGCAGCTGTACCAAGACTGGGCATTCCAGCCTACAACGTTGGGGGTGAAGCTGCCCACGGGGTTGCATGGAAAGGGGAGGCAACCGTATTTCCGCAACCTCTCGGTCTATCAAGTACCTGGAATACGAGGCTCATGCGGGAGATTGGTTCCGTCATTGGCGATGAAGCGAGGGCATACCATCACCGTAATCCTGAGGTTCATGGGTTGACCTTGTGGGCACCAACGGTTGATCTGGAACGTGACCCACGCTGGGGCAGAACGGAAGAGGGATATGGCGAGGACCCGGTTCTCACGGGAGAAATGTCGGCAGCTCTCGTCAAAGGTATGCAGGGCAATGATCCTTTTTATCTGAAAATGGTCGCTACATTAAAGCACTTTTTTGCCAATAATAATGAGAAAGATCGGCTGAATTGTTCATCCAGCATCGATCCGCGCAATCTACGGGAATATTATTTAAAAGCATTTGAGACACCATTTGTGGAAGGCGGAGCCTTGTCCATGATGACAGCTTACAATTCCATTAATGGTACACCTGCCATTGAGAGTCCGTATGTGAATGATGTGGTTAAGGGCGAGTGGGCGATGCCAGGTTTTATTGTATGTGATGGAGGAGATCTGTCTCAGACGGTAGACTATCACGGTTATCATACCAGCCACGCGGAATCAGCAGCAGGTGCGTTGAAGGCAGGAGTGGATTGTCTTACGGATGAAGTTGATCTTGTGGTATCTGCTCTGGAGGATGCTCTTGATCAGGAGCTGTTGGAGATCGCTGATTTGGACCGAGCGATTCGTAACATCTTTGGTGTGCGGATGCGACTTGGGCAGCTGGATCAGTCCGGACGCAACCCCTATGCGTCTATCCCCGAGTCGGTATTATGTGTACCAGAGCATGCCAAACTTAGTTATCGTGCCGCTGTTGAATCCATTGTTTTACTTCAAAATGATGGATTTCTTCCTTTGAAGCCAGAGGCATTACAGAAGATCAGTGTCATTGGACCACTTGCCGATGTTGTCTATACGGATTGGTACAGTGGCACATTGCCTTATCGTGTATCCGTCCTCGATGGACTGCGTAATCGACTACCCCAAACAGACGTAACGTATATAGATGGGAATGACCGTATTCAGTTGAAGACGGCAGACGGACAGGTTATAACCTTGGGTGCGGAAGGTGCACTCGTCGCTGTACCAGAGGGCAATGCACCTACGGCCACCGAATTTATACATCAGGATTGGGGTTGGGGAAGTCATACCCTGAGAAGTTTGAACAATAATCGATACGTTAGCTTAACCGAGCAAGGCATTTATCAAGCAAACGCACCGGAGATTGGTGGCTGGTTCGTGAAGGAAGTTGTTCGTATAGATCCTCTAACGGATGGAAGTAACACCTTGCGGACGTGGAACGGTACCCCTGTTGGACTGAGCGAATATCAGGGTCATTCTGCTGTATCACCACTCCGGCCACAAGGAGAACAAACTACAGCTACAGATACAAACCCGAATGATATTGGTGACTCTGGACACGCAAGTCAATCACCAGGCAATACACAGATACCTTCTGCATTCAATATTGATATTGTGACCAGCGGAATACAACAAGCCGTAGAAGCTGCACGTAGCAGTCAGGCATCTGTCGTTGTTGTTGGCAACAGCCCATATATCAACGGCAAAGAAGAAATTGACCGCCCAAGTCTGCTGCTTCCGCCGAGTCAGGTCGAGCTTGTCAAAGCTGTGTGTGAAGCCAATCCCAATACGGCGGTTGTGATTATGGGCAGTTATCCATTTGCTTTGCAGGAGTTGAAAGGTATTGCCCGCGCAATCGTGTATATGACACATGCAGGTCAGGAATTGGGGAACGCTCTTGCAGATGTGCTGTTAGGTCATTATGCCCCGGCAGGCAGATTAAACATGACATGGTATGAAGATGAATCACAGCTTCCTGACATGATGGATTATGACATTATTCAGAGTGGCATGACCTATATGTATCATGAAGGACCTGTTCAATATGCATTTGGTCATGGCCTGACGTATTCTGAATTCGAATACGAAGCGATTCGTGTAAGTCGCAGTGCTCCGGCGGAAGCCACCACCACAGATCAATTGAAGATTGAAGTGGAGGTACACAATACAGGTGAACGTGACAGTGATGAAGTTGTACAGATCTATGGATCTTCACATACCTCGCGTGTGAAACGCGCTCAGAAGCAACTGCTTGCTTTTCGTCGTATCCATCTGAAAGCAGGGACGCGTGTTACGATACGTTTCGAGATTCCTGTTCAGAAGCTGGCGCTATGGGATGTTACCCGAGATCGATACTGCCTGGAGACAGCGACCTGGGCCATTCTGGCAGGGCGTTCTTCCGCAGATATCCGCCAGTCGGCTGATATTGAGATTGAAGGTGAGACGATTCAGGACCGTCCTCTGCACTTACTTACCTTTGCCGAGAATTACGATGCTTGTGCAGGTGTTCTGTTGGATGAATGTCTGGAAGGACGTTCGGCAGTTCGGGCAATCACTCAGAAAGAACCCTTATATCGAGATGGTCAGTCATCCTGGATCGCTTTTCACCATAATGCTGTTCAGGAAGTAAAAGGATTTGAAGCCAGAGTGGCAGCTTTTGGGGAAGAGGGCAGACTGGAGATTCGTTCTGGAGGACTGGAGGGCGAACTGCTCGGTGTGTGTGAAGTATCTGGACCTGGAGGCAGTGTGAACGGGAAAGATATCAAGTGGACAACGGTCCAGTGTTCGCTTGAGGCGTCACATAAGGTGAATGAGCTATATATTATTTTCAAAGGTGGAGCAGCGTTACGGCACTTTAGATTGTTGTAGTTGTAGCATGTCCTGCATAATCAACCTCCGAAACAAGCACAATAATGCTGTTGTGTGTAGAATCTGTAAAGGTGGTTGTGGTATGAACGATAAAAAGTGGGACCTCGTCGCACTTGCTTCCATCCCTTTAATTATGACCTTGGGTAATTCCATGCTTATACCGATCCTGCCACAGATTGAACGTGAGTTGAAGGTATCTGCATTTAAGGTCAGTATGCTCATTACAGTCTACGCTGTAGTTGCCATCCTGCTTATTCCTCTTGCAGGGTACTTGTCGGATCGTTTTGGCAGAAAAGCAGTTATCATTCCCAGCCTCGTTATTGCAGCCGTCGGAGGTGCTGTCGCTGGTGTGGCAGCATGGATGCTGAACGGAAACATAGCCTACTGGACCATTCTGGGTGGCAGGTTATTGCAGGGAATAGGTGCTGCCGGCGCATTTCCTATCGTTATCCCGTTGGTTGGGGACATGTTCAATGATGAAAACGAAGTTAGCAAAAGCCTGGGTATCATTGAGACCTCAAATACGTTCGGTAAAGTCATAAGTCCGATTCTGGGTGCAGCGCTGGCGGTCTGGTTGTGGTATGCGCCATTCATGGCTATTCCTATACTTTGTGTGCTTTCGCTGGTTCTTGTTATTTTTCTGGTGAAGACTCCCCGGAAAAAAGAAAAGCCTCCCACCTTTCCTGAATTTGTGGCATCGATTCGTGACGTATTGAAAGAAAAGGGACGCTGGTTGTATGCGTTGTTTGCAATCGGCGGTATTTGCATGTTTGTCATCTTTGGTGTGTTATATTATCTATCCGAGACGCTGGAGAGCGAATTCGCCCTGAAAGGTGTTCTTAAAGGACTTGTCCTTGCGATTCCGCTGGCAGCGTTATGTCTGTCTTCTTTCCTGGCAGGGAAGTGGATTGGCAAGAACAAAACGCGGATGAAATGGCTTGGCTTCACAGGACTTGCGCTTCTGACGGTATCCCTTGGCGTTATAGGTTTATTCGATAATATCTATGTTGTAGTAGGTCTTTTCACATTGGGAAGTGCCGGAATAGGTGCCACGTTACCATGTCTGGATGCCTTGATTACAGAAGGCGTGGACAAAAAACAGCGGGGCACAATCACGGCTCTGTTCAGCAGCATGCGATTCATTGGGGTATCTCTCGGTCCACCTGTCGTTTCTTTGCTGATCGGTTCTCATCATTTTTTGCTTTTTGGTGTGCTCGCTGCGTCTGGCGCAGTGGGCGGATTGCTCACATTATTCGCAGTTAAGCCGGATAAGGGAGACCAACCTACTTCAGGAAGCAAGCAGAAACAGGATGAAACATCTATGGATGTGATCGAGACGAGTAGAGGGTATGCTTCCATAGGTCGCAAGAGAAGTCCATTTTAGATAGATGGTGCTGTATGCTACATTCATTTCCATGTTGTCTTCACTTTAACATTCAGATCTGTTCCAATAAAAAACGCGTTTACGCCTAAGAGAGCGGATGAATTTGCTTTCTCGGTGTAAACGCGTTTTTATGTTCAGAATGACGTTAACCAATCATTCGTGTTTTCTTATATTCGACTGGCTAGTTTCGGTGTTGCCGGCTACAGATTCTGAATTATTGGATTGATCTTGAGGTGGTTCCGTTGCAGTGATATGAGTATGAGTGAGCAGAGCATGAGGTTCAATGGAGAAGCTGCCGCTTCGTTTTCCCTGAATCAGATATATAAGCAAGAACAGAATCATAAACATTACGGAATATCGATACATATCGGTGTAACTGGTTATGGCCGCAATGGCGCCAAGAAGAAGGGCGCCGGTTGCAATACCCAGATCCAGCGAGTTCAAAAACATACCGTTAGCCATACCCCGCTGAGTAGGAGACACAACTTGAATCATCCAGGTCTGCAGAGACGACTGCATGGAACCATAACCGATCCCGTAGACAAAGGCAGCAATGAACAGGACAGACATGGAGGTTGCATACGAGAGCAGAATGAGGCCGACAGCAACGAATATTGCCCCTGGAATGAGCAGTGCTTTTGGACCTTTATTGTCATAGATCCGCCCTGCAAATGGTCTAACCAATAACACGGCGAGTGCATTGAACAAAAAGAACAGCGCAGGATTGGCCAGATTGGCTTCCTTACCATACAAAACGATGAATCCGACAAGCCCACCATAGGTGATGGATAACAGGCAGTTCAGTACACTTGGCAGAATCAGCTTACGATTGAAAGGTGTCTTCTGTTTTGGATTGGACTCTGAAGCAATTGTTGTAGCTTGTGGCATGATATTTTCACTGTTATCGGTTCTGACTGCTTTTTTGCGTGTCAGCGAATAACTCAGTGGATAGATCACAGCGAGTACACCCGCAGTACATAACATCAAGGTTACAAATCCAGCACCCTGTAGCAGAGTGACCCCAATGATTGGCCCCATAGACATAGCCAGGCTAGTCGATAGACCAAAGTAACCCATACCTTCGCCCATTCGTTTGACGGGCACAATGTCCGAGGCCATCGTTGGAAAAGCGGTACTGCTCATACCAAACCCGATACCAAACAACATTCTCAGCAACAAGAGCACAGCTATACCGGCAGCAAAATAATAGCCGAGCGTTGCCAGCAGGGCTACGGACAGGCCGATATAGATCATGGCGTTACGAAGGCCCTTCTCCAGTGCTTTCGCGGAATAGAGACGGGCTGCAATGGCACTTAGTGCAAACAGACAGGTGAATAAACTTACTTCAAATGCATTGGCGTGAAATCGCTCCTGAACGTAGGACGGAAGCGGAGAGACGATCATGTGCAGTTGCAAGAACAACAAGAAGTTGCACAGCATCAGCAGTATAAAATCGGTGGTCCATAGTCTAACTTGTTGTGTAGATTGTTCTTTCATGATGATGTATTCCCCCTGAGTTGTGATTCATTACAAGTTGCGGTTAATGAGGGAAAGAGTATGTTTAAATGCTTCCATCTGGTCTTCAGATATACCTTCAGCAAGTTCTTTATTCATTTCTCTTTCAATCGGAACGAGGATATCAATTAACGCTTTGCCTTCCATGGTGAGATATAACAGGTAGGCTCTGCGATCCTGTTCGCTGGTCCGTCGTTCTACCCAACCTTTTTTCTCAAGCAGATCAATAATCCGCGCAGTGGTGGGTTGGTCTTTGAAGACACGTGCAGCGAGCTCCTTCTGATTCACACCTTCACCGCGGTCAACATTAAAGAGAACAGAAAATTGCTCTGTCGTAATATCATAAGGTTTGAATCGCGTCGCTAGTAAAGCTACAGCTTTACGATGTGTGAAACCCAGCATGAATCCAACAGATTGTTCCAGTGTATAGTCCATGTGATTGCTAGACCTCGCTTCCATAATAAAATGTCCCAATTAATTAGTTGTTATAACAACTATATGTCAAACAAGTATTTTTGTCAAAATGAAATATTCTCATATCGAACGTACGTGTGCGCTGTGCAATGATCTAAAAATACTGTTAGAATGGTAATGAAACCGCTTTTATAGAATCAATGTCTAGCGTGCTTGAAGAATGGAGAAAACCAAACCAATTTGCTCTAACTGATGTTGGAGATGAACAAGGAGAGCTGTGTATGCTAAAGAATATACCCGCAATAATACCTCCAGAGTTACTCAAAATCATGTCCGAAATGGGTCATGGAGACGAGTTGGTTCTGGCGGATGGCAATTTCCCCGCAGCCAGTCATGCTAAGCGACTGGTACGCTGTGATGCACTGGGAGTCGTTGAACTGCTGGATGCCATCCTGCAATTATATCCACTCGATACCTATGCTGAGCGTCCCGCTGCTGTCATGCAGGTTGTGAAAGGGGATCAGGTGATCCCGATCATATGGGAAGACTACCGCCGGTTGATTGAAGAATATGAAGGCATCACGGATGCTTTTGATCATGAAGAGCGATTTGATTTTTATAAACGTGCTTCGAATGCCTATGTGATTGTTGCAACTGGTGAGCGCGCGCAATATGCCAATCTGATTTTGAAGAAAGGCGTCATTTTCCCCGATGCTGATCCTGGTCAGGAACAGCAGAATGCTGAATCGAACTGAATAATTATGGCGACGGAGCAGTGGATGCTTTGGTCGCCTTTTTATTTTTACCAATACGAAGTCAATATAACAAAACGTACAGAATTGGCATGGACTTGATAGCAAGAAGCATACTGGAAGCGCTCATGAACGAATGTCAGCTCACTGCTCAAGATACTACAAATTTTGATGCAGATGATGAATGGGGAAAAGGAAAGGAATGTTTTACAATTGAAGAAATACAAACGAGGAGATGATGGTCTGTGTCCATCCCAGAGGAGTTGAGTGAAATGCAGCACCGAATCAGACAAGCGGATCTTCCTGATTGTAACGATGTGGGACGTTTGTTCAATGAGTACAGGATGTTCTACAACCAAAATGCTGACATTGAGGCAGCACGTCAGTATATTAGAGAACGAATGGAACGCCATGAATCGGTGATTTTGGTAGCAGAAAAGCCAATCTCGAATGGCTTAATTTGCACCGGATTCGTTCAGCTGTATCCAAGTTTCAGTTCAGTATCGATGGGACCCGTCTGGGTGCTTAATGATCTATATGTGCATCCGGATTATCGTCAGCAAGGAATTGCTAGGAAGCTCTTGCAAGCAGCCAAGCAATTGGCATCTGAGCGAGGGGTTCTTCGTATATCACTCTCAACTGAGTTAAGTAACAAGCAAGCGCAAGCTTTATATGAATCCGAAGGATATGCACAGGATACCAAATTCATGTATTATGAACTTAATGTATAAGAGGTTGCTCAAAAAGACGCACTATATGAATGAATGGCACACTCGTGTCGTCGGCAACAAGGGAGGGGAGTCGCAACATGATGCAGTGGATTGCCATGATCACGATGTTAATTGATCATATAGGGGCTGTCTTTTTTCCACATATTATAGAACTGAGGATCATAGGTCGTATCGCTTTTCCAATCTATGCTTTTGCAGTGTATATCGGTTATAAACATACACGAGACGTACAAAAATACATATGGCGGCTGTTCTGGATCGCGATCATATCACAGGTGCCGTTCATGGCTGCGTTTAATCATTATTCTCTGAACGTGGTATGGACATTGTGGTCAGCCCTGTTGGTATTATTCGTTATTGATAAATTGCCATCCAAACTACTGGGGATTCCGATTGTAATTGGAGCAGGTTGGTTCATGGAAATTAGCCATATGGATTACGGGATGTACGGATTGTTATTGGTTCTGTTATTCCGTTATTTCCAGGGTCCTGTACTTGTCGTGGCACATGTCTTGTTAAATGCACTATATCTTCTGCTGCATAACAGCTCTGTGCAAATGTATAGTGTGCTCGCAACCGCTGGCATTGCTATTGCTCAGTATTACCAAGCGGGATTCCGTATGAAGGGGCCACGTTGGGTCTGGCGCTATTTCTATCCAGCGCATCTTGCCATCATTGCAATCATCCGATGGGTCTAAAAGAATGATCCAAAAATGCAAAGAAAAGAAGCCATCTTATCGTCAGTGAATGACGATAAGATGGCTTCTCTTCGTGTGACCTTATTTATTAATAAATGCTGATGATAGAGTGAACTTACTCCATTGCTGTAGAAGTGCCCTTATGGTCCCGAATTGCGGCGGGGAAGTACCCAATCTGAACAGCGTAGTCCAACATGGCGGAGATGAAGCGATCATCTGTTCTCGCACATGAGATACCGGCTGGTTCCACATAAGCCGTTGTGACAGGGCAGGCATAGACATAAGCTGAATCCTTCGCACCGTCGCCTTCAAGCTGTGCAATAGCCAACTGAAGAGCCTCAGGCTCCTTGCTAATGCTCGCATCGAACAACCAACGTGTGTAATCCGCAAAAGGTAGCGTTTCGACTTCATAACCAGCCCGATTTACAGAACGAATCAGCTCATCATAACGGATGGGCTCCGGATTACAGATGTGGAATACACGACCGGCGGTATCCTGACGTAAGGCCAGGTGAACGATAGCTTCACTTGCATAGTTGATCGGTGTAAAATCAACCATCCAGTCAGCCGCAGGAGCCTTGCCGAGCAATAACATTGCTTTGATCATACGATAAAAGGCGTTGCTATCAATATTGGACTGGAAGCGTCCAGTTTCGGAGTGGCAAGTGAGATTACCTGCACGATAGATGCTGACAGGTACACCTTCCTCTGCCGCAATCATGAGCACTTTCTCGGCTTCAAGCTTGCTGTCCGAATACAGGTTGTCCACATGCAAGTCAGCCGGGAACCGATCATATTGCAGGGAAGATTCCCATTGTCCGCTGAGTGCCAGGTCTTCCGGAATACCCATCGTGGATACATGGTGGAAGGAAGCACCTGGTTTGCTGCGAATCAAGTCTAACAATGCGACCGTTCCTTCCACGTTTGTTTTGGCGAACTGATCAGCATCGCCAAAATGACGTACGTCTGCAGCGCAGTGGATGACACGGTCAATTCGATCCTGAACATAAGCCGTTTGTTCAGTGGACAGACCGAGATTAGGTTGTTCGAGATCCCCTTCAATAATCTCCACGCGAGTGGAGAGTTGGTCAGTCAGTTGTTTGCCGAAATAACCTTCCAGCACGTTAGTCAAACGTTCCAATGCAGTTATTCCATTGGATGGTCGACGAACAAGGGCGTAGATTCGTGTACTGGAATTCAGAATTAACTGTTGCAGCACATGAGAGCCCAGATAACCAGTTGCTCCGGTCAATAACACATGCTCAGGTTCACGAATGAGCGGGTACCCCAACTGGGATGTTAGCTCCACAGGATGTTCGGATAATTGTGTAATCATGCCATCGGTCACCACTGAATTCGTAACTTCTGCAGCACTGAGAGACAATACTTCCACACGACGAGCGAGAGCGCGGACTGTTTTCTCGGCAAAGAAGTCGGCAATTTTCAGCTGTGGATAATGTGGCTTCAGAATAACAAGTACATGAATGACCCGGAGTGAATCACCACCGATATTGAAGAAACTGTCTTCGACACCGAAGTCATCGTGCTGAAGGATTTCTTTCCACGCATTCAGGATAATGGATTCCGTCCCCGTCTCAGGCATGACCCGATCAGGACGATCTTCATGTCGTTCAACATGAGGCAGGGATACCATCGCTTTGCGATTGATTTTTCCAGTCGGTGCAATCGGCATTTCATCCAGCTGACAGATCCACTTTGGTACAAAATAAGAAGGAAGTTTCTCCGTCAGTTCTGCCTTGATGTCCGAAACAGAGAGGGTACTGCCATCTTTCGATGTAAAGTAACCAACCAGCATATTTTGTCCATCGGATTCTTTCTTCGGAATGACAGCAACGTTCTGGATCTGATCAAGCCGTGCAAAGTGATCTTCAATCTCCCCGATCTCAATTCGGTGACCACGAATTTTTAGCTGAGAGTCACTGCGACCGACATATTCCAGCAACCCGGTATCCAGCAATTTGGCAATATCGCCAGACTTGTAGATTTTCTCACCCATCGCAAACGGGTTCTCAATGAATGCTTGCTCAGTACGTTCTGGCTGATTCAGATAACCTTTGGCCAGTGCAGGGGTAGCAATATATACCTCACCAGGTACACCTGCTGGACAGAGTTGTTGTTCTTCATTCACAATGTATACTTTGTAGTTATGAATCGGTTTACCGATAGGGATGTTCACCACATGTTCCGGAACCTGCTCACTGATGCGGTGAGTAGCTGTGGCTACTGTACATTCGGTAGGTCCGTACACATTAACAATATCAATCTGGTTTCCAAATTTGCGCTGGAAGGCACGAACCTGTTCTCCATATAACGCTTCTCCGGCTACAGTAATGATTCGGACTTTGGCCAGCTTGTGGAAACCTTCATCGGATAAGTAGGAAGCAAGCTGATTGAAGAAAATCGTAGGCAGTATCGTAATGATGTTTGTTCCTGTTCGTTCAATTGCACTTGCGAATTCTTCAACGGATACACGTTCTTCCGCAGACAACAGATATAATTCTGCTCCATAGAACAAGGCGCCAATGGTATCCCACACGGATGCATCAAAGCTGTATGTAGCAAACTGGGTTAATACATCACCTGGTTGAATGTCACAATCACGCTGAACCACACTGCCAAGATTGGTTACACCTCGGTGGGCAATCAGTGCACCTTTGGGCTTACCGGTCGACCCTGACGTGTAGATAATATACGCAAGATCGTCTGGCTGAATATCCAGATTGGGGTTACTTGCTGCAAATCCGGCTAAACGACCATCCACAGCGAGAATCTGACGGACCGTAGCTATACTGGAGAACAAGCTGGAAGCTTGGGCATAAGAAGCCTCCGTTGTCAGCACAAATGAGGACGCCGTATCTTCCACGATATAACTGTTACGTTCTTGTGGATGCTCAGGGTCGATCGGAACATATGCACCGCCTGCCTTCAGAATACCAAGTAGGGAGATGATGGTTTCCAGACTTCGATCCATAAAGATACTGACGAATTCACCTTTCTGCAATCCATTGGATATCAGAACACGTGCAACCTGATTAGCTCGTTCATTTAATTCTCTGTACGTATAACTTTTGGATGGCGATGTTATTGCCGGTGAATCCGGATATGCCGCTGCCGTTGCTTCGAACCAGCCATGAACCGTCTGATTCTCTGGTTCGAGAACAGAAGTATCATTCATTTCACGGTAAAGCAATCGATCTGAGGCGGAAAGAATATCTACCGTACCGATAGCTTTCTCACCGTCACGCACAAGGGCGAGTAGAAGAGTCTGATAATATTCTGCATATCTCAGCACGGTAGACTCTTTCAACAGTGAACTATCATAGAACAGATCGAGGATGAGCATGTTCTGATCATCTCGAACGTTCCAGTTTAATATTTGAGGAGCTTGAGGCAACTGTACACTATTCAGCATAAAAAACGATTCAGGGTATCCACCGTTTTGCAACGTGTATTCAATCTTGAGCTGCTCTGACACCTGATGACATAGTTGGCTGAAGGTCAATTTTCCCTGAATCTGTAATGAAAGATAGGAAGCTGCCTGATCGGGGGAAAGTATACCTATGGCAAGTTCCTGTTCAGCTGACAATCGGAATAACAAGGCTGCATAAGCTGAGAGGAGTACCGGGTACACCATCTGTTCTCCATACTTCTGTTTAAGTTCACGGCTCAGAGAAGCATGTAATGTGATTTGAGCAGACTGATAAGAGAATGATTGTTGACGTCGCCCAAAATCCAGTGGAATCTGCAGAACTGGCAAGCTAGATTCCATGGAATGGGAAGAAGATGGTTGGTTTTCAATCACTTCAGTTATTCCTCCTTGGTTCAAACCGAATGTTTGTGGATTTGAATTATTGTTTGCTTACATTGAAATGAGAGATCAGTTCTTGGAGTTCCTCAGACATGCTGTTAAGGCGTGTGGAGGAGTCTACCAGTGTTATCAAAGATGCTTTTTGCTCATCAACAGATGAGGAAATTTGTTCACTGCTGTTTGCTGTCTTACTTACGCTTGAAGACAAGTCATCTGCTGTAGCGGTCATTTCCTCCGTACCCGCAGAGATTTCCTCCGTCGCGCTTGATACTTCCTGAATCTGATTAGATACTTTTTTCGCTGCTTCTAAAATATCTTCGAACAGTTGTCCTGTTTGATCGGCTACGCTGAGCCCTGTATCTACTTCTGACGTACCTTGTTCCATAGCACGTACAGCTTGTTTAATTCCAGCTTGAATCTCTTGGATCAGTACGCCAACCTGGCTGGTTGCTTGTTCAGACTGCTCGGCAAGTTTGCGTACTTCACCTGCAACAACTGCAAATCCTCTTCCTTCTTCACCAACACGAGCTGCTTCAATGGATGCATTAAGAGCAAGCAAGTTGGTCTGGCTGGAGATTCCCGAGATTATATTGAGAATATCGCCGATTTCCTGTGAACGACTCTCCAGAACCTCAATGGCAGAAGCCGTATTCTTAACCGATTCCGTAATCAGATTCATCTGTTCAGATACCTGACGGACAACACTGTTACCTTGTTGCGAACGACGTTCCATCTCATAGGCTTCATCCGCTACACTTGCCGAGCTGCTGGCAATCGTCTGGATTACGGTAGCCATCTCGGACATGGCACGTGCACTATCCCGGGTTGCCTGTTCCTGTGAACGAATGTTGGAAGTGATTTGAGTCACATTATTATTAATAGAATCTGCATTCTCACTGTTGCGCTCGGATACTTCATATAGTTCTTTGGCAGACTGATTTACTTCTTGTGATGTGATTTGCACTTTAACGATAGTATCGTTGATTTTGCGAACCATGGAGTTGAACTTCTCGTTAACGAGTCCCAGATCGTCTTTGCCTGTCGGAATGTTGACATTCAAATTACCCCGACTTACGTCATCAATTCCTTTGATCAAGTGACGGATAGGGGAAAGTGTGTTTTTAACTACAAGGTATTGGATAATCAGGAATAACAGCAAGAAGGCGACAAGGATGATAATTCCGTTTTTGAGCAAGGAGTTCAGTCCTGCGGGTACGGCTGATGCATCTGCATCAATGGCAAAATATGAGAAAATCTTTCCGTTGCTGTCTTTGATTGGATATGCAATGGTTGTCCATGTTCCGAAATCATCGGAATAAAATGTTGTGAATGTTGGGCGATCCGTATTGAGCATTTCTTTCAGTGCATTGGCTACAACGACCGGCTGCTCATACATGTCACCAATATTTACGTTCTCACTTTGAAAAGCCTCTCTTAGGTTGGTCGGCATCGCTACAAGGGAAGTTAATCTCTTGTTATCGCCACCGAGCTCGACACCGAAGATGTAGGCTTGTGCAATGTTAGGATAATATTCTTGCATTTCATCGAAATACGCTCGTAATTTCGTTTGTGTTGCTCCATCATAGCTACCTTCCGCAATAGCAGCTTGTACCTCGGCAGGATTGATATCTTCAGCCCACTTTTTGGTAATTTGTTCCACCTGTCCATGCAGTTGATCAACAAGAACTGTTTTTTGGAAATAGTAACTGCTTGCGATAAGTGCTACCCCGATGATAATGATATTGGTAAATGAGAGTAACAGATTTTTGGAGAAAAACGACATGCTTTTCCAACTTAATGATTTCACTTAATTCCACTCCTGATCTTCTTTAAATTAAGAAACTTTAGGGTTGCATTCGTACAGTGAACTAGATCATTCCGTGATCCCCTCCAAAGGAAATTTATGCGACCATGGTCTTGGTTTATCAGTCGCTTTCGTAGAGACTTATGTACCGTATGAACCATAGGTGTCTAATTATTAAAACACATCTATAATTAATATGTCGTATAAAATGTCGTTAAATTGAATAGTATCGTTAAATTTTTTTTAATATTTTACGTATTTATGGACATATCAGATGTATTATAGGTATTTAGAACTGTTTATTTTAAAATTTCCCATTTTTTAGCTTCATTCTGTATTCTATAACATGGTGGGTAAAAATACATCCTTCAACAAAACAAAAATATGATGGCAAAGATGCAACAGAAGGCACGGATATACATCGGAAGCGGTTTTATCTATAATAACTACATATGCATTTCTCAAATTATGAGCAGCGGGGGTTTATAGATGAATCTTAAACAGATAGCAGCAGAGCGTGCGGCAGAATATGTTGAGGATGGAATGAAGGTTGGTTTGGGTACAGGTTCAACAGCTTATTATGCCATCTGCCGGATCGGTGAGCGGGTACGTGATGGATTGAACATTCAAGCAGTTGCCACTTCAGAGGCTTCGGACAAGCTTGCCCGTGAATGGGGGATTCCCATCGTCCCATTTGACCAGATTGGACGTCTGGATCTGACCATTGATGGCGCTGATGAAGTAGATCCCGAATTTAACCTGATTAAAGGGGGGGGCGGGGCTCTTTTGCGTGAGAAAATCGTGGCAGCCAATAGTGACAAATTGATTATTGTAGCGGATGGCAGCAAAGCCGTGCAAAAGTTGGGGAAATTCCCGCTTCCAGTTGAGGTGGTTCCATTTGCTTCTGAGTGGACCTTACAGGCGCTCGAAAAATTGGGGTGTCAACCACAGTGGCGGATGGATGGACAGCAACGTTATCTGACAGACAACGGAAACCTGATAGCAGATTGCCACTTGGAGGCGATTGATCACGCTGCGGACCTTAATGTTCAGTTGAACATGCTGCCAGGTGTTGTTGATAACGGACTATTTGTGGATATGGCTAGTACAGTCATTCTTGCCAATGCGGACGGAAGTATCGAAGAGCTTCATCGTTCTTAATATGGAAGAGGGTGCTTTTCATCGTATGAAAGAACTGCCTATCGTTGATGGTGAACTTGTACTCAGGTGTGTGGAGAAACAGGATCTGAAAGAGCTCTATGAATTGATCTACAGTGATGACGTACCTGAATGGAAGCAATGGGATGCACCCTATTACCCACTTAAACACGAAAGTTATGAAAGTTTTGAACAAGGTATGCTCAAACGTATGGACGTAAATCCAGGCGATTCCAAACCCGTGTCAATCCGTATTATTGAATCCGACAGACAAATTGTGGGTACAATCAGCTATTACATAGAAGATGAGTTATCCATGTGGCTGGAAATGGGGATTGTAATATACAGATCTGTCCAGTGGGGACGCGGGGTTGGCACACGTTCACTTACCATGTGGTCAAGTCATTTGTTCGAACAGATGCCTTTGGTTCGGGTTGGATTGACTACTTGGTCTGGTAATGAACGTATGATGCGTGCGGCTGTGAGAGCCGGATTACAGGTGGAGGGGCGAATGCGGAAGTGTCGTATCGTTCGCGGGCAGTACTATGATTCAATTCGTATGGGGATGCTCCGTGAGGAGTGGGAGCAGAAGCGGGCCTCTCATACGAGCCGAAATGTAAACAACTGATGGAGGATTATTGAAATGCTGAACACGGAGGACAACCGGGAACTGTCTTTACAATTATTCGTGGTTCTTGTTCGGGCCTACAATTCTGTGACCTCACGTTCCAATCGGGACATTCAGAGTCACGGACTGAATACGACAGAATTTGGTGTGCTTGATTTGTTATATCATAAGGGACCGCAGGCATTGCAAAAGATTGGTGAAAAGGTGTTAATGTCCAGTGGTAATATTACGTACGTTGTAGATAAGTTGCAAAATAAAAATCTGCTGTTTCGTCGACCATCCAAAGAAGATCGGCGTGTCATTTACGCTGAGTTAACCGAGGAAGGAAGAGAATTGTTCACACAGATATTTCCTCAACACCATCAGGTCATCATTGATGCTTTGGAAGGACTTGACCCTTCCGAGAAAGTGGATGCGATTAAGATGTTGAAGAAGCTGGGATTGGCGGCAGAAGGGAAAACTGACTTGCGTTCATAACGCAGGTCAGTTTTTTTGTGGATCTCGAAAAGTACAGGCATATACTGGCTGACTGGCTTGCAAGGCCCTCCATAATATAGGAAGATTGTTCTATACATGCATCGTGTGTAAAACATGATCATCGAAAGTTCATGTATAATGGAACAGAACGATTAAGAGCGGAATGGATGGATTGGATCAAGTAGAAGAACCTATCCCGATTGCAAGTTAGCTAACATCGATCTCATTCTGGATTAGTCACGAATGATGATGGAGATGTGATGCGGGTAGAGGAGAGGTGCATCTATGAGTCATCAAGAAGCAGGAGAACGTTTGCTCCAAGAATCTGCGAAATTAGCTGATAAAATAACGGAGAAACAGTATCTCAGACAGCCCGATTTACTTGAGCGATTTGGCGAGAATGGAAAAATGCGAACCAAACAGGATTCGGAGTATAGCTTGAACTATTTGGCAGAAAGTGCGCTCGTACAGAGTCCAGGTCTGTTTACTCATTATATTGCCTGGCTGAAAGTTCTACTTGAGGGTTATAAGGTATCACCAGAAGACCTGGCAATTAATCTCAATCTGATCAAAGAGACATTGGAAGAAGAATTTGACTATCCGTCAAAGGCATTTTTGCTCGAGTATCTGGAGATGGGAATATATAGAACAACACACATGGAGTCACAGGCGGGTTACATCAACGAATCCATGCCATATGGAGATGCCGCGCAATCGTACTTGCAGTGTTTGCTTGAGAATAAACGGAAAGAAGCCTTCGAGATCATTGAAGCCCAGTTAGAAGCTGGGGTGACGATTCGTGATATTTATCGATATATCTTTCAGCCCACCCAATATGAAATTGGACGATTGTGGCAATGCCATCGTATCAGTGTGGGACAAGAACACTTTTGTACGGCAGCGACTCAGTCATTCATATCACGTCTTTATTCTCGCTGGTTGATTCATACAGGTCAGGATAAAAAACTAGTGGCTACCTGTGTAGGTAGTGAACAACATGAGATCGGACTGCGTATGCTCACAGATGTGTTTGAGATGGAAGGTTGGGATACGCACTATCTAGGAGCCAATGTTCCCAATGGAAGTGTAATAGAGGCTATAGAGCGGCATCAGGGCGATGTTGTTGCGATATCGGTTACGATGACATATCACCTTCATCTGGCCAAAGAGTTGATTCATCTGATCCGTCATCATCCGGCAACGGCACATGTGAAGATTATGGTTGGGGGATATCCCTTTAATATTGATCAGGAGTTGTGGAAAACGATAGGAGCTGACGGTTATGCTCCAGGAGCCGATGAAGCGGTAGCGGTTGCAGAACAATTACTGGCTCAGCCAGCTACATGTAATCAGCTTGATATGGTTAGGGATTAAGAGAGGGATGATGTGATGTCTAATGAGAGCGGAGAGATACAGAGGCTACGCAGAACGATTGAGCAGTTATCGGATCAGATGATTCGGAGTAAAGAGCAAGAGGAACGGACACTTGCAGAATTCTCGGATATGAATAATGAACTGGTGACACTCCAGCGTCTGCTTGCAAAGAACAATAACAGTCTTGAAGCTGCACGTCAGCAAGCAGTAGATGCAGGTGATTCAAAAATCGCATTTATTGCAGGTATCAGTCATGATTTTCGTACACCATTAAATGGCATATTGGGGATGGCTGAGATGCTTAAGTTGTCTCCCTTGTCTGAAGAACAGGAGAATTCGGTTTCCGTTATACAGGATGCTGCCAAACTGCTGCTTAAGCTGATTCAGGATCTTCTGGATCTGTCCAAACTTGAGGCGGGTCAGATGCGACTTGAACTGGGACAAGTGGATCTGCAAGAGACGATAAACTATATTGTTCGTTTGCTCGAACCCCAAGTCAGAAAGAACGGAAATCAGTTATCCATAAACTGTGACCCCAGAATCTCTACTCCTCTTGAAGGGGATCCAACGAGGATTACACAGATACTGATCAATCTAATTCAGAATGCGAACAAATTCACATCAGAAGGTACGGTGCGGATACGAGTTACCCTTATGGAAGATGATGAGAGCAAACAAATGATCCGATTTGAAGTCGAAGACACGGGGATTGGTATCTCGGAAGAAGATCAGAACCAGTTATTTCAACCCTACATGCAGACTGAACGAGGACGCTCAAGTGAGTATGGAGGAACGGGCCTTGGATTATCGATCTGCAGGTCGCTCGTTACACTGATGGAAGGTCAGATTGGAGTAGACAGTCAGGAGGGTGAAGGATCAACATTCTGGTTCGAACTTACACTTGGTAAGAAAGACGGTAACCAGTCCGCTAACCAGTCTGTTGCTTCCGCTCAAGAGCATCAGGGGCAGGACATGGATGATAAAGCTTCTTCTGTATCTGTATTGCTGGCTGATGATAATGTCATCAACCGACAGCTTGTTATGTTACAGCTCAAAAAACTGGGAATAACCCAAGTGGATGCTGTAGTGAATGGGGAAGAGGCGATAGCTGCTTTTCTCAGCAAAAAATACAGTTTGATTCTCATGGACTATATGATGCCATTGATGGACGGTTTGGAGGCAACACGCAAAATCCGCTCGATAGAAATGGATGAAATGCGCCATATCACACCCATTATTGCAATGACAGGTAATGTCATGCAGGGAGAGAAAGACAAGTGTATGGAAGCCGGGATGAATGACTTTATTGGGAAACCCTTCACGCTGGAAATTCTGAGTAAGATGATCGAGAAGTGGCAGCAATCCTCCGAACCGACAGAGGTACTAAATATGAACATCGTACATGAGATTGCGGAATTAAACACCGATGGCGATCGTACCCTCCTCGGTATGTTGTTGGACATGTATCGTACCGAGACACCCGGCAAGATTGAGGTGCTGCGCAGACATATTGTGTCCGGCGACCATGTTGCTGCAACCGAGGTAGCCCATGATCTGAAATCAGGGAGTCTGAGTCTTGGGATTCGTTATTTATCAACTTTGTTTGCCCAGATAGAGCAGTTTGCGAAGAAAGGTCAATCACGGAAAGCAGAACCTTTGCTGGATGCTTTGTTACCTGCCTATCAAGCAGCATGTGAGTCACTTCAACGAGTAAGTAAAGATTGAACATATTTTAATAAGGAAAGAGGGTAGAACTCGTTCATGTTATTTTACGTACTTGCAGTACTGGTACTGATCGTTCTTGCTCTTTTGTGGGCAGGTGGGCTTTATTTTTTCAAAACGGCCATTCGCCGTACACCAAAAACGTTTTTGGTGGATAACCCGAATCTGATGCCTGAACCGGACAATGAAATTATCAGCAGTGCTTCCGATCTGAAGTGGCTTGATGGTCAGCCTACAGAAGAGATATCTCTTCAATCACATGATGGATTAAAACTGCATGGTACATGGCTCAGTTCCAATAAAGGGTCGGATCAGACGGTTATTCTGGCACATGGTTATTCGGGGAGAGGCAGAGAAATGGCTGGTTTTGCCCGATTCTATGCTGAAAAGCACGGCTATAACGTACTCATGCCAGATGATCGAGGTCATGGACAGAGTGAAGGTGATATCATCGGTTTTGGCTGGTTAGATCGGAAGGATTATGTCCAGTGGACCAACTGGGTGCTTGAAAAAGTGGGTACACAAGGGGAAATCGTATTGCACGGCATATCCATGGGAGGAGCAACCGTACTGATGACAGGTGGTGAAGCTCTGCCGACTCAGGTTAAAGCGATTGTGTCTGATTGTGCGTATACATCCGTGGAAGAAGAACTGACGTTCCAGTTAAAGCAATTATACAAGCTACCTGCATTCCCGTTTATACCTGTCACAAGTCTGATCTCCCGGTGGAAAGCAGGGTATTCCTTCAGAGAGGCTTCGGCTCTCAAGCAGCTTGCCAAAGTTAACGTTCCTGTGCTGTTCATCCACGGTGAGGCTGATACGTTTGTACCAACGGAAATGGTGTACAGGTTGTATGAAGCTTGCCCAACCAAAAAGGAATTGCTGACCGTCCCCCGTGCGGGTCATGGCACAGCGTTTCAAGTTGACCGCACCGGATATGAGGCGGCACTGGAATCCTTTATGAAAAAGAATCTGTCGCCTGCGTTTAATTGATTTTTTTGTGACAATCTGGGTATTAAGTAGAAGATGCAAATCATTTTCTAAACGATGGGGGTGCTTTGATGGGAAATGAACAATTTGAGGCTGCACGAAAAGCAGAGGCAGGTTATCACTCCAACTTCTATCAGAACAATGAATTATTCGCCTCTGGTACCTGGATGTCGAGGCCCATGCCTATGGTGATGGATATGCTGGAACGTTTACTTGCTCATAAGGAGGACTTGCGTGTCCTCGATCTGGGATGTGGAGTGGGAAGGCATACGATACCGATTGCACAGCGTCTTGCAAAAACGAACAGTGAAGTCATCGGTGTGGATTTGCTTGACGAGGCTATAGATGGACTTCGCAAGTATGCGAAAGAATATCAGGTTGATCATCTCGTGCAGGCAGTGAAAGCAGATGTTGAACATTATGCTGTTGAGAAGGATTATTTTGATTATATTGCTGCTTGCTCATGTCTGGAACATGTATCGAATAAGCAAGCTTTCATGGAAGCGCTAGAGCGATTACAAGCGGGAACTCGAACAGGAGGCATTCATTGTATTACGATGAGTACCAATGTGGAGGAAAAAGAAATAAATACAGGCCGTGAGATTGAGCCGTTAATTGAGCTGAACCTGCCCACAGCCGAGGCGATTGCTATACTGGAGAAGGCTTACAAAGGCTGGAATATTCTGCTTCAGGAACATGTCACACAGACGATTGAAGAGGAAAAGTATGATGAGCCAACACAGTTTCGTTGTGAACTGCTTCGTTTTGCTGTACAAAAGCAATAAACTCTCTGCCGGGACCTGACAATGGACCCGGCACTCTTAATGTGTGGTCTGAAGGGAGATCGTTAAGGATGAATACATATGTAATAGGGATGGATGGAGGAGGGAGCCACACGCGTGTGGCTGTCGCAGATCAGAACGGGAAGATTTTATCCTATGTGCAAAAGAGTGGTTGCAACCGTTATCACGATACCAATGCCGAGCAAAATGTGCTGGAAGCTATCGCCGAAGCGATAACTCAGGCTGGACTCCAATCAGATCAGATCGCTGCCATTCAGGCAGGAATGGCAGGTCTGAATCAGCCTGAAGATACGATTTGGTCGGAGGCATTACTCGCTCGTACGGGGATTACAGGCAGGATCAGTGCGGTAAACGATACGCACATCGCACATACAGCGGCCTTCGATGGTGAGCCAGGTATTGTCGCTATTGGAGGAACAGGATCTCTGATCCTTGGCAGAACCGAACAGGGAGCTTGGCTCCGCAACGATCAGTTCGGTCATTATGCGCCGACAGCAGCACGTTTTCTGGCTTACAACACCGTGCATTCAATCCTCGCAGGACGTTATGGGCCGCATGACCAAGCTTGGATTGAGCAGGTGTTGAGATATTGGAATGTTGCCTCAATTCGAGAACTCGCTGCGCTGGGAATAGCGGGTTTTGCCGAAAATAAACAGGCGACCAACCGGAAATTTGGTCAGATGGCGTCTATGGTGACTGAAGCTGCTGATCGGAATATTCCCCTCGCAGTTAGGGTGTGCGGCTCGGCAGCCGATACGGCTGTTGTGGGAATCCTCATGCTGGCATCCTGTTTCGATCAGCCCACAGTGTCCATGACGCTTACCGGAAGTTGTCTGAGTTCACCATATATGGTGGAGGCTGTTCAGAAAGGACTGGATGCTGCCAATATGCGCGAAGGGAAAAAAATTCAATACATATCCAGTAACTTGCCGGCAGTTGGGGGCGCACTGCTGGATGCCTATCATTTGGCGCAGATCAACGTATCGGATAACATCTCAACTATGCTTCAATCGGAGCTGAATCGGCCACACGACTTGAACTTTTAGAGGCTAACGACTACAATACGATAACGGAAACAAGCAAGGTATAGGAGGAATCAAGGTGTTAATTAATCTGAAATCACGCATACAGGAGCCGGAAGTACAGGAACTATTGTCCTACTCGGTCTTTCCTGATCCGGATCACTTGAACCGTGCGTTGCAACAATATGTAGAGAAAGACGAATTGCAGATGGGCGGTTACGAAGATGAGGGACAATTGATCGGTCTGATTGGATATGAGAAGACAGGAACAAGTGAGGTTACCATTCATCATATCTCGGTTTTGCCTGAAAACCGCTTTAAAAATTATGGACGTGGTATGATCTCACAACTGTTAGCAACATACAATCCTGATAGACTGATTGCTGAGACCGAGCTGGAAGCCGTCGAGTTTTATCGGAATACGGGGTTTGTGGTATATAGTCTGGGTGAATTATACCCAGGTGTGGAGCGATTCCGTTGTGTGCTTGAAAAAGAGGAAGATACGGACGAAGAGTAGCGCATAGGCTTTTTATTATTACTTTAAGAAATATATGAATTATAATCATTACAGGATGTTGGATTTGGCAATGAGCTGAGTCGGACGTCCTGTTTTTTTGTCGTTTTCATCAAAAAAACAGGAAAAAAGTATTGCTTTATAAGATTGTTTCATTATAGAATAGTTTCACAGAAGAATAGTTCGTTAAGTGAACTATATTGTGAAAGGAGAATGATGAATGAGCACACCGGATGCTAAAAGTCTTATTAATCGCTATTTGGATGCATCTTTCCTGATGACTAAACGATTTGATACCAGAATACGTGAACGTGTAGGGCAGATTTTGACGATGGATCAGTTCTGTTCACTTCGACTCATTAATGAGAAGCAGTCTTGTACACCCTCTGATCTTGCAGAACTTCTGTGCATAGGCAAGAGCAGTATTACTGCTTTGGTCAACAAGCTGGTGGATCGGGATCTGGTCCATCGAGCCGGAGATGAACGTGACCGCCGGGTCGTATATTTGACGCTGACAGAGACCGGAAGCCAGGTGTACAGGGAGACAGAGCAGGAAATACAGCAGATTCTGGAGCCGTATCTGGTTCATTTTACACCGGAAGAGGTTCGTAATTTCATTGAATCTTTTGAGAAGCTTGCAGCTTTGTTATCGCATGAAGGAGGACGGGAGAACGAATGAGAACGATATTGAAAGCACGATGGTGGTTGATGGGGTTATGGGTAGTTGTAGCTGCCGTATTGATGTTTACTGCCCCTAACATGAGTGAACTGATTCGGGAGAAAGGACAGATTTCGGTTCCTGAAGGATACTCGTCGACCAAGGCATCGGCGATTTTGGATGAAGTTGCAGCACAAAAAGGAGAACAGCAGGGCAGCCAGATTGCCCTTGTATTTTATAATCCCGATGGTCTGGGTACCACGGGAAAACAAGAGGCAGAGAAGGCCGTTAAGCAATTGGAGGGCGACAAAGAGAAGCTCGGCATTCTGTCCATTCTGGAACCTTTCTCTCAGCCTGAATTGTCCGAGAAGATGATCTCGGCTGATGGCAAAACGATTCTAACGTCGCTATCCATTGATCTGGGAGATCGTACGGTCAAGGAAATGCGGGAAGACCTGAATGAAGCATTGAAGTCCGTCAATGTGGAGCACTACATAACCGGTAAAGGTCTGATTGACGAGGATACCATTGAAAGTTCCCAAGAGGGGCTTAAGAAATCGGAATATATTACCGTTGTCTTTATTTTACTTATTCTGTTCCTGGTGTTCCGTTCGTTTGTAGCTCCGTTTGTACCGCTGCTGACGGTGGGGATCAGTTACATTGTATCGCAACAGATTGTTGCATTCCTGGTGGATGGGTTGGACTTCCCGATATCCACGTTTACACAGATCTTTATGGTCGCCGTCATGTTCGGGATTGGTACGGATTACTGCATCCTGCTGATCAGTCGGTTCAAGGAAGAACTGGCTCATCATGAGAATACGTGGGATGCCATCATTGCTACCTATCGTACTGCTGGTAAAACGGTACTCTTCTCAGCACTTGCCGTGCTGGTTGGATTCATTGCGATCGGCTTTGCTCAGTTTATCTTATACCGTTCTGCGGTTGCTGTAGCTGTTGGTATTGCAGTTATGATGCTTGCACTGGGAACTATTGTACCGTTCTTCATGGCCGTGCTTGGCAAAAAGATGTTCTGGCCATCCAAAGGTTCACTGGAACATGCCGAGAGCAAGATCTATGGTGCAGCTGGTCGCTTCTCGCTGAAACGTCCATGGGCTGCGTTGCTCATCATTGCAGCAGTATGTGTTCCTCTTCTGGCAACCTACGATGGCAAACTGTCGTTCAACAGTCTAGATGAGATTGGTGAGAAGTATGATTCAGTAAAAGCGTTCAACATTATCTCCGACAGCTTTGGTCCGGGCGAATCACTTCCAAGTCAGATCGTCATTCAGAACGATGAAGCGATGGATAATGCGAAGTATATGGCCGTAGCTGAGAAAATCAGCCGGGAAGTTGAGAAAGTACCCGGGATCTCCGGTGTCCGTAGTATGACACGACCTACGGGTGATGAGATCAAAGATTTTGAAGTTACACAGCAAGTGGGAACATTATCGGATGGACTGGGTGAAGGCAAGACGGGTCTCGACAAAATCCGTGATGGTCTGAGTGAAGCCAGCAGTCAGCTAAGTAAAAATGAACCACAATTAAAAGAAGCTGCCGCTGGAGCAGGGGAACTTACCAAAGGGACCTCCCAGTTGCAATCAGGTATCACGCAACTCAGCGAGGGACTTGGGCAGATTGAAAAAGGGATTCGAGATGGTTCTGCAGGTGCGGGTGATCTGAAAGCCGGACTTCAGCAAGCCAAAACGAGTGCAGATCAACTTGCACAAGCGAACAATCAGTTACTTGAAGCCTATCGTCAGGCGGGAGCTGGTGTCGCTGCACTCGGGGAAGGAACTCGTGAACTGGAGCAACAGCTGAGCGGGGTTTCAACGGCTTTGACCAGTCTCTCGGAATCCTTCACAGCACTTGAAGAGCGTTATCCTGAATTACAGCAAGATGCTGACTACCAGCGTATCAAAGGTACGATTGGTGAAACAGGTTCTGGTACAGCGCAGCTCGCTCAAGGTTTGGGGCAGATTCAGACCAAGCTGGGAGAAGCCGCTGCTGGAATTAATCAGGCCAATGAAGGTTTTGCCTCCGCAGCAGCCGGACAGAAGGCTCTTGCCGATGGTCTGAGCCAAATTGTGACGGGAATCGGTCAGTTGCAGTCCGGTCTCAACCAGGCTGCTGATGGTCAGGGTAAAGTGATCAGCGAAATCCCTTCCATCCAGGATGGTCTTGGTCAGCTTCAGGGTGGACAGGAGAAAATTCAGCAAGGTTTCTCAGATCTGAGTGGTCAGCTGACACAACTGACAGATGGACTGAACCAGAGTGTCGATGGCATCAAGCAAGTTTCGGGAGGATTGGATTCGGCACAAGATTATCTGACCGAGCTGCAGAATTCACCTGATTCGGATCTGGCAGGCTGGTACGTTCCTGAAGAAGCATTGAACAACAAAGACTTCAAACAGGTATTTGATACGTATCTGTCCAAAGATCGTAAAACGATGACGATTGACGTTATTTTCGCCGAGAATCCATACGGAACAGAAGCCATTGATCGTGTTCCTGACATTGAGGCGGCAGTACATCGTGCGGTACAAGGCAGTGCGCTTGAAAAAGCAGACATAGCTGTAGGTGGCGTTACGAGTACGTTTGCAGATTTGCAGGAAATCTCGAATAACGACTATACACGTACTGTAATACTGATGCTGGCGGGTACATTTATTATTCTGGTTGTGCTGCTTCGCTCGGTCATTATGCCACTGTATCTGATCGTTTCCTTATTACTGGCTTATTTCACATCGATGGCGGTAACTGAAGTAGTCTTTGTTAATATCCTTGGGTTCGCAGGCATCAGCTGGGTTACTCCATTCTTCGGATTTGTCATGCTGATTGCACTTGGTGTGGATTATAGCATCTTCCTGATGGACCGTTTCAATGAGAACAAAGGCATGAAAGTACAGGATGCCATGTTGTACGCGATGAAGAACATGGGAACTGTTATTTTATCTGCCGCGGTCATTCTGAGCGGTACATTTGCTGCCATGTATCCATCCGGTGTTCTCTCGATGATGCAGATTGCCACAGTAGTCCTTAGCGGACTGATCTTGTACTCTCTGCTGTTCCTGCCATTCTTCGTTCCAGTGATGGTGAAGATGTTTGGCCGGGCCAACTGGTGGCCATTCCCGAACAAGGAACAATCAGATTCCGTTGATTCGGATCGGACCATAGGCATGTAATGCATTGCAATAAATCAGGCTCTGCCGCGTTATGCGGCAGGGCTTTTTTCTTTTTTTACCTCTACAGAGAAGAAATATGGTTTTATGCAAAAGAAAGGTGCATGCCTAAGGACACCATCCCGCGCCTTGTCTTGCCACTCATCATAAGATATAGAGCAATTCATTATGGTTCAGAGAAATCACAGCAGAGAGGGGCGACGGGATGGTATATCGATATGTGGCTATAGGCGATTCATTAACGGTAGGTACAGGAGCGTTGCTGGGCACCGGCTTTGTTCCTTTATATCGGCGAATGGCAGAAATGAATGTTCGTACGTTTGTATCCATGGAAAATATGGGCGTGAATGGACTGACGTCGGGGGAAATGTTGCAGATGATCTCTTCGCATCCCCGAGTGCGGCAATCGCTCCGTGAAGCGAATATCATTACCATATCCATTGGCGGGAATGATCTGATTCGTACGTTTAAAGCAAGTAACGGCATTCCAAATGCCAGCAAAATGACACAGGTGCTCGGAGAAACCCGCAGTAATGTATCCCAGATCATGCGGCACATTCGGCAGTTAAAGGGAAACAGTGAGTATATGGTCCGATCCATCGGATTGTACAACCCGTATCCACAAGCGACGGAAGCTGCGTACTGGGTGCGCCAATATAATTCTTTTCTGAATGGAGCGGGATCAGGCAACTATGCGTGTGCTCAGGTCTATGACAGGTTCGAAGGTCGTGAGCGTGAACTTTTGTTCTGGGACAGAGTGCATCCCAATGCAAGAGGATATCGTGTCATTGCGGAGCAGCTTAATCGGACGGGATATTATCCGTTCTCTTGATCACTTTGGAACAGAACTAGACCAAGCGATGGACTTCCTTTAAGATAAATAGAAGACAGTTCCATTTTGTGAGATAAAGGGGTTAATTTTTGGTGCAAAACATCGATTCCGGTTCCCTCCATCCTTCAGAGCAGCAGCGTATATCCGAAGTGTTGGCCTTATACGGTTTCACATCGGATTGGAAAGGCGAGCGTGGAAAGGGTGGGATGAATAATTCTACTTACATGCTCCATGTAGACGGGACTAATTACGTCATGAGACAATATGAAACACATAATGATCCGATGAAAATCACCTTTGAACACGAGGTGCTGGAAGCCCTCCAACGTTCGAACTTTAAGCTTGATACACCTTCACCTGTAAGGCGGTTATCTGGTGAGGCAGGTACATTCCTTCCTGTAAAAGATACCCTCACAGGTCATACCAAAATCGTGACTCTGTTTCATTATAGGGAAGGCGTCAATCCCATCTGGCATACACCAGATCAATTGATAGGGCTCGGTAAAGCGGCGGGGGCCCTGTCTTCTGTTATGGCTACGTTGGATATAACAATTGAACCTGTATACCCACCGTACTATCAAATTCAGGATGCGTATCCGCTCTGTTCACCAGAACGATTATTACAGTTATGCACATCGCCTTCGGAGCAATTGGCCGCATGTGCAAATGAGTTGAAGCAACTGAGAGATGCGCTGCCAGATCTGTTTGAAGCTCTGCGGGGAATGGAACATCTGCCTCATCAATTGGTTCATGGGGATATGAATGCCTCGAATGTATTGGCAGATCAGCAGGATGGTGAAATCTGTGCCATTTTGGATTTTGAATTTGCGACATGGGATTTGCGGGTAATGGAGCTGGCTGTTCCGATGTCCGACCTCCTTACCATGGACAAGAGTGAAGAATGGATGTGGCAGGCACAAGAGGGACTGATCAGGGGATTTCGGGAACATGTCAGCCTGGAACGGGAAGAGTTGTTAGCTATACCTCGATTAATTCTGCTGCGCAGTCTGGATGTGGTCATGCATTTCATCAGCCGGATGTTTGAGGGTACAGATGAGCCGGAAGTGGCTGTGGATCAGATTGTGAAGCTCAAACAGCGGATTGACTGGATGTCTCTTCATGAAGAACGACTGCGTGAGATATTGGTATATTAATGTTGTTGTTAAGAATAAAGTGCACTGTTTCTGCTCATACGAGGGCAGAGATCAGTGCACTTTTATTGGTTAGAAGAGTGATATATGAAGATTACAGCGTATAACGGATGACATTACGCATTACAAGCCACGTTTGCGGAACCAACTGCGCACAGCCCAGCGGCGCTCCTGACGTTTTTTGTATTTGGGCAACGAACGATACACGTCCAACGATTGCTCGTAAGCCTGTTTCGCATCAGCATTGCGTCCGAGGGAACGATGAACCGTGCCGAGCAGATAATAAGCTTCACTGGAAGAGGAATGAATCTCCTGAAACTGATGCACATAATCCAGCGCTTTGTCTTCATGCGTATCTTTGAAGGCTCCAGCAAGGGTTAGGTACGGGCGTCCGTACTTGACTCTGGGGTTGATCTCAAGGGCTTGCAAAATATGACGTTCGCCTTTTTCGATGTTGCCCAAATGAAGCTCAGTTGTCCCCAATGCCTCCCAGTACTCAGCCGATTGTTCGTATGGGCGCTCCAGTTCAAGCAATAAGGCATGTGCCTCACTATACCGCTTGCGTTCAATTAACAGACGAGCCAGTTCCAGCTTGGAAGAAACTTCATTGGGACTCATGGCAAGCTGCTGCCGAAGCCGGGAGATGTTACGCATACGCTTGAGAGGTTTCGTGAAGCTTGGGAACACCCCAACGTAACGACGATCCAGAAAATACAGTATAACGAGTAAAATAAGGATGGCAATGAACGGATTACCTACAATCCGCCATAGAAGCCCAAAGATAAGAAATTTTATAAGCACAGGTTCAACTCCATTTATGATGTAATCGCGTTTCGTACACTTAAAATATATTTCGACTGATCCAGCGGGTCAACTCCTCTGCGTTTGCGAGCATGATTCACATCCGCAGGACAATCTTGGTATCCGGCAAACGAAGTCGTAAGCACCCCGCGGCCGCTTGTCTCGGAACGCAGTTTCACCGGATAATCCATTGAGGTGGCAAGAGGCATAACTCCTTCAATAATACAACGTCCGCTACCAATGACGGGGGCTTCGAAGGTTGCCCGCATATGTACCAGATCACTAAGGGCCTTACCGCCGTATTCTTCCGGGACCGTCAGCCGGAACTGAAGAAGGGGTTCCAGTAACGTGGTACCTGTTCTCGACAATCCATCCATGATTCCCATAGGCGTGGCTACGACAAAATCCAGCGGATGCGTATGCCAGACATGATGTTCCCCTTCAACCAGCGTGATACGCAGATCAGTTACTTCCCAACCGAGCATACCTTGAGACAAGGCTTCCGGAATTCGTCGTTCAACTTCATTCTGATAACGTAGCAGCAGATCATCTGTCCTTACGGTTGAGGAATATACCAGACCGCTTCCGCGAGGAAAAGGTTCAATCTTGAAGCGGAGGATGGCCCAGCAGGGCTTAGGCATCGTATAGGCGATGTAACCTTCTCCGGCTGTACGAGGTGTCTCCTTATAGATGACGGATGGCGGATCAAACACGACATCCAATCCGAAACGACTCAGCAACAGGCTGGATAAAATCTCAAGCTGAATGGTTCCCATGACCTTGAGATGCAGTTCTCGTTCCTCCGGTAACCATTGCAGGTCGAGTAAGGGGTCTTCATCCGTCAATTCTTGCAATGCTGCGACAAGATCGGGGTAACGTGCCGGGTCCTTGCCATGTACTTGTACGGTCAGCAAAGGTACAGCCATCTGTGGAAGAGGAGGTACACCCTCAGGATTGCCGATAATGTCACCCACATGTGTGTCACTCAGTCCGTACAGCATAGCAATCTGCCCCGCGTGAACGGCACCGGTATCCGCCCATTTCCGTCCATCCATGCGGCGAATCTGCGTCACTTTCTCTTCAAGCTCCCGCGTCGAATTATGGATGGTATCCCGATTGTGTAAGCTGCCACCATACATACGGACGTAAGCCGTGCGTCCCATCGTGCGATCACGTTCAATTTTGAACACAACACCGGATACGGGAGAGTCCACTGGTTGTGCAGGTGCAGGCAGAAATGCAAGGACCGCGTCCAGCAATGCCGTGACGCCAATTCCTTTGCCGGAAGCGCCATAACACACAGGGAACATCTCACCCTGATGCACATACCGCAGGAATGCTTCATTCAGATCCCTTTGCGATAACGGAGTCTCCTGGAGGTAGGCTTCCATGACCTCTTCGTCCAGCTCGGCAAGTATCTCGACCAGACCTGGAATGGAAGGTGTGCCATCTGACAGAGAATCTTGATTCGGGTTCCAGAGGGAGTCGATGCCATGAAATGAACCTTCATGGATATGGCATGTTTGGATTTCGCATGCGAAAGGGGACAGGGTGGAACGAATCTGCTCCATTACCGCTGGGGCAGATGCGCCAATCCGATCCATTTTATTAATATAGATGATGGTTGGGATGCGAAGTGAACGAAGGCCATGCCAGATGGCTTCACTCTGGGACTGAATTCCTTCTACTGCCGACAGAATGAGAATAGCGCCATCCATTACCCGTAGCGTTCGCTCTACTTCGGAGCTAAAATCAATGTGACCTGGCGTATCAATGAGGTCAATGATGGTGTTCTTCCAGATCAGAGAGGTCATGGCTGCCTGAACGGATATGCCACGTTCTTTCTCAATGTCCAGGGAGTCTGTGGCTGTTGTTCCGTCATCTACACGTCCCGGACTGCGGACGACACCACTCTCAAATAACATATGCTCGGTGGTGGTTGTTTTCCCCGCATCCACATGGGCGAAGATGCCAATATTCCTGCGATTCAATTCGTTTAACATGGAATGCTAAGCTCCTCTGACAACGGAATGCAATGTTTCCGACAAGTAATAATCCAGATTATCATACCACATCTTCCATATGGAAGAATATGTGGATATATATGATTAGACTCAGGAACCTACGTCCAGTCTGGTTCTATTTTAACGAGAACTGTTCATGGTTCTGCGATAAGCTGCGGGCGTTGTGCCGGTTAATTTTTTGAATTGACGGTAAAAGTGGGGCAGGCTGTCGAACCCGCAAGCATCGGCAACGGCTGCCATCGTCTCATCACCTTGTACCAGATGCTCTTTCGCCATAATGACCCTTCGCGCTAATGCGTAATCCGTTAGAGTCATTCCCGTGTATCGTTTGAAGGCACGACTGAAATGGGCAGGGGATACAGAGGCGTACTGCGCCAGTTCGGGGAGGGACAGGCCACTCCGAAGGTTATCGTCAATATGAGAGATCGTAGAAGAGAGCCATGAGGGACCCGGAGCGGATTTACCCGGATTCGCAGGTCCTGCAGCTTCCAGACGTTCCAGAAAAATGAGTAACAGTTGTAGCCTTAACAGGGCCGCATGTGCGCTTAGATGATGACCTAGCTGGAATTCGGTCTGAATATCATCAATAAAAGCGGCCACCTGTGATTGCTCCTCTGTGTTTAGATGCCTCTTATACACGCGTTGTTTACGACAACGTTCAAACAGGCTTAGCAAGGAAGAAGCAGCACCTCCGGCGGTGGATGCAAGCAATCCCGGGCTGAAGAACAATGCCGAAGATGTGACAGGGTTGCCTGCATCCGGCAAGGCTCGGTGAACCGTGCTGCCTGGAATGATGAACAGATCTCCTTCTTGCATATTCTCAAGTCCCGTATCAATAAAAATGCTTCCCTGTCCACGATATACATAGATAATTTCATGCCAGTCGTGAAGGTGATCTGGCAGTTCGTTCTGAGGGGATTTGGTGTCGCTGTACACCAGGCGGAACGGAATACCGGATTCTGCTTGAATAGTCGTACGAACAGGTGAACGTTCCATAAAGACTCCTTTCCAGACGATCGTCTTCAACGAGATGTTATACCTGGTCATGAGAGAGTATATTTACCGCAATATAAGCAATTTAATTTCCTTTTATTGATGATACAATGAATTTAAAGCGTTTACAATAAAAGGGTGCAGAGCCTTTGAGCTGCATTCCGACAGTACAAATAATCGATGAGGTGAGTGTCCATGTCGGCAAGCACGAAACGGCCAAGATTGAAGCTGAATTTACTGGGGAGCGATGGTCAGCGCAAGTGCAAGGAGATTATGGAGCGTCCCGTGAAGGTTTTGCAGATTGGAGAAGGTAATTTCTTGCGGGGATTTGCAGACTGGATGCTTCATGAGAGTGCCAGACAAGGCAAATTCCATGGAAGTGTAGCTGTTACCCAACCACGACCGGGAGGCAAGGCCAAGCTGGAGCAGATTCGCGATCAGGATGGGTTATATACAATGATTACGCGTGGTCTGTCTCAAGGAAAGCCGGTTGAGCGGACAGAATTGATCTCCATTTTCTCACAGTGTATCAATCCGTATGAGGAATGGGATGCCTTTCTGAACTTGGCGGAACTGCCTTCACTTGAGTTCGTTATTTCCAATACAACCGAATCAGGATTGAAATATACGTATGCGGACTATATCGAGGGTGAACCCGTTCAATCATTTCCGGGGAAATTAACGGTTTTTCTGCATCAGCGATATTTGAAATTTGATGGTGATCCATCCAGAGGTTTGATTCATCTGCCATGTGAGCTGCTTGAAGGCAATGGGGATGTGCTGCGCAGTTGTGTCCTCCGTCATAGTGAGGATTATGGGTATTCGGATGGCTTCCGTTCATGGATCGAGAAACATAATCACTTCTTGAACAATCTGGTAGACCGAATTGTCACAGGTGCGCCGACCCAGGAGGAAGCCGATTCCCTGACGAATCGTTGGGGTTATGAGGACCAGTTGATTAATACGGCAGAGCCATATCATTTCTGGGCCATTCAGGGTGATGAATCATTGGACAAAAAACTTCCTCTCAAGCAGGCAGGTCTTAATGTACATTGGGTGAAAGATCTGAAGCCTTTTCAGGTACGCAAGGTTCGTATTTTGAATGGGGCGCATACCTTAATGTCATCCCTCGGCATTCTTCAAGGCAAGCAGCATGTGAGAGAAACAATGGAAGATCCACATTTTGGCTCATGGATCAGGGAAGCTGTGCATCAGGAGATCGTCCCTGCTCTGGATATGCCCGATCATCAGCTGGACCAGTATGCAGAAGAAGTGTTCGAACGGTTCCTTAACCCGTATATTAATCACAAATTGCAAGATATTGCTTTGAATACGATCGGGAAATTCAAGGTTCGTGTGCTGCCGACACTTTTGTCTTATGAGCAAAATCAGGGAAGTTGGCCAGAACGTTTAATTCAAGGGTTTGCTGGATTATTGTGTCTCTACCGTCCGGTAAATACGCCAGAAGGTTACAAGGCACAACGACTGAATGGGGACGACATTCTGTTGCGGGATGACCCGGATGTCCTGGCTGCTTTGGCTGCACACTGGGAAGGTTATGACACTCTTAACAGGAATCAGAAGCAACTGGATAACCGGGTAGCGGCTGTGTTGTCGGATACCCTGATCTGGGGCGAAAATCTGGATGCAAGAGAAGGGCTGCGTGCAGCACTTGTTCGTGAAATCGGATTGTTGGAAGGTGAAGGGAAATGAACACAACAAGTACAATCAATGACTGGATTGCCATTCAACCGCAGGATGATGTTATTATAGCGCTTCGGGATTATGCCAAAGGAGAATGCATTACCCTGTCAGACGGTGTTTCCTTTACACTGCTCGATGACGTGCCGAAGGGGCATAAGATTGCTGTGCATACGCTGGCCCCAGGTGATGATGTGATGAAGTATGGTTTCTCCATCGGGATTGCCCAAGAGCAGATTGAGCAGGGAAGCTGGATTCATAGTCACAACCTGAAGACGGGGCTGCACGGATTGCTTGAATATGAATACCAACCGGGGGCCCAGGTTCAGACGGACATGCCACCGGAACATCTGCGCTCATTCGATGGATATTTACGTCCCAATGGTGAAGCAGGTATCCGTAATGAGATCTGGATTGTGAATACGGTTGGATGTATCAATAAAGTGTGTGAAGCATTGGCACGTATGGGTCAGTCCCAATTTGGAAGCCGGGTAGATGGTGTATTTCACTTTCCACATCCATTCGGGTGTTCACAGCTTGGCGATGATCTGAAGTATACACAACAGTTGCTGGCCTCCTTGGTGGAGCATCCGAACGCAGGAGGTGTGCTTGTCATCGGTCTGGGCTGTGAGAACAATCAGGTCGATGAATTCCGTGAGTGTATTGCTCCGGAATACCGCGGAAAAGTACGGTTTCTCAAAGCACAGGAAACGGATGACGAGCTTGAGGAAGGGCTTCGACTGATGGAAGAACTTGTGGAGATCGCTGAACATGAACAACGGCAGCCGCTTCCGCTCAGCAAACTCAAAATTGGTTTGAAGTGTGGCGGTTCCGATGGTTTATCTGGCATTACAGCCAATCCGCTGGTCGGTGCAGTTGCTGATATGCTGGTTGCTGCCGGGGGTACGGCTATTCTGACGGAAGTTCCGGAGATGTTTGGTGCGGAGACAATCTTAATGAACCGGGCTGCCAATGAGCAGGTATTTCATGATTTGGTGGACCTCGTGAACGGCTTCAAGCAATATTTTGTGAACCATGGCCAGAACATCTATGAGAATCCTTCCCCTGGTAATAAGGCTGGTGGCATCACAACGCTGGAGGAAAAGTCACTTGGATGTACGCAAAAGGGAGGACGTTCTTCCGTAGTTGACGTTCTACGCTATGGCAAACGTGTAACTCAAACCGGTCTGAACATTGTAGAAGCACCGGGGAATGACCTGGTATCTGTAACGGCACTGTCTGCAGCGGGTGCACATATTGTGCTCTTCACAACAGGGCGGGGGACTCCCTTCGGAGGTCCGGTACCTACCGTCAAGATTGCGACCCAATCCGATCTGGCTAATCGCAAAAAACACTGGATTGACTTCAACGCAGGCCAGTTGTTGGAGGGGCAGACGATGGATGAGGTCAAAGTACAGCTGTTCGGCCAGCTGATTGACATTGCTTCAGGACGGTCACATACACTCAGTGAGCAGCATGGATTCCGGGAGATTGCCATATTCAAGGATGGCGTGATTCTCTAAATTCATTCTGGCTGGATGTTGTTTATCGTCTACGATGCATTATAGGGTGAACCACAGCCAATTCCGGTTGAAATTTGCACTACAACCGGGATTGGCTTTATTTAGATTGCACGGATGCCAAGTGCTTTGAAGATGCTTGATAATGCGGCGGGTGAAGCATGTTGCTGTAGTTGCGCAGCCAACAGTTCACGCGCCTCTTCTACGCTGCCTTCGAATGGCTTAATGCCATGACGCTGCATCCAGTGATCTGCGGTCTCATATGCGGAGCTGTTCCATGCGACTTTGCCTTCGGCGAGTCCCTCTTTTTCTTTGGTTCCACTGATCACAATGGCTGCACAGCCCTGAAGGTCCAGAAGTCCACGGTCAAATGTTTTTTTGTCCTCTTTTGCCCCGAAATCAGCTTGTGATCGCAAGGCACGTCCATCGATGCCTTCCTGTTCTGCAACTAAGGCATGGAGTTTGAACGCTTCACGGGAGAGCAGACCCGCTTCATACTGTTCCTTGATGGTTTTGGAGTCGGCAAGCAGTCGGTGTACCCAAGGGAAGTACTCAGATGAGACAAGAAGCGCTTTCTTTTTAACAAATTTTCCATATGCAGCAATGCCCTCTTTAGCCAGGCGTGAACGCCATAACCAGGGATCGAGTTCATCATCCTTGTGCCAATGTTCTTTGGGGGTTAGCGATGACAGCGAAGGATAATCGGCAAATAGTGGTGCCAGAGGCAGCAGCCCTATAGACTGGATACGCTGTACTGCTTGTTCGTACGTTATAACGGCTTCATAAGTCATGATATCAGTAGGCTCCTTTTGTGTTTAGTCAAGCTACGACTTGGTTGAAGCAAGGTATCTCCGGCTCACTTCCTCGGCATGCTGACGAATCTCACTGCGAAGTTGGAGGGGTTCAATCACTTCAGCTTCACGTCCCAATCGGTAAAAGAATCGTACGGCCCAGTCCCATTCCCCTGGTGGACAAAGGAATGATAATTCCCAGAGGTCCGGGGCAATTTCAATCATCTTTTCACCAATATGCTCGTCCTGTTCAGCTTCAATCATTCCCCGGTAACTCAGTTGTGCCTTAACTAGTGTTGGCGGCTGTTCTGGAGGGATCGGCTTGCTCTGCTGTTGCTCCGCCTGTTCGTGAAACACCAGTGCATCCTGTGGTTCGATCGCCTTGACTTCGATAATTCGGTCAACCCGGAACAGACGTTGTTCACCATGTTCGATCGAATATGCTTCACAGTACCAGAAGCCGGAGGAAGCATATACCCGTGAGGGACAGATATGCAACCACCGCTGACGTGTTGCGGAGCGATATAACACACTAAGCCACCCGTGTTCGGGTATGCATGCCAGCAGTGCGTCCAGATGAGGAAGAATGTAATTGCGGTCTGGAATATGATGATGCAGCTGTTTGAGCATGGGATCAATTCGCGACATGATATCATCCGGAATGATGGCCTTAACTTTGTTCATCAGGGTCCAGCGTTTCTCATGAAAGGGTGTATCCGCGTAGCGACTTAGACCTTCAAGAGCGAATATGAGCGTCGCTGCTTCTACCGGGTCCAGCTGTAATGGGGGTAATACGTAACCCTCCATAAGTCTGAAACCGCCTCCCGGACCGGAAATGGCAATAATGGGCACATTCATCTCGGAGAGGGACTGAATATCCCGAAGAATCGTGCGACGGGAAACCTCAAATTTCTCGCCTAATGAGTGTGCCGTTTCGTGACCATGCTGTAATGCCATTACGATGGCAGCAAGCCGATTTGTTCTGTTCATGTCAGCCACTCCGTTTCGATCTGCGCCGCCGGAAAGTGATGTCGTAGTAATATTTCTATTGTAACAACGAATAAGTGACATCATGAGTGTCACCAATATTTCAACTGTTCATTATTTTATAATGGATCAGCATCAGGATTCACAAGCATGTTCCGGCAGGCTTTGTTAAAATGTGTTTCTCGTCCAATTCGCTTTGCATACTGATATTTCCTTCTATCAAAAAGACCACAGATCATGCCAAAAACCCGCATCCGGTGTAAACGGATACGGGAAGTAGCAGCTTTTGGCTTACAGAAGACGATAAAGGTCTGAAATCTATACCAATATGCTCGCTGAAGACAATAACAAGTATAAAAGGAATGAATATGTGACACTTTGTATCACGGGTATTTCCATCACATTGTTTCATTCCGAATGATTCCAATTAAGCGAAATCCCTTATTTCATTTCGAGCAATTGCACCCCACGGGCTTCAATCTCAACACTTCCCGAAAGCTCACGATTGGTGAGCAGATCATGTGCCTTAGCTGTTCCCAGATCATAGGATTGCGTGGTTGCGTTATGGTTCATGACAAACAGGTAGGGTTTGCCGTCTTTGGTTCGTGCGCTTACTTCAACACCTTCTGGTGTCTCGAGCAAGGACTCTACGTTCTTGGCTGCTGCAAGCTGTCCCAGCAAACCATCCAGGAAGCGCTCATCCGGGTCGGATGCAACGTACCAGGCGTCACCTTGACCAAAGGTATTACGTGTCACAACAGGCATGCCTTTATAAAAGTCGTCTCCATACTCCGCGATGACTTCGGCTCCTTCACTGTGCAGCAGGTCACACAACATGCCGCAGCCATACTCTCCTTCAAGATCTCCGTAGGCTTCTTTGAGGACTATGCTGTTCTTTTGCTCAGGCAGCAGGGCATCAATTTCTTCCACCCAGATTCCGAGCAGCTTACGTAACTCTCCCGGATATCCACCTGTAGTCACGAGATCGTTCTCGTTGACAATGCCGCTGAAGAAGGTTGTCAGGAATGTTCCGCCTGCTTCAACATACTTCTCCAGTTTGGCGGCAAACCCTGGTTTAACCATGTAAAGGACAGGCGCGAGAACGATGTCGTATTTGCTAATATCCGTATCCACACTGACGATATCTACCTGTATGTTGCGACGGAAGAAGGCTGCGTAGTATTTATGGATCTGATCCACATAGTTCAGGGCAACCGTAGGTCCGCTTGATTTTTCGATGGCCCACCAGTTATCCCAGTCGAACACAATCGCTACTTTGGATTCAACAGATGCATCCAGTGTGGTATCTCCAAGGATCTGCAATTCCTTGCCCAGCTCAGCGACTTCGCGGAATACACGTGTATTCTCGTGTCCAGCATGCTCAATAACTGCACCATGATACTTCTCACAGGCACCAATGGAGCGGCGAAGCTGGAAGAACATAATGGTATCGGCCCCGTGCGCAACAGATTGATAACTCCACAGACGCATGACACCTGGACGTTTCAGTGAGTTATATGGCTGCCAGTTCTGCTGACTTGGTGTTTGCTCCATAAGCATGAACGGTTGACCATCTTTCAGTCCGCGCATAAGGTCATGAGCCATTGCCGTGAAGCTGACGGGTGTTGCGAGACCGGGATAGCTGTCCCAGGATACAATATCCAAATATTTTGCCCATTTGAAATAATCCAATTGCTTGAAAAATCCCATCAGATTGGTAGTCACAACGGAGTCCGGAATGTGTTTTTTGATCGCATCGTACTCCAACCGATAACAGTCCAGCATGCTGTCTGAGTTGAAGCGGGAGTAGTCCAGCGAGATTCCTTGGAACGTTGAATTGTTGTTACCCCAATGTTCACTCAGGTTGCTCGGCAGTACAATCTCGTCCCAATCGTAGAAGGTATGCCCCCAGAAATTCGTGTTCCATGCTTTGTTGACCTGTTCCAGAGTCTGATAGCGTTCTTTCAGATATACGCGGAATGCTTTCTCACAGTTCTCACAGTAACACTCACCGCCATATTCATTGGAGATGTGCCATACGAGAACAGCGGGGTGATCCTTGTATCGTTCAGCTAGTTTATCTGCAATCTTCTCGGAATATTTGCGATAGGTCGGGCTGTTGGGACAGGAATTATGGCGCCCACCGAATTTGCGTTTGCGTCCATCGGCATCTACACGAAGCACGTCTGGATATTTCTTTGCCATCCAAGCCGGATGGGCAGCAGTGCTTGTTGCAAGGCATATATAGACACCATTTTCATATAAACGATTAATGAGTTGGTCGAGTTCTTCAAAATGGTAAGTAACTTCATCAGGCTGAATTAGTGCCCATGAAAATACGTTAATTGTGGCAATATCAATGCCTGCCAATTGGAACATGCGCAGGTCTTCAAGGTGGGTTTCGTGATCCCACTGTTCCGGGTTATAATCGCCCCCGTAGAACATTTTGGGCAGTTTGCTGCTAATCAATGTGTTCACCTCTTGTATAAGAATAATCCTATACTATATGATACATATGACTTTTAAAATATAATAAAAGTAATGACTCATATAAGAATACGGAACTCTATTTCAGCGTATACCCAAGGAGGCATCCCATGTTTATCTCCCCCCGACATCAACGATATTTCATGACATCACGTGATCACCCGCTGCCCCTTTATATTGAGAGCCTAGGTTATAACGGCAATCAGGAGAAGGTGTCCAGACCTGTGGGGTATCCCTGTTACCATTGGCTTCAGACAGTAAAGGGAGCCGGAGAATTCAAGTTTGCCGGGTCCACCGTCATACTGGGGGAAGCATCCGGTATTTTGTTACCGCCGAATGAACCGCATGAATATGTGCGCGCCCAAGGGGAGTGGGAGACATTCTATATTACATTTGGCGGTTCCCAGTGTCCTGCAATCTTGGAGTCACTTAGTCTGGGTGAAGCGGCGTTCTATCAGTGGGAGCAGAACAGTCCTTTCAATGATTACGGCCAGGAAGTGCTGGATTCAATCAGAAGTGATCAGGATTTATCGGGACTTGAAGCGTCAGCGGATATATACCGATTTCTGATTTTGCTGAAAAAACATGGCATGACGGGCAATCGTTCTTCCATCTCACATGCCGTGGAGAGACTCGCTCCGCTCATTGCATTCATGGAACAGCATTATGCGAATCCCGAGATTGGGCTCGAACATATGGCTGACCTCACGGGGATCTCATCCAGACATCTGAATACCTTGTTCAAGCAGTCCTTTGGCATGACAGCCTACAGTTATTTTATTTTGCTGCGCATTCGCAAAGCCAAGGAAATCATGACCGCAGAACATAGACCCACGATTAGGGAAACTGCAGTTAGGGTAGGGTTTCGAGATGCAAGCCATTTTGTTGCAACCTTTCGCAGGATTGAGGGGGTGACTCCTGAACAGTTCCGTAATTTGTACTAACATGTACCCAAATGAACAAAAAGTGATGCCAGGAAGGTATTGATGCCTTAGGGGCATTACCGTTATGATGGTATCGATTCCTGAGATTCGAAAACGTTTAAACGGACCCATGGTTCCGTTCTATTTGGAGAGGATGATTGAAGATGACAACAACGATACCTTTATGGGATCATGCTGCACCTTATGCAGCCCAGGGCCATGAAGACGAAATGCCACATTTGATTCCATTTATTCAGCCCGGTTCCGAGAGCGCTGTCATTGTGTGTCCAGGGGGCGGCTATGGATTTTTGGCTGATCACGAAGGTGCTCCAATAGCCGAATTGTTGAACCGTGCAGGCATTAGTGCGTATGTCCTGAAATATCGGGTGGCGCCTCACCAGCATCCTGCACCGATAACAGATGGTCAGCGTGCCATACGTTATGTTCGTGCTCATGCTGAGCGGTATGGCATCAACCCTGCCAAGATTGCAGTACTTGGTTTCTCCGCAGGCGGACATCTTACTGCAACACTGGGAACGCTGTATGACGAGGGACAACCGGATCATGAGGATCCGATTGAACGTCAAAGTTCACGCCCGGACCGAGTCATTCTCTGTTATCCGGTCATTACGATGGAGTCCTATGGACATGCCGGTTCTCGTGAGAATTTGCTTGGATCTGACGCGACTGCCGAGCAGATTAAGGCTTTTAGCGCGGAGCAGCAGGTGAGAGCGGATGCTCCCGAAGCGTTCATCTGGCACACCAGCGCTGACCAGGCAGTGCCTGTAGAGAATAGCTTGCGTTACGCACTTGCATTGGGCGAGCATGGCATTCCCTATGATTTGCACGTTTTTGAGAAAGGTTCACATGGTCTTGGGTTGGCTGAGGACAACCATGCGATTCGGGTATGGTCGGATCTGTGTCTCACATGGCTCAAGAATCAAGGCTGGTAATCACTGAATGATAACAAGTTAACGGTCCTGACTAATCAATTATTCTTATATTAGCGCTTTAGAGCGAAGGAGAAAATGAAGATGAAATTGCAGAAAAATGACAAGCTTCTGTTTATCGGAGATTCGATTACGGATTGTGGTCGGGAACATCCTGTAGGCGAAGGCAGTTCAGGTCTGGGCCATGGTTACGTAGCGCAAGTCTATGCGCTCTTGCGCTCCATCTATCCGGAATTGATGTTGCGTGTCCAGAATGTGGGTAATGGTGGAAATACGATTCGTGATCTGAAACAGCGCTGGGATCGTGATGTGCTGGACCTTAAACCGGACTGGCTGACGATCATGATCGGCATTAACGATGTATGGCGTCAGTTCGACAACCCATTGTCAACAGAATCACATGTGTTTCTTGAAGAATACGAATCGACATTGCGTGAACTGGTGGCTTCGGTTCGTCCCAACCTGAAAGGTCTGGTACTGATGACTCCTTATTATCTTGAGGCCAATCCGGAAGACCCGATGCGGGCAACGATGGATATCTACGGAGAAGCGGTACGCAGGGTAGCCAGTGAGTATGATGCGGTGTATGTGGATACACAGGCTGCATTTGCTCCATTTTGGGATCATTTCTATACGTCTGTGTTGACTTATGACCGGGTACATCCGGATGCAACGGGCCATATGGTACTGTCCAAAGCATTCTTGGATGCCATCGGATTCGAATGGTCAGGCGGCGTCAAATCTGAATAAGGACGTGATGGCATGAGCGACGTAACTGTAGCAGTACAAACCCCGGCATTACTGGGGGAAGGTCCAAGCTGGGATGCGGAGAACAATCGATTATTGTGGGTAGATATTGAAAGTTTTAAGGTGCATGTGTATGATCCGGCTACAGGGCAGGATCAGGCTTATGATGTCGGTGAACATGTCGGGGCTGTTGTTCCCTATCGTGGTGACGAAGTTGTGGTTGCTTTACGCAGTGGATTCTACACTTATAACTTACTTACGGGTGCGCGTCATGCCATTGAGGACCCCGAACAAGATAAGGATACCAATCGTTTTAATGATGGCAAGTGTGATGCGCAGGGCCGCTTCTGGGCAGGCACGATGAGCATGAATAATGAAAGCCAAGCCGGATCACTGTATTGTTTGGAGCAAGGACACCCCGTTCGCACAATGGTACAAGGTGTATCTACATCCAACGGCTTGGGCTGGAGTCCGGATCGGCAGACCATGTATTACATTGATACCCCGACACGTTCTATTGACCGGTTTGATTTTGATCTGACGGCAGGTACGATACAAAATCGGACAAGTGTCATTCACATACCGGAGGAATTTGGTTTTCCGGATGGGATGACGGTTGATGCTGAAGGTATGCTGTGGGTTGCGCATTGGGGCGGAGGAAGAGTCACTCGCTGGAACCCGCATACATCAGAACTGTTGCAACAGATCGAGGTGCCGGCAGATCAGGTAACATCCTGCTGTTTTGGTGGACCGGATCTCGAAGAGTTATACATTACAACAGCACGCATTGGGATTAAGGAAGAACGTCTGAAAGAGACACCGGATGCGGGCTCACTTTTTGTCATCAGACCGGGGGTTAAAGGGCAGGAGACTCACGCTTATGGTAGCCAGCAATAAACAGGTGCCAATCATGTAGTTAACCTTTATCTGGTTTGCCAAGTGAGAAACGATTCCATTTTTTTACACTTATATGAAATTTCGAAAGATGCTGTTCTAACAGCATCTTTTTTTTGTTGTTTAAACGATTTTGAACACTGAAAATATTTTACAAAAAACGGAATTTCGACAGAGGGGTTTGGGGATTGCCAGCGAATGTTATTTATTGAAAGTATTATCCAGATAAACGCGAATCAAGAACAATTATGTAAGCGCTTAACAGTATGGTTGTAAGGAGGTGAGGCTTCTTGTAATAAGAGATGCATTGATTCGTCTGGCACGCCATCATCAGCACGATGAGACAGCGGGGATAGACCGAAATGCAGTAACGAAGTAGAAGAGGAGGATAAGTTGATATGAGAACGTTTATGGGGAAATTGCGAATGATGAGTCTGACGGTTGCCGTAGTAACCGCTTCGCTGGGAGGACTTGTTGGAACGACAGCGGCGGCACCAAGTGAAGCCTATGAGTGGAAAAATGTAGTGACTGGTGCAGGTGGCGGATTTGTGCCGGGCATTATTTTCAACGAGTCGGAAAAGGATCTGATCTATGCCCGTACGGATATCGGGGGAGCCTATCGCTGGAATGCGGCCAACGAGAGTTGGATACCTCTAACGGATTTTGTCGGCTGGGATGACTGGAACAAGAATGGTGTGGACGCACTGGCTACGGACCCGGTTGATCCCGATCGGGTGTATATGGCCGTTGGGACGTATACGAATTCGTGGGACCAAAATAATGGCTCCATCTTGCGCTCTACGGACCGGGGAGATACATGGCAGACCACAACACTTCCGTTCAAAGTGGGCGGCAACATGCCGGGACGTTCAATGGGAGAACGCCTGACCGTGGACCCGAATGATAACAGTATTCTGTATTTCGGTGCACGAAGTGGTCATGGGTTATGGAAAAGTACCGATTACGGTGTGACCTGGAACGAAGTCACAAGCTTCCCGAATCCGGGAAATTATGTGCAAGATCCTTCGAATGAATATACCAGTGACATCGTAGGTCTGGCATGGGTTACGTTTGACAAAACAACAGGTTCGGCAGGGCAGGCAACCCAGACAATCTATGTGGGTGTTGCGGATAAAGATCAAAGTGTATATCGCAGCACAAATGGTGGCCTGACTTGGTCAGCTGTTGCTGGTCAACCTACAGGTTATATCCCGCATCATGGTGTGCTCGATTCAGACGGAAGCCTCTATATTACGTACAGCGATGGTGTTGGACCCTATGATGGGGAAAAAGGTGATGTGTGGAAACTGAATACGTCGACAGGTGTCTGGACCAACATCAGCCCTGTTCCAAGCAGCAGCACGGATAATTATTTTGGATATGGTGGATTGGCTGTTGATGCACAGAATCCCGGTACATTGATGGTTGCGACGTTGAATTCCTGGTGGCCGGATGCCACCTTGTTCCGCAGTACAGATGGCGGAGCGACGTGGACACGCATATGGGAATTTGAAGGGTATCCGAACCGCAAGTTACGTTATACACAGGATATTTCGGCAGCGCCATGGCTCACATTTGGCACCAATCCTGCCCCACCCGAAACAACCCCGAAACTGGGCTGGATGATCGGTGATCTGGAGATTGATCCGTTTGATTCCGATCGCATGATGTATGGAACGGGTGCTACGATCTATGGAACGAAGAACCTGACAGACTGGGATGATGATAAGAAAATCAATATTTCAGTGATGGCAAAAGGGGTTGAGGAGATTGCCGTACTGGATCTGATCAGCCCGCCAAGCGGTGCACATTTGATAAGCGGAGTGGGAGATGTCTCGGGATTCCGTCATAACAATCTGGATCAGGCGCCAGCAACCATATTTACGAGCCCGAACTATTCTTCCACAGAAAGTCTGGATTTTGCAGAGTTAAGTCCAAATACGATGGTTCGCGTAGGTAAAGCAGATTATGCTGCTGATCCAAATGCAAAATCCATTGGTTTGTCCAGTGACGGAGGTACTACGTGGTATAAGGCCAATGCAGAACCTGCTGGCACAACTGGAGGGGGTACCGTAGCCATCTCTGCGAATGGTAACCGACTCGTATGGAGCACATCAGATAAAGGTGTACATTATTCGACTGGCGGCAATTCATGGACGGCAAGTACGGGCATACCTGCACAGGCAAAAGTGATTTCGGATCGTGTCAATCCAAACAAATTCTATGGATTTGCAGCCGGTAAAATCTATGTGAGTGTGAATGGTGGTGCTTCCTTCACGGCATCACCTGCGACCGGACTTCCGATGGAAGGAAATTCTGATCTGGATGCCGTTCCAGGTGTTGAAGGGGAACTCTGGTTTGCAGGTGGAAGTGAGGAAGAAGGTCCTTACGGATTATGGCATTCCACAGATTCAGGAACGACATTCACGAAGCTTGCCAATGTAGAGGAAGCAGACAGTATCGGATTCGGTAAAGCGGCCCCTGGTCAGAGCGTTGTGGCGTTATACACGGTTGCACAGATCGATGGAACACGTGGATTCTTTCGCTCCGATGACGGTGGTGCCAATTGGGTTCGTATCAATGATGATCAGCATCAGTATGCTCGTGTAACTACAATTACGGGTGATCCTCGTTTGTATGGAAGAGTATATCTCGGAACAAATGGCCGGGGAATTTTGTATGCTGACCGTGTTGGAGGTAACAATGGCGGAGGAGACGGCGGGGGTACACCAGTGACCAACTCTGCGATTACACCGATTACAGCCGAATTTGATCGCAAAGCAGGCAATCAGGTTAATATTCCAGTCACGTTAACACTTAACGGCAATACACTTACATCCATTCGCAACGGGAATGCAACGCTGGTTTCAGGTACAGATTACACGTTAACAGGCAATGAGGTCGTATTAAGTAAAAACTACCTGGCTTCACTGCCAAATGGCACAGCGACGCTAACCTTTCAATTCAGCGCAGGCGCTCCTGCGACCTTGAATCTGCTCATTAAAGACACGACAGCTGCACCTGTTGGAACCATACGCATTGAGATGTTTAACAGCAACACTTCAGCGACGGGCAGCTCGATTAGTCCCAAATTCAAACTGACAAACACAGGTACTACAGCCTTGAATCTGTCTGATGTAAAGATCAGATACTACTACACGATAAACGGTGAACAGCCTCAGAACTTCTTCGCTGACTGGGCAACAGCTGGCAGTTCGAATGTAACAGGCACGTTCAGTGCGCTCAATCCAGTTCGGACTGGTGCTGACCACGTGCTTGAGATTGGATTCTCAGCTTCCGCTGGAACTCTGAATGCGGGACAAAGCACGGAAATCCACACTCGCATCTCCAAGAACAATTGGACCAACTATACGCAAACGGATGATTATTCTTTTGCAGGTAGTCAGACTTCCTATGCGGACTGGACCAAAGTTACCGGTTATGTCGCGGGAAGTCTCCAATGGGGAATTGAACCATAAGTGAGTGATTTAACGAAATAAAGGATTGAAATAGAGGTCCTGATTCGCCAAATGATCGAATGGCGAGTCGGGGCTTCTTATTTTGTCGAAATATAGTGTAAAATATAGATAGTTACCATTGCTTAAAGGATCGTTTTAGGATATAAAAAGATGTACAATCAATTTTAAATTAATGTAACCGCTAACACTGGAAAGTGTTTATAACCGATATATAATAGTTGGTATAGCCTGTACAGATATAGAGGAAAGATTAGACAAGGGGGTCGCGATCATGAACCGGTTGTGCAAGGTGCTGATTGTTGACGATGAGTTTCTGGTAAGGCAGGGCATAAAGCACCATATGAACTGGGAAGCGGAAGGATTTATCATTGTGGGAGAAGCTTCCAACGGTGAAGAAGGATTACAGCAGGTGAATCTGTTAAAACCGGATATTGTGATTACCGACATTGTCATGCCTGTCATGGATGGCGAAACGTTTGTCCGTACACTAAAAGCCAGTAATCCGCAGATTGAAGTTATTGTACTTAGCAGCTTCAGTGAATTCGAGTATGTACGTTCAACGCTTCAGCACGGGGCAGCCGATTATATACTGAAACCCAAGCTGGATACGAATGAATTATTGCAAGTCCTTCAACGCACAGCGGGTAAAATTCCCGAGCTACAGTTCGAACCTTCGCACGATGGCTGGAGGCTTGGGCAACTGATGGAGAAGATGCTGTCCGGATTTACACTGGATGAAGATAGCGAAATGCCGATGATTCGAGATACCTTTCCGTATGAATCCTTTCGCTTGCTGGTGTATAAACCCGTGGGTGCTGGAGGGAATCCACTGAAGATGGATCAGGAACAGATGGAATCCAAGCTCCGCAGTGATCTGCCTGAAGTAGAATGTGCAATGGTTCCCGCAGAGGGTACATTACCTGTGATGCTTCTTAATGTCGATCCTGCGAGAGATCAATGGATGCTTGAACGGATCAGACAGTTGGCCAGTGAAAATGCAGCAGGAGAAGGCAGTCCTGGTTGGGTGCTTAGTGAAAGCTTTACTTCATTTGAACAGATGGGTGTTGTTTACCGGGAACGCCTGGTTAAGCTGATTGAATATCGCTTCTATTATAAGGATCGACCAATCCTGGTGTATGGCGAACTGCCTCCAATGCATCCCGCAGGTTACCAGTTTAATGTGAATATGTTTTTGCAGCATGTGAAGCGTAACAGGGTCGAAGCGGCAAGGGAGTATTTACAGGATCATGCGGCAACACTTGGACGGGATTATATTGCCGATGTGTTTGAGATCAAATCATTTCTCGGTAACTTGATCTTTAACGTGACCATTACCCTCGCGGATATGGATGTCCAATCTGCCGGGCTGGAAGAGAGCAAATATACGTATTTTAAAAATGTGGACGGGGCTTCGAGTCTGGACGAAGTTATGACTGTGCTTGACCAATTCATGACCGAAGTTCAGGAGTGCACCGTTGGTGCGGGTGGAAAACGAAGTGATCCCAACATGAAGATGCTGCTGGATTACATGCATGAGCACTTTGATCAGCCGCTCGGGCTTGCTGAAGTAGCCAAGCATTTTCATTTTAATCCATCGTATTTATCCAGTTATTTCTCATCGCACAAAAAAGAAGGATTTAATGAATACTTGAATAAAATTCGGATTGAAAAAGCCGAGGAACTGCTCCGATCCGATGATGTAACGATCTCTGAGATTAGCAGTATGGTAGGCTATTCCGATCATAGTTACTTTTGCAAAGTGTTCAAAAAATTCACCGGATTATCACCAAGCCGATACCGGCGCAAATTCTGGGCATAAAGTCAGAAGGATAAGATCATGAAGAAATGGATGAACCAATTATCTCGTCTCGGATTGTTTCCCAAGTTGTTTCTGGTTATGGTGGTCAGTATTGTCCTCGTTGCTGTACTCATCTTATGGACGACCATTCACATGTCAACCAATCTGTTTACTGAGACGTTCAGTATCACAAACTCCAAGGTGCTTAATCAGATCAAAACAAATTTTGAATCCTTTAATGAGGCCATTGCTGCCGTATCGAATAATGTGACGCAGAGTGGATCGATCCGAGGATTCCTGTCCGAAGGAGATGCCGATTCCCTCACGATGGCCAAATCCTTCTATAATATGAGGGAAACGATGGATCGAATTCAATCCATCACAGAATCCTACGAAGTAGGGATAACAATTATCGGGATTAATGGACGGAGCTATTCCACGAATCGTGCTCACCTTCAGTTGTCCGTGGATGAATTGAAGCAGGAGCCAATTACGATGGAAGCAGCTGAGACGCCGAGTCGTCTTATCTTTGATGTTTACCAAAACGAGGCGACGCTCGGGAGTCAGCAGATGATCTCTGCGACGAAGGCGTTGACGGACCGAACACGCAGCCGGATATACGGTACGCTCTATGTCACGATGAGAGAAGACATATTCCGGCAATTTTACAGCAGCTTTACAAGTCGTGGCAATGATGTGGTCATTATGAATGAAAAAGGTGAGATTGTATCATCGAATCGTGAAGACTGGATCGGAACAACTCAGCTGGATTTGCTATCGTATGCCCGAGAAATGAACAACAACTCTCCGAGAAGTATTAATGCTCGGGTGATGGATCAGGATAGCGTTGTGCTATCCGAGTATCTACCGTTCTATCGGTTTTATATTGTCAATGTAGTGGATAAGGATCTGGCGATGGGTCAACTTATCGACATGAAGACTGTTGCCCTGATCTGTGCAGCTATCGTTGTGGGGGCACTCATCCTCGTGTTTCTCATCACCAGCCAGATTACCAAGTCACTGCGCAGACTTGTGAGGCAGATGTCCAACATTACAAAAAGTGATCTGGACAACTACATTCCGGTGAGTGGGAGCTACGAGAGCAGGCAGCTTGGCCATGCTTACAATTACATGCTTGATGAACTGCATGATTATGTGGATCAGTTAGTACAGACACAGCATGAACAACGTAACGCAGAGCTTGCGGCATTACAGAGTCAGATTAATCCTCACTTCTTGTACAATACACTTGCATCTGTCAAAGTTCTGGTGCAACAAGGCAACAAAGACAGGGCTGCGGAGACCATTAACGCATTAATTGGATTGCTGCAAAATACGATCAGTGATGTGAGTCAAACTGTTACAGTGGAGCAAGAAGTCGAGAATTTGAAAAATTATGTCTTCATTAATCACGTCAGATATGGTGGCCGGATTAAAGCAGCTTTCTACGTTGCTCCGGATTGTACACACTATCATGTACCCAAACTGGTGATCCAGCCGTTTATCGAGAATGCGTTTTTCCATGGATTTATCAAGAAAGAAACGGGTACGATTCATGTCATGGTTTCCAGAGCGGGAGAATCACTCATCTGTGAGATTATGGACAATGGTGATGGAATTGAAGGGCTTGTCATGGGAGAAACATTGCCCAATCCAAAAAACAATCGTCAACTATTCAGTGGTATCGGTATTCGCAATGTACATGACCGTATTGAGTTATTATATGGTTCACCTTACGGTGTCACGATTATGAGCAATGTCGGTGAAGGGACGAGAGTAACGGTTACATTGCCTTTAATCACGAGTTGAATCGAAACCCGATTCGATTGAATACACTTAAAATCGAGATCCCTCGCTTCTGTTTTCTACAGAGGCGGGGGATTTTCACGTGTCAGAGAAAGTGGGTGAAATCATTTTTGTACTATTTCAAGATCAAGAAATTACAAAATCAAAAGAAATTACAAAAAACCAAATTTAATGCAAACGGTTTCTGTAAAGGTTTTCATTGTGGCAATAAGATGACAAATCCGTACAAAATTATTACTAACGAATGGAGATATGGGAATGATAAGATGAATACATCGAAAGCAACCGCTTTCAGAAAACGCAAACAAATTACACACAAAGAGGTCGAAGGGGAGTTGAATATTTTGAAAAAAATGTGGGTATTGATGCTCGTTACAGTACTGCTGTTGTCCGCATGTTCATCCGGTGGCGGAGGTAATTCCGCTAGTGGTGGTGACGAAAAAACAAACGAAATTACGGTCTGGGCTTGGGACAAAGCTTTTAACGTAGCTGCAATGGAAACAGCAAAAGAAGCATATCAAAAAGCAAATCCTGATGTGAAAATTAACATCATTGAATACGCTCAAGCTGATATCATTCAGAAACTGAACACAGGTCTTAACTCCGGAACTGCCAGCGGTCTTCCAAACGTAGTTCTGATTGAAGACTATCGTTCACAAAGCTTCTTGAATGCATATCCTGATGCGTTCAAAGATCTGTCTTCCAGTATCACGGCTTCCGATTTTGCAGATTACAAACTCGGACCAACAGCTTTTGATGGCAAACAATACGGAGTACCATTTGACTCCGGTGTTGCTGGTTTGTACTACAGAACAGATCTGCTGGAGCAAGCTGGCTACAAAGCAGCTGACCTGCAAGACATCACTTGGGATGACTACATCCAAATTGGTAAAGACGTAAAAGCTAAAACAGGTAAAGAGCTTCTTTCTCTTGACCCGAATGACCTTGGTTTGATTCGTATGATGATCCAAACTGCAGGTAAATGGTATTCCGCAGAAGATGGTAAAACACCTGACATTGCTAATAATGCTGCTCTGAAAGAAGCGTTTATTACTTACAAAGCAATGATGGATGCCAACATTGTTAAATTGCACTCTGACTGGAGTCAATTCGTTGCCAACGCCAATAACGGTAGCGTAGCAACAATTCCTACAGGTAACTGGTTCTCACCATCTGTACGTCAAGAAGCTTCCCAATCCGGTAAATGGGCTATAGCTCCAATGCCGAAAATGGCTGGTCAACCAAACTCTGTTCACGCATCCAACTTGGGTGGAAGCTCTTGGTATGTTATGAATAACGTTCCTGGTGCAGATCAAGCAGCTGATTTTGTAGCAAAAACATTTGGTTCTGACAAACAATTGTATCAAGATCTGTTGAACAACATCGGCGCAATTGGTACGTACAAACCAGCAGTTGATGGTGATGCGTATGCCAAAGCAGACGAGTACTTCGGCGGACAAAAAATCTTCACAGACTTTGCGAATTGGACGAAAGAAATTCCAAGCGTAAACTATGGTATCAACACATATGCCATTGAAGATATTCTGGTAGTAGAAATGCAAGCATTCCTGAACGGTAAATCAATCGATGACGTTCTGGCTGATGCACAAAAACAAGCTGAAGCACAATTAAACTAAGATACCCAAGGTAACTTATAGAACCCTAGGAAACATCGGAGCCGTCTCCCATGTCCGGCGCAAGTCGAACCGGATATGGCGAGAGGCTCCGTGGGTTCTACCCATGTTCCATGGAGAGAGAGGAGCCATACTGTGAAAGCCATGAATACAGGAGACAGTCTCCAAAAGAAAAATAATTTGACTGGATGGGCTTTTGTTTTGCTGGCTGTTGTCGGGATTGTTGCATTTTACTTCTACCCGATGATCCAAGCGCTGCTCTTATCGTTCAAGTCTGGTGTAGGAGCCAATCTTGAATTTTCGGGCCTTTCTAACTACAAAAGATTGTTAGTTGATACAACGTTCCGTACAGCATTATCGAATACATTTATCTACTTGATCATTCAAGTGCCTGTAATGATTATTCTCGGTTTGTTTATTTCCGTATTGCTGAATGACAGCACACTACGCTTCCGGAGCTTCTTCCGTACAGCGATTTTCTTGCCTTGTGTAACTTCATTGGTAGCGTACTCTGTTGTATTCAAATATTTGTTCGCACCAGATGGAATGGTGAATCAATTCCTTATGGGCTTGCACATTATTGGCGATCCAATTCAATGGATCACAGACCCGTTCTGGGCTAAAATTACGATCATAATCGCCGTTACTTGGCGTTGGACCGGATATAACATGATTTTCTATCTGTCATCCCTGCAAAACATCGATCAATCGATCTATGAAGCTGCAAGAATTGACGGAGCGAATGCTTTTACACAATTCTTCAAAATCACAGTACCTTTGCTCAAACCGATTATCCTCTTTACGTCAATCACATCAACGATTGGTACATTGCAAATCTTCGATGAGATCATGAATATTACCAAAGGTGGTCCAGGTAATGCGACCATGTCGATTTCACAATACATCTACAACCTTTCGTTCAAATATTCACCGGACTTCGGTTATGCAGCAACAGTGTCGTATTCCATCGTAATCTTGATTATTGTATTGTCCATCATCCAGTTTAAAGTGGCAGGTGATAATAAAAATGGCTAAAGCTAAAGCAAAACGGATTTTCACATATGTGTTCCTATCCATCGTCGCCTTTGTATCCATTTTCCCTTTCTTCTGGATGCTGGTCAGTTCAACAAATGCATCAGTCGATGTCACCAAGGGTAGACTGCTGCCGGGTTCAGCTTTCATTGATAACTTTAACAAACTGATTGATTCGACAAATCTGGTACAGGCTCTCGGAAACTCGGCGATTATCTCTGTAATCTCCACTGTCTTGGCACTGTTTATTGGTTCCATGGCAGGTTATGGCTTCGAGGTATATCGCACGAAGTCCCGTGATGTCGTGTTTAATATCCTGTTGTTATCCATGATGATCCCGTTTGCAGCGATCATGGTACCACTGTATCGTATGTTTGCAACAATCTCGGGAGTTGCACCGGTTATTGGAATCAACACGATGGCAGCAGTGATCCTGCCAACCATCGCAACAGCGTTCCTGATCTTTTTCTTCCGTCAGAACACCAAAATGTTCCCGAAAGACTTGCTGGAAGCTGGACGTATTGATGGTTTGAGTGAACTCGGCATCTTCTTGAAGATCTATATGCCAACCATGAAAACAACATATGCAGCGGCAGCAATCATTACATTCATGAGTAGCTGGAACAACTATCTGTGGCCACTCATTGTATTGCAAACACCTGACCAACAAACGATTCCACTGTTGATCTCAAATCTAGGTGCTGGTTATTCTCCGGATTACGGAGTAATCATGACAGCAATCGTGATTGCAACACTGCCTACAGCAATCGTTTTCTTCATCATGCAGAAACATTTTGTTGCAGGTATGGTAGGTTCCGTGAAGTAATGAAAACAGCATAATCCGTGCAAATGACGGGTGCAGGAAAGAAGAGAGGGCGCTGTTATGGCGTACCTCTGTCTTTTTTGTTTATGTAAAGCAAAAGGAAACCCAGAGTAAACCTTGAATAAGTCAAACTATAACGTTTTAAAGGGAGAGAGAGCCGATGAAAGCAACAAAGGCAGATATCAGCTGGTTGGGGGACGTAAGTGTATTTGAGGTGAACCGTCTTCATGCCTATTCCGATCACCGTTATTACCAAACAATGGACGAGGCTGTAGGTTCAGGCGCGATGTCCATGCGTTATGATCTGAATGGTACGTGGAAATTCAACTATGCAATTCGTCCGGACAGCCGTTCTGAGTTTTTCTATACATCCGATTTTTCCAGTGAAGGCTGGGATGATATTGAAGTTCCGGGGCATATCCAACTACAAGGATACGGACAGATTCAATATGTAAATACACAATATCCTTGGGATGGACTGAACGAAATTCGTCCGCCGGCATTGCCGCAGGATAAAAATCCGGTTGGAAGTTACATTCGCACATTCCACCTGCCGACAGGTTGGGAGTCGAATCCGGTATATATTTCTTTCCAAGGTGTAGAGTCTGCATTCTATGTATGGCTTAATGGACAATTCGTAGGATACGGGGAAGACAGCTTTACGCCATCTGATTTTGACCTGACGCCATTCCTTCAGGATGGAGAAAACAAACTCGCTGTTGAGGTGTATCAACGCAGCACAGGCAGCTGGCTGGAAGACCAGGATTTCTGGCGTTTCTCCGGTATTTTCAGAGATGTGTATCTGTATACGGTCCCAACTGCACACGTTCGTGATGTTCATGTTCGCACAGATCTGGACAAGTCCTATACGAACGGTACACTTCAACTAGATTTGAAACTGGAAGGAAAAGCGGTTGCTGGAGCACGTGTAGAGGCTGAACTTCGTGATCGTGAAGGTAATACCGTTAAAACGTTTGAATCCAAGGTTAACGATGGACAAGTAAGTCTTCGTGAAGATATTGGTACAGTGAATCTGTGGAGCGCAGAGATTCCATACTTGTACCGCCTTTATATTCGTGTATATGATGCTGCGGGTACACTGGTTGAGGTTGTTCCTCAAGCCGTTGGTTTCCGTACTTTTGAAATGATCGATAAAGTGATGCACATCAACGGTAAACGTATCGTATTCAAAGGTGTGAATCGCCATGAGTTCAACCCGCGTCGTGGACGTGCAGTTACGAAGGAAGATATGCTGTGGGATGTTCGTACGATCAAACAGAATAATATGAATGCTGTACGTACGTCACACTATCCAAACCAAAGTCTGTGGTATGAGCTGTGTGATGAATATGGATTGTATGTTATTGATGAGATGAACCTGGAGACACACGGATCTTGGCAGAAACTTGGTGCCGTTGAGCCTTCATGGGTTATTCCAGGTGACAAACCGGAATGGCATGATATCGTTATGGACCGCGCTGTATCCATGGTGGAGCGTGACAAAAACCATCCGTCCATTCTGATCTGGTCTTGTGGTAATGAATCACATGGTGGTGAAGTCATCTACAAAGTATCCCAATACTTCAAATCAGCTGATCCAACACGTCTGGTACATTACGAAGGTGTATTCCATGATCGCCGTTTCGATGAAACAAGTGATATGGAGACTCGCATGTATGCCAAACCGGCGGACATTGAGGAATTCCTGAATGCAAACCCGACGAAACCTTATATCAGCTGTGAGTACATGCATGCCATGGGTAACTCTATTGGCGGTATGCACAAGTATACGGAGTTGGAAGACAAATATCCGATGTATCAAGGTGGTTTCATCTGGGATTACATCGACCAATCCATTTATAAAAAAGATCGTTACGGCAAAGAGTTCCTCGCTTATGGCGGAGATTTCGGTGATCGTCCATCAGACTATTCGTTCTGTGGCAACGGTATTGTCCATGCTGACCGTAAAGTAACTGCGAAAATGCAGGAGGTCAAATTCCTTTACCAGAACATCAAGTTGTTCCCGGATCGTGAAGGTGTTAAAATCGTGAACGGTAATCTGTTCGCAGATACATCTGCGCTGGAACTGGTATACAGCCTGGAGCGCGAGGGACATGAAGTGCTGCGTGGAACATTGGAAGTGAACGTGGATGCACAAAGCGAGACGGTAGTGAAACTTCCGCTGGGTGCAGAAGCTCTAGCGGGCGGCGAGTACGCTGTGAACACTGCATTTGTGTTAAAAGAAGCTACACTGTGGGCTGACAAAGGTGAAGAAGTGGCATTTGGACAGTTTATTTTCACAAAGGATCAGGTAAATGATGCAGTTGAAGTCGACTTGAACCTTGTAAGTGATGTACAGGTGGTTGAAGGTGACGTTAACATTGGTGTTCGTGCTGGCAAGACACATGCGCTGTTCTCCAAACAATTCGGTACACTGGTTTCCCTAAAATTGTCCGGTCGTGAGACGATTGCTGTGCCACCTGCACCGCTCTTCTGGCGTGCAATGACGGATAATGACAAAGGTATGGCGATGGGCTTCGAACTGGGTGCCTGGTATGCAGCGAGCCTGATGCCACGTCCTGTAGAGTGGAAAGCGGAACAGAAACCGGATCAATACCGGATCGAGTTCACGTACAAGCTTAACATTTCGGAGGATGTACAAGTAAAAGTGGTATATACCGTTCATGCAGATGGAAGCGTACGTGTGCATAATACGTACAAAGGTACAGCTGGATTGCCAAACCTGCCAATTCATGCATTGTCCTTCAGAACATCACCTGATTTCGAAAACGTGGAATGGCTGGCGATGGGACCCGAAGAAAATTATGCAGACCGCGCATTTGGCGCACGTCTCGGTATCCACGGCAGCAAGGTAGCTGATACCATGGCTCCATATCTGGTACCACAGGAATCAGGCAACCGTACGGGCGTACGTTGGGCCAAATTGACAGACAACGCGGGACGTGGCTTCAAAATTGAAGCATCCGGAACTCCAGTCGAGCTGAATGTCTCACCATATACAGCATTTGAGCTGGAGAACGCACAACATGCGTACGAATTGCCCCCTGTGCACTATACGGTCGTGACTGTAGCAGGTAAACAAATGGGTGTTGGCGGTGATGATAGCTGGGGTGCTCCGGTTCATCCGGAATACCTGATCCCTTCGGACGGCGAACTAACATTTGAATTTGTCATTCGTGCACTGTAATTAAAAGGATCGTACAGAATAAAGAATGTATCCTATAAAGAACAGAGGTCTTCGCTCGTCGGAGGCCTCTGTTTTGTTATGTCAACGAACAGCTTGAGAGGCTTTGTATGAAACCGTTCTCTCTCCAACCTCGTAATGTACGAGACAGGAAACATAAGAGGGGGGTTCAAGATGAGTAAAAAAGCAAAGACAGGTATATGGGTGACGGTGTTGGTCTTCTTGGGTATCATTGTTGGATGTTTCATATGGTATTTCAATACCGCTTCAGGTGAACGTGCACTCAAAACGATGAGGTCCAATAACTCGGGTGGCCTGGAGAGGATTGTTAAAGTGTACAGCAATAATGGTGAATTGATTCAGACCTATGATGGCAAAATTGACGTGGAAGATACGGAATACGGCAATAAAGTATTATTTGATCTCAATGGGAAACGTGTTGTGATCTATAATGCAACGATTGTTGTTGAAGAGAAGTAAAGCAAAATTAAGGAAATGATATAAGGGTCGGGTGAGATTTTTTATGGTGGATATGTACCTCATAATCCTTGTTGCTATCTTGGGAATGATCCTGTTTTATAGTTTGATCGCTTATTTCTTAATTCGTTTCATTTCAAAAAAAGCATTCAAGCTGACGTTAACCAAATATGAAATGACGGAGATTATAACCTGGCTCGCCGTGTTGTTTATTACCTTCATGATGATTAAGAATGGTTCGATAAATCTTCTTTTGCCGGTTGTTTTGCTTATCATTCCATTGATCAATTTGCGAAGGTCTAATCGGAAACATCGAGAGCTGAACTCGTGAGGTCTTGCTACGTTGGGGTAATGAACAAGGAGGAGTTTAGTGATGATTTTGGGCCGATCAACTGACACTTCAGGTTTAACGCAAGTTGCCAATCTTTCGGATGAGTTGCAGTCTGTTTTTGATCAAGCAGAAAGCAAATATCAAATAGTTAATATTGAACTATTCTTTGTTTTCAGGTGTCTCCCTGAAGAATACGATAGAAGATCCACCGTTAGGCATGTGAAGAAGGAAAATGTCATCTATTTTGATCTGGTGTTCAATGAGGATCGGTATAAGACATTAAGCAAAAGCAAACAACGGTATGCATTAAGCCATGAGTTTTATGCGTTTTTGAGTGAAAAGATCCAGAAATACAAGATTGAACATCTAAAAGTGAATGAGTTTATCGCAGATATGGGCATGTGGCTGAGGGAGATTGGATGGTTGCAGACCGAAGAGCAAGCCGAAATAAGTGAATTTGAAGAAAAGTATAACTAACAAAATAAAGTGATATAAACAACAAAAATAGGCCCTCTTTCGAGGGCCTACTTTTCATGGGAGAGGAGAAACCGGACGAAGAGCTTATGGGGAAACGTAAGTCTTCTCCGCGGTTGTCTACGACACTTGTGATGTCGATAATTATAGAATCGCCCGATTGTTTCCTTTTTATACATATGCGTCAACAATTCGTCAACAATTTTCCAAGGGAAATGAAGACCGCACATTTTTCAAACTGAACCCGAGTGTGGTACGATAGTCGTATCAATAAACTTACATAGAGAAAAGGTGACTCGTCAAGTGAGAGTGGTATCTGGGAGTGCAAAAGGCAGGCCGCTGAAGGCTGTTCCTGGCACGGGTACGCGGCCAACCACCGACAAGGTGAAGGAAGCGTTATTTAGCATGGTTGGTCCTTATTTTGAGGGCGGCACAGCATTGGATCTGTTTGCAGGCAGTGGAGGTCTCGGTATTGAGGCGCTGAGCCGCGGCATGGACAAGGCTGTTTTTGTTGATTTGGAATCAAAAAGTATTGAAGTCATCCGCATGAATCTGAAGGCAACCAAGCTGGAAGACCAGGCGGCCGTATATCGTAATGATGCAGGTCGGGCATTGAAGGCACTCGCCAAGCGAGGCACAACGTTTGATCTGGTATTTCTCGACCCGCCATATCGCATGAAGAACGGGCACGAGTTGATGCTGACCATGCACGAACTGGATCTTCTGGAACCCGAAGCAACCATCGTGCTTGAATATGAATCCAAACATGATTACCCTGAGCAATTCGGCCCGTTTGAACAAACGCGCAAGGCTTTGTATGGGGAGACGGCAGTATCCATCTATTATTATGCGCCTGAAGCGGTTGAAGATGGAGAAGCCATTACACCGGAAGAGGAGGCTCCTCATGACTGAAATGATACACCGACAGGAACGGATTGCCGTATATCCTGGAAGTTTTGATCCCGTAACGATGGGGCATCTGGATATTATCGCCAGAGCGTCGAAGCAATTTGATCGCGTCATTGTGGCTGTGTTGAACAATATGAGCAAAAATCCGCTGTTTACGGTGGAGGAACGTAAAGAATTGATTACGGAAGTAACCCGCCATCTACCCAATGTGGAGGTGGACAGTTTCCGTGATCTGACAGCCAATTACGTCCGGCAAAAGGAAGCTCAGGTCATCGTTCGAGGTATACGCTCGGTAACTGATTTTGAATACGAATTGCAATTGGCATCGACCAACAGCAAGTTGAATCCGGATGCGGAAACGATATTTATGATGACAAATCCGAAGTATTCCTATTTAAGTTCCAGCATCGTGAAAGAAATCGCTCATTATCATGGAGATGTTACAGATCTTGTCTCACCTGAAGTGGAAGCTGCGCTCCGTCAGAAAATCAGCGAGAAAACCGGCGGTTAAACCAGAAGGTAAGACCCGACAGACTAACCATGACTGCAAGAAGTAACGCAAGACCCATGCATGCAGCAGGGAAGACACTCCAAATGGTGTTGATCGTGTATGTGTTACCAGGACTATGTATGAGTAGCCAACCAAATGGTGTTGAGAGGTCCTGCTCTGCATTCGTCTGTAATGTGGTCCAGACTTCTGTGCTATAACGGCTGAACGGCATCCATAGGAACAGACTGATGAAAAAGGCAATTAATCCATGAGTCAGACGAACTCCGGCAAAGTACAACATCGATTTGCTGCTTGGACCAGTTGTTTTCAGGACAGCAGAGACTTGCAGATGGGAGCATAAACCACCCCATCCCAGAACGGCTGCAAGCAGAGACATGAGCAGCGCGGGTGTAAGTGAAGTCTGGCTCAAATGATAGGTGCCCAGGTGAAGCTCAAAGAAGGCTGGCCACAGTGCAGCAGAGGACCCGGGAGTCAGATATAGGGAGACCAACCGGATAAACACGGCAAAACCGATCATGTATCCACCAGTCATCATCAGGGTCTGTACAGCTTGGGATACGGTGTCACCGAGCAGTTTGCCAAATCCTCTTCCATCACGACGATGGGCTTCTCTGGCTGCGATCATCATATCAGACCATACACTGCGTCGTTTGAACGTTGCGTGGTGGGGTGCAGATGAGCGACTTGTGGAACTTGCAGGACTTGCAGGCTGAGAATCAAGAGAGCTCTTATCTGCTTGTACGGCTGTCGAGCCAACCCTGTCTTTCTGGTTACCCGGTGCGGGCAGGAGACGCGTGGCAAGAATGGCAGCAATCCAGCCGCTGATCCAGTGGACCACGAGTAGAAAATATCCGGCCGCTGGCTGGTGGAGAAAAGCAGCACCAACGACCAGTATGATCATCATTGGATTGGCAAAATGAGATGCCGCCGCAAGGACAACCGCCTGCTTGGCGGTAATTTGTCTATCCTGAAATAAACGGGATACTGCATCTGCTCCTGCGGGGAATCCGCCGCACATGCCAACGGCAATCGCCAGACCTGCGTTGCCTGGAAGCCTAAACCAGCGTTGCATTAACGGTCCGAGCAAGGCGCCGATCGCGTGGGTGAAGCCAAACGCAGTGAGCATTTGGGATAACATGAGGAACGGGAGCATGGCAGGGAAGATGATTTTCCACCATATATCCAGACCTTGAATAGAGGCGTCAAACGCTTCTTTGGGGGAAGCAACTACTGCAATGACCAACATTAAAGCGCCGGTGCTTAGGATTATCGTTCGTAACGGGCCAGAATCTCTAACCTCGCTCTGTAATGTCATCGTTTCACCTCATATCAGATAACGCCGATTTGGCATCTGAATCGTTATGGACGGCCGAATGACGCCCGAAGGGCGGTTCGGCCTTGACCGGACAGGCTATTGTATACAGCGGCCTATCCGGCCTGTACCATTGTATGCACAAGGACCAGAGTGTTAGACTTGAAAAAAATGATTAAACAAGATGAGCTGAGTATCTGCATTATAAGGAGCGTGAATCTAACCGACGAATGGAAGTGTTCACAAGGTGGAATTACGATCGCTGATTAGTGTAGAGTTCAGCTTATATAGAGATACAAAGAACGGAGGCTCATGCGATGAATCGGATTCGGAAATCTGGCGGATTCAGAGCTTCGATCTTTGTGATCGTGGTGGCTCTGGTCGTCTATGTTGCCGTGTACATGCCAACGCCGTATATCATATATATGCCTGGCAGTGCAGACGAAGTAAAACCAATGGTAACCGTTAAGGGTGGAGACCAGGAAGAACGCGGTGTGTTCATGATGACAACCGTGTCGGCAACATATGCCAATGTGTTTTTGCTAGGAACCTCTTTGTTCAACAAAAATGCTCAAGTGGATAAAAAGGAAGACCGACTGCGCGGCAAAAGCGAAGCGGAATATTCTGCCGAACAGGTGTGGTTCATGAGTGACTCACAATCCTCCGCAATGGAGGCTGCATATGAGCAGGCTGGTGTGACTTACTCTATTGTACCTGAACATATCTTTGTATTTGGACTGTCTGAAGATCCAAAACCGGAAGGAGATATTGCTCCGGGAGATATCATTCTGGGAGTGAATGGAACAGCTACGCCGGATAATACGGTGCTTTCTGCCCAGTTAAAAGATAAAAAGGTTGGAGATACAGTCGAAATGCAACTGGAACGTGGTGGAGAGACCATTAGCCGGGACGTGAAACTGATTCAGGTAAAAGATAGTAAAACGGGTGAAACCCGCCCGGGACTCGGCGTTATGATTGGTGCAGTTCAGAAGGTGAAAGCCGAAGATCCGGACAAACAGATCTCCTTTACCGATACCCAGGTTGGTGGTCCGTCTGCCGGATTGATGTTTACTTTGGAGATCTATAACCAGTTAACACCTGGAGATCTGACCAAAGGTCATCGAATTGCGGGTACAGGTACCATTACCAAGGACGGTGTGGTGGGTGCCATTGGTGGTGTAGTGCACAAGATTGTAGCTGCTGATCGAAAAGAAGCGGAGATCTTCTTTGTGCCGAAGGATAACTATAAGGAAGCAGCAGCCAAGGCTGAACAGATCGGCACCAAAATGAAACTTGTGCCTGTGAGCACGGTGGATGATGCGTTGGCTTATCTGAAAACCTTATCCGTGAAATCATAGGTTATAATCGGGCGGGAAGAGATCGAGCCAACGTTGAACCGGATGGATAAGTACGGATGAAATCGGAATAATTGATTAAAGTGGAATGAAGTGTGATCAAGAGATTTGAGAAGATCAATAGACTCACTAGACCCACAAGACTCAAAGGGATTAAAATAACTAAAAGAATTAAGAGAACAAGAGAAGTGAATAAGGAGATCCCCTTGTTGCGAGGTGCCTGAGCGGCGCGCAGCAAGGGGATTTTTTAATTGTATAGTTGAGTAACGAATAGTGGACATCAATGATCTGTTTGATGATGGAATAAAAAGCTCCATAGAGATGAAGCCTTATGGTCAAAAGCTGATTACAGTCTCACCGGAGACTCATAATAATCACTGAACATCTTGCGTGTGTCCCTATGCTCGCAAGCGAGCCCATACGCAACCTGAGCTTGTATATCCAATTCCAGCTGGTTGTGTGTGAACGTCGACGGTTTCAGCACAACTGGAAGCGATGCAGTTTTCTTCATTTGTTTAAGCAGGCTCTGCCCTTGAGCATTAAATCCGAGGACTCGGAGATATCCGGGTCCGGCAGCCAATTGCTCTGGTGAACACTCGGCTTTGGTGTGATTCAGGAGCAGGTGGGCGAGCATACGCTGGAGTTTGGTGCGTGTGTATCGTTTGGTCTTCAGTGCATTCAGGAGTGCTTCGACTGAAGGCTCCGGGAGCTGAGCGAGTGCACGGCTCAGCCGGTGTTCCAGGCCTTCCGTGACTTCTGCGATGCGTTCCAGCTCGGAGGCACGGCGGGTGGCCGCAAGGTGCAACAGCGGCTGTGCAAAGCGCTCCCAGTGTATGGGAGCGCGCCCTTCCTGCCATTCGCGATGCAGAATGGCAAGGGTCGCCGCCGGCACGTATGGCGCGGCGGCGTTGGGCCCGTCCGCCATCAGGAGGCGGCGGACGGCTGTGGCACTGGCGATCGCCCCCGGCCCGGGCGTCGCCTCATGATACGCGGCACCGGTACGCGCCGCCGTAAAGGGCTGGATCGCGCTGCCAAGTCGTTGCAGCGCGATCAGGTAGTGCAGCCCAAGCGAATTGTTGGGCTGCTCCAGCAGTGCAGCGGCGTCGTGAGCATCGACGCCGCCGGGCGCCAGTGCCGCCGCCGCGCCTGCGTACGCGGCGGGGTAGCTGGCGCCTTCCCGCAGGCGGCGCGCGATGTCCTCGCGCATCCCTGCGGGCTCTACAGCCAGCACGCGCGCAATGCGCTGCAGGCTGTCCAGGTTGCCAGACTCGCTGCCAAAGCAGAGCGAGTCCACAATGCCGGTGCGGTGCAGCAGCGATACCGCACCGAAGGCAAACCATTCCGCCGGTTGTACCGCGTACGCAACCGGCAGTTCAAGCACGAGATCGGCGCCTGCGTGCAGCGCCATCTCGGTGCGCGCCCTTTTACCCACGATGGCGGGTTCGCCACGCTGGAGAAAAGGGCCGCTCATGACTGCAACAACGGCGTCTGCGCCGCTTAGCCGCCGAGCTTCTTGCAAATGATAAACATGCCCATTGTGCAAGGGGTTATATTCAACAATGACGCCTACGGCTTTCATGATTAGAGGTACTCCTTTCGATTGGATAACCGAGTATGTATAACATCCATTCCATCATAGGGGATGTCATGTATTAGATCAAATCATGCACCAATTCAGACAAGAAAAAGGGGCTGTCTCAAAAGGAATTCCGCCTCGCTCCAAGCGCTAACGAATCTACCGCACCTTAAAAGGCGGATCGTTAACGTTTTTAAGATTTAACGAACCTCAGTAAGGCTATTTCGTCATAAAACGTCACCAAAATCGAAAAATTGACCGAATAGACGAAATAACATCTCTGTGATTCGTTAGATTTCAGATTTGGGCAAATGGGAGCAAATAGCGTGTCTCAGGATCATTAAAACAAAGTAACACAAACAAGGGATATCCCCTGTCATATTCACGACTTATGGGACATCCCTGTAAGTGTAGAGAACAACTTCTTCATCTTTAATAAATCATCATAATAGGACGCTTACCCATACACTTATATACATTAGGAAGTTAACCGAATAATCACATCTCACAATCTCAGAACACCTAGACACTTTCCGGCGCGGGAGATAGACTTGCTTTCGGCCCAAAAAATTCATAATGAATGTTGTCCGCTGCCACACCAAGCGCCAAAAGCTCTGTATACACTACCCGCATGAACGAAACCGGTCCACACAGATAATAGGTGGCATCCAGTTCATCAATCACCTGGCGAAGCCAGACCGCATCCATATAACCTTCCTTATGAAAATACTCATTTTCATGATCAGAATCCTCAGGTTGAGTATAACAATAATAAGCTTTAACGCCCTGATTACGTTTGGCCAGACTGTTCACATGATCACGGAACGCGTGCGATTGACCATTGGGACTTGCATGCAAAAATGTAATGGTACAATTCTCATTCAAGTTAACCAGCGTATTTAACATGCTGATCATGGGCGTCAGACCGACACCGCCACTCAGGAGAACAACAGGTCGTTTATCGTCTGCATTCAGCGTGAAGTCGCCAGCAGGAGCGGATAGCTCCACCAGACTGCCTTCTTCAATGTGATCGTGGAGATACATGGATATAACTCCGTCAGGGCGCTCTAACACACCTCGCTCACGCTTAACGGAAATGCGATAGTAAGGTTTACCCGGGGTGTCTGAAAGGCTATACTGACGAATCTGGGTAAATGACTGTGCCTCCGGCTGGATTTTGATACTGATGTATTGTCCCGGTTCATAACTGGCAATGGGCTGACCATCATCTGGAACGAGGTAAAAGGACGTGATGACTTCACTTTCCTGCACTTTCTTGGCAACCTTGAAGGTACGAAATCCTTCCCAGCCACCCCTCTGGTTTTCCGTTTCCGCATACATGTCCTGTTCGATCCCGATAAAGGCGCCTGCAATGACATTGTAGGCTTCGCCCCATGCCGTGATAATCTCATCCGTTGCCGCGTCTCCAAGGACATCTTTGATGGCTTGTAGCAGATAGGTGCCGACAATCGCATATTGCTCGGGAACGATACCCAGGCTGCGATGTTTATGTGCAACTTGTCGAACGGCATGCAGGATGGAGGACAGATTATCGATATGCAAGGCAGCGGTGTATACCATGTTGGCGAGAGCGGCTTGCTGTCGTCCCTGTTTCTGATTTGCGTGATTGAAAATATTTAGCAGTTCCGGATGTGCTGTAAACATCGTTTCATAGAAATGGCGTGTGATCGCTTCGCCGTGGACTTCAAGTACGGGTACTGTAGACTTAATGACTCTAATGGTGTGCTCACTTAACATACATTTTCCCTCCCGAATGATATGAAATAGTTGGATAATAAACGGTTATGGAGCAGATCGTGCTTTGGTTTATAGCAAGTATAGGTAGGGGGCAAAAGGGTCTGTGTGATATAGATCACACTAAACGTTAACGAAATGTGACCGCTGTTTGCAAGGAACTGCAACTAAAATGACGACTTGTAGTTTATCGTGATGTGAGTCTATAATAGACCAGATGGAGTAAACGGTTCTGAGCCATTGGTTTTAAAAAGGGTGTAAAGTTAAAAGTGTTGACAAACGTCTTGAAAAATCGGTATAATGATTTTTGTTTGTTAAGTCAATTTCATAATACTTTTAACGATGAATCGTCAGAATACATACAGTCAGGATATATTGCTTTACAAAAGCAGGCTTGACCTGTATAACTGTCGTGATACGTTTGACATGAATTATGAGATTGGTTTCGTTTGGAGTGATGGAAATGTTAATGCCATTTCGCAAAGTGGCTACCAGTGATGGTCCCCTGAAGTTTAACGAACAGTGGGATATCAAGGAACTGGTTTCTAACCGACAAGATATCACAGCCGTTACCCCGCTGACTGCGGACTTATCTGCAGAATTCAGAGAAGGTGACGTTGTGGATGTTCATGGCAAGCTGACAGTAGGAATGGACATGTTGTGCTCCCGTTGTCTTAAGCCGATCAATGAACATTTTCATATTGATTTTCATGAGCAATTCAAGCAGGGAAAACAGCCAGAGGAATTACACGAAGACGACGATACGCTCTATGTGGATGGGGATAGCGTTGATCTGAAAGGTTATGCCGAGGAAGCTTTTCTGCTGGATCTTCCGTTTATACCGCTATGTAGCGATACATGCAAAGGGTTATGCCCCAAGTGTGGCCATGAGCTGAACGAAGGTGACTGCGGTTGTGATAACCAGGTTATCGATCCGCGGCTTGCAGGGCTCAAGGATTTTTTTAAATGAGCATGATTGAAAATCGAACATTTTAAGACTACCTGCAAAGGTTGATTTTGATAAGGAGGTGGGAATAATGGCAGTACCTCAACGGAGAACGTCCAAGACGCGTCGCGACAAACGTCGCACTCACTTTAAATTGGCTGTACCGGGCATGGTGAAATGTGAACAATGTGGCGAACTTAAACTTAGTCACCACGTGTGCAAAGTGTGCGGAACGTACAAAGCAAGAGAGATCATCTCTCAATAATAGTTGGACATTAAGTAGCACTTCATTTCGATGAGGTGCTACTTTTTTTGGATTAGAGAGTGTAGGTAGAGTGAGCTAACTAGCATGAAATCCTTGCTCCACAAGGGTGAATTGTTTTTGTTAGGCCAGTCTTTCTTTTTGACACGGGATGAGATATACTATAGTTTAGTACCAGGTTCTAAGATTTGACGTTACATATAGATGAACCATAATCCGTTTGAGAACGACCCTGGTGACCAGGGATGCAACTATAGAAGCAACACGAAAGAATGGTTGAACTGGCCGGACGGGACGGTTCCGTAAACGATACAGCGGGGGGTGTCAGGCATCGAACGTGTACCGAAGAGACAGAGGCAACAGCAGTTAACCAAAATGATAGAAGAGAACCCGTTTGTGACGGATCAGGAGCTTACACGCCAATTGAAGGTGAGTATTCAGACGATTCGTCTTGACAGGCTGGAACTTGGAATACCCGAACTTCGGGAGCGGATGAAACTGATGGCAGAGCTCTCGTATGATCAGGTACGCTCGTTGCCCTTGCATGAGATAATCGGTGATATTGTGGATCTGCAACTGGACAAAAGCGGGATTTCCCTGTTTGAGATTAAGGAAGAACACGTGTTTTCCAGAACAGGCATTGCACGTGGACACTATGTCTTTGCGCAGGCTAACTCCTTGGCTGTAGCGATTATTAATGACGAGATCGCGTTGACTGCATCAGCAGACATTCGCTTTGTCCGTTCGGTTCATTTGGGAGAGAAATGTATTGCAAAGGCTTATGTGCGATCGATTCCGGGTCAAAAGGGCAAAGCCAAAGTGGAAGTATTCACTTATGTAGGTGAAGAAATGGTGTTTCAAGGCAACTTTGTAATCTACCATTCAGGTGGAGAAGACAGCGGAGAAGGAGGTCATTTGGAATGAAAATCGTCATTGATGCCATGGGAGGCGACAATGCACCTGCATCAACGGTAGAAGGTGCAATTGCCGCAGCCACGGAATGGGCGGATACACAGATCGTCCTGATCGGCGATGAAGCCAAGCTGGAGCCTCTTTTGAGTCAGTCAGGTGTGAGACCTGCCAATCTTACGGTCCGGCATGCTTCCGAAGTTATTGGTTCGGATGATGAACCCGTCAAAGCAGTCCGTCGCAAGAAGGATGCCTCCATGGTGGTCGCTGGCCGCATGCTGAAAGAGGGCGAAGCGGACGCGATGATCTCGGCGGGAAATACTGGAGCGTTGATGACAGCGGGTTTGCTTGTTGTAGGTCGCATGGAAGGCATTGAACGTCCGGCGCTAGCGCCTATGATTCCAACGATTGATGATGTAGGTGTACTTGCGCTGGATCTTGGAGCGAATATGGATGCCAAACCGGAGCACCTTGCACAGTATGGCCTGATGGGCAGTTTGTATCGGCAAAAAGTACAGGGCATTGAGTCCCCGCGAGTGGGCTTGCTCAATGTAGGAACAGAGCCAGGCAAGGGAAATGAGTTAACCAAACATGCATACCCTTTACTGGAACAACTCCCAATTCGGTTTGTCGGTAATGTTGAGGCACGTGATGTGCTGACTGGTGCTTGTGATGTGCTTGTATGTGACGGTTTTGCAGGGAATATCCTGCTGAAATCGCTAGAGGGCACAGCAGGTGCCATTTTCGCCTTGCTTAAGGAACAATTTTCATCTTCTCTCAAAAGTAAACTGGCTGCAGCTGTACTAATGCCTGAGCTGCGTGGGTTGAAACGAAAGCTGGATTATACGGAGCATGGCGGAGCGCCGCTCCTCGGTTTGAGCAGACTGGTTGTGAAAAGTCATGGATCTGCTGATGGCAATGCCATCAAAAATGCTGTGCGCCAAGCTCGGATTGCAGTGCAGAATCAGCTGGTAGAGAGTATATCTAAGGAAATTAGCGGGAAGTGAGTGACGATATGAATAATTTGCGCCCAGTAGGGGTTATTGGTACAGGGAAATATGTGCCTGAGAAAATTTTGACAAATAGCGACCTGGAGAAAATGGTCGATACCAATGACGAGTGGATCGTCAGTCGTACAGGAATCAAAGAGCGTCACATCGCTGCACCCGATCAGGCAACTTCTGATCTGGCATATGAAGCGGCTATTAAAGCCCTTGAATCTGCAGGCATGACAGGCAGTGATCTTGATCTGATCATTGTTGCAACCATTACCCCGGATTCTTCGTTCCCATCGACAGCCTGCATCTTGCAGGACAAATTGGGTGCAAAAGGTGCCGCGGCATTTGACCTGTCGGCTGCTTGTTCCGGATTTGTATACGGTTTGGCTAGTGCTACGAGCTTCATCCAAAGCGGTATGTACAACAATGCACTTGTGATTGGTGCGGACTGCTTGTCTCGTATTACGGATTATACAGACCGTAACACTTGTGTCCTCTTTGGTGATGGAGCAGGGGCGGTAGTCGTTGGTGAAGTTCCGGAAGGTCGCGGATTCAAAGCGTTCGATCTCGGTGCCGAAGGTGCTGGCGGTAGTCTTCTTCAGATGGAAGGCGGCGGTTCCCGTCTGCCTGCTACTGCAGAGACCGTTGAAAATAAAAAACATTATATCAACATGAACGGTCGTGAAGTGTTTAAGTTTGCGGTACGTGTCATGGGGACGGCTACCATTGAGGTATTACGCAAGGCTGGTATGGAGCGTACGGATGTGGATCTGTTTGTTCCTCACCAAGCGAATATTCGGATTATCCAATCTGCGATGCAACGACTTGAACTTCCTGAAGAAAAGGTTGTAGTCAACGTGGATAAGTATGCAAACACATCGGCTGCTTCCATCCCGCTTGCTCTGGTAGAAGCAGCAGAGGAAGGTCGCATGAAAGCTGGAGATACCGTTCTGATGGTTGGATTCGGTGGCGGTTTGACATGGGGTGCATCGGTACTCGTTTGGTAAAATAGACATCTGGGAGATGAATGAGATGGGTAAAATAGCATTTGTATTTCCCGGACAGGGATCACAGGCTGTAGGCATGGCCAAGGACGCGTATGAGTCCGTGCCTGCGGCAACCGAGATTTTTCGCACAGCAGATGAAACATTGGGTTTCTCGCTGAGCAACCTTGTATTTGAAGGACCGGAGACCGAGTTGAAACAGACATCAAATACACAACCGGCTCTGTTGACAGCAAGTATTGCCTTGCTTGAAGCTTTCAAAGAAAAAGGAATTCAGCCTGACTATACGGCTGGACACAGTCTGGGAGAATACAGTGCACTGGTGGCAGCGGGCGTTCTTTCGTTTGCTGACGCAGTGAGCACTGTGCGGGCGCGTGGTCAGTATATGGAGCAGGCAGTACCGGGTGGACAAGGAGCGATGGCTGCTGTGTTGGGTGCGGATCGGGAAGCGCTGGGGGTGCTTTGCCGTGACGTATCTGAAAGTGGTCATGCGGTTGAACTTGCCAACATGAATTGTCCGGGACAAATCGTCATTTCTGGTGTAAAGGAAGGCGTAGCTGCTGTCGCGGAACGAGTGAAAGAAGCAGGCGGTAAACGCGCTATTACACTTGAAGTAAGCGGTCCGTTCCACTCTTCGTTGATGAAGGGTGCAGCTGAGAAGCTGGCAGAGAAACTGAAAACCGTTACGTTCTCACCGGCAGCGGTCCCTGTAGTCGCTAATGTGACTGCAAGACCTGCAGAGGATGGACAGGTTCAGGATTTGTTGACAGCTCAGGTCTATTCTCCTGTATTATGGGAAGACAGTGTGACATGGCTTATTGAGCAAGGCGTGGATACGTTCATCGAGATTGGATCTGGCAGTGTATTGACCGGTTTGATTAAAAAAACAGATAAAACCGTAAAACTGTACAATGTGAACAGTCTTGAAACGCTCGAAGCAACGGCAAGTGAATTAGAAGGAATTATATGAGTTAAACTAAACTTTTTACACGAGAACGGAGAGGACAGAAAAAACCTGAAGAAGCGGAGCGTTCGCCTAAAAGCTTTCTGAAAGAAAGCTACATCGGAAGCATACGCTATCACCGGATTTTCCCTTTAGAAAAGGGAATCAAAAAAATCTGGGGATAACAGCGATCGGAAGGTTATTCTGTCATCGGAGTGGCAAGTGTAAACATTCTTTGGTTGAACTGATATAGATTTGGGGAAAGGAGGAATGATTATGTCTAAACCATTAGAAGGTAAAAATGCACTCGTTACCGGGGCATCCCGGGGCATTGGGCGCAGTATTGCACTGGCACTTGCAGAAGCTGGAGCGAACGTAGCCGTGAATTATGCGGGTAGCCAAGCGGCAGCTGAGGAAGTGGCGGAAGCGATTCGTGCCAAAGGAGTCAAGGCGATTACACTTCAAGCCAATGTTGGTCTGATGGATGAAGCTGAACAAATGGTCAAAGCTACTCTCGAAGCATGGGGCAACGTTGATATTCTGGTGAACAATGCTGGTATTACCCGTGATAATCTGATCATGCGTATGAAAGAGGAAGAATTCGATCAGGTTATTGAAACCAATCTCAAAGGTGTGTTTAACTGCCTTAAGGCGGTTACACGTCCAATGATGAAACAACGGTCGGGAAGAATTATCAATATCTCCTCGGTTGTAGGTGTGCTCGGTAATGCTGGACAAGCGAACTATGTTGCTGCCAAAGCAGGAGTCATTGGCCTGACAAAGGCATCTGCTCGTGAACTGGCTTCTCGTGGAATCACAGTTAACTGTGTTGCACCAGGTTTCATTGAGACAGATATGACAAAAGAGTTGTCCCAGGAGCTGGTGGACGGTATGCTAAGTGGTATTCCGTTGTCCCGTTTGGGTCAGCCGGATGAAATCGCCGGTGTAGTCACGTTCCTGGCTTCACAGGCTTCATCTTATATGACAGGGCAGACGCTGCATGTTGATGGTGGCATGTACATGTAATTCTTCCCGGACTTGAACAATAGTCGGGGAACAGGCGCTGGACGATCCGAAATGCCGGAAAAAGGCCGGGTTCCCCGGCCGGGAGCCGCATATGTCTTCTATGGCATTTTGCCTGCGATTCTCGTATAATACCAAAGAAGGAGGTGAACCGGATGTCCGATGTATTGGAGCGTGTAAAACGCATCGTCGTCGACCGCTTGGGCGCAGACGAAGCTGAAGTTACACTTGAAGCATCTTTCAAAGAAGATTTGGGTGCTGATTCTTTGGATGTAGTGGAATTGGTCATGGAATTGGAAGATGAATTTGATTTGGAAATCTCTGATGAAGATGCAGAAAAAATCACGACCGTAGGTGAAGTTGTAAACTACATACAATCTCATACCTAAAGTCATTTTTAGTCCCGCACATGTTTTCGAACAGGCGGGACTTCTCATCATTCATTGGTTTTTCTCATTCCGCAAGCAGCTCTACTCAAGCAGGCCTATCTTGGTTGAATAGATGTCTGTTTGCGGATATTCCCACAAAATACTTGCGTAATGCAGTCGATATAGAGGTGACTCGGTTTGAAACAAAGAGTAGTAATTACCGGAATGGGCGTAATGACATCGCTCGGAAAAGATTTGGAAACGTTCTGGGGCAGTTTAATGGCAGGAAAGTCCGGAATTTCTCAGATTGAGGCGTTTGATGTTAGTGAGTACACGACACAGATTGCAGCCGAGATCAAGGATTTCAACCCGGAAGAATATATGGATCGCAAGGATGCTCGCAAAATGGACCGTTTTGTACAGTTCGCTGTGGCAGCCGGTTTCAAAGCCGTTGAAGACAGTGGTCTGAAAATTAACGAGAATATTGATGCAGAGCGTTTTGGTGTATCCATCGGATCAGGTATTGGTGGATTGGGTACGTGGGAGGATCAACATAACGCATTGTTGCAAAAAGGTCCAAAACGGGTAAGCCCATTCTTTATTCCCATGATGATCTCCAACATGGCTTCAGGCCAAATGTCCATTTCACTTGGCGCCAAAGGTCCTAACATTAACGTTGTTACCGCTTGTGCAACAGGTACACACTCTATTGGGGATTCCTTCAAGCTGATTGCCAATGGTGATGCAGATGCCATGATCTGTGGTGGTGCGGAAGCAACAATCAGACCAACGGGTCTTGCAGGGTTCTGTGCGATGCGCGCAATGTCTACACGTAATGATGATCCTGCGAAGTCAAGCCGTCCTTTTGATACAGAACGTGATGGTTTTGTTATGGGCGAAGGCGCTGGTGTTCTGATTCTGGAATCCCTGGAGCATGCTCAAAAACGTGGTGCACGCATTTATGGTGAAGTGATCGGTTACGGTCTGACAGGTGATGCACATCACATGACAGAACCAGATCCGGACGGAGCAGCACGTTGCATGAAGATGGCACTTCGTAATGCGGGTATTGAGCCTGAAGAAGTGGACTACATTAATGCACACGGAACTTCGACGCCTGTAGGCGACAGATCCGAAACGCTTGCCATCAAAAAGGCGTTTGGTGATCATGCGTACAAGATCGCCGTGAGTTCCACTAAATCCATGACGGGCCACATGCTTGGCGCTGCTGGTGGTGTAGAAGCGGTCATCTGCGGATTGTCACTGACACATCAGACACTGGCTCCAACGATTAACCTGGAAAATCAGGACCCGGAATGTGATCTGGATTATGTTCCAAATGTTCCACGTCAAACCAAAGTTAATATTGCCATGTCCAATTCATTTGGATTCGGCGGTCACAATGCCACCATTATTCTCAAAAAATTTGAAGCATAAGGGGCTAGTTCGTTTGAGTGAAGATCTGAAGCAGTTACAACATAAACTTCAAATCAAATTTGACAACAGGCAGCTTTTAAAACAAGCGTTTACCCATGCTTCTTATGTAAACGAACACCGGTTCAGTCAGCATCAGGACAACGAGCGTCTGGAGTTTCTGGGCGATGCGGTACTGGAACTGACTGTATCGGAATACTTGTATCATTTGTTTCCTAACCGTCCGGAAGGCGAATTAACTAAGCTGCGGGCATCCATTGTCTGTGAGCCTTCCCTCGTCAAATTTGCTGAAGCGTTGGGTTTTGGGCAGTATGTACTTCTTGGTAAAGGTGAGGAACTAACTGGAGGACGGACACGGCCGGCTCTGTTGGCGGATGTGTTTGAATCTTTCATTGGTGCATTGTATCTGGATCAGGGGCTTGCGCCTGTCCGGGCATTTCTCGACCAGCATGTCTTCCCATTAATTGTATTGGGCAGCAAGCTGCAAATGAGTGATTACAAAACGGAACTGCAGGAACTTACTCAGCATCACAATATGGGAGCTTTGGAATACCGTATCGTTGAGGAACGGGGACCTGCCCATGAACGTGAGTTTGTCTCGGAGGTCCATATGGGTCAAGAAAGGCTCGGCAGAGGTACAGGACGTTCCAAAAAGGAAGCGGAACAACAGGCTGCATCTGCAGCACTTGATCGACTGAAGCTTCCGGAAGCCGGAGCTTAACCGATAGCGCATAGACAAACGAAGAGCAAAGAGCAGCCCGCGGGTCCGCCCCGGCGGAAGTAATCGGCCGGACTGCTTTTTGCTCTTTTTTTTGTAAAGAGGTTCAGGCGGAGTTTGCCTGATCGTTAACTAATAAGTTGAACCGTATTTTACACAAAACGAAGAGTGCAGAACCAATCTGAAGAAGCGAAGCTAAAAGCTTTCTGAAAGAAAGCTACATCGGAAGCATATGCTCCGCATTTATCAACGGATTTTTCCCTTGGATAAGGGAATCAAGAAAATCTGGGGATAAGAGCGATCGGAGGATGGTACTGCAATTGGAGTGATCATGTGTAATGACAATGGTTCAATTTATTTAGGCGCTTGAATGCAATACTTGAAATTTGCAAGAGGAGGTGACGAGAAACCCTATGTTTTTAAAACGGATCGAATTGGGTGGATTCAAGTCATTCGCCGACAAAACGGAGATGGAGTTCGTTCGTGGCATTACGGCTGTTGTAGGTCCGAACGGAAGTGGCAAGAGTAATATATCGGACGGAATTCGCTGGGTTCTGGGGGAACAAAGTGCCAAGTCGCTGCGTGGTGGCAAGATGGAAGATATCATCTTTGCAGGCAGTGACGCACGGAAAGCCGTTAATTTCGGTGAAGTGTCGCTAACGCTTGATAACGAGGATCACGCACTTGCATTGGATTTCGGTGAGGTGACGGTGACTCGTCGTGTACATCGCAGCGGAGATAGTGAATATTTTATTAACAAGCAATCTTGTCGTTTGAAGGATATCACGGAGTTGTTTATGGATACCGGCATTGGTAAGGAAGCCTACTCGATTATTGGACAGGGGCGAATCGAAGAGATTCTGAGTACCCGTTCAGAGGATCGCAGAGGTATCTTTGAAGAAGCTTCAGGTATCGTTAAATATAAATCCCGCAAGCGGGATGCGACGCGCAAACTGGATGAGACAGAGCAGAATTTGCTGCGTATTCATGATCTGGTGACTGAACTGGAAGATCAGATTGGACCGCTAAAAGAACAATCAGAGAAAGCGATCCACTATAAGGAACTTCGTTCTCAGCTCAAATCACAGGAAATTTCCATGTATGTGTACCAGATCGAACAGATTCATGCTTCCTGGAGTAAAGCGAATGAGCGCCTGCAATCCCTAAAACAGGAAGAGGTTGGACTCGCAGCGATTGTCTCTACCCATGATGCCAAGCTGGAAAATGATCGGAATGCGCTGCGTATCCTGGAAACAGAGACAGAGCAACTGCAAGCCGCTTTATTACAATTCAGTGAAGCGACAGAGAAAAGTGAAGGGCTTGGAGAATTGCTCAAGGAGCGCTCCCACCATCTGCAAACAAATCAGGAGCAGCTCAAAGTAACACTTGCTGCCAGTGAAGAGAGACATTCCGAACGGGAAACCGAGCTGCTTGCACTACGTGAGAAGTTTGGCAAGCTTGAGCATGAACTGAATGATGTGAGAAATCAGTTGTCCCAGGAAGAAGCCAAACTCATCGGTGTTACAGGTGGCATTAGTCAGCAGCAAGAGGAAAGCCTCAAAGGCAACTTGCTGGAACTGATGAATCAGATGGCCCAGACACGAAATGAAATTCGTTACGTGGACCAGCAGAAAGAAACGCTGGAGCGCAGAATGAATCGCGCGGCTGAAGAATCAGGCAAATGGGAAGAGCAGAAAGAGACACTGGAAAGTCGCAAAGCGGACATTGAGAAAAAAGTTGTTCGCTTGGGCAAAGAAATCAGTGACCTACGTGGTGGTTACATTACGGAAAGTGAACGACTCCAGTCGCTGCAGAAGCTGCTCGAAGAAAGTCGGGGCACAGTTCGTAAATGGGAACAGAAGCGTGAAGCTCAGGTCTCCCGCCGCGATACGATGAAAGAGATGCAGGATGATTTTGACGGATTCATGCTGGGTGTCAAGGAAGTCCTCAAGGCTTCGCGTAAAGGTACGCTGAGCGGTGTTCATGGAGCTGTGGCTGAACTCGTCAAAGTTCCCGAGAAGATTGAACTTGCGGTAGAGACAGCGATGGGAGCATCCTTGCAACATGTGGTCATGGAAAATGAATCAGTTTCCAGACAGGCAATTGCTTTCCTGAAGCAACGCCAGTTGGGGCGTGCAACGTTCCTTCCTCTGGATGTCATTCGTCCTCGTGCCATTGGAGCGGCTGAACGTTCCATGATCGAAGGTATGGAGGGTTTTGTGGGGATCGGTGCTGATCTTGTACAATTCGAATCCAAGTACGCTTCAATCATTGGCAGTCTGTTAGGTAATGTTATTATTGCCGAAACGTTGGAGGTCGCCAATAAAATTGCGGCTCGCTGCCAGTATCGTTTCCGGGTAGTGACGCTTGAAGGTGACGTGGTTAATGCGGGTGGTTCCATGACAGGTGGTAGCCAGCACAAGAAAAATGTGAGTCTGCTCAGCCGGAAACGGCAGCTGGACCAGCTCGATCAGGATATTTTGGATACCGAAAATCAGATCGTGAAACTGCATCGCAGTGTGGATGATGTAAAAGTTCAACTGGAGCAGTGTCAGGACAAGTTGGACGAACTTCGTCAGTCCGGTGATGATACCCGAAATGCAGAACAGCAGGCTTCGATGGAAATGAAGCAGGTAGAGCACGAGCTTCGCCACGTGCTAGAACAGGTTGCCGTTGCCGGGCAGGAAAAGAGCGGATTCACCGAAGAAATCAAAGAGCTGGATACAGCTCGCATCGTCGCTGTGAAGAAGTTAGAGCAGCTTGAAGAGGAAGAAAAAGCAACGCATCGTGCCATTCATGCAGCTGAGTTTGCCCGGAAAGCCAATGAATCCGCGAAGGAAGAATTGCAGAGTCAACTCACCGAATTAAAAGTGCGCGAAGGTAAGCTTGATCAGGAGCGATTCTCCAATGGGGAACAATTGCGGCGTCTGGAGCGGGAAGTAGAGTCGCTGGTCAAAGATCTGCGTCAGAATCGCACGTTGTTAGCTTCGATGGAAGCAGATCTCAAGAAAACACAGACCGAGAGTGTCAAGCAGATTGAAGATCTGAACCAGTACAAGCTGAAAAAAGCGGAAGCTTCCCAGGAGCTGGACTTCAAACGTGCTGCCCGAAGTGAGTTGTCGAAAAAGCTTGAGCTTGCCGAGAGCGAAACGAAGGAGCAGCGCACGCAGTTGAAAGCTGTGGAAGAGCAGATGCGACAGACGGAAATTTCCGTAAACCGGTTGGACGTTGAGCTGGAAAATATACTGCGGAAGCTAACGGATGAATACGAACTGGGCTATGAACTGGCCAAAGAGCGTTATCCTGTGCCGGAAGATGTAGAGCATACACAGGCAGAGGTACAAAAGCTCAAACGCAGTATATCCGCCCTGGGTGATGTTAACCTGGGAGCGATTGAGGAGTTCCAGCGGGTCAATGAGCGATACGAGTTCCTGAGTGAACAGAAGAATGACCTGGTGGAAGCAAAAACAACGTTGTATCAGGTTATTCGGGAAATGGAAGACGAGATGGCGAAGCGATTCAAGATCACGTTTGATGCCATCCGCCGTGAGTTCGGTACCGTGTTTACCAAACTGTTTGGCGGGGGACGTGCTGACCTTGTTCTGATGGACCCGGAGCGTTTGCTAGAAACGGGAATAGATATTGTGGCTCAGCCACCAGGCAAGAAACTGCAAAACCTGCAACTGTTATCTGGTGGGGAGCGGGCTTTGACGGCAATGGCTTTGTTATTTGCCATTCTGCATGTCAAACCTGTACCATTCTGCGTGCTGGATGAAGTTGAGGCAGCACTGGACGAAGCTAACGTGGTACGTTTTGCCCAGTACTTGCGTGAATTCTCCGAACAGACACAGTTCATCGTTGTTACCCATCGTAAAGGTACGATGGAAGAGGCTGATGTGCTGTATGGTGTTACGATGGAAGAGGGCGGAGTATCCAAGCTCGTTTCGGTTAAACTGGAAGATGAGGAAGCAGTAATTGCCTGATCTGATCCAAACCTGCGAGACAAACGAACTCATTGTAATTATTGAAAATCATTCAGATTGAGCATTTTTGCAAAAGCGCTTAGATTATGTACACGATGGAGGGGCTTTATGAGTTTTTTTAAAAAGCTGAGAGACAGCATTGCAAGCAAAACGGAGTCGGTCACCAAACAGTTCAAGGATGGATTGGAAAAGACACGTAAAGGGTTAGTGGAAAAAGTGTCAGATCTCGTTATCCGCCGTAAAAAAATCGATGAAGAGTTCTATGAAGAACTGGAAGAGATTTTGATCGGAGCAGACGTTGGCGTGAATACAGTCATGAATCTGATCGAAGACCTGCGCGTTGAGGTGAAAAAACGCAAAATCGAGGACGCGGCTGAGCTGCAGCCTGTACTGTCTGAGAAACTGACGGATCTTCTTCGCGGTGAACAGAATAATGAATTGAAAATGAATCCGGATGGCATTACCGTTATTTTGTTCGTTGGTGTTAACGGTGTTGGTAAAACAACAACGATTGGCAAGCTGGCGCATCGATTTAAACAGCAAGGTAAAAAAGTCATCATGGCAGCTGGAGATACGTTCCGTGCCGGAGCCATCGAACAGCTGGAAGTATGGGGACAACGTGCCGGTGTCGATGTTATCAAACAGCAATCTGGTTCTGATCCAGCAGCGGTTATGTATGATGCGGTACAGGCAGCTAAACAACGGGGTGCGGATGTTCTCCTCTGTGATACAGCAGGTCGTCTGCAAAACAAATCGAACCTGATGGACGAGCTTAACAAGATATATCGTGTCATTCAGCGTGAAATTCCTGATGCTCCGCATGAAGTACTGATGGTACTGGATGCAACAACAGGTCAAAATGCTTTGAACCAAGCCAAACTTTTCGGTGAGAAAAGCGGCGTAACTGGCCTCGTACTTACAAAACTGGATGGAACAGCCAAAGGTGGAATCGTTGTTGCGATCCGTCAGGAGCTGGACTTGCCAGTGAAACTCGTGGGGCTGGGTGAGAAAATTGATGATCTACAGCCGTTTGATTCGGAGCAATTTGTGCATGCTTTGTTCGCCGGATTGATCCAGGAACAGCCAGCTGAGAGTGCTGAAGAAGAGGAAGCTAATTCCTAGAAGCATTAATTAATAGGTTGAATTTAATAGCGTTAATCGTAATTGCCAGTGATATACGTGATAAGTGTCACGTGTAATGTCACTGGCAATACGTGTATAATGAGAATAAAGCAGGCAATGCTAAAGGGTTAGAAAGGACGGTTGAAAATGGCCAATACTCATACCTATTCTCGCCGTGAAGAAGTCGCCAATGCGGTGACACATGGAATCGGCGCTGCACTCAGTGTAGCTGCACTGGTGATATTGATTGTATTTTCAAGTATGAAAGGCACAGCTTGGCATGTGGTCAGTTTCACGATCTACGGGATCACCATGCTGCTGCTCTATACGAGTTCTACACTCGTGCATGCATGGAAAGATGGAAAAGTGAAAGATTTATTTGAGATTTTCGACCATTCTTCCATTTATTTGTTTATTGCGGGATCGTACACTCCGCTTTTGTTTATTGCTGTTCGGGGTACACTTGGATGGACCCTGTTCGGTATAATCTGGGGAGTCGCATTATTCGGCGTGATCTTTAAGGCGTTTTTCACGAAAAAGTTTTTATTCATGTCGACGATTTTCTATATTGCGATGGGCTGGCTCATCGTTATTGCCTGGCAACCGCTTATGGCTGCCATTCCTACAGGTGGAATTGTGCTGCTGGTTGCTGGAGGCCTGATGTATACACTGGGTACGCTTTTTTATATGTGGCGTGGATTTCCTTACCACCATGCGATTTGGCATCTCTTTGTGCTAGCAGGCAGTATTCTTCATTTCTTTATGGTACTGCTCTACCTGACACCACTTCGCTAGAACACCGTAAACGAATGCATCTCCACGAACTGAGAAGCATTCGTTTTTCTTCTACATAGAGGTGGATCGTAGAGATACAGACAGGATTTGCTTGTAGTGAAAAAGAGTATAAACCACCCGTTAAACATCGAAATAACATATCATCAGAGCTGTTTTTATTGTGACAAGTATTTTTGCTTGACAACCTGATTTGTTTTAGGTATTATTAGGAACGTTGCAAGAGTGTAAAGTGTTTTTCCTTGACGAAGGGAGTGCCCCGATGTGAGTCAAGAAAACCGGCTTGAGAAGACAAACCGGATAAACTTGCTGTTTGCTTTTTATGAATTGTTACTTACCGAGAAACAGCAGACTTTTCTAAAGTATTACTTTCATGACGATTTCTCACTTGGTGAAATTGCAGCCGAGTTTGAGATCAGCCGCCAGGCGGTATACGAGCATATCAAGCGTGCCGAACAAGTGCTGGAAAATTACGAAAGCAAGCTGGGCTTGCTGGAAAAGCATGAACGGCGTAATCGCAATCTTGAAGATTTGCAAAATGCATTGGAACGCGCAGGCGTCTCCATTGATAACAACAAACAAATACACGATATCGTTGCTCAGCTTAGTGAATGAAAATTGGCTGAGCGGAACGTATCGGTCTTGAACACAGTATTAAAGCTTAAGGAGGTGGGATCATGGCATTTGAAGGATTAACGACCCGATTACAGAATGTGTTCAGCAAGCTGCGCGGAAAAGGCAAGGTGTCTGATGAAGATGTAGCCGAGGCTATGCGCGAGGTACGTCTGGCATTGCTCGAAGCGGATGTAAACTTCAAAGTGGTCAAGGAATTCATCGCCAAGGTGAAAGAGAAGGCTGTTGGCAAAGAAGTGATGGAGAGCTTCACGCCAGGAATGGTCATCATCGACATCGTTAACAAGGAACTAACGGATTTGATGGGTGGAAGCCAGGCCAAACTGGCTAAAGCGAACAAACCGCCTACGGTGCTGATGATGGTTGGTTTGCAGGGTGCTGGTAAAACAACCACATCGGGTAAACTGGCTAAAATGCTGCAAAAGCAAAACAGCAGACCATTGCTTGTTGCAGGAGATATTTATCGTCCGGCAGCGATCAAACAGTTGCAAGTACTCGGCGAGCAGATCAAAGCGCCGGTATTCACACTGGGAGATCAGACAAGCCCTGTTGAGATCGCACGTCAAGGTCTTCAACATGCTAAAGATAATGGTAATGACTATGTTATTATCGATACAGCTGGACGTCTGCATGTTGATGAAGAACTGATGGAAGAACTTCGCCAGATTCACAGCGTAGTGAATCCGGATGAAGTACTGCTTGTCGTAGACAGTATGACAGGTCAGGATGCGGTTAACGTAGCAGAACACTTTAACCAGCAGCTTAATCTGACAGGTGTTGTCCTGACAAAGCTGGATGGCGATACTCGTGGTGGTGCTGCGCTTTCTGTCAAAGCAGTTACGGGTTGTCCAATCAAGTTTGCTTCCCTTGGAGAGAAACTTGACGCTTTGGAGCCGTTCCACCCGGAACGTATGGCTTCACGGATACTCGGTATGGGTGATATGTTATCTCTGATTGAGAAAGCACAATTAAACATTGATACCGATAAAGCCAAGGAAATGGAACGGAAGATGCGTAATGCAGAATTCACGTTTGAAGATTTTCTGGAGCAGATGGATCAGGTGAAAAAGCTGGGACCAATCGATCAGATCATGGATATGATCCCCGGCATGGGCAAGATGAAACAAGCCAAGGACCTGAAGGTTGATGATAAACAGATGGGCCGGATCGAAGCGATCGTTTACTCAATGACGACCGAAGAGAAACGCAACCCGGACATGATCAACCATAGCCGTCGGAAGCGTATTGCTACCGGAAGCGGAACATCTCTGGCTGAAGTAAATCGTCTGATCAAGCAATTTGATGAGATGCGCCGCATGATGAAACAGTTCTCGGATATGATGGGACCTAAAGGCGGCAAAAATAAAGCGATGAAGCAGCTTAAAGGTATGGGCAAAGGAATGAAGTTTCCTTTCCGTTGATTTAAGCGAAGCTGGATCATATACAGATTTCATTGAAGGAGGTGAATTTTCAAATGGCAGTTCGTATTCGTCTGAAACGTATGGGTGCTCACAAAGCTCCTTTCTACCGCGTAGTGGTATCGGATTCCCGTTCCCCACGTGACGGTCGTTTTATCGAGGAGATCGGTTACTACAACCCGGTTGAACAACCGGCTGTTGTTAAGATCGATGAAGATAAAGCATTGGCATGGCTTCAAAACGGTGCACAAGCATCTGACACTGTCCGCAACTTGCTTAGCAAAGCGGGCGTGATGAAGAAGTTCCACGAGTCTAAATTATCTAAATAAAGTGCTGATTCGGAGGGTCATCTATGGAAGAATTAGTAAGCATAATTGCTAAGGCTTTAGTCGATCATCCGGAAGATGTGGCGGTTCGGACGGTTGAGAAAGACCGGCTTGTCGTTTATGAGTTAACCGTTCATCCTGACGATGTCGGGAAGGTAATTGGTAAACAGGGACGAATCGCGAAATCACTTCGTACGGTCGTCACATCAGCAGCAGTTAAGATGGATAAACGGGTTACCGTTGATATCATATCTTAAAGATATACGAAAGGGGGTTAGGATGCATGTCCTAGCCCCTTTTCGTGCATGCTGAACTTAATAGGTTGGATTAGATATTGAATTAAAATATTTTTGGATATGAGTGACTTCGGAGCAGTGCAGGGGACGGGATCGATTCTGGAGAAGCGTTAGCGTTCGCCTTTATCACCTCATTTTCACCTTTTAAAGTAAGTTCAAAAAATGAGGGGGTAACAGCGATCGAAAGAACGAACCGTCGTCGAAACGACCGTACGAGAGTCGAAGTAGCTATTTAGTTTGATTTAATTTCGTAGGAGGATTTATGGCAGAGTTTATGAATGTAGGTAAAATCGTTAATACGCATGGAATTCGCGGTGAGGTGAGAATCATGCCTTTAACCGATTTCCCGGAAGTGCGTTTCGCGAAAAATGCAGAGTTGTTTTTCTTTACACCAGATAATCATCCAGTCATGGTTAACGTGGAATCTTCACGTTTGCATAAAAATATGTATATTCTTCGTCTGAAAGAGTACGGCAACATTAATGAAGTAGAAAAGTTTAAAGGCGGCATGGCCAAAGTGTTAAAAGAGAACCTGGCTGAGCTGGACGAAGGTGAATACTACTTCCATCAAATCGTTGGGTGTTCGGTCATCACCGAAGAGGGTGAAACGCTTGGAACCATCTCTGAAATTTTGACGCCGGGTGCCAATGATGTGTGGGTTGTCAAAACGCCAGCTGGTAAAGAAGTGCTGATTCCCGTTATTGATGATGTAGTACTTGATGTGGACATCGAACAGAAGCAAGTGAAGATTCACCTGATGGAAGGGCTGCTATAACATGAAAGTGGATGTATTAACGCTATTCCCGGAGATGTTTGACGGTGTGTTCGGAGCAAGCATTCTGGGCAAAGCTCAAACGAAGGGACTCGTATCCCTTGGTGCAACCAACTTCCGAAATTATGCGACCAATAAACATAATACAGTAGATGATGCCCCTTACGGCGGAGGTGGGGGCATGGTGCTGAAACCAGATCCGATCTTTGCTGCTGTAGAAGATGTTCTGGAGCAACGCGGAGAAGCTGCGGCATCGATGAAAGCTCCACGTATCATTCTAATGTGTCCGCAAGGTGAGACGTTTACACAGAAAAAAGCAGAAGAACTTGTGCAGGAAGATCATCTGATTTTTATATGTGGACATTATGAAGGTTACGATGAGCGTATTCGCGAATTTCTCGTGACGGATGAACTATCCATTGGTGATTACGTACTCACGGGTGGGGAGTTGCCTGCTATGGTTGCCATCGATAGTATCGTACGTCTTATACCTGGTGTGCTTGGTAATGAGACAAGTGCCGTAACGGATTCATTCAGTACTGGACTCCTCGAATATCCACACTACACACGTCCACCCGAGTTTAGGGGCATGAAAGTACCGGATATGCTGTTGTCGGGACATCACCTTAACATTGAGGCATGGCGCAGAGAACAGTCGTTGCTTCGTACGCTGGAGCGCAGACCGGAGATGTTGGAAACGGCCGATTTGACGGATAAAGAGCGAGTTTGGTTGAAAAAGATGCGCTCAAACCGTGAAAATAGCACAGAGTAAGTATTTGTATCGTATAAACACGTAAATATTATTTTCCAGAGTTCGAAAGGGCCAACCTTGATACTAAAGGTTGGCTTTTTTTGTGTACATTGAAAAGAGAACTGGATTTTCATTAGTCTATTCTATAAAATACAAGTATAATTAATGGAACTAAGTTTCATTAAGTGAAACGAAAGGCGGTGTGAGAATGACTTACAATATTATTGGTCTTGATCATATTCAGCTCGCAGCACCAGAAGGTTGTGAAGCGGAGGCACGTCATTTTTTCAATAACGTGTTAGGCTGGACGGAGATTCCCAAACCTGAAATTCTGAGAAAACGGGGTGGTGTATGGTTCGAGTGTGGCAGACACCAAGTGCATATTGGGGTACAAAAAGATTTTATTCCCGCCACAAAAGCTCATCCGGCATTTCATGTACAACATTTGGATCAGTTACGTGATCATCTCATTCATAACCAAATTCATATTGTCGATGACGAAGCAAGAGCAGATGAAGGTGTACGACGATTCTATATAAATGATCCTTTTGGCAATCGTCTTGAGTTTTTAGAGTGGGTTTAAATCATTCCTTTAAATTGGTTATTGTTGACCGAGGTACTTTTTTGCAGCTTTGAACATTTTTGCATGAGCACATAATAGGGTTGTAAAAATCAGGGGTTTTCTTTATGTTGAACTCAGCTGTAATGGAATGTTAACGATACGCTGAGGAGGAAGATGATGAGCAATCAGCCTTATGAAATCGCCAGAGCAGATATTAGCGAAGCTGGAGAACGCTGCAAAATGCTTTTGGGAGATCTGAATGGGGATGGCAGACTTGAAATGTTGCTGGTACAGGCAGATGGGGGTATAGACGATCGGTATGTCCCGCATCAGGTATGTTGTTTGACTGCGTTTGATCTGGAAGGAACATTACTATGGCAGGTCGGAACTCCTGATCCTGATGCAGGTGGTCCGGGTTCAGACTATCCCGCTCAGATCGCAGATTGGGATGGAGATGGAAATAATGAAGTATTGTGTGTCATGGACAAACAATTTCTCGTGTTGGATGGCCGGACCGGAGAGATCAAAGAAACACGTGATCTGCCAGGTGATGAAGCACATGACTGCATTATTCTCGCCAACCTGACGGGCCACCAACAGAAAATGGACATTATACTGAAAGACCGCTATAAGACGTTATGGGCACTTGACCATGATTTTAATTTGTTGTGGAAGCATGAGGGAAACCCAGGACATTTTCCATGGGTATATGATATCGATGGAGATGGGAAAGATGAAGTGATGGCGGGATATGACATGCTGGATCATGATGGGACGTTATTATGGTCTTGTCATAATCTCGATGATCATGCTGACTGTATATGGTTTGGAGACGTTGACGGTGATGGGGAAGTTGAGGTTGTTATCGGTGGCAGTGTGACGGTCATGATGGACCGCTATGGTAATGAGAAGTGGCGTTATGAAGATTCGATTGAATCACAACATATTGCACTGGGCCATTTTTGTTCTGGAATGAAAGGTTTACAGATTGCAGGTCTGGACCGGATTGTCCGAGGGGATGAGAATGGTAAGGATGGAATGTTCATGCTGGATAGTACAGGGCAAGAAATTTGGAAAGAAAATCGCAAGACTCGTGGCTGGTTAACCATTATAGAGCCTGTATGTAACTGGGATGAGGGTGGACTCGATTATATTTTGGCGTATCGCCGAGGTGGAGATGTGTTGCCTTCTTTGGTAGATGGAGACATGAAAACGGTTACTGAATTCCCGAAAGAGGGATATGCGGTGCATGCAGACCTGGTTCAGACGGGGAAAGAACAGATCATCATCTATGACGCAGAGGAAGCAGTGATTTATTCCAGCTCTCCGATGACATTATCACTTACCGATGCAAAAAGAGCCAAGCCACAGCCCAAAAGGCTGTATAGCTCGACTCTGTATCCGGGCGGTGAAGTTAAAGTGTAAATTTTACTGGTCATTCTCCGATGCAGATGATTCGTTCTGCGGACTGGATTCGGGTTGAAGCAAGGTCGCCAAATCAGTACCTGTGGTGACCGTCAAGCGAGGCAGCTTCATGGGATGATCTCCTGGATGCACAAATCCAGACTTTACGGTAAAGGCCATGCGATATCCATGTTGTTGTAACTTGTAGATCATCTGTGTACTGGTATAACCAAAAGGATATGCCAGATAAGGTGTGTCTATTCCGGTTTGCTTCATACGCTGGATATCATCATCCAGAAGACTGGTGTCCAGACCGACAGGCACACTGTTACCACAGCGCATAAATCCCTTGTGATGCAGGTTATAGGTATGGCTGTTGAATTCAAATACGTCGGTTGCCACCTGCATCTCTGGCTTGGAGATGAAACTGTTAATGGCGGGCTCAAATTCCGAAGGTTGCTCCTGAATTTTACTGCCTATGACAAACAGCGAGGCATGAAAATTATATTGCTGAAGCACAGGGTAAGCTAATGTATAATTGTTCTGGTATCCGTCATCAAAGGTAATTACAATGGACTTCTGTGGTAAGGATAACTTTCCATTAACATATTGTTCAAGCTGATCCAGTGTAATTGTTCGGTAGCCTTCATCATGCAGGTATTTCATATTTTGCTCAAAATCCTCCAGATTAATGATGGATTTATTATCTGTCTCATGATTATTCAATTTGGGCTCTATGTAATGATACATCAGTACAGGAACTTCTGTAGCAGTACCTTGTTCAATCTTGAAGTTAGAACGATCCAGCGCAGATTGGTTAGAGAAGTCAGTGTGTGACAGCTCGAATGCTTTACGTTTGACTATGTCCCAGGATGTGCAGGCTTTGTGTGACAGTGCATTCGTTGGATGAGTTACGGCATATGCATACAGTGTAATGGAGCATATGAGCATGGCGAGTAAGGCAAGTGTGATCTTTTTCCAATATTTCATGAGTCTTGGGGTTCTCCTTTTAAAGTGGTCATTAAGTTATATCATAGACGATATTTCTACACGGGAAGTTACAGTATTTTTTCCTGTATCAGGTTGACTTGCAGATGAGAGTGTTGATTCACGGTCCAATATGAGAGAATGTATTTTAGAATGAAGTCAACATGTGATGGATGAGTTTCAGAGCGGCAGATTGAACAATAGGCATTTGTTTTATTTCTCTTGTGTTTTGATATGCTGCGTGATACAATAAGTCTGTTATGTGGAATACGGCGGTCCTCTATGGATAATGAAGGAGACAAGGTGATCTCTGGAAGAAGTATGAACGCCTGTACGGAAGGAGGGAGTCATAGATGAATATCGTTCAAGCGATTACACAAGAACAACTTCGTAAGGATATTCCGAGTTTTCGTCCTGGTGACACTTTGAAAGTGCACGTTAAGGTAATAGAGGGAACTCGTGAGCGTATCCAATTGTTCGAAGGTGTTGTGATTAAACGCCGTGGTGGTGGAATCAGTGAGACTTTTACAGTTCGTAAAATTTCTTACGGTGTAGGTGTGGAAAGAGCTTTCCCGCTTCATTCCCCAAAAATCGATAGAATCGAAGTGGCTCGCCGTGGTAAAGTGCGTCGTGCGAAGCTTTATTATCTTCGTGAACTACGCGGTAAAGCAGCGAGAATTAAAGAAATTCGTTAATATAACGGATACCGGGAAGGGCTTGGAGACAAGCCCTTTTCGTTTTTGTCCGGGAAAAGTTGAACCGGAGGTACACTTCCGAGTAAAATGGTATGGCAACACATGCGGGGAATAGTCCGGGAGGCTTGTAAAATCAGTTATTGAAGTGCGTGTTCAAAAGACCGGTTTTAGTACCGACTTTTTGAACAACCTCTTGAAGGCATTTGAATTGTGGATTAAATGTACTGTAATGCTTGGTGTAAGATTACATAACTGATGTGAATGTTTTGTATCCATCCATGGAGTTATTGGAACGATACAGAATGCTGGATGTGTGTACTGCTATAAACATGTACTGTGAAGAGAGGAAGATCTTGAATGGAACAAGAAGTTCAACATGACCGGGGCAATCCTGCCGAAGAGAAAAACAGTCGATCCAAAAAAGCCAAAAATGAAATTGTTGAATGGCTTAAAGCCATTGTTATCGCATTAGTTCTCGTCATTCTGATTCGGTGGTTGCTCTTCAAACCGTTTGTTGTGGACGGTCCGTCCATGCAGCCGAACTTTGAAACGGGTGAACGTGTGATCGTCAACGAGATCTTATATGATATCAGAGAACCGAAGCGCGGTGAAGTTATCGTCTTCCACGTACCATCCGAAGGTCGAGATTTCATTAAACGTGTTATTGCTGTTGAAGGTGATACCGTTGAGGTTCAGGACGATACCGTGATGGTTAACGGCAAAAAGGTTGATGAAACGTATATTCAAGGAGCCATTGATGCAGCTGAAGCAAATGGTGGAACCTATAACGTGAAGGATTTCCCGAATGAGCAGTTTCCTGATGGCAAAGTGCCGGCGGGTCATGTATTTGTTATGGGAGATAACCGTCCAAATAGTACAGACAGCCGTATGATCGGTTATGTTTCGTTAAAAGATATTATTGGTCGTGCAGATGTTATTTTCTGGCCGATCGGTGAGATTAAGTGGATCAACCACTGAAACTGAAGTAAATAATGAGGTGAAGACAAGGTGACGATACAATGGTTTCCAGGTCATATGACTCGAGCCAGACGCCAGATTCAGGATAAGTTAAAGCTCATCGACGTGGTCATCGAACTATTGGATGCCCGTCTGCCTGTCTCCAGCCGTAATCCGATGATTGACGAAATATTGCTGGATAAACCCCGGATGATTTTGTTGAACAAATCGGATTTGGCAGATGCTAAAGTGACGCAAGAATGGATTGAATATTTCAAAAAAGAAGGAATTACCGCTTTTCCTGTAGATGCTTCGACGGGAACCAATGTTAAAGATATTCCCGTGCAGGCCAAGCTTCTTCTTAAAGAAAAAATTGACCGTCAAATTGCTAAAGGGATTAATCCTCGTGCGGTTCGCGGGTTGATCGTAGGGATTCCCAATGTAGGTAAATCAACACTGATTAACCGACTGGCTGGACGGAGTATTGCGTTAACAGGAGATCGTCCTGGTGTGACGAAGGGGCAACAGTGGATCAAGGTAGGCAAAGAAATGGAGTTATTGGATACTCCGGGTATTCTGTGGCCTAAGTTCGAAGATCAAAATGTAGGTTATCGTCTTGCCGTAACAGGTGCAATCAAAGAGGAAATTCTGAATGCAGAGGATATTGCCTTTTTTGGAATCAGTTACCTGATGCGTTATTACTGGGACGCTTTGGAAGAGAGATACGGACTTCAGGAGTTCTCCAAGGATGCAGATGATTCAGACAGTGTTATTGCGATTATGGAACAAGTCGGCCGTGTCCGTGGATGTGTTGTAAGCGGTGGACGCATTGATCTGGAAAAGGCATCACGAGCATTTCTGCGTGAACTGCGCGCGGGTAAAATGGGACGTTTTTCTATGGAAGCTCCCTATTAAAAAAATGGACTCTACACGATGAAGATCATTATCTTTATCTGTTCATTTCATATATACAAGTGCCGAAAGAAGCGGCCGTTACCGGATTACCCGGAGCGGTCGTTTTTTTGTGTATACAAACGCGGAAGTAGCGCTGGAACATATGTCGAAACGATAAAATGGAAGAGGATTGAAGAACAGTACGCTTTATGGAATTGGCTGGCCTATATATCAGGTGCGTCTAAATCGTGCTATGATGAATGGTGGTGCAATTTAGATTAGTCGAGGTCTGATATATTCAATTTAAACCATCAAATACCGATAAATGAAGACATCACTATCTTTATATTGTAAATCTCAAATAAAAGTTTTGCTGAGAGTGACAGGTTGTACAGAACAAAAGACAGAGGATCTACGTCTATATTATAAAAAAGTTGTAAGTGATACGCATGCTGAAAAAGCGTGGGTAGAGGAGATGAGCGTTATGGTTGAAAATAATGAAGAGATCGGGTTGAATCTACTGGATACCCCGGTTGGACCGAAGAAGAAAAAAGAAGCCAGTGAACCTCGAGACCTGCTGATCTACGAGCGGGAGTATTGGGACAGTGGATTTGAACGTATTGCTGGTATTGATGAGGTAGGACGGGGATGCTTGTTTGGGGATGTTGTCGCAGCGGCGGTTATTTTACCGAAGGATCTCATTCTGGAAGGTGTGAATGACTCCAAGAAATTGACGGAGAAAAAACGTGATGCACTATATGACGTCATTATGGAAAAGGCGCTGGCGGTAGGTATCGGGTACGCGGATGCAGAGACGATTGATCGGCTTAATATCAAGCAGGCGGCGAGACTCGCGATGAAACGAGCTGTTGAAGCATTGGGAGAAACGCCTGATTATATGCTGGTGGATGCCGAGAAGGTGGATCTGAATGTACCTCAACTGTCCATTATTAAAGGTGACGCCAATAGTCAATCGATCGCAGCGGCATCGATTATTGCCAAGGTAACGCGAGATCGACTATGTAAGGAAGAATGGGATACGTTATATCCGGAATATGGTTTGTCGATACATAAAGGATATGCAACAAAAGTTCATCGGGAGCAAATTATGGCATTGGGGGCAACCCCGATGCATCGACGCAGTTTTCTGGGCAACCTGCTTGGAGAGCAGCAATCTTTGTTTTAACACAGGTTTGAAGGAAGGAGGGGGAGAGATTTGAATATCGGTTCCATGATTAAGGGGTTAATGGGAGATAGTAAGCCCGGCAATGCCAAACCGCTTGAATTAAAGGAAGGTCAGGTGGTTCGTGGCTCCGTCGTTAGTGTATCCGATGATGGAGGAGAAGCAGTTCTGCAGATTCAAGGTGTGCAGGTGCGCGCCAAGTTGGAGACTCCACTCCGTCCGGGTGAGACCACGTTGCTTCAAGTGCAGCCTCCAGGTGAAAATGGCATAACGGTAATGAAACCTATGGCTGGAACACTTGCTGAGCTGCCACAAGCTTCGCTGAACAACCTGCTTAAGGATGTAGGACTGCCGGATACAAAAGGGAACCGGGAACTGTTACTTGCCATGCAGCGTAGCGGTTTGCCGCTCACGAAGGATAATGTGGCTATGGTCCAGAATATGATGACTGCCAAACCTGCACAGGTCCCTGTGGAAGAATGGGTACAGGCGACAGGGATTGCTTTTCAGCGTGGGCTTCCGGTTACGGCGGAAACAGTAAAAGGATTACACCAGACGGTGTTTGGCCCCCCTCTGCATCAGTTGTTAAGCGGGTTGGCTGATCAGTTGGAAACGATGCTGACACAAACAACAGGTAAACCGGTATTGCCTGGAGAACAATCTGCTACGTTGAAACCAGCAGTCATGGCTGGTGCACCTGTAGTACCAAATGCATCACAGACGGAAGAAGGATTGGCTGCATCAGGCAATGGTCGTCAGGTGACTGGAACCGGAACACCTGCTTTGTCAACGCAACAAGGACAAGGGGCGTTGGCAGGAGCTATATCCATGACAGATGGCGGGGCAGAGGATGCAGGTACTGCGGTGAAAGGAAACCAGCAGACCGGCGCAGGAAATGCTGAAGCCGGGGCAAAGGCAGTTGCAAGCAACGTTGAAACGGCTGGCAAAGGGGCTGCGGGTATTCCGTCTGGAAGCGGAATACCTGGCGAGAGCCCGCGCGGGACTGATGCGGGCCAAGCTGGGAGCCGCCCGGGTACACCAGGGGCGGCAGCTGAATCTGTGGCTGGCCGTGCAAGTGCAGGCCAGCCTGAAGCAGGCTCGGCCGGGCGAACTGACGGCCGCGCTGATACGCCTGCTGCTGCGGGGACTCCGTCCGCAGCAGGCCAGGCGGCGCCAGCAGCGCCTACGGCAGCGCAGCTGGCGCCCAAGCTGCTGGCGCTGCTGGACGCCCTGCGCAGCGCGTCCACTGCCGCACCGGCACAGCC